>NC_022663.1:0-4800000 GCF_000157895.3 Mycobacterium kansasii ATCC 12478 | reverse complement strand
CGACGTCGCCCGACAGATCCTGGCTTCCTCCTACATCTGGTTCTTCCTGTGTCCGGTTGCGCCGGAGATAGCGATCCGGTCCCGGGCGCAGGTGAAAGTGTTTGAGGCCGTTGAACGTATCGGCCGATCAAGCACCCGCAGCCGGCGTGACGCGTCGCCCCGGTCGCTCGACGACTACCTCAACGGGCTCAACCTGTACCGCGCCAACATGCCCGCACCGCTTATGGCACCGCCGGCGCAACTGCCGCAGGCCCGCGTCCCGGTGCAGGTGCTGGTAGCCCGTCAGGACTATTTCGTGACACCGGCCCTGCAGCGTTTCACCGGTTCTATTCCGGCCGAGGGCAGGGTCGTACCGATCGAGGGCAGCCACTGGGTGGTGACCTCGCGTCCCGACGTCATCGCGCGGCTCACCGGCGAGTGGGTCGACATGATCACCGAAGGCGTGGCCCCGGCGGGTGAGTCCACCCAACCGCGCTCTGTGCCAGGCACACTCGCGTTGGTCACCGGGGCGGGTGCCGGGATCGGCCGGGCCACCGCAGTGGAGTTGGCCCGTCAGGGTGCGCATGCCGTGGTGATCGTCGACCGAGATCTGGCCGGTGCCAACGACACCGCGGAGGCCGTGCGGGCCGCCGGCGCCGAGGCCGCGGTCTACCAGGCCGACGTCAGCGACGAAGTCGCGATGAACGACCTTGCCGCACAAGTGCGTAACAAGCACGGTGTGGTCGACATCCTGATCAACAACGCAGGCATCGGAATGGCCGGCCGGTTTCTGGAGACCACGCCGGAGCACTGGGACACCATCATCGGGGTCAATGTTCGCGGCGTCATCAACGGCAGCCGAGCATTCGGAGCGCAGATGGTCGAGCGCGGTCAGGGGGGCACGATCATCAATGTGGCCTCGGCGGCGGCGTATGTGCCGTCAAAATCGATGGTCGCCTACGGCACCACGAAGGCGGCGGTGCTCGCGCTGAGCGAATCGATGCGCGCCGACTTCGCCGATGAGGGCATCACGGTCACGGCGGTGTGCCCGGGTTTCGTCAACACCAACATCGCCAAGAGCACGGTCTATGCGGGGCTGACCGCCAAGCAGCAGAAGCGCGCCCGCGCCAGGGCCGACGCCGCGTACCGGCGGCGCAACTACACTCCGGAGGCCACCGCCAAAGCCATTGTCAGGGCGGTGCGAACCGGCCCGGCGGTGTTACCCGTCGCGGCCGAGTCTCGGCTCGGGTATGCGCTGCGCCGCATCAGTCCGTCGCTGGTTCGGCTGTTCGCGCGCTTCGACATTCGGCAGACATAGGGAGTTTGTTGTGGCGCAGACTATTTGGAGCAGCAGGCCCGCCGACCTGTATGGTCGCCGCCGGCGCGATCGCATGCTGACCGCATTATGCGGCGTGGGTGCCCTTTTCGGCGGCTTTGCCTCGGCGTCGCGGTGGTCGCCATCGCAGATAGTGCCGGTACGGCGGACCACTGCCGCCGTGGTGGCCAAATGTGAATTGATTGCCCCCGACGTGGTTGCGTTGACGTTGGCCGACCGTGACGGCGGGCTGTTGCCATCCTGGACCCCCGGAGCGCACATCGACGTCCGGCTGCCGTCGGGGCGCCGCCGGCAGTATTCACTGTGCGGTCCGCCAGGGCGGCGTACCGACTACCGCATCGCCGTGCGCCGGATCGCCGACGGCGGAGGCGGTTCGATAGAGATGCATGAGGCGTTCGCCGAGGGCGACACGCTGATGTTCGACGGCCCACGCAACGCGTTCTACCTCGTCACCGACGAACGGGACGTGTTGTTCGTCATCGGCGGCATCGGGGTGACCCCGATCCTGCCGATGATCCGGCTGGCCCATCAGCATGGAATCGACTGGCGCGCAGTATATGCCGGCCGGAGCCGGGGCTACATGCCGTTGCTGGACGAAGTGGTGGCGGTGGCGCCGGATCGGGTGACCGTGTGGGCCGACGACGAGCGCGGCTGCTTCCCCACCGCCGAGGACCTGCTGGCTGAAGCCGGGCCGACGACGGCGGTGTATGTGTGCGGGCCGAGCGGGATGCTGGAGTCCGTGCGGGTAGCGCGGGGCCGATACGCTAACGCGCCCTTGCACTATGAGCGGTTCGGTCCCCCGCCCGTGGTCGACGGTGTTCCGTTTCAGCTGGAACTGGCACGCTCACGGCGGGTGCTGGACGTGCCCGCCAACCGGTCGGCGCTGGGCGTCATGCTCGATCGCGATCCGGCGACGGCATATTCGTGCCAGCAAGGGTTCTGCGGGACCTGCAAAGTCAAGGTGCTGGCCGGCGAGGTTGATCGTCGGGGGCGCGCCGCGGAGGGCCAGAACGAAATGCTGGTCTGCGTTTCGCGAGCGAAAAGCGATCGGGTGGTCATCGACGCCTGAGTGGGTAGCGGGAGTTACGGATTGAGCGCCGGCTCATGCCAGCCCCATACGATCTGGATGCCCATGTCCCACGGGAAGTCCTCGAGACTTCGACTGATGCCCAAAGTGAAAGGTTGTCAATCTGCCCGACGACCGCTGACAGGTTGCCCGACAGCGCGATTCAGCCTGCGCCAGTGACACTTTCGCCGACACGAGTCGACGGACTTTCGGCGGTAGGTCGTCAACTTCAGTGGATAGTGTTCTATCGGTTGTCCATTACGGTTGCCCAGCGTCATCACGCAGTGAGAATCATAGGAAAGGGGCTGCGATCATTCGGAACATCGGGGGGAAAGCAAGGTGATACTCCCCCGAGAGTGGGCGGGTAGCCCGGTCGGGATGTCGCTTCGATGCTCAAGCTGTAGCCGTCAGGGGAATATCCAAACCGGTTGGGCTTGTAGAAGCCGTCTCGTTCGAAGACGTACCAGCCCCAGCTTTTCCAGATGTCGCCGGTCTTCGCAATTATGGCATCCACGTCGGCGCCGGGAGGAGGCTTGAGGTCGCCGACCGTGGATAGCTCTAAGGGCGGCGTACCGCTGATGACATCTTTGCACGGGACGGTGTTGGCTCCACCGCTATAGCGGGTGGCGTCAATAGTTGTTCCCGGGGGAAGGTTCTGTAGGGTCTTCGTGAGGTATCCAATCAGCGCGTCTTGGGCTTGCTGCTGGGTTTCGGGCACTACGGGTTGCAACTTCCATCCCGGTGGCGGTGCCGGTGCTGACTCCATGGGTGTGCCTCCAAGGACGGTGGCGCCTGTAGGTGTGGGCGGCCCGAGCGGGCTGCCGTGACTGCAAGCACCGACCAACATCGCGATCAACAGAGCAGTGAGGATGCGCAGTCTAGATGGCCGGTGCAGATGGTTCATTGCGCCTAACGTCCCCCCTCGTTTGGAATGACTTGGGGAGCCGGAACGCCAGCGATAACGGCGCCCATGTTACGCAGCGCCGGGTTGTCGTAATCCCAGTAGCTGCTATGGGCCGCGACGCTAGGCGTCAATCCAACCGGATCGCTGCTGGGGCCCGGCGCCGCCACCAACCGTGTCCCGCCAAACTCCGACGCCGCAGGGTCATGACCGAGGGTCAGGTCGGTGACCATTTCGATGATGTCGTTACGCGCCCTCATGCCGTAAACGGTGGCACCGGCATCAAGATTCAAGTCGCCGGCATGGTGCGAGAGCATCCCGGGACTGCCGACCGCGATGACGTTATTGACGTCGAGATGGTGCCCGCCTGTCGCGGCTGCGCCGACCTCCGTTGAGCCGTAGCTGTGCCCGATCACAGTGTCGATCGACGGCCCACCGACATGGGAGGCCCGCATTCCGCTTTCGAACGAATCGAGCGCCTCTGCACCGGCGCGGGCCCGATCGGGGGATGCGGCCTCGAAAAGATTCATCGGCCGGTCGTAGCCCATCCACGTCGTGACCGCGACATCGCTCGGGTTGAGGCTGGGGTCGGCGCGCAGCGCGGCGCGGAACATGGCCAGAGATTTGGAATCGCTGCCTTCAAAGGCTGAGAGGTCTTGGCCGGTGCCGGGCACCAAGATGGCATTGCGCGTGGCATAGTCGGGGTTCCCGATGGCTACTGCCGCGTGACCTTTGTCATCGATGAGGCCGAGGTAGCGCTTTACACCGTCGTTGCGGTTCAGGGTGGCCTGCACAGTCTTGTAGCCCTCCGGGGTGTGTCGGGCCGCGAGCAATTGAGGCCTTAGGGCGTTGAGTTCGTCGGTGGTCGACTGGCTGTGGTCACCCATGTATAGCCCATTGAGGAGTTGGTTGACGCGCTGCTGCATTCGGTCGACATCGGCCTGGGTGTGCTGTTGCAAGTCTGACAGGTGCAGCCGATTGTAGTGGTCTTTGCCGAGATGATCTGGCGGGTCCCACGGCATTCCAGGATGGCTGCCAATAAACGGATTCTGGTGGTACTCGGCGTCCTTTTGCTCTGGGGTGAGAGCGTTCCATGCTTGCGCAAACTGTTGAGGGTCATCCGGCAGTACCGGCACCGGCGACTGCGGACCCTCGACCGCCTGGATACTTGCGGGGTCGTAGCCGTCGGCGCGCAAACTGGACAATGAGTTCTGCAATGTGGCCGAGTAGCCATTGCGAGTCGCCTCTAGCTGGCCCACAGCGGCCTTAGTGTCGCGGATCGCGTCGTCTTCACAAGCGTTGACAAACGTATCGAGGGCGTCCCTGTCCGCAGCGCTGAGGTGGATGTCTTTTTCCATCTCGACGGCCTGACCAATCAATTCATCGAGCCGCCCCAATTGGGCCTCCAGCGCGGCGATCTGGCCAGCAGCGCTTTTCTGCGCCTCGGCCAACGCGGCGGCAATGTTTTCGAGGTCGGCTCCGATCTTCGGCAACTGCAGCGACTGCGCACCGAGCGACTGGACGGTCCGCTGAACTTCTGCAGAATCATTGATCGGGTGGTCACCGTTCTGATGATTCCAGGCCCCATCGAACCGGCGCCGGGCTTGCTCGAACGCGGCGTCGGCCTCGGCGGTGCATCTGCCCGCAGCGTGAAAGGCTTCGGCTAGATGGGAAATCTGCAACGGCTGACCAGCTTGCAGGCTCTGGTTGATCGCCCACGGATCCCCACCGGCCTCAGCGATCAACGCCGGGACACTTATGTAGCGCAGCTGCATTGCGCCGCCGGTTGTTCTCGCGATAGTCGATCGGCCCGATCCTGGGCGTGTTTAGGCGGGCGGTAGGGCTTCCCCTGGTGTGAACCAGTGTCGCCGAACATCATCACCCCTTCTAAGCTTGCGTAACGCTCCCGCACCCATAACGCCATCTCAATGGCAGGTCGGCATCCCGGCGACGGATGGGTTCGACGGCGCGTTTGTACCATGTTGTCGCGAGTTCATCTCGTCCAGCGTTTCGACCGCGCGGCGGCGGTGGGCCTGTCCCACATCACATTCCACCATCTGGGCCACTCTTAGGTCATACACCGAACTTGGGACGCGGCTACAGGCACATCACGTGCAACGACAATTCGACGACCGTTCATCAAATCCCCGCGCTGATAACACCTGATAGCCGATGTATAGTCCACTGCCAGTCGATTCGCTCCTGTTCGAGACGCACGCGTTCACCCAACGCGTCCTCGACCAGTTCCGAGTAGAGGTCCTGCTCGTCGGGCGTCAGGCGGGTGAGAACGGACGTGGCCGGACGGTCTTCGGTCACCCAACGGTCGCGGTGCGCGAGCAGCGTTTCACGGTCCATGAGCACTGAGCGCGCTTGCGGGAGCCACGCCCGTAGCCGGTCGAGTATGGCGAATCCGTGGGTGTCGATGTCTCCCCAGTACAGCACCTCGGCTTCCGCCAGCCATGGCAGTCGACCAACGCTGTCGACCTCGAAACCCTTCCCCCAGACCACGACACCGTGTTCCGGGACGTCGACGGACAGATAGCTGATCTCGTTTTCGATGATTACCGCTGCGCGTGGTTGCACCGCGAGTTGCGCCAACTCCTCGGAACGCACCGCCAGCTCGGTGAGCGGGGGCGGCAGGCCCAACGAAGGCGCGGGCCGCAACCGAACCAATCCCGGCTTGCATCTCAGGCCAATGCCGGCCAGGAATCCCGTGGCTGTCGAGGAAACGGCAAGCATCGCTGCCAGGACCGGTCGGTGCCTTTCAGCGAATTTGGTATCGACGCCGGGTGCACTGATCTCACGGAGATACCGGTTCGAATTGCGGTGAGTGTCCAGCCAAGTGTAGGCAGCGATCAGCTGTGGCATTTCGTGCGCCAGCGCCAGCGCACGATGCGGATTGTCAACTATCCACTTCCGAACTTGCGGATGTTGTTGTGCGAGAACCAAAAGCTCGTCGAAACAGCGAACCAACGTCGTCACGCCCAACAGCGCCCAGGCCTGGTCCATCGACACCACCGCGCGGACGGGCAGCCGGTTACGGCCAATCTGTCGGCCTCCGATCGATTGCCACTGCAAGGTGTATCGGCTGTCGTCGCGACGGCCGGCATCCAGAGCGCCCACCCACTCGCGGGCGGCGGCAAGATCGTCGCCGACTTGCGACGGTTTGGGGCCGCGAAGCGCGACTTCGATCGGATCAAACCGATCACCGTTGGCGTAGGCACGTAACAGCGATCCGTCGTCCCACCGGCGTCTGACCCTGGCGGCAATGTCGTTTGGCGTGGTCCACCCGGCGCTCATGGCCGTCGTCCGTCCCGTCGTGTCCGGTACTCCTCGATCGTCATCGTCTGGAGGCGAGAGAATGTTCCAGTCGGATTGTCGACGAATCCGATCGCCTTCACGTACGGCTCGATGACGTGAACCTTCTGCAGCGGCGTGACGATGAGAAGTTGCAGCCCAAGCGTCGCAAAAAGATCCAGTGCGTAACGTGTCGAGACGTCCGAGCCGCGCCCGAATGCCTCGTCGATGACCGCGAACCGGAAGTCTCGTGACCGCTGCGCACCCCACTCCAGCCCGAATTGATAGGCGAGCGACGCCGCCAGGATCGTGTAGGCGAGCTTTTCCTTCTGGCCGCCGGACTTGCCGTCAGAGTCGCTGTAATGCTCCCATTCGGCGCCGGTTTCCACGTCGCGCTCGGAGGCGGAGAATACGAACCAGTTACGCACGTCGGTAACCCGTCGGGTCCAGTTCTTGTCCGATTCGGCGTAGCCATCGCGACCGCGGAAGCGCTCGATGATCCGCTTGACGTCGAGGAAGCGCTGCTCGGAGTACTGGTCGCCGTCGAGCGCGAGACTGTCGTTGGTCAGGTTGCGCAAGTCCGAACGGAACTGCGCCACGTCCTGGTTGTTGGTGGGCTCCTTTTCCAACCGGATGAAGCGGCCCGGGTTGTAGGGCACCGCCCCGAGCGCCTCGTTGATCCGCTCGACGCGCTCGTCGATCACCGAGGCTTGCCGGTGTAGCCAGTTGTTGAACCCGGCCAGCTCCTGGATGGCGTTCTTGTTGAGCTGTTCCTTGAACTCGCTCTCGAACCGCGGGAGATCGTCGGTCGCGATGCGGTCGCGGTAGGCCAGAAACTCTTGGCGCGCATCGACGTTGGCGTCCATGTCGCCGCGAAGCTCCGGCCACCGGGTCAAGACCTTGAGCATGGACTGGATCAGGCTCTGGGCATAGCCGCCAAGTTCTTTGTTAAGCCGGTCGATACGTTGATGCAGATCCGCGGCCAGTGCGTTCTCGGTCTCGGCACACTCCGCTGCCCGCTTCGGACGGTTCTTTCCCAGGCGCTCGTCGAGGGCTGGGTACGATTCGCGGGCGGCTGCCAGCGCTCCGTGCGGCTGGTTCGCGACGAGTTCGTCGTCGCGATTCTTGTCCAGTTCTGCTTGCTTGGCCCTCGCGGCGGTGGTGGCCAGCCTGCCCGTTAGTTGCTCAATCGAATTCGCTACCGCCTCAGCTTGTTTGGCGTTGTCCTCGAGCGCTCGGGCGATCTCCTCCAAACGCGACGATCCGGCCTGCAGCCGAACCCGTTCGGCTTCGAGGTCGCTGGCGCGCGACTGCGCCTCGTCAACGTCGATGTCGGCCCAGTCGCGGAATCCCTCAAGCCGGAGAAGCGCATCCAGCCGTTCTTGCAGCGCTTCCCGCAATCCGCTGAGCCTGGCCTGCTCGCATGCGGTCGCATCGCGCTCGGCTTCCAGCTCGGCGAGCTCAGCGCGCAGCGCGGCGATCTTTCGTTCGTTGGCCCAGCCGAGAACCCAACGACGCGGGTCGTCGATGCGATAGCGATCGTCCTTCTCGTGGCGCTCACCGGAGCGCACCTGGCCCTCGCGGGTAACGGCGCGCCGCTGGCTGCCGAACTCCTCAAGGCTCGCCGCGCAACGGAAGTCGGCTCGTTTCGTGAGTTCGTTGATGAGGTACTCGCGGAACTGCCCGTCCTTGACGTCGATACAGTCCGCGAGCAGCAGCCCGTCATGCTCCGAGCGCTGTAGGCGAACACGTTGCCGCGCAACTCTTTCGTAGACCAGCTTGGCTCCGGTCACCTTTCCGCCGCTGCCGTGAAACGTCAGCCGTCGACCGTTAACCCATCCGGCGACGGCGTCGTAGTGCTGCGGTGGCACCAGCAGTGAGAGGGCAAACCCGCGCAACACGCGTTCGGCGGCTCCCCGCCACTGGGCGTGCTCGTCGAAAACATCGAGAAGCTCACCCGCGTAAGGAAGATCGTCCGGTGTCAGCCCGAGGGCCGCGCACAGCTCGGCGCGCACCTCAACCTGCTCGACGGGCAGGTTGCTGGTGCGCTGCTGCAGGCTCGTGAGCTCCTGCGCGATGTGATCGCACTTGCGTTGCAGCTCCTTCTCTCTCCCGATCGCGTCGGCGCAGGCCGTATCGAGGTCTCGTTTTTCGGCTGCCAGCCGGGGACGCTCGGTGGAAACCAGAGCGGATAGGGCTGCGAACTCCGCGCTGCCGGCGATCTCTCCCAGTCCCGCGGTGGCGACGGCGACGTCGAACAAAGTCCTTGCGCGACGCCGTGTTTCGGCCTGATCCCGCGCCTCGCGCGCCAGTCGTTCCAGCTCGCCGATGCGATCGCCGCCCGCTTTTGCACGCTCCTCGATGAGGGATTCGCGTTCGCGCGTGAGCATCTGCTGCCGGGCTTTGGCGCTGTCCTGCTCGCGCCATAGGGCCGCGCCCTCGGTTTCCAACTGCGAAATTTCGCCGGCCAGCAGATTTGACCGAAGCTCTGCGATGAAAAGCCGGACGGCGGATCGCTCGCGCTCCCGGGCGTCGCGCTGCGTCTGGGCATCGTCGTACTTCGCCGTTGTCGCTACGACGGGCTCGAGTGCCTCGAGTTGCTCGCGCGCCCGCTTGACGGCGTCGTGAGCCTTGGTCAGATCGTCGAAATGGGCGATGATGTCGCGTACGCGCTCGGTCGAATCGCTCGGTTCGAGCATGTGGTCGCGCACGAAATCGTTGAGGTTGCCGACGGACTTCAGCGAGACCGTCTGGTGGAACAGCTCGAGGGCCTGCTCCGATCGAATTCCAAGCAGGCGACGCAACGAGGTTGCGTACTTGGGGAATTCGTCGAAGATGTCTGCTCCGGCGGCCCGCAGCCGCTTGCGAAGATCACGCAGGTCGGAACCGAAGTCGGCGAAGTCCGTCGCGATAGACAGTTGCTTTGTCGCGACGACGAAGAAGCGGTGGGGCTGGCCGGTGCTCTCGCGCTGCTGGAAGACCTGGGCCAGGGTGACCGTCTCGTCATAGCCATGGTTGGTGAAAACTCCGAGGATCACCGAGTACGTGCCCCGGTTCTCGCGCAGTCCCTTGGCGCGGGATTTTCCGGTGGCCTCGTTCCGCTCCGACTTGTAGTGGCCTTCAACGTAGGAGCGCAGGGTGCGTTCCCTGGCCTCGGCGCCGGCGGCCTTGTTGTAGGCGGCCTTGTGGGACGGCACCAACAGTGTGGTGAGTGCGTCGACGATCGTCGACTTGCCCGAGCCGATATCACCGGTGAGCAGCGCGGTATCGGTGGCAGGGCTGAACCGCCACACCTGGGTGTCGAACGTACCCCAATTCAACACCTCCGCGTGCTGCAGACGGTAACCGACCCGTCGGGTGTCCCCGAGCGCGGCTGTGGCAGAAGGTGTTTCACTCATCACTGGTCACCGCTCCGGCATACTCACGCAGCTTGGTCGCAAAGTCCGACAGGGTCTGGGCGTCGACGTAGGCCTTGAGGATTCGCCGAACTTCCCAATGGTCGCGTTGACCGCGCAATGGGCGTAGGAAGCCGAGTTCGGCGGCCTTCTTGATCGTCGTCTCCGCCTGGTCCACGACTCGTGCGTCGTTGCTGGACTCGGCCTGGAACAGTCGCAGCATCTCGACGATCTGGTCGGTGGTCAGAACCAGTCGGCCCTCACTGCCGGTCGTCTCGAACTCGACGAGCCGCTTGCGTAGCAGCACCAGTAGCAGGCTGACGTTGTACGTCAGTGCTCGCCTGCGCACCAGCCGCGGGAGCGCATCGTCGCCATCTTCGGATGGCCGGGACCGAAGGAAGGCATAGCCTTCGGCGTCATCGACTACCACGTCGACACCTATGGTGGCGAAATGGTCTCGCACGCCGGCACCCAAGCGTTCCAGTGTCAGCCAGGTGTCCTCGTCCGACTCGCGGTAGACGACTCCTTGCATCAGCCGGATGATGGCGCTGGCGGTGGCATGCTCGTTGCTCATCGTCGTCGCACCGTCACTTTCGGCAGTCTCGCTCGCTTGGCGATTTCCGGGTCGGCGGGGTCGCAGTATTCCAGGAGAGTCTCATCGGTGTCGTCCATCTCGACGCTCACCTCCTCGTCGTTGAGTGCCAGGTAGCCGACGATCTCTGCCGCACCCTGCTCGATGGGGTGTGCCGCGATGATGTCGGATAGCAGCGCCGAAGAATTCTCCGGCAGAACATCGCGGATGGTCTCCATCAGGCGTGCTTGGTCGATGAAGGTCTGCGCGAAGAGCAGGTCGGTGTCGATCTCCTCGCTCGCCGGTGGGATGGTGCTCTCGACCGCGACCGCTGCGGGCACCTGGTAGAGCGGGCGCTCGAAGGGAAGGGCAATCTCGATGCCCGGCTGATCCAGCTCGAGCCCGAAGGGCGGCGGGTTGTCGCGCAGTTCCAGCGCTGAACTTTCCACTGCCCGAACCAAATTGAGGACACGCCGGTTCTCCAGCCAAATCTGGTCGTCGAGGAAGCGGCGCAGTTGTTCGGATATCTGCCGGACGGTGCGCTGCGCCCGGTCGGCGGCTTCGGACCAGTCGTGGTGAATACCGCGAATCCGATGGTCGGCTTCGATGGTCTCGAGGGTGCAAACCTTGGCCAGAAGTTCGGCCAGCTCGGCTTGGCGCGTCTCGGAGAGAAGGAAGTCGTAGAACGCCTGGAAGCTGCGGCCTTGGTCGGATCCAGCGATCTGGGAGCGGCTTCCGACCAGCTCGGCGAGCAGTTCACCCTTGGACCCATCCCAGGCCGCGATCTTTTCTCGCGCGGCCCGGTCGAGGAGCCGGAAGTTTTCTTCGACCTCGCGAAAGTCCGAGAGCAGTTCCCGCGCGGTTGTGGCCAGCTGTTGGTAGCGGTCACGGACTCCGGTCGCGTCCAGCACCTGAACAACCCCGGCCTCGACGGCGGCGATCTCGGCGTCGAGTTCGTTTCGGCGGCGCCGTAATTCGGCCAGCCGGACATCGGGTTCGACTTCGGTTCCGTGCACGATCTGGCGCAGCAGCTCGACCACCGTGTGCAGCCTGGACTCGGTTCCGACAAAGGACCTGCCTTTAAGGCCCATGACCCACGCGTAGGCCTTCTCGAACGCCGGAGTCACCTCGTAATGGACTTCGTCGTCGCCCGCCGGGTAAAACCGTCGCAAATACGCCGCGTCAGTGGCCGCCCAGTCCTCCAGATAGGACCGAGCGTCCCTCGGAAAGCGTTGCTGACCGTTCTCGGTGGGAATCTCCGTGTTCAGGGCGTACACGTAGTCGTCCAGGGCGGTCGCGACCTGACTCGCTGGGCAGGCGCCTCGGTTGTCCTCGACGAAAAACCCCCCGAGGAAGGACAGGATCAGCGTGGCATTGCCGGCACGAAGCAGCCGCCAAGCCGGGTGGCGCTCCCGCAACGAATTGATCGCCTCGTACTCCACGGTCAGAGCCTAAGCAAGCCCACCGACACTTCATCCAAGACTTGCGGGAATGCACGGTCGCAGACTCGCTGTTATGGCCCACGCGAGGCTGCGCGTTTCGCGCTGGCTATCGGCGTCCCCCGCAAGAGCGCCGTAGCACCTGGTGCTCGGCTTGGTATTACTTAGCGGTATTACCGGCTGATAGGCTGACTGGTATGCGGGTGACGAGCAAAGGCCAGGTGACTATTCCGCTCGCGGTGCGGCGCAAGCTCGGCATTGAGCCGGGTTCTGAGGTCGAGTTCGAACTTGACCAACACGGTGCCCGGCTGGTGCGCAAGAAGACCACCCGGGGCAAGGCGATCGCACGTCGGATGCGCGGCCGTGCCACAGTTGCGATGAGCACCGACGAGATCATGGCACTGACGCGCGGCAATGCATAGTTCGCTGGTGGCCGGAACGCTTGTCGACTCCAACGTGCTGCTCGACCTGTTCACCGAGGACCCCCGCTGGTGCGACTGGTCTGAGACGCAGCTTGCCGATGCCCTCGACCGTGGGCCAACGCTGATCAATCCGATCATCTACAGCGAGATCTCGATCGGCTTTGAGCGGATCGAGGAACTCCAGCGGGCATTGCCAACAGAGCTGGAGCGCGAGGACCTGCCCTGGGAAGCGGCGTTTCTGGCCGGCAAATGCTTCCTCGAATATCGGCGGCGGCAAGGCCAAAAGCGTTCGCCGCTACCGGATTTCTACATTGGTGCCCACGCCGCCGTGACCGGCCGTGCGCTCTTGACGCGCGATCCCCGGCGCTATCGGTCGTTCTTCCCGCGCCTCGAGCTGATCTCGCCATGAACCTCGCGAACTTTGACGCCTAGTTGTTGCTACGGACCCTGACAACTGCTCAAGTGCCGTCGGGGCGTGGGGTGGCCCCTGATGGACAGCTAACTGGTGGGACTGCTGATCCCACGGGAAGGATGTCCGTAGGTCGCGCACGCGTCCTGCCTGCGTTGCACGGCCGAGGCCAAACTGACTGCCACGACGAGTGCCACTTCATCGGGGCGGTCCACCAACTTGCCTAGCGTGTCGGCGAGTTCCTCGAACCCTCGCTGCATCGCTTCCGTCGAGGGGTCGCGTCGCAACCCTTCCGCAAAATCAGAGCGAAACTCGTCGTCGTAGACGATGCGGCACCGCGGCGTACTAGAGCTCACCCAGGAAATTCTGCCAATCGCCACCGACAACCGCGGGATCGGCTGCGGTTGCCGCCATAGATGCTGGCGCGCTGAGCGCGGCTCAACCTACCCGCCTTGGGTGGCCGACTCAGGCATATCAGTCGCGGGATCAGCGGCCTCGGCTGGGATCTGGATTCCAAGTGTGTCGAGGGTGCCGTCGAGGCGGCCGATTACGTCGAATTCGCCTTCGGGAGTTTCTGTGTAGACCAACTGCACTGTGTTGTGGTCACCTAAGGGCGCTGTGCCCGTGGAGAAGTACGTTCCGTCGTATTCACCGTGGGATAGAGGCACGTCCGCCACGGCCCATTTAGCCTCGAAAGTGACTATGACATTGGCGATCTCGAACAGTTCTTCCTGGCCCGTCACGTGCGAGATCCCTTTGACATACACCATCTGGCCGTTGGATCTCGGCTCCGGGCCATCGGCTGTTGCGACGTACTTCAGTTTGCCTTTGCCGTATAGCCCCTCCCCTTTGCGCGCAACCTCCTCCCACTGGTCGTGAGCCCATGTGTGCTGTCGCATGACATGGTTTACGAGGTCTTCGAACATCGAAGCTTCTGATCCATCGGGATACAAAACCGGAACGTTTCCGGGAAGCTCTTGCTGCTGGGTTAAACCGTCGCGAGTGATGACGACGATTGCCTGCTGCACGAGGGTGACCCAATGCCAATATTCGGCGCTATCAGCACTGTTGACAACTTTTCCAACGAACTCGGGCGTGACTTCACCGGTCGTGATCGTCTTGATTCCTAAGCGAGCAGCTTTCGCCAGCGCCGTCTTCGTAAATCCGCTCGACGACACGAGAATCTTCACGTTCGCGCCTAAATCATCGAACTTCGTACGAGCTTGCTCTACCCACTGGACGTTCTGCGGGCGCTTCCAGTCGCGGCATTCAATGAAACGGCGCTCTGATGGCCAGCGACCTTCCCGAAGGCTATGACGTCGACCTCGCGGCGTTCTTGCGAGGCAATCTCCATCACTTCGACTGATTCGTGCACGGTCGCGCCGCCACTCTTGAGCATGGTCAGCATCGCCACTAGACGCTGAAACTCGTTGGATCGTTTCGGCATGTCGAGAGCAAACGTTGACCCAGGGTACGGCGAAGGTCCGACGTCGCCGTGGACACAGCGCCCTAGTCAACGCAATCAGGTCAGGTCAGCGGATCCGTTCGCTGCGGCTTCCAGGGCTGCCGCGACCGCCTCGAACTCCGCAAGTGCGGCAGTGAGGTCTTCGACGATCTCTCTGGCGATGACCTCGGGCGCTGGGAGGTGATCGGCGTCGTCGAGCGACTCGTCACGTAGCCAGGTGATGTCGAGGTTGACCTTGTCGCGCGCGATCAGTTCCTTGTAGGTGAACGATTTCCATCTCTCCGACTCGACACGCTCGTCGCGAGGCTTTCCGCTGAGGTAGAAGTCGACGAACTCGTCGAGGTGATGGCGGCGCAAAGGGTTCTGCTTGAGGGTGAAGTGCTGGTTGGTGCGTAGGTCGTAGACCCAGAGCTTCGTAGTCCACGGCTGCTCGGAGGCCGGCTTCCTGTCGAAAAAGAGGACGTTGGCCTTCACACCTTGGGCGTAGAAGATGCCAGTGGGCAAGCGAAGGATCGTATGTAGGTCGAAGTCGGCCAGCAGCTTTCGTCGCAACGTCTCGCCCGCGCCGCCCTCGAAGAGGACGTTGTCTGGAAGGACGACGGCAGCGCGACCGTTGATGTCGAGAATGGTCATGATGTGCTGCAGGAAATTGAGCTGCTTGTTGCTGGTCGTGACGACGAAGTCCTGCCGTTCGATCTCGACGTCCTCGCGCACCTCCCGACCATCGGCACCGACCATCGTCAACGACGACTTGCGGCCGAACGGCGGGTTGGTCAGCACTACCGACCAGCGCCGGCCCGGGTCAGAGATGAGTGCGTCACGAACCTCGATCAGTGAGTCGCCGTCGGCGGTTCCGATGCCATGGAGCAGCAGGTTCATCGCCGCCAGTCGCGCTGTTGCGTCGA
This sequence comes from Mycobacterium kansasii ATCC 12478, assembly GCF_000157895.3. Taxonomy (NCBI): domain Bacteria; kingdom Bacillati; phylum Actinomycetota; class Actinomycetes; order Mycobacteriales; family Mycobacteriaceae; genus Mycobacterium; species Mycobacterium kansasii. The sequence goes on along the minus strand of NC_022663.1, from coordinate 4,784,815 downwards.
CGAGTTCGTATCCGGTGACGAAATCATCGCGCAGGTGTTTGCGCTTCGTCGGGGTGAGGTTCTCGGCCCCTTGCACGGCGTGTTCATGGGCGACGAGGAGGAAGCCACCAGTACCACAGGCCGGATCGACGACCTCGTCGGCAGGTGTGGGATCGATGACGTCGACGATCGCCCGGATGAGGTCACGGGGGGTGAAGTACTGGCCGGCGCCCGACCCCTTGTCGGAGGCGCCCTTAGAGAGCAGCGCCTCGTACGCGTCGCCTTTGAGATCTGTGCCCGAAGCGGACCAGTTCTCTTTGTCGATCAAATCCACGATGAGGCGTTTGAGCTTCGCCGGGTCCTGAATTCTGTTCTGCGCCTTGCGGAAAATCGTGCCAAGGGTGCCCGGCTGTTGTGCCAATCCGACGAGGATCTTCGTGTATTGGACTTCGAGGTCGGTTCCTTCGGCGTCAAGCAGCTTCTGCCAGGAGTATTCGTCGGGAACGATCTGCTGCGGGTTGAGCTTTCTGGTCGCCCGCTCGTGTGCCATCTTCAGGAACAACAGGTAGGTGAGTTGTTCGGTGTACTCGATGACACCAACACCGTCGTCGCGCAGCACATTGCAGTACGCCCAGAGTTTGTCGACCAGGCGCCGGGAATCAGACACAGTGGTTTGCCCTTCTGGTCAGCTATGCACGACGAGGTTTGGCGCGCCCTGGTAGATCGCGTCTCCGGCCAATAGATCAAGCCGCTTGGCGATGGCGCAGGCAGCTACCCACCGATCGCCGGTGTGCTCTCTGGCCTGTAGGCCATGTCCGATCCTGCGGCACTCGGCAGCTAGCTCTGCATACGCGTCCACCACTTCGTTATCAGGACGGATCGTGGGCGTACGGTCAAGGATCTCGATCGTTTCGGCCATCCGTCGACCACCCCACTGGGCGCTTCGCGCGCCCACAAGCACCTCAGCTCTGGTCTGAAATGAAATGAGCACACGCCGACCGGTCAGGTATTCGCGCCAACCAGCGACACGCGAATCATTGTTAGCCCGGCGTAGGTACATCAGGCTGAAGACGTCGGTATCGACCACCGTCGCCGCTACCTGATTCACGAACGCGCCGCCTCAAGAAATGCCTGAAATTCGTCATCAGTAAGGTCGATCCCGCCGTCGATGTCTGGTCCGGGGGCGCTGGCCAGGATCTCGTCGAGGGTCGTAACGCTGCGGTCCATGTGCTCGGCCGCCGGATCGTCAACACGCGAGATGCTGGCATTGTCCAGCACGACGAGCCGACCCGATTCATGCAGCACGGCCTCACCCCGAGCAACGACCCACTGGCCAACCAGTTGTGCTGCGGTGGTATCGCTTTGGACATGCTTGAGGTCCACGGTTTGATCGACGTCGTCGCGGACACGAAACTCGTGTGATCGTAGATCAACTTTCTCCAGTCGGCCGGTGGCAGTCATGATGCCTCCCCGGTGAACGCGTGTGGATGTCCACGTTTCGACGTGCACCGCCGACGAGACAATCCGTACGTCGGGCCCCGAAGGGGCACCGAGAATTACCGTCGGCGCCGCGGCTTGAATGGCGTTGACCAGCTTGCCGACACTTTCCGCGATGAGATCCGTCGCCCAATCGGGGCGACGATCCTCGCCCATGGCCCGCACAATTTCCCAAAAGCGGTCATCGGCTACGGCTTGTTCGGGCAGGTCGACGTCGAGTTTGTCGGTCGGGCCCTTGCTGAATCGGAGCACGGTGCTGCCACGCTCAACCGCATGAAGCCGCAGTTGCGAGAGCTCCTCCATGAACTGCTTTGTGCGCCCGGGCCCGGGCATATTGATGACGTCGCGGCTGATTCGAGTCGTCAGTTCCTGGAGGGCAGTCGCAATGGCAGCGAGGTCCTTCACCGTAACCTCGCCACTAGGGGCTGGCGCGTCAACGAGACGGAGTTCGATCTCCCTGATCATCGGAAGTACCTCCTTAGGTCCATGTTCTGGTAAGTCGTCGCCACGATTGAGAGCACGACGTTTTGAACAATTCTGCCCTCACCAGCGATAACGCTTCACTGATAATCGCAGTGCCCTCCGACACATCGCTGCACTTGCCTTGCGGTGCACTGGGCCTCGTCGTGGTTAACGAGTTTTGCCAGGTCGTAGCGACTCGCCGACAGAACATCGCCCGTCCAGTTTGTGATCTCAGCCGTCGTCAATCCGCTCGGTGTGTCGTGGACGAGAAACAGCTTGATTTGCTTACGGCTCATGCGTGGAGCTCCTCGGCTGACGGCAAGCTGGACTTGGCTGCGATCAAACGTCCGGAGAAGGCTGCGGTCAGGAGAGAGCTACGCATCGCAGCTATGCGCGCCGCGGCATTCGCAAGCGCGGCGCGAAGCCGCTCTTGTGCTCCAACGAGTTCGGCAAGACAGTCCACAGCTTGCCGCTGGGTGTGCAGCGCCGGGACCGGTATCTCGATCACCCGAAGCTTCTCTTGTGGCAGGTGCTTTATGGTCGTCCCTGTGAACATGCGGTTGCAGCGGCCTGATCGAATGGCTTCTTCCAGCATGAGCGCCAGGAAACTTGTGAGCACTTCGCCAGGGTTCCGCACCCTGATGCGATGAAGCGCTTTCTGGAACGCGACCTCACCCACTGGGCGGCACCACACAGCGCATCGACCTGGCTCCCCGCCCTCGCAAGCCATCACGTCGCCTGGTCGCACGTCGAACCGCTGCACTTCGCTGTCAGTGAGCGGCGTGAGCTGGACATCGGACAGGTCAAACTCGCCCCACCGCACATTGATGTTTCGGAGGTACGGAGTGGGGCTGCCGACCTGCCTCTTCGCGTCGAGCATCTTGCCGAGCGTCGTCTCAGCAACGTCTCCAATCGTCCTAAACTGTGCACCGACAAGAGCCCGCCTAGAGGCTGACAGCGCAGCTAGCCAAAACGCTTCAAGCTTGCGCTCTCCAACCGAAAGCCACCTCTGGCCTGCTTCGAGACGAGAGAGGTGGTCTTCGATGAGATCGACGATGCGACACTGTTCATTAAGTGGCGGTACAGGCACCGGGACCCGCCTAAGCTGCTGCTGGGGCAGGTGGGCGATGGTGGATCCGGTGGCGAGCCCGGCGAGCGTGCCGTTGAGGGAATAGTGTTCCAGCAGGTAACGGAGAAACCGGACGTCAAGTGACTTACCGGGTCGGATCCGATGCAACGCCTTCTGGTATGCAATGTAATCGGCCTGACCGTGCCAAATGGCGCTGCGCCCAATCTCGCCGCCCTCGCAGACAAGCAGGTCACCTGCGCTGACACCGAAACGCTCTCGTTCGTCGTCGGCAAGTTCCATCGTCAACAAATCGTCAGTGTCCACACGCCCCCACTGAACATTGACGTTGCGGAGATAAGGGACCTGCGGCAGGCCCTTCTGTTTCCCCTTGTCGAGCATCTTGCCCAAGGCTGTCTCCGCAATCTCACCGAGCTGCCGGACCTGCCAGTTCATGCGGTCAGCTCCGCATTCAACTCTTCAACAAGATCGCCGGCCCTATCCCCCAAATCCCGCAGCGCCCCATCGGTTCCCCCACGCTCGATGAACGGCGCGTCGTCCAGGTCTTCCGCGCGGATCCCGGCGGAGTTGGCGATCACCGACACCATGCGGTCCAGCCACCAGCGCTCGGTGTCGTTGAACACCACACCAGCCTGTTCCTGCTGCGTCAACCAAGCCGCGTACTTCTCGTTCACCCGCTCGGCGTAGGGAACGAGTTCGTCGTCGGCGCCGATGGTGTACCGGATCAGTGGCACGAGATCAGTGAGGGTGTGCGTGGCACAGTTCCGCACCTTGGGCGCGTCGATCGCGGCGTAGGCGTTCCAGATGATGTCGGGCGTCCAGTTGTGCGGCGGCCGAGCGATGCGGGCAGCGAGCCCCTGGATATAGGCAAAGTCGATTCGATGCTCCCCGGCCTCATAAGCAACCTGAATCGCGGTGATTTCGTCGCGATGCTCATCAAGATAGGCCCGCCACGACTCCACGATCGACCGGGCGCGATCCGTATCGACCACTCCCCCGGCTTCGACGAGTTCGTCGCTGCTGACCTCGTCGATAACCCGATCATGGGCGGCGCGGAGTTCGAGTATGCGGTTGCGCAGCTCAGGGTTGGCCGCGATCGGCTCGATGGCCCGCTCGATCGCGTCGGCCGATCCAGTAGCCGGATCAACAGCGTCCACGAGCGCCCTGACGATGTCGCGGACAGGTTGGCCGGCGACCTCGTCGAGTTCCTGCCGTTCCTCATCGGTAAGCGCAAGTTCGAGTTTCGCCAGCCGTGACGCCAGAGTTGCCGCTTCGTCCTCGGTAAGCGTGAGGGCGGCAGCCTTGTCCAGGAGCTTCTTGAGGCTGACCGACTTCTGCCGATTCAGCGGTGGCTCTACGAAGGGGTGCTCGGTCACGCCGATCGCATCGACAATGACGAACCGAGTCTTGTTTTCCGCGTCTGGCGTCACCGCCTGGAAGTCGGCCGAAGTGATCGTGCGCGCGCCACGGCCCTTCATCTGCTCGAAGTACTGGGCGGAGCGCACATCACGCATAAAGAACACGCACTCCAGCGGTTTGACGTCGGTTCCGGTGGCGATCATGTCGACGGTCACCGCGATACGCAGCGACGGGCTCGTCCGCAAAGCCTGGAGCTGTTCTTTGGCGTTGCGGACGTTGTAGGTGATCTTTGCGGCGAAGTCGTTGCCCTTGCCGAACACCTTGCGGACCTGCGTGACGATCTCCTCTGCATGGTTATCGTCTTTGGCGAAGATCAAGGTCTTCGGCACGGTGGAGCGTCCCGGGAAGATCTCGGTGAACAGCCGGTCGCGGAAAGTTTCCAGAACGGTACGGATCTGATCAGTTGCGGTCACAGCGCGGTCAAGGAGCGCGGCACTGTAATCCAGATCCTCATCGAGGATTTCGAGTCTCTGCTGCCGCGTACGGCGATCGACTTTCGGCACGATCGTCCCGGCTTCGATCCGAGAACCCTCTTCGCTGATCTGGGTGCGGATGCGGTAGATGTCGAAGTCCACGTTGACGCCGTCAGCGACGGACTCGGGATAGGTGTATTCGGAGACGAGATTCTGGCGGAAGAACCCGAAGGTCTGCTTGCCCGGCGTGGCGGTCAATCCGATGACGTGGGCGTCGAAATACTCAAGGACGCCGCGCCAGACCCCGTAGATACTTCGGTGGGCCTCGTCGACGATGACCAGATCAAAGGTTTCCGGGGGAAGTGCCTCGCAGTACGACACGGTGACCGGGGCATCGGGGGTGAAGTCATCGAGGTTGGGGTCGTCGGCGTCGCTGACTTCACCGTCGTTGAGGAACTTGTAGACCCTCTGGATCGTCGAGATCGCGATCTTGCTCGACCCGAGTAGCCCAGCGCTAGACAGCTTGGTCACGTTGTACAGCTCGGTGAAGCGACGACCGTCGTCTGGCGTGCGGTAATTCTGGAGCTCCGCCAGCGTCTGATCGGCCAGGTTGTTGCGGTCGACCAGGAAAAGAATCCTGTTGAAGCCACCGTGTTTGAGCAGCCGGTACGACTCGGTGACCGCGGTGTACGTCTTGCCGGCCCCGGTCGCCATCTGCACCAATGATCGGTCGAAGTGCTGCGCGGCAAGGCTCTTCTCGACTCCATTGATTGCTTCGACCTGCGCTGGGCGCAGCGGGTCTGCATCCAGGGACGGGAGATTTCGGACCTTGGCACGCCACGTCGGGCGCTCCGGCGCGGCATCGGCATCACGCAGAATGCGAGCCAACGTTGCCGGCTTGGGAAAGTTGAAGATGAGACGCGCCCGCGGCTCGGGATCGAAGCCGTTGGTGAAGTGCGTCTCCACCCCCGATGCCTCGAACACGAACGGCAGCCGGCCGTCCCGGGCCTTGGCGGCGAGGCGCACATCGGCCGGAAGCCCGTCGGCATACATGGCCGACTGCCACTCAACGCCTGACAGGGGCGTACCCACTGGTTTGGCCTCGATGACGCCGACCACGGCCTTCTCCACGTACAGCAGGTAGTCGACCCGGCCGTGCCCGGGCTTCATCACGACCTCCCGCACAGCGATGCCCTGTCCCGCGAACAGATTGAGATCCTTTTTGTCCTGGACCTTCCAGCCCGCTTGGGTCAGTTGCTGGTCGATACGCACGCGGGCACGCGTCTCCGCGGGGAGAACGCTGGCACCGTCCTCATTACTCATGGCGTGACAAACGTTACCGACACCGCCCCAATTCTTGCCGATCATTCATCGGCTGTATGTTCTCCCTCGATCACGGCAACCTGCCAGCGGCAAGCACAGTCGCCCGTCGACACTTAGGTCACCCTAACTCCACCACTTCCCCGGACATCACACCTCTTGCACTCAGGTCACGAAACGATAACGTAATTTCGTCCGTATCTAACTAATGAGGTATCCCTTAGCATCAACTTCATGCCAGCGAAACGATGCCCGCGATGTAGCGCGGAGATGCCTAGTAGCACCTGGCCACCCAAGCCCGGACGTCCCTCGATCTGGTGCTCCCAACAATGCCGGCGAGCGGCCTACGAGGAGCGCCGTGCCGCCAAGAACGGCGCGGTTTCGGTGCGGGTTGAGGTGGTCGAGAAACCCATCGAGCGGATCGTGGAACGCGTCCGGATCGAGACACAGGAGGTCCATTCCAGTCCAGCCGAGGCCGCTCAGATCGTGCTGAAGTCACCCCGCGCGTGCCGCACTGTTTTGGAGTCGTTGGCCGCTGAAGCGGACTCAGGACGGTTGAACGCCGCCGCGCATGCCCCGACGCTGCGCGCCGCTCAGCGCTTGCTCGACTCGCTCAGGCGGGCACGACTCATCGATGGCTAAGGCGGAGCCATCCAACCCATTCCGAGCCTTTGCGGCCGATGCGAAATTCGCAGAGTCAAGCAGAGGAAGGAAGTCATCCACGATGACCCCCGGGCTCAGCCGCCGCCCCGCCCGAGTGATGCCGTTGTGAAGCAGCCGATTTCACGTTGTTTCACTGTGTTCCGGTACTTAGCGGTAATCGGGTGTGTCGCAGCGACATTCGACAAAATTTATTCACCTGACCGTCGTATAGCGCCATTAAGCGGCTTACCGTTCTAGACATGAAACGACGCGAGACGGATCGCCGTGAGGCGCGGCTTGCCGAGACGGCTGCCGGCGGGCAGTCCGCGATCAGCGCTTCAGAATGAGCTGGGAAGCGCTCGCTTGGGCGAAAGACTTGGACATCGCGCATCCGGTCGCGAAGTTCATTCTCGTCCTGCTGGCAAACAAGGCGGACGAAAACTTCTCGTGCTACCCCTCCATTCGCACACTCATGGCCGAATCCGGTGCCGGCAGAAGCACGATCTTGCGTGCGCTGAGCCATCTGGAGACGCGCGGGTTCATGAGCCGGCGTCCGCAATTTCACGACTCCGGGGCCCGCCGTTCAACCCGTTACTACCTGAATCATCCTCGCGCGCCGCACCTTTTAACTGGTCCCGATCCGGGACCTCCCCGTCCCGCAGCGGGACGGGGGCCGTCTCGCACTGAGACGGGGACGGTGTCAAAGCGGCACCCCCCGAGGGTCCCACAGCGGGACCCCTTGAACCCATCAACCGAATCACCATCCGAACCGGGCGACGCCGCGATAACGGTCCTGGAGTCCGTGACCAGAGCGTGGAAACTCGGGACCCACGACGCGCGCAGTCTTCGACCGGCCATCGAGTCTGCCCTGGAGCGCGGCTGGCTGGCCGCTGATCTCACCGACCTTCTGATCCGGAACCTGAACGGGGCGCGTGATCCAGTTCGGGTGCTGGCCCGACGTCTCGCTGATCTCCGACAGCCACCTGACCCGCCCATTACCAATGTGCCGTGGTGTGGTGAGTGCGAGGACGCGCATTCTCGCACCATCACGGTCACCGAGCCCGACGGAGCAGAAGCAGCGCGGTTTTGTCCACAGTGCAGCCCGCAAGTCCACAGGGGCCGGTCATCCGAAGAACAATCCGTCCAACATTGTGGAAAGGTGGTGAATTATCTTGGAGAGCAACGTGTTCAGTGATCTTCCCCTACTGCTCGCGGTACCCCGCGCAGCGCAGCTACTGGGAATAAGTCGGGCCGCAGCCTATCGGTTAGTGGCCTCCGGCGAGCTGCCCGTCCGTCGGCTCGGCGGCCGCATCTACGTTGTAACCGACGGCCTACGCGAATTGGTCGCATCGTGAAAGGCACGGTGCTTCAGCGCGGTTCGGTGTGGTATTACAAGTTTCGACTCCCCGAGCGTGACCCGTCGACCGGGCGGTATCCCTGGATCACCAAAGGAGGGTTCGACACCGAGCGCGAGGCCTGGAAAGCCTGCCGAGACGCCATGCGCGACGCCGACCGCGGCCGAGTCGTCAAGCCGTCGACCCGCACCGTTGCGCAGTTCCTCACCGAGTGGCTCGCCGCGGTAGAACCCGCACTCGATGCCACGACATGGCGCAGCTGGAGCGACTACGCACGCACTTACGTCATCCCTCACATCGGCGCCGAGCGTCTGCAACGACTCGACGAACCCCAACTGCTCAGGCTCTACGCCAAACTGCTCACAGAGGGCCGCGTTAAGCGCGACAACGACTCCGTGATGCACGCCTACTGGTCAGAGCACACCACCGCCGGTAACCCGCCCACACCACGGCAGCTGTCAGAAGCGTGCAATACCACGATCCACGCGGCCCGCACCGCGGTGCGGCGTTACCGGGTAGGCATTGTGCCTAGACCGGTTTCGCCGGGTCTGGCGCCGAAGACCGTCCGCAACGTCCATGCCTTCCTGCACCGAGCACTCGTCGACGCCGTGGCGTGGAAATACATCACCGACAACCCGGCCAGCAACGTCAAGCCACCGCGCCGGCCGCGAACCCGCCGCGCGGTGTGGAAGCCCGAGGAGATCCGGACCTTTCTCACCTCAATCCGCGACGACCGGTTCGCGGCGCTGTTCTTGCTGGAACTCACCACCGGCATTCGACGCGGCCAGGTGTGCGGTCTGAAATGGTCCGACGTCGACCTGGACGCTGGCCAGATCACCGTGCACGACAATCGCGTGGTGGTCGGTGGCCGGGCGCTCGACAAAGCCGGTGGCAAGACCCGTAACGCCGACCAGACAATTTCCATCGACCGCGCCACCGTGGCGGCGCTACGCCATTGGCGCCAGCTCCAAGACAGCGAACGCGAATTCTTCGGCGACGCCTACCACCCCGGCGACTACCTGTTCACCTACCAGGACGGCCGGCCGCCACATCCCGACACGATCCGCCAGCGCTTCGACAGACTGGCGGCCGCGGCGGGTATATCGCGCATCACCTTCCACGACCTGCGCCACTCCTACGCCACCGGCGCGCAAGTGCGCGAAATTGCATCTAATGCATCATTCGGGGTGGTTGGTGATTGGGATCCGTTAAGGGATTTCAGTTTTGGAGCGTTCCGCAGCGCTGTCTGACCGTGTGGGCGACACGCCATCTGAACTGGGATGTGATCGTCGGGTGGCATCTAATGCCACGATGAGGCATCTGATTTGGTTGCGTTTGATGCCTGATTGTGGTGTCTGATGCCATATATGGCCGGAGGGTTTGGTGGCGGGTGCTGGGGTGGCCGGTTCGGCTGCGTTGACGCTGGTAACCGGTTGCACCCCAGTGCGTCCGGAGCCGGCGTTGTTCGAGGCGATGCTGGACGGGTGGCGGTCACAGCAGCGGGCCCGGCGGTTGGGCGAGTCGATCATCGGTTCGCGCGAACGCACGGTGCGCCGGTTCGTCGAGTTCACCGGCGGCTGGCCGTGGTCCTGGACGGCGGGGCAGTTGGAGTCCTGGATCGCCACCGGCGGGTGGGCGCATTCCACGGTACGCAGCTATCAAGGCGCGGTCGCGGTGTTCCTGGAGTATGTGTGCGACAACAGGTATGGCTGGGTCGTCGAGTGCGAGCAGCGGGTGGGTGCCCGGCCGGCGCAGATCTGTCATGAGTGGAACACCGCCCGGCACGTGTGCGAGTACGAGGGGCGTCCGGCCCGGCGGCCGTTGACCCGGGCGGAGCTGCAGGCGTTCTTCGACGCTGCCGACGACTGGGCCGAACAGGCCGTCACGTCGGGTCGCAAGGGATGGTTGGCCGCGTTCCGCGACGCCGCGCTGTTCAAGGTCTGCTATGGGTTCGGATTGCGGCGCCGCGAGGTCGCGATGCTGGACGTGGCCGACTTTACGGCGAACCCGGCTGCTCCGCAGTTAGGCGGGTTGGGAGTGTGCCAGGTGCGGTTCGGCAAGGCGATGCGCGGTTCCCCGCCGCGACGTCGGTCGGTGGCCGCGGTAATGCCGTGGGCACTCGAGGCGTTGGAGCAGTACCTGACGCTGGTGCGGCCGCGGTACGCCGCGGCGGCGCATCCGGCGCTGTGGTTGACCGAACGGGGCGGGCGGATTTCGCCGCGGCAGGTCGATGACCGGTTCGCCCGATGGCGGGCGGCGGCTGGTCTGCCCACCGAGTTGTCGGTCCACTGCCTGCGTCATTCCTATGTCTCCCACCTGATCGAGGACGGGGTCGACCCGTTGTTCGTCCAGCAGCAGGTCGGGCATTCTTGGGCGTCTACGACGGCGGTGTACACCCAGGTCGGCGCCGACGCCAAGAACCGGATGTTGCGTGCGGCGTTGGATGCCGCGTTCGGTGCGGAATTATCACCAGGGTGAGGATTGCGGTGGGGTATCACTGGCATCTGCGGACCAAGATGGCCGCGGCCGGGATGTTTGCGACCACGGATCTGGTGCCGCTGCTCGCGGAACGGGGGGTGGTGCTGTCCAGGGAGCAGGTCTACCGGCTGGTGGCCGGGGTCCCCGAACGGTTGTCGTTGACCACGTTGGCGGCGTTGTGCGACATCTTGTCGTGCACCCCGGCCGATCTCATCGAGCCCTATCGGGTCGCCCGTTCCCGGCCGACCCGAGGGGACTCGGCCGGGCCCGCCGCGCCGAAGCGCCCGACCCGGGCCCGGGTGCTGCCCGACACCGGAGGCTGAAAGCCTATGCCGGCCAACCAGACCCGATGCCCGGACTGTGCCAGGGGGCGGTTGTGCAGCGGTTGTGGGCGCGGGCGGATCAGCACCGCCGTCGCGGCGGCGGTACCGGGTATCCCGATTGGTGTGCTCAGCGCTGCGCTGGAGGCGGTGGCCGGCCATCCGGCGGTCATCCGCTCCTTGGCCGCCGCCCTGGCCGCCGATGCCGATGCGCTCACCGTCGGCGCACCGCCGGTGGTGAGCCGCCTGGTCGCCGAACTGCGGGCACGCGGGGTGGACCTGCCCGATCCGGTCTGCGCCCGTTGCGCTCGCACCGGCAAGCCATTGACCCGTTCGTCGGCCGGGGGCGTGTGCGCTCGCTGCCGACGCCGCCAATTGGCGACCGCGTGCGTGCGCTGTGGTGTAGTCAAACCCGTCGCCAGCCGCGACGGGCAGGGCCAGCCGGTCTGCGCGCGGTGCGCTGATCGGCCGCAACGAGTCTGCGGCAAATGCGGACGGACCCGACGCATCGCCCGCCGCGCCCGCGACGGCCAACCTGATATCTGCGATTCCTGCTTCCGAGGCCATGAGGCCCTCTGCAGCCGCTGCGGGCGGCGGCGACCCTGCGCGTTCGCCTCGGGCCCGAACCCGATCTGCGCCGGGTGCGCGCCTCGGGCGACCGCGACGTGCGCGCACTGCGGCGCCCAGCGTCCACCGACGGCCCGCTGGCCCGAGGGACCGGTCTGCGACCCCTGCTACACCGCCGCACTGCGCCGCCGCGGCACCTGCGCCACCTGCCATACCCGACGGCGCCTTGTCCACCCGCCCGGCCCGAACGCCACCATCTGCGCCGACTGCGCCGGCGTCCCGGTCAGCCACACCTGCACCGACTGCGGGATCGAGGACAAAGCCTACGAACGCCGCAGGTGCGCACCGTGCGCACTCAAGCGCAGAACCGCAGCCGCATTGTCGGGCCCCGACGGCCACATCCGGCCCGACCTGCAACCGATCTACCAGGCGATCACCGCCACCGGCGCTCCACGCACCGCGCTGAACTGGCTACGCAACAGCGCCGGCGCGGCCCTGCTGATCCAAATGGCCTCCGGCGCTGTGGAAACGACCCACCAGGCACTCGACGCCCACCCACGCCCGGCTGTCGCCGGATACCTGCGAGCCGTCCTGGTCGCCAACAACGTCCTGCCGCAACGCGACGAACAACTCAGCGCCACCGAACAACTCCTCACCCGCACCCTGACCAGCATCACCCGCGACAGCGACCGCCGCCTCATCCACTCCTACGCCACCTGGCAGGTCCTGCGCCGCCTGCGCGTGACCGCGACACGAGGGGACCGGCCACGCACCTACACCCATCACGCCCGCACCAACATCAACCCCGCAGTCGATCTGCTGAACTGGCTCGCCGACCACCAAACCACCCTGGCCCACACCGGCCAAGCCGACATCGACAACTACCTGGCCGGACAACCGCCGTCGCGATACCGCGTCCGCGATTTCCTCCAATGGGCCGCCGCTGGCGGTCACACCGGGCCGATCACCATCGCCACCCCCGGACGCAACCCGGGCCCGGCCACCGACCACGACCAACGATGGGCCCAGATCGCCCGGCTCCTGCACGACGACACCATCGAACTCACCGACCGGGTCGCCGGATCACTACTGCTGCTCTATGGCCAGCAGCTGGCCCGGATCGTGGCGATCACCCACGACCAGATCAAAACTCAAGGCCAGCAAGTCTTTCTGCGACTCGGCACCGACGACCTGCACATCCCCGAACCGCTTGCCGCGCTCATCACAGCCCTCGTCCGCGATGGCCGCCCCTACACAGGAGTCGGCACCCCACCCACCACCAACTGGCAGTTCCCCGGACTGCAACCCGGCAGACCCCTCACCGCCGCCCGACTCGGCGAGCGCCTGCGCAAACTTGGGATCCGAGCTCAACCCGGCCGCCGCGCCGCACTCACCCACCTCGCCGCCCAACTACCCGCCGCCGTCATCGCCGACCTACTCGGCATCCACCCCAACACCGCAGTCCACTGGGTCCACGACGCCGGCGGCGACTGGAACCGCTACGCCGCCCAACCCACCCAGGACGTCAATCACCAACCATGACGAATGCCTCAACAGGGCACTGCCAGCGGCGGGGCATTCGCACGGTTCGAAGATTGCTGGTTACCAGTTTGCGGGCTGGCATCAGCCCGAAAGTGATCAGTGAGCGCATCGGCCACGCCAACGTCGGATTCTTCCTGGAGACTTACGCCCATGTGCTGAGCAACGACGATCGCGAGGCGGCGGAACTGGCCGCCGAATTCCTGCTCGGCGACGCGTGGCAGGACGGCGAGGGCTCGACGTGACTCTCCTTCGCCTTAGAAAGTTGTACATAACTCTGAAGTTATATTAATGTCGATGTCCTGGGATGTGATCCTGCTCGAGGAGGTCGAAGCCTGGTACTTCTCGCTCGACGACGAAGCGATGGCAGCAGTCACCGGGGCCATCGACCTGCTCGAGCTGGAAGGACCAACGCTAGGCCGGCCGACGGTGGACAAGGTAAAGGGATCGAAGTTCCACAGCTTGAAGGAGCTGCGGCCGGCGGGTACCAGCATTCGGATCCTGTTCATCTTCGATCCACGACGGCAGGCGATCCTGCTGCTTGGCGGGGACAAGGCAGGCAACTGGAAGCGCTGGTACGAGGAGAACATTCCGGTGGCCGATCAGCGATATGAGAACTGGCTGGCGAACGAGGGAGGTGAATGATCGTGGCACGCAACTGGCGTGAGATTCGTGCGGAGGCGGTTGCGCAGGGGCGGCTGGACCCGGCGCGCGCCGACGCAGCACGCAAAGAAATGCACGACGCCGTCCAGGCCCAGCGCCTTGCTGACATTCGCAAGGCGCATGGACATGCCCGGCAGGCCGACGTCGCCGCTTTGATGGGGGTGTCGCAGGCACGCGTGTCAAAGCTCGAAAGCGGCGACCTGTCGCACACGGAGCTGGGCACGCTGCAGTCGTACGTCGCCGCCCTCGGCGGGAATCTTCGAATCGTTGCCGACTTCGGCGAGAGCAGCGTGGAACTGACAGCATGACCCGCTCACGCTATGTTTGGTAAATGCGGAGCACGCGGCGTCACATCGTAGGGCCCCAGGTCCGCCCCGGAAGGTAGTTCCCACCGCTCAGCTCGATTCCTAGCTTGCCGAGGCCATAAGCCTTTCCTCGATCGCGTCGAAGACCACTCGCCACCCTGCTACATCTGACTGCTTCGCGTTTTCCGCAACCACTCAGGAAAAGCCTCTTTGCCCTCAGGAGTAAAATCATATCGAAAGTCTCCAAACTTTTTTGCCTTAGACTTCAAGACCAGGTCCTCTCCAAACTTCTTGACAAAGGCTTCCATCGTCTTTGGAGGAAACAACCATTCGGCCTCTGCGCCTTCGCGGTATTGGCTTCCCAAAAATCGACCATATTCGAGCACATCCTTTTGATTCATCTTGAAGCGTTTAATCAATAGATCGCGTGCGTGTCTCCCGTTCTCATCAGAGTCGAGTAAAATCCAAATTGGTCGATCTGTCTCAGCACGCAATATAACTGCCTGGAGCACTAGCGAGTCGGTTCCAGTGTTGGGCAATATATGGACGCCATCGATTGTAGCTCTACAATTTAGCTTGTCGGCCGCTATCTTGATAAATGCTTCATCGGAGGCCCCCTCCACTAGGAGAATGCCTCGGCTAGTCGCGGGGATGGTGTTGTAGCGGTCAAGCAGCCGAGGCACTGCCAGGTCGCGGAAGAGTCCACTCAATGCTGGCGAGTGTGGTTCGCTCCCCCGAGCCGTACCGCAGACTGCTGAGATTCCATCTGACGATTTCTCAATCGCTACCACTTGCGCCTTCGGATGCCTAGATAGAATGTAGGGGGAATGCGTCGTTATCAATAGTGATACGTTATCCTTTTCTGCTAACGCTTCGAGGTCCTCCCGCAGCCTTTCCTGTGCAGCCGGATGAAGGAAGGCCTCGGGTTCTTCAACGGCTAGAACCATCGACTGCTTGCTCGCTTCTGTCAGGTATCGAAGCAGGGCAACCAGTATCGCTCCCGCGACGCCTGTGCCTTTGTTTCGTAGCTCGGTCTCCACCGAATCAGCGAGCCTGATCTCTACGTTAGACAGCGTTTCTTCCAGACCTGACACGGTTGGCGTCAAGAACATATCTTTAACTTCAGGGAACAAACGCTTGCTTATAGTAAGGGTTCGATCACGCATCGGAGATAGCAACTGCGATTCAAGTTTTCCGACGTAATCTTTTCGGGCTAGTTCCGCATCGTGAAGATGCTGTTTTAATTCTTCTTTGAGCACGGTATGCAGAATTTCTCGAAATCTTCCAGCGAGGAGTTCTTCGATACTTTGACCGCTATCGACAGCAATAAACCTCATGACTTTGCGGAATTGACGCAATGCCTTCTCATTCAACTCAGGGTTGCCGCGGCGGTCACCTCCGCCACGTGCGGAAAAGTACTCCTGGCGGGTTACATTCTCTCGGCCCCCACGATACGTAACGACGAATCGCACGGTGCTGTCTTCTGCATAGGTCGAGCTTGAAGACCTTGAAACGGTCTTCTCATAGTCGCGAAGGTATCGCAGCAGAGTCGACTCACTGGACGTCGCTCCCCGACAGTCGAAAGTCAAAGTCGTCCTAGGAAAGGCAAACTTTCTCTGTCCCGGAACATCGACGGCCGGATCGAAAGGGTACTTTGGGTCGAAAGCCATCCGGATGGCTCGCACCAGATTCGACTTTCCGCAGTTATTAGGTCCGACGAGTGCGTTCATCCCATCGGTCAGTCGAATATCCGACTCCCCGAACGACCTGAAATTCTTTACCTCGATGCGGGTGAGTTTCATGTATTTGCTTTCGCCCCAGAGCGCAATGTCAAACGTGTCGATGGCCGGTTACATTGAGTAAACCAGCGACTAGCTGCCACTTTGAACGGACACGCCTAAGCGGTGGCGACGATGCCTGTCTGTGAGCTGGGCAAGGCTCCCTTGAACCGGCCAACAGCCTCCGGGAGCAGCACTCTAGGGACACCCGACATAGGTTCCCTCGGTCCGCGATATCCAGTTCTGCCGCCGCTTCACAGGTGCCGGGCCGTCGAGCAACCGGTTACCGTTAGCCTTGCGAAAGTTCCCAAAAGTGTTCCCATCGGGCATGAAAACGGCCCCCGGAGAAGTCTCCGGGGGCCATTTCCGCTGGTAGCGGGGACAGGATTCGAACCTGCGACCTCTGGGTTATGAGCCCAGCGAGCTACCGAGCTGCTCCACCCCGCGTCGGTAAATGCCAGGTTACCGAACACTTCGACTCTGGACCAAATCGCAGGGTCAGCAGCGCCGGCGCACATCAAACCAGACGAGCCCGCCTATGCGGTCCCGGCTGGCCGACACAAGCCGACGCCGATCCGAAGCAACCAAGATTCCCTCCTGGTCCTGGTGCCGCCGTCCGCCACAGCGCTTCGGCTCCCGCACCGGATAAGCATCAATGTCACCATGAAAGGCGCCCATGGCGACCGCATCGACCAGATCGGCCCGCGACGCGGCCGGCCCGACACCGGCACTGCCCGGTCACTTCGCCTTCGCCGCCAACCGCGCCCAGTCGTTGCAGGCGCCAAGCGCCTCCACCAAGCCGTGGCCACCCATACCGGTCTCCAACCAGCCACCCGAAAATACTTTGCGCCCGGCCATTTCGGGCAGATAGCATCCCAGGCCGTGGCTGGTGCAAGCTAAGTCACCACGGTCGGCGACCGCACTGCAACTCAGCGCGCTTGCGGCGAACACCCAACAGCTGCAACATGATCCACGCCCAACGTTGCCACACCCGCACTCACGACAGCCGACTATAATCGCGTCCGAAGGAGTTACCATGCCCCAACGCCTCGGGCCGAAGCTACTCAACTTTGCCAGCGAAATCGACGACAACACCCTCGAGCAGGCGAAACTCACCGCATCCATGCCCTTCGTCCACCCGCACGTCTCCCTTATGCCCGACGCGCACCTTGGTAAGGGCTCGGCCGTCGGCACCGTCATACCCACCAAGGGCGCCGTGATCCCCGCGGCCGTCGGAGTGGACATCGGCTGCGGCATGGTCGCGGCCAAGACGCGGTTCACCGAGGCCGACCTGGCAGCCCGATTCGACGGCGAGTACGCCCAAGAGTTGCCTACGCTGCGGCGCCTGGTCGAGGACGCGATACCGCTGTCACCGGGGAACTACAACAAGAGCTTGCAACGGTTCCCGTTCACCGCCAAGAAGCACAACGAGCTCCTCGAACTGCAGGCAGAACTCGATGTGGACCTCTCCCACAGCCCGAAATGGATGCAGCAGTTGGGATCTCTCGGCGGCGGAAACCATTTCATCGAACTCTGCGTCGACCTCGCGAACACCGTCTGGCTGTTCCTGCACAGCGGCTCCCGCGGCGTGGGCAACAAGATCGCCCAACGGCACATCAACATCGCCCTGCAGCAGTGCTCGGGCGATCCGTTGACCAAGCTGCCAAACCGCGACCTGGCGTTCCTCAACGAGGGAACACCCGAGTTCGACTGCTACATCAGGGATTTGAAGTGGGCGCAGCGCTTTGCCTATCTCAACCGCGCAGAGATGATGGATCGCTTCATCCACGTCTTCGCGTCGTGGCTGGGTGTGCAACCGCAACGCGTGGAGACCGAACGCATTAACTGTCACCACAACTACACGGCCCCCACCCGGATCGATGGAGAAACCGTGTGGCTGACTCGCAAGGGTGCGATCGACGCCACCGAGGGCAAGCTGGGAGTCATCCCGGGATCCATGGGTACCCGCTCGTATGTCGTGCGCGGCAAGGGAAACCACGACAGCCTATGGTCGGCCCCGCACGGGGCCGGTCGCCGGTTCAGCAGGACCAAGGCGAAGCAACTGTTCACCGAGCGGGATCTGGCAGTGGCGATGGTGGGCATCGAATACCGCCATGGTAAAGAGTGGATCGACGAGATCCCACAGGCCTACAAGGACATCGACCGCGTCATGGCCGATGCCGAACCGCTCGTCGACATCGTGACCTCGCTGCGGCAGATCATGAACGTCAAGGGACAGTGATCACTGGGATCCCAGTGATCCCAGTGATCCCAGTGATCCCAGTGATCCCTGTGATCGCTAGAGCCCTACTTGGCGTTGTTGAACTTGGTGATGGCCTCGTCCAGCCGCTGCAGCGCTGACCCGTAGGCGGCGAAATCACCTTTCTTCTGCGCGTCCCGGGCGGCACCGATCGCGGCCTGAATCTCCTGCAGCGCAGCGGCTTTGGCCGGCGACAAGGTCGCAGCTCCATCCGGGGGCGGCGGTACCACCGCGGTTGGCGGCGGGGTTCCGCCCGGGCCAGTGGCCGGCGGCGGGTTGGCGGGCGGATTCGCCGGCACACCGGCCTCGGTCGGCTGTATTCCGGTGGCGGCATCACCGGCACCGGGCCCGAACAGCCCGTTGAGCGCATCACGCACGGTGGGGCCGTATCCGACCTTGTCGTTGTACATCATCGCCACCCGGATCAGCCGCGGGTACGACGAGGCGGCGTCGCTGGCACCGGGCGAGGCATAGACGGGTTCGACGTACAGCAGCCCACCCTGGGCCACCGGCAAGGTGAGCAGGTTGCCCCACCGGATCCGGTTCTGGTTGTCGCGTCCGATCACGCCGAGATCCTGCGACACCGCGGGGTCGGTGGTGATCGCGTTGTTGGCCAGCTTGGGACCGTTGACCTGTCCGGGGATGGTCAGCACGGTGATCTTGCCGTACGTCGCGGGATCTGAGCTGGCGCTGATGTACGCGGCCAGATAGTCGCGTTTGAACCGGTTCATCGCGCTGATCAGCTGGTAGGCAGCCGAATTGTCGTCTTTGGCAATGTTTTTCGCGACGATGTAATACGGCGGCTGGTAGCTGCTGGCGGTCGGGTTCGGGTCCAGCGGCACGTCCCAGAAGTCGGAGGTGGAAAAGAATGTCACCGGGTCGTTGACGTGGTACTTGGCCAGTAGCATCCGCTGCACCTTGAACAGGTCTTCGGGATAGCGCAGATGCTCGGCAAGCTCGGGAGTGATGTCGCTCTTGGGCTTGACGGTCCCTGGGAACACCTGCATCCAGGCCCGCAGCACCGGGTCCTGTTCGTCCTGCTGGTACAGTGTGACCGTGCCGTCGTAGGCGTCGACGGTGGCCTTCACCGAATTGCGGATGTAGGAGACCTTCTTGTCGGGCGCCAACCGGTTGAAGGCCACCTCGGTGGAATCGGCCGTCGCCGACGACAGCGAGGTGAGCTCGGAGTACGGGTAGTTGTCCAAGGTCGTGTAGCCGTCGATGATCCACACCAGTCGCTTGTTGACTATCGCCGGGTACACCGCGCTGTCCGTGGTCAGCCACGGCGCCACCGCCTCCACCCGATGCGCCGGATCCCGGTTGAACAAGATTTTGCTGTTGGAGCCAATCACGTTGGAGAACAAGAAGTTTCGCTCGGCGAACTTCGCGGCGAACACGGTGCGGGAAATCCAGCCGCCGATCGGGACACCGCCGCTGCCGGTGTAGGTGTAGTTCTTGGTCTCCGTGCTGGTTTCGTAGTCGTATTCCCGGTCTGCGCCGGTCTTTCCGACAATCGCGTAGTCCGCGGACGTGTTGGCGATGACCGGTCCGAAGTAGACCCGCGGCTGGTCCAGCTGCGCCGGCCCGTCGGACACCACGGTGCCGTTGGCGCCGACGACGTTGACCAGGAATTCGGGGTAACCGCCGTTCTGGTTCGGGTCGTTGGCGATCCCGCGCACGGTGTTGGCTGGCGAGGCGATGAATCCGTTGCCGTGGGTGTACACGGTGTGCCGGTTGATCCAGTCGCGCTGGTTGTCGATCAGCCGGTCGGGGTTGAGTTCACGCGCCGCGACGACGTAGTCACGCAGATTGCCGTTACGGTCGACGTAGCGGTCGATCGATAACTGGTCGGGGAAGTAGTAGAAGTTCTTACCCTGCTGGAACTGGGTGAACGCCGGGCTGACGATCGTGGGGTCGAGCAACCTGATGTTGGAGGTCGTGGCGCGGTCGGCGGCGACCTGCTGCGCGGTCGCCTGCCCCTCGCCGGTGTAGTTGCGATACGTCACCACGTCCGACGTCAGGCCGTAGGCTTGCCGAGTTGCGGTGATACTGCGGCTGATGTATTCGCTCTCCTTCTGCGCGGCATTGGGTTTGACACTGATCTGCTCGACGATCATCGGCCAGGCGGCACCTACGATCACTGACGACAGCAGCAACAGGGCCAGACCGATAGCCGGAATCCGCAAGTCCCGCAGGGTGATTGCGGAGAACACTGCGGCCGCGCAGATCAATGCGATCGCCATCAGGATCAGCTTGGCCGGCAGGACCGCGTTGATATCGGTGTACCCGGCACCGGTGAACGGCTTACCGCCACGGCTGTGCGACAGCAGCTCATAGCGGTCGAACCAGTAGGCGACGGCTTTGAGCAGCACCAGCATCCCGACCAGGCTGACCAATTGGACACGCGCCGAGCGGCTCAGCGCGCCTGTGCGACCCGAAAGCCGGATACCACCAAAGATGTAGTGGGCCAACAGGTTTGCCACGAACGCCAGGAACACGGCTACGAACAGGTAGCTGAGCACCAGCCGGTAGAACGGCAACTCGAAAGCGTAGAAGCCGAGGTCCTTCCCGAACTGCGGGTCCCTGACTCCGAAGTCGCCGCCGTGCAAGAACAGCTGGATCCGAACCCAGTATCCCTGCGCCACGATGCCGGCCAGCAGTCCGATGGCCGCGGGTACCCCGATGCCCACCAGCCGTAGGCGGGCCAGCACGACGGCGCGATAACGCGCCACCGGGTCGTTGTCGTTGCTCGGCACGAAGACCGGCCGGGTCCGGTAGGCCAACGCCAGCCCGGCAAAGACGATGCCGCCGACCAGCAGGCCCCCCGCCAGAAACACCACGATCCGGGTGACCAGCACCGTGGTGAACACCGACCGGTAACCCAGCTCGCCGAACCACAGCCAATCGACGTACGCGTCGATCAGGCGTGGACCGGCGAGCAGCACCGCGATGACACCCAGCGCGATCAAGATCAGAATCCGGCTACGCCGAGTCAGCTTCGGCATCCGTGCGGACGGCCGCATCGCCACTAGCTACGCTCCCTGCTCGGTTTTGGCTGCTGCCAGAGATTTGTCTAGTCGGTCACAACTGTACGCATCCCCCGGCGTTAGCAACTTGGCGTCGGCGCCCCGGCAGTCATCGCATGCAACGCGTCCACCGCCTGGCCGAGTGTCTCCACCTTCACCAGCCGCAGGCCTTGCGGGGTGTCGGAGGCCGCCTCGTAGCAGTTTTTCGCCGGCACCAGAAACACCGTGGCGCCCGCGGCACGGGCAGCGGCCATCTTGTGCGTGATCCCCCCGATGGCGCCAACCTTGCCGTCAACGGAAATGGTGCCGGTGCCCGCGACGAAGGTCGACCCCACCAGGTCACCCGTGGTGAGCTTGTCGATCACCGCAAGACTGAACATCAACCCGGCCGAGGGGCCGCCCACATTGGCGAGGTTGAAATCCACCACGAACGGCGCCCACGGCGCGTCCAGCACCGCCACCCCCATGAATCCGTAGTCGCGGTCCTTGTTGGTGCCGAGCGTGATCTGCGCGACACCGGCCGGCTCATTCTTGCGACGGAAGTCGATGGTCACGGACTGGCCCGGCTTGGTGTTCTTGAGCAATCCGGTGAACTGCTCGATATTGGCCACCGGCGTGCCGTTGACCGCGTCGATCGCATCACCGGCTTTCAGCTTGCCCGCCGACGGTCCGGGATCGTTGACCGAGGCGACGGTTACCGCCTCCGGATACTTCAGATAACCCAGGGCCGCGTACTCGGCGCTGTCTTCGGAGTTCTTGAAATCGGCGTTGTTGGCCTTGTCGACCTCCTCGCGCGACTTGCCCGGCGGGTAGACAAGATCGCGGGGTACCAGCTGTTCTTGCCCGGAGAGCCACAGTGTTATGGCCTCACCCAGACTCAGACCGTCGCGCTGGGACACCGTCGTCATGTTGAGATGACCTGACGTCGGATGCGTTTGGGTGCCTTCGATGTCGACTACCTGTTTGCCGTCGACTTCGCCGAGGGTGTCGAACGTGGGGCCGGGTCCCAGCGACACGAATGGCACCGTCACGACCGCGAGCAATACTCCGAACACCACGATCGGCACCAGCGCGACCATCAACGTCAAAATCCGCCTGTTCACGCCGCATAGACTAGACGGGCCCCGCCGAAGCCGGTTCAGCTGCGAGCGTGACGCCGGATGCCGCTTTCTTCTGCCCTGATGGGTACCGTTGACCGTATGGCTGACCTGCCTTTCGGTTTCTCCTCCGGAGACGACCCCGACCGCGACAAGCGCGGGAAGAACGAACCCGACCCCAGCTCGGGCGCTAACCCACTGGGCCCGTTCGGTTTCAGCGGGGATTTCGCCATGGCCGACCTGGGTCAGATCTTCACCCGCCTGGGCGAGATGTTCGGCGGTGTCGGCAGCGCGATGACCGCGGGTCAGAGTTCCGGACCGGTCAACTACGCCCTGGCCCGCCAAGTGGCCGCCAGCTCGGTCGGTTTCACGGCGCCCATCCCGGAGGCGACCAACTCCGCGATCGCCGACGCGGTGCACCTGGCGGAGACCTGGCTGGACGGCGCCACCTCACTGCCCGCCGGCACCACCAGGGCGGTGGGCTGGAGCCCGACCGACTGGGTCGACAACACCTTGGACGTCTGGAAGCGACTGTGCGATCCGATGGCTGAGCAGATCTCGACGGTCTGGGCGTCGTCGCTGCCGGAGGAGGCCAAGAGCATGGCCGGCCCGCTGCTCACGGTGATGTCGCAGATGGGCGGCATAGCGTTCGGTTCGCAGCTGGGTCAGGCACTCGGCCGGTTGTCGCAGGAGGTGCTGACATCGACCGACATCGGCCTGCCACTAGGACCTAAGGGAGTGGCCGCAATCCTGCCCGCTGCCGTCGAGGACTTTTCGTCCGGCCTGGAGCAGCCGCGCAGCGCGATCCTGACCTTCCTGGCCGCCCGTGAGGCCGCCCATCATCGCCTGTTCGGCCACGTTCCCTGGCTCGCCGGGCAACTGCTGGGCGCTGTCGAGGCCTACGCCAAGGGCATGAAGATCGACATGACCGGAATCGAGGAGCTGGCCCGCGACTTCAATCCGGCCACCTTGACCGATCCCGCCGCCATGGAGCGGTTGCTGAGCGAGGGAGTATTCGAGCCCAAAGCGACACCGACCCAGATCCAGGCGCTCGAGCGTCTCGAGACGCTGCTCGCCCTGATCGAGGGCTGGGTCCAGACCGTGGTGACCGATGCACTCGGTGAGCGCATTCCGGGCACCGCCGCACTCAGCGAGACCCTGCGCCGGCGCCGGGCCAGCGGCGGTCCCGCCGAACAGACGTTCGCGACCCTGGTCGGGCTGGAGCTGCGGCCACGCAAACTGCGGGAGGCCGGCGCGCTGTGGGAGCGCCTGACCCAGGCCGCCGGTGTGGACGCCCGGGACGCGGTGTGGCAACACCCCGACCTGCTGCCCGCGGTCGACGATCTGGACGACCCGGCCGCTTTCATCGACCAGGTCATCGGCGGTGACACCAGCGGCATCGACGAGGCCATCGCCGAACTCGACCGCGAGACCGGCGGCCCGGAAGACTCCAGCCCCGGCCCTGTGGATAACTGAGCCGCTAGCCGAGCCCGGCGTGGCACAGTTTCTGGTCATGCCGCGGGCCATTCCCCCCTTGTATTCGCTTGATCCGGCGATGCCGGTGCTCCTGCGGCCCGACGGTGCAGTGCAAGTGGGCTGGGATCCGCGTCGGGCCGTGCTGGTGCATCCACCCGGCGGCCTGAGCGCTTCGTCGGTGGCCGCGCTGTTGCGGTCCATGCGCTCGCCGACACCGATCACCGAGCTGCAGCGCCAAGCCGTCAGCCAGGGATTGGTGGACGGCGAGGAGGTGGTGAACCTCGTCAGGCAATTGGTCGGCGCCGGTGTCGCGATCCGCGGGCATCGAGGTTGCCCGGGCCGCACGGCGTCGATCCGGATCCACGGTCGCGGACCGTTGTCGGACCTGCTGATGCAGGCCTTGCGCTGCTCGGGGGCGCGGGTCGGGCAGAGCAGCCAACCGCATGCCGCGGTCAGCAGCGGCACGGTGGATTTGGTGGTGTTGTCCGACTATCTGGTAGCCGATCCACGTTTGGTGCGCGATATGCACAACGAGGGCATTGCGCACCTGCTCGTTCGGGTTCGTGATGGCACCGGCCTGGTGGGACCGCTGGTTATCCCGGGCGTGACGAGCTGCCTACGCTGCGCCGATCTGCACCGCAGCGACGTGGACCGCGCGTGGCCGGCAATCGCTGCCCAGCTGCGCGGCACCGTCGGAGTGGCCGACCGAGCGACGTTGCTGGCGACGGCCGCACTGGCCCTCAACCAGGTCAATCGGGTGATCACCGCGGTGCGCGGTGAACAAGCCGACCACGATCCGCCGTCGGCTCTGAACGCCACGCTGGAGTTCGACCTCAACGCCGGCTCCATCGTGGCGCGCCAATGGACCCGGCATCCGTTGTGCTCGTGCTGACGGTGGCCGTGACGGCATCTAGCCGAGGCGGCCCTGCTCCGGGACGTTCGTGGAGACCGCGGCATAGGCTCTGGCCAAGTCGTCCAGCACGCCTTCGGTCAAGGTGCCGTCTTTGCGGTGCTTGTCCAGCGTTTCGATGATCGCCCTGAATAAGGCGTCGGCGGTGTCGTGCTGCGTTTGTTTTGCTGACATGGCTTTGGCGGTCCACCCTCCGGATGTGGGGATCGATGCGTCACACCGTTGCGACCTGCAAGAGACTACATAGCGGCTGTGCCCGCGGCGATCCGAAAATCCGCCCCGTTATCCGGCGAGCCCAAGGCGGGGGGGCCGTCGGTGCGGTGCTGAGCCGCCCAGGCCCGCCGTACACGCGCGGCCGGTTGATGCCGGATCAATACCCCGTTGGCGCAACCGTCATGGATGATGGGTATGTGTCAGACATCAAACGCGGCCGCGCTGCGCGAAACGCCAAGCTGGCCAGCATTCCGGTCGGCATGGCCGGCCGGGCGGCTCTTGGCTTCGGCAAACGGCTGACCGGCAAGTCGAAGGACGAGGTCACCGCCGAGCTGATGGAGAAGGCCGCCAACCAGTTGTTCACCGTCCTCGGCGAGCTCAAAGGCGGGGCGATGAAAGTCGGCCAGGCGTTGTCGGTGATGGAAGCAGCCATTCCCGAGCAGTTCGGTGAGCCCTATCGCGATGCGCTGACCAAGCTGCAGAAGGATGCCCCGCCGCTGCCCGCGGCCAAGGTCCACCGGGTGCTCGATGCACAGCTGGGCACGAAGTGGCGTGAACGGTTCAGTTCATTCGACGACACCCCGGTTGCCTCGGCCAGCATCGGCCAGGTGCACAAGGCGGTGTGGTCCGACGGCCGCGAAGTGGCCGTCAAGATTCAGTACCCAGGTGCCGACGAGGCCCTCCGAGCCGATCTGAAGACCATGCAGCGCATGGTCGGCGTGCTCAAGCAGCTCTCGCCGGGCGCCGATGTTCAAGGTGTGGTCGACGAACTGATCGAACGCACCGAGATGGAGCTCGACTACCGGTTGGAGGCCGACAACCAGCGGGCTTTTGCCAAGGCGTACCACGACCACCCACACTTCGCGGTGCCGCGGGTGGTGGCCAGCGCACCCAAGGTGGTGATCCAGGAGTGGATCGACGGGGTGCCCATGTCGGCGATCATCCGCAACGGCAACCAAGAACAGCGCGACCTGATCGGGACCCGCCTGATAGAGCTCACCTTCGACGCGCCACGCCGGCTAGGGATGCTGCACGGTGACGCCCACCCCGGCAACTTCATGTTGCTGCCGGACGGTCGAATGGGGGTCCTCGACTTCGGCGCCGTGGCACCACTGCCCGGCGGCTACCCCATCGAGCTGGGAATGACGATCCGGCTGGCCCGCGACAAGAATTACGACCTGCTGTTGCCGACCATGGAGAAGGCCGGTTTCATCCAGCAGGGACAGCAGGTCTCGGTCCGGGAGATCGATGAGATGCTGCGCCAGTACGTCGAACCCATCGAAGTCGACGTCTTCCACTACACCCGCAAGTGGCTGCAGCGGATGACCGTGAGTCAGTTCGACCGGTCGGTGGCGCAGATCAAGGTGGCGCGGCAAATGGACCTGCCGGCCAAGCTGGCGATTCCAATGCGGGTCATCGCATCGGTGGCCGCAATCCTCTGCCAGCTCGATGCCCACGTGCCGATCAAGTCACTGACCGAGGAGCTGATTCCTGGCTTCGCCGAACCGGATACGGCTGTGGTCTGATACGCGGTCGAGCCGGGCACGCGGCGCAGAACTTGCCGTCCGCGGCCCGTGCGCTTTCGCCGAGTGACGGCGCCGAATGTCTCCACAAGGCCGGGCCCGGCTCTTGGCGAGCCGGGTCCGGACCACCTAAGCGGCGACCTTGCGGGGACGCCCCCGCGGACGCTTGCGACTGACGATCGCGCCTCGCTCGAATATCTCGCCGCCCCAGACGCCCCATGGCTCGGCACGTTCCAGCGCGGCCGCCAGGCATTGACGCCGAACCGGGCACCCTGTGCACAGTGCTTTGGCGCGCTCGAGATCAGCTGGGGTGTCGGCGAACCATAGGTCGGGATTACCCACATGGCATGGCAACGCCGGCAGCCGATTTTTGGGGACTGTCAGTGCTGACATGTTCTGGCTCACCTGCTTCCTGGTCTTGGGGCCGTGTTTCGAAGGTGATCCGGACCAGGTGGGAGGTTGGCCCCCAACAAATTTGGCCACGGATCCTGGTGACTTCGGTCCGTGGCCATTAGGCGAATCTGGGCTGTTACGCAGTGTCTAGGTGTCTACGTTGGGCTCCGATCCACGGACGCGTCAGTCGCGGCGGCGACGCGGTGCTTAGCCGCTGCCGCCGGTGCGGCTGCGGCATGAGGGGTTCCCGCGGTTGACGCCGCGGCAGCCACGCTCGCACCGAACACGCTGATGTCGAGCATCGTGGCTACCCTCCTCTCGTACCGCTTGCGAATCTGCCAGCCCTCAACGCCGGCAGCAAAGTGCGTTTCGAGGGTAGTCGGTTACGGCTGCCGATGACAACCGATTTTCTGACCTGCGGTTTCGTTGCTCAGCGAGCCCGCCTGACCATGTCGAGCACGTCGGCTCCGTACTGTTCCAGCTTTCGGGCACCGATACCCGGAATGGCGATGAGCGCCTCGTCGTCGTCGGGGCGCATCTCGGCGATCGCGATGAGTGTGTTGTCGGTGAAGACGACGTAGGCCGGCACGTTCTGTTCCTTGGCGATGTTCAGCCGCCACGACTTCAGCTGCAGCAGCAACTCTTCGTCGACGTCGCCGGCACACGTTTCACATCGCCGCAGCATGACGGCTGCCGGGGTGATCAGCTCCTTGTTGCAGACCCGGCAGCGGGCAGTGGTCCGGTTGCGACGGGCTTTGCCCGCACCCGGTTCGGCACGCGTCTGCGGCGCAATGCCGTTGAGGAACCGTGACGGCTTACGGCTCTGGCGACCGCCCGGCGCCCGAGCCAGCGCCCAGCTGAGGGCCAAATGCACTCGGGCCCTGGTGATTCCGACATAAAGCAGGCGACGCTCTTCCTCGACCGGCTCACTGTCGGGGCCGTGCGCCAGCGCATGCGAGATGGGTAACGTGCCGTCGGCCAATCCGACCAGAAACACCGCATCCCACTCCAGGCCCTTGGCCGCATGCAGTGAGGCAAGCGTGACGCCCTGCACCACCGGCGGATGCCGCGCGTCGGCTCGGGCCCGAAGCTCCGCAAGCAGTCCCGGAAGCTGCAAATGCGGACGCTGCGCCACCTCGTCGTCGACCAGTTGCGCCAAAGCGGTGAGTCCCTCCCAGCGTTCCCGGGCGCGAGCACCTGCCGGCTCGTGTGCCGTCAACCCCAGCGGTTCCAGAACACCGCGGACCACGTCGGGCAATGCAGCATCGGTACCCCGGTCAGCGGCACGCTGTAACGCCACCAGCGCCTGCTTGATCTCCTGGCGGTCGAAGAATCCCTCGCCGCCGCGTACCTGATAGGCGATGCCCGCTTCGGTCAGCGCTTCCTCGTAGACCTCGGACTGTGCGTTGACGCGGTACAGAATCGCGATTTCGGAAGGCGCAGTACCGGATTCGATCAGCCGGCCGATCGACGCCGTCACGGCGGCAGCCTCGGCGGGTTCGTCGGGATACTCCTGGAACGACGGGGCAGGACCCGGCTCACGTTGGCCGGATAACCGCAACTTGCTCCCCGCGACTCGTCCCCGAGCGACTTCGATCACCCGATTGGCCAACGACACCACCTGCGGAGTGGACCGGTAGTCGCGCTCCAGGCGCACCACAGTCGCGTCGGGAAAGCTACGGGAGAACTCGAGCAGGAACCGTGGGGAGGCTCCGGTGAATGAGTAGATGGTCTGATTGGCGTCGCCGACGACCGTCAGATCGTCGCGATCCCCCAACCATGCCGACAGCACCCGCTGCTGCAGCGGTGTGACGTCCTGGTATTCGTCGACGACGAAGCAGCGGTAGCGATCCCGGAACTCCTCGGCCACCGCGGCGTCATTTTCGATAGCGGCCGCGGTATGCAGCAGCAGGTCGTCGAAATCGAGCAGGGTGACGCTGTCGTCGCGGACTTTGAGGGATTCGTATTCGGAGTAGACCGCCGCGATGCGTGCCGCGTCCAGCGGGGTGTCCCGACGCGCGGCCGCCACCTCGCTCGGGTAATCCTCGGGACCGATCAGCGAGGCTTTGGCCCACTCGATCTCGCCGGCGAGATCCCGGACATCATCGGTGCTGGCCTGGAGCCTGGTGCGGCTGGCCGCGCGGGCCACGACGGCGAACTTGGTGTCCAGCAACTGCCAGCCGATGTCACCAACCACGCGTGGCCAGAAATATCGCAGCTGGCGATGCGCCGCCGCATGAAAGGTCAGGGCCTGCACCGCGCCGACGCCCGAACCGACCTGCGCCGCGGCGCCCAGTGCCCGCAGCCGCGCGCGCATCTCCCCCGCCGCGCGCTGGGTGAACGTCACCGCCAGTACTTGGCCGGCAGCCACATGACCACTGCTGACCAGGTGGGCGATCCGGTGCGTGATGGTGCGCGTCTTCCCGGTTCCGGCTCCGGCGAGCACACAGAGAGGTCCGCGAGGAGCCAATACGGCTTGGCGCTGCTCGTCGTCCAGTGCGGCGGTCAGTGCGTCTGCGACCATCGGCATAGCGTCCATCTTGGCAGTGGCGGCCGACAAGCCGGGCGTTTCGACGCGCCGCCGGGCGCGGCCTGCGTCGCCGCCGGTGCCGCCGGCTCGCCAGGGCTGCCCAGTAAGCGGGTGATGCCCTCGCTCCGGCCCACTCGGTGGCCCGCATGGCCGCCGGGCTACGTTTACCAGCTATGACCAACGCTGCGCTCACCATCTACACGACGTCATGGTGTGGCTACTGTTTCCGGCTCAAGACGGCGCTCAAGACAGAGGGGATCACGTACACCGAGGTCGACATCGAACACGACAGCGCGGCCGCGGAGTTTGTCGCCGCGGTCAACGGCGGCAACAGGACGGTCCCGACGGTCAGGTTTGCCGACGGCTCAACGCTGACCAACCCGAGCGCAAACGTGGTCAAAGCCAAACTGGCAGACGTCGGCGGCTGAGGCGGCCCGGTGTCGGCCATTCACCCGGCGCGCCAGACACGGGCCGTCGCCTGGGCAAAGGTGCCCAACAAGAGGTCCGGTCGCCCGTACGATAAGAATTACGGCGTCGACCTCCGGGCATAACTCGCCGGTACCATAAGCGCCACCCAACCGCGGACGGCGGTCCGCAGAAAATGGCTATCAACGATGAGGCCAACCGGCTCAACCCGCTCGGGCGTGACATATCTGGCGCTCCGGCTGAAGTGGCAAGCGGCAGATATTCGCGTCGCCCTTGCCGGCACGGGCAAGTCGCTGTTCATCATCTGCACTGCGCTACTCGTGATCACCGCGTGCTCGCACAAAGGGACTTCAGCGAAGCCGAGCACCACCACCACGCCGCTGTCGGGTGCCGATGCGTTGATCATCGGCGTCGAAGAGGTACGGCGTATCGCCAATTACGAGGAACTGACCGCACATTCACACGCGGACTTGCGTCATCCGCCACCAGGCGACCTGAACGCGCCGGGCCCCTGCCGGGCGGCCGGGACCAGCGATCTCACATTCGCCAGCGGCTGGATAGAGTTCCGGAGTGCCGGCTACAGCGGCGTCACCGACGAAATACGCCCCGGCGGCATGGCTCTGGTGGATTCGGTCAGTCAAGCCGTTGCCATCTACCCGGACGCGAATGCAGCGCGCGCAGCACTCGAGCAGCTGGAAGCGTCGCTGAACGCGTGCATGGCATTACATGACCCCAAGTACACGTTCAACGTGGACAAGCCGGACCCCGCCACGCTGCGGATCACCGACCAAGGATGGAGCCACCTGTACCGCGTCAAGAACGCGGTGTTGATGTCTGTCGGCGTATTGGGCATCGAACCAGCTGAACGGATCGCCAATACCGTGCTTGACGCGATCTGCGATCGCGTCAAGTAGTCGATCGCGGCAGTTCAGTCGCGCGCCGCCGCCCAGGATTCGATGATGATGCGGGCAATCGAGACGGACCCCGGTAGTCGCAACTTCGACTCTGATGAGGTGGTTGTCCAGTCGCCCGCGTCCAGCGCCGCACGCACTTCGTCGCGGGTGAACCAGCCGGCCTCGGCGATCTCGCCGTCGTGGAATGAAAAATCTTGATCCGGGTCGGCTACGGCATGGAAGCCCACCATCAGCGAGCGCGGGAACGGCCAGGGTTGGCTGCCCAGGTAGCGCACATCACGGACGGTCAGACCGATTTCCTCACGGATCTCGCGGGCCACGCATACCTCGAACGATTCACCCGCCTCGACGAAGCCTGCCAGCAGGGAGAACATCCGCGGCGGCCATGCCGCTTGGCGGGCCAATACCGCGCGATCACCGCCGTCGTGAATCAGGCAGATCACCGCCGCGTCGATACGGGGAAACTCCTCGTGACCGGTGATCTGGCTGACGCGTGACCATCCGGCCCTGGCGGGTTTGGTCGGGCTGCCATCGACCGGGCTGAATCGCGCGGTGTCATGCCAGTTCAATAAAGCCAATGCCGACGACACCAATTGGCTGCTGGTGTCATCGATGATCTTCCCCAGCCTGCGAAGGTCCACTACTTCGGCCTCTACATCCGGATCCTCGGGGGGCTCCAGTGCGCCCCTGATCGCCCAAACGTGACGATCGCCCGCGATGCGACCCAGGAACACCGCCTCCGGCGGTGGCTTGTCGCCCAGAGTGGCCGCCGGACCCAGCACCGCTCGGCCTTCGGCAACCAGGACCTGGTTGCGCGAATCCACCCGCAGTAGCGCCGCATCGGCCCAGCCGGCAGCCGCCGCGTCGACATCGGTACGCAAGTGGTCGGCTCGGTCGGCGCCGATCCGCGACAGGAATGGAACGTCCCGCAGCCGGAAGTCCACGCTATGCCCTGATGCCCACGCGGCGACCCGCCACGCCCGGCTCCGCCGAGCTTGCGATCGCCACGGAACCCACCACGCGGCGACCCGCCACGCCCGGCTCCGCCGAGCTTGCGATCGCCACGGAACCCACCACGCGGCGACCCGCCACGCCCGGCTCCGCCGAGCTTGCGATCGCCACGGAACCCACCACGCGGCGACCCGCCACGCCCGGCTCCGCCGAGCTTGCGATCGCCACGGAACCCACCACGCGGCGACCCGCCACGCCCGGCTCCGCCGAGCTTGCGATCGCCACGGAACCCACCACGCGGCGACCCGCCACGCCCGGCTCCGCCGAGCTTGCGATCGCCACTAGTGCCCCGTGTTGCGGACGTAGAGGAGACGGTCGTCGGCCTCGATGGCGTCCACCTCAGGTGCTCCGATACGCAATAGTTGTCCGTTGCGGACGACGCCGAGCACGATGTCCCCCAGATGCCGCGGCGAACCGCCGACTTCGTTCGGCTCCACCTCGCGTTCGGCAATCGCCAGCCCGGTATCCGGCGTCAACAGATCCTCGATCATCTGCACAACGCTGGGTGTGGTGGTGGCAAGGCCAAGCAATCGGCCGGCCGTCTCGGAGGAAACCACCACCGAGTCCGCCCCCGATTGCTCGAGCAGATGCTGGTTTTCGGCCTCCCGGATAGAAGCCACGATCTTGGCCTTGGGCGAGATCTCGCGGGCGGTCAAAGTCACCAACGCCGCCGTGTCGTCACGGCTCGCGGCAACGATGATCGAGGCCGCATGCTGAGCACCGGCCAACCGCAGCACGTCGGATTTGGTGGCGTCGCCATGTACGGTGACCAACCCCGCCGCCGCCGCACGGTCGAGGGCCGTCCGGTCGGTGTCGACGACGACAATCTCACCGGGGACCACCTCGTCGCCGAGCATCGCGGT
The DNA here is from genome assembly GCF_000157895.3 of Mycobacterium kansasii ATCC 12478. NCBI lineage: Bacteria > Bacillati > Actinomycetota > Actinomycetes > Mycobacteriales > Mycobacteriaceae > Mycobacterium > Mycobacterium kansasii. Next base: position 4,752,349 of record NC_022663.1, on the reverse strand, counting down.
AATCGCCGTTTTGCCTTTGGTCCCATAGCCGATGACGACGGTATGGTTGCGCACTCTGTTCCTCCAACGCTGGATCTTCAGTGCTTGCCGGGACGTCTCCGTGACCACCTCGAGCGTCGTCCCGACCAACAGGATCAGGAACGCGATGCGCAGCGGTGTGATGATCAAGACGTTGGTCGCGCGCGCGAATTCGGAAATGGGTGTGATGTCGCCATAACCGGTCGTCGACAACGTCACCGCCGAGTAATAGAGGCAATCCAAAAACGTCAGTTCGTCGCCCTGTGAGTCGTGGTATCCGTCCCGATCGACGTAGACGGTAATGGCGCCGACCAACAACGCCGTCAAGGCAATGGCCACTCGGCGGGTGATGATGCGCGCGGGACTGGCCCGACCCGAAGGAATGCGCAACACGCCGACGAGTGCGTAACTCGGCTGGACCGTCAACCTCTCGTCGAGACGCCTCAGCCGCCGCCAACTACCTTTCGCCACGGGAATCCGTCATCGGCTGATCCCAAAGCACGACACAGGCACGAGAAACATGTAACCACGATCAGGTGTCGCAACGGCGAGCGGAGTCAGCCAGCAGCGCGGCCAACGCCGCACCGTCGGGCAACTCATCGGGAACAACGGTGATGCCACTGCGGACGTAGTAGAACGCGGTGCGTACCGATGACTCCGAGCAGCCGAGCAGCGCAGCCCACGCCAGCCGGTAGACGGCCAACTGGACGGCGGCCTGCCGCCTGCCTTCCGGCCCGCGTGGCGGCTCACCGGTTTTCCAGTCGACCACGGTGACGCCGCCGTCGGGGTCGGCGAACACCGCATCGATGCGGCCGCGAACCACGGTGTCGCCAACCGGCATCTCGAACGGCACTTCTACCGCGATGGGGGTGCGAGCAGCCCAGGGCGATGCGGTGAAGGCCGCCCGCAGTTTGGCCAACTCTTCGGCGTTGCTTACTTCAGGGTCGGCGGCACCCGGAAGGTCTCCGAGATCGAACAGCAATTCGGCTCCGTAGAACCGCTGGACCCACGAGTGAAAAGCGTTGCCCAGCAAAGCCTGCGGATCCGGACGCGACGGCAGACGATGGGCTAGCCGCTGCCGCGCCTTCGCTGGATCGCGGCCCAGCTCCACCAGACCGCTGACCGACAACTGGCCCGGCAGCTCGCGGGCCGGCGGTTGCACCGCCCGCGCACGTTCGGCCAGTAACGCATCGACGTCCTGGACCCACCCCTCGGTGTCAGCGACCCCGGCGTCGATCACTTCGGCCGCTGTTGCCTCAGCCACCAGCCGGGCCCCGCGTTCCACGTCAGCGCGCCGCGCGCCCAGCGGTTCAGCTGGCCAGACCGCTTGGATAGCGTTGTCCCGCAATGGGTTACGCTCACCTTCAGCCGGTGCGGGAGCCCATTGGTCCACAATCCCGCACGGATCGCCGGCCGCAACCGAGTGATCGATGATGTCTTTGACTTCGCAGAGAAATTCCGACGGCCCGCAAGGCTTGACCCCGGTAGCGCCCCACTGGTGACCCGATACCAACAGGGTGTCCTCGGCACGAGTGACGCCGACATACAGCAGCCGGCGCTCCTCATCGACACGTCGCTGATCGAGCTGACGACGGTGCTCAGAGATCTTGTCCGACAGCTGTTTTCGATTGGTCACCGCCGAGGTGTCCAGGACCGGGATACCGAGCACCCCGGTCGAGACGCGGTCGCCGCGCAGCAGTGGTGGTAGCTCACCGGGGTCGGTTAACCAAGTGCTCCGCGACGCGGTCGACGGGAAAACTCCACCCGACAGGTGCGCGACCGCCACGACCTGCCACTCCAAGCCCTTGGCGGCATGCACGGTGAGCACCTGCACCCTGTCGCGTGCAACCGCCGGCTGCGCGGGGGGCAGGCCGTTTTCCACTTCTGCGGCCACGTCCAAGTAGGCCAGCAGACCAGCCACCGACGCCTTTGCCGGCACTTCCGTGCACGACGAGGTAGCCCGCTCGGCGTATTTCGCTACCACGTCCGAGAAAGCGTCGAGATGCTCGGTGCCGGACCACTCTGCGGTAGCGGCCGATTTGGCGCGGGCTTCGCAGTCGACACCCAGCACGCGGCGCACCTCGGCAACCAGATCCGGCAGGCAATGGCCGAGTTGTGCACGTAGCAGTTTCAGTTCGCCGGCCAGGGCCACGATGCGCCGGTACCCTGCCGCCGAGTAGCAGTCGGCCGGACCCGGGTCGCTGAGCGCGTCGGCCAGACATGGGGTGTCGCTATCCGGGCCGGCTGCCGCCGCAATCGACTCGGGCGACGATTCGTTCGGGCCGCCCGCCAGGCCCAGCGCGCGCCGCCATAGCGCTGCCAGGTCCCGGCCACCTAGCCGCCAGCGGGGACCGGTCAGCACCTGCATCGCCGCGGTTCCGGCCGTCGGCTCGGCCACCAGACGCAGCATGGCCACCACGTCGGCGACCTCTGGAATGGACAACAGGCCGGCCAGCCCAACCACTTCGACCGGGATCCCGCGAGCACGCAGTGCATCGGCGATGGGTGCCGCGTCAGCGTTGCGGCGCACCAGCACGGCTGCGGTAGGGGGGCCGACCCCGTCGGCCCGAGCCCGCAAATAGCGCCGCTGAAGATGGTCGGCGATCCAGTCACGTTCGGCCTGCACATCGGGGAGCAGTGCGCAGCGAACGGTCCCGGGCGGGGCGTCCGGGCGTGCCCGCAATGCACGCACCGCGACCGATCGCCGGCGCGCCTCCGCGGAAATGGCGTTTGCCAGGTGCAGCGCTCGCGGCGGGTTACGCCAACTGGTCCGTAGCTCCAAGATCGGCGCTGGTGTGCCGTCGGAGAGAGGGAAGTCGGTGGTGAAGCGCGGCAGGTTCGTCGCCGAGGCACCGCGCCAGCCGTAGATCGACTGAATCGGGTCCCCGACCGCCGTGAGCGCCAGCCCGTCATCGACTCCGCCGCCGAACAACGACGACAAGGCGACCCGCTGGGAATGGCCGGTGTCCTGGTACTCGTCGAGCAACACCACCCGGAATTGGTTCCGCAGTTCGCGGCCGACCTGCGGGAACGACGCCGCCAGCCGTGCGGCAGACGCCATCTGCAACCCGAAGTCCATCACCTTCTCGGCCCGCATGCGTTCTAGCAACGCATCCAGCAACGGCACCAACTCGGCGCGCTCATTCTGGGTGGCCAGCATCCGCAGCAACCACTGGCTGGGGGCGCGGTCGCGCTGATAGGGGCCCGGCGGCAGGGTGTGCACCAGTCGTTCCAGCTCAACGTGGGTGTCGCGGAGTTGCCCGGTGTCCACCAGGTGCTCAGCGAGCTGGCCCCATAACCGCAGCACCATCGCGGTGACCGCCGCCGGGGTCTTCTGAGTACGCAACTCACCGCGATATCCGTTGACCACCTCGAACGCCAGCTGCCACAGCTCTGTCTCGGTGAGCAGGCTGGTGTCGGGCTCGACGGGCAGCAGCAATCCGTAGTCACGCAGCAACGACCCGGCGAATGCGTGGTATGTGCTGACCACCGGAGTGCCCGCGGACTCGCACGCCGCCGCGCCGGGTTCCAGCCCGGCCAACCGCGCCAGTCGAGACCGGACGCGGCGCAGCAGTTGGCCGGCGGCCTTTCGAGTGAACGTCAGGCCCAGCACCTGGCCGGGTTCGGCGTAGCCGTTGGCGATCAACCACACCACCCGCGCTGCCATCGTCTCGGTCTTGCCGGCTCCGGCCCCGGCGATGACCACCAGTGGGCCCGGCGGCGCGGCGATCACGGCCGCCTGCTCCTCCGTGGGCGGGAAAAGCCCCAGTGCACAAGCTAATTCGGCGGGGCTGTAGCGGGCATGATTCACAGCGATGACCTGTCGGTGTGTGCCGGACAAAACGGACGGATCGGGCAGTTCGAGCAACTGTCGTTGCGTCGGGCGATGAACTGCGGCCCGGCCATCGCCTCGGCAGCCTGCCGCACCAGACCGCGCCATTGATCACGGGTGGCCGGCGTCAACGGATCCTGCTGGCGTTCAGTGGCGCCGGTCGTCGCGCACTTCCCGGGATAGACCAGACGCGCACCACCGGGCTCGTCCCCTGCGGGCACCATCCCTTCGGCGACCGCCAGCTGATACATCGCCAGTTGCGCATGCTGTTGGGCATCGTCCTTGCTCACCGGCGTCTTGCCGGTTTTGACGTCGACGATCACCAACCGCCCCGCGCCGTCGCGTTCGAGCCGATCGACGCGGCCGCGCAGCCGGATCTTTCCGCCGTCGTCGCGGCGGGTCTGCAGGACGCCGTCCACCTCGATCTCGACGCCGACCTCGGTCAACTCACCACGGGTCCGCGCTCGCCACTCGACAAACGACTGGATCATCGCGCGGTGTCGGGCAAGCTCATTGGACGAATACCAGCTCGCGTCGAAGGGCAACCGCCGCCACACCCGGTCCAATTCGGCCAGCAGATGAGCTTCACTCCGGCCCGGGCCGGCGATCAGCGCGTGCAGCACCGAACCGACGGCGGAGCGCAGCTCACGCGGCTTGGCTCCGCCGTGGCGTTCGGTCAGCCACCGTAACGGGCACTCGCTGAGCGTCTGGAGGCTCGACGGCGTCAACGTGACCACATCCCCACTGCCGTACAGCGGTTCACTGGTGCTGACCGGGATCAGCCCGTGCCACCCGTCCGGGTCGGCCCCTGCCACACCGGCCATGGCCAACCGCGCCAATTGCGTTGCCGCACACGCACGAGCCGCGTCATCGACCGTGCCGTCAGGTGCACACACGACAGCCCGTAACCGACCCACCACCGCCGCGGCCGACAGGACACGCGGTGCCGACTCCGCCTGCGCCGCCGCGGGTTCGCCGCCACCATCAGCCAAACGGGCGATCTCGAAAAAGAATGCCGACGGTAATGCCGGTTCCTGGCCGCCTCCGCCGGCGTCATTGTCGACGGCTGTCACCAGCAACCGGCGCCGGGCCCGACCCATGGCGGCCACCAAGAGCCGGCGTTCCTCGGCCAGCAGCGGCGCCCGGGCAGAGGCGCTTTGGGTGACGCCGTCGAGTTCATCGAGCAGCCGCTGGGTAGCCAACACACCACCACGCGGAATTGTGTTGGGCCACAGCCCTTCCTGTAATCCAGCTATGACAACAAGATCCCATTCGTGTCCCAGGGCGGCGTGTGCGCTGAGCACCGTCACCTGTTGTGTCTGCGATACCGGCTCGGCGCTGACGGGTGGCAGCTGCAGAGCGGTGACATACTCGATGAGTCCGCGCAGGGACGCACCCGAAGTTCGGGAGACGTACTGGTCGGTGATGTCGAATAAGGTGGTCACCAATTCCAGATCCCGCGCGGCCTGGACACCCGCCGGGCCGCCGCGCTCGCTGGCCGTCAGCCAGCGACTTTGCAGACCTGAGCGGTGCCACGCCGCCCACAGCGTGTACCGCGGATCTTGACCCTGACGGTGACACCGTGCGGCCGCGGCGAGCACGGCACGCACTCGCCGCAGCGGGCCGGCCTGCGGCCCTGAGAACTGCGGGTGCGATTCAGCTTCGGGGGAAAGCGTCTGTGCCAGTACGTCACCGAAATCACCCGGTGAATCGCCGGACCGGCCCCGCTGCAGCGTCCGCCGCAGCTGGCGGAGCGTAACCGGGTCGACGCGGCCGATGGGCCCGGTGAGCAGGGCCAATGCCCGCTCACCGGTGAGCCCGTCAGCGGTCGCAGCCAAGACCGTGAGCAGCGCAGCCGGGGCGGGTTCCTGCGACAACGACCCGCCCATCGTCGGCATGGCCACCGGGACTCCGGCCGCAGCCAGTGCCCGGGGCAGCCGCGCGGCGGCGCGCGGCACCGACCTGACGATCACCGCCATCTGCGACCACGGCACCCCGTCGATCACATGGGCTCGTCGCAGAGTATCGGCAATCATCGCCGCTTCGGCATGCGCCGAAGTGGCCAGCCGCACTGCAACCGAACCGTCCTGTTCCCCGGTGCCCTCGATCTGTTTTCCGGCGCTGCCACCGGGCAACCGCCGGGTGATGCCACTGACGGCACGCGCCACCGCGGGCGCGCAGCGATGCGACACCGTCAAGGTCACTAAGCGTCCGCCATCGACAGCGCCGCCCAGTAACCCGGCGGGCTCGCCGCCGCGGAAACCGAATACGGCCTGGTTGGGGTCACCCGCCACCACGGCACGTTCGGTACCCGCAACCAGCGCGCGGACCAGCCGGGCTGCCTGCGGATCGAGTTGCTGAGCATCGTCGACCAGCAGCAGCCGGACACGGGCGCGCTCGGCTGCCAATAGTCCCGGATCGACCGCAAAGGCGTCCAACGCCGCCCCGACGAGTTCAGCGGCGCCCAATGCCCGTGCCGTCGCCTGTGGCGCCGCCATCCCGGCCGCCGAACGCAGCAACATCACCTGCTCGTATTGGCGGGCGAAGCGGCCGGCGGCAATCCATTCTGGGTGCCCGCAGCGACGGCCCAGCCGTTCCAGATCCCACGGATCTACGCCACGCTCAAAACAGCGTGCCAACAGATTTCGCAATTCGTTGGCGAATCCGGCGGTGCTCAGCGCCGGCCACAGATGCTGCGGCCAGGCGGATTGTGAGGCCGCTGCGTCCTCGAGGTCGCCGGCTAGCAGCTCGCGGATGATCGCATCCTGCTCGGCACTGGTGAGCAGCCGCGGCGGCCCCTCACCGGTACGCTCCGCGTTCCGTCGCAATAGTGCATAGGCGTAGCCGTGCACGGTACGCACCAGCGGCTCGCGGACCGCCGACCGGCCGGATCCAATCCTGCTCGACCGCAGCAACGCCGACGTCAACGCGCTGCGTGCACGTATCCCCAGCCGGCCCGAACCGGTAAGTAGCAGAACCGATTCCGGATCGGCACCCGCGGCGATATGCGCAACCGCGGCCTCGGCCAGCAGGCTGCTCTTACCGGTCCCGGGGCCGCCCAACACGCGCACCAACCCGCGCATTCCCGGCACGAGCAGCTCGCGCGCCTCGGCATCCCAGCTCAATGACATAGCCGCATGCAACCACGAGGGTCTGACAAGCTCTGGCGGCCAGGGCCGGTGAAGCCCCCCGGGGGCGGGGTCGGTCTCAACTGATCGAGCGGCCTCAACGGCGATCGAACGCGGTCTGCAGCAGCCGGCCGTCACCGATGCCAGCGCACAGGCCCCGCCCACAGGGTCGCACCGACGTGGACAGAGTCATTGCGTCTGACCGCGATTCGAGCCGAGGGCCGGTGTTTCCGAACGCGAGCAACCGCGCGGTCGTAGTCGTCGCGCAGCTGCGGATCGCGCAACACGCGGTAGGCCGCCAGAACTTGCCGCAGCCGTTCGTCGGCGCCCGAGTCCGGTTCGCCGGACCGCAAGTCCGGGTGGCACCTGCGCAATTGGCGCCGGTAGGCATGGGTTATTTCGGTCTGCGTTGCCGTGGGCGGAACGCCAAGGATTGCGTAGAGGTCAATCATGGAGTAGCACCGCGCCTTTCGTGAGTGATGGCGGGTTGCTGCTGGAAGTGGGCGCGCCGTCCCGGGCGCGCCCACTTCTACCGGCACCCTCCGCGCAGCCTCACCTCAACCACGTTGGGTGGCAATGCGCTGCGGTTACGGACTCCGTCGCGCGTCGATTGTGGCGACAGACGGCACGGAGGGCCGCAAGCGTCAAGCAGATGTCAATCCGGCGTCATCACCTCCTTGTCGAGATCCGTTGCAACCAATAGTCGGAGCGGCTGGAAACCAATGCCGTCAGGCATTGATCGGCGTGCGCTCCCCGTTGTGGCTGATCTCGATACGGCGCGGTTTGGCCTTCTCCGCGATCGGAATGGTCAGGCGCAACACGCCGTCGTGGTAGCTGGCCTCGATTCTGTCGCTTTCAAGGGTGTCGCCCAGGAACAGCTGCCGGCTGAAGACGCCGCGCGGCCGCTCGGCCGCGACCACCTCGCGCTCGCGATCGAGATCGGGGCGCTCTGCGCGCACCGTGAGCACATTGCGTTCGACGTCGAGGTCGAGCGAGTCAGGGTCCACGCCCGGTAGGTCGAATTCGACGATGAACTGGCCTTCTTCCCGCCAGGCATCCATCGGCATAACGGCCGGGCGCGCCGGAGTGCCCAGCACTTGCTCGGTCCAACGGTCGAATGCACGGAGTGGATCTGAACGCACCAACATCATATTTCGCCTCCTAGCCGCAACGATTATCTATGTTGATGGTCATAGGTTCTATCTACCACCTCGACTGGCCGTGCGCAAGCATGACAACCGAAATTTTTTCCGATTCGGTGGCCGCGGCTGTTCTCGATCCTTCTGGCGTACACCGCATTTCATCGCCGGCGAACCCAACGCAGCCAGCCGCCACCGAGTGGCGCGGGACCGCGACGGGCCCGAAGCGATAGGGCATCGCAGCGTCCCGGCGAGCAGGTGGCACAATGCAGGTAACTGGTCGCCACTGGTCCTAATGGTTGATCGGGAAGTTCTGGAAGACCCAGCGAGAAGCTGCCAATACGCAGTGGCCGTGACCCGAGACTGCGGGCCGGACTGCAGGGGCAACGTGGCCGGCCAGCAGCCGGGGAGCTACAGCAGGAGTATCGATTATGGGCAATGCCGACGGACTAGGTCCGCAGGATCAGGTTCCCGAAGCGGATGCGGCGGAGCAGCACCGCACCGTCGATTTCGACGACGAAGCGGGGTTGGACACCACCTACCTGAGCGATGCCGCGGATCGCGAAGCCAACGAAGCCGACGTGATCGATCAGGCCTATATCGTTCCGGTATCGGACGACGACGCGGACCTCGACCGCTAGCACCGTCGCCCCGGGCCCCATCGACGGCACGCAGTGATCTGGCCTGGCACCATCGACCTGTGACTGTCGACCTCCACGTCCACCGTTACGGTCCGTCCGGCCCTGTCCAGGTGCTGACCATTCACGGAGTCACCGAGCATGGGCAGTGCTGGGAACTCTTGGCCGACCGCTTGCCCGAGGCCACCATCGCCGCGCCTGATCTGCTGGGTCATGGCAGGTCATCGTGGGCGGCCCCGTGGACCATCGATGCCAATGTGTCGGCGCTGGCCGCACTGGTCGATGAACAGGCCGACGGACCGGTTGTGGTGGTCGGACACTCGTTCGGCGGTGCTGTCGCCTTGCGGCTGTCGGTGGTCCGTCCGGATCTGATAGCAGCGCTGGTGTTGCTCGATCCGGCGGTCGGTCTGGATGGATCGCGGGTACGCGAGGTGGTCGATGGGATGGTGGCATTCCCCGATTACGCCCATCCGGCCGCGGCGCGCGCGGAGAAGGCGACGGGAGCCTGGGCCGATGTGGATCCCGCCGTGCTCGACGCCGAACTCGCGGAGCATCTCATCGCGTTGCCGAGCGGACGGTATAGCTGGCGAATGAGTCTGCCGGCAATGGTGTGTTATTGGAGCGAGCTCGCTCGGGAGATCGTGCTGCCTCCGGCCGGAACCCCGACAACACTGGTGCGGGCGGGGCGGGCGGATCCGCGGTATGTCAGCGACGAACTGGTCGCCGCCCTCCGTCAACGGCTGGGAGTCGATCTTGTGCTGCACGAATTCGACTGTGGACACATGGTGCCTCAAGCCAAGCCCGCCGAGGTTGCCGCGCTGATCCGCCAACACCTGGCAACGCCCTCGCCATGGCACCGGTGACCGACGAGCAGATCGAGCGGGTGCGCGCGCTGGTTGCCGCCATACCGCCCGGCAGGGTCGCGACCTACGGTGACATCGCTTCGGTGGCTGGACTTTCCAGTCCGCGCATCGTCGGCTGGATCATGCGGACCGACTCCGCGGATTTGCCCTGGCACCGGGTGATCACCGCCTCCGGACGCCCGGCGCGGCACTTGACCAGGCGGCAATTGGAGCTGTTGCGGGCCGAAGGTGTGCTCAGCACCGACGGCAGGGTCACGCTGGGTCAGGTGCGTTACGCGTTCCCGCCCGGGCTGTCAGAGCATTAGCCGGACCAGCGCCGCGGTGCGGGCCAGACCGGGAAACGCCTCGGCCGTGGAACGCGGGTGCAGCGCATGCACCGCCAGCCGAAACATCAACGCGCGCAATAACATCTGTGGCCATTCCGGCAGCGCGCTCCACCGCTCGATGAGTCCGTCGTCGGCCTCTCCCCACGACAGCGCATCGACGACGACCACCCCGGCAGCCCAGGACGCGGGCCGCCAGTAGGGCGTGATATCGGTGATCCCGGGTGCCGCCGCTCCCACGAAAAGCACTGTGCCGTATAGATCCCCGTGCACCACCTGGTTGGGGCTCCGGGTCGGCTTGCGCAGCGTGGCAAGCTGATTGATCAGATCGATCGATCGCTCGGCATCCGCCGTCGGCGAGGACGACCGGGCACCGGGCGGAATGGACTGCAGCGGCCGCTCCTCCCATGCCGCACGGTCGGCGGCGATGAAGACGTCTACTTCCGCCCACGGCGTCGTTGGCCCCTGGGTCAGGAAGCGTGGCCGTTCTAGCTTGCTGGTGGCCTCGTGCAGGCGCACCGCCGCCGAGACGACCTCGTCGTGCCGAGCCTCCGGAGTGCCGGCGACGAAAGTGTCTGCCCGCCAGCCGGAAACCACGTACCGGCCGTCGGTCGAGCGAACCGGGCGGGCCAACCGGACCCCGTCGACAAACAACGTTTCGCGCACTCGCGCCGACCAAGCCGCGCGGGCGTGGTCGGCCACCATGGACAACACCACTTCGCCGCACCTCCAGCCACCTTCCCAGCTGGAACCCAACGAGGCGGGCTGCACACCGGTCAAACCAAATGCCGCCAGTACGTGCTCGGGCGGTGGCTCGACACTCACACGGGTCAGCCTAGTCGGGCTCCTCAGCGGGTCGACACGACCCGCTGAGGAGCCCGACAAATGGGGCACCGTCGGGCGACCATATCCGAGCGGGTCGACACGACCCGCTGAGGAGCCCGACTAATGGGGCTCACCACCGGCCGTCAGGACCGGCGCTCGGATCCGGCTCAGTACATCACCATGTCGGGCTGCATTTGCCGGGCCCACGCGACGATTCCGCCCTGCAGGTGGACCGCATCGGAGAAACCCGCCTTCTTCAGCGCGGCCAACGCCTCGGCCGAACGCACACCCGTTTTGCAGTAGAGCACCGGCATCCGGTCCTGGGGCAGCTTGGCCAGGCCCTCACCCGACTTGATGGATGACTGCGGAATCAGTGTCGCTCCGTCGATGTGCACGATGTCCCACTCCACGCGCTCGCGGACATCGATCAGCGCCAGTTTCTTGCCGGAATCCATCAGCGCGCGCAATTCCCGCGGGGTGATCGTGGATCCGCTGGCCGCGTGCGCGGCATCGTCGGACACCACGCCGCAGAACTGTTCGTAATCGACCAGCTCGGTGATCTTGGGCGTCGACGGATCCTTGCGGATCCTGATCGTCCGGTAGGTCATCTCCAGCGCGTCGTAGATCATCAACCGGCCCAACAGCGTCTCACCGAGCCCGGTGATCAGCTTGATCGCTTCCGTCCCCATCACCGACGCGATCGACGCGCAGATGATGCCCAACACGCCGCCCTCTGCACAGGAGGGCACCATGCCGGGCGGTGGCGGCTCCGGGTACAGGTCACGGTAGTTGAGTCCCCGCCCGTTGGGCGCATCCTCCCAGAACACCGAAACCTGGCCCTCAAAACGGTAAATGGAACCCCACACGTACGGTTTGCCGGCCAGTATCGCGGCATCGTTGACCAGATACCGGGTGGCAAAGTTGTCAGTGCCGTCCAGGATCAGGTCGTACTGCCTGAACAGCTCGACGGCGTTACCCGGCTCGAGCCGGTACTCGTGCAATTGCACGTCGACCAACGGATTGATCGCGACGATCGAGTCACGCGCCGACTGGGCCTTGGACCGTCCGATGTCGGCGACGCCATGGATGATCTGGCGCTGCAGGTTGGACTCGTCGACCACGTCGAAGTCGATGATGCCGATGGTGCCGACACCGGCGGCAGCCAGATAAAGCAGCGTCGGTGATCCGAGCCCGCCGGCCCCGATTACCAGCACCCGTGCGTTCTTGAGTCTCTTCTGCCCGTCGACACCCAGGTCGGGAATGATGAGATGGCGACTGTAACGGGCCACCTCTTCACGGCTCAGCGACGGTGCGGGCTCAACTAGGGGCGGTAGCGATGTCGACACCGAACATCTCCTCGGTCATCTTGCGATTCAGCTTGTGCAGGCGTTTGTCAGGGCACAGTCAGGGCATCATCTAGGACCCATCACAGCAGCTGTCCGGATCGACGGCAATGAGATCAACACCCACACCGGCGGTGTTGCTTCCCGGGGTCGGCGTCATCGGTCCACTGCACCGGCTTTTCGAGCGTCGAGCGTGCGGCGGCGGCGAGCCCGTGGTCAGGCGATTGGGTATGGCCACGGATTGAATCGGCAAGTCTTGCCGTCCGCCTTCACCCATTCGGGATCGAACTTGGCTGCATCGTCGTCGGATGTGGAGAACGTCTGCTGCATCATCACCGGCGCCAATCCACCCTGCTTGTCACACGGCTCGTGACGCAGGTACCCGATGGCGTGCCCGACCTCGTGGTTGATCACGTACTGCCGGTAGGACCCGATATCGCCTTCGAACGGGACGGCTCCGCGCACCCAGCGAGCCTCGTTGATGAAGACGCGTGCCTGCCGGTCCGCTCCGAAAGACGGGTTGTAACAGGAGGTCTCGAGCCGGAACTCGTAACCGCACCCTCCGCGCACCGTCAGCGGTGACACCAGGGAAATGCGGAAGTCGGGCTTTGCCTCGTCGGTTCCGTCGATCCGGACGAACGCGAATCGCGGATCGTGGGTCCAGCCTTTGGGATTGGCCAGCGTCTGGTCAATCATCTGGGCGAACGCGTTGTCGCCGCCGTACATCGTCGGGTCCAGCCCGTTCTCGATCTCGACGGTGTATTTGAAGACCTTTGCCGTACCCTGCCCAACCTGCGGTGTGGTACCCGGAACCACGCGCCATGACTTTTCGCCTCCTTCGGTGAAGGGGCCACCATCGGGCAGTGTTCCGGCCGGCAGGTTGGCATCGAATGCGGCCAGACCGCGAGGCGGCGTATCGATGATCGCCGTCCCCACCGAACCGATGGAGGGCGGGTCATGAATGGTGGCGGCGGCCACCGCCGACCTGGGTGACGTCGTCCCCGTCACCGTCTGATACACCACCACCGCGGTAAGCACCATCAGGATCGGCAGCGCATACGCGCGCCAGCCGTAGGTCGATACGAACCGCCCCAGCCAGGTTTGTTTGCGCCATTGGCGCGGCCTGTCGCGGTCAACGCGCGGCCGTCCGGCGGCCTGCCCCAGCGGGTCACGCTGGGCCCGCAGCGGTTCACGCCACGGCTCGCGCAGCACCGGCACCCGAGCGGTGCTGCCCGGCGGGCGGGTGGACGTCATTTCCCCAGGATGGCACAGTCGGCCGTGACTGCCACCCCTGGCGCGCCCGAATACGCCGGCCGAAGCCCTTCATCCAGCGTCGACAATGTCTGTTCGGATCGGCGGGCGCCTCGGGTAGTAATGTCTTGCGATAAACCGTGCGGGCGCGGGGATGGCAAGTTGCCCGCGAATCAGCGCGACCAGATTGAGGACCGATGAGCGATCTCGCCAAAGCCGCGCAACGGCGTGCCGTCAGATCGGCCGACCGCATGCGGCCAGTGGAGGTTCCGGCCCCGAACCGCAAAGGCAATCGGCTGCCCCGCGATGAGCGCCGTGGCCAGTTGCTTGTCGTAGCCAGCGACGTCTTTGTCGACCGCGGCTACCACGCCGCCGGCATGGACGAGATCGCCGACCGCGCTGGTGTCAGCAAACCTGTTCTGTATCAGCACTTTTCGAGCAAGCTGGAACTGTATCTGGCGGTACTCAAGCGGCATGTGGACAACCTGGTGTGCGGCGTCCAGCAGGCGCTGCGTACCACCACCGACAACCGCGGGCGGCTACACGCGGCGGTGCAGGCATTCTTCGACTTCATCGATCACGACGGCCAGGGGTACCGGCTGATCTTCGAGAACGACTACGTCACCGAGCCCGAGGTCGCCGCTCAGGTGCGCGTTGCCACCGAATCATGCATCGACGCGGTGTTCGCCCTGATCAGTGAGGACTCGGGGCTGGACCCGCACCGCGCCCGGATGATCGCGGTGGGCTTGGTCGGGATGAGCGTCGACTGCGCCCGGTACTGGCTGGATTCCGACCGCCCCATTTCCAAGTCGGACGCCGTCGAGGGCACCGTGCAGTTCGCCTGGGGTGGTCTGTCGCACGTGCCCCTTGCCCGCTCCTAGCTCCGCGCTGCGTCTGCGCCGATTCCGAACCCGACCCGGCGGGCGTCGGCGACGCCGATTTCGACATAGGCGATCTTGGCGGCATCAATCAGGAACCGACGGCCCCGGTCGTCGCTGAGGCTCAACAGACCCGAATCCTCACGCAGCGCTGCGGCAACGAGTTCTTCGACCTCATCGGGGGTCTGTGCACTGGCAAAGACCAGCTCGCGCGGACTGTCCGTGATACCGATCTTGACCTCCACGGGGGCCCCTTCCTTTGGTACTGACGTCGCAGGCGTTTGAGCAGCAGGCTAGTAGACGCTCACGGCGTCGACCGCACCCCCGGCCCCTAGCGCCATCATCACGATTGGGTCTAACTCGGCCGGACACGCCAACGAGCACCGGACCGTTACCGCGGGCGTCGATAACATCAGCCTCATCAGCAACATGTATCACACCCTGTACCAGGATTCTCGAGGCTCTCGAGACTCCCGCGACGTCCGGGACCACCCGGACGAGTTGAGCCATGCCGCCGAAGCCGACGACGACTACGGCTACGGCTACGGCTACGGCTACGGCTACAACTACGACCACGACCACGACCACGACCACGACAGCTACGGCAGCTACGACGACGGCTACGAGGACGAGGGCTACGGCGAGCTGGTCTGGTCGACCGAGAGTCGGTGGCGCCCCGTCGCCGCAATCCTCGGCGTGGTGGTGGCGCTCGGCGCCGTCGCGACCGCGGTCATCATCAACAGCGGCGACAGCGCCACGACAAAAGCGACGGTGGGAGCGCCAGTGGGAGCGCCGATGCCCCGGACGGTGGTCTCCACCACGCCGCGGACGACGGCCCCACCCAGCACGTCACCGAGTCCCCCGCCGAGTACAAGCGCACGGCCCAGCACGTCGGCGCCGCAGCTGGCCCCCGAAACCGTCACCACGGTGACGATTCCCAGCGCTGCGCCGACGCGAATCCCGACGGCCGTGCCGCCGCAGCCGGGCACACCGCCGTCGGCGGCGCTGAGTCCCCGCGCCGTCGTCTACAGCGTGACCGGGACCAAGCAACTCCTCGACATCGTCAACGTCGTCTACACCGACGAGCGGGGCTTTCCCGTCACCGAGTTCAATGTGGCGCTGCCGTGGACCAAGATGGTGGTGTTGAACCCCGGCGTGCAGACCGAGTCGGTGGTCGCGACCAGCATCTATAGCCGCCTCAACTGTGCGATCGTCAACGCCCAGGGTCAGCCGGTCGTGGCGTCGACCACCAACTCGATCCTGGCGACGTGCACTCGCTGACAGCGGTCAGGCCAGACCGAGTTCGCGCATACGTTGGTCGTGAGTCTGCTGCAGACGCTCGAAGAAGGCGCTGAGCTGGCCCAGGCCACCGGAGCCCGCTACCACCAAGTCGACCAGTTCGTCGTGATCGGCCAGCAGCAATTGAGCTTGCGTGATTGCCTCGCCCAGGAGTCGGCGTGACCACAGCGCAAGACGGCTGCGCTGTTTGCCGCTGGCGGTGACTGCCGCACGTACCTCGGCGACCACGAATTGGGAGTGCCCGGTCTCGGCCAACGCCGCCCGAACCACGTCGGCAACCTCGTCGGGTAACCCGTCGGCGATCTGCAGGTACAGATCCGCGGCCAGCGCGTCGGCGACATACGTCTTTACCAGAGCTTCCAGCCAGGTACTCGGCATCGTCAGCCGGTGGTAGTTCTCCAATGCCGACACATACTTCGACATCGCCGGCACCACGTCGACACCGCGGCGCTCCAGCGCGTCGCGCAATAGCTCGTAGTGAGCCATTTCGGCGGCCGCGATGCTGGCCATCGAGATCCGCCCCTGCAGATTCGGCGCCATCCGCGCCTCGTCGGTCAGCCGATAAAAGGCCGCCACTTCGCCATAGGCCAGCAGCGCGAACAACTCGTTGACGCCGGGATGGTCCGCCGGTAACCGTGGCCTGGTCGAATCGGCCACCTGATCGGCGGATGTGGGCGAAGTCATGGCAACACTCTAGTCGCCGGAACCACTTGCACACCGGTGGCAGTTGGCCGACCAGCTATCATGGGATTTGGTAGTGGCTGGATCTGTGCTGTTACTAC
Organism: Mycobacterium kansasii ATCC 12478; assembly: GCF_000157895.3. Lineage (NCBI taxonomy): Bacteria > Bacillati > Actinomycetota > Actinomycetes > Mycobacteriales > Mycobacteriaceae > Mycobacterium > Mycobacterium kansasii. The sequence continues at coordinate 4,736,030 of NC_022663.1, read as the reverse complement.
CGGGAAATGTGCGTGCACGTTGCTTCGCCCGCCCAGATCGAACAGCGGGCCGGCCTCTCGGCGACATATCGGAGTCGGAACTCGTGCGCGCGACGAACCGCGACAAAGAAGTACCGACATCAGACCGATACTCGTCACCGAAAGGCTCTTCACCCCCCTAATGACTGCACTTAAAGGCACAACCGAACTCAGCTTTGCCCAACTCGGAGTCCGCGACGAAATTGTGCGCGCGCTGCGGGAAAAGGGCATTGAGCATCCCTTTGCTATCCAAGAACTCACCCTGCCCTTGGCGCTGGCCGGCGAAGACGTGATCGGCCAAGCCCGAACGGGCATGGGCAAGACTTTCGCGTTCGGCGTGCCGCTGTTGCAGCGCATAACCTCCGACACCGCCGCGCGCCCGCTCACCGGTACCCCCCGGGCCTTGGTGGTGGTGCCCACCCGCGAGTTGTGCCTGCAGGTCACCGATGACCTGGCCACCGCGGCCAAGTACCTCACCGCCGAGGAAACGCGTCGCTTGTCGGTGGTCTCCATTTACGGAGGGCGGGCCTACGAGCCCCAGGTCGAGGCGCTGCGCGCCGGCGCCGACGTCGTCGTGGGCACCCCGGGCCGGCTGCTGGACCTGTCCCAGCAGGGCCATCTGCAGCTGGGCGGCCTGTCGGTGCTGGTGCTCGACGAGGCCGACGAGATGTTGGATCTGGGCTTTCTACCCGACATCGAGCGCATTCTGCGACAAATCCCCGCCGAGCGGCAATCGATGCTGTTTTCCGCCACCATGCCGGACCCGATCATCACCCTGGCCCGCACTTTCATGGTGCAGCCGACCCATATCCGGGCCGAGGCACCGCACTCCCTGGCCGTGCACGACACCACCGAGCAGTTCGTCTACCGCGCCCACGCCCTGGACAAGGTGGAGCTGGTCAGCCGGATCCTGCAGGCCCGCGACCGGGGCGCGACGATGATCTTCACCCGCACCAAGCGCACCGCGCAGAAGGTTGCCGACGAGCTGAAGGAGCGCGGCTTCGCGGTCGGCGCCGTGCACGGCGATCTTGGGCAGATAGCGCGTGAAAAGGCGCTCAAGGCCTTCCGCGGCGGCGACGTCAACGTGCTTGTCGCCACCGACGTGGCCGCGCGCGGCATCGACATCGACGACGTCACCCATGTCATCAACTACCAGTGCCCCGAGGACGAAAAGATGTACGTCCACCGCATCGGGCGCACCGGCCGGGCCGGACGCACCGGCGTCGCGGTCACCCTGGTGGACTGGGACGAGCTGGACCGCTGGACGACGATCGACACGGCACTGGGCCTGGGCTCCCCCGACCCCGCCGAAACCTACTCCAACTCACCGCACCTGTACGCCGAGCTGTCCATCCCGGCCGAGGCCGCCGCGGCCGTCGGTCCCCCACGCGCGTCGCAGCCCAAGCGCCGTGCCACGGATCAGGAGGGCCAGCAATCGGTAACCGCTCGCTCCGGCGCGAGGCGTCGACAGCGCACCCGCGGCGGCAAACCGGTCACCGGGCATCCCGCCCCCGGCCCCGCGAATGAGGCCGCTGCAGAGCCCGGGTCCGCTTCCGGGTCGAGCTCCCCTTCGTCGAACGCCGGGAACACCCGGCGCCGGCGTCGACGCCGCAAGCCCGCCTGCGTCCCGGACAGCGCCACCGCCTCGGCCAACTGAGGCCGACGCTCGAGCATGGTCAAACCGGAGCGGCGTACCCGGGGCGATATCCTGGCCGCCGCGGCCATCGTCGTGGTCGTCGCCGTGGTTGCGGCACTGATCTGGTGGACCAGCGACGCCCGGGCCACTATCAGCCGGCCGGCCGCGACTCCGGCGCCCAACCCCACGCCGGCCCGGGAAGTTCCGAGCACACTGAAGCAGCTCTGGAGCGCGCCCAGCCCCGCCAGCCGCGTACCCGTCGCGGTCGGCGGGACCGTCGTCACCGGCGACGGACGCCACGTGGACGGGCGAGATCCGGCCACCGGTGAGACGCTCTGGAGCTACGCCCGCGACACCGACCTGTGTGGGGTGACCTGGGTCTACCGCTATGCCGTCGCCGTCTATCGCGATGACCGCGGTTGCGGTCAGGTCAGCACTATCGACGGGTCGACCGGACGCCGCGGACCCGCCCGCAGCAGCTACGCCGACCCGCGGGTACGCCTATCCTCCGACGGCACGACGGTGTTGTCGGCCGGCAGAACCCGCCTCGAGCTGTGGCGATCCGACATGGTCCGGATGCTGTCGTATGGGGAGACCGATGCCCGGGTGAAACCGTCAAATCGGGGTCTGCACTCGGGGTGCACGCTGGAATCGGCCGCGGCCAGTTCGTCATCGGTGGCAGTTCTCGAGGCTTGCGCCAACCAGGCCGATGTGCGGCTGGTCCTGCTACGCCCGGGCAAGGAGGAGGACGAGCCGGAACAGCGGATCGTGCCGGAACCCGGGATTCGGCCGGGATCGGGCGCTCGGGTACTGACCGTCTCGCAGAACAACACCGCGGTGTACTTGCCCGGTGAATCCGGCGCGCAGCCACGAGTCGACGTGATCGACGAGACGGGGACTACCGTGGCGAGCACACTGCTGCCCAAACCGCCATCACCTGAGGCCACGGTATCGCAGAGCGGCAGCCTGGTGACTTGGTGGACCGGCGATGCACTGCTGGTTTTCGACAGTGGCAAACTGACCCAGCGCTACACCATCGCCGCCGGCGAGACGGCGGCGCCGGTAGGACCCGGGGTGATGATGGCCGGTCAGCTGATCGTGCCGGTCACCGGCGCGATCGGTGTCTACGATCCGGTCAGCGGCGCCAACAACCGTTACATCCCGGTGGACCGTCCGCCGAGCGGCTCAGCCGTGATCCCCGTCGTGGTGGGATCCAGGGTGATCGAGCAGCGTGGCGACTCCGTGGTGGCATTGGGCTGAACCCGGCGCCCGCGGCCATCGGCGAGCAGACGAACAATCGCACAGTGCCGGCTGTTTGGATGCGATTCGGTGTCTGGTCGCGCGGCTAAATCTAAAGCTCCACGGCGAATGTGGGCAGCGGCTTGCCCGACTTCCAGTGCTTCAGTAGCGCCTGGGCCAGGTCGCGATAGGCCACCGCCCCCTTGTTCTTGCGCCCGGCCATGACCGACGAGCCCGATGCGCTGGCCTCTGCGAAACGCACCGTTCGCGGAATCGGCGGGGCCAGCACCGGCAGGCCGTAGCGATCGGCGACATCGAGCAGTACGTCGCGGGTATGGGTGGTTCGGGAGTCATAGAGGGTAGGTAGGGCCCCCAGCAACCGCAGATTCGGGTTGGTGATCTGCTGAACGTCAGCGACGGTGCGCAGGAGCTGTCCAACACCGCGGTGGGCCAGCGTCTCGCACTGCAACGGAACAATGACTTCGTCGGCGGCCGTGAGTCCGTTGAGCGTGAGCACCCCCAATGACGGCGGACAGTCGACGATGACCACGTCGAACTGGTCGGAGAGTTTGGCCAGCGCCCGCTTGAGCGCATACTCCCGGCCGGCACGCATCAACAACATCGCTTCGGCGCCGGCCAAGTCGATGTTGGCCGGCAGCAGCGCCATTCCCTCCATGGTGGTCACCAGCGCGGTGTTCGGCTCCACTTCCCCGAGCAGCACCTCGTGCACGGACACGGGTAGCTTGTCGGGGTCCTGGCCAAGCGAGAACGTCAAGCAACCCTGCGGATCCAGGTCGACGAGTAGCACCCGCCGTCCCTTGTCCACCATCGCCGCGCCGAGCGAGGCGACCGTCGTCGTCTTGGCCACCCCGCCCTTCTGGTTGGCCACCGCCAGTACCCGGGTCTCTGTCACAGTGCCATCCTGGCACGTGCCCGGCAGTCTGGTAGGGGCGACGGGTCCGGCATGTCGTCCGGCACAATCGGTCGGCATGGGCATACACGAACACCGGCTGCTGCTGGTCCGCCACGGCGACACGGAGTGGTCGAATTCGGGCCAGCACACCGGCCGAACCGATATCGAGCTGACCGAAGCCGGCCGGATGCAGGCCGAGCTGGCCGGAAAGGCTCTGGGCGAACTCGATCTCGACAACCCACTGGTGATCAGTAGCCCACGTAAACGGGCCCTGACCACCGCCGAGTTGGCCGGGCTGACGGTCGACGAGATATCTCCACTGATCGCCGAATGGGACTATGGCGCCTACGAGGGGCTGACGACCGCCCAGATCCGCGAGGTCGAACCAGACTGGCTGGTGTGGACGCACGGATGCCCCGACGGTGAAAGCGTCGCGCAGGTCAGCGAGCGCGCTGACCGTGCCGTCGCGCTGGCACTGGAACACCTGGCGTCACGCGACGTCGTGTTCGTCGGCCACAGCCACTTTTCGCGGGCGGTGATCACCCGCTGGGTCGAGCTACCGCTCGTCGAGGGCACCCGCTTCTACATGCACACCGCCTCGGTCAGCATCTGCGGGTTCGAACACGGGATACGCCAGCTCTGCGCGCTCGGAGTGAAGGGGTATCCCGGCAATTGAGCCCCATCGAGCCGCCCTTCGCGCTGTGCGGGCCCGGACGAACTCTGGTCGCCCACGGGGTGCGGGCACGCTACCGCGACATCCGGGCGGCGCAAGCGGCGCTGCGCTCCGGTTCTGTGCCGATGATCGTGGGCGCGTTGCCTTTCGACGTCAGCGAACCGGCCGCGTTGATGGTGCCGACGAGCGTTCAGCGCCTTGAAGCGCTGCCCGGCTGGCCAACCGGCCCGCTGTCGCCGGTTCACATCAGCGCCGCAATTCCGCCGCTCGCCGAGCATCGCGCCCGAATCAGCTATGCGCGGGATCAGCTTGCCGTACTTGATAATCCGCTGCGCAAGGTGGTCCTGGCCCGGGCACTGCGGCTTACCGCCGACGCTCCGCTGGACGCCCGCGTCATCCTGCGCAGGTTGGTCGCGGCCGACCCGGCGTCCTACGGCTATCTCGTCGACCTGAGCGCTGCCGGCGACGATTATCTGGGAGCGGCCCTGGTCGGTGCCAGCCCGGAACTGCTGGTCGCGCGATCCGGTGACCGGGTCACCTGCCAGCCGTTCGCCGGGTCAGCCCCCCGTGCTGCCGACCCCGAAATCGACGCCGCCAATGCAGCTGCGCTGGCCGGCTCGGCCAAGAACCGGTACGAGCATCAGTTGGTTATCGACACGATGTACGCGGCCCTGGAACCCCTCTGCGACCACCTGGAAATCGCATCCGAGCCTCAACTGACCCGCACCGCAGCGGTCTGGCACCTGTGCACGCCAATCACCGGTCACCTGCGCGACACCGCCACTACCGCAATCGATTTAGCGCTGGCGCTACATCCCACGCCCGCTGTCGGCGGAGTGCCGACAAGCGCCGCCGGCGAGCTCATCGCTGCGCTGGAAGGCGACCGCGGCTTCTACGCGGGCACCGTAGGTTGGTGCGATGCGCGCGGTGACGGCCGTTGGGTGGTGTCCATCCGCTGCGCTCAGCTGTCAGCCGACCGTCGTAGCGCGATCGCCCACGCCGGCGGTGGAATCGTCGCCGAGTCCGATCCTGATGACGAAGTTGCAGAAACCACAACTAAATTCACGACGATGCTGACCGCATTGGGAGTGCAGCAGTGACCGAGAACATCCGCCGCGCCATACCGGGCGACATCGCCGATATCGTGGCCATGGTTCACGATCTCGCGGAATTCGAGCGCGCCGCCGATCAATGCACCGTCACCGCAAAGCAAATGTACACAGCGCTTTTCGGCCCGTACCCGACGGTTCGAGGACACGTCGTCGACAGCGACGGTCAGATCGCCGCGATGGCGTTGTGGTTTCTGAACTTCTCCACCTGGGACGGTGTCGCCGGCATCTTTTTGGAAGATCTCTATGTGCGGCCGAGCTTTCGCCGCCGTGGCCTGGCCAGCAGGCTGCTGGCCACATTGGCCGGTGAGTGCCTCGACAACGGCTACACGCGGTTGTCCTGGGCCGTGCTGAACTGGAATTCCGATGCCCTAGCCCTCTACGACGGGATCGGTGGACAGCCGCAGCGCGAGTGGACCACCTATCGGCTGTCCGGGCCGGGCTTGGTTGCGTTGGCCGGACCGCGGTGATCGCTGCCGGCCACCCAGCGCAGCGTCGGAGGGCTGAAGAGCAGTACCAGAATGGTCAGCGCCACGATCGCTAGCGGGATCCCGAACGCCGGTTGCCGCGAGCCGACGCTCAGATACCACGCCACCGGCAGCAGCAATAGCTGGGTGAACACGGCCACGCCGCGGCCCCAGCGTTTGCCGAGCACCAGAGCGCTGCCGCCGGCCAGCACCCCGCCACCAATCAGCACGAACCAGACCGCGGTTCCGAGCCCGTTGACCACGTGTTGATCGGCCCCGGCAAGGCCGCGCACCACCAACACTGCGGCCGTCACCAAGGCCGCTGTGCCCTGTACCACGACGATCAGTCCGGCGCCGCGCACGGTAGTCGGGGCACGAAAAGTCACCGCACCAGCGTAGTCACAGGAATGTTGGCGGGCGGTGTGCCGGCCCTACAGAGCCGGACCGCGACCTGCCAATCACGTCACACTGGTCGCAGTTGTCACGCGAGTAACTTGGCCGGCACGCACACAATTTGCCCACCTTTCAGCGACAACCGCGCAAATGCTGCTGGTCAATGATGTTCTCGAGCACAGCCCGTGGACGCCCGCTAAAGAACCATGTCGCCGTATCGAGTGTGTGCTGACGGTTTCGAGTGTGGATGTAGGGCGAGACTCCCGCGATCAGCCCCGCCCTGACAGCACAGTCGACGCCCTCAGCGCACAGTCGACGCCCCCGGCGCCGCGCTCCTCAACGGGCCCCACCGTCCCGCATCGTCGCACGGCGCAGCCCAATTGCCGCGCTCCTCAACGGGCCCCACCGTCCCGGATCGTCGCACGGCGCAGCCCAATTGCCGCGCTCCTCAACGGGCCCCACCGTCCCGGATCGTCGCACGGCACAGCCCAATTGCCGCGCTCCTCAACGGGCCCCACCGTCCCGGATCGTCGCACGGCACAGCCCAATTGCCGCGCTCCTCAACGGGCCCCACCGTCCCGGATCGTCGCACGGCGCAGCCCAATTGCCGCGCTCCTCAACGGGCCCCACCGTCCCGGATCGTCGCACGGCCTAGGCTCATGCCTCATGCGCGCCGTGCTGATCGTCAACCCCACCGCCACTTCCATCACACCGGCCGCCCGCGACCTGGTCGCCCACGCGCTCAAGAGCCGGCTACAACTCACCGTCGAGCACACCAACCACCCCGGTCACGGGGCCGAACTCGGTCAAGCGGCGGTTGCCGCCGGGGTGGACGTGGTTGTCGTGCACGGCGGCGACGGCACGGCAAGCGCAGTGGTCAACGGCATGCTCGGCCGCCCGGGATCGACCCCGTCGGGCCCCATACCGGCGGTCGCAGTGGTACCTGGTGGCTCGGCGAACGTCCTGGCCAGAGCGCTGGGGATGTCGCGTGACCCGATTGCTGCCACCAACCAGCTCATCCAGCTGTTCGACGACTACGGCCGGCGTCCACAGTGGCGCCGCATCGGGCTGATCGATTGCGGTGAGCGGTGGGCCGTGTTCAACACCGGAATGGGCGTTGACGCCGAGGTTGTAGCGGCCGTCGAGGCCGAACGCAGCAAGGGTGGCAAAGTCACGGCCTGGCGCTACATCCGTGCCGCGGTTCCCGCCGTGCTGCGCTACCGGAATCGCGAACCCGTTCTAACGCTGGAACTTCCAGGCGGTGAGCCGATTCCCGGGGTGAGCTTCGTCTTCGTGTCCAACTCGAGTCCGTGGACCTACGCAAACAACCGGCCGGTGTGGACCAACCCCGGCTGCACCTTCGAGTCTGGCCTGGGCGTGTTCGCCCTCACGACCGTGAAGACGATCCCGACGCTGCGCATCGTCCGGCAGATGTTCGCCAAGAGGCCGAAGTTCGAGTTCAAACACCTCATCACCGACGATGACGTCGCTTGCGTACGGGTCACCAGCACCGCGGCTCCAGTTGCCTGTCAGTTCGACGGAGATTACCTCGGCGAGCGCCAAACCATGACCTTCCGGGCGGTTCCCGACGCGTTGGCGGTGGTAGCCCCGCCCCCCAAAAAATGGCTCTGACCTGCGGTGATCCAAGCTGTGACAGCCTTGGGACGCAAATGTGGGGCGCAATTGGGAGGCAGTGTAGTACAAATGAGTAAGGGCTTTGGTAAGAGAACGTCAAAGTGAGATAGCCCACGCGCTTAGGTAACACTATTGACATCTGTTGAGCCTGTGAAACGATCAAAAGGTTGCATGCAGAGACATGTAGGGGTACGGATACCTTTCTTGTGCACGCGTTAAGCCAGGAAATACGCCCGTGCGCCTTGCTGCGCATTTAGTGAGGAGTAGTGACTAATGGATTGGCGCCACAAGGCGGTCTGTCGTGACGAAGATCCGGAGCTGTTCTTCCCGGTAGGGAACAGCGGCCCGGCGCTCGCGCAGATCGCTGACGCGAAACTGGTCTGTAATCGGTGCCCGGTAACCACGGAATGCCTCAGCTGGGCCCTGAACACCGGCCAGGACTCGGGCGTCTGGGGCGGCATGAGCGAAGACGAGCGGCGCGCGCTGAAGCGCCGCAACGCCCGGACCAAGGCCCGTAGCGGAGTCTGACGACTCGGTAGCACAGCTGTGCGGCCCCGGCAAATGTCGGGGCCGTATTGTTGTGCGCTCACTGCACCATCAACCGGCCACGCCGCCCGATCGGCACCCGCAACACCACGTCGGTTCCGCGCTCAGGAGCCTCACGCATACCCAAGGAACCGTCCAATTCCGCTGAGACCAGCGTCCGCACAATCTGTAAACCGAGGCTGTCGGACTTCTCCAGGTTGAACCCTTCGGGCAAACCCCGTCCATCGTCGTGAACCACGACATCGAGCCAACGCGCCGATCGCTCGGCACGAATCGTCACAGACCCACCTTGAGCAGCAGGGTCGAACGCGTGCTCGATCGCATTCTGCACTAACTCGGTGATCACCATGATCAGGGCAGTCGCGCGGTCGGAGTCCAGCACACCGAGGTCACCTACCCGGTTGATGCGGATCGGCCGGTCCACCGACGCCACGTCGTTCATGATCGGCAGAATCCGGTCGATGACCTCATCGAGATTCACCTGCTCGTCCACCGACATCGACAGCGCGTCGTGGACCAAAGCGATCGACGACACCCGACGCACCGATTCGATGAGGGCTTCCCGACCTTCGGCATTGGCGGTCCGACGGGCCTGCAGCCGCAGCAGCGCCGCTACCGTCTGCAGATTGTTCTTCACCCGGTGGTGGATTTCCCGGATCGTCGCGTCCTTGGATATCAGGGCCCGGTCGCGCCGTTTCACCTCGGTGACGTCGCGGATCAGGATGGCGGCACCGGCGCTGGCGCCGTGGACCATCAGCGGCAACGTCCGCAGCAGCACCGTGGCTCCGCCGGCGTCGACCTCCATCCGCATACTGGGCCCGCCGGTCAGCAGGTCGCGCACATGCTCGGCCACCTCTTCGGCCTCGAACGGATCCGATATCAGCGGCCTGGTGACCTCGACGAGGTGGTGCCCCTCCAATTCCGTGGTCAGGCCCATCCGATGGTAGGCCGACAGCGCATTGGGGCTGGCGTACGCGACGACACCGTCGACGTTCAACCGAATGAAGCCGTCGCCTGCCCGCGGGGTCGAACGCGACATAGCCACGTCCCCGACGTCAGGAAATGTGCCTTCGGACAGCATGTGCAGTAGGTCGATAGCGCACTCCCGGTAGGCCGTCTCGAGGTGACCGGACGCTCGTTGTGCCGCGACCGCCGTTTGATGCTGCGTCAGCACCGCCACCACCTGGCCGCCATACCGCACCGGGGAGGCCGCAACGTTGGGGCCTGGCAGTTCGCCCGAATGGCATTCGGCATCGCCTTGCCATTTGGCGGCGCCTGACGTGAACGTCTCGGCAACCAGCGGCAGCTTGTCGCCGGCGACGGCGGTGCCCACCGCGTCGGTCTGCAACACCGTCGGCGCGGTGTTCGGCCGGCATTGGGCCACGCAGACCAGCACGCCGTCGTCGCGGCGCACCCACATCAGGTAGTCGGCAAACGACAAGTCGGCCAGCAGCTGCCACTCCCCCACCACCGCATGCAGGTGGTCGACGGCGTTGCCGGGCAGGACCGTGTGTTCGGCCAGTAGATCACCGAGAGTGGACATCAAGAACCCCCGAGTCGCTCCCGGTTCGCGGATATGGGTCCAACGGCTAACTGATCACCGCGATGAGATCGCCGGCCTGGATGACGTCGCCCACGGCCACACTCACCTTGCTGACGGTGCCGTCGACCTCGGCCAGAACGGGGATCTCCATCTTCATCGACTCCAGCAGCACCACGACGTCACCCTTGCCGACTTGGTCACCTTCGCTGACTACCACTTCGAGCACGCTGGCCACGATCTCGGCGCGAACATCCTCGGACATCTTCACCCCACTCGTTCCGGCCATTTCCCATGCTGACTGCTGGATCTATCGGGCTGCGATCAGCTCATGTATATCGAACCATAAGGCCTGCGAGGGTTGCGGCGCGCGGGCTATCGCGGCCGCGTCGGTGACCGCGTGAGACACTGGACCCCAACCGCGGGCCCGAGTTGCCCGCTTCTGACTCGATACGGAGGTTCGATGATGGCCAAGCGGGGCCGAAAGAAGCGCGACCGCAAGCACAGCAAAGCCAACCACGGCAAGCGCCCGAACTCCTAGCCGGGCAATCCCTTACTCGCTACGACGGATTATGGTGGTCCGGCGTATCTCCAGCCGTACCCGCTCATGCAGGCTCTCAGGTGCCTTCTCACCTTTGCACTTGGTTGCTATCAGGAGCTTGATCCGCTCCTCCAGCCCGTAGTGCTTTAAGCAACCGGGGCAGGCCTCGAGGTGCTCACGTAGCTTTTGGCGAGTCTCTGCGGTGCACTCACCATCAAGCAGGGTCCATACCTCGGCGATCACCTCGGCACAGCCAACATAACCATGGGAGTCCTCGCGGTCCGGGCACGAGTCGCTTGAGCTGAGCACATCGCTCATGACGACACCTCCTCGTGGGGTTGGTCACCGCGGACAAAGCCCCGCTCTTTGGCGACATCAGCCAACAGAGCCCGCAGCTGACGTCGACCACGGTGCAGTCGCGACATCACCGTCCCGATCGGGGTATCCATGATCTCGGCGATCTCCTTGTAGGGAAAACCCTCGACGTCGGCGTAGTAGACCGCCATCCGGAATTCCTCCGGCAATGCCTGCAGCGCCTCTTTGATTTCGGAGTCCGGCAACGCCTCGAGCGCCTCGACCTCGGCCGAACGCAGCCCGCTCGAGGAATGCTCGGCGTTGGCGGCCAGTTGCCAGTCGGTGATCGCCTCGGTCGGATACTCCGCCGGTTGACGCTGTTTCTTGCGGTAGCTGTTGATGTAGGTGTTGGTCAGGATCCGGTACAGCCACGCCTTGAGGTTGGTGCCTTCCCGGAAAGAGCGGAACCCCGCGTAGGCCTTCACCATGGTCTCTTGCAGCAAGTCTTCGGCGTCGGCCGGATTACGCGTCATGCGCAGCGCGCCACCATAAAGCTGGTCGAGCAGAGGAATCGCGTCGCGCTCGAAGCGCGCGGTCAATTGCTCGTCCGTCTCGGCATGCGGCTGGGGACCGGGAACCTCCGACCAGGTCTCGCCATCGATGTCGGCCATCTTGATTAATACGGTCCCTTCGGTTGCGGTGTCACCGGACAGCGTCAAGGGCGATGCCGGACTCGCAAGGAAGCGATCCAACCGCTCCTCACACAGCAGGCTCGTCGCAGTTGACACCTGGCTCCCCTCCCCCAATCTAGAGGTCGCAACCGACAGCATGGGCTTCGGTCCATTGATTTCTTCTTATCGCCGGGACGTCCGCAAGGACCGCATCAAACAACGGCTTCAGCAGGCGCACTATTTCCGAGCCGCGCCCGAGCACACCCTGTGGCGGGACCGCGGCCGCTCATCGACCTGTGCTGGCCGCACCGGGATGTCCCGCAATTCGGATTGGCCGGTCACGTTAGTGTGACGCCATGTCCCTTAACGGCAAGACCATGTTCATCTCTGGCGCCAGTCGTGGCATCGGCCTGGCGATCGCCAAACGCGCCGCTCAAGACGGTGCCAACATCGCCCTGATCGCCAAGACCGCCGAGCCCCACCCGAAGCTGCCGGGCACGGTGTATACCGCCGCCAAGGAGCTCGAGGAAGCGGGCGGACAGGCCCTGCCGATCGTCGGCGACGTCCGCGACCCGGACTCGGTCGAGTCCGCGGTCGCCAAGACGGTCGAGCAATTCGGCGGCATCGACATCTGCGTCAACAACGCTTCGGCCATCAATCTCGGGTCCATCACCGAGGTCCCGATGAAGCGCTTCGACCTGATGAACGGTATCCAGGTGCGCGGTACGTATGCCGTGTCGCAAGCGTGCATCCCGCACATGAAGGGCCGGGAGAACCCGCACATTCTGACGCTGTCGCCACCGGTGTTGCTGGACAAGAAGTGGCTGAAGCCGACGGCCTACATGATGGCCAAGTTCGGCATGACCTTGTGCGCGCTGGGAATCGCCGAGGAGATGCGTGACGAGGGTATCGCCTCGAACACCTTGTGGCCGCGCACCCTGGTGGCCACGGCCGCGGTGCAGAATCTGCTCGGCGGCGACGAGGCAATGGCGAGGGCCCGTAAGCCCGACGTGTACGCCGACGCGGCCTACGTCATCCTCAACAAGCCGTCCCGTGAATACACCGGCAACTCGGTGCTGTGCGAGGACGTGCTCGTGGAATCGGGCGTCACCGACTTGTCGGTATACAACTGCGTGCCGGGGGCCAATCTCGGCGTCGATCTGTGGGTGGAAGAAGTCAACCCGCCGGGGTACGTCCAGCCGTGAGCCGGAGCGGCCGCGCCGGGCATCGCCGCGGGTGCGCCCGGATTTGACCGCGCGACCGGCTCAGCGCAGGAACTGCTCGATTACCGGCGCCAGTTCGGTCGCGTTGTGCACGATGTCGATATGACCGCCGGAATGCAGGTGCAGCCGCGAATGCGGCAGCAACGTGTTCATGATGTGGGCGTTGGCAACCGGAATGATCGGATCGTCGGTGCCCGCCACGATCAGCGTCTCCTGACGCACCGCCGGTAGCGCGAACAGGCTGGTCCAGACCGAGCCAGCCAGCAGCTGGTGCAGGTAGCCGACCCTCGATCCGGCCCGCAATTGCCGCACGAACAGTGCCGCCACGTCGTCACCGTGGGCGCGGACGGTACCGCCGTAGAGTTCGGCGGCGATGGACGCGGCGTAGTTGGGGTCCGAAAACCGGCGCGGTGTGAGCATTTTCGCCAGAATCCGGGGGTGGCCGGGAACCATGACCACCCCCGTGCCCGTCGCGACCAGCACCAGCCGACGGCATCGGCGAGGATTCTGGAAGGCGAATTGCTGCGCCAAGGCGCCTCCCCAGGACAGTCCGAGTACATCCACCACACCCAGGTCGAGCTTGCGCAGGAGCCTCCCTAGCACCCAGGCGAGGTAGGGAAACCCGTAGGGCAGAACGGATGTGGGTGATCCGCCGGTCCCGGGAACGTCGAATCTGACGACGGTGGAGTCGAGCACCTCCACCAGCGGATCGAGCACTTCCAGGCTCGCCCCGATTCCGTTGCACAACACCAGCGGCACACCGGTTCCCTGGCGTAGGTTGACTCGGATCCGCTGTCCGCCTATGTAGAAATAGCGCTCTTCGCCATGCGCGCTCGCGACGTGGCTGCCGGGCATGGCTCACTGCTCCTTCACATAGGTGCCCGGCGCCGGCCCGAGCGGTGGCAGGCCTTGCCCGCCAAGCGCTTTGGGGGCGTCGACCTCCGGGCCGCTGCGCTCGGCGAGCCAGCTCACGTAGTCGGGCCACCAGGAGCCAGCCGACTGCTGCGCAGACTCGAGCCACTCTTCGGGCTTCTCCGCACCGACCAGACCCGTTCGGAACGACGCCTTGGGATTTCCCGGCGGGTTGACCAGAGCCGCGATGTGGCCGCTGGTGGACAGGACGTAACGATTGTCCTTACTGCCCAGCAGCCGCGCGCTGCGATAGGTGGCCTGCCACGGCGAGATGTGGTCTGCAACGCCGCCGATCACATACGCGTCGGAGGTGATGTCGGCCAAATCTACGGGGCTGCCCAGCATGGTGACCGCGCCAGGCGTCACCAGCGCATTGCGCAGCCCCATGAGCACCATGTCGCGATGCAGTGCCGCAGCCATCCGGGTGGTGTCGGCGTTCCAGAACAGCACGTCGAAGGCCGCCGGCTTGCGGCCCTGCACATAGTTGTTCACCCAGTACCGCCACACCAGGTCGGTCGGTCGCAGCCAGGCAAACATCTCGGCCATGTCACGCCCGTCCAGGTAGCCCTTCCTGGCCGAAACTCGAATAGCCGTCTGCGCTGCGCGATCGCTCATGGCCGCGGCGGCGAAGCCGGCGCGAGTCTCGTCCAGCACGGTGACGGCCAGAGTAAGACCGGCCACCCGATCGGCCTCGCCGATATGGGCGAGGTGGGCCGCCGTCATCGCCGCGATGATGCCGCCCGAACAACTGGCCATCAGGTGCACGCTGTCGGTGCCGGCGATGTTCTGAACCGCGTCCATTGCCTCCACGATCGCCCCGCCGTAGGCGTCGAAACCCCAATCCCGGTGGCGTGCCTGAGGATTACGCCATGAAATGGCAAACACCTGTTGGCCCTGCTGCAGGAAGTACTCGATCATGCTGCGTCCCGGTGCGATGTCCATGATGTAGAACTTGTTGATCACCGGCGGCACCATGAGCAACGGAATGCTCCGCACCTTGGCTGTCTGCGGGGTGTACTGGATCAATTCGAACATCGAGGTTTGCAGGACCACCGCTCCCTTGGTGATGGCGACGGTCTCGCCCACCACGAAGGCATCGGGCTCGACCATCGACGGCACCCGCGGCTTGGACAGCATGTCTCGCACAAAGGCCCGCAAGCCCCGCACCGCGCTCAGGCCCCCCGTGTCGATGAGGGCCTTCCAGCCCAGCGGACTGATCAGCGGGTTGTTGCTGGGTGCCAGGCCCTCTACCAGGTTGTCGACGACGAACTGCATCTTCTCTTGGTCGCGCCAATCCAGCTCAGCGTCGGCAAGCAACCCTTCGGCCGTCTCGGCACCGGCAAGATAGGCCTGCATCACCCGGTGCAGCAGCGGATTCTGTTGCCAGGCAACGTCACCGAAGCGCTTGTCGGCCCGCCCCGGGGCCCGGTGGGACTTTCCGGCCGCGATGCTGCCAAGCTCACGGGCAAGCGTGGCGGTGCGACCGGCGACGGCGCCGGGACGTTGGGCAAGGTTGGCGCCGAGGCGGGCCCAGGTGGCATCGGGCATCATCCGGCTGGCAAACGGCCGGGTGGCGCTGGTGAGCAACAGGTCCAGCGGTGCCGCCAACTCGTCGGGCGCGGCAGCTGGCTTCGGAGATTCGGCCATGGTTATCGTGTGCTTTCAGTTGCGGGAACGGAGATTTCGCGTTTAAGGACCTTGCCGGTGGGGCCCTTGGGCAGCGCGTCGACGAGCCAGACCAGGCGCGGATATTTGTAAGCGGCGACTCGGCTCTTGACGTACTCGCGCAATTCGTCGGGATCCGCCGCGGCAGCTTGTTTGAGCGCGACCGCGGCGCCGATCTCCTCACCGAGGGAGTCGTGCGGGAAGCCGATGACCGCAGCCTCGGCCACCGCCGGATGCTCGTAGAGCACTTCCTCGATCTCGCGGGGATACACGTTGTAACCGCCGCGGATGATCAGGTCTTTGGTCCGGTCGACGATGTAGAAATAGCCGTCCTCGTCGACGCGGCCGACGTCCCCGGTGGCCAGCCAACCATCGGGTGTGATGGTGGCCCTGGTCGCCTCCGGGAGGTTCCAGTAGCCCTTCATCACGTTGTGGCCCTTGATCTGGATCTCGCCGGCCTCCCCCGGCGCAACCTCGGCCCCGCTCGGGTCAACGACCCGCAGCTGTACGCCTTCGATCGGTGTGCCGATCGAACCCACCTTGCGCGGTCGCTGCGGATGATTGAAGGCCGCCACCGGGGAGCTCTCGGACAGTCCGTAACCCTCGAGAACGGGGCAGCCGAAGGCTGTTTCGAATTCGGTGAGAACCTGGACCGGCAGCGCCGCGCCACCGGAGACGCAGACCCGCAGGCTGCGCGTCGCCTCGGGTTTGGCCGTCGCGGCCAGGCGCAGCAGCGCGGAGTACATCGTCGGCACCCCCTGGAAGACGGTGACGGCGTCGCGCTCGATCACCTCGAGCGCCTTGCGTGGGTCGAACCGCGGAATCAGGGTCAACGTCGCGCCGGCGATGACAGACGCGTTGAGCCCGCAGGTGAGACCGAAGACGTGGAACAGCGGCAGGCATCCCATCACCACATCGTCTGGCCCCGTCTGGATCAGGGTGCGAACGCTGACCTCGGCGTTGCGACCCAGGCTTGCGTGAGTGAGCATGGCGCCCTTGGGTTTTCCGGTTGTGCCGGACGTATGCAGGATGATCGCGACGTCGTCGTCGCCGCGACTTACCGGGCGCTCCTGGGCGGGCAGGTCCTCGATCAGCATGGCCAGCCTTGCGTCGTCGACGAGCCAGCACTGTGCGCCCAGCTCGGCGGCGCCGGCGATGGCCTCGTCGGCGAAGGCGGGTGCCGCGAAGAGCGCTTTGGCGCCGCTGTTGGACAGGTAGTAGGACACCTCCCGGGCCTTCAGCAGCGGGTTCATCGGAACCGCCACCGCGCCGCGATACATGATCCCGTAGAACGCGATGGCGAATGCCGGGGTATTGGGCAACATCACGCCCACCCGATCGCCCGGCTCGACCCCGGCCCGCTCCAGCAGTGTCGCCACCCGGGCCGCGGCGGCGTCGAACTCACCGAAGGTGAACTGCAGATCATCGAAACGCAGCGCAATGCGTTGGGGGTGACGGTTTTTCGATGCAACGAGATTGTCGCTGAGAGTGCCCATCAGGTGCCTCCGGAGTGCTCGTGGGTGTTGTTCTTATGGTCACTCGGCAGGCTGTGGGTCACAATGTTGAGCAAAACAATCTGACGGTCAGTTCGGTGTGACCGCGCACATCCCCATCCGCGGGTCCACGACATAAGGTTTCGACATATGAGCGCGTCAAGACATCCGGTTCGAGCCCGGGACGACACCACTCCCGACTCGAACGTCGTCCAACTTGGCAAGCTGATGCTTTCTCGCGCCGCCGAATTAGGTAACGCGATGGCCGATCTGCTGTGCCGGGAGATCGACGCCTACCGCGACGGCACCGTGGTCACCAAGGATGAGGTACGCCAAAGCTGTGTGGCGAACCTCACGTTCGTCTTCGACGCACTCGCCGGGGATGCCGACGTGGACGTCTCGCCCGCGGAGCGCACCGGCACCATCCGCGCGCTGGCCGGTGTGCCGCTGCCGGCGGTGATGACCGCTTACCGCATCGGTTTCCGATTCATCTGGGAACAGACCCTCGCCGCCGCGCGCGCCTCAGGCATGCCTACGGAATCGATCCTTGATGCCACCGCCCGGGTATTCCTTGCGCAGGACACCTTTACCCAGGCGATGGCCAGCGCTTACCGCCACCAGCTGACCACCCAGATTCTGGAGTTGGAGGAAGAGCGCTCGGCGCTGGTCGAAGCGCTGCTGTCACGGCGGATCACCGACAAGCACAGCCTCTGGGAGGCGGCCGACCTGCTGCGGCTACCCACTTCGGGGCCGTATGTTGTCGTGGCAGCAGAGCTGCCGGCGATCGGAAAGTTGGGATTGCCCACCATCGAAAGCAAGCTCTCGGCGCGCGACGTCCGCTCGGCATGGCGGCTGTTGCCGGAGTTGCAGGTCGGCATTGTCCACCTGCGGGGCCGGGATTCAGCCGAGACACTCGGCGTACTTGTCGAGGTGCTGCGGCAATCCGCCACCGCGCGCGTGGGAATCAGCCAGCCGTATCACGAACTGGCCGAAACCAGCGACGCGTTGCGCTGTGCCCGGCTGGCGGTCACCGGAAAATCGGCGGGCGATTCGCTCGTTGCCGTCTTTGACGACGCCCCGCTGGCGGTCGCGGCGGTCAGCGCCCCGGAAGTCATGGCGAAGATCAGGTCTTCGGTGCTGGGTCGGCTGGATGGGCTGCCGAACGAGGAGCGCGCCACCCTGCTCGACACTTTCCAGGCTTGGCTGCGCGCCGGCGGATCTGCCAACCAGGCCGCCGCGACGATATTTTGCCATCCCAACACCGTGCGACACCGGTTGCGCCGCATCGAGGAACTTACCGGCCGGTTACTCTCGCGCCCAACGGATCTCGCCGAGTTGTGTTTGGCCCTCGAGGTTCAGCGGCGACTGCCCTGAACGCCTACCGGCCGCGACCGCTTTGTCGCCGGAAGACAAAGCCGTGACGCAACTTCGTTGGCTGACGACATTCCCGCGGTGCGGCGCAGTCACTACGTTTGTCAGCGGCGCAGCGTCGCGCTTGACCGGACACTGATCTCGAATTCGGTCGCTCAATACCGAATCACGCAGTGAAATAACCTTTTTCACCTCCGCGCTACGGCGGAAGAAATGTGAGCCACTTATGTCGTACTTGACCATTGCCGGAATGCTCGCTCTGACCCTGTTCCCGGCGCTCGTCCCGGCGATCATCACCTTGGTGCACGCCCTCACCGCCCCGGCCTCCGACCGGGCCGCTGGCTGAGGCGGCCGGCCCGGCTATTTCGGCTGCAGCACCGCGGCGCCGTACCAGTGACAGGCAAGCAATGCCAGTTCCACGTCGAGCCGATCGCCGCCGATGTCGCGGCCCCGCCGGGCGACCGCGCGGCCAACTCGATACTTCACCGTGTTGAAGTGCATGTTGAGCTCCGCGGCGGCCATCTTGTAGCTGGCGCCGCAACCCAGGAACACGCGCAGCGTCTCGCGCAGGCGCTCGTCGTTGTCGTTGTCCCGCGCCAGGTTTCCGAGCACCCGGGCTACCCAGTCGCGCGTACCGGCCAAGTCGCCACCCAGACGCGCCACGACGGACAGCCCCGGGTCGCCGGCCGCCACCACCGTCGCTGCGCGGCGATCACCGGCGATCGCGACGCCGTGGGCCTCGCTCGCCTCCCGGTGGGTGCGGCGAAAGCCCTCGACGCCGCCGGCCATGTTTCCTATTGCGACATTCGGTGAATCCGGCCGGGACAGCGCGAACTGGCGGACTTTCGAAACAGCATCGGCGACGGCGGCCCGAAAAGGCAGCCAGGCCCATCCGCTACTGCGGTCGGCGGCCACGAACAAGGGGCTGGCGTCCGCGCCGACGGATTCACCCAGCCCGCGAAGAAACCGTTGCAGCCGCGGAAGTTCGTCGACATCGAAACCTTGGTCCCCGGACCACATGATCAGCCCGACATGGTGCCAGCGCAACGGATAGCGAATCGCCGTGGTTGCCGCGTCGACATCGATGCTCTTGGTTGCGGCCAGGAGTTCGCGCACCCGCACCCCCCGCAGGGCGTTCTGGTTTTCCAGCCATCGTTCGCGCTCGTCTTCGTAGACGGCGACGACTTGCTGCGACATCCAGTCGATGTATTCGAAGATCGCGGCGTTCATCGCCTCGATCACCGCAACCCGCATCGAATCCGGGATTTCGGTGGCGCGCAGTTCGGCGAAGATCAGCTCGTTCATCCTGCGCTGACCCAGCCGATACGCGCGCACCAACGCGTTGACGGGCACCCCGTGCTGCGCCAGTCGGCGCGCGTACTCCAGCGCCGCAGTAGGCGCCTCGACGTGCTCGACCGCGATGTCGTACTGCAACGCGTGCAGCATCGTGTCGACGTTGCCTTCGATGCTGGCCCCGAGCAGGTCCATGATCCGCGCCTCGCGGCGCAAATCGGGGATCTGCCGTTCGAGGGCACGATGGATCTGCGACGTCACGTCGGCCAGCCGACGCTGCAGTCGCCCGGCGACCTCGGCAACGTAGTGGCTCACCTCGACATCGCTGTCGGGGCCCATCTCCTCCACCTGGTTGACGTTAGCCGCCACGGTTGTTTCCCGGCGATAAGGCCGGCATCCGGTTTTGTCGATTCGCGACGGTGTCAGGTCTCGCGAGCCGCTTCGACCTGCAGCGGTACGGCCTGTCGTGGCGCCGGCCGGAGCTCGATTGTGTGCACCCGCTCGACGACGGCAGCGCCGGCGTGCTGTACCGCTCGGTGGAGCAGACCGCGGCGGGGCTGGGTTACTACGGATCACGGTGGCGGCTCGCCTTCGGCTACCCGGCCGCCCGGTTCGACGCGCTGAGCGAGGACATCATGCGGCCATTGCTGCGGTTCCCGCACCATCCGCTGATGCTGGCCCGGTTTGGCACACCCACCGTGCTCCCCGCGTCGGCGTTGGCCCGCCTGTTTCGCACCCTACAGGGGCGGGCGTTGTTCGGAGGCGTTGCGGCTCATGCGTTCCGGCCGCTGCATTACCCATTGACCTCCGCTGTCGGGATGGGCATCATCGCGGCCGGCCACCGCCACGGCTGGGCAGTGGGCGAAGGCGGATCGCAGTCGATCACCAACGCTATGGTGGCGCTGCTGGGTGAGTTGGGCGCCAAGATCGAGACCGGGGTCCGGGTCGCGACGGCGTCGCAGCTGCCACCGGCGGACGTCACCATGTTCGACCTGGCGCCGAGCGCGGTCGCCGGGATCCTGGGGGACCGTCTTCCGCGCCGAATTTCGGCTGCCTTCACCAGGTTTCGATGTGGTCCGGGTGCATTCAAAGTCGACTTCGCCGTCGAGGGCGGGGTGCCGTGGACGAACCCGGCTGCCCGTCGGGCCGGCACGGTGCGCCTGGCCGGCACCTACTCCGAACTCGCCGCGACCGAGCGGGAGATCCATGCCGGACGCATGCCGGAGCGGCCGTTCGTACTGGTTGGCCAGCAGTATCTGGCCGATCCGCAGCGCTCGGTCGGCAACGTCCACCCGGTGTGGAGCTACGCGCGCGTGCCCAACGGCTACACCGGCGATGCGACAGCGGCGATCATCGCCCAGATCGAACGGTTCGCCCCTGGTTCCGGGAACGCATCGTGGGACAGGCCGTCCGTACCACATTGCAGATGTCTTCCTGCAACGCCAACTATGTCGGCGGTGACATCATGACCGGCGCCAAGGACATTCGCCAGCTGGTATTCGGGCCGCGAACCACGCTGTCGCCGTAAACCATTGGTGTGCCCGGCATGTACATCTGCTCGGCGGCCACCCCACCGGATTCCGGTGCGCACGGCATGTGCGGCGCCAACGCCGCCAAGCTCGCGCTCGCCCACCTGGCTCGCCGAGCGTAACGCCACTGCCGGCGAGCACAGCTGTCCCGCGAACGGGCTAGGGGTACTTGTAGAAGCCCTCGCCCGATTTGACGCCGAACTTTCCGGCATCGACGTATTGCTGTAGCACGTCCCGGGCGTGCCTGGGCAAGCACGGGAACTCTTCGACGTAGTGGTTCTCGATGTCGAGGACCACGTCGAGGCCAACCAGATCCATCATCTGGAACGGCCCGGCCGACAGCCCCCAGTTGGCCTTGAACATCCCGTCGACATCCTCCGGGAGCGCCGCGCCTTCGGCGACGACGGCCAGTGACTCGCGTTTGATCGCGGCCCAGACGCGATTGAAGATGAAGCCGGTGCATTCGCGGCGCGCCTCGAAGGGATGGACACCGAACTCGGGCAGTACGGACAGCAGGGTGTCGAGCAGGCCGCGGTCGGTCTCGCCGTCCGACATCAGGTCGAGTGCGTTGAACTGTGGCGGCATGTAGAAGTGCGTGTTGCACAAACGCGTTTTGTCTCTGACGTTTTCGGCCATCAGCCGTGACGGGAACGACGAAGAGTTGGTCGCGAAGATGTGTCCGGCGGTGCCGCTTGGTCGATCTGACCCCACAGCGGAACCTTGATCTCGAGCCTTTCGGGAACCGACTCGACCGCGAGCCAGGCGCCGTCCAGCGCCTCTTCGAGCGAACTCGTGCCCACGGCGACGCCGATTTCACCAAAGCCTCTGTCCTGCACAAGCTTCGGCAGGGCCTTCGTTACGTACTGCGTTGCTTCGGCGTGCTGTTCGGCAAGCCTGGCATACATTCGCACGGTTCCGCCGCGGCTGGCGAACATCAACGCGATGCGCCGACCCAGCGTTCCCGCTCCGATCACCGCGACTGGGCGGTATCGGATGTCGTCGAATGTGTATGTGTACGAACCAGTCACACATGCATGCTAGGCGCGCGGTTGCGCACGCCGTTCCGTCGTGATCCGACAAAAATGATCCGAACGTTGTCTTCGGCAGACAACCTGACCTGAGGTCGAGCCGCGCCAGATTCCGCTCCAACATGCCGCGAAACTGCGCCATGCGGAGTTTCATAACCGGCACTACAGCAGCTTCATCTGCTCCGATTGCCGCTCGGCAGCCTCGATCAGCTCCGGCCCGTTATTGCGCACGCTGTTGACCAATGTCGACACCCGACGCAGCTCGATGTCGTGCACGTCCGGCGGACGGGCCACCAACTCCGGATCCAGCGGCGCATCCGGATTCAGCCAGGCGTCCCAGTCGGATTCGGCCAGCATCAGCGGCATCCGGTCGTGGATCTCGGCCGTTGGCCCTACGGCGTCCGTGGTGATGATCGTGCAGCTCAGTAGCGGCGCGGCACTCTTGTCCGGCTTCCACACCGACCACAATCCGGCCATGAACACCGGTTCGCCGTCGCGGCGGTGCAGAAAGAACGGTGTCTTGGCGGCCTTCTGCCCAGGCACGGCATCGGGATTGGCCTGCCATTCGTACCAGCCGTCCATCGGCACCAGGCAGCGCTTGCGCTGCGCCGAATCGCGGAACGCGGGCGACGTGGCAACCTTGTCTGCCCGGGCGTTGATCAGCAACGGGCCCTTGGTGTCGGGCAGGCCGCCGTCCGGCCCGGCCTTGGCCCACGGCGGAACAAGACCCCAGCGCATCAGCCGCACCCGGCGCGAAGGCTGGTCGTCCGGCTCGCTGTGGCGCGCCACGACCGTCATGATCGTGTTGGTTGGCGCCACGTTGTAGTTGGGCGCCTCGGCTGTGGACCCGGCCCCGGTGGCTTCGTCGATCGCCTTGATTTTCTCGGCCAGCCGGGCCGGATCGGTGGTGACCGCAAATCGTCCGCACATGAGTCCCATGGTGCCTGGTACCCACGACACCCGCCGACACGGCAGGATGTAGCCGTGAGCAGCACCGACCCCCTGCAGGCCTGGCCGGCCCCGTCCACGCCGGCGCCGGTGCGCGCGACGGTGACCGTTCCGGGCTCGAAATCGCAGACCAACCGCACACTGGTGCTGGCCGCGCTGGCGGCCGCGCAACAGCAAGGCGCCTCGACGATCAGCGGCGCGCTGCGCAGCCGCGACACCGATCTGATGATCGCAGCGCTGCAAACTCTGGGCCTGCGCGTCGACGGGACGGGCTCGGAACTGACGGTCAGCGGCCGCCTCGAACCCGGTCCCGGCGCCCGAGTGGACTGCGGCCTGGCCGGCACGGTCTTGCGTTTCGTCCCGCCGCTGGCGGCACTGAGCGCCGCCGTGGTCACGTTCGACGGCGACGAGCAGGCCCGGGCCCGGCCCATCGCGCCGCTGCTGGATGCCCTGCGCGGTCTGGGCGTCCAGATCGACGGTGCGGGGCTGCCTTTCCGCGTCCACGGCACCGGATCGGTCGCCGGTGGCACGGTGGCCATCGACGCGTCGGCGTCGTCGCAGTTCGTGTCGGGCCTGCTGCTGTCCGCGGCATCGTTTGCCGAGGGACTGACCGTGCAACACAGCGGTGCGGCGCTGCCTTCGGCACCGCACATCGCGATGACGGTGGCGATGCTGCGCCAGGCCGGCGTCGACGTCGACGATTCGGTTCCGTATCGCTGGCGGGTAGCACCCGGCGCGGTCAAGGCACGCCGTTGGGACGTCGAACCGGATCTCACCAATGCGGTCGCGTTCCTGGCAGCGGCGGTGGTCAGCGGGGGCACGGTGCGTATCACCGGTTGGCCGGCCGACAGCGTCCAGCCCGCCGCCGACATCCTGCGCATCCTGCGTCAGCTCAGTGCCGTTGTCTCACATAATGATTCAATGCTGGAGGTGCGGGGCCCCGCAGCGTATCGTGGGTTCGACGTCGACCTGCGTGATGTCGGCGAGCTCACGCCCTCGGTGGCCGCACTCGCGGCGCTTGCCACCCCGGGATCGGTGTCGCGGCTGACCGGCATCGCCCACCTGCGCGGCCACGAGACCGACCGGCTGGCCGCGTTGAGCGCCGAGATCAACCGCCTGGGCGGTGACTGCCGGGAAACGTCGGACGGCCTGGTGATCACCGCGACACCGTTGCGGCCCGGCCGCTGGCGTGCCTATGCGGATCATCGGATGGCGATGGCCGGCGCGATCGTCGGCCTGCGGGTCGCCGGAGTCGAGGTGGACGACATCGGTGCCACCACCAAGACGCTGCCGGAATTTCCGCGGCTGTGGGCCGAGATGGTCGCGGAGTCCGGCGTTTGAGGCCCGGCGACTACGACGAATCCCACGTCAAGGTTCGCTCCGGCCGCGGTTCGCGGCCCCGGACGAAAACCCGTCCCGAGCACGCCGACGCCGAGGCCGCCATGGTGGTCAGCGTCGACCGCGGCCGGTGGGGTTGCGTGCTAGGCGGTGACCCGGATCGTCGCATCACCGCCATGCGGGCACGCGAGCTGGGCCGCACGCCCATTGTTGTCGGAGACGACGTCGACGTGGTGGGCGACCTGTCCGGGCGGCCGGACACGCTGGCCCGCATCGTCCGGCGAGGCCCGCGACGAACGGTGTTGCGCCGCACCGCCGATGACACCGACCCCACCGAACGAGTGGTGGTCGCCAACGCCGACCAACTGCTGATCGTGGTCGCGCTGGCCGATCCGCCGCCGCGCACCGGACTGGTCGACCGGGCGCTGATCGCCGCATACGCGGGCGGGCTGACACCCATACTGACCCTGACCAAGACCGACCTGGCCCCACCCGAACCGTTCGCCGAACAGTTCGTCGACCTGGATCTGCAGGTGGTTGCCGCTGGCCGTGACGACCCGCTGCTCGCGGTGGCCGACTTGCTCGACGGCAAAATAACCGTGCTGCTCGGGCATTCCGGAGTGGGCAAGTCGACGCTGGTGAATCGTCTTGTGCCCGAAGCAGATCGGGCGGTCGGAGAGGTCACCGATATTGGCAGGGGGCGACACACCTCGACACAGTCGGTGGCTTTACCGCTGCAAACCGGCAGCGAGGGTTCCGGCTGGGTGATCGACACCCCGGGGATCCGCTCGTTCGGTTTGGCCCACATCCAGCCCGACGACGTGCTGTTGGCGTTTGCCGATCTGGCCGCGGCGATCCATGATTGCCCCCGCGGCTGCGGACACATGGGGCCGCCGGCCGATCCCGAATGCGCGCTGGACAGCTTGTCCGGCGCCGCCGCGCGACGGACCGCCGCCGCACGCCGACTG
The DNA here is from genome assembly GCF_000157895.3 of Mycobacterium kansasii ATCC 12478. Taxonomy (NCBI): domain Bacteria; kingdom Bacillati; phylum Actinomycetota; class Actinomycetes; order Mycobacteriales; family Mycobacteriaceae; genus Mycobacterium; species Mycobacterium kansasii. Next base: position 4,710,587 of record NC_022663.1, on the reverse strand, counting down.
CTCGGCGTACTCAGGGAGACTTGACGAGCCGCATGCCAAGCTCGTCGGGCAATACCAAATGCCCTTGGGTGCAACGGATCTCGATCTGCACAGCGGCGTCGCAGCCCAGATGCGTCAGTTCCAGCCGATCGCCGCCCGGGAGATGCCGTTTCCCCCACTGGAACATCGCAAAAACCACCGGCATGAAATCGAACCCGGCGTCGGTAAGCACATACTCGTCGCGGCTGCGCTGTCCGGGCTCGCGATAGGGTCGCCGGGCTAGGAGTCCGAGGGCCACCAGTTCGGCCAGCCGCGCCGACGTCGCGGCCTTGGTGATGCCGACGCGACGGACGAAGTCGTCAAAGCGCGTGGTGCCGTAGTAGGCCTCGCGCATGATCAGCATCGCGGACTTGGTGCCGACGACGGCCATCGTCTTCTCTATCGGGCATTCCCCGACCGCCGACCAACCATCGCGGTCGGCCAGCGGGCCTTCCAGCATTGTCACGAAGCTCACCCTCCGGTCCAGGTTGCGTTGAGTATACCCAGCCTGCTATAGCTGGGTATAGTCGTTGATACTCAGCTAGCCGCGAGGAGGAGCCATGAGCCAGGGCCGCGACGCCGTCATCGTCGGAGCCGTCCGCACCCCGATCGGCAAGGGCAAGGGCAACGGCGCGCTGCATGGCGTGGCCCCCGCCGATCTGCTGGCCCACTGCCTGCGTCAACTCGTGGCTCGTAGCGGAGTCGATCCGGTCCAGATCGACGACGTGATCGCCGGTGCCGTCACCCAGGTCGGCGACCAGGCCGCCAACATCGCCCGCAACGCGTTGTTGGGCGCCGGCTTTCCGGAGTCGGTTCCCGGCGTCACGATCGACCGCCAGTGCGGCAGCAGCCAGCAGGCCATCAGCTTCGCCGCTCAGGGCGTCTTGTCCGGCGCTTACGACCTCGTCATCGCCGGTGGTGTGGAGTCGATGGGCCGGGTTCCGATGGGCACCTCGGTGCTGCCGGGGAGCAACCCGATGGGCGACGACATGACCCGGCGTTACCCGGAAGGCCTGGTGCCACAAGGCATCAGCGCCGAGCTGATCGCGGCACGGTGGGGCTTCTCGCGCGCTCAACTCGACGAGTTCGCAGCGACCAGTCACGAGAAGGCAGCTCAAGCCACCAAGCAAGGGCTCTTCGACGACGAGCTGATCCCGGTCGCCGGGCTTGCGTCCGACGAAAGCATCCGACCCGGCACGACCGTCGAGACCCTGGCCGGGCTGCAGCCGGCGTTCTACAGCGAGGCGATGAAAGCCCTGTTCCCGCAGATTAATTGGTCAATCACGCCGGGTAACTCGTCGCCGCTGTCCGACGGCAGTGCCGCCGTATTGGTCACCACCAGCGACGTCGCCGCCAAGCTCGGTCTGCGCCCGCTGGCGCGCATCCACACCGCGACGGTGGTGGGCTCCGACCCGCTCTACATGCTGACCGGGGTCATTCCGGCCACCGAAAAGGTGTTGCGCCGAGCCGGTTTGACACTGTCCGACGTCGACCTGTTCGAGGTGAACGAGGCGTTCGCGCCGGTCGTGCTGGCCTGGGCGCAGGACACCGGCGCAGACTTGGCCAAGACGAACGTCAACGGCGGCGCCATCGCGATCGGCCACCCGCTGGGGGCCAGCGGCGCCCGCATCATGACAACGCTGGTCAACGCGCTGCACCAGCGGGGCGGGCGCTACGGGCTGCAGACGATGTGCGAAGGCGGCGGCATGGCCAACGCCACCATCATCGAGCGGCTCGACTAGGGTATGCGCACGCCGCAGCGCGCCGAACGTGTAATGGCTGCGAGAAATTCGGCGAATTCTCGCAGCCATTGCACGCTGGGCGACGGCCCCTAGGCCGCCAGATCATCTGTGGCACTTGACGATGCCGCCGGCAGATGCCGAGCGCGCCGCCAGCTGCGCACCGCGGCAATCGCGGACTTGAGGCCACGGCGGCGACCGGTCACCGGATCAATGCCGGCGAAACCCGGTTCCAGCTCGGCGAACATCTGCTCGCTGCGCGTCTCCGGCGCGTCGTCGGCATTGTCGCGCAGATACTTGTCGGGCAGCGACAGCTTGGCCAGGGTGCGCCACGTCTTGGCGTATTGCACCAGGAATGGGCCCGTGGTGTAGGGCAAGTCGTACTTGTCGCACACCTCGCGCACCCGCACCGAGATCTCGGCAAGCCGGTTACTGGGCAGGTCCGGATACAAGTGATGCTCGATCTGGTGGGACAGGGTGCCGCTCATGAACCGCAGCGCGGGACCGGCGTCGAAGTTGGCGCTGCCCAGCATCTGCCGCAGATACCACTGCCCCTTCGTCTCGCCGATCATGTCCGTCTTGGTGAACTTCTCAGCGCCGTCGGGAAAATGCCCGCAGAAGATGACCGCGTTGGACCAGACGTTGCGGATCACGTTGGCCATCGCGTTGGCTTTGAGCGTCGAGCGGTATGTTGCGCCGGGCGACAACGAGGTCAGCGCGGGGAATGCCACGTAGTCCTTGGCCAGCTGGCGGCCGGCCTTGCCGGAGAACTCCCGAAGTCGCGCCCGAGCCGCATCGCGCTCGGCGCGGTCCTTTCGGAATACCTCGTGAATCTCCAAGTGCCGCAAGGCGATTCCCAATTCGAAGCCGAGCGCGAGCACGGTGTTGATCACCAGGTTGAAACCATTGCGCCGCTTCCAGGGCTGGTCCCGGGTCACCCGGACCATGTCGTAGCCAACGTCGTGGTCCATGTCGAGGATGTTGGTGTACTTGTGGTGCACGAAGTTGTGCGTGTAGCGCCAGTGCCTCGATGTGGACAGCATGTCCCACTCCCAGGTCGAGGAGTGGATCTCGGGATCGTTCATCCAGTCCCACTGGCCGTGCATCACGTTGTGGCCGATCTCCATGTTCTCGATGATCTTGGCCGCCGCGAGGGCCACCGAGCCGGTCCACCACGCCCACCGCCGTGAGCTGGCACCCAGCAGCACCCGGGCCGCCACCTCCAGCCCCCGCTGCGCGGCGATGGTACGGCGGATGTAGCGGGCGTCCCGTTCGCCGCGGGACTCTTCGACGTCGCGGCGGATGGCATTTAGCTCGCCGGCCAGTGCATCGATGTCGGCGGTCGTCAAGTGTGCGAACACGTCCACATCGGTGATCGCCATCGTCTTACCTTTCTGCACTACAGCCATTGACCGCAACGAACGGTAACGACGATGCCATGAATTATTGTTGGGCGTTTATGAAATGGCGGCCGGGTCAGGCCGCCAGGTCCGCTGGACGGCTTGCCGTCCGGCCGCGCCGCCAACCGCGCACGGTCGCGATCGCGGTCTTCAACCCGCGCCGGCGCCCGGTCTGCGGGTCGGTACCGGCAAAACCCGGCTCCAGGTCGGCGAACATCCGCTCGCTGCGGGTCTCGGGCGCGTTGTCGGTGTCGTAGCGCAGGTACTTGTTCGGCAGCGACAGCTTGGCCAGGGTGCGCCACGTCTTGGCGTATTGCACCAGGAATGGGCCGGTGGTGTAGGGCAAGTCGTACTTGTCACACACCTCGCGCACCCGCACCGAGATCTCGGCGAGGCGGTTACTCGGCAGGTCGGGATACAGGTGGTGCTCGATCTGGTGGCACAGGTTGCCGCTCATGAACCGCAGCGCGGGACCGGCGTCGAAGTTGGCGCTGCCCAGCATCTGTCGCAGGTACCACTGTCCCTTCGTCTCGCCGATCATGTCCGTCTTGGTGAACTTCTCAGCGCCGTCGGGAAAATGCCCGCAGAAGATGACCGCGTTGGACCACACGTTGCGGATCACGTTGGCCACCGCATTGGCGGTCACGGTCGACCGGTAGGTGGCACCAGGGGACAACGAGGTCAGTGCGGGGTAGGCGACGTAGTCCTTGACCACCTGGCGACCGGCCTTGCTGGAGAACTCCAGCAGCCGGGTCCGCGCCTCGTCGCGATCCGCCCGGCCCTTGAAGATCTTGCCAATCTCCAAGTGTTGCAACGCAACTCCCCACTCGAAAAGCAGAGCGAGCAGCGTGTTCCAGACCAGGTTGAAGATGTTGTACTTCTTCCACCGCTGGTCCCGGGTGACGCGCAGCATGCCGTAGCCCACGTCGTCATCCATGCCCAGGATGTTGGTGTATTTGTGGTGCACGAAATTGTGGGTGTAGCGCCAGTGCTTGGATGCGCCGCTCATGTCCCACTCCCAGGTCGAGGAGTGGATCTCGGGATCGTTCATCCAGTCCCACTGGCCGTGCATCACGTTGTGGCCGATCTCCATGTTCTCGATGATCTTGGCCACGCCCAGGGTCACCGCGCCCGCCCACCATGCGCTGCGCCGCGAGCCGGCAGCCAGCATCAGGCGGCCACTCACCTCCAGCGCACGCTGGGCGGCAATGGTGCGGCGGATGTAGCGGGCATCGCGCTCGCCACGAGAATCTTCGATGTCCTGGCGGATGGCATCGAGCTCAACTGCCAGGTTTTCGATGTCGGCGTCCGTCAGATGCGCGAATACGTCGACGTCGGTTATCGCCATTGTGTTCTCCCTACGTCGTACGATTCCGTACCTACGCCATCGTAGGCTACGTTTCCGTAAGTTACCAATGGGTAGCTTTAGATGTCGACCACACAATCGCCCGAGGCAGCCGACACGCAGGTCTGGATCCGGGTGCCGGGATCATGCTCCTGACCGGTCCGCAGGTCACGGACGTGGCCCGCTACCAGGTCGACCACACACGATTGACAGATCCCCATCCGGCAGCCGAAAGGCATCTGCACCCCGGCGCCCTCACCCGCATCCATCACCGATGTCGCCGCATCGGCAGCCACCGACCGGCCGCTGCGGGCGAACGTGACCGTGCCGCCGGCGCCGGCGGGTGCCGCCTTGGACACCGCGAAGCGCTCGAGGTGCAGCCGGTCGCTGACGCCGGCAGCGGCCCAGACCTTTTCGGCCTGGTTGAGCATGGCGGCGGGCCCGCACGCCCAGGTTTGCCGGTCGCGCCAATCGGGCACCTCCTCGCCGAGCCGGGCGAGGTCCAGACGGCCCTCGGTGCGGGTCGTGCGCACCTTCAGCCGATACCCGGGATGGTCGTCGGTCAGGGCGGCCAGCTCGGCGCCGAACATCACGTCAGCTTCGGTGGGCGCCGAATGCAGATGCGCGATATCGGTAATCTGGTTGCGGCGCACCAATGTTCGCAGCATCGACATCACCGGCGTGATCCCGGATCCAGCGGTCACAAACAGCATCGAGCGCGGCGCGGGATCGGGCAGCACGAAGTTGCCCTGAGGGGCGGCCAGACGCACCACGGTCCCCGGCTCCACGCCGGCCACCAGGTGGGTGGACAGGAAACCTTCGGGCATCGCCTTCACGGTGATGGTGACGGTGCGCGCGGAGCCGGTGGTCCCGACGGGGCTCGACGTCAGCGAATACGAGCGCCAGCGCCAGCGTCCGTCGACCAACAACCCGATCCCGATGTACTGGCCCGGTTGATAGTCGAAGCTAAAACCCCACCCCGGCTTGATGACCAAGGTGGCCGAGTCTTCGGTCTCGCGGCGGACCTCGAGGATACGGCCCCGCAATTCCCGCGCCGACCACAGCGGATTGGCCAGTTGCAAGTAGTCATCGGGTAACAGTGGCGTCGTGATTCGCTCCGCGATCTTGCGCAGTGCATGCCAGCCGGGATGCCGGTCAGCGCCGGCAACGGCCGGCCGCCTGGTGTCGGCGACTTTGGCGTTGACCACCGCATTTTTCTTACTCATCCGAAGCTCCTGATTGCGGCGCGGCCATCGGCTTCCGCCTGGGCAGCGGGGCAAGCTCACGCCCACGTCATAAAGCTACGGTACCGTAACTTACGGTTCCGTAGCCAGACCGGAATGTGCAAGCTGCATCACAGGACACTCGAGCGGGATTGCAGACCCGATAACCGGCTGTGGCCGGTGTTTCCCGGCAGCCGGGGTCCGGTCAGGCTTCGAGGCGTCTGCGGATGCTGGCGAGTCGTTGTGCCAGCTCCGCTTCACCGATGACGCCGCGAGCGACCAGCGAGTGGGCCAGTGCCACCAACTGGTTCTCGGGGTAGGGCAAGCTGGCATAGCGGCTGGCCGAGAGGGCGTCTTCCTCATCTCGTCGCTGCTTGAAATCAGGAATGTCCGCGCGGCAGGTGGCGCGGTCGAGCGCGTCGCACAGGCCGTCCAAGCTGGTCTTCCACGGGGGCACCGGGTTGGTCACGCCATACTTTGCGGCCATTCGCGACCAGACCTGATTGCGTTCCACGATCTTCTGCAGCGGCGCGACGGTCGTCAGCTCGATCGGCTCCGGATCCCTCATGGGCTGCCCGTCACTCACCGGCAGGATGGATGGCCGCTCGGGTGGCGGTGATGACGTTGGTCGTGACACCCGGTTTGGGCAGGGCCACGCCGATCAAGCAGTCCCGTGTGACGATCTCGGCCAGCCGGTCTTCGTCCCAGCCGTCGGTACCCTCCGGGCGCATGGGTAGCACCATGAACCGGTGCTTCTGGTTGGAGTCCTCCACCCGGATCGCGACGTCGTCGGGTAGATAAAGCCCGAATTCCGCGAGCACCTGTCGCGGCCAGCGGACCATCCGCCGGCGATAGTTGGGCGTGCGGTACCACTCCGGAGAGTTGCCGAGAATCGGTCGCGGATAACAAGAACACAACGCGCAGACGATCACGTGGTGCAACGTCGGTGTGTCCTCGAGGATCTGGAAGGCGGTGAAGTCACTGGGCGTGCCGAAGCCGGTCGGCTCCAGCCAGTCGACACCCACCTCTTTGCTGGCCGCCAGCGCATCGGTGAGCGCCAATTGCCTGAACTCGGGATCCAGCCACGCGCGCGCCACCAGGTGCGAGGCCGGCGTCGGGTTGATCTGCTCGGCGAACTCGGTGAAGTGCCGGTGCTCTTCGGCGGTGAAAATCCCCTTCTCGATGCACAATTCACGCAGCGCGATCTCGAGTACCTCGAAGTCGGTGATCTCATCCACCGTGGGGGCAAGCGTCCGCTCGTGGTCGTGCTCCTGATGGTGATCCCGGTCAGTCATGTCGAAACTCCTACCCTCCGGCCGCCGCCAGCCACCGCTCGGGAAGCTCCGTCTGCAAGCTGTCGGTGGTGGTCCCGGTGTATCCGTGCCATAGCTCGGCCAGGTTGAACCGGACGATGTAGAACCACTCCGGCTGCGCATCGGGCCGGTCCCACGTCTCGTCCTCGGGGGCCGGGCTTTCGTATGCGACCGATGCGATTTCGCCAGTGGCGCCCCGTATGTATTCCGGGGTGCGGGTATACAGCAACGCGGGCAGTTCGCGCACCACCACCGGGTCGCCGACGCGGAACCTGGGCCGCCCGGCCCGACCGGCATACACCTGCGGATCGCCCTTGCCGACCGCGTGGGTGTGGTGCGCATTGCGGATCACGCCGGTGCCGTCACCTTCTGATTTCGGTTGTGCCTCAAGCTTTTTCCCGTTGAGGCCACCGGCATAGCGGGCCTTGACCGTTGCCATTCGTTCGCTGAGTTCGCCCAGGCTGATGTGATGCTTTTCCACCAGCACCCGCGCGACCGCCCAGAGCCAGCGACCGTAGTAGGGGAAGCCGAGATAGACCGCTCGTCCCACGTCGACGTTGCCTATCCGCCGGCGCTCCTCCGACAGCCAAATGCCGCGCCACGCAAGCACTTCGCAGAGCACATACGTCATGTGCTCCCAGTACTCGTACTGCTTGTTCTCGTACTTCATGGGCGCGTCCGGCTCACCGCCGACGTCATGGTTGGTCTTCATGTACGCCCAGAAGCGATCGTGGTCGAGCAGGTCGGGAGTGGGGGCGTCCGGAAGCTCGGGATAGGCCGACTTCAGCCGGGCAACCAGGTCGAGTTGACGGGCACGGTCAGCGGCGGTACTCATGACCACTCCTCTGCCATCGGGAGCGTTGGGGACGGTGCAGTGATGCTACTACCCGACAGCGCAGCCGGTCTCGGACCGACGTCGCAGGACGCCTGGCAATACGCTGTCAAAGCAAGTCGAGCAGGAACGGCAACTCCTGGTTGGCATACCACGCCAGATCGTGGTCCTGGGCGTCACCGACAACCAGGTCGGCGTCCTCGTCGCCGAGATCGGCGGCGTCGATCACGGCTATCGCCGCAGTGACGGCCGGTTCGGCGGCGGCATTGTCCACATAGGCGGCAACCACCCGATCCATCGCAACCGGCGCCGTCAGTCTGACGACGGCGTCGTCGAGATCGGGGCGCAACGTGACTTCGTCCGCTTCGGCGTCCACTTCGGCGGCAATCACCACGCGTCGCGGCGGCAAACCCTCGCCACCGTCGTCGGCCAGTAGACGCAGGGACGCCAGCGCGGCCTCCTGCAGAGCCACTTCCGCAAGTTCGTCATCGTCGCCCTCGGCATATGACTCCCGCAATTTCGGCGTCACCGCGAAGGCCGTGCCGCTGACCGGCCACAGCGAACCGTCCGCGACAAGTTGCCGCAGCATGGCCAGGGTGGCCGGGACGTAGACCTGCATCATGGGCCGAGTCGCCGATCTCGCGTGATTGCGGTGCTAACCATCGATCAACGTCGCCGCATAGTCTTCGACGTAGTTGGACAATTCCCGCGGCGGGCGCTGGTAGTTGCCGCTCACCAGCGGATGTCTGGGCAACTTGACCTTCGGCTTCTCCACGTCGCGGTAGTCGATGGTGGACAACAGGTGGGCCATCATGTTCAGCCGCGCATGCTTTTTGATATCGGATTCCACCACGTACCACGGGCTGGTCGGGATGTCGGTGTGCACCATCATCTGGTCCTTGGCACGGGAGTAATCCTCCCACCGGTACAGCGATTCCAGGTCCATCGGGCTGAGCTTCCATTGCCGGACGGGGTCGCTGCGCCGGGCCTTGAAGCGCCGCAACTGCTCCTCGTCGGACACCGAAAACCAATACTTGCGCAGCAAGATCCCGTCGTCGATCAACATGTGCTCGAAGATCGGCGTCTGCCGCAAGAACAGCGCATGCTCTTGCGGCGTACAGAATCCCATGACTTTTTCGACGCCGGCGCGGTTGTACCACGACCGGTCGAAGAGCACGATTTCGCCTTTGGCGGGCAAGTGTGCGATATAGCGCTGGTAATACCACTGCCCGCGTTCCCTGTCGGTCGGGGAGGGCAACGCCGCGATGCGGGCCACACGCGGGTTGAGGTATTCGGTGATCCTCTTGATGGTCCCACCTTTGCCGGCTCCGTCGCGGCCCTCGAAGACGACCACCAGGCGCGCCCCCGAATGCCGCACCCACTCCTGTAGCTTCACGAATTCTGTTTGCAGCCGGAACAATTCGGCATGGTAGACGTTGGCCGGGATCTTGCGCTTGGCCGGCGGCTTTGACTTCTTCTTCGGCTTCGCCGTCTTGGCCGGTGCGCCGTTGGTTATCGCAGTGCTCACAACATCGGATGGTATCCCCACAAGCCATTTCCACTGAGACAATTACCGGGACAATTAGCGAGACGCTTCCAGCAACTCCTCGAGCGACTGGCCGAGCAGGCCGGGCAACAGGTCGACATCGCTCATCGCGTCGCGGTCGGCATTGATCCCGAAATACAGCATGCCGTTGTAGGACGTCACGCTGATGGCCAGCGCCTGGTTGTGCAACAGCGGCGGCACCGCGTAAGCCTCCAGTAACTTGGTGCCCGCGACGTACATCTGCGATTGCGCCCCAGGGGCATTGGTGATCAGCAGGTTGAACAACCTCGCCGAATAACTGGTCGCGACCCGGACACCCATCGCGTGCAGGGTGGGCGGCGCAAAGCCGGACAGCGTGACTATGGTCCGGGCGTCCACCAGGCTGGCGGCCGTCGGGTTCGATTCGGTGGCGTGTGCGACCTGGGACAGCCGCACCACGGGGTTGCCCTCCCCCACCGGCAGATCTATCAAGAAGGGCGTCACCTGGCTCATGGCCTGGCCGGGACCCGTCGAATCGAATTGGTCATCGACGTACGCCGCCAGCGGAGCCATCGCGCGCACCGTCGCCGTCGGTGCCACCGTCTCGCCGCGCGACATCAGCCAATTGCCCAGCGCGCCGGCGATCACGGCCAGCACCACATCGTGGATGTCGCAGTCATAACGGGCGCGTACCGCCCGATAGTCCTCGAGCCGTCCGCGCGCCACCGTGAATCGTCGATTGCGCGAAACGGTGGCATTGAGCGGACTATTGGGTGCGGTGCCGCGCGCCACGGTGCGCGCGACATCGAGAACCCGGCGACCCGCATCGACGAGTTGGCCGTAGTTGGTGACCGCGCCGGCGACCGCGGATCCGACGGCCTGCAGCTGCGCTCCGGGCCCGATAAGCCAGTCACCGATGGCGCCCAGCACCAAACGGGTGTGTCCTGGGTCGCGTTCCGGTATCCAGATGTCTTCGGGGAACGGCGGTGGACGCCGCGTCCGATCGGCGATGACATGGCCGATGGCCAGTGACGTCACCCCGTTGATCAGGGCCTGGTGCGATTTGGTGTAGAGGGCAATGCGATTCTTTTCCAGCCCCTCGACGACATACATCTCCCACAGCGGCCGCGACTTGTCCAGCGGCCGGGCAGCCAGCCGCGCGATGAGTTCGTGCAGTTGCTCGTCGCTGCCCGGCGACGGCAACGCCGAGCGCCTGACGTGATAGGTGATATCGAACTCGGGATCGTCCATCCACACGGGCCGGGCCATGCCGATCTTCACCTCGCGCACCTTCTGCCGGTAACGCGGTATCTGCGGCAGCCGCTGCTCGACGGTGGCCAACAGCGTCTCGTAGCTCAGTCCGGCCCGCGGCCGGCCCAGGATCATCAGCGACCCGACGTACATGGGGGTGGCGGTGTTCTCCAGCCGATAGAACGACGCGTCCGTCGTGGACAACCGGGTCACCATTTACGGCCCTGTCCTCCTTGTCAATTCGTCCCCAATCTGGCGGTTGGACCGATGTGGCTCACGGTAACCACTCGACGGGGCCACATTACGGGGCGGGTACACGCCGGCGTGGTGTGTGCAATGATGACCGGCAGTTTGTCTGCCACTCTCCAGCAGGCGCGCGGTCCACATCCTCTCGTTGCCGTCGTTTGACCTGTTTTGATCTGGAGAGTGCCCGTTGAGCATCAGTCCTATTGTCGAGCCGCCTCATCGTCCGACTTTCGCCGTTGTCCCGGTTGTAGAGTACGAACCGCCAACGGGAACCATCCCCCGGTGCCGACAATCAACGCACCCACCCTTACGCCCGCGCAGTCTACGGGCGCCTCGCCGAGCCCGCGGCGAGCATCCGACGAACGAGGGCATGTCGGCGCCCATGCGCCAGGCGGCCGTGTTCACCGACGCGGCACTGCGCCGGGTGCTCGAAGTCATCGACCGCCGCCGGCCCGCCACACAGCTGCGTTCGCTGCTGGCGCCCAACCTGGTCGGCGCGGTGCTGTCGGTCAGCGAAGCGGTGGCCGGTCAGCACGGGACCGCGGTGTTGCGCCGGGTTCGACTGCAACCGGTCGGGTCCTCGGACTCCGCCGCGGAGGTGTTCGGCAGCTACAGCCGCGGAGACCGGATCCACGCGATCGCCGGTCGCGTGGAACGGGTGACCGCCGCCGGCGGCGCCCGCTGGCTGGTCGTCGCCTTGCACATCGGCTGACCGACTTCGTCTCAGGCGGCGGCCCGCAGCGGCCCACCGGTGTAACGCGCCACGACCGGGCCCACGATCGCCATGATGAAGACGTACGAGGTTGCCAACGCCGCCACCGTGGGGATCGATACGCCGACCAATCCGATGATGATCAGCGAGAACTCGCCTCGAGCGATCAGCGCGGTGCCCGCGCGCAACTGGCCGCGCCGTGCCACCCCGTCACGGCGGGCGGCGTACATACCGGTCAGCACCTTGGTCGCGGCAGTCACCGCGGCCAGGACGACGGCCACCGGAAGCATCGGAAGCAGCTCCTTGGGGCTCACCGATAATCCGATCGCAAGGAAGAAGATCGCGGCGAACAAATCGCGCAGCGGACCCAGGACCTTGCGCGCCCGGTCGGCCGTTTCCCCGGTCAGGGTCAGGCCCACCAGAAACGCGCCGACCGCAGCGGATGCGTGCAACGACTCCGCCAGCGCCGCGACCAGCAAGGTGATGCCCAAGACCCGCAGCAGCAGTTGCTCGGAGTCGGGGTGCGCCACCAGGCGGCCGACGTGATGGCCCCAGTAGTAGGACGCGGCGAACGCCGCGAGAAGGGCGCCGATCGCGGCCAGCGTCCCACCTAGCGCGTCCAGCCAGCTGCCGCGCAATGCCAGCACTGTGAACATCGGCAGGTAGGCGGCCATCGCGAAGTCTTCGAGCACCAGCACCGACAGCACCGCCGGGGTTTCGCGGTTGCCCAGGCGGCGCAGGTCCTCGAGCAGTCGCGCGATGACACCCGACGACGAGATGTATGTGACGCCGGCCAGCGCCACGATGGCAACGCCGTCCAGCCCGAGCAGCCAGCCGGTCACCGCGCCGGGCGTGGCGTTGAGGACGATGTCGACGCCGGCCGACGGCAGATGATGACGCAGGCTGCTGGCGAATTCGGTCGCGGAGAACTCCAGGCCCAAGGTCAGCAACAGCAACACGATGCCGATGGGTGCCCCGGTGCTGACGAAGTCAGCGGCGGCGGCCACCGGCAGGATGCCGCCCTTCCCCAGCGCTAGCCCCGCCAACAGATAAACCGGGATCGGTGACAATGCGAACCTACGGGCAAGGGCGCCGAGCAGGGCAAGCATGACCAAGAGGGCGCCGAGCTCGAATAGCAGCGCCTCCGAAACACCCACCGGCTCAGCCTTGGTTGACGATCTGCCGGACTCCGACAATGCCCTCTTCGGTGCCGATCACAATCAGGACGTCGCGCGCCCGCAGCGTTTCCGCGGGGCCGGGCGAAGCGACCACGTCGTCGCCGCGGACGATCGCGACGATCGAGGCGCCGGTGCGGGTGCGGGCGCGGGTGTTGCCCAGCGGCCGGCCGACGAACGGACTCTCGGGCTCGATCGAGATCTGACCCGCCTCGAGCCCGGGCACCTCGCGGGTCAGCTCGGTGAACCGCTCGGCGATTCTCGGTGCACCGAGAATCGCGGCCACGGTGTCGGCCTCTTCGCCGTTGAGGCGGAAGACCGGCCGGCATTCGTCAGGGTCCTCGGCGGTGTACAGGACGATGTCGAATTCGCCGGTGCGCCGGGCAATGATGCCGATCCGCTCACCCTTGTGGCTGATGAACTCGTACCGCAGACCGACGCCCGGCAGCAGCACTTCCTTGACATCCATGCCGCCAATACTCGACGAAATGGCATCGAGAGAGAAGTGCCACCGGCCAATTCATAGCCGATGGCGTCCTTGAGTCTCGGCCTTCGAGGTAGTCCCGCGTCAGAACGGTGGGGGTTCGTCGTCGGGTGGGGTCCGGGATTTCCGGCGGACTCGGCGCGCTGGCTTAGGCGGGCGGTGCGGTTGTGGCGGCGTTGGGTGGTGATGCGTTGGGCGCGGGTGCGTATGAGTTTGATGGAGTACGAGGGTGGTGGGACCGGATTAGGGTGGGTCGGTGATTGTCTGCGGGGTGTGAGTCGGAGGTCCTGGGTGATGGTGTTTGCGGTGGAGCCGGCGGTGGTGTGGGCTTCGGATGACGCAGGCGGGGTTGGCTGCGAGGCTGGGTGCTGGGGTGGCCGCGGCTGCACCGACGTTATCGGCGGTGGCGCCGATGGGCGAGGATGCTGATTCGGCGGCGTTCACGGCGGCGCTGGCCGCGGTGGGCGCAGCGTATGTGAGCACCGCTGGTGAGCATGCCGCGGCGCGCGGGGTGTTTTCTGATGCCCAGTCGGTGGCCGTCGCGACGACGGTGTCTAGTGAGGCGATGCGCGCCGCGGCCCTGACCCGGTAGCTGTTAGCAGGTTGTGGTGGTGCATCCCTGGCCGGCGTTTTCCCCATGAGCGAACCATGGCCGGCCTCGCTGCAGCCCGGAACCGCGGCCGGGTCGGGGGTCGCCCGCAAGCGCTGTCGGGATCCCGGTTGACGCATGCCCGGGAGCTACAAGCACAAGGCATGCCGGTGTGGGAAATCGCGCAGCTGCTCGGCGTCGGACGCTCGACGGCCTACCGGCAACTCAAGGCTGCCGAATCTGTCGCTGTTCAGCGGTAAGGTATCCAAAACGGTTGCGCCACCGGAGAACTGAACAAAAAGAGCAACACAACGCAACTAGTGAACATTCGATAAAGCAGGGAGGGCAGCGATGACGGACGCGATCCACGAGGAGGCCGACGACGTGGCGGCGACTATGAACGCGTGGCGGGCATCTGTCCCGTCCGCAGTGGCGTTCGCGCCGCCGCTGGCGGCCGACGACGCGGCGACTGCGGCCGTCCTCGCGGGCATGGCCGACTGGCCCGTCGAGCACCATGCGATGGGGGAGCACCGGAGTCCATGGCTACGGCATTACACGCGGCGACAACCGCAACCTCGGTCATCTTGACCAACGCCGACGATGCCGGTGCCGCCGGGATCGCCGCGAGTCAGGCGACGTGATATGTCCACACCGTGGCAGCCGCCGACGTATCCCCCCGGCCCGCCGGCGTACGCACAGGCCGGCGTACCCCCGAATGTTCGCCGACCGTCTGGTGTGCGACGCGCTGGGTTGATTGCGGCAGTCGTGGTCAGCGTCTTCGGTGCCGGCATCGCTGGCGTGATCGTCGGAGCACACATCAGTTCTGCGCCCGGTGGTCGCGCTGCTGAATCGAGCACTGCCGCGCCTCCGTCACCCTCGCCCGAGCAGATCCGCACCCAAACGATCGACTTGTGTACGCGGTTTGCAGCGGGCTATGCGATGCTGCCGTCGCCGCCCAAAACCGCCGCCGACATTGGTCCGGCAGCAAACTATATAGCTGATGCTTTGCGCGACAACGGATTTGCAGACCATGCTATACGGACGGCAATAGGTGACTCATTGCGGTTGTATCGCGACCGTGCGGCCATGGTTAGCCGTGAGTCAGCACAGGGTGCGATACAGCTCCCGAACAGTTGGACGCCTGACGCGGCGAACGCGGCGGACGACCGCGTGTGGTCGTTATGCCATCAGTACCAGGGGTGATCGATGGATGCGAATGGGATCGGATCTGAGAGCGTGCTGGCCGTGACAATCAAAGCCGGCCGATTCCCGAGTTCCTCGACGCTCACCGCACTGGAGTCGTCCGGTGGAGCGCTAGCGGAGCAGCGCCGACTCCTGGGTGCGGCATTAGATCGACACTCCCACTTTCGTCAGCGGCTGCAATCGGCGCTGCAGGGCCAGGCCGGCGATGCGGCCCTGGCGGCGCACGACGGCAACCGAAAGTTGTGGGAAGCACACGAGGACCTGTACGGGCCCGCCGCCGACGCGGTGACGAACGCGGTCGGAGAGCTGCGGCGCCTGCAGACGATGCTGCAGGACCTAATCGACGACAAGGAACCGGCGTTCCAGGCGGCACTCGACCGCGGCGATCATGTTGCGGCGCAATCAATTTTGGCGGCCGCTGCAGGCGAGGCGGACACCATCGTCGACGAGCACGCGGCCAACGCCGAGGGCCATATTAAGGCAGTGAACTTTGAAGCACCGCTACCTCTTGGCCCCGCGCCATCCGAAGGCCCAAAACCCAAGCCGCCAGGCGGAAAACAGAAGCACGACAAATGGTCCGGGTCATCCCAGCCGGCCGAGGGAAGTTCGGCTAAGTGGTCCGAGGACGGCGATGCTGGTTTGGATGGCGCCGCAGCGGAAGGCAACGGCGGTGACCAACACGATAAATGGGCCTTGACGGGGCCTGATCCCAGTCCGCTGACGCAAGGCGGTAAGTGGGGTCCGAGTCCGAATGGCCCCGGCATGACCCCGCCTTTACCTGCATCACCGCTTGGTTCCGGTGGTGGCTCAGGCGGTGGTGGGGGTCGTATGCCGAGCTTGGGATCCGGTTCTCCATCGTTGGCATCTGGTTTTCCGTCGCAGCTGGGTTCGGGGACCGTGCCGGCCTCGGCGGCTCCCTCTGCAGGAGCTGTCTCGCCGGCGTCGGCGGCACCCCTCGCCAACTCTGGATCGAGTTTCCAATCGGGTCTGGCATCGGGTATGGGCGCTACGAGTGGAATGACAGCCTCGGCGACCCCTCCGGCGCAACCGCAACAGCCCATGGCATCAACCCAGCCGCCGGTGGCCGCGCCGAGTGCGGCAGGTCCGGGGATGGGTCCGGCGGGCGTCGGACCAGGATCGGGTTGGACCGCCCAACCCGTGGATTCAGCCGGTGTATCAGGCGGCCACGGCGCGGGCAGCGCACCGATCGCCGGTGGTGGAGGGATGATGCCCCCGCCTGGGATGACCGCATCGCCGTTGGCGCCCTACAGCCCGCCGGGTGCGGGAGCCGCTGGTGCCGGCAGCGGTGTACCGAGCTCGCCGACGTCGCCGGCGGGTGGCAGTAGCACGGCCGGGGCAGGCGCCGGCGGCGGTTCCGGCCCCACCGGTGGTGGCCCCGGTGCGCCGCCCATGCTGACAGGTAATCCGGGTTCGTCGGGCCCGATGTCAGCACTTGCCGGTTCGTCGAGTGATGTCAATCCGGATTTGGTGACCGCACAACGGATTTTGGGTGAGCTGGCGCATGGTAGCGAGGCATCGAAGATGCTGGTGTTGTGGGCGGTGGTGGTGCTCAGATCCCCGGTCGGTACGCACATTGCGGTGGCCAACAACGTTGGCGGCGGCGCCTATCTGCCCACGACGGTGTATTTGCCGAGCACGGTGCGCCTGGCGGTTAGTGACCCCGCGCTGCCGCTCGGCTGGGCTGATGTGTGGATGGGCTGTCAGTTCCCGTCGAAAATAGTCGCCGACTACGCCGACCGCTTGACTAAAGTCGTTGCAGACGCATCCGTTTCAGCTCTGGCTACCACGGAGATGTGGACCGACCCGCCACATGACTTTGCCGGTGATTTCGCCGCGATAGATCACCGTGATGCGCTGCGGCTCGTAAATGTGGCGCCGAAATTGGATGCGGCCCAACAGCATCGGCTCGCCGTGATCGACCCGGGGCTATACCAGCGGGTCAACGGTCTGGATCGCGGGGGCAACATATCGGCGTGGGCGGCGGCGACCTTGACGCGCATCGTGTTTGAGGAGGCGATGAAGCCTGATGATACTGGTGCGCTGCTGGTGGAACAGGCTGACGGGCAGATGCTGGAGGCGGTCAGCGGCGGGGCCGCCACGGCGACGATGTGGGGCGCCTACGATCGGGCGGCCGCCCAGCGCCACGGGGGCGCCGCGATGTGGCCCGACCAGCACGCCCCCCGCGACAACGACGATTCGGACGTGACCCGGGCCATCACCCTTTGGTACACCCATTATTACCGGATGGGGCGGATGATCGAGCTGATCCAATGTTGGAAAGCCGAACCGCCGCGGTTGGCTGAAATCGCCTATTGCGGGATCAGAGCCGGCTTCGGAGCCACGGTCGTGACGACGATCGCCGCCATGGAGCAGCACCTCGCCCAAGAGCGACGACGGCCGTGAGTGATGCGGGATTCGTCGCTCCCGGTGGCGATCCGTTGGCGCCGTTATCGCGGTTGTCGGAGCTGCCGCCGTTGGGACCTCGCGAGTCTCGGCCGCAGTTGCCGGATCTGCCGGCCGAGCCCGTGGGCTGGAACCGGCGGGCGTGCAGGGAGCGGGCGGCCGCGCGCGACGCGACGGCTGACCGGCTGCTCGTAGCCACAACATTACGTCTGGTGTTGGGCCAGGCCCGGCTTGGCTCGCTGCCCGCGAATTGGCGGGAGCGCGGCCTGCGCGACGCGCTGACATCGGGCCGTGACCGCCGAATCTGGGTGTGGTGGAAGGTACTTGCGGGCGGTCCTCGGGTGTGGGAGCCGGGCGCCGCCGAGGCGCTGGGTCTGCCGTGGGGTGCCGTGCTGGGTGCCTGGCGGGCGGACACGCTGATGTGGCTGCGCGAAACCCAAGTAGCTGATCGGTCGTCGGTGTCGCGGTGGGCCGGATTTCAGGTGGTCGATGCAACCGACGACGAGTGGGAATCGTTGCTGGACAGAGCACACTCGGGGCGCTGGCCAGAGCGCGGTACCGACGTTAAAGGGCCCTGGAATGTGGGCTTTTCCGCGCATATGCTGCGGCAGGAGCTCGACGACTGCGCGTTGCGTTATGACGCGGGGTGTGCGGCGGGTGGCGATGACGTGGATTGGGTGGGGCGGCATCGGGATCGGGTGCGGCGGTGGCGGTTCGCGGGTGACCGGGCCGATGAACTGGCCCGTATCGAGCGCCTGGCTCGCGAGGCCGACGCCGGCCGGCCACCTTATCCCTTGCCGTCCTACTGGCTGCTCTCCCGATGAGGGAGGACGGAAACCATCTGGTGTGCAATAGGATTCGCAATGACGTCGTAGATAGCATCGAGGTCTGCTCATATGAAGACGCGGCCTCTTTAGCGAGCCGCATGCGCAATGCACGGCCTGCAGGTAGCGATGAACTGTGGCTGGCGGGCCTGCTGGCGGTCGACGGGCTCGCGGCATTGCTGTTCGCGGGGTCGCCCCGCGGCAATGGTGCGGGGATGAGATGGGTGCGGTCAGTGGCCGCACTACTGTGCGACCCGCAATACGATGTGAGCCAGGCGATTCGGCAGGCCGTGGATGGTGGTTAGGTTAGGGTTAGGGGCCTGCCCCCGCGCATCGACGTTAATCGGCTTGGAGCGACTGGATGTAGGCTGGCCAGCCTTCGGTGATGGTCTGAGTTAGCGCGAGCCGGGTGGTGTTGCGGTCGGCTTCTGTGAGCTGTTCTCGGCCGTCGGGGTAATGGATGACCATGCCTTCACGGGAGGCGTCGCAGACAATGCAGTACGAGCGACGGTCAAGTGCCAGATAGATCCCGGGTAAGACTTCGGTGATGTCGTAAAGGGCCTGATCAAAGTCGATTCCGTGCGATGCCCACGTGTGTCCGAAGTGGTCGAGCCAGCGAGTCAGCTCAGCGAGGAATACAACACGGTGTTGGCCGTGGCTCGCGAAGTAGCGTGCGACGTCAAATACCTGGCGCGTCGGCGTACTGAGCAGCTGAACTTGGAAGGCGTCCGGGGCAACGGCGACAGCGGATTCGGCCACGCTCGGCTGATCGTCTGGCCAGGCTAAGCCGGCGACCAGCCAGAAGGAGGGTTGCAGCACTGACGGAGCCAGAGTCGTCATGCATGTGAGCATGACAGCGCCCACCGACATTGATGGTGTTCAAGCGGATGGGTTGATGATGAGCTGGCCCGTCCGCTGTCGGTGTGACTCTCCCACTGACCTACATGCCCTTCTTCGTTCGCCCACTTCGCCCGCGTTCAGCTCTGCGGTGGTTGAAGACCGTCATCGGAACGAACATTGCTACCAGCAAGAACGCCGAGACGATAGTCATGTTGGTCTGGCCGGTGACCACCAGACCCGCGATCAGCACTAACGTGACAGCACCGGCCACGAGGTACGACGCCACGCGGTAGTGCGGGCGCCAGGCGCCCCACAGCGCCAGCACAAACGCGCCAGACAGAATCGCGGCCTCCAGTACGTCCGTCACTTGCTCCCCGTTAGGCATCGCAGCAGATTCGTGCCCGCTATGATCGTGCCGACACCACCGGCGCCAGCGACAGCGAGCCCGACCCCGGTCTCTGCGGCCAGCAGGCCGTAGCCGGTAACGATCACACCGCTGGCGAACTGGCTGGTGCGTTCGATCCAATCTCTTGTGGTGCAATGGGTGCGGGCGTACTCGATGTCCGTCACATGCGCCTGCAGATCCGCAACCTGACCGCGTAACCACGCGGTCCTGGGATCGTTTTCGGGAAGTGACTGCACGAACCGCTGCATATTCTCTACAAGACCCTGGCCGGTCAAACTAGCTGGATTACTGCCGAGCAGCATCTGCTGCAGCTTCGGACTCAGGCCAGTGCCCGGCGGCGGTGTTCCATCGGGAGTGTCCCACGGTGCAAATGGTGGTGGGTTGGTGCCAGCGGCGTTGTCTTGTGTGAAGTCGACGAGTTGGACCCCGTTGTGCTTGTTGTCTCCGATGATCGTGTCGTCGGCGTTGATCGGTTCCCCGAACGCCTGGGGTCCGATCCCGGCCATCGTGGCGGTCACCTTCTGGGCAACGTCGGTGTCCGCAGTGACCAGTTTCGCCGCCCGCAACCTGATGTCTTCGGCGAACGCCTGTGCCTGCGCCTGGCGGTCGGCCAGCTCGACTGGGTTGGCGGTGGTGTGGGTGTCGTAGACGGACATGTCCTCACTCACGCTGAACCCGGCTTCTTCGGCGTCTTGCACCTTGTATTTCAGCCGGTTGCGGGCATCGAGGATTTGCGATGCCCCGCTGCGGGCTTCCTTGCACGCCTGTTGCGTCACCTGGTCGTATACGTTTGCGGCTATGGTTTTGTCGGCGCCGGTTGCGGCGCGCAGCGCGGTAATGGCTTCGCCTTCCCAGTCCATGTTCAGCGTGTCGCGCCACACCTGACCAACCGCGTCGTAGCACTTCGAGGCCAGGGCTTGCCAATATGCCGGTGCTTCGTTGAGGTGCTCGTAGGGCCAGTTCAACAGCT
This sequence comes from Mycobacterium kansasii ATCC 12478, assembly GCF_000157895.3. Classification (NCBI taxonomy): domain Bacteria; kingdom Bacillati; phylum Actinomycetota; class Actinomycetes; order Mycobacteriales; family Mycobacteriaceae; genus Mycobacterium; species Mycobacterium kansasii. The sequence continues at coordinate 4,690,068 of NC_022663.1, read as the reverse complement.
GCGAGAGGGTAGGCAGCGGTGCGGTCATGGGTTAGACCATCACCACAGGGGCTACGGCGGTCATTTCGGCTGCTGAGTTGGCTTCGTTCGCCGTGTAACCGTCAACGGCCGCAGTGACTTTGCCCGTGTAGGAGGTGATCCGGGCGCTCAACGCGGCGGCGAATCCCGACATCATGGCATCGGCGGCGCTCACGGCGGCGGCGCTGGGTTGGCACGACAGACCGGTTATCGCCGGGGGCATAACGGCGGTCGTCCCGGCCGCCAGGACGCTCCGCCCGTCGTGGTCTCCTGCACGCTGGCAGTGTTGATGCGCACGGTGTTTGGCATAAGGGGCAAGGGTAGCCCAACCAGGCGGCAAGCACCCCTCAGGTTTTGTCGGATAAGACTCCGCACGGCTTGCCCTCCCGGCAACCCGCTCGCCGAGGCTACACGTAGGTCGTGCATGACGTTCGGGGTGTCGTCGAGACAGATGACATCGGTTATGCCGATCAGGGCTTCCTGCGGATGGCCGGCATCACTGGTGGAGAGGTCATCGAGCAGTCGCATGCGTTTGCCTCGTAGGCCGGTGGCGTCATAGCGGAAACGATGAACGCCCGAGCTGGTCTGGCATCGTCATCGCCGTCCATTGCGTCGAATAGCCGCCCGGCACCCGTTCTACAGTCCGAGGTCGTAGCCGGTGTCGCTGCTCCGTTGGCGGGTGCGGGCCTTGTGTGTCTGGTCGGTGCTGCGGTCACGGTATTCGCGCATCCAGCGGTTCCGCTCGGCGTGCTCGCTGGCTTGGTGGTCGGACCAGGCCCGGTGGGCGCCGCGGCGGCGCGCGAGGTCGTGGTCGCGTTTGGCGGTGAACCGGGCTACCCGGTCGGGAAGCCGGCCGCGGTCGGTTGCCGCGGCGACTTGGTGGACGGTTTGGGGCCGGTTGTCGCGGCCGGTGATGGCGCGCACGAGTTCGGCAGCCTGGTGGCTGTCACCGCGGCGGGCCTGGTGTACACCGGGGGCCGGTTCGGCGTGTTCGTGGTCGCCTTCCCCGGCGATCTTGTCGTAGATGAATACGCGGTTCATTTCGCGGCCGCGGGTCAGGCCCGTGTACAGCGATTTGCGGTCGGTGCGCGCGCTGACGATGGGGTATGCGGTTTGCCCGGTGTCACCCTGTTCGGATTGCAGCGTGACGGCATACCCATGGTGGACGTGTTCACGTAGGTAGTCGCCGCCGAGGATGGCCACGGCGTCATCACCGATGCGGCGGGCGAGGATTGTCTGACGGGCGGTGTCGACTGCTTCGACGATCCAGCGCTGACCGTTGCGCACCTGCGATGCGGTCTTGCTCACCGCGGGCTGGCCGTGTTCGTCCCGGATACCGACCGTGATCGTGGCGTCGTTGTGGCGGGTGACGATGGTGTCCCCGGCGCCGATGTGGTGATCGCGGGCGGCGGTGACGGTAGGGGCGTCCGCAGCAACGTTGTCGTTGTGAATCTGCTTGTTCAGTGCGTCGCACAGTTCCCACTTGTCGGGCATGAGCAGCGGGTCTTTGCCGGCGGCCACATCGGCGCGGTAGGCCTCCAGCGCGTCGTGGGCCATGGTGACTTCATCGCCGCAGCGCAGCCGGTCGTGATCGCGATACCACGCGATGGCGCGCCGCAATGGTTTGGGGCCGCCGTTGCGTAACGCGAGCGATGCGGTGCGTTCTTCGGGGTCGAGCATCCGCCAGACTTCCGAAAGGCGTTGGGACCAAGGCAGATCGGCGCACAGTTGCTCGAACATACCGCCGCGTTTACGCACCGGCGCCAGCTGGTGAGCGTCTCCAACGAGCAGGGTCTTCGTCCCGGAGCCGGTGGTGTACTCCAGCAGGTCACGCAGCTGGTTGTTGCCGATGAGGCCGGCTTCGTCGACGACCACGATGTTGCGGTGATCGAGTCTTAACCGCCCGTTGCGTAGCTCGAGGAGGGCCTTGTCCACGGTGTAGCCCTCGTCGCCGGCGCACTCGTTGATCGCCACGTCGACAGCGCGGCCTTGGGGCGCGAGCACGACCACGGTGCGGCCGCCGCGGTGGGCGGCGGTGCGTAACGCTTTGAGGGAATGGGTCTTGCCGGCGCCGGCGGGCGCGGCCAAAGGCTGTACCAGCCACGGGGATTCGGCCAGGGCGGTGACCGCTTGTTGTTGATCGGCTGATAGCCCGTCCGTGTCCGCCTCGGTAACCCGCACAACGGCGCGGTCATCGCGAATATCGACCATGTTGAGGAGCTGGCGCTCCTCGGCGAGCACCAGGTCGATGGTGTAGCGCTCGTGGCCTTCGCGGTGATGGGCGGCGCGCGGTTCGCTGACTCGGATCGCGATCTCGTCGACCGCTGCTTCGATCTGTTCGCGAGGGGAGCGCTCATCTCCGTCGACCTCGATCGGTAGTTGCGCGCCGATGATTTCCACCAGGTCGGCGCGGGTGAACGCGGGCTTGTCGATGCCGGCGGCGATCTCGGCGATACGGCGCCGAAGGTGGTCGGCGCTGCGCGGCGCTTACTGCGGGCTTGTCGTTGGGCCTCGGTATCGACGCGAAAACCGCGCGGATCACCGTGCCATTGGCGTCGTAATTCACCCCAGGACAAGCCTTCCGGCTTGCGCGGCCGGGTGGCTTTTTGCGCGGCCGCCAGCTGCGCCGGGGTGGGTTGGCCGTCGATGAGTTCGAGGTTGCAGTCGGCCCATTCCCGCAGCTGCGTGCTGCGCTGGGAGTGAGCTTTGATCACCGCCGGGTCGACGCCGACCAGTTCGGCCATCCCCGTGTGCGGGTCGACTGGACCCCATTCCGCGCCAACTGATTGCGCCATCTCGCGGCGCATCGTGGCTTGATAGATCACCCCACCCGCTTTGGATTCGTGCCACAACGAGTCGGTGTCCACCGCGGCCAGCGTGCCGTCCACCCGCGCCTGTTTGTTGGGCAAGATGACGTGGGTGTGCAGGTGCGGATCACCTGCGCGGCTGGTCTCGTGGTGGGAGGCGACGGCCACCAAACCCGGCAGCCGTTGCAGATCCTTTTTGCCGCTGGTGGTGTTGTGCACACGGGTGTAGCCGGCGTGTTGATGGACGTATTCCAGGGCCTCGCGCACCCCCGTGTTGTGCGCGTCGAGGACGGCCTTTTGCATGACGTCGGCGCCGTAGGCGCGCACCAGACTGAGGCTTTTCGGCGCGCAAAACGTCAGATCCACGCCGTGGTTGTCGCCGGCGGCGAAGCGCCGGCCGCGGGCGCCGTTGGGAGCGATTCCGTCGTCGAGCCAGCGCTGCACAACGTCTAAATCGGCCAGCCCACCCGCGCGCTGTTCATCGGTCAAACCCACAAGTTCGGCCACCTTATGGGCCCCGCAACGCGGCTGCGGGCGCGGCCTACGGGGCGGCGTTGCGCGCGGCCGCGGAGGCGATCATGGTGCCGTTTCCCCCGGCGGTGTCCGGAGGGTCGCCGGCTGCCGTAGCGGCGGGGCTGACCGAAACCGCGGCCCTCAGCGCGGCCGGGGCAACCATGCAGGCCAGCGAGCAAGCCGCCCACGCAGTCATCCCCCCAGCGATGGCCGCCCCACAGGCCGCTGCCGCGGCGCTACAACGTGCAGCCCCATCAGCCAGCGCACCGGATTCACCGCCAACACCACCGAATACCGCCGCGTTGGCGGGCACCCAACCACCTGGCCACACAACTGGGGTGCCGCGCGCCCCGGTGGGGATGTTCGCGCCGCACTCGCCGGCCGGGCCACTTGCCGCGCCGACAGCGACCACCCCCGGCGGCGATGGGCTGGCCTCGTCGCAACTGGCGGAGGCGCTGCAGACCCGCGCGGGCACCCTGACCCCGACTGCGGGATCACACCCGAGATCAGCCGGTGTGGTCAGCGGCTATCCCGGTGCGGGTTTAACCAGCTACATCCGGCCCTCCGGTAACGGTTTCAGCCCGCCAGCGGTGAAGCGACCCGGTATCGGCGCACCCGCCGGCATGCTCACCACCGCTACGCTGCACAGTCCGGTCACCGCCGCGCCGAACTCGACGGTGCAGCCGTTCGCCTACGTCCACCCACAACCACCACGACCCGGCGGCGCGTCGTCACCATCGCCCCCCCTCGACCTCAGCGACACTGCCCACACCCTCAACTCCCCACCCCAACCTGCGGCGCCCCCGCCACCGACCCCCTACCCGGCTACACCACCTGGCGACGCACCCGGTCCCCCCACCGGTAGCGACGGTCCTAACGGCTCCGGGAGCCCCGGCGCCCAGATGCTGGACCAAGCAGCGGGCCCGGCACCCCAAGCGCCACCAATGCTGCCACCGCTTGCACCGCACCCACCGATTCCGCCGCCACCGTCTCCGCCGCCAGGCAAACCGCCGCTGGGGCAGCCCCCCATTCCGCCCTGGGCCAGCCCACCGCCCCCGCCATCGCTGCAAGCGACACGAGACGCCTACAACAAGTTGACAAACGACATCGACCACCACAATCTGAACCCGCCCAACCCTTCCGATTGGAACGCGGTTCAGGCTTATAACCAAGAAGCCTGGTATAACAACACCTTAAAGACCCAACTCGAGCGCCAATTAAATGCGGCCAACGCACAATACACACCCGCCAACGACGCCAAACGCGCCGACATCCCATACTGGACACAACCCGCACCACAACAACCGAGGCAAACAACTGCCGCAGGGAGCGAACCGCAAGTACCGCAGAATGTACAAAGCACGCTGAACCAAATAGATTCGGGCAGATGGCCTCAGGCGGCGAATGCCCCGGGCACTAAGGGCGGCAGCGTGTTTCGAAACGTTACACCTGACGGACAGCATCCCTTGCCCACGACGGACGCTTCTGGCGAGCCAATTACCTATCAGGCGTGGGACGTCAACCCTAGGGTGCCCGACCAGGACCGCGACGATGAGCGAATAGTCACCGGAAGTGACGGATCCGCGTGGTACACCACTGACCATTACGGCACATTTCATCGGATTCGTTAGCGAGGAACACGAACTGTGAATTTAGACGAATTCGTCTTAGGGGCCGCCGGCCACGGGGCATGCGTCGGTGTGCACACCGCGACTGCATCGGCTTTGGCACCTCCGGACGGTGTCGAGCTCCGAACAGTCGACGGATCGCACGTCAAAACGCTCGATGCGCTCTTCAACACCTTCGCCGAAGTGTGGCACTTCCCGCCGTGGTTCGGGCGCAACGCGGCTGCATTCGATGACTTTATGCGCGACTTGGACAACATGATTAATACAGCTGAGGGTAAGCCACCGGCTCCCGGGTACCTTACTGATATCACCGATGCGCACTTGCTGCTGGTTGAACAACCCGACGTTTTTCCTTGGTTCGCCAAGTCAATACCGTTCTATCGGGATTACTACCGTGACGAAGCTGATCCGCCAGCGGCATTCGGCCTATTGCTTTCCGCTCCCACCGATCACCTCAATGAAGTTCGCCAACGCTGGCTAACCGCCGGCATCCAGGTCGTGACAGTTTCGGTTTGAACTCGACACGCCGAGCTTCTCCAGCTCGATACCAGCGAAGAAAGTTCTTGGGAAGCACTAACGGTACATCCTGACGGTTCGGTTGCTGTGTTCAAGGGCGACCTTACCCAATTCTTGCCTTACCTCGGCAAATGAAGGAATAAGCGATGAATACATCTTCGGTTTCTGAGATACTCGACTTCGAGGTCCACCTACTCATGACAATGAAGATACGAATGGTCAACAAGAATGCGAAGCTGCTAGAAAACAAGCTAGCCGAACACGGGTTTTCCGTCGCGGACGCACAACGCATACATGAGCGGGTATCCGAAGCTCTTGGCGACGAAGCCTCTCGTTTCGAAAACATGAAGAAGCTGCTGGGCCTGGGAGGCCAGTCCTCGAAATCACTGGAATACAGCAGCGTACTGTGGCCTGGATTTGAATTCACCGCGACCGCCAGTGAAGAAGGAGTGCTTGAGTCGGCGCGGTACTGGCACACGAGGAGCGATTTATCCCGGGTCGATTCGCCAACCGAGTTGCCCCCCTGGAGCATGGACATCGATGAGTTCACGAAACAGTTTGGCCCCTTGACGGGTGGCCTCAAGTGGACCCTGTTCGACAAACTTCTCCCCTCCCACGAAGAGTACGAATTTCCCTGGAATGGAGAGCGCCACGGTGCGGCATTCAGCTGGGGGCTGTTTATGTTTGCGTCGAAGTACTGGCCCGAAGATTGACAAAGAAAATCGTTGAATTTCAGGGTTGCCCTAAACTTCGGCATCGCCTCACGGGCCAAATAAAAGTATTCGTCCCGCCATCCGGTAGATTACCAGTATCTAATTCTCAATGCGTGGACGAAATGCTTCGACGTGGGGAGTCGAAATGAGAAAAGCCCCTTTCGAACTGGGATGATTAATGTTGTTCAGGCGTCAACCAACCGTCTTCTGAAAGACACTTCCGGCGCGAGCGTCTCACAGGTTCAGTGGCTCCTCACCGGTCTTCGACATGGAAATCTCGTGTTGTGCGCTCGGTTGGTGCCCATCATGCAGTGAGCATCAGGTCTCCCCGAATCAAATCGGGAGCGACGAACCCGGCTCCGAAGCGGGTTGGCGTGATGCGGTCGCAACCCGACTGCGGATAGCCGGCCGGCACCAATCGCGACTATTCAGCGATCATACAGGCCAAAGCTACTGCTGGGCAGCCGTTTTGGTCGACAACCGACGAGGCCTGGGAAACAACATGGGCACAGTGCGTCGGTAATTCCGGTACCGGTCACCCAGCGCCGCCGTCAGGTCGCTCTCTTCCAACTGCAACGCGATCAGGATGTAGCCCGTCGTAGCGATCGAGAAGAGCAGGTGCCCCGCTGTCATGGTGGGCGCCGCCCAGAAGGCGATGATGAAACCGAGCATGAGTGGGTGACGCACCACCCGGTAGAGCAGCCGGGCGCGGAAGCCGACCTCCGTGTACGGCTTTGCGCGCCAAGCCAGATACACCTGCCGAAGGCCAACCAGGTCGAAGTGGTTGATCATGAACGTCGACGCGAAAACGATCGCCCACCCGAACCAGAACACGACCCACAACACCACACGGGCGGCCGGCTGCCGCACGTCCCAGATGACCGCGGGCATCGTTCGCCACTGCCAGTACAGCAACAGCAGCACCGCACTCGACAGCAACACGTAGGTGCTGCGCTCAATCGGCTGCGGCACGAATCGTGTCCACCACCGCTTGAACGCCGGCCGCGCCATCACGCTGTGCTGGACCGCGAAGGCGCCCAGTAGCACCACGTTGACCGCGACCGCCTGGCCGGTCGATGCGGTGACCGCGTGGTCGACGGTCCGTGGCACCACGATGTTGCCGACGAAACCGATCGCATACAAGAAGGCCACCACAAATATCAGGTAGCTCATGGCGCCGTAGCCGATGATCAGGAATCGCTTCATGGGTTAAGTGTCCGCGGCGCAGGCGGTTTCGCCTATAGGTCAATTGCCTCAAGTTCGCCGAGTGGGGCCTAGTCATTATTGACTAGGCCATTCCGGAGCGCGTACATGCTGGCGCCGATGCGGTTGGTCACCCCGATCTTGGCGTAGGTCCGCTCCACGTGGTTGCGGGCGGTTTTTTCGCTGATCACCAGGGCCGCGGCGATCTCTTTGTTGGACGCGCCACGGGCGACCAGGCAGAGCACTTCGACCTCCCGGGGCGTGAGCCCGTGCGGGCGCAGACTCGACCGGTCGGCACGGTGTCCCGCGGCGTGCAGCACTGCCTCGGCGGCGACGGCGTCGAGTTCACCGGCTTGCACCTGGCGCCGCAGCCGCCGGGTTGCCGACTCCGGCGTCAGCTGTTCACGATATGGCCTTGGCTCACAAGCGCATTGGTAGCTGACCGCGGCTGCCAGAACGCGGTCCGGCAAGCTCAGCGCGGATTCGGCCAGCCCACGGGGGTATCCCGAGCCGTCGAGGCGTTCGTGGTGATTGCCGGCAACCTCGGCCAACTTCCGGAGCCCGGGAACCTGGTTGAGGATCCGCACCGTGAAGTACGGATGCAACCGGACTCGCTCGAACTCCGCCGCGCTCAGCGGACCCTGTTTGGACCAGATCTGATTGGAAACTCCGATGCGGCCCAGATCGTGAACGTGGCCCGCACGCCGGGTCAGCACCGCCGCGTCCGCATCGAGCCCGGCGGCGACTGCGGCGTCACCCGCCAGCCGGGCCACTGTTCGCGAATGTCCCAGCGTGAATGGGCATTTCAAGTCGACGAAGTCGCCCAGTGCGACGAGCAGCGCGTCCAGGGACTGGTCGTCCAGCGGCCGCTGGTGATCTGGCGAGGCTCGCAGGGCCGCCGCCCATGCATCACCGGTGGGCGGGCCGGCCAGGATCGCGTCTGCATGGTTGACAAACGTGTCGACCACCTCGGGATCGAATTGCCCGCCCCGCCTGCTGCGAGCCATGGCGACGGCACCCTCGACACCGTAGGCGCGGTGGTGAACCTCCACCATGTCGGCGAGCTGCGCGACGCGCATCTGGATCGGGATGGCGTCACCGCAGACGCCCGTGGGCAACCCTCCCCCGTCGTAGCGTTCGAACGTGAACGCCACCGCGGCTTGCACGGTGGGGTCCAGGCCGATTCGATCCGCCAGCAGGGCCGCAGATGTGCAGTGCGAGTGGATCAATTGGGATATGTGGCCGCGCGCGTTGATGAAGAGCGTCGCCATCGTGCTGAGCCGGTGCACCAGCGGCTGACCGCGACCCACGTTGGCCGCAAGGAAACGCAGATACGGCAACCCCGACCAGTCGACCAGATAGGAGTCGTGGCGGACGGCAATGTCGTCGCCGAACCACCGCGCGTACTCATGCGAGTCGGCGTGGCACCCGATCCACATGATCAGGGTCGCGTAGTAGGTGGAATCCCGCTGCTGCCTGCTGAGCCCGAGTCGATCGGCCAGTCTGGTCGCAATCAGCGCGGACCGCAGCATGTGTTCGGCCGGCTGGCCCAAGCCGAGATCGATCGCGACGGACAGCGCCGCCAGCAGCTCCGCACGGGTCGGCAGTTCCGCATCCGACTGTCTCGGACGTTCTGGTTGGGACGCCCGAGATGTCATGGACTCATTGTGCACTGGTCACCGGATCGAGACGGTGCCGTTGACGGCATCATGGCGTCCCGGGTCGAACGTTTCGAAATGCCCTGAGCCCACGACGAACAGACCCCGCTGCGGGGGCCGGAAACCGGCGAGCCGCAGCTGCCGCTGCAGCGGTCCCACCGGTCCGAGGTCCACGCCGCGCAAAACGGCGCGCGACTGTGCCACCGCCCAAACCCGCGCGGGGGCGATCATGAACTGCTGGCCGTTCGGCGCGGTCCCGGAGAGCCGGACCTGCCCGGCCCGCAGCAGCGCCCCCGCAGCCCGGCCCAGCACGCTCAGAGCCGCACTGTTGGTCCACGCTCCGGCCGGCAGCCGCTCCCCGACGGTGCTCATCAGCCGCGTCGCAAAGGTGGTGCCGATGTCGATATGCCACTCGAGCAGTCCCGGAATCACGACGACCAACGACCATGGGGTGACCCACGCGACGTCGATCTCGCACTGGACTGCGTCATTGCGGGTCACCGAGCTGAAGTAGCGGGCGCAGCTCTGCGGACCCGGCGTCGTCGCGTAAAACGTCCACCTGCCTTGCGGATCGCGGTGCCACACCGACCGGTAGCCGGGTGAAAACGACGTCATCGGAAAGTGCCGCAAGGCAAGGTAGTGCCCGCTGGTGAACGGGAGGCCCATCACACCGAACCCGACGAATCGTTCGTCGTCGCCGGCAGGCAGGACCGGGTCGTGCAGGACGGCCGCGGCGGCATCCAAGGGGGTGAGCGATGTGTTCATACCTGGATCGTCCGCGCCGCGGCCGCGCCCGCGCATGAGGCGGCTGCCTCAATTCGGCCAGGGTCGCAGGCAGCCGCGGTTCCGCCGCATCGGATACCGATCACCCCGGGTTCGGTGAGGGCGAACGCCCCAGCTGCCGGTCGAGAGCACGCATCACGGCGGGCCGGATCCACCCGATGAACGGGCCGGTTGCCCTCCAGTAACGCTGGAACCGACGCCGGCTGGCCTCGTCGGTCGACACCACCCTGGTCTCGAGGGTGAGGATGCACGCGTGGGCGCCAAAGGGAGTCACCCGGGTGGTCTCGGCAAGTTTGGCGAAGCCGGGCTCGGCGAAACCGGCGAAGCTGTCTGCGGTCACCGGCCGTTCCGGCTCACCGCCGAGCGGCTGCCACGGCTTGGTGACGGTTCCGAGAACCAGCTCGGTGCCGGGCCACTCGCCCAGCAGGATCCATCCGCGCGCCGGAAGGTCCCGCACCCGAAATGTCGGCGGCTCCGCCGCCACGGACTCGCCGCGGCGCCGGGCACGGGCATCGGCGAGCCGCGCGGGCAGGCCGCGGGCCGCGATCAGCAGATGCACCAGCGGAAGCCGGTACAAGTCCAGGTTCGTGGCAGCCTCGAACACCTTCTCGGGAGGGGCTCGGAGCACCTGGGAGACGGAGACGACGTGGTCGTACGTGGGCAGAAATTCGTCCAGAAGTAGGGGCTCCGCCATGTCGTCCTCCTCGGTGAGCGGTCGGGTCACGCGACGGCCCAGCCGCGCGGCGTCGAGTCCACATCTCTGCCGAGTCCGGATCGGTCTCCGGCGCCTCCTGAGTCCGCGGTCTCGCTTGCGGATGCCGCCAGCCACTGGCCGATCGCTGACCTCCGGATTCTCAGATGACTGGTCCGAATCATTTGTCAGTAAACCCCACCGCCGTTCGGACGCGACCCATTACCCGGGAGCGGGTTTTCACCGCTGCGGACTAACGATTCAACAGTGCCATGATCTGCGGCAGTGCTTCGCGAGCAGCATCGCGCCCGGCCTCACAATACGGACGCGATGGTGAACAGCGCCACGCCGAACTCGAACGTCCGCTTGCGGCCGAGCAAGTCCGCCAGCCTCCCTGCCGCCACCAGGAACGCCGCAAAGACGATGTTGTAACCGTTGAGGATCCAGGACAAGCCGCCGAGGTCGTAGGTCGGGAAAGACCTCTGGATGTCCGGGAACGCGATGTTGACGATGGTCGAGTCGAGGAAAGAGTCGAGGAAAGCAAGGAAGGCGCCGAATGACGCCACCAGCAGTACCGCGGCCGATGAGGGCTGGCGGCGGCTGGTCAGCGGCGCAAAACCCTGGCGTTCTTTGGCCAGAAAGTATGTTCGCACCTGCTTGTCGCCGGGCGCAGTGCGGTGGCGGGCACGAACCTTGTCGACCGGCGAACTCGATGTGGCGCTCATCGTCTGACCTCTCGCCAGCCGCGCGGCCCAGGACCCACTGCATCGTAATCAGGAGCGCGACGATCTAACCCGGTTTTGTCGACTCGCTACATCAGTCGACAGCTCTGCGGACGGATCAGGGCCTGGCCAGTACCCGCGGGCCGATGTGGTGGGTGAGTTCGAGAGCCAGTTCGACGGCGAGCCGGCGCTCGCCGGGATGGTGGCCGAGCAGTTCGGTCGCGCGCGCGACCCGCTGCAGGACCGTATTGCGGTGAGTATGCAGACGAATTCCGGCGCGCGGCGCGTTCTCGGCTTCGTCGAGGAACACCCGCAAGGTCTCACGCAGCCGAGCCGCACCGGGGGTGTCCGCCGCGAGCGGGCCCAGTGTAGTGGCCACGAATTCGGCTGCCTGGTCCTGGTTTTGGGCAGCCAACGCGGTGACTTCGAGGTCCCGGTGGAACGCGATGCGCTCACCTCCGGGGTGGCCGCCGAGCAGCCGCTGGATGACCAGCGCCGCGGCGTGTGACCGGCGAAATCCGGTGATTCCGGGTTGCGTGGGGCCCACCGCGACCCGGACAGTGGGATCCGCCGAGCGAATCGCGTCGCGTAACGCGTCCATGGCAGGGGTTGCGTTGGTGCCCAGCCACGCCCACAAGGTCGCGGTTCCCGACGGCAGCGTCAGCGGCGGCCGCGCCCGGGCGGCCCGCGCCAGCAGGGTTGCGGCGGACTCCAATACGCCCTGGATTTCGCCGCGGGGTTCTGCCCACAGCACCAGCGCCGTGTGTCGACGGTCGAGTTCGTACCCCAGGCGCTCACTGGCGCGGCGGCGATCGATCGGCGCACCGTCGAGGATCAAGCGGACCGTCTCGGTACGCCGTGCCATCGCGCCCCCGAGGAGTTCCTCACGCTCGTGTTGTGCGTCGGCGATGACGCGGCCTATCACCTGGTCGACGTAGGAGAACATCAGCTGTGAGGTCACCTCCAGCAGCGCCACGAGTTCCGGGCCGGGCGCGACGACCTGAGCGGCGTAGACCATGAAGCGCTGCCAAGCGACATTCTGTCCGCGCCGATACGCCTGGAAGATGACATCCAGGTCGATGCCGCGACGCACCACGGTGCGCACCACGTCCAGCGCCTCGGGCGGCACGTCGGCCGGTGCGCCCCTGCCGTCGCGTCGGGCAAGTGCGGTGAGCAGGCGCACGGCGTTGGCGCGGTTGCTTGCCGACATCTCCGCGGCTATCGCGGCATCGGCCCCCATCACGGGTGCGATCTCGACCACGGCGGCATCCATCTCGGCGACGAGGTGATCGATGTCGTTCAGCATCAGATCGGCGACCTCACCGACGAGCTCGACCACCGCCGGTGGCACCGAAATCCCAGCCATTTTGTAAGTGTGCCATCGCACATATGCACACCAAAAGTAGCGACGAACGCACATGGTGACTGCCGGGTCGCGGCCCTACCGTGAATCGCGTCGTCAACTGCGATAGGAGCCCCCCGATGACCACCACCACCACACACTTCGACGTCCTGATCGTGGGTGCCGGTATCTCCGGTATCGGCGCCGCATACCACCTCAAGACCTACCGGCCCGGCACCACGTTCGCGGTCCTGGAAGGTCGCGAGTCGATCGGCGGCACGTGGAGCCTGTTCCGGTACCCGGGCATCCGGTCCGACTCCGACATGCCCAGCTTCGGCTACGGATTCAAGCCGTGGATACACCGCAAGGCGATCGCCGACGGGCACATCATCATGGACTACCTGCGCCAGACCGTCACCGAGAACCGGCTCGAGGAGCACATCCGTTTCGGCTACCGGGTGCTCGGTGCGCAGTTCTCCTCGCCGGAGGGGCTGTGGACGGTCACCGCCCGCCATTCGGGCAGCGACGAGACGGTGCAATTCAGCGCGCGATTCCTGTTTCTGGGCACCGGTTACTACGACTACGACGCCGGCTTCACTCCCGAATTCCAGGGCGTCGAGGATTTCGGCGGCCAGCTCATCCACCCTCAGCACTGGCCGGAGGATCTCGACTACACGGGCAAGCGCGTCGTCGTCATCGGCAGCGGCGCCACCGCCGTCACCCTGATCCCCTCGATGGCCGGCAAGGCCGCGCATATCACCATGCTGCAACGCTCGCCCAGCTACGTGTTCTCGATACCCGCGGAGGACGCGATCGCCAACGTGCTGAACAAGGTGGTCGGCCCCCGGCGCGCCCACCGGATCACCCGGCGCAAGAACGTCATGCTCAACCGCGGCATCTACCAGGCCTGCCAGCGCGCCCCCAAGTTGATGCGCAGGCTGCTGATCGCCAACGTGCGCCGGCAACTGCCCAAGGACTTCGACGTCGACACCCACTTCACACCGCATTACAACCCGTGGGATCAGCGGCTGTGCATGGTGCCCGACGGCGACCTGTTCAAGGCGATCTCGGCCGGGCAGGCTTCGGTGGTCACCGACCGGATCGAGCGGTTCACCGAGACCGGCATCCTGCTGGAATCGGGTCAGGAGTTGGCCGCCGACATCATCGTCACCGCGACCGGCCTCAACATGCTGCCGTTCGGAAAGATCCAGCTCGACGTCGACGGTCAGCCCGTGAACCTGCCCGACACCACGGTGTACAAGTCGATGATGCTCAGCGGGGTGCCCAACCTCGTGTTCGCACTCGGCTACACCAATATCTCCTGGACGCTGAAGGTGGACCTGGTCTGCGAGCACTTCTGCCGACTGCTCGACCACATGGACGCACACGGCTACCACACCGTCGAACCGGTGCTGCGTGATCCGCACATGCAGCGGGTGCCGCTGCTGGACATGAGTTCGGGTTACGTCCAACGCGCGATCGCGAAGTTCCCGCGCGGCGGCACCAGCGGTCCCTGGACGGTCCAGATGGCCTACGAGAAGGATGTCGAGCGGCTGCGCCGGGGTCCGGTGACGGATCCGGCCCTCGAGTTCTCCGTCCACCAGGCCGCCCGGCTTGCTTCGTGATCGAGCCGCACGACATGAAGAACCTCACCTTCCCCAGCCACGGCGTCAGCTGCGCCGCCTGGCATATTCCGGCCCGCTCGGAGGGGATGACGGGTCCGTCCGGCCGGCCCGCCATCGTCATGGCGCACGGTTTCGCCGGCACCCGCGACACCGGCCTGCTCGACTACGCCGAGGCATTCGCCGATGCCGGCATCGACGCGGTGGTGTTCGACTATCGCGGCTTCGGCGACTCGGAAGGCAGTCCCCGCCAACATGTTTCGTTTCGGCGGCAACGCCAGGACTACCACGCGGCGATCGCGGCCGCCCGGCAGCTGCCCGGCGTGGACCCGGCCAGGATCGCGGTGTGGGGCACGTCCTATTCCGGGGGCCACGTCGTCGCGGTCGCCGCGCAGGACCCCCGCATCGCCGCAGCGGTGTCGATGACCCCGGCCACCGACGGACTGGCCGCCCTGGTGCAGCTGGTCCGTTACGCCGGCCCGGGTCAACTGATGCGCACCGCCGCGCACGGCTTGCGGGACAGCACCCGTGCCCTCACCAACCGTGCGCCGCACCGGATTCCGGTGGTGGCCCGACCCGGATCGGTCGCGATCATCAGCACCCCCGGCGCCGCGGAGGCATATACCTCGATGGCCGGCCCGACCTGGCGAAACGAGGTGTGCGCGCGTACGGCGCTGGAGATCGGATTCAACCGGGCCACCGGTTTCGCGCGGCGGCTGCGATCACCGATCCTGGTGCAGCTGGGCACCAATGACCGGGTCGCACCCGCGGCCGCGGCCCGGCGGACCGCCAGGAAAGCGGGACCGCTGGGGCAACTGCGCGAGTACCCGGTCGATCACTTCGACGTCTATGAAGGTCATTGGCAGCGGCAGGCGCTGGCCGACCAGCTGGGCTTCCTGAAAAGCGCGCTGGCCAGCTAGCGCTTCTTCACCGATTTCGGCGGCTTCGGGCCGCGGCCTTGCCGGCGCGCGGCCTCGCGCCGCTCCCGCCGGCTGGCGCCGGCCGGCACCCCGGCCGGCGTCTTCTGCGCGCCGCCCCCGTTGCGCTGCACCTGCGCCGAGCCGTCCTCGGACGGGCCGGAATACGTCAGCGCGGGCGATTCGTCCTCAATACCCTTGGCGCGCAACTTACTTGGAGCCTCCTCGGGCACCGCTGCGCCACTGCCACGCTGCTGGGCGGCGGCCGCCGCCGCGGTGGCGAACTCCGCCAGGTCTTCTGGTTCTTCGACCGGTGCGACCTCGACCTGCGGCGCCGGGACCGCCTCCACCGTGACATTGAACAGGAACCCGACCGATTCCTCTTTCATGCCTTCGAGCATGGCCATGAACATGTCGTAGCCCTCACGCTGGTACTCCACCAACGGGTCGCGCTGGGCCATCGCCCGCAGCCCGATGCCCTCCTTGAGGTAGTCCATCTCGTAGAGGTGCTCGCGCCACTTGCGGTCGATCACGTTGAGCAGCACGTTCCGCTCCAGCTGGCGCATCGCGCCCTCACCGGCGAGTTCCTCCAGCTCGGCTTCCCTTGCGGCGTAGGCACGTTCGGCATCGGCCAGCAGCGCTTCGAGCAACTCCTCGCGGGTTAGGTCGTCACGCTCGGAGTCGGTGTCATGACGGGTCAGCGACTCATGGTCGATCCCGACCGGGTACAGCGTCTTGAGCGCCGTCCACAGCGCATCCAGGTCCCAATCCTCGGCGTAGCCTTCGGCGGTGGCGCCGTTGACGTAGGCGGTGATCACGTCGCGGACCATGTCCAACGCCTGCTCTTTGAGGTTCTCGCCCTCGAGGATCCGGCGCCGCTCGGCGTAGACCACCTTGCGCTGCTGGTTCATCACCTCGTCGTACTTGAGGACGTTCTTTCTGATTTCGAAGTTCTGCTGCTCGACCTGGGTCTGGGCGCTCTTGATCGCCCGGGTGACCATCTTGGCCTCGATCGGCACGTCGTCGGGCAGGTTGAGCCTCGTCAACAAGGCTTCCAGGGCCGCGCCGTTGAACCGGCGCATCAGCTCGTCACCCAGCGACAGGTAGAAGCGTGACTCGCCCGGGTCGCCCTGCCGGCCGGAACGACCACGCAACTGGTTGTCGATGCGGCGCGACTCGTGGCGTTCGGTACCCAGCACATAGAGACCGCCGGCCTCGATCACTTCGGCGGCCTCCTTGCCGGCCTCCTCCTTGACCCTGGGCAATTCCTGGTGCCAGGCGGCCTCGTACTCGTCGGGCGTCTCCACCGGATCCAGGCCGCGCTCGCGCAGCCGCTGGTCGGTGAGAAAGTCGACGTTGCCGCCCAGCACGATGTCGGTGCCGCGGCCGGCCATGTTGGTGGCGACGGTGATGCCGCCGCGGCGGCCCGCGACGGCGACGATGCCCGCCTCCTGTTCGTGGTATTTGGCGTTGAGGACGTTGTGTGGAAGGCGTCGCTTGGTGAATTGCCGCGACAGGTACTCGGAACGCTCCACGCTGGTGGTGCCGATCAGCACCGGTTGGCCTTTCTCGTAGCGCTCGGCGACGTCGTCGACCACCGCGACGTATTTGGCCTCCTCGGTCTTGTAGATGAGGTCGGACTGGTCGGTGCGGATCATCGGCTTGTTGGTCGGGATGCTGACCACGCCGAGCTTGTAGATCTCGTGCAGCTCGGCCGCCTCGGTCTGGGCGGTGCCGGTCATGCCGGCGAGCTTGTCGTAGAGCCGGAAGTAGTTCTGCAGCGTGATGGTGGCCAGCGTCTGGTTCTCGGCCTTGATCTCGACGTGCTCCTTGGCCTCGATGGCCTGGTGCATGCCCTCGTTGTAGCGGCGCCCGTAGAGCACCCGACCGGTGAACTCGTCGACGATGAGCACCTCGCCGTCGCGGACGATGTAGTCCTTGTCGCGGTTGAACAGCTCCTTGGCCTTCAGCGCATTGTTGAGGTAGCTGACCAGCGGCGAGTTGGCGGCCTCGTAGAGGTTGTCGATACCGAGCTGGTCTTCGACGAACTCCACGCCCTTCTCGTGCACGCCGACGGTGCGTTTACGCAGGTCTACCTCGTAGTGGGTGTCCTTTTCCATCAGCGGCGCCAGCCGGGCGAACTCGACGTACCAGTTGGAGGCGCCGTCGGCGGGGCCGGAGATGATCAGCGGGGTGCGGGCCTCGTCGATCAGGATGGAGTCGACCTCGTCGACGATGGCGAAGTCGTGCCCGCGCTGCACCAGGTCGTCGAGCGAGTGCGCCATGTTGTCGCGCAGGTAGTCGAAGCCGAACTCGTTGTTGGTGCCGTAGGTGATGTCGGCGTTGTAGGCCACCCGGCGCTGGTCGGGGGTCATCTGGGCGAGGATGACGCCGACGTCGAGGCCCAGGAAACGGTGCACGCGACCCATCCACTCGCTGTCGCGTTTGGCCAGGTAGTCGTTGACGGTCACGATGTGCACACCCTTGCCGGCCAGCGCGTTGAGGTAGGCGGGCAGCACACAGGTCAGGGTCTTGCCTTCACCGGTCTTCATCTCGGCGACGTTGCCCAGGTGCAGGGCGGCCGCACCCATCACCTGGACGTCGAAGGGTCGCTGGTCGAGCACCCGCCAGGCGGCCTCGCGGGCGACGGCGAACGCTTCGGGTAGCAGGTCGTCGAGTGTTTCCGGGTTTTTCTCGTCGGCCAGGCGCCGCTTGAACTCGTCGGTCTTGGCTCTCAGCTCGGCGTCGGTGAGCTTTTCGACGTCGTCCGACAACGTGTTGACGTAGTCGGCCACCTTCCTGAGGCGCTTGACCATGCGACCTTCACCAAGGCGCAACAACTTCGACAGCACGGTGTTGTCCCCTTTTTGGGATGTTCCCCTGTGGGTAGGAGTCTTCTTCGATTAGGCGACTCCCATCGTAGGTGACGCCGTGGTATTGGCCGCCGATCCTCGTGCCAGCCGGATCAAGCCAGCCGGATCAAGCCAGCCGGATCAAGCCAGCCGGATCAAGCCAGCCGGATCAAGCCATAGTCGTAGGCGTGCCGGCGGTAGACGACGGTGGGCCGCTCGGTCTCCTTGTCGAAGAACAAGAAGAAGTCGTGTCCGACGAGCTCCATCTCGTAGAGCGCGTCGTCTACCGACATCGGCTTGGCCGGGTGTTCCTTGACGCGGACGATACGTCCCGGTTCGTGGTCCAGTTCGGCGCCGTCATGCTCGTGCGGCTCGGCCGGCTCCGCGTCGAAGGCCCTTTCCGGTGGCGGGGCCGCCGCGGTGGCCTCGGCCAGTGACACGGGCGTCTTGTCGCCGTAGTGAACTTTGCGGCGGTCTTTGCTGCGGCGCAGCCGGTTCTCCAGTTTGCCAACGGCGGACTCGAGGGCCGCGTAGAAGCTGTCGGCGCAGGCCTCGCCGCGGACAACGGGTCCCCGGCCGCGAGCGGTGACCTCCACTCGCTGACAGGATTTGCGTTGGCGACGGTTGCGTTCATGGTCGAGTTCGACGTCGAACAGGTAGATGGTCCGGTCGAAACGTTCCAAGCGAGCGAGCTTCTGCGAAACGTAGATGCGGAAGTGGTCGGGAATCTCGACATTGCGGCCTTTGAACACAATCTCGGCGGTCGCTTGCGGTTCCGCCTGTTCATCGGTTTCGGCCGGCGCCTGATCCACAATCTGGTCGGAATCCACGGTGAGCCTTGACATTCGTGACAACTCGTTTCTCTTTTCACGTCGCACGCGCCCTGCGTGCCGGGCCTTCGATTACGCGCCGACGGGGGTTGGAGCGGATTTCGTGAAGTCACCGCCGCAGGCTGCCCGCCGGAGCAAGGTGCCGATTACTCACCTCCTACCGCAGTTAGTGCTTGGACCTGTCTTGGACCTGTCTTGGACCTGGAAAACCTTGGAAACCTGGGTATCGCGACCGTGAGCCTTGCCGGTAAGCCTGAATCTGATCTCGACGTTAGCCTGTGTTCACCCCACGGTGCCAGCGAATCGGCCAGCCTTTTGCCGAGTTCTTATGCCGGACGTTTCGCGGGGGCAGGAGACCGGCGAAAGCTTGTCATGCCGCCGCGATCGCCAACACAGCGGCCACCCGTACTCCGGCGGCCCGCAGGGCCCGGACCGACTCCCGCGCAGTCGCCCCGGTGGTGACGACATCGTCGACGATCACGACTTCGGCGCACAGGCGCCGGCCTCGCAGCAGCACTCGGCCGGCGAGGTTGCGCTCGCGCGCCGACGTGCCCAGACCGACCGAGTCGCGGACCAGCCCCTTCAGTCGTAACGCCTCGACGACCGTGATCCCGGGATGGGCGGCCACCGCCGCAGTGGCAATGCGGGTCACCGGGTCGCCCCCGCGCCGACGCGCCGCCGAACGCCGAGTGGGCGCGGGCACCAGGGTCAGTGGGGCATCGACGACCCCCCAGGACAGCAGGCGGTGGATACCGACGGCCAGTGCCCGCGCCAGCGGTACGACAAGGTCGCGGCGACCGTGCTCCTTCATGGCCAGGATCGCCTGACGACGGGCGCCGGCGTAGCGCCCGAGCGCGAACACCGGGACCCGGGGGTCCACCCGCGGGTTCACGACGTGGGGTTGATCGGCCGCCACCAAGAGCTCCGCGGAGCAGCCGGTGCACCACCGGGTCGCCGGCGCACCGCAGCCGCCGCATTGCAGCGGCAGGACTAGGTCGAGCACGGTGTCAGTGTGGCGGTGAGGACCGACAAACCGTGCCGAGTGGAGACCTACCTGTAACCAAAACCTGACCGACATGCGAAGGCGCGCTGTCACATTCACCCGCCGACGCGGCCATACCATCGACCAGCGACAACAACTGATTACCGATCCGAAAGGTGTCCGGCGAGAGCGATGCGGGCGGCAATACGGTCTCTTCTGGTGGTAATCAGCATCACCGTGACAGTGTTCGCCGGGCGAACCGGCGTAACGCTGATGGCGGTGAACAGCGCGGGCGACAGCGTCGGCATCGCCGCCGTCTTGCCGATGCGCGGCGCGGTGGTGGGGGTGGCGCATCCGGTGGTGATCACGTTCGGCCACCCCGTCGCCGATCGGCAGGCGGTGGAGCGCGCGATCGACGTGAGATCGGCGCCCGCCCGTACCGGCAAGTTCGAGTGGCTGGATGACAACGTTGTGCAATGGGTTCCCGACCGGTTCTGGCCAGCGCACAGCACCGTGGCGCTCTCCGTGGGCGGGCTGCGCACGAACTTCGAAACGGGTCCGGCCGTCGTGGGCGTTGCCGACATCGCGAAGCACACCTTCACCGTGAGCATCGATGGAGTCCCGGCCGGAACGGGGGCGCCGCCGCTACCAACGCCGCACCACCGGCCACATTGGGGAGAAGAAGGAGTCCTGCCGGCCTCGATGGGCAGGCCCGAGTTCGAGACGCCCGTCGGCACCTACCACGTGATCTCCAAAGATCGCACGGTGATTATGGATTCGAGCTCGGTCGGCATCCCCGTCGACGACCCCGACGGTTACCGGCTCCCGGTGGACTACGCCGTCCGGATCACCAGCCGCGGCCTCTATGTGCATTCGGCCCCGTGGGCGATCCGGTCAATGGGGGTTGAGAATGTGAGTCATGGCTGCATCAGCCTGAGTCCCACCGACGCCGAGTGGTACTTCAATACGGTCAACGTCGGCGACCCCGTCATCGTCCAGGAAGGGGTTCCGGCAGACGAAAAGGAAGTGGACCCGGTGATCCCCTGATACGGGCCCGGTGCCGGCAGCTGCCGAAGTTACTGCGCAGCGGGCCCTGGTGCGGCACCGGCCGCGCAAGCCGGAAGCGGTGTCGACGACCCCGCCAGAACAGCCGTGATGGGCGCCTGGGGTAGCGCTGCTGCCACCGGCGCCGGCGGGCCGGGCAGTACCACCGGTTCGGGTGCCGGCGCGGCCGGATCTGTCGGCGCGCCCTTACCCGAGCCGGCCGCCATCACGATCGGAGCGGCACCCGGGGCAGCGTCGGCTGGTGCAGCGGCCCCGCCGGCCGGCACCACCGGCGCAGCCGGCACCACCGGCACCACGGGCGCGGCCGGCACCACCGGCACCACGGGCGCGGCCGGCACCACCGGCACCACGGGCGCGGCCGGCACCACCGGCACGACGGGCGCGAGAGGCACAGCTCCTGCTACCGGCGGACCGGGCAGCACCACCGGCGCTGCGGCCATCGGCGGTGCGGAACCGAGCGCGGCAAGCTGCTCCAGGCACGTCGGACCGCCGGTCGGCAACGGAGCGGCCGGCGCACCAGCACTGAACACAAGCGCGGCGCCGAATAACCCCGCGCCGGCAGCTACTGCAACGCAGCATCGATCAACAAGCCGCAACGCCAACTCCGTTCATATCTACCCAAGCCGCCCGCGAATACCGCGGCAATGGGGAACCGTATCGGTGCGCCGAATCCCTGCCTAGATCAAGACGTATTGGTTGCCGAACCGATACGGCGCACCAGCCCTGTCGTGATCCAGAATTTCCCAAATAGTGACTTAGGGAAGGTTTTTCACGTTCGCCGCCGCGCCGAGCACACGCAAGCTCGGCCACCCCGGATTTCGCGGTGAGTCGTCGGTGCGCGGTATCGGGATGCCGTTTCGGCAAATTCGGCAGATTTGGAACGACCTGGAACGACAGAGTCACCCCGCCGCCGGTCAGTCCGAGCCGCGCAGCAACGAAGGCCAGGTGAAGCTGAGCGCCCCCTGGCTCAATCGGGTGATCAGGTCCTCGAGATGTCGCAGCGGCAACTCCATTCGCCACTCCGGCAGCAGAGCGGACAGGTGCAGCGAATCCGGGCCAAGGTCGACGTCGGTCAGCAGCAGTCCATGCGGCAGCTTGGGCAACGGCACCTGGTACGCGGGGACCCGGATCGGCAGGGGCCAGCGCCGGTGCCCGGTGATCACGGCGCGCGGGCGCAGCCACAGCGTCGTGCCCACCACGGCGGCGTCCACTTCCACCCCGCCCCAACCGGGCCGACGTGCCCAGCGCAGCCGGGCGGTCCCGTCCCCGCGTAGCTCACTGCGCAGCTGCGGGGCCACCTGTTGCAGAACATCATCGAAGATGTCCGCCGACAGCACCGACGACAATCGGGCCGGAGCCGCTACCACCAGCGGGGGCACGCCCGGACGGATGTGCACGTTGCGCAGGACGGCGACCGCGGTTTGGAGGTGGTGCTGATCCCACCTGACGTCGCGGGCGGCGACGCGGACCTCGCCGAGCTGACCGACGGGCAACCCCTGCGGGTCGAGTTCGGCGTCCAGCTCGGTCACGGTCAGCACCACGTCGTCGCCGCCGATGCGCACCGTGATTTCCTTGTTGACGAGCAACTGCTGCAGCGTCATGAACAAGGTGCGGTATGGCATGGCAACCGCTTGGGCGGCTCCCGCGCTCACCGACGGCAACCCGGTCGACGACCACAACGAGGCCAGCATGTCGAGGGCGCGGAACGGATCGTCCCAACGCAGGAAAGGAACTCTGGGCGACATCGACAAGCGCCTCCTCACTGCGAGGGTAGCCGGTGAAATCAGCCCAGCCCAGCACTCATCCCGGCAACACCGGCGCCGCCCCCGCCACCATCAGGCCCGGAACCTCCGCCCAGCCCTGTTGACCGTCGGCGGCCGACGCCGAATACATCAGCACCCCTTGCGGGGCGGCAACGTACACCGTCGAGGGATTGGCGGCGATCGCGAACAGCGGTATCTGCAAACCCCTGGCCGGGGCGTCGGAGTTGACCCCGTCGAGGTTGACATACGACACCGGATGCGTCGCATCGTTGCGGGTCACCACGATGTCGTCGCCGGTTCGCCAGGACAGCGACACCACCGAGGTGCCCAGCCCGAAACCCAGCCGCCGCGGATAGGTCAGGGCGAACTGACCGGCCTGGGTCTGCTCGACACCGGCGAGGATCACCTGCCCGTCGATCACCATCGCGGCCCGCGTCCCGTCGCGAGACAGCTGCAGGTCGGTGATCGCGCCCGGAAAGCGACTGGACACCGCGGCGGAATCCACGGGGATCCGCGCCGGTTGTCCCGACGCGGTTTCCTGGATCGCCCGCAGCACGATGTTGGTGTCGACGACCACCCACACCGCGTCGTCCAGTGACCAGCTGGGCCGCGAAAGGTTATGGCCGTCGGCCGACTGGACCGCCTCGCCGCCGAGGTCGCCGATCCACAAGGAGGCCGCCACATCGGGGGCACCACGCCGCAGCGTCACCACCGAGGCCACCTGCCGGCCACTGCGGGACAGCGCTGCCCCGGTCTGGTCGCCCATCCGCCCGAAGGCGCCGGTCACGGTGGTGATCCGCTGCCCGTCCAGCGCCACCAGTGAACCGCCCACCAGGGCGTGCAAGCCGGCGCCCGCACCGTCGGCCACGCCCGGGTCGGTGGCGGCGACGTCGGAGGTATTCCATCCTTCGGCAAACCTGTCGTCCAGCGGGGCGCCGTCGGCGTTGATCACATACGGCCCTCTGATGTCGGCCCGGGCTAATGTCCAAATGATCTGGGCGGCAAGCAATTGCCTGCTGTGCGGATCGGTGGTCGACAGCTTCTCCAGGTCGATGCGTGCCCCGCCGTAGCCCTTGCCGATGCCGCTCTTGCCGCCGTCGGCACGGGTTACCGGGCCACGTAGCCGCAGCGGCGGAGCCAGCAGGTTACGCACCGTGTGCGTCATCTCCGGACGTGGACCCGATAGCAGCTTGGACACCAGCTCGGTGGCCAGCTGGTCGTGATCGGACACCGCGACATAGCGCGGATCCGGAACCACGGTCTTGCCGGTCGGGTCGGCGAAGTACAAGGTGTTGCGCTTGTAGGTCGCCTGGAACTGCTGCCAGTCCAGGAAAACCCCGTTGGGCAGCCGGTCGATGCGCCAGCCACCGGGGGTCTTGACCAATTCGATCGGGCCCGGATCGGGCAGCTGGCCCTCGGCGGTCTCGAAGACCCCGATATCGGACAGCGAGCCCAGGATATCTGCCCGCATAGTCGCCGAAACTCGTTCTGCGCCACGGGTTTCGACGAAAACCACATGGTCGATCAGCAGGGCGCTGCCGGCGTCGTCCCATGCGTTGGATGCCGACTGGGTGAGGAACTGACGTGCTGCCAGATGCCGGTTCGCGGGGTCGGCGGTGGCCTTGAGGAATTCCCGCAGCAGCACGTCGGGATCCATGCCCGGGGTCGGCTTGGGCAGGTTCGACGGCGCCGGACGCTCGACGGTGCCGATGGCTTGCGGCGCCGACGAACTGGGCACGCTCGCGCAGCCGCCCAGCAGCGCGGCCACGAACCACAGGGCCGTACTCGCCCGGATCGCCCGGATCCGTCGCATCAGCCGCTCCACTCCGCGGGTTCACGCTGGTGCTGCCGATCCTTCTGTTCCGGCGCATTCGGCTGTGGGACGGGTTGCGGGATCGGTTTCATGGGCAACGGGCTGGTGGTCACCTTGTGGCCGCGCACCAGCGGCAGCGTCAGCCGGAAGCAGGAGCCCTGGCCCGGTTCCCCCCAGGCTTCCAGCCGGCCCTGGTGTAGCCGCGCGTCCTCGATGCTGATCGCCAGACCCAGCCCGGTGCCCCCGGAGCGCCGCACCCGCGAGGGATCGGCGCGCCAGAATCGGCTGAACACCAGTTTCTCCTCACCGGGCCGCAGCCCCACCCCGTAGTCACGCACCGTGACCGCCACCGTGTCCTCGTCGGCGCCCATCCGAATCCGCACCGGTTTGTGCTCGGCGTGGTCGATGGCGTTGGCAATCAGATTGCGCAGTATCCGTTCTACCCGGCGGGCGTCGACCTCGGCGATCACTTCGTGGGCCGGCAACTCCACGAGCAATTCGATACCGGCCTCCTCGGCCAGGTGCCCCACGTTGCCCAGGGCGTTCTTGACGGTCGTGCGCAGGTCGACCGCCTCCACCGACAGCTCCGCCACCCCGGCGTCGTGCCGGGAGATCTCCAGCAGGTCGTTGAGCAGCGACTCGAACCGGTCCAGTTCGCTGACCATCAGCTCGGTGGAACGGCGCAGCGTCGGGTCCAGATCGGCGCTGTGGTCGTAGATCAAGTCGGCGGCCATCCGCACCGTGGTCAGTGGCGTGCGCAGTTCGTGGCTGACGTCGGAGGTGAAGCGGCGCTGCAGGTTGCCGAACTCCTCAAGTTGGGTGATCTGGCGGGACAGGCTCTCGGCCATGTCGTTGAACGACACGGCCAATCGGGCCATGTCGTCTTCACCGCGCACCGGCATTCGCTCGGACAGATGCCCCTCGGCGAACCGTTCGGCAATTCGCGACGCCGACCGGACCGGCACCACGACTTGGCGCGATACCAGCAGCGCGATGCCGGACAGTAGGACCAGCAGCACCAGGCTGCCCGTTGCCATGGTGCCGCGCACCAGCGCGATGGTGGCCTGCTCGTTAGCCAGCGGAAAGATCAGGTACAGCTCCAGGTTGGTCACCCGCGACGACGTCGGCGTGCCGACAATGAGGGCCGGGCCGGCGAAGCCGTCGGTGTGCACGGTGGCGTACTGATACGCGGCCTGGCCCGCCTTGACGAAGCCCCGCAACGCAGCCGGGACCTGGTCGACGGGTCCGGCGGTGGAGGCGGCGCGCGGCCCGTCGCCCGGCACCATCAGCACCGCGTCGAATGCGCCGGCCTGGCCGGTGCCGGAGGCTGGATCGGCTTTCGAGGTCAGGGTGTTGCGCGCGAGCTGGAGGCTGCTGTCCAGCGAGCGGGTCTCTTCGCCGTTGACGATGCCGCTGACGGTGTTCCGGGCCCGCTCGGTCTGGTCGATGGCGGCCTTGAGTTTGACGTCGAGCACCCGGTTGGTGACCTGGCTGGTCAGCACGAACCCGAGCGCCAGGATCACTGCCAGCGAAAGTCCCAGCGTCAGCGCCACGACCCGCAGTTGCAACGATCGGCGCCACGCCACGGCGACGGCCCGGCTCAGCGCACTCAAACCACGGGTCATCGGGCCGGAGCGCCCCCAACGACCACGAGTACGTCGCCGAGAGCCCCAAATCACAGGCGCCGCTCCTCAGCATCGCTACGCTCTGCATCGTCGCAGGCGCGGTTCACTGGCGCCGCACTCCCCTGCCGGCGGACGGCAGTACCCTCAGGGCGTCGCGGTCGTCCCCGCGGATCACGGAGGTCCGGCCTTGTATCCCACTCCTCGAACGGTCAACACCACTGTCGGGTTCTCCGGGTCTTTCTCGACCTTGGCCCGCAGACGCTGGACATGCACGTTCACCAGCCGGGTGTCGGCCGGGTGACGATATCCCCACACCTGTTCGAGCAGCACATCACGAGTAAACACCTGGCGGGGTTTACGTGCCAGTGCGACCAGCAGGTCGAATTCCAGCGGCGTCAGCGAGATCTGCTCACCGTTGCGGGTGACCTTGTGCGCCGGGACGTCTATGTCGACATCGGCGATCGACAGCATTTCGGCGGGCTCGTCGTCATTGCGGCGTAGCCGCGCCCGTACCCGCGCGACCAGCTCCTTGGGCTTGAAGGGCTTCATGATGTAGTCGTCGGCACCCGACTCCAGACCGAGCACCACGTCGACGGTGTCGGTCTTGGCGGTCAGCATCACGATCGGAACACCGGAATCGGCGCGCAAGACCCGGCACACGTCAATGCCGTTCATGCCGGGCAGCATCAAGTCCAGCAGCACCAGATCGGGCCGCAGCTCGCGCACCGCGGTCAGGGCCTGAGTACCGTCACCGATGACCGCGGTGTCGAAGCCCTCCCCACGCAGCACGATGGTCAGCATCTCTGCCAGCGAAGCGTCATCATCGACGACGAGAATCCTTTGCCTCATGGTGTCCATGGTGGCACTAGAACGGGACAAAACTGCGATTCCACCCGGGCGTTTCGTCTTTGATATGCGCAAATAGCCTCAAAATCGTTCATTTGAGGCCGTCAGAGTCGCCGCCAACCGGTCCGGATCGACGTCGGAGTCGACCACCAACCATCGCCCGTTCCAGTCTGCGGCGGCCAGTTGTGCGTACACCACGCCGGTGCGCCGCTGCAGTTCGTCGTCACGTTCGTAGCTGTCCCGCGCGCGCCCCGGATCGGCTTCGGCACGGCTACGGGCGCGCTGCGCGGCGAGGTCGGCCGGGACCGCGAGCAGCACCTGCCAGTCGGGAACGGGCAACCCCATCCGCTGGTATTCGATCTGCTGGACCCAGGCCACCGCCGGCCCGCCGGCATCCTCGCGCAACCGCGCCGCGCTGTAGGCGGCGTTGGAGGCGACATAGCGATCCAGGATCACCACGTCGTAGTTGCGCCGCAGCTCCGCGATTTCCGCCGCCGCGCCGGCGCGGTCGAGCGCGAACAGCGTCGCCATCGCATATGCCGACGACGCGAGGTCACCGTGCTGGCCGTGCAGCGCCTCGGCCGCGATATCGGCGGTGACCGAGCGCCCGTAGCGCGGGAACGCCAGCGTGACCACCGACTTCCCGACCGCCTGGAACGCCGCGCGCAGACGCACGGTCAGCGTCCGCTTGCCGGCGCCGTCGACGCCTTCGACCGCGATGAGCACGGCGTGAGCTTAGTCGCTGCCTCGAGCGTGACGCTGCAGTCGCATTCGGGGCCGAATGTGACTGTGGCGTCACGCTCGGCCGGCGATAGCAGCCTCAGTAGCGGTAGTGATCCGGCTTGTAGGGGCCCTCGACGTCGACGCCGAGGTATTCGGCCTGGTCCTTGGTGAGCTTGGTCAGGTGACCACCAAGCGCCTCGACGTGGATGCGGGCCACCTTTTCGTCGAGGTGCTTGGGCAGCCGGTACACCTCGTTGTCGTATTCGTCGTTCTTGGTCCACAGCTCGATCTGGGCGATCACCTGGTTGGCGAAGCTGTTGCTCATCACGAACGACGGATGCCCGGTGGCGTTGCCCAGGTTCAGCAGCCGGCCCTCGGACAGCACGATGATCGAGCGGCCGGTGTCGGGGAAGGTCCACAGGTCGACCTGCGGCTTGACGTTGACCCGGCTCGCCCCGGAGCGCTCCAGGCCGGCCATGTCGATCTCGTTGTCGAAGTGGCCGATGTTGCCCAGGATCGAGTGGTCTTTCATCTGCCTGATGTGCTCGAGCATGATGATGTCTTTGTTGCCGGTGGCGGTGACGACGATGTCGGCGTCGGCGATGGCGTCCTCGACGGTGACGACGTCGAAGCCCTCCATCATCGCCTGCAGCGCATTGATGGGGTCGATCTCGGTGACCTGGACCCGCGCGCCCTGACCCTTCATCGCCTCCGCACAGCCCTTGCCGACGTCGCCGTAGCCGCAGATGAGGACCTTCTTGCCGCCGATCAGCGCGTCGGTGCCGCGGTTGATGCCGTCAATGAGCGAGTGCCGGGTGCCGTACTTGTTGTCGAACTTGGACTTGGTCACCGAGTCGTTGACGTTGATCGCCGGGAAGGCCAGGTCGCCGGCCGCGGCGAACTGGTAGAGCCGCAGCACACCGGTGGTGGTCTCCTCGGTGACACCCTGGACCGACTCGGCGATCTTGGTCCACTTGCCCTTGTCGCTCTCGAACCGGTTCCGCAGCAGGTTCAGGAAAACCTTCCACTCCGCCGAATCGTCTTCCTCGGCGGGCGGCACCACGCCGGCCTTCTCGTACTGCATGCCGCGCAGCACCAGCATGGTGGCGTCGCCGCCGTCGTCGAGGATCATGTTGGCCGGCTTGTCCGGGTCCGGCCAGGTCAGCATCTGCTCGGCGGCCCACCAGTACTCCTCGAGTGTCTCGCCCTTCCACGCGAACACCGGGACACCCTTGGGCTCCTCGGGCGTGCCATGCGGGCCGACGACGACGGCGGCCGCCGCATGGTCCTGGGTCGAGAAGATGTTGCAGGACGCCCATCTGACTTCAGCACCGAGGCTCGTCAACGTCTCGATCAGCACCGCGGTCTGCACGGTCATGTGCAGCGAACCGGAGATGCGGGCGCCTTTGAGGGGCTGCACCTCGGCGTATTCGCGACGCAGAGACATCAGGCCGGGCATCTCGTGCTCGGCGATGCGCAGTTCCTTACGACCGAAATCCGCCAGCGACAGATCGGCAATCTTGAAGTCGATGCCGTTACGAACGTCGGGGGTTAACGAAGTTTCGGTCGTGGTCATGGCGTGTTTGATCCTTACTGTGGGCCTGCGGGAAGCTGAGCGAGGCGACATAGCCTAGGTATGCTCTTCAGCCACTGTAGTCGCCGGCCCGCAGCCTCGCAGGTCAGGGGATGTTGATCACCCCGTGGCGTTCCGCGAACGGCGTCATCAACCGCGCCAGGTCCGCGGCGACGTCGTGATCGGCCTCCGGCGGCATCGGCACATAGCTCAAGCACAGCCGCACGATCGCCCGCGAGAGCACACCGGCGTCGTCGTCGCTGGTGGCCACCCAGGTCTGGGTGAAGGCCTTCGCCAGCCGGGCCGACGCACGGTTGATGATGGGCGCGCTATCGGTGGTGATCAGCTGCAGCAAATCGGGCTTGGCGGCGCCGGTCAGCAACGAGATCACCAGTGGATCGGCCGCGGACTCGGCGAAGAAAGCGCGAAAACCCTGCAAGAACGACTCAAAGATGTTGCCCACGTTGGCATCCAGCGAGGCATGCACCCGGTCGACCAGGCGGTCGGTGAGGCGCAGCGCATAGCCCTGCGCCAGGCCCTGCCGCGAGCCGAACTCGTTGTAGATGGTCTGCCGGCTGACGCCTGCGGCGCGAGCCACGTCGGACAGGGTGATCGCCGACCAGTCGCGGGTCAGCAACAGATCCCGCATCGCATCCAGCACCGAATCGCGCAACAGGGCCCGAGATGCCTCGGCGTAAGGAATCCGCTTCACAGGCGCGACAATATCTGTTTCCGCCAGCACGTTGGTCTCCATCACGACCGGGCCACCTCCACCATCACGAAGTCGGACTTCGCCGCCCCGCAGTCCGGGCAGCTCCAGTCCTCCGGGATGTCCTCCCACCTGGTGCCGGGTGCGATGCCCTCGTCCGGCCAGCCGAGTGCCTCGTCGTATTCGAAGCCGCACTGGACGCACTGAAACAGTTTGTAGTCGCTCATTTGGTTCCTCCTCGTGTTACTTGATTTCGGCTCCTCGGCACGCCGCGCCGACGCGGCGCGCCCCGGAGTGGGACTAGACCTTTTCGAAATCGGGCTTCTCCCGGACGGCGCAGTCCGGACAGCACCACTCGTCGGGGATCTGGTCCCACCGGGTGCCGGCTGGAAAGCCTTCCCTGGCTTCACCTTTGGCCTCGTCGTAGACGTAGTCGCAGACCGGGCACCGATAGGCCGCCATCATGCTGCGTCTCCTTGCCGGGCTCCTTGCACGGCTCCGTACCGGGCCAGGAGCTTGGCGCGCACCCGGGGGTGCAGGTTGACCCTGGTGATGTCGCCGTCGTAGTGCTCGAGTACCCGGTGGTCCATCACCTTGCGCCACAGCGGCGGGAAGTAGGTCAGCGAGATCATCGACGCGTACCCGCTGGGCAGGTTCGGCGCCCCGTCCATGCTGCGCAGCGTCTGGTAACGACGCGTGGGGTTGGCGTGGTGGTCGCTGTGCCGCTGCAGGTGGTACAGGAACAGGTTGGTGACGATGTGGTCGGAGTTCCAGCTGTGCACCGGAGCGCAGCGCTCGTAGCGGGCCTTCCCGGAAGCGGTGCCGATCTTCTGCCGCAGCAGTCCGTAGTGCTCGAGGTAGTTGACCGCTTCCAGCAGGCTGAAGCCGAACACCGCCTGGATGATCACGAACGGGATCAGGCCCACGCCGAAGACCGCGATCAACACTCCCCACAACACCACCGACATCGCCCAGGCGTTGAGCACGTCGTTGGACAGGTAGGTCCGGGGGTCCCAGGGGCTCTTACCGAGCCGGCGAATCCGCTGGGCCTCCAGCCCGATCGCGGAGCGAAGGCTGCCGATGACGCTGCGCGGCAGGAATTCCCAGAAGGTCTCCCCGAAGCGCGCCGACGCCGGGTCCTCCGGGGTGGACACCCGTACGTGGTGCCCGCGGTTGTGCTCGATGTAGAAGTGGCCGTAGCAGGTCTGGGCCAGGGTGATCTTGGACAGCCAGCGCTCCAGCGACTCCTTCTTGTGACCCATCTCGTGGGCGGTGTTGATGCCGACGCCGCCGAGCACACCGACCGACAGGGCAACCCCGATCTTGCCCGCCCAGCTCAAACCGCCCTCGAAGCCGAGCCAACCGAGGTTGGACGCGGTGAACAGGTAGGCGCCCAGCACCACGCTGAGGTATTGGAACGGGACGTAGATGTAGGTGCAGTAGCGGTAGTACTTGTCGTTTTCCAGCCGCTCCATCACCTCGTCGGGCGGGTTCTGGCCGTCGGGCCCGAAGCGCAGGTCCAGCAGCGGCAACAGGATATAGACCAGGAACGGTCCGATCCAAAGTGGTGCCTGGGCCGCGGCGTGCCAGCCGAGCTGGTTCAGCCCCCACACGATCGGCAACATCACGAACAACGCCGTCGGGGCGATCAATCCCATCAGCCACAGGTGGCGCTTCTTATCGCGCCACTCCGCTTCGGGAGCTTTCCGCAACTCGGAACTGAACTGTGTGGTCATATGCCAAACCTCCTCGTGAGTCACACCACGCTTCAGTTTGGACATTACTGCCTTGTGCGTCTGCTGTCTAGACAGCAGGGATAGATTTGTACACTAAGTTTCCAAAGCTGCCTTACGTGTCAGGCACCGCGTTGGCCGCCTCCCGGTTTCCGTGCACCGAATGCCGGTGCCCGTAGCCCACGTAGATCGCGGTGCCCAACACCAACCAGACACCGAACCGAATCCAGGTCAGCGCGGTCAGGTTCACCATCAACCACAGACACGCACACAGCGAGGCGATCGGAAGCCACGGCACCCACGGCGCCCGGAAGCCGCGCTCCAGGTCGGGCCGCTTCCTGCGCAGGATGATGACACCGCCGGACACCAGGACGAAGGCGAACAAGGTGCCGACGTTGACCATCTCTTCCAGCTTGGTGATGGGAAAGACCGACGCCGTCGCGGCCACCACCACCGCGACCAGCACGGTGATCCGCACCGGCGTGCCGCGCGACCCGGTCTTGGCCAGCTGCCGTGGCAACAGCCCGTCGCGCGCCATCGCGAACAGGACCCGGCACTGCCCGAGCATCAGCACCATCACCACGGTGGTCAGCCCGGCGAGCGCCCCGACGGAGATGATGCCGCTGGCCCAGTACACGCTGTTGGCCTGGAACGCGGTGGCCAGGTTCGCCTGGCCGCTGCCCGGGACGGTACGCAGCTGTCGGTAGGAAACCATGCCGGACAGCACCACCGACACCGCAACGTAGAGCAGCGTGACAATGCCCAGCGACGCCAGGATGCCCCGCGGGACGTCGCGTTGCGGATGCTTGGTCTCCTCGGCCATCGTGGCCACGATGTCGAAGCCGATGAACGCAAAGAACACGATCGACGCCCCGGCCAGGACGCCGTACCAGCCGTAGTGGCTGCCGTGGGCTCCGGTCAGCAGCGACAGCACCGACTGGTCGGCACCCTTGCCCTGATGTTCAGGTTCGGGTTCGGGAATGAAGGGCGAGTAATTGGCGGCCTTGATGTAGAACGCGCCGACTATCACGACGAAAACGACCACCGACACCTTGATGGTGGTGACCACGGCAGAAAACCTCGACGACAACTTGGTGCCCAGCGCGAGCAGGGTCGCCACCACAGCGACGATCAGCAACGCACCCCAGTCGAAGTTGATCGATCCGAGATGGATTGTGCCACCGGCGAATCCGAACACCGTGCCCAGATAGCTGGACCAGCCCTTGGCGACGACGGCCGCGCCGACCGCCAATTCCAGAACCAGGTTCCAGCCGATCACCCACGCCAGGAACTCGCCGAAAGTCGCATAGGAGAAGGTGTATGCGCTGCCGGCCACCGGCAGCGTCGAGGCGAATTCCGCATAGCACAGGGCCGCCAGCGCACAGGTGCCCGCCGCGATGAGAAACGACACCCAGATGGCCGGGCCGGTGATGTCGCCGGCAGTCGAGGCGGTGACCGTGAAGATACCGGCCCCGATCACCACCGAAACACCGAAGACCACCAGGTCTTTCCAGGTGAGGTCCTTACGCAGCCGAGTGTCCGGCTCGTCGGTGTCAGCGATCGACTGCTCTACCGACTTCGTGCGCCATCGACCGGCCATGCGTGTCCTCTCGTCTCCAGCTGTGACCGCACAGTACTGGGTACGCTGCCGGGGATGAGCGCGAGCTTGCGAAACAGCGCCGCAAACCCCAGGGACCACGCGGTCGTCATCGGCGCCAGCGTCGCCGGGTTGTGCGCAGCGCGGTCGCTCTCCGACTTCTATGCCACGGTGACCGTCTTCGAGCGCGACGAACTGCCGGACACGCCCTCGTATCGCAGCGCGGTCCCCCAAGACCGTCATCTGCACCTGCTGATGGCCCGCGGCGCGGTGGAGTTCGAGGCGCTTTTCCCCGGTCTATTGGCGGAGCTGGTGGCAGCCGGCGTGCCGATGCTGGACAACCGCCCGGACTGCATCTACCTCGGTGCGGTGGGCCACGTCCTGGGCATCGGCGCACAACTGCGTCACCCATTCACCGCCTACCTGCCCAGCCGTCCTCATCTGGAATGGCAGCTGCGGTCACGGGTGCGTGCCCTGCCCAACGTCGAGATCCGGCACTGCAACGTCAGCCAGCCGCGGTTCGATCGCGCACGCGACCGGGTAACCGGTGTGCTGCTGGAGACCGGCGCCGATGATCCGGAGTTCGTCGCGGCCGATCTCGTCGTCGATGCGGCCGGACGCGGCAGTCGACTGCCGGTGTGGTTGGCGCAGTGGGGATATCAGCGCCCGGCCGAGGACACCGTCGACGTCGGCATCGGCTATGCCAGCCACCGGCTCACCATCCCGGACGGGCTTATCCGGGAGAAGATCGTGGTCACCGGTGTCGGCCCGGGGCAATCGCTGGGCCTGGGCATGTTGTGCTACGAGGACGGCAGCTGGATCTTGACGACTTTCGGGGTCGACAAAGCCACCCCGCCTGCGACGTTCGACGAGATGCGTGAGCTCGGCTACCGGCTGCTGCCGGCCCGTTTCGCCGATGCGCTGGCCCGGGCCGAACCCGTCGGCGCCCCGGCATTCCACGCTTTTCCGGTCAGCAGATGGCGCCGCTACGACAAGCTGAGTCGCTTCCCGTGCGGGATCATCCCGTTCGGGGACGCCATCGCCAGCTTCAATCCCACCTTCGGGCAAGGCATGACGATGGCGTGTCTGCAGGCCGGCCGGCTGCGCCAGGCACTGCAATCCCCGCCAGAATCCCCAAAGGGAGAGCCGGCCGTCGAATTCAACCGGGCCGCCGCCAAGATCACCCGACCGGTGTGGACGATGAACGCGATCGCCGACCGCTGCTTCCAACACGCCCGCGGGCCGATGCCGCGCTGGTATCGGCCGGTCGGCGCGCTCTACGACCAGTTCCTCGGCGCCGCTGAAACCAATCCTGTTCTGGCCGAATGGTTTTTGCGCCGGATCTCGCTGCTCGACAGCCTGTATACGGTGCCGTCGGCGCCGATCATCGGCCGGGCCGTGGCGCACAACATGCGGCTGTGGCTGCGCGAGCGGCGGCGTGGCCGGCGCTAGCCGGTACGCTGCGGGAATGCGGGGGAGCATAGCCAGAACGGTCAACACCAGAGACCACGCCGTCGTCATCGGGGCCAGCATCGCTGGCTTGTGCGCGGCGCGCGTGCTGTCCGATTTTTTCGGCCGGGTGACGGTTTTCGAGCGCGACGAGCTGCCGAGCGCACCGGCCAACCGCGCCACGGTTCCCCAGGACCGCCACCTGCACATGCTGATGGCCCGCGGCGCAGACGAATTCGAGAGCCTCTTCCCGGGCCTACTGGCCGACATGGTCGCCGCCGGGGTGCCCATGCTGGAGAATCGGCCGGACTGCATCTACTTCGGCGCCGCGGGCCATGTCCTGGGGACCGGGCACACCTTGCGCAGAGAGTTCACCGCCTATGTGCCCAGCCGGCCGCATCTGGAATGGCAGCTGCGACGGCGGGTGCTCGGCATCGACAACGTCGAGATCGTACGGCGACTGGTCACCGAGCCACGCTTCGAGCCCGCCCGGCAGCGGGTGACCGGGGTGCTGCTGGCTCCCCGTGAAGACGGTGCCGGCGGCGATCCCGAGTTCCGGGCCGCCGACCTTGTCGTCGACGCGGAGGGGCGGGGTACCCGGCTACCGGTGTGGTTGGCGCAGTGGGGGTTTCAGCGCCCGGCCGAGGAAACCGTGGACATCGGCATCAACTACGCCAGCCACCAGTTCCGCATCCCCGACGGGCTGCTGCGGGAGAAGGTCGTGGTCGCCGGTGCCTCACATGACCAGTCGCTGGGGCTGGGCATGCTCTGTTACGAGGACGGCACCTGGGTGCTCACCACCTTCGGGGTGGCCCACGCCAAGCCGCCGTCGACCTTCGCCGACATGCGTGCGCTTGCCGACCGGCTGCTGCCGGCCCGATTCACGGACGCGCTGGCGCAGGCCGAACCCCTCGGCGGCCCGGTGTTCCACGCATTCCCGGCCAGCAGGTGGCGCCGCTACGACAAGCTGGAGCAGTTCCCGGCGGGCATCATCCCGTTCGGTGACGCCGTGGCCAGCTTCAACCCCACCTTCGGGCAGGGCATGACGATGACGTCGCTGCAGGCCGGCAATCTGCGCCGGGCGCTGCAATCTCCCACGAAAAGCCTCGTCGCCGAATTCACCCGGCTCACCCGCAAGACGACGTATCCGGTGTGGATGATGAACGCCATCGGCGACATCACCTTCCACCACGGCGTCACCGGCCCGGTCCCGTGGTGGTGGCGGCCATCTGGTGCGTTGTTCGACCAATTCCTCGGCGCTGCCGAAACGAATCCCGTTCTCGCCGAATGGTTTTTACGCCGGTTCTCGCTGCTTGACAGCCTGTACATGATTCCGCCGCCGCGGATCGTCGGCCGGACCATCGCCCACAACCTGCGGCTATGGCTCGACGAGCGCCGGCAAGCCGTCGCTAATCGCCGGCAAGCCGTCACAGCCCTACGGTAGCCCGGAACAGTTTCGTGGGCTCGTGCGCGAGAAGCCGAATCGGGCCGTCTTCAGCGGCCACCCAGGCAGCCATCCCCTGCTTGAGCGTCAACGACTTCGACTTGCCGTGGACCATGGTCGAACCCTCGGTGCACAACAAGATCTGCGGGCCCTCATGACTCGAGGGTGCATCGATCTCGTGGCCCAGCTGATCTGCGCCGAGCGCCAGCAACGCGACCGCGAACTCCTCGGCCGGCGTGTCGTAAACCAGCTCCAGCCCGTCGCGCCGGATCGGCGGCCGCAGTGCCGACTCCGCGGTCGGGGCGAAGTCCAGAACCCGCAGCAGTTCCGGCACATCGACGTGCTTGGGAGTGAGACCCCCTCGTAATACGTTGTCGGAGTTGGCCATTACCTCGAGCGCGAAACCACGCAGATAGGTGTGCAAGTTGCCGGCCGGCAGGAATATCGCCTCACCCGGCGACAAGCTGATCCGGTTGAGCAACAACGCCGCGAGCACCCCGGCGTCGCCGGGATAACGCTCGCCCAGCTCCAACACCGTCTTGACTTCCGCGGCGAATTCCGTCGCGCCGGAGCTGACGTAGTGAATAGCGCCCTCCAGCACGGCGGGCACCAGCACGTCGATGTCGGGCTGCGGCGCGGTGATCCAGGTGGTGAACAGCGCACGCAGGCCGTCGGCGTCGGACTGGTCGCTGAGCAAGTCGATGAACGGGTCGAGGTCGGACACCGCCAGCGCCTGCAGGAGCTCGCGGGTGCGGGCGGCCTGACGGAAGCCGGCCAGCGCCTCGAACGGCTGCAACGCCACCAGCAACTCGGGCTTGTGACTGGTGTCGCGGTAGTTGCGCACCGGCGAAGCCACCGGAATGCCCAGCCGTTCTTCCCGTAGATAACCCTCGATAGCCTGCTCGGCGCTGGGGTGGGCCTGCAGGGACAACGGCTCGTCGGCGGCCAGGACCTTCACCAGGAACGGCAGCACATCGCCGAATCGGGTGCGTGACCCGTGACCGAGCTGTCCCTCCGGATCGGCGCTCAGTGCTTCCAGCAACGAGGTCTCGCCGTTGTCGGTTTCCAGCCAGGCGGGGTCACCCGGGTGCGCACCAAACCAGAGTTCGGCTTCCGGGTGGGCGGCCGGCACCGGCCGCCCGGTGAACTCGGCGATAGCGGTACGCGATCCCCAGGCGTATGTCCGTAACGCTCCGCGTAGCAATTCCACCGTGTATCTATCCCCGCGCCAGTCGCAAATACACCGCGGCCATCTCCAGCCGAACGGCCAATATTGCCAGTTGCTGTTCGGGACGTTGCGCGTCGGCCGGTATGAGCAGGCCATCCGATCCGGCCACACCGGGGTCCTGCGTCGCGTCCTCCGCGGTGACCAGGTAGATGTCGTCGAGCCCGGCGATCCGGGCTCCGACCACCGTTCGCTCCCCGGCCAGCGTCAGCGCCAGCACCCGCATCCGCTCAGGCAGCGGGCCGTCGATCTGCTCGTCGTGAAACAAGGTATCCCCCGAATAACCGGCAGCACCGGCGGCAACGCCGGCCCGCAGCGCCACCACCGCGTCGGCCAGCCAGGCGGCCGCGGCTACCTGCTGCGCGATCCGCAGCAGCACCGAGCTGCCGTGGCGGGCCAGGGCCAGGGTGGCGGAGTTGTCACCGGTCAGCGCAACCCGGCGTCCCGATACTCGCGCGGCAAGCGTCTTGGCCGGGTTGGTGAACACCTCGCGGCCGGCACTGTTGTGCAGCGCCTCGGCATCGAGCTCGTCGGCCAACGACGCCAGGTCGACCTGCAGCCTGGGGTCCACGGTGCTCAGCGCGGCCAGGCCCGCGGCCAGGTAGCGGCACAACCCGAATTCGTCGGGAACCCGTAGTCGTGGTTCCAGCACCGCGACCCGACCGGCCGTGGAGTCGCGCAAGGCACCCGCATAGGGGGCCACGACGACCACCCGCGCGCCTCGGCGCACCCCGGTCGCGGCCGCTGCGACCAGTGCGGGATCACCGGGGTCGTCGCCGGCGACAATGAGCACGTC
Source organism: Mycobacterium kansasii ATCC 12478 (assembly GCF_000157895.3). Lineage (NCBI taxonomy): Bacteria > Bacillati > Actinomycetota > Actinomycetes > Mycobacteriales > Mycobacteriaceae > Mycobacterium > Mycobacterium kansasii. Next base: position 4,651,910 of record NC_022663.1, on the reverse strand, counting down.
AAGCGGACCCACCCAGGGCGGTGCCTCCCTGGCGAGTGCGATCGGTTCGGCGGCCGCAGCCGCCAGCGTCGAGACCAGCATCGCCCCGGCCGTCTCGGCGGGACCCCGCCCGCCCACCCAGATCACCGTTCGGGGCCGGTCGCCGCCGCGCAGTAAGTCCAGTTCACCTTCGTCGTGTGCGGCGGCAATGGCCCGCACCTGCGCGCCGGCGGTCGACGCGGCCCGCAACAGGCCGTCGCGGTCGGCGGCGATCAGGCCGTCGGCGTCTTCGAGATCGACCGACTGGACGGCGCTCACGGTCCCGCCTCTGCCGGCAGCTGGGCCACGATTTCGCCGCTGACCTGCTGCACCACCGCATCGACATCCTCGGTGGTGCGGGCCTCCACGTTGAGCCGCAGCAGCGGCTCGGTGTTGGAGCTGCGCAGGTTGAACCAGCTGCCGTCGCCCAGGTCCACCGTGACCCCGTCGAGGTGGTCGATGGACTGGACCCGGTTGCCGAACGACTTCAGTACCGCCTCCACGCATGCCTCGGCGTCGGCCACCCTGAAGTTGATCTCACCGGACGATTCGTAGCGCTGGTAGTCCGCGGTCAGCTCGGACAACGGCCGGTCCTGCTCGCCGAGGGCAGCCAGCACGTACAGTGCGGCCAGCATCCCCGAATCGGCGCCCCAGAAGTCGCGGAAGTAGTAGTGGGCCGAGTGTTCGCCGCCGAAGATCGCGCCGGTGTCGGCCATCAGCGCCTTGATATAGGAGTGTCCGACTCGCGAGCGCAGCGGCGTGCCGCCGCGCTCGACGACCAGCTCGGGCACCGCGCGCGAGGTGATCACGTTGTGGATCACGGTGGCGCCGATCTCCCGGCCGAGCTCGCGCGCTGCCACCAGGCTGGTCACCGTTGACGGCGACACGGGGTGGCCGGTCTCGTCGACCACGAAGCAGCGGTCGGCGTCTCCGTCGAAGGCCAGGCCGAGATCGGCGCCGGTGTCGCGCACATACGTCTGCAGATCCACCAGGTTGGCCGGGTCGAGCGGGTTGGCCTCGTGATTGGGAAACGAGCCGTCGAGCTCGAAGTACAAGGGCAGCAAGGTAATCGAGCCGATCGGGCCGAGCACGGCCGGCGCGGTGTGGCCGGCCATCCCGTTGCCGGCGTCCACGGCCACCCGCAGCGGCCGCAGGTCGGTGGTATTGACCAGCGATCGCAGGAATTTCCCGTAGTCGTCCAGCACATCCTGGTCGGTGCGCGTTCCGGCCGGCCCGTCGTAGGCGGGCACGCCATCGATGAGATCGTCCCGGATGGCGATGAGTCCGGTGTCCGCGCCCACCGGTTTGGCACCGGCCCGGCACAGCTTGATGCCGTTGTATGCGGCGGGGTTGTGGCTGGCGGTGAACATCGCGCCGGGGCAGTCCAGCAGTCCCGAAGCGAAATAGAGCTGATCGGTCGACGCCAAACCGATACGCACCACGTCGAGGCCCTGTCCGGTCACCCCGTCGGCAAACGCGGCGGCCAGCGACGGCGAACTGTCGCGCATGTCGTGGCCGATCACCACCTGCCGCGCGCCCTCGGCGTGCATCAACCGGGCGAAGGCCGCGCCGATATCGGCGGTCAGCGACTCATCGATCTCTTCCCCTACCAACCCGCGCACGTCATAAGCCTTGATAACACGATTGATAACCGCGGCGGGCCAAGACATGGCGGGGCTCCTGACGACTTGGTTTTCTTCGTCCCTTGGCCGCCAGCCTATCGGCCCGACGAAGTCGCCGACGGCATCGGTCCGGACCGGAGCCGAACCGGCTACGGGAAGCGGCCGGGCCAGTCGGGACTAGTCGGGGGGATCGGGCAACACGCGCAGGTGTCCACGGCGACGTCCATTGCGATGTTCGGGCGGCGCCAACACGCCACCACTGGGGGCCTTGGCATGAACACCGGCATGAACACCGGCGTGGTGGACCACGGGATCGGGGAAGCCATCGTGCGACGAGCCGTTTCTGCCGGGGTGGGCCACCGAATAGGCGCCGGCAGCGACGGGGCCGCCCTCGCGCACCGCGTCGGCCAGCGCAACCAGATCGTCCTCATCGGGATTGGTAGGTAGCGGCCCGGCGTGGCGCACGAGTTCCCACCCGCGCGGCGCGGTGATGCGGCCGGCGTGGCTGACGCACAGATCCCAGGAGTGCGGTTCACGTGCGGTGGCGAGCGGACCCACGACCGCCGTCGAGTCCGAGTAGACGAACGTCAACGTTGCCACTGCATAATGCGGACACCCGGGCCGGCAGCAGCGACGGGGTACGTTCACGACCGAAAGGCTATCGTGCGGAAACGCCGCCGAAGCGGCGGACACGCGCATCCGTTCCGGGCGCGATGTGCAACCGTTACCATCGGCGCGTGACCGATTCCCGCGGCTACCCCCGCAGCGGCCGGCCGGGTGGCAGATCCGCGGCGGCGCGCCGGGTGCGGCGCCGGGGCCACGAGTGGCGTGGCCCGCTGCTGCCGCCGACGGTGCCGGGGTGGCGCAGCCGGTCCGAGCGGTTCGACATGGCGGTGCTGGAAGCCTACGAACCCATCGAGCGCCGCTGGCAGGACCGGGTGTCCGAATTGGACGTCGCGGTGGACGAGATCCCGCGCATATCGGCCAAGGATCCCGAGAGCGTGCAGTGGCCGCCCGAAGTCATCGCCGACGGGCCGATCCCGCTTGCCCGGCTGATACCGGCAGGAGTCGACGTCCGCGGCAATGCCACGCGAGCACGAATTGTTTTGTTCCGCAAGCCAATTGAGCGACGGGCGAAGGACACTCTGGAGCTTGGCGAGTTGTTGCACGAAATCTTGGTGGCCCAGGTGGCCAGCTATCTGGATGTCGAGCCCTCGGTCGTCGACCCGACGATCGACGACGAGTGAGCGGCGGGCCGCCCCCAGATCCCGATCAGATCTCGATCAGATGATGCCGCGCTTGAGGCGACGACGCTCGCGCTCGGACAGGCCACCCCAGATGCCGAAACGCTCGTCGTGAGCCAGCGCGTATTCCAGGCACTCGTGGCGCACCTCGCAGCCGAGGCAGATCTTCTTTGCCTCGCGGGTCGAGCCGCCCTTCTCCGGAAAGAACGCCTCGGGATCCGTTTGGGCACAAAGGGCGCGGTCCTGCCACTGGTCGGCGGGCGGCTCGACGGGAGCCGGCGCCGGCTGGGGCTCGAACGCGTCGGGAACCAAACTCAAGTGCGGTCGGGCAATCTCCATCGATGGCACTGTCGCCGAGCCGGCAGCGGTGTGCGGTGCGCCTGCCATCACACCCCTAAGGTGCTCATAGGACATGCCGCCGCCTCCTCACCTGATAGATCGTGAAATGGTTTGCCACTGTTTTGATGTGCAGTTAACCCAATTCGAACTAGTGATCGAATCTCGGTCTGCGACACCGAAACCGGCCGGCCAACCGGGAAATGACACTGATGTGATTAGACACGCATTGGGCAGCCGGGTCAAGCATTCCGGCGCATTTCCATACCATCTCGTGATCAAATTTCCGCGATTCTGTTTCGGTTCGATGTACGGCGTGTCTAGTGCACTTTGTCACAATCCCGTCAGGGGCCCGTCACAATCCCGTCAGGGGCCGGCGTGAAAGCGCGGTAACCCCGCCCTGATCCCCCGTCCCCGGCGGGTACTGTCCTGCGGTGTGAAGGTCACCGTTCTCGTGGGGGGAGTCGGCGGCGCCCGCTTTCTGTTGGGGGTCCAGCAGTTGCTCGGCCTGGGACAGTTTGCCATACCGGGACACGACCCATGTCACGAATTGACCGCGGTGGTCAACATCGGTGACGATGCCTGGATTCACGGGCTGCGGGTCTGCCCGGACCTGGACACCTGCATGTACACCCTGGGCGGCGGTGTCGATCCGCAGCGGGGCTGGGGTCATCGCGACGAAACCTGGCACGCCAAAGAGGAACTCGCGCACTACGGCGTGCAGCCGGACTGGTTCCAGCTCGGCGACCGGGATCTGGCCACGCACCTGGTGCGCACTCAGATGCTGCGGGCCGGCTACCCACTGTCGCAGATCACCGCGGCGCTGTGTGACCGCTGGCAACCGGGGGCGAGGTTGCTCCCGGTCAGCGATGACCGTTGCGAGACCCACGTGGTGATCACCGACCCGGAAACCCGATCCCAGCGTGCCATCCACTTCCAGGAGTGGTGGGTGCGTTACCGCGCCCAGGTGCCGACCCACAGCTTCGCCTTCATCGGCTCTGAAACAGCTAGTGCCACAACAGAAGTGGTGAACGCCATCGCGGAGGCTGACGTCGTCATGCTGGCTCCGTCCAACCCGGTGGTCAGCATCGGCGCTATCCTGGCGGTCCCCGGCATCCGTGCCGCGCTGCGGGCCACCCCCGCGCCGATCGTCGGCTACTCGCCGATCATCGGAGGAAAACCGTTGCGCGGCATGGCCGATGCGTGTCTCTCGGTAATCGGGGTGGATTCCACCGCGGCGGCGGTGGGCCGGCACTACGGCTCGCGCACCACCACCGGCATACTCGACTGCTGGCTGATCGCCGAGGGCGATCAGGCCGATATCGACGGCGTGCTGGTGCGATCGATACCGCTGTTGATGAGCGACCCGAACGCAACCGCGGAGATGGTGAGCGCCGGGCTGGAGCTTGCGGGCGTGGCGGCGTGAGCGAGCACGGCACCGGATCGCCCATCGAAATCCTGCCTGTCACCGGGCTTCCCGAATTCCGCCCCGGCGATGACCTGGGCGCGGCGATCGCGGCCGCCGCGCCGTGGCTGTGCGACGACGACGTCGTTGTGGTCACCAGCAAGGTGGTGTCCAAGTGCGAGGGCCGGCTGGTGCCGGCGCCGGAGTCCGAGGAGGCGCGAGATCGGCTGCGTCGCAAGCTGATCGACGACGAAGCGGTACGAGTACTGGCCCGCAAGGGCAAGACCTTGATCACCGAGAACCGGCTCGGGCTGGTGCAGGCCGCCGCCGGGGTGGACGGATCCAACGTCAACCGGAATGAATTGGCGCTGCTGCCCGTCGATCCCGACGCCAGTGCCGCGGCCCTGCGCGCCGGGCTGCGCGAACGCCTCGGTGTCACCGTGGCGGTGGTGGTCACCGACACCATGGGCCGCGCCTGGCGCTGCGGCCAGATCGACGCCGCGGTCGGCGCCGCCGGTCTGGCGGTGTTGCATAACTATGCGGGCGCGCTGGACCGGCACGGCAACGAATTGGTTGTCACCGAGATCGCGGTCGCCGACGAGATCGCCGCCGCCGCCGACCTGGTCAAGGGCAAGTTGACGGCGCTGCCGGTGGCCGTGGTCCGCGGGCTGCCGGTGCGTGACGACGGTTCCACGGCGCGGCGGTTGGTGCGGCCGGGCGCCGAGGACCTGTTCTGGCTCGGCACCGCCGAAGCCATCGAGCTGGGGCGCCGACAGGCCCAGCTGTTGCGCAGGTCGGTTCGCCGCTTCAACGCCGAGCCGGTGCCGCCGGAGCTCGTCGAGTCCGCGGTCGCCGAGGCGCTCACCGCGCCGGCCCCGCACCACACCCGGCCGGTGCGCTTCGTATGGTTGCAGACGCCGGCGGTGCGCGCCCGGCTGCTCGACCGGATGAAAGACAAGTGGCGCTCCGATCTGGCCGGCGACGGCAAGCCGGCCGATGCCGTCGAACGCCGCGTGGCGCGCGGCCAAATACTTTACGACGCACCCGAAGTCGTCATCCCGATGCTGGTGCCGGAGGGTGCCCACGCCTACCCCGACGCGGCGCGCGGCCACGCCGAGCACACCATGTTCACCGTCGCGGTGGGAGCCGCGGTGCAAGCCCTACTGGTTGCCCTGGCGGTGCGTGGGCTGGGCAGTTGCTGGATCGGCTCGACGATCTTCGCCGCCGATCTGGTGCGGGCGGAGTTGCAACTGCCCGCCGACTGGGAGCCGTTGGGCGCCATCGCGATTGGCTACCCGTCGGAGCCGCCAGGGCCGCGTGAGCCGGTGCCGGCCGGGGATCTGCTGGTCCGCAGATGACGACGTTCGCGGGCAAGGCCGCGGCGTCGGCTGAGAAGGTTCGCGGCGGCTACTACACGCCGCCGGCGGTGGCCCGGTTCCTGGCCCGCTGGGTCTGCGAGGCCGGCCCGCGAATCTTGGAGCCCTCCTGCGGCGACGGCCGGATTCTGCGCGAACTCGCCGCCCTGACCTCCCAGGCGCACGGTGTGGAACTCGTCGCGGCCGAGGCCGGCAAGTCGCGGGAATTCGCGTGCGTCGACGTCGACAACTTTTTCACCTGGCTGCACACGGCGCGGCCCGGCAGCTGGGATGGCATCGCCGGCAACCCGCCCTACATCCGCTTCGGCAACTGGGCATCCGATCAACGAGAACCCGCCCTGGAACTGATGCGAAGCGCGGGCCTGCGCCCGACGAAGTTGACCAATGCCTGGGTCCCTTTTGTCGTCGCGAGCACCACCCTGGTGCGCGAGGGCGGACGGGTGGGCCTGGTGGTTCCGGCGGAATTGCTCCAAGTCGGCTACGCGGCACAGCTACGGGACTTCCTGGTGAGCCACTACCGCGAGATCACCGTGGTGACCTTCGAGCGTTTGGTGTTCGACGGCGTCCTGCAGGAAGTCGTGCTGTTCTGCGGTGTCGTCGGCGCCGGCCCGGCGCGGGTACGCACGGTCAACCTCGCCGATGCCGGCGGGCTCGGGGCCGCGAGCCTCACCGGCGAGACCGCTCCAGCGCTGCTTCACGAAAAAGAGAAGTGGACCACCTATTTCCTCGATCCACCTCAGATCGAGCTGTTACGGGCACTGCGCCGGTCCGGGACCATGGTCAGGCTCCGCGACCTGGCGCAGGTGGACGTGGGCATCGTGACCGGACGCAACAGCTTCTTCACCTTCACCGACGCCGAGGCGGGTGCCCTGGGGCTGCGGCAGCACTGCGTTGCGCTGGTCTCCCGCAGTGCCCAGCTCAGCGGACTGGTCTACGACGAAGACTGCCGGGCAAGCGACGTCGCCGCCGGGCACCGAACCTGGCTGCTAAACGCTCCCACTACCCCGGCCGATGCCGCTGTTGCCGCCCACATTGCCGCCGGCGAGGCCGCCGGAGTTCAGCTGGGCTACAAGTGCTCCATCCGCACGCCGTGGTGGCGCACGCCGTCGCTGTGGATTCCGGACCTGTTCATGCTGCGCCAGATCCACCACGCGCCGCGCCTGACCGTCAATGCGGCCGCGGCGACGAGCACCGATACCGTGCATCGGGTGCGGGTCGACCCCACCGTCGATCCGGCAAGGCTTGCCGCCGCCTTCCACAACAGCGTGACGTTCGCGTTCGCCGAGATCATGGGCCGCAGTTACGGCGGTGGCGTGTTGGAACTCGAGCCGGGTGAGGCCGAGCTGTTGCCGGTCCCGCCGCCGGCGTACACGAGCACCGAACTTGCCCGAGACGTCGATCTGCTCCTGAAAGCGAACGAGATGGAGAAGGCCCTCGACATCGTGGATCGTCATGTCCTGATCGAGCGGCTCGGTCTGTCGGCCGACCTGGTCGCGAGCTGCCGGGCGGCCTGGTCCACCCTTAGCGGTCGCCGACGCAACCGGGGGTCGCGTTGACCATCCGGGATTCGGTGATCGCCACCCTCACCGACTGGCAGGCTCCCGATCCGGGCCAGGACTCGCTGCGGCATGCCGTCCTGGCGTTCGTGCATGCCCGGGCCGACGCGTGCCGGCGCGAGTGCGAAGCCGGCCACATCACCGCCTCGACACTGGTGCTGGATGCCAGCGGCACTCAGGTGCTGCTGTGCCTGCACCGCCGGTTCGGTCGTTGGGTGCAGCTGGGCGGCCACTGCGAGGAAGCCGACCGCGACGTCGTCGCCGCGGCGCTGCGCGAGGCGACCGAGGAATCCGGCATCTCCGGTTTGCGGCTGGCACCCGAACTCGTCGCGGTGCACGTGCATCCGGTCACCTGCTCGTTGGGAGTGCCGACGCGTCACCTGGATCTGCAGTTCGTCGCGCATGCGCCGGCCGGGGCGCAGATCGCGATCAGCGAGGAGTCCGCGGACCTGCGGTGGTGGCCGGCCGAGGAGTTACCGCCCGGAGCCGACCACGCGCTGGCGTACCTGGTGACTCAAGCAACCCAAGCGACCCGCCGAGCGTGACGCCAGCGTCACGTTCGGCGTCGAGCGTGGCAACAGCGTCACGTTGGAGGTGAAAGGGACTCAGACGTCGGACGAGTAGCGGATGCCGCCGTCGGGAATGGAGACCCCGGGCCACACCCGGGCGCCACGCAGCAGTTCGCAGCGCGCGCCGATGTCGGCGCCGTCGCCGATCACGCCGTCGCGGATCAGCGCCCGCGGTCCGATGCGGGCGCCGAAGCCGATGATCGATCGCTCGATCACACTGCCGGCCTCGACCTTGACGCCGTCGAAGATGACCGCGCCGTCCAGCCGGGCGCCGGGGCCGATCTCGGCGCCGCGCCCGACGACCGTGCCGCCGATCAGCAGCGCCCCGGGCGAGATCGCCGCGCCGTCGTGCACCAGCTGCTCACCGCGATGGCCGTGCAGGGCCGGTGAGGGAGCGATACCGCGAACCAAGTCAGCGGACCCGCGCACGAAATCTTCCGGTGTCCCCATGTCGCGCCAGTATGTGGCGTCGACATAGCCGCAAATCCTGACGTCGGAGTCGGCGAGCAACGCCGGAAAGACCTCGCGTTCCACCGAGACCTCGCGGCCCCGGGGAATCCGGTCGATGATCTCGCGCTTGAACACATAGCAGCCGGCATTGATCTGGTCGGTGGGCGGATCCTCGGTCTTCTCGAGAAAGGCGGTGACCCGGCCGTCGGCGTCGGTGGGTACACAGCCGAAGGCCCTCGGGTCACCCACCCGAACCAGGTGCAGGGTGACGTCGGCCTGGTTGGTGTCGTGGAATTCCAGCAGTTGGTTCAGGTCGGCCCCGGAGAGGACGTCGCCGTTGAACACCATCACGGTGTCGTAACGCAGCTTGTCAGCCACATTGGCGATGCCGCCGCCGGTGCCCAACGGGTTCTCTTCGGTCACATAGTCGATCTGCAGGCCCAGCTTGGACCCGTCGCCGAATTCGGCTTCGAACACCTCCGCCCGGTACGACGTGCTCAGGATGACGTGTTCGATTCCCGCCGCGGCGATGCGCGACAGCAGATGAGTGAGAAACGGCAGCCCGGCGGTCGGGAGCATGGGTTTTGGGGCGGACAACGTCAGCGGCCGCAGCCTGGTGCCCTTGCCGCCGACCAGGATCACCGCATCGACTTGCCGAACTGCCAACTCAGTGCCGCCCTTCTACTAGTTTCCGGCGCGAACTGCGCACCATCAGACGAGAACGCACCGCCAGTGATCCCCGCAGCGTCCAGCGCAGCGGCGCACGCCACCAGCCGCCATGCCGATCCGCCAGGAATATGTATGTGCTTTGGTGATGCGCCGCCAGATGCGTCGCCGGGTCGCGCCCGGTCGAGTGGCCCTTGTGATGCAGGACCTCGGCGGAGGGCACATAGACGCTGAGCCAGCCGGCCTTGCCGAGCCGGTCGCCGAGATCGACGTCCTCCATGTACATGAAGTAGCGCTCGTCGAACCCGCCCACCTGGGCGAAGGCCGAGCGTCGCAGCAACAAACACGACCCCGACAGCCAACCGACCGCCCGTTCACTGGGCTCCAGGTGCTCCTGGCGGTAGGCCTTCGTCCACCTGTTACCCGGCCATACCGGTCCGAGCACCGCGTGCATGCCGCCGCGGATCAGGCTGGGCAGGTGGCGTGCCGACGGGTACACCGACCCGTCGGGATCGCGGATCAGCGGACCCAGAGCGCCGGCGCGGGGCCAGCGCTCGGCGGCCCCCAGCAGGGCGTCGATGCTGCCCGGCCCCCATTGCACATCCGGGTTGGCCACGATCACCCAGTCGTCCAGCCAGTCCTCACCAAGCCGGTCGAGCTGGGAAACGGTGAAGTTCACCGCGGTTCCGTAGCCGAGATTGCCTCCCGTCGGCAGCAGCCGCACGTTGGGGTAGCGCTCGACGGCGGCCTGGGGTGTTCCGTCGGTGGAGCCGTTGTCGGCCAGCAACACCCTGACCGGACGCTCGGTGGCCAGCGACAACGACGCCAGGAACCGCTCCAGGTGAGGGCCCGGCGAATAGGTCACCGCGACGACCGGCAAGACGTCAGTCACGCGTAGAGGGTAACGGTCGCTGCGCGGGATGTCCCGGGGCTGCGCCGCAAGCTGCCGCCAGCGCCGCGGCCAGCGCGCTGCGCCAGGGCCGCAGCGGGGTCAAGCCGGCCGCGGCCCAGGCCCGGCCACCTAACGCCGAGTAGCTCGGCCGCGGCGCGGGCCGCGGGAACTGGGCACTGCTGACCGGGCGCACCCGCCGGGGGTCGGCGCCGCATTCTTCGAACACCGCGCAAGCTTGGGCGAACCGGGAGACCGCACCTTCGTTGGCGGCGTGTAACACACCTCCGGGTACGCCGGCGCCGGCCACTTCCAGCAACGCGGCGGCCAGGTCGGCCACATAGGTCGGTGATCCGGTCTGGTCGCTGACCACGTCGATCGGGCCGTCACCGGCGGCCAGCCGGCGCATGACGGCCACGAAGTCCGTGCCGTCCCCGCCGGTGTATACCCACGCGGTGCGCACCACGACGGCCTGCGGCAACGCCGCCAGCACCGCTTGTTCACCGGCGAGCTTGCTGCGGGCATACACACTCTGGGGCGCGGTTGCGTCGCCGGGCTCGTAGGGATGCGGCTGCGCGCCGTTGAAGTCACCGTTGAACACGTAGTCGGTCGAGACGTGGATCAGCCGGGCACCGACACGCGCGCAGGCCCGCGCCAGGTGTTCCGGGCCGCTGGCGTTGACGGCGTAGGCGCGGGCCTCGTCGCTTTCGGCGGCGTCGACGTCGGTGTAGGCGGCGCAATTGAGCACGACATCGCCGGTTTGGATGATCGCGCCCGCGGCGCCCGGGTCGGTGATGTCCCACTGCGACGACGTCTGGGCCAGCACCTCACGGCCCGCGCGAGCCGCCTGCGCAGCCGCAACGCGGCCCAGCTGCCCGCCCGCACCGGTGATCACGATCCTGCCCGACATGCGTTCGAGTCTGGCACGCCGACCCGGGCTACCCAGAAAGTAGCTGTGACACAAGTAACCTACAGTGATGCCTGTGCAACGTGTGGTTCGTGCGGTGTGCACCGCATTGGCCGTCGCGGTCGTCCTCGGCACCGGATTGGCCTGGACCAACGTCCGGTCGTTCGAAGACGGCATCTTCCATATGTCCGCGCCCTCGCTGGGCCATGGCGGCGACGACGGGGCGATCGACATTCTGCTGGTCGGCCTGGACAGCCGCACCGACGCCCATGGCAACCCGCTGTCCGCCGAGGAACTGGCGACGTTGCGGGCCGGCGACGAGGAAGCCACCAACACCGACACGATCATCCTGATCCGCATCCCCAACAACGGGAAGTCGGCTACCGCGATATCCATCCCCCGCGACTCCTACGTCCAGGCCCCCGGCCTGGGCAAGACCAAGATCAACGGCGTCTACGGCCAGACCCGGGAGACCAAGCGGGCCGGACTGGTCCAAGCGGGCGCTTCTGCGGCCGAGGCGGCGGCGGCGGGCACCGAAGCCGGTCGCGAGGCCCTGATCAAGACGGTGGCCGAACTCACCGGCGTCACCGTCGACCACTACGCCGAGATCGGCCTGCTCGGTTTCGCGTTGATCGCCGACGCGCTCGGCGGCGTCGATGTCTGCCTCAAAGAGCCTGTCTACGAACCACTTTCGGGTGCCGACTTCCCCGCCGGACGGCAGAAGCTCAACGGGCCGCAAGCGCTCAGCTTCGTCCGCCAGCGCCACGAGCTGCCCCGCGGCGACCTGGACCGGGTGGTGCGCCAGCAGGCGGTGATGGCCTCGCTGGCCCACCGGGTCATCTCCGGCAAGACATTGTCCAGCCCCGCCACGCTCAAGCGACTGGAGCAGGCCGTGCAGCGCTCGGTGGTGCTGTCCTCAGGCTGGGACATCATGGATTTCGTCAAACAGATGCAAAGCCTGTCCGGTGGCAACGTCGCCTTCGCCACCATCCCGGTGCTCGACGGCGCCGGCTGGAGCGACGACGGGATGCAGAGCGTGGTGCGGGTGGACCCGCACCAGGTGGCCGACTGGGTCGGCGGACTGCTGCACGAGCAGGACGAGGGCAAGACCGAGCAGCTGGCCTACACACCGGCCAAGACCACCGCGGACGTGGCCAACGACACCGACATCAACGGACTGGCCGCGGCTGTTTCGGAAGTCTTGAGCGCCAAGGGATTCGGCACCGGTTCGGTGGGCAACAACGACGGCGGCCACGTGAAGAGCAGCCAGGTGCGGGCCGCCAAGACCGACGACCTGGGCGCGCAGCAGGTGGCCAAGGAGCTGGGCGGGCTACCCGTCGTCGCCGACTCGTCCGTACCGCCGGGAACGGTCCGGGTGGTACTGGCCAACGACTACACCGGACCCGGTTCGGGTCTCGGCGGCAACGTGGGCGGTAACGCCGTGGCGCCCGCCCGCGCCTCGAATGCCGGCAATGCCGGCAACTCGGACACCGCTCCCCCGCCCTCGCCGATCCTGACTGCCGGCTCAGATAATCCGGAGTGCATCAACTGACCACGCTGTCGGCAGCGATCCTCGACCCGATGCTGCGGGCCGACCCGGTCGGCCCCCGCATCACCTACTACGACGACATGACCGGCGAGCGCATCGAGCTGTCGGCGGCGACCCTGGCGAATTGGGCCGCCAAGACCGGGAACCTGCTGCGTGACGAGCTGGGCGCCGGACCGTCCACCCGGGTCGCGGTATTGCTGCCGGCCCACTGGCAGACGGCGGCCGTGCTGTTGGGGGTGTGGTGGATAGGCGCCGAGGTGGTTCTCGACGGCCCGGCCGACCTGGCTCTGTGCACCGCGCAGCGGCTCGACGAGGCCGACGCCGCGGTTTCCGGCGGCGAGGTGGCGGTGCTGTCGCTGGATGCCTTCGGCCGGCCGGCGCCCGACCTGCCGATCGGGGTCACCGACTACGCCACCGCGGTGCGGGTGCACGGCGACCAGATCATTGCCGAGCGCCACCCCGGGCCGGCGCTGGCGGGCCGATCGGTGACCCAGGTCCTGGCCGACTGCCGGGACTCAGCAGCGGCGAGACGTTTGACGGCAGCCGATCGGGTGCTTTCCAGCGCGTCCTGGGCCACACCCGATGAGCTGGTGGACGGCCTGCTCGCGGTTTTCGTCGTCGGCGCCTCGTTGGTGCAGGTGACCAATCCCGATGCCGGGGTGCTGCAACGCCGGCTCGAGACGGAAAAGGTCACCCGCGTCCTGTAACCACCCACCAACCGGTGGCATGGCGGGCTGAAGCAGACAAGATCTGCCTCAACCAACCGGGCGGACCGCAGGACGATGCATCCGGCGAAAGCAGGGCTAAGGCGTCGGGTGCGGGCTGCCGCTCCACGGGTACATCGTCTTGGTCGTCACGTCGACGATGCCTTCGGAGTTCCAGTACCAGTCGTGGGGAACATTCCAGTCCCAGCTGAGCACCTGACTTCCCGGGGGAGCGGGGTCACCGGGGAACCAGTGCGTGCAGGTCATTCCCGGCGGGCAGTTCCCACCCTGGTAGCTGGGCCCGTCCGCCTGGGCAGTGCCCGATGCGAATATCGCCACGGCAAAACTGGCGGCCACCGTGGCCGCAACTGCCCGCAGTCCATTCATGATGTCTCCTTAGCGCCCGGCGCGACCCGATGACGCGCCTGCCGGAAGCCATTCCAGTGCATCGTGGTTGCTACCGATCCCAACTATGCCGCAGGGAACGCGGACTCGTGCCGGTTACCGACAGATGCCGATTTTGCTGCGCCGCGAGCGAAGGTCTCGGCGGGCGACACCGGCGATCGCCGGTTCGACGTCCCGAGCGGCAATACATATTGATATCGCCATATTTCTATGTTAATTTCGGCACCGCAATCTAGCCCACAGGGTGACGACAAGACCAAAAGAGTGACGACAAGACCAAAAGAGAGGTTCAAGCAATGGCAGTGCAGGCGATCTTCGCGAAGGCAGCAACTACGGTGATCACTGGTCTGGCCGGGGTCACCGCCTACGAGGTGTTGAAGAAAGTGGCGGCCAAGGCCCCGTTGCACCAGACCGCTGTGTCGGCCGCGGAGCTGGGCCTGCGTGGCACTCGTAAGGCCGAGGAGGCCGCGGAATCGGCCAGGCTCAAGATTTCTGACGTGATGGCCGAGGCTCGCGAGCGTGTCGGCGAGGAGGCGCCCACCCCCGCCGTCGGTCACGCCCACGACCACGACCACTGAGCTACTCGAGATGACGCTGGCAACTCCTCAAGCAGTTCCTCACGACGTGGTTTCCGATGCGGCCGGGCGCATGCGGGTCCACGTCGGCTGGGTCCGCGGTGATTCCCGCCGGGCGGTAGCGGTCGAAGAGGCCGTCGCCAAGCAGAACGGGGTGCGGGTCGTGCACGCCTACCCGCGCACCGGGTCGGTCGTGGTGTGGTACTCGCCGCGGCGCTGCAACCGCTCGGCGGTATTGCAGGCGATCAGCGACGCTCAGCACGTAGCCGCCGAGTTCATTCCGGCGCGGGCGCCGCATTCCTCGGAGATCCGCAACGCCGACGTGCTGCGCATGGTGATCGGCGGCGCGGCGCTGGCCCTGCTCGGGGTGCGCCGCTACGTGTTCAAGAGGCCACCGCTGCTGGGCCCCAGCGGCCGGATGGTCGCCACCGGCGTCACCATCTTCACCGGCTACCCGTTCCTGCGCGGTGCGCTGCGGTCGCTGCGCTCCGGCAAGGCGGGCACCGACGCACTGGTCTCGGCGGCCACCGTCGCCAGCTTGATCCTGCGGGAGAACGTCGTCGCCCTGACCGTGCTATGGCTGCTCAACATCGGCGAGTACCTGCAGGATCTGACGCTGCGACGGACCCGGCGGGCGATTTCCGAGCTGCTGCGCGGCAACCAGGACACCGCCTGGATTCGGCTGACCGACGGCGCCGAAGTCCAGGTGCCCATCGACACCGTGCAGATCGGCGACGAGGTCGTCGTGCACGACCATGTCGCCATCCCCGTCGACGGCGAGGTGGTCGACGGTGAGGCCATCGTCAACCAGTCGGCGATCACCGGGGAGAACCTGCCGGTCAGCGTCGTCGTCGGGACACACGTGCACGCGGGTTCGGTGGTGGTGCGCGGCCGCCTGGTGGTGCGCGCCCAGGCGGTGGGCAACCAAACCACGATCGGCCGCATCATCAGCAGAGTCGAAGAGGCACAGCAGGATCGGGCACCGATCCAGACGGTCGGCGAGAACTTCTCCCGCCGGTTCGTGCCCACCTCGTTCATCGTCTCGGCGATCACCTTGTTGATCACCGGGGATGTCCGGCGGGCCATGACCATGCTGTTGATCGCCTGCCCCTGCGCGGTGGGCCTGTCCACCCCGACGGCGATCAGCGCGGCGATCGGCAACGGGGCGCGCCGCGGCATCCTGATCAAGGGCGGCTCGCACCTCGAGCAGGCCGGCCGGGTCGACGCGATCGTGTTCGACAAGACCGGAACGCTCACCGTGGGACGGCCGGTGGTCACCAACATTATTGCGATGCACAAGGATTGGGAGCCCGAGCAGGTTCTGGCCTACGCCGCCAGCTCGGAGATCCACTCCCGGCACCCACTGGCCGAGGCGGTGATCCGTTCGACCGAGGAACGCCGCATCAGCATCCCGCCGCACGAGGAGTGCGAGGTCCTGGTGGGTCTGGGCATGCGAACCTGGGCCGACGGGCGGACCTTGTTGCTGGGCAGCCCGTCGCTGTTGCAATCGGAGAACGTCAAGGTCTCCAAGAAGGCGTCGGAATGGGTCGACAGGCTGCGTCGCCAGGCGGAGACCCCGCTGCTGCTGGCCGTGGACGGCACGCTGGTGGGGCTGGTAAGCCTGCGCGACGAGGTGCGACCCGAGGCGGCCGAAGTGCTGAAGCAGCTGCGGGACAACGGCGTTCGCCGCATCGTCATGCTCACCGGGGACCATCCCGACATCGCCAAGGTGGTCGCCGAGGAGTTGGGCATCGACGAGTGGCGCGCCGAGGTGATGCCGGAGGACAAGCTCGAGGTGGTGCGGGAGCTGCAGGACGACGGTTACATCGTCGGGATGGTCGGCGACGGCGTCAACGACGCCCCGGCGCTGGCCGCCGCCGACATCGGGATTGCCATGGGCCTGGCCGGAACCGACGTCGCCGTCGAGACCGCCGATGTGGCGCTGGCCAACGACGATCTGCACCGGCTGCTCGACGTGCGCGACCTGGGTGGGCGGGCAGTGGAAGTGATCCGGCAGAACTACGGCATGTCCATCGCCGTCAACGCCGCCGGACTGCTGATCGGGGCCGGCGGCGCGCTGTCCCCGGTGCTGGCCGCCATCCTGCACAACGCGTCCTCGGTGGCGGTGGTGGCCAACAGCTCTCGGTTGATCCGCTACCGCCTGGATTGAGACCGGTTACGCCGAGATTGCCGTCCAAGCTGTGGATGAGCCGTCTACCACAACCCTGGCGGCGATCTCGGCGACCCGGCCGACGGTCAGCAGCCGCAGTCGTGACCCTGCCAGGACCGGACACCCTGCCACACGGCGACACCGGAGATGGCGAGCCCGATGACCGGGTCGACCCACCAGCCGCCGGACCAGCCGGCCGTGATCGCCAGGCCCAGCAGCACCCCGGCGGCCTGGGCGGCGCACAGGTAGTTCTGGGTGCCTTCGCCTTCGGTGGCCCCCGATTTCAGGCGGGCGCCCAGTTTGTGGTTGGCCCGGCCGAGAATCGGCATCAGCACCAGCGCGATGGCCGTCAACGCGATGCCCAGCACCGAGGTTTCGGCGTGCTGGCGGCCGGCCAGGTGGTGCAGGGACTCCGCGGCGATGTAGGGGGCGGTCAGCCAGAACGACACCGCGACTCCGCGTTGCGCGCGCCGCTCGGCGGTCTGGGACAGGGTGCGGTTACCGGTGAAGCGCCACAGCACCATGGCACTGGCCAGGCCCTCGGAGCCGCCGGCGAGAGCCCACCCGGTCAAGGCCACGGATCGCACCGCCAGGCCCTGCCACAACCCGATACCGCCCTCGATGAGCAGCACGGCCAGGCTGACCCAGGCCAGCCGGCGCGCCCACAACGCATTGTGCTGCCATTCGGAGTCGCGCTCGACCACCGGCGTCGCGGGCGTAACCCCGTGGCAGTGGTCGGTCTGCGAGATCCCGGCGTCCATCCCGACGATGTTAAAGGTACGGCCGGCCCGGCGCCGGTTCGACCGGCCGACTGTGACCGAAGCGATGGTGATTACGCTGACTGACCAATAGCCTGCGGCCGTCGAGGAGATCGCAGATGGGGCGCACCGAGAACGACACCTGGGACCTGACTTCCAGCGTGGGTGCCACGGCGACCATGGTGGCGGCCGGACGCGCCCGCGCCACCCGGGCCGCCCTGATCGACGACCCGCTCGCCGAACCGCTGGTGCGCGCGGTCGGCATCGACTTCTTCGTACGGTGGGCCAGCGGCGAACTTCGGTCTGAGGATGTCGACCTGCCCGATGCCCCGTGGGGCATGCAGCGAATGACCGACCAGCAAGCGGCGCGCACCCGCTACATCGACGCGTTTTTCGCCGCGGCCCAACACGACGGGACGCCCGCGAGCATCCGCCAGGTCGTCATCCTGGCCTCCGGGCTGGACACCCGCGGCTACCGGCTGTCCTGGGCGGACGGAACGACGGTCTTCGAGATCGACGTGCCGCAAGTCGTCGAATTCAAGACCACCGCACTGGCCACCCTCGGTGCCGTTCCGCGCGCCGACGTGCGCGGCGTCGCCGTCGATCTGCGTGATGACTGGCCGTCGGCGCTGCGACAGGCCGGGTTCCGGGCCGACCGGCCCACCGCATGGGCCGCCGAGGGACTTTTCGGTTACCTGCCGCCCGATGCCCAGGACCGGTTGCTCGACCACATCACCGCGCTCAGCGCCGACGGCAGCCGGCTGATCGCCGAGGTCTTTTTCAGCGCTGCAGCCAGCCGAGAGCTTTTCAGCGCCATCTACCAGCGCTGGTACCAGCACGGTCTGGACGTCGCGCTTGAGGCTCTGGGCTTCCCCGGCGAGCGCAACGACGTGGCGGCGCACCTGGAAGAGGCCGGTTGGCAAGTGGTTCGCACACCGCTGGACCGGCTGCTGGTCGACAACGGGTTCGCGCCGGCATCCGACGGTGCCCCAGCCGGCCCCGCCGGCCCTGCCGGCCCTGCCGGCCCTGCCGGCCCTGCCGTTGAAGGCATTCCCTTCGCCGAGAACTACTACTGCACGGCGGTGCTGCGCCGGCAGGCGGCCACACGTTAGGGAAACAGGGAAGGGTTCGCCGATGCAGAACGACAGACCTGCCAAGCCACTCGACGGGTTTCGGGTACTCGATTTCACCCAGAATGTCGCCGGTCCGCTGGCCGGACAGGTGCTGGCCGATCTGGGCGCCGAAGTGATCAAGATCGAGGCGCCCGGCGGTGAGGCGGCTCGCCACATCACCGCGGTCCTTCCCGGACGTCCGCCGCTGCCCACGTATTTTCTGCCCAACAACCGGGGCAAGAAGTCGGTGACAGTGGACCTGACCACCGGCGCGGCCAGACAGCAGATACTGCGACTCGCCGACACCGCCGACGTGCTGCTGGAAGGCTTTCGCCCGGGAGTCATGGAACGCATGGGCTTGGGGCCCGAGGACTTGCGGGCCCGTAATCCGAAACTGATCTATGCGCGCCTGTCGGCGTTCGGCGGCAACGGCCCGCACGGCAACCGGCCCGGTGTCGACCTGATGGTCGCCGCCGAGGCCGGCATGACCACCGGGATGCCCACACCGGACGGCAAACCGCAGATCATCCCGTTCCAACTGGTCGACAACGCCAGCGGCCACGTGCTGGCCCAGGCGGTGTTGGCCGCGCTGCTCAACCGCGAGCGCCACGGGGTGGCCGACACCGTCCGGGTGGCCATGTACGACGTCGCGGTGGGTTTGCAGGCCAACCAGCTGACCATGCACCTGAACAAGACCAGCAATGACCGGCCGAAACCCGAGCAGCCACCACAACCCAAGCGGCGCAAGGGAGTTGGCTTTGCCACCCAGCCGTCGGACGCCTTCCGTGCCGCCGACGGATACCTGCTGATCAGCGCATATGTTCCCAAGCATTGGCAGCAGCTGTGCCACCTGATCGGCAGGCCCGATCTCCTGGACGACGAGCGGTTCGTCGACCAGCGCGCGCGGGCGATCCACTATCACGAACTGACCGACGAGTTGCAGTCGGCACTGGCCGCCAAGACCGCCGCTGAATGGGTCGAACTGCTGCAAGAAGCCGGCCTGATGGCGTGCCTTCCCTACACCTGGAAGCAGGTCGTCGACACCCCGCTGTTCGCCGAGAACGAGCTGGCCGTCGAAGTCGGCCGCGGGGACGACGCCGTCACCGTGATCCGGACGCCGGCGCGCTACTCGAGCTTCAGCGCGGTGGTCGCCGACCCCCCGCCGACCGCCGGCGAGCACAACGACATCTTTCTGACCGAACCCTAAAGTCCGGCGTCACGGTCCACAGCTTTCTTTGAGTTACCGATGAGTCGACCTACCCGCGGTGACCACGTCGAGACCCGCATAGAGGATTAAATGGTCGTATTCCATAACCTCACATATTCGCTATCGACTCACTATGAACTTTCGCTTTCCAAGCCGTGGACCGCAGGGCGTCGGGACAGGGAAGTGGCCCTGCCGCCAATGACCTGTTGACCGGTTCGAGGAGCCACGATATGAGTGCCGCTATCAAGGACTCCGCCTTGCGTACCGAAACTCGGTCACGGTGGATCTTGGTTAACCTGCGGCACGACGTTCCGGCGTCGCTCGTCGTCTTTCTGGTCGCGCTGCCGCTGTCGCTGGGGATCGCGATCGCCTCGGGCGCCCCGCTGGCCGCCGGTCTGATCGCCGCGGTGGTAGGTGGCATTGTCGCCGGGGCCATCGGCGGGTCGTCGGTTCAGGTGAGCGGACCAGCCGCGGGTCTGACCGTGGTGGTCGCCGGGCTGATCGACGAGGTCGGCTGGCCGATGTTGTGCGTGATGACCATCGCTGCAGGTGCGCTGCAGATCGCGTTCGGCGTGAGCCGGATGGCCCGCGCGGCCCTTGCCATTGCTCCGGTGGTGGTGCACGCCATGCTGGCGGGCATCGGCATCACCATCGCGTTGCAACAGATTCACGTGCTGGTGGGTGGGACGTCCCGGAGTTCGGCGTGGCAGAACATCGTGGCACTGCCCGACGGCATCCTGCATCACGAACTGCACGAGGTGATCGTCGGAGGCACCGTCATCGCCATCCTGCTGTTGTGGTCGAAGCTTCCGGCCAAGGCGCGGATAGTTCCGGGCGCTCTGGTGGCCATCGTGGCGGCGACCGCGCTCGCACAGGTCACCGGACTGGACGTCGAGCGAGTTACCTTGTCCGGCAACTTTTTCGAGGCGATTAGCCTGCCGAATATCCCCGACATGTCCCCCGGCGGCCGACCGTGGACTCAGGAGATCAGCGTGATCGCCGTCGGCATCCTCACCATCGCCCTGATCGCCAGCGTCGAATCGCTGCTGTGCGCGGTCGGTGTCGACAAGCTGCACAAGGGGCCGCGCACCAACTTCAATCGGGAAATGATCGGGCAGGGCAGCGCGAATATGCTGTCCGGGCTCCTCGGTGGCCTGCCCGTCACCGGGGTTATCGTCCGCAGTTCGGCCAATGTGGCCGCCGGCGCCCGGACCCGGATGTCGGCGATATTGCACGGGGTATGGATCCTCCTGTTCGCGTCGCTGTTCACCAACCTGGTGGAACTCATCCCCAAGGCGGCGCTGGCCGGTTTGCTGATCGTGATCGGCGCCCAGCTAGTCAGGTTGGCTCACATCCGAATGGCCTTGCGCACCGGCAATTTCGTCATCTACGCGATCACCATCGTGTGTGTGGTATTCCTCAACCTGCTCGAGGGTGTGGCTATCGGGCTTGCGGTCGCGATCCTGTTCCTGCTGGTCCGAGTGGTGCGGGCGCCCATCGAGGCCCAGCCGGTGGGGGAAGAGGCCAAGCACTGGCGGGTCGATATGGACGGCACGCTGAGCTTCTTGCTCCTGCCGCGGCTGACCCACGTGCTCTCGACGCTCCCGCGGGGCACCGACGTGACGCTGCACCTGAACGCGGACTACATCGATCACGCGGTGTCCGAGGCGATTTCGGATTGGAAAGTCGCGCACGAGGCGACCGGCGGATCGGTCGCCATCATCGAGACGTCGCCGGCGAACATGATCAGCGCGCACAGTAGCCCGCCGAAACGTCACTTCGCGCCCAGTTCACTGCGGGATGTGGCGTGGCCGTCGCGGCGCGACAAGCATCCGGAGCGCGCCTCCATCCTGCACGGCGTCGAGGAATATCACCGCAACGGCACCAGAGCACTGCACCACCAGGTGCGCGCGCTGACGGATTCGCCGAACCCGGACACGTTGTTTCTCACCTGCGCCGACTCCCGGATCCTGCCGGACGTCATCACCGCCAGCCGCCCCGGTGACCTCTACATCATCCGCAACGTCGGCAACCTGGTGCCGACCGATCCCGCCGAGCGCTCGGTGGACGCCGCCCTCGACTTCGCGATCAACGAACTCGACGTGAGTTCGGTTGCGGTGTGCGGACATTCGTCATGCCACGCGTTGAAGGTATTACTGGAGCCGACCAGTCCCCGGGGTCCCATGGGTCACTGGCTGCAACACGCACACGAGAGCCTGGCCGCATTCCGCGTCAACCATCCCGCGCGGCTGAGCGCGGTGTCCAACGGCTTCACCGAAGCTGACCAACTCGCCATCGTCAACGTGGCCGTGCAGGTGGAAAGACTTGCGCGAAACCCGATCCTGGCCCCGGCATTGGCGTCCGGCGCGGTACGAATCGTCGGGATGTTCTTCGACCTCTCGACGGGCCGGGTGCACGAGGTGGACCGCAGCGGCATCGTGTGCCTGGAAGAGCCGGCCGGCGCGCAGTAGGCACTCAGCGCGTCAGTTTGACCGCCCGGTCGTTGCCGCGGTCAGCGACATACACATTCCCCGCGCTGTCGACCGCCACCGCCAACGGGGTGTTGAGCCCGGTGAACGGCAGCACCGTCTGGGTGTTCGACCCGGCGTCCAGCTTCACCACGTCGTTCTTGTTGTGCTCGGTGACGTAGACGTTGCCCACCGTGTCCACCGCGATACCCCACGGCACGGAGAGTTCGCGGAACGCCAGCACGGTCTGGTTGTCGGACCCGGCGGCCAGCTTGACCACCCGGTTGTTGTCGGTGTCGGCGACGTAGACCGCGCCGGCGCCGTCCACCGCCACACCGTCGGGGTTCTTCAGGCCGTCGAAGGGCAGCACGGTCTGGGTCTTGGCGCCCGCCGCCAGCTTGACCACCCTGCTGTTGCCGCGGTCGGCGACATACACACTGCCCTGTGCATCCACCGCCACTCCTTCGGGGTAGTCGAGGCCGTCGAACGGCAGCACCGTCTGGCTGTTGGAGCCGGCGGGCAGCATCACCACCCGGTTGTTGAAATCGGTGACGTACACCGCGCCGGCGCCGTCAACCGCCAGCCCCTGAGGCTGGTAGAGCCCGTTGAACGGCAGCACCGTTGCGGTGCTCGACCCGTTGGCCAACTTCACCACCCGGCCGTACATGCCCTCGCTGGTGACGTAGACGTTGCCGGCGGTGTCCACCGCCACCCCGCCCGGCGAGAGCCGGAAGTCGATGCCCTTGAACGGCAGTACCGTCTGTCCGGACGCCGGCGTCGAGGGGTGCGACGGCCGGGCCACCACATACCCGACGGCGGCGATGACGAGCAGTGCTGCAGCGCCCACCAGGATCCACAGCTTGCGCTTGGAACGGGGTCGCGGCGCGCCCGCTGCGAAGTCGGGCGCCGACGCGCGGGGTGGCTGGCCGAACCCGGGCGGCCCGGCCGGACCCACGTGCGGTGCGGGTCTGGGCCGGTCCCGCCAGCTGCCGGCGGAGCCGGGCGCAGGGTACCCCGGTGCGCCGCCCGGTCCGACCGCCGCGGGCGCGGCCTCGTCCAGCCGCCGCAGAATCGTGGTGGCCTGATCCTGCTCGGGTGCGCTCAGCGCTTGGTGGGCTGCGGCGGCCAGTTCGCCGGCGCTGCGGTAGCGCTCCCCGGGATCCTTGGCCATGCCTTTGGCGATCACCTCGTCGAATGCCTGCGGGACCTTTCCGGGTCGCAACCGGCTGGGCTGCGGGGCGGGCTGGGTCAGATGCGCGCCGACGGCCCGTTCGATGCTGTCGGTCGGATACGGAGGTGACCCGGTCAAGCATTCGTTGAGCACACAGGCCAGCGAATAGATGTCGGCGCGGTAGGTGACCTCGTCGCCGGTGAATCGCTCCGGAGCCATGTAGCTGTAAGTGCCCATCGCGGTCCCGGCCCGGGTCAGTCCCGG
This sequence comes from Mycobacterium kansasii ATCC 12478, assembly GCF_000157895.3. NCBI lineage: Bacteria > Bacillati > Actinomycetota > Actinomycetes > Mycobacteriales > Mycobacteriaceae > Mycobacterium > Mycobacterium kansasii. The sequence goes on along the minus strand of NC_022663.1, from coordinate 4,628,489 downwards.
ATCGGTGGCCGCGCGCGCGATACCGAAGTCGACGAGATAGGCGAAGTCGTCGTCGGTGATCAGGATGTTCTCCGGTTTGACGTCGCGGTGCGTCACGCCGGTGGTGTGGGCGGCGTCCAGCGCGCTGGCGATCTGGCGCACGATCGCCACCGCGCGTGCCGGACTCAACGGCCCGGACCGCTTCAGCAGCGTGGCCAAGTCGGTGCCGTCGACCAGTCGCATCTCCAGGAACAGTTTGCCGTCGATCTCGCCGTAGTCGTGGATGGGCACCACGTGTGGCTCGGTCAGCCGTCCCGCGGCGTCGGCCTCACGTTGCATCCGGGCACGAAACACCGGGTCACCGGAGAACTCCGGCGAGATCAACTTCAGCGCCACCACCCGGCGCTTACGGGTGTCCTCGGCCTCGTAGACCTCGCCCATGCCGCCGCGGCCCAGCAATCGCCTCAACTCATAGGGCCCGAACCGGGCCCCCGCCCGCGCATCGGTCACGGCCGAGCTCCCTTCACCGCATCACGAGATAGCATTGACCGCTTTCGCCAGCTTGGCCTGAAACGAGCTCGGCAACGGGATGGATCCGTACTGCTCCAGACCGTCCTGGCCGGGGCCGATCGCGGCCTGCATAAACGCCTTTACCGCCTTACCCGTCGCCGCGTCCGGGTACTTGGAGCACACGATCTCATAGGTCGCCAGCACGATCGGGTAAGCGCCGGACTGTGTCGGCTTGTAGAACGACGACGTATCCAGCACCAGGTCGTTGCCTTGCCCCTGGAAGCGTGCCCCGGCGATCGTCTTGCCAACGGAATCGGTGGTGATCAGCACCGGGTCCGGGCCTGCCGAGGTGATGATGCCGGCCATGTGCAGCTGCTTGCCCACGGCGAATGACCACTCGTTGTAGGTGATCGACCCGTCGGTCGTCTCCAGCAGCGCCGACGTGCCGTTGTTGCCCGCGGCGCCGTCACCGACACCTCCGTGGAACGTCTCCCCGACGCCTTTGCCCCAGGCGCCGTCGGACGCGCCGTCGAGGTACTTCTGGAAGTTGGCCGTGGTCCCCGATTTGTCGCTGCGGAAGATCACGTGGATGGGCGTCGGGGGCAGGTTGGTGTCGGAGTTGAGGGCCTTGATCGCGGGGTCGTCCCATCGGGTGATGGTGCCGTTGAAGATCTTTGCGGTCGTGGGCCCGTCGAGATTCAGCTTGCTTACTCCGTTGACGTTGTAAGTCACCGCGATCGGGCCGAACACCGTCGGCAGATCCCACGCCGGCGAACCGCAGCGGGCTGCGGCCCGGTCGGGCTGACCGGTCGACGGGTCCAACGGCACGTCGGAGCCGGCGAGATCGGTCCGGTTGTTGACGAACTCCTCCACCCCGGCCCCCGAGCCGTTTGCGTTGTAGTCCAACGTATAACCGGGGCAGGCCCGAATGTAGGCGTAGACGAATTGTTCGATCGCATTCTGTTGCGCGGTGGAACCGGCGTCCTGGAGTTCCTTCTTTCCGCCGCACTCGATCTTCGTGGCGGCGTTGTCGGTGTGACCACCGCATGCCGAGAAGACCAGTGCGGCCGCGGTTAGCACGCTCACCAGGCCGCCAGGGCCACCAGGTCGGTTGGACGTCACGGAACTCCTCTACACCACCGTCGCCACAGGTCGCGAGCCGAGCCGGAACCGCTCCTGCGAGACTTATGAACGAAAAAGGTGAACATAGTAAACCTTCGCGGGTAAACGGAACGGTGACAAGGGGCATCCCCCGGATCGCCCGTAGGTTACCTGACCTATCCGATTTGGACGTCTTACACCGTGCCGTCGAAATTGGCAGGACCTGTCCTATGACGCGGCGTTGTTGCTGATCGTGTTCGTGGGGCTGCCGAGCGCCGCCGGACAGCTGATCAGCTGGTTTGCCGGCGGCACTCCGAATCTCTTTGAGCGGCAATCACTCAGCTCGACGGCAGCCGCACCACCTGTAGGAAGAACTCGTCGATCTGCCGTACCGCGGTCATGAACTGGTCGAGGTCGACCGGCTTGGTGACATAGGCGTTGGCGTGCAACTTGTAGCTGCGCAAGATGTCTTCCTCCGCCGCGGAGGTGGTGAGCACCACGACCGGGATACGCGACAGGTCGGGGTCCGACTTGATCTTCTCGAGCAGCTGCCGACCGTCGTACTTCGGCAGGTTCAGGTCGAGCAGGATCAGATCGGGTCGGGGCGCATCGTGGAACTCGCCGCGCCGGTAGAGGTAGTTAAGCCCCTCTTCCCCGTCGTGCGCGACGTGGATCCTGTTCTTGACCTTGTTGTGCTCGAACGCTTCTCGAGTGATGAGCTCGTCACCCGGGTCGTCTTCGACGAGCAGGATGTCGATGGGGCGGCCTGCCGATGTCATGTGGCTGTTCCTTTCGGGGAGGGCACGTATTTTCCGTCGGCATCCGCGGAACCGGCGCCCGCGGAGCCGGCGTCGGCAGCTGGGGCGTCGGCACCCGTGGCGATGGGCAGCGTGAACTCGAAGCGGGTTCCGTCGGTGTGGGAGGTGTCGATCCACACGGCGCCGCCATGGTGCTCGACGATTTTGCGGCACAAGGCAAGACCCAAACCCGTTCCGCCGTACGTGTCGCGGCCGTGCAGCCGTTGAAAGATGATGAAGACCTTGCCGGTGAATTCCTCCGGGATGCCGATGCCGTTGTCGGTCACGCTGAACAGCCACTGACCGTCGCGCTCGCCGCTGCCCCGCCCGCAGTCGATGACGACCCGCGGCGCGCGGTCCTGGCGCCGGAACTTGATCGCATTGCCAATCAGGTTCTGCCACAACATCGTCAGCAACGTCGGGTCCCCCACCACCCGCGGCAGCGGCTCGGCGGGACGCACGATGTGGGCGTTGGATTCCTCGATGGCGGTGGCGAGGTTGGCCAGGGCGGCGTCCAGCGTCGCGTCGAGGTCGACGTCGGTGCTCGTGGTGCCCAACCGGCCGACCCGGGAGAACCTGAGCAGGTCGTTGATGAGCACCTGCATGCGTTTGGCTCCGTCGACCGCGAAGCCGATGTATTCTAGGCCGCGCTCGTCGAGCTGATCGGCGTAACGCTTTTCGAGCAACTGACAGAAGGCAGCCACCTTGCGCAGCGGTTCCTGCAGATCGTGGGAAGCAACGTAGGCGAACTGCTCCAGTTCGGCATTCGAGCGCCGCAATTCCAGAGCCTGCTCATCCAATTGCGCCCGGGCCGAATGCGATGCCTCAAGCTCTTCCACTATCCGCTGCCGCATGTTCTCGACGTCGATGGCGATGCCCCGGATGTCTTTGGGTCTGCTGGGCGGCGTGATGGCTTCGCCGAAGTTGCCTTCGGTGACCCGCCGGCATGCCCGCGCCAGCGCAGCCAGCGGACGGGTGACCGCACGTCTGGTCAACAGCCCCAGCAGTGCCGCCGTGGCGAAGAACACCAGGACCATCGCGGCCAGCACCCGGTCACGCCAGTCGTCCATGTGCTGCAGCCGGTCGGCCGCCTGCGCCCGGGCCTCGGCCAGATGCTGGTTCTGCACGCCGAAAAGCTCACGCAGCCGGTCGAATTGGGCCTTGCCTATGGCCACGATGGCGCCGTTGACGACGATGGGAGTGTCCGGGGTCACCTGCGCTATCAGGGGCTGGGCATAGCTGGTCCGCCAGGCGGTGGCGGCGTTTTCGACCGCGTCCAGATCAGCCAGTAGTTCAGGGTGGCGAGCCAGTCGCCGACGGATGTCGTCGGCTGCGGCCTGTTCGGCACGCTGCCCCTCGTAGTAGGGGCCGAGGAACTGCGTGTCGGCCGATATCAGGTAGCCGCGGATGCCGGTTTCCTGGTCGCGTAATGCCGACTGCAATTGGCAGGCCGCTACCCGCGACGGCGCGATGTCGTCGCGGAGTTGGCGCGACAACTCGTCGGTGCGATTCAGCAAGATCGCACCCGCCACCGCGCCGGCGAGCACCATCACGCCCATGACCGTCAGCACCAGCGCTTGCCATCCCCGCACGGTGAGTTCTGTTCGGCGCCATGCCATCCCGCCGGCAGTCATCGGGGTGTGCGCTCCACGCGTAGCACGGCGATGTCGTCGGTGAGTCCGCCGAGTGACTGGGCGCGCTGCTGCGCCCCGTCGATGAGCGCGTCGACGAATGCGGGACCGGGCAGCGCCGCGTGCGAGCGGGCCAGCGCCAGCAGGCCGTCCTCACCGAGGCGTTCCCGGCCGGATCCCGAATACCCCTCGAACAGTCCGTCGGTGATCAGCAGCAGCCCGTGGCCGGCCGGCAATGCCAGCTCATGCTGCGGCCAGTTGTCGAGGTGCAGGCCCAGCGCCGGGCCGGCCGGTGGCTCGAGCCATTCCACGGTGCCGCCGCCGTGCACCAACATCCCTGGATGACCGGCCCGGATCACCTTGATGCGGCTCCCGTCGGGGGAGCCCGCGGGACCGGCGGGAATGGTCAAGCTCAGCACCGTCGCGAACACTCCTTCGCCGGTGCGCTCGGCGCGCAACACCTGCTCCAGGCGCCGCATCAGGTCGACGCCGTCGACGCCGGCCAACGTCAGCGCACGCCAGGCGATCCGCAGTGCCGCGCCCAGAGCGGCCTCGTTGGGGCCGTGCCCGGCGACGTCACCGATCAGGACATGGACAACCCGGTCCGGGGTTTGGACGACGTCGTAGAAGTCCCCGCACAGCAAGGCGTCTTCACGGCTCGGCCGGTACCGGGCGACGATGTCGACGCCCGGACGGTCCAGCAGCAGCGGGGAGGGCAGCAGGCCGCGTTCGAGCAGCGCGTTCTCCCGCGCGCGAAGCCGGCTTGCGTGCAGGTCGGCGGCAATCAGCTCGGCGCGTTTGCGCTCGATGGCGTAAAGCAGTGCGCGCCGCAGCATTTCGGGTTCGACTCGTCCCTTGACCAAGTAGTCCTGCGCTCCCGCCGCCACCGCGGTGGCGCCGAAGTACTCGTCGTTCAGCCCGGTCAGCACGACGATCGGCACGGTGGGATCGCGTTCGGCGATGCGAGCTAGCGCGTCCATCCCGTTGGCGTCGGGAAGGTTCAGGTCCAGCAGCACGCAGTCGGGCCGGGCGAAGTCCAGCTCGCGCTCGGCGTGTGCCATCGAGGGCGCCCATCTCACCTCGATATCGCTGGCCGCGTCGGCGATCAGGTTTTCGACGAGGACGGCGTCGGCCCGATCGTCTTCGATCAGCAGCAAGGACAACGACTGCCGTTGCGCTGTGGGGGCGATGCCGGGACCCGGCCCAGGCGTCAGGTCGCGCTTACCTGGCGCGCGCACAGATAACCACGCCTTCTACCTCACTCCCCCTGGCCGCGGTGTACCCGTTTGCTCGAGTCCGACGATGACCGACGATAGCCGGTGTCCGGTTGTGCCCGCACCTGCCTCCCGCCCCGACGGTCGGCAATGCTGCGAGCTCGACTTTACTGGCGGATCCCGAGCGTGGGCCCGGTTGTTTGGGGTTGTCCCGAAGATGTCAGCGCAGCAACGCCCGTGACATCACCACGCGCTGGATCTGGTTGGTGCCCTCGTAGATCTGAGTGATCTTGGCGTCGCGCATCATTCGCTCGACCGGGAAGTCGACGGTGTAGCCGGCGCCGCCGAACAGCTGGACCGCGTCGGTGGTGACCTCCATCGCGACGTCGGAGGCAAAGCATTTCGATGCCGCGGAGATGAAGCCCAGGTTCTGCTCACCGCGCTCGGCGCGTGCGGCGGCGGTGTAGACCATCAACCGGGCCGCCTCCACCTTCATCGCCATGTCGGCGAGCATGAATTGCACGGCCTGGAAGGTGCTGATCGACTCGCCGAACTGCTTGCGGTCCTTGGTGTAGGCGATGGCGGCGTCCAGGGCGCCCTGGGCGATCCCCACGGCCTGGGCGCCGATGGTGGGACGGGTGTGGTCCAGCGTGGCCAGTGCCGTCTTGAAACCGCTGCCCGGCTCGCCGATGATCCGGTCGCCCGGGATGCGGCAGTTCTCGAAGTACAGCTCCGTGGTGGGCGAACCCTTGATTCCGAGCTTGCGTTCCTTGGGACCGACGGTGAAGCCCTCGTCGTCCTTGTGCACCATGAACGCCGAGATGCCGTTGGCGCCCTTGTCCGGGTCGGTCACCGCCATCACCGTGTACCACGACGATTTGCCGCCGTTGGTGATCCAGCACTTGGCGCCGTTGAGAATCCAGTCGTCGCCGTCGGCCTTGGCGCGGGTGCGCATCGATGCCGCATCGCTGCCGGCCTCGCGCTCACTCAAGGCGTAGGAGGCCATCGCGGTGCCGTCGGCGAGCGACGGCAATACCTGCTTCTTCAGGTCTTCCGAGCCGCGCAGGATAAGCCCCATGGTGCCCAGCTTGTTGACCGCGGGAATCAACGAGGCGGACGCGTCGACGCGGGCGACCTCCTCGATGACGATGCAGGCCGCCACCGAGTCGGCACCCTGGCCGCCGTACTCCTCAGGCACGTGCACGGCGTTGAAGCCCGATGCGTTGAGCGCATCCAGCGCCTCCTGCGGGAACCGGGAATTCTCGTCCACGTCCGCGGCATACGGAGCGATTTCCTTTTCCGACAGCGCACGAATCGCCGCCCGCAATTCCTGGTGCTCTTCGGGTAGCTGGAACACATCGAACGACGGGTTTCCGGCCCAACCAGCCATTGTGCGAGACCTCCTAGTCTCCTTCAGTCGCGGGTTAACTTACCCGCACGCTTCTGCAGTTCCGCATCCTTGGCCCGGACGGTCTCGGCCAGCCGGTCCTGGAATGCCATGACGCGCGCCCGCAATTGTGGATCAGACGACCCCAGCATCCGCACCGCCAGCAGGCCGGCGTTGCGAGCCCCGCCGATGGACACCGTAGCCACCGGCACCCCGGCCGGCATCTGCACGATCGACAGTAGCGAGTCCAGGCCGTCGAGCCGGGCCAGCGGCACCGGCACCCCGATCACCGGTAGCGGCGTGGCGGAGGCGACCATACCGGGAAGGTGGGCGGCGCCGCCGGCGCCGGCGATGATGATCTCGATGCCGCGGTCGGCGGCGCCGCGTGCGTAGTCGAACATCAGCACCGGGGTGCGATGCGCCGACACCACCCGCACCTCGGTCGGGACGTCGAATTCGGCCAGCGCCGCGGCGGCGTCGGCCATCACCGACCAGTCGCTGTCGCTGCCCATGATCACCGCGACCCGGGGCTGTTCGGTCATGCGGATCCCATCCGTCGCTCCTCCACATCGCTTTCTCCCCCCCACACGGGAGGGGGTACCTCCCGCTTGGGTGGGCGTGCGCCCGGTGCATCGTCGCCGGCGGCATGGGGATCCCATCCGTCGGTCCACTGTGCATGTGACAACCAATGCGCGGCAAGCTCGGCGCGGTCCCGCAGCTGTTGCAGGTCAGTACCTTCGGTGCCGAGGAGGTTGAGGTGTCCCACCTTGCGGCCGGGCCGCTCCGCCTTGCCGTACAGATGAACCTTGGCTTCGGGCATCCGCGCGAACAGGTGGTGCAGTCGCTCGTCGAGCGACATTGCCGGCGGCGCGGCGGCGCCGAGCACGTTGGCCATCACCGTCACCGGGACGATCGCGTCGGTGTCGCCGAGCGGATAGTCGAGCACCGCGCGCAGATGCTGCTCGAACTGACTGGTCCGAGACCCGTCCATGGTCCAGTGCCCGGAGTTGTGCGGCCGCATCGCAAGTTCGTTGACCAGCAGCGTGCCGTCGGTCGTCTCGAAGAGCTCGACGGCGAGCACCCCCACCGCACCCAGTTCGGCGGCCAGCCGCAACGCCAGCTGCTGCGCGGCCGCGGCCGAGTCGCCGGTCAGCTCTGGCGCGGGCGCGATCACCTGGACGCAGATGCCGTCGCGTTGCACCGTCTGGACCACCGGCCAGGCCGCGCCCTGGCCGAACGGCGACCGCGCCACCAGCGCCGAGAGTTCCCGGCGCAGCGCCACCCGCTCCTCGACCAGCACCGCCACACCATTGGTCAGATAGTCGCGCGCGATGTCGCGGGCATCGGCGAGGTCGCGCGCCATGCGCACGCCCCGGCCGTCGTAACCGCCGCGAACCGCCTTGACCACCAGCGGTGCGTCTACCTGCCCGGCGAACGCGTCCAGGCAGTGCAGGTCGTCGAGCCTCTCGATGCCGGTGTAGCGCGGCACCGGGGCGCCCAGGGCCGCCAACTTCTGCCGCATCACGAGCTTGTCCTGGGCGTGCACCAGGGCCTGCGGCGGCGGCGCCACGTTGACGCCTTCGGCGACAAGCTTTTCCAGCAACTCGGTCGGGACATGCTCGTGGTCGAAAGTGAGCACGTGAGCCCCGGCCGCGACACGGCGCAGGTCGTCGATGTCGGTGTGCGACCCGATCACCACATTGGGCGTCACCTGCGCGGCCGACTCGTCAGCGGAGGTGGCCAAGACGCGCAGGTTCTGACCCAGCGCGATGGCGGCCTGGTGGGTCATCCGGGCCAGCTGACCACCGCCGACCATGGCGACCAGCGGGACCACTATCGGGGTGCGGGAACTCGGCACGGCCATCATGGTGTCATGGCCCGCCACCGGCGTGTTTGACGGCTGCAGTACCAGATCGTTATGTAGCATTTTGCGTCGATTTCGCGTCGATCCGTACACTGACGTGTTGTGTCCTTTGCCGATGCCACGATTGCGCGCCTTCCCGGGGTGGTTCAGCCCTATGCGCAGCGCCACCATGAGCTGATCAAATTCGCCATCGTCGGCGGCACCACGTTCATCATCGACTCGGCAATTTTCTACACGCTGAAGCTGACGATTCTCGAGCCCAAGCCGGTAACGGCCAAGGTGATCGCCGGGATCGTCGCGGTCATCGCGTCCTACGTGCTGAACCGGGAATGGAGCTTCCGCGACCGCGGCGGCCGCGAGCGCCACCATGAAGCCCTGCTGTTCTTCGCGTTCAGCGGCGTCGGGGTGCTGCTGAGCATGGCTCCGCTGTGGGTCTCCAGCTACGTCCTGCAGCTGCGGGTGCCAACGGTCTCGTTGACGGTGGAGAACATCGCCGACTTCGTCTCGGCCTACATCATCGGCAATCTGCTGCAGATGGCGTTTCGGTTCTGGGCGTTCCGGCGCTGGGTATTCCCCGACGAGTTCGCCCGCAACCCGGACAAGGCGCTGGAATCGGCCCTGACCGCCGGTGGTATCGCCGAGGTCTTGGAGGACACCCTCGAGGGCGGCAACGTCACCCTGCTGCGCGCCTGGCGCAGTAAGAGGAGCCGGACCGGCCGGTTGGCTCAGCTGGGCGCTTCCTCCGAGCCCAGGGTGTCGAAAACTTCGTGATACAGCAGCGCGTGCACTTCGCGCAGGCGCGGAATGTCGGGGAATTCCAGCGGATCGTGTGACGCCGACTCGATGATCAGCGTCCCGGTGCGAAACATCCGTTCGGTGATCCGGTCACGAAACTCCACGCTGTTGATCCGTGCCAACGGGATGTCGATGCCGGTTCGGGTCAGCACGCCATGCCGAAACATCACTCGTCTGTTGGTGACGACGAAATGCGTGGTCAGCCAGCTCAGGAACGGCCACAGCGTGCCCCACCCGACGATCACCAGCCAGATGCCCCAGATGACGCCGTGAAGGATGTTCTTCGTCAGCTGCGGCCACTGTGTCGAGTTGACGAACCCGGAACCCAGTGCGGCCAGGCCGGTGACCAGGATCAGCACCACGACCGGCCAGATCAGCCGTTTCCAGTGCGGGTGGCGATGCAGGACCACCTGCTCGCCGGCGGCCATGGCGTTGTCCGGATACCTCATGGTGGCGACCTTAACTAACGCAGATGCACCACGTCACCGGCTGACACCAGCACCGGCTCACCCTCGGTTTCGACACAGAGCCGGCCCCGGTCGTCAATGTCGCGCGCGACCCCGACGACGTCGTTCCCCCCCGGCAGCTGCACCCGCACGCGCGAACCGATGGTCAGGCTGCGGGCCCGGTAGTCGGACGCCAGTAGCGCGTCTGCGTCGTGCCACTGGGCGATCCGTGCCGCGAGGCCTCGTAACAGCCCGGGGATCAGCTGGTTCCGGTCCGGAGCCGCCACGCCGAGGTCGAACAACGACGTCGCCCCGGGACCGTCGACCTCCTCGGGGTCCTGCGTGACGTTGAGTCCGACACCGATCACTGCGAACGGTTGAGCGACCTCGGCCAGGATGCCCGCCAGCTTGCCCATGGCTGCGGCGGACCCGGCCAGCACGTCGTTGGGCCACTTCAGGCGTGCTTCAATCCCGCCGGCAGCGATCAGTGGGGTGACCGCGTCGATCACTGCCAGCCCGGTGGCCAGCGACAGCCAGCCCCACGCGGCGGTGGCGACGACGTCGATACGCACGCCGACCGACATGGTGATCTGCGCGCGGGGCGCGGCCGTCCAGCCCCGGCCATGGCGTCCGCGTCCGGCGGTTTGGTGCTCGGCGATCAAGACCGCCCTGTCGATATCGGCTCCGCAGGCCGCGCGCTGAAGTAGATCGGCGTTGGTGGAGCCGGTCTGCTCCACGACGTCGAGTTGGCGCCATCCCGAGCCGATCGCCTCGGCACGCAGGGCCGCGGAATCGAGTGGCAGCCTGAGCTGATCCCGGTTCATCACGGCTCAGCCTAGGCACTCCCGGGAAGACCTCAACCACGCCGGTCCGGGCCGTTCCCGCCACGGCTCTACGACTGGGGGCGCCAGCTGAACCGCTGGGACGATCTGCCGGGCCGGGCTCTAGACGTTGATCGCCGGCTGGTCCGTTCCAGACCAGCCGGGAAGCTGTCAAAACGCCGAACGCCGGGCAGGCATCCCGATGTTCTCCCCGGCGGTACGGGCGGCACCACCAGCATCGGCGGCACCGCCGGCACTGATGGCGACGGCGGCACCGGCGGCGGCGGCAACGCTCAATTGATCGGCGACGGCGGCAACGGCGGCAACGGCGGCAGCGGCGGCGCGGGCGCCCTGATCGGCGCCGGTGGCGACGGCGGCAACGGCGGCAAGGGCGGCAAGGGCGGGCTCCTGTTCGGCAGCCGCGGGACTACTGGAACCTAGGCAGGTAGGCCCAGCCGGCCGCCCGAAGGCACGCGCTGCCGATGCGCACTGCGCGACGGCGAGAACGCTGGATGTGCGACAAGCGATGGCTTCCTGACGGCGGAGGCGGTGGCTGCCGATACCATCGACTCCCATGACGAGCGTTACCGACCATACTGCCGAGCCCGCCGCCGAGCACACGATCGACATCCACACCACCGCGGGCAAGCTCGCGGAGCTGCACAAGCGTCGGGCCGAGTCCCTGCATCCGGTGGGCGAGACCGCCATCGAGAAGGTGCACGCCAAGGGCAAGCTGACGGCCCGGGAGCGCATCTACGCCCTGCTGGACGAGGACTCGTTCGTCGAGCTGGACGCGCTGGCACGGCACCGCAGCACCAATTTCGGATTGGAGAACAACCGTCCGCTGGGCGACGGGGTGGTCACCGGCTACGGCACCATCGACGGCCGCGACGTGTGCATCTTCAGCCAGGACGCCACCGTGTTCGGCGGCAGCCTGGGTGAGGTGTACGGCGAGAAGATCGTCAAAGTGCAGGAGCTGGCGGTCAAGACCGGCCGTCCGCTGATCGGCATCAACGACGGGGCGGGTGCGCGCATTCAGGAAGGCGTCGTCTCGCTGGGCCTGTACAGCCGGATTTTCCGCAACAACATCCTGGCCTCCGGCGTCATCCCGCAGATCTCGCTGATCATGGGCGCCGCGGCCGGTGGGCACGTCTACTCCCCCGCGCTGACCGACTTCGTCGTCATGGTCGACCAGACCAGCCAGATGTTCATCACCGGCCCGGACGTCATCAAGACGGTCACCGGCGAGGACGTCACCATGGAGGAACTCGGCGGTGGCCACACCCATATGGCGAAATCCGGAACCGCGCACTATGTCGCGTCCGGCGAGCAGGACGCGTTCGACTACGTGCGCGAGCTGCTGAGCTACCTGCCGCCCAACAACTTCACCGACCCGCCGCGCTACCCCGCGGCCGTCCCCGAAGGGCCGGTCGAGGAGAACCTGACCGACGAGGACCTCGAGCTGGACACGCTGATCCCCGACTCCCCGAACCAGCCCTACGACATGCACGAAGTGGTCACCCGCATCCTCGACGAGGACGAGTTCCTCGAGATCCAGGCCGGCTACGCGCAGAACATCATCGTCGGGTTCGGGCGCATCGAGGGCCGGCCGGTGGGGATCGTCGCCAACCAGCCCACCCAGTTCGCCGGCTGCCTGGACATCAACGCCTCGGAGAAAGCCGCGCGATTCGTGCGGACCTGCGACTGCTTCAACATTCCCATCGTGATGTTCGTCGATGTCCCGGGCTTCTTGCCCGGCACCGACCAGGAATACAACGGCATCATCCGCCGCGGCGCCAAGCTGCTCTACGCCTACGGCGAGGCCACCGTCCCGAAGATCACCGTCATCACCCGCAAGGCCTACGGCGGCGCGTACTGCGTGATGGGCTCCAAGGACATGGGCTGCGACGTCAACCTGGCCTGGCCGACCGCGCAGATCGCGGTGATGGGCGCTTCCGGGGCCGTGGGCTTCGTGTACCGCCAGCAGCTCGCGCAGGCGGCCAAAGACGGCGAGGACGTCGACGCGTTGCGGCTTCAGCTGCAGCAGGAATACGAGGACACGCTGGTCAACCCGTATATCGCCGCTGAGCGCGGGTACGTCGACGCGGTGATCCCGCCGTCGTACACCCGCGGCTACGTCGGTACGGCGCTGCGGCTGCTGGAACGCAAGATCGCGCAGCAGCCGCCGAAGAAGCACGGGAACATTCCCCTGTGAACGGAGCGAACGCAATGAATGAGCGCAACGAGACGAACGAAACCAATACCACCGACCCCGCACCTCACCAGCACGAACCGCACATCGAGATCGTCAAGGGCCACCCCACCGATCAGGAGTTGGCGGCACTGGTGGCGGTGCTGGGCAGCGTCGGCGGTGCGCCGCCGGCGCCGGAAACCGAGCCCACTCGATGGGGCTTGCCGGTCGACAAACTGCGGTTCCCCGTGTTCAGCTGGCAACGCATCACGCTGCAGGAAATGCTGCACATGCGCCGATGACCCGGTTGGTGCTCGGGTCCGCATCCCCCGGCCGGCTCAAGGTGCTTCGCCAAGCCGGCGTGGACCCGCTAGTCGTAGCCTCCGGTGTCGACGAGGACGCGCTCATCTGCGGTTTGCGGCCCGAAGCTTCACCCGACGAGGTGGTGGGCGCGCTCGCCCGAGCCAAAGCCGAGCATGTCGCAGCGGCGGTGCACCCCTCGCTCGCAAGCGATTGCGTTGTCGTGGGCTGTGATTCGATGTTGCAGCTGGATGGCAGGTTATGTGGCAAGCCCCAATCTATCGCCAGCGCGCGGCAACAATGGCAGTCAATGGCGGGACGCGCCGGACAACTTTATACCGGCCATTGCGTTATCCGCCTGCAGGACAACAGGATTATTCATAATGTCGGCGAAACCGCAATAACCACAGTGTATTTCGGGAGTCCATCACCGGGCGATCTCGAATCGTATTTGGCCAGCGGTGAATCGTTGCGGGTCGCAGGCGGGTTCACCCTCGACGGCTTAGGCGGCTGGTTTGTCGACAGAATCGACGGCGATCCGTCCAACGTGATCGGACTGAGCCTGCCACTCCTGCGATCACTATTGCCGCGGGTTGGGCTGTCGGTCGCCACATTATGGGCGCGCGACGCCGGCGATTGACCTGCATGGCGAGTCAAGTCTGCGAAACCTCATCGGCTGCGTCCGACGTCCGCGTGTGTTTTGCCGACGTTCACGTGTCGCGCTAGCCACCTGAGGGCGCCCATAGTGTTGTGGCATGACCACGTGGGCCGAATTCAGCGCCGACGCCCCGCACATCGCCGCCATTTTCAGGCGACGTCATCGCGCCGCCGGCAACCTTTGTCTACTGGCCACCCTTCGCTCGGACGGCTTCCCGCGGATCAGCCCTATGGAGCCGCACATTTTCGAGAACCGGTTGCTGTTGCCCGGGATGCCCGGCACCACCAAGTTCCGCGATCTTGCGCGCGACCCGCGGTTCTGCCTGCACACCGCGACCGTCGACACCCAGGTGACCGATGGCGACGCGAAGCTGTGGGGTCTGGCCCACGTCGCCACCGACACCGCGCTGCTTCGCCGTTTCGCCGAAACCCTGTTCGACCAGACCGGATTGGATGTGCGTGGGCAGCAATTCGAGCTCTTCGCAGCCGACATCACCGGAGCATCGGCGGTAGAGGTCCGCGACGGGCGTCTGGATATCACCGTCTGGAATCCGGGCCTGGCCGAACGAGTGGTTCACAAGCACTGAGCTACGGGCGCTTGCTGGGCCAGCGGTAGGCTCGATAACGTGCCCCTGCCCACAGATCCGAGTCCTACCTTGTCGGCCTACGCCCACCCCGAACGGCTCGTGACCGCCGATTGGCTGTCCGCCCACCTGGGCGCGCCCGGCCTGGCGATCGTCGAATCCGACGAGGATGTCCTGCTTTACGACGTCGGCCATATTCCGGGTGCGGTCAAGGTCGACTGGCACACCGACCTCAACGACCCAACGGTGCGCGACTACATCGACGGCCAGCAGTTCGCCGCCTTGATGGACCGCAAGGGCATTGCCCGCGACGACACCGTGGTGATCTACGGCGACAAGAGCAATTGGTGGGCGGCCTACGCGCTCTGGGTTTTCACCCTGTTCGGCCACCCCGATGTGCGCCTGCTCAACGGCGGACGTGACCTCTGGCTCGCCGAGCGCCGCGACACCACCCTGGAGGTGCCCGACAAGACGTCGACCGGCTACCCCGTGGTGCAGCGCAACGACGGCCCCATCCGCGCGTACAAGGACGACGTGCTGGACATCCTGGGCAATCAACCGCTGATCGACGTGCGTTCGCCCGACGAGTACACCGGCAAACGCACCCACATGCCCGAGTACCCCGAGGAAGGCGTACTGCGCGGCGGCCACATTCCCACCGCCCGGTCGATTCCGTGGAGTAAGGCCGTCGACGAGAGCGGGCGGTTCCGCAGCCGCGAGGAACTGGAAGAGCTCTACGGCTTCTTGAACCCCGACGACAAGACCGTCGTCTACTGCCGCATCGGCGAGCGGTCCAGTCATACCTGGTTCGTGCTCACGCATTTGCTCGGCAAGCCCGGCGTCCGCAACTACGACGGGTCGTGGACCGAGTGGGGCAACACCGTGCGCGTGCCGATCGTCGCGGGAGAAGATCCGGGAGCCGTGCCCGAGCGATGAGTCTGCCCGCGCCGTTGGCCGAGGTGGTGTCCGACTTCGCCGAAGTCCAGGGCCAGGACAAGCTGAAGCTGCTGTTGGAATTCGCCGACGAACTCCCAGCACTGCCCGCCGAGCTCGAGGAACAGGCCATGGAGCCAGTGCCCGAATGCCAGTCCCCGCTGTTCTTGCACGTTGACGCCAGCAATCCGCAGCGCGTGCGCCTGCACTTCAGCGCGCCGGCCGAAGCGCCGACCACCCGCGGCTTCGCCTCGATACTGGCCGCGGGCCTCGACGGCCAGCCGGCAGCCGACATTTTGGCGGTGCCCGAGGATTTCTACGCCGAACTGGGTTTGGCCGCTCTGATCAGCCCGCTTCGGCTGCGTGGCATGTCAGCGATGCTGGCCAGGATCAAGCGCCGACTGCGCGAGACGGCCTGAACCGGGAACCGCGTGCCCGGCCCCACGGCGCGGCGCATAAACTTCCCGGAACAAGACTTGTAAGAAATTCTCTTAAGGACGTTCAGCCCTACAGGAGGCGCAGTGGCCAGTCACGCCAGCTCCAGGATCACCAAGGTTCTCGTCGCCAACCGCGGTGAGATCGCAGTCCGGGTGATCCGGGCGGCCCGGGATGCCGGTCTGGCCAGCGTGGCCGTCTACGCCGAACCCGACGCCGAGGCTCCGCACGTACGGCTGGCCGACGAGGCGTTCGCCCTCGGTGGTCAAACCTCGGCCGAGTCCTACCTGGACTTCGAAAAGCTGCTCGACGCGGCGGCCAAGTCCGGTGCCAACGCCATCCACCCCGGCTACGGCTTCCTGTCGGAAAACGCCAACTTCGCCCAGGCGGTGATTGACGCCGGGCTGATCTGGA
This sequence comes from Mycobacterium kansasii ATCC 12478, assembly GCF_000157895.3. Lineage (NCBI taxonomy): Bacteria > Bacillati > Actinomycetota > Actinomycetes > Mycobacteriales > Mycobacteriaceae > Mycobacterium > Mycobacterium kansasii. The sequence goes on along the minus strand of NC_022663.1, from coordinate 4,612,430 downwards.
TCGGGCCCAGCCCCCAGTCGATCCGCGACCTCGGCGACAAGGTCACCGCTCGTCACATCGCCGCCCGCGCGCAGGCTCCGCTGGTGCCCGGCACCCCCGACCCGGTCAAAGACGCCGACGAGGTGATCGCCTTCGCCAACGAATACGGCTTGCCGATCGCGATCAAGGCCGCCCACGGCGGCGGCGGCAAGGGCATGAAGGTGGCCCGCACCATCGACGAAATCCCCGAACTCTACGAGTCGGCGGTGCGGGAAGCCACCGCCGCGTTCGGCCGCGGCGAGTGCTTCGTCGAGCGTTACCTGGACAAGCCGCGCCACGTCGAGGCGCAGGTAATCGCCGACCAGCACGGCAACGTCGTGGTCGCCGGGACCCGCGACTGCTCACTGCAGCGCCGCTACCAGAAGCTGGTCGAGGAGGCCCCGGCACCATTCCTGACGGACGCGCAGCGCAAGGAAATCCACGAATCGGCCAAGCGGATCTGCAAAGAGGCCCACTACTACGGCGCCGGGACCGTCGAATACCTGGTCGGACAGGACGGCCTCATCTCCTTCCTCGAGGTCAACACCCGCCTGCAGGTCGAGCACCCGGTCACCGAGGAAACCGCCGGTATCGACTTGGTGCTGCAGCAGTTCAAGATCGCCAACGGCGAAAAGCTGGACATCACCGAGGACCCCACCCCCCGCGGGCACGCCATCGAGTTCCGGATCAACGGCGAGGACGCCGGGCGCGGATTCTTGCCCGCGCCCGGACCGGTGACCAAATTCCACCCGCCCAGCGGCCCGGGCGTCCGGCTGGATTCCGGCGTGGAGACCGGCTCGGTGATCGGCGGCCAGTTCGACTCGATGCTGGCCAAGCTGATCGTCCACGGCGCCGACCGCGCCGAGGCGCTGGCCCGCGCGCGTCGCGCGCTGGACGAATTCGAGGTGGAGGGTCTGGCCACCGTCATCCCCTTCCACCGGGCGGTGGTGGCCGACCCGGCGTTCATCGGCGACCAGGACGGCTTCTCGGTGCACACCCGTTGGATCGAGACCGAGTGGAACAACACCGTCGAACCCTTCACCGCCGGCGAGCCCAGCGACGAGGAAGACGCCCGGCCGCGGCAGAAGGTGGTCGTCGAGGTCGACGGTCGACGGGTCGAGGTGTCACTGCCCGCCGACCTGGCGCTGTCCGGCGGCGGCGGCTGCGACCCGGTCGGCGTCATCCGGCGCAAGCCCAAGCCGCGCAAGCGCGGCGCCCACAGCGGCGCGGCAGCCTCCGGCGACGCGGTGACCGCACCCATGCAGGGCACCGTGGTGAAGGTCGCTGTCGAAGAAGGACAAGAAGTCGTCACCGGCGATCTTGTGGTGGTCCTTGAGGCGATGAAGATGGAAAACCCGGTCACCGCCCACAAGGACGGCGTCATCACCGGCCTGGCGGTCGAGGCCGGGGCAGCCATCACGCAGGGCACGGTGCTCGCCGAGATCAAGTAGCCGATCACCGAGCCAAACCCCGTCTGACCAGCGATTCTCTGAGTCAGATCGGAGAACGTTGTCGCCCCGGCACCCGCCGGGTAGCCTCGAAACAGGTTGAGTTCACAGCCGCCCGGAGCTACGTCCTGTCAGTGCGTCAGGGTCGCCAGGAAGGCAAACTCCCTGTATAGCGGTCCCGCGCAGACGCGGCGTGGTCGACAGCAACAAACGCTCGATGGATGGAGTCCACGATTGTCTGTGATCCAATCCTGGCAGAAATGCGGAACCGCTGACTTCACTGCCAGCTATGGGCCGTCGGCCGGCGTGATCACCGTGGAAGGTGAGCTCGACGCCGCCAATGCCGATCAGCTCACCGGATACGTGCAGCAGTGCGTGCGGTCTTGCCGGTGGCTGACCCTGGACCTACGCCACCTGGAATTCATTGGTACTGCCGGGTTTTCCGCTCTTCACCGAATCAACGTGGTCTGCTCGGCGGCAGACATCCGGTGGGCGCTGGTGCCGAGCCGGGCTGTGTCGCGGTTACTCGAGATTTGCGATCCCGACGGCGCGCTGCCGGTCATGGAGCCGGTGAACCCGGTGAACGGCGCCCCCGACGGCGACCTGCGCCTACTCGAGCTGGTCGCGGAGCCGCGCTAGCGACTTGGCCAGCAGCCGGGACACGTGCATCTGGGAGATGCCGACCCGCTCGGCGATCTGGGTCTGCGTCATCGACTCGAAAAACCTCAGGATCAACACCGTTCGCTCGCGCTCGGGCAGCGCCTCGAGCAGCGGGCGAAGCGACTCGCGATCTTCTATCCGGTCCAGGCCGGCATCCATGTCGCCGAGGGTGTCCGCGATGGCACGCGCGTCGTCGTCTTCGTTACCACCACCGCTGTCGATCGACAGCGTGTTGTAAGAGCTGCCCGCCACCAGCCCTTCGACGACCTCGCCGCGGTCCATACCGAGTTCGGCGGCGAGTTCGGTAGCGGTGGGCGCCCTGCCGAGCCGCTGCGACAACTCGGCGGTGGCGGTGCCCAACCGCAGGTGCAGTTCCTTCAGCCGGCGAGGAACCTTGACTGACCAACTGTTGTCCCGGAAGTGCCGCCGGACTTCCCCCATGATGGTGGGCACGGCGAACGAGACGAAATCCGACCCGGTCTCGACGTCGAAGCGGACTACCGCGTTGACCAATCCGACCCGGGCGACCTGAATCAGGTCGTCGCGGGGTTCGCCGCGTCCCTCGAACCGCCGGGCGATGTGATCGGCCAGCGGTAGGCAGCGCTCCACGATCTTGTCGCGGTGGCGCTGGAAATCCGGTGAGTCGGGGTCAAAACCGGCCAACTCACGAAACATCTCCGGGACATCGGCGTATTCGTTCGGCCGTGAAGCAGAACCGCCGGCAGCACGCGGCGTCACCTGCCAGAGGCCGCCCGTCGGGCCGTCAACACAATGCCGAACACACTGCCGGCGGCGTCGGGCATGCGACCGTCGTGGAAAGTCTGGACGTCGTCGGCCAGCGACGTCAGGACATGCCAGCTGAAGCTGCCCGGTGCCACGACGTCGTGGGTGTCGCACATCGCGGACGCCTCCACCACGAGTTCGTCGTCGTGCGGGTCGACCACCAGCGTCAAGGTCGCGTTCGGTGTGGCGGAACGGATCAGCCGGGTACACACTTCGTCGACCGCCAGTCTCAGGTCGGCGACCGCGTCGAAATCCAAGTCCTCGAAGGTGCCGATGGCGCCGACCAGGGTGCGCAGGATCGCCAGATTCTCCAAGCGCGCAGCAACTTTCAGCTCGACGGCGCGCTCGCCGCGTTGGTGCCTGTTGGGACGCGCGTCGGCATCGCTCATGTGGCCTCCCGGCAATTTTTGACCGACACTACTACTACTGATTTGGGTCCCGATTTGGCTGTCGATTTCGGTCCCTTTCCGATCGCCTTCCGGAGGCCCGTTTTGGGCCGCGCGTTCTAACCGGTTGGTCATGGTCGCCACCGGGTATTCAACCAGCCATGGACGAGGCGGACGCGACCGACACAATCCGGACGCGCCGGCTCCGGCGCATCGCGGTGATTGCCGGGATCACCTTGGTGGTTTTGATCGCGGTCGCTGCAGCAATCTATGTCGGTGCCTTCGTGATCCTGTCCCCGATGATGGGGTGACAGTGCCGACGCGGCAAAGCCAGTACTCGTCATGGTTCACACCTGATACCCCGTCGGCGCCACCGGTAAAACAAAACCGCCGCCGGGTTTTGCGGTGAGGCGCCAGCCGGAGCTGCTAGCTGGCCAGCCGTTGGCGCGGTACCTCGGGATGTTCGGCATACCACCGTTCGGCGATTCGGCGCACCCGCCGGTGCTCGACGGCCAGCCACACCAGCCCGGCCACCGTGACCACGAGCGCTGCGACACCGGCGACCATGCCCTGGGAGTCATGCCCGGTACCGAAGGCGGCAAGAGATCCGACACCGCCGATAACCCCGGCCACCACCAGCAGATACCCGGGCCAGTGCAGCACGTCGATCAGTGACTCACCGGCCAGCGGACGCGTCGTATGCAGGTGGTCGACGGGGTCGCGGTAGGTATCCCCCATGGCTCCTCCTCGTTCTCACTCGTCAGCGACCGGACTTGCGGGATGGCGGGATCAGAGCCAACTAACCGCCAGTGCCGGGCCGGCGATGGGAGGCACGCCCATGGACACGGCCACCACCATCAGCGTCAACAAGAACCATCCGGCACCGTGCCATCCCCACCAGGTACCGCGTGCTCGCCACACCTGATAGGTGCGGATGAAGGCCCAGATCCCACCGGCCAACAGAATCAGCGGGCCGCCGAAGGCCAGCAGGGTCCGCTCCGGCGGGCCACAGGCCACCGTGTCCAATCCCGCGCCACCGCACGTGCTGACCCACAAGGCCGCCATGATGACAAAACCCACACCGGCGGCCGCGGCCAGGACTGCGAACCGGATGGCGGCGCGAACCTCGGCGTCGTCCTGTCCTAATCGGTCACCGGGTGACCGCTCGCGTGTCTTCTGCATTCCTGAACCCCAATCCCGCGTTCGCGGAGTACAACGTTTCCATACCCCGCGGTCAGCCCAGGTAAACGGTGCACCCGGTCCGACTAGGTCACAGCCGTCAATGCGGCACGTACACCGGCGATCGCGGCGTCGATCTCGGCGCGCGTGACGGTCAACGCCGGACGGAAGCGCACCCCGTCGTCACCCGCCGGCAGCACGATCACCCCGCGTTGCCACAACCGGCGGATCACGTCGTCACGGTCCGCGGTGGTCGGCAGGCTGAAGGCACACATCAGCCCCCGGCCGCGCGGATGCAGAACCAGGCCCGGGAACTCCTGGGCAAGCTCGTCGAGCCGGGCGCGCAGGTGGCGGCCCTGGCGGGCCGCATGTTCGAATAGCCCTTCGCCTTCGATCACCTCCAGGATGCGGCGGGCCCGCACCATGTCGACCAGGTTTCCGCCCCACGTCGAGTTGAGCCGCGACTTGACCGCGAACACGTTGTCGGTGATCTCGTCGACTCGGCGGCCCGCCATCATCCCGCACACCTGCGTCTTCTTGCCGAAGGCGACGACATCGGGCGCCACACCCAATTGCTGGTAGGCCCAAGGGGTTCCCGTGAGCCCACAGCCGGTCTGCACCTCGTCGAAAATCAGCAGCGCATCGTGTTCGTCACACAACTGGCGCATCGCCACGAAGAACTCGGGCCGGAAGTGACGGTCGCCGCCTTCTCCCTGGATCGGCTCGGCGATGAAACAGGCGATGTCATGGGGGTGCGCCTCGAATGCCGCGCGGGCCTGCCGCAGCGCCTCGGTTTCCAGCGCATCCATGTCGGCTCGGGGTCGGATATAGGGTGCCTCGATGCGCGGCCAGTCGAATTTCGGAAAGCGGGCCACCGTAACGGGTTTGGTGTTGGTCAGCGACAGGGTATAGCCGCTGCGGCCGTGAAATGCCCCGCTCAAGTGCAGCACCCGGGTGCCGAGCGCCGGATCGATGCCGCGCGCCTGGTTGTGGCGGCTCTTCCAGTCGAATGCGACCTTGAGGGCGTTCTCCACCGCCAAAGCGCCGCCCTCGACGAAGAACAGATGCGGCAGCTCCGGGTCGCCCAACACCCTGACGAAGGTCTCGACGAAGCGAGCCATCGCCACCGAATACACATCGGAGTTGCTGGGTTTGTTCAGCGCGGCCTCGGTGAGCTCGGCACGAAATTCCTCGTCGCCGGCCAGCGCCGGATGGTTCATGCCCAGTGCCGAGGAGGCGACGAAGGTGAACATGTCCAGGTAACGCCGGCCGGTTCGGGCGTCGACCAGATAGCAGCCGGCCGACCGGGACAGATCGAGCACCAGATCGAGGCCGTCGACCAGAATGCTGCGGCCCAGCACGTCGTGGACCTGGTCTGGCGTGATGGGCCGTCGGGTGTGCGCAGACGATCTCACGGCGGCAGTCATATCACCATGCTAGCCGTGATTTTACGGAGTCAGATGATATCTATCGGAATGATTATGGTATGAACTGCCGATCGCTGTAAAAAGTATTCAGGATGATGGTGCTTCGAGTGCGCACGTTGGCGGCTGTCCGGATTCGCTGCAGCAGGTCCTCCAGGGCCCGGGCGGACTCGACGCGCACCAGCAGGACGTAACTCTCCTCGCCGGCCACGGAGTGACACGCTTCGATTTCGTCGATGTGTTCCAGCCGGGCGGGCGCATCATCGGGTTGGGAAGGGTCCAGAGGAGTGATGGCCACGAACGCTGACAGCAGGTGCCCTACGGCCTCCGGGTTGACCTTCGCCGAATACCCGGTCACCACGCCGCGCGACTCCAGCCGGCGTACCCGCGACTGGACCGCGGAGACCGAGAGGCCCGCGCTGGCGGCCAGCTCCGCGAGGGTGGCACGCCCGTCTGCGACCAGCTCGCGCACCAGGATCCGGTCGATGTCGTCGAGCTTGTCAGCCATGGCCGGAGACTATCGCAGCGGCGGCACCCGATGAGTCCGGTCAAGAGGCTGGCCACCTGGCAACTGCGGGCCCGCTTCGCCGCCGGGCTGTCGGCCAGGTATGCCGCCGAAGTGCCCGCCTACACCACGCTGGTGAAGGTGAGCACGCAGGTCAACGCCGACTACGCGGCGCGCCATGGCGACGCCGAACGGTTGGGCTCACTGGGGCGGGTTACCGCCGAACGGCATGGCGCCATCCGGGTGGGCACCCCTGCCGAGCTCGCCGCCGTCGCCGACCTGTTCGCCGCGTTCGGCATGGAACCGGTCGGCTGCTACGACCTGCGCTCGGCGCGGTCGCCGATTCCCGTGGTGTCCACCGCGTTTCGCCCGATTCAAGCAAATGAACTGGCGCGCAACCCGTTTCGGGTGTTCACGTCGATGCTGGCCACCGGCGACAGCCGGTTCTTCGATGCCGGGCTGCGCAACCGCGTGCAGAACTTCCTGGCGCAGCGGCAGTTGTTCGATCCCGCGCTGCTGGCCCGGGCGCGGGTGATCGCGGCCGACGGCGGCTGCGACGCCGCAGAAGCGCAGGTTTTCGTCGCGGGCGCGGTGGCCGCATTCGCGCTGTCGCGAGAACCGATCGACAAGTCCTGGTACGACGAGCTGTCCCGGGTGTCGGCGGTGGCCGCCGACATCGCCGGGATCGGCAGCACCCACATCAATCACCTGACGCCGCGGGTGCTGGACATCGACGAGCTGTACCGCCGGATGAGCGGGCGCGGGATCGCCATGATCGACACCATTCAGGGCCCGCCGCGCACCGCGGGACCCGCCGTGTTGTTGCGGCAGACCTCTTTTCGCGCGCTGGCCGAACCGCGGCTGTTTCGCTGTGCCGACGGCCGTATCACCGAGGGCAGCCTGCGGGTGCGCTTCGGTGAAGTCGAGGCGCGCGGTGTCGCCCTCACCCCACGCGGGCGCGAACGCTACGACACCGCGATGGCACATGCCGACCCGGCCGCCGTGTGGGGGGACCACTTCCCGGCCACGGATGCGGAGCTGGCCGCGCAGGGTCTGGCCTACTACCGTGGCGGCGACCCGTCGGCACCCATCGTCTACGAGGACTTCCTGCCCGCCTCGGCGGCCGGAATCTTCCGCTCCAATCTGGACAGCGACGGCAGCGATACCTGTGCCGCCGACGCGGTCGACAATTGCAGCTACGACGTGGAGTGGATGGCCGGGGCAATCGGACGCGATATCCACGACCCCTACGCACTCTATGAAGCACAGGCCAAGGAGGCTGCCGCATGACCAGCACCAGCGAGCTACGCGACCGGGTCCTGGGGGCTTTCGACGCGATCGGGGTAACCGCCGGCCTGGGCGAGCCGGGTAGGCACGGGATGCCGGTCAGCACCCCGATCACCGGCGAGTCGTTGTTCACCCTCGCCTACACCACGCCCGAGCAAGCCGATCGCACGATCGCCGAAGCGGCACAAGCGTTTTCGACATGGCGCGACACACCCGCACCGGTGCGTGGCGCGCTGGTGTCCCGGCTCGGCGAGCTGCTCGCCACACACCAGGACGACCTCGCCACGCTGGTGACCGTAGAAGTCGGCAAGATCACCGCCGAAGCGCTGGGCGAGGTCCAGGAAATGATCGACATCTGCCAGTTCGCGGTTGGCCTGTCGCGCCAGCTCTACGGGCGCACCATCGCCTCGGAGCGCCCGGGACACCGGCTGATGGAGACCTGGCATCCGCTGGGCGTGGTCGGGGTGATCACCGCGTTCAACTTCCCGGTCGCGGTGTGGGCGTGGAACATCGCGGTGGCGCTGGTGTGCGGGGACACCGTGGTGTGGAAGCCCTCGGAGCTGACACCGCTGACGGCGCTGGCCTGTCAGGCATTGCTGACCCGCGCCGCCGCCGACGTCGGTGCCCCACCCTCGGTGAGCGGCCTGCTGCTGGGCGAGGCGGATCTGGGAGAGCTGCTCGTCGACGACCCTAGGGTGGCGCTGGTGTCGGCGACCGGTTCGGTGCGGATGGGCCGTCAGGTCGGTCCGCGCGTCGCTGCCCGCTTCGGCCGGGCGCTGCTGGAGCTGGGCGGCAACAATGCGGCCGTCGTGACCCCGTCGGCCGATCTGGAACTAGCGGTGCGCGGCATCGTGTTCGCCGCCGCCGGCACCGCCGGCCAGCGCTGCACCAGCCTGCGCCGGCTGATCGTGCACCGCTCGATAGCCGACGACGTGGTGACCCGGGTCGCCAAGGCCTTCCGCAACCTGCCCGTGGGCGACCCGTCGGTGCCGGCCACGCTGATCGGCCCGCTCATCCACGAGACCGCCTACCGCGACATGGTGGGCGCGCTGGAGCAGGCGCGCGCCGATGGCGGTGAGGTCATGGGCGGGGAACGGCACCAGGCCGAGCACCCGAGCGCCTACTACGTTGCGCCCGCCGTGGTCCGGATGCCGTCGCAGACGGCCATCGTGGCGACCGAGACGTTCGCGCCGGTTCTCTACGTGCTGGCCTACGACGAGCTCGACGACGCTATCGCGCTCAATAATGCGGTGCCGCAAGGGCTTTCGTCGGCAATCTTCACCAATGACCTGCGCGAGGCGCAGCGCTTCCTCGACGAATCCGACTGTGGAATCGCCAACGTGAACATCGGTACCTCGGGGGCGGAGATCGGCGGCGCATTCGGCGGCGAGAAGCAAACCGGCGGCGGGCGCGAGTCCGGTTCGGACGCCTGGAAGGCCTATATGCGCCGCGCCACCAACACGATCAACTACTCCCGCGAGCTCCCGCTGGCCCAGGGCGTGCAGTTCGGCTGAGAATCAGGTCTAGCGGAGCTGGTGGTCGACATGAGTAATATCGTCCCCATGGCGACAGCCAGGAGGCGGTTATCCCCTGAGGACCGACGCGCCGAACTGCTGGCCCTGGGGGCGGAAGTTTTCGGAAAGCGACCTTACGACGAGGTCCGCATCGACGAGATCGCGGAGCGCGCCGGGGTATCGCGCGCCCTGATGTATCACTACTTCCCCGACAAGCGGGCGTTCTTCGCCGCCGTCGTCAAGGACGAGGCGGACCGGCTGTATGCGGCCACCAACAAGCCGCCCGCCCCTGGCCTGACGATGTTCGAAGAGATCCGCACCGGCGTGCTGGCCTATATGGCCTATCACCAGCAGAACCCGGAAGCAGCCTGGGCCGCCTATGTCGGCCTGGGCCGGTCGGACCCGGTTCTGCTGGGCATCGACGACGAAGCCAAGAACCGCCAGATGGAACACGTCATGACCCGCATCGGCGAGGTCGTCAGCGGCATCCCGGGCAGCAGCGCGCTGGAGCCGGAGGTCGAGCGAGACCTGCGGGTGATCATCTTCGGCTGGATCGCGTTCACCTTCGAAATCTGCCGGCAGCGGATCATGGACCCCACCACCGACGCCGACCGCCTTGCCGACGCCTGTGCGCACAACCTGCTGGACGCGATAGCCCGGGTGCCACAGATTCCCGAGCAACTGGCCCATGCGATGGCGACCGCACGCGACTTGCCGCAACGGTGAGTTGTCGGTACCCATTGGCACGATGGTCAGGTGAGCTTTGACCCGCTAGGGCGATTCAGCGCGATCACCCGCGACTGGTTCGCCAGCACTTTCGCCGCGCCCACCGCCGCGCAGGCCAGTGCCTGGGCCGCCATCGCCGCCGGCGACAACACCTTGGTCATTGCTCCGACGGGCTCCGGCAAGACATTGGCCGCCTTCCTGTGGGCGCTCGACAGCCTGGCCGCCGCGCCGGATCGGCAGGCCGGAACCCGCGTCCTCTACGTCTCGCCGCTCAAGGCGCTCGGGGTCGACGTCGAGCGCAACCTGCGCACCCCACTGGCGGGGCTGACCCGGCTGGCGGAGCGCCGGGGTCTACCCGCGCCCGACATCAGCGTCGGAGTCCGCTCCGGCGACACCCCGCCCGCGGCACGACGGCAGCTCATCGCGCGGCCGCCCGACGTGCTGATCACCACGCCGGAGTCGCTGTTCTTGATGTTGACCTCGGCCGCCCGCGAGACGCTGGCCAACGTCGAGACCGTGATCGTCGACGAGATCCACGCCATCGCGGCCACCAAGAGGGGCGCTCATCTGGCGCTGTCGCTGGAGCGCCTCGACGACTTGGCGCCGGGGCCGGCTGGAAGGCGCCGAGCACAGCGCATCGGCCTGTCGGCGACGGTGCGTCCGCCCGAGGAACTCGCCCGGTTCTTATCCGGACGGTCGCCGACCACCATCGTCGCTCCCCCCGCGGCCAAGACACTGGAGCTGTCCGTGCAGGTGCCGGTGCCCGACATGGCCAACCTGGCGAACAACTCGATCTGGCCCGATGTCGAGGCCCGGCTGGTCGACCTGATCGAAGCGCACAACTCGACCATCGTGTTCGCCAACTCGCGGCGGCTGGCCGAACGACTCACCGCGCGGCTCAACGAAATTCACGCCGAACGCTGCGGCGAGGAGCTTCCCGCCGCGCCTGATCAGAAGACCAACCCGAAGGTGGCCGGCGGCGCGCCGGCCCACATCATGGCAAGCGGCCAGAGCTTCGGCGCCCCGCTGCTGTTGGCGCGCGCCCATCACGGATCGGTCAGCAAGGAGCAGCGCGCCCTGGTCGAGGAAGACCTGAAACGCGGGCTACTCAGGGCGGTGGTGGCGACGTCGAGCCTGGAGCTGGGCATCGACATGGGTGCGGTGGATCTGGTGATCCAGGTTGAGGCGCCGCCGTCGGTGGCCAACGGCCTGCAACGCATCGGGCGGGCCGGCCATCAGGTCGGCGAGATCTCGCGGGGCGTGCTGTTTCCCAAGCACCGCACCGACCTGCTCGGCTGTGCGGTGAGCGTCCAGCGCATGCTGGCCGGCCAGATCGAGACCATGCGGGTGCCGGCCAATCCGCTGGACATCCTGGCCCAGCACACCGTGGCGGCGGCCGCGCTGGAGCCGCTGAACGCCGACCGCTGGTTCGACACCGTGCGCCGCAGTGCCCCGTTCGCGACCCTGCCGCGCGGCGCGTTCGAGGCCACCCTGGATCTGCTGTCCGGTAAGTACCCGTCCACCGAGTTCGCCGAGCTGCGGCCGCGGTTGGTCTACGACCGCGATACCGGCACGCTGACCGCGCGTCCGGGCGCGCAGCGGCTCGCCGTCACCTCCGGCGGCGCCATCCCCGACCGCGGGCTGTTCACCGTGTGGCTGGCCACCGAAAAGCCCTCGCGGGTAGGCGAACTCGACGAAGAGATGGTGTACGAGTCGCGCCCCGGCGACGTGATCTCGCTGGGGGCCACCAGCTGGCGGATCACCGAGATCACCCACGATCGGGTGCTGGTGATTCCCGCGCCGGGCCAGCCGGCCCGGCTGCCGTTCTGGCGTGGCGACGACGTCGGCCGCTCGGCCGAGCTCGGCGCCGCGCTGGGCGCGCTGACCGGCGAGCTGGCCCGCCTGAATCGCGACGAATTCGGCAAGCGTTGTGCCGCTTTGAGTTTCGACGACTACGCGACCGACAACCTGTGGGGCCTGCTGGACGACCAGCGGGCCGCCACCCGGGTGGTGCCCACCGACACCACCCTGCTGGTCGAGCGGTTCCGCGACGAGCTGGGCGATTGGCGGGTGATCCTGCACTCCCCGTACGGGCTGCGGGTGCACGGACCGCTGGCGCTGGCGGTGGGCCGGCGGCTGCGGGAGCGCTACGACATCGACGAGAAGCCCACCGCCTCCGACGACGGCATCGTGGTTCGGCTGCCCGACACCGGGGACACACCACCCGGCGCGGAACTTTTCGTTTTCGACGCCGAGGAGATCGACGACGTCATCACCGCCGAGGTGGGCGAGTCGGCACTGTTCGCCTCCCGGTTCCGGGAGTCGGCGGCGCGGGCTTTGCTGCTGCCCCGTCGCCACCCCGGCCGCCGCTCGCCGTTGTGGCACCAGCGCCAGCGCGCCGCCCAGTTGCTCGAGGTGGCCCGCAAATATCCCGACTTCCCGATCGTGCTGGAAACCGTCCGCGAGTGCCTGCAAGACGTCTACGACGGCCCGACCTTGACCCGCTTGATGGCCGATATCGCCCAGCGCCGGGTGCGGATAGCCGAGGCCGACACGGCCACACCCTCCCCGTTCGCCGCCTCACTGTTGTTCGGCTACGTCGGTGCGTTCATCTACGAGGGCGATGTCCCGCTGGCCGAGCGCCGCGCGGCGGCGCTGTCGCTGGACAGCACGCTGCTGGCCGAGCTGCTGGGCCGCGTCGAGTTGCGTGAGCTGCTGGACCCGGAGGTCATCGTCGCGACCGGTCGCCAGTTGCAGCACCTGACGGCCGACCGGGCGGCCCGCGACGCCGAAGGCGTAGCGGACCTGCTGCGGTTGCTGGGTCCGCTCACCGAGGACGAGGTCGCCGCACGCGCGGGCGCGCCCGACGTCGGGGGGTGGCTGGAGGGGTTGCGCGCGGCCCGGCGCGCACTGACGGTGTCCTTCGCCGGCCGCAACTGGTGGGTGGCCGTCGAAGACATCGGCCGGCTGCGCGACGGCGTCGGCGCGGCGGTTCCGGTGGGGCTGCCGGCGACGTTCACCGAGGAAGTGGCTGATCCACTGGGCGAGCTGCTGGGCCGCTACGCGCGCACCCACACGCCGTTCACCACCGCCGAGGCCGCGGCCCGGTTCGGCCTGGGTCTGCGGGTGACTACCGACGTGCTGGGCCGGCTGGCCGGTGACGGGCGGCTGGTACGCGGCGACTTCGTCGTCGCCGCGGCGCCGGGCGGCGTCGGATCGCAGCAATGGTGCGACGCCGAGGTGCTGCGGATTCTGCGGCGCCGGTCGCTGGCCGCGCTGCGGGCCCAGGTCGAGCCGGTCAGCACCACGGCCTACGGGCGCTTCCTACCGGAATGGCACCACGTGGGCGCCACCGACACAGGCGGCGTCGACCGGCTCGCGGCGGTGATCGATCAGCTTGCCGGCGCGCGGATTCCGGCTTCGGCGCTGGAGCCACTGGTGCTGGCCCCGCGAGTCCGCGACTATTCACCGGCGATGCTCGACGAGCTGCTCGCCAGCGGCGAGGTCATCTGGTCGGGCGCCGGGTTGATCTCGGGCAGTGACGGCTGGGTCAGCCTGCACCTCGCCGATTCCGCGCCCTTGACGCTGGCATTGCCAGCCAACCAGCCAGCCGAGATCGAGCTGACCGACGCCCATCGGGTAATCCTGGACATGCTGACCGGCGGTGGCGCGTACTTCTTCCGCCAGCTCACCGGAAACGGACATACCGAGACGGACCTCAAAACCGCTCTCTGGGAACTGATCTGGGCCGGCTGGGTCACCGGCGACACCTTCGCGCCGGTGCGCGCGATCCTCGGCGGCGGCCCGGGTGCCCGCAAGCGGTCCGCCCCCGCACACCGCGGACACCGCCCGCCGCGGCTGAGCCGATACAGCGTCGCGCATGCCCAGGCCCGTGCCCCGGACCCCACCGTGGCGGGGCGATGGTCGGCGCTGCCGACTGCCGAACCGGACTCCACGCTGCAGGCCCACTATCACGCCGAGCTGCTGTTGAACCGCCACGGCGTGTTGACCAAGGGCGCGGCGGCCGCCGAAGGTGTGCCCGGCGGGTTCGCGACCCTGTACAAGGTGCTGAGCGCGTTCGAGGAGGCCGGCCGCTGCCAACGCGGCTACTTCGTCGAGTCGCTGGGCGGCGCTCAGTTCGCCGTCGCGTCCACCGTGGACCGGCTGCGCAGCTACCTCGACGGGATCGACCCGCAGCGGCCGGAGTACCGGGCCGTCGTACTGGCCGCCGCCGACCCGGCCAACCCCTACGGCGCGGCACTGCCCTGGCCGGGCGCCGACCGTGAGGGCGCGGCCCGGCCGGGCCGCAAGGCCGGGGCGCTGGTCGTGCTGGTGGACGGCGAATTGGCGTGGTTCCTCGAGCGTGGCGGCCGAACGCTGCTGACCTTCACCGCCGACCCGGGCGCCAGCCACGCGGCGGCCATCGCGGTGGCCGATCTGGTGGCGGCCCGCCGGGTCGCCTCGATCCTGGTCGAGCGGGTCGACGGGATACCGGTGCTGCAACCCGGCGGGCCGGGCTCGGTGACCGACGCTCTGGCCGAGGCCGGGTTCGTCCGCACCCCGCGCGGTTTGCGATTGCGATGAGCCATGCCCGAGGGTGACACCGTCTGGCATACGGCAGTCGTATTGCGGCAACAGCTGGCCGGCCGGACGCTGACCCGCTGCGATATCCGGGTGCCGCGGTTTGCCGCAGTCGACCTCAGCGGGCACATGGTCGACGAGGTGCTCAGTCGGGGTAAGCATCTGTTCATCAGAGTCGGCGGAGTCAGCATTCACTCCCATTTGAAGATGGACGGCAGCTGGCGAGTTGCCGAGCACTCGGTGCGGGTGGATCATCGGGCGCGAATCGTCTTGGAGGCAGACAACATTCGGGCGGTCGGTGTCGACCTGGGCGTGCTGGAGCTGCTGGACCATGACAACGACGGCGCCGTCGTCGCGCATCTGGGACCCGACCTTTTGGGCGAGGATTGGGATGCTGCGGTTGCGGCCGCCAATCTGGCCGCCGATCCGGACCGGCCCATCGCCGAGGCGCTGCTCGATCAGCGTGTACTGGCCGGGATCGGCAATGTCTACTGCAACGAGCTGTGTTTCGTCAGTGGACATCTGCCGACGGCGCCGGTCAGCGCCATCGCCGATCCACAGCGCCTAGCCACTCGTGCGCGAACGATGCTGTGGGCCAACCGTTTTCGCTGGAGTCGCTGCACCACCGGCGACACCCGGGCCGGTCGGCGGCTGTGGGTCTACGGACGCGCCGGGGAGCCTTGCCGGCGCTGTGGAACCTGCATCGAGTGCCTCCACGCCGGTGCCGGCGCCGGGCGAGTCCAGTTTTGGTGCCCTACCTGCCAGCACTGACCTAATCCAGGCCGTGCCAAGAGAACTGCACAATGGCCTGCGACCCGTCGGAAGCGCGCGGTAGCCCCGACGGTCGCCTGTGTAGATGGTGCGTGCCGCCCGGCCAGGCAGCTCATCGCGACCAACACCCACCGCGGGCCGGCCCAGCGGCGCCTGCCCGCAGCCTAGGTGAGGAAGGGGTTGAGAACCGGCGGGATGATCTGGTTGCCGGTCACGCCGGTGAGCCGGACCCAGATCTGTGCGGGGATGTTAAGCGACTGGTAGACGCCGGCGCCGAGCCATGAGACGGGTAGCTGTAACAAACTGGGCACCGCATCGACGATGTTTTGTATCGGGGAGTACACCAGGTAGGGAATCGTGGCCGCCACCGTGCGCGACCCCAGGCTCAGGGTGGTCGCGATATCGGGATACCCCTGTCCGGCGAAATCGGCGCTGAGCACACTGAACAAGTTGGGGCCGGGATCAACGTAAGTGCCGTCGAAGTTGGCGGATGTCAGCGGCGCACCCTGCATATACGGCAGCGGCGGAATGCCGAATTGATCCATGATCGTCGGCGTCGTGCTGACGATTTGCCACGAGTTATTGATATAGCCGTCTCTCACATCATTGAAGGCCTGATCGAAGATGAGGAATGTCGCTGTCTCACGGGGTGATTGGAAGCCATGCGTGATGCTGAAATTTTGAGGCCCGATTTCACCATGATCGGTAACGACGAGCGTGGAGAACTGCTCGGTGGGGTTTGCGACCTCCCAGTCGGCTACCGCCCCCAACAGGCCTGAACCGCCCATACTTGTAGGAAGTTGCCGACCGAGGTTGTAGTCCATGTTTCGAATGGCCTCTTGGTACTGCGGCGAATCACCGCCGTACATGTGCGCGTTTTCATCGACACCTATGAAGTAGGAGAAGATGAGATTGCCCTTGTTTGGATCGGCGGCCAGAATCGCGGCCTGCGATTTCTGGCCGACCAGGTTCTGCGTCGCTATCCAGTTCGTGTCTCCCGGGATCTGCGGGACGAATTCGATATGGTCGGCGGGGTGCGAGCCGGCGCCGGCGATGTCGGTGATGACGGGCCAGTTCGCGATGACCGTGGTGTTGACCTGATCGCCCCAAGTGCCCTCGAGCTGGTTGTACACCGTCGACCAGGTGTCGTAAGTCCACGGGGTGAAGACATTGTTGGTCACGCCGGCCGTCTCGCTCCAGACACCGGTCTGGATGGTCGTCCACGAGGGGTTGGAGACGCTGGTGTGCCCGACGATCGTCGAAGCGGAGGTGACGCTTTGCGCCATCAACGTGTGGAAGTTCGGGGTGCCGGCGGGGTCGGCCAGGATCGCGGCCAGATTCGTGCCGTCCGTCCCGATCAACAGGAAATTCGCGTCTGGTGCCATCGAAAGCAGAGCAAGGGCCTGTGCTTGAGACACCGACAGGACTGCTGGATGCTCCCCGACGCTGCCGGTGGCTCCCGGGGCGCCGAACAAGGACAACGCGCTCCCGCCCAACCCACCGGTCCCGGCGGGGATAGGTCCAAGTCCGACCCCGCCGGTGCCGCCGGCCCCGCCGTTGCCCAGCAGCCAGCCGCCCATGCCGCCGGTTCCGCCTCCGATACCGCCGGTGCCGCCGACTCCACCGTTACCGATCAACCCGGCACTGCCGCCGGTCCCTCCCCGCTGACCCACCGGACCCGACCCGCCCGCACCGCCGTTGCCCCACAGAATCCCGCCGGCCCCACCGGGTTGCCCGGTGCCGGGCATTGCGTCAACCCCGTCGCCGATCAATGGACGCCCCAACAGGAAGTTCGTGGGCGCATTGATCGCACCGAAGATGTCTTTAGCGAGGGTCTGCAGCGGGTTGACATTGGCCGCCTCCGCGGCCGCATATGCCCCGCTGGCGGCACTCAAAGCCTGCACAAATTGCTCATGAAACGCCGCCGCCTGCGCGCCGAGCGCCTGGTATTCCTTGGCGTGGCCGGAAAACAGCGAGGAAATCGCCGCCGATACTTCGTCAGCAGCAGCAGCCATCAGCGCGCTGGTCGGCGCCAGTGCGGCCAGGTTCGCGGCCCGCACCGAGGAGGCGATACCCGCCACATCTACGGCTGCTGTCGTCAACACGTCCGGTGCGGCGATGAGATACGACATTGTGGCCTCCAACCCGGAAACGTGTTGACCATCGGAAGATGTGGTGCTGCTCATAATTGCACGATTCCGGCACTTTTCCGAGTACTATTCCGCGGCGGCTGGCGTGGCACTGTTGCTGAAGTCCTTGCAGGCCTTGCTCCTGCAGTTCCCGATCGTGTTGGGTTGTGCCGCAGGAACATCCAATGATGGCGTGGCCACCGAGGTGGGCGTCTGGCGGCCGAGAGCAGGTGGGTGGCGGCAACCGTACGCCGCAGTTCATCGGCGACGTGCGCGAACGCCTCACCTCATATCGTCAACGAATTCCTGACACAGGACACTCAGCAACCCTTAGGCCCGGCCGTGCGACACAAAGAACTGCACGATGGCTGGTGACCCATCGAAGGCGCGCGTGGTGGGGCCGACGATCGTCTTGGGCAGATATTGCTTGCCGCCGGGCCAGGTGTGCCCGCCGTTGTCGATTCGATAGAAGACCACTTCGGTCCCGGCCACACATGACCGCGAGTCATAACGGCGTACCACCGTTCCATCGCCGACGTTGGGCAGTTCGTCCATCGTGGGATCGCCCTGACATCCGTCCACCGCGCGCCACCGGTCGACCATGCTGGCAGCCGAGATGGCTTGGCTGGTACCGCCGCGGCCGCGCACTTTCCCGCCGTTGAACGGCACCACCGGATCGGCGGTGCCGTGCGCTTCCATCACCGAGACCGGCCGCGACGGATTGCAGGCCACACCCACGCCCAGCGTGCCGGCGATCGGCGCGATCGCGGCGAACACATCGGCGCGGTCGCAGGCCAACCGGTTGGACATGAATCCTCCGTTGGACATTCCGGTGGCAAAGACGTGGCCGGCGGGAACCGAAAACTCGCTTTGCAGCTTGCCCACCAGCGCGACCAGAAAGCCGACGTCGTCGAGATGGCGGCGGTCCGCCGGCGAGGCTCCCCGTCCGTCGGCCCAGCTCTTGTCGTAGCCGTCGGGATAGACCACCAGCAGGTTGTTGGCGTCGGCAACGGAGTCGAAGGCTGAAAGACTCTGCTGTCCGGCGCCGGTGCCACCACCGCCGTGCAGGTTGAGCACCAACCCCACCGGCGCGCCCGGCGGCGTATGCACGATATAGGTTCGCTTCAGGCCGCCGAACTGTAGTGTTCCGGCCTGATCTCGAGAACGTGCCGCCGACACGCGCTGTTCTCCGCAGCCGGCCAGGCATGCCACGAGAACGAACGACAAGAACCATCGCGCCCACGGCATGACGGCCAAGTTACCGACCGCCGCCGCGTTACGGTCGGCGACCTCGGGAATTCACACGGTCACCGAGGCGCCGCGCTCCAACTCGATGATTCGGTCGGCCAGACCCCGGTGTGTCATCTCGCGGACGAAGTCGGCCCGCGGCGACGCGAAGACACCGTAGTCGTCGATGTGGATGGGGATCGCCTTCGGCAACTCGAGCAACTGCACCAATCCCGTGCCCTGGCGTCCGTCCATCGT
The DNA here is from genome assembly GCF_000157895.3 of Mycobacterium kansasii ATCC 12478. NCBI lineage: Bacteria > Bacillati > Actinomycetota > Actinomycetes > Mycobacteriales > Mycobacteriaceae > Mycobacterium > Mycobacterium kansasii. The sequence goes on along the minus strand of NC_022663.1, from coordinate 4,593,534 downwards.
CACGGTCAGGCCGAAGGGCAGCCGGAAGTTCGGATCGGTCAGCACCGTCAAGCCACCCGCGGCGATCAAAGTGGTGGCGTTGCCGACGAATGTGACAGTGATTGCCGCGACTTCCAATGCCTTCCCGAATTCCATGACCTGCAGCCCACGCGCGTGCATTGCGGCTCGACTGGGGCCTCGGTGCGCTTCGACATCGCCCAGTGTGCCGGGTTTTGCGACGCGGCCGATGCCAACCGTTTCGAAGTATTGCCGGTGATACGGTCCGATCAGCCCGCCGACGGCGGTCGCGGCACCACGGTGCCCTTGAGCTCCAAACCGTATTCGAGGTCCTCGTACTTCGGTTGCTTCCTCTTCCGCCACCCACTGCCCGCCGAAATCGGGGGCGGCATCAGCGGCGGGAGCATCGGGAATCCGGAATCCCCGGCGGGCAGTGGCGACACCGCCGAGGCCAGCTGCACAGGCGTGTGAGAAGCGGTCAACAGCCCGACTACCGCGGGCGGCGCGGTCAAGTTGCCCATCGACACCCCGACGCCCAACGCTGCCGCGGGTGCTTCCGCTGCCCCCAGTGCTCCGGCCGCGCTGGAAAAATTAGCCGCCGACATTCCCAGCGCCGATTCGCCCTCCGATAGGCCCTCGGCGATGTCAGGTGCCACCGACTGCAGTGCCTGGGCTGACGTGTTTTGCGCCAGGTAGCTGAGCAGGTTGATGGGAAACCCGGACGAAATGAACTGGTTGGCATACGTATTCGCCAACCCGAACCAGCCGCTGTTGGGGTCGAAGCTGACACCAAACGCCCGCAAAACCGCATCTACCGGAGAGGCGGCGGCTGGCGCCGCAGCGGCGGGCGCAGCGCCTGCTGGTGCCGCAGCGGCGGCTGTCGCCAGCTTGGCTTGAGCAGCCACTCCCCCGGGAGCCGCGATGGCTGGCGGCGAAACGAACTGGGGTAGCACCAGAGCTTGCGCCGTGGCCGCATACCGGTACATGGCCGCGGCATTACTGACCCACATGGTGTGGTACTGGGTCTCGGTATCGGCGATTGCCGCGAGGTTTCTACCGAATCCGTTGGTGACCAACAGTTTTGCCAACTGGGTCCGGTTGGCGCTGACCTCGGAGGGATGAACGATCGCCGATAGCGCGGAGTCGAATGCTGCCGCTGCAACCTGGGCCGAGGAGCCCAGCTGCCGGCACTGCTGTGCGGTGACACGCAGCCAGGCGAGGTATGGGCCGATGGCCTCGATCATTGCCCGCGAGGATGGGCCCTGCCAGGAGCCGGTCAACGTAGACAGCACCGGGGCATACGCGCCGGCAGACTCTTCCACATCGGCGCCGAGCCGCTGCCACGCGTCGGAGGCCTCGAGCAGTGACTGCGGGCCAGGTCCCGAATGGATTAGCGCCGAGGTGATCTCGGGCGGCAGGTCTATGAAATACATGACATCTCACATTGACTAAGCGGGGTGATTGGATGCGACGTCGCCCTGGTCAAGGCAGGAAATCGCTGGTCGGTTGGGGGTCGCCGTTCTGGGTGCGGGCCCTGTTCCCCCCGCCGGTAGGAAGGACCACCGATCACGAGACGGCCCTGACCGCCGTCGACAGTCGAGTCTTGAGCTCGTCGGGAACGGGGACATATCCGCTGTCCTGCAGACCACGCTGGCCGGCATCGATAACACTTTGCAAAAACGCCCTTACGGCGATACCGACCTGGGCATCGGGATACTTCGAGCACACGATCTCGTATGTCGCCAATACGATCGGGTAGGAGCCGGGCAAGTTCGGCCGGTAGAACGAGATGGTGTCGAATGCGAGGTCGTTGCCTTCCCCGATGAACCAGGCAGCCGAAATCGTTTTGCCCACCGAGGTTGCGCTGATCGCCACCGGATCCGGACCGGCCGACGTGATGATCTCGGCCATGTCCAGGTGTTGTGCTTGCGCGAACGACCATTCGACGTAGGTGATAGATCCTTCGGTGCGACCGACCGCCGCAGCAGCGCCGTCATTGCCTTTGACGCCCTCGCCGACGCCGCCGTAGAACTGCCTCCCCGCACCCCGGCCCCATGCGCCATGTGAAGCGGTATCGAGGTACCTCTGGAAGTTGTCGGTGGTGCCGGACTCGTCGCTGCGGAACACGACACGAATTGGTTCATCCGGCAGGGTGACGCCAGGGTTCAGCGCCTGGATCGCAGGATCGTTCCAGGCCACGATGCCGCCATTGAAGATCCTGGCCGCGGTCGAACCGTCGAGGGCCAACGACGGCCGGCCGTTGACGCGGTAGGCGATCGCGATGGGCCCGAACACGACCGGCAAGTTCCACGCGGGCGAGCCACACCGCCGCTCAGCGCTGGCATACTCGTCCTTGTTCAGTGGTGAATCGGAGCTGCCGAAATCGGTTTGATTGCCCGTGAACTCGCTAATGCCGGCACCGGAACCGTTGGGCGTGTACGTCACGGACTGCCCTGGGCAGGCGCGTTCGAAATCCTTGGCAAATCGCGCCATCGCGTATTCCTGAGCGGTAGAGCCACTTGCCTTCAGCGTTGGCCTACCGCCGCAATCGACATTCCCCGACGGCGTTACTGTTACTGCGCCCGTTCCGAAGGCACTGCCGTGGCCGTCACATGCCGTCAACATCACGGCAAAGACGAGGCTGCTCAGCGTGATCCAGAATCGGTTGCCCCGCAGCGAAACTGATTCGGATGACACAAAAGAGACATACGTGGCCGACCAAACTGCGGTCCGCCAAACTGCCGTCTTCCCCGCAGCCATGAGGCATGGTAACCATATCGGTCAAGATTTTTCGTGCCCAAACATACCAGGGCACAGTTTGATTCACGATTTCACCGACAGTTTCCACCCGATATACGGTTGCGTCATGCCAGCGCCATCACCGATGGTGAGGCTTTGCTCAGGCTTTACCGACAATTGAACAACAATGGCTGCGGCTGTTGGACCGACGAGGGCCGGGTCAGACCATCGCAAACCCGGCTAAGGGGCCGGCCGCCGCGAGGCGTTCGCAGGTCCGATCACGGGGTGAAATGATCACAACGCGCGGGCGTGGCATGCGCCAGATTTGTCAGCGGGGAGGTTTCCAGCGATGGCGACCAGCCTGTTGCGCTCGCGCAGAACCGCCCGAAGATCACGATCGGTAGGCCTTGTCGTGATCACCGGACTGCTTGGTCTGGCGGTCGTGGCGATCCCGACGGCCAAAGCCGACGGGATCGATGACGCATTCCTCAATGCAGTGAAGGCCAAAGGCATCAACTTCGCGTCACCGCAGGCCGCTATCTTGGTCGGCCATCAGGTTTGCGACGAACTCGATCTCGGACGGCATAAGGCCGACATCGCCAATGACCTGGCCAAAGGCGGCAATCTGGACGGCTATCGCGCGGGGTATTTCGTGGGCCTGAGCGTCGCCGCGTATTGCCCCAGACATCACCACTCGTCGACCTGACTCGGTCGTTTCTCCGAGTCCTGCCCGGGTCAGCCCGCCGCACCCTGTCCGACGGCCTGCACCGAGGCGTGCTCGTGCAACGCCTTCTCCGCATCGGGATGAACGGGCTTGAGGTCGAAGATCACCTCTTTGACGGTTCCGGTGAACGTGTACGGCGCCTTGTCTTCGTAGTCGCGGTCGACCACCAGCCCGTTGTCGCGGCCGATGTCCATCCCGGCGTAGGACGTAAATGACAGACTCACCGTTTGGGGCAGCCGACCCTCGCCGATCAAACGGTCGTCGGCCCACAGCGTCACCTTGCCGCCGGAGCCCACCACGGGCTGCTCGGTTTCGAAGAGCATCCGCGCCGTGACGTCGCCGGTGGGCAGCGGCTCCGTCGATACCTGTCGATACGTCTCGACGCCGAGGAAGGAGTAGGTGTGATGCAGCCGCTGGTGCTCGTCGACCCAGAGCGCGAACCCGCCCATGAAGTCGGCATTGGCGACGATCACGCCCTGCGCGCCGTGGTCCGGGATGTGCAGCCGTCCCTCGATCGCGTAGGAGCGGCCGAAGATGCGCGGGACCATGCCGCGCTGGATGTTCTGCACGTCTCCCTGGAAGGCGAAGCGGGTGGTGGTGGGCAGTGGCGGCAAGACACCGAACATCACGGCCAGCCCGCCCAGCAACGGCAGCACCCGGTTGCGTTCGGCTTCCTGCCACCACAGCTGCTGTAGTTCGGCCAGCTTGTCCGGATGCTCGGCCGCCAGGTTGTTGGCTTGGGAGAAGTCGTCGGGCAGGTAATACAGCTCCCAGGTGTCCAGGTCCGGGTCGTAATTCCCGGGCGCGAAGCGCTGCATCGTCTGCGGTGACAGGTCCCACGGCGCCCGGTCTAGCCGGGCACACGCCCACCAGCCGTCCCGGTAAATGGCGCGGCTGCCGAAGTTTTCGAAGTACTGCACGGTGTGGCGCTCTTCGGCGGCCGGGGCGTCGAAGGTGTGCAGGAAACTCGTTCCGTCCATCGGCTCCTGCTCGACACCGTCGACACTGGTCGGCTCCGGTAAACCGATGGCCGCCAACACCGTTGGTGCGATGTCAATACAGTGGGTGAACTGGCCGCGAACCTGGCCGTCGGGCCGGATCCGGGCCGGCCAGGCCACCACCATCGGGTCGCGGGTACCACCGAGGTGGCTGGCCATCTGCTTACCCCATTGGAACGGCGTGTTGTTGGCGTGCGCCCAGCCACTCGCGAAATGCGGTGCGGTGAACTCGTCGCCGAGAGCTTCGATGCCGCCGTATTGCTCGATGAGCGCCAGCTGCTGATCGGCGTCGAGATCCAGGCCGTTGAGGAACGTCATCTCGTTGAACGAGCCGGTGTTGGTGCCCTCCATGCTGGCACCGTTGTCGCCCCAGATGTAGAAGACCAGCGTGTTGTCGGCCTCGCCGAGATCCTCGATGGCATCCAGCAGCCGCCCGACGTTCCAGTCCGCGTTTTCGGAGAACCCGGCGAACACCTCCATCTGCCGGGCGTAGAGCTTCTTCTGGGTGTCCGACAGGCTGTCCCACGCCGGGAACAGGTCGGGCCGCTCGGTCAGTTCGGTGTCCGCAGGAATGATCCCCAGCTGTTTCTGTCGTTCAAAAGTCTTCTGCCGGTAAACATCCCAGCCCTCGTCGAACTGCCCGCGGTATTTGTCGGCCCACTCCTTGAATACGTGATGCGGTGCGTGCGTGGCGCCGGTCGAGTAGTACAGCAGCCACGGCTTGGTGGCGTTCTGGGCCCGTACCGTGTGCAGCCATTCGACGGCCTTGTCGGTGAGATCGTCGGGGAAGAAGTAGGGGCGGCCGTCTTCTTCGGCTGGACCCTTGGGAATACCGAGGACCGAATTGTCCTGCGTGATGATCGGGTCGTACTGGCCCGCGGCGCCGCTGGGGAAACCCCAGAAATGGTCGAATCCCCAACCCAGCGGCCAGTTGTCGAACGGCCCGGATGCTCCCTGAACGTTGTCCGGAGTCAGATGCCACTTGCCGAATGCCGCGGTCACATAGCCGTTGTCACGCAGGATCCGGGGCAGCGCGGCACAACTCTGCGGCTTGACCGTCGAATAACCGGGAAACGGACCTGGGAATTCACACACCGATCCAAATCCCACCCGGTGATGGTTGCGCCCGGTCAGCAGCGCCGAGCGGGTCGGCGAGCACACCGCGGTGACATGGAAACGGTTGTAGGCCAACCCGTTCTGCGCCACCCGCGACAGTGTCGGCGTTCGGATGCCGCCGCCGAAGGTGTCCGGTCCGCCGAACCCGGCGTCGTCGATCAGCACGATCAAGACATTGGGCGCATTGTCCGGCGCGCTCGGGCCGGGGACTATCGTCCAGTCGCCGACGGACTCTGCCATGGTGCGACCGATCGTGCCGCCGAAGCTGCGCTGCGGTATCGGCAGCTTCGTACGGTCGGGATTGAACTTGCCCATCGCTTCTTGCAGTGCTGCGCCCAGGCTTCGTAATGTCGAATGACTGAGTTCTGCAACCGATTTCATCGGCGAACCGGCCAGGGTCTGCTCCACCGGCAGCCGGCCCGGCGCCGGTGTCACGACGATGATGACGGCACTTCCCGCCGACAGCGCCTGCCCGATCTTGTCGGCCAACCCGCTCTTGATCCGATGGTGGGCGAAGGTGCCGGCCACTGCTCCGGTCGCGGCGCCCACCAACCCAGCGGCCAGCAGCGCCGGCGAGAACAGCCCGACCGCCAAGCCGACACCCGCGCCCCATTTGGCGCCGCGGCGACCGAGACGATTCCCGGTGTCGAGCAGCACCGGATTGCCCTCGTCGTCCTTGCCGATCAGTACCGCGCCCTGCAGCGGGACCGTCTTGGCGTTGGCCCGGCCGGTGAGGTTCTCGAAATCGCTCCGGGCCGAATCAATGTCCTGATACCCGGCGACGATGACCAGTGCGTTGTCTTCACTCATGACCAGATTCCCTCTCGGCGGCTGATGAACTCACGGCGCGAGCCGGTGAGCGGATCGTCGAACTCGATGCGCTTCGCCAGCAGCTGCAGCGGCGAGCTGAAGTCACCATCAACTTCCTGGAGCACCTTGGGGTACAGGGGATCTCCCGTGATCGGCAGTCCCAGTGACGCCATATGCACCCGCAGCTGGTGGGTGCGTCCGGTACGCGGCGTCAGCCGGTACAGGCCCTGCGGTGAGATCAGCTCGACCAACGTCTCCGCGTTCGGCTCGCCGGGTTCGCACACCGCCTGCAGCTGACCGCGACGCTTGACGATGCGGCTGCGGACCACTCGCGGCAGCACCACCGCGGGGTTGACCGCCGCCCGGGCCAGGTAGGTCTTGTGCACCGCACCGCATGCGAACAGCGTCTGATAGCGGCCACGCAACTCGCGGCGGGTGGTGAACAGCAGCACCCCGGCGGTGAGCCGGTCCAGTCGATGCGCGGGGCTCAACTCGGGTAACCCGAGTTCACAGCGCAGCCGCACCAGCGCCGTCTGGGCGACGTGGCGCCCGCGCGGCATGGTCGCCAAGAAGTGCGGTTTGTCCGCGACGACGATGTCGTCGTCCTGATACAACACCGGCATCTCAAAGGGCACGGGAACTTCGTCAGGCAGATCCCGGTACAGGTGGACGAACGACCCCGGCGGCAGCACCGTATCGCGATCGATCACCGCGCCGCGGCTGTCGACCACTTCGCCGGCAAGCACCTTCCGGCCAGCCGCTGTGCCGAACCGTGCGTCAAGTTCGGCCAGCACCGGCCCGCCGTTCAGCCGCACCCGCGCGGGCCCGAGCGCGTCACGAACGCCAAGCACGCTCGCAGACTATAGACTCCGAAGCGCTCCAGTAGCGCTAACCAGCCCGATCGACTGAGACCGCTTGGTCATCCTTGCTATACGCCGATATTGCTGACGCCGACTTAGGCACTCCTTCTTCACCCGCGACGGCTCTGAAGTCGAATCCCGGCCACAACCCTCCATAGAAGCTCAGTCCCAGTAGATTGAAGCAGACAAGAATAGGCCCCAGGTAAATCGTGCACCGTAATGTTCTCCATTCCAATAAAAGTCGAACTCCTCGTATGCGGGCAAGAACTCACCGAACAGGGGCCTGAGCGGCGATGTCTGTTGCTTCGGCAGCCTCTTCCTGATTAACGTGAAGTCTGGTATGCCCGCTCGCCGAAAGCTCGAAGAGGGTTCAGAACGGCGCGGGACTCTAGCTGAACCCTCTCAATCTTCAGGCCACGACTTCGCCGAAAACATGAAGAGCCCCCAACTGAATCCTGCACCATAACTCTCCCCCGCCCATGGGAATTCGTACTCCTCGTATGCGGGGAGAAACTTGTCAAGCAAGGGCCACTGACGGCCACCCCGCATGGGGCCAAAATGCTCTGTGAACTCGGTAACGTCCATGCCCTAAATGGGTACTTCGGTCGGAGAATTGAATCTGTGCGAATTGCGCTTTACGTGCCAATACCGTGCCGACTCAATTAACCCGTCTTCATCGATAACGGCATTGAAGTCAAATCCGGGCCACAATACGCTGCTAAATTTCAAAGATGGGTCATCCTTATTCACACCCCGTAGCAAATTCTGCATATTTCCGAGGTAAGAGGCTTCATCGCCAAGAGCCTCGGCTACCCGCTTATGTATACATTCCGCATCGTCTATGGAGAGCCTGTGTTCAGCCAGTTTGGCTTGTAGCTGAGCTTGTTTGCGCGACATTGAGATCCTTAGCTTCATCGTCATAAGCAGGTAGATCTCGAAGTCAATAATCGCAGGTGTGCAGGCTGTATTCACAGCACGCATCCCCTCAGTTACCAAGGTAGGGCAGGAATTGGGCAAGGTCGCCCTTGAACACAGTAACCGATCCGTCAGGATGGACGATCATTGCTACCCCCTGGTCTAATCTCGCGGGTAAAACTGCCGTTGTTCCATCAGGGAGGTTGGCAATTCCTCCAGTTTCACCGAATGCTGGCTGAGCGGCAATCTCGGTCGCTTCGGCTGCCTGTTCCTGGTCAAGGTGCAGGAAAGTTACCTTGTCCGCCAAGGCCTGGAGCTGCCCGGAACCCTTCGGAACCGTCTTTACTTCCTCACCAATTTTCTTGGCCTGGTCGGCAATACTTGGGCTTGGGGGCGTGCCCGGTTGAGGTTGAGCGCCGGGTGTAGGTGGTTGTTGTGGTGCGGGTTGTGTCCAGTATGGATGTCGGCGCGTTTGGCGTCGTTGGCGGGCGTGTATTGTGCGTTGGCCGCATCTAATTGGCGCTCCAACTCGGCGACCACATCGAGCACGAAGAACGCCAGATGATCCTCACGAAGCCATTCCCGAACCGACGGCGGCAGCATCATCAACTGATCGACATCACCGGTACGCACATTGACAGACACCTCGAATCATCGCACTCAACACCATCTTTCACGCGAAACGCCACGCAAACAGACGTTTCGCACCAGCGATTCATGCGACACCCTCTGCTATGGCGGCACCATCAATAGCGCAGGGTACGCCGTGAGGCGCGTGATTTCCGAATGGAGGTGAGGGGTCCCCTATCTCGGCCATCGTTGTGACTAAGTGAAGCTGAGGGAAGCTGAATCTGTTGGAAATGCCCGGGTTTGGCGGCAAGCAGCCTGCCAAGGCCACGGCGATCCAGCACTGCCAGACTTACCGGGCGTCGGTCTGCGGTGAGAGGACACCGCAGGTGTTGAAGGCAATCAAGGCTCTCCGACGTCGCGCGAATTCGAGGCGCGGCGCGCGCGGTCAGAGCCAGTCGCGCCGCCGGAACGTCACATAGAGCACCACCATCAGGACGACGATCACGCTGGTGCTGACAATGAAACCCGAGACGTGGCCGAAACCGGGGTAGGGAATGTTCTGGCCGTAATAGCCCGTGATCGCGGTCGGTACGGCAATGATGGCGGCCCACCCGGTCAGCTTCTTCATGACGGTGTTCAGCCGCGCGTCCTGCAGCGACAGATTGGTTTCGAAAATGGTTGTGATCATGTCACGTAACGACTCGGTCCATTCCGATACCCGAAGCACGTGGTCATACAGGTCGGCGTAGAGCGGGTCGAGTTCTCGGGCCGCCTCGGCCTGCAAGGCGTGCAGGCGATGGTGCTGGATGGAGTTGACGACTTCGCGCATCGGCAACGCAACCCGCCGCAGGTTCACCAGGTCCCTGCGCAACTGGAAGGTCCGGCGCTGAAAGCTCGCCTGCCGCGAGTTGCCGTCGAACAACTCGTCCTCGATGTCTTCGACGCAGTCGTCGAGCGCCTCCACCGCCGCGAAATGACTGTCGACCACGACATCAAGCAACCCGTGCACCAATGCGCCGACACCGTGGCGCTGACCGCCGATTTCCCGCCATTGTCGCGTGACCTGCGCCATGTCGAAGTCCGGCGTCAGGCGCACCGTAATCAAACCCCGGGCAAGCACGAACGCCGAAATCCGGTGCATCGCCAGCATCGGCCGGGGATCGGCGCCGGCTTTGGCAACGGGGCAGACGTCGACGGCATAGACGGTGAAGAAGGTGTGGGTTTCGTACGCGGTGGCTTTGACACGTTCGGCTGCTGCCACGGCGTCTTCGACGGCCCAGGGGTTCAGGCCGAGTTCGGCCGCCAGCTCGCGCAGTGTTTCGTGGTCCGGACCGCACAAGTCGACCCACACCAAGGTGTCGTCCTCGCTGAGGTAATCGGAGATGCGGTCGAATTCGAAGTCGTCCTGTGGCTCACCGCAACGCCATACGCAACCCTGGTAACTCGGCGCGACATGCACGACGGCCATCTTGTCAGGCCACCGCCAATACCACGTGAACCCGGTACGTGAATGTCTCGTCGCGCCGGGTCATGCCGACCATTACCCACGTCTAGCCACATCGGGGCGTCAATGCCCGCTACTGCGCCGCCAAGGCGTACCTTGATTCGACATGACGCGCGCGCCGATGTGGTGAGCCAGCCGTTCACCCGAACCGGCCTTTCGTTTCTGGCCGGCTTATTCGAGAATCGGTGCGAGGTGGGTGTGAACAGACTGATCGGACCCGGTCGTCTGCCCGGTTTCGGCCTGGTGGCAGCGCCGCTGCGGGCTGCCTTGGCGGGCACCCGCAGGACCGTTGCCGCCGGCACCGCGGTCGCCGGTGCCGCCGTCGGCACCGTCCTGCTGGGTGGCGACGTGGCAGCGAGCATGGGCAGATCGTTATCCCGTGCAGCGCCGGATATTCCGGCGTTGACCCGCGCGGCGGCGGGGGTTGCGGTCGAGGCGATGGGTGGCCCGCCGGCGCGGCGCATCAGCACCAACGGTCCCCGCCACTGGATCGAGGTGCGGGGCCTCGGCTGTAAGCACAGTGCAGCGATCGCCACCGACATACTCGCGGCCGTCCGCGCAACGCCCGGTGTGCTCGAGGCCTTCCTGAACCCCACCATTGCGCGGCTGGTCGTCACCGTCGACGCCGACGGACCCTCGGTGGCGCAGCTCTGCCGGATCGTCGCCGGCGCCGAGCGCCGCCACGGGACCAGCGACACGTACCCGGCCAGTCTGCCCGGCGATGACACGCTGCTGATGGGACGGATGATCGCGGCCGCGGCCGCCACCACCGGCTTCGCCCTGTCGCTGACCGGCAGCCTGCTGCGGCTGCCCAGGTTGCCCGACCTGGTGGCCGTGCCGCCAACCCTGGCCGACCACCTGCCGCGACTGCGCCGCGAGCTGGAACGACGCCTCGGACCCGAGGGCACCGACATGTTCTTCGGCGTCGTCAACGCCACGGCGGCCGCGCTGACGCTGTCGCCGACGGCGGCGGCCGCCGAGGCCGCGACCCGCGCGATGCTGGCGGCCGAGGCCTGGACCGGCCGGCTCACCTGGCGTCGCCATGAACCTGGGCTGGGCAGCCGGCCGGTGCCTGACGACGCCGCGTCGGCACCCAGAAGCGTGCCGACTCCCGCCGACGGTCCGGCGGAACGCTACGCCAACCGCATCGGTGCGATCGGCCTCGGCGCCGCCGCCGTGGCCGGCGTGCTCTCCCGCAACCCCGACACGGCCGGCGCCGCCGCGCTGGCCGCCGTTCCGAAGCCGTTGCGCACGGTGCGGGAGGCATTCGGCTGCGCGATGAGCCGCGGCCTGGCCGCCCGCCACGACGCGCTGGTGCTGCGCCCTGGTGCCTTGCGCACACTCGACCGGGTCGACGCGATCATGATCGACCCGCGGGCGTTCTACGTTGACGAGTTGATGGTCAGTCGCATTCTGGGAGTTCAGGATTCGCAACGTACCCGAGCCTGGGAAGCGGTGCGCGCCGCACTGGACAATGGTGAGCTGAGCCCCGGATGGCACGACCTGGCCGATATCCCCGGAGCCGGCGGGGGCACCGGCCAGGCGCTGATCAGCCCGGTGCGCGATCCGTTCGCCGCGGCGGTGCTCACCGAGGCACGCCGCTCGCACCCCCGCGTCTCCTCCCTCGATGACGATGGATTGCGTTCTCTAGCACAAGGATTCGACCAGCTGTATCCGGTGGACGGGTCGGTCGACGACGCGGTGGCAGCGGCTGTCGCCGAGCTGAAGGCGGGTGGCGCCACCGTGGCGTTGCTGACCACCTCGCAGCTGAAGGCCGCGCAGCGGGCCGATGTCACGATCGGCGTGCAGCGGCAGCGGCATCCTGCGCCCTGGGGTTCCGACGTTGTCGTTACGGATCTGGCCGGCGCATGGCGGGTGCTGCATGCGCTGCCGGCCGCGCGCGCGGCTACCGACAACGCGGTTCGGCTGTCGGCCTCGGCCTCGGCGATCGGCGCCCTGATGTTGATTCCCGGCGTACCGGGCCGCAGTTCCGTCTCGGTCAACATCGGTATGGCCGCCAGCCTGTGGTTCGGATTCCGTTCGGCTGCAAAGGTTTTCCGCGATCCACTGCCCGAACCCGAAACCGTCCACGACTGGCACAGCCTGCCCGTCACCGAAGTGCGGCGGCTGCTGCCTCGCCCCGCCGACGAACACCGGGCCGAAGCAGCGTCCACCTGGTGGCAAAGCCTGCCGCCGATTCGTCTGGCACACAAGGCGAGTGTGGGATCGTGGCGACTCGTCCGCGACTTCGCGGACGAGATGCGCTCCGACCTGTCCGACCCGATCACGCCGCTGCTGGCCACGGGCGCGCTGGCCAGCGCGCTGCTCGGCTCGCCGCTGGATGCGGTTCTGGTGGCTGGCGTGCTTCTGGTCAACGCCGGGTTGTCGGCCGAACAGCAGTTGCACGCCGAACGCATCCTCAATCGGCTGCTGGCCGTACAGGATCCGTCCGCGCGCCGTCGGGTCGGCCCTCTCGACGAGCAGCGCGACGAGAAGGTGGCCGCCAAGCGGCTGCGACCGGGCGACATCATCGAAATCCATGCCGACGAGGTGGTCCCGGCCGACGCCCGGCTGCTGCAAGCATCGGACGTCGAGGTCGACGAATCCATGCTGACCGGCGAATCGCTGCCGGTGGCCAAGCAAACCGAGCCGACGCCCGGCGCCCCGCTGGCCGAACGGGACTGCATGCTGTATGCCGGCACCACGGTGGTTGCCGGCACGGCCGTGGCCGTGGTGACCGCGGTCGGTTCGCGTTCGGAGGTCCGCCGGGCACTGGCGATGGCGCCCAGGAAGTCGGCGGAGATCGGTCTGCAACGACAGTTGCGGCGCATCACCCGGCGGGCGTTGCCGTTCAGTGTCGCCGGCGGGGCGCTGGTCGGGCTGCTCAGTGTGGCGCGGGGCACGCCGTTGCGCGCGGCGGTGGGAAGCGCGGTCACGCTGATCGTCGCCGCCATTCCCGAGGGACTGACACTCGTGGTGACGCTGGCTCAGCTGGCCGCCGCGCGCCGGCTCACCGGAGAGTCGGTGCTGATCCGTAATGCCCACTGCATCGAGGCGCTGGCCCGGCTGAACGTGGTGTGCTTCGACAAGACCGGCACGCTGAGTGAGAACCGGCTCAAGGTCAAGGTCGTGCGCCCGATGACGGGTTTCACCCCCGCGCAGGTGCTGGACGCGGCGCTGAGCACCACCTATTCGAGGCACGCCCACCGCGTTGAGCATGCCACCGACGATGCGATAAACCAGGCCGCCGCCGACCCCGCGCTTCGGGGTTCGCGGCCACAACCGCGGCCGAACCGGGACGCCTTCTTGCCCTTCCAATCGGGTCGCCCGTTCGCGGCCGCTCTGGTCGGTACGCGGCTGACCCTCAAAGGCTCACCCGAGGTGCTCTCGTCGGCGCTCGCCGGGCCCAGAACCCGGATTGGCCCGTTGCGCAAGCAGATCGACGAGTTGGCGGCCAAGGGGTTGCGCGTGCTGGCGGTGGCCGAACGCCGCCTCAGCCGCGAGCAGGCCGCGGCCGCGGCGGCCGATCCCGATCTGCTGGAAAGCCTGTGCACCTCCGATCTCACCCCGATCGGTCTGCTCGGGATGGCCGACACCCCGCGGCCCACCGCCCAGGCCGTGCTGGCGGCACTTGCCGACCGCGAGATCGGTGTGCGGCTGATCACCGGCGACCACCCCACGACCGCGGCCGTGATCGCCCAGGAACTGGGCATCGACGTGACCGTCGAGCAGGTGGTCACCGGCTCCGACTGGGAAGCGATGTCCGCCGACCAGCGCGCCGAGGCGGTCGTGTCGCGGCTGGTCTTCGCGCGGATGACCCCGGAGCACAAGATCGAGGTGGTCCAGACTCTGGAACGGGCCGGGCTGGTCACGGCGATGGTCGGCGACGGCGTCAACGATGCGGCGGCGATCCGGGCGGCCAGCGTCGGCATCGGTGTGGGCGCGCGCGGCAGCGACGCAGCCCGCACGGCCGCCGATGTGGTGCTGCTCGACGGGAAGATCGAGGCACTGCTGGACGCCCTCGACGAAGGCGAGCAGCTGTGGCGCCGCGTGCATTCGGCGGTGTCGGTGCTGCTGGGCGGCAACCTCGGCGAGGTGTCCTTTGCATTGATCACCACGATCCTGACCGGGCGTTCGGTGCTCAACGCCCGCCAGATGCTGTTGGTCAACATGCTGACCGACGCGCTGCCGGCCGCCGCCCTGGCCGTGAGCCCCCAGGCGGGAACCGCCGAGGTCGACCGCGGCGAGGCGGGGATGTGGCGCGCGATCGGGATTCGTGGCGCGTCCACCACGATCGGCGCCATGCTGGCGTGGCTGCTGGCCAGCACGACCGGCACCCAGCGCCGCGCGGCGACGGTGGCGTTGATCGGGTTGGTCGGCACACAACTGGCCCAGACGCTCGCCGACTCGCACAGCGCGCTGGTGGTGCTGACCACCGTCGGGTCCTTGGGCGCGCTGGCGTTGGTGGTGACCACCCCCGGTCTCAGCCAGGTGTTCGGCTGCACCCCCGTGGGCCCGCTGGGCTGGGGTCAGGCGCTGCTGGCGGCCGCGGTGGCCGGCGGGATCTCGGCGCTGGCTCCCGACCTGCTGGTTCGCGCCTCGGAGAACGCCCGGCGGCTCATCGCCGCCACCGCAGACGGTGCGGCATCGGTCGACGCCGTTGATTCGCTCGCACGCAGGTAACCAAATGTTCGTTCAGTGGCCACCTGAAGGTGGGGTTTAACAGTCGCGAGCGGCCCGCGACCCCCCTTACCGTAGTCGCGTGGAGCGCGAAACCCGGTTACAGCTCAAGACATTTCGTCCGGTCTCGGAGCACATCGACGGCGCGTGGTGGCCGCGGTCCAGGAGCCTGGCCGACGAGCTGCCGGGCTTGGTGGCAGCGGTATCCGAACGGCTGGGACCGATCGCGATAGTGGGCTACCGCCACAACGGCTGGGACGAAACACCGTCTTCGGTTGAGATCGACGGCCACTCCGTCGAATTGCTGGGCTTCACCAGTGACGAGCCGACCAGTGTGATCCTGATCGGAGAGGACGGGCATCATGTGACGCTGCGCGTCATTTCGCCCGACGTCGGCGAGCAGAGCGGCCGACAGGCCCTCGACGACGCGCGATCATGCACCGACGGCGACGTCGCCTCCGCCAGTCGTTCCCTGGTGGCCCGATCTGTGGCCGACGTGGCAGACAAGTTGGCCCGGCACGAGGGCCGCGCCGACGAGCAGCGAACCGCACAGATCAGGCGCTGGTCTGAGGAGGCCGCTGAACAGTTCGTCGATGCACCGGTGCAGACCTTCGTCCCCATCCTGGTCGAACACATCGTCCGTAACCGGATGCTGGAATCCCGCGCGGCAACCGCGTCGCCGCTGCGCTGAATCTGACCCACAGACGCGCCCGCCGGGCGCCGAGATCGACGCCAGCGCACGAACAGATCAGCCGGTCATGAGCTGCGTGATCGCTTCGACGTCGGCCGGCCCGGGCAGGCCCCAGTCGGGCTTGTAGCCGAACAACTCGTCGACCTGCACGGTCTGCAGGTCGACGTCGAGCAGCTCGATGGTGTCCAGGGGTACCAGCGCCGGGTGGACATAGCCGCAGGCACGCGCCAGACAGAGCAGTTCGAAGCGCAGCGTGGCCAGGTAGTTGGCACAGCGCACCGACTTCAACGCCGGGTCGAGGCCGTGCTGCAGCCATGCCGATTGGGTGGCCACGCCCGACGGGCAGCGGCCGGTGTGGCAGCGCTGGGCCTGGATGCAGCCAATGGCGAACATGGCCGTGCGGCCGACGTTGACCATGTCGCAGCCCATGGCCAGGGCCAACAGCGCATTCTCCGGGATGCCGAGCTTGCCCGAGCCGATGAACACCACGTCGTGGTGCAGGCCTTCTTCGGCAAAGGCGCGGTAGACCCTGGGAAATGCCCACTTGAAGGGCAGCGCCACGTGGTCGCTGAACACCAGCGGCGCCGCGCCGGTGCCGCCCTCCCCGCCGTCGACGGTCACGAAGTCCACACCGCGTCCGGTGCGGGCCATGCGCGCGGCCAGTTGCGGCCAGAACGCCCCGTCGCCGACCGCCGACTTGATGCCCACCGGAAGACCGGTCTGCGCGGCGATGGCCTCGACGAGCTCGAGCAGCCCGTCGACGTCGTGGAATGCGGAATGCCCTGCAGGACTGCGGCAGTCCACGCCGGCCGGAACGCCGCGGATGGCCGCGATTTCCGGAGTCACCTTGCCGCCGGGGAGCATGCCGCCCAGACCCGGCTTGGCGCCCTGGCTGAGCTTGATTTCGATGGCCCTGATCGACGGGGTCGCGGCCACCCGGTCGACCAGCCGGGGCAGGCTGAATGTTCCGTCCTCGTTGCGACAGCCGAAGTACCCGGTGCCGACCTGCCAGACGAGGTCACCGCCGTTGAGGTGGTACGGCGATATCCCGCCCTCCCCCGTGGTCTGCAGCGCTCCGGCCAGGGCCACGCCCTTGTTCAGCGCGGTGACGGCCGCGCCGCTCAGGGACCCGAAGCTCATTCCGGAGACGTTGACCAACGACGACGGCCGGAAGGCCTTGGCCCGGCCCCGCGCGCCGCCGAGCACCTTGGCCGCCGGCAGCGGCACCGCCGGATCGGGGTGACCCGGGTCGCCGTCCGGGGCCGACACCGGGAACGCCGCGTGCTTGATGATCGGGTAGTTGTAGGAACGTTCGAGATCGTTGTCGCTGCCGAACCCGAAGTACCGGTTGGTCAATTTCGACGAGGTGTAGACCCAGCGCCGCTGGTCGCGGCTGAAGGGCCGCTCGGCGTTGTTGTCGGTGACGATGTACTGGCGCAGCTCCGGCCCCACCGCTTCCAGCAGGTAACGCAGGTGCCCGATGATCGGGTAGTTGCGCAAGATGGTGTGGCGGCGCTGCACCAGGTCCCAGCCGACCACCCCGGCCAGGCCCCCGCCGACGACGGCGGCCAGGGGTTTTCTCCGCGCTCTCAATTGAGTGGCACCGGTTCGAGGATCTCGGCCCGGGCTTCGGGTGCGCTGGCTCGCAACATGTCCGCCGATACGTCGTCCGGCTGGGCCTGTGACAGCACCTCGGCTTCAACGCGCGCCTTGTAGTTGGCGACCTCGCGCCCGATATCCTCGGCGGTCCAGCCCAGCACCGGTGCGATGATGTCGGCCACTTCCCGGGCGCAGTCCACGCCGCGGTGCGGATATTCGATGGAGATCCGCATGCGCCGGGCCAGGATGTCCTCCAGATGCAGGGCCGCCTCGGCGGTGACGGCATAGAGGGCTTCGACCCGCAGATAGCCGGGCGCCTCCCTGATCGGGCTGAGCAGACCGGGATCGTCGGCCGCCAACGCCAGCACCTCGTCGATCAGCGACCCGTAGCGGTCCAGCAGATGCCGCACCCGGTAGGGGTGCAGGCCGTACATCGCGCCGACGTGCTCGACCTGGTTGACCAGAGCGAAGTAGCCGTCGGCCCCCAGCAGGCTCACCTTCTGGGTGATCGACGGCGCGACCCGGGCCGGAATGAACTGCACGGCGGTGTCGATCGCGTCGGCGGCCATCACCCGGTAGGTGGTGTACTTGCCGCCGGCGATGGCCACCAGCCCCGCCGCCGGCACTGCGACGGCGTGCTCGCGCGACAGCTTGGAGGTTTCCTCGCTTTCCCCGGCCAGCAGCGGCCGCAGCCCGGCGTACACGCCGTCGATGTCGGCGTGCGTCAACGGGGTAGCCAGCACCCCGTTGACGGTGCCCAGAATGTAGTCGATGTCGACCTTGGTGGCCGCGGGATGGGCCAGGTCGAGGTTCCAGTCGGTGTCGGTGGTCCCGATGATCCAGTGGCTGCCCCACGGAATGATGAACATGACCGACTTCTCGGTGCGCAGGATCATCGCGACGTCGCTGACAATCCGGTCCCGGGGCACCACCACGTGTACCCCCTTGGACGCGCGCACCTGGAACCGTCCGCGCTGTTTGGACAACGCCTGGATCTCGTCGGTCCAGACCCCGGTCGCGTTGACCACGACGTGGCCGCGCACCTCGGTGATCGAGCCGTCCTCGGAGTCGCGCACCCGCACGCCGATCACCCGGTCGCCCTCGCGCAGCAGCGCCACCACCTGGGTGGAGCACCGCACGACGGCTCCGTAATGGGCCGCGGTGCGCGCGACCGTCATGGTATGGCGGGCATCGTCGACGACGGTGTCGTAGTAGCGGATACCGCCGATCAGCGAACTGCGCTTCAACCCCGGGCTCAATCGCAGCGCCCCGGCACGGGTCAGATGCTTTTGCGCCGGAACCGATTTGGCGCCGCCCAGCCGGTCGTAGAGGAAGATGCCCGCGGCGATGTAGGGGCGTTCCCACCAGCGCTTGGTCAGCGGGAACAAGAACGGCAACGGCTTGACCAGGTGTGGCGCCAGCCGCGTCAGCGACAGCTCCCGCTCGTAGAGGGCCTCACGCACCAGGCCGAATTCCAGTTGCTCGAGGTAACGCAACCCGCCGTGGAACATCTTCGACGAGCGGCTCGACGTGCCGGAGGCCAGGTCGCGGGCCTCGACCAGGGCCACCTTGAGACCGCGGGTGGCAGCATCCAGCGCGCACCCGGAGCCCACCACGCCGCCGCCGATGACGACCACGTCGAATTGCTCGGCACCGAGCCGCTCCCAGGCCAACGCGCGCTGCTGCGGTCCCAGCGTCCCAGCGGGCTGCTCGCCTTGCGGTGCGCTGATTGGGTTGCTCACGGAAACGGACTCCTGTCGATTACTGGTCGGTAGCGTTGCTCCACAAGGCTAGTTCGTGCGGCGTCGCAGGGCTGGTCTTCAGTCGAGATCGTCGTGGGCCATCAGGCGGCGGGCGGCCTCGGTGATCGAGCCCGACAACGACGGGTAGACGGCCAGTGTCTGCGCCAGCTCGTTGACCGTGATGCGGTTCTGCACGGCCACCGCGATGGGGAGGATCAGCTCCGAGGCGATCGGCGCCACCACCACGCCGCCGATCACCACGCCGGTGGAGCGCCGGCAGAAGACCTTCACGAAGCCTTGGCGCAAACCCGACATCTTCGCCCGGGCATTGGTTCGCAGCGGCAGCATGATGGTCCGCGCGGTCACCGACCCGTCGTCGATCGCCGACTGCGGCACCCCGACGGCGGCGATCTCGGGCCTGGTGAACACCGTCGCCGCGACCGTGCGCAACCGGATCGGGCTGACACCCTCGCCCAGCGCGTGATACATCGCGATCCGGCCCTGCATCGCGGCGACCGACGCCAGCGGCAGCAGCCCGGTGCAGTCGCCGGCGGCGTAGATGCCGGGAACCGACGTCCGCGACACCCGGTCCACAGTGAGGTAGTTGCCGGGCCCGAGCTCGATGCCGACCCGTTCCAGGCCCAGGCCCCCGGTGTTGGGCACCGACCCGATGGTCATCAGGGCGTGGCTGCCCTCGACGGTGCGGCCGTCGGTCATGGTGACCAACACGCCGGTGTCGGTACGGGTCACCGATTCGGCCCGGGCGTTCTTGACCAGCCGGACACCGCGTTCGGCGAACGACTCCTCCAGGACCAGCGCGGCGTCGGCGTCCTCGTACGGCAACACCCGGTCCCGGCTGGCCACCACGGTGACCTGCACGCCGAACTCGGTGTAGGCGTGGACGAACTCCGCGCCGGTGACTCCCGAGCCCACCACGATCAGATGCTGCGGCAGCGCCTCCAAGTCGTAGAGCTGACGCCAGGTCAGGATGCGTTCACCGTCCGGCCGGGCCGACGGCAGTTCCCGCGGGCTGGCCCCGGTGGCGATCAGCACCACGTCGGCGTCGTGCTCGCTGCTGACGGGGCCGTCCGGCCCCGAATCGGAATGGGTCGCCTTGACCCGGTGGCGGGCCAGGCCCGGGGTGGGGTCGATCAGCTCGGCCCGGCCGGCGATCACGTGGACTCCCATGCCGAGCAGCTGGGCGGTGATGTCGGCCGACTGCTCGGCGGCCAGTGCCTTGACCCGGGCATGGATCTGCGGCAACGAGATCTTCGCGTCGTCGATGTCGATGTCGAAGCCCAGGCGCTGCGCCCGGCGCAGTTCGGTGCGCAGGCCGGTGGAGGCGATGAATGTCTTGGACGGCACACAGTCGTCCAGCACGGCGGCCCCGCCGATGCCGTCCGAGTCGATGACGGTGACTTGGACTGATTCGGGGTGTGCGGTGGCTGCGACGATAGCGGCCTCGTAGCCGGCCGGGCCGCCGCCGATGATCACGATGCGGGTCACCACAGGCCTAACCTAGCCCGCTCACCCGGTACTTCACGAGCAGGCCGCAGCGCGGCGCAAGGGCGACCGCGGCGCGGCGCGCCGCAGCACCGGGTGAGGGCTGCATCACATCCGCCTCGGACCCTCGGGTAGCCGCCATCCATACAGCCGACGTTTAAGCTTTCTCCCGTGCCGCTCTACGCCGCCTACGGGTCGAACATGGATCCCGAGCAGATGCTCCAGCGAGCACCCCACTCACCGATGGCCGGAACCGGCTGGCTGAACGGCTGGCGGCTGACCTTCGGCGGTGAGGACCTCGGCTGGGACGGGGCATTGGCCACCGTCGTCGAGGACCCGGATTCCAGGGTGTTCGTCGTGCTCTACGACATGACGCCGGCGGACGAGAAGAACCTGGACCGCTGGGAGGGCTCCGAGTTCGGCGTCCACAAGAAGATCCGGTGCCGCGTGGAGCGGTTGTCGTCGGACACCACCACCGACCCGGTCCTGGCGTGGCTGTATGTGCTGGACGCCTGGGAGGGTGGGCTGCCGTCGGCACGGTATCTGGGGGTGATGGCCGACGCCGCCGAAATCGCCGGCGCTCCGGTTGATTATGTGCACGACCTGCGCACCCGTCCGGCCCGCAACATCGGTCCGGGGACGACGACCTGACCCGCGCCGGGGTGGACTGGCCCCGCCGCGATCGGCATCGCGACAGCCTCTGGCGACCGTTCGCTGGTATCGGTTACCGCATGACGCCGAACATCAGGGCGGTGCCAGCGGCGGCGAAGGCCTGGGACAGCAGCCCCAGCTCGGTAAGGGGGCCGGCACCAGCGGACCGGCCGGCGCGCCGCGCGCCGGCGTAACGCCATAGCCAGAGCATGGCCGCGATCGCGAACCCCAGGGTCACGATCCAGTTCGCCGTGGCGATCCACGCTCCGGTCTGCGGCGTCTGGGCTGCGGGCATCGACCCTCCGGCGATATGCGTCGGCGCCGAACCCGCCATCATGTGGTCCGGTGAATGATCGCTGTGGCCCGCCAGGCTGCCGTTCATCAGCGTGTACATCCATGCCATGGCGATCATCATTGTGGCGTTGTAGCAGTTGGCTATTCGGTCGCCGAGGGTGCAGCGTCGCCCGCCCGCCACGAGTACGAACCAGCCGGCGGCCAGAAGAAAGAAGACAATCGGCATCAGGCCGTGGGAGGCTGGTCCGATCCGCCAGGCCATGGCGATCATGGCCGCCGACATCGACAGGTGCAGCAGGTGGTCGACTGCGCGGGTCCAGCGAAGATCCCGGGTGCCGAAGAGGTAGAGGTCCCCTGCGATGCTGAGGCCGAAGATCGTCGCGACCGCCCAGCGCAGTGCCGAGTCGTTCAGCACGGCGGCAGACATCGTGGCGCCGGGAACTCCGGGTGCGGCGTGGCCGGCGGCAGCTGAGTCGCGTGACCGGATTCGCCAGGACCACAAGTGAAATCGCCGCGGTTGCATTCTGTGGACTTGCCGTGAAAGAAGCCGACTTCGACCATGCGAGTACCCTACCGGGGTATTGTAGTTTTGCAAGCTGGCACGCACGATAGGACACGATAGGAAAGGTTCGTTCAAAATGGTTTCATGGCATGGGCTCTTGGCGAAATCGGTACCCACATTGGTGACCGGCGTGGTGGGAGCGGCGGCCTATGAGGCGCTTCGTAAGACGGCGGTGAAGGTGCCGCTGCGGGAGGCGACGGTCGCCACCACGGCGTGGGGACTGCGTGGTCTGCGCACCGCAGAACGCAAAGCCCAGCAGAGCTCCGAGCAGGCTCGGCTGACGCTGGCCGATGTGATCGCCGAGGCGAAAGAGCGCATCGGAGAAGACGTTTCACTGTCGCAGGTAGCGGGCGGGTGCCATGACCACGATCGCTGATCTGCACCCCGACACCGATGTCGACCTGACCGTCGTATCCCATGCGGCGGGGCGGATGCGGGTTCACGTGGGCGGCTCCGGTTTCGACGAGATTCGTGCCGTCGCGACCGAAGAGACCGTCGCCACGGTGGCCGGTGTCCGGGCCGTCCAGGCATATCCGCGAACCGCGTCGGTGGTGATCTGGTATGGAGCCGAAGGCTGCGATACCGCGGCGGTGCTGTCGGCAATCGTTGATGCCCAACAGATCCCAGCAGAGTTGGTGCCCGCACGGGCCCCGCATTCAGCCGCCGCGCACAGCGGTGGCGTGATACGCACGATCATCGGCCGGCTGCTGGGCCGTCCGCGCGACGTTCCCCCGGATCAGGGCGGATGCGGCGAGGTTCAGGCTTCCTCGTGCCACGCCTCGCCCGGCGCGGATCCCGCGGCCGAGCGACGGACCTGGTTGCGCCGGGTCTGGCTGGCCTGGCCGTTCGGGTTGCTGTCGGCCGGGTTGACGATGATGGCCGCCCCATGGGCGGGGTGGTTGGCGTTGGCCGTCACGGTGCCGGTGCAATTCGTGGCCGGCTGGTCCATTCTCAAGGAGGCCGTTGCGCAGGCCCGGGCGTTGAGCGCCAACATGGACACGCTGATCGCGCTGGGCACACTGACTGCGTTCGGCTACTCCACCTATGAGCTGTTCGCAGGTGGCCCACTGTTTTTCGACACCTCGGCGTTGATCATCGCGTTCGTGGTGCTGGGCCGCTACCTCGAGGCCAGGGCCCGGGGCAAGGCGTCGGAGGCGATCAGCAAGCTACTTGCCATGGGCGCCAAGGAGGCCCGGCTGCTCATCGACGGCGAGGAGCAACTGGTCCCGGTCGACCGGGTGCAGGTCGGCGACCTGGTGCGGGTACGGCCCGGGGAGAAGGTCCCGGTCGACGGCGAAATCGTCGACGGACGCGCCGCCGTCGACGAGTCGATGCTCACCGGGGAATCGGTCCCGGTGGAGAAAACCGTGGGTGACCGTGTTGCCGGGGCGACGGTAAACGTCGACGGATTGCTGACCGTGCGCGCCGTCGCCGTCGGGGCAGACACCGCGCTGGCGCAGATTGTGCGTCTGGTCGAGCAGGCGCAGGGCGGCAAGGCCCCGGTGCAACGGCTGGCCGACCGCGTCTCGGGAATGTTCGTGCCGGCCGTGGTGGGTATCGCCGCCGCGACCTTTGCCGGTTGGACGCTGCTGGCCGCCAACCCCGTCGCCGGCATGACCGCCGCGATCGCGGTGCTGATCATCGCCTGCCCATGCGCGCTGGGCCTGGCCACCCCGACGGCCATCATGGTCGGCACCGGCCGCGGCGCGGACCTGGGGATTCTGGTCAAGGGCGGCGAGGTGCTGGAAGCCTCGCAAAAGATCGACACCGTCGTCTTCGACAAGACCGGCACCCTCACTCGCGCCCAGATGCGGCTCACCGATGTTGTCGCCGACGAGGCACACCGGCAAGACCTGGTGCTGCAGCTGGCCGCAGCGGTCGAGTCCGGTTCCGAACACCCCATCGGCGCGGCGATCGTCGCGGGTGCGCGTGAGCAGGCGCTGCCGATTCCGGCCGCGACGGAGTTCACAAACCTGGCCGGACACGGCGTACGGGCCGAGATCGACGGCCGGCCCGTGCTGGTCGGTCGGCGCAAGCTGATCGTCGAGCACGATTTGCTGCTTCCCGACCGCCTCGCCGACGCCGCCGCCGAACTCGAAGAGCAGGGCCGCACCGCGGTGTTCGTCGGGCAGGGGGACCGGGTCGTCGGGGTGGTGGCGGTGGCCGACACGGTCAAGGACGACGCCGCCGAGGTGGTCCGCCAGCTGCACGCAATGGGCCTGCAGGTTGCGATGATCACCGGCGACAACGCGCGCACCGCGGCGGCGATCGCCAACCAGGTCGGCATCGACCGGGTCCTGGCCGAGGTGTTGCCGCAGGACAAGGTCACCGAGGTGCGCCGGCTCCAAGACGAGGGCCGGGTGGTCGCCATGGTCGGCGACGGCGTCAACGACGCCCCCGCGCTGGCGCAGGCCGATCTGGGCATCGCGATCGGCACCGGCACCGACGTGGCCATCGAGGCCTCCGACATCACCTTGATGTCCGGCCGGCTCGACGGCGTCGTGCTGGCGATCCAGCTCTCCCGCCGCACCCTGCGCACGATCTACCAGAACCTCGGTTTCGCGTTCGGCTACAACACCGCCGCGATACCGCTTGCCGCACTGGGCATGCTCAACCCCGTCGTGGCGGGCGCGGCGATGGGGCTCTCCTCGGTCAGCGTGGTGACTAACTCCCTGCGGCTGCGCCGCTTCGACCGGCTGCCCACAGCCCCGAAGGAAATCCCGGCGATTGAACCCACCCGATGACACGCTGCCGGGATAGGACGGCGCTGATCTGGTGGCCCGAGTTGCAGACGCAACCGCGACTTTCCCATCGGCCACATCAGTCTCCAGGGGTTGGGGTGCGCGCTGCGCCTGGCCGTGTCGGAAATTCATGGTGATCGTGAATGCTGCGGTCAACGATGTCCTCGTGTGCAGCCTTGGATGCCTGGCTCTGTTTCGGCACACCGATACCGCACTTTCGCTCAAACCTCTTGTGGTGGCAGGCGTTCGGGGGATGTCACACGTGCTCACCGGATCGGCTTTGATGCCGCCGTATCGAGTGCGCAGTGACGGCTTTGACTGTGCATGTAGGGCGGGAAAGGCGCCCGATCGGCCACCCTGACGGCACAGTCGACGCCCCCAGCGCACACTCGGCGCCACCAGCGCACACTCGGCGCCACCAACGCACACTCGGCGCCACCAGCCACCAGCCGCCAGCCGCCAACGCCGACCCAACCGCGCCTGCACGCGATTTCATCTCCCCACACCGGGATACGGCGCCACAACCACCGTCAGCGTTAACTCCGTTGCGCACCTTGGCTTGTCGCTGAAACGCGGACTCATTGTGCACCCGCGACTCCGCTGAGCGTGGCGACTGGGATCAGCACCGCCCGGGGCGGCGCTCAGCGAGGTCCCGCCGACCCGGCAAACCACCGCTGGCCCAGGGGCCGCAGGCCGAAGCACAATGTGCCCGGCCATACGGTGAAAAGTCCACTGCGCCAGGCGGTCTGGCAAAACCGGATCAGAAGGCCGCCGCCTGCTCGATGATGTTGACCAGCACCCGCAGCCCGATGGCCAGGGCTCGCTCGTCGAGGTCGAACGTCGGCTGATGCAGGTCCAATTGCGGCCCGTCGCCCGACCACACGCCCAGCCGCGCCATGGCCCCGGGAACCTCCTCGAGATACCAGGAGAAGTCCTCGCCGCCACCGGACTGCCGGGTATCGGCCAGGACGTCGGGGCCGACGGCTTCGATGGCGTGAGTCAGGATGCGCGTCGAGACGTCCTCGTTGACCACCGGCGGCACCCCGCGGTGGTACTGCAGGGTGTGCTCGATCGCCAGCGGCGCCAGCAGCGCGTCGACGGCGTCGCGGATGATGTCCTCCAGGTCCACCCAGGTCTGCCGGCTTGCGGTGCGCACCGTCCCGGACAGGATGCCCGTTTGCGGAATGGCGTTGGCGGCCACGCCCGCGTTGACCGCGCCCCAGACCAGCACGGTGCAGTTACGCGGGTCGATACGGCGCGACAGCACTCCGGGCAGGCCGGTGATCAGCGTGCCCAGGCCGTAGACCAGATCGGCGGTCAAGTGTGGCCGCGACGTGTGCCCGCCCGGCGAATACAGCGTGATCTCTATCGAATCGGCTGCCGAGGTGATGGGGCCGTGCCGGACGGCGACCTTGCCCACCTCGAGGCGGGGATCGCAGTGCAAGGCGAAGATGCGCGACACCCCCGTGAGCGCCCCGGCCGCGATCGCGTCGATGGCGCCACCGGGCATCAGTTCTTCGGCGGCCTGGAAGATCAGCCGCACCCCGACCGGCAACTCGGGCACCGACGCCAACGCCAGCGCGGTACCCAGCAGGATCGCGGTGTGCGCGTCATGCCCGCAGGCGTGCGCGACATTGGGCATGGTCGAGGCGTACGGCGCGCCGGTGCGCTCGGCCATCGGCAACGCATCCATGTCGGCGCGCAGCGCGATCCGCGGCTGATGCTCGGGGCCGAAGTCGCACGTCAGTCCCGTGCCGCCAGGCAGCACTTTGGGGTTCAGGCCCGCGTCGGCCAACCGCTCGGCGACGAACTGGGTGGTGGCATACTCCTGGCGGCCCAACTCCGGGTAGCGGTGGATGTGGCGGCGCCAGGCCACCAGGTCGTCGTAGTGGGCGGCCAGCCACGACTCGGCGCTGTCGACGAGGCTCATCGGGCTGCCGCCCGGTGCTGCCGCGCAGCCAGCATCCGGTCCCGCTCGTCGGGATTCTCGGCGAGGCGAACAACGGTGCGCGCCAACATGATTGCGCCGTCAACGACCGCACGGTCGGCGCTGGGGCCGGCCGCGGCCGCCGCGAAGGCACGCTGGTGAACCGTGGCCCCGCCCGCTTCGACACCGATCACCGGATGGATCCCCGGTAGCACCTGCGTCACATTGCCCATATCGGTGCTGCCCATGGGCAGTGCTGCCTCGACGGCGGCGGGCACCGGGTCGCGCCCGAGCCGGCGCATTTCCTCCCGGCACGTGTCGACCAGCCAGGGGTCGGGCTTCAACTCCGCGTATGCGGGTGCGGCGGTGTCGATGTCGTATTCACATCCGGCGGCCAGCGCCCCCGCGGCAAAGCAACCATACACCCTGCCCTCCAGGTCACGCAGCGACTCGGACTCGAGCGCACGCATCGCGTAGCGCAGGGTGGTGTGCCCGGGAATCACGTTGACCGCCTGCCCGCCCTCGGTGACGATGCCGTGCATCATCTGCCCGGGCGCCAGTTGCTGGCGCAGCAGGCCGATGGCCACCTGCGCGACGGTCGCGGCGTCGGCGGCGTTGACTCCCAAATGCGGGGCGACCGCGGCGTGCGATTCCTTGCCGCGGTACTGCACGCTGACTTCCGACAGCGCCAGCGACCGGGCCCCGGCGATATCCGTGGGCCCCGGGTGCACCATCACCGCCAGCGACACGTCGTCGAACGTCCCGGCCTGCAGCATCAGCGCCTTACCGCCCCCGGACTCTTCGGCCGGAGTGCCCAGCAGCGCAACCGTCAGACCGAGGTCGTCGGCCACCTCCGCCAGCGCCAGCGCGGCGCCCACCGCCGAAGCCGCGATGATGTTGTGGCCGCAGGCATGCCCGATCTCGGGAAGCGCATCGTATTCGGCGCAGATCCCCGCCACCAGCGGGCCGTGGCCGAAGTCCGCCCGGAATGCCGTGTCCAATCCGCCGGCGGCCGGAGTGATCGCGAAACCGCGCTCGGCGACCAGCGTCTGCGCCTTGGCGCAGCTGCGATGTTCGGCGAACGCCAACTCCGGCTCTGCGTGGATGGCGTGGGAGAGTTCGACCAAGTCGCTGCCGCGGCGTCGCACCAGCGCCTCCACGCGGTCGGCGGCGGTGAGTGCGGGCATCTTGGCAGTATCTCATCGACGGGGTCAGGTTCACTGGCGAGCAGACACAGAGTCGCATGGCGCCGCCGAGCGGCGTGCGACTCTGTGTCTGCTCGCGATGGGTAGGCTCGCGCAGTGTGACTGTCGCGCAGCCCGATCCGCCCGAACTCGCTCGGCACGCGGCGCACGTCATCGCCGAGCGCACCGGGATCGGTCAGCATGACGTCGCGGTGGTTCTCGGGTCGGGATGGGCTGCGGCCATCGGTGCGCTGGGCCGGCCGACGGCCGTACTGCCCCAGGCCGACGTGCCCGGGTTCGCGCCGCCACGGGCCGCCGGACATGCCGGCGAGCTGTTGTCCGTGCCGATCGGTGATCACCGGGTACTGGTGCTGGCCGGCCGCATCCACGCCTACGAGGGACACGACCTGCGCCACGTCGTCCACCCGGTGCGCACGGCGTGCGCGGCAGGGGCACACACCATCGTGCTGACCAATGCCGCCGGCGGGCTGCGGCCGGATATGCAGGTCGGTCAGCCGGTGCTGATCAGCGACCACCTGAACCTGACGGCGCGGTCCCCGCTGGTGGGGGCGCAGTTCGTCGACCTGACCGACGCGTATTCGCCGCGGCTGCGTCAGCTTGCCCGTCAGTGCGATCCGGGACTGGCCGAAGGCGTGTACGCCGGCCTGCCCGGGCCGCACTACGAGACGCCCGCCGAGATCCGGATGCTGCAAACGCTGGGCGCCGATCTGGTGGGCATGTCGACGGTCCACGAGACGATTGCCGCCCGTGCCGCAGGCGCCGAGGTGCTGGGCGTCTCACTGGTCACCAACCTGGCTGCCGGCATCACCGGTGAGCCGTTGAGCCACGCCGAGGTGCTGGCCGCCGGCGCGGCGTCGGCGGCCCGGATGGGCGCGCTGCTGGCCTCAACGATCGAGCGCATAGCGCGCGTCTGACGCCCATGACGCCCGAAGAATGGATCGCCCACGATCCCGACCCGGTGACCGCCGCCGAGCTCGCCGCCAGCAGCGCCGACGAACTCGCCGCGCGGTTTGCCCGTCCGCTGACGTTCGGCACCGCCGGGCTGCGCGGGCCGGTACGCGGCGGGCCGGACGCCATGAACCTGGCGGTGGTGCTGCGCGCCACCTGGGCGCTGGCCCGCGTGCTCGCCGAGCAACCCGGCCCGCGTTCCCCGACCGCCATCGTCGGGCGAGACGCCCGGCACGGCTCGGCGGCCTTCGCCACTGCCGCAGCGGAAGTGCTTGCCGCTGAAGGGTTCTCGGTGGTGCTGCTGCCGGATCCGGTGCCCACACCGGTCGTGGCTTTCGCGGTTCGCCGCACCGGAGCCGCAGTCGGCATACAAATCACGGCGTCGCACAACCCGGCGACCGACAACGGCTACAAGGTCTACCTCGACGGCGGCATCCAGATCGTCTCGCCCACCGACCGCCACATCGAAGCGGCCATGGCCGCCGCTCCCCCGGCCGATCAGATCGCCAGAAAACCCGTCGAACCCGCTCACACCGATCTGCTCGACCACTACATCGAGCGGGCGGCCGGCGTTCGCCGCTCGACAGGCTCGGTCCGGGTCGCCCTGACTGCCATGCACGGTGTCGGCGGCGCGGTGGCCGTCGAGACGCTTCGCCGGGCCGGCTTCGCCGACGTGCACACCGTCGCGTCGCAGTTCGCACCCGACCCCGACTTCCCCACCGTCGCGTTCCCCAACCCCGAGGAGCCGGGTGCCACCGATGCGCTGCTGGCGCTGGCCGCGAGCGTCGGCGCCGACGTCGCGATAGCACTGGATCCCGACGCCGACCGTTGCGCGGTCGGCATTCCCGCCGCGACCGGTTGGCGGATGCTCTCCGGAGACGAAACAGGTTGGCTACTGGGCGATTACATCCTGTCGCAACCGCAAGACGGCACCAGGATAGTCGCCAGCACGGTGGTGTCGTCGCGGATGCTGGCGGCGATCGCCGCAGACTACGGCGCGGTCCACGTGGAGACCCTCACCGGGTTCAAGTGGCTGGCCCGCGCCGATGCGGAGCGTCCCGGAACCCTGGTGTACGCGTACGAGGAAGCGATCGGGCATTGCGTCGACCCGGCCGCGGTGCGGGACAAGGACGGCATCAGCGCCACCGTGTTGGTGTGCGACCTGGTGACTGTGCTGAAACGGCAGGACCGTTCGGTGCCTGACAAGCTCGACGAACTCGCCCGGCGCTATGGCGTCCACGAGGTTGCGGCGGTGCCGCGTCGGGTCGCCGATGCCGGCGAGGCCCAGGCATTGATGACGCGGCTTCGTGACACCCCACCCGATCGGCTGGCCGGTTTTCCCGCGACCGTCACCGACATCACCGACGCGCTGATCTGCACCGGCGGCGACGGCGACACCTCGGTCCGGGTGGTGGTGCGACCCTCGGGTACCGAGCCAAAGCTGAAGTGCTACTTGGAGGTTCGCTGCGCGGTGGCCGTTGACTTGGCTGCCGCGAGGCAGCGGGCCGGGCAGTTGCGCGCCGTGCTGGTCGCCGCGGTGGGCAGCTGGTGATCAGCGGGGGCCGAATTGGCGGTCGCCCGCGTCGCCGAGACCCGGCACGATAAAGGCCGCTTCGTTCAGCCCCTCGTCGATGACGGCGGTGAACAACCGCGCGTTAGGCGCCACTTTTTCCAGTGCCGCAATGCCTTCCGGCGCCGCGCATACGCACAGCACGGTGATGTCGCTCGCCCCGCGGGACAACAGCAGACCAATCGTGTACATCATCGACCCGCCCGTGGCCAGCATGGGATCCAGGATCATCACCGGCAGACCACTGAGGTCGTCGGGCAGCAACTCCAGATATGACACCGGCTGATGTGTTTTCTCGTCCCGACCGACGCAGACAAAGGCGACGTCCGCGTCCGGTAGCGCGGCATGCGCCTCGCTGACCATGCCCAATCCGGCGCGTAGCACCGGTACCAGCAACGGTGGTTTGGCCAGCCGCACTCCAGTCATCTCGGCGAGCGGCGTGCGGATAGGGACCGGCTCGGTGGGCGCGTCGCGGGTCGCCTCGTACACCAATGCCAGCGTCAGCTCATGCAACGCGGCCCGGAAGGCGGCGTTGCGGGTGCGTTCGTCGCGCAGCACGGTCAGCCGGGCCGCCACCAGCGGGTGGTCGATGACGTGGACATCCACGGGGTGTGACCCTATAACGATCGGGCTCACGCCGGCTGACACGCTGGCTTTGGCGCTGCGGCGGGTCTAGGCCGCCCATATACTCCGGGCGTGCGCGGGCTTCGGGGGTTTGTGGCGGGGGCGGGTCGAGTCCTGGCGGTGTTCGGCGCGGTCGCGGTGGCGATGTCGGGCCAGGTCAGAGTTTATGACGGGGTGCGGCCGACGGCGGCGGCGCTGCCGACGTTCTCGCACGTGGTGGTTGTGGTGGAGGAGAACCGCTCGCAGGCCAACATCATCGGCAACCCGGCCGCGCCTTTCATCAATGCGCTTGCCGCCAACGGCGCGATGATGGCGCAATCGTTCGCCGAAACGCATCCCAGCGAACCCAACTACCTGGCGATGTTCGCCGGCAGCACGTTCGGCCTGACCAAGAACACCTGCCCGGTCGACGCCGGCTCGACACCCAACCTGGCCTCCGAACTGCTAGCCGCCGGGCACACTTTCGTCGGTTTCGCCGAGGACCTGCCCCAGGTCGGCTCGACCGTCTGCAGTGCCGGCAAGTATGCGCGCAAGCACGTGCCGTGGGTCAACTTCAGCAACGTTCCCCCGGCGCTGTCGGTGCCGTTCAGCGCGTTTCCACGGCCGGAGAACTACCCGAGTCTGCCCACGGTGTCGTTCGTCATACCCAACGCCGACAACGACATGCACGACGGCAGCGTCGCCGCCGGCGATGCGTGGCTCAGCCGGGAACTGTCGTCATACGCCAACTGGGCCAAGGCCAACAACAGCCTGCTCGTCGTCACGTGGGACGAGGACGACGGCGGCAGCCGCAACCAGATTCCGACGGTGTTCTACGGCGCGCACGTGCAGCCGGGCACTTACAACGAGCAGATCAGCCACTACAACCTGCTTTCCACGCTGGAGCAGATGTACGGCCTACCCAAAACGGGCAATGCGATGAACGCTCCCCCGATCACCGATATTTGGAGCGGTTGAGCACTACCGGGCCGGGCCCGTCGCCCGGCCGTCGCTATTCTGTGCCGCATGGCTGCTGACCTCGTGCCCATCCGCCTGGGCCTGTCCGACGGTGACCGCTACACGCTGTGGGCACCGCGCTGGCGTGACTCCGGCGACGAATGGGAGGCGTTTCTGGGTAAGGACGAGGACCTGTATGCCTTCGAGAACGTGGCAGACCTGGTCGCATTCGTCCGGGGCAACACCGACAACGACCTGGCGGACCACCCCGCGTGGCAGGAGCTGACCGAGGCGCACGCACACGCCTTCGATCCGGCGGCCGACAAGACGTTCGATCTGGTGGTCGTCGAGGAGCTGGTGGCCGAAAAGCCGACCGAGGAGTCGGTGACCGCATTGGCCGCCACGCTGGCGATCGTGTCGTCCATCGGATCGGTGTGCGAACTGCCGGCGGTGTCAAAGTTTTTCAACGGCAATCCCACGCTGGGCACCGTCTCCGGGGGGATCGAATACTTCACCGGTAAGGCCGGCCAGAAACGGTGGAATGCGATCGCTGAGATCATCGCGCGCGGCTGGGACGACGTGCTCAAGGCAATCGACGACATCGTCAGCGTTCCCGAGGTCGATGCCGACCTGGCGGCCCAGGCCGCCGACGAATTGGCCGAAGAGCCCGAGGAACCGGCCGAGGAGGAAGCCGAGGAGGCCGAGGAAGCCGTCGACGAGTCGGCGGCGGAGTCGGCCGACGAAGAAGATACCGAAGCCGCCGAGCTGGAATCCGATGACGCCGACGAAGACGCCGAAGAAGAGGAAGCCGCGGCGGCCGTCGTGCTGGGTAGCGACGAGGACTTCTGGTCGAAGGTCGGCATCGACCCGGTCCAGATCATGACCGGTGCCGGCACCTTCTACACCCTGCGGTGTTACCTCGACGATCGTCCGATTTTCTTGGGCCGCAACGGCCGGATCAGCGTCTTCAACTCCGAGCGGGCGCTGGCGCGTTACCTTGCCGACGAGCACGACCACGACTTGGCTGACCTGAGCACCTACGACGACATCCGGACCGCGGCCACCGACGGCTCACTGGCGGTGGCCGTTACCGACGACAATGTCTACGTGCTCACCGGACTGGCCGACGATTTCGCCGACGGACCTGATGCCGTGGATCGTGACCAGCTGGATCTGGCGGTCGAGTTGCTGCGCGACATCGGCGACTACTCGGAGGAAAGCACGGTCGACAAGGCGCTCGACCCGGGCAAACCACTGGGCAAGCTGGTCGCCTATGTGCTCGATCCTGACTCGGTCAGCAAGCCCGTGGGCCCCTATGCCAAGGCGGTACGCGAATGGGAGCGAGTGGAACGGTTCGTGGAGTCGCGGCTCAGGCGCGAATAGCGGCGCCAGCCGGCGACGGCGGGCGCACATAGGGCCGCCAAGTTTAGGATCATGGCAAGGCGTTTGTTCTGCGCGCAGGGAGTGAAGTCCCAGCTGATGGTGTTTGCGGTGGTGCCGGCTGTGGCGGGGCTTCGGCGATGACGCAGGCGGTTTTGGCGGCAAGGCTGGGTGCCGGGGTGGCCGGCTGCGCCGACGGTATCGGCGGTGGTGCTGATGGGCGCGGATGCTGATTCGGCGGCGTTCGCTGGGGTGCTGGCTGGGGTGGGGGCGGCGTATGTGAGCGCCGCTGGTGAACATGCGGCGGCGCGGGGCGCCACCAATGCTGCCACCGCTGGCGTCGCAACCACCGATTCCGCCGCCACCGTCTCCGCCGCCGGGCAAACCGCCGCTGGGGCAGCCCCCCATTCCGCCCTGGGCCAGCCCACCGCCACCGCCATCGCTGCAAGCGACACGGGAGGCCTACAACCAGTTGATCAACGACATCGACCACCACATGGAAATCCGCCCAACCCTTCCGATTGGAACGCGGTTCAGGCTTATAACCAAGAAGCCTGGTATTACAACTCCTTGAAGGCCCAGCTCGAGCGCCAATTAGATGCGGCCAACGCACAATACACGCCCCCCAACGACGCCAAACGCGCCGACATCCCATACTGGACACAACCCGCACCACAACAACCACGTACACCCGGCGCCCGACCACAACCGGGCACGCCCCCAAGCCCAAGTATTGCCGACCAGGCCACAGAAAATTGGTGAGGAAGTCTCGACCCTTCCCAAAGGGACCAGGTCAGATGGAATTGCTCAGAGGGTGACCAGCCTGCACCTTAACCAGGACCAGGCTGCAGTGGCAGCAGACATTGCCGCAAAGACCGCGTTCGGTGAAACAGCGGGAATTGCCAACCTGCCAAACGGAACAAAGGTAGTGCTGCCGGTTAGGATAGATCAAGGGATAGCGCTGATAGTCCAGCCCGACGGTTCGGTCGCAGTGTTTCGAGGCGATCTTCATCAGTTCCTACCCTACCTCGGTAAATGAATGGATAAGCGATGAATAGACTCCTGCTTTCCCCCCTTATCGACTTCGAGGTGTACTTGCTCATGACGATGAAGCTGAGAATAAAGATGTCGCATAAGGAAGACCAACTAGCGGCCAAAGTGGCTGACCGCGGTCTGTCGGTCGACGATGCGGAACGTATACATGAACGAGTAGCCGAAGCTCTCGGCGACGAAGCCTCTTATTTTGGAAATATGAAGAAGCTGCTGGGTATTGCCGACCAGGACGCTACATCAGTGGAGTACAGCAGCATACTGTGGCCGGGATTTGACTTCACTGCGATCGCTAGCGAAGACGGCCTCCTCGAGTCTGCGCGGTACCGGCATAAAAAGCGCAATTCACTTACCGTAGGTTCTCCGATCGGACTGCCTATCTGGAGTATGGACGTCGCCGAGTTCACGGAGCGATTTGGCCCTATGAACAGTGGTCGCCAGTGGTCCCTATTCGACAAGCTGCTCCCCGCATATGAAGAGTACGAATTCTCATGGGAAGGGGAGAGTTACGGTGCGGGATTCAGTTGGGGATTGTTCATGTTTTCTGCGATGTCGTGGGATTAACATCAAAAGAGAGTCACATGATCGAAAGTGCCGTAAGAATTGAGAATCCTCGTTGGCCCTATCTCATGGATCATCGCTAGCACTTCAACCTTAAGCGAGCAACGCACTGCCTACACCTCAAACAGCAAGAAACTCATGAAGCAACCGACAGCGCAACGGCGGCCGCGTTGAGTGATACCGCGAATTGTTGACGCGCCCGCCAAAGTGAAGGCGGCTGGGAGCCGAGGACGAAGCAGCACCGAAACACGACAGGTTGCAGCCGTATCTGTCGCCGCTGCGTTCGTCGTCAAGCAGCTTCCAGGCAAACGGTGATGGCTATGAGCCGGAAGAGAATCACCGGCTGGAGACCGCCGGAAAGGTGCTGAGCCCCACACGGTGTGGTGCCGGTGGCGTAAGAAAGTACGTGTCCACTTGAACGTCGGTTGACATGGCTTACCCGGATCTGGTGGGGCTCGCAGTTTACGAGAGCAACGCTGTCGCTCCGCAAAACTGGAGCGCGAATAGCGGCGCCAGGGTGCGGCACTGATCAGAGCCGATACATCGCGCGCGCCATGCAGGCGTCCTCGAGGAACGAATAACGCTTGGGGGCGTACCGACGCGATTGCGGCCGATTCCGTTGATCGGGCGAGAGGGCGCCAGCCTCGTCACTGGGGCCACGATTCGACCAAGTGTGGTGCTTCATCGTCGGGATTCCTTTCGACTTCTTTCTTGAAATCTGGACAATTCGACTGTCCTCGGTGGCGCGGCCGCGGCCATCAGCCGGAATGCGCAAATTTGCCCCGCGGGGGGTCGTACGCTGGCGATCCGTACCCACGCCACGTACGCCTTTTCGCTGAGATTTGCGGCTAGCTGCTGGTCGCGCTGGTTAGCATGAGCGAGATCGACCCAATGTGCGGACGTGCGTGGCATGGGACTGGAGCGTGGGCGAGTTGCTGCTTACCGGGACCGTGACGTTGCTGTTGGCTGACATCGAGGGATCGACCCGGCTGTGGCACACGCAGCCCGCACAGATGGCCGACGCGATCAAGCACCTGGATCAAGCCGTTGCCGAGGCCGTCTCCGCCCACGGCGGAGTACGGCCGGTCGAGCAGGGCGAAGGCGACAGCTTCGTGGCAGCGTTCGGGCGGGCGGCCGACGCGGTCGCATGCGCGCTGCAGCTGCAGCGTGCGCAACTGCCGCCGATCCGGCTGCGCGTCGGCATCCACACGGGCGACGTCCAGCTGCGCGACGACAGTAACTATGTCGGCCCGACGATCAACCGCGCGGCGCGGCTGCGTGACCTGGCCCATGGCGGTCAGACACTGCTGTCCGCCACCACCAGCGACATCGTCATCGACGAGCTCCCTGCGGATGCCTGGTTGATCGACTTGGGAATTCAACCGCTGCGCGACCTGCCGCGCCCGGAACGGGTGGCGCAGTTGTGTCACCCGCAGTTACGCAACGAGTTCCCCGGGCTACGCGCTCCGAAAAACATTGTGAACCAACGGCTTCCAGTGCAGCTCACCAGTTTTGTGGGCCGCGAGCGGGAAATGGCCGAGGTGGCCCGGCTGGTGACGGAAAACCGGCTGGTGACGCTGATCGGTGCCGGCGGCTTCGGCAAGAGCCGCCTGGCCATCCAAGTGGCGTCACAACTGACGTCTGAGTTTCCCGACGGTGTGTGCTACGTCGATCTCGAGCCGATAACCGATCCGGATATGACGCCGATCTTGCTCGCTCGCGCGTTGGGCCTGTTCGACCAGTTGGGCCGCTCAACGGCCGATGCGGTGCTGCGCTACCTCGCCGAGCGGGAGATGCTCATTGTCCTGGACAATTGCGAGCACCTGCTCGACGTGGGCGCCGGCCAGGTCAATGCCTTGCTGCAGACCTGCCCCCGGGTAACGACATTGGCGACCAGCCGCGAACCGATCAAGGTGGCGGGCGAGCTGACCTGGCGGGTTCCGTCGCTGTCAGTGGCCGACGCGACCGCATTCTTCACCGACCGTGCTCTGCTGGCCCGGCCCGACTTCGTCATCGACGACGACAGCGCCGCGATGGTGCGGCAAATCTGCCGGAGGCTGGACGGCATGCCGCTGGCGCTCGAACTCGCCGCCGCGCGGGTGCGGTCGCTGTCGCTGTCCGACATCCTCGCCGGTCTGGACGACAGCATCCGGCTGCTGACCGGCGGGGCGCGCACCGCACTGCGCCGCCACCAGACCCTGCGCGCGTCGTTGGACTGGTCCTATGGGTTACTCAGCGAGCCGGAGCGGATCCTGCTGCGACGCCTCGGGGTGTTCGTCGGCGGATTCGACCTCGACGCGGCGCTGGCGGTGGCCGGCTTCGGTGAGCTGCCGCGTCACCAGGTGCTCGATGAGCTGGCGCTGCTGGTTGACAAGTCGCTGATTTGGGCAGATAGCTCGCGGGGTCGCACCCGGTACCGGCGGCTCGAGGGAGTGGGCCAGTACGCGATGGAAAAGCTCGCCGAGGCCGGCGAAACCGACGTCACCCGCAAGCGATACTGCGACCACTACATGGCGCTGGCGGCCCTGCTCGACAGCCCCGGGCGCACGGACTATCAGCAGCTTCTCGACCAGGCCGAAATCGAGCTGGACAACCTGCGGGTCGCGTTCCTGTGCTGCCGCGAATACTGCGACTTGGAGTCCGCGCTGGCGTTGACGTCGTGGCTGCAGCCGCTGTGGCTCAGCCGGGGCCGTATCCGGGAGGGGCGAACCTGGTTCGAAACCATCCTCGTCGAGCCAGACGCGCACCATGGGGAGGTGAGCGCCGCGGTGCGGGCGCGCGCGCTGGCGGACAAGGCTGTCCTCGATATGTTCATCGACACGAGCGGCGGCAGCGTGGACGAGGCTCAACAAGCGTTGGCCATCGCTCGTGAAGTCGACGACCCGGCCCTGTTAGCACGCGCACTCACCGCCTGCGGTTCGACAGCCGGATTCAGCTACCGATCCGATGCGGCCCGAGAGTACTTCGCGGAGGCGACCGACATTGTCCGGACCTTGGACGATCGGTGGACACTCAGCCAGATCCTGAGTTGGCAGAGTAATGCCGCCGTGGTATCCGGCGACACGACGACCGCGCGCGCTGCGGGCAGCGCCGGACGCGATGTGGCCGACGAGATCGGCGACCGGTTCGGCGCGCTACGGTGCCGGTTGAGCCTGGCGTTCGCTCAGCTGTGGCAGGGAGAAGTGGCCGAAGCCGTCGCGCAGTTCAGCGAGCTGGTGGAACAGTCGTTGGAGGCCGATGCTGGCGTCCTCACACCGCTCATCCTGAAGGGGTTGGGTGATGCGCACGCGTACCGGGGTGACGTGAGCGCCGCGTGGGCAGCGGGCGAAGCGGCGGTCGAAGGTGCCGGAGACGGCAGCGAGTACTTCCTCGGACTCGGCTATGCGACGTTGGCGATCGCGGCTTTCGCCGGCGGCGACATCGACTCCGCGCGCGATGCGAGCACAAAGGCGTGGCAGAACCTGAAACTGCAACCCCATGTGGCGAATTATCTGCGTCCCACCAAAGCCCGGATCTCGTTGGCGAGCGGGGATGTCGCCGCAGCCCGACACTTTGCCGACGCGGCCGCCTCAGTGCTGTCGGGCTGGCATCTGGCGCTGGCGTTGACCAGCCGTGCCCGGGTGGCGATGGCACAAGGTGAGCCGGAACAAGCCGAGCGTGATGCCCACGACGCGCTGACGGCTGCGGTTGAAGCCTGCGCACACAATTGCGTTCCCGACATCCTCGACTGCCTGGCCGCTCTGGCGGTCGGGCACGACAGCCACCGTGAGGCCGCTCGTCTGTACGGCGCGGCCGAGTCGATGCGGCAACGCCTGGGCACCAAACGGTTCAAGAGCTACGACCCACGCCATGCGGACTCGGTGGCATTGCTGCGTACTGCATTGGGCAGCAAGGAGTTCGACAGCGCATGGGCAGAAGGCGCTGCACTGTCCAGCGACGAGGCGATTGCCTACGCGCAGCGCGGACGCGGCGAACGCAGGCGGGCAGCGACCGGTTGGGAATCGCTGACGCCGGCTGAACGTGAGGTGGTCAGCCTGGTGGGCGAGGGCCTTTCCAACAAGGACATCGCCGCACGGCTGTTCGTTTCGCCGCGCACCGTGCAAACCCACCTCACGCACGTGTACACCAAGCTCGACCTGAACTCCCGGGTGCAACTCGCCCAAGAGGCGGTGCGGCATTCCTAGCGCCACGGCAAGCGCAACACGATGGCGATGGCGTCCCGCATCCGGCGGTGACATCTTCCACATGAGTCATCGGCCCGATCGGCACACGTTGACTCACTAAAGTGCCCGGCTGACTCGAAGGTCAAAGTTGAGCAGGGCTGGCGAGTGCGCTGCCTGCCGGCGCTGGGGCTAGGCGATGCCGACCGGTAGGCGCTTCGCGGGTAGTTGTGCGGCGGCGGTTGCCGGGCCGATGTGATTCGGCCGGCGGACAACGGCTTCCAGGACGCTCATGCCTTCCCGCCGGTCATCGATGGCTGCGGGCGCAGTTTGGCTGCGCCTGCCGGCCTTGGCGTCTTTTGGGCTTCGATATCCGCAGCTTCGCCGAAACATCTTGTTAGGTCAGGTGTTCGGGGAGGGCGGAAAGGCTCACGGGCTCACCGGGTCGACTGTCATGCCGCGGTATCGAGTGTGCAACGCTGACGGCCTCGAGTGTGCATTGACGGCTTCGAATGTGCGCCTGTGGCGGCTCCCACGGCCCGTCGGCCGCCATGGCTCCACAGTCGACGCCCTGGACGCACACTCGGCGCCGCCAGCGCACAGTCGGCGCCGTCAGCGCCAACGCAAACGGACACGCTGAGCGACGTGACCGTCTCCGGTGCGCCTGCGCGCCCCCTACGACAGGTAGCGAACGCGACAGGATCACCGAACACCCGTTAGGGGTCAACCCCAACCGCACCAGCACGGGATTTCCACCTCCCCGCACCGGAGCGCAGGCCCACGACCGCTCCGGGCGACAAGGGACAAACACGGGCTTCCAGACCCGCACCGACCTACCCGATCAGCACCGCGAACCGTGGCTTGATCACCTCGTCGATGATCTCCAGCCGCTCGTCGAACGGGATGAACGCCGACTTCATCGCATTGATGGTGAACCGTTCCAGGTCACTCCAGCCGTAGCCGAACGCCTCCACGAGCCGGTGCATCTCCAGGCTCATCGACGTGTCGCTCATCAGCCGGTTGTCGGTATTGACGGTCACCCGAAAACGTGCGCGCGCCAACAGATCGAACGGGTGCTCGGCGATGCTGGCCACCGCGCCGGTCTGTACGTTGGAACTGGGGCACAGCTCCAGCGGAATTCGCTTGTCCCGCAATATCGATGCCAACCTGCCCAGCCTGACACCGCCGTCGGCGCCGACGTCGATATCGTCGACGATCCGCACCCCGTGGCCCAGCCGGTCAGCGCCGCAGAACGCGATCGCCTCATGGATGGACGGCAACCCGAAGGCCTCACCGGCATGAATGGTGAAGCGCGCGTTGTTGTCTCGCATGTACTCGAAAGCGTCCAGGTGCCGCGTCGGCGGGTGCCCGGCCTCGGCGCCGGCGATGTCGAAACCCACAACTCCCTTGTCCCGGAACCGGATCGCCAGCTCGGCGATCTCCCGGGACACTGCGGCGTGCCGCATCGCGGTGACCAGACAGCGCACCTTGATGGACCGGCCCGCGCCGGCGCACGCCTTCTCACCTTCGGCGAACCCGGCCAGCACCGCGTCGACAACCTCGTCGAACGACAACCCGCGATCGATGTGCAGTTCGGGAGCAAAGCGCACCTCGGCGTAGACCACCGAATCGGCGGCCAGGTCTTCCACACATTCGAAGGCGACCCGATACAACGCCTCGGAAGTCTGCATCACGGCCACGGTGTGCGAGAACGGCTCCAGGTAGCGCTCCAGCGAGCCGCTGTGCGACCGGGTGCGAAACCACGTTGCCAGCGTGGCGACATCGGCGGCGGGCAGGTCGTCGTAGCCGATCTGGCCGGCGATGTCCAGCACGGTTGCCGGGCGCAGCCCGCCGTCGAGGTGGTCGTGCAGCAGTGCCTTGGGTGCCTGCCGAATCATCTCCAACGTCAGCGCAGTGGTCATCGGGTGATCCGATCGATAATCAGGGGCCGCGGAGCCGGCCCGGCCTCCCCGACGCTCCAGCCACCGTCCAGCATGGCCAGCGCCGGGCCGAAGCGTTCGGGAGTCTCGGTGTAAAGCGTGAACAGCGGCTCACCGGCCACCACCGGCTCCCCGGGACGACGATGAATCCGCACCCCCGCCCCGTGCTGCACCCTTGCCCCCGGACGGGATCTGCCCGCGCCGAGCCGCCAGGCCGCCAAACCCACTGCCATCGCGTCAATGTCGCCCATTGTGCCGCTCCGGTCGGCCGTGACGGTTTCCGAACACCGACCAATCGGCAACGGTTTCGACAAATCGCCGCCC
Source organism: Mycobacterium kansasii ATCC 12478 (assembly GCF_000157895.3). Lineage (NCBI taxonomy): Bacteria > Bacillati > Actinomycetota > Actinomycetes > Mycobacteriales > Mycobacteriaceae > Mycobacterium > Mycobacterium kansasii. The sequence continues at coordinate 4,552,213 of NC_022663.1, read as the reverse complement.
TGAGCGTCGACCAGCCGGCGAAACCTGTCCATCGCGCTGCCGTCACGCAGGGTCTGCGCCGGGTCGCGGCGGTCGATCCCGGCGAGCTGCAGCATCTCGCCGGCCAGCCGCACGGTCAGCTCCACGACGTCGAGCGGTCCGCCGCCGGCCAGCACTTCCAGGGCCTCGGCCACCTCGAGCGAGTTGCCCACGGTGCGACCCAGCGGCGAGTTCATGTCCGTCAGCAGGGCGCGCGTCGGCACGCCATGCGCGGCGCCAAGATCAACCATGGTGCGCGCCAGTTCGCGGGACTGCGCCTCGGATTTCAGGAAGGCCCCGGCACCGACCTTCACGTCGAGTACCAACGCGCCGGCTCCCTCGGCCAGCTTCTTGCTCATGATCGAACTGGCGATCAGCGGCAGGGATTCGACGGTGCCGGTGATGTCGCGCAACGCATAGAGCTTGGCATCGGCGGGGGCCAACTCGCCGGCCGCGAAGATGGCCGCACCGACGTCGCAAAGTTGTTGGCGCACCCGTTGATTGGAAAGCGTCGCGGTGAACCCGGAGATGGATTCCAGCTTGTCCAGCGTGCCGCCGGTATGGCCGAGCCCCCGGCCCGCGGCCTGCGGCACCGCCGCACCGCAGGCGACGACGACGGGCACCAACGGCAGGGTGATCTTGTCGCCTACCCCGCCGGTGGAGTGCTTGTCCACGGTCGGCAGCCGCAGATCGGCGAAATCCATCCGAGTCCCCGAAGCCAGCATCGCCGACGTCCATCTGGCGGTCTCGCCGGAGTCCATGCCGCGCCAGAAAATCGCCATCAGCAAGGCCGACATCTGTTCCGGAGCGACCCGGCCGTCGGTGAAGGCCTGGATCACCCAGTCGATGGCGGCGTCGGATAACCGACCACCGTCGCGCTTGGTCCGGATTACCGTCGGCGCATCGAATTCGAAGTCCGTCAAGAGGATTCCTCGGGCAGATCGGGTCGACGGAGGCGCGGCGCGCCCAACCGGACGGCAGATACGCTTCGGTTGCTTCGTCGTTTGTCTTGTCCCGCAGCAGCTTCCAACAGCTCATCGTCGAGCACGCGATAGAGGGTACCTCGCCCGACGTACCCCACGTGCAGCCGTTCTCGTCGAATACCCCCGGCTTCGCAGATCGGCACGGCGGGTGACGACCTTCGCGGCGGGCAGCCGCGATGGCCCGGTCGGGGTATGCCGTTGGGCACCGTCGTAGAACGCCGTTGACGAGGACGGAGAAGGAATCGAACCCGCGGCGACGCTGCCACTCCAGGGCTCCAAGCCGGCTTGAATGCACGAGTAGGTGACCGCCTCCGGGGGTTCTTGTCTTGCTCGCGAATCGGGATTGGCAGTGGTCGCGGCGGGTTGAGCTGTTGCGTTGCGTGCGGAGATCGGGCGGGCCGGTGTTGTCGGTGGTGGCTGCGATGATGAGGTCATGTCGTCGAGTGCAGCCGCTGGTGCTGTGGTGGCCGGTCCCGGCGAGCGTCTTGAGGAGCTGTTCGAGGAGTTGGCGGAGTTGGCCGGTCAGCGCAATGCGATTGATGGGCGCATTGTGGAGATCGCCGCCGAAATGGATCGCGACGAGCTGTGTGGTGCTACGGGTGCGCGGTCGGTGGCGGCGTTGCTGGCCTGGAAGCTCGGCTCGTCTTCGACAAACGCCCACACTTTCACCACTGTGGCGCGCCGGTTCGAGGAGTTTCCACGGTGTGTCCAGGGCATGCGGGAGGGCTGGCTGTCGCTGGATCAGGTCGGGGTCATCGCCGCGCGGGCTGGTGCGGGATCTGATGAGCATTACGTGCAGCTGGCGCGGGTCGCCACGGTCAACCAGCTGCGCACCGCGGTCAAGCTCGAACCACGACCCGAACCCGATCCTCGGCCGCACGCGCAGCCCTCGATCACCAAGACCACCAACGAGCAGGGCAGCTGTTGGCGCATCAGACTTGCCCATGACGATGCAGCGAAATTCGACGCCGCGCTGGCGTCTTATCGTGATGCCCTGATTGCCGAGTGGAAACACGATCACGACAACGTCGCATCGGAGAGCACGCCGCCGTTGCCGACCACCGTCGAGGCGTTCATACGGCTGGTCGAGACCGGCTGGGACGCCGAGGTGGCCCGCCGCCCCCACGGGCAACACACCACGGTGGTGGTGCACGTCGATGTCAAGGACCGCATCGCGGCGCTGCATCTGGGTCCGCTGCTATCCGACGCCGAGCGCCGCTACCTCAGCTGTGATGCCACCGCCGAAGTCTGGTTCGAACGCGACGGCCAGCTCATCGGCGCCGGGCGGGCGACCCGCGTGATCAACCGCCGGCTGCGCCGCGCTCTCGAGCACCGCGACCAAACCTGCGCAGTACCCGGTTGCGGCGCCACCCGTGGCCTGCACGCACACCACCTTCGCCATTGGGAAGACGGTGGCGCCACCGAGCTGGACAACCTGGTACTGCTCTGCCCCTATCACCACCGCAGCCACCACCGCGGCATCATCACCATCACCGCACCCGCAGCCAATCCCACCATCACCGACACCTGCGGCCGGCAACTCAGCGCAGGGTCGCTGGCACGCCCACCAACCCAACCCCCGCCCACCGTCCCGCCGTACCCCGGGCCCATCGGCGAACGCGCCGATTGGTGGTGGTACGACCCCTTCCAACCCCAACCACCACCAAACAACTGAGTCGGTTGCCGGCCCGGTCATTGCAAGCACCGGATCGAACCCAAACACCTTGGGGTACAAAGAAGCTCGTTCACACCACCCCGGCCATCAACACCCGCGGTCACAGCGCGTGCTAATTCGAGTCAAGTCTGCCGAAACGCTGGCCGGCTGGCCTGGCACTTCCCATTAGTCGGGGCTAAACGCCGTTGACGAGGGCGGAGAACGAATCGACCCCCGCGCCGACGCTGCCGCTCCAGGGCTCGAAGCCGGCTTGGATGCTGGTCAGGTACCACGAGTCGGTGACCGGCTCCAGGGTTTGGGTGTTGTCGATGAACTCCATCACATCGAAGTTGTTCCAGGAGGTGATCGGTGTGGTCGCGACGTAGGACACCACATTGTTCTGGCCGTTACTGCCCTTCCACACCTGGAAGTTCTGCCCGTCAATGGTGGCGTTGCCCACCACGGAGCCGACCGGCTGGATGGGGCCCTGGTGGTTGAACCAGATCATCACTTCCTGCTGGTTGACGCCGGTCGTGATGGGCGTGGGATTCAGCCAGATGTCATAGGAAGCGTTATAGACACCGGTGCTGGGATAGGTGTAGTTGATGCTGCTGGTGGCAGTCTGGATCTGGCCCAACTGAATCGGCAGGTTGGTGCCCGGCGAACCGGTGCCGTAGTGCCAGCCGTCGTATATCGACGGGTATCCCAGCGGTGCGCCGTTGGTGGGAGCGGAGCCGTTTTCGGTGGCGATGGAAAACCCGGTGGGGGTGACGTTGATCGACTGTCCACCCGGGTTGTTCCATGCATTGTTTTGAACCACATAGGCGTTCTGGATCGTCGTCGTTCCGTACTGGGACGTGATCAGCGTGCCGCCGGTACCGGTGCCCGTGCCACCGGTCCCCGTGCCGCCGGTCCCCGTGCCGCCGGTGCCGGTGCCACCGGTCCCCGTGCCACCGGTCCCCGTGCCGCCGGTGCCGGTGCCACCGGTGCCGGTACCGCCGGTCCCCGTACCGGTGACTGGTTGTCCGTTCACCAGCAAATTCGTGGGCGGCGCGTATGAGCCGGTCTGCGCTGCCTGGAAACCAACAGTGACCGAGCTGCCGGGCGCGATCGTGGCGTCATAGCTCTGCGGGGTCACGGTGTAATGGGTGCCTGATTGGGCGACCTGTCCGTTCCACAGATTCGTGATGGATTCGTTTGAAGGCAAGTCGAATTGGAGTTGCCAGTCGGTCACCGGGGCGGTGCCCGTATTGGTGATCGTGTAGTTGGCGACGAAGCCGTTGTTCCACTGCGACGTCGGCGCGTATGTCGCCGTGATCCCGCTGCCGCCGGTGCCCGTGCCGCCGGTGCCCGTTCCGGTCCCGGTGCCGCCGGTACCGGTCCCCGTACCACCGGTGCCGGTGCCGCCGGTACCGGTCCCCGTACCACCGGTGCCGGTGCCGCCGGTGCTGCTACCCGTGCCGCCCGTGCTTCCGGTGCCGCTGCCCCCGGTCGTCGTACCACCGGTACCCGTGCCGCCCGTGCTTCCGGTGCCGCTGCCCCCGGTCGTCGTACCACCGGTACCCGTGCCGCCCGTGCTTCCGGTGCCGGTACCACCGGTGTCACCGCCGACGGGTTGTCCGTTCACCAGCAAATGCGTCGGTGGCGAATAGGCGCCGTCCTGCGCGGCTTGGAATCCGACGGTGACCGAATTGCCGGGTTCGATCGTCCCGTTGTAGCTGGCGGGGGTGACGGTGTAGTGCGTACCGGACTGGGACACCTGCCCATTCCACAGGTTGGTGACGGATTCGTTTGTCGGCAAGTCGAATTGAAGCTGCCAGTTGGTCAGCGGCGTCGTACCCGTATTGGTGATCGTGTAATTCGCGGTGAAGCCGCTATTCCACTGCGCCGTCGGAGTGTACGTCGCCGTCACCCCGGTGCCTCCGGTGCTGGCGGCGGTCGTCGCGGTGGACGTCGTCGTCGCGGCCGCAGTAGCCAGGGCAGTGGTGCCACTAGCCGTGGTCGTCGGGGCGACGGTAGTCGGGGTGACCGCCGCGGTGCCGCTGCTACCGGTGTCGGCCGGGGCGGGGGCCGCGGCCGCAGCCGTCGTGGTGGCGGTGCCACTACCCGAGGTCGTCGTGTTGGCGGAACTCGGGCCGATCGCCGCGGAGCCGGTGCCACCGGTGCCGATCGGTGCGGCGCCCCCGTCGCGACCATAGACGGCGGCCGTCCCGCCACCGGTCCCCGCAGCGGGACCGCCGCTGTTGCTTGTCACGGCCGACCCGCCGTGCCCGCCGGCGCCGGTCGCCACCGACCGACCACCGTTGCCGGCAGTGGGTGCGCCCAGCATTCCGAGCAGCCCTTGCACGACATTGCGTAGCGGCGCGGTGTTGGCTGCCTCGGTGCTCAGATACGACCTCGCACTTGCGGTCAAGGCATTAACGAACTGGTCATGAAATGCCGCCGCCTGGGCGCTCAGTGTTTGGTATTCCCGGGCATGCGAGCTGAACAGCCCCGCGATGGCCGCCGACACTTCGTCGGCACCCGCCGCCAGCAGCCCTGTTGTCGGCGCCGCTGCCGCAGCATTCGCGGCGCTCAGGGTCGAGCCAATGCCGGTGATATCCCTCGCCGCCGCCGCCAGCGCCTCAGGTACGGCAGTCACATATGACATATTCATTGGATCACAACCTTATTACGAACCAATCACTGCCCTATCACGGGCGACCCTAATAAGGTTGATCACAGTTTGATCACGGTCTTATCACTACTTCATTAATTTGCCATCAGATCTTTAAACTACCAGCCCGTCAAATTCGGGCGGGATTCACGACAATTCGCGACCGGGCTCATCCGCCGGACCAGCCGCAAGATCTGCACGGAAAGGTTCCGGCAGTAGTTCGCCGAGCCGACGCGGCCCAGCCGGATGGTCGATCAATAGCTCCGGGCCGCCGTGTTCGAGCAACAACTGGCGACACCGTCCGCACGGCATCAATGCCGACCCGGCGCCGTCCACACATGCCAATGCGACCAGCCGGCCGCCTCCGGTCGCATGCAAGGCGCACACCACTCCGCATTCGGCGCACAGGCCCAGGCCGTAGGAGACATTCTCGACATTGCAGCCGGTGACGACACGGCCGTCGTCAACCAGCGCGGCAGCACCGACCGGGAACCGTGAATACGGTGCATACGCACCGGCTGACACCTGAATTGCCTTGTCGCGCAGCATATCCCAATCGACATCAGGCATTCGCAACCCCGCTCGACGATGGGCCGACCTCGGTAAGCAACCTTAACCCCGACGAGACGAGCCGCGGCGACGACGAATGGCCACGCGACACATGATTGCGATCGGGCTGTCGGTACCGCCCGCGGACCTGGTCAAGTTAAGCTCGATTGCCCGGCTAGAGCTGTTTGATGCCGTTTCTTACGGGGTTTGGAAGGCGGTGAGGACGGTCTGAACACCAAGGCGACGACCGCGAATCCGGCAGCGCCCACCAAGGGGCCTGAACCTGCCCCTGGATCGTCACGCAAACGGCGGCCACCACGGACGCTGTATCGCGGTGATCCCGGCATGTGGTCGTGGGTGTTGCATCGCATCACCGGCGCGACGATCTTCTTCTTCCTGTTCGTCCACGTCCTGGACACCGCGCTGGTGCGGGTCAGCCCCCAGGCGTACAACTCGGTGATCGGCACCTACAAGACGCCGGTCGTCGGCCTGATGGAATTCGGGTTGGTGGTTGCGGTCTCCTACCACGCCCTCAACGGAATCCGGATCATCTTGATCGACTTCTGGTCGCAAGGACCGCGCTATCAGCGGCTGATGTTGGGTGTCGTCGGCATCGTGTGGCTGCTGATCCTGGTGCCCGCGGCGGTGGTGCTGGGCATCCACATGTGGGAGCACTTCCGATGAGCACCCCCGGCGTGCAGCTCAACCCGCAAACCGGCAACAGCCGCCGCGCACCGGTGCTGCAACGCACCCACGACCGGCCAGCCAGCCTGGACAATCCGCGGTCGCCGCGGCGCCGCGCCGGCATGCCCAACTTCGAGAAATTCGCCTGGCTGTTCATGCGGTTCTCCGGGGTGGTGCTGGTGTTCTTGGCCCTGGGTCACCTGTTCATCGGTCTGATGTGGGACAACGGGGTCTATCGCATCGACTTCAACTATGTGGCGCAGCGCTGGAATTCGCCGTTCTGGCAGACCTGGGACCTGCTGCTGTTGTGGCTGGCGCAGTTGCACGGCGGCAACGGCCTGCGCGTCATCATCGACGACTACAGCCGCAAGGAATCCACCCGGTTCTGGCTCAATTCGCTGCTGGCGGTGTCGATGACATTCACGCTGGTGCTGGGCAGCTACGTGTTGCTGACCTTCGACGCGAACATCTCCTGAAAGGCGAGCGGTGATTCACCAACACCGATACGACGTGGTGATCGTCGGCGCGGGCGGTGCCGGCATGCGGGCCGCGGTCGAGGCGGGCCCGCGCGTCCGCACCGCCGTGTTGACCAAGCTCTACCCCACTCGCAGCCACACCGGCGCCGCCCAGGGCGGCATGTGCGCCGCCCTGGCCAACGTCGAAGACGACAACTGGGAGTGGCACACCTTCGACACGGTCAAGGGCGGCGACTACCTGGCCGACCAGGACGCCGTCGAGATCATGTGCAAGGAAGCCATCGACGCGGTGCTCGACCTGGAGAAAATGGGGATGCCGTTCAACCGCACCCCCGAGGGCCGCATCGACCAGCGCCGCTTCGGCGGACATACCCGCGACCACGGCAAGGCTCCGGTGCGCCGGGCGTGCTACGCCGCCGACCGCACCGGCCACATGATCCTGCAAACCCTCTACCAAAACTGTGTCAAGCACGACGTGGAGTTCTTCAACGAGTTCTACGTACTCGATCTGGCGCTGACCCACACTCCCAGCGGCCCGGTGGCCACCGGGGTGGTGGCCTACGAGCTGGCGACGGGCGACATCCACGTCTTCCACGCCAAGGCCGTCGTGATCGCGACCGGCGGCTCCGGCCGGATGTACAAGACCACATCCAACGCGCTCACCCTCACCGGCGACGGCATGGGCATCGTCTTCCGTAGGGGACTTCCGTTGGAGGACATGGAGTTTCACCAGTTCCACCCGACCGGACTGGCCGGCCTGGGCATCCTGATCTCCGAGGCGGTGCGTGGCGAGGGCGGCCGGCTGCTCAACGGCGAAGGCGAGCGGTTCATGGAGCGCTACGCCCCGACGATCGTCGACCTGGCTCCCCGCGACATCGTCGCCCGCTCGATGGTGCTGGAGGTGCTGGAGGGCCGCGGCGCCGGCCCGCACAAGGACTACGTCTACATCGACGTGCGCCACCTGGGTGCGGACGTGCTGGAGGCCAAGCTGCCTGACATCACCGAGTTCGCGCGCACCTACCTGGGCGTGGACCCGGTGCACGAGCTGGTCCCGGTCTACCCGACCTGCCACTACGTGATGGGCGGCATCCCCACCACGGTCACCGGGCAGGTGCTGCGGGACAACACCCACACCGTCCCGGGCCTGTACGCGGCCGGCGAGTGCGCGTGCGTGTCGGTGCACGGCGCCAACCGGCTGGGCACCAACTCACTGCTGGACATCAACGTGTTCGGTCGCCGGGCCGGCATCGCCGCGGCCAACTACGCGCGCGGTCACGACTTCGTCGAGATGCCACCGAACCCGGCGGCGATGGTCGTCGGATGGGTCAACGACATCTTGTCCGAACACGGCAACGAACGAGTCGCCGACATCCGCGGTGCGCTGCAGCGCACGATGGACAACAACGCCGCAGTGTTCCGCACCGAGGAAACCCTGAAGCAGGCGCTCACCGACATCCACGCACTCAAGGAGCGGTACTCCCGAATCAGCGTGCACGACAAGGGAAAACGCTTCAACAGCGACCTGTTGGAAGCCATCGAGCTGGGCTTCTTGCTGGAACTGGCCGAAGTCACCGTGGTCGGTGCGCTCAACCGCAAGGAATCCCGCGGCGGGCATGCCCGCGAGGACTACCCCAACCGCGACGACGTCAACTTCATGCGCCACACCATGGCCTACAAGGAAATTGGGGCCGACAAGGAAATTGGGGCCGACAAGCAGGGCACCGAACTGCTCAGCGACATCGCGCTGGACTTCAAACCCGTCGTGCAGACCCGCTACGAACCCAAGGAACGGAAGTACTGATGGCCGAAGGCGACACTGTGGGATCAGCAGAGCTAGCTGAGACCGAACCGGTGCCGGCCCTGCCGGAGAGACCGCTGCCGCCCGTTCCCGAGGGCGCGGTGATGGTGACCGTCAAGATCGCCCGGTTCAACCCGGATGACCCGGAACGGTACACCGAAACCGGTGGCTGGCAAAGCTTCCGGGTTCCCTGCCTGCCCAGCGACCGGCTGATCAATCTGCTCATCTACATCAAGGGTTACCTCGACGGCACGCTGACCTTCCGGCGATCGTGCGGGCACGGGGTCTGCGGCTCGGACGCCATGCGGATCAATGGCGTCAACCGGCTGGCCTGCAAGGTGCTGATGCGTGACCTGCTGCCTAAAAAGCCGGGCAAGCAACTGACCATCACTGTCGAACCGATTCGCGGGCTGCCGGTGGAAAAGGACCTGGTGGTCGACATGGAGCCGTTCTTCGAAGCCTACCGCGCGGTCAAGCCGTATCTGATCACCAGCGGCAATCCGCCCACCCGCGAACGGATTCAGAGCCAGACCGACCGTGCCCGCTACGACGACACCACCAAATGCATCCTGTGCGCGGCCTGCACCACCAGCTGCCCGGTGTTCTGGAACGAAGGCAGCTACTTCGGCCCGGCGGCGATCGTCAACGCCCACCGCTTCATCTTCGACAGCCGCGACGAAGCCGCCGCCGAACGCCTCGATATCCTCAACGAGGTCGACGGGGTGTGGCGCTGCCGGACCACGTTCAACTGCACCGACGCCTGCCCGCGCGGTATCGCGGTGACCAAGGCGATCCAGGAGGTCAAGCGCGCGCTCATGTTCTCGCGGTGAGCAACACGAGAAGACAACCAACGTGGCCCTGATCGATCGGCGAAAGCTTCGCCATGTACCCGAGGCACCCACCAACCCCACGGCCGACCATCGCGGTGCTCCCGTCTTCGATGTCGCCGACCTCTACCGGGGTCCCATCAGTACGGGTGAGGAGCATGCCGGCGAGGTCGCGCTCGATGAAAAGCTGCGTCAGGCCTACTTCTGGATCGTCAACCAGGCGATCATCAGCCCGCATTACGACATCGACTACTTCCACGGCGCTCACCAAAGTTTCCGATTCGGCGACTCCCAAACCCAGGTCGATCTTCCCAGCGGCCAGTCCTACAGCAGCTTCGTCCTGATCCCCCTGCTCAACTTCGCGGTCCGGCGACGGTGCCTGCTCGTCGGCGGACCGGGCCGGGGCAAGACGGCCAGTGCGGTATTGATGGGCGTCTTGGCCGGCTACTCGGTTACCGAAATCCGCCGCGGGATGCAGCATGGTCATCCGGAGATGACGGTGGCAGACCTGCTGGGCAGCCCGCTGCCCGCCGACCTGATCAAAGCCGCCAGCCCGCAGGACATACGGATCGCCTGGCGGGCTTGGCTGCAGATGCGCGTCCGAATTGTCGACGAGTACAACCGGATTCCCACTCGCACCCAGTCGGCACTGCTGACGCTGATGGGCGACAACTACGCCGAGATGTTCGATCAGGTGCTGGAGTGTCCCGAGGCCGCCTGGTATCTGACCGCCAATGACGACGCCGGCGGCGGCACCTATCACGTGATCGAAGCGCTGCGCGATCGCATCGACGTGGTGGTGGCGGCGCTGAACTTCAACCCGCGCTTCCTCACCCATCTGCTCGACCGGATCGAGGCCGGCTTTCGTCCGGACGAAGTCGTACCCGAACAGCTGGTGTTCAGCGCCGCGGAGCTGGATCGGCTCTATGCGGAGGTCCTCGCCGTCGAGATTCCCTTCGAAGTGCGACGGCGGATCGAGTTCTTCGTCAGCCAATTCGAGTTCCTCGACGCCGCGGCCTGCACCCTGGAGTACAAGACAAAGGACACCGCACGGCTGGCCGGGCTCGATCCGCACCTGCTGGCCCTCGACGACACCGGCCGCGATCGCCTCGCCGACCTGGGCGCGCAAACCCATAACGGGCTGTCGGTGAGGTCGCTGCAGACCATTTTGGTATTTGCAAAAGCGTTGGCGTACTTCCGCGGAACTCGCATCGTCGCGATCGAGGACGTTCGGCACATACTGCCGTTCGTCCTGGTGAATCGGCTGGCCCAGGATCGCGACGCGCCGTTTTTCGAGGTGGCGGGCAACGCCGCCTACCGAGCCGACCGAGTCGGCTGGATCCGTCGGCTGTTCGAGCTGTCCTGCGCCCAATACGACCAGCAGGGACTCGACGCCGACGATCCGGTGGTCGATCTGTTCGCCGAGTTCGAGCTGGGCCTCGACGGCATCACCGAGCGCCAGGTGCGCGATCGACTGGTCCGCATCGAGCGCACATTGAGCGGCTGGTCGACCGGACGAAAGCTGTACGGCACCGTCTACGACGACATCATCGCGCTGAAGTACCTGCACCAGCGCTACACCAACTATCTCGCATGGCTGACCCATGACCCTGGTTGACGGTCCGATGGCCGCCGCGCTCGCCCAGCATCGGGACCGCTGCAACGCGATCGTCGCCAACGCGCGCCGAACCTACGTCGACTTCGACACCACCATCCTGGAGAACCACATTAGGGGCCCGCTGCGCGACGTCGTCGACTCCTGCGACCGGATCTCGCCCGGCTCCGGGGCGCGCGTGTTGGCCGCGGTATTCGACTCCGTTGTCGAACTCGTCGGCCAGCACCGCCTTGGCGGCGGCTCCCACGACCCGCTGCTGGCCGCGCTGCCGGGGTTGGCGCGGATCCTGCTCGACGAACCACGCAAGGTCTTCGGTTCACTCGCCAATGCCGTTGTCCACCTGCACCACTGCGGGCTATCCGTCGGCGAGTGGCTCACCCGCGTGACCACCGCGGCAGCCGACGGTAACCCGACGATGACGATGCGTGCCGGACAGGTCGCGGCCTGGCTGCTTGGCCTCAGCCAGTATCGCGACAGCGCCCTGAGCGTCGCGGCGACGCTCAGTGATGCCGCATTCAGCGCGGCAGTCGGCGTCGACGGAGTGACGGCAACCGACACCCTGCGACGGTTGCGGGACAACCGGTGGTGGCGACCCGGCCGAACCCCCACCGGCGCTCCGTCCGTCGCCCACCGGGTGGGGGCTTTCCGCGGGTTCGGAGGTCAGTTCTTGAGTCCGCCGCGGGTCGGGGTCCGGGCCGGGCACATCGTGGTCTGTTCCGGACCAGACGCCTGGTTGCTGCACGCCGATGCCTGGGGTGCCACGTTGACCCGCACCGAACCGCAGAGCATCGATTTTTCCTCGGCCACAAAGGCTTTCGTTCCCTCGGGGGTTCGCCCGGTCAGTGTCGCCGCTACCGCGGACATCACGGCGCTCACGGTGCCCACCAGCTATCAGGTGCTGGTCGTGGAGCCCGGCCGATGACGACCGTCACCACCGCGGCCGACGCCCGCCTCGAATGGCAGCGACGCTGGTCGGACGCCCTGGCGTTGTGGAGCCGGTTCACCCGGCTGCGTGAGCCGCAGTTGTGCACGACGACCGAGCAGGCCAACCGGTCGGGCCTGGACGGCAGCTTCGCCATGATCCGGCTGACCGACCAGCTGGTGGTGATCGACCTACAACAGGTGATCATGCGGAACCTGGTTGACCTGCCGTTGGAGATCATGGGTCACGAGATCGGCCACCACATCCTGTGTCCGGCCAACCTCACCGACCAAGCGCGGATGCTGGCCCGGATGCGCTGGGCGCTGCCGGGGGTGGAAGGCGCCGCACCGGCCGTGGCCAACCTCTACGCCGACCTGCACATCAACGACCGGCTGCAACGCGGCTCCGGCCTGCGCATGGACGAGGTGTATCGCCGGCTGAAAGCGCATGCCCCCGACGGACCGATCAGCGACTTGTGGCGCCTCTACCAGCGCATCTACGAGATCCTGTGGGCATTGCGCCGCGGCGACCTGGCCCCCGGTCCGCTGCCCGACCGGATCGAAGGCGACGCCCAGCTGGGAAGTCGGCTGGTGCGTGCCTACCGTTCGGACTGGCTCGACGGGGCCGCCGGGTTCGCCGCTCTATGCCTGCCGTATCTGGCCCAAGACCCTGACGCCCGCCGCGTTCTGGCCGGCTGGGACGACTCGCTGAACACGGCCGGGGGTGTGGTACCGCCCGGGCTCACCGACATCGACGCCGGCGAACGGACCGAGCCACTGCATCCCGCCAACGACCCGCGGGTCACCGAGGGCGCCGAACCCGTTGCAGCACAGCCGCTCTCAGAGGTCCCGTCGGCCTCGCCGCGGGGCCAGGCTCGCGAGCCCTTCCAGTACGGCGAACTGCTGCGCGCGCTGGGTCTGAAGCTGAGCGACCATGACGTCGCGGTCCGCTACTACCGGGAGGCGGCCCAGCGCCACCTCATCCCGTTCCCGTCGAGGCCGGCTCCTAGTACCGGAGACCTTGTTCCGGAAGGCCTTTCGCCGTGGACGGTGGGGGAGCCGATGGCCGACATCGACTGGCTGCACTCGGTCATTCGCAGCCCGCTCGTCATACCCGGAGTCACCACCGTCAAGCGAGTAATGGCCCCCGAGGAAGACCTGCCGCCGCGCCCGCAACCATTGGACCTCGACCTCTACATCGACTCGTCGGGCTCCATCGTCAACCCGCAACGACAGCTGTCTTTCCTGGCGCTGGCCGCAGCGATCATTGCGCTGTCCTGCCTGCGCTGCGGCGGCCGTGTCCAGGCCACCCTGTGGAGCGGGGCGCGGCGGTTCGAAACCACAGCCGGTTTCATCACCGACACCGAACGCGTCCTGCGGATCGTCACCGGCTACCTCGGCGGCGGCACCGCCTTTCCGATCCACGTGCTGCGCGACACCTACGCTGCTCGCACCGAACGGGACCGGCCCGTGCATGTGCTGGTGATCTCCGATGACGGCGTGACGACGATGTTCAACCGGGACGAACACGGCAACGACGGCGCAGTGATCGCCCGGGAATCGTTGGCTCGGGCGCGCGGCGGCGGCACCATGGTGCTCAACCTGTACCGGTGGCCCGACGACTTGAGCCCGGCCGTCGACATGGGCTGGGACGTGGTTTCGATCCGGGGCTGGGCAGAGTTGCTGGGTTTCGCCCGCCGTTTCGCGCGCCAGGCGTACCCGGCCGGGTGAGCGACATGTCCACGCCTTCAGTTGCCACGCTGGTTCATCGGCTGGCCGGCTGTCCGGACGACTTCTTGGCGCCGCCATTGATCGGTGACCGCGGAGTAGTCGCAGTCGCCGCGGTGCTCGGCGACACCCTGGCCTCATTGGGCGCCGCCTTACCCGATGACTGGCTGGCCGTCCTGACCCCCGGCCAAACGGACGCGGCGACGGAAAACTGGCTGCGAGCCTGTCTGGTGTCCTGCTGGCTGGCCAGCGACGAATCGGCACGATCTCTGTTGTCCGGGGCCGCTTTTCTGGGGTTGTTGGGTGAGGAGCTGTGGGCAATGGCCGCCTTGGTGCGCGCCGAACTGCTGGTGCGCGATCCCGACCGGCGTGAGGAACTCGCCCGTCTGGTGTTCCGCCGCGCGGGGGTGGTGCCCGCCGGCGAAACCGTTGAACAAGCGGCTGACCGGCTGTCCACCCTGGACTCGGCGACGCGGGCGCGCGTGGAGGCCGAGGCCCGAGCCGCCGAAGCGCGGGCCAAGGAAGTGCGCGCCGCCTTGGCCCGCAAGCGTGCCGAGGAAGCCGCGGCCCGAGCATCGAGGGAATAGCCCATGCCACGATTCACGCCCATGGGATCCGGCGTCGTTCCCTTCGAGGAACGCCATCCGCTCATTTCTGCCACCGGGCGGCAAACCCTTGATGCGCTGCTCGAAGCGCCCGACGCACCGTTGTGGAACCATCACTGCGGCGACCGCTTGAACCGCGAGGCGCTCGACCGAGTCAACGCCTACGCGACGTCCGTGGTCCTCGATCCCCCGCGCTGGCGTCCCGATCACCGACCGCCGTGGCTGGCCGGCTACCTTGCCCGCGCCCGGCAGGTCGTGCCGCGCTACCGCCAAACCGACGCCGCGTCACCGGCTTTCACCACCGAACGGGCGAACCTGGCCCGCGGCTGGTGGGAACTGGTTCCCGACGACGCCGACCTCGACGACCTCATCTGGTTCCCGACGTCGGGATCGGGACATCCGGCGGTCGTGGTGCCCACGCACCCGGTCTCGGTTTCCTGCTACTACCCCTTGCTGCTGGCGGCCGCCCGCTGGCATGGCGTCACCGTGCAGTTCCGGGCCGACCGCGCCGACTGGATGACCGTGGTGAGCCAGCGGCACGGCGGCTTCATCGTGCCGTCCTGGTCGTCATTTCTCGGCTGTGCGACCGCCAAGGTGAACCTCGAGGATGCGGGCTGGCCGGAGCCCCTGGCCCGACGGCGTTTCTTGGAGCACCACGATCCCCAGGTGATCACCGGCGACCCGGTCTCACTGAGTCAGCTCGCCGGGCTGGACGTGGACCTGCATCCCAAGGTGCTGATCTCCACCGCGTTACACCTCAGCGCCGCGACCAGGCAACGAGTTGCCCAGCGCTTCGGATGCCCGGTCGTCGACCTGTACTCCACCACCGAATCGGGCCCGGTCGCCGCCAGCCGTCCCGGACGCGGCATGGCCTTGCTGCAACCTCGGCTGTTCGTGGAGGTGCTCGACGATGCCGGCATGCCGTGTGCGCCAGGCGCTTTGGGGCAACTCGCCCTCACCGGCGGGATGAATCCGTACCTGCCGCTGCTGCGCTACCGCACCGGGGACAGCGCTCGGCTGGTGTGGTCGGGCGACCAGCCGGTCATCGAAGACTTGGTAGGCCGCACCCCGGTGATGTTGAGACGTGCGGACGGCACTCAAGCGAACTCGTTCGACGTCACCCAGCTATTCCAAGAGCTACCGCTGCGTCGCTGGGCGGTCCGTCAACACGCCGACACGTCGATCACCGTGCAACGGGAGCTGGAGGTCGGCGCTGCGGACAACGCCGACGACCGCATCGTTGCTGCCCTTCGGCGCGCGCTCGGCCCTGTCCCGGTAGCCGTCGAGCCGCTGACCGCACCCGACAAGGTCACTGCGTTCACCACCGCGAGGCCACGATGAGCTGGGCCGACTGTTCCTTCCTGACCTGCTCTGTGCTGCCGGTACGGATGGCCTGCCAGTGCAGCTGCCCGTTCTGCTTTTCGCGCTCGTCGATTTCCGCGCTGGAATCCGCGCCGGCCCGCTGGTCGGATGAGGAGCTGCGGACCCACTTCAACTGGTCGGCGAGCAGGGGTGCCAGCCGGATGGTGGTCACGGGAGGCGGCGAGCCGCTGCTGCGCCCTGACGAATGCGGGCGAGCCATTCGGTTGGCCGCCGACGTTTTCGACGAGATCGCGCTGTTCACCAACGGGGCCCGACTGAGTTCCCCCGTCGCCGCCGAGTTGCGGGCCGCGGGCCTTTCGTACCTGTGTTGGTCTCGCCACGCCGTGGATGACGCCGAGAACCGGGCGATCATGGGCGATGCCGCGCCCACGGCCGAGGCGGTGTTGGCGGCCGCGCACGGCGCGGGACTGCCGGTTCGAGCAACCTGCGTGATGAGTACCGCCGGTGTCGTCGACCCCGGCCAGGTCTGGGCGTACATCGGGGCGTTCACGGCACTGGGCATAACCGAATTCACGTTCAAGCACACATATGTGGCGTCGGCACGGTCGCTGTTTTCCTCGTCTGACGCCAACCTGTGGTGCCGGGAGCATCAGATTCACGCTGATCCGTTCGCCGGTCGTGGCCACGTCGTCGGGAAACTGCCATGGGGCCCCGAAATCCGTCGCATTGGGAAGGTGCAGGTATGCCATTACTACGAACCGACACCGGAGTGGGAGCTGCGGCATCGGCTGGCCCGCTCGTCCAACCTGCTGGCGGACGGCCGGGTGTACGCGTCGCTGGAAGACCGGGCCAGCCTGCTGTACCGGCTGGACTGCTCACCGATGCGGGCTGCGAACCGTTAGTCGACGCAGACCTGCTCGCGGGTGCTATCCCGCCGGATCAGGTCGAGTCGCTGCGCCCGCTACTACCCGTCGGTTCTCGCATCGCGGCCGAGGCATACCGGAGCGCCGTTGCGCAGCTGAGCGCCGACGACCTGTCCAACCATTACCGCGACGGCCAAGGCTGGCTGCGCCATGTCTTCGGACCCGCCCTGATTGACCGGGTGCAACGACTCAGCGAAGGCGAATGGGATTTAACCGGCTGGCAGCTTTTTTCGGCCGGCAGCGACGTCGACCTCATCACCCACATCACCGAGGCGGTGGCGGCCGCGGGCCAGGTGGTGATTTACCCGGGCGACTGGTACGGCTTCATGGTCGGCGCTACCCATGACCACGCCGTCCGGTTCGACGCCGCGCGATCAGCAGACCTGGCCTGCTTGTGCGTGCCGTCGGTGCGCAACGGTCACCTGACCAACGAGATGGTGGCCTTCCTGGCCCGCTCGCCGGCGCGACTACTCAACATCAACCTCTTTCCGACACTGGCCGCCGAAGACCGCGCGGAGATCGCCCGGGCGCTGCGGCCGCTGCTTCCCGGCGCGCTGTTGTCGATCAGTTTCAGCCGCGGGTTCGGCCTGACCGCGTCGCAGCTCGGCGTCCTGCTCGTCCCGCCCGGTCACCCGTTCGCAACCAGATACCGGCGGCAGTGGGACTGGTTCTCGTACTTCTACAACGCCCTGGCCGCTCGAGCCTTCATGGCCGTCGACATGGCAGCGCTGGCCGAGGTCGACGCCGCGCGGCGGGACTGGGTGGCCGATTGGCTTTCGGAGCGTCAGTTACCCGCCGTGGCATCGGGCAGCTACTACGTACGCAGCTTCCGTCCAGACGGACCCGTCGCAGATCACCTTCGACCGTTGTTCCGGCACGGGGTGTTGCGCTGTTGCCTCAAGCCGACGGTCACTGGGTAACAGCATCTTCGGGCGCCAACTCCCCTGATTACCGGTGACCGTCCTGCACGGGGTCGACGGAACACGGCGCCGCAGGACTATGTCCAACTGCACCGAAGCCTCACCTCGTCGACCACGCTCTGCCAGGACGCACCGTCCATGCACAGGTGGCTGGCGCTGAGCACCACCCGTTCCGGAGTCCCGGGCAGCAGCGACACCGCGAACAACCGGCCGGTGCGCATGTCGAAGGAAGCGCGTTGCCTGGCGACGACGTCGGCGACGGTAACCCCCGGGGGTTCCACTGCCCAGCCCCAACCACCGCCCGGACGAACCGCCCAGCAGTCGAAGAACGGCTCGAACACGGTACCCAGAGCGGGGTAGGCGGCGAAGATCTCCTCCACCACAGCGCGCGCCCGCCCCTGGTCCACGCGCGACTCGGCAACCAGCACAGCGGTGTGCATCAGCGGCTCGATGTCCTCGAGCCCGGGCAGCTCAGCGATATACGAGTAGGACGACACGTCCACAGACTCGGACGCCGTTCTCGGCGAATCCTTGGCGGATCCTTGAAGCTGTCACACTTTGGCGAGCCGTCTCGTCTGATGGGTATGACACAGAAAACCCGCATCGAGCCCCTGCCTCCACAGCGCGCCGGCCTGCTGGTGCGCGCCATGTACCGGGTCGCCAAGCGGCGCTTCGGTGAGGTTCCCGAGCCGTTCACCGTCGCCGCGCATCACCCGCGGCTGCTGGTCGCCAACGCCGTACACGAGACCATGCTGCAACGCGCCTCACGAACGCTGCCCGCCAGCGCACGCGAGCTCGCGGTGTTCTGGACCGCCCGCACCATCGGCTGCTCATGGTGTGTCGATTTCGGCGCCATGCTGCAGCGCCTCGACGGTCTCGACGTCGAAAGGCTCAAGGACATCGACAACTACGCGACCTCGCCCCGCTTCAGCGACGACGAGCGCGCCGCCATCGCCTACGCCGACGCGATGACCACCGATCCTCATTCGGTTACCGACGAGCAGGTCGAGGATCTGCGTGCCCGCTTCGGCGAAGCGGGCGTGATCGAGCTGACCTATCAAATTGGTGTGGAAAACATGCGGGCCAGGATGTACTCCGCGCTCGGCATCACCGAGCAGGGGTTCAATTCCGGCGATACGTGCCGCGTCCCCTGGGCTACGGCCTAACCCGCCACCGTCGGCCATATCGAGGACCGGACGGCTGAAAATCGTGTGTTAGCACATCCGGCCTGCCACCGACGGAGCCCCGATTCGTTCAAATTCTGAACTAAATCGTGCCTGATCCCGTACCATGTGACAGCAGTCCGAAGGTTGTCGGCCAACCTGAAAGGGGGCCGCCGATGTCGTCGTATGTGATCGCAGCACCCGACGCTATTGCCACAGCTTCCGGGAACTTGACCGGGATCGAGGAGGCGATCAGAAAGGCCGCGGCTGCAGCGTCGTCTTCGACGACGAGGATCGCCGTGGCTGCGGCCGACGAGGTGTCGACAGCGATCGCGACGCTTTTCGGCGGCTACGCCCAAGAGTTTCAAACACTGGTCGCCCGGACAACGCTGTTTCACAACGAGTTCTCGCGCGCGTTGAGCGCGGCCGGGGCCGCGTACGCGGCCGCCGAGGCCGCGAATGCGGCACCGCTGGGGTCGCTGTTGGCGCAAGTCGGAAGTCTATTTTCACCCCTTGAACGGCTGCTGGGGCCTCCGCTCATCGGTGGCCCCGGTAGCGCAACGCTGGGAGCGCTGCTCAACTCGGCCACCAATGCGGTGGGTTTGGGCGCAGTGCTGAACTTCCCCTCCACCGTCCTCACCGCCCCGGGCACCAACGGAGTGACCGGGGTCAGGATCGGGTTCTCGTTCCTGCAAATCCCCGTCGGCCCAAGTTCCTTCCTCGGCTTTACGATTCCCCAGTTCAACTACCCGGCCCCCGCGCTGTGGTACTTCCCGACGCAGGCGAACGGGTCGGTGAACGCCACCGGCACCGTCTATCTGCAGCACGGCTTCGGCGCTTTCGGTTTGTTGTACCAGCCGTTGGCCATCGAGCTGGCGCAACAGACCAACAGCGTCGTGGTCACTCCGACCATCCCGTCGATTCCGTTGCCGTTCGGCCTGTTTCTGAGCAGCCCGGAGATGCAGCAGGGCGTGGCGTCGTTGTTCCTGGGTCCCCAGACGAATCTGAACATCAGCGCGCAACGGGCCGGTTATTTCGGCACGCTGCCGCAGGATTTCATGCTGTCCGGACACTCCGCCGGCGGCGGCCTGGCCACGATCGCCGGCGGGAATTACCTCGCCGCCCTCGGGGGCGGCACCAACCACCTCAAGGGTGTGGTGATGTTCGACGGCGTCGCCAACAACGCCACGGCCTTCGGGAACGCGATCGCCAACCTGCAGGCGGCCAATGTCCCCGTCTATACGGTCGCCGCGCCACCGCAGCCGTGGAACGCCTTCGGCAACACCACGAATCAACTGGTCAGTCTGTACCCGAGCCAGTTCGTCGGGGCCGAGATCGTGGGCGGCTCGCACGTCGACTCGATGCTGGGCCTGAACCCCCTCACCGACCTCGTCCTGCAGTTGGTGACCGGGTTCTCCCCGCCCGGCGCCACCGCGGCGGTGTACACGCTGTCCACCGGCTGGATCAACGACATCTGGGCCGGAGCGAGCCCGCCCGCACCGATATACGGGATCTACGGGCCCACCGGCAACTACGTGCCGCCCGGCGGTCAGGCGATCTTCCTCGGCCCGACCGCGGCGATCATCCTGCCGGTGTAGCCCGCAACGGAGAGCCGGTGAACTTGTCGGGGTTGGCGATATCCCATATCGCACAGACCTTTCCGTCGCGCACCGTCATCGCGGTGATCCGCGGCGCCATGTCCCGATGCCCGTCGGCACCGGCGAAACCCGTTGTGTAGGCGCCCAGTTCGCCGTTGACCAGTGCCAGCTGATTCGCGGTGAAGAACGCCGGGCCGTAGCGACGGGCCAGACCGAACATGAACCGAACCACCTTGTCCGCGCCGTGAATGACCTGAACGGCGGTGGGGGCCTTGCCATTCGAGTCGCCGGTAAAGGTCACATCGGGATGCAGCAGCGACACCACGGTGTCCAGGTCGCCGGCGGCCATGGCGGCCATCAGCTTGCCGACCACCTCGTTGTGGGCGGGGTCCGGCCTCTGCGGCGCATCGGCCGCCTCCGACGCCAGGGCCTTGCGCGCCCGCGACGCCAGCTGCCGGGCGGCGGCTTCGTTGGTGCCCAGCACGTCGGCGATGTCGGCGAAGGGCACCGAAAACCCGTCGTGCAGCACGAACGCGACCCGCTGATCCGGCGACAGCCGTTCCAGTACCACCATCGCCGCGAACCGGGCATCTTCGGCGGCCACCACGGCGGCCAGCGGGTCGGCACCGTCCAACCCGGTGACTATAGGTTCGGGCAGCCAGTTGCCCGTGTAGGTCTCCCTGCGGTGTGCCGCCGACCTCAGCTTGTCCAGACCGAGCCGGCTCACCACCGTCGTCAGCCACGCCCGCAGGTCGTCGATCTCGCGGTCGTAGGTGTCCCAGCGCAGCCAGGCTTCCTGGACGATGTCCTCGGCGTCGGCCACGGTTCCGGTGAGCCGGTAGGCGACCGACATCAGATGCGGTCGCAGCGCCTCGAATTCGGTGATCTGCGTGGTCGCGACCATAGCCCGAGGGTAGCGCTACGCTCGCCAACAAATGACGAGCAACCTCTGGCTACATTTCGCCCGCCACGGCGCGGGAATCACACCGCCGGTCATCGCCCGCGGCGACGGCGTCACCATCTACGACGACCGCGGCAAAAGCTACCTCGACGCGCTGTCCGGGCTGTTCGTGGTGCAGGTCGGTCACGGCCGTGGCGAACTCGCCGAGGCCGCCGCGCGCCAGGCGGGCACCCTGTCGTACTTCCCGCTGTGGGGATATGCCACCCAGCCGGCGATCGAGCTTGCCGAGCGGCTCGCCCGCTACGCGCCCGGGGACCTGAACCGGGTGTTCTTCACCAGCGGCGGCACCGAGGCCGTCGAAACGGCCTGGAAAGTCGCCAAGCAGTACTTCAAGCTCACCGGCAAACCCGGTAAACACAAGGTCATTTCGCGCTCGGTCGCCTACCACGGCACCACCCAGGGCGCGCTGGCGATCACCGGCCTGCCGGCGTATAAGGCACCGTTCGAGCCGGTGACCCCGGGTGGGTTCCGGGTGCCCAACACCAACTTCTACCGCGCGCCGGTCACCGACGTCACGGTGTTCGGGCAGTGGGCCGCCGACCGGATCGCCGAGGCCATCGAGTTCGAAGGGCCCGACACCGTGGCCGCGGTGTTCCTGGAACCGGTGCAGAATGCCGGCGGTTCCATCCCGCCGCCGCCGGGCTATTTCCAGCGCGTCCGCGAGATCTGCGACTCCTACGACGTGCTGCTGGTCTCCGACGAGGTGATCTGCGCGTTCGGGCGGATCGGGTCGATGTTCGCCTGTGACGACTTCGGCTACGTGCCCGACATGATCACCTGCGCCAAGGGCCTGACCTCCGGCTACTCGCCGCTGGGCGCCATGATCGCCAGCGACCGGGTCTTCGAGCCGTTCAACGACGGCACGACGATGTTCGCGCACGGCTACACCTTCGGCGGTCATCCGGTGTCGACGGCCGTCGCGCTGGCCAACCTCGACATCTTCGAACGCGAGGGGCTCAACGACCGCGTCAAGCAGCACTCCCCCTTGCTGCGAGCCACCCTGGAAAGGCTCTACGACCTGCCGATCGTCGGCGATGTGCGCGGCGAGGGATTCTTCTTCAGCATCGAACTGGTCAAAGACCAGGCGACCAAGCAGACCTTCACCGGCGAGGAACGCCGATCGCTGCTGAGCCGGGTGTCCGCGGCGCTGTGGGAGGCCGGGCTGTATTGCCGCACCGACGACCGCGGCGATCCGGTGATCCAGCTGGCGCCACCGCTGATCAGCGGTCAGGCCGAATTCGACACCATCGAAGCCATCCTGCGCGCCGTACTCAGTGAAGTACGCCATTAAACCCAGAAGCGCCGCTTGGGCAGCACCTTCCTGACCGCCCCGACCGCCTCGCGCACCTGCAGCGCCCCCTCCTCGGTCGGGCTGCACAGGTACCTGGTCAGCGTGTCGCACAGCACCGTGAGCGCCGCCGTCAGCGCGGGATCCGTCGCCGCGTCGCGATGCGCGATCAGTTCCGCGCAGACCTCGTCGAGTCCGGAGTCGTCACCGCCAGCCAGTCCCTTCTCCACCAGCTTGAGCAGTTCCTTGAGGGCGCGTTTACGGGCGGCCGGTGCACCGGCAAGCGGTACAGCCTCCTTCATCGCGGTGACACCGCGCGCCGCAGCCGCTGCCGGGGCCGGCAGGAAGCCCACGGCCGATGCCACCCATCCCGACGGCAGCTCGACGGGCTGCACGACCTCCGTGAGCGGGCCGGCCTCGGTGTGTTCGGGATCGATGGCCACGAATGCGGTGAACCTCGACAACACCCCGAACCGGATCGAATGCGCCACCAGACGCTCGGCCAGCCCCTCGGAGTCGCGACCCGACGCGTAGTCGTCCTCCAGGTCACGCACTACCGAGCGGGCCCAAATCGTCTGCACCGCAACAGCTTCCGATGCAACCCGGGCGGGTAGAGCCGCCCGGAGCGGGCCGTCGGCGGCGTCGGCCTCGACGCGCAGCGTCACCTCGGTAACCGGGCCACGATAGCGCCCGGAGACCACGCAGGGCACGCCGGCGAAGGCGTCGGGTACCCGGCTGGGCGTGGTGCTGCCCTCGACGATCTCGAGACCCTCGGCGCGCACCCGCACCGCGGTCAGCGCCGGGCGTCCGATGGTCCGGGCCAGCCTGGACATCGCCTCGTCCAGGCGCGCCTCGGACTCCACCAGCTCGGCGCGCCCGCGACCCAGCCGGGCCAGCCGGTCCAGGAAGCCGGCGTTGACGGCACGGTCGATGCCCACGCAGTAGATCCGGATCCGCCCCAGCGACTGGGCCAGGGACCGCAACAAGTGGTCCTCGCCGGTGATCTGGCCGTCGGTCACCAGGACCACGCTGGCCTGCCGGCCTTCGTCCGAGCCGGCTAGCAGCTCCACGGCCCTGCGCAACGGCTCGGCCATCTCCGTCCCGCCCCGGCTGCGCAACGAGCCCAGCCACGACGCCGCCGCGAACCGGTTCTGGTCGGAGCCCTCGACCAGCCCCGGCGCCATATCTGTGGGCGTGTCGATGCGGTCGTCGAAAGCCAGTACGCAGAACCGGTCGACGGTGTCGAGCATGTCCACGATGCGCCCTGCCGCTCGGCGCGCGGCGACCATCTTCCAGCCGCCCATCGACCCCGAACGATCCAGCACCACAACCACATCGCGTGGCGCGCTGGACGGCTCGGCCGGCGGCACCAGGGTGACCGACCAGGTGCCTTCATCACCGTCGGCATCCGGAACCAGCAGCGCCGACGACGACAGCGCGCCGCGGTCGAGGCGGAAGCGCAGCACGAAATCACGGTCGGCCCGAGCGCCCGGCTCCACCCGCAGCCGGGTCGGCCCGTCGGCCGAATCTTCCAGGACGGCGGTGGGAAGTGAGGTCCGCAGGTCCGAGACCGGCAGGCCGGCGCTCTCGACGGTGAGCGAGATCTGCAGCTCCGGGCGCTCGTCGTCGTCGGCCAGCCGCGGTGGCGTGACCCGTGACGCGTCGGGCACCGCATCGGTGTCGCGCGCCACTCCCGGACCCGTCTGGTCGCCGGGCACCGGGGTTCCGGTGGTGTAGCGATGGGCCACCACGAGCGGGAAGCGGAAGGTGGCCTCGCCGTCCTCGAATGCCAGCGGGCCGGTCAGCCGCAGTTCGATGGTGGCTTCCTCACCCGGCCCGAGATTGCCCACCCGCACCGAGAACACATCGGAGCGGTCCTCCTCGACGATCGCGGCCCGCTGGCCCGCGGCCAGGGCCTGCTCGTAGTCCGTGCGGGCCTGGGCGCGCTCTTTGAGGACTCCGATCACCCGCCGCCCGGCCAGCGATGCCGCGAAATCGGTGACACCAGCGCGAGCCGGCAACGGAAACACGTAGGTCGCTTCGACGCTGGTTTCGCCGGAGTTGACGAAACGCTGGCGCACGGTCGAGGTCGCGGTCATCCCGACGACGACGGTGTCCACGCTGATCGCCTTCAGCGGCAGCCGCCGCCCATCCGCGGAGGTCAGCTCGCCGCGTCCGGTGGGTGCGGCAGCGACGGGGATCAGGGGCAGCAAGGTGGTGCTCATCGAGAGTCCTTTCGGGTAGCGGCCTGGGTAGCGGCGAGCAGCTCCAGCAACGGCGTGGCGGCCTGCCGCAAGGTGTCGAGGGCGGGCAGTGGGCCATCGACGAGCACCGTGACGGTGTCGGAGAGCCGGACGGCCTGAAGGCGGGCGGCCGGCGCCGGGGCCGTGTTCGGCGCCGGGGCCGGGTCGGCGGCGGGCGCCGGGGCAGCCTCCGGCACGGCACACCAGAAGCGGCCGGCGGCCCGCGACATTTCCGGGGCGGGCTCGAGATCTCCGAGGTCGGCCGGTATGACGCCGGGCGGGATCGCGGCCAGCGACGTCAGCTCCGCCGCCGACATCGAGGTCAAGCGCGCACCGATCTCCTCGAGCGACAAACCCTTGCCCTGCAGCCGCTTGATGGCGACCAGGCGCAGCAGGTGGGTTCGTCCGTAGGTCAGCGCACGTCCGCGGGTTCCGGGGCGCGGCAGCAAACCGCGCGCGGTGTAGTAGCGAATCATCCGCTCCGCCGGCATGGCCTTGGCCTGGCGGTTTTCCGGCGCCGCGCCCGACGCCCGCACGGCCGTGGCGGCCAGCGCGGCGAATTCGGGCAACGTGAGCAGTGACGGCATGATTATTTGACAGTGTTATCCATATAAATGACACTGTCAAATAGTATTTTTAACTTCCGCCTCATTAGTCACAGCGCGGCGTCCGGCGATCCGCCGGACCATCGCCTAATCTGCACAGCGATGTACTTCTTACGCGCCGCATCGTGCCTGGTCGCAGCCGTATTCCTGGCAGTCGGACCGGCCGCCGTACCGACCGCGCAAGCCGAACCCAACGCCGAGGCAAACAGCGCCGGAAATTGCCCGTACAAGGTGTCCACCCCGCCCGCGGTGGATTCCTCGGAAGTCCCCACCGCCGGTGATCCGCCGCTGCCGCTGGCGGTGCCCCCGACGCCGGTGGGCGGCAACGCGCTGGCCGGCTGCGGCATCATCACCGCACCGGACACCCCGCCAGTGCCCGGCGACGTGTCCGCCGAGGCGTGGCTGGTGGCCGACCTGGACAGCGGTGCGGTCATCGCCGCCCGCGATCCCCACGGCCGGCACCGCCCGGCCAGCATCATCAAGGTGCTGGTCGCCATGGCGGCGATCAACGAGCTGAACCTCAACAAGTCGGTCGCCGGAACCGACGATGACGCGGCCGCCGAGGGCACCAAGGTCGGCGTCGACGCCGGCGGCACCTACACCGTCAACCAGCTGCTGCACGGCCTGCTGATGCATTCGGGAAACGACGCCGCGCACGCGCTGGCCAGGCAACTCGGCGGCATGCAGATGGCCCTGGAAAAGATCAACGTGCTGGCCGCCAAGCTGGGCGGGCGCGACACCCGGGTGGCGACGCCGTCCGGGCTGGACGGGCCCGGGATGAGCACCTCGGCCTACGACATCGGCCTGTTCTACCGGTACGCCTGGCGCAACCCTACTTTCGCCGACATCGTCGCCACCCGCAGCTACGACTTCCCCGGCCACGGCGACCATCCCGGCTACGAACTGGAAAACGACAACCAGCTGCTCTACCACTACCCGGGTGCCCTGGGCGGCAAGACCGGTTACACCGACGACGCCGGGCAGACCTTCGTCGGCGCCGCCAACCGCAACGGCCGCCGGCTGATGGCGGTGCTGCTGCACGGCACCCGGCAGCCGATCGCGCCGTGGGAACAAGCCGCCCACCTGCTGGACTACGGCTTCAGCACGCCTGCGGGCACCCAGGTCGGCTCGCTGATCGAACCCGACCCCGCGCTGGCGTCGGGCAAGGACAAACCGGCCAATCGCCAGCCGGATGCCTCCCAAGCGGCCGGCCTCATGTCGGATGCCGAGGCTTTGCCGGTGCGGGTGGGGGTGGCGGTGCTCGGCGCCGTCGTCGTGTTCGGGTTGATCCTGGTCGCAAGGTCGATGAACAGCCGCGCTCAGCACTAGACTCTGCGGGATGACTGCCCTGTACGAGGACGCCGGCCTGCTGCTGGACGACGACGGAATCACCATCCGTCGCTACTACTTCCCCTTTGCTGGGTCGAAGCGAATCCCCTACCGCGACGTCAAGGACGTCACGACCGAACAGATGGGCTGGGCGTCCGGCAAGGGCCGATTGTGGGGCGCGACGGACCCGCGCTACTGGTTCCCGCTGGACCTGAAGCGGGGCAGCAAGAACACGCTGCTGGTCCTCGATGTGGGCAGTCGGGTCAAACCCTGTATCACCCCCGAGGATCCCGACCGCGTCATCGGTCTGCTCAAGTCCCGGATACCGGCCAGCTGAGCTGTCCGTGCAGCGGGGAATACTGGTCGGGCTCACCGCGGCCAGCGTCGGCCTCATCTACGGCTACGACCTGTCCAGCATCGCCGGAGCGCTGCTGTTCGTCACCGAGGAGTTCGGTCTCACCACACGCCAGCAGGAGCTGCTGACCACGACCGTGGTGATCGGCCAGATCATCGGGGCGCTGGGGGCCGGCGTGCTGGCCAATGCGATCGGGCGCAAGAAGTCGACGGTGCTGCTCACCGCCGGCTTCGCGGTGTTCGCGCTGCTCGGCGCGTCGGCCGTCTCCTTGCCCATGCTGCTGGTCGCGCGCCTGTTGTTGGGGGTGGCCATCGGTGTGGCGGTGGTAGTGGTTCCGGTGTACGTGGCCGAATCCGCACCCACGGCGGTGCGCGGTTCGTTGCTGACCGCGTATCAGGTGGCCATTCTCAGCGGCATCATTCTGGGCTACCTGGTGGGTTATCTGCTGGCCGGCTCGCACAGCTGGCGGTGGATCCTGGGGCTCGCCGCGGTGCCCGCGACACTGCTGCTGCCATTGCTGATGCGCCTGCCCGACACCGCTCGCTGGTACCTGCTCAAGGGCCGCGCCGACGACGCGCGACGAGCGCTGCTGCGCGTTGAACCCGAGGCCGACGTCGATACCCAGCTGGCCGACATGGCCGGCGCCCTCGGCGAAGGCCGCGGCCGGGTGTCCGAGATGCTGCGCCAACCCTATCGGCGCGCCACCGTGTTCGTCGTCACCCTCGGCTTTCTGGTCCAGATCACCGGGATCAACGCGATCATCTACTACAGCCCGCGGATCTTTGCCGCCATGGGTTTCACGGGTGATTTCGCGTTGTTGGGGCTGCCCGCGCTGGTGCAGCTGGCCGGATTGTCGGCGGTGTTCGTTTCGCTGTTTTCGGTCGACCGGTGGGGCCGGCGCCCAATCCTACTGTCGGGCATCGCGATGATGATCGCCGCCGACGGCCTGCTGGTCGTGACATTCAGCCATAGTGCCGGCAGCGGATTGATCGGCGGATTCGGCGGCGTGCTGCTGTTCATCGTCGGTTTCAACTTCGGGTTCGGCTCGCTGGTGTGGGTGTATGCCGGCGAAAGCTTTCCCTCCCGGCTGCGGTCAATGGGGTCGAGCGTGATGCTCACCTCGACCCTGACGGGCAACGCGATCGTCGCCGCGTTCTTTCTCACCATGCTGCATTGGCTCGGCGGCGCAGCCGTTTTCGCGCTCTTCGGGGCGCTGGCTGTGATCTCCTTCGTGGTGGTCCTCGGGTATGCGCCGGAGACCAAGGGCCGCGAGCTCGAGGAGATCCAGCGGTACTGGGAGAACGGCGGTCACTGGCCTACCGAACCGTCCCCAGCCCCGGAAACTCGGTGAGCCTGATCCACGCCGGCGCCGCCGTCATCGACGGGCAGGTGTGCCGGCCGGGCTGGGTGCAGACAGCCGGCCCAACGATTTCGGCCTGCGGCGCCGGCCGGCCGGCGCAGCCGCCCGACGTCGATTTCCCCGACGCCCTGCTGGTGCCCGGCTTTGTCGACATGCACGTGCACGGCGGCGGCGGCGCATCGGTCACCGACGGCGACATCGGCCGGGCGGCGAGGTTTCACGCGCGCCACGGCACCACGACCATGCTGGCAAGCCTGGTCACCGCGGCGCCGGCAGCCTTGCTCGATGCCGTGACTCGTGCCGCCCAAGCGACCCGGTTGGGCGCCGTCGCCGGCATCCATCTGGAAGGACCGTGGCTGAGTCGAGCGCGCTGCGGCGCACATGATCCCACGCAGCTGCGCGCCCCGGACCCCGCCGAGATCGAGGCGGTGCTGGCCGCCGCCGACGGCACCATCCGAATGGTGACACTGGCTCCCGAGCTGCCCGGCGCCGACCGGGCGATCCGTCGCCTCCTGGATGCGAACGTTGTTGTGGCTGTGGGCCATTCGGATGCCACGTACGAGCAGACCCGCCATGCCGTCGAACTCGGCGCCACGGTGGGCACCCACCTGTTCAACGCGATGCCGCCGCTGGACCATCGCGCACCCGGGCCCGCGCTGGCCTTGCTGGCGGATCCCCGGGTGACGGTCGAACTGATCGCCGACGGCGTCCACGTTCACCCGGCCGTGGTACGGGCGGTGATCGCGGCCGCCGGCCCTGACCGGGTTGCCCTGATCACCGACGCGATGGCCGCCGCCGGATACGGCGACGGAGCATACTGGCTGGGCTCGGTGCCGATCGATGTCGAGTCCGGGGTGGCGCGGGTGCGCGGGACGTCGACCATCGCCGGCAGCACGGCCACCATGGATGAGTTGTTTCGCGGCGTGGCCGGACCCGATCCGGACGACGACGCGCTGGCCGCCGCGGTGCAGATGACCTCGACGACCCCGGTCGGCGCTCTCGGGCTGGCGGGCATCGGCAGTCTGCGGGCCGGCCTGGACGCCGATCTCGTTGTGCTGGACCGAGATCTGCGGGTTGCCGCGGTGATGGCCCACGGCGAGTGGATCGACTTCTGACGATCGGCTGCACCGCAAACCCATGGCACGCGGCGCTTAGCCTGGCACGTCTTCATCCTGTTCATCCCGCACCGCAGCGGTCGAGAAGCTGCGAAGCGGTTGTGTACACCCAACGTCGGCTGATCATTGCGTTATGCAACTGTTTCCCTACGGTATATCTCGCATGGCGCGGCCCTTGCGAAGCATGCACAATAGGCGCCGGTGTTGCTCGACCAGACCGGGACCGAGCAAGGAGGCAAGACGCGATCAGAAGGAGTGCGAGGGTAATGCTGCGAGTCGTTCCCGAAGGTCTGGCAGCCGCCAGCGCCGCGGTCGAGGCGCTCACCGCGCGGCTCACGGCCGCGCACGCCGGCGCCGCACCGCTGATCACGGCGGTGGTGCCCCCGGCAGCCGACCCGGTCTCGGTGGCGACGGCGGCCGGGTTCAGCGTCCAGGGCGACATTCATGCCACGGTTGCGGCCGGCGGCGTCGAAGAGCTCGGGCGCTCCGGTGCCGCTCTCGGCGAGTCCGGTATCGGCTATGCCGCCGGTGATGCCGTGGCTGCGTGCGCGTACGGGATTTCGGGCGGCCTGGCATGACGGCACCCATCTGGTTTGCCTCGCCACCAGAGGTCCATTCAGCGTTGCTCAGTTCCGGTCCCGGTCCCGCTTCCCTGTTGACGGCCGCCGCGTCGTGGACGTCGCTGAGTTCCGAATATGCTGCTGCCGCAGAAGAACTCGCTGCCGCGCTAACGGTGGTGCACACCGCAGCGTGGCAAGGGCCGAGTGCGGAGAGCTACGCGGCCGCCCACGCGCCGTACCTGGCCTGGCTGACCCAGATCAGTGCCGACAGCGCGGTGATGGCAGCCCAGCACGAGGCCGCGGCCGGAGCCTATGCCAGCGCGCTGGCGGCCATGCCGACGCTGGCCGAACTGGCCGCCAACCACACCACGCACGCGGTGTTGGTGGGGACGAACTTCTTTGGCATCAACACGATTCCGATTGCCCTCAACGAGGCCGACTACATGCGGATGTGGGTCCAGGCGGCCACGACGATGAGCGGCTACCAGGCCGTTGCGGGCACGGCGCTGGCGTCGGCACCTCAGACCACACCGGCGCCGGTACTGCTCAATGCCGGCCTGGGTGCAGCCGCTGCCATCCCGGGCATTGCCGCCACAGTGGGCGAACTGCCGATCATCATTGTGATATTGATCCAGATCATCCTGATATCACTGGAGATCCTGTTCGCCATCGTGGCATATGCCATCGTCATCGCGCTCATCACGCCGCTGCTGATATTCACCTACGCGATAGTCTTCGCGATCCTGGCGCTCATCCTGGGACCGCCGTTGCTGCTGATCGCATCGCCATTCCTGCTGGGCGGGTCACTGCTTGCGCTGCCGGCTGCGGCGGCGATTCCGTTGTCGACGGCGTTGCCGATCGGGATTACTCAGTACCTCGCGGCTGACGCCGAACTCAAGACGGCCGACGCCGTGCCCGTTGCCGCGCCCGCGGTGATGGCATCGGCGGTAAGCGAGTCTTCTCCCGTGCGGTCCGCGGCGAGCCGGGCTCCGGAAGCAAGACTGGTGTCGGCTGTGGAACCAGGTTCGGTGGTGGCTTCTGACCAGGGCGCGGGCCTGTCCGGATTTGCCGGCACCGCCATCAAGGAGACCGTCACGCAGCCGTCGGGGTTGGCGGATGTGCCGGCCGGCGAGCTTGCCAGTGGTGCACGGATGCCGATGCTGCCGGCGACCTGGGAGTCGAAACAGCTTGCAGCATCCGGTCATTGAGACGACGACGAGCAGCCCGAAACCACTCGGAGAACAACCGTTATGAGTATGTTGGAGCCATATTCCACAGCTGGTCGCGCCCCAGTCGGTATTTGCCGCCACTGCAGGGTTGATGCGGCACAGGATCGATCAGGCCGAGCAATCAGCGACGGCGGCCCAGGCGTTTCACGTCGGGCAGTCCGCGGCGGCTTTCCAGAGTGCCCACGCCCGTTTCGTGGCGGCCGTTGCGCAGGTCAACGCCTTGCTGGACATTGCGCAAGCCAACCTGGGCGACGCCGCGGGCACCTGTGTGGCCGCTGACGGCGCCGCCGCGTCCACCTACACCGGGTTCTGAGTGGCCCTAGAACCGCGAAAGGCTTTGTGATGTCACAGATCATGTACAACTACCCGGCGATGATGGCGCACGCCGGCGACATGTCCGGCTATGCCGGCACGCTGCACAGCCTGGGCGCGGATATCGCCAGTGAGCAAGCCGCGCTGGCGAATGCCTGGCAAGGCGATACCGGCATGACCTATCAATCCTGGCAGGCGCAATGGAGCCAGGCCCTGCAAGACCTGGTGGGGGCGTATCAGTCGATGGCCGGCACGCACCAATCCAACACCACCGCCATGATGGCCCGCGACCAGGCCGAAGCCGCCAAGTGGGGCGGCTAGCTCAGCTGGGGCCGGAATGGGCACTGGCCCAGGTGCTTTCAGGCTCAGAAACCACTGGCGGCAGCCGCCGGCGTCAATCCGGTCCGCGGGTTCGCCGCCGCAGTAATCGTGAAAACGTCAGAGCCCCAAAGGCTCCGGTAGCCACCGCGACCAGCGCCTGACGCGCAGCCAGGCCCTCGTTGACCTGTATGCGCGGCCGGATGATCGCGGGGCCGGGCGGATCGACATGCTTGGCACGCGGGTCCTCTTCGGAGTCGGTGGCCGCCCACGCGGTGGAAAACAGCACCAGGTACGCGGTGACGTAGGCGAACACCATCAAACCCAGCACCGGCCCGAACGTCGCGCCCGCCGGGCTGCGCAGGACCGTCCGCAGGTAGATCGACCCCACCTGCTTGAACAGCTCGAACCCGACGGCGGCGATCAAACCGGCCCGCATCGAGGTGACGAAGCGCCCCGACTGCCGCGGCAGCCGTGCGATCATCCAGGTGAACAGCAGCCACGACACCACCACCGACAGCACCACCGAGATCGCCCTGAAGATCCAGTCCAGCAGCGAAAACTCCGGGATGCCAAGCCATTTCAAAGCCGTCGCCATCGGCCGCAGGTAGCCCAGCGCGGTCAGCGCAATGGTAGCCATGGTCACCACGAACGTCCCGACCATCGCCGCCAGGTCAGAGAGCTTGTTACGCACGTAGTTCCCCAACTCGACGGGATGTGCCCACATCTCGCTCAACGCCACCCGCAGATGCGACATCCAGCCCAGCCCGGCCCACGCCGCGGTGGCCAGGCCGATGACGCCGACGGACGCCCGCGCATCGATGGCCGAGTTCACCAAGTCGATCAGCTGCTGACCGAAGGCGCCCGGAACCAGTGCCCGGATCCGGTCATAGGTCATGTTCAGCAGCCTGTCGTTGCGCGACAGCGTGAACCCGACGACGGCAAAGCCGACCATCAGCAGCGGGAACAACGCGAAGATCGTGTAGTACGTCAGGCCTGCGGCAAAAAAGCCGCCCCGGCGCTCGCTGAACCGTTTGTAGGCGCGCACCGCATGGTCGAACCACCCGTGCCGGGCCCGCAGCCTATCGAGGATTCCAGGCTCGGCCGGCTCGCTCATGGCAGGTGATTACCCCTTTGCGGTAGGAAACCAAGCCTTTCATAGACCCGCTGGACGGTTTTGCTGGCGACATCGTGGGCGCGCTCGGCCCCGGCCTGCAGCACGGACTCGAGTTCGGCCACGTCGGCGGTCAGCTCGTCGACCCGGGCTTTGATGGGGCTGACGTAGGCGACGACGGCCTCGGCGGTGTCTTTCTTCAGGTCGCCGTAGCCGCGTCCGGCATAGGCGTCGACCAGGGCTTCGATGCCGACCCCGGTCACCGCCGACTGGATGCTGAGCAGATTCGACACACCCGGTTTGGCGTCCGGGTCGTACCGAATCTCCCGCTCGCTGTCGGTCACCGCCGAGCGAATCTTCTTGGCAGACAATGCCGGGTCATCGAGCAGGCTGATCAGCCCGGCGTCGGTGCTGGCCGACTTGCTCATCTTCGACGTCGGGTCCTGCAGGTCGTAGATCTTGGCGGTGATCTTGGGAATGAGCACGTCGGGAACCACGAAGGTGTCCGGGAAGCGGCTGTTGAACCGCTGCGCGACGTCGCGTGCCAGCTCCAGGTGCTGGCGCTGGTCCTCCCCCACCGGCACCAGGTCGCTGTCGTAGGCCAGCACGTCGGCGGCCTGCAACACCGGGTAGGTGAACAGGCCGACGGTGGTGGACTCGGCGCCCTGGCGACTCGACTTGTCCTTGAACTGGGTCATCCGCGAGGCCTGACCGAAACCGGTGAAACAACCCAGCACCCAGGCCAACTGGCTGTGAGCGGGGACGTGACTCTGCACGAAGATGGTGGCGCGCGCCGGGTCGATGCCCAGCGCCAGGTATTGCGCGGCCGTGATCAGGGTCCGGCGGCGCAGCGCCTCCGGATCCTGCGGCAGGGTGATCGCGTGCAGGTCGACCACGCAGAAGAACGCGTCGTGGTCGTCTTGCAGCGCGACCCACTGGGTGACGGCGCCCAGGGCGTTGCCCAGGTGAAGCGAATCGGACGTTGGCTGCACGCCGGAGAAAATTCGGCGGGATCCGGTGGGGGTGCTCATGATGCCCCTGATCTTGTCACGCGGCCGGCAGAGCGATTTGCGGACGCTTGCGATACCGGCGGTACCACCTTGTAATGTCGGAAATATGCCTACCCGCGCTCCGATCCACCTGGGCTCCGGCGAGCCGGTCCTGCTGCTGCACCCGTTCCTGCTGTCCCAGGCGGTATGGGAGAAAGTGGCCCGCCAACTGGCCGACACCGGCCGCTACGAGGTGTTCGCCCCCACCATGGCCAGCCACAACGGCGGGCCCCGTGCCGGTACCTGGTTCCTGTCCTCGGCGGTGCTGGCCGATCACGTCGAGCGCCAGATGGACGAACTGGGCTGGGACACCGCCCACATCGTCGGAAACTCGCTGGGCGGCTGGGTCGCCTTCGAGCTGGAGCGGCGCGGACGGGCGCGCAGCGTCACCGGCATCGCCCCCGCCGGCGGCTGGCACCGCTGGAGCCCGGCCAAGTTCGAGGTGATCGCCAAGTTCATCCTGGGTATCCCGTTGCTGGTGCTGGCCTGGATGTTCCGGCAACGGGTGCTGCGGCTGCCGTTCAGCCGCCCGCTGGCCACCTACGCGATCAGCGCCTCACCGGATGGGGTCGACGACGCGGAACTGCACGGCATCATCGACGACGTGGCACACTGCCCGGCCTACTTCCAGCTGCTGGTCAAGGCGCTGCTCATGCACGGCTTGCGGGAATTGGCCGAGAACGCCGTCCCGGCGCATCTGGTGATCTGCGGTAAGGACCGGATCATCCCCTCACCCCGCTACACCCGGCACTTCACCACCCACCTGCCCGACGACCACCGTGTCACCGTGATCAAGAACGTGGGCCACGTTCCGATGTACGAGGCGCCGGAACGCATCACCGAGGTGATCAGCAGCTTCATCGAGGAATGCTGCCCGCACATCCGGGCCGTCGACCCGCCGGCTAGCTGACCAGCGGGTCCCCGCCGAGTGTGCGGCTACGGCCTCGACAGTGCACTCGTGGCGGAGTTCTCGGCCGATCGCCCACCCTGGACACACTCTGAAAGCCGTAGCCGCACACTCGTGTGGGCCGGGACCTTTCGGGCCTAACCAACCAGCCTTTTCTCCAGGTTCTCGGCGATCGCGTCGAGAAACTCCTCGCTGTTGAGCCAGCCCTGCTGCGGGCCGATCAGGATGGCCAGATCCTTGGTCATCTTGCCGCTTTCCACCGTCTTGATGACCACGTCTTCCAGCGTCTGCGCGAATTCGACGACCGCGGGGGTGTTGTCCAGCTTGCCGCGATGCGCCAGCCCGCGGGTCCAGGCGAAGATCGAGGCGATCGGGTTGGTCGAGGTGGGTTGTCCGGCCTGGTAATGGCGGTAATGGCGGGTGACGGTGCCGTGGGCGGCTTCGGCCTCGACCGTCTTGCCGTCGGCCGTCATCAGCACCGATGTCATCAGGCCCAGCGAACCGTAGCCCTGCGCGACGGTGTCGGACTGGACGTCGCCGTCGTAGTTCTTGCACGCCCAGACGTAGCCGCCCTCCCACTTCAGGCACGCGGCAACCATGTCGTCGATCAGCCGGTGCTCGTAGGTCAGGCCCTCGGCTTCGAACTCGTCCTTGAATTCGGTTTCGTAGATTCGCTGGAACTCGTCTTTGAACATGCCGTCGTAGGCCTTGAGGATGGTGTTCTTGGTCGACAGATAGACCGGCCATTTGGCGTTGAGGCCATAGGAGAACGACGCGCGCGCGAAATCCTGGATGGATTTGCGGAAGTTGTACATTCCCATCACCACACCGCCGTCCTCGGGAATAGACACGAGTTCATGGACGATCGGCTGACTGCCGTCGGCGGGAGTGAATGTCAGGGTGACGGTGCCGGGTTTTTCCACCTTGAAATTCGTTGCGCGGTATTGGTCACCAAAAGCGTGGCGGCCGATGACGATTGGCTTGGTCCAGCCCGGAACCAGCCGAGGCACGTTCGAGATCACGATCGGCTCGCGGAAGATGGTGCCGCCCAAGATGTTTCGTATGGTCCCGTTGGGTGACAGCCACATCTTCTTCAGGTTGAATTCCTGGACGCGCGCCTCGTCGGGGGTGATGGTTGCGCATTTGACGCCCACACCGTGTCGCTTGATGGCATAGGCCGCGTCGATCGTCACCTGGTCATTGGTTTGGTCACGGTGCTCGATGCCCAGGTCGTAGTACTCCAGATTGATGTCCAGATGCGGCAGTATCAGCTTGTCCTTGATGAGCTTCCAAATGACGCGGGTCATCTCGTCGCCGTCGAGCTCGACCAACGGGCCTTTGACCTTGATCTTGGCTTCACTGGACATGTGGGCCCGAATCCTCCAGCCTGGTGAGCTTTGGGGCGAGCGGTTGCTCTGCTGGTCAGGTTACTAGGAGCGGTCACCCGCCCGGCCGGGCCGGAGTTCGAGTCGCAGTTGGCATGAAGCAGTCGCCGTACGGTAGGCTTCGAAGCGGTCATGAGCGCCAGCGTCAAGCCCCGGCTTGCTGGCCGGCAACCCTCCAACCGCGGTGGGGTGCCCCGGGTGATGACCCGGTTGAGTAGCCACAATCGGCTACACGGCAAGCGCGGGTCCGCCGTGACGGGCCCCTGAGCTGACAGGGAGTGACGTCTATGAGCGCCGAAAACAGCAGCACCGAGGCCGATCCGGCCGCGCACTGGTCATTCGAGACCAAGCAGATCCACGCCGGCCAGCAGCCCGACTCCGCCACCAATGCGCGGGCCCTGCCGATCTACCAGACCACGTCGTACACCTTCGACAACACCGCGCATGCCGCCGCCCTGTTCGGGCTCGAGGTGCCCGGCAACATCTACACGCGGATCGGCAACCCCACCACCGATGTGGTCGAGCAGCGCATCGCGGCCCTCGAAGGCGGGGTGGCCGCACTGTTCCTGTCCTCGGGTCAGGCCGCGGAGACCTTCGCGATCCTGAACCTGGCCGGGGCCGGCGATCACATCGTGTCCAGCCCGCGCCTGTACGGCGGCACCTATAACCTGTTCCACTATTCGCTGGCCAAGCTCGGCATCGACGTCAGCTTCGTCGAGGATCCCGACGATCTGGACACCTGGCAGGCCGCCGTCCGGCCCAACACCAAGGCGTTTTTCGCCGAGACCATCTCCAACCCGCAGATCGACATCCTGGACACCCCCGGGGTGGCCGAGGTGGCTCACCGCAACGGTTTGCCGCTGATCGTCGACAACACCATCGCCACGCCCTACCTGATCCAGCCGTTCACCCAGGGCGCCGACATCGTGGTGCACTCGGCCACCAAATACCTGGGCGGACACGGGGCCGCGATCGCCGGTGTGATCGTCGACGGCGGCACTTTCGACTGGACGCAGGGCCGCTTCCCCGGATTCACCACCCCCGATCCCAGTTACCACGGCGTGGTGTTCGCCGAACTGGGACCGCCGGCGTTCGCGCTCAAGGCTCGCGTGCAGCTGCTTCGCGATCTGGGTTCGGCGGCCTCGCCGTTCAACGCCTTCCTGGTGGCCCAGGGTCTGGAGACGTTGAGCCTGCGGATCGAGCGGCACGTCGCCAACGCTCAACGCGTAGCCCAGTTCTTAGAAGCCCGCGACGAAGTGCTGTCGGTCAACTACGCGGGGCTGCCCAGTTCGCCGTGGTATGAGCGGGCAAAGAAGCTGGCGCCCAAGGGGACCGGCGCTGTCCTGTCCTTCGAGCTGGCCGGTGGTATCGAGGCCGGCAAGGCCTTCGTCAACGCGCTGAAACTGCACAGCCACGTCGCCAACATCGGTGACGTGCGTTCGCTGGTGATCCACCCGGCATCCACCACCCACGCCCAGCTGAGCCCCGCCGAGCAGCTGTCCACCGGCGTCAGCCCGGGATTGGTGCGGTTGGCCGTCGGGATCGAGGGTATCGACGACATCCTGGCCGACCTCGAGCTGGGCTTTGCCGCGGCACGAAGATTCAGCGAATTCAGCGGCGAGTCGCAGGCCGTGGCCGCCTTCTGAGGAGCTCTGACGTGACGATCTCCGACGTGCCCACCCAGACGCTGCCCGCCGAAGGTGAGATCGGTCTGGTCGACATCGGCTCGCTGCGCCTGGAAAGCGGTGCGGTGATCGACGACGTCTGCATCGCCGTACAGCGTTGGGGCAAGTTGTCGCCCAACCGCGACAACGTCGTGGTGGTGCTGCACGCCCTCACCGGCGATTCGCACATCACCGGACCCGCCGGGCCGGGGCACCCCACCCCCGGCTGGTGGGACGGGGTGGCCGGGCCGGGCGCTCCGATCGACACCGACCGCTGGTGCGCGGTGGCCACCAATGTGCTGGGCGGTTGCCGCGGCTCCACCGGGCCAAGCTCGCTTGCGCGCGACGGAAAACCGTGGGGCTCAAGGTTTCCGACGATCACGGTACGCGACCAGGTGGAGGCCGACATGGCGGCACTGGCCGCGTTGGGCATCACCCAGGTGGCCGCCGTGGTCGGCGGATCGATGGGCGGGGCCCGTGCGCTGGAATGGATTGTCGGCCACCCCGACCGGGTGCGCTCGGCACTGCTGCTGGCCGTCGGCGCGCGTGCCACCGCGGACCAGATCGGCACGCAGACAACCCAGATCGAGGCCATCAAGGCCGACCCGAATTGGCAGGGCGGCGACTACCACGACACGGGCCGCAAGCCCGAGGCGGGACTGAAGATCGCCCGGCGCTTTGCCCACCTGACCTACCGCGGCGAGACCGAGCTCGACAACCGGTTCGCCAACCGCGGTCAAGACGGCGAAGACCCCGCCGACGGCGGACGCTACGCGGTCCAGAGCTACCTGGAACACCAGGGGGACAAGCTGTTGTCCCGATTCGACGCCGGTAGCTATGTGGCGTTGACCGAGACCCTCAACAGCCACGACGTCGGTCGTGGGCGCGGCGGGGTCGCTGCGGCACTGCGCGGATGTCCGGTGCCCGTCGTGGTCGGTGGTATCACCTCCGACCGCCTCTATCCACTGCGCTTGCAACAAGAACTGGCCGAGTTGCTGCCCGGCTGCGCCGGGTTGCGCGTTGTCGACTCGGCCTGCGGGCACGACGGCTTCCTCATCGAGATTGAGGCCGTCGGCGAATTGATCCGCCAGACACTGCAATTGGCCGATCATCAAGCCGACTATCGGGGTGTGCGTTCATGGTGACCCGGTCCAGCCAGGACCCATCGCTGTCATTCGGCTCGGCAGCAGCCGCCTACGAGCGGGGCCGCCCCTCCTATCCGCCGGAGGCCATCGACTGGCTGCTGCCGACCGGTGCCCGCAACGTCCTTGATCTGGGCGCCGGTACCGGCAAGCTGACCACCCGGCTGGTCGAGCGCGGTCTGGACGTGGTGGCCGTCGACCCGATTCCCGAGATGCTCGAGGTGCTGCGTGCCTCACTACCGAAAACGCTGGCGTTGCTGGGCACGGCGGAAGAGATTCCGTTGGAAGACAACAGCGTCGACGCCGTGCTGGTGGCCCAGGCCTGGCATTGGGTGGATCCCACGCGGGCCATCCCCGAGGTCGCGCGGGTGCTACGGCCGGGTGGGCGGCTGGGTTTGGTGTGGAACACCCGCGACGAGCGGCTCGGCTGGGTCCGCGAGCTGGGCGACATCATCGGACGGGACGGCGACCCCGCGCGCGACAAAGCGACGTTGCCCGAACCGTTCACCGACGTGGAACGTTGTCAGGTCGAGTGGACCAATTACCTTACGCCGCAAGCATTGATCGATTTGGTGGCGTCTCGCACCTACTGCATCACCTCACCGGCGAAAGTGCGCACTAAGACACTCGGCCAGGTGCGTCAGTTGCTCGCCACCCACCCGGCGCTGGCGAACGCGAACGGCCTTGCGTTGCCCTACGTTACGGTGTGTGTGCGAGCAACGCTGTCCTGACGTCCGGGTGGTGTTGCGTCACTTGGGATTAGCAGGCCCGGAGAGCGACGACGGGTTTGGGCGGATTGAGTGAACTGGTTTATTAGGAGTTCGACTCGAGCGGCGTGGTGTCCCGGTCGTAACCGGCCGCCGCGGTTGAGCGTGACTAGTCCGTGCAGCGCGGCCCACAGCACCTCCGCGAGGGTGTCGACGTCCTGCCGATCTGCAAATTCTGCGACTGCTTGGCGTAGCTCGCGGAACGCGTTCGACAATTCTGGTGGGGTGTCTGCGTCGGCGAATCGCAATGTCGTTGCGCGGATGAACATTGCGTCGTAGAGCGCGGGATTACTGTCGGCGAAGTCGATGTAGGCATTCGCGATTCGTTTCAGCGCCGCTTTGGGTGCGCGTCTCCCGCGACGGGCAGCCGAGAGCACCTCGGCCAGTTCGCCGAACCCGTCGATCGCCACGGCCTCAGCGAGGTGATCCATGCCCGAGAAGTGCTTATACAACACCGGCTGGCTGTATTCGATCGCGTCGGAAAGCCGGCGCGTGGTAACAGCGTCCCAGCCTTCGGCTTCCGCCAGTTGACGCGCGGTACTGATGATCAGTCGACGACGTGCGGCTTGCTCGCGAACTCGGCGTTCATTGACGGCCATGGGCGATACTAGCACGGCTAGATTAGCTAGCGATGCTATTGACATTACTCCGCGGAATCGCTAGCATTGCTAGCACTACGGCTGGAGAGGGGGCGCTGCCGTGATCGAGCTCGCCACAATGCTGGCATTGACATCAGTACTGGCTACCGCGGTTGTTTTTGGCACCGACGTGTTCTGCGCACTCGTCCAGCGACCAGCATTGGCCGCTGT
The DNA here is from genome assembly GCF_000157895.3 of Mycobacterium kansasii ATCC 12478. Lineage (NCBI taxonomy): Bacteria > Bacillati > Actinomycetota > Actinomycetes > Mycobacteriales > Mycobacteriaceae > Mycobacterium > Mycobacterium kansasii. The sequence goes on along the minus strand of NC_022663.1, from coordinate 4,511,260 downwards.
TGACGATCGCGCTCTGGTGGCGGTGATGGGCAACGTGCATCGCTACGGCGACCGGCGCATGCCCGTACCCGGTGTTCTCGGCGGCGGGGCCGCCGTCGCCAGTGCGACATTGTTCGCAGTGGCCGGCCAATGGACCCAAGCCATTTTGGCGGTGTCCGCCGTGGCGGTGCTGCTGGCCTGGATTGCGCTCTATGTGCGGGTCAGCGCGCCGATCAACCGCCAGCTCACCGCCGCCGCAGCCAGCGGCCGGGTCCCAGCGAATGCCCGCGCGCTGCAGTCCACTTGGGATCGCATCATTGATGCTCGCGCCGTCCTGCAGGGTCTCGCACTGGCAGCGTTGTGCCTCACGCTGGTTGTCTGAGCCAAGATGTGCCCCAAAGATCCATACCCGCACCGTCCGGCACTGAAGGGATAGTGATCGTGATCGTACGACCGGAAACGCTTGGGCGGCTCCTCATGCGCGCCGCGCCGCTATTCAACGTACCGGTGGCCGCGGTGGCCACCTCGCCACGCTTCGGCGGGCTGCTGAACCGCAACATCGCCATGCTCAGCTATACCGGACGGCGTTCCGGGCGCCCGTTCACCATCCCGGTGGCATACCGCCGCACCGGCGACGAGATCGTCATCAGCGTGAACATGCCCGAGGCCAAGACATGGTGGCGAAACTTTCTAGGCAACGGCGGGCCACTGACGTTGCGGCTCGACGGAACCGAACGCGCCGGGCATGCGATCGCTCGGCGGGACGCGAAGGGAGGGGTCACCATCACCGTACGGCTGACCAACTGACCACGGGCCGGCGGTGCGACGTCCGCAGTGGCGAAGCCGCGATAAGCCGCCGGGTAAGCGCGTTGTCGTCGAATTCCTTTGCGGCAACCGCGTTCCCGGCCTTATGCACGTGTGTCCACTCTCATCTCGTGACCGTGGACCGGCCCGAAATGATCATGCCGGCGAGCCGGTTGCTCATCAATTCTGCGGCCTCCTCGACAATGCGGGCAACCAAGTCACCGACGGTCGGGATGTCGTTGATCAGTCCCATCGCAGTTCCCACAGTCCATATGCCAGCGTCGATATCACCGTTTTCAAACACTTTTCGCGCCAGGACTAGCAATCGATCTCGGCGTTCAGATCGAATTCCGCCAACGTACGCGACACCAGCTCCCGCAGCTCATCTTTGGTATTCGAGCGCCCGACAAGATAAGCAGAGACTCCGATGCGCATCTTCCCGCGGCTGCGCCCCGAACTCAGCAGCATTCGTCCGCCCGTGCCCTCGAGTTCGTTCCTGGTGATATTGGGCTCGATCTGTCGCATGTACGCCGAGTCGGCATCGGTGCCGTCGGGCCGGTTGGCGGCCGGGGGCAGATCACCGACATTGGAGCACGTGACGGGAAGGCCGGGACCACCCGCCGCCATCCCGAGGAGCCTCCTGGCCACCCACGTCGGCGTCACCGCGGCCAGCGGCAGCGGTGCCAGCAACTCGTTGTCGGAATCCTCCATCGCTTCGAGGACCGCTCGAGTGATCTTGGCGTGCATCTCCCCGAGGTTCCTCGCCGCGTGCTCGGGGTCGACGGCGACGTCGACAGCGGTCAGCGCATTGCCGCGGGTGTCGCCTTCGGTCCGAAGCGACACCACGAATCGTAGGGTGACCGTTCCGTCGCCCTGAACCCGTCCGGCCCGCACCGCGAGCCTGCAGGCCACCCCGCCCACAAGTGAGTTGCTGTTCGCGCCAAGTCTTTTCGCACAAGCATCCCACTCCGCCAGGTCGATACATGCGGTCACGGCGGGAACCGCCACGGTCTGGTCGCCGCCGGCCGTCCTCGGGGACGGCGGCGCCGCTTTGATCGATGACCGGAACTCCTCGCGATCACGCCGAAGCCTTCGAACCACGCCACCCACAGCGTGCAATACGTCGGGCAGTTCCTCGACGGTTTGCCGGAGATCCGCTCGCAGCGCCCGCCTGAGGGTGCGCGATCCCGCGGGCAGATAACCCAGATCTCGCGTCCTGCCCTCGGCCGCGTCGACTATCGCCTGGCCGAAAGCGATCGCGTCGACCACCGCATGCGAGGCCACCAGACTTATCGCCGTCCCGCCGTCCTCGAGCGGCAACACCCCGAGATGCCAGGCCGGCCCCCACTCCGGATCGACGGGTCGGCGCGCCCGCTCGTCGACCCACGCGCCCACATCGCTGCGCCGCCGCGGCGTCGCGACGAAGTCAATCTCCGCCGGCGCCGGCGCCAACACCCAGTGATCACGCGCGAACGGTACCGGCGATCTTTCGATTCTGCGCCCCAACAACCCGCGTCCGAGATTGCGGTGAAAACGCCGCAACCCGTCAAGGTCGACGGCACGGTCGTAGATCCATGTCACCTGCAGCAGCGACACGTGTCCTGCCCGCAGCCCCAGGAACGCGGCTTGATCCAGGTACGCGAGCCGATTGTCCACCGGCTCGGCGTCACCCGTGGCGACCTCGGCCGCCGGACCCGCGGGCACAGCGGTGACGCGCAGCAGGTCGGCGAGGTGGGCGGCGAGCATCGCGGGGCTGGGGTGGTCGAAGGTGACGGTGGCCGGCAAGGCCACCCCGGTTTGGGCCGACAGGGTGTTGCGCAGCTCCAGCGCACTGAGCGAGTCGATGCCGAGATCTTTGAACGGCTGCTCGGGATCCATCGCCGCCGGGTCCGGATGTGCCAGCACCGCCGCGGTGGCGGTGATGACCAGGTTGGCCAGCATGTCGTGTTGTCGCTCGGGGGCCAGCCCGGCCAGCCGGGCCGCCAGCGCGCGGGAGTCGGCCGCGGCGGCCTGAGGCCGGGCGGTGACCAGCGCGGACAGGATCGGAGGCAGGCTGTTTTCCCGGGCCAACGCCGACAACGCCCGGGTGCCGAGCGGGGCGGGGATCAGATTGGGGTGCTGCTGGGAAAGGGCGGCATCGAACAGGGCCAAACCCTGGCCGGCGGTGATCGGGACCATCCCGCTGCGGGTCAGACGGGTGCGATCACGCGTGTCCAGGTCCCCGGTCATCCCGGAGGACGGCTGCCAATACCCCCAGGCCAGACTGATGGCCGCCGGCCGTTCACGGGCCAGTGCGTCGAGGACGGCGTTGGCGGCCGCGTAGTTGGCCTGTCCCGGGGCGCCCAGGACACCCGCGGCCGAGGAGAACAACACGAACGCGGCCAGCTCGGTGTTGGCGGTGAGTTGGTGCAGATACCAGGCACTGTCGGCTTTGGCGGCCAGCACGTTGTCGAGCTGTTGCGCGGTGAGCTGGCTGGTCACCGCGTCATCGAGCACTCCGGCGGCGTGGATGACCGCGGTCAACGGGTGTTCGGCGGGAATCGAGCCGATCAGGGCGGCCAGCTCGCTCGGGTTGGCACAGTCGCAGGCGCTGATCGTGACATCGGCACCCAGACCCTGCAGGCGCTGGGCGAGCTCGACCGCTTCGGGCGTGCTGGCGCCGCGCCGCGAGGTCAACAACAGCCGGCGCGCACCGTAACCGGTGATCAGGTGTTCGGCGAACAGCCCGCCGAGCATGCCGGTGCCCCCGGTGATCAACACCGTGCCCTGCGGGTCGAGCACCGCGGGCGGGGTGAGCACGATTTTGCCGGTGTGGCGGGCCTGGCTCATGTCGCGGAACGCCTGGGGGGCGCGCAGCAGCCCGTAGCGCGTCACCGGCAGGGGCGCGATCACCCCGCCGCTGATCAACTCGCGCACCCCGGCCCAGGCGTGTTGCACCTGTTCGGGGGTGGCCGCGCTCAGGTCGTAGGCGTGATAGCTCAGGCCGGGATGAGTCTGTGCGACGTCGGCGGCTGACCGGATGTCGGTCTTACCGATCTCGACAAAGCGCCCGCCCGGGGCCACCAGGTGCAGCGACGCGTCCACGAATTCGCCGCGGAGACTGTTCAACACCACGTCCATGCCGCGCCCGCCGCCGGCTGCGGCGAAGGTGTCACCGAAGTCCAGGGTGCGCGAAGAGGCGATGTGATCCTCGGGTATGCCCAGCCCGCGCAGGATGTGGTGCTTGGCGGGATGAGCGGTGGCGAACACCTCGGCACCCAGGTGCGCTGCGATGCGGATAGCGGCCTGGCCGACCCCGCCGGCGGCGGAGTGGATGAGCACCCGCTGTCCCGCTGACACCTGCGCGATATCGATCAGAACGCTGTACGCGGTGATATACGCGGCCGGGACCGAAGCCGCTTGCGGGTAGGACCATCCCGGCGGGACGGCCACGACGCTGCGGTGATCGGTGGTGGCGGTGGGGGCGAACGCGTTGTTGGGGAACAGCCCCATCACCGCATCCCCCGGCGCGAAATCCGTGACGTCGTCTGCCGTGTCGACGACCACCCCGGCCGCTTCCGCGCCAAGGCCTTCATCGCTGATCGCCGCCAGGGCGACCACCACGTCATGGAAATTCAGGCCGGCGGCGCGGATCTGCACCCGAATCTGACCCGGGCCCAACGTCGTTGGCGCCGGGGTGGGAACCAGGGTCAGGTTCGCCAAATCCCCGCGACCGGTGGTGATCAGCTGCCAGTGGGGCGTCGGGGGCGGGGTCAACGCCCGCGCCGGGGTCAGCCGGGGAATGTGAGCGACACCGTCACGCAACGCCAGTTGCGGCTCACCGCCGGTGCCGGCGAAGGTGGCCAGCAGATGCAGCAGGGTGTCGGCACTGGCGCCGGCGAGGTCGGTATCGACCAGCCGGATCCGGCCCGGATACTCGTTGTGGGCGCTGTGCAGCAGCGCCCACACCGCGGCCTGCGCCAGATCCGGCGCCCGGTCATAGGGGCTGATCGCCACCGCGCGACACGTCAGAACCACCAACGCCGTGCCGGATGTGTCGGGGCGGGCCAACCAGGCCTGCAGCCCGGCCAGCGCCCGTCGGGTCAGCCCATGAATGCTCGATACGGCATCGGCGTCATCGCCGGGACGTTGCCGGGCCGCCAACGACCACAACACCACCGGCGGGCATGGCCGCACCGCGTCCAAATCGGGGCGTACCGGGCCGTTGCGCAGGCTGGTCGACAGCGCATCGAGATCTTCGGCAACGACCTCCCAGTGCGGCCGATCGGCCGCTGCGGCAGCAGCGGTGGACAGGGGCGGCCAGGCCAGCTCCCACAAACCAGGGACCGACGGCGCCGCTGTCGTGGGGGCGCTCAGAGTCGCCATGTCGGGCAGGACCCGAACGACGACCGTGTCGATGCGGATTACCGGCGCGCCGGCAGGATCGCTGGCGTACAGGGTGAAGGTGTCGTCGCCGGTGCGGGTCAGCCACACCTGAAGCCGGGTGGCCGCGGTTGCATACAGCGTGACCCCGCTGAACACGAACGGAAGGCGCAGCACCGCCGGCTCGGCGTCCGCCCCGGCTCCCAGGGCGGCGGCGATCGGGTGCAGCGCGGCATCGAGCAACGCCGGGTGCATCCCGTAACCGGTGATATCGGTCCCGGCAGGCAGGGCCACTTCCGCGTAGATGTGGTCGGGGTCGCCCGGCTGGAGGCCGATCCCGCGTACCGAGCAGAACGGCGGATCGTAGTGCAGGCCGCAGTCGGCCAGCTGCTGATAGAAACGCTGCACATCGACAGCCGTCGCCGGCAACGCCGGGACGGGCGGTTCACCGGCAGCGGTTTGCCCGGGACGCAGCGTTCCGCTGGCGTGCAACACCCAACCGGCCTCGGCCCGATGGTCGGTGCCGGTGCGGGCATGGACGTTGACCGAGCGTCGCCCGGCCCCATCGGCGTCGGCCACACTGATCTGGATGTCGGTCGGGGTGTGTTCGGCCAGCACCAGCGGGGTGTGCAACACCAACTCGTCAATGACCGGGCATCCCACGTAATCCCCGACCCCCAGGACCAGATCGACAAACCCCGTCGCGGGCAACACCACCACGTCACCCACCCGATGGGCAGCAAGCCAGGCCTGTGAACCGAGAACCACCCGACCGGTGGCTATCACCTCGTCTCGATCGGCCAATGTGGTGATCGCCCCGAGTAACGGATGCTGCGGTTGATCCAGCCCCAGGCCGGCGGCATCGGTGCCGGATCGCGGGGTCAGCCAATACCGGTGATGCTGGAACGGGTACGTCGGTAGCTCGACCTGTCGGGCGTGGGGATAGAGCGCCGGCCACGCCGGGCTTTGGCCATGAACATGCAGCCGGGCCAGCGTGGCAGTCAAGGTGTCCAGGTCGGGGCGCTCGCGGTGCAGGGTGGGAATGACCGCCGAGCCCGGACGCCCCGCGGTGCCGGCCAGAATGTCGGCGAGCGCCGGGGCCAGCACCGGATGCGGTGATACTTCCACAAACACCTGCTCAGCAGCGGCCAGCAGATGTTTGATGCTGTCGTAAAACCGGACCGGTTGACGCACATTGGCATACCAGTAGTCGGCGGTCATGGTGGTGGTGTCCAGCGGCTGGTCCGACATGACGCCGTGCACGGTGGAATGCAGCGCGATCCGTCCCGGTTTCGGGGTCAGCCCGGCCAACTCGTCAAGCAGGCGCTCGCGCAACGGTTCGACCTGAGCGCAGTGTGAGGCGTAATCGACTGTGATGGAACGGATCTGGACATTGTCGGCTTCGCAATCTGCGATGAACCGCGCCATCGCTTCGGGACCGCCGCTGATGATGGTGTGGGTGGGGCCGTTGACCGCGGCAACCGCCAGCGCGTCACCGTAGGACTGCAGTCGCGCGTCCACGTCGTCAGCGGCCAGCAACACCGATGCCATGGCGCCGGCCCCGGATAGCTCCGCGAGGGCTGCGCTGCGCAGTGCCACGATTTTGGCGGCCTGCTCAAGGGTGAACACCCCGGCGACGTAGGCGGCGGCAATCTCGCCTTGGGAGTGCCCGATCACCGCGTCCGGTTCGATCCCGTAACTGATCAGGGTGCGGGCCAACGACACCATGACGGCGAACAACATCGGCTGGACCACATCGACGCGATCCAGGGAGGGGGCGCCTGGCTCACCACGAAGGACCGCACGCACCGACCAGCCTGTGCAGGCACCCAGGGCCTGATCACACTCGTCGATCGCGGCGGAGAAAGTGGGGTGCCGGCCGTAGAGCTGGGCGGCCATACCGGGGTACTGGCCGCCCTGGCCGGGGAACACGAACACGGTTTTGGCCGCCGATGTCGCGCGTTGGTGGTTGTGGACGAGTTGCGGGTGCGGTTGATCGGCGGATAACGCTTCGAGTGCCGCCACCAGCTCAGCCCGGGGATCGGTGCTGTCGGCCGGTACCGTCACGACGGCCCGGTACGGGTGGTGGGTTCGGGTGCTGGCCAGGCTGTAGGCCACATCGGTGAGGTCCAGGTCGGGATGGCAGACCAGTAACTGGTGCAGCCGGTCTGCCTGCGCGCACAACGCCGCGCGGGTGCGCGCCGACACCGGCCACAGCGGCAGTCGGGGCGGCCCGACCTCAGCACCGTCCTCGGTGCGCGCGGCCGCGGGCCGGGGCTGCGCCGGCTCGGCCACCGGGGTGGGGGCTTGTCGCAGGATGAGATGGGCGTTGGTGCCGCTGATCCCGAACGAGGACACCGCCGCGGTGCGGGGATGATCGGCGAGCGGCCAGGGCACCGCTTCGGTGAGTAGCCGAACAGTGCCGGCCGACCAGTCGATGTGCGGGCTGGGGCGATCGACGTTGCGGGTCACCGGCAGCGTGTCATGGTTGAGGGCGGCGATCATTTTGATCATTCCGGCGACACCGGCGGCGGCCTGGGTGTGACCGATGTTGGATTTGATCGATCCCAACCACAGTGGGTGCTCCGGCCCCCGCGCGGCACCGTAGGTGGCAATCAGGGCGCCGGCCTCGATCGGGTCGCCCAGCGTGGTGCCGGTGCCGTGAGCCTCGACGACGTCGACCTCGTCGAGCCCGATGCCGGCGTTGGCCACGGCCTGGGTGATGACGCGCTGCTGAGCGGGCCCGTTGGGCGCGGTCAACCCGTTGGAGGCACCGTCTTGGTTGATCGCCGATCCCGCGATGACCGCCAGCACCGGATGGTTGTTGCGGTGTGCGTCGCCGAGCCGTTCCAGCACCAGGACCGCGGCCCCTTCGCCCCAGCCGGTGCCGTCGGCAGCGGCCGCAAACGCTTTACAACGCCCGTCGGCAGCTAGCCCGCGCTGCCGGGAGAACTCGGTGAACACTGCCGGCGTAGTCATCACCGTGACACCACCGGCCAGGGCCAGACCGCACTCCCCGTTGCGCAGCGACTGGCACGCCAGATGCGCGGCCACCAACGACGACGAACATGCCGTGTCCACGGTGATAGCCGGGCCCTGCAAACCCAGCGCGTAAGCCACCCGTCCGGAAGCCACACTGGTGGACGTCCCGGTCATGGCGTATCCCTCCGCGCCATCGGAACCGTCCCCGCCGTACTGCTGCGACCAGGCTCCGACGAACACCCCGGTCTCCGAACCGACCAACGCGGCCGGGTCAATTCGGCTGGTTTCCAACGCTTCCCAGCACACCTCCAGCAGCAGCCGCTGCTGCGGATCCATGGTTTGCGCCTCCCGCGCCGAGATCCCGAAAAACTCGGCGTCAAACCCGCTCGCGTCGGCCAGAAACGCCCCGGCACGCGTGTAGGTCTTGCCCACCGCATCGGGATCAGGATCGAACAAATTCGCCAGATCCCAGCCACGATCGGTGGGAAACTCCCCCACCGCCTCGGCGCCGCCGGCCACCAGATCCCACAGCGCCGCCGCCGAATCCGCGCCCCCGGGGAACCGGCAGGCCATCCCCACCACTGCTACCGGCTCGTTCGTCGCCACCTGCGGCTGGACCGGCGCAGCCGCCGCAACCGACCCGCTCAGCAGCTGGCCCAGGTGGGCAGCCAACGCGGCCGGGGTGGGGTAGTCGAAAGCCAGGGTGGGTGGCAATGCCAGCCCGGTGACGGTATTGAGGCGGTCGAGCAATTCAGTGGCTTTCACCGAGTCGAACCCCAGGTCCTGAAACGCGCACTCGGGGTCGATGTCCTCTGGGCTGGGATAGCCCAGGACGGTTGCCGACTGCGAGCACACCATCCCGAGCAGGAGTTCGTCTTGCTGGCGGCGCAGCGTGCGCAGGCGTTGTGCCAACGTCATGTCGGCCGCGGCGCTCGTGGCGCTGTCCTGGGCCACGCGCTTTTCCGGCCGGCGGGTCTGCCCGTCCAGCCGGGTGAACTCATCGCGCAGGTAGAGGTGTAGACAATCCCGTCGCCGGACCTTGCCGCTTGTGGTCAGCGGAATCGAATGAGGCGGAACCAGAACGAGATCCGCCACACTCAGACCCTGCGACTTCGAAATCCTGGAGGTGATTTCCCGCCTGACGACACTCATCAGGTGCATCGCCTCGTCGGAGTCGCCGCGCGACTTGAATTCGACTATGGTGACCAGCTTTTCGACGCCGTCGTCGTCGGGAACGGCGATCGCCACACAACGGCCTCCGGTGATCTCCTGGATCGTCGCCTCGATGTCGTCGGGAGAGTGGTTGCGGCCGTACACGATCAGCAGATCCTTGATGCGGCCGATGATGAACAGCTCACCTTCGGAGACGACGCCCAGATCTCCGGTTCTCAGCCAAGGCCCCTCCGGCGTGCCGGCCGACGGTGTGACCAGGGTTGCACCGAAGGTCCGTTCCGTCTCTTGCGGTTTCTGCCAATAGCCCGTCGAGACGTTGTCACCATGTGCCCAGATCTCACCGACCGTTCCCTCCGGACACTCGATACGGGTGTCCGGGTCGACGATGCGCACCATCGGCGAGCGCGGCATGCCGTAGCTGACCAGCGGTGTGCCGTCTCCGCTGGCGCACCGCTTCGCGCGGCCGGCGGTCAGTTCCTCGGATTCGAAATTGACCGCTAGCGGTGGTTGGTCGCTTTCGCGGCTCGCCACGTACACCGTGGCTTCCGCAAGCCCATACGAGGGCCGCAACACCCTGGGGTCGAGATTGAACGCGGCGAATCGCTTGGCGAAGCGCCGCAGCGTCGCGGGTTGCACGCGCTCGGCACCACTGACAATGTTGCGCACGTCCCCGAGGTCAAGCCCGGCCATGTCGTCATCTGACGTTTTTGCTGCCGCCAATTCGAAAGCAATGTTGGGTCCGCCGGTGAATACGGAGCTGTTGCTTGCCGTCAATTGCATCCACCGCGCCGGTCGTTGCAGGAACGCTGCCGGGCTGGTCAGCACGCCCGCAAATCCGCCCAGAATCGGGATCGCAATTCCCAGGACCAAACCCATGTCGTGGAAGAACGGCAGCCACGACACGACTGTGGTGTCCGGCGGAGCAACCTCGCCGCGCTCCCGATACAAGCTGGATAGAATTTGCTCGACGTTGACGTGAATGTTCTTGTGCGAGATCTCAACTCCCGCCGGCGTGCGGGTGGACCCCGAGGTGTACTGCAAATAGGCGATGTCTGGCAGGTTCGGGGCTTCGGCACCGAGCGCGTTCTGGGAGTCCAGGTCCAGCAGGTCAACCTCGATCAGCGACGGCGCGCCGCGGTCGCCGGCTTCGGACCTGACGCACTCGGCGATGGTGCCGGCGACGGCTGATGTCGTCAGAATCGTCGACGGGTACGCGTCGCGCAGCACCGCGCTGACCCGCTCATCGCTGGCGCCACCCAGCGGCATCGACAGCGGAACCGCGATCTGACCGGCCTGCAATGCGCCCAGAAACGCCAGGACGTATTCCAGTCCTTGCGGCGCCAGTATCACGGCCCGGTCGCCGGTCGACCCGCGGGCGTTGAGCTCTTGTGCGACGTTGCGCGTCCGCCGGTACAGCTGCGACCATGTCAGACTTTCGGCAACGCCCGCCCGGTCCTGCTCGTAGTCGACAAACGTGAAAGCTGTCTCGTTAGGCCGCGAACTGGCACGTTCCTGCAGCACTGCGGGAATTGAGTTCTCACGCACAGCTAAACGATAGGGGACGAGTAGACAGGCCGTCCGGAGAACGGACGCAGCCCAGAACAACCCACTCAACCGGGTACCGTGTGGAGCTTGCGCCGCGGACCAGCCTGAAAACGGGTCGTCGACTCCCCGCTCGGCGTGAGCACCGGATTCGAGCCGAGCCGGCCCGCCCCACTCGGGCGCGAGTTTGGGCCGAAGCATCGCGCCCGCGCGGTGTTCCGCGGGCGGCGGCGTGACCGAACCCAGACCACGGGTGTCACAGTGGCCACACCAGCATCATCGAGGTGTCCTGCATATCAGCCGCAAGTGCGCTATCGCCAGTGATGGCGCTTCAAGGATCGCCTCATGGTCAGCCCGTCCCCGGTTGGTCACGATGCTTCGGCACCCCAAAGATGCCGAGGCAGAACAAAACTCGCGTCGCACAGCTACGTGGCGGCATTACCGAATCCAGCGAACCAAGCGCACCGTGGGCGTCGGCGATGCCGCGCCCGCCGCGACCACTTACGTGGGCTGAAACTGCAGTGGCACAACTTGTTTGGCGAATGCCTAGAAGACGATCCCCGAATACATCAACTGGCCCGGGTCGTATCGCTGCCGGATCGCGGTCAGCCGCGCGAGGTTCGGGCCGAAGTATCGCGCCGGTGCGGTGTTGGGTTCCAGATAGTTGACGTACGCACCGACCGAAAACTGTTGCACCGCTTGATGTGCGGCGCCGATCCACTTGTTGGCAGCGGCAACCTGCCCGCTGCCGGGTGTCTCGACGTACCACTGTGCGACAGCGGACTGCCGTCGCCACGGAAAGGCCGAGCCGCTCGGATCGACGTCGCCCACCGCGCCGCTGAGCGTGTCCACGATCACCGACGCGCGTCCGGAGGCCGGCGGCCACTTTCCCAGCGCTGCGACAATCGACTGTGCCGCAGCAGAATTCATTGTGCCGATGACGTCGGACCCGGCCACGAAGCTCCGTGGTGAACTCGTCGCGCTGCCGCCGGCCAGATACATCACCAGATCCATATGGCTCAGCGTCTTGTGCTCGACGCCGGTGGGTTGAACGCCGACTGCGGATTTGATCGCGTTGGCCACCGCGGGCCCGGATCCCGCCGGGCAGGTAGCCAGCACATGGCAATTGGCCTGCGACGCGCTGACCGACATGTCGACCAGGCCCCAGGTGTTGCGGTCGGCTGCCGCCAGCCAGGTCTGCCAGCCGGTCAGCACCTGGGCCGCCGACGAGGGGGCGAAGTCGACGCGCACCACGTCGGAGTCGGCGGTCGGGAAGGTCGCAAACGTCATCGACGTCGTCACCCCGAAGTTGCCGCCCCCGCCGCCCCGCAACGCCCAGAACAGGTCGGGATGATCGTCGGCGGATGCGGTGACCGTTTCCCCGCCGGGCAACACCACCGTCGCCGATCGCAGCGCGTCGCAGGTCAGGCCGGCGTGGCGGGAATCGGCACCCATTCCACCGCCGAGGGTCAGGCCGCCCACGCCGACGGTCGGGCAGCTGCCGGTGGGAATCGCGCGGCCGGCGCCGGCCAGCGCCTGCTGCACCGCATACAGATCGGTCGCGGCCGGCATCGTGACGTTTCCGGTGGCGCTGTCGAAATTCACGCCGCCGGTCAGGCCGCGCAGATCGATCACCATGGCGCCGGCCGCGGCCGAAGCGCCGATGTAGGAATGCCCGCCGCCGCGCGGGGCGATCTTGAGCTTATTGGCGGCCGCGAACGCGACGGCCTTCTCGACGTCGGCCTGCGAGGTGACCGTGACCACCGCCGCCGGGTTCGAGCCGTTGTAGAGCGAGTTGAAAATCTGCTTGCCCGAGGTGAACGAGCCCCCGCTGTCCGGCAGCAGCACCCGGCCACCGATCGAGGAAGCCAGACCGGTCCAACCGCTGGACGGATCAGCGGCCGCCCGCACGTGCCCGAATACCGCCGATGTCGCCAGCGCTCCCACCGCGCCGCGAAGGAACGCTTGCCGAGAAATCATGGGCCGCATTGTCGATCAGCGCCGCGGTGAAACCGGTTGAGGTGCGACGTGTCGTGGCACAGTGTGACGCGATCGTGTCGTTGAGCCCGTGCTGACAGTCGACGGCAAACCTTTACGCGGTCGTGTTCGAAACGTGACGGCCGTGCACCAAGGTTCCTAGGGAAGCCTGAGTGTGCCCGAACGGCCTGGTGCGCTCCGATACGAATGGGAGCTGACATGAGAACATGGCGCCATCAGCCACTCACGATTCGTTTGCTGGCGGGATCGGCAGTCCTGCTCACCGCGGCCGCCGCACTGGCGGCACCGGCCGAGGCCGGCACGATCGACGACGCTTTTATCGGCGCGCTCAACGACGCCGGCGTGAACTACGGCGACCCGGCAAGTGCCGTGGATTTGGGCCACTCCGTGTGCTCGACGCTGGCGCGGCCGGGTGGTTCGTTCAACTCTGCGGCAGCGACCGTCGTCGCCGCGGGCACCGGCATGCCCCAGCCGATGGCGCAAATTTTCACCAGCATCGCCATTTCGACGTATTGCCCGCAGGCGATGACGGACGTGGCAACCGGCAACCTGCCGGGTTTGCCGCAGATACCGGGGATTCCCGGGTTTTAGGCCGTTTTAGGCCAGTTTTAAGCCCTAGCCCGTGCCCAGCGGGTCGATCGTCGACGCGATATAGACCATCGCGGCCCCCACCACGGCCATGGTCGTGAAGTCCGTGCCCTTGCTGCGCACCACCAGCAGGCCGGCCAGTTCATCGGACAACGCCAGCCGCAGCGCGGCCGCCACACCCACACCGATCCCTATCAGCAGCGCACCTCGGCGCCAGAAGTTCGCCCCCACCAGCACGAACGCCACCGTGAAGATCAGCCCCACGAGCAGGATCGGCCACTGTGCGCGAAACGTGTGCGCAAGGATGGCCCGCGCCGTCATCGTTGCTCGGCCAGCTCGACGACGTTGGTCAACAGGAACGCCCGGGTCAGCGGCCCTACGCCACCCGGGTTGGGCGACACGTGACCGGCGACCTCCCAGACGTCGGGGTGTACATCGCCGACCAGTCCGTCGTCGGTGCGGCTGACTCCGACGTCGACGACCGCGGCGCCGGGGCGCACCATGTCCGCGGTTAGCATGTGCGGAACCCCGACGGCCGCGACGATGATGTCGGCTTGCCTGGTCAGGGCTGCAAGGTCGCGAGTTCCGGTGTGGCACAACGTCACCGTGGCGTTCTCGGAGCGGCGGGTGAGCAACAGGCCGAGCGGGCGGCCGACCGTGACGCCGCGGCCGATGACCACCACGTGCGCCCCGGCCAGCTCGACGTCATAGCGCCGCAGCAGGTGCACGATGCCACGCGGGGTGCAGGGCAGCGGCGCCGGGGTGTTGAGGACCAGCCGGCCCAGGTTGGTGGGATGCAGCCCGTCGGCGTCCTTGCCCGGGTCGACGCGCTCCAGCGCCGCGTTCTCGTCCAGATGCTTCGGCAGCGGCAGCTGCACGATGTAGCCGGTGCAGTCGGAGTTGGCGTTCAGTTCGTCGATGGTCTCGTTGAGCGTGGCGGTGCTGATGTCGGCGGGTAGGTCGCGGCGAATCGAGGTGATGCCGACCTTGGCGCAGTCGGCGTGCTTACCCCGCACGTAGGCGTGCGAGCCGGGGTCGTCACCGACCAGGATGGTGCCCAAACCGGGGGGGCGGCCCGACGCGGACCCGGAAGAAGTCAGAGCCGCCACCCGCCGCTTCAAGTCCACAAAGATCTCGTCTCGGGTGGCTTTGCCGTCCAGCATGATTGCGCCCACGGCAGACAGTCTGGCACGTCCGCCGCGTAGGCTCCTGACATGCCCGATGCCCCCGACGTGCTCGGCCCGGCCAAGCTGGGTCCGCTGACGCTGCGTAACCGCGTCATCAAGGCCGCAACCTTCGAGGCACGCACGCCCGACGCGCTGGTGACCGACGACCTGATCGAATACCACCGGCTGCCGGCCGCGGGCGGGGTCGGCATGACGACGGTCGCCTATTGCGCGGTCTCCCCCGGCGGCCGCACCAGCGGCGACGGGATGTGGATGCGCCCGGAGGCGGTGCCGGGGCTGCGCCGGCTCACCGATGCGGTGCACGCCGAGGGCGCGGCGGTCAGCGCCCAGATCGGTCACGCGGGACCGGTGGCCGACGCCCGGTCCAACAAGGCGACCGCCCTGGCGCCCGTGCGGTTCTTCAACCCGATCGCCATGCGGTTCGCCAAGAAGGCGACCCGCGACGACATCGCCGATGTGACCGCCGCGCACGCCAATGCTGCGCGCCTGGCCGTCGACGCCGGCTTCGACGCCGTCGAAATCCATCTGGGCCACAACTATCTGGCGAGCTCGTTTCTGTCCCCGCTGATCAACCGGCGCGACGACGAGTTCGGCGGGTCGCTGGAGAACCGGGCCAAGGTCGCCCGCGGATTGGTGCTGGCCGTTCGCCACGCCGTGCAGCAGCAGATCGCGGTGACCGCCAAGCTCAACATGGCCGACGGCATCCGCGGCGGCATCACGACCGAGGAAGCGCTGACCACGGCGAAGTGGCTGCAGGACGACGGCGGGCTGGACGCGCTGGAACTCACCGCCGGCAGTTCGCTGGTCAACCCCATGTACTTGTTCCGCGGCGACGCGCCGGTCAAGGAATTCGCCGGCGCCTTCAAGCCGCCGCTGCGCTGGGGGATCAGGATGACCGGCCACAAGTTTCTTCGCGAGTACCCCTACCGCGATGCCTATCTGTTGCGCGATGCCCGGCTGTTTCGCGCCGAGTTGTCGATGCCACTGATCTTGCTGGGCGGCATCACCAACCGGGAGACCATGGACCTGGCGATGGCCGAGGGATTCGACTTCGTTGCCATGGCCCGCGCGCTGCTGGCCGAGCCCGACCTGGTCAATCGGATCGCCGCCGAAGGGCAGCGGGCGCGTTCGGCGTGCACACATTGCAACCTGTGCATGCCCACCATCTACAGCCGCACCCGCTGCGTCGTGACCGGCGCGCCCGACCGCTGACGATGCACGCCGCGAAAGCGGCGTGACCACGCACGAGGTTTCCTCGGCTTAGGCCGGACCCAAGGCGCCGACTTCGATGGACGGCAACCGGTCATCGGCGGCCGCGACCGCGAACAGGGTGGCGGCGGTGTAGAAGGCTTCTTCACTCATCAGGCCGCGCCGGGCCAGTTCGATGCGGTCCACTTCGGCGCCCCATCGCTTGGCAAAGAGGTTTTTGAGTTGTCTTGGGTCGGGTCGGTGCAGGTTCAAATGCGGCTTGCGACGGGCAAGTTCATCGCGCCGGGCCAACGCTTGTGCCGTGACACTGCGCCAGTGCGGCAGGCGCGGGTCCGCGCGTAACAGGTCGAGAAAGTGCTCGATGGCAGGAAGCGACCGGGTGACAAACAGGGTGCGGGTAACGAGCAACGCTGAGACGGCGATCGGGTCGGTACCGAGCGTGGCGTTTTCTTCGTCGGTCAGCCACTGCGATCGAACCGACGCCGGAAAGCCGGACTCGTCGGCAAGTCCGATGGCTACGGCGTACCGGTGGGCGACGGTCTCCAACGCGCGTCGGCGGGTGCCGGCAGCCACCTGCGCGACGGCGCGGGATGCGTGCTGGCGAACGTCGCCGTGATCACCGGGGTGGGTGACGATCCAGTACCAGGAGGCGACCTGCTCGAGAGCGGGAAGGTAGGCCCAGCGGTCGGCGGCGCAGATGCTCAGCAGGGATAGGACGTCGGTGTCGCGGACGCCGAGGGTGGTGCCCGTGTCGGTGTCGGTGCCGGAGGTGATGGCGACCGGCACCGGGGGCTCCCAACGTTGTTTCCAGCGAACCGACCACACCGTCGGCGGTGGGCCCGGGCGGGTGGCGACGCCGTCCTGCCCGTCGACGATGTTGCGGAGCGCCACCACCGCGTCGGCGTGTTTGATATCGACCCGCGATGCCGTCAATTGCTTTGCCAAGCAACTTCTTTCGGGCACCTCGAGCGCGGCCAGCAGCCGATCCCAGGTGCGCATGGTGAACGGCGTGCGGCCCGCCGTTTCGACCAGATCAGCCGCCAATTGTGCTGACAGCAAACCGGTCTCGACAGCGCGTGCCAGCGTTTGGCGGATGTTGACCAACGCGTCGACGAAGACGGGATAGCCGTCTTCGGGCTCGCCGTGGACCATGGCGACCTCGTCGTCGGCTTCCAAATATCCGTTGCGGTAGTTGTCGAATACCCAACCGTAGCCTTCCATTCCGAAGGGATGCAGTTCGGCGGCGCGCAGCGCACCCATGCTGGACGAGCCGACGACGCGGACTCCGTCCTGGATCAAGGTCAACAGTTCTTTGTGCCGCACCGGGGGGTGCTGGAAGAACAACCCGTCGACAATCAGCAGCGTGTCGCCGGGCTTCAGCCCGTACCGCAGGGCGTCGCCGAACGAAATCGGAGGCACCACCTCGGCATTGGGCACCACCGTGTGGACATCGGCGACGCCGATGGTGGGCCCCGCGGTCACCACGATCCGGCGGGCGGCCCTCATGCCGACTCCTGCAAGGGGGTGCGCATCGGAGAACCGTGCGAGGCCGTCAGACCGGGCGCGATCACCTTCACCACCGGAACACAGCTGCCGGCGAGATCGCACACGACCGCCAGCGGCTCGGTGCCCGACCGGTCCGCCACCGCCGTTGCGGCCGAAGCCAACAGGTCACTCAACGAATCGGTGCCGGGAACGTGCCACGGTGTGGGTTCGGCGGTAGGCAAGTGCCGCATGGTTGGCCGCAACGGGCCGTAGGCGTGCACCCGGGCGAAGCGGTGGTACAACGCCGGCGACAGGTCTTCGCGTGCTCCGCTGATAGCCGTCAGCCGCGATTGCGCGGCTTCGGTGATCGCCCGGGACAACGCCACGTTGGGATCGTGGTGTAACCCGAAGCCGCTGAACGGAACCCCCAGCATGGGCGAACAGATCTCGGCGGTAAAGCACGGGAAACCGTCCCACGTGTCGGTCCGCGCTATCTTCAGTTCGCTCCCGGCCCGGTAGATCATGTCGACCAATTCGGCGCAGCCGGAGTCGGCGACATCGTCGACAGGCACCTCGAACAGGGTGCTTCCGGGTTCGCCGGCGGCCATGGCGTGGCGTTCCATGACCTCGTAGAGGCCATGGAGGCTGGCCTCCCAGTAGCTGTTGCCCGAGGCCAACCCCGTGGTGTCCATCGAGAACATCGGCGGGTCCCAGCGGTTGTCGACCGCCGCGTTCACCAGAACCGCCTCCCACGGCACCCAGGTTTGGCGGCCGGTCAACAGCGTCGTCGCGGTCATCCAGTCGAGCTTGGCGCCAGGGTGGTAGATGCTTCGGGCCGACAGGAGCAGGTGGGCCGGATCGTAGGTCAGAGCTGCCGCGAGGTCCGTTGTCCTCATGGAAAACAGGTCGGGCGTGACGTTTTCAGCGTGCCAGGTTTCCAGCGATTCCATGACCGCGGAAACTTGGGCGGCGCGGTAGGTCGCGGCCTTGCCCTGACTGACCGAAAGTGTCACAGAGGCGGGACGCACTGCCTGAACGGTGGGAATGCCGAGATCGTCGAGCCAGGTGAGGTCGGCGACGCGGGTGATGCCCGCCAATTCCAGCATCGGTTGCACGGCCCGCCAGGTCTGTTCGGGAGACATGATTCGGTAGGTCCCCGCCCGATGGGCGATCGAGGTGGGATTGGCATGGCCCAGCACCCGGGTCGGCCACTGCGACCAATCCGGGCCCACGGACGCGGCGGTGGCCGCAGCGCATGATTCAGACATGGACTCACGTCCTCTAGTTGCGGGGATCGCACAGGAGTGCGGTTGCTGTCGGCGGCTGGTGCAGCTCTACCTGACGCGGGAAAACATTGGAGACCGCTGGTGGGGGTTCATTGCCTGACAAACCCCCACCAGCGTCGCCTCCACGGACGACATCTCCTCTTCAGTCGATGCTCTCCGCGTTGAACCAGTAGCAAACGTAGTGGAGCCGATACGTTGCTTCGTCTTCGACAAACAGAAGTTCATGGGCCATGTGATCACCTCCTTTCGTGCGGGACGAACGGTCGCCAGCCGCGCTTTGTGTCAGAACTTCACTCGGCCGGGTCGTTACTTAACATGCGGAATTGTAACGGTAGGCAATAGTAGCTGATAGCTATCGAATGCTCGCCGCTTGCGGTGCGGTGGCTCGCACAAGTACGCAGGCAGCCGGGCTGCATGCGCGCGTGCGCCGCGCCACGCGAGTGTTGCGCCGCCGAGAAGTATTAACCCCGGCCTTAGATACAGTTGGAATAATGCCTCAATCTGCCCCGCCCGCGCTGACTGTTCGCTACGACGGGTCTGCACGTACTTTCGCGCCCGGCCATGACGTGGTAGTCGGCCGCGACTTGCGCGCCGACATGCGCATCACGCATCCGCTGATCTCCCGGGCACACCTGCTGTTGCGGTTCGATCAGGGCCGGTGGCTGGCGATCGACAACAATTCGCTGAACGGGACCTTCTGCAACGGCCGGCGGGTGCCGATGGTCGACATCCAGGACGGCCAGAGCGTCAACATCGGCAACCCCGACGGGCCGTTGCTGACCTTTGAGGTCGGCCGGCACGTGGGGATGGCCGGGCGGCCACCGCAAACCGAGTCGATGCGGGTGGGCACCCAGTCGTCGCCGTGGCCGCCGGCGGCGACGCAGGTTGCTGGTCACCCGGGACCGCCGCCGCCGGCACGCCAGTCGAACTGGACCGCGCCGCCGTCGGCGCGACCGCATCCCGGCCCGCCCCCGAAATCGGGGCAACCGATGTACCCCAGCTCGGCGTCCCGGCAGCCCGGGTTTGCACCGGGGCCGCCGCGCCAGCCATCGAACCAGCCGCCGAACCAGCCGCCGAATTATGCACCGGCCGGGCCGCGCCCGTCGCCGCCCACGCAGATGCAGCCCAGCGCCGCCAAGCCGCCCGAGGTGGCCAATCTGGCGACCAAGATGATCCATGCGCTGTTGCCGCGGACCGGGTCCAATGAAATGCCGGCGGGATCGGTCACGATCGGCCGCGCCACCGATAACGACGTCGTGATCCAGGACGTCCTGGCGTCGCGTCACCACGCTTTCCTGACCATGACACCCCTGGGCACCGAAATCCGCGACGCCCACAGCGTCAACGGGACGTTCGTCAACGGGGTCCGGGTCGGCTCGGCGATCTTGAGCGACGGCGACGTCGTCACCATCGGCAACGTGGACCTGGTGTTCACCGGCGGCACGCTGATTCGCCGCACGGAGGCGGCCACCCGCACCGGCGGCCTGGAAGTGAAATCGGTCTGCTTCAAAGCCGATGGCAAGCAACTGCTCGACCACATCTCGCTGACCGCCCGCCCCGGCACATTGACGGCCATCATCGGCGGCTCCGGCGCCGGCAAGACCACCCTGTCGCGACTGATCGCGGGTTACACCAGCCCCAGCTCGGGAACCGTGACCTTCGAGGGCCACAACATCCACACCGAGTACGCGTCCATGCGCAGCAGAATCGGGATGGTCCCCCAAGACGACGTCGTGCATCGCCAGCTCACCGTCAACCAGGCCCTCGGGTACGCCGCCGAACTGCGGCTGCCGCCCGACACCAGCAAGGCCGACCGCGACCAGGTGGTCGCCCAGGTCCTCGAGGAACTCGAGCTGACCAAACACGCCGACACACGAGTGGACAAGTTGTCCGGCGGGCAGCGCAAGCGCGCGTCGGTGGCGCTCGAACTGCTCACCGGTCCGTCGCTGCTGATTCTCGACGAGCCGACGACGGGTCTGGATCCGGCGCTGGACCGGCAGGTGATGATGATGCTGCGGCAACTCGCCGACGCCGGCCGTGTGGTGCTGGTGGTCACCCACTCCGTGTCCTACCTGGACGTCTGCGATCAGCTGCTGCTGGTCGCTCCGGGCGGCAAGACGGCATTCCTGGGCCCGCCCGACCAGATCGGTCAGGCCATGGGAACCACCAACTGGGCCGACATTTTCGCCAAGGTGGGCGCCGACCCCGACGAGGCCAACCGCCGCTTCCTGGCCGACAAGCAGGCCCAGCCGGCGTTTCCGTCCCAGGCCAGCCCCGCCGCCGACCTGGGCGAACCGGTGCACACCGACGTGTTTCGGCAGTTCTCCACCATCGCCCGCCGCCAGGTTCGCCTGGTCGTTTCCGACCGTGGCTACACGGTGTTCCTGGCGTTGCTGCCGTTCCTCATCGGCGTGCTGAGCCTCACCGTTCGCGGCAAGACCGGATTCGGGATGTCGGATCCGCTGGGCAACAATCCCGCCCAGCCCGACCAGATTCTGGTCATGCTCAATGTCGGGGCGGTATTCATGGGGACGGCGCTGACGATCCGTGACCTCATCGGTGAGCGTCCCATCTTCCGGCGCGAGCAGGCGGTCGGCTTGTCCACCGCGGCCTATATGGCCGCCAAGATCGTGGTGTTCTCCGCGTTCGCGATCGCGCAGGCGGCGATCGCCACCACCATCTGTGTGATCGGCTGGGGCAAGCCGCTTTCCGACGCGGTGCTGCTGGGAGACGTCCGGTTCGAACTGTTCGTCACCGTGGCCGCGACCTGTGTGGCCTCGGCGATGCTGGGCATGGCACTGTCGGCGCTGGCGCAGTCGCAGGACCAGATCATGCCGATGCTGGTGTTCTCGATCATGTCTCAGCTGGTGTTCTCCGGGGGCATGATCTGGGTGACCGACCGGATCCTGCTCGACCAGTTGTCCTGGGCCACACCCGCCCGCTGGGGCTACGCGGCGTCGGCGTCGACGATCGACACCCACCGGCTGGTACCCGGCCCAACCGACCCGAAAGACCAGCACTGGGACCACAAGGCGAGCGCGTGGCTATTCGACATGGCCATGCTCGGGGTGGTGTCGATCGCCTATACCGCCATCGTGTGGTGGAGGATCCGGCTCCGACGGCGCTGACGCGGGCGCAACTCTTAGGGTGAAGCAATGACCCGAGCTCAGCGGCCAGTGCTGACGGTTCGGTCGGACCGCTCTCAACGCAGCTTCGCTCCGGGCGCCGACGCGATCGTGGGCAGTGATCTGCGGGCCGACCTGCGCGTCGCACACCCGCTGGTGGCCCAGGCGCACGTGGTGGTGCGCTTCGAGCAGGGCAACTGGATCGCCATCGACAATTCACGGACCGGGATGTTCGTCGACGGCCGCCGGGTGCCGCTGGTGGACATCCGTGACGGCCTGGTGGTCAACCTCGGCAGGCCCGACGGGCCGCGCATCAGCTTCGAAGTGGGGCATCACCGCGGCATCATCGGCCTGCTGCCGCAGACCGGCTTTCCGCCGCCCGGGGGTCCAGCCGCCGGTACCGAGCAGCAGCAGCACCGGCCACCCGCGCAGCCGCCCGGCCCCGCGCCGCCGGCACCGGGCGCACCCGGCTACCCCGGGGCACAGCGCACCACCGTCATACCGGTTTCTCCACCGCCCCCGCAGGCGGAACGCACCACGACGCTCAACGTCGCGGGCGCCGCCTCCGGCCACGCGCCGACCGGCGCGGGCATTTCCTGGATCGGCCGGGCGCTCGACAACGACATCGTCGTCGCCGACGTGCTGGCGTCGCGCCACCACGCGTTCCTGACCCCCACACCGGTGGGCACCGAGATCAACGACGCGCACAGCATCAACGGGACGTTCGTCAACGGGATCCGGGTCGGCTCGGCGATCCTTCGCGAGGGTGACGTGGTCACCATCGGCAACGTCGACCTGGCGTTCACCGGGACCACCCTGGTTCGCCGTGCCGAAGCGGCCACCCGCACCGGCGGCCTGGAGGTCACTGGGATCAGTTACACCGTCAACGGCGCCGCGCTGCTCGACAACGTGTCGCTGACCGCGCGGCCGGGCACGCTGACCGCCGTCATCGGCGGCTCCGGCGCCGGCAAGACCACGCTGTCGCGGCTGATTGCCGGCTATCTCAGCCCCACCTCGGGCACGGTGACCTTCGAGGGCCACAACATCCACACCGAATACGCATCGTTGCGCAGCCGGATCGGGATGGTCCCCCAAGACGACGTCGTGCACCGGCAACTGACCATCAACCAGGCGCTCGGCTATGCCGCCGAACTGCGGCTGCCGCCGGATACCAGCAAGCAGGATCGCGCCCAGGTGGTCGCCGGGGTGCTCGAAGAACTGCGGCTCACCGAACACGCCGACACCCGCGTCGACAAGCTGTCCGGCGGCCAGCGCAAACGGGCCTCGGTGGCCCTGGAACTGCTCACCGGCCCGTCGCTGCTGATTCTCGACGAGCCGACGTCGGGCCTGGACCCGGCGCTGGACCTGCAGGTCATGACGATGCTGCGGCAACTCGCCGACGCCGGCCGGGTGGTGTTGGTGGTCACCCACTCGCTGACCTACCTCGACGTCTGTGATCAGGTGCTGCTCATGGCGCCCGGGGGCAAGACCGCGTTCCTGGGGCCGCCCGACCAGATCGGGCAGGCGATGGGCACCACAAACTGGGCCCAGATTTTCGCGAAGGTCGGTGCCGATCCCGACGAGGCCAACCGCCGCTTTCTGGCCCGCAACCAGCCCCCCGCACCGGCGCCGATCGAGACGCCCACCGACCTGGGCGAACCGGCACACACCAGCGTGCGCCGCCAGTTCTCCACCATCGCGCGCCGACAGGTTCGGCTGGTCGTTGCCGACCGGGCCTACTTCACATTCCTGGCTGCCTTGCCGTTCGTCCTGGGTGCGCTGTCCCTGACGGTTCCGGGTGACACCGGGTTCGGCATGGCCCAACCGACCAGCCAGACACCCGACGAGGCCGCACAGATTTTGACGCTGCTGTCCATCGCCGCCGTCTTCATGGGTACCGCACTGACCATCCGCGATCTCATCGGCGAGCGCGCCATCTTCCGTCGCGAGCAGGCCGTGGGGTTGTCGACGAGGGCCTACCTGGGCGCCAAGATCACGGTGTTCTGCATGTTCGCCATCACCCAAGCGGCGATCACGACCGGGGTCGTGCTCCTGGGCAAGGGCGTACCGACCCAGCAGGCGGTGCTGCTCGGCAACCCCAGCTTCGAGCTGTTCACCACGGTCGCCGCCACCTGTGTGGCCTCGGCGATTCTGGGCTTGCTGCTGTCGTCGGTCGCCCGGTCCAGTGAGCAGATCATGCCGTTGCTGGTGGTGTCGCTGATGCTGCAGCTGGTGCTCGCCGGTGGCCTGGTCCCGGTGACCAACCGGCTCTTCCTGGACCAGTTGTCGTGGGCGGTGCCCGCGCGGTGGGGGTACGCGGCATCGGCGGCGACGGTCAACCTGCGCGAGCTGGTCCCCGGCTCATACAGTCCCGAGGACAGCCACTGGACGCACTCGCGCCCGGCGTGGCTGTTCGACATGGCGATGCTCGCGACGCTGTCGGTGGCCTATGCCTGCCTGGTCTGGTGGCGCATCCGGCTCAGACGCCACTGACGCGGCCCGAAGCCCGCCCAGGTTTTGGAGCGGGTGTCAGCGGCTACAGCTAGTTTCGATGAACACGGTGGCGCCGCCCGTGCTGACAGTGTTGGGGCTCGGGCCGCAACGCACTTTCGCCGCAGGTCACGACATCATCGTCGGCAGCGACCTGCGTGCCGACATGCACGTCAGCCACCCGTCGGTCTCCCGGGCCCACCTGCTACTGCGCTTCGATCATGGCAGGTGGATGGCAATCGACAACGGATCGCACGAGGGCACGTTCGTGGACCACCGGCGGGTGCACGCCGTGGAAATCCACCCCGGCCAGCGGATCAACATCGGCAGTCCCGACGGACCCTGCCTGACCTTCGAGGTGGGACAACCCGAGGTGCCCGCCGGACGGCCGCCGCGAACGGCGCCGATACCGGCCGCGCAGCTCCGCCCGCATCCGGCTGCGCGACCGGTTCCACCACCGGCGCCGGGCCCGATACCGGCGATGGAGCCCGCCCACCCCGCACCGCCGACCCGGCTGGGCAGGGTCCATCCCGGGCCCCAGCCGCCACCCACCCGGATGGGGCCGTACCTAGCGCCGGACCCGGCTCCCCCGCGCCCGCCGAGTCACCCGCCCGTTCCTCCGCGCGACCCGTCGAACCTGGCGACGAAGGTGATCCGTTCCCTGTGGCCCGAGTCCGGCCGAAACCGCCGGCTGGCGGGTGCAGTGACAGTTGGCCGAGCGCAGGACAACGACATCGTCGTCCCCGACGTCTTGGCGTCGCGACGGCACGCCTTCCTGGTCCAGACGGCGCTCGGCACCGAAATCCGCGACGCCCGCAGCGTCAACGGAACCTACGTCAACGGGGTGCGGATCGGGTCGGCGGTGCTCAGCGAGGGCGACGTGGTCACGATCGGCAACGTCGACATGGTGTTCTCCGCCGGCACGCTGACCCGCCAGGCCGATGCCGGGACGCCAGCCGGCGGCCTGGAGGTCAACCGGGTGCAGTTCGAGATCGACGGCAAGCAGCTGCTCGACAACATCTCGCTGACCGCCCGCCCCGGCACCCTGACCGCCATCATCGGCGGATCGGGAGCGGGCAAGACCACACTGGCCCGGCTCATCGCCGGCTACACCCGCCCCAGCGCCGGCTCGATCACCTTCGAGGGACACGACATCCACGCCGAATACGCGACCCTGCGCAGCAGGATCGGGATGGTTCCGCAAGACGACGTGGTGCACCGGCAGCTGACGGTGAACCAGGCGCTGGGGTATGCCGCCGAGCTGCGCCTGCCGCCGGACACCAGCAGCGCCGACCGGGCCAAGGTCGTCGCCCGGGTGCTCGAGGAGCTCGAGCTGACCGAGCACGGCGATACCCGGGTGGACAAGTTGTCCGGTGGGCAACGAAAACGCGCGTCGGTCGCGCTGGAGCTGCTCACCGGTCCGTCGCTGCTGATTCTCGACGAGCCGACCACCGGCCTGGACCCGGCGCTGGATTCCCAGGTGATGATGATGCTGCGCAAGCTCGCCGACGCCGGCCGGACGGTGGTGGTGGTCACCCACTCGGTGTCCTACCTCGACCTGTGCGACCAGCTGCTGTTGCTGGCGCCCGGCGGCAAGACGGCCTACTTCGGCCCGCCCGACCAGGTGGGCTCGGTGATGGGGACCAGCAACTGGGCCCACATCTTCATCAAGGTGGGCGCCGATCCCGACGAGGCCAAGCGCCGGTTCCTGGCGCAGCGCGGGTCGGAGCCGAAGCTCTCGGCCCGGGCCGAGCCGGGGGATCTGGGTGAGCCGGTACACGTCGACGTGTGGCGCCAGTTCTCGACGGTCGCGCGCCGGCAGGTCCGGCTGGTTGTCTCCGATCGCTGGTACACGGTGTTTCTGGCCGCACTGCCGTTCATGCTGGGGCTGCTGACCTTGACCGTGCCGGGCCACAGCGGCTTCGGCGTGGCCGACCCGAACGGCAAGACACCGGCCGAGCCGGCGCAGATACTGGTCCTGCTGTGCGTCGGGGCCGTGTTCATGGGCACCGCGCTGACCATCCGCGACTTGGTCGGCGAGCGGCCCATCTTCCACCGCGAGCAAGCCTTCGGCTTGTCCACGCAGGCATACCTGCTGGCCAAGATCGCGGTGTTCTCGATGTTCGCCACCGCGCAGGCGGCGATCGTGACCACCATCGCGGTGATCGGCAAGGGCGCACCGACCCGGGGAGCCGTGCTGCTGGGCAATCCGACGCTCGAGCTGTTTGTCGCCGTCGCCGCCACCTGCTTCGCCTCGGCGATCGTCGGCATGGGCATGTCCGCGCTGGCCCGCTCCAGCGACCAGATCCTGCCGCTGCTGGTGGTCGCAATCATGGCGCAGCTGGTGTTCTCCAGCGGCATCATTCCGGTCACCAACCGCGTGGTGCTCGACCAGCTGTCCTGGCTGACCCCGGCCCGGTGGGGCTTCGCGGCGTCGGCCTCGACGATCGACCTCAACACCGTGCAACCAAGCCCGTTCAGCCCGAAGGACAGCCACTGGCATCACACGACCGGAGCCTGGCTGCTCGACATGGCGATGCTGGGGCTGTTGTCGACGGTCTACGCCGGCTTCGTGCTGTGGCGGATCAGGCTCAAACGCTGAGACTTCAAGCGTCCAGCCGCAACCCGTGTGCCAGCGCAAACGCCAGAGCTTGCGGAACGTCGATGCGCGCTCCCGTCAGCGACGCCGTTGTCCACAGCGACGGGTCCACGGTGGCCCCACGCAGATCGGCCCCGTCCAACCGGGCGCCGGTGGTGCGCGCGCCGCTCAGGTCGGCCCCGCGCAGCACGGCCTTGCGCAGGTCGGCCTCCACCAGGCTGGTCTCGCGCAGCCGGCAGCCGCTCAGGTCGGCGCCGCGCAGGTCGTTACCCGCCAGCACCGCGAGGGTGAAGTCGACGTCGTCGAACGTCAGCGGCCGCAGCCGGCAACCCACGAATACCGAGCCGAGCAGGCTGCATTGCTGGAAAGTGCTGTGCCACAGCGCTGTTCGCTCAAAAGTGCAGTTGCGAAACGCCGATCCGCGGTGCTGCGACTCGGCCAGGTTGACGCCGCTGAAGTCGCATCCGCTGAACACGACGCGTTCGGTGCACAATCGGCTGAGGTCTTCGTCCCGGAAATCCCGGCAGTCGAATTCGCAGTCCACCCACTGCAACGCGGTCAGCTGCCCGTCAGGCTGGCCAGCGCGTACTCGCTGACCGCGATCAGCGCGTCGGTGGCAGACCTGCGGCTGCGGGCGTCGATGTTGATCACCGGGATGTGCGCGGGCAGCGTCAGCGCCTGGCGCACCTCGGCGGCCGGATACCGTGGCGCGCCGTCGAATTCGTTGACGGCGACCAGGAACGGCAGGTTGCGGTGCTCGAAGAAGTCGACCGCGGCGAAGCTGTCCTCCAGGCGGCGACAGTCGACGAGGACGATCGCGCCGATGGCGCCGCGCACCAAGTCGTCCCACATGAACCAGAACCGGCGCTGGCCCGGGGTGCCGAACAGGTAGAGCACCAGGTCCTCGCCCAAGGTGATGCGGCCGAAGTCCATCGCCACCGTGGTGGTCTGCTTCTGCGGGGTGACTTCGAGCATGTCGACGCCCACCGAGGCATCGGTGACCATCGCTTCGGTGCGCAACGGCATGATCTCCGACACCGCGCCGACGAACGTGGTCTTGCCGGCCCCGAATCCGCCCGCGATGACGATCTTCGTGGAGGCATGGGCCGCGGTATCCCGGAGGTGCGCCTCAGAGTGCTTGGAGGCCACGCAGCGTCCTTCCTATGAGTTCGCGGCGCTCATCGCTGGTCGAGCGGTCGGTCAAGGTCGCCTGCACCCGAAGGTAATCGGAGCTGACCAGATCACCCACCAGGACGCGCGCGACACCGACCGGCAAATCCAGCCGGGCAGCGATTTCGGCCACCGACGGGCTCGACGGGCTGTCGGCGCATAACCGGATGATTCTGCCTCGCATATCGTGCGGCGGCCACCGGTGAGCCGAACCCGCCGGCAGCGCCTGCACCGCAGCTTCCAGCGGCAGGTCGATGTCGGTGCCGGTGCGTCCGGCCGTCAGGGTGTACGGGCGGACCAGGTTCGCCCCCGGCCGGGCTAGCGGCGGCTCGCGTCTGTCCACTGCGGCTCAGGTTGGGCCCGGCGGGAGGACTGCACGACGCTGCCGACTCGCTCGACCAGGATGGCCATCTCGTAGCCGATCTGCCCGATGTCGCATCCGGTCACCGCCAGCGTCGCCAGATGCGAGCCGTCGCCGACCCGCATCAGCAGCAGAAACCCGTTCTGCATCTCGACCACCGACTGCAACACCTGACCACCCTCGAACAGCTGGGCGGCCCCGGTGGCCAGGCTGGCCAGGCCGGAAGCGACGGCCGCCAGCTGGTCGGCGCGTTCCCGGGGTAGATACTCGCTGGCGGCCAGCGGTAGACCGTCGACGGACACCAGTAGGGCATGCGCGACGCCGGGCACCTCGCGGGCGAACTTCGACACCAGCCAGTCCAGCGGGCTGTCCAACGAACGGGTGTTCATTGCTGATCGGCTTCCTGACTGGTCGTGCGGGCGTGCGCCCGGCCGGTGTGCACGCCACCGAAGTGGCTGCCGATGGAGGCTCGAACCGCATCGGGGTCACGCACCGCGGCCGCAGCCGGCGGTTGCCGGTCGGGATGCGGTCCGACGCCGGGCTCGGGTTCGGCGGCGCCGGGGACCAGCCGGGCGCCGGGGGTGCGCACCGGCAGGCCGTGGTCGGTGCGCGATTCCACCGGCTTGTCCTGGGCCTGGGCGGCGGCCGACCAGCCGCGGTCCCACACCGACCGCCAATCCAGATCGGGGCTTGCGGCCAGCTCGCGCGGGTCACCCATCATTTCCGACAGCATCCGCTGGTAGATCACGTCGTCGTCAACGGGACCGGCCGGAACCGACGGTTTGGGCGGCGGATCGGCGGGCCGCGCAGCGGCGGCAGTCGAGCGCTGTGCGAAAAATGCGGAGGTATCCGACGCGGTGGCCTGTTTCGTTGGCGGTGTCTGGGCCGGGGTCTGCTGGGCGTCGCGTTGAGCGTCGTGCCGGGCGTCGTGCCGGGTCTCCCACCACGGCGTTTTCAGCTCGCGCCGGGCCCGTGGCTGCTGCCCGGCGGGCGGGGCGGGAATGTCGGTGATGCCGCTGGAGCCCGGCTTGCGACGCGGCAGCAAGGTCACCGGCGGCACCGGCTTGTCGGCACCGTTCTGGTACGACGACGTCGCGGCCGGGTCCGCCGCCGGTTCGGGGGTGGGCGGCTTGATGATGAAGGGCCGCGGCGTGGGCGCGGGCGCACCGGCCTGGCTCGCCGGCGACTCGCCGCCGGCCAGCACGGCCACGGGCAGGTAGACCTCGGCGGTGGTGCCATTACCGGCTTCACCGGTCGACGGGCCGCGCAACCCCACCCGGATGCCATGGCGGGCCGCCAGCCGGCCGACCACGAAAAGACCCATGTGGCGCGCATTGTCAGGGGTCACCTCGCCGCCGGACTGCAGCCGCATGTTGGCGATGCGCCGATCGGAGTCGGTCATGCCCAAGCCGCAGTCGGCGACGCGCAGCAGCACCCCACCCGCGCTGCCGCGAACCGCCGACACCCGAACGGTCGTGGTGGGCGGCGAATAGCTCAGCGCGTTGTCGATCAGCTCGGCGAGCAGGTGGATCACACTGCCGGCGGCCCCGCCGATCACCTTGCAGTCGGCCACGCCGCCGACGGCGACACGGCGATAATCCTCGACTTCCGAGACGGCGGCGCTGACCACCGTCGGCAACGGAACCGGTTCGCGCCGCTCCCGGGAAATCTCCGCACCCGCCAGAACCAGCAGGTTAGCGCTGTTGCGGCGCAGCCGCGCGGCAAGGTGATCCAGCCGGAACAGGCTGTCGAGCCGGTCGGGGTCCTGCTCGTTGCGCTCGAGCCGGTCGATCAGCGACAGCTGCTGGTCGACCAGGGAACGGCTACGCCGCGACATGGTTTCGAACATGTCGTTGACCAGCAGCCGCAGCCGCGCCTCGTCGCCGGCCAGCAGCAGGGCCTGGGTGTGCAGTTCGTCGACCGCATGGGCGACCTGGCCGATTTCCTCGGTGGTGTAGACGGCCAGCGGCTGCGGCTGCGGCTCGGCGCCGGCTCGCACCCGGGCGATTTCGCCCTCGAGGTCGGTGTGGGCGACTTTCAGCGCGCCGTCGCGCAGTACTCGCAGCGGCCGGACCAGCGCTCGCGCCACGAGCAACACGACGACCAGTGCGATCGCGATGGCGGCCAGCACAAGCACGGCGTCGCGGACGGCGGCGTCGCGCCGCGCGGTGGCCTGCGCCTGGACCGAATTCGTCACCGACGCGGTGGCGCCCTTGATGACCTGCTCGGCGATCCCGTCGGTGACCTTGATCGAACGCAGCAGTTCGGGGTTGTCGACGAGCTCGCTGGCCGGATCGGACATGATCGCCATCCGGGTCAGCAGCTGCTGCTGCAGGTTCTTGGCGTCCGGCGAGCCGACCCCGAGCACTTCGCTCATCCCGAACAGCGTCGACGGTTCGGTGCCGGCCAGGGTGATCATCGAGGTGCGCAGTTGCGGCTCGGGAAGATCGGCGCCGCGGGTCACCAGGATCTCCTGCATCGTCATCTGCCCGCGGGCTCCGACGGCGCGGCTCAGGCCCTGAACCTGGGCCCGTATCTGCTCACTGTCGACCCGCACGGACGCGTTGATCGCATCCTCGGCCGTCAACAGCAGCGGCGCATAGGTGGTGATCCGGTCCCGCAGACCGATGCTGTTCTCCAGCACCTTGTCCAGCAATGCCTGGCCGCCGTTCAGCAGCGTGTTAACCCCGGACCGGACGTCGGGGATCACGTCGGTGTCGGCCAGGCGGGTCTGCAACTCGTACTTGCGGGCCGTGAAGTTCTTCTTGGCTCCCTCGACGTCGCGTCCGGTCGAACTCGCCAGCAATGCCACGTCTAGTGCCGACATGTACTTGGTGATCGCCGGTATCACGTTGGCGCGGGCAGCAACCAGCCGCAGATTTCCGGAATTGGCCATCGCGGCGTCGATTCGCAACACTCCGAATACCGTCGCCAGCAGCAGCGGTACCACGGCGATCGCGACGACTTTCCATCCAACCGGCCAGTTGCTCAGCGACCAGGCCGCGGGGCGGTGCCTCGCGGGTCGCCGTTGGGCGCCGCGCACCTCGGGTGGAACCGCCGCGACCGGAGTGGTCGGGCGGGCGAACATGGTCACGTTATTGCGGCCGGGCAACCGGCCGCACCCCTGATTCGTCGCGTTTGCAGAGACCAGAGACTCATCAAAACTTCCTGCCTTGTTCCGCCCGCCCCGGCAGCTGAGAGCCAACGCAAACGCCTGGCAATCCGACGAGTATGACAGGCTCCCCTGTGAACAAAGCCGAGGCCTCCACAATTGTTACTGAGCAGATAACGTCGGCCGCAACACACCGGGCGCCGGCAGTAGTCCGAAATGCGAAGACTGCGTGGTCACCGGCGATCCGGCATGCGAAGCAGTTTTCCGCCTCGCTCCCGAATTATGTTGTGTTGCACCGGATTAACGCGCACCCCGGGTGCCTTTGCAGCGTTGAGCAAGCCGGCGGCGGCGTTTGTCGGCCTGGTCGGCCGATGGGATAGTCCTGCATGGGGGGCTACCCGGGTGCCGGTGGGGAGGGGGTGAGGATTCATGCGCTGCGGCGAGGGTGCCGACTCGCGGCCCGGCGACGACTCGAGACGGCCCGAGACGGGGTTGTCGCCTGAGCGACAACACATGTACACGGTGCTCAGCGAGGTCGACGAGTTGCAACGCCGCGGCGAAACGGATTTCGAATCGGCGCTGCGCGACATCAACGCGATCACGGTGGCTTCGGTCCCCGGCGCTCAGTATCTCGGCGTCACCGTCGTCGACACCTCCGGGACCATCGAGACGTTGGCCGCCACGCACCGCTACCCGGCCTTGCTCGACGACGTACAGCGCGATGTGCGCGAGGGTCCGTGTCTGTCGGCGGCCTGGGAGCAGCACACCATCCGCATCGACGACCTGACGACCGATGGGCGCTGGCCGCGCTATCGCACCGCGGCGCTGGACCGCACCCCGGTGCGCTCGATCATGTCGTTCCGGCTCTTCGGCAGCGACAAGGCACTGGCCGCCCTGAACTTCTACGCGGACTCCACCCGGGCCTTCGACGACGAATCCGTCGAGCTGGGACTGGTCTTTGCCGCACACACCACCGTGGTCTGGAACCTGATCCGCCGCCAACAGCAATTCCGCAGCGCGTTGGCCAGCCGCGACCTGATCGGCCAGGCCAAGGGGATCCTCATGGAACGGTTCGACATCAACGCAGTCGCCGCCTTCGAATTGCTGCGCCGACTGTCGCAGGAATCCAATACCAAGATCGTCGAGATCGCCGAGAAGCTGATCGAGCTCAAGCGCCGCTAGCGCGGCGGGCCGGCCCAGGGCTCGGTGTCAACCCCGCAAGGTCGCATGGGGCGAGCGGCCGTAGGTCTCTCGGTAGTAAATGGCGAACCTGCCGATGTGGATAAAGCCCCATCGATTGGCGATCTGCTTGACCGTGGCGCTCGCCCGGGAGGAATCCAGCAGCTCGCGGTGCGCCCGGTCCAGCCGGACTCGGCGAAGATACTGCATCGGCGTGCAGTCCAGGCGCTGGCGGAACATGTACTGCAGCGCACGCGGGGTCACGTAGACGTGGGCGGCGATGTCCGCCAACGCGATGTCTTGGTGAGCGTTTTCCTCGATGAACGCCATGGCCCGGCGCAGCAGCACCGGCTGGGCCGAATCACGCCGGTCGGTCGGGGTGGGATCGAGCAACGCGCTGTGGGGGAAGGCGTTGAGGGTGGCGACGGCCAAGTGCGCCGCCGCGGTGTCGATCACCAGCGGCGCCGAGGCGGCGCTCGGATCAGCCAGAATGTGGTCCCGCAGATAGTCGATCAAGGCGGTGAGCCTGTTGCCGGCCGCAACCGATACGGGTCGATGGCCGGTCAAGCGAACCGGCTCGTGGGCCCGGTCCGGGGCGTTGGGTGCCACGCGATCCAGCAACGCGGGGTCAAACCCGATCAGCTGGTAGCCGGCGTGGCGGACCCGCCCGGAATGGGGCAGCTCCGGCGGGCCGATCATGGCGAGCTCACCGGCGGCCAACACGTGCTGCGGTTCGCCGATGAAGTTCTCCTCGATCCGGCCCCTGCGGACCCGGCAGAGCAGGATCTTCCCCAGCGGGTTTGCGTCGTAGCCCATGTCGTAACTGAACGACAGTTCATCGATGCTGAGCGAGCCCAGACAACGGCGTTGGATACGCGCGCGGCACATGCGGCCCTCGCCGCTGATACGCATCTTGGTGTAGGTCCGGACGAGGAAATCTTCGGTCTCAGCGAGATCGCTGCTGTCGAAATCGAGTTCGCGCGGCGCCGATTCGCGGGCCGGTTCGCGTGGCCGTGGCCTGGACCGGGCGGCCGGCCCCGTCGACATCGAGATCTCGCACCGCACTCTTCGCCCTTTCACCGCAACGGTCCGGTCGCCGTTACGGCGGCACCGCCGCCCGCGCGGTCCGGGCCCCCGGATTCCCGATGTGGCGCGGGCCGCTGATCCGGTCCACGCAGCGCCTTACTCAACCGTACCGGCGTTGGTCACCTGGGTGCGCTTCGTCGCCATGTGGCGCGACGCCTGCGCTGAGAGGATGGCCTGGTGTTCAAGCTGATGTTTGTTTCCCCATGTATTGCGCCCAATACCGGAAACGCCATCCGCACCGCCGCCGCCACCGGTTGCGAACTGCATCTGGTGGAACCGCTGGGTTTCGACCTGTCCGAGCCCAAGCTGCGGCGGGCCGGTCTGGACTACCACGACCTGGCGTCGGTCACGGTCCATGCATCGCTGACGGCAGCGTGGGACGCGCTGTTGCCGGCGCGGGTGTTCGCGTTCACCGCCCAGGCCACGACACCGTTTTCCGACGTCAGCTACCGCGCGGGGGACGTGCTGATGTTCGGACCGGAACCCACCGGGCTGGACGCGGCGACCCTGGCCGACGCGCACATCACCGAACAGGTGCGCATTCCCATGCTGGCGGGCCGGCGTTCGCTGAACCTGTCCAACGCCGCGGCGGTGGCCGTGTATGAGGCGTGGCGGCAGCACGACTATTCCGGAGCACTCTAGAGGGCTCGGTTTCCTGGGAATCGGATGACCGTCGGCTGTGAATCTGCTGTGGTTCGGATCCGAACGCCGGCTCACCCGGATTTGGCCGCCATACGTTACGGGGGAATCGCGGATTTCGCGGTGATGGCCCGAAAGGACAGCGATGTCTTACCTGGTGGCGGTCCCCGAAGCGGTCAGCGCGGCAGCGACGAAAGTTGCCGAGTTCGGCGCGGCCCTCAGGAGCGCCAATTCCTCCGCGGCGGGTGCCACCACCGGGTTGCTGGCCGCCGGTGGCGACGAGGTCTCGGCGGCCATCGCGTCGCTGTTTTCCACGCACGGCCAGGCCTACCAAGAGGTGGCCGCGCAGATGACGGCCTTTCACGACCGCTTCGTGCAGGCATTGACCGCCGGTGCCGGCGCTTATGCCCACGCCGAGGCGGCCAACGCCTCCCCGCTGCAGACCCTGGAGCAAGACGTGTTCGGCGCGATCAACGCCCCGACCCAGGCCTTGTTGGGGCGTCCGTTGATCGGCGACGGCGCGGCCGGTACCGCGACCAACCCCAACGGACAAGACGGCGGACTGCTGTTCGGCAACGGCGGCGCCGGCTACTCCCAACCGGCCGGGTCCGGCCTGGCCGGCGGCAACGGCGGCAGCGCCGGACTGATCGGCAATGGCGGCATCGGCGGGGCCGGCGGCGCCGGTGCGGCCGGCGGCGCCGGCGGTCACGGCGGCTGGCTGACCGGCAACGGCGGCAACGGCGGCGTCGGCGGCAATGCGGTGCTCGCCGGCGGCAGCGGCGGCAACGGGGGGGCCGGCGGCGCCGCCGGGCTGTGGGGCGACGGAGGCACCGGCGGTCACGGCGGCGCCGGCCTGGCCGGCAACAACGGTGTCAACCCGACACCGGTCACCGACCCGGGCCTCAACGGCAAGCCCGGTGACAGCAACGTGCCCGGCCCGAACGGCTTTGAGACGGGTACCAAAGGCGGTGACGGCACGACCGGCGGTGCCGGCATCAACGGCGGCAACGGCGGCGACGGCGGCGCTGCCAATGCCAACTTCACGACCAGCTTCGGCGCCGTCGGAGGTGCCGGCGGCAACGGCGCCACGGGCGGTTACGGCGGCGCCACCGGCGGCGCCGGTGGCTCCGGAGGTCCCGCCGCATCCGAATTCGGTCCCGCGTTGGGCGGTAACGGCGGTAACGGCGGCGACGGCGGCGCCGGCACCAACGGCCAGGCCGGCGGCGCCGGCGGTGTCGGGGGCGCCGGCGGCAACGGCGGGTGGCTGGTCGGCAACGGCGGCGCCGGCGGCGCCGGCGGCAACGGCGCAATCGGCGGTAACGGCGATATCGGCGGCACCGGCGGTGCCGGCGGCTTCAACGGTGTTCCCGGCGGTAACGGTGCCGCCTCTACATTTGCCGTCGCCAGCGGGGGTGCCGGCGGCAATGGCGGCAGCGGCGGCACCGGCGGGCACGGAGGGCACGGCGGCAGCGGCGGCACCGGCGGCGCCGGTGGCGCCGCCGGCTGGCTGGCCGGCAACGGCGGCAGCGGCGGGCAAGGCGGTAGCGGCGGCGCCGGCGGGGTCGGGGGTGCCGGTGGCACCGGCATCGACGGGGCCCCCGGAGCCACCGCATTCAGCGAACACTATGTGACCGACGGCGGTGACGGTGGCGCTGGCGGTAATGCCGGTCACGGTGGAACGGGCGGCGACGGGGGTGACGGCGGTCACGGCGGCGCCGGCGGGCGCAGCGGATTGCTCAGCGGCCAGCTGGGCGCCGCCGGGATTGGCGGTGGCGGGGGCATCGGTGGTGGCGGCGGCACCCACGGCACCCCCGGCAACGGCGGCGCAGGCGCACTCGGTACCGATGTCTCCGGATTCGACGGCAAAGCCGGCCTCGGCGGCGACGCCTTCAACGGCGTCAACGGCAGCAACGGCAAGCCGGGCTAGTTACCAGCTGTTCCAGTGCGTCAGGCTTTCGGTGGGCAGCCGCTTGGCCGGCCGGAAGTCGGTGCCTTTGGTGTAGGCGATCGGGAACAGCCCGCCCTGGCTGTACTGGTCGTAGGGAATACCGAGCAGGTCGGCCACCTGCCGCTCACCGTCGCCCAGCAGGTGCAACGTCGTCCAGCAGGAACCGAGCCCGCGGGACCGCAGCGCCAGGCAGAAGCTCCACACAGCCGGGAACAGCGAGGCCCAGAACGACACACCGCCGAGCGGTGTCTGGTCCTCCCGGCCCTGGATGCACGGGATCATCAGCACCGGCGCTTCGTGCATGTGCTCGGCGAGATAGGTCGCGGAATTTCTGACCTTGCCCATCCGCTCACCGCGGGTGTCGCCCTCGGGGTACTCGGGTGCAGGTGCGCTGAGGTATGCCCGGGCATTGGTCAGGTAGACGTCGGCGATTGCTTTCTTGGTGGCGGCGTCCTCGACGAACACCCACTGCCAGCCCTGGGAATTGGAACCGGTGGGCGCCTGCAGCGCCAGTTCGAGGCATTCCATCAGCACGTCGCGGGGTACCGGCTGGTCGAAGTCGAGGCGTTTGCGGACCGAGCGGGTGGTGGTCAGGACTTCGTCGACGGTCAGATTCAGGGCCATATGGGGAGGCTACCGGTGTCCCCATATAGGACTCCCCCCGTGCGGCCCGAAAGTGAACTGCCCGACGCAATCTCGGCGCGAGGGATCAGCGGAAGTCGCGGGACCTCGAGCCCACCGCCAGGCTGATGCGGCCCAGCCGCTCGGCTACGACGGTGATTGCGCCGCTGGCGTTTTGGACCTGGCCGCGGATCAGCAGCGCCGGCGCCGTGTTCGCCAGCTTGCGGTGCCGTGCCCACACCCCCGGTGTGCAGAGCACGTTGACCATTCCGGTCTCGTCTTCGAGGTTGATGAAGGTCACCCCTTGGGCCGTCCCGGGCCGCTGCCGATGGGTCACCGCACCGGCGATCAGCACCCGGTCGCCGTCGGGTACCGATCCCAGTGCGTCGGCGGGGAGCACCCCCATCGCGTCCAGGTCGGCACGCAGGAACTGCGTGGGATAGCTGTCCGGGGAGATGCCGGTGGCCCACACGTCGGC
Organism: Mycobacterium kansasii ATCC 12478; assembly: GCF_000157895.3. Lineage (NCBI taxonomy): Bacteria > Bacillati > Actinomycetota > Actinomycetes > Mycobacteriales > Mycobacteriaceae > Mycobacterium > Mycobacterium kansasii. The sequence goes on along the minus strand of NC_022663.1, from coordinate 4,473,857 downwards.
GGCGGCCAGCTCCAGCTCGCTCATTCCCGGCAGCACCGGGATGTGCGACCCATCAGCACCCTGGGCACCCACTCCGGGCAGCCGGTCCGGCCGCTGAGTGGCGGCGGCGCCGGCCGCCCACAGCGCCTCCCGTCGCGACATCCCGAAGCAGCCCAGCGCCCCGGCCGTCGCCAGCGCTTCGGTCTGCGGCACGGAAAGTTGCACCCGGGATGCCAGGTCCAGCAGCGAGGCGAAGGGGCCGTTGGCATTTCGCTCGCCGACCAGCTTCTCGGCGAGGTCGTCACCGATATGGCGGACGGCGCCCAGCCCAAGGCGGACCTCCATACCCGCGTTCTCCAGAGTCGCGTGCGCCAGGCTGGCGTTGACGTCGGGACCGTGTACCACCACACCGTGCCGGCGCGCGTCGGCCACCAGCGACTGGGGTGAATAGAAACCCATCGGCTGGGCGCGTAGCAGCGCCGCGCAGAATGCCGCCGGGTGGTGCAGCTTGAACCATGCCGAGTAGAACACCAGCGACGCGAAGCTCAGCGCGTGGCTTTCCGGGAAGCCGAAATTGGCGAACGCCTCCAGCTTTTCGTAGATCCGGTCGATCACCTCGTCGCGGGTGCCGTGCAGCGCACGCATGCCGTCGTAGAACCGCCCGCGCAGCCGCTGCATGCGTTCGGTGGAGCGCTTGGACCCCATGGCACGACGCAGCTGGTCGGCCTCGGCGGCGGTGAAGCCGGCGCAGTCGACCGCCAGCTGCATCAACTGCTCTTGAAAAAGCGGCACCCCCAATGTCTTCCGCAATGCCGGCGCCATCGACGGATGTTCGTAGACGACCGGGTCAATGCCGTTGCGCCGCCGGATGTAGGGGTGCACCGACCCGCCCTGGATGGGTCCGGGACGGATCAGCGCGACCTCGACCACCAGGTCGTAGAACACTCTCGGCCGCAGCCTGGGCAAAGTGGCCATCTGCGCACGCGACTCCACCTGGAACACGCCGACGGAATCAGCGCGGGCCAGCATTTCGTACACCGCCGGTTCGGAGAGGTCGAGCTTGGCCAGGTCCACCTCGAGGCCCTTGTGTTCGGCCACCAGGTCCATGGCGTAGTGCAGTGCCGAGAGCATGCCCAGCCCGAGCAGGTCGAACTTCACCAAACCGATTGCCGCACAGTCGTCTTTGTCCCATTGCAGGACGCTGCGGTTTTCCATGCGCGCCCACTCCACCGGGCACACGTCGGCGATCGGACGATCGCAGATCACCATGCCGCCGGAGTGAATGCCCATATGCCGCGGCAGATTCCGGATCTGGGTGGCCAGGTCGACCACCTGCTCGGGGATGCCGTCCACCTCGGCGGCCTGCCCGTTCCAGTGGCTGATCTGCTTGCTCCACGCATCCTGCTGGCCCTGCGAAAAGCCCAGCGCGCGGGCCATGTCGCGCACCGCACTGCGCCCCCGGTAGGTGATGACATTGGCGACCTGGGCGGCGTAGTCGCGGCCGTATTTGTCGTAGACGTACTGGATGACCTTCTCCCGCCGATCCGACTCGATGTCGATGTCGATGTCGGGCGGGCCGTCGCGGGCCGGCGACAAGAAGCGCTCGAACAACAACTCGTTGGCCACCGGGTCGACGGCCGTGATGCCGAGGGCATAACAGACCGCGGAGTTGGCCGCCGACCCCCTGCCCTGGCACAGGATGTTGTTTCTTCGGCAAAACTGGGTGATGTCGTGCACCACCAGGAAGTAGCCCGGAAACTTCAGCTGGGCAATGACTTTCAGCTCATGTCCGATTTGGGCGTAAGCCCGTGGCGCACCGTCGGGCGGTCCGTAGCGGTGGCGGGCGCCCGCCATGACCAGCTGCCGCAGCCAGCTGTCCTCGGTGTGCCCGCCGGGTACGTCGAACGGCGGCAGCTGCGGTGCGATGAGCGCCAACTCGAACGCGCACTGCCCGCCCAGCTCGGCGGCGGCGGTCACCGCCTCGGGGCGCCAAGCGAACATCCGGGCCATCTCGTCGCCGGACCGCAGATGCGAGCCACCCAGCGGTGCCAGCCACCCGGCGGCGGAATCCAGAGACTGCCGGGCGCGGATCGCACCCATCGCCATGGCCAGCCGGCTGCGTGACGGGTGGGCGAAATGCGCTCCAGTCGTGGCGACGACGCCGACGCCGAAGCGTGGCGCCAGGCCGGCCAGCGTCGCGTTGCGTTCGTCGTCGAGCGGGTGACCATGGTGGGTCAACTCGATGCTGACTCGGTACGCACCGAACCGATCCACCAAATCGGCCAGCGCCCGCTGCGCCGCGTCCGGGCCGCCTTCGGAGAGCGCCTGGCGCACATGGCCTTTCCGGCATCCCGTCAGGATGTGCCAGTGCCCGCCGGCGGCCTCGGTCAATGCGTCGAAGTCGTACCGCGGCTTGCCTTTCTCACCGCCGGCCAGATGGGCTGCCGCCAGTTGCCGGGACAGCCGCCGGTAACCCTCGGGGCCGCGGGCCAGGACCAGCAGGTGCGGGCCGGGCGGGTCCGGCTGCTCGGTGCGGGCCTCCGATCCCAGCGACAGCTCGGCGCCGAACACGGTACGCATATCGAGTTCGGCGGCCGCTTCGGCGAAGCGAACCGCCCCGTACAGGCCGTTGTGGTCGGTGAGCGCCAGTGCGCACAGATCCAGCCGGGCGGCTTCTTCGACCAGTTCCTCCGGCGTACTGGCCCCGTCGAGGAAGCTGTACGCCGTATGCGCATGCAGCTCGGCATACGCGGCCGACGAACGGACCCGAGCATTCTCTGGCGGCTGGTACGTCCCGCGCTGACGCGACCAGGGGCCCTCCAAGCCGGCATCGTCGGCCGGCTCCGCCGCAACCGGCGCACCGGCATGGCGCGGCTTGCCGTCCAGCACCCGCTCCATTTCCGCCCAGCTCGGCGGCCCGTTGCCCCAGCCCATGCCCTGCAGCCTATCGAACATCTGTTCGATTGTCGAGTCCATCCTGCCGCCGCGCGTTCACGCTGTAAACCCTTCGTTAACTCGAAAAACGCGTTCTTAACCTGGCAGGCCTATCGCACCCGGGTGTCCACGACGGATACTGGACGGATTCACAAAAGGCGGTGGGGAACCCGGCATGGCACAACTGACCACATTGGACACCGGCTTGCTCAAGGCCGGGGATTCGCAGTGGCACACGAGCCTGGCCACCGGTGCGGTGGCGGTCGTCAACGGCGTCGTGCCTGACTTCGATGTGCTCAAAGACGTTCTGGCCCAGCGGCTTCGATCAATGCCACGATACGCGCAGGTGCTCCGGGCCGAGTGGGTCGAACATCCGCAATTCGATCCGGCCCAGCACATGCAACGGATGGCGCTCCCCAGCCCGGGCGACGACACTGAATTGTTCCGGGCGATCGCCCACGCCTTGACCCGTCCCCTCGACGTGGACCGCCCGCTGTGGGAATGCTGGATCATCGAAGGCCTCAACGACAATCGCTGGGCGATCCTGCTCAAAATCCATCCGTGCATGGCGGACGGTATCTCGGCCGCGCAGCTCCTCACCGGACTCTGCGACGATGCCGACAGCGACACCTTCGCCAATCGCGTTGCCGTGACACCGCTTCCGGCACCGGAAACCGGCGCCCGCAGCCGGGCCGATGCGCTGCGGCGAACTGCCGCCGCCGTCACCACAACCCTGTTCCAGGCGGCCGCCCGCGCTGTGACCTGGCCGGTGGCGCGCACGTCGTTGACCGGACCGCTGATCACCATGCGGCGTTATCACACAGTGCGCGTTCCGCTCGCCGACGTCGACAGGGTGTGCCGCAAGTTCGGGGTCACCGCCGACGACGTCGCGCTCACGGCCATCAGTGAGGGCGTTCGGACGCTGCTACTGAACCGCGGCAATCAACCGCGTCCGGCCTTATTGCGGGTTCTCGACAAGACCGACCCGCAGATCGCAACCCGACTGCCGTATCTGCCCGTCGAGCAGGAAGACCTGATCAAGCGACTGCGCACCGTACACGCCCAAATGCACCTGGGCCGCCAGAACGGCCCCGACAACCCCGCAAGGCTTTCGCAATACGCGCCGTTTTCACTGTGCGCCAAGGCGATTCAAGCGTTGACCCGGATCTCGCCGCGCAGCGTGGTGACCCTGGCAACCGACATGACCGGGCCGCGCCACCGGCTACGGCTGATGAGCCAAACGTTGGAGCGGCTGCTGCCGATCCCACCGACCGCCCAGAAGTTGAGCACCGGGGTCGCGGTGCTGAGCTACGGCGACGAGCTGGTATTCGGCATCACCGCCGACTACGACGCCGAGCCCGACATCGCGCAACTTGCCGCCGGTATCGAGCTCGGGATGGCGCGTCTGGTGGCACTCAGCCAAGACTCCGTTCTGCTGTTCTCCAGGGACCGCCGCAGGCGTGCCGCCGGTACCCGGGCCGGCGGTGCGCGCGGCCGCACGTCCGCGTCCCCGGTGCGCCGCTGAGCCCGATCCGGAGGCATTGACCACCGTGAGAAGGTGGGATGATGTCGGTCACCATCGACCCGCGCCGCCATGATGCGGTCCTGTTCGACTCTTCTTTCGACTCGTCAGCTGACTCCGCCGAGCCGCTGATCGAGCAGCTACGCGAAGCCCGGCTCGGTACGGGGGTGTTTTCGTCCAGCGGTGATTGCCGAGATGTCCTCGACGACGCGGCCAATCGGCTGGCGGTGCGGCCGGGCAGGTGCGTCGTCGTCGCCGTCGACCCTGCCGGCGCCACGGCGGCGCGCGAGAGCGGGTTCGCGCTGGTGATCGCGGTCGACCGGAACGGACACGGCGGTGCGCTGCGTTACTGCGGCGCCGACGCCGTCGTCACCGATCTGAGGGATGTAAGGGTACGCACCGGCGACCGCCGCATGTCCGAACTTCCGGACGCACTGCAGGCACCTGGCCTCACCGCCCACCGGCCCGCGGTGTTCTTCGACTTCGACGGCACCCTGTCCGACATCGTCAACGATCCCGACGCGGCCCGGCCCGTCGCCGGTGCGGCCGAGGCGCTCATCCAGCTGGCCGCGCAGTGCCCCGTCGCGGTGCTCAGCGGCCGCGACCTCGCCGACGTGACAACGCGGCTGGGCGTCCCCGGGATCTGGTATGCCGGCAGCCATGGTTTCGAGCTGACCGCACCCGACGGAACACATCACCAGAACGAGGCAGCCGCGGTGGCCATACCGGTGCTCGAGCAGGCGGCCGCTCAGCTGCGTGAGCGACTCGGGTCCATTCCCGGTGTTGTGGTGGAGCACAAGAGGTTTGGCGTAGCCGTGCATTACCGCAACGCGGCACGAGACCGCGTCGGCGACGTCGCCGCGGCGGTACGCACCGCCGGCCAACGCGATGCGCTTCGGGTGACGACCGGCCGCGAAGTGATCGAGTTGCGCCCGGATATCGACTGGGACAAGGGAAAAACGCTGCGCTGGGTGATCGAGCACCTGCGTTCACGCACTGCCCCCCCGGCAACTTCCCTGGTGCCGATCTACCTGGGTGATGACATCACCGACGAAGACGCGTTCGACGCCGTCCGGCCCGACGGGGTGCCGATCGTGGTGCGGCACAACGAAGATGGTGACCGGGCCACGGCGGCGCTGTTCGCACTCGACAGTCCGGCGCGGGTCGCCGAGTTCACCGCGTGGTTGGCCCGTCAGCTAACTGACGCTCACGTGAATTAGCTGGCAGCACTTGATATCCGGCAATTCCGGCCGAGCCGCAGAAACCAGCACGTGCCAGGGGCATCGGCGTTAGGCTCACACAGTCGAGCGGAGGACGCCATGTCGTATGTGTTCGCAACGCCGGAGATCATCGCCACAGCTGCAACAGACTTGGCCGGAATCAGGTCGTCGATCGAAGCCGCGACGGTCGCGGCATCGGCCCCGACGGTGCCGGTGCAAGCGGCCGCCGCCGACGAGATATCGACGGCGATCGCGGCGCTTTTCGAGCGGCACGCCCTCGCCTACCGGGAGGCCTACGCGCAGGCGAGAGCGTTTCACGAGCGCTTTGTGCAGGCACTGGCCTTTGGTGGCAGCCAGTACGCCAGCGCCGAGGCCGCCAATGTTGAGCAGACCCTGCTGGACGCCGTCAATGGACCCACTCAGTTCCTGCTGGGGCGCCCGCTGATCGGAAACGGCGCCGATGGCACAGCGACCAGCCCCAACGGCGGGGCCGGTGGGCTGTTGTACGGCAACGGCGGCAACGGCTTTTCCCCCACCACCGCCGGCGCACCCGGTGGTAACGGTGGGTCTGCCGGGTTGATCGGCAACGGCGGGGCCGGCGGCAGCGGTGGGGCGGGCGCCGCCGGCGGGGTCGGCGGGAACGGGGGGTGGCTGTGTGGCAGCGGCGGGGCCGGCGGCAACGGCGGTGCGGCCACCGTCCTGGGCGGTAGCGGTGGGGCCGGCGGAGCGGGCGGCAGCGCCGGGTTGTGGGGCTCAGGGGGCGACGGCGGAATGGGCGCTGCCGGTTCGAAGGGTAACGCCGTCACGCCCGGCGGCAGCGGCGGAGCCGGTGGCGGCGGCGGGAATGCCGGGTGGCTGGCCGGTACTGCCGGGGCAGGCGGCGACGGCGGCAACGCCGCCAGCGGCCTTAACAACTTGACCGCGTCGGCCGGCGGCGCCGGTGGGGCCGGCGGCCACGCCGGGCTGTTTGGCACCGGCGGGATGGGTGGAACCGGCGGTATCGGCGGGACCAACAGCAACAGCGGCCCGTCCGCCGGTGCCGGCGGCGCTGGCGGCGCCGGTGGCGGCGGTGGGTATCTGAGCGGCGATGGCGGTGCCGGTGGGGCCGGCGGCGCCGGCGGGCAAAACTTGAGTGGCGGCCCCGGCATCACCGGAGGCACCGGCGGAGCCGGCGGCGCCGGCGGCGCGGCCGGCTGGCTCTTCGGCAGCGGCGGGACGGGCGGCGGCGGGGGGGTTGGCGGCACAACCGCTGCGTCGGAGACCGGTGGCGCCGGAGGTGCCGGCGGCAATGGCGGGGCCGGCGCATGGCTGTCGGGGAATGGCGGCGTTGCCGGGTCCGGGGGTGCGGGCGGTCAAAATGCCGGCACCGGGCCCGGTGGCGCGGGCGGCACCGGCGGGACGGGCGGCAGCGCTGGCCTGATTGGCAACGGCGGGCCCGGCGGGGCAGGCGGGGCCGGTGGGAACCAACTGGGTGGCACCGGTAACGGCGGCGCCGCCGGTAACGGCGGATCCGGCGGAACCGGAGGATGGCTGTACGGCAACGGCGGAGACGGCGGAGACGGTGGCGCCGGCGGGAAGAATAGCGCTGGCGGCAGTAACTCCGCCGGTGGCGCCGCTGGTGACGGGGGTGCCGGCGGGAGTGCCAGGCTGATTGGGGCCGGCGGACACGGTGGCCAGGGTGGTATCGGTGGAAGCACCGCCGGCAGGCAGTCCGGTGCGTTCGGTGGTGCCGGCGGCGACGGCGGGTCCGGCGGGAACGGCGGGTGGCTGGCTGGCGACGCCGGCGCGGGCGGCAACGGTGGAATGGGCGGTAGCAACACCGCGGCTCCCGGCGGCGCCCACAACGGCAATAACGGCGGGTCCGGAGGCGACGGCGGGAACGGCGGCAGCGGCGGCAACGCCGGTCTCTTCGGCAACGGCGGCAACGCGGGCGGCGGCGGCAGCGGTGGTAGCGGCGGCGGCGCCAACACCGGTATCAACGGCATCGCTCTGGCGCCCGCCGGTCCGGGCGGCACCGGCGGTGGTGGCGGTTCCGGCGGCACCGGCGGTTCCGGTGGGCACAGCGGTCTATTGATCGGCGACGGCGGCAGCGGTGGTAGCGGCGGCAACGGTGGGAACGGCGGCACCGGGGGGAACGGCGGCACCGCCGGTAGCAGCGGCAAAGGCGGGAACGGCGGTAACGGCGGTAACGGCGGTAACGCCGGTGACGGTGGTTCCGGCGCCAACGGCGGACTGTTGTATGGCAACGGCGGTGCAGGTGGTGTCGGGGGGACCGGCGGCACAGGCGGTGGCGGCGGCACTGGCACGGTGGCCGGTGGCATTAACGGCATCAGTGGCGACGGCGGTTCCGGCGGGGCAGGTGGGCCGGGCGGAAACGCTCAGACGATTGGCAACGGCGGCGACGGCGGCAATGGCGGCGACGGCGGGGTCGGCGCCAACCCAGGAACCGGCGGGATTGGCGCCGCCGGCGGCACCGGCGGGACGTTGTTCGGTGTACCCGGAACCCATGGCGCCGACGGAACCGCTACGTAACCCCGCAATCGCGGGCGGCAATCCGGCGCCGGTGGCGTCGTAGCGACGTCGCCGCTCGTCGGCTCGGCCGCCCCAACAAGCAAATAAGTGCGCCCCGCGTCAATCTATGGCACCGTCGCACGTCCAGTGCTAACAACTGAGTGCTAACACTGCGTGCAACGGATGTCATGAGGAGGACCCGCGATCGGCAAACTTGGCTTCCGGAGCGTTGTGATGCTCGGGATCAACTCGATAATCGGAGCCGGCATCTTTCTTACCCCCGGTACGGTGATCAAGCTCGCGGGACCGTGGGCGCCCGTCGCCTACATCCTGGCGGGTGTTTTCGCGGGCATCATGGCACTGGTCTTTGCCAGTGCTGCCAGATACGTCAAAACCAATGGCGCATCATATGCCTATACGACAGCCGCTTTCGGGCAGAAAATCGGCATCTATGTCGGTGTGACCCATGCGATCGTCGCATCCATCGCCTGGGGCGTGCTGGCGTCGCTGTTCGTCTCGACATTGTTGAAAGTGGCTTTCCCAGAGAAGAATTGGGCCGACGACAGCGGGCTGCTGAGCGTGAAGACGTTGACGTTCCTCGGGTTCATCGTCGTGCTGTTGGTCATCAATATTTTCGGTAACCGGGCAATCAAATGGGCAAACGGGACCTCGACGATAGGCAAGGTTTCGGCGCTGTCCGTCTTCATCGTCGGCGGCCTGTGGCTCCTCGTCACACATCACCCGAGCCATTACGGAACGGCAAGTGCGTCAGGCGTTTACCAACCGGCCCCCTATGCGCTGTTCGGTGGGATTCAGCTCGCGCACGGTGCCGTCTCGGGATTGATCCTTGCCACCATCGCGGCGTTATACGCATTTACCGGTTTCGAATCGATCGCCAACGCCGCCGAAGAGATGTACGAGCCGGAGCGGACGCTGCCGAAGGCCATACCGGTCGCGATCCTCGGTGTCGGCGCCGTCTACGTGCTTGCTGTCGCGGTGGCGATGCTGCTGGGATCGGACAAGGTTTTCGAATCCGACGCCACGGTGCGGTTGGCGGCGGCCATCGACGACGGTCCGTTGCGCACGACCGTCGTTCTCGGCGCCCTAATCTCGATGTTCGGCATCAACGTAGCCGCCTCGTTCGGTGCGCCGCGGGTGTGGACAGCGCTGTCGGACACCCGGATCCTGCCGGCACGATTATCGACACAGAACCGATTCGGCGTCCCGATGATCGCGTTCGCGATCACTGCATCGTTGGCCTTGGCTTTCCCACTGGCACTTCGGTTTGACAGCGTGAACCTGATCGGGCTTGCGGTGATCGCACGGTTCATCCAGTTCATCATCGTCCCGGTCGCTCTGGTCGCCCTGGCTCGGGACACCGCCGGCAGCCACGCGACGGCGAAGCGAAACCCGTTGACCGACAAGGTGTTACCGATAGCTGCCGTTACCGTCTCGGTGGCGTTGGCGGTGTCCTTCGACTACCGGACCATCTTCGCCACACCGCAGGGTGGCGCCAACTATTTCTCGATCGCGTTGATGGTGATCACGTTCTTGGTAGTGCCGGCGATCGCCTATCTGCACTACTACCGAACCTGCGATCGCTAGGTACCGGGACGGCGCTGATCCAGCGCCCCAAGGCGCAGGACGCGACTGCGACTTTCCCATCAGCCACATCAGCCGCCACGCGGGCGGGGTGTTCGCTATTGCCGCCCGTCAGCAGTAGAGTAGTTGCGCACCTTGGTTTCTCGTTGAGAGCGGGGCAAATAGCATACCCGCCAAGGCACTCGACGCCCGCATCGAGTTCTAGCGGCTCGGGTAGATCGACGAAATCGAGCGTCGCGGGCTCGACGTCACCGCTCGCCGGCAGCTGCTGGTAGTGATTCACAGCTTGAGAACGCGACCCGCGATGAGCAGGTGCACCTCGTCGCAAACGTTTGCCACCCGTTGGTTGATCGTGCCCAGCAGATCGCGGAACATCATCCCCGAACGATGGGCGGGTACCACACCTAAGCCGACCTCATTCGTCACCACGACCGCATCGGCCAGCTCGGCCAGTGCCGCGCACAACTCGTCCAGTCGTTCCTCGACCGCAGCGTAGGCCTCGGCGGTCGTAGTATTCCACAACGCCTCCCGATCCATGAGAGCCGTTAGCCAAGTGCCCAGGCAGTCCACCAGGACGGGACACCGGATGTTGGACAAAGCCGTTGCGACGTCCGCGGTTTCGATCGTCAGCCAGGTCGGCGGGCGACGAGCGCGGTGTAGTGCGACCCGGGAATCCCAATCCGGGTCGCGGCCATCGGCGCGGCGGCCCGGAGCGACGTAGACAGCCTCTATGGCATTGGCCAACAACGCCTCGGCATGCATGGACTTTCCCGAGCGGACGCCGCCAGTGACCAGTATCCGCATCGCGTCATCGTAAGCACCTCGTTCGCGCGCAACCGATGATGACCGCCGGGGCAGCCGGTGTGCTGGTGGACTCGCGTGCTCTGTGACCGTCGATGGCTGCACCTTTTCGCGGTGTTCGGAAGCCTCGCAATGACGGCGGTCACGCTGCCCCGTCGAGACATCAGATCATCGTTCCCTACGACGGTGAGTCGTGGGGCAGCGCCGAGTCGACGCCCCACGTGTCTGGCAACATCGGCACGCGTGGGCTGCCGGGCGACATATCGTCGGGGAGCGTGGTCAAACCTGCGACTGGTCTGGGACGGGCTCGGTGCGTGGTTCCGGCGAACCCCAGAGGCGCTGCTCCCTGCTCCGGTGCCGCCGAGGTCGTCAGCTCGCTCGGATCGTCGGCGTCCGGGCCCAAATCCAGGTATTCATAACCGCGGCCGAGCCGTTTGGCTTTCACCCGGCTACGCCACTGCGGTCGAGGTTTTTCCTGAGGTGTGGCCGTTACCGCCGGGGCCTCGGCGGTGTCGGGTTCTGGTGCCTTCTTTCGGGAACTGGCGCTTGTGGGCCTTCTGGCATCCGCGCTCAGGCCACCCATCAGGTACCCGAAGTTGTCCATCCCCCCACCCAGCGCCGCATCGCTCACCGGTGGGGCCGTGGGAGCCGGCGGCGGTGGTCCGGGGGTGGGCGCCTGAGCGGTCACCTCCACGGGCGCCTGAATCGGGGTTGTGGCCGAGGTCGGGGCGCTCGTGCTGAGGGCCGCAAGGGGCGGCGTGGTGGGTGTGACGGGCGGGGGCGGTGGCGGCACCGCAGCCACTGCCGCCAGCCCTTTGACACCGATCGGTGCCAGCACAGCGCCGGCCGCAATCGGTAACAATGGGGCAGTCAGCAGCGGCACCACAGCCGTGAGCAGCACCGCAGTCTGCTCCAACAGCGTCTTGAGCAGCGCAATCGTGTCGGTGATGACCGTGCCGATGGCTTCGACAGCGGTGAATAAAATGGTGAAACCGATCGTCACCGGGTTACCCGTAGCGAAGGCCGCGGCGAGATCTGCCCCGATGAACGTGAAGGTTTGTGACAACAGTGCCACATATGTGCCGATATCCATCGGGTAGCCAAGCGCGAACGCGATGTTCAACGGGCTCAGATAGGTAAGCGGGTTGCCGAGGATGACCAGGTAAGGGTCGATCCCCGCAAACATCGTTTGGAAGAACGGCAGATTCGCCAGCCAATCGACGAACGGCTGAATGACATTGTTGTAGAAGGTGGTATACATCTGCCACAGCCATTGCTCGAACTGGTGCAGCGGGTCCGAACTCGACAGTCCCGCCGCAGCGGCCCTGGCCAGCTCCGCGTCGGCTTTCATGATCGGCGGCGCCGGCGCGGCCTGCGGTGCGGCGACAACAGCCGCGGTTGAGACCGCGTGATAGGTGCCCATTACGGCGGCGGCCTGTACCCACATCCGTACATAGTCGGCCTCGTTGAGCGCGATCGAGATTGTGTTGATGCCAAAGAAATTTGTCGCCGTCAATACTGCGTGCGCGGCATGGTTGGCAGCCAACTCAGCCAACGTTGGCATCGCAGCCACTGCGGCGGCGTATGCGGTAGCCGCGGTTTGCTGGTGAGCGGCCATCGCCGCGCTGTCGGTGCTGGCCTGCGTCAGCCAAGCAAGGTAAGGGACATGGGCGGCCACATATTCTTCGGCGCTCAGGCCTCCCCAGCTGTCCGCCTGCGCCCCGGCCACTACCGCGGCCAGCTCGTCTGCCGTCTCGGCGTAGGCAACGCTCAACGAATCCCACGCTGCCGCCGACTCCAGCAACGGACCCGGGCCGGGGCCGCTGCTGAGCAGCGCCGAATGCACTTCCGGGGGTGCAGCCAACCAGATGGCGCTCATCACCGGCCGCCCGCGAGTGCATGCACCGACCGGCTGATCAGCGGGCGCACAGCAGCAGCGCGGCTGTCCGCCTCACCGACGGTGGGGACGCCGTGCTGCCGGCACTTCGACGCCCCTACCTGCCGCGACGTCATGCTTGCAAGCGCGAGACGCCGGCGGCGGCGGCGACCGACACTGTGATCGGCGGTGCCAAACCGGCGTGCGCAGTGCACCACCGGCACCCGATCAGCGTTTGGACGAGGATGGCGGAAGCCAGGCGGCCGGAAATTCGGATGCGTCATGACGGTTCGCTCTCTCCGGGGTACACCGCCCCAGGTTCGCCGGGCACGATGACGCGAGTCTCCTGGCTCTCGGATCGCCGCTCGCCTCGCCTTCCAGCCTTTGGCCGTGGCCGATGAGGTTCGCTCCCCGATTACAGTGGCGGGACCGCGCCGGTTTCGCACCGGCTTCCTGCATTCGTCATCGCCTTACGCGCAACATCATCGCACCCCGGCGGCACCGTCGCCACCGGTAACCGGTCTGTCACTACCCCACAAGTCCAATCCAGTGACATTCACCGGCTGCGCCTTTACCTATCCACCAAACTGGGTCCAGCCCAAGGCGTTTCCCCGCCTGATGGCACGGCACCAGTGGACGCCGCCTCGATGTACCACCCACCGATGCTCGAACGCGAGTACTTCGGCAGCGATCTCAACGGCGGCGTCGTAGCAGATGAGTGCGAGCGGATGGCCAGCGGCAACTACGGCGCTCAAGAGCTGCGGGACAGGCACTTTCGCCTATCAACACCCGCGCCGGCTAAACCACGTACTCCACCGCGCCGTCGTCGAGCACCACTCGCGCCTCGGAGCCGTCGGAGCCGGCCAGCCCGGACGCCTCCGTTCGATACACCGCCTTGCCCGGCTCGGTGCGCCAGATCAGCGTGGTCAGCGTCTCGCCGGGGAACACCGGCGAGGTGAACCGCGCCGCGATCGACGTGATGTTGGCGGCCACGCCGCCGCCGAGTTCGGCGACCAGCGCGCGTCCGGACACGCCGTAGGTGCACAGCCCGTGCAGGATTGGTTTGGGAAAGCCGGCCATCTCCCGGGCAAACCACGGGTCGCTGTGCAACGGGTTGCGGTCGCCGGAGAGCCGGTAGATCAGCGCTTGATCCTCACGCGTGGGCAGGGCGACCCGGGCGTCGGGCTCACGGTCGGGGAATTCCGGGGCGACCGGCCGCTGACCCGGCTCTCCCCCGAAGCCGCCCTCGCCGCGGATCACCAGGGTGGTCAGTGTTTCGGCGACCAGCGCGCCGCTGTCCGGGTCGCTACCACGGCCGCGCAACATGATGATGGCGTTCTTGCCTTCACCCTTGTCCTGGATGTCGGCGACTTCGGAGACCACCGACAACTTTCCGGCTGGCGGCAGCGGCGCATGCAGCCGCACGGTCTGCGAGCCGTGTAACAGCCTGGCCCAGTTGAACTTTCCCACCTTGCCCGCCGCCCCAAAGGCCGGGCAGCAGATCACCGCGTAGGTCGGCAGCACCTGCTGGGCAATACCGTGGCTGTTCTCCGTCGTGAACGACAGGTCCTCGGTCCCGGCACCCACTCCCAGCGCGTAGAGCAGCGTTTCGCGGTCGGTCCATTCGAACAACATCGGCTCGGTCACCGCACCGACGGCACCGGGATCAATGGCCATGCGAGTCTCCTCTCGATTCCAAATCGAAGCTTTTTCTGCAGTCAACCATCGCAAACCCTTCCCAGCGACGGCATCCGCAGGGCAGGCTATCGCCATGGCCAAGCGCACCATGATCTGGAAGATGACCTGGAAAACCTCCAACGTCCTAGCTGTGCTCGCCTCGGTCATGATCGTCGGCGCCTGCGGCGGCGGAGGCACGCAGGCCCGCAACATCACCGTGACCTTCATCCGCAACGCCCAATCGCAGGCCAACGCCGACGGAGTGATCAACACCGAGGTGCCCGGCACCGGGCTCACCGCCGACGGCAAGGGACAAGCCCAGCAGCTCGCCCATCAAGTTGCGCACAACGAATTCGACAGCATCTACTCCTCGCCGATGGCCGAAGCCCAGCAGACCGCCGCACCGTTGGCAGGCGAACTGGGCAAGCAGGTCGAGATCATTACCGATCTGCAGTCCATCAATGCCGGCTGGTACAACGGCGAACCCGAATCAAGGGCCAACTCGACGTATCTGCTGGCGCCTATGGGTTGGATCAACGGCGATGCCACGCACAGCATCCCGGGGTCGATCACCGGCGACCAATTCAACAGCCAGTTCAGCAGTGCCGTCCGCAAGATCTACGACAGCGGCCACAACAAGCCGGTGGTGTTCTCCCAGGGCACGGCGATCATGGTGTGGACGCTGATGAACGTGAAGAACCCCAAGCTCAACCTGTTGAACAACCATCCGCTGCCCAATATCGGTCGGGTCGTGGTCACCGGCAACCCGATCGACGGGTGGAAGCTGGTGGACTGGGACGGCATCCGCAACTTCACCTGACTGGTTGACGGGTGCGGCCGCCAGCCACCACGATGGGCTGCATGCGATATGTCGTTACCGGCGGTACCGGGTTTATTGGTCGCCGTGTCGTCTCTCGGCTGCTCGATACCCGGTCCGACGCCCAGGTGTGGGTGCTGGTCCGCCGTCAGTCGCTGGGGCGTTTCGAACGCCTGGCGGCCGAGTGGGGTGAGCGCGCCAAGCCGCTGGTCGGCGAACTTCCGGAGCTAGCGCTGAGCGATGAGACGCTCGACGAACTGGGCCGGGTGGACCATGTCGTGCACTGCGCGGCGATCAGCCACAGCACCGCCATCACCGCCGGCGAGGCCGAGCAGCGCGCCGTCAACGTGGCGGGCACCCGGGCCGTCGTCGAATTGGCGCGGCGGCTGGACGCGACCTTGCATCACATGTCGTCGATCGCGGTGGCCGGCGACTTCGCCGGCGAGTACACCGAGGACGACTTCGACGTCGGCCAGCAGCTGCCGACGCCGTATCACCGAACGAAATTCGAAGCCGAGCGGCTGGTGCGCGCGGCGCCCGGACTGCGTTACCGCATCTACCGTCCGGCCGTGGTGATGGGCGATTCGCGCACCGGCGAAATGGACAAGGCTGACGGGGTGTACCACTTGTTCGGGCTGCTGGCCAAGTTGGCGGTGCTGCCCAAGCTGACGCCGATCCTGTTACCAGATACCGCGCGCACCAACATCGTCCCCGTCGACTACGTTGCCGGCGCGTTCGTGGCGCTCATGCATGCCGAGGGTCGCGACGGGCGGACGTTCCACCTGACCGCCTCGAAAACCATTGGCCTGCGCGGCATTTACCGCGGCGTTGCCCCGGCCGCCGGGCTGCCGCCGCTGCGCGGGTCGCTGCCGCGTTCGGTGGCCGCCCCGGTGCTCAACGCAAGCGGGCGGGCCAAGGTGCTGCGCAACATGGCCGCCGCCCAGCTCGGCATCCCCGCCGAAATCTTCGACGCCGTCGACCTCAAGCCCACCTTCGCCTCCGACGAAACCCGGAAGGCGTTGCACGGCACCGGGATCGAAGTTCCCGAGTTCGGGGCGTATGCACCCCGGCTGTGGCGGTACTGGGCGCAGCACCTCGATCCCGATCGCGCCCGTCGCGACGATCCACGAGGACCGCTGCGCGGCCGGCACGTCATCGTCACCGGCGCCTCCAGCGGCATCGGGCGGGCGTCGGCCATCGCCGTCGCCCAGCGCGGCGCAACGGTCTTCGCGCTGGCCCGCAACGCCGACGCGCTCGACCGGCTGGTCGCCGAGATCCGGGCGAGCGGCGGGCAGGCGCACGCCTTCACCTGCGATGTCACCGACTCGACATCGGTGGAGCACACCGTCAAAGACATCCTGGGCCGCTTCGGCCATGTCGACTACCTGGTGAACAACGCCGGCCGGTCGATTCGCCGCTCGGTGGTCCACTCCACCGACCGCCTCCACGACTACGAACGGGTCATGGCGGTCAACTACTTCGGCGCGGTGCGGATGGTGCTGGCGCTGCTGCCCCACTGGCGCGAGCGCCGGTTCGGTCACGTGGTCAACGTCTCCAGCGCCGGCGTTCAGGCCCGCAACCCGAAGTACAGCTCGTATCTACCGACCAAGGCGGCGCTGGACGCGTTCGCCGACGTCGTCGCCTCCGAGACGCTCTCCGACCACATCACCTTCACCAACATCCACATGCCGCTGGTGGCCACACCCATGATCACCCCGTCGCAGCGGCTCAACCCGGTGCGGGCGATCAGCGCCGAGCATGCGGCGGCCATGGTGGTGCGCGCGCTGGTCGAGAAGCCGGCGCGGATCGACACCCCGCTGGGCACGCTGGCCGAGGCCGGCAACTATTTCGCGCCCAAGGTTTCGCGGCGCATTCTGCACCAGCTGTACCTGGGCTACCCCGATTCGGCTGCGGCGCGCGGGCTGCCGTCCGCCCCGGCTGCGCCCCCGAGACGTAAGCCGAAGCGTCCGTTGCGAGCCGTCACCGGCGGCATCCGGACGCCCCGGCCGGTCCGGAGGCTGGCGCGGTTGGTGCCCGGCCTGCACTGGTGAACCCACGGTTTCAGGCGCGCCGAAGCGGCCCGACGACGCGTTCGCACAGCCGGAAACTCCAATCCGCTCTACATCGGTAAGAACCGCGACTTCGAGCCGCTGACGGACGCATTCGCCGAAGATCCGCTGTTGCAGTCCTTGATGGGCGTGCTTGCCCGGGTGGCTGCGGCCCTGGACGACGTGGCCGAATGGGATGTCAAGGTGCATCCCTTCCGCGTCCAGTCGGTGGCCGGCAGCGACGGGCGGCCGGCGCCGGAGGGCTGGCACCGCGACGGCGTCACCCTGGTCAGTTCGCTGCTGATCGGTCGGCGCAATGCCCTCGGCGGCCAGAGTTCGGTGTGCGACGTGGACGGCCGCCCGTTGCTGACCGCGACGTTGGACGAGCCGGGTACATTGCTGCTCGGCGACGACCGTCGTAGCCTGCACGACGTGTCGCCGATCCGGCCGATCGACAACTCCGAGCCGGCGCAACGTGACGTCCTGGTGATCACCTTCGCATCGCGCTGACACGCCGGGGCGGCTGCCTTAATGTCGGGACGGTGAAGCCCGTTTTCGTCGACGTCGACACCGGCGTCGACGACGCATTGGCGTTGCTGTACCTGCTGGCCAGCCCCGAGGCGGAGCTGGTGGGCATCGCCTCGACGGGCGGAAACGTTGCGGTACAACAGGTTTGCGAAAACAACCTGGGCCTGCTCGAGTTGTGCCGAGTTACCGGCATACCGGTGTCCAAGGGTGCCGGCGCAACCCTGACCGGCCCGATGGGTGACCCCTCGAGATCCCACGGACCGAGGGGTCTGGGGTATGCCGAGCTGCCGCCCGCGGACGCCCGGGTCACCGGCTACGATTCCGCGACGGCCTGGGTGCGCGCGGCCCACGCCTTTCCGGGTGAACTGATCGGCGTGGCGACCGGCCCGTTGACCAATCTGGCGACGGCGTTGCGCGCCGAGCCCGCGCTGCCGGCGTTGCTGCGCCGACTGGTGATCATGGGCGGCTGCTACGACGGAACTGCGGCGGCGGAATGGAATATCAGCGTTGACCCCGAGGCGGCGGCCGAGGTGCTCGCCGCCTGCTCCGAAAGCACTGAGCCGCAACGCCTTCCGATTCTGTGCGGCCTGGACCTGACCCGCAAGGTCGCGATGACACCGCAGCACCTCGCCCGACTGGCCGAAGCCGCGGGCGCGTCGACCACGACGATGAGCGCCCACGACCCACGCGGGACCAGGTCGGCGGCATCCAATCCGCTGATCCGGCTGGTCGAAGATGCGATGCGCTTCTACATGGAGGCCCATTACGACAATGGGCAGGAATATCTGGCGCATCTGCATGATCCACTGGCCGCGGCGGCCGCCCTGGATCCGGCGCTCGTCGCGACCCGCCCTGCCACCGTCGACGTCGAGCTGACCGGAACCCGCGGCATGACGGCGACCGACTGGACGGGACGCCGAAAACCCAATGCGCTGATCGGCGTCGGCGTCGACGCGGCGGTGTTCTTCGACCGGTTCATCGCTCGGGTTGGAACGTTCGCGCGCCGGGTAGCCGAAGGCGTATGAAACTTCGCCGCATCGAACTGCTGCGCGGGGGCTGGGGCGCCGTGCTGCTCACCGCTCCCACCATGGTGCTGAACCGGATCCACGGGGTGCACGTCGACCGCAAAGCGGTGGTCATCACTCGGGTACTCGGAGCGCGTCATCTGGTCCAGGCGCTGCTGTCCGGCCTGAAGCCGGGTCCGGCGGCGCTGGCGGCCGGCGTCTTGGTGGATACCGTGCACTCGATGACCGCATTCGGTCTGGCCGCGGTGGACCGGCGCCGAGCCCGCGGCGGCGTCGCCGACGGGCTGGTCGCGGCAGTATGGGCGTGGCTGGGCTGGCATCACCTGCACAGCGCGCGAGCCGCGCGCCCAGCGTGACGTCAGTGCGAGTTTCGGGCCAAATTTTCGCGTTGACGTCACGCTGGGCGACAACTGCTCCTCAGGCGACCCGGTATTGCTCGAGGTCGGCGTGTTTGACGGTGAGCCCGTGCCCGGGCGCGGTCCGGTCCGGACGCAGCAGGCCGTCGGGTTCGGGGTCGATGGTGCCGTCGAACGCCAGCCCCTCGATGCGCACATGGTCGTGGAAGTACTCCAAATGGCGCAGGTGCCAGACGGCGGTGCCGACGTGGGCGCTGATCTGGGGCGCGCAGTGCAGCGAAAGGTCGATGCCACGCGCGTCGCACAGTGCGGCGACTTTGAGCACGCCGGTGATCCCCACCGCGCGGGTGACGTCGGCCTGCAGGCAGTCGACCGCGCCCGCGGCCAGCATCTGATGGAAATACGGCAGGTGATAGCCGTATTCACCGGCGGCGATGTCCATGCCGGCCGGGCCGTGCTCGCACAGCCGGTGCAGCCCATCGAGGTCGTCGGAGCTGACCGGTTCTTCGAACCACCGCACGTCGTATTCGGCGAAGCGCCGCGCCCACAGCAGCGCCTGTTTGCGCTGGTAGGCTCCGTTGGCGTCGACGAACAGCTCGACGTCGTCGCCGATGGCCGACCGGGCCGCCGCCACCCGGCCCAGGTCGGCATCCGGGTCGCTACCCACCTTCATCTTGACCCGCGGAATGCCGGCCTCGACCCAGCCGCACAGCTGCTCGCGCAGCGTGCCGTTGTCGTAAGAAGTGAACCCGCCGCTGCCGTAAACCGGGGTTGCATCGTGGACCGCGCCGAGCGCGACGACCAGTGGTTCGTCGAGCAGCCGCGCCCGTAAGTCCCACAGGGCGATGTCGACCGCCGAGATCGCGCAGGCCACCACGCCCGGCTTGCCCAGGTTGCGGACGGCGTGCTGCATCTGCGCCCACCTGGCCGGCGGCTGCAGGGCGTCGGCACCGGTCAGGACGTCGGCGAGCTTGGCGCCCACCACCGTCGCCACCGCGGTGCCACCGTAGGTGTAACCGGTGCCCACCTGGCCCCCGGCCCGCACACTCACCAGGACGAAAGTGGTCGAGTCCCAGGCCAGGGTGCCGTCGGACTCCGGGGCGTCGGTGGGAATCGTGTAGGCCGAGGCTTCGACGGATTCGACTGGGATCGGTTCACCCGCGCGCAATGTCATGCCCGGGTGACTACCCGCAACCCGAACGGGGTATTCCGCTTCGCGTGGACGACAGACCACCGGTGGCCGAGCTGCTGTCACCGCATGTGTTGCGCGAATACGCGTTGCTCGCCGACGGGGAACGCGGAATCGTCATCGGTCCGCGTGGGGACTGCTGCTGGATGTGCCTGCCGCGGTGGGACAGCCCGGCGGTGTTCGGCTCGTTGCTGGGCGGCAACGGTGTGTATGCCGTCTCCCCGGATCATCCGCGGTTCGTGTGGGGCGGACGATACGAGCTGGGGTCGCTGATCTGGCGGTCGCGGTGGGTGACCACCGACGGGATCGTCGAGTGCCGGGAGGCGCTGGCGTTCCCCGGGGACCCGCACACGGCGGTGGTGTTGCGCCGCATCCGCGCCCTCGACGGGCCGGCACGGATGCGAGTCGCGCTCGACGTGCGCGCCGGCTTCGGCACCGCGCCGATGTCGGGGTTGCGCTGCCGCGACGGGGTGTGGACCGGACGGTCGGGGCCGCACCGGTTCCGGTGGACCGGCGCCGGGGATGCCAACCGCACCGGTGACGGCCCGCTGCAGGCGGTGGTGGAGGTGATTCCGGGAAGCGACCACGACCTGGTCCTGGAACTGTCCGACCAGGAATTGCCCACCGCCGTCGCACGACCCAACGACGCCTGGCATGCCACCGAAAGCGCTTGGGCGGCAGCGGTTCCCACCATATCGGGGTCGCTGGCCGACGCCGACGCGCAGACCGCATACGCGGTCTTGCGCGGGCTGACCAGCAGCGGCGGGGGCATGGTGGCCGCGGCCACCATGTCGCTGCCGGAACGGGCCGAGCAGGGCCGTAACTACGACTACCGCTATTGCTGGATCCGTGACCAGTGCTATGCCGGACAGGCTGTCGCCGCCGCCGGAGCGGACCCCCTGGTCGACGACGCCGTCCGTTTCGTCAGCGAGCGTGTGCTGGCCGACGGTCCCGGCCTCAAGCCGGCCTACTGCATCACCGGCGACCTGGTGCCCGAAGAACAGGGCTTGGATCTGCCGGGCTATCCCGGGGGCACCGTCAAGACCGGCAATTGGGTGACCGACCAATTCCAGCTGGACGCATTCGGTGAGGCGCTGCTGTTGCTGGCCGCCGCCGGGCGCCTGGATCGGCTGGACACCGGGCATTGGCGCGCCGTGGAGACCCTGGTGGAGTCGATCGAAAAGCGCTGGCGTGAGCCCGACGCCGGAATCTGGGAGATCGACGACCGGCGCTGGGCGCATTCCCGGCTGACGTGCGCGGCGGGCCTGCGGCGCATCAGCGAGGTCGCGCCGGCGCGGCAGGGCTCGCAGTGGCAGCGTCTGGCCGATCAGCTTGTCGCCGATACCAATTCGGACTGCCTGCATCCCGACGGACGGTGGCAACGCGCGCCGGATGATCCGCGAATCGACGCGGCGCTGCTGATACCGTCGATCCGCGGCGCAATCCCGGCGACCGATCCGCGCAGCGTCGCCACCGTGGCCGCGGTGCGCACCGACCTCGGCCGGCACGGGTTCGTGTATCGGTTCCAACCGGGTGAGCAACCACTCGGCGAAGCCGAGGGCGCCTTTCTGCTCTGCGGATTCCTGATGGCGCTCGCCGATCACCAGCAGGGCAACAACCTGGCGGCCGTGCGCTGGTTCGAACGAAACCGCACCGCCTGCGGTCCGCCCGGTTTGTTCACCGAGGAATTCGACATCGGTCAGCGTCAGCTGCGCGGCAACCTTCCCCAAGCCTTCGTCCATGCGCTGTTGTTCGAAGCGGCGCATGGGCTGACGGACGGGTACGGCCCGTGCGTCGGCAGCGGAACCGGGTGACTCGGCCATCTGGGCCGTTTGACTCGCGTAGCGACGGGTAGACCCACATTGTGACCATCGGCAATCGTCACCGCCGCAAGTTCCCCGACCGGTCGGCGGTGGCGATCCGATGGTCCACCCGCGTAGTTGCCGTACCGAAGGAGCACCATGCCCAAGACCGCCGACTTCATCGTTGATCGCCTGCGACAGTGGGGAATTCACCGAATCTTCGGATACCCCGGCGACGGGATCTTATCGATGCTCGGCGCTTTGGACCGGGCCGGCGGGGACCCCGAACTGATCCAGCCGCGCCACGAGGAGATGGCCGCCTTCATGGCCACCGCGCACGCCAAGTTCACCGGCGAGATCGGCTGCTGCCTGGCCACCTCCGGCGGCGGGGCCATCCATCTGCTCAACGGCCTCTACGACGCCAAGCTCGACCACTATCCGGTGGTCGCCATCGTCGGTCAGCAGAAGCGGATGTCGCTCGGCGCGGCGTTCCAGCAGGAGATCGACCCGAACACGCTGTACAAGGACGTCTCCTCGGACTTCGTCCAGACCTGCATGACACCCGAACAGGCGCGGCATCTGGTGGATCGGGCGTGCAAGGTGGCGCTGAACAACCGGACGGTGGCGACCATCATCCTGCCCGAGGACGTGGGTGAATCCGACGCGGTGCCCTCGCCGCCGCGGATGCACGGCGCGGTGTTCAGCAGTATCGGCTGGACCAAGCCCCGGGTGATTCCGCCGAAGACCGAACTCGAGAAGGCGGCGCAGATCCTCAACTCCGGGGACAAGGTGGCGATCGTCGTCGGGCAGGGTGCGGCCGAGGCCGCCGACGAGGTCGTGCAGGCGGCGGAATTGCTGGGCGCCGGGGTGGCCAAGAGTTCACTGGGCCGTGCCGTGCTCCCCGATGACCTGCCCTATGTCACCGGCCCGATCGGGCTGTTGGGTTCCACCGCCAGCCAGGCGATGATGTCGGACGCCGACACCCTGTTCTTCATCGGCACCAGCTTCCCCTACGCGGAATGGTTACCGAAGGAGGGGCAATGCCGCGGCGTCGAGATCAATATCGACGGCCGGATGATCGGCACCCGTTATCCGATGGAGGCCAACCTGGTCGGGGACTCCAAAAACACGCTGCGCGAGCTGATTCCGCTGCTGCAACGCAAGGACGACAGGTCGTGGCAAGACAAGATCGAAAAAGAAGTCAAGGAGTGGTGGGCGGTTCTCGACAAGCGGGCCCACGACAAGGCCGATCCACTGAACCCGGAGCTGGTGGTGCATGAGCTGTCGAAGCGGCTGCCCGACAACGCGATCCTGACCACCGACGCGGGTTCGGTCGCCAACTGGTGGGCCCGCCACCTGCGGCTGCGCCCGGGTATGGCCGCTTCGCTGGCCGGAAACCTGGCCACCATGGGGCCGGGCACACCGTATGCGATCAGCGCCAAACTGGCCCATCCCGGACGTCCGGTGATCGCGCTGGTCGGTGACGGTGTGTTCCAGATGAACGGGCTGGCCGAGATGATCACCGTCAAGCGCTACAAGGACCGGCTTTCCGACGGCCCGCTGATCTTCTGCGTCTTCAACAACGAAGACCTCAACCAGGTGACCTGGGAGCAGCGGGCGATGGGTGGAGAGCCGAAATTCGAAGGTTCCCAATATATTCCAGATGTACCCTATGCGGAGTTTGCGAACCTGCTGGGTCTGACCGGGATTCGCTGCGACGATCCGGCCAAGATCGGCCAGGCCTGGGACCGGGCGCTGGCGGCCAGCACTCCGGTGGTACTGGAGGTGGTCGTCGACAAGGACATTCCGCCGGTCCCGCCGCACATCAAGACGATGATGGCGAAAAAGACCGCCAAGGCCGTGCTCAAAGATCCCGACCGGGTCAGCATCGCCAAAAAGGGCGCCAAGCAGAAGATGCACGAGTTCACCGAGTCGATCAAGAGTGTTGGCGGACGGAGCTCTGAGGACGGGGAGGAATGAGCCTGCTTCGCACCGACCAGGAGCGGACGATCCCGGCCCGGCCGGACACCCGCTTCGTGGCCGGAATGGCCACCGCCGACAAGGTCAACGTCACCGGGCTGGAAAACCAGCTGCGCCGCCATGTCAGCGGCGAAGTGCGCTTCGACACCGCCACGTTGGCGATGTACGCCAACGACGCGTCGAACTTCCGTCAGGTCCCGATCGGTGTGGTGATCCCCAAGACGCTCGACGACGTCGTGCAGACGATCCGGGCCTGTCACGCCTACCGCGCCCCGGTGCTGTGCCGCGGCGGCGGGACGAGCCTGTCCGGTGAGACGGTCAATGTCACTGTGGTGATCGATTTTTCGAAATACCTCACCGACATCGTCGACATCAACCCGCAGCGCCGGCTGGCCACCGCGCAGACCGGAGTGATCAACGAGCAGCTCAACAAGGCCACCGGCGAATACGGATTGGTGTTCGGCCCCGACCCGTCGTCGCATTCGCGGTGCACGCTGGGCGGCAACCTCGGCAACAACTCGTGCGGCGTGCACTCGATCCAATCGCAGTTCTACGGGCCGGGACCGCGAACGTCGGACAACACCTATGCGCTCGACATCGTCACCTACGACGGCGCGCGGTTCACCGTCGGCGTCGACGAGGAAAAGGATCTGGACGCGATCATCGCCGCGGGCGGCCGCAAGGGCGAAATCTATGCGGCACTACGGGATTTGCGCGACGAGTACGCCGACGACATCCGCAAGGGCTTCCCCTCGGTGGACGAGCTGCCGCGGCGGGTTTCCGGCTACAACCTCGACGAGTTGCTGCCCGAGAAGGGATTCAATGTTGCCCGCGCCCTGGTCGGTACCGAAAGTACCTGCGCGGTGGCACTTACCGCCACCGTGATGCTCACCCCGGCGATGACGCACCGCACGGTTGTCGTGGTCCACTTCGATTCCCTCGGCGAGGCCGGCGACATGGCGCCGGAGATGATGGAGTGGAAACCGATCGGGCTCGAGGCCGTCGACCACCTGCTGGTGCATGACCAGGAGCTGACCGGCACGAACCCGGCCGGCCGTGCGGCCTTACCGCGTCCGAACTCCACCGGCGCCTGGCTGATGGTGCAGTTCGGCTCCGACGATCCCGACGAATCACTGGACCGCGCCGAAGAATTCGTGCGGTGGCTGAAGAAGAAAAAGCGGATCGACGACGACCGCATCGTGCTGGCCCGCAGCAAGCAGGACGGCGGCAACAGCGCCGAGCTCTGGGCAATCCGCGAGGCCGGCCTGGGGTCCACCGCTTTTCCCATCGACAGTGGCAACCACTGGCCGGGCTGGGAGGACTCCGCGGTGCCCTGGCGCCGGGTCGGCGACTACGTGCGCGACCTCCAACAGCTGTACGCCGAGTACCACCTGCGCGGCGCCATGTATGGACATCTCGGTCAGGGATGCATCCACTCCCGGGTGAAGTTCGACCTACGCCACCGGGACGGACTGCGTACCTACCGCAATTTCCTGGAAGCCGCCGGCGATCTGGTGGCCTCCTACGGCGGCTCGATGTCCGGCGAGCACGGTGACGGGCAACAACGCGCCGAACTGCTCGGCAAGCAGTACGGTCCGCGGCTGCTCGAAGCGATGCGAAAATTCAAACTGATCTGGGATCCCGAGTGGAAAATGAACCCGGGCAAGGTGATCGATCCCTATCGGTTCGACGAGAACCTCAAGCTGGGCACCGACTACAACCCGTGGCGGCCCGCGGTGAAATTCGCCTACCCCGAGGACCATGGCGATTTCTCGCATGCGGCACTGCGCTGCGTTGGGGTCGGCAAGTGCCGGGTTCCCGAGGCGCAGACCACCATGTGCCCCAGCTATCAGGTGACCAGGGAAGAGAAGCACTCCACCCGCGGACGCGCCCGGTTGCTGTTCGAAATGCTGCGCGGCGAGGTGATCACCGACGGCTGGCAATCAGCCGAGGTGGCCGACGCGCTGGATCTGTGCCTGGCGTGTAAGGGCTGCACCAGCGACTGTCCGGTCGACGTGGACATTCCGACCTACAAGGCCGAATTCCTCTACCATCATTTCCGGTCGCTGCGACGCTGGCGCCCACGGTATGCCTACGCGTTCGGGTTTATCGATCAGGCCGCCAGGTTGGCCAGCGCCATGCCGGAGTTGGCGAACTTCGCCACCCAAACCCCCGTCCTATCCCGAATTGCCAAGGCGATAGCTGGAATCGACCGGCGTCGGCCGCTGCCCACCTTCGCGCCGATGACGCTGCAACAGTGGTTCGCCCGGCGTCCGGTCGTCAATGCCGGCGGGCGGCGGGTCATCCTGTTTCCCGACACCTTCAACAACCGGCTGCACACCGATGTCGGGGTGGCCTGCGTGCAAGCCATCGAGGCGGCCGGTTGGCAGGTCGTCATGCCGATGGGGCACATCTGTTGCGGACGCCCACTGTATGACTACGGCTTTCTCGACATCGCCGAGCGTTACCTGCAGCGTGTCATCGGGCGGCTGCGCAGCGAAATCCGCGCTGGCACACCGATCGTCGGGATGGAGCCGAGCTGCCTGGCCGTCTTCAAAGACGAACTTCCCAAACTGCTGCCCAACGACGACGACGCGGACCGGTTGGTGCGCAACAGTTATCACTTCGCGCAGTTCTTCACGCAATTCGACGTCGAAGCGCCCAAAGTCGCTGGCGCGCGGGCGCTGCTGTGGGGTCACTGCCACCAGCGGGCCACCGGCGGGGTCGACGCCGATCAGCAGGTGCTTCAGCAGATGGGCATCGGCGTCCAACCGGTCTCCGGCGGGTGCTGCGGGCTGGCCGGGTCCTGGGGATTCGAGCAAGGTAAGTACCAACTCTCGCTCGAGTGTGGCGAACAGGCGTTGCTACCGGCCATCCGGAAGAATCGCGATGCGCTGGTGGTGGCCAACGGGTTCTCCTGCCAGACCCAGATCAGCGATTCCGGATCGGCGAACGCGCTGCACCTGGGGCAAGTGATGGCCATGGCCAACGCATCGGCTGACATCGGCTCGGCGGTTCCCCCGGGTCGGCCCGCGCCGGACTCGCGCACCCGCGCCACCCGGGTGGCGGTTCCGACGGCGGCACTGGGCGCCGCCGCGGTAGGCGGTGCCGCCCTGGCGCGGAAATTCGGGACCGCCCGGCGAGCCTCCTAGGAAGGCTGCGACAAACGGCGCCGGCAATCGCCGACGTCGCATGCGCGTCTTGTTACCTTCCGCTACTGTCACATCGATCCCCGAGGCTGCCGGGCCGGGATACTCGTTCTGCCCGGCTCACAGCGACAAGCTCAGGCGCCCAACGGCTTTGCCGCTAGCAGGTGGGCAAGCTGCACACCCGCCCCGGTGCCGGTATCGGTGCGGCAGGTGTGGTTCAGACGACTCCGGAGCGGCGCCGAGCGAATCCGCTGGTTTCGCGTTTCCTGCCCGTCGAGTCCCGCCGAGGACTATGGCGAGCGCCGTCGCCAAGGCCCCGACGCCCGGCAGCGAGCCACGGTGTCGGCCGGCCCGCCGCTGCGTTGCATGCCGCATGGCGGCGTCGTTTGGCCAGCAATTCGCGGGGTATCCGAAACCCATGGCGTTCGCCGAATATCAGAACGAGCTGTATCAACAGGGACAGGCCGGCCGCCAGCCGCCGTATCCGATCCACTTCGCCGAGCTGGAGGCCAAGGCAGCGGCGGCCATGCCGGCGAAAGTGCTGGGATACGTCGCCGGTGGCGCCGGAGACGAGCACACCCAGCGCGCCAACGTCGAAGCCTTCAAGCGTTGGGGGGTATTCCCCCGCATGGGGATTGCTCCCACCGAACGCGATTTGTCCATCGAGTTGTTCGGCATCAGGTTGCCGTCCCCGGTCTTCATGGCGCCCATCGGTGTCATCGGTGTGTGCGCCCAGGACGGCCACGGCGACCTGGCAGCGGCCCGGGCGTCGGCCCGCACCGGGGTGCCGTTCTTCGTGGGGACACTGACGGCCGACCCGATGGAAGACGTCGCCGCCGAACTCGGCGACACACCCGGATTTTTCCAGCTGTATACGCCGCCGGACCGCGAGATGGCCACCAGCCTGGTGCGCCGGGCCGAAGCGTGCGGCTTCAAGGCCATCGCGGTCACCCTCGACACCTGGGTCACCGGTTGGCGGCCGCGCGACCTGAGCGCCGGCAACTACCCACAGGTGCCCAGCGGTTGCCTGAGCAACTACACCTCCGATCCGGTTTTTCGCGCCAGCCTGCAGCCGGGCGAGGACGCGACGGAGGCGGCGGTGCGCAAATTGCCGATCTTCGGAGGCCCGTTCCGGTGGGACGACCTGGAGTGGCTGCGGTCGCAGACCGACTTGCCGCTGATGGTCAAGGGCATCTGTCACCCCGACGATGTGCGCCGCGCCAAAGACCTTGGAGTCGACGGCATTTACTGTTCCAATCACGGCGGCCGGCAAGCCAACGGCGGACTGCCCGCACTGGATTGCCTACCTGGAGTGCTCGCAGCCGCCGACGGGCTGCCGGTGCTATTCGACTCGGGCATCCGCGGCGGCGCCGACATCATCAAGGCCCTGGCGATGGGAGCAACCGCCGTGGGGATCGGCCGGCCCTATGCCTACGGACTGGCGCTTGGCGGTGTCGACGGCATCGTGCACGTATTGCGCTCGCTGCTGGCCGAGACGGACCTGATCATGGCGGTCGACGGCTATCCCTCCCGAAAGGACCTGACGCCCGAGGCATTACAACGCGTCGAGGCTTACTCATAGCTTCCCTCGAGATACCAGCGCCGCTGGCGGTAGCACAGCAGCAACGCGCGCTCATCCTCCAGCAATACCTGGGCCCGGGCGGTGCGGCTTCCTCCTTGGCCGGCTTCGGGCCGGTCATCCCACCACCGCTCGTCGACCGGCCATGGTCCAGCCCACCAGCGCAGCCGATCGTCTCGACCACGGGACGTCAATCGCGCCGGGTCGGCGGAGAACATCCCCCGGCCGGTTACCCGTACCTGATTACCCTGGGCGTCAAGCAATTCCACCGGATCGTCGAGCAGCACCGCCGGCGACGGCTCAGGCAGCTGGCCCGGCCACGGCTGATTCGGGTCGGCTTGCGGCACCGGCTCGTCGCCGAGCGGGGTCAACGTGATGCGCTCGGCCGGCCCTCGACCGCCGGACAGCACCGGCACCTGCACCGCCTCCGGGCCCAGCAGACCTTGCACCCGCACCAGCGCCCGACGTGCCCGCAGCCTGTCTTCTTCACCCAGTCCGCCCCATAGCGGCAACTGCAGCGCCTCGGCGGACACCACCTCGATCGCCTGTAACCGCAGCCGCGTCACCGGCGCGGTGGGCCGGTCGCGGGCGGTCCGGTTGGTCAACCATCCGTCCAGTTGCCAGCGCACCCGGTCGGCGGTGCCATCTTCGGTCAGCGGTTCGGCGCAGCGCCACACCCGGCTGCGCTCTTCGCCGTTGGCGGTGACCGCGTGGATGGCCAGCCGGGTACATCCCACACCGGCGGCCATCAGCGCCTGATGCAACGTTCCGGCCAGCGACCGCCCGGCAAATGCCGCGGCATCGATCCGGTCGATCGGTGGCTCGCAGTGCAGTACGGCGTCGAGTTCCGGTGGCGGTTCGCGTCCGGAGGGCAGGCGTTCGGGTTCACCGCGGGCGAACCGGTGCGCGACCACCGCGTCGGCGCCGAACCGGGATGCGATGTCGGTGCGGGACAATGCGGCGAACTGACCGATGGTGCGAATCCCCATCCGCCACAACAGATCCGTCAACTCCTCTCGCCCCGGCCCGGACAGGCTCGGCTCGGTGGCAAGCTGGCGGATCGACAACGCCGACAAGAATTGCGCGTCCTGCCCGGGATCCACGACGCGACCGGCACGCGCTGCGTAAACCGCGGTGGACAATTCGTCGGCGATCCCGACCTGACACTCGGCGCCCGCTACAGCCACCGCGTCGATCAGCCGCTCGGCCGCCTGCTGCTCGGACCCGAAAAACCGCGCCGCGCCGCGCACCGGCAACACCAAGAGCCCGGGCCGCAACACCTCGGCGCGGGGCACCAGATCATCTACCGCCGCGATCACCCCTTCGAAAAAACGGGCGTCGCGGTCGGCGTCGGCGGTCGCGATGTGCAATTGCGGACAACGGGCCGCCGCCTCCCGGCGCCGTAGCCCACGGCGTACTCCGGCCGCACGCCCCGTCGCCGAACAGGCAATCACCCGGTTGGCCAAAGTGACCGCGACCGGAGCCGTCGCCGGCAGGCCCGCGGCCGCGGCAGCCGCGACCGCGGGCCAGTCCATGCACCAAATCGCCAGCACTCGGGACGAGGCCACCAGGTTCACCCCGTTAGCACTCGGCCGACCGGCTGCCCCCGCGCGCATCCGCTGACCTGTAGCCGCACCCGGCTGACCCGGCCGAATCCGGGTGTGGGTGTGCCCCGGCTGCCCGCCGTGATCTCATAGCCACAAACCCTGGCTTCCAACCGCGTCGACGCCCCTTCCCAGTCGCCGTCGGTGACCAGCAGCGTGCACCCCTTATGCCGGGCGCGGGCCACCACGGCCCGCGCCCGGGTCCGTGTCACCCGGTGTCCGCCCAGGCCGAGGACCACCAGATCCATGCCGTCGAGGAGCACCGCGGCCACTTCCACCGGATCGGCCCCGGGATCCGGTATCACCGCGAGCCGGCTCAGGTCGGCTCCCATCTCCACGGCGGCCAGCAGCCCGATATCCGGTTGACCGACGATGGCGGCGTTGCCCCCGGCCGCCGTCACCGCGGCCACCATGCTCAGCAGCAGCGAGCGGGCTCCGGACAGCATCGCCACCGTTCCCCGGGGCAGCAGTGCCGGCAACTCCGGGACCGCCAGCGTGGATTCCGATTCCGGCAGCAGGTCATCGGAACGAACAAGGTCTTTTCCGGACAGCACAGCGATCTGCCGGCGCAACGATTCCAGCTGCTCAGCACGGCTTCCATGCGGTGGGCGGGAGGCGAAAGCCGCAGTCATGACTCGCCCTCCTACCAGCTCCTGGACTCGATATTTTCGAATATATGTTCGATACAGTCGAGTAAACACCCACTCCGCGACAGCCGTCAAGAAACGTGAGAAGCTGCTGTGTGCGCTCGATGCTGGTGTGGCTGATGGTGTGTTTCGGCAGCGTTTTCGCACCGGCCAGCAGCGCTGCCGGATCCTGTCAACCGGCGGAGCTGTTCGCCACCGACAACACCTGGGTCATCACCGGCTCCGATGCGAAGGCAACCGGCCAATTGCACGGCGACTTGGAGCCCTTCGAGCGGCAAGCCGTGGTGACCATCGCCCAGACCGGCGCCGAGGTGCGGGGATCGACCTTGGTCGACGGGGTGTTCTGGTCCGCTACGCTGCAGCAGATCGCCTACGAGCGCGCCCGCCAGTTCCATCTCTGCGTTGTCGACGAACCCACACTGCACACCGCCGCCGAGGCGATGAATCGCCAGTTCCACCAGGAAACGGCGCTGACGTTCGAATATCTCCCGCAAGGCGCGCCCCGAGCCGACGCGATGCTCATTGCGGTGCCCGGCATCGACCTCGCGCGTTTCGGCGATGCGCTGACGGCAGATTCAGCCGCACGTCAGCGACTGCTGGGCGGATCCATCACCACGGCCGACCGCACCTTGCTCCTGGTCGCCGCCAACCGCGATCTCGATATTGCCCGCCACCTCGTCGAGCAGGCCGGCGGGTCCTGGACCGCGGCCACCATCAACTACGGCAGGCGCGAACTCGTCCAGACGTAACCGCCATGGCTGCGGTCGATGTCCGAGCCACGACCGTGGCGGCATTTCGGTGCCCGGCCCTGAGGTGAAGTGACTCCCGGCTACTCCCACTCGATGGTGCCCGGCGGCTTGCTGGTGATGTCCAGCACCACGCGGTTGACCTCGGGCACCTCGTTGGTGATGCGGGTCGAGATGCGCTCGAGCACCTCGTAGGGCACCCGGGTCCAGTCGGCGGTCATGGCGTCCTCACTGGATACCGGGCGCAGCACGATCGGATGCCCGTAGGTGCGGTTGTCGCCTTGCACCCCGACCGAACGGATGTCGGCCAGCAGCACCACCGGGCACTGCCAGATCCGGTTGTCCAAACCTGCGGCCGTGAGTTCCTCGCGCGCGATCGTGTCGGCGCGCCGCAGCGTGTCCAGCCGCGCAGCAGTGACCTCACCGACGATCCGGATACCCAGGCCTGGCCCCGGAAATGGTTGGCGCGCAACGATTTCCTCCGGCAGACCCAACTCCCGCCCCACCGCGCGCACCTCGTCTTTGAACAACAGCCGCAGCGGCTCAACGAGTTTGAACTTCAGGTCCCCGGGCAGCCCGCCGACATTGTGGTGGCTCTTGATGTTCGCGGTGCCACTGCCGCCGCCGGATTCCACCACGTCGGGATACAACGTGCCCTGCACCAGGAACTCAACCTCGCGTCCGTCCAACACATCTCGCACCGCGCTCTCGAAGGCCCGGATGAACTGCCGGCCGATGATCTTGCGCTTGCCCTCGGGATTGCTCACCCCCGACAGCGCCGCCAGGAAGGTGTCGGCCGCGTCGACGGTCACCAGGTTGGCCCCGGTGGCCGCCACGAAGTCACGCTCCACCTGCGCACGCTCACCGGCGCGCAACAATCCGTGGTCCACGAAGACGCAGGTCAACCGGTCCCCGATGGCGCGCTGCACCAGCGCCGCGGCCACCGCGGAATCCACCCCGCCGGAAAGTCCGCAGATCGCATGACCGTCGTCGCCGATCTGCGCACGCACCTGCTCGATCAGCGCGCTGGCGATGTTGGCCGGCGTCCACTCCGCGCCGATCCCGGCGAACTCGTGCAGAAACCGGCCCAGCACCTGCTGCCCGTGCGGAGTGTGCAGCACCTCCGGGTGGTACTGCACCCCGGCCAGGCGGCGCTCCCGGTTCTCGAAGGCGGCAACCGCCGCGCCCGCGCTGCTGGCCACCACCTCGAATCCATCGGGAGCGGCCGTCACGGCGTCACCGTGGCTCATCCACACCGGCTGAACCGCGGGTAGATCCGAATGCAGCGTGCCGCCAAGGACTTTCAGCTGGGTACGGCCATACTCGCTGGTGCCGGTATGGGCGACGGTCCCGCCGAGTGCCTGTGCCATCGCCTGAAACCCATAGCAGATACCGAAAACCGGTACATCCAAGTCGAAAAGCGCCGGGTCAAGTTGCGGAGCGCGCTCGGCGTAGACGCTGGCCGGCCCGCCGGACAGCACCAGCGCCAGCGGATCACGGGCTTTGATCTCCTCGATGGCGGTGGTATGCGGGATCACTTCGGAATACACCCGGGATTCTCGGATGCGCCGGGCGATCAATTGGGCGTATTGGGCACCGAAATCGACGACGAGCACCGGCCGCGGCGAGGCTGATTTCACGGGCACTGAGTCTAACGGCTACCGAAACTCAACTGTTCCGCCCGCTCCCGACGAGACGGCCTCGGGCAGCGAAAACGCGCTGCGCAGCGCGTCAATGGCGTGCTGGTCACCGGCAAACCTGATCCGGCGCAGCGCTGCCGCACGCTCGGCGTCGCCCGCCCCGAGGCGGGCGGTGACCAGATCCGCCGCGCTGGCGGTGATGGTGACCGACGGTTGGCCGACAGCGCCGGCCAGACGTCCTTGTGTGACGGCGAACTCGAAACGGCGCCCGTCGATCTCGGCACGGCAGGTCGCCTCCACGCCGGCGGCGCCGGCCGAGTTGAAGCCCAGCAGGATTCCGGCAAGAAACCCGTTCAACGGTGACACCGGACCGCTGTCGATCGGATCAACCCGGTCCAGGCCGAACCAGGCGAGGCTCTGCAAGACGGGCAGCACCCGCCGCCAGCCGAGGTCGCTGAGGGTGTAGACGGTGCGCCCGACCGGGGCCGGCAGGTCGGTCCGGTCGATGAGTCCGGCGTCGTGGAGTTCTTTGAGCCGCTCGGCAAGCAGGTTGGTCGCGATGCCGGGCAGCTCGGCGCGCAGGTCACCGTAGCGACGGGCTCCCCCGACCAGCTCGCGCAGGATCAGCAAGGTCCATCGCTCACCCAGCACGTCGAGCCCGCGCGCAATGGGGCAGTTCTGGTTGTAGTTGCGGGCGGCCACGCCGTCAGCCTAACCGGGTCAGACAATTTTCTCAACTTATTACTTGATTTATTAGTCTAGTAACTTTAGCGTCTTGTCCATGAACACTCGACCAGTCATCCGCCCGCACCCCATTCCTGCGCTCGCCGTCATCTGCCTGTCCGTCTTCGTCATCAGCGTCGACGCCACCATCGTCAACGTCGCGCTGCCCACGCTGTCGCGCGAACTCGGCGCCGACACCGCGGCGCTGCAATGGATCGTCGACGCCTACACCCTGGTCATGTCCGGCCTGTTGCTGTCGGCCGGCAGCCTGTCCGACCGCTACGGCCGGCGCGGCTGGCTCATTGCCGGCCTCGCGCTGTTCGCGATGACCTCAGGCGTTGCCGCACAGGTGAATTCGGCGGATGCGCTGATCGCGGCCCGAGCCGCCATGGGTGTCGGCGCGGCGGTGATCTTCCCGACCACTCTGGGCCTGATCACCAACATCTTCACCGACCCCGCGACCCGGGCCAAGGCGATCGGAGTGTGGGCGGCCATGGTGGGCGTCGGGGTGGCCGTCGGGCCGATCAGTGGCGGCTGGCTGCTCGAACACTTCTGGTGGGGCTCGATCTTCATGGTCAACATCCCAATCGCGGTCATCACCATCGCCGGCGGAATGCTCTTCGTCCCGACCTCGCACGACCCGGCGGCAGCCCGGGTCGACGTCCCCGGCCTGCTGCTGTCGGCGGCCGGGATCACCGCCCTGGTCTACACCGTCATCGAGGCCCCCGCCCGGGGCTGGACCAGCGACCGAACCGCCATCGGATTCGGCTTGGCCACAATGGTTCTCGTTGCCTTTGCGCTGTGGGAACGGCGCAGCAGCCACCCGATGGTGGACGTGTCGGTATTCGCCGACCGTCGATTCTCCGGCGGCAGCCTGGCGGTGACCGCCGGCTTCCTGACGCTGTTCGGCTTCATCTTCGTCATCACCCAGTACTTCCAATTCATCAAGGAATACCGGGCATTCGAGACCGGGGTGCGGCTGCTGCCGGTGGCCCTCTCGATCGCGCTGGCCAGCATCCTGGGGCCGCGGCTGGTCGAGCGGATCGGCACCACCGCCGTCGTCGCCGCCGGTCTGGGCGTGTTCGCCGCGGGCCTGGCCTGGGCGTCGACGGCCGATGCCGCCACGCCCTATCGCGAGATCGCGATGCAGATGCTCCTGCTCGGCGGCGGGCTCGGCCTCACGACCGCACCGGCCACCGAGGCGATCATGGGCTCCCTTTCGGCCGACAAGGCCGGGGTCGGCTCGGCCGTCAACGACACCACCCGCGAACTCGGCGGTACCCTCGGCGTGGCCATCGTGGGCAGTGTCTTCGCGTCCGTGTACTCGGGCCAGCTCGGCGCCAGCACGGCGCTGACGACACTGCCCGCCGACGTCCGCGCAGCCATGCAGCACTCAATCGCGGCCGCCTACAACGTGATCGGGCGGCTGCCGGGAGACCAAGCCGCCGCCGTCCGCGGCATGGTCGACCGCGCCTTCCTCGACGGCCTGCAGGCCGGATCCCTGGTCTGCGCCGGCATCGCGCTCGCCGCCGCCGTCGTCGTCGCCGCGTTCTTGCCGGCCCGCGCGCCGCACACAACCGCGCCCACCCCGGCAGTCGCACTGACGCAGGCGTAACAGGCTGCGGCTCAACACACCACAACCCCGTAAGACAGGAGACCAATGCGATGAGTAGCACCTATGCCTTGGGCCACAACGATATTGAGGTACAGCGGTTGCTGCTGCAGGGACGGCTGTACAACGACTACACCGAGCATGCGCTCCGGCTCGCCGGGCTGCGGCCGGGCATGCGGGTACTCGATGTCGGCTGCGGGCCCGGTGATGTGTCGTTCATCGCGGCCCGGCTGGTCGGCCCCACCGGAACCGTTCTCGGTGTGGACGCCGCCCCCGAGATGATCGGGCTCGCCCGCGCCCGCGCCGCCGAACAAGGTTTGCCTGCAGTGCGATTCAAGCAGGTCGCCATCGACGCGGTCAGCGAGGACGGACCCGTCGACGCGGTTGTCGGCCGGTTGATCCTGATGCACCTGCCCGACCCGCCCGCCACGCTGCGACACCTCAGCTCGTTGGTGCGCCCCGGCGGCATAATCGCTTTTTCCGAGAACGACATCACCGGGCCCCGCAGCGTCCCGGAGCTACCGCTCTTTCGGCGCGTGACGACGCGGATCGCCCGCGCCTTCGAGGCCATGGGGCTACCGCCGAGCTTCGGCACCAGCCTGCACACGGTGTTTCAAGACGCCGGTCTGGGCGCACCGCGCCTTACCCTCGGCACCCCCATCGGTACCGCCGCCGACACCGAGATCCTGGCCTACGCCGCCGAAGTATGGCGCTTGGTGTCCCCGATAGCACAACGGCTGGGCTTCGCCATCGACGAGCTCGCCGACATCGACGAATTCGTGCCGCGATTCCGCCGGGAGATGCTGGCGGTCAACGCCGTCGTCACCATGCCTCCGCTGATCACCGCGTGGGCCCGGGTACAGAAATGACCGGCAACCAGATCCATACCCAGTACTCGACTGGCCTGACTCAGGCCGATATCCGGCAGGCTCTGCTGTCCGCCGAAAAGGATCTCGAGCACCTGCGGCCCTCGGACCTGACGCTGCTGGAGGACTTCCACACGATGGGCCGCGTTGCCACAACGGAATTGGTCGGCCTGATCGAAATTACCGCCGGCATGCGGGTTCTCGACGCCGGCAGCGGGATCGGTGGTACCGCCCGGTTCGTCGCCGATCGGTGTCGGTGCCGGGTGACCGCGGTCGACCTGACCGATGAGTACTGCCAAACCAATCGTTGGCTCAATCGACTTGTCGGGCTCGACGAGCGCATTAGCGTCCGGCAGGCAGACGTCACCGAACTACCCTTTGCCGACGCCACTTTCGACGTTGTTTTCAGCCAGCATGTCCAGATGAACGTGGCCGACAAGACCCGCCTCTACCGGGAAGCGCGCCGGGTAACCGTCGCCGGTGGCGGACTCGCCATGTGGGACATCACCATTGGCGAGCCCGGCGAACTCGATTATCCGCTGCCCTGGGCCGACCAACCCGGACGTAGCCACCTGGTCACCGCCGGCGAGTTGCGCGCCGTCGTCGAGTCGGCCGGGTTCGCGGTCGAGCACTGGAGGGATCTCACCGAGCAGGCGGCCACGACGATGCGGCTGATGCTGTCACTGCCCGCCAACCCGCTCGGGCTGCACGCCTTCGTCGCCGACTTCGCACGGAAGGCCGAGAATCTCACCCGTGCGCTCGCCGACGGACGGCTGCGAGTGATCCGGGGTATCGCCAGAGCCGGGGCCAGGCCAATCGGTTAACTCGTTGCCGGCAATGGATTTCCATCGCGAAGCGCACCCATCGGCAGGAACTCTGGCGGGTCGTTACAGGGCGACGATGCGCGGGATCATTGCGGGATCATTGCGGGATCTTCGAGGGAGCTTTGCGGGATGATTGCACCCGCGCGTTCGTCGCTCACCGGGTCGTCCGGGGCCGCGGCGTAACCGCCCTGCCGCCGTGTTCGCCACCTCCGCCGGCTGCGTCGGCGCCGTCCCGCCTCACCTCGGATCCGCGGCTCCGGGATGCCCGATCCACATGAACGTGTCAGAGTCAGGCGCTAAGGTGCCGTCATCGCCAGGGTGACATGGTGAACTGGTGTCACCCGAAATAACTGTGAGCGGGAGCGAGGTTGCCTGTGCTGGGTCTGCCGGAGAAGGTGCGTGCCTGTTTGTTCGACCTCGACGGTGTCCTCACCGATACCGCCAGCGTGCATACCAAGGCCTGGAAGGCCATGTTCGACGCATACCTGTCCGAGCGGGCCGAGCACACCGGAGAACCCTTCGTCCCCTTCGATCCGGCCACCGACTACCGCCGGTACGTGGACGGCAAGAAGCGTGAGGACGGGGTGCGGTCCTTCCTGGACAGCCGGGGAATCCAGCTGCCCGACGGACATCCCGACGACCCCGGCGAGGCCGAAACGGTTTACGGGCTGGGCAACCGCAAGAACGACATGTTCCAGCAGGTCCTGCGCGACGAGGGGGTCGAGGTGTTCGAAGGATCGCGGCGCTACCTGGAAGCGGCCGCGGCGGCCGGGCTCGGCATCGCCGTGGTGTCGTCGAGCGCCAACACCCGCGACGTGCTCGAGATCACCGGCCTCGACCGGTTCGTCCAGCAGCGCGTGGACGGCATCCGGCTGCGCGAAGAGCACATCGCCGGCAAGCCGGCCCCCGACTCCTTCCTGCGCGGGGCCCAGCTGCTCGACGCCGATCCGGACGCGGCCGCCGTGTTCGAGGACGCGTTATCCGGCGTACAGGCCGGCCGGGCCGGTAATTTCGGCTTCGTGGTAGGAGTCGACCGAGTGGGCCAGGCCGAGGATCTGCGGCGCAACGGCGCCGACGTGGTGGTCAACGATCTCGCCGAACTGCTGTGAGGCATGATCCCCGATGATTACCGAAGAAGCCTTCCCTGTTGAACCGTGGCGGGTTCGCGAGACCAAGCTCGACCTGAACCTGCTGGCCCAGTCGGAATCGCTGTTCGCGTTGTCCAACGGACACATCGGCTTGCGCGGCAACCTCGACGAGGGCGAGCCGTACGGCCTGCCCGGCACCTACCTGAACTCCTTCTTCGAGATCCGGCCGCTGCCCTACGCCGAGGCGGGATACGGGTATCCCGAGGCCGGCCAGACCGTCGTCGACGTCACCAACGGCAAGATCCTGCGCTTGTTGGTCGACGATGAGCCGTTCGACGTCCGCTACGGCACGCTGATCTCACACGAGCGGGTTCTCGACCTGCGCGCCGGGACGCTGACCCGCCGGGCCCACTGGCAGTCGCCGGCGGGCAAGCAGGTCAAGGTGGTATCCACCCGACTGGTGTCCCTGGCCCACCGGGCCGCCGCGGCCATCGAGTACGTGGTGGAGGCCGTGGGCGAATTCTCGCTTGTCACAGTGCAATCCGAACTCGTCACCAACGAGGACCAACCGGAGACCTCCGCCGACCCGCGGGTGTCGGCGATCCTGGAGAAGCCGCTGGAGGCCGTCGACCACGAATGCACCGAGTGCGGCGCGCTTCTCATGCACCGCACCCGCAGCAGCGCCCTGATGATGGCCGCCGCGATGGACCATGAGGTCGAGGTCCCCGGGCGGGTCGAGATCACCACCGACGCACGCGCCGACTTGGCCAGGACCACCGTGATCTGCGGGCTGCGCCCGGGTCAGAAGCTGCGCATCGTCAAATACCTGGCGTACGGCTGGTCCAGCCTGCGCTCCCGCCCGGCGCTGCGCGACCAGGCCGCCGGGGCGCTGCACGGCGCGCGCTACAGCGGATGGCAGGGGCTGCTGGATGCGCAACGCGCCTACCTCAACGACTTCTGGGAGAACGCGGACGTCGAGGTGGAGGGCGACCCGGAGTCCCAGCAGGCGGTCCGGTTCGGGCTCTTCCACCTGTTGCAGGCCAGCGCGCGCGCCGAGCGCCGCGCCATCCCGAGCAAAGGCCTCACCGGTACCGGCTACGACGGACACGCCTTCTGGGACACCGAGGGTTTCGTGCTGCCGGTGCTCACCTACACCGCGCCGCACGCGGTCGCCGACGCGCTGCGGTGGCGGGCGTCGACGCTGAACCTCGCCAAGGAGCGCGCCGCCGAGCTCGGCCTCGACGGCGCCGCGTTCCCCTGGCGAACCATCCGCGGGGAGGAGTGCTCGGCCTACTGGCCGGCCGGCACGGCCGCCTGGCATATCAACGCCGACATCGCGATGGCGTTCGAGCGGTACCGGACCGTCACCGGCGACCACTCGCTCGAAAAGGACTGCGGCCTGGCCGTGCTGGTCGAAACCGCCCGGCTGTGGCTCTCGCTCGGCCATCACGACCGCCACGGCGTGTGGCATCTCGACGGGGTCACCGGCCCCGACGAGTACACCGCGGTGGTTCGCGACAACGTCTTCACCAATCTGATGGCCGCCCACAACCTGGTTACCGCCGCCGACGCCTGCCTGCGCCACCCGGAGACGGCCGAAACCATGGGCGTCACGACCGAAGAGATGGCCGCCTGGCGCGACGCCGCGGACGCCGTGAACATCCCCTACGACCAAGAGCTGGGGGTGCACCAGCAATGCGAGGGGTTCACCACGTTCGCCGAGTGGGACTTCGAAGCCAACACCACCTACCCGTTGCTGCTGCACGAGGCCTACGTGCGGCTCTACCCCGCGCAGGTGATCAAGCAGGCCGACCTGGTGCTGGCCATGCAGTTCCAGAGCCATGCCTTCACGGCGGAACAGAAGGCGCGCAACGTCGACTACTACGAGCGGCGGATGGTGCGTGACTCGTCGCTGTCGGCCTGTACCCAGGCGGTGATGTGCGCCGAGGTCGGGCATTTGGAGCTGGCCCATGACTATGCCTATGAAGCGGGCCTGATCGACCTTCGCGACCTGCACCGCAACACCCGCGACGGCTTACACATGGCCTCGCTGGCCGGCGCCTGGACGGCACTGGTCGGGGGCTTCGGCGGGCTGCGTGACGACGAGGGCGTGCTGTCCATCGATCCCCAACTGCCCGACGGCATTTCGCGGCTGCGCTTCCGGCTGCGGTGGCGGGATTTCGGGGTGACCGTCGACGCCAATCACTCCGACGTCACCTACACCCTGCGCGACGGTCCCGGCGGCGAACTGACGATCCGCCACGCCGGCGAGGACATCAAACTGGACACGTCGTCGCCGTCGACCATTGCCGTGCGCCCGCGCAAGCCGCTGCTGCCGCCACCGCCGCAGCCGCCCGGCCGCGAGCCGATCCACCGTCGGCGCATCGGCGGCCACTGACGCAGCCGCGGCGCCGCCGCGCGCGGGGACGCGCCGCGTCAGTGCGGTTCGAGTATCCGGGCGGCCTCAGCGATCACCGCCTGCCGCAGTTCGGCCTGCGGCAACTCGTCGAGTCCGGTCGCCGAGCGCAGCATGGGTTCGAACAGCCGCCAACCCAGTTGCAGCGCCATGTAATTGGCGACCGCCAGCCGCGCCCTGGAGTCGTCGCCGTGGCGGGTCCGCACGTAGTCCAGCAGTTCGGCGACGTTGGGGAAGCGGGTCCGTAGCTGCTCGGCCGAATACCCGTCGAGCAGCGTACGGGCCCACACCCGCATCTGCCGGTCGAGGGCGCGGTCGACAACCTCGGTGGACGCCCCGGAGTGCAGCAGCCCGGTGAGCTTGGCGCCCAGGTGGTTCAGCACGGCACCGACGAGTTGGTCCTTGGTCCCGAAATGCCGAAACACCAGCCCGTGGTTGACCTGCGATCGGGCGGCGATGTCGCGGATCGAGGTGGCGGCCGGGCCGCGCTCGGCGAACAGGTCGGCAGCGGCCTCCAGGACTGCGGCGGCCACCTCGTCTCGCCCGGTGGGCGTGGCACGGCGACCGCTTGCCGGTTGTGTAGTCACTCGACTACGCTACCCCATGTAGTCAACCGACTACACCCGTCTCCGAAGGACCATGCAATGACAGACCTGATAGCCGTGCAGAAGCTGGGCAGCCGTATCGGCGCCCAAATGGACGGTGTACGCCTTGGCGGTGACCTCGATCCCGCCGAGGTCGACCAGATCCGTAAGGCACTGCTGACCCATAAAGTGATCTTCTTCCGCAGCCAGCACCACCTCGACGACCAGCAGCAGCTGGCGTTTGCCGGCCTGCTGGGCGCGCCGATCGGGCACCCGGCCGCGGCCATGCTGGCCGCCGAGAACGCGCCGATCATCACCCCGATCAACTCCGAATACGGCAAGGCCAACCGCTGGCACACCGACGTCACCTTCGCCGCCAACTACCCTTCGGCCTCGGTGCTGCGCGCGGTCACGCTGCCCGGCTACGGTGGGTCGACGCTGTGGGCCAACACCGCGGCGGCCTACGAAGGGCTGCCCGAACCGCTCAAGTGCCTGACTGAAAACCTGTGGGCGCTGCACACCAACCGCCACGACTACCTGCATGCCGAACCATTGACCGAGGCCCAGCGGGCGCACCGGCAGGCGTTTCAGAAACCCGATTTCCAGACCGAGCATCCGGTGGTGCGGGTGCACCCGGAAACCGGTGAGCGCACCCTGCTGGCCGGCAGCTTCGTGCGCAATTTCGTCGGCTTGGACAGCCACGAGTCAAGCGTGCTCTTCGAATTACTGCAACGGCGAATCACCGCGCCGGAGAACACGATTCGCTGGAACTGGGAACGGGGCGATGTGGCCATTTGGGACAACCGGGCGACCCAGCACCGGGCCATCGACGACTACGACGACCAGCACCGGCTGATGCACCGAGTCACCCTGATGGGCGACGTGCCCGTCGACGTGCACGGCCGGCGCAGCCGCGTGGTCAGCGGCGCGCCACTGGCTTTGGCCGGCTGAGGAGCCGGCGGATCTAGCCTGTCTTGCTGACCGGATCGACCGGCAGCCACCGCAGCGCCCCGGGCGCGCCGGCGGGCACCACCGGGTGCTCGGGCTCGATGGGCTCCAGCCGGCGGTAGGCATCCCCCTGCAGCGGCCGCTGGTCGTTTTGGCCCTTGTTCGGCCAGAGCGACGCGGCGCGCTCGGCCTGGGCGGCGATGGACAGCGACGGGTTGACACCGAGGTTCGCCGAGATCGCGGCACCGTCGACGACGAACAGTGTCGGGTAGCCGTAGACCCGGTGGTAGGGGTCGATGACGCCGCTTTGGGGGCTGTCCCCAATCACGGCGCCACCGAGGAAGTGCGCGGTGAGCGGGATGTTGAACAGTTCGCCCCAGGTGCCGCCGGCCACGCCGTCGATCTTGGCGGCGATGCGTCGGGTGACCTCATTGCCGATCGGGATCCAGGTGGGGTTCGGCTGGCCGTGTCCCTGCTTGCTGGAGTACCAACGGATGCCGAGCTTCCCGCGCTTGGTGAACGTGGTGATCGAGTTGTCCAGGTGCTGCATCACCAGCGCGATCACGGTCCGCTCGCTCCACTGCCGGGGATTGAGCAGCCGGATCATCTTGCGCGGATTCTCGCCGGCCTGCTGCAGTAGCTGCCGCCAGCGCGGCGTGTCGGTGCCCTCGGGACCCGTCCCGTCGGTCATCAACGTCTGCAGCAGCCCCATCGCGTTGGACCCCTTGCCGTAGCGGACGGGCTCGATGTGGGTGTCCGGCGTCGGATGGATCGACGACGTGATGGCCACCCCGTGCGTCAGGTCCAGCTCCGGTGAGACCTTCAGCCGCGCGGCGCCGACAATCGACTCGGAGTTGGTGCGGGTCAATACGCCGAGCTTTTCGGACAGCTTGGCCAGCTTGCCGGCGTCGCGCATCTTGAACAGCAGATGCTGGGTGCCCCAGGTGCCCGCGGCCAAGATCAGGTACGTGGCGGTGAAGGTGCGCCGGTCGCGGCGCGCCCAACTGCCGGTGCGGACGGTGCGAACCTCCCACAGCCCGTCGGCCCGCTGTTCGAAGCCCTTCACCGTCGTCATCGGAATCACTCGTGCCCCAGCTGATTCCGCCAGCCCAAGGTAGTTCTTCAGCAACGTGTTCTTGGCGCCGTGGCGGCAGCCGGTCATGCACTCACCGCATTCGATGCAGCCGGTACGGGCCGGCCCGGCGCCGCCGAAATAAGGGTCGGGCACGGTTTTGCCCGGCGCCTTGGTGCCGTCGG
Organism: Mycobacterium kansasii ATCC 12478; assembly: GCF_000157895.3. Taxonomy (NCBI): domain Bacteria; kingdom Bacillati; phylum Actinomycetota; class Actinomycetes; order Mycobacteriales; family Mycobacteriaceae; genus Mycobacterium; species Mycobacterium kansasii. The sequence goes on along the minus strand of NC_022663.1, from coordinate 4,430,307 downwards.
GGCCGAAGAACACTCCGACCGGCGTCGGCACCCAGGTGTCACCGAATCCCATCTCGTCGGCGACTTCCTTGACGATACGGTCGGCGTCGGTGAAGGTCGGATTCTTCACCACGCCCAGCATCCGCTGCGCCTGCTCGTAATGCGGCATCAGCTCGTCGCGCCAATCACTGATGTGCTGCCACTGCTGGTCCTTGAAGAACGGCTCCGGCGGTACGTACAAGGTGTTGGCGTAGTTCAGTGACCCGCCGCCCACCCCGGCGCCCGCCAGGATCATCACGTTGCGCAGCGGGTGGATGCGCTGGATTCCATAGCAACCCAATCGGGGTGCCCACAAGAACTTACGCAGATCCCAGGACGTCTTGGCGAACTCCTCGTCGGAAAACCGGCGGCCCGCCTCCAGCACACCGACCCGGTAGCCCTTCTCTGTCAGCCTCAGCGCGCTGACACTGCCGCCAAAACCCGAACCGATAATCAGGACGTCGTAATCCGGCTTCATCGCGCCAGTATGACCTTCTTTACATTCGGGCCGTCAATCGGCCACCCTTACTAGTTGAAGAAGCCCGACTGGTCATCGCCGGTGTTGAAACCGCCCGAGCTGTTGGTGCCCGAGTTCGCGATGCCTGAGCTGAAGGTGCCCGAGTTCGCGATGCCGTTCGTGCCGGTGCCCGAGTTGCCGAAGCCGTCGTTGCCCGAGCCCGTGTTGAAGAAGCCCACGTGGAAGTCGCCCACGTTGTTGAAGCCCGAGGTAAAGCCCGCACCCGTGTTCGTGTTCATGAAGCCGGAGGTGAAGCTGCCCGAGTTGTTGAAGCCCGACAGAGCGGTGCCCGTATTGCCGAAGCCCGAGACCGAACCCGGCTGAGTGTCCGGGCTGCCAATGCCCGTGTTGACGCTGCCCGCATTGAACAGACCGGTATTGGTGGCACCCGAATTAAAGAACCCGGTGTTGAGGTCGCCCGAGTTGAAGCTGCCCGTGTTTCCGCCGTTCGCGAAGTTGTCGCCACCCGAGTTGAAACTGCCGGTGTTTTCGCCGCCCGAGTTAGCGAAGCCCACATTCCCATTGCCGCCGTTGCCGACGCCTACGTTGCCCAAGCCCGCGTTGCCGAAACCGAAGTTTAGGCTGCCACCGTTCCCGAAGCCGGTGTCGAAGGAACCCGCATTCCAGAAGCCCGTGTCGGTGTTACCCGCGTTCGCGAAACCGAAGTTTCCGTTCCCCGAGTTGAAGAACCCCACGTTGTTGCTGCCGGAGTTGAAGAACCCAATGTTGTTGTCGCCGGCGTTCCCGATGCCAAGGTTTCCGATACCCGCGTTCAGCGCACCGATGCCCACCATGTTGTCGCCAGTGAGCCCGAAACCGATGTTGTTGTTGCCGTTGTTGCCAAAGCCTAGGTTGTTGTTGCCGAGGTTCCCGAAGCCCACGTTAGAGGTGCCGCGGTTACCGCTGCCAAAGTTGAAGTCGCCGATATTGGCCGTGCCGAAGTTGGTGTTCCCGATGTTGGCGCTGCCTAGGTTACCGTTGCCGAGGCGGTTGCCGAAGCCGAAATTGTTATCGCCGACAACGTTTCCGAAGCCGAAGTTCCCGTTACCGCGGTTTCCGCTGCCGAAGTTGAGATTGCCGCGGTTTCCGTAGCCGAAGTTGGTGTTGCCGGTGTTGCCGCTGCCCAGGTTGAACAGGCCGGTGTTACCGCCACCGAAGTTCGCATTGCCGGTGTTCCCGCTGCCCAGGTTCGCATTGCCGGTGTTCCCGCTGCCCAGGTTGTAGTCGCCGATATTGCCGATGCCCAGGTTGCCCACCCCGATGTTGCCGATAGTCAACCCGGGTATGACGGAGGCGGCCGCACCGGGCGCGGCTCCCAGCGCTTGTTGCCACGGCGCTAGCCGGGCAGCCAGCGCTGATGCCCCACCGTGATAGCCCACCATCGCCGCCACATCCTGGGCCCATAACTGTTCGTACGCGGCCTCCGTCGCCGCGATCGCGGGCGCATTCTGCCCAAACAGGTTGGACAGCACCAGTGACACCAGCTGATTGCGGTTAGCCGCTACCAATCCCGGGTGCACCATGGCGCCCAAGGCCGCCTCGAACACCGCCGCGGCCGCCCTCGCCTGAGCGGCCGCACCCGCAGCTCGGGCCGCTGCCGCGCTCAGCCAGTTCGCGTACGGGGCAACAGCGGCGGCCATCGCCATCGCCGCCGGACCCTGCCAGGACCCGGCAGTCAGCCCCGAGGTCACCGCCGAGAACGAACTCGCCGCGTCGCCCAACTCGGCGGCCAGTCCATCCCAGGCCGCCGCGGCCGCCAGCGTCGGGCCGGACCCCGCGCCGGCCAACATCAGCGCCGAGTTGATCTCCGGAGGCAATACCACAAAATTCACGACAGCAACCCCTCCTCAGAAGCTGCCGGGCAGCGGAGCTGGATCACCACCGAAGCGACTACCACGCGTCGCTACGCGCTCCGCAACGACTCACCCATGCTCATCGCAACGACTTTGTTGCCAGCAGCAACCATTTCCGTGCAGCAGACACTACTCCGGTTCCGCAGCAAATATCTCCAATTCGCAGTGGCAACCATGATGTTCGCGGCTGGATCAACGCAGACCCGCACCGCCATTGAGCGCGGCCGCGACCGCTGTTAACGGCGCTGCTGTCGGCGTTCGCGATCAAGTCGCGACCGTCAGCCCGACTTTCTGGAATTCCTTGAGGTCGCAATAACCGGCTTTGGCCATTGATCGACGCAGCCCGCCGACCAGATTGAGGGTGCCGAACGGGTCGTCGGACGGCCCGTTGAGCAGCCGTTCCAGCGGCGGCCGCTCACCCACCGCGATCTGCAGCAACGCTCCGCGCGGCAACGACGGGTGCGCCGCAGCGGCCGGCCAGAACCAGCCCTGCCCCAGCGCCTCGGCGGCCTCGGCCAACGGTGTGCCGAGCACCACCGCGTCGGCCCCGCAGGCGATGGCCTTGGCCAGCTCACCGGAGGTGTGGATATCGCCGTCGGCCAGCACGTGCACGTAGCGGCCGCCGGTCTCGTCGAGGTATTCGCGCCGTGCGGCCGCGGCGTCGGCGATCGCGGTGGCCATCGGCACGCTGATGCCCAGCACCTCGTCGGTGGTGGTCACCCCTTGCGTGGAGCCGTAGCCCACGATGACGCCGGCGGCGCCGGTGCGCATCAGGTGCAGGGCTGTGCGGTGATCCTGCACGCCGCCGGCGACCACCGGAATGTCGAGCTCGGCGATGAAGGTCTTCAGGTTCAGCGGCTCCCCATCGCTGGCTACCCGCTCGGCCGAGACGATCGTGCCCTGGATGACCAGCAGGTCGATCCCGGCCTGCAGCAGCACCGGGGTCAGTGACTGGGCGTTTTGCGGACTGACCCGCACCGCGGTGATCACCCCGGCTTCCCGGATACGGGCGACGGCGGCGCCGAGCAGCTCGGGGTTCAACGGCGCCGCATGCAGCTCCTGCAGCAGCCGGATCGCCGCCGACGGTTCGGGGGCGGCCGCTGCAGCTTCTAGCAGCTGGGCGATCTTGGCCTCGACGTCGGCGTGCCGGCCGATCAGTCCCTCGCCGTTGAGCACGGCCAGGCCGCCCAGGCGGCCCAGCTCGATCGCGAACTCCGGCGACACCAGGGCGTCCGTAGGGTGTGCCAGCAACGGGATTTCGAACCGGTAGGCGTCAAGCTGCCAGGCCGTGGACACGTCTTTCGACGAACGGGTCCGCCGCGACGGCACGATGCTGATGTCGCTGAGTTCGTAGGTGCGCCGTGCCGTGCGGCCCATGCCGATCTCGACCATGATGCGCCGTCAGCGAGCGTAGTAGTTGGGCGCTTCGACGGTCATGGCGACGTCGTGCGGGTGGCTCTCTTTGAGACCGGCCGCCGTGATCCGGACGAACTGCGCCTGCTGCAGCACTTCGATGGTGGGCGAGCCGGTGTAGCCCATCGCCGCGCGCAGGCCGCCGGTCAGCTGGTGGATCACCGAATTCAGCGGGCCGCGGAACGGCACCCGGCCCTCGATCCCCTCGGGCACCAACTTGTCCTCGGAGAGCGCGTCGTCGGCGAAGTAGCGGTCCTTGGAGTACGACTTGCCCCCGCCCCGGCCTTGCATGGCTCCCAGCGATCCCATGCCGCGGTAGCTCTTGTACTGCTTGCCGTTGACGAAGATCAGCTCGCCGGGCGCCTCGGCGGTGCCGGCCAGCAGCGAACCGAGCATGGTCGTCGACGCGCCCGCGGCCAGCGCCTTGGCGATATCGCCGGAATACTGCAGTCCCCCGTCGGCGATCACCGGCACACCCGCCGGCCGGCACACCGCGACGGCTTCCAGGATCGCGGTGATCTGGGGTGCGCCGACACCGGCCACCACCCGGGTCGTGCAGATCGAGCCCGGGCCCACGCCCACCTTCACCGCGTCGGCGCCGGCGTCGACCAGGGCTGCGGCCGCCGACCTGGTGGCGACGTTGCCGCCGACCACATCGACCCGGTCGCCCACTTCGGCCTTGAGCTTGCGGACCATATCGAGCACCAGCCGGTTGTGGGCGTGCGCAGTGTCGACGACCAGCACGTCGACCCCGGCGTCCACCAGCATCATGGCGCGCACCCACGCATCGCCGCCGACCCCGACGGCGGCACCGACCAGCAGCCGGCCGTCGCTGTCCTTGGTGGCCAGCGGATGCTGCTCGGTCTTGACGAAATCCTTCACGGTGATCAGGCCGGTCAGCCGGCCCCGCCCGTCCACGACGGGCAGCTTCTCTATCTTGTGCCGGCGCAACAGGCCCAGCGCAGCCGACGCACTGACCCCCTCCTGGGCGGTGATCAGCGGGGCTTTGGTCATCACCTCGGCGACCTGCTTGCCCTGATCGACCTCAAAGCGCATGTCCCGATTGGTGATGATGCCGACCAGCGCACCGTCGTCGTCGACCACCGGCAACCCGGAGATCCGGAACCGGGCGCACAGCGCATCGACCTGGGCCAAGGTGTTGTCCGGTCGGCAGGTGACGGGATCGGTGACCATGCCGGCCTCGGAGCGCTTGACCATTTCGACTTGGCCGGCCTGTTCGGCGACCGGAAGATTGCGGTGCAGCACGCCCATACCGCCGGCCCGGGCCATCGCGATCGCCATGCGAGATTCGGTGACGGTGTCCATCGCCGAGCTGACCAGCGGTACCTTGAGCCTGATCTTCGTGGTGAGCTGGCTGGAAGTGTCGGCCGTCGCGGGCACCACATCCGAGGCCGCGGGCAGCAACAGCACGTCGTCGAACGTCAGCCCCAGCATGGCCACCTTGTGCGGGTCGTCGCCGCCGGTGGGCACCGAGTCACCGGTCAGGCCCCCGACGTGCGCATCGCGCACATACGGGCTGCCGACCAGGTCGGAGCTTTCTTCCAGGCGAGACATGCCACGGGACATCGGGGGGCCCTCCATACGCATGCGGAGTGAGAAACCCATCCTATCGGCTCCCGCCCCGGCGACGACGCAGGCCGCGAAGCGGCGTGAGATCGCGGTCACCCCAACCATGGAGCGGCACGGGGCGAACCGGGCAATAGCCCGTACCCGGCCCGCAGCTTGCGGCGCGGGTGGGTCCGACCCGTACGGCGCGCCCGCTGAATTTCTGGCGCGATGGCTGCCTGGCTGCGTAGTGTAGAGGCGTGCGCGACCACCTGCCGCCGGGTTTGCCGCCCGATCCGTTTGCCGACGACCCCTGTGACCCGTCGGCGGCGCTGGAGGCCGTCGAGCCCGGTCAGCCCCTCGATCAGCAGGAGCGGCTGGCGGTAGAGGCTGACCTGGCCGACCTCGCCGTCTACGAAGCTCTATTAGCGCACAAGGGGATTCGCGGCCTGGTGGTCTGCTGCGACGAGTGCCAGCAGGACCACTACCACGACTGGGACATGCTGCGGGCCAACCTGCTGCAGCTGCTGATCGACGGCACCGTCCGCCCGCACGAGCCGGCCTACGATCCCGAGCCGGACGCCTACGTCACGTGGGATTACTGCCGCGGATACGCCGATGCCTCGCTCAACGAAGCGACGTCAGACGCGGACGGGTTCCACCGCCGTCACTAGGCGGTCCGCCCGGTAGCTCCTTCTAGCCTGGTTCCCCGGCCGGTGCCGGCGATGAGCCAGGCTCCGATGCGCCCGCAGCCGGAGACACCGGCGTGCTGGTGGGCGGCGGCGACGACGGACTGGCCGTCGGCTTCGACGTTGGTGCCGGGCTACCGGTCGACATCTCGGACGTGACCGGACTGGTCGGCGCCGTCGATTCCGGTGCCCCTGATGTCGCTGCCGGCTCGGCGTCGGGAGCCGGCGGGGCCGACGAGGTCACCGGCGAGTCACTCGGGGCAAGGACCCTGGAAAGCACGGACCGGGGCGACGGGCTCGGTGGCAGAGTCGCGTTGGGATCGCGCTTTTCGACCTTGGTGTTCAGCTGGTTCAACTCGTTCAGCAGGTTCTGCCGTCGGCTGCCGTCATTGACGGCCTGCAGGGTGCTGCTGACTTCGGCCAGCTGGGTTTCGGCCTGGTCCCACTGGCCCTGGGCGATCAATTGCTCAACCTTGGCCAGGTCGGCCTTGGCGGACAACACAATCGGGTCGTCGCTGACGCGCGGCTCGTTGAACATCATCGCGTGCAGTCCGTAGAGGGTATCGCCGGGGCGGGCATCGGCCACCAGCGCACCGAACCCACTGAGTGCGAGCAGCGTCGCAGCCACCGACCCGACCGCGGCCAGCGCGCGGCGAGAGCGCCGGCGCTCGGCGATTCCTTCGATCAGCGCCTCGACGGCCTCATCGGGTGAGACCAGAGCGCTGGCCGGTGGCCACCGCAAATCGTCGCGCCACTGCCCCAGCAGGGCGGCCAGCGCATCTTCGTGTGGATCGTCGAGGGTGACGTCGGCGCGGCCGGCGAGAGCGTCGAGGAGTAGCTCGGTGCCGGCCAGTTCGTCCAGGCCGGGTCGATCGAAACCGGAATCACGCATAGTCACCTGCCGCGACAATTTCGTCTTTGAGCCGCTGAAGTGCGCGATGCTGGGCTACCCGGACCGCTCCCGTCGTACTGCCGACGGCGGCCGCGGTCTCCTCGGCGGACAGGCCGACGACAACGCGCAGGATGAGGATCTCCCGTTGCTTGGCCGGCAAGATCTCAAGCAGTTCGTTCATTCGGGTCACCGAATCGGCCTCGATGACAAGCTGTTCGGGGCCGGCGTCGGCCGATCGGCGGTCCGGAACCGACTCGGCGGGGTACGCAAGGTCACGGCCGGCCGCGCGATGAGCGTCCGCGACCTTGTGCGCCGCGATGCCGTAGAGGAAGGCCAGGAACGGGCGTCCTCGGTCCCGATAGCGCGGAAGCGCCGTTATGGTGGCCAAGCACACCTCCTGTGCCACATCGTCTGCTGTGAGGCCACTGCGCTCGATGGTGCCGACTCGCGCCCGGCAATATCGCACCACGATCGGACGGATGGTCTCCAGCACCTCCCGAAGTGCGTTCCGGTCTCCTGCCACGGCCTCCGCAACCACCGCGTCGAGACGTTCCCCTTCAATTGTCATTGACGGCGATATCTCCAACGTTACGAACCGGACACATCCCGGGCTAACTCACGGATTGACAATAACGGTCGAGCGGCGAATCAAGCGGGACGCCAGGTCCCACCGGCGCGCCGTACTTGATCTGCGCAGATATCACGAATTTCGCGCAACTGACGCGTCGAAAACGTGACACTCCCGATATCGATCAGCAAGCAAGCCAACGCCCAGCGCAGCGGAATCAGACCCAGGCGCCCGGTAGTTACCAGCGCCTCTGCACCGACGTCGCGAGCCCGCTCGGCCGCGCCGGCACTGCACAGCGCCGCAGCCAGCACCACCTCACTTTTAACCTGGTGCCTGGCCGACCCGCCGGCCCGCGCCGACTCGACCGCTTGCTGCGCGCAGTCGACGGCGGTCGCCGCCTCACCCGAGAACATCGCCAACTCCGCGGCCACCCAGCCGCGGCGCACCGCCAGCCGGTTCGCCACGTCGGCCGGCAACCCGGCCGCATCGAGCACCGTATCGGCACGCGTCAGCAACGTCGCCGAGACGGCAAAGCGGCCGACGCCCAGAGCGTCGGCCGCCAGCCCGATCAGCGCATCGGCGCAAGCCTCCGGATCCGCCCCGGCCAGTGCCATGGCGCGGCCGTCCCAGCCCCGCGCCAGGGTGTGCCAGCCGAGCTGGCGCAGGAAGGCCCCCTGGGTGCTGTGCGCCAGCGACGCCAAGCGGCCCGCCGGGACGCGTCGGCGCAGCGACTCCAGGTCGGTGTACGCCGAGCCGTAGCGACCTTGTCCCCCGGCGGCCACGGCGCGCAGCCACAGCTGTCGTGGTGTCGTCGCCGTGGGTAGCGGCCAGCTGCCCGGGCTACTCCCGAAGGCTGCATCGGCTAACCGCGACTCAATGGATTCAATCGCCATAGCGGTCGACGAAGTGTGTCGAGATTCCTGCACGGTGATAGCTGCACCCTAGCCTGGATCCACCGCCGCAATTGCCACCCCGTTGTGGCATAGGCGCAGCCCACGCCGGCGCAATCCGCGCGGCCCGCCCGACGCCACCTGCGGGGCCGCGGCGCCGAGGCCGGCAAATCCCGCGGTGGGTGAATCCGGTGGCGGGCGAATCCCGTGGTAGATGAATAGGGAAAAGGCGTGCCGCGACGCGCCGAGTGCCGATCGAGGTTCGAACATTAGGGTTTCACACACCTTGAGCGGTAAAAAGTTTGTGGTTTCTGTGTTACGTGCACATTACTCACAGCCATCTGTCGGCAAATTACAGCAGGCTCACAGCAGCACGCTGAACTGCGAAGATGAGATTTCGAACCGGTCTCGATGGCACGCTTGGCCGTTGCCAAATGCGTGACAGATGAACAGCGAGTTAATTCTCGCCCAACGCGCAGGTATTTGGCCGCTCCGGCGGGCTATTGACGGAAATTTGGCAGTCCCCCTAGCGTTTAGCGTTGTCTGGTAGTCATCGGTGACTCCTCTGAAGTATCAGTTGCACACCTTGCGCGTTCGCGAACGTAACCTCCACTTGGATGTGCCGTGCAGAGAGGAAATGAGCAATGCCACAGCCGGAGCAGCTACCTGGGCCCAACGCCGACATCTGGAACTGGCAGTTGCAGGGTTTGTGCCGCGGAGTCGACTCATCGATGTTCTTCCATCCCGACGGCGAGCGCGGCCGCGCCCGCATGCTACGCGAGCAGCGCGCCAAGGAAATGTGCCGCCGCTGCCCGGTGATCGAGCAGTGCCGCTCCCACGCGCTGGACGTGGGCGAGCCCTACGGCGTATGGGGCGGCTTGTCCGAATCGGAGCGCGACCTGCTGCTCAAGGGCGGTATCGGGCGCAGCCGGGGTATCCGCCGCTCGGCATGACGGGTCCGGCTCTTAGAGCTCGACCGGTGGTCACGCGGCGGCGACCGGTCTGCGATAGATCGTGCGCCCCTCTTTGATCGTCTCGACGACCTTGATGTCTTTGATGTCCATCGGGTCGACGCTGAGTGGGTTGTTGTCCAGGATCACCAGATCGGCGAGTTTGCCAACCGTGATCGAGCCCTTGGACTGCTCCTCGCGGTACTGATACGCGGCGTTGATGGTGATCGCTTCGAGCGCCTCGAGCGCCGTGACACGCTGATCGGCACCGATGACCTCGCCGCTGCGGGAGACGCGATTGACCGCCGTCCACACCACGAACAGTTGGTCGAGGGGCGAGACGTTGAAGTCGGTGTGATTGGTCGGGCGCAGGCCCATGTCGATCGCTGTCCGAATCGGGCTGAGGAAATGCGCCTGTTCCCTACCGCGCAGCCGGACATGGGTGTCGCCGAAGTAGAACGCGTGCTCGGTGAACAGCGACGGGATCAGGTTGTATTCGACGTACTTGTCGAGCTGGTCGCGCCGCACGAACTGGGAGTGGATGACCGTGGTGTGGCGGTCTTTGGAAAGGTCGTCGGCAGCGGCGTATTCGTGTGCCTTGAGCAGGACGTCGATGGCGGCGTCACCGTTAGCGTGGATGTTCAGCGGCACACCGAGGTCGTAGACCTTTTTGAACCAGGAGTCGACGGTTTCCTGCGGGAACGGGAGCTCGCCGGTCCAGTTCTGCTGTCCGTCGGGTCCGTCGACCAGGTAGGGGGTGGTGAAGAACGCGGTCCGGCCCTGCGGCGAGCCGTCGAGAGTGACTTTGACGCCACCGAGTTTGACACGGTTGTGGTAGGTCCCGAATGTGTCGGGCGGGTTGTCCTCGAGAACCGCGTCGAGATCGAGAATGAACGGATAGGCGACGATGTCGATGAGGGTGGCACCACCGGCGGCTGCCCGCTGCATCACAGCGATGTCCGCCGCGTGCGTCGCCCCCTCGTGGGCCGTCGTGATACCGGCTGCGGCGTAAAGCATTTGGCCGGCGATGCTCCACTCGACCTCTTGCTCGCGGGTGGGCTTGGGCAGCGACGCGAAGATCGGCAGAAATGCGGTTTCCATGACGAGGCCGTCGGGTTCGTCCGAGCCGTCCTTACGCACGATCACCCCGCCCGGTGGCGTGACGGTGCTCGCTGAAATGCCGTACTTTTCCATGGCCGCGGAATTGAGCACGGCGCCGTGCAACGACACGTGCCCGACCATCACCGGGTTGTTCGGGAAGTCCTTGTCGAGGTCTTCTCGATGCAGGGTGCGGCCCCCGGGCATGACCGTCTCGTCGTAGCCGTAGCCCATGATGACCTCGCCCTCGGGGATGTTGCGCGCGTCGCGGAAGCTCTTCAGCTCCGCGACGATGGCGTCGACGTCGGCACCCGGACCCGCCGGTGGCGCGAACACATTGACCTGGTTGGCCACCGTGAGCGCATTGATGTAGTGGCTGTGCGGGTCGATGAAGCCAGGCAGCAGGGTTTTGCCGGCGAGATCGACGGTGCGCGTTCGCGGGCCTTGGTGTTGTTGTACAACGTCGTCGCAAGCCCCGACGGCGACGATGCGACCGTCCTTGATGGCGACTGCTTCGGCCGTTGGGTTCTCATCGTCAATCGTGACGATGTCACCGTTCAGATAGATGGCGTCAGCTTCGCCAATCATGTTGACCTCCTTACGATCGCCAGCCATCTTAGTGCGGCATTCACCAATCCGCGCAACTGCGGTTGTCGATACTGACTGCGTTTGGTCATGAATCATACTGGCGCACAACGTGTTAACTAAGCGTTGGTGCACCAATTCCTGCAGAACCTGCCCAGCCTGGGCGTCGGCCACAAGGGCAACGCCAACATCGATGGTCATGGCATTTCGGGCTTCTTCAATTCGGCCTCCGGCGGGCCGCTTGTCACCGGCGTCACCTCAGGCTTTTTCAACACCGGTGTCACCGACGTCATGGGCCCGTTCCCTAGCGGTATGCTCAGCGGTTTCAACTCGGGCTTCTTCAACACCGGGATCGCCAATTCAGGCTTGCTGAGCCTCGGCCGGCTGATCATGTTGGCTACCTGATCCGGTTGGCCCCAATCGCGAGGTAGGCCATAGCGCGGCGTCGCCGCCGCAGTCGCGAAAGCGTCGCGGTTGCGGGTCGTTCGGCGTTGGTTGCCGGGAACTGGTAAGCCGGCCATGCACACTTTTGCACCATGCCTTCCGGCGAGTTGGGACATTGTGCCCTTTAGCCGGCGTTGCTGCGACGTCGATCATGAAGAGCACTTCGCTTACCTCACTCATGCGGCCAGACGGCAGGACGGTGATAGGTCAGCTCAGTGCGCCCGGCGCTAGCGCCGGATCCAGCCGAAGGGAGCCAGCCCATGAACGCCACGGACAGCACCGGCACGCCCAGCCCCCGAGTATTGATTTCGCGCGGGCTGGTTTTCGACGGCGGCGGCGCGGCAGGGGTTGTCCGCGACATCGCGATCGCCGACGGGGTGGTGATCAACGTGTCCGCGCAACAGCTGAATCCGGGCAGCTTCGATGAGGTGATCGACGCCGCCGGAAAATGGGTAATGCCAGGCTTTTTAGAGACTCACTCGCACTACGACGCCGAAATAGTCACCGCCCCTGGGCTTCCCGAGTCGGTGCGGCACGGGGTGACAACGGTGGTCACCGGCAACTGCTCGCTGAGCATGGTGACCGTGGATGCCGATGATTCGGCGGACCTGTTCGCTCGAGTGGAGGCCATCCCGCATTCGGGCATCAAGGCGATCCTGCAGGAGAGCAAGACCTGGACCACACCCCGCGAATACCGCCGGTGGCTACAGCAGCAGCCGCTGGGCCCCAATGTCGCGGCCATGTTGGGTCACAGCGACCTGCGGGTCGGCGTGCTGGGCTTAGAAGCCGCCACTAACAAGCACTTTCAGCCCAGCGACAGTCAGATCGCGGCAATGGAGCGCATCCTCGACGACGCCCTGGACGAGGGCTTCCTGGGATTGTCGACGATGACCACCCGCCGCGACAAGCTGGCCGGCGACCGCGCCTGGGCACAACCCTTGCCGTCGACATTCGCCCGGTGGCGCGAGTACCGGCGGCTGCACAAGCGGCTACGTCGTAGGGGCCGCATCCTGCAGAGCGCTCCAGACGCCGAGACACAGGTAAACGTCTTCGCGTTCGCGTTGACTGCCGCGGGCATCGGCCGACGTCCGCTGCGCACCAGCCTGCTCACCGCAATGGACTTCAAGTCCAACCCGATGCTGCACCGGGTATCGCGCCTACTCGCCTTGGTGACCAACCGAGTCCTCAACGGCGACATGCGTTTTCAGGCGCTGCCGGGCCCGATGACGATTTTCGCCGACGGAGTGGATTTCGCCGCCTTCGAGGAGTTCAGCAGCGGCGTCACCCTGCGCAACCTGCGCACCGCCGACGACCAGTACGCGCTGCTGAGCGACCCGGCCTTCCGCGCCCAATTCATCAAGGACATGGGCGGATTCATGATGAACGGGCTATGGAACCGGCGATTCGACGAAGCGGTGATCATTGATTGCCCGGATTCATCGGTGGTGGGCCGCACTTTCGAAGACCTCAGCCGGGAGCGCGGACAGCACCCCGCCGAGGTGTTCCTCGATCTGGCCGCAACCTGGCGCGACAAATTGCGTTGGTACACCGTGGTGGGCAATCACCGCCCCGACATCGTCGTCGACCTGCTGGCCAGCCCCGGCACCCACGTCGGCTTCGCCGACTCCGGAGCCCACCTGCGCAGTCTGGCCAACTACAACTTCGGGCTGCGCGCGCTGACGATAGCCAAACGGGCAGAACAACAGCCGCAACCGAAGCTCACCGTCGGCGAGATGGTGCGCAAGCTCACCTCGGATCTGGCTGACTGGTGGGGCGTGGAGGCGGGACGGCTGCGCATCGGGGCCCGCGCCGACGTCGTGGTGGTCAACCCCGACGGACTCACCGACCAGGTCTTCGAGATCAGCGAGGCACCCGCGCCCGACGCCTTCGGGGTCGACCGCGTGGTCAACCGCAACGACGACGCGGTCGAAGCCGTGCTCATCAACGGCCGCACCGCCTACACGCGTGCGTTCGGTTATGCAGCCGATCTCGGGCAGTGTGCGGCCTACGGAAGTTTTCTGCCGTCGACCCACACGGCAACCAAGTAGCAATGACCAGGTGACGAAAGAGGTTCTGCGATGCGGCATTTGTTACCACGGTGCGGCGCCATTGCCGCGCTTACTCTGCTGCTGGCGTTCTTGCCGGTGCTCGGCGTCGGCTCACCGGCGATCAGCCGGGCCGACGGCAATTGCCCCATTGGCTGGGTCTGGAACAACGTTTCGCAACAATGTGAGCTGGCCGCGACGCCGGGCCCCGCAGCGGCGCCCACGCATATCGGGCCACCGCCGCCCGGCACCCCCGGAGGCGTGTATGGGCCCGGCGGCTGGGGCGGACCGGGTGGACCGGAAGGGCCGCCGGCACCCGGTGAGCCGTACGGACCCTATGGACCCCAATGGGGCGTTCCGGGAACCCCCGGTGGCATCGGAAGCCCGGGTCAAATCGGCGGGATCGGCGGACCAGGCGGATTCGGCGGACCCGGTGGATTCGGTGGACCAGACGGGCATCGATGAAATCGGTGGACATACCGGTATGGCCGGCATGGGAGGACGCTGAACCTCGTTAGTTGGCCGGTTTGCCGCGCCACTGCAAGGCCTCGAGCGCGACGGCGACGTGAACGCTACTGTGCTCCAAGGGCCGAGGCAGGAGTTGCTCGGCGCGCTCGAGTCGGCGCAGCAACGTATTGCGGTGGGTGTACAGGAGTTTGGTGGTGCGCCCGACGCTGCACTGCTCGTTGATGTACGTCAGCACCGTCTTGTGCAGCTCGGGCCCGGCCGACTCGAAGTCCCCCAGCGTGTTCTTGATGAATTCCTCTGCGGCTTCCCGATTTTGAGTGATCAATGCGATTAACTGGACATCGGCGAAAAACGCTACCCGCTGCCGGGATTGCAGCCCGGCCACCATGCGCTGGGTGGTGAGCGCCTCGAGGTGGCTGCGCCGGAAGCCCTCGATTCCCTTCGCGATTGTGCCGATGGCGATTCGCGCGCCGGGAGTGCCCTCGACCGCCCGACGAACCAGCTCGACATCGAGGGCGGACTCGGGCACCCAGACCCAACGGGTGGCCGCACTCGCGATCACAGTCAGTGGCCGCGCGAAACCGGCGGCGTCGCCGAAGGCGTCAGCGACGCGGTCGAGCTGGCTGAGGTCGCCGTCGGGTTCGTCGCTCCAGATGACCGCGCCGATGTGGGCGCGGTTGAGGGCGTAGCCCAATCGCGCTTCGGCACGCTGGCGGCTGATCGGGGCGCCGTCGAGAATCAGGGCGGTCACTTCGCGGCGCTCGGCATGAGTGCCGCGGGCCAATTCGTCGCGTTCCTGTTGCACCTGGGCGGCGATGCCGGCAGCCGTGGCGTCGATGAAATTGCTGATGGACCGAAAGGACACATCGAGCAGCTCGCGCAGCTCGTCGGGGTCGGAGGCGAGCTTGAAGCCGATATCCATCCAGAGCCGCCAGCCCACGGTCAGTGCCGGACGGAAAGTGAACGGCTCCAGGCCGCGGCGCGCCATGTCCCGGGCGATACTCAGCGGCTCGGGGCCCACATTCGGCGGCACTGGAGCGCCCGGGTTGCTGACATTCGCTGCGGCCCAATGCATCAGGCTTGATCGAATGCTTCGCCGGGCGGCCGCTGCCAGAACGGGATCGTCGGCTACCGACGGGTTGGCCGCCATGGTTTGCCGGTCGTATTCGTCAAACCACTCCGGGGGAGCGTTGAGGACAATCCGCGCTCCCTGCCGAATCAACTCGCACACCTGCGGCGACGGACTTTGCCATACCACCCAATCACCCTAAACCCGTGTGCACACTTTTGCACCATTTGCCGGGCGGATTGGGAAGTTTAGCCCTTGGACGGCAACGGCCCGATAACGATGATGGATCACAGATCGTCGGCAGCCATAGCCGTCTGCGGCGGTGGTGACCAACTTGCCGAGCATGGGCACGGTCAACGAGCGCGCATTGTGTGATGGCCGCCGCTCCACCACCGAAGTCTTACCGACCGCCGCCGAGTAATCCATTGGGGAAATATGAAAACCACATCACTTCCGCTGCACATTCCCGGCGGTTCGACGACACCACCGGACCGGGATCACATACTCAGACGTCGCGTTCCCGCCTTACTCGGATATGGCGGGATCGGCTTGCATTGTCCGGTCAACCCGTACCCGTTGGCGCCACACATCCAGAACGCCGTCATCGAAGCGGTCCGAGGCCAAATCGCAGCCATCAACACCTATCCCGACAGTAACGCGACCGTGTTACGAACAAAATTGGCCGAATACGTCTCCAATCACGTGCGTAGCGCAGTGTCGTCCGAAAACATCTGGGTTGCCAATGGTTGCAACGAAATATTGCAGCAGATCTTTCGCGCGTTCGCCGGGCCGGGCGGAACCGTACTGGGTCTGGAACCGTCGTACAGATATTTCCCGGTGATCGCGGAAAGCGTCGGCACCCAATGGAGGAGCGTGCCGTCCCGGGCCTTTCCGCAGCGCGACATGGACGCGGCCCTGACCACGATAGAAAGATGCCAGCCCGATGTCGTCGTGATCGCGAATCCGAACAATCCCACGGGCGACAGTTTCAGCATGGGCGTATTCGAGGAAGTGCTGTCCCGGTTACGGTCCGGAATACTTGTTGTCGACGAGGCATTCATCGAAATGTCAACCAAAGACAGTGCGGTCCAGCTCATACACCGCTATCCGGACAAGATCGCGATCTGCCGGACCCTGAGCCAGGCCTTCACGTTCGCCGGCGGCAAATTAGGCTACATGATAGCTGCCCCGAACATCATCAATACGCTGCTCACAACGCGACTTCCGTACCACGTGTCATCGATGACACAAGCTGCGGCATCGGTGATCATTGATCGCGCCGACGAGATCCTGGCTAAAGTTCCCGAACTGCTGCTGGAACGTGATCGGATGGTCACCGCCCTTCAGCTGGCCGGATTCGACATTCCCCACAGCGACACCAGCTTCTTTCTCCTGGGGAAACTGGATGATGCGCATGCGGTCTGGGAAGCCTATGTAAACGCGGGCATCTTTCTCGGCGACGTGGGTTTATCGCACTATCTACGCGTTTCCGCTGGACTGCCGCACGAAAACGACCAGTTCCTGGAGGCGACCAACAATTTGCTTGATCTCGGCAAGATCGCAATTGGTTAGGAAAATGTCGTGAACGCTGCACAGTTGGTATTGACGCGCGGGGATGCCTGTCGCGGCGGACAGCTGTCCGCCTTCCGACCTCCGAATGTCGCGGAAATCCGGCCCGCCGTCGTGTCGCCGCGGCCGTCCGTGGCAATAGTTATCCCTGCCTATAATGAGGGCCGTATTATCGGTCGATGCCTGGAATCATGCATCGCCCAGACATCCGCGCCCGACGAGATAATCGTGGTCAACAACAAATCGACCGACGATACCCTGGCGGTGGTGCGCCGATATCAAAGACGCCACCGACAACTCAACATCCGCCTGCTCGAACAGAATGACCATCAAGGGCTCATCCCGACGCGCAACCATGGGTTCGACCATGCGCGCAGCGATGTCATCGGCCGCATCGATGCCGACACCGTCATCGCCGACGACTGGGTAGCGACAATTCGCCGCCGATTCGCCAACCCGGCTGTGGCCGCGGCGACCGGTCCGGTTTTCTACCATGACATGCCTTTGCAAAGACTCGGTTTCTGGGGAGACCACCGGATTCGCAGCTATCTGGAGCGGCACTCAACAGACCAGCGGTTTCTCCTGGGCGCCAATATGGCAATCCGGAACTCGGCGTGGCGGGCGGTCCGTCAGCTGGCCCATCGGGATCCCGAAGATCTACTGCACGAAGATATCGACCTTGCCCTGACCTTGTTCAAGAACGATTTGAAGATTGCGTACGAGCCGACAATGGTCGCAGGCATATCGGGCCGGCGGCTGGAAGCCCCGGTGCTTGACTTTTACCGGTACATCACGCGGTATACCAGGACGACAAAGGCCCATGGCGTCAAGAGCTGGACGGCGCTGCTGACGATGGCCATTCTGCTGCTGGTGTATTTGCTATTCCGGCCGGTGCGATTCTATTACGACGGCGAGAACCATCGATTCACATTGTCGAAGCTGCGCGCCAAGCTTCGCCGGACAGCCACGACGCCGCCGTTCGGGCGCAGGGACACAACGACGGCAGGGGACGCTGTGGAACAACGCGTGGCCGACAGTGTCGGGACCGGCACTCGGGCGGGGCCGATAGTGCTCAGCAAGCCAACATGTTTGGGGTCTTTGCCATGAGACCTGGGTAGCGGCACGGATTCCGGTGTGAACCGGAAATCACCCTGGCGCCGCGCGGTAGGCGCTGTAGCGGTAATGAATCGCCTTGGGGTGCAAGGGGATTGGTAGCCGCGGCCGGATAGGCCGCGTCGAGCGTGACAACGAAGTCCGAGGATTCCTGCAACCGGACCAGACACCGCCGGGGCATGGGCACAGGCCTGCGGCATTCGCGGGCGGCGACCACGCCGGCGCCGATCGCGCGGTGTGCGCACACTTTTGCACCATCCATCGAGGTGGGTTGGGTCATTTCGCCCTTGGGCGGCGGTGCTGTGGTCTCGATCATAGAGAGCACTTGGCCAGTACCCGGCCAGTTCAGGGACCAGCTCACAGGTCAACTCAGAGGGAGGTAAGCGCATGTCTTTCGTGACCACTCAGCCACCGGCGCTGGTGGCTGCAGCAGCCGATTTGCTGGGTATCGGCTCGGCGATGAACGCGCACAACGCGGCCGCGACAGCCACGACCACCGCGGTCGTGCCACCCGCTGCCGACGAGGTTTCCGCGCTGATCGCCGCTCAGTTCGCCGCACACGCTGTCCTGTACCGGGAGATCAGCGCCCATGCCGCGGCCATTCACGACCAGTTGGTAACCACGTTGGGCACCAGCGCCGCCTCGTACGGCGCCGCCGAAGCCGTCAACACCGCTGCGGTCGGCTGAGCGAGGGGGCAGCGATGGACTACGCAGCTTTGCCGCCGGAGATCAACTCCGCGCGCATGTATGCCGGGGTCGGTTCCGGGCCGCTGCTGGCTGCGGCGGCGGCCTGGGACGGGCTGTCCGCCGAGTTGTACTCCACCGCCGCCCGGTGCTGGTCGGTGATCTCGGGGCTGGTCGGCGGGCCCTGGCAGGGTGCGGCATCGGTGGCGATGGCGACCGCGACCGCCCCCTACCTAGCGTGGCTGAACGTCACAGCAGGGCAGGCCGAGTCGACCGCCGGGCAGGCCACCGCAGCCGCGGCCGCCTACCATGCGGCGTTCGCGATGACGGTGCCGCCGGCGGAGATCGCGGCCAACCGTACGCTGCTGATGGCGCTGGTAGCGACCAACATCCTGGGCCAGAACACTCCGGCGATCGCGGCCACCGAGGCCCACTACGCCACGATGTGGGCCCAGGACGCCGCCGCGATGTACGGCTACGCCGCCGCCGCGGCGGCTGCAACCCGATTGACCCCGTTCGCCGTAGCGCCGGAGGTCGTCCACGCGGTCGGCCGGACG
Organism: Mycobacterium kansasii ATCC 12478; assembly: GCF_000157895.3. Lineage (NCBI taxonomy): Bacteria > Bacillati > Actinomycetota > Actinomycetes > Mycobacteriales > Mycobacteriaceae > Mycobacterium > Mycobacterium kansasii. The sequence goes on along the minus strand of NC_022663.1, from coordinate 4,411,319 downwards.
GCCGGTCAAGCGGCCGCCAGCAACGCGGTGAAGTTGTCACAGTTGATCAGCACCGTGCCGCCGTTGCTGAAGTGGTTCGCCACCCGTCCGTTAATCGCCGGGGTGGTCACGGTGGAAGAAGGGATGCTGACCCCGGTCGAGGTCGTCATGGGCAGCACGTCGGCGACCATGTCCATCACGTCGGTCCTCAGGTCTTTCATGTCGATGGGCCAGGTCGCCGCACAGGCCGCGGCGCCGCTGGCGCAGGCGGTCACCAGCTTTCCGATCAAGATGCCGGGTCTGGGCCGCGTCGGGATGGTGTCGGCGGGTATGGGCCGGGCCGGTTCGATCGGGGCGTTGTCGGTACCACACAGTTGGGGTGCCGCGGCCCCGAACATCAGCCACGCGGCCACGGCATTGTCGAACACCGGGCTAGCGTCCACTTCCCGGATTGCACCGGATGCGGCAGCGCCCATGCTGGGCGGTCTGCCAGCGGCTGGCAGAGGCGCCAATTCGAGCGGCGCCGCCGCAGCCCGATATGGCCTTGCGCAGCGCTTCGTGATCGTCGGCTCGCCCGCCGCCGGTTAACCCGATCCACCCACACGTCAAAACGGAGGAACCCGTGACCGCGCTCGACACGCAAACCCGGTCGGCCCAGGACAAGCTGACGTTCGCCCAATGGATGACCGTGCTGGCCATGGGTCTGGGCTTCGCCATCACCGGTGCCGACCCGGCCATCTTCTCCAGCAGCCTGGTACCGGTGCGCGAGGGCCTGCATATGAGTACCGCCGCCGCTGGGTTCACCGCGAGTCTGGCCACGCTGACTCTGGCCGCGACCATCCTCGGCGCCGGCACGCTGGGCGACATCTACGGCAAACGCCGGATGTATCTGGTGGGCCTGGCCGGCGTGATCGTCAGCGGTCTGCTCGCTGCGCTCTCGCCCAACGCAGTGATCCTGATGATCACCCGTGCGCTGACCGGTGTGGGTTTCGCCTTTCTGCTGGGGCTCTCCCTGGCAATCATCAACGCCACCTTCCCGCCCGCACAGCGAGGCAAGGCCATCAGCTTTTTCCTGGGAACGGCATTCCTGGTAGGGGCGCCGCTACCGCTGGTCGGCGACATCCTGGTCGAGTCGCTGGGGTGGCGCTGGGCGTTGGTCGTCGCCCCGGCCGCGGCGCTGATCACCATTCCGATCACGCTGCGGTTCGTCCCCGAAACGTTCCGCATCCAGGGCCGCCGGATCGACTACCGCGGTATTGGCGCGGCCGGCCTCATGATGGTCAGCCTCGTCTACGGCCTGTCGCGCCTGGCTCATGGTCCCGGCGCGGCCGTGCCGCCGCTGCTGCTCGGGCTGGCCGCCGGAGTCTTCTTCGTCTGGTGGGAGCAGCACACCGACCAGCCGGCGTTGGACCTGCGGATCTTCCGGGCCGGCCCCTTCAACGCCGCGGTCATCACCGGATTGGCCTTCAACTTCCTGCTGGCCGGCCGAGTGCTCCTGCTGGGCTACTACACCACCGTGGTCCGCGGGTATGCGCCGACGGTGCTGGGCCTGCTGCTGGTGCTGGCCGCCGTGGTGCAAGCTCCAGCGGCCGTCCTGGGCGGTCGCATGATGATGCGGACTTCGGCGCGTACCACCATGCTGTGGGGTCTGGGACTGCTCACCCTGGCCAGCTGCATGTTCGCCACCTTCGGGGTGAGCACCTCCCTCCCGGTGATCGCCTTGGGAGTCGTGATGCTGAGCGTCGGCGTCGCCATGGTCGAGCCGCCGCAGGCCAGCATCATGATGAGCTATGCCCCGCCGGGACTGGAGGGCTCGGTGTCGGCGGTCAAGCCCGGGGCCGGCCAATCCTTCTACTCCCTGGGCCCCACCGTTGTCACCCTGCTGACCACGACCTTCTACACCGCACGGGCCCGGCAGCGGCTCGCCGGCTTGGGTATCTCTCCCGCGCAGGCCGCCAACGCCTTGGAGGCATCGCGCTCAAGCGGCGGCGGTCACGTCGGAGGCCTCGGCAGCCTCAACCCCGAGCTGGCGCATCGTGTTCTGGCAGATACCCAGGAGCTCATTGCCTCGGCGCTGCGCACCACCAGCCTTGCCATGGCATTGGTGCCGCTGGCCGCGGCGATCGCCGTCTGGTTGCTCCTACCCCGCAATCGAGCAGATCAGAACTCATGACGGGTGGTACCGGCCGTACCCCGCTGGGATTGACCGGCGGGGTACGGCTGGCTCGTCCGCATGGCGGTAGCGTGCCGAGGATGAGTATCGGCGACCGGGAACGGTTCCGCGGCTGCCTGCTCGGTGGCGCGGTGGGCGACGCGTTGGGCGCACCGGTGGAGTTTCACACCCGTGAGCAGATCCTGGCGCGGTTCGGCCCGGGGGGCATCACGGCGTATGCGCCCGCTTATGGCGGTGTCGGCATGGTTACCGACGACACTCAAATGACCCTGTTCACCGCCGAAGGGCTGCTGCGGTACTTGGTCCGCGGACGCATAAAGGGCTTGTCGACCTATACCGGGGTAACCGCAAACGCGTATCTGCGATGGCTGCGCACCCAAGGCGAAGCACCCGTGCACCCCGTCGGCGTCGGTGAGCCTTTCGGTGACGGCCAGTCGGGCTGGCTCTACCAGCAGCGCCAGTTGCACAGCCAGCGCGCGCCGGGCAACACCTGCATTTCGGCGCTTCGCGGGATACGTAATCTGGGCGAGCCCGCGGAAAACCACAGCAAGGGCTGCGGCGGGGTGATGCGGGTGGCACCCGTGGGGCTGTTTGTGTCGCGCCAGCCCGATGGGACGCTGCGCCGCGCGTTCCGGATCGGTACCGAACTTGCGGCCCTCACACACGGTCACCCCACGGGTTCGTTGTCGGCCGGAGTGTTCGCGGCGCTCATCTACCAGCTGGTGCTGGGGATACCGCTGGCGGAGGCGCTGGCGGAGGCCAAGCGCGTCCTGGTCGAGTTCCGTGATCACGACGAAACCCTCAACGCCGTCGAGGCCGCCGAGGCCGCGGCACGTCGCGGCGGGCGCCGCCATGACGCCCATGAGGCCCACGAGGCTGTAGCCGGGTTGGGGCAGGGCTGGTTGGCCGACGAGGCCCTGGCCATCGGCCTGTACTGCGCGCTGACAGCAGAGTCGTTCGAAGACGGCATCGTGGCGGCGGTCAATCACGACGGCGACTCCGATTCGACGGGTTCGATCGCCGGTAACCTCCTGGGCGCGGGGATCGGCGTGGGCGCCATTTCCAGCGAATGGCTGGAACCGCTGGAACTTCGCGACGTCATCTGCGAGATCGCCGATGACCTCTACGACTATCCGGACTGGCATCTCTCCGAGCACAGCTCTCACGACGACGCCGAGCGCATCTGGCACAAGTACCCGGGGTACTGACCGGTTACAGCCCGAGGCGCTCGTTTGGCGTTGGCTAATCCGGGTAAGCGCAGGCCATGAACGTGTTGAAAAGACCTGCGGCCTGTGCGGCCGCGGTGCTTTCCGCGGCCATCGCGCCGGTAGGAGCGTGCACCAACCAGAACACCGCCCAGCCCAATACGTCGCCGCTGACCGCCCCGCCGCCCGGCACCGAGCGGATGACCACACAGTTGAAGAGCGCCGACGGAACTCTGGTGGCCAACGCCACCTTCGATTTCGCCAACGGCTTCGCGACGCTGACCTTAGAAACGGTCCCCAACCCGATCCTGACCCCTGGTTTCCACGGGCTCCACATCCACTCGGTGGGCAAATGCGAGGCCAATTCGGTGGCACCGACGGGAGGCGCGTCCGGCGACTTCAACTCCGCCGGGGGCCATTACCAGGCGCCGGGTCACACCGGTTATCCCGCCAGCGGCGACCTGACTTCCTTGGAGGTGCGCTCCGACGGCGCGGCGAAACTCGTCACCACCTCGAACTCGTTCACCGCGGCGGACCTGCGAAATAGCTCGGGCACCGCGCTGATCATTCACCAGGACCCGGATAACTTCGGCAATATTCCTCCCGCACGCTATACCCAGAAGAACGGCACACCGGGCCCGGACGAAGAGACGCTGGCCACCGGTGATTCGGGTAAGCGAGTGGCTTGCGGTGTGATCGCCCCGGCAACCAGCTCGTCCACCGCTTCGTCCAGCACGACGGTCGAGCCACCGCCGTCGACGAGCACGAGCTCCGTCACGGTCACCACCACGACCGTCGTGCAAACGCCGTCCACAAGCACGAGCACCGTCACGGTCACCGGCGTTCCAACCGTCACGTCGACGCCGAGCAGCACCGTAACGACGCCCAGCCTTCCGCCCAACGGCTGACGCGCCGACGGTTTTTTAGATCCGAAGTACGGGCGTGCCGGCGGCAGCGGGTCAGGCCAATCTCGTGGTCAGAGTAGGCACACCCGGTTCGCCGTCGAGATGGTTGCGGTATATGCGGCCGAGCAACCCGAAGCCGATGGTCCAAATAAGCGAAACACCCCCGGCGGCCCAGCCAGGGGTGTTTCGTACCGCTTGACCTAGTGGTGGTGATGGTGACCGTGGCCGTGACCGTGGTCGTGCTCGTCCGCATTGGCGGGCTTGTCGACCACCGCCGTCTCGGTGGTGAGCACCATCCGGGCCACCGATGCGGCGTTGAGCACCGCGGACCTGGTCACCTTGACCGGGTCGACGACACCGTCGGCGGCCAGGTCGCCATAGGTCAACGTGCTGGCGTTGAGCCCGTGTCCGGCGGGCAGCTCGCTAACCTTGCTGACCGCGACCGCGCCGTCCAGCCCGGCATTAGTGGCGATCCAGTACAGCGGTGCGGCGAGGGCCTCGGAGAACACGTCGACGCCGAGCGCCTCGTCACCCGACAGCGACGCGCGCAGATCCTTCAGCGCCTGGCGGGCTTGGATCAGCGCGGAGCCGCCCCCGGCGACGATGCCCTCCTCGACCGCAGCCTTGGCGGCAGCGACCGCGTCCTCGACGCTTTCCTTGCGTTCTTTGAGCTCGGTCTCGGTGGCGGCACCCACCTTGATGACGGCCACCCCGCCGGCCAACTTGGCCAGCCGCTCGCCCAACTTCTCACGATCCCAGTCGGAGTCGCTTCGCTCGATCTCGCCGCGCAGCAGATTGACCCGGGCCGCGACCGCTTCCGGAGCACCGCCGCCGTCAACGATGATGGTCTCGTCCTTGCTGACCACAACCCGACGGGCCGAGCCCAACACCTCCAGGCCCACTTCCCGCAGCACCAGGCCGGCGTCGGGATTGACCACCTCGGCGCCCGTCACCGCCGCCAGGTCCTGCAGGAACGCCTTACGCCGGTCGCCGAAGTACGGCGACTTCACCGCGACCGCTCGCAGCGTCTTGCGGATGGAGTTGACGACCAGCGTCGCCAGCGCCTCGCCCTCGACGTCCTCGGCGATGATCACCAGCGGCTTGCCCGATTCGGCGACCTTCTCCAACAGCGGCAGCAGGTCCGGCAGCGAGCTGATCTTCTCCTGGTGCAACAGGATCACCGCGTCTTCGAGCACGGCCTCCTGCGAGTCGAAGTCGGTGACGAAGTACGCCGACAAAAAGCCCTTGTCAAAGCCGACACCCTCGGTGAATTCCAGCTCGGTGTTCAGCGTCGAGGATTCCTCGACACTGACCACCCCGTCGGCGCCGACCTTGGTCATCGCCTCGCCCACCAGCTCGCCGATCTGCTCATCGCGCGAGGACACCGTGGCCACCTGCGCGATGGCGTCCTTGCCCGATACGGGTGTGGCCGACGCGAGCAGCGCTTCGGACACCGCGTCGGCAGCCTTGCCGATGCCGGCGCCGAGTGCGATCGGGTTGACACCCGCAGCGACCAGCCGCAAGCCGGCCTTGAGCAGAGCCTGGGCCAGCACGGTGGCAGTGGTGGTGCCGTCACCGGCCACGTCGTTGGTCTTGGTGGCCACCGACTTCACCAGCTGGGCGCCCAGGTTCTCGAAGGGATCTTCCAGGTCGATCTCACGCGCGACGGTGACGCCGTCGTTGGTGATAGTGGGTCCGCCGAAGGACTTGGCCAACACCACGTGCCGACCACGCGGGCCCAACGTCACCCTTACCGTGTCGGCGAGCTTGTCCGCGCCAGCCTCCATGGCGCGGCGCGCGATTTCGTCGTACTCAATAAGCTTGCTCATCAGGTTCCTTCCGCCGGGCAATGTCCACTACGGCCTCGGCTGCTAACGCATGCCGCCCCGGAAATCACCCGTGGCCGAGCACGGGGATCGCCGGGGCGGAACACGGTTCTGTTACTTGGAAACGACAGCCAGCACGTCGCGTGCCGACAGGATCAGGTATTCCTCGCCGTTGTACTTGATCTCGGTGCCGCCGTACTTGCTGTAGATGACGGTGTCGCCCTCGGCGACGTCCAGCGGGATGCGCTTCTCGCCATCCTCGTCCCACCGGCCGGGGCCGACAGCGACGACGGTGCCCTCCTGGGGCTTCTCCTTGGCGGTGTCGGGAATGACCAGACCGGACGCGGTCGTGGTCTCGGCCTCGTTGGCCTGCACGAGAATCTTGTCCTCGAGTGGCTTGATGTTCACCTTCGCCACGATTGGAGCCCTCCACTATTGGGTCGGGTCCGGGTTCAGGCCCGGACCGGATTTGGCGGTCGGTCCGGGGCTTGCCCCGGAACCGTCCGAATTACCAGGTGATTCGGCATTCTTCCGTGCCCTCGCGCCGTCGTCGCGGGTGCCGGCAACAGGGGTCGTCCGACTGCCACCTAGCACTCTATACATGAGAGTGCTAGCACTCAAGGGCACCCCGGTGCTTCTGCGTGTTGGCGTTGCGGAGGCCGCCGACACCGAGATTGCCGCGATGGTTGCGATCCGCTCACGAACCACAGCCATCACGGCAATTTCGGGCAAGAGGCTAGCTCAGCTGCCCAACTACCACGGGCAGTCCGGGGTCGCTGGGTACGTCCAGCGGCGACGGCGGCGCTGCCGCGGCCACCAGGTGTGCCGCGAAAGCGGCGATCATGGCGCCGTTGTCGGTGCACAGCCGGGGTCTGGGGATACGCAGACTCAGGCCCGCCGCGGCGCAGCGCTGGGTGGCCAGCTCGCGCAACCGGGAGTTGGCGGCCACGCCGCCCGCGATCAGCAAGGTCGACACCCCCAGGTCGGTGGCCGCGCGCACCGCCTTCCTGGTCAGCACGTCGGCGACGGACTCCTGGAACCCGGCCGCGACGTCGGCGGGCCGGAAGTCTGGATTGCTCTCGACATAGCGGGCCACCGCGGTCTTGAGCCCGGAGAAGCTGAACGCGTAGGGATCATCGCGCGGACCGGTCATGCCGCGCGGGAACACGGGGATCTCCGCGGCCTCCCGGCCGCAGGTGCGGGCCAGGTCGTCGAGCACCCTGCCGCCCGGATAACCCAGCCCCAGCAGCCGTGCCACCTTGTCGTAGGCCTCACCGGCGGCGTCGTCGACGGTGCTGCCCAGCTCGACGATCGGCTCGGCAAGCGAGCGCACGTGCAGCAGGTGGGTGTGTCCGCCGGACACCAGCAGCGCCACGCACTCGGGCAGGGGGCCGTGTTCGTAGACGTCGGCCGCCAGGTGCCCGCCGAGGTGGTTGACGCCGTAGAACGGCACCCCCCAGGCCGCCGCGTAGGCCTTGGCCGCCGCCACTCCCACCAGCAGCGCACCGGCCAGGCCCGGGCCGATGGTGGCCGCAACGACGTCCGGTCGCTGCACACCCGCCGCCGCCAGCGCCCGGCGCATGAGCGGACCAAGCGCTTCCAGGTGAGCCCGGGAGGCGATCTCGGGAACCACCCCGCCGAAACGCACGTGCTCGTCGACGCTAGAGGCCACTTCGTCGGCCAGCAATGTCACCGTGGCCCCGACACCCGTGCCGCCCAGCCGCGCGATGCCCACTCCCGTTTCGTCGCACGAGGTTTCGATGGCCAGCACGATAGTCATTGGCGCGCCTCCCGTCGCATCGTGTAGGCGTCGGCGCCGCTGACCCGGTAGTAGCGCCGGCGCAGGCCGATCTGCTCGAATCCCACGCTGCGATACAGCGCCAGGGCGGCCTCGTTGTCGGTGCGGACCTCCAGGTAGACGACGCCGCGATCGGCGAAATCGAGCAGGTCGTTGAGCAGCCGGCGGCCGATGCCCTGTCCTTGGTAGGCCGGATCCACCCCGATGGTGTGCACCTCGTACTCGTAGGGCGGGGTGCGGCCCAACCGGGAAATGCCGGCATAGCCGACCAGGACGTCGCCGCTGCGAGCGCCCACATAGTGGTTGCGCGCGCTGGCCAGTTCCCGCTCGAAGGCCACCGCCGGCCACGGGTCATCGCCGTCGAACAACCGGGCTTCCAGCTCGGCGCACCGGCGGGCGTCCGCGGGGGTCAGCGCACCGAGGGTGACGGGCTGGATGTGGGCGGTCATGTGCGAGCCGCCAACGGCTTGGCATCCGGGCGTCGCAGATACAGCGGCATCAGCGGCGGCGGGTTGTCGGACCATTCGCGCACCGCCCCGACCAGCCCGGCCGGCGTCGGGTACACCGGCTCACACCGTGGCAGGCCGAACAACGCCGCGTGCTCGGGCGAGCCGGCGACGGCGCGGGCCGGCCCGGGATCGACGTCTGCCGGGGCATTGACGGCCGGCCCGGCGGTGCGGACCCCATCGCGGTACCGAGCCCAGTAAACCTCGCGCCGGCGTGCGTCGGTGACGACCAGCGTGTCACCGCTGGTTTGGCCGCCGATCGCGTCCAGGCTGCACACGCCGTACACCGGGATCTGCAGCGCATGCCCGTAGGCCGCGGCCGTCGCCATCCCGACCCGCAGCCCGGTAAACGGGCCGGGGCCGCAGCCGACCACCACGGCGTCCAGCTCGCTCATGCTCAGCGCCGTGTCGGCGAGTGCGGCCAGCACGTTAGGTGTCAGCCGTTCGGCGTGCGCCCGCGCGTCGACGGTGACCCGCTGAGCCATGGTGACAAAGCCATCGAGGCGCACCACGCCCGCGGTCACGGCCGGGGTCGCGGTGTCGATGGCAAGGACGAGGCTCATGAACACACCCACTGCCAGGTCGCGATCCGCACGTCGGAATGGCTGACTCGCTCCAACCGGACGTCGAGGTGTCGCTGCGAAAGACGTTCGGCCAGGCCCTCACCCCACTCGACCACCACCACCGCGTCGTCGAGTTCGGCGTCAAGGTCCAGTGAGTCGAGCTCGCCGAGCAGCGCGGTCCCGGGCCGGTCCAGCAAGCGATACAGGTCGACATGGATCATCGCCGGACGGCCGGGGCGGCGCGCCGGGTGTACGCGCGCCAACACGTAGGTCGGCGAGGTGACCGGACCTTCGACATCCATGGTTGCCGCAATTCCCTTGGCCAGCACGGTCTTTCCAGCGCCCAATGGACCGGAGAGCACCACCACGTCGCCGGCCCGCAGCTGCTGACCCAACCTGGCTCCCAGGGCGACGGTGTCCTCGACGCGCTCCAGTTTTTGCTGCTCAGCCACGGCGTCGCAACCGTTCTCGCAGTTGCCGGTACCGCAACGTCAATACGCCCGGAATAGCCCGATCGACCAGCCGAACCAATCCCTCGTTGATGGCGTCGGGCTTCTCCAGCAGCGCCAGATGACTTGCCCCGCTGACGATGACCAATTCCGACTGCGGCAGCGACGCCGCCATCTTCTTCGAGTATTCGTCCGGGGTCAGCAGGTCGTGGTCGCCGCAGGCGATCAGGGTCGGGACCTTCAGCAACGTCCACAACCCGGCGGTTTCGTCGTGGACTTCCAGGGCCTGCAGGAACTCCACCAGGGTGGCGATCGGGGTGTCGTTCATCATCCGCTGCGAGAACGCGTCCAGGCTCCGGCTGACCTGCAGATCGCTGAAGGACGCAGCGCGCAGGATCGGGGCGATCAGCGACCGGGACACGGTGCGGCCCCGGTGTACCAGCTTCGGCGCGGAGCGGGCGGTGAACCGCACGGCTTCCAACGCCGGGTTCTTCAGGAACTCGCCGAGCGGTGAGCGTGTCACCCCTTCGGCGGCCGAGGAGATGATCGCGGCCCCCACGATCCGCTGGCCGTAGTGCTCGGGGAACTGGCGGGCATGCGACAGCACCGTCATTCCGCCCATCGAATGTCCCACCAGCACAATCGGTCCGCGCGGCGCGGTCGCCCGCAGGACCGTTTCCAGGTCCTGGCCGAGTTGGGTCAGCGTGTAGGTCTGCGGCGCGGCTTCACCGGACTGGCCATGCCCACGCTGGTCGTAGAAGACCATCCGCACCTTCGAGCCCCAGTGTTCGCCAAGTCGCATCCGCTGAAAATGGAAGGCGCCCATGCGAAGACAAAAACCGTGGGCGAACACCACGGTCACGGGCGCACCAACCGGCCCGGCCTCGCGCACCGTCAGCGGTACCCCGTCGGGTGTGGTCACCACGTGGCCGCGGTCGCTGTCCAGCCGTTCGAAATCCTCGTCGGCGTACGGGTCTTCGACCACACTGCTGCGTTCGGCCAACGACCGGCGGGCAGAGGCTCCGACAATTGTGGCGACCGCGGTCAGCCCGGCACCTCCCGCAAGCCAGGCCCTACCCTGGTGGCTCCTATGGGATTCGTTGGGATTCAACGGTTTCAGCCTCGAGATAGGTCCTGCTGATCCGTCCCCGCGGACTGGTTACCACTTCGTAGTGGATGGTGCCCACCAGATCGGCCCAGTCCTGCGCGGTGGGCTCGCCCCGGGCGCCGGGCCCGAACAGAATGGCCTCGTCACCTTCGGCCACGTCGACCGGGCCGGGGCCGAGGTCGACGACGAACTGGTCCATGCAGATCCTGCCGACGCCCGGTCGTCGCCGGCCGTTGATCAGCACCTCGAGACGCCCGCCCAGCGACCGGAACACGCCATCGGCGTAACCGATCGGCAGCAGCGCCACCGTGGTGTCGTGCGGCGCGATCCAGGTGTGCCCGTACGACACGCCCTCTCCTGCGGGAACCGACTTGATCAGCGCCACAGCGCATTTCACGGTCATGGCCGGCACCAGGCCCATCTCCCCCCGCTCAGGTACCGGGCTCAACCCGTACACCGCGATGCCCGGACGCACCAGATCGAGGGTCAGATCCGGACGGGCCATGGTCGCCGACGAATTGGACAGGTGCGCCACCTCGAAGGTGACGCCCTCTTCACGGGCGTACGACAGCATGTCCCGGAACCGTTGGGCCTGAATGTCATTGATGGGCTGTTGCGGTGCGTCCGCGTACACCAGGTGCGACATCAGCCCCCGCAGCCGGATCGCATGCTCGGCAGCGGCCTGACGCAACCTGGCCAGCATCTCCGGGTACAGCGCCGGCGGCACGCCGTTGCGGTTGAGGCCCGTGTCGACCTTGACGCTCACCGTTGCCGTCCGGCCGGTACGGGCCACCGCATCCAGCAGCTCGTCGAGCTGACGCGTCGACGAGACCGCGATTTCGACGTCGGCAACCAGCGCCGGACCGAAATCAATACCGGGCGGATGGAGCCAGGCCAGCACCGGCGCGGTGATGCCGTCGGCGCGCAACGCCAGCGCCTCGTCGACGGTGGCGACGCCGAGTTCGGCTGCCCCCGCAGCCAACGCAGCTTGAGCGACCCTGGTCGCGCCGTGGCCGTAGCCGTCGGCCTTGACGACGGCCATGACCTGCGCGCTTCCGGCGTGCTCGCGTAACACCCGCACGTTGTGCTCGACGGCGCCCAGGTCGACCACGGCCTCGGCCAGGACGCCCGGTGTCCGGGATATCGGCGTAACGGCCAACGAAGTCGTGCTCCCACTCGTCTGTGTATCGGTTCGCAGCCATTCTCCCAGAACGGTTCCGATCACTGCGGAAAGCTACGCGGCGTTGGTCACATGCGTCACACCCGTTCCCGGGTTGGCAGGCACGAGATCTGCCCGCCTTGCAGCGACAACCTCACCTGTCGCTGCAAGGTGGGCACAACGCGCACCGTCCCCGGCGGAGCCAATGTGACGGATGCGACATGACGCCGCCGCGGCGCGCCCGCCTCCCGGCGGGTCGGCGCTAATGCGCGAAGTGCTGGGCGTCGTAATGCCCGCCGGGCTTGACCTTGTCCAGGGTTCGCACCGCGGTAGAGATGTCGTCATGCAATGCCCGGGCCAGGTCGGCGGACAGTCCTTCCCGCACCACAATGCGCAGTACGGAGATGTCGGTGGCGTTGTCCGGCATGGTGTATGCCGGCACCTGCCATCCGCACGTCCGCAACTCGTGCGAGAGGTCGAACTCGGTGTAACCGCGGTCCCCGGCGAGCCGGAAGGCGACCACCGGAATCGCCGAACCGTCCGAGATCAACTCGCAATGCTCGGCGCCCTCCAGCTGCTCGCCGAGCCACCGCGCCGTCTGCGACAGCGCCTGCATGACCTTGGTGTAACCCTCGCGGCCCAGCCGCAGGAAGTTGTAATACTGGCCGACAACCTGGTTGCCCGGACGAGAGAAGTTCAGCGTGAACGTCGGCATGTCCCCGCCCAGGTAATTGACCCGGAACACCAGTTCCTCGGGCAGATATTCGGGGCCGCGCCACACCACGAACCCGACGCCGGGATAGGTCAGCCCGTACTTGTGGCCGCTGACGTTGATGGACACCACCCGGGGCAGCCGGAAGTCCCACTGCAGGTCCGGATGCAGGAACGGCACCACGAAGCCGCCGCTGGCGGCGTCGACGTGCACGGGGACGTCCACCCCGCCGCGGGCTGCCAGCCCGTCCAGCGCCGCGCAGATCTCGGCGACCGGCTCCAGCTCACCGGTGTAGGTGGTGCCCAGAATCGCCACCACACCGATGGTGTCCTCGTCGACGGCATCGATGACCTGTTCGGGAGTAATGACGTAGCGCCCTTTCTCCATCGGCAGATAACGGGGTTCGACGTCGAAGTACCGGCAGAACTTCTCCCACACCACCTGCACGTTGGAGCCCATCACCAGGTTGGGTGTGCGACCCTTCCAGTCCTTGGTCCTTGCCCGCCAACGCCACTTCATGGCCAGCCCACCCAGCATTACCGCCTCACTGGAGCCGATCGTCGACACCCCGGTGGCGCTGCCCGGGTCGTCGTCGCGCAGCCCCTCGGCATGGAAAAGGTCGGCCACCATGGATACACAGCGGGACTCGATGGCCGCGGTCGCCGGGTATTCGTCTTTGTCGATCATGTTCTTGTCGAACGTCTCGGCCATCAGCTGCCCAGCCTCAGGGTCCATCCAGGTGGTGACAAAGGTGGCCAGGTTCAGCCGCGAACTGCCGTCGAGCATGAGCTCGTCGTGGATGAACTGGTAGGCGGCTTCCGGATCCATCGATTCCTCGGGCAACCGGAGCGCCGGGATAGGGGCGGTGAACATCCGCCCGGTGTAGGCCGGAGCAATCGAGTGCGCGGGCACGGACGGGTGGCTGCGGGACACGGCGGATCCTTTCGTTGTGGATATCTACAGAGCAGCCAGGGCGGCCCTGATGTGGTGCAGGATTCGTGATGCGGATGTCGGCGCACCGCCGGGCCCGGGATCGACGGCCGAAAGCCGGGCCGCTCGGGCATGCACGAAGGCCGCGGCCGCGGCCGCCTCGGCCGGCGCAAGCCCCGATGCCAGCAGCGCACCGATCATCCCGGACAGCACGTCACCGGAACCGGCGGTGGCCGCCCAGGATTGCCCGGCCGGACTCAGGTACACCGGGCCGCCGGGGTCGGCGATGACGGTGACGTTCCCCTTGAGCAGCACGGTGGCGCCGAAGGTGTCGGCGAGCTTACGACACGCGCTGACCCGATCGGGGCCGGGAGGTGCGCCGGCCAGCCTGGCGAATTCACCGGCATGCGGCGTGAGGACCGTCGGTGCCCGGCGATTGACCACCAATTCCGGGTGGGCCGCCAGCATGGTCAGCCCGTCGGCGTCGACCAGGACGGGCAGGTCGGTTTCCAGCGCGAACCACAATGCCCCGGCGGCCTCCTCGTCTGAGGTACCCAGTCCCGGCCCGACAACCCAGGCCTGCACTCGTCCGGCCGCCGCCGGGGTGGGTGACGCGATCACTTCGGGCCAGTGCGCGAGCACCTCGGCATGGGCGCTGCCGGCGTAGCGGACCATCCCCGAGGTGGCCGCAACAGCTGCACCGGTGCACAGCACCGCCGCACCCGGATACGTCGAGGACCCGGCCAGGACACCGGTGACGCCCTGGGTGTACTTGTCGTCGTCGGGGCCGGGTACCGGCCAGCGCGCGAGTACGTCGGCGGCTTGAAACCCCCGCAGATCGGTGTCGGGCAGGTCGAGACCGATATCGACGAGCACGACGTGACCGCAATCGGCCAGCGCGTGGACCGGTTTGAGGCCACCGAAGGTGACGGTCAGCGCGGCACGCACCGCGGGACCGGTGATCGCCCCGGTCGCCACGTCGACACCGCTGGGGATGTCGACGGCGACCACCGGGATCCCGGCGTCGTGCACGGCGGCGAACACCTCGGCCGCCGCGGGCCGCAGCGGCCCGGAACCGGAGATGCCCACCACCCCGTCGACAACGAGATCGGTTGCGGCAGAAACCTTTTCGACGACGCGGCCGCCGGCTTTGGTGAACGCCGCCAACGCCTTACGGTGGGTACGTTCCGGGTTGAGCAGCACCGCGCAGGCCGACGCCCCGCGACGGCGCAGGAAGGTGGCTGCCCACAGCGCGTCACCGCCGTTGTCACCGGATCCGACGACCGCACACACCCGGCGGCCGGCAACCCCGCCGGTGCGGTGGGTCAGCTCCCGAATGATCTCGGTGGCCAATCCGTAGGCCGCCCGCCGCATCAGTGCGCCGTCGGGCAGGCTGGCCAATAGCGGTGCTTCGGCGTCGCGGATCTCGTCTGCAGAGTAGTAATGCCGCATCGGTGTCAGCATTCCATGCGTGCAAGTGGCTTAGACGGTATGGGGGGCCGGCGCCTCCTGCGAGCCTCGCTTGCGGAAAATCTCCTTGAGCCTCGCCGGATTCCACGCCGGCCGTTGGCGTTCTCGAGCCATCGGATAGAAGGCCAGGCCGATGAGGATGGCCGTGAAGTGTCCGATCGCGGTGAAGTCCAGCTCGGTCTTGTCCATGGTGATCAGCGGGAAGCCGAAGATGACGAACAGCACGCCCAGGTAGCCCCACCGCCACGGCTTGGCGATGTGATAGGTCAGTACGGCCATCACCCCCACCAGGAAGTAGCTGACCCCGATGTCGCGCGACTGCACCAGACGTTCGGACGCGTCACGCATTTGGATCGCGAAGTAGAGCAAACCCTCGCTGAAGTAGGTAGCGCCGATGTGAGCGGTCAGTCCTACTGTGAGCCAACGCAACTGGCCAAGCCAATGCTCGGCGGGAGCGAGAAACAGCGTGAACAGTAAAAGGTAGGGCTCCAGGTTCCGGCCGTCGATCCACAACAGGCTGGAGAACAGCACCTCCAGCGGATCTCGCCCCAGGTGCCTGATGTTGGTCGACCGGTGCAGCAGGACGCTGTGCAACTGCCGCCCGGTGAGCTGGTTCTGGATGATCGTCGTGATCGCCAGTACCAACAGCCAGGTGTACGTCAGTGGCGCGTTGCTGACGAAATGCCACACCACGAGCGCCCAGCTGCGCACTCGCGCCGACACCGATGCATTCGTCACGCGTCAACTTTTGCATGCCTGGCGTTGCCGCGTGAAGGGTCGGGCCGTGCGTCCGCTACTCCACGGTGACGGACTTGGCCAGGTTGCGCGGCTTGTCCACGTCGTAACCCCGGGCCTGGGCGACCGCAGCGGCGAACACCTGAAGCGGGATGGTCGACAGCAGCGGTTGCAAAAGTGTTGACACGGCGGGGATTTCGATCAGGTGATCGGCGTAGGGACGCACCGTGTCGTCGCCCTCCTCGGCGATCACGATGGTCACCGCGCCCCGGGTCTGGATCTCGCGGATATTGGACAGCAGCTTCGCGTGCAGCGTGGCCGAGCCCTTGGGCGAGGGCATGATGACGATCACCGGCAGGTCGTCTTCGATCAGGGCGATCGGGCCGTGTTTGAGCTCACCGGCCGCGAAACCCTCGGCGTGCATGTAGGCCAGTTCCTTGAGTTTGAGCGCACCTTCCAGCGCCACCGGGTAGCCGACATGGCGACCCAGGAACAGTACCGTCGATGACTGCGCGAACCGGTAGGCCAGGTCGGCCACCGGCTTGACGCCGGAGATGACCCGGGCCACCAGATCGGGCATCCCCTCCAGCTCGCGGTACTCGCGTTCCACCTCGTCGGGGTATTTGGTGCCACGGGCCTGCGCCAAGGCCAGACCGAGCAGGTAGTTGGCGGTGACCTGGGCCAGGAACGTCTTGGTGGAGGCGACGCCGATCTCCGGGCCCGCGCGGGTGTAAAGGACCGCGTCGCACTCCCGTGGGATCTGGGAGCCGTTGGTGTTGCAGATGGCCAGCACCTTGGCCTTCTGCTCCTTGGCGTGGCGGACCGCCTCCAGCGTGTCGGCGGTTTCCCCGGACTGCGAGACCGCCACGACCAGGGTACTGCGGTCCAAAACCGGGTCGCGGTAGCGGAATTCGCTGGCCAACTCCACTTCCACCGGCAGTCGCGTCCAGTGCTCGATCGCGTATTTGGCGAGTAGCCCGGAGTGGTACGCCGTGCCGCAGGCCACCACGAACACCTTGTCGATGTCGCGCAGTTCCTGATCGCTCAGGCGTTGTTCGTCGAGCACGATCCGGTTGCCCACGAAATGCCCCAGCAATGTGTCGGCCACCGCGGTGGGCTGTTCGGCGATCTCTTTGAGCATGAAGTACTCGTAGCCACCCTTTTCCGCGGCGGCCAGGTCCCAGTCGATATGAAACTCACGCGCACTCGCGTCATCGGGGTTGCCGTCGAAGTCGATAATCCGGTAGCCGTCCGCGGTGATCACCACCGCCTGGTCCTGGCCTAGTTCGACCGCGTGGCGGGTGTGTTCGATGAACGCGGCCACGTCGGAGCCGACGAACATCTCGCCGTCGCCGATACCGAGCACCAGCGGAGTCGAGCGGCGGGCCGCGACGATGGTGCCGGGATCGTCGGCGTTGGCGAACACCAGGGTGAAGTGGCCCTCCAGCCGGCGCAGCACGGACAGTACGGAGGCAACGAAATCGCCGGCCGTGTCGCCCTGGTGATACGCCTGCGACACCAGGTGCACCGCGACCTCGGTGTCGGTGTCGCTGGCAAACTCCACACCGCCCGTCTCCAGCTCCTGGCGCAACATGGCGAAGTTCTCGATGATGCCGTTGTGGACGACCGCGATCTTGCCGGCGGCGTCGCGGTGCGGGTGCGCGTTGCGATCGGTGGGACGACCGTGGGTGGCCCAGCGGGTGTGACCCAAGCCGGTGGTGCCGGTCAACTCGGACGGCGCCATGTCGGCCACCGCCGCCTCCAGGTTGGCCAGCCGGCCGGCACGACGGCGCACCGTGAGCTTGCCCTCACCGTCGACCACCGCCATGCCCGAGGAGTCGTAGCCGCGGTACTCCATCCGACGCAGCGCGTCCAGGACGACCTCGCAGGCAGGACGCTGCCCCACGTAGCCGACAATTCCGCACATAGCAGACCAGGGTAGTGCAGGCGCCCCCGAAGGCGCCTGCACGAGGCAGACCAGGGTAGTGCAGGCGCCCCCCAAGGCGCCTGCACGAGGCAGACCGAGGTAGTGCAGGCGCCCCCCAAGGCGCCTGCACGAGGCAGACCGAGGTAGTGCAGCCGGAGCGCGTCAGCGCTATCGTGACGACGCCGTGGGACCACTGGACCCATCCTCGGAGTCACCGCTAACGTCGACGGGTGGCCCGCACCCGCAAGCTCTTCGCCGCCCTCAGCCGCCGTGGTCCCCACCGCGTCCTGCGCGGTGACCTCGCCTATGCCGGCCTACCGGGCGTGGTGTACACCCCGGAAGCCGGGCTCAACCTACCCGGTATCGCCTTCGGCCACGACTGGCTGACCTCCGCCACCCGCTATTCGGGCCTGCTGGAACACCTCGCGTCATGGGGCATCGTGACCGGAGCTCCCGATACCCAACGGGGCCTCGCGCCGTCGGTGCTGAACCTGGCCTTCGACCTGGGCGTTGCGCTCGACATCGTGGCGGGGGTGCGGCTGGGACCCGGCAAGATCAGCGTGCACCCCGCCAAGCTGGGGCTGGTGGGACACGGCTTCGGCGGCTCGGCCGCGGTGTTCGCGGCGGCCGGCATGCCCGCCAAGTCGGCAGCCGTGGCGGCGATCTTTCCGACAGTGACCGCTCCCCCGCCGGAGCAACCCGCAGCGACACTCAAAGTCCCGGGCCTGATCATGAGCGCACCAGGAGATCCCAAGACGTTGACGTCCAACGCCCTCGAGCTGTCGCAGGTCTGGGACGCGGCCACGCTGCGCATCGTCAGCAAAGCCAAGGCCGGTGGCCTGGTCGAGGGCAGGCGGCTGACGAAGGTGGTCGGCCTGGCCGGCGCGGACCGCAGGACGCAGCGTTTCGTTCGGGCGCTGCTCACCGGATATCTGCTGTACACCCTCGGCGGCGACAAGGCATATCGCGAGTTCGCCGATCCCGATGCGCAACTGCCCAAGACGGACGCGCTGGACCCGGAAGCTCCTCCAGTGACTCCCGAAGAGAAGATCGTCACGCTGCTGAAGTAAGGCGTGTCGCGGGCAACACCGACCCGAACACGACAAACCGGGATGTCAGCCGCACGAAAACATCGGAGCTGGGAATCTGTAGGAAAAGCTGGGCAATGCGGCCCGACTCCAATCAACATCAAAAATTCGACCTGTGCAAACAGACGGGTCGGTCGTCGGATTGACGTTTCGGTGATGAGCGCACGAATCTTCTCCCGTAGGACCTGGTCTTCCGTAACAGCTTGGCCGTGGGCCGCCAACCGATCGAGGAGGGGCTGGAGATAGACCCGGAGCGGTTGGGAATCTGCCGGTAAAGTAATCCGCGAATCGATATCGAGGACGCCCTGGGCCAGGAACCACCTTTGTTTGATGTCAGAATCGGGAATTTCCATACTCGCGGCTTGGATGATCGCGTCATTGAACAGTAAAATATCGAGATCCAGGGTACGGGAGGCGTATTTGTCGACGGTCCGCACACGACCAAGGTGGGCTTCGATGGATCGCAAAACCCCGAACTTAAGAGCCAGGGCGTCGCAGTCCGTTTGCACCAGGGCAACGGAGTTGATGTAATAATGCAAATCTTCGGCAGGAGCTTGGTCTGGAGCGGGAATCGCGTCCGTTCTGAAACAGCGCGACAAAGCTCTGATGGAGCAGAACCTTTCCAATTCCGTCATCGCCCGAAAAAGGTTGGCCTCCGGCTGGATGCTAAGGCAACGCTGAGAAAACGCGATTGCGGGCCATGCTTCTAACGCTCTCGATAAATTGATACCGCCGGAGACCTGGCAAAGCGCAGGGCGCCAGGCTTATCGACGGTTACCTTCACTTTCTCCACGAACGGATCGGCGAGACAAATATCCGCCACCGCCTGCGCCATCTTTTCGATCAGGCGGTAGCTAGAAGGCTCAATGGCGGTCAAGATGGCTTTGGTGATCCGCTTGTAATAGACGGTATCGTGGATATCATCCGTTTGGCCCGCCACGGCGATCGGCCCACATCACGACCCGATGATGCACCGCAACGCTAGATCGCGGATATAGATTTTGTCGAGCCTATCGGACATAGGAATTTTCTCCTAGCCTAAATCCACCATCGACACAACCGACCTGGCCGGCAACAAAACGTTTTTGAGATGGAACAGCACCGGGATGTTACTTGGTCGACCAGGCAGCTCGAGGAGATTTCCTGCAATGACGGCCCGGATCCGCTCATGTCCCTCGGAATCGACCGGCGAAACGAAATCGGGTGTGGAGCGATCCCGTTAACGCGCACATCGCGGGCAGGCTCGGGTGCCAACGTCTTCGGTTCTGGACTCAGGTCGAAAACGGCTACCAACAGGCAGGCGGTAACCGCCACGCTAAGTCCCTTCGATGCGAGGTCACGCAGACGTTGCCTGGTGGGAACCGTATCGCGGAGGACGCCGGTCCGTGACTTAACCGGATTGCCGACGGCGGCTGAATTCAGTCCAACCCCCGAGCGGTGCGGCCGGTCCTCGAACACTGCGAAGATAACGACTCGGAGTGGGCGGCGACGACTCCACCGTCAAAATAGTCAAAGCCACAGCTTCCCGAGAGAATTCGACCCGCACCGCTGATGTACGGATTCATCAACCGCGACGGCACCGGGCGGGGGTACCGCAGCGCGTGTTCCCGTGTCGCCGTGGTAAGTGTCGTTGATGCGAATCGGCATCGCCCTGGACTACTCGGGCGGCTTTCACGAAGCCGTCGACCGCGTCGTCGAACTGGAGAAGTCCGGCATCGACATCGCAGTGGTGGCTGAGGCGTATTCCTTTGACGCCATCAGCCACCTGGGGTATCTGGCGGCCAGGACAACCCGCGTGGAATTGGCCTCCGGGATACTCCCGATCTATATCCGCACGCCGTCGCTGCTGGCGATGACCGCCGCCGGCCTGGACTTCGTGTCCGACGGCCGCTTCCACCTCGGAATCGGCACGTCCGGACCGCAAGTGATCGAGGGCTTCCATGGCGTCGAATTCGACGCCCCGATTGGCCGTACCCGCGAGGTGGTGGAAATCTGCCGGCGGATCTGGCGCCGGGAACGGCTGCACTACGCGGGCAAGCATTACCAGATCCCGCTACCCTCCGATCGCGGAACAGGTTTGGGTAAAGCGCTGCAGCTCATCAACCATCCTGTGCGGGAACGCATTCCGATATCGATCGCCGCGCTGGGACCGAAGAACGTCGAGCTGACGGCGGAGATCGCGGAGGGCTGGCAGCCGGTCTTCTTCTACCCGGCGAAGGCTCACGGGGTCTGGGGAGCAGCGCTGGCTGCCGGCGCCGCCAACCGAGATCCTGCGCTGGGACCGCTGGACGTGATGGTCGGTACCTCGCTGGCGATCGGGGAGGATGTCGATGAACGGCTGGGGTGGACCAAACCGCAACTGGCCCTCTACATCGGCGGCATGGGCGCCAAAGGCCGCAACTTTTATCACAGCCTGGCCACCCGCTACGGCTTCGGGGCGGCCGCAGACCGGATCCAGGACCTGTATCTGGCCGGCCGCAAACGAGAGGCGATAGACGCGGTTCCTGACGAGCTGGTGCGCGGGATCTCGCTGATCGGGCCGCGGGGCCACGTCGCCGAACGACTGGCTGCCTTCGCCGACGCCGGCGTCACCACGCTGTTGGTCAGACCGGTGACCGGCGATTCCGGTGAAGCGGTGCGCTATGTCGAGGAACTGCTAAGCCTGCGTCCCTCCTGACCCGGTCACTGTCCGGCCTTCGGAAGCTCGTCCGCGGCGATCTCGCAGGGCGTCGACCCATTCGTGGCCGGCTGCGGTGGCGACCCGTTGACCGGAGCTGACGCTGGCGATGGTCCGCCGGCCGGCGGTTCAGTCACCAGCGGCCCGGCGGCCGGCGGTTCAGCGTCCGGCGCTGTACCGACAGCCGGCGGTTCGGCGCCGGACGGTAGTCGCGCGACCGGTGGCATTGCAGCCGCGGTGCCGTCGGTCCCCGTGCCAGACCCCGGCTCGCCCGCTTCGCCGGCCTCTTTGGCGTCGGCTATCTTTCCCGCCTCGTCGGGTCCGGCATCGTCGGCGTCGTCGTCACCCATGGGATCGTCGGGCACGGCCGGACTCTCCGAACCCAAGGGGTCGGCAAGCGGTCCGGTCGCCGTCGCCAGCAGGTCCACCATCGCGTCGACAATTCGGCCGGCAAGTTCACCCAGCCCGCCGGCTCCCCCGAGTCCGCCCGAGCCGTCGAGCGGAGCCGCCGCACCATCGCCCATCGCGGCTCCCAGTCCCGACGGCGTCGGCGCGGTGGTCGGGGCTGCGGAGGTCGCCGGCGCAACCGCATTCTGAGCCGGCGCCGGATCCGACGGCAGGGTGTCCAGCATGCCCCCGGCGGGTATAGCTGCCGCTTTCGGCGCGATCGGCCATGCGGACCAGCCGGGGCCGAGGTCTCCGGCAGTCTCGAAACACACCCGCGGTGCGGCTGCCAACCGGTCGGTGACCATGTCGTAGGACGCTGTCATCCCGGCCAGAGTTGAACGCATCGCAGTCAGCCAGTCGCCGCGAATATCGTTGTCTACGTAGGGAATTACCTGGCCGCGAAGCACCTCCTCGGCCATGTGACGCTCTCCCGCTCCGGCCAGCACCGTACCGGCCGCGGCCGACCACACCGGCCGCTCTACGAGCGTGCGATCGTCGATGGCGATGGCCGTCGCCACCTTGGAGTCGATCAGCTGCCACAGGTTGTCGCGCAATGACTCGCAACGCTGTGCCGCCGCGCGCACCTCGGTGGCCAGGGTGGTTGCGTCATCGCAATGCCCCTGTAGAAAACGAACCGCGGCGTCGGCTCCGGGTCCCGCCCATGCGGCCGCCAGCTCGAGCACCTGCGCACGCTGTATCCGCAGCGCCTCGGTGATCGCGGTACCCACTGCCCGCAGCTGTGCGCAGTCCGCGTCGAGCGCATACAGGTCCAGCCCCTCCTCGCTGTCGTACCAGTCGCTGATCTGGCCGGGCCGCGACGTCAGGTCCGGGTGGTGGTAGCCAAGCTGCTGGCAGGCCCGCACGTAGGTCTCGGTTCGTTCGAGCGCCGGCCGGCCCTCCGCGAGGCGTTCGGCGACGTCTAGCCGGTTGGCCACAATCAGGCGATCCGGGCCGCGGCGGACACATCGGCATCGGCATAGCGCACGGCGCCGGCACGCAGTGCGACGGCGATCTCCGCGGCCGCCCGTGACCACTGCGACAATTCGGCGCCCAGCCGGTCCATGGCGGTGCGCAACGCCTCGCCCTGCTGCAAATGCGCCCGGCCGGCCCGGGCACCGCAAAACGTCAACCGGGACAGAAGGTTTACGGCAGCCTCGTCGACAAGCTCGGCCGCAGTGCTGATCCTGTCGGCGACCGCGAACACCGCCGCCACGTCAATAGCGCTGCCGGCGTAGCTACTTCCATGATCGAGTCTCATACTTGGTTCGACGCCGGATACGGCGCCCGGGTTCCGCCGAAATTCAGCGCGCGGCGCTGACCGCATCGGCGACGCCGGCCGCCAGCCGCCGTGCGACGTCCTCGTCGGCCGCCTCCACCATGACGCGAATCATCGGCTCAGTTCCAGAGGGACGCAACAGGATTCGGCCAGTGTCGCCCAGCTCTGCGGCAGCCCGGTCGACGGCCGTCTGGACCGACGGCGCGGCGGCGGCAGTGACCTTGTCGGCAACCTCGACGTTGATCAGCACCTGGGGCAACGTCTGCATTGCCGATGCCAGGGAGGCGAGCGACGAGCCGGTCTGCACCATACGGGTCATCAGCCGCAGCCCGGTGACGATACCGTCTCCGGTCGATCCCAGCGCCGGCATCACGATATGGCCGGATTGCTCACCGCCCAGGCTGTAGTCGCCGGCGCGCAATTCCTCCAGGACGTAACGGTCACCGACGGCGGTGGTGCGCACGGTGACGCCGGCGGCGCGCATGGCCAGATGCAGGCCGAGGTTGCTCATCACGGTGGTCACCAGCGTGTCGGCGGTCAATTCGCCGGCTTCCTGCATGGCCAGCGCCAGCACCACCATGATGGCGTCGCCGTCGACGAGCTCACCGTTGGCGTCGACCGCCAGGCAGCGGTCGGCATCTCCGTCGTGTGCCAGACCCAGGTCGGCACGATGCGCGATGACCGCCGCCCGCAGGCTATCCAGGTCTGTCGATCCGCAGGCGTCGTTGATGTTGACTCCGTTGGGCTCGGCGTTGATCGCGATGACTGTGGCCCCGGCGGCGCGATACGCGCGCGGCGCCACCGCCGACGCGGCGCCGTGGGCACAATCGACGACCACGGTGAGACCGTCGAGCGGGGTGGTGCTGGCCTTGCTCACCTGACGCAGGTAACGTTCCGCCGCATCCTCGGCGTCGACGACACGGCCGATCCCCGCGCCGACCGGACGCAACCCGGGACCGGATGCCACCAGGTTCTCGATCTGATCCTCGGTGTCGTCGTCGAGTTTCTGGCCGCCGGCGCCGAAGATCTTGATGCCGTTGTCGGGCATCGGGTTGTGCGACGCCGAGATCATCACCCCGAAGTCGGCGTCGTAGGCGCCGGTCAGGTAGGCCACCGCCGGCGTCGGAAGCACCCCGACCCGCAGCGCGTCCACACCCTGGCTGGTCAGCCCGGCGATCACGGCAGCCTCCAGCATTTCGCCGCTGGCCCGTGGATCGCGGCCGACCACGGCAACCCGCCGGCCCGGTCTACCCGGGCTCGCTAGGTGCCGCGCGGCGGCGGCGCCCAGCGCCAGGGCCAACTCCGCGGTCAGCTCGCGGTTGGCGACCCCGCGCACACCGTCGGTGCCAAATAGTCGACCCATGCGGACAAACCTCTCACAGTTGACGTCTTGCACCCAAAGGTGCCCATTTCTTTCTCGCCGAAACCGTGCCCGCAGGTACGCCGACACGCCGCACACAATGCATAAAAGGCACGTTTGCGGCCAGAAAGTGATGTTCGATCAGCGCTTGCTGTACTGAGGCGCCTTGCGGGCCTTCTTCAGCCCGTACTTCTTGCGCTCGGTGGCACGCGGGTCGCGGGTGAGGAACCCGGCCTTCTTCAGCGGGGGCCGGTCCTCCGGGTTGGCCAGGATCAGCGCGCGGGCTATGCCCAGGCGCAACGCCCCAGCTTGGCCCGACGGGCCGCCGCCGTTGAGGTGGGCGAAGATGTCGTAGCTTTCCACCCGGTCGACCGTGACCAGCGGAGCCTTGATGAGCTGCTGGTGCACCTTGTTGGGGAAGTAGTCCTCCAGGGTGCGGCCGTTGAGGTCGAACTTGCCGGTGCCGGGCACCAGACGCACCCGTACCACGGCTTCCTTACGGCGCCCTACTGTCTGGATGGGGCGTTCGAACACGAACGATTCGTGATGGACTGGCTGGCTCTCGACGGCGGGAGCCTCGCTGATTTCGGTCACTGCGCCACCTGCTTGATCTCGAACGGAACCGGCTGCTGCGCGGTGTGGGGATGCTCCGGCCCGGCGTAGACGCGGAGCTTGCGCTGGATCTCACGGCTCAGCTTGTTCTTGGGCAGCATCCCGACGATCGCCTTTTCCACCACTCGATCCGGATGCTTTTGCATCAGCTCGCCGATGGTGCGCTTGCGCAGGCCACCGGGATATCCCGAGTGGCGGTAAGCCATTTTGTGGCGCAGTTTGTCGCCGCTGATGGCGACCTTGTCGGCGTTGACGATGATGACGAAGTCGCCACCGTCGACATTGGGCGCGAACGTCGGCTTGTGCTTGCCGCGCAGCAGGTTGGCCGCTGCGACGGCAAGGCGGCCAAGCACCACGTCCGTGGCGTCGATGACGTACCACGACCTCGTGGTGTCACCCGCCTTGGGCGCGTATGTAGGCACAGCGCTTACCACACTTTCTCTCGGGCGGATCCCGGTGCGACCCGGGTGCCGGTCAGGTGGACCTGGTGGGTCCACGGGGGCAAGTTCTCGGCGACCGACATTGACCCGAGGCCCCGGCGTACCGCACGCCAACCGAGCAGCTTACCGACGGCCATCCCCGCAGGTCAAAATCGCCGCAGGTCATGACCGTCGCAGTTCAACATCACTGTGCGGTCCCGACGGCTCTCCTCCGCCGGGACCGCACAGAGCTTCAGGCGTCGCCTAGCGTGCCCACATGCCGGCTGCCCGGCGGTCGGCGTGCGCCACCTCCGCGACGCCGTCGCGGACGGCATTTCCCAAGTCGACCAGGATCTCGTTGAGGGCGCTGGCAGCCTGATGCCACCTGAGCTGCTCGAGTTGGTATGCGGCCGCCGCTTCCCGAGTCCAAAGTTGCTGCAACGGCGCGATGTGGGATCTCAGCTCCTCGAGCGCGGCGTTGAAACGCGCCGAGGTGGCGTGGATCTCCTGACGAACGCTGTATTCGATGGCGTCGAAGTTGTACGACAAGGCCGGTTCTGTGGTCATATCGGATGCTGGGTCCTCTCCGTCACAGCTCCCCGCCGGCTGCGGCGATGTGGAGGGCATGGCTTTGACCGGCATCACGCAGCACGGCCTCGTTGTGCCGAATCGTTTCGGCGATCGCATGCAGCACGTGGTACAGCCTCGTCGACTCGGCGTGCCAGCGATCCACCACGCCTTTGAATCGCGCTGCCGCCATCCCGCCCCAGATCGACGGCGGCACGCTGCTCATCCGGCCGATGAATGCCTGCAGCATTGCCCGGATTTCCTCGTTGCGCGCGTCCGTCGTGGCCGCGACCGACCGCATCAGGTCGAAATCGGCATTCAGTGCGTTCGGGCTCACCATATTTCCCTTCCAGTTGCTGACACCATGTACGACTACGGGCGACGCGATTCGGTTCCGTCCAAATTTCCCCGGCTCAGCCGACCGCATGCGCCGACCGCACGGCACGTTCACAGACGTCGCGGACGGCGTCCTGGGCACCGGGTCTGCTCTGGCATCCGATGCTGATCCGGACGCCGCCGTCGAGCAACACCGTCCACCACACGTCATGTCCGGCGCGCAGCTCGCGGTAGGTCACCGAGGGCCGGCCGGCGCTGACGCCGGACGGGTTGAAGTCGACGAACACACCGGCTGGTTCGGCGTCGACGGCCCGTCGCAACCGTTCGACGGTCTGCGTCAGCGTTTCCCCGGGCACCTGCGATTGGGTGATGTGCAACGCCACCTCGGGATCTGTCGGCGACGTGAGCTGTACTCGAGCCGAACCCGGCCCGCCGATCACCCGCTGCGTTGGCCAGCCGGCGGGAGCAATGAGCGCGACGCGGCCCTCCACCAGAAACGTCGTCGGCGCCACCGGCACCGCCGTGGCACCGTGATGCGCCGTTGCAGCTACCACCAGCACCGTCAGGGCGACGCCAGCAGCCGCTAGCCCCGCGAACCTGCCGGCGCGGGCTCCACGCTCCACACGCGGGGACCCATCCGAGGGCCCCGTCGGCTTCTCCGGCACCTCCTTCGCCAGCCGCGACAGTCGAGCATCATCGACCTCGGCGACGGCTTGGCGACCGCGCAGCGCACCAGCGATCGCCGTCGCGAGCGCAGCCGCTCCCGCTATAGTGCCGGGCACGTCGATGACCACCGCGGCCCCGGTGCCCCGGGTCATGCCGGCGACAACCCCGGCGACCTCGTCGGCCACCACCCGATCCTTCGCCAAGCGCGGCACGGCGGTCATCACGTCGGAGTCGACGACAGCCACCAACCCGTCCGCGATCTCCACCACGACGGCTTCCGCGGCGACCTCAGCGGCGACCTCAGCGGCGGCTCGGGTGAGCAGCCACGACCGCGGCCGCACCACGAGGTCACCCGCAGCCACCGCCCGGGCCGCCCTGGTGACCACACCCACCCGCGCCACCGGCCACCATGACGGATGCACGACGACCATGCCGTGGCCGTGGTCGCACGCCAGTCTGCGCAACGTGGCCGACCACAGCGCCGCGACGGCGACCGGCCGCTCGGCGACCAGCGCCACCGGGTCGTCGATCGCATCCAGGGCAGCCGCGCGTACCTCCGTGTCGGTGAGAACGCCTGCGTCACAACACAGTCGGCGGATGGCGCCGGGGCCGGCCTCGATCACCACAGGATGCGTGCTCATGGCGCCGGACTCCACGCCACCTGGACCCGTCGCTCGTCACCGGTTCGGCCTATCAGGACACCGCGGCCCGCGGGCAACGGGCCCGGGCGGCTCGTGCCGAACAACGCGCCTTCCTCCGGACGTCCGCTCATCATCAGCGCCATGCAGCCGAAGTCACGCAGACCCGCCAGCAGTGGCTCGAACATGGCTCGTGCGGCTCCGCCGCTGCGCCGCGCAATCACCAGGTGCAGTCCGAGATCCGTTGCATACGGCAGGTATTCGACCACAGCCAGCAGTGGGTTACCCGCGGTTGTGGTGACCAGGTCGTAGTCGTCGACCACCAGATAGATGTCGGGTCCGGCCCACCAGGACCTGTTACGCAACTGCGTCTGGCTCACCTCGGCGGGCGGCATTCGTTGCTGTAGCAGCGATACCACGCCCGGCAGCATTGCATCCAATGCCCGCACCGACATGGCATACCCCCCGAGGTGTTGTGACTCGACAACACCGAGCAGGGCGCGCCGGTAGTCGACGATGAAAAGTCGGGCCTGAGCAGGCGTTCTGGCCCGGACGATCTCCCGGCACAGCAGGCGGAGCGTGGCCGACTTCCCGCACTCGTTGTCGCCGAAAATCACCAGATGGGATTGATGTTCGAAATCGATTGCGGCGGGCTGCAGTTCGCGCTCCTCGAGACCGAGCAGGATGCGCTGGCCGGCCGCGAGGCACTGGCCGGTGTCGTAGTCCACCCGCGCGGGCAACAACGGTATCGGCGGCGCTACCGCGTCGCCGCGGTGGCGACACATATCGACTCCGTTCCGCCCCGGCGGGGCTACCAACATGTGCGAACCGTCGGGCGCAAGGCCGCGTCCCGGCCGGTCGCGGGGCACCTGCTGCGCCTGCCTGCGGTCCACTTCGGAATCGGCGGGGTCGCCGAGACGCAGCTCGACCCGGGTGCCGATTTGATCCTTCAGCGACGGCCGGATCTCCGCCCATCGCGACGCCGACACCATCACGTGAATCCCGAATGAAAGGCCGTGCGCCGCCAGCGCGGTGATCGGCTCCTCCAGTTCGCCGAATTCATGGCGCACCGTTGCCCAGCCGTCGACCACCAGGAACACGTCGGCGGGCCGGTCGCAGCTCCCGTCTTGCTCGCATGCCGATGACTCGCGCGACCGCAGCACCGACTCCAGCTCGGCGACCATGCGCCGGACCAACTCCGGCTCCGACCGTCCGGCAACCGCCCCCACATGCGGTAGGTCGCGGATCGTGGCCAGGACCCCGCCGCCGAAGTCCAGGCAATAGAACTGGACGCGGCCCGCATCGTGGGTGGCCGCCAATGCGGTGATCAGTGTGCACAAGGCGGTCGACTTGCCCGATCGGGTCGCGCCCACGACCGCGACATGCCCTGCGGCCGCGGACAAGTCGACAGTCAGCGGCGCGCGGGACTGGTGAAACGGCCGGTCCACGACCCCGATCGGCACCATCAGCTCGCGCCGCGCATCGTCGGCCAACAGGGCACCCAGCGGCGGCGCCTCCCGCAGCGGCGGCAACCAGACTTGGTGTGCGGGTGGACCGTGACCGGCCAATCGGTCCAACACGGCATGAAACACGCTGCGCGCGGGCTCGGCACTCGCCTCGGTGGCGCCCGTGACCGCCCCGGCATGCTGCGACGTGAACAGCCGCACCTCCTGCGGCGGGGCCGATCGAGCCGCAGCCCCGGGCGGCGGCAGCGGTGCCGAAACGAACGCGGTCTGGAAGTGGGTCAGCTCCCCGGTGGCCGTGCGCAGCCAGCCGGCGCCCGGCGTGTTGGGCAACTCGTAGGCGTCGAGAGTTCCCAACACGGCCCGTGAGTCGCTGGGGGACAACGTCTTCAGGCATACCCGGTAGGACAGGTGGGCTTCCAGCCCACGCAACCTGCTCTCGTCGAGCCGCTGACTGGCGAGCAGCAGATGCATCCCCAGCGAGCGTCCGAGCCGGCCGATCGCGACGAATACCTCGGCGAAATCGGGGTGCTGGCTCAGCAGCTCGGAGAACTCGTCGACGATGATGAACAGCGTCGGCAGGGCGGACAGTCGAGCGCCACCGTGGCGCGCGTTCTCGTAGGCGGCCACGCTGACAAAGTTGCCGGCCGTCCGCAGCAACTGTTGCCGACGGTTCATCTCGCCGGCCAGGGCCTCTTGCATCCGGGCGACCAGCGGCGCCTCGTCGGCCAGATTGGTAATGACCGCGGCCACATGCGGTGCCTGGGCCAGGTCGAGAAACGTTGCGCCACCTTTGAAATCGATCAGCAGCAGGTTGAGCACCTCGGGACCATTGCGTGCCATCATGCCCAGTGCGACGGTGCGCAACAGTTCCGACTTTCCCGACCCGGTGGCGCCGACACACAGGCCGTGCGGTCCCATACCTCTTTCGGCGGGTTCCTTGATGTCCAGTTCGACCGGGGTACCGTCGACCGCGATACCGATCGGAGCACGGAGCCGGTCTCGGGCGTTCTGGTTGCGCCACCGGGCGGCCGGGTCAAAGGCATCGACCTCACCGATGCCGAGCAGGTTGGCCCATTCTGAGCCGACGGTACTGCGGTCAGTTCCGTCGCCGGCCCCGTACGCCGCCAGCAGGCGCGCGCATACCAGCGCGTCGACGGGTTCCAGCCGGTCCGCGCGTGCCGGTGTCTCGGCCTCGCCGCCATGCCGGATCACCATGGCCGAACCGTTACCGCAGCGGCCGACCGCGAGGATCATCGAGCCGGGGGGGAAGGCGCCGGCGGGTTCGTCGGTGTCGACGATCACCACGGTCGGCAGCGCTGCACCGCCGAGCGAGGCGTGTGCAGCCGCCCAAGTGGCATACACCATCCGAGCCGAGCCCAGCGCGTCGACACAACGTTGGTGTTGGTTGTGCGGCAACCACTTCAGCCAGTCCCAGTGTCCCCGATTCAGGTCGCTGGCCACCGCTGCTATCAGCAGCTGATCCGGCGGGTGCAGCACCGCGAGTTGACAGACCATCGCGCGGATCAGCCCGCGTACCAGGACCGCGTCGCCCTCGATGGTGACGGCATCGCGTAACGAGATCGCCAGGGGTGCCTCGGTAATCGCCGAATGCGCGCGTAGGAAACGGCGCAGCGCGGTCACGGTGACCATGTCGGCTCGCTGCCCGGCCGGCAGCTGCGAAGCCACCAAACGGGTTGCCAGCGGCCGGGTTCCACGGCCGATACGTACGCGGCAGAAGTCGGGATCGGCCTGGCGGCGCTCCCACATCCGCGGTCCACCGACCAGGGTGAACAGCCACTCGGGCTCGGGATGCTGCCAGTTCAGTGAGTAATGCTGTGCCACAGCGATTTCGGTGACCGTTGCGCGCAGGCCGGTTAGGTATCGGAGGTAGTCCAGGCGCTCGCCGTCCAGGCTGCCATCGCGGCCGCGACCGAGGCCGGTTACCGCGGTGACGACCAGCGACGCCACCGTCATCGCCGGGAACGCCAGAAACACCGGGCTGCGGGTTGCCGGCGATCCCGAAAGGAAGGCTGCTGCCGTAATGCCGAGCATCACCACCGATATCGCAAGCGGCGCAACGCGTACCAGCAGACCCGGTGATGCGGATGGCGGCACCTCCGGTGGCGCGGCGACCACCACTTCGGTTGACACAGTGCGACGACGCTAGGCAGCACCGCGACCGGCCGCAAGTCACCTGTGCACAGCCGGAAACGACTCCGGCGGAATCCGGTTAAAGTCCGCTGGACCGAATCTGAGGGGAGCTCCGTTGTCTGCAGCCGATCCGGGACTGCGCCGCGTCGCGGTTCATGCCGGCACCACGGTCGTCGACCTGTCACTGCCCGCAGCGCTTCCGGTCGCGGCGTTGATTCCGCCGATCATCGACATCCTGGGCGATCGCATCCCGCGGGACACCGCGACGGGCTACCACCTGTGCACGCCGGGCGGGGACAGACTCGCATCGGCGACGACACTGGCGGAAAGCGATATCCGCGACGGTGCCGTGCTGGTGCTCAGCCGGTCCGTTCCCGAGCCGCCCGTCCAACGCCACGACGACCTGGCCGAGGCGGTGTCGGCCGTGCTGGGCTCCGCGGCCCACCGTCCTTGTCGCCGCGCAGCTCGGCTCACCGGTTCGATGGCCGCCGGCGTGGTGACCGGTGCCGGGTCCGGGGTGCTAATTCTGGATGCGTTGCGCGCCGGCGTTCAACACGGCGCGACGGCGGGTGTCGCGGCGGCAGCCGGCGTGATCGCTCTGCTGCTTGCGGGCATTGCACACCGGATCCACCGCGACCCGATCGCCGCACTCACGTTGAGCGTGATCGCCACGGTCTTCGTCGCGGTTGCCGGTCTGCTGGCGGTGCCCGGTGCCCCGGGTATGCCGCACGCCATGCTCGCCGCCACGGGGGCAGCCGTCGCAGCGACGCTGGCCATCCGCGTAACCGGCTGTGGTGTGGTCACTTTGACCGCTGTAGCCGGATGCGCGACCGTCATCGCGGTCGCCGCGCTGGCCGGGGTGTTGAGCGCGGCACCGCGGTACGTCATCGCTTCGTCGACCGCGCTGGCATCGTTGGGTCTGCTGGAAGTGTGCGGGCGGATGTCCATTGCGTTGGCGGGCTTGTCGCCGCGGCTGCCACCGGCGCCTGACCACGATGACGGCGACGAACTGCCGCCGGCCGAGGTATTGGCCACCAAGTCGATGCGCGCCGACAACTGGCTGACCAGCCTGCTGGCCACCTTCTCCGGCTGTGCCGCCATCGGGGTACTCGTCGCCGCGCTGACCACGCAGCGCGCCGTCCCCCTGGCCGCGACCACCGCCGCGCTGTTGCTGCTGCGGGCCCGCGCACACCGCCACCGGACACGGTGGCTGCTGCTCGTCATCAGCGGAATCGTCACTGGCACAACAGCGTTTCTCATCGCAGCGGCGAACTGGATGCAGCACGGGGTCTGGGTCGCCGCGCTGACGGCGATACTGGCTGCGGCGGCGATGTTTCCGGGCTTCGTTGCTCCCGCGATCTCGCTCTCGCCCGTCGCCCGGCGAGGCGTCGAGGCGCTGGAGTTGGCGGCATGGGTCGCCGTGGCGCCGCTGGTCTGCTGGACGTGTGGGGTCTTCGGCGCCGTTCGGGGCCTCGAGCTGATATGAACACCGCGACGGTGCGCCTCGCCCATCTGCTGGTGGCAGCGCTGACCATGGCGCCGCTGTGGATGACGCCGCCGGCGCACGCGGTGTCGCCACCGCGAGTGGACGAAAAATGGCTGCCCGCAGCCACATCACCGGCCCCGCCACGACCCACGGTGCAACGTGAGGTCTGCACCGGGGCCACAGCGGTACCCGGCCGCGACGGCGCCGCCGCACAACTCGCGGATCTCGAGTTGCCTCAGCTCTGGCAGCTCACCCGGGGGGCCGGCCAGCGGGTCGCCGTC
Source organism: Mycobacterium kansasii ATCC 12478 (assembly GCF_000157895.3). NCBI lineage: Bacteria > Bacillati > Actinomycetota > Actinomycetes > Mycobacteriales > Mycobacteriaceae > Mycobacterium > Mycobacterium kansasii. The sequence continues at coordinate 4,378,404 of NC_022663.1, read as the reverse complement.
ATCGACACCGGCGTGGCCCGGCACCGACGACTGCCGCACCTCGTCGGCGGCGGCGACTACGTCTCCACCGGCGACGGCACCCGGGATTGTGACGCACACGGCACCCTCGTCGCCGGGATCATCGCCGGCGCAGCAGATTCCAGCGCGGAGGGGTTCAGCGGGGTAGCACCCGAGGCCACCGTGATCAGCATCCGGCAGTCCAGCGCCAAGTTCGCTCCCGTCGCCGACCGCTCCGGCACCGGGGTCGGTGACGTCGGCACGATGGCGCAAGCCGTCCGTACCGCAGCCGATCTCGGCGCGTCGGTGATCAACATCTCGTCGGTGGCGTGTGTCCCGGCCGCACCATTGCTCGACGACCGCGCTCTGGGCGCCGCACTGGCGTATGCGGTCGATGTCAAGAATGCCGTCGTCGTGGCCCCGGCCGGCAACACCGACAGCGGCGCACAATGTCCGGGCCAGCGGCCCGACGTCTCCCGGGACACCGTTACGGTCGTGGTCAGTCCGGCCTGGTATGACGACTACGTACTGACCGTCGGGTCGGTGAACCCGGCCGGCGCACCGTCGTCGTTCACTCTTGCCGGGCCATGGGTCGACGTCGCCGCCACCGGCGAGGAAGTGACCTCGCTGAGCCCCGTTGGTGACGGGGTGGTGAATGCCCTTGACGGACAACATGGCTCGGTGCCGCTGTCCGGCACCGGTTTTGCCGCGCCCGTCGTCAGCGGGCTGGCCGCCTTGATTCGCGCCCGATTTCCGGCATTGACCGCCCGCCAGGTGATGCAGCGGATCACCTCGACCGCCCATCACCCCCCGGCCGGATGGAATCCCCTGGTCGGCAACGGCACCATCGACGCGCTGGCCGCGCTGAGCACGGATTCCCCGCCGCCGGCGCCCGCGGCCAAGCCCGACGCCGCAGCCGCGCCGATCACCGCCCCGACGATGCCGGTGCCTGCCGATCACCACAGCCGTGACGCGGCTCTGGGCGGGACGGCCATCGGCCTGGTGGTGCTCGTGGCGGTTCTGGCCTCGTTCGGAGCCACCAAACCCCGGCTAGGACCGTCCGGCCGCGACAGTGTCGTGGGGGATTGACGCCTGCTGCCTGCCGAGTTCGGGCCCCTGCGGCAGGGCCGCCAATATCGGCCACGGCGCCGGGACCGGCGCCGGCAGCCCGAGGTGACGTGCAGCCTCGTCGTCGCGGATCGCGAACCGCACACCCGTGTCGGTGACGAGGTAGCGCCAAACCGTCCGGGCGTCCGCGCCGGACAAGCTGCGCGCAGCCGCGTAGGCGCTGCGACCCGCCGGCAGGTACACCGCGTCCAGTGCGGGCCCGCGACCATCGGCCTGCGCCAGCGTTACCGGGGCCGCCGCGGCGGGCAACGGTAGGCCGCTGCCGGTCAGGAACGCGAGGTCGGGTCGACCCGACTGCGCGGGCAGCCACGTCACGCACAACGTGGTGTCGCGGTCGTCACGAGGCGTTCCCACCTCATCGGGAAACGTGGACAGGGGCAGGATGTCTGCGACCTTGGCAGAGCGGATTACATCGGGTGCCACGGCGACGACGTGGACGTTGCCGTGCGAGTCGCTGAACCGCAGCAGGTCCGCGGCGACCCGGCCGACCCGTTGGACACCCGTTTTCAGCACCACGTAGAACTCTTCGCCGCCATCGCGTGTGATGCTCAGCACAGTGCCGACGGAGAATCCGGCAATGCCCCGCTCACCCGCGTGGCTGATCGGCGGAGCGGTGATCGACGGGACCTCCGGCACGGCGCTGAGCAAAGACTGCGAGACGACGCGCGGAGTCCGGCCCTCCAGCCGCAGCGCCCGCAGCACCGCGGAATCGGCAAGATCCACCACGGCCCGCCGTCCGTCAAAAAGCAGAAATGCCGGCGTGCCGGACCCGACGGTGACCAGGAGCGTCTGCTCAGCGGCCAGCCGGCGAACCGACGACTCGGCAACAGGACCGACCAGCACCGTGGTTGCCTCTCCCCGATCGGTGTCGCAGACGGTCCACCTCGACTCGGCGGCGGTCAGCGACGGTCCGATCAGCTGTGGTGCGCCCGGAATTCCCAGCAGCGGACCGCGTTTGGTGTGACGTAATTCGGTCTCGCGGACCCGCCGGGGATTGGCGTCCGACGCCGCGATCAACCGCGCCGAGGCCAAGTTCAGCACCGGATGCCAGGTATCGCCCACTCGCACGTACAGCGCCCCGGTGTCGCGGCCCATCACGATGTGCGCGTCACCGAGGCCCGGCTGAGGCTGCATCACAGCGCCCATCGCGCAGGCCGCCGCCGCGACGGTCGCCAGCACGCAGCCAACCGCCAACGCCAGCGTGGGGGCGCGCAGTGCCCGATCACCATCCCGATGCAGCAACACACACTCCAGGCGTCGGAGCAGAAAACGGTAGGCATTGACATGCCGCCCCGCGCTCGATTGGCCGGGCATTTACTTCCCACCGTCCATGCCCCAGACAGTAGGCCTTGAGCAGGAGCTTCTTCAGTCACTCATCCACAGCCCAGAGTTTGTCGCAGGTTTTGTAGCGGTCGGTAGCGGGTAAAATCTCGGCGTGAACACGCACCCCATGGGCCTGCTGGCCGGCGCTTTGGCGGCCGTCGGCATGGTCCTCGCCCCGTCCGCCGTTCCGACCGCGATCCCGTCGGCCGCCGCCACCGACTGCCCGGACGCGGAGGTCATCTTCGCCCGCGGTACCAGCGAACCGCCCGGCATCGGCCGGGTCGGCGAAGCGTTCGTCGACTCGCTGCGCCAGCAAACCGGCAAGAACATCGGCGTGTACGCGGTGAACTACGCCGCGAGCCGCCTTCAACTGCATACCGGTGACGGCGCCAACGACGCCATCGCACACATCAAATCCATGGCCACGTCATGCCCGAGCACCAAGCTGGTCCTTGGCGGTTACTCCCAGGGCGCCGACGTGATCGACATCGTGGCGGGAGTTCCACTGGCGGGCATCAGTTTCGGCAGTCCGCTGCCCGCCGAATACGCCGATAACATCGCGGCTGTCGCCGTCTTCGGCAACGTGGCCGACCGATCCGGCGGGTCGTTGACGACCCAGAGTGCGTTGTTGGGTTCCAAGGCGATCGACCTGTGCAATCCCGGCGACCCGATCTGTCATGCGGGCCCGGGCAACGAGTGGAGCGACCACACCGACGGCTACGTCCCCACCTACACCACCCAGGCGGCGAGCTTTGTGGCGGCCAAGCTCGCGGCCGCCTCCACGCCACCGGTACTGCAGTTGCCCGGCCCGGTCCCGCAGGCGCCCGGACCGGCTCCACAGGCGCCCGGACCGGCGGACGGGGTACCCGGATCGGTGGTGGGAGCGCCCGGGTCGATGGTGCAGGTTCACTGACGCCAGCAACGCATGTGTAATAAGCCCGTAAGATCGCGTCATGCGGCTTATCCCCACGGGCAGAGCAAGACTCATCACCCGCCTGGCGGCCGCCGCACTCACGGCGGCCGCGTTGTCACTTGCCTGGCCACTGCCACCCAGGGCTTCCGCGTCCTGCCCGGACGTCGAGGTGGTGTTCGCCCGGGGAACCGGCGAGCCGCCCGGGCTGGGCCGGGTGGGCAACGCCATGCTCGCCTCACTGCGCCAGCAGACCGGCAGGAACATCGGGGCATACGCGGTGAATTACCCCGCCAATAAGGACTTCCTGGCGGCCGCGGACGGTGCCAACGACGCCAGCGACCACGTGCAGCAGATGGCGAACGCGTGCCCGAACACCAAACTGGTGCTCGGCGGCTACTCCCAAGGCGCGGCGGTCATCGACATCGTCACCGCCGCTCCGCTGGCCGCCTTGGGCTTCACTCAGCCACTACCGGCCGAAGCGGCAGATCACGTCGCCGCGGTCACCCTCTTCGGTAACCCGTCCGGCCGCGCGGGCGGGCTCATGAACGCCCTGAGCCCGCATTTCGAGGGCAAAATCCTCAACCTGTGCAACGAGGGCGACCCCATCTGCTCCGATGGCAACCAGTGGAAGGCCCACACCGGCTACGTGCCGGGACTGACCAACCAAGCAGCCAATTTCGTCGTAGGCAAGATCTGACTCGGCGGTCGGGTCACCGACCGCAACCGCCAGGCCGGTCGACCTTGTGAGGCAACTGAGCAACCGCTTGGGCATCGCTGTGCCGGAGCGCTTTCAGCTGGCACGCAGTCGAAAGCCGGGGTTAGGATCACGCCGGACCGCAACGACGTTCGACGAACGCGTAGACGCACGAGTTCACTTGCACACTTTCCGCGAAGGCAAGTGCGTGGGCACACCATGGAATCTGATTGCCATTGACCGGCGAATGCGCTGAGGAGATTTGATGTCGGGCACCGATATAGACGTCAAACCCACGGCGCCAAGCGACTTCGATCACATCACGGCCACCGGGGAGACGCTCGAAGATTACACGCTGCGCTTCGCCCCGCGCGGCTACCGACGGTGGTCCCCAGCGGTGGTGGGAATCTCGGCCCTCGGCGGAATCGCCTACCTGGCCGACTTCGCGATCGGCGCGAATGTGGGCATCACCTGGGGTACCGTGAACGCCCTCTGTGGAATAGGGATTTTCGCCGTCGTGGTGTTCACCACCGGGCTGCCACTGGCCTACTACGCGGCGCGCTACAACATCGACTTGGATCTGATCACCCGCGGTAGCGGTTTCGGCTACTACGGTTCGGTGGTCACCAACGTGATCTTTGCCACCTTCACATTCATCTTCTTTGCGCTCGAGGGCTCGATCATGGCGCAGGGTCTCAATCTGGGACTGCATGTCCCGCTGTGGCTGGGATACGCGATCTCGACGCTGATGATCTTCCCGCTGGTGATGTACGGCATGAAAGTCCTGTCGCAGCTACAACTTTGGACCACCCCGCTGTGGCTGCTGCTGATGGTCGCCCCGTTCGGCTACCTGGTCGTCAGCCACCCGGAATCCATCGGCGAGTTCTTCTCCTACGCCGGCAAGGACGGTGGCGGCGGCCTCACCGTCGGCTCGGCCCTGTTGGCGGCCGGTGTATGCCTGTCGCTGATCGCCCAGATCGCCGAGCAGATCGACTATTTGCGCTTCATGCCGCCACGAACGCCGGAGAACTCCCGCCGGTGGTGGACGTGGACTCTGCTGGCCGGGCCCGGCTGGGTTGTCTTCGGTGCGCTCAAGCAAATCATCGGGTTGTTCCTGGCGGTGTATCTGATCTCCCACATCGCCGGCGCCACGGCGATCGCCAATCTTCCTGTGCACCAATTCATGCAGATCTACCGCAATGTCATGCCGGGCTGGCTGGCGCTGGCGCTCGCCGTGATCTTGGTGGTCCTCAGTCAGGTCAAGATCAATGTGACCAACGCCTATTCGGGCTCGCTGGCATGGACCAATTCGTTTACTCGCGTCACCAAGCATTACCCCGGCCGCATCGTGTTCCTCGCCGTCAATCTCGCAATCGCGTTAATCCTGATGGAAGCCAACATGTTCGACTTCCTCAACACGATCCTCGGGTTCTACGCCAACTGCGGCATGGCATGGGTGGTGACCGTGGCGTCCGACATCGTCGTCAACAAGTACCTGCTGCGGCTGTCGCCGAAGACCCCGGAATTCCGCCGCGGCATGTTGTATGCCATCAACCCAGTCGGCTTCGGCTCACTGCTGTTGGCTGCCGGGCTCTCGATCGTCGCGTTCTTCGGCGGCCTCGGCGAGACCCTGCGGCCCTATTCACCGCTGGTCGCAATCGTTATCGCGGTGGTCATGCCACCGGTCCTGGCGATCGCCACTCGCGGCAGGTACTACCTTCGGCGCGGGCACGACGGCATCGACCTGCCGATGTACGACGAACACGGCAACCCATCAGCCGAGCAACTGAACTGTCATGTCTGCCGTCATGATTTCGAGCGGCCCGACATGCTGGCCTGTCATACACACACCGCCCACGTCTGCTCGCTGTGCGTCTCCACCGACAAGCGAGCCGAGCATGTGCTGGGAGCGTCGGTGCAGTAGTTAACCGTTACACTTATTTCTATAGTGTATAGTTGCAGCAGGATATGTTTGCTATTGCGTGGTGACCGGGTATCCCCGCGGATCCTGACGACGGCGATGTCGCAGCAAGCTGACTTTACCGCTGTCCAGGAGGGTCGATGGGCCTTGAGATCCACCCGTCAGGGGGCGATGCCAACGGCGTTGCGCCCGTCCCACCGGTGCCAATGCTCATCGACTTCGGCGCGTTGCCGCCGGAGATCAACTCCGGCCGCATGTATACCGGTCCGGGCTCCGGCCCGCTGATCGCCGCTGCGGGAGCCTGGGACGCGTTGGCAGCAGACATCGGCGCGGCGGCCAGTGGCTACCGCACCGTCATCGCGGAATTGACGAGCTTGCAGTGGTCGGGTCCGGCATCGGCCGCCATGCTGGCCGCGGTCACCCCGTACGTGACGTGGTTATGCGCAACGGCGGCACGTGCCGAGCAGGCGGGCATGCAAGCCCGGGCGGCCGCCGCCGCCTACGAAACCGCTTTCGCCATGACGGTGCCCCCACCGTTGATCGCCGCCAACCGAGTTCGGTTGATGGTGCTGGTCGCCACCAACTTCTTCGGCCAGAACACCCCCTTGATCGCGTCCACCGAGGCGGAATACGCCGAGTTCTGGGCCCAAGACGCCACCGCGATGTACGCCTACGCTAGCTCCTCGGCAACCGCATCGGTGTTAACGCCCTTTACTGCCCCGCCAAACACCACCAGCCCGGGCGGGCTGGCCGAGCAGGGCCTGTCGGTCGGCAAAGCCGCAGCCCAGCAAGGCCTTTCAGCGCTGAAACGGCCCTGGTTCCCCATCATCCCGACCCAGGACTGGAACGCGTTGATTAACACCTGGGGGTTGACCTATTTCGGGGCCGGGATCGTTCAGCTGGTCACTTTGTTCGCCCAGCAGCTCATTCCCGAATCCGCCTCCGCCACAATGCCGATCGCCGGCGGAGCCGCGCCGGCGTCGGCTTTGACGCCCTCGCAGCTGGCCGTCGCCCGACCGGCCTCAGCCGTGTTCGGCCAGGCGGACAGGTTGGGCTCGCTGTCGGTGCCGCCGAGTTGGGCAACGTCGCTGAACCCGGCAAAGGCCGGGGCCGCCGAGATTTCGCACACTGTCAGCACCGTCGGCCGTACGAATGCGCCTCGGGGCCTATTCCCGAACACGCCGACGGGGAACGACCGCCGGGGCGCAACCTTCGCCCGGCGCCGATACGGGATACGCCTGACGGTGATGTCCCGCCCGCCGGCCGCTGGATAGCGGAAATCACTGAGCCACTGCCCTATTGAGGAGGAACAGAGATGTCAATTGCAGCTACCCAGGTAAGGTGTTGATAACGATGGATTTCGGAGCGTTACCACCGGAGATCAACTCCATTCGTCTGTATTCCGGGCCCGGGTCGGCACCAATGGTGGCCGCCGCATCGGCGTGGAGCGGATTGGCCGCCGAGCTGACCTCGGCCGCTAATGAATACCAGACGGTGATCACCGCACTGCACAGCGAAGGATGGGTGGGCCCTTCGGCTGTGACGATGGCCGCTGCGGTCGCGCCATACGTGGCATGGATGCGTGCCACCGCCGCGGCGGCTGAACAAGCCGCCGGCAAAGCACGATTGGCGGCCGCAGCCTATGAGACCGCGTTCGCCGCCGTCGTGCCACCGCCGCAGATCGCGGCCAACCGCGCTCAATTGTCGACGCTGATCTCGGCCAACGTCGTCGGCCAGAACACCGCAGCGATCGCTGCCACCGAGACTCAATACGGCCAGATGTGGGCACAAGACGCCGCCGCCATGTACGCCTACGCAGCTGCCTCGGCCACCGCGTCGGCGGTAACGCCGTTCATTTCGCCGCCGCAGACCACCAGTCCCGCCGCGTCGGCCACTCAGGCCGCAGCGGTCACCAGTGCCGCCGCCACGGCGGCCGGTGCCACGCAGAGCACCCTGTCGAGCTTGCTTTCGGAGCTGCCCGGCGTGCTGGAAGGCCTCGCGTCACCCTTGGCCTCTGCCGTCTCAGCGACAGCGGGTCCGATCGAGCGGTTCCTGGAGTGGTGGGCGCCGTTTGCGAACTTCCTCTATGACACCGCCGGGTTGCCGTTCTTCGGCGCCGGGATCGCCAGCTTCTTTGCGTCGACGGCGAAGACGATGGGTCTGATCGGCCCGGCGGCCGCCGCGCCGGAGGCTGCCGCGGCCGCGGCCGGTGCGGCGGGACTGGTGGGAGGGGGGCCGGTGTCGGCGAGTCTGGCCCAGGCCAGCACCATCGGCAAACTGTCGGTACCACCCACCTGGGCCGGAGCGAGCCCGGTGGCGACCCCGACCAGCACGTCGATGTTCGTCAGCGATGTGATCGAACCGGCGGACCTCGGGTCATCCGGAAACGTGGTCGGTGGCATGCCCATGGCCGGTTCGAGCCGGGGGTCGGCGGGTGCCGGTCCCCGATACGGATTCCGCCCCACCGTGGTGACCCGCCCGCCGTCGGCGGGCTAGCGCGAACGCAGGTCTCGGGTGGTCAAGGCCCGCGCCGCCAGCTGGTCGTCGGGAGGATAGTCCACCTGGACCAGCGTCAAACCGTGCGCCGGCGCGGCCGCAAAGTCGCTGGAACGGCCAGTCGCAGTGAGCAATTCGCGACACCAGGCGGTGCTGCGCCGATGCTCGCCGACGGCCAGCACGGCTCCGACGAGGGACCGGACCATGGACCAGCAGAATGCGTCGGCGGTGACATGCGCGGTGACCAGGTCGCCGTCACGCGCCCAGTCCAGGCGCTGCAAGTCGCGGATGGTGGTGGCACCGTCGCGATGACGGCAGAATGCGGCGAAATCGTGTAACCCCAATAGCTCTCGCGACGCGATTGTCATCGCCTCAACATCCAGATCCCGCGGCCAGGCGGTGACATAGCGCGCCAGCTGCGGCACCACTCCGTAGGGCGCCGTCGACAGCCGGTAGACATAGTGCCGACACAGCGCGGAAAACCTGGCATCGAAATCCCTTGGGGCGCGGACGATATCGATCACCCGGACGTCTGAGGGCAGGAAGCGGCTCAGTCGCCGCACCAGGGGCCGGAATTCCGGATGCCCGGCGCGGACCGAATGCGAATAGGCGTTCGGCAATGCGTCAACCGGCACATCGGCATGGGCCACTTGTCCGCTGGCATGGACCCCCGCATCCGTCCGTCCGGCCGCCCGCAGCCGTATCGGGGTGCGAAATATCGTCGTCAGTGCCGCATCGAGCACGCCGGCGACCGTACGCAGCCCCGGCTGCGTCGCCCAGCCCGCGAAGTCGGTTCCGTCGTAAGCGATGTCGAGCCGCAGCCGGACGTCCGCACTAATCCTCGGTGGCCCCTTCGGCGTCCTCGGTGTCCTCGGTGGCTTCGCCCGCCTCGTCGGCCTCGCCCGCCTCGTCGGCAGGCGCGGCCCCTCCGGCCTCGTCACCAGCGGCCTCACCGGCAGCCTCGTCGGCGGTCGTACCGACCGCGGCCTCAGGCTCGACCGCCGCCTGCGGTGCCGCCGCCGCTGCCACTGGTGCTGCTACATCCTGAGAAGCCTGCTTCGACGCCTTCACCCGCCGTGCCCGATCCGCCTCGGACGTCACCGTCTTTTCCCGCACCAGCTCGATCACGGCCATCGGAGCGTTGTCGCCCTTACGCGGCTCGACCTTGATGATGCGGGTGTAGCCGCCGTCGCGGTCGGAGAAGAACGGCCCGATCTCGGCGAACAAGGCGTGCACCACATCCTTGTCGCGGATCTTCTTGAGCACCTCGCGCCGATTGTGCAGCGTGCCCTTCTTCGCGTGGGTGATCAGCTTCTCCGCGTACGGGCGCAACGCCCGAGCCTTGGGCTCGGTGGTCTTGATCCGGCCGTGCTCGAACAGGGACGTGGCCAGGTTGGCCAGGATCGCCTTCTGGTGTGAAGACGACCCGCCGAGGCGCGGGCCCTTGGTGGGCTTGGGCATTGCTGACGCTCCTGTCTAGATCGCGCTGAGTCCAATTGTCCGGCTCCTCAGCGGGCCGCTAGCGGCCCGCATCGTCACCGGGGCCATTCAGAGCTGTTCGGTTTCTGCGTAGTCCTGGTCGTCGTAGGAACCCTCCGTGGACCAGGTGCCGGTGGCCACGTCGTAGCCCGCGACCTCCGACGGGTCGAAGGTGGGCGGACTGTCCTTGAGCGACAGACCCAGCTGATGCAGCTTGACCTTCACTTCGTCGATGGACTTCTGACCGAAGTTTCGGATGTCGAGTAGGTCGGACTCGGTACGCGAGACCAATTCACCGACGGTGTGCACGCCCTCGCGCTTGAGGCAGTTGTAGGAACGGACAGTCAGGTCGAGGTCATCTATCGGCAGCGCGAACGACGCGATGTGGTCGGCCTCGGCCGGCGACGGCCCGATCTCGATGCCTTCGGCCTCGACATTGAGCTCGCGTGCCAGACCGAACAACTCGACCAGCGTCTTGCCCGCCGACGCCAACGCGTCGCGGGGAGTGATCGAACTCTTGGTCTCCACGTCGAGAATCAGCTTGTCGAAGTCGGTACGCTGCTCGACCCGGGTGGCTTCCACCTTGTAGGTGACCTTGAGCACCGGCGAGTAGATGGAATCGACTGGGATACGGCCGATTTCGGCACCAGAAGCCCGGTTTTGGACGGCCGGGACGTAGCCGCGGCCACGTTCGACGACGAGTTCCACTTCGAGCTTGCCCTTGTCGTTCAAGGTGGCGATGTGCATGCCGGGGTTGTGCACCGTGACACCGGCCGGGGGCACGATGTCGCCGGCGGTGACCTCACCGGGACCCTGTTTGCGCAGGTACATGGTGACCGGCTCGTCCTCCTCGGAGGACACGACCAGACTCTTGAGGTTCAGGATGATGTCGGTGACGTCCTCCTTGACCCCGGGCACCGTGGTGAACTCGTGCAGCACGCCGTCGATGCGAATGCTGGTGACGGCCGCACCCGGGATCGATGACAACAGGGTGCGTCGCAGCGAATTACCAAGGGTATAGCCGAATCCGGGCTCCAGCGGTTCGATGGTGAACTGGGACCGGTTGTCGGTGAGGACTTCCTCCGACAAGGTGGGACGCTGAGAGATCAGCATGGTGTTTCTTCTTCTTCCTTTCGACGTCCGCCATATGACGTCTTTGGGGGTGCTCCGTTGCGGCGGCTGCCGCAGCAGACGACTTGCGGTTACTTCGAGTAGAACTCGACAATCAGCTGCTCGGTGAGGGGGACGTCGATCTGGGCGCGTTCGGGCAGTTGGTGGATCAGGATGCGTTGCCGCTCCCCCACCACCTGCAGCCAGCTCGGGATCGGCCGGTCACCCGCGGTCTCCCGGGCGATCTGGAACGGCACGGTGTTCAGAGAGGTGTCCCGCACGTCGATGATGTCGTACTGCGACACCCGGTAGCTGGGGACGTTGACGTGCACGCCGTTGACGCTGAAGTGCCCATGGCTGACCAGCTGGCGGGCCATCCGGCGGGTGCGCGCCAGGCCGGCGCGGTAGACCACGTTGTCCAGCCGGCTCTCCAGGATTCGCAGCAGTTCCTCACCGGTCTTGCCGGGCTGCCGCACCGCCTCTTCGTAGTAGCGGCGGAACTGCTTTTCCATTACGCCGTAGGTGAAGCGGGCTTTCTGCTTCTCCTGCAGCTGCAGCAGATATTCGCTTTCCTTGATCCGGGCGCGGCCGTGCTGGCCGGGCGGATAGGGACGCTTTTCGAAGGCCTGGTCGCCGCCGACGAGGTCGGTGCGCAGCCGGCGCGATTTACGAGTGACGGGTCCGGTGTAACGAGCCATGGTTGTCTGCTAGACCCTTCTGCGCTTGGGTGGGCGGACGCCGTTGTGCGGCTGGGGGGTGACATCGGAAATCGCGCCGACCTCCAGGCCGGCGGCCTGCAGCGAGCGGATCGCGGTCTCACGACCCGAGCCCGGCCCCTTGACGAACACGTCTACCTTGCGGACGCCGTGCTCCTGCGCCTTGCGTGCGGCGTTCTCCGCGGCCAGCTGCGCGGCGAACGGCGTCGACTTCCGAGAACCCTTGAACCCGACATGACCCGACGACGCCCAGGCGATGACATTGCCCTGGGGATCGGTGATCGTCACGATCGTGTTGTTGAAGGTGCTCTTGATGTGGGCGGCGCCGTGCGGGACGTTCTTCTTTTCCCGCCTCCGGGTCTTCTGTCCCTTTTGACCCTTTTTGGCGGCGCCGCTAGCTGTTTTCTTGGCGGGTGGCATCGGTTACCTGGCCTTCTTCTTGCCTGCGATGGTGCGCTTGGGACCTTTACGGGTCCGCGCGTTCGTCTTGGTCCGCTGGCCACGCACCGGCAGCCCACGGCGGTGCCGCAGACCCTGGTAGCAGCCGATTTCGATCTTGCGGCGAATGTCGGCCTGCACCTCGCGGCGCAGGTCACCCTCGATCTTCAGGTTCGCTTCGATGTAGTCACGCAGATGGGTGAGCTGGTCGTCGGTGAGATCCCTGGTACGCAGGTCCCGGTCGATGCCGGTGGCGGCCAGAATTTCGTTGGATCGGGTGCGGCCGATGCCGTAGATGTAGGTCAGGGCGACCTCCATCCGCTTGTCGCGCGGCAGGTCGACGCCGACTAATCGAGCCATAGGTGGCGTTTCCTCTTTCTCGGCGGAGGTGTGGTCCCAGTCCGTTCCCGCCAAATTTGCGGGGCCCGGCCTCCGTCCGGGCGTGGATGAGCTGGCCCATCTCTATAGATGCCAGCCGCTCATTGGTGCTGGGAGGTCTGCATTCAGTTGTCTGGTGCGCTCGGCCGGGCCGGCGGAAGCCTTGACTAACCCTGCCGCTGCTTGTGGCGCGGATCGGAGCAGATCACCATGACCCGCCCGTGTCGACGGATCACCCTGCACTTGTCACAGATCGGCTTGACGCTCGGGTTCACCTTCACGGCAGTCTCGGTCCTGTTCTCTGGGGCTTTGTTCTCAATGCCGGGGTCTCAATGCCGGGGTCTCAATGCCGGCGCAGGCTACTTGTACCGGTACACGATGCGGCCCCGGGACAGGTCGTAGGGAGACAACTCCACCACCACGCGGTCCTCGGGCAGGATGCGGATGTAGTGCTGCCGCATCTTGCCGCTGATGTGGGCGAGCACCTTGTGGCCGTTTTCCAGCTCAATGCGAAACATGGCATTGGGCAAGGGCTCGACCACGCGACCCTCGACCTCGATGGCGCCGTCCTTCTTGGCCATTGCGTTCTGGCGATCCTCACTTCTTGTCAGTGCACCGGGTTCGGCGCAGCACCCGCCCGGACTACAAACGTGAGCCGGTGGTGGAAATTCCGCGAAGCACTCCGAGAAATTTCGGGACTGGGCACACCAGAAGCCGGCACGGACGCCGCACCGTTGGTCCACAATACCCGCATCGCCGCGTCCGACGCAAAACCCGACCGGAACCAACCGGAACCAACAGGAACCAACCGGAACCAACCGGAACCAACCGGAACCAACCGGAATAGCGTGCCCGGACCGGCGGGTTGGACCAACCGTGACCAATTCTGATTCCAGTTCTGCCGCCGGCAAGCCGGACCTCGGCCGGTTCGGATCCTTCGGTTGGGGCGTAACCCCCCAGCAAGCCAAAGAAATCGAAGCCCTGGGCTACGGGGCCGTCTGGGTGGGCGGCTCGCCGCCCGCAGAGCTGGTTTGGGTGGAACCGATTCTCGAGGCGACGACCACCCTGCAGGTGGCCACCGGCATCGTCAACATCTGGTCAGCGCCCGCCAAGCCGGTCGCCGAGTCGTTCCACCGGATCGAACGGGCCTACCCGGGCCGTTTCCTGCTCGGTATCGGTGTCGGCCACTCCGAGGCGACGGCCGAGTACCGCAACCCCCAGAACGCGCTGGCCGCCCTGGTGCAGTACCTGGACCAGCTGGACGAGTACGGCGTGCCGGCCGACCGACGCGTGGTGGCGGCCCTGGGTCCCCGGGTGCTCAAGCTGTCGGCCGAACGCAGCGCCGGGGCCCACCCCTACCTGACCACCCCCGAGCACACCGCGCAGGCCCGCGAACTGATCGGCCCCTCGGCGTTCCTGGCGCCCGAACACAAGGTGGTGCTGACCACAGACCCCGAACAGGCCCGCTCGGTGGGCCGCAAGGCCCTGGGCGTCTATTTCAACCTCGCCAATTACCGCAACAACTGGAAGCGGCTGGGCTTCAGCGACGACGACGTCACCCGGCCCGGCAGCGACCGCCTGGTCGACGCCGTGGTCGCCTACGGCACCCCCGAGGCCATCGCGGCACGGCTAAAGCAGCACCTCGATGCCGGCGCCGACCATGTCCCCGTGCAGGTCCTGACACAGGCGGAGAACCTGGTCCCGGCGCTCGCCGAATTGGCCGGTCCACTCGGGCTCACCCGGTCCTGAAACGGGGTCGAGGCAGTTTCCGTCAGGCCCGGCCCGGGCCGGTTCGGTGTCCGGCCATGCCACGGGCCGACGCCACCACCAACACTGCGGCCGGCAGACCGACGAGACGTTGACGAGACGTTATCGCCGGCACCGACCGAACTGGCCGGGCCGCCGGGACCCGTTAGGGTTTGGCCATGCGGCTGCTAGTTACCGGTGGAGCGGGCTTCATCGGCGCCAACTTCGTGCACAGCACCGTGCGCGAACGTCACGAGGTTCAGGTCACGGTCCTCGATGCGTTTACTTACGCGGGCCGGCGTGATTCGCTGGCCGACGTCGCGGATGCGATCACACTGGTCGAAGGCGATATCACCGACACCGGCCTGGTTTCCCGGCTGGTGGACCAGTCGGATGCGGTCGTGCATTTTGCCGCCGAAACCCACGTCGACAACGCGCTGGATGACCCCGAACCGTTCCTGCACACCAACGTGATCGGGACGTACACGATCTTGGAGGCGGTCCGGCGCTACGGCGTGCGGCTGCACCACATTTCCACCGACGAGGTCTACGGTGACTTGCCGCTCGATGACCCGCAGCGGTTCACCGAGTCGACACCGTACAACCCGTCGAGTCCGTACTCGGCGTCCAAGGCGGCCGGTGACATGCTGGTGCGGGCCTGGGTGCGGTCCTACGGCGTCCGCGCCACCATCTCCAATTGCTCCAACAACTACGGGCCGTATCAGCACGTCGAGAAGTTCATTCCGCGCCAGATCACCAATGTGCTCACCGGGCGGCGGCCCAAGCTCTACGGCAGCGGCGCCAACGTCCGCGACTGGATCCACGTCGACGACCACAACAGTGCGGTATGGCGGATCCTGGAAAAGGGCCAGATCGGGCGGACCTACCTCATCAGCGCCGAAGGCGAGCGCGACAATCTGACCGTGTTGCGCACCCTGCTGCGGATGATGGGCCGCGACCCCGACGATTTCGACCATGTCACCGACCGAGTCGGTCATGACCTGCGTTACGCCATCGACCCATCCCCGCTCTACGACGAATTGGCCTGGGCGCCAAAGCACACCGATTTGGAAGAGGGGTTGCGCGCCACCATCGACTGGTATCGCGACAACGAAGCGTGGTGGCGACCGCTGAAAGACGCCGCGGAGGCACGCTACGAGCAGCGCGGTCAGTGACATGAAGGTACGCGAACTCGACATCCCCGGCGCCTGGGAGATCACTCCTACCATCCACGGCGATTCGCGCGGACTGTTCTTCGAATGGCTTACCGAGCGCGGCTTCAGCGCCTTCGCCGGCCATCGTCTGGACGTCCGGCAAGCCAATTGCTCGGTATCGGCAGCGGGCGTCCTGCGCGGCCTGCATTTCGCCGAGCTGCCGCCGAGCCAGGCCAAGTATGTGACCTGCGTGTCCGGCTCGGTGTTCGATGTGGTCGTCGATATCCGTTTGGGTTCACCGACATTCGGGCGGTGGGACGCGGTGGTGCTCGATGACGTGGACCGCCGGTCGGTTTACATCTCCGAAGGATTGGCGCACGGTTTCCTTGCGCTGCAAGATAATTCGACCGTGATGTATCTGTGTTCGGCCGAGTACAACCCGCAGCGCGAGCACACGATCTGCGCAACAGATCCAACGCTGGCCATCGACTGGCCGTTGGTCGACGGTGTGGCGGCGAGCCTGTCGGACCGCGACGCCGCCGCTCCCAGTCTGCAGGAGGTGCGCGCTTCGGGTGTCCTGCCGACCTGGGCAGCGACCCGGAAATTTGTGGACGCCCTGCGCGGCGAGTAATTCGCATCTGTACGCCGGCTGCGCCGCCATACATACTGCTTCAGAAGATCTGCCGGTATCGCGGGTGCAGACCTATCCGAAGGAGAACTTTGGTGAAGCGTGAATTGTGGATCGCCGTCGGGGCGGCGACCATCGTCGCGGGCGTGGCGGGGTGCTCCAACGACAACAAGTCCGGACCGTCATCCAGCTCGGCCACGTCGTCCAGCGCAGCCCCGAGTTCGACATCGGCGCCCGCGTCGAGCACTACCCCGGCAGCAGCCGGACAGACCCGGGTGATCATCGGCGGCCAGCCGCAGAACGTCAGTGGCCCGGTGGTGTGCTCGACGAATGCCGGAAGGTTTTCCATCGCCGTCGGCGACATGGCAACGGGAATCATCGTCGGCCTGGAGCCGGACGGGTCGGTGGTTCACAGCGCCGGCCTGGGCACCGTCGACGGCGTGGTCATGAGCTTCACCGAGGGGGTACCCGACGAGAACGCCAGCGCCACCAAGACCGACAACAGCTACCACATCACCGGTGTGGCCAGCGGTGTCGACAATGCCGGTCAGCAGGTGCACAAGCCGTTCGAGGTCGACGTCACCTGCCCCTAACAGGCGCATCGGCTACCTCGATGCCGTCACCGGTCCGAAGCCGGGTGAAGGATGGCGAATAACAGCACATCCGGCTGGCCCGCGACGTAAATTTACCCGAAGCGCAACCTCCAGATAGCAGCGCTATCCGCCAGTTGTCGTTGTCTGGAGCTGCCGCGCCGAGCCCGAAGCGCGACGACAGGCTGGAACGGATGACACTCGGGGAACAATTCGACCCGCGAAAAAACGCGCTGAATGCATTTCGGCTCGCCCTGGCGATCGCGGTGATCCTGTGGCACTCCTTTCCGCTCACCGGCCGCGACGTGGATGTCCCGGCGGTCCGTCAACTTCTCAGCTCGGTGCATGTCGACGGATTCTTCGCGATATCCGGATTCCTGATCACGTCGAGTTGGCTACGCAACCCCAAGGTCCGCGACTACCTGGTCGCGCGCGGTCTTCGGATCCTGCCCGCCTTCTACATCTGTTTGATCATCACCGCCGTTGTCATTGCACCCCTCGGGGTGGCGATTCAGGGTGGCCCGGCCGCGAGACTGCTTTTTTCGGCCGCGCCGATCGAGTACATCGTCAAGAACGGTGCGGTATGGGTATTCAAGGCCGACATCGGGGGAACACCGAGCGGGATCCCATTCCCCGGTTCGTGGAACGGCTCGTTGTGGACGCTCGGATGGGAACTGCTGTGCTACTTGGCCGTGGTGGTCCTCGGCGTCACCGGCCTCCTCGGTCGGGTGTGGCTGCTGCCCGCGGCGACGGCACTGGCAGTGCTGTGGTCGGCGGTGGTGCCGCCGACGACCTGGGAAGCCCCGACGCCCGAACAGAATGCCGCACGCTTTGCCGTCATGTTTTTCGCCGGCGCGCTGATCTACCAATGCCGAAACGTGCTACCCGCACGGTGGTCGCTGGTCGCGGTGAGTGTGGTCGTCGTCCTCGCCTGCGGGCTGCTGCCCAACTATCGGGTGATCGCCGCGGTTCCGCTTGCCTACGCCATCATCGTTTCGGGTGCGCTGATCAGCAACAGACGCTTTT
Organism: Mycobacterium kansasii ATCC 12478; assembly: GCF_000157895.3. NCBI lineage: Bacteria > Bacillati > Actinomycetota > Actinomycetes > Mycobacteriales > Mycobacteriaceae > Mycobacterium > Mycobacterium kansasii. Next base: position 4,360,667 of record NC_022663.1, on the reverse strand, counting down.
CCTTGCGTACGGATCTGTCATATGGCGTGTACATTTTCGCGTTCCCGATTCAGCGGTTGCTGGTCATCGGCGGGCTGGACAGCACGAACCCATTTGCGCTGTGGGGCATTGCGACGCTGGCCACGCTCCCGATCGCCGCGCTGAGCTGGTTCCTGGTGGAAAAGCCCGCGCTGGGCTGCAAGACCCGCTTCCTGAAGGGGAAGTCCGCTGATCGCAGCCGGCTGCAGTATCGCGCTGATGCCCAGGCCGCGCTGCCGTAACGCTGATGTCGGCGCGTGTGCCGGATGTGAATTAACCGCAAGCCGTTAGCTTCCGGGCGGCTCACAGGCGAAAGCCGACCTTCGGCCGGCGGCGACGACGGCAACCCACAGCGCCACCGTCACCAGTTCGGCACCGGCACTGAACCCCGCGTGCGGTGCGGGATCCCAGCCACGTTCCGAAAAGCCGAAAATCCCGACGGTGCGCGACAGGGCGAAAGCGGTCAACGAGCCGCCCGCCACCGCGGCCGCTACCCAGCACAACCACCCCGGACCGCCTAACAGAATCAACGCCGCCACCGCGAACGCGACACTGGCCCCGACGAGAAAGGCGGCGCCGATCACCGGGATGTGTTGGTATCCATGGACACCGACTGCTTGATCGAATTACCTTGCAGAAAACGCAATTCCAGGATTCGGCGATAGCGGTCCGGCAAGCTCTCGAGCACCCGGGCGACACGTTGCGGCGCGGCGCTGATCGCTTCCTCGCTATCGGGTGGTTGCTCGATGTCCTCGATCGACGTTATCTCTCGACCCAACGTCTCACGCCAGTGCGCGGCCAGAACCGTGCGGGCGGTAACACGCAGGTACGCGCGCACCTCCGCCACGCTCGCGGTGAGACGCAGCGGTCGCAGCGCGGCGAGGAAGACCTCGGCGGTGAGGTCCTCGGCGTCGGCCCGGTTGCCGACCCGGCCGAACAGCGTCCGATACACCCAGCCCACGTTGTCCTGGCACACGGCTTCCCAGTGGGGGTAGCCGTCGTCGGGCACCGCGCGCAGCGGCCGCGGCTTGACGGGCTCATACTGTGCCGTCACGTCCCTCCTTCACCGACCAATATCAGCCCGGGTTACACCCGCCGACAAGGGGACGACCAAACGCGACATTCGAGGCCGCCAGGATCGAACCGATTCGCGGCCGGCCTCGTGGTAACGCATATGGATAGCGGCCGTCGCGCGCAGCGTGGTTCGGTCCCGCCGCGGACCGGAGCGGCAGCACTCGGTGCCGCCGAACCGCCCGCCCGGGAGCTGACCATCGAACTTCGTGATGTGTCCCGCCAGTACCGGGTCGGGGGCCAAACCGTGCGCGCACTCGACCACATCAGCCTGGCCTTGGCAGGCGGGCGGTTCGTGTCGGTCGTCGGGCCGTCGGGCGCGGGCAAGAGCACGTTGCTGCATCTGCTGGGAGCGTTGGACTGCCCCGACTCCGGATCGATCATCTTCGACGAGGAGGAGATCGGCCGCCTTCGCGATGAGCAGCAGTCGCAATTCCGGCATCGTTGTGTGGGGTTTGTGTTTCAGTTCTTCAACCTGTTGCCGACGTTGTCGGCGTGGGAGAACGTGGCGGTGCCCAAGCTGCTCGACGGTGTCCGACTGGGTAGGGCCAAAGCCGAAGCGGTTTGCCTGTTGGACCGGGTGGGGCTGGGTAACCGCGCCGAGCACCGGCCGTCGGAACTGTCCGGGGGCCAGATGCAGCGGGTTGCGGTGGCGCGGGCATTGATGATGGACCCGCCCCTGATTCTTGCCGACGAGCCGACCGGGAACCTCGACTCCACTACGGGCGCTTCGATTTTGACGCTGCTGGCCGAGGTGGCGCACGAACCGGGCCGGGGTCGCCTGGTGGTGATGGTGACCCACAATTCGGATGCCGCGGCGATCACCGATCGGGTGATCACCCTGCACGACGGCCGGGTCTGCCGCGACGCAGCGGTCGCGCCATGGTGAAACCGGGCTCGACATTGCCGGCTGCGGCGAGCCGGCTTCGACTGTTCAACCTGCGCGAGCTTGCCGTGCATCGCCGTCGCACCAGCGCCTCGATCGCCGTCATGGCGGTGGCGGCGATGTATCTGGTCGCGGTATTCGGCATCTTCGGATCGATCACCGGCTCGGTCAACCGATTGGCCGACGGGGTCGCCGGCCTCGCCGCGCTGGAGGTCTCGGGCGTTACCGACGCCGGTTTTCCCGACACGATCGCGGCCGACGTCGCGGCGGTCCCCGGTGTCGGCACTGCGGCGCCGATGATCCGGATGTCGGCGTCCACTCCTTCGGGGCCGGTACTGCTCTTCGGCGCCGACGGACGCAGCGCCGAGCTGAGCGGCGCCCTGAAAGACGCGCTCAAAAATATTGGGGCACAACCCTTGAACGCGCCGTCGACGACTCCTGCCGGAGTTCAGGTCGGGCCCGGTACCGGCTACCCGAAAGGCGACACGTTCCGGCTGGGCTCGGCCTCGGTCACCGTCGTCGAGGTGCTCGGAGGCCGGCGACTCGCCGAGCTCAACGGCGGCCGTTATGTCCTGGCGCCACTTGCCTTGGCGCAGCGCGTTACCGGGCGTCAAGGCCGGCTGGACTCGATACTGATCACGACCCAACCGGGTGCCGATCTGGCCGCGGTGCGCGCCGGCGTGATCGCCGCGGTGAACGGCCGCGCCATTGTGGCGTACCCGAACATGCGGGCGACTCGGGCCGGCGACGGTGTGAAGCTGATGAACTACATGGCCCTGATGGGCGCGGGAGTTGCCTTGCTGGTCGGCGCATTCCTGATCTACACCACGATGACCATGACGATTGCCCAGCGGCGGCCGGTCATCTCGCTGCTGCGTGCGATCGGCGGCCGGCGCGTCACCATAGTCGGCGACCTACTCGCCGAGGCCGCGCTTCTCGGGCTGATCGGCGGAGCTATCGGGTCGTGCAGCGGAATAATCCTGGGCCGCATGGCGATTGGCCGGCTTCCGCCGGCAATGACCCAGGGGCTGGAGGCTCGCGTCGAGTACTTGCTGCCCGGCTATGCGCTACCGGTCGCCCTGGCGACGACGATGCTCACCAGCGTGGCCGCGTCCGCGATGGCCGCCCGGCAGGTGTACCGGGTCTCGCCGATCGAGGCTTTGGCGCCGGTCGGGGGCTCGTCGGCAGATGTCGTGCCGCGCTGGCTGCGAGTCACGACCGGGGCCGCAGCCGTGACGATATTCGCGGCGTCCACCCTGGTCGTGGTCGACCACCGAGTCAGGTACGCCTTGGCCGCGATGCTTGCCTTGTTCGGCGCCGAGATCGCGCTGGGGTTTGCGCTCACGGCGCCCGTCGTCGGCGCCGTCGCCGCGACAGCGCGAAGGTTCGGACCGGTGGGCGCACTCGCGGCAGCGACCATCCAACGAGCGCCGCGGCGCGTCTGGGCAACCGTCATGACCGTGTTGATCGCGGTCGTCACCACGGTGGTGATCAGCGGCACCAACTCCGACATGATCTCCTCCGCGCGGGAAATCTTCGCTCCGGTGGCCGGGGTCGACGTGTGGGTGAGCGCAGACCCACCGGGCAGATACCCCACCGGCCCACTGCCGCAAGGCCTTTCCGAACAGCTGGCCGCAGTGCCCGGTGTCGCCCGTGTTATCGAGGGAGCGGCGGCGTTTGCCGTGGTGGGCGGTACCCGGGTGCTGCTCGACGGGTTCTCCCCCGGAACCGCCGATTCGCTCTACCGCGCGCTGGATGATCGGGTGCGCGAGGAGGTGCTGGCCGGGCGGGGCGTGGTGCTTACCCGGGATCTGGGTGCGGCGCTGCGGGTGCGGGTCGGAGACCAGCTGCCGTTGGACACCCCGCACGGACGGCAACGGCCAACCGTGTTGGCGCTGGTGCCGTATTTCTCCACCGTCATCGGCACGGTGGGGATGAGCCTCGATCAGATGCGGTCCTGGTTCGACCGCCCGGCGGCGACCACACTGCAGATCACCGCGGCTCCGGGCGTTGATCGACATCGCTTGTCCGACAACGTGCGACGCGCGGTGCCGCCACCCGACTACGTGTACGACGGTCGCGCGGCATTAACGGGCGCCGAAGCCCCGCTGCATCAGAGTATGTTCATAGCCGACGCCGTCTGGATCATTGTGGTCTTCGTGGCCACGGTGGCGCTGCTCAACACGTTGACACTGTCGGTGTTGGAACGGCGCCGGGAGATCGGGGTGCTGCGGGCAACGGGCTGCAGTCGGCGGTTCACGGTGCAGATGGTGTTGGCCGAGGCGGCGGGCATCGGTGTTGTCGGTGGAGCGGCGGGACTTGCGCTGGGCCTGACCGACCAGTGGCTGTATAGCCTCGTCAGCGCGGACGCCATGAATTTCGCGGTCGGTTTCCGGCCCGGACCCACGGCGCTGGTGTTGACCGTCGGCGCCGTGGCGGTCAGCCTGCTCGGTTCGGCACCACCCGCAGTGCGCGCTGCGCGACTGAACATCATCGAAGCCCTCGGGCTCGAATAGTCTCGAATGGTCAGAAACCAAGGGGAAGAAGCGCGGTAAACAAAGGCGCCAAGGGATCCGTGACAGGAAGGGCTAGCGAGCTGTTCAAGAACGGCAATACCGGGCTTTGGAAGGTGTTTATCGTCTGCCCGGGCGCCCCCAAGCCTAATGTGGACTCAAACCCGGAAGTCAATGTATTAGTGAAGAGCGGACTCGAAATAACAAGTCCGACGAAATTATTGTCGTCAGGGTCAGCAAGAGCCGTGCTGGTGAACAAGCCGAAATTGGTGGTTTGACTCATGAAATCGGGGTCGCCGGCCACGGGATTGGTGACCGGGCTGAGACCCAGCGCCGCGGCGAGCCGGCTTGCCAGGTCGTGCAGCGATTGCAGCCACGGGTCCAGCTGCGCTGCCGCCGCCGATGCACCGGCATGATAGCCCGCCATCGCCGCCACATCCTGAGCCCACATCTCCTCGTACTCGGACTCGACGGCTGCGATCGACGGAGCGTTCTGCCCGAAGAAATTCGACAAAATCAACTGCACCAACCCGTTCCGGTTGGCCGCGACGGCCAGCGGATGGATCGTCGCCGCCCGCGCACCCTCGAACGCGTCGGCCACCGCCTGCGCCTGCACGGCCGCTCCCGTCGCCCGGCCCGCCGCTGCGCTCAGCATCTCCGTATAGGGCGCCGCCGCTGACGCCATCGCCGCGGACGCCGGACCCTGCCACGCCTGGCAAAGCAGCTCCGACGTCACCGAGGAAAACGACGCCGCCGCACCGGCCAATTCGTCTGCCAATCCATTCCAGGCCGCGGCGGCTGCCACCATTGGGGCCGAACCGGCACCCGAAAAGAGCCGCGCCGAATTGACCTCCGGCGGTAACACGGAGAAATTCATGATCACCAACCCCTTTTTTGTCGCTGGGTATTCCGGCGACTACCCCCGCGCCGAGAAATTAGGACTTGATTTTATACCCTGTCAAGCGAAATGCTCAAGATGCGACAATAAATTTGCGGCATTATTCGTCGACCAGGGTGGCAAATCCTTGCAGATGAGGTGTGCAGGGCGGCGGCACCAGGGTCCGCGGAATGCTGCGCAGTCCGCTGGTGTCGAATCCGGCCGCGGCAATGGCGTCGATCGTTCGGCGGTTCGGTTCGCAGCCGGACGCCAGCCGCGACCAGGGCCGGGCGATCAGGTCCTGAAACCGGCCCATCGTGCCTGCACCGCGGACGTGCTCGAGCACCACCAACTTGCCCGCCGGTACCAGCACCCGCCGGATCTCGGCGAGGGTGGCGGCCACGTCGTCGACCGAGCACAGCACCAAGCCGATGTGTACCGAGTCGAAACTGTCGTCCGGGAAGGGAATTGACTCACCGGCCCCGTCGACGATATCGACGGCGATGCCGTGGCGGCGCGCCAGCGCGGATGCCATCCGCCTGAAGGTCGCCACCGGCTCGACGGCGGCGACCGATGTCACCGCGGGCGGAATGAACTTCAAATCGGTTCCGGGACCGACACCGACCATCAGCAATCGCCCGGCCGCGTGACTCATCGCCGCTCGCCGATACCGGTTGTAGAACGTCCGGTCGAAGAGCGGCATACCGAATCGATACACGTACGGAAACAACGAATTACCGCGCGTCAGCTACCACCTTGGTCGAGTCGGAACGGCGGATACTCGTCTCGCATCAACGAAACGTACACCGCCACTCGGTATCGCCACCGGACGATGCCCATCAGCAGGTCGAACATGCCCCGATGGGTTACCCCGGTGCACAACAACCACACCGCCGAAACCACGCACAGCGCCTGCAGCAGCGGCTCCATCGCCCAGCACAGCAGTATCTGCGGGAGTCCCAACAGCCACCACTTGACCAGCACCCGCGTTTTCCCCAGCCGCTGCGGATAACTCACCTCGAGATCACCCGGGTACCCGGGCCGAGGCGCGAGCGTGAAGGGCGGGTACCTGTCGGTGCTGTTCATCGGAAAGCGGTAATTCATGACCCGCCAGGACCAGCGCAGCACCCCGACGTTGAAGTCGAAGATGGGGCGCGGATACCGTCCGGTGAAGAGGATCGCGACGCCGGCCACGACGGTCAGCACCGGATACACCACGTACAGCAATATCAAGACCGGGTAGTGCGGGACGGCCAGTACGCACCATTTGAACAGCCACAGCCAGCGCGAGGGCGCATCGATCGCGCCTCGTACCAGTACCGGGTCGTCGGCGTTCATCGCGCTTCACACGACGCGGCGGCCGGCGCGGTGTCGAGGTCCTTGGTGATCTGCGTGGACATCCGGCGATGACTTGTCCTACTCAAAAACGTTGTCAGTAACCAGGTATGGAGCCGGTCGGAGAGCATCGCCGCCGGCCTGAGCACCGATTCACGATGCGACACCGGTAGCGACGCCACCCTCGACACCGCCATGACCTTGCGGCGCCTGGTCTTCTCGTACCAGCGCAGCGCTCCCGCCACATCGCCGCGGTCGAGGTCCCACAGCGCTTTGCGCAACACCATCGTGTCGAGCAGCGCCTGATTGGCACCCTGTGCGAGGGTGGGCGGCATCGCGTGTGCGGCGTCGCCGAGCAATGTCACCGCGCCACGGCCCGGAGGCGGAATGGGATGGCGGAAGTGCGGGTACGGCGAATGGAGCAGATCGTCATCGGTCAACGTCGCCAGTACTCGATCGACCGAACCGGACCATCCGGCGAACGTGGCGCGGATCAGGTCGATCGGACGTTGCGGCCTGACGAAGTCGTACGACCACGGCAGGTCGAACCACCACTGCACATCGCAGCCGCCGGCGGGCCACAGGCCGGTGTTTCCGCGGTCGCCGATGACGACCTGCGCGACCTGCGTGTCGGCGAGGTCCGGCAGTGCGACCAGACCCTGCCAGCTACACCAACCGGTCGGCGTCGCGTGCCGGGCGCCGACGACGATGTCTCTCACCGTCGAGTGCAGGCCGTCAGCGCCGATCAGCAGATCCGCTTCGACCGAGCTGCCGTCGTGGAATTCGACCCGCGCGCCATCGTCGCCAGTGCCGCCACCGACCACTTCGACCACGCAGGCGTTATAGCAGATGCGTTCGGCCGGAAAGCCTTTCAGTAGCCGCTCAACCAGGGTACGGCGTGGGACCATCCGCACCGGGGCGCCCAGCCGCCGCGCCATCGCGGCCACGTCCAGCGTCGCGAGCCGGTGACCCGTGGACGTGAGCACCCGTACGGCGGAAAGCAATTGGCCGGCGCCGTCCATGTCGATGCCCAGCTGCCGCAGCACCGTAGCGCCGTTGGACCAGATGGTGACGGCACCGCCACCCGGCTGCGCGTCGGGCCGCCGTTCGAACACGGTTACGTCATGCCCGTCGCGCAGGAGCCCCCGCGCAATGGACAGTCCGCCGACACCGGCGCCGACGACGACAATGCGAAGCGTCACCGATCCGCCTTCGCCCCGGTGTGTCGTCGGTGCCCAAGAGTCATCAGCATGCGTCCGTTCAACCGGTGGAATGCCCTCATCCCGAATGACGAAGCCGCGTCCAGTTCGGTTCACCGAGGTGCCGGCCGGTGGGGGTCCGCAATGGCTCCGGCGGACGCTCGACTACCCCGCTTGTCGTGCGCGCTGGAACGCCTCCCGATCCACGGCCAACAGCGTGGTATCGCCGACTGCTCGCACCGTGGCGGTGCGCGGAACGTCGCGCAGGATCGCCAGCGAGGTCTTCGCGCGCCGTCACGGTGGCCGACCGCGGTACGTCGTGCAGCAGGGCGATCTCGCCGAAACTTCCGCCGGGTCCCAGCGTCGCCACCCGGCGGCCGTCCACGGTGACGTCGGCCAGGCCCGCTGCGATCATGTAGAACCGGTCGCCGGGATCTCCCTGTCGAACGACCTCACAACCCCGCAGCACCTTCAGGTGCGACGCCGCCCGGGCGACCTGTTCGAGGGCCAGCGCGGGTAGTACGGCCAGGGTCGGCGTGGCCCGGATGATGGCCAGTTTGGCGGCGTCCTCGGCGCTCAGCTCGTCGGCGCCGCGTAGCCCCGGCGCGGCCAGCAGCATGATCATTGCCGCCGAGCCCGCGAAGATGCCCAGTGCGCCCGGTAACCCGATCGGGTTGATGAGCACTGGCGCGATCATGGCGCCAACGGCCATCCCCACCACATACATGCTCTGCAGGCTTGCCGTCGCGGGCACCATCGTTGTGCGAGTGACGCTGCGCTGCACCAGCGTTGGCGCGATGGCGCAGCACACGGCGGCGGCCCCGCCCAAGCCGCCGGCCAGGACCAGACCAAGCGCGGGCAGGCGGACGGCCCCAAGGCCGGCGACCGTCACCGCGCCGGCCAGCATCGCTCCCGCAAGCACGCGGGCCAGCCCCCGCCGCCCGACGATCGACATCGTCGCCAGGCCGCCGAGCAGGCCACCGGTGCCGTAGAGCGTCATCAGCGTGGTGACGCCGGCCCTGCCCAACCCCAAGCGTTCCTTGGCCACCGAGGCGCTGCGACCAGCCATACGCCGAGCACCGTCACGTTCACGACGAACAGGATGGTGGCCGCGCTGGCCGGCCGGCTTGCGGCGATCGCGCGGAATCCGGCGCCCAGCGCACGCAGCTGCGATTGCGCGGACCCCCGGGAAGGCCGCGACCCGCCGCCCTGGGCATTGTCGGCGTGCGGCACCCGGATCAGCAGCGCCGTGACGGCCCCGACAGCGAAGGTGGCCGCCGGGAAGCCGAAAGCCCAGCCGATGCCCATCTGTCTGAGCGCAAGCCCAGCCAGCGCCGGCCCTGCCAGCGCACTGCCGCTAATGATCAAGCCGGTCACGGCATTGGCGGCGGCCGCCTCGGCGGCGGTGTCGGCGAGCCGCACGGCCAGCGCGCCGTGCAGCGGCCGCACGGCAGCTGACATCGCCGAGTCGACGGCCGCCAGGGCCAGGACCCATCCCACTGGCGCCCCGCTGAACGCCGCGATCATGGTCGCGGCCATCGTCAGGGCGCGCACGCCGATCCCGATCGCCAGGTGCAGCTGGGGCCGTGGACTAGTGGACAGCGACGAGGTCAGCGGGCCGAGAAGCCCGGCCGGCAGCAGGGACAGCACAACGGCCGGAGTGGCGTCCCGCACCCAGCCTCGCAGTTCTCGCATCACGGCCGGCGCCGACTTGCCAACGCTGAACACTATTTACTAGGATATCCAAGTATCTGGATCCCCTTTGCCGACCTCTACGGGACAAGCCATGACCACACACATTCCGCATTTCATCGACGGCCAGCGCACCACCGGCCAGTCCACCCGCACTGCCGACGTCTTCGACCCAAACACCGGCCAGGTCCAGGCGAAAGTGCCGATGGCCGGCCAAGCCGACGTCGACGCCGCGGTGGCATCGGCGGTCGAGGCCCAAAAAGGCTGGGCCGCATGGAATCCGCAACGCCGCGCGCGGGTGCTGATGCGGTTCATCGAGCTGGTCAACGACCACAACGACGAACTGGCCGAACTACTCTCACTCGAACACGGCAAGACGCTGGCCGACGCCGCGGGCGACATTCAGCGCGGCATCGAGGTGATCGAGTTCTGCCTCGGGATCCCCCATCTGCTCAAGGGCGAGTACACCGAGGGCGCCGGTCCGGGCATCGACGTCTACTCGCTGCGCCAGCCCCTCGGCGTGGTCGCCGGCATCACCCCGTTCAACTTCCCGGCAATGATCCCGCTGTGGAAGGCCGGTCCGGCCCTCGCCTGCGGAAATGCCTTCCTGCTCAAGCCAAGTGAGCGTGACCCGTCAGTACCGGTACGGCTGGCCGAACTGTTCGCCGAAGCCGGCCTGCCTCCCGGCGTGTTCCAGGTCGTGCACGGCGACAAGGAAGCCGTCGACGCCATCCTGAATCACCCCGACATCAAGGCGGTCGGCTTCGTCGGCAGCTCCGACATCGCCCAGTACATCTACGCCGGCGCCGCCGCGACCGGCAAGCGCTCGCAATGCTTCGGCGGCGCCAAGAACCACATGATCGTGATGCCCGACGCGGACCTCGACCAGGCGGTCGACGCGCTGATCGGCGCCGGCTACGGCAGCGCCGGCGAACGCTGCATGGCGATCAGCGTCGCGGTCCCGGTCGGCGAGCAGACCGCGGAACGGTTGCGCGCCAGGCTGATCGAGCGGATCAACAACCTGCGGGTCGGTCACAGCCTGGACCCCAAGGCCGACTATGGCCCGCTGGTCACCGAGGCCGCACTGACCCGGGTGCGCGACTACATCAACCAAGGCGTCCAGGCCGGCGCCGAGATCGTCATCGACGGCCGCGAACGGGCCAGCGACGACCTGACTTTCGGTGATGCCAACTTGGAAGGCGGCTTCTTCATCGGACCGACGCTCTTCGACCACGTCACCCCGGAGATGTCGATCTACACCGATGAGATCTTCGGGCCGGTGCTGTGCATGGTGCGCGCCCACAACTACGAGGAAGCCCTGCGTCTGCCGTCGGAGCACGAATACGGCAATGGGGTGGCAATCTTCACCCGCGACGGTGACACCGCTCGCGACTTCGTCTCGCGGGTTCAGGTGGGCATGGTCGGTATCAATGTTCCGATCCCGGTCCCGGTGGCCTATCACACCTTCGGCGGCTGGAAACGCTCCGGGTTCGGCGATCTCAACCAGCACGGCCCGACGTCGATCCAGTTCTATACCAAGGTCAAGACCGTCACCTCGCGCTGGCCGTCGGGCATCAAGGACGGTGCCGAGTTCGTCATCCCGACGATGCAGTAGGCAGTAGGCGCCATGTTTAACCTCAACGACGACGAGCGGGTGATCACCGAGACGGCGGCCGCCTTCGCCGAAAAGCGCCTTGCCCCATACGCTCTGGAATGGGACGCCAGCAACCACTTCCCGGTGGACGTGCTGCGTGAGGCCGCCGAACTCGGGATGGCCGCCATCTACTGCCGCGACGACGTGGGCGGCAGCGGGCTGCGCCGGCTCGACGGGGTGCGCATCTTCGAGCAGTTGGCGATCGCCGACCCGGTCACCGCCGCGTTCCTGTCCATCCACAACATGTGCGCGTGGATGATCGACAGCTTCGGTACCGACGAACAACGCAAGGATTGGATACCGCGGCTGGCCACCATGGACGTCATCGCCAGCTATTGCCTGACCGAGCCCGACGCCGGGTCGGACGCCAGTGCGCTGGGCACCCGCGCTGTCCAGCACGGTTCAGACTATGTGCTCGATGGCGTCAAGCAGTTCATTTCCGGCGCGGGAGCCTCGGACGTGTACGTGGTGATGGCCCGCACCGGTGCGGACGGCCCGCGCGGCATATCGGCCTTCGTGATCGAAAAGGGAACTGCTGGGCTGAGTTTCGGTGCCCTGGAAGAGAAGATGGGCTGGCACGCGCAACCGACCGCCCAGGTGATCCTGGACGGCGTCCGGGTGCCCGCCGACGCCATGCTGGGTGGCGCCGACGGGGAGGGCGCCGGCTTCGGCATCGCGATGAACGGTCTCAACGGCGGCCGGCTCAACATCGCGGCGTGTTCGCTGGGCGGCGCGCAGGCCGCTTTCGACAAGGCCGGCGTATATGTTCGCGAGCGACACGCGTTCGGCGCCAGCCTCCTGGACGAGCCCACCGTCCGGTTCACCCTGGCCGACATGGCCACCGGGCTGGAAACGTCGCGAATGTTGTTGTGGCGGGCCGCGAGTGCGCTCGACTGCGACGCCGCCGACAAGGTCGAGCTGTGCGCGATGGCCAAGCGCTATGTCACCGACACCTGCTTCGAGGTGGCCGACAAGGCGCTGCAACTCCACGGCGGGTACGGCTACCTGCGCGAGTATGGTCTGGAGAAGATCGTCCGCGACCTGCGGGTGCATCGAATTCTGGAAGGAACCAACGAAATCATGCGGGTGGTTATCGGCCGGGCCGAGGCCGCGCGGTTTCGCGCCACCGTTTAGGAGGGCTGCACCACGTGACAGAGACGATCGCGTTCCTCGGACTGGGCAACATGGGCGCACCCATGTCGGCGAATCTGGTTGCCGCCGGCCACATGGTGCGCGCCTACGACCCGGCACCCGCAGCGGCGACGGCGGCGGCATCAAGCGGCTGCGCGGTGGTCGACAGCGCAGCCGGCGCGGTTTCCGAGGCCGACGTGGTGATCACCATGCTGCCCACCGGTGAGGTGGTCAAGCGCTGCTACGCCGAGGTGCTGCCCGCCGCGCGACCGGGTGCGCTGTTCATCGACAGCTCGACGATCTCGGTCAGCGATGCCCGCGAGGTGCATGCGCTGGCCGCATCGCACGGTCTGACCCAGCTCGACGCGCCGGTGTCCGGCGGTGTCAAGGGTGCCGCGGCCGGGACGCTGGCGTTCATGGTCGGCGGCGACGCGGACGTCTTGGAGCGGGCCCGCCCGGTGCTGGAACCCATGGCGGGCAAGATCATTCACTGCGGTGCGGCCGGCGCGGGCCAGGCCGCCAAGCTGTGCAACAACATGGTCCTGGCCGTGCAGCAGATCGCGATCGGCGAGGCGTTCCTGCTTGCCGAGAAGCTCGGGCTGTCGGCCCAGTCGCTGTTCGACGTCATCACCGGAGCGACCGGCAACTGCTGGGCGGTGCACACCAATTGCCCGGTGCCGGGCCCGGTGCCCACCTCGCCGGCCAACAACGACTTCAAGCCGGGCTTCGCGACGGCATTGATGAACAAGGACCTGGGCCTGGCGATGGACGCGGTGCGGGCTACCGGGTCCGCGGCACCGCTGGGCCGGCACGCCGCCGAGATCTATGCCGAGTTCATCGCGTCCGACGTCTCCCACAACGCCCTGGACTTCAGCGCGGTGATCGAGATGCTGCGGACCGGCTAGCTCACTGGACCTCTCGGCCCAGGAATGCGGCAAGTTGGTCGGCGGGCGCACGCTCCGGTGAGCACGGCTGCTCCTCGGCGAAGGGCTTGCCCGGCCCACGGAACTGCGGCCCCATGAATGCGCGCACGGCGGCGAGCTGTTCGGTCGCCAATTCGGGGTCGAGATCGGTGGGTTGGCCGGTGGCGGCGGCCAGGTCCCATGCGTGGGTCAGCACATCGCTGGTGCGGATCCCGACGAACACCTGGCCGGGCAGCTCCCCGAACGGCAGCTTGAAGGTGGTGGACATCCCGTCGGGCGCGGCGAAGACCTCGTGGGCGGCGGCGGCCGCGGTCCGGTGGGCCGCCAGCATGTCGTCGGGCCGTGCGGGAGGCTCAACCGGGTGTTGCGCCCATTGCCCGACGTGTTCGTTGCCGCTGATGACATGCTCGATCAGATCCCGCACCGTCCACTCCGAGCAGGGTGTCGCAGCGCCGTGCTGTTCGGGGCTGACGTTGGCGAGGACGCCGGCGAACGCATCCTGCGCTCGCCGGTGAGCAACTAGTGGGTCCACTGACGTGCCTTTCTCTCGAGTGCCAATCGGTTCAATCGGTGAAATCTCCGGCCTTGCGCCGCAACGTTTCGATGGCGGACACCAGCGCCGCCGATTCGTAGGCGTCCATTCCGATGTCGGCGAACACCTGCTCGTTGAGGGTCAGGGTGGCGCCCTCGACGGTGGCGCGCCCCAACTCGGTGATCTGCACCAGCGTGGTCCGCCCGTCGGTGGGGTGCGGCACCCGTTGTACCAGCCCGTCGGCTTCCAGCCGGCGGATCGCGTGCGTGACGCTGGTGACATGAACCTGCAGGCGGTCGGAGGCTTTGGTGATCGGCAATGCTCCGGTGCGGCTGAACGCCAAGAGCCGCAGCAGCTCGAAACGCGAGAAACTGAGATCGTAGGGGCGCAGCGCCGTCTCGACGCGGGCCAGCAGGATCTGGTGTGCACGCATCACCGACGTCACCGCGACCATGCCCGGCGCCACGTCACCCCACCCGGCCTTCTCCCAGTTGGCCCGGGCGACGGCGATCGGGTCGGGTTTCTCCGGTCGTGATGCAGCCACGCCCTTTCTTACCGCACTGGCGGGGCCATCGGGTCAACACACGAGGTTCACGCCGCAGATTTTCCGACCGCGCGCAACACCGCCAGAGTTGACGCGCGGCTGCCCACGGTTATCCGCGCACCGCCGTCCGGGTACAGCCGGACCTGCAGGCCGGCCCGGGTGAAAACTTCATCCCATCGCCGACCCCTCGACGGCAGGTACATGAAGTTGGCGTGCGCGTCGGTGGTGAATATACCCATCGCGCTCAATTGCTGCTGAAGATAGCGCCGTTCGGCCGTGATCAGCCGAACCCGGTGCGCCAGCTGGTCTTCGGCCTCATAGGAAGCGGCGACCGCCAGCAAGCCGGTGCCGGCCATGCCGAACGGAAGCTGCTGAGCCCACATCGCTGCGGCCAGCTCCGCCGCGGCCAGGCCGTAACCGATCCGCAGCCCGGCCAGCCCGTAGGCCTTGGAAAAGGTCCGCACCACCAGCACATTGGGGAACCGAGCAAGCAACGCCGAAGCGTCGGTTCGATGCTTCGGCGCGGCGAATTCTACGTACGCCTCGTCGAGCAGCACCACGGTGTCAGGGGGCACCCGGCTCAGGAACCGCAGCACCGCCGGCACCGGCTCCAGCGTGCCGGTCGGATTGTGCGGCCGGCAAAGCACCACCACTCGGGCGTCGTCGGCGGCGTCGGCCAGCGCGCCCAGATCGTGATGGCCGTAGTCGTCGAGGGGGACGGTCACCACGGTCAGTCCCGCCAGTTGCGCGACGATCGGATATCCGTCGAAGGTCGGCGCGGCCATCGCGATTGCATCGCCGGGCACGGTCACCGCGCGGAGGGCCTGCATCACCACGCCGGTCGCACCGGCACCGAGCACCACCTGGTCGACGGGCATGCCGATGTGGGCGGCAATCAATTCGCGCAGGCGCTGCGGCAGAAACTCCGGATACCGGTTCACCGCGTCTATCGAGCGAATCAGCGCCGCGCGCACCGCCGGCAGCGGTGGGAACGGATTCTCGTTGAGCGACAACGCACACGGGTCGATCGCATTCGGGCTCGCGACGGTGAGCATCAGGGCCGCCCGCCCCAGCGCATCGCCGCCGCCCCGGCGAAATCGCCGGCGTGGGCGAACCCGGCCATCATAACCATCGCGCCGGCGGTCACCCGCCCGGTCGTGATCGCCCGATCCAGGTTGACCGGAATCCCGGCGCCGAACAGGTTTCCGCACGCGTCGAAGGTGTCGAAGTGCCGTTCGGCAGCAAGTTCGAGTGCTTCGCGCCAGTTGCGCAGGAACACCCGGTTGGGCTGATTGGTGACCAGTAGATCGATGTCCTTGGCGGGCAGGTTGATTCGATCGCACACGGCCAGCGCCACCTCCGGAACCTGCCGGTTGCCGCGGGCCAGCACCTTGGTGATCTTGCTCTCGGTGAACCCGATACAGAGCTCGCCGGTTCCGGGCTGCCACCACTTGCGCGGCGGATCGGGGGCAAGCGTCATCTCGCCGGCGTACTCGCCGTAGGTGCGGCATTCGACCCCCAGAATGGGGGAGCGGTCCGACAGCGCGACCAAGCCCACCGCAGCCCCGTCGCCGGGCACCGCCGCCTGTGACTTGCGGCGGACTCCGGGTTGATCGAATACCTGGCCGGCGGCATTCTGCGCAATCGCGATCAGCGCCGTGCGCCCCGCACCGGAAGTCAACAGTTGGCGAGCCACGTTGAGCGCCAACACAAATGCTGCGCACCCACCGTTGTGCAAGTCCAGCACCCACGACGGTCGCATGCCCAGGCGGTGCGCAATGCCGCCGCCGGCACCGTAGAACGGCACATCCGGCGCCTGAGTATGGGTGATCAGTATGTCGACGGTCTCGATCACGTCCTCGCCGTGGCGTTCGATCAACCCCTGCGCCGCACGCTCCACCATGTCGACCGCGGTCTCGTCCGGGGCGACATGATGGCGAAACGCCGGCGCACGAAACATCACGCTGTCGCGCAGGTCGTCGGATTCGGCGAACTGCGCGTAGTAGTCCGCGCCGATCGGCTCGCCGGGCAGATAGCTGGAAACGTCGATGAGA
Organism: Mycobacterium kansasii ATCC 12478; assembly: GCF_000157895.3. Lineage (NCBI taxonomy): Bacteria > Bacillati > Actinomycetota > Actinomycetes > Mycobacteriales > Mycobacteriaceae > Mycobacterium > Mycobacterium kansasii. The sequence goes on along the minus strand of NC_022663.1, from coordinate 4,344,238 downwards.
CTGACGGGTTGGCCCACCATGTATTTCACCTCATCCAGACGGGCACGACGGGTAAGCCGTTGCGGTGCCGGTATTCCGCGATGGCCTTGAGGTTCTTCAGTTCCAGCAGGTGGCCTGCGGCGAACATATCCCAGAAATCCCCCACCCAAACCGGGCGGTCGGCCGGCGCGGTCTCCGGGTAGGGGTTGTGGTCGTAGAATGGGTGGTGGCAATTCGTCCACAGCACAACAGAACCCGGGCGGTCCAGCACCACCTGCGCGTCGACGACGCGCATCAGGTAGACCATCCACAGGTGCTTGCCCTGATCCCAGGCGCAGTGGTAGTCCACCGTCCGGGCCTGCTCGTTGGCTATAGTGCGGGTGTAGATCTTGGTCTGCGAACCGAGCCGATCGTAGGCCAGCCACAGGCCCGGCTCGTCGGTCGGTGTGAAGCCACGCAGGCTGTACGTCCACTCCTCGAGGCTGCGGGTGTCGGCCATATAGGCGAACAGCTCGTCGGGGGGACAATCGATGAAATCGTTGACGGTACAGTACTGCCCGAAAACCTGATCATGCGGATACACCGATCGCATCATCTCCATGATGATCGGGGTGGCCTTCTCTCGCGGGCTGGTTTCGATACGGATCAGCCCGTCGATGGGTGCCACTGTGCCGGTATGAGTGAAGACATCGTCAAGCGCTGGCAGCGACATCGGTTCGGTACTCCTCTGCGATAGGTGTAACGAGAAACGGTGCGAACGGCGGAATTTCGCCGGCAGCGCATTCGACGCTGACCACCGCCGGCCCGTCGAGGCCGACGGCGGCGCGCATCGCCGTCGCGAAGTGCTCGACGTCGGCGACGTCGACGGACGTCAGGCCCGGAAACATCTCCGCCAGGCCAGATCCCAGCCGGCTGCAGCGAAATCTGTTGTAGCTATATAGATCTCCATAAAATAGCTGCTCGCGGGTCACACACATGGCATGGGCGTTGTTGTTGAACAGCACGAACGTCACCGGAAGCCGGTACTGAACGGCGGTGTGCACCTCCATGCCGTGCATGAAAAACGCTCCGTCCCCGGCGATCACCACGGTGCGCCCCGCAGGCCGTCCACTGTTGGCGCGGCCCAAGGCCATTCCGATGCCGGCCCCGAAGCTGTAGCCCATGCCGCCCATGCCGAGCGCGACAGCGAACCTGCCGCCCCGGCGGGCACCCAGGTAGTGGATCGCGGCCGCCCCGGTGTTGCCGGCGTCGACCACGATGTCGGTGCCGTCGGGCAGCGCATCGTTGAGCACGGCCATGGCATCGCGGTACCGCACGCCCGGACCCGTCCAGGGCGGGGGCCGCAGCTCGGTGCGCTGCACCATGTCGGGCACCCGCAGGCCGGTAGGCCGCCCGGATCCCGAGAGCGCCTGGGTGAGGATGCGCAGCGAGCCGCGCAGGTCGTCGGTGTGCACGTGGGTGCACGGAAGGTACGGCGGCGCTGAGCCGATCGACACCGTTCGCACCGCGGCCAGCGCTTCTTCCAGGCCGGCGCGGGCGGTGACGGGCAAGCGGGTGCCGACGACGAGGCACACCGCGCTGCCGGCCACCGCGTCGGCCACGTTCGGGTGGCCCATGACTCCCGTCACCCCCAGCGCCGACGAGGATCCGAGCCCCGGTATCCCCGTGACATCCTTGGCCTCCGGCACGGTCGCCACGCGCGCCCGCAACACCGCTCGCAGCTGTTCGAGCTCCGGGCGGCAGTCGTCGCGCGCGACCTGCTCGCCGACGATCATCGTGACCGGGCCGTTCGCCCGGCGCAGAATCCGCGTTATGGGATGCGGGTTACCGATGGGCCGAACCTCCCCCGGCGACCCCTTGCGCTCCTCGATCTCCACGCATCCCTGCTGAATGTCCTTGGGCAGCAACAACACAGCCGGACCGCCGGTGCGCGCCGCGGCAATAGCACGCGGCAGGGCCGAGGCAATCTCGGCCGGCGCCAGCACCCGCTGACACGATAGCGACACCGCGGAGAACACCGCTTCGGCATCCAGCGATCCGTTGCGCCCGCTGGTGTCCTGAAAGGCGCCCCGGCCGTCCAGGGCCGTGGCGGATTGACCGACCAGGGCAAGCACCGGTACCCGGCTTGCCAGCGCCTCCCCCAATCCCGCGACGAGATTGAGGGCGCCGCCGCCGGAAGTCGCCGCCACCACACCTAATCCGCATCCACTGCGGCTGTACCCGTCAGCCATTGCGGCGGCGGAGAATTCGTGCTTGGCCAGGATGGCGCACAGCGACGGGTGGAAATGCGCGGCGTCGTAGAGATCTTCGATGTTGGCTCCGTCCACACCGAAGACGTGGTCGACTCCGATTGCCGCGAGGTGGTTCACGATGTGGTCGACCACCCGGTGCTTCCTGGGCATGTCGGTAACACGACCCGCGGCGAACTTCAGTTCACCGCGGGCCGGGCGAATTCAGAGCGAACGCTGCAGCAGCACTTGGCCGGTATCGGCGGAAACCACTTGCACGGCGGCGATCCGATCAACCGGCGTCGAGATGCTGCCGGCCGGTGTCGCGGTGTGGCCGGGTTCGGCCACCCACGTCGCCAGGCGGGTTTGGCTGCCGTCACGACCCACCACCACCATCGCCAGCGTGTCGTGGTGCGCATCCGGCGGAGCCAGGCAAACACACCGCAGGTTGATGAACGTCCCCCAGTGCTCGGGGTGCAGCGACACCGTCGAAGCCAGCAGGGTGGTCCCGACCTGTGCCATCGGCTGCGCCGACACGGCCGGCGGCTCCGGTGATCCAGAATAGCCCTGGACACCAACCAGTACAGCAATTCCCAACACCACGGCTGCGGCGGCCGATGCTACCCACGTCGTCAGCCGGGCGCGGCGACGGCGCCAGCGCACCGTTGCCAGCAACGACGGCAACAACTGCGGCGAGAGCTGCGGCGCAGCCGGCGGACCACCCGCGGCGGGGCCGGACTCGTTCATCGCCGCCACCTCGTCGCGGGCCAGCTGCGAAAGCAATGCGGGCACACCGGAGAGTTCGGCGACGGCCTGGCGGCAGGCGGGACACCCGCTCATGTGCTCTTCGTATTCGCGGCGATCGGTCGCCGACAGCGACCCCAATACGTAAGCGGCGTCCCACATTCCATAGGGGTGGTTGTGACCGGTCGTCAGGTCATAGCCCTCGTTGTCACCGGGCGGGCCAAGCCCCCTAAGCGACGTGACCATGTCATCCATCTCCTGTCACCCCCAAGTATTCGGAACGGACGGCCGCCCGGATGGGTCCGTGAACAGTCCCTCGATTCAGTCCTGCCGTCATCGCGTCACCCCAAGTTCCTGCAGGCCGAGCCGCAGCGCCCGCACCGCGTAGTGCAGTCGCGACTTGACGGTGCCTTCGGCGATTCCGAGGTCGCCGGCAATCTGCGCGGTGGTCCATCCACGATAGTAGGACCGCTCGATCACGGCCCGGTGCTCGTCGGAGAGGTGAGCCATGGCCTCGGCGATCAGCAACCGGTCCAGCGCCGCGTTCACCTCGTCGGGCACGGACTGCTCGGGCGCGCCCGATTCGTCGGTGGAGCCGACGACATTGCGTGACCGTGCGCTGCGCCGATCGTCGATGATCATGTTGCGCGCGACGGTGAACAACCACGCGCGCGCCGACCGCTCGGTATCACCTATCACTTCCGGATGCTGCCATGCCCGCAGCAAGGTCTCCTGAACGACGTCCTCGGCCTGGCTCGCGTCGCCGGTCAACCGCAGCGCATAACGCCACAAGACAGCGGCATGCTCGTCGTAGAGCGCCTTCATCAGCGCGGCCTCAGTCGCCCCGGACGCCGCCCGAGTGCCGGCCACCCGACCCACTCGATCACCTCCCGCTTCTGACACGAGTCGAGTAGGTGTTTGGTTCAGCCGCTTAACCAAAGGTCAGGATTCGGGGCCCGTCCTCGGTTACCGCAACTGTGTGCTCCCAGTGTGCCGCACGCGATCCGTCGGCAGTAGTGACTGTCCAGTTGTCGTCGAGCACCACGGTTCTGCCGGTGCCAAGGGTCAACATTGGTTCGATGGCCAGCACCGAGCCCGCGACCAGCACCGGTCCGCGCCCGGGAGCGCCCTCGTTGGGCAAGAACGGATCCAGGTGCATCTGCCGGCCGATCCCGTGGCCGCCGTACCCGTCGACGATTCCGAACGAACGGCCGTAGCGGGTTTCGGCGGTGCGGGTGCCCCGCTCGATGGCATGCGAGACGTCGGTCAGCCGATTACCGACCATCATCGCCTTGATTCCGGCTTCCAGTGATTCCCGGGTCGCTTCCGACAGGGCTTCGTCGGCCGGACTGAGCGGTCCGACCCCGAAGGTTATTGCCGCGTCGCCGTGCCAGCCGTCCAGGACCGCGCCGCAGTCGACCGAAACCAGGTCGCCGGCGGCCAGGATTTCGGCGCCGGAGGGAATGCCGTGGACCACCCGGTCATTGACCGAAACGCAGATCGACGCCGGATAGCCGTGATAGCCCAGGAACGACGGGGTAGCGCCGGCTTCGCGGATCACCGTCTCGGCGATGTCGTCGAGGGTCCGGCTGGACACCCCGGCGTCCGCCGCGGCGCGGACGGCCCGCAGGGCCGCAGCCACCACAGCGCCCGCCGCGGCCATCGCGTCAAGCTCGCCGGCAGTGCGTTGTGGCACGACTTTGCGGCCCCGCAACCGTGCCAGGGCACGCATGACTACTTCCCCAAAGCCTGCAACGCGCGAGCGAACACTTCGTCCATGGTGCCAACCGCGTCGACGGTCTTCAGTTGGCTGCTGTAGTACTCCAGCAGCGGCGCGGTCTCGTCGCGGTAAACCTTCATCCGGTTGAGGATCACGTCGTCGGTGTCGTCGGCGCGGCCACGGCCTTTGAGCCGCTCCAGCAACACCCCCTCCGACACCCGGAACTCCAGCACGGCATCGATGTCGGTGCCCCGGCGTTCGAGCATCTCGTGCAGGGCCTTGGCCTGTTCCACCGACCGTGGATATCCGTCCAGAATGAATCCGTTGGCCGCGTCGGGGTTGTTCAATCGATCGTCGACGAGTTCGTTGGTCAGATCGGACGGCACCAGGTCACCGGCGCTCAGGTACCGCTTGGCCTCGATGCCCAGCTTGGTGCCGTCTTCGATGTTTCGCCGGAACAGCTCGCCGGTGGAGATCTGCGGGATCCCCAGCTTCTCGGCCAGCTTTTGGGCTTGCGTCCCCTTGCCCGCCCCGGGCGGTCCCAGCAAAACGACTCTCACTTGAGGAACCCTTCGTAGTTGCGCTGCATGAGCTGACTCTCGATCTGTTTGACGGTATCCAAACCGACACCGATCATGATCAGGACCGCGGTACCCCCGAAGGGTAGGTTCTGAACTCCGCCACTGGCGCCGATCTGGAGGAACAGATTGGGCAACACCGCGATCACGCCGAGGTAGATCGAACCCGGCAGGGTAATCCGGCTCAGCACATAACGCAGGTAATCAGCGGTCGGGCGGCCCGGACGAATGCCTGGAATGAAGCCGCCGAACTTTTTCATCTCATCGGCACGCTCGTCGGGATTGAACGTGATCGAAACATAGAAATAGGTGAAGAAGATGATCAGGCCGAAGTAGATGGCGATATAGCCCAGGTTGCTGGGGTCGGACAGGTAGGTGGCGACAAACTTGTCCCACCAGCCGCGGCCGAGACCTCCGGTGCCACTCCGGACCAGCTGGGTGATCAAGTGCGGAATGTAGATCAGTGACGAAGCGAAGATCACCGGGATGACGCCGGCCTGGTTCACCTTGAGCGGGAGATACGTCGACGTTCCTCCGTACATCCGCCGGCCCACCATCCGTTTGGCGTATTGCACCGGGATGCGGCGCTGGCCCTGCTCGACGAAAACCACGCCGACGATGATGATCAGCGTGGCCACGCAGACCGCGGCGAAGACCGCGCCGCCGCGGCTTTCCAGGATGTCATGTCCTTCGGGATAAATGCGGGCGGCAATGCCGACGAAGATCAGCAGCGACATGCCGTTGCCGATGCCGCGTTCGGTGACCAACTCGCCCATCCACATCACCAGCGCAGCGCCACTAGTCATCACCAGCACGATGACGACCAGAGTGAAAATGCTGTCGTCGGCGATGATTTTCTCGCGGCAGCCTTGCAGCAGCTGGTCGTTGGCAGCCAGCGCCACGATGCTGGTGGCCTGCAGAATCGCCAGCGCGATCGCCAGATAACGGGTGTACTGCGTCATCTTGGCCTGACCGGACTGGCCTTCCTTACGCAGTTCCTCAAATCTGGGAATGACGACGGTCAGCAGCTGCACGATGATGCTGGCCGTGATGTACGGCATCACCCCGACTGCGAACACCGTGAGCTTGAGCAGCGCACCGCCGGAGAACAGGTTGATCAGCGAGTAGATCTGGCCGGCTTCGCCGCTGCTGGCCTGTTTGATGCACTGCTGCACGTGCGGGAAGTCGACGCCCGGAGACGGCAGCGAGGCGCCGACCCGATACAGCACCACAATGCCCAGCGTGAAGAGGATCTTCCGTCTCAGGTCGACTGTTCGCAGCGATGAGATGAAAGCCGAAAGCACTCTTCCTCCTGCGCAGCGGGGGTCATCCTGCATTACGCGCCCAACACTCGCATGCCAGGACGTACGGCCGCATTATCTACAGCGCGTCAAACCGTTACGAGATTAACAGCTGATGTGGGCGGGACTTGCCAGGGTGGCCGTGGCAGCGGCGGGTGGGGCGTACAGTCTTGATAGTTCGTTACATTAGCTAAATATCAAGGCTCGGGCGGCGGAGGGCAGAACTGATGACGCAAGTGGGTAGCGCGCGCTTCGAAGGGGACACCTGGGATCTGGCTTCCAGCGTGGGTTTGACGGCCACCATGGTGGCGGCCGCACGCGCAGTCGCCTGCCGGGACGTCGACGGCGCCGGGGTCATTGCCTGCGACCACTTCGCCGAGCCGCTGGTCAAGGCGGTGGGCGTGGACTTCTTCAGTCGCGTCGCCAGAGGCGAACTGAGTACCGCCGGCCCCGATGACGACACGGCCGACGGCATCCGGCACTTCGCCAACGCTATGGCCGTGCGCACCAGGTTCTTCGACGACTACTTCACCGACGCAACCCGGGCCGGTATCCGCCAGGCCGTCATCCTGGCATCCGGTCTGGATTCCCGCGCCTACCGGCTGCCCTGGCCGGCCGGTACCACCGTGTTCGAAGTCGACCAGCCGCGGGTGATCGAGTTCAAGACCGCGACCCTGGCCGGCCTGGGTGCGCAGCCGACGGCCGATCGGCGCCCGGTAGCGGTCGACTTGCGTGACGACTGGCCGGCGGCATTGCGCGAAGCCGGCTTCGATCCGGCGCAGCCAACCGCCTGGTCCGCAGAAGGGCTGCTGGGTTACCTGCCGGCGCAGGCCCAGGACCGGCTGCTGGACCAGGTGACCGCCCACAGCGCACCGGGCAGCCGGTTCGCCACCGAGGGTCTGCTCGATGTCAACGATCTCAACCGAGAAGAGCTGCGACGGCGCATGCAACGGCAGAACGAGCGGTGGAATCGCCACGGCTTCGATCTCGACATGGCGGCTTTGATGTATTTCGACGGCCGCACCGACGCGGGCACGTATCTGGGTGCCCTTGGTTGGCGGATCGCCGGGGTGAGCAACACCGACCTGTTCGCCCGACACGGACTGCCGCCCGTCGACGGCGACGACGCACCCTTCGGCGAGGTGGTCTACATCTCGGCCGAATTCGGGGGCTGAGGCAAAGCCGGCGCGAACTCGAGGTGCAAGCCGGTCAACGCGCGCAGGGTGTACGCCGCCTCATAGCTGAAACGCCGGTCATCAGCCGCACCATGCTCGGCGGAGCTGAGCCGGATTTCGGTTAACCGGTCCAGGATGCATTCGATCGAAACGCGGGCCTCGGCCCGGGCCAGCGACGCGCCAGGACACGAATGTGCACCGCGACCGAACGCCATATGGTCGCGGGCGTTGCTTCGGTCCATGCGAAACTCGTTGGGCGCAACGAATTTTCGGGGATCACGGTTGATTGCGCCGGGACAGAGCATCACGATGGCGCCGGCCGGGATCACGACATCACCCACCCGGGTGGTCTTGCGGGCCAGCCGGAAGTCGCTTTTTACCGGGCTTTCCATGCGCAGGACCTCCTCGATGAACCGCGGGATCGCGCTGCGGTCGGCTCGCAGTTGCTTCGCCAGGCCGGGACGCTCGGCCAGCAGCCGAACCGACCAGCTCAGCATGAACGCGGTAGCTCCCCGTCCGGCGGTGAAGAGCAGGGTGGCGCTCCTGGCGATGTCGGCGACCTCGGGCGTCGTCCCGTCGGGATAGCGCGCGGTGGCCAGTTGCGTCAGCACATCCGCGCGGGGTTCGCGTCGCCGCTCCACCAGATAGCCGATGAATATGTCGTCCAGCCAGCGCAGCGGTTCCTCCGGTAGCGGCGCATGGTCCAGCGCACCGACGGGTACCGGCGGCCGCGGCACATCGAATAGCCGGCGGTCCTGGCCGGGCACACCGAGCAGGTCCGCAATCACCCCGAACGAGAAGGGCTTTGCATATTCGGACACGAACTCGCAGCGGCCGGCGGCGACGAATTGGTCGATGAGCTCACCGGCGAGGCGCCGCATCGACTCCGCTGCACAGGCGAGACGCTCGGCGGTGAGCAGCCGACCGAGCAGCGCCCGCGCCCGGGGGTGTCGGGGCGGGTCCATCGTGGTCAGGTAGTTGCTCATCGGCATCCGATGGCGGTGCCGTTCGATCTGCTCACCGATGTCGTCGCCTCGCGGTTCGAACGGCAGCGGCGGAAACGGTCCGCCAACGGCGACGAGCGAAGAGAAATTGCCGGAGTCCCGGTAGACGGCAGCGCCCTCCGGATAGCCGGTAATCGCCATCACCTGGTGGGGCGGCAGGCGCAAAACGGGGCTTTTCGACCTGAGGTGGTCGAAGTAGGGATAAGGGTTCGGCAGCAGCGACTCGTCGCTGAAAAAGTCGACCGAGTCGTAAGCATCGGCGTGAATGCGCACCATCGCCTCGTACCGTAAATGCTCAATGGCTTCCAGCCTAGAGACGCGGGCTGCAGCGGTCGCACATGGCCGTCACGAGTGCTAACGTCAAGCACGCGCCGGTCACAAGAAAAGGGGTTTCGTCAATGTCCAACGTCGTTATCGCCACCAGTGCAGAACTGACCTCGACCGAATTATCTCCCGCTGACTTGAAGGCCCTGCGCGACGTCAACGAGAAAATTGCCATCGCCCGCACCGACCCGACACGGATCGCCGACGACGCCTGGCTCTGCCCCAACGCCGTCGTCTGAGTCCCGAATTTCGCGCTCCCCGCGCCCGCTCGGGATAGGGGCGCGGGGAGATCTGTGTTCGCACACGTCCGACCGATGGGGAGTCATTGATGGGTGCTGGAACTCGGTCCACCGATTCGTCCGTAATCGACGGCATGGACACGCTCTGCGCCAGCTATCTCGAGTTGCAACCCGATGATCGGGTGCTCGTACTCTACTCCGACGAATTGCACGGCGACGATGACCAGCGCTTGCTCGAAACGCTGCGCCAACGCATCCGGGAGGGTTCGGCCGATGTCCGGGTTGAGCCCGCTGACCGCTTCGACGGACACCGGGTCGGCGCCTTCGAGGTGCTGCTGCTGGTCAGCATGGTGTCCAGCATCCATCGCGCCGCCGTACTCCAGTACCTGCAAGCGACCGAAAAACCGAAACATACCCGCATCTTTCGGCTATTCAACTTCTCCCCCGCGTTGTTCTCCTTGCCGCTGGCCGTCGACCGCGCATCCCTTGACTCCTTGAACAATTCGGTGATCGCGGCCGCCAAGCGGACGCACGACATTCGCGTCACCAATCCGGCCGGGACAGACGTCTATATCCGGCCATTGCCGGATGGCGGCTGGACAAATAGCTGCGGCTATTTCAACGGCCGGTTCCCGGCCATCCTGCCGCCCGGCGAGGTCAATACGTATACACCCCATGTGACCGGAATCGTGGTGGTCGACGGAGCGATAAACTCGAGCTTCGGTTTTCCCGGCGATCCCAGACTCGCCCGCAACCCCGTCACGCTGGAGATTACGGACTCGGTCGTGCAAAAAGCCGGATGTTCGGATCCGGTGGTATCGGGCGTTCTGAGCAATTTCTTCGAAGTCGAAAACGCCGACAGGGTAGGCGAAGTCGGCTTCGGCACAAACGAAGGCATTACCGACTGGGTCGGTTTTCTGTCGCACATCAATGAGCGACACCCGGGTTTGCACCTCGGGCTGGGTACTCCGACCCAGCCGAGAACAAAGGTCGGCTGGACCGCGCCGCTACACCTCGACATGATCCTCGACGGATGCAGCATCTGGTTCGACGAGGTGCTCGTCTTCTCCGACGGCCGGTGGGACCGCGTCGCACTGGACTCTCAGAGCCAGGGGCACACTGTAGGGGAAGTCCTTCACATCGACGCGGTCTGAAACTGAAACACATGGCAATCGACTCATCCCGATCCCCCGGCGACAGCTGGGATTTGGCATCCAGCGTCGGCGCCACGGCGACGATGGTCGCCGCCGCCCGCGCGTTGGCGTCCACGGCGGCCGACCCGATCGTCGACGACCCGTTCGCCGCACCGCTGGTGCGCGCGGTCGGCCTCGACTTCTTCGCTCGCCTGGTCGACGGCGACATACCCCGTGACGAGGAAGCCGACCGCGAATTGCAGGTCATCACGGAGTCGATCGCGGTGCGCACCCGGTTCTTCGACGAATACTTCGGCGATGCCGCCCGCGACGGGCTTCGCCAATACGTCATTTTGGCCGCCGGCCTTGACGCCCGGGCCTATCGGTTGTCCTGGCCGGGTGACAGCGTGGTCTACGAAGTCGATCAGCCTGCGGTTGTCGAGTTCAAGAGCAGCACCATGTCTGAGCTGGGCGCCGTCCCCGCGGCGCGGCGCCGAACGGTCAGCATCGACCTACGCGACGACTGGCCGAATGCGTTGCGCCACAGTGGTTTTGACACCGCGCAACCGACCGCCTGGAGCGCGGAGGGCTTGCTGATGTACCTGCCGCCCGACGCCCAGGACCGCCTGTTCGACAACATCACCGAGCTGAGCGCGCCCGGAAGCAGGCTGGCCACCGAGTACCATCCCGATACCGGATCGACGATGGCCCAGCGTGCCCAGGAGTTCAACCAGCGGTGGGCCACATTGGGTTGCGATATCGACCTGTCGGGACTGTTCTACGACGGCGAGCGCAGCAACGTCGTGGAGTACCTGACCGGCCGGGGCTGGCAGGTGGGCACCCGGCCACGCCGGGAGTTGTTCACCGATTACGGGCGCGTGCTACCCGATGACGACATGTCGCAGCTCGGCAACATCGTTGCCGTCACCGCAACGCTCTAACCACTAGGCCGGATGGGCCGCAGGCGCGCGGACGACCATGGGAACGGCCGGGAACGCCCATGCCATCTCCGAGCGCGACTTGCGCAGTGCCGCCGTGCCGTAACCCTTCTTACGGTGCTCGGGCCGTATCCAGATCCGGACGTTCACCTCGCCGTGCAGAAGCTCGCCGAACACCATGCCGACCTTCTCTCCGGAATCGACGGCGACAAACCAGGCCGCCTCCTCGTCGTCGACTCGGCAGATCGCGGCCTTGATCTCGTCATCGAGGTTGCCGGCCGGCCCGCCGGACCCGTCGCCGGCCGCACCCATTTCCTCAGTGCGTGCGGCAAAGATGTCACGGTCTTCGTCGGCGGAAAAGGGCCGCAGCTCCAGGCTCTCGCCGAAGCTGGCAGGACGGTCTTTGGCGGCGAAAGTCAGCTGTTTGTTCAGGTCGTCGAGTTCATCCAGGATCTTCTTGCGCGCATCCTGGGTGAGCTGGTCGAAGGACATGCTCATCACTGCTTCGGCGGCCACATGCGAGGTGCCCAGCAGCGTCACGATCGCCTCGACGGCGGCCGCCTTGTTCTGGGCATCGACGATGGCGTCGGCGACCTCGTGCCGACGTTCAAGTGCGGCGAGCAAGGCATCTGCGATCTCGCGGCGGACGGCAGTCTGGTCGTGGTCTGTCATTGCATTAGCGTAGAACGACATACCCGGTGTTGCGCCACCCGTTAGGCCAACTTTGATCCACTGAGCTCCAGGAACCGCCGATAGCGCTCCTTGGTCGGACCGATCCACTCCGGACGGGGTTCCACGACCCGCTCGATCGAGGCCCAGCGGGCGGCGTCGGTGATCGACGACTCCAGACCGGCCGCCATGCGCCCGAGGAACGCCGCGCCCTGGGCAGCTCCCTCGGCCACGCGGGACACCTGCACCGGCCGGCCGGTCGCCTCGGCGATGGCCTGCAGCCAGGGCTGGACGCGGGTGCCGCCACCGGATGCGACGAGCCGCAAGGCCGGCGCCCCGCTCAACTCGATCAGCTGGCGAACGACGAAGCCAGATGCTTCGAAGGCCGCCCGCCGAACCGACGCGGGGTCCTGGGTGAGGTCCAGGCCGTCGAGCAGCGCCCGGCGGTCGGGATCATGGAACGGCGTGCGTTCGCCACGAATGTAAGGCAGCCAGACCGGTACCCGGCGTGGATCGGCCGCAGCCGGATTGCCCGGTGCCACAACGCGATCCACCCAGGCGAGGAACAAGCCCCCGGCATTGCTGGCCCCGCCGATCTGGCTTTTGCCGGCGGCCGTGTGCGGAATGGTCCACAAGCCCGGCACCTGCCGCGGCTCGGCGATGGTCGTCCACACGATCAGCGTGGTGCCACACAGCACCAGCACATCGCCGTCGTGGTCGGCGCCCGCCACGATCTGCTCACACAGGGCGTCGATGGCGCCGGTCCCCAGCACCGCGTCGGTACCGTGCACCTGACCGATCGCCGAGCCGAACGTTTCGACCCGAGGCATCTGCGCGACGCTGGCCCCGCAGTCGGCGCACGCCGCCGGGTTCCAGCCGGACCCGTCGAACAACGGCAAACCCGTGACGGCCGTGGCGAAGTCGATCACCGGCGCACCCGCCAACGCGTAGTTGGCCACCGCCGGCGCCGGCCAGTAGCCGGTCGCGCCGGGTGCTTCGGCGGCCGTCCAGCGCAGGAATTCCGCGGCTTCACCCACCGACGGCAGCGGCTGTTGGGCGGCCCCCGGTACGCGGCCCCTGCTGTCGCCATACAGCAGTCCAGGGGTGACGGGCCGCCCGTCGGAATCGACCGCGGTCAGCGAGGGCACCATCGCCGAAACGGCCACCGCTTTCGCAGCGGCAGGGGCCAGCCGGTCCAGGGCCGCCAACGGCCCCCGCCGCCATGCCTCGTCGGCATCGTGCTCGAGCCGGTCGGGGGCCGGCACCCGCAATTGATGCGGGATCCGCACCCGCGCTTTGACGTTGCCGTTCTCGTCGGCGACCACCGCTTTGACCGCCGTGCTGCCGATGTCGATGCCCATTGTGACGGCTTCACGTGACACGGGCGCCACGGTACGCCAGCATTGGCATACGTGACGTCGCGACCGCGCGCCCTGGTGACGGCCCCGCTGCGAGGACCGGGGCTGGCCAAACTGCAGCACCTGGCCGATGTCGTATACGACCCCTGGATAGACCAGAACCCACTGCGCATCTACAACGCCGAGCAGCTGGCCGAACGGATCACCGTCGAGGCCGCCGATATCGTTGTGGTGGAATCGGATTCGATCAGCGGGCCGGTGTTCGAGCAGAGGTCGCGGCCCCTGATCGCCGTAGCGGCCACCCGCGGGGATCCCAACAACGTCGACATCGCCGGCGCCACCGCGGCCGGCATCCCGGTGCTGAACACCCCGGCCCGCAACGCCGACGCGGTTGCCGAGATGACGGTGGCGCTGCTGCTGACGGTCACCCGCCACGTCCTGACCGCGGATGCAGAGGTGCGTTCCGGCAACGTGTTTCGCGACGGCACGATTCCCTATCAACGATTCCGCGGCTGGGAGATCGCCGGGCTCACCGCGGGACTGGTGGGTCTGGGCGCGGTGGGCCGCGCGCTGCGATGGCGACTCACCGGGCTGGGTTTGCGGGTCATCGCCCACGACCCGTACAGCGACGAAGCCCGCCACGGCCTAGACGAGCTGCTCGCCGAATCCGACGTCGTCTCCCTGCACGCGCCGGTCACCGACGAGACTGCGGGCATGATCGGCGCCGAGCAGTTCGCGGCCATGCGCGACGGCGTCGTCTTCCTCAACACCGCCCGGGCGCAGCTGCACGACATCGTTGCGCTGGTGGATGCCCTGCGCAGCGGCAAGGTGGCCGCCGCCGGGCTCGACCACTTCGCCGGCGAATGGCTGCCGGCCGATCATCCGCTGACGGGCATGCCCAACGTGGTGCTGACGCCGCACATCGGCGGGGCAACGTGGAACACTGAGGCCCGGCAGGCGCAGCTGGTGGCCGACGACCTGGAGGCGCTGCTGTCCGGCAACCGGCCCACCCATATCGTCAACCCGGAGGTGCTCGGCTCATGACATCGGTGACATCCGCGAAGTACGTGGACGATCCGGAGGGCGCGGTGCTGGCGGCGGCCAAGGACATGCTGCGCCGCGGCCTGGTCGAAGGAACGGCGGGCAATATCTCGGCCCGGCGCAGCGACGGCAACATCGTCATCACGCCGTCGTCGGTCGACTACAGCGCGATGGTCCTCGACGACCTGGTCCTCGTCGACCCGGAAGGGGTTGTGCTGCACGCTAAGCCGGGGCGCTCGCCGTCGACGGAGATGAAGCTGCATCTGGCGTGTTACCAGGCGTTCGACGACATCGGCAGCGTCATCCACAGCCATCCGGTGTGGGCGACCATGTTCGCCATCGCCCATCAGCCGATTCCGGCCTGCATCGACGAGTTCGCCGTCTACTGCGGCGGGGACGTTCGCTGCACCGAGTACGCCGCGTCCGGCACCGCCGAGGTCGGGCGCAACGCGGTCCAAGCTTTGCAGGACCGCGCCGCGGCCCTGATCGCCAACCACGGCCTGGTGGCCGTCGGTCCCCGGCCGGACAAGGTCTTGCACGTCACCGCCCTGGTCGAGCGGTCCGCCCAAATCGTCTGGGGCGCACGCGCTCTCGGTGGACCGGTAGCTATCCCCGAGGACGTGAACCGCAACTTCGCCGGTGTCTACGGCTACCTGCGCGCCAATACGTAGCTGCGCGCCGACTGTGAACCGTGCGACGCGACACGCCGCGAAGGCTCCGGGAGATTCACAATCGGCTCAGCTCGCGCCACTGCCGCGGCGAGGCGCCATGGATGCGGCCGAACAGTCTGCTGAAGTAGCCGGGGTCACCCACCCCCACCCGCCGGGCAACCTCGCTGACCGGAAGATCGGTGTCGGCCAGCAAGCCGCGAGCCTCGGCCATGCGGCGCTCCATGATCCACTCGCCGACGGTACGTCCGGTGCGGCGGCGCACGACGGTGGTCAGGTGTCCCGGGGTCATGCCGAGCTCGCGCGCCACGTCGCGTAGCGACAACGGCTCGGCGTGCCGGCGGTCGATCACCGCGAACACCTCGGCCAGCAACGGTTCACCGCTGCGGCGTAGGTCTGCGACCACATCGTCGGCCAGGCGGGCGAGATCGATCAGCAGCAGCGTGAGATGGGCCAGGGCAGCCTGCCGGTAGCCAGCCAGCCGCCCGGTCAGTTCGGTTTCGATCGACCGGATCGCGTCGTCCCACAACGTCCGTCGGGCCACCGGTACCTGCAGCCGCAGCAGCCCGCCCGGCCGACCATGCAGGAACGGGAACAGCAACGGGTGCGCCCGCCACGCCGGCCACGGCGATCGGCCGTCCTCACCGAGCGCAGCGGGATCGAAGAACACCCCGGCCCCGTCGTCGGCATCGCCTACCTGAGCGGGGTCGATCACCTCACCGGCGGCCGCCACGTACACCGCGCCCGCCGCGGGCACGTACCACAGTGCGGGGAAATCGTGGATGTGACGGCCCGGTTCGCCGAGGTCGCCGCGGTCGCCGCCTCGGAACACCGATACCGGCGGGGCACCCGGATCCGCCCGATATTGGTAGACGGGCACGCCGCCGCGTTGCCGGACCACCCGGGTTGGCACGGTCATGAACCGAAGATAGTCCTACTTTTACCGATGATCGACCGATACTTCATTGCACCAACAGTTCAGTATAGACACCATGGTCAAACATTATCCACATGACTACCTGCCGGCCGCCGGGCACGACGCGCTGCTGCCCGGCTACGATGTGCTCACCCGGCTATTGGGCATGCGACGCGTCTACGACACTCTCCTCGGGCAGGCCGAACTCGCCGACGGCCAGCGCGTCCTGGAAATCGGCTGCGGTACCGGCAATCTCAGTATTCGGATCAAACGATCCCACCCCCGCGTGGCGGTGACCGGGTCCGATCCCGATCTCCTGGCCCTCGCCCGTGCGCGCCGAAAGGCGCTGGGCCTCAACGACATCAGCTTCGAACGCGGCTACGCCCAGCAACTGCCCTACCCAGATGGCGAATTCGACCGGGTGCTGTCGTCGATGATGCTGCACCACCTGGACGAGGCAGCGAAAAGAACTGCGGCGAAAGATGTTTTCCGTGTTCTGCGACCCGGAGGCCGGCTGCATCTGGTCGACGTCGGCGGCGACATGTCCGCCCGCGACGGCCTGGCCGCCCGGCTCGTCATGCGCAGCCGCCACGCGGCCGCCAACCTCGGCGACGCAATTCCGCGACTGCTGGGTGCGGCCGGATTCGACTGCTCCGAGGTCGCCATGCAGCGCCATCGCATCATGGGACGTCTCACCTACTACCGCGCCACCCGACCCGACGGCCCGGCGCGCGCAACAATGGCGGAATGACTGAATACAACGGCGCCGGCACGACAAGCTCCCCGGTGGTTCTCACTCCGGAGGTTCAGCAGGCGGTGTGGTCTTGGGGTGTTGGTCCGGCTGCCCTTGCCGAACTGGCCCGTTCGTGCGACATCGAGATCCTGGGTCCGCCCCCGCTGCCGTGACCCGGTGCCCTACCGCTGATCGATGGCCACCTTGACGGCCCCGCTCGCACCCTGATCGGCGATCGCGAGGAAGGCCTCCCGCCACCGCTCCAGCCCAAAGGTGTGGGTCAGCATGGGCCGCAGGTCCACCCGGCCGGCTACCACCAACTCGAGGTAGTGGGCAATGGCGTGCCGGCGGACACCGTCGACCTCCTCGACACCGAAGGCGTTGGATCCGACCCAGCTGATCTCTTTGAAGTACAACGGGCTCCACTCCCACCGGCCGGGGGTGTGGACACCGGCCTTGACCAGCGTGCCGCGCGAGGTCAGCACCCGCACCCCCACCTCGAACGTCTCCGGCTTGCCGACGGTGTCGTAGACCACGTCGACGGCGCCGGGATGGGCCATCGGCAGGCCCAGCAACGGCTGGCGCAGCCGCCCGCCGCCCCAGGCCACCAGTTCCTCGATGAGGGCCAGACGTGGTTCGTGGGCAAGGACTTTGGCGGCCCCGAACCGTCGGGCGAGTTCGGCCTGTGCCGGGAACCGGGCGACGACGGCCACCGCCACGTCCGGATACAGCGCCCGCAGGATCGCCAGCGCGCACAACCCGAGCGAGCCGGCCCCGTACACCAGCACCCGGCCCGAGCGCGGCGGCGGGCGGCGGGTGATCGCGTGCAGCGACACCGAGAAGGGGTCGGCGAACACGGCCGCCTCGTCGGGAACCGCGTCGGGAACCGCGAACAGCATGCTGTCGTGGGCCGGCATCAACTCGGCGTAGCCGCCGGTCACGTCGGCCGACACCCCGGTGTGGATTCCGGGTTTGATGTCACCGTCGGCGAAGCTCCAGCACAGGCTGTAGTCGCCGCCGGCACAGGCCGGGCACGGCGGCTCGATGCCACGTGGCCCGCAGGAGAGCCACGGGTTGAGCACCACCCGCTGACCCACGGCCAGTCCGCGGGCCTGCGGCCCCAGCTCGACCACGTCGGCGACCACCTCGTGGCCCATGACTTGCGGGAAGGAGCAGAACGCGGCCATCGCGTTGTCGGCGTCATGCTCGCCGAAGTCCATCAGGATCTGCTTGGAATCGGACCCGCAGATGCCGGTCAGCCGCGGTCGGGTGATCACCCAGTCCGGTCGCAGCAACCGCGGCTCGGGTAGTTGCCGCAGCCCCGTCGGGCTCTGGGACAGGTTCCGCGTGAGCGCGTTGGCGTCGCCGGGGACCTCGAACGGCTCCGGCGGCACGCCGTAAACCAATGCCTTCATTGCCAGGTCATGGCCGCCGCGCCGGCGATGAACGCGTCGAGGTCGGCGTTCTTGGCGTCGACGACGTCTTTGAGCGCCATCACCTCGGGCAGATAGTGCTCGAAGCGGTCGCTGCCGATGGCGGCGACGATGCCCTCGGCCACCAGGTCGGCACCCACCTTGGGCCCCCGATAGAGCGGCTCGTCGTTGTCCGGCCGGTCCCAGATCTCGGTGTCCACCGGGCCGGGCTGGACCAGCTTCACCGACACCCCGGTGCCCGCCAGGTCGACGGCCATCGCCTCGCTCCAGCCGCAGAGCGCGAATTTGCTTGCGCAATAGGCTGCTTCGTGGGTGATGCCGAGCCGTCCGCCGACACTCGACACGTTGACGACGATGCCGGACCGACGGGCCAGCATCCGTGGCAGCAGCGCCAGCGTCATCCGCATCGGCGCGAAGAAGTTGACCCGCATCACCTCCTCGACGTCGTCTGGCTTCAACGCGGTCACGGCCCGGCGCTTGGGGATGGCGGCGTTGTTCACCAGTACGTCGATGCCCCCCAGGGTGTGCCAGGCCTGCAAGGCGAGCCGTCCGGCCGCGGAGGTGTCGCCCAGGTCGGCGGCCCACATCGCGGACTGCGGCGAGGTCCGGCGGCAGTCGGCCAGCACCTCGTCCAGCCGGTCGCGCCGCCGGGCAATCAGCCCGACCACCGCCTCCTGGGCCGCCAGCCGCCTGGCCAGGGCCGCTCCTACTCCCGATGATGCACCCGTGATCAACACCCGCCTGCCGGCCATCGTGTAGGACATAGTTCAAGGTTGCCGCGCGGGGTCGCCCAAAGCCAGCGCCTTATCCTGGCTTTTGTGGCCCACCATCATCTGCATCGCGTCGTCACGACCCTCGGAAAACGGCATGACTACTTCCCGGCTGCGGGCCATGATGCGCTGCTGCCGCTCTACGATCTGTTGACACGGCTCTTTGGGTTCACCCGGGTCTACGAGAAGCTCATCGCGCAGGCCGATATCGGCGACAACCAGCGTGTCCTGGAAATCGGTTGTGGCACTGGGAATCTGGCAATCCGGGTCAAACATGCCCACCCAGCGGCGCAGCTGGTCGGGTGTGATCCCGACCCGCTGGCATTACGCCGGGCGCAGCGAAAGTCATCGCAGCTGACCGGGATTCGTTTCGAACGTTGTTATGCCCAGCAGCTGCCCTATGCGGACGGCGAGTTCGACCGGGTGCTGTCGTCGATGATGCTGCACCACCTGGACGATGCGGCGAAAACCGCTGCCGCGGCAGAGGCATTCCGGGTCTTGCGGCCCGGCGGCCGGCTGCACCTGGTCGACATGGGGGGTGACCTGACCGATCGCGACGGCCTGGCCGCGCGACTGATCGTGCGCGGCCACCACGGCGCCGGCAACCTCGGCGATGCGATTCCGCGGCTGCTGACGACGGCCGGGTTCGACTGCGCCGAGGTCGACACACAGCGGCATCGTGTCTTCGGGCGGCTCACCTACTATCGCGCCACCCGCACCCCGACCACCGGGCAGCAAACCGAATGATATGAATCGAGTCACGACTTACCCGACCGACGGTGGCAGCCGGCGCGCATCGGCGACATAAGCTACGTCACCGGAACCCGACTAGACCCCGATAGGACGGACATGGCACGCACGCACGACGACAGCTGGGACCTGGCCTCCAGCGTCGGTGTCACCGCGACCATGGTCGCCGCGGGGCGCGCGATGGCGACCAAGGATCCCCGCGGGTTGATCAACGATCCCTTCGCTGAACCGCTGGTGCGGGCCGTCGGCGTCGACTTCTTCATCAAAATGATCGACGGCGACCTCGATATGACGGCCTTCCAAGATGTGTCGCCGGCCCGGGCGCAGGCAATGGTCGACGGAATGGCGGTGCGAACCAAGTACTTCGACGACTATTTCATCGACGCCACCGGAGGCGGAATCCGGCAGGCGGTGATCCTGGCGTCCGGCCTGGACGCGCGCGCCTACCGGCTGCCATGGCCGGCCGGAACCGTGGTCTATGAGTTGGACCAGCCCCGGGTGGCCGAGTTCAAGACAGCCACGCTGGCTCGGCTGGGTGCCGAGCCGACCGCTTCTCGGCGGGTGATCCCGATCGATCTGCGCGGTGATTGGCCGACGGCACTGCGGGCGGCAGGCCTGGATGCGGCCGCACCGACGGCGTGGCTGGCCGAAGGCCTGCTGATCTATTTACCACCGGACGCCCAGGACCGGCTGTTCGACAACATCGCCGCCCTCAGCGTCCCGGGTAGCACCATCGCCACCGAATTCGTGCCGGGCATAGTGGATTTCGATGCCGACCGGATCCGGGAGCGGTCGGCGGCCTTCCGGGAACACGGCATCGACATCGACATGGCGTCGCTGGTGTACCCCGGCGAACGCAACCACGTCGTCGACTACCTGAGTGCCAAGGGCTGGGACGTCGAGGGCGTGACCCGAGCCGAACTGTTCCGGCGCGCCGGCATTCCGGTGCCCGATCCCGACGACGACGACCCACTCGGCGAGATCATCTTCATCAGCGCCGTCTTGTCCGCCTAGAGGCGCGACTGCCCCAGCCATAACGCGCTGGCACCGCTGAGTGTCTGTTCGATACCCTCGACGACACCGGCGATCGAGCGAATCAGCAGCGTCCCGACGGCATCGGGTACCGAGGCCGCCGCCGGTCGCGACGACATGCGCGGCAGTAGCAGGTCCAACAGCGACGAGCCGGGGTAGCTGACCAGGCGAACGTCGGTGTCTTCGTCCAGGCCGGCCAGGATTTTCGCGCGGCGCACCGCCGTGCGGAAGCCGCCGAGTTCGTCGACAAGGCCGCGCTCGAGGGCGTCGGCACCGGTCCAGACCCGGCCCCGGGCCACCACATCGACGGCTTCGGTGCTGAGGTTGCGGCCTTCGGCGACGCGCGCCACGAAGTCGCCGTAGAACAGATCGGCCTCCGCCTCCCGGCGGGCCCGCTGTTCCGGGGTGAACGGCTCGTCTATCGACCAGGCATCGGCGTTGGCGTTGGTGCGCAACGTTTCCGACCCGACTCCCAGCCGCTCCTTCAGATCGCGAACCACCAGCTTACCGGTGATCACCCCGATGGAACCGGTGATGGTGCCGGGATTGGCGACGATCGCATCGGCCGCCATCGAAACGTAGTAGCCGCCGGAGGCGGCGACCGCACCCATCGATGCGACGACGTGCTTGCCGCGGCGACGGGCCCGCTTCACCTCACGCCAGATGGTCTCCGACGCGGTGACCGATCCCCCGGGGCTGTCCACCCGCAGCACGATCGCCGAAATCGAGTCGTCGGCGGCCACCTCCCGTAGTGCCGCGGCGATGGTGTCACCACCGGCGCTGGACGGGCCGAACGGAAGACCCTGCGGCCCACCGCGGCCGTTGACGATCGGTCCTTCCACGGTGACCACCGCTATCGTCGGCTTGGACCGGCGGCCGGGTATCGACGGTACCGGTGGCGCCAGTCGCGACCGCGCGGTGCCCGCGTAGCGCGCCAGGTACATTCGCGGCGGCTTCTCATCGGTGTCGACAGATTCCAGCGAAACACCTTCTATACCAACCAGTTCCGCTATTCGAGCGTAGACCTCGTCGCGGAATCCGATCCGGTCGATCAGACCGGAGGCCACCGCCTCGTCGCGCAGCAGCGGAGCCCGGTCGGCCAGCTCGTTGAGCACGTCGACGTCGATGCGCCGAGATTCGGCGACCGCGTGCCACACCTGGCTCTGCAGGCTTTCCAACATCCGGGTGACAGCCTCGCGATGGGCGTCGGTGTAACCGTCTTCGGTGAAAAGGTTTGCCGCCGACTTATATTCGCCTCGCGTGACGACCTCGGCTTCGATGCCGGCCTTGTCCAGCGCGTCGCGCAAGAACATCGCGTTGCTAGCAAAGCCGATCAGCCCGACACTTCCCGAGGGCTGCAGCCAGATCTCGCGGAATGCCGAAGCCAGGTAGTAGGACAGCGTGCCCGGATAGGTTTCCGCCCAGGCCACCGACGGCTTGACGGCACTGAAGGCCGCGATGGCCTCCCGAAGTTCCTGAACAGCGCCGGCGGGCGACGGCGGAAGCTGGACACGCGCAATCATTCCGGCGACCCGTGGATCCTCGGCGGCCCGATGGATCGCGGCGACGGCGTCGCGCAGAGCCATCGGCCGGCCGCCTCCGGACAGGATTGTCAGCGGGTCGAAACCTGTCGTCTCCACCGGCATGTTGCGCAGATTGAATTCGAGCACGCAGCCGTTGGGCACGCCGTGGTGGCGCGCGGTGTCGACCCGGTCAGCCAGGGCGCGCACGTCGTCGACGCCAGGCAGAAAAGACAGTAAGGCGAACATGTTTATCCAGCCTACCGATAGCCGGCGGGCAGCGACCGTACGGTGAACGTGTGCGGTTTTGCATCGCGATCCCCCAGCTGGACTACGACGACTTCGACACCGCGGGGCTGCGCTCGTATCTGGGTCGCGCCGAGGAGTTGGGGTTCGAAGGCGGATGGGTGCTCGAGCAGATCGTCGGCGAGTCACCGCTGCTGGCGCCGTTGGAGCTGCTGGCATATTCGGCTGCCTGTACCGCGCGGCTACGGCTGGGGGTCGGTGTTCTGGTGACCTCGCTGCATGATCCGTTGCAGCTGGCCTCGGCGGTGACCGCCGTCGACCGGCTCAGCCACGGCCGCCTCGATCTCGGTATTGCGGCCGGTGGCGGTTCCCGCAGATTCGCGGCTTTCGGCGTCGACGTGGCCACCCATGTCCGATATTTCACCGAGGGCCTGGCCCTGATGAAAGCGGCGTGGTCCGACAGGCCGCGGGTGAAATTCCACGGCCGGTTCCGCGACGTCGACGACCTGCCCATCGCGCCCAAACCGGTGCAGCGACCGCACCCGCCGATCTGGTTCGGTGGCCGTGCGCCCACGGCGCTGGCCAGAGCGGTGCGCCACGGTGACGCGTTCCTGGGGGCGGGGTCGTCGACCACGGCCGACTTTGCCCAAGCCGTCACCGTCGTGCGCCGTGAGCTCGCCGAACAACACAAGGATCCGGCAACCTTCACCATCGGCAAACGGGTTTATCTGATGGTGGACGACGACGGCGACCGGGCCCGCGAGGGGGTGCTCGACGGGTTACGCGCCATCTACGGCGGTGGGATGTCCGGCATCGATTCGGTGGCAGTGGCGGGCACGCCCGATGACGTCGTCCGGGGGCTGAGCGAAGTGATCGACGCCGGAGCCGAGATGCTGCTGCTCAATCCGGTGGGCACCGACGTCGCGCAGAACCGCGACCAGATGGAACGCCTTGCCGCCGAGGTGGTTCCGCGCCTGGACTAGCCGCGCCGGCAGACACAGAATCGCATTCCGGAATGCGGATCGGTGCGATTGTGTGTCTGCTCGCGGGACTATGAGAGCTCGGTGGCTGAGCCGCCCGCAGCGGTGATCTTATCGCGTGCGCTACCGCTGAACTTGTGCGCGGTGAGGTCGACCTTGACGGTCAGCTTGCCGTCACCGAGCACCTTGACCAGAGCGTTCTTGCGAACGGCTCCCTTGGCCACCAGATCCTCGACGCCGACGGTGCCGCCCTGCGGGAACAGCCGGTTGATGTCGCCGACGTTGACGATCTCGTACTCGGTGCGGAACCGGTTGCGGAATCCTTTGAGCTTGGGCAACCGCATGTGGATGGGCATCTGCCCGCCCTCGAAGGTCACCGGCACCTGCTTGCGCGCCTTGGTGCCCTTGGTACCGCGGCCGGCCGACTTGCCCTTGGACCCCTCACCGCGGCCGACACGGGTGCGTGCGGTCTTCGATCCGCGCGCCGGCCGCAGGTCGTGCAGCTTGATGGTCACTTGGTCTTACCTCCGGTCGCCGCTACGCTTGTGGACTCCACCTCGACGAGGTGCCGCACCACCGCGATCAGCCCGCGGGTCTGGGGGTTGTCCTCACGAACCACCGAGTGGCGAATCCGCCGCAAGCCCAGAGTGCGCAGGCTCTCGCGCTGCTTCCAGCGGGCCCCGATGGTGCTACGCACCTGGGTGATCCTAAGTTGGCTCATGGCTGTGCCGCCTCCCGCACCGCGGCGGCGGCCAGCGCGTCACTTTCCCGCCGCGCCTTCAGCATGCCGGCCGGGGCGACGTCCTCGATCGGCAGACCGCGCCGGGCGGCCACTTCCTCGGGACGCTGCAGCATCTTCAGCGCAGCCACGGTGGCGTGCACCACGTTGATCGCGTTGTCGCTGCCCAGCGATTTGGCCAGAATGTCGTGCACGCCAGCGCATTCCAGCACCGCGCGCGCCGCACCACCGGCGATCACGCCGGTACCGGGGCTGGCCGGGCGCAACAGCACCACGCCGGCGGCCGCCTCACCCTGCACCGGGTGCGTGATGGTGCCGCGGATCAACGGGACCCGGAAAAAGCCTTTGCGAGCCTCCTCGACACCCTTGGCGATCGCGGCCGGAACCTCCTTGGCCTTGCCGTAGCCGACACCGACCATCCCGTTGCCGTCGCCCACGATGACCAGCGCGGTGAAGCTGAATCGCCGACCACCCTTGACCACTTTGGAAACCCGGTTGATGGCCACGACGCGCTCCAAGTAGTTGCTCTTGTCGCCGTCGCGGCCGCCGCCGCGGCCGCTGTCGCGACGGCCCCGGCCGTCACGCGAGTCGCGGCTGTCTGGGGCGCCTTGCCCACCAGCCGACTGTTCCGCCATTATGCGGTCCTCCCGTTCATCAGAAGTTCAATCCGTTCTCGCGTGCGGCATCGGCCAGCGCCGCGATCCGCCCGCCGTAGCTGTAGCCGCCGCGGTCGAATACCACGGTGTCAATGCCGGCCGCCTTGGCACGTTCGGCGATCAACTGGCCGACCCGCACGCTACGGGCTTTCTTGTCCCCGTCCAGACCACGCACATCGGCTTCGATCGAGGACGCGGCGGCCAGGGTGGTGCCGTTGAGATCGTTCACCAGTTGTACATGAATGTGCCGCGCGGACCGGTGTACCACCAGCCGGGGACGCTGCGGGGTGCCGGCGATCTTCTTGCGCAGCCGTGCGTGCCTGCGCAGCCGGGAGACGCGCCGGGTTGCGGATACGCTCTGCCCCACCGGCTTTCGCGCAGCGGTTTCAGCTTGTGATTGCGCCATGACTACTTACCTGTCTTCCCGACCTTGCGGCGGATCTGCTCGCCTTCGTACCGCACGCCCTTGCCCTTGTACGGGTCGGGACGACGCAGCCGGCGGATATTCGCCGAAATCTGGCCGACCTTCTGCTTGTCGATCCCGGACACCGTGAACTTCGTCGGCGCCTGGACCGCGAACGTGATGCCTTCGGGCGCTTCGATCACCACCGGGTGGCTGTATCCGAGCGCGAACTCGAGATTGGCGCCCTTCAGCTGGACGCGGTAACCGACACCGTAGATCTCCATTTTGGTGGTGTATCCCTGAGTCACGCCGGTGACCAGGTTGGACACCAGAGTGCGCGACAGCCCGTGCAGGGAGCGGTTGCGCCGCTCATCGTTGGGCCGCGTGACGACGATGGCGCCATCATCGTTGCGGGACACCGTGATTGGCTCGGCGACCGTCATGTCCAGGGCACCCTTCGGCCCCTTGACGGAGATGTTCTGGCCGTCGATCGTGACGTCGACTCCGGGGGGTACCGGAATGGGTTGCTTACCAATGCGCGACATGGTTGCTTCCTCTCACCACACTCTCACCAGACATATGCGAGGACTTCGCCGCCCACGCCCTGTCTGGCTGCCTGACGGTCGGTGAGCAGGCCCGAGGATGTCGAAATGATCGCCACACCCAGGCCGCCGAGTACCCGCGGCAGATTGGTGGATTTCGCGTATACCCGTAACCCCGGCTTGGACACCCGGCGCAAACCGGCGATGCTGCGCTCCCGGCTGGGCCCGTACTTGAGCTGCACGATCAGCGATTTGCCGACCCGAGCATCCTCGGTGCGGAAGTCGCTGATGTAGCCCTCGTTCTTGAGGATTTGGGCGATGTTGGCCTTGATCTTGGAATGCGGCAACCGCACCTCGTCGTGGTACGCCGAATTGGCATTGCGCAGACGGGTCAAGAAGTCTGCGATCGGGTCAGTCATGGTCATGACAGCGTCTGTACCCTTCCTCGCGGTTACCAGCTGCTCTTTTGCACACCGGGTAACTCACCCGCATGCGCCATCTCGCGCAGGCAAATCCTGCATAACCCGAACTTGCGGAACACCGCGCGCGGGCGGCCACACTTGCTGCATCGGGTGTAGCCGCGCACCGCGAACTTGGGCTTGCGCGCGGCCTTGTTGACCAGTGCCTTCTTCGCCATCTGCTCAGTTCTCCTTGAAGGGGAAGCCGAGGGCCCGCAACAGCACTCGTCCTTCCTCGTCGGTTGTCGCCGAGGTGACGACGTTGATGTCCATGCCGCGGACCCGGTCGATCTTGTCCACGTCGATCTCGTGGAACACCGACTGCTCGGCCAGTCCGAAGGTGTAGTTGCCCACTCCGTCGAATTGTTTGGGCGACAACCCGCGGAAGTCGCGGATACGCGGCAATGCGATCGAGGTGAGCCGGTCGAGGAACTCCCACATCCGGTCGCCGCGCAGCGTGACGCGCACGCCGACCGGCATGCCCTCACGCAATTTGAACTGCGCGATGGACTTACGTGCCCGGCGAATTTCCGGCCGCTGCCCCGTGATCAGTGCCAGGTCGTTGACCGCGCCGTTGATCAGCTTGGCGTCCCGAGCGGCCTCACCGACCCCCATGTTGACCACGACCTTGGTCACGGTCGGGATCTGCATGACGTTGCGGTAGCCGAACTCCTTTTGCAGCGTGCCGCGGATCTCGTTGCGGTAGCGCTCTTTTAGGCGCGGCAAGGTCTTCTCCGCAGTGGTCATCAGATGTCCTTGCCGTTGCGCTTCGAGATACGGACCCGTTTGCCGGTTTCCTCGTCGACCCGGTAGCCGATTCGGGTGGGATTGCCGTCGGAGTCGACGACCATCACGTTGGAGACGTGGATCGGGGCCTCCTGGGTGACGATACCGCCCGACCTGGCACCACGTTGGTTGGTGGAAACCGCGGTGTGCTTCTTGATCCGGTTGACGCCCTCGACCAGGATCCGGTTACGGTCCGGGTAAGCCTGCAAGACCTTGCCCTTGGCCCCTTTGTCTTTACCGGCAATCACCAGCACGGTGTCGCCCTTATGGACCTTCATCTACAACACCTCCGGGGCCAGCGAGATGATCTTCATGAATCGCTTCTCCCGCAGTTCGCGCCCGACCGGCCCGAAGATGCGGGTTCCGCGCGGGTCGTTGTCGGGCTTGATGATCACTGCGGCGTTCTCGTCGAACTTGATGTAGCTGCCGTCGGGACGCCGGCGTTCCTTGGCGGTGCGCACCACGACGGCCTTGACGACGTCTCCGCGCTTGACGTTGCCGCCGGGAATCGCGTCCTTGACCGTGGCGACGATGACGTCACCGATGCCGGCATAGCGTCGCGACGATCCGCCGAGCACGCGGATGCACAAGATCTCCTTGGCGCCGGTGTTGTCGGCGACCTTGAGCCGCGATTCCTGCTGAATCACTAGATCTCCTGACCTGGTTGACGTGTGCACGGCAGGGTTCACCAAACACCAGACGTGCGCGGTCTTTGCTGCCCACGGGCACGCGGGGCCGATAACGCTTACACGCACCAGCCGAGGTCTGCCCAAGGCAACCCCTAGAGTCTAGGGGACGGCCAGCTCAGAGCCAAATTCGAGGGCCACCCAGACGGGTGGGGGCAGCTCGGCGCCGGGTGCGCTCAGGCTGGGAAACAGCAGGGCGCTGCCGGGGGTGGCGACATGGGTTGTCCGCATCCGGCTCTCCACTCTGCCCATCCCCGGATCATCCTGTTGAACCGGTGAAACAGGACGGTCGCGCCCCGGCCGCGGCCGTTTCCACGGCGGTCGAGACGGGCCGGAACCCGACGCGCGCTAGTCCGATTCCCGATACCACGCGATGACGTACACCACCATGGCCGTGGCGAGCGCTATCAGCACCCAGATCACCACGGCTTGGTCGATCCACGACCCCGCCGGCGGCGAGCCGGGAAGGATATTGCGCAGCGGCACCACGGCGAACAGCATCGCCGCATACCACGTGGAGAACGGTGGCAGGAATTTTCGCCGGCCGGTGACCATCTGGATGGCCACGAACAGGGCCAGCGTCGGCAGCGTGACGAGGACGAGGCAGATTCCCAGGTCGAAGACCAGCGGCCCCTTGGCTCGCTTCAACGTGATGATCACGTTGTCCGGCCGATCCGAGGTCTGACTCGCGTCCCCGACGCGCTGGGCGCTGATGTCCCAGCCCTCCAGCGATCCGGTCACTTCGACGCGGGCGGGCTTGTACTGGCGAGTGTCGCCGGCCCCGACCAGTACATCGGCCTGGATGGTGTCGGTGGTGTAGGTGTCGAATGGCCAGTTACCGGGATCGCCGTGCGCCTCGATGGTGGTGGCGACCTGCGCCGGCGATTTCCCCACCGGATACTGCAGGTCACCCAGGTCGTTGGTCGGATAAAGGCGCACCGAAGTGTCGGTGGTCAGCACGTCGAGACGCTTGTCGATCATCGAATCGTCAGGCATCACAAGAACTTTCACATCGAGGCGATTCGCCACGGTGTGCAGTTGCTCGAATCGCACCAAAACCACCGTGTCCTCGGTGGTGCCCACATCCGGCTTGGGCAATGGCCCCGGCGTGCTGGCCAGCCAGTGATAGCCGACTAGCGATAGGACGTAGACAACAGCGACACCGACGATGATCGACACGTCGAGCACCAGATGTTTCCGCCGCGACATGTGCGGGCGGGCCGACGGAGACGCCGCTGATCCGCCCGGCGGAGACGCCGTTGTACCGGCCGGTGCACCCGGCTCCGGAACCGCCGGCGCGTGGTTATCGGTCATCTGCGGTCACCACCGGAGAGACCGCCGACACATACCTGCCCCCGAACACGGAGTCAGATGGTAGCAACCGGCGTTCCCGCCGGTGACGTTTCTAGATCAGTCCGATTGCCGGCGGTAGGCGAAGATGAACAGGCTCATCGCCACGATCAATGCGATCAGCACCCATAGCGTGACGGCCTGATCGATCCAGGAGCCGGGCGGCGGGTTGCCGGGCAGGATATTGCGCAACGGGACCACGGCGAACAGCATGGCGGCAAACCAGGACACGAAGGGCGGCAAGAACTTCTTCCGGCCCAACGCCATCGGGATGGACACCCACAGTCCCAACGTCGGCAGGCTGATGAGGACCAGAATGATGCCCAGGTCGAAGATCAGCGAGCCTTTCGCCCGATGCAAGGTGATGATGACGTTGTCGGGGCGACTGGTGGTCTGGCTGGATTCCCCGACGCGCTGCACGCTGACGTCCCAGCCGTCCAACGACCCGATCACCTCGACCCGGGCGGGTTCCTTCACCCGGCTCTCGCCGGTCCCGACGATGACGTCGGCAGAGATGATTCCCGTGGTGTAGGAGTCGAACGGCCAGTTGGCGGGATCGCCTTCGGCCTCGATCGCGGTGCTGACCTGCGCCGGTGTTTTACCCACGGGGTACTGCAAGTCGCCGAGATCGTTCTCTGGATACAACCGCACGGCCAGGTCTTGGGTCAACACGTCGAGGTGTTTGTCGAACTTCGAATCTTCCGGAATGACAAGCACATTCACCGTGAGACGGTTGGCCACCGTCTCCAGCTTCTCGAGCCGGACCTGTACGACGGTGTCTTCGGTGGTGCCCAGATCCGGTTCCGGCAGCGGGGGCGCCGACGTGGCCAGCAAATGCACACCGAATAGCGACAAGGCGTAAACGACGATGATGCCGAGAACAACGGCCAAGCCGATCGCGAGGCGCGTGCCGCGCGACTTGCCCGCGGCTGGAGCCGCCGGCGGCGGCGCCTGATGGGTCATCGCGAGCGGCTCTCCGTGGTGAACACGGGGCAGATGCTAGTGAGCCGCACCGGCGATCAGGCGGCAACGCGCCGCGCCACAGACCCGCTAAATTTCCTTAGCCTGATCCGCGTTCGGCCACACAACGGAATCCGATGTGGGTGGTCGCCGTGTCTTGCGATTGTGGCGAGCGGGCCGCCGGCCGGTACCGGTGGCAATACTCCGGTGCACACAGATGGGAGCCGCCCTTGAGCGTCTGGCTGATGGTGGGGTCGGCGGGCCCGGCAGGCGC
Organism: Mycobacterium kansasii ATCC 12478; assembly: GCF_000157895.3. Classification (NCBI taxonomy): domain Bacteria; kingdom Bacillati; phylum Actinomycetota; class Actinomycetes; order Mycobacteriales; family Mycobacteriaceae; genus Mycobacterium; species Mycobacterium kansasii. The sequence continues at coordinate 4,313,905 of NC_022663.1, read as the reverse complement.
GCAGCACGCCTTCGGAGGCTGATCGGTGCGGTGGTGTGCGGAGAACTCGGTTGCGGTCCATTCCCAGACGTTGCCGATCATGTCGACCAGACCGAAGCCGTTGGGCGGGAAGGTGCCCACCGGCGAGGTCCCAACCCAGCCCAGTGCGCCGTCGTTGCGGTAGGGGAACTTGCCCTGCCAGGTATTGGCCATCAGCTGCCCGCCGGGCGTGGCCTCGTCGCCCCAGGCATAGGTGGTCGTGGTTCCCCCGTGCGCCGCGTACTCCCACTCGGCCTCGCTCGGCAGCCGCCGTCCCGCCCAGCGGGCGTAGGCGGCCGCGTCGGGATAGGCCACCTGCACGACGGGGTGGTCGGGTTTGTCGGCGATATCGCTGTCCGGGCCGAATGGATGGCGCCAGCTCGCGCCCGGCGCCCAATCCCACCACTGCCGCCAGTCGCGCAGGTCGACCGGACCTGCGGTCGGACGGAACACCATCGCACCGGGAACAAGGTCGTCGGGGTTAGCCCCCGGATAGAGCGTGGGGTCCATGGGTTGTTCCGCCACAGTCACATACCCAGTGGCAGCTATGAATTCGGCAAACTGTGCGTTGGTGACCGGGTGGCGCTCGATGGCGAACGCGGGCACGGTGACGGTATGGATCGGCGCTTCTTCGGGGTAAAAGCTCGTCGACCCCATGCGGAACGATCCGCCCGGCAGCTCAACCAGTTCGGTTAACACGGCTTCAGGGTATGACTCAGGGTATGAGGACGGCGAAGTTCTGCATCAAGGCGGATTTTGCCGAACGGAACCCGGGCACCGCCGCCGGACCCTCCAGGTGGATGGCCACCAGGTAGTTCTTGGTGTTCGTCCAGATGTGAGCGATGCGGTCGGCGAATTCGATCGGGCCGGACGATCCCTGCAGGGCGCCGGTCAACAGCTCGCTGCTGAAGCCGCAGAACGGTACCCCGGTGACCAGGAAGTTCAGCCGCCGCATCGACCCGCCCAGGCTGGCGGTGTAGGCGAGGAAAGCGCTGTCCGGCTGCCGGTCGGTGGGGGCGATGGTCACCGTCGCCGACATGCCGTTGGGGCCGGTCAAAGTCAGCGCCGTGGCCCCGCTGCCGGGGGTCGACGTCCAACCGTCGGGCACGCTGATCGTGATCCTGGGTGCGGCCGGGTCCGAGACACTGGCGAGCGTCGCTCGGCCCTCGCCGGTCAGCGACGGCGAACAGGCGACCGTGTCGGGCGGGATGTGCTCGGGGTGCGTCGTCACGATGCCGGGCACCGGCTCCGCAGGGTCAGGATGCGCGGGCGCGCCCGGCCCACCACCGCGCTCACCGCAGCCGGCTACGATGCCCGACAGGCAAAGCAGCGCCACTGCGCACAGCAGTCGCGCCGAACGCCTAATCGCGCGAAAAGGCAAGGGCGAGTTCTTTTTCCACGTCTTCATACGGTCGTCCGGATAGGTCGATCGTCACTTGGGCAATGGTTCCGCCGGTGAAGGCGAACGGCGCCTTGTAGCGGCTGGACACCGGCGAACCGCCGTTGTGTCCGACGGTGATGCCGGCACCTGCCAACCCGAATGTTCCCGGGTGGGTGGTCACATCGGCGAGCGCACCGACCTCGTGGTGGTCGAAGTACATCATCAGGTCCCCCAGCGGGGTGTGGCTGTTGGGCACGGTTCCCGTCCGCGCGTAGCGCACGCCGAGCAGGTGTCGGCCGAGCGGGATCGGGCCGACCGACGAGAGCAGCTGCTGGCGCTCACCAAGGAAGTTGTAGACGTAGTGCAGGCGTCCGTCCTGGATGAACAGCACGTGTCCGCCGTGCGCGCCGCCCTGCTTGAACAACACGCCTTCGGCACCGGTGGTGTCGACCGTCACGTCGGCCACGACGGCGAACGAACGGCCGCGAATTTCGGCGGCTGCCCCGATACCGACGTCAGCGCAGTCGGGATAGTAAATGTAGGTGGATCGTTCGGTGACCAGGTAGGGCCGCGACCGCATCATGGTTTCCACGATGTTGAGGTCCGACAGCGGCAGGCCGTTGTACTTGGCCGCCTCGGAATACCACAGCGCCTTGAGTTCTTCGAGCTTGTCTGGATACTCGGCGGCCAGATCATGGCATTGGCTGCGGTCTTTTTCGATGTGGAACAGCTCCCAGCGGTCGGCGTCGAAATGTGACCAGCCTGCCGGTGTGGCCGCGTGGATGGTGTTGGCGAACCAGCCCTCGTGCCAGATTCCGCGGGTGCCCAGCATGGCGTAGAACTGGGTTTGCTTGCCGGTGTCGGCAGCCGGATCGTCAAGGGCGGCTTTGAAACTCACCCCATCCAGCGGCTTCTGGGTGATGCCCTTGACGGTGTCCGGCGGGGTCATACCCAGCAGCTCGTAAACGGTCGGGGTGATATCGGCGACGTTGACGTAGTTGTCCCGGACTTCGCCGTGGGCCGTGATCCCGGCCGGCCAGGAGATGATGGCCGTATCGGCGATCCCGCCCTCGTGCGAGGCGTAGCGCTTGAACAGCTTGTAGGGCGTGTTGAAGGCCATCGCCCACCCGATCGGGTAGTGGTTGTAGGTTTGTGGGCCACCCAGGTGGTCGAAGAGCTTCATGCTCTCTTCGACGGTGTCGATATAGCCGTTGAAGAATTTTCCTTCGTTGACCGACCCGTTGGGCCCGCCCTCACCGCTGGCACCGTTGTCGGAGATCACCACGATGATGGTGTTGTCCAGCTGTCCCGATTCCTCGAGGTAGTCCAGGATCCGGCCGATCTGCGCATCGGTGTAGCTCAGAAAACCGGCGAACACCTCGGCCATCCGGCAAAACAGCTTCTTTTCTTCATCGTTGAGTGAGTCCCACGGCCGCACGGTGTCCTGCAGCGGCCATGGCTCGCCTTGCGGTCCCTTCACGTCGAGATATGGATTGATGGGCGACAATTCGGTGTCCGGCGGCACGATCCCCATTGACTTCTGCCGCTCCAGCACGACCTCGCGATACTTCTCATAGCCCATGTCGAACTTGCCGGCATATTTGTCCGCCCACTCCTTGAAGACGTGGTGCGGTGCATGCCCGGCGCCCGGGCACAGGTAGGTGAACCAAGGCTTGTCCGGCGCGATCACCTTGGCATCGCGGATGAATTGGATCGCCTTGTCCGCCAGGTCCTTCGACAGGTGATAGCCGTCCTCGGGGGCGCCGGGCGGGCTGACCGGATGGTTGTCGTACACCAGGTCGGGATACCACTGGTCGGTCTCGCCACCCATGAATCCGTAGAAGCGTTCAAATCCCCGAGACGTGGGCCAATGCCGCTTGGTCGACGCCATGTTGGCCTCTTCGAGAGGTGTCAGGTGCCACTTGCCCACGCAATAGGTGTTGTAGCCGCGTTCGGCAAGCACCTCTGAAAGTAGGGCGGTATCGGCCGGTATCCGTCCGTTGCAGTTGGGGAAACCGTCGGTGAATTCTTCGATGGTCGCCATGCCGACGGTGGTCGCGTTGCGGCCGGTCAGCAGCGAGGCCCTCGTCGGCGAACACAACGCGGTGGTGTGGAATTGCGTCAGGCGCACGCCCCGCTCGGCGATGCGCGTCATGGCGGGCATCTCCACCACGCCACCGAAGCAGTCCCAGGTCGCGATGCCGGTGTCGTCCCAGACCAGATACAAGATGTTGGGCGCGTTCTCGGGCGCGGTCGGCGCCGCGTAGGGACCCCAATCCGGTTCCGAGTCACGGATGTCCAGCTCGATTTTGCCTTGAAACCCGGTTGACCCCGTCGTCACTGCAACACACCCACTTTCTGTACGCACATTTATCGGCGTCGCGTGGAGATTACCCCGAACAGAGGTGACCCGACCGCACAACGACGCGGCAGTGCACAATTTGGGCGCTTGCCAGATTTTGCGGCCTGCCGCTACCTTACATTGTCAACATAGTATGACAAATTTTCGCGGGCCGGCTTCGGGGTCTGTCCGCGCTCCCTGGCCGCAATCCGTTGCGGCGGTTGCTACCGGTCCACTCCAGGGGCGCCGGCGGCTCGATTTCGCGAGAGGCGGCGGCAGTGGCTGTCGCGCCGTGATCGGGCCGCCGCACCGAACGCCCGTTCGACGTAGCCCGCTTCGGATCCGCCTCGAATTCACCCGGCAATCAGTGCCGGTCCACTCCGGGACGTCGCACCCGATGCAGTCGACCAGTTGGCAAGTCGGCCGCGGTGTCGGGCGATTCGCCTCACCACGCGCAACTGTGATGTCCACGAAAAAGCGCCGGGTCAGGCGATGAAGATCGTCTGACCCGGCGCTCAGCAAATCACTTTCGGTCGTTACTTGGCCTTCTCGAGAATCTCGACGAGCCGCCAGCGTTTGGTCGCCGACAACGGACGCGTCTCCATCAGCGAAACTCGGTCGCCGATACCGGCGATGCTGTTCTCGTCGTGCGCCTTGACCTTCTTCGTGGTGCGAATGATCTTGCCGTACAACGGGTGCCGCACGCGGTCTTCCAGCTCGACCACGATGGTCTTCTGCATCTTGTCGCTCACCACGTAGCCGATGCGTGTCTTGCGACGGCCACGCGGCTTGGGAACGCTCGGAGTGTTCTTGGGGCCCTTCGCTTTCGAGGGGACATCCTTGGGTGCGGCCTCTTTGGACGCTGCCTTGCGTGGGGCTTTGGCCGCCGCGGGTGCCGCCTTTGCGCCAGTCTTAGCCTCTGCCATCACGATTCCTTACCTTCGGGACCTTCGGGACCATCGGGACCGGAAGCCAGACCCAGTTCTCGTTCGCGCAGCACTGTATAGACGCGTGCGATTTCCCGCCGCACCGTGCGGAGCCGGCGGATGTTGTTGAGCTGGCCGGTCGCCATCTGGAAGCGCAGGTTGAACAACTCTCCCTTGGCCTCGCGCAGCCGCTCCGTCAGTTCCTCGTCGGTGAGCTCACGCAGTTCGCCAGGGGAAATTCCCACTGCCATCAGAACTGTTCCTCTCGCGTGATGATGCGTGCCTTGATCGGCAACTTGTGGATCGCACGGGTCAGCGCGGCCCGAGCGATCGCTTCATTGGGGTAGCTGAGCTCGAACAGCACCCGGCCCGGCTTGACGTTGGCCACCCACCACTCGGGGGAGCCCTTGCCCGAACCCATGCGGGTCTCGGCGGGCTTCTTGGTCAACGGGCGGTCCGGAAAGATGTTGATCCAGACCTTGCCGCCACGCTTGATGTGCCTGTTGATGGCGATACGGGCCGACTCGATCTGCCGGTTGGTGACATAGGCGTGCTCGAGGGCCTGGATCCCGTAGTCGCCGAAATTCACTGTCGTTCCACCGCTGGCGATGCCGCGCTGGCGGGGATGATGCTGCTTGCGGTGCTTGACCTTGCGGGGAATCAGCATGATTCATTCACTCCGTACTCTGCGCTTCAACGGCCGGCGCGGCCTCGTTGCCGACCGCTGCGGTGCCCTCTTCGCCGCCCGCGGCGCGGCCCGCGTCGGTGCCCGTAGCCGTCGTGCCTGATGCACCGCTGCGGCGCGGACGGGTGCCCGCCGGCCGTTCGCGGCGCGGCCGTTCGGGGCCCGCGGGGACCGCGGCGGCCAATTCGCGCTTGCCGCCGACGATGTCGCCCTTGTAAATCCACACCTTCACGCCGATCCGGCCGAAGGTGGTCTTGGCCTCGTACAGGCCGTAGTCGATGTCCGCGCGCAAGGTGTGCAGGGGAACCCGGCCTTCGCGGTAGAACTCCGAGCGGCTCATCTCGGCCCCGCCAAGACGGCCCGAGCACTGAACCCTGATCCCCTTGACGTTGGGCTGACGCATCGCCGACTGGATGGCCTTGCGCATCGCGCGGCGGAACGCCACCCGGTTGCTCAACTGTTCGGCAACGCCCTGGGCCACCAATTGAGCTTGCGACTCGGGGTTTTTCACTTCGAGGATGTTGAGCTGAACCTGCTTGCCGGTCAGCTTTTCCAGGTCCGCACGGATGCGGTCCGCCTCGGTGCCCCGGCGGCCGATGACGATCCCCGGGCGCGCGGTGTGAATATCCACCCGCACCCGATCGCGGGTCCGCTCGATCTCCACGTCGGCGATACCCGCGCGCTCCAGGCCGCTCGACAGCAACCGGCGGATCGCGACGTCCTCCTTGACGTACTCGGCGTACTGCTTGTCGGCGTACCAGCGCGACTTCCAGTCGGTGGTGATGCCCAGCCGGAAGCCGTGCGGATTGATCTTCTGGCCCACTAGTCTGAGCCTCCCTTCGCTTCAGAAGTCTCAGATGTCTTTGCGGGTGACTTCTTGGCGGGCGCCTTGGTCGCCGCCTTCTTGGCAGGCGCCTTGCTCGCCGCCTTCTTAGCCCCCGAACCGGGACCCGCCTTTGCGGCGGCCTTGCTGCCCTCGGCCCGGCGCGCCCTCGACGACTTCGAAGACCGCTCGTCCTTGGCCGGCCGACTCTCCACCACCACGGTGATGTGGCTGGTGCGCCGGCGAATTCGGAACGCACGACCCTGGGCACGCGGACGGATGCGTTTGGCGGTCGGACCCTCGTCGGCGTAGACCGTGGCGACCACCAACGTCGTCGGGTCCAGGCCGTTGTTGTTCTGCGCGTTGGCGGCGGCACTGGCGATCACCTTGGCCACCGGCTCACTGGCGGCCTGCGGCGCCCAGCGCAGGATGTCGAGTGCATCCGATACCGAGCGGCCCCGCACCAGGTCGATGACCCGGCGCGCCTTTCTCGGCGATACCCGCACAAACCGTGCCTTGGCGACGGCCGACGGATATTCGGTAGTGGTAGTCATCGCCGCTTACTCTTCCGGTCGTCCTTGATGTGCCCCTTGAAGGTGCGCGTCGGTGCGAATTCACCGAGCTTGTGACCCACCATCGCCTCGGTGACGAACACCGGGACATGCTTGCGCCCGTCGTGCACCGCGAAGGTGTGGCCGATGAAGTCGGGGATGATGGTCGAACGCCGTGACCAGGTCTTGATGACCTGCTTGGTGTTCTTCTCGTTCTGTACGTCGACCTTCTTGAGCAGATGGTCGTCGACGAACGGGCCCTTCTTCAGGCTGCGTGGCATAGTTGGCTACTCCTGAAACTTCCTGGGTCTAATTTGCCCGCGCGCATCGTCGCCAGGCTAGCGGCCATGCTTCTTGCCGGTGCGCCGGCGGCGGACGATGAGTTTGTTACTTTGCTTGTTCGGATGGCGGGTGCGCCCTTCCTTCTTGCCCCAGGGGCTGACCGGGTGACGGCCACCGGAGGTCTTACCCTCGCCACCACCGTGCGGGTGGTCGACGGGGTTCATCACCACGCCACGGACCGACGGGCGCTTGCCCTTCCATCGCATCCGGCCGGCCTTGCCCCAGTTGATGTTCGCTTGTTCGGCGTTGCCCACCTCGCCTACCGTTGCGCGGCAGCGGACGTCGACCCGGCGGATCTCGCCGCTGGGCATGCGCAGCGACGCGTAACTGGCTTCCTTGCCGAGCAACTGGATGCTGGACCCGGCCGAGCGCGCGAGCTTGGCCCCGCCGCCGGGCCGCAACTCCACGGCGTGGACCAAGGTGCCGGCCGGGATGTTGCGCAGCGGCAGGTTGTTACCGGGCTTGATGTCGGCGTTGGGACCCGATTCCACCACGTCGCCCTGCGAAAGCCCGTTGGGCGCAATGATGTAGCGCTTTTCGCCGTCGAGATAGTGCAGCAGTGCGATCCTTGCGGTGCGGTTCGGGTCGTACTCGATGTGCGCGACCTTGGCGTTGACCCCGTCCTTGTCGTTACGACGGAAGTCGATGAGCCGGTAGGCGCGCTTGTGACCGCCGCCCTTGTGGCGCGTGGTGATCCGGCCGTGCGCGTTGCGGCCGCCGTGGCCGTGCAACGGACGCACCAACGACTTCTCCGGCGTGGACCGGGTGATCTCGGCGAAATCCGACACACTGGCGCCGCGGCGGCCCGGCGTCGTCGGCTTGTACTTACGAATTGCCATGTCTAATCAGGTCTTTCTCTCACGCGCGGCTGGCAGTATTGCCCAGCTCCTCCTCATCGCTTCGCTCTGCATGGTCGCCGGGCTACGCCGGTGCTCCGAACAGGTCAATCGGCTTGCTGCCCGGCGCCAAGGTCACGATGGCGCGCTTGGTGTTCTTGCGCCTGCCGTATCCGGTCCGGGTGCGCTTGCGCTTGCCCGGCCGGTTCGCGGTGTTCACCGATGCGACCTTGACCGCAAAGATTTTCTCGATAGCGATCTTGATCTGCGTCTTGTTGGAATCGGGGTGCACCACAAACGTGTAGACGTTGTCGTCGAGCAACCCGTAGGACTTCTCCGAGATCACCGGGGCCAGGATGATGTCGCGGGGGTCGGCGATGGTCGCCATCAGGCCGAAACCTCCTCGGGAGTGTTGGCTCCGGTATTAGCGGTGCTAGCGGATATGTAAGCGTTGAGCGCCGCCACGCTGAAAACCACGTCGTCGGCGCGCAGCACGTCGTAGGTGTTGAGCTGGTCGGGCGACAGGACGTGCACACCGGGCAGATTGCGGACGCTCTTGGCCGCCGTCTCATCGTCGCGCCCGATGACCACCAGCAGCTGCTTGCGGTCGGTCAGCGTGGCCAGAAATGTCTTGGCGCTCTTGGTGGATGGGGTTTGGCCGGCGACCAACTCGGTGACGGCGTGGATGCGCCCGTTGCGCGCCCGGTCCGACAACGCGCCCCGCAACGCGGCGGCGATCATCTTCTTGGGGGTGCGCTGGCTGTAGTCACGGGGCTTGGGACCGTGCACCACGCCGCCGCCGGTGAACTGAGGGGCCCGTGTCGATCCCTGCCGGGCGCGACCGGTGCCCTTCTGCCGGTACGGCTTACGACCACCGCCGCTGACATCGCCGCGCGTCTTCGTCGAGTGCGTGCCCTGGCGGGCCGCCGCACGCTGCGCGGTGACCACCTGATGCATCAGCGCGATATTGGCCGGTACGTCGAACAACTCGGCCGGCAGCTCGATGGAGCCCTCGACCTTGCCGGCCGGCGTCTTGACGTCAATCTTGAGGGTGGTGGCAGCCATTACTTTTCACCTCGCTTGATCGCGCTGCGGACCATCACGAGTCCGCCGGTGCGGCCGGGAACCGCGCCCTTGATCAACAGCACGCCGTTTTCGGCATCGACCTTGTGCACCAACAGGTTCTGCACGGTCACCCGGTCATTGCCCATCCGGCCGGCCATCCGGGTACCCTTGAACACCCGCGCCGGGGTGGCACAACCGCCGATGGAGCCGGGACGCCGGTGCACCGCCTGGGCACCGTGGGCAGCTCCCTGGCCGCGGAAACCGTGCCGCTTCATGGTGCCGGCGAAGCCTTTGCCCTTGGAGGTACCGGTCACGTCCACGTAGCTGCCGTCGGCGAAGATCTCGGCCGTCAGCTCCTGGCCGACCTCGTATTCGGCCACCGCGTCCGGGTCGTCCAGGCGCAGCTCGGCCAGGTGCCTCCGCGGATTGACGCCCGCGGCGGTGTACTGACCGGTCAGCGGCTTGGTGACCTTGCGTGGACTGATTTCGCCGTAGGCCAGCTGTACCGCGCTGTACCCGTCGCGCTCCGGCGTGCGGATCCGGGTAACGACGTTCGGCCCGGCCTTGACCACGGTCACCGGTACGACTCTGTTGTTCTCGTCGAATACCTGCGTCATGCCCAGCTTGGTACCGAGAATGCCCTTGCGTGCCATTGCTCTGCAGACTCTCCTACTGGATATTGACGTCGACACTGGCCGGAAGATCGATGCGCATGAGGGCGTCGACCGTCTTCGGCGTCGGGTCGAGAATGTCGATCAACCGCTTGTGGGTGCGCATCTCGAAGTGCTCCCGCGAGTCCTTGTACTTATGCGGGGAGCGGATGACGCAATACACGTTCTTCTCGGTCGGCAGTGGCACCGGACCCACGACGCTGGCACCCGTACGGACGACGGTCTCGACGATCTTGCGCGCCGAAGCGTCGATAGCCTCATGGTCGTAGGCCTTCAGCCTGATGCGGATCTTCTGTCCCGCCACGCTTCTCCTACCTCACTCCAATACTTCAGGCCCGGGTCCGGACCTGGTGCCACCAGCCCGCCGATCGACCCGGCCGATCCCGGGTCGAACTAGCGTGCGCCGGATACTGCGCCGCTGTTTACCTGTCGTGGTCCACCGACCCCCGCGGTCGGGCGTGTCGCCCGCACGCAGCCTTGTAGGCGGCCGAAATCGGTCGCGCTCCAAGGATGGGGCCGGACGCGCCCGTGTGGGCGCCGGTCGTGTGCCCGGCCAGGGGCAAACCTGGCGCAAGGCAACCTGAACAGTATGCCCCAGATCACCGCTTCGGCCAAATCCCGGGTCGTCGACATCGGTAGGCCGACCCCGGTGTGCGCCGGGTAGTCAAGCGTCATCGCTTGCAGCGACCCTACCAGGGCTTTTGGCTAGATCCGCCCGGACGCTGGCGGCTACGCGTAGGCTCCCATCCCGTGATCGGGCCTGATTCGGGGGAACCTGACGCCGCGCAACCCATGGTCGACTGGATCAACGGTGCCCCGCCGGCCGAGCTGGCCGCCGAATTGATGGCGGCCTTCGACCCGAAAATGTCCGGGAGTACTCCGGCCCTGGCGTTGTCGGAGTTCAGCGACTGGATGTTCCGGGGCTTCCCACGGCGCAGCGGCCTCATTGTGCCGGCAAGACCGGTGCTCGAGCCGATGCTGGAAGCCGTTCAGCTGTTGGAGCATTCCGAACTGATATGCGTGCGCTGGATCATCAACAACGAGTTCCGGTGGAGCGCTACCCGCCTGGGCTTGGCCACACTGGCCGAAGGCAAGGCCGCGGTCAGGCAGCGGATCAAGGATCGGACCTGCCGGTAGCACAGCTCAAATCCGTTGAGCGGGATGCAGATTCGTCAATTGACTCATGCCGATTCAATGTTGGTGGCAGCCACCGCTCCATCCCGCCGGCGCTGGACGTACAGAAAGCCGTCGACTGCTGCCCGCGCGCATTCCCGATAGTCGAAATCCGGCAGGGTGCTCAACCGCCCCAGCACCAGTGGACCGATCAGCAGGGCGATCGCGCGGGACCGGTCGATCTCGCCCAATTCGGCCGCCTCCGGGCTGTCGAAAATCGCGTCGAATGGCGCCGCATACTGCTGAGCGATGCGTTCGCGCAAGGTGGCAAGCGCAGCGCTGTCACCGCTATGGGCGTGCCGCGCTTCCGGCAATTGTTCAAGATCACCGCCCAGCGCGACCCAGGCCATCGCGGTCAGCATGCCCGGTGCTTCGGCAATCAGCTCGGCCTGGGCCTGTAACAACGCGATGAGCCGGTCCCGCAGCGAACCTTCCGAAGGCGGCATGGGCGCCGGCGGTATCAGGCTGTTGAACGTCGCGGCCAGCAGGTCATTACCACTGGAGAAGTGGCGGTACAACGTGGCTCTGGCAACGTTGGCGCCACGAGTGACCGCCTCCACCGTCACCGCCTTCGGCCCGCCGGAACGCAGCAGCGCAGCCGCGGCTTCCAGTAACCGAGCCCGAGACCGCTCCGGGCGGGGATCAACGCTACTGCCGGCGATCTGCACTACCTCCGTTTAAGAACGAGACTATCCGTCTATATGCAAGACCGTTAGTCTCGGCAATTACTCGCCGCCGGAAGGAGGCGTGCAGCATGGTGAACACCCTCATCCGGCCTCATCAGCGTACCGACGGGATGCCGTCGGGTACCTCTCATCGCGCTCGAATCTGGACTCTGGCGGTGGCCTGCACGGGCGTGTCGCTCGTCGTAGCGTCGATGGTCGCGTTGAACACGGCACTGGGCGACCTTGCGGTGGCGACCTCGGCGACGCAGTCCCAGCTGACCTGGGTGGTCGACGGTTACACCGTGGCGCTGGCCTGCCTGCTGCTACCGGCCGGGGCCATCGGCGACCGTTACGGCCGGCGTGGCGCGCTGCTGTTCGGTCTGACCGTCTTCTCGGTGGCCTCGGTGGCGCCGGCGATCTTCGACACCCCGCTGCAGATCATCGCGGCCCGAGCGGTGGCCGGCGCCGGAGCGGCGTTCGTGATGCCCGCGACGCTCTCCCTGCTGACCGTTGCCTATCCGAAAGAAGAGCGGATGAAGGCCGTCGGGATCTGGGCCGGGGTGGCCGGCTCGGGAGGGGTGCTGGGCATGTTCGGTTCCGGCATCCTGCTCAGCTTCTGGGATTGGAAGTCGATCTTCTGGGCGCTCGGCGCCGCGGGCGCGTTGGTCTTTGTGCTGACGTGCACGGTCGGGTCGTCACGCGAACCCGATGCGCCGCGAGTCGACTGGCTGGGTGCGGTACTGATCGGCGCCGCCGTCGCGGTGTCGGTATTCGGCATCTTGCAAGCACCCCAGCGTGGGTGGAGCGACGCCGTCGTCGTCGGCGGCCTGGTCGCCGGAGCGGTCCTTGCCGGGGCGTTCGGTGTCGTCGAATTCCGGCGGCGGCAACCGCTTCTCGACGTGCGACTGTTCGCCGATCCCGGGTTTGCCACCGGGGTGGGAGCGATCGTCATGCTGTTCGGGGCGACCTTCGGCTTCTTCTACCTCGGCATGCAATACGTCCAGCAGATCATGGGCTACTCCGCACTTATGACGGCGGTCGCCTTCGGCCCGTTCATGGTGCCCCTGGGCATCTTGTCGGCACTGTCGTTCTGGTACGTCCCGAAACTCGGTCTGCGGCTGGTGCTGCTGGTGGGCATGCTGGTGATGTCGGTCGGCTTCCTGTGCATGCGCGGGCTGTCGGTGGACTCGTCGTATTTCGACCTGGCCTGGCCTGCGTTGATACTCAGCGCTGGCATCGGATTATGCACGGCACCAACGACTTCGGCGATCATGGCGGCGGTTCCCGACGAAAAGCAAGGCGTGGCATCGGCGGTCAACGACACCACCCGGGAAGTGGGCGGAGCGTTGGGAATCGCGGTGGCCGGCTCGATACTGGCCGGACGCTACGCGCAAGAGCTCGCGGCGAGTTTGTCGTCCTTCCCGCCGGCCGTCCGCGACCCGGCGACCGATTCGCTGGCCAAGGCCGTGGAGGTAGCGAACAGGCTTGGGCCCCAGGGAAAGCAGCTTGCCGACGTCAGCAAGGCGGCGTTCCTGACCGCCATGCACGCCTCGACGCTGGTGATGGCCGTGATCGTGGCCGTCGCAGCGGTGCTGATCGGACTGTGGGCGCCCGGCCGGGATGGCCGGCAACTGGGTCCGATCCGCCGGGTCGTCACACCGGCGCCGGCAACGGCGGGACGGCACCGCGCCTGACGCTCAGGCGACGAATTCGGCCGCCCGATGCCCCAGCATCACGATGGTGGCGTGCGGGCCGCGGCTGGTGATCTCCGGCAGGATGGATCCGTCGATCACCCACAGGTTTTGGATGCCGCGCACCCGGCACCGGACGTCGACGACGCCCCGCGGGTCACCGTCGGCCCCCATGGCGGCACTGCCACACAGGTGTTGTGACGTCGACCAGGCCGGCTGACCGACAGCTGTTGTGCCACCTGCTATTTCGTGGGCAAGCTCGGCACCCTGCTGCAGGTCCGCGACGTCGGCCGGCTCGCTGTCGTAGCGATGCTCGATCCGCGGCGGCACGTCGGGATCCGCCGAGATCAGCGTGATCCGACCACGCGCCCGGGGCCGCATAAGTGCCACCCCGATATGCGGCCAATCAGGCTGTCCCGCAGTGTCATTCCCGGTCATCGCAACGAAACCACCGGTATAGGGCCTGATCTCGAGGTCGTCTGCGGTGTGGAGCACCACCTCCAGCACCGGCCGTTCGGGAGCCACGCCCCATGTCGTGGGAAGGACCCATTCCGGGTGGTCGGTGCAACTCATTCCGACCGGCAGCGGCGCCACCACCGGCACGCCGACAGCACGAAGCATCGCCTCGTCACCGACGCCGGACAGCATGAGCAGATGCGCCGACTCAATCGCACCGGCGCACAGAACAATTCGGTCGGCCGTCAGGGTCGTCGGCCCGCATGGGCCGACCGCGTCGACACCGACGGCTCTGGTGCCCGCGAAGCGCAGTCGCAATACCCGGGTTTGCTCCAGCAGTGTCAGGTTTGGCCGCCGCAGCGCGGGCAGCAGATACCCGGCCCCGGCCCCGGTCCGGACACCGTCCACGATGTTCAACGGGACCGCGCCCACCCCCGGGACAGTCGACGGCCCGACGTCGTTGAGGTCATCGATCCAGGGGAACCCGGCGCGCTCCGCGGCGGTGATGAAGCGTTGGGTGATGCCGGTCATTTCACGCGTGCGCCGAATCAGGATGGGACCGGTGCTACCGTGCGCAGGCGTGCTGAAGTCTAGATCTGTCTCGATGGCCCGGAAATGTTCGAGGACGTCCGACCATGCCCAGCCGGGTAGCGCGGCGCGATCGAAATCCTGTGGTAAACCACGGCAGAAATAGCCGCCGTTGATGGCACCGCAACCACCCAGCGTTGCTCCGCGCACGATCGCCAGCCGGCGAATCGGCCGATCGGTGAGCTGGGTCTGGTAACGCCGGACCAGCGGGCTGCCGATACCGATCGGTAGGCGCAATCCATCGGAGGTTTGTGCCAGCAACTCGGGATCGGCCAGTCCGGGCCCCGCCTCGAGGACGGTCACGACACAGCGGGGGTCGCTGGAAAGACGCGCTGCGACAACCGATCCGGCGCTTCCCGCACCGACGATCAACACATCGCTGTGCCCGGTGGCAGCAGTCAAGGCGGCCGTTATGCCCGAATTTGCGGTTTGAGCGCGCCGATATTGCGTTCGCGTACCACGCCGTACCACAGGCCCAGGCCGTAGGCGAGGTCGTCGACGCGCTTGAGTATCACGTAGGTCAGCACGCCGATGGGTTCGCTATCGCCGTCATCGCCATCCCTGGCCTCTTTGCGACGCAGCCAGTCGACCACGCCGTCGACGATCGCCGCGACCAGCACCACCCGCCTGCAGCGCCGAAACAGCAGGGCCGCAATCAAAGTCACCGGCCAGTAATGCCGGCACATAGCCGACGCCAACTGCAGAGCCGCCGACCACAGCCCGCGCGTGGCGACCACCAGCACGTCCCACAGCGTCGTGTCGGCACTGCGCATGGTCCTGGCGATGCGGCGGCCCGTTGCCACCGCGATGACCAGCGATGCCAGCCGGCAGAGGCCGGTGCCCAGGGACATGAGGATCCAGGCCGTCAGTGCCCAGCCGGAGATCACCAGAGGCGCGGTCTTGTCGGGGTGGCGCACAGACAGCGGCGCGGCCGAACCGCCGTAGAAGGCCTTGCGCGCGATCCAGTCGCGTAGCTGTGTGCGATGGTCGTGCGCGACCAGTGCGATCGGCTCGTAACGCAGCCGCGCGCCGCCTTCGATCAGCCGCCAGCACAGGTCGACGTCCTCGCCCGAGTGCAGGGTCTCGTCGAAACCACCCACGTCGCGCAGGGTTGCGGCGCGGCAGATGATCGCGGCGCTCGGTACGTAGGACACGGGGCTGTGCGGTAGCACCGGCGCTTCCCGCAGACCCAGATCCAGCGACGAGCGCACCGCCTCGTAGCGGGCCACCAGGTTTTCGCTTTGCGCCATACCGACGATGCGGGGTGCGACCAGGGCGACGGTGGGATCGCAGAAGTGGCCGAGCAGCGCTTCGAGCCATCCCCGGCGGGGCGCCACGTCGGAATCCAGGAATGCGACGAAGTCGGTGGTGCAGGCGGCCAGACCGGTGTTACGTGCCGCGGCAGGACCCTTGCTTCGCGGGTGATGCAACACCTCGATGTCGCAGTGCGCCCCGGGAAAGTCCTCCAATTCAACCGGGCACGCCGACCCGTCGTCGACCACGATGACGCGCAATCCGCGTAGTGAGGCGACCAGCCGGCGCACACCGGATGTGTTGTCGCGCACCGGTATCACCACGGTGACGTCACGATATGAGGGGCCACTGGCGGGGCGCGGATGTGCCACCGTGGCATCCAGCAGGGTGCGGGCCAGTTGCGCGGTGAGCTCGTCGCGCACCTTGAGCCGGCCGTCGGAAAGCATGTCCTGAGCGGCGGGAGCCAGCCGGAGCAGCCGGGTCGGTGAACCACCGAGCAGGGCCGAGCCGTCGCCGAGCACCCGCACGCGGCGGTCGACCTGCACCGCGAACCCATCCGGCAGTCGGGTCTGGGTCATGCCAGCATCCCGTCGCGTCCGGGCAACCACCGGTCGATGCGCTGCCGGCATTCGTCGACCATCTCCGCGAAGATGCGTCTGCCCGCTGCCGCGGTCGCCGTGGTGGGATCACCCAGCACCCCGGTCGGGCTGACGGCCGCGATTCCGCCGCGGCGCATCGACGGCAGCAGTTCCGGCAGGGGCGCGCCGTTGCCGGCGAGCCACCGGTCGGTCAGCACATCGTCCGGCGAAATATGCAGCAACACCGATGTTTCGGTGTGCCCGGCATGGGCGTCGCCGCCCACAGCGCTGCACGGACACCATGCGGCGTCACGACCCTCGAAGCGCAGCTGGCCGACCGCGCGGCGCAACGCCGCGATATTGCCGCCGTGACCGTTGACGAACACCAGCCGGCCGGCCCAGCAGGTGGCCGACCTGCCGTACTCCACCAGCAGCATGGCCAGGGCGTCGATCCCGATGGAGATGGTCCCGGCAAAGCTCTGATGCTCACCGCTGGCGCCGTAGGCGATCGCGGGAGCCACCAGCCAGTCCGGCCGGGGCATGCCCGCGGCCACCGCCCGGGCGACGGCGGTCGCGATCCGGGTGTCGGTATCCAGCGGCAGGTGCGGTCCGTGTTGTTCGGTGGACCCCAGTGGGACCACGATCGACGGCGAGATGCTTGGTAGCTGGCTCGACGTCGAGTTCCCCAGTTCGCCGCGTACGGGCACTCGCCGATGGTAGGCCGAATTTACCTGCCGTGCACCGATTGTTACCTCTTCTACCGAATTTTTTTCTGCGCCACCAATATTGACGCAACGGGAAGTTACTTGGACGTTACACGCCCAATTCCCGAGCGAAACCGGCGGGCACGATGATGTCGTCCGGCCGGAGGTCCTGCACGGAGCTGTGCCCCAGGCCCATCAGTGCCGAGTCGATACCGCCGCGCAGGATGTCGAGGACGTTTTCGACGCCGGCCTGGCCGTTGGCGGCCAGCCCCCAAAGGTACGCGCGGCCGATCATCACTGCTCGCGCGCCCAGCGCCACCGCTTTGACGACGTCGCTGCCCCGCCGGATACCGCCGTCCAGCAACACCTCGGTCTGGTCTCCGACCGCTGCCGCCACCGCGGGAAGGGCACGAATCGAGGCGGGCGTGCCGTCGAGGTTGTTGCCGCCATGGTTGGACACCGATATTGCCGAAACCCCGGCATCGACCGCTCTTTTGGCGTCGTCGACCCGCATCACGCCCTTGAGCATGAAGGGACCGCCCCACAACTGCCGCAGCCAGGCGATGTCCTCCCAGGTCGGCGGCGGGGTGCCCATCCATTCGCCGTAGGCGGCGAAGAATGTCGGGCCGGGTTCACCGCGGCGGCCCTGATTGGGCACCCGCAAATCCGGTGGGCGCAGCGTCTTGCCGAACTTCCACAACCAGCGCGGCCGCACCATGGCCTCGGGGAACCGCTGCACAACCGACCACAGGCTCATCTCTTCGGGAATCTTGGGGCTACCCCAGTCGCGCCCGTGCGAGAACGACCAGTCGGTGGTGACGATCAGCCCGACCGCTCCGGCTTGCCGCGCGCGTTCGACCCGCTCGGCGATGGCGTCGCGGCCGCCGAGCCAATAGACCTGGAAGAAGATCTTGGGATTGGCGGCGATGACCTCCTCGATCGGCTTGCTGGCGAACGAGGACAAGCCCATCGCGGTGCCGCGGGCCGCCGCGGCCCGGGCGACGGCCACCTCGCCGTCGGGATCGACCGCCTGGACACCGGTTGGCGAAATCAGCACCGGCAGCGAAATGTCCTGGCCCATCACGGTCGTGGCCAGGTCGCGCTTTTCCGTCGCGCCGATGACGTGCGGCGCCAGACCGAGTTCGCTGAATGCCGCGACATTGTCGGCGACCGTGACGCCCTGTTCGCTTGCCGCAATCAGCGACGAATACACCGACTTGGGCAATCGCCGCTTTGCGCGTTGCTGAGCGATCGCCACCGTTTCGAACCAGGCGTCCGACATGACTACAGCGGGCTTTCGTTGCAGAGCCGGGCTGGCGGTCTGACGTTCAGTGTCAGGGGCACGGGTCGACTCGTCTTTCGCGAATGGTCGACGCGCGGGCGCGGTGCCTCGCGCTGGCGGGCCAGGGCCGGCGCACCGTGGCCTTGCACGCATTCGGGATCCGGGCCGTCCAGTGGCAGGCCGGTGAAAAACTTGGCCGCCATGCAGCCACCCCGGCAGCTGTCGTAGTGCCCGCAGCTGCCGCAAGCACCCGCGGATTGCGGCTCCCGCAATTCACGGAATAACGGAGCGTTCTTCCAAACGTTCTCGAAGCCGGTGCCAAAGCCGGAGTCGCACAACACGTTTCCGGCCAGAAAGCGATCATGGATGGCGAACGGGCAGGCATACACGTCGCCCACCGGATCGATCAGGCAGACCACCCGACCGGCGCCGCACATGTTGAGACCGGCCAGCGCACCGGATTCGCCCAGCGGGGAAAGGTGGAAGAAGGAATCGCCGGTGAGCACCCGTTCGCCGTTGAGCACCAGCCAGTCGTAGAGCTGAACCTGCTGAGCCGCCGTGGGGTGCAGGTCGTCCCAGACATCGGCGCCCCGCCCCGACGGGCGCAGCCGGGTGATCCGCAGGGTGGCGCCGTAACGGCTTGCCAGCGCGGCGAATTCGTCGAGCTGGCCGACATTGTGCCGGGTGACCACCACCGAGATCTTGGCGGCTCCGGTCTCGCCGAAGCCCGCCTCGGCCAGGTTCTGCAGAGCACGCACCGCCATCGCGTACGACCCCGCGCCGCGGACCGCGTCGTTGACCTCGGCGGTCGCGCCATCGAGCGAGATCTGGACGTCCACGTAGTCGCTGGCCGCCAACCGCACCGCCACCTCGGGTGTGATGCGAACCCCGTTGGTGGAGAACTTCACGCCGACGTGGTGGGCGGTGGCGTAATCCACCAACTCCCAGAAGTCGGGACGCACCGTGGGTTCACCACCACCGATGTTCACGTAGAACACCTGCATGCGTTCGAGCTCGTCGATGATGTCCTTGCACTGACGAGTGGACAACTCGCGCGGATCGCGCCTGCCCGACGACGAAAGACAGTGCACACACGCCAGGTTGCAGGCGTAGGTCAACTCCCAGGTCAGACAGATCGGCGCGTCCAGCCCGTGTTCGAACTGCTCGATGAGCCGGGGCACCGTCACCGGTCCTCCCGGGGAATCAGCATCGTCGAAGCTGCCAGCACACCCAGGGCATGCAAATAGGGAGCCTGTCCGGAATCCGCCACGCCCGCGCCGCGGCACGCGGAGCGCACGTCGGGATAGTCGGCCAGTGACTGCACCACCGTCACGATGGTGCGATTCTTCAGAAACGACAGCTTGCGGGTGCCGAAGTGGTACAACAGCGCCCCGAAGGGCTCGGGCCGAACCGCCACCTGCGGGTGCAGCCGCCAGCCGCGGTCGGGGTCGAACTCGCTCGCCGACGATTCGGGCCGTGCCGGAGAAACCACCCGCTGGCGGGGGACGGCCGGGCAATCGGGCACGGGTCAGTAGACCCCGCACATGCCGTCGATGGAAACCTCTTCAACCAGGGTCTCGGTGACGAGCTCGACGTCGGTGTCAGTCTCGTGGTCCACGTGGATGCCTTTCGTCCTGGGCCTCGACAATGTGAGGTGGTACTGGTCACACTGATCGCCAGAATATGGCATCGAGTGCCGAAATGGAAGGGCGGGTCTGATGCTGCACGAGTCGCGGGTTGGCCGGCGCCGCTCGACGACCAAGCACCACATCACCGACGTCGCCATGGACTTGTTCACCGCCCGCGGGTTCGCCGAGGTCAGCGTCGACGACGTCGCACGGGCGGCCGGCATCGCCCGGCGCAGCCTCTTTCGCTACTACGCCTCCAAGAACGCCATTCCGTGGGGGGACTTCGATGCCCACCTCGCCGAGTTGCAGCACCTGCTCGACAACATCGAGCCACAGGTCCGGCTGGGCACGGCCTTGCGCGCGGCGCTGCTGGCGTTCAACACCTTCGACGAGTCCGAGACCGTCCGACACCGTCAGCGCATGCGTATCATTCTGGAAACCGCTGAGCTGCAGGCGTATTCGATGACCATGTATGCCGGATGGCGGGCGGTGATCGCGGGGTTCGTGGCCCGCCGGCTCGGCGGCGAGTCCACCGACCTGGTGCCTCAGACCATTGCCTGGACCATGCTGGGGGTCGCGTTGAGCGCTTACGAACATTGGCTGGGTGACGAATCCGTCTCGCTACCCGAGGCACTCGGCGATGCCTTCGACGTCGTCGGCGCCGGGTTGGACCGGCTCGGATGAGCGGCCCGGTCGATAGCGGGCATCTGCTGCACACCCTGCGATCGCAGGGGCGGTTCTGCGCCAGGTCCGGGTCGCCGATGTACGGCGAGCTGCTCGATCTGGTAGCCGCCGACGTCGAGGCGGGCGGGCTCTTCGGGTCCATCCTGTCCGGCCACGAGGACGATCCATCACGCCATGCGGTACCCCTGCGGCTGCTGGGCGGCCTGCACCGGTTGGTGCTCGACGGTCGGGCGCCGACGTTGCGCCGCTGGTATCCGAGCACCGGCGGCAGCTGGGATGCCGCGGCCGCCTGGCCCGATATCATCCGCGTGGCGGCCGATCACGCCGATGCGTTGCGAGCGGCCCTGGACCAACCACCACAGACCAACGAGGTCGGCCGATCCGCCGCGCTGATCGGCGGCTTGCTACAGGTCAACCACGAATTCGGTTTGCCGATAAGGCTTTTCGAGATCGGCGCGAGCGCCGGACTGAACCTGCGGGCCGACCGCTACCGCTACCGCTACGACGGCGGCCACTGGGGACCGGCCGAGGCACCGGTGACTATCGACGATGCGTGGCACGGTCGATTGCCGCCCGCGGGCGGGGTGCGCATCGTCGAGCGCCACGGGTACGACATCGCGCCCATCGATGTGACCGGCGCCGACGGGGAATTGACCGTGCTGAGCTACGTCTGGCCCGACCAGCATGCCCGGATGAAGCGGCTGCGCGGCGCCATCGCGGTGGCCCGAACAGTCCCGGCGCAACTGCACCGCCAGACCGCAGCCGAGGCGGTGGCCGGTCTGACCCTGGCCGACGGGACGTTGACCGTGCTGTGGCATTCGATCACCTGGCAGTATCTGTCGGCCGACGAACGCGCCGCAATCCGCGCCGCGGTCGAGCACCTGGGTGCGCAGGCCGGCCCGCGCGCCCCGTTCGCACATCTGACGCTCGAACCGGCCCGCGACGGGCCCGGTAGTCCGCTCAAGTTCTTGGTGCGTGCTGCCGGTTGGCCGGGCGGGCGGACACGGGTCCTGGGCGAATGTCATCCGCACGGGCCACCGGTGACCTGGCGGTAGTTATTGTCGTGCCTACATCGCGGGCCCGTCCGCCCATCGGAGGACATCACCCGCACCATTCGGCGGATTCAGCCTTCATCCCGATAAATGGCTATTCGGCCGATCCAAACAGGCCGGCGGTCACGCAGGATGAGATCTCGGTGAGCACCGACAAACGGGGCTGCCGATACCGATAGGAGGGGCCGATGGCCTACGACCAGCTATTCAGCAGCACGACCGAAGGCGAGACCTCGGGCGAAATCGAAGTCGTCTCATTCGTTTGCTTCGCCATCGACTGACAACCCGGATGCAGCCGGCCGGACTGCGGCCTTAATTCCGTAGGCCCAGCCAATCTCAGATAGCGTGACGACGCCCTGGTGTTGCGCAGATCGGACGACATCACCCCATTCGGGTATCGCGCGCAACCTGGCTATTCGGCCGACGCCACACGGACGGCTATGTAGGATGAGGCCTTCGGCAGCAAACAACAACGTAGCTGCCAATGCCGATAGGAGAGGCCGATGGCCCACGACCAGCTATTCAGTAGCACAACTGAAGGCGAGGCCTCGGGCGAAACCGAAATCTTCTCAGCCACCTGCTTCGCCCTCGACTAATATCCCCGGTTTACCTCAGAGGCGATGACTCGCGTTTCATTCGGCGAGTCATCGCCTCTGGGCGTCTCACCAATTCTCCGTAAGATGCTGCCATGCCGAATTCATGCTCACCGGACACCGCGGTGAATTTCGGCCCGGATTGGTCCTTTTGGCCCAATCGGTTCCTCGGCTCGGCTGACCCTGCGGTTATCGGCCACCGCATGGGCACGCACCGGACCATCAGCCCCGAGGAGACATGGCAGGCCGTACAGCCACTGCTTTCCGCCGCCGGTATCACTCGCGTCGCCGATATCACCTGGCTGGACAGTCTCGGTATTCCCACAGTGCAGGCGGTGCGCCCGGCGTCGCTGACGGTGTCGGTGAGCCAGGGAAAAGCGACCAGCTACCGCGCGGCCCAAGTTTCGGCCGTGATGGAATCGCTGGAGTATTGGCATGCCGAGAACGCCACCGCCGACTTGAGGTTTGCCTCCACCAAGGATCTCGACTCGGAGCTGACCTACGATCCCGGTTCACTGTCGCGTCCGCCCGGAAGCTTTTATCACCGCGGCGCCAGGCTCGACTGGATGGCTGCGACTACCCTGCTGACGGGCCGGCGCACGTGGGTGCCGTGGTCCGTGGTGGCGGTGGATATTTCGGTCAACGATCGGTGGGGACCGCCGATGTTCACCATGCACACCCAAGGCTTGGCGTCCGGCAACAGCTATTACGAGGCCGCCTTGCACGGGCTGTACGAAATCATGGAACGACATGCGGTGGGTACGGCGGTGGCCGGATCGACGATGTGGGCTGTGCGGCCACCGGATCTCGATGGCGCTGACTGCGCCGGCCTGGTCGACCAGGTTCATCGAGCCGGCAGTCAACTGCGCATTGCCCGCCTGGACGTATGGCAGGGCTATTACTGTTTTGCAGCCGAACTGATTTCACCGACATCGAGCGTGCAGTTCGCCGGCAGCGGTTTGCATCATGACCCCAATGTGGCCTTGTCTCGGGCGATCACCGAGGCCGCTCAGTCCCGGCTCACCGCAATCAGCGGCACTCGTGAGGACATCCCCGCAACGATCTATGAGCGGCTCGCCGAAGCGCCGGCCAGCGCTGCCCGACCACCGGCCCGTATGCCGGTGGCGAGGCCGACGTCGTGGCGGGTACCGGACACCGATTCGTTGCCAGCACTGGTGGCTGCAGCCGCGACGGCGGTTGCGCGGCGAACCGGGATAGAACCGGCAGCGGTGGTGTGCGATTCCCCCGGCGCCTGCGTGCCCGTCGTGAAAGTCGTCGCGCCCGGCCTGTCGTTGTCCTCGGTCGCGTCACCGATGAGAACCCCGTTGCAAGAGGTCGGCTGAACGTGCCCGAGCGCGAACTCGCCGCCGGCCCGACCGAGCGTCCCCCCACGCTGTTGTGAACGCGACACCGGTAGTTCTGTGCGGGAGCAACTACGGCGCCTGCTACGTCCCGTCGCTGCAGGAACTGACCGACTCGTTCGAGTTGGTCGGCATACTGGCCGCCGGCAGCGAGCGTTCCGCACGGCTTGCCGCGCGGCGACATGTTCCACTGTTGACAAGTGCCGCTGAAGTTCCCGAAGGGGCGCGGGCAGCCATCGTCGCGCTTCCGCCGCCAACCGCGGGAATGGTGACCGCACAGCTGCTTCGCCGCGGTGTCCACGTCCTGATGGAGCACCCGGTGCGCGCCGACCTACTCCGGGAACTGCGTCAAGAAGCCTTGTCGGCGAAGGTAATTCATGCCGTCAACTGCCATTTCGGAGAATTGGGCCCAGCGCGCGCGTTCGTCGGCGAATGCCGTAGGCGCTGTGCGTCGAGCCCGCCGACGTACGCCTCCGTCGTTACCGCGCCCCGATCGGCATATGCCACGTTCGATCTGCTGGGTCGGGCGTTGGGCTCACTGGCCGGGTCGGCGCTGGAGCGCGAAGTGGCGCCAAGCGCTACACCGGAACACCCGTTCACGAGCTTCCGCGGGGTGATCGCCGACGTGCCGGTACGCGTGCAATGCAGCCATGACGTCGGCGCCGTCGACGACGGGAGCGACAGCCCCGTACCGCAGCGCATCGAAATCGGATTCCCAGACGGCAGTCTGCTACTGCACTCATACGCCGGCCCGGTCATCTGGCTGGAGAAGTTCCGAATGCAGTTGCGTAACACCACGATTCCGCTATGGCAGCCGCACGCACCGGAGATTACGACATTCTCGGGATTGATGGACGAGCGTGTGCAGGCGAACAATCGAGCGCTACGGGAATTCCGTGAGCAAATCGACACCGGAAACCAGCCGGACCACCAGACGACCGAATGGCTGACCGCCGTGGCAGAGCTCGCAACGGCCACGCGGACCCGTCAGACCCTCGCTGAATGACGCTCAACCGGCATCCGGTGCTTCCAGCACTTCGGAGATCGGCGCGCCGGCGGCGATCTTGGAACGCACCTTCATGACCTTGCCCGGCATCGCGCCACCCACGACACCGACCAGCACACCATCGCGCTCGTAGTACGCCAGGAACCTACGGCCGTCGTCCTCGACGAGGTGGACGATATCGGTGGCGTGCGGCTCACCCAGGCACTGGATCTTGACGTCGTACTGGTCGCTCCAGAAATAAGGAACGACCACATTGGACGGTACGTCACGGCCCAGCATCGCCGGCACCACCACCCGGGCCTGGTCGGCAACATTGCTCCAATGTTCCACGCGCACTTGGTGTCCCATCGGATCGCGCCAGGAGGCGACGTCACCTAGCGCCCATACGTTGGGCGCACTGGTGCGTCCGGCTTCGTCACAGATCACGCCGTTGTCGACTTTGACGCCGCTACCGTCGAGCCAGCCGGTCGCCGGATGCGACCCGATGCCGACAACCACCAGGTCGGCCGGTAGTTCCGTGCCGTCGGTCAGGACCACCGTGTCGACATGGCCAGCACCGCGGACCTCGGCCACGCCGATACCGGTGCGCACGTCGACCCCCTCGTCCCGATGCAGGCGGGCCACCAGCTGACCGATCTGCTCGCCGAGCACCGATGCCAGCGGCGTTGGCTGCGGTTCGACCAGCACCACGGCCACACCCAGACCGCGCAGGCTGGCCGCCACCTCGCAGCCGATAAAACCGGCCCCGACGACGACGGCGCGGGTGGCGGCCGACGCGTGGCTGCGCAACGCCATGCACTCGTCGTACGACCGCAGCACCCGAATGCCCTCGATGTCCGGGAACGTCGGAATACGCCGCGGCACCAGGCCGGTCGCGATGACCAGCTCGTCGTAGCCCAGCACGGTTCCGTCGGCCAGGGTCAGTGTCTGGGCGACGGTGTCGAGGCCGGTGGCCGCCGAACCCAGCCGAAGGGTGATGTCCTTCTCGTCATACCACTCACGGGGTTTGAGGGCGACGTCGTCGACCTCGTTGCGCAGCACTTCCTTGGACAACGGCGGCCGGTCGTAGGGCAGATGGACCTCGGCGCTGACGATCGTGAGGCGACCGGCGTAGCCGGCCCGTCGCAGTTGCTCGGCGGTACGGGCTGCGGCCAGTCCCCCACCGACGACCACGATCCCGTTATCGGAACCGGAGTCAGGGCCCGTCTCCGGGCCCGTGTCAACCTCGTTTACGCCTTCGCTACTGGTCACCTGCAGTTCATACACGATCGCGCGTCAATACTTCAAGGCGCCCTTGTCGACGGGTATCTGCGTTCCGGTCAGCGTGCCCGAGCCGTCGCCGGCCAACCACACAACCACGTCGGAGACCTCATCGGGTGTCATGAACCCCTTGGGCTGCAACGGCATTGGTGGGAAGCTGTGCACATAGCCGGCATGGTTGGCAAATATCTGCATCATCACTTTGGGCTCGATCATCGGACTGTCTACCGAATACGGGTGGATAGAGTTGACCCGGATACCGAATTCGGCGAGCTCGAGCGCCAACGTGTTGGTCAACGCAACCAATCCGTGCTTGCTCGCCGCGTAGTGTCCATTACCCGGCGTGGCCTTCAGCCCCGCCGCAGAGCTGACCACCACGATCGACCCGCCGTTGCCCGCCTCGATCATGGCGGGCACCGCGGCGCGCAGCGTCTGCCAGGTGCCGGTGAGGTTGACCCCGACGACCGTGTCCCACTGCTCATCGGTGAGTTCCCAGAGCCGCCCCCAGCCCAGCACCCCGGCATTGGCCACCAAAATGTCCAGCCGGCCGAAAGCCTCGATGCCATCGGCCACCAGCTGCTGCAACGCCGGGCCGTCGCGAACATCGGCCTCGCGCGCCAGCACCTTGCGGCCCTCGGCCTCCACCGCGCGGACGGTCTCGTTGAGGTCCTCCGGCGTGGCCGCGGGGTAGGTGAGACAGTCCGACGCCGGCGCACAGATGTCCAGAGCGATGATGTCCGCGCCCTCCCGGGCCAGCCGCACCGCGTGCGAGCGTCCCTGAGCGCGGGCAGCCCCGGTGACGAATGCGACCCGTCCTTGTAGTGATCCAGCCACGTGCACCCCTTCCGCCGCCTGTCAGGCTAGCAGCGGAATTGGAACGTGTTCTAACACCCGGCGTCGAGGTGACGGCGGGGCGCCGTAGACGAGTCGGCCGGGCCCCTTGCCCGGCCGAGTGTGCAGTGGCGGCTTTGACTGTGCGGCCACGGCGAGTCCAAGGCCGGTATGCCGCCGTGTGTTCACGCCGGAATCCGTAGGCGCACGCTCGAACCGTAGGCGGAGTTGGCGGGCCGCCGCGATCCAACCGCGCGGCGACGACCCGTCCCGCTCAGATTTCGGCGATGATCTGCGCCCGCCGGCTGGCGTACTCCTGATCGTTCACCACGCCACTGGCCCGCAGCGACTCCAGCTCCTGCAGCCGCTCGGCGATCGACGCCTGCGAACCGGCCGGCTGGGACCCCGGTGCCTGCTGCTCGGCCGCCCGTCGCACCACCGCTTGGATCTGCTGACGCAACGCCGGATTCGACCGGATGTCGACCATCCGGTTGAGTGGAATGCCATTGGCCTTGAGGATCTGCAGGATCTCCATCAACGGGCCGGCCTGCCCGCTCAAGTCGTAAGTCTTGTTGTCCTCGGCCAGGGTGAACTGCGCCGGGAGCAGGCCGTTGACCAGAGCGCTGCGCTCCCAGTCGATCAGGTATTGCTGGGTGGTCGGATCGACCAGGACGACAAGCTTTCGTGCGGTCAGGTTGCCGAGGCGGGTCACGCTGGCGATGACCCGGTCTTCGCTGTCGAACGGCACGATGCCGGGTCCGGCGATGTGCAGGTGCACCTTGACCACCGGTTGGTCGTTGATCCGGGTCCCGGTTTCGGTGAGACCGGTGATTTGCGCGAGCGCCAACACGCCGCGCTGCTCGAGTTCGGCCGTCTTGGCCGCCGTCTTGACGCCCCAGTTCGTCAATGCCAGCGCGATCAGCACATCCGCCACGGTGATCAGGAGACCGACATAGAACATCCACGACAGCAGGCTGCCCAGGCCCAGCGTGAAGTAGACGATCAAGAAGATCGGCCCCACCAGACCGCCGCACAACAGCACCAACAACTGCATCTTGATATAGCGCGCCAGCATGTGCCTGCTCCTCGCTTCACGGTTAGGTCGTGTCAGATTAGCGCGCATGCTCGGCTACCGATCACATACAGCGCCGGACCCGGTCGAATGCCGAGGGCACCAAGCACCAGGCCCGGATCGCCGTGATCGGCAATCCGGGCCTGGTAATAAACCGGTTAGCGCTACTTGATGATCTTGGTGACTCGGCCGGCGCCGACGGTACGGCCGCCTTCACGGATCGCGAACCGAAGACCTTCGTCCATGGCGACGGGCTGGATCAGCTTCACCGCGATGTTGGTGTTGTCACCGGGCATCACCATCTCGGTGCCCTCCGGCAGCGTCACCACACCGGTCACGTCGGTGGTGCGGAAGTAGAACTGCGGACGGTAGTTGTTGAAGAACGGCGTGTGCCGGCCACCCTCGTCCTTGGACAGGATGTAAACCTGGCCCTCGAACTCGGTGTGCGGGGTTGTGGTGCCGGGCTTGATGACGACCTGGCCGCGCTCGACGTCCTCACGCTTGACACCACGCAGCAACAGCCCGACGTTGTCACCGGCCTGACCCTGGTCGAGCAGCTTGCGGAACATCTCCACACCGGTGACCGTGGTCTTGGTGGTGGTCGGACGGATGCCGACGATCTCGACTTCCTCGTTGACGTTGACCACGCCGCGCTCCACACGACCGGTGACCACGGTGCCGCGGCCGGTGATCGTGAAGACGTCCTCGACGGGCATCAGGAACGGCTTGTCGGTCTCACGGACCGGGTCGGGGATCGACTCGTCGACCGCATCCATCAGCTGCTCCACCGACTCCACCCACTTGGGGTCGCCCTCGAGGGCCTTCAGTGCCGAGACCCGCACCACCGGGGCGTCCTCGTCGAACTCCTGGGCGGCCAGCAGCTCGCGGACCTCCATCTCGACGAGTTCGAGCAACTCCTCGTCGTCGACGGCGTCGGCCTTGTTCAGCGCGACCAGGATGTAGGGCACACCCACCTGACGTGCGAGCAGCACGTGCTCACGGGTCTGCGGCATCGGGCCGTCCGTGGCGGCGACCACCAGGATCGCGCCGTCCATCTGGGCGGCGCCGGTGATCATGTTCTTGATGTAGTCGGCGTGGCCCGGCGCGTCGACGTGTGCATAGTGCCGCTTCTCGGTCTGGTACTCCACGTGCGCGATGTTGATCGTGATACCGCGCTGGCGCTCCTCAGGAGCGTTGTCGATCTGGTCGAACGCCTTCGACTCGTTCAGGTCCGGGAACTTGTCATGCAGGACCTTGGTGATAGCCGCGGTCAGGGTGGTCTTGCCGTGGTCAACGTGACCGATGGTCCCGATGTTGACGTGGGGCTTGGTCCGCTGGAACTTCGCCTTCGCCACTTCTGTGTCCTCCTGGACTGTTGGTGCTTATAAAAGCAGTGTTGATGTTTTTCTAGTTTTGCCGCCGTGGTAACCGAGCTAGCTTACGCGCAACGCTCGGCTCACTCGCCAGTCGCCTTCGCGATGATCTCCTTCGACACCTGAGCCGGCACTTCGGCGTAGGAATCGAACACCATCGAGTAGTTCGCCCGGCCTTGAGTCTTGGACCGCAGGTCGCCGACGTAGCCGAACATCTCCGACAGCGGCACGTGCGCCTTGACGACGCGCGAACCGCCCCGCTCCTCCATGGCCTGAATCTGACCACGGCGCGAGTTCAAGTCGCCGATCACATCGCCCATATACGTTTCGGGCGTGGTGACCTCGACGGCCATGATCGGCTCCAGGATGACCGGCTGCGCCTGCGCCGCCGCCTTCTTCAGCGCCTGGGAACCGGCGATCTTGAATGCCATTTCCGAGGAGTCGACCTCGTGGAAGGCACCGTCGAGCAGGGTGACCTTCAGATTCACCAGCGGGTAGCCGGCCAGGACGCCGTATTGCATGGCGTCTTGGGCGCCGGCGTCGACCGACGGGATGTACTCGCGCGGGATGCGGCCACCGGTGACCTTGTTCTCGAACTCGTAGGTCGCACCGTCTTCGCCGGTGAACGGCTCCAGTTTGATGATCACCTTGGCGAACTGGCCGGAGCCGCCCGTCTGCTTCTTGTGGGTGTACTCGACGGTGTCCACCACGCGGCGAATGGTCTCCTTGTAGGCCACCTGCGGCTTGCCGACGTTGGCCTCGACCTTGAATTCCCGGCGCATCCGGTCCACCAAGATGTCCAGGTGCAGCTCGCCCATACCACCGATCACGGTCTGGCCGGTTTCTTGATCCAGATGCACCTTGAAGGTGGGGTCCTCCTCGGCGAGCTTCTGGATTGACAGGCTCAGCTTCTCCTGGTCGCTCTTGGTCTTGGGCTCGATGGCCACCTCGATCACCGGGTCGGGGAAAGTCATCGACTCGAGCACGATCTGGTTGTTCGGGTCCGCCAGCGTGTCACCGGTCGTGGTGTCCTTCAGGCCGATCACCGCGTAGATGTGGCCGGCGCTGGCCCGCTCGACAGGGTTCTCCTTGTTGGAATGCATCTGGAACAGCTTGCCCAGCCGCTCCTTTTTGCCCTTGGTGGCGTTGATGACCTGGCTGCCGGACTCGACGGTGCCCGAGTACACCCGGATGTAGGTCAACTTGCCGAAGAACGGGTGGGTGGCGATCTTGAACGCCAGCGCTGCGAACGGCTCGTCGGTGGTCGCGTTGCGGACGACCTCTTCGTCCTCCTTGCCGGGCGGGTGACCGATTGCCGGCGGCACGTCCAGCGGCGACGGCAGGTAATCCACGACGGCGTCGAGCATCGGCTGCACGCCCTTGTTCTTGAAGGCGCTGCCGCACAGCACCGGGTAGATCTGACTGGCGATCGTCAGCTTGCGGATCCCGGCCTTGATCTCCGCGACCGTGAGTTCCTCGCCGCCGAGGTACTTCTCCAGCAACTCCTCGTCCGTCTCGGCGACCGTCTCGATCAGCTTGGTGCGGTATTCCTCGGCCTTTTCCTGCAGTTCAGCGGGGATTTCGATGGTGTCGTAGGTCTCGCCCAGCTTGGTCTCGCCGCGCCACACCTTGGCGTTCATCTCGACCAGGTCGACGACGCCCTCGAAGTCGGCCTCGGAGCCGATGGGTAGCTGGATCGGCACGGCATTGGCCCCCAGCCGCTCCTCCATGGTGCGCACCGAGAAGTAGAAGTCGGCGCCGATCTTGTCCATCTTGTTGACGAAGCAAATGCGCGGGACGTCGTATTTGTCGGCTTGGCGCCAGACCTGCTCGGACTGCGGCTCGACGCCCTCTTTCCCGTCGAAAACGGCGACGGCCCCGTCGAGCACCCGAAGGTTGCGCTCCACCTCGACGGTGAAGTCGACGTGTCCCGGCGTGTCAATGATGTTGAGCTGGTTGTCTTTCCAGAATGTCGTCGTCGCAGCAGAGGTGATGGTGATGCCGCGCTCCTGCTCCTGCTCCATCCAGTCCATCGTCGCGGCGCCGTCATGCACCTCACCGATCTTGTAGTTGATGCCGGTGTAGTACAGGATTCGCTCGGTCGTCGTGGTCTTGCCGGCATCGATGTGTGCCATGATGCCGAAGTTGCGGACCCTGCTCAGGTCAGTTAGCACGTCCTTCTGTGCCACAGAAGTCTTCCCACTCTTTCGGTTGCGTAGTTAGTTCGCTGTCGGTTGCGCCCGGCCGCTTTTCGCCGGCGGCTCTCACCAGCGATAATGCGCAAAGGCGCGGTTCGCCTCGGCCATCTTGTGGGTGTCCTCACGCCGCTTGACAGAGGCCCCTAGGCCGTTGCTGGCATCCAGAATCTCGTTTGCCAACCGTTCGATCATCGTCTTCTCCCGGCGTTGCCGCGAGTAGCCGACGAGCCAGCGCAGCGCGAGCGTGGTCGACCGGTCCGGGCGCACCTCGACCGGCACTTGGTAGGTCGCACCACCCACGCGGCGGCTGCGGACCTCCAAGGCCGGTTTGACGTTGTCGAGAGCGCGCTTGAGGGTGATGACGGGATCGGTGCCGGTCTTGTCGCGGGCATGTTCGAGCGCTCCATAAACAATGCGCTCGGCCAGGGATTTCTTCCCCTTCAGCAGAACCTTGTTCACCAGTTGGGTGACCAGCTGCGACCCGTACACCGGGTCGTTGACCAACGGACGCTTGGGCGCCGGCCCCTTGCGCGGCATCAGCTCTTCTCCTTCTTGGCGCCGTAACGGCTGCGAGCCTGCTTGCGGTTCTTCACTCCCTGGGTGTCGAGCGAACCGCGGATGATTTTGTACCGCACACCGGGCAGGTCCTTCACCCGGCCGCCACGCACCAGCACCATCGAGTGCTCCTGCAGGTTGTGGCCCTCGCCGGGGATGTACGCCGTGACCTCAACCTGACTCGTCAGCTTCACCCGCGCGACCTTGCGAAGCGCCGAGTTCGGCTTCCTCGGAGTGGTGGTGTACACCCGAGTGCACACGCCACGGCGCTGCGGGCTGCCCTTGAGGGCCGCGGTCTTGACCTTGGCGATCTTGTCCCGACGACCCTTTCGGACCAGCTGCTGAATGGTTGGCATCTACCGGCTTTCTTTGTCGCTGTCTGAGGGTCCGGCTCCGGTCCCCGTATTCCTATCAAGTCCTTGTACTGCAGTTATGCCCTGCCTCGGAATCAACGCCGTGTCAACGCCGTACCCCGCTGCCGGGTGTGTCGCATGCGGTTGGCCTCCGAACTCAACCCGCCTCGTCCATCACATCTCGGTGACATCATGGACATGCGAATTGGCCCGGCATCCACGCCCTCAAGTCGGGCGCTGTAGGCCGCCAGGCACGAGCAACCACAATACCGCTCGCCGGTCGGGCAGGTCAAAGTGGTGCCCGAACCAAGCGGAGATCCGTTATCCGGGCGTCCCGAATCAGCGTTAGGCCTGCTTGGCACCGTGCTCCGCGGTGCGCTTTTCCATCCCCGCTGCCAGGCGCAACACCATGTCGGAGAACACCGCGTCGGTATCGATCTCATCCATCACGCCGGTCATTTCCAACAGCACGAACCCGTGTAGTGCCGACCAGAACTCCAGCGCCGCGTAAAAGGCCTCTTCGCCTTCCAGGCCGTAGGAGGACAGCACCGCGATCACCGGCGCGGCGGCACTTCTGGTCGCCGCGGCGTAGTCGGGATCGTCCCCGCCCAACGGCATCCGGGTGAATGCCGAGTACCGACCCGGATGGTGGTGGGCATAGCTGCGGTACGCACCGGCCATCACCAGTACCGCGTCATCACGGGCACGCCCCTCGCCGACCCGGTTCAGCATCGTGATGATGTCGTCGATCACCCGAACCCGCACCGCGCGGCGCAGGTCCTCGAGACTGTCCACGTGGTTGTACAGCGACGGCCCCTTGGTCCCCAGTTGGGTCGCCAACGCGTTGATGGTCAGCGAATCCCAGCCCTCCCGGTCCAGGAAAGTCAGGGCACCCTCGACGATGGAATCTCGGCTCAACTTGGCCGGCCGCGCCGCGGCTTTCACAGCGCGCTGGCGACCAGCCGTTGACGGCGGTTCCGGCGAAGCTGCCATGACGATCGTCCTTCAATTGCTCAATGTGCTCAATGTGCTCAATGTGCGATGACGGTGGGTCATCGCCGCTGCGGTTGTGGGAGGTCAACGGTGGGTCAACTAATGACTCTAGTTGACTCGACCGTGGATCGACCGCGCCAGATGCGGGCGCGGCGGGGTGTCGACCAAATGCGCTCAACGCTGTCGTCGGGCAGGGCACTGCACCTAGGCTAGGTGCACACCTCGATCGAGCACCGATCACGCGTCCAACGGAGGGGGCCCGCAGTGAAATGGACGACCGCCGCCGTGTCACTGGCCAGCTGCGTCGTCACCGTCGTCACCACCGCCGTCACGTCAATCGCGCAAGCGCCGGCCGCGCACGCGAAAAACGGCGACACCCATATCACCGGTGAGGGCCTCGAGCAGGTCTTGGACTGCAACGATTCGACCCTGTTGGTCAACGGCACCGCCAATATCATCACGGCGAAGGGAACGTGCTGGGCCGTGACGGTGATGGGCTCGTCCAACACGGTCGTCGCCGACACGGTGATCAACGACATCACCGTCTACGGTTGGGATCAGACGGTGTTCTTCAAGAACGGCGATCCGTTCATCTGGGATCGCGGCCGCGAACTGGGTATGGTCAACCGGCTCCAGCGAGTGGGCCCCTAAGGAATCGAGGAGCCGATGCGCACTCATGTCTCCACGCCGCGGCTGTCCGCGATCGCTCTGACACTGGCACTCGGTGCAACGGCCGTCGGGCTGGTCGGCTGCAGTTCGACGGCCAATCCCCCGCCGGCCACCAGCAGCTCCGGAAAGCCCACAACCGCGACGAGCAGCGGAACGGCGGCGCCGTCGACGTCCAACGGGCCCCCGACGACCGCGTCGATCGAGATCGGCAACATGCTGAACTACGGATCGATCGGGACGACCGCCACCCTGGACTGTGCCGACGGCAAGTCGCTGAATGTCGCCGGCTCGGAGAACACCCTCACCGTCAACGGCACCTGCTCGACGGTGACCATCGGCGGCACCAACAACAAGATCACCTTCGACAAGATCGACCAGCACCTGAGCGTGCTGGGACTCAACAACACCATCACCTATAAGGACGGTGACCCGAAAGTCGACAACATCGGATCGGGCAACACCATCAACAAGGGCGGCTGACCGGCCGACCGCCGTTCAGCTCACGCCGGCGCACCGTGGCGGCCGGCACCTCCCGCGAAGCGTGCGGCCCCCGTCGAGGCCTCTGCCGCCACCCGGGAGATGCTGGCGAATTCCAGATCGAGCGCCGCCGACTCCGGCAATCCCCATTGGTGCAGTGCCGACAGCCGATCCGACCGCAGACACTGCTGAGGCAGGGCAGCCAACTCGGCCGCCAACACCTCGGCTGCCTGCCTCGCCTGCCCCTTGGGCACCACCCGATTGGCCAGTCCCATCGCCAGCGCCTCATCGGCCGCCACCGCCCGGCCGGTAAGGATCATGTCCATCGCCCGGCTGTGGCCGATCAACCGCGGCAACCGCACCGTGCCGCCGTCGATCAGCGGTACTCCCCAGCGGCGGCAGAAAACCCCGAACACAGCGTCCTCCTCGGCCACGCGCAGGTCACACCACAACGCCAATTCCAGACCACCGGCTACGGCGTAGCCGCTGACAGCGGCGATCACCGGTTTGGACAGCACCATCCGCGACGGGCCCATCGGACCCGGGCCCGTGCGGTGTACGGCATTGGCCTCCGCGGTGCCGAAAGCCTTCAAATCGGCCCCGGCGCAAAAGGTTCCGCCGTTGCCGCACAACACCGCCACCGCAGCCGCGTCGTCACGGTCGAACTGCTCGAACGCCGAGTAGAGTGCGGCGGCCGTCGGGCCGTTGACCGCGTTACGTGCCTCCGGCCGGTTGATGACCACCGTGGTCACCGGACCGTTGCGGTCCACCAGCACCAGATCGCTCATGTCGCCTCCAGGAGTTGGGATGTGTCAAGGTGTTTCGCCAGCTCGGTGGCGAAGTCGTGGTATGCCTCGCGCAGCCGGGTCCCCGGCCACTGCGCGGGCAGCAGTTCGGCGGGCAGCATCGGGTCGGTCAGCAAATGACGGACCATCGCGGCAGCCACCACGAAACGACCGGGAATGTCTGCGGCCTGGGCGATCTCGCCCAGCAACTGCTCGCCGGCGTCGGCCCAGTCGGCTAGGTCCCATAGCCGCGCCGCCAGCTCGGCGGGTGCGTCATCGTGGGCGCTGAGCACCCGGACCTGGGTGGTGATACCAGGGGGAAGTTCGAGGTCGAGGTTGTCAGGCCGCAGCCACACCCCTTCGCGTAGTTCACCGAACCGCTTGTCCTGCAGGGTGGTTCGCAACGCGGCGCGGGTGCGAGCGTCATTGCCGACGCTGGTGATCACTACCAGACGCCAGGAGCCGTTCCAGTCGCGGACCCGCGGGCGCATAGCCTCGTCCTGGCGCCGCTGGCGCGCCAGCAACCGATCCGAAAGCCGATAGCCGTCGGCGGACCGGACCAGATCGCCGGCGCTCACCATGCGGGTCAGCGCCACCCGCAACGCCGTTTCCTTGATACCGAAATCGGCTGTAAGCCTGACCAATTCGCTGGCGCTGGCCCACGCGGGATGCGCGCCGAGCAGCACGCTGAGCACCACTGACCGGGCGGTCATGCGCGCCAGCGATTTCGGCATGAAGCTACACTCCGGACGCTTTCCGGCCGTAGTCGCCGAACGGCCCGTCGCGGTGCTTGACGGCATCGCGGAAGCCGTGCTCGACCGCGTCGGCGACGAAGGCGTGTCCCTCGGGCGTGTGCCGGGCAATGCCGTCGAACACCGTGCTGACCATCCTGCTGGTGGCCACACCCTGTTGCAGCAGAGCCGAATTGAGCGCCAGCTTGATCATGACCAGCTGATTGACCGGCAACGCAGCAATCCGCTGCACCAGCCGCTCGGTGCGTTCGTCGAGGTCCTTCGGATCCGGCGCCTCGACGGCGAGGCCCCATTCGGCCGCCTGGGCGCCGGTGATGCAATCGCCGGTGAACAGCAGGCGTTTGGCGCGCTGGTCGCCGAGCCGGTGCGCCCACAAGCCAGCCGCGGGTACACCCCAGACGCGGGTCGGCGGGTAGCCGATCTTGGCGTCGGCGGCGGCAATCACCTGATCGGCGTGCAGCGCGATGTCGGTGCCGCCGGCCACGCAGTAGCCATGGATCTTGACCACCGTCGGCTTGTCGGCATGCATCAGGCTGGAGAACCCGCGCACGAACCGGCTCATCATCTGGTAGTCGATCATCGGGTCCCAGGGCTGGTTGGGCAAGTGGTTGACGGCCTGGGTTTTACCGTCCAGCACCGTGCCCTGGTATGCGCCCGTGCCGCCCGCCGAGCCGGTGCCGTCCGCGTAAGCGGATAGGTCGAAGCCGGCGCAGAAACCGTCGCCGCGTCCCGAGACCAGAATGACGTGCACGTTGGGATCGAGGTCGGCCCGCTCCACCAGAGCCGACAACTCCAGCGGGGTATCCGCGACGATCGCGTTGCCCTTCTCGGGCCGGTTGAACGTGATCCGCGCTACCCGATCGGTGACCTGGTAGGTCATCGTTTTCAGATTGTCGAAATCGACCGGTCGGATCGCGTGTGTCATCCCTTGACTAAAGCACGCTCGAGGATGGGCGCCAGATCCAGTCCGGTCGGCAGGGTGCCGAAGGCCCCGCCCCACTGGCCGCCGAGCCGGGTGGCCAGGAAAGCCTCGGCGACGGCCGGATGCCCGTGGCGCACCAGCAGCGAGCCTTGCAGCGCCAGGCAGATGTCCTCGGCTATCTTGCGGGCCCGGTATTGGATGGTGTCCAGATCGCCCAGCTGTTCCCGCAGCCGCTCGACATGGCCGTCCAGCCGGGCATCCTGGCCCGCGCTCTGCGCAAGGTCGTCGAACAGCACCTCGACGCATTCGGGCCGAGTGGCCATGGCGCGCAACGTGTCCAGGGCGCTGACATTGCCCGAGCCCTCCCAGATGCCCATCAGGGGCGCCTCCCGGTACAGCCGCGGCATGCCGGAATCCTCGACATAGCCGTTGCCGCCGAGGCATTCCAGCGCTTCGGCGGCGTGTGGGGTGGAGCGCTTGCATACCCAGTACTTGCTGGCGGCCAGGCCGATGCGGCGCAGCAGCGCTTCTTTCAGGTCGCCGCGTGCCGCATTGTCGGTCGCGCCGGCCATCCGCATCGCGACGATGGTGGCAGCCTCGGCTTCGACCGCCAGGTCGGCCAGTACGTTACGCATCAGCGGCTGGTCGATCAGGTAGGCGCCGAACGCCTTTCGGTGCTGGGCGTGGTGGATTGCCCGGGTCAGACCGGTGCGCATGCTGGTGGCGCTGCCCAGAGTGCAGTCCAGCCGGGTGAGGTTGACCATTTCGATGATGGTGGGGACGCCGCGGCCCTCCTCGCCGACCAGCCACGCGATGGCGCCGTCATATTCGACCTCGCTGGAGGCGTTGGCGTGGTTGCCGAGCTTGTCCTTGAGGCGCTGCAGCAGCATCCGATTTCGGGTGCCGTCGGGCAGGATCCGCGGCAGCATGAAGCAGGACAATCCCTTTGGGGCCTGCGCGAGCACCAGGAAGATGTCGCACATCGGCGCGGAGGTGAACCACTTGTGGCCGGTCAGGCTGTAGGTGCCGTCGCCGTTCGGGGTCGCCTCGGTGGTGCCGGCGCGCACGTCGGAGCCGCCCTGCTTCTCGGTCATCGACATCCCGGCGGTGATACCGCGTTTCGTGGTGGCGAGCTTGAACTCCGGATCGTACTCGCGGCTGGTAAGCAGCGGCTCGTAAACGCTGGCCAGCTCGGGGTTGTGGCGCAGCGCGGGCACGACGGCGTAGGTCATCGAGATCGGACAGACGTGGCCGGGCTCGGGGGTCCATACAGATGCCTTGGCGGC
Source organism: Mycobacterium kansasii ATCC 12478 (assembly GCF_000157895.3). Lineage (NCBI taxonomy): Bacteria > Bacillati > Actinomycetota > Actinomycetes > Mycobacteriales > Mycobacteriaceae > Mycobacterium > Mycobacterium kansasii. Next base: position 4,276,025 of record NC_022663.1, on the reverse strand, counting down.
ACGCACCACGTGGGCCCCCGGTCGGTCGTCGGCCCAGGGCGCGGCGTGCAACCCGTGCGCGATCGCGGTGCGCATCAGCTCGTGGTAAGCCGGATCGTATTCGACCTCGTCGATGCGGTGTCCCACCCGGTCATGGGTGTGCAGGACGGGCCGGTTGCGATCGGCCAACTCGCCCCAGCGCTGGGCTTCGTGGCCGCCGGAGATCGCCCCGAGCTCGTTCACCTCGTCCAGTCCCCACTGTCCACCCTCGCGGATCAGCGCTTCGACAAGCATCGGCGAAGTAGCGGAATTGTGGTTCTCCAGCGGCGGGACCTGATTGGTAACGACATGGGTATCTGGCATGCCACCAATATTACATTTTACCGACAACTGTACAAGACGTGTAATCGTCTTGCTCAGCGGGGATGAGCGGCGAAGAACTCCCACAGCAACTCGGTGGCCACCGATGGCCACTCGTGGCCGCCGTCGTCGACGGTGACCAGCACAACGCTGCGGTTGTTCACACACCCGGCGTTGGACGTGGTAATCCGGCCACTGGTCGTCGTGGCGGGGGGCGCACATTGATCAACATTGCGCCAGAACGCATTCAGCTCCTCGACCGGCGGCCCGTCGATCCTGGCGAAGCCGGCCCCCGGCCCGCCGAAGTAGCGGACAAGCGGATCCCCGGTGCCGTGAATATGCATGATCGACACCGGATGCGGGGACGGGCACGGGTCCAGTTGCGTTCCCGAAACCGGGCCGATCGCGGCGAAGATCCCGGTATTGCAGGCCAGGGTATAGGCCATGATGGCACCGTTGCTCATCCCGGTGGCGTAGATCCTGGCCGGATCGACGGGCACGTTCGCCTCGACGTCGGCAACCGCCGCGTTGACAAAGGCGACGTCGTCGACGCCTTCGCGTGCGGACCGGCCGCAGCAGCCGCCGCCGTTGGCGTTCCACGCTCTGTTCAAACCGTCGGGGTAGGCGACGACGAACTTCTCTGAATCGGCCAATTCGTCCCAGTCGTACGATCTTTCAGCCTGTCGGGCGCTGCCGAAACCACCGTGCAGCATGACGACCAGCGGGGCTGCTCGCGGCAGGCCTGCGGGCTTATAGAGCCGGTAGGAACGCTGGACTCCGCCGACGTCGATGGTGTGAAAGCTGGTGCCGTTTCCGAAGCCGACGGGCGGCGGCGCCGGAGCGTGCGCGCAGCCAACAAGCATCCCCACGACGCCCAGCAGCATGACCAACCGGCGAACCATAGGTTAACGGTAGGCCCGCGAGGCGGCGTTAACGAGCTTTAATTGAGCCGTGAAATCAGCCGTTGACTTTTTCCCTCAGGAACGCGATGTCGTCCTTGCGGCCCTCGTCGGCGGTTTCGCAGATCACCGGGGCATCGGCGGCCTTGACCACCGCGACGAGGTGGTCGGGATCGATCCGACCGTTGCCGATATTGGCGTGCCGGTCGGCACCTGACCCCGCGGCGTCCCGCGAGTCGTTGCAGTGCACCAGGTCGATGCGGCCGGTCAGGGCCTTGATCCGGTCGACCGCGTCGATCAGCTGCTCACCCGCGGCCCACGCGTGGCAGGTGTCCAGGCAGAAGCCGATTCCCTTGTCGCCGATACGATCCCACAGTCTGCCGATGGTGTCGAAATAACGGGCCATCGCGTGGTCGCCGCCCGCAGTGTTTTCCAGGTACACCTGCACGTCCGTTTGGAGGTAATCCAGCGCTTTGAGCCACCGCTCGAAGCCGGCCTCCATGTCGTTGTCGTCGGCGTGGCCGCCATGCACGATCACCGCCGTCGCGTTGATTGCCGCGGCCGCGTCACAGGTGTCCTGCAGGATCTTGCGCGACGGGATGCGGATGCGGTTGTTGGCCGAGGCGACGTTGATCAGATACGGCGCATGGACATACAGCGGAATGGTCGACGCCTTCAGCGTCTCGGCGTCGTCCCGCGGCTTGGGCTTCTTCCAGCTCTGCGGGTTGCCGAGAAAGAATTGCACCACGTCGGCGCCGTCGGCCTGGGCGGCGGCCAGGGGATCGTCCGAGTGGACGTGGGAACCTATCAGCACCCGGCCCAGTGTAATGCGGCGAGCAGACGCAGAATCGCACTGCGCGAGCCCACAGCGTGCGATTCTGCGACTGCTCGCCATAGAAACTCGACACAGAGAAAAGCCCCGGGCAAGGCCCGGGGCTTTTCTCTATGCGGACTACCGGTAGTCGCTGTAGCCGTAGTCGTCCAGTGGAACCGCGGCTCCGGTGGCCTGGCCGAAGTCCGGGCTGTAGTACTGATCCTCGTACGACGGGATCGTGTACGCGGCCGCTCGGGCTTCCTCGGTCGGCTGAACCTGGATGTTGCGGTAACGGTTGATACCGGTACCGGCCGGGATCAGCTTGCCGATGATCACGTTCTCCTTCAGACCGTTGAGCTTGTCGCTGCGGCAGTTGATCGCCGCATCGGTCAGCACTCGCGTGGTCTCCTGGAACGACGCCGCACTCAGCCACGAGTCGGTGGCCAGCGACGCCTTGGTGATACCCATCAGCACCGGACGGCCAGCGGCGGGCTCGCCGCCCTCGGCCACCACCCGGCGGTTCTCCGCCTCGAACTCGGCACGGTCGATCAACGAACCGGGCAGGAACTCCGTCGAGCCCGAGTCGATGATGGTGACCCGGCGCAGCATCTGGCGCACGATCACCTCGATGTGCTTGTCGTGGATCGACACACCCTGAGCGCGATACACCTCCTGGACCTCGCGGACCAGGTGGATCTGCACCTCGCGGGGACCCTGCACCCGCAGCACCTCGTGCGGGTCGGCGGAGCCTTCCATCAACTGCTGGCCCACCTCCACATGGTCGCCGTCGGAGAGCACCCGCTCCGAGCCGTCCTCGTGCTTGAACACCCGCAGCCGTTGCCGCTTGGAGAGCTTGTCGTACACGACCTCCTCGCTGCCGTCGTCGGGCACGATGGTGATCTTGTAGAAACGCTCACCGTCTTCCAGCCGGACCCGGCCTGTGACGTCGGCGATCGGCGCCTTACCGCGCGGCACGCGGGCCTCGAACAGCTCCTGCACCCGGGGCAGACCACCGGTGATGTCCTCACCGACACCACCCTGATGGAAGGTACGCATGGTCAACTGCGTGCCCGGCTCACCGATGGACTGGGCGGCCACAATGCCGACCGCTTCACCGATGTCGACCAGCTTGCCAGTGGCCATCGAGCGCCCATAACACGTCGCGCACACGCCGGTGCCGGTGGTACAGGTCAGCACCGAACGAACCTTTACCTGCGTGATCCCCGCGGCCAGCAACGCATCGATCTCCGGGTCACCCAGGTCCTCGCCGCGCGCCACGACCACGTTGCCCGCCTCGTCGACCGCGTCGATACCCAAAGTCCTTGCGTACGCCGAGGTTTCGATGTACGGGTCACGGATCAGCGTGACTTGCCCATCAACCCCGGGTTGACGCTCGGCCAACTCGACGACGATGCCGCGCTCGGTGCCGCAGTCGTGCTCGCGCACGATGACGTCCTGGGACACGTCCACCAGGCGACGGGTCAGGTAGCCCGAGTCGGCGGTACGCAACGCGGTGTCGGCCAAGCCCTTTCGAGCACCGTGGGTGTTGATGAAGTACTCGAGCACGGTCAGGCCCTCGCGGAACGACGACTTGACCGGACGCGGGATGAACTCACCCTTGGGGTTGGTCACCAGACCCTTCATTCCGGCCAGCGTCCGGGTCTGGGTGAAGTTACCCGTAGCACCCGAGTCGACGATGGTGATGATCGGGTTATCGCTGGGATAGTGCTCCCGCAGCGCCTGGCCCACCTCGTCGGTGGCTTCCTTCCAGATCTCGACCAAGGCCTCGTTGCGTTCGTCGTGGTTCAAAGCGCCACGCTGGAACTGCTTTTCGACCTTGTCGGCGCGATCCTCGTAGCGATCGAGGATCTCCTTCTTGCGGGGTGGAACCAGCACGTCGGCCATCGAGACCGTGACACCGCTTCGGGTTGCCCAGTAGAAGCCCGCGTCCTTGAGCTTGTCGACGGTCTGCGCCACCACGATCATCGGGTAGCGCTCGGCCAGGTCGTTGATGATCGACGCCTGAACCTTCTTGTGCATTTGCTTGTTGACGAACGGATAGCCCGGCGGCAGCAACTCGTTGAACAGCACCCGCCCCAGCGTCGTGTCGGCAATCCAGGGCTCGCCCGGATGCCAGCCGTTGGTCCCGAACAGCTCGGCCTCGATCTCGGCAGACGGACGCAACTGGGTCAGCCGCACCTTGATCTTGGCCCGCACCGAGAGCACACCGCGGTCGGCGGCCATGATGGCTTCCGCCGGCGAGGAGTACACCCCCGTCTCGGGACGGTCCGCTGCGGCCGGCTGGTATTCGCCGGTGTCGCCGTCGACCTCGGTGGTCAGGTAGTACAACCCGGTTACCATGTCCAGTCGGGGCATGGCCAGGGGGCGCCCGGACGCGGGCGAGAGGATGTTGTTGGACGACAGCATCAGGACGCGGGCCTCTGCCTGTGCCTCGGCGGACAGCGGCAGGTGCACGGCCATCTGGTCACCGTCGAAGTCGGCGTTGAACGCCTCACACACCAGCGGGTGCAGCTGAATCGCCTTGCCCTCGATCAGCATCGGCTCGAACGCCTGGATACCGAGCCGGTGCAGGGTTGGCGCGCGGTTCAGCAACACCGGGTGCTCGGCGATGACCTCCTCCAGCACATCCCACACCTGGGGACGCTGACGTTCCACCATCCGCTTGGCGCTCTTGATGTTCTGGGCGTGGTTGAGATCGACCAGACGCTTCATCACGAACGGCTTGAACAGCTCCAGCGCCATCAGCTTGGGCAGACCGCACTGGTGCAACTTGAGTTGCGGACCGACCACGATAACGGACCTGCCCGAGTAGTCGACACGCTTGCCGAGCAGGTTCTGCCGGAACCGGCCCTGCTTGCCCTTCAGCAGATCGCTCAGCGACTTGAGCGGACGGTTGCCCGGCCCGGTGACCGGTCGACCGCGACGTCCGTTGTCGAACAGCGCGTCGACCGACTCCTGCAGCATCCGCTTCTCGTTGTTGACGATGATCTCGGGCGCGCCGAGGTCGATCAGTCGCTTGAGCCGGTTGTTCCGGTTGATCACCCGTCGGTACAGGTCGTTCAGGTCGCTGGTGGCGAACCGGCCACCGTCGAGCTGCACCATGGGACGCAGCTCCGGCGGGATCACCGGGACAGCGTCGAGCACCATGCCCATCGGCGAGTTGCCGGACTGCTGGAAAGCGGCGACCACCTTCAGGCGCTTGAGGGCGCGAAGCTTCTTCTGCCCCTTGCCGCTTCGGATGACCTCGCGCAGCGACTCGGCTTCGGCGTCGATGTCGAAGTTCTCGATGAGCTTCTGGATCGACTCCGCACCCATGGCGCCGGTGAAGTATTCGCCGTAGCGGTCCTGCAGTTCGCGGTAGAGGTTCTCGTCGACGATCAGCTGCTTGGGGGCCAGCTTGGTGAAGGTGTTCCAGATGTCCTCCAGCCGGTCCAGCTCGCGCTGGGCGCGGTCGCGCAGCTGACGCATCTCGCGCTCGCCGCCGTCGCGAACCTTGCGTCGGGCGTCGGCCTTGGCGCCCTCGGCCTCCAGCTGGGCCAGGTCGGCCTCCAGCTTTTGGGCGCGCGCTTCCAAGTCCGCGTCCCGCTGGTCCTCAACGGCCTTGCGCTCCACCATCATTTCGGCCTCGAGGGTGGACAGCTCGTTGTGCCGCATCTCCTCGTCGACCGCGGTGATCACATAGGCGGCGAAGTAGATGATCTTCTCGAGGTCCTTGGGCGCCAGGTCCAGCAGGTAGCCCAGGCGCGACGGGACGCCCTTGAAGTACCAGATGTGGGTGACGGGTGCGGCCAACTCGATGTGGCCCATCCGTTCCCGGCGCACCTTGGCGCGTGTCACCTCGACACCGCAACGCTCGCAGATGATGCCCTTGAAGCGCACCCGCTTGTATTTGCCGCAGTAGCATTCCCAGTCGCGAGTCGGCCCGAAGATCTTCTCGCAGAACAAGCCGTCCTTCTCCGGCTTGAGCGTGCGGTAGTTGATGGTCTCCGGCTTCTTGACCTCGCCGTAGGACCACTGCCGGATGTCCTCCGCGGTGGCCAGGCCGATGCGGAGTTCATCGAAGAAGTTGACGTCTAGCACGTAACTCCCTTTCCCCTTGCGGGTTTAGTTACTTCCAAGAAGGTTCAGGCCAAGTCCTCGACAGAGGCGGATTCGTTGCGGGACAAGTTGATTCCGAGATTCGCTGCCGCGCGCTCCAGGTCCTCGTCCTCGCCTTCGCGCAGCTCGATCGCCGCGCCGTCGGACGACAGCACCTCCACGTTGAGGCACAGCGACTGCAGCTCTTTGAGCAGCACCTTGAACGACTCGGGGATGCCCGGCTCGGGAATGTTCTCGCCCTTGACGATCGCCTCGTAGACCTTGACCCGGCCGACAGTGTCGTCGGACTTGATGGTCAACAACTCCTGCAGCGTGTACGCCGCGCCGTAGGCCTGCATGGCCCAGCACTCCATCTCGCCGAACCGCTGGCCACCGAACTGCGCCTTACCGCCCAGCGGCTGCTGGGTGATCATCGAGTACGGGCCGGTGGAGCGGGCGTGGATCTTGTCGTCGACCAGGTGGTGCAGCTTCATGATGTACATGTAGCCAACAGTCACCGGGTACGGGAACGGCTCGCCGCTACGGCCGTCGAAGAGGACCGCCTTGCCGTCGCCGTCGACCAGCACGTCGCCGTCACGGTTGGGCAATGTCGATGACAACAGCCCCTGCAGTTCGGCCTCCTGGGCGCCGTCGAACACCGGAGTCGACACGATCTGGTTCGGCTCGGCGCTGCGCAACGCCTCGGGAAGGTTGGCCGCCCAGTCGGGTGAACCCGCGATCTGCCACCCGCTGTGCGCGCACCATCCCAGGTGGGTTTCCAGGATCTGGCCGATGTTCATCCGTCGGGGCACACCGTGGGTGTTCAGGATGATGTCCACCGGGGTCCCGTCCGGAAGGAACGGCATGTCCTCTTGCGCCAGGATCTTGCCGATGACGCCCTTGTTGCCGTGCCGGCCGGCCAGCTTGTCGCCGTCGGAGATCTTGCGCTTCTGGGCCACGTAGACGCGGACCAGCTCGTTGACGCCGGCGGGAAGCTCGTCGTCGTCCTCGCGGGAGAACACCCGGATGCCGATCACCTTGCCGGACTCGCCGTGCGGCACCTTCAGCGAGGTGTCGCGGACCTCCCGGGCCTTTTCGCCGAAGATCGCCCGCAGCAGCCGCTCCTCTGGCGTCAGCTCCGTCTCCCCCTTCGGGGTGACCTTGCCGACCAGGATGTCGCCGTCGCGAACCTCGGCGCCGATGCGCACGATGCCCCGCTCATCCAGGTCCGCCAGCACCTCGTCAGAGACGTTCGGGATGTCGCGGGTGATCTCCTCGGCGCCCAGCTTGGTATCGCGGGCGTCGATCTCGTGCTCCTCGATGTGGATCGAGGTGAGGATGTCTTCCTCGACGAGCCGGTTGGACAGGATGATGGCGTCCTCGTAGTTGTGGCCCTCCCACGGCATGATCGCCACCAGCAGGTTCTTGCCCAGCGCCATCTCGCCGTTCTGGGTACACGGACCGTCGGCGATGACCTGGCCGGCCTCTACCCGCTCTCCGGCGTCCACGATCGGAGACTGGTTGGCGCAGGTGCCGTGGTTCGAGCGGGCGAACTTGCGCATCCGGTAGGTGTGCCGGGTGCCGTCGTCGGCCATCACGGTGATGTAGTCGGCGGACACCTCCTCGATCACTCCCGACTTCTCGGCGACGACGACATCGCCGGCGTCGATGGCCGCACGCAACTCCATGCCGGTGCCCACCAGCGGCGCCTCGCTGCGCACCAGCGGAACCGCCTGGCGCTGCATGTTGGCACCCATCAGAGCCCGGTTGGCGTCGTCGTGCTCGAGGAACGGAATCATGGCCGTGGCCACCGACACCATCTGGCGCGGCGAGACGTCCATGTAGTCCACCTCCGACGAGGCCACGTACTCGACCTCGCCGGCCTTGCGGCGCACCAGCACGCGCGGCTCGACGAACCGGCCCTCAGCGTCGATCGGCGAGTTGGCCTGTGCCACGACGTGGCGGTCCTCCTCGTCGGCCGTCAAGTAGTGGATCTCATCAGTAACGAGACCGTCGATCACCTTGCGGTACGGCGTCTCGATGAAGCCGAACGGGTTGACCCGTGCGTACACCGACAGCGAGCCGATCAGGCCGATGTTGGGACCCTCCGGGGTCTCGATCGGGCACATGCGGCCGTAGTGCGACGGGTGCACGTCACGCACTTCCAGCCCGGCACGCTCCCGGGACAGACCGCCCGGCCCCAGCGCCGAAAGCCGGCGCTTGTGGGTGAGGCCCGACAGCGGGTTGTTCTGGTCCATGAACTGGGAGAGCTGGCTGGTGCCGAAGAACTCCTTGATGGCGGCGACCACCGGGCGGATGTTGATCAGTGTCTGCGGCGTGATCGCCTCGACGTCCTGAGTGGTCATCCGTTCCCGGACCACCCGCTCCATCCTCGACATGCCGACCCGGATCTGGTTCTGGATCAGCTCGCCGACGGTACGCAACCGGCGGTTGCCGAAGTGGTCGATGTCGTCGGTTTCCACCGGCACCTCGACCCCGCCCGGCACGGTCATCGTGGCCTGGCCCTCGTGCAGGCGGACCAGATACTCGATGGTGGCGACGACGTCTTCTTCGGTCAGCGTCGTCGTGGTGATCGGATGATTGGTGTTCAGGCCCAGCTTCTTGTTGACCTTGTATCGGCCGACACGGGCCAGGTCGTAGCGCTTCTCCTTGAAGAACAGGTTCTCCAGTAGGGTCTGGGCGGACTCCTTGGTCGGCGGCTCGCCCGGACGCAGCTTTCGGTAGATGTCCAGCAGGGCTTCGTCGGTGCCGGCGGTGTTGTCCTTTTCCAGCGTCGACATCATGATCTCGGAGAACCCGAACCGCTCGGTGATCCGCTCGCTGGTCCAGCCGAGGGCCTTGAGCAGCACGGTGACCGGCTGCCGGCGCTTGCGGTCGATGCGCACGCCGACGGTGTCACGCTTGTCGACGTCGAACTCCAGCCAGGCCCCCCGACTGGGGATCACCTTGACGCTGTGCAGCGTCTTGTCGGTGGACTTGTCGATGGTCTCGTCGAAGTAGACACCGGGCGACCGGACCAGCTGGCTGACCACCACGCGCTCGGTGCCGTTGATGATGAACGTGCCCTTCTCGGTCATCATCGGGAAATCACCCATGAACACCGTCTGGCTCTTGATCTCGCCGGTGTTGTTGTTGATGAATTCGGCCGTCACGAACAGCGGGGCCGCGTAGGTCATGTCCTTGTCTTTGCACTCGTCGACCGGTGCCTTGACCTCGTCGAAGCGGGGGTCGGAGAAGGACAGCGACATCGACCCGGAGAAGTCCTCGATCGGTGAGAGCTCGTCGAGCACCTCTTCCAGGCCACCGATCGGGTTAATCCCCCCTGCGGCCTCGCCCCGGGCGATAGCGGAGTCCCGCCAGCGCTGGGAACCGATCAGCCACTCGAACGAGTCGGTCTGCACGTCAAGCAACCCCGGAACCTCCAGCGGTTCGCGGAGCTTGGCGAAGGAAACCCGATTAGGCGCTCCGGGCACGGAGCTGTTTGAAGAACTTTGCGGGCGACTCTGAGCGGGACTAGCGTCTGTTTTGCTTTGGCGGAAATCAGCCAAGATGCGTCCTTCCAGCACCTCGTGCGACTACCTGGAGCCGGCGGTCACCGGACCTGTTCGCCGCAGATAATTGTGTCGGTTAGGCCGGCGAACGAACTGTCCGGATCTCACGCACGCAACCGAACAACTGAGCCGGAAACTGGGCTCAGGCTTAGACCACGATGTCAAGTGGCGGGTGAGGTGGGCAGGAGGTAGCCAGCGCAACGTCCTACACTAGCGCAGGACGGCGCATTCCTCAAATAGCTACCGATATGTGTCCCCGGGAAGCGGCGCTGGCTGGCATTTCGACTTGCCCTGGTACAGGTACAACACATGCTGCCCAACAGATTGACCCGTTTACGCCCCGTCGTCAAGGGGACGGGCGACAAGTTACCGCAAGTTAGGGTGAATTCTTGCTCACCGGCCGCCCTGGGACGCGGCCACTGTTAGTTGCGTCACCGCCGATGAGATTGACTGAACAGCCACCGTCACCGCTGCAGGGTGCGGCGCCTTGGCGTCGGCGCCACGGGGCTAGCCGGGGCTAGCCGGGGCTAGCCGCCGAACTCGCTCGCGTGATACTTGTGCGTGCCCTCGAGATCGTCGAGGATCGCCTCCTGGGCCTTCTTCGGCAAGGTGTGCAGCATCGCGCGCACCCGGGCCTGGCGCCGCGCCACCGCTTTGCGCTCTGGCATACCCGGCGTCGCGGTGATCTGCGGCGGCACGCCCTCGATCTCCTCGACGCCGCCCGCCTGGTGACCGGCGTCGAGCAGCGCCTGCTCTTCGGCCATGGTGGCCTCGTCCTTCTCCTCGGACATGCCGATCGGCCCGATGCGCCGGCCGTTGAGGAACTGTCGCACCACCGGCTCGTCGCTGGTCAGCAGCACTTCGCGGGGTCCGAACATGACCAGATGCTTGCGGAACAACATGCCCATGTTGTCGGGCACCGTACGGGCGATGTTGATGTTGTGGGTCACGATGAGGATGGTCGCGTCGATCTGGGCATTGATGTCCATGATCAGCTGGCTCAGGTAGGCGGTACGGACGGGGTCCAGACCAGAGTCGGGCTCGTCGCAGAGAATGATCTGCGGATCGAGAACCAGCGCCCGGGCCAGCCCGGCACGCTTGCGCATACCGCCGGAGATCTCGCCGGGGAACTTCTTCTCGTCACCGCCCAAGCCGACCAGTGCGAGCTTCTCCATGACGATGTCGCGGATCTCTTTTTCTTTTTTCTTGGTGTGCTCGCGCAGCGGGAAAGCGGTGTTGTCAAACAGGTTCATCGACCCGAACAGCGCACCGTCCTGGAAAAGCACACCGAACAACGTCCGGATCTCGTAGAGCTCCTTGGCCGAGCATTCGATGATGTCGGTGCCGTCGATGACGATCGAGCCGCGTTCAGGCCGAAGCAGGCCGATGAGGGATTTCAGGAACACCGACTTGCCGGTACCCGACGGTCCCAGCAACACGCTGACCTCGCCGGCGGGGATCGTGAGCGTGACGTCCTCCCAGATCCTCGAGGAACCGAAGGACTTCGTGAGTCCGTTGACCTCGATAGCGACGCCCATGGGAAATCCTTCCGACGCTCAACATTGCAAGATGCCCGCCACCTGCCACTTTATGTGGCTTGAGTCACTGTAGCGCACCGCTGGGGCGCGACATCAGGGTTGGATACATAACAATCCTCGCCGAGGCCGGCGCGCGGTGCCGGGGGGCCTCAAGGAGTCGCCGGTGCCCAGTTGCCGTGGAAACCCATCGGGACCCGCTGCGGCAGGTGCACGGTGGCCATCAATTCGCACGTCTGGGCGTCCAGCAACAACAGCTGGCCCTCGTCGCGGTCGCGGTGGTAGCCGTACCCCATGAGGATGCCGTCGTCTTCCGCCCTTTCCCCGGAAGTACCCGGTGGGTTCGGGACGAAGCACATCTCGCCGATCAGCAGGGCAGCATCCAGCGGGGCCACCTGGCAGGATCCGGTCTGGTAGTCGTGCTTGTACAGCGAGGTGGACATTTCCGTCGTTCCGCCGGTCAGGTAGCCGCCGTCCACGCCGAGCGTGTAGCCGAACCGATGCCGACCGCCCAGCAAGCTCTCGTTGATCCGGGGAAACTCCTGCGGCCGGTCGTCGCGGCATTCGGTGGTGACGGCACCGGTGGCCAGGTTGATGGTCCAGCGATCCAGTGACGGACGGGTGTCGCCGGGGCCGTGCCGGTCATGGTCGAACATTCGCGCATACCGCACCACGTCGAGTATCAGCAGCTCGGACCCGTCGTCTCGGGTTTCGGTGTAGGCGTTGAGCGGGTGATAGACGTAGCAGGGTTCGATGTCGAACCACCGGACGTCCTCATTGCCGCCGTCTCGGGGCATGACTCCGATGCGGGCCGGATAGTCGGCGTTCCAGGCGTAGGGCATGCGATCAGACGGCTTGGGGTTGCGGTTCATCATCGCGGCGATCGGGCCGGGGACCCGGACGTGACCGATCAGCGCCTGCATCACCAGTTGCGCGGGCAAACTCAGCCAGCGCGGCAGCTTCGCGGGTAGCACCTGCGACACGTCGAAGGTGACCGGCAGGTCGTAGATCACCACGTACTTGTCGGTCAAGGAGAAGTCGTGCATCATCGGCGACCCGGTCACCTCGATATCTACGGTGCGCCGGGCCCGCCCTTGGGTGTCGATCACCGAATACTGCACGGTCCGTCCGCGAGCAAACGAGTACGACACCGCATGCAGTTCGCCGGTCCCCGGGTCGCGGTGCGGGTGGGCGGTGTACCCGCCGGTCAGGGTGCCGTCGAAGTCGCATGTCCCGACGGTGTCGAGGTCCTCGGTGAGCTCGTAATTGGCGACGCCGCCCTCGACGAGCGCCAGGGTGCGTCCGGCGTGGCTCAGCACGCTGGTGTTGGCGCCCAGGGACAGCATGCCCGCCCGGGGATCGAGCCTGTTCGGAGCCGGCTCTCCGAGGGCCGCGCATACCGGCAGGCTGCGCACCCAGCGGTTGCGATACCAGCTGGCTCGCCCTTGACGAAGGGCTACCCCATGGACCATCCCGTCACCGCTGAACCAGTGATAGACAGCGGGATCGACCTCGGCGACGGGGTTGGGTCCATTGCGCAGATACCGTCCATCGAGATGCTCCGGGATCTGGCCGGTGACCTTTAGGTCGGTCGCGGTCACCTCGTTGCGCACCGGTGCCAGCAGACCCTCGAGATACGGGTTCCCGGATTGGGCAGTTCGCATTGTCGTCACGGCCGAACTCCTATAACGTCGTTATTTCAGCGTTATTCGGACCGTACGCCTGCGATCAGACGATGGCAAGGGATGACGAGGAATGACTGAGCAAGCCCAACACGGCATTCGCGGTGTTCGCGAGGAGATGGTGCATGCCGCCGTCGCCCTGCTCGACGAGCACGGACCCGATGCCCTGCAAACCCGCAAGGTGTCCGGAGCCGCCGGGACCTCGACGATGTCGGTCTACACACATTTCGGCGGCATGCGGGAACTGATTGCCGCAGTGGCCGAGGAGGGATTGCGGCAGTTCGACGCCGCGCTGGCGGTGGCACCGACGACTGACCCCGTTGCCGATCTATTGGTTGTCGGAGCGGCGTATCGACGCTATGCCATCGAGCGGCCGCATATGTATCGGCTGATGTTCGGCAGTACCAGCGCGCACGGCATCAAGGCGCCGGCTCTCGACGTCCTGACGCTGACGGTCGTCGAGATCGAGCAGCACCATCCCAGCTTCGCGCATGTCGTGCGCGCGGTGCACCGCTCGATGCTGGCGGGACGAATCACTGTGGGTTCGACGGGCGACGGCGACGCCCCGGACCAGGTGGTCATTTCCGTCGCCGCCCAGTTCTGGGCGTTGATCCACGGCTTCGTGATGCTCGAACTGGCCGGCTTCTTCGGCGGGGAGAGCGCGACGGTCCCACCGGTGCTGGCCGCGATGACCACGAACCTGCTTGTGGCGCTGGGCGATTCACCCGAGCGGGTGCGCCAGTCGCAGCGCTCCGCTTTCGGTTGAGCGCACCAAGCCCCCGGTTCCGGTACCGGGGGCTTGAGCGTGCGGATTTACTTGACGGTGACGGTGGCGCCGGCAGCCTCGAGCTTGGCCTTGGCGTCGTCGGCGGCTTCCTTGGCAACCTTTTCGAGCAGCGGCTTGGGTGCGCTGTCGACCAGGTCCTTGGCCTCCTTGAGGCCCAGGCCGGACACGATCTCGCGGACAACCTTGATGACGCCGATCTTCTTCTCGCCGGCGGCCTCGAGGATCACGTCGAACTCGGACTGCTCTTCGGCGGCCTCGGCCGGCGCGCCACCGGCAGCAGGACCGGCCGCGGCGACGGCGACCGGTGCGGCCGCGGTGACCTCGAAGGTCTCCTCGAACTTCTTGACGAAGTCGGAGAGCTCCAACAGGGTCATTTCCTTGAACGCGTCAAGCAGTTCGTCCGTCGAGAGCTTGGCCATGGTGTGGGTCCTTCCTGGTTTCGGGTAGTGGGGTTATTCGGCTGATGCTGGTTCTGGAGCCGGTGTGTCAGGGGTGGTAGCCGGCACGTCGGCGGCGGGTTCTGCCGCGGCCCGCTTCTCCTGCAGCGCCGCAGCCAACCGGGCAACCTGCGAGGCGGGCGCGTTGAACAACCCGGCGGCCTTGGCGAGGTTGCCCTTCATCGCGCCGGCCAGCTTGGCCAGCAGCACCTCGCGCGACTCCAGGTCGGCGATCCGCTCCACCTCGGCGACGGTCAACGGATGGCCGTCCATGTAGCCGCCCTTGATGACCAGCGCCTTGTGTTCCCTGGCGAAGGTCTTGAGGGCCTTGGCCGCGTCGACCGGTTCACCGGTGACGAACGCGATCGCCGTGGGGCCCGCGAACAGCTCATCGAGGCCGTCGATACCGGCCTCGGAGGCCGCTCGCTTGATGAGGGTGTTCTTGGCCACGGCGTAGGTGGCCGACTCGCCCAGCGATCGGCGCAGCTGGGCCAGGTTGGCCACCGTCAAGCCGCGGTATTCGGTGATGACGGTCGCGGTCGAGGCCTTGAAGCGCTCTGCGATGTCTGCAACGGCGGTGGCCTTGTCAGCCCTGGCCATGCATACCTCCTGAAGTGTGCGACTGCGGCCACCTCGGAACGCGGACACTCTCCAGGAACGACGAACGCCCCGGCGCAGGAAGCGGCACGGGGCGTAACGATGCACCGACACTGGCGCCGGTGCTGATGCCTCGTCCTCCTGCGTGGGCCGCCGGGATATTCCCGGACCTTCAACCGATTGCTCGGTGGCCGACGGTCTTCGGTGGATCGGCAACAACAATAGCGTCACCTGCTAGATCGGCCAAAACCGCGTACGCCGCGGGCCCCGACGACGTCGAGTGTGCTCCCACGGCTTCGAATGTGCACGCAGGGCGACGACACGCCGACGTCTCCGCCCAGGTTGCACAGTCGAGGCCAACAACTCACGCTCGATGGATCAAGCGGGGCGATATAGCCGGACCGTCGCGGCCCCCGGCTAGCCGGGCCCCACCAGCCGGGCCGCGCCGACCAGCCCGGCCGCACCGCCGAGCTGGGCCGGCACCACCCGCAGCCCGGCCAGGAAATCCAGCCGCGCATAGTCGGCCAGTGCCGCGCGCAGCGGGTCGAACAGCAGGCGCCCCGATTTGGCCACTCCCCCGCCGACGACCACGAGGTCCAGATCGCACACCGCACCGACGGACGCGATCATCGCCGCCAGAGCGGTGGCGCCTCGGCGGAAAGCGGCCAGCGCCAACGCATTCCCGGCGACCGCTGCCTCGGCAAGCTCCTTGGCGCCGGCGCCGCGCGGCGCGGACCAGCCGTTGTCGCGGGCCCACCGCACCATCGACGGGCCGGACGCGACGGTCTCCACGCAACCGCGGCCACCGCACGCACACCGTGCACCAGCCTGGTCGACCACGACGTGACCGACGTGACCGGCGTTTCCGGTGCGGCCGGGATAGGGAGCGCCATTGAGCACCAATCCGCCGCCGACACCGGTGGACACCACCATCCCCAGCAGGAATCGAGCGCCCCGCCCCGCGCCGAGCCAGTGCTCGCCCAACGCCATACACACGCCGTCGCCGCCCAGCTCCACCGGCGCGCCGGGCACCACCGCCGAAACCCGGTCGCGCACCGGAAACCCCCGCCACGACGGGATGTTGATCGGGCTGACGGTTCCGCCGAGCCGGTCGATCGGACCGGCTGACGCGATGCCCACACCACGAACGGCGCCACCGGCGACGAGCAACGCATCGGCGATCATCGCGGCGACCACGTCCCAAATCCGTTCGGCTCCTTCGGCAGCCGGGGTCGGACGCTCGGCGGTGTGCACCAGAGAGCCGCCTGGATCGGCAAGGCCTACGGCGATTTTGGTGCCGCCGATGTCAAGGCAGAGGGTATGCATCAGTGACGGTGGGTGTTGTCGGGCTGTCGCGGGTCGGCGGGATGCTCATACCCCGGGGCCAACCGCACCGATACGGCCCGGCGGCCATCCAGCCAGATTCGAAAGGCGCGCCGCCGGGCGGCGCCCAGCAGATGCCCGGTTATCGCCTGCCGCACCTGCTCCAGCGGCGGACCGGCAACCGCGGGAACGCGCCAGCCGTGACCACCGGGACGCAGCGGGGCGAACCGTAGCGGGTTGCGCAGATGGTAGTCGGCCACCTGGTCGTCGGTGACCACGACCGCGGCGGTGACGTCGGCGAACAGCGCCCGCGCGTACGGATCGGCCAGCACCGCCGCGGCGACACTGCCGATCTCCAATCGCGCTGCCACGTCGGGCAGCAACTCGACCTCGGTCGGAGCGGCTGCCGCGGTGAGGTTTCGCGCGGCCGCCTCGGCGGCGATCACGCGCTCGGTGACGATCAGTTGAGTCAGCCAGCGCCGCAACTGGCGTCCCTCGCCGGTGCCGCTCGGCGGCAGGGCGGCCGCACGCGGACCATTGCGTAACCATGCTTCCCGCGCGTCGACCTCGCCGACGTGGACGGGAACTCCGGCGACCGCCGCGACCGGGTCGGCACTCATGTCACCGTCACCTTCACCGCCGGCGAGTAGACCAGCCCACCGGCGCAGCCTACCCGCACCAGCGCCCACCACTGGCCGGGCTCCAGCCACGGCGGCGGGGTCACGTCGAATGCAAGTTCGACCGTGTCGCCGGCCGGCAAGACAGCAGCTCGTACGGCCGGACCGAGCCACTCCCAGGTGCCCCACGGGCTGATCAGGTGCGCCTCCACTGCCACGTCCGCTCCGGCACGGCTGCCGAGGGTGACGGTGAGGCGAGCCGAGTCGCCGGCGGCCACGTCGATGTCTGCCGGCGCGTCGAGGAGGTAGGCCAGCTCCTGCTGAGGTGTCCCGACCGCGAGGACGCACACGTCCTCGACCACCTGCCGCCACGCGGCCGGCGCCTCCCGGTCGGTGACGGCCAGCCGGGCCCCGACCGGATACAGCCCCGGCGGCGTGTCGGCCGGGATCATCAAAACGACATCGGCTTCCAGGTATTCACCGGCACCCAAGGTGAACGGCAGCCGGGCCGGTGCCACCGACCAGCCGTCGGGACACACCACATCCACGGTGCCGCCCAACGCGGAGTCGCTGCAGTCACTGGCGGCGGTGAGACGCAACACCGCCTGGTTACCCGCCTCCGCGTTGACCAGCCGGGGATGTAGGTAGGCGACGGCCGGCAGTCCGCCCAGCGGAGCCGGGCCGCGGTTGTGCAGCCAGTAACGGGCATACAGCGGCTGCGCAGTTTCGGCTTGCGGCGCGAGCTCGGCGTCGCCGGCGGTCCCGCTGATGTCGAGCCGGGCCACCACGGTAGCGACCTGGTAGCCGTGCAGGTCGATTGATCGCTTGCGCTGTTGCGGGGATTCCAGCAGGTCGGCCATCCGGAATCCGGCTACCTTGCCGACGTCGGAGCCGATCCGGACGCGGGCGGCAGCCCCGGTGGTCTCGACCAGCCGCAGCGCGACCACCGCGGGATCGACGGGCCGGACGCTGCCGGCCGTCAAGGGGTTGCCCGCCGCTTTGAGCGCGCCCAGATGAACCGCATCGGCGGGGTCAACCTGCAGCAGCGAGCCGGCCGACGGCAGCCTTGCCGCCGATTTTCGCGGGGTCACCGCGATGAGTGGATGCGAGAACTGCGCGCTGGTCGCGGGCAGGCCGGCACGGCGCCAGTCGCCGTCCGCGCAGACCAGGGCGTAGTCGAAATCGTGTGTCCAGTGCTGGAGTTGGAAGTTGGAGCCGTCGGGCGCGGTGCGGCGCGGTTCGTCAATCCAGACGCCGGACGGCCAGCCGGTGCAGGAGCGCATCAGCGCGGTATGCAAGGTGCCCTCGGCGTCAACGGCGAAGCTGGGCACCCCGCGGTTGAGCAGCGCCACGGTGCGGGCCTCGAAGGGTTGCATCGCAGGCGGTGCCTGTTGACTGACCTCGATCTCGGCGTCGCCCAGGTCAGCGATCACCGAGGCGATCGCCGCGGCGAGGTTGGCGTCGTCGCGGCCGTCGATCACCAACACCGGCAGCGCGTCCGCCGCGCGCAGGTCCGCCCCGGGCACCCAGACCGCCGGCAACGGCGCCGCGGCCGGCACCCACACCCTGGCTCGGCCGGTCTCGGCCAGCTGCCGCTGGAGTTCGGCGGTGTATGCCGGGTCGGCCTCGGCCAACACCGCTTTGGTGAACACGTTGCGGTCAGGCCCGCCCAGCGCGATCCGGGTATCCGGCAGGTTGGAGTCCACGTCGAGGTTTCCGTAGCGCGGTTTGTCGGCACCACTGCAGGTGGCCGTGACGCCGGCGCGAACCAGCGCGACCATCAGCTCGCGAGCCATCGGGCCCGACATCTTCTCACCGGGCGACACCACCTCGGCGACCGATACCGCCCGGACGGCGTCACTGCCGGCGCGGACCCGCGCCGCCGACGACAAGCCGAACCAGCCGTAGGCCGGGTTGTCCAGTGTCCACGGGTGGTCTGCGGTATCGACCGAGCCGCGGCCCGATTCACCAGGGCTGTGCAGCAGCGCGAAACCACGCCCGACGACGGCATCGCCCACCTCGCTGACCGGCATGGCGCCCGGAACCGGGCATGGCCAGCGCAGCCGCAGCAAGCGGTCTTCACCGGTGAACCCGTCGACCGTGGTGCGGCAGTCGACGCGGGGCACGCCGTTCCACAGGGTCAGGGTTTGGGTATAACGCAAGACCGTGCCGATCCGGCCGCGCACCACCAGCCGCTGGCCCAGCGGGCACCGGTAGGCCCGCACCTGCGCCGGCGATTCCGACGAGCAGACCACCGGCCCCTTGGGCAGCAGGTGCCACGGACCCTCACCCTGCGTCGGGTGCGCGGGGTATTCCTCGTAGACGGCAAGCTCGTTGCCCACCCGGCCGTCGGCGATGAGCTGACGACCGTCCTGCACCAGCGAGGCCACCGCTCCGCCGCGCGCGGGGTCGACGGTCAAGCGGTAGTGCTCGTTGGCGATCGATTCACCGGACGCCGGTTGCCAGCCGGCCGGGCGGTCGGCCGCGTCCAGTCGGTAGCACCGCCAGCCCAGCGACGAGACATCCCGCGCCAGCCAGGTGACCGTCCGCCCGTCGTGCTCGACGACCGCGGGGACCTCGGCACCCTCGGAGTCACGGACCCGCACCCCGGCGACCTGCGGCGCTTCGAGCCGCACCGTGACGATGTCGGTGCGCCGGTGGGTCAGCGGGTTCCACACGACGACGGAGCCCTCGGGAGTATCGACCAGGCCGGAAATCGATGCCAGCGCGTTGTCGCGGGCGGTGCGGCCCAGTTCCCACGCGTCACGCCAGCCGGTCAGCAGATCGAGGTAAACCTGGTCGGATTCCGACCCGGTGATCGCATCGTGGTGCGCGCCGTAGGCCAACTGCACCCAGGCTTTGGCCAACGCGGCCTGCGGATACCGGGCGCCGGTCAACACCGCGGCGAACACGGCGAATCGTTCGGCGTCCAACACCGCGTTCTCGGCGGCCCGGTTGGCTTGCTTGGTGTCGATGTACGAGACGTCCTTGCCGGTGTAGATCGGGTTCATGTCGCGGGTCTGCGGCGACGGCACGACACCGCGCTCGGCGAGTTCGGTGCGCACCGCCGCGAAGAACTCCCGCGGCAGCCCGCACACGAACCGCGGCCAGGTATAGCGGACGGCCCAGTCGCGGTGGATCTCGGTCACCCACTTGTTCGGCGGGGTGTAGTCGGTGCCGACCGGCAGCAGCACATTGCGGGTCAACGCGACGCTTTTGAGCTGGTCGAAAAGCGCATACGTGGCCTCCTCGGCCTCGGCCAGCGAGGTCGACGAGTCCATCCACCAGCCCGCCGAATAGTGCGCCGGCATGTAGTGGGTGAGCAATCCGCGGCCCGACGGCGAAATCCACTCGAACTCGCTGGAAAACTGCATGCGGTCGACCCCGCCCTGAGCCGGGCCCCATTGATGGTGTGGCCCACGGGCCCAAGAACTCGACGTCAGCCCCGCGTCGGCGGCCATCCCGGGAAATTGCGGGTCGTGGCCGAACACGTCGAGCTGCCACGCGGTCGCCGGATCGGCACCCAGGACATGCCGCTGAAAGCCGGTGCCGTGCACCAGGTTTCGAATCGTCGTCTCCGGGCTGGTGAGGTTGGTGTTGGGCTCGTTGTAGGTTCCGCCCATCACCTCGACGCGGCCCTCGGCGAGAAACCGGCGCAGGTCGGCACGGTCCTCGGGGTGGGTGTCCCAGTACGGCTTGAGGTAGTCGACTTCGGCGAGCACGAACTTGTAGTCGGGATCGCGGCGCGCCAGCTCCAGATGGGCGCGCACCAGCTCGAAGCCGTTGGCCTGCCGGGCTCGCCCCGGCGGGTCTTCACGCCACTGGCTGGTGTAGCCGGCCTGGGTGTTCCACCACACCGGGTCGTAGTGGAAGTGGCTGACCATGTACATGGTCCAGCCCGGCTCGGCCACAACGAACTCGAAAGTCAGACCGGCCCTAGGGGCGCGCACCCGCGCGGGCAGCCGCGCCCCCACCACCGGCCGGTCCACCGAGACCGCGATATCGACCACCTCTTCGCCGGAAGCCACGACCGCCTCCCCGCGCAGGCCGTCACCGTCGACGCGCAGCGGTGTCGGCTCGGCGCATCCGGCGACGGCGACGCGCACCAGTTGCAGCGGCTGGTCAGGCGGGCCTACGAACAGCTCGGTCGATGCCGCCGAAACCAGTTGCATGACCGCACCTTACGGTGCCTTACCCGCACACCGAAGACGTTTGCCCACCGCACCCGCCGCCGCCTGCACCTCCGCCGGCTCCGGCACCTCGAACTCGGCACCCACCATCGCGAAGTCAACACCATCCGCTCGGGCTCGTCGCCGCCTGCCGTCACCACGCAGGCCTCGCCTGCGTCGGGTTCGACAGTCATCGATTGCGGCGAACGGTCCGCAGGCGGATTACCAGAATTGGCAGTACGCCACCCACGCCGCGACCGCCCTGCGGCAACTAGACGAGGAGTACGCGACCTGGATCACCGGTGCGCGGGCGCTGTCCGCCACCGAATTGGACCGACCATGCGGTCCAGCGGAAGGACCCTCCGCCCAGTACGCATTGAGTAAATTGAGCCTGCACATCAACCGGGAGGCGATCCATCACGGCGCTGAAATCGCATGTCTGCGAGACCTTTACCTGCACAACCATTTGCACGACCGAAAGGATTGACAATGCCGGCCCTTGCCGCTCCGGTCGCCGATGAGCGCAGCGCGCTGCTCGAGTTCCTGGCCTATCACCAGAGCGCCTATTTCGCGGTGTCTTACGGCCTGACCGACGACCAGGCGCGATCGGCGCCGTCGGCCAGCGCGCTATCCGTCGGCGGTCTGATCAAGCACGTCACCGGTATGCAAAGGGTATGGATGGCAAGGGTGGCCGCCGCGCCGGACGCCCTGCGGGAGGATCCGCGGCCGTTGGAGCAACGCACCGCCGAACACGCCAGTGAATTTGTGATGCGGCCCGAGGAAACCCTTGCCGGTTTACTCGAGGCATTTGCCGCGCAGAACGCGGAAGCGCTGCGGCTGGCCGGCACGGCTGACCTTGACGCCGCCGTGCCAGTGCCGCGGGACGCGCCGTGGTTTCCCAAGGACGTCCCCGCCTGGTCGGTGCGCTGGGTCATCCTGCACGTGATCAACGAACTGGCCCGCCACGCCGGACACGCCGACATCGTCCGGGAAAGCATCGACGGTGCGACCATGTACGAATTGATCGCCGGCCTGGAGAAGTGGCGGCCGCAGCCGTGGCTGACACCCTGGCAACCCAAATAGACCGCCGTACACGCATCGTTGGCGGCTTTCGTCGCGGGTGAGGCGGCATACGGAAATTGTGAGTCGGCTCCACCAATTTGGCACACTGCACAGATGAGTTCCACCAAACACCGCGACGTGGCCAAGCTCGACCGGGTGCCGTTGCCGGTCGAAGCGGCCCGGGTCGCCACCACTGGTTGGCAAGTCACCCGCACTGCTGCTCGGGTGCTCACCAGGCTGCCGGCCAAGGGTCCGTGGCAGCAGAAGATCATCAAGGAAATCCCGCAGACCTTCGCCGATCTCGGTCCCACGTATGTGAAGTTCGGGCAAATCATAGCCTCCAGCCCAGGGGCGTTCGGCGAGTCGTTGTCGCGTGAATTCCGCACCCTGCTGGACCAGGTGCCGCCGGCCGACACCGACGAGGTGCACCGGCTTTTCGTCGAGGAGCTCGGCGACGAGCCGGCCAGGCTGTTCGCCACGTTCGAAGAAGAGCCGTTCGCCTCCGCGTCGATCGCCCAGGTGCACTACGCGACCCTGAAGACCGGCGAGGACGTCGTGGTCAAGATCCAGCGTCCGGGCATCCGCCGCCGGGTCGCCGCCGACCTGCAGATCCTGAAGCGCTTCGCGCAGGCGGTGGAGCTGGCCAAGCTGGGCCGGCGGCTCTCGGCACAAGACGTGGTTGCCGACTTCTCCGACAACCTGGCCGAAGAGCTGAATTTCCGGCTCGAGGCACAGTCGATGGAGGCGTGGGTGTCGCACCTCCACGCTTCCCCGCTGGGCAAGAACATCCGGGTGCCACGGGTGCACTGGGACTTCACCAGCGAGCGGGTTCTGACCATGGAGAAGGTGCAGGGCATCCGAATCGACAACGTCGCCGCCATCCGCAAGGCCGGGTTCGACGGTACCGAGCTGGTCAAGGCGCTGCTGTTCAGCGTGTTCGAGGGCGGGCTGCGCCACGGGCTGTTCCACGGCGACCTGCATGCGGGCAACCTGTACGTCGACGACCAGGGCCGCATCGTGTTCTTCGACTTCGGGATCATGGGCCGCATCGATCCCCGTACCCGCTGGCTGCTGCGCGAGCTGGTGTACGCCCTGCTGGTCAAGAAGGACCATGCCGCGGCCGGCAAGATCGTCGTGTTGATGGGCGCCGTCGGGACCGTGAAGCCGGAGGCTCAGGCCGCCAAAGACCTGGAGAAGTTCGCCACCCCGCTTACCATGCAATCGCTGGGCGAGATGTCGTATGCCGACATCGGCCGGCAGCTGTCGGCGCTGGCCGACGCCTACGACGTCAAGCTGCCCCGCGAGCTCGTGCTGATCGGCAAGCAGTTCTTATACGTCGAGCGGTACATGAAGCTGCTGGCGCCGAAGTGGCAGATGATGTCCGACCCGCAGCTCACCGGGTACTTCGCCAACTTCATGGTGGAAGTCAGCCGCGAGCATCAGCCGGATGTAGAGGTCCAGTGAGGTCTAGTTGAGGTCTGGTGGAGGTCCGGTGGACGTTCGCAGTGGTCACGCCATATCAAGGGCCACCTCGGGCGACCTGAAGCTGTACTACGAGGACATGGGGGACCCCGACGACCCACCGGTGCTGCTGATCATGGGTCTGGGTGCCCAACTGCTGCTGTGGCGGACCGGCTTCTGCGAGCGACTCGTCGCCCAGGGGCTGCGAGTCATCCGTTACGACAACCGTGATGTGGGCCTGTCCAGCAGGACCGAGCACTGCGATAGCGGCCCGTCGATGCCGGCGCGGCTGCTGCGCTTCTGGTTCGGCCTGCGCAACCAGGCCGCATACAGCCTGGAGGACATGGCCGACGACGCGGCCGCTCTGCTGGACCACCTGGGTATCGAACACGCCCACATCGTCGGCGCGTCGATGGGTGGCATGATCGCCCAGATCTTCGCGGCCCGGTTCCCGGAACGGACCAAGGCCCTGGCGATCATCTGCTCCAGCAACAACCGAGCGTGCCTGCGGCCGCCGGCGGTACAGGCGTTGCGGGCCATGCTCAGCGGCCCGCCTCCGGGTTCGCCGCGCGACGTGGTGGTCGACAACGTCGTGCGGGTCACCGGGATCACCGGCAGTCGCCGCTACCGCCTGCCCGAGGAACGGATCCGGGCCGAAGCGGCCGAGAACTACGACCGCAGCTTCGACCCGTTGGGCGTGAGCCGGCAGTTCAACGCGGTCCTGGGCAGTGGCAGCCTGCGTCACTACAACCGGCGCATCGCGGCGCCGACCGTGGTGATCCACGGCCGAAAGGACATAATGGTGCGGCCTTCCAATGGCCGCGCGGTCGCCCGCGCGATCGATGACGCTCGATTGGTGTTGTTCGACGGAATGGGCCATGATCTGCCCGAGCCGCTCTGGGATGGGCTGATCAGTGTGCTGATGAGCAACTTTGCCAGGGCGGGCTGAGGCTTGAACGAAGGTTGCGACGAGGTTGTGACGAGGATTGTAGGGTTGCACAAGGAGGTTGTCTCAATTGGCCGAGCTGACACCGTATTACGAGGACTCGCAAGCGGCGTACGACATTTCGGACGACTTTTTCGGGCTGTTCCTTGACCCGACGTGGGTCTACACCTGCGCCTACTTCGAGCGCGACGACATGACCCTCGAAGAGGCGCAGCTGGCCAAGCTCGACCTGGCCTTGGACAAGCTCCACCTCGAGCCCGGGATGACGCTGCTCGACGTCGGGTGCGGCTGGGGCGGCGCGCTGGTCCGGGCCGTCGAGAAGTATGACGTCAACGTCATCGGCCTGACGCTGAGCAAGAACCACTGTCAACGCAGCCGAGACCGGCTGGCCGCCATTCCCACCCAGCGGCGGGCCGAGGCGCGCCTGCAGGGCTGGGAAGAGTTCGACGAGAAGGTGGACCGGATCGTCTCCTTCGAGGCGTTCGACGCCTTTCACAAGGAGCGCTACGGCGCGTTCTTCGAACGCGCATACGAGATCCTGCCCGACGACGGGCGGATGTTGCTACACAGTCTGTTCACCTATGACCGCAGGTGGCTGCACGAACAGGGCATCGCGCTCACCATGAGCGACATCCGATTCCTCAAGTTCCTGCGCGAGTCGATCTTCCCGGGCGGCGAACTGCCTTCCGAACCCGACATTGTCGACAACGCGCGGGCCGCGGGTTTCTCCGTCGAACAGATCCAATTGATGCAACAGCATTACGCCCGGACGCTGGACATGTGGGCCGCCAACTTGGCCGGCGCGCGCGAGCGTGCCATCGAGATCCAGTCCGAAGCGGTCTACGACAACTTCATGCACTACCTGACGGGCTGCGCCGAGCGGTTCCGCCGCCGCTTGATCAACGTGGCCCAGTTCACTCTTGCGAAATAGCCCCGCACCCGCCCTGGCCTGCGCAGATTCGGTCGTGATTTAGTGCTGCGGCGCTGCATCGGATAACATTTCCCGAGCACTTGGGGGAGCGCTTCGGTGCGCCTTAGGCGAGCACCGTAGGGCCGATCCTGGCCCGGAAAGGCATTCATAAGGTCATGGCTGAACAACTGACGCCGCATTTCGACGACGTGCAGGCGCATTACGACTTGTCCGACGAGTTCTTCCGGCTGTTTCTGGACCCGACCCAGACCTACAGCTGCGCCTACTTCGAGCGCGACGACATGACCCTGGAAGAGGCCCAGATCGCCAAGATCGACCTGGCGCTGGGCAAGCTGGGCCTGCAGCCGGGCATGACGCTGCTCGACGTCGGCTGCGGCTGGGGCGCCACCATGCGCCGGGCCATCGAGAAGTATGACGTCAACGTCATCGGCCTGACCTTGTCGAAAAACCAGGCCGCCCACGTGCAGAAGAGCTTCGACGAGCTCGACACCCCGCGCACCAGGACGGTGTTACTGAAAGGCTGGGAACAGTTCGACGAGCCCGTCGACCGGATCGTGTCCATCGGCGCCTTCGAGCACTTCGGCCACGACCGCTACGACGACTTCTTCGCCATGGCACACCGGGTCCTGCCCGCCGACGGCGTGATGCTGTTGCACACCATTACCGGGCTGACCGGACCGCAGATCGTCGAGCGCGGCATGCCGATGACCTTCGAGATGGCGCGATTCATCAAGTTCATCGTGACCGAGATCTTCCCCGGTGGCCGGTTGCCGTCGATCGAGAAAGTCGAGGAGCACGCGGGTAAGGCCGGCTTCACCCTGACTCGGCGGCAGTCGCTGCAGCCCCACTACGCGCGGACCCTGGACCTGTGGGCCGAGGCGCTGGAGGCGCACCAGGACGAGGCCATCGCGATCCAGTCCGAAGAGGTCTACGAGCGCTACATGAAGTACCTGACCGGCTGCGCCAATGCGTTCCGCATCGGCTATATCGACGTCAACCAGTTCACCCTGGAGAAGTAGTGACTGCGACCATCGCAGGTCCCGGTCTGGAAAAACCGGCCTCTCAGCGACTTTCAATGCGATGGTTGCGCCCTACCCGGTGTAGGGTGCCGTGGATGATCACCCTGTGAAGGTGCTCATCTGTTCTTGGAGGACATATGGCTGGTAAGACAGCAGGTGACGCGAGCACCCGGTCTAACCTGGACGACGTCCAGGCGCATTACGACTTATCCAACGAGTTTTTCGCCCTGTTCGTCGATCCCACCCGCACCTACAGCTGCGCATATTTCGAACGCGACGACATGACCCTGCACGAAGCGCAGCTCGCCAAGATCGACCTGACGCTGGACAAGCTGGGACTGCAGCCGGGGATGACGCTGCTCGACATCGGTTGCGGCTGGGGCTCGGTGCTCAAGCGCGCGGTCGAGAAGTACGACGTCAACGTCGTAGGGCTGACCCTGTCGAAAAACCAGCACGCCTACTGCCAGCAGGTGCTCGACGAGGTCGACAGCAGCCGCTCGCGTCGGGTGCTGCTGCAGGACTGGGCCGAGTTCACCGAACCAGTGGACCGCATCGTCGTCATCGAAGCGCTGGAGCACTTCGGCTTCCACCGCTATGACGACTTCTTCAAGTTCGCTTACCACGCCATGCCCGGCGACGGCGTGATGCTGTTGCACTCGATCACCGGGTTGCATGTCAAGCAGGTCATGGAACGCGGCATACCGTTGACCATGGAGATGGCCAAGTTCATCAGGTTCATCGTGACCGACATCTTCCCGGGCGGCCGGCTGCCGATGATCGAGACCGTCGAGGAGCACGCGCAGAAGGTCGGTTTCACGGTGACCCGCCGACAGTCGCTGCAGCTGGACTTCGCCAAGACTCTGGACTTTTGGGCGGAGGCGCTTCAGGCGCGCAAGGACGAGGCGATCGCCATACAGTCCGAGGAGGTCTACGAGCGCTACATGAAGTACCTGACCGGCTGCGCCAAGGCATTCCGGATAGGCTACATCGACTGCAACCAGTTCACACTCGCCAAGTAGACTCTGGTGCCACAGACGGGCTATGGGTGCACACGCTCGCGTCGATAGGTAGTAACGCCTCGGGGGTTCGTCGGGCGGTTGCACAAGTCAAACCGAGGTTTCGCGTGCGTTCGGGCAATGATCACTATCCAGGAGAACAGGACGACAATGGCTGAAAAGGCGCCGACACAGACGAAGACCCGGACGCGCTCGGAAGACATCCAGGCGCACTACGACGTCTCCGATGACTTCTTCGCCCTGTTTCAAGACCCGACCCGGACTTACAGCTGCGCCTACTTCGAGCGTGACGACATGACACTCGAAGAAGCCCAGTACGCCAAGATCGACCTCAACCTGGACAAGTTGGACCTCAAGCCGGGTATGACATTGCTCGACATCGGCTGCGGTTGGGGTACCACGATGCGGCGGGCCGTCGAGCGCTTCGACGTCAACGTCATCGGCCTGACCCTGTCCAAGAACCAGCACGCCCGCTGTGAGCAGGTGCTGGCCGCCCTGGACACCAACCGCTCACGTCAGGTGCGGCTGCAAGGCTGGGAAGACTTCACCGAGCCCGTCGACCGGATCGTCTCCATCGAGGCCTTCGAGCATTTCGGACACGAGAACTACGACGACTTCTTCAAACGGTGTTTCGATATCATGCCCGAGGACGGCCGGATGACCGTGCAAAGCAGCGTCGGCTACCACCCCTTCGACATGGCCGCCCGCGGCAAGAAGCTGAGCTTCGAGACGGCGCGCTTCATCAAGTTCATCATCACCGAGATCTTTCCCGGCGGTCGGCTGCCGTCGACCGGGATGATGGTCGAACACGGCGAGAAGGCGGGTTTCACCGTCCCCGAACCCCTTTCGCTGCGCCCGCATTACATCAAGACGTTGCGGATCTGGGGTGACACGCTGGAGTCGAATCGGGAGAAGGCCATCGAGGTCACCTCCGAAGAGGTGTACAACCGGTACATGAAGTACCTGCGCGGTTGCGAGCACTACTTCACCGACGAGATGCTCGACTGCAGCCTGGTCACCTACCTCAAGCCGGGCGCCGTCGCCGCCTAGTTGGTGTCGGATTAGGGCTGCGCGGTTCGTCTAACAGGTAGAGAGTGGAGCACAGGGCTTCGCTCACTGCCGGATGAGGTGACCACGATGCAGTACTTCGCCCTATTGATCAGCCAAGAGCGCGACCGCACGCCCGACGAGCGGGCCAGCGAGATGGCGGCCTATGAGGCCTTTCACGCCGAGGTGGCTTCGGCGATCCGCGGCGGCGACGCGCTGCTCCCGGCGGCGACCGGCGTGCGCATCGCCGGCGGGCCAGACGCGCCGGTCGTCACCGACGGCCCATTCGCCGAGAACGCGGAAGTGGCCGGCGGCTATTACGTGTTCGAAGCCGAAAACCTTGATGAGGCGCTGGGTTTCGCACGCGGCATTCCCGCCGCCAAGCACGGCGCGGTGGAGGTCTGGCCGATGTTCGGGACCTTCGAACCGAGTCGGCGGGAAGGCAGCCAGTGGCTGGCCCTGCTGCTGGAACCGCCATCGAACGCGGTCGCGCCGGGAACCCCCGAGTGGCAGGCGTTGGCCGCGCCACACCAGGAGTTCATGGCCGCGGCCGGCGATCACATCACCGGCGGAGCCGCCCTGCATGAACCGTCCACCGCGACGACGGTTCGAGTGCGCGACGGCGAGGTCGTCATCACCGACGGGCCGTATGCCGAGGCTAGCGAAGTGGCCAACGGCTTCTATGTGCTCAGCGCGGCCGACCGCGACGAGGCCGTCAAGCTCGCGTCGATGATCCCTGCCTCCGCCGTTCAGCTACGTCAGCAGGCCGGTGTATCCGGGCTGTAGCGACCTGCCGATGGTCAACCTGGACGGTGTCTTCCGTCGCGAATGGGGTCCGGCCGTCGCCGCGATCGCCCGGTGGTCCGGCGACCTCACCATTGCCGAGGACGCCGTCCAGGAGGCCTGCGCGGAAGCGCTTCGCGTCTGGCCGCGTGACGGACTGCCGGATCGCCCAGGGGGGTGGCTGGTAACGGTCGCCCGCAACCGCGTCCGGGACCGCCTTCGCCGCGAATCTGCGCGCCCTGGAAAGGAAATGGCGGCCGTGATAGACGAGATTCGGGCACGTACCGAGGGCACCGACCCACATCCGGTTCGCGACGACGAGCTACGGATGATGTTCACCTGCGCCCACCCGGCATTGGACCGGCAGTCGCAGCTGGCGCTCACACTGCGGTTGGTGTCCGGGCTGACCGTCGCCGAGATCGCCCGCGCGCTGCTGCAGACCGAGACGGCGGTCGGTCAGCGAATCACCCGCGCCAAGAACAAGATTCGCCGGGCCAATATCCCGCTGCGGGTGCCGCCCGCCGAGCTGCTGGCCGAGCGGACTCCGCATGTGCTCGGCTGCATCTACTCGGTGTTCACCGAGGGCTATTGGTCCACGGCAGGTCCGTCGGCGATTCGTGATGAACTGTGCGACGAGGGAATTCGGCTGGCCGGAGAGCTGTGTGCGCTGATGCCCGACGAACTGGACGCACACGCGCTGGCAGCCCTGGTGCTGCTGCATGATTCACGACGAACGACCCGGGTGGACGACTCCGGGGCGCTGGTGCCGCTGGAGGAACAGGACCGTCAGTGCTGGGACCGCGGTCGCATCACCCGCGGCCTGGATCGGCTTCGGCAGGCCCGGGGATCGACCGGACCGTACCTGCCGCAGGCGGTCATCGCGGCATTGCATGCAACGGCACCATCGTGGGAGCAGACCGACTGGACCGCGATCTGCGCGGCCTACGACCGGCTACTGCAGCTGACCGACTCTCCGGTGGTGCTGGCCAACCGAGCGCTGGCGGTTGGTTTCCGCGACGGCCCCGGCGCCGGTTTGGCGGCGCTGGAGAAAGTGGCCCATGATCCGCGACTGGCCCGTTCGAACCTGGTCGCTTCGGTGCGTGCAGATCTGCTGCGCCGCGCCGGACGCCGAACCGAAGCCGTCACCTGGTATCGAAAGGCGTTGGACGCCAACGGTTCCGAGCCGGGCCGGGCATTCCTGCGGCGCCGCATCGCCGAGTGCGGCGGATAATCCACCAGCGGTTTTCGCCGGGCCTCGCCCGGCCAACAGACATAGAATCGCATCGCCCCAGCGATTGTTGTGCGATTCCGCGTCTGCTCGCCGGGAGAAATCAGGCCTCCGCGAAGTTGCGGGTGATGGACGGGTCGACCGGAATGCCGGGGCCCGTCGTCGTCGACACGGTGATCTTCTTCAGGTAGCGGCCCTTCGATGCCGACGGCTTGAGCCGCAGCACCTCGTCGAGGGCGGCGCCGTAGTTCTCGGCCAGCCGCTTCTCGTCGAACGACGCCTTGCCGATGACGAAGTGCAGG
This sequence comes from Mycobacterium kansasii ATCC 12478, assembly GCF_000157895.3. Lineage (NCBI taxonomy): Bacteria > Bacillati > Actinomycetota > Actinomycetes > Mycobacteriales > Mycobacteriaceae > Mycobacterium > Mycobacterium kansasii. Next base: position 4,245,361 of record NC_022663.1, on the reverse strand, counting down.
TTGGCTTGCTTGTCCACCCGGAAGTTGATTTTGCCGCCCTTGATGTCGGCGACGGCCTTGGCGACGTCGGGCGTGACGGTGCCGGTCTTGGGGTTGGGCATCAGGCCGCGCGGGCCCAGCACCCGGGCGATGCGACCGACCTTGGCCATCTGGTCGGGCGTCGCGATCGCGGCGTCGAAGTCCAAGAACCCGCCCTGAATCTTCTCGATCAGGTCGTCACTGCCGACAACATCGGCTCCGGCGGCGACGGCAGCATCGGCCTTTTCCCCTACCGCGAACACCGCGACCCGGGCGGTCTTACCGGTGCCGTGGGGCAGGTTGACGGTGCCGCGGACCATCTGATCAGCCTTGCGCGGGTCCACCCCGAGCCGAATCGCCACCTCTACGGTCGCATCCTGCTTGGTCGACGACGTCTCCTTGGCGAGCTTGGCCGCCTCCAGCGGCGTATAGAGCTTGCTGCGATCCACCTTCTCGGCGGCGGCGCGGTATGCCTTGCTGGTCTTGCTCATATCCGATATCCAATCTGGTGTTGGGTCGTGGTTTCCAAACGGGCCGAAGCGAGCCCTCCCACAGGGGTTTGATCCCGGCCTATGCAGGCCTATTCGAGGCTATTCTGGCCTATTCAACGGTGATGCCCATCGACCGGGCGGTGCCGGCGATGATCTTGGCCGCGGCGTCGATGTCGTTGGCGTTGAGATCGGTCTTCTTGGTCTCGGCGATCTCGCGGACCTGGTCCCAGCTGACCTTGGCAACCTTGGTCTTGTGCGGCTCGGCTGAACCCTTGGCCACACCTGCGGCCTTGAGCAGCAGCTTGGCGGCGGGCGGAGTTTTCAGCGCGAAGGTGAAGCTGCGGTCCTCGTAGACCGTGATCTCCACCGGGATGACCTGACCGCGCTGGCTCTCCGTCGCCGCGTTGTACGCCTTGCAGAACTCCATGATGTTGACGCCGTGCTGACCGAGCGCGGGACCAACCGGCGGCGCAGGGTTGGCCTGACCCGCCACGATTTGCAGCTTGATCAGCCCGGCGACCTTCTTCTTCTTCGGGGGCATGGCGACTCGATTGTTCCTTCCTGGTTAAACCTGGTTGATGCGCTGAGCTTGACTGCCCGGCTCTCGACCGGGGTGGGCCGGCTAGATCTTGGAGACCTGGCTGAAAGTCAGTTCCACCGGTGTCTCGCGGCCGAAGATCGAGACCAGCACCTTGAGCTTCTGCTGTTCGGCATTGACTTCGCTGATGGTGGCCGGCAATGTGGCGAACGGCCCGTCCATGACGGTGACCGATTCGCCCACCTCGTAGTCGACCTCGACAACGGGACGTTCCAGCCCGCCCGCTTCGGCGACGGCGGCGGTGCTGGCCGCACCCTTCGCTGCCTTCTTCGCCGCTCCCCGGGGCAGCAGGAACTTCACCACGTCGTCGAGGGAGAGCGCCGATGGGCGCGAGGTTGCCCCGACGAACCCGGTGACCCCGGGTGTGTTGCGCACCGCTGCCCAGGAGTCGTCGGTCAGGTCCATGCGCACCAGGATGTAGCCGGGCAGCACCTTGCGGTTGACCTGCTTGCGTTGGCCGTTCTTGATCTCGGTGACCTCTTCGGTGGGCACCTCCACCTGGAAGATGTAGTCACCGACGTCAAGGTTCTGCACCCGGGTTTCCAGGTTGGCTTTGACCTTGTTCTCGTAACCCGCGTAGGAGTGGATGACGTACCAGTCGCCGGGCTTGCTGCGCAGTTCCGCCTTGAGCGCAGCGGCCGGGTCGACCTCTTCAGCGGGGGCTTCTACTTCCTGGGCGGTAGTGGCCTCTTGCAGGTCCACCGCCTCACCCGCGGACGTGTCACCGTCGAAGGTAGTCACGGTTTTCAGTCCTCTCTGTTACTGCCAAGTCTCAGCCGAACACCAGCATCACGAGCCTGCCCAGGCCGAGATCGGCGCCGCCCACCAGCGCCACCATGAAGGCAAGAAACACCAGCACTACCGACGTGTAGGTGATCATTTGCCTGCGGTTAGGCCAGATCACTTTCCGCATCTCGGCCACAACCTGCTTGATGTAGTTGTAGACGAAGATGAACGGGTTGGCCGAGCGTGCGGCCGGCCTGCCGGCCTTCGTGGTTTTCTTGGCCTTCACCGACTTCTTAGCCGACGTCTTAGCCGACTTCCCAGCCGACTTCGTGTCTTTCTTGGCGGAGCCCTTCTTCGAGACCTCGGTCGCGGTCGACGGCTCCGTGTCCTCGGCGTCCTCGTCGGCCTCTACCGCACGCTGCCGAGACCGCTTGCCGGTCGGTCGTTGCGGCCGCACCACGGACTTCGTCACCACGGCCGTGCGACCACCGCCGTCGCTGCCGTCCTCGGTTGCGCCGCCGTCGCTTGCGGCGCCGTCGGCGGCGTCGCGCTCGTCGCTCACCGCGTGCTCCTTTGTTCGCTAACTATCGCGCCAGCCGTCCCGCTAAGACTGGGTGTCCTCCCAGTGTCCAGCATGGCATGTCTTTGCCTTCAGCAGGGGCGACAGGACTTGAACCTGCAACCTGCGGTTTTGGAGACCGCTGCTCTGCCAGTTGAGCTACGCCCCTTCGCGGTTGGCAGGCCAACCTACTCGTGCCGGGGCTTACATGACACGCGCGCATCCGGTCGGTGGTCACGAACCGAAGTGAGACAACTCGTCCGTCTCGCTCCCGTCGCCGGCTTCGCTCGACCGACTCACGGAAAAATGCGCTAATGTTGGGAAAACCCCGGGGTCCGAGTGTACTAGAGTCTAGCCGGGCGCCGGTGCCAGATACTAATTACCCGGTCCTGACGACCTGCCCTGATTCCTTATCCCATTTGAGTTTGGCGGAGCCGTCGCCCTGCTGGCCCATCAGCGTGGTGTAGGCCTCCAGCACCAGCTCGCCGTTGTCGTTGTGGCAGGTGTTCTTCGTGACGACGATGTCGGCGCCGAAACGCTCGTCCACGGAGTGGATGTCCATGCGGGCCCACAGCTTATCCCCGGCGAGCACCGGTTTGTAGAACACGAACCGCTGGTCGACCTGGACGATTTGCATGGTCTCCATGCCGATGTCAACATTGCGGAAGAAATCCAGCTGGACCAGCTTGGCCAGGATTGTCACGAAGGTCATCGGAGCCACGATCGCGTCGTAGCCCAGTTCGGCGGCCGCGTCCTCTTCGAAATAGGCCGGGTGGTCGCACTTGATGGCCTGCGCAAACTGGCGGAGTTGCTCGCGGCCCACGATGAAGTAGTCGGGATACCGCCAGATCATCCCGCGAATGTCGGTCTTGAGCGCCATGGCCTATGCGGGTTCCTAAGCCAGCTTCGCCGACGCGACGGCCCGACCGAAGATCTTCTTGCCGCCGGTGGTGGCAGTGAGCGCGATCGTGACCGACTTGCTGTCGGGATCCACCGACTTCACCCGGCCGCTGAACACGAGCTCAGCACCCTTGCCGTCGTTGGGCACCGGTACCACGGCGGTGAACCGCACGTTGTACTCGGTGATCGCACCCGGATCCCCGACCCACGACGTGACGTAACCACCGCCGATGCCCATCGTCAGCATGCCGTGGGCGATTGCGGTGTCCAGCCCGACGACCTTGGCGATGTCGTCGTCCCAGTGAATCGGGTTCAAGTCACCCGACACGCCGGCGTAGTTCACCAGATCCTGGCGGGTCAGCGGATAGGTCCGCTCCGGAAGCTGGTCTCCGACCTTGACCGAACTGAACTCACGCAGCGCCATCTGAAAATCCCACTTCCCCGTCCTCGCCGGCACGACCCGCCAGGGTCGTGTAGGTCTCCTGCACAATGTCACCGTCTTCGTTGGTGATGATGTTCTTGGTCACGATGATCTGGGTGCCGTGCGCCTCACGCATCGAATCCACATACACATCGCAGTAGAGCTTGTCACCGGCAACGATCGGCTTGGCGAACTTCAACACCTGGTCGACCTGGACGATCTGGGCGTCCTGCACGGCGATGTTCGCGTGTTTGAAAAACGCCGATTGCGCCTTGTAGCCGAACACGCAGATGAACGTCAACGGCGCTAACAGCCCGTCGTAGCCAAGCTCCGCGGAGGCCTTCTCGTCGAAAAAGAAGGCGTCGTCATTTTGTACGGCTTGCGCATGCTCGCGGATTTTCTCGCGCTCTACCTCATAATGGTCGGGGTAGCGGTAATGCATCCCGACAATGTTGGTTGTCAGTGGCACGGCTATCGAATCTACCGAATCAGTTTGGCTACCGTATGTGGTCACCGCGTCTCGCGGTGCGCTTGGTGCTTGCCGCAGTTCGGACAGAACTTCTTCAGCTCCAGGCGGTCCGGGTCGTTGCGGCGATTCTTTTTGGTGATGTAGTTGCGGTGCTTGCACACCTCGCACGCCAAAGTGATCTTAGGCCGCACGTCGGTACTGGAAGCCATGACCGTTCTCTCTCGAATCTGGTGTCAAACGTCTCGGTGTTGTGTTGTAGCGATGGCCGGACTCGAACCGGCGACCTAACGATTATGAGTCGTTCGCTCTAACCGACTGAGCTACATCGCCTCTGGGCCGCCCCGCCTTGGTTCAGGGCTGCCCTCCTGCTCGGCGTCCGCCGAGCCCCCTAACGGAATCGAACCGTTGACCTTTTCCTTACCATGGAAACGCTCTACCGACTGAGCTAAGGGGGCCGCTCACCCGTAACGGCCAGTCGAGCCCCGGGCAAAAAGAGGGTACAGCCTGGCGCGCGGCGTCACCAAACCACGTGCGACGCGATGCGCAAACTGGCGTCCTCGAGACGCTGGACGACGGGGGCCATGACCGGGGCGCAGATCAGCCGCCGCGATGGCCCCGGTGCGGGTCGAGCACACTGAGATCGCTGAACTCGTCGTATTCCTCCTCGTCGGCCTCCCCGCTACCGCCCTCGGCGAGAAGGGTCCGCAACGCGAGATGGACCGCTTCGCGCGCATCAGCCAGGCCGTACCGACGGATCGCTTCCTGGACCAGATCGTCGTCGATCTCGATCTCGACCTTCTTCCGCATGCGCCAACAATACCCACCGGCTTCGCCCGCGGAATCACAGAAGCCCCGCATTTCGCATCGGGGCATCGTGGCGTCAAGGCCGCCAGGATTGGACCGATCTTGGATCAGTCATAGTCTGGTGACGTGTCAGATTCGGACCGGCTGTATTTCCGGCAACTGCTCTCCGGTCGCGACTTTGCGGTCGGCGACATGATCGCCGCGCAAATGCGCAACTTCGCCTACCTGATCGGCGACCGGCAGACCGGCGACTGCGTGGTGGTCGACCCCGCCTATGCCGCCGGCGACCTCGTCGACAGGCTGGAAGCTGACGACATGCACCTGTCGGGGGTGTTGGTGACCCATCATCACCCGGACCATGTCGGCGGCTCGATGATGGGCTTCGAGCTCAAGGGATTGGCCGAGTTGCTGGAGCGGGCCATCGTACCGGTGCACGTGAACACCCATGAGGCATTGTGGGTTTCCCGGGTAACCGGGATTCCGATGAGTGATCTGACCACCCATGAGCACCGCGACAAGGTCGCCATCGGCGACATCGAGATCGAGTTGCTGCACACTCCGGGCCACACGCCGGGCAGTCAATGTTTCCTACTCGACGGCCGGCTGGTCGCCGGTGACACGCTGTTCCTGGAGGGCTGCGGGCGCACCGACTTCCCCGGCGGGGATTCCGACGAGATCTACCGCAGCCTGCAACAGCTGGCCGCGCTACCCGGCGATCCGACGATATTTCCGGGGCACTGGTATTCGGCCGAACGTAGTGCGCCACTCTCGGAGGTCAAGCGGTCGAACTACGTCTATCGCGCCGCCGACCTCGGTCAGTGGCGCATGTTGATGGGCGGCTGAGCAGCGGCAGACCCGGGTTGATCCCGCCACGTGCCCGCCGCCGCGATGGGGGGTCACATCCAAGATCGTGCGTTACTCAATTTCGCCTGCGGATCGGTGTGGTGGTATAAGCGGAGGGTGGATTCCATGGGGTGGGTCCAGAGCAGCTGGCATGGGGTCACCGATGTCGAGTCCGGCACCTGGTTCGCGGTGGCTGCGTGGGCGGCGCTGGCGCTCGGCGTTATCGCACTGGTCGTGATGAACTATCAGATTCGCCGCAACCGCGAACTGACGTTCGAACAGACGCGACCGTATGTGTCGATGCTGATGGAGCCCCACGTAGCGGACTGGCATGTGATCGAACTGGTGGTCCGAAACTTCGGTCGTACCGCGGCCTACGACATCCGGTTCTCGTTTCCCAATCCGCCGACCGTGGCCGAATACGAGAACGCCTCGGACGGTTACGCCGACGTCGTCGAATTGCAGTTGCCCCGCGAACTGCCGACGCTGGCGCCCGGTCAGGAATGGCGGATGGTGTGGGATTCGGCGCTGGACCGCGCCGAGATCGGCCATGGCGTCGAATCCCGGTTCGAGGGGACGGTGATCTACTACGACCGCCCCGAGCAGCGGCCCGGCTGGCGGTTCTGGCGACGGGGGCGGCGTCCACTGGAGACAAAAGTGGTGCTGGACTGGGATGCCCTACCGCCGGTTCAGCGGATCGAGCTCATGACGACCCACGACCTGGCGAAACGGGAAAAGCAGAAGCTGGAGCTGTTACGCAGCCTGCTGACGTATTTTCACTATGCGAGCAAGGAAACGCGACCCGACGTTTTCCGCAGCGAGATCGACCGGATCAACCGCGCGGTCCAGGAGACCCAGGACCGATGGCGAACCCGCCAACTCGACGAACCCACCGACGTCAGCCTGCGTTGGGGTGACGCGGAAAGCGAGCTGGGCAAGCATCGCGGGCAGCGGGTCTGAGGGCGTTCTGCGACCGGGCAAGCGATGCGCGGTCATGGTGATCTGATTCAATCGACGTCCCTACCGAAGGAGTAAACCCATGAGCGGCCCGGTCACCTATACCCACGACGAAACCATCGCGGTGATCCGGATGGACGACGGCAAGGTCAACGTGATCGGCCCGGACATGCAGCGCGCCCTCAACGAGGCGATTGACCAAGCCGACCGGGACAACGTCGGGGCACTGGTCATCGCCGGCAATCACCGGGTGTTCAGCGGCGGCTTCGACCTCAAGGTCCTGACCTCCGGCGAAGTGCAGCCCGCAATCGACATGCTGCGCGGCGGGTTCGAGTTGGCCTACCGGCTGCTGTCCTATCCCAAGCCGGTGGTGATGGCCTGTACCGGTCATGCGATCGCGATGGGCGCGTTCCTGTTGACCTCCGGCGACCACCGGGTGGCCGCGCATGCCTACAACATTCAGGCCAACGAAGTCGCGATCGGCATGACCATTCCCTACGCCGCCCTGGAAATCATGAAACTGCGGCTGACTCCGTCGGCCTACCAGCAAGCCGCCGGGCTGGCCAAGACATTCTTCGGCGAAACCGCGCTGGCGGCCGGCTTTATCGACGAGATCGCGTTGCCCGAAGTGGTGCTCAGCCGCGCCGAGGAAGCCGCGCATGAATTCGCCGGTCTCAATCAGCAGGCCCACGCCGCGACCAAATTACGCGCCCGTGCCGACGCCCTGAAAGCCATGCGCGCCGCGATTGACGGAATAGAAGCCGAATTCGGCGTGTAACGGCGGTAAAAGGCCGTCAACGGCCGTCAACGGCCGAAAAAGCCCGGCGTTTCGTATTCTCAGCGCCGGGTAACTATCCGCTCATGGTTACGCCGGACCGGATCGCCCAGCCCTGGGGAACCAGGACGCCCTACGGAGCAGGCCAGGACTGGCCGCAGCGCATCGACCAATACCTGGCGGACGGCCTGAACCCGGAATCGGTTGATCAGTGGGTGCAGTCGGCTGCGGTGTTGCACTCCAACGGGGACGGCCTGGATATCGCCGTCAAGCAGGGGCGCATCGTCGGGGTCCGGGGCCGCGCCGTCGACCGGGTGAACCACGGTCGGCTCGATCCCAAGGACCTGTTCGGCTGGCAGGCCAACGCATCACCAGATCGTCTCACCACACCGCTGATCCGCCGCGACGGGCAATTGCGGCCGTGCGACTGGGACACCGCCATGAACGCGATCGTGCAGCGCAGCCGGGAGCTGCTGGACAGCCACGGCCCCAGCGCAATCGGGTTTTATACCTCCGGGCAGCTGTTCCTCGAGGAGTACTACACCCAGGCCGTCATCGCGCACGGCGCGATCGGCACCAACCACGTCGACGGCAATACCCGGCTCTGCACGGCGACGGCCGCCGAGGCGCTGAAGGAGTCGTTCGGCTGCGACGGCCAGCCCGGTTCCTACACCGATGTCGACCACGCGGATGTCATTGCGCTGTTCGGGCACAACGTGGCCGAGACGCAGACCGTGCTGTGGGCGCGGATGCTCGACCGGTTGGCCGGCGACACGCCGCCCGCCATCGTGTGCGTCGACCCCCGGCTCACCCCCGTGGCCCGGCAGGCCACGGTTCACCTGGCGCCGCTGCCGGGCACGAATGTGGCGCTGATGAACGGGTTGCTGCACGAGATCATCGAGCACGGATGGGTCGACCGCGAGTACATCGACGCGCACACCGTCGGCTTCGACGAGCTCCGCAACCGGGTTGCGGAGTTCCCCCCACAGCGCGCCGCCGAGATCTGCGGCGTCGACGCCGACGACATCCGCTGCGCGGCAAGGCTTCTCGGCACTGCCGAGCGGCTGCTGTCCACCGTGCTGCAGGGCTTCTACCAGTCCCATCAAGCCACCGCGGCAGCGGTGCAGGTCAACAACATCCACCTGGTGCGCGGCATGCTGGGCAAGCCGGGTTGCGGCATCTTGCAGATGAACGGGCAACCGACGGCAGAGAACACTCGTGAGTGCGGCGCCGACGGGGATCTGCCCGGCTTCCGCAACTGGTCCAACGACGAACACGTTGCCGACTTGGCCCGCGTGTGGAACATTGAGCCACAACAGATCCCGCACTATGCGCCGCCCACGCACGCGATGCAGATGTTCCGCTATGCCGAAGAGGGCACGCTTCGGATGCTGTGGGTTACCGCCACCAATCCGGCGGTGTCGCTGCCGGAGCTCTCGCGGATCCGCGACATCTTGGCCCAGACGCGACTGTTCCTCGTCGTCGAGGACATCTTCATGACGGAGACGGCCGAGCTGGCCGACGTGGTATTGCCGGCCGCCGCGTGGGGCGAGAAAACAGGAACGTTCACCAATGCCGACCGCACCGTGCACCTCTCCGAAAAGGCCATCGAGCCACCAGGGTTCGCGCGTAGCGACCTGGACATTTTTCTCGACTATGCGCGGCGCATGGACTTTCGCGACAAGGACGGCCGGCCGCTGATGTGGTGGACCGATCCCGAGTCGGCGTTCGAGGCGTGGAAGAAATGCAGCGCCGGGCGGCCCTGCGACTACACCGGTCTGAGCTACGACAAGCTACGCGGCGGCAGCGGCATCCAATGGCCTTGTAACGCAGACTATCCCGACGGTACCGAACGGTTATACACTGACGCCGGATTTTGGGCGCATCCCGACTACTGCGAGGCTTACGGCAAGGATCTGATCACCGGCGCTCCGCTGGAGCCCACCGAATACCGTGCGATGAACGCCTACGGTAGGGCCATTATCAAAGCGGCCGAATATATTCGGCCGCACGAGCCGACCACCGCCGATTTCCCGTTCGCGTTGATCACCGGCCGCACCCTTTACCATTTCCACACCCGCACCAAAACGGCTCGGGCACCGCAACTTCAAGGCGCCGCACCCGAGATGTGGGTGGAAGTCTCGCGGCGCGACGCGGGCCGTCTCGGTATCGCGGAGGGCGATACCGTCGAGGTGAGCACCCCGCGCGGCAGGGTCCGCTGCGCCGCCCGGATCAGCGGCATCCGCGACGGCGTGTTGTTCGTGCCGTTCCATTACGGCTATTGGGACGCCGGGGGCGACCGTGGCCATCATCGGGCTGCCAATGAGCTCACGCTGACCGATTGGGATCCGGTGTCCAAACAACCGATCTACAAGACGGCGGCCGCGCGGCTGCGGCGGCTGCGCGCCGGAACCGGTGGTGCCTCATCCGCGCCGACCACCGCAGCCTCGGCACCGGTCGACGACACGGTCCACGATACGGCGGGCGGAGCGGCGGCCCGCGCTGCCGAAGCCCTGGTCAGTGGGGGTGCGTCGTGAAGCTCAAGCTCGCCATTCGCGAATTGCATCGCTCCGAGCGCCAACTCGCCCACCGACTCAACGTGATGGCCGCCCGCCACCGCAGCGACCAGGACATCTATCACCTGGCGCACGACCAGGCCGGCTGGTCGCAGCATCACCTCGAAGAGCTGGCCCGCCACGGCCGCCACTACGGGCTGCGGCTGTCCGCCGATCCGCATACCCGCGCGTTGACCGGCTTTGCGCAGACTCGGATGAGCGGCATGCTGCGACACCGCCCGCAACCGGCCCTGTTGCTGCTCGCCGACCTACGGCGAATACACCGGATCGCCGCCGGGGCATCGCTGGACTGGGAGCTGTTGGGCCAGGCCGCGCAGGCGGCCAAGGATCTGGAGCTACTCGAGCTGACGGCACGCTGCCATCCGGAGACCCTGCGCCAGATGCGCTGGGCCAACGCGATGCTCAAGGAGCTTTCACCACAGGTGCTCACCTCCTGAACGCTCTGTCACTGCTCGTCGGCCGCAACCCACTGATAGGGAAGGAATTTCCCGTCGAATGTCACCACCACGCGGTCGCCCGAGGAATGCGTCTTCTTGTGCACGTCGACGCTGAAGTTGATCGCGCTCATGATGCCGTCGCCGAACTTCTCGTGGATCAATTCCTTGATGGCTTCCCCGTAGACCTGCAGCGCTTCGTAGAAGCGGTAGATCGTGGGGTCGGTGGGCACCGCGGTGGGCAGACCGCCGCGCATCGGCGGAGCGGCCAGCACGGGCACCGCCGATGCGTCAAGACCCAGCATCTCGACCAGGACCGTACCGAGTTCGGCGGGTATAGGGTGCTGTCCAAGCAGCGCCGACGTCGTCCATACCACCGGTCTACCGATGGCGTCGGCCAGTTCCTGCCAGGTGAGCCCTTTGGACAGGCGGGCCAAGACGATCTGTTCGGTAATGCGGGATCTGTTCATCCAACTAGCATGCGTCACCGAGGTTTCGTGGCGGCGACCAGGCGCGTGGAAAACTACGGCCCCCCGTACCACATAAGCCAGCCGAGGTTGCGGCGCTCGACAATTCGCCAGCCCTGGTCACGCAGCCAAGCAGCACCCGCATCGCCGCCAGCGCTGCCGCCACGCGGTTACCCCGGGCAAGGCTGAGGCCCGCCGCCGCAGCGAACACAGCGAACTGAACACCGACACCTGCCAACTGCGTTGTCGCCGAAAAGGTGCCGAAGGAGCATCACCAGCGCCCGTAGTGGACGGCCCCGCCGAAAGGCCGCCGGTTAGGTTTGCGGATCGGGACGGTAGTCGGGGACGCCAAAAACGCGCCGGGCCTTGTCCTGGTCACCCACAGTGGGTTCCGGCACCGCACGGCGATCAGTCATGACGACGAAGTCCCCACGGCTGGCGGTTCTTCGCCATCAGTGTCGGTCCGGCGGGCTATCGTGGCCGGCGATGGCGCTTCATCTCCACCGTGCCGAGCGCACCGACCTGCTTGCCGACGGACTCGGCGCCCTGCTGGCCGACCCGCTGCCCGACCCGTTCGCATCGGAGCTGGTGCTGGTCGCCGCCCGCGGCATGGAACGCTGGTTGAGCCAACACCTGTCCCAGGTGTTGGGCAGCCGCGGCGCCCACGGCGACGGAGTGTGCGCCGCCGTTACATTCCGCAGCCCGCAGTCGTTGATCGCCGAGATCACCGGGACCGCCGACACCGACCCGTGGTCGCCGGAGGCCATGACGTGGCCGCTGCTGGAGGTGATCGACACCGTCCTCGACGAACCGTGGTGCCGCTCACTGGCAACACATTTGGGCCACTTCGACACCGACGCCGTCGAGGCCGAGTTGCGCCGCGGTCGCCGCTATTCGGTGGCGCGCCGCCTGGCCGGGCTGTTCGCCTCTTACGCGCGGCAGCGTCCTGCGTTGCTGGCCGGCTGGCTGGACGGGCACCTCGACGGCGTGGACGCCGACCTGGCGTGGCAACCCGAATTGTGGCGGGCATTGGTCGCCGCGGTCGCGGCCGAGCCGCCGCACCTCCGGCACGAACGGACCGTGGCCCGGCTGACCGCGGGCCCGGCCGACTTGCCGGCGCGGCTTTCGCTGTTCGGGCACACCCGGCTGGCGTGCACCGACGTGCAACTGCTCGGCGCGCTGGCCACTCATCACGATCTGCACCTGTGGCTGCCCCACCCCAGTGACGATCTGTGGCAAGCGCTCGCCGGTGTCCACGGCGCGGTGCAACGACGCCAGGACACCAGCGGGCACGCTGCCCGGCATCCGCTGCTGCACACCCTCGGGCGCGACCTGCGGGAGCTGCAACGGGCGCTGCCGGCCGCTCCGGCGACCGACGAATTCCTCGGCGGGACAACCAAACCCGACACGTTGCTGGGCTGGCTGCAAGCCGACATCGCCGCCAACGAGGCGCGCCCAGACGGACGGCGGCTGGCCGCCGGCGACCGCTCGGTGCAGGTCCACGCCTGCCACGGGCCCGCCCGGCAGGTCGACGTGCTGCGCGAGGTGCTGCTCGGTCTACTGGAGGACGACCCGACCCTGCAACCGCGCGACATCGTGGTGATGTGTCCTGATATTGAGACCTACGCGCCGCTGATCGTGGCCGGCTTCGGCCTGGGTGAGGTCGCCGGCCTCGGGCATCCCGGGCACCGGCTTCGGGTCAGGCTCGCCGACCGCGCGCTCACCCAGACCAATCCGCTGCTCGGCGTCGCCGCCGAACTGCTCGTCATTGCCGGCGGTCGGGCCACCGCCAGCCAGGTGCTCAACCTCGCGCAGGCCATCCCGGTGCGCGCCCGCTTCGGTTTCAGCGACGACGATCTCGACGTGATCACCGACTGGGTGCGCCAGTCCAACATCCGGTGGGGCTTCGACCGGCGCCATCGCCGGCCGTACGGCCTGGAGCGTTTCCTGCACAACACCTGGCGGTTCGGCATCGACCGCATCCTCACCGGCGTGGCCATGTCGGACGACTCGCGAGCGTGGCTGGACACCGCGTTGCCCCTCGACGACGTCGGCAGCAACCGGGTGGACCTGGCGGGACGCCTGGCCGAGTACGTCGCGAGGTTACATCACGTGGTCGAACGACTCAGTGGCGCAATGCCGTTGACCGACTGGCTGGATGCGTTGACGGACGGGGTCGGTCTGATCACGCGCTGCGATGAGGATTGGCAGCAGGCGCAGCTACAGCGGGAATTCGCCGATGTCCGCGCGCAAGCCGGCGACCGCGCAGCCACCCTGCTGCGGCTGCCAGATGTGTCGGCGTTACTGGACGCATCACTGGCCGGACGTCCCACCCGGGCCAACTTTCGCACCGGCACCCTGACCGTGTGCACCATGGTGCCGATGCGATCTGTGCCGCATCGGGTCGTGTGCCTGCTCGGCCTCGACGACGGAATCTTCCCGCGGCACAGCGCGCCCGACGGCGACGACCTGCTGGCGCGGGCGCCGATGACCGGTGAGCGTGACGTCCGCTCCGAGGATCGCCAGTTGCTGCTTGACGCAATCGGCTCGGCCACCGAGACATTGGTGATCACCTACACCGGCGCCGACGAACACACCGGCCAGCCGCGTCCGCCGGCCGTGCCGCTCGCCGAGCTGCTCGACGCGCTGGATCGCACGACCGTAGCGCCGGTGCGGCGGCAGATCCTCACCAGACATCCGCTGCAGCCCTTCGACCGCAAGAACGTCACACCCGGGGCACTGGTGCCCGCCACACCGTTCACCTTTGACCCTGCTGCGCTCGCGGCCGCCGAAGCGGCCACCGGAACGCGCTGTGCGCCTGCGCCTTTCATTGGCGACCGGCTGCCTGAGCCGCCCACCGGCGACGTGACGCTGGCCGATCTGCTGGACTTCTTCAAGAACCCCGTCAAAGGATTCTTCCGGGCACTCGACGTCACCCTGCCCTGGGACGTCGACACCGTCGAGGACGAAATGCCCGTCGAGATCGACGCCCTGCAGGCGTGGACGGTCGGCGACCGGATACTGCACGACATCCTGCGCGGCATGCATCCGGACGCGGCCGCCAACGCCGAATGGCGCCGCGGAACCCTGCCGCCCGGGCGCATTGGCGTGCGCAAGACGAAGGAAATCCTCGACTGTGCCTGCCAGCTGGCCCGGGCCGCGCTGCCGCACATGGCGGCCGACGGCGACGCCTACGACATTGACATCGATCTCGGTACCGGCCGCCGGCTCAGCGGGACCGTCACGCCCGTCTACGGCGAGCATCTGGTGTCGGTGACGTACTCGAAGCTGGCGCCCAAGCATGTGCTGACGTCATGGATCGGGCTGGTCGCGTTGGCCGCTCAACTTCCGGGCCGCGAGTGGGCGGCGCTGTGCATCGGCCGCGGAGCCAGCAGGAACCGCACCGCCAGAAGGGAATTCGCACCGGCTCCGGACCCGGTGGCCGTACTGCGCGATCTGGTCTCGCTCTACGATGCGGGCCGGCGCGAGCCGTTGCCGCTGCCATTGAAAACGTCGTACGCGTGGGCGCAGGCGCGCCGGGACGGCGACGACCCCGCAGCGGCCGCGCGAGAAAGGTGGGAGTCCAACAGGTTTCGTGACGGGGACGATCGTGAGCCGGCGCACCTACGGGTCTGGGGCGACAAGCCCGCCTTCGGTGTGCTGCTTGGCTCGCCCCGCCCGGGCGAGGAGACGGCCGGCGAGGGCACCCGCCTGGGTGCGCTGGCGGCCCGGTTGTGGCTGCCGCTGCTCAACGCCGAGAGGACCGGCTGATGGAACGCTTCGACCTGCTGGGGCCGCTGCCCGCCCATGGCGCCACCATTGTGCTGGAGGCCAGCGCGGGCACCGGCAAGACGTTCGCGCTGGCCGGTCTGGTGACCCGCTACCTCGCCGAGACCGACGTCACCCTCGACGAGATGCTGCTGATCACGTTCAACCGCGCGGCCAGCCGCGAGCTTCGCGAACGCGTCCGCGACCAGATCGTGGCGGCGGTGGCCGCTCTAGACGGCCGGATGCCAACCGACACTGATCTGGTCAGGCACCTGCTGGGTAGCGAGGCCGAGCGGGCCGTACGGCTGGCTCGGCTGCGTGACGCGCTGGCCAACTTCGATGCCGCCACCATCGCCACCACGCACGAGTTCTGCGGCTCGGTGCTGAGATCCCTTGGTGTGGCGGGTGACAGCGATTCCGGCTTCACCTTGCGGGAGAGCCTCGACGATCTGGTGGCCGAGATCGTCGACGACCGCTACCTCGCGCGCTTCGCCAACACCGACACCGATCCGGCGCTGACATACGCGCAGGCGCTCGACCTGGCCCGCAACGTCGTCGGCGATCCGTACGCGCAGCGGCGCCCGCTGGATCCCGACCCGGACAGCGCGGCCGGTGTCCGGTTGGACTTCGCCGAGCAGGTGCTCGACGAGCTCGAACGGCGTAAGCGCCGGCTACGGATTCTCGGCTACGACGACCTGCTGCTGCGGTTGTCGAAAGCCCTTGCGGCAGCGGACTCGCCGGCTCGTGACCGGATGCGGCGCCGGTGGCGAATCGTGTTGGTGGACGAATTCCAGGACACCGATCCGATCCAGTGGCAGGTGCTGGAACGTGCTTTCCGGGGCGTGTCGACGCTGATAATGATCGGCGACCCGAAGCAGGCTATTTACGGCTTTCGCGGCGGCGACATCTACACCTACCTCAAGGCGGCCCGCACCGCCGACGCCCGCTACACGTTCGGAGTCAACTGGCGCAGTGACAGGGTGCTCGTCGAGAGCCTGCAGACGGTGCTGCGGGGTGCCGCGCTGGGTCATCCGGAGATCGTGGTGCACGACATCGAGGCGCACCACGGCGGGCATCGGCTGCAGGGGGCGCCGCGCGGCGCGCCGTTTCGGCTGCGGGTCGTCAGGCGGCCGACCGTCGGCTACGACGGTACCGCCAATGTGCCAATCGGCGTGTTGCGCGAGCATATTCCCGCCGACCTGGCCGGGGACATCGCGTCCCTGCTGTCCAGCGGCGCCCGGTTCGCCGAACGACCGGTGGCGGCCGGGGACATCGCGGTGATCGTCGAACATCACCGAGACGCCCGGGCCTGTCGGGACGCCTTGGCCAGGGCGGGTATCCCGGCGGTCTACACCGGCGACACCGATGTGTTCGCGTCGCGGGCGGCCAAAGACTGGCTGTGCCTGCTGGAGGCCTTCGACGCACCGCAACGCAGCGGGCTGGTCCGCGCCGCCGCCTGCACCATGTTTTTCGGCGAGACCGTGGAAACGCTTGCCGCCGAAGGGGATGCGCTGACCGACCGGGTGGCCGCGACGCTGCGTGAGTGGACGGACCAGGCCCGGCTGCGGGGTGTGGCGGCGGTGTTCGAGGCCGCGCAGCTGGCCGGCATGGGCCGCCGGGTGTTGGGCCAGCGTGGCGGCGAGCGACACATGACCGACCTGGCGCATCTCGCTCAGCTGTTGCACGAGACGGCGCATCGGCAGCGCTATGGCCTTCCGGCCCTTCGTGATTGGCTGCGCCGGCAGTGCGACGACACCACCCGCGCCGCCGAGCAGAACCGGCGATTGGACAGCGACGCCGCAGCGGTGCAGATCATGACGGTGTTCGTGGCCAAGGGTCTGCAGTTTCCGATCGTGTACGTGCCGTTCCTGTTCAACAGGAATGTCCGGCGCGAAGACATCATGTTGTATCACGACGACACCGATACCCGATGCCTCTATCTCGGCGGCGACAACAGCCGATCGGTTGAGGAGTTGAACCGCGCCGAGGCGGCCCGCGACAACATCCGGCTCACCTATGTCGCGCTCACCCGGGCCCAGTCCCAGGTGGTGGCCTGGTGGGCGCCGACCATCGACGAAGTCAACGGCGGGCTGTCGCGTTTACTGCGCGGTCGTGGCAGCGGTGACCCGCTGGTGCCGGACAAGTGCGCACCGCGGATCCGCGACGACGACGCATGGGCGGTGTTCACGCGCTGGCAGGAAGCCGGCGGACCGTCGGTCGAGGAATCGACGATCGTCTCCCCCGCCGCCATCGAAACAGCTTCTTCGGCTGACGGTTTCGCGGTCCGGCACTTTCATCGCCAGATCGACACCACGTGGCGGCGCACGTCGTATTCGGCGCTGGTGCGCGCCGCAGATGCGATTGTGACGTCCGGAGTGACCAGCGAACCCGAGGTCGACGTGCGCGATGACGAGGTGGATGCGGTGGTCGTCAGCGAACCGGGTTCAGGTGCCGACCTCGACTCGCCGCTGGCCGCCATGCCGTCCGGTGCGGCGTTCGGGTCGCTGGTGCATGCGGTGCTGGAAACGGCCGACCCGCAGGCCGCCGACTTGGCTGGCGAGCTCGAGGAGCAGGTGCGACGGCACGCGCCGTGGTGGCCGGTCGACACCGACGCCGCCGAGCTGGCGACGGCGCTGGTGCCGATGCACGACTCGCCACTGGGCCTGCTGGCCGGCGACTTGACATTGCGCCAGATCGGGGTGCGGGATCGGCTGCGGGAGCTGGACTTCGAGATACCGCTGGCGGGCGGTGATCTGCGGGCCCGCGCGCCGCGGGTGTCGTTATCGGATGTGGGTGAGCTGTTGCGGGTGCACCTGCCGCGCAGTGACCCGTTCTGGTCCTACGCCGATCGGTTGACGTCGCCCGGTTTGGGCGGTCAGTCGCTGCGGGGGTATCTGTCCGGGTCGATAGATGTGGTGTTGCGGTTGCCGCAGCAGCGTTACCTGGTGGTGGACTACAAGACCAACCACTTGGGCGCCACCGCCGCCGACTACAGCGTCGACCGCTTGACCGAGGCCATGTTGCATTCCGACTACCCGTTGCAGGCGCTGTTGTATGTGGTTGTGCTGCACAGGTTTCTGCGGTGGCGGCAGCCCGGATATGATCCGCGACGGCATCTGGGCGGGGTGCTGTATCTGTTCGTGCGGGGAATGTGTGGTGCCGGAACGCCGATCCGGGACGGGCATCCGGCCGGTGTGTTCGGCTGGCGCGCGCCGGCCGACTTGGTGGTCGCGCTGTCGGATCTGCTGGATGACGGGAGACGTGCCGCGTGAGCCTTGTCGACGTCGAGACCGCCGTTACCGCGGCGGGCCTGCTGCGCAGCTTCAACGAGGCCGGGGTGCTCGATCTCGCGGACGTCCACGTGGCACAGCGTCTTTGCGCTCTGGGCAGGGAGACAGATGACCGGGTGGCGCTGGCCGCGGCGCTGGCGGTGCGGGCGCTGCGCGGTGGATCGGTGTGCGTGGACATGTCGACGATCGCGGAGGCCGCTGACGGCCTACCGTGGCCGGACGCCGAGCAGTGGCTGACCGCGGTGCGGGCCAGCACGCTGCTCGCGGATCCGCCGGTGCTGCATCTCTATGACGATCGGCTGCTCTACCTCGACCGGTACCGGCGCGAGGAACAGCAGGTGTGTGACGACTTGGTGGCCATGCTGGTTCCCAGACCGTCCGGGCCTACCGCCGAAGTGCCCGCCTTCGAGCGGCTCTTCCCGCCCGGCTTCGAAGAGCAGCGCGGCGCGGCGGAAATCGCGGTGTCGCAGGGCGTGACGGTACTCACCGGCGGGCCGGGGACCGGCAAGACCACCACGGTCGCGCGCCTGCTGGCGGCGCTGGCCGAACAGGCCGAACTGGCCGGCCGGTCGCGGCCCCGCATCGCGCTGGCAGCGCCGACCGGCAAGGCGGCGGCGCGGCTGGCCGAGGCGGTGCGACACGAGGTGACCCGCCTCGATGCGGCCGATCGCATGAGACTCGGCCACTTGCAGGCGGTTACGCTGCATCGTCTGCTCGGTAGCAGGCCCGACACGTCGTCGCGGTTTCGGCACGATCGCGGCAATCGGTTGCCGCACGATGTGATCGTGGTGGACGAGACGTCGATGGTGTCGCTGACGCTGATGGCGCGGCTGCTGGAAGCGGTTCGTCCGGGCGCACGGCTGATTCTGGTGGGTGATGCCGATCAGCTGGCGTCGGTGGAAGCCGGTGCGGTGCTGGCGGATCTGGTGGACGGGCTCGCGGCGCGAGACGACGTGCGGGTGGCCGCGCTGCGCACCTCACATAGGTTCGGCAAATCGATTGGGACCCTGGCTGACGCGATTCGCGGCGGCGACGCGGACCGGGTGCTGGCGCTGCTGCGATCGGGTGACGAGCACATCGAGTTCATCGACGACGAGGACCCGACGCAACGGTTGCGCGCGGTGTTGGTGCCGCACGCGTTGCGGCTGCGCGAGGCGGCGCTGCTGGGAGCCGTGGACGCCGCGTTGGGCACCCTCGACGAGCACCGGATGCTGTGCGCGCACCGGCGCGGGCCTTTCGGTGTCGGGCACTGGAACCGACAGGTGGAGGCCTGGCTGGGCGAAGAAACGGGCCAGCCGCCCTGGTTGCAGTGGTATGCCGGGCGTCCGCTGCTGGTGACCGCGAACGACTACGGGTTACGGGTGTACAACGGCGACACCGGTGTGGCCATGGTCGGCCCGGACGGTCTGCGCGCTGTCCTGGCCGGTGCGGCCGGGCCGCTCGCCTTCGCCACGGGCCGGTTGTCCGACGTCGAAACCATGCACGCCATGACCATCCACAAGAGCCAGGGCAGCCAGGCCGACGTGGTGACAGTTCTGCTGCCGGAACAGGATTCGCGATTGCTGACGCGTGAACTCTTCTACACCGCGGTCACCCGGGCCAAGGCGAAGGTGCGGGTGGTCGGTTCCGAGGCGTCGGTGCGGGCCGCGGTCGAGCGTCGCGCGGTGCGGGCATCCGGATTGCGAATGCGGTTGCAACGTAGGTGATTTCTGCGGTGGATGGCTGTGCACACCATCCCGCCCGCGCTGTCATGACGCCGTGATCCGCTGTCTTCGTTTGACTGGTCAAAATGGTGGTGGCTTGTTGCGTTCGGCAACGTGGGCATCGTTGCGGGCCCGTTCGCATTTGATGCGGCGGGCGCCCTCGGCGGCTCGGGTGCGTTGCCGGTGGGGCATCATCACGCCGCGGTCACCGACCGTAGTTGCGGGGGTTGGTGTTGGAGGCAAGTCGCCGGTGGTGGTGTTCCAGGCGGGAAAGAAGATCCAGCTGCCGGGGCGGGTGGTGTAGGTCCCTCCGTTGGGCGCGGTCCAGATCACCGTGCCGTCGGGCAGCTGCACATCCTTCCAGGCCGTCCAGAACGTTTTCAACAGGTGGTGTTTTCTACACGCACACTTAAGGTTTGACGGATGTGTGGGCCCCAACGGCCAGGACACCGTATGGTCGATGTCACAAAATTCGGCGGGCACGTCACATCCGGGGAACCGGCACGTCAAATCGCGGATTCGGATGAACTCCGCCAGCTTGGCCGACGGCCGGTAGTGCGGCTCTAACCCACGGCCGCCGGGTTGGCGCACGGGGCTGATGGTGGCCCCGCCGCGGATCAACTCGGCCAGCAGCGGCGCAGGCACCACACCCCCGCTGGTAATCAACGCGGCCGGCGGCTTGACCGATGACGCGGTGGGCTGATCGGGTTCGGGGTCCGGCGCCAACGCCTCGGCCAGCGTCATCTCCGAAGTGATTGGCCGCGATGGCGGCGCCTCACCCGAAATGTGCGGGTCAGCTGCAGCATCCAGCGCGCAGGACTCGGCGAGGACGTGGATGACCACACCGCTGGCCCGCTCGTTAGTGTCGCCGGCACCGCAGGGGCAGTCGGCGTTACCGCACCCGCACGCCAGCCGTTCGGCGCCCGCGGCCAACGCGCCCAGCGCATCGGCGCGACGCTGAGCTAGCGTGCGCGGGTCGTCGTCGCACACCCCGCGGGCCATCTGTGTCAACCGCCGATCCAGCATCGCGGCGTCGGTGGCATAGAGCCGGCCCCACAACGCGGCGGTGCCCACGTCGTCATCGGGGTCGCCGAAGCACACGTCGCGGCTGCGGGCCGCCGCACGGGTGCGCCGCAACGCACCGGGGTCGTAGCGATCAACCCACCCGTCGATGGCCTGCTCCAATTTGGACGCCGACAACGGCCCCCACGCGCCGGCGTGTTCGGCCACCGCGGCATCGACGAGTCGCTGCGCCTCGGGGTCGCGGACCAGATAGGTCCGCCACGCGATGACCGACATCAACCGCGCACTAATCCCTCCGGCCAAAAACAGCGCCGCCACCTTGGGCAGCCGATTCAACGCCAGGCTCAGATGCATCTGCCCAGACGCCCTGCCCTGACTCAGACCCAGCGCGGCAGCCACCTCGGCAGCAGCGCTGTCCCATTCGTCGCAAGCCCAGTCTGCGCGCTGGTCACTGGCCGTGCGCCGACAGGTCAGGGCCGCGATCGCCGACAACCGCCGAGCACTCGCGGCCGCCTCCGCGCGAGCACAGTCCTCGATCGCTGCCACCAGCGCAGCGTCGTCGCATCGGCGCAGCTCAGCCGGATCGGGCAACGACACTTCGAACATATGAGCGATACTAGACGACGGCGCCGACAACACGATCTGAACTGACCACCCGCCGACAACGACGCGTGAAGCCGGTGCGGTAACCGCGGTGCTCGCAAGAAGGCGACCATCGGGCAGCGCGGCGAGTTCGCGACCCGACGACCATCCGGGGGCTCGCCGATGATCACCCCACGGAGAACGACGAATCATGTTCTACGCCAGAGAGGCGGCTGCTCATGTGTCAACTGCGACACTCGGCACCTCACCGACGTACCGAGCCAGGCTAATTGACCGTCACTCGGTCAGTTGGCGACCGGGGTAGCAATGTCTTCACGATCCGTTACCGTCAACCGAACTTTGGTCCAAAAGAACGTCCGGCCTGGACCATACTCTACTTCGGGGGTTCGCCGAGCCGCCGCAGTCTCGACAAGGAGCCGGCATGGACACACACGAACTGCGTATTTCCAATGTCGACGTCTTCGACAGCGTCGACGGCCGGATCACCGGGCCGATGGACGTCACCATCCGGGAGGGCGTGATCGCCGCGGTGGCGCCCGCTGGTTCGACGGAATTCTCCGGCTCGAAGATCGACGGGACCGCAAAGACGTTGATACCCGGGCTGATTGACGCGCACTGGCATGCGATGTTCGCCACCATCCCGGCGGCGGTGGCGCAACTCAGCGAACTCGGTTACGTCTACGCCCGGGCGATCACCGGCGCCCGGGAAACGCTGCTACGCGGCTTCACCACGGTCCGCGATCTCGGCGGGCCGGTGTTCGGGATCAAGCAGGCGATCGACGAGGGCGTGATCGTCGGCCCGCGCATTTATCCTTCGGGCGGGTTCATCTCCCAGACCGGTGGACACGGCGACTTCCGGCTGCCCCACGAGGTTCCTCGCGGTATCTGCGGACATCTGAGCTACACCGAGATCATCGGTGCCGCCGTCATCGCCGACGGCGAAGCCGAAGTGCTACGGGGGGCACGAGAGATGTTGCGGCGCGGTGCCTCTCAGCTCAAGCTGATGGCCGGTGGCGGTATCACCTCGACGTATGACCCGGTCGACGTGGCCCAGTTCACCGAAGCCGAGATCCGTGCCGCGGTGGCGGCCGCGGAGAACTGGGGCACCTACGTCACCGTGCACGCGTACACGCCGCGCGCGATCCGCACTGCCGTCGCCGCCGGGGTCCGGTGCATCGAGCACGGCCACCTCATCGATGAGGACACCGCCGCGCTGCTCGCCGAAAACGACATCTGGTGGTGCCTGCAGCCCTTCCTGAACGACGAGCCCACGATCCCGGTCACACCGCAGACGACGGCAAAGCTGCGGCAGGTGGTCTCCGGCACCGACACCGCGTATCGGCTTGCGATCAAGCACCGGGTCAAGGTCGCGTTCGGAACCGACATATTGTTCGACACCACACTCGCCAGCCGGCAGGGCGCCCAGCTTGCCGAGCTCACCCGCTGGTTCACGCCCGCCGAGGTGCTGCAGCAGGCGACCATCCGCAACGCCGAGCTCTTGGCCATGTCCGGGCCGCGCAACCCGTACCCCGGCCGGCTGGGTGTGGTGGCCGACGGCGCCCTGGCCGACTTGGTTCTCGTCGACGGCAATCCGGTTGCCGACATCTCGCTGATCGCCCGGCCCCAAGAGGCGTTCGTCGCCATCATCAAGGATGGCCGTCTGGTCAAAGGCACTGTCGAGTAGCCAGGGCGTGCCCGGACATGCCGGTGCGGAAGAATTGCGGTCAGCATGGTCGACAACCCCGGTTCTCCGCTGACATCCCGACGACACCACATCGTGCGGCTCGTCGTGTTCGCCGGCTTTCTACTCGGGCTGTGGTACCTGGTAGCCGTCGCACGAGTCGTCGACGTCGAGGTGATGCGTCGCGCGGTCTCGGCGACAGGTCCGGCGGCGCCGCTGACCTACGTTGTGGCCTCGGCTGTCCTCGGAGCGTTGTTCGTGCCGGGCCCGGTCCTGGCAGCGGGTAGCGGTCTGCTGTTCGGTCCGGTAGAGGGCATCTTTGTGACGCTGGGTGCGACGGTGGGTACCGCGATCGTCGCCAGCTTCGTCGGCCGTCGGGCCGGACGCGACAGCGCACGTACTCTGCTGGGGGCGAGCCGCGCCGACCGCATCGACGTGCTGATCGAACGACGCGGACTGTGGGCGGTGGTCGGTCAGCGTTTCGTCCCCGGCATCTCGGATGCGCTCGCCTCCTATGCGTTCGGTGCGTTTGGAGTTCCGTTGTGGCAGATGGCCGTCGGCGCGTTTATCGGTTCGATGCCGCGGGCATTCGTCTACACCGCGCTGGGCGCCTCGATCGGTGATCGGTCCTCACCGCTGGCATACGCGGCGATAGCGGTATGGTGCGTGACCGCCGTCGTCGGCGTGTTCGCCGCACGGCGTGGTTACCGATCTTGGCGTGGGCGCGCACTGCCGAGTCAGCGGCCGCGGCGCTGAAGATGTGATCCGACCAGCTCCTTGCGCGTGGCGACGCCGCGGCTGCGGTAGACGACGTAGGGCCGGAACAGATACGCGACCGGTGCGCTGAACGCGTGAACCAGCCGGGTGAAAGGCCAGATCGCAAACAGCGCCAGCGCGATCATCACATGCAGCTGGTAGTACAACGGCGCCAGCGCCATCAGTTCGCCGCGAGGTTGCAGCACCCAGATGGACCGGAACCACACCGAGACGGTTTCGCGGTAGTTGTACGACTCGCCGAACGTCCCCGAGCCCAACGCGGTCGTATACAGCCCCGCCGATATGGCCCCCGCCAGCAACACATACATCAGCTTGTCGTTGACCGTGGTGGCCATGAACACCGGGCCGCGGCTGCGTCGCCGGTAGATCAGTAGCGCCAGCCCCGTCAGCGTGGTGACGCCGGCTATCGACCCCAGCACAACAGCCTGGACGTGGTAGGCGTGATGACTTACCCGGACTGCGTCCGTCCACGATTCCGGGATCAGCAGGCCGATGACGTGTCCGACGATCACCACCAGAATGCCGTAGTGGAAAAGCGGGCTCGCGATACGCAGCAACCGCACCTCGTAAAGCTGCGACGAGCGGGTGGTCCACCCGAACTTGTCATAGCGGTACCGCCACCAGGTGCCGACGGCGACGATCGCAAGTACCACGTACGGCACCACATCCCAGAACGTCTTGCCGAGCACCTCATTCACCTCCGGAGTTGCCTCGCCTGCAGTGACCTCATCGCCGCCGCCCGCGCGGGAACATTCCGGGTGGCACCCCGCGACCGTCCCAGTTGAGGAGGTTGACCCGCGACGGCTGATTGGCGTTGGCGGCCATCCCTTCACTGGTCTGCCGTTGCCGCAGCGCGTGGAACGTCTCGACCGCCACCGGCACCGGTCCTCCGCTGGCCTCGCCGAACGGGCCGGACCCGTACATCCCGGGACCGCCGTCGAAGGACAACGAGCACCCGGCTTCCTCAACCGCGTCGCCGTCCAGCTCGTACGCGGTCGGGATCACATACCGCTCTTCGTATTTCGCCAACGCAAGCAGCCGGTACATCTGGTAGATCTGCTCTTCGGTCATGCCGACCGATTCCGGGATATGCGGCTGCGTCGGCCGGCCGAGGTTGATATCGCGCATATAGGAACGCATCGCCGCCAGCCTGCGCAGCACGGATTCCACCACGGTTGTGTCGCCGGCGGTGAACAGCCCCGCGAGGTACTCGATCGGAATGCGCAGTGCCCCCAGCGCCCCGAACAAGTTGCCCAGGTCCTCACCGTCGTGGCCGTCGCGGCCGATGGCGTCGACCACCGGAGACAGCGGCGGAATGTACCAAACCATCGGTACCGTGCGAAATTCCGGATGCAGCGGCAGCGCCACCTGGTAGGTGTTGATCAGCGCGTAGACCGGGGAGCGCTGGGCGGCCTCGATCCATTCGTCGGGGATCCCCTCGGCGCGCGCACCGGCGATCACGTCGGGGTCGTTGGGGTTCAACAGGATTCGCCGGTGAGCAGGGTAGAGATCGGCGTCGCGCTCCACCGACGCGGCTTCCAGCACCCGGTCGACGTCGTAGAGCACCAACCCGAGGTAACGTAACCGTCCGACGCACGTTTCCGAGCACACCGTCGGCAGGCCCACTTCGATGCGCGGATAGCACATCGTGCACTTCTCCGCCTTACCGGTCTTGTGGTTGAAGTACACCTTCTTGTACGGGCAACCCGACACACACATCCGCCAGCCGCGGCAGCGATCCTGGTCGACGAGCACGATCCCGTCCTCGGTGCGTTTGTACATCGCACCCGACGGGCAGGACGCCACGCACGACGGGTTCAGGCAGTGCTCGCAGATCCGCGGCAGATAGAACATGAATGCCTGCTCGAGTTCCAACCGCACCCGTTCGCTGACTTGTTGCAGCACCGGGTCGCCGGGCACGATTTCCGGTGAGCCCCCAAGGTCGTCGTCCCAGTTCGCCGACCACGACACCTTCATCGGCTTGCCGCTGATCAGGCTGCGCGGCGGCGCCACCGGCATCTGCTCGCCCAGCGGGGCGGTGATCAGCTTCTCGTAGTCGTACGTCCACGGCTCGTAGTAGTCGGCGAGGCTCGGCATCTTGGGGTTGGCGAAGATCTTCAGCAGCTTGGCCAGCCGGCCTCCTCCGCGCAGCCTCAGTCGACCGCGCTTGTCGCGTTCCCAGCCCCCGCGCCAGCGCGTCTGGTCTTCATAGGTGCGCGGATAGCCTTGGCCCGGACGGGTTTCGACGTTGTTGAACCATACGTACTCGGTGCCGCTGCGGTTGGTCCACGCCTGCTTGCAGGTCACCGAACAGGTATGGCAGCCGATGCACTTGTCGAGGTTCATCACCATCGCCAGCTGCGCCATGACTTTCATCAGTAGGCCACCTCCTGGGAGCGCCGACGTACCACCGCCACCTCGTCACGCTGGTTGCCGGTTGGGCCTAAGTAGTTGAACGCGAACGCGTTCTGCGCGTAGCCGCCCGCCAGGTGGCTGGGCTTGATCAGCAGCCGAGTCAGCGAATTGTGGATGCCACCGCGACGCCCGGTGGTCTCGGTCAGGGGCGTGTCGATGGTGCGCTCCTGGGCGTGGTAGACGAATACGACGCCGTCGGGCATCCGGTGACTGACGATCGCTCGGCACACCACCACCCCGTTGCGGTTGACCGCCTCCACCCAATCGTTGTCACGCGCAGCGATTTTCGCGGCATCACCCACGCTCATCCACATGGTGGGACCGCCCCGCGACAGCGATAGCATGAGCAGGTTGTCCTGATACTCCGAGTGGATCGACCATTTCGAGTGTGGCGTCAGATACCGCACGGTCAGCACCGCGCCGTCACCGCCCAGTCTCGGCTCACCGAAGAGCCGCGACATGTCCAGCGGCGGACGGTAGATCGGCAGCTGCTCGCCGAGCTCTTCGACCCAGTCGTGGTCCAGGTAGAAGTGCATTCGGCCGGTGAGCGTGTGAAACGGCTTGAGCTCCTCGATGTTCACCGTGAACGGCGCGTACCGGCGGCCGCCGGTCTCGCTTCCGGACCACTCCGGGCTGGTGATCACGGGCACCGGGCGGGCCTGGGTGTCGGCATAGGTGATGCGGCGTTCCTCGCTGCCTTCGGCCAGATGCGCCAGCCTGCGCCCGGTCCGTCGCTCCAGTTGATGAAAGCCCTCGACCGCGAGCCGGCCGTTGCTCGTTCCCGACAGCGCCAGGATCACGTCAGCCATGTGCTCGGCGGTGGTGATCGCCGGCCGGCCGGCGGCGGGCCCGGAGTTCAGCACCCCGAATTTGGCGGCGAGCTCGTCGACTTCGCGATCCGGCCAGACGGTGATGCCCTTCGTGGTCAGCCCCAGCCGCTCGGTCAGCGGCCCCAGCGCGGCCCACTTGTCGGCAATGGCGGCGTAGTCTCGCTCGACCACGGCGATGGTGCCCATCGTCTTACCGGCCTTAGGCAGCTCTCCTGTGGTGCGCCAGTCGTATTCGGTTCCCGACGGGTAGGCCATCGCGCCGGGGGTGTCGTGCTGCAGCGCGCCGAGCACGACGTCGGTGCGGGTGCCCAGGTGCTTGGCCGCCAGCGCCGAGAAGACGGTCGCGATCGCGCCGAATGCCTGGTAGTCGGAGCGGGTTTCCCACGGCGGATCGATGGCGGGACTGAATGCGTGCACGAACGGGTGCATGTCGGTGCTGGACAGGTCGGCCTTCTCGTACCAGGTGGCGGCCGGCAGCACCACGTCGGACAGCAACGTCGTGGACGTCATCCGGAAGTCGATGGACATCAGCAGGTCGAGCTTGCCTTCACCGATGTCGTCGCGCCAGACGATGTCATTGGGCCGCAACGCTTCTGGCGCCGGTGCTGCTTGCAGATTCGACGTCGTGCCGAGCAGGTGCGCCAGGAAGTATTCGTTGCCCTTGCTGGACGAGCCGAGCAGGTTGGCGCGCCACACGTTGAGCACCCGCGGCCAGTTCGCCGGGTCGTCGGGATCGGCCAGGGCCGGTTTGAGGGCGCCCGTGGCGAGTTGCTCGGCCACGTAGTCGGCGATGTCCCGCCCGGCCGCGCGTGCCTCGTCGGCGACGTCGAGGCTGGAGCGGTTGAACTGCGGGTAGAACGGCGTCCAGCCCATCGCGACTGCGGCGGCCAGCACGTCCATGGTGTGCTTGCGCGCGAACCGGCCGCGGCCGACGGGGCTGGCCAGCGCGTCGGCCCGGTAGCCGTCATAGCGCCACTGGTCGGTGTGCACGTACCAGTACGACGTGCCCGCCATCTGGCGCGGCGGCCGCGACCAGTCGGTGGCCATCGCCATCGTCGCCCAGCCCGTGACGGGGCGGCACTTTTCCTGACCGACATAGTGCGCCCACCCGCCGCCGTTGCGGCCCATCGACCCGGTGAGCAGCAACAGCGCCAGCACGGCCCGATAGGTGGCGTCGCCGTGGAACCATTGGCAGATGCCCGCACCCATGATGATCATCGACCGGCCGCCGGATTCCTCGGCGCTGCGGGCGAATTCACGCGCCACCCGAATGACCTTGCCCGCCGGTACCCCGGTGATCGGCTCCTGCCAGGCCGGCGTGTACGGGTACGTCGCATCGTCGTAGCCGGTGGGCCAGTCTCCCGGCAGCCCGGGCCGGGCGACCCCGTACTGGGCCAGCATCAGGTCGAACACCGTGCAGGTCAGGTTCTCGCCGATGCGGCGCACCGGGACGCCGCGAATCATCGTCTCGCCGCGGCCGTCGTCAGTGTCGAAGCACGGCAGGATGATTCGCGCGGTTTCGCCGGCGCTGCGGTGCGCGACGGTCAGCGCCGGCACGATGTCCCCGAGGTCGAGGTTCCACTTGCCCACGCCGTCGTCGCCGTACCGGAAGCCGAGCGATCCGTGCGGGACCGCGGCCCGGTCGGTGGCGCCGTCCAGCAAGACCGGTTTGAACGCCGCGTTCTCGATGTCGTGGCCCAGGTCGGCGGCGGTGAGGACCTTGCCCGGCACCACGTCGTCACCGCGGCTTTCCAGCTTGACCAGGAACGGCAGGTCGGTGAACCGGCGCACATAATCGACGAAAAACGGAACCCGTTGCCTGACAAAGCATTCCGATAGCATTACGTGTCCCATGGCCATGGCCAGCGCGCCGTCGGTGCCGGCCGCGCAGGGCAGCCACTCGTCGGCGAACTTGGTGTTGTCGGCGTAGTCGGGGCTGACGGTGACCACCTTGGTGCCGCGGTAACGCACCTCGGCCATCCAGTGCGCGTCAGGCGTGCGGGTGACCGGCACGTTCGACCCCCACATCATCAGGTACGCGGCGTCCCACCAGTCGCCGGACTCCGGCACGTCGGTCTGGTCGCCGAACACCTGCGGCGCCGCCACCGGAAGGTCGGCGTACCAGTCATAGAACGACGTCATCGCCCCGCCGATCAACTCCACGAAACGGGAGCCGGCCGCGTGGCTGACCATCGACATCGCCGGGATCGGCGAGAAGCCGGCGATGCGGTCCGGACCGTAGGTCTTGATGGTGTGCACGTGCGCCGCGGCGATCATCTCGGTGGCCTCGGCCCAGGTGACGCGCACCAACCCACCCTTGCCCCGCGCCCGCTGGTATCGGCGGCGCCGGTCGGGGTCGGACACCACGTCGGCCCAGGCCAGCACCGGATCGGTCAAGCGCGCCTTGGCTTCCCGGTACATTTCGACCAGCACGCCCCGGGCATACGGGTGACGCACCCGCGTCGGCGAATAGGTGTACCACGAGAACGCGGCACCACGCGGACAACCACGCGGTTCGTATTCGGGGCGGTCGGGGCCGACGGACGGGTAATCGGTCTCCTGGTTCTCCCAGGTGATGATCCCGTCTTTGACATAGATCTTCCACGAGCAGGACCCCGTGCAGTTGACGCCGTGGGTGGAGCGCACGACCTTGTCGTGGCTCCACCGGTCGCGGTAGAAGACGTCGCCGTCTCGCCCGCCCTGCCGGGTGACGGTGCGCAGGTCGTCGGAGAATTTCCCCGGCGTGAAGAACCTTCCGCACCGCTCGAGGAGTTCTTCGATCCGGCCCCCGGGTGGGCTGCTCACGTAGTCGCCTCCCTGCGTTCGGGTTCGTTGGCATGCAATCCCAGCGCGGTGTATGCCAGTGCCACCAGCGCGGTCGCGACCAACAGCGCCAACCCGACCATGTAGTCGTTCTCGACGGGGTCGTAGGTCGCGCCCATCACCATCGGCGGGAAGTAACCGCCCAGCCCGCCAGCGGCGGCGACGATGCCGGTCACGGTGCCGACGGATTGGGCGGGCGAGCGGCGGGCGACCCAGGCGATCACGCCCCCGGTACCGGCCCCCAGGAAGATTGCCAGCGTGATGAATGTCAGCGCCGAGAACACGTCCGGCGGTGGTTTGAACAACGCGATGAACGCCAGCGCCGCAGTGCCGGCCAGCGACCCGAGGACGACGTACTTGGGCGCGAAGCGGTCGGCCAGCGCGCCGCCGACCGGCCGGGCCATCACGGCAGCCAGCGCGAAGCCGGCCGTGCGGGCGCCTGCGTCGACCGCGGAGAAACCGTAGATCGTCTTGATATAGGTGGGCAGGTAGTTGGCGAACGCGACGAAACCACCGAACACGATGGCGTACAGGAACGACATCTCCCAGGTCACCCGCAGCTTCGCGGCGGCGGCCAGCTTCGGCAGCACCGGGCCGGTGTTCGGTGTGAAGTCCGGCGAGTTGCGCATGACCAGCACACACGCCGCAGCGGTGAGCGCCAGCGCAGCGGCGATGATGACGTGAGTGTTGATCAGGCCGAACCAGCGCACGAACCGTGGTGTGAAAAACGCCGACAACGCGGTGCCCACCATGCCCATGCCGAACACGCCGGTGGCAAACCCACGGCGGGCGGCCGGGTACCACGCGTTGGCGAACGGGATGCCGACGGCAAAAACCGTGCCCGCGATCCCGAGGAAGAACCCGAACACCAACAGCAGCGGGTAGGAACCGTACTTCCCGGCAAGACCCACGGCCAGCACCGGCGCGATCGACGCCAGCGAGATCGCAATGAACATCGCGCGCCCGCCGAATCGGTCGGTCAGCGAGCCGATGGCGATCCGGCCCAGTGCGCCGACCAGAATCGGCGTCGCCACGAGCAGCGAGGCTTTCGCACTCGACAGCCGCATCTGCTCGGCATAGGTGGTTGACAGCGGGCCGATCATGTTCCATGCCCAGAAGTTGATCGTCGAGACCCAGGTCGCCAGGGCCAAGTTCGCATTCCGCTGTGCGCCGATATCCGGCGTACTCGCCGTATCCACGGCTATACCCAATCACCTCGTCAACCGGTTCGAAACCAAACCGAGCTAATTCGCCGGCCCGCAGCGGCCGGGTACGTATTGTGCTATTCCCCCGCCCGCACCGCGGAAACGAACAGATTCTGCGGCGCGCTGTCTTGGACCTCCTTCGGCGGGTTGCGGTCGTAGCCGGCCATCAGCTGCGCCGACGGCGTCACCGTCACCTCCCAGCCGTGGCGGCGCAACCAGTCGCCGACATCGTCGCGTTCCTCGAAGTACCACAACTCGTCGGTGCTGGGCACCTCCCGCTGGGGGTCGATCTTGGCCATCAACGCCCGGACGCGGTCCATTCGCTCGCGCCGCTTGGCGCGGAAGGCGGGATCCAGGAAATCGGGGCCCAGCGCCTCGACAGCGATCCGGCTACCGCTGACCACGAGCTCCTGAACGCGGTTGAACAGCATGTCCTGTGCAGCCGCCGGCAGGTACGGCATGAGCCCCTCGGCGGACCATGCGCTCGGGGCCGACGCGTCGAAACCGGCCTGCCGCAAGGCCTTCGGCCAGTCTTGGCGCAGGTCGACCGGGACACCGACTCGATTGCAGGTCGGCTCGGCCCCATGCTTATGAAGTGTCGACGTTTTGAACTCCAGCACCTTGGGCTGGTCGAGTTCGTAGACCGTGGTGCCGGCGGGCCACGGCAGCCGCCAGCACCGCGCGTCCAGGCCGGCGGCCAGAATCACCGCCTGACGGATACCCGAGCGGGTCGCTTCGAGGAAGAAGGTGTCGAAAAACGCCGTGCGGCAGGCCATATAGTTGATCATGGCCTGCATTCGCAGGTGCACTTCGGGTTCGGCTTGGAGAACCTCGGCGGGTAGCTGCGGCGCCGAATACCAGTTCCACACGCCGTCGCCGGCCGCGTCGAGGAAAACCCGCGCGAACGGATCGTGGATCAGCGGGTGCTCGCTCTGGGTTTCGGCCGCGCGCGCCGCCGCCACACCCAGCGCGGTAGCGCCAACGCTCTCGGTGATCTCCCAGCTGTCGTTGTCTGTTCTGGCGGTTCTGGCCATGCGTTCACTTCCTCCCGCTCAAGCACCGACCCTACGTGCCAGCGCCCAGACCGACAGGCTCGGGGGACCCGGGTCCGGCGGATGTCAGCCGGCCGTGGGAATGAGGACCGCGACGTCGCTGTGCAAGTGCGCCAGTCCACTATCGAGAGTCGCCAACTGCCCGTTGCGGCTTCGGGCCAGCTGCGCCAGGTAGGCATCGGTCACCTGTCGGTGACCGACCACCCCTCCGATCTCGACATCGGCGAAAGAGACGCTGTCGGGCCAGAACTCGTGGCGCTTTGCGGTTTCGACAGCTCCGACCACCTCCCGCGCAACTGCGGCGGGTTGGCCCGTCCGCATCAAGAATCGAACCAGACTTCCCTGCGTGATTGGGCACGTCGCGAAGCCGTTGTCGCGCGCGGACAGCCATGCCGCGGCGACGTCGTGATGGACGTGTTCGGCGACCACCAGTGCGATCAGCACGTTCGAGTCCAGCAGCGCGATCACTCCTCATCCTCCAACGAGCGCACGTCCTCGGAGGTGACAACTTTGCCGACGTTCACCAGAGGCAGCCCGGTTCTCGGGTCAGTGGAGATCGCGGCGGCGCCGCCGGCCCCCAGGCCCCGTCGCATGAGATCGGCGACGGTTTCACTCAACGTCCGGCGCGTGTCCCGGGCGATGGCCAGCGCTTGCTTGTGGAGGTCGTCGGGAAGATCAATGGTGGTACGCACACCCTAGCCTACATCACTGCATCACGATGCGATGATGCGGCCGACGCCGAGCCGACCAACGACCCGAGTAGGTCGGCGGGGTTCTCGCGGCGCGGCTAGCCGGCGCATAGGGTGGTCGCCGTGGCTGATGCCGTCGGCGAGTCCGAGACCCTGGCAAGAATCCTGACCGAACACGGCCCGTTGTCCGCGGAGGACATCGCAGCGCGGCTATTGGAGCGCGATGTGACCGATCCGGATACCCTGGTTGACCGGTTTCTCGATGAACTCGATTGCGCTGCAAGACAATTGGTCGACGAGAAATGGGTATGGCTGCCGGCCGTGCTGGCCGGGCGGGTGTTCACCCACCGGCTGTGCGCCGAAGAGCTGGCCTATGACGCTCTCAACGTGACCCCGGATCTGGATCCCGTCACCGCACTGTGTGAGCACGAGCAGTACCAGCGACTCGCGGACGGTTCGCCGGCCGGGGCGGTGCTGGCCGACTTCGACGACGAGTTGCTCGAACGGCGCGGCATCCCGGACGAGGCGGTCGACCCGGCCGGAACGCTGCTGCTGGCGCCGGGCACATTAGGCGCGCTGGGGTTGTCCGAGGGCGACCTGGCCGGGGTCCGGCTGACCGAGGAGGGGCTGGTGGTCGAGCGGGTCACCGAGGTCGCGTCGGCCCAAGGAGTGGGTGCGCGGCTAGCCGCGACGCTCGACGCCGGGCAGCCGACGTACTTCGACGCCGCGGTATGGACGGTGTGCGCAGAGGAACCGCAGCTGTTCACCGAACCGCTGCCGCCGCTGTCCGAGATCGTCGACGACCACGGTCTCGCGCGCCACGGCGAGTGGCTTGCACCGGGCGGATTCGATTTTGGCGCTTGGCATTTCAAGCGAGGATGCGAAGCGCTGGCCGAACGTCATGAACTAGATCCCAACGACGCGGTCACGTTGTACGTGCTGGTCACGTTGCACGACCAGATCGCAGTGCTGCTCGACGCTGGCGTGGCGCCGGAGGAAGCGTTGGCCGCGGCCACCGAGGGCGCGACAGGGCCCGACATGGATCTCGTCGGTGAGTTCGGGGCCGCCCTCGCCGATCCGCTGCTGGCCGAGCTGCTGGTGGCCGAGACGATCGGCACCGACCGCGTCGGGACGGCCGGGCTGGGCTTGTTCGCCGAGGTGCTGGAGTCGAAGGTGCCCCGCCCGGCGCGGGTGGCGTGTCGGTGGCTGCGGGCGGTCGCGCTGGAGCGGCTCGGCGACATTGAAGCGGCCGAACGCGAACTGGTGGCCGCCGAGACGATGAATCCGGATTGGCCGTTGCCATTGTTCGATCTGGCCCGCATTGCCTCCGATCGCGGTGACGTCGAGCGCGGGTTGACGTTGTTACGCCGCGCCGGCGCCGAGCCGGACTACCCGCTGGTGGAGCTGCTGGAGATGTACCGGGCCGAGCCGCGCCGTGACGTCGGCCGAAATGACCTGTGCTGGTGCGGGTCTGGGCGCAAGTACAAGAAATGCCATCTCGGGCGTGAGCAGCTGCCGTTGGACGACCGGGCGCGCTGGCTGTATGCGAAGGCCATCCAGCATGCGCTGGTGAGCGGCTGGAACGACCTGCTGATCGAGGTGGCCGACGAACGCTCCCGCCACGCCGGCGATGATCCGGACGCCCTGAACACCGCGCTGGGTGATCCGCTCGTGATCGACGCGGTGCTGTTCGAGGGCGGGGCCTTCGAGGAGTTCCTTGAGATCCGCGGGTCGTTGCTGCCCGACGACGAGCGACTGCTGGCACAGCAGTGGCTGTCGGTGCCACGGTCGGTGTTCGAGGTGGAGCGGGTGCAGCGCGGCTACAGCGTCACCGTGCGCGACCTGCGCACCGGCGACACCCACCAGGTGCGGGAGCACGCGGCCGGCCGCCAGCTCAAGACGGGGCAGCTGGTGTGCGCGCGGGCGCTGCCCGCCGGTGACACCATGCGATTTTTCGGCGGCGTGGAACCGGTCGCGCTGCACGAACGCGACCGGCTGATCAACCTGCTGGACACCGAACCCGACGCGGTGACGCTGGTGGCGTACTTGAGCCTTCGGTTCGCGCCGGCAGCGGTTCGTGTTGCCGCACCACCCGACTCCGCGCCCGAATAAGACTATAGATATAGTTGCGTAGTGCAATAGTGTGTACGTACACTATTGCGAACGTGGTGAATCATTTGGCCTGCACCGGCACCCGGTCACTGACAACGTCAGCGCCGTCCGGACATTTGGGGCCGCAATTGTTAGCGCGGCTCGGAGGAGTCGATGTCCTGGAATGTGCGACAGGAACCGGAGACCACTCCGCAGCAGCAGGTTGGGCGTGCTAACGCGGCACCCCTACCGTTTCGGCTACGTGACTGCCATGGTCATCGATACCACGGGCAACGGTTTGTGGGTTCCCTTCGCGCTGCTGTACTTCACGCATGGACGCGGCATGAAGCTGGTCGACGCTGGTGCCGCGCTGACAATGGGCAGCCTCGTTTCGTTGTTGGCCGGCGGTTTGCTGACGGGAGCCATCGTCGACCGTATCGGGCCTTTTCGCTCGGCGACGCTCAGTTCGCTGATCCGGGTGACTGCCTTCCCGTGCTACCTGGCTGACAACACCGTTGCTTCGCTGGCGATCATTGCGATGGCGGTGAGTTTCGCCGGCCGGCTGTTCTGGGTGGCGCACCCGGGGATGGTACGTGCCTTAGCTCCGTCGGAAGACGCTCGCGTCGGCCTCTTTTCGCTGATCAACGCGATGCGCAGCATTGGCCTGGGGATCGGTGGGCTCGTCGCCTCGCTCGGAGTGTGGGCCGAACGCGGCAGTGGGCTTTTCTGGAATTTCATCGTGGTGGCCAACACGGTCAGCTTCGCGGTCTGCGGACTGCTGTTCTGGCGGCTACGCGACTTCGATCGCAAGACCAGCGACCGCGACACCAGCGGCGTCGGCCGGTACCGCGACGTGTTGGCCCAACGCCGCTTCTTGGTATACGTGGTCGCGGTTTTCGTGCTTGCACTAGCGAGCGTCGGGTTCGACTCGATCCTGCCGGTGTATCTGCTCGCGCTGGGCTATCCGGCCTGGACTCCGCCGGTCGCCTACCTGCTGGCAAGCGCGTTGATCGCCGCGTTCGCGCCGCTGGCGACCAAATGGGGCCGTTCTCGGCCGGGGCTGCGGCTGTTGGCTCTAGCCGCCGGGCTGCTCGGAGTCGCATTCGCGGCACTGATCGCGATGGTCGCAGCCGACGACGTCGGCAGGATGGTACTGCTGTCGGCGGCTGTGATGCTGTTCAGCCTGGCCGCAGCCACCTGGGGAGCCACCGCGTTCCAAGTCATGTTGAGTTTTGTGCCGCGGGACCGGGCGGGTCGCCATTCCGCGGTTTACTCGTTGTCGTGGGGCGTAGCCATCGCCGTCGGCCCAGGGCTGTTCTCTTCGTTGTTCACCCTTGGCCGCGTGCTCCCGTGGATCTTCCTCGCGGTGGTGCTCGTTTTCGCGATCACCGCATTCCTGGCCTCATCGCGCACCGCCCTGCACGAACTTGGCGCATCCGGGTAATACGGCTCATGAGCCAGGCATCGCCAGCGAGGGCTCAACAGCGGCGCTCATGCTGTGATCGGATGCGGCCCGCCGGGCTTGCGCTAACACCTGCTTGGCCGGCTGTCCGAGAGCTTCTGCGGCGGCCACAATGTCACGCCACTCGGGGTTGACGTTGACGGTTTCACCGTCGAGCCGGGCGGTCTTGATCCGGATCGGTTGCCCGCCAACCTGGACCAGGCTCTCGGACCTGGCTAACTTGTGATGCTTGGCCACCGTGAATTCCCGCAATCCGATCGAGCTGGTCTCGCGGAAGATGATCGCGCGCAGATCCGCGGCGCGCTGGCTTGGGGCCAGTACGGAAAGGGTGTGCGCGGGCCGGCCCTTCTTCATGATGATCGGGGTGAGCCAGGCGTCGTAAGCTCCAGCGGCGAGCAGGCGCTCGATGACGTACGGCCACACCCGCGGGTCGAGGTCGTCCACATTGGTTTCGAGCTGCACGCTGCAGGCCGGTTGGCCGGCCGGCTCGCTGACGACGATGCGCAGCACGTTCGCCGCCTCAAGCGAATTATGCTGGCCGGCGCCGTATCCCACCCGGCGCATGATGAGTGGGGGCAGCTCGCCCCAATCCGTCACCAGCGTCGCGAGCACCGCCGCGCCCGTAGGTGTGGGGCAGTGTGCGGTGGCTGTACCGCCGGCCACCGGGACGCCCTTGAGCAGTTCCAGGACGGCGGGAGCCTGCATTCCTGTTGCGCTGCCAAGGCCGACCGGCGAACAGTGCAGCGTCTCCAAGCCCAACCAATGGAACCCGGCCGCCGCTGCGACTATGCAAGCGAGGGTGCTGGCGTTTTCACAGAAGTTCCAACCCTCCAATGGGATACGGGATACCCGCGACTCGGCCTCGGCCAACCGGCGAACGATGTCGTGGATGGTCTGTCGAACGGGTTCGGCAACTCGATCGAGCAACCGCTGAATCTCGGCAAGGTTCCGGATCTGCGGGTCCTCGTTGCCAACGACGCGCACCTCCGTGGCGCCGATGCCGCCCCGCCCGCATGGCGTCGACGCCAGCGTGATGTCAAGGCCAAGTTGGTCGACCGCCGTCTGCAATAGCTCCAACGGCACGCCCACGTCGACGAGAGCGCCGAGCAGCATCTGGCCGCTCACCCCGGCTCGGGCGTCGATCCAGCCGATCATGTTCGGTTTAGTGCCAGCAGGATTCGGTTCGCTGCACACGCCGCTCCGAAGCCGTTGTCGATATTCGTCACGGTGACGCCCTGGGCACAGCTGGTCAGCATCGAGCGAAGCGCGGTTTCGCCGTCGGCGGCTGCGCCGTAGCCAGTCGATGTGGGTACCGCGATCATGGGCTGGCCGGTGAGCCCGCCGACAACCGAGGCGAGTGCGGCATCCATACCGGCAACAACGATCACGACGTCGTGGTCGAGGATCTCGTCGACTCTTTCCAGCAGACGCCAGATACCGGCTACACCAACGTCGGCGATGCGCGCGGCCTTGAAGCCAAGGAACTCGAGCGTCCGGCAAGCCTCGGCCGCCACGGGGATGTCTGAGGTGCCGGCGGTGACAACAGCCACCGTGCCGTTGCGGGTCGGTAGACAACCATGAAGGACAGCGGTTGCCGACTCCTCGTCGTATTCCAGCGCTTGCCCGGTGAGTGGCCGGACGGTCTGGTATTGGGCGTCGCTCATCCGGGTGAACAGAACCGGGTTGTCGGGCCGTTCGAGCAACTCGGTCACGATGGCGCGTAGCTGGCTGGTCGTCTTATTGAGGCAGAAGATCGCCTCGGGCATTCCGACGCGCGCCAGCCGGGTGTAGTCGTAGCAAACGGTCATGCCAGCAGCTCCAGGGCACGACCGGGACGATATGGCTTGTCGTCCAGGACGACTCGGTGCAGCGACGGTTCCACCCTCCGCATGGCCGCAGCCACCCGGTCGATGACGTCGTCGGTGACACGTGCGGCGTCTTCCGCGCGAACCTCGATGAGCACGACGTCCTCACGCAGCCGGCACCGGACGACGTCGATTCCGGTCAGCATGCGCAGCAGGTCTTCGCCGATCTCGATCGAGCGAAGCCGCGACGGCGTGACAGCGGTATCCGTGTACAGGCGGCTGGCCAGACATGGCGATGCGGGCAGATCCGCAAAATCCAACGCCAGCGTGCGGGCGATCGACCGGATGTCTTCCTTGCCCAGACCCGCTTCAACGTACGGGTGCCGGACGTGATTTTCCTCGGCGGCGATCAGACCGGGCCGGTACTCGCCGAGATCGTCGAAGTTGGCGCCGCTCAACATTGTTGCGCCGTCGCACGTCGGCAGTTCGCGAATCGCGGTGTAAAGGTGACTCTTGCAGAAATAGCAGCGGTTACGCGGATTGGAAAGGTAGCGCTCGTCGTCGAACTCCTTGGAACGGACCAGCTGCAACGTCCATCCTTCGGCTTCGGCATGCGCCACAACCCGTGCCGTGGCCGCGGCGGGAACCGCTGGCGTGACCGCGTGCGCCACGGTGGTGCTTTGCGGCGCCGCTCGGTGGGCGACGGTGGCGAGTAGCAGACTGTCCACGCCGCCGCTGCACGCTACGATGCGGGTGGGTATGTCGCGCAGGACGCGATCCAGTCGAGTTAACGGCATTGACCTGACTTTCCGAAATACGTTGTCTTCGTTTAGCGTTCGCTGATAATGGTCGCATCGGCGGCCATCGGTGGCCGTACAGCGGATGCTGACAGCCCTGGTGGCTGGAGCCGTTGGCGAATTGCCGCAGCTCAAGCGCCGACGGCTTGGCATCCACAGACTGTGAACTGCGTCGGGTTGAGCGCCGATCCCTCGGCGGCGGCAGGCGCCGCCGCCAATCGAGGTAGCGGCTGCCATATTGGGGTGTGGTTATTGAAGTCTCGGGTGCTCGGGAGTTGGCGAATGCGCAGTAGTATATGTGCCTATATTGCGCTTAGCAACTGTTGTCTATGGCATATTTCCCGAGGGCCCGGCTCCGCGCGCTGATGCAGCCACACAAAGTCATGGATCCCGGCTGACTGCAACATGATCCGTTCCGACGCGGGCCACACCCACATCGGCTCAACCCCGGAATCGAGCTCCGGCCGCTCCAGCCGATAGCTACGCCCCTTCCAATGCCCTTTCCAATCGAGTGCGCCGTCACCGGCGGCCATGAGGTTTCGGTACCAGTCGGTGTGAGTGCCATGAGTCAACGGCAGCACGAAGCCGTCGCCGTAGGGATGGCTGCCCACCGGCGTCCGGTAGTGACGCCCGCTGCGGCGATCCACATGGGTCAGCAGGCCCCAATCTTCATGCGCAATCCTTCAACGACGACTGAATCGCTGCAAGGCTACGCAGTGCCGATCCGCTCGGCGTGCTAGACGGCTTCGCCGTGGCAGACGGTCCCGTCGAGCAACGGTCCGAAAATAGGCCCTGAGAAGCGGCGCATCGGCGCATGATGGAGGGGTGCGGATCGGAGTCGGATTCTCCACCGCGCCCGATGCGCGGAAGGCGGCGGTGGAGGCCGCCACGCAGGCGTGCGACGAGCTCGCCGGTGAGATGCCGTCGCTGGCCGTGCTGCTCGGTTCGCGATCGCACTCCGATCAGGCGGCGGACGTCCTTAACGCGGTGCAGGAGATCGTGGGATCGCCCCCGCTGATCGGCTGTGTCGCCCAGGCGGTTGTCGCCGGCCGGCATGAGATCGAGGACCAGCCGGCGGTGGCGGTGTGGCTGGCGTCGGGTCTGGCCGCCGAAACGTTCCAGCTGGACTTCGTCCGCACCGGTTCGGGCGGACTGCTGACCGGTTACCGGTTCGATCGGACCGCCCACGATCTGCATCTGCTGTTACCGGACCCGTACACATTCCCGTCGAGTCTGCTCATCGAGCACCTCAACAGCGACCTGCCGGGAACGACCGTGGTGGGTGGCCTGGCCAGTGGTGGACGCGGCCCGGGCGGCACCCGGCTGTTCCGCGATCGCGGCGTGTTCAGCTCGGGGCTCGTCGGTGTGCGCCTGCCCGGTGTGCACAGCATCCCCATCGTGTCGCAGGGCTGCCGGCCGATCGGCCGTCCCTACATCGTCACCGGCGCGGACGGCGCGGTGATCACCGAGCTGGGCGGCCGTCCACCGCTGGTGCGCCTGCGAGAGATCGTCGAGGGCTTGCCCTTGCACGAGCAGGAGCTGGTCAGCCGTGGCCTGCAGATCGGCATCGTGGTCGACGAGCACCTGGCGGCTCCGGGGCAGGGCGACTTCCTGATCCGCGGGCTGCTGGGCGCCGATCCTTCGACCGGGGTGATCGAGATCGGCGAGGTCGTCGAGGTCGGCACGACGGTGCAGTTCCAGGTCCGGGACGCCGCGTCGGCGGACAAGGACCTGCACCTGGCCGTGGAGCGGGCGGCGGCCGAGCTGGGTGGGCGTCCGGCGGGTGCGCTGCTGTTCACCTGCAACGGGCGGGGGCGGCGGATGTTCGGGGTGGCCGACCACGACGCGTCGACGATCGAGGACCTGCTGGGCGGGATTCCGCTGGCCGGTTTCTTCGCCGCCGGCGAGATCGGCCCGGTTTTCGGCCGCAACGCGCTGCACGGCTA
Source organism: Mycobacterium kansasii ATCC 12478 (assembly GCF_000157895.3). NCBI lineage: Bacteria > Bacillati > Actinomycetota > Actinomycetes > Mycobacteriales > Mycobacteriaceae > Mycobacterium > Mycobacterium kansasii. The sequence goes on along the minus strand of NC_022663.1, from coordinate 4,204,363 downwards.
CACGGCGTCGTTGGCGCTGTTCGTCGACTGACTGCGCGGGGTGTGTCACTGGTGTCACAGCTGTCACTGGCGGCGGGCACTATGCGTTGTGCCCGGCTATGAGCGACTTTTCAGCGACAAGCCGGCGCCTGGTGCCGGGAGCTCATTCCGGCAGCGCGGATCGGACGCCGGTCTACCCAAACTCACGCTCGGCGAACTCCGCTTGGGAGTGCTGCAAGCCCCCGGCCCGGAAGCCGCGGCACGCCGGCTCTCCACCTATCAGCTTGCCCAACGATTCGAACCGCTGAGCGTCGACGAGAGGGTTTCCGAAGCGTGGGCACTGCTGGTATCCAAGCTGCGAGCCGCCCACCTGCGGGAACCGATCAACGACAGTTGGATTGCGGCAACCGCAGTGGCGCACCAGATTCCGATCGTGACCCAGGACGGCGACTACTCCGCGGTGCCTGACGTCGAGGTCATCACGCTCTGACGCAGCAGGCGTTAAGGCCACTACATCCACGCATTTGGGGTGAAATGCGTTCGGCCGCCCAGCGACGAATGCCGCGGCACGCTCGGCTAGCCTGTTGGCTTGGGCGACGTTTATTCGGGCCAAACGTTGCCGACGCGCAAACCTTTATCCCGTTCTCGGACCGCGAGCTGCCGCCACAGACACCGCATGGCTGCGGGGCGCCCATGCACGTGGTCCGTCACCGATCACTTCGGAAAATGCGACAACGTGCCAAATTTGTCGGACACCCGAAGTATGGTCGCCACCGGGTCGGTACCAGCTTCCTAACGGGAGGTGTCATGGACGCGTTCGGTGTCCTTGACGAAGTCCTGAACGACTACGAGTCCTTCGTGAAGGGCTTCCTTGACATCAAGGACGAGCAAATCCGGGCCAAGGTCGAGGGCGAGATCGACGACGGCCTGCTGTGGCCCGAGCCATGGTTGGCGCTCAACCCCGCTTTCGAGCCGGGTGGGTCGGTCGGCGAGCTGGTCGAACGGGGAGTGCTGCATCCCCAAGCTCAGGAGATCTTCCGCATCAAGGCCGACGACGACGCTATCGGCCGGGAAGTCACCTTCCATCGGCACCAGAGCGACGCCTTCGAGATCGCCAACCGCGGCGAATCGTACGTTCTGACCACGGGCACCGGCTCAGGCAAGTCGATGTCGTACATCGTGCCCATCGTGGACCGGGTGTTGCGCGAGGGATCGGGCAAAGGTGTACGAGCCATTGTCGTCTACCCGATGAACGCGCTGGCCAATAGTCAGCGCAGCGAACTGGAGAAGTTCCTCGGTACCGCGAACCAAAAGGTGACGTTCGCCCGCTACACCGGACAGGAGACGTCAAGCGAACGCGAGACGATCCTGGCATCGCCGCCGGACATCTTGCTGACCAACTACGTGATGCTCGAGCTGATGCTCACCCGGCCACGTGAGCGTAAGGCGCTGATCTCCAGTGCCGAGAACCTGTCGTTCCTGGTCCTCGACGAGCTGCACACCTATCGCGGGCGCCAGGGCGCCGACGTCGCGATGCTGGTGCGCCGGCTGCGCAGCGCGATCAACGCTGAAAAGCTGCAGTGCATCGGCACCAGTGCGACCCTCGCCGGTCCGGGCACCAAGGCCGAGCAGCGCCAGCAGGTCGCCGACCTGGCCACCCGAATCTTCGGTGTCAAGATCCCGGCCGCCAACGTGGTCGGCGAGACGCTGCGACGGGCGACGTCCGGCCACGTCGATACGGCTGCGCTCACCGCGCGGCTGCCAGCGTCGACCCCGGATACTTGGGAAGACTTGCGGACCGATCCGCTGGCCGTGTGGGCCGAGGAAGAGTTCGGGCTGCGCGAAGACGACGAGGGAAAGCTCAGCCGCCGCCCACCGAGCAAGCTGAGCGAGGCGGCGGCAAAGCTACACGCCGAGACGCGTGTCGACGAACACGTGTGCCGTGACAAACTCCGGAAACTCTTGCTGGCAGGGTCGCGAGCCCGCGATCCCCAGGGTCGTTCGCTATTCGCGTTCAAGCTGCACCAGTTCATCGGCAAGGGCGACACCGTCTACACCACGCTGGAGCCGGTGAAAAGCCGTTACCTTACAACGCAATACCAACGAAGCGCACCCGAGCGGCCGGCGGGTCAACCGTTATTTCCACTGGCCTTTTGCCGGGAATGCGGCCAGGAGTTCTTGGTGGTCAACCTCGATCGCGGCCGCAAGAGTTTCAGTCCACGCATCCTGCACTCAGGCATTGATGAGCAACCCGACGCGACCGGGCTGCTCTACGTCACTGACCAACCATGGCCCGATCCGACCGACCCCGCACTTCTGGAGCTGGTGCCCGACGACTGGGCGGTGTCTGCCGGTGCGGGCCAAGCCCTTGATCCCGCGCGCCTCAACAAGCTCCCGGTATCGCTGCGCGTCGACCCTTTTGGCAGCATCACCGACGACGGAATGCCCGTTGCGTTCTTCGAACGGCTTGACTTCTGCCCCTCGTGCAAGACGAGCTACGAGAGCGCCCGGCAGTCGGAGTTCTCCCGCGTGGCCAGCCTTGGTACCGAGGGCCGGGCCAGCGCGGTGACGGTGCTGTCGCAATCAGTCGTGCGTGCCCTGCGCGACGAGACCGACCTCGATGCCGAAGCGCGGAAGTTCCTGGCGTTCAGCGACAATCGTCAGGATGCGAGCCTTCAGGCCGGACACTTCAACGACTTCGTCATCGTCGCGTTGATTCGATCCGCACTCTACCGGGCCGCCGTCAACCATGGCGACGGGCCACTCACTGACGAGAACCTGGGGCCCGAAGTGGTTTCCGCGCTCGGCGGTAACAAACTCAAACGCTTCGCGCGCGACGAGGACACCGCCGACGAGCTCGTGCCGCGCAAGAAAATCGCACGCGCGCTGCGCGATGTCGTCACCTATCGACTGTGGCGCGACCTCGCCCGCGGATGGCGCATCACCATGCCCAACCTCGAGCAAACCGGTCAATTGCGGCTGGATTACTTCGGTTTGGATCAGCTCGCAGATGACGACACCAAGTGGGCAACTCTCGGGAACCCATTAGCGGACGCAGATTCCAAGATCCGCCGCCAGTTGATGCACGTGCTACTCGATGAACTGCGCCGGAACCTTTGCATCGAAACCGAATTCCTTAGTGAGGAGAAGTTCGACGCGATCAGGCGTGCCAGCCGGGAGTGGCTGAAAGATCCATGGGCGATCACCGACGAATCCGGAACGTATAGTGGCACCGCGTATCCCGGCAGCCGGCCCAAAAGCGTCGCGGGCACCGGCGTTGACCTCTACTTGTCGGGCCTTGGAGCTTACGGGCGCTGGTTGCGGCGTCCCGGCCGCTTTCCGGCGCATGCCCAAAAACTGAAAGTGGCCGATGCCGACACCCTGATCGAAGGGCTACTCGAAACGATGGCCAGCGCCGGCATCTTGGTGCGCGTCAAGATGCCGAAGCGGCGCACCGGTTATCGCATCCATGCCAGCCTGATCGAATGGCACGCGGGCACGGGTCAGCATCGCGCACCCGATCCGATTCGCGGCAACCGGACGCAGGGCCGCGTCAACCCGTACTTCCGCCAGCTGTATTCCGAGACCGCGCAAGCGTTGGTGGGCTTGGAAGCACGCGAGCACACCGCACAGGTTGAGCCGTCCAAACGCCAGCAGCGCGAAGACGAGTTCTCCAACGCGCAGCTGCCGGTGCTGTACTGCTCGCCGACGATGGAACTCGGCGTCGACATCAGGAGCCTCAACGTCGTCGGCATGCGAAACGTCCCGCCCACCCCGGCCAACTACGCGCAGCGCTCCGGGCGTGCCGGCCGCTCCGGGCAGCCGGCGATCGCGCTGACCTACTGCGCCACCGGAAATGCCCACGACGCCTATTACTTTCGGCGCAGCCAGGACATGGTCGCCGGCGCCGTGGCGCCGCCGAGGCTGGAGCTGGGCAACCAAGATTTGGTCCGGGCCCACGCGCACGCCATCTGGCTGGTGCAGTGCGACCTCGACCTCAAGGCCAGCATGGTCGAGCTGCTCGACATCGACCAGCCCGGTGAACCGCTGCGCCCCGAGGTCCAGGCGCGCATCACGTCCAAGGCGAGTCGAGCGGCGGCCATCGACGCGATCACTGCCGTCCTGACCGCCACCAGCGAGGTCACCTCGGCGCCGTGGTGGACCGACACCTGGGTCGCCGACACCGTGGACCGCGCCCCGGCGCGCTTTAACCTGGCCGCCGACCGATGGCGCGGCCTCTACCGTGAGGCGCAAGCCGAATTAGACAGCGCTGCACAGATTCTCAAGACGATTGGAGCCTCGGAAGCATCGAAGCAACGAGCCCGGGCCAGGATGTCGGAAGCACGCGCTGCGCTGGATCTGCTCAAAGGTCAAGTCGACGACGTAGTGCAGGGCGACTTCTACACCTACCGCTACTTCGCCTCCGAAGGTTTCCTGCCGGGCTACTCGTTCCCACGCCTCCCGCTGTCGGCGTTCATTCCGGCCGAGCGGCGCACCCGCAACGGCGAGGGTGACTTCATCCAGCGCCCCCGATTCTTGGCCATCAGCGAGTTCGGGCCGGACGCATTCATCTATCACGAGGGCGCCCGCTACCAAGTCAACCGGGTCAGCCTCCCCGCCCGCGCAGACGGCACGGGCGTCAACATGACCGAAATCAAACGCTGCAACCGATGCGGCTACCTCCACGAGTGCAACACACCGACCAATGTGGAGTTCTGCGAGCATTGCGGCTCCGGGTCCCTCGACACGATGAGCGAGATGATGCGCCTGCTCGCGGTCAAGACCCGGCGACGGGACCGGATCAGCGCCGACGAGGAAGAGCGTCACCGCGCCGGCCATGAAATCGTCACCACGCTGCGGTTTGTGCCGCACGGGGTGCGCGCCGGTCAGCTCACCAGCAGCATCAGCGTCGACGGTCAGGAACTGGGCACCATGACCTACGGGGACACCGCGCTGATCCGCCGGATGAACGTCGGCCTGCGCCGCCGTAAGAAGAAGGACACCCGCGGCCACGTGCTCGACACCGTGGAGGGCCGCTGGTGCGCCGAGTCCGATCTGGCCAAAAACGTGCACGGGGAGGCGCCGCGCTACATCCGGGTCATTCCCTACGTCGAGGACCACCGCAACGCCCTTGTGCTGCACCTGGATCCATCTATTCCCAGCGAGCAACGCATGGCCGCAATGTATGCCCTCAAACGCGCCGTCGAAGCCGTGTACCAGCTGGAAAGCAGTGAGCTCGCCGTCGAGCCGTTGCCCGGCAACACCGGCGATCACGCGTGGTCACGGCTGCTGTTCTTCGAAGCCGCCGAGGGCGGGGCCGGTGTGCTGCGGCGGGTCGCGACCGAGGACGGGCAACTGCGCGACGTCGCCCGCAAAGCCCTGGAGATTCTGCACTTCGACTCCGACACCGGGGCGGACCAACGTCGGGCACCGCATGCACTCGAAGACTGTGCGCAAGCGTGTTACGACTGCCTGCTGTCCTACGCCAATCAGTGGGACCATCAACAGCTCGATCGCCATTGCGTGAAAGAGCTGCTGCAACGCCTCGCCTCCGCGACCGTCGCGGTCGGTTCGGGCGGTGAGGAACGCGCCGAGCAACTGGAACGTCTGAAGAAGACCTGTGACAGCGATCTGGAACGGCACTTCCTGGATCTGCTGGAGCAGCAAGGCTATCGGCTGCCCGACGAGGCACAGCGGATGGTCGACGGCTACTACGTCAGACCCGACTTCGCCTACCACACATCAGGAATGGACGTCGCCGTGTTCGTCGACGGCCCCCACCACGACTCCGAGTATCAGCAGCAAAAAGACGAGCAGGCGCGGGCGAAGCTGGAAGACGAGGCCGGCTGGCTGGTGTTGCGGTTCAAGCACACCGACGCCGACGACGGCTGGCTCAAAGCATTCGCTGAACAGGTCGACGTCTTCGGACCCGGAAAGTTACTCGCATGACGGTCACTGAGTACGCGGCAGGCGGTCTCGTCAACGCCCGCGGACGGGACTGGCTGGTCTTGCCGGGCTCACCGCCCGGAGCGCTGCTGGTGCGTCCACTCGGTGGCCACGAGGACGAAACCACGGTGCTGCTGCCCGATGTCGACGAGTTCGCGGCGGCCAGGTTCGAGCCGCCCACCGTCGACGACCGTGGCGATGCCAGCCGGGCCCGGCTGCTGCGGGATGCACTGCGGCTATCGTTTCGCGGCAGCGGCGGCCCGTTCCGCTCCTTCGCCGGCCTGGCCGTAACACCGCGCAACTATCAGCTGGTGCCGCTGATGATGGCGGCGGCCCAGGAGACCACAAGGCTGCTGATCGCCGACGGCGTCGGCATCGGCAAGACGGTGGAGGCGGGACTGATCGCCGCGGAACTGCTGGCGACCGGGAATGCCCAACGCATGGTCGTGCTGTGCTCGCCGCAGTTGGCTCCGCAGTGGCAACACGAGCTGCGCGACAAGTTCGGCATCGGCGCCCAGCTGCTGTTGCCGTCGACCGTGAACCGGCTGATGCGCAGCGTGCCCTTCGGCTCCAACGTCTATGAGCACCACCCGCATCTGGTGATCTCCACCGATTTCATCAAGCAACGCACCCGCCGCGACGAGTTCGCGTTGCATTGCCCCGAATTGGTGATCGTCGACGAGGCGCATAGCTGTGTGCCGCATGCGGGCACGGCCAGATCGGCCCAAACGCAGCTGCGCTACACGCTGTTACGCAAGCTCGCCGACGATCCCGGCCGTCATCTGCTGCTGCTGACGGGCACCCCGCACAGCGGCGACGACACGGCGTGGCAGTCGCTCATCGGGCTGCTCGACCGCCGCCTGCCCGAGCTGCCCACCGACCTGTCCGGACGCGACCGCGAGGACGACCGGAAGCTGTTGGCCAAGTTCATGATTCAGCGGCAGCGCGCCGACATCCGCGAGTACCTGGACGAGGACACCCCGTTCCCCAAGCGCGAGACCACCGAGACCGCCTACAAGCTCACCCCGGCCTACCGGGCGCTGTTCGACGACGTCATGGATTACGTGCGCGAGCAGGTAGCCGACCCCAAACTCAGCGCCGTCCGCCAGCGGGTGCGCTGGTGGTCGGCGATCGCGCTGCTGCGTTGCCTGGCCTCCAGCCCGGCCGCGGCCGAACAGACCCTGCTCAACCGCTCCGCGGTCGCAGCCGTCGAGAACCAAGACGAGGTCGACGCGTTCGCCGAGCCCCGGGTACTGGACTCCGATCTGGACGACACCATGGAAGGAGAAGACGTCACCGTCGGCGCCGATACCGGTGACGTCGACGCGCCGTCAACCGGTGCGTGCCGGCGGTTGCGCGAATTGGCCGGGGCCGCAGCGGCTTTGAAAGGCGTGCGGTCCGACGCCAAGCTCAAGCGGCTCGTCCCGTTGGTCAAGGAACTGATCGCCGAGGGCTACCACCCGATCGTCTTCTGCCGCTTCATCCCGACCGCCGACTATCTCGCCGAACACCTCCGCACCGCGCTGACGAGAATTCCCGACCTGCAGATCGACGCGGTCACCGGAAACCTCGCCCCGGAGGAACGCGAGGAACGCGTCGACGCACTGACCGCACACGACGGACCGCGACTGCTGATCGCGACCGACTGCCTGTCGGAGGGCATCAACCTGCAGGAGGGTTTCACCGCCGTCGTCCACTACGACCTGGCCTGGAACCCCACTCGACACGAACAGCGGGAGGGCCGCATCGACCGGTTCGGCCAGGGTGCGCCCGTCGTGCGCACCGTCACCTACTTCGGCGAGGACAACGGAATCGACGGCATCGTGCTTGAGGTCCTGATCCGGCGGCACAAGAACATCCAGCGCAGCACCGGCGTCTCGGTGCCGGTACCCGTCGACCCCACCACGGTGATGAAGGCGATCTGGGAGTCGCTGCTGCTGCGCGGCAAGGACGCCGAACAGTTGACCCTGGACTTCGCCGAGGCCACCTCCGCCTCGCTGGCCGACGAGGTGCAAGTGCAGTGGGTCAATGCCGCCGAACGGGAGAAGGCTTCGCGGTCGCGGTTCCGCCAGGCGGGGCTCAAGCCCGACGTCGTCGAGCACGCCATCATCGAAGTCCGCCGCGCGCTCGGTGGACCCGCCGAAATCGAAACCTTCACTCGCACAGCGCTATCGCTTTTGGGCGCCAAGGTCGCCGACACCGCGGACGGGTTCACGGCCCGCGTCGACACCTTGCCGCCGGCGGTACGCGACCAGCTTCCGCCGACCAAGGACAATCGCCTGCATTTCCACCGGTCGCTGCCAGTGCCGGCCGGGCACTGCGTGCTCAACCGCACCGATCCGACGGTGGAGTCACTGTCCCGCTATGTGCTGGACGCCGCGCTCGACAGCCGCCTGGACGCGGCCGCCCGGCCCGCGCGGCGGGCGGGTGTCATGCGCGCCAAGGGCGTCGACAAGGTCACGACGCTGCTGGTGGTTCGCCACCGGCTGGAGATCACCATCCCGGGTTCCAACACCACGGTCACCCAGGTCGCCGAGGAAGCGCGGTTCGCCGCCTTCACGGCAAGCGGGGACACCCTGACCTGGCTGGCGCAATCCGACGTCGACGCGCTGTTGGCGCTCACGCCCTCCGGCAACGTGGATGACGCATTGGCGCGAGCCCAACTCGGCAGGGCGCTCGGGCGGCTCCCCGCGTTGGCCGATCATCTCGCCCAGGCGGGGCAGGTGGCCGCCGAAAGCCTGGTCGCCGAACACCAGGCGGTGCGCGCGGCGTCGAAGGCGGCGGGGCGCGCTCCCGCGGTGAAGTTCCTTCCACCGGCCGATGTGCTCGGTGTGTACGTCTTTCTGCCCGAGGCGAGTTCCCGATGAGCACCCCATCCGTGTTCCGCGCGGTCCGGATCGTGGGCACCGCGTTGCCCGCCGAGGCGATCCCCCGCGTCAGCGAAGTGCGCATGCCGGGCCAATCCGCCGGGGAGTACGACCTACCGCCCGGCATGACGGTCAACGGCGCCATCGCCCGGGCCTGGGAGGCTATGCTTGCCGCCCACCTGCAGTGGCGCACCATGCTGAGCCGGCTACCCGAAGGCGACCCCGCCATCAAGCTCACCCGCGAAAAATGGTTGCTGCCACTGCTGTACGAACTTGGCTGGGGTCGCCCCGAAGTGGTCGGCGGCGGGTTGTCGGTGCAGCCCGGTCTGGGTGAATCGATGGCCCCGAATTTCCCCATCTCCCATCGGGTTTCATGGCCCGACGCTGCCAACCCGTCGGCGTGGGTTCCAATCCACCTCGTCGGAGCCGGAATCGACCTCGACACCAAGACTCCGTCGGTAACGGCGCGTGCCCCGCAGTCCATGCTGCAGGACTACCTCAACCGTGAACACAACTCGCTGTGGGGGATTCTGTCCAACGGCCACCGGCTGCGGCTGCTGCGCGACGCGTCCAGCCTGACCCGGCAGTCCTACGTGGAGTTCGACCTGGACGCGATCTTCGCCGACCAGCTCTACGCCGACTTCCGGCTGCTGTTCCTGATCCTGCACGCCAGCCGGTTCGCGCCCCGGCTCGACGAGCACGCCGCGAAAGTGGCCGCCGCGGATGGCGAGGAGGCCGAGGAAGGCGATGCCGAACCGGTCAGCCTCAAGCTCGACAACTGCTGGCTGGAGCGGTGGCGCCGCACCGCGATCGACGACGGCGCCCGAGCCCTGCTGAACCTGCAGCAGGGGGTCGCCGCGGCCCTACACGAGTTGGGCACCGGATTCGTGTCCCACCCGGCCAACACCGCCTTGCGCGAAGCGCTGGGGGTGGCCAGCGACGCCGACCGCGACCTGCAGCGAGCGCTGCTGCGGATCGCCTACCGGCTGATCGTGCTGTTCGTCGTGGAGGACCGCGACCTGCTGCACGGCGCGGCGGCGTCGGCCGACGCCCGCTCCCTCTATGCGGACTACTTCTCGACCGCGCGGCTGCGCCGTCTGGCCGGCACCCCGATCGGCGGCTGGCACACCGATTTGTGGGAAGCCCATCAGATCGTCACCGACGCCCTCTCCGGGGACGGGCTGGCGGAGCTCGGGCTGAGCGGCCTTGGCGCGACGCTGTTTTCGCGTGACGCGTTGAGCATCCTGGAGGGGGCCAAACTGCCGAATCGGGCCTTCCTGGCCGCGGTCCGCGCGCTGGCGCAAATCGAGGACCCTGTCACCGGCACGCCGCGGCCCGTCGACTACCGCAACCTCGACAGCGAGGAACTCGGCGGCATGTACGAGTCGCTGCTGGCCTACACGCCCCGATACAACGCCGACGATCGCACCTTCACCCTCGACGTCGCCACCGGCAGCGAGCGCAAGAAGTCCGGCTCCTACTACACGCCCTCGGAGCTGATCGCATTGGTGCTCGACGAGGCGCTGAATCCGCTGATCGACGAGGCGCTGCGCTCGGCGGATCCCGAGGCGGCGCTGCTGGACCTGTCCGTGGTCGATCCTGCCTGCGGCAGCGGGCATTTCGTGGTCGCCGCGGCGCGCCGGATCGCCGCTGCACTGGCCACCGTGCGCACCGGGGACACCGAACCTGCCCCAGCGGCGCTGCGCGCGGCCACGGCCGACGTCATCGAACACTGCGTCTACGGGGTCGACCTCAACGACCTGGCCATCGAGATCACCAAGGTGGCGCTGTGGCTGGAGGCGTTCGATGCCGATCGGCCATTCCCCTTCTTGGACTCCCACTTCCGGGTCGGCAACGCGCTGCTGGGCACCACGCCGGAGTTGCTGCGCCACAACATTCCCGACGCCGCGTTCGTGGCACTCGGCGACGACGACAAGACCTGGACGTCGAAGCTCAAGGCCCGCAACAATTCCGAACGCGAAGCGAATGCCGAACAGCTCAACATGTTCGGCTCCGAGACGCTCAATGTCGAGACCACCCAGTTCAGCAAGGCCGCCCACGAGGCCGACACCGGCGCCGCCGCGACGGTGGCGGCCATGCGCGCCCGCGCCGACGCTTGGCGCCGACTGGAAGAGGATCCCGACCTCAAGGCCGCCAAACTCGTCGCCGACGCGTGGTGCGCCGCGTTCGTCCAACCCAAGACCGGTGCGACGACGTCCGGGCAGGGGATTACCCATGGCACCCTGCGCGATTTGGCCGAGAACCCGGAATCGGTGCCTGCGACCGTCAAATCGCTGGTCGAAAGCCTGGCGCGCCAATATCGGTTCTTCCATTGGCATTTGGAGTTCCCGGGCATCTTCACCGTCCCCGACGACGGCAGCGCTGACCCTGCTACCGGGTGGACCGGCGGGTTCTCCTGTGTGGTGGGCAATCCGCCGTGGGAGCGCGTCAAGATCCAAGACAAGGAGTTCTTCGGCAACGCCGGCCGCTCCGATATCGAGGGCGCGGCCACCGCCGCGATCCGTAAGAAGATGATCGACCAACTGGCTGACGGTGACCCCGACCTGTTCGTGGCCTACCACGCGGCACTGCGGCAGTCCGATGCCACCGCGCATCTGTTGCTCAAGAGTGGTCGCTATCCGCTGACCGGGCGCGGCGATGTGAATACCTACAGCGTTTTCGCCGAGACGATGCGCACCGTCACTGGGCCGAGTGGTGCTGCCGGGATCATCAGCCCGACCGGGCTGGCGACCGACAAGACCACCGCGCCGTTCTTTGCTGACACGCTGAGCAATCGAAGGCTTTCTGCCTTCTATGACTTCGAGAACGAAGCGAAGATCTTCCGTGACGTACATAACCAGTTGCGATTCGCGGTAACTGCAATGCGCGGTGTTGCGAGCAAAGTTTCACGAACGCGGTTCGCTTTCTACACACGCTACCTGACTGATGTGCCGTCGCGACGCTTCGAACTCGCCGCATCAGAAGTTCTAAAGCTGAACCCGAACACCGGCACCCTGCCTATATTCCGCAGCCAAGTCGACGCCGACATCACACTCGGTATCTATTCGCGTCATCCCGTCCTCGTCCGCGACGACGACCCGCAAGGCAACGGCTGGGGTTTGTCGTTTGCGCGGCTCTTCGACATGACCAACGACTCGGGGCTGTTTCATCAGGCCGATGACCTTAGTGACGCAACATTCAACGGGTGGTCCTACGAACGTGCCGGCAAGGAGTATGTGCCACTATACGAGGCCAAAATTCTCGGCCACTTTGACCACCGATACGCTTCCTACAACGGCGCCACCCAGGCGCAGTTGAATAAGGGTACGCTTCCTCGGCTGACCGCAGAGCAGCATGACGACCCTAACATCGAACCTTTAAGTCGTTACTGGGTTGAACGACCTGAATTAAACGCGGCTCTCGACGGACGATGGGACCGTAACTGGCTGCTTGGTTGGCGCGATATCACGAACGCTAGCAATGAACGTACATTCGTACCCGCCGTGTTACCAATGACAGCTGTTGGCAACTCTTTCTACGTCGTCATATTGGCAAAGCCTGAGCTAGCACCGCTCTTGCATGCCGTGTGGTCATCGTTGGCGTTCGACTTTGTAGCCAAACAGAAAATCAGCGGATCACACGTCAACTACTTCGCAACTAAGCAACTTTCATGCCCGACGCCGGACGAGTTCGCAGCGGAGACACCTTGGCACACAGAAACAACTCTCGCCGACTGGACTCGGCCCTACGTCCTCGAACTTTCCTACACCTCTTGGCGTCTCAAGCGCTACGCCGAAGACCTCGGTGACGACGGCCCGCCCTTCCGCTGGCATCCCGAGCGCCGGGCACTTCTACGCGCCGACCTTGACGCAGCGTTCCTCCATGTCTATGGCCTCAACCGCGGCGAGGCGGAACATGTCCTGGACTCTTTCCCCGTCGTCCGCAAGTACGAGGAACGCGACTACGGCGAATACCGCACCCGTCGTCTCGTTCTCGAAGCGTACGACCGCATGGCGTACGCAATCGCCCACGGCGGCAAGGGATGGAAGCCCTTCGCGGACCCCCCTGCCGGCGAAGGCCCCCGTCACAGCAAGTGAGTAGAAAGAAATGCCCACACTAGCCATCGACAAAGGATTCCTCGCAGACCTGGTCAAGCTCGAGAAGCCCGTCGCCAAACGGGTGACCGAGGTCTTCGACGAGTTCGACACCGCCACTCACACCGGCCTGCATTTGGAAAAGATCAACAACGCCCGCAACCCCCGGTTCCGCTCGATCCGCATCGACCAGTCGTGGCGCGGCATAATCCTGGCCCCGGAAGCCGGTGACGTCTACACCCTGCTCAAGGTGCTGCCGCATGACGACGCCTACGCGTGGGCGCAGCGCAGCAACGTCTCGGTGAACACCGCCACCGGCGGCATCGAAATCCGTGACGAAGAGGCCATCGACCGCGCGCTGCCCCAGCTGGCCAAGGCCGCCGAGAAGGCCGAATCGCGGTTATTCGACAAGATCAGTGACGCCGACCTGACCCGGCTCGGCATCGACCACAAGACACGAGCTTTCGCGCGCGCACTGACGAACCCCGGACAGCTCGATGAGGCCAAATCGGCTCTGCCCGAGACACAGTGGGACGTATTGTGCGGCCTGGCAGCCGGATTCACCCCTGACGAGGTGTGGGCCGATCTCGGCGCTCAGATACTGAACGAACCGGTGGACACCGAGGACCTGGACGCGGCGGTGCTACGCAGCCGCGACCGCGTCGTGCTCGTCAACGGTCCCGAAGAACTCATGAACGTCTTCGCCTACCCGTTCGCGACGTGGCGGGTCTACCTCCACCCCACCCAACGTGCCGTCGTCGACGCGTCATACAAGGGACCGGCCCGGGTGACCGGCGGCCCGGGCACCGGCAAGACCGTGGTGGTGCTGCACCGGGCGCACGTGCTCGCCAAACGGAATGAAGGCCGCGTCTTGGTCACCACCTTCACCTCCACACTGACCGACACCCTGCGCTCTGGCCTGGACATGATCGTCGATGACGACGAGGTCGACGAACGGATCGAGGTGTCCAACGTAGACCGGTTGGCGCACCGGATCTTTCGCCGCAAGCACGGTCCCCCGAACCTGCTGAACGCCGACGACGATAAGGGACTGTGGCTCAGCATCATCGACAAGCTGGGATTGCCCTTCACCGACGTGTTCTTGGCCGAGGAATGGCGGCATGTCGTGCTGGCCCGTCGCATCGGCACCGCCGCGGCCTACCTCTCCGCCAAGAGAACCGGCCGGGGTCGGGCGCTGGGCTCGCGGCAGCGGGCCCAAGTGTGGCAGGCGATGTGGGAGTTCGAGCAGGCGCTGACCCAACTCGGCGCATGGACCCACGAAACCATCCGGCGGGAGGCCACCGCCCTGTTGGAGGCCGACACCACCAAGCCGTACCGCCACATCGTGATCGACGAGGCCCAAGACCTCAGCCCCGACCAGTGGCGGCTGCTGCGGGCCGCGGTCGCCGAAGCCCCCGACGACATCTTCATCGCCGGGGATACCCATCAACGCATCTACAACAACCGGGTGAGCCTTCGCGACGTCGGGATCAACATCGCCGGCCGGTCGACACGGCTGAACCTGAACTACCGAACCACCGCGGAGATCCTCGGCTGGAGTCTCGGGCTGCTCCGCGGCGAACGCATCGACGACATGGAGGGTGGTCTTGACTCCATCGCCGGCTGCCGATCCTACGTCCACGGCGCCCCGCCGAGACTGCAGGGCTTCGACAAGCTCGACGCCGAGACGCGGTTCATCGCCTCAACGGTCAACGAGTGGATCAACAGCGGCGTCGCCCCTTCCGAGATCGGAATCGCGGTGCGGGCCAAGTGGTTCGGCTCCAAAGTGGCCGACGCTTTGAAGGCCATGGGCATCAAGACCGTCGACCTCGCGAAAGCGTCGACCAAAGACGACGCCGTCCACGTCGGAACCATGCACCGCATGAAAGGTCTGGAGTTTCGCTGCGTGGGCGTCGCCGGGGTCGGCGCCAAGTTCGTGCCGGCGGCGAACGCCGTCACACCGATCGACGAAGACAGGCAGACCCACGAGCAAGACCTGGAACGCGAACGGTGCCTGCTGTTCGTGGCGTGCACCCGGGCCCGGGAGGAACTGCTCGTCACCTGGCACGGCCAACCGAGCCCATTTTTGACGGCGAGCACAGCCGATTCCGCGGGGGCCCAATGACTACGAGAATGCATCTTTGTCAACATCTTCCGGTGCGGATGCGCTGGCATTGCACCGGCTCGGCCGCTGTGGATGCCTGGTGTCCCAGCACGGTAGGTGCACCGTGACCCGCTGGAGCGAAGCGCACATCGACCAACGCAAGATCGTCGACTACCTTCTCGCGACGGCTCATCCTGTCGGAGGTGCGAAGGCCGCCTATTTCGTGTCCCTCGGATACAGCGCCGAGAAATGGACTCGCCTTGCGATGATCTGGCACATATCGCCCGGAATGGCGAGGTCATCGAAGTTGGTGAGACTTCCTACGGCCTCAAAATGGTCGTCGACGGGGTCGTGGAATCACCATGCGGTCGGATGGTGGCGTTGCGTACCGTATGGATCAGCGATGGACCAGGCGACGTGCCACGACTGGTTACGGCCTACCCGAGCTAAGGAGTCGAGCGATGTATGCAGAACACGATGTGGTTGTGCTGACGCGGGACCTTCCCGAGAAATCTCTTCTCGCTGGGGATGTCGGTGCCGTTGTCGGCCGGTACGCGGCGGGCGGCTACGAAGTCGAATTCACTGCCGCGGACGGCAGCACGATCGCGGTAGTCACGTTAGCGGGTGACGACATACGGCCAAGGCGTCCACGGGAGATCCTGCATGTCCGCGAGGTTGCATAGCTTAGTTCGCAGTCCGGTCCGCCCCGCTAACGACTCCGGAGCGGTGCTGCCACTGGACTTTCAACGTGGATACGTGGACCCATAGGCGTGCCGCCGATGACTTCTCAAGAGCCGCTGCCCCCGGCGATCGAGGCCGCCTACCGGATTCTTGCGGAGCACGGACCGCTGTCCGCGGCAGATCTAAAGGCGGCTCTACGCTCGCAGGGCTTCGCAAAGTCGATCGAGAGCCTCTCTCAACTCCCCGATCGCTTTCCGCAGCGCTTCGATCTGACCGCCGATGGTCTGCTGTCTGTCGCGTCCGCCGCCCCCGCCGTGACCGGTGCCGAATCGGCAGACACTCACCATGACACCGACTGGTACCGGCCCACCAAGCTTCGCCGCGCCGCGGCCGACCGCATCGCGGTCCTCGACATCGAGACCACCGGGCTCGACTCTGCCGCAGACTTCGTCTGCGAACTCGCTTTGGTTGGGTTAGACGGCACGCCACTTGCGAACATCATGGTCCAATTGCCAGCCGGTGTGGCGCGGCCGAACGAGAGTTTCGGCGCGGAATTCCCCCTCGACGACGCGCTGCGATTACTCGAGGCACACCTGGCCGAGATCGACCTGGTGATCGGCCACAATCTGCTGGAATTCGACCGGCCGTTCCTCGAGAAGGCAGCCCAGCGCGCCGGCGTCGATCCACCGCACCTTCCGTCGTGTGTCGACAGCCTGCATCTCGCAACCCTTGTCGACGTAGCGATGCCCAACCGGTCCCTGGCGGATCTGACGCACCAATTCAACATCGTCCACCAGGAGCCCCACCGCGCCCTGGCGGACGCGACCGCGACGGCCGGGGTCGTTCGGGCGATGCTGGACGCGATCGACGTGAACGAGCCCAGCTGGCAGCTCGCCATCGGTGTCCTCGAGGCCTTCGATCATCCGCTCATGTCGTTGCTGCCCCAGCTCACCGCAACCCCCGATCTGTCCATGTTGACTCGCCCGCCAGATCCGCTGCTGATCCCGTCGGGTTCGCCGGCTGCCGATGCGTTCTCGGCCGCGCGCGACGCCTTCGCGGTCCTGCAAACCCGGCATCAACTCCGGCCGCGCGAAGCGCAACAGGAGATGGCGCGCGCCGTCGCCGACGTATTCGATCATGGGGGACGCCTCGCGGTCGAGGCTCCGACCGGGACCGGCAAATCGCTGGCCTACCTGCTGCCGGCGATCGGACGCGCCTCGCGACCGGGTCAACCGGTCGTCATCGCGACCGCGACCAAGACGCTGCAGGGCCAATTGCGCGTCGAGGCAACACGTCTGCACGACGACGGGCTGCTGGGGGCCCCGTTTCGTCAGATCCAAGGCGTCGCCAACTACGTGTGCACGCGCGAGCTCGAAGATGCGCTGTCCGACCGCGAATCCTCCCCGCTCGCCCTGGCCGTCGCGCTGCGTGCCATCGCCGCATCCCCAACGGGCACCTGGGACGACGTCACCGACGACGTCATCCGCCGTCGGGACACCCGCTATGCGCGCACCCGGGCGCGGCTACGCACCAACGCCGGCGGTTGCGATCGGACGAAATGCGTTTGGGCACAGGTTTGTCCCATGACCCAGCAGCTCAACGGTCTCGACAAGGCACCAGGTGTGGTGTCGGTGAACCACGCGCTCATCGCCAGCTGGGTGAAGACCGACCATGCCCCAGGTGACGTTCTCACCGAGTCCCGCGCGGACCTCGTGTTCGACGAGGCGCATGGGCTCGAGGACAGCTTGACGGCCGCGTGGACCGAGCGGGTCGACGCCCTCGAACTCGACATCCTAGTCAACAGCCTATCGCCCCGCTCGAAACTGATGCGGGGCATCCGATCGCGCGCGGGCACGGACACGTCGTTCACCGAAGCGAGTCAGGCCATCACGACGAGCAGTACGCAAGTGCGTTCGTCGGGCGCAGAACTTGCCCAGGCGATCGAAACCTACCTCCACGAGTACGCCGGCAAGTCGGACTCCGTGGTGCTGCGCACCGGTGTCGTTAACAGCCGACCGGAATTCCGGGTGCTGCGTCAGGCGGCCACGGCGGTACGATATTGGCTGATCCAGCTCGCCAAAGCGGTTACAGCGCTGAGTCAATCCCTCGCCGGTGTCAACGGGACGGGTTCGGCGCGGCGGCGATTGCGGGGTTACTCCGAACGACTCGACGCGGCAATCGAACTCCTCGACACCATGCGCGAGCTACCGGACGGCCACTTATGGGTGTACCGCCTCGCCGCCGAAGAGGACGATCCCGCGGCCTGGACCTACGAGCGCATCCCCGTCCATGTGTTTCCCGAATTCGAGCAGTTGGTTGTCGACCGCACACACTCGACGGTCCTCTGTTCGGCGACCCTGACGGTGCAACACCGGTTCGACTTCATCGCATCGCGGCTGGGCATCGGCATCGCTGCCGACCCGGACGGTGCAGGCTTCCGAGGTCTGCGGCTTCCGTCGCCGTTCGACTACTCCAAGCAATCCTTGGTAATTCTGACCAACCACCTCCCGGTTCCCATCCCGGTGAACGAGCGCGAATTCTGTGAAGAGATGGCCGCGGACCAGACCGGGTTTCTGTCTCTTTCGGGCGGCAAGACGCTCACCCTCTTCGCGGCGCGAACCCGCATGGAGGCCGTCGCCGCGGGCGTCCGGATCCGGGCCGCCGAACTGGCGCAGCGAGGGGTCGAGTTGCTTGTCCAAGGCGATCAGGGCCGTTCGCAAATCCAGCGCAGGTTCCGCGACGAGCCCGGCACGGTCCTGTACGGATTGCGCTCGTACTGGGAGGGTTTCGACGCTCCCGGGGAGACCTTGTCGTATCTGTTCATCGAGAAGCCGCCCTATCCTCATCCCGACGACCCGCTGATCTCCGCCCGGCAGCGCGCGATCGCCGACCGCGGCGACGACCCGTTCTTGGACTACGTGCTGCCGATGACGGCGATGCAGTTCGCGCAGGGCTTCGGCCGGTTAATCCGCTCCGAGACCGATCGCGGTGCCGCACTGGTGTGCGACCGGCGGCTACATTCGCCGACACAGGCACAGCGGGTCATCCTCGATTCCCTGCCGAATCCCGAGATCCACGAAGCGGCCGATCGAGATGACGCCTGGACTCGCGCGATAGAGTTCGTCACCGGTTCGGCGCCCGACCTGTCCACGGCAATCACCTTCGGTCGCGATGATGTCACGCAACTACTCGAAAGCCTGCGCCTCATACCCGGCGAGGATCCGACGGCCAAATTTGACGAAGCCGCCGAAAAGCTTTTCGGGATAACCGAACTGCACCCCAAGCAGCTGGAGGTGATGCGGGCATTCGTCGAAGGCAAGGATTTCCTCGCCGTGCTCCCGACGGGCTTCGGCAAATCGGTGTGCTTCCAACTGCCCGCGCTGCTGGCACCCGAGGCGCGGGCCACCGTCGTCGTGTCACCGTTGGTCGCACTGATCAACGATCAGATCAACGACCTGCGCGGGCGTCGCGGCATTCGCCCGGTCCAGGGCATCACCGGGGCCACCTCACGGGTGGTGCAGACCGAAATACTTCGCGACACCGCCGACGGCCGGGTGCGGCTTCTGTACGTCTCGCCGGAGCGGCTCGCACGCGACCCCGTGCTGCGCGGCGCGTTGGGGCGCCAGCAGCTCAACCGGGTGGTGGTCGACGAGGCGCACTGTATCTCGGTGTGGGGCCATGACTTTCGGCCAGAGTTCCGTCAAGTGCCGGCCTCGGTTGCCACATTCGCCACCCGACCGCCACGCGCCGGTCTGACGGCGACGGCTACCTCTGAGGTCGAGAGGGACATCACAGCATCGATGGACATGCGCGACCCTACGACGGTGCGCGAACCGAGCGACCGGCCGAACCTCCGGTTCCGGGTGACCGAGTGCGCCAACGACCGAGAGCGAGTCCGCGAGCTGCTGCGGTTCGTGACCTGGTCCGGAAGCAACCCGGGCATCGTGTACGTGACACGGCGGGCGCTGGCCGAGGAGATCGCCTCGCTGCTGCGCCGTGCCGGTCATGCCGCAAGGCCCTATCACGCCGGGATGGTCCCCGAGCAACGCGACGCAGTCCAAGAGGACTTCGACTCAGACACCGCCCGCATCATCGTCGCGACAAAAGCGTTCGGCATGGGCATCAACAAACCGAACATCGGCTGGGTCGTCCACTACGACCTGCCCGACTCACTCGACGGCTACGCCCAAGAAGCGGGCCGGGCCGCCCGACAGCGCGATCTCACCGGCGAGTGCCTGCTGCTGTACACGAAAGGCGACATCGCCCGGCGCCGGCGGCTCGTCCAATCCCACAACGCGAAAGCCGACGCGGCGCTGGCGCAGCGGTTGCTCACGACGCTGTGGGAGTGCCCCGAGCGCGGGGACAGTAGGGTTTTCGACGTCGACGACATGGCCGATTCCCTGAAAATCGACGACGACGAGCTCAATGTTCAACTGGCCCAGCTAGAGCGAGTGGGCGCGCTGGAACAGGGCCTCGATTGCTCGGCGCGCGGGACGGTCGAAGTCGGTCGCCGCGAACCAGAGCGGGAGGAAGAGCGGCGCCTTTTCCGCGAACTTTTCTACCAGCACCACCGAGCCCGTCCTAATGTGCGGATGCAGCTCGACTTTCAGCAGCTGCACGAGCAACACGGTTATGACCCGGACAAGCTGGAGCAGCAACTCATCGAGTGGTCGCTGGACCGCCTCGTCACATTTTTCAGCTCGCGGCGACTTCGCCGCGTGCGGCTGCTCAAGCGGGTCGCGCCCGCCGACACGCTTCTCAAGGAGTCAACGCGCTGGACGTGGTGGCAACAGCGTCGCCTCCAAACCATGATCGACTACGCCACAAGCGAATCGGACTGCCGCCGGGTCATTATCGGCAGGCATTTCGGTGACGAGGAGGTCTACTGTGCCGGTCGCGACGTCATGGCTTGCGATGTCTGCAGTGCGCAGGCGGCCCCATGGTCGGGTTTGGCCGACCACCTGGTAGCCGATCCTGAACTGCTGGTCAATGCCGAGCTGACGGTGTTGCAAGCGGTGGCCTGGGCGTCGGCATACCGGCGCGGCTCATATGGGGAAACCAGCTTGCGTGCAGCGGTGCTCGGCAAGGACTCCCTCGGCGAGGGACGACCGCTCGGCCAAGGTGTGCTCAGTTGTCCGCAATTCGGTGCCCTGCGCCACGTCCGAAACGGTGAGAAGCGGTGGGACGAAGCACTTGCCAATCTCTTGGCGAAGGGGCTCATCGAGCGTCGAACTGTTCAGCGCGAGAGCGCCCGCAATCCCTACCAGACCCTCGTGCTGACTCCCGTCGGTGCCCAGACACTCGGAACCCCCGCGATGCAAGATGATTGAGAAGCGAATCACCCACCAGCTGCTCGAGGCTGGTGTCCTGGCGCTCACCCCGGCCGAACGCGCCGCACTGGCCCTGCCCGAACACAGCACGACGATCGACATCGAGCTCGAAGGCGAAACCTTCGGTGCCCAATGGAGCGGGCGCAGCCGACAACTCACCGGCGACAAGCTCACCGAGCGCCTTCAGGACTACGGCCAGGTAGGCGGGTTGCTGCGCCTTCGTCAGGTTGGCCAGACCTACCGGCTGCTGCTGCTGCCACCCGGCTCCGAGATGCAGATCGTCCGCCCGATAGCACGTCCCGCGGCGCCGCTGAAGGCTCCGGCGGGACCAAAGGCGGCGCGTCGGCGGGCCACCGTGGACCGCCAGTTCCATTCCGACGACAAGTACGACTGGGGACGCGGCCAGACCCGGACCATGGGGTTCTTGACCGAAGCCCGCGAACTGCTCAGAGACCAGCTCAAGGCGGCCGGGTTCGACCCACTGGAGCTGGTCGAGTTGCGCCTTCAGGGTGAAGAACTGGCGACCCTCGACGACTTCGAGGAGTTGCTCGCCGTCGACGTCGCCAACGTCGATCGCATGCCCCACCAGGAGGCCGTCGCGCGTCATGCGCTGTCCCGGCTGCGTGGCAGGGCCGTGTTGGCCGACGAGGTCGGTCTCGGTAAGACCATTGAGGCCGGGCTTGCGGTGAAGGAGTTGACACTGCGCGGTCTGGCCAAACGAGTACTGGTCTTGTGCCCCGCCCCGCTTCGCGAGCAATGGCGCGAGGAGATGAACCACAAGTTCGACCTACAGTTCGACGTCGCATATCACGGACCGGAGGTCGGCAACCAGGAGAAGCTGATAGTCAGCCTGGCTTTGGGCACCAGGCAGGCCGAGAAACTCACTAAGCATCCTTGGGACATCGTCATTGTCGACGAGGCCCACCGCGCAGCAGGCGCAGGCGCACGCAAGAGACGCGAACTGATCACCGCGTTGACGAGCGCGTGCCGATATGCGTTTTTCCTGACCGCCACCCCGGTTCAGAACGATCTGCTGGAGCTATACCGGCTGATCGAGCTCTTGCGGCCTGGCACCTTCACGTCGGTCAAGACTTTCCAGCGGGAATTCATGCGGGGCTACGACCCGCGAACGCCAAGCGATCCCGCGGCGTTGCGCCGCCTCATCAGCAGTGCCATGATTCGCACCACGCGCGCCCAGGCCGGGGTGGATCGGGTCGTCCGCCGGCCTGTCGACGTGCCGATCGAACTCGGCGCACCCGAACGCGAACTCTACGCATTGAGCACCGATCTGCTCCGCAACGTCATGCGCAGCCCCAGCGACACAATGCGACGCCGCAGCCTCGCGCTGCGTTTGACCGCGAGCCCGTTCTCCATGGGAACAACAGCGCTGCGCATGGCCGATCGGCATCCCGACGAGCGCGTCCGCGTGGTGCTGAGTGAAATAGGTCATCTCGCTATGGACATTTCGAGTTCCGCTCGCGAGAACAAAGCCTTACAGATCACTCACCAGTGGATACGGGAACACGGGCGCGTCCTCGTCTTCACCCAGCACACCGACACGGTCACCGGACTGCTGCGCCGGATGGAGGCGGAGGGCCTCACCGCACGCGCGTTCCATGGGTCGATGTCGGCAAGCGAGCGGGCGGCCACCATCGCCGCGTTCAGGTCGGGTGAAGCGCCGGTCATGATCTCGACCGACGCCGGCGCTGAGGGCCAGAACCTGCAGTTCTGCAACTGCGTCCTGAACTACGACCTGCCGTGGAACCCCATGCGCATCGAGCAACGCATCGGGCGGGTCGACCGGCTCACCCAACCCCGCGACGAAGTGTTCGTCGCCAACCTGTACGCCTGCCGAACGATCGACGAGAGCGTCTACCGGTTGCTCGCGGAGAAGCTGCGCATGTTCGAACTCTTGTTCGGACAAGTCACGACGATCCTGGGTGAGCTCGACGATTCGAAATCCGCGACATTCGAAACACGCGTGCTCGACGCCCTTTTCGCGGAGAGCGACGCGAAAATGGAGCGGCTGCTCACGCAACTGGGCACCGAACTCGCCGATGCCCGCGAGCGCGCCGGAACGCTCATCGCCGCCGATGGCGACCTCAGCAGCTGGATGACCGCCGCCTTCGAACATCGCAAAGGGCTCACCAAGGCAGGCAGCGCAGAACTCATGCCCGAGCTCACCGAACGCGCGCGACGACGCCAGCGGCGAGTACAAACGTGGGTCAGGAGAGTGCTGGAAGCGCTTGGCGCTCAGGTTCTTCACGACACCGGAGACGGGGAGGGCGCCTTCCTTACGGTGCAGTTCGATGAGGAATTCGAGGAAGAACTCGGGGGCCGGACGCTGATGCATCTCGCATTCGATCGACACGGCCTGGAACATCATCCGGATGCCGAACTGTGCGCGGTGGGCTCACCGGTATTCGATGAGCTCCTCGGCCTATTGCGGATGCGCGGCGACATGCACGCAACCGTCCCGGTAATTCCGGATGACCTCGGCCCCAGCCCCTTCCGGCATGCGCCAACGATCAGGCTCATCCGGCGTCGGCTCATTCCGGCCGGCACCTGGAGTGGGCAAGCCACTTTCCGCGCAACGGTCGGCGAGGCGGAGACGACGGAACACATCATCACCGCAGAGATCAACGGAGCCAACGACGTACGGCTACCCCGTCGCCCGCTCAGTGACGGCGAGGTGCTGCCGGCTACTTTCCAGATGCCATCCGAGATCGTGGCTGAGTTTGAACGCGAGGCAGCCAGGCGGCTCGAGAAGATTCGACGCGACCGAGCCGAGGAAGTCGAGCAGCAGCAGCGCCAGGAGCTTGACCGGGTACGGCGCAGCTACCAGGCACGGATCGCCGAAGCACTATACGAAGACGAGGCTCGATTGCGACGAGCACTGAAGTCCGAAGAACGACGACTGAGCCGGCGGCCCGACGTTCGGGCGCGCGCAAAGCTGCTCGCGATGACGCTCGACGAGGACGACTGGATAGTCGAAGAGACCTGGGCCGCAGAAGGCGACGTCGAGGCAACATTGACCTACGAATGGGGCTTCTCGGAACCGCCAGAGGTCGAAAGTGATGCGTCACAGCGGTCCATCGCCGTGCTGGCGCTGTGCTCCGGTGCCCACTGGGTCGACGAGACGGAGACCACTCGATGCGGCTCGTGCGATTTTGACCTGTGTGCCGCGTGCGGGGATGACGCGGTATTCGCGGATTGTCCGGTATGCGGCGTAGCTAGTTGCGGATCGTGCCGTCAGGAAACTGGCGGGCTTTGCCTGCGGTGCGGTTCACCCGGGCGGGCACCAGAATTCGACACGGAGTTCGCCGTCGCCTGGCGGCTTGGCCGAGAAGCGATACTTTTCGTCGGTGAGCGTGCCGCCGAATTGACGCGGCCGGGCGAACCGGCATCCTCTTTGCTGGTTCGCGATGAAGATGTCGCTGACCCTGATCGAATCCGGTTGCGGGCTTACGCGGTTCAGAACGGCCTGCCGGCCGATAGCGGGTTGGTCCTGCGCGACCTCAGCCGTAGCCCAACAACAGACAATCCGAGTCGCTTGCGCCTCCGACGGTCCGAAAATGTCCGGATTGAGCTGTCGATTGCAGCCAACCCTACTTCAGAGATTGACCGCGACGCGCTCGCTGATCTGCCGGAACACGCGGCGGCCACTGTGGACGGCGAATCTGACTTGAAGCTCGTGTCGCTCCTCGAAAAACTCCGCCACGAAGTTCCGCCGCCGACCCCGCCGTGCGTCCTGGTAACCCGCCGGTCTACGTTTACCGACGTTTACCTCGAAGCGGAAGGTCTAGTTGAACAAGTATCGGCGATTGCCGACGACGGCACGCTGAACACCGTTGATGAACATTCGGCGTCGTTTGAGTGGCGCGAATCCTCTCTCCAGAGCCCCGAGCTCGCCGAGGCAGAACTCGGGGGACTGCGAGTTGTGTTGGAGCGCAGGAACGATGCGGTGCTGGTAAGTGCGTATGAAGAAGGGCATTCTGATAAGACCAGTCAGTGGATCGCACTTCCCGATGGATTCTCCGCCGCAAGTCAATTGGGTTGGTTCGGGGTGTTGGAATCGCTCGGAGCTTCGGGCGGCCGAGTGGGCCAGCGTACCAACGAAATTCGGGAAGTGATTGGACCGGTCCCAGTTCCAATGGAATGTCAGCTCCTCGACCGGAGGGTGCGTCCTGTTGTCGAGGTTGCAATGATTGATGCAGAAATCGATTTGGTGCCAGTCGATTCGGACTCGCTGAGGGCATTGGGCGCGCCCAGTAATCCGGTATCAAAGCCACTTCCTGGCCGCCTGCCCGCCGAACTGAACCGCGCACTGCTTGAGCGAACCGCGCGATCGTTCACGGCCGTTGTGCGAAACGGGTTCGAAATACACGAGATATGGCGTGGACACGGAACCGCAACCCACGAGTACCGAACTTTCGATGGGCGCCCGACGGCGCCGACACTCGATGATATCGGCGCGCGCGAGGTGGACTTCGGTGTCTGCCGGGATGGACACTTCTACGCGGCCGGTAGGGCCGCGCTATGTGCGTCATGTCGTACGTGGTCGTGCATGGCATGTGATGAGATCGATCACCAAGCTTCGATCGGATGCCCGGGCTGCTCGGCATCGATATGCCGGCGGTGCCTTTCCGAAGACCATGTGGCGTCAACTGCTATCTGCGTACTGTGCGGTGACACCGTGTGTTCCGAGTGTGGTCGTGATCCCCAAGTGCACTGTTGCCCTATCTGCGATCGCGAGGTGTGCTCGTCATGTCGAGTGGGCGAGCTGTGCCCGGCCTGCAGTCGACTGGGACCCGCGACGGATGATGAGCTGAGTTGTCTCCCCGTTGAACTCGCTGCTACGGGCGCCGCAGTCCTCGCCGGCGTCGACAAAAATGCGATGACCGTCATCCTCAACCGAGGTGGCGCGATCGAGCAAGCGGTGGTTCGCAATGGCTCGCTCGATCGATGGATTGCCTTCGGCAGAAGCATGATCGATGACGCTTACAAGCTGCGTCTGTCCGCGAGCCGATTGCTGAACACCCAAGTCGTCCCCATTGTCGAACCGCTCGACCGCGAGGCCCGTATCGATGCGCCGCACCTTGTTCTGCAGTCGGACCGGATCTTCTTCGCCGTGTGGTCTGTGGAGAAGCTCGGCCGAGCAGGGCGGGGCGCAAACCCATTCGTCAATGCCGACGGTGATCTGCCGCACCTGGTTGCTCGCGAATTTCCGCCGCTAACGCGGCTGCCGCAACCCGCAGCCAAGACGCCGGCCCAAGTGGACCACGTCGTCGCCTCGATACCACAACACCGTAGTATCGATCTCACTCTGCGGTGGCATCGCGTAGGGCACGACGTGCTACTCGTGGACTCCGGCATCCTCACCCGCAGGTTCGATGGATCTTCGTTGCACGAGAAGCTAACCCGCTGGGCCTCGACGGGCGCGACGCCACCCTGGGTCACACAGGCATGGCAACCGGCGCCTACGGTTTACAGGTATGCGGTGTCAGACATAGTAGAGGTGGTGATCGTCGGGATGGCTTCGCTTCGAGCCCTCGGCGTCCGAGCCGACGATCGGCCAGAGTGGTACGCCATCTCAGGCTCGCAGCAAGCCCCCGCAGCCACGATGCTCGGCCGCTGGATGGGCATTGGCGATGCGGATGAGGTCAGCGCATTCACCGACCCAAACCGGATCAGCCTCTCATCGGTGTCGAATGCGATGCACATTTCGCGCCGCGTGCGCCCCTTGGGCTCGATCCAACCGACCTCCCGGCCAGGGCACCCGCGTACGACCCCGAACGCGCTGGCGGCGTGGTTGCCGGGGGCGCATGTAGTCACACCCGAACTTGGGATCTTGCCAAACGACTTCCGCTTGTTGCTTGTGCAGCAACTGAACACTGAAGAAAGAAGAACGGCACTGGTAATCGGCGCGCACGTCGAAGAGGCGGTCACGGTAGAGGATGGCCAGGTCTGGGTGCACGAAGCGAACCTCAGGCCTGGCACAACCGATGCACGCCGAATTGACAGCACCACAACGCTTCCCAGAGACCATGGTGTCATCGACCGGGAAGGCCACTTTGTGCCCGATGCGCCCCGATGCCGTTACTGTGGTGGCAGAATCTGCCCGGTGTGCCTGGAGGGCATGGTCTCGTGTGACTGTTGCGCAGCGCCGATCTGTAAGCGATGCGCGAATAAGCCGAAAGTAGACCTCTGGCTATGCCCTGCGTGCGCCACGCTGCGGCGCGCCACCCGACGGGAGGCACGCCAACATGGGCGGTTCCTGCTGACGCGAGGCATGCTTATCGGGGCTGACCCTGTGCACACGGTCATCGTGGAGCACACAAAACATCGCTGGATGCGTCACGCCGAAGACGGCGCACAGTCCGTTATCGAGAGCCCCGTGGTCGAAGGATTCCTGAACGAGCGCTTGACGGATGGCGACGACTAGTTCCCGGGACCATGCAGCCGTGCGCATCTTCCTTGGCGTCTGCCCTAAGCCGAAGTTACGGCGTGTTTGAGCGCTAATTGTGTGTCTGGTCTGCGGCTATGGTGTTGTTAGCGGTCTCGAAACGTAGCCAAAAAACTATGGTGTGTCAGGTCTGGATTTCTTGCGAATAACGCTATGATGCAGCATATGGTGCGGCGGTCAGGCGCGATGCATGTGGCCAGGATCAAGAGTAGTCATGTGGATAAGGCCGGTCAGCGTCGCGACTACCAGTCGGTGTATCTGCGGCGCAGCTTCCGCGACGGCGGCACGGTTAAACACCAGCAACTGGCCAACCTGTCCGCCCTGCCCGAGGCCGCGATCAGCGCGATCGAGGCGGTGCTGTCGGGTGCGACGATGGTGGCCGCCGGCGACGCGGTGCGCATCGAATCATCGCTACCACACGGCCACGTCGCTGCGGTACACACCATGGCGCGCACATTGGGCCTGCCGGCCCTGCTGGGCCCGCCGTGCCGGGCCCGCGATTTGGCCTATGGGCTGATCGTGTCCCGAGTGCTGAGGCCGGGTTCGAAATTGTCCACACTGACCGGGTGGGCCGATACCACCCTGGGCGCCGATTTGGGTATCACCGGCGCGAGCAGCGACGAGGTGTACGCGGCGATGGACTGGCTGCACCAGCGCCAAGATCACATCGAAAAGCAGTTGGCGGCAAGGCATCTGGACCACGAAGTGAACCCGTCGCGGATCGCGATGTTTGACCTGTCCTCTTCGTGGGTGACCGGTCGGTGTTGTGAATTGGCCGCCCGCGGCTATTCCCGCGACGGCAAGAAGGGCTGCCCACAAATCGAATACGGGTTGCTCACCGACCCCGCCGGGCGCCCGGTCGCGATCCGGGTGTTCGCCGGCAACACCGCCGACCCCACCGCGTTTCGCGCCGCGGTTACCACGGTCAAAGACCGCTTCGGACTGACCAACATGGTGATGGTCGGTGACCGCGGCATGATCACCTCCGCGCGCATCACCGCCCTTAAAGACCTCGGCGGAATCGGCTGGCTGACCGCGCTGCGCGCCCCCTCCATCGCGGCCCTGGCTGCCGATGACGGACCGCTGCAGATGTCGCTGTTCGATGACCACGACTTCGCCGAGATCACCCACCCCGACTATCCCGGCGAACGGCTGATCTGCTGCCGCAACCCCCTGCTGGCCGCCGAACGCGCCCGCAAACGCGGCGAATTGCTTAACGCCACCGAACAACTCCTGGCCCCTATCACCGCCGCCGTGGCCGCCCGGCGACTGGTCGGCGCCGATCAGATCGGCCTCAAAATCGGCAAAGTCATTGACAAATACAAAATGGCCAAACACCTGCACGTCACCATCACCGACACCACCGTGACCATCACCCGCAGGCACACCCAGATCAGCGCCGAAGCCGCCCTCGACGGCATCTACGTGCTGCGCACCAGCGTGCCCGCCAGCGATCTGGCCAGCGCCGCCGTCATCAACGCCTACAAGAACCTCGCCAACGTCGAACGCGACTTCCGCAGCCTAAAAACCGACGACCTAGACCTGCGCCCGATCCACCACCGCCTTGAGGACCGCGTCCGCGCCCACGTCCTGATCTGCATGCTCGCCGCCTACCTCACCTGGCACCTGCGTCACGCCCTGGCGCCGCTGACCTTCACCGACGAAAACCCCCCTACCCGCGACAACCCCGTCGCACCAGCGCAGCGATCCCCCCAAGCCGCCACCAAAGCAGCCCGCAAAACCACCACCGACGCCCA
Organism: Mycobacterium kansasii ATCC 12478; assembly: GCF_000157895.3. NCBI lineage: Bacteria > Bacillati > Actinomycetota > Actinomycetes > Mycobacteriales > Mycobacteriaceae > Mycobacterium > Mycobacterium kansasii. The sequence goes on along the minus strand of NC_022663.1, from coordinate 4,175,139 downwards.
ACTGCCCACCCACAGTTACCAAGGACTGCTCACCCACCTAGCCACACTCACCCGCAACCAAGTCCGCTTCGCCGGCACCAAAACCCCCGTGCCCATGCTCACCGAGGCCACCGACACCCAAACCCGAGCCTTCCAACTCCTCAACACAACCATCCCGCTAAGCCTGCAGTAGCCAAAACATCCACACCCGAAAACACCGAACCCCCAGCTCAACTGGGGGTTCGAGCGCCCTCACCGCCGTAACTTCGGCCTAAGGCGTGCGTAGCCGGATAGACGCATTAGGCCGCCGCACGCTCCGCAGAACGAGCGGCCCAACGCCAGCACCACTCTCGAGCCGCCGCCGTCCAGGGTGCGTCATGGTCGCATCGGCGCCTGGATTGATCACAAAGTTGACTTCTGCAACTATGTCCGATACAGATGTATGGATTTTAATACAGCCGTATATAGCCGCCGCTGGGCGACGAGGGAGTCAACGCAGGCGCGGAGTATCAAGCGATCCGAAGGGATGTCGGCAGTGACGCTGTGGGTGGTTCCCCTAGACCCAGCGGGCGCGGCGGCATCGATGGCGTGGTTGAGCGCGCCGTCGGTAGCCGCGTACGCCGGCCCCGGCAATTTCGGCGATGGTTGCAGCCTCGGTCTCGTTGCTGCCTCAGCGGTGTTGAGCAGCAATGGTTTACCGCCCGCCGAGGCGGCCGCCGAAAGTGCCGGCCAAATCCGCGGCTCGCGCCGGTGCATACCGGCCAGGCAATGGCGCCGGTGTCGCTGCAGCAGCGCCGACGCATGTCCCGGCAACCGGTCAGGGGTGAACACACTGGCGACACCGTGACCGGCACATCGAAGACATCGTTTGACCCGCATCGCAGAAAGGACCATCCGACCATGCCCAAACCGACCCGTATCGCGAGAACCGACAACACCGCCGACGACGCCGAATCTGGTTCGGCTCAACCCAAAGCCGGGACCGGCAAGTCGCGGCGAGGCAGGCTTGCGGCCGGCGCCACGCTGGGAGCGCTGGCACTGACCAGCGGCATCGCCGGCATCGTCGACACCTCAGCCGCGACCACCGCCAACGGTCTCGACGTCAATGTGGGGCGGCTTACCATCACGCTGGCCTCCCACGGCGGCTTCAAGCTCGACAGCTGCACGAGCAACACCAACGACACTTCCGGTAGCAGCCTCAGCGGCACGTCGAGCAATTCGAATGACACGACGGCTACTACCCAAGACAGCACCACCGCAACCAGCAATTCCGGCGGCGTCAATGAGCCCCCCACAGATATTCAGACAAATGTGATCCCGGGTGACGACCAGCCAGCTGGGCCGCAAGTTACGTCCAGCACAAGCGCAGCGGGCGGGTATGACGAAGATTACTTCAGCTCGAGCGAATCCGACGACGACAGTTCAGGCACAAATACCGTCGCGCAATGGCAAGCAAACAACAACGAATACCGCCCTGACGACCCTAATAGTGAAGAGCAATCGGATCTCGACTTTGCAACCGCGTATGCGGCAGGCGACCCGTATGACGCTGACAACTAACGGCGGACAGGCAGATCGGCATTCCGCGTTGGTCCGGTATGACCGGACTGGCGTGATCGGAAACACATTTGGGTCCTAGATGTATATGCGTTCGACTACCCGGAGACACCAGCGGCATAGTCCGGATTTCCGGCCTCGGCAAGAAAACGGGCGAGGTCATGGTGGCCATTTCCGATAACGCCCCCTCCCTCACCGATACCTCCGGTATCACACCTGCTGAAAGCAACGATTCGGACGCGGAAGTGCTCGACGCTCATCTTCGTGAGGCGTTGGCTTTCGAGGCGCCGTATGTGCTTGATCGGCTGCTTAGCGACCGGGTGGTCGAGACCCGCGCTCAGGCCGAGGAGCTTTTCACTGAAGTCAAGAAGTATCTGGTGTTATGCGAGCTGAGCCACGACATGGTCATCGGTATGTATTCGGAGATGGTCGACGCCGCCTGGCACGCATTTATCTTGTTCACCGATCAGTATGCGGATTACGGGCGACGGTTCTTCGGCCGTTATCCCAGCCATACCCCCACTATCCACTCCGACCCCGGGCACAACGGGAAGCGCGCGACGGAGGTGAAGGATCGGCCGCCGGCAATTCCAGTGAATGGCCGGGGCCCGGGGCGGAAGTCCACATTCACCGATTTCCGCGAGCGCTACGAAGCATTGTTCGGACAACCGCTCCCCGATGTCTGGCATGACATCGGCTTTATCACCGTCAACCGGCGGATGCTTGTCGACGACCGCGCGGGCCGGCTTACCTTGGCCCGCAGTGACGGCTACGTCGCGCTGTGTCGCACCGACAGCACCGCCGTCTTGTCGGTCAACGACATGGCCGGTGCCGCATTGCAATTCATCATCGCCGCGGGCGCCTTCTATGTCCGGGAACTGCCCGGCGGGCTGACCGACGACGAAAAGATCGGCCTTGCTCAAGCGCTGGTCCGGTCTGGCGTACTCAAAGTCGCTCCCTAGCAACGTGTCCGGTGCCGACGGGGCCGCCGGAGGGCGGGCGGATGCATCACCAGTGTCACCGGCGTTGGGCACCAACGACTTTCCCGAGGCCCTGGCGGAGCACGGCGGTCGGCGGGGCGTCACCGGATTCAGTTCGTCAATGCGGCAAGCAGGCCGCGGTTTCCCATCATCCACCACCAGCAAGGCCAGGAGCCATCGTGTTTGATTTTGCGCTGTTACCGCCAGAGGTCAATTCGGCCCGGATGTATACCGGTCCGGGATCGGCTTCACTGCGTACCGCCGCAGCCAGCTGGCAACTACTGGCAGTCGAACTGCACTCCGCGGCCAGCATGTATCGATCGGTGGTGATGGACCTGACCAGCATGCAGTGGACGGGTTCGTCGTCGATGTCGATGGCTGCCGCGGTCATTCCGTATGTGGATTGGCTCACCGTCACCGCCGAGCAAGCTGGACATACCGCGGCCCAGGCAACCGCCGCCGCGACGGCCTTTGAGCAGGCCTTCGCCATGACGGTGCCGCCGCCGCTGATCGCCGCCAACCGCGCCGAGCTGCTCGCGCTGATTGCAACCAACTTCTTCGGCCAAAACACCGCCGCGATCGCCACCACCGAAGCCCAATACATGCAGATGTGGGCTCAAGACGCCACCGCAATGGACGACTACACCGTCGCCTCGGCCGCAGCATGGAAGCTGACCCCGTTTGCCTCCCCGCAACCCGACACCAACCCTGCCGGGCGCAGCGCTCAACACGCCGCAGTCACCCGCGCCATCACGAAAGCCCCTGACAACAAAGGCAACTGGATCGGAAACCTGCTGAAAGACATCGGAGCGGCGTTGACCGCCGTCGGCCTACCAGAGGTCGGGGTGCCGCTCTACGCATTGGGCGAGTTCGTCAACACCTTGAAACTACCCAAGATTCTCAAAGACGACTTCACCGCCCTCGATGCCCTGTTCGCCTGGTATTCCACCATGGGCTCGGTGACCGGCGTCAGCGGCATGACAAACGGGATCATCAATACCGAGAAGAGCCTCGGCTTGATTTCCGGCGTGACACAACCGGTGGCAGAAACCGTACCCAAAGTCGCACCGGCACTGCTGGCCCCGCTGAACTCCATCGCCAAATCACTATCGGGGGCAACAATGCGTGCCGGTGGAGTCCTTGGCGGTCAAGTCTCGGCCGCCGCGCGCAGCGCGGGTTCGATCGGACAACTATCGGTGCCCCCCTCCTGGGCCACACCCCAAGCCGCCGTCGCCGCCAAGACATTCCAGGCGGCCACCCCCTTGACCACACTGCCCACCAGCGACGCCGCACCCGCGGCCATGCCCGGCCTACCCGGAATGCCCTCAGCCGCAACGGGACGCGCCGGCGTCGTACCCCGATACGGACTCAGAATGACCGTGATGTCACGCCCACTATCCGGAGGCTAACCAGACCCTGTTGGCCAGCATTGCTGAGCAGGCAAGGTTTGACAGCGCATACGCCCACGGTTTTCACGCGGAGCGTGCACTGAGGGCGTCGACTGTGCCGTCACGGCGGCCCGATCGCGAATACTCCGCCCTCCATGCACCCTCGAAGCCACTACCGCACACTCGATACGGCGGCATGGCAGCCGACCAAGATGCGGCGTGCCGAAAACGCAACAGGACATCGATGACCAGCAGCTCCTGGTCACCTTGAATTCTCGAGGAGGTGGGCAAAGCGCATACCCGTGAGACCGGTGTGACCACACGCGGCGAGCACCCACCACGCATGCACTGTCGGGGCCAGAACCCGGCCTGGCACCCCGGCAAGAGCCGACATCGGCCGACTCATCGGTAACGGTTAAGTTGTCGACAGGACGAGCACGGCACACCGGACACCACCCGAAGGATCGTCGGGAACAACATGCGAGTTGACGGGCGCGACATCGCCGTTTCCGGCAGCTTGCTGCCCCCGGTAATCCGGCGCACCAACGACATCATCCGGCTCACCCTGGCGGCAGTCTTCCTGCCCGCGGTGATCGCGAGTTCACTGTTCACCCGCCCCCAGTGGATCGCGCTGGAGAAATCCATCTCCGAGATCGTCGGGGTGCTGTCCCCCACCCAGTCGGATCTGGTGTACCTGGTCTACGGCATCGCGATTCTGGCGTTGCCGTTCATGATCCTCATCGGCCTGATCGTGTCCCGCCAATGGAAACTGCTGGGTGCCTACGCGGCCGCCGCATTCATGGCCTTTCTGCCGTTGTCGATCAACAGCAATCGCATCGCGGCACCCCGTTGGCATTTCGACCTGTCCGACAAGCTCACCACGCTGCCCGCCCAGTTCCTCGACGACCCACGTTGGATCGCCATGCTCGCGGCGGTGCTCACCGTCTCGGGCCCGTGGCTGCCGGCCCGCTGGCGACATTGGTGGTGGGCGCTGCTGCTGGCGTTCGTGCCGATCCACCTCGTTATCAGTGCGATCGTGCCGGCAAGATCGCTGCTGGGATTGGCGGTGGGATGGTTCGTCGGCGCTCTGGTGGTCCTGGTGGTCGGCACCCCCGCGCTGGAGGTGCCGCTGGACGGTGCGGTGCGCGCACTGGCTAAACGCGGATTCGTCGTCGCCATGCTCACGGTCGTGCGGCCGGGCGGACCCGGGCCGCTGGTGCTGTCGGCCACCTCGACGGACCCCGAGTCCAGGGCAGCAGTGGAGCTCTACGGTCCGCATCAACGCAGCGGCGGCGCGCTGCGGCAACTGTGGTGGAAGCTGCGGCTGCGCGGCTCCGAAACCGCGCCGCTACAGCCTTCGATGCGCCGTGCCGTCGAGCATCGCGCACTGATGGCCATCGCGATCGGGCAAGCGGACGTTGCCAACACGTCGACAATCGCGTTGTCGGACCTCGAACGCGGCTGGACCTTGTATGCGCACCAGCCCGTTCGCGGGATTCCTCTCGACGAGTGGACAACCCAGACTCCGGTTTCCCAGGTGTGGAAATCGCTGCGCATCCTGCACGACCACCAGATCTCCCACGGAGACCTGCGCTGCAACGCGCTCACGGTCGACGACGGCACCGTGCTGTTCGGCGGGTTCGGCGCCGCCGAATACGGGGCCACCGACGCCCAACTGCAATCCGACATCGCCCAGCTCCTGGTGACCACGACGGCGCTGTACGACGCGCAGTCCACGGTGGCGGCGGCGATCGACGCCTTCGGGGCGGACACCATCCTGACGGCCTCGCGCCGGCTGACCAAATCCGCAGTGCCCAAACGCATCCGCGAATCGGTCGCCAACGCCAAGACCGTCATCTCCAACGCCCGCTCGGAGGTGATGCGCCAAACCGGCGCCGATCAGATCGAAACCCAGACCATCACCCGGTTCAGCCGCAGCCAATTCATCCAACTGGTGCTGATCGGCGCGCTGGTCTATGTCGCGTACCCGTTCATCAGCACCGTGCCGACCTTCTTCTCTCAGCTCAAACACGCCAACTGGTCGTGGGCGCTGCTGGGCCTGGCGGTGTCGGCGCTGACCTACGTGGGCGCGGCCGCGGCATTGTGGACCTGCGCCGACGGCCAGGTGAGCTTCATCAAGCTGTCGATTGTCCAGGTGGCCAACACCTTTGCGGCAACCACCACCCCGGCCGGCGTGGGCGGGCTCGCACTCAGCACCCGCTTCCTGCAGAAGAGCGGCCTTACTGCACTGCGCGCCACCGCGGCGGTGGCGCTGCAGCAATCGGTCCAGGTGATCGTCCACCTCGCGTTGCTGATCCTGTTCAGCGCCGTCGCGGGCACGTCGGCCGACCTCTCCCACTTCGTCCCGACGGCCACCGTGCTGTATCTGATCGGCGGTGTGGCGCTGGGCATTATCGGCACGTTTCTGTTCGTACCCAATCTGCGGCGATGGCTCTCGACGGAAGTACGTCCCAAGCTCAAGGAGGTGTCGAGCGACCTGGCCGCGCTCGCCCGCGAACCGCGACGCTTAGCGATAATCCTCTTGGGTTGTGCCGGAACAACTCTCGGCGCTGCGTTGGCCTTGTGGGCCAGCGTCGAAGCCTTCGGTGGTGGTACGACATTCGTCACCGTCACCGTGGTGACCATGGTCGGCGGGACGCTCGCCTCCGCCGCTCCCACCCCCGGCGGCGTCGGCGCCGTCGAGGCGGCGCTGATCGGTGGGCTGGCCGCCTTCGGGGTGCCAGCAGCCATCGGAGTCCCCTCGGTGCTGCTCTATCGGGTGCTCACCTGCTGGCTCCCGGTGTTTCTCGGCTGGCCGATCATGCGCTGGCTCACCAAGAACGAGATGATCTGAGCGATCCGCACCTAGCCCGGCGCCAGGCCCGCCAGGCAGACGACGAGCCGGATCGCGATGAGATGCGTTGTCCGGATGATCGCTTTATGGTCGCGCGCCTGCGCAACGGGTAACCCGGCTTGGCTATCCGTACGACTCCATATCCATGACCACGACGAGCACCACCGAACTCCGGTTGCTTTCACCCACCGTGGTGGTCAGATACACCAAGTAGTACTCCTCGGGCACCGCCTGCGACACTGTGATCGCCACGTTCACCGATGCCGAGCCATCGTTGGCGAATCGACCGGACACCGGCGCCACGGTGATTCCGCCGGCCGTGGACATGCCCGTGATCGTGTAGTCGCCGGCGCCGTCGATCATCCGTTGCGCGTCGAGCGTGACGGTCCCCGTTGTCCCCGGCGCGATCGTGACGATGGGCCGCGGAACATTGACCGTCACCGCCGAACTGCCTGCGCCGAACGACGGCGGCGCGGAGGACGGGGCGGTGCCCCAGACCTTGTCGGGCTTGGCCGCCAGCGAGAATGCGACGTCACCGCCGGTACGGATGATCGACTCCGGTAGAAACGTCTTGTCGGTGGGCCGTCCGTCGATGGTCAGTCCGCTGATGTACTTCATCCGGCCGGGCGCGGATGCGCCGGGCGCGGATATCCGGATGGATTTGCCTGCCGGAAGCGCGATTACGGCGCGATCGAATAACGGTGTGTTCACGGTGAGGATCGCGGTGCCGGGAGTGCTGGGATACAGTCCGAGTGCCGCCCAGACGTACCAACTGGACATCGCACCGAGATCGTCGTTGCCGGGCGCCCCGTCGGGCGTGGCCGAGAACAGCCCGCGCACCCGGTCGACGGTGCGCTGGGTCTTCCACGGTTGTCCGAGATAGTTGTACAGCCACGGCACCCCGAAACCCGGCTCGTTGCCGGCCCACAGATAAGGCTGGTTAGGGCCCACGTTGAGCTTCTTGGTGAAGCGATCGAGCCGGTCGGCCACCGCCTTGCGGCCACCCAGGGCGGTCACCAGGCCGGCGACGTTGTGCGGCACCCACCAGAGGTATTGCTCGGCGTTGCCCTCGTCGAATCCGTCCTGGCCGAAGCCATCCGGTGTTTCCACAAACCCCGGTCCGTAACGGAAGAACCCGGTCGCGCTGCGCGGCGAGATATAGCGGGTGCTGGGGTTGAACAGGTTCTGCCAGTATTGGGCCCGGTTCTGGAATTCGGCTGCGGTGGCGGTGTCGCCGAGCGCCGTCGCGAACCGGGAGATGGTGAAGTCGTCGACCGACCATTCCAGCGTGATCGAAGCCCCCGCAATCCGGCCGTCGGTGCGGAACTCCGCCGTCTGGGGACCGTAACCCAGCTGCAAGTAGGTGGCGATTCCCGGGCGCTCCACATAGCCGCCCCGCCCGACACCGCCCTCAGTCGCGCCCCGCACCATATAGCGCAGCGCCGTGCCGACGTCAAAGTCCTTGCCGCCGAACATATATAAGTTCACGATGAGCGGTACCACATTGTCCCCCGTCATCATGCCGGTCGCCGAATTCGCCAGGGCCCAGCGCGGATACGACCCGCTCTGCTCGGCATCGTTGACGAGCGATTGCGCCATGTCCGCGGCTTGCTCAGGGAAGAGCAGGCCCTGCAGGGGAGCCAGACTGCGGTAGGTGTCCCAGTCGGAGAAGTTGGCGTATTGGGTATGTCCTTGGGCAACAGTGTGGATGAGACCGTCGAACCCGAGGTAGCGACCGTCCGCGTCGTTGAATATGTTGGGGTGCAACAGTGACCGGTAGAGGCAGGTGTAAAAGGTCGTCACCTCACCGGGATCCCGCCCGGCCACGCCGATGCGCGACAGGGCGTTGTTCCATTCGGTCGCGGCGGCCGCGCGAACGTCGTCGAAGCTTGCACCACCCTCGGCGGCGAGGTTTGCCCGGGCTCCGTCGATGCTCACGTACGAGATAGCGGTTCGCACTTCGAGCACCGAGCCGGCCGGAAACTCCACGTATCCCCCGCTGTACCGGGACTGCGCCCGGCGGGCACCGGCGTACACCGCATAGCCGTCCCAGGTGCCATAGGAGGTGAACGGCCTGCTGAACCGCATGGCGAAGTACACCGTGTACGTGTTGTTCTTGCCGCAGAAGCCTCCGCTGGTGGCCCAACCGGTGATGGTGGTGTTGTCAGTGCCGATCTCGATGGCGGCGCGGGAATTTCCGGCGAGTGACGCGCCTGAGCGCACCCGAAACGACGCCGGCCGGCCGTCACGCGGATAGCTGAACCGGCCGAAGCCGGTGCGGGTGGTGGCGGTGAGTTCGGCGGTTACCCCGGTCGCGGGGAACCGCACCGTGTAATAGCCGGGCACCCCCACCTCGGTGTCGTCGTGGGCGATCCGCTCCGGGGCGCGCCAGGGTTGCGTACCGATTGCGGTCGTGGTCGGCAACATCGAAATGTCGCCGAAGGCAGCGCAACCCACCGAGGCGTGGGTCATGCTGAACCCGGTGGAACGCGAATTCTGATACTGGTAGCCGGCGTAGGTGTTGGTGGTGTCCGGTGAGTACTGCACCATGCCGAACGGCACCGAGGCGCCCGGGAAATTGTTGATCTCACCGACGATCTCGCCGCCGGAACCGGTGCCGACGAGCGTGTCGACGTGGTCGACCGGATTGGCGACAAAGGTCGGTTCACCGTCGTAGGCGGTGGGCGAAGCCGCAATCAGCGGCACGAAAAGACCCAGCACCGCGACGAGTGCCACCATGGCCCGCAGCGACCTCCGTGACCGCATAGCTGTCTCTTACTGCACGTAGCGCCGTTCCGTGGCTGTTTCGAGGCGATTGACACCGACAACCGGCCGCAGATTTCCGCCGCTGCAACGGTATGCGTCAAAGTCCTGCACTCATACCGGCTGCGTTTCGCGCGGGTTCGGCTAGTCTCAGTGCCGACGTCGCCGGTGCAGGTACCGGGACCCAGATTCGGGAGATGCAAGTATATGAAGCACCTGACCGCGGTAGTCGCAGTCGCAGCGGTGAGCCTGGCACTGGCTGGTTGCGGCTCAAAGACCGAAACCAAGACCTCCACGTCGACGTCGTCGTCGACGAGTTCCACGTCGACAACATCCGCGTCCTCGACCAGCGCGACACCGGGAGCGCAGGCCAAGAAGACCATCTCCGACTATCTCAACGAGAACAACGTCACCGAAACCCCGGTCCACCTGGGCGATCCCGGCTCGCCGACCATCAATTTGCCGATGCCCAACGGCTGGCAGACCGCCAACGACAGCAGCACCTCATACGGCGCCATCGTCTACAGTCAGCCGGCCGACCCCAAGGACCCGCCCACCATCTCCGCACTGGTCTCCAAACTCACCGGCAACGTGGACCCGGCGAAGATCATCGAGTATGCCCCGGGCGAGCTGCAGAACCTGCCCGGATACCAGGGTTCGGGCAACGGGTCCGCGTCCACGCTCAGCGGTTTCAATGCCTGGCAGCTGGGCGGCACCTACGTCCGCGACGGCAAGACCCGCGCCGTCGCCCAGAAGACGGTGGTGATCCCCGGTCAGGACGCCGTTTACGTGCTTCAGCTCAACGCCGACTCACTGGAAAGCGAGCAGGGCCCGTTGATGGATGCGACCAGCGTCATCGACGAGCAGACCACGATCACGCAGTAACGCAGTAGCTGGCCAGCGCCTGGCTCGCCGGCGGGAGCCGGTAAGCCGGGCGCTGGTGCGTCCGTGTGGCGCGAGACTACCGGCCCGCGGCGGCGCACCCACGCCGGAATCGCATGGCTTTCACTGTGGCACAACACCATCGGCGGCAGCCGACAGCACGCCTTGCCCCCACCGACCGGCAGCGAAATAGCCGGGCCCACCAAACCCACGACATCATTTCGGTCGCCCAGAGCGCAATAGTCACAGCGGTTTACGCCATTAAGCTGGGACGTACCCAAAGAGCGGGCAAAATCGCCGGGATTCGTTGCTTCGGATTCACTACACTGAACGACAAGCTGGATCGAGAAGTGTATGTGTCCCGCATCAACGCAAGCCGAATGGACAACGATGACCGACAGAACACTCTACGAACGGTTGGGCGGTTACGACGCCATTTCCGCGGTGAGCCACGATCTTGTGGACCGCTTGCAAAAAGATCCGCAGCTCGGCCGTTTTTGGCAGCACCGCGGCGAGGACGGCCTGAAGCGGGAACGCCAACTGCTCGTCGATTTTCTATGCGCGGCGACCGGCGGCCCCATGTATTACCGGGGCCGCGACATGGCCCTTACCCATCGAGGCATGCGTATCAGTGAAAGCGATTGGGCCATTTTCCTCCAGCACGCCGACGCGACCCTGAAGAGATTTGAAGTCCCTCAACCCGAATACGACGAAGTTGTCGCGTTCGTCCAGACCACAAAAGGGGAAATCGTCGAAGTGTGAACCCGGGCTTGCCGCCGGGCGTCGACGGCGACGCATTGCCGCGTGACTACCGCCATCAGCTCATCGCGACCAGCGGCCCGACAAAGCCAGCCCGAAGGACGCTGATTAAGGCCAGGAAAGACTTCACGTTTTTCCGCCCGTATCGCGGGCTCGCCATTAAGCTGACCGTCGTCTTGATGACCAGCGACCGCGGTAGCGAACCAATGGGAGGCAGAAATGTCCTTTGTGCTCACGCCGGAGATGCTGACAACGGCAGCACAAGATTTGGCGGCCATGCATTCCACATTGGGCGAGGTGAGCGTGACCGCTGCCGGCCCGACCACAGCATTGGCAGCTGCGGCCGAGGACGAGGTATCGGCCGGGATCGCGGCGCTGTTCGGCGCCTTTGGCCGGGAATATCAAATAGTCAGCTCCCAAGCTCAGGCGTTTCATGAGCGGTTCGTCAATTTATTGAACGCAGGCGCCAGCGCCTACTGCAGCGCCGAGGCCGCCAATGTGAGCTCCTTCACCGCCGCAGCATCGGTCAACACCGATCCGTACCAGAACCTCATCGCGAATACCACCGGCAATCTGCAAAGAATCAGCAATACCTGGACTAACAAAACGGCACCTTCCCTGCTTCGGGCGGTCACCGGCTACCCGCAGCTGATCTCCACGTCGCTGGCGACCGGAAATCCGCTGCCGCTCCTGGGCATACCCGTACGCCTCGCTCAGGGTGGCACAACGCTGTATCAAGCAATCTCCGCCCCGATGTCGCTGACGCCGTCCCTGACTTTGTCGGGCCTATCACTCGAGTTGAATCTCGGACTGCCAGAACTTCTGGGGCTCAACGCTTTAGGTGCACCGGTCAACGCAGCCATGGCGGCCGGAACAAGCGCCACATCATTTGTCGGCGCCGTGTCTACGGGGGACCCGGTGGGAGCGGCCACCGCACTCTTCGGTGCACCGGCCCACATTGTCGACGGCTTCCTCAATGGCCACCAGACCCTATCGACGCAGCTACTCCTGCCGGGACTGTCCGTCACGGCCAACGTCCCGCTAAACGGGCTTCTCGGACCGCTCGAACCGCTCACCGCGACGGCGACGCTGCCCGGTCTGCCGCTGCTCAATACACTCACCGTCACGGGCTCACACTTCGGCGGCCTCGTCCCAACCCTGTTGGAATACGTACCAGAACTGCTCGTGACGGCACTGGGTCCCTAAGTCCCTCACCAGCGGACCGGGCACGGAGCGTGCGGCAAACTCCCCGATACCGGCCCGCATTGCCCTACGGTATTGGCATGACAGAACAGTCGTACGCGGTGGACGTCGGGCATCCGCCTTCGGCCCTGCTTCGGGCCGTCAACCCGGTTCTTGGCTTCCTCCTGGGCACTCCGCTGGCGGGCCCGATACGCAAACAATTGATGGTGCTGAACTTCACGGGGCGAAAGACGGGACGGCAGTTTTCACTTCCGTTGAGCGCCCATGTGATCGACAACGAGCTCTATGCGCTGACCGGCGCCGGATGGAAGCAGAATTTCCGCGGCGGCGCGCCCGCGCAGGTCGTCTACGACGGTAAGACGACCGCCATGCGGGGCGAGCTCATCCGGGACCGCGAGGTGGTAACCGATCTTTTCCTGCGCTGTGCCCAGTCCTACGGTCCCAAGCGGGCCCAACGGATGATGGGGCTGAAATTCCGTGACCCGCGGATCCCGACGCTCGAGGAATTCGCCGAGGCCGTCGACCGGCTGAAGCTCGCCGCGGTCAAATTGACCCCGGCCCGCTAACCGTCGCGTCAGGGTGCGAAACCGGCTGCGTGCCAGCATCTTTGACGGCTCGGCCGCAGCAAGGTCGATGCTATCGGTGGCGCTGGCCGCAAGCGGGCCCTTTCCCAGGCGCGATCAGCGATGCCCGGGCTACCCGATTCGGTGCTGCGGATCGCGCCGACCGGAAGCTGGATCTTCCGCGAGTGTGGCGCGTGGGGCTCGGCAGATCCGACGCTCGGCGTGCTGCCCACTTCGGCCTGCGCCCAGTCGATCATGACGGCGTTTCTGGCCGACCCGAACCGCGACGTCGATCAATCCTGTATCCAGCAAACCACCGTGCCCACCTTCAGTCTCCCGGAGCCGCATCGGTAGCCAGCCGGTCGAGGAGCCTTTCGACCTGGCGGACCAGCCGCGCATGATGTGAACCGGCCCAATAGATCCGGCCGCAGTCCGGGCAGCGGTTGAATTCCTGGTAGTAGCGGCGGGTCAGCGGCTCGAGACGGTCCATCACCTCGTCCTTGGAAACCGCGGCCAGCCTGCCGTTGCATCGCACGCACCGGGTGAACGGCGCCAGGCGTTGTCGCAAGTCCAGTCGCCGGATCACTTCGAGTGTCTGCTCCTCGGGATTCTGGGAGTGGACGAACAACCCGTGGGTGACGGCGCGGCGCTTCAACAGACCGCGGTCGCGGGTCAACAGGATTCGCTGCTTCGACACGCTGACGTCAACCAGCGTCGGGTCATCGGCGGCGCTTGACCACCACACGTCCAATCCGAGCAGCCGAAGCAGGCGCGCCAGCCGGCCGAGGTTCACATCGACGACAAACCGCGGATTACGCAAGGGCACCGGACGCAGCCGGGTCGTCGACTCGATGTCGAGCGCCTCGAACATCGGGTAGGCGGCAATGCGGTCCCCCGCGGAAGGCCGGTGGCTGAAATCAGCTGGCTGACCGTTCACCAGGATGAGGTCCACCTCGGTATGCGGAATGCCCATCGCTTCCAGGACATCCTTGACCGTCTGATGGCTGCGGAACGGTCGGCGCACAGTCAGACCGCGCGACTCCGGGTCAACGAAGTCGTTGAGTTCCGCGTAGGCCCGCACATCCACGTAACCGACCACTCCTCATGTTCTACCGTGCGGCGGTGCCCGCCCGGCTTGCGGAGCACCTTGCCGGTCTGTACACCGAAGTGCGGTGTTCCGATTGACTGTGGACGGCGGTGGTTCGGCGTGGTCTCTGATGTGATGACGATGCTGCTGGGCGGCGACGTCATGCTCGGCCGTGGTGTCGATCAGATCCTGGCGCACCCGGGCAACCCGGAATTGCGTGAGCGGTACCTGCGGGATGCGACGGGGTATGTCCGCCTGGCCGAGCGGGTGAACGGGCCGATTCCGCGTCCCGTCGATTGGCGGTGGCCGTGGGGTGAGGTGCTCGATGTCCTCGACGACGTCGGCACCGACGTCCGCGTGGTCAATCTGGAAACGACGATCACCACCGGCAGTGAATTCGCCGACCGCAAGCCGGTGTGTTACCGGATGCATCCGGATAACATGGCAGTGCTGACGGCGTTGCGACCGGACGCATGCGCGCTGGCCAACAACCACATTCTCGACTTCGGCTACCAGGGGCTGACCGACACCGTCGCGGCTCTCGCCGCCGCCGGCATCCGGGGCGCCGGGGCGGGCCCCGACCTGCCCACCGCGCGCCGCCCGGCGGTGGTCACGGTAGGCGACCGGCACCGGGTCATCATCGGCTCGGTCGCGACCACATCCAGCGGGGTCCCCGAATCCTGGGCCGCGCAACACCACCGGCCCGGTGTCTGGCTAGTTCGTGATCCGTCGCAACGCGAGGCCGCCGATGACGTCGCGGCACAGGTGCTGGCCGGTGAAGGCGACGGCAAAGGCGATGGTGTCACCGTCGTCTCGGTGCACTGGGGATCCAATTGGGGCTACGCGGTAGCACCGAGTGAAATCGCATTCGCACACCGACTGATCGACGCCGGCGTCGATATCGTGCACGGCCACTCGTCGCACCATCCCAGGCCGATCGAGATCTACCGCGGCAAACCGATCCTGTACGGGTGTGGTGACGTCATCGACGACTACGAGGGCATCGGCGGGCACGAGTCGTTCCGCGGCGAACTTCGGCTGCTGTATTTGGCCTCCACCGATCCTGCGACGGGAAAATTGTTCTCGCTGAAGATGATTCCGCTGCGGGTTAAGCAGATGCGCCTGCACCGGGCCACCTCGACCGACACCGAGTGGTTACGCCGCACCATCGAACACGTCAGCCGCAGGTTCGGGATTCGGGTCACCGCCGGGCCCGACGATCTGCTCGAGGTGTCCTCAGCCGGGGACACCCATTCCCCGGTAGCGGCGCGGGGCTGAGGCCACACCACTGCCGAGGCGGCGGCACCTGCCGGATAGGGTCGTCGGCGTCATCGACCAACCCCAGGAGCTGCCATGCGAGTCGGCGTCCCGACCGAGACCAAGAACAATGAGTTCCGCGTCGCCATCACCCCGGCCGGCGTCAGGGAACTGACCCGTCGGGGCCATCAGGTCACCATCCAGGCCGGCGCCGGCGAGGGATCGTCGATTGCCGACGCCGACTACGTCGCTGCCGGCGCCCAGGTCGCCGACGCCGCCGAAGGAGTGTGGGCCGCAGCGGAGCTGCTGCTGAAGGTCAAGGAGCCCATCGAGATCGAGTATGGGCTGCTGCGCCGCGGACAGATCCTGTTCACCTATCTGCACCTTGCCGCGTCGTTGCCGTGCACCGAAGCACTGCTGCGTTCGGGGGTGACGTCGATTGCCTACGAGACCGTCCAGACCGTCGACGGCGAGCTGCCGTTGCTGGCCCCGATGAGTGAGGTCGCCGGCCGGCTGGGCGCCCAGGTGGGGGCCTACCATCTGATGAAGCCGGCCGGCGGCCGCGGCATCGTGATGGGCGGAGTGCCGGGCACGGGGCCGGCCGACGTGGTCGTGATCGGCGCCGGCACCGTGGGCTACAACGCGGCACGAGTGGCCAGCGGGATGGGCGCCCACGTGACCGTGCTGGACGTGAATATCGAACGGCTGCGCCAGCTCGACGCCGAGTTCGGCGGCCGGATCCGCACCCGCTACTCGACCGGCCTCGAACTCGAGGGTGCGGTCAAGCGGGCCGACCTGGTGATCGGCGCGGTCCTGGTTCCCGGGCACAAGGCACCCAGACTCGTGTCGAATTCGCTTGTGGCGCAGATGAAACCGGGCGCGGTGCTGCTCGATGTCTCGATCGACCAGGGCGGTTGCTTCGAGGACTCCCGGCCCACCACCCACGACGAGCCCACGTTTCGTGTGCACGACACGGTGTTCTACTGCGTGGCCAACATGCCCGGCGCGGTGCCGCGGACATCCACGTTCGCGCTGACCAACGCGACGCTGCCCTATGTGCTCAAGCTGGCGGACCAGGGCTGGCAGGCCGCATGCCGGTCCGATGTCGCGCTGGCTAACGGCCTGTCCACCCACGAGGGTTTGCTGCTCAGCGACGAGGTGGGCGCCGATCTGGGGTTGCCGTTCACCGATCCGGCGCAGCTGTTGAGCTGACCGTTCGGGCGGCTTAGGCCGGTCGGGCAGGTCGGGCCGGCACCGGGTGCCCTTCGGCCCCACGTTGATGGGCCTTATGACTCTGCCCACGCGACGACACGGCTGGCCACTATCGAGAGCATCACCAACAAGGGAGCACACGGTGGAACTACGACAGACCGACCGCGCGCGCGATGCTCGGCGCGGTGGCCAGCGAAGGCTCGGCGCCGCCGAGGGCGTGCTGGTTGCGCTGCGGCATTGCAGCCTCGACGAGGCCTTCAGCGACATCGTGCAAACGGCCAAGCAGCACAATGTGGCCCCGATGGAATTGGCCCACGGGTTGGTGGCGATCGCCGAGAACGATGTCACGTACGACGTTGACGACGCGGTCGTGGCTGCCGTGAGCCGCGCCTGGGGCGACCTGTTGGCCAGGTCCGGGCAGGATCGGTACGGCGAACCAGCGCCGCAATCGAATTAGTCAAACTTATTGGGCGCCAACGATGATCGGCGTCGATCCGGTTCTCGCCCAGGGTCGTTGATGTCGCGAGCGATGAGCAAGGGATAACCGGCAGCCATGGCGATCCGTCAGGACATCGGGGCGCTGTTCACCGACCTGTATCAGGTGGCGATGGCGCAGGCCTACTGGGCCCAAGCAATGTCGGGCACGGCGGTTTTCGAGACGTTCTTCCGCAAGCTCCCACCGAGCCGGTCGTACATCGTGGCCGCCGGCCTGTCCGACGTGGTCGACTTCCTCGAATCGTATCGATTCGACGAACAAGATCTGGACTACCTGCGCAGCCTGGGCCAGTTCTCCGACGAGTTCCTGCGGTGGCTCGCCGGCGTGCGCTTCACCGGAGAAGTCTGGGCGGTGCCGGAAGGAACCGTGGTCTTTCCGAACGAGCCGATTGTCGCGGTGATCGCGCCGATCATCGAAGCGCAGCTCGTCGAAACCTTTGTGCTGAACCAGGTTCACCTGCAAAGTGTGCTCGCAAGCAAGGCCGCGCGGGTGGTCGGCGCCGCCCGCGGACGGCCGGTGGTGGACTTCGGCGCCCGGCGCGCTCACGGCGCCGATGCGGCCCTGAAGGTGGCGCGCACCAGCTACCTTGCCGGTGCGGCGGGCACGTCGAATCTTCTGGCGGCCCGCCACTACGGGATTCCCGCGTTCGGCACGATGGCGCACAGCTATGTGCAAGCCTTCGACAACGAGATCGACGCCTTCGACACGTTTGCCCGCCTCTACCCCGGCACCACGCTGCTCGTCGACACCTACGACACGCTGCGCGGCGTCGATCGCGTCATCGAGCTGGCGCGACGACTCGGCGATCGCTTCGACGTGCGGGCGGTCCGGCTGGATTCGGGAGACCTCGGCGCACTGTCGAAGGCGGCGCGCGCCCGGCTGGACGCCGCGGGTCTCAACCGGGTCGAGATCTTCGCCTCGTCGGGCCTCGACGAGCACCGCATCGCCGCGCTGTTGGCTGCAGGCTGCCCGATCGACGGCTTCGGCGTCGGCACCAACTTGGTCGTCGCAGCCGACGCGCCCGCCCTCGACATGGCCTACAAGCTGGTGGAATACGACGGCATCGGCCGCACCAAGTTGTCCAGCGGCAAGGTGATCTATCCGGGACGCAAGCAGGTGTTGCGCAGCCTCGAGCATGGGGTCTTCACCGGCGACCTGCTCGGCCGGCACGACGAAAAGCTGCCCGGTGAGCCGTTGTTGGTGCCCATCATGAGCAAGGGCCGGCGTCTCGCGCGGCACGTGTCCGACCTGGCGGCCGCGCGCGACCGGGCGCGCCAGCAAACCGACGCGCTGCCGCCGGAGCTTCGTTCGCTCGACGACATCGGCTACACGTACCCGGTGGTCGTCAGCGACGCCGTGGTGAGCGAACTCGAGCGGATACGGCGCTCCGGCAGGGCAACGCGGGGGTCGCAACCGAGCTGATCCGGTTTCGGCCACAAACCGATCCTCAGTACTGATCGGGAGTGAATCCTATGCGGCCCGAACGGTGTTGGTCGCTGACGGTGGGGTGTTCTCCGGTGGACCGGCATGCCTGGTCGTCGTTGTGGGCGTGGCGGTGAGCCATAACTACGGCACCGTCGTGTGGTTCCCGATGGCTGCGCAGGTCTGGCCGGTGGAGTGCCCGCTCGCATCCTCAACCGGCCGTCTGAACATCGATCGTGACGGGCTCACCGACCGGGTTACCCGCGGGGTCCAGGACGGCGGCGGCGAGATGACCGGCGTTCAGATCGACACCGAGCACGTTGGCGTCGCGCAATTGGTCAGCCTAACCACCGGTTCGGGCTTGGTGGTCCAGGACGCGTCCAGATACCAGCGGCCTGGCACGGTGGCTGAGCCGGCGCACCATGCTGCTGGTCGTCACGCTGACGCTCGATCTGTTTTCGTTGTGGCCGCCGCTGGCGGTGCTCTTGCTGCTGTGCGGGCTCACGTCGAGCGGGTGACGGCGGCGCCTCGGCACCGACTCGCCCGTCGGCGCGGCACTTTTCCGGGCCCAATGTTGTCGCCCCGAAGGCCCAATGGCCCTAGAACGGCGCGATCGGCATGTCTAGATTTCAGACTGCCGCACCGTCGAAAGCCGAGCGTTACCGAAGTTACAGGAGAAATGCCATGAGCACCGCCAAAGACATCATGCACATCGGAGCGACCTGTATCGGCGAACATGAGACCCTCGCCGCTGCGGCCCGGCACATGCGTGATCTGGGGGTGGGCGCCCTGCCGATCTGCGGGGACGACGACCGCCTGCACGGCATGATCACCGACCGCGACATCGTCACCAAATGCATTGCCGCCGGCCACGACCCGAACACGATGACCGCCAGCGAACTGGCCCAGGGCAGCACCTATCATGTCGAGGCCGACGCCAGCATCGAAGGGATGCTCAACGTGATGGAAGAGCATCAGGTGCGACGGCTGCCGGTCATCGAGGATCACCGGCTGGTGGGCATCGTCTCCGAAGCCGACATCGCCCGGCACTTACCGGAACACGCAATAGCCCAATTCGTCAAAGCGATCTGCGCACAGCAAGCGATCACCAGTCGCTGACCCCTCGGAGCAGATGGCAAGCCATGAGTGTTCATCGAAGACGGGAAGTCGCCCACCCGTGAACCGATGGTGGACACAGTGAGGCCTGGGAAGTGAGGAGCATATGGTTGCCCACCCGCAATGCGCACGCTGCAAACAGCCGATTGAAGCCGGATGGCTCTACATCACCGTGCATCGCCGCGGCCAAGCCGCAACGTCCGAAGACAGCGCAGTCCTCATCCATGTTCCCGGCGAATGTCCACGTCCCGGGGAACACGTTCCGCCAAGCTAGCCAGTCGTCCGGGTCGTCGAACAGGTGCGCCGAAGGGGCTTCAGGCGGGTACAGGAGAACACTAATGTGTTGTCCGACAACGCTTCTGGATGAGGAATGAACAGCGGCGTGGCCGCGGCGACATTGTGTCATTACAGCAACCGGTGATTCATAGAGAGGAAAACACCAATGGCTGAGCACGCCACGGAACAACAGAAGCCGCAGAAGAAGACGAGCGCCAAGAAGACCGCCGTCAAGAAGACGACCGCCAAAGCAAAGAAGGCCGTAGCGCACCCCGTAGCCAGGAAGGCGGGGCAGAACGCAACGGCGAAGACAGCGGTGGAACGCGGTGCGAGGATCCTGGTCCTTACCGATGATCCCCGCAGGAGCGTCGTGATTGTGCCCGGTTGCCACATCGATTCCATGCGCCAAGAAGGCGACGCGTACTTCTTCGAGGACGGCAATGCGCTGGTTGGGATGATCGTCGAGGGCGGCACGGTTGAGTATCATCGTGCCGACCGCACATATGTCGTGCGGCTCACCGACGGAAGACATACGCCTACGCCAGCTGCCGAATGTTGATCGGCGCTTCGATCGACCAAGCTCGACGGTCAGCGATGAAGTACTTCCGACCCAGAATTCTATGCGCAGCTGAAGTTCTGCCGCGGCTATGCCTGGGGCTGCAGCAGCACCCGGATTTCGTTCGGGAGCTGATCCAGAGCCTTGGCCACCTGGGCCGGTGGCAGGAAATGCAGTAACGCGGCGGTAACCGCACCAGCCGCCTTGTCGACGTCCTTGTGGGAGATGTTCGCCTCACGGGCAAACCGGGCGATATAGGCCTCAGCGTTGTACTTCACCGGGACGCCGCCAGGATCCCAGCCCGCGTAGAAGACGCCCCTGATCAGGTCCGGCAGTTGGGCCGCAAAGTGCGCAGCTGCCTCCACTGGAAGCCGATCCCGAAGTGTATGCAGCCATGCCCGCAGCACTCCATAGGCGAACTCGCGATCATCGGTGTCGAATTCATTGGCCACTTCGTTAACCCACGTATGAGCAACATGCATCGCATGGTCGAGCGCCGAAACCTTCGTATTGGCGGGCATGACTACCTCCTCGCGGCTGTCTCCAGCACACACCGGCCGCCATTCCACCCGCCAGGGGCCGAAAGTCACTACTTACTAACGCCGCACAAAGCCAGTGCGACGACAACATGTCACCGATCTCCGCAGTCGTTCGCCCTGCCGGCGGCGTGACACCGCCGGTCCGAAGGGACCGTGGTCAGTCACCCAAGGGACCTAATTCCATTCCGCTGGGCGTTAGATCGCGACACACTCGGCAGATGAGGCCATTTGAGGATCGCAGCGATGCCGGACGGCAGTTAGCGCAGCGGCTCAAGCATCTGTACGGCCGAGGTGTCGTCGTCCTCGGGCTGCCGCGCGGCGGGGTGCCGGTGGCCTTCGAGGTCGCCAAGGCACTGCAGGCACCACTCGACGTCCTCGTCGTGCGCAAGCTCGGGGTGCCGTTTCAACCAGAATTGGCCTTTGGAGCCATCGGGGAAGACGGCGTGCGGGTGCTCAACGACGGCGTCGTTCGCGCGGCAAGCCTCGATGACGAAGACGTGCAGGCGGTCGAACGCACGCAACGGATCGAACTGCAACGTCGCGTGGAACGCTTCCGTCGCGGACGTGACCGGATCCCGTTGACCGGACGGATCGCGGTAATCGTCGATGACGGTATCGCGACCGGCGCGACGGCCAAGGCGGGCTGCCAAGTCGCCCGGGCGCAGGGGGCCGGCACGGTGATCCTGGCCGTTCCCATCGGCCCCGACGACATCGTCGCGCGATTCGCCGGATATGCCGACGAGGTGGTTTGCCTGGAAACCCCGCCGCTTTTCTTCGCCGTCGGACAGGGTTACCACAACTTTGCCCAAACCTCCGACGACGAGGTGATCGCTCTCCTCGATCGCGCCCGGAACGACTTTGCCTCGGCTGCGGCGATCGACACCGCGGCCGACCCACCCCTGCGAGACGAGGAAGTCCGGGTGCGCGCTGGCCCCGTCTCGGTGGCCGGGCACCTGACCATTCCCGAAAACCCCAGGGGAATAGTAGTTTTCGCGCATGGCAGCGGAAGCAGCCGGCACAGTCCACGCAATCGGCACGTGGCCGATGTCTTGAACGGAGCCGGTCTTGGCACGCTGCTGTTCGACTTGCTCACACCCGCAGAAGAACGCAACCGCGCCAACGTCTTCGATATCGAACTCTTGGCGTCCCGACTCGTCGACGTGACAGTTTGGCTGGCCACCCAGCCCGGCACCGCAGCCCTGCCGGTCGGCTACTTCGGTGCGAGCACTGGAGCGGGCGCGGCGCTGGTGGCGGCCACCGATCCGCGAGTAAAGGTGCGGGCGGTGGTGTCCCGCGGCGGTCGGCCCGATCTCGCGGGTCGCTCGCTGGTGAACGTCGTGGCGCCGACCCTGCTCATCGTGGGTGGACGCGACCACGTGGTCCTCGAGCTGAACCGACAGGCGCAAGCGGTGATACCTGGGCCGTGCGAACTCGCAGTGGTTCCCGACGCGACGCATCTGTTCGAAGAACCGGGCACGCTAGAACGGGTCGCGAATTTGGCGTGCGACTGGTTCCTCGACCACCTGAGCCGGGCCGTCACCACCGGGTAGGTGGCAAAGACCATGGCGCACAACAAAGCAGGGCATCGGAGCGTCCCGCACACGGCGGATCTCCGCATCGAGGCGTGGGCGCCGACCCGCGACGGGTGCATCAGGCAAGCGGTGCTCGGCGTGGTGGAGAGCTTCCTGGACACCTCCTCGGCCCCGGTGCAACAGACCCGGCGTCGCAGGGTGACCGCGAACAGTGACGACAGCCTGCTGGTCGCGGCCCTGGACGAGGTCATCTACCTGTTGGACACGACCGGCCAGGCCCCGGTCGAACTTATGCTGAGCGAGGCTGACGGTGGTGTCGACATGACGCTGGAGATGGTCGACGCCGGCGCGGTCCCTCAGGTCGGAGCAGTCCCAAAGGCGGTGTCGCTCAACGACCTTTGCCTGGTACGCGGCGAGCATGGCTGGCGATGCTCGGTAACTGTGGACGTCTGACGGAGCAGCCTGATGAAGCTGATCGAAGAGACTTCATACCGGTTGCGGATCGAACAAGAAGGAGCCATGCGGGTGCCGGGCATCGTGTTCGCCTCCCGCGACCTGCTGCCGGACGCGAGCGGTGACATGGCGCTGGCTCAGGTGGCCAACGTGGCGACCCTGCAGGGCATCGTCCGGGCCTCTTTCGCGATGCCCGACGTGCACTGGGGGTACGGTTTCCCGATCGGCGGCGTGGCCGCAACGGACATTGACGACGGCGGCGTCGTCTCCCCCGGCGGCGTCGGATTCGACATTTCCTGCGGGGTCCGTCTGCTGGTGAGCCCGGGGCTGGATCGCGACCGGCTGCGGCCAAGAATTCGCGCGGTGATGGATCGCCTCGATGCGGCCATACCGCGTGGGGTCGGCACCAAAGGCGTGTGGCGCCTGCCGGACCGCCGCGCCCTGGAGCAGGTCCTCACCGGCGGCGCCCGCTTCGCGGTGGAGCAGGGCCACGGCGTCACCCGGGACTTGCAGCGCTGCGAAGACGGCGGCGTGCTCGACGGCGCCGACGCGGCCACGGTCAGTGACCGGGCGATCGAACGGGGCCTCGGCCAGATCGGCAGCCTGGGTTCCGGCAACCACTTCCTCGAGGTGCAGGCCGTCGATCGCATCTACGACGACGGCGCCGCCGCGAGCATGGGGCTGGCCGAGGGCACGGTCTGCGTGATGATCCACACCGGCTCCCGGGGCCTGGGACATCAGATTTGCACCGACCATGTCCGGCAGATGGAAAATGCCATGGGCCGCTTCGGCATTGAGGTGCCCGACCGCCAGCTGGCATGCGTACCGGTCAATTCCCCCGAGGGTCGGGCGTACCTGGCCGCCATGGCAGCCGCGGCCAACTACGGACGCGCCAACCGCCAACTGTTGACCGAGGTCGCCCGTCGCGTGTTCGAACAGGCAACCGCCACGACGCTGGACGTGCTGTACGACGTGTCGCACAACCTGGCCAAGCTCGAAGAGCATCCAGTCGACGGCCGGTTGCGCACCGTCTGCGTGCACCGCAAGGGCGCGACGCGCTCGCTGCCGCCGCACCATCCGGACGTACCGCACGACCTGTCCGCGGTCGGCCAGCCGGTGCTGATCCCGGGCACGATGGGCACTGCCTCCTACGTCTTGACGGGAGTGCCGGACAACCCGGCATTCTTCTCGACGGCGCACGGAGCCGGCCGAGTGCAGAGTCGGCACCAGGCGGCCCGCCACACCGACGCCGACGCACTACGTAGCGGCCTGGAACGGGCCGGCATCCTCGTCCGCGGCAGCTCACGGCGGGGGCTGGCCGAAGAGAAGCCCGACGCGTACAAGGACATCGACACCGTCATCGAGACCAGCGATCGCGCCGGGCTGGCGCGTAAGGTCGCGCGGCTGGTGCCGCTGGGAGTCGTTAAAGGCTGACCACACAAGGAGGGCACAAGACCATGCGAACCGTCTATCATGAGCGACTCACCGACCTGGCTGATCAGCTGGCTCGGCTCTGCGGTCTGACCGCGGCCGCGATGGAGCGTGCGACGCAGGCGCTGTTGCAGGCCGACGCCGCCGCTGCGCTACAGGTCATCAGCGACCACGACCAAATGGCGGTGCTGCGAAAGCATGCCGAAGAAAGCGCCTTCAGCTTGTTGGCGCTGCAGCAGCCCGTGGCCGGCGAGCTGCGCAGCATCGTCGGCTCCATTCAGGTCGTAGCCGACCTGGACCGGATGGACGCGCTGGCGGTGCACGTCGCCAAGATTGTCCAGCGCCGACAGCCAGACCAGGTGCTGCCCACCGATGTTGAGCATCATTTCGCCGAAATGGGCAGGGCGGCAGTAGAGCTGGCACATTGCGCGCAGGAAGTGGTGATGACCCGTAATACCGAAATGGCAGCCCACATTCGCGAACAAGACGACGAGATGGATGAGCTGCACCGACAGCTCTTGACCACACTGATGGATCGCGACTGGAAGCACGGGGTCAAGAGCGCTGTCGACATCGCTTTGTTGGGCCGCTTCTATGAGCGCTTCGCCGACCACGCCGTCGAGATCGGCAGGCGGGTGGTCTTCGAGGCGACCGGCGCCCTGCTACCCGAACAGGAAATCGGGACGTATTAGGCCGTTAGCCTGCCGGGGTGATCAACCCGTAATGACCGTCGTAGCGGTGATACAAGACGCTGGCGCGGCCCTGGGCGGCATCGATGAAGAACAGGAACGGCAGCCCGAGTAGGCTCAGCCGCTCGGTGGCCTCATCGAGGCTCAGACACGGCGCCGGCTGCGCGCTGATGGTCACGTCGAGCTCGAACGGACTGAGCTGATCGGTGGGCACCGGGGCCACCAGCGCAAGGCGGTAGCCCGTCGGACCACCGCGGTAAAGGACGCCCGCGCTGGCGGTGCCAATCTCGGTGAACAGGTGAAAGTCGTAGTCGAGCAGGTTCATTTCGAGTGCGGCCTCGTCGACCGTGCAGGGCGCCATGGTGAACGACTTGCGCCGGATGACGCGGCGTTCGTCGGCCGGCCGGGGAAAGTAGCTCGGCCGGTGGCTGGGCTCGGATTCATGGCGCCACTCGTGCGGACCGGCTGCCGGTTGCTCGCCCCGCCGTGATTCCCAATGTTCGGCGATCCGTTCCAGCCGATGCCGCAACCGCGACTCGAGCAGATCGATCGTTTCCTGCGCGGTCTCCCCCTGGGCTTGGGCCCGCACCAGCCGACCGTCGACGTCCAGGTTGCCCTGCGCAACCACGGGCCGCTCCACCGCCGGGTCACGATGCTCGGTAACCCTGACGCGGGCGCGCAGCACCGGCCGGTGCGCGAGCCGTCCGAGTTGGCCGATCTTGGCGCGTGCGTAATCGGCCGCTCCGGGAAGGTCACCGCGGGTGGTCACGTCGACCTCGATGTCTCGTGGTAATTCTGTCTCGTGGCGCATGCCCTCCTTACTACGCCGCGAATCTGCATGCGGGCCAGGGCCAAAGGTCATCACGCGGTCCAGGGCAGCCGGAGGCGTCCAAGGACAGCCTCAGAATTCGCAGGACCGCCCCGCGCAGCCGCCGCTGAACTCGGTGTCGGCCCGAGCCAGCACCGGTTCCGGCGCGGCGTAGGACAACACCTGCCCTTCCCGGCTGCCGTAGCGGTACACCGTGATGCCCTTGACCTTGGCCCGCCACGCGGACAGATAGACGGCCCGGACGTCGTCGACCGTTGCGGCGGCCGGCAGGTTGACCGTCTTGGATACCGCGGCGTCGACGTGGCGCTGCACCGCGGCCTGCATGCGCAGGTGCCACTGCGGCGCGATCTCGGCCGCGGTCGGAAACGCCGCGCGCAGCTCGGCGGGCAGCCGCGGATAGCCGCGCACTCCGCCGCGCTGGGCGATCTCGGCGACCAGTTCGTCACGGTAGAAGCCCTGATCGCGGGCCAGCCGGTCGAAGCACGGGTTGACCTCCAGCAGCTGCCTGCCGACGATGGCGCGGGTGAAGGCGATGGCGAACATCGGCTCGATCCCGGCGGTGGTGCCGGCGATCAGTGAGATGGTGCCGGTCGGGGCGACAGAGGTGACTTGTGCGTTGCGCCGCGGGCCAAAACGGACCAACCGGCTGTCGGCGAACGCCGGGAATGAGCCCCGGTCTTCGGCCAGCCGCCTCGACGCCAGGTGTGCGTGCCGCTGGATGCGGCGCATGACCTGGCCGGCCAGCCGCACCCCCTCGACACTGTCATATGGAATGCCCAGTGAGGCAAGCAGTTCCGCCAAGCCCATGATCCCCAGCCCGATCTTGCGGCTGGCGCGGGTCGCTTCGGCCAGTTCGGGAAAGGGATAGCGGCTGACGTCGATGACGTCGTCGAGGAACCGCACCGCCACTTCGGTGACCGCACCGAGCCGGTCCCAGTCGAGGTGTCCATTGGTGATCATCCGGGCCAGGTTGATCGAGCCGAGGTTGCAGGACTCGTACGGCAGCAGCGGCACCTCGCCACACGGGTTGGTCGCCTCGATCCGGCCGCGTGCCGGCACCGGATTGGCGCGATTGATCGTGTCGAGAAACACCAGTCCGGGGTCGCCGCAGGCGTGCGCGGCTTGGCAGATCGCGTCGAACAGTTCGGCCGCCGGCATCCGTGCGACGGTCTTGCCGGTACGCGGGTTGACCAGTCGGTGCGCGCCGCCGCGTTCGACGGCGCGCAGGAACGCGTCGCCGACGCCGACCGACAGGTTGAAATGGGTGAGATGACTGGTTGATTCGGCCTTGGCGCTGATGAAGTCGCAAATATCGGGGTGCGACGCGTCGAGCACCGCCATGCAGGCGCCGCGGCGTCGACCGCCCATCGAGACGACATCTGCGGCGGTGTCGTAGAGGCGCAGGAACGACATCGGGCCGCTGGCCGTGCCGCCGGTGCTGGCCACCCGGTCCCCGGCGGGCCGCACCCGGCTGAACGTGTAGCCGGTGCCGCCGCCGGCGCGCTGCACCTCGGCGGCCTGGCCCAGCGTCGCGAAGATCGACCGCAGCGAATCCTCAACCGGCAGAACGAAACAGCCGGCGAGCAACCCCAGGTCGGTGCCGGCGTTCATCAGGGTGGGCGAATTCGGCAGGAATTCGAGGTTGCGCAACAATGTCGCAAACCGCTCCGCCCACTGCGCCGACGAGCCGGTCCGGTACTCATCCTCGGCCGCGGCGACACAACGCGCCGTCCGGTCCATCATCTCGCCGGTCGACTCGGTGGGCCGGCCCCGCGCGTCGCGCAGCAGATAACGTTCCCGCAGGACCATCACGGCCGCCAAACTCAGCTTCAGCTCGTCACGCACACCGAGCAATGCCTTGCCCGCGCGCAGTTCGGCGCGACGCTGCCGGTAGATGATGTATGCGCGGGCAACGTCGTCGAGACCTGCTTCTCCCAGCCGCGCCTCGACGAAGTCCCCGACGCGCTCGACGGA
The DNA here is from genome assembly GCF_000157895.3 of Mycobacterium kansasii ATCC 12478. Taxonomy (NCBI): domain Bacteria; kingdom Bacillati; phylum Actinomycetota; class Actinomycetes; order Mycobacteriales; family Mycobacteriaceae; genus Mycobacterium; species Mycobacterium kansasii. The sequence goes on along the minus strand of NC_022663.1, from coordinate 4,147,342 downwards.
CGCGATCCGAGGACCCAATGTGTCGGCGACGGCCCTGGCGACCGTGGCCGGCATGTCGGGGTCGTCGTAAGCGACCTCACGGGCGGCCCGCGCCACCGCGGCTTCGATCCGTGCGATATCGAACGGCACCAACGTTGCGTCTCGGCGCCGAACCTGTGCCGGCCATCGGGCCGCCATGGCCGACTCCATCGCCCGAGCCGATGCTGCCTACGTGCTCTTGCCGTGCATGATCGCCGATTGCACCGCCCCGAACCGATGCTGGGCGCGCTCGTCGGCCGCCTTCTGCTCCGCTGCGGTGACGACGACGGCGTCCGGACCGGGGACCACCGTCGCGACGTGGTCGGTGTCCAGCCATCGCACGACGTAGGGCGGCGAACCATCGGCTGAATGCACCTCGATGATCAACCCCCGGTGGTCCGGTCGGTCGATCGTCGTGCCCTTGATCACCAGCCAGTCTCCGACATTTGCCTTCATCAACATCCCCCTTCCTCGGACGAGTCCAATCGTCCGCTCATCCGGCGCGCCGGCGGGAGGGCAGTTGGCCACTAGCTCCGGTGGCCGAAAGTCCCTCGGCCGCCGTTCCGGTTCTGCCGGCTCGGTGGCGGCATCACTGCCATCTCAGATCGTCGTCCAGCTCGTCGCCTCGGTTGCCGTGCTGATCCGCAGGCCGGGTATCGATCGTCACCTCCTGCCAGTATGACGGACTGTAGAGATGAATATCGTTGCCGCTGAGGACCTTCAGCACGCCGCCGGTGAGCACTTCATAGGCGGCCCCGTCCGGGAACTCGGCATCGTCGTCGCGGTCTCGGATCTGTATCCACATTTTCATACTGCGAGCAGTCCCTCGGCATTGGCAGATCAGGATTCTTGACGCTACCGCACTACCATGCCGGCGGTTGGGAAAGTCCCTCGAGCACACAGCACTCCACACCAGGCCCGCCGCCACATTCGACTTTGCCGGCCTCGATAAGCTCAGCGATGTTGCGTTCGAGTGCGCACAATTCCACCAGTTTGGCGTGAATCGCCGCGAGATGGCTTTCGGCCAACTGACGGGCCTCCAAGCAGCAGCGCTCGCTGTCCTGGGCCACTTCGAGCAGATTTCGAATCTGCTCGACCGAGAAGCCGAACTGGCGGCAGCGCCGAATGAACGTCATCCGCCGCACGTCGGCGTCGCCGTAGCGACGTTGACCGCCAACCCGGGTGGGGTTGGGCAGCAGGCCGATATCCTCGTAGTAGCGGATCGTGGGGGCAGTGGTTTCCGTCGCGTCGGCGAGGTCGCCGATTCTGAGAGCGTGTGAAGCCATATTCAATTGTCCCGCTCACACCCTTGACCCTCAAGCAACGTGAAGTCCAATGCTGGAGTTATGGCGATAGGAATCGACGGGGAAGACCCCGGACGAAAGCGCCTGCCGAACTCGGCGGCGCCGCCGCGTTGTTCGCGACCAACGCCGCCCGAACCCGAAAGACAATGACAGATGATCGAATTCATGCACGGGAGCGATCGAGACGTGCTCGGCGTGCGCGCGACCGGAAAGCTCAGCACGGCCGATTACCACGATGTGCTGGCGCCAAGGGTGGAAAAGTTGCTGAACCGCTTCGGCGTGCTGAAGGTGCTATTCCTGCTCGATGAGCCCTTCCGCGGCTGGACTCTGGGCGCGGCGTGGGCCAACACGGTGTTCGATCTCAAACACCGCCGCGACTTTGCCAAAGTCGCCGTCGTCGGCGCCCCACGATGGGAGCGATACTGCGTCAACGTCGCCGCCGTGGTGATGAGCGGCGAGCTGCGGAGCTATGACCGCGATCAACTGGCGCCGGCGTGGCTGTGGTTGCGCACCTGACCGTCGACTACGTGGCCGTCGGACGGGCCTACTGCTGCGACGAGGGCTTCAGCACACCGAATACGGCTCCCTGCGGGTCCGACAAGACGGCCGAGCATCCCACCGTCGGAATATCGAACGGTGCAGCGATCACCTGACCGCCTTCCGCCGCCGCCTTTGCTGCGATGGCGTCGGCGTCGGCGACAAGCCGAGCACACGCCAAGACGTTTGCCGTTGCCAACTATTGGCGTGCGCCCGCAACGGTCTCAACCCGGACCTGCGCCCGCAGCGGCATGGGTCCGGCTGACCAGCGGCTGTTCGTAGCCGGCGTCGCGCACCATCCGTCGCACCGCCTGCTCGACGTCACCCACCCGGCCATCCGGCACCAGGGCGATCACGCAGCCGCCGAACCCGCCGCCGGTCATCCGGGCACCCAGCGCACCGCTGCGCACCGCGGTGTCGGCGATCAAGTCGAGGTGTTCGGTGGTGATGTCGAAGTCGTCGCGCATGGACGCGTGCGAAGCGGTGAGCAGCCGGCCCGCCTCGGCAAAATCCGAAACAGCCAGCGCAGCAGTAAAATCCAGCACGCGCTGGTTCTCGGTGAGCACATGGCGGGCACGCCGGGCGTCGAGCGGGTCACCGATCGCGGCCAGCGCCGAGAGGTCGTCGACGTCGCGTAATGACGAGACCTGTAGAACCGCGGCTGCCCGCTCACATGACGCGCGGCGCTGCGCGTATTCACCGGTGGCGTGACGATGCGGGGCGCGGGAGTCGATCAGCAACAGCGTGATCCCAGAAGCTTCGGGGTCGAACGGCACCGGCCGGATGGCGAGGTCGCGGAAGTCGATCAGCAGCGCCGTCGACGGCTCCCCGAACAGCGCGGCCAATTGGTCGAGTAAACCCGTTGGCGCGCCGACGTAGTCGTTTTCGGCGCGCTGCGCGAGCCGAGCCTGCTCGATGCGGTCGATGCGGACGCCGGCCGCGGATGTGATCGCGCCCAGGACAGCGCATTCCAACGCCGCCGAGGACGAGAGCCCGGACCCGATCTCGACGTCGCTGGCGATCGACATCGCTCCCCCGGGCACCGGATGGCCGGCGCCGCGCAGCGCCCAGATCACCCCGGCCACATAACCGGCCCAGCCGGTCACCCCACCGGGGGCGGTGTCCAGCGGTATGCGCTCCGCGGCAGCCATGCGGTCGCTACTCACCGTGATCGCGTCGCCGCCGCCGGGCGCGAACCTCACCACCGTGCGCTGCGGCAGCGCGATCGGCAACGCCCAGCCGAGGTTGTAGTCGGTGTGCTCGCCGATCAGGTTGATCCGCCCCGGCGCGGCGTAGCGGACCGTCACGCAAGGTCTCGCAGCCGCTCGGCGACGCTTTCCGGCGTCACGTCGCTGATGAACGCATCCATCGCCGACTCGGAGCCCGCCAGGTATTTCAACGCGGTGGCGCTGCGGCGAATCGACATGAGCTCGACGTGAAAGTAGCCTTCCGGTTGCGCGTCGGTGTATTGGTGCAGCGCCGAAATATACGGCAGCGGGCCGGAATACATGCTGTCGAAGCGGCGCAGCACGTCGAGATAGAGCTGTGTGAATCCGTCCAACTCGGCGGAGTCGAGTTCGATGAGGTTGGGCACGAACCGGTTCGGGTAGATGTGCACCTCGACGGGCCAGCGCGCGGCGAACGGCACGAACGCGGTGAACAGGTCACTGCGCGCGATGATACGACTGCCGTCGGCCACCTCATGGGCCAGCAGGTCTTGGAACAGGTTGTTTCCGTGGCGTATTCGATGCTCGCGTGCCTGATGTAGCATGGTCGCCGTCCGCGGGGTCAGGTAAGGGTAGCCGTAGATCTGACCATGCGGATGGGTCAGCGTCACACCGATCTCCTCGCCGCGATTCTCGAAGCAGAACACCTGCTCGATGCCCGGCTGACTCAACAGCTCGGCGGTACGATGCCGCCACGCCTCGACGACGAGGCGGGCATGCGGCGCTTCCAGGGCGGCGAACGACCCGGTGTGGTTGCCGGAGAAGCAGATCACCTCACAACGGCCGTGGCCCGGCGCCGAGGCGAAGCCGTCGCCGACCGGTGAGAGTCCGCCGGCGCCGGACAGGCTCGGGAACCGGTTCTCGAAGACGACGACGTCGTAGTCGCGCGCGGGCACCTCGCTGGTCAACCCCGTCGGACCCGGACACAGCGGGCACTGATCGGGCGGCGGCTTGTAGGTACGGTCTTGACGCAACGCCGCGATGATCACCCACTGACCGGTAGACCGGTCGAACCGCAACTCCGAATGTTGCTTGCCGCGCGGCGGCAGCGGCCGACGATCGGCAACTGGTCGCGGAAGGTGACCGGGCAACGCGAAGAACAGGATGTCACGGCCATCGGCCAGCTTCGCCCGCGTCGGCGCCGTCACGTTTCGAACATTAACGGACCCGCGCCCTGGCCGCGCTTGCTCCTGGCGCCCTTCTCGAAGAACCGGCAGGTTGTTTGCCGACGGCGACTTAGCCAAGTGACGGCAAGCGGGCTTCAGACCCATGGCGTCCAGACCGTAAGGCCGCGACAGCTCAGCAGCTCGTCAGCGGCAGCCGGCAGCAGGTTGCCAGCCCGGCCGGAATCCCGATCAGGAAGCGTCGGATCGGATTGGGCGCCGGCAGGCACGGCCTTGGACTCAGTTGTGCCATAGGGCACAATTGCAGTATGCAAGTAGCGATCAGCGGCGCCGGGGTGGCGGGAGCGGCGCTCGCGTATTGGCTGCGTCGCACCGGCCATACCCCGACGCTGGTCGAACAGGCTCCAAAATTCCGCACCGGCGGCTACGTGATCGACTTCTGGGGCGTCGGCTATCAGGTGGCCAAACGCATGGACATCGAAGGCCCGATCCGTACTGCCGGATACCAGATCGAGCGCCTGCGCTCGGTCGGCCCCAACGGCAAGATCAAAGCCGACGTGGATGTCGACGTCTTTCGCCGCATTCTCGGTGACGATTTCACCAGCCTGCCGCGCGGCGATCTGGCCGCCGCAATCTACGCCACGATCGACGGCGAGGTCGAAACGATATTCGATGACAGCATCACCGCCATCGATCAGCACGAGGACGGTGTCCGCCTGGCCTTCTGCACAAGCCCCCCAATGGATTTCGACCTGGTCATTGGTGCCGACGGACTGCATTCCAAGGTACGCGGACTGGTCTTCGGTCCGGAGCGCAACTACGAGCATTACCTCGGCTGCAAGGTCGCAGCCTGGGTGGTGGACGGCTACCGGCCACGCGACGAACTGAGCTACGTCACCTACAACATTCCCGGCAGACAGGTGGGCCGTTTCGCGCTGCGCGGCGGCCGCACGATGTTCTTGTTCATCTTCCGCGCCGAGCACGACAGCGTCGGTGTCACGCCAAAAGACCAGCTGCGCAACGAGTTCGGCGGCGCCGGCTGGGAATGCCGAGAGATCCTGGCCACGCTCGACGATGTCGACGACCTCTACTTCGACGTTGTGAGTCAGATCCGGATGGACAGCTGGTCTCGCGATCGGGTGCTGCTGATCGGTGATGCGGCCGGATGCATCTCCCTGCTCGGCGGCGAGGGCACCGGCTTGGCGATGACCGAGGCGTACGTGCTGGCCGGGGAACTCGAGCGCGCCGGGGGCGACCATCGCCGAGCCTTCGAAGCCTACGAGGCGCGGCTGCGTCCTTTTGTCGAAAGCAAGCAAGCCGGAGCGACCAAGTTCATCGGGTACTTCGCAACCCGGACCCGACTCGGTCTGTGGTTCCGCAATATGGCGATGCGCACGATGAACTTCGGGCCGCTGGCAACGTTTTTCGCGGGCAGCGTGCGCGACGACTTCGAATTGCCTGACTATGGCATCTAGCGCCGCTGCTGGTGTAGCCCCGGTTGGGTGTCGCGCGCGGGTACTCCTGGTCACTTGAGTCACTTGAGTCACCGGGGGTTGGGCGTGGCGTTGACTCACTGAAAGTGCCCGGCGATAAGCGGCAAATCCGTTGCGTTGCTGGGGTGGCGCATGTGCAACCCCGAATCCGAAAGCCCTTGCCTGGATGGCAGTCCCGGCCAAGACGCCATCGACGCCCGACACCCGCTCGGCCGCCCAACACCACCACGACGGGCGCAACGCAGGACTGCGCGCCCTACCGGCCTCTGGAAACCTGGGCCAACCAAGGACTTGGAATCCGCCGCCGGCAGCCGTCAAACCTCCCCTCGGCGGATCTGCACCAGCAAGGGATTCAGCTCACGCCGCTGGCGCCGCGAGTCGCCGGCAGGGCCGCGGCCCGCGGTGCCGGCGACACGTCATTGATCGCCCGGACGCGGATGCGCGCGCCGCGATGCGGCACCACGATGACGTGCTTGAGCTTCTGCCGTTCACCGGATGCGGTGGTGGTCGTCAACTCGACCCGCCGCAAGATCTCCCGCAGGATCACCCGCATCTCGACCAGGGCGAAGGTCGCGCCCAGACAACGCCGGTTGCCGCCGCCGAAGGGGAACCAAGTGACCGGACTCAATGTCGCGCCGAGCATGCGATCCGGATCGAACCGGTCAGGTTCGGGGTACAGCGTGGCGCTGCCATGTACCAGACCAATCCCCGGAGCAACCATGGTTCCCGCGGGCAGCCGATAACCGGCCAGGTCCACCGCCCTGGTCAGAACCCGGCCCACATCGAACACCACCGAGCGGATCCGCAGCGTCTCCTTTGCCAGAGCATCCAGATACTCGTCGCCGGCCGGGTCACCCGCCGCGCTGGCATCGGCGGCGCAAACCGCCTTGGCGAGGACGGCCGGGTGGCGCGTCAGCCGCTCCAGCACCCACGACAACGCGGTCGCCGTGGTGTCGTGGCCGGCCACCAGCAACGTCATCAACTGGTCGCGAAGCTCGACGTCGGTCAGCGGACCCGTGTCGTCGTCTGCGGCGCGGACCAGCATCGCCAGGGCGTCGGTGCGTGTCGCGAGGTCGGGGTCAGTGCGTCGATCGGCGATCTCGGCGTAAAGCAGCTGGTCCGCTTCTACGATGCGGCGACGCAGCCGCCGCCACCAGCGATGGCGCAGCAGGTCGGGCTTGACCAGCGCCAGCGAGTCCCACGGACCCACGCTGAGTAGCCGGGGCATGACGTCGCGCAGCGCAGCCAGCCGGGCCGGGTCGCTGGCACCGACCACGGTCCGCAGGATCACCTCGAGGGTGATCTCGGACATCTTGGGCGCCACCGCGAAATCGCGTCCCACCGGCCAGGTGGCAATATTCTCCGCTGCGATCTCGGCCATCAGCCGGGCCTGCCGCGTGACCGCGTCGCGGTGAAATGGCGGCAGCATCATGCGGCGGCGATCCCGGTGCATGTCGTCGTCGATCACCAGCAGCGACCCGTCGCCGAGCAGTCCGCGCAATATCGAATTCGCTTCGCCGGCGTGAAAGACGCTCGGATCCCCGGCGAACACCGTCTTGATGTCGGCCGGGTCAGCCAGATAGACGATCGTCCCCACCCCGGCCACCCGCAGGGTGAAGACGCCGCCGTAGCGGCGGTGACACGCGGCCACGAAATGCGACCCGTGGGTCAACATCAACAAGGCCTGCACCCACCTGGGCAGCCGGGGTCCGCGCGGCAGCGTCGCGGGCGCGGTCTTGCCGATCGACATAATCCGATGTTCGGCGCAACCGGGCCTGGGGTCAACGTCCTGAGGAACGCCCGGTTCAGTGCCGCCGCCTACCGCCCCCGGCTGTCAGCCGCTTACCTGGCTTGTCCTCGCCGGCGGCGGTGAGGGCGAGCGCGATCATCACGTCGGCGTAGGTGACGAAGAGCCCGATCCAGTACGCCCACCTCATGGTCGGATCCGGCTGCGACAAGAAGAACATGACCAGAAAAATCGGCCCGACAATGCCGAACACGAACATCATCAGCTGGATGACGACGTAGCGCCGCAAGGTTGCCACTCTGCAATCTCCCATCCTGCCGGGTGGCGGGTCGGCTTACCTTACCGCTCTCCCCCGGGTGAGTGGTCGTCGTCCGGATCTGGTTGTGCCCGAGCGGCTTTCTCCCGGGCAGCGGTCGCTGCGGGCGAATGTTCGAGGTAGTCCATCGCCATCTGCGTCGACGCCTCGGTACTCGGGTGATGGCTGGGCCGCAGGTAGCGGAGCGGCACCGTCACAAGGATCCGCCACGGACCTGGCAACTTGTACTGGCGCGCCGCGCGCAGCCAGTCCCGCCAGCGCCACTTCGCGTCTATGGTCGGGTCGTTGGCCATCAGATAACGCGCTCCGGCAATCCACCACGACACGAACAGCGGCGCCGTCATCAACATCGAGAACGCTCTGATCACGTAGTTCCCGCAGATGTTCTGGTAGACGTCGAACACCAACGAGCGGTGCTCGATTTCCTCGGCCCCATGCCAGCGGAGCAGATCCAGCATGACCGGGTCGGTGCCGGCATAGTCGAGACCCCGGTTTTGGATCACCCACTGGCCGAGCACCGCGGTGAAGTGTTCCAGTGCCGCCACGTCGGCCACCCGTCGGTAAAGCCACCACCGTTGCAACGGCTGGGGCCAGTTGCTGCGTTGGTTACCCAGCTTGGCCAGCCACTTTTCCAGCTGGGTGTAGGGCTGGGTGTCGATGCCCTGTTCGGCGAGGTGGTCGAGAACGACCTGGTGCGCCCAGGCGTGCCAGGACTCCTGCTGGATGAACGGCTTGATCGCGGCTTCGAGTTCGGGGTCATCGACCAACGGCGCTGCCTCGTCGACGACCCGGATGAACCACCGCTCGCCCGCCGGCAACAACAAGTGCAGCTCGTTGAGCATGTGTGTGCTGAACGGGTCGCCGGGAACCCAGTGCAACGGGGTGCGCGACCAGTCGAACCGAACCTTGCGGCGATGTGTCGGGTATCCGTCGTGTCGCTTTTCCTCGACAGCAGTCATCGGCCACTCCTCCCGCCTAGCCGAGCTGTGTTATGTGTCGGCGCCAGGGCGGCTGCGCCGGCTTGGGACATCGACCCGCATCCCGGGCGACCGGGCCGGCGGCCCTGATCGCACCCGGATATACCCGCTGAACCCGACGGCGAAACCAGCCCGCAGCGGCGTCCCCGATGAGGCGGCGGTCTCGACTTCCGTGAGAGGCGAATTATCTTGGAGCACAGTCTATTAGGAGTACCGCGAAATTTCCGGCGGTGGCGTGCGGTAACGACCACGACGAGTGGCCACACCATCTCGGCCACCACGACGGACCGTTCGCTCAGTCCGAGGCGGGTGCCGTGCCAGGCGTTGTAGCCGTCATAATCCATGCGCCCCCGCCGCCGGCGGCGAGAATACTCAGCGTTTCACTGACCGGGTCATAGCTGCGGTTGCGCTTCGAGGTGGCGACCGCCGCGCTGACCAGCAAGGCGAGCGGTGACACAGCCGCCGACACAATTGCCCAGCACGGCACAGTCAACCGGGGCCGACATAGTTTGCGGTTACCCGGCTCGCTGCCGTGCAACCGGTGCGCGCGGAGTTCGTTGCCGAATCTCCCTTCGGTTACCCGGTGATCTCGGACGGGCCGTGAGCTTGCCGCTCACTGTTCGCATCGGCCGTTCCGCGGCGCGCCTGCCACCCGAACACCAGGATCCACGAGACGGCGACGAGCGCGAAGACGGCTATCGAGGCCGGAGCGGACCACCCGGACGGATACACCACTCCGGTGATGTAGTGCGCGATGAAACCGTCCGGCGGCAGCGGCGCCATCCCGGCATGGGCCCTGCCCCATCGCTCGAGTCCCGTCAGCGGACAGTTCAGGTGGCCGGTGAAGCTCACCACCGACCACGCCACCGCAAACGCGTGACAGGCAATCGTGCGACGCCATCGCAACGCGACAAACCCGCCGACCACCAGGTAGGCGATGTAGGCGAAGTGGGCGGCAACCACCACGACGACTACGGCGATGTACATGTCTGCGGTCAACGTATGCGCCCCTCCAATACCCATCCAACGCCCGCTTACCACGGTAGATCGGATGTTGCCCGGTTTCATCGAGTCGGCACCCGGCCGACGGTACGGAGCCCTCGTCGAGTGGCAGGCATCAGGTCCGCGACTTAACACCTGCCCAACGGGGTAACCGGTGAGCGTGATGAGAAGCGAGCCTCTCGATGGATACCGCAGGCGGTTGTCCACACGGTCATGTCCGCGGTGTCCGGCGAGCTTGCGCGTTCGTCCCGACAACTCGCCCCACAAAACGCAGCAGCAAAGGAGAATCCCATGACCCTCTCAAAGTCCCCGTCGACGGTGGTCATCACCGGAGCCAGCGCCGGAGTCGGCCGCGCGGCCGCCCGCGAGTTCGGCAAACACGGTGCCCGAGTAGGGTTGCTGGCCCGCGGCCAAACCGGGCTGGATGCGGCGGCGGCGGAGGTGGAGCAGGCCGGCGGGCAGGCCCTGGCGATACCGACCGACATCGCCAGCTTCGACGAGGTCGATGCCGCGGCCGAGCAGGTGGAGAGCCGATTCGGTGGGATCGACGTATGGGTCAATGTGGCGTTCACTTCGGTGTTCGCCCCGTTCCACGAGATCACTCCCGACGAATACCGTCGCGCGACGGACGTGACTTATCTGGGCTTCGTCTGGGGCACCATGGCGGCGTTGCGCCGCATGCGGCCCCGCGATCGGGGCGCGATCGTTCAGGTCGGGTCGGCGCTGAGCCACCGCTCGATTCCGCTGCAGTCCGTCTACTGCGGGGCCAAACACGCGGTCAACGGATTCACCGAGTCGCTGCGCACCGAGTTGCTGCATGACAACAGCAACGTCCAGGTGACCGTCGTCCAGATGCCGGCGCTGAACACTCCACAGTTCTCCTGGGTGTTGTCCCGGCTGCCGCGGCAGCCGCAACCGGTACCACCGATCTACCAACCGGAGGTCGCGGCCCGCGCGGTCTACTATGCGGCGAAACACCCCCGACACAAGGAATACTGGGTGGGCGCCAGCACCACCGCGACTCTGTTGGGCCAGCGACTTTTTCCCGCGCTGCTCGACCGCTATCTGGCCCGCAACGGCTACGCGTCGCAGCAGACCGATCAACCCAACACTCAAGACGCCAATCTGTGGCAGCCGGTGGACGGCGAGGACGGCAAAGATTTTGGTGCGCATGGAGATTTCGACAGTCGCTCGCACGCTGTCAGCGCCCAGTGGTGGTTGCGCGAGAACGCCAAACCGCTGGCGGTGGCGGCCGGCGCGGTACTGGCCGGCGTCGCGGGCGTCGCCGCTCGCCACTGAGGGCTTTGGGGGCTTCGAGCGCATCCGTTTCTTCGGGATCTACAGGGCCGGTAGCAACCCCTCCGGTCGATGGATGTGCGGCGGTACCAAGCGCGCTTCGCGCAATATCCCCGTCGGCTGCGGTTGTCGGGATTGACCCCCGCCTCTCGCGTCCAGCCCGACCCAGCACCGAGACGATGCCCCCGCGGCAGGCGCGTAGACCACAGCGATTACCACGGCGGGCGGCTATCGGGGCGTGAGAGCTCAGCAGTTTCGGGTCCGCTGCCCCGGGTAAACCTTTAGCACACGACCTGACAGACGCCCGCAACCGGGAGACACATACATGACCAGTGCTGTCGATGAGGCCATTTGGCTTGCCCCACCGTATTTTTCGGCTGCTACCCGGCTATCCGACGACGGCGTCGACGTGCTCGTCGCAGCGTCAGGCCCCCCCGTGGCCCTCGCCGGGTCATCGCCGCCCACCGTGATGAACTCGAGTCGGTCGGATGCACCGATCTCACCGCACCCGCGCGGTCGACCCGGCGCCATCCGAGAATGGTGGCGGTCCACCGGATTCCGTCGCGCCATGATTTACATCGGAATCCGATAATGGTGCCGCCTACCTGGTTGACCGCATTGGCATGGGTCGCCTTGGCATCAGGCTTCGCCTCGGCGGTGATCATCCTGATCGACGTTTACGCTCGCGGTTATCGGCAGCGAATGGGCATCATGGAGGCCGTCTGGCCGATTACCGCGCTGTACTTCGGGCCGGCCGCGGTGTGGATGTATTGGCGTTACGGCCGACCGAACAGCCGGCGGTGGCTTCGGCAGCACCAGCTTGACCGGCCGCCTGACAAACCGAAGTGGGCTACCACTGCCATCGGGGTCAGTCACTGTGGCGCCGGATGCACCCTCGGCGACATCATTGCCGAATTCGCGGTTTTCGCCTTGGGTGTGGAATTGCTTGGCCGCGCCCTGTTGCCCGAGTACATCGGCGACTATGTGGCCGCGCTGGCGTTGGGAATCTTGTTCCAGTACTACGCGATCGCCCCGATGCGCGGCCTGGGGTTCCGCGACGGCATGGTAGCGGCGGCCAAGGCCGACGTCCTGTCGCTGACCGCATTCGAAGTGGGGCTGTTCGGCTGGATGGCCGTGATGTCGTTCGTGCTGTTTCCGGCTTCACCGCTACATCCCGACACCGCCGCGTACTGGTTTCTGATGCAGATCGGCATGATCATCGGGTTCGCGACGGCGTGGCCGGCGAACGTCTGGCTGATTCGCCGCGGAATCAAGGAAGCTATGTAGCGACGGCGCGTTGACACCACCGAAATGGAGTTTCAGTGACCCTTATCCTGGCGTTCGGCGTGGTGCTCCTAATCAGCGTATCGCTGTCCGGGGTTGCTGCCCGGACCGTGCTCTCGAGCGCGCTGATGTTCCTCGTCGCCGGCGCCGTACTCGGGCCGGGGATCCTCGCCTGGGACAAGATCGGCCCGAACGACCCGCTCGTCGCCACACTTGCCGACGTCGCGCTGTTCACCGTCTTGTTTACTGACGGTCAGCGGGCCAATCTTCAAGAACTGCGCGAAAATTGGTCGTTGTCGGGACGCGCGCTGGGGATGGGCATGCCATTGACCATGATCGGGATCGCGGTGCCGGCCCATTTCCTTGCCGGCCTGAACTGGCCGACCGCATTCTTGGTTGGGGCCATTCTGTCCCCCACCGATCCCGTTTTCGCAGCCGCTATCGTCGGGCGCTCCGACATCCCGCAACGGTTGCGCCGGCTGCTCAATGTGGAATCCGGTTTGAACGACGGCCTGGCTCTGCCCTTCGTGATGATCTTCCTGGCCACCGCCCAGGGTGCCGGGTCCGAACTGGTGAAGGTCGGGATAGAGCTGGTGCTCGGGCTCGCACTCGGCGTCGGCGTGGCGGCCGGCGCGGCATTGGCGTGGCGGACGAAGATACTCACCGCAGAACCGCACCTGCAGCCTCTGGGCCCCCTTGCGATCGCCGTGGTGGTGTATGCCGGCTGCCACCTTATGCACGCCAACCCTTACCTGGCCGCGTTTGCCGCCGGGTCGACGCTGGCCACCCTCGACCACGTCGCAGCCGAGGAGTTTCAACGCTTCGGCGATCTGCTGTCGGAGGTCACCAAGTTCGCCGCGCTGATCGTCTTCGGGGCGTTGCTCACCCCGGAGTGGCTATCGGGATTGAGTTGGCGCGCTTGGGTTTTCGCGGTGATCGTCATCGCGGCGATCCGGCCGGCCGCAATGTTGCTGTCGCTTGTGCGGACCCGCCTCACCAGACAAGAGCGACTGACCGCGGCGTGGTTCGGGCCGAAAGGCTTCGCCTCCGTGGTCTACGGGCTGCTGGCGCTACAGACGGGGATAGCCGACAGAGAGCTGGTTTTCGATGTCGTCGCCGTCACCATTGCCCTGTCGATCGCGCTGCACTCGTCGACCGATGCGCCGATAGCCAAAATGTTGCGCGTCGAACCACCCGACGAGTTGCCGGGCTGCCGCCAGCAGGCCCCAACCGACGAAAAGTCGGCGGCGATCGCACGCTGAAACGAAGCGGGTTGGCGCCCCGGCGGCTGCATCCCCGGAAACCGATACTAGGCAAAAAGTTAAGATGATTATCTAAATCATGTCGCTAGCTGTGAGGAGGCGATTCCGGTGGTCGCCCTCAAGATGTTGATAGCAGGCGTATTCGCGGCGGGCGTGGTGGTGGCGACGGGCACGCCGATGGCACAGGCCGAGCCGCTGACCCCCGGCCAGACGCAGTACGTCAGCGATGGGGAGGATGATCGGCCGTGCCCGGACGGCAGCTGCCAGCGGCCGCCCCGAGCAACGAAGCCACCTCGCGGTGTCATGGGGTGCGTCAGGGGCGTCTGCGTTCCCCGGCGCGTTCGCCCATAACGCGCTTGAACCGACGCCAAGCGCGAAATACGCTCCTCTGCAAACGGTTTCGCGCCTCATCCGCTGGTGTGTCGAAGGCCGGGCATGGCTGCTAACGTTGCCGCCTATGGGTGCCTTGGATGGACGCGTGGCCTTGATCACCGGCGGGGCTCGAGGACAGGGGCGTGCACATGCCCTGGCCTTGGCGGCCGAAGGGGCGGACATCGTCGTCGGCGATGTGCCCGCGCCGATGGCCAATCTGAGCTACCCGCTCGGTACCGAGGATGAGTTACGCCACACCGCCAAACTCGTGGAAGAGCTGGGCCGGCGCTGCCTGCCGATAATCCTCGACGTCCGGGCCCCGGCCCAGGTCAGCGCTGCGGTGGAGCAGACGCTCAACGACCTGGGCAGCCTGGACATCGTGGTAGCCAATGCCGGCATCGTCAGCACCGGGCCGCTGGAGGAAGTCAGCGATCAGGTGTGGCAGCAGCTGGTGGACACCAACTTGACCGGCACCTTTCATACCCTCCGGGCGGCAATACCGGTGATGCGCCGCCAGCGCTACGGCCGGATCGTGGTTACATCCTCGATGGGCGGACGAATGGGCATCCCCGAACTCGCGGCGTACAACGCCACCAAGTGGGGTGTCATCGGACTGGCGAAGTCGCTTGCCCTGGAGGTTGCCAAGGAGGGAATCACGGTCAACGTCGTCTGCCCGACCACCACCCAGACACCGATGGTGCAGCCGACGGGAAGTGACGACGTTCCCGACGATTTGGTGCGCCGCATGATGAAAGGCAATCCGATACCGCTGCCGTGGCTACAACCCGAGGATGTCAGCCGCGCGGTGGTGTACCTGGTCACCGACCCGGGTGTCGTCACCGGCAGCGTCCTGGAGATCGGCCTCGGCAGTAGCGCCCGCATGCATTGACGTCGCGTCGGATCGGCCGGTAGGCAACCCGTTCGAGATTGCCGGCAGCTGGCCTGACCTAGCCGCGGCGGGATGTGGACTCCCGAAGTGACCGCGCCACCCGACCGGTGGCCCAAAGTCCGTAGCCGGCCGCGTGTTTGGAGACCAGACCCGACACGGGAGCGAGGACCACGTGGCGCAGGCCCGCGTCACCGAATTCCCGGAGTCTGCTCACCACCTGGTCGGGGGATCCCCACAGCAGCGGACCCTCGGCCACCAGCTCCTCTGGTACGGCCGCGATGGCGTCGTCCATAGTCGCGCGGTCGTAGTGATCGGGGACAAAGTCGACCAGTGGGTTGAAATGTTCGCCCAATGGGTGAACCAGCCCGGCTTGCCGCCACAGCTCGGCCGGGGTCATGAGGCCCAGCGCCCGGATGACCTTCGTCCTCAGCATGGCCCGCGCCTCGCACTCGGTGGCCGCGATCACCGTGAAGCGGTGCAGCGCAGGAGTGACCTCGGCCGGGTTTCGCCCCGCAGCGCGGGCGGCGGCTCGTACCGTCGTCAGCTTGTCCGCGTACTCGCGCGGCGACACCACCGCAGTGGGGTACCACCCGTCGCCGTAACGTCCGGTCAGCGCGAGCATGCGCGGACCATGGCCGGCGATCCAGATCTCCGGCACCCTGCCCGCTGCAGGCTTGAGATCCACCGTCGCTCTGTCGAGACGAAAGTACTCGCCGCAGAATGTGATCGGCCCTCGTGCCGACAGGCACAGCCGGATGATCTGCAAGGCCTCCTCCAGGCGGGCGACCGGGTGGGCAGAGTCCAGCCCGTAGGGGTCGATGTTCATCCGTTCCCCGGCCCCGATACCGAGGATGGGCGCGCGTTTGGTGAGATGCGACAGCGTCACCATGGCCTGGGCAATCAGAACCGGGTGCCGCCGAATCGATTCGGTCACCCCGACGCCCAGGCGCATCCTTCCGGCACGCGACGCGAGGTAGCCGAGCAACACCTGGTAGTCGAAGAACTCGTGCGGTGTGGGGCGTCTTGCGGCGAGCCAGGTCAGCTCCCGATCCCAGATAGCACGGGGAAAGACGTTCTGGAAGTGGTCGATGAGCATCACGGAGTCCAACCGCATCGCTCGTGCTCCGAGGAGAAAAGCGCGAGTGGCACCCAACGGAGGCTGGGTGCCCAGCTGGAGGCCGATCGAGATTCCCGGGTTACTCACGACGTCCTCGCCGGTTATCCCGCGACTGCCCGAGGATCCAGGCCACGGTGAGGGCAGCGATCGGCAACACCGGTCTCCTTCACACTGCTGTTGTCGCAAGTCAAGTCCCCGCCGGGCTACCGGGCTAGTGCCGAAAGTCCTTGGCAGTGCGGCCATGTGGATCCGCGGCGTCGCGGGCAGCAACCGTGCCGCACCTGGTGACGCCAGTGCGCCGCGCTCTATGCCGCGCGGTGATGACCTGAATCCCTGCCCGCTGGGGACTTCGGTCCCTAGCGACCGGCGCCGGGTGGGCCAAAACTGGATTTCAACGTCCGTGCAGCGGCGACTTGGCCTGCTTCCGTCACCGACGTGAGGTAGTGAAAGGGGAATGCCATGAATCGCGAGGTGTGCAAGTTTTTCTCCGGGTCGTTCGCCGCGCTCGCCTACGTCCACGCCGCGTATGCCGTGGCGACCTCTCGTGGGATCGTCGATGAGCCGGTCTTCCTGGGCAGAAGGTGGGGCATCGGAAATATGTGGGCTGAGGCCGGTGTCTACGCTGCCGTCAGCCTGGCGCTGGGGCATGCCGGCTGGATTGCTAAACATCAAGTGCCGCAACATGAATCGACAATGGTCAACGCCGACCGTTCGCAGCTCGTGACATATTGACCCATGTCGAAGTCCGGTGAGTCAGCACGGCTGCTGCTCGACCAGCTGGCAGACGAACGCAGCCGACGCGTCGTCCTCGTATCGCACTGCCTGCTGAACGAGAACACCCGCTACGCCGGCGGCGCCACCCGCCCCGGGGCGGTGACGGAGGTGGTCGACGAACTGATCACCGCACGCACCGGCATCCACCAGCTGCCCTGCCCCGAGCAACTGGCGTGGGGTGGCGTGCTCAAACGCCACAGCCTGCGGCTCTACCACTCCAAGGGCGGACCACTGTACGCAGTGCGCGGCGCGTTGCTGAGTGCATTCATCATGTGGACCAAGGTGATTTACCGGCGTCTGGCCCGGCGGGTCGCCCGTGACGTCGCCGATTACCACCGGGCCGGGATCGCGGTCGCCGGCATCGTCGGAATCGGCGCCTCACCCTCCTGCGGAGTGACCACCACCCTTGATATGCGCGCTTCCCTGGAGGTGGTGGCCGCATGCCCGGCGGCCGCTCTCACCCGAGACGTCATGAACGAGCAGGCCGTTCTGGGCTGCCGGCGCGGCGGGCAGGGCTTGTTCATCAAAGCGCTCGACCGCGAGCTGACCCGCCGCCGACTCACCGTGCCCGCGTTCGAACACGACCTCGCCGCCGAAATACGCGGCCAACCCCAAGCGGTGCTCGCCACACCGGCACCAAGAACACTGGGCGCTGTGGCAGCGGCAGGAGCCAGGGGTCATTAGCTCAACCCGTGCACCCGGAACGCTCACCTCGCGAGGCCGGCGATTCGCCTGGCCAGTTTTTCGGTGAGCGCCAGGGGGTTCCAACTGCCGAAGCTGTGCCCGGCTGGGCTTCTCGAGCATGGCCTATTCGTCTTCGTCATGGTGACGGTGGGCGCCGTCGGTGTCATCATGTCGTCGAGCTGACACCGTCTCCGACCTGCTGAAGTAAGTGGTGGCAGGTACAGGATTCGAACCTGTGTAGCTTTCGCGACGGATTTACAGTCCGCTCCCATTGGCCGCTCGGGCAACCTGCCGCCTAGCAGGTTACAACGACCGGGTAGACAAAGCACAAAAGGGCTATCGGAAGAAGGGACGGACCGTGGCGGACTCATCGTTCGACATCGTCAGCAAGGTTGACCGGCAGGAAGTCGACAACGCGCTCAATCAGGCGGCCAAGGAGCTGGCCACGCGATTCGACTTCCGCGGCACCGACACCAAGATCGCGTGGAAGGGTGAGGAGGCCGTCGAACTGACCTCGTCCACCGAGGAGCGCGTCAAGGCCGCCGTCGACGTCTTCAAGGAAAAGCTGATCCGCCGCGACATCTCGATGAAGGCCTTCGATGCCGGCGAGCCGCAGGCCTCCGGCAAGACCTACAAGGTCACCGGCGCCATCAAGCAGGGCATCAGCAGCGAGAACGCCAAGAAGATCACCAAGCTGATCCGCGACGAGGGACCCAAGACCGTCAAGACCCAGATCCAGGGCGACGAGATTCGCGTCACCAGCAAGAAACGCGACGACCTGCAGGCCGTCATCGCGATGCTGAAGAACGCTGACCTGGACGTGGCGCTGCAGTTCGTCAACTACCGATAGGCCCGAGCCGCATCGAGCGTGACGTCACTGCGAGATCGGACGCCGGATTTCGCACTGGCGTCACGCTCGTCGTGCATTCGCTTCATGCAGTATTCTAGCTTTGCATGAATCGAACGCAGGAGCTGTGTGCATGACCCCCGTCAAGACCCTGGACGAGCTGACGGCGGCGGATCGGCGCCTCCGCGAGAGCGCTCAGGCGGTGGGTGCCGCCTTGTCGTCGGTCGCGGTGTACACCGAGCCGGCGGTTGCGCGCGCGGTGCAGGCCGAACAGAATCTGTACGCCCGGATCGAGGCCGAGTTCGGCTTGCTGACCAGCACCGAGGCCGGCAAGCGGATGGGCTCACGATCCAGCGCGCCACGCAATCTGGCCACCACCGCACACCGCAACAAGGCGCTGGTCGCCGTGCGCCGCGGCAACTACCTCGCCTACCCGGGGTTTCAATTCGGGGCAGACGGCAAACCCCTGCCCGCCATCGAGCGCTTGCGTGACGTCGCGGAAACCAACGGCTGGTCGGAGACCGGCCTGGTGCAGTGGCTGTGCGCGCCCACCACCTATCTGGACGGCGACCGCCCGGTGGATCACCTGCTCACCGAACCCGACCGGGTCCTCGCGGTGGCGGCGGAGGCCATGGCGGTGTCTTGGTAACAGCGCGGCCGCCGGACCCGTTCGAGCCGCCCACCGCGACCCTGCCGGCCGGGCAGCTGCTCTACCGCGTGCTGTCGTCATCCCGCACCGCCACCGACTTCAACCCCGGCATCGGCGCGCCGACGCGGTTCGGCTTCTTCGGCACGCCGGTGGTGCCGATCATGTACGCCGCCGATACCGAAGACGCGGCCATCGCCGAAACGCTGCTGCACGACATCCCGGTCTCAGGCGGCGTGCTCCCCTACGACCAATACGCCGACAAGGTGCTGGTCCGGTTGAAAGTGACCCGCCGGCTGCAGGTCGGGGTGCTGCACGGCACCGGCCTGCGCCGCCTGAAGGTGACCGCCGCCGACCTCACGTCCAGCCCGGCGTCCAGCTATGCCAGCACCGTGTTGTGGGCCGAAGCGGCCCATGATGCCGGCCTGGACGGGCTGGTGTGGATGTCCCGGCAATGCAACGACGCCAAGGCGTACGTGTTCTTCGGCGACCGGTGCGCGGGTGCCGTGACGCAGGATCCCACCCATGCCCGGATCTTCGCCGGCCCGGCCGACCAGATCTGGCTGATCGACCGCTGCGCGCCCCTGCACGTCGACGTGCTCATGCGGCCTGCCTGAGATTCCGCCTGCTGGCCCGACCAACCGGTCGGTGCCTACTCTGGTGAGCAATACCCGAATTCAAGCGAGGTTTGGCATGACCGTGAGCCCTCACGAAGCCATCGACACGGCCTACTTCGACGTCGTCATCGTCGGCGCCGGGATCTCCGGCCTCGGCGCGGCCTACCGGCTGCTGCAACGCAACCCCGGACTCTCCTACACCATCCTGGAGCGGCGCGAGCGGATCGGCGGCACCTGGGACCTGTTCCGCTACCCGGGGGTGCGCTCCGACAGCAGCATCTTCACGCTGAGCTTTCCCTACGAGCCGTGGACCCGAAAGGAAGGCGTCGCCGACGGCGAACACATCCGCGAATACCTGACCACCACCGCCCACAAGTACGGCATCGACCGCCACATCCGGTTCAACAGTCACGTCTTGGCAGCGGACTGGGATTCGGCCACGGACACCTGGACACTCACCTTCGAGCAGGGCGGCGTCGCACAGCAATGCCGTAGCCGGTTCGTGTTCTTCGGCAGCGGCTACTACAACTACGACCAGGGCTACACCCCCGAGTTCCCCGGCATCGAACAGTTCGGCGGCACCGTGGTGCATCCGCAGCACTGGCCGGAAGACCTGGACTACGCCGGCAAGAAGGTGGTGGTGATCGGCAGCGGGGCCACCGCCGTCACGCTGATCCCGTCGATGGCCGAAAAGGCCGCCAAGGTGACCATGCTGCAGCGCTCGCCGACTTACCTCATCTCGGCGTCCAAGTACAGCAGGTTTGCCGCCGGTGCTCGTAAAGTGTTGCCCCGCAGGGCTTCCCATCTGGCCATCCGAATGTACAACGCACTGCTGGAGGCAGTGCTGTGGTTCCTGTCCCGCAAGACGCCGCGACTCATGAAGTGGCTGCTGCGGCGCACCGCGATCAAGAACCTGCCCGTCGGCTACGACGTCGACACCCACTTCAAGCCCAGCTACAACCCGTGGGACCAACGGCTGTGCCTGATTCCCGACGCCGACCTCTACACCGCCATCGCCGACGGCCACGCCGACGTCGTCACCGACCACATCGACCATTTCGACGCCACCGGCATCGCGCTCGAGTCCGGCGAACACCTCGATGCCGATATCGTCGTCACCGCCACCGGCTTGCAGTTGCAGGCACTCGGCGGCGTCAAGATCAGCTTGGACGGCGTCGAGATCAATCCCTGCGACCGCTTCGTCTACAAGGCGCACATGCTCGAAGACGTGCCCAACCTGTTCTGGTGTGTGGGCTATACGAATGCGTCCTGGACGTTGCGTGCCGACATGACGGCGCGGGCGACGGCAAAGTTGTTGGCGCACATGGCTGCTCACGGCTACACCCATGCCTACCCGCACCGCGGCGACGAGCCGTTGACCGAAAAGCCCTCCTGGGACATTCAGGCCGGCTATGTGCTGCGCTCGCTGCACGCGCTGCCCAGGTCAGGCACCAAACGGCCGTGGAATGTGCGGCAGAACTATTTCGCCGATGCCATCGACTACCGGTTCGACCGCATCGAGGAGGCGATGGTGTTCGGCCGCGTAACCGAGCGGGCGCCGGTAGCGGGCTGAAGGCCGGTTGCCGGCGGTCTGACGGCGGGCTATGCGGGCTGCGCCGATTCGCCGGCCGGGATCTTCTTGCCGCAGTTCGGACAGAACTTCTCGGCAGGGTGGTGCGCCGCTCCGCAGTTGGCACAGAAGTGCGGCTCACTCGACGGGGCGGGAACAAGACCCAGCGGCCGGACCGTGCCGGTTGCCCGCGGTGGCTGCGCATCCGCAGCAGCGGCTTCGGCAGCTTCGGCTTCGGCGGCTTCCGCGGCGGCTTCCGCGGCGGCTTCGGCTTCGGCTTCGGCTTCGGCTATGGCTTCGGCTTCGGCTTCGGTGCGACGCTGCCGACGGCTCTTCCGCACCATGAAGGTCACCCAGCCGCCCACCGTGAGTAGCAGCAAGACGCCGCTTACCGTGTACCACACCGGTTTTGAGCGAAGAAACACCGGCGCGTCACCGTACTGCTGACGTAGGTTGGCCGCGCTGGTCTTGAGATCGGCCACGCCCGGGTAGTCGGGTGACAGCGCCAGGGCCTGGTCGAAATCGTAGATCGCGTCGCTGTACTGGCCGGAGAAATAGTGGTTGAGCCCTTGGCGGTAGTACAGGTCGGCGGGCCCGAGCATCGGCTTGACACCCTTGCCGGCCAGTAGCGCCGCGAGACTGTCTGCGGGCGCGATGAAATTGAACGGCTGCGGTTCGCCGACGGGGCCGAAACTGTTCACGCCGATCACCTTGCCGTTGAGTTCGATGGTCGGCCCGCCGCTCATGCCCTCGGCGATCGGAGCATCGATCTCATACATCGGACTCGATTCGAGGGTGGACTTCTTGCTCACCTTGCCGCTCTTGTTCGTCGGGTCCAGCGATATACCGGTGACCCGCTGAGTCGTCTCCGGGAAACCCACGGCCAGAACCGGTGCGCCGATGCTGACGTCGGCGTCGGTGCCGAGCTCGGACGACGGCAGGTTGTGCTTTTGCACCTTGAGCAGCGCGACGTCGCCTTTGCCCATCGGCCGGAAGTCCACGACGGTGGCCGGGAGCTTCTCGGCGAGTTTCGTCCCGGTTCCGTATCCCAGCATCAGGCTTATCTCGGGCCCACGGTCGGGGGTCTGACCTTCGACCCGCGCGTTCTTGGTGAGCCAGTCCAGCGTCGCGCCTGGGTTGTGGCCCACCGGCGAGTCGGGAAAATGCGCCACGTATTCACTGGCCGCACGCTTGAGTATCAGCTGCTTGGCAGTCTCCGGATCGACGCAGTGACCTGCGGTCGCCACCCACCCGTCAGGATTGACGACAAATGCGGTGCAAGTCCACGTCGCCGTGAAGGGGATACCCGAACCTTCGCCGAACAGTGACAGCATCTGGCCGTCGGGCAGCCGGACCTGACCGTGGGCCTGGGCCGCAAGATATAAGACGGCCGGCCGGATCATCGCCGCCGCTCGCTGTTCCGGGTTAGCCTGCGGGCGCCCACCGTCGGCGGATGCGATCCCCGGCGACCCGGCCAGCAGCGCCAGCGCGGCCGCGACCAGCAGTACGAACGTCCGGACCCAACACGAGGGCAGACACCTCTCGCGCGACCGGCTCGCTCGTCGCGACATGATTCCTCCTCGATAGAACAGCTATCTTTCACCATCCCGGCGTGGTCACCCCGCCGGGTAGGGACCGAAGTCCCATGCTCGGAGGTCGTTGGTTTCGACTTCGTCTCGGGGCCGCCGCCGGCGATCAACCGCTGTCAAATGTCGGGCTACCGCAATAGGCTGTGCCCCATGGCAGCTGCGAAGCGCGAACCCAAAGTCGTTGTCCTCGGTGGCGGTTCCTGGGGGACCACGGTCGCGTCCATTTGTGCACGGCGGGTGCCGACGTTGCAGTGGGTGCGCTCGGAGGCCACCGCAAGCGACATCAACGACAACCACCGCAATAGCCGCTACCTCGGGAACGACGTCGTGCTCAGCGAGACCCTGCGCGCCACCACCGATTTCTCCGAGGCCGCCAACAGTGCAGATGTCGTCGTGATGGGAGTGCCCTCGCACGGCTTCCGGGGTGTGCTCACCGAGCTGAGCAAGGAACTGCGCCCCTGGGTGCCGGTGGTGTCCCTGGTCAAGGGGCTCGAGCAGGGCACCAACATGCGGATGTCGCAGATCATCGAAGAGATCCTGCCCGGTCATCCGGCGGGCATCCTCGCCGGTCCCAACATCGCCCGAGAAGTCGCCGAGGGCTATGCGGCCGCGGCGGTCCTGGCCATGCCCGATCAACATCTGGCCACCCAGCTGGCAGCATTTTTCCGGACCCGCCGCTTCCGGGTGTACACCACCGATGACGTCATCGGCGTCGAAATGGCCGGGGCGCTCAAGAATGTGTTTGCCATCTCCGCCGGCATGGGCTACTCGCTGGGCATCGGCGAGAACACTCGGGCGCTGGTGATCGCCCGCTCGTTGCGCGAAATGACCAAGCTCGGCGTCGCGATGGGAGGCAACACCGAGACCTTCCCCGGATTGGCCGGTCTGGGCGATCTGATCGTCACCTGCACCAGCCAGCGCAGCCGCAACCGCCACGTGGGCGAGCAACTGGGCGCGGGCAAACCCATCGACGAGATCATCGCATCGATGAACCAGGTGGCCGAGGGCGTCAAGGCGGCCAGCGTGGTCATGGAATTTGCCAACGAATACGGGCTGAACATGCCCATCGCTCGCGAAGTCGACGCGGTCATCAACCACGGCTCCACCGTCGAACAGGCCTATCACGGCCTGATGCTGGACGAGCCCGGACACGAGGTACACGGCTCAGGGTTCTAGCGTCGCTTGCACGGCCTTGTGCCTAGTCAGCGCCCATTCCGCTTGAAATCTGCGTTCGGTATGCGCGCTGCGCGCCAACTTGACCCCTGTTTAGCTGCCCGAATACTGTCAAGGGCAGTGGCGGGCGCCTGCAGAATGCCTTCACCCGAATGTATTCGCCGGTGTGCCAACGACTTACGAGTAGGTGACCAAGGTAGTGTGGGGCCGCACTGTCGGACCGTCCCCCCGCAACGCCCAGACGAGGGAATGACCGATGCAGCCCACCGAACCACACCACAGCCAGGCCCCGGACAAGGGCCCGCCAGTGTCGCGTACTGACCGACTGCGATCGATCATCCGGCACGACCTGCCGTCGTCGCTGGTGGTCTTTCTGATCGCATTGCCGCTGTCGGTGGGGATCGCGATCGCTTCGGACGCACCGGTGCTCTCGGGCCTGATCTCGGCAGTCGTCGGAGGAATCGTCCTCGGATTCATCGGCGGGTCGCCGTTGTCGGTGAGCGGTCCGGCGAACGGGTTGATGGTCGTCACCGCCGGTCTGGTCGCCCAGTTCGGTTGGCGGGCGACGTGTCTGATCACCGTGGCCGCCGGTGTCCTGCAGCTCATCTTGGGGCTCAGCCGGATTGCCCGAGCGGTACTGGCGATCTCGCCGGTCGTCGTGCACGCGATGCTGGCCGGCATCGGAATCACGATCGCACTTCAACAAACACACGTCCTGCTGGGCGGGGAGTCGCACAGCACATCGTGGGAAAACGTCGTTCAGCTGCCGGGACAAATCATCGGCGCGCACAAGCCCGGAATGTTTCTGGGCGTCTTGGTGATCGCCATCATGGTCGCCTGGCGCTGGGCCCCGGCCAAATTGGCACCCATTCCAGGTCCGCTGGTCGCCATCGTGACGGCAACCATTATCTCCGTGGTGTTTCCGTTCGACTTGGCCCGGATCACACTCACCGGGTCGCCGCTGAATGCATTCCAGCTACCGGCCCTTCCCGAGGGTAAGTGGGGAGCCTTCGCGGTCAGCGTGCTCACTGTTGCCTTCATCGCCACCGTCGAGAGCCTGCTGGCATCGGTGTCGATCGACAGGATGCACCCCGGGGCGCCCACCAACTTCAACCGCGAGTTGACCGGACAGGGCGTCGCAAACATCACCTCCGGGATGATCGGCGGCCTCCCGATCGCCGCCGCCATCGTCCGTAGCTCCGCGAATGTGCAAGCGGGCGCCAAGAGCCGCGCCTCGACGATCATGCACAGCGTCTGGATCCTCGTCTTCACGCTGTTTTTTGCCGGGTTGATCCAGCAGATCCCCACCGCCGCGCTTGCCGGCCTGCTCGTTTTCGTCGGGATCAGGCTGCTGCAGCCCGCCCATATCGAAACCGCCATGCGAAACGGGGACCTGGCCGTCTACCTGGTGACCGTCGTCGGTGTCGTATTCCTCAATCTCATGCAGGGCGTGTTGATCGGACTCGTCCTGGCCATCGCCCTGACCGCATGGCGGGTCATGTGGTTCAGGATCCACGCCCACCCCGCAGGTGACGAATGGCACGTGGCCGTTGAAGGGTCGGCGACCTTCCTCTCCCTGCCCCGGCTGACCCAGGTGCTGGCGTCCATTCCCGCGGGCAAGACGGTCAACGTCACCATGTCGGTCATCTACCTCGATCACGCCGCGCACCAGGCGATTGCCGACTGGCAGCGACGGCATCAGGCCACGGGAGGGGTGGTGCACATCCACGGCGGGGTCCATACGGGCCACCGCGCCCGCCGGGCGATGGACGACCTCATCGACGCCGAAGGACCCGAAACGGCGGCATAGCGAGCGGCTTTAGCGAAGCCCGGGTTATCGCCGGGTTGCGCAAGGCTAATGCATTCGGGTTTGGGAGCGTCGGCGCGCGGCGAAAAATTTGCGTTCGCTATGCAGCTAGCGCGTCTGGTTGACCCTGGCTTCGCCCGCAAAATACCGTCGAACTCCGTAACCACTGGGCGCCTGCCTCGAACATTGGAGTTTGCGTAGATTTAACTGCTTGTGCGCCAACCATTTACGACTACGTCACGTAATTCGGGGCGGGATCATCGGAACGTCCCCCACGGAAACGAGGGAGCAACCGATGCAGCACACACGATATCGCGGCAAGCCTAGCCTTGACCGCAGCGATCAGGTTGACCCAGGTAGCCAAGGCACCCTGTCGCGCCAGATGGCGCAGTTACGAACCGATCGACTTCGATCGGTCATCCGCCACGACCTGCCGTCTTCGCTTGTCGTCTTCCTGGTTGCGCTGCCGTTGTCGTTGGGCATCGCCATCGCATCCGATGCGCCGGTACTCGCAGGTCTGATTGCCGCGATTGTCGGCGGAATCGTCGGCGGAGCTATCGGCGGATCACCGCTGCAGGTCAGTGGGCCCGCCGCCGGGCTGACCGTGGTGGTCGCCGATCTTATCGCCCAATTCGGTTGGGGATTAACCTGTTTCATCACCGCGATCGCCGGACTCATGCAAGTCCTGTTGGGGCTCAGCCGTGTTGCCCGGGCCGCCCTTGCTATCTCGCCCGTGGTCGTGCATGCGATGCTGGCCGGCATCGGGATCACCATCGCGCTTCAACAAACGCACGTGCTGCTCGGCGGCGAGTCCCATAGTTCGGCCTGGGACAACGTCGTTGAGCTGCCTGCGCAGATTCTCGGCGCGCACAAGCCCGGAGTGATACTGGGCCTACTGGTGATCGCCATCATGGTCGCCTGGCGGTGGGCCCCGGCAAAGGCAGCCGCCGTTCCCGGTCCGTTGGTCGCCATCGTGGCCGTCACCGTCGTCTCGGTAGTGTTTCCGTTTCACGTGTCGCGGATCGCGCTCGAGGGCTCACTGCTGGATGCACTGCAACTTCCGGCAATTCCACACGGAAACTGGGGTGCCGTCGCGATCGGCGTCATCACGGTCACACTTATCACCAGCGTCCAAAGTCTGCTGACAGCGGTCGCGACGGACAGGATGCACAGTGGCCCGCGCTCCGAACTGGACCGCGAGTTGATCGGGCAGGGCGCCTCGAACATGGTGTCGGGAGTGATCGGCGGTCTTCCCATCGCCGGCGTCATCGTCCGCACGTCCGCAAATATCAAGGCGGGCGCCAAGACTCGTGCGTCGACGGTTTTGCACGGATTCTGGGTGATGCTGTTCGCGCTTCCGTTCGCAGGTCTCATCGAACTGATTCCCAGTGCCGCGCTCGCCGGGCTACTGATCGTCATCGGAATTCAGCTACTGCAGCCCGCGCACATCGAAACCGCGGTCAAAACCGGCGATTTCGCCATCTACCTGGTGACCATCGTCGCCGTCGTATTCCTCAATCTCCTGCATGGGGTGATGATCGGGCTTGTTCTGGCCATCGCGATGACCGGATGGCGGGTGATACGGGCCAAGATAGATGCTCACCCGATTGGCGACGAATGGCGTGTGGTAGTCGAGGGTACCTGCACCTTCCTGGCGCTGCCCCGACTGACACAGGTGCTGGCTGCTATCCCGGAACGCACCACAGTCACGCTTCATATCGCGGCGAACTACCTCGATCACGCTGCGCACCAAGCGATTACAGACTGGCAGCGTCAGCACCACGCCACCGGCGGAGAAGTGCACGTCCATGGTGGCCTCACGAGGGGCCATTCGTCGCGAAAAGCACCGCTAATCGAAGGGGAAACGTCCGAAGGTGCCGCCTGATTGACGATCTGCCGGCTTCTGAACTTATCCATTGATTCATCGAAACACGTTGTTCGGCAGCCTCAATGGCGAGGCGGGCACGGAGCGCGGGTGAGGTCCTGACCACCGGGGTTCCGCTAGAAGTGCGTTGATCGACGGCGTCCTCGATAGCGGCGATCGCTTCCTGCCGTGCGTCGCCCGCCCCGTCAGGTATGGCATTTCGATGCGGGTGCCTATGTGTTCGTCGTATTCGGGGCCCCATTACCGGACACGGCGGGTATATCGGTACCTGCCGGATTGGTAACAGATGCGCTCGCGGTCCGGCATTCACCCGGGGCCGCTCCGCGCTCCCCAAAGGAATAGGCTTCCGCGAATGTGATAGCGCAGTCGCTGGCGAATTCGGGGCTCTCCAAGGAGATAGGACTCCGTCAGTTCTGATAGCGCAAGCGCTATCACGATGAGAACCCTTATCCCCGCGCCATCGCCTCCAAGCGGCGGATGCGGTCCTCGATCGGCGGGTGCGTCGAGAACAGCGACCCGATCCGCTCGCCTGCCCGGAACGGATTGGCGATCATCAGGTGCGCCTGGCTGGCCAGTTGGGGCTCCGGCGGCAACGGAGCCATCTGCACCCCGCCGGAGATCTTGCGCAACGCCGAGGCCAATGCCAGCGGGTCGCCGGTCAGGACGGCACCCGATTCGTCGGCCTGGTATTCGCGGGACCGCGACACCGCCAACCGCACCACCGTCGCGGCGATCGGGCCCAGCAACGCAACCAGAATCAACGCAAAAGGATTGCTGTTTTCCCGGTTGCCGCCGAACATGCCCATCCACATCGCCATGTTGGCCAGGGCGGTGATCACGCCGGCCAGCGCGCCGGCCACGCACGAGATGAGGATGTCGCGGTTGTAGACATGCGACAGCTCATGGCCCAGTACGGCGCGCAACTCCCGCTCGTTGAGGATCTGCAGGATGCCGGTGGTGCAGCACACCGCGGCGTTGCGCGGGTTGCGGCCGGTGGCGAACGCGTTGGGCGCCGCGGTGTCGCTGATGTATAGCCGCGGCATCGGCTGGTGGGCGGCGGTGGCCAGCTCGCGCACGATCCGGTACATCACCGGCGCCTGCAGCTCGGAGACCGGCTGCGCATGCATGGCCCGCAACGCCAGCTTGTCGCTGTTGAAGTAGACGTAGACGTTCATCCCGACGGCGAACAGGACCGCCAGCCACATTGCCGTCGTGCCGAACAGCCGGCCGACGAACACGATCATCGCTGACATAACGACCAACAGCAGGAAGGTCTTCAGCCTGTTGGCATGCGGATGCCAGGTCATCAGTGTGTGTCCTCCTACGAACACCTCGGCTTGCCGATTTACTGCTGACTCAACGCCCGGAAGGGTCCTTGAAGTTCCGAGACGGCCGACAAA
The DNA here is from genome assembly GCF_000157895.3 of Mycobacterium kansasii ATCC 12478. Lineage (NCBI taxonomy): Bacteria > Bacillati > Actinomycetota > Actinomycetes > Mycobacteriales > Mycobacteriaceae > Mycobacterium > Mycobacterium kansasii. The sequence continues at coordinate 4,118,386 of NC_022663.1, read as the reverse complement.
CCCCGCTAGCCGTGCCGGCTGACGGTGTAGTCGACCAGCGCCGCCAGCGCCCTCCGGCCGGCAACATCGGGCAGCAGGTCCAGCTCGTCGCGCGCCTGCGCGGCGTATTTCGCCAGCACGTCTTTGGCCTTGGCCATCCCCGGCGACGCGCGCAACAGCGCCAGCGCCTCGAGCACCGCGTCGTCGTCGTGGATGGGTCCGGCCAGCAGCGCACGCAGCCGCGCGCCGTCGGGCCCGGTGTCGCGCAGCGCGTAGAGCATCGGCAGCGTGCGCACGCCTTCGCGCAGGTCGGTGCCGGGCACCTTTCCGGACTCGTCGGATTCGCTGTCGATGTCGATGATGTCGTCGGCGATCTGGAACGCGGTGCCGACGATGCCGCCCAGGCGGCTCAGCCGCTCGACCTGATCACCGTCGGCGCCGGAGAACATGGCGCCGAACCGGCCCGCGGCCCCGATCAGGCTGCCGGTCTTCTCGTGGACCACTGTCAGGTATTGCTCGATCAGGTCCGCGCCTTCCGGGGCGCCGCGAGTCTCGCGCATCTGACCGGTCACCAGGGCAGCGAAGGTGTCTGCGACGATCCGCACCGCTGCCGGTCCCAACCGGGACACCAGCCGCGACGCCGTCGCCAGCAGGTAGTCGCCGGCCAGAATGGCGACGTTGTTGCCCCACCGCGCGTTGGCGCTGGGGGCGCCGCGGCGGACCTCGGCCTCGTCCATCACGTCGTCGTGGTAGAGCGTCGCCAGGTGGATCAGCTCGACGACCGCGCCGGCGATGATCACTTCCTCAGCCTCCGGGTCCGGCCCGACCTGAGCCGACAGCACGGTGAACAGCGGCCGGAACCGCTTACCCCCGGCCTTGAACAGGTGCAGCAGCGAGTCGATCATCACCACGTCGGCGCTGCGCAACTCGGTGTCCATGAGCTGCTCGATCCGCGCGACACCGGCACGCACACCCGTGGCGAACCGGGCATCCCCGAAGTCGACGCCTGCCACCACGGTCGCCGGAGTTTTCATTCGACCAACATACTGGTGAGCATGAAGACCGGAGCCGACCTGGTAGTCGTGGGCGCCGGACCCGCCGGGTCGGCGGCGGCCGCCTGGGCTGCCCGCGGCGGCCGCGACGTCCTCGTCATCGACTCGGCCGGTTTCCCGCGCGACAAAGCCTGCGGCGACGGCCTGACGCCGCGAGCGATCGCCGAACTGGAACGGCTGGGGCTCGGCCGGTGGCTGGCCGGCCGCATCCGCCACCACGGCCTGCGGATGAGCGGATTCGGCGGCGAGGTGGAAATCGCCTGGCCCGGACCGTCCTTCCCGGCGCACAGCAGCGCCGTGGCACGCACGGAGCTCGACGAGCGCATCCGCAAGGTCGCCGAGGAATGCGGGGCCCGCATGCTTCTGGGGTCGAAAGTCGTTGCTGCGCATCATGACTCGTCTCGAAAGGTGATATCGGTCAGCTTGGCCGACGGTACCGAGGTGGGCTGTGGGCAGTTGGTCGTCGCCGACGGCGCGCGGTCTTCGCTGGGCCGCAAGCTGGGCCGCCGATGGCATCAGGAGACGGTCTACGGCATCGCCGCCCGCGGCTATTTGACCACCGAGCGCGCGGACGATCCATGGCTCACGTCGCATCTGGAACTGCGCTCCCCCGACGGCGCCGTGTTGCCCGGCTACGGCTGGATTTTCCCGCTGGGCAACGGCGAGGTGAACATCGGCGTGGGAGCGCTGTCGACCACCAAACGACCGGCCGAGCTGGCGCTGCGGCCGCTGATGTCGTACTACACCGACCTGCACCGCGACGAGTGGGGCTTTCCTGGCGAGCCGCGGGCGGTGGCGTCGGCGCTGCTGCCGATGGGCGGCGCGGTTTCGGGAGTGGCCGGGCCGAATTGGATGTTGATCGGCGACGCCGCTGCGTGCGTCAACCCGCTCAACGGCGAAGGCATCGACTACGGGCTCGAGACCGGGCGGCTGGCCGCCGAAGCGCTGGACGCACCCGACCTGTCCCGGCTGTGGCCGTCGCTGCTGCACGACCACTACGCCCGGGGATTCTCGGTGGCACGCAGGCTGGCGTTGTTGCTGACCTTCCAGCGGTTCCTGCCCACCACCGGTCCCGTCGCGATGCGCTCCACCAGGCTGATGACGATCGCCGTGCGGGTGATGGCCAACCTGGTCACCGACGACGACGCCGACTGGGTGGCGCGGGTGTGGCGCGGCGCCGGGCGGGCGTCGCGGCTGATCGATCGCCGGCCGCCGTTCAGTTGAGCCCTGCTGCGCCTCTTGCGAAGTGCGGCAGAGGTGTATAGTCCGGCTAATGAAGGGAACGAGGCTGGCTCTTATCGCCTCCACGGCCGCGCTGGCGGCGGCTGCCATCGCACTGGCCGCACCCGCACAGGCCGACGACTACGACTACACGTTCAAGCAAACCGTCAACGGTTTCGGCGTTTACGGCCCGCAGGACCAGCTCGCGTGGCTGGCCAAGATCAGCTGCGAGCGGCTGGAACGAGGCGTCGACCACACTGCCTACAACTCCGCGACTTTCCTGCAGCGCAACCTGGCGCGCGGGACCACCCAGGGGCAGGCGTTCCAATTCCTGGGTGCCGCGATCGACCACTACTGCCCCGAGCAGGTCGGCGTTCTGCAACGGGCCGGCACCAGCTAATCGGCTTCGCCGGGCTTGTACCCGGCATGCAGCGCCACGATTCCGCCGGTCAGGTTGCGCCACCGCACTGCCGACCACCCGGCCCGCGAAATGTGGCCCGCCAGGCTCGCCTGGTCAGGCCATGCCCTGATCGACTCCGCGAGGTACACGTAGGCGTCGGGGTTGCTGGACACCGCCCGCGCCACCCGCGGCAACGCCCGCATCAGGTATTCCTTGTACACCGTGGCGAACAATGCGCTTGTGGGCGTGGCGAATTCGCACACCACCAGCTGGCCCCCGGGCCGGGTGACGCGGGCCATCTCGCGCAGCGCGGCCGGGAAGTCGGCCACATTGCGTAGCCCGAAACTGATGGTGACCGCGTCGAATACCCCGTCGGCGAACGGCAGCCGGGTAGCGTCGCCGGCGACCTTGGGCACCTTGCGGGCCCCGCCGGCGGCCAGCATCCCGACCGAGAAGTCTGCCGCCACACACCATGCGCCGGACTTCGCCAACTCCACCGTGGAAACCGCCGTGCCCGCGGCCAGGTCCAGCACCGTGTCGCCGGGACCGATCCGCAACGCCGACCGGGTGGCTCGCCGCCAGTACCGGTCCCGGCCCACCGACAGCACGGTGTTGGTCAGGTCGTAACGGCGGGCGACACCATCGAACATCGACGCGACGTCCCGAGGGTTCTTGTCCAGGGCGGCGCGACTCACCAGGCAGACGCTACCCGCCTCGGCCGGCCCGCGAAGTGCCGGCGCCGTTCGTCCGGCAGCACCGCCAGCGCGGGCCCGTCAAGCGCGTATCAACCGGGCAGGCCGTCGTCGACCCGCGACCATTCGAAACCGGAAACGTGCCTTAGGCACGGCGCCTTCGCCGCACCGAATCGCGCGCCCGCGCGGACGGCGACAGCACCGCCGCGTAGTGGCCCAGCAGCTCGTCGCAGATTGCCGGCCAGCTGCGGCCCAGCACACTGCGCCGCGCCGCCGGTGCGTAGCGGTTGCGTTCGGACACCAGGTGCGCGACCGCAGCCGGCAACCGGGTCTCGAACTCGGCGACCGGCAGCAGTAATCCGGTGCGGTAGGGGACAACCAGGTCGCGGGGGCCGCCGGCGTCGGGGGCGATAACCGGCAGCCCCGACGCCAGCGCTTCCTGCACGACCTGGCAGAACGTCTCGTGTTCGCCGGGATGCACGAAGACGTCCATGCTGGCATATGCCCTCGCGAGCTCGTCCCCGTGCAGAGCGCCGGTGAAAAGTGCTGTGGGCATTGCCGATTCGAGTTTGCGACGGTCGACTCCGGCGCCGACGATGACCAGCCGCACCGCACCGGAGGCGCTCAGCGACGCGAGCCGCTCGACATGCTTCTCCGGGGCCAGACGGCCGACGAAGCCGACAATCGGTCTGCCGTCCGGTGACCAGTGCCGCCGCAAGGCTTCGTCGCGGGCGGACGGCACGAACCGGAGCAGGTCGACTCCGCGAGCCCACCGATGGACTCGCGGAATGTCCTGGACGGCAAGGTCTTCCATGGTTGCCGTAGATGGCGCCAGGGTGCGGTCGGCAAGGCTGTGCAGGTGGCGAAACCAGGCCCACGCGGCCCGCGACGCCAGCGGAATGCCGTAGCTGGACGCGAAGCCCGGTACGTCGGTCTGGTACACCGCGACCGTGGGCACGCCCAGACGGCGGGCCGCACGCAGCCCGCCGTAGCCCAGCAGCGCCGGTGACGCCAGATGCACCACGTCGGGGTCGAAGCCGCGCAGCACCCGAAGGATCCGTGGGGTCGGCACACCCAGTGGCAGCGTGGTCACCTTGGGGAACATTCGCGCCGGCACCCGGTGGACCCGGACACCGTCGTGCAACCGGTCGGCGCGTGGCTCACCGGGCGGGTTGTCCGGGGCGATGACGAGGGCCTCGTGACCGGTGCGGCGAAGGTGTTCGAGTATGCGGAGCACCGAGTTGCTGACACCGTTGACGTTGGGCAGGAACGACTCGGCGACGATCGCAACGCGCACCCGGCCACGGTGTCAGGACTTACTGTCGGCAAGGTTGCCGACAGGCATACGCGGCGCGAAAACTAGCCGGAGGGTGCGCGGTTCAGGTGTTTATCCAGCCGCCGATCCAGCAATGCCAGACCGATCAGCGCGCCCGTCGCGGCCAGCCAGGCTACCACCGCGATGGATCCGGCCGGGATGATCGCCAGCCCGGCGTTGCGGTGCTGCACCCGGACCAGATTGGGATCCTTCTTGTTGTACTCGACGTAGATCCGCATGCCGGTGGCCAGCTCGGACGGATACAGCACGCCGAGTTCGGGGCGATAGGTGATCCGCTCGGGTGTGACGAACTCGATGGTGGAACGGCGCGGCCCGGCGCTGAGTACCTCGGCCTGCGCGACGCCCATGTTGCGTTCGATGGCCAGGTCGTTACGCCAGGCGCCGGCCACCAGCAGCACCGACTGCAAAGTGACCAACGCGGTGACGATCAGGACGGTGATGCGGACCCACCGCACCACCCGGCGCGGCCAGGTGTCCGGCAGTTCTTCGCTGGTGCCGTGGATCAGGATGCGCAGCAATATTTTTGGCGAAATCACAGGGCCGCCCTGATGGCGGCGTGCAATTGCCGCAGCGACGACCGGTCGGCCTTGACCTCGAGCACCCGCAGGCCCGGGTTGGGTTCGTCCAGCGCGGCCTGCAGCTGCTGGACCTCGATCTGGCGGCTCTCCACGTGGTAGGCGCGACACAGCGCGCCCACGTCGACGTCGTGTGGGGTGCCGAAGATGCGCGACGACACGTCGGAGAACCGCGGGTCGCCCTGCTCGAGCAGTTCGAAGATGCCGCCGCCGTTGTCGTTCGACACCACGATCGTCAGCCGCTGCGGCGCCGGTTCGGTGGGGCCGATCAACAGCCCGGAGCTGTCGTGGACGAACGTCAGGTCTCCGATCAGCGCGATGGTCCGTCCCTGGTGCGCGGTCTCGTGAGCCCGCTCATAAGCTAAAGCCGCGCCGATGGCCGTGGAGACGGTGCCGTCGATTCCGGCGACGCCGCGGTTGGACCGGACCTGGATGCCCCGGGTGCTCAGCCCGACCAGAGCCGCGTCGCGCACCGGGTTGGACGCCCCGAGAACCAGCTGGTCACCGGCCCGCAGTGTGGCGGCCACCGCCGCGGCGACGTGCAGACCGGTGGTCAGCGGGTGGGCAGCCAGCTGCTCGCGCACCGCGGCGAGCGCGTGGCGATTCAGGTCCGCACAGCGGCGCAGCCACTTCGGGTTGGGGGTTCCGGTGACCACCGCCCGCGTGCCGGTGGCTTGCGAGTTGCCCGACACGTCCGGCCAGCGCGGCCCGGTCGTCAGCGCATAGACCGGCACTTCCGGATTGGCCAACAGCGCCGAGACCGGGCGATGCAGTGTCGGGCGTCCCAGCATGATCACCTGCTGGGGACGCAGCAGCGGCAGGGTGAGCGGATGTAACGGGTTGGGTGCATACGGCGCGGTAGGTTCGGCGACGGTAGGCAACTCCGCCAGATTGGGGTGAGCCCCGGCACCGTGCCCGGCGATGACGACGGTATCTGCCGACACGTCGATGTCCAGCGGCTGATCGAAGGTGACCGGCGGCGTGTAAGTCCACGGTTTGCCGTCCGGTCGCCCCGGCGGCACGACGCCACCATGGGGCTCCGGGTCCGGCACCAGCGGCTCGCGCAACGGGATGTCGAAATGCACCGGTCCGGCGTTGGCGCTACGAGACCCCTTGGCGGCCACCAATACTCGGCAGGTCGCCGATCGCCAGGTCGCGTTGAGTGCGGGCAGGCGCTCCGGGGCATCCTCGGCCAGACCCAGACTGATGGTGGCGCGAACCTGGGTGCCGAAGTAGCCCAACTGCTCCATGGTCTGATTGGCCCCGGTGCCCAGCATCTCGTAGGGCCGGTTCGCCGAGAGGACGATCAGCGGCACCCGGGCATAGTTGGCCTCCACCACAGCCGGGCCGAGGTTGGCGACGGCGGTACCCGACGTCATCGCCACACAGACCGGCGCGCCCGCAGCGACCGCCAGCCCGATCGCCAGATAGCCCGCGGTGCGTTCGTCGATGCGCACGTGCAGCCGAACCCGGCCGGTCCGGTCGGCGTCCTGCAACGCGAACGCCAGCGGCGCATTTCGTGACCCGGGACAGAGCACCACGTCGCGGACGCCGCCGCGTATCAGCTCGTCGACGACGACACGGGCCTGGGTCGTCGAGGGGTTCACCAGTACAGGGTGTCACAACCCGCGGTCAAGGCGTTCAGGCCTTGACGCTGGCGAAGAACCTCAGCACCGCGGCGTTGACGGGCTCCGGCCGCTCGAAGAAGCCGAGGTGGCCGGCGTCGGGTATCTGCAGGTAGCGGCCATTGGGCAGGGCGTCGGCGACCTCTCGTCCCAGATGGGGCGGGGTCACGATGTCGTCGGCGAAGCCGATCACCAGCACCGGCGCGGCAATATTGCGGTAGGCGGGCAGCCGGTTGGTCTGCGGCGAGCAGTCCAATTGACACCGAAGTCCCGGTGTCTGCTTGACCGGCCACATGGAGAACATCGCGATCCAATCGGCCACGGCCGTGTCGTCGTTGAGCGTCTTGCGCGAAAAGCTTTCCAGCAGGCGAGCTCTCGCATCGTAGGCGGGCGGCAACTGGGTACCGCAGTCATACAGCTCGGCCTCGGCGGTGCGGAAGAACTGGCGGGCGCGGTCCAGCCGGCCGCGGGTGGCCATCAATACCGCGGCGCTGACCAGTTCGGGCCGCACCACCATCAGCTCTTGGGCGATATAAGCGCCCATGGACACCCCGACGATGCGCACCGGGGCGATACCCAGGGATTCGATCAGCGCCGCGGTGTCGTTGACCATGGTCTGCGTGGTGAAGCCCTCGGCGTTTTCGGTGGCGCCGACCCCGCGATTGTCAAACGTGATGCAGCGGTATCCAGCGGCCAGGAACGCCGGGACTTGGTGAGGATGCCAGGTGCGTCCGGCACCGCCGCGACCGGCGATAAAAAGGACCGGCTCACCGGTCCCTTTGTCGTCGTAAGCCAGGTTGATCACCCGAACGACGGTACAGCAGCGGGTAGCAGGCCCTGATCCGATCGATCCACCATTGCCGCCGGTCAGGCGACGCGGCCAGGGCTTGCAGCCGCGCCGGGTCGGGCGTGACCGGCCCGACAGCCAAAGTGCCCTCGACGGGCATGACCGGATCGGTGACGTCCTCGACGAACAGCCTCCCGGTGCCCAGCCCGCACGCGTGCCGGAGCTCGGGCAGGGCCGCGGCGGCGGTGAGGCCCTGACCGATGCCGACCGCCGAATCCAGCGCGCTGGAGATCACCACCGGGATGTCGAGCTGCGCGGCGATGTCCAGCAATGCCGAAACCCCGCCCAGCGGAGCGACTTTGAGCACCGCGATGTCGGCGGCCCCGGCGCCGGCGACGGCCAGCGGGTCGTCGGCCTTGCGGATGGATTCGTCGGCGGCGATCGGCACGTCGATCCGCCGGCGCAGCTCGGCGAGTTCGGTGACGGTGGCGCAGGGCTGCTCGAGGTACTCCAGCGGCCCGTCGGCGGTGAGTGCGGCAGCCGCCTCGGCGGCCTCGGTGACGCTCCAGCCGCCGTTGGCGTCCACCCGCACCGTCGGGACCAGTTGTCGCACCGCGTTGACCCGCGCGACGTCGTCGGCCAGGCTCTGTCCGGGCTCGGCGACCTTCACCTTGGCGGTGCGGGCGCCGGGAAACCGGGCCAGCACCTGCGGCACCTCGGCGGCGGCAACGGCCGGCACGGTGGCGTTGATGGGGATGCGGTCGCGGCGCGGCGGCGGCGGCTCGCGGTAGGCGCCCTCGACGGCCGAAGCCAGCCAGGCGGCGGCTTCCCGCGGCTGATATTCCGGGAACGGCCCGAATTCGCCCCACCCGGCCGGGCCGTCGATCAACGCAACCTCACGGGTGGTGATGCCGCGGAAGCGCACCCGCATGGGCAGCGCCACGACGTGTACGCGGTCCAGCACATCCGCCAGCGCGGGCGTCACTGCCGATAGACCTGCCGGCCCGCCAGGAACGTCGCCCGGACCTCGAGGTCGGCGATCTCCTCGGGCGGAACCCTCCGCGGATCCGCCGACAGCACCACCATGTCCGCGTACTTGCCGACCTCCAGCGAGCCCACGACGTCGTCGGCGAACATTTGCCAGGCGGGATCGAGGGTCTGCGCGCGAATCGCCTGCTCCACCGTCAAACACTCCTCGGGGCCCAGCACCCGACCGCTGGGCGCCACTCTTGTCACAGCCACGCTGATGTTGCGCAGCGGCTCTTCCGGGGTCACCGGCGGATCGTTGTGCAACGAGATCCGCATGCCGGTGGCCACCGCGGACCCGGCCGGCATCCAGCGGGATCCGCGTTCCGGCCCGAACAGGCCGTCGACGACGACGTCACCCCAGTAGTGGATCTGGTCGACGAAGATGCTGCAGGTGACGCCGAGTTCGGCCGCCCGCTGCAGTTGGTCGGGCCGGATGGCGCCGACGTGCTCGAGCCGCAGCCGGTGATCGTCGCGCGGGTGCGCGCGCAGCACATCTTCGTAGACGTCGAGGATGGTGTCGACACCGGCGTCGCCCTGTACGTGGCAGGCCATCTGCCAGCCCTTGGGGAAATAGGCGTGCACGATCTCGGTGAGCTGTTCGCGGGTGTAGTTGGCGCAGCCGCACGAGCCCGGTGTCACCCCGATCGTCCGGGTGGCGGCGGTATCCAAGTAGGGGAAGGACAGGTCGATGTTGCCGACATACGGCGAGCCGTCCACCCATATCTTGATTCCCACCTGACGCAGGATGTCGTCGCCCTGGCCGGGCGTGGCGTCGGTGGACATCCGCGCACTGGACATCTCGTAGGTGCGTAACCGCACCGTCAGGTCGTCGCGGAGCTGCTCGACCAGTGGCCCGTAGGCCGGATCGAAGGCCATTTCCGAGCACATGGTCAGCCCCGCACGATTGAGCCGGGCACATTCGGCCCGCAGCATCGCCGGGTAGTCATCGGGCTTGATCGCATCGCCCAGCAGGGAGAACACCGCCCCGATTTCCACGGCGGTGCCGTCGAGCTCTCCGCCGGCGTCGCGGCCGTAGCTCGAGCCCTTGGGATCGGGAGTGTCGCGGGTCAGGCCGTTGATCCGGGCCGCGTGCGAGTTGAAGAAGGCCTTGTGGCCGGAGTTGTGGATGATCACCAACGGACCCTCGGGCGCCGTCTCGTCGAGCCAGGCCAGCGTGGGTTCCGGAAGACCTGTCTGCAGCAGCGGGTCCCAGCCGTTGAAGTAGGCGCCCTCGGCTCCCCGTCGGGTGACCTCGCCGCGGATCGCGTCGACGACGGCGTCGGCCCTGCCGATGGTGACCGGACGGATGTCGACGAACCGGTCCGACAGCGCAACCGCCTCCATCAGCGGATGGCCGTGGGCCTCGACGAACCCCGGCATGACACAGCCCGAACCCAGATCGATGGTCCGGGTGTCGGGGCCGATGAGCTCGTTGACGTCGGACCGGTTCCCGACGGCGACGATCCGGCCGTCGGTGACAGCGAGCGCTTCGGCGGTGGGCCGCGCCTCGTCGACGGTGAGCACGGTTCCGGTGATGACGAGATCTGCATGGGCCATGAGCGGCGATCCTAGTGATAGGCGGGGCCGGCGAGGGTGCGGTCACCCCGAATTGCAACACGTTCTAGTCTGGCCACATGAGTGACGATTCGTTGCGCAACCCGGTCCATAACGGCCATCTGCTGGTCGGCGCGCTGAAGCGCCACAAGAGCAAGCCGGTGCTGTTTCTCGGCGACACCACGCTCACCGGTGGCCAACTGGCCGATCGGATCAGCCAGTACATCCAGGCGTTCGAGGCGCTGGGCGCCGGTACCGGCGTCGCGGTCGGCCTGCTGTCGCTCAACCGTCCGGAAGTGCTGATGATCATCGGCGCCGGGCAGACCCGCGGCTACCGGCGCACCGCGCTGCACCCGCTGGGATCGCTGGACGACCACGCCTATGTGCTGTCCGACGCCGGGATCAGCTCACTGATCATCGACCCCAACCCGATGTTCGTCGAGCGCGCGCTGGGGCTGCTGGAAAAGGTGGAGTCGCTGAAGCAGATTCTGACCATCGGGCCGGTGCCGGATGCGCTAAAGGATCTCAACGGGAAAGTGGTTGATCTGTCCGCCCAGGCCGCCCGCTACGAGCCGCAGCCGTTGGTGCCCGCCGACCTGCCGCCGGACCAGGTCATCGGGCTGACCTACACCGGGGGCACCACCGGAAAGCCCAAGGGCGTGATGGGCACCGCCCAGTCGATTTCCACCATGACGTCGATCCAACTCGCCGAGTGGGAATGGCCGGAAAACCCGCGGTTCTTGATGTGTACGCCGTTGTCACATGCCGGCGCAGCGTTTTTCACGCCGACGGTGATCAAGGGTGGCGAAATGGTGGTGCTGGCCAAGTTCGACCCCGCCGAAGTTTTGAAAGTCATTGAGGAACAACGTATTACAGCTACAATGCTGGTGCCGTCGATGCTGTATGCGCTGCTGGACCACCCGGATTCGCACACCCGGGACCTGTCGTCGCTGCAGACGGTGTATTACGGCGCCTCGGCGATCAACCCGGTGCGGCTGGCCGAGGCGATCGCGCGGTTCGGCCCGATCTTCGCCCAGTACTACGGCCAATCCGAGGCGCCGATGGCGATCACCTACCTGGCCAAGGGCGATCACGACGAGAAGCGGCTGACGTCGTGCGGGCGCCCGACGCTGTTCGCGCGGGTGGCGCTGCTGGGCGAGGACGGCCAGCCGGTGCCGCAGGGCGAACCGGGCGAAATCTGCGTCAGCGGACCGCTATTGGCCGGTGGCTACTGGAACCTGCCGGAGGCCACGGCCGAGACGTTTCGGGACGGCTGGCTGCACACCGGCGACATGGCCCGCGAAGACGAAGACGGGTTCTATTACATCGTCGACCGGGTCAAGGACATGATCGTCACCGGCGGATTCAACGTGTTCCCCCGCGAGGTCGAAGACGTGGTCGCCGAACACTCGGCCGTCGCACAGGTATGTGTGGTCGGGACGCCCGACGAGAAGTGGGGCGAGGCCGTCACCGCGGTGGTGGTGCTGCGGGCCGACGCGCCCCGCGACGAGGCGGCCGTCGAGGCGATGACCGCCGAAATCCAGACCGCGGTCAAAGAACGCAAGGGCTCGGTGCAGTCGCCCAAGCGGGTGGTGGTTGTCGACTCGCTGCCGTTGACCGGGCTGGGCAAGCCGGACAAGAAGGCGGTGCGGGCGCGGTTCTGGGAGGGCGCCGGCCGCGCCGTCGGGTGATGCGGGCTGCTGCGGCGCCGAGCGTGACGCTGCAGGCACGTTCGCGGCCGGGCGTGACTGTGGCGTCACGCTCGGGGCTGCGGTGACTACTGTGGCAGCCATGACTGACGGTGACCGCGTCCGCCCGCCGTGGTGGCTGAAGGCGACCAACAAGGTCATGATGATCGTGTCGCGACTGGGAGTGGCTTACGGCAAGGAAGGCCCGGCCGTGTTGACGGTGCCCGGCCGCAAATCCGGCATTCCGCGATCTACCCCGGTCACGCCGATGACCGTCGCCGGCAAGTGCTATGTCGTGGCCGGCTTCCCGGGTGCCGACTGGGTCGAAAACGTCCGTGCCGCAGGTGAAGTCACCTTGGCCCGGGGCCGCAGGTCCGAACGCCTGCGGCTGGTGGAGCTGCCGCCCGATCAGGCCCGTCCGATCCTGCGCGCCTTTCCGGCCCAGGTGCCCACCGGCGTGCGGGTGATGAAGCGATGCGGCCTGATCGCCATGGGCAGCCCCGACGAACTCGAGGCAATGGCCGGGCGCTTCGTCGTCTTCCGGTTCGAGCCCGCGTGAGAACGGAGTCCACAAGACTTGAGCGACAACCCCTTTGACCCTAACGTGTGGCGGCCGGTCGGCGGATTCGACGACCTGACCGACATCACCTACCACCGCCACGTCAGCGACGCCACGGTCCGGGTGGCGTTCAACCGGCCCGAGGTGCGCAACGCCTTCCGGCCGCACACCGTCGACGAGCTCTACCGGGCGCTGGACCACGCGCGAATGTCGCCCGACGTGGGCGTGGTCCTGTTGACCGGCAACGGCCCCTCCCCCAAAGACGGCGGCTGGGCATTCTGCTCCGGCGGTGACCAACGCATCCGCGGGCGTAGCGGTTACCAGTACGCCTCCGGTGAGACCGCGGACACCGTTGACGTAGCCCGCGCCGGCCGATTGCACATCCTCGAGGTGCAACGGCTGATCCGGTTCATGCCCAAGGTGGTGATCTGCCTGGTCAACGGCTGGGCCGCCGGCGGCGGGCACAGCCTGCACGTCGTGTGCGACCTGACCCTGGCCAGCCGCGAACACGCCCGATTCAAACAAACCGACGCCGACGTGGGCAGCTTCGACGGCGGCTACGGCAGCGCGTATCTGGCCCGTCAGGTCGGCCAGAAATTCGCCCGCGAGATCTTCTTCCTGGGCCGGCCGTACACCGCCGAGCAGATGCACCGCATGGGCGCGGTCAACGAGGTGGTGGATCACGCCGGGCTGGAGACGGCCGGTCTGCAGTGGGCAGCGGAGATCAACGCGAAATCGCCTCAGGCGCAACGGATGCTGAAGTTCGCGTTCAATCTGCTCGACGACGGTCTGGTGGGTCAGCAGTTGTTCGCCGGTGAGGCCACCCGGTTGGCGTACATGACCGACGAGGCCGTCGAGGGCCGCGACGCGTTCCTGCAGAAGCGCCCGCCGGACTGGAGCCGGTTCCCGCGGTATTTCTAGGGGCGCCGCCTAGACTGCCCACCTGTGAGCAAGAGTCCGCTGCGCCGGTTGGCCGAACAGATCTCGCTGGCCACCATGCGGCCACCGGTGTCGCCGCAACTGCTGGTCAACCGGCCCGCGATCAGGCCGGTCAACCTCGACGGCAAGCGGATTCTGATCACCGGCGCCTCCTCGGGCATCGGCGAAGCCGCCGCCGAGCTGTTCGGCCGGCACGGTGCCACCGTGGCCGTCGTCGCCCGCCGCAAGGACCTGCTGGACGCCGTCGCGGACCGGATCACGACGTCCGGCGGGACGGCGATGTCGATGCCTTGTGACATCTCGGACCTGGACGCCGTCGACGCCCTGGTGGCCGACGTGCAACGGCGCATCGGCGGCGTCGACATCCTGATCAACAACGCCGGCCGGTCCATCCGGCGCCCGCTGGACGAATCGCTGCAACGCTGGCACGACATCGAGCGGACCATCGCGCTGAACTACTACGCCCCGCTGCGGCTGATCCGCGGACTGGCGCCGGGGATGCGCGAGCGCGGCGACGGCCACATCATCAACGTCGCGACGTGGGGCGTCTTATCGGAAGCGGCGCCGCTGTTCTCGGTGTACAACGCGTCTAAGGCGGCGCTGTCGGCAGTGAGCCGAACCATCGAAACCGAGTGGGGACGCGACGGGGTGCATTCCACGACGCTCTACTACCCGTTGGTGTCGACTCCGATGATCGCACCGACGAAGGCCTACGAGGGAATGCCGGCGTTGACGCCGCGGGAAGCGGCCGAATGGATGGTGACCGCCGCGCGCACCAGGCCGGTGCGGATCGCGCCGCGGATCGCCCTGGCGGCCAAGGCGCTCAACACCATCGGGCCCCGCTGGGTCAATGCCCTTATGCAGCAACGCAACGAACATCTCAACGGCGATTGACTCGGGAGTGTGCCATGGCCGACATCTGGACCACCATCGCGACCGAGCGCGGCGCACTGGCCGACGCCCTGGCCACCCTGACGCCGTCCCAGTGGGACACCCCGTCGCTGTGCACCGGATGGACGGTGCGCGACGTCGTCGCGCACCTGTCGGCAACAGCGTCCCTGAACCCGGCCACGTTCTTCCTGGCGCTGGCCAGAGCCGGGTTCAACTTCGACAAATTCGCCGACGGTCAGATCGCCAAGCGCCGCGGCCCCGACGCGGCCGCAACCCTTGAGGAGTTCCGCCGCTTGCAGCATTCCACCTCCGCCCCGCCCGGGCCGAAGACGTCCTGGCTTGGCGAGATCGTCGTGCACGGCGAGGACATCCGCCGTCCGCTGGGCATCTCGCACGCCTATCCGCCGGACGCGGTTGCGCAGGTGATCGACTTCTACAAGGGCTCCAACATGCTCATCGGCTCCAAGAGCCGCATATCCGGGCTGGCGCTGCGGGCCACCGACCACGACTGGCACCACGGCCAGGGCGACAGGGTCGAGGGCCCGCTGCTGTCGCTGCTGCTCGCCACGACGGGCCGGGTGGCCGGCTGCGACGACCTCACCGGCCCCGGCGTGCCGACCCTGCGGAGCCGATGCGCCCCCAACTGACGACGACGTGATAGACACGACACCATGGAAATCCTGGCCAGCCGGATGCTGCTGCGGCCGGCCGACTATCAGAAGTCGCTGAGCTTCTACCGCGACCAGCTAGGGCTGGCCATAGCCCGCGAATACCCTTCGGGCACAGTGCTTTTCGCTGGACAGTCACTGCTCGAGCTGGCCGGCTACGGCGAGCCCGACCACTCCCGCGGCCCGTTTCCCGGGGCGCTGTGGCTGCAGGTGCGCGACCTGGACGCGGCGCGGGCCGAGCTGGCCGGCCGGGGGGTGCCGATCACCCGGGAGCCGCGGCGCGAACCGTGGGGCCTCTACGAGATGCACGTGACCGACCCGGACGGCATCACCTTGATCTTCGTCGAGGTTCCCCCTAGCCACCCGCTGCGCAAAGACACCCGAGGTGAACGCGACGGAACTGCGGGTTAACGGCCAAGTAATATCTGGCGACGAGTCGCAGTACACCCGCGTTTCGGGTACTCAGTTATTCGACAGCGGATCAGCCCAACCACCAGAATCAGGTGCCGTGAGCCTCGACTTGTTCTTGTTGATCATCGTCGTGATCACGGCGTTGGCGTTCGATTTCACCAACGGTTTCCACGACACCGGCAACGCCATGGCCACCTCCATCGCCAGCGGTGCATTGGCGCCCAAGACGGCGGTCATTTTGTCGGCGGTGCTGAACCTGGTGGGAGCGTTCTTGTCCACCGCTGTCGCGGCCACCATCGCCAAAGGTCTGATCGACGCGAACCTGGTGACGCTGGAGTTGGTGTTCGCCGGCCTGGTCGGCGGCATCGTGTGGAACCTGCTGACCTGGTTGCTGGGCATCCCGTCGAGTTCTTCGCACGCGCTGATCGGCGGCATCGTGGGCGCCACGATCGCCGCGGTGGGCGGTCACGGCGTCATCTGGAGCGGTGTGGTGTCCAAGGTGCTCGTGCCGGCCGTGGTGGCCGCGCTGCTGGCCACCTTCGTCGCGGCGGCCGGCACCTGGCTGGTGTACCGGGTTATCCGCGGCCTGCCGGGCAAGCGCACCGAAAGTGGGTTCCGGCACGGTCAGATCGGCTCGGCGTCGCTGGTCTCGTTGGCGCATGGCACCAACGACGCCCAGAAGACGATGGGCGTGATCTTTCTGGCGCTGATGTCCTACGGCGCGGTCAGCAAGACCGCGACAATGCCGCCGCTGTGGGTCATCGTGTCCTGTGCGGTGGCGATGGCCGGCGGCACCTACCTGGGCGGCTGGCGCATCATCCGGACCCTGGGCAAGGGACTGGTCGAGATCAAACCGCCACAGGGCATGGCCGCCGAGTCGTCGTCGGCCGCGGTGATCCTATTGTCCGCACACTTCGGCTACGCGTTGTCGACCACCCAGGTGGCCACCGGCTCGGTGCTGGGCAGCGGCGTGGGCAAGCCCGGCGCCGAGGTGCGTTGGGGGGTGGCCGGCCGGATGGTGGCCGCATGGCTCATCACGCT
The DNA here is from genome assembly GCF_000157895.3 of Mycobacterium kansasii ATCC 12478. Classification (NCBI taxonomy): domain Bacteria; kingdom Bacillati; phylum Actinomycetota; class Actinomycetes; order Mycobacteriales; family Mycobacteriaceae; genus Mycobacterium; species Mycobacterium kansasii. The sequence goes on along the minus strand of NC_022663.1, from coordinate 4,101,939 downwards.
TCCATTGGCCGGCCTGGTCGGGGCGATCACGTACGAGCTGGTGCACGTCATTGGCGGATATCCCGGCGCCTTCGTCGGTTTCGGCCTGGTGTGCCTGGTCGCGGTCGGCATCTGGCTGCAGTCACGAAAAGCACGAGTGGACCACACGAACGTCAACGCCGACTGGGAAGGCAGCCTGACGGCTGGACTCGACGCGGCCGGGAAGCCCGCCGCACGGCCGCCTTCTCCACCGGCACCCCCACCGGCGCCGGCACCGGCACCGGCACCGGAAACCAATGGTGAGCTCCCGGAGTTCGGCGCCGGCGACGCACTCAAGGCGGGTAACGCTTCATGAACCACTGGTTCAACTACGAGGCCACGGCGAAGATCCTGATATTCAGCTTGCTGCTGGGCGCCGGGCTGCCGGCGCTGTTCGCACTCGGGGTGCGGCTGCAGGCCGCCGGGGCGGGCGCCATCGGGGACCACACCGCTCCGCGGCGCCCGGTGCTGGTCGCGCTCGGGTGGGCCATCTTCGGGCTGGTGCTGGCGGTGGTTGTCATCGGAGTGCTGTATATCGCCCGCGACTTCATCGCCCATCACATCGGCTGGCACCTCCTCGGCGCCAAACGCGCGTAGCGTCGGATTGGTCCTGACATAGAGTTTTCTTGCAGGCCTGACGGGAAGTTGTAACAGCGTGAACCGATTTCTCACCTCGATCGTGTCGTGGCTGCGGGCGGGCTATCCCGAGGGAGTTCCACCGACCGACTCCTTTGCCGTCCTTGCCCTGCTGGCGCGCCGCCTGACCAACGACGAGGTGCAGGCCGTCGCCGGCGAACTCATCCGCCGCGGTGAGTTCGACCAGATCGATATCGGGGTGGTGATCACCCAATTCACCGACGACCTGCCGTCACCGGATGATGTCGAGCAGGTGCGCGCCCGGCTGGCCGCCCACGGCTGGCCGTTCGACCCAGTCGACGAAACCCGCGAGGGCCACGCATAGCCGTCCTGCGGGCGCTGAGCGTCCCGCCCGGTTTCGCCGTCTCGTTGCTGCTGCCCGCCGTGCAGCGGGTTCTCGCAGGCCGCGACCCGGCGCTGGTCGTGACGGCGGCACCCGATGAGTCGGCCTCGGCCGCTTTGCGGGTGGGGGAAGAGATCGACGACGACGTGGCACTGGTGGTGACGACGTCGGGAACCACCGGTGCGCCCAAGGGCGCATTGCTGACCGCCGCCGCTCTGACCGCCAGCGCCGCGGCCACCCACCAGCGTCTCGGCGGTCCGGGCGCCTGGCTGCTGGCGGTGCCGCCGTATCACATCGCCGGACTGCAGGTGCTGGTTCGCAGCGTGCTAGCCGGTCGCACACCCGTCGAGCTGGATGTCTCCGCGGGCTTCGACGTCGCCCAATTGCCCGGCGCGGTAAGGCGATTGGCCCCAGGGCGGCGATACACATCGCTGGTGGCCGCGCAGCTGGCCAAGGCGCTGACCGACCCGGCCGCCACCGCGGCGCTAGCCGAACTGGATGCCGTGCTGATCGGTGGCGGACCGGCGCCACGGCGAGTCGTGGAAGCCGCGGCGGCGGCCGGCATCAGGGTGGTACGCACCTATGGCATGAGTGAGACCGCGGGAGGCTGCGTGTACGACGGCGTGCCGCTCGACGGGGTCCGGGTGCGGATCCTGCCCGACGGCCGCATCGCCGTGGGCGGCCCGACCCTGGCCAAGGGGTATCGCAACCCGGTCGATCCCGACCCGTTCGCCGAAGCGGGCTGGTTCCACACCGATGACCTTGGTGCGGTGGATGATTCGGGTGTGCTGCGGGTCCTGGGGCGGGTCGATGATGCCATCAGTACCGGCGGACTGACCGTGCTGCCGGGGCCGGTGGAGACGGCACTGGGCAGCCATCCGGCGGTGGCTGACTGTGCGGTTTTCGGGGTGGCCGATGACCGGTTGGGCCAGCGCGTGGTGGCCGCGATCGTGGTCCGCACTGGTTGCGCCGCGCCGACGCTGGCGGCATTGCGGGAGCAGGTCGCGCGCACGCTCGATGTCACCGCCGCGCCTCGCGAGCTGCACATCGTCGACGAGCTACCGCGACGCGGCATCGGCAAGATCGACCGGGCGGCGTTGGTGCGCCGGTTCGCCGGCGCCGGCTCCCAATAAGCTGGGCGCTCGTGAGGATCGCCCGCCGGGAAACATCAGCCGTCGCGGTTGGGGTCGTCCTGGTGGCAGCGGCCTTCGTGCTGCCGCGGATGAACCTCGGGGTCAAACCCCGCCGCGATATCGGCCTGGAGCGTTTCGCCTCCCGCGCCGGCGCCGCGCCGATCTTCGGTTACTGGGATGTTCACGCCAGCTGGGGGACGTGGGCCGCGATCGTGATCGCGCTGGCCGTCGTGGCATGGGGTCCGGTTGTGACGCAACGACTTTCGTGGCGGCTACTGACCCTGGGCAGCTGGGCCACCAGCTGCGCCTGGGCGTTCTCACTGGCGATGATCGACGGCTGGCAGCAAGGCTTCGCCGGCCGATTGACCACCAAGGACGAGTATTTGTCGGAGGTGCCGGGAATCAGAGACATCCCGGCCACGGTGCGCACCTTCGCCAGCCGGATTGTCGACTTCCAGCCGAACTCCTGGACCACCCATGTCTCCGGGCATCCGCCGGGCGCGCTGCTGACGTTTGTGTGGCTGGATCGGCTCGGCCTGCACGGGGGCGCCTGGGCCGGGCTGCTGTGCCTGCTGGTCGGTTCGAGCGCCGCAGCGGCGGTTGTGGTCGCCGTCCGCGCGCTGGCCGGCGAGCACACCGCCCGCCGCGCCGCCCCGTTTCTCGCTCTGGCGCCTACCGCGATCTGGGTCGCGGTGTCGGCCGACGGATATTTCGCCGGCGTCGCGGCGTGGGGTATCGCGCTGCTGGCGGTTGCGGTGCACGCCGGGACGCGGTTTCCCGGGCTGGTGGCCGCCGGGGCAGGCCTGCTGCTGGGCTGGGGCGTCTTCCTCAGCTACGGCCTGATGCTGATGGGGCTTCCGGCATTGGCGGTACTGGTGTCTTCGAAGGACTGGCGGGCGGGCCTGCGGGCGTTGGGGCCGGCCGTCGTGGCCGCGGCAGCGGTGGCGGTGGCCTTCGCGGTGGCGGGATTCTCCTGGTTCGAGGGCTACACACTGGTACAGCAACGCTATTGGCAGGGGATCGCTCACGACCGGCCGTTTCAGTACTGGAGCTGGGCCAACCTGGCGTGCGTGGTGTGTGCGATCGGGCTGGGCAGCGTCGCCGGCGTCAGCCGGGTGTTCGACCGCGAGGCGATACGCCGCCGCTCCGGGTTTCACCTGCTGCTGCTGGGGGCGCTGGCCGCCATTGTGTGCGCGGACCTGAGCATGCTGAGCAAGGCGGAGACGGAACGGATCTGGCTGCCGTTCACCATCTGGCTGACCGCTGCGCCGGCGCTGCTGCCGGAGCGATCGGCCCGGCTGTGGCTGGCGGTCAACGCCGCCGGCGCCCTGCTGCTGAACAGCATCATCTTCACCAACTGGTAGGCGGATACATGGAACAGTCGGCACTGGCGCGTCGGCTCGGGACCACCGATGCGGTGGTGATCGGGCTGGGATCGATGATCGGCGCCGGGGTGTTCGCCGCGTTCGGCCCGGCCGCCCGGGCTGCGGGGGTGGGGCTGCTGATCGGGCTGGCGCTCGCCGCGGCGGTCGCCTATTGCAACGCGATCGCCTCGGCCCGGCTGGCCGCGCGGTATCCGGTTTCCGGCGGCACCTACATCTACGGGCGCGAACGCCTGGGACCGTGGTGGGGCTTCCTGGCCGGTTGGGGATTCGTGATCGGCAAGACGGCCTCGTGTGCGGCGATGGCGTTGACCGTCGCCTCCTACACCGTCAGCGGGCCGGGGTGGGCGCAGCGAGCCGTAGCGGTCGCCGCCGTGGCGGTGCTGGCCGCGCTGAACTATCGCGGCATCACCAAGACGGCGATGCTGGCCCGAATATTGGTGGCGTGCACCTTTATTGCGCTCGCCGTCGTGGTGATCGGCATTGCCGCGGCCCGGCCCGGGTCCGCCCATCTGATCGAAGGCTGGTCCGTCGTCACGCCCTACGGAGTGCTGCAGGCGGCGGGACTGCTGTTCTTCGCGTTCGCCGGTTATGCGCGTATCGCCACGATGGGTGAAGAGGTCCGCGACCCGGCCCGTGCCATCCCCAAGGCGATCACCCTGGCGCTGACGATCACGGTGGCGACCTATCTGGTGGTCGGGGTGGCGGTGCTGTCGGCCGCCGGACCGGACCGGCTGGCCAGAGCCGCGGCGCCGCTGGCCGAGGCGCTGCGCGTCGCCGGTGCCGCGTCGTTGGTGCCGGTTGTGGCCGTCGGCGGCGCGCTGGCCTCCCTCGGTGCACTGCTGGCGCTGATCGCCGGGGTGGGGCGCACCGCGCTGGCGATGGCCCGTCATCGCGACCTGCCCCGCTGGCTGGCCGCGGTCCATCCGCGCAATCAGGTGCCGCATCACGCCGAGATCGCGCTCGCCGTCGCGGTGTGCGTGCTGGTGGCCACCGTGGATCTGCGCGGCGCGATCGGTTTCTCGTCCTTTGGCGTGTTGATCTACTACGCGATCGCCAACGCGGCCGCCTATACCCTGGCGGGCCGTGGCCGACTGCGGGCGCTGAGCGTCTTCGGGCTGATCGGTTGCCTGGTCCTGGTGGTCACACTGCCGTGGGAATCGGTCGCCGCGGGACTGGGCATGTTTGCCGTCGGGGTCGCCGGGCGCTGGGTGGTATTGCGCCGCCGAACCCGCTGACGGTGGGTGACCCCGGGTGCGGTGCGCCGCCCTGATGGTGCCGCCCGCCTCCCGGACGACTTCACAGCCCGGCCGCGCGGGTGACCCGGGCGAAGCGGCTGTCCGGGGCGCACGCGTCGCGCACCACCGCGAGGTCGTCAATGACATCGAGATCGGCCAGTGGCGTCACAGTTTTTACCTCAATACCGTTGTGGCGCAAAGCCTTCAGTGTGAGTTCACCGGTATCAGGCTGCGACATCGGGACGCCGCGCAGGCACTCGGCCGCAGCGGGGCTGTGGACTCCGAGCACCCACCAGCCACCGTCTATTGCCAATCCGAGCACCGCCGGCGCCGCGAGTAACCGTCGTGCGCAACCGCCCAGCAGTCCGGCGGAAACCTGGGGAGTATCCATGCCGATTTGCAGTACGGGATACCCGTTTGCGGCGTCGGCGTGTGCATTGACGAGGCGGTCGGCGAAGTCGTCGCCACGTTGCTCGATGACCGTGAAGGCCTCCAGCCGTTGCCGGATGTCGTCGGCGTTGGCCGCCCCGTCCAAGTTGCCGGTGAGCGCCACCACGCGCGTGGCCACCGGCGCCGCGGCGACCGCATCGAGCGTGTCCAGCAGCGCCGCCGCGGCGATGTCGGCGGCGATCCGGTCACCCACCGCCACCGCCAGCCGCGTCTTGGCGAATCCCGGCTCCGGCGCCTTGGCGACCACCAGCACCGTGACCGGCAGCACGCTCACGAGATCACCTTCCAGAAGTCCAGAATCGCGATGATGCTGCCGCGCAACGAACCGCTGACCTTGGATTTGCCGCCAGCCCGGGGACCGTAGCTGACGTCGAGTTCAACCACGCGCCAGCCGGCTGCCCCCGCGCGGACCAACAGTTCCAACGGATACCCGGACCGTCGATCAGCGACGCCCAGATGCAGCAGCGCCTCCCGCCGAGCCACCCGCATGGGCGCGATGTCGTGCACCGGCAAGCCGTGGCGGGTACGCAGTCGCCAGCTCATCACTACCGTGCCCACCCGCGCCACCCAGGGCCAGTGCAATCCGCGAACCGGACGGCGTCGACCGGTCACCAGATCGGCGCCCCGCTCGAGTTCGGCCACCAGCCGGGGCAACTCACCGGCATCCATCGAACCGTCGGCGTCGATCACCGCCACGATCGGAGTTGTCGCGGCTTCCACGCCGGCGTGCACCGCAGCGCCGTAACCGGGCCGCGGCTCGGTAACCACCTGCGCGCCGTGCCGGCCGGCAACCGCCGCGGTGTTGTCGGTGCTGTTGTTGTCCACCACCAGCACCCGATAACCGGCCGGGATCGCGGCCAGCACCGCCGGTAGCGACTCTTCCTCGTTGAGACAGGGCAGCACCACAGTCACCGCATCGCCGGGCATGCCCTCCGACCTTAGGCGAAGCCGCGACCGGGATCAGTGGCCGGAGTGCCCGCCGCCGCTGCTACCACCACCACTGCTACTGCCACCGCTACTGCCACCGCTACTGCCGCCGCTACTGCCGCTACCACCGCCGCTACTGCCGCTACCACCGCCGCTGCCGCCGCTACCGCCGCTACTGCCGCCGCTGCCGCCGCTGCCGCCGCTGCCGCCGCTACTACCGCTACCACCGCCGCTGCCGCTACCACCACCCCCGAGTGGCGGCTGCGGAGCCGGAGCCACCGTCTGCGGCGCCTGTGGGGCCACAGTCTGCTGTTGGGTTGGTACCTGTTGGGTTGGTACCTGTTGGGTTGGTACTTGCGTCGGCTCCTGGGTCGGCTGCTGCGTCGGCTGGGGAGCGACGGTCGTCGGAGCGACCGTGGTCGGGGGAACGGTCGTCGGAGCGACCGTCGTGGTCACCGGGGCCATCGTCGTGGGCGGCGTGGTCACCGGCGTCGTCGGCGGCGTCGTGGGTGGCGTGGTCACCGGCGTCGTCGGCGGCGTCGTGGGTGGCGTCGTCGGCGGCGTGGTGGGTGGCGTCGTCGGCGGCGTGGTGGGTGGCGTCGTCGGCGGCGTAGTGGGTGGGGTCGTCGGCGGTGTGGTGGGCGGGGTCGTCGGCGGGGTCGTCACTCCGGGTGACCAACCCGGCCACGGCGGAATGATGACCGGAACCGGGATCGGGATGGGTGCGGGTACGACACCGGGAGGCGCCGGGGCAGGTGCAACCGGCTCCCCGCCCGTCGCGGGCGGCGTCTGCTGCCGAGGAACCACGCCCTGGACGGCCGGGACGGTACCTCCCTGGAAGCCTGCGGTGGGGTTGTCGGCAGGTGGCGGTGGGACCGGCGCCTGCTGTTCCGTCGGCAACAGCGGCATGAACTTGCCCGGCTGCGCGTTCTGGTAACCCTCGACCGGCTGCGACGCCGCGGTCGGCCGGATAACGACCGCCACCGCCACCGCCAGCGAGGCGAACCCGATGATCATGAAGGCCACTACGGCATTGCTGATCAGCAACGACCGGGCGTTGAGCGGCGGGCGGCCTGCGGCGGCTGCCTCGCCGTCGCCATAGTCGCCGTACTCGCCGTCATAGTCGTCATAGCCGTCATAGTCGTCATAGCCGTCATAGTCGCCGGCATAGTCATCGCCGGCCTCCGAGTACGCCAGCTGGGCATCTGCTGCCTCACCCGCTGGCGCCGCGGCCGGGGGCAGGAAAGTCGTCGCGTCTGCGGCCACGGCCGGGTGCGCCATCGTCGCTCCCGACGCGCCCGCTGCCGCCCCGGCAACCAACGCCGCGCCGCGGGCCAGCGCGAACGTCGGATCGTCGGCAACCTGCACCCGCATCGTCGAGCCGGCCCGGAGCTGGTCGGCCAGTACCGAGGTCTGCTCGGCGGAGCCACCCACCAGCAAAACCTCACCGGGAGCGCCCGACTGCTCGTCGAGCCGCGCCATCAGCGTGTCGAATGTCGCCGTCGCGTCACCCTCGACCGGCGCGGCAGCCAGCAGGGTCGGCGGCGCGTCGCCGGCGCCCGCGACCGACAAGCTCGCCGTCTGGTCGCCGACCAGCAACACAGCCGAGTCCGAGCCGTTCGCGCCCAACAGCGCGGTGGCAGCCTCGGACTCCGACAACACGTCCACGTCGTGGACCCCGGAATCGACCAGGGCCTGCCGCAGTTCGTCGGCTTTGCCGTGATCCGGCCAGCACAGCCGGGTGGCGACCAGCCGGTGGCCCTCGTCGGCCAGCAATCGGTCCGTGCCGGCCACCGTCTCGGTCAACACCGAGATGGGCTCTTCGGCCACATCGACCGAGGATTGGTCGATCACGGCGGCGCCCCCGGCACCCGCCCCGACAAGCGCCAACCGCGCGACCGGACCCGCGACCGCGACCCCCAAAACGACGTCCATTTACGGTCTCCTTCGGCTGGCGACCCCACGGCCAGCAATGTCCGGCATCATTAGACTGCGATACGGTCGGCAGTATTCATCTTTTCAGGCGACAAACGCAGCGTAACTGGATTTCCGAAGGGCTGGGTCACACCCGAAACCCTGCCACCTGCCGCGTCGTCCGAATGGAGGATATGTTCGCAATCCAACAACGCCGAGCGCCCGGTAGGGGGTTCCCTCGCCACCGCGCCGACCCCGAGGCAGCCGCAACCGATCTCGATCCCAGGGAGGCATCGTGAGCCTGAGCAGCGACGACACGCCTACCGGCCCGATCATGGGTGCGCGGCCGCCGGCCCCGCCCGGCCAGCCACGGGACTCGCTACGAAGGTGGAACATCAACCGGGACGTGGCCTCCAGTGTGCTGGTTGTCAGCGCGCTGTTCTTCCCGTGGAATCTGTATTTCGGCTTCCGGATTCCGGGCAGCAGCAGAATCTTGTTCGGGGTACTGCTGCTGGTGACGCTGCTGTCGTTGACGGCGGCCGTCGTGCCGCATCTGGGTAAACCCGAACCCGGCCGGGCAGGCCGGCTGCGTCTGGCCCTCAACACCCCGTATCTGCTGCTGGTGTTGGCGTTCGTCGTCTACGACGCGTTCCAAACGATCCGGTTCGGTGGCACCGTCAACGTGCCGGGCGGTGTCGGGCCGGGCGGCTGGCTGGGAACCGCCGGCGCGGTGCTCAGCGCGCAACCGTCGATCACCGGCGCGATCGCCGACGATGACAAGCACCGTAACTGGTTGCTGGCCGCCCGAATCATCGGCTACGCGTCGATGTTCGGCGCCGCCCTCAGCGCGGGTTTCAACCTTGTCTGGCGGGTGCGATACGCATTGCATCCCGCTGGGGCCGCCTCCGGGTTCGGCAAGCAGAACATCGTGGTGATCGACACGGCGGTGGTCTATGGCGTTGTCGCGCTCGTCGCGGTCCTGGTTGCGTCCCGGTGGATGCTGAAGGGCACCGAAGGCTACCGGCTGTCCACGATTGCGCTGGGAGCCTCGGCGCTGGCCGCCGGAGTCATCGTGTGGATCCTGCCGGTCGGCCGTGAAATCGATGCATTCCACGGCATCGCACAGAACACCTCGACGGCCGGCGTCGGATACGAAGGGTTCCTGGCGTGGGCGGCCGGCGCCGCCATCTTCGCGCCGCTGACCTTGGTGCGACCCCCGGGCGGCCGGCCGATAGCCAAGGACGTCTGGCGCGCAGCGGCCCGAAACGGCTTGCTGCTCATCGCCGCGTGGTGCCTGGGCTCGGTGGTGATGAGGCTGACCGACCTGAGCACGGCGGTGATGTTGGATTACCCCTATTCACGCTATGACACCATGACGCTGGCGGGCTTCGACCTGGTCACGGCGGTGCTTGCGATCTGGCTTCGACTCAACCTGAAAAACGATGCGCTGCCCGCCCGGCTGATCTCGTCGCTGTCCGGATTCCTGTTCGCGCTCAGCGTTTCTCGCGTCATCCTTGGCGTCGTCCTGGCGCCACGCTTTGCGACACCCCCCGGCGCGCCGGCGAACCCGGTCTATGGCAACAATTTGGCCCAGCAGATCAGCAGCGTCTTCGACGTGACGCTGTGCGGCCTGGCCCTGGGCATTCTCGCCGCCGTCCTGATCGCGCGGCGGCAGCGCCCACCGCGGCGAATGCGGCCACATCCGCGACGGCCCCGGTCCGGTCGGCGCCGCACCCCACCGGGCGGACGACCCGCGCTGCCGTCGGAGGCGGAGACGGCCCAGTTCCGGACGCCGGAGGCGGGCCATGACGCACCCACCACCGTCCTGTCCGGGCCGGGGCCGTCCCCCCGGATCTTCCGATCAGCCGAGACGACCGGGCCCGTGCGCCCGAAGATCTACCGTCCGCCAGGCGACTCGCAGTAACGGTCAGCGCAGCGGGGCGAACGCGAAATCACGCAGCCCCTCGACCGGGGCCACGGCCGCACGGAAACCCAGCACGTCGGCGGCGCGCGCCGGATCAGCGACAATGTGGCGCACATCGCCGCTGCGGTACTGCCCGGTGATCACCGGAGCCGTCGAGTCGCCCCGGGCCTCGCACAGCGCGATCGCCACCTGCAGGATCGAGATCGGTCGACCCGAGCACACGTTGGCGGCGGTGAACCCGCCGCGGTCCGCCGCGGTCAGATCCGCGGCGGCCAGGTTGGCCGCGGCGACGTCGTCGACGTGGACGAAGTCGCGCATCTGACCGCCGTCTTCGAAAACCCTTGGCGGCTCACCCTTTTCCAGCGACGAGCGGAATATCGCCGCCACCCCGGAATACGGGGTGTCGCGCGGCATGCCGGGACCGTAGACGTTGTGGTAGCGCAGGGCCACGACCGAGCCGCCCGTCGACTCCGACCACGCCAGCGCGTAGTGCTCCTGCGCCGCCTTGCTGGCCGCGTACAGGCTGCGCGGCCGCACCGCGGCGGCTTCGTCCACCAGCCGCCACCTGACCGGGTCCCCGCAGGCCGGGCAGCGGTGCTCGAAGATGCCGGAGTCCAGATCGGCCCGCCGCCGCGGCAGCGGGTCGACCAATCCGTGCCGGCCGCAGTGGTAGCGGCCCTGCCCGTAGACCACCATCGACGACGCCAGCACCAGGCGGCGCACCCCGGCGGCGAACATCTGGGCCAGTAACACCGTGGTGGCCAGGTCGTTGTGGGCGCCGTATTCGGGCGCGTCGGCGGCGTCCACCCCGGCACCCACCATCGCCGCCTGGTGACAGACCAGGTCCACCCCGGCCAACAGCGGCGCCAGGGCGTCGCCATCACGGACGTCCACTCGGTGACACCCCGGCGGTAACTGAGCGTCGGGGCCGTGCGCGGCCGGCAGCAAGGCGTCGACGCCGACCACCTCATGGCCGGCGGCGCTCAGCGCGACGGCCACCCGGGATCCGATGAAACCGGCCGCACCGGTCAGCAGCACCTTCACGGCAACTCGAACGGCAACTCGACACCGGCATGCAGCAGGCACAGGGTGCAGGTGCGCTCCGGGGCGACCCGGCCGATCGCCGCACGCACCAGCTCCTTGAGCATCTCGATGTTCTCTCCGAAGCTGGCGAACACGTCGGCCGCTGTCACTCCCTCCCCGACGTCGACACCCGCGTCGACGTCGGTCACCAAAGCGATTGCCGCATAGCATAATTCGAGCTCACGAGCGAGGATAGCCTCCGGATATCCGGTCATATTGACCAGGTTGAACCCCGCGGCGGCAAACCACTGACTTTCCGCGCGAGTGGAAAACCGCGGGCCCTGGATCACCACCAGCGTGCCGCCGTCGACCACATCGGGTAACCCGGTGACCGCGCCGCGCAGCGTCGGACAGTACGGATCGGCGAAGGTGGCGTGCACCCCGCCGGAGTCGAAGTAGGTGTCGGCCCGGCCGCGGGTGCGATCGACCAACTGGTCGGGCACCACCACCGCGCCGGGCCCGAGCCGGGAAGTCAGGCTACCCACGGCGCACGGGGCGAACACCCGGCGCACCCCGAGGGCACGTAGCGCCCACATGTTGGCCCGGTAGGGCACGGTGTGCGCCGAATACTGGTGGTGGACGCCGTGCCGGGGCAGGAACGCGACGTCGTGGCCTCCGACGGTGCCGATGGTGATCGCGCAGCTGGGCCGACCGTAGGGGGTTTCCGGTTCGACGGCGCGCGCATCGGGACCGAAGAAGCTGTAGAAGCCGGTACCGCCGATCACTGCGAGCATCCGCTCATTGTTGTCTATGCCAGGAAGTTGATCGCGGGTGCGGGACTTCGGCAGGATGCCTTCGTGGCCAGTTTCACGCAGTGGATCGCCGGCGCTCGCCCACGCACCCTGCCGAACGCGGTGGCGCCCGTCGTCGCGGGCACCGGCGCCGCGGCCTGGCTGCACGCCGCCGTGTGGTGGAAGGCGCTACTGGCGCTGGTTGTCGCCATTGCGCTGACCGTCGGCGTCAACTACGCCAACGACTATTCCGACGGCATCCGCGGCACCGACGACGAGCGGGCCGGCCCGGTGCGGCTGGTGGGCTCACGGTTGGCGGCCCCCCGCTCGGTGCTGACCGCGGCGATGGTGAGCCTGGCGGTCGCCGCGGTGGCCGGGCTGGTGCTGGCGCTGGTGAGCCAGCCGTGGCTGATCGCGGTCGGCGCCGCCTGCATCGCCGGGGCCTGGCTCTATACCGGCGGAGCGAAACCCTACGGCTACTCCGGTTTCGGCGAGGTCGCGGTGTTCGTATTCTTCGGCCTGATCGCCGTGCTCGGCACCCAGTACACGCAGGCATTGCGGGTGGACTGGGTGGGATTGGCGCTGGCCGTGGCGACGGGAGCCCTGTCGTCGTCGGTGCTGGTGGCCAACAATCTGCGCGACATCCCGACCGACACGGTGGCCAACAAGATCACCTTGGCGGTGCGGCTGGGCGATGCCCGCACTCGAGTCCTCTACCAGGCCCTGCTGGTCACGGCCGGGGCGCTGACCCTGCTGCTGACGATCGCGACGCCGTGGTGTGCGCTGGGCCTGGTGGCCACGCCGCTGGCCCTGCGTGCGGCCGCGCCGGTGCGATCCGGCCGCCGCGGGCCCGAGCTGATCCCGGTGCTGCGTGATACCGGATTGGCGATGCTGGTGTGGGCCGCCGCGGTGGCCGCGGCATTGGCGGTGGCCGCGTGAGCGTGCCGAGCGTGGGCCGGGCATTCAGGGCGGGCGCCGTTGGCGCGCCGCGACCCTGGGCGCACACTCGACATGTGGAAAACAGCTACCGAGGACGAGTATGACGGAGATCGCCACAGTCAGCGGGACCACGAACGTGGGGTTGCTCAGCGTCGGGGCGTACCGCCCCGCACGGGTGGTCACCAACGACGAGATATGCCAGAACATCGATTCGTCCGATGAATGGATCTACACCCGAACCGGTATCAAGACCCGCCGGTTCGCCGCCGCCGAGGAATCCGCCGCGTCGATGGCGATCGAAGCAAGCCGACGAGCAATGGACGGCGCCTGCCTCGGGGGAAGCGACATCGACGGCGTGATCGTCGCCACCAGCACCCACTTTCTGCAGACCCCGGCGTGTGCCCCGATCGTCGCCGCGGCGTTGGGCACCCAAGACGTTCCGGCATTCGACATCTCGGCCGGATGCGCCGGATTCGGATACGCGGTCGGGGTCGCGGCCGACATGATCCGGGGCGGCAGCGCGGGAACGGTGCTGGTGATCGGCACCGAGAAACTGTCACCCACGGTTGACATGCAGGACCGGAGCAACTGCTTCATCTTCGCCGACGGCGCCGCCGCGGTGGTGGTCGGGCAGACGCCGACGCAAGGCATCGGACCGACCGTCTGGGGCAGTGACGGCGACCAGGCCACCGCGATACGGCAGGACATCGACTGGATCACCCACGCGGAGAACCCGATCGGACCACGACCGTTCCTGCGCCTGGAAGGTACCGCCGTCTTTCGGTGGGCGGCTTTCGAGATGGGCAAAGTCGGTCAGCGGGCGCTGGACGCAGCGGGGGTCTCACCCGACGAGATCGACGTGTTCATCCCGCATCAAGCCAACAGCCGGATCAACGAACTGCTCGCCAAGACCCTGCAACTGCGGCCGGATGCGGTGGTGGCCAACGATATCGAGCACACCGGGAACACCTCGGCGGCGTCCATTCCGCTGGCGATGGCCGAACTGCTGGCGACCGGGACCGCCAAGCCGGGCGACCTGGCGTTGCTGATCGGTTACGGCGCCGGCCTCAGCTATGCCGCGCAAGTGGTCCGAATGCCTAAGGCGCCGAACGGATAAGCAGGATTTCAGCTTTCGCCGGCACGCTGGTCGGAGTTCGGATCGTCGGGATCCTCACCTCGCAGCCGGGCCCGCAGCCGTTCGCGTTCGGCGCGCCTGCGCTCCCCCGCAACCGCCAGGGCAGCGGTGGCCTGCCGGCGCAGCGGAGTGAATATCCACATACCCAACGGCATCGCAATGGTCAGACCGAACAGTGCGGCGACGACAACCGGGAATTCGGCGATACCGGTCAGCCGCGCCACCCCGTAGATCACCCCGGTCACCACCACCGCGAGCAGCAACCGGGCCGTAGCGTAGAGCGCTACGTCGACGAGACCACGGCTGCCGGCGGTTTTCTCGGCGCTGTTGCCGTTAGGAGCTGCTGACACAGCATGAGCCTACGGCGCGGGTATATTCGCTCTCAGGAGGTGTCGAGTGCTTTACCTGCTCGTCGTCCTGGTATTGGGGACGCTGATCTACATCGGCTGGCGTGCGGCACGGTCGCAGACAAACCGGCCCAAGACTCGCGTTATCGGACCCGACGACGACCCAGAGTTCTTGCGCCGGTTGGGACAAGGCTGACTGCCGCCCGGTCGACCTAGATGAACGCCGGGTTGGTTCGCCGCTGATCGTTGGGAAATCCGTCTGCGACAACGGCGGCCAACTCCATCAGCGCCTCGCGAGTCTCCCGCTTCAACCGCTCGAAGCGGATCTCGGCGCCCTCTTCGAGATGCGGGTCGAACGGCACCAGCCGCACCGCGCGGCACCGCCGCGAGAAGTGATCGACCACCTTCTGCATGTCGACCTTGCCGGACCGCGGCCGGACGGCGTTGATCACCGCGATCGATCCGCGTACCAGCTCTTCGTACCCGTGTGCATCCAGCCAGTCCAGCGTTGCCGAGGCGCTGCGGGCGCCATCGATGGATGCCGAGCTGACCACGATCAGCACGTCGGCCTTGGCCAACACCGCCGACATCGCCGAATGCAGTAACCCGGTGCCGCAGTCGGTGAGCACCAGGCCGTAGAACCGCTCGAGGATCTCGAGGGTGCGAGCATAATCGTCGGCGCTGAACGCCTCCGACACCGCCGGATCGGTTTCCGAGGCCAACACTTCCAGCCTGCTGGGGCCCACCGAGGTGTAGCTGCGGACGTCGCTGTAGCGGTCGATGCCGTCGGCGTCGCGCAGCAGATGACGCACCGTGGCCGGCGTCTCCACCGGCACCTTCTGGCTCAGCGTTCCGCGGTCCGGGTTGGCGTCGACCGCCACCACCCGGTCCCCGCGGATCGAGGCGAACGTGCCGCCCAGGGTGGCGGTGATGGTGGTCTTGCCGACGCCGCCCTTCAGTGAGAGCAGCGCGATCCGATAGCAACCGCGCAACGGCCGGTTCACCTGAACCACCAGGTCGTTGTATCGGTTGACCCGTGGGCTTTCCCCCAGGTTGATCAGCTTGCCGGACACCATGTAGAGCCAGCGGCGCCAACCCTCCGACGGCGGCGGTTTGACCTGACGCAACAACGTGCTGGTGGACAATTCCGGATAACGCGGCGGCGGCGTGCCCGCCGGTCGCTGCGCAGTCTCCACCGAGGTGTCGGCCGGCTGCCCGCCGAAATAGCCATACGGCTGCGCGTCCGTGATCGTCGGCAGCCCCTTGGCCGGCGTGGTGGCCGCCCACGCGCGCGGCTCGGCGCGGGCCGGCGGCGGGGGCACGGCGTGCGTCTCCGATTCGGAGAAGCGTCGCTCGGTGCGGAATCCGGCGAAGGCCCGAGTCGGCGCCTCGCCGGAGTCGCCCGCCGTCTCGCCGGCCGGCAGCTGTGTCGTCGGGCGATCCGGGTCTTGGCGTTCCTGCCCCAGTGGCGCCCCCACGCCCTCCGTCGGATGGTCAGACACGTGTACGTCCCCTCGTCGCGTTACTCGGTTTTTGTACCCGCTGCCTGGTCACCCCACACCAGCATAGGAGTGCAAACCGACGGTAACCAGGTTAACGAAGAACAGGTTGAAGACCATGGCCACGAACCCGACGACATTGACCCAGGCCGCCTTCCGGTCCCGCCAGCCCGCGGTTGACCTGGCATGAAGGTAGGCCGCGTAGATCACCCACGCGACGAAGGACACCGTTTCCTTGGGGTCCCAGCCCCAGTAACGGCCCCAGGCTTCCTCGGCCCAGATGGCCCCGAAGATGACTCCGAAACCGAACACCGGGAAGGCGAAGATCGTGGTCCGGTAGGCGATCCCGTCCAGGGTTTGGGCATCGGGGAACCGCTGCACGAGGCGGGCCAACGCCCCTTCGGTTGCGGGCTCACCCAGCCGCGAGGTCCGCAGCAAGAACAGGATGCTGGCGATGCCGGCGACCAGGAACACCCCCGAACCGAGGCTGACCACCGAGACGTGAATGGGCAACCAGTACGACTGCAGTGCCGGCATCACCGGGGCGGCATTGGCGTACAGCCAGCGTCCGGACACCGTCAGCAGGATCAGAACCGGGACCAACAGGAAGACCCACAGCGGACGGTTCTGCGGGCGGCGCAGCACCACCGCGCCGGCGACCAGCCCGGACATGCAGGTCAGGTTGATGAACTCGTACATGTTTCCCCACGG
Organism: Mycobacterium kansasii ATCC 12478; assembly: GCF_000157895.3. NCBI lineage: Bacteria > Bacillati > Actinomycetota > Actinomycetes > Mycobacteriales > Mycobacteriaceae > Mycobacterium > Mycobacterium kansasii. The sequence continues at coordinate 4,085,529 of NC_022663.1, read as the reverse complement.
CACCCGCATGGTGGCCAGGCCCCGCAGCACGATGCAGGCGCCCAGCAGCCCCATGCCGAGGTAGAGCACGGCCAGCCCGGCCCGGCCGACGCGCTCGTCGAACGGCCGCTGCGGACCGTCGGCCACGATCCCCGGAGTGGTGCTGTCGAGGGCAACCGATCCCGCGGCCACCGCGACCGGTTCGAGTTTGCGGCCGCGGACGTAGGCCAGTTCGAAGGCCAGCAGCAACAGCGCCACCACCAGGGCCACCACCGCGGAGGTGAATGCCCAGTCGGAGTAGCGGGCCAGGCCGATATTGATGTGTGCGGTATTCATGTGACGTCCTGGGGGCTCCTTCTGGCGGGCGCCGTTTCGACAAGCCCGGCCAACAACCGCTCGGTCAGCCGCTCGAACTCGTCACCCCAGCCGGAGTTGTCGGTCCGCGCCAGGCCGCCCAGCTCGACGTTCACCGTACCGGGGGTATCGGTGGCCGGCGTAATCCGGACCCAGACCCGGCGCCGGCGCACCAGCAGCGATACCAGCAGCCCGGCCATCATCGTGACGGCGAACACCAGCACCCAGGTCTGGCCGGGATCGTGGGAGACCTGCAGGTTGACGAAGGGCACGGCGCCGTCGAAGCGGACGGTGGTGCCGTCCGGATCGAGGCGCACCTGTTCGCCGGCGCGCAGGTTGACCCGCTTTTCCTTGGTGAGCCGGCCCTGGTCGATCAGCCGGGGATCCAGGCTGAACAGCGACTGCGGTCGCCCGGTGTCCAGGCCGGTGTCGCCGCGGTAGATGTCGACGGCCACCGCGGGGGCGTCCAACGCCGGGAAACGCGACGACAACAGGGTGCCGTCCAGCTGCTCGGTCGGTGCCAGCAGGCCCTGGATCGCGATTTGGTGCCGACGGCGTTCTTCGGCGGTGGGATAGCTGCCGGCCGGCGGATCGATGCGCACCACCCCCGACGACAGCAGGGTCTGCGGGTTGTCGGGTCGCCATTGCACGGTCGACGTGCGGGTCTGTCCGTCGGGGAAGGTCACGGTGAAGCTGGGCGCATAGCCGTGGCCCTGCAGATACACCCGGTCCCCGCCGACCCGCAGCGGATGGTTGACCTCCAACCGGTAGGGCCGCCAGGTATTGGCCGATGGGTCGTGGCTGCCCGGGTCGGCCTGGTAGTCGATGTCGGCGGCAAACGAGGTGGCCTGCCCGGACGGCAGGTAGTGGGCCGCGAAGTCGTTGACCCGGATGCAGATCGGGTGCAGCGACGTGCCGTCGACGGTGTTGCCGGCGCGGAACGAGTCGAACGCCGCCGGCGAGGCCGAGCAGAAGCCGGGACCGCCATCGGCGATGACGATGACGTTGCCCTCGTAGCCGAAGAGCTTGCCGACGGCCACCGCGACAAGCAGACCAAGCAGCGAGAAATGGAAGACGATGTTGCCGAATTCGCGCAGGTAGCCCTTCTCGGCTGAGACCTCGTAGCTGCCGTCTGTGGTCCGGACGACCCTGCGCCAGCCCTGTAGCCTCGCCGCGATCGTCGTGGCCAGCGTGCCCGGATCGGCCGGGTCGGTGAGCCGGGCCGGGGAGCTGGAGTGCTTGGGCAGCCGGGCCAGGTTGCGCGGCGCGGCGACCGGTGCGGCCCGCAGGCTGCGGGCGTGCTCGATCATCCGCGGAGTCAGGCAGCCGACCAGCGACACAAACAGCAGCACGTAGACGGCGGTGAACCAGAAGCTGGAGAACACGTCGAAGGCCTGCAGTTCGTTCAGCCACGGACCGATCACGGGGTGGGTGCGCAGGTAGTCGTCGACCTTGCCGGCGTTGAGGCTGCGCTGCGGCAGCAGGGCTCCCGGTATCGCCCCGAGCGCGAGCAGAAACAGCAGCACCAGCGCGGTGCCCATCGACGTCAGCGACCGCCAGGTGTTGCGCGCTTTTCCTGCGAGCCCAGCTACTCGCGCCGTCAAATCGGCAACCTCACGTCGGACACGACCGCGTCGCGCAGCCAGGCGATCACGTCGTTCCAGACGCCGGTGACCAGCGCCAGGCCGACGGCGATCAACAGCACGCCGCCGAAGACCTGAATGGCCCTGGTGTGCCGGCGCAGCCAGCCCAGGCCCGCAACCGCCCCCGCCGTACCGAACGCCAGCAAGATAAACGGAATGCCCAGCCCCAGGCAGTAGGCGATCACCAGGACGATCCCGCGCGCCACGCTGGCGCCGTCGGTGGCCGAAGCCACGGTGATCACGCCTGTCAGCGTCGGCCCCAGGCACGGCGTCCAGCCCAGCGCGAACACCGCGCCGAGCAGCGGTGCCCCGGCCACCGTCGTCAGCAGCCGCGGGCTGAACTTGACCTGACGCTGCAGGGCCGGGATCAGGCCCACGAACACCAACCCCATCACGACGGTCAGCACCCCGCCCACCCGCTGCAGCAGCACCTGGTTACTGATCAACGTGGTCGTCATACCGAGTACGGCGACGGTGCCCAGCACGAACACCGCGGTGAACCCGGCGACGAACAGCGCCGCCGACCCCGCGACCCGCCACCGGGCCGCGGGCTGCGGCCGTGGCTCCTCGTTGACCCCGACCACGCCCGCCAGATAGGAAAGGTAGCCCGGCACCAGCGGCACCACACAGGGTGAGGCGAACGACACCAGCCCGGCCAGCACACACACGCCGAGCGCCAGCAGCAGCGGCCCGGCGGCGGCGATCTCGGTGAAACCGGTCATTGCCGCCCCGGCGAGGGTTCTTCGGCCGCTACCCGCTGCACCACCGGCTGCAGATCCTCGGCCAGCAACTCGCGCAGGAACACCGCCGCGACCCGGTGCTGGCGATCGAGCACCAGCGTGGACGGAATGACGGTGGTGGGGTACTTGCCGCCGAACGCGATCAGGGTGCGCATCGCCGGGTCGTAGATGGACGGGAACGTGACGTGCCGGTCGTTGACGAAATCCAGTGCGGCGTCGCGGCTGTTGTCGCGCACGTCGATGCCGAGGAAGGACACCCCGGAGCCGTGCGTAGCGTCGTACACCCGCTGCAGCTGGGTGATCTCGGCCCGGCAGGGCCCGCACCACTGACCCCAGACGTTGACGACGACGACCTGCCCGGGCAAGTCGTCGAGTGACAGCGTGCGCGCCGGGTCGCGCAGGTCCGGCCCGGACAGCGGGCCCGGACGGCCGCGGCTGGCCGGCGGGTCGTAGAAGATGTCGGTCTTGCCGCCGGGGGAGACGAATTGGAAGGTGCCGCCCTGGGCGACGGCATCGCGCCCGGAGCAGCCGGTCAACATGGCTGCCACCGCCAGGGCAATCGCGAGCCGCCGCATGCTCAGCAGCCTGCCGGTTCGGAGTACACCACGTCGACCAGGCGGTCGCCGTCGTACACCAGGGAGGTCACCGACGCCAGCGAGCACTCCCGGCGCCGGGGGTCATGCCAGAGCCGCCGACCGGTCACGTGCAGTCGCAGCGTCCACACCGGCAGCTGGTGGCTGACGCACACCACCTCGTGGCCGGCGGCCCGCACCCGCGCCTTGTCCACCGCGGTCGACATCCGTTGCGCGATCTGGGTGTACGGCTCGCCCCACGACGGCGTGAACGGGTTGCGCAGCTGCCACCACACCCGCAGGTCGCGCCACGCGCCGTCACCGAGGCCGACGCGCCGGCCCTCGAAGAAGTTCGCCGATTCGATCAGGTCATGGTCGGTGTCCACCGGCAGCTCGTGGCGGGAGGCGATGGGCGCGGCGGTCTCCTGGGCGCGTTGCAGCGGCGAGGCGATCACCGCGACGACGTCGCGGCCGGCCAGGAAGTCGGCGACCGCGACCGCCTGCGCTCGGCCGGCATCCGACAGGTGGAAGCCGGGCAACCGGCCGTAGAGCACCCCGCTGGGGTTGTGCACCTCGCCGTGGCGCACCACATGGACCCGGGTTTCTTCGGCCATCAAGCTTTGTCCTCTCGGGCGGCGGCGGCCCGACGGGCCGCAACAGGCAGGGCGTCGGCGATCCGCTCGAACGCGGCGTCATCGAGGGCGGCCGAGACGAACCACGCCTCGAAGGCGCTGCATGGCGGGTAGACGCCCGCGTCCAGCAGGGCGTGGAAGAACGGGGGATAACGCCAGGTCTGGCTGGCCCGCGCCGACGCGAAGTCGGTGACCGGCCCGTCGGTGAAGAACACGCTGAGCATGTTGCCGGCGCGGGGAATCTGATGCGGCACCCCGGCCTCGGTCAGCGCCTCGGCCAGCAGCGCTGCCAATCGGTCGGCGTTGGCGTCCAGCGCCGCGTACACCGCGTCGTCGGCGGCCCGCAGCGTGGCCAGCCCGGCGGCCATCGCCACCGGGTTGCCCGACAGCGTCCCGGCTTGATACACCGGCCCCAGCGGCGCCAGCTTCTGCATCACCTCGGCCCGGCCGCCGAACGCGGCGGCGGGCAGCCCGCCGCTCATCACCTTGCCGAAGGTGAACAGGTCGGCGGCCACCGGATCAAGGCCGTACCAGCCACCTCGGCTGACCCGGAAGCCGGTCATCACCTCGTCGACGATCAGCAGCGCGCCGTGCTCGGCGGTGATCGAGCGCAGCGCGGCGTTGTAGCCGGGCTTGGGCGGGACGACGCCCATATTGCCCGGGCTGGCCTCGGTGATCACCGCGGCGATCTGCTCGCCGTACCGCGCAAAACTCTCCCGGACGGCGTCGACGTCGTTGTAGGGCAACACGATGGTGTCGGCCGCCGCGGCGCCGGTGACCCCCGGCGACGACGGCAGGCCCAGCGTGGCCACACCCGAGCCCGCATCGGCCAGCAGCGCGTCGACGTGGCCGTGATAGCAGCCGGAGAACTTGATGATCTTGGCGCGGCCGGTGTACCCGCGCGCCAGCCGGACCGCGCTCATGGTGGCCTCGGTGCCGGAATTGACCAGCCGGATCCGCTCGACGGGTGCCACCCGGGTGATGATCTCGGCGGCCAGATCGGTCTCGGCGGGCGTGGGCGCCCCGAACGACAGGCCGTTGGCGGCGGCTGCGGCGACGGCGTCGACGACGGCGGGATGAGCGTGGCCGAGGATCATCGGGCCCCAGGAGCAGACCAGGTCGACGTAGTGGTTGCCGTCGGCGTCGGTGAGCCGGCAGCCGTGCGCTTCGGTGATGAAGCGCGGGGTGCCGCCGACGGCCGTGAACGCGCGCACCGGGGAGTTCACCCCGCCGGGGATGACCGTGCAGGCGTCGGCGAACAGCTGCGCGGAGACGTGCGTCTGCGCGGTCGCCTGGTCCGTGCTGCCCATGACGACTAGTGTCCCAGCCGCCGCGGCCCGTTCAACTACAGGGTGTAAGAGTTCTACCCGCCGCGGTGTAAGCGCGCCGATGGCCGGGAAGGCATCCCCCCATGGGCGTAGGCAACCCGATCAGGCTGGGCGCGGCATCCGGGGGCCTGGTGATGGCCGTGCTGGCCGGCGGCTGCGGCAGCGACAACCCGGTGATCGACTCGTCGAACCGCGGCTCGAACTCCCACACCGTCCACATCTCTCCTGCCGCGCCGCTGGAAATCCCCTTCAGTCGTCGATCGCCGCCGGCCAACCGATCGAACAGGTCGGTAAGGGCGCTTCCGGCCCAACCGCTTCCCGTCAGCGTCTACGGCCTGCGGGAATCCGCCAGACCGGGTACGTCGGTGGCTGTGACCCTTGTATTCGACTGTATTCGACAACTACGGCGACCTGACCATGCGGGTGCCCATCGAGCCGTGTCCCAGTCAGCAGTAGCCCGAGGCTGAAAATCTATGGCAGCCAACGGATTTTATCCGGATTCGGCGCAGCGTGCATACGACCGCCCAGCATGGGGTAACCCTCTGACGGCAGACAGTTGAAGTATCGAGAGGGATATCGGGAGGGATGAGGACTCATGACCGACCCCGCCGGAGAACACACGACATCGAGCACCGGACAACGGCTGGTCGCATCGTTTGACCGTTACGACGCGGCGCAGGAGCTGGTAGATCGCATGTCCGACGGCGGATTCCCCGTCGAGCACGTCCGCATCGTCGGTGACGGCCTGCGCACCGTCGAACAAGTCACCGGCCGCATGACCAAGGGCAAGGCCGCCCTCGCGGGTGCGGCCAGTGGCGCCTGGATCGGTGCGCTGATCGGTCTGCTGTTCTTGCTCTTTGCCGTCGGGCCGTTATGGCTCTGGGTATGGGTGCTCCTGCTACCGATTGCCTTCGGCGCACTCTGGGGCGCTATCTTCGGCTTCGCCGCACACGCGTCCACGGGTGGGAAGCGGGACTTCACCAGCGAGCAGACGCTGCTGGCGCGCCGGTACCACGTCTATGTCACCGCCGAGTACGCCGACCACGCAGCACGCTTTCTGCCGGCAGCGCACGAGCGCGGCTCGCTGACGTCGGCCTAGAGCTTGAAGTTGGCCTGAAGTTGGCCTGAAGTTGGCCTGAAGTTGGCACAGCCGGGCCGGCGAGGTGTACTAGCTCTATGGGGACTCTATGAGGAACGCCGGCCGGCTGTCGACGGGCGCGAGGATTCCCGCACAAGAGCTGGTAACCATCACCGGCCAGCCGGTGTCGGTGCCGGCACCCCGGGGGCGTACCCATCTGCAGTTTCGCCGGTTTGCCGGGTGCCCGATCTGCAGTCTGCATCTGCACGGCTTCGCCGACCGCCACGAGCAGCTCACCGACGCCGGTATCACCGAAGTGGTGTTCTTTCACTCGCCGTCCGACGCGCTGCGCGGATACCAGACCGTGCTGCCGTTCGCCGTGGTCGCCGACCCCGATAAGGTGCACTACCGCCGGTTCGGGGTGGAGCGGAGCTGGCGCTCCCTGGCCAGTTTGCGCGCCTGGTCAGCAGCTGTCCGCGGCTACCGAGCCGCGCTGCGGCACCGCCGCGACCCGGCCTACGCCGGCGTCGGATCTACCGACGGCACAACGCATTTGGGGCTGCCCGCGGACTTTCTCATCGATTCGGACGGCAGCCTCGTCGCGGTGCATTACGGGCGTCACGCCGACGACCAGTGGTCGGTCGACGAGTTGCTGAGTATCGATCGGTCGCTGGGGTAACGGCATGGCCGGCGAAGTGGTGATCTACTGGCGTCCGGGCTGCCCGTTCTGTTGGCGCCTGCGCAGAGCGCTACGGCGGCGCCGGCTGCCCACCCGGGAGGTGAACATCTGGACCGATCCGGAGGCGGCCGCGGTGGTCCGCTCGATCGCCGACGGTAACGAGACCGTGCCCACCGTCGTCGTCGGCGATATCGCCATGGTCAACCCGAGGCCCAGCGAGGTCATCGCCGCGGTCCGCAGCCGGGCTCCGGAGCTACTCGACCGGGCGGCCGCGTCCGCCCGTTGGCGGATCGCCTTCCGGCGTCCAAGCCGTTAGCTCGGCTGGCCCTCGATGGTCACGCCTCGCCAGAACGCCACGTGGTTCTTGATGTCACTGGCAGCCGGGCTGGGGTCCGGGTAATACCAGGCAGCATCCGGGTTGGTCTGGCCATCCACCACGACGGTGTAGTAGCTGGCCACCCCCTTCCACGGGCATATCGATGTGGTGGCGCTGTCGATCAAATACTCGCGGTGCACCGATTCCGGCGGGAAGTAGTGATTGCCCTCCACCCTGACGGTCTGCGGCACTTCCGCGAGCACGGTCCCGTTCCACACGGCGCGAATCATTCGCCCACCTCCCTGTCGGCTTCGATAGTGCACGGTTTCCGGAGCCGGCGCGACCGATTGCCCGCCTTGAGATGTGGCCCTGGAAATGAGTTGGATAGTGACATGCAATTTCCGCAACGGCTCGCCCGGTTCAACCGCCATGTCACCAACCCCATTCAGCGGATGTGGGCCGGCTGGCTACCTCCGTTCGCGACCATCGAGCATGTCGGTCGACGATCGGGCAAGCCGTACCGCACCCCGGTCAACGCCTTCGAGGCCACCGTCGACGGCAAACCCGGGGTGGCGGTCGTGCTGACCTACGGGCCGGACCGGGACTGGCTGAAGAACCTCAGGGCGGCCGGTGGCGGGCGAATGCGGCGGCGCGCCAAGACTTTCGGCATCACCGATCCGCGGGTGGTGAGCATGGCCGAGGCGGCGCCGCAGGTAACTGCCGGCTGGCGGCCGATTTTCGCGCGGCTGCCGTTCGAGAGCGCGGTGCTGTTTACCCGGACCTCCTGAGACCGGGCGATGCGGGTCACCGCGATCCGGGAGCGACCGGTCGCACTACACGGCAGCCCTGCCAACGCGGTCGTCAACTTCGCGCAGCACACCGTCTCGCTGGTGGCACTGGTCAGCGATGTCGTCCGCGACGGAAAGCCGGTGGCCGGGGTGGCTTTCGACTCGATCGGACGATTCGCCCAGAGCGGGATCCTGCGCGACCGGATGATCCCGCGCGTCCTGTCCGCGGCGCCGGAAGCCCTGCTGGATCGATCCGGACGGATAGACGCGGCCGCAGTCTTGGCATGTGCCCTGGCCGACGAGAAACCCGGTGGGCACGGCGATCGGGCGGCCGCGGCCGCCGCCCTGGAACTGGCGTGCTGGGACCTCAACGCCAAACTCGGCAGCGAACCCGCCTACGCGACCATCGCACGTCACTTCGGACGACGACCGGCGCCCGCGGTCGCGGTCTATGCTGCCGGCGGCTACTACTACCCGGGGCGCGGCCTGGCCGAGTTGCGCGACGAGATGCGCGGCTATCTAGATCAGGGCTACGCGGCGGTCAAGATGAAGATCGGCGGCGCCGCGCTGGCCGACGACCTCGCCCGCATCGAGGCGGTGATCGACGTCGTCGGCGCCGAACGCGTCGCGGTCGACGCGAACGGCCGGTTCGACCGGTCCGCCGCGACGCACTGGGCCACGGCGCTGGCGCCTTACGGCCTGCGCTGGTACGAAGAGCCCGGTGATCCACTCGATTTCGACCTCAACCGCGAGGTGACCGGCTGCTACGACGGCGCGATAGCCACCGGTGAAAACCTGTTCTCGGTGCCCGATGTGACCAACCTGGTCCGCTACGGCGGCATGCGGCCGGGCCGCGACGTTTTCCAGATGGATGCCGGTCTGAGCTACGGGCTGGGCGAGTATGCGCGGATGCTCGAGGTGGTCGAGGCGCACGGATTCGATCGGAGGTTCGCCTTCCCGCACGGCGGCCACCTGATCAACCTGCACATCGCGGCAGCCCTGGGGCTGGGCGGTTGCGAGTCCTACCCGGGAGTGTTCCAGCCCTTCGGTGGATATCCCGACGGGTGCGCGGTAACCGGGGGCCGGATCTCGCCGACGGACGCACCGGGCTTCGGGCTCGAGCAGAAATCCGGCTTAGCCGAACTGATCACCGAGCTGACGGGCTAGGGGCACCCGGATGAAAATCGCGATAATAGGTTGCGGCGCAATGGGTTCCATCTATGCCGCCAGGCTGGCCGCCGCGGGCAACGACGTCGTGGTAATCGACCGGCAGCAGGCCGGCATCGAGCAGATCGCCCGGCACGGGTTGCGGGTCACCGGGCCCGGTTATGAGCAGTTGGTGCCGCTGCGGGCCGCCACCACGGCGCCCGCCGAGGCGATGGACCTGATCGTGCTGGCCGTCAAGGCCGCTGACGTGAGAACTGCTGCGCAGCAGGCGCTTCCGATGCTGGGCGTCGATACTTCAGTGCTGACCGTCCAGAACGGTCTGGGGTCGGCCGAGACCGTCGCGGGCGTCGTCGGCGACCGGCGGGTCGCGGTCGGGATCGCCAGTGGCTTCGGCGCGGCGCGGATCGCGCCCGGGCACGTGCGCCACAACGCCATGCGCGCAATGCGTTTCGGAGCCTATACATCGCTGCCGCACGAGACCGTCGAGTCGATCGCCCGGGCCTGGACCCAAGCCGGCTTCGACACCGCGGCGGTCACCGACATCGCCGCCATGCAGTGGGAGAAGCTGATCTGCAATGTGGCCTATAGCGCGCCCTGCGCATTGACCGGGATGACGGTTGGCCAGGTGATGGACGACCCGGAGATGGGCACGGTCAGTCGCGCGGCCGCGACCGAGGCGTGGGAGGTGGCGCGGGCATCGGGTATCGCGGTGGCCGTGACCGACCCCATCGCCCATGTCCGGGCCTTCGGCGCCGCGATGCCCGACGCGAAGCCGTCGGCGCTGCTGGACCATGAGACGCGGCGGGTCAGCGAGATCGACGTCATCAACGGTGCGGTACCGCGGTACGGCGCCCGCGTCGGGGTGGCGGCGCCGGTGAATGCGACCTTGACGGCGGTGGCCAAGTCGGTGGAAAGGCAATGGGGCGGCGACTGATTCGATTGCTCAAGGCGCTTATGCGAGTCACCGCCCAGACACCGGCCGATCCTAGCGCGTCCACACCCTCGGACACCGCTGATCTAGTCCGCTGAGCTGTCGGATGCGACGGCGATCGGTCAGGTCAGCCACTAGTGTCGCCGGGGGCCGGGAGGGTCCTTTGCACCCTCGTGCGAGCGACAATTCTTGCGTTCCCCGGCTTGTCGCTAGTGGTGTGTCCTGGATTAGCCGACTTTTCGAGGGCCACGCGGCCGCAGGCGACGTTGGCCGGGATGGATTCTGCTGTCGCTGTCCCCACGCGTATGGCCGTGGATCGTCTTTGTGTGGGTCGATGTATTACTGGATCGAGGCGATCAGGTCGGGAATTAGATGGAATACCCAGCGCCGCAATGCTTTATCGCGCAGCTCGCGGAACCAGCGTTCCACCATGTTCAGTCAGGATGAAGACGCGGGGTGAAATGCAGGTGGAACCGCGGGTTGTCCAGCCACCTGCTGCCGTCTTGGTGTTCGTGGGTGGCGTAATTGTCCAGGATCAGGCGGATCGCCAGGTCTTTGGGCATCTCGACCAGTTTCTTCTCAAAGCGCGCGTAGTTGGATAGTTTGAACGTCTGCACCCGATGCGGTTTGAGCCCGTGCGCGTGCCACACCAACTGAACCGTCGACTTCGAGACCCCTGCCGCAGCAGCCATCGTTCGACAGCTCCAACGAGTTTCACCCCCGGGGTCGGTAGTTCTGCCTCAGATCGACGATCTCGCCGATCTTGGAACGCCACCCCTTCACCGACGCCGGCGAGACCGACAAGACGCCGCGATCGCGCTGTTGGCCATTTCATCGCCAATTTGTCGCAGGACACACCACTTCCAACGTTTCGACAGGTTTTGATACGGAATCTCCCAGCGTATCGGAGGAAAATTTGGGAAGAGCCCAGTAAACGGACGAAATTCGGAGCCGTTTGACCGGAGTGTGTTTAGGTTGTCGGCTCGCTAGGCCGCGCCAGCACCGCGGTCTAGCCAGGAGGTGCAGGGTGACAATCGATTTCGGGGCATTACCACCGGAGATCAACTCGGGTCGCATGTATATCGGTCCCGGATCGGGACCAATGCTTGCCGCTGCCGCGGCCTGGGACAGCTTGGCGGCAGGGTTGCACTCCACGGCCGCGTCCTACTCTTCGGTGATCTCAGGGTTGACGGCGGGGTGGCAGGGTCCCGCATCGATCACGATGGCAGCCGCGGCCGCGCCATACACCGCTTGGATCAACGCCACCGCAGCGCAAGCCGAGCAGACGGCCACCCAGGCCAGAGTGGCGGCCGTCGCCTTCGAGACCGCCTTTGCGGCAACCGTGCCACCGCCGGCGGTCACCGCCAATCGTGCACAGTTGATGGCGCTGATCGCGACCAATTTCTTCGGTCAAAACACCCCGGCGATCATGGGCACTCAGGCCGAGTACATCGAGATGTGGGCACAGGACGCGGCCGCGATGTACGGCTACGCCGGTTCCTCGGCAACCGCCTCGCAGGTCACGCCATTCAGCGAGCCGCCGCAGATTGCCAACCCGGCTGGGACGGAGTGGCAGGCCGCGGCGGTTGCCCGCGCAACTAGCGCGGTGGCCGGCATGCAAACGATGTCGTTGCCGCAGTTGATGTCCGGGGTGCCTTCCTCGCTGCAAAGCCTGGCAGCACCGGGATCCTCGACGGCGCTCGCGGCCGCGGCGGATCCAACGGCCCCGGCGTCGCTGGCGTCCTCGCTGAACACGATCATCAGCACGATAACCGGACCCTCGTCGGCGTTGTCGCTCTTCACCATCGCGGGCGTGCCCTACCTGCTGGGCATCCAGAGCTACCTGTTGCCCCAAAACGTTGCGAATGTCGCCAACGCAGCCAGCAAGGTGTCGGCCGCATCGGCAAGCAGCGGCGGATGGGTGGGCGTCGGTTCGGCCGGGGGCGGCCTGAGCTCGGCGGCATCGGCGGGCATGGGCCGTGCGGGCCTCGTAGGGGGTTTGTCGGTGCCGCAGGGCTGGGCGATGTCCGCGCCCGCGGTAAAACCGGTCGCTGCGGTGTTCGCCGAAAACGGCCTCACCGGCGCTCCGGCAGCGGCCGCGACGCAGGGCGAGGGGTCCTTGTTCTCCAACATGGCCCTGTCGGGTCTGGCCGGCCGGGCGATGGTTCCTACCGGCGGAACCGCTGCGCGGTCCTCGGGCGCAACCGGGGGCGCTACGGCCGGCGAGGCCAGCGGTCCGGTCAACATCTTCATCGTGCCCGCCGGCGCCCAATGACTGCCGCCAAGACCGGCACTAGCCAGCAGGTCCGCCCCCCAGGGGCAGCTTTGATGAGGTCAATTACCCAGTGCCGCAGCAACTGTCAGCTACGAAGATGAGGAGTGCGCATGTCTTCGAGAGCGCAGCCGAAGATACCGACGAAAAGCGCGCAGGACGCCGCTGGTGCGACTCGCCCGACGGAAGCGGATGCGGCGGCCGATGTAGTGGCGATGTTGACCGCGGCCCGGCTCGGCGCGCATGTCGCGACGTTTCGAGAGGTCAGCCGGTTCGCAGCGGCTCATGAGATGTTTGTGAAAAGCCGCGCCACTAACGGCAAGTCGCGTGGGTCGGCCGAGCCCGGCCGCGTTACTGCGACCATCTGAAGGACGATGCAATGTATTTCGCGCTATTGCCTCCCGAAATCAACTCCGGTCGGATGTATGCCGGTCCGGGATCGGGGCCGATGTTGACCGCCGCCGAGGCCTGGGATGCACTGGCGGCCCAGCTGTATTCGACGGCGGCGTCTTACTCCTCGGTGATCACGGCTCTGACAGCGACGTGGCAAGGTCCGTCATCGGTGTCGATGGCGACCGCAGCGGCACCCTATATGGCCTGGACGAGCGCCACGGCGGCGCAATCCGAGCAGACCGCCGCACAGGCCCGGGCCGCCGCGGTGGCTTATGAGACGACGTTCGCGGCGATGGTGCCGCCGCCGGTGATCGCAGCCAATCGCAGTGAGCTGGCGTCGTTGGTGGCGACCAACATCTTCGGGCAGAACACTCCGGCGATTGCGGCCAACGAGGCACAGTACGCCCAGATGTGGGCCCAAGATGCCACCGCGATGAACAACTACGCCGGCCAGTCGGCGGCCGCCACGACGCTGACGCCGTTCGCGGCACCGGCGGCGACTACAAGCCCGGGTGGGCTGCTCGGTCAACTCGCGGCAATCGTGAATACCTACATCACACAGATCGTTAGCAGCACGCAAACGCAGATCGCGAATTTTTTCAACGCAATACCCACTGCGCTGCTGAGCTTTACGACGATCGTCACCGGACCGAATCCGATTTCCGGCCTGCTGACAGCTGCGCAGGACTTCGCCGGGATGCAAAACATCAACTCCCTCACCGGCGATCTCGAGCTGATCCCGAAACTCATCCTGCCGGTGAACGACATCTTCATCACCATCATCATGGGCCTGGTATTCCAGACGAAGTACCTCAACGGCTTGGCGAGCACGGCTGCCGGGGCCGCGGCAGGCAACGGCGGAGGGTCGGTGCTGGCGGCAGGACTCGGCTCGGGCCCAAATCTGGCCGGCTCGGCGGGTCTGGGTGGGGCGGTAGCGGCGGATGTCGGCCACGCTGGCTTGGTCGGCGGTATGGCGGTTCCGCCGAGTTGGGCTACGGCAACGCCGGCGATCAGAACGGTCGCCTCGGTGTTGTCTGGCGCGGGGCAGAATGCCGTAGCGGCGGGCGCGGTCAGCGAGGGAACCCTGCTCAGCGGGATGGCCGGTGCGGGCATGGTTGGAAGCGCGCTGGGCGCAGCCGCGCCCCGCGGCCCCGGGGGCGGCGGCGCCCGATTCCGTTCCACTTCACTCAAGGACGGCTCGTCCAAAGACGGCGAGTCGCCAGAGAACCTTCAACATCTCGTCGCCGAAATGGCTGAGAAACCAGAAAACGTGCAGCACTGGCACACCGACTCGGCAGGGCTGGAGAGCCTTATCGCCAAGCTGAAGAAGAAACCCGGCATCCACGCGGTGCACTTGACCGACGGCGATCCCAACAACTTAACGCTACCGAAGTCGCTGCCATGAGACCAGCCTGATACCAGGACATAGTTCAAATGTCTTTTGTAACAACACAACCCGGGACTCTGACGGCAGCCCCGGGTGAACTGAAGGGCATCGGGTCTGGCATGGCCGCCAAGAGCGCCGCCGCAGCACGTCCGACCACCAGCGTGGTTCCCGCTGCGGCCGGCGAGGCGTCAGCGTTGACGACGGCAATTCGCCGCCCATGCCAGCCTCCATCAAGCGATATCCACTCAAGCCGCTGCTATGCACGAAACGTTCGGGAGCGAAATGCGAACAAGCGCCGGCTCGTATGCTGCCACCGAGACCGCCGAAACGATCGCCGCCAGGCAGCACGGCGTCCCCGGCAGCAGCAATCATACGAATACGGCTCGTGCAGAGGCTAATTCGTCACGCCGATACCGCATAGGGTCGAGATCGGAAGAATGAGCATTGATTGCGCGGTTATGACGACCACCACGTCGGTTGCGGTTGAGGGAGCGCTGCTTCGATGCGCACGGCGCAACGCGGAGCGGAACGTTGGGATTGCCCACTGCTTCCTGGGTGAGCCATGTCGGGAATTTGGTAATGCAAGCGGCTTTCGGCCTGATTGCTAAGCATCGATCGCCGCTCACACGGGGATTCGATGCTGGCATTCGATTGCAAAGGAAATCTGATGACCCACTCACATGACATCTTGGATTGGAACCCGGAAGACACCAAAGCCTGGGAGTCCGGTAACAAAGACATCGCCCGTCGCAACATGATCTGGTCGATCGCGACGGACCATGTCGCCTTCGGCGTCTGGACGCTGTGGTCGGTGCTGGTGTTGTTCATGCCGGAATCCATGTACGGGTTCGGCGCGAGCGATAAGTTGTTGCTGCTCGCGGTCAATACGCTGGTCGGTGCGCTGATGCGCATTCCGTATACGGCTGGCATCGGCATTTTCGGCGGCCGCAACTTTACGGTGGCCATCACGCTGGTATTGCTCATCCCGACCGCCGGCACGATCGTGCTGCTTGCCAACCCCGGACTGCCGCTGTGGCCATATCTGGTCTGCGCGGTGCTGACCGGACTCGGCGGCGGCAACTTCTCCGCATCGATGACCAATGTCAACGCCTTCTACCCGCAACGGCTCAAGGGCGTCGCGCTGGGGATCAACGCGGCGGGCGGCAACATCGGGGTCCCGGTAATCCAGCTGATCGGCCTGCTGGTGATCGCCGTCGCGGGCCACCGCCAGCCGTACTGGGTGTCCGGGCTCTACATGGTGTTGCTGACGATTGCCAGCATCGGCGCCATGCTGTTCATGGACAACGTCAAGACTTACAGAGTCAATTTCGGTGCGATGCGAAAAATGATCGCCCAGCGCGACTCCTGGCTGCTCTCGCTACTCTACGTCGGCAGCTTCGGCTCCTTCATCGGGTTCGCGTTCGCGCTCAGCCAGGTGTTACACATCAAGTTCACCGAGGCCGGTCAGACTCCAGGGCAGGCGTCGCTGCACGCCGCCCAGATCGCCTTCATCGGGCCACTGCTGGGGTCGCTGTCGCGCATCTACGGCGGCAAACTTGCCGACCGCATCGGCGGCGCTTGCGTTACCCTGGCTGTCTTCGTCGGCATGACCCTCGCTGCCGGACTACTGGTTTGCGCAAGCAGCCTCGACGACAGCAATGCCGGCCAATTCACCACCACCTCAATGGTCATTTACCTGGTCGGCTTCGTCGCCTTGTTCATCCTGGCGGGCGCCGGTAACGGATCGATCTACCAGATGATCCCGTCGGTCTTCGAGGCCCGCAGCCACTCGCTGGACCTCAGCGAACACGACCGCAAACAGTGGTCGCGAAACGTCGGCGGAGCATTGGTCGGGTTCGCAGACTCGATCGGCGCCTTCGGCGGCTTCGCGATCGACATGATGCTGCGGCAGTCCTACCTGCTCGCCCGCACCGAGACGCCGGCATTGTGGATCTTCTTGGGGTGCTACGTCGCCTTGGCGGCTCTGACCTGGGCGGTGTATGTACGTCGGCCGCTTCAATAGTCACGATGCAAACCGGGCATCAGGCTCCAGCGGGCGGTTCGGGTGAGGGTTGTGCTTGGTCGGCTACAGCGGGTGGTGGCGTCGGGCCCTAAGCGCACGGGAACAACGCGGCCGCCTCGGCGGCCTGCGCCCACTGCTCGGTGAACAGCCGGCTAACCGCGTCCAGTGCCGGTGTCAGCGGTTCGATGATCCGCGACACCAGGGCCCGCTCGTCGGTGGCGGCGACCGGATGCCAGTACACGCCCTCGGCGGTGACGGTCACCTCCGGAACGAGCGATTCGCGGCGCAGCGACAACCCCTCGGACGCAACACCTTCCAAGGCGATCGGCCGCACCAGCTGATCCTCGCCTGCGATACCGAGCGCATCGAGGAACTCGTGAAATGCGGCCAGTTCGCCGGGCGCGGGGGCGGCGACTGTCGCGGCCACGCGTACCCGGAAACCCAGCGATAACGCGAAACGGATTCCGGCAACCGCCTTTTCCCACGTACCGGCGCCGCGGTGCGAGTCGTGCAGGTCCGGCGTCGCCGAGTCCAGGCTGATCTGCAATGCGAGCCCATCCCTGGGCAGGGAATCCAGGGCCCGGCGGGCCCGGCCTTTGAACACCATCCCGTTGGTGAGGACGGTGGTGGGCAGCGTTTCCACACAGGCCGAGATGATTGTGGCGATGTCGGGCAGCAGGAACGGCTCACCGCCGGTGAGGAACAACTCCCGTACCCCCCAGCGTGCCGCTTCACCGACAATGCGGCCGATTCGCTCGGACCCCAGTTCGCGGTGCGCGGCCTGCGGCGACGAGGAGACACAGCAGTAGTCGCAGGACAGATTGCAATGAAAGTTGGTATAGAGCCACAGCCGGACCCCGGGCAACCGGTCGGCGCCCAGCACCTCGGCGGGATCCGGCGGATGACCACGCCGCACCACCACGGCGCCGACTCCCGCATCGTCCAAATCCGTGCTAACCAGCGTGTTTCCAGTTCGGGCGCACCACTTTTCGGCAAGCTCTCGATCGTGGTGACTACTGACGGCAACCTCGACGGTCGCGCCCTGCGCGAGCCCGCCCACCTGGCGCATCAAGTCCAGGATCACCATCGCGGGTCGATGCCCTGCTCCTCGACGGCCTCGAACAACGGCTTGTATCCGTCCAGATGCGGAGCCACCCAGCGTCGTAATCCCTCGAGTTCCAATATCTTTCGATGCTCGGGGTTATCCCAGTCCATCGCCAGCAACCGGTCCAGCCATGGTTGGTACCGCTCGGCGGCCAAGGTGTCCAACGCGGTGAACATGCAGTGGCAGTAGCCTTCGGTGCGCCATACTTCGGCCAGCGATTCCCCCATGAGCTCCGCCGCACCCATAGCCGCCCACGTCGAGCTGCCGATGGCCGCCACATCGGCCTCCCCGGCCAACACGGCGTCCACCGCGTCCAGTTCGCTGCGGCCGGTATCGCCATGTTTGCCTATGTCGGTGTTGAATCGGATGACGTGTAGGTCCGTCTCGGCGATGTCCGCGCGCCGTAGGTAATACAGCGGCAGGATCGCCGCGTGTGCGGAGTCGGCGGACCCGAGCGCCAGACGTTTTCCGGCAATATCACCCGGCCCCTGCAGCCCGCTGCCGGCGCGTGCGACGAACACGGTGGTGTAGTCCACGTCTGTGTCGCGCTGGGCCAGCGCCGTGCAGTGCCCGCCAGTTTGCAGCACGGTCCGCACATAGGCCAGGTTGGTGTTCCAGGCGATGTCGATGTGCCCGGCGATCAGCGAGTCGACCAACCGCCCGTAGTTGGAATACAGCACGAAATCCATTTCGGTGTCCGGATTTCGGGAGTCCCGAAAGTAGCTTCGGATGCCCTCCCAGATCGGGACCACATTGGGCGTGTATGCCACAGCCCCGACAACCAGCGGTTCGGTTGACATATCCCTCCCTAGAACAGCGGCAGTCCGGTGACGGCCCGGCCGTAGAAGTCGTACAGTGCGTCGGCGGTCGGTGCCATCACCGCCCCGGCCCGAGCGTCGCGGAAAGCCCGTTCGATGGGCAGATGCTTGGAAAACGCCGCACCGCCACACACCCGCATCGCCGACTCGGTGATGGTCAGCGCGGCGTCGTTGACCGACGCTTTGACTCCCAGCACATGCGTCAGTGTGGTGTCGTCGGGCGAACTCACCCGGTCGGCGACCTGCGCCAGATACGCCTCCTGCGCCGCCAGCCCGGTGCCCATCCGAGCGATCTGGGCGCGGATCGTCGGCAGCTCGGCCAGGCTTCCGCCGAGGTGTTCCAGCCGGGCGCTGGTGACGTGCCTGACCGCGGCGGTGGTGGCAGCGGTCGCCAAACCCAGTGACACGGCCGCATTTCCGAGGTTGAACCACGGCAGAACCGTTTCCATCATCATGCCGAACCCGCCGCCAGGCGGGCCCAGGCGATAGCGGGCGGGCACGCGAATGTCGACCGACATCGGCGCCGAGGCATTGCCGCGCAGGCCCATCCCGGTGAAGGTGCCGGTCACCCGCAGGCCCGGCGTGTCCGCCGGAACCGCGTAGAGATCAACGTCTCCGGCGACGCCACTGACCGAACCGGTGGAGACGATGTAGACGTCGGCGAACCCCGCCGACGTCACCCAGCTCTTGTCGGCCCGCACGACGACGTCGTCCCCGTCGGCCGTCGAGGTGGATACCGGCGCCCAGAAGTGCGAACGAGAGCCCTTCTCGCTGAACGCCAACGTGCCCAGTTTTTTCCCGGAGGCCATGTCCGCCAACAGATCCGGCAGGCCCGGCGGGGGCGCTGCGGCGACGGCGACGGCCGCGGCCACATGCATCAGATAGATCATGGCGGTCGATCCGCAGGCGGCCGACAGCTGCGCCACTACCTGGGTGAATTCCCTTGGGCTGGCCGCTATTCCACCGACATCGGCCGGTAGCACCAGACCAAGTAGGCCACTGGCCCGCAGGGCATCCACCGACTCGACCGGAAAGGAACAGTCGGCGTCCACTCGCTCGGCGTGTTCTGCGGCGACGGCAACGACTTGCGGCACAACCCCCGATGCGGTCATCACGCCCCTTTCGTCCGTCCGATCATGGAGCCGGTTGCCAGACTCACCACCGCTGCGCAGACGAAAACCACTGCGGTGGTGTTGGTTCCACCGAGCCACACCGCAGTCCCGCCTACTTGGACGTAAATGGAAGCCGCGGCTAGCGCTGCTACCGCGGCGGCCGCGATCGCGATCATGCGCTGGCCGGCCTTGGCTGCTGCCAGCATCGCCAGCGCGACCGCGATCAGCACCACGGCGCCGCGTAGGTTGTATTGGCCGAGCGAGAATTCCAGCGGTCGTATGCCGACGTAGGCGGGCCAGCTACCGGCAAGACCGCGCCACCCGGCGATCAGCGCGATCAGCAACAGCACGGTTGCCCAACCAGCCAGCAACCGCTGCGCTCTCGACCGGACTGCCGATGGCGAGGTTGCCACGCGCACGGCGTCGACGGCGGCGTACCGGGTCGACGCCACGAAGAGCAGGACGACGTGGATGCCGAGCAGCATCGCGTACGCCCATGGCCATTCCCCGGGCGACTCGGCGACCGAGAGGCCGATCGCCAGTGACTGTCCGATGCCGATCAGGGCGGCCAGCCGCACCGCCGTCCCGGTCAGCAGGAGCACTGCCAACGCGGACTCGGCGACCAGCACCGCCCAACCGAAGGCGGTGAAGTACGGCAGCACCAGGTGCTCGACAGCCCAGCTGAACGGTTTGAACACCGGATGTTCGATCGCCAGATGGGTGAAGTGGTACAACCCGCTGTTGCTACGCTGCCCGAAATCCGGTGGCAGTTTCCAGACCACGTTATAGAGCCAGATCAACCCGGCCAGCAGCCGCAGACCGGCCAGAGCTATCAGACCACCGGTCTCCGGTGGCGCCCCGGGTGAAAACAACAGTTCCGTTCCGCGACGAACGCCGGCCGTCCTCATGCGTTGCAGTATCACACGCCGCGCAAGGGTCTGCGCGTCGCCACCTTGGCGACGAAGTACACCGCGACCACCACCGACCAGGACAGCAGGCTGAGCCACAGCTGGGTGCGCGCGGTACTGTCGAACGCCATTTGCACCAGTACGGCGATGATTCCGGCGACCGTGAGAATCGACAGCGCCGGGAACAACCACATCTTCACCCTCAGCTTCTCGGCGGGTGTGCGGCGGCGCAGCACTATTTGCGACAGCGCGATGAGCAGGTAGACGAACAAGATCACCGCGCCTGAGGAGTTGAGCAGGAAGAGAAACACCGTGCCGGGCGCGAGCCACGCCATGACGACGCAACCGAACCCCACCGCCGACGAGCACAGGATCGCGATGTGCGGTACCCCGCGCCGGCTGACCTTGACCAGAAGTGCCGGCGCCTCGCGCCGGTCGGCAAGCACGAACAGCATCCGCGACGCGGTATACAGGCCGGAGTTGAGGCAGGACAGCACCGCGGTGAGCACCACCGCGTTCATGATCTGGGCCGCCGCGGGAAGACCCAGGTGCTTGAGCGCCGCGACGTACGGCGAGGCGCCGAGTTCCACTGAGTCCCAAGGCAGGATGACGACCACCAGGAAAACCGAGCCGACGAAGAAGATAGCGATGCGCGCGACCACCGAGTTGGTCGCGCGCTGTATCGCGCGCTGCGGATCTCGGCTTTCGGCCGCGGCGATGGTGACCACCTCGGCGCCGACCATGGAGAAGATCACCACCACGATGGCCGCGAACACGGCGCCGACACCCTTGGGGAAAAACCCGCCATGCGCGCTGAGGTTGGCGAGATCCATGCCGTGGCCCGGCAGGAAGCCGAGCACGAAGGCGGTGCCCACGCCGAGAAAGATCACGATGGTCGCGACTTTGATTCCGGCGAACCAGAATTCGAACTCCCCGAAGGACGACACCGAGAACAGGTTGGTCGTGGTCATCAGCACCATCAGGCATAGCGAGCACAGCCACAGTGGCGCAGGAAACCAGTAGTTGAGGACTTTGCCGCCGGCCACTGCCTCGAAACCGACGACGATCACCCAGAAGTACCAATACAGCCAGCCCACCGAAAACCCGGCCCATCCCCCCAGGGCGGTGGCCGCGTGGTCGGCGAACGACCCGGTGGACGGGTTCGCGGTGGCCATCTCCCCGAGCATCCGCATCACCAGCACGATCAGCACCCCGCACATGGCGTAGGTCAGGAACGCCGCGGGCCCGGTCGCCTGGATCACCACGCCGGAGCCGACGAACAAGCCGGCGCCGATCACCCCGCCGATCGCGATCATGTTGAGCTGACGCTGCGACAGTCCTTGGCGCAGTTGGGAAGTCATACTCGAAGCCGGGCGGGCCGGCCCGCACTCGATGTTCGGGCGAGCCAGGCGATGCGCTCGGTTCTGCGTCCGCCGCATTATCGGACGCTAGCAGTTGTTGTCAGCGACTACCGCCAGTTGGCGCCGCGCCTCGTGAGCGATCGGGTTCTGATGTGCGATGCGCGCCGCGGCCCCTGCGCAGCAGCTTGTCGACGGCGACGACGAGGGTGACAACCGTGGCGACGGCGAAGATCCGCATCCAGGCGGGCGCCCCGATCGGTGCCGTACCGAACACCGTGTTCATCGCGGGTAGATAGGTGATGGCAAGTTGAGCGACGGCCTGCACGGTCACGCCCACGATGATCCAGCGATTGGAGAAGATGCCGATCCGGAAGGCCGAGTGGGTCAGCGACCGGCAGCTGAACAGGTAAAAGGCCTCAACCACCACAAAGAGGTTCAGCGCCGCGGTCCGGGCTACTTCGACGCTGGCGCCTTTGCCGATTTCCCATTCGAACAGCCACCAGGCAGTGGCGACCAGCATGGTGGCGACCAGCAGAATCCGCGCCACCAGGCCGCGGGTCAGCAGCGGCTGGTCGGGATCGCGCGGCGGACGAGTCATGATGCCGGCTTCCTTGGGCTCGAAGGCGAGCATGAGGCCGAGCGCGATCGCGGTGGTCATGTTGATCCACAGAATTTGGGTCGGCAGTATCGGCAGGGCGCCACCGACTGCGATCGCGACCAGGATCACCAGTCCCTCACCGATATTGGTGGGCAGCGTCCAGGTGATGAACTTCGTCAGATTGTCGAAGACCCCGCGGCCCTCTTCGACCGCGGCCTCGATGGTGGCGAAGTCGTCGTCGGTCAACACCATGTCGGCGGCGTCCTTGGCGACCTCGGTGCCGCCGAGGCCCATCGCGACGCCGATGTTGGCCTGCCGCAATGCCGGTGCGTCGTTGACGCCGTCGCCGGTCATGGCGACCACATGACCCCTGTCCTGTAATGCCTGCACGAGCCGCAGCTTCTGCTCCGGCGAGACCCTGGCGAATAGTTTGGCCCGGTCCACGGCGTCGGGATAGTCGTCGCTACTCAGGACAGCCAACTCGGCACCGGTAAGCACCGCGCCTGCCGTCGGTTCCTCGTCGTCGAGCAATCCGACCTTGGCCGCGATCGCTGTGGCGGTACCGGCGTGGTCACCGGTGATCATCTTGACCGCGATACCGGCGGTGTGGCAGGCCGCGACAGCGGATGACGCGGCGGCCCGAGGAGGATCAAGCATTGCCTGCAGCCCGGTGAACGCCAGCGTGCCCGGCAGCGCATCGTCGTCGAACTCGCCGGGGTCGGCTCCGGCGCGGACGGCGGTGGCCAGTACCCGTAGACCCCGGGCGCTGAGTAGGTCGGCGGCCCGCAACACCGTCGCGCGGTCCAGCGGACGCAACGCGCCGTCGGCACGCAGCTGCGTGCTGCTCAACTCGAGCATCCGCTCCACCGCGCCCTTGGCCAGCACCACGTGGTCAGCTCCGTCACGATGCAGGGTGGCCATGTACTGGCGCTCGGAGCTGAACGGGATGGCCGCCACCCGCGGCATGCCCGCGGCGACGCGCTCCACATCGAGCCCAGCCTTGGCCGCGACAACCAGCATCGCGCCCTCGGTCGGGTCACCGATAACACTCCAGTGCCCATCGTCGTGGCTCAGTGCCGCGTCGTTGCAGCGCGCACCGGCGATCAGTGACCAGCGCAGTGCCGCATGGGCATCCACCGACACAGGGGCGCCGTCGCGATCCTGCAGGACACCGTCGGGCGCATAGCCCGTTCCGGTCACCTCGACCATGCCGTCGGGGGTCCAGATCATCTGGACGGTCATCTGGTTCTCGGTCAGCGTTCCGGTCTTGTCGCTGCAGATGACGGTGGTGCTGCCCAGCGTCTCCACCGCCGGCAGCCGCCGAATCACCGCGCGGCGCTTGGCCATTCGGGCCACACCGATAGCCAGCGTGATGGTGACGGCGGCCGGCAGGCCCTCGGGGATGGCCCCGACCGCGAGGGCGATCGCGGCGGTGAAGGTTTCGACGGCATCCTGGCGGCGCAGCAATCCCGCGGCGAAGGTGACCGCCGCCAGACCGAGGATGGCGATGGTCAGGACCTTGCTGAACCAGGCCAGCTTCGCGGTCAGCGGCGTCATCAGGGTTTCCGCGGCACCGACCAGCCGATGAATTTCACCCAGTTCCGTTTCGGCGCCGGTCGCGACGGCGATGCCGGCGCCGTGCCCCGCGGTCACCAGGGTGCCGGAGTAGACCATATTGCAGCGATCCGCGACCGGAGTGGCCTCCGGTAATGCGACCGCGTCCTTATGGACCGGCACCGACTCTCCGGTGAGCGCTGACTCGTTGACGTGCAGTTCGGTTACCCGCACCAGCCGCAGGTCGGCCGGCACTTTGTCGCCGCTCTCCAGCAGCACGAGGTCCCCGGGAACCAGGTCCTCCGACGGCACGGTGTGCTCGTGACCGCCACGAACCACCTTGGCCTGGGTGCGCACCATGGACCGCAATCCCTCCAGCGCGGCCTCGGCCTTGGATTCTTGGATGAAACCCACGATGGCATTGACGACAACCACACCGAAGATCACCGCGGAATCGACGTATTCGCGCAGTCCCGCGGTAATCAGCCCGGCTGCGAGCAGGACGTAGATGAGCGGATGGTGAAACTGCCGCAGAATGCGCACCAACAAGCCGCCCCGCGCAGCCACCGGCAAGGTGTTGGGTCCAAAGCGTTCTAATCGCTCCGCCGCTTCGCCACCGGACAGCCCGCGGTGCGGATCGGACTCCAATAGCAGCACCACCTCGTGTGCTGACAGACCGTGATGAGCCGTGGATCCCGGCACTCACCTCACCCCTTGCTACCCATTGCGACCCTTGCGACCCTTGCTACCCTTGCGACCCTTGCGACCCTTGCGCACTGACCAACCACTTGTTCGTTTCAGATTGCCGACGCGGGCCGCGGCACCGCCGACGGCCCGGGCCGGCCGATCATGATCCGGAGGCGACCTCCCACCCGCCCGGGACGACCATCACCGGTCGATGGGAGTGGTGCACGGTTCCCACGGCTACGCTGCCCAGCACGATATCCCGCGCGCCGGAACGTCCCCGGGAGCCGACCACCACCAGAGCCGCATCGCGGTCGTCGGCGGCCGCCACCAGTGCTTCCGAGACGGCACGAGCGCGGAAACCGTGACCGCGGTTGACGGTCAACCGGAGAACGTCTGCGGCTGCCGCTCCCGAGGAATCGACCGGCGGGGCGGGCGCCGGGCCGTCGCCGACAGATATCAGCAACACATCTCGTTGCGGGCACAGCCGCTTGGCCGTCGCCAACGCCGTAGCGGCACCGCTGGAGCCGTCCCAGCCGACGAGGATCGGCCCGTCGGCGAGCGCTTCGTACTCGGCCGACAGCATCGGATGCGGCACCACGACCACCGGCTTCGGGCAGTAATGCAGCACCATGTCGGATACGCTGCCCAGCACCGCCTGGGTCCCTCCGAGCCCGCGAGCCCCGACAACCACCAGGTCCGCCTGCACATCGTCGACCGCTTGCGCGATTCGCAGCCCCTCCGGACCCCACGTGCGCTTCAGCAGCGGCTCGGCATGCCACCCGGCGGCGCGAGCCAGCGTCACACCCATCCCGACTATTCGCTCGGCCTCGCACTCACCCTCGCGCTCGACCATCTCAGCCAACTCGTTCGCGTCGCGAGCCATGGGGCGCAGCCGCCGGCGAACCTTTTCACTCGCGAACGGCGGAACCCACAGATAGGTAATCCACCCGTGCGCCCCGGGAAACAACAATGCACCGGCAGCTATCGCGACACTTGCCCCCGGCGAACCGTCGTATCCCACAATCGCATCCACCGGCACCGGTGCACCTCCTCACCACAGACGTTAGGCAAACGTCGGCCTCGGTGTCAGGAGGCGTTGGTCCCTAATCGTGTGGCCGCCGGTCACACGTCGACACGCAGCGGCCGTCGGCACACCTTGTCCTGGCCGGCGGTGACACGAAAACCGTTGGACTCATGAGGGTTTGGCTATCAACGCAGTGGCCTCAGTCCAGGCGGGTGGCCACCACGGCCCACACCGGGATGTGTACCCGGTGGTCCTGCAGCAGCGGCTGCAGCACGTTCAGCTGCTGCACGAGCGGTCGCATGCGCTCGAGCATCTCGTCCTGCCTCTCCGAGACCACTTTGGTCATCGCGTCGAAAGTCCGCGGGAGGAAGCGCGCCTGGTAGGTGGTGGCGCCCAGGTAATCCACCCGCCACCCGCCTGCACCGAGCACCCGGTCGAAGTTGTCCGCCGGTATGCCGGCCCACTGGATGCCGTTGACGTTGTGCGGGCTGAACTCGAACATGTATAACCGCGCCCCGGGCCTGGTGGCCCGGTGCAGCGCCTGCGTGTAGCGCGTCTGGGTTGCTTCGTCGCCGAGGAAGACGTGATAGAACGCGCTGTCCACCACGGTGTCGAACCGCCCCTCGAAGCCGTCCAGGCGGGTGGCATCGGCCACCCGGAAGTCGACTGTGACGCCGGCGCGATCCGCATTGCGCCTGGCCCGCTCGATGGCCGAGGGCGACCCGTCGACACCGGTCACCGAAAACCCTTGCGACGCATAGTGAATCGCGTGGTAACCGGGACCCGTGCCCGGGTCGAGGACCTCGCCGCGGATGCCACCAAAGGCGACCAGTTGCTCGACGACCGGCTGCGGGCCGCCGATGTCCCACGGGATCAATCCGTCGTTCAGTTCCGGGTCGCCGTACAACGGCTCGAAACCGGCAACGTTGGCCTCGGTTGTCATGGGAATCTCGCTTCCTTGTTGACGGGGGAACGCACGTCCATTTTGTATACGATTGCGTTCACTAAA
Organism: Mycobacterium kansasii ATCC 12478; assembly: GCF_000157895.3. Lineage (NCBI taxonomy): Bacteria > Bacillati > Actinomycetota > Actinomycetes > Mycobacteriales > Mycobacteriaceae > Mycobacterium > Mycobacterium kansasii. The sequence continues at coordinate 4,059,071 of NC_022663.1, read as the reverse complement.
ATCCGACCATAGCCGATCCGCGTAAGGAACGCAATCGTCTATAACAAGGTGGGGTGCGGATGCCGCTGCCGGTTGCGGGGTCAGCGCGCTGCCCGCGTGCCGGTTGGCCCGCCAAATCCCCTGGCGAGCGCGGTAATCGGTGACAGGCTAATGCGCCGAGACAACCGCCAACGGCGCCGGGGCCGGTGGCGACTGACCGTTGGGCCGCGCCCACAGACCCCTGCGCTCGAGCAGCGGCAGCACGCCTTCACCAAACCAGTAGGCCTCTTCCAGGTGCGGATATCCCGACAGGATGAAGTGGGTGATGCCCAACTGCGCATACTCGGCCAGCCTGTCGGCGACCTCGTCGTGCGACCCGACCAGCGCGGTGCCCGCCCCGCCGCGCACCAGGCCGACCCCGGCCCACAGGTTGGGCGCGATCACCAGTCGGTCGTTGTTGCCGCCGCGCAGCTCGACCATGCGGCGCTGTCCCTCCGACTCGCTGCGCGCCAGATTGGCCTGCATCCTGGCGACATCTGCCGGGTCGATACCGTCGAGCAGCCGATCGGCCTCCGCCCAGGCCTGCGCGGAGGTGTCCCGGCTGATCACGTGAATCCGTAAGCCGTACTGCAGAGTTCGGCCGTGCTCGGCCGCCAGCCCGCCAATCCAGTCCAGTTTGTCGCCAACCGCGCCGAGCGGCTCGCCCCAGGTGAGGTAGACGTCGGAATACTTCGCCGCGACCGGCCCGGCCGAGCCGGACGATCCGCCGAAGAACACCGCGGGAACCGGGTCGGGCCGGTTGTTCAGCGCCGCGCCTTCCACGCGGATGTGGTCGCCGGTGAAGGTCACCGGCTCACTCGACGTCCACAGTTGCCGCACCGCGTGCAGGAACTCGCCGGTGCGGGCATACCGCGACTGTTTGTCCAAGAAGTCCCCGTAGGCGCGCTGCTCGTGCGGTTCACCGCCGGTGACGACGTTGAGCAGCAGCCGGCCACCGGACTGGCGTTGGAAGGTGCCGGCCATCTGGGCGGCCAGGGTGGGACTGGTCAGGCCGGGACGCAGGGCGACCAGAAACTTCAGCGTCTCGGTGCGCTCGACCAGCATCGCGGTGGTGAGCCAGGCGTCCTCGCACCACAACCCGGTCGGGGTGAGCACCGCCTCGAAACCGTTGGTTTCGGCGGCCGCGCAGATCTGGTGCAGGTACTTCAGCGTCGCGGGCCGGTCGCCACGCATCGCGGTACCGTGCCCACCCGCAACCAGATTGCGTGAATCGCCGTACGTCGGCAGAAACCAATGAAAAGCCAGGCTCATCCGGGTCCTCTTTCTCCTACCAAGGTCAACGGCCGATCGTGCCCAACGACGCCGGGCCGGGTGCGGTTGGTTGTCCTGACTTTGAGCTGGCCTTGACCCCTGCCCTGGTCATCTCCGATGCCCGACCGGGCGCTTTCCATGATTGAGGCCGCACCAGCGCTGCCCAAGGGCGAAAACCTCCCCAATCCGGGCGCCGGGTGGTGCAAGAGTGTGCATTTGCCGCGTGTGGACACCTGGAATCCGAGCAGCCCCGGTCCAGCGTCACGATTGGGCTACCGATGCGGCGTGGCTCGGCGGGAAAAACCCTGTCGGGGCGGCATTATGGCCCCGTGGCTGACCTGACCCGTCGCGCGGTGCTGCGGATGGGCGCCGGAGCCAGCGCAGGAGCCGCTGGTGTGTGGGCTCTGAGCGCCCTGCTGGATCCGCTCAAACCCCAGGCGGCTCCACCGCAGGCGCCCGCCCCGTTCGAGCCCCCGGCAGCCGGCACCAGCTTGCCGACCAAGCTGTCCGGCTCGTTCATCTCGGCAGCCCGCGGCGGGATCCAGACGAACTGGGTGATCGCCCTGCCGCCGGGCCAGACCAGGTTATTGCGGCCGGTCATCGCCCTGCACGGTAAGGACGGCAACGCCGGCATGATGCTCGACCTCGGCGTCGAGGAGGGGTTGGCCCAGCTGGTCAAGGCGGGCAAGCCACCGTTCGCGGTGGTCGGTGTCGACGGCGGCAACACCTACTGGCACCGCAGGGCATCCGGCATCGACTCCGGCGCGATGGTGCTCGACGAGCTGCTGCCGCTGCTGGCCTCGATGGGGATGGACACCACCCGGGTGGGATTCCTGGGATGGTCCATGGGTGGATACGGCGCGCTGCTGCTGGGTGCTCGGCTGGGCCCGGCGCGGACGGCCGGAATCTGCGCGATCAGCCCGGCCTTGTACACCTCGTTCACCGGCAGCGCACCGGGCGCGTTCGACAGCTACGACGACTGGGTGGCCCACAGCGTCATGGGTCTGCCGGCGCTGAACCAGATTCCGTTGCGGGTGGACTGCGGCATCGGCGATCGGTTCTACTTCGCCACGCGTCAGTTCGTCAGCCAACTGAAAACGGCCCCGGCGGGCAGCTTCTCCGCCGGCGGGCACGACACGGACTATTGGCGTGGACAACTGCCCGGCGAGCTGGCCTGGATGGCGTCCTGAAGCGAGCCCGATGACACTCCCCCCGCAAAAACCAGGAAACCCGGCAGATCCCGCCGGGCCGGTGCGTCCAGGAGAGCGACCCCGTCGGGGGATGGGTTTCCGCCCGGACATCGAGGGCTTGCGCGCGGTCGCGGTGGTCGCCGTCGTGCTGTACCACGCAGGCATACCGGGCGTCGTCGGCGGCTACATCGGCGTGGACGTCTTCTTCGTCATCTCCGGCTTCCTCATCACCGGCTTGCTGTGGCGCGAGGTGACCACCACCCGTACCGTCCGGCTGGGCCGCTTCTACGGTGCCCGGGCGCGCCGGCTGCTGCCCGCCGCGGCCACCGTCGGCGTGGCCACCGCGATCGGCGCCGCCGCTCTGCTGCCACCCCTGCAGGCGCGGCGGGTTTTCGTCGACGGCATTGCCAGCGCGTTGTATGTCGGCAACTACCGGTTCGCCGGGCAAGGCACCGATTACCTGGCCGCCGACCAGCCGCCGTCGCCCTTCCAGCACTACTGGTCACTGGGAGTCGAGGAACAGTTCTACCTGGTTTGGCCGGCGCTGATCATCGGTACCGGCTGGCTGGTCCGACGTTTCGGCCGCAGCGCCGGGTCGCGGGCCATGCCGTATGCCGTCGCCCTGGGTTTGGTGGCGGCGGCGTCGCTGGCAGCGGCGGCGATCTGGACCCGCACGTCGCCGTCGTGGGCGTTCTTCTCGCTGCCCACCCGTGCGTGGGAGCTGGCCGTCGGCGGGTTGGTGGCCCTCTCGATCGGTCATTGGCGGCGGCTGCCGCTGGCGCCCGCGGCAGTCGTCGGCTGGGGCGGTCTGGCGCTGATCCTGCTGACCTGCACCCAGCTGGGCCCGGGAACTCCCTATCCCGGCACCGCGGCGCTGCTGCCGGTGCTGGGCACCGCGTTGGTGATCGGCAGCGGTTGCGTCACCGGCGCGATGGGAGTCGGTCGCGTGCTGTGCCGCCCGGCCATGCGGGCGATCGGCAGGGTGTCGTACTCGTGGTACCTCTGGCATTGGCCGGTGCTGCTCCTGATGCCGCCGCTGCTCGGCGATTCCGCCGGACTGCCGGCCAGGCTGGCGGCCACCATCGTCTCGGCCGGGCTCGCGGTGATCACGCTGCATCTGGTCGAAAATCCTGGCCGGTTCGCCGCGGCGTTCCGCCGATCCGCCAAGGCGAGCCTGGCGCTGGCCGGTGCGGCCAGCGGCGTCGCGGCGTGCGCGTCCGCGCTACTGCTGACCGCGATACCGGTGCCGGCCGGCCACGGAGCCGCCGCCCCCGAGGCCAAGATCGCCGCGCTTCCGTCGGCGGCCGCGAGCGCGAAAGCCCCGAGCCCGCAGGAGGTGGCAGTCCGAAGTCTCTTCGCCCAGGTGCGCGACGCCGTCGCAGCCGCCGCGGACCTGCGGGCGGTGCCGACGAATCTGAACCCGCAGCTGGCTGCGGCGCCCGGCGACAAGGCCCCCGTCTTCGTCAACGGCTGCCTGCGGTCCTGGCGTGACGTCGGCCAGCGCGAGTGCGCTTCGGCCGACACCGCGTCGGCGACGACCATCGCGCTGGTCGGCGACTCGCATGCCGCCATGTGGGACCCGGCTCTGCAACAGGCCGCCGAGCAGCGGCACTGGCGGCTGGAGACGTTGGCCAAAGTGACCTGCCCGTTGCTGGACCTGCCGATCGTCAGCCCGTACCTGGGCCGCAGGTACACCGAGTGCGAACAGTGGCGCGCCGAGATACTCGACCGGCTGCGGGCCGAGCGGCCGCGACTGGTGGTGCTGGGCATGAGCCGCCGCTACCACGCGGACTTCAGCTTCGCGTCCTACGACCCGGCCTGGATCGATGCGCTGTTCCGGACGGTGGCCCAGCTGCGCAGCAACGGTTCGGCGGTGCTGGTGCTGGGCCCGGTCGCCGATCCGCAGTCTTCGGTGCCGACGTGCCTTTCCGCGCACCTGGACGACGCACGCGGCTGCGCACCCCAGCGATCGCAGGCCGCCAACGGCGAGGGCATCGCCGCCGAGCAGGCGGCCACCGCGGCCGCCGGCGGCCACTACGCGGATCTGACCGATCTGTTCTGCAGCACCGAGCGATGCCCAGTGATCGTGGGCAACACCCTGGTGTTCCGCGACGACAACCACGTGACCACCGAGTACTCGCAGCTGCTGACACCGGTTATCGGTGCGCTGGCCGATCGCGCCCTGGCCGAAGGGTGAAGTTGGATTACGACACGGATGAATTTCTTTGCGAATGAACCACATAACCACGCAGAACGTGTTATCACTGAAAGAGTCTTGGAGGTTTCGAGATGAGTCCGTTGATGCTGATATTTGTGACGGCGCTCACGCCAGTCGCCGGGCTCGGTCTCGTGCAATTGCAAGCGCGCCTTGAGCGTTGGGACTACGAAAGGCACGCGGAAGACTGAATGGCGACACTTAACACCTTGTGCGGCTGAAGGTTTGGACGAAAATCAGCCCGCTCATCGAAGCAACTGCGCGCGAATGAGCGGTGCGATCTTGTCCGCCAGATACTGATGCCCGGCATCGGTGGGGTGCACGCCGTCGGCGCCGATCAACTCGGGCCTGTCCACGAACCAGCCGTCGCCGATCGGATCGACGAATGCTGCTCCCGCGGCGTGAGCCGCGGCGTTGAGCACGTCGCGAATCTGCAGCACCCAGTCGGGGACCTCGGCGGTGGGCCACGGCGGCCCGATCACCAGCAGCCTCGCGGACGGCGCCAAGCGGCGCGCCAGATCGAATGTCTCGCCGGCCTTTTCGGCCAGCAGTTGCGGGTCGACGCCTTCGTCGTTGCGGGAGCCGAAGAACACGACCAGCACATCGTCGGGCTTGACCGCCCTGGCGGTCAGATCCTCGAAGACGCTGCCATGGTCACCGGGCACCCCGTAACCGGCCCGGCCCTCGGCTGCCACCTCGGCGGCAATCCGCTCTCCGGCGCGAGCCAGCGCCTGCCAGGCGCGTGCCGTCCACGACGTGGAGCCCAGGCCTCCCTCGTCGGTGCCGGCGGTATAGGAGTCACCGATCACCGCGAGGTGGGTGAGCCGGAAATCCATGGTCAGCGGGCGGTAGCCAAGGGTTGCCGGGGTTGCGCCGGCCATCAGAGTCAGACCAATGATGAACATGGCCACCCGACTCACTACCAACCTCCGCTGGGATACGGCGTCGTCATCGTACGAGGAATCCAGGCAAACTCGTCGTCGACGCGCTGCAACCGTCACACCGCGCGGGCCGAAACCGCTTCCCGCGCACCGTCGATCGGATGAAGCGTCGCGCTCGTCGACTCAGCGGATTCGCTTTTCCGGTGCAGTGCTCTTACATCTACCATCTTGCGCATCCAGCGCCGCGCGGGCTCCTCGACGAGGTGATACAGCAAGATCGAGGCACCCACGGCGATCGCGAGCAGGCCGATGATGTTCCATTTCCACGGGTTGTCCTGCGGCGTCAGATCGAATTGAAGGACGGCCCAGCCCCACCCCGTGTGCACCAGCTCATGCACCATGTACAGGCAAAATGAGATTTGCCCGCCATAAACCATCAGCCGCGTCGACAGCAGTCTCGGCAGGCTGCCGACGCCGACCGCCAGCGTGATCACCAGCGGAACGAACAACACGTCGACCACGCCGCCGCTGTCCACGACTCCGGTGATGGGATGCGCGTCCAACCAGTACATGACGGCCACCATGACCGCAATCAGCAGCAGGGCAAGGTATCCGGCCACTCGGCGAGCACGATCGGACAGCCGCAACCGGCGCACCGCTGCACAGGCCAGCGCCCCCGCGATGAACTGTGTGACGATGCGTGGCAGCCAGCTCCACGGCGTGTAGAACTGGCCGCTGGCCAGCAACAGCAGCACCGGAGGCAACGACGCGGCGAAAGCCAGCAGCATCAGGCTGCGGGCGCGCGTAGCGCGTTCCATCCGCAAGATCACCAGGATGAGCAGACCGAACAGCAGGTAGGCCAGCCATTCGGCGCTGATCGACCAGGCCGGACCGTCCCAACTGGACCCGTCGAAGAACGGCTGAAACCACAACTGCACCAACAGGATCTGCCGCACGTAGCTGATAGCGGTGAGATCTCGCACTTCCGGCAGCGGCACATGCCCGACGTGCAGGCTCAAGATCACCAGCAGTGCGGCCAGGTGCAAGGTGACCAGGTAGACCGGCCACACCCGGGCCAGCCGCAACCACAGGAAATGCACGGTGGCGCGGGTCGACCAGGACCTGCCCATGCGGTCAAGGTAGTTCCAGGTCAGCACAAAGCCACTGAGAATGAAGAACAGGTCGACGCCCTGCGCACCGCAATTGAGCACCGGCGCGAGGGCATCGCGGAAATCCGGCGATGCATCGCCCAGCATCGGCCGGAAGTGAAACAGCACGACCCACACGGCGGCGATGATGCGAAGCCCCGTCAGCGACTTGATCTCCCCGCGGATCTCACCCCTGATGTCTGCGGTGATGTCTCCGGTGCGCACGACGCTCTTTCCGTCTGGACTCTGCTGTTTCGTCATCCGATTGCCCGACTCCGCCCCGCAAGCTCCCCGACGGGCGGGTGGTGCCGCTGCCCCACCTCGCTACGTGGCGCGCATTGTCGTCGGGCGTTCGCCTGCTGCTTCGGCTGAGCGGGCGACCCGCCTGTTCTCCAGCCCGCCGACTGGCGATGGGCAGCCATCGCAGCCTAACAGCGAGACGCTCCCGACGGCACGGGCACATCCTGGGAGGTTGCCGTGGAATCCGCCGCCCCTGGTGCGTCCGACGTTGCTGGAGGCTTGGCAACTGCCGCGAAAATCGCTCTTAGCAAAGAGTTAGACGCGGCTTTCGGTCTCCTTAGGTTTGCGGTTTAGCGTTGGGCGCAGACTGCCACGGGGAGTGAGGCCGCTCATGACTATCGCCGACGTCGCTGATCCGACGGGTCGACGGGGAAACTGGACCTACGACTGCGCCGGTGCTCACATTCGCGCGCACTGTCGTCACCTGGCGACGGTGGTGACCATCCGTGGCGACATCGACGCCGTCAACATCGACGAGGTCGGCAAGTACCTGCAGCGGTTCATCCTCGAGGATCATCCCGTGGTCCTCGACCTGAGCGAGGTCGACTACTTCTCTGCGGCCGCTATCTCGCTGTTGCACATGCTCGACGAGAACTGCCATGCTGCCGGCGTGCAGTGGTCGCTGGTGGCGAGCCCAGCCGTCCGCCAGCTGCTCGGCGACGACCGCGACGATGCACTGTTTCCGCTCACCGGTTCCGTCCACGAGGCGCTTCGCGACTTGGCTGACGCCATCGTCAGCCGCCGTCAGCTGGTCCTGCCGCTGATCAGGAAGACGGCTTAGCAGTCGGCTCAGCCCCCGCCGATGGCCGGGCACTTCGCCGCAACCGGGCCGCCCCCACCACCGCGAAAATTCCGGCGACCGTCGCCAGCAACAACGTCAGCACCAGCAGCTGCGGGTGATAGACCACCGACACGGTGACCGGCTGCCCGTCGGCAACCGGCCCCACCACCACTGTCGACCGGGTATGCAGCCAACTCGCCGCGGTGGCCACCACAGCGGCCAAGGCCACGGTCAGCTCGGCCATCGCCCGGTGACGGGCGGTCACCGCGCCGACCCCGTGTCGTCATCGTCGACGTCCATCTGAACGGGCTCGACACGCTCGGTAACCAGTGGAGTCAGCGCAGCCCGCAAGTGACGATGCCGTCGCGCCCAGGCTTGGGCGGTGCGGCCCCCGGTGAGCTTCAGACCGATGCCCACCCGGCCCCGCGGCACCCCGACCAGTTCGCCGAGCGCCCGCGCCGACTGCCACTTGGCCAACGGCTTGCCCGATGCCTCCGAATTCTCCGGCTCGGGAAACACCTTCACGATCTCGGACACCAGGATGGTCTCGGTGCCCTGTCGCAACGCGTCTTCGGTGAGTTCCACGGAGGTGTGGATACGCGCCGCCTTCACTTGCACCGCCACGAACACCGACACCATCACCAGGAAAATCGCCGGCGTCACCAGCCCAACCCCGCCGCCGCCGGACATTTCGATCAAAATCATCGACACCGCCGCGATCGGACCGGCCAACAGCCAATACCAGCTGGCGCCGGGTTCGTAGAACAACGGCTTGGATTTGGTGTCCCCCGATGATGTCATCGAAGCCTCCGTCACGAAAGCCAACCCGCCGCTTCGGCGGCCCAGTAGCTGAGCACGATATCGGCCCCGGCGCGCCGGATGCTGGTCAGCGATTCCAGCGCGGCGGCACGTTCGTCGATCCAGTTGTGAGCCGCGGCCGCGCAAATCATCGCGTACTCCCCCGAGACCTGGTAGGCCGCCACCGGCACCGGCGAATTCGCGGCAGCCGCGGACACGATGTCCAGATACCCCATCGCCGGTTTGACCATCACGATATCGGCGCCCTCGTCCAGATCCAGCTGGATTTCCCGCAGCGCCTCGCGCGCATTGCCCGGTTCCTGCTGGTAGGTCCGCCGGTCGCCGGACAGGCTGCAGCTCACCGCCTCCCGGAAGGGTCCGTAGAACGCCGAGGCGAACTTGGCGGCGTAGGCCAGGATCACCACGTCGGTGTAGCCGGCGGCGTCCAGGCCGTCGCGGATCGCGCCCACCTGGCCGTCCATCATTCCGCTCGGACCGACCACGTGGGCCCCTGCCCGTGCTTGGGCCACCGCCAGTTCCACGTAGCGGTCCACGGTGGCGTCGTTGTCGACCCGGCCGCGCTCGTCGAGGACACCGCAATGCCCGTGGTCGGTGAACTCGTCCAGGCAGGTGTCGGCCATCAACACCGTCGCGTCGCCCAGGTCCTTGGCCAGGTCCCGAAGCGCGACGTTGAGGATGCCGTCCGGATCGGTGCCGGCCGAGCCGACAGCGTCCTTGTCCTGGTCACGGGGCACGCCGAATAGCATCAGCCCGCCCACTCCGGCAGCGACCGCGTCGGCGGCGGCGCTGCGCAGCGAATCACGGGTGTGCTGCACAACGCCCGGCATAGAACGGATGGGCTGCGATTCCGATATGCCCTCGGCGACGAACATCGGTAGCACCAAATGCCTTGGCTCCAAAGAGGTTTGCGCCACCAAACGGCGCATCGCGGGGGTTGCGCGGAGCCGGCGTGGGCGCTGCCGCGGCCAGCTCATGCGCGGCGACCCGCTGCGCCCGGCTCCGCCACGCTTGCGATCACCGCCGAGCTCATGCGCGGCGACCCGCTGCGCCCGGCTCCGCCACGCTTGCGATCACCGCCGAGCTCATGCGCGGCGACCCGCTGCGCCCGGCTCCGCCACGCTTGCGATCACCGCCGAGCTCATGCGCGGCGACCCGCTGCGCCCGGCTCCGCCACGCTTGCGATCACCGCCGAGCACTAGCGCCTGCGGCTCTTCTTGCGTGGCGGCGGCAGCGCCCCCTCGGCGCGCAATCTGGCGGCATGCTCGGCCAGGGCGTCCACCAGTGGACCCACGGCGGCGGTCTCCGGCTGAACATCCACCCGAAGCCCGAATTCGGCGGCGGTCTCGGCCGTCTTGGGGCCGATGCAGGCGATGATGGTGCGCGCGTGCGGCTTACCGGCAATGCCGACCAGGTTGCGCACGGTGGAACTCGAGGTGAAGCACACCGCGTCGAAACCGCCCGTCTTGATCATTTCGCGGGTGGCCGCCGGCGGCGGCGCGGCCCGCACGGTCCGGTAGGCGGTGACGTCCTCGATTTCCCAGCCACGTTCGCGCAGTCCCTCGGCCAGCGTTTCGGTGGCGATGTCGGCGCGCGGCAGCAGGACCCGGTTGACCGGGTCGAAAATGCTGTCATACGGCGGGAATTCGTCGAGCAGACCCATCGACGACTGCTCGCCGGACGGCACCAGCTCGGGACTGATCCCGAAGGCACGAACCCGGTCGGCGGTCGACTCGCCGACACAAGCGATCTTGACCCCGGAGAACGCCCGCGCATCCAGACCGAATTCGCCGAATTTCTCCCAGACGGCCCGCACCGCGTTGGTCGAGGTGAACACCACCCATTGGAACCGGCCATCAACCAGGCCCTTGACGGCGCGTTCCATCTGCGCGGGGCTGCGCGGCGGTTCGACGGCAATGGTCGGCACCTCGACCGGCAGCGCCCCGTAGGACGTCAACCGCTCGCTCATCTCGCCGGCCTGGTCCTTGGTGCGGGGCACCAGCACCGTCCAGCCGTACAGCGCCCGGCTCTCCCACCAGTTCAGCTTGCCCCGGTTGCTCACGGTCTTGCCGATGGTCACCACCAGCGGCCCGGCGAACGGGCCAGCGGGGTCGGCGCCGCCCAGGATGGCCGGATCGGTCAGTCCCTGCAGCGTGGTTTCGACGGAGCGCTGCTGGCAGGTGGTGCCGTGCGCGGTGACCACGCACGGTGTCGTGTCGGCCAGCTCGTGGTCGAGCAGGGTGCGTGCGGCGTCGGCCAGATGCGACGCGGTCGCCTGCAGGATCAGCGGTCCGGGGGCGGCGGCCAGCGCGTCCCAGTCGGTGTCATCGAGTTCGCCGCGCACGTCGGCCACCGTGTGCGAGGAGCCCAGCGGCAGCCCGGCATAGGTCGGGACCGCGCTGGTGGCGGCCAGCCCGGGCACGACCTCGAAGTGCAGGTGGGTGCGTGCCACGGCGTTCACCTCGGTGATCACCGCGTCCACCGACAACGGGTCGCCGGCCACCAGCCGCACCACGTCGGCACCCGAACGGGCCTCGGCGGTCAGCGTCTTGGCCACATCGGCGGGTTCGCCCAGCGCCGGGCGGATGTCGGGGCCGCTCGAGACTACCGCCGGGGCGCTCGGGGCGGACTCTCCCGCAGCCACGCCGACGTTCTCCCCCGCATGGGCGGCAGCCGGCGCCGGCCCGGATACCGGTGGCAGGTCCTTGCCGATCAGCGCCAGCACCGGTTCGGGTACATCGGGGTCGGTGAACACCAGAGCGGCGTTCGCCAACACCGCGGCAGCCCGTGTGGTCAGCAGACCCGGGTCGCCGGGACCAGAACCCACGAAAGTGATGCGGCCCGGAGTCGGCTTACGCCCTCGCGTCATCATTGTCGCTCCCACGTCACTCAAATTTTTCCTTGCGCGGGTCTTGCCGCGCTCCCCACATCAGTTCTCGAGCACCCAGTTCGAACAGCTCTGCGGCGACCGAGAGCCCCAGCTCCCGTGCCCGACCGGAGGTGCCGACGCCGGACGCGCGGATCACGTCGGATCCGTCCAGCGCCGCCACGCAGCCGCGCAGCGACAGCTCTTCGAAGACCCGCCCCTCCTCATCGATGGACTCGACCACCTCGGCGATCGCGCCCACCGGTGCCGAGCAACCGGCCTCCAGTTCGGCCAGCAGGGCTCGTTCCGCGGTGACCGCCGCTCGCGTGTCGGCATCGTCCAGCTCCGCCAGCACTGCCGCCAACCGGTGGTCAGCTGCGCGGCATTCGACGGCGAGCGCGCCTTGCGCCGGCGCTGGCAACATCTGCACGGGCTCCAACGTCTCGGTGACATCATCGAGGCGGCCCAGCCGGGCCAGACCTGCCCGGGCCACCACGATGGCGTCAAGATCACCACTGCTTACCCTGTTCAACCTGGTATCTAGGTTGCCTCTTAGGGGGCGGATTTCCAAACCGAGACCCAATGCTCTAAGCTGTGCGGCCCGCCGCGGGGAGGAGGTGCCGACCAGCGATCCGGCCGGCAACTCCCCAAGCACCAGCCCGTCGCGGGCCACCACCGCATCGCGGGGATCGTTGCGCGGCGGTATCGCCGCGATCGTGAACCTCGGATCTTCGGCGGTGGGCAAATCCTTGTGCGAGTGCACGGCCGCGTCGACGCGACCGTCTTCGATGGCCTCACGCAACGCGGTCGTGAAGACGCCCACCCCGAGCGTCTCGATCGGCGCTGACGACCGGTCGCCGGCGGTGCTGATGGTCACCAACTCGGCCGGGTGGCCGTTGGCGATGAGCGCGTCTCTGACCGTCGCGGCCTGGGTGGTGGCCAGCAAACTGCCCCGGGTACCTATCCGGATCACGTGTGACAATCAGCTACTCGCCAAACGGGTTCCGGTCGTGCGGCAGATCACCGGGATGCATGCCCGCGTCGAATCCGCTGGACACCGCCGGCAGTTCGCCTGCGGTGGCGACGGCAGCTACGGAGTTTATGGCAGTCTGATCGAGTTCGAAAAGCTCGCGCAGTGCCTCGGCGTAGCTGTCGCCGCCGGGAGCGCTGGCCAGTTGCTTGATCCGCACCGTGGGCGCGTGCAGCAATTTGTCCACCACCCGCCGCACCGTGCGGGCCACCTCTTCCCGCTCGGCGCGCTCCAGCCCGGGGAGCCGGTTCTCCAGGCGCAGCAACTCGGCCTCGACCACCTCGGCGGCGCGCTGGCGCAACGCGGTGACCGTCGGCGTCACCTCCGCCATCCGCTGCCCAACCAGGTAGGCGGCAACTTCGGCGGCGACGATGTGGCGGGCGGCGTCGACGTCGGCCGCCGTGGCGTGGGCCGACGGCTCGTGTTGGACGCGGTCCACGTCGACGACCCAGACGCCCGGCAGGCCGGCTACCGCCGGATCGACGTCGCGGGGCATCCCCAGATCGCAGATGACCAGCGGCTGCGTCTCTTCGTCTCGGCGGGCTTGAGCCAGCGCGTGGTGCACGTCGGCCAGCGAAACCACCGGACTCACCGCTCCGGTGCAGCTGACCACCACGTCGGCATCGGACAGCGCCTCGGCCAGGCGATCGAGTCTCATCACCTCGGCCGGTACGCCCGCTCCGCGGACCTTGCCCGCCAGCCGCTGCGCCCGCGGCAACGAGCGGTTGAGCACACGGATCCGCCCGATACCGGCCCGAGTCAGGTGTGCGGACGACAGCGCACCCATCGCCCCGGCGCCGACCACCACGGCGGTCTTGGCCTCCAGCCCGCCCAGGTGCCGTTCGGCGATGCCCAGGGCGACTGACACCACGGAAGCACCGGCAGCGTCGATTCCGGTTTCGGAGTGCACCCGTTTGCCCACCGACAGCGCCCGCTGGGCCAGTTCGTGCAACACCCGGCCGACGCTGCGGTTCGCCTCGGCGGCGGCATACGAGCGGCGCACCTGGCCCAGCACCTGCTGCTCGCCGATCACGGCCGAATCCAGACCGCTGGCCACCGCGAACAGGTGCTCGACGGCGGCCTCGCTGTAGCGGACGTAGGCGTGTCTGGTCAGGTCACCCATCGACATGCCGGAGTGTTCGGAAAGCACCTGGCCGATCACCGACAGGCCGCCGTGAAACGCCTCCACCACCGCATACACCTCGACGCGGTTACACGTCGACAGCACCATGGCCTCGGTGACCAGCGGTGATTCCAAAACCTTGTCGACGATCTTGACTTGCTCGGATTCGTCGATGCTGAGTTGTTCCAAAACGGAAACCGGCGCGCTGCGGTGCGAAACCCCGAAGAGCAGGATGCTCACGGCAGCATCACCTGGCCCGCTCCCTTGCGCGTTGAGAAGTGAACTGCTTTCTACGGTAGACGCTTGTCAGGTGGGCCACCAAATAATTGAGCGACCTGCCAGCGCCTTCTCAGCCGGCCAGGTCAGCGCGCAGCCGGGCTTCGTCGACTTCCCAGTAACTATGTTCGCGGCCATCGAGCAAGATCACCGGCAGCCGGTCGCCGAACTCGGCCCGCAGGCCGGCATTACCGGCCGCGGCAGCGGCGTCGACGTCGGTGCTGACCAACTCGAATCCCAGCTCCCGGGACAGCTCGGCCAGCTGCGCGTGTACCCGCAGGCAGATCGCGCAGCCGTCGCGGGTCAGCAGCTCCACCTGCCGGCGCCCGGACCGCGGTGCTGACGGCGTCATGGGCACCAGTGTGGCATTCCCGGTGCCGCGGGATGCGGGCTCGTCGGGTTCTCGAGGCACGGCGGAGCGCGCCTTCCGGGCGCGGGGTCGGTCAGGGCGCGGGTTCGGGGTCGGTGTCCCGGGCTTGCCAGTGGCGTCGGCCGGCGGGGTCCGAATCGTCGGCGTGGTCGAACGACCCGGATGCCGTCTCGTGGGGCGACGACATCGCTGATGGGGCTCCACCGGGACCGACGCCATCGCGCCGGTCCCCGGTGGCCGATGTGCCGTTGGGCGACAGCAGCAGGGCACGAACCAGCCGGCGAGGTCCGTAGGCCCGCAGCATCCGGCTCGCCGGGCGCGGCCGCACCCGCTGCGGCCACCAGAACCAGCGCCCCAGCAACGCGGCAATGGACGGCGTCATGAACGAGCGCACGATCAACGTGTCGAAGAGCAGGCCCAGGCCGATGGTGGTGCCGATCTGGCCGATAATCCGCAGATCGCTGAACACGAACAGGGACATGGTCACGGCGAACACCATGCCCGCGGCCGTCACCACTCCGCCGGTGCCGGCCATCGCGCGGATGATCCCGGTATTGAGTCCGGCTCCGATCTCTTCCTTGAGCCGCGAGATCAGCAACAGGTTGTAGTCCGATCCCACGGCCAGCAGCAGGATCACCGACATCGCCAACACCAGCCAGTACAACTCGATGCCGAGGATGTCCTCCCACACCAGCACTGACAAGCCGAAAGAGGACCCCATAGACACCAGCACGGTCCCCACGATGACGGCCGCGGCGACCACACTTCGGGTAATGAGCATCATGATGATCACGATCAGGCTGATCGCGGCCACGCCGGCGATCAGCAGATCGTAGGTGGCGGCCTCTTGGATGTCGTGGAACGTCGCCGCGGTGCCACCCAGATAGATCGCGGCACCCTGTAGGGGAGTGCCTTTGATGGCCTCCCGCGCCTCATCCTTGATCTGCTCGACCCGGGCGATACCGGCCGATGTCGCGGGATCCCCTTCGAGGGCAATGATGAAGCGCGCCGCCTTGCCGTCCGGCGACAGGAACATCTTCAGGCCGCGCTGGAAATCGGGATTCTTGAAGGCCGACTGCGGCAGATAGAAGGAGTCATCGATCTGGGCGGCGTCAAAGACCCGGCCCATTGCGCCGGGGTCCTTGCTGCCCGTATCGGACTGGTCGTAGAACGACTGCAACGTCCCGTGCCAGACGACCAGCATGTCCCGCATGATCGTCATCGTGTTGATCATCGGTGGAATCTGGGCGCGCATTTGCGGCAGGAGTTTCACCAGAATATCCATGTCCGTGACCAGATATTCGAGTTTCTCGCTCATCTGGTCGACGTTGTCGATCATGTCGAATATTGATCTGATCGACCAGCAGACGGGAATGTCGTAGCAGTGTTTGTCCCAGTAAAAGTAGCTGCGTATCGGCCGGAAGAAGTCCTCGAAATCCGCGATGTGATCCCGCAATGTGTTGGTGATATTCGACAGGTCATGAGTGAGGTGATCCATGTCGACGGTATTGTCGATGACTTCACCCATGAGTTCGTACATGGTGTGCATGGTGGCGATGGATACATCCATCGCCTTTACCTGTATCAGCATGTCGTCCATACGGGCCTTCATGAACTGCATGTTTTCGGTGTTCGAGACACCCTGCATGCTGATGATGAACGGTATCGACGTGTGCTTGATGGTTGTTCCCAACGGCCGGGTAATCGATTTGACTTGTTCGATACCGCGACTGTGGTAAATATTCTTGGCTATCTTGTCCAACACCAGCATGTCCACCGGATTACGCATATCGTGGTCGGTCTCGACCATCAGCACCTCGGGGTTCAACCGGGCCCGCGAAAAATGCCGGCCCGCCGCCGCATCCCCGACGTTGGACGGCATGCTGGCCGGCATGAATTTGCGCAGATCGTATGTCGTCTTGTAACTGGGCAACGCCAGCAGGCCGATAAACGCGATCACGCAGGTCGCGGCTAGAACCGGCCCCGGCCAACGGACGATTGCGGTGCCCACGCGCCGCCACCGGCGGGTGTTCAATCTCCTCTTGGGGTCGAAAAGCTTGAAGAAACTGCCGATGGCCAGCACCGCGGGCCCAAGCGTGAGGGCTGCGAAGACCGCGACAAGCATGCCTATCGCGCACGGCGGACCGAGTGTATTGAAATACGGAAGCCGGGCGAAGCTAAGGCAATACATGGCGCCGGCAATGGTCAATCCGGAGCCCAAGATCACGTGGGCAGTCCCATGGAACATCGTGTAAAAGGCGGTCTCGCGATCCTCGCCGGCGTTGCGCGCTTCGTGGTAACGCCCGAGCATGAATATCGCATAGTCCGTGGTCGCCGCAATGGCCAACAGCACCAGCAGATTGGTCGCGAAGGTGGAAAGACTGAACACGTTGCGATCGGCGAGAAAGGCAATGGTTCCCCGGATCGCCCCCAGATCAATCCCGACCATGATCAAGACCAGAAACGCGGTCACCACGGAGCGGTAAATGAAAAGCAGCATCACCGCGATAACCAGGCTGGTGATCGCGGTGACCTTGGCGATGCTTTTGTCCCCGGCCTCGGCCTGGTCAGCGTTGAGTGCCGACGGACCGGTGACGTAGGCCTTGACCCCCCGCGGCGGCGATGTGGTGTCCACGATATGCCGCACGGCATGCACCGACGCGTACGCTTCGGTTTCGTTGTCGCCGACGAGATACACCACGACATATGCGGCTTTGTCGTCCGCGCTCTGTGATCCGCCGGCGGTCAACGGATCACCCCAGAAGTCCTGAATGTGCGCGACGTGCCTGGTGTCAGCTGAAAGCCTTTTCATCAGCTCGCCATAAAATTGGTGCGCCTCGTCGCCCAGTGGCTTATCGCTTTCCAGCACGATGGTCACGGCATTATCGGAGTCGAACTCCTTGAACACCTGGCCCACGTGCCGGATCGCCTCGATCGACGGCGCGTCGCTGGGGCTCATCGACACCGAGCGGGCCTTACCCACCGCCTCCAGCTGCGGAACGGCGAGATTGACGATCGCGGTGAGCCCCAGCCACACCAACAAAATCAGCACCGAAAAACGGTGGATCAGCCGCGGCAGAAGCGGACGCTTTGGCGCAGCGGCGGCATCCGGTTCGCTCATGCCGATGTCACCTGACAAAAGGTCAAGGCTTTGGGTCTGGTGACCGACCTTTCGTCCTTGACGGTGCCGTTCACGATGATCCGGCAGCCGATGGTCTCGGCGGCGCTCTGCGCCATCAGATTCACACTGACCGCGGGCAACGTCGTGTTGACCGTCTGCGACCACGGCAGCGGCACGTCCGGTAGCTGCACCACGCGGGCGTCGGGGTCCAGGTAGGCGATCCTTGCGGTCGAGGCGGGGCCGAAAACTTCGTAGATCACTTGCTTCGGGTTAAACAGCGGAACATCGATATCAGCCTTGGCCGTCACGGCAGGATGCTCATGGGCACCAAAGACGCGGTGGAGACGATAGATACCCAGCGCTGCGACAATCGCCACCGCCGAAACGGCCAGCAGCAGCCACATTCGTTTCACAACGCTGGTAACCGGACTCATCCTCACCCTCGTGCTCCGCCACCGGGTCACAACATTGCGTGTTGGATCGGGTGCGCCGCCCCCCTGGCTCGCCCCCGATCAAGGGGCGTGGTCGAGAGCGCCCAGTGCGCGAATCTGAACCTCCCGAAATCTCCAACGTGCGCGCCTAATCCGATGTCTCGTTTGCGTTCGCAGCGTAGACGCTACCCGCCGCCCTGCTGAATGCATTTCGGATTTCCGATAAACCTCGTTACCGGCGCCCCGCGCGGCGGCCGGATCCGACGGGTCACAGCAGCTTCTCCAGGGTGATGGGCAAATCGGTGACGCGTCTGCCGGTGGCGTTGAATACCGCATTGGCGATCGCAGCGGGTACCCCGACGATCACCAACTCGCCGAGTCCCTTGACGCCTATCGGGTCGGCAATAGGGTCCTCGGCCGGCAAAAAGGTCGCGTCCAGCTCGGGAACGTCGGCGTTGACCGGAACCAGGTAATCCGACATGTTCGCGTTGACTATCCGGCCGTCGCGGTAATCCAGCTCCGTCCGCTCCAGCAGCGCCATCCCGATCCCGCCGACCATGCCCCCAATCGCCTGACTGTGGGCGAGTTTGGGATTGATCACCCGGCCGGCGTCGTAGCACGCATACATGCGGCGGATCCGCACGGTCGGCAGCAAACGGTCGACGACGACCTCGGCGAATACGGCTCCGTAGCTGTAGGTGGAGTATCGGCGGTCGGCGTCGTCGGGCGTCCAGGTCTGTTGTGAATCCAAACCGGCCCAGCCGCGGCGGCGCAACAAGTCCTGATACGACTCTCCGGGCTCGGATCCGGGCCCGGAGGCCATGGCGAACATGCGGCCGTCGACAACCGCCACGGCCTCCGGACGCAGGCCGCTCAGCGGGGATCGCGGATCGGTGACCGCCGTGCGAATGAACTTGTCGCGCAGCATGTTCGCGGCGGTGTACACCGCAGAACCCACGCTGGCCATGGTTCGGGAGGCCGAGTGCGGCGGTGCCGGCGGAAAACTGCTATCACCCAACGCGAATCGCACCCGGCTCAGCGGCATTCCGAGGGCATCTGCGGCGACCTGCGTCATCGACGTATAGGTCCCGGGCCCCATGTCGCTGGTTCCGCATTGCACTTCGGCGGTGCCGTCGGCGAAAACCTTTGCGATTGCCGAGCATTGGCTGCGATACGTGTAATAGGCGGCGGCGGCCACCCCGATCCCGACGAAGAGATCGCCCTCGCGGGTGGCGGCGGGTGCCGGATTGCGCCGGTTCCATCCGAACCTGGTCGCGCCTCGGGTCAGGCACTCGGTGAGCCGCCGGGTGGAAAACGGCATCCCGTTGGTCTGGTCGACATCGGGTTCGTTGCGCATCCGCAATTCGATCGGGTCCATGCGCAGGCGGTGTGCCAGATCGTCCATGGCGCACTCGAGCGCAAACGCTCCGGTTACGGCGCCGGGGCCCCTCATGAACCACGGCAGGCCGACGTCCAACGGCACCACGCGATATGTCGAACGCATGTTGGGGACGCGGTAGAGCAATCGCGGACTGCGGACGAGTCCGTCCTCATAGTCCGCGTACCGGGCGGTCTCCGTATGCCCTTCGTGGATCATCGCCCTGAGGCGCCCGGATGCGTCCGTCCCGATCGCCATACGCTGGCGACTGGTCGGCCGGTATCCGATTGCGCTGTACATCTGCCGGCGGGTCAATACCAGCTTGACGGGTCGTCGCATCCGGCGAGCCGCGAAAGCGGTCAGCACCTGATGCGGCCAGGTCCGGCTGGCACTACCGAACGAACCGCCCACGAACGGCGAGATCAGCCGGACATGATCGGTGGGTAGACCGAAAGCTTCGGCGTAGAACTGTTGGGCTGCGCTGATGTCCTGCACCTTGTCCCATACCGTGAGCCGATCGCGCTCCCAGGTGGCAATCGTCGCAGGCATCTCCATCGGATTGTGATCGTTGCGCGCGATGCTGAACCGCAGGTCCGTCATCACCGACGTACGGCGAATCGCCTGATCGGCGAATCCGCGGGAATAGTCGCGGATGAACCGGCCGGGCCGCTTGTCCGCTTGCGCCGCATCAATATCGGTCAGCGGCGGCCGACTCGAATACCGGACGTCGACCAGCTCTGACCCGTGTACCGCCGACTCGAGCGTCGTGGCGATCACCACGGCGACCGGCTGTCCGAAGAAGGACACCAACCGGGTGTCGAAGGGCAGTTTCACCCCGGTGAAGTCGGTCAGCACGGCAAGCACGTCGGGCTGCCGCAACGCGGCACCGGCGTCCATGCGTTTGATCCCGCCGCATGCCACCGTGCTACAGACCGGTGCGGCGTAGAGCAATCCGGGAATCTGGTTGTCGGCGGCGTAGCTGGCCTTGCCGGTCACCTTCAGCGGCCCGTCCACCCGGCTGACCGGCTGGCCGGAGACGACCTGGGCGGCGGTGAATGCGTGGGTCATGGCATTGCCGCCACGGTGGCCAATTGCCTTTCGACAGTGCGCTGGAGGAGTTCGACCTTGAAACCGTTCTCCCGCAACGGTTGAGCACCGGCAACCGAGAGTTCGCCGGCGCGGCGGAACAGGCCCGCGTCGATCGGGCGGCCCTGCAGCTCCCTTTCGACGGCCGGTAACCGCCACGGGACGGTGGCGACGCCACCAACGGCGACCCGCGCGCCGCGTATCGTGCCGGCGACGATGTCGAGTGCCACGGCCGCCGAGGCCAGCGCAAATTGGTATGACTGGCGATCGCGCACCTTGAGATATCCGGACCGGCGGGCCTCCGGCCCGAGAGGTACCTCGATCCCGACGATCAGCTCGCCCGGCTCGAGGTTGTGCTCGCGGTGCGGTGAGTCACCCGGCTGGCGGAAGAGCTCCGCCAGCGCAAATCGCCGCTGCCCGGCGGCTGCCCGACTGACGACGACGGCGTCCAATGCAAGCAGCGCAACCGCGAGGTCCGACGGGTGGGTGGCGCAGCAGTGCCGGCTGGTACCGAGGATTGCGTGGGTGCGGTTACGTCCGTCGATCGCCGAGCAGCCGGTGCCCGGAGCGCGTCGGTTGCATGCGGCCGACACGTCGCGGAAATACGGACACCGCGGGCGTTGCAGTAGATTGCCGCCGATCGATGCCATGTTGCGAAGCTGAGCGGAGGCGCTGAGCTCAAGTGCCTGACTGATCACCGGGGCTTGTTGCCGGACGACGGGATGAGCGGCAAGGTCGGACATCCGCACCAGAGATCCGACGCGGATCATTTCAGGTTGTACGTCGATCCAGCGGTACGGAAGCGCGTTGATGTCGACCAGCGAATCGGGGCGTTCGACCGTCTCCCTCATCAAGTCGACCAGCGTGGTGCCCCCGGCGATATAGCGGCCGCCGGCCGCCGCTGCCCGCAACGCCGCCTGCTCGTCGGTCGCTTTGAGGTAGCGGAACGGGAACACGTGCTACCGGTCTCGTGCCACAGTTGCGACCGCCTTGACGATGTTGGGGTAGGCACCGCAACGACAGATGTTGCCGCTCATCCACTCTCGTATTTCCGCGGGCGAACCCGCGTGCCCTTCGGCGATACAACCGACGCCGGACATGATTTGGCCGGCGGTGCAGTAGCCGCACTGGAAGGCGTCCTCATCGATGAACGCTTGTTGCAGAGGATGGAGTCGGCCGCCCGAACCGGCCAAGCCCTCGATGGTGGTGATCTGGGCACCCTCGTGCATGACCGCCAGAGTCAGGCAGGAGTTGATCCGCCGACCGTCGACCAGCACCGTGCAGGCACCGCACGCACCGTGGTCGCAGGCCTTCTTGGTGCCGGGCAGACCCGCCCGCTCGCGCAGCATGTCCAGTAACGACGTGCGGGTGTCGACGACGATTTCTCGAGGTTCGCCGTTGATCTCGGCCCGCACCACAGCGGTGTGGATTTCGTCCTGGACGGTTCGCTCAGATCCGGCAACGGTGGTGACGGCGACGACACCGCCCACGGCGACGGAGGCACCCACGAACGTCCGGCGATTGACTCGGAACCCAAGTCGGTCGTCCACGGATCCACTGTAGAAGTGCGGCTCGCAACATCGTTGATAAACTCGGATCCCGGCCCGTGTTCGTCGCGCGCCAGCCTGGAAAACCTCCCCAACACATTTGCCGGATAGGGTTTATGTTGGCCGAAGTGTCGCCCACCGGCCGGGTACCGCGATTGTGAGAGGTTTCTGATGGCTTCCTCTGATCTGGGTGATCTGGGCACCTCGAATCGCATCACCGGCGCCGACCTGGAGTCGGTGGCCGCAAACGCCAGCGCCGAACGCGCGCTGGACGGCATGCGCGCCACCGCCGCTACGCAGGATCGTCCGCAGCCGCCGATCGACCTGACCGCGGCGGCGTTCTTCGACGTGGACAACACTCTGGTCCAGGGCTCGTCCGCGGTGCACTTCGGCCGGGGGCTGGCCGCCCGTCATTACTTCACCTACCGCGACGTCCTGGGCTTCGTCTATGCGCAGGCCAAGTTCCAGCTGCTCGGCGTGGAGAACAGCGACGACGTCGCCGCCGGGCGGCGTAAGGCGCTGGCCTTCATCGAGGGCCGTTCGGTGGCCGAACTGGTGAACCTGGGCGAGGACATTTACGACGAATTCATCGCCGACAAGATCTGGCCGGGCACCCGCGAGCTCACCCAGATGCATCTCGATGCCGGTCAGCAGGTTTGGCTGATCACCGCCACGCCCTACGAGCTCGCGGCGACGATCGCCCGCCGACTCGGCCTGACCGGCGCGCTGGGCACGGTCGCGGAGTCCGTCGACGGGGTGTTCACCGGCCGGCTGGTCGGCGACATCCTGCATGGCACCGGCAAGGCTCACGCGGTGCGTTCGCTGGCCATCCGGGAGGGTCTCAACCTCAAACGCTGCACCGCGTATTCCGACAGCTACAACGACGTGCCGATGCTGTCGCTGGTGGGCACCGCCGTCGCCATCAACCCGGATTCGCGATTGCGCAGCGTGGCCCGCGAACGGGGATGGGAAATTCGGGATTTCCGCACCGCGCGCAAGGCCGCTCGGATCGGGGTGCCGTCGGCCCTGGCGCTGGGCGCGGCCGGCGGCGCGTTGGCGGCTCTGGCGTCCCGACGACAATCACGCTGATAAGCTGCGCCGCTGAGCACACATTCGAACAGAGAGCAAGCGGCATGACAGTCCCCCAGGAAGCCGAAGGACTCATCGGCAAGAACTACCGCGCCCCGGACTATTTCGAAGTCGGGCGGGAGAAGATCCGCGAGTTCGCGGCGGCGGTCAACGACGAGCATCCGGCGCACTACGACGATGCGGCCGCGGCCGACGCGGGCTATCCCGCATTGGTGGCCCCGCCGACCTTCCTGGCGGTCGCCGGACGGCGCGTGCAGATGGAGATTTTCACCAAGTTCAGCATTCCGATCAATATCGCCCGGGTGTTTCATCGCGACCAGAAGTTCCGTTTCCACCGGCCGATCCTGGCCGGCGACAAACTCTTCTTCCATACTTATCTAGACTCTGTGATTGAGTCACACGGCACAGTGCTCGCCGAGATTCGAAGTGAAGTCACAGATGCCGACGGCAAGCCGGTCGCTACCGGCGTCGTCACCATGTTGGGGGAAGCAGCGCACCACGAGGCCGAGGCCGATGCCACCGTGGCGGCAATTGCAGCTATTTGAAACAAGTTGAAGCAAGAAGGTAGGGTCCGTTCAATGACGTCTCAGGGTGAAACGGGTGGCACGCAGCTCAAGCCGCCGGTCGAAGCAGTCCGTTCCCACTACGACAAATCCAACGAATTCTTCAAGCTTTGGCTTGACCCGTCGATGACGTACAGCTGCGCGTACTTCGAAGAGCGCCCCAATATGACGCTGGAAGAGGCGCAGTACGCCAAACGCAAACTTGCCCTGGACAAGCTGAACCTCGAGCCGGGCATGACGCTGCTCGACATCGGCTGCGGCTGGGGCGCCACCATGCGCCACGCCGTGCAGGAGTACGACGTCAACGTGATCGGCCTGACGCTCAGTGAGAACCAGTACGCCCACGACGTGGCGAAGTTCGAAGAGATCGACAGCCCCCGCCGCAAAGAGGTGCGGATCCAGGGCTGGGAGGAATTCGACGAGCCGGTCGACCGCATCGTGTCACTCGGCGCGTTCGAGCACTTCGCCGACGGCGCCGGCGACGCCGGGTTCGAGCGCTACGACACCTTCTTCAAGAAGTACTACAGCTTGACGCCCGACGACGGCCGGATGCTGCTACACACGATCATCATCCCGGATGCCGACGAAGCCAAGGAGCTCGGCTTGACGTCGCCGATGAGCCTGCTGCGCTTCATCAAGTTCATCCTGACCGAGATCTTCCCAGGCGGTCGGTTGCCGCGGATCTCGCAGGTCGACCACTACTCGTCCAACGCCGGCTGGAAGGTCGAGCGCTACCACCGCATCGGCTCCAACTACGTTCCGACGCTGAACGCCTGGGCCGATGCGCTCGAGGCACACAAGGACGAGGCGATCGCCCTGAAGGGGCAGGAGACCTACGACATCTATATGCACTACCTGCGGGGTTGCTCGGACCTGTTCCGCGACCACTACACCGACGTTTGCCAGTTCACTTTGGTGAAGTAGCGCCCGCATTTTGCTTCAGTCGCGAACGTAACGCTGCGGCGAATTCCGGCCCGGATTTTCGCCCTGGCGTTACGTTTGCGCACGCCCAGCAGCCCGCGCCCGGGACCTCAGCCTAGGAAAATGTTGCGGCGCCCGGCCAGCAACCGGTACAGCGTCTGCTGAATGGTCTCACGCACCTGATCGGTCAACTCGAAGGTGACCATCGGGTCCTCGGCGTCGGTGGTCGCGTAGTCGGCCGTGTGGATGGGCTCCCCGAACGCGATGCGCCATTTCGACGGCAGCGGAACCAGTCCGGCGGGGCCGGCCAACGGGAACAGCGGAGTGACCGGGAAATAGGGCAAACCGAACAGTCGTGCCAGCAATTTGACATCGGTGAGCATCGGGTAGATCTCCTCCGACCCGATGATCGAGCACGGCACAATCGGCGCCTGGGTACGCAGCGCCGCCGATACGAAGCCGCCGCGTCCGAATCTCTGCAGGCGGTAACGGTCCTCGAAGCGCTTACCCAGGCCCTTGTAACCTTCGGGGAACACGGCCGTGAGCTCGCCCGAGGCCAGCAGTCGGTGCGCGTCGGTGGTGCAGGCCATGGTGTGCCCTGCCTTGCGGGCGGCCTCGCCCACCACGGGCAGGTCGAACACCATGTCGGCGGCCAGCAGCCGCAGATCCCGGTGGGCGGGATGTTCGTCGTGAACCGCCACCGAAAGCATTAGCCCGTCGAACGGCAACACTCCGGCATGGTTTGCCACCAACAGCGCAGCGCCATCGCTCGGAAGGTTCTCGATTCCGCTGACTTCCACGCGGAACCATGACCTGAAGAAAAACCTCAGCAAAGGCCGAACGATCGCGTCATTGAAATGCGGGTCGAATCCGAATTCGTCGACGCTGTAATCACCGGTCAGTCGTTGCCGCAGGAATCCGGCGACCGCGGCGACACGCTGCGCAAGATCGCTGAGGGGCGCTTCGCCCGACCCGGGAACTCCCGTCGCACCCGCGGCACGTCGATGCTCGTCGATTTCACGGACCACTGCGGCGATCTGTTCGGCCGATGCCCGGCCGTTCGGATCGGACAGCAACGACGGGTGCTCACGGGACGCGTCGGCGCGTTGACCGGCACGGCGGCGCGCGGCTACCCGACCCCGATTACTGTGCAGTGGAATGACATTCGCTCTGGTCTCACCCGCCACGATAGCTACCCAAATCTACCTGACCCCCACCCATGGAATTGGCTTCCGGGTTCCCCACCGTTGCGCTAACGCGATCGCGCGACCCTCCCAGGAGCGTACCCGATGCGGATCGATAATGGGAGTTAGGCCACGGCCCCGAACGTAGTCGTCGAAAGCCTCGGCCGTCGTCCACTTAGGCTGATAGCCAAGTTCGGAACGCATTCTGGTGGTGTCCATCACCCTGCCGTAACTCAAATAGTCGAATTGCTCGCGGTTGATCTCGGTGTATCCGTTGGCTCGTCTCAGCGAATCAAGCGCCCACACTCCAAATCCCGGTACCGGCAACGGAATTCGGCCGGCTCGGCGGATCGCCTGCGACAGCATGATGATGCCGTCGGCACCGATGTTGAAGGTGCCGGCTTTGCCGGCCATCGCAGCGCGCTCCAGAGCACCCAGCGCGTCCTGCTCGTGCAGCAATTGCAAGCGTGCGTCGCGGCCGAACATCGTGGGCACGAATGGCCCGGCAAGATACCGCGACAGCGTGGTGTCCATCGCAGGGCCGATCATGTTGGCCAACCGCAAGATGGCCACCGCGATATCGGACCGACGCCGGCCCAGCCCGCGCGCATACCCCTCGATATCGAGACTGTCCTTGGCGAAACCCTCGCGGAAGGGTCGACGGCTGGTGCTGTCCTCGGTGAACACCACCGGGTCGTGTGGGCTCGAGCCGTAGACCTCGGACGTGGACTTCAGCACGACGCGGCGAACCGAGGGTGACTTCTGGCAAGCCGCGAACAGCTGCATAGCGCCCATCACGTTGATTTCCTTCAACGCCGCACTTCCGCCGGACCGCGGCGCATAGGAAGCCGCCGCCGCGTGCACCACAGTGTCGACATCGCCGTTTCGAATCACCTTGGCAATGAAGGGATTACGAATGTCGGCGCGGACGAACTCGGCCCGGCCCATGCGACGCAGCATGTCCTTGCTGGGCGCGATCGCATCCACCGCGATCACCGAGTTGATCATCGGGTTCTGCGCCAGCCGGGCGGTCAGGTAGCCGCCCAGAAACCGGCACGCACCGGTAACCAGCACCACCTTGGGGTAGTGCACGGTGTCGTCTTTGCGGCCGCCGATTCCTCCGGCGCCGCCCCCCTGGCCGCTCGATGAGTTCACCCCGACAGCCTAGCGGCGACGAGAGACAGCAGCGTTACAAGCCGGTGACGGTACGCGTCAACTGGGGCCGGTCGGGCCTTACTTGCCGAGTTTCCTGCGCTGTACCCGGGTGCGGCGCAGCAGCTTGCGGTGCTTTTTCTTCGACATGCGCTTGCGCCGCTTCTTGATTACTGAACCCATGGACTCCGCTACCTGACCATGCCCGCTTGTCAATGTTTACAAGGGACTACCAATGACTACAAAGGACCCAGTCACTTTACCCAGCCCGCCGCACCCAACACCAAACCGGCGCCATTGGTGGCCGCCGGGCCTGGCGACGCAGACCCGTGGCAGCCCGCCCGGCGCTGCTGGCTAGCCGGCGAAGTACGAGGTCTGCAGCATGTCGTGGACGGCCTTGGCATGCACCCGGAAAGACCGCCCGACCCGAACCGCGGGCAACTCGCCGTTGTGCACCAGCCGGTACACAGTCATCTTCGAGACCCGCATCAGCGAAGCCACCTCGGCCACGGTGAGGAATTGTGTACCGGCCTGCTGGCCTTCCCCCGTGCCGCTGTCCCGCACCGATTTACCTGCGGAATCCCGTGCTGATGGCCCGTTCGTTGACGTCATCGCAACCCAATCATGTCAGGCACGCGCAATGCCAGCGGCTTCCCCTCCGCTGGCACCCACACGTGCATACAAAGAGGAGAATAGCGGGACTAGTGGGGTTATTGGTACTGGTGAGAGGAAATCAGTTCAAAATTCCCGAATTATTCCGATGTAATTCTTAGCTGCTCAGAGCGGCTTTTGGCGGCGTGGACGGCCGCGTCGACGACCCCCCGAAACCCGCCTTTTTCCAGCTCGCGCAGCGCGGCGGCGGTCGTCCCACCGGGGGAGGTGACCGACGCCCGCAGTTGCAGCGCCGTGGTGTCGACCCGCAACCCCGCCGGCTCGCCGGCGGCCGGACGCTCTTGCTCCATCCGCTCCAGCAGCATCGCCGTCGACCCGGCCAGGGTCTGCGCGGTCAGCTCGGTGGCCACCTGACGGCTCAAGCCCACCGCGACGCCGGCGTCGACCAAGGCCTCGACCAGCAGGAAGAAATACGCCGGCCCGGAGCCCGACACCGCGGTCACCGCGTCCAACTGCTGCTCCGGAACGTTCAGCACGACGCCGACGGCATCGAAGAGCGCGGACACCTCCTTCAGCTGTTGCGGGGTGACGAAGCGCCCCTTGGCCAGCGCGGTGACCCCGGCTCCCACCAGTGCGGCGGCGTTCGGCATTGCCCGGATCACCGGCGTGCCCGCCGGCAGCTTGGATTCGAAGTAGGAGGTCGTGACACCCGCGGCGACCGTGACGAACACCTGCTCGACACTGTCGCTTCCGGCGCCCGTGGCCGCTGCCGCCAAGTCCCCAATCACCGTCTCGACGTCGGCCGGTTTCACCGCGACGACCACAAACGTCGCGTGCTCGATCGCATCGCTGACTGAGGTGACCAGTACCGAGTAGGTGCTGGCCAGGTACTTGGCGCGTTCGGGGATCCGTTCGGCCACAACCAGGTCCTTGACCTGCCGGCCCGCGCGCAGCAAACCCGAGAGCAACGCTTCGCCGATACTGCCCCCACCGATGATCGCGATTCTTGCCATGCCGCACAGCATCGCAGACCCCGGACTGCTAGCCAGCGGCCGGGACCATCGCCAATTGACGTGCTTGCACCACCAGACGGCCCATGCTGTCGACGACGGTGTGGTCCTCGTCGAACCAGTCGTGTCCGATCTCCATGCAGGTGGCGATGATCCGCAGCCAGCCGTCGGCGACCAGCGCCCGAAGGAAGGCGGTGAGCTGGACGGTCGGCGCCCAGCCGGTGCGGTCTACGGCAAAGGTGACCGGCGCCGACAAATCCCCGCACATGAGCGCGAAAAGCGGATCAGGAGCCACCCCGCGCGGGCGCGCCCACATCTGGATGACCGGCGGCCGCCCGTCGGTATCGGGCTGCAGCGTCGACAGCAGCGGCCGCACGTCGCAGCCCTCGCCCAGGTGCACCAGTCCGGCCAGCGGGTGGCCCGGTCCGATCGGCGCGACATCGTCGGGAGGTTCGGGTGCCATCAGATCCACGACCGGGTTCGCCGACAGCAGCGGGGTCCCCCCACCGCAGCCCTGGTGCTCTGGTTCGCCCAGCGTGACAACGGCGTGCACCGCGGTGCGCTCACCCTGAGTCAGCTCGACGTCGACGACGCCGATCCGGCGGCCACGCTTGCGGATCGACGTGACCAGTCGCATCGCTCCCGGATCCGGCGCCCACAGGAAGTTGGCCGATACGACGACCGGTTGCAGTGCCGGCTGTGCTGCCGCCCCTCCGTAAGCCATCCGGGCGGCATTGGCGCACAGTGCCATCATCGCGCCGCCATGCACCTTGGGACCGATCGTCCAGTGCCGGTTCAGCTCGCCGTGAAATACCGCTTCATCGGCAGCAGCGTCGACCTGCCGCAGCGCCATGGCGGTGGTGAACATCGCGCTCATATCACCGCAGCAGATGGGTCCGGGCGAACTGCAGGGACTCCACCAGCATGGCTTCACGCTCGCTCGCCGAACGTGCCGACGAGGTGGACACCTCCAGCACCACATGGCCGGTGAAGCCACCACCGGCCAGCATCTGGCACACCGCGGCGGTGGGCTGCGTGCCGCGACCGGGCACCAGGTGTTCATCGGCGGGCAGCCCGCTGCCGTCGCACAGGTGCAGGTGCACCAGACCCCGGCCCATCCGGCGGGCCATATCCAGCGCATCGGTGCCCGCGGTCGAGGTATGCGAGAGGTCCAGCGTGTAATGGGCGTGATTGCCGTCCAGCGGGTCGTAGGACGGCGCGAACGCCGAAATCGCCGGACCCGGACCACCGCCGCGCCGGCGCATCCGTTCCCGTGATTGGCCGGCCCCGAACAGCCGGTCCGCCCGGAACGGAAACATGTTTTCGACGGCGACCATCACGTCGCTGGACGCTTCCAGCGCGGCGACCTGCTCACCGAACCCCTCGGCGTAGCGCCGTTGCCACCGGAACGGCGGGTGTACCACGACCGTCTGCGCGCCCAGTCGTTCGGCGGCCCGCACACTGCGCTCCAGCTTGGGAATCGGGTTGGCGCCCCATACCCGTTGCGAGATCAACAGGCATGGCGCGTGCACGGACAGCACCGGCACGCGGTAGCGTCGCGACAGCCTCCTGACCGCGTCGACGTCCTGGCTGACCGATTCGCCCCACACCATCAGCTCGACTCCGTCGTAGCCGAGTCGGGCCGCATACTCGAATGCGGCTTCGGCCCGCAGCGGGTACACCGAAGCCGTCGACAAGCCGACTTTGATTGCTGGACGCACTGTGTATCGGCGCGCCTAGCCGGTTTGCAGGGATAGCACCAACGGTCCCCAGGTAATCAGCGCGCCGACCGCAACCGCGATCAACGTACTGGCGATGTCCTCGGTCTTACGGACTACTCGCACCGCGACCACCAGCCCGAGGATCACCAAGACCGAGAGCACCAATGCCACGATGCTGTTCCATCGCCACAGCTGGTCGAAGGCGATAAACAGACCGGCGCCGAAGATGACGGCCATTATTGACTGCAGCACCACCACCGTGCCGCGCCACAGGGCCACCAGCGCCCCCGGGGCACGGCCGGAACCTGTTTTGTCGGCACGGTCGCTGTCGAGCCGCTCGGCGTCGAACACCGCCGGGGGTGCCTCGCCCCGCCGCCGGGCCACCTCGTCGGCCAGCGACTGCCCGCCGAACAGGGTCCGCTCGGCGGCGCCGTCCACATCGTGTAGGTAGGAACGCGCGTAGGCCGTCTCGTCGGCGACCGGTTCGGCCTCGTCTACCGCGACGTCTATCGCCTCCACCGAGCTGTCGACGTAGTGGCCAACCGGGTCGGGACTCATGTGCTCGGCACCGGACTGCTGCTCGGAGGTGTCGCCTTCTTCGGTGTGGCGCAGGGGTCGCGGGTACTCGCTGCGCTCGGGGCCCGACTTGCGTCGGGCGATCGGCTCGGATCTGGGCCAGCGTGGTTCCGGTTCGGACCAGTACCTGGCCATGGCCGGCTCCTCGGCTGCCGGTTCTGCGGCGACCGGCTCCGGTTCTGGAGGCGACGGGCGGGCCGGCTCGGCAACCTCGACTCGCGGTTTGCCGGGCTTTGGCTGACTTGGCGGTTCGGCCGGCACAGTGGGCGCGGGAGTCTCGGCCTTGCCGCGCCGGTCCTCGCGAATGATCGGGATTTCGCCGGTCAGCTCGGCCACCGTGACCGAATCGCTATCGCCGCGGCGACGGCGGCGCCGCCGGGTCACCGCAGGGGCGCCGATGGTGCCGTTTCGGGCCAGTAGTTCGGCGACCGAGATCTGCTTGGTGTCCTCCGTGTCGGAATGTGGTCCAGTCATGGTTTGTTGCCTCTCGATCGGGGAGCGGCATTCCGATCTACTAACTGACCTCCAGCATCGCGCACCGATGTCGCCACCGGCGAAGTTTCCATGAAGGCGGTCCCGTCGGCCTCGCTGTCGAGTCGGCGCAAGATCACACCTTCCCGCAGCGCCCACGGGCAGATATCCACCGCTTCTATCGACAGCGCTCGCATGCTTGCCTCCGCGACCAGAGCCCCCGCTACGATCTGCGGCGCGCGCTCGGCGCTGACTCCTTCCAGTTCTGCACGGTCAGCGGTCGTCATCCTAGAGATGAAAGATATGAGTTGCCTGAGGCCGTTGGCCGTCAGCATCCGCTTCACCCGCGGGCCGGCGGCCGACGGCGCCGCTCCGGTCAGCCGTGCCAGCGAACGAAACGTCTTCGATGTGGCGACCGCGAGGTCAGGATTGCCTGCCTCCAGAACGGCCGCACTGGCGTCCGACAGTTCTGAGTCGAGCCAGTCACGCAGCATCGCGACCCGCCGCCGGCCGGGCGGATCGTCGGGCAGCCATTCGCGGGTCAACCGGCCGGCGCCCAGCGGCAGCGACAGCGCCACCTCGGGCTCCTCATCCACGCCGCTGGACAACTCCAGCGAACCGCCGCCGATGTCGAGGTTGACGATGCGGCCCGCACTCCAGCCGTACCATCGTCGCACCGCCAGGAAGGTCAGCCGGGACTCGTCGACCCCGCCCAGTACCTGCAACTCGACACCGGTTTCCTTGCTCACCCGGGCCAGCACATCTTCGGAGTTCTCGGCTTCCCGCACGGCGGAGGTGGCGAAGGCCATCAACTCGGCACAGCCGGAGCTCACCGCGATCTTGGCGAACTCGTCGATGGTCGACACCAGTTTGTCGGCACCGCGCCTGGTGATCTTGCCCGAGCTGTCGGTGGCTTCGGCCAGACGCAGCGTGGCCTTCGTCGAACTCATCGGCGTCGGATGCCCACCACGGTGAGCATCTACCACCAGTAGATGGACCGTGTTGCTGCCCACGTCCAGCACGCCCAATCTCACGAAATCAAACTAGCGGGCGACGACGCGGGTCGCTCAGCGACCCGATGCGGGAGCACCGTCAGGCTTGCGGGGAGTGCCCGCGCAGCATGCACCTGCCGCTGGCCGCCCAGACGACCGCAACGGTGGACTAACGTTGCAACCGTGGCAAACTCGCGCCTGAGGCCGGTGCACCCGGGGCAAGAGGTGGAATTGGATTTCCCCCGTGAGTGGGTGGAATTCTACGATCCCGACAATCCTGAGCACCTGATCGCGGCCGACCTCACCTGGCTGCTGTCGCACTGGACATGTGTGTTCGGCACGCCCGCCTGCCAGGGTACGGTGGCGGGCCGGCCGGACGACGGGTGCTGCTCGCACGGAGCCTTCCTATCCGATGACGACGACCGTGCCCGGCTCGACGCTGCGGTGCAGAACCTGACCGACGAGGACTGGCAGTTCCGCGAAAAAGGCCTGGGCCGCAAGGGATATCTGGAACTCGACGAGCATGACGGCCAACCGCAGTACCGCACCCGGAAACACAAGGACGCCTGTATCTTCTTGAACCGGCCGGGCTTCAAGGGCGGGCCCGGCTGCGCGTTGCACACCAAGGCGCTGAAGTTGGGTGTGGCGCCGCTGACGATGAAACCGGATGTCTGCTGGCAGCTGCCGATCCGGCGCAGTCAGGAATGGGTGACCCGGCCCGATGGCACCGAGATTCTGAAAACCACCGTCACCGAATACGATCGCCGCGGCTGGGGTTCCGGCGGGGCCGACCTGCATTGGTATTGCACCGGCGACCCGGCCGCCCATATCGGAACCAGACAGGTGTGGGAGAGCCTGGCCGACGAGCTCACCGAACTGCTCGGTGTGAAGGCATATGCGGAACTGGCCGAAATATGTAAACGCCGCAGCCGGTTAGGGCTGGTGGCCGTCCACCCTGCGACACGCGCGGCGCCGAGGTAGCGGACGGGCCGGGGGGAGTTTGCGCAACGGCGCTATCCGGCGTCCGGCGCGCGACGTCGTAGCGGCACCGGCGGCAACGCCATCGGGCTGTTCGGCAGCGGCGGCGGGGATGCCAGGTTCATCGGCCACGCCGGCGACGGCGGGAACGCGGGAACCGGTGGCGCGTTCGATGCCACCGGCGGTGGCGGCGGCAACACCGCCCTGATCGGCAACGGCGGCAACGGCGGCTGGGGCCAGGGGCCCGGCGGCACCGGCGGGCTGCTGTTGGGCCAGTACGGGGACCAACGGCTAGCGCACAGTCAGCTCGCGGATCCCTCGGTGTAGGCCACGATCATCCGCAGCGCGCTGGCGCGCAGATACGCCTCGACGGCCGCGCCGGCGGCAACAGGGTCGCACTCCAGCACCGCCTTGGTGATCGCTCGCAGATCGGCCAGCACCGGTTCGGCGTCGTTGTAGGCCCCGGTCAGCTCGTGCTCGCGGCCGCCGAAGGCGTGCTCGACCCAGCGATACAGCAACCCCAGTGCGCGGTTACGGGTGCTGTGGATGAGCACCCGGAAATACGCGAGATCGGCCGCCTGCCGGGCGGCGGCACCATCGGCGTCCCGCAGTGCTGCCAGGGCGTCGCGTAATGCGTGGGCATCGTCGGGGGTGTGTCGCTGTGCGGCCAGGCGGCCGATCAACGGACCTAGCGCCGCGCGGATCTCCAGCAGTTCGGCGAGGAAATCCGGACCCAGTTTGCGTACCAGCGCCTCGACCACGGCGGGATGGGTGAGCCCCTCGGGATCGCGTACCACGCTGCCGCTGCCGTGTCTGACCTCGATCAGGCCCATCTGCTGCAGCCGGGCCAGCCCCTGCCGCAGCGACGTGCGGTTGACCCCGAACTGTGCCGCCAGGTCACGCTCCGGCGGCAGCGTCGAGCCGGGCGGGAAGACCCCGTCCAGGATGGCGTCCGCGATCGACGCGGCGATCTGTTCGTCGACGCGCAGACGGTCCGGCGGCTGAAAGGCACTTGACTGGTTCATTGGCTCAACCAATATAGTGGACGAATCAACCGGAGGTGGAGCAAGTGGACGATGAATTGCTGTCGGCGGTAGCCCCGCGCTGGCAAGGTAAGGCGGGACGGCTGGAAGTCTGGTACGCCACCCTGTCCGATCCGTCGACGCGCGCTGGTCTGTGGGTCCATTGCGAAACGGTGGCGCCGACAACCGGATCGCCCTACGGGCACGGCTGGGTCACCTGGTTTCCGCCGGAGGGCCCGCCGCGCACCGAACGTTTCGGTCCGACGCCGGTCCAGCCCGCCGCCGGCTCGGCATGGTTCGACGCCGCCGGCGCCCGGGTGGCGCCCGGAAAGCTGACCGGGCGGGCCGGATCAGTGGCTTGGGACCTGGCCTGGACGGACGCCGGCGCGCCGCTGTGGACGTTTCCCCGGGCGGCGTGGGAGCGCGAGTTGCTGCCGGGCGCGCAGGTGGTGCTCGCCCCCACGGCCGACTTCACCGGCTCGCTGAGCGTGGATTCCGAAGGCACCAGCACCCATCCCGTCACCGGCTGGCGCGGCGGCGTCGCACACATCTACGGGCATGGCAATGCCAAGCGCTGGGGCTGGATCCACGCCGACCTCGGCGGCGGCGACGTCGTGGAGGCCGTCACCGCGGTGTCGCACAAGCCGGGACTGCGCAAGCTTGCGCCACTGGCGTTCGTCCGGTTCCGCATTGACGGAAAAGACTGGCCGGCAAGCCCTTTCCCGTCCCTGCGGATGCGCACCACGCTCGGCGTGGCGCACTGGCAGCTGGAGGGACGCATCAGCGGCCGGAAAGTGCTGATCCGCGTCGATCAGCCCCCGGACAGGTGCGTGAGCTTGGAATACACCGATCCGGACGGGGGCAGGGCGGTGTGCACCAACACCGAACAGGCCGACATCTACATCGAGGTCGACGACCGGCGTTGGTCGGTGTTGGGCATCGGACATGCCGAAGTCGGGCTGCGCGGAGCCGACGCACCCGCCGTCAACGAAAGGACCCCGTCATGAGCTTTCTCCTGGACCCGCCGCTGCTGTTCGCCAGCGGAGCGCTCATCGAGCGCAGGGTGCCCGAAGACCGTCGTGATCTCATCGAAGCCGCCGTGCTCGGTGTCTTCTTCGCGGGATCGTTCGGGCTCTACAACAACGTGCCCGGGCTGGGGTTCTTGTGGCGCCCCTTCCGCTCGCAGAACGGCCGTGACTTCATGTGGAACAGCGGCGTGTTCGACGTGGACACCGCGGAAGCAGGGTGGCCGTTGCACGCCGCCGCCGGCGGCATCTTCGGGACCTATCCGTTCTTCATCAAACTCGGTCGACGGTTCGGGCGCCGACGATGAGCCGGCTGGCCGACCGGGCCGTGGCCGCGTTTGGGACGGCGTTGCTGCCACCCGAGCACGGGGGTCCGGCGCCGGCTCAGTTCGTCGAGCGCGTCGGGCGCTACGTCGAACAGCTGCCGGCGACGCAACGGTTCGCGGTGCGCGCCGGGGTGCTGTCGCTGGCGGCCGCGAGCTACCTGACCACGGGCCGGTCGTTGCCACGATTGAACCCGGCGGACCGGGCCCGGGTGCTGGGCCGGATTGCGGCCGTCGGTCCAGATATGGGTGCCGCGGTGGAGGGCCTGAAAGCGATCGTGCTGCTGGCCAACGGCGCGGACGCCTACGCCGACGAGCTGCTCGCCCGGGCCCAGGGGCACGACCCGGCGCGCCCGGATGCCGCGCTGACCGTCACGTCGTCGACGGATAGCCCTGCGGTCGTCACCACCGATGCGGTGATCGTCGGCTCCGGGGCCGGCGGGGCCATGGCCGCGCGCACGCTGGCACGGGCCGGCCTCGGCGTCGTCGTGCTCGAGGAGGGGCGGCGCTGGACGGTCGAGGAGTTCCGCACCACCCACCCGATCGACCGATATGCCGGCCTTTACCGCGGCGCCGGGGCCACCATCGCGCTGGGCCGCCCGTCGGTGGTGCTGCCGATGGGCCGGGCGGTCGGCGGCACCACCGTGGTCAACTCCGGCACCTGCTTTCGGCCGCCCGATGCGGTGCAACGGCGCTGGCGCCACGAGTTCGGGCTTGACCTGGCGGACCCGGACCGGCTGGCCTGCCACCTCGACGAGGTCGAGCGCACGCTGCAGGTCGCGCCGGCTCCGCTGGACATCATGGGCCGCAACGGCAACCTGTTGCTCGATGCCGCCACCGCGCTGGGCTGGCGGGCAGCGCCCATCCCGCGCAACGCGCCCGGCTGTGGCGGCTGTTGCCAGTGCGCGATCGGCTGCCCCCGCAACGCCAAGTTCGGGGTACACCTCAACGCGCTGCCGCAGGCCTGCGCGGCCGGGGCGCGGATCGTCTCCCGGGCGCGCGTGGAACGGGTGTTGCACGAGCACGGACGCGCCCGCGGCGTGCGCGCCCGCCGGCCCGACGGCACCGCGATCGACGTGCTGGCAAACACCGTCGTCGTCGCCGCCGGCGCCACCGAGACGCCGATGTTGTTGTGGCGCAGCGGTCTTGGCGGCCATCCCCGGCTCGGCCGGAACCTCGCGCTGCACCCGGCGACGATGGTCGCCGGCCGGTTCGACGAAGACGTGTACGCCTGGCGCGGAGTGTTGCAAAGTGCGGCGGTCCACGAGTTCCACGAATCCGACGGGGTGCTGATCGAGGCGACGGCCACGCCACCGGGCATGGGCTCGATGGTCTTTCCCGGCTACGGCGCAGAACTGCTCGGCTGGCTGGATCGGGCGGCTCGGGTCGCTACCTTCGGTGCGATGGTTGCCGACCAGGGCGTGGGGTCGGTCCGGTCAGTGCGGGGGGAGGCGCTGGTGCGCTACGACATCGCCCGCGCCGACATCGCCAAGCTGCGAGTCGCCATGGAGGCCATCGGCCGGCTGCTTTTCGAGGCCGGGGCGGCCGAGGTACTCACCGGCCTGCCCGGCGCCACGACGGTGACGTCGCTGCCCGAGCTGCGGGAGGCGGTGCGGCGCAGCGACCCCGCAAGCCTGCACCTGGCGGCCTTCCATCCGACCGGGACCGCGGCCGCCGGCGCCGACCCGCAGATCTGTCCAGTCGACCCGACCGGCCGGCTGCGCGGCGTCGACGGTGTGTGGGTTGCCGACGCATCGATTCTGCCCAGCTGTGCGGAGGTGAACCCGCAGGTGTCGATCATGGCGCTGGCACTGGCCGTGGCCGACCAGATAGTCGCCCGTCGCTGACCGCGACAGTCTGGGCTGAAGAGCGCCAGCCAGCGTATTTCATCTTCTCCGAACAACTGCGACAAGCGCGCCCCGGACACTAAGGACTCCAAGCGCCATGCGGGGCCAATGTTTGGAGGAGGACGACCCATGTCATTCCTGATCGCGGCGCCCGACCCGTTGCTGGCGGCAGCGGGCGACCTCATGGGGATCGGCTCGGCAATCGACTCGGCCAACGAGACCGCGGCAGTCCCAACAACTAAGTTGCTGGCCGCCGCCGGCGATGAGGTGTCAGCGGCAATCGCCACCCTATTCAACACTTACGCCGAGGAGTACCAACAGTTAAGCGCCCAGGCGGGCGCCTTTCACGACCACTTCGTGCGCACCCTGCAGGCCGGCATGAGTTCCTATGCCAGCGCCGAGACCGCCAACGCCGCCCAGCAACTGCTCAACGTGCTCAACGCACCCTCGCGGGCATTGCTGGGACGCCCAATGATCGGCAACGGCTTCGACGGGGCGCCAGGCACCGGGCAGGCCGGTGAAGCGGGCGGCTTGTTGTTCGGCAACGGCGGCAACGGCGCCTCCGGCGCGCCCGGACAAGCCGGCGGTGCCGGCGGCGACGCCGGACTCATCGGCAGTGGCGGGATCGGCGGGACCGGCGGCATCGGGGCGCGCGGCGGAAACGGCGGCGCCGGGGGCTGGCTGTTGGGCAACGGTGGCGCCGGCGGCACCGGCGGGATCGGCGCTGCCGGCGGCAATGGCGGCAGCGCCTACTTCTTCGGAGACGGCGGAGCCGGCGGGCGCGGCGGCACCGGACTCGGCGGCGCCAACGGCCTCAGCCCGACCGATACCGGCACCGCCGCCACCGGGCAGCGCGGCGACAATGCGTCGGGAACCGATAACTTCCCGCACGGCGGCTCGGGCGAGATTGGCAGTCCGGGCGGAACTGGTATCGGCGGCGGTACGGGCGGGGCCGGCGGTGACGCGAAACTCATCCTGACCAAGGCCGCCGCTCCGGTTCTGTACGAAGCCATCGCCGGTAACGGAGGCGACGGCGGTCCCGGGCCCAACGGCGGCGCTGGCGGGACCGGCGGCAACGCCACTGTCATGCCGGATGGAAGCGGTGGCCCCGGGCTGTCGGTCACGGGTTTGGCGCGCGGCGGCGGCGGCGGTTACGGAGCCGACGCTGGCGCGGCCGGCGGCTCGGGCGGCGCCGGCGGCCACGGCGGTGCCGCCACATCCTCCACCCTCCATGCGACAGCCTTCGGAGGATTCGGCAGAGACGGTGGCAACGGCGCGGCCGGTGATCTGTCCGGCGGGGCGGGCGGCAACGGGGGTGTTGGCGGCAACGGGGGTCAGGCCGGGCTATTCATCGGCAACGGTGGCGCCGGTGGCGCTGGCGGCGCTGGCGGCGCCGGCGGGTTCGGGATGTCGGGCGGCGCCGGTGGCGTCGGCGGTGACGGCGGGATGGCATCAGCTGCCGGCGGCAACGGCACGGGTGGTCTGGGCGGCGACGGCGGCGACGGCGCTGACGGAAAGACCGCCGGCGGCCACGGCGGCAACGGCGGCACCGGCGGTATCGGCGGTAACGGCGGGCGGCTGTACGGCAACGGCGGCGCGGCCGGTGATGGCGGTGCCGGCGGCGCCGGCGGCGCCGGTGGTTCGGGCGGTTCCGGCGGAGCCGGCGGCGCCGGGGGTGATCTCACCGCAGGCATAGGCAAGGGCGGCGACGGCGGTAACGGCGGCGACGGCGGTGACGGCGGCGACGGCGGCGACGGCGGCAACGGCGGGGCCGCTGGAAGGTTCGGCCTCGGTGGATTGCTCGGGCCCACCAGCGATGGCGGAATCCGGATAGGCATTGGCGCCGGCCCGCTGGGATCGGGCGGCGCTGCTGGCGCAGGCGGAGCGGCAGGTGCCGCTGGGGCGGCCGCTGTCGGCGGCACCGCCGGAAGCGGATTGGCCGACGGCACCGCCGGGATTAACGGCGCCGATGGCACTGCCGGCACGGCAGGCGTCGCGGGCCAAGCCGGTCAGCCCGGCCCATCAGCAACCTGGCCGATATTCTTCTAGACCTGATACACCAAAGCTGCTGTGGCCCATGGGCCTTGGGACGCGCGTTGGCGCCACATGGTGCCTTATCGGCGAACGGCCCGCTGCCCGGTCAAACTCGCGAGGCGTAATTACCTTCGGCCCGATTCCGCCACAGAGCGGCACCTGTCGATACCAACCCGCCGAGCCCGGAGCAAGAGGTCAGCCCTCGAGCTTGTAACCGAGTCCCCGCACCGTCACCAAGTGCACCGGATTGGCGGGGTCGGCCTCGATTTTGGACCGCAGGCGCTTGACGTGGACGTCGAGCGTCTTGGTGTCGCCAACGTAGTCCGCACCCCAGACCCGGTCGATCAGCTGGCCGCGGGTCAACACCCGCCCGCTGTTGCGCATCAGGTATTCCAGCAGGTCGAACTCCTTGAGCGGCAAAGTAATGACCTCGCCGTTCACCGAGACGACATGACGCTCGACGTCCATCCGCACCGGCCCGGACTCCAGGATGCCGTCGCTCGATTCGGCGTCGTCGTCGCCGCCGCGGCGAAGCACCGCGCGGATTCGGGCGATCAACTCGCGTGCCGAATACGGCTTGGTCACGTAGTCGTCAGCGCCCAACTCGAGTCCGACCACCTTGTCGATCTCGCTGTCCCGAGCCGTCACCATGATCACCGGAACGCTGGACCGGGCACGCAACTGCTTGCACACGTCGGTGCCCGACATCCCCGGCAGCATCAGATCCAGCAGCACGATGTCGGCGCCGGACCGGTCGAACTCGGCCAACGCCGCCGGACCATCGGTCACCACCGTCGCCTCGAAGCCCTCCTTGCGCAACAGAAATGCCAGCGGATCGGCCAACGACTCCTCGTCCTCTACGATCAGCACGTTGGTCATCAGCGCCACTCCTCCTCATTGCTTCGCACTGCATCGTCGTCGGCGCGGGTCATCAGCGCCACTCTCCCCCGCAAGCGGGCGGTACCCCCACCTCATTGCTTCGCACTGCATCGTCGTCGGCGCGGGTCATCAGCGCCACTCTCCCCCGCAAGCGGGCGGTACCCCCACCTCATTGCTTCGCACTGCATCGTCGTCGGCGCGGGTCATCAGCGCCACTCTCCCCCGCAAGCGGGCGGTACCCCCACCTCATTGCTTCGCACTGCATCGTCGTCGGCGCGGGTCATCAGCGCCACTCTCCCCCGCAAGCGGGCGGTACCCCCACCTCATTGCTTCGCACTGCATCGTCGTCGGCGCGGGTCATCGACTCAGCTCTTCCTCTCGTTGTGACCTGTTGGGTCGCGCGTCGCGCGCCCGCAGTTGGTCAGATAGCTCGCTCTCATCGCATTCCGCCGCCGGAATCGACAACGTGAACGTGGACCCGGTTCCAGGTTTGCTCCACACGCCGATGCTCCCGTTGTGGTTGGCGGCGACGTGCTTGACGATGGCCAGTCCCAGCCCGCTGCCGCCGGTGGCCCGCGAGCGCGCCTTGTCGCCCCGGAAGAATCGCTCGAAGACCCGCTCCTGGTCCTCGAGCGCGATCCCGATCCCGCGGTCGGTGACGGCGATCTCGACGTTGTCACCGCGGCGGCGCCGGCTGATCGAGACCAGCGACCCGCGTGGTGAATAGGCGATCGCATTGGAAACCAGGTTGGCCAACGCGGTAACCAGCAGGGTTTGGTCACCGAGCACCCGTAGCCCGCTGGGCGCATCGGTACGAACCTCGATGTCGGCAGTGTCCGCGGCTACTTTGTGACGTGAAATCGCTTCGGACACAATGGTGTCGACGTCAACGTCGGTCACATTGTGCAGTCCCTCGGCGCCCTGCAACCGGGACAGCTCGATCAGCTCCGCAACCATGTCGCCAAGTCGATTGGCCTCAATGAGCACCTTCTCGGCGAACCGACGAACGGTGTCGGAGTCATCCGGCGACGCGAGTAGCGCTTCGGCAAGCAAGGCCATCGCCCCGACCGGGGTCTTGAGTTCGTGGCTCACATTGGCCACGAAGTCGCGCCTGGTCGCCTCCATCCGGGCATAGTCGGACTGGTCATGGACGAAGACCACGACGAACCTGCGGTCTTCCTCGCTCAGCAACCGGGCGTGCCCGTGCACCAATAGCCCGGAACGGCCGGCCGCACGCTTGGCGGGTGACAGATCGAACTCGACGTCGTCACCGCCCAACGCCTGCTGCGCGGCCCGCCAGGCTTGGTCGTCGAGCTGCCGGTCGCGCACCAGGCCCAGCTCCCTGGCCCGATGGTTGAGATAGACGACGTCGCGATGGGCATCCACCACCGCCGCACCCATCGGCATCAGGGCGACGATGCGCTGCAGCATCTGCGCGACGGTGATCCCGGCCCGCTCGGTGGCAGCTTGCTGGCGGCGCCGCGCGACCCGCTGCGACAGGCGGTTTCCCGCCGCAACACCTACGGCCAGCGCCAGCACGGACAAGACCCCGGCCAGCAACAGTGCCGAGAACACAGTCACAAGCAAAATCCTACAAACTCCGGTGAACGCGGCCCTAGCCGAGCGAGGCCGAAATCGGACAAGTCACACCAATCGCCACAGGTGTTCGGCTGTCGTTCACGCGTTGTTCAGCAAACACGCCTACCAGCGCCGACAATCAGACTTTGGCCGTGCCCTGGCTGGCCACCGCGGCAGCACCGGCGGCTGCGGCCTCCGGGTCCAGGTAGCGGCCGCCGGGCTGCACCGGGCGCAATTGGCGGTCCAGGTCGTAGCGCAGCGGAACGCCCGTCGGGATGTTCAGTCCGACGATGTCGTCGTCGGACATTCCGTCCAGATGTTTGACCAGTGCCCGCAACGAGTTGCCGTGCGCGACGATCAGCACGGTCTTGCCCGATCTCAGGTCGCCGACGATGACGTCGGTGAAGTAGGGCAGAAACCGGGCCACGACGTCGGCCAGGCACTCGGTCAGTGGGCCACCGCCGATATCGGCGTACCGCGGGTCGGCGTCCTGGCTGAACTCGCTGCCCTTCTCGATCGGCGGCGGCGGCGTGTCGTAGCTGCGCCGCCAGGCCATGAACTGCTCTTCGCCATAGCGCGCCTTCGTCTCCGCCTTGTTGAGACCCTGTAGCGCGCCGTAGTGGCGTTCGTTGAGCCGCCAGCTGCGCCGCACCGGAATCCACAGTCGGTCGGCGCGGTCCAGTGCCAGATGCGCGGTGGTGATCGCGCGCCGCAGCAACGACGTGTAGAGCACGTCGGGCAGCAAGTCGTGCTCTACCAGCAGCTCGCCGCTGCGGACCGCCTCGGCCTGGCCCTTTTCCGTCAGGCCGACGTCCACCCAGCCGGTGAACAAGTTGAGGGCATTCCAGTCGCTCTCACC
Source organism: Mycobacterium kansasii ATCC 12478 (assembly GCF_000157895.3). Classification (NCBI taxonomy): domain Bacteria; kingdom Bacillati; phylum Actinomycetota; class Actinomycetes; order Mycobacteriales; family Mycobacteriaceae; genus Mycobacterium; species Mycobacterium kansasii. Next base: position 4,016,386 of record NC_022663.1, on the reverse strand, counting down.
ATGGCGCAGCAGCACCAGCGTGGCAGTGTCTCCCATGCCGGCAAGTCTCTCACGCGTTCTGGCCGTCCTCACCGTCATCACCGTCATCACCGTCGATCAGATGCGCGAAGGCCTGTAGGTTCTTCAGCGATTCGCCGCGCGACACCCGCCATTCCCACTCTTTTTGAATCGATGAACGAAAACCCAACTCCAGCAACGTATTAAAGTCCGAGTCCACCGCCTCGAGCACCTGCCCGAGCACCCGGTCGATCTCCTCGGCGTCGACCGAGGCCAGCGACATCCGGCCCACCAGGTAGATGTCGCCGACCTTGTCCAAGGTGTACGCGACACCGTAGAGCCGGCGGTTGCGTCTGAGCAGGAACCGGTAGACACCCTCGTGGTTCTCGTCCGGTTTACGACACACGAAGGCCTCGACGCGCACCGAGTGCTCCCCGATGCTCAAGATGGTGTTGGTCTTGAGCTTGCGTTCACCCGGCAACTCCACGACGATGCCCGCAGGCCCGCCATGCGCGCCGGGGTGTCGCGAGTAGTTCAGCCGACTGGCCTGCAACGCCTGTTCGATCACCTGCGCCACGGTCTCGGCAGCATCGGATGTCACGCGCCCACCCCGCGACGAGCCGTCCAGCGGCGCGGTTTGCGCGCCGCAACCAGGTCGCGCACCCGGCGCCGGCGCCCCGCGGTGAAGTCGCCGATCGCCCGCCGGTAACTGGCCAGCAGTGCGTCGGTGGTGTGGTCCCACGAGAACCCGGCCGCGTGCTGGGCAGCTGCGCGACTCATCGCCCAGCCCGGCGTGCCCGCATTGCGACGCAGCAGCTGCTCGATCGCGTCGGCCCACCGGTCCACGTCGTGTCCGGATACCAGCGTGCCGGTGATCCCGTCGCGAACCGCGACCGGCAGCCCGCCGACCGCAGCCGCCACCACCGGCGTACCGCAGGCCTGCGCTTCGATGGCCACCAGACCGAACGACTCCGAATAGCTCGGCACCGCGACCAGGTCGGCGGCGTGGAACACGGTCGCCAGATCCGTGCGGGACTGTGGCGGCAGGAACGTCACTCGCTGCGCGATACCGAGTTCGCCGGCCAGTCGCGCCAGTCCCTCCGGCGCGGCCAGTCCACTGCCCGACGGCCCGCCGGCGACGACGACGCGCACTCCCGGGAGCTTGGCGACGGCGCGCAGCACGATATCGGGTGCCTTCAGCGGCTGGATCCGTCCGACGAAGGCCACCACCTGCCCGTCCAGCGGCAACCCCAGAGCGGCCCGCGCCGCCCGCCGGTCGCCGGGTGAGAACACGTCCAGGTCGACACCGGGATGAACGACGTCGACGCGCGCCGGATCTGCATGATGGATCGAGATCAGTTGTCGGGCTTCATCTTCGGTGTTGACGATGAGCCGGTCCGCCTCGTCGACAACCTGCTGTTCGCCGACGATGCGCAGCGGCGGCTCGGGGGCGTCACCGTCGGCCAGCGCCGCATTCTTCACCGCGGCCAGGGTGTGAGCGGTATGCACCAACGGCACCGCCCAGCGATCGCGGGCCAGCCAGCCGACCTGGCCGGACAGCCAGTAGTGCGAGTGCACGATGTCGTAGTAGCCCGGTTCGTGGGCGGCTTCGGCGCGCAGCACCCCGGCCGCGAACGCGCACAACTGGGTGGGCAGGTCGTATTTGTCCAGACCCTCGAAGGGTCCGGCTACCACGTTGCGCACCAGCACGCCTGGCGCCACCTGCACCACCGGTGGATCCGTCGAAGCGGTGGCCCGGGTGAAGATCTCCACCTCGATACCTCGCCGGCCCAGGTGCAGCGCACTTTGCAGCACGTAGACGTTCATTCCGCCGGCATCGCCGGTCCCCGGCTGGGCCAGCGGCGAGGTATGCACCGCCAGCAGGGCGACCCGGCGTGGATCTTCGTCTCCGGCTAGCCGGGGACTGTCGCTGTGGCGCACACTGTCATCTTTACAGGACGGGTTCCGGGGCTAGGCCCACGCACGGGCATAAGCCGCACTAAGCGAGCGCCCCCGGCTCGGTATCCGGCAGCCGGGTGTCCAGTGCTCCGGCACGACGCATCGCGCCCAACGGATCGGCGTAGAGCCCGCCCAGCGAGACGATGCCGGCCCCGGCTTCTTGCACTCGGTTGCCGAACGCGGTAACCCGGATGTCCCGCGGCGGCAGCACCGAGCATGCGGCGAAGGCCTTCTCCACCTGCTCCATCCCTTCCGGGTACTCGGTGAACGCCTGGCCACCCACCACCAGTTCGTCGGGGTTGAGCAGGTCGCGCAGCAGCGCGACCGATTCGCCGAGCACCCTGGCCCGCTCTGCCAATAGATCGCCGGCCTGTTGGTTGCCGGCGCGTGCCGCCCGGAGCAGGTCGGTGACGGCGCCGGCAGAGCCGTTGGCGCGCGTAGCCGAGGCGGCCGGAAGGATCCGAAGCCGGCGCGCGGCCGCCAACACCGCCTCGTCGCTGACGGTGGACTCGAGCTGTCCGGTGCCGCCGAGCAGCTCGGAGCGGGCCGGCAGGCCCGCAATGGTGCCGGGCCCGCTGGCCGGGCAGTGCACCCGCCCGTCGATCACCAGCGCATACCCCACGGTCTCGCGGGCATAGACGTACAGGCTGGTCGACGAGCCCGGCGCGAACCGTCGCATCCCCAGCAGCAGCTCGGCACCTGCCATGGCATCCACGTGGGATGCCACCGAGACGGGAAGGCCCAGCGCGTCGGCCAGCACCGGCCCGACCGGTGCCCGCTGCCAGCCCAGCCGGGGGTGATCGACATGGCCGGTCGCTCCGTCGACGGTGCCACCGATCGCCACACCCGCCCACAGCGCCCGACGCCGATGCCAGCGCCTCAGGTAGCGGCAGGCACTGTCGGCCAGCGACCCCAGCGCCGTCCCCGCGGGACTGAGCGGTGTCGGCGTCTCGACCGCGTCGAGGGTGCGACCGAACAGGTCGGCGGCGACGATGCTGGTCGTGCGCGCACCGATGTGGATGCCCAGCGTCACGAACGGCTCGTGGTTGACCTCCACGGGGACCCTGGGCCGCCCGATCGCCCCGGAAACCGCCAAGTCGGCGCGCTCACGCAATAGACCGGCGTCGAGCAGCGCGATGACTTGGCGGTTCACTGTCGCGATGCTCAGCGAGGTGACATTGGCGATGACGTCGCGGCCGACGGGGCCGCGCAACCGCACGGCCCGGAAGACGGACGCGGCCGCGGAGTCAGCCAGGTGCAGCGACGGCGGCACGACCTGGCGGTATGGCCGCGGCCGGCCGCCACGGGCGGGGCGATGGGTGGTGAGAGTAGTCGAGTGCACTGGCGTCCTTATTCCGAGTTCAACTGGCCGGGTCCTTGGCCACGCTTACTGACCTGAGTCAGGCGCGACAAAGTACGCGGCAACAACAGGCGCCCGCGCAAAGACACGCGGTCGTCGTGTTGAACCAGGCGCTGCAGTACACACCGAAAATTTAGCACGTTTATTAGAGTGGTCCCGATGACAACTCCCGACGCGCCGAACCGGGTTGCGGTGGTTACCGGCGCCAGCTCCGGTATCGGCGAAGCAACCGCAAAAAACCTTGCGGCACAAGGGTTTCATGTGGTCGCGGTGGCACGTCGCGCGGACCGGATCAGCGACCTGGCGGACCAGATCGGCGGCACCGCGGTTGTGGCCGACATCACGGACGACGCGGCCGTGGCGGCGCTGGCCGCGGGACTGAGCCGGGTCGATGTACTGGTCAACAACGCAGGTGGCGCAAAGGGCCTGGAGCTCGTCGCCGACGCCGACCTGCAGCACTGGCGCTGGATGTGGGAGACGAACGTGCTGGGTACGCTGCGAGTGACCCGCGCGCTGCTGCCCAAGTTGATCGAATCGGGCGACGGGCTGATCGTCACCGTCACTTCCATTGCGGCACTTGAGGTTTACGACGGTGGTGCCGGTTACACGGCCGCCAAGCACGCCCAAGGCGCGTTACACCGCACATTACGAGGGGAGCTGCTGGGAAAGCCGGTCCGGCTTACCGAGATCGCCCCCGGCGCGGTCGAGACGGAGTTCTCGCTGGTCCGCTTCGACGGTGACCGGCAACGCGCGGACGCCGTCTACTCCGGCATGACGCCGCTGGTGGCCGCCGACATCGCCGAGGTGATCGGGTTCGTGGCCTCGCGGCCGTCGCACGTCAATCTGGACCAGATCATCATCCGTCCGCGCGATCAGGCCTCAGCGACGCGCCGGGCTAACCACCCGGGCCCGCGCTAGGTTCCGGCGTGCCGGACAAGCTGGGCGCGGTCGACGGTGTGGCCGGCGCGGTGACCGGGATCTGCGTTCCCGGGGGGCGTGAGGTCGGGCGTGGCAGCGCCGACATCGATACCCAGGTGTCCCAGTCCACGGCCCAGTCCCAGATGTCGCCGTCGGCGTAGGACAGCTGGATCGAGCTGCCGGTCACCTCGACCGGGTCACCGTAGATCGCGGTTTGGAAGTACTGCTCGGCGTCGCCGGTCGACAGGTTGATGCAGCCGTTGGTGACGTTGCTGTTGCCCTGCGCGCCCGCGCTGGCCGGGTTCGCGTGAATGAACTCGCCGTTGTTGGAGATGCGCACAGCCCAGCGTTCGTGCACGTTGCTGTAGCCGGCCGCCGGGTTGGACATGTAGAAGTCCGCGTATTTCTCGGTCACCACGTGGATCCCGTTGCGAGTGACGTTGCGCGCCTTGTCGGCTTCGCCGTAGCTGCACGGGAAGTCCATGATGACGCCCTCGTCGGTGACGACCTGGATGCGGTGCGAGGTGACTTCGGCCTTGACCACCTGCCGCCGGCCGATCTGGATGTTCAACGAGAAATCCTGCGCGCCATAGGCGCCGTCGCCGAACGGCAGCCCGTACAGCTTCGCGTCGACGTTGACGGTGGTGCCCGCCGGGTAGTAATCGCGGGGACGCCAGTGCACCCGAGCGCCCTTCGCCTCGTCCGGCAGCCAGGCCCAGCTGCCCTCGACGGGCGGGTTGGTGGTCACCGTGAGCGCCCGCTCGACCGAAGCCTTGTCGCTGATCGGCGCGTCGAACTGGATGATGATCGGCGCCGCGATCCCGACGGTCTGACCGTCGGCCAACTGGAAGCCGCCGTCGATCTTCTTCTTGGGCGTGACGGTGGTGAATTTGCCGGCGACCGGAATGGCCTTGCCGTCATGGCCGACGGCCGCGCCGCTCCAGCTGTAGGTGGTGTCGTAACCCAGCGGCTCGGTGATGGTGAACACCGTGCGGTCCTGATTGTAGGTGCCGGCAACGAGCTTGCCGGACGGGTTGGTCAGCGCTACTCGCTGGAACCAGCCGTCGCCGACCTCGACGCTGATCGGGGTGATCGGCAACACGTCGTCGGCGGCATCGGCCGGCCGGAACGTCAGATGGGGCGCGGCCGGCGGCTTCTTCTCGGATTGCCTGGTGACCCCGCCCGCGCAGGCGGCCAGCACATTGGGCGCCAGCACCCCGGCCCCCAGTGCCATCAAAGCCATGCGCCGGTTGATCGGCCCTGGACTTTGGGGGAAGTTGGAGGTGGTCACGGGAATCAAAGATACCGGGCCAAACCGTCCAGAACCGGCTGCAAGCCCCGACGAACCCGCCACGGCAACGGCGCGGCGCGCGTATCGGACACGAAAGTAGCAGCTACAACCGGCAACCGATCAGGATCGGTTCGGGTTCCAATGTGATACCAAACACATCACGGACGCCGTCGCGGACCATGCGGGCCAGTAGCATCACGTCGGCCGCCGTCGCGGTTCCCCGGTTGGTCAACGCCAGCGCGTGCTTGGTGGACAGCCGGCACGGGGCGGCCTGCCCGGTGAGGGCGGGATCCGGATACCCCTTGCCGAACCCGGCGTGCTCGACCAGCCAGCCCGCGGCCAGCTTGACACCGCCCGGCGCCGGATAGTGCGGCACCGGACCGTTCTCCGCCGCCGCCAGCCGTTCGTAGACGTCCGGTGCGACCACCGGGTTGGTGAAAAACGACCCCACGCTCCAGGTGTCATGGTCGGTCGGGTCGAGCACCATGCCCTTGCGCGCCCGCAGTGCCAGGACGGCCGCGCGGACAGCTTGCGGGTCGGCACGCTCGCCGCTGGCCACACCTAGCGCCGCGGTCAGTTCGCCGTAGCGCAATGGCGCGCTGCGGCCCGAGGCATCCAGCGCGAACTCCACCTCCAGCACCACGGCCGGCAACCGCAGCCCGTCAGCCTGCTTGAGCACGCTGGTGCGGTAGCCGAAGCCCAGCGCGGCACCCGGTACCCAGTCCACCTGGCCACTGCTACGGTCCAGCAGCCGTACCCGGCTGATGACGTCGGAGACTTCCACCCCGTACGCCCCGACGTTCTGCACCGGCGTCGCACCGGCCGATCCGGGTATCCCCGACAGACATTCCAACCCGCCCAGACGGTGGTCGATGGCCTTGCGCACCACGTCATCCCATACCGCGCCCGCCTCGGCGCGCACCAGGTTGCCGTCGACCGTGATGCCGGCATTGGCCAGCCGCACCACGGTCAGGTCGGCCACGGCATCGCCGATCACCACATTGGATCCGCCAGCAAACACCAGCACCGGCCCACCGTTGTCGGCTCGGACCTCGGCGTCCAGCTGGCGCAACACCGCTACCACCTGATCACTGGTGGCGCAGGTGATTACGCGCCGCGCCACGGGTCCCACCCGCAACGTCGTCAAGGCAGCCAGCGGCACCGACTCCTCGACGCGCGCGCCGGCAAAGCGTGCACCGACTGCGCTCCATTTCATTGCCCGTAACGGTAGCCTGACCAGCTATGCCGCGTTCATTCGACATGTCGGCCGACTATGAAGGCAGCGTCGAAGATGTTCACCGGGTTTTCCACGATGAGGAGTACTGGCGGGCCAGGCTGGCGGAAACCCCGGTCGACATTGCGACCCTGCACTCGATGCGCGTAGGTGGTCAGTCCGGAACCGAGGGCACGATCGAGGTGGTCACGCTGCAGACCGTGCACCGGCACAACCTCCCGGGTTTGGTCACCCAGTTGCATCGGGGCGACCTCTGCGTGCGGCGCGAGGAAATGTGGAGCCCGGTGACCGATGGCATCGCCACGGCATCCATCGCCGGATCGATCGTCGACGCTCCGGCCAACCTGTGGGGCACCGCGGTGCTGGCTCCCAACGCCGACTCGGGCTGCGCCCGGTTGTCGCTGCAGGTCACCATCCAGGTTCGTATTCCGCTGATCGGCGGCAAGCTGGAGAGCATCATCGGCAGCGAACTGCGCCAGCTGGTGACGCTGGAGCAACGCTTCACCACACAGTGGATCGCCAACAACGCCTAGCCACCCCAGCGCGAGTATCGGCGGCTCTTAAGCTGGCCAGTATGCGGATCGCGTTGGCGCAAATACTCAGCGGCACCGACCCGGCAGCGAACCTGCTCCTGGTGCGCGAGTACACCGGCCGGGCTGCCGACGCCGGCGCCGAGCTGGTGGTGTTTCCCGAAGCAACGATGTGCCGGTTCGGTGTGCCGCTGGCACCGATCGCCGAACCCCTCGACGGCCCCTGGGCCAGCGGTGTGCGCCGGATCGCGACCGAGGCCGGCATCACCGTGGTCGCGGGCATGTTCACCCCCGCCGATGCCGGGCGGGTGATGAACACCCTGGTCGCAGCCGGTCCGGGGAGGCCGAATCAGCCCGACGCGCACTACCACAAGATTCATCTCTACGACGCGTTCGGCTTTACCGAGTCGCGTACCGTCGCCCCGGGACACGAGCCGGTGGTGATCACGGTCAACGATGTGCGGGTAGGTTTGACCGTTTGCTACGACATCCGCTTCCCGGAGCTCTACACCGAGCTGGCCCGGCGCGGCGCTTCGCTGATCGCCGTCTGCGCGTCCTGGGGTTCGGGTCCTGGCAAACTCGACCAGTGGACATTGCTGGCCCGGGCCAGGGCGCTGGACTCCACGAGCTACGTCGCTGCGGCGGGTCAAGCCGACCCGGGCGGCAGGCTCACCAGTTCGGGTGCGCCCACCGGCGTGGGCGGCAGCCTGGTCGCTTCGCCGTTCGGGCAGGTGGTGGCGTCGGCCGGCGCCGAGCCGCAGCTCCTGGTCGCCGATATCGATGTCGAGAACGTGACAGCGGCCCGCGACAGTATCGCCGTGCTGCGCAACCACTCAGACTTCGTTCATATTGATAGGGCACAATCGCGTAGGTGACGAACCCGCAAGGGCCACCCAATGAGGGCCCGTCGACATGGTCGCGTCCCAGCAATCCAGGTCCCCTCAGCCGGCCCCCAGCGCCCACAGATCCCTCCGGCGGGCAATTGCGTCCCGGTGCTGCCCCGGCCCAGGACCCGGCCACTCAGGCCGGACCCGGGGCCGGCCAGGCAACCCAGCCGACGGAGCACTTGGCTGCGGCCAATGCCGATGCACAGCGACCCGGGCCACCGCCGGCGGCCGGGGCCGCCGCCAGGACCACTCCGATTGCCAAGCCGCAAGACGACGCCGAATCGGCAGCACCCAAGCGGAAACGCCGCTGGCGTCGGGATCCGTTGTCGATCTTCCTCATCCTGATCATCGTGTTTTCGCTGGTCGTCGCGGGGCTGATCGGAGCCGAGCTGTACGTCCGTCATGAAGCCAACAGCAAGATCGCCGAAGCGGTGGCATGTGAGGTCAAGGACAAGGCCAGCGCTTCCTTCGGTGTGGCCCCGTTGGTCTTGTGGCAGCTCGCGACCAAGCATTTCACCAACATCACGGCGGAGACGGCGGGCAACCAGGTTCGTGATGCCAAGGGCATGAAGCTGCAAATCAACATTCGGGACGTCCAGCTCAGAGACACCCCCAACTCCCAGGGCACGGTGGGTGCGCTCGATGCCACCGTCACGTGGACGTCTGAGGGCATCAAGGAATCGTTCCAGAACGCGATACCGGTGCTGGGTCCGTTCGTTTCCAACACCGTGACGACCCACCCCAGAGACGGCACTGTCGAAATGAAGGGCTTTCTCGACAACATCGTGGTCAAGCCGCGGGTGACGGGCAACCAGCTGCAGCTGCCGATCGAAACTTTCAACGCACTCGGCTTCACGCTACCCAAGGAGTCGGTGCAATCGATGATCGACGACTTCTTCAGCAAGCTGACCAAAGATTTCCCGTTGGGTATTCATTGGGACAGTGTGCAGGTCACCGATACCGGTGTGGTTGCTCACCTATCGACCCGCAACGCCACCATCCCCGCCGGCGGCGAGCAGGATCCCTGTTTCGCCAACCTCTGAGGCCCGTCAGTCGGGGCTGAGCCCATCGAGAACCGAACGGGTTCCGGACAGGCCCAGTCGGGTGGCACCGGCGCGCAGCATGGCGACGGCCTCGGCGGCGGTGCGGATGCCGCCACTGGCCTTGACCCCCAGACGACCGCCGACGGTATCGGCCATCAGCGCGACGGCGGCCACCGTCGCCCCGCCCCCGGGATGAAACCCCGTCGATGTCTTGACGAAGTCGGCGCCGGCGCCTTCGGCGACCCGACACACGGCTCTCAGCAGGTGCTCCCCGGCCCGGTCCAACAGCACCGCCGACTCGACGATGACCTTCAGCACGGCCCCGGCTGTCGCGGCGCGCACCGCCTCGATATCCGTCCGCACCGCATCCAGGTCTCCGGCAAGCGCAGCGCCGATGTCGATCACCATGTCGATCTCGACTGCTCCCGACGCGACGGCCAGCGCCGCCTCGTGCGCCTTGACCGCTGACAGGTGCTTGCCCGACGGGAAACCCGTCACCGCCGCGATCCGCACGCCACCGGCGCCGAGCGCGGTGCGCGCAGCCGGCACCATCGATGGCGAGACGCACACCGCATAAACGCCCAGCTCAGCGGCTTCTCCGACCAGTGCCGCCACATCGGCAGCGGTCGCCTCGGGCTTGAGTAGCGTGTGGTCGACCAACGCCGCCAGCTGCCGCCGGGTCGGCGGGCCCGCCATCAGAACTGCTCTTCGACGCCACCCGGATTGCACCCGGAGGCGAGCATCTGCTCGTCGTCGACGACCGGCCGCCACGGCTCGAGGTTCCAGCTGATCTTCCCGGGTTCTGCGACCTCGGCCAGCTGCCAGTGACAATCGAACTGTGCCCGCATGCCGGGGGTGTCGGCGTCGGGGGCCAAGCCGAGTACCTCCGCCCAGGCCTCGTCGGCGTCTGCGGCGCTGCTGCCGGGGTCGCGGGAAGCCGCGCGACCGGATGGCGTCGGGTAGACCCGCAGGCTGCTCAGGCGCCCCGAATATGCCCATTGGGTGTGGTCGACGAACGGCGGCGAATATATCGGGCCCGACGGGTCGGCGACTCCGCCACCGGAGCCGGCTTCGGCGGGAACAGCGCACAGCACGCCGACAAGCACCGCTGCCGGCGCGGCCAACAGGGCTTTCATCCGGTCAGCGGGACTTACCCTGGATTTCCAGAAGCTTGGGCCGCACGTCGACCAGATAGACGCCGGCCGCGCAGGCGGCGATTGCCATCCCGAGCACGCCGAAGACGAAACCGAGGATGGAGGTCAACGCCACCGCCGCCCCAAGGATCACCAACCACACCGGCTTGGTCAGCTTGTCTGCGGCGGTATAGGCGTCTGGCCGCTGCAGCGCCGCATGCACGAAGGCATACACCGCCGTCACCAGGACGGCGATCTGCAAGACCAACATGACGGTACCCACGAGGTGGCTCACGCCTAAAGAGTATGCGGGCACCGCCCAAAACGTCGACTCCGAGTCGCCCCATGGGCGACTCGGCCCCACAAAAACGTCGACTCCGAGTCGCCCCATGGGCGACTCGGCCCCACAAAAACGTCGACTCCGAGTCGCCCCATGGGCGACTCGGAGTCGAGCCGAGGGTCGCCGACTTACTTTTGGGTGACCTTCTTGGCCGGAGCCTTCTTGGCAGGCGCCTTCTTGGCCGGAGCCGCCTTCTTGGCCGCAGCCGGGGCCTTCTTCGCCGGAGCCTTCTTACCGGACTCCGCCTTCTTCGGCAGCTCGATGCCGACCAGCTTGGCAGCACGCTCACCGACGGCGCGGGTCTGCGAAGCGACGGTGCCCAGCGCCTCCTGGGTCAGCTCGACAGCCTGGTCCACATAGCCCTCGGCACGCGCCGACGCATCTTCGAAGACCGGCTGGCTGCGCAGCCGCTCCAGGGCGGCCTCGCCGCGCTGGACCAATTCGTTGTACCGGTTGGTGGCAGCATCGAGGTAGCCCTCGGCAGCCTTGCGCAGCTCCTCGGCGGTGAAACGCTCACGGAGTTCGCTGAACTGCTCGGGAAGGTCCTCCTGCAGCTTGGTCAGGCGGGCACGACTCTCCTCGACGCGGGCCTCGACGCGGGTGCGAGTATCCGTGCGCGTCTCTTCGGCACGCTCGCGCAGGTTGGCGATCAAGTCGTTGACGGTGGCCAGAGCCAGGTCGGCGGCACCAAGTGCGGCGAGCAACGGAGCCCGCAGGTCCTCGATGTTCGGGTTTTCAGCCATGGTGTTTCCTTTCATCAATTGTTTCGTTATCGGTGTTATTGCATCGTGATATGAAGTTGGAGCAAGCGTCGGCTCCTCTGGCGGAGTAGTCAAGACCCGCGGATTGACCTGGCACGCGACTTGCTGAAGACCTCCTGATGTGTCGGGTCGGTTGGTGATCGAGTTCGTCGTTGTCCGGGCCGCTATCGGGTCGGTCAGACGGCTTGCCTGAAACAGAATTCCCCGTCCCTGTTGGGTTGCCCGCCGGCTGTCGATCTAGACCTCACCTGACGTCGGATCTGACGGCCGACAAGCTGATCAATCGTCAATGTCGGATGGGCTCGAACACTCCTCACGGGTGGCTTCGTTCTGATGGGTGAACGCGGCGTAGATATCCAGCAGAATCTGCTTTTGACGCTCGGTGATCGCGGTGTCGGTGATGATCGCGTCACGGACTTGGCTGGTCTCGCTGGGCTCGAGAATCCCGGCCCGCACATAAAGAACCTCGGCGGATACCCGCAGCGCCTTTGCAATCTGGGCCAGGACGTCTGCCGACGGCTTACGCAGGCCACGCTCGACCTGGCTCAGGTAGGGATTGCTGACCCCGGACCGTTCGGCAAGTTGCCGCATCGAGACCTGCGCCGTTTCGCGTTGTGTCCGGATGAAGCTGCCGATGTCGGAGGCTCTGGAAGTCACGCTGGACACCTTCGCGCCGAATTTCTCCTCCGGCGGCATTGGTGCGCTCCTTACCTGCTGTTTGATCTTGACTCACTCAGGTTACGGACAGGTGCTTGCTTTTGCAAGCGCTTGTTAGCACCCCTAGAAGAACAGCTGGGCGATGGCGTAGATGGCCAGCCCTGCCAACGCGCCTACCACGGTGCCATTGATCCGAATAAATTGCAGGTCGCGGCCCACGTGTAATTCGATTCGCCGACTGGCTTCCTCGGCGTCCCAACGTTCGATCGTGTCGGTGATGATCGCTGTGATCTCCACCCCATATTGCGATACCAGGTGTTGGGCGGCTCGAAGCATCCAGTCGTCGACCTTGTCGCGCAGCTCGGCGTCGTCGCGCAGTGATTCGCCGACTCGGATCACGGTGCCGGCGATCCGGGTGCGCAAACTGCTGGACGGGTCGTCGACGCCCTCGAGCACGAGCCGTTTGAGCGTCTTCCATGCCGCTGCGGCGGCGTTGGCGACCTCATCGCGCGCCATCAGCTGCTCTTTGACCGCATCGGCGCGCGCGATGGTGGCCGGGTCGTTTTGCAGGTCGTCGGCGAACTCGAACAGAAAGCGCGTCGCTGACCGGCGTAGTTCGTGATCGGGATTACGGCGGACTTTGTCGGTGAAGTCCATCAATTCGCGATGGATACGGTCGCCGACCAGATGGTCGATGAATCGCGGCGACCAGGTCGGCGAATCGCGTTCCACCACCCGCTGAATAACCACCCCGGCATTCAGCGACCATTGAAATGCGCGGTCGGCCAGCAGCTGGATCATCGCCTCCTGCCGGTTCTCGGACAGCACCGTCTGCAGCATCCGTCCCACCGGGGGGCCCCACTGCGGCTCGGCGATGCGGCGCATGATCATGCGGTCGATCAGCTGATGGATCTCGTCGTCGTTGAGCAGCTCCACCAGCACCCGCAGCACCGTGGCAGTCTCGGCGGCCACCCGACGGGCGTGCGCGGGATCCGACAGCCACTTCCCCAGCCGGCTGGGCACTTGCGCGTCGCGCAGTTTGGTCTCGACCACCGGTCCGGACAGGAAGTTCTCCCGGACGAAGGTGCCCAGGCCCTCGCCCAGCTGGTCTTTCTTGCGCTTGATGATGGCGGTATGCGGGATCGGAATGCCGAGCGGATGCTTGAACAACGCAGTGACCGCGAACCAGTCGGCAAGCGCGCCCACCATGCCGGCCTCCGCGGCCGCGCCGACGTAGCCAACCCACAGCGGCGCGGCGCCGTCCGCCTGCGCCCACCTGCAGGCGAGAAACACGACCGTGGCGCCAAGCAGAAAACTCAACGCCACCAATTTCATCCGCCGCAGCGCCCGCCGGCGCTCGGCGTCCGCCTCGGGATCGGCTCCGGCGAACGATTCCGCCAGGGACGGCCGGCGCACCCCGGCCGCCGGCGTGCTCACCTCAAGCCTCGGCGGCGAACCCGACGCGTCGACTCTGTGTGCCACCACACCATCATCCGCCATGGCCGCGACCAGTTAGCCAGTTAGTGTGACGGCACTCTTCCCGGGCTTCACCCACAGGTAGCCGATGAGCCGTATGAGCCCCCGCACGCCGTAGTATCGACTGCGTCTAGTGAATGGGAATCGGCGGAGAGTGACAGAGCATATCCCGGCCCCAACGGGCAAGACGGATGGGCGCAAGCGGCGCTGGCACCAGCACAAGGTGGAGCGGCGCAACGAACTCGTTGACGGGACAATCGAGGCCATACGTGTCCGCGGCCGCTTCCTGAGTATGGACGAGATCGCGGCGGAGATCGGTGTTTCCAAGACGGTGCTCTACCGCTACTTCGTCGACAAAAATGACCTGACGACCGCGGTGATGATGCGCTTCGCACAGACCACGTTGATTCCCAATATGGCCGCGGCGCTGTCATCCAACCTCGACGGCTACGATCTGACCCGCGAAGTCATCCGGGTGTATGTGGAAACGGTGGCGTCCGAGCCCGAGCCGTACCGGTTCGTGATGGCCAACAGCTCGGCCAGCAAGAGCAAGGTGATCGCGGACTCCGAGCGGATCATTGCCCGCATGATCGCGGTGATGCTGCGCCGCCGCATGCAAGAGGTGGGGATGGACACCGGCGGGGTGGAACCCTGGGCGTATCTGATCGTCGGTGGCGTTCAACTGGCCACCCACTCCTGGATGTCGGCCCCACGGATGACCAGCGACGAGCTGATCGACTATCTCACGATGCTGAGCTGGAGTGCGCTGTGCGGGATCGTGGAGGCCGGCGGGTCGCTGGAAAAGTTCCGTGAGCAGCCACATCCGTCGCCAATCGTGCCGCCAAGGCAGCCGCTGGAATAGGCTGCTCCGGCAGGACGCGGCGCGGCCGAGGGTAGCAGTGCGGACCCTGTGGCGGCTGCCGCGGAAGTTGCAGGCTGCTCGCAGCGGCTAACATGCTTGAGGGGCATCCAGGGGGGAGACCAGGGTGCGCTGAGCCACGCCCTGCGAAGCAGAAAGGCCCGACCGCTATGTCCGTGCAGCTCACGCCGCATTTCGGAAACGTACAAGCCCACTACGACCTATCTGACGACTTCTTCCGGCTGTTTCTGGACCCCACCCAGACCTACAGCTGCGCATACTTCGAGCGCGACGACATGACGCTGGAAGAGGCGCAGCTGGCAAAGATCGACCTGTCGCTGGGAAAGCTCAAGCTCGAGCCGGGGATGACGTTGTTGGACATCGGCTGCGGCTGGGGCGCGACCATGCGGCGAGCCATCGAAAAGTACGACGTCAATGTCGTCGGCCTGACATTGTCCGAGAACCAGGCGACCCACGTCCAGCAGATGTTCGACAAACTGGACACCCCCCGCACCAGGCGGGTGTTGCTGGAAGGGTGGGAAAAATTCCACGAGCCAGTCGACCGGATCGTCTCGATCGGCGCTTTCGAGCACTTCGGTCGTCAGCGCTACCCACGCTTTTTCAAGATGGCCTACAACGTACTGCCCTCCGACGGCGTGATGCTGCTGCACACCATCGCTCGTCCCACCTTCAAAGACGCTCGAGCGCGGGGGCTGACCCTGACCCACGAAATAGTGCACTTCACTCAGTTCATCCTGGCCGAGATCTTCCCCGGCGGCTGGCTGCCAACGATCCCAACGGTCGAAGAGCACGCCACCACGGCCGGTTTCAAGGTCACCCGGGTTCAGTCGTTGCAGCTGCACTACGCAAAGACTCTGGACACCTGGGCAGCGGCGTTGGAAGCCAACCGGGAAAAGGCGATCGCGATCCAGTCCGAGAAGGTCTACAACCGCTACATGAAGTACCTCACGGGTTGCGCGAAACTGTTCCGCGAGGGCTACACCGACGTCGACCAGTTCACGTTGGAGAAGTAGCGTCGCCGCCCGGCACCGGGGTGCCGGTGCCGGCCGGTCAATAGGTGTAGAAACCCCGACCGGATTTCTTGCCCAGTTGGCCTGCCTCGACCATCCGCAGCAACAGCGGCGGCGGCCCGTACAGCGGCTCCTTGAACTCCTCGAACATCTTGTCGGCGATCAGCTTCAGCGTGTCCAGGCCGACGAGGTCGGACAGGCGCAATGGCCCCATCGGGTGGGACAGCCCGGCAACGACGGCCTTGTCGACGTCTTCGACCGTGGCGAACCCGGCTTCGACCATCCGGATCGCCGCCAAGAGATAGGGCACCAGAAGCGCGTTCACCACAAACCCGGATCGGTCGGAGCAGCGCACCACCTGCTTACCCAGGACGGTGCCGGCAAACTCCTCGGTGCGCGTTGCGGCGGCCTCGTCGGTGACCAGTGTGGTGACCAACTCGACCAGCGGCAGCACCGGGACCGGATTGAAGAAATGCAGACCCAACACCCGCTGCGGGTTCTTCGTGGCCGCGGCGATTCTCATGATCGGGATGCTGGAGGTGTTGGAGGCCAGCACCGCGGCGGGATCGGTGACGACGCGGTCGAGTTCGGCGAAGATCGCGGCCTTGACGGCTTCGTCCTCGACCACGGCCTCGATCACCAGTTGCCGGTCGGCCAGGTCATTCATGTCGGTAGTGAAGGTCAAGTTGCTCAGCGCACGGTCCCGCTCACGCTCGGTCACCTTGCCCGCACTGACGCCTCGCTCCAGCGACTTCACGATGCGGTTGCGTCCCGCGGTGACCAGCGCTTCAGTCGTCTCGAACACCGTCACTTCGACGCCCGCGCGTACCGAGACCTCGGCGATGCCGGACCCCATCTGCCCGGCCCCGACCACCCCTACCCGCTGGATCGCTGCGTCGCTCACTGTTCTCTCTTTCGAATCGGATTGTCCTGCACCGCAGTAGGCCCCGCCCAGGTTGGCTGGGCGGGACCTATGCTGTCAACTTCTCCCGCGAGCAGACGCAGACTCGCATCAACTGTGCGCTAGGCGTGCGACTCTGCGTCTGCTCGGCGAGCGATCAGTGACCCGAGCCTTCGGATTCACTTGCTCGTCGCGGGCTGCACCCGCTCCTCGTCAGTGAAACTGGCCCTCTTCGGTCGAACCGGCCAGTGCCGTAGTCGACGATGTCGGGTCCACCGTGGTCGCGATCCGGTCGAAGTAGCCGGCACCGACCTCGCGCTGGTGCTTGGTGGCGGTGTAGCCCCGCTCCTCGGCGGCGAACTCGCGCTCCTGCAGCTCGACATAGGCGCTCATCTGGTTGCGGGCGTAGCCGTACGCCAGGTCGAACATCGAGTAGTTGAGCGCGTGGAAACCGGCCAGCGTGATGAACTGGAACTTGAAGCCCATGGCACCCAGCTCCTTCTGGAACTTGGCGATGGTGGCGTCGTCGAGGTGCTTCTTCCAGTTGAACGACGGCGAGCAGTTGTAGGCCAGCAGCTGGTCGGGGTATTCGGCCTTGACACCCTCGGCGAACTTCTTGGCCAGCTCCAGGTCCGGGGTACCGGTCTCCATCCAGATCAGGTCGGAGAACGGCGCGTAGGCCTTGGCACGGGCGATGCAGGGCTCCAGGCCGTTCTTGATCCGGTAGAAGCCCTCGGCGGTGCGCTCTCCGGTGATGAACGGGCGGTCGCGCTCGTCGACGTCGGAGGTGATCAGCGTGGCCGCCTCGGCGTCGGTGCGGGCGATGACGACCGTCGGGACACCGGCGACGTCGGCCGCCAGCCGCGCCGAGGTCAGCGTGCGGATGTGCTGCTGGGTGGGGATCAGCACCTTGCCACCGAGGTGGCCGCACTTCTTCTCCGAGGCCAGCTGGTCCTCCCAGTGGGTGCCGGCCACACCCGCGGCGATCATGGCCTTCTGCAGCTCGTAGACGTTGAGCGCGCCGCCGAAGCCGGCCTCACCGTCGGCGACGATCGGCACCAGCCAGTTGTCCACGGAACGGTCGTTTTCGACCTTGGCGATCTCGTCGGCGCGCAGCAGCGCGTTGTTGATGCGACGGACGACCTGCGGCACCGAGTTGGCCGGGTACAGGCTCTGGTCGGGGTAGGTGTGACCCGACAGGTTGGCGTCGCCGGCGACCTGCCAGCCCGACAAATAGATGGCCTTCAGGCCGGCGCGCACCTGCTGGACGGCCATGTTGCCGGTCAGCGCGCCCAGCGCGTTGACGAAGTCCATCTCGTGCAACTGCTCCCAGAGCACCTCGGCGCCGCGCCGGGCGAGGGTGTGCTCCTCGACGACGTGGCCTTGCAGGGCGACGACATCCTGAGGGGTGTAGGTGCGGGTGATGCCCTGCCACCGGGGGTTGTGGTCCCAATCGTGCTGGATCTGCTCAGCGCTCTTCGGGGTGCCAACCACAGACATTGGACTGCTCCTAACGGTCACTTAATTTGCTGGACTGCTGAGACCACAGCGCGACCCCGACGGTGCGGAGGGCTCAACTTCACTGGTGTGCTAATTCGACCATGGCACAGCCAGCTAACCTGGTCTACCCGTTTCATTTGCCAAGTTCAGCAATGACTTTCGGCGATTTTGCTAATTTTGCGAAGTCGCAGATGAACTGAACCGTTACAGAACCTACCCGTCAGTAACGGCAAAGCCGCAGGTCAACAGGTGGATTTCCGGTAACG
Source organism: Mycobacterium kansasii ATCC 12478 (assembly GCF_000157895.3). NCBI lineage: Bacteria > Bacillati > Actinomycetota > Actinomycetes > Mycobacteriales > Mycobacteriaceae > Mycobacterium > Mycobacterium kansasii. The sequence continues at coordinate 3,998,243 of NC_022663.1, read as the reverse complement.
GACCGGCCTTAGCGGGCGAAGATGGCCGCAACGGCTTTGGTCTCGTCGCCAACCGCATATGTGAGCGTTGTAACAGTTCGGTCGGCCAGGCCGGAGCCGAACTGCTCGGTCGAACCGGGCGGATGAACGTGCGAGATGATCTCCAGTTTGTCGCCCAGCGCCACTGGCGCCTCGTGCTCGATGGTCACCCGTAGCGGGCCTTGCATCAGCTCGGTATGACCAGCCAGGTAGTCCTCGATCACGCTCCAGTACACCGAGTTGTTCATGTGGTCGAACAAGTCGATGTCGGTGACCCGGACCGGAAACTCGTGGATTTCGGTGGCGTCATCACGGCTGCCGGGCTTGAGGTAGCCCTTCCACCGCAGCCGGTCAACGGAGGTGGTCTTGTGCAGGCCCGCCAGGAAGTCGTCGGCGATGCGCGCCGGCATCTCGGTTTCCCGGTTGACGTGGATCCAGAACGCCTCGGACTCGATCAGCCCGCCCTTGCGCCCGTCGATACGAACGCGCATTTCACACCACCGGTTGGAGGTTCCCGAACACCAGCGCCGACACCGCAGCATGTCCTGGAACTCGATCGGCCGGATCATGTCCACCATGGTGCGCCGGACTATCCACAGCGGGTGGGTCTCCTCGAAACCCATCTCGCGCAACTGGTCCTGGCCGATGTCCTGGATGTGCCGGCACGCCGCATCCAGCCGCAACCGGCCGGTGCGGTCGATGTCGCCGACACGCAGTGGCCACTCGCGGTCGAACACGCTGGGGTGACCGTCCGGCACCGGCATCAATTCTTTGTCCAGGCTCACGGCTCTACTCCCCGTTCCCTCCTCGTGCGAACCCCAGGTTTACCCTGAGAGCCTGATGCGAATCATGCCAACGACGCGTTGAAAACACCAATCGGAACACCCACCGCCGCGGATATGCGAACTCTGCGAAACATGGCTTCGCACGGCCGGTACGCTCATTGAAGTGTCCAAGACGTTCGTCGGCTCCCGGGTCCGCCAGCTGCGGAGCGAGCGCGGGTTCAGCCAGGCGGCGCTGGCCCAGATGCTCGAGATCTCGCCGAGCTACCTCAACCAGATCGAGCACGACGTCCGCCCGCTGACGGTGGCGGTGCTGCTCCGGATCACCGAGGTGTTCGGGGTGGACGCGACCTTCTTCGCCTCCCAGGACGACACCCGGCTGGTCGCCGAGTTGCGGGAGGTCACCCTGGACCGCGACCTGGATATCGACGTGGACCCGACCGAGGTCGCCGAAATGGTCGGTGCACACCCGGCCCTGGCGCGGGCGATGGTCAATCTGCACCGGCGTTACCGCATCACCACCGCGCAGCTGGCCGCCGCCACCGAGGAGCGGTTTTCCGACGGTAGTGGCACCGGGTCGATCACCATGCCGCACGAGGAAGTGCGTGACTACTTCTACCAGCGCCAGAATTACCTGCACGAGCTGGACACCGCCGCCGAGGACCTGACGGTCCAGATGCGGATGCACCACGGAGACCTGGGCAGCGAGTTGACGCGCCGGCTCACCGAGGTCCACGGCGTGCATATCAACAAGCGAATCGACCTCGGCGACGGCGTGCTGCACCGCTACGACCCCGCGTCCAAGACGCTGGAGATCAGCAATCACCTCGCCCCCGGTCAGCAATTGTTCAAGATGGCCGCCGAGCTGGCGTACCTCGAATTCGGCGACCTGATCGACACCCTGGTCGAAGAGGGCAAGTTCACCAGCGACGAGTCGCACACACTGGCCCGGCTGGGGCTGGCCAATTACTTCGCGGCGGCCGCGGTGCTGCCCTACCGCCAATTCCACGACGTCGCCGAGAATTTCCGCTACGACGTCGAGCGCCTGTCGGCGTTCTACTCGGTGAGCTACGAGACCATCGCACACCGGCTGTCGACGCTGCAACGGCCGTCGATGCGTGGCGTGCCATTCTCCTTCATCCGCGTCGACCGGGCCGGCAACATGTCGAAACGCCAGTCCGCCACGGGTTTTCACTTCTCCTCCAGCGGCGGCACCTGTCCGCTGTGGAACGTCTACGAGACGTTCGCCAATCCGGGCAAGATCCTGGTGCAGATCGCCCAGATGCCCGACGGGCGCAACTACATGTGGGTGGCCCGTACCGTGGAACGACGTGCCGCCCGGTATGGTCAGCCCGGTAAAACCTTCGCGATCGGACTGGGTTGCGAACTTCGCCACGCGCACCGACTCGTCTACTCGGAAGGACTCGACTTGTCCGGGGATCCGAACACCACCGCAACACCGATCGGCGCGGGTTGCCGGGTATGCGAACGCGACAATTGTCCGCAGCGGGCCTTCCCCGCGCTGGGCCGCGCGCTCGACCTCGACGAGCATCGCAGTACGGTGTCGCCCTACCTGGTCAAGCAGCCATGACCGGGGACCAGGTCGCCCGCATCCCGTCGGGCCGGTTGCGCCAGCTGGGACCGGTCAACTGGGTCCTCGCAAAGCTGGGAGCCCGTGCGGTCCGAGCGCCGGAGATGCACCTGTTCACCACGCTGGGCTACCGCCAGTCGCTGTTCTGGGCCTGGCTGATCTACGGCGGCCGGCTGCTGCGCGGACGGCTGCCCCGCATCGACACCGAGCTGGTGATTCTGCGGGTGGCACATTTGCGATCGTGCGAATACGAGCTGCAGCACCATCGCCGGATGGCGCGCGCCGCGGGGCTGGATGCGCAGACCCAGGCCACGATCTTCGCGTGGCCGGACGTTCCGGGGGGCGACGGGCCCCGGAAGGTACTCAGCGCGCGGCAGCAGGCGTTGTTGAAGGCGACCGACGAGTTGATCAAGGACCGGTCGATCACCACCGAAACCTGGCAGCAGCTGGCGACCCACCTCAAACAGCGGCAGCTGATCGAATTCTGCATGCTCGCAACGCAATACGACGGGCTCGCGGCGACGATAACGGCGCTCAACATTCCGTTGGACAACCCGCGCTAGCGGTTTAGAGGTAGATGTCGGCCAGCACGGCCAACGTCAGCACCACCGGCAGAATCGGCAGGCCGAACACGAAGGCCGCCCACAGGTGGTTACTGCGCCAGCGCAGCAGCAAGCCGCCCAGCACGGCACAAACAGCCAGCACACCCGACAGCATCAGCACCGCCACGCTCCAGCTGCTCACCGTGGTGAGGTCTTCGCCGATCGAAATGGCAACCAGCCACAGCACATAGCCGGTGGCCACACCGCCGATGCCGCCCAGGAGGGTCTCGGTGCGAATCATCGGGTGGCTCAGAAGTTGATCATGTGCCCGGTCAGACCGTGGAAGCATTCCTGCAGCGCCTCCGACATGGTCGGGTGTGTGTGGACGTTGCGGGCCAGCTCGGTGGCCGTCAGATCCCACTTTTGCGCCAGGGTGAGCTCGGGCAACAGCTCGGACACGTCGTGGCCGATCAGGTGCCCACCCAGCAGCTCGCCGTGTTTGGCGTCGGCCACCAGCTTGACGAAACCGCTGGGGTCGCCCAGGCCGTGCGCCTTGCCGTTGGCGGTGAACGGGAATTTCGCCACCACGACGTCGTAACCCTCGTCGCGGGCCTGCTGCTCGGTGAGCCCGAAGCTGGCGACCTGAGGCTGGCAGAACGTCGCACGCGGCAACATCCGGTAGTCACCTAGCGCCAGAGTCTCTGCGCCGGCGATGGTTTCGGCTGCGACGACGCCCATGGCCTCGGCGACATGGGCCAGCATCAGCTGTCCGGTGACATCACCGATGGCGTAGATGTGCGAAACGCTGGTCTGCATGTATTCGCCGATGCCGATGGCCTTGCGGTCGGTCAGCGCGACCCCGGCCTTGTCCAGCCCGTAGCCGTCGACGTTGGGCGCAAAACCGATGGCCTGCAATACTTTCTCGGCCTTGAGTTCCTCGGATTTGCCGTCCTTGCTCACCACCACGACGACCTCGGAGCCGTTGTCGGAGATCGACTCGCACTTGGTTCCGGTGAGAATCTTGACGCCCAGCTTCTTGAACTGTTTCTCGATCTCCTTGGACACCTCGGCGTCTTCGTTGGGCAGTGCCCGCGGTAAGAATTCGACGATGGTCACGTCGACGCCGTAGTTCTTGAGCACGTAGCCGAACTCCATGCCGATGGCTCCGGCTCCGGCGATGATGATCGACTTCGGTAACTCCCGGGACAGGATTTGTTCCTCGTAGGTCACCACGTTGGCCGACAGCGACGTGCCGGGCACCAGCCGGGTACTGCTGCCGGTGGCGATGATGGCGTTGTCGAAGGTCACCGTGTCGGTTCCGCCCTCGTTCAGTTCGACCGAGAGCGTGTTGGCGTCGGTGAACCTGCCGTAGCCATGGATCTCGGTGATCTTGTTCTTCTTCATCAGGAAATGCACCCCGGCAACGCGGCCCTCGGCCACCTTCCGGCTGCGGTCGAAGGCGACGCCGTAGTCGAAGGTGGCGTCGCCACCGATCCCAAAAGTCTTGGCGTCCTTGGTGAAGATGTGCACGAGTTCGGCGTTGCGCAGCAACGCCTTGGACGGGATACAGCCGACGTTGAGGCAGACGCCGCCCCAGTACTTGGATTCGACGATTGCGGTGTTCAGACCGAGCTGCGCGCAACGAATGGCGGCCACGTATCCGCCCGGACCGGCCCCGAGGACGACGACGTCATAGTGAGTCACGGGCACTACCCTAACGGCTGCAATGCCCGGACCGGGACGGAGTCAGGGCAGCCACGATGGCGATCACCACAGATCACCACAGCCGTTGACGCCACGACGGCGACCGGCATAGCCGGCACGATCCGCCCGGTGCGTGAGAACCGCGACGGAACGCGGGGCGACACCGTCGCCGGAAGACGTTGGAAATCGGCCGTGACGGTGCACCCGTCGCGGGTGACCCTGAACCGCGCCGTCCGATCGGCCTCGACGCTACTTAGTTCGTCGATTCGATCCGGCCCGACGCCCGCGACTCTAGAATTGACGCAATCGAAAGAAGTGGGCGTAATGGGGATTACCGAAATCCGAGAGCATCGTTTCGGCCGGCCCGATCACCGGTCTGGCCCGGGGACACCGGCACGACCACGGCCACGATGCTCGCCGTAAGCGAGCTGCCGCCGCGGTCGTTCACCACGATCGAACGATGTATTGCGACGCTGCCGCCCATTGAGGAGGTTTGGGCGACGCTGCCCGACGCCGTGGCGACGGCCCAACTGAAGCGACGTGAAAATCTGCTCGGTGTAGCGACACTTTCCTGTCCCGCGATCGAACTCCTACATCTCCTCGTTTCCAGTCTGGGTATTTTCCACACGATCATTCGCCATCCGCCCTCCGTGAAAGCCAGCACCAAGCAGACCCTGATGGCGGGCGGGCTCAACGGCAGCGTGCTGCTGGTCAACAAGACGATGACGGTGCGGCTGAACAACCAGCACTTTCTGTTCACCGGGGCGGGCGACTTCACCATCAATCGCCGGCTGTTACACCGCGTCGCCGGGGAACTGGGCCTTGCAAAACGTGCCGTGAAAGATTGCCGGATCAATCCGGCGGATTACTGCCCCGAATCCGAGCTGGGGCTATTGAAGGGCGTGGTCTCGCCTTTCTTCTCACCTGCGATATCACGGCCCACATTGCAAGGGGTCGTGCTCATTGCGCCCACCGAGGTGGACCGGGCCGAAGGGCACATGGTCGCGATATCGCTCTCGCCATTTGAAAGTCTGGTTGTGCGGCTCGGCGACTTGCCTGCATTGGTGCAGCACTACGCAGCGCGCGCATATCCCGACCTCAAAAGGACCACACTTGGTGCTGAACTCGGCGGGGCCGGGGGCCTTCGCGGATAACCGGCCATGCGCTGACTCCAGAATGGCAGTGCCGAAGATGACCGCGGGTCGCGATTCGCACCATCAGGTCGCTGCGTAGCCACATCCGCAACACCTCTGTCGGAGGTGACGCTCGCAGTGCCCAACCTAATGCGACAACCTCATTCGCAGCACGGGCGCGACCGAAACGGCGCTCACGGCTGGGCACATCGGGTGCCGACCGGCGCAGCGACAGGTGGGACAGTCGTGGTCAATACGACCGGCCCCCGGCGATGTATCCGCCCGGAGCGGCTCCGAGACGGCCACGCGATAGCGAGTCACGAACACTAGCTTGATGGCCTGGTACGCCGGGAGCTCAACTCCCTATTGCGGTAGCACCATACATTCGTACAGTATACTATACACCATACTAGCCGCCCATTCGTCGTGGCTAGTAACCCCCCACGGCAACGACAGCCCGGCGCGGTGATGGAGTAACGAAAAAGCAAATGGGAGTAGCGAAATGACATTTCCGTTGGGTCCCACGCCACCGACGGCTGTCGTTGGCGCGCCGGAGTCATGGCGTGCCGCGCGGCATGCCGCGTCCGCCGCTGCCGCGCCAGCGACTACCACACCGGCGACCCCAGCGGGGAATCCCATATCGCTGAGCATCCCGCAAGCCGCGGCGGGCGCCCACGAGCCGAGCCGCTCCCAAGCTGGCCCCCGTCAGCCCGCTCTTGGCAATCCCGCCAGTGACGCCGCGATGGCCGCGAACTCAGTCGCAGGTGCTACGAAATGACGACGCCGGGGTGGTCGGCTGCGCCACCGGAGGTGCATTCGGCATTACTGTGTGCGGGTCCGGGACCGGGTTCGTTGCTGGTCGCGGCGGAAACCTGGACAACGCTGAGTGCGGCGTACGCGTCGGTGGCCGAAGAATTGACTGCGGTGCTCGCCGGGATGCAAGCCGGCATGTGGGACGGTCCCACCGCGGAATGTTGCGTCGCTGCCTATGCACCGTATGCGGCGTGGTTGCTGCAAGCCAGCGCCGATAGTGCCCAAGCCGCTGCTGCCCACGAGGCCGCGGCAACGGCCTATGTGAGTGCCTTGGCGACGATGCCGACGTTGGCCGAGTTGGCGGCCAACCATGCCACCCATGCCGTGTTGGTGGCTACGAATTTCTTTGGCCTCAACACGATCCCGATCGCGCTCAATGAGGCCGACTATGTGCGGATGTGGGTCCAAGCCGCTACCACGATGAGCGTTTACGAAATGTCCACTGCCGCTCTCCTGTCATCCGTACCATGCACGAGTCCGGCACCGGTCATCGTCAAACCCGGAGCCGCTATCGCCGGCAACGTCGCCAGAGCCGCCGCCCTTCCCGACCCGATTGATAGATTATTGAATGAGCTACTGCTATTAATTGTGAGCGAATGGTTCAATAGCGTACTGGCGATCTTTGAGTCATTTTTGTTGATTTTATGGGGACCGGAATTCTTTATCAAAGCGCTTTGGTTCCTTTTGACTGGCCACTTTGGCGCCGCCCTTGTTTTGCTGGAGAATTATCTCCTAATCTGGTACTTTTTCCCTTTGTCATTGGCTTGGCAGGTACTGACAGATCCTCTCATCGTCGCAGGCGCGATCCTCGAATGGATTCTCGGCGGCGCCGGTTTCGGTCTTATTCCGGCTTTGTCGACGTCAGTTGCTGGGGGAATGGCGCTGTCGACGGCTACGTTGGCTGCTGCCGACTCGAGCGTGGCTGCGCTGACAGCCGCGCCGGCGGCGGGTGGGGCTGTTGGCACCCTGGGGCCGTTGGCGGGCGCATCGGCGGTATTGCCGCAAGCCCCGTTGGTATCGGCAGTAACGACCGGGGGCGCGCCGGGGATATCGGCCTCGGTGGCGGCTGCCGATCAGGGTGCTGCAGTGATGGGGTTTGCCGGGACCGTGCCCGCCGGCGCAGCGGTGCCGGCGGCCGGGTTGGCCACGATCGGCGGCGCCGAGTCGGCTGGTGGCGCGCGGGTTCCCATGCTGCCGACCGGTTGGGAGCCGGGGTCGCTCGACGCTGCGCACACCGTGCTCGCGAGCGTCTAATACGGGATGACTCCGACCAGACAGTGGCCTACCCGCTCGCAGTAGTAATAGCCGTACAGCGGTGCCGCCGCGGCGACGGAGGCAAACGGCCCCGACATCACCCCGATTGACAATGCCGCGATCATGGGCCGGCCCTGCACCATCGACAGAATCAAGCCGCCCACGGCGCACCCGACGACATAAACCAGGACGACAAAGACGGCCGCGGTCTTGTCCAGCGTGTGATACCACCAATAGAACAGACTCAGCCCGACCTCGGCCGCGCCGAACCACACGCCGAGAATGACGAGCAACAACTTCCACCACTTCAGGTACTGGTAGCGGCCGGGCACCTGCACCGGTGCGGCAGCCGGCTCGCCCGTCGACGCGTCGGTGGGTGCTTCCGCGACAGTCGGGCTGGACGACGGGCTTTCAGGTTCGTCCTTGGCCTGCGGCGCCGCGTCCGCCTTCTCGGCTGCGGCGGCCAACACGGGCAGCGGCTCCGAGCCGGTGTCGAAATCGGGCACGAACGGTGCCGTCCCCGGGTCCGAAACGTGATCTTGGTCAACCTCTTTGTCAGCCACCGCTTGCCACCTGGATTGCGGCAAGCACACCGAACCAGCCCGGCGCCAGCGCGAGGATGAAAGCGCCCAGCGTGGTCACCCAACGGCGCCCGGAAAACAGAATGATCGCCAGGCCGAGCACGCTGGGAATCCCGACCACCAGCGCAATGACCAGATCTGGCCGGATCGGAGTATGCACCAGCACGGTTCCGGCCACCCCCGCCAACAAGCCGACCGCGTTACCAACCAGCATGGCGCTCGTCAGCAGCCGCGCACGTGGAAGGGGAATCACGTTGTACGACCTTACTGCGGTCACGCCCCGGTGGCCCGGCACGCTCCCGGCGAGTTGTCGGCGACAACCTCACCTCGTACCGGCGGCCGCTCACCGCGCGCGTAAGCCAGGCCGGTGATCACCGGAATACCTTTGACCAGGGCCTTCTCCTCGTCGGTGAAGACCCGGCCGCGACTGAGAAAGCGCACGCCCTCGGGGGCTTCCAGGCTGAACCCGCTCCCGCGGCCCGGCACCACGTCGATCACCAGTTGGGTGTGCTGCTCGCGATATTGAGCCTGGTACTGCGGACCGGAGATCCATACCGGCACGCCCTCTTCCGTCACATCGAGCACGCCGAGCAGGACGTCGCGGTCACCGACGAGGAAGTCCCCGTGCGGGTAGCACATGGGCGACGACCCGTCGCAGCAGCCGCCGGACTGGTGAAACATCAGCGGACCGTGCTGCTCGTGCAGCCGGGCCAGCAACTCGGCGGCGGACGCGGTGATGACCACACCGGGCGGCGCAACCATCAGAACAACCCGAGCGCCTTGTCGCTGTAGGACACCATCAGGTTCTTGGTTTGCTGGTAGTGCTCGAGCGCCATCTTGTGGCACTCGCGGCCGAAGCCGGACAGCTTGTAGCCGCCGAACGCCGCATGCGGTGGATAGACGTGGTAGCAGTTGACCCACACCCGTCCGGCCTGGATGTCGCGCCCGGCCCGGTAGGCGGTATTGCCGTCGCGGCTCCACACGCCCGCGCCCAGACCATAGAGAGTGTCGTTGGCAATGCCGATCGCGTCGTCGTAGTCGGTGAAGGAGGCGACGGCGACGACCGGCCCGAAGATCTCCTCCTGGAAGATCCGCATCGCGTTGTTGCCGGCGAAAATCGTGGGCTGCAGGTAGAACCCGCCGGCCAGGTCACCTCCCAGGTCGGCGCGCTCGCCGCCGGTGATGACCTTGGCCCCATCTTCCTTGCCGATCTCGATGTAGGACAAGATCTTCTCGAGCTGATCGTTGGAGGCCTGCGAGCCCAGCATCGTCTCGGTGTTCAGCGGGTCACCTTGCCGAACCGCCTTGGTCCGGATCGCGGCCAGTTCCAGGAACTCGTCGTAGATGTCGGCCTGGATCAGGCTGCGCGACGGGCAGGTGCACACCTCGCCCTGGTTGAGGGCGAACATCGTGAAGCCCTCCAGCGCCTTGTCCTGGAAATCGTCATTGGCCGCCATCACGTCGGAGAAGAAGATGTTGGGGCTCTTGCCGCCGAGTTCCAGGGTGACCGGGATCAGGTTCTGGGAGGCATATTGCATGATCAGCCGACCGGTCGTGGTCTCCCCGGTGAAGGCCACCTTGGCGATCCGGTTGCTGGACGCCAGCGGTTTTCCCGCCTCGAAGCCGAATCCGTTGACCACGTTGACCACTCCCGGCGGCAGCAGGTCGGCGATCAGCGTCATCAGGTACAGCACCGAGGCCGGCGTCTGCTCGGCGGGTTTGAGCACCACCGCGTTGCCGGCCGCCAGCGCCGGCGCCAGTTTCCAGGCGCCCATCAGAATGGGGAAGTTCCACGGAATGATCTGACCGACCACGCCGAGCGGCTCGTGGAAGTGGTAGGCGACGGTGTCCTCGTCGATCTGGGAGAGGGTGCCCTCCTGGGCGCGGATCGCCGCGGCGAAATACCGGAAATGGTCGGCGGCTAGCGGGATGTCGGCGGCCAGCGCCTCCCTGACGGGTTTGCCGTTGTCCCACACTTCGGCCACGGCCAGAGCGGCCCGGTTCTCGTCGATGCGGTCGGCGATTTTGTTCAGGATCGCCGCCCGCGCGGCCGGCGCGGTCTTGGCCCATCCCGGCGCCGCGGCGTGCGCGGCGTCGAGCGCCTTGTCGACGTCGGCTTCGTCGGACCGCGCTATCTCGCAGAACGGCTGGCCGGTCACCGGCGTGAGATTTTCGAAGTAGCGGCCCTGGGCGGGTGCCATCCATTCGCCGCCGATGAAGTTCTCGTACCGGGATTCGTACGACATCAGCGCACCGGCGGAACCCGGACGTGCAAAGACGGTCATCTGCTCGGCTCCTCGTTAGCTCGTGTAATACAGCTCACACTACCGCCGGGGTCAGAATGGCTTCCATGACATCTGAGGCGCCGGACGACCCGTACTTGTGGCTTGAAGACGTCACCGGCGAGAGCGCACTCGACTGGGTGCGCGCACGCAACGGGCCCGCCATGGCGCAGTTCTGCAGCGGCGAGTTCGAGCGGATGCGGGCCGAGGCGCTCGAGGTGCTCGACACCGACACCCGAATCCCCTACGTGGTGCGCCGCGGCGATTACCTGTACAACTTCTGGCGCGACGCCGCCAACCCGCGCGGGCTGTGGCGGCGCACCACGCTGGACAGCTACCGCGCCGACAAGCCGGAATGGGATGTCCTGATCGATGTCGACGAACTCGGTCGGGTGGACGGCCGGAAATGGGTGTGGGCCGGCGCCGGCGTCATCGAGCCCGACCACACCCTGGCCCTGGTCAGCCTGTCCCCAGGCGGGTCGGATGCGTCCGTCGTGCGTGAATTCGATATGCGCACACGCCAATTCGTCGACGGCGGATTCGAGCTGCCGGAAGCCAAGTCCCAAATCACCTGGCAAGACCCGGATACCGTGCTGGTGGGCACCGACTTCGGCGCCGATTCGCTCACCGAATCCGGCTACCCCCGCGTGGTCAAGCGATGGCGCCGGGGCACCCCGCTGGCCGAGGCGCAGACGGTGTTCGAGGGCGCCCGCGCCGACGTGCGCGTCATGGCGTCGGTGGATCGAACCCCTGGCTTCGAGCGCACCATGATTGCGCGTGCCCTCGACTTCTGGAACGACGAGGTCTACGAGCTGCGCGGCGCGGAGCTGATCCGTATCGATGCGCCCACCGACGCCAGCGTGTCCGTGCACCGCCAGTGGCTACTGATCGAACTGCGCACCGACTGGACGCTCGGCGCCACCACCTATACCGCAGGTTGCCTGCTGGCCGCTCACTACGACGAATTCCTTGCTGGCACGGCGCAATTGAACGTGGTATTCGAGCCGGACCCACATACCGCCCTGTATCAGTACACGTGGACCCGTGACCGGCTGCTGATCGTGACGCTGGCGGACGTGGCCAGCCGCGTCGAAATCGCCACCCCGGGCGACTGGCGCCGCGAACCGTTGTCGGGCATCCCGGCAGCGGCCCACACCGTCGTCGTCACCGCCGACAGCCACGGTAACGAATTGTTCCTCGACTCCAGCGGGTTCGACCGGCCGTCACGACTGCTGCGCGGCACCGACGACGGGCAACTCGCCGAGATCAAATCTGCACCGACGTTCTTCGACGCCGGAAATCTCACGGTGGCACAGCATTTCACCGACTCCGACGACGGGACGCCCATCCCGTATTTTGTCGTGCGACCCGCGAACGCCGACGGACCCGGCCCGACGCTGCTCAGCGGCTACGGCGGATTCGAGGTGCCCAGGACACCCGCATACGATGGCGTGCTGGGCCGGTTGTGGCTGGCCCGCGGCGGCACCTACGTGCTGGCCAACATTCGCGGCGGCGGTGAGTACGGACCCGGCTGGCACACCCAGGCGATGCGCGCGGACCGGCACAAGGTGGCCGAGGACTTCGCCGCCGTCGCAACGGATTTGGTGAAACGCGAGATCACCACCGTCGCGCAGCTCGGCGCCCGGGGTGGCAGCAACGGCGGGCTGCTGATGGGAATCATGCTGACCAAGTACCCGGAGAAATTCGGCGCGCTGGTCTGCGATGTGCCGCTGCTGGACATGAAGCGCTATCACCTGCTGTTGGCCGGAGCCTCCTGGATGGCCGAATACGGCGACCCCGACAATCCCGAAGACTGGGAATTCATCTCCGAATACTCGCCGTACCAGAATATTTCGGTCGAGCGGCAGTATCCGCCGGTGCTGTTGACCACCTCCACGCGTGATGACCGCGTCCACCCGGGCCACGCTCGCAAGATGACGGCAGCGCTGGAAGCCGCCGGCCATCGTGTCTGGTACTACGAGAACATCGAGGGCGGGCACGCCGGCGCGGCCGACAACGAGCAGCTGGCCTTCAGATCGGCGCTGAGTTACTCATTCCTGCACCAGATGCTGGGCGGCCGCGGGTAACCGCACTGGTCGTGGTCGCGACGTCTAGCGGCGCCGATCTCTGGGCACCCTTACGCGGCCGTCAATCGCGCTGGTCAGGGTGGAGGGCTTCGGGGTAGCGCTGCCCGGCCAAACGATCCCGATCGCGGCCGGGCTGTACGCCCGCACCGGACAGTTGAACCTCGTGGCCGTCCTGGCGCTCGGCATCCTGGCGACCGAGCGTTTCTTCGCCAGGCGCGGCGCCATTTTCGTGGCCGGCGCACGGTTCATCGACGGGCTGCGCCAGGACGACGGGATCGTTGCCGGGGTGGCCCACATGCGCTGGTGTCTCCCGCTGAACCGCGCTTGAGACTGCTTGACACTGAAGTCCCCCAGCGGCTTCGCTTCGGCTATGTCTTTTTCCCGGCCTGTTCCCCCGTCCATACCCGACTTCGAAACGCTGCTCTACGCCACGGCCGGGCCGGTCGCCACCATCACGTTGAATCGCCCGGAACACCTCAACACCATCGTTCCGCCCATGCCCGACGAGATCGAGGCCGCGGTGGGGCTGGCCGAACGCGACCGGGACATCAAAGTCATCGTGCTGCGCGGCGCCGGACGCGCCTTCTCCGGCGGTTACGACTTCGGCGGTGGCTTCCAGCACTGGAGTGAGGCCATGATGACCGACGGCAGGTGGGATCCGGGTAAGGATTTCGCGATGGTCAGCGCCCGCGAGACGGGCCCGACCCAGAAGTTCATGGCGATCTGGCGGGCGTCGAAGCCGGTGATCGCGCAGGTGCACGGCTGGTGCGTGGGCGGCGCCAGCGACTATGCGTTGTGCGCCGACATCGTGATCGCCAGCAACGACGCCGTGATCGGCACCCCGTACAGCCGCATGTGGGGGGCCTATCTGACCGGGATGTGGCTGTACCGGCTGAGCCTGGCCAAGGTCAAATGGCACGCGCTGACCGGCCGGCCGCTCACCGGTGTCCAGGCCGCCGAAGTCGAGCTGATCAACGAGGCGGTGCCCTTCGAGCGCCTCGAGGCCCGCGTCGCCGAGATCGCCACCGAGCTGGCGCGAATCCCGTTGTCGCAGCTACAGGCCCAGAAGCTGATCGTCAATCAGGCCTACGAGAACATGGGACTGGCGTCCACCCAGACGTTGGGCGGCATTCTCGACGGCCTGATGCGCAACACCCCCGACGCACTCGAGTTCATCAAGACCGCCGAAACCCAGGGGGTACGGGCCGCGATCGAGCGCCGCGACGGCCCGTTCGGCGACTACAGCCAAGCTCCGCCGGAGCTGCGGCCCGACCCGAACCACGTGATCGTCCCTGATGGCAATGCATAGTGAGACGGGCTAGCAATGTGACCGAATGTGACTGCCGACGCTATGCCCGGGCCCCGAAAGTGTTACGGTGACAACTATGTCTCGGCTGAGTTCCGGCCTGCGCGCAGGCGTTGTTTTTCTCGCGTTGGGCGTCGCCGCAGTGGTCGCCCCGACGACCGCGGCGGCCGATTCCACGGACGACTTTCCGATCCCTCGCCGGATGATCGCCACCACCTGCGATGCCGAACAAATATTGGCGGCCACCAGGGATACCAGTCCGGTGTACTACGAGCGGTACATGATCGACTACAACAACCATGCGCAGTACCAGCAGGCGACCCAGGACAAGGTGCACTGGTTCTTCTCGTTGTCACCCGCGGACCGCCGGGATTACTCCGAGCACTTTTACGACTCCATCGATCCGCTGTGGTGGGGCTGGCGCAACCACATGAAGATTTTCTTCAACAACAAGGGCGTGGTCGCCAAGTCCACCGAGGTGTGCAACCAATACCCGCCCGGCGACATGTCGGTGTGGAACTGGGGGTAGGCGCCGCCGTTCGCCGAGGTCGACGGCAGCGCGAGGTTTTCGCATGTTCTTGCGGCTGGCGTCAATCGCGCTGTCGCTCAAAATGATTGATCCCCGTCAGTAATTCAGTAATGCGGAGTGCTCACCGGGAATCGATCGGTGTCCGCGGTTCCGGAGGGGTTTGCGGACTTGCCGTCGCGGGGCAGCAACAGGGCACGAACCAAGGGTCGCGGGCCGTAAGGCCGAAGTAGCTGGCTGGCCGGGCGCGTGCGCACCCGCTGCGGCCACCAGAACCAGCGGCCCATCAGCGCCGCCACCGACGGCATCATGAACGACCGCACAATCAGCGTGTCGAACAACAGACCCAGTGCGATCGTCGTTCCCACCTGTCCGATCACCTTCAGATCACTGAAGACGAACGAGGCCATGGTGGCGGCGAAGACCAGGCCCGCGGAAGTCACCACCGCACCGGTGCCGGCCATCGAGCGAATGATCCCGGTCTTTATCCCGGCGCCGATTTCCTCCTTGAAGCGCGATACCAGCAGCAGGTTGTAGTCCGATCCGACGGCCAGCAGCAGGATGACCGACATCGCCAGCACCATCCAGTGCAATTCGAAACCGAGGATGTCCTGCCAGACCAGAACCGAAAGCCCGAATGAGGCACCCAACGACAACAGCACCGTACCGACAATGGTGAAGGCCGCCACCACGCTTCGGGTAATGACCAGCATGATGATGAAAATCAAACTGGCGGCGGCAATTCCGGCGATCATGAGATCCCATTTGGAGCCGTCGCGCATATCCTTGAAGACCGCGGCGGTTCCACCGAGATAGATCTTGGCGCCCTCCAGCGGAGTTCCCTTGATGGCCTCCTTGGCCGCCTTCAAGATCGGTTCGACGTGTGAGATGCCTTCGGGGGTGGCCGGGTCACCTTCGTGGGAAATGATGAAGCGAACCGCATGCCCATCCGGCGACAAGAACATCTTCAGGCCCCGCTTGAAGTCGGGGTTGTCGAAAACCTCCGGCGGAATGTAGAACGAGTCGTCGTTACGCGACGCGTCGAACGCCTGCCCCATCGCCGTCGAATTCTTGGACATCTCGTCCATTTGGTCATACAGCGACGACATCGAGCTGTGCATGGTCAGCATCATCGTCTTCATCGTCTTCATGGTCGCGATCTGCGGCGGCAACTGGGCAAGCATCTGCGGCATCAACACGTCCAATTGATCCAGGTTGCCGGAAAGTTCCGCCAGCTTCTCGTCGATCTGGTCCAGACCGTCCAGCGCATCGAATATCGACCGCAGCGACCAGCAGATCGGAATGTCGTAGCAGTGCCGCTCCCAATAGAAGTAACTGCGAATCGGCCGCCAGAAATCGTCGAAATCGGCTATGTGATCCCGCAATTGGTTGGTGATGACGACCATTTCGTGCGTCAAGACATCCATATTGTGGGTGACTTTCACCGTCTGGGCCATGATGTCGTACATGTGCTGCATGGTGTCGATCGACTGCTGCATCGCGTCGGCCTGGGTCAGCATGTCGGCCATCCGCTGCTTCATGTACTGCATGTTCTCGACCTGGACAGTGTTTTGCATGCTGATCTGAAACGGAATCGAGGTGTGCTCGATTGGCCTGCCCAACGGCCGGGTGATCGCCTGCACCCGCGAAATACCGGGCACATGAAAGACCGCTTTGGCGATCCGGTCGATGACCAGCATGTCGGCCGGATTGCGCATATCGTGATCGGTTTCCACCAGGAGCAGCTCCGGATTCATCCGGGCCTGAGAGAAATGACGACCGGCAGCTGTGTAACCCACATTGGCAGGGGTCCACGGCGGCAGATACTTCTTACTGTCGTAATTCGTCTTGTACCCCGGCAGGGCAAGCAGCCCGATCAGGGCGATCGCGATGGACACGGCCAGGATCGGTCCGGGCCAGCGCACGATGGCGGTGCCCACCCTTCGCCAGCCCCGGGTCCGCATCTTGCGCTTGGGGTCGAAGATCTTGAAGTAGCTGCCGACGACCAGCACGGCCGGCCCCAGGGTGAGTGCGGCAAGCACCGCCACCAGCATTCCTATTGCGCACGGGGCGCCCAGTGTCTGGAAATAGGGAAGCCGGGTGAAGCTCAGGCAATACATCGCGCCGGCAATCGTGAGGCCGGAGCCGAGGACCACGTGCGCGGTTCCGTGGAACATCGTGTAGAAAGCCTTTTCCCGGTCCTCACCGAGGCCGCGCGCCTCCTGATATCGGCCGAGCACGAAGATCGCATAGTCGGTGCCGGCCGCGATCGCCATCAGCACCAGCAGATTAACCGCAAAGGTGGAAAGCCCGATGATGTTGTAATGACCCAGGAAAGCAACGACTTGCCGGGCCGCCATCAACTCGATTCCGACCATCACCAGCACCAGTAGCACCTGGACAATGGATCGGTATACGAACAGCAGCATCACGATGATCACCAGAAAGGTGATCATCGTGACTTTCTTGACGCCTTTGTCGCCGGACGTGGACTGATCGGCGGTGAGCGCGGCTGCGCCGGTGACATATGCCTTGACACCCGGCGGGGCCGGAACGCTGTCGACGATCTTGCGCACCGCTTCGACGGATTCGTTGGCCAGCGACTCGCCCTGGTTACCGGCCAGGTTCAGCTGGACGTAGGCCGCCTTGCCGTCGGGGCTCTGTGAACCGGCCGCCGTCAGCGGATCGCCCCAGAAATCCTGGATGTGCTGAACGTGTTTGGTGTCGGCGGAAAGTCTGCGGATCAGTTCGTCGTAATAGTGGTGGGCGGCGTCGTCGAGCGGCTTGTCGCCTTCCAGCACGATCATCACCGAGCTGTCGGTGTTGAATTCATGGAAGACTTTGCCGATGCGCTTCATCGCGACCATCGACTCCGCGTCATTGGGACTCAATGACACGGTGTGGTCTTTGCCCACCTGTTCCAGCGACGGGACGAAAATGCTGAGAACGACGACGAGTCCGATCCAGAGCAGCACGATCGGCACCGCAAGGCGGTGAATCATCCGGGCAAACGAGGGCCGTTTCCCGGCCCCGTTTCGGGATTGGTCGGCGGGACTGTTTCCCGTGGTCGCCTGGATCTCACTCATGCCGATTTCACCAGGCAGAAGGTTTGGGCGTTCACTTGGTTCTCGGACCTTTCGTCCTTGACTTCGCCGTTGACGATGATGCGGCAACCGATCTGGTCGCTGTTGCCCTGCGCCACCACGTTGACGCTCACCGAGGGCAATGTCGTCGTGACGGAGAGCGTCCAGGGCAGCGGCACGTTGCTGACCCGCTGGGGTTGCGCATTGATGTCCAAGTAGTTGATGTTGGCGATGGTTCCAGGGGGACCGAACACCTCATAAACCACGTGCTTGGGGTTGAACGGCTTGATGTCGTCGGCAATGCCGCTGGTGATCGGTCCCTTGTCCGTGTAGCCGAAAAAGCCGCGTAGCCGGTAGACGCTGAAGCCCGCAACCGCGACCACGGCAACGATGACGAGCGGGATCCACACCCGCTTCAGCGCGCTGGCAACCGAAATCCTTGCCACCGATCACCTTCCGCTTGCCGGGGCCGGGACCACGGGTCCGAGCGCTTCGCCCATCGCACACGCCGAGTTTGTCGAACGAATCCAGGGAGCAAACCCGAGACGGCTGGCAACGGCCGGGGTTCGTGGCCATCCCACCCAGGTGGTTTGTTGCACTAAGTATCTTAAACGTACCCGTTGCGGGCTGGAGAACCTCGCCCTCGCGACGGTCCCAGCCGGTTGTGATCTACTCACGAAACTCTCCATCCTCGGTGGCTCAGGAACATTCGGCGGTGAGGCCGAAACAGGTCGCGGTGAGGAGCCGGGTGAGGGCGGAGGCGAAGTCGAGGTTCCACTCGGGCGGCAGGACGTCCGGCTCCTCGGCGTAGGCGTCGGTGAGCCGCTCCGGCGGATTGGCGATCTGCCACAGCGTGGCCGCCAACGAGTAAGCGGCCAGCAGAATGTCGAAGGCCCCGGAACGCCCGAGCGATGGCAGCGCGTTCTCGATCGCGTCCGCGAGCGCGATCACCGCGGCGGTGCTGGTGCGCTTTACCTCGACCACCCGGTCGACGTCCACCTCGTGCTCGAGGTGCAGGTGAAGATTGGCCAGCAAGTCGCAGAACAGCGGATCGGCGGCCAAGCCGTCGGCCAGGGCCGCGGCCACCCGGGAATGCGACATCGGGCCGGGCTCGCTCAAGCTCTCGCATACCGTCTTCGACCACCGCACCCAGCCCTCGGCAGCGAGGTGGAGCAGGACCTCCTTGTGGGAGGTGAAATAGCGGCGCACCGCCGAGTAGTGAATGCCGGCGCGGTTGGCGACGGCGGTCAAGGTCACCGACGCCACCCCGGTTTCTGATGCCAGCGAACGCGCCGCTTCCATCAACGCCGCGGCACGTCGGCGTTTGTTCTCCTCGGTACGGGCGCGCCGGAACGTCAGTTGCGCCACTGGCAGAGGATAACGCACATCACGTGATTTGCGAGCGGTGAGCCGACCGGGTAGCGTGCCGTTACGCACGTGACATGCGTTACACCGCCGCCATGCGGGGGAAGGAGCCGCGCCCCACTCCACAATGGTTTACTTAGGCAAGGCTAGGCACAGTAATGGCGGCTCTGGGTGATTCAGGGTGACCCGCGACCAGTAGCCGGTCGCGGCCACCGGCATCGCCGATCGGCTGCGTCGCGACCGATCGGGCGCGCCGCGGTGCCTTGTCGTTGAAAGCCGTTGAAAGCTGGGAAGGACTTCGAAGGGGCGGGTATGGTTCGCCCGTAGCAAATACCAACTGGCGAAAGGGACTTGAGATCTTCAAGGTGCTGTCGCGGACATGGATCGCGCTGGTAATCCTGGCGGTGGTCATCGCCGGGGGGTTCACCGTGCACCGGATTCGCGGCTTCTTCGCATCCGAGAAACGCGCGTCGTATTCCGACAGCAACCTCGACAGCAAGCCGTTCAACCCCAAGCAGATCACCTACGAAGTCTTCGGCCCACCCGGAACGGTCGCCGACATCAGCTATTTCGATGTCAATTCCGACCCGCAACGGGTCGATCAAGCGGTGCTACCGTGGTCGTTGCACTTCACCACGAACTTGGCGGCAGTGATGGGAAACCTTGTGGCCCAAGGTGATAGCGACAGCATCGGTTGCCGGATCACCGTGGACGGCGTGGTCAAGGCGGAGAAGGTTTCGCACGAGGTCAATGCCTACACCTACTGCCTGGTGAAGTCGGCGTGACCATCAAGTACGCGAACGACCCCGGCACCGGCACCCATGCCGAAAAGCCGTTGATCGCGCGGATCATCCACGCGTTTGCGGTGCCGATCATCCTCGGCTGGATCGCGATCTGTGTTGCGCTCAGCGTTTTCATCCCGTCGCTGGAAGAAGTCGGACAAGAGCGCTCGGTGTCCCTGAGCCCCAAGGAAGCGCCGTCCTACCAGGCCATGAAGCACATCGGTCAGGCGTTCAACGAAGGCAATACCGACAGTGTCGCCATGATCGTCTTGGAGGGCAAACAGCCGCTCGGCGACGAAGCCCACAAGTATTACGACGCCCTCATCCGCAAACTGCGAGCCGATACCAAGCATGTCCAGAGTGTCCAAGACTTCTGGGGTGATCCGCTCACGGCCGCGGGGGCACAAAGCAACGACGGTAAAGCCACCTACGTCCAGTTGAATCTCGCCGGCAACCAAGGTGAGCCGCTGGCCAACGAGTCCGTGGAAGCGGTGCGCAAGATCGTCGCGGACACGCCGCGGCCGCCCGGGATCACGACGTACGTCACCGGAGCGGCGGCGCTGGTCGCCGACATGCACCATAGCGGCGACAAGTCGATGGTGAAGATCACCATCACTACCGTCGTCGTGATCTTCGTGATGTTGCTGCTGGTGTACCGCTCGCCGATCACCGTCATCATGCTGTTGCTGACGGTCGGGGTGGAATTGACCGCGGCCCGGGGAGTGGTCGCGCTGCTCGGACACACCGGCGCGATCGGACTGTCCACCTTTGCGGTCAGCCTGCTGACCTCATTGGCAATTGCCGCCGGCACCGACTACGGCATATTCATCTTCGGCCGCTACCAGGAGGCGCGCCAGGCCGGGGAAGACCGGGAAACGGCCTTCTACACGATGTACCGCGGCACCGCCCACGTCATCCTGGGCTCCGGCCTGACGATCGCGGGCGCCACGTTCTGCCTCAAGTTCGCCCGGATGCCCTATTTCGAAACCCTCGGTATCCCCTGTGCGGTGGGCATGCTGGTGGCGGTGTTCGCGGCGCTGACGCTGGGGCCCGCGGTGCTGACCGTCGGCAGCCGATTCGGGCTGTTCGACCCCAAGCGGCTGCTCAAGGTTCGGGGCTGGCGCCGGGTCGGCACGGTGGTGGTGCGGTGGCCGCTGCCCGTTCTGGCCGCCACGTGCGCCGTCGCCCTGGTCGGTCTGCTCGCGCTGCCCGGATATCGGACCAACTACAACGACCGCTCCTACCTGCCCAACTTCATCCCCGCCAACGAAGGGTTCGCCGCTGCGGAACGCCATTTCTCGCAGGCCCGGATGAAGCCGGACGTGTTGATGATCGAGTCCGATCACGACATGCGAAATCCCGCGGACTTTCTGGTGCTCGACAGGCTGGCCAAGGGAATCTTCCGGGTTCCCGGAATATCCCGGGTGCAGGCGATCACCAGACCCGACGGGACGGCGATGGACCATACGTCGATCCCGTTCCTGATCAGCATGCAAAACGCGGGTCAGGTGCAGACCCTGAAGTACCAGCGTGACCGGATCGACGACATGCTCAAGCAGGCTGACGAGATGGCCAAGACCATCACGATCATGAAGCAGATGTACAGCCTGATGTCACAGCTTGCCGAGAACACCCACCGCATCGTCGGCGACACCGAACAGATGCAGCAGATCACCAACGAGCTGCGCGACCATATCGCGGACTTCGATGATTTCTGGCGCCCGATCCGTAGCTACTTCTACTGGGAGAAGCACTGTTACGACATTCCCATCTGCTGGTCCTTCAGGTCGATATTCGACGCGCTGGACGGGCTCGACCAGGTTGACGAGAAACTCGGCGATCTGGTGGCCGATACCAAGAATATCGACCGGCTGATGCCGCAGATGCTGGCGACGTTCCCGCCGATGATCGACAGCATGGAGAGCATGCGGATCATGATGCTGACCATGCACAGCACCATGGCCGGCTTCTACGACCAGATGAACGAGATGAGCGAAAACTCGACCGCCATGGGAAAGGCGTTCGATGCCGCCAAGAACGACGACTCGTTCTACCTGCCGCCCGAGGTCTTCAAGAACAAAGATTTCCAGCGGGCCATGAAATCGTTCCTGTCACCCGACGGGCATAGCGCCCGCTTCATCATCTTGCATCGGGGAGATCCGCAATCACCCGAGGGAATCGCGAGCGTCAACGCGATACGCACCGCGGCCGAAGAGTCGCTGAAGGGAACCCCGTTGGAGGACGCCAAGATCTATCTGGCCGGGACGGCGGCCGTCTTCTACGACATCGCCGACGGGGCCAAATGGGACCTGCTGATCGCCGGGATTTCCTCGCTGTGCCTGATTTTCATCATCATGCTGATCTTGACCCGCGCCTTCGTTGCGGCGGCGGTGATCGTGGGCACGGTGGCGCTGTCACTGGGTGCCTCATTCGGGCTGTCGGTGCTGTTGTGGCAGCACATATTGAGCATCGAGTTGCACTACATGGTGCTCGCCATGTCCGTCATCGTGCTGCTGGCCGTGGGATCTGACTACAACCTGCTGCTGGTTTCCCGGTTCAAGGAGGAAATCGGCGCAGGGCTCAACACCGGCATCATTCGCGCGATGGGCGGCACCGGCAAGGTCGTGACCAACGCCGGGCTGGTGTTCGCGTTCACCATGGCCTCCATGGCCGTCAGCGATCTGCGGGTGATCGGCCAGGTGGGCACCACCATTGGCCTGGGTCTGCTGTTCGACACGCTGATCGTGCGCTCGTTCATGACGCCGTCGATCGCCGCGCTGCTGGGCCGCTGGTTCTGGTGGCCGATGAAGGTGCGTTCGCGGCCGGCCCGAATCCGTTCGGCACCAAGGGGTCCCGGGGAGGAGCCGCAAACCGACCGGCTGATGGCGATGAGCGGTGAACATTAGGGTCGGTTAGTTCCTCTCCCATCCGAGCTGCCGACGGTTCCGAATACCTGATGTGCAGCAAAGACATCCCGCGGGACGCTCGATAGCGGTCATCGGCAGCGGCGTCGCCGGCCTGACCGCCGCCTACGTGCTGTCCGGACATGACCGAGTCACCTTGTACGAGGCCGACACCCGGCTGGGCGGACACGCCCACACCCACTACGTCGATCGCGACGACGGGACGGGTAATGGCGGTCCGGTAGCCGTCGACTCCGCGTTTCTGGTGCACAACGACCGCACCTACCCGACGCTGTGCCGATTGTTCGACGACCTGGGTGTGGCCACCCAGGAGTCGGACATGTCGATGTCGGTACGCGCCGACGACATCGGCCTCGAATATGCCGGGGCACTGGGAGTCCGGGGACTGTTCGCATGCCGGCAGGCGCTGCGGCCCCGCTATCTGCTGATGCTCGCCGAGATTCTGCGCTTCCACCGCGCCGCATCCCGACTGCTGCGGGCGGAAGCAGGCGACGAACCAGAGACATTGGAGGCGTTCCTCAAGCGGCACCGCTTCTCGCCGTTTTTCATCGACTACTTCATCACTCCCCTGGTGGCCGCGGTGTGGTCGTGCGCGAGCGCAGATGCGTTGCGCTACCCGGCCCGGTATCTGTTCGTCTTCCTCGACCATCACGGGATGTTGTCGGTGTTCGGCTCGCCCACCTGGCGCACCGTCACCGGGGGTTCGGCGACCTACGTCCAGGCCATCGCCTCACGTCTGGCCGAGGTGTCGACGGGCGCACCGGTGCATTCGCTGCGCCGGGTCGCCGGCGGCGTGGTGGTCCGAGCCGGTCACGACGCCCCGCGAGAGTTCGATGCGGCCGTCGTCGCCGTCCATCCCGACCAGGCGCTGCTGCTACTCGACCAGCCGACCGCCTGGGAGCGCCATGTGCTTGGCGCCATCCCGTACTCGACGAACCGGGCCCAGCTGCACACCGACGAGTCGCTGCTGCCCCGCCACCCCGGCGCCCGCGCGTCGTGGAACTACCTGGTGACACCGGGCACCGAGCATGTGGTGGTCAGCTACGACGTCAGCAGGCTGATGCGCATCGACGACACCCGACGGTTCCTGGTCACCCTCGGCGGCCATGACCGCGTGGACCCAGGGGCGGTGCTTGCCGAGATGACCTACAGCCATCCGCTGTACACACCGGAATCGGTTGCGGCCCAACGTTTATTGCCCACCCTCGATGATGATCGAGTGGTGTTCGCCGGGGCCTACCACGGCTGGGGGTTCCACGAGGACGGCGCCGCCTCCGGGCTGCGTGCGGCCCGGAGGCTCGGGGCGGACTGGCCGGCCGCGACCCGAAGGGAGGTGGTGGTGCCATGCTGACTCCGGCGATCTACCGCACCACCATCACGCACTCGCGGCGCGCCCCGGTGCACCACTCGTTCGAATACCGAAGCTACAGCTGGTACGTCGACGTCGACGATCTGCCGCGGCTGCCCTGGTGGCTACGACCGTTCGCCCGATTTCGCGCCGACGACCACTTCACCGGGACGCCGCACGGTTCATTGCGCGACCGGTTGGAGGTGTTCTTCAACGATCGCGGTGTCGCCGTTCCCGACGGCCGGATCACCGCACTGCTGCAGGCGCGCGTGCTCGGGCATGTCTTCAACCCGTTGAGCATCTATTGGTGTCACGACCGTGACGGCCGGGTGCGCCATGTGGTGGCCGAAGTGCACAACACCTATGGAGAACGACACGCGTATCTGCTGCCGCCGGCCGAGTTGCCCGTGGTGACGGCCAAGAAGTTCTACGTCTCGCCGTTCAACGATGTCGACGGATACTACGTGGTACGGGCCCCACGGCCCGGCCGCGAGGTCGACGTCACGGTGGCATTACATCGGGACAACCATCGGGCGTTCCCGGTATTCAACGCGAACCTTCGCGGGACGCGACGTCCCGTGACGACCAAAGAAGTCGCTCTCATGCAATGCATTTCGCCGATGGCCCCGTTGGTGGTGGCCGCCCGTATCCGGATACAGGGGATCAAGTTGTGGTTACGTCGAGTTCCAGTGGTACCGCGATGAGCATCGAAACGATCGGAACACCTTCGGTCACAATAGATTCCGAGCGCTGGCCGGCTGTCGCCGAGGTGCCGGCCGGACCGGTCGCCGCGATGTCGGCGGCTATCGCCGACCGGCTGTTGCGTCGCGCCGTCGCCCGACTGCCGCTGCGACTGGTCTACCCGGATGGTACGGCGATCGGCGCGGGCGACGCCACATCGGCGACGCTGACGGTTCACCGCCCGCAGGCGCTGGCACGACGGATCGGACGGCACGGCCTGATCGGCTTCGGCGAGTCCTACCTGGCCGGTGACTGGTCGTCGGAGGATCTCACCAGGGTGCTGACGGTGCTGGCCGAGTCGGTGGCCGACCTGGTGCCGGGCCCGCTGCAGTGGCTGCGCCCGCTGGCGCCGGCGTTCGAGCCGACGCGGCGTGGTCCCAGCCGCGATCAGGCGCGCCGCAATGTCGCCGAGCACTATGATCTGTCGAACGACCTGTTCGCTGAGTTCCTCGACGAGACCATGACATATTCGTCCGCGCTGTTCGACGATCTTCCCGCCTCGTGGCCCGATTTGGCTGCCGCCCAACGGCGCAAGATCGATCGGCTGCTCGACCTGGCCGGTGTCGGACCGGGCAGCCGGGTGCTCGAGATCGGCACCGGCTGGGGCGAGCTGTGCATCCGAGCGGCCGCCCGCGGGGCGCGGGTGCGGTCGGTCACGTTATCGGTGGAGCAGCAGCGGCTGGCGCGTCAGCGGGTCGCCGCCGCGGGCCTGTCCCACCGGGTGCAGATCGACCTGTGCGACTACCGCGACGCCCGGTCGGGGCATGACCCTTATGACGCGATACTCTCGGTCGAGATGATCGAGGCCGTCGGATACCGCTCCTGGCCAACGTATTTCGCGACGCTGGACCAGCTGGTGCGTCCGGGCGGCCGAGTGGCGATCCAGGCGATCACCATGCCCCACGACCGGATGCTGGCCACCCGCAACACCCGCACCTGGATCCAGAAGTACATCTTCCCCGGCGGACTGTTGCCGTCCGCGGAGGCCATCGCGGCGATCACCGAGCGCCACACCAGCCTGCGCACGGTCGACACCGCCTCGCTGCGACCGCACTACGCCGAGACCCTGCGGCTCTGGCGGGAGCGGTTCGTCGAGCGACGAGACCGGTTGGCACACCTGGGTTTCGACGAGGTGTTCGCCCGGATGTGGGAGTTCTACCTGGCCTACTCCGAGGCGGGATTCCGGTCCGGGTACCTGGATGTCGTCCAGTGGACGTTCGAGCGCAAGGACGGCCGGTGAACGAGGCCGGCATCTTCCTGGTATCGGGCGCTTCGGCGCTGGCGCTGGCCGCGGTGCATTCGGCGACCTTCCTGATCGGCAGATGGCTCGGCCGCTACAACGTCGTCGACGTCGCCTGGGGGCTGGGGTTCATCGCAGTAGCAGTTGTGGCGGCCGTATTCGGCACCGGTGACCCGGCCCGGCGGTGGCTGCTGCTGGCGCTGGTGACGGTGTGGGGTCTGCGGCTGAGCTGGCACATGTACCGCAAGACCGCCGGCAAGGGTGAGGATCCCCGCTATGCCGATCTGCTGCGCGGTGCCACGACAGCTCAGGTGGTGCGCAAGGTCTTCGGACTGCAGGCCTTCCTCACGCTGTTCATCTCCTTCCCGCTGCAGCTGTCCGCGGTCACCGGGCCCACACCGAGGCCATTGCTGGCGGTCACCGCGGTGGGCGTGGCGCTGTGGCTGGTCGGGCTCGTCTTCGAAGCGCTCGGCGACCGCCAATTGCGGGCCTTCAAGTCCGACCCGGCCAATCGCGGGGCCATCATGGACCGCGGCCTGTGGGCCTGGACCCGCCACCCCAACTACTTCGGTGACGCCTGTGTCTGGTGGGGGTTGTGGCTGATCACCATCACCGGCTGGGTGCCGCTGCTCACGGTGGTCTCGCCGTTGTTGATGACCTACTTCCTGGTCGACGTAAGCGGGGCCCGGTTGACCGAGAAGTACATGAAAGGCCGTCCAGGTTTCGCCGAATACCAGCGTCGTACAGCGTATTTCGTGCCCCGACCACCGCGATCGGCCCGTCAGTTATGACCGGTTTGGCGATTTCGGTGCTGTCTGACGATAGGCTACCGTCGATGACGGGACCGCCACGGCTGAGCAGTGACCTCAGCGCCCTGTTGCACCAGATCGCACGGGGCGACTCCGATGCGTTCGCAACCTTCTACGACCAGACCAAAAGCCGGGTGTACGGACTGGTGGCGCGGGTGTTGCGGGATCCGGGCTACAGCGAGGAAACCACCCAGGAGATCTACCTCGAGGTGTGGCGCACGGCATCGGAGTACGACGCCGTCAAAGGCTCGCCGCTGGCCTGGTTGCTGACCATGGCACACCGACGCGCCATCGACCGGGTACGAGCCGAGCAAGCCGGCAGCCAGCGGGAGTCACGCTACGGCGTGGCCAACATCGACCCGGCGAGCGACGTCGTCGCCGACTCCGCGATCGCCGGTGACGAACGGCGCCGGGTCGCCGCATGCCTGGGCGGGCTGACCGACGCGCAGCGGGAGTGCATCGAAATGGCCTACTACGGCGGCCTGACGTACGCCGAGGTGTCGCACCGGCTGGCCACCAACCTGTCGACGATCAAATCGCGCATGCGTGACGCACTGCGTGGTTTGCGGAACTGCCTGGGTATGTCATGACCGAGCCGACCGATTTCGGACTGCTGGAGCTGGCGATCCCGTATGCCCTGCACGCGATGTCCGACGAGGAACGAGTCGACATCGAGCGCATGGTCGCCGCTGCACCCTCGGCGGTGACGGCCGCCTTCAACGAAGAAGTTCGCGCGGTTCGCGAGACCATGGCGATAGTGTCGGCGACGACGGCCACCGAACCGCCGGAACGTCTGCGCACGGCCGTCCTGGGCAGCGTCAATCCAGCCACCGGCCGCCGCCAGTCACGTTGGCGCACAGCTGTTTTCGCGTCCGCAGCCGCTGTGGTGGTGGGATTGGGCGCGTTCGGCCTGGGCACCGTGCTGCGGCCATCGCCACCCACCACGGTCGCCGAGCAGGTGCTGGGCGCACCGGATGTACAGACCGTCTCGCGCCCGTTGGGCAACGGGACCGCCACGGTGATGTTCTCCCACGACCGCAACGCCGGCGTGCTGGTGATGAACAACGTGCCACCACCGTCTCCGGGCACCGTGTACCAGATGTGGCTGTTGGGCGCCAACGGCCCGACCTCGGCGGGGACCATGGGCCCGGCGGCGGTGGCGCCGTCGACGAAGGCCACGCTGACCAACCTCGGGAACTCGACCGCGCTGGCGTTCACCGTCGAACCCGGCACCGGTTCCACGCAACCGACCGGCGCGATCTTGGCCGAGCTGCCGCTGCGGTGAGCCCCGGGTTCACCGAGATTGCCGCCACGGCTGCGATGCCGGTGTTAAACACGAAGTCCCGGTCACTTCCACAGGCTGCCCAGCACCGCGGCCAGCACGCCGAGCACCACCAGTGCCACACCGGCGACCAGCGTCAGGTTCAACCAGAGGTGCAGGCTGCTCTCCGCGGTACCAACCATGACGTCGGCCATCCGCCGGATATCGCCGGCGGTCCGGTCGAGCGCGTCGTCGACATAGTGGCTGCCGATTTCGATTCCGGCCCAGCCGGCGCCGCCGACGAGCAGCGCCGACACCCCAAGGCTGGCCAGCGCCTTGCCCCGGCGACGCGCGGTGAGCAGCATCAGCAACGCGCAGCTCGCACTCGAGGCCGCGGCGCCGACACTGATCCACGGCCCCCACACCGCCAGCCGCCGCAGCTGTCCCTGGTGCACCGGCTGAGGCGGCGACACCGTCAGCGGAACCTCCAGCGTCGCCGGCACCGTGACGTGGTAGCCGCTCAATACCTGCTGCATCGAGCTGTCGTTCAGCATCGGGGCCAGATCGACCACCCAGTGGTCACCGGTGCCGCCGGACCGCGGCTCGCCGAACAACCAGCCGTGCGCGACCCGGTTCGCCCGGGCGAACAGCGGCGGAAACGCCGGGCCGGCGGTGAAAGCGGCCGCGGCAGCGTGCACGGTCGAGCTGTCGACCGGATAGCTCGGATAGCTCGACCCCCTGCGCTCGGCGATGAGCGCGGTTGCGCGGGTGGTCAGTTCGGCCGCCATGGCGGACTGCAGAACGGGATCGGCCGCGGCGGTCCGGGCCAGCTCGGCGTAGCCGTCCTCGTCGATGATCGTGGTCTGCGCCCACGCCGCCGGCACCGCTACCGCCAGCGCGACCGTGGTGGCCAGCCAGAACACCACCGTCGCAACGAATCGCACGCTTTGAAACCTACTGGGCAGCTACTGCGCCTGCGGCACGATCCCGCGTAGGTAGGCGGCCTGGCCCAGATGTTGCGCGCAGTCGTCGATGATGCTGACCAAGCGCATGCTGGCGGTCACGGGTGGGTCCCAGTTGGTGTCGACCACGCGCGACAGCTCAGCTGCGGTCACTGCGGCCACGTACTCCAGGGTGAGCTGGTGGACCGCGTGGTAGTAACCAGACAGCAGGTCGGCCGGCGCGCGTACCTTGCCCACCTCGGCGGCGCTGTGCCCGTAGCCGGTGTCGTCGCGGGGCAGGTCCAGACCGAAGCGGTCGACCCAGCCGTCGCGGGTCCACACCTGCTCCACGCCGGCGATGTGCGCCACCTGAACGTCCTGGACGCGGGCGCTGTGCCAGAGCAGCCACGCAATGCTGTTGGCCTCGGGGGTAGGCCGGTAGTTGGCGACTTCGTCGGCGAGGCCGTCGGTGAGGTCGTCGGCGTGTTCGATCAACCGGGTGAACGCGTCGCGCAGCAGCTCCCGGGCCGGGGCATGGTTGGCATGGTTGGCATCGGGGCTGGCCATACCGGCGACCTTACGGGCGGAGACGGCCATGGCACCACCCGCCGTCGCGGTCGTAGATTAATTAGATGACCTACGACCTGCTCATCCGCAACGGCACCATCGTCGACGGGCTCGGCGGCGAGCCGTACGTCGGCGACGTCGCGGTGCGAGACGGCGTCATCAAGGGTGTTGGTGTTGTCAACGGCGGCACCGCCAAGAGAGAGATCGACGCGACCGGTCTGCTGGTCACCCCGGGTTTCGTCGACCTGCATACCCACTACGACGGCCAGGCCATCTGGTCCGACCGGCTGACACCGTCGTCGGCGCACGGAGTGACCACGGTGGTGATGGGCAACTGCGGGGTCGGCTTCGCGCCCTGCCGCCAGGAGGACCACGACGTGCTTGTCGACGTGATGGCCGGCGTGGAGGACATTCCCGGCGTGGTCATGACCGACGGCCTGCCGTGGACCTGGGAAACGTTTCCCGACTACCTGAACGCGCTCGAGGCGGGCAGGCGTGATATCGATGTGGCCGTCTACCTGCCGCATTCTCCGTTGCGGGTTTACGTGATGGGCCAGCGCGGCGCCGACCGCGAACCGGCCACCCCGCAAGACCTGGCCGCGATGCGGGCGCTGGCCAAGGAGGCGATCGAGGCCGGCGCGCTGGGGTTTGCGTCGTCGCGGCTGACCATCCACAAGACCGAGAGCGGGTCACCGATTCCCAGCTATGACGCCGCGCGGGAGGAGATCGAGGAGATCGCGCGGGGTGTGGTGGACGGCGGCGGCGGGCTGCTGCAGTTCGTGCCCGACATTCCGGCCGGCGGCTATCAGCCGGTATTGCAGATGGTGTTCGACGTCGCCGAGGATGTCGGGCTGCCGGTGACCTTCACCCTGGTGGTCGCCAACGTGGGTGACCCGACGTGGCCCGACGCCATCACGATGATCGAGAAGGCCAACGGGGCTGGTGGAGACATCACCGCGCAGCTGCTGCCCCGCCCGATCGGGCTGATCATCGGGCTGCAACTGTCCGCCAACCCGTTCGTGCTGTACCCGAGCTACCGCGAGATCATGCACCTGCCGCTGGCCGAGCGGGTAGCCGAGATGCGCAAACCCGACGTCCGCGCCCGCATCCTGGCCGACAAGCCCGGCGTGGGGCATCCGATCCTGTATGTGGCCCAGGCCTGGGACTGGATCTTCCCGCTGGGCGACAACCCCGATTACGAGCCGGACCCGTCGGGCAGCATCGGGGCCCGCGCCCGGGCCCGGGGGGTGAACCCGATGGAGGAGGCATACGACCGGCTGCTCGACGACGACGGTCGCGCCATGCTGCTGGTCGCCACGAGCAACCTGGAGAACAACTCGCTGGACACCGTCGGCAAACTGCTGCACCGCGACGACGTGGTGCTCGGCCTCGGCGACGGCGGCGCCCATTACGGCATGATCTGCGACGCCAGCTACTCGACGTACTTCTTGGCGCACTGGGCGCGCGACCGGGCGTCCGGGCGGTTCACGGTGGCCGAGGCCGTGCGCGAACTCACCTCGGTACCGGCCCGGGTGGCCGGGCTGGCCGACCGCGGACGCATCGCCGTCGGCTACAAGGCCGACCTCAATGTCATCGACCACGACGCGCTGCGGCTGCACAAGCCGGTCATCCGATACGACCTGCCGGCCGGCGGACGGCGCCTGGACCAGACCGCCGAGGGCTACGTCGCAACCGTCGTCTCGGGCGAGGTGATCGCCGAGAACGGGGTGCCCACCGCCGCGCGACCCGGCAAGCTGGTCCGCGGACGGCGGTCCGCTCCGGTCCCCGCCTGAGCACTTAGGGGGTTCCTGTGCACGGGGTATGGGATATGGAGTTTTCCTGCGCCGATATGGCCACCTCGAGGGGCTCGGACGGGTAGTTTGGGCTGGTGACAAACCCGCATTTCGCGTGGTTGCCGCCAGAGATCAATTCGGCACTGATGTTCGCCGGTCCCGGCGCGGGACCGCTCCTTGCCGCGGCCGGGGCCTGGAGCGGCCTGGCCGAGGAATTGGCGTCGTCGATGTCGTCGTTCAGCTCGGTGGTCGCCGAGCTGACCAACGGCTCTTGGCTGGGTCCGTCGTCGGCGGCGATGATGGCCGTCGCGACCCAATACATGGCGTGGCTCAGCGCGGCCGCAACCCAGGCCGAGCAAGTCGCGGCTCAGGCCGCGGCCACGGCGACGGCTTTCGAGGCGGCGCTGGCGGCCACGGTGCAGCCCGCAGTAGTCGCGGCCAACCGTGGCCTGATGCAGGTACTGGCGGCCACGAACTGGTTGGGGTTCAACACCCCGGCCATCATGGACATCGAGGCCGCCTATGAGCAGATGTGGGCGATGGATGTGGTTGCGATGGCGACATACCACGCCGACGCCTCCGCGGCCGCCTCGCTGTTGGCGCCCTGGCAACAGGTGCTGCGCAACCTCGGCATCGACATCGGCAAGAACGGCGCGATCAACCTCGGCTTCGGCAACACCGGCAGCGGAAACATCGGTATCGGCAACACCGGCAGCGGCAACCTGGGCATCGGCAACACCGGCAGCAGCAACATCGGCGGCGGCAACACCGGCAACAACAACGTCGGCATGGGCAACCTGGGCAACAGCAACCTCGGCATCGGCAGCACCGGCAATCATGACGTCGGTGTTGGGCTGACCGGCAATAACAAATTCGGTTTCGGCGGCCTCAATTCCGGCAGCGGCAACATCGGCTTCGGCAACTCCGGCACCGGCAACGTCGGCTTCTTCAACTCCGGCAACGGAAACCTGGGAATCGGCAACTCAGGCCTGCTCAATAACGGGCTTGGGAACTCGGGAAACATCAACACCGGCTTCGGCAACGTCGGCGGCATGAGCGCGGGCCTGTGGCCGTCGGTGATGCAAAACAACCTGCCGGGCTCGGCCGGCTTGGACGCGGGGTTGGCCAATTCCGCGAGCTATGCAACCGGTGGCACGGCAACCTTGAGCTCGAGCATCCTCAGCTCGGCCCTCGGTCAGACAGGCGCCCTGCACCCGGGTCTGGCAAACGCGCTCAACCCGGCCCCGGCCACGCCCCCGGCCGCTACGCCGATCACCCCTCCTGCCGGAGTCGACTCCAGCGCGAACACCGGCAACGCCAATGCCGGCACCGGCTCCCCGGCCAATGCCGGACCGCGCGGCGCGGGCAGCGGGTACACCAGTTTCTACAACTCGGGCAACAACGATCCCGGTTTGCGCAACACCACTGTTCGCGAGCCGGTCAGCGGCGCTCCGGTCCTTCCCGGGTCGGGCATCCCCAAGTCGACCTTCTACCCCAGCCGCGAACCGGCCGACCCCGGCACCGGCATCAAACTGCCGGTTCGCTCGGACTAGCCCCGACTAGCATCGGCAGCGCACGTCGGCCCGTCCGTACCGGCGCCTATCCTCGACTGCATGGGCGCCAAAAAGGTAGACCTCACTCGGCTGGCCGCCGCCTTGGCCGACTATCCATTCGCCTACCTGATCACCGTCGATGACGACTACCGCGCGCACACCGTGACCGTCGAGCCGGTACTTCGCGGGGCAGTCCTCGACGTGGGGCTGATCGGCGGAGGGACCCGCAAGAACCTGGCGCAGCGCCGCGACGTGACGCTGCTGTGGCCCCCGCGTGAGCCGGGCGGCTATTCGCTGATTGTTGACGGCAGCGCCGAAGTAGCAGGAGCCGGTGAGGAGACCGTCCGTTTGGGGGTCGTGCCCACCCGCGCGCTGCTGCACCGCGAGGCCGACCCCGACTCCCCCGCGGCGGCCAAGGGATGCCGCCACGACTGCGTGGTGTTCTCGGCGCCGTAGCGTGCCTTGCGCGCGCGTCCAGACTGCGGCCATTGCGTCGAAACTGCGGTGAGCGTCTATGTTGCCGCGGTCCTATGGCCGTGTACGCAGTCTCGGCGCGCGAAAAAGCCCGGCCCCATGACAGGGACCGGGCTCTTTCGTGTAGGGCGGACTAGAAGTCCATGCCTCCCATGTCGCCGCCACCGGGCATGGCAGCCTTTTCCTTCTCCGGCTTGTCGGCGACCACGGCCTCGGTGGTCAGGAACAGCCCCGCGATGGACGCCGCGTTTTGCAGCGCCGAACGGGTCACCTTGACCGGGTCGGCAACGCCGGCCTTGAGCAGGTCCTCGTACACGCCGGTCGCGGCGTTGAGGCCGTGCCCCGCGGGCAGGTTACGCACCTTCTCCGCGACCACGCCGGGCTCCAGACCCGAGTTGAACGCGATCTGCTTGAGCGGAGCCTCCAGCGCCACTTTGACGATGTTGGCCCCGGTGGCCTCGTCGCCATCGAGCTTGAGCTCGTCCAGCGTGGGCGCGGCCTGCAGCAGCGTCACACCGCCGCCGGCGACGATGCCCTCCTCGACGGCCGCCTTGGCGTTGCGCACCGCGTCCTCGATGCGGTGCTTGCGCTCCTTGAGCTCCACCTCGGTGGCGGCACCGGCCTTGATCACCGCAACACCGCCGGCCAGCTTGGCCAGACGCTCCTGCAACTTCTCGCGGTCGTAGTCGGAGTCGCTGTTCTCGATCTCGGCGCGGATCTGCGCCACCCGCCCGGCAATGGCGTCGCTGTCGCCGGCGCCCTCGACGATGGTGGTCTCGTCCTTGGTGACGACGACCTTGCGAGCCTTACCGAGCAGGCTCAGGTCGGCGTTCTCCAGGGTGAGGCCGACCTCCTCGCTGATCACCTGACCACCGGTGAGGATCGCCATGTCCTGCAGCATCGCCTTGCGGCGGTCACCGAAGCCGGGCGCCTTGACCGCCACCGACTTGAAGGTGCCGCGGATCTTGTTGACGACCAGGGTGGACAGCGCCTCGCCCTCGACGTCCTCGGCGATGATCAGCAGCGGCTTGCCGGCCTGGATGACCTTCTCCAGCAGCGGCAGCAGGTCCTTGACCGTCGATACCTTCGAGCTGACCAGCAGGATGTAGGGGTCCTCCAGAACCGCTTCCTGACGCTCGGCGTCGGTGACGAAGTAGCCGGAGATGTAACCCTTGTCGAACCGCATGCCCTCGGTGAGCTCGAGTTGCAGGCCGAAGGTGTTGGACTCCTCGACGGTGATGACACCCTCGTTGCCGACCTTGTCCATCGCCTCGGCGATCAGGTCGCCGATCGACTGGTCGCCGGCGGAGATGGCCGCGGTCGCCGCGATCTGCTCCTTGGTCTCGACCTCCTTGGCGCCCTTGAGCAGCGTCTCGGTGACCTTCTCGACGGCCTTCTCGATGCCGCGCTTGAGGCCCAGCGGGTTGGCGCCGGCCGCGACGTTGCGCAGGCCCTCTTTGACCAGCGCCTGCGCAAGCACGGTGGCCGTGGTGGTGCCGTCGCCAGCGACGTCGTCGGTCTTCTTGGCGACTTCCTTGACCAGCTCGGCGCCGATCTTCTCGTACGGGTCCTCCAGTTCGATCTCCTTGGCGATGGAAACCCCATCGTTGGTGATCGTGGGGGCGCCCCACTTCTTCTCCAGGACGACGTTGCGGCCCTTGGGTCCCAACGTCACCTTTACCGCGTCGGCGAGGGCATTCAGGCCCCGCTCGAGGCCGCGACGGGCCTCTTCGTCGTACGCAATTGTCTTGGCCATTGCGAAGTGATTCCTCCGGATTGGGAATGAAACTGGGGCCGCCGGGTGACGACAACCCCGTTACTTACGCTGGCCGGGCGCAGTGCCCGCGACGGACGATCACAGCGCGTGCTGGACCTCACCGTCCCGACCTAGCACTCGCCGGTGGAGAGTGCCAACGTCATTCTTAGCACTCGCCCCTGCCGAGTGCAAGGAACGGGTCGGTGATCGATGCGCGGCGCGTCCCGCCATGAATGGAACGCCACGGCGAATTCCCGGGCAGATTTTCGCCGTGGCGTTACGCTCGACGACTCGGCGCGGGCAAGCTAGCGATATGTCGCTCGTACTGCCCTCGTATCCCCCGCCGCGGTACACCGGCGACAATGGGGAAGTCAGTGCCCGGCTCACGCGCTCCGACGTACCGCCCGATCTCGCGTTCGGCGGCACCACCTACCGCTACCTGGCCACCAAGGAGTCCACTGACGGCGATTTCGGCCTCTACCGGGTTGACATCGCGCCCGCCGGCGGTGGCCCCGGTCCGCATTTCCACAAGACGATGTCGGAGTCGTTCTTCGTGCTGTCGGGATCGATGCGCATGCACGACGGACGGGACTGGGTCGACGCGTCCGCCGGCGACTACCTCTATGTACCGCCCGGCGGCGTTCACGGCTTCCGCAACGAGTCTCAAGAGCCGGCGTCGATCCTGATCCTGTTCACCCCGGGTGCACCCCGCGAAGGCTATTTCGAAGGGCTGCCCGGCCTGGCCGACATGACCGACGAGCAACGCCGCGAGTTCTTCATCGGTCACGACAACTATTGGATCCAGTAGTCGCCGGGCACCAAGGCCCGGGTGCGCTCGAAGAACGTCCGCCCGCTGTAGGGCAGCTGGGTGACGACCTTTCCGCTGGGATGACGGAAGTAGTTCGTACAGGCGAGCCACACCTTGCCCTCCATGGCGGCCTGGATCTCGTCGTTGTAGCGGCGCTGTGCGTCGGGCGTCACCTCGACGGTGCGCGCGCCCCGACCAACCATCACGTCGAGGACGTGACGGACGAACGTCGTCTGTGCCTCGTGGATGTAGATGATCGAGTTGACCCCGTTGGTGTTGGGGCCATACAGCATGTAGAAATTCGGATATCCGGTGACCAGCGTGCCCAGATACGCCTCCGCGCCGTCGCGCCAGTCCTCGCGGAGCCGGCGGCGGCCGGTCCCGTACACGTCGATGCTGGCCAGGTAGTCGGCGGCCTTGAACCCGGTGCCGTAGATGACGGTGTCGACGCGATGCTCGACGCCATCCACGGTGCGCACGCCGTAGTCTGTCAGCTCGGCGATGGCGGTCGTTTCCAGGCTGACGTTCGGCAGCGAAAACGTCGGGTACCAGTCGCGCGACATCAGTGGCCGCTTACAGCCGACCGGGTAATCCGGCGTCAGCTTGGCGCGCAGCTCGGGGTCGGCCACCTTGCGCAGCAGGTAGCTGCGGGCCAGTTCGGTCGCCTCCCGGGTCTGCGCCGCATCGACGTCGAAGCTGGACGACTCGTAGGAATCGAAGGCCTCGTCGCGCAACTGCCGGGCGGCAGCGGGGTCGCGCTCGAACAGGTCCTGCTGCTCGGCGGTGAACGGGATGTCGAATCGCGGCGAAATCCAGATCGGGGTCCGCTGGAACACCGTCAGATGCGCGGTCTGCGGGGCGATCGCCGGAACGTATTGGATTGCGCTGGCGCCGGTGCCGATGGACGCCACCCGCTCCCCCGCCGTCGACTTACCGTGGTCCCAGCGCGCCGAATGGAACTGCCGACCGCGAAACCGCCGGGCGCCCGGGATGTCGGGAATGTTGGGCACGTCGAGCATCCCGACGGCACTGACCACGACGTCGAATTCATGCTGGCGGCCGCCGTCGGTGTGCAGCGTCCAGCGCCGCCGGCTATCCGACCACCGGGCCGTGGTGACCGCGGTGCCGGGCTGCAGGTGGCCGGTGAGCCGGTGCTCGGCGGCGACCTTCTCCAGATACGCCAGGATCTCCGGCTGGTTGGCATACGTCTTGCTCCAGCGCGGGTTGGGCGCGAACGAATAGGAGTACAGGTGTGAGGGCACATCACAGGCGGCTCCGGGGAACGTGTTGTGCCGCCAGGTGCCACCGAAGCCGTCGGCGCGTTCGAAGATGGTGAAGTCGTAACCGCCGTCGGCGAGCTGGATGCCCATCGCGATACCGCCGGCTCCGGCTCCGATCACCGCGACCCGCGGCTTCAGTCCCATTGCGCGAAATAGGGTCGTTCCGGCCGGCTTTTCTCCACGAGGATGAACACCACGCCCCACGGGTCGGCGAACCAGGTGGTGCGCACCCGCGCCACCTCCGCGATGCCGTCGACCAGGAAACGCACCCCTTTGCTTTCCAGCTCGGCGCGGGTGGCGTCGAGGTCGTCGCAGATCAACCCGACGTGCGTCAGGCCGTGATCGCTCAGCGCCGCTGCGGCCCGTTGACCGCAACCGTCGACGTTGAGGTATTCGATGACCTCGAGGACTCGGTCGCCGTCACCCCCGAATCCCACGATGGCCGCCTTCATCGTCGGGTCGGACACCAGCTCACCCATGTCGTCGCGAATGGCGTTACCGGCCATGACGAACGGCGGCGAGAGCACTTCCAGGCCTAATACGTCCCGATAGAACGCGACTGCGGCAGCGCAGTCCGGTACGCACACTCCGGTGTGAGCCAACCCGGTAATCACGTTCTCAACTTTACCCAGGTGGCGACGCGTCGCGATGGGCGCCGTCGGCGTGAGTATCTTTGGGCCCCATGACCTCTGACGTCTCGAAGAACGCCACTGAGAACCGCAAGTGGTCGCGGGCCGACATTCCCGACCAGAGCGGCCGCGTGGTCGTCGTCACGGGCGCCAACACCGGCCTCGGCTACCACACCGCTGCGGTGCTGGCATTCCGCGGCGCGCACGTGGTGCTGGCGGTGCGCAGCCCCGAGAAGGGCAACTCCGCCCTGGCCCGCATCGTCGCAGCCAAACCACAAGCCGACATCACGCTGCAGGAACTCGACCTGAGCTCGCTGGATTCGGTGCGCGCCGCCGCCGAAGCGCTGCGCTCGACTTACCCCCGCATCGACCTGCTGATCAACAACGCCGGGGTGATGTGGACACCGAAGCAGACCACCAAGGACGGCTTCGAGATGCAGTTCGGCACCAACCACCTCGGTCACTTCGCGCTGACCGGCCTGCTGCTCGACCGGCTGCTGCCGGTGCGCGGTTCGCGGGTCGTGACGGTCAGCAGCCTGGGCCACCGGATTCGCGCCGCCATCCACTTCGACGACCTGCAGTGGGAACGCGGGTACGACCGGATCGCCGCCTACGGCCAGTCCAAACTGGCCAACCTGCTGTTCACCTACGAGCTGCAGCGCCGCCTGGCGGCAGATCCGGACGCCGCCACCATCGCCGTGGCCGCCCACCCGGGCGGCTCCAACACCGAATTGGCCCGCCACCTGCCACGGATTGTGCGGCCGCTGTCGAACATCCTCGGCCCGGTGCTGTTCCAAAGCGCGGAGATGGGTGCGTTGCCGACGTTGCGGGCCGCCACCGATCCGTCGGTGGCGGGTGGGCAGTACTACGGCCCCGACGGTTTCCTCGAGCAACGTGGCCACCCGAAGCTGGTGCAGTCCAGCCCGGCGTCCCATGACGAAGAGCTGCAACGCCGGCTGTGGGCGGTCTCCGAGGAACTCACCGGCGTCCGCTTTCCGGTGTAGCGGACCATAATGGCCGGGTGCGCTCAGTTGAAGAACACCAGCGGGTCGTTACCGGGATGGTCCAGCCGCGAGCGGCGGCCACGGTCGCGCTGAGCGAGGCCCAGGGCTTGGTCCTGGCCGGCGACGTGGTCGCGCGGCTGTCGCTGCCGGTGTTCGACAACTCGGCGATGGACGGGTACGCCGTTCGCTCCGAGGACACCGCGAGCGCGACGGACGAGCATCCGGTGCTGCTGCCGGTGGCCGAGGACATCCCCGCCGGGCGCACCGACGAATTGCGGCTGGCACGCGGCACCGCGCACCGCATTATGACCGGCGCGCCGATGCCGTCCGGCGCCACGGCCGTCGTGCCGGTCGAAGCCACCGACGGCGGCGTGCAGACGGTAGGGATCCGGCAACCCGCCGCGCCCGGTAAGCACATCCGGCGGGCCGGTGAAGACGTCGCCGCCGGCACCACCGTGCTGCACGCCGGCCAACCGGTGACGCCGGCCGCGCTGGGTTTGGCCGCGGCACTGGGCCTGGCCGAGCTGACCGTGATCCCGCGCCAGCGGGTGCTGGTGGTTTCCACCGGGTCGGAGCTGGTGCCGCCGGGCAGCCCGCTGCAACCGGGGCAGATCTATGAGTCGAACTCGATCATGCTGGCCGCCGCGGTCCGCGACGCGGGAGCCGTCGTGGCGGCCACCGAAACCGCCGGCGACGACGTCGCGCAGTTCGCCGAGATCATCGAGCGCTGCGCCGGCGATGCCGATCTGATCATCACCAGCGGCGGTGTCAGCGCCGGAGCTTACGAGGTGGTCAAGGACGCCTTCGGCCGTGACGGCGACCAGGGCGTGGAGTTCGTCAAGGTGGCGATGCAGCCGGGAATGCCGCAGGGCGTCGGGCGGGTGGCGGGCACGCCGATCGTCACGCTGCCCGGCAACCCGGTCAGCGCGCTCGTGTCCTTCGAAGTGTTCATCCGCCCGGCGTTGCGCAACGCCATGGGCCTGCCCGACCCGTTCCGGCCGCGACGGACCGCGATGCTCACCGAATCGGTGACCTCGCCGCGCGGCAAACGGCAGTTCCGGCGGGCGGTGCTGGATGCCGGCAGCGGGCAGGTCACCAGTTACGGGCCGCCGGCATCGCACCATTTGCGCTGGCTGGCCTCGGCCAACGCGCTGCTGGACATACCGGAGGACGTCGTGGAGGTGTTCGCCGGAACCGAGGTCGAGGTCTGGGATCTGTCCTGATCTCAGTCGACGGGTTGCTCGGCGTCGGCGGCGGGGGCGGCAACGGCGCCGCCGGCGGGTCCGGCGGCAGGTTTGGCGCCGCGGGCGGGCTGACCGGCGCCGGCGGCAGCGGCGGCACCGGCGGCGCCGGCGGTCTATTGGACGGCAAGACGGGACCAACGGGTAGTAGGACAGCCCGTTCAGCCGGAGCACCGCTGCGCCGTCTTCGCGCATGGAGCCCGCCGGATCTCCGAGCTGAGCGTGGGCGCCCCTGCAATTGCGCTATCGCGCGTCAGCATTTTTCTTGTGCGACGCCCACGTCGGGGACACCCCGTTGCGGCAGCACCCGGTGCTGTTGCCGGTCGCCGAAGACATTCCCGCCGGCCGTACCGACGACGTGGCGCTGGCGCCGGGCACGGCGCGCCGGTGAAGATGTCGCCGCAGGTGCCCCGGTGTTGCATGCGGGTCAGCGGGTGGCGTCGGCGGCCTTGGGTTTGGTCGCGGCACTGGGATTGGCTGAGCTGAGCGTGGTTCCGCGCCGGCGGGTGTTGGTGGTGTCCACCGGCTCGGAGCGGCATCGGCGGGCCGGCGGCAGCGGCAGCTTCCCTGCCGGTGCCGGCGGGGACTTACACCCCGAGCACACCATTCGACATGCGCTCACCAGTGGCCGCGACTCTCCGTAAGATAACCGCGTGGCACGACGCCCCCGCCCCGACGGCCCCCAGCACTTGCTAGCCCTGGTGCGCTCCACGGTTCCACCGGTCCACCCCGCTGGCTTCCCGTTCATCGCGGCTGGGCTGGCCACCGCTGCCGTCGGGCACAACCGCCGGTGGCTGCGCCGGGCCGGCCTGCTGGCCGCGGGCGCGTGTGCGGGGTTTTTCCGGCACCCTCCCCGGGTGCCACCCACCAGGCCCGGCGCCATCGTCGCGCCGGCCGACGGCGTCATCTGCGTGATCGACTCCGCGGCCCCGCCCGCCGAACTCAGCATGGGCGCCGAACCCCGGCCCCGGGTCAGCATCTTCTTGTCGATTTTCGACGCCCACGTGCAGCGGTCGCCGGTGAGCGGCGAGGTGGTCGCCGTGCAACACCGGCCCGGTCGCTTCGGATCCGCCGACCTACCCTCGGCCAGCGTCGACAACGAACGCACCAGTGTGCGGATCCGTACGCCCGGCGGCGCCGAGGTGGTCGCCGTCCAGATCGCCGGGCTGGTGGCACGCCGCATCGTGTGCGACGCACATGTCGGGGACAAGCTGTCGATCGGTGACACCTACGGCCTGATCCGGTTCGGCTCGCGGTTGGACACCTACCTGCCGCCCGGCGCGGAACCCGTGGTCAGAGTGGGCCAGCGGGCGATCGCCGGCGAGACTGTACTGGCCGAACTGCCATGACCACCAAGCCTCGGATCAGACGTGGGGTGAACCTGCATCTGTTGCCCAGCGCGATGACGGTGCTGTCCATCTGCGCGGGCTTGACCTCGATCAAGTTTGCCCTCGACCACAAGCCGATACCCGCGATGGCGCTGATCGCCGTGGCCGCCATCCTCGACGCCCTGGACGGCCGGGTGGCCCGGATCCTGGACGTCCAGTCGCGGATGGGCGCCGAAATCGACTCGCTGGCCGATGCCGTCAACTTCGGCGTGACACCCGCCCTGGTGGTGTACGTGACGATGCTGTCGAAGTGGCCGGTCGGCTGGATGGTGGTGCTGCTGTACGCCGTGTGCGTCGTGTTACGGCTGGCGCGCTACAACGCTCAGCTAGACGACGGCACCTTGCCCCCCTACGCGAAGGAATTCTTCGTCGGGATGCCCGCGCCGGCGGGCGCGGTGTCCATGATCGGTCTGATCGGCCTCAAACTGCAGTTCGGCGAGGGCTGGTGGACGTCGGTGTATTTCCTGGCCTTCTGGATCACGGGCACATCGCTGCTGATGGTCAGCGCGATTCCGATGAAGAAGATTCACACCGTCGCGGTGCCGCCCAACCTGGCCGCCCCGCTGCTGGCGGTGCTGGCGATCGTGGCGGCCGCCGCGGTCCTGGCGCCCTACATCCTGATCTGGGTCATCATCATCTCCTACGTGTGCCACATCCCGTTCGCGGTGCGCAGCAAACGCTGGCTTGCCGAACATCCCGAGGTGTGGGGCGAAAAGCCCAAGCAACGACGTGCCGCCCGGCGCGCGATCCGCCGAGCACAGCCGCACCGGCGGTCGATGGCGCGGCTGGGGCTGCGTAAGCCGGGCGGGCGGTTGTGACGCGTCCCGGTGATCCGGTCCGGACTCGCCCCCTCGGGGCCCCGCAACTGACGCTGACCGCCCGGCTGAACACCTCGGCCGTCGACTCGCGCCGC
This sequence comes from Mycobacterium kansasii ATCC 12478, assembly GCF_000157895.3. Taxonomy (NCBI): domain Bacteria; kingdom Bacillati; phylum Actinomycetota; class Actinomycetes; order Mycobacteriales; family Mycobacteriaceae; genus Mycobacterium; species Mycobacterium kansasii. The sequence continues at coordinate 3,955,724 of NC_022663.1, read as the reverse complement.
GGTGTGGTGCGGTTGCACCCCAGCGCCATTGCCGCCCTGGGCATCCGGGAGTGGGATGCGGTGTCGCTGACCGGGTCCCGGACGACCGCGGCGGTGGCGGGCATGGCCGGTCCGCAGGTCCCGGTCGGCACCATCCTGCTGGACGACGTCACCCTGTCCAACGCGGGCGTACGGGAGGGCACCGCGGTGCTCGTCAACGCGGTCACCGTCTACGGCGCACGGACGGTGACGTTGAGCGGCTCGACGCTGGCCTCTCAGTCGATTTCGCCGCTCACCCTGCGCCAGGCGCTGCTCGGCAAGGTGCTCACCGTCGGCGACGCCGTGTCGCTGCTGCCCCGCGACCTGGGTCCCGGCACCTCGACGTCGGCGGCAACCCGGGCGTTGGCAGCGTCGGTCGGGATCAGCTGGACCTCGGAGCTGTTGACGGTGACCGGCGTCGATCCCGAAGGACCGGTCAGCGTGCAGCCGAACTCCCTGGTCACCTGGGGCGCCGGTGTACCCTACCGGGCGTCGACGGCCGCGGAGAAGGCCAGCATCGCCACCCCGGAGATCCAGGTCGAGGAGCTCAAGGGCACCCAGCCGCAGGCGGCCAAGCTCACCGAATGGCTCAAGCTTGCCCTCGACGAACCCCACCTGCTCAAGACCTTGGGGGCGGGCGCCAACCTGGGGGTGCTGGTGTCGGGTCCGGCCGGCGTCGGCAAGGTGACGCTGGTGCGCGCGGTATGTGCCGGCCGCAGGCTGGTGGAGCTGGACGGCCCGGAGATCGGCGCGCTGGCTGCCGAAGACCGGCTCGAGGCTGTCACCGCTGCCGTGCAGGCAGTCACGGCGGTGCGTGACGGCGGCGGGGTGCTGCTGATCATCGACGTCGACGCCTTGCTGCCGGCAACCGCCGAACCGGTGGCCTCGCTGATCCTGGCCGAGTTGCGCACCGCGGTGGCCACCGACGGCGTGGCCGTGATCGCCACCACCGCCAGGCCCGACCAGATCGATGCCCGGCTGCGCGCGCCCGAGCTGCTGGACCGAGAACTCGGCCTGCCACTGCCCGACGCCGGCACCCGAAGGGCGTTGCTGGAAGCGCTGCTCAAGCACGTCCCCGCCGGTGACCTTGATCTCGACGAAATTGCCAGCCGCACACCGGGTTTCGTCGTTGCCGATTTGGCGGCGCTGCTGCGTGAGGCGGCACTGCGGGCGGCCTCGCGGGCCAGCGCGGACGGTCAGTCACCGAAACTGAACCAGGACGACCTCGTCGGGGCGCTGAGCGTCATCCGGCCGCTGTCGCGCTCGGCCAGCGAAGAGGTGGCCGTCGGCAGCATCACGCTCGACGACGTCGGCGACATGGCGGAGGCCAAGCAGGCGCTGACCGAGTCGGTGTTGTGGCCGTTGCAGCACCCGGACACCTTCGCCCGGTTGGGTGTCGACCCGCCCCGCGGGGTGTTGCTCTACGGCCCGCCCGGGTGCGGCAAGACGTTCGTGGTGCGTGCGCTGGCCAGTACCGGGCAGCTGAGCGTGCACGCGGTCAAGGGCTCCGAGCTGATGGACAAATGGGTGGGCTCGTCGGAAAAGGCGGTGCGCGAGTTGTTTCGGCGCGCCCGCGACTCCGCGCCGTCCCTGGTGTTTCTCGACGAGGTCGACGCGCTGGCACCCCGGCGGGGCCAAAGCTTCGATTCCGGGGTCAGCGACCGGGTGGTGGCGGCGCTGCTGACCGAGCTCGACGGCATCAACCCGCTGCGCGACGTCGTCGTGCTGGGTGCCACCAACCGGCCCGACCTCGTCGACCCGGCCCTGCTGCGCCCGGGGCGGCTGGAGCGCCTGGTGTTCGTGGAACCCCCCGACGCGGCGGCGCGCCGCGAAATTCTGCGCACCGCCGGCAAGTCGGTCCCGCTCGCCGCGGACGTCGACCTGGACGAGGTGGCCGCCGGGCTCGACGGGTACAGCGCCGCCGACTGCGTGGCCCTGCTGCGGGAGGCCGCGCTGACCGCGATGCGGCGTTCGATCGATGCCGCCGACGTCACCGCCGCCGACCTGGCGGCGGCCCGCGAAACCGTGCGCCCCTCACTGGATCCGCTGCAGGTAGCGGCATTGCGCAGCTTTACCGAGGGCCGGTAGCCAGCATCTTGACGCGCGCCTCCATGGGCATCATGATGCTTGGCATGCGCACCACTTTGACGCTCGACGACGACGTCGTTCGCCTGATCGAAGAGGCTGTTCATCGCGAACGCCGCCCCATGAAGCACGTCATCAACGACGCGCTGCGCAAAGCGTTGGCGCAGCCGATGGAACGCCGGACGCCGTATCAGTTGAAGCCGCATCGCTCGGCAGTGCGGCCGGGATTCGATTTTGCCGGGTTCAACCGGCTGGCCGACGAGATGGAAGACCAAGCGATCCTGGACCAGAAGCGACCGACCCTGTGATCATCCCCGACGTCAATCTGCTGCTGTACGCGGTCATCACGGGCTTCCCACAGCATCGGCGCGCGTACGCCTGGTGGCACGACACCGTCAACAGCCAAGAGCGCATCGGGCTGACATACCCGGCCGTTTTCGGCTTTTTGCGTATCGTGACCAACGCACGCATCCTCACCGAGCCCCTGTCTGCGACCGAAGCAGTCGCATATGTGCGTGACTGGCTTACGCAGCCGAACGTGGACCTTCTTATCCCGTCTGCCCGCCATCTGGATCTGGCATTGGGGTTGCTTGAGCAGCTCGGCACGGCCAGCAACCTGACCACCGACGTCCAACTGGCCGCCTACGCGATCGAGCACAACGCCGAGATGCATTCCAGCGACGCTGATTTCGCCCGATTCGCCGGTCTCGCGTGGACCAACCCACTTGACCGATAACCGGCACGCTATTCGGACAGCTGGAACTCCACTATCGCGGCCACCGCGTCGACGGCCTCATTCAGCGCTGCCAGCCGGGCTGCTGCCGACGGCGCCGACAGTACCGCGTAGCGATCAGCAGTACCCATCGGAATCCGGGATGCCAACGCATACAGACGTTGCCCTGCTTCGGAGTCGGCACGGCCGTAGCCCAGCAGTTCGTCGCGACCCGGCAACTGCGCACCACGGGTCGAGGCGATCCGCTCGAACAACGCCATCACCCGATCCTCGAGTTGGAGCAATTGCGCTTCGGTCACCGGTTCTCCGGGTTCGTCGGGCCAGCTCTGCGCGATCGCCCGCGGGTAGGGATCGTCGGGCAGCCACTCGGCCACCCGAATGCGTTCGCCGGTGCGGCAACGCAACAGGTATCGGCCGAGGCCGAGCTCGGCGCATTCCTCGATATTGGCCAATGTCCCTACATCACAACGTGTTTCACCGCCACCGACCTCACGTCCGCGCGAGATCAGCACGACTCCGAACGGATCGCCGCTGCCGGTGCAGTGCCGCACCAACGCGGTGTACCGCGGCTCGAAGATGCGCAACGGCAGGTCCTGGCCGGGCAGTAGCGCCGTCTCGAGCGGAAACATGGGCAGCTCCACCGGTGCGAAAGGCGCCATCAGCTAAACCTAAGGCCACAGAGCCGGGAGTTGATAGCTCGATCCTTAACGGCAGAAATGGCGGCCGAAGCGGCGGACGGGACCGGCTGCCCGCAACGGGATCTCGATGCGGACTACCCGGCGGGGTCGGCGGCGGTGGCGCAGCTCAAAATCGGGCAGTTGCGCGCGGTCGGTGTTGCTGCGGGGCGTTGGCTGTTCATCCGTGCACGCCGGGGTTGCCGTCGGGGCCGTCGGTGCCGGGCAGACCGTCGGCACCGGGGTTGCCGTTTTGCGTCGTCCCGGTGCCAGCGGCACCGCCGGCGCCGCCGCCGCCACCAATACCACCGGCGCCGCCGCCACCAATACCACCGGCACCGCCGTTACCGGCCAACAGACCACCGTGCCCCCCGTCACCGCCCACACCACCGGCTCCACCGCTGCCACCGGCCACCCCCACGCCATCAGCACCATCACCCCCAGCGCCGCCGCCACGGCTAAATGCGGTATCAAAACCGGTGTGCTGCCCCTTTATGGTGAGGCCACCCGAGCGGCCGCCGGAGCCTCCGGAACTGCCCGCAGCCACTCCGTCAGAACCGAAACCTCCAGCCCCGCCGCCGGCGGCGCCTCCCCCGTGAACAATTGAGTGTTCGCATCGACTGTGCTGTTGCCGCCGTTGCCGCCGGCCCCGCCGGCAACAGCCACACCCCCAACACCATCACGACCGCCGATGGCTGTACCTTGGCCGGAGCCGACGGTGAGTTCGGCATTGCCGCCGTTGCCGCCGGTGCCGCCACTGGGGGTCGCGGTGCTGCCGGTCCCGCCGGGATCGCCAACACCACCCGCCTGGAAGCCGCTTCCTGACACATTTTTGCCGTCCGCGCCGGTGCCGGCTGGTTGTGCCGCAGCCTTTTTGAGGGCGCGGTCGGACAAGATCGATATCGCGGCGACGGCAGGTGATGAACGTACTGCGTGCGCAGTACCGGGGAGTGTCGGACCCCTCTCAAACAGGTTCTTAGATGTCGAGCTCGGCAACCAGCGCATCGACGACGGCGCGCAGGTCGCCGTCGTGGTCCTCGGCCACCCGCCGCTGCCGCTGGTACGAAGCGCCGACGCGGGGGATCTCGGCCACCGCGGCCAGCTCGTCGGCGCAATTCAGCGACTTGGCGACCGGCTCCAGCCGGGTCAGCAGGTCGTTGAGGTCCTCGGTGACCAGCCGCTCGTTACTGTCGGCGTCCAAGATGATCACCGCGTCCAGGCCGTAGCGGGCGGCACGCCACTTGTTTTCCTGGACATGCCAGGGAGGCATGGTGGGCAGCGTCTCACCGGCGTCGAGCCGGCGGTCCAGGTCGACCACCAGGCAGTGGGTGAAGGCGACCAGCGCGCCGAGCTCACGCAAGTTGGAGATGCCGTCGCACACCCGTATCTCGATGGTGCCGAGATGCGGCGAAGGCCTTATATCCCAACGGATTTCGTCCATGTGGTCGATGATGCCGGTCTTCTTCTGGTCATAGACGAAGCCTTCGAACTCGGCCCAGGTCTGGAACTGGAACGGCAACCCGGCGGTGGGCAGCTGCTGAAACATCATCGCCCGGTTGCTGGCGTAGCCGGTGTCCTCACCGCCCCACCAGGGTGAGGACGCCGACAGCGCCAGCAGATGCGGATAATAGTTGAGCAGCGACGAGATGATCGGCATCACCTTGTTGGCCGACGAGATCCCGACGTGGACGTGCACGCCCCAGATCAGCATCTGGCGGCCCCACCATTGGGTGCGTTTGATCAGCTCGGCGTAGCGCGGCGCGTCGGTGAGCTTCTGGGTGGACCACCGCGCGAACGGGTGGGTGCCGGCGCAGAACAGCTCCATGCCGCGGTCCCGGACGATCCGGCGCGCGGAGCCCAGGGTGTCACGCAGATCGTCCATCGCCTCAGCGGCACATTCACAGATGCCGCTGACCACCTCGACAGTGTTGCGCAGCAATTCCTTGTGGACGCGCGGGTTTTCGCCGATCTCGGCGATGACCGCGGTGGCTTCGTTGCTCAGATCTCGGGTCTGCGCGTCGACGAGCGCGAACTCCCATTCCACACCGACGGTCGGCCGGGGCGAGGGGGCGAAATCGATACGGACATCACCTTTTTTGGGTGTCCTGTTGACCGGCGAGCTAGCCGGAACCGATGACACCGCACGCCACCCGCTTGCCGGCGTCACCGGTGGTCAACGTGGTCTGATCAGGACCCGGTGTCCCGTTGGCCTGGTTGTAGCGGTCCGCTGGGATGTTGGCGAAGTTGTCCGCACCGGCGTGAATGATGATCGCGGTTTTTTCACCGCTCACCAGGTCGTCCATGGTGAAGGCATCGGTGGTGGTCACCAGCGTGCCGCTGCCGTCGCCACGCACCTGCAGCGACGTCAAGTCACCACTGGATTGTCCGGCCTTGGCACGCCCGGGCACCTGGAAGTGCCCGCCGGCGGACAGGAAGTCGCCGGGAGCCCCGCCGGACGGGGCGACCGAATTGGGCTCGCACTTGCCCGCCTGGTGAATGTGCACGCCGTGGAAACCGGGGGTGAGGTGCCCGGTGCCCGTGGTGACGATGGTGACGGTCGCGAATCCGTTGCCGAACTCGAACTTCGCGGTCGCAACCTCGGTACCGTCGGGTGCCCGCAGCTGGGTGGTCAAGCCCTGTGCGCCGGGCACTCCCTCCTGATGGCCGTTGCCCTCCGACGGCGCGGGTGATCCGGTCCAGATCGACGGCGTGGTACCCGGTGTCGTGGAGGCGTGTTGCGGCGACGAGCACGCGCTTACCAGAGCGACGCAAGCGGCCGCGGACAGGGCGGACAGGGTGGCGGCTACGACGGGGCGGTGACCGGCGGGCATAGACATAGCGGAGAGCCTAGCCTGGCGCCCGAGCGGGTCGACACGACCCGCTCGGAAGCCCGGCAAATAGACCTAGCCTGGCGCCCGAGCGGGTCGACACGACCCGCCCGAGTGACCTGTGGGCTCAACCCGTGACGAGGACGATGACGCCGGGCGGCTGGTCGGCGAGTTCGGCGATGCGCCGCTCGACGGGCGCTCCCAGTTTCTGTCCCACCGCATCCGCGGTGGCCCGCTCCCCCTCGGCGTCGCCGTAGTAAACGGTGGTGGCGGAGACATCCGACACCACGAGGTTTGTGACCTCGGTCACTTTGAAGCCGGCCGCTTTGAGTTGGTCCGCGGTACGTCCGGCGACTCCTTCTTTGCCGGAGATGTTGTATACCCGCACCTCGGCCTGGTTCGCCGGGGTTTTGGTGCTGGTCGAGGTGGGCGCCGTGGTGGTCGTCATGCTGGTCACCGGCGACGAGTCGTCGTCGGATTTCCCGGACGAACCCAGCGCTTGCCAGCCCAGCAGCAGGAAGATGACGCCCAAGAACAGCAGCACCATCACCATGGCCCGAAGGGGAAGCCCCGTGGAGTCGGGGACGCGCTCGTTCATCGAGCCCACTGTAGCCAGGAGTGGCCCGAAACCTGTAACGGCACGTCAAAAAGGTGGACGGGTGTCAGGTCACCTCGAAGCCAAGGCGCCGCGCCGCCCGCGCCTTCTGGCGGCTGGCACGCAGCCGTCGCAGCCGTTTCACGAGCATGGGGTCCGCGGCCAGTGCCTCGGGCCGGTCAACCAGCGCATTGAGCACTTGGTAATAGCGTGTCGCCGACATGGAGAACAGCTCTTTGATCGCTTCTTCCTTGGCACCGGCGAACTTCCACCATTGACGTTCGAAAGCCAGGATGTCGTGCTCGCGACGGGTCAGACCTTCGGCAATGTCAGAGTCGTCCCCCGCTCGATTTGCCCGCGCCATAGCGCCGTCCATATTGCTTCCCCTGGGCCCTTCCGGCGAATGCTCACTTAGCTCGAATGACTTGACCTACGAAGGCGCATGTTCCGGCGAATATTGAACCACGCTCGGAACTGTTGCCCGGTTACCCTGACCCGCGAGTCGGCCGATTGACTGCACGCAGTGCGGCGATCGGCCAAGGCCGGCAAGTCCATGCGACTGTGCATTGGAGGCTTCGAGAGTGCGAATGCGGCGGCCCACGGACGCCAGGCTCACCGTCCGTACCCACTCAAAGCCATCAATGCACAGTCGGCCGGTCTGGGCGCCCCGACGGGCCAACCCGACCGACCACGTTCTGCGCCCGCCGCCGCGCGGCGCGTATGGTCGGCCCGCCTAAGCTAGCCGACCATGGCAGTGGTACCTATTCGCATCGTGGGCGATCCGGTCTTGCACACTCCGACGAAGCCGATACCGGTGGGCGCCGATGGATCGCTGCCAGCCGATCTGCCGCAACTGATCACCGACATGTACGACACCATGGACGCCGCGTACGGCGTCGGCCTGGCCGCCAACCAGATCGGGCACGGACTACGGGTGTTCGTCTACGACTGCGCCGAGGACCGCGGCAAGACCGCACGCCGCCGGGGGGTGGTCATCAACCCGGTGCTGGAGACCTCCGAAATTCCCGAAACCATGCCCGACCCGGATAACGACGAGGAGGGCTGCCTGTCGGTTCCCGGCGAGTCGTTTCCCACCGGGCGGGCCAAGTGGGCGCGGGTCACCGGCCTCGGCGCCGACGGCGCGCCGGTCGACATCGAGGGCACGGGCCTGTTCGCGCGGATGCTGCAGCACGAAACCGGGCACCTGGATGGCTTCCTGTACCTGGACTGTCTCATCGGCCGGTATGCCCGCAGCGCCAAACGGGCGGTCAAGTCACATGGCTGGGGCGTACCCGGCCTGTCGTGGCTGCCGGGCGAGGGGCCCGACCCGTTCGGTCATTGATGGCGGTCTCCTGGCCGGACGCCGGGACGCGGGTGACGGTTCGCTACCGCCGGCCCGCCGGGTCGGTCCCGCCGCTGACCGACGCGGTTGGCCAGCTGCTGGCCCTAGCCCCGACGGTGCGGGTGCGGACGAAGACCGGTGCGACGGTCGAAATCGCGCCCGCCGACGTCGTGGCGGTACGGGTTCTCACCGATGCTCCGGTGCGCACCGCGGAGATCCGGGCCGTCGAGCACGCGGCCGCCAAGGCCTGGCCCGGTGTGGAACGCTGCTGGCTGGACGGCTGGTTGCTGCGAGCCGGCCACGGAGCCACTCCCGCCGATTCGGCAGTGCCGCTGGACATCTCGGCCCGGGCCGGTACCGTCCCCGCGATCGCCGACTGGTACCGGACCCGCGGCATCACGCCTCGGCTGGCCATCCCCGACCGGCTGCTGCCCCAGCCGACCGGATGGGTGCCCGAACGCACCGAACGACTTCTGGTGCGCGACGTCCGCGACGTGGAAGAAGGAGCCACCCGCCCAACCGACCGCTCGATCACCGTGTCCGCCCGTCCCGACGACACCTGGCTGCGGCTCGACGACCGCCGGATACCCGTTGACGTCCTTACCGCCGTCGTCGACGGTGAACTCGCTTTCGGCAGCTACCCCGGGGTGGCCGTCGCACGCGCGGCCGTCACCGACGCACCGGACGGCACTCGGTGGGTAGGGCTGTCGGCTACCGGCGACCAGTCCCGCGCCGCCCCACTGTACGAAGCACTGCTGGCCTGGGGCCGTCGGCGCGGCGCGACCCGCGCACACCTGACCATGCCGGACGCCGGCCCGGCCCAGCTACTGGGTTTCCGGCTGCACCATCGCCGCCGCTACCTACGGCCACCCGATAGCCTCTAACCATGCCCGAGGGCACCCTGCGGCTGGCCACCTGGAACGTGAATTCGATTCGCACCCGCCTGGACCGCGTCCTCGACTGGATTGCCCGCGCCGACGTCGACGTATTGGCCATGCAGGAGACCAAGTGCGCCGACGGCCAGTTCCCCGCGCTGCCACTGTTCGAACTCGGCTATGAGGTCGCGCATGTCGGTTTCGACCAATGGAACGGCGTGGCAATCGCATCCCGGGTCGGTATCGACGATGTCCAGGTCGGCTTCGACGGCCAACCCACCTGGAGCCGTAAACCGGAGGTGGCGGCCACGGCGGAGGCGCGCGCCCTGGGTGCCACCTGCGGCGGTGTCCGGGTGTGGAGCCTGTACGTGCCCAACGGTCGCGCACTGGGCGATCCGCACTACACCTACAAGTTGGATTGGCTTGCGGCGCTGAAGGATACCGCTGAAGGCTGGTTACGCGACGATCCCGCCGCCGCCATAGCGCTGGCCGGCGACTGGAACATCGCCCCGACCGACGACGACGTGTGGAGCACCGAGTTCTATGCCGGCGCCACGCATGTCTCGGAACCGGAACGCAAGGCGTTCAATGCCATTGTCGACGCCCAATTCGCCGATCTGGTAAGGCCTTTCGCCCCCGGGCCGGGGGTCTACACCTACTGGGACTACACCCAGCTGCGCTTTCCGAAGCGGCAGGGAATGCGTATCGACTTCATCCTCGGCTCGCCGGCGCTGGCGCGCCGTGTCGTCGACGCGCAGATCGTCCGCGAGGAGCGCAAGGGTAAGGCACCCAGTGACCACGCGCCGGTCTTCGTCGATGTACGCGACGACTCGACTGCATAACCGGCAGACACTCTCCAGTCACTCTTCGTTGTCCTGGCGTTGGTAACGTGGCAGGCTTTTAGTAGACATGCGTGCTGTGAAGTGTGCGGCCCGGAGTAGATAAACGATTACAAGCCAGGGAGTCATCATGGGAGTCGTCGGCGGAGCGGTCCGCAGCGTTGGTCGAACGGTGAGTCAGGCCGCCACGGTGACCACGGCGGCCGCGGGCGCCGTTGGCGGCGCGGCGGTCAATGGGGTTGTCGGCGGCGTAAAAGGGGCCGCGGAGGGCGTTCAGCGCGGACTCAGCACCGGCACCAAGTCGACACCGGCGGCCGCACTGGCCATCGGCGCGCTCGGCGTCACCGGAATTGTCGAGTGGCCGATCCTGTTGGCCGTCGGGGGCGGCGCGTTGTTGTTGCGCCGGATGAACAAGAAACCCGGGGACTCCGGGCCACCGGTGAAAGCGAAACTCACCTCGGTACCCAGCGAGTCCGAGCCGGAAAAAGCCCCACCGCAGAAGACAACCGCCAAAGCACCGGCCAAGAAGGCCAGCGGGCGTCGGGCAGGTAGCACCGAGTTGCGCAGTACCAACTGACGGCGGTGTTGAGCACCCGTTGAGCATTGCCAAGTCCATAACACTGTCTCTGCCGCTGCGCGCGCTCGCGACTGGCATTCAGGCGACCACCGCGCTTACCGTCGCATCGGTCACGGTCGCCGCGGACGTCGCCGAAACGCTGGGTAAGACGGCGGGTTCGGTCACCAAGTCGTGCTTCGAGGCGTGTTTCGAGGCCGGCACAGCGCCGCTGCGTGACGGAGCCAAGGCGGTTTCCGGCGAGCTGTCCCGCGAGACACTGGGCCGGCACTGCTGGCGCGGCGGCGACCGCGCCTGGATCGAGGTGCGAGGCCTTGGCGACGACGGCGAACTCGGCCGCCTCGTGCTCGAGTCGATACGGGCCCACCCCGGCGTGGCGTCGGCCAGCCTGAACTACCCGCTATCGCGCGTCGTCGTCGGCATCGATGAGCCGGCGACAACGCTGCGGGAGCTGTGCCGAGTCGTCGCGGACGCCGAAAAGCGTTATCGCTCAATGCAAGAAACGTACGTCCGCACACCCGCCCCTAGCCTGCCGGGCGATGGTCTGGTGCTGGCGACCCGGGCGGTGACCCTGGCCGCCAACGCCGCCGGGCTGGGCCTGGCGGTCAGTGGCCGCGCCCTGCGCTGGCCCCGATTGCCGAGCAGCGTGCTCGCGGGCGTGGTGGCGTTCGACTACCAGCCGCGACTACGCGGCCTGCTCGAAGACCGCATCGGCGCGGCGGCGACCGACACCGTCATGACCCTGGCCGTCGCCGCGGCAGAGACGCTCACGCAGGCGCCGGCGTCGTTGTCGGTAGGGCTGGTGATGCAGACGCTCAAAGCCGCCGAATCCCGTGCCGCAGCACGGGCCTGGCACTACCACGAACCACTGTTGGCGCGGCATGCGGACCAGGCCCCGATCGAGCCAGTCCGCCGGCCCGCGCCTACCGTCGAGCGCGCTACCGGTCGTTTTTCGCTCATCCAGGCGATCAGCGCCGGCCTGGTCGGCGCCAGCACCCGCAACCTGGAAATGGCCGCCACCGCCGCGCTGGTGGCCACCCCGAAGGCCAGCCGAACCGCACCTGAGGCATTCGCCGCCGCGCTCGGGCAAGGGCTGGCCGATCGGCATCGGGTTTTGCCGTTGCGCCCGGAGGGCCTGCGCCGCCTGAGCAAGGTCGACGCGATCGTCGTCGACCCTCGGGTGTTGTGCACCGAAAAACTGCGGGTAGCCCGCATCACCGGCGCTGAGCAGGACGAGCTGTCGGCGGCCTGGAACCGCGCGCAGCTCCTCCTGGAAAAAAACGACCTTCGTCCCGGCTGGCACCCGGTACCTGGAATATCCTCCGGCACAAGGGAATCCGGTGTCAGAGCACTTTTCCTGCCGGCCCACGACCCATTCGCCGCGGCCGTGGTGGCCGAGGCGCATCGCACCGGAGCGGAACTGGTCTCGGTGGACGACGGCTCGTTGGGCGAGCTGTGGCCGGCATTCGACGCTATCCGGCGGGTGCCGAAGGCGGCACAGAACGGCTCGATCGACGACGCCCTGGCCGGCGCGGTGGCCGATCTCCAAGAGGCCGGCCGGACCGTGGCGGTGTTGTCCTCGATTGGCGGGCGAGCGATTTCGTCGGCAGACGTGGCACTGGGGGTATTGCCGCACGGCGCGGCCGGCCCGACGTGGCATGCCGACGTGTTGCTGCCCGACCTCGCCGCCGCCTGGCGGATGATGAGCGCCATTCCCGCGGCCCGGGAAGCACGCCGACGCGGCATCGAAATCTCTGGCGGCGCATCAGCTTTGGGTGCATTGCTAATGCTGCCCGGGGTTCGCGGCCTGGGTCCCGGACCCGTAACCACCGGAGCGGCGGCGGGGATGCTGTCGGGATATCTGTTGGCACGCAAGATCGTCGGCGCGCAGGCGCCACGCCCGGCCGCCTTCCACGAGTGGCACGCGATGTCTGCCGAGCAGGTCCGTAAGCTGCTGCCGTCGCCGGATGACCCGCCGCAGTCGGCACCGGAGCACTCGACACTGGCCACCCGCGCCATTGCCGGTGGCATTCACACGGCAAAGCGCGGTGCCAGCCTCACCGCGGGGCCCGCGCAAGCAATCGGGCAGTTCCTCGGCGCGGTGCGTGCGGAGTTGTCCGACCCGCTGACGCCCATGCTGGCGCTGGGCGCCACCGCCAGCGCGGTGCTGGGGTCTCCCGTCGACGCGGTGATGGTCGGCTCGGTGCTGACCGGCAACTCGGTACTCGCCGCGACCCAGCGGTTGCGCGCCGAAAGCCGACTGAATCGCCTACTGGCGCTGCAGGTTCCGCCGGCCAGGAAGGTGGTGGCCGGTCCGGACGGGCAGCGGGTGTACCGCGACGTCATCGCCGAGCAATTGCAGCCGGGCGATGTCATCGAGGTGCGAACCCACGAGGTGGTCCCCGCCGACGCCCGGGTGATCGAGGAGGTCGACGTCGAGGTCGACGAATCCGCGCTCACCGGCGAATCGCTGTCGGTGACCAAACAGGTCGATGCTACCCCGGGTGCGGACCTGGCCGAGCGCCGCTGCATGTTGTACGCGGGCACCACCGTCGTCGCGGGTACCGCGGTCGCGGTGGTGACGGCCGTCGGCGCCGACACCCAGGAACGGCGCGCGGCCGAACTCGTTTCCAGCGACCTGTCCAACGTCGGTCTGCAATATCAGCTGAGCCAGCTCACCAACCGGGCCTGGCCGGTCAGCATGACCGGCGGCGCGTTGGTCACCGGGCTGGGGCTGCTGCGCCGCCAAGGCCTGCGCCAGGCGGTGGCCAGCGGCATCGCCGTCACCGTCGCCGCGGTTCCGGAAGGCATGCCACTGGTGGCGACGCTGGCACAGCAAGCCTCGGCGCGACGGCTGACGCAGTTCGGCGCGCTGGTGCGCATCCCGCGGTCGGTGGAGGCGCTCGGCCGGGTCGACATGGTCTGCTTCGACAAGACCGGGACACTGAGCGAGAACCGGCTACGCGTGGCCAAGGTGCGGCCGGCGCCGGGGTACAGCGCCGACGAGGTGCTGCGCTGCGCCGTGCACGCCGCTCCCGCCACCAACGGCGGCCCGCAGGTGCACGCCACCGATGTCGCCATCGTGGCGGCGGCGCCGTCCGAACTGGCCGGCAACGGGGACCCGCCGGATGCACACCTGCCGTTCCGCTCCGGGCGGGCGTTTTCGGCCTCGGTGTCGGGCACCGAGCTGACCGTCAAAGGTGCGCCCGAAGTGGTGTTGGCCGCCTGCGGCGCCGACGGCCCCGACATGGACCAGATGGTAGCCGGACTGGCAGCCGACGGGCTGCGGGTGATCGCCGTCGCGCGCCGTCAGCTCAACCCGCAGCAGGCCCGGTCGGTTCTCGACGACCCCGACGACATCGCCCACTTCTGTCACGACGGGTTGTCCCTGGTGGGCTTCCTCGGGCTGTCGGACACCCCCCGCGGCCCGGCCGCCCAACTGCTCGCGGACCTGCACGAGCACGGGCTCGACGTGCGGCTGATCACCGGCGATCACCCGATCACCGCCGCCGCGATCGCGCAAGAACTCGGTATGCCGGTGACCAGCGACCAGATCATCAGCGGTGCGCGGTGGGATGCCTTGTCACGCAAGGATCAAGAAAAGGCGGTGGGAGAGCGCACCATCTTCGCCCGGATGACCCCGGAGAACAAGGTGCAGATCGTGCAGACGCTGGAACGCAGCGGGCGGGTCTGCGCGATGGTCGGCGACGGCTCCAACGACGCCGCCGCGATCCGGGCCGCCACCGTGGGCATCGGTGTCGTCTCGCACGGTAGTGACCCCGCCCGGGTCGCCGCCGACATGGTGCTGATCGACGGCCGCATCGAATCGCTGCTTCCCGCCATCCTCGAGGGTCGTCAATTGTGGCAGCGGGTACAGGCGGCGGTGTCGGTGCTGCTGGGCGGCAACGCCGGCGAGGTGGCGTTCGCCATCATCGGCAGCGCCATCAGCGGCACCTCGCCGTTGAACACCCGACAGCTGCTGCTGGTGAACATGCTGACCGACGCGTTGCCCGCCGCGGCGCTGTCGGTCAGCAAGCCCCGCGACCCGACCAGCCTGGACGCCCGCGGCCCGGATCAGCGTGCGCTGTGGCAGGCGGTAGGTGTCCGCGGGGCGACCACCGCCGCCGCGGCCACCGCGGCGTGGACGATGGCGAGGTTCACCGGCCTGCCGCGCCGCGCATCGACCGTGGGGCTGGTCGCACTGGTCGCAGCGCAGCTGGGCCAAACCCTGCTGGACTCGCATGACTGGCTGGTGGTGCTCACCGCGTTGGGCTCACTGGCCGCGATGGGAACCCTGATCAGCATTCCCCTCGTCAGCCAGCTGCTCGGCTGTACCCCGCTCGGCCCGGTCGGCTGGGCACAGGGCCTGGGGTCGGCCGCCGCCGCGACCGCCGCAATGGCCGTTCTGAACCGCATTCTGGACAGTACGGATGCGGAACCGGATCCATCGGACCCGTCGGCACCCGAGCGCAGTACCCCGCCGGCACCGGGCGAGGGGCCGGCTTCCGCTCCACGATCTCCACGAACCCCACACGCCACAGCAGCGCATAAAGCTCCCGCAACGGCACGCTCAGCACCGCGGCAATCGACGAAACCAGCGGATCGGCCAGGGCGTCGGTCGTCGACATACTCTCGACGGTGACCCTACGACACTGCTCGGCGGCAAACCCTTCGTTACTGAAAGGCAAATGATGGTAGAAAAGAAGGCTCGTCGCGGAACATCGCAGCGTGAAGCCGTGAAGAAGATCAGAGAGGGCGAGACCTTCGTGGTTAATCTTCCGCTGGTAGGACAACTGGAAGTGCCCCGGCCCGAGCAGCTGGCCTACTACGGCGGCTTGGCCGCGCTGGCTGCCCTGGAACTCATCGACTGGCCGGTCGCGTTGGTGATCGCTACGGGCCACGTCCTGGCGAGCAACCACCACAACCGGCTCCTGGAAGAGCTCGGCGAGGCGATGGAAGAGGCCTAATCAGGGCCTGATCAGTTCCCGGTCAGCGCGCCGCCGCATCGTCGAACTGCAGCGCAACCCGGGTTCCGCCAGCAGTACGGACGGTGTCGACCCGGTCAGCGAGCCCGCTCATCAGGGTGAGCCCACGTCCGCGCCGCTGGCTGCGCAGGCTGGCCGAGGAATCACCTGCCCACCGGCCGGAGTCACTGACCGTGACCACGACCCGGTCCCGGTGCAGAAAAGCCTCGATGGAGACGGTTTTGCGGGCATCGCAGCCGCTGCCGTGTTCGATTGCGTTGGTCACCGCTTCTCCGGTGGCCAGCAGGATCTTGTCGCTACCGGCGGGTGCGATGTCGATGGTTGCCAGCCAGTCCCGCAGGCGCTGCCGAGCGCCCGGGATTTCCGCCGGCACGGCGCGCAACACAGTGACGAAACTGCGCGTCCCGACATGGCTGGGCCGAAGCGCCAGCACCACGACGTCGTCGCGGTAGCCGTCCGGGGGGCGCATGCGGTGCAGCAACTCGGCGCAGACCGCATCGACGGGCAGCCCGGCGCACGCTGCGGCCGCGGTTTGCAGACGTGCGAATCCCTGGTCGAGCGTCTCCCCGGCCCGCTCGATCAATCCGTCGGTATAGAGCAGGATCAAACTTCCCGCGGGTAGCTCAGCGTGGCCGGTGACCTCGGCTGAGTTTTCTCCGTACGTGGCCACCGGGGGACGCCGGCCCGACTGGAGATAGGCCGAGCGACCGTCCGCTGAGACCAACAGCGGATAGGGATGCCCGGCACAGATGTACCTCATGGCGCCGCCCCCGGCGCCGGGTCCGGTGTCCGGTCGGGCGTCTATGACGGCGTAGGCAACGGTGGCGCCGCGGGCGCCGGCGATGGTAGCCGCATATTTGTCCAGCGCCGCCAGCACATCGGACGGCTCGGCCGACGTGAGCGCGGAGGCAGCCACCGCCGCGCGCAGTCGGCTCATCACGATCGCGGCGGGCAGACCATGCCCGACGACATCCCCCACCGAAATCCCGATCGTGCCGTCGCCATCCAACGGCGTCACCAAATACCAGTCGCCGCCAACCCGCATCGCTTCACCCGCCGGTTGGTACACCGCGGCCACCGCCGCGGCCGCCGACCCGCGATTCAGGTCGAGAAGGTGCTCCTGGAATGAGACGGCGATCCGGTGTTCCTGGGCTCTGAGCAGGACCCGGTCCAGTGCGGATTGGGTGAATTCGGCTATCCGCGTGAACATGTCGAGTTCAGCGGCGTCGAACTGGCGCGGCGTGGGCCAGAGCAGGATCAGCACTCCGATGACACGGCCGGTGCGACCGCGCAACGGGTGGGCGACACATGCGCGAACACTGGTCGCGGTGTCCTGCACGGCGTGTTGATAGCGCGGCGGCAGCGCCAGGGTGTCGCTGACGACCATGGGTGTTCCGCGGCGGATGACGTCGGGTCCGACCAGGGGGCTGTTCAGCGAGACAACGTGATAACGGTCGCGCACTTCGGCGGGAAGACCGCCGGCGTATTCGAAGCGGGCGTAATCGCCGTCGACAATCCCGATTCCGACCGCGGCAGCGTCCGATCCGAACCGGGAGTCGAGCATCGCGGCCAGTATTCCGGCTACCGAGTCCCTGGCCTGCAGCGCGGCGTCAAGCTCGGCCAGATCCACCGCCAGCCCCTGCCGCCTGCGCTCCCGGTCGACGGCGGCCAGCCGGGACTTCACTCGCTCGACGAGTTCCTGGGACCGGAACGGCTTGGGCAGGTAGTCGTCGGCACCGCCGGCGAGGCCTTCGCTGACGGCTTCGGCGCCGGCCCGGGCGGACAGCATGATCACCGGCGTGGCCGCGAGGACCGGATCCTCGCGAATGGCCGCGACGAATTCGAATCCGTCCAGGGACGGCATCATGACGTCGGTCACGATCACATCCGGGTGCAGCCGGCGAGTCGCGTTCAGCGCCGCCTCGCCGTCGGCGACCAGAATGGTCTGCCAGTGCGGCGACAACACCCGGTCCAGGTAGGCCCGCATGTCGGCGTTGTCGTCGACGATCAGCACCACCCCACGCCCCGGGTCACGGCTGACGTCCGTGGGCAGCGTCGACGACCCCAACCACTGGCTGGCCTCCTCGACGTACGGATTGCTCCCGTCCTTGAGCCGGGCGGGCGACGGGTCGACGGCTGTGTCGCCTACTGACGACGGAAGGCGAATGGTCACCGTGGTACCGCGACCCGGTTCACTGTCGATCTGCACCGTGCCGCGCTGCAACTCGACCAGGCCGCGCACCAGGGACAGCCCGATGCCGGTGCCCTCCGCGCTGCGCCCGCTGACGTTTGCGGCCCGGTAGAAGCGCTCGAACAGGCGGCCCAGGTCGTGTCCGGCAATCCCGACCCCGGTGTCGCGCACGGCAAAGCGGCAGTGCGCGCCTTCGCTGCGCACCTCGACCGTGATCGATCCGGTCAGCGTGTACTTGACCGCGTTGGAGAGCAGGTTCAGCACGATCGTCTCCCACATGTCCGGATCGACATCGGCTAACACCGGATGACAGTCCAGCACCAGATCGAGACCTGCACGTGCACACAGCTCGCTGAACGACGAGGCGATATCCGAGGTCAACGCCCCCACGTCGGTGCATGCCAGCTTCGCGTTCGCGCGGCCGGCTTCGATGCGGGAGAAGTCCAGCAGCGAGTCCACCATCCGCTGCAAACGCCGCGCGTTACGTCGCGCGGTGCCCAGCCGTTCGGCCAGGAGTGTGTCGGACCCGGCGTCGGACCGCGCGTCGTCGAGCGGTCCGAGCAGCAGCGTCAGCGGAGTGCGGAACTCGTGGCTGACGTTGGTCAAGAAGGCTGTCTTCGCCCGATCCAGTTCGGCCAGCGCATCGGCTCGCCGCATTTGCTGCTCATAGGAGAGCGCGGCCGCGAACGCCGCGGACAGCTGGTCGGCGAGCAGCTGGCAGAAGCTCTGATATAGCGGGTCCAGCGGACGGC
The DNA here is from genome assembly GCF_000157895.3 of Mycobacterium kansasii ATCC 12478. Lineage (NCBI taxonomy): Bacteria > Bacillati > Actinomycetota > Actinomycetes > Mycobacteriales > Mycobacteriaceae > Mycobacterium > Mycobacterium kansasii. The sequence goes on along the minus strand of NC_022663.1, from coordinate 3,937,233 downwards.
GCGGATTCGTCCCGACTACCAGCGCCCCCGGGGCCGGGTTCTCGCTGAGCGGCAGCACCAGCGCCTGCCTCGGACAGTCCTGGGTGAAAACGGTGTCGATGCCGGGCATCAGCTCGTCAAGGTGGTCGACGACGTGCGCCGTCTCCCGCGATCGCAATGCCGGATCCCGCCCTGTCAGCAACGCCAGGTCGGCGGGTAGCACCGACCGCATCGACGGCGTGGCGCCGCGCAGCGTGGCCCCGTCCGTATTGGTGTCGGGCCCGTCTCGCACATAGACCGCGATGAACGGCAGATCCTCGGGCTGGCTGGCACAGGCGGTGACGGCTGCGGTCACCGCGTCCTCGATGGTCCGGGTCTCCATGGTCGCCGATGCCACGGCATTGAGCAGGTGCAGGCGGCGCTCGCTCAGCACCCGCTGGGTGGTTTCGATGACGGCGCAGAAGACGGCCGTGACGGCACCCCGGCCGCCGATGATCGGGCTGTAGGTGAACGTGAAGTACCGCTCCTGCGGCATGCCCGCGGTCACCAGCGGCAACATCAGGTCGTCCGACCAGGTGGCCCTGCCGGTCGCCACGACCCCGGCCAGCATCGGCCCGATCGCTGTCCAGATCTCCGGCCACACCTGCCGGCCGGGAGCCCCCAGAGCCGCCGGATGCTTGTCACCCAGGATGTGCGCGTACGCGTCGTTGTACATCAGAAACAGCTCTGTCGGGTCCAACCACAAGACGATGGGAAACCGCGACGTCAAAGCCACCGCCACCGCCGTCCGAATCTCGGGCGACCAGTCGGCGGGCGGCCCGAGCGGATGTGCTGCCCAATCGAACTCAGCGAAACACCGGCCCATTTCGCCGCCCAACGGGACCGCGGCCGCCAAGTCATCGGGTAGCTGTCGCCTACCGGATGTGCTGGGCGGGGTCGGCTCGCTCATCGCGCCTGTTCAGAATCCTTGGGTGGGCACGTCCGCAGGGCTTGCGACAGCGTGGGGTAGATCTCGAGTATGCGGTCCAGCTCGGTCACCTTGATCGGCTGGGTGACCTGACCGTGGCCTGCGACCAGCCGGACCGACGTCCCGGCGGCGATCCCCTGCTCGTGGCAATCCAGCACCGCGTTCAATCCGGCGCTTCCGAAGAAGGTCACCGGCTGCAAATCGATGATGACCAGGCGGGCGGGGTGGGTGGCGGCCAGCTGCAGGGCCGCGGTCAGGTGGGCGGTGAGTTCGTCGACGGTGGTCGAGTCGATATCTCCCTCGGCACGCACTACAACGGCGTCCTGGCAAACCTCATGTCCGACCGCCAGCAGGTCCATTGCCTTCACTCCGCCCGCGAATATGTCGAAATTCCGGTACTAACTGGGGCGGGGCGCCCGACCCACGCCTGCGCCGTCCTAGATTGCTACAGCCTAACCCGCTCCGGCCGGGATACGTTCATGCACCGTCAGCAACAGATGGTCGAACTGGCTTTGGACGGTCGCCGAGGGCGACGGCAAGGTGGCGACTTCGGCGATCAACTGCTTTGCCAGCGCGCGCACTTTGGTGTTGGTCTCCTGCGACCGCCACTGCAGGACACGGAATGCCTGCTCGGGGCTGACCCGGTACACGGCCATCAGTACACCCTTGGCCTGCTCGATCGCCGCGCGGTTCTCGAACAGGTCGGGCAGAGCCTCGTCGAGCACTTCCTGCCGGGTTTCGTCGAAGGTGTCGGTGAGGTCGATGTAATAGCCGGCGGTGCCCAGTACGGCACCCGAATCGTCGAGCATGCGATCGGCCACGACGATCGCGTCGTGCACCTTGCCCCCGGTGTCGACGAATCGATGACGGCTCGAAAACGAGCCTCCCGAGCGCAACGCGTAGTCGAGCAAGTCCTGGACATGGGCGCGGTCGTCGGGATGTTTGTGCGACAGCAGCAGCTTCGTCGTCGGCACAACCGATCCGGGTTCGTAGCCATGCATTCGTGCTACTTCGTCGGACCACTCCCAACGTTGACCGACGAACCAGAATCGAAAAGCGCCGACATTCAAGTACTTACTGAGCCCGGCGGACATTTCGCCGCCGGTCGGATGGTCACGGCAGTCGGGCAGGTGCACGTCTGAAATCATCCCACTTCGCGAGCCGACCGGCCAGCACGCTCCAGACGCCCCTGCACAGCGGTGCCGCGCTGCGCTAGCGTTGGGTACATCCACCTAATCCACACGGGAGCGCACACCCAGTGCGCTGAGAGGACGGCTCGGGGCCGTCGACCGTACGAACCTGACCGGGTAATGCCGGCGTAGGGAGATGACAATGACCCTGACCACCGAACCGTCGGCACCTTCGGTGACCACTGGACCCATCGCGGGCAGCAGCAAGGCTTATCGCACGCTGGATGGGGTGCCCGGCGCTCGCGTGCCGTTCCGGCGGGTGCACCTTTCCACCGGGGATCACTTCGACCTCTACGACACGTCCGGCCCCTACACCGACCCCGACACCGTCATCGATCTGACCGCCGGCCTGCCCGCGCGGCCCGCGGTGGTCCGCGATCGCGGCACCCAGCTGCAGCGCGCCCGCGCCGGCGAGATCACCGCCGAGATGGCGTTCATCGCCTCGCGCGAAGGGATGCCGGCCGAGCTGGTGCGCGACGAGGTCGCCCGTGGGCGGGCGGTGATCCCGGCCAACCACAACCATCCCGAGAGCGAGCCGATGATCATCGGCAAGGCGTTCGCGGTCAAGGTCAACGCGAACATCGGCAATTCGGCGGTGACGTCCTCGATCGCCGAGGAGGTCGACAAGATGGTGTGGGCCACCCGGTGGGGCGCCGACACCATCATGGACCTGTCAACCGGTAAGAACATCCACGAAACCCGCGAGTGGATCCTGCGCAATTCTCCCGTGCCGGTCGGCACGGTACCGATCTACCAGGCGCTGGAGAAGGTCAAGGGCGACCCCACCGAGCTGACCTGGGAGATCTACCGCGACACCGTGATCGAGCAGTGCGAGCAGGGCGTCGACTACATGACCGTGCACGCCGGGGTGCTGCTGCGGTATGTGCCGCTGACCGCCAAACGCGTCACCGGGATCGTGTCGCGCGGCGGATCGATCATGGCCGCCTGGTGCCTGGCCCATCACCGAGAGTCGTTCCTCTACACGCATTTCGACGAACTTTGCGACATATTCGCACGCTACGACGTCACGTTCTCGCTGGGTGACGGGTTGCGGCCGGGTTCGATCGCCGACGCCAACGACGCCGCCCAGTTCGCCGAGCTGCGCACCCTGGGCGAGCTGACCAAGATCGCGAAAGCCCATGGTTCACAGGTGATGATCGAAGGACCGGGCCACATACCCATGCACAAGATCGTCGAGAACGTGCGCCTGGAAGAGGAGCTGTGCGAGGAGGCCCCTTTCTACACGCTGGGTCCCCTGGCCACCGACATCGCGCCGGCCTACGACCACATCACGTCCGCGATCGGCGCGGCCATCATCGCCCAGGCCGGCACCGCGATGTTGTGCTACGTCACGCCGAAGGAACACCTTGGCCTGCCGGACCGCAAGGACGTCAAGGACGGCGTGATCGCCTACAAGATCGCCGCCCACTCGGCCGACCTCGCCAAGGGTCACCCCCGCGCCCAGGAGCGCGATGACGCGCTGTCCACGGCCCGATTTGAATTCCGATGGAATGACCAGTTCGCCTTGTCGCTGGATCCCGACACCGCACGGGAATTCCACGACGAGACGCTGCCCGCCGAACCGGCTAAGACCGCACACTTCTGCTCGATGTGCGGGCCCAAGTTCTGCTCCATGCGCATCACGCAGGACGTGCGCGACTTTGCCGCCAAACACGGGCTGGAGACCGAAGAGGACATCGAAGCCATGCTGGCCGAAGGGATGGCCGAGAAGTCCCGCGAGTTCGCCGAGCACGGCAACCGGGTGTATCTGCCGATCACACAGCGGTGATCGCAAGCGCGGCGGAGCCGGGCGCTGGGGGCACCTCCCGCTTGCAGGGGCCGGGTCACCCCTCGTCCGACACAGTGAATTATCTGCCCGTGCCGCCGCCGGGGACGACCCCGCTGCGGGTGCTGACGATCGCCGGGTCGGACTCCGGCGGGGGCGCCGGTATCCAGGCCGATATGCGGACCATGGCGTTGCTCGGCGTGCATGCGTGCGTCGCCGTCACCGCCGTTACCGTGCAGAACACGTTGGGCGTCAAGAGCTTTCACGAGGTGCCCGCCGATGTTGTCGTCGGCCAGGTCGAGGCCGTGGTCAACGACATCGGTATCCAGGCCGCCAAGACGGGGATGCTGGCGTCGTCGCGCATCATTTCGGCGGTGGCCGCAACGTGGCGCCGGCTCGAGTTGGGCGTCCCGCTCGTCGTCGACCCGGTCTGCGTATCCATGCACGGCAACCCGCTGCTGGCCGCGTCGGACCTGGATTCGCTTCGCGCTGAACTGTTTCCGCTGGCCACGCTGGTGACGCCGAATCTGGACGAGGTGCGCCTGCTGGTGGATATCGACGTGGTGGACGGCGAATCGCAGCGCGCGGCGGCCAAAGCCCTGCATGCCCTGGGTCCGCGCTGGGCGCTGGTCAAGGGCGGGCATCTGCGGTCGTCGGAGCGCAGCTGCGATCTGCTCTACGGTGGGGCCGACTTTCACGAGTTCGACGCGGCGCGAGTGAGTACGGGCAACGACCACGGCGGCGGCGACACCCTGGCCGCCGCGGTCGCTTGTGCGCTGGCGCACGGGTTCACCGTGCCCGATGCGGTGGCCTTCGGAAAGCGTTGGGTCACCGAATGTTTGCGCGCCGCCTACCCGCTGGGGGCCGGTCATGGCCCGGTCTCGCCATTGTTTCGGCTGTCATGAACCTCGACCGGATTTCGGGCATCGCACATGAACCCGACGGCCGCGCGAACGGCGTCGCGGTGCTGACTCACGGTGCTGGTGGCAGCCGTGACTCTGTTTTGCTGCAACAGCTTTGCGACGAATGGGCTCGTCGTGGCTGGCTGGCCGTCCGGTATAACCTGCCCTACCGTCGCCGCCGACCGAAAGGCCCACCGTCGGGCGCGGCAGAATCCGACCGAGCGGGCATCGTCGAAGCGATCGAGTGGTGCCGCGGGCTGGTCGACGGCCCGTTGATTGCGGGTGGACATTCCTACGGAGGCCGGCAGACGTCGATGGTGGTGGCTGCCGGTGGCGCAGCGGTGGACGTCCTGACGCTGTTCTCCTATCCGGTGCACCCGCCCGGCAAACCGGATCGCGCCCGCACCGAGCATCTGCCGAGCATCACCGTGCCCACGGTTTTCACCCACGGCAGCTCCGACCCCTTCGGCACCATCACAGAGCTGCGCGATGCCGCGGCGCTGATCAACGCGCCCACCGAGATCGTCGAGATCACCGGCGCCCGACACGATTTGGGCTCGAAGACCGTCGACGTCGCCGCGCTGGCGGTCGACGCGGCGCTAAGTCTCTTGTCCGGCTGACCGAGTCGCCGGCTTGCGGCCCCGCTAAAAGGGCGGAGGTTCGTCGTCTACGACGACCGGGATGTCCTCCGACTGCTGCTGGGCGGCGACTCGCTCGCGGATCTGGTGGTTTTTTCGCCTTTCGGCGGCGATGTAGCGAGCACGGTTCTGCGCCCGGCTGGTGGCCCGCAGCGGGATCTTCGCAGTACGGTCGCCACAGCGCGCGCTGGCTTGCGAGGCTTGCCGGGGTGCCTCGCCGGTAGGCGCACACAAGCTGGGAAACAGCAGCGCGCTGCCCGGGGTGGTGACGTAGGTATCTCCGGACGGGGAGGTCCAGATCACCGTGCCGTCGGGCAGCTGTTTGTCGCGCCATCCCCAAAAAGTCTTGACCAAATGATGTTGGCGGCAAAGGCATTTCAAGTTTGAGGCATGGGTAGCACCGCCGTCGCCATAGGGAATGGTGTGGTCGATGTCGGTGTGCATTGCCGGGCGGTCGCAGCCGGGAAACCGGCACGTCAAATCCCGGCAGCGGACAAAATCAGCCAACGCCTGCGACGGGGTGTAGCCGCCCTCGGGAGCCGCATCGATCGGGTGCACGACCGGACGCAGGCGCGCCGACTCGGCCAGCTCTGCGAGCAATTCTGCCGGGATGAGGCCCTCGGCGCCGACCAATGCGCCGGGAGTTGTCGAGGTGCCAGCCGCGCTGGCCCGGTCGGCGACCACGTGGATGACCACCGGCCGCGGCGCCGGCGTCGTCCCGGTAGGGCAGGCCGACTGCCCGCAGCGACACACCAGCCGCTCGGCCCCGACCGCCAACGCCCCCAGTGCGTCGGCGCGGCGCTGGGCGCGGGTACGCGGGTCATCAGCGCATACCGCGGCGGCCAACGCATCCAGCCGCGCATCGAGCGCCATTGCATCGCTGGTGACCATCCTGCCGCCGACTTCGGTGAGACCGTTGTCGCTGCCCCAGATCGAGAACTCCCGCTCCGCCTGCCGCTCCCGGGCGCGCCGCACGGCATCACGATCCGCACGCGCAACGACCCGGTCGATATAGGCCGACAGGCGCGAGCGTGTCAGCGACGGCCATCGGCTCGCCTTCACGGCAAGCTCGGCGTCCACTGCGGCCATTACCTCGGGATCTTCGATCAGCTCGGTGCGATACACCATCGTCTGGAACATCGCGTAGGTGATGTCGCCGGCCAGTAGCGCCGCGCCGGACTTCGGCAGCCGGTTGCGCATGGCGCGTGAATAGTGCAGATAGCTCGACGCCAACGCCTGGCTGATCCGCAATGCCGCCGCGACCTCCGCACTCACCGCATCCCAGGTATCGGTCCCCCACGACTCGCAGTCGCCAGAAGCCCTCAGCCGCAACACATCCAGCTCGCCGATGGCGGCCAGCCGCTCACCAGCGGACCGGTTTTCCGCCCGCGACGCCGTGCAAAGCCGGTCCACGATGGCGGCAGATGCCGGTGTGGTCGGCGGATGGCACCGCTCGAACATGGCAGTGAACCTCTCGATCACCTCAGGGTGCGAAACGGCGCCGCTGGTATCGAACATACTTTCGATCCTACACGGCTGCACTGACATGCGCGCATCGACGGCGATCCGAGCCGGTCGGCACCGGCCCGCCCGGGTGGGGGGGTCAACGACTCGGGCGGAGATACGCGGCACCGAGGGCGTACCTGCTCCGCCCCCAGCAGCAAGTCCGCGCACCGAGCCCGGCCCCAGTGACGGCGCTACTGTCGAGGATTGGCGAATCGGCAATGCCCGCAATCACATTCGTGACCACGCGAGGTCATCGCCGGTAGGCGCACGACGCCAGGACCGAGCAGCGCAGTCACCGCTGCTGAGTCGCCGGAATACATCGACCGACTACTGCCCTTGCCCGGCCCAGGCCAACAAGCGCAATCACGGAACGCTATCCCACTGCTGTTCGGGTGCATCGGCGTTGCACCAGCGGGTGGACACCCAAGCCCCGGGACCAGGGCCGCCGAGAACGGCGAGGCAGCCGCCAAGGTCATTGCTGATCTGGCCGTTGGGCTGGATTGTCCAATGCTGGCTGATCCAATTGGTACAGGGATTGAGCTTTGCCCACAGACTCTCCCCCGGTTGTTGCAGGCACTCCCCGGGAAAGGCCACGCTCTCGATCTCTCGGTCACCGTTGACATTCCAGCGCTGGAAGTCCGTGCCATTGCAGGGGTTGATCACCACAGGAGTGAACCAGCTGCCACTCGGGGCGTCCAGACAGAAGTCGCCCAGTCGGCTTTTCAACTGGACCGGACCGTCGGCGCTCGCCGTGCCGGCGCACAGCACCGCGACGCCGAACACCGCGCCAACAACGGCAAGGACACGGGTCCGGCACACACTGGCCGTCAACACGGTTCACACATCCCGACTCCTTTATCACCTTGGCGCAGCTTCACCGACCGCGCGGCGCAGTCCGCACCGAAACCACCGCCGCCGCAGCCGGTTTGCCACGGATAACGAGATCCTCACTTTAGCCTGCGTCAAACCACTTCGCATCTGGTGACGCGTTCCCCGCCGGGACTCCCGCATGACGTGCGCGCCCACACCGCCGAGTATCACCGGCCAATCCTGCTCCGGACAACGGCCTTCCGGGTGAGCTAACGAGTGCGCTACAGCGCGTAGCGCGAATAGCAGGCCTCCATATCGCCGCCCACGCCGGCACGGAATGCCGCGATCCGGGTGAACCCGGCCGGCACGCTGATCCCGTCGGCGTCGCTGGCCACCATGTGGTTGGTCAGCAGTCCGGAAACGGCTTCGTCGAGATCACCAGCGGTCAGAATGAGTTGCTGACCGGAAGGCAGGTCGATCGGCTCGGCCATTTTCCGGTGCGCAACGCCGGTCAGGCAGGCCGTTCGCAGGGCGGTCCACGGACTCTGCATCGCCAGCCCGCGTTCATGCTGGACCGCCAGTGCATATCTCGACATCACGATCGACAACGCGGTGTCATCGCCTTGCGGCAACGACTGTTCATCGGTGCCGGCGACCTTTCCCATGGTCGCCAACGCCGCCAGGTCGACGACGATCGTGTTGCTGGCCGGGCAGTATGACGCCGGCGGGCTGGGCTTGGCGTCTCGGCAGCCGGTCGCCCGGTAGGACAGCGTGGGCGGATTCTTGGGCGAAAAGATCTTGCCCATCAGCTCCATCAGGGTCTTCAGTGTGTCTTCGTTGATCGTGACCTCACCGGTCTCCTGGTTCCCGCTGCTGTCGACCCGCAGGCCGGTCGGCAGGTCACCACGGCGCCGCTCGATCTCGGACTTGTTGATCGCCGCACAAGCCTCGGTCCCACTGAGGAAGCCCATCTGGAAGGCGCTGACGCGGTCCAGCGCGGACCCGTGTTCGTCGTCGTTTTCCGCATCCGCGTCCATGACCGGGTCGCGGGTGGTGATGATCCCGGCGAGCACGTGGTCGAGCCCGTCCGCGGTGCTCAACGTGAAGCGTGGCGACTTACCCGCGGCCACCCAGTACAGATAGACGCCGGCGAAGCAATCCGCTTGTTGCTCACGGACAATGGTGGCGTCGTTGCGGGTCACCAACTTCGCCATCACCTGAAGGGCATGCCCGAACTCGTGTGCTAACACCCCGGTGACGGATATCTCGCCGAAATACTTCTCGGCGACCGGCATGAATACTCCTCGGTCCCAGGCGATCATGTTGCAGCGCGAGGTGAAGAACGCGTTGACCAGCTGGTAGGTCTCGTTGTGGCAGACCATCGGGCTGCTGGGGTCGTCGGAGTCGTAAGACACCAGTTTGTCGACGGGCTTGAACGTGCCCTTGAGGGCTTCGCTGTAGACCGCTTTCCAGTAATCCTGGATGTCGTTGACCGACAGCAACGACAACTTGTCGATCGGTCCGTTGTTGGTGTTGATCACCGTGCCCGTCGCAGCGGGCCCGTCGGGACGGGGGCCGCTGGGACCGTTTGTCGCGGGCAGACCTCCGACCCGGAACGGGTCGTTGAGGATCGACAGCGCACGTCCGTCCACCAGGGTGGTACAACCGGCCACCACCAACATGGCACCCAGGCCGGCTGCCGCGGCGCGTAGCGATGCAGTCAGCCCGCGTGTGCGTCGCCGCCCCAATTGACCTCTTGCCCGACCGCAGTTATCCATGTAATCGACCCCGATCCCGACCGGCCTGCACCCAAGGGTCCCAGTTTAGATCGGTTGATTGGAAGTCAGTGCGCAAACCAAGCAGCGACGCCGCAAAAAGTCCGGGTGCCGCATACGGTCCGAGCAGGCCGGTGCCACAACGGTTTCTATACTCGTCGGACCTGCCGGATCCCGGCCGGCGCGGCAGCCGCTACGACACCGGCGCACGATGGCGCTTGTCGTGTGGGGTGACGCCGTTGACGCCCGCGATGGACTGCGCATAGCTGCCCGCCGCGAACGCCACTCCCGAGCCCATCACGGCCAATGCTTCCCTGTTGACATTGTCGGCGGTGTCCCGGGCGCTCAGGTAGTTGGGATCGAATGCGACACCGGCCTGACCTCCCCAAAGGCGTGCCTGCACAGTGGTTTTCGTCTGAGACGCGCCGGTGGTCAGGCCGCCGATCGGCACCCCGGCGACCAGGAAAGGATGGTAGTCGGCACTGGCGGTCAGCGGCATGTCAGCGGGCCGCTTACCCGCCAGGTTCACATAGCCGGCAAGGGTGCGTTCGATGCCGGCCGAACCTTCCGGCACATCGGCTGACGCCACACCGGGACCCGGTGGGCCGGACTGGTCGCCGTCGTCGGTGAAGAAGCCCGCGTTGGGCGAGCCCAGCATGTCGAAATTCAGGTACATCGCGATGTTGTTGAGCTGTTCGCCATTCAGACCGAAGACGTAGTCCATCGCACCGGTGAGCCCGGCGCCCCAGAAGGCGAACCGCACCGCATTGTTCACCGGCGGCAGCGGCCCCAACTGCAGCGCCGTTTCCAGCACCGCAGCCACCCCGGACCCGCCGTCGTTGATGCCCGGGCCCCCGGCTGGGCTGTCGAGATGTGCGCCGAGCATGATCACCTCGGTCGGTGTCCCGGTTTTGGTCTGCGCCAGCACATTCCGCGATGTGATCTTGACGTTCTCGGTGTCCAGCACCAACCGCACCGGGACGGTTGCGCGTCCCAGGGCAGCGGCGACGTTGGCGTCGACCACCGCGACGGGCACGGTGAGCTGGTTGTAGTAGCCGGGGCTGAAGAGGGTCGGCGGGCTCCCCTGTCTCGTGGGCTCACTCACCACGATCAGCCCGATAGCGCCTTTGGCGAGCGCGCTGTTCTGCTTGTCGACGATCGAACAGCGCGTATCGTCCACCACCGCGATCGCGCTCTTCGGCAGGACGGACGGGTAGTCGCCGACGGCGCAGCCGGCCGGTTGGGTGGGACGTACCGGCTGGGCGGTCAGGCCACCGGGTGGCGTCCGAACCAGCAGCGAGGCCTGGTCGACGGGATAACTGCGGCCGGCGACCGTCAGCGTCGGTTTACCCTGCGACGCGGTGTACACCCGCTCGAACTGTGGGGTCGACACCTCAAATCCCTTGGTACGCAGGGAATTCGCAACATAGTCGACGCTGGCGTCGTAGCCACGCGTACCCGTCGCCCGGTTGCCGTTGTTCGCGTCGGCGATGGCCTGCAGCGCACGTAGGTGGCTGAACATCCCGTCGGCGGTGACCTTGCCGGCCAACATGCGACCCAGGTCGGGCGCCGCGGCCGGCGGCGGCGGCTTGGGCGCCGAGCACGCGGCCAGCAAACAGGCCAGCAGCAGTGTCGCGGTCAGGCCCCGCATCATGGCTTGACGAGCACGTGACGGGTGCGATCCTCTATCGGGGGAACACCGTTACGGCCGGTCAGGTCCTGCGCGTACAGGCCCACGGCGTAGGCGACACCGGCGCCCTGAATGCCCAGCGCCGTGCGGTCAATGTGCTCTAAGGTGTCCCCCTTTTGGTGATAGTTGGGATCAAAAGGCTCGTTTGCGGTGCCGCCCCAGAGCTTTGCCTGCTCGTCGGTCTTCTTGACCTCCGCGCCGGCGAAGAGCCCGCCCGACGGGATCCCCGCCAAGGTGAATCCGTCATAGTCGGAACGACCGTCGAACGCCGTGTCCTGCGCGGTCTTGCCGGCCAACTTCAAATACGCGACGAGCAGCCGTTCGATTCCGGCCGAGCCTTCCGGCACTACTGGCTGGCCACGGCTGTCCAGTGGCAGCGACTGGTCTCCGTCATAGGTGAAGTAGCCCGGATTGGGGGAGGCCAGCATGTCGAAGTTCAGATAGAGCGCGATGTTCTTCAGCGCGTCGATATTGAGCGACTCGACATAATTGCGGGAACCGATCAGCCCCAGCTCCTCGGCACCCCAGAATCCGAACCGCACCGCGTTGTGCACCTGTGGCGAGTTGCCCAGTTGCACTGCGGTTTCCAGAACTGCGGCCACCCCGGAGCCGTTGTCGTTGATACCGGGACCCTCGGCCACGCTGTCCAAATGGGCGCCTGCCATCACCACATCGGTGGTGGACCCGGTTTTCGTCTGCGCGATGACGTTGCGCGCCTTGAAACTCTGGGTGCTCGCAGTGAGTTTGACGGTTGTCGGCCCGGACTTCCCGCGCAGCTGCATGCCCACCGACTTGGTGACACCGACGACCGGGATCTTGACGTCGGTGTTGACCCCCAGTGTGCCGCCCATCGACTGCTCGTCGACGTTGTCGACGATGATCAGCGCAGCGACGCCCTGCTGGGCCGCGACGTCCTCTTTCTGGGCGAACTCGCAGCTGCCACGGTCCACCAGCGCCACCGCACCCCTTGCGGGCAGTTTGTCGTAGTCGGCTGCGGTGCAGCCCGGGCTGTCGTCGGTAGGAACCGACAGCAACGGTCCGCTGACCCCGTCCGGGGCGGTGCCGAGACTGTACTCCAGCGCGTGTGCCTCCACGGTCAGGCCACCGACGGTCACCGACCCCTTCTCAGCGTGGAACACGCGGGCCGAAAACTCGGGTGTCTGCACGTCAAAACCGCTGTTGCGCAAGGTGTTGACGACGTAGTCGACGCTGGCCTCGTAGCCCGGGGTGCCTACCGCCCGGGTGCCGTTGTTGGCGTTGGCGATGTCCTGCAGTTTGGCCAGATGCGCCATCATCGCTTCGGTATGCACCCGGTTGTGCAACGCGTCGGCGAACTCGGCCGCGGCCGGATTGCCGGTAAAGGCCTGGGGACAGCCCGACGAATGAACACAACCGACCACCAGCAGGGCAATGACCACTACCACGGATATTGCCGGGGTCCTTGATTTGTTCGCCATCGCGCCCAGATTAGACCGCGGCCCAGCCATGGCGCCGCTTGACACCCATCCGGCGGGCGATCGATCCGGACTCAGTGAATGCGGGTGAACCCAGACGAACCCAGACGAACCCAGACGAACCCAGACGAACTCAGACGAACTCAGACGAACAAAGCGCTGAACGGCGCAACCGGGATGTTGCGCACCACGAACCAGACCAGCACCAGCGACAGCGTCACCAGGGCTGCCCAGCGACTGCGCTGCCACCCGCGTATTCGCCGGCCTACCAGGCGACCATAAGTCCACGCCAGGTAGGCCCACACCAAGAGCACCACCGCCGCCAGGCCGAGAGCGTTGAATCTGGCGGCGGCCAACAGATTGCCGTGCAGCAGGCTGTACAACATTCGCAGGCTGCCACAACCGGGGCAATCTATTCCCAGCAATGCCTTGGTGGGGCATACCGGCAGCGGACCGTTCGGCGTTGTCGGGTCACCCACCCAGATAACGGCGCACACCGACATGGTGGCCGCGGCCACCAGCAGTGGCGCACCCAACCGCAACGGCACCGACCCTTGGTGGGTCACCATGTACTCGCCTTAAAACATCCCCACGAGCATGGCCGCGCTCGAGGTCCCGGTGTTCAGCGCGCCGACCGCCATCAAGATGCCGTAGATGACGATCACGACCACACCTGCGATAGCCGACCACATCACGAACTTCTTGGCACTGTCGGCGGCCGCCTGGGCCTCTGCATAGCGCCCCTGTGCCCACAGCCCACTGACCTGCGTGGACTTGACGATCGCAACGATCCCAAGCGGAAGACAGCAGAACAACGTCACCAGAATGGACCACACCAAGTAGTTGTCAGGTTGTTGCCCGGCAGGTGGCTGCTGCGGCGGGTAACCAGGCGGTGGTGGTTGTGTCATGAAAACTCCAGATCAAGAGAAGTTAGCTGGCCTAAAGCGGTGCCTACCATACCCGAGAGCCGTCCTGACGGCACCATCAAAGCGGAAAAATCCGTGCGGCGTCGGGCAGTCGCTGAACCATTTCGGTGCCGCAATGCGGCGCCTTTGTCCGAATCGGCTCGACCCGGATTACCCCCGGGGGCAATCGTTTACCGCTGCAACAGGGTCAGGCGGAGCCACAACCCGCGGCCTGTCTCGGGCGAAACGTATTGTCCAACTGATGATTTCACCAATCATTGACACAGCGCCCAGACGTGCCGGCAGTTTGATCAATGTCCGCCGCACACCGAAATTAATGTCACGACAGACAATTTCCCACAGAATATGTGTAGGGCGCAGACACAGCCCTATAACGGCCCTCCCATACCGATCGGCAAAGCCCTGTTTTCCGACCAGCGACACCAATACACTCACCGATGTCAACGCAGCCGCATCGTCGGTCCGACACACCAAGGAGTCAAGGATGTCTCACTTCACCACCGCGCTGCGAGCCGCGACGGCTGCAGCACTCATGGCTAGCCTCGCCTGCCTGGGTACTGCCACCGCGAATGCGGACCCCACCGGCACTGCGTCCGATGTCAACACACTCGCCGGTTCGGTGTCGAAGGGTTACGGCCTCAACAACTGCGCGGCCCAGACGATCACCAGTGGCGAACTCGCCGCGCTTTCCTGCGGGCAAAACCCCGACGCCGCGGGACCCGCCCTGGCCAAGTACATCCTCTTCGCCACCCCCGACGATATGAACGGATCATTCAAGGCCAGCATCAAGGACGAAACCCTCACCGCGTGCGGGGACAGCGGCCAGTCGCCGACTACCTGGCGCCAGGGCAGCGCGGGCGCCACGGCCGGACAGGTGGCCTGCGGCACCTACCAGGGTGCCGCCGAGATCATCTGGACCACCGACGCCAAGAACGTGCTCAGCTACATCCGTGCCGGCAACTCGGATGTCCCTGCGCTTTACCAGTGGTGGCGGACCAACGGCTGACGCTTACAGTTGGGCCGCAACGAGTTTCGCCACCGCGCGCATCCCGGCGGCATTGGGGTGCAGCGGCGCCGGCCGCGCCGGTAGCGGCACCCCGAACCGCGCAGGCTTTTCCGTCCACGGCTCGGGCGACCATGCGTGGTGGTCGCGGCTGGCCGCCGCGGCGCGCACGACCTCACAACCGGTGAGCGCGGCGGCGTCGGCGGTAAGCCGTTCCAGTGTTGCGGCGACGTGGCGGCCGAGTTCGCTGTGCGCCGCGGACAGCGGCGGAGCCGGCACGCCCGCCGGGGGCAACAGCGTGAGGTAGTCGACGAAGAGTACCCGCGACCGCGGCGCCCGCCGCCGTAACGAACGACCGACCTCGCACAGCGAATCGAATACCTGGGCCAGGGCCTGATCGCGGGAGTTACGGTCCAGCAGTTCGGCTATCCACGCGCCGAGCAGCGGCAGGCGCCGCGCCGGTCGCGGTAACGCCGCGGCCATCAGTAGCGGAATGTAGCCGACGTCGTTGCCGCCGATGGTGACCGTGACCAACGACTCCGAGCCGTCCAGCGCAGTTATCTGGGGTGGCGCGCCGTGCTGGTGATCACCGAGCACATTGGCGGTGGTGGCGCCGGAGTAGGTGACGTCCACCAACTTCAGGCGTTGTTGTTCGGCGACCAGGTGCGGGTAGTTGCGGGCCGATCGGCCGGATCGCCACGGCGCGCCGTCCGCGCGGGGCCGGATGCCTGGACCGGCAGCCATCGAACTGCCAAGCGCCACATAACGTTTGTCGCGTCCGGTCATAGCTCGGGGCTGGAGGCCTGTGCCCAAAAGCGTTTCGGGATCCTGCCGGCACGACGCGCCAGATGGCCGGCGGTGACGGCCGCGGCCATCGCGGCGGCCATCGCCGGGGGATCTGCGGCCCGGGTCACGGCGGTGGCCAACAACACCGCGTCGCACCCCAATTCCATTGCCAGCGCCGCATCGCTGGCGGTGCCGATGCCCGCGTCGAGGACCACCGGAACACCGGCCTGCGCCACGATCATCTCGATGTTGTGCGGGTTGGTGATGCCGAGGCCGGTGCCGATCGGTGAGCCCAGCGGCATCACCGCCGCGCATCCGGCGTCCTCGAGGCGGCGGGCCAGCACCGGGTCGTCATTGGTGTAGGGCAGCACCACAAACCCGTCGTCCACCAATTGCTCTGCGGCCCTGACTAATTCGATGGCGTCGGGTAGCAGGGTGCGCTCGTCGGCGATCACCTCCAGCTTGACCCAGTTGGTGTCCAGCGCCTCGCGGGCGAGCTGCGCGGTCAGCACCGCCTCGGCGGCACTTCGGCACCCCGCGGTGTTGGGCAGCGGCGTAATGCCCAGCCGGTTGAGCAGGTCGAGCAGACCGGTTCCGCCCTCGGCGTCGACCCGGCGTATCGCCACGGTGGTCAGCTCGGTGCCCGAGGCGACCAACGCCTCTTGCAGCACCGCCAGATTCGACGCTCCCCCGGTGCCCATGATCAGCCGCGACGCGAAACTGCGGTCGCCGATCGTCAGCTTGTCACCCACGTCAACCACCCTGCACCGCCGTCACCACCTCGAGCCGATCACCTTCGGAAAGCATTGTCGCCCAGTCAGATCGAGGAAGCAGCGCGCAGTCCAGGGCCACCGCAACGCCGCGGTCCGGGAAACCCAGCGACTGCAGCAGCGCGGCAACGGTGGTCTGCTCGTCGACCTCCACCTGCTGCTCGTTGACGACGACGATCATGCGCTCGCTCCGACCGCAGCGAGTTCGCACATAATCTGCTCGGCCGTCCACGGCGCCAACAGGAATCCCGATCGCCCATGGCCGGCGGCGACCAGCGTCCGCGCGTCGAGGCGCTGCACGATCGGCAGGTTGTCGGGGGTCATCGGCCGCAGTCCCGCCGAGCACTCGGCCAATTCGTACTCACCCAGGACCGGCAGCACCGCGCACGCGTCGTCGAGCAGGTCACGCACGCCCGACACCACCGGCGCGGTGTCGCGGCCGTGTTCGTACTGGGTGGCGCCCACCACCACCCCGTCCGCCCGCGGCACCAGATACACCTGACGGCCATGGACCCGGGCGCGAATCACTCTGCGCGGCAACGGCATACAGCCTTTCCGCCAGCGCAGCCGCAACACCTCGCCCTTCACCGGGCGCACCGGCAGCCCGGGCCACAACGCGGGAGCGTCGATGCCGTTGGCGATGACCACCACGTCACCCTCGGCGTCGGACAAGCCGGTCACCGGAGCAGCCCAGGCGACGCCGAGTCGCTCACAGTCCACGGTCAGCGCGTCGAGCAATGCGCGGTTGTCCACCGCCAGTTCGGTGGGAGCCCGGAAGCCGTGCCGGATGCCCTGTGCCAGCAGGGGTTCGACGTCGCGTGCGGCCGACTCCCACACCACCGGGTGCCCCTGCTGCGACAACCAGTCCGCGACGGTACGCAGGTCGGCGACGTCGGCCCGGTCGACGGCCACCACCAGCGACTCGCGGGCGGTGACCACGTGTGACGGCAGCCCGTCCAGGAAACCGCCGTCGTGCCACAGCCGCAGCGACTCCAGCCCGAGCCGCAACAACCGCTCCTCGCCGGGCCAGCCTTCACTGTGCGGGGCGATCATGCCGCCGGCGACCCACGATGCGCCGTGCTCGCCGCCGCGATGCACCCGCACCGACCATCCGGCCCGGGCCGCCCGGCGCGCCACCGACAACCCGATGACGCCGCCGCCGATTACGGCCAATGACCCCGCGGGTGTGGGTGCTGACATCCTTGCTCCCTTCGCCGGCATGACCCGGATCAGGTGTGACGGTCAGGACAGGTCCAAGGTGCAAGCTGGCTTGCAGATCGGCTGGCAAGTTGGCTTGCACAATGGCGGTGTCCACTCTCAGTCCCGCTGGTTACCCGGGACTCCCGTGCCTACAGGGGTTCTTCTGGGTTCCAAACTAGCGCGCTAGCGTCGCAGTGTGCAGTCCCGTCTGGCCCGTCTGGCTCGTCTAGCCGAGGCGAGGCTCTATTTGTGTACCGACGCCCGTCGGGAGCGCGGCGACTTGGCCGAGTTCGCCGACGCCGCGCTGGCCGGCGGCGTCGACATCATCCAGCTGCGGGACAAGGGCTCGGCCGCAGAACAGCGGCTCGGCCCGCTGGAGGCACTCGACGAGCTGGCCGCCTGCGAAATCCTCGTCGACGCGGCCCGCCGGCACGGCGCCCTGTTCGCGGTCAACGACCGGGCCGACATCGCTGCGGCCGCCGGCGCCGACGTGCTGCACCTGGGCCAGCGCGACCTGCCGTCGAGCATCGCGCGGGAGATCGTCGGGCCCGGCGTGCTGATCGGCCGGTCCACCCACGACCGCGACCAGGTTGCCGCGGCCGCCGTCGGGGATGCCGACTACTTCTGCGCCGGACCTTGCTGGCCCACCCCGACCAAGCCGGGGCGTCCGGCACCGGGGCTGGACCTGGTGCGGGCCGCCGCCGCGATCGGTGGCGACAAACCGTGGTTTGCGATCGGCGGCATCGATGCGCCACGCCTGCCCGAAGTCATTGCTGCCGGTGCCCGCCGGATCGTGGTGGTGCGCGCCATCACGGCGGCCGACGACCCGAAGGCCGCCGCCCAGCAGCTCAGGTCAGCGCTTCCAGCAGCGAGCTGACCCGAGGGCTCAGCTGCGACGGCGCCAGGTCCGCGTCGCCCGGCATGCACCACACGAAAACTCCGTCCTCGATTACCACCGTGCACGGCAGGCGTCGCCGGCGTTCGTCGCCCCGGTGCAGCGGCACGGTGACCGGGGCGGTGCGCAGCAGCTGCCAGCTGGCGGCGAATCCGGGATGCAGCGGCAGGTCGGTCACGTCGTCCTCGGCAACCCAACGCAGCTCGGCGCTTTCCCGGTTGGGCACGGTGTGCAGCAACTCGTCGGTGTCGGCGACGACCGTCGTATACGTCCAGGCCGTGCCCCGGGGACGGGCCGTCACCAGCACCGACCGCACGACAAGGCGCTGGGCTGCCAGGCCCGCCTCTTCCCGAGCTTCGCGGACCGCGGTCTGTTCCGGAGTCTCATGGCTGTCTCGGGCGCCGCCCGGCAAGCCCCAGGTGCCACCCTGATGGCTCCACACCGCCCGATGCTGCAGCAGCACCGCGGGGCCGCCGTCGGGTAACGGGGCGCGCAGCAGCAGCCCGGCCGAGCCGAATCGGCCCCAGTAGTGGGCGCCGTCGTCGGATACCACCCATCCGTCCCCGTCGCCCTGCACCAATTCAGGATATGCAGGCGAAGCCGCCGGGGACTCCTGGGTATTCGGGGGTGATTAGGGTAATTGGGTCTGCCTCCCCACATCTGTCGGCGCATTCTCTTAGAATTCGCTTATCCGGGTTGGTGACTTCGCCGAACAAGCCGAACAAGCCGAACAGATATCGAAAGCTGAGGTCGGAGCAGACGTGACGGTTGAGCTGGCGCACCCGTCGACCGAGCCGCTGGGTTTGCGGTCGCCCGCCGAACCGGCCCATCCGCGCTGGTGGTTCGTCTCGACCACACCCGGACGGATCCTGACCATCGGCATCGTGCTGGCAGCTCTGGGCGTGTCCAGCGCGTTCGCCACGTCGACGACGATCAACCACCGCCAGCAAGTGCTGACCACCGTGCTGGAACATACCGAGCCGCTGTCGTTTGCGGCCGGACGGCTCTACACCACGCTGTCGGTGGCCGACGCCGCGGCAGCCACCGCGTTCATCGCCCAGGCCGAACCCCGCGCCGTCCGGCTGCGCTACGAGCAGGCCATCACCGACGCGGCGGTGGCGGTGACCCGCGCATCGAGTGGGCTCACCGATGAGTCGTTGGTGCAATTGCTGGGCCGGATCAACGCTGAACTGGCGGTCTATACCGGCCTCATCGAGATCGCACGCACCAACAACCGGGCGGGTAACCCGGTCGGATCGTCGTACCTGTCGGAGGCATCGGGGCTGATGCAGACGACGATCCTGCCCGATGCACAACAGCTGTACCAGGCGACGTCGGAACGGGTCGACACGGAAACCACCGCATCCACCCAGATCCCGGCACCGGTGATCCTGGTCGTCACCACCACGGTGGTCTTCGGCGCCTTCTCGCATCGCTGGCTGGCCCGGCGCACCCGCAGACGGATCAATCCGGGTCTGATCGTCGGTGCGCTCGGTATTCTTGTCATGGTGGTCTGGGTCGGAACCGCGTTGACAATCTCTACGGCCGCCAGCCGTAGCGCCAAAGACACGGCGGCGGAGTCGCTCAAGACCGTCACCAACCTGGCGATCACCGCCCAGCAGGCGCGAGCCGACGAGACGCTGTCCCTGATCCGGCGCGGCGACGAAGAGATCCGCAAGCAGTCGTTCTATCAGCGCATCGAGGCCATGCACCACCAGCTCGACGACTACATGGCCCGCCGCGACGCCGTCGACAAACCCGATCTGCAGGGCGCCGATCAGCTGCTGGTCCGCTGGCAGCAGGCCAACGACCGGATCAACTCCTACATTTCGGTCGGCAACTATCGCGCCGCCATCCAGGTTGCGTTGGGCAAGGGCGAGGACGACGCCACGCCCGCGTTCGACAAGCTCGATGAAGCCCTGACCAAAGCAATGGAGCAAAGCCGTAACCGCCTGCGCAACGACGTCCTCAATGCGCGTCGGGGACTGGCCGGGGCCCAGGTGGGCGGGGTGGTGCTCAGTGTGGGCGCAGCCATTGCGGTCGCACTCGGACTGTGGCCCAGGCTGAAAGAATACCGGTGATGAAGGGCCTGCCCAGTTTCTCGAGGGCAGCATCGCCTCTCGCGCTCCTCGCCGCAGCGGTCCTGCTCGCCGGTTGCGGCCACTCCGAATCGCTGAAAGTGGAGACGACGCCGACGCTCCCGTATCCCACGCCGGTCGGGATGGAGGTGATGCCGCCCGAGCCGCCGCTACCGCCGGACACGGCGAGCCAGGACTGCAACCCGACGGCCAGCCTGCGCCCATTCCGCACCAAAGCCGAGGCCGATGCCGCGGTGGCCAATATCCACGAGCGGGGCCGGTTGATCGTCGGGCTCGACATCGGCAGCAACCTGTTCAGCTTCCGCGACCCGATCACCGGGGATATCACCGGCTTTGACGTCGACATCGCCGGGGAGGTGGCGCGCGACATCTTCGGCAGCCCGTCACACGTCGAGTACCGGATCCTGTCGGCCGCGGAGCGCATCACCGCGCTGCAGACTTCCCAGGTCGACGTCGTCGTCAAGACCATGACCATCACCTGTGAGCGACGCAAGCTGGTGAACTTCTCCACCGTCTACCTCGATGCCAACCAGCGCATCCTGGCCCCCCGCGACTCGTCCATCTCGAAGGTGTCGGACCTGTCCGGCAAGCGGGTTTGCGTGGCCCGGGGCACCACGTCGTTGCGCCGTATCCGCGAGATCGCGCCGCCGCCGGTCATCGTGTCGGTGGTGAACTGGGCCGACTGCCTGGTGGCGATGCAGCAGCGGCAGATCGATGCCGTCAGCACCGACGACTCGATTCTGGCCGGGCTGGTGGAAGAGGACCCCTATCTGCACATCGTCGGGCCCGACATGGCCAACCAGCCCTATGGCATCGGGATCAACCTGGACAACACCGGGCTGGTCCGGTTCGTCAATGGCACACTCGAACGAATCCGCACCGACGGCACTTGGAATACGTTGTACCGCAAGTGGTTATCGGTCCTCGGTCCGGCACCGGTACCACCCCAGCCGAGGTATCTGGATTGATGTCGCCGAAGCCCGCGCACAACGACTCAGCCGCCGACGATCAGGAAGGCCGGCAAGATCTGGCTCCCGGTACGCAGTCGGCCGACGTGCAGACCGGCGCGGCCCCGGGCAGCCGGCCGCTGCAGTCGGCCGACGTGCAGACCGGCGCGGCCCCCGGCAGCCGGCCGCTGCAGTCGGCCGACGTGCAGACCGGCGCGGCCGCCGGCAGCCGGCCCCCGGCGACTCAGGCGATTTTCCGTCCCGATTTCGACGATGACGACGACGACTTGCCCATCTCGCTGGGCGCCATGGATACCCAGCCGCAGGAGCGAATGTCGGCCGCGACGCGGGCACTGCCGCCGATCAGGAAGCTCGGCGGCGGCCTGGTGGAGATTCCGCGGGTACCGGATATCGATCCGCTCAAGGCCCTGATGACCGACCCGGTGGTTCCCGAGTCGAAGCGGTTCTGCTGGAACTGTGGACGCCCGGTCGGTCGCAGCGACGCCGAGGGCACGGGCGCCTCGGAGGGCTGGTGCCCGTACTGCGGCAGCCCGTACTCATTTCTGCCGCAGCTGTGCGCCGGCGACATCATCGCCGGTCAGTACGAGGTCAAGGGCTGCATCGCGCACGGTGGCATGGGCTGGGTTTATCTGGCCCTCGACCACAACGTCAACGACCGTCCGGTGGTGCTCAAAGGCCTGGTGCATTCCGGGGACGCCGAGGCACAGGCGATCGCGATGGCTGAACGAAAGTTCCTCGCCGAAGTGGTGCACCCGTCGATCGTCCAGATCTTCAACTTCGTCGAGCACACCGACCGGCAGGGGGATCCGGTCGGCTACATCGTCATGGAGTACATCGGCGGGCAGTCGCTGCGGCGCGGCCGCGGCGAGAAACTGCCGGTCGCCGAGGCGATCGCCTACATCCTGGAAATCCTGCCGGCGCTGAGTTATCTGCATTCGATCGGCCTGGTCTACAACGACCTGAAGCCGGAAAACATCATGCTCACCGAGGAGCAGCTCAAGCTGATCGATCTGGGTGCGGTGTCGCGGATCAACTCGTTCGGATATCTCTACGGCACTCCCGGCTTCCAGGCGCCCGAGATCGTGCGGACCGGTCCGACCGTGGCAACCGACATCTACACCGTGGGGCGCACCCTGGCGGCGCTCACGCTGAACCTGCCCACCCGCAACGGGCGATACGCCGACGGGCTGCCTGACGACGACCCGGTGCTGGACAAGTACGACTCCTTCGGCCGGTTGCTGCGCCGCGCCATCGACCCCGACCCACGACGGCGATTCGCCAGCACAGAAGAGATGTCGGCGCAGTTGACGGGCGTGTTGCGGGAGGTGGTCGCCGCCGACACCGGGGTGCCCCGACCCGGGCTGTCGACCATCTTCAGTCCCAGCCGGTCCACCTTCGGCGTGGACCTGCTGGTCGCGCACACCGACGTGTACCTGGACGGCCAGGTGCACGCGGAGAAGCTGACCGCCAAGGAGATCGTGACCGCGCTGCAGGTACCGCTGGTCGACCCGACCGATGTCGCGGCCCCGGTCCTGCAGGCCACGGTGCTTTCGCAGCCGGTGCAGACCCTGGACTCACTGCGCGCAGCCCGCCACGGCGCCCTGGACGCCGAAGGTGTCGACCTTTCCGAATCGGTCGAACTGCCGCTGATGGAGGTCCGGGCGCTGCTGGACCTTGGTGATGTCGCCAAGGCCACCCGCAAACTCGACGACCTCGCCGAGCGGGTGGGCTGGCGCTGGCGGCTGATCTGGTACAAGGCTGTCGCCGAGTTGCTCACCGGCGATTACGACTCTGCCATCAAACATTTCACGGAGGTGCTGGACACCTTCCCAGGCGAACTTGCACCCAAACTGGCGCTGGGCGCGACCGCGGAACTGGCCGGCTACACCGACGAGCACAACTTCTACCAGACGGTGTGGCAGACCAACGACGGCGTGATATCCGCAGCGTTCGGCCTGGCCAGAGCCCTTTCGGCTAAGGGTGATCGAGCCGGCGCGGTGCGCACCCTCGACGAAGTGCCGCCCAGCTCAAGGCATTTCACCACCGCCCGACTGACCAGCGCGGTCACGTTGTTGTCGGGACGGTCGCAGGGCGAAATCACCGAGGAACAGATCCGCGACGCCGCCCGACGGGTGGAGTCGCTGCCGCCCACCGAACCGCGCGTGCTGCAGATTCGGGCCCTGGTGCTTGGCGGCGCGATGGACTGGCTGCAGGACAACCAGGCCAGCACCAACCACATCCTCGGCTTTCCGTTCACCGATCACGGGCTGCGGCTCGGTGTCGAGGCGGCGTTGCGCAGCCTGGCGCGTATCGCGCCCACGCAGCGGCACCGCTACACCTTGGTGGACATGGCCAACAACGTGCGTCCCACCAGCACATTCTAGGTTGGGGTTAGGGGTATTTGGGCGTTACGCGTGCGCGGCGTCGAGCGTGTTCGACGAGGCGTCGAGCGTGTTCGACGCGGCGTCGAGCGTGTTCGACGCGGCGTCGAGTGTGCAGCCACGGCGTCGAGTGTGCAGCCAGGGCGTCGAGTGTGCAGCCACGGCGTCGAGCGTGCAGCCAGGGCGGAAGGATCGCCCAATTACCGCCCAGGATGCAATGTCGATGCCATAGATGCACACTGGAAACCACTGCTACACAACCAAACTGCACTCCATCGGCAAATGCTCGCCCTACACGTCACACCGCCATAAATGCACACTGGAAACCACTGCCACACAATCAAACTGCACTCCATCGACGTCAACTCGCACTACACGCCACACCACCCAGGTAAACCCACTGCTAACCAACAAGACTTAATCCGGCACCCGCGGTAAACCCTTGTTAGACAATCGAACTCCGCTCCGCCATCGCCGCCTGTACGCGACGCAGGATGTCTGCGGGGCGATCCTCGGCGACCACCCGGATGACGATCCACCCCAGCTGCTCGAGCATCTCGATGCGGCGAATGTCCTTGACATACTGCTGGCGGTCTCGTTGATGATGGTCGCCGTCGTACTCGACGGCGACCATATAGTCTTCCCAGCCAAGGTCGAGATACGCGATCGGCATGCCATCCGCGCCCGATACGGCTATCTGGCTCCGCGGCCGCGGAAATCCGGCATCGATCAGTAGTAGCCGCAGATAGCTTTCCCTGGGTGACTGCGCGCCGGAGTCGACGAGCTCCAACGCGATCTCCAGCTGCCGCACGCCGCGCGCCCCGGGATGACGGGCGGCGACGCACAGCACATCGTCGACCTTGAAACCCGTCGCCCGGGCCAGCGCGTCCAGCCGGACCACAGCTGAGCGGACCGCTCCGCGACGGCCAATGTCGAAGGCGGTGCGCTCGGGTGTGGTGACTGCGCGCCCGTCGACGGTCTGTATTTCTCCGTCGCCCAGAACGTCGCGCCGCGTCAGCACACCGTGCGGCGGCCGGGAGTTTCGACATATCAGCTCTACAGGGAAGTCGTCGGGAATCCACTTGGCGCCGTGCAACGCCGCAGCCGCCGCACCCGCGATTACGGCCGAACCCCGCGACCACAGCCACGCAGCAGCTATCCGCTGTTCCAGCGACACCTGCGCCCGTCGCGACAGGTAGACATTCGGCAATACGGCGCGGTAGTGCGTGCGCAGTTGATGCCGGGTCAATGCTCTACACGCCAGTGCCTCGCTGCCGAGGAACGGCGCTTGCGAATCCCACATGCGGGCAAGATTGGCACGCAGACCGCCAACCGTGATTACCGATTTCCACAGGCTTGGAATCGAGTGCATCCACGGCCGCGAGTGAGCGTGTACGGCGGGTATCACCGCCTGAATCCCTGCGTGGTCTCACACTGAGAGCCGTCACCGCACGCTCGACGCCAGCGACACCACCGCCGCACATAGCGAAAACACAGCTTCACCCGCCACAGTTATCGCATGGCCGGGCAATCCGCGCGGTGGATCACCACGGCCCGAGTCCTACGTCGGGCCGGGTTCGGGGCGAGCGGCCGCGAGGTGGACGCGGTGGCTGGTCAAGACTGGCCGGCCCACCTCGACGACATCCTGGCCGCCGACCCCGACGCGGACCCGGGCGCGCGAGAAACCCCGATGCCGGTACTGCCCACGCCGCGGCCCCGGGCCAAGAAGGCAACACCGGCGATGCGAGAAGAGTTCAAGCGCGAGTTGGCCGAGCAACAGGCCGTGCTTACCGGATGGTGGCTGCGCCGCATGGTCGCCGTCCGGCAGCCGCTACGCGAGAAGCTGACCCTGTTGTGGCACAACCACTTTGCCACTTCGGCGCGAAAGGTCCGGGTCCCGGCATATCTGGCGGCGCAAAACCAGAAGCTGCGCACCCTGGCACTGGGCGACTTCCGCACGCTGGCCTATGCCATGCTCACCGACGCCGCGATGCTGCGCTGGCTGGACGGGCAGAGCAATACCGCCAAGGCCGCAAACGAGAACCTGGCTCGGGAGTTCATGGAGCTGTTCGCGCTGGGCCACGGCAACGGCTACACCGAGGACGACGTACGCGCCGGTGCTCGCGCCCTGACCGGATGGGTGATCGGCACCGGCGGCCACACCATGATGCTGCCCAGGCGCCACGACTTCACCGCCAAGACGCTGTTCGGGGCCACCGGCAACTTCGACGCCGCCGGGTTCTGCGACGCCGTGCTCGCCCAGCCGAAGTCCGCGCAGCACGTCGCGGGCCGGTTGTGGCAGCAGCTGGCCGCCGACGAACCGCCGCCCCCGGCGGTGCTCGACCGGCTGGTCAGCGCCTACGGCCCCAACCGCGACCTGCGCGCCCTCACCCGCGCCGTCCTCACCGACGAGGAGTTCACCGGGGGCCGGGCAACGGTCGTCACCACCCCGGTCGAATGGCTGGTGGGCGTCATCCGGTCGCTTCGGGTCCCCATCGACAACCACCTCAAACTGATCGAGACGACACTCAAGGTGCTGGGACAGCGGCCATTCTTTCCGCCGGACGTCGGCGGCTGGCCGAAGGGCCAGGTGTGGCTGTCCACCGCGTCCGCCGGGACGCGACTGCGCACCGCCCTCCACCTGGCAAACACGGCCGACCTGTCAACAGTCGAAAACACCGCGGCGCAAGACCGGATCGATGCCGTGGGCTACCTGATCGGCGTGGGTGCATGGTCGGACCGCAGCGCCCGTGCGCTGGCCCCGCTGGTACGCCGACCGCCCCAGTTGGTCGCCGCCGCCGTCAACACACCGGAGTACCTGACGTCATGATCAACCGCCGCAGATTCCTGATCGCCAGTGCCGGCGCCGGCGCGGCCGGTCTGCTCTCCGGAGCGGTGGCGGTCAGCTGGCGCGATCTGCAGCACGCGGCCCACGACCGTCCGCTGCCCGACGACGCCGGCGTGCTGGTCATCGTCACGCTCTACGGCGGCAACGACGGGATCAACACCGTAATTCCCTACGCCGACAACGCATATCACGACGCACGTCCCGAACTCGCCTACACTGCAGGCGATGTCGTGCAGCTCGACGCGCAGCTGGGACTCAATCCGGGACTGCGGGGTCTGACCCAACTTTGGCAGCAACGGCAACTGGCGATCGTGCGCGGCGTCGGCTACCCGAAGCCCGACCATAGCCACTTCCGCTCCATGGACATCTGGCAGACCGCATCGCCGGCCGAACCGGCTTCGACGGGCTGGATCGGCCGCTGGCTCGACGCCACCGGAGACGACCCGCTGCGGGCAGTCAACATCGGCGCCGTCCTGCCCCCGCTGGCGGTTGGCGAAAAGCATACCGCCGCAGCGCTTTCCACCAACCCAGCGACGCAAGCCAACGACAGGTTCGACGCGACGATGCAGGCGCTGAGTGCGACCGACCCGGACGACACCCCGGCGATGGCGGCGGTTTCCAGGTCCTATCGCGACGCGCGCACCACCGACGCGGCGTTCGCGTCCATCAAGACGGACGGCTCCCATAATTCGCTGGCCACCCAGCTGAACATGGTGGCCGCGGCGGTCAAGGGGCGGGTGCCGGCCCGCGTCTACACCGTGCAGCTCGGCGGATTCGACACCCACGCCGACGAACGCGACACACAGCAACGGCTGTTGCAGACGTTCGACGAAGCCGTCACCGGGTTCCTGCGGGAGATGGCCGGTGATCGCTGCGGCCGCAACATCGTCATACTGGCGTATTCGGAGTTCGGCCGCAGGGTGGCTGCCAACGCTTCGCAGGGCACCGATCACGGCACGGCCGGGCCGGTATTCGTCGCGGGGGTCCCCGTCAACGGCGGCTACTACGGCGACGAGCCCAGTCTCACCGACCTCGACCGCGGAGACCTCAAGTCCACCACCGACTTTCGCGACATCTACCACGAGCTGCTGGTGCATACGCTGGCAACCGACCCGACACCATCAGTCGGAACCGGCCGGACCAGCCTGGGTTTCCTGTAAGCAGTCCCGGGCGATTGCCAATTCCTCGTTGGTGGGGATCACCAGTACCGCAATCGGCGAGTCGTCCGTCGAGATCTGCCGGGCCCCGCCCGCCGGAGCGGCGTTGCGTCCCGCGTCGAGTTCGAGGCCAAGCTCACCCAGTCCGGCCAACGCGTCACGACGCACCGCGGCATCGTGCTCGCCGATGCCTGCGGTGAAGGTCAGCGCGTCGGTGTGGCCGAGCACGGCCAGGTAAGCACCGATGTACTTGCGTAACCGGTGGATGAATACGTCGTAAGCCAATCTTGCTGCAAGGTCGCCCTGTTCGATCAACTGGTGCAACCGCCGGAAGTCGCGTTCACCGGCCAGGCCCAAGATACCGGAGCGGTGGTTGAGCATCGACTCGATCTCGTCCACACCCATGTTCGCGGTGCGCCACAGGTACCACATGATGCTCGGGTCGACGTCACCGCTGCGGGTACCCATCACCAGACCCTCCAGGGGAGTGAGGCCCATGGAGGTGTCGACCGGGCGGCCGGCCGCGATCGCCGACGCCGACGCACCGTTACCCAGATGCAGCACAATCTGATTCAGCGTCTCCAACGGTCTGCCCAGGAAGGCGGCGGCCTGC
The DNA here is from genome assembly GCF_000157895.3 of Mycobacterium kansasii ATCC 12478. NCBI lineage: Bacteria > Bacillati > Actinomycetota > Actinomycetes > Mycobacteriales > Mycobacteriaceae > Mycobacterium > Mycobacterium kansasii. Next base: position 3,908,890 of record NC_022663.1, on the reverse strand, counting down.
TCACTGACGTTGCGGTGCGACGTGCCGTGAAATCCGTAACGACGGATCTGCCACGCCTCGGCCAACTCGCGGTCGATGGCGTAGGTCGCCGCCGCGGCGGGCAGGTCATGGAAGAACGCCGTGTCGAACACCGCGACGTGCGGGATATCGCCGAGCATGGTGCGCGCCACCTTGATGCACAGCAGCGCGGGCGGGTTGTGCAGCGGAGCCAACACCGACAGCTCCTCGAGCCGGGCCACCACCGCATCGTCGAGAACCGTCGGCCGGTGAAAGTCCTTGCCGCCGTGCACCACCCGATGCCCGACGGCCATCAGGCCACAGGTCGCCACGTCAATGCCGTCCTCGGACAGCATGTCGAAAGCACGACGCAGCGCGGCGTCGTGATCGCGGACCGAGGACGACGCTTCGCCGATCCGCTCGATGTTGCCCGCCGCCCGCGACATACCCGACACGGGATCGATCAACTGGAACTTCAGCGACGACGAGCCGGAGTTGAGCACCAGCACCAGGCGACTACCGGTCATCGCCGATCCCCTGCGCCTGGATCGCGGTAATGGCAACCGTGTTGACGATGTCCTCGATCAGCGCCCCGCGCGACAAATCGTTCACCGGCTTGCGCAGGCCCTGCAGCACCGGGCCGATCGCGATGGCTCCCGCCGAACGCTGCACCGCCTTGTAGGTGTTGTTGCCGGTGTTGAGGTCGGGAAAGATCAGCACCGTCGCCCGGCCGGCCACCGGCGAATCATGCATCTTGGCGGCCGCGACCGCGGGGTCGACTGCGGCGTCGTATTGGATGGGCCCCTCCACCAGCAGCTGCGGCTCCCGTGAGCGCACCAACTCCGTTGCCTCCCTGACCTTTTCGACGTCGGCTCCGGTCCCTGAGGCTCCGGTGGAGTAGGACAGCATGGCCACCCGCGGTTCGATGCCGAACTGCGCGGCGGTGCGCGCCGAGCAGATCGCGATATCGGCCAACTGCTCGGGCGTCGGGTTCGGCACGATCGCGCAGTCGCCGTAGGCCAACACCCGATCGGGCAGGCACATCAGAAAGATGCTGGACACCGTCGAGATACCTGGGGCCGTTCTGATGATTTCCAGGGCGGGACGAACGGTGTGCGCGGTGGTATGGGCAGCTCCGGACACCATGCCGTCGACGTGGGAATTGTAAACCAGCATGGTGCCGAAATACGATACGTCACACATGATTTCACGTGCCAGCTCGGCGGTGATGCCGTGCGACTTCCGCAATTCGGCATATTGCTCGGCGAAGTGGTCGCACAGCGGGCTGGTACGCGGGTCGAGCACCTTTGCCTGGCCCAGATCCACGCCGAGTTCGGCTGCGCGCGCCCGGATCCGGGCCTCGTCGCCCAGTATCGTCAGCTCGGCGATGCCGCGTTGCAGCAGGCGGCCGGCGGACTTGAGGATGCGGTCGTCGTCGCCCTCGGGAAGCACGATGTGTTTGCGGTTCGAACGCGCGCGTTGCTGCAAGCCATAGGTGAACATCTGCGGTGTTGTCACGGTCGGGATCGGAATGGCAAGGTGGGTCATCAAATCGGCGGTGTCGACGTGGCGGTCCATCAGCTCCAGCGCGGTGTCGATCTTGCGCTGCGAGGTTGCGGTGAGCCGGCCGCGAGCCGCCGCGGCGGCGCTGGCCGTCTCGTAGGTACCCAACGTGGTGGCGATAATCGGCAACCTCAGCCGCAGCCCCGACACCAGCGCCGCGATCGACGGATGCAGGTCGAACCCACCGTTGAGCACGATGCACGACAGCGACGGAAACCCTTCGGCCGCATGGGCGCTGGCGACGGCGAGCACCACGTCCGAGCGGTCGCCCGGGGTGATCACCGCCATGCCTTCGCCCAGCCGCTCCAGCACGTGATCGGCGGTCATCCCGGCCACCAGCACGTCCATCACCTCGCGATTGCGCAGCGGCGCCTCACCGCTGATCGCCGTCCCGTCGACGGCCCTTTCCAATTCGGCCACCGTCGGCGCCGACAGCAGCGGCTCCTCGGGCAGCGCGTAGCTTGGCGGACCGACGATGCGCAGCGCTTCGCGGATGGCCGCCAATTCCGCGGGCTCGCAACGGTTGGCCACCACCGCCGCGGTGTGTGCGTGGTGGGCCGACAGCTCGGCCAGACACACCCCGACGACGCTGACCACCTGGTCGGCGGTGCGGCCTTTGGCGTTGACCGCCAACAACACCGGCACGCCGAGGTTGACCGCGATCCGGGCGTTGACCGACAGTTCGGTGGGGGTGGCGACGTCGGTGTAGTCGCTGCCGACGATCACCACCGCGTCGCACTTGTGCGCCATCGCGTGATACGCGGCGACGATGTCGGTGATCGCGGTATCGGTGTCGGCGTGCAGGTATTGGTAGGTCACGCCCACGCATTGCTCGTAGGGCAGGCCGGCGGTGGTGTGCTCGAGCAGCAGCTCCAGGAGATAGTCGCGCGCCCCGGATGCCCGCGTAAGTGGCCGGAACACACCGACTTTGGCAACCGTCGCCGTCAACCGGTGCAGGATCCCCAGCGCGATGGTCGCCTTGCCGCTTGCCGGTTCGGGCGCAGCGATGTAGATCGCAGTGGTACCCGGGGAGCTGGAGGACACCTGCCGTTCAGCCCAGCCGTCGCAGTCGGGGCGCCAGGTCCGTTTCGAAGAGCTGCAGGAACCGGAGCTGGTCGTGCCCGGGCGCGTGGAACACCAGGTGGTTGAGGCCCCACGTCACGTACTGGCCCACCTTTTCCACGGCTTCGTCGGGGTCGGAGGCCACGATCCAGCGTTTGGCGATCTGCTCGATCGGCAGGGCGTCGGCGGCCTTCTCCATCTCGATCGGGTCGTCGATGCTGTGCTTCTGTTCGGCGGTCAGCGACAGCGGCGCCCAGAATCGGGTGTTCTGCAAAGCCAGCTCGGGATCGGGGTCATAGGAGATTTTGATTTCGATCATCTTGTCGATGTCGTCGGTGTTGCGGTTGGCCGCGGCCGCCCCTTCCAGGACGCCCGGGATCAGCTTTTCGGTGTAGAGCTCTGCGCCCTTGCCCGACGTGCAGATGAAGCCGTCGCCGGCGCGGCCGGCGTATTTGGCCACCGCCGGACCGCCGGCGGCGATGTACACCGGCACGCCGCCCTCGGGCACGTCGTAGATGGAGGCGCCCTTGAGCCGGTAATACTCGCCGTCGAAGTCCACGCGGTCGCCGCGCCACAGCTCCCGCATCAGCCGCACCGATTCGCGCAGCCGGGCGAAGCGTTCCTTGAAGTCTGGCCAGGCCCCCTCGTATCCGGTGGCGATCTCGTTCAGCGCCTCGCCGGTGCCCACACCCAGGAACACACGGTCCGGGTACAGACAGGCCATGGTGGCGAACGCCTGCGCGATGACGGCGGGGTTGTAGCGGAAGGTCGGGGTGAGCACCGAGGTACCCAGCAGCACCCGCTTGGTGCGCTCGCCGACGGCGGTCATCCAGGACAACGAGAACGGCGCGTGCCCGCCCTTGTGGCGCCAGGGCTGGAAATGGTCACTGACCGTCGCGCTGTCCATGCCGTGAGCTTCTGCGGCGACGCCAAGTTCGACGAGCTCGCGCGGGGCGAATTGTTCAGCCGATGCCTTGTATCCGAGTTTGAGTTCAGCCACTCGTTCTTTCTACTCCTGGACCCGAGGAGCCGGTGTCGGCGCCGCACCGAAACCAGGCGTGAGCGCTGTAGCCGAATGGCGACCCGATTGCGCCCGATTGCATCCCTGGGCAGCCCGGATCCGAGTCCGGCCGTGGCGATTATCGGTTGTTGACGCTCAAACGCGGTGCAGCCGTTAAGCTGACCGCGGTTATCGGGCTGGCAATGCCTTGATGTAGGAGAAGACATGGCCCACCACCTGAAGACGGAGCTTGTTCAGGTTACCGACAAGGTTCAGCTCGCCCATGGGCAAGCGGTCAACTGGGTGCTGGTGACCGACGACACCGGGGTGATGTTGATCGACGCCGGTTATCCCGGCGATCGCGAGGAGGTGCTGGCGTCGCTACGCCTGCTGGGCTATCAGCCCGGGGATGTCCGCGCAATTCTGCTGACCCACGCGCACATCGACCACCTGGGCACCGCGATCTGGTTCGCCCGAGAGCATCACACCCCGGTGTACTGCCATGCGGACGAGGTCGGGCACGCCAAGCGCGAGTACCTGGAGCAGGTGTCGCTTCTGGATATCGCGTTGCGCATCTGGCGGCCCCGGTGGGCGGTGTGGGCGGCCCATGTGGCGCGCAGCGGCGGCCTGGTCCGCGACGGCATCCCGACCGCGCAGCCGCTGACCGCCGAGGTGGCCGCGCAGTTGCCGGGCCACCCGATGGCCGTTTTCACTCCCGGACACACCAACGGGCATTGCTCGTATCTGGTGGACGGTGTGCTGGCCAGCGGCGACGCCCTGATCACCGGCCACCCGCTGCTGCGCCGCGACGGTCCGCAACTGCTGCCCGCGATTTTCAGCTACAGCCAGCAGAACTGCATCCGCAGCCTGTCGGCGCTAGCTCTACTGGAAACCGAGATTCTGGCGCCCGGCCACGGTGAGCTGTGGCGCGGCCCGATCCGTGGCGCCACCGACGAGGCCCTGAAGCGAGCAGGAGCATTCGCCCGCTGATCAGGGCCGGCCCGCTCACTCGGCCAGGTCGCCGACCACGAAGAAGACGTTCGCGCAGGACATTTCCACGTCACAGAACAATTGCTCGTAAGTCACGTCGATCACCTCCTTCCGGATTCAAGGACGATTTTCACCGTCGCTTCGCCAGCAACCACCGGGTCGAATTGGGCGCGGCGGTCGTCAGGGTGAGCCCGGCCGCCGTCAACTCGTCTCGCACGGTCGCCGGGCTGACGCGCTGCAGCACGAGCGACTGGTGCCATCGCCGGCCGTCGGCCGTCAAGGTGAACTCACCCGTGACGATGCCGCCGGCGTTCGAGTGGATCGTCAGGGCCGCTTCCGCTCCGTCGAAAGTCAGGGTTTTGGTCCAGCCCTCCTGCCGGGACGCCAACATTGAGGGCGGCACCCATTCGATGATGGCCTGCCCGCCCGGCCGGAGGTGGTGGGCAACCGTTGCCAGCATCGATCTGCGCAGCTGGGCGTCCGGGTAGTTGATCAGATTGGAGACCAGCAGTACGGCGTCGAACTTCTCGCCCAGTCGGGCGTCCTCGATGCGGGCCTGAATCGCTCGGGCGCGACGGATGTGTGCGAGCATCTCGGGCGAGTCGTCGACGGCCGTGACCCGATGACCGAGCGCGGCCAGAGCGTCGGCGATACGCCCGGTGCCGGCGCCCAGCTCCAGCACCGAACTGTTGGGTGTCAGCAGCGACTGAATGTGCTCGATTTCGCCCAGTGACGGCATCCGCCGGTAGATTTCGACCGCGCTGCCGTCCTGTGTCACTACACTGACACCGGGTACCGTTGTGCTGCTTGACATTCAGGTAACTTTCCCGTCAGGGCCGATCATCATATTGTCAACCGTGGTTGTCGACACACTATAACGTCGTGGCGCCGCGGGCAAGCCGCGTTTGCGGAATCCTTACACCCGCGCGCCCGGCCCCAGGCCCAAATGCTCACGCAACGTCGCACCGGCGTACTCGGTGCGGAACGCACCGCGCGCCTGCAACAGCGGCACCACCCGGTCGACGAATTCGTCCAGGCCGTGCGGTGTCAGATGCGGCACCAGAATGAACCCGTCGCACGCGTCAGCCTGCACATAGCGGTCCATTTCGTCGGCAATGTGGGCGGCGGTGCCGACGAACTGCTGTCGGCTGGTGACGGCGATGACCAGCTCGCGGATCGAAAGGTTTTCCGCCGCCGCCTTGTCGCGGTACCGACGCGCCAGCGCCACGGTATCCACGTGGCGGACGCGCCCCTGGCTGACGGCGCTGTCGGCGATCGGCTCCACATCCGGCAACGGGCCGTCGGGGTCGTAGCCCGACAGGTCACGGCCCCACACCTGCTCGAGCATCGCGATCGCGGTCGCGCCGCTGACCTGTTGACGACGGATGTGCCGCGCCTTGTCCTGCGCTTCGGTCCCGGTGTCTCCGATGACCACGGTCACTGCGGGAAACACCTTGAGCCGGTTCGGGTCTCGGCCATAAGAGCGGGCCCGGCCCTTCATGTCAGCATAGTAGCGCTGGGCGTCTTGCAGCGATGCGTGCAGGGTGAACACGGCGTCGGCATGGCGAGCCGCGAATGCCCGACCCTCCGCGGAGTCGCCAGCCTGCAGCAGCACCGGATGCCCCTGCGGCCCCGCCGGAAGGGTGGCGAAACCGCGCACGTCGAAGTGGGTGCCAGAGTATTCGATGCTGCCGATTCGGCCCGGGTCTACGTAGACGCCGTTCTCGACGTCGGCCAGCACCGCGCCGGGCGCCCAGCTGTCCCAGAACTTTCGGGCCACGGTCAGGAACTCCTCGGCCCGCGCGTAGCGGTCGCCGTGGTCGAGGAAGCCGCCGCGGCGAAAGTTGGCACCGGTGAACGCGTCCGACGAGGTGACGATGTTCCAGCCGGCGCGACCGTCGGACAGGTGGTCGAGCGTCGCGAATTGCCTTGCCACTTCGAAGGGTTCGTTGAAGGTGGTGTTGATGGTTCCAGTCAGACCGATCCGGTCGGTGACGCCGGCCAGCGCCGCCAGCACGGTGAAAGTGTCCGGGCGGCCCACCACGTCCAGGTCGTAGATCCGGCCGCGATGCTCGCGCAACCGCAGCCCCTCGGCCAGGAAGAAGAAGTCGAACAGGCCGCGTTCGGCGGTGCGGGCCAGATGCACGAACGAGTCGAATTCGATCTGACTGCCGGCGTCCGGGTCCGCCCACACCGTGGTGTTGTTCACGCCCGGGAAGTGGGCCGCGAGGTGGATGGGCCTGCGACTCACATCAGCCCCCACCTGTGCGCGATCAGTTCATGTGAGCGCAGCCGGTCCTGGTGCCGGTGCGTCACCGAGGTGATGACGAGTTCGTCGGCGCCGGTGACCCGCTGCAGTGCGTGCAACCGCTGCGCCACCTCGTCCGGGTTGCCCACGAATTGCGTTGCCAGCCGGTCGATGACCACGGCCCGCTGCTCCTCGGTCAGCGGCGCGCAATCGGCGGGGTCGGGGTAGGGGATCGCGCCGCCGCCGGCGCGGATGGAGTAGACCCAATGCCCGTAACTGGCTGCCAGGTGCCGGGCGGTGGCGGTGTCGTCGGCCACCACGACGTCCGCCGACACGACGACATATGGCTGCGGCAGATACACCGACGGCACGAAGGCGGCGCGGTAGGCGTCGACGGCTTCCAGCGCGGTGGCCGGGGTGAGGTGATAGCTGGCCACAAACGGCAGTCCCATCGCGCCGGCCAACGCAGCACTGCGTCCCTTGCTGCTGCCGAAGATCCACGGGGTCAGCGCGGCTCCTTCGCCGGGCACCGCGTGTACCTCGAAGTCGTCCACCCGATAGGTGCCGGCCAACATGGCGATGATGTCGCCGACCTGCTCGGCGAAGTCAGGTGCGACCGCCTCGGGCTGCTGCAGGATCGCCATGGTGGCTTGCACCCGGCCGCTTGCCAGCAGGGTGCGCAGGTCAAACGGCGGCGGTATCACCACACCGTCGACCTCGCGCCACTCAACCGGGGGCCGCGGTGCCCGAGGTTTGGCCGGGTCCCTCGGCTTGATGCCGCGTCGCTGCGCGGACCGGCCCAAGCCCAGATCGATGCGACCGGGATAGAAGGCGTCGAGCATGCCGAAGCTCTCGACCACCGCGGCGGCGGTGGTGTGGCTGAGCTGGACCGCGGCCGACCCCACCCGAATCCGGTTCGTAGCCGCGGCAATTTGACCGATCAGCACCGCCGGTGCGGCGCTGGCGACCGCGACGAAGTGATGCTCGGCGATCCAGAAGCGGCGATAGCCGCACCGCTCGGCCTGCTGAGCAAGCTCGACGGTGTTGCGCAACGCCGTCGCCGCGTCGCTGCCGGCGCTGATCGGCGACAGGTCCAGGACCGATAGCGGGATCACCGGCTCACCGCCGCATATCGGTTGGGCGTCGACGGCAGGCCGAGTCGCTGGCGCAGCGTTTCAGTGTCGCGATACCCCGTCCGGAACCGGCCGGCACGCTGTAGCAGCGGCACCACCTCGTCGACGATCACCGGAAGATCGAAAGCGTTCACCGCGGGCCGCAGCCGCGCACCGTCGATGCCGCAGCGCTGCCAATTCAGCAGCAGCTCAACCAAATCCGATGCGTTGCTGGTGAAGATGAGTGCGTCGGAGCGGAAGTCGCCGGCACCGTGGAAGGAAACCACTACGTCGGCAAACACTTTCAGCTGCCCGCCGGCGGCGCGCACGTCGTCGAGGATGCTCCGCAGCGAATCGTCGGTCGGCGTGATAAAGACGACATCTGCCGCTGCAGAAGCGAACTCGTAGACCGGCACTGCGTGCGCCAGGGCGGCCACCACCGGCTGGCCCTGCGGCGGCCGCGGCGTTATCGACGGCCCCTTGACCGCGAAATATTTTCCGGTGAAGTCGACGTAGTGCAATTTGTCCCGGTCGATGTAACGCCCCGTGGCCACGTCGCGGATCACCGCGTCATCTTCCCAGCTGTCCCAGAGCCGGCGCACCACCTCGACGTAATCCCGTGCCTCGTCGAACAATTCGTCGGGGTTCACCGGGCGGCGGCCGAACAGGTCCGCCTCGTGGTTGGTGACACTGACCCTCGGCTGCCAGCCGGCCCGGCCGTGCGACACAAAGTCAAGCGTGGCAATGGCTTTCGAGATGTGAAAGGGCTCGGTGTGGGTGACCGTCGCCACCGGGACCAGACCGATGTGCCGGGTCGCCGGGGCGATGCGGGCCGCGACCAGAACGGCGTCGGCGCGGCCGGCCAGCCGCCGCGGATCGATCCGCTCGCGGCGGCCGGGCTGCGGCATCAGCGTGTCGTCGATGGTCAGAAAGTCGAGCAGGCCGCGTTCGGCGGTAACCGCCATGTCGGCCCAGTAACCCCCGCTGAGCACCGACCGGGACTCGCCGGTCGCGGTCGCCCGCCAGGCTTGCGGGTGCCAGCCGTACCCGTCCAGCGCGACGGCCAGATGCAGCAGATCCGTCATGTCAGCCCTAGACCTAGACCAGCGTCGCGGTGACATATCTGGGGGTGATCGCCACGTCACGGGGCCGGACACTCCAGCGGCCCGGCATTCCCATCGCGGCGAACAGCTCGCCGACGTCGCGTTCCACCGTCTCCCAGCCGTTGGATGCCAACCATTCCGGCAGATAACGGTATTCACCCGGATACGTCAGCGCGGCCAGGTCAACGTCCAGCCCGAACTTTCGCCAGCGGTCGACGAAAGCCCGTCCCGCCTTCTGCTGTAACGGTGTCCAGGTGGGCATATGATCGGCGGCGAACCGGCTGCCGACCGCACTCACCGCGGTGAGGTCTTTCAGCAGCCGCTCCTGCCCGCCGGGCGGTAGGTAGCCCACGAGCAGGTTCTCGGCAATCCACGCCGTGGGCTGGTCCGCGTCGAAACCGACCCGCCACAAGGCCGCCAGCCAATCCTGACGAAGGTCGATGCCAACCGCACGGCGGTGCGCGGTCGGCTTGGCGCCCAGCCCGTGCAACAAGCCGGTCTTGAATTCGATCACTCGGGGCTGATCTATCTCGTACACCGTTGTTCCCGGTGGGAACCACAGCCGGTATGGCCGGGCGTCCAGGCCAGACCCCAGGATCACCGCCTGACGAATTCCCGCCCGGCCCGCGTCGGCAAGGAAACCGTCGAGGAACCGGGTGTGCGTCACCAGGATGTCGATGAGCCCGGCCGTTGTCCGGTTGTCGGCCTCGTCGGCCTCGTCCAGATCTCCGTCGATAATCCGGGCGAAGTACGGCACTCCCGCGGCGCGAACCAACGGTTCGGCGAACGGGTCGTTGAGCAACCCGGCGCCGGCGGCGACGGCCCTGGCGGTGGCGCCGAACGTTGCGGTTACCCCGACGCCGGTGGCCGCGTCCCAGTCGTCGTCATCGGTGCGTACCATCGGGCCTCACCTCGTCAGCGCCTCGTCAGGGCCTCGTCAAGCATCGGAACGGCGGCGCAGCATCAGCCCGGCGGCCGCGCGCCAACCGAGCAATAACACGCCGGTGACCGTCGAGGCGACCACGACGAAACTCACCGCCACACCGGCCGACGTGGCCTTGCGCAACACCATGCCGACCGCCACCGTGCCGATCCAGACCACCACCCCGGTGGGTGTCATGCTGGTGGGCCGTCGCCAGCCCCGCGACACCAGCCATCCGGCAAGGGTCCCGCTCAGAAACGGCCACGCGGTTGTCGCAACGCCGGCGACGCTGATGCCCTCGGCATGGCTGCGGCGCCCGATGGTGCAGAAGATCAGGACGGCGACCACGTCGGTGGCCAACGCGCCCATCCAGGTGAGCCGGCGCCGCGGTTGCATGAAGCGAGACTACCGGGCCGGGCAGGATGTTGGTCATGAGCACTGACACACCGCCCGCCTTCGACCGCTACGACCCGCTCGGGCTGGACGCGTCGCTGTCCGCCGATGAACTCGCGGTGCGCGACACCGTACGGCAATTCTGTGCCGAGCAGATAACGCCGTTCGTCACTGAGTGGTTCGAGAACGGCGACCTGCCGGTGGCCCGCGAGCTGGCCAAACAGTTCGGCCAACTGGGCCTGCTGGGAATGCATTTGCACGGCTACGGATGTGGCGGCTCGTCCGCGGTCCACTACGGCCTGGCCTGCCTGGAGCTCGAGGCCGCCGATTCCGGCATCCGGTCATTGGTGTCGGTGCAGGGTTCGCTGGCGATGTTCGCCATTTGGCACAACGGCTCCGAGGAGCAGAAGCAGCAATGGCTGCCCCGCATGGCGGCCGGCGAGCTGGTCGGCTGTTTCGGGCTGACCGAACCCGACGCCGGGTCCGACCCGGCCGCCATGAAAACGCGGGCCCGACGTGATGGCTCGGATTGGGTGCTCGACGGGCGAAAGATGTGGATCACCAACGGTTCGATCGCCGACCTCGCGATCGTGTGGGCCGGTACCGACGAGGGAATCCGCGGCTTTATCGTGCCCACCGACACCCCGGGCTTCACCGCCAACACGATTCACCACAAGCTCTCGCTGCGGGCGTCGATCACCAGTGAATTGGTGCTCGACGATGTCCGGCTGCCCGCCGAAGCGATGTTGCCCAACGCTATCGGCCTGCGGGCGCCGCTGGCCTGCCTGTCCGAGGCTCGTTACGGAATCGCCTGGGGCGCAATGGGTGCCGCCCGGTCCGCGTGGCAGTCCGCCCTCGACTACGCCACGCATCGCACTCAATTCGGGCGTCCCATAGCCGGATTCCAGTTGACTCAGGCAAAACTGGTCGACATGGCTGTCGAACTGCACAAGGGCCAGCTGCTGGCACTGCATCTCGGACGGCTCAAAGACCGTGTCGGCCTGCGTCCCGAGCAGGTCAGCTTCGGCAAGCTCAACAACACCCGCGAAGCGATCGAGATCTGCCGGACCGCGCGGACCATCCTGGGCGGCAACGGAATATCGCTGGAGTACCCGGTGATCAGGCACATGGTCAACTTGGAATCGGTGCTGACCTACGAGGGCACCCCCGAGATGCACCAGCTGGTGCTCGGCCAGGCCTTCACCGGCCTGGCCGCATTCCGCTGAGCCAGCCCGCGCCGATGGTTCAGCACGTTCTGTTCGAATCCGCCCCATCCGTGGTGCCCGGACAGTAGATGATAGGCGTATGTCACACCGGATCGTTGTCGCCGTCGCTGTGTGCGGGCTGTCGCTGGGCGCTCTGACGGTAGCCCCCAAGGCAGCCGCCGACCCCACCGTTACGCTGCCGCCGATGACCTCCACCGGCAGCGGTCCGATGATCGCCGGCACCGGCGCGGCGCCGGGCCTTTCCCAGCAACTGACCGGCCTCAACAACCCGAATGTCCAAGAGGTCGACGGCTCGGACGCGGCTCAATTCATCACCGCGGCCGCCTCGGTGACCGACCCGCAGCTGGCCGCGCCCTTCGTGCTGCTGCACCGTGCGTTGGCCTGCCAGGGCAACGGTGCGGGGTCGGGTCCCCCGTTCGGGGCCCGCGCCTACCGGCGTGCCGACGGGCGGTGGGGAGGCGCGATGCTGGTCGCGGCCAAGAGCGCCACCGCGAACGTCGATGCATTGGTCAGCTGCGTCAAGACCAATTGGCGCCGCTCAACGGCGGGCGGCGAAAACGCCATGTGCAACAACGGCTGGACCACCCCGACCGACGGCGATCTGCGGCGCACCGAGGTCTACTACATCTTGCTCGCCGGCACGGCCGCAGATTTCTGCACCGGGCTCAACGCCAGATACGCCACCAACGCCAGCGGCTGGCCGTGAGCCGGCCCCGTCGCCCGGTCCTTCGCTACGCACGGGACCCGGCGGGCTCATCCGCCGAACAGCGGGCGCGGCATCACCGTGGGGGGCGCCCCGGGCCGTGACGTCGTGCCGTTCAGCCCGCTCGCACCACCGCGGTTAGGCATTCCGGCAATCGGCAACCCGCCCAACAGGTTTCCGCTCGCACCTGACTGGGCCGCCGCAACACCGGCGGCGCCGCTCAATGGCGCGGCCGCGGGGCTGACCGTCATGGCGGCCGAGGCCCAACCCGGCGGCACCGACAACGGTCCCAGCGACGCGGCCTTGCCCACCTCGGCCGAGACAGCCGCTGCGGTCCCCGCCGTGAACAGCCCTGCCGCCGGCGCCACCGCTCCGACACCGGACAGTGCCGAGCCCAGCGTCGCGGCTTCGCTCGCCACCGCGGTGGTGGACGAGCCGAGAAGCTTTGCCACCGAGCTCACCGAGGACATTGCCGACATCGTCGAACTCATCGTCGACGCAGCCGCGCTGGCGGGCGAAGTCAACGAGGTCAGCAGGCTCAGGCATTCCGCGAAGTTCCACCCGGAGGTCGACGCCGTTACCGGCTGCGCGAGTTGTTGCAACGCCAGGGGCACCGTCGAGATGGCGCTGAGCATCGAGGCGTTGACCGCCTGCCCGGAGGCCGCGGCCTGGTCAGCCAGCCCGGCCGGATTCGTCATCTCGGGGGGTGGCGCGAAACCCGTCAAGGTCGACGCCGCAGCCGAAGCACCGGCATAGCCATACATGGCGGCGGCATCTTGAGCCCACATCTCCCCGTATTCGGCTTCGACGGCCGCGATCGCGGGAGCGTTGACACCCAACACGTTGGTCGCGCTCAGCAGCATCAACAAGGCACGGTTGGCCGCGATCACCGGTAGCGGCACAACGGCCGCGAGCGCCGTTTCGAAGGCGCCCGCGGCCGCCTGCGCCTGAACAGCGCTCTGCCGGGCGAGGTCCGCGGTCGCCGTCATCCATGCCAGGTAAGGCCCGGTCGCCGTCGCCATCGCCACCGCGGCCTGGCCTATCCAGGTTTGGCCGGTGATGGCCGAGATGGTCGCGGCGCAGGAATTCGCCGCGCAGTAGAGCTCGTCGGCTACTGCTTCCCACCCCGCCGCGGCAAGCAGCAGCGACCCGGCTCCCGGGCCGGCATACATTTTTGCCGAAGTGACCTCGGGCGGCAAAGCACCGAAATCCATTTCTCTTGACCTCCAACTGAATTAGCTCTACGCGCACTGCGCCGAACGTCAGATACTGGGCCGTGCAGCAACTTTGACGCCTGAGGCGACGGCGGAAATCCCGATCACAATTAGAACGACCGCCGAAGACATACCGATTGCCGGTTTCCAGCCGAGCCGTGAACGGGGCGCGGCCGCTTGACCGGTCAGCGACGCGCTACGCAGAGCCGGGTCAAGAGCACCCGGCCGGAGGTGACGCAATGTGGCGTGGCAGGCGGACTGCGCCCACCGAACGCCACCGGGTCAACGAGCAGACCAACGAGACCGGCCACCGCGAGCATGGCGACGACACCCAGGGCCGGCGTGACCGACTGCGGCAGTACGGCCGTCGCCAGCTTGCCGGGACAAAGCGATGCCGCAGCGTCGGAACGCTGCGCGTGCTTCCCGTTGATCACCAACTGATCGGTCGGCGTCGCGAGGCGCGACTGTGATGGGTGGGCCGGGGAAAATTCCCATCGCGGCAACCCGCAATGACCGCCTACCACCCCGAGCAGCAACGCGGCCAGAGCCGCGATAAGCGCAGATCGGCCAAGCAGCCTCGAAACAGGGCCCGCCTGCCGGATGTCCACGGCGGCATCATATACCCCCCACCCGTATATTGCAACCGCTGTGCCGCGCCGCGGAATGGCACCGCACTTCATCGCGACCGCACCCATCCGATAACGCCACCGAACGAACGAGACTGGCCGGCAATAGGTTTGCTTCCGTACATGACCGGAGAGCAGACGCAGATGGTGCTCCGCGCACGGTGGGGCCCGGAAACAATCGACGTCAGCCCGGGCAAAGTCGTACGGTGTACATGCGCCGCAGTGACCCCGAGACTGTCGCAGCGAATGACGAAAACTGAAGGAGGACCATGACGCCCCCATCCAGCGAAGGCTCGTCCGTCGGCAGGCGCCATCACGTCGTCATCATCGGAAGCGGGTTCGGCGGCCTGAATGCGGCCAAGAGGCTCAAGCGGGCCGATGTGGACATCACCCTGATCTCCAAGACGACCACCCATTTGTTCCAGCCGCTGCTGTACCAAGTGGCCACCGGGATCTTGTCCGAGGGTGACATCGCCCCGACCACCCGGCTGATCCTGCGCAACCAGAAGAACGTGCGGGTGTTGCTGGGTGAGATCATCGACATGGACCTGAACGCCAAGACGGTCACATCGAAATTGATGGACATGCAGACGGTCACGCCATTTGACAGTCTCATCGTGGCAGCCGGCGCGCAGCAGTCCTATTTCGGCAACGACGATTTCGCCATCTTCGCGCCCGGCATGAAGACCATCGACGATGCGCTGGAGCTGCGCGGCCGCATCCTCGGTGCGTTCGAGGCCGCCGAAGTGGCCACCGACCATGCCGAGCGCAAACGCCGGCTTACCTTCGTCGTGGTCGGGGCCGGGCCCACCGGTGTGGAACTCGCCGGTGAGATCGTCCAGCTCGCCGAGCGCACCCTAGCCGGGGCATTTCGAACCATCACGCCCAGCGAGTGCCGGGTGATCCTGCTCGACGCCGCGCCCGCGGTACTGCCGCCGATGGGCCCGAAGTTGGGCCTCAAGGCGCAACGAAAGCTCGAGAAGATGGACGTCGAAGTCCAGCTGAACGCGATGGTGACTGCCGTGGATTACAAGGGCATCACCGTCAGGGACAAAGACGGCACCGAGCGCCGTATCGACTGCGCATGCAAGGTGTGGGCGGCCGGAGTACAGGCCAGCCCGCTGGGCAAGATGGTGGCCGAGCAGTCCGAGGGAACCGAAACCGACCGCGCCGGAAGGGTTGTCGTGGAACCCGACCTGACCGTCAAGGGGCATCCGTATGTCTTCGTCATCGGTGACTTGATGGCGGTGCCCGGAGTCCCGGGGATGGCTCAAGGCGCCATCCAGGGGGCACGATATGCGACCACGATCATCAAGCACGCGGTGAAGGGCCACGACGACCCGGCCAACCGCAAGCCGTTCCACTATGTCAACAAGGGCAGCATGGCCCTGATCTCCCATTTCAGCGCGGTCACGAAGATCGGCAAGATCGAGTTCGCCGGCTTCTTCGCCTGGCTGGCGTGGCTGCTGCTGCATCTGCTGTACCTGGTGGGCCACCGCAACCGCATTGCCGCCGCGTACTCCTGGGGGCTTGCCTTCCTGGGCCGCACCCGCGGCCAGATGGCCATCACCAGCCAGATGGTCTACGCCAGGCTCGCGATGCGCTATGTCCAGGCGCACGCCGAACAAGGCGCGCTGGCCGCTGCCGAACAGGCCGAAAAGGCCGAACAGCGCGCCGCCGGCTAGCCAGATCGACACTCACCGGACACTTCCTTCCAGACACAACACGTGAACGAAGCAGCGGCCCTTCCCTCCCCGCGGGTTGTGTCGTCCAGCGGCTCGATCGGTACTACGACCGCCTCCGACTCCACCCGGCGCCGAAACACTTCCCGGCTCCATAGCGGTTATAGGACAAGCTATTCCCAGCAATTCGCAGTGCGTTTCGGCCGGGAGGGCCTCCCCAGTTCCCGCCGCCACCGTCTGAACGTTCCGCGCCCTCTTACGCCGGGGAGTCCCTCACAGCTGCACTTCCATGATCTTCACCGCTTCCATGGCCTTCACTCCTTCAATCACACCGGACCGAGCGGTTGGGGAAGAAGTCCCATCTTCGGGATCAGCAGTGGCGGTCAGGGCCGCGCCGGCGCCAGTGTCAGCTCCGAAGGAGCCGACCGGCAGCGCGGCGGTGTCGGGCTGGGTCGTCGTCAGAGATCTGAGCAAAGTTGCGGTATCCCTGGCTGGCCGACGGCGCAAAAGAACGCAGGCTTATGAAAGAACGCAGGCTTATATAGGCAGATCACCACGTCGGCATATCCGGTGAACTTCTCGGCGATATCGGGTGCGCCGATCGGAACGCCAACACGACCCGACTCGTGCCCCTGAGCACGTGCCACTTCGCACGCGGCTGAAGGGGCAGCAGTACAGCTCGGGCATGCCGAACTTGCGACACATCAGATTGTGTTCGTGGGTCGGTGGCCGGCTGCGCCGCACCCAACCGCGCCGCCTTCGTTCGCCGACTTGCGCCGGGGCCAAAGCCGACGGGTCTATTCGGCTCTTCCGCGCCTTCGTCCGCAATCGCAATCGAAATCCGCGATCCTTCGGTCGGGCGGCCCCGCTCCCTGCCAGCGCACAGCAGGAAGTGACATCAACCCCAAAGACCCTGCAGATACCTACCGGCCGCGAAGCTGGTACAGCTGCCATTTGTGAATGGCCGGGCTCGCCGCACCGCCAAGCAGTTGCCAACGCCAGGGATCGTAGAGCTCGTACAGCATGGAGATAAAGAAATATCGAGGATCCCGTGTTGCTAGATTCTTGTAGAGGGCTAGTACTTCTTTTCGATGTGCTCGCTCAGCCGCGGAGTTCAGTAGCCCCCAGTCAATGGAAGTCCGCAAGTAGTGCGCAGTCATTTCCCACTCGCGCACGAGCTGCAAATTAGAATCTCTTGCGGCAAGCACATAGTCGTCGCCGGTAGGGTACCAGCCGGAATAGAATCTGTTGAGAATGCTCCAGTAGAACTCGTCGCTTTGACTTGGCAAGGCCATCGGGTGTTTGATTACTTGGCATGGATTCTGCCGCTGCCGGCAGTGGAGGCTAGTAACCACTAAACGCCCCCCTTCCTGCAGCACACTTGCACAGGAAGCGAACATGCGTCTCCAGACATTATGCTCGGCGCCAACCAAAGCATCGGCTGCCGCAGCAAAGTGTTCAGTGCTGCCGTTCATTACAATCGCATCGAACTCGTTCTGCCTAAAGGTGTAGCTGAGTTCGTCGACACTTGCGAGCCGTACATCCAGGCCACGGCGTTGGCAGTCGATTGCCTGGGGGCGCGAGACAGTCACGCCACTAGCGACAATGCCTAATTCACGGCAGCGTTCAAGCAAGGTACCATGGCCGCAACCCACGTCCAGAATGCGGTCACCCTCCCGAGCACCGGTGGCCTGTATCAGCAGATTGATCTGAGCAGCCTGAGCATCGGTGTATGTTGCACTATTGTTGAGATATATCCCCTCCGTATAATCAGGCAGACCAGTAATTTTTCGAAATGGATCGAGTAACAGTTCGTACGCTTTGGCGCCAGGAGCGTGCAGATACTCGTCAGTCTGACGGCGTGATAGACGTGCGGCCGTCTCTGCTATCAGGTGAAATACGCGGATCAGAATTCTATTTTGGTTTCTAAGAGACTTGAACTTGTAGGGCGGCAACTCGGGACGGATGGCTGCCGCCTGGTCAATCACATCCATTGCGGTAGTAGGACCCCCATGCGGTTCAACGTTAGCTATCACGGTAATCGATGATCTCACACCCGAGATGGCAGCGGCCGGCGTTTAGTTGGGAAACTCAGTTTTCGCGATGGCCTAAGTAGTTGCCCGACCGCCGCGGAGATCGCCGGTTGATCTTGATTCCAGCTTCTTCGCGGGCGACGGCGCCGCGCGTGTTCCTGGACCTGGCTGACAGGACAGTCGGAAAGGGACTGGCTACTGCAGTCGGGTGCAGCAGCCGACAACCGGCGATGCTTGGGGCGGCCCGCCACCGAGCCGCAAGAGTTACGCCGTGGATATGGGAGGAGTCGGAATGTGTACCTGCGCTAGCAGCGACCAGACTGAAGGAGAAGCATGACCGGGCCGTCCAGCGAACCGTCAGTTGTCGGCAGGCGCCATCATGTCGTGTCATCGGAAGCGGATTGGGCGGCCTGAATGCGGCCAAGGCGCTCAAACGAGCCGACATCGACATCACCCTCATCTCGAAGACGAGCACCCATTTGTTCCAGCCGCTGCTGTACCAAGTGGCCACCGGGATCTTGTCCGAGGGCGACATCGCCCCGACGACCAGGCTGAGCCTGCGCAGGCAAGAGACGTGCGGGTATTGCTGGGTGAAGTGATGGCGATCGACCTGAAGGGCAAGACGGTCACGTCCAAGTTGATGGACATGGAGAGATCGTCCAACTCGCCGAGCGCACCCTGGCCGGGGCATTTCACGATTACACCCAGCGAATGCCGGGTGATCCTGCTCGACGCCGCGCCTTCGGTGCTCCCGCCGATGGGCCCGAAGTTGGGCCTCAAGGCGCAGCACAAACTGGAAAAGATGGATGTCGAAGTCCAGCTCAATGCCATGGTGACCGCGGTTGATTACCAGGGCATCACGGTCAAGGACAACGACGGCACCCAGCGCCGCATCGAATGTGCGCGCAAAGTGTGGGCGGCCGGAGTTCAGGCCAGCCGCCTGGGCAAGATGATCGCCGAACAGTCCGAGGGAACCGAAGTCGACCGCGCCGGACGGGTGATTGTGGAGCCCGACCTCACGGTCAAGGGACACCCGTACGTCTTCGTGATCGGCGATCTGATGTCCGTGCCCGGTGTACCCGGGATGGCCCAAGGCGCGATCCAAGGAGCGCGGTACGCCACCACGATCATCAAGCATGCGGTGAAGAGCCACGATGACCCGGCCAGCCGCAAGCCATTTCAGTACTTCAACAAGGGCAGCATGACCCTCATCTCCCACTACAGCGTCGTCGCGAAGATCGGCAACCTGGAGTTCGCCGGCTTCATCGTCTGGTTGGCTGTTGCTGCACCTGATATGCCTGGTGGGCCACCGCAATCGCATCGCCGCCATGTTCTCCTGGGGGCTCGCCTTCCTCGGCCGCACTCGCGGCCAGATGGCCATCACTAGCCAGATGGTCTACGCCAGATTGGCGATGCGCTGTGTCCAGGCACGAGCGGAAGCGGGAGCGCTGGCGGCGGCCGAATGCGCCGAAAAGGCCGAACAAAGGGCGGCTGGTCAGCCGAGAGCCCGGTCCAGATCGGCGATCAGGTCGTCGGCGCCTTCCAGCCCGACCGAGATGCGGACTACGCCGTCACCCAGGCCGATCGCGGCGCGGCCCTCCGGGCCCATCGCCCGGTGCGTCGTGGTAGCCGGATGCGTGACAAGCGATTTCGCGTCCCCGAGGTTATTGGAGATATCGATCAGCGCAAGCTTGTCGAGCACCTCGAAGGCCCGTTGCTTGGCCGCACTCTCCGGAGCGTCCAGCGCGAAGGTGACGACGGTTCCGCCGCCGGACATTTGCCGCTTGGCCAGGTTGTACTGCGGATGTGACGGCAAAAACGGGTAGCGCACCCAGCTCACCGCGGGATGGGCTTCCAGGAACGCGGCGATCCGCAGCGCCGAGGAGTTGCTGCACTCCACCCGAACCGCAAGTGTCTCAAGCCCTTTCAGAAGTACCCAGGCATTGAAAGCGCTCATCGCCGGTCCGGTGTGGCGCATCAGCTTCTGCACCGGGCCGTCGATGTACTCCTTGTCGCCGAGGATGGCGCCGCCGAGCACCCGGCCCTGGCCGTCGATGTGCTTGGTGCCCGAGTACACCACCACGTCGACCCCGAGCGGAAAGCCCTGTTGCAGCAAAGGCGTGGCAAAAACGTTGTCCAGCACAACTTTTGCACCGGCAGCATGCGCCAGCTCGGTCACCGCGGCGATGTCCACCAGCGACTGCATGGGATTCGCCGGCGTCTCGAAGAACACTGCTCGGGTGGGCTTGGAGGGGTCGGCCAGCGCCTGCTCCCATTGCGAAAGGTCGTCGCCGTCGACGAAAACCGTCTCGACACCCCAGCGCGGCAGGATCTCGTTGCACACCACAAAGCACGATCCGAACAGGCTGCGCGCGGCCACCAACCGATCACCGGCCGCCAGCAGCGCGCCCAGCGAGGTGAACACCGCCGCCATGCCGCTGGCGGTGGCGAATGCCGCCGGCGCTCCCTCGATCAGCCGCAGCCGCTCCTCGAACATCGCCACCGTCGGATTGCCGTAGCGGGAGTACACGAAGTGGTCCAGTTCGCCGCTGAACGACTGCTCAGCCGCCGCCGCCGACTCGTAGACATAGCCGGACGTCAGATACATCGCCTCGGCGGTCTCGTCGAATCCCGAGCGCAACAGCCCGCCGCGCACGCCGATGGTGGCCTGGCCAACGCCGTCGGGTAGCACTTTGGGCGTGCGGATTGCCGGGTGGTCGGTCATCCCTGTCTCCAGGGCAATCCGATTGCCCGCCAACCAACCGCCCCTCGGTGGCCCTCGGCGTCGAGGTGCCCCTCAAAGCCGTCGAGCACGTTGTAAGCCGGCCTGATTCCGGCCTCGGTCGCAGCTTGGGCGGCGCCAATGGAACGGTTACCCGAGCGGCACAAGAAAATGACGGGCCGCCCGTCCTGACCGTCCGCGGGCGGGATGGCGTCCTGCAGTTCGGCGACGAAGTTCGCATTGCGCGTCCCGTGTAAAGTGGCCCACTCGATATAGACGACGTCACGGCCAAGGCTCGACAAGTCGGGTACACCGACGAAGTGCCACTCGGCGGCGGTGCGCACGTCGACCAGCACAGCATGTGGGTTGTCGGCGAGCATCTTCCATGCCTCCGGCGGCGTCAAATCTCCCGCGTAGCTCACCCGCGTGAGTCTCGCATACTCAGCCGGGTCGCGACATCGCGTGCGCGGTCACGTGCGGTCGCCACGTCGGGTGCGGTGGCCAACGCCACACCAACCTTGCGCGGCGCACCGGCGCGGGCACGCCCGAACAGCCGGACGTCGCTTTCCGGCACATCGAGCGCAGCCGTCAGCGCGTCGGGGCCAGGCGCCGCATCGGCCGGCGCCTGGCCCGGACCGATCACCCGGGCGGCGCCCGGCGACACCATCAACGTGTCCACCGCGAGGCCCAAGATGGTCCGGGCCTGCAGTTCAAAGGCGGAAAGCCGCTGGCTGCGCAGGGTGACCCAGGCACTGTCACCCGGCCATGCGGTGACGTCGGCGAAGTACACCTCGTCGCCGTTGACCATCAACTCGACACCGAATACACCACGTCCGCCGAGCGCCTTGACAACGCGTGCGGCGATCGACTTGGCCGCGTCAAAGGCGGCGCTACTCATCTGCTGCGGTTGCCAGGATTCCAGATCGCCGCCGTTCGCACCGCGATGACCGACCGGTGCGCAGAACTCGATGACAGGGCCTGCCGGCCCGTCGCTGTGCACAACGATCACGGTGACCAAAAACTCGACATCGACCACCGTCTCGGCCCACACCCGGGGGGGTTGTCCCACCGGGCCGCCAACCGCACGTTGCCAGGCATGCTCGATCTCATCAGGCCCCCGGACCACCGATCGCTCCCGGCCGGCCGCCTTGACCACGGGTTTGACCAGCAACGGGTACCCGGCATGGGCGGCCACCGCCTCGAGTTCGCCCAGCGATCCGACGAACCAGAACGGCGCCGTGGGCAGCCCGAGCTCGTCGGCAGCCAGCTTACGCAGGCCTTCCCGATCGCTGGTCAGCCGGACACTGCGGGCGCTCGGCACCAGCTCGGGGTACCTGCCCTCGGACTCCGACCCACGGGCTTCGCTGGCGTCGAGAGCATCGAGGACGTCCACACATACCGCATCGGTGAGTGTCACCACGAAGTCTGGTAAGTCCGGACGCAGCCGGGCAAAGACGGCCGCCAGCTCCTCGGCATCGGTCATGGTAACCACTAGCGCCTTGTCGGCGACCCGGTGCGCGGGCGCGTCGGCATACTTGTCGGCAGCGATCACCTCGGCGCCGAGGCCTTGGAGCGCAACTGCCAGCTCACGGCTGAGCTCACCGGAGCCCAGCAGCAGCACCCGCGGCCTGACGTCGGGCTCGGCTTCGGCAGGCTGCGGCGCTGCGACGGGCGGCGCCGCCATGGCCGCCTTGTCGCCCCCGGAAGCCTTCTCATCGCCGCGAGCCGCTGGACGCTCGTGCTTACCGCTGAGCTCATCGTGTCCGTCGGTCAACCCGTCTCACCCTCTCGCTCAGTAGTGGTCCCGCCGCTCAAGGATAGGGGCGGCTGGCGTCGGCGGTGAACGGCTACAGGAGCCGCATCAATGCGTGTGCCGCGACAACATAAGGCTCAATAAGAGAAAGACGCTTCTGCGCTCATTACTCGAGTTTTTGTGTAAGTCTGCTCACAGTCGGCTGTAGCTCGGCCCATGAGGAGGTGGGGTGAGTGCGCATTGAGCGGTGAGCCGCGCCATCCGACATAGAAGACCCTTCGCGGACCGCGCAATTCCGTCAAGGAGAAGTCCATGCCTTTCGTGATGACACCGCCAGAGATGCTCGGTACGGCCGCCCGCGATTGGGCGAGCATCGGCGCTGCAGCGTGCGCCCCGAATGCCGCGGCCACCTCCCTGACAACCGCCGTGCTTCCCGCCGCCAACGAGGTGTACGCATGGGCAGCCGGCCGGTTCGTCTTGCACGCCCGGACGTATCGGGTGGACGGCGCTCAGGCTGCGGCGATGGACGAACTGCTGGTCGCCGGACTGACCGCCAGTGGGGTTTCCGATGCCGCCGCCGAGGCGACGGGCCTGCGGGTGGCCTAGCGACGACGATGGCAATGGACTTCGCTGCACTGCCGCCGGAAATCAACTCCGCCCGGATGTATTCCGGTCCCGGCTCGGCCCCGCTGCTGCAAGCGGCCACGGCCTGGGAGCGGCTCGCCAACGGACTGAACGCCACGGCCGCTGCCTATTCCGCGGTGATTTCCGGGCTCACCGCCGATGAGTGGCGGGGGCCCTCGGCGCTGTCGATGGCGGCCGCGGCCGCCCCCTACGTGACATGGATGAGGGCTACTGCCGCTCAAGCCGAACAGGCCGCCGCCCAGGCCATCGCCGCGGCCAACGCCTACGAGTCGGCATATGCGGCGACGGTCCCCCCGGCCGAGATTGTGGCCAACCGCAGCACGATGATCTCGCTGGCCCACAGCAATATCTTCGGGCAAAACACTCCGGCGATCGCGGCCAGCGAAGCCGACTACAGCGAAATGTGGGCCCAGGACATTGTCGCAATGGACGGCTATGCCGGCACGTCGGCGGCCGCGTCGGAGTTGACGCCGTTTACCTCGCCACCGCCGACAACCACCGCGGCCGAGCCGCTCACCGCGGCCGCAACGCCCGCGGCGCAGGCCGCTGCCGCCCCGGCTGCGGGAGTAAGCGTGCTTCCGACGCTCCAGTCCTTCCTGCCCCCGCCCCTGGACGCACTACCAAACCCCTTCGAGGATCTTGACATTCTGGTAGCCGCAGCCGTGGCAGTCGCGGCTGGCAGCTTGGCTGTATCGACGGTGCAGCTAAGCGAGGTCTACCGCCACGACATGGTTGACGAGTACGAAAAGGCCCCGATCTGCCCAGGGGAAGCGGAAGAGGGCCCAACTCAGGGTGGGCCCGACTCTGTCATCCCCGGCAGGCCACGACCTTCAACGCCGGGCGGAGGAAGACTCACCACCCCGCCCCAGCCACCGACAGTTGCACTTTCCGGGAATTCGACCAATATCGGCGGGCTTTCGGTGCCGCAGAGCTGGATGTTTCCGCCCGCGGTGCGCCAAGTCGCGGCGATGTTCCCCGGCACCACTCCGATGTTCATGACGGGTGGTTCGGAGGATGGATACGCGGGCATGGCAGCAGCGGGTTTGGCCGGGACCAGCCTGGCCGGTCTGGCGACCCGGGGCAGCGGCTCCTCACCGGCCCCGGCGACGCCCTCGCCGACAGCCGGCGGCGGGGCCGCGGCGGCCACCAGGCCCGCCGCGACGCCATCGGTCCCGGCGGCTGCCGCCGGGACGAACATCCCGGGGTTACCATCCGGCTTGCCGCCCGGTGTGGTCGCGAACCTTGCGGCGACTCTGGCCGCGATCCCGGGGGCGACCATCATCGTGGTACCGCCTAATCCGACACAATAACGTGCTCCGTCTGATGCCCGACGACTCTTTACTCGCGCCGTTTCGGCGCTCGCCGTCGTCGGGCTCGGGTCTGATTGCCCGACTCCTGGCGCACGAGCCCGGGCGGGAGATCCCGGACCAGGGATCCGCAGGACATCGATCGACGACGTCCAGCCCCTTACGAGCATGACCTCGCCAGGTTGAAGCGTCGACCGACCAGTGCCTACATGGGTCGTTCTTTCCGGCACCGCTGGCACCGCGCCGCCATATCGGTCTCTTACAAGATCGACGATCTGGTCAACTCCGGGGCACAGATTCGGGAATTTCCAAACGCGAGCATCGCCAATGTGTCACGATGCGAAATATGTCCTACGCGAAGTGTTGCTGCGGACTTCTTCCGACCAACCAGACGGTCGCCGCGACGACCCGAAGCACCGTCACCAACCCGCATGCTGCGCTGCACCAGCACCGCCCCGCCAGCGCCACTCGCCGAGGCGCCGCGGTGAAAAAAATTTGGATAAAGCGGTGGACCACGGTCGGACGCGCGACACAGTGAACTATTTCAAGTCTTGAACGAAAGGGAGTACGTCAACTCATGGGACGCGAGGAGTTCGAAAGGAGACCGACGCCCCGCAGCAGCATGGCTTGTCGCAAGACGCCTGTGCAGGATCGGTCGAAGGATACGGTGAGACGCATACTCGACGCAGCCACAACAATTCTCAAGGAACGTGGCTACGACGGTACCTCGACGAATCGAATCGCGGCCGGCGCCGGTATCAGCCCAGGTTCGCTGTACCAATACTTTCCCAACAAGGATGCGATCCTGAACACGGTCGTAGAGGAGTACTTCCAGGATCTTCTGGACCGAATGGCGAGCAGACTCGCCGAATTGCTCGACTGTGATCTCGAAAGTGCGGTGTCGGCCGCCATTGAAGCCCAGGTCGACGCCCTGCTCGAACGGCCGGAAATTCTGCGGCTGGTTTGCAGACAACTGCCCGGACAAACCGCGACCGAACTGCTTAAACCCTTGGAAGCACTGATGACCGCCACGATCAAGGGATATGTCCTCGCGCGGCAACCCCTGACGGTGGACATGGATCTCGACACCGCGACGTGGATCGTCGTCCGACTCCTCGGCACGACAGTACGTTACGTCGTCGATCAACCGCCCATCACCAAGGATGTGTTCGTCGCCGAGATGACTCGACTCGTGCTGAGCCATCCGATTACCTGGTACTGTTCGCCGCCTGCGAAACCCGCACCGTCTGCCGCACTGGCGCAAGCCCTGCCTGGCCCAGCCAAGCTGGTGACCAACGCCGGACATCGGGAATAACAGACACGCGGCTCGATGACGAATTCCTATGCGCCATTAACGTCGTCGCCGCAGTGTCTTCTGGATGATTCGAACTTTCTTGCCCGCGCCTCATAGACACCCCTGGCCGTCAATCAAGCCATTGCACCGCGGCCCGCATGACCTTCCGTCGGCGCTACAGTGTCGGGTTGGCGAACAACTTAGGACAGGTCGTCGGCTGGTGTGCTCGAAGTCCGCTCCGTCCCGATGTCAGTTGCCTGCGTGCGTATCGGTGAGCGGGTATTGGTTGTACCGGCAGTCCTGACCATGAACAGCGCCGCGCCAATACCGGTCAACGCAATGAACGCCGGCAATAGCATCGACTGGGACATCGCGGTCGAGAACGGCTCGCGCGCAGCCTCGGGCAATTGCAGGGCGGTGCCCTCGCTGGCCCCGAGCGCGGCAAGATCCGCGCCACCGTGAATCGGCGGCATCTGAGCAGCAATGCGCGATGTCATCAACGCCGCCATCCCGGCGCTGCCTAAAGTAGCGCCCAGCGCCCGAACCGCGTTGTACACACCCGAACTCGCACCGGCCAGGTGCGCCGGCAGGTCGCGAGTCGCGGTAGCGGCCAGCGCAGGCCAGACGAACACCATGCCCATACCCAGGGAAGCGATCGGCAGCGCCAACCGCCAAACCGGCGTGGTCGGGGCCATCTCGATCGAGAACCAGGTCAGCGCAATCGCCACCACGAAAAAGCCGAAGCCGACCACGGGCCGCGGGTGGGCCCTGTCGAGGATCTTGCCGATGATCGGGGTCAACAAGGCGGCCACAATCGGCAGCGGCGCCATCAGCAGCGCCGAGCGAGTCGGCGACAGTCCACACACCGTCTGGATATAGAACACACCAGGCAACATCATCGCCGCCACCACGGAAGCGATTACCGCCACGCCGACACTACACAGAGCAAAGTTTCGATCGCGGAAGATCTTCAGGGGAATCAGTGGTTCGCGGGTGTTGACCGACTGCCAGTAGACAAACACCGCCAGGAATCCGACGCCGGCAACGATCATTACCCAGATCCATGGCATCCAACCTGCAGCGTGCCCCTGTTGGAGCGCGAAGACAATAAGGAACAAGCCCAGTCCGGACAACGCGACGCCGATCGGGTCGAATCGGTGCGCGTGAGTTGGCAGCACAGGGACAAACCGCACCGCCAGCGCCACTCCCAAGACACCGATGGGGATATTGACGAAAAAGATCCACTCCCAACCAAGTGTGTCGACTAGCGCTCCGCCCACCAGCGGCCCGACCAAACTGCCGAAGCCCGCGACGGCAGCCCACACGCCCGCCGCCGCGCCGCGACGCTCCGGCGGGAAAACCCGGGTGATTATCGAAAATGTCTGCGTGTATAGCAGCGCGGCGCCGATACCTTGCACCGCTCGCGCCGCTATCAACATTTCGATGGTGCCCGACAGGCCGCACCACAATGAACTGGCAGTGAACACCGCCAGTCCCATCAGGTACAGGTTCTTGACGCCGAACCGGTCACCCAGCCGACCAACCAGCAACGACGGCACCGTATAGGCCAACACGTAGGCACTGGTCACCCAGATCACCATGTGGTAGTCGGTAGCCAACTCGGCCATGATGCTCGGGTTGGCGACGTAAACGACAGTGTCATCGACCGAGGTCATAAAAGAACCAACCGCTATCGCAAAGAGTGTGTTGCGAGGATTCCGGACACGCGCACAGTTCCCGCGGGTGCCCGGTTTGGTCGCCCGCCGCGCTCCCATACTCATCGCGGTCATGGGCCTGCTTCGACCTCACCAGGTCCGGCAGCCTGGGTCGCGGTGGCAGAAAGGACGATGGCCGGTCCAGCCAGGCGCAACGACGAAACGAAACGATGCGACTCAGTTGCCGCAGCAGCCTGCACCACCGGGGTCACCAGAAATGACATCGCTGTACCCCTACCGGTGATTCGCCGGCACGGGCGAGAACCGATTTATGCCGATATGCCTAAGCCCAAGTTCGCGGTGGTGGTGCCTGAGCACATGATTAACACGAGCTGAAGTTCGCATTCAATTCGTATTCCGTAGCGCTGACACGGCCCCCGAATCCGCCAACTAGGCGGCCGGCGGGGTCGTCTGAAGTCGGCTGCTGGCACGGCAGTCGTGCGCCAAGTGACTGGCCTGACAAGAATCGCCAAACACCGTTGGGACGCCGACGAGTTACTCGGTGCCCGTGGGTGGCAGGCTTATTCACGCGACCGCGATTGCCGGTCACCCGCGACCTCCTAGTGTGGGCTCCGGTTGAATCCTGCGCAGGTGAATCCGGCCGGGGTGCACCTGAGCATTTTTCGACCGGAACCGACACCCAGACCAACCGCCATCGCGACCACTGCCGGACTTATCGATAATCGGCCGATGGTATTGCTGCGCCGTTCAGCTACCAAACACGAATTGAATGCGACCTTCAGCTCGTGTTAATCATGTGCCCAGCGGGGATCAGGCACCACCACGTGTCGACCCGTAATCCCCCGGGTGTGGGCCTGTGGGTAGGTCTTACCGGCCTCTTTCGGCGTTGTCTAGGACTCCGCTGAAGTAGAGGGCGCTTGACGCCCCGACCACCGTCATACCATTACAAGGGCGGAGCCATGTCACTGCTACTAGACCAAGTTCGGGAACTCGGGGCACGGATCCCCGACGCCACCGCTATCTCCTTCGTGAATGAACGAGGGCGAGTCACCGAATCGATGACCCGCGCTGATGTGGTGACCGAGATGAACGAGGTGGCCGACCTCCTATGGCAGCGTTGCGGTCTGGCGCCCGGTGACCGGGCAGTCCTCGTATATCCACCCGGCCTCGACTTCGTGCGCGGCCTGGTCGGCTGTCTTGCGGCCGGCGTGTTGCCCGTTCCCATCTATCCGCCGGACCCGATCAATCCCCAGAATTCCATCGAAGGCTTCCAGCGGGTCGTGGCCGACTGCGGCGCGAAAGTGGTCCTGACGAGTCGGCGGTATACCGGCGCCCGGTGGCTCGGTGCGGCCAAGTCCTTCGTGGCCGGAAGCTCGGTCGACTGGCCCAGCGACCTTCCCTGGCAGGTGACCTCGCGTGGGATCGGCAGTCGGCGAACGCGCGGATTCGATTCCTCCCCCAGGACGGCTCACGAGTGGGCCCCCAGCCGGGACACTCCGGCGTTGCTGCAATACACGTCGGGCTCCACCTCGGATCCGAAAGGCGTCGTCATCACCCACGGCAACCTGGCGCATCAGTTCGAACTCAATCGCCGGCTCCTGGGGCTCGGGCTAGAGACGCGGGGTGTCTTCTGGCTACCGCCATACCACGACTTCGGACTCATCAGCGTCATCCTGAGCACGTTGACAGGCAATAGTGAGCTCACCATGATGTCGCCCCTGAGCTTCATCCAACGGCCCGCGCTGTGGTTCGACGTGATGAACCGAGTACGCGCCACCCACACCGCTGCTCCCAACTTCGCCTACGACCTGGCCGTCCACAAAACCACTACTGAACAACGCGCCCAATGGGATCTGAGCTCGCTGAAGGTGGTGATGAGCGCTGCCGAGCCGGTACGCGAGGAAACTAAGCGCCGCTTTCTGGAGGCCTTCGCCGTCACCGGGCTGCGCCCTGAGGCCTTCTGTCCTGCCTACGGTCTTGCCGAACACACGGTGGCCGTGACCATCTTCGGGCGCTCGACCTTGCGGGTGGACCGGCACCAGCTCGAAATGGAACGGCGGGCGGTTCCGGCCGATGGTGCTGATTCCCAGGTACTGGTGAGCTGCGGCGAGCTGACCGGCGACGTCGATGTGCGCATTGTGGACCCAGAACTTTGCGTAGGGCTCAGCGACGGGCAGGTCGGTGAAATCTGGGTGGACTCGCCGAGCAAGGCTGCAGGCTACTGGGGGTCACCGGACGAGAGCCGAGCCACGTTTGCGGCCCGCCTGACCGGAATGAACGACGGCCACAGCTATCTGCGCACCGGGGACCTAGGCTTTCTGCACGACGGTGAGCTGTATGTGTGCGGCCGGGTCAAGGACCTGCTCATCGTGGCCGGTCGAAACATCCATCCTCAGGATGTCGAGGACACCCTGCGCAATTGCCATCGAGCGATCCGGCCGGGGGGGATCGCGGCCTTCGCCATCGATGCCGGTAACACCGAAGCGCTCGCGGTCCTCGTGGAGGTGCGAGCCGACGCTTCACGAGCAGTCTTGTCGAGCGTGGTCGAGAAGGTGCGGGCGGTCGTCTTGAAGAACCACCAGTTGCGCTGTTCGGCCGTGGTGGTGGGGCCTCCCGGCAGCGTGAGCAAGACGACCAGTGGCAAGGTGCAGCGCTCCCGATGCCGCGCGCGCTGGCTGGATGGCAGCCTGGAAGCTCAGGCGCTGCTCGTGGAACGCTTCGAGGACGAAGAACCTATGGACGCCGGGTCGGCAGAAGCACGCGAAGGTGAGGTAGGGGCTTCCGGCAGAATGATGGCGCCGATCGCCAGAAACGAGGCGCAGACGACGGACGAACTGCTAGCAATGGTGCGCGGGCAAGTGGCAGCAGTCTTCGGGATCGGGGTTGCGAATGTCGACATCGACCAACCGCTCGGTGCTCAAGGTCTCAACTCGGTCGGGTTCGTGATGTTGGCTTCGCGTCTGAGCCAGGTGGTGGGCCGGGAAGTGCCACCGATGGAGGTCTTCAATCACCCATCGGTTCGGGGCCTGGCAACGATGTTGAGCGACGGCGAGGGGCGCAATCCTGGACAGCGGCTGCCGGGGAACCTCAAGCAGCATTGTGTCCCATCGCGGTTCAGCCTGGCTGCGGATTCGCCTGAAGCATTAATCGAGGATTCGTTTGAAGCGCTGCTCAAGGAGGCGGTTGCCGCAGACAAAATTGGCGAAGGACTGCAACTACTGCGTGCCGCCTCACAGCTTCGACTAGCCGTTCAATCGAGGTACGATACGAGGACTAGGTCGTTGCCGACTCCGACAACATTTTCTCGCGGACCTAACTCACCTCATCTGATATTTATATGCACCTCGGTATTTAGCAGCGGCGTACATAACTACGCACGAATTGCATCTGAATTCAAGGGCACACGGAACGTCTCAGCTGTTCCGCTGCCTGGATTCTCCCGGGGGGAACCATTACCCATTACCCCTGAGGCAGGGGTCGAGTCACTTGCACAGATCGTTGTCGAGCTAGTAGGTGATGAGCCTTTTGTCCTCGCCGGGCAATCATCAGGTGGAAAATTCGCGTATGCCCTTGGCAAGTATTTTGAAGATGTCCAGAATTCGAATTTTGCTGGCGTGGTGTTACTGGACACCCACATGGGCTCGGATCCTGAGGCTGCCGAACTACTCACTAAAGAGATACTTATTGATGTCTACGGAGAAAACCATGGATTGGACCTGTTTCATGCAACGAGGATAACTGCAGTCATACAATGGTCCGATATGCTTCCCGCTCTGTACGACGGGCCGCTTGAGGCAGGTGTGTTATTCGTGCAATGCACCAGGCCGTGGATAATGCCTTACGGCTCTGGAAATCTAGAATATCCCTTAACCGAGCCTTGGTCGTCATCGCATACCGTGCGTACGGTACCGGTGAACCACATTTCCATACTCAGTGAAGGTGCGCAGTCGGCTGCACAAATTATAGAAGAATGGATTAGGAAAGACTGACATCGCGTTGCCGCTGGGCGCGGCAAGGGCGCGACAGACAGCTCGCCTACCCCTCGGGCTGGCCGATAGCCCTTGCAGCTGGCACAGCGCTCGGGGTGGCAGATGCAGACGTAGGCGTGCTCCGGTGAGGCGATAGGGACCGATCCGGCAGGGGTTTGCCGGTGGTGGTCCCGGTTGGTCGGCTTCGCACCTGCAGCGGCCACCAGAACCAGCGTCCTAGCAGCGCGGCGATGGACGGCGTCATGAACGAACGCACGATGAGCGTGTCGAACAGCAGGCCCAGACCGATGGTGGTGCCCACCTGTCCGATGATCCGCAGATCGCTGACGATCATGGATCCCATGGTGACGGCGAATACCAGGCCCGCATTCGTCACGACCTTGCCGGTACCGCCCATCGCACGGATGATCCCAGTCTTCAGCCCGGCGCCGATTTCCTGTTTGAACCGGGAGACCAAGAGCAGGTTGTAGTCAGATCCCACTGCCAACAGGACGATCACTGACATCGGAAGTACCAGCCAGTGCAACGCGATACCAAGAATGTCCTGCCAAAACAGCACGGACAGGCCAAAAGAAGCGCCCAGTGAAAGCGCCACCGTACCGACGATGACAGTGGCGGCGACGAAGGCGCGAGTGAGGATCAGCATGACGATGAAAATGAGGCAAAGCGAAGCTACACCCGCGATCAGCAGGTCCCATTTGGCACCCTCGGAGAGATCCTTGGACACGGCCCCCGTGCCGGTGAGATAGATCTTGGCGGATTCCAGCGGCGTTCCCTTGAGCCACTCCTCGGCCGCCGTGCGAATGGCGTTGATACTCGCGATGCCCTCGGGTGCATCGGGATCTCCCCGGTGCAAGATGATGAACCGCGCCGCATGTCCGTCAGGGGACAAGAACATTTTCATGACGCGCTTGAATTTCGCGTTGTTAAATACCTCTGGTGGAAGGTAGAACGAATCGTCGTTCTTTGCTGTGTCAAACGCCTTTCCCATGGCCGTGGCATTTTCACTGAGCTCGTCCATTTGATCATAGATACCAGTCATGGTGCTATGCATGGTGAGGACCAGGTTCCGCACAATTTCCAGGGTTTCGATCTGTGGCGGGATCTGCGCCGCCGTGAGGGGCATGAGCCGATCCATAATTCGTACGTCACCCAGCAGATCGGTCAATTCCTCGCTGACTTTGTCTACACCGTCTAGTGCATCAAATATGGACCTCAACGACAAGCAGATCGGAATGTCGTAACAGTGCTTTTCCCAGTAGAAATAGCTGCGGATCGGTCTCCAGAAATCATCAAAATTCGCGATGTGATCGCGCAGCTCATCGGTAACTTCCTTCATCTGTTCGGTGTCAACGACCGTCTGGTGCATGGTGTCAGCCATCTGCATCATCAAGTCATACATACGCTTCATTACCGTGATCGACTTTGCCATCGCGTCGGCCTGAGTCAGCAGGTCATTAATTCGGTCACGCTGGTACTTCAAGTGCTGTACCTGCCCGGCATTTTGCATGCTGATCTGGAACGGGATCGACGTATGATCCATCGGCGTCCCCTCGGGGCGTGTTATTGCCTGCACGCGAGAAATACCAGGAACCCGGAAGATCCCCTTGGCCAGCTTGTCCAAAATCAAAAAATCCGCCGGATTGCGCATATCATGATCCGATTCGATCATTAAAACTTCCGGCTTCAGACGGGCCTGGGGAAAATGGCGATCAGCGGCCGTATAGCCTTCATTGGCTCGAGTGAAGCCCGGTGTATAGTCCCGGTTGTTATAGCTGGCCTTGTACGCGGGCAACGCCAGCAGGCCGATCACGGCGATCGCGCAGGCGGCAGCGAGAACGGGCGCCGGCCAGCGAACCACCACGGTACCGACTCGCCGCCAGCCACGAACCTCGATGAGGCGTTTGGGGTCGAGCAGGCCGAAACGGCTGCCAAGGGTCAGGACGGCCGGTCCCAGGGTGAGTGCGACCGCTACCGCAACCAGCATCCCCACTGCACAGGGAACACCCAGAGTTTGAAAGTAGGGCAATCTAGCCAAACTCAGGCAAAATGTCGCGCCGGCGATCGTCACACCGGAGCCCAAGATCACGTGGGCGACCCCACGGTACATGGTGTAAAAGGCTGCCTCCCGGTCCTCGCCGGCCTGGCGCGCCTCCTGATACCGTCCGATGACGAATATCCCATAATCTGTACCGGCCGCAATCGCGAGCGAAGTCAGCAGGCTCACCGCAAAAGTGGACAGCCGAATAACACCAGTAGACCCAAGCAACGCGACGACTCCGCGAGCCACCGTAAATTCCGCCCCGACAGTGAGCAGCAGAAGAATCACCGTAATTGGCGATCTGTACACCACGAGCAACATGATGAAAATTACCGCGACCGTCGTCACGGTGATTCTCGCCAGGGATTTATCGCCACTATGCTGCATATCGCTTACCAGTGCCGCTGTCCCGGTGACGTAGACCGTGATTCCGGGTGGCGCCGGGGTGTTGTCAACGATTTTGCGGATTGCTTCGACGGATTCGTAGGACAGCGACTCGCCTTGGTTGCCAGCGAGATTCAGCTGAACATATGCGGCCTTGTCATCGGAACTTTGCGAACCGGAAGCGGTAAGTGGATCCCCCCAGAAATCCTGGACATGCTGCACGTGCCGGGTATCGTCACGCAATTTACGAACAAGATCGTCATAATACTCGTGTGCCTCGTCGCCGAGGGGCTGAGCACCTTCCAGAACGATCATCGCGACACTGTCAGTATTCGATTCCTCGAACACCGTCCCGATTCGTTGTATCGCCTGCATCGACGGCGCATCCTTGGGGGTTAATGACACCGAACGTTCTTCCCCAACCTCCTCCAGCGATGGGACAAATACACTGACGACGACGCAAACCGCCAACCAGAAAAGGACGATAGGCACCGAAAAAGCGCGGATCAGTCGTGCCGCAAGTGGTCTAACAGCGTTAGCGTCGTCGGCGTATCCGGTACTCACGCTGACTTCACCAGACGGAAAGCAAGGCATTGACCTCGTTGGAAATTTCCGACGCCACATTGTCTTTCATCAGCGCCGATACATTTGTCGGGGTGTGCAGTGAGAACTGCAGTACCCCCGGCAACATGGTGCGGTACAGGATTAACGTCGAAATAGCCGGCGTCGGTAACCGTTCGAAGCCTTCCAACAATCGTCTCAGATCCAAAGAAGCCACGGACTAGCAACACAGTGAACCATCACCATGACCATCGGATCTGCCGCCATCCCAACACTCTAGAAATCTCCAAAGCCCTTCGCCGATAGCCCTTCACCGATTGGCAGCTCTACGGATCGCCCGCGCCGCATACCACCCTGTATTGTCAGGCTCCTGCCATCCACAACGTTTGTGCACTGTTCGCGACTAACCGAACACCCGAAGCTTCGCGTGTCGGCGCCAGCTAGGAATAACATCAACAACGACTCGCATTCAATTCGTGTTTGGTACACACGATTCTGGTAGTGACCAGGCGAGGAAAACATCGATTGCGCCGACCGCAGGCTGAAGCCCGCAGTCCGGAAGATCACTAGTGCGGATATGACTTGTGCATACGACCCCCTAGTTACTTCAGCGGATTCGGCTAGAGCACTGAAGATCGGTCGGGAACAGGATGCGACGAGGCGGGCGTTGAATGCATCCCTCGTGATCCTGAGGACCCGCCACCTTCGAC
Organism: Mycobacterium kansasii ATCC 12478; assembly: GCF_000157895.3. Classification (NCBI taxonomy): domain Bacteria; kingdom Bacillati; phylum Actinomycetota; class Actinomycetes; order Mycobacteriales; family Mycobacteriaceae; genus Mycobacterium; species Mycobacterium kansasii. The sequence continues at coordinate 3,873,934 of NC_022663.1, read as the reverse complement.
ATCACGACCGCGTGGTCCGGTGTCACCGCGTTGACCTACCGGGTGACTACGGAATTGCGGCCGATCGAACTTGAAATCCAAGAACGCGCCGTAATACACGGAGAAGCCGCCAGAATGCAACGTGGCGCCCTCACCATGCGTTGAAACCTCGTGGCCGGCCGTGCTACTGCGTGTCCCGCTCCTGAACACGAATGGAATGCGACCTATTCTTCATGCTATCCATAGCCCTCGCAGGCATTCGATACGTGGCTGGCAAAGCGGTAACGAGTGTCGACAGCAATTGCTTTAGGCAGCGATTCGTCCGGAGGGTACAACGACGCATGAAGTGTCAAGCATGACTGCACCTAAAGAGGTATCCGGCCCACAGGGGTTTGCCGTTGACGGACACCGGTGATGCGATTCGCCCATGCGAGGAACTGACGGCTCGGAGACTCCGGGCGCACAGTTCTGCGTTCAGCAACGGCGCGCACGTCGAGGTCGTCGAATCGGGTCCTAGCGTCGCCGCGCGGATGGTTACGCTTGCGTCACGATTGACGGTCCGGCCAGTTCTCGCGGCCGTTAGCTACGTCCCTCATCTGCCGTTCCCGTGGGGCCTGGTCGACTTCGCGCTCCGGCCCATGACGCGGGCCTCGGACACCCTCCAAGAGGCGGTGAGTTTGCCGAACGCTTCTGGACATTTGGTCCGTGCGCCCGGGGTGCTACCCGCGGACGGCAGCCGGCGGGTGGTGCTCTACCTGCACGGCGGCGCCTTTCTGAAGGGCGGGATACACTCACACGCCAGACTCGCCAGCACGATATCGAAGTTCGCTGACTCACCCGTTCTTGTAGTCAACTATCGGCTGGTGCCCAAGCACACAGTCGGGATGGCCCTCGACGATTGTCACGATGCCTACCGATGGCTGCGGCTCGGCGGATATGACCCGGAGCAGATCGTGCTGGCAGGCGATTCCGCCGGCGGCTACCTGGCGCTTGCCCTAGCGCAGCGACTGCGGATACACGGCGAGGAACCGGCTGCGTTGGTGGCAATCTCGCCATTACTGCAGCTCGCAACGCGACCCCAACTGGCGCATCCCAACATCAAGGCCGACGCGATGTTTCCCGCAAGGGCGTTCGATGCGCTCGTCGCTTTGGTTGTTGGCGCCGCCGCCAAGAACAAAGCCGCCGGCAAGGCGGAAGAGATCTACGAGCCTCTGGAACACATCGAACCCGGCCTGCCACCTACACTCATTCACGTCTCCGGTTCCGAAGCGCTGTTGCACGACGCACAACTCGCCGCAGCCAAGCTCGCGGCAGTCGGGGTACCGGCGGAGATCCACGTCTGGCCGGGCCAGCTTCACGATTTTCAGGTCGCCGCACCGATGTTGCCCGAGGCGACCCGTTCGTTACGCCAGATCGGCGAATACATCCGAGAGGCCACCGGCTAAGGCAGCGCGCGTACTGGCGGGTGGCCGCGTGGCCGCCAAACCGCGGGCGACGGTGGCTTCAAACAGAGATCATTCGGATGGCGCCGCCTGCTTGCTGGTTCGGGGCTGGGCTCGGTCTGATTGCCCGACTCCTTACTCGCGCCGTCTCGGCGCTCACCGTCGTCGGGCTCGGTCTGATTGCCCGACTCCTTACTCGCGCCGTCTCGGCGCTCACCGTCGTCGGGCTCGGTCTGATTGCCCGACTCCTTACTCGCGCCGTCTCGGCGCTCACCGTCGTCGGGCTCGGTCTGATTGCCCGACTCCTTACTCGCGCCGTCTCGGCGCTCACCGTCGTCGGGCTCGGTCTGATTGCCCGACTCCTTACTCGCGCCGTCTCGGCGCTCACCGTCGTCGGGCTTAGGGCTGGCCGGGTAGCAGCCGCACCATCAGGCCGTTAGCCTCAGCCAGCAGTGTCTCGTCGCTATCGACCAATTCCGCGAACACGTACGCTTTGCGGCCCTCGGACCGGGTGACGCGTCCGCGCACCACCAACGGCGCATCGATCGGAGTGATCTTGCGGTAGTCGACGTGCAGGAAGGCGGTCCGACTGATCGGCCGCCCGGCCGCATGCGACACCATGCCGAACAGGTGGTCGAACAGCAACGGCAGCACCCCGCCGTGCACCGCGTGGTTGCCCCCGACGTGAAAGCGGCTGAACGAACCCGTCATTTCCACACCGTCGGGCCGGTAGCGGGTCAACGTCCACGGCGGCAGTAACAGGCTGCCCATGCCGGGCAGATCGGGTGTCCGCCCGGCCGGTCCCTTGCCTTCCTCGGCCTGGAACGGGCCCAGCAGCTCGACCAGCGCGGCGGCGCGCTCGGCGGCCTCGTCCCACACGTCGTCACCCGGGTCTGCCGACACCGCCAGGTCCTGCAAGCGGCGCATCGTCGTCACGAAACGGCGGAAACCCGCTCCGGGGCTGGCCGGGCCGTATTCCGGAAAGCCGCCGTGGTGCTGGTATTCGGGATCTTCTTCTTCGGGGCATCCGTCTGACCCCAGTGAGGAATAGTGCGTCACGGGCGGGCCGCCAGGACGTCGCGGCGCACGATGGTCTGATCCCGTCCAGGGCCGACGCCGATGCACGAAACCGGCGCTCCGGCAAGCTCTTCCAGTCGCAGCACGTAGTCACGAGCCTTGGCGGGCAGGTCGTCGAAGTCGCGCGCGGCGGAGATGTCTTCCCACCAGCCCGGCAGCTCCTGGTAGATCGGCTCAGCACGGCACAGATCGCTCTGGGTCATCGGCATCTCGCCGGTCTGCTTTCCGTCGATCCGATAGCCGACACACACCGGCACCGTTTCGAGGCTGGACAGCACGTCGAGTTTGGTCAGGAAGAAGTCGGTGATGCCGTTGACCCGGGTGGCGTAACGCGCGACGACGGCGTCGAACCAGCCGCAGCGCCGGCGCCGGCCGGTGGTCACCCCGAATTCACCGCCGGTCTTGGACAGGTATTCGCCGTTCTCGTCGAACAGCTCGGTGGGGAACGGGCCCGAACCCACCCGAGTGGTATAGGCCTTGAGGATGCCCAGCACCGTGCGTATTCGGGTGGGCCCGATGCCGGAGCCCACGGCCGCCCCGCCCGCGGTCGGATTCGACGACGTCACATAGGGGTAGGTGCCGTGGTCGACATCGAGCAACGTCCCCTGGGAGCCCTCCAACAACACCGTTTCGCCGGCATCGAGCGCGTTGTTGAGCAGCAGCCGGGTGTCCGCGATGCGATGGCGGAAACCGTCGGCCTGCTCCAGCAGCGATTCGACCACCTGCGCCGGCTCCAGGGCCTTGCGGTTGTAGATCTTGACCAGCACCTGGTTCTTGAACTCGAGTGCGGCCTGGACCTTGTGGGCCAGCTGCTCGGGGTTCAGCACATCGGCGACCCGGATCCCCATGCGGGCCACCTTGTCCTGGTAGCAGGGGCCGATGCCGCGGCCGGTGGTGCCGATCTTCTTGCTGCCCATGTAGCGCTCGGTGACCTTGTCGATGGCCACGTGGTAGGGCATCAGCAGATGCGCGTCGGCCGAGATCAGCAGCTTGGAGGTGTCGACCCCGCGCTCTTCCAGGCCGTGCAGCTCGTCGAGCAGGACCCCGGGGTCGATCACCACGCCGTTGCCGATGACATTGGTGACGCCGGGGGTTAGCACACCCGAAGGGATGAGGTGCAACGCGAAGTTCTCGCCGGTCGGCAGCACCACCGTGTGCCCGGCATTGTTACCGCCCTGGTAACGCACCACCCACTGCACCCGCCCCCCGAGCAGATCAGTGGCTTTACCCTTGCCCTCGTCGCCCCACTGGGCGCCGATCAGCACGATTGCCGGCATGACGCGCTCCCACCTGCTCTCGCGGGTTGTGCCCGCCTATTGTGGTCCAGCCGGTGACTTACCCTACCCAGCGGTTCGCGAGGAGCTATGCATATCCGGGTGAAACCGCCCAGCACCGCGGTGTTGGTGTTCGATGATCGGCCCGTGCCTGCGGCGCTGGCCGGCCTGCCGACGCGCCGAGCTGACGATCTCGAAACCGCGCTGGGCTCCTATCGGCGGCTCGTCGTGTTCGGCGGTGACGCGGACCTGGCCACCGTGCTGACCCGGCTGCTGCGCGCCGACCGGCTCGACATCGAGGTCGGCTACGCGCCGCCCCGGCGCACCCGAGCAACCCGGGTGTACCGGTTGCCGGCCGGGCGCCGTGCGGCGCGGCGGGCGCGGCGGGGAACGGCCCGTCGGGTGCCGCTGATCCGCGACGAGACCGGGACGGTGATCGTCGGCCGGGCCGGTTGGCTGCCGCCGGACCGGGCGCGGCTGATCCGCGGCGAGGCGGTGGTCGACGACACCGTCTTGTTCGACGGCGATGTCGCCGGGGTGTTTATCGAGCCCACGCCGGGGTTGCCGGGCCTGCGGGCCGCCCTGGACACCGGACCGTGGCGCCGCTGGATCAGCGGACGCGCCGCTCAGCTGGGCACCACCGGCGCCTCGGTGGTGCGCGACGGTGTCGCGGCACCCCGATCGGTGCGAAGATCGGCGTTCTACCGCCACGTCGAAGGCTGGCTGCTGGTCCGGTAGTTTTCGACCGGTGAGAGAGATGGGCCTGCACGAGTCGGTGCGACCCAGCCCGATCTTTCTGGGCCTGGTCGCACTGACGGCCGTTGGCGGGGCGCTGGCGTGGCTGGCCGGTGCCAGTGTGCGGCCATTGGCCTATGCCGGAGTGTTCACCTTCGTGATCGCCGGCTGGTTGGTCTCGCTGTGCCTGCACGAGTTCGGGCATGCGTTCACCGCCTGGCGATTCGGCGACCACGACACCGCGGTGCGCGGCTACCTGACTCTGGACCCGCGGCGCTACAGCCATCCGGCCATGTCGCTGCTGTTGCCCATGGTGTTCATCGCGTTGGGTGGAATCGGCCTGCCGGGCGCGGCGGTCTACCTGCGTACGTGGTTCATGACGCCGACCCGTCGCAGTCTGGTCAGCCTGGCCGGACCGGCGGCCAACCTGGCGCTGGCGGTGCTGCTGCTGGCCGCGACCCGGTTGTTCTACGACGAGCACCACTGGGTGCTGTGGGCCGGGGTGGCGTTCCTGGGCTTCCTGCAGATCATGGCGCTGGTGCTGAACCTGCTGCCGATCCCGGGCCTGGACGGTTACGACGCCTTGGAGCCGCATCTGAGCCCGGAGACGCAGCGGGCGCTGGCGCCGGCCAAACAGTTCGGCATCTTCATCCTGCTGTTCGTGCTGCTGGCGCCGGTGTTGAACCAGTGGCTGTTCGGGCTGGTGGGCTGGCTTTTCGACTTCTCCGGTGTGCCGCACGTGCTCGCGGGGGCCGGCAATTCGCTGACCCGCTTCTGGAGCCGCTGGATCTGACCCATTGCGATATATGCGCGGTTGTGCATATATTGATGGCCATGGGTGCCGGTCACAATCACACCTCGCACGCCCCGGCCGGGGCGGACACCTCGCGCATGATCCCCCGGATGGTCGTCGCCGCGGCCATCCTGGCGGCGTTCTTCGTGGTGGAACTGACCACGGCGCTGCTGATCAACTCGATCGCGCTGCTGGCCGACGCCGGACACATGCTCACCGACGTCGTCGCCGTGTTCATGGGGCTGGCCGCCGTCGTGCTGGCCAGGCGGGGCAGCTCGTCACCGGACCGCACCTATGGTTGGCATCGAGCCGAGGTGTTCACCGCGGTAGCCAACGCGGTGCTGCTGATCGGTGTCGCGCTGTTCATCCTCTACGAAGCGGTGGACCGTCTCCGGGAAACGCCATCGGTTCCCGGTGTGCCCATGATCGTGGTGGCGCTGGCGGGCCTGATCGCCAACTTCGTCGTCGCGATGCTGTTGCGGTCCCACTCCCAGGGCAGCCTGGCAGTCAGGGGTGCCTACCTGGAAGTCGTCGCCGACACCGTCGGCAGCCTGGGCGTGCTGATCGCCGGGGTCGTGACCGTCACGACACGCTGGCCCTACGCCGACGTCGTGGTCGCCGTCCTGGTCGCGTTGTGGGTAGCACCGCGGGCACTGTCGCTGGCCCGTGCCGCGCTGCGCATCCTTTCCGAGTCGTCACCCAGCCATATCGACGTGTCGGAGCTTCGGTCGGCGCTGGGCTCCGTGGACGGTGTGACGGACGTGCACGACCTGCACGTGTGGACACTTTCGCCGGGTAAGGACATGGTCACCGCACACCTGACCAGCGGCGGTGAGTTGACCACCGTGCTGCGGGACGCGCGTGCGCTGTTCTACGCCCGGGGGCTGAAGCACGCCACCGTTCAGGTAGAGCTGCCCGAGGACGCCGGATACTGCGCTGCCAACCTGTAACCATGCCTGCTGATTGCCTGATCCGGCCGCTGCGCGAAGCCGACCTGTCGACGGCGAGCGCGATCTGCCGACGGGCGTTCGCGACGTTCATGAGGGTGCCCGACCCGCAGACCTTCTGGACAGATCGTGAGTACGTCCGGACGCGGTGGCGTGCCGATCCGGATGCCGCGCTCGCCGCCGAGGTGAACGGCGCCCTGGTGGGTTCGAATTTCGCGACCAGGTGGGGCAGGTTCGCGTTCTTCGGGCCGCTGACGGTGACACCGGAGCTGTGGAATCAAGGCATCGCCCACCAGTTGATGACCGCCACAATCGATCTGATCGACTCCTGGAACGTGACCGCGGCGGGGCTCTTCACGTTCGCCCACAGCCCCGGCCACATCCACCTGTACCAGAAGTTCGGCTTCTGGCCTCGGTTCTTGACCGGGCTGCTCGCCAAGACAGCCGCCGAGCCGGCGACCGTCTCGTTCACCAGGCTCTCGCAGGCCGAAGCCGGTGAACGCAACGGTCTGATCGACGCCTGTCGTGCCCTGACCGCCGACATCTACGCCGGCCTGGACGTCAGTGCCGAAATTCGCTCGGTCGAGGCCCAGCAATTGGGCGACACCGTGCTGCTCAATAGCGGCGACTCGCTGGACGCATTCGCGGTCTGCCACCTGGGCACCGGTACCGAGGCCGGCGCGTACACGTGTTACGTCAAGTTCGCCGCCGTCAGCCCGAGGGCACAAGCCGAACACGTCTTCGGGCAGTTGTTGGATGCCTGCGAAACGCTTGCCGTACAACAGGGCATGCGCCGAGTGGACGCGGGCGTCAACGTCAATCGCGGCCTGGCGTACCGGAGCATGCTCCGTCGCGGCTTCACAGCCGAGTCGTACGGCGTGTCGATGCACCGACCCGACGCACCTGCCTACAACCGGCACGACACCTACGTCATCGATGACCTGCGGTGACCAACCCGGTCAGAGACCCAGCGCGGGGCGCGCGGCGGGGTCGCAGTCGTCCAGCAGGTCCATGCACCGGTCGTACTCGTCGGTTTCCCCGATGGCGTCGGCGGCCCGCGCCAGCGCCGCCACACAGCGCAGGAAGCCTCGATTGGGCTGGTGCGAATAGGGCACCGGACCGAAGCCCTTCCAGCCGTTGCGGCGCAACTGGTCCAGGCCCCGGTGGTAGCCCGTACGGGCGTAGGCGTAAGCGGTGATGGCCTTGTCGTCGCCGAGCGCCTCCTCGGCCAGCGCCGCCCAGGCCACCGACGCCGACGGATGTGCGGCGGCGACGATGCCCGGGTTTTCTCCGGCCAGCAGCTCGGCCTCGGCGTCACTGTCGCCGGGAAGCAGGATCGGATCAGGCCCCAGAAGATCACCCATCGGCGTCATGACCCCTATTCTGCAACTTTGTCCATCCGCCGTATTCGGGCCGGTGGTCATTTCCCGAGGACCCCGCCCCACCTCGGCGATCAGGCGAATCGGGGGTCGAATCGCTAAGCTCCGAACTACCCACTCGATAGCGGGAGGACAACAGCGCTTATGCCCAACGCACCCGAACCCGACCGCGGCGACACCGAAACCGGGGACCAGTCGGCCGGCGATGAAGGCGCCGCAGGCACCGAGGGCCAGCCTCTGATCCCCGACGACGCCGAAACCGAGACCGTGGTGATCTCCACATCCGACCCGAAGGACAACCCGGGATCGGCAAACGCGGACCTGCCGCGCGAGCGCCGCTTTACCGCGCCGGGCTTCGACGCGAAGGAGACCCAGGTCATCGCCACCTCTCCCGAGCCGGCCACCGAGGTGTTCCACACCTCCCCGGTACCGCCCGGTCCCCCGCCGCCGATCGGCGGACCACCGAAAACCGCTATGCCACAGTCTATTCCGCCTCGCGGCGGTAAGCCGCCTTTGAGACAACGCAACTGGGGTTGGGTGCTGGCGATTGTCGTGATCGTGCTGGCGGTGGCGGCCATCGCCATCCTGGGCACGGTGCTGTTCACGCGCGGCAAGCACTCGAAGGTGTCGCAGGAAGAGCAGGTGCGTCAGACCATTCAGAGCTTCGACGTGGCAATCCAGACCGGCGACCTGACCACGCTGCGCAGCATCACCTGCGGCACCACCCGCGACGGCTACGTGGACTATGACGAACGCTCCTGGAGCGAAACCTATCGACGGGTTTCGGCGGCCAAGCAGTATCCGGTGATCGCCAGCATCGACCAGGTGGTCGTCAACGGCCAGCACGCGGAAGCCAATGTCACCACGTTCATGGCCTACGACCCGCAGGTCCGCTCGACGCGCAGCCTCGACCTGCAGTTCCGTGACGACCAGTGGAAGATCTGCCAGTCCCCGAGCAACTAGGGCGCGATCTCCAGCGCGATCAGCGTGCGATCTCCCGCGCGAGCAGTCGCAGAATCGCACGCCACGTAGCGGATTTGTGCGAGTCTGTGTCTGCTCGCGGAGTCGGAATCAGCCGGCCAGCGACTTGCCGGCGCAGTGCAGGTCGTTGCAGGCCTCGACCACGCGTTCGGTCATCCCGGCTTCGGCCTTCTTGAGATAGCTGCGCGGGTCGTAGACCTTCTTGACCCCCACTTCGCCGTCGACCTTGAGCACGCCGTCGTAGTTGGTGAACATGTGACCGGCGATCGGGCGGGTGAACGCGTACTGGGTATCGGTGTCGACGTTCATCTTCACCACGCCGTAGCGCAGCGCCTCCTCGATCTCGGACTTCAGCGAACCGGACCCGCCGTGAAAGACGAAATCAAACGGCTTGGCGCCCTCGGACAACCCAAGCTTGGCCGCCGCCACCTTCTGCCCCTGGGCCAGGATGTCGGGACGTAGCTTGACGTTGCCGGGCTTGTAGACGCCGTGCACGTTGCCGAACGTCGCAGCCAGCAGGTACTTGCCGTGCTCACCCGCGCCGAGCGCGTCGATGGTTTTCTCGAAATCGTCCGGGGTGGTGTAGAGCTTGTCGTTGATCTCGTTGGCGACGCCGTCCTCTTCGCCGCCCACCACGCCGATCTCGATCTCGAGGATGATCTTGGCGGCCGCCGCCGCTTTGAGCAGCTCCTGGGCGATCACCAGGTTCTCGTCGATCGGCACCGCCGAGCCGTCCCACATGTGCGACTGGAACAGCGGATTGCCGCCCTTGCTCACCCGCTCGGACGACAGAGCCAGCAGCGGCCGCACATAGCTGTCGAGTTTGTCCTTGGGGCAATGATCGGTGTGCAGCGCGACGTTGATCGGGTACTTGGCCGCGACGACGTGGGCGAACTCGGCCAGCGCAACCGCGCCGGTCACCATGTCCTTGACGCCGAGGCCGGAGCCGAACTCCGCACCCCCGGTCGAGAACTGGATGATGCCGTCACTGCCGGCGTCGGCGAAGCCTTTGAGCGCGGCGTTGATGGTCTCCGACGACGTGCAGTTGATGGCCGGAAAGGCGTATGCGTTCTCCTTGGCACGTCCCAGCATCTCGGCGTAGACCTCGGGCGTGGCTATGGGCATGAGCTTCCTCCTCGAAGAATGCTGGGTCTAATCAGTATTGCAACTCGCCTGTTTGTGTCCAGGCCGGTGGGTCCGGCCCGGTATGTTGGGACATCGTGAGCACCGCCGTGACGGCCCTGCCGGACATCCTCGACCCGATGTACTGGTTGGGCGCCAACGGGGTTTTCGGATCCGCCGTGTTGCCCGGGATCCTGATCATCGTCTTCATCGAGACCGGCCTGTTGTTTCCGCTGCTGCCAGGGGAATCGCTGCTGTTCACCGGCGGACTGTTGGCCGCCAGTGCCAACCCGCCGGTCACCATCGGGGTGCTCGCCCCGGCGGTAGCTGTGGTCGCGGTGCTCGGCGATCAGAACGCGTACTTCATCGGCCGCCGGATCGGGCCGGCGCTGTTCAAGAAGGAAGATTCGCGGTTCTTCAAAAAGCACTATGTGACCGAGTCGCATGCATTCTTCGAAAAATACGGGCCCTGGACGATCATCCTGGCCCGCTTCGCGCCGTTCGTGCGGACCTTCGTCCCGGTGGTCGCGGGCGTGTCCTACATGCGCTATCCGGTATTTCTCGCGTTCGACATCGTCGGCGGCATCGCCTGGGGCGCGGGTGCGACGCTGGCCGGCTATTTCCTGGGCAACGTGCCGTTCGTGCACCACAACCTGGAAAAAATCATCCTGGGCATTCTGTTCATCTCGCTGCTGCCGGTGATGACAGCCGCGTGGCGTACCTACCGGTCACGGGGGCGCGACAAGGACCGCGACAAGGACGAGGCCGCACTATCCGAGTGAGCTGACGACGGCGACGCTGTGGGCGGCCTCCATCAGCATCCAGCCCGACAGCTGTACCGACAGATCGCGCTCCGGGATCTCGGAGCTGTTCACCGCCCCCGCGACGAACTGCGCCTGCTGTCCGCCCGCGGTGGGCAGTTCGGCGTCACGGTCCCAGAACGCCCCGAATACCGGCAACCCGTCCACCGTTTGCCGGTAGTCCCACGCCGATTTCGCCGACGACAGCACAATCTTGGCCGCGGTGCGGCGAGCCGCGACGTCATCGGCAAAGTCGCCCGGCAACGTGGTGGCCACCAGCGCCAGGTAGCGAGCGGTGATACCGGCGAACAAACCGCCGTCGCCGCCGCCGGCGCCGCGCAGCACACCCGCCGGAGCCATATGCTGATCCACGGCGGCGACCAGCCGGTGCACCCGGGCGAAGTGGCGCTGCTCGCCGGTGCGGGCCGCCAATTCGGTCTCCAGGCCGAGCACCACGCCCTGGCAGTAGGTGTACTGCGCACGGACCAACGACCCGTCTTTGATGCCGTCGAACACCAGATGCGTCTCCGGGTCGATCAGCGTGCGGTCGATCCAGTCGGCCATCTGCTGGGCCCGCTCGAGCCAGTCGTCATAGCGGGCCAGAAATATCCCGGCCGGGCCGTTGGCGGGGGCGTTGAAGAACAGGTCCTGCTTGCGCCACGGGATGCCGCCGCCGACCTCGGGTGCCCATGCCTTGACGAACTGGGCGGCCAGCTTCGGTAGCGCGCGCCGCCGCTGCACCCCGGCGATCCGGGCGGCACGTTCCAGGGCCAGCGCCAGCCACGCCATGTCGTCGTAATAGCTGTTGGTCCAGGAGAAGTTGTTGCGCAGCCGATGCGAGCGGACCTGCCGGTTGATGCTGGTGTGCCGCTGCGGCTGTGGGTCCCGCAGCTGCGCATCGAGCAGGCAGTCCAGCAGATGCGCCTGCCACCAGTAGTGCCAGGTGCCGAACAGTCGGTCTTTGCGGGTCGCCGGCCAGGCCACCACGCCCAGCTGCGTCCCCGGCATCGCCCAAAGCCGTCTGAGGTGCCGCTGGGTGACGGCGGCTTCGGAGGTGGCGGCCCGGTTGGCCCAGAGCTGGTCCATGCCTGCCGACCCTATCGAGCGCCGGCGAGCGCGAACAGTTGACGCAGGCCGGCCAGTGAGTGCGCGGACAGAAAAAGATCGCAATAGGGCAGCGCCACGGCCATCGAACCGGTCAGCGGCCGAAACTCCGCCTGCGCGGCGCGCGGGTTGAGCCAGATCAGCAGCTCGGCGCGGCGACGCACCCGGGCCAGCGCGTGGTCCAGCACGTAAGGAGGATCGCTGTCCCAGCCGTCGGAGGCGATGATGACCACCGCGCCGCGCAACGCATTGCCGTAGGGCGGGGCCAACAGGGCGCCGACGCTGCGGCCGATGAACGTGCCGCCGTAGCGGTCGGTCACCTTGGCGTTGGCCCGTTGCAGCGCGACCTCGGCCGAGCGATGCGACAAGACCGCGGTGAGCCGGGTCAGGGACGTCGAGAAGGCGAACACCTCGGGCCGGATTCCCGCCTGGCGCAACGCCGCGGCTCGCATCAAATGCAGATAGATCGCGGCGTAGGGCTGCATCGACCGGCTCACATCACAGACCAGCACAATCCGCCGGGGTCGGCGGCGCGGCCTGCTTCGCGCCAGCAGCATCGCCTCCCAGCCGGTCGACCGCGACGCGTTGATGGTCGCGCGCAGATCGATGTGCTTGCCGTGTCGGCTGGACTCCAACCGCAGGCTGCGCCGACGCGGCCAGCGTTGCACCGCGGTCTCCAGCCAATCCCCGAGGAGCCTGAGGTCGTCGGGATCGAACCGGTCGAACGGTTCGTCGGCCAGGGCAGCGATGCGGCTGGGCAGGTACTCGGGCAGGTGGACACTGGGGCCGGGGGCGGTCTCTTCTGGGCTGGTCCGGCTGGCCCACGGCAGCGTGTCGGCCCCACCGGCGGATCGGCTGCCGGCGCGGTGCACGGTCCCGGCCGCGGGGGTTCGCGGGCCGGCGAGCGGCAGCGACGGCGCGCGCGGCCGCGCGGCATCAGCGTCGATGGCACCGAACACCGCGGTAAAAACCGCATCGAAGGCGACGAGATCTTCCATCCGGTTCACCAGGGTCAACCGGGCAGCCCAGTACAGCGCCGCCGCCGTGTGCGGCACCAGTTGGCGCAGTGCCTGCACGAAGCTCGTCGGTCCGCCAGCCGACACCAGCACCCCGGCGCTGCGCAGCCGTGCCACCATTGCGGCCGCGAACGCCGCCAGATCGACGCCCCGCAACAACGGCGTGTCGATGGGCGTGTTCATGTCGTCAGCGTCGCCGGCGCAGCACCCAGAGCAGCACCAGTACGGCCGTCACCGCCAGCGCCACCGCAGCGTACTTCTTCAGCCGGTCGGCGCCGGCGAGCTCCAGCAGGTCGATCGGAGCGGTTTCGGCGCCGGCAGTGCCGGCCAAACGCGCGGGGCCGGCCGGCAGCTCAGGGCCGGTCGCGGTTTCCGGGCCCGGTGCCGCGAGTTCAGCTTCCAGCGAATCCACGAACTGGCTCAGCAACTTCTCCGAAACCTGCTGCAGCATTCCGCTGCCGAACTGGGCCAGCTTGCCGACGATCTTCAGGTCGGTATCGACGGTCACCCGGGTACGCTCGCCCGCCTCGTGGAGCTCGGCGGTGACGGTGGCGGCTGCGTTGCCGGTGCCCCGGGCTTCCTTGCCTTTGGCGTCGATCACCGCGCGGTGCTGGTCGCGGTCCTGCTCGACGAAATGCACTCGGCCGCTGAATTCGCTGGTGACCGGACCCACCTTGACTTTGACCTTGCCGAGGTAGTCGTCGCCGTCGTGGCCGGTCAGTTGCGCCCCGGGCATCAGCGGGATCACCTTCTCGAGGTCGCACAACACGTCCCAGGCCTGCTCGATCGGGGCGCTGACGCTGAACTCGTTGGCGATCTTCATATTGCAGGTCCTCTCATGTCCGGCTGCACTCGGTGAAAGCGGTGTACGCGTCACGAATCAGCGTACGGTCGTCGGGTGTCTTGGCCAGCGCCCCCAGGCTGGCGAGCGCCATCGGAACCGATTCGTCCTGTAGGTCGGCGACGCCGAGCGACACCAGGGCGGCGACCCAGTCGATGGTCTCGGCCACGCCCGGTGGCTTGTCCAGGTCGAGATCGCGTGTGCGGCCGACGAATTGGGTGGCGTGCTGGATCAGCGGCGCGGTGGCCCCGGGCACCGTCCGGCGGACGATCGCGGCGGCGCGGGCCGGCTCCGGGTAGTCGATCCAGTGATACAGGCAGCGTCGTCGCAGGGCGTCGTGCAGGTCGCGGCTGCGGTTGGAGGTGAGCACCGCGACCGGCGGCCGCTCGGCGACGAAGGTGCCCAACTCCGGGACTGTGACCGCGGATTCGCCGAGGAATTCCAGTAGCAGCGCCTCGAATTCGTCGTCGGCGCGGTCGATTTCGTCGATCAGCAACACCGGCGGGGTCGGGCCCCGATGGCGGACACAGCGCAGGATGGGCCGGTCCACCAGGTAGGCCTCGGTGTAGAGGTCTGCCTCCTGAATACCGGTGCCCTGCGCTTCGGCGAGCCGGATGGCGAGCAGCTGGCGTTGGTAGTTCCAGTCGTACAGAGCCTCGCTCGCGGTCAGGCCCTCATAACACTGTAGTCGGACCAGGGTGGTATCCAGCACGGCGGCAAGGGTTTTGGCGGCTGTCGTCTTGCCGACGCCGGGCTCGCCCTCCAGCAGCAACGGTCTGCCGAGGGTGACCGCGAGATAGATGGCCGAGGCCGTCCCCAGGTCGAGCAGGTAGTCGTGCGCGTCGAACCGGCGGACGACGTCGTCGGGGTCGGTGAACATCACGATGTCACCAGTCGCTGGTAGTCGTCCCAGGTGTCCACGTCGAGCGGCACCGGACCGTCGACCGTGAGTTCGCGCACCTGGTGCCGGCCCGACTCCATCAGCCTCCACACCCCCTTGTCGCCGTGCAGTTGCGCCAGCTCACCGAAGATGGTGCGGCTCAGCCAGAATGGATGTCCGATGCCGTCGGCATAGCGGCACACCATGATTTCGGCCGCCGGTCCTCGGGTCGCCATCTGCCGCAGCGTCGCGGGATTCACGCCCGGCTGGTCGCCCAGCATCAGCACGATGCCGGCGGCCTGCGGGTCCACGCGCTGCAACGCCTCCCGCAGCGACGCCGAACACCCGGCCCCGTGGTCGTCACTGACCACCACGTCGACCCCGGCCAGGGGCACCGTGTCACGCACCTTCTCGGCGGCACCGCCCAAGGTGACGATCAACTGATCGAATCCGGCGCCGCGAGCGACATCCAGGGTCGCTCCCAGCAACGTCGTATCCCGGTATGGCAGCAACTGTTTGGGTGTGCCCAGCCGTCGGGAACTGCCGGCGGCGAGCACGACTCCGGTGACCGTCATCCGACCGGCCGGGTTGCGAATGTGGCGCGGCATCCCGAACCGCAGAACCAGTAGTCGGTGCCTTCTCGCCGCAGGTGTTCCGTCGTCGGCCCGACGGTCACCGTCATGCCGCATACCGGGTCGACCGCCTCCGGCGGCGCGGTTGCGCTCACGCTCAAGTTGCCCTTGCGCAGGGCGGCGATCAGCTCGGCGGCGATCGACACCGCGATCTCCGCCGGGGTCTTGGCGCCGATCGGCAATCCGACCGGCGTGTGGATGCGGGCCCGCTCGCCCTCGGACAGGTCCAGCGAGCTCAGGATCGAAGCGCCGCGGACCTTGCTGGCCACCAGGCCGATATACCCGACGCCGTTATCCAGTGCGGCACGGATGATTTCGGCCTCCGGGCCACCGTGGCTGGCGATCACGAGGGCAGTCGGCACTGCGGCGGCGGCAGCCGGCTCGGTGTCGCGTCGCGCGTCGTATCCCAGCACGCCACACAGCTGGACCAGCGCGTCCGCGATCGGCGTGGTGCCGTAGACCCGGATCAGCGGCGCCGGCAGCTGCGGGGTCAAGAAGATCTCCAGC
This sequence comes from Mycobacterium kansasii ATCC 12478, assembly GCF_000157895.3. Taxonomy (NCBI): domain Bacteria; kingdom Bacillati; phylum Actinomycetota; class Actinomycetes; order Mycobacteriales; family Mycobacteriaceae; genus Mycobacterium; species Mycobacterium kansasii. The sequence continues at coordinate 3,858,425 of NC_022663.1, read as the reverse complement.
GCCCCACCGGACAGACAGGGGTTGACCACCACGCAGGCGCCGGGCGCTTCCGGGAAGTGCACGTCACCGTCGGGAAGCACCCGCAGCAGCACGCTTTCGCCGGCCTGCAATGCGCCCAGCGCCGCCTTGCGGACCGAGTTCTGCGCGCACTGGCCGCCGACGAAACCTTCAATTGTGCCGTCCGCCAGCAGTATCGCCTCGTCACCCGGATAGGCGGAGGCGGGCGGCTGGGCCCGCACCACCCTCGCGTGCACGAACGGTGTTCGTGCCGCCAGTAGTTGCCGAGCCCGTTCGCTGATGGTCATCATGGGCTAAATCGGTGGCCTCGCCCGGCCCTGCATGGCTTCCCACACCCGCGACGGCGTCAGCGGCATGTCGGCGTGGCGAACTCCGAACGGCGCCAACGCATCCACCACCGCGTTCACCACCGCGGGCGGGGATCCGACGGTGGCCGACTCGCCGATGCCTTTCGCGCCGATCGGGTGATGCGGTGATGGCGTGACGGTGTGGCCGGTCTCCAGGTGTGGCACCTCGAGCGCGGTCGGGATCAGGTAGTCCATCAGCGAGCCGCCCAGGCAGTTGCCATCCTCGTCGAAGGCGATCATCTCCATCAGCGCCATCCCGATTCCGTCGACGACGCCGCCGTGCACCTGACCCTCGATGATCATCGGGTTGATCCGGGTGCCGCAGTCATCGACGGCCAGGAAGCGGCGCACTTTGACCACGCCGGTGCCCGGATCGACGTCCACCACACAGAAATACGCGCCGTAGGGGTAGGTCAGGTTCGACGGGTTGTAGCACACCTCGGCGTCCAACCCGCCCTCGATACCCTCCGGCAGATCACCGGCGCCGTGGGCACGCATCGCGACATCTTGGATAGTCACCGACGCCGAGGGGTCACCCTTGACGTGGAACTTGCCCTTCTCCCATTCCAGGTCGGCCACCGAGACTTCCAGCATGCCCGAGGCGATGATCTTGGCCTTGTCACGCACCTTGCGGGCCACCAGCGCCGCAGCCCCACCCGATACCGGGGTCGAGCGGCTGCCGTAGGTGCCCAGCCCGAACGGCGTCTGGTCGGTGTCGCCGTGCACCACCTCGATATCGTCGGGCGGGATGCCCAGCTCCTCCGCGACGATCTGCGCGAACGTCGTTTCGTGACCCTGGCCCTGTGTCTGAACCGAAAGCCGCACAACGGCTTTGCCCGTCGGATGCACCCGCAGCTCGCAGCCGTCGGCCATACCCAGGCCCAGGATGTCCATGTCCTTGCGCGGCCCGGCGCCCACGGCCTCGGTGAAGAACGACATGCCGATGCCCATCAGCTCGCCTTGCTGCCTTCTGCGCCGTTGTTCCTCGCGTAACGCGTCGTAGCCGATCATGTCCATGGCCTTGCGCATGGTGGCCTCGTAGTCACCCGAGTCGTACACCCAGCCCGTCTTGGTGGTGTACGGGAATTGCTCGGGCTTCAACAGGTTTCGCAGTCGCAGCTCGGCCGGGTCCATCTTCAGCTCGAAGGCCAGACAGTCCACCAGCCGCTCGACGAAGTACACGGCCTCGGTAATCCGGAAGGAGCACGCATAGGCCACCCCGCCGGGCGCCTTGTTGGTGTACACCGCCGTCATATGGCAGTAGGCGGCTTCCAGGTCGTAGCTGCCGGTGAACACCCCGAAGAAACCGGCCGGGTACTTCGTCGGAGCCGCCTGGCCGTTGAACGCGCCGTGATCGGCCAGCACGTTGGACCGCAGCGCCAGAATCTTGCCGTCCTTGGTGGCCGCGATCTCGCCGACCATGATGTAGTCGCGGGCGAAGCTGGTGGAGGTCAGGTTCTCGCTGCGGTCCTCCATCCACTTGACGGGCTTGCCCAACACCAGCGAGCCGACGATCGCGCACACATAGCCGGGGTAGATCGGCACCTTGTTGCCGAACCCGCCGCCGATGTCGGGTGAGATGACCCGGATCTTGTGTTCGGGAAGCCCCGCGACCAACGCGTACAGCGTGCGGTGGGCGTGCGGTGCCTGCGAGGTGGTCCACAGCGTCAGTTTGCCGGTGACCGGATCCAAATCGGCTACCGCACCGCAGGTTTCCATCGGCGCGGGGTGTACCCGCGGATAAACCATCTCCTGCTTGACGACGACATCGGCCTTGCCGAACACCGCTTCGGTAGCGGCCGCGTCGCCGGTCTCCCAGTCGAAGATGTGGTTGTCTGTCTTGCCCTCCAGGTCGGTGCGGATCACCGCCGCGGTCGGGTCGAGCGCCTTGCGGACGTCCACGACAGGATCGAGTGGGTCGTACTCGACGTCGATGAGCTCCAGCGCATCGCGGGCCGAATACCGGTCTTCGGCAACGACGAACGCCACCTCTTGGCCCTGGAAGCGCACCTTGTCGGTGGCTAGCACGGCCTGCACGTCATTCGCCAGTGTCGGCATCCAGGCCAGGCCCTTCTCCGCCAGGTCGGCGCCGGTCACCACCGCCTTGACCTTCGGATGGGCAAGGGCTGCAGTGGTGTCGATACTGACGATGCGGGCGTGCGCATACGGGGAGCGCAGGATCGCCAGGTGCAGCATGCCGGGCAGCGTGACGTCGTCGACGTAGGTGCCGCGGCCGCGGATGAAACGGGGATCCTCCTTGCGGAGCATCCGGCCGTGGCCGCACGGCTTCTGGTCGTTGTCAGCGGTGTCTTCCGGCCGTCCCTCCGGGGCCGGCGGACGTGACTCGATGGTGGTCATGACTCTGCCTTTGCGGTGGAGTTCTTCGCGGCCCATTGGATGGACCGCACAATTGTGGTGTATCCGGTGCACCGGCAGATCTGTCCGGAGATCGCCTCCCGGATGGTCTGCTCGTCGGGATCGGGGTTGCGGTCCAGCAGCGCCCGGGCGGTGATCATCATGCCCGGTGTGCAGAAGCCGCATTGCAACCCGTGGCAGCGCATGAACCCTTCTTGCACCGGGTCGAGTGATCCGTCAGCCCCCGCCAATCCTTCAACGGTCCGCACGTTGTGTCCGGATGCCATGACGGCCAGCATCGTGCACGATTTCACCGGGACGCCGTCGACGTCGACCACGCAGGTTCCGCAGTTGCTGGTGTCGCAGCCCCAGTGAGTTCCGGTGAGCCCCAACTGATCCCGGAGGAAGTGCACTAGCAGCATCCGGGGTTCGACCTCGGCGGTGACCTGTTCACCGTTGACGGTCATGTTTACCTGCATGGCTTCTCCTTATCGGGTCGGTATCTGGGAGCACCTCGCGCTTGCGGGGGACTGCGCCCCGGCTTCGCCGTGCTTGCGATCGTCTTTAGTTCCCTTCCGGCTCAGGGATGTTGCGCACCCGCTCGGTCGCGGTACGCAGCGTGCGAATCGTTAATTCGGAAGCCAGGTGCCGCTTGTACTCGGCGGTGCCGCGTATATCGGTCACCGGATCGCAGGCTTGGCTTGCTTGCCGGCCTGCCTCGGCGAAGGTTTCCTCGGTGGCCGGCCGGCCCAACAGCGCCTGGGAAAGCTCGGCGAGCGCTGTCCTATCGGGATTCACCGCGGTGAGACCCACCCGGACGGCGGCGATGGTGTCGCCGTCGAGCGTGATCGACGCACCGGCTGCGGTGACTGCCCAATCACCAACCCGCCGTTCAACTTTCGCATAGGCGCTGGAGGTGTTGTGCCGCAGCGGGATACGTACCTCGACCAGGAGCTCGTTGTGCGCCACCGCGGTCTCGTATGGTCCGACCATGAAGTCGTCGATCGCAATCTCACGCTCGCCCGACGGCCCCCGTGCCAGGCATACGGCGTCCAGCACCGTGCACACCGTCGACAGGTCCTCGGCCGGATCGGCCTGACACAGCGAACCGCCCAGGGTACCGCGGTTGCGGACCACCGGGTCGGCGATCACGCGTTCGGCATCGCGAAAGATCGGGCACACCGCCGCAAGCGTGTCGGACTCCAGGATCTCGCGATGCCGGGTCATGGCGCCGATGCGCACCAGGGTCGGGTCGGTGATCACGTATCCGAGTTCGGGCACCAGGTCGTTGATGTCGACCAGATATTCCGGGTTGGCGATACGCAGCTTCATCATCGGCAGCAGGCTGTGGCCGCCGGCGACCACTCGCGCCCCCTCCCCCAACCGATCCAGTAATCCGATGGCGTGGTCGACGCTGGTCGCACGCTCGTATTCGAAGGGCCCAGGTACTTGCATGCGCCCAGTGTCAGCCGCTGCTCAACGAGCGTCAATATCGACTTAAGTGATCGCTGAACTCGCCTTCTACCTGCGCGTCATGGTGGATCCGCCCGTCGGTCTCGGCCAGCGGGCGTCCGCGGCCGCCCCACCGCCGGGCGATGATGTCGGCGGCGATCGACACCGCCGTCTCCTCGGGCGTACGGGCGCCGAGGTCCAGTCCGATCGGGCTGGACAACCGGCCCAGTTCGGCGTCGGTCAGCCCGACCGCCCGCAGCCGCCGCAACCGGTCGTCATGCGTCCGGCGCGATCCCATCGCCCCGACATACCCGACGCGGGGCAGCCGCAGTGCCACCTCGAGCACCGGCACATCGAACTTCGGATCGTGAGTGAGCACGCAGATCACCGTGCGCTCGTCGACAGCGCCCGCCTCCGCCTGGGCCGCGAGGTAGCGGTGCGGCCACTCGACGACGACCTCGTCGGCCGTCGGAAAGCGCACCGACGTGGCAAAGACGGCGCGAGCGTCGCAGACGGTGACCCGATAGCCCAGGAACGATCCCTGCCGCGCCAGGGCGGCGGCGAAGTCGATCGCGCCGAACACCAGCATCCGCGGGCGCGGCGCGTAGCTGGACACGAAGACCTCCATGCCTTCGCCCCGGCGTTGCCCGTCGGGGCCGTACTCGAGAATTTCGTTGCGGCCCAGCGCAAGCAGACCACGCGCGTCGTCGACGACCGCAGCGTCGGCACGCTCGGAACCGAGCGATCCGGCAATCGCGTCGGGATGCACGACAAGCCGCCGGCCCACCCATTGGGTATCCGGGTGGGTGATCACCGTCGCGATCGCGACCGGCCGATGGGCGGCGATGTCCCGGGCCACCGCGCCGAGTTCGGGAAACGTTGACTGCGAGACGGATTCGACGAAGACGTCGATGATGCCGCCACAGGTCAAGCCCACCGCGAAGGCGTCATCGTCGCTGACACCGTACCGTTCCAGCCGGGGTGCCCCGCTTTGTACCACCTCGGTGGCGAGTTCGTAGACAGCACCTTCCACGCAACCACCCGACACCGAGCCACTTACCGAACCGTCGGGCGCCACCACCATCGCCGCACCCGGGGGCCGGGGCGCGGACCGCAATGTCCGCACGACCGTCGCCAACCCCGCGGTATCACCGGCGCGCCAGATCGACAGCAGCTCGGCCAGCACGTCACGCACCCCCTTAAACTAAGCCAGAAGTAGGCTCTTTCCATGACTCCGGCTCAACTTCGGGCCTATTCGGCGGTGGTGCGACTGGGCTCGGTACGAGCGGCCGCCGCAGAACTCGGCCTCTCCGATGCCGGCGTCTCCATGCACATCGCTGCGTTGCGCAAGGAGCTCGACGACCAACTGTTCACCAGGACCGGTGCCGGGTTGGCGTTCACCCCCGGCGGGCTGCGGCTGGCCAGCCGGGCAGTGGAAATTCTGGGCCTGCAGCAACAAACGGCGATCGAGGTCACCGAGGCCGCCCACGGCCGCCGGCTGCTGCGCATCGCCGCGTCCAGCACCTTCGCCGAGCACGCGGCACCGGGCCTGATCGAGCTGTTCTCGTCTCGAGCCGACGACCTGTCCGTCGAGTTGAGCGTGCATCCGACGAGCCGATTCCGCGACCTGATTCTGTCGCGGGCGGTTGACATCGCCATCGGCCCTGCCAGCGAAAGTTGCCACGGCGTCGACGGTTCGCTATTCGTACGGCCATTTCTGAAGTATCAGATCATCACCGTCGTGGCACCCAACAGCCCACTGGCCGTTGGCATTCCGACGCCCGGTTTGTTGCGCCAGCAGCAGTGGATGCTTGGCCCCTCGGCGGGCAGCGTCGACGGAGAGATCGCTACCATGCTGCGGGACTTGGCGATTCCAGAATCACACCAGCGAATCTTTCAGAGCGATGCCGCTGCACTCGAGGAGATCCGGCGAGTCGGTGGTGTCACGCTGACCATCGGCTTCGCGGTCGCCAAGGACCTGGCCGCCGGACGGTTGGTGCACGTGACTGGTCCGGGACTGGATAGGTCCGGCGAGTGGTGTGCCTCGACGTTGGCGCCCTCGGCCCGTCAGCCGGCGGTGTCCGAACTGGTCCGGTTCATCACCACCCCGCGGTGCACCCAGGCGATGATCCGCGGCAGCGGAGTCGGTGTGGCGCGGTTCCGCCCGAAGGTCCACGTCACCTTGTGGAGTTAGCTATACGCTTTACCCCCATGAGCGTGTACAAGGTGATCGACATCATCGGGACCAGCCCCACCTCCTGGGAGCAGGCCGCGGCGGAGGCGGTGCAGCGGGCGCGGGAAAGCGTCGACGACATACGGGTGGCCCGAGTCATCGAGCAGGACATGTCGGTGGACTCGAGCGGCAAGATCACCTTCCGGATCAAGCTCGAGATCTCGTTCAAGATGAGGCCGGCCAAACCGCGCGATTAGGCCTCATCCGAAGCCGTTGCGGTTGCCGGGCAGTTGCGCCTCTGGCTTCGAGCGTGCGCGTGTGGCCCCGAGTGTGCATCCACGGCCGTGACCGTGTACTCAAGGCTCAGGATCCGCCGCGGCGACACCACAGCCACACACTCGAAGCCACAAGCACCCACTCGATTCACCAAGCTCGGGACAGGTCAGCATGCTGCCTGATCCACGCATGCATCGCGATCCCGGCGGCCACGCCGGCGTTGATGCTGCGGGTCGAGCCGAACTGGGCAATCGACAGCGTGACCGACGCCCCGGCGCGGGCGTCGGCGGTGATGCCCGGTCCTTCCTGACCGAACAACAGCAGGCACTCCCGCGGCAGCGTCGTCTCCTCCAGCCGCACAGCACCCGGGACATTGTCGACGGCGACCACCGTCAATCCGGCACCAGACGCGAAGTCCAGCAGCTCGGCGGTGCTGTCGTGGTGACGCAACCGCTGATAGCGGTCGGTCACCATGGCGCCACGGCGATTCCAGCGCCGACGCCCGACGATGTGCACGGTGTGCACCGCGAACGCGTTGGCGGTACGCACCACCGAGCCGATATTGGCGTCGTGGCCGAAGTTCTCGATCGCCACATGCAGCGAGTGCCGGCGAGTATCGATGTCGGCGACGATCGCCTCCCGGGTCCAATACCGGTAGGCGTCGACGACATTGCGAGTATCGCCGTCGCGCAACAACTCTGGGTCATACCGCAGGTCGTCGGGCAGGTCACCCACCCAGGGACCGACACCGCCGGCCGGCACCGCCCATTCGGTGGGCCCCGCTTCGTTCATCGCGACGTCCACACCGCGGCGTGAGTGCCCACGATCGCCACCGTCGCATACAGCAGCGCCTGGTTGATTTCACCCTGGGTGCACAGCGAGGCGTCGACGTGTACGGCGTCGCGGGACGCATCCGGCAGGATCAGCACCGATGCCCCATAGGTCGCGCACGCCGGGCTCAGTCCGCGGCCGGGCAGCGTCGGCGCGGCAAGCAGCATCATCGGCCCGCCGCGGGCGGCGGAATCGTCGCGATAGCGGGTCGCCAGCGCGTCGGCCGCCAACCCCAGCAGCATGTACCCGTTGCCGGTGAACGCCGCCGGGTCCCCGAGCTGAATCTTGGTCACCGGCGTACCGTCGGCGCGCCAGGCCGACAAGCTGGTGGTCTTGACCGTCAGACCGGTGTCGTTCTGATTCGTCGGCAACATCCCCACCGGAAACGCGGCCGGGTAAGCGGCCGCGGTATTGGCAATTCGGTCGTGCGGCGAATAGGTATACACACCGCGCACCGCGCTGCGGTCGGTCAGCGGGCCCAGACAGACCGTGCCGGTGAGCCGGTCGGGCGGCGCCGACAGCGGCTTGGCGATATCGTGCACCTTGGTCATCGCGTCGTCGCAACTGCCGAGGCCGGTCGACTCCAGCGGATGGGATAGCGCTCCGTAGAGGCCATAACGAACGTCCTCGGGTTTGGCATGTGGGGCATGCGGATCGCTCGGCGAAGCATCGACGTCAACCAGCACATAGTCACCGGACCAGCGCAGATTCGACACGGCCATGTTCCACCCCAGCACCGGCAGCGACTCGCCCAGCCGGGCGCTCTGGGCGCCGTAGATGCGATCCGGTGCCGAACGGGAGCAGGCCAGGCAGGACAGGACCACGATCAGCGCAACCAGAACACGCACCGCCGGTGGCCTAGCCCAGTCCCAGGTCGGCAAGCCCCAGCACGCTGCGGTACGGCAGACCTTCGGCCTCGATGGCCTCGGCGGCACCGGTGGCGCGGTCTACGACAACGGCCACGCCGACCACCTCGCCTCCGGCGTCCTGGACGGCGTGCACCGCCGTCAGCGCGGAGTTGCCCGTGGTACTGGTGTCCTCGACCACCAGGACCCGCTGGCCGGACACCTCGGATCCTTCGATAAGTCGTTGCAAGCCATGGGTTTTCGTTGACTTCCGGACGACGAACGCATCGATCGGGCGGCCGGGCGCGTGCATGATGGCCGTCGCCACCGGGTCAGCACCCAGCGTCAGACCGCCGACGAGCGCATAGTCCCAGTCGGCGGTGAGTTCGCGCATCAGCCTGCCGATCAGGGCCGACGCCCGGTGGTGCAGGGTGGCGCGGCGCAGGTCGACGTAGTAGTCGGCCTGTTTGCCCGACGACAGCGTGACGCGCCCGTGCACCAGCGACAACCGGCGTACCAGCTCGGCAAGCTCGTCGCGGTCAGCTTCGGCCACGACCACCGCCGACGCGATTGACCGCCGCCCTGACCAGACCCCGTGGCATCAGCCGCCCGGCCGTGCCAATTGCCTTGTACTGCAGGCCCGGAATGCTGATCACCTTGCCGCGGGTGACATCGGCCAGGCTTTGGCTGACCACGTCGTCGACCTCGAGCCACATGAACGACGGGACCTTGGGCATCTCGAGGCCGGCCCGGGCATGGAATTCGGTGTGCACATAGCCCGGGCATACGGCGTGCACGCCCACACCGGTGCCCTGCAGCCCGTTGGCCAGACCCTCACTGAACGAGATCACCCAGGCTTTGGAGGCCGAGTAGGTCGACCCACGACCGGATAGCAGACCGGCGACGCTGGCGATATTGATGACGGTGCCCGCGCCGGCTTCGAGCATGGCCGGCAACGCGGCCCGGGTCAGTTGCATCACCGCCGTGACGTTGACGTCGAGCTGCGCCTGCAGCAGGGCGGGATCGGTCGTCCAGAATTCCCCGGAAGTGCCCAGACCGGCATTGTTGACCAATACCCGGACGCCCCGGGAGAGCCGTTCGGCGACCTTGGCGCGGTCGGCCGCGTCGGCCAGGTCGGCGGGCAGGACCTCGACGCCGCCGGCCTGCGCCTCCAACTCGCCGGCCAATTGCTGTAACCGGTCGACGTCACGGGCGACGAGAACGAGGTCGTAGCCGTCACGCGCGTAGCGTCGCGCGTAGCCGGAGCCAATCCCGGAAGTCGGACCTGTGATCAGCGCGACGGGCCGTGGCATGAGCGACAGTGTACTGACCGGCAGCCGGCTCCCAGGGCCCCGCTATCAGTGCTGGAAGTTGCTGGCTTGCCGGCCGTTACGACCCGCCGGCGGCGGACGCCGAAAGCCTTCGGGACGACCTTCGTCACGACGCACCGGCTCGGCCACCCGACGAGCCGGATCGGGTATCAGCCCGGCGGCCGGGTCGACCTGAGCGCGCCGGGGCGGCAGTTCGGCCTGACGTGCGGATGCCAGCGGACGGCCCGGTGCTGCGTTGCGCGCCGGTTCTGCGCTCTCTGGAGAGGTCTCGTCCTGCGGCAGTGGCGGCAACACCCGTAACAGGTCGTTGAACTGGCGCACGGTGCGCAGCCCCTCGTCCCACTGCGTGCGGGTGCTGGAGATCGGCATGCTGACGAGCGTCCAGTTCTGCTCGTTCCACATGATCTCGGCGCAGTCGGGTGCAGTGTGCGCGAAGGTGACCATGCGCCGATCGCAGGCCCGGCGGGCCGCGTCGAGATTGGTGGAGTACACCATCCGCGGCCCGATCGCGCCGAGCAACCAGATGTCGCTTTCCCGTGGTTCTTTGAGTCCCTTGAGCCGCAGGTCCACCACGACGTTGGTGCCCACCTTGCGGTGCAGGGCGATCACCGTGGCGACTTCCTCGAGATCGAAGATGTAGACGGCCTCGCCGCGAATCTGACCCAGCACGACGTTCTTGGCCGGGACATCGCCGACCGTCGACATCACACCGCGCTTCCAGCGATGCAGGATTTCGGTCGACTCGCGCTCGTAGTCGAAGCCGTGCGACCGCGCCCACGACCTACGACGTCGGCTGCGCCCGCGTCGTCGATCGATGTCGACGTACAGCAACACCACCGCACCGACGAAGCACAGCGCGGACAGCGTGAACCAAAGCGGGACCACGGGAGACAGCCTATCTGCTGATGGGCCCGAATAAAGAATCCGAGCAGGTCACAACCGAATCACAGGAGTCAATACCGGGCTTGTCGCATGTCCCGGTCGCATGTGACGGCAAACGTATTTCACTTCCGGGTGGATCATTGCCGACATCGAATCCGCACTATCGAGACGGGAGTCAGCTGTGTCCCTATCAGACGAGACGCTGCATATCGACGTTCCGGTCGAACTCGACGAGGTGAAGGTCGTGTTCAGCGTGGCATCGCTCACCTTCGAAGGGGACATGCCGGCCGTCCTGTTCCACCTGGGAATCGTCGTGGCCGACGCGGCCGCCTGGCAGATCAGCTCGCACGTCGTCGCCGTGTTCCACACGAACGCCGGACACGTGACACTCGACGACCAGGCCTACAACGCCAACCGGCACGTCAGCACGGGCAATCCGTACAAGCGGGTGCTGGCCGACCTGATAGCCAAGGGCGTGCACATCGAGTTGTGCGGGGCCACCGCGAGGGCCAACGGTTGGCGCAATGCCGACCTGATCCCCGGAACCAGGATCAACAGGAACGCCATGGCCAGACTGACCCAGCTGGTGCAGCAGGGGTACGTGAAGATCTCGGAGGCTTAGGGATATTGGAGACGTATCAGGGACGTATCAGGGACGTATCAGGGAGGCGTAGGGATGTATGAGGATTACCGGCTCATCCGCACCTCCAGGGCGAACGGCGTCTGCCTGGCGACGATCGATCATCCGCCGATCAACTTGCTGGACATGCCCCTGCTGACCGAGATCGACCGGCTCTTGGGGGAAGTCGCCAGCGACGACGGGGTGCGGGTGCTGATCGTCGACTCGGCCGATCCGGAGTTCTTCATCGCGCATGCGGACGTCTCGCTGCTCGGCGACTTGCATGGCCGTCCCGAAACTGCGGACACCGCACTGCACGACGAACTGTCGTTCTTCCACGCGATGACGGAGCGGATCCGAACCCTGCCGAAGGCAACCATCGCGGTCATCGAGGGAATCTGCCGTGGTGGTGGCTGCGAGTTCGCGATGGCTTTCGACATGCGCTTTGCCGCGCTCGGCACGACCGTGCTGGGCCATCCCGAGGTTTCGGTGGGAATCATTCCCGGTGGCGGAGGCACTCAGCGACTCCCCCGGCTGGTCGGTCGCGGGCGGGCCCTGGAAGCGATCCTGGGTTGCCTGGACATCGACGCCGCGACGGCCGAGGCCTGGGGATACCTCAACCGGGCGCTGCCGGCCGACGAACTGCGCGGGTTCGTCGACAGGCTCGCCGCCCGCATCGCCTCGAGCCCGCCGACGGCGATCGCGGCCGCCAAACGCGCGGTGGACGCCGCCCTGGACGAGCGGCTGGACGTCGCGACCGGCCTGCGCATCGAGGATCAGCTGCTTCGCGAAACGCTGGCCGAACCCGCAGCACGCCGACTGCTTCAGGCGATCATCGACGCCGGCGCCCAGACCCGAGACTTCGAGCGGGGCGCCGCGCCGAAACCGCCCGCGTCCTAGCCCAGGATCAGCGCATCGCCGTCAGCGCTGACATTGACCGGCACCACGTCGCCGTCGTGCACCTCGCCGGCCAGCAGCATCTTGGCCAGCTGGTCGCCGATGGCCTGCTGGACCAGCCGCCGCAACGGACGCGCGCCGTACACCGGGTCGAATCCGCGATGCGCCAGCCACTGCTTGGCTTGCAGCGACACCTCGAGCTGCAACCGCCGTTGCGCCAGCCGTTTCTGCAGCTGCGCCAGCTGGATGTCGACGATCTGAACCAGTTCCTCGGGGTTGAGGCCCTCGAAGATCAGCACGTCGTCCAGCCGGTTGATGAACTCCGGCTTGAACGTCGCGCGCACCGCGGCCATCACCTGCTCCTCGCTGCCGCCCGATCCCAGGTTGGACGTCAGGATCAAGATGGTGTTGCGGAAGTCGACCGTGCGGCCATGGCCGTCGGTGAGCCGGCCTTCGTCGAGCACCTGCAGCAGCACGTCGAACACGTCGGGGTGAGCCTTCTCGACCTCGTCGAACAGCACCACCGTGTAAGGGCGGCGGCGCACCGATTCGGTCAGCTGACCGCCGGCCTCGTACCCGACATAGCCGGGCGGGGCACCGATCAACCGGGCCACGGTGTGCTTCTCGCCGTACTCGCTCATGTCGATGCGCACCATCGCGCGCTCGTCGTCGAACAGGAAGTCGGCCAGCGCCTTGGCCAGCTCGGTCTTACCGACACCGGTCGGGCCGAGGAACATGAACGCCCCGGTCGGCCGGTTGGGGTCGGAGACGCCGGCCCGGCTGCGGCGCACCGCATCCGACACCGCCTGCACCGCCTTCTTCTGCCCGACCACGCGCTTGCCCAGCTCGTCTTCCATCCGCAGCAGCTTGGCCGTCTCGCCTTCCAGCAGCCGGCCGGCCGGGATGCCTGTCCACGCCGACACCACGTCGGCGATGTCGTCCGGACCGACCTCCTCCTTGAGCATCACCTGCTCACGGGCCTGGGCCTCCGGCAGCGCCGCGTCGAGCTTCTTCTCGACCTCGGGGATCCGGCCGTACCGCAGCTCGGCGGCCTTGGCCAGGTCGCCGTCGCGTTCGGCGCGCTCGGATTCCCCGCGCAGGGCTTCCAGCTGCTCCTTGAGCTCACGGACGATCTCGATGGCGTTCTTCTCGTTCTGCCAGCGCGCGGTAAGTTCTGCCAGCTTTTCTTTCTGGTCGGCCAGCTCGGCGCGCAGCTTCTCCAGCCGCTCCTTGGAGGCCTCGTCCTCCTCCTTGGCCAGCGCCATTTCTTCGATCTCCAGCCGGCGTACCAGCCGCTCCACCTCGTCGATCTCGACGGGCCGCGAGTCGATTTCCATCCGCAGCCGGCTGGCCGACTCGTCGACCAGGTCGATCGCCTTGTCGGGCAGGAAGCGGGCGGTGATGTAACGGTCGGACAGCGTGGCCGCCGCCACCAGTGCCGAGTCGGTGATGCGCACGCCGTGGTGCACCTCGTAGCGGTCCTTGAGGCCGCGCAAGATGCCAATGGTGTCCTCCACCGACGGCTCCCCGACGAATACTTGCTGGAATCGACGCTCCAGCGCGGCGTCCTTCTCGATGTACTTGCGGTACTCGTCGAGCGTGGTCGCGCCGACCAGCCGCAGCTCGCCGCGCGCCAGCATCGGCTTGATCATGTTGCCGGCGTCCATCGCGCCCTCACCGGTCGCGCCGGCGCCGACGATGGTGTGCAGCTCGTCGATGAAGGTGATGATCTGACCGGCCGAGTTCTTGATGTCGTCGAGGACCGCCTTGAGCCGTTCCTCGAACTCGCCGCGATACTTCGAGCCGGCGACCATCGAGCCCAGGTCCAGCGCGATGATCGTCTTGTCCCGCAGGCTTTCCGGGACGTCGCCGGCGACGATCCGCTGGGCCAGGCCCTCGACGATCGCGGTCTTGCCGACGCCGGGCTCACCGATGAGCACCGGGTTGTTCTTGGTGCGACGGCTCAGCACCTGCACAACGCGGCGAATCTCGTTGTCGCGCCCGATAACCGGGTCGAGCTTGCCCTCGCGGGCCCGCGCGGTCAGGTCGGTGGAGTACTTCTCCAGCGCCTGATAGGTCGCCTCGGGTTCGGGGCTGGTGACGCGGGCGCTGCCGCGCACCTTGACGAACGCCTCCCGCAGGGCTTGCGGGGAGGCGCCGTGGCCGTTCAGTAGTTTGGCAACGTCGGAGTCACCGGTGGCCAGGCCGACCATCACATGCTCGGTGGAGACGTACTCGTCATCCAGCTCGGTGGCCAGCTGCTGAGCGGCGGTGATCGCCGCCAGCGATTCGCGGGACAGTTGCGGCTGCGTGCTCGCGCCGCTGGCCTGCGGCAACCGGTCGAGAAGCCGCTGCGCTTCGGCGCGGATGCCGGCAGGCTCGACGCCGACGGCCTCCAGCAGCGGCGCGGCGATTCCGTCGGCCTGCGTCAACAGGGCCATTAGCAGGTGAGCCGGCCTGATTTCGGGATTGCCGGCGGCCGAAGCGGCCTGCAGAGCCGACGTCAGAGCCGCCTGCGTCTTGGTGGTCGGATTGAAAGAGTCCACGACAACTCCGTTCGGGATCTACGTTCGGTGAAAAATGCTTGTCGGGATATAGAACGCCGTCAATGTTGAGTCTGTTCCGCTCAAGCCTAGGTTGTCGGCGAACGCCCGGCCATATGTCTGATACCACCTGACTCAGCTTGGTAACAAGAGACCACCGATGTCCGGGAAGCCGGCGGTGCCCGACGGCGACGACCGCACGGCGGTGGTGGGCGGCGCCCGGAAGCTCAGTCCCGCCTCTGACGGCAGGTGCGACACCACGACGTCAGCTACCGTTCTGCGCGTGACGGTCGGAGAGTCTTCCTAAACGGTTGAAGTGGCGCCGCTTGCCCTGGTGGTCACGGTTTCGCCGCTATCGATCATCCCGGGAGTGCTCGTCTTGCACACGCATCATCCGCGGGAGAGCGGTCTGGCCTATCTCACCGGCCGGCTGGTGGGGCTGGCGGGGCTGACCGCACTTTCCATCAGCATCTCCAACCTGTTGGGCGGTCTGCGTGAGACGCCCCCCGCATGGGCGTCCTGGCTGCGGATCGTCCTGGGCATAGCGCTGATCGGTTCGGCGTCATACGCTGGCTGACCCGCCGCGGTCACGACCACATACCGGCCTGGATGCGAACGCTCACCTCGGTCACACCCGGGCGGGCGGCGCCGACCGCAGCGGCACTGACGGTGCTCAATCCCAGGGTGTTATTCATCTGCGCGGCAGCCGGATTGGCAATCGGCACCGTCGCACTGGGTAACAGCGGGACGATGATATCGGCCGCGCTCTTCGTAGCTGTCGCCGGCGCGTCGGTCGCGCTTCCGGTGTTGGCCTATACCGTCGCCGGTGAGCGCCTCGACGCTCCGCTGGAGCGACTGAAGAATTGGATGGAAAAGCACAACACCGCACTAGTGGCGGCCATCCTGCTGGTGATCGGGTTAGCGTTGCTGCACAAGGGAATTCACGCTCTGTAAGGCGTGGCGAGTTGCGCTCGCCGCTGGCTTTCCCGGATCGGGGCGGTGTTGCCCGCAGTAGCCGGGAGTCACGTTAGATGTTCGAGGATGTGCGAGATCGCTGAGCACCACGTCCGGCGGGCCTAGAATCGGGGTCCGTGGGCCTCGAGGACCGAGATGCTTTGCGGGTGCTGCGCGACGCGTTCGCCCCCGCGGAGGGCCGCAACGACCTCGTCCGCCGGTTCTACACCAACTGGTTTGCCCTCGACGCTTCGGTGCGCGACCTGTTCCCTCCCGAAATGGACAGTCAACGAGCAGCTTTCGCGCATGCGCTGCACTGGGTGTATGGCGAGCTCGTCGAGCAGCGCGCCGAAGAACCGGTGGCCTTCCTGGCCCAACTCGGTCGGGACCACCGCAAATACGGCGTGCTGCCAACCCAGTACGACACCTTGCGCCGCGCGCTGTATCAGACGCTACGTGGCTACCTGGGCCAGGAAAGCCGGCGAGCGTGGACCGACACCGTCGAGCGGGCCGCCGACCAGTCGCTGAAGCTGATCACCGGGGTGATGAGCGGCGCCGCTGACGCCGAGCAGGGGCCCGCGTGGTGGAACGGAACGGTGGTCGAACATGCCCGGGTGTCGCGTGACCTCGCGGTCGTCCGCCTGCGTCTAGACCAGCCGCTGGACTACCACCCCGGCCAATACGTCAACGTCCATGTCCCGCAGTGCCCCCGCCGCTGGCGATACCTCAGCCCCGCCATCCCCGCCGACCCCGACGGCCGGATCGAGTTTCACGTCCGCGTGGTGCCCGGCGGCCTGGTGAGCAACGCCATCGTCAACGAGACCCGGCCCGGTGACCGGTGGCGATTGTCCAGCCCGCACGGCGGCTTTCACGTGGACCGCGACGGCGGCGACGTGCTCATGGTCGCCGGTAGCACCGGCCTGGCGCCGCTGCGGGCACTGATCCTGGACCTCAGCCGGTTTGCGGACAACCCGCGAGTCCACCTGTTTTTCGGAGCTCGCTATTCCTGCGAGCTCTACGACCTGCCCATGCTGTGGCAGATTGCCGCACACAATCCGTGGCTCTCCGTCTCGCCGGTCTCGGAGTACCCCCGCGACCCGTCCTGGGCCGCCGACTACCCCGACGTATCGCCGCCGCGCGGCCTGCATGTGCGTCAGACCGGGCGGTTGGCCGAGATGGTCACCAAGTACGGCGGTTGGGGCGACCGGCAGATCCTGATCTGCGGGGGCCCGAACATGGTGCGCGCGACCAAGGCCGCTCTCATCGCCAAAGGCGCACCGCCGGAACGCATTCAGCACGACCCGCTGTCGCAGTAGGGTGGCGCCGGGCCGCACCGCACCGCGGTACCGGCCGCGCCGCCACCCAGAGCCGCCGATCAGGCCGGAACGGCCAACTAGGCTGATGGGGTGCACGTCGTCACCCTGCGCGACCCGTCCTCATCGGTGGTGGCGCAATTCGTGCCCGAGGCCGGGATGATCGGCAGCGCGCTGACCGACGGCGGGGTGCAACTGCTCGGTCAGCGAAGAGGTCTGGACGCCTACATCACCGCGGGAAAGACGATGGGGATACCGATTCTGTATCCGTGGGCGAATCGGCTGGGCGCCAATACCTATACGGCCGAAGACGCGACGGTGACGCTGACTGCCGGGGCTAACGGAGTTCGCGCCGACCCGGCCGGGCTGCCGATCCACGGTGTCCTGGCCGCATATCCCGGCTGGCGGCTGACGGCCGAATCGGCGAACGAACTGACCGCCGAGCTGGACTTCGGCGCCGACCCGACATTGCTGGCCAGCTTCCCGTATCCGCATGTGCTTGCCATGTCCGTGCGGCTCGCGGAGCGCACGTTGACGGTACGCACCACCGTCACCGCGACCGGGGACCGAGCGGTGCCGCTGTGCTTCGGCTTCCACCCGTACCTGCACATCCCGGACGTCGCCCGCGGCGAGTGGACCATCGAGACGGCGAGGCTGCGCCGTCTGTATCTCGACGGGCGCGGACTGCCCACCGGCGAGACGGCCGAGCAGCCGGCGATGTCACGGCGATTGCGTGACGAGAGCCTGGACGACGGCTACGACCAGGTCGACGACGGGTCGGTCTTCGCGGTCTCCGGCGGCGGCCGCCGCCTGCAGGTGTGTTTCGAACGCGGCTACCCGGCGGCGCAAATCTTCGCGCCCCCTGGTGAGGACGTGGTGTGCTTCGAGCCGATGGCTGCGCCGACGGATGCGTTGCGCCGCGGCGGTTATCGGGTGGCCCGCCCGGGTGAACCGGCGATCGCCCAGTTTTCGATCCGCGTGTGAGCCGGCGCCGCTCACCCGCGCAAGCTCTGAATTTTTTTCTCCCAAACAAATACGGTCCGGCCGCGCACTTTCGAATAATCGTTACGCTAGGAGACTCACGGACCCGAGGGATGCGACGGGATTGTCTGCCTCTGTGACGGCGACCGACGGTTCCAGCCAGGAGAGCTGATGAATTTCGCGGTCTTGCCCCCGGAGATCAACTCGGCACGTATGTACCTCGGCGCGGGGCTGGGGCCGATGCTCAATGCGGCGGTGGCCTGGGACGGTCTGGCTGCAGAGCTGGGTTCGGCCGCGACGTCGTTTTCCTCGGTGACCTCGGGGCTGGCAGGTTCCTTCTGGCAGGGCCCTGCCTCAACAGCGATGGCTGATGCGGCCGTCCCCTATCTGGGCTGGTTGAATGCGGCGGCAAGCCAGGCTGAGCAGGCGGCGCTGCGGGCACGGTTGACCGCGGCCGCGTTCGAGGCGGCGCTGGCGGCCACGGTGCATCCGGCGATCATTTCGGCCAACCGCACTCAGCTTGTGTCACTGGTGTTTTCGAACCTGCTCGGGCAAAACGCGACCGCGATCGCCGACGCTGAAATTCAGTACGAACAGATGTGGGCCCGGGACGTGGCCGCGATGTTGGACTACCACGCCCGGGCGTCGGCGGCCTTGTCGACGCTGACGCCCTTCCCGCCGACGCTGGCGCGCCTGGTTAACCCAGCCACCGTCAATGCCGCCGCGGCGGCCGCCCAGGACATTGTGGTTCCCTTTCGCAACGTCGGCTTGGCCAACGTTGGCCGGGGCAACGTCGGCAACGCCAATATCGGCGATTTCAACTTCGGGTCGGGAAATACCGGCAGCAGCAATATCGGCAGCGGCAATATCGGCACCAACAACATTGGCTTCGGAAATTCTGGTCCGATGTTGACAGCGGCGCTTCGCAACATCGGCTTCGGAAATACAGGAAACGGCAACATCGGTATCGGCAATACCGGTGACAATAATATCGGTTTCGGCAACACCGGCACCGGGAACCGCGGAATCGGGCTCAACGGGGACAACCGCTGGGGTTTCGGTGGTATGAACTCGGGCACCGGCAACGTCGGCTTCTTCAACTCGGGCACCGGTAACGTGGGGATCGGGAATTCGGGCAGCGGCAACTGGGGCATCGGGAACTCGGGTAACGGCTACAACACGGGTATCGGAAATTCCGGCGACGTCAACACCGGCTTCTTCAACTCGGGTGTCGTCAATACGGGTATCGCCAACTCCGGCGGCAATAACAGCGGCAGCTGGAACTCGGGCAGCTTCAACACGGGCGCCTTCAACGTCGGCGACTACAACACGGGTTGGCTGAACTACGGCAACTACAACACCGGCATCGCCAACGCGGGCAACGTTGATACCGGGGCCTTCATCTCGGGCAGCTACAGCAACGGCCTCTTCTGGCGGGGCGATTACCAGGGCGGCGGCCCCGGTATCGGCAACACGACGAGCATCCCGTCGTCGGGCTTTTTCAATTCCGGCACCGGCGCCGCATCCGGATTCTTCAACTCCGGCGCCAACAATTCAGGCTTCGTCAACTCCTCGACCGGAAGCCAAGGCAACACCGGAATCGGCAACTACGGAGCCCTGCTGTCGGGGCTGGTGAATACGGGCAACACGATGTCGGGCCTCTTCAACGCGAGCACGCTGAGCCTCGGCACGGCGGCGCTTGTCTCGGGTGCCGTCAACACCGGCAACCACATGTCGGGTTTCTTCGGTGGGCCCTCGAATGTCAATGTCGGCTTCGCCAACAGCGGCCGGCTGAATTTCGGCGACGCCAACATCGGCAGCTTCAATTTCGGCAGCGGGAATGTCGGCAGCGCGAACTTCGGCAGCGGAAATGTCGGCGACACGAACCTGGGCAGTGGGAATTTCGGCTTTTTCAACGCCGGCTTCGGGAACCTGGGCAGCTACAATATTGGCTCGGCAAATCTGGGCAGCTACAATATCGGTCCCGCGAACTTCGGTGAATTCAACATTGGCCTCTGGAACGCCGGCGACAGCAACCACGGATTTGCGAACACCGGCAACAACAATGTCGGCTTCGGCAATACCGGCAGCAACAATGTCGGTGTCGGCCTCACCGGCACCGGCCAGGTCGGGTTCGGCGCCCTGAACTCCGGCGCCAACAACATCGGCCTGTTCAACTCCGGCACCAATAACATCGGCCTGTTCAACTCCGGCACCGGCAACGTCGGCGTCGGCAACTCGGGCACCGGCGACTGGGGAATCGGCAACCCGGGCACCGGCAATACCGGTATCGGCAATACGGGTAGCTACAACACCGGCCTGTTCAACGCCGGCATCATCAACACCGGCTTCGCTAATACGGGCGACTACAACACCGGCGCCGCCAACCGGGGCAGCTTCAACACCGGTTGGTATAACCCCGGCGGCTACAACACCGGATGGTCCAACCCGGGCGACTACAACACGGGCGTGTTCAACACCGGAAACGTCAACACCGGCGCGGTCAACTCCGGCGATTTCAATAATGGCTTCTTCATCAGTGCCGACAACCAGGGCCAGATCGCCCTCAACCTGAATATCACCACTCCGACCGTACCCATCGATTTCGAGATTCGAATCCCAATCTACAAGATATATGACCTCGGCGGGCAGGAATATACCATTCCCGGCTTTTATTACCCCAAGACGGCTTTTGGAAACTTCTACCTCGGCCCGATGACCATTCCGACGTCCTCGATCTCCGCTCCTCATGTGACCCTCACTACCGGCAGCCAAACGACTGCGATCGAGATATCTATCCACGGCGCCCTCGAGGGACGGACTATTCCCATCATCAATATCGCCGCGGCACCGGGTTTTGGGAATTCGACGAGTGGTCCGTCGTCGGGGTTTTTCAATAGTGGGTCGGGTAGTTCGTCGGGGTTCGGTAATTTCGGGGCCAACAATTCGGGGTGGCAGAATTTCTCGACGGGGGTGTTGGGGAATTCGGGGTGGCGCAACGTCGGTGCGTTGCAGTCGGGGGTGGCCAATCTGGGCAACACCATCTCGGGTTGGTACAACACCAGCACCGTCGATCTGGCCGGTGTGGCCCAGGTTTCCGGGGTGGCCAACATCGGCACCGATCTGTCCGGGGTGTTGCACAGCGCGTCGGGCACGCTGTTCAACGCCGGGTTGGGCAATGTGGGTCAGCTCAATGTGGGCTGGGGCAACCTGGGCAGTTTCAACATCGGCAGCGGCAATGTCGGCGACTACAACCTGGGCAGCGCCAACGTCGGCGAGCACAACCTGGGCAGCGCCAATATCGGCAGCGCCAACATCGGGTTCGCCAATACCGGCACCGCGGTGGTCTCGGGGCTCGACAACATCGGGATCGCCAACACCGGCAGCCACAATCTGGGCTGGGCCAACATCGGGGTGGGCAATATCGGCTTGGCCAATACCGGCACCGGCAATATCGGTATCGGGCTCAGCGGGGATCATCAGGTCGGGTTCGGGGCATGGAATTCCGGCACCGACAACATCGGTTTGTTCAACTCCGGCAGCAACAACGTCGGCTTTTTCAATTCCGGCACCGCCAACTTCGGCATCGGAA
Organism: Mycobacterium kansasii ATCC 12478; assembly: GCF_000157895.3. Lineage (NCBI taxonomy): Bacteria > Bacillati > Actinomycetota > Actinomycetes > Mycobacteriales > Mycobacteriaceae > Mycobacterium > Mycobacterium kansasii. The sequence continues at coordinate 3,837,016 of NC_022663.1, read as the reverse complement.
ACTCCGGTAGCTACAACACCGGCATCGCCAACACCGGCACCACCAACACCGGATGGTTCAACTCCGGGGCACTCAACACCGGCGTGGCCAACGCCGGAAGCTACAACAGCGGCTGGTACAACACCGGCGCCACCAACACCGGCATCGCCAACCCCGGCGCCCACAACACCGGCTGGTTCAACACCGGCACCTACAGCACCGGCATCGCCAACGCCGGCACCCTCGACACCGGCGCCTTCATCACCGGCGACATGGACAACGGCCTACTGTGGCGCGGCAACTCCCAAGGCCTCTACGGCGGCAATTACACAATCCATGTTCCCCAAATACCCGTCAATGTGAACGGGACGCTCTTCATCGATATCCCCATTACCACGGTCTTTGACGGCAACACCGTCTATAGCGGCATGACCATCAGTGATATTCCCTTCGGATTCACCAACCACATAGGTCCCATCCCCGCGCTGGTAGGAACAATCAATGCCCTGTACATCCCGCAAGTCACGCTGGCCAGTCCCACGCCCGCGCCGCATGGGACCATCGGATCGCCGAGCACTCTACCGATCATCGGGTACGGCACTATCGGTCCCTTCGATATCACCATTTTCAATTTCGGCATGGCGCCTGGCTACGGCAATTCGACCAGCCTGCCCTCGTCGGGATTCTTCAACAGCGGCATCGGCAGCTCATCGGGCTTCTTCAATGTCGGCGCGAACAATTCGGGCTGGCAGAACGTTTCGTTCGGAGGCCTCGGAAACTCGGGGATCAAGAACTGGGGTTCGGCGCTGTCGGGCCTGGCGAACCTGGGCAACACCATGTCGGGCTGGCTCAACACCGGCACGGTGGACCTGTCCACCCCGGCCAACGTTTCCGGATTCCAAAACGTCGGCGTCAACCTGGCGGGCTTTTTCCGCGATTACGTCACGGATGCAACGGACTTCAATCTCGGCCTCGGTAATGTCGGCAATTGGAACGTAGGTTTCGGCAATATCGGCGACTACAACCTCGGTTCGGGCAACAACGGCAGTTTGAACGTCGGTAGCGGAAATATCGGGCTCTATAACCTTGGTCCCGGCAACGTGGGTAATTACAACGTCGGGTCCGCCAACCTGGGCAGCTACAACGTCGGCCTTGGGAACTTCGGCGCGAACAACTTCGGTCTCGGGAACTTCGGCGACTTCAACACCGGTTTCGGAAACGCCGGCGACGCTAATATCGGCATCGGCAACTCCGGCACCGGCAATATCGGCATCGGGCTCACCGGCACGGGCCAGGTCGGGTTCGGTGCGCTGAATTCGGGCAGCGGCAACAGCGGCTTGTTCAACTCGGGCACCAACAACATCGGCCTGTTCAACTCGGGCACCGGAAACGTCGGCATCGCCAACTCCGGCACCGGCAACTGGGGCATCGGCAACTCCGGCCATATCAACACCGGTTTGCTCAACGCCGGTGACATCAACACCGGCCTCATCAACGCCGGCAATGTCAACACCGGCATCTTTAACGCCGGCGGTTACAACTCCGGAAGTTTCAACGCCGGCAGTTTCAACACGCTTGGATTCAACGCCGGCAACTACAACACCGGCTACCTGAACACCGGCGACTACAACACCGGTTTGGCGAATTCAGGCGATGTCGACACCGGTGCTTTCAACCTGGGCAGCTACTCCAACGGCGTCTTATGGCGCGGCGACTACCAGGGCCTGGTGGCCATCGACTACGAGATCGTCATCCCCGACACCGCCATCCCGGCCTATCTGGACCTTCAGGTGCCGGCCAATCTCCCGTTCAGCGCCACACTCGGCACCTTGGTTCTGGACAGCTTCACGCTTCCGAAATACACCGCCGACGTCAAAATACTCGGTTTCCTGAAATTCGAGGCCGTCAGTGTCGGGCCGATCACCATTCCCAACATTTACATTGACCTGCCGTCGATTGCCGGAACCCTCGGCTCCCCGAGTTCTGTTCTGCAGCTCAGCGGGCCCGGCTCCATCGGGCCCATCAGGATCCCGATCGTCCACATCCCGGCCGCTCCGGGCTTCGGGAACTCGACCACCGTGCCGTCGTCAGGTTTCTTCAACACGGGCAACGGCAGCTCATCGGGCATCGGCAATGTCGGCGCGAACCTTTCGGGTTTCTGGAACGCCGCCTCCGGCGGCTCGGGCATCTCCGGCTACAAGAACCTGGGCGATCTGACATCGGGCGTGTCCAACTTCGGCAATACCATTTCAGGCTTCCTGAACACCGCCACGGCAAGTCTCGCAACGCCTGCCGACGTTTCCGGAATCGGAAACACCGGCAGCCACATTTCCGGCCTCTTCAATGGTTTATCGAACATCAACATCGGCTTTGCCAACCACGGCGATGTGAACGTCGGCAGCGGAAACGACGGCAGCTACAACCTGGGTAGCGGCAACGTCGGCAGTGACAACGTCGGCTTCGGAAACTTCGGTGACGGCAATATCGGCTCGGGAAACTGGGGCAGCGGCAACGTCGGTCCGGGTAACTGGGGCAGTCACAACACCGGACTGGGGAACTTGGGCGCCAACAACGCCGGCCTTGGAAATCTGGGTGACTTCAACGTCGGTTTCGGCAACGCCGGCAACGCCAATATCGGCCTCGGGAACACCGGCAGCAACAACATCGGCATCGGGCTCACCGGCAACGGCCAAGTCGGATTCGGCGCGCTGAACTCAGGTAGCGGCAACAGCGGCTTGTTCAACTCGGGCAGCAACAACGTCGGCTTGTTCAACTCGGGCACCGGAAACGTCGGCATCGGAAACTCGGGCACGGGTAACTTCGGCATCGGCAACGCGGGCACCGCAAACACCGGTATCGGCAACCCGGGAATCGGCAACTGGGGCTACGGCAATCCGGGCAACTACAACACCGGCATCGCCAATACCGGCAGCGTCAACACCGGCTTCTTCAACACCGGCGACGTCAACAGCGGAACCGCCAACCCGGGCGACTACAACAGCGGCTCCTACAACACCGGCAACACCAACACCGGCGTCGGCAACACCGGCGATTACAACACCGGATGGTTCAACAGCGGTGACTACAACACCGGCGTACTCAATTCGGGCAACGTCAACACCGGCGTTCTCATCGCCGGCAACTACAACAACGGCTTCCTGTGGCGTGATGATTACCAGGGTTTGATCGCGATCGAGGCCGGTATCTACATTCCCGAATTCCCGTTGCTGAATCTGGATATGGGCCTGCCGGTGAATATTCCGCTTGATCTCGGCATGTCGAACCTCAACATCCAGGGTTTCACTATTCCGGAGTTCAAGGCGAGCGTCTTAAACTCGGACTATCTCAGCGTCGACATCGGGCCCATCGTCATCCCCACCATTACCGGCGTCCTGCCCCAGCTGACCGCCCAAGTCGGCTCGCCGACGACAACGGTAGGCGCCATTCTCACCAGCGGCGTGGGTCCCATCGACATCAAATTCATCGACATTCCCGCCCGACCGGGTTTTGGGAATTCGACGAGTGGTCCGTCGTCGGGGTTTTTCAATAGTGGGTCGGGTAGTTCGTCGGGGTTCGGTAATTTCGGGGCCAACAATTCGGGGTGGCAGAATTTCTCGACGGGGGTGTTGGGGAATTCGGGGTGGCGCAACGTCGGTGCGTTGCAGTCGGGGGTGGCCAATCTGGGCAACACCATCTCGGGTTGGTACAACACCAGCACCGTCGATCTGGCCAGTGTGGCCCAGGTTTCCGGGGTGGCCAACATCGGCACCGATCTGTCCGGGGTGTTGCACAGCGCGTCGGGCACGCTGTTCAACGCCGGGTTGGGCAACGTGGGTCAGCTCAATGTGGGCTGGGGCAACCTGGGCAGTTTCAACATCGGCAGCGGCAATGTCGGCGACTACAACCTGGGCAGCGCCAACGTCGGCGAGCACAACCTGGGCAGCGCCAATATCGGCAGCGCCAACATCGGGTTCGCCAATACCGGCACCGCGGTGGTCTCGGGGCTCGACAATATCGGGATCGCCAACACCGGCAGCCACAATCTGGGCTGGGCCAACATCGGGTTGGGCAATATCGGCTTGGCCAATACCGGCACCGGCAATATCGGTATCGGGCTCAGCGGGGATCATCAGGTCGGGTTCGGGGCATGGAATTCCGGCACCGACAACATCGGTTTGTTCAACTCCGGCAGCAACAACGTCGGCTTTTTCAATTCCGGCACCGCCAACTTCGGCATCGGAAACTCCGGTAGCTACAACACCGGCATCGCCAACACCGGCACCACCAACACCGGATGGTTCAACTCCGGGGCACTCAACACCGGCGTGGCCAACGCCGGAAGCTACAACAGCGGCTGGTACAACACCGGCGCCACCAACACCGGCATCGCCAACCCCGGCGCCCACAACACCGGCTGGTTCAACACCGGCACCTACAGCACCGGCATCGCCAACGCCGGCACCCTCGACACCGGCGCCTTCATCACCGGCGACATGGACAACGGCCTACTGTGGCGCGGCAACTCCCAAGGCCTCTACGGGCTCAACTACACCATCACGGTTTCCGAAATCACCGGGTACTTCGACTTCTCCGTGTTCGGCGATATCCCCCTAAACGCCACCATCACCCCGGCCAACATCGACGCCTTCACTATTCCGACGATTCCCTTCAGCGGACTCAACGACCATCTCGGCGGCAAAGTAGAGGGCACGGTTGGACCCATCTCGATATCAGCCATCTCCTTCAGCATCGCCAGCCCCGCGGTGGATCTACGTTTCGGCAGCTCCGACGGTTCGCCGGTGGTGGACATCGGCGGCAACGGCAGCGTCGGCCCCATCTACCTTCCGCTCATCGATATCCCGGCCAGCCCTGGGTATTTCAACTCCACCGTGCTGCCGTCGTCGGGTCTCTTCAACGCCGGCACGGGTAGCTCTTCGGGCTTCTTCAATGTCGGTACGAACAATTCGGGCTGGCAGAACATGTCGTTCGGAAGCCTCGGAAACTCGGGGATCAAGAACTGGGGTTCGGCGCTATCGGGCCTGGCGAACCTGGGCAACACCATGTCGGGCTGGCTCAATACCAGTTCGCTGGACCTGTCCAGCCCGGCCAACGTTTCCGGATTCCAAAACGTCGGCACCGACCTGGCGGGATTGTTCCGCGACGGAACGAGCACGGTGTTCAATGTCGGGCTGGCCAACCACGGCATCATGAATTTCGGCAGCGCCAACATCGGCAACGACAACATCGGCAACGGAAATGTCGGCAGCTTCAACTTCGGCAGCGGCAACATCGGGGACCACAACATCGGCAGCGGCAACCTCGGCGGCGCCAATGTCGGCAGCGGTAACCTCGGCAGCGGCAACATCGGGTTTGGGAACGTCGGTAGCTCGTTGACGGCGGGGTTGAACAACATCGGGATGGGCAACACCGGAAGCCACAACTTCGGCTGGGGGAACACCGGAGACGGCAATATCGGCTTCGGTAACAGTGGCAACGGAAATATCGGTTTTGGGCTCACCGGCGACAACCAACGCGGCTTTGGCAGCCTCAACTCCGGCAGCGGCAATATCGGGTTGTTCAATTCCGGAACCAACAATATCGGCATCGGCAACTCGGGCACCGGAAACTGGGGCATCGGCAACTCCGGCAGCTACAACACCGGCATCGGCAATACCGGCAGCACCAACACCGGATGGTTCAACTCCGGCATCGCCAACACCGGGATCGCCAATTCCGGCAACTACGACACCGGCTTCTACAACGCGGGCGAAACGAACACGGGCAGCTTTAACAGCGCAGACCACAACTCGGGTGGCTTCAACTCGGGCAGGTACAACACGGGCTACTTCAACGGCGGCGACTACAACACCGGCATCGGCAACACCGGTGACGTCAACACCGGCGCCTTCAACTCAGGCAACTACAACAACGGCTTCCTCTGGAGAGGCGATTACCAGGGCCTGGTTCAACTCTCCTACAAAGTCACCATTCCCGAATTCCCGTACCACGGCGATGTGCATGGGCTCGTCGAACTGCCAATCCAGGGCACCATCAATGAAATGACCCAGGACGCGTTCACCATTTCAAAAATCCGGATTAAAGTCGTTTTGCATCAATGGCCCGGCATAAATATCACCGTCTATGACGGTGATATCGGCCCCTGGACCATTCCTGAGCATGTGCTTTCCACCCCGATTCATCTCGATGACATCGTTCGCACAACCTTCGAAAAGTCCGGCGGTGGCACGGCGGGCCCGTACACCTTCGGTTTTGACTTCGTCCAGGGACCGGGATTCTTCAATTCAACGACGACTCCGTCGTCAGGCTTCTTCAACTACGGCAGTGGCACGTCGTCCGGGTTCTTCAACTCCGGCGACGGTCTATCGGGAATCATCAACACCGGCACCAACCATTCGGGCATCTGGAACGCCGGCGGACTGGAAGACTCGGGCTTCTTCAACTACGGCGCGCTGGCGTCGGGCCTGTTGAACAGGGGCAACACCATCTCGGGCATATTCAATACCAGCACCGTAGATCTCGCGACGCAGGCATTTGTATCCGGCGTCGCAAACATCGGCACCCAGGTGTCCGGCTTCTTCCGCAACGTCAGGCTGCCGTAACCGAACAGATCCGAACCCGACCAACCGAACACCGCCAGTTCGGCCCGCAGCACCGCACCTACGTCGGCCAGGCAGTCCCCTTTCGAACGCCAAGACGGCGGCCGCATCGAACTCACATCACAACGCCACACCGTCATCAACGGCGCCACCCAGACCCTTCCCGCCGGCGATTCCCGAGGAACAGCGAAAAATCCTCACCCACTTCGGCATCAAGTCGGGGTGCTAAGCGAAATGTCCAAACTCAGGCTTGAGTCTGATCAATCCCGATGACGCAGTTGTCCAACCGGTACAACCCTGCCACGGCCAGCAAACCAACGACAACCAGCGCGCTCCAAACGAGTTCATCGGCGTGGAAGCGGTGCGCGGCGCTCATCAGCGACCCGATCCCACAATTGCCGATAAGGACTCCAACTCCCATGATCGTGCCGTAAAACCCCTGATGAGTCGCAACCAGCTGATCGTCTGACAGCAAAGAGACGGTACGCATCTCGAACGGAAACATCACCGCCGAAGCCGCGGCAAGCAGGACCGCGGAGAACAACAATGCTGTTATGGCGGCCGCAGTGCCGAACCTCTCGCCGTTCGGGGCCACCGCGAGAGGAAACAACGACGCTGTCATCACCATCGCCCCGACAACCAGGCTGCGCCCGGGTCTCCATCGCGAGGCGAACCAGTCGGTGATGCGTAGCTGAATGGTGATGGTGACCAGGCTCGATAGCGCAAACATTCCTGCCACCAGGGAGGATTGGTGATTTGGCGCCAAGACCGTCGCCTGGATCGGAAGTGCCAAATAGAATTGGGACGATAATACATAACGCCCAGTCATCGCGGCGGCAAATGCCAAGAAATGCCGGTTGCCAACTACCATTCGCCAGTCCTGCAAAATCGAGCGCTGTTCTCCGACCACCGGATTCGGATCGGCCGCCCGTTGGGGCAATGCATTCAGCTGCGCGACAGTCAGTGCCGCGAAGGCGCCCGCCGCACAGAGGGTAGCTACTCGGAAATCCAGTGCTAACAGTGCAGATCCAACCAGCGGCCCCAGCAAGATACCTGCCTGATAGAAGACGTTGAACATCGCAAACGCCTCGACTTTCCGGTCCCCGGAGTCAGCCGCGAGATAGGCTCGCACCGCGGGACTGAACAGCGCCACAGCGAAACCCGTTGCAGCAGCTGCGATCAGCAAGCTGGGCAGGGATTGCGCGACTACCAGCAACGCAAAGCCGCCAGTTTGTATCAAGCACCCGGCCACGATCGGCAATTTGTAACCAAATCGCTCAGCAAGCGTTCCACCAACGAAGAACATTCCTTGTTGGGAAAAGTTACGCACGCCTATGACCAGACCCACCGCCCAGGTAGCCAGTCCGAGTGGCCCGCTAAGGTAGTCCGCCAGGTACGGCATCAACATGAAGAACCCCATGTTGATGCCGAGCTGGTTGATCATCAGCAGACGGCTGGGATAGTTGAAACTGCGAAATTGCGTGAGAAGCGCCATCACCACCCCGCGTCGGCTCGGCTGACGGTTATCAAGCCATTGAACGTCGCGTAAATCTCGTCTGGCCCGGCGGGAGGCTCGCCGCCTAGTAATGCATGCCCGCTGCAGTGCTCATCGCAAAGGGCTTCAAGGTGGCATTCTTCAAGTGGGACTAAGACGCCATCGTTCGGCCGTAGCGGGACCGCAATTTCAGTGTCATTCTCAAGCATATTGTCCAACTTTCATCACAGACACTAACCGGGTGCCAAGTCAGCGAATAGAATTTCCGTCCATTTCAAAGTTTGTGGATGCAGACCCACAAACATGAACAAAATCCAACTGGTTGGATTTCTGGATGCCGCCAAGTTTCTTGCTACGGAGCGTTCACGTCATCTACATGATGATGACAGAACAACCAATATGCTTGGCCGACTCACAGGATCCGACACAAATTCATGTTTCCGCTGATGTGGACAGAAGGGTCAAGTCAAGAGGCGGCTATCGACGCGGCACGCCGACCCGTACAACACATCAACCACAACCGGTCAAGACCTAAAACTCTCGCCCTTCCTCTGCACATCGCAGGACTCGAATGCAAAATGCAATGCTCGGTGCAATTTGACATTCGGAAATCGACTTCAGCTACGAGCATCCTATGGGGTCATACCCCCGACCGGTATATGACTTCGCTTACATTGCGGTGCCGGATAGCCATGGCCATGCATGGAAGGGGATGTGCACGGCAACCGGCCACCAACCGAACCGATCGCGATGCGCTGATACGGCCGCCGGTCGCTCTTGACAGGAATACTCCCAGGGGGTATACATTGCGTCGTACCTCCCGGGGGTATAACTGGGTCGTTATGGTCAACGCCTGGTGTCAGGTGGATGGCTGCGCGCCGGTATTGCCTGGGCTGCTATCCAGGACGAGATGTCCTGGACCATGGCCGTTCGGGCATGAAGATCAGCGTGCAATTTGGCGGGCTCCTCGTCATGCGGTCATTGCCGATCGATGCAACCGCAGTTCCGGACGCACTTGATCGAGGCGCGCTACGTGCTCCGCCGGAGCCAGCCGGAAACGGCGTTACGACCCGATACATGTGACAAGCGGAAGACGAGTGCCGAAAGGTGAATCGATGAATCGACGTGCCGTAGTGACAGGTGGGGCAGGATTCCTGGGTTCCCACCTGGTGGATGCGCTGGTTCTGGATTCCTGGCAAGTGGTGGTGGTTGACGACCTATCTACAGGTTCGCCACTAAATCTCACGAAACATCTGGGTCAGACCTATTTCGAGATGATGGTGACCAACGTCTGCTCTGACTGGACGGTGGCCGGTCCGGTGGATCTCATCCTGAATTTCGCGTGTGCGGCTTCGCCCCCGCAGTACCTGAAGCGGCCGATCGAGACGCTGCATACCGGCTCGATCGGAACCCAGAATGTGATTGAGTTGGCGCTCAAAAAGGGCGCCAGGCTGGTGCACGCTTCGACCAGTGAGGTATACGGTGACCCGCTCATCCATCCGCAGTCGGAGGAATACTGGGGCAATGTGAATCCGATCGGCCCTCGCAGTGTCTACGACGAGTCGAAACGATACGCGGAGGCGCTAATCGCGGCCCACGTCCGGGCGCACGGGCTGGACGGCGGGATAGTGCGAATCTTCAACACCTATGGCCCCAGGCTGCAGCCGGGCGATGGACGAGTCGTGTCGAATTTTGTTTGGCAGGCATTGTCGAATGCCCCGCTGACCATCTATGGCGACGGCGCGCAGACCCGGTCTTTCTGCTACGTCGATGACATGACCCGAGGGATTCTGGACTTCGCGCGTCTTTCTGGCGAATTGGGTCCCGTCAATCTCGGTAATCAGGAGGAGGTCACCATTGCCGAACTTGCCACGCTGATTTGCGACATAACCGGCGTTGGAACCTCCGAAGTATATCGGCCGTTGCCGATCGATGATCCGACACAGCGTTGCCCGGAGCTTTCCCGAGCGCGGGAACTCCTGAATTGGAATCCGGAAATTGGGCTCCGCGAGGGCTTGGGCCGGACTGTTGACTGGTTTCAATTGTCATTGGGAATTGCGAAGTAAGCCGGCGATGGTAAGTAACGATTCCGAGGCTGGCTCCGTGCGCGCAACGCACGTAGCGCGCCGGGACAGGACGACATGGTCCCTGCGCGCCGGCCATGTCGGCAACGCTGCATAGGTACCCATCATGTCGAATATCAGCGGCAAGGTGGTGGTTGTCGGTGCGGGCTACGTGGGTCTCACCACGGCGGCGTGCCTGGCATCGTTAGGTCATACGGTCGACTGCGTCGACATCGACGAAGCGAAGATCGCCGCGCTAGCAACCGGGTCGGTGCCGATTATCGAGCAGGGCCTGCCGGAACTGGTTCAACAGGGCATCTCGTCGGGTGATCTGCGATTCCGGAGCGACCTGGCAGCGGCGATCACCGAAACCGGATACGTCATCTTGTGCCTGCCCACGCCGATCGGGGAGGACGGTGCCGCGGACCTGTCCGCAGTATGGACTGTGGTGCGCCAACTGGGTTCGCTATTGCCCAGCGGATGCGTCGTTGTCACCAAGTCGACGGTGCCGGTCGGCACGGCGCGGCGCATCGCGGCGCTGATCGGTCGACCGGACGTCGCGGTGGTGAGCAACCCGGAATTCCTGAGCGAAGGCACCGCGGTCTTCGATTTCTTCCACCCGTCCAGGATCGTCATCGGCGCCGACGATTCTCGGGCGGCCGAGCGGGTGCTCGGCCTCTACGACGGGATCGATAGCGACGTCGTAATCACCGACCCGCCCACCGCGGAGTTGACCAAGTACGCGGCCAATTGCTTCCTGGCGTTGAAGCTTTCCTATGCGAATGCGATGGCCGAGCTGGCTGAGTTCCTAGACGCCGACGGCGTGGCCGTGCTCGACGCAGTCGGGCGCGACCCCAGGATTGGTGGCGGATACTTCAATCCGGGGCCGGGCTGGGGCGGTTCATGTCTACCCAAGGACACCGACGCGCTGCGTCACATGGCGCAGTCGGTCGCGATGCCGTTCACGCTACTGGAGGCGGCAATCGAGACGAACGCCCGTCAACCCGGGCTGGTGGTGGACAAGGTGCGTGAGGCGGCCGGCGGCACACTGACCGGAGCCACGATCGGAGTCCTTGGGCTGACCTTCAAGGCGGGCACCGACGACGTGCGCTATTCACCGGCGCTTGCTGTTGTCGAAGGCCTGGTCGCCGAAGGAGCGGTGGTGCGGGCCTACGACCCGGCCGTGGCAGCGCCGGCGCCGGGCTGGACGAATGCCCTAATGCTGGCTACATCGGCCTACGGTGCCTGCGACGACGCGGCGGTGTTGGTGGTACTTACCGAGTGGCCCGAGTTCCGGAAATTGGAATGGTCGCGGTTAGCCGCAGGCGTGACACGGCGTACCGTCGTCGACAGCCGCAACCTGCTAGATCCCGAGATCCTCGCCGAGGCCGGTCTGCGCTGGATCGGGATGGGACGGTCGTGCACGTGATGGTGCGGCCCGTGCCACAACGAGACCCGGAGCGGGTGATCTTCTGCGGTGCCGGTCGGTGGGGGACGAAACTGATCCGAGCCTTCCTGGCTCAGGGTGCTGCTCCGGCGGGCTTCGTCGTGCGCTCGGAGGCGACGAGGCAATGGCTGGCGGCCGAGTATCCGCATGTCCCGGTCGACACCGACGCCGAACGATTCATCGCCGAGACCCACGCGGACGTCGTCGTCGTTGCGACGCCGACGGAGACTCACGGCCGGATAGCGCAGATGGGGCTGCATCAGGGTCGCGACGTCTTCGTCGAAAAGCCACTGTGCACCGATCCCAATGAGGCACGCGCGCTCGCAGCGGCGGCACGGGTCCGAAACACGGCCCTGTTCACCGGGTTCGTCTATCTCTATCACCCCGCCTTCGTCGCGTTGCGGCGCGCGGTGGCGACGGAGAGCATCGCGCAGGTGCGGTTCTCATGGGTCCGGCCTGCGCTGGCGGGACCGCCCGCGTGGGAACTGCTGCCACACGAGCTTGCCCTGGCGTCGGTGCTTCTGGGCGAGTCGCCACGGGCGCTGTCGATCGAAGTCAACGGTGAACTGTGCCGCGGTCACTGGACTTCTAAGGATGGGGCAAGGATCGACATCAGACTCGACGGCCGCGCCGGAATGTGCAAACGCAAGGAACTTTCGGTGCGTACCGTCGCAGGTGATGTCTGGACGTGGACCGACCACGAACTGGTGCGCTATGACCGGAAATCGCCCGAGACCCCATTGCAGCGCACGACATTCGGACCCACGGAACCGCTTCGCCGGGAGGTAGAGTGGTTCCTCGCCCACCGCCGGTGCTCGAATGCGGTGCGGCAGGAGATCGATCGGTCGGTCGCAATTACGACGATTATTCACGACGCCCTAACCGCTGCCGCGCCCGGCCGGGGGGTGCCCAAGTGAAGCATCGGTCTAGCGTCTGCGTCGTCGGTGCGGGCATCTTCGGAGTTTCTGCGGCGCTAGCGCTGGCCCGCGACGGCTGGTGGGTCGACCTATTGGAGTGCAGCTCCGACATTCTGACTGGCGCTTCGGGGTGCAACATCTTTCGGCTGCATCGCGGCTACCACTATCCACGCAGTCTGGCAACCGCAGTCGAATGCCGGGACGCCGAGCGATCGTTTCGGGCAGAGTACGACGAGGCTGTGATCGACGACAGTCAACATCTGTATGCGATCGCAGCGGAAAACAGCTTGGTCGATGGTGCTCAGTTTCTGGCCCACTGCGCCGCGGCGGCTCTGCCCGTGGAGCCGGTTGACCATCCCATAGTCAGACGCTCCGCAGCAGAGTTGCTTGTGTCGGCCAAGGAGTCGCGGATCGATCCGAACCGCCTGGCTGCGGCCGCCCGCGCGAAGCTGCGCGCTGCCGGAGTCAGGGTCCGCACCGCCACACCCGCACATCCCAGCGTGACCGCCGGTTACGACTTCGTGGTGCTGGCTGCCAATCACGGAAACAACGCCGTGCTCACCCAGCTCGGAATTCCAGCCCCGCGCAGGCAATTTGAGGTCTGCGAGGTGGCGGTGCTGGAGGACGTCGAGATTGGGGACATCGATATCGTGGTGATAGACGGTCCATTCGTTTCGCTCTCGCCATACGGTCGCAGCACCGGAAGGTTCCTGCTCTACGACGTCGAGCACAGCGTCCGATATCGCGCAGTCTCGACCGCGTTCGAGCCGCCCGAGGAATTCTCCGCGGCACTGGTCAGCAGCAAGCCGGCACCGGTGCCCGAAAGCACCGTTGGGGAGATGCTGGACACCGCGTCACGGTTCGTGAGAGGGCTGCAACATGCGCACCACGTCGGTTCGCTGCTGAGCGTGCGCACGGTTCTACCCGATGTGGATCGTACCGATGAGCGGCCAACCATCGTTGAATGGCACAACGAAACCACGTTGTCGATATTCTCTGGAAAGATTGTCACCGCGATGACGGCCGGCCAGGCCGTCATTGGAGCGTTACGTTCCCGTACCGGTTTTCCGACGACGATCACCGGTAGTCCGCCGGAAGGACGAGAGCGGGCGAGCGACCGGCGCCCTCCGCTCACCGGCGCGGTTGCCAGAGGACGAGGGCCGTGCTCTTAGGCAACACCGCAAGCTCACGACGTTGATTGGCGCGCAGGACCGCCAATTCCTCGGCCATTTCCTTGACCCTCGCCTGCAGCGCTTCCACCTGATTCGTCAGCTCGATGATGCGCTTGATGCCGGCGAGGTTGACGCCCTCTTCCTGCGAAAGATGCTGCACCTGACGCAGCAGGTCGACGTCACGCTCCGAATAGCGCCGCCCCCCACCCGAAGTGCGCCTCGGACTGACCAAACCCAGCCGGTCATAGGTGCGCAGCGTTTGCGCGTGCATGCCGGCCAGCTCGGCAGCCACCGAGATCAGAAACGTCCGAGACTCGTCCTTCTTGGCCATCAGCGATTACCCGCCCAACCGGCCCTGGGGTTGAACCCACTGGACCGCTCAGCCGCCGCGTAAGCCTGAAGTGCCTCTTCGGCGACGCCTTCCAAATTCGGCGGAACGGCCACCTTCACAGTGACGAGCAGGTCGCCGCTACCGCCGCTGCGCTTGGGCACACCACGTCCGCGCACCCGCAAGATTCGACCGTCGGCGGTGCCCTTCGGCACCCGAACGCCGACGGTCCCGTCCAGCGTCGGCACGGAAAGGGTTGAGCCCAAAGCCAATTCAGTAAAGCTGACCGGAACTGTGACGGTCAGGTCATCACCGTCGCGCCCGAACACGGGGTGCGGTCGAACATGCACCGTCACATACAGGTCTCCCGACGGCGCACCGCGCAACCCGGCTTCGCCTTGGCCGGGCAGTCTGATCCGCTGTCCGTCCTCCACGCCCGGCGGGATCCGCACGTTGATGGTGCGGGTACGGGTGGTGACGCCAGTGCCTTTGCACTCATCACACGGGTGCTCGATGATCGAGCCGCTACCCCGGCAATCGGTGCAGGGCTCGGAGAAGCCGAACGCGCCCTGATTCCGGTTGATCACCCCGGCGCCGTTGCAGGTCGGACACACCTTAGGGCTGGTGCCCGGGCGCGCTCCGCTGCCGTGGCAGTTGGTGCACGGCGCCGGACTGGTCAGCCGCAACGGCATCGCCACGCCCTTGGCGGCCTCCACGAAATCAAGCTCGGTCTCGGTCTCCAGATCGTTGCCGCGTCGCGGCCGGCTGGGGCGGGCGCTGCCGCCGCGGCCGAACAACCCGCCGAACAAGTCACCGATATTGGTTCCGCCGGAACGGCTGGCGGCGTCGAACAAATCGTTGAGGTTGAACTCGGCGCCATCGGAGCCGTAGCCGCCTCCCCCGAAGCCCCCGAAGCCGCCGGCGTCGAACCTACGACCGCCGAAACCGCCGCCGGCGAACAGCCGGCGCGTTTCGTCGTATTCCTTGCGCTTGGCGGGATCGGTGAGCACTTCTTTTGCCTCGGAGACCGCCTTGTAGCGATCCTCGGCCGCCTTGTTGCCCGGGTTTCGGTCGGGATGATTCTCGGCGAGCAACTTTCGAGCCACTCGCTTGATTTCTTCAGCAGTGGCCTCAGAGGAGACGCCTAGCTCCTTATAGAAGTCCTTCTCGACCCATTCTCGCTGGGCCATGTTGCGTCACCTCCTCACCTTCGTCTCTGTAGTTTTGTCTCACCTGTGATTCTCGGCCTTATTCACCGGGCACGTCGGCGTTATCGCTCGTGTCGGGCTGCTCGGTTTCGACCGGCTCGTCGGCGGCGGGCGGTGCGTCCGATTCGGCCGTGTCGTCGGCAACCGTGTCGACGACGGCGACCAGGGCATTTCGCAGAACATGCTCACCGAGCTGGTAGCCCTGCCGCATGACGGTTCCGATCACCGGCTTGGCGTCTTGTCCGCCACCGCCCTCGTGCTGCACCGCCTCGTGCAGCACCGGGTCGAAATCCTCGCCCTCGGCGCCAAATGGCTTCAACCCCAGGCCGGTCAATGCGCTCATCAGCTTGTCGGCGACGGCCTTCAGTGGCCCGGAATCCAGGTCTCCGTGCTTGCGCGCCCGCTCGATGTCGTCCACCGCATGCAGCAATTGGCTGACAACGGCGGCCTTGGCCCGGTCCGCCGCGGCCTGCTGGTCACGCAGCGCACGCTTGCGATAGTTGGCGAAGTCGGCCTGCACCCGTTGCAGATCGGCGGTTAACTCGGCAACCTTTTCCGCCAGTTTGTCGGTGCCGACCGCCGAGCTCCCGGGTACCGTCCCTCCCGGCGTATCGCCGGGAGGGACGTGGCGTACCTCGCCCGTTTCCGGATCGATGCGCCGCTTGTCGGTGACCGTCACCTGTTCGTGTGGGTTGCTGTCGGTCACTTGGACTCCCGGTCGTCGTCGACCACCTCCGCGTCCACCACGTCGTCAGCTGAGCCCGACGGGCCGCCGCCCGGCTGCGCCGCGCCCGCAGCGCTGGCCTCAGCCTGGGTGGCCTCGTAAATCACCTGTCCGAGTGCCTGCGATTCGTGGCCGAGCTTTTCCATCGCCGACTTGATCGCGGCAATATCAGTGCCACCAAGTGCGGTCTTGGCCTCTGCCACCGCGGCTTCGACCTTGCTCAGCGTGTCCTCGGGCACCTTTGACCCGCCTTCGGCCTCACGCTGTTCCTTAACGAACTTCTCGGTCTGGTAGACCAGCGTCTCGGCCTGGTTGCGGACGTCGGCCTCCTCGCGACGCTTGCGGTCCTCCTCGGCGTGCGCCTCGGCGTCCTTGATCATCCGGTCGATCTCTTCCTTGGACAGGCCCGAGCCTTCCTGGATCCGGATGGTGTTCTCCTTGCCGGTGCCCTTGTCCTTGGCCGTGACATGCACGATGCCGTTGGCGTCGATGTCGAAGGTGACCTCGATCTGCGGGACGCCGCGGGGCGCCGGCGGGATGCCGGTCAGCTCGAAGGAGCCGAGCAGCTTGTTGTGCGAGGCGATCTCGCGCTCACCCTGATAGACCTGGATCTGCACCGACGGCTGGTTGTCGTCGGCGGTGGTGAAGGTCTCCGACCGCTTGGTCGGGATCGTGGTGTTGCGCTCGATCAGCTTGGTCATCACGCCGCCCTTTGTCTCGATACCCAGGCTCAGCGGCGTAACATCAAGCAGCAGAACATCTTTCACCTCGCCCTTGAGGACACCGGCCTGCAGCGCGGCACCGACGGCCACAACCTCGTCGGGGTTGACGCCCTTGTTGGGCTCCTTGCCACCGGTGAGCTCCTTGACCAGGTCGGTCACCGCCGGCATCCGGGTCGAGCCGCCCACCAGCACCACGTGGTCGATGTCGGACACCGAGATACCGGTGTCGGCGATCACCGACTGGAACGGCTTGCGGGTGCGGTCCAGCAAGTCTTGAGTGATGCGCTGGAACTCTGCCCGGGTCAGCTGCTCGTCGAGGAACAGCGGGTTCTTGTCGGCGTCGACGGTGATGTAGGGCAGGTTGATCGAGGTGCTCTGCGAGCTTGACAGCTCGATCTTGGCCTTCTCGGCGGCTTCCCGCAGCCGCTGCATCGCCATCTTGTCCTTGGTCAGGTCGATGCCGCTGGTGCCCTTGAACTTGTCGACCAGCCAGGTGACGATCCGGTCGTCCCAGTCGTCACCACCCAGGTGGTTGTCACCACTGGTGGCGCGTACCTCGACCACGCCCTCGCCGATCTCCAGCAGGGAGACGTCGAAGGTGCCGCCACCGAGGTCGAAGACCAGGATCGTCTGTTCTTTCTCGCCCTTGTCCAGGCCGTAAGCCAGCGCGGCGGCGGTCGGCTCGTTGACGATCCGCAGCACGTTGAGGCCGGCGATCTGGCCGGCGTCCTTGGTGGCCTGGCGCTGGGCGTCGTTGAAGTAGGCGGGCACGGTGATCACCGCGTCGGTGATGTCCTCACCGAGGTAGGCCTCCGCATCGCGCTTGAGCTTCATCAGGACACGCGCGCTGATCTCGGGCGCGGTGTATTTCTTGCCGTCGATTTCGATGGACCAGTCGGATCCCATGTGTCGCTTGACCGAACGCACGGTGCGGTCGACGTTGGTCACCGCCTGGTTCTTGGCGGGCTGGCCGACCAGCACCTCGCCGTTACGCGCAAACGCGACGACAGACGGAGTGGTCCGTGAGCCCTCGGAGTTGGCGACCACGACGGGGTCACCACCCTCCAGCACGCAGACGACGGAGTTGGTGGTCCCGAGGTCGATTCCGACCGCACGAGCCATGGTGATTCCTCCTGAGTATGTAGACCTTCTGTACTGCACTATGCTGAGTGAACCCCGCTCAAGCCTGCTCCCAGCGAGACTGGCTGTCAAACAGGGTTGAGCTTGGTCCACTCAACTTGTCGATCATGCTAACGGCATTGGTCTCGCTCTTGTTCCCGGGGTCGGCTGTTGACATCTCTTCCGGCGGGTCGACGGATTCATCTGCCGCGGCGGACCGGTGGCGGTGCAGTCGCCCGAAGTCCCAACGGATGCCGGCCTATGCGGTTTGCCTGGTGGAGGCCGCCGAGGGGCGCGACGCGGTGAAGACCACTTATCGCATGTTCGGCGAGTGTGCGTTTACGGCGCCGAGCGTGAGCCGAGGGTCGAGTTCCTGCACTCCGGCTCGCCCTCAGCACACACTCGTCGCCACCAAACCACAGTGAAAATCCGCCCGCCGCTCAGCGCTCCCATGCATCATGCGTTACCTGGCGCTCGTGGGATAGCCTGGCACCCAGTCTCGCGGCGTTTCCGCAAGCTACGGCGATAGGGAATTCGATGGCACCGCCTCCTAGCATGCTTACCCGCGAAGACTCCGGTTACCACAAAACCCTCAACAATCGGCAGCTGCAGATGATCGCGCTCGGCGGCGCCATCGGAACCGGACTTTTCCTCGGCGCCGGCGGCCGGCTCGCGTCGGCAGGACCGGGGTTGTTCCTGGTCTACGGGGTCTGCGGGATTTTCGTCTTCCTGATCCTGCGCGCGCTGGGCGAACTGGTGCTGCATCGCCCGTCGTCCGGATCGTTCGTGTCTTACGCCCGCGAATTCTTCGGCGAGAAAGCGGCTTTCGTGGCCGGCTGGATGTACTTCCTGAACTGGGCCATGACCGGGATAGTCGACACCACGGCGATCGCACACTACTTCCATTACTGGACGGCGTTTCACGTGATTCCGCAATGGGCACTCGCGTTGAGCGCGCTGCTGGTGGTGTTGTCGATGAATCTGATCTCGGTGCGCCTCTTCGGGGAATTGGAATTTTGGGCCGCCTTGGTCAAGGTGCTGGCGCTGGTGGTGTTCCTTGTCGTCGGGACGGTTTTCCTGGCCGGACGTTTCAAAGTCGACGGTCAGCAGACCGGGGTATCGCTGTGGAGCAGCCACGGCGGACTGCTGCCGGCCGGGCTGCTGCCGCTGGTGCTTGTCACGTCCGGGGTGGTGTTCGCCTACGCCGCCGTCGAACTGGTCGGGATCGCCGCCGGGGAAGCGGCCGAGCCGGAAAAGGTCATGCCGCGGGCGATCAACTCGGTGGTGTTCCGTATCGCGGTGTTCTACATCGGCTCAACCATCCTGCTGGCGCTACTGCTGCCCTATACCGCCTACCGAGAACACGTCAGCCCGTTCGTCACCTTCTTTTCCAAGATCGGTTTTGCCGGGGGCGGCAGCCTGATGAACCTCGTGGTGCTCACCGCCGCACTCTCGAGCCTGAACGCCGGCCTGTATTCCACGGGACGGATCCTGCGATCGATGGCCATCAACGGCAGCGGCCCGAGATTCACCGCACCGATGTCGAAGAACGGTGTGCCCTATGGCGGAATCCTGCTCACCGCCGGAATTGGCCTGTTCGGCATCGTCCTCAACGCCATCAAACCGAGCCAGGCCTTCGAGATCGTGCTGCATATCGCCGCAACCGGAGTCATCGTGGCCTGGGCGACCATCGTGGCGTGCCAATTGCGATTTCACCGTTTGACGACCGCCGGGACGTTGCAGCGCCCGCATTTCCGGATGCCACTATCCCCCTACAGCGGCTGGCTCACCCTGGTTTTCCTGGCGGCCGTCCTGATCCTGATGCTGTTCAACCAGACATACGGACGCTGGATGCTCGCCGCGATGCTGGTGGGCATCCCCGCCCTCATCGGCGGCTGGTATCTGGTGCGTCACCGCGTGCTGACCACCGCCCACCACACCGCAGAAACGACCCAGCCCACCCAATAGCGCTTCACAGCGGTTCGTCGATGTCGACGCCGCTGGCGAGGTCGCCACAGTCGACGACCTCGACCCCCTGCGCCCTACGCAAATAAGCGGCCGCCCCTCGGTCCCCCGAGATCGCGCCCAGCACTGCCGGCCAATGCCCGCGGGCGATAACCACCGGATGTCCGGGCCGTTCGCCGAAGTACGCCCGCGCCAGACCACTGCGGGACGCCAACGCGCGGTTGACCACTCGCGCCACCACCGAGGCGTCGACATCGGGTGTATCGACGACGTGTAAGACGGCGTAGTCCGCGTACATCCGATCGGCCTGCGCAAGGCCGGCGCGCACCGACGCGCTCAGCCCCTGTTGCCAATCCGCAGCGGTAATCGCGGTGACACCGGGCGGGACCGTCACCTGGGCAGCACCGAGAACCACGACGACTTCGGTGCAACCACCGCCCGCCAGCGCATCCAGCGCGGCCTCGAGCCAACCTTCCACGAGGACCTTCGGACGTCCATACCGCCGCCCGGCACCTGCGGCTAGGAGGAGTCCGATGACTATCGACTCCGATAATGCCACTCTCATATGATGACATTGGGCTTCTCAGAAGGCGACAACCAGATGGAGCACCATGACTCAGGACTTGCAGGGGACCAGCGCTACCCCGGCGCCCCGCTACGCCGGCACCCGCGTGCAGCGCGTCGAAGACAGCCGGCTGCTGACCGGGCACGGCAGCTTCGTCGACGACATCTCGCGGCCCGGCATGCTGCACGCCTGCTTCGTGCGCAGCCCGTTCGCGCGGGCCCGGATCAACAGCATCGACGCCTCGGCAGCGCTGGCACTGCCCGGCGTCCACGCGGTGTTCACCGCCGCGGACCTCAATCCGGATGTCCGAGAGGCCTGGCACGCCGTCGCGGGTAAGGACATCCCGGACACGCCGCGGCCCCCGCTGGCCCAAGGCGAAGCGAAGTTCGTCGGCGACCCGGTTGCCTTGGTCGTCGCCGAGAACCGCTACCTGGCCGAGGACGCGCTCGAACTGGTCGACGTCGACTACGAGCCATTGCCGGCAGTCGTCGACTTCAGGCGGGCGCAGTCCGCCGATGTGCTGGTGCACGACAGCTACCCGAACAACGTGGCCGGCGGGATGGGCGGGGCGCCGCCCGATGAAAGCATTTTCGCCACTTCGCCTTACGTCGTGGAAGAGCACCTATACCAGCAGATCTACCTGCCCGTGCCGATCGAGACCCGCGGCCTGGTGGTCGAGTGGTTGGCGGCTTCCGGAGAACTGACCGTCTGGGCGTCGACCCAGACTCCGCACGAACTGCGCGCGTTCTGTGCCCGCCTGTTAGGCATTGCGGCACAACGGGTTCGGGTTATCGCGCGGGACACCGGCGGCGGCTTCGGCCAGAAGGTCGTCCCGATGCGCGAAGACATGTGCATCATGCTGGCCGCCCGGAAGGTGCCCGCGGCGCTCAAGTGGATCGAGGACAGGCGCGAGAACCTGATGTCGGCCGGGCAGGCGCGCCACGTCGACGGCAGGGCCAGGATGGCGTTCGACGACGAGGGCAACATCGCGGCCGCCGACATCGACTTCGTCCAGGACATCGGGGCTTATCCGACGCCTTACCCGGTGTTGACCACGGCCGCCATCGGAATGTTCTTCCCGGGGCCGTACCGGGTGCCCAAGGCCAGCTTCAACTACAAGACGGTCTTCTCCAACACGGCGGGGTTGGCGGCCTACCGCGGTCCATGGCAGTTCGAAAGCTTCGCGCGCGAGATACTTCTCGACATCGCCGCGCGCAAGATGAACATCGATCCCGTCGAGCTGCGCCGGCGCAATCTGCTGCACCGTGACGAGATGCCGTACTTCAGCCCCACCGGCATGCCCTACGACCACGTCGCTCCGATCGAGACGTTCGAACAGGCCGTGAAAATCGTTGACCACGAGGGTTTCCGCAAGGAACAGGCCGAGGCCTTGACGCACGGGCGCTACCTGGGCCTCGGCTTCTCGGCCTACATCGAAGCCACGGGCGCTGCCACCGGTCACATGGCTACCGAGGGCGCCACCATCCGGATGGAACCAACCGGCAAGATCACGGTCTACGTCAACGGCGGCTCGAGCGGAAACAGCTTGGAAACCACCGTTATTCAGCTGACCGCCGACGTGCTGGGGGCGGATTTTGATGACGTGGGCACCATCCAGGGCGACACCGCGACCACGCCGTACGGGGCCGGGACCCAGGGCAGCCGTAGCGGACCGATGACCGCCGGGGCCGTCAGCGAGGCGGGGACCATGCTGCGCGAAAAGATCGTCAAGCTGGCCGCACATCGCCTGAAGGTGGCCGAATCCGAAGTGGAACTGGGCCATTCGCGCGCCGCCGTACGCGGCGATCCATCCCGGCAGGTGACTTTCGGCGAACTGGCTGACGTGGCCTACTACTCACCGCAGCAGTTGCCCGCGGGAATGTCGCCCAATTTGGAGGCGACCGCTCGGTTCAACTCGCCCAACCCGATTCACTGGGCCAACGCGACGCACGCCTGCACCTGCGAAGTCGACACCGCGACCGGCAAAGTCACGCTGCTGCGCTACATCGTCAGCGAAGACGTCGGGCCGATGATCAACCCGGCGATCGTGGAAGGACAGATCGCCGGCGGAACGGTACAGGGGATCGGCGGCGCACTGCTGGAAAACCTCGTCTACGACGACGACGGCAACCCGCTGGCAACGACATTCGTCGACTATCTGCTGCCGACCGCCACCGAGGTGCCGCTGATCGAATACGGGCACGTCGAAATCCCGGGCCCGGGCCCGGGCGGATACAAGGGCGTCGGCGAAGGCGGGGCCATCGGATCGGTGCCAGCAGTGATCAACGCGATCAATGATGCCCTGGCGCCGCTGGGCGTAGCCATGACCCGGCTGCCGGCCAGTCCGGCGTCGATCGTCTCGCTATTGGAAGAGGCGTCGCGGTGAAGCCCGCAGCGTTCGACTACCACCGCCCCGACACGGTCGAAGCGGCCGTGGGCCAGCTGGCCGAACTCGGTGAAGACGCGAAAATCCTTGCCGGAGGCCAAAGTCTGGTGCCGATGTTGTCGATGCGGCTGGCCTACTTCGATCATCTCATCGACATATCCCGGCTGCCCGAGTTGCACGGTATCGAAGCCCGCGGCGACCAACTGTGGATCGGAGCGGGAACCACCGAGGCCGTGGTTGGTGCCGATGCGCAAGTGCGCCAATCGGTTCCGTTGCTGAACTTGGCGACGCCGTTCGTCGGGCACTTCCAGATCCGCAACCGCGGCACCCTGGGCGGATCGATCGCTCATGCCGATGCCGCCGGTGAATACCCGGCGGTGGCACTGGCCCTGGACGCGGTGATGGAGGTGCTTTCGCCGCGAGGGCGACGAGAGATCGCTGCCGCGGACTTCTTCGCCGGCCTGTGGGAAACCACCATGGAGCCCGACGAGGTGCTCACCGGCGTCCGGTTTCCGGTGTGGAATGGCCGATCCGGCTTTGCGATACGCGAATTTGCGCGCCGGCACGGCGATTTCGCGATCGCCGGGGCAGTCGTCGGGGTGCGGCTCGACGACCATGACCGGGTGTCGCGCTGCGCGATCGGGTTGCTGGGTCTG
This sequence comes from Mycobacterium kansasii ATCC 12478, assembly GCF_000157895.3. Classification (NCBI taxonomy): domain Bacteria; kingdom Bacillati; phylum Actinomycetota; class Actinomycetes; order Mycobacteriales; family Mycobacteriaceae; genus Mycobacterium; species Mycobacterium kansasii. The sequence continues at coordinate 3,813,653 of NC_022663.1, read as the reverse complement.
GGCGCCACGCCCAAGCGCGCGACGGCGACCGAAACCGCGGTCACCGGCATGCCGCTGCACGAGGTGATACCCGAGGAAATCGGCCGGGCGGCCATGTCGGAACTCGACGACATTCCGTCGGACCTGCAAGGGTCGGCGTCGTACCGCAGCCGGGTGGGTGCCGCCATGACGGCGCGTGCCTGGACCCAAGGAGCCCAGCAAGCAACCGTCGGAGCCAGTTATGCATGAGCGATCAGTCCAGTTCTCGGTCAACGGAAATTCCGTCGCCGCCAGCGTTGAACCGCGGATGACGTTGGCGGACTTCCTGCGTGACAAATGTGGGCTCACCGGCACTCATCTCGGGTGCGAACACGGTGCGTGCGGCGCGTGCACGGTGTTGCTGGACGGCGCTGCCGTGCGCTCGTGCCTGCTGTTCGCGGTCCAGGCCGACGGCATGGAGGTGACGACGGTGGAGGGTGTCGCATCCCCCGGCGGCGAGCTTTCGCCGGTGCAATCGGCGCTGCGGGAGTGCCATGGACTGCAATGCGGCTTTTGCACGCCCGGTTTCGTCATGTCGATTACCGCGCTCTTGAACGACAATCCCCAGCCCTCCGACGACCAGATACGCGAAGCCCTGTCCGGGAACTTCTGCCGATGTACCGGCTACCAGGGCATCGTCGCGGCCGCACGCCGGGCCGCTGAAGTAATAGGCCACACCGAAGCCGAAGGCGCGTCACTGCGGTAACTTGCGTCACCTGCTGCGTAATCTGAGTTTTGGTCTTTGAGAATCTCGGGAGTAGCGCGTGCGGTTATTACAGATCGGGGCGGCCCTGCTGGCGGCGGGTGCGCTCGGCGCCGGATGCGATTCCACTATTGACGGCAGGCCGATCGCCGGACCGGGTGCTGGGCCAATCGAGCCGTCGTTCCCGACGTCGCGGCCCAGTACCTCGCCACCGAGCGGCACGGCGCCGCTACCGCCGACAACGCCGAGCCCGACTACGCCGGCCGGTGCCATTCCGTTGCCGCCCGACCAGAACGGTTACGTCTTCATCGAAACCAAATCCGGCCAGACCCGCTGCCAGATCAACAAAGACAGCGTCGGCTGCGAGGCGCCGTTCACCAATTCCCCGATCAAAGACGGCGAGCATGCCAACGGCGTGCACATCACCGCCGCCGGCACCGTGCAGTGGGTCCTCGGCAATCTCGGCGCGATCCCGACCGTCACCATCGACTACAAGACCTACGACGCGCAGGGCTGGACCATCACCTCCACCGCCGATGGCACCCGCTTCCAGAACAACAGCACCGGGCATGGCATGTTCGTCAGCATCGACCGGGTCAACACCTTCTGAGCTGGGAAGCGCCACGGCGTCAGTACAGTCCGGAAAGTTGACCCGGCCAGCAACTGCCTTCGTCCAAGCAAGTGGTGTATGACCTCCGCTACCTGTAGATGTGTCATAGCTCGGTCAGACGGGCGGTCACCACGTGATCCTTTGACACGGTTCGAGTCAACAGATGGAGACAAAGCTGTTATCGGCCCCTTTCCAGAAGCTCTTGGTTGATGAGCATCGCCATCCGCAAGCTTCGACTTGCCGCGCGGTTTGGTGGTGACATTCGATGCCACGTCGATGGGTGCAGGAGCCGACGTCGCGCACGGGTTGAGTGTTCATTTTGGTATAGTTCTGAGTACGTATTCTGGTACGCGTCTAACTTGGCTGGAGCAGATAGGTTGACTTAGGCATGTACCCCAACCGGGAGGTCTTCCCCAAGGCGCCACTGGCGCTGGTCACAACTGAGATTCGATTCACCGACTCCCCGCGTCTGCGACAGCAGGAAACACTTGACGCGGTAGCAATCGCATTGGAGGATCGCTTCCCACTCAACACTCCGCAGACCAGTGTCACGTTCAATGTCGGAAGCCTTGGTCCAGGTGTTCTTCCCCAGGTGGAACAGGAGCGCCGGGTCGTGTTGACGAATACGACCAGAACCGAATCAGTCACAATAACGCCGTCTTCGTTTATCTGCGAGACCACGGCATACCGCGAATTCGATGACTTCCGTGTGGGGGTGACCGCTGTATGCGAGGCTCTCATCGATGCAAATGTCCGCCCCGCACTTGTGCGTGTAGGTCTTCGCTACATCGACGAAGTACGCGTGCCAGAACCCATAACCGACGTGCGCGCGTGGGCCAAGTGGATTGACGACGGCATCATAAGGCCTCTGACCATAGGTCCCGACGATGTCGCCGTACGTAATGTGCAGGGGCTCGTGACGTTCGACCTCGGCGACGGGAAGGGCCTCAACTTCCAGTACGCTGCACTAAATCAGACTCCCGTTGTTCAACCACAGTTTCTGAACCGGGGGCAATTTGAGCCTGGCCCGTTCTTTGTCCTGGACTTCGATGGATTTCGCGACTTTGGTGAGCAAGACGTGGTTCGACTGGACGCGGATGAAGTCACTAACGTCCTCACGGCTGTCCATGACCCAACGGGCGCCATGTTTCAGCGTGCAATTACGGAGGATGCCCGAAACCTATTTCGAGGAGGGACCACATGACGGCAGCTGCAATGACGCGCTTGACCCGTACCGGTACAAGCGCGGGCGGCGATATCAAAGATTATCCAATAGTGCCAATTGGAACTCGCGCGCTATCAATCGAAGTCGACGACCTCCGGACGCAAACCGACTTGGCCGGTGAGCAAGTGCAGGACTTGCAAAATAAAGTCCGTGCGCTGAACTTGGATCAAAGAACGCGCAACAAGAGCAAACACGATGTCCCTGCTCTCCTTAACGAGCTCGCGTATCAGCGTGGCATGGCCTGGACCCACATCGCTGAGATTGCCGAAGTGAGCGTTTCGGCAGTTCGCAAGTGGCGCAAGGGCTATGACGCTTCTCCCGAAAGTCGGAGCCGACTTGCGAAGTTCACAGCCCTCCTCGACACACTCGAAGAGGAGGCGCACATTGACGACCCTGCAACTTGGATGGAAATGGAGCTACCGCTGGCTGCCGGTTACTACATCCGACCGCTCGACCTGTACCTTAACGGACAAGATATGGCGCTCTTCGATATTGCTGAGCAGCGCGGACCCGTCGAGCACATCCTTGACAGCGTACGACCCGGCTGGCGCGCTAACCGCAGCAGCTTCGAGGTGTTCAGCGATACGGACGGGATGCGCTCCATTCGCATACGTGGTGAGTAACGACGGGCATGGACCCTATTGATCCAGAACATCTTTATGACGAGCGCGGTAGCGTCGCACGCACTCGCCTATCTTTCAGGGTGATGTTTTCAAGGACGTCGTCTTGCCAGGCTTCGGACACGAGCCGCGACTAGTACAGATAGTCGCGCATCCTTGCTCGATGCGCGAAGGCACATGTCTCCGTCCACGAATCACTGTCGCGCCGGTTGAGGAACATAGCCGCATTCAGGGAAATGGATGGAACGGGAACCTGAGGATAATGCCGCTTGCGGAACTCTTGGATGGCAAGCACTATGCGGCAAAGTTTGTAGATGTCACAGCTGCCCCGTCTGAACTTTTGCATCTCGACGACCGCATCGCTACGCTTAGTGACCGCGGTATCTATGTGCTCCAGCAGCGAATTGTAAAGCACTATACCAGGTTCGAGATAGACATCCCCAGCCTCGCGAAGGGGACCGCACCCGTCCTTTGGGAAATGCATCAGCAACGGGACTGGGTGGAAACAGTTCTCGATGATGAAGACGACTGGACCGCAGAAAATCTCAGCGCGGAGGAAATCGCATTCGATGCCTGGCTTCAAGAGGGCGACCCGCCTCGACGCAAGCAGCTGCAGAATGACCACGTCCACGCGGACCTCAGAAGAGCTGCACACAGGGCAGCCCTGGCGCGACGGGCGGAGATTGAAGGTCGGGCATGAGATGGCACGTTGCTCGCCGCTTGTCCAGCGGCCGAGGTGACCGCACGGCCAACAAGTCGGGCATTCTGCCAGCATCACCTCGCGTCGCGCTCGAGCGGACCACTGCCGTGCGACGGCCGCCGCCGCAAAGGTCGCTGCAACTGCGACCGCCTCCTTGCGGCGGCATACCATTGTTCACCGGCCCAGTCCCAGTACGAAGAGCAAAGGTCCCCGGCAATTTCACGTGCAGATGGTCTCCGTATTCGTCAGCATCGACCGGGTCAACACCTTCTGAGCCGGGTAGCGCCACGGCGTCAGTACCATCGGTTTTGTGGCACGCTACGGACCACCCGAAGACTTCCACAACCAGCCGACCCAGTATGGCGGCTTCGGAGCGCGCGGATACCCGCCGGCCGGCCGGCCTCCGCCAAACCAGCCGTATCAGCAAGCCCCTCCCCCGCAGGCCCAGCCCGGACCGCCGCCCGATCAATTCCCGCCGCCCGACCAATCCGAACCCCCCGAGCAATCCGACCTCGACGAAGAACCCAAACCCTGGTACCGCAAGCCAGCGACGCTGATCGGCTGGGCGCTGCTGTGCCTGATCCTGATCGCGCTGATCATCTACGGCATCACCCAGCTGATGGGTGATCAGCAGGGCAGCAACCAGACCCCGACCAGCACGACGACGACGGCACCCACGACCACCACCACGACAGTGGAGTCGGCCACGACCACAACGACGCCATCGCCGACGACGACAGCGGAGGCTCCGCCGGCCACCACGCCGCAAGGCCAGCCGCCGGCTCAGCAGCCGACCCATGCCCCGACGCGGCACTTCCCGCATCTGCCACCGTTGCCCTCGGTGATCACCATCCCGGGAATGCCGTCGCCGATCACCCTGCCGCCGAACCTGCCGTAAGGCTGCTGATCGGTAACGGTCCGCGTGGCTGCCGTATGCCGGAGGCCGTCGCGGGCTAGCATCTGCGGCCGTGGCAAGGTACGACCCGCCCGATTACGGCGCCGACGACCCGACGGTCTTTGGCAACTACGGATACGGTGACGGCCCGGGCGGATACGGGCAGCAGCCCCAACCGACGCCCCCCACCCCGGGATGGCGCAAACCGCTGGCATTGGTCGGGTGGGGCGTACTGATCGCGGCCCTCATCGCGCTGATCGTGTACGGCATCATCCAGCTTGCGCACGGACGCCCCACCCCCGCGTCGGTCACCACCACCGTCACCACGACCACGCCGCCGACGACCACCACGGCACCGACCACGACCACCCGGACCACGACGACCACCACCACCACGACGACCACGACGACGACGACCACGACCACGACCACGACCACGACCACAGCACCGACCACGACAGCACCGACCACGACAGCACCGACCACGACCACCACGGCACCGACGACAACGACGACCACGGCCAACCCGTCGCCCGGGGCGTTGCCGACTCTGCCGTCGCAGATCACGCTGCCGATACCGACCGTGATCAACTTGCCGCCAGGCCTCTGAGCCGATCCCAGCACTTCGACGGCGGCTATCGTGGGGAACGGCCGTCGGCCACCAATCGCCGGCAACGCAATGGACCCCAGGGGGTGCGAGATGAGCGTTTCGCTCGGGTTGTCCATCGGGGTGGCCAACCTGGTCGCGGCCCGGGCGGATGGCACCCCGATGCGACGGGCATCAGTGTTACGGCTGTTCGAGCATCGGGCAGCCGAAGTGGGCCTGCCAGAAGAGAACCCGGGCGTGACCGAGCCGGGACTGGTGTTGCGCGGTTTTGTCGAACGGGTCGGCGACCCGGCCCCGCTGGTGGCGGCCGACGGGACCAGGCATCAAGGCGAGGCCCTCACGGTGGAAGCACTCAACGCCATGGCACGAACCGTCGGCTACGGCGCCCCGATCACCGTCGCGGCTCCGGCCTACTGGTCCGAAGGCCAGTTCGCCGCACTGCGGGGAGCACTGCGCAGCCAGCCCGCATTGGCGCCCGACGGCGTGCCGGCGGCGGTGATCTCCGATGCCACGGCCTCGCTGGCGGCGCTGCACGCCAGGCCCGGATGCCCGACGAGTGGGGTCGTCGCGCTGTGCGACTTCGGCGCCGGGGGTACGAGCGTAACCTTGGCCGACGCCGGTTCGAATCTCCGCCAGATCGGCCCGACGGTTCGGTACCGCGAGTTCTCCGGCGACGAAATCGACCAGCTTGTCCTGGGCCACCTGCTCAGAGTGGCCCCCGATGTCGACGGCACGGAGGTGTCGGGCACCGCCACCAGCATGGGGTCGGTGACGCGTCTCCTCGGCGGATGCCGGGCCGCCAAAGAGCAACTGTCGGCCTTGACGACGGCAACCATTGCCACCGGCGCCGGCGAGGCGGTTCGGCTGTCGCGCAACGATTTTGAGCAACTGATCGCCACCCCGCTGGACCGGTTCGTCGGCTTTGTCGAAGAGATATTGCAGCGCAACGGGTTTCGGGTCACCCTGGCCGCCGTAGCCACGACTGGCGGCGGCGCCGCGATCCCGCTGGTCACCACCCGCCTGTCGGAACGCTTGCAGGTGCCCGTCTTCACCACGCCGCAACCCTCGTCCAGCGCCGCGATCGGCGCGGGCCTACTTGGCCAGGCACAGTCGTCAGCGGGTGCCCCGACCGGTGCCGGACCCGCCGTCGACGCAGCTACTCATATCGTCGGCGCGGTCGTCCCCACCGAGGCAGCGCCGACGGCGTGGGTCAATCCACCCGCCACCGAACCGGCCAACCTCCCGCTGGCCTGGTCCGAGGACGCCAACACCGGCAACGAACCGGTCCCCTACACCGGCCCCGATGCCACTGGTGAATACGGTCGCACCGCAACGGCTTTCGACCAGCAGCGTGACCAGCCGCCGGCTATCGAAGCCGAACCTCTGCCGTGGTACAAGCGCGCCGCCGTGGTCTTCAGCCTGGCCGCAGCAGGTTTGGCGATATTGGTCGCGGTGGTGTTGGGGCTGATACTGAGCCCGGGCAAAAGCAGGCCGGTCAACACCACATCGCCGGTGCCCCCGCCGACACCGCAGACGGTGACGGTGGTCGGGCCGAACAACAGCCCCACGGTGACGGTGATAACACCAAGCACCACAACGCCGCCGCCACCGCCGGCCACAACGACAACCGCCCCGCCATCGACCACCACGACGTCGCCGCCCACGACTACCACGACCACCACCACGACGACTGCTCCGCCGACCACGACAACAACCCAGCCGACCACCACCAAGCCGACGACCACCACGGCGCCGCCGACGACTACCGCGCCGCCGACGACCACTCAACAGCCACCGACAACGACAGCCGCGCCCGTCACGCCGACCACAGCGGCACCGGGGACCTAACGGGTCAGCGCCGTGCGGCGAATCCGGCCACCATCGCTTCCGCACTGCGCACCGCCGCGCGACAGGCCCTGGTGGTGAATGGATCGTTGAGCGGGTGTTCGGCTCGGCGGCGCCAACGCTGCACCGCGGCGAGCGCGGCGCGTGGACCGTCATGGTAGTTCTCCGGACTCAGGCCCAGCCGGGCTGCGGGACTGGTACCGGAGCCACCGATGATGCGGCGCAGCGATGAGAGTTCATCCTCGTTCAATGTCGTTGTCCGCGAAGGCAACAGACTGAGCACTCGGAGTTCCTCGAAGGCGTGGGTGTCGGCCAACAGCGGGTCGATGTCGGCGATCACGTACGGCGTCGCCATGACCGGGTGCAGCTGCACAAACCGGCGCAACGACACCAGCGCGGTATGCGCCTTGAGCATGTCGGCGCGTTGCGCGAACTGCTGATCGATCACCTTGCGAAGCTCCACCAGCCCGCTGCGCTCCAGCAATTCGGCTGCCAGCCCCGACGAATCGGTGATACCGGCCGCCAGCAGGGCAATCGAAATGCGGATGCCGAACATGCCGAACCGCTCGAGCACCTGCACGCGCGTGCCCGCATCCACCGGTAACGAACTGTCCGGCCGGACAAAACGATCCACGCTCAGCAAGGCTTTGTTGAGTTCGGCGGGATCTGCGCCAGCCAGCTTCTTCAATGCGACAAACTCGGCCTGGCGCAGCGTGCGCGCGGTCAGCGCGAGCAGCCCGGATACCGGTACCACCGCCTGACAGACGCCCGTGCGGCTCAGCTCACTGGTGAACCGCTTGGCCACATCCTTGGCCGAGACCATGGCGTCGATGCGCCCCGCGCCGATCTCGTCAGCCCGCGACGCCACACCGATGATTCCCAGCGCACCCGCCGAACCACCCACGAGGCCGCCGATCTGTTTGAGCAAGGCAACGTCCGCGGCGTTGAGAGTGCGAAGCAGAAACACCACCGCGTCCACCCGCGGCACCCCGTCGGCGGGGATCAAGAGCCGCAGGGTGCGCTCGGAGGTATCGCGCGCCAGCGACGACGTGCCCGGGGTGTCGATGATGGTGGCCCCAGCCAATTCCTCGGCGGGCCACTCGACGTCCAGGTCGACGACGTCGGCGGGGTCGAGCCTGCTCAAGTCGAAACTCAGACCGCCCCGATGCGTGATCGGCACATTCGTGCGCCGTCCGCCGCGGTGGTTGGCGGTCACCCTCGGGGCCGGACCGTGCCGGAACCAGGTCACGATCCGGGTTGCCTCGGTGGCATCGGTCGGGGCGATGTCGTCGCCGACAAGCGCGTTGACCAGAGTGGATTTGCCCGCCTTGAGCGTGCCGGCCAGGGCGATCCGGATCGGTTCACCCAGCCGCGCCCTGATGCGCTCGAGCTCGTAGAAGACGTCTGCCCGCTGCCGGTAGGCCGGCTCACCCCGGTAGGCCTCGATGGTTCCGCCCAGAATCGCGCGGACCCGATCGGTTGTGCTCACTCTCGTCCCAGCAGCGTCAGCATGGCTTCAACTTGCGCAGGTTGTCGGTCACCTGGTTCAGGATGTCGAGCTGTCGTTCGAGTTCGCGAATCCTGGTGTCGCGCTCGGCTTCTTCCAGGTGTGCCGCGGTGACGGTGGCTTGCAGCGATTCATTCAGCGATCGGGTGAGCTCGTTGGCGATCTCGCGGTAGTGGTCGCGTAACGTGCGCTGGATCATCTTGAGCCGGTCGCGCGACTCCTTGCCGACCACGAACGAGACGTCGTCGACGAAGCGCCGCACATTGGTCTTGGCCTCGGCGCGGGCCCGCAGCAGCCGGTTCTCCTTGTCCTCCTTGTAGGCCATGCGGCCGAGTATCAGCCCGGCCCCGACCGACACGGGGTTGAACAGACCGAGACCGGCCACTGAGGACAACATCCCGATCATCACCACGCCGCCGTAGGAACCCCGCAAGCCGGAAACCATTTTCTGCGCCTTGCCGGCTGGCTTGGCTTCCAGCCGGGCCAGCGCCTTGAGCTGGCCGAAATCCGCGCCCATAGCGCGCTTGCTGAGCTCCGGGGACATCACCGAATCCAGTCCCGCGTCGGTGAACGAGCTGGCGACGTCGTCAGCCAATGCCTCGGCGCGATGATATGCCCAGACGAAGTTGTCCCCGACGGCCGTGGCAATCGCGTTTTCCACGTCGGCGCCGATCTCGGCCCAATGCAGCGTCGGGTCACACGAATCGATTTGCCGCTCAGCATCTTCGGTGACCGCGCGGAAGCGCGCCCGCAAGTCGTGGTCCACGTCGGTGCTCAGGTCGGTGAAACCGTCATTGAGCACCTGCTGCCACAACGCGGTCTGCTGCAGCGCATCCTGGGCTTCGCGCTTGCGCCTCTCCAAGTCGGAAGCCAGCCGGTCCCGCATCGCCGGGTCGTTGATGACCGACAATTCCGAACCGACGGATATCGCTAATTGCTCTGCCGCCGAGTGTATTTCACGTAGAACTTCGTCACGCACCCGGTCGGTCTCACGGGACAGCACCTTCTCGCTGAGGAACTTCACGATCGCCGGGAAGTTGGATTCTTCGTTGAGTTCCTTGTCGTTCGACGTGACGGCATGGCTGCGCAACAATGACGAAACGGGGACGATCGGCATGGGCACGCGGGCCCGCTGCAGGTGCGCGGCATTGGTGTTGACGATCTCGCGCCAATGCGGGTACAGATCGGTTTTGGTGGCCACCACCGCCCCGACCGGACAGACCTGGTGGGCCTTGCACAGAAACCACATCTCCGGTTCGGTGAATTCCTGGCTGGCATCGCTGACCATCAGGAGCGCGTCGGCGTCGGGCAGCAGCCCCAGTGTCGCCGACAGATGCGGCTGCCCGTGGCCACCCACGCCGGGGGTGTCGATGAACGTCAGCCCGCCCTGAAGCAGCGGACTCGGCGCGCCGATCTCCACTCGAAGTACGGCGCGGCCGCGTGCTTGCGGGGCCCGACGCAGATCGGTGGTGATGTCGTCGACCGGGATGTCGACGGCCGTCGTCTCGCCGTTGGGCCCTGCCGCCAAGATGATCCGAGCCGACGGCTGGGCGCTGTAGCTGACGACGGTGATCAGGACGGTGGCCTCGTCGTCTCCCACCCGCGCGACCGGCAGATTGAGCAATGCATTGAGCAGTTGGCTCTTCCCCTGTTTGAGCTGGCCGGCGATCACCACCCGGATCTGCGGGTCGGTGATCCGCGCGCGGGCGCGCCTCAACCGTCGCACCAAATCACCGCGTTCGTTGAGTTCTGCGATCGCGATGGTGTGATCGATCAATTCGACGATCACACCGACCCGACGCGGGTCATCGGGTTGAGTCACCGCACTGCCCCACTTTCTCGATCGCCTGCAATTACGGTAGGCGCACGAACCGGCGGGGACCACGAAGGTCCCCGCCGGTTTTCGCGCGCCGGCTCCGCCGAATCAGAACCCGTGCGGACCCATCGGCCCGTGCGACGGCGGCTCAGTGTGCATCGGCGGCGTGTGTGGCATCGGCGGCTCATGGCCGAACACCGAGGGACTCGGCGGCTCGTGCTGGACCGGCGGCTCGACCGACACATGCTCCTGCGGCGTTATCACGGGCGCGTGCTCAACCGGAGGAATGTGCGCCGGCGCAGGCGTAGGCGTCGGCGCGTGCGGCGCCGGTGCGCTGATCACCGGAGGTTGCGCGCCACCGAGTCCGACAGCGCCCGGGCTGTGGACGACGGGACCACCAGCCGACGGCGGCGTCACCTGGCCGTCGGCCCCGGCGCCCGCGCCTCCCTGGATGACGGGGCCGTGGACCGTAGGGACGGTCGGGCCATGCTCGGCCGGGGTGCTACCAGCGCTGACGCCACCGCCGAGTGCGGCGCCTTCGTGGCCGAGGATGTCACCATGGGCCCCGCCGGCGGTGGTTCCGCCTAGCCCGGCTTGGCCACCGAGGCTGGTGTCGCCGCCGACGCCTGCAGCGGTGCCGCCGAGCCCCGCGGCAGTGCCGCCGCCCGCCCCGTTCGCCGTGCCGCCGAGCCCCGCAGCTGTGCCGCCGCCCGCGCCCGTCGCCGTGCCACCGAGTCCGGCAGCTGTGCCGCCGCCCGCTCCGATATGGGTGCTTTCGCCGCTCACGATGTCGCTGCGGCCGACCGCTCCAATGCCCAGGCCGGCACCGCTGGTAAAGCCCGTTTGACCGCCCACGCCGACGCCACCCAGTGGGCCTGAAATATGCGGGGTGGCCGCGCCGCTCAGGGCAGCGCCTTCGCTTGCGATCAACCCGGCCTGGCTGCTCGCGCCCAGCGATGCGTTGCCGCCGATACCGGTCAGGCCGCTGACGTTGGTTACGCCGGCGAGCCCACCACCAGCTGAGGCGGCTGCCCCTCCGCTCAACGCTGCCTGTCCGCCCAGGCCGAGACCGGCCTGGCTTGCGATACCCGCCGAACTGGCGATACCCGCCTGGCTCGCGAGACTCGCCTGGCTCGCGACCGCGGCCTGGCCAGCGATACCCGCCTGGCTCGCGACCGCGGCCTGGCCAGCGATACCCGCCTGACTAGCGACCGCGGCCTGGCCAGCGATACCCGCCTGGCTCGCGATGCCCGCCTGGCTCGCGATACCCGCCTGGCTCGCGATGCCCGCCTGGCTCGCGATACCCGCCTGACCAGCGACCGCGGCCTGGCCAGCGATACCCGCCTGGCTGGCGACCGCGGCCTGGCCAGCGATACCCGCCTGACTGGCGACCGCGGCCTGGCCAGCGATACCGCCACCGGCACTTACCGCCGCCTGGCCTCCAATACCCGCCGCTCCGCCAACAGCGCCACCGGCCTGACCCCCAATGCCACCTTGGCCGCCCACACCGACCTTGCCTACAAGACCGCCACTGGCCTGACCACCGATCGCGCCGCCGGCCTGACCACCCAGGCCGCCGCTTATGCCTCCGCCCAAGCCGCCACCAATCACGCCACCGGCCTGACCACCAATCGCCCCGCCGACGCCACCACCAAAGCCGCCACCGACCGCGCCGCCAATCACGCCACCGGCCTGACCACCAACACCAGCGCCAACCACACCACCAGCCTGACCACCAATCGCGCCACCGACGCCACCACCAAAGCCGCCACCGGCCGCGCCGCCGATCACGCCACCGGCCTGACCACCAACACCAGCGCCAACCACACCACCGGCCTGACCACCAATCGCCCCACCGGCCTGACCACCGAGGCCAAACCCGGCGCCACCACCAAAGCCGCCACCGACCGCGCCGCCAAACTCGCCACCAATCACGCCACCGGCCTGACCACCAACACCAGCGCCAACCACACCACCGGCCTGACCACCAATCGCCCCACCGGCCTGGCCACCGAGGCCAAACCCGGCGCCACCGCCGAAGACGGCATCACCACCGATGCCGCCGCCCAGGCCCCACCCCAGTTCGGCACCAGCCTGACCACCAACGGCGGTCTGGCCTCCAAGACCAAAGCCCACACCGGTCTGCAGTCCCAGACCCGTCTGAGCACCCACACCTAGGCCGGCTCCAACTTGAGCTCCAATTCCGGCCTGAAAGCCGGCAGAAAAACCTAGACCAGCCTGGGCACCCAAGCCCGTCTGCGCGCCAAGCCCGAGGCCTAACCCAGCACCAACCTGGGCGCCGATCGCGCCCTGGACTCCGGCACCGAAGCCCAGACCCACCTCACTGCCAAAGCCTCCAGTCGGGGCGGCAAACACGACACCGGGAACGAATCCGCTCGCACCCGTCTGCCAACCCAGCCCGCCCTGGCTCCAGACCCCGGCACCCAAACCACTGCTCAGCCCAGTGGCCAAACCGGCGCCCACATCCGTCGCAATGATGTTTGCTGCGGAGGCGCCCAGCTCGCCCGCGAACAGGCCCTCACCGCCTGCCGTAGCACCGGCGTCGCTCATGACGGCTCCGGCATCCTGGGCAACAACCCCGGACGACAGGCCGCCCCCGTCCGATGCCAACGCAAGGCCGTGCTGATCGGCCACCGCCTGCTGTACACCACCGATCGGGTCACCGGCACCAAGATCAAGGAAAGGCAGCGCGCTGGCCGCGGCCGACGAGAACTCCGCGGGCGACACATTGATCAAACCGGCGTTGGTCATGGCCTGCCCGGGAGCGGCGACGAACGACCTTGCCGCGTCTTCACTGCGGAACAGGCTCAGGATGTAGTCGACCAGCGAGGTCATGTTCATGTCCCTTCAATTCAATTTGTGGAGTTGTTCGCCGAGAAGACCGGCGCTCTGCCATCAACGCTATGGAGTCAGCATCCCGCCGAAATCGGGGTCAGATCCCCCGGTCAGTCAGGTACCCATCGGGATCGGCCGGGCCACCCCATTAGGGGGTTAGGGGAAATTGACGCGCCCCTATGCGACACCGAAAACAGCCCCTATCAACCGCATTTCTGGACGTCAAAAAGCCACCGGTCAAGCCTTCAGCGGGCGATCAGTCAGATCAGCAACTAATTGAATGTCACCCGTGGATACCGAACCCGTGGTGATCGGGGTCGGCGGTGTGCGGGTGAATGATCGGGTGGTCCCAGATCGCCGGGTCGTCCGCCGGGAAACCACCGTGGTCGAACGTCGAATCGGGCAGGTCAGCGCCGGCGAGCAGCACCGACGGCTCATGCGGTTCGATCCCGACTGGATAGGGATCGGTGGGTATATCGCCGGACCCCGGCAAGACCGGCTCGTTGATCACATGGCTTACCGGGCTGTGCGGTTGGAACGCCGGCGCCGTGGTGTGCGGCGAGAACGCATCGAGGGCAGCCGCCGCCGCACCGCTCGCCCAGACGTTGCCATGGTCGGCGATTTGCGTCCCGGCAGTCGCGCCGGCCGAACCGGCCATTGACAGCGAATCCGACACTACTGGGATCAGATTGTTAACGTCGGCGCTGGTCACATTCGTAAGGTGAGCGTCAGCGATCGCCTGGGCAGGGTTGGCCGCATAGCGCGCGGCCGCCTCCGGATCGCGTACCAGCGAGATGACGAAGTCGAGCAACGAGTTTGCCATCTCGCCTCCACATCGCACATCTCTCGTGCTGGTCCCGCGTAAGCACGATGCTATCGGTTGACTGCGCCGCTGTGTTCGGTGTGAAACCCGCGGACCCCGCGATCCCATTAGGGGGTGTCACATTAGGGGAATATCGGGGTGATGGGGAAGGACGGGCTATGGTGAAACCGCTGCCGAACAAACCAGTGAACAAGTGAAGAAGCCGAGGATGCGCAATGAGCCACCGGCCGGACTCGCGCAATACGGCGATGCATCCGTGAGCCCCTCCCCCGCCGATGTCCCGCCCGCCGCACGCGGTGTCGTCGATGACTTGGCCAACGCCGCCAAGACCCCCGTCAAAGCCCTGGTCTGTGGTGGCATCGGAACTGGCAAGACATCCCTGCTGATCGCGGCCCGCGAGGCGCTGCGCCGCGCCGGGTTGACGGTCCTGACCCGCCCTCCACGGGACGATGATCCATCCGACGCGGTGTTCGTCGTCGACGACACCCACCTACTGACCGATTCCGAACTCGTTCGGCTGACCGAGCGGGCCTCCGAGCCTCATGCCACGGTCGTGGTAGCCACCGAAGACCACCAGCAGGACCCGGCGCTGCGCGCCTTGACGACGGCCATCGAACGGGAGCGGCCTCGAATATCGCTGGGTCCGCTGACGGTCGCCGAGCACCTACGTGATTACACGGCCGGGTTGCCGTTCCTGATCCATGCGGTGTCCGACGGGGCACATCCGCCGGCACAGGCCGCCAAGTTCGCGCTCGTCGAGCGGTTGCGCCGACTCGACGAACCCACACTGGACGCGCTGCTGCTCATGTCGCTGAGTCTGGGGTTAGGTGTCACCGATGTCGCTGCGGCGCTTGGGGTTTCGACGGCAGACGCCCGTCGGCTAGTCGATCGTGCGTACGCCAGCGGACTCGTCATACCCTCCCATCCCCCGGCCTTCTTGCAGGCAGTGCATGACGCCATCGCCCTGATCATCGGCAACGCGCACCACCATCAGATCGAAACATCGCTGCTGCGTACGCAATTCGACATTTCGCCGATATCGCAGGATCTCGCGTTGCAACTAGCCGAACATGGGTTGCATGACGACCGGCTAGCAGCCATCCTCAGCCGATATGCCGTGGTCGAGGGCGACTCGGCCCGCAGCGCACGGCTGTACCGGGCGGCGGTCAATGCGGGTGCCGCCGGCCTGACCTCCCGGCTGGCCGATGCGCTTGCCCGCACCGCCGATTGCACAACAGCGGCAGCACTGGCCGACAAACTGCTCAGCTCACCCGACTCCGCCGAACGCGCCGCGGCGGTGCGGATTGCGGCCAGCATCGCCAGCCATGACGGCAATACAGCTCAGGCCGCCGAATTGTTCGGCTGGCTGGGCCCACACCCTGACGCCGTGGCCGGTTCTGCCGCGGCGATCGTTCTTGCGGCCACGGGTGATCTGGCGGCTGCACGAGATGCGTTGCGTATCAAGGACTCTAGCCCGCCGACGATGGCTGCGCGAGCTTCGCGCGGCCTCGCCGAGGGGCTACTGCTGACCATGGACCAGCCCTATCCGATCGCGATGGCGAAACTGGGCCAGGCCCTTGCGGCCCAACAGTCGGTGACCGAAGCCATGCCGGACAGCCCGGCCGCGCTGGTTGCCCTGGCCGCAATACACGGCGGCGACCCGGTACGCGCTCGCAGTGTGATCGGGCGGGCTGTGCGCGCGGGTGGCGACGCCGTGTTCCGGAGCCGGCACCTACTGCTGTCCGCGTGGATCAAGATGCAAGATGGCCAGCTGCCGTCGGCCGCCGCGGATGTCGCCGCAGCCGGCACCGAGCTTCACCGGCGTGACGCGTTGTGGGCCGCGGCATTACACATTGCGATCGCGCGCCGCACTGGCGACACCGGTGTGCTGCACAAGCAGTGGTCCACCGCCATGGAAGTGCTCGCCGAATATTCGATCGATTTGTTTGCGCTGTTGCCGCTTGCCGAATTGTGGGTGGCCGCCACCCGAATACGCCAGGTGGACCAACTGGAATACCCCGTGAATGAGGCGTTCGCGCTTCTGGATTCGCTGGGCAGCCCGCCGGTGTGGTCCAATTCACTGCATTGGGCCGGCGTGCACGCCGGGATACTTGCCAGCTCACCAGATTCGGTCGCGCCGCACGGGCAGGCCCTGGCTGCGGCGGCGGCCCACAGCGGCCTCGCGCAGATCCTGTCCGGTGCCGGGCGGACCTGGCTACGAGTGCTGGCCGATCAGGTCGACGCCGACGAGGTCACCGTGGCGGCACGGTCACTGTCCCGCGTTGGTCTGACCTCGGACGCGACCAGGCTGGCCGGGCAGGCCGCCCTGCAAGCCTCGGATGCCAGGGTTTCCGGTGCGATGCTGCAACTGGCCCGAGACCTGAAGCTGGGCACGGGTTGTGAGGAGGTCATCGGCCTGGAACCGGCCGCGGGCCCGTCGGCCGCACCACGCCAGCCACCGGCGGGCACTCCGCTGTCCGATCGGGAACGCGAAGTCGCCGAGTTGCTTCTGCTGGGGATGCCGTACCGCGACATCGGCAGCCGGTTGTTCATTTCGGCCAAGACTGTCGAACATCACGTCGCACGGATCCGCCGACGGCTCGGCGCCGAGTCCCGCTCGGAAATGTTGTCGATGCTGCGCGCAATGTTGACCCCACCGGACTGAGCCGCAGATGAGACGCGGCGCCGACGGCGAAGTTAGGACAGCCTTTCTCGCATCGAATACGGCAAAGATGACAGTATGGGCAGGTTGAGCAGGCAATAGAGCACGCCAGAGCGACCCAAAATGACTAGACATTGGAGAGACTTTCGGTGACCACGCAGACGCTCATCAGACTGGTAGTCGGCCTGGGCATGACCGCAATAGTGGGCGCATTCGCGCTGCGGCGGGTCTGGTGGCTGTACAAGCTGATCATGTCCGGTCAACCCGCCAGCGACCGGACGGACAACATCGGGACCCGGATCTGGACCGAGATCGCCGAGGTGTTCGGCCAGCGCCGGCTGCTGAAGTGGTCGATCCCAGGCCTGGCGCACTTCTTCACCATGTGGGGATTCTTCATCCTGCTGACGGTCTATATCGAGGCCTACGGGTTGCTATTCCAGCCCAACTTCCACATCCCGATCATCGGCCGGTGGGACGCGCTGGGCTTTCTGCAGGACTTCTTCGCGACCGCGGTCTTCCTCGGGATCGTCACCTTCGCGATCATCCGGTTGCGGACGGAGCCCAAGGAGTACGGCCGCGGCTCACGGTTCTACGGCTCACACACCGGCGGCGCGTGGCTGATCCTGTTCATGATCTTCAACGTCATCTGGACCTATGTGCTGGTGCGCGGGTCGGCGGTGAACAACGGCACACTGCCCTACGGCAAGGGGGCGTTCTTATCTCAGTTGTTCGGCGCGATCCTGCGTCCACTGGGCCACACCGGTAACGAAATCCTGGAGACGGTGGCCCTGCTGCTGCACATCGGCGTCATGCTGGCCTTCCTGATCATCGTGCTGCACTCCAAGCACCTGCACATCTTCCTGGCCCCGATCAACGTCGTGTTCAAGCGCCTGCCCGACGGGCTGGGCCCGCTGCTGCCGATCGAGGCCGACGGCAAGCCGATCGATTTCGAAAACCCGCCTGACGACGCGGAATTCGGCCGCGGCAAGATCGAAGACTTCACGTGGAAGGGCATGCTCGATTTCGCCACCTGCACCGAATGTGGGCGCTGCCAGTCGCAGTGCCCGGCGTGGAACACCGGCAAGCCGCTGTCCCCGAAACTCGTCATCATGGACCTGCGGGATCACTGGATGGCCAAAGCGCCATACCTGCTGGGCGAGAAGGACGCCGCAACGGAGGGCGGCTACGTCGAATCCGGTCGCGGCGAACACCATCACGTTCCCGAATCCGGATTCGGCCGGGTGCCCGGCTCCGGGCCCGAGCAGGCGAATCGACCCCTGGTCGGTACCGCGGAACAGGGCGGCGTCATCGATCCCGACGTGTTGTGGTCGTGCGTGACCTGCGGCGCATGCGTCGAGCAGTGCCCGGTGGACATCGAGCACGTTGACCACATCGTTGATATGCGCCGCTACCAGGTGATGATGGAGTCAGAGTTCCCATCTGAACTGTCGGTCCTGTTCAAAAACCTTGAGAACAAAGGGAATCCGTGGGGGCAGAATGCCTCGGACCGCACCAACTGGATCGACGAGGTCGACTTCGACGTGCCGGTATACGGCGAGGATGTCGACAGCTTCGACGGCTTCGAATACCTGTTCTGGGTGGGCTGCGCGGGCGCCTACGACGACAAAGCCAAGAAGACCACCAAAGCCGTCGCCGAACTGCTGGCGACCGCCGGGGTGAAGTTCCTGGTATTGGGTGCCGGGGAGACCTGTAACGGCGACTCCGCGCGCCGCTCGGGCAACGAATTCTTGTTCCAGCAATTGGCCGCCCAAGCCGTCGAGACGCTGGACGGACTGTTCGAGGGCGTGGAGACGGTCGACCGCAAGATCGTGGTCACCTGCCCGCACTGCTTCAACACCATCGGCAAGGAATACCGGCAGTTGGGCAGCAACTACACCGTGTTGCACCACACTCAGCTGCTCAACCGGCTGGTACGGGACAACCGATTGGTGCCCGTGACTCCCGTTTCTCAAGACATCACGTACCACGACCCGTGCTATTTGGGCCGGCACAACAAGGTGTACGAGGCACCGCGTGAGTTGATCGGCTTCGCGGGCGCCAACCTCACCGAGATGCCGCGCCATGCCGAGCGCAGCTTCTGCTGCGGGGCGGGCGGCGCGCGGATGTGGATGGAAGAGCACATCGGCAAGCGGATCAACCACGAACGCGTCGACGAGGCGCTGGCCACCAACGCCGCCACCATCGCCACCGGCTGCCCGTTCTGCCGGGTGATGGTGACCGACGGCGTCAACGACCGGCAGGAAGAAGCTGGTCGCAGCGGCGTCGAGGTGCTCGACGTGGCCCAGGTGTTGCTGGGGTCGCTCGACCGCGACGCGGTGAAGCTGCCGGAGAAGGGCACGGCCGCCAAAGAGGCCGAGAAGCGGGCCGCCAAGACGAAAAAGGTAGCGAACGCAGCGCCGAAAGCTGCTGCACCGAGCGCTCCAGCTGAGGCTTCCACCGCGGCACCGGCAGAGGCGGGGCCCGCCGCGCCGGTCAAGGGATTGGGCATAGCAGGCGGAGCCAAGCGACCAGGCGCCAAGAAAGCAGCGCCCGCTGAAGGAGCGGCTAAAGCACCTGCTGAGGAAGCGGCCAAAGCACCCGCAAAGGGGCTCGGCCTGGCCGCCGGCGCCAAACGACCCGGCGCCAAGAAGGCAGCCCCTGCCCCTGGCGTCGAAAAGGAAACCGCCACGGAGCCGGAAGCGGCACCGGCCGCCCCGGCCAAGGGGCTCGGCATCGCCGCCGGTGCCAAGCGGCCCGGCGCTAAGAAGGCAGCCCCCGCCCCTGGCGCCGAAGCGACCGCCCCGGCCGAGGAGCCCAGCACGACACCGGCAGCCGAAACACCGCCCGCGGCGCCCGTGAAAGGTCTGGGCATCGCCGCCGGCGCCAAGCGGCCGGGAGCGAAGAAGTCCACCACGGCGGCGGCTCCGGCACCGGCGGCCCCCGCCGAGCAGCAACCCGAGGCAGAACCGGAAGCCGAGCCGACCGCACCGGCCGATGCTGACGCGGCTCCCCCGGCGACCCCCGTCAAGGGGCTGGGCATCGCACCCGGCGCCCGTCCACCGGGGAAGCGCTGACCACGATTTGACACCTGTCAGCAAATTTCGCTGGACAGCGATGAGACCATGGTTGACGTGACTACTCACCAGCTGCCCTGGCACGCCTCCGCACATCATCGGCAGCGCACCTTCGCGCAGTCGTCCAAGCTGCAGGACGTCCTGTACGAAATCCGCGGCCCGGTACACCAACACGCCGCGCGGCTGGAAGCCGAAGGTCACCGCATCCTCAAGCTCAACATCGGCAACCCGGCGCCGTTCGGTTTCGAGGCGCCCGACGTGATCATGCGTGACATGATCCAAGCGCTGCCCTACGCCCAGGGATACTCCGACTCTCAGGGCATTTTGTCGGCCCGCCGTGCGGTGGTCACCCGCTACGAGCTGGTCGAGGGCTTCCCGCGATTCGACGTCGACGACGTCTATTTGGGCAACGGGGTGTCCGAGCTGATCACCATGACGTTGCAGGCCCTGCTGGACAACGGCGATCAGGTGTTGATCCCGTCACCGGACTACCCACTGTGGACGGCGTCGACCTCGCTGGCCGGCGGCACGCCCGTGCACTACCTCTGCGACGAGACCCAGAGCTGGCAGCCCGACATCGCCGACCTGGAATCCAAGATCACCGACCGCACCAAGGCCCTGGTCGTGATCAACCCGAACAACCCCACCGGTGCGGTCTACAGCCGCGAAATCCTCACCCAGATGGTCGATTTGGCGCGCAAGCATCAACTGCTGCTGCTCGCCGACGAGATCTACGACAAGATCCTCTACGACGACGCCAAACACATCAGCGTGGCCTCGCTCGCCCACGACATGTTGTGCCTGACCTTCAACGGTCTGTCCAAGGCATACCGGGTCGCCGGATACCGGGCCGGCTGGCTGGCGATCACCGGGCCCAAAGACCACGCCAGCAGCTTCATCGAGGGCATCAGTCTGCTGGCCAACATGCGGCTGTGCCCAAATGTCCCGGCGCAGCACGGAATTCAGGTCGCCCTCGGCGGACACCAGAGCATCGAGGATCTAGTGCTTCCCGGCGGCCGGCTGCTCGAGCAGCGCGACGTTGCCTGGACCAAGCTCAATGAGATTCCCGGGGTCTCGTGTGTCAAGCCGGCCGGCGCGCTGTACGCGTTTCCCCGATTGGACCCTGAGGTCTACGACATCGCCGACGACGAGGAACTCGTCCTGGACCTCTTGCTGTCCGAGAAAATTCTGGTCACCCAGGGCACCGGATTCAATTGGCCGGCACCCGATCACCTGCGCCTGGTGACATTGCCGTGGTCTCGTGATCTTGCCGCCGCGATCGAGCGGCTGGGTAACTTCCTGGTCAGCTACCGCCAGTAGCGACGCGAAACTCTTTGCCGGGCAGAGCAATCGACTTGGAGCCGGTGCACCTGCTCGCCTCGCGGAATGGCCAAACGTGGTCGATATTTGCGAAAGCCGGCCCTAACGTGTCCGGCTGGCATACGCTGCGGGGTTAGTCAGTCTATCGTGGCTGCGCGATCCCGCCGTGGGGCCGCTATCGGCCACGGCCAGCGGGAGGCTTACATGTCGTTTCTCATCGTGGCGACGGAGGCGTTGGAGGCGGCGGCCTCGGATGTTGCCGGGATCGGGTCGGTGCTCAGTGAGGCCGGCGCGGCCGCGGCGGCCCCGACCACAGCGGTGCTTGCTGCCGGTGCTGACGAGGTGTCGGCGGCCATTGCGACGTTGTTTAGCGCGCACGGCCAGGCCTACCAGGCACTGAGCGCACAAGCGGCGGCGTTTCATAACCAGTTCGTGCAGGCACTGAACGTCAACGCGGGCTCGTACGCGGCCGCGGAAGCAACCAACGCGGCCCAAAGTATTCTTCTGGACCCACTGAACGGAATCAGCCAGGTGCTGACCGGGCGCCCGCTGATCGGTAACGGCGTCAACGGGGCGCCGGGCACCGGGCAAAGCGGTGGGGCCGGCGGCTGGTTGATCGGCGACGGGGGTAACGGCGGATCGGGCCAATCCGGAGTGTCCGGCGGACAGGGCGGCAACGGCGGGGCCGCCGGACTGTTCGGCAA
Organism: Mycobacterium kansasii ATCC 12478; assembly: GCF_000157895.3. NCBI lineage: Bacteria > Bacillati > Actinomycetota > Actinomycetes > Mycobacteriales > Mycobacteriaceae > Mycobacterium > Mycobacterium kansasii. The sequence continues at coordinate 3,791,668 of NC_022663.1, read as the reverse complement.
TGGCGGCCTGGGCGGCGGCGGTGGCAGCGGCTCGATTAACAACGGCGGGAACGGCGGAAGCGGCGGAACCGGCGGGCTGCTGTACGGCACCGGCGGCGCCGGGGGCGCGGGCGGATTCGGCACCGCCAACGGGGGAATCGGCGGCAACGGCGGCAGCGCTGGACTGATCGGCAACGGCGGCGTCGGCGGCGTCGGCGGTGTGGGCAGCGCAGGGCTGCAGTTCGGCGGCGGGAACGGCGGCCAGGGCGGGGCCGGTGGCTGGCTCCTCGGCAACGGCGGCGGTGGCGGCGCCGGCGGGCTGGGCGGCGCCGCAGCCGGTGGGTCCGGGGGCAACGGCGGTAACGCCGGGTTGTTCGGCGGCACCGGTGGCACCGGCGGGGCCGGCGGAAGCTCCGTGGAGAGCATCGGCGGGTCCGGCGGTACGGGTGGCCACGCCGGGTTGTTCGGCTCGGGCGGTAGCGGTGGCGTCGGCGGGGTGGGATCTGCCGGCGGCGGATTCGGCGGGTCCGGCGGCGACGGCGGTCGCGGCGGCCTGATCTTTGGCGCCGGCGGTGACGGCGGAGCCGGCGGGGAAGGCAGCCTTAACAACTCGCCGTTGTTCATCAGCGGAGGTCAGGGCGGCAACGGGGGCGACGCCGGCCTATTCGGCATCGGCGGAGCCGGCGGCGCCGGCGGCCTTGGCTATGTCAATACAACAGGTGCCACCGCCACGGGCGGCAACGGCGGCGCCGGCGGAACCGGCGGCACGCTATTCGGCATCGGCGGAGTCGGTGGCATCGGTGGTGCCGCCTTCGCCGACACCGTCGCCGGTGGCACCGCGACGGGCGGCAACGGCGGCGCCGGCGGGACCGGCGGGAGGCTATTCGGTAACGGCGGGGCCGGCGGCACCGGCGGGGCTGGCTTCGAAAGCTTCGGCGGTGGCGGCGAGGGCGGTAACGGCGGCAACGGCGGTCAAGCCGCGCTGATCGGCAACGGCGGCAGCGGCGGCAACGTCGGGGTCCCCGGACCGAACGGCGTCGGCATCGGCACCGGCGGCAACGGCGGCAACGCCCAGCTGATCGGCAACGGCGGCAACGGCGGCAACGCCGCGACACTCCTCACCGGCACCCCAGGCAACCCCGGCTCGGGCGGGCTGCTATTCGGCCAGCCCGGGCAACCCGGGCTCTAGCCCGATAGTCCGGCCGGTTGCGGGCGGTAGCCGCCGCTTGGGATATTTCACCGCGGCCCGCTATGGGCGCAGCCAGATTTCTGGACCACCCGACGCACTGAATCATGTTGGCAAGCAATTGATTTGGGCATGGTCCTGCCATCTCACGGCCACCAGGGAACCGCTCGGCAATTTACCGGCAGTAACCGCCTCGCGTAGTGGTGGTGATGTTGTGCGCGGCCGGGCGGGGCTGCGAAACGGTGGCGAAAGCCGGGCCTACTGCCGGACAACAGAGGTCGAAATGCCCTAACAGGCACGGCCGACTGCGCGCGACGCTGTTGTCTTCCGCCATGTGCTGGCGTAACCGGGTAGGAGGACAGCGATGTCGTATGTGGTGGTGGCACCGGAGATCGTGGTGGCGGCAGCGACAGATCTGACGAATATCGGTTCGGCACTCAGCGAGGCCAGTGCCGTCGCGGCGGCCCCGACGACGGCGATACTGGCGGCCGGTGCCGACGAGGTGTCGGCGGCCATAGCGGCGTTGTTTGGGGCGCACGCGCAGGTCTATCAGGCGCTGAGCGCCCAGGCGGAGGCCTTTCACACCCAGTTCGTGCAGGCCTTGACCGCAGGCGCAGGCGCGTACGCCAGCGCCGAGGCCGCCAGCGCGTCGCCGCTGCAGTCGCTCCTGGACCTGGTGAACGCGCCCACCCAGGCGGTGTTCGGGCGCCCGCTGATCGGCAACGGCGCCAACGGCGCCCCGGGAACCGGGGCAAACGGCGGAGACGGCGGGATCCTGTTCGGCAACGGCGGGGCCGGCGGATCCGGCGGCCCCAATCAAGCCGGCGGCAACGGCGGGGCCGGTGGCATCCTGTTCGGCAACGGCGGAACCGGTGGTGCCGGCGGAGCCTCATCGACCGGGGTTGGCGCGGGCGGCGGGGCCGGCGGGATCGGCGGACTGTGGGGTACCGGCGGCACCGGTGGCGCCGGCGGGCCATCAACAGTCTCCCTCGGCGGGCCGGGCGGACCGGGCGGACGAGCGCTGTTGTGGGGCCTCGGTGGCACCGGCGGTGTCGGCGGGGCCTCCTCGGTCGGCACCGGCGGCACCGGCGGCGCCGCCGGTGCCGGCGGGCTGTTCGGGGGTCCGGGCGGCACCGGCGGAACCGGCGGCTTCGGCGTCGTGCAGGGTGGGCGCGGCGGCGACGGGGGCGTCGGCGGGCTGTTCGGCGTCGGCGGTGCCGGCGGCACCGGCGGAGCCACCACCACGGGTGAGGGCGGGTTCGGCGGGAACGGCGGCACCGGGCTGTTCAACACGGGCGGGGCCGGCGGCAACGGAGGTTCGGCTAGCGGCGGCACCAGTATCGGTGGGGGCGGCGGGGTCGGCGGGTTCGGATTCTTCGGCGACGGCGGGCCCGGCGGCACCGGCGGTACCAGCACCACCTGGAACGGCGGGTTCGGCGGGGTGGGCGGTTCGGGCTTCTTCAACGGCGGCACCGGCGGGGCCGGCGGCCACGGCGCCAACATCGGCGGGACCGGTGAAAGGGGCGGCAACTCCGGGCTGTTCGGCAACGGCGGTGACGGCGGGGCCGGCGGCACCGGCGGCGTGATGGGCGGACCCGGCGGCCGGGGCGGCTCAGCCGCGCTGATCGGCGACGGCGGAAACGGAGGAAACGCCGGAGCCGGCCCAACCCCGGGCAGCCCCGGCGGAGGTGGCACCGGCGGGCTGCTAGTCGGCGCGGACGGGTTGAACGGGCTGCCGTAGGCCCGCAACGGCCCGGGTTTACGACGAGGCCGAGCCGATGGCGCGAAGGTTCCGATCGCCCGGGTTTGGCCGCGAGGGCCGATGCTCGCAATTGCTGACCAGGGCAGGTTCGGCCACACCTCACCCACTGGCGTGTTGGCAAACCCACCCATCGGGGGTGTGGCCGGACTCGATGGAGCGGGCCAATTCCGCGGTCGTTTGAGGTGGCAGGTCGACGTCAGCGTGCGGATAGACGACCGGCTCCTCCTTGGAGTTGTGCTGGTCGAGTTGAGCCAGCAGCCGACGGCAGGTTTCCGCCAGCCGCCGCAGGTCTTCTCCGTCGGCAAGCAGGTCCGTCAGGGTGTCCATGGTGTGCCACAGCTCGCCATGCTCGCGTAGCATCACCAAGATCGGCATGACCATCCCGGCTTGGCGGATCGGCGGGAAAAGGAAGACCTCCTCCACGTAGATGTGCCGGCGCAGCGCGTCCAGCGCGGCGGTCAATGCTTCGGGCTGCATTTGGCCAAGCTCGAGCTCTTCGATGAACTCCTCTATCGCACAGTCGATTTCGTGGTGTTCTCGCTTCAGGACGGTAGAAACAGCCGGGTCGGGCATCGGATGCTCCTCCGAGTCTGGGCCGGGGCGGTTCAAATCTCGTCGAGCCGGCACGGACGCTGATTCCGGCATGATGGGTCTCCGCACTCAACGGTTCAGCCGCAACACGTCAGCAAGCGGACGCCGCGGTGTGGGCGGCGGCAGGTGGTCGAGCACCGCGCCGCAGCTGATATGCGCTTCCCGCATCGATCGATCCGCGCGTAGGAGCCGAGTGGGATCCAGGGTTGGCTCCAACCGGCTACCTTCGGCCGCCCATCGCCAGGGTTGACTGTTGTACAGCAAGGGAGCCCGGCCCGCCAGTTCGATCGCATTCTCGATGGTCGGGGTGTCCAACACGGTGTCCAACACGGTGCACCTCCGATTGCTGTTGTGCCCCAAGCCTTCTCCGAGATGGTGTGAAGACCGGCATCCGGTGCTATATTAATGAATAATATCCTCTAAATAGCATCTAGGCAATGTGACGAGGGACGCCCTGGGATGAACGACCGAAACAAGCCGGCAAGCGGACCACCGCATCGCATGGGCCACAATCGGCAGCGTCAACGAGTGCTCGAGTTGGTGCGCATGCACTCCGACGCGGTCGACGCCGCCGAACTCGCCGCCCAGATGGGACTGCATCCGACCACGGTGCGCTTTCACCTCGACGCGTTGTGCAGTGACGGAGTCGTCGAGCGTACCCGGATCGCACGCTCCGGCGTGGGCCGCCCCCGCACCGGTTACCTCGCGGTGCACGATCGGCTCGACTATCAGATCCTGGCCGAGATTCTGGCGCTGGAATTGGGCGACACCACCGACAAGCGTCGCCGCCGCGCCGAAGCCGCCGGCCGGCGATGGGCCGGGCGGATCTCGGGCGACTCGACAAGCGAAGACGTTGCCCGCCAACATGCTTCCGGCGATGTCGGGACCAGGGAAACGCTCGGGAAGCGCGCGGCGCTGATCGCGAGGGTGTTCGCCCGCATGGGGTTCGGCCCCGAGTTGCAGCCCGCCACAGGATCGAACAGGGCAGCCCAGCAGACGATTCAGCTGCACAGCTGCCCCGTGCGGGAACTGGCCCGAACCCACCCGGAAGTGGGCTGCGCCCTGCACCAAGGACTACTACAGGGCCTTCTCGCGGGTTGGGCTGCACACGAACGTGGTTCGGCTGTGTCGCGGCCGGCGATGAAGGCCGAACTCGAGCCATTCGTCGAGCCGGAACTATGTCTTGTCAGGATGACCGGGCATGACTGAACTGCATGTTCAGCCGGGCCACGCTACCGCAGATGTCAGCGACCGCAAGGATATTGAGGCGCTCTTGCGCCGGTTCTACGGCCGGGTGATGGTCGACCACGTGCTCGCCGCGCCCTTCGGCGAGTTGCGGAGCAAGGGTCTGGATATGCACATCCCGGTCATGGCCGACTTCTGGGAGACCGTGCTGTTTCGCGCCGGACTTTACCGGGGCAGCGCATTGCACGCCCACCGGAGCGTCCATCAACGAACACCGTTGAGCAGCCGTCATTTCGTCCGCTGGCTGACCGTATGGAACAACACGGTCGACGAAATGTTTCAGGGACCCGTCGCCGAGCACGCGAAAGTCCAGGGCGGCAGGATCGCCTGGGCCATGCACCGACGGCTAACGGGCACGGACGCACCAGAACTCGACGATCTGATCACCCGCCAAACCGGCTGAGTCCGCGGGGGCCAGCTGATTCCGGCTCGGTTCGCGCGCCCTAGATGGTCTGATGGCGCCCGAAGAATTCATGGTCTTCGTTGTAGCCGCCGTAGCCGCTGCCGAGTTCGGAGTAGTGCGCGACGAACTCGATGCCCTTGAGCCACTTCACATGTCGAAAGCCGTGCTGCAGTTCATTACGCAGTCGCAGCGGCGCGCCGTGACCGTAGCTCACGGGTTCGCCGTTCATGTCGTAGGCCAGCATGGTCAGGTGGTGGCTCATCTGCTGGATGGGGTGTGCCACGTAGTAGATTCCGCCGTCGGCGCCCGGCCCCAGCGAGTAGAAGACCACCCATTTGGCCTCCGGCAGCGGTTTGACGATGTCCATGATCGTCTGCATCGACACGCCACCCCATTTCGCGACACCCGACCAACCCTGGATGCAGAAATGCTGGGTGATCTGTTCGTGGTACGGCAGGTCACGCAATTCGGCCAGTGAGAACGCGGTCGGGCTCTCGACGAGACCGTAGACCCGCAGTCGCCAATCCACGAAGTTGTTCTTCTCCAACTCTTTGTACTCAACCGATTCCGGGTAGGTGCCGTTGTGCCAGAAGTACGGCGAGATGTCCTTTTCGGTGAATGCGCCGGGCTTGGGGTTGGTGTACTCGAACAACCGCTGCAGGGGCCCGATGAGCGCATACCCGACTCGCTGCACGGTACGTGGATGCCGAAAAGTGAACGGCGTGGCCATCACCCAGCCTACGGCCACCACGACCATGGCCGCCGCGAAGATCCAGAACCCGACCCAGCCGTTGTCGTCGCGGGCGGCGAACATGTGGTTGAGATTGCGCAACGCCTCGGTGGTGAACACCAACGTGACGTGGACGAGGATGAAGAACAGGAAATACACCAGCACCAGGAAATGCAGCGAGCGTGCGGTCTGGATGCTCAACCGCTTACTGATCACGGTGAAACGCATCGAGAGGGCCGGCGACATTCCGAGACCGCTGATGAGGGCAAGCGGTGCGGCGATGAAGACGGTGGTGAAATAGGCCAGCAGCTGCAACGCGTTATATGCCACCCAGGTGTTGTCGATCGGCCAACTCAACGACAGATATTGGATTGCCACCGACGCGGCGTTGGGAAAGACGTCCCAACTGGTGGGCACGATGTGTCGCCATTGACCGGTTGCGAACAGCAGCACGTAGAAGACCACGCCGTTGAGCAGCCACAAGACGTCGACGCCCAGGTGCCACCACCGCGCCAGCCCAATAGAATGCCGAATTCCGGGCAATCCCAACTGACGGGGCAGGCCAACCGAATCGTCCTTGGCCGTCCACAGCGGGTCATCCGGCACCGGCTTTGCCACCCGGAGCCACTCGTCCCTACCCGGCGTGGCATTGCGACTGAAATAGAGCCGTGGATGATCGCACAGGATCTGAATTCCGGAGCGGATGATGAACATCATCAAGAACAGGTTGAAGAAATGCGACCATCCCACCCAGGCAGGAATGCCCGGGCCAACGCCGGACGGGACATGGGTGCCGGGATATCGCTGGATGAACGCCTGGACGGCCGGCATGTTGTGCAGGCCCTTGCCCACCGCCACCGCCAAGACCAACAGGGCGAACCCGATGGGAATCAGCCACATTAGGTTCAGCCATCTGTCACGACCGACACGCAGGCGTGGAGCGATCGCCCGCTTGTCTGCTATCCCGCCGGCCCAGGTCTCCGGGTTGACAATGTTTTCAGCGAGGCGCAGTTCGGCGCGGTAACCGAAGTCCAGTTCTCCGTCGCCGCGCGCCGCAGTGACCGTTCCCGGCGAATCGACTTGCCTGACCGCGCCGCGACTCTCGTCAGGAATGTTTCGGACATCGAGGTCTTTGTCGGTCATCGGATCGCGCCCCTCTATTTTCTACAATCTATCCTGTGCAAACTGTACGCCATGGCATGCATGATCGGGAAGCCGTGGGTTGAGTTGCCGAACTCGGGATCCAGCCCAGCGCCGCGGACCCGACGGTGGATTGCGAGTTAGCCTGCGACACTTGGGCCTTTGTCAGCTGGCCGGGGCGCGCGGCGGCGTTGGCCGCACGGTCGCCCCGGGATGCCGGTGAGGCCGCGCCTTCGGCGATGGCGCGACGAGCGACTGAGTCACCTGGAGGGACCGGACGCCGGTCCTGGCCCAGCTGCGCGCGACAGATCCGTTGCGAGAGGTTGCCGCTCTGAGGTTGTCGCTATTAGGCGGGTTGTGTACCGCCTGCATCAGCACTCGTGTGACGGTTGTGGTTACCGCCGTCCGCGGCGTCGCTGCGGACAGCGACTAGTGCCGACCGGCGTAAGCCGAAATCAGTTGCGTTCCAACAGATCCAGCAAGTAGCTGCCGTATCCGGACTTGGTCAGGCTGCGCGCATGCCGTGCCAGTTGCTCGTCGTCGATCCAGCCAAGTCGCCACGCCACTTCCTCGGGAATGCTGACCTTGAGTCCCTGCCGGCGTTCCAGCGTCCGGACGAAATCGGCGGCATCCAGCAGCGAGTCGAACGTCCCGGTGTCCAGCCACGCCGTGCCCCGGGCCAGGACCTCCACGGCCAACCGGCCCTGGTCGAGATAGACCTGGTTGACCTCGGTGATCTCATACTCCCCACGCGCCGATTTCTTCAACCCCCTGGCGATCTCGATCACGTCGTTGTCGTAGAAGTACAGCCCCGGCACCGCATAATGCGACTTCGGGGTGGCCGGTTTTTCCTCCAACGACACCGCGATGCCATCGGCACCGAAATCGACCACTCCGTACGCCGACGGGTTGGCCACCCAATAAGCGAAAATCGCACCACCACTGACGGATTGGAATCGGCTCAGACTCGTCCCCAGGCCGGGACCATAAAAGATGTTGTCTCCCAATACTAAACCCACCGAATCATTACCGATGTGTTCAGCACCGATCACAAACGCCTGCGCCAGTCCCTCGGGCCGACCCTGGGTCGCATAGCTGATATTGACCCCAAAGTGCCTGCCGTCGCCGAGCAGACGATGAAACCCCGGCGCATCATGGGCCGTGGTGATCACCTGAATATCGCGGATACCGGCCATCATCAGCGTGGTCAACGGATAGTAGATCATCGGCTTGTCATAGACCGGCAACAGCTGCTTGCTGATCCCCATGGTGATCGGATACAACCGGGTCCCCGAACCACCGGCCAAGATGATTCCGCGCATCAGCGGCTCCTCAGTCCACCAGGTCGTCGTCGGTGAGTTCGGTGGCCGCTAACGCCGACGCCAAGTCGTCATGACGAAAGACCGCGGTGACATGGTCCCGTACCACACGGAATGCCGACGCGGTGGTCGTGACGGCCCCGGGATCGTCACGACCGGTGATCTCCTGTTCGACCACCACGACGCCGTCGTGCACATACATCTGCCCGAGCTCCGCCGCCACCATGACCGAGCCGGCCCATCTGCGTAGCGCCTCATGCCCCTGCACCGCCCCATGCGCATCACCGATGTCGATATCGTCACTGGACAACGACACCAACGTCTCCACATCACCGGCATTCAACGCGTCGTGCCAAGCCAACACCGTGGCGATCTCCGAAGTGGTCATGGTCTGCCAGTCTAAAGAGGCGTGCCATCCAGCCATTTCCGCCACACGGCAGGATCACCGAACACCTCGATACCGGTGTCGGCGACCGGAACTCGGCGCACCATAGCCAGCAGCAGCTCGGCTGCGCTGCCGCGAAGCGCCACCGTTCCCTTGCCGTGCTCGTGGGACCAAGTGATCCGGCCCTCGTCGACGCCGACCGTCCATTCCCCGGCGGCACCCAGCCCCGGATCGGTGGCGTGCAAATGTAAGGTGTCGCCGGCCTGAAGCGGAAGATCAGCATCGTCGCGCCCGGCCTGGGTCGCGATTCGCTCCAGAAATTCACTGATTCCGTCGGCTGCGATGTCCGGTTCCAGCGTGAATTCGCTCCCGATGGCGATCGCCGCATCGACGCGATGCACCGCCACCTCGTGCAACCGGCGCCGGATCCACCAGCCCGCCGGCCGAGCACCGAGAAATGTCCACACCGGCGTTTCCGTGCCGGTCCGCTCGACGGCATCGACAAGACGCTGTGCTCCGCCGCGCAGCCAGGTGATGGCGTCGTCCATATCCGGTGGCGGCTTTCCCTCTTCGACACTGCGCGGGTCCAAGAAGCTGTCCAGTCGATCGCGCACTATCTGCGCCGCCCAGCGGTCGCCGCGCCCGACGTGGCGGAACAGCTGTCCGAGGTTCCAGCCCGGACAACTCGGCACCGGCGTCGATTGGTCTGCGTTGCGGATGAGGTCACCAAATTCGCGGGTCTGGTCAAGATATGCCGACGTGTAATCCACGGCGGTCACGCTACTCGGGGCCCGAAGTCAGCCGCGGCGCGGAGTTCGATCCTACGGCCCCGAGTGCCGCGGCGGTCGAGGCTCGAACTCAGCGCGGTTGGCGAACGGGCCGCGTGAGCCACACGAGGAGTATTGCGACGGCAATCGCGATAAGCGAAGACAGCCACCATGCGGAGATCACCAGCGCGGCTATCGCAAATTCACGACCCTGCTGCCGGCGGCGGGCGATCTGGTAGAGAGCGACGATTCCGAGGGGAATGCTCACATACAGCAGGCCCAGCGCACTCATCGCCAACGCCGCGATCGCAAAGCCGTTGATCGCCAACGAGCTCACAGAGTCATCCTGTGGAAACGTAGTCGCCCGACGACTGTTGGTCATGTTCGGTACCCATCTCGTTGGCTGGCCGGCGCGCTGCCCCGCTTGTTTGACAGCAACGATTCTCGTGGGCACCGCTGCACGGACGCTTGACGAATTCTTGGAGCGACGCTGCTGTTCAAAACAGCCAGCGGTAGTGACGACCCGCGTGCCTGACGAGCCGGACGAAACCTCAGACCTACGGTGAGCCAAGGATCGCCGTCGCGACGGCAGAGACCACCGCGAGCGAAACGTTGACCCCGTTGTCGCTGCCCTTTTCGAAGTCGTCGCCGTCAACGGCCATGGTGTTGGTGATATGCGCCAGGCAGACGACGTTCCGGCCTGCCGCAGCGGCGTAGGCGTACAGTGCTGCGGCCTCCATCTCCACGCATGCGATTCCGCGTCGCTTGGCTTCTTTGATGGCCAGCGCCGTTTCCCGGTAGGGTGCATCGGTTGTCCAGGAGCTTCCTGTGACTACGTAAATACCGTTCTGGCCGAAAGCATTTCGGAGTTTGTCCTTGAGTCCCGCGGCCAGATAGCTCCATTCACCGGGCGCAACGTAGTGCGCGCTGGTTCCTTCGTCGCGAAGCGCCCGCTCGATGAGCACGAAATAGGGCGGTGTCTCGTTGCCGCTAATGCGTCCCGCGGACGTGATGCTGACTACCAACGCTGCGCCGGATACGGCCAGCTGTTCGGCGACTAACACCGCAAACGGCGCGCCGACAGCCATTCCGACAACTCCGATTTCGAGTCCGTCGACCTCGACGACCCACATCTCGGTGTGGTAGCAGGCCCAACCCGGGTGGCGGTATCCGGTCCCGGCCCGGGCCAGGTGCCGTACCACGTCCCCGTCGGGATCCAGAACGCAGACCGCCGGAACGGGCTTGTCCGGCAACGACTTTTGACGGCGAGCCTCGCGCAGCAGATTTGCGGGGCGAAACACCGATGGCTCGTCGAAAGCCTTTGGTGTGACCAACGGGTAACGGCCTTGGTCGTCGGTCACGGTGGCGATGTTCGCGTATTCCAGCGGTCCAGCCAGGCGCTTTCTTGGGCAACTTTCTCTTCGTGGAACGCCACCGAGGGCGGGTACAAGGTCACCGAAGGTGCGGGCGCGCGCAGGAAGTTGCCCGCGCCCTTGGCGGCCTGGTGATCACCGGTCTCGACGTAGCAAGCACCCTCGCCGGTGAACAGACGCTCCGGCACGTCGTATCCGAGATGGCGAGCGACGCCGTGAGCCACGACTCCAGCCTGGGATTGAGCGAACACTGCCGCCTTGGGCAGCGGCTTGGCATTCGGCAAAGTAAGCACAGTCGCGTCACCGATAGCCCACACGCCGTCAACCCTAGTGGTCAGCGCCTGCGGGTCCACGGGTATCCACCCCGATTCACCGAGCCCGGCCGACCGCGCCGCGGCCGACGGCACATGCGGCGGAACCACCGCAAGCAGGTCGAACGATTCGGTCGTGCCATCACCGAAATGCAGCGTTCGGTCCGCCGGATCGACGGCGGTGACGGCCTTGCGGCCGTGGAAGCCGATGCCGCGATCCTCGAGCATCGCCACCAGCGCCTGGCCGACCTCGGGTCCTGCGACGGGCATCGGCAGCGGATCGGGCGTGAAAGTGTCGATGCGTACGGCGCCGCTCGCGAAGCGGTCGCCGAGTTGGGCAGCCATGAGGAATGCCGCCTCGAACGGCGCGGCCGGGCACTTGAACGGCACCGCCGCTACCAGCACCGCTATCCGGCCGCGGTCCAGCGCGTCGACCTTGGTATGCAGTTCCATCGCCCCGTCAAGCGTGTAGAACTGGCCCGCGACGCCGGCCTGGAGTGCCTTCGCCAATCCGGGTACCGCCGCCTCGTCGAGCGTGGCACCCAAGGCGATCACCAACGCGTCGTAACCGAGGACACCGTTGCTGGTATGCACCGCACGGGTCGCGACGTCGATGCGGCCCACGGTAGCTGTGACCAGCTCGACGCCGGGTAGCGACGTCGGGCTCGCGCGGAAGCGGACTTCGTCGGGCCGGCGCCAGCCCCGTAACACCCAGAGCAGCGAAAGGCCGAGGACTCCGTCAAAGCTCCTGTCCACCAATATGATCCGATCCTCGGGTGGCAGCAGCTGACGAAGGCTGTCGGCGGTCGTGAGACCCCCGACACCGGCCCCGAGGATGACAATCGTCTTACTCATGATGTTGATTCCCTTCCCGTCAACGCGTCGCCCATCTCGTGCCCGACGAGCAGCACGCGGCGTTGTCGGACTATTCCAACTATCTATGGAATAGTAGATACGGCGGAAGGGGTTCCCGCAAGGGCCATACCGGCACCCGGTTAGTCCATCACCGCCACCGGACCGGCCAACGGCGAGAACCTACTGGTCCGCAACATCACGACCGTCCCCAAACACGGGGCACGCTCGCGGCTTACCCGCAACGCAACAGCGCATTGGCCTGAAGGCCGGCACTACGTCGGCTTGGCGACGGTGACCCGCCATAGCCTCCGGGGCAATTCACCTTCTGCGAAGGCGGACACGTCTTCGAGTACCCAGTCGTCAGCCAGGCTGGCAACCAGCTCGCGGGAGAAGAAATGCACGGCGAATCCGCCGCACTCGAAGATGTCGTCGCCGTGACACTGTCCCATGCCGTAATGCTCATCGCGGGTGTGCCGAACGGTGTAGATGAACTTCCCGCCCGGCTTCAACGCCCGGCGAACCTCGGCGACGACCGCATGAATCTCCTTGGTGGACAGTGCCATACACAACGCCATGTGGGCGAAAACGGCATCAAAGGACCCGATCTCGACGGGCAGTGGCTCGCGCAGGTCGTGCACGATTGCCCGCACCCGACCACCCAGGCGCTGCGAATGCGCGGTTCGGCGCAGCTGTGCAACCGCTACGTCGCTGAAATCGGTGGCCAGCACCTGCAGACCCGCGCGGGCGAAATGGAGGCTGTCCCGGCCCTGGCCGGCCGCCAATTCCAGCACCCGGTTGGCCCCGGCAGCCTGGAAGACCTCGAGTGCGTACCCGGCCGGCAGGGACGGGCCGGGCCCATACATCGCCGGGTGCGCCCGGTAGGTGTCCTGCCAGTGTTCGCGCTGTTCCACGGCCAGGTCCGACTGCCCGGCGGAGAACATATCGAGACCCTTTCTGTAGTAGCCGCTACGCCGATCTGGCCGAGCTTTGTCAATACTCTATTGAATTATAGATTATTGGATTATAGTGACCTGGTGACTACTGCCCACCAGGTCAAACGTCACTTCACGAACCGCCCGCACGGGAGGCACGCCTGGGTTTCACGGCGAGTCCGCATCCGCGTGCCCTGGAAAGCGCAAGACCGTCGCAGAACCACGAACCAGGAGGGCAAACATGAGACGGGTATTGGTAGTCGGGTACGGAGCGATTTGCTACCTGATCTTCGTAGCGGCATTCCTTTACGCGATCGGTTTCGTCGGCAATCTGCTCGTGCCGCGCACCGTAGACAACGGCATCACAGCGTCCACGTCCGAGGCGGTTGTGGTCAATGTCGTTCTGTTAGGGCTCTTCGCAGTGCAACACAGCGTGATGGCGCGCCCGTGGTTCAAGTCACGGTGGACCCGGCTGGTGCCGGCAACAGTGGAGCGCAGCACTTACGTGCTGTTGTCGAGCCTGCTGTTGTTCCTGCTGTTCTGGCAATGGCGAACGATGCCTGCCGTCATCTGGGCCGTCAGTTGGCCGCCGGCGAAACTTCTTGTGCTGGGCCTGTTTTGGCTTGGCTGGATCATCGTGTTCACATCGACATTCATGATCAACCATTTCGACCTCTTCGGCCTGCGACAGGTCTACCTGGCCGCGCGTGCGCGGTCCTACAGCCACCTCGAATTCCGAACCACAATGCTCTACCGGTTGGTACGACACCCGATCATGCTGGGGTTCATCGTGGCGTTCTGGGCAACACCCACGATGACTGCCGGCCATCTACTGTTCGCGGTAATGACGACCGGTTACATTCTGGTCGCGCTGCCTCTGGAAGAACATGACCTGAGCCGGGCGCTGGGCGATGACTACCGGCGATACCGTAACCGGGTGCCCATGCTCATTCCCGGGCTTCTCCTGCACAGGCAACGCCGTACGCTGCACACCGGTCCAGCGGGGACGGCAACCAAGTAATCCGCACGAATGTCGAGGCAGCACTACGGCGTTCGAACTGCCTCGCCTTCATGCACCGGCAGGCCGGCCAACCGCCATTCGAGCATTCCGTCGTCGAGCCGCATCGCCGCGCGGCCCGCGGTGCGAGCAATATGGACTGCGTCGGGGGCCATGACGCAATAGGCGCCACGGCAGTAGGCAACGATGTCGCGGTCGGCCGGTAGTTCGGCGAGCCGGCCGGCCAGTTCGGCTACCGGGATATTGATGGCACCCGGGATATGGCCGGCCTGATATTCCTCATGCGGTCGCACGTCAACGAGCGTTACCTCACCGGACTTCTGCCGGCGCAGCAGCTCCTCGCGGGTGATCGCATCCTCGGGCGAGCCGAGCACCGCCGCGGCCGCGACTGCCACGTCGGCCAGATGCTCATCGGCGACGACTTGCACCAACGCGAACAGCCTCGCCACGTCATCCCCGGCGAGCCGGTAGTACTGGCGGGTCCCGTCGCGGCGAGCCTCGACCAGGCCGCCGCTCTTCAGCGCCTGCAGATTAGCCGATGCCGTAGTCAGGTTCATCCCCGTCGCAGTCGCGATCGCCTCGACCGTGCGTTCACCCTGGGCGAGCAGGTCGAGGATCTGCAATCGCCGGCCGTTACCCAGCGCCTTACCTACCCGAGAGATCTGCTCCAGCAGCGCCGCCTTGCGATTGGACTGTCCGGCCATTCAGCTTCTCCAAGGCTCAGTGGAATACTGATATTCCATCGTTCATTGGAACTTCATAGTACGCGACGCCGGTTGATCCGCGCGCACTGCCGCCGGCGCGGTCACTCAAGCAACCTGCGGCTGTTGGGTGATCCGGCTCAGGCGCGGTTCTGAGTGTCACCCACCGGAGCCCGGGCACCGAGGCGGAACACCCGCCAGCCCGAGCGCTCCCAGCGGGCGACGTCGAGGCAGTTGCGGCCGTCGACAATGACGCGGGCCCGCACCCGGTCGGCCAGGTCGTCGGGGTCGAGGTCGACGAACTCACGCCATTCGGTAAGCACCAGCACGGCATCCGCGCGCTCGCAGGCCTCCGCAACCGAGACCGCGTAGTTCAGGGTGGGGAACAGCCGATGTGCATTGTCGAGGGCCTTCGGGTCGTACACGTTGACCGCAGCACCGTTGAGCTGCAGCTGGCCCGCGACGTTGAGCGCCGGCGAGTCTCGCACGTCGTCGGATTCGGGCTTGAATGCCGCGCCGAGCACCGCGATGTTGGCACCCAGCAGCGAACCGCCGCACGCTATCGTGGCCAGCTCTACCATGCGACTGCGCCGGCGCATGTTGATGCTGTCCACTTCGCGCAGGAACGTCAGCGCCTGGTTGGCACCGAGTTCACCGGCGCGGGCCATGAACGCGCGGATGTCCTTGGGCAGGCAACCGCCACCGAAACCCAAACCAGCGGTGAGGCATTGGCGCCCGATGCGTGGGTCGTACCCGAGCGCGTCGGCCAACAGGCTGACGTCGGCGCCTGCGGACTCGCACACCTCCGAAATCGCATTGATGAACGAGATCTTGGTCGCCAGAAAGGCATTCGCCGATACCTTGACCAGCTCGGCGGTCTGCAGGTCGGTCACCAGAAACGGCACGCCGGCCTGCAGCAGCGGGCCGTACAGTTCACGCACCGCTTCCTCGGCACGCGTCGAATCATCCTGTACGCCAAGCACAATGCGGTCGGGGTGCAACGTGTCACGGACCGCGAATCCCTCGCGCAGGAATTCCGGGTTCCACGCGATTTCGACGGTCACATTCCGAGGAGTCAGCGCAGCGGCCCGGCGCCCCAGTTCGGCCGCGGTACCCACCGGCACCGTCGACTTGCCGATGAGGACCGACGCCCTGGTCAGCCGCGGTACCAGCGCGTCGATGACGGAGTGGACATGACGGAGGTCCGCACCGTATTCGCCTCTCTTCTGCGGTGTGCCGACACCCAGGAAGTGCACGTCGGCGAAGTCGGCGGCCAGATCGTAGTCGGTGGTGAACTGCAGACGACCAGCAGTCAGATTGTCGGTCAACAGCTTTCGCAAACCGGGCTCGTAGAATGGAATATCGCCGCCGGCCAGTTTGGCAACCTTGCCGGGATCGATATCCACCCCCAGCACTTCGTGCCCGAGTTCCGCCATTCCGACGGCGTGGGTGGCACCCAGGTAGCCGGTGCCGAAGACGGTACATCTCACACCACCGTGTGTAGGTGCCCGCGATGAGCAGACCACATCGTGGCGCTGAACGACAGATGACAGCTACCCGGCCAAATCAGAGGCCGGGGATAAAGGGGATGTTGAAACCGCCGCGACCATGCCCACGACCATGGCCACCACCGCGGCCGCCGCCATGGTCATCGCCGTCATCGCCGCCACCCGGGAAGCCGCCGCCACCACCGGGACCAAAGATCGGGGGCACCGGTATCTGAACGGGTACCGGAATGGGCACCGGCGCCGGGGCGGGAGCCGCCGGCACCGGAGCCGGCGCGGGCGCGGGCGCAGGAGCCTCTGGAACCGGAGCCGGAGCTGGCGCGGGAGCTTGGGGAGCCGGTGCCGGAGCCCGGGGAGCCGGTGCCGGAGCCTGCGGAGCCGGTGCGGGTTCCGGCGGAGCCGGTGCTTGCGGTGTCGGGGCTTGCGGTGTCGGCGCGGGAGCCTGCGGTTTCGGGGCGGGAGCGTGAGCTGCCGGCGCGGGCGCCGACGGTGTCACGACGTTGTGGCCGGGGTCGGGCTTTACATCGGTTGACGACCGGATACTGACGGCCAGCGAAAGCGCAAGGGCCGCAACGCCAATGACGAAGATCGACGTCACGATGCTCGCGAGCAGCGGGAACGGCTTGCGCTCGGGCTGGTCATCGGGGACCGCACTGTCGGCGACGACGCTGTCCGGGACGGCGCTGTAAGCCAACGGCCCCTCGCCGGTTTGCACGCTGTCGGAGACGTCGTTGAAGTAGGCGGCATCGAGCCGGTTCGGGTCCAGCGCGCCGGTACCGGGATCTTGTGCGTAGGCCAACGCGGCCGTAGACGACACGAAGAGGGGGGTGTTAGCCGAAGCCAGTGCCGCGCCTCGGGCCAGCGCGGTATCGGGTTCCTCCGCCGCGGTCACCGGAAGCGCAGTCGCGGTCTCCAGCGCCGGCTTGATCATCGGGATGTCGATACCGGAGCCGACGACGAATATGGCGTCCGGATGTGTCTCCAGGCTTTCGGCGGCCGAGACCAGCTCGGTCAACTGGGCAACTGCGGTGTCGTCGTCGTCGGAAAGCAGCTGTCGCTGGATGTCGGCGATCGAGCCATCCGCGCTGTCCACCACCGCGAGGGTCGCGGTCTCCGGCTCGATGAACAGCAGCGCCGTGTGCGCATAGTTGGTCTCGTTGCCAACCGCTTGGGCCAGGGCCGCCGCAGCCAAGAATGCCGAGACCAGCACGACCTTCTCGATTTTTTGGTTGGCCAGCGCTTCACGCAGCGCTGCGGCCTGGGCCGGATCCCGCCAGGTCACACCGGTCGAGGTCAGCTGGTAGCCACCCTCATAGGCGCCTTCCCGGGTGCCCAGGATCGCCGATACCACCTGCTGGGCCGCACTGATAGTCGCCGCATCCCCGTCACCGGAGACGTCGAACTGGTCCTGGTCAACTAGTGCGCCGTCGCCGTTTTCGCCTTCAACAAGCACCATCCGGACTGCGGTTGGCGCCATCGACACACCAAGTACGGTGTCCAAAGCTCCCCCATATAGTCTCTTGCGTCGTCGCGGATACGTGACTACGAACCTTGCCGCGGGTCCCCAACCCGGTATTCCTATCTTACTCGCGGCCCGCAATCACTCTCTGAGTTGGTTTGCTGCGACAGCCATGACTCGCTGTCACATCGCGCCAGTGGCCCGCGTTCGCCTATTCGAAGTTTGCTATCTGGGTCCGTGCCCACCGCCGAAGCCGCCGTGACCACCACCGTGGCCGCCGCCTCCCAAGGGTCCGTGCCCACCGCCGAAGCCGCCGTGGCCACCACCACCGTGGCCGCCGCCTCCAAAGGGGCCGCCGCCCCCGACGGGACCCTTACCACCGAGCGGCCCCTTACCGCCTATCGGGCCCTTACCGCCGGGACCGCCGCCTGGACCGCGGCGGCCGGGGACACCGGCACCACCACCGGGGCTATGCCCCGGATTGGGTGACGGCGCCAGGACCGGAGGAGGCTGTCGGACCGGCTTGCGCGGAACCGGACTCACGATCCGCGGTGGCGACGCCGGAACCTCGACGCGAGGTGCGGGCGCCTGCGGTTGGGGCCGCGGCAGTTGCGCCGGGGCCTGGGGCACCGGCGGGCGCAGCAGCGTCTCGGGACCAGTCGCAAGGACCGGGGGCACCAGGAACGGCAACAGCGGCGGCACCACGACGGCCGGATCAGGTGCGGGCGCAATCTGCCGAACCGGAACCTTCGGAGCCGGCAACACCGGAGCCGGTAAGGCCGGTAGAACCGGAGCCTCCGCGACCGAGGCCGCAGGCAATGGAGCCGGTAGTTGCGGGCTCGCGGCTCGGGGTGCCTCAGCTGGCCGCGGCAGGTCGATCTTCGGCTGCGGAGCCGCCGCGACCTGCGTGGGCGCGGGAGCAGGGTCCGTCGGCGTGACGAGATGGTTCTCGCTGGGCTTGGGCAGCAGGGCGACGGTCGGGCGGATATTGATCGCCAGGGCAACTTCGAGCGCCACCACCGCGGCGATGGCGATCACCGCGACTGCACTACCGATCAAGAGGGCCGACCGGCGGCCGGCAGAGTCGTCGGGCACGGAGCCGGCGACGAACTCATCGCGACGAAGGTCGGGATCGGGCAGATCGTGCGCGTACGCCAGAGCCGCGGTGGAGGAAGCGAACAACGGCGCGTTGCCCGCCGCCAGCGCCGCACCCCGAGCCAGCGCCATCTCGTCTTCCTCCGGCACGCTTACCGTCAGCGACGTCGCCGCTTCGAGCGCGGGTTTGATCAGGGCAATGTCGACGCCAGTGCCCACCACGTACACACCGTCGGGACGGGACGGCATCGACTCGACGCCGGCGACCATGTCGACCACCTCGGCCGCCGCCATGTTGTCGTCCTGGGACAGCAGCTGCCGGCGCACCTCGCTGACCGACCCGTCGGCGGTGTCCACCACCGCCAACGTCGCCGTGTCCGGCTCGATGAACAACACCGCCGTCCGCTCGTAGCCGACGGCACCGCCGACCGCCTGCCCCAACGCGGCCGCAGCCAGAAACGCCGAAACCAGCATGACGTTTTCGAGCTTGTGGGCGGCCAGCACGTCGCGCAGTGCCGCCGCCGACGTGTCGTCGGGGCACGTCACGCCCACGGAGGAAAGCCGCAAGCCGGCCTCGACCGCGCCCTCCCTGGTGCCCAGAATCGCGGCGATCACCTGGTCGGGTGCGCTAGTGGTGGACGGGTCCGGGCCGACGGGGAAGGTGTCTTCTTCGACGATCAGGCCGTCGCCGTCTTGGCCTTCGACCAACGCCATCCGAACCGCGGTCGGTGCCATCGAAATGCCGAGTACAACGTCCAAAACCCCTCCCAAGGTTTTGTGACCGGCGGTGGACTGGAGCAGAACACGCCTAAAAAGATGTTAGTCCAACAAACAATGCCGGGAGCCGGCCCGAAGCTATGTAGAACGTATGAAGTTCACATAGGAACGCGACGGCGTCGGGCCGCGCTGACCTTGATACTTGGATCCGACACCGCTGCTCCCGTACGGGTGCTCAGCCGGGCTGGTCAATCGCAGAATGCACAACTGGCCGATTTTCATTCCCGGCCACAGCGCTATCGGCAGGTTGGCGACGTTGGACAGCTCCAGCGTGATGTGGCCACTGAAGCCGGGATCGATGAAGCCGGCGGTGGAGTGGGTGAGCAATCCCAGCCGGCCCAGCGACGACTTGCCTTCCAGCCGTCCGGCGAGATCGTCGGGCAGCGTGAACAGCTCCAACGTCGAGGCCAGCACAAACTCGCCGGGGTGTAGGACGAACGGATCTCCTGTGGCCGGCTCCACCAGGCTGGTCAGCTCGTCCTGCTGCCTGGCGGGATCGATGTGGGTGTAGCGAGTGTTGTTGAAGACCCGAAACAGGCAGTCGAGTCGGACGTCGACGCTGGACGGCTGCACCAGGCTGTCGTCGAACGGGTCGATGCCCAGTCGTCCGGCGGAGATTTCGGCTCTGAGGTCACGGTCAGAGAGCAGCACCCGACGAGCGTAGCTGCCGGTGGGCGCGCAACGGCTCGTGCCGGCTCAGCGGCGCGGTGGCGCGCTGCTCAACCGGCTGGCGCCGAGCTCAGCGCAGGTAGATTTCCTCCCCGGTCGGGTAGCCGCCGCCGGTGGTGGTGATGTGGACGTGATCGTAATGGCCGGCACCGGTCGACCGCGCGCCTTCGGGCGTGTAATAGACGCCCCGCCAAATCGCATCCTGTATGCCGAATCGGCTTGCGTTCAGCAACACGTATCCGACGATCTGATTACCCAGCGCAATACCGTCGGCGCTGCCCGGATCCGGAATCATCACGTCAAGCGCCAACCCGTTGGGATGCCACCGCAGCGCGTCAGCTCGAACGCCGCCGATTTCGTGGATCTCGGGGAACAGCGCACTGAGACTACGAGCGACCAAGATCGTCTTGACCTGAAGTCCCTGCTCCGGCGCAGCCCCCGGCGGCAGCGCCCGGGACCGGGTGTCGACCCGCCATCGAGACGCCGCAGCGAACTGGCCGCCTCCCAAACCCATGCCGGCCTCGCTACCAGGCATTCTCGACACCAAAGCCAGCGGAGTGGCCGCCACGATCTCCACGCAGCAGGGTCCGTCACCCTGGTCGACGACACGCGCGTCGAGGGGACCGACGTCTCCGGCCACCGCGAAGAAAACCGCAGCTGGGGCCAGGACAGCGGCCAGGACTGCTGGCGACCTTCGCCGTTCCCGGACTAAGGAGTGCCTTCCCACCTGACGCACTCTACGAGATCACGAAACAATAAACATCCCTATATAGGAAATTATTCTTCGCGTAAACCAGCGGCTTATCCGACCGCACCGGCAAAGGTGCCGCCACCAGTAGTGATGTCAGATCTGCAATCGAGACCGGACGGGTTTGCCGATATCAGACAATTGTCGAACGGCGGCCTCGATACCCGCAGCGACCCCGGCGACCGCTGTTTCCACAGACATGCTGGGAGCGCCGAGGTTGTGCTCCAGGGCGGCAACGCTGGGCAGGCACGGCAGATGAATCCAGCCGGCGCGGATCGGCAGGCCGTTCTTCGCGATGTGGTGCAAGACGCCGTACATCAGGTGATTGCAGACGAACGTTCCGGCGGCATCGGAGATGTCGGCCGGCACACCGGCCTTGCGCATGGCTACGACCATGGCGCGGATCGGTACCGTCGCATGGTAGGCGACGGGGCCGGCCGGGTCCGTCTGCTCTCCGACCAGAACCGTGCCGGCGTTGTCGGCAAGCCCGTATCGTCCGCAATCGTTGATGTTTTGCGCGAGTCGCTCGACGGTGATCACGGCGCGGCCCGGATATTCGCCCAACATGACCACCAGGTCCGGCCGAACGTCGGCGATGGCCTGCTGCGTTACGGCGATCGACTCGAAGAACACATTCGGCACGATGCGGGCGGTCACTGTGGCGCCGGCGATGATACGACCGTCCAGCGCCTCGGCGGTGAGCTGCGCCGGGTTGGCGGGCGTGTTGCCGTACGCTCCGAATCCGGTGACCAGTACCTGCGACATGATGCTCCTTGATGTGCGGTTTGCGCGCTTGCCCGCTGACACATTTTCGACCGGACCCGGGAGGTTGGCATCAGCATCGTGACGACGGCCGCGTCCCTGGTCGCCTTCCCCGTTGTCGCCGGGATCATCGGCGGCGTGGTCGCGGTCGTGCGGAGCCCCTCGCCTGCCCTCGTCAGCGGCGTACAGCATTTCGCCGCAGGGGTGGTCACGGCGGCAGTGGCCGGTGAGGTGCTGCCGGACTTACGTGCCCGGGGTTCGCTGTGGCTGATCGTCGTGGGCTTTAGCGCGGGTGTTGCGGTGCTGGTGGGGCTTCGGCATTTCGACGGCGACGAAGGTTCCGGCGGGGAGGGTTCCGGTGGCGCGCTGCCCGTCGCGTTTCTGGCCGTGGTCGCGGTCGACCTCTTCATCGACGGGTTACTTGTCGCAACAGGCGCGACCGTGTCTCGACGGACCGCGCTCATCATCGCGCTCGCCCTGACGGTCGAGGTGTTGTTCCTGGGACTGTCGGTGGCGCTGCGCCTGACCGGCTCGGGTGTACCGAGGGTTCGCGCCGCAGTGACCACCGGTGGCGTCAGCCTCGTTACCGCGGTGGGGGCGGTGCTGGGTGCGCTGCTGCTCGGCGGCGCGAGTGCTGCCGTGCTCACCCTGGTGCTGGCGTTTGCGGCGGCGGCCCTGTTGTGGCTGGTTGTCGAGGAGCTGCTGGTCGAAGCGCACGAGACGCCGGAGCGGCCATGGATGGCGGTGATGTTCTTCGCCGGATTCTTGATCCTCTACTGCCTGGGGGTGATGGAATGATCCGGATGCTAGCCTTCTGAAGCAACCGCGCCGATGTAGTTCAATGGCAGAACATCAGCTTCCCAAGCTGAATACGCGGGTTCGATTCCCGTCATCGGCTCCATACATCCAGCTCGACGGCATATCGAGGTTTGCCAGCAAACCTGTCTCGGCAGAATCCCGTACTTTCCCCGTAAATTCGATCCTCAAATCTGTTGCTGGCCCATTTGGCCCTTGGCGTACATGCTGAGGGGTCGTGACCTGGACATAACCCAGATCTCGCAGCGCCACCGACCGAGCGCTACCCCACGGGGCTGTCTATATTCTCCGGACCAGCGGCTTCCCTCGGGATCTGTGGGTTCAAGTCCCCCTTCAGCGACATCGAGCGGTTCGACGAACTGCAGGTGTAAAGGTCACGAACTCCAAAGAGGGCGTGGCCTTTGTGTTTGGGTGGTCTATGCGGTATCGAGGGCCCCGCAGCACGTGTCTGGGGATTTGGCCGCGCGTGTCCCCAGGTGACGTTCGCCAATGCGCATTTCCTGGGATGAGTGAGTCGTCAGTTGCACGCGTGAAAGGCGCTGCGCAAACCGGCTGACAGCCCGGATCGCGGTACTGTCCGACGGGCCTTCGTGACGGCACGCCCGGATGCCGAGTGGTACGCGACGATGTTCAGCTGTGTTCGTACGCCTGTTGGAATTGCGCATACCGCAAGGAGCGAAGCACCTTTGGTCCCGCTGAAACACTGCTCGTGACCGGGGTGGGGCTTTACGCGGGTCCAAAGGCGTGGAGGTGGTGACCATCCGCCGAGTGCGGAGTCGAACCCGGCCGCCGAGGCGTAGCGTTTGACCGGCTCTCGCGCGATGGACCTGTTGACGATGTCGCGTAGGCCTTGCGGCACATGTGGAGCCACCTCCCAGAGGTCGGGTTGGGACGCCCTCCAGATGTCGTCGTATGACGACGTTCCCGGGACGGGCTGAGCGCCAGCGAGCATCCAAAACAGAGTTGCCCCGAGGCTGTACACATCTGCGGCGATGCTATACACGCGCGCCGTCGTAGGGTTCTGTCCCGGTGCACCAATTCGTGCGATTTCCGGTGCCATAGTTGGGATGCTTCCGGCGGCATCGGCCAGGCCGTTTTCATCCTGGAGTTGGGCGAGTCCAAGGTCTCCGACTAGAACGTCGTGACGACCGTCGATGAAAAGGTTCTCGGGTTTGAGGTCGCGGTGCAGCAACTTCTGATCGTGGATACGGGCGACGCCCTGACATGCCTGCCGAGCCCACCGGACAGCCGCGGTGATCGGAACCCCGACGTCGGGCTGGATCTGGTCGGCGATTGTGCCGTTGGTCGCCAGGTGTGTCACGACGTACGGGGCGCCTTCAGCGAGGTCCGCGTTTAACACCTTGAGGATGTACTCGCCGTCCAGCTGCCGGAGGATCTGCGCCTCGGTCCAAGGCCCCGCCACCATCCGATTGTGGATCTTGAGGGCGCACACCTGTTTGAGGTTGTGATCAAACACCTCGTACACTTCACCAAATGCTCCGCTACCCAGAGCTTTTCGCACCTCGTACCGGCCAGCAATGATCTTTCCTGCTGCCCGAGTGGCCGCCGTCATAGCGAAATCCTAGGCAGAATGGGCTTGACCCCTTTTAGTGGACACACGGTCAGGCGGCTTGTGCCGTCTGAATGAGTCGGTCTTCGAATTCGACCGGCCTCATCATAGCGAGGGCCGAGTGGCGGCGGCGCCGGTTATAGACGCGTTCGATCCAATCGCCCACGGCGAGCTTGGCGGCTGCTTTGGTCGGCCACAAGCATCGGTCGTAAAACTCGACTTTTAATGTGGCCCAGAAGGATTCGGCTTGAGCATTGTCCCAACACACCGCGGTGCGACCAACCGAGCGAGCCAGGTTGTGCTCGCGGGCGAACCGCGCCAGTTGCGCTGAGGTGTACTGGCAGCCGCGATCGGAATTAAGCCGAATTCGGCTTAACGCCGATTATGCCGAGGTCTGTGTTAAGCCGAGGATCTGCGGAGATGTCCTGCGCTCGTGGGGGGTGCTGGCGGATTTCTCGGCTTAACGTTTCGGGTGGTGGTTAGCGTCCGTCGTATCTCTACGTCTGTGGAAGGAGACGGTGATGGATACG
This sequence comes from Mycobacterium kansasii ATCC 12478, assembly GCF_000157895.3. Classification (NCBI taxonomy): domain Bacteria; kingdom Bacillati; phylum Actinomycetota; class Actinomycetes; order Mycobacteriales; family Mycobacteriaceae; genus Mycobacterium; species Mycobacterium kansasii. The sequence goes on along the minus strand of NC_022663.1, from coordinate 3,767,040 downwards.
ACGGTCAGTGGGATCGGCGCGGTTGTCGTGGCGGAGTTGCGGGCGGCCGGCTATATGGAATCGACGGTTGGTCAGTACGCCAAGACGATCAAGGCGCTGACTGAGTTTGCCTCGGGGCGTGAGTATTCCACCGGCTTGGGTGTGGAGTTCGCCTCGATGACGACCAGTGTACGCACCGGCCGGTTCAGCGCGCAGCGCCGGTTCGATTACCGGCGTCTTGTTACGGTGTTCGACTCCTATGTGCAGACCGGGCGGGTGGACCTGGCGGTTCGTGGCCGCGGCGGCGGAGGCCCACGGCCGGTGGGCGGCGACTTCGTTGCGCTGGACGCCACGTGGGAGGCCGAGATGGGCCGGCGCGGTCTGGCACCGGCCACCCGCGAGGCCTATGGAAGGGTGGCGCGAAGCTACCTGGTGTTCCTGGAAAGACGCGGGATCGCCGTGCTGGACGGCGCGGATGGTGCCAGTGTCTTGGCGTTTTTGGAATCCATACTGGATCGGTGGGCCAGGTCATCGCTGTTTTGGGTGGTGTCGAACTTTCGTCCGTTCCTGAAGTTCACCGGCCGCGCCGATCTGGTTAATGCGCTGAATCTGGCTGGCGTCAAACGCTTTCACGCGATAGTCCCCCTCTTGGGCGACGCCGATGAAGAGCTGGTTGTTCGTGCGTGTGCGTCGGGGGTGGTCAGCGCGCGAGACGCCGCGATCACTTTGCTCGCATTGACGACGGGATTGCGGGCCTGTGACATCGTGGCGCTGCGGATCGGTGATGTCGACTGGCGTGGGCACACGATCGGGATCGTGCAGCAGAAGACGGGCAACCCGCTGACGCTGCCGTTGCCGGCGCTGCTGCTGGGCAAGCTGGCTTCTTATGTGCTCGACGAGCGTCCCAGCTCCGGCGATGATCACCTATTCCTGCGTATGAAAGCGCCACACACCCGGCTCAACGACCACGCGACGGTGCACCGGGTGACCGTCGAGACATTCCGGAAAGCGGGGGTGGCCGAGGCGAAGGCGGGAACCCGGTTGCTGCGCCACAACGCCGCGTCCCGGCTGCTGGCCGCAGCGGTTCCACTGCCGACGATCGCGGCAGTGCTGGGCCACGCCAGCGAAGAATCGACGAACCTCTACATGAGCGTCGACCGGCGACGTCTGCTCGATTGCGTTCTGCCGGTCCCAGAAGCTGTGCGGTCATGAGCGGCCACGGCTTGACCAGCGCGTTCGCCACCGAGCTGGATGCCTATCTGGCGTTCAAGGCGAAGATGGGATTCACTGGCGCTTCCCGCATCTGGTACCTGAAACGGTTCGACGCCTACTGCGCCGAGCACGACCGCACGGTGTTCGACAAGGACACGGTTGAAGGCTGGGTCGCTGTTCAGCTGCAACATTCGGGCCGTTACCGGTCCTGGATGTCCTACATCCGTGACGTCGGCCGCTGGATGGCAATGAACGAGATCCCTGGCGCGTATGTGCTCTCTGATCGGTGGAAAGCCCCTATCGTTGCCGCTCATCCCTATCTGCTGTCTCGGCGTGAAATCGAATTGTTCTTCGCTGCCGCCGCCCGGGTTCAGACGCCATGCCCGTGGCGGTGGCAGGCGGCCGCGTTTTTCACCTTGATGCACTCGTGCGGGCTGCGGACCGGCGAAACCCGCGCCTTGCAGACCGGTCAGGTCGACCTCGACGCCGGACACATCGACATCATTTGGTCCAAAGGCCATCGCGGCCGCAGGCTGCCGCTGACCGCCGAGGTGGTCGAGATCCTCGACACGTGCGACCGGACCTCGCGAGATCATTTCGCCTCGCGCCGAACGTTTTTCGTCTCCGCTACCGGCAACCAGGTCAGCGCGGCAACAGTCGGGAAGATATTCGGCCGCATCTGGGACCAGGCCGGGCTTGACCGGCCCGTGGCCGGTCAACAGCCACGGCCCTACGATTTGCGGCATCACTTCGCCTACGCCAATATCCAGCGGTGGATGACCGCCGGTGACGACGTCACCGCGATGCTGCCCTACCTGTCTCGTTACATGGGCCACGCAACCTTTGACAGCACGTACTACTACGTGCACACCTCGCCCGATTTCATGGCCGCCTACGCCGACATCACCCGGGACCGCCAGTCCCTGCTACCGCAGGTGGGATTCTGATGAGACGCGACCCACATACCGGTGCGCCGGACTTCTTCGGGGTCGCCCGCGATTATCTGCACTCCTACATACCCAAGACCAGAGGACTGTCACCGAAAACGGTTGAGGCATATCGGATCAGCCTGGAGTGCTTCCTGGACTACCTCGCTGAGGCTGAGCACATCGGACGTGAGCACGTCAGCTTCGATCGCTTCGACCGTCCACACCTGAAGGGATGGCTGGCTTGGATGACCGATCAGCGGCACTACACGCCCAAGACCGTCACGTTGCGCCTCAGCGCCATCAAGGCGTTCCTGGCCTACGCGGCCTACGAAGATCTCACGCTCGTCGCGCTCAGCCAGGCAGCCAAGGCCCTCAAAGCGCCGGCGGGGCCCCGCAGGCCCGTCGAGTACCTCACCGAAGCTCAAACCCGGGCGATCCTTGCCGCGTTCACCGGGCAGACAGCGAAATCTCGCAGGAACCGGATGCTGCTCATTCTGCTCTACGACACCGCGGCTCGCGTGGGCGAGATCACCGGCCTGACCCTGGGCGATCTCCGCCTGACCGAGCCCGGCCACATCCTGCTTACCGGCAAGGGCAACAAGACCCGCGTCGTGCCCCTTACCGACAAGACCATCGGCCATCTGCACGTCTACCTCGACGAGTTCCACCCGAACATCACCAAACTGCCCGCGAGACGGCCATTGTTCTACAGTCTGCATCGCGGGCGACCTGCCGAACTGTCCGCTGACACGGTCGCCGCCGTGCTCAAGCAGGCCGCCGAATCCGCGCGTACTCAATGCCCTTCGATCCCGGCGAACATCCACTGTCACCTGCTGCGGAAGACCAAAGCGATGGATCTCTACCAGCAGGGCATCCCGCTACCGATCATCATGCGCCTCCTCGGCCACGAAAACGCTTCCACCACAGCAGCTTTCTATGCCTTTGCAACCCTGGACATGATGCGTCAAGCGATCAACGCCGCCACCCCCGCGATCAACACCGCGGCCACCGAGCCACTCACCGAAGACCAACTCCAAACCCTCTACAGTCTGCGATAACCGCCTGAAACGTTAAGCCGAGAAATCCGCCAGCACCCCCCACGAGCGCAGGACATCTCCGCAGATCCTCGGCTTAACACAGACCTCGGCATAATCGGAATTAAGCCGAATTCGGCTTAACGCCGATCGCGGCTGCCAATACACCTCAGCGCAACTGGCGCGGTTCGCCCGCGAGCACAACCTGGCTCGCTCGGTTGGTCGCACCGCGGTGTGTTGGGACAATGCCAAGCCGAATCCTTCTGGGCCACATTAAAAGTCGAGTTTTACGACCGATGCTTGTGGCCGACCAAAGCAGCCGCCAAGCTCGCCGTGGGCGATTGGATCGAACGCGTCTATAACCGGCGCCGCCGCCACTCGGCCCTCGCTATGATGAGGCCGGTCGAATTCGAAGAACGACTCATTCAGACGGCACAAGCCGCCTGACCGTGTGTCCACTAAAAGGGGTCAAGCCCATTCTGACAAGTTTCGATGCAGGTTTCCGACACAACGAACGCACTTACCGAACCGACTGTGACGGCTCCGTCCCAGCAACCTTCGTTTACGACCGCGGCACCCGGTACGGGCTACGCTGCCGACGGAAATGTGATTGACCAGCAGGTCCGCGCTAGTAGGGTTACCAACAGCAGGGAAAGGGCGGGGATGTTTGTTGACACTGATTTGCTGCATTCGGGGGGCAACCAGTCCCACCAAGCGGGCGGGCATGCCCGGGAAGGGGCCGATCAGTTAGCGCAGGGACCGTTGCCGTCCGGAACGTTCGGTGAATTTGCGGCAGGCGAGACGTTTCACGGCGTGGTCAGTGCGTCGCTCACCAAGCACGTCCAAACCTTGCAGGCCCACCACGAAGCGCTAAGCGCAATTGGCGACAAGGCGCATCACGCCGCCGCTGGGTTCACGGACATGGATGAGCGCAACGCCGCGAAACTACGAGCAGTGCGGTGCAGCTCCGTTACATAAGCGTCCCTGCCCTGATTGCCGAGGCTGGTGGGGATCCGTGGGCGGTCAACCAAAGCCTGCGGGCTGGTAACCCGTTTCGGATTTCTCAGCTGGCCAACGCCTTTCACACTGCTGGCCGATGCACCGCAGAGGCCGACGCCACGTTCGAGCAAGCCCGTAGCCGCTTCGACGCGGCGTGGAATCACCAGAATGGTGATCACCCCATCAACGACTCGGCCGAGGTGCAGCGCGTGACAAAGTTGCTCGGCGCCCAGTCGTTGCAGTTGCCCAAGATCGCGGCTGACTTGGAGAGCATCGCCGCCGCGCTGGCCGAGGCGCAAAAGGCCGCGGCCGCCAGGATCGCCGCTCTCGATACTCAGCTGCAGACGCTGGACAACATGATCGGCCAAGCGGTCGAGATGGAAAAAGATCCCGCCCTCACCGCCGCGGATCGACAAGCGCTGGATGCGTTTATCACCGGGCGTGAAGACAACGCAATCGGCGACACTCAGGCCGCCCTACACGACCTGCAGTCAACTCGCGACACCTATGCCAATCTGCTGCACCAGGTCCAGGCGAACGGAAACCTCACCCCACAGGACGCTGTCCTGACCACTGAGCTCAAGCCCGCTGATCTCGGAGAGGGGCAAGGGTTTCCCGCTAATGACCCCAAGATCACAGGTCCTGCTGGTCAGCCCCAACACGAACAGAACACCTACGACCTACAAGACCAGTTCCAAGATGGCCAGGGTCCCACCTTCGGCGGCGATCCGCGAGACGGTCTGCCCCGCAGCCCGGCATCCCAGCTGGCGCAAGGCCTGCCGGGCACCCGGCCGCTGCCGACGGGGACCGCGCTGGGTCCTGATGGTCGACGGTATGCGTTTTTCAGCAACCCCGACGGCAGTATCCAGCCAGGGGTCAACCAGTTCGCGACCAACGGATCGGTCTGGGATTTCACCGACCCCGCTCATCCGGTGAAAGTTGGTGAGCTGCCAGGGATCTATCAGGCCAGTGGCGTCTACGACCCCAAGACCAACCAGATGGTGATCGTCGGCAACACCAGTAACCGCACCGGCGATCTCACCCGCGGGATGTGGGTGTCTGGACCCGTCGACCCGGCCAATCCCAACGGCTGGATGAATTCCTTGCAGCGCGTCGGCAATGTCAGCCTTCCCGGTGATCGTGAAAGCCAATTGGTCTCACTCAAGGGGGGCGGTTTCATGCTTGTCGGCGCGACCAACGGCGATGCCGTGCAAGCGATCACCGCAGCTACTCCCCAAGGTTTGATGACCACTCAACCGGTTCCTCTGGTGACGCAGGCGACCCTTCCGAGCGTGTATGGACCGACGGTGACAGGTACGACCCTCGATCCGGCGACGGGGCTTGAGACGGTTCAGCTGCGGGTAAGCACCTGGCCGTTCAATCCGGCCAATCCAACTTTCTACGACCCCAATACGTGGACAACAACCTTTAGTGTCCAACACTGAGCACAAGGCGGCGTCACATGTTGACCAGGATGGCTATAGCGATAGCAAGCGGGACCTTCGCGGTGCTGGCGCTGGGTTCGTGTTACGCCAGGCATGTTGTTGCGACCGCAGAACCTCCGAAATTCCCGGATCTCAACGCCTTTCAACCGGTGGATCCCGCCCCGTACACGATGCAGTTCGGCCGCGGTGGCGGCGGAGTATTTTTCGCAACCCCTGACGGATTGCAGTGCGGCTGGGGCTCGCTAGCCAATGGCCCTGCAGATCACGTCAGCGCCGAGTGCGACGGGCCGCTACCGGGTCTGCCAGATTCCGCTCCCCGTGGACAAAATGGCTGTGAAAGGGTGGGGGTGGCAAGCTCTCTGCACTCGGATCTGGGTCCCTACGGTTTCTTTCAAGGCACCTGCCCGGTCATCACAGCACCGGTGCTGAACGTCGGCCAAAAGATTTCCGCCGCAAACACCACCTGCCTGGTTGGTGCCGACCGGTTGACCGCTTGTATCGACCCAATCCTGCACCGCGGGTTCGTGCTTCAATCATCTGGCTCGTGGACCTTCTAGGCGGCCCCGCATGTGGGGCAAACATCCTGGCTGCGCTTCGGCCGATCGGGAGGTAAGATGATCTTCGTGAATTGCAGTCGCCGCGTCACGCTGGCAGCGGTTGTTGGGGCCGTCGCCGTTGTCTTTGCGCCTGCCGCGGTGGCCGATCCCAACTCCCCGTCATATTCGCAAGGCAAACAGGCCATTGATGAACAGGTTCAGCAATACCATGTGCAGTTGAATCCCGGTACAGACCTGAACCAGTACTGCCAGCAAGTACTGATGGGCGACCTCAAAAGCGGCAAGATAGCGCGCGTTGACTCGGGCCCAGATTTCCTAGCCGGTTGCCAAGACGAAGGCCGCGCTCTCCTCACGTCGCACTAAAACCCTCACACACGCCGCCCTGATGTTGGCGAGCCACTGACACGGCGCGGCCAAAGCATTTCCGCACGTGGCCGGTGACGCCGTTGTGACCGGACCCCGTGAACTGGTCCACGGCGAACGAGAGTCGTTCATTGGTGGGTGCAGGTGGCAGCGTAGTGGGCGGGGGCTTGGTAGCCTAAGGCAGAGTGCCGCCGGTGATGGTTGTAGTCATGTTTCCAGTCGCTGATGACCACGCGGGCCTGGGCTAGAGACCAGAAGCTGTTGATGTTGAGGCATTCGTCGCGGATGCGGGAGTTAAATGATTCGACGTAGCCGTTTCGCCAAGGTTCACCGGGCGGGATAAAGTGCAGCCCGACGTGACCGTCGGCCCGGTTTGCCATTGCCGCACAGGCTAATTCGGGTCTGTTGTCACATCTGAGCACGTTCGGATAGGTACCGCGTTGAGCGGCGATGCGGTCAAGTTCGTCGATGAGGTCCTCGCCGGTGATGCTGCGGTCTACCTTGTCGCCGAGACATTCGCGGGTGTGCTCGTCGATGATCGAGACGATCTTGAACGGGCGCCCATCGGTAGTGGAATCGAACTGAAAGTCCACGGCCCAGACCCGGTTGGGGGCATCGGCGCATACCTCGGGCCGGGCGGTGGAGCTACCGCGTCGTTTACGGCGCCGCCGCTGCGGCACGCGCAAGCCTTCCTCACGCCAGAGCCGTTGCACCTTCTTGTGATTGACTTGCCAACCTTCAGCGCGGGCATCGTGATAAGCGGGCCGAAACCCACGCCGCGGATGGTCTTTGGCGTAGCGGCGCAGCCAGGCCCGCAAGCCGGCATCGGGGTCCTGGGCAGTCTCGGCGGCGGGTTCGTGGCGTTGGGTGGCCCGATGCTGCCCGGTCACGCGGCAGGCGAACCGTTCGCTGACCCCCAGCACACGCTGGAGGTGACGAACGGCTGCCCGCCGACGCTCCGGGCCTAGAAGTTTCCCCGCGCGATCTCCTTGAGTGCAGCCTTCTCTAACTCGGCATCTGCCAAGAGCCGCTTCAGCGTTGCGTTCTCGCGCTCGAGGTCCTTCAGGCGCTTGGCATCCTCGGCCTTCAAACCACCGAACTGATTGCGCCATCGGTGATACGTCGCCTCCGACACACCCAGCTCGCGGCACACTGCCGCTGTGTCCTTGCCCTCGGACAACAGCCGATCCGCCAGCGTCAGCTTGCGCACGATCTGCTCGGGGCTATGCCGCTTCCTTGTTGCCATGATCTTGTTGAGCCTTCCTGCCCACAGCGTGGGCTGCAAGACTCTCATAAGCCATGGACCAACCGATCGGGGTCAGGCCAACCCCAACCGAGTTCGCCCTACAGTGGACCACGACCCACCGACCCCAAGCCGCATAGCGACTGGACCATCAAATGGGTCCCCCTCACAGGACCGATGCGCCGTGTACGCAGGTACACATGTACCCCGGCAAGTCAGTGAGCACCGCATCCGCGGTCATTCGGCACCGCCCAAAGGAGATATTTCCGGCAGGTTCAACCAACAGGGTGCGCGTCACCACGCGGTTGTTCCGAACCACTCAGCCCACGTGCACCGCGCCGTTGAATGGTTTGCGGCCACTCCGTATTTTCGCCGTATAAACGTCCGCGATTCGTGGCGTACTCGCTCAGATTCCAGTAACCAGATCAGCTTCAATACCCTTGCAGCACAACTACTTAACGGACCATCACGGACTTCGACGATCGTGAGACTGCCAAGCTGAATACGCGGGTTCGATTCCCGTCATCGGCTCCAGGAACCCGCTGGTTAGCGGCGTATCCGTTTAGTTTAGCTCCCGCCGATAGCCGGTCTTGACCGTCGTTTGACCGTGACACAGCCAGACGGCAGCACCTGTGCGGTTCCGGTTCATGCTTGACATTTCAGTTCCGGTTGCTGGTTTACGGGTTTGGGACGCGGTTCCGGTAGGTGTGCGACAACAGTTCCGGTAGGTGTTTTACACCCTGGCGGTGGCGGCTGGTGAGTTGTGGCCGCTTTCGTGGTCTGGATGGACTGCGGAAGGAGCCGGCATGTTGCGGGAGTTGCGGGTGTCGGAGATGCGTTATCGTGCGGTGTGCGTTCATTGACACGGCGTTCATTGCACGGCGTTCATTGCAGAAATTGTTTGCTGGCTGCTTCGTCACCCGCCGAGGGGGCCGCATCGTCGGTTACTACGCACTCTCAACCGGGGCGGTGTCGCACGCTGATTGCACCGGCAAGTTCCGCCGCAACATGCCCGACCCGATGCCGGTGATCCTGCTGTCGCGCCTCTCCATCGACCGGAAACACCAACGCCGCGGACTCGGCGAGAACCTGTTCCGCGACGCCGTTGCACGCAGCGTGTAGGTCGCCCAGGACATCGGCGTCCGTGCCATCCTGGTGCACGCACTGCAGGACCAGGCGCGCAGCTTCTACACCCGCTACCAGTTCGAACCGTCCCCACCGATCCGCTTCACCTGATGCTGCTCATCAAAGACGCCAAGGCGAGTGTTCCGGCCTTACAGGTGTCGCGGACGTCCCGAACTGATTGAACACTGATTGAACATGGTGCTGCCCAGCGCCATGTTCACATCTTGAGTGATCGACGGGGGCGCCTAAGAAGTCTTCGGGCTCATAACCAGCTCCGCTGCGCCCGGATCACTGCCGCCTGCCTAGCCACGTGCGGGGCCATTCGCTGCTGCTCAGGGGACTTTTGGCACTCGTTTGCAGGAGCCTTCGCGCCTTAGCTTGGCGCCAGGCTGTACCAAGAGGAGTTGGTCCGATGAACAAGCCACGCCGATGACCACACCACCGCCGACACCACCGACACCGCCGACACCGCCACCGCCGGGCCGGTATCCGGATACGGAATTCCTCATCAATCCGCCCGCCAGTTCGCCCGCGGCCAGCACAGGCATTCGGTCGGCGATCTCGCCATTGCGTTGGATTGTCTGGGGTGCGCTGATCTGTCTCGTTGACCTCACCTACAGCCAGACGGTCAACGGTGTCGGATGGAGATTTGATTTCGCCAACGATGCGGTGGGGATGTTGATGATCCTGTGGGGGACATCCCAGCTGGCCAAGATTCGGGTCCACGATCGATACCGATCGGCACTGCGGTTTGTGATCATCGCGGCGGTTTTCTCACTCCTGGATGCAATCCATGGCCATTTCATCTACGCAACGCCCGCGGCGGTTGCGCTGTTCTTCTCGTTGGTGGGCGTCGCATCGATGATCGCCACCGTGGTGTTTTGTGTGGCGATGCGCTGGCTGAGCGAAGAGGCGGGTCTTCAGCGATCGGCGAAGAGCTGGAAAGTCACCACCTGGCTGTTCGTCATCATTTATCTGATTCCGGTTGGATCGCTTTCCTGCGCGGCGGCGATTGCGACCGCCCTGGGATCGCCTTTCCACGTCGATTTGGGGCCGGCCGCTCTGCTGCTCCTGCCGGTGTTCGGCATCCCATTGATTCACTTTTTCGTCTCCACAACGCGGATGAAGACTGACGCCGAATCGCCGAGCCCCGCACCGTCCCCGCAGCCAACACAACCCCGTCTCGAATCCAGCCGAACGACAAGACGCCGGCTGCTGCGGGTACTGGCCATCGCGGGCGCTCTCGCCGTCGTGGGGATGTTTGCCACGCTCTATTACCGCTCCCAGCCGGCAAACCCGGTCAAGGCCACCGTGCACGTCGGCCAGGGGCCATACGCGGTGGCGGTGGATCCGGGCACCCACACCGTCTACACCGCCAACTATGAAGACAGCACGGTGTCGGTCATCGACGGGAAGACGCGCACGGTCACCGCCACCGTGCCCGTCGGCAAGAAGCCGGTCAGTGTGGCGGTGGATCCGGGCACCCACACCGTCTATACCGCCAACCTGAACGATGCCACGGTGTCGGTGATCGACGGATCGACCAACACCGTGACCGCCACCCTGCGTGACCCTCGCGGCCGAGGCGCTAGGAGTGTGGCGGTCGATCCGGTCACCCACACCGTCTACGTCGCTAGTCTCCCCGGAAGGGTGTCGGTGTTCGACGGGAGAACGCACACCGTAACCACCAGGGTGGACGTCGGCTCCCGCGCGATAGGGGTCGCGGTGGATCCGGGCACCCACACCGTCTACGTCGCCAACCTCGAGGATCGCACGGTGTCGGTGATCGACGGATCGACCAACACCGTCACCGCCACGGTTAAGGTCCGCGGCGGCTTCAGCGACGTCAACCCGATCGCCGTGGATCCGAACACCCACACCGTCTACCTCGCCAACCTGGAGGATGACACGGTGTCGGTGATCGACGGATCGACGAACACCGTCACCTCGACCGTGGTGGGCATCGCTCAGCCGAACGGGGTGGCGGTGGATCCGGGTACCCGGAAGGTCTTCGTCGTCACCAGAATGGACAAGATGTCGGTGATCGACGGATCGACCAACAAGGTCACCGCCACTTTTCCCGTCGGCTCGTGGCCAGGCGCGGTGGCGGTGGATCCGGGCACCCACACCGTCTACGTCGCCAACACCGCCGAGCACACGGTGTCAGTGATCGAAGATCCCTAGGGTTGCCACGAAGCGGCGGATCCGGCCAGAGATCATCCACCGCCGGCATCTCGCCCCGCGATCGCCAGACAGGGTTGACGCACGCTCCCGAACGCGGTGCAATGTGATATCGATCATATGACCACTGGTCACACCCGCAGAGAGGCGGCATCTCATGACCACCAGGGACAAGTACACGGACGTGCCCGACCCCTACTCATGGGAGGTCCCCAGCGTCGGCGACGCGCGCTTCACCTGGGAGTACGACGACGGACGCGCCCGGCTCCTTTCCCTGTACCAGAAGGGAAAGGACAAGCAGTGGGATGCCCAGTCGCGCATCGACTGGGCGCAAGACGTCGACCCCCACAACCCCGTGGGACTGCCCGACGAGTTTCATCCGCTGTTCGGCAGCCCGATGTGGGACGCCGCAGACGACGCACGTCGCGCCGAGATGCGTCAGCACTTCCAGGCCTGGCAGTTCTCGCAGTTCCTGCACGGCGAGCAGGGCGCGATGGTGTGCGCCGCCAAGATCGTCGAGGTCGTCCCGGACCTGGATGCAAAGTTCTACGCGGCCACCCAGACCATGGACGAGGCCCGGCACGTCGAGGCGTTCTCGCGGTTCCTGCAGGACAAGGTCGACCTGGTCTACCCGATCAACAAGCACCTGACCGCGCTGCTGGGCGACACCCTGCGCGACTCCCGCTGGGACATGCCCTACCTCGGGATGCAGGTCCTGATCGAGGGGCTCGCGCTCGCCGCCTTCGGGGTGCTGCGTGACATGGCGCCGCCGGACTCGCTGGCCAAGCAGTTGCTGGCCTACGTCATGCAGGACGAGGCCCGGCACGTCGCTTTCGGCCGGATCTCGTTGAAGGATTACTACTCCGCGCTGACCGAGGCCGAACGGGACGAACGCGAAGAGTTCGTCGTGGACGCCTGCTACCTGATGCGCGACCGCTTCCGCGGCGAGGAGGTTTTCGAGACCCTGGGCATGGACGTCCAGGAATGCGCCGCATGGGTCGAAAGGTCGCCGCTGATGATCCAGTTCCGCTCCCACCTGTTCAGCCGCATCGTGCCCATCGTCAAGGACATCGGGCTGTGGGGCGACAAGGTGCAGAAAGCCTTCCGGGACATGGGTGTTCACGATATGGCCGGCTTCGACATCGAGGCGCTGATCAAGGCCGACGAGGATCAGGCCGAGGCGCTGGAAAAGGCACACGCCGAGATGGCCAGCCGGGCACTCGAGGTTGACCAGGTAATTGCGGCGGGCGCGAGCTAACCCGATATCCGGTTTGACGACCGGGTAACACCTGGTGTCTTGACGCCGCGTCAACGGTGACCGCCGGCTGATGCCAGGATGTTGACGTGACTGCGCCACTGCGCTACGCCCGCAACGGGGACGTGCGGTTGGCCTACCGGGTATTCGGCGATACTGGCCCGTTTCTCATCTGGGTGTCCGGATGGGTGCTGAGCAACGTCGACACGATTGACGAACCCGGTAGCCCGTATGCGGAGTTCATCGACCGGGTTTCGCAGTCGACCCGGTTGATCGTTTGGGACAGACGGGGGACGGGCCTGTCGGACCCGTCGACCCAGCCGTTATCGCTGGACCAGCGGATCGACGATGTGCGAGCCATCCTGGATGCCGCCGGGGCCGGCCGGGCAGCATTCCTGGGCACCAGCGAGGGCGGATCGGTCAGCGTGTTATTCGCCGCCACCCACCCGGAACGGGTTGCGTCCCTTGTTCTTTACGGCACTGCGGCGCGGTATTCCCAAGAGCTCCCCGACTTCCCGTGGGGGTTCACGCCCGCCGAGATCGAGTCGCAGCTCGACGAGATCGACGACCGTTGGGGAGAGGGCGCACTGGCCGATCTGTTCTATAGTGCGACGGCCGACACATCCGGGGTGCGAGCAATGTTCGGCAAGCTCCAGCGCGCTATAGCGAGTCCGACAATGGCCAAACTGTGGTGGAAAGCCTTCATGGAGATCGACGTCCGCAGCGTCCTGGGCTTGGTGCGGGCACCGACCCTGGTTTTCGCCCGACCTGGCGATCGGTTGGTGCCCATCGAGGCGGCCGCGGCCCTGGCCGCCGCCATTCCGGAGGCGCATTTTCAGCCGCTGCCGCCGGGTCCCCACAGCCCCTTCGACATCATCGCCGACTTTGTGCCGTCGGTCGTGGAGTTCGTCTGCGAAAAGCCAAGCGAACGACCCGACGAGCGAATCCTGAAAGCCGTCATGTTCACCGACATCGTCGGCTCCACAGAACAACTCAGCGCCACCGGTGATGCCCACTGGCGTCATCAGCTCGATGCGCACGACAGGGCGGTCGACTGGCTATTGGCGAAGTACGGCGGTCACCGCGCCAAGCACACCGGAGACGGGATCTTTGCGCTCTTCGACGGGCCGACGAAGGCGGTTCGGTGCGCCTTGGATCTGGTCCCGACGCTGGCCACCCGCGGCATCCAGATCCGAGCCGGCGTCCACGTCGGTGAGTGCGAACGGCGCGGCGAGGAGTGGAGCGGCATGGCCGTGCACACCGGTGCCCGCGTCGGCGCGTTGGCGGGCGCAGGTGAAGTGGTGGCCAGCCGAACCGTCCGCGATCTTTCCGCCGGATCGGGCCTGAGCTTCGAAAGCCTTGGGCCACAACGCCTCAAGGGCCTACCCGAGGCGGTCGAGGTGTACCGGGTCACCACCTAGCCCGTACACCGCTATGTTTACCGGCGCTGCTAACTCATGAGATTCACAATTGCGTTCTGCGTCAGCAGCGTGTTCGCCACCGAGGTACTACCGGCCATTCATGAGAACTCGCTAGGGCGCGAGCCGAAGCCCGTGCACTTGAATGACCGTGGGACATGGGCTTGCCGGTGGCGATGTCACACCCTCGGTGCATCGAATTTCCGGTTTTGCCTTGGATGGGAAGCACCAGCGTCCAATGTTATTGCGGTACTTCGAAGGCCAAACGACGCGGTAGCTGCAGCGGCCAATCATTTTCCGAGTGCCTCCTTGGTTCTCGTGCACCTGATGCCACAACGGACCAGCGACCAAACCGGGCAGCCCAACCAGGTGGTGGGACATCTGAATCGCAAAGCAGCATTGGCTTCACTGCGCGAGGAAAATGGATAGCGATAAACGGTCCCCGCGGGGCCGGACACGTATCCTCTTCTACTGTAGCGGCAGGGGACGGGTCCAGCCCTCGCAACCGGCGGACCAGATCGAACGGAATCGGCGGCTTGATCGGAGGCGCCGGAAAGTGTTCCGCCCCAGATGATCTGCTCCGGGCACGAGGAGACAGAAAAGAACATGACCGCCAAGCAACCAGCACCGACCCTTGTCGCCGGCCGGAACCGGCACTGGCCAGCACGCACCCACAAACAACGCCGATCAAGACCGTCCCAAGTTGTTCGCCATCTGATATTCGCCGGCGAAACGATGCCGCAGCGATGGAACCCGGAATGGGCGCTGGTGCGGGTATTTCGGGAACTGCCTTCGACGGTTGGTTGCCGGAGAGCATCTCCACCTGCGGCCCCGTCGACTTATACCGGCGAGTTGGCTTGCAACAGCAGGGTTTATCGGGTGAGGCTGGCAGCTGGGCGGCGAATCAATCTGCGCCGGGCTCACCGCCGTCATCCGCGCTGATGGTGGGCCCGCCCGAGCTGGACCCGCCATCGGCCGCTCTCCAAGCCCGATCTCACCCGCTTGACCGGCGCGACCGAATACTGTACCGAAACACTATGTTTACCCCCTATCTAGCAGGGCAAACATAGAATGTCATCGCTGTTGACGCCGGACCGCGGCCGGTGTGGCACGATCGGCCTCGCGCCGCGATATCGGGCCAGCCGCCGCTGCGGGCGTGCTGACCATCGCTGTCGCGAGGTCGACTAGAACCCAGCTTGTCGCCAGGGCAAAATTCAGATGTCGTCGACAGGCTCCAACCAGCCGGTTCGGCCCGCGAACTGGACAGCGATTTCCACCTGATTGACGAACCCCGCAGCGCGTCAAGCGGGGTCTTTCGCCATGCCGTCGCTGGCCTTCGAGCCCCGAAGACCGATCGGACCGAGCAACGGCGTTCCGCTGACCGTGGAATGATCAGCGCACCAATGGGTATGACCGAGACATGGTTATACGACGAATACTGCTTTTCGCGGGTGTGGTGGCGTTGCTGGTGAGTTTGGTGGGGCTGCTGGCTCCGGTGTCGGTTTCGCCGGGATTGGACACCGTCGGGTGCGGAAGCGCCTTGGCCCCCGATCTCTCCGCCGCCAGAGGCAGAGACGACCGGACCCCGGCCAATGTGCCGATGGGCGGCAAGGTTGTTGCGGACATCAATTACACGAGGCTGTGTCAGATGGAGATCGAGGATCGACGGATCTGGACGATCAGCCTGGCCACGGCCGGAGCGCTTGCGGTCATCATGGCAGTGGCGCTGACAGCGTGGTTCAAGCGCGCACCACGGCCATGACAACCTCGACACTTCGAGCGCTCACCTGGCCCACGACGCCGGGGGCCGATCGACTCATTCGCATGGCGCCCCCTGCAGCAGCGAGTCCTCAATCGTTGTCGAATTGATACCTACTCCGGGGTTTTGGCCGGGATTTCCGTGGTTACGCCTGCGTGGAAGGGAAGGAAGTCCCTCAACAAGGGCGGCGGCTCATGCATCGGCGTGCGTGGTCTGACCTGACCCGGAAGTACCTGGCTGCGCCGCCGCATGCCGTGAGCAAACTGCGTGTCGTAGTCACGGGAAAGGTTGGAGCTACGGTGCATAACCGAGTCGTCAACGCCACGGCGGCAGTATCGGTCATTGCCGCTGTCATAACCGGATGCTCGTCGGAATCCCACGCGGGGGTGGAGGCCCGCACCATCAAAGTGCTCATCAACGGTAGCGACACTGGTCATCACCTGGTCGATTGCACGCAGGTACGCTGGCTTTGGACCTTGAAGACACTTACGGACGATCCCGGCCTCACCGCGCAAGTAGAAACCGGGGGAGACATTGTCGCAAAATTGGTGCAAATCAACAACATCGGCGGTTTCACCGGCACCTTCGGGCAAGATATTACCGGTGCGGCACAGGCCAGCTTTCGGAATGGGACTTTCAAGGTGGTCGGTACCGCCGTTGGGTGGTATCACGATAAGCCCGGCGAACGATCGAGCGCGAGGTTCGAAATCATCACCGCGTGTTAATGAGGTCGGGCCGATCTGTTACCAACGCTGATGCGCCGAGATCACGCAGGGATTGGTGCGGTACGTGATGGACGTTCTTACAGCGAGCACGGATGGGTCCGTCTCGCGGGTGTCGGTATCGCGGCGGACGAATGGGCTGTGACAGATCGGCGATCCGGGATTCACGCGAGCCACCTCGGGCCACAAGCAAGGACGCTGCTGGCCTAGCCGGCGGGCTCAGCGGAGTCTGGTTCCGGCCGTCACCTCTTTCACAGTGATCTCCGCCCGGCCCGATGCACAATTTGCCCGCCTACGCGCGACTAATTAAGGCGCGCAACGAATTTTCGCTCAGAGCGGTCATGGGCTGCGCCCCGGCGCGGGAAGGTGCAAATCGCGTGCTTGCGGTTGGGTCAGCGGCTGACGGCATCGAGTGTGCGCTCACGGCGTCGAGCGTGCGCTCACGGCGTCGAGACGTGCGCTCACGGCGTCGAGACGTGCGCTGACGGCCCAGAGTGTGCGCTGAGGGCGCCGAGTGTGCGCTCACGGCGCCGAGTGTGCGCTGACGGCGCCGAGTGTGCGCTGACGGCGCCGAGTGTGCGCTCACGGCGCCGAGTGTGCGCTGACGGCGCCGACTGTGTCGTCAGGGCGGCCGATCGCGGCGGTTCCCGCCCTACATACACAGTCAAAGCCCTGAGCGCACACTCGATACGACAGCATGACAGCCGATTCGGTGATGCACCGGGAGACATCCCCATACGCCTGCCACCACAAGAGGTTTGAGCGACGGTGCGGTGTCGGCGTGCTGAAAACCGAGCCAAGGTGTGCCGAAAGCAGAGCCAGGCAGCCAACGCTGCGCACGAGGACATCGTTGACCAGCAGCATGAAAGTTTCCGAGTGAGGCGGGCAACACGAGACACCCCAGCCCCTGGAGGCTGATGAGACTGGTGCGGCTGATAGGGAAATCGCAGTTACGTCAGCGTCGTCCTCGTCGCCTGCAGCAGCGCGATCTGTGACTCGACGCGCCCGGCAACCCGCACGGGCATTGAGCAGATCGTCACGGCCACCCCGCGGAACCGGCCGCCCACCGACGCATACTCCGAAAACCCCGAGCCCAGACGCTGAAACGCTACGCGCAGCTGCGTGAGCCGACAAGGCGTGACCACCAAAGGCCGATCGCCGAGGCTAATCGCTAATCGCCGGTGCGCTCGAATCTTTCGTCGAACTCGATGCTGAGGATGCACGACTTGGTCTGTTCGTGATGACCGTGCGCGGTGAGCAGCATAATCGGATCCTGCGGCGGCTGGGGCAGGGTGAACTCCGCGGTGTCTTTGACCGGCGTGGTGCCGCCGCCGGCGCACGTCGCTTCCCGCTCGGTCGCCAGGATCCAGCTCCTGCTGCTGAACACCAGCGGCTTGGAGCCGTCCGGTGGCGCGTGGAAAAAGCTCATGCACCGCTCGCCGGTGCGCAGACAGTCGGTGCGGACGGCCCAGTCGTATTGGTTGGGTGTCGCGCCGTTGGCCCATTTGACCGTGTCGCGGTAGCGGCCGTGCAGTGCCTCGGCGGGCGACACCACGCGCGGCGCCTGGCTCGCCGGATCGGACACGGCGCCGACGTCGACGTCTCCGGTCCGGGTGAAGGTCACCGCCTTCTTGATCGCGCACCCGTTGGCGCTGGTCTTGCTGAATTCGCCGGACAGTGTGCCGTCAGGCCGCGGTTGCAGTATCAAGACCACCCAGAATTCGGCGTTGGCGTCCTGGCATGTGGCCGTGGTGAGACCCACCGCCACCCAGTGTCCGCCGACGTCGTCGAACACCATCGTCGGCAACGAGGTGGTCTCGCCGCCCAGGCGTGCCGCCGTCGCCAGGCAGCCGGTGGGGCGGCACACCGAGCGCACCCCCCAGGTGGTCGTCGAGGCCGTCGCACCGGGGATGGGCAGGCCATCCAGCCCGGGGCCGGTGGCCGCGTCGTAGTCGCCCCGGTAGGTCCCGGTGAACGGACCAGCACTAAGCGCCGCCGCGCTCGGCGGCGCGCTTGCGGGACTGCGGCTCTGGTCACCGGATAGCTCGACGGCCGCTAGGACGCCGGCCGCGCCGAGCACCGCCACGGCAGCCAGCGCGGCGACCAGGATCCGGTTGCGCCGTGCCGGGGGCTTGCCGACGGGCCCTGGGCTCGGTGGCGCAAACGCTGCACGTGTCGGCGCTAGCTGGGTGTCCTGGCCACTCGGCCCGGAGCCGGCAAGCGTCGGCGCGCAACCGGGCGCTAGCTGCTCGGTGAAGTCGCGGCAATGGGCGAACCGCTCGGCCGGCTTTTTCGCCATCGCCCTGGCGAATACCGGGTCCAGGCGCGCCAGTTCGGGGCGGCGCTCGCCGATCGGCGGTGGCGGGGCCATCACATGTTTGGTGATGACGGCCGCGGCGCTGGGCGACTCGTAGGGCTGGGTGCCGCTGAGCATGTGGAAAGCCGTGCAGGCCAACGCATATTGATCGGCGCGCCCGTCGATCGGCTCACCCATGAGCTGCTCGGGCGCGGCGTAGGCGACCGTGCCGATGGCGAAGTTGGTGGCGGTCAGACCAGCGGTGTCGTCGACCGGCCGGGCAATGCCGAAGTCCGCTAGGAACACTCGTTGGGTCTCCGACCCGGGATCGGCGATCAGGATGTTGGCCGGTTTGACGTCGCGATGCAGCAGACCGCGCTGGTGTGCGTAATCCAATGCCGATCCCACCGCGGTGATGATCGGCGCCGCCAGCTCCAGCGGCATGCCGCGCGGATAGCGGTCGCGGAGCAGTTTGGCCGCATCGGTGCCCGCGACGAAGTCCATGGAAATCCAGAACTGGCCGCCGGACTCGCCGCGGTCGTGGATGCCGAGGATGTTGGGATGCCAAAGGCTGGCGGCGATCTCGGCCTCACGGACGAACCTGGCCCGGTACTGCGGGTCGGCGGTGAGCTCAGCCGGGAGCACCTTGAGTGCGTCGCGGCGCGGCAACCGCGGATGCTGGGCCAGGTATACCGTGCCCATGGCGCCCGCGCCCAACACCCGCAGGATGGTGTATCCCGCGAACACCTCGCCCACCGCGAGCGGCATTGGCACATGGTAGGTCGGTGTTTTCGGTCACCGAGGTCAATTCGACGGAAGCGGGCGAAATACCGGCAGCACCCGATACTTGGCGCTGAAGCTGGCCTTGTCGTATTCCTCGCCGACTTCGCCGTCGTGTGCGACGACGGTGGGACCGTCAACGACTGTGAAACTGAACTCCGGCACTTGCAGTTCGTGGTAGAGCGGGCTGCGTTGCAGACGGCCCAGCGCCAGCGCGCCCAGAATCCGCACGGTCGCCAGTCGCCGGCCGGTTTCGAGGATACGGACGTCGATCAGGCCGTCATCCATGCGGGTACGCCGCGCCGGGGCGAATCCGGTGGGCAAGTACACCGAGTTGCCCAGGAAGAACAACGACGTGTGCGCGGTCTTGTTGTCGTAGCGGATGCGCACGGGCTGGTCGTGGCGCAGCGTGTGCAACGTGGCGTAGATGCTGGCCAGCAGTTTGCCGATGCGCCTTTCCAGCTTTTCGCGGTGCTGGACGAAGGTGGGGTACGCGCCGATGCTGGCGTTGTTGACCACCATCCGGCTTTCGTTGAGGCACACCAGGTCGACGCAGGCCACGCTGCCGGTCCGGATCGCCTCGACGGTCTTGGCCACGGTGTCGCACCCGATGTCCTTGGCGAAATGGTTGAACGTCCCGGCCGGAAACACCGCCAGCGGGAGCCCGGCATCGTAAGCGACCGCCGCGGCGGTGGACACCGTGCCATCTCCCCCGCCGACCGCCAGCACCTCGGCGCGCCCGGCCACGGCACGCAGGACCTGTTCCGGGTCGTCGTCGGAACCCAGCTCGACGATCTCGGCTCGCGGCAGCTCGGCACGGATCTCGTCGAGCACCCGGGCTCCATTGCCGCCGCCCGATGCCGGGTTGATGACCAGGACGACTCCGGCGCCGGCGGGTCGTGGCGGGGTCTCGATCCGGAGCGGTTCGGTAGTCGGCAACGTCGTCTCGACGATCGGTGGCACCAGCCGCCCGCCCAGCACGGCGATGCCGGCGCCGATGCCGAATCCGGCGAGGACATCGCCCGGGTAATGCGCTCCGGTCGCCACCCGGGACAAACCCACCAGGCCGGCCAGCAATGCCAGGGCGAACCCCAGCGGCGGATTCTCCAGCCCGACCCCGACAGCGAACGCGGCCGCACTGGCCGAATGCCCGGACGGCAGTGAATTGGATGTGGGGCGCCGACGCACTCGTCGGACCAGCGGTACCGAGTCGTCGAGGGGACGCGGGCGCCGGCGGATTCGCTTGGCGACCTGGTTGGTCACCAAGCTGGTGACTCCCAGCGTCACGACGCCGCGTACCGCGCCGCGCTGCGCCGCAGGCCTTTTCGTGGCGAGCAGGCCCGCGGCGATGGCGAACCACAACTTGGAGTGATCGGCCGCGCGGGTCAGCGGCGGCATCACCGAGTCGAGCAGCGGAGTCTGCGCCTCGGCAATCACCCCGAACAGTTCCCGATCGAGGCTGCCCAGGCCCCGGGTGATCGCTCTGATACTTCGCGCGCGTCGCCGGGGCCACCTGTTCACTCAACCCACCCTAACGCCGGTCACCGCGACCGGATCGGGTCGTTGGGGTGCGGGCTCAGCGGCGTGGTCTCGATGGTCATCCATCCCGACAGTGGCAGCGATTCCAGGATGGCCATCAGCTCGCCGGGATCACGGGCCCGCCACAGACCCACCATGCACGGGCCGTCCGGCCCGTCGGGCAGCGTCCACAGCCGCACCAGATGTCCAGCCTCGGCCAGTTCACGGGCGCGGCGGGCCTGGCGCGCCGAGGCGTCGTCGACGACGTGCGCCGCCGTGCCCGGTGGCACCGTGACGGTCATGGCGATCAAGAACTCCGGCCCTTTACCGGGCCGCGGAGTTATCCCCGCGCCCGGCGGGTCGTCGGGATGACCGTCGAGCGCCGTGATCTCGTCGGTACGCCAGACCCGTAGTGGCATCGATGCGAGCAGCTGCTCCAGGCGCTCGTCGTCGGCAGCGGCGAAAAGCCCTAGCGTGCGCCATTCGCCCGGCCGAACCGGTGGGCGCCACAGCCGAAGCAGGCTTCCCCGGGCCGCGAGCTCGCGGGCGTGCGCGGCCTCCCGAGCGCGGACGTCGTTGACCTCGTCAAGGGACGTGCCGTCGGGAACGCGGGTGGTCATTGTGACCAGAAACTCCATGCTGTCTCCCGGGCACACCGTGCTGAGGGCTTTGTGAAGGTAACCCCGGAGCGCGGCGCTCTAGAAGACGCGGACCCAGTCGACGAGCATCTCCTGCGGATAGATGCCGGCCGCCGGATCGCCGCCGCCGGAGCCACCGACGGCAAGGTTGAGAACCGGGAACATCGTGTAATCGGGGTCGTTGAACGGCCACTCGCGGATGGGCTCGTCCAAGTTCTCGATACCGGTTGCCGCAACGGTGAAGTACGGCTGCATGCCGTCGGCGTAGTCCAGCCAGAAGTACATGCCGCTCGGATTCCAGGTGACCCGCCAGTTGTGCCAGCCGTCGTCGACACCGATCGGGCACGTTTCGAAGGCCGTGCCGTCCGGGTTCGCGTGGACGGTGGTTCCCGACGGCCAGGTGCCGTTGCCGTACCACTCGATCAGGTCGACCTCGCCGCTGCGGCCGGGGTCGTCGTTGGACAGCCACCAGGCAGGCCACATACCGGGCGCCAGGCAGTTGAACTTGATGCGGGCTTCCCAGGTGGTCCCGATGCCGCCCCGCCATAGGCCATGGACCAGGCCGCCGAAGTAGCTGTTGCCGTCCCGGGTGGCGCGCAACACCAGGTTGGAGTTGCCGTCCAGGAACACGTTCTGGCGGCTGTCGCGGTACTGTCCCCAAAATTGGGGCTGGTCGAACCCGACGGGGTTTCTGATCGGCGTCCGGTGGCTCGACACCGCCCACTTCGACGGATTGGGGGCCGAGCCGGCCGGGCCGTCGAACTCGTCGTGAAAGAGGAATACGCCCGTTGCCCCAGCGGCCGGGGCCAACGGCGCCGGACTCGGCGGCGCACCTGGAGGGGACGGGGCGGCCAGGGCTGTGGGGGCGGGGATCGCGGCCGCCAGCGCGCCGAACCCGGCCATCATCATCAGTCGGCGACGGTCAATCTCGGGCATAAGCATGGGACGATAGCAGCTCACTTTGCGCCGCGCCGACTCTGGGGCGACCCGTCTTCGCTTCATGTCCAGGCCGGCGGGGTCGCCGACATCGTGCGAGAAGCGCAAGCGTCACAAGCGCTCTCGCGTACCGTCAGGCCCCGGACGGTTCGCTGATCTTGACCAGCGTCTTGCCGATGTTGGCCCCGGTGAACAGCCCGTTGAGGGCGTCGACGCACGACTCGATGCCGTCGAAAATGGTCTGCCGGTGTTTGAGCCGCCCCTCGGCCTCCCACTGGCGCAGGTGGGCGAAAGCCTCGTCGAAGCGACCCCACTGCTCGAGCGTGTTGAACCCCTGCATGAGCGCGCTCTTGGACAGCAGGTTGACGTAGTTGGCCGGGCCGGGGTGCTCGCCGGTCAAGTAACTGGAGATGACACCGCACAGCACCACCCGCGCCTTGTGGGCCAACCGGCCCAGCACCGCGTCGAGGATGGGGCCGCCGACGTTGTCGAAGTAGACGTCGACGCGCTGCGGGCAATGCGCTTTGAGGGCGGCGGCCAGGTCCTCGTTCTGGTAGTCGATGCACGCGTCGAATCCGAAGTCTTCGACCACCGCCCGGCACTTCTGCGGCCCGCCGGCGATGCCCACCACCCGCGCTCCGGCGATCTTGGCGATCTGCCCGGCCACCGATCCGGTGGCGCCCGCCGCCGCCGACACCACCACCGTCTCGCCCGGCTGGGGCCGGCCGATGTCGGTCATCCCGAAGTAGGCGGTGGCTCCGGTCGGGCCGTATACCGACATGATCGCCAGCTGGTCGCTCTCCCCAGGGATGGGTGTGCTGAACACGTCGTCGCGAATGATCACATATTCCTGGAAGCCGGTCAGCGTGGTTACGACGTCGCCGACAGCGTAAGCGTCGCAACGTGTTTCGACGACCTCGCCGATTCCTGCCGCCCGGATGACCTCGCCCAGCTGCACCGGCGGAAGATAGCCGGGCTGGTCGTCCAGCCAGGTTCGGGCGGCCGCGTCGATCCCCACATAGGTGGTGCGCAGCAGTGCTTCGCCTGGCGCGGGCCCGGGCGCGGGTGCGGTGATCAGCTCGGTGTCATCGGGCTGGACCAGCCCGGTGGGGCGGCGACGCAACACGATCTGGCGGTTGGTCAAGTCCGGCACGATGTCGAGCTTATTCGGCCCTATTCGGCACGATCCCGGTATGGGAGCATCTGTGCATGAATCCAGAGGACGACCCAGAAGCCCGGATCCGCCAGCTCGAGCAACCGCTGGCCGACGCGGCGCGCGCATCGGAGCTGGGCAGTCCGCAGCCGCCCGGCGGCTCCGCATACCAGGGCTACCCGCCGCCGGGCCCGGTGCCGCCGCCACCGCCGATGCCGCCTCCATACGGCTCGACGTATGGGTCCTATGACTCGTATGGCTATCAGTCGCCGTTTCCGGGGGCCACACCGCGATCGTCGTCGGGCAACCGCCTGTTCTGGATTTTGGCCGCGGTCTTCGTCGTCGTAATCCTGGGCGTGGTCGGCGGCATCGTCGCCTTTGCGGGAAGCCACATTTCACGCACGTTGTCCACCCTGACCCCCACCTTCCCGACGATCAGCAACCCATCCGGGACCGTCCCGCCGCCGTCGGGCAGCAAGACTCAAACACCGACGGCCGGTCCGGCGACGTCACCCGCGCCGCCGCCTGGCGGCAACCTCAGTGTCAGCGGCCTCAACGAAAACAAGACGCTCGACTGCAACGACAGCGTCGTCGAAATCAGCGGGATGTCCAACACGGTCGTCATCACCGGCCATTGCGCAAGCCTGACCGTCTCGGGAATCGAGAACACCGTCACCGTGGACGCCGTCGACACCATCGAGGCCTCCGGCATCAACAACAAGGTCACGTATCACTCGGGCTCGCCGAAGGTCAGCAAGTCCGGCAGCGGGAACGTCGTCCAGCAGGGCTGAGAAGTTACGTCGAGTCGTCGGCGGGATCGTCGAGGACGCTGACCGCGATGCCGTAGGGCAAGAAGCGCACTTTGCGCTTGGGGTCCGTGTTGTCTTTGTTGGCCCGCAGGGCATCCAGTTCGGTCGCATACACCTGTTCGACGCGGGCACCGCCGTCGGCATCCACCGTGTAAATGGCCCACACCCCGTCGCCGGCCTCGCCCGCGGTTTCCGGCGCCGGACGCCTGCGCCGCCCCAGATCCTCGAAGATCATCGACCACCCCGACCGGTCGCCCGGGCCGGTGAGGAACCTGTTGATCCGCTCGAACGCGTCGCGCAGGCCCTCACTGCCTTCCCTGATCACCCGATCGAAGTCGTCGGGGTCGAATCCGAATGGACCGTTGCTGCCCACGCGACCTCCTCGAAATTCATCCAGTTACTGCCCAGTGTGCGGGCAGTCGACCCGATCCGCTACCCGCCTACGGCCCCGGCTCGGGCGGGGGCGGCGGAGGCGCCGGCGGGTAGATCGGAATCGGGATGGTGACGAACGGGACGTGCAGATACATCGTCGCGATCGGGCTGGGCGGGGGAGCCTCCGGCGCCGGCGCGGGCGCCGGCGGCGGCGCGGCCGGCGGCGTGGTCGCCGGCGCTGCCGGTGGCGGGGCCTGCTCCGCGGGAGCCTGCACCGGTGCCTGTCGGATCGGCGCGCGACGGGGCGCCGGCGGCGGTGCCGCATTGACCGCCGTTCGGGGCGGCTGGGCAACCACCGGAGGCGGCGCCGACGAGGCCGGAGGCGGCGCCGCCTCCGGTGACGGGGCCGCCTCCGGCGGCGGCGCGGCCGGCGCAGAGCTGGGAGCAGGCAACTGCGCCTGCGGCGGTGTCTCGGGCTGGGCTTGGATCGTGGGCACGGTGACGGCGCCCTCGGGTGGGCTGGGCTGCGGGGCAGCCATCGGCCGCACATCCGACGAGATCACCAGCAGCCCGGTCGCGAGGGCCGCCGCTGCGGCCAGGGCACTGCCTACCAGCTTCACCGGCCGGCGCCGCGGAGCGATCTCGTCGTCGTCCTCGTCGAGGGCGCTGTAGGCCAGGGCGCCTTGCCCGGGGTCGGCATGAGCACTGACATCCAGGTAGGTCGGGGTCAGGGCGCGGGGGTTCACTTCGCCGGTGCCCGGGTCCAGCGCGTAGGCCAGCGCGGCCGTCGACGAGACGAAAAGTGGCGCATTCGCCGAAGCCAGCGCCGCGCCACGGGCCAGCGCCATGTCGGGCTCCTCGGGGACGCTCACCACCAGCGATGTCGCGGCCTCGAGCGCGGGTTTGACCGGGACGATGTCGACCCCGCAACCGATCAGGAACACCCCGTCGGCCCGCGAACCCGCCGCGTCGAGACCGGAGACCATCGGCGCCAGTTCGGTCGACACGGCGTTGTGGGCGCCAAGGGACTGCCGATGCAGGTCGACGATCGAGCCGTCGGTGACGTCGACGACTGCCAGCGTCGCACTGCCGGCCTCGACGAACAGCATCGCGATGTGCTGGTAGTCGAGCGCGGCGCCGACGGTCTGTGCGAGGGCGGCCGCAGCGAGCAGCGGCGAGACCAACATGACGCTTCCGATGTCGCGGGCGGCAAGCTCGTCACGCAGTGCACCAGCGCCGCCGGGGTCGATCCACGTCACCCCGGTCGATGTCAACCAGTAGCCGCCTTCGGCCGCGCCCTGCCGGGTGCCGACAATGGCCGCAATCGCCTCGGCGGCCGCCGCCGAATTCACCGAGTCCTGCGACACGGCGACCTCGAAGCTCTCTTCCTCGACGGTGGCACCGTCAGCGTTTTCGCCTTCGATCAGCACCAAGCGGACCGCCGAGGGCTCCATTGATACCCCAAGTACGATGTCCATCTGGCCCTCCCAGGCCATGTGGTAACTAGCCATGGGGGTCTAAGGCGGACAAGCGTGCCGCGCCGGCCGCCGTCGACAATCCTCACGCCGCATTGCTGGTGCGACTAGTTACATCCAAATAGCTGGCGCATATAAAGTTGTGCCCAATTCGGACACTACTCGCGTCCAGCGGGTCGCGGACCCGTTCTGGTCAAGCTCAAAGCTGACTGCCAGGCGCGGAGTCAGCTCAGGGGGTGCCGGAACTCGCGAACGGATTTTGCGGCCCTTGAGGCTGCTGGGTCTGCGGCGCCGGATTTTGCGGAGCCTGATTCGCCGGCAACTGAATCGGTATCGGCACGGGCAGCAGCGGGACATGCAACCACTCCGTGGTCATCTTCACGGTTGAGGGGGCGGTCGGTGCCTCCTCGGTGGTGGTGTCCTCGGGCTCGGCCGTCGTGGTCGGCGTCGCCGAGGTGGTGCTGGTCGGCCGGGGACTAGTGGTGGTGAGCCGAGGCGCGGTTGTCGTGGTCACCACCGGTGACGGCGCCAGCGTGGACGTCGGCGGTGACGCCGTCAACGTCGGTGATGGCGGTGGTGGCGGCGCGACGGTGGTCGGTGCCGGTGCCGCGCTGGGCACCGGCACCGAGCTGGGCGGCGGCTTGACCGGGCTGGGCGCCGCGGCGCTCGGCCGCAGCGACACTGAGGGCGCGGGCACCGGCACCACACTGGGCACCGCGGGAGCCTGGCGCCGCTCGACCCCGGTCAAGGTAAATGCCACACCGCCGATCGCGGTCATCGCCACCACCGCGGAGAACCCGATCAGCAGCTGAGAGAACCGCAACCGGCGCCACGGTGGTTCTTTGGGCGGGTCGATCACGTTCAAGCGCATCGACCAGCACGGGCCGTCCTCGTTGTACGAGTCACCCTCGAACCGCACCGGCACGTCGCCCGGGAAGTCCGTTTGCGACCAGGCCAGCTCGCGATCGGTCACCGCATCCTGGTCGATCACCATCACGTCGCCGGCCGGCAGCTCGATCAGGGCGGTACCGGACGCGGCCGCAGCCCTGGCCATCAATCCGACGGACGTCCGAGTGCGGAAGTCCAGCTCTCGTCCACGGGCAGCCAGCAACAGCGCGCCGGCTGCGGCCGCGCAGGCCGGCTGCGAAACAGTCAGCACCGGGAGCCGGGTGTGAAAGGAAAGGCGTTGAGTGACAAGCGGAATGCTGGCGCCACCGCCGACGGCGACTACCGCCGCCAGGTCGGCCCAACTCGCCTTGTTGCGCGCCAGCATGTCGTCGAACGCGTAGATGAAACCGGTCAGCCGATCCTGGATCAGGTCATCGAGCGTGTCCCGGGTAAGCCGGAACGTAGTGCTGGTTCCGGCCAGCTCCACAGCCAATTCCGTGACAGCGTCGGTGGATAACCGCTCCTTGGCCTCTCGGCACCGTTCCTTTAGGAGTCCGAGTTGGGCGACGCCGGCGGCGCCGGCCTGATCGATGTCGTCGTGGCCGAGCCGGTCGATGACATGCAGCAGTATCGCCTGGTCGATCTGTTCGCCGGAGAAATCCTCGTAACGCAGTGTGGCGCTTACGGGTTCGAAATCTGACGTGGTCTCCACCAAAGTGGCGTACGAGGCGGAGCCGCCGAAATCGAGCAAACCTACCACGGCACCGGCCGGGATAGCCAGTTCGGTGTTCGCCGCCGTCATCGCGGCGATTACGTCGGGGACAAGCTGCGGCGCCATACCGCTACGCACGAAGCCGACATGCGTGCGCAGGGCGTTGCGCAGCGCCTGGACAGTTCCGGGTTTCCAGTAAGCGGGGACGGCGATCGCGATCTCCGACGAACTCGCGTCCGCGTCGGCGGCGACCACCATCGCGTCCAGCGCCTCGACCGTCAGCAGGTCCGGATCGTGAGCCGACCCGTCCGGGGATACCAGGGCAACCGAGTCGCCGACGCGTTCCACAAAGCCACTCATCAATGTGCCGGACTCGGTCACGTCCGGGTTGCGGCCGAGCACACCAATTTTCGGCGCGCAGTGCGGGTACAGCGTCAGCACAGCGCGACGGATGACCGGAGTGCTTCGGTTAGATGCCGCAACCAGGTTCGTGGTCCCGATCGACAACCCCAGCGGGTCGTACATAGAGCGGACACTTTCGTCGATAGGGTCGAAGGCCAGGGTCAACCATATCCGCGGGCATACCGTATTGGGTTCGCTCCCAATCTCATTGGTATGCGGTCGATGCCGTGTCGTCACCGAAAAGGTACAGCCATCGCCTTGACATATGGCGTGGGGTCAGACCGCGGTAAGCGGCAGCGAACGCCTGGGCTGGAATACAAAGCTCGACCCGCCACTTACCTTGGCCACCAACACCTCCGGCAATTCGGATGCCGGGGTCTCGGCTTTCGCCAGCTCGGCGGTCCACTCCGTGTTCGTCCCGCCGACCCGGACGGCGACGTGCGGGTCGACCGCGGTGGCGATCGCCTGCAGTGGTTGTCCGGATTCGGGTGTGCACAGCGAAATCCATGCGGCGTCGTCGTGCCCCGGCGAGCGGTGCAGAAGCAACCTGTCCCCCGTTATCTCGGCCTCGATATAGCCTGCGGGGTTGAACAGTGGGTGCAACTCGAATACCCGTAACACACCATCGATTCCAGCGGGCAGAGCCAGTGCGCGGTGAATGCGTTCCGCGGCCAGGCCGGCTATCCCGATCAACTGGCGGGTGCCGATCGACCGGGCCAGTTCGGTGTCCGCGCCGGCGCGTTTGCCGACAGCGATGGCGAACGACAGGTAGAGCAGGTGCATTTGCAGGCAGATTTCGTCGGCTACCCGCACCAGCGCCGAGTGGGAGAAGGCGCCGAAGTCAAGATCGGAAAGTAGCGGGCCCGCATAGTCGGCGAGTCCGTCGTCGGCAGGATCGATGGCCGCTAATTCCCAACTGGCAGCTTTACTTTGCGCAACGACGTCCAGCGCCGGGATACCCCGGGCCGCGGGGTGGGACTCGTCGATGACGACGGTCCACGCGCAGTGCGGATGCCGGTCGGGTGGCACCCGCGGCGGCCGGTGGATGGGCCGAACCTGCGCCCGCGGATTTGTCGCCACCGCGGTGGCGTCAAAGGTCGGGTCTTCGATGGTGTGGCACATGCCGAAGACATACTCGTCGCCCATCGGTTCGACATCGAGCAGCGCACCGCAGTGGTCGAGGCGGAATTCGCCGTGCCAGCGATCGTGGATCGTGAAGCGGAAATCCATGAATTGCGGCGGAGCGCCGATGTCGAGTTGCAGGCCCTTGAAGATGGTGGGTACGTCGTCGCCCGCGAAGTTCAGCGCCTGTTGCATGCGCTTGGTGTAGATCGGGCTGGCTGCGGCCCACTCCTCGATCGCGATCTGTAACATCTCCTCGCGACCGAACGCCTGGATGCACCACGCCATGCCGGAGCGGTCGATCAGCTGCCCGATCAACAGCAGTTCGGGCACCAGGATTGCCAGCTCCGCACGGGACAACCCGGCGTAGCGGGATTGGCTCATGCCCCGACGATAATGGCGGCGGCGAACGTGCTGCAATGACGTGATGAACCCTGCAGACTTGGCGGCCCTCGCGGGGGCTGTCGCGCATCTCGCCGATGTCAAGGATGTCGAAGCGATCAAACGGATCAAGTACCGCTATCTGCGCGCCCTGGACACCAAGCACTGGGACGACTTCGCCGACACCCTGACCGAGGACGTGCGCGGCGACTATGGGTCGTCGCTGGGCAAGGAGCTGCATTTTTCCAACCGCGTCGACGTGGTGGAATACATGCGCTCGGCGTTGGGGCCCAACATCATCACCGAACACCGGGTGACGCATCCGGAGATCACGGTGACCGGCGACACCGCGACGGGCAGCTGGTATCTGCAGGATCGGGTCATCGTTGCCGAAGCCAATTTCATGCTGATCGGCGCGGCGTTCTACCGCGACGAGTATCGGCGCACCGCCGACGGTTGGCGGATCAGCGCTACCGGGTACGACCGCACCTACGAGGCGACGATGTCGGTGGCCAACCTGGGGCTCACCGTGCGACCGGGCCGCGCTTTGGCCGACTGACGGCCCCGGTTACTTCGCGATCGCGATCACCGCGCCGGGCCGCAACCACCGGATGATCTGCACCAGCGTGGCATCGTCGATTGCCACGCATCCCGCCGTGGGTCCGCCGTCGGTGGTGTGGAAGAAGAACGCGGCACCGCCGCCGGGCACCTTGTTCTTGTTGACGCCCATCACCACCGAATGCTTGTACTGCGGGATCTGTAGGTTCTCACTCTCGGCGGTGTTGAATGGGCATTGGGCCTTCTGACACACCTGCATGGTGTTGAAGGTGGGGCTGTGGTCGTCTCCACTCCACCAGTGGTTGGGTCCGACTTGCGTATACGGAAGCCCGCCACCGGGATTGGGCGCGGTGCCGAAAGCCGAGTCGAGGCTGTAGACGCCCATCGGGGTAGCCGGGTAGCCGCTCTTGGCCTGCGGCGCCATTCCCGCCGAGCCGACATGGGTGGGGATCCCGGTCTTGAGCGGCTGCCAGCCGGCGGCGGTGCGCTGGTAGACATCCATCTTCGCGTTAGAGCCGCCGGTCGAGACCACCGAAACCACCTGCGTGGCATTGCCAACCGAATTGGCGAACCACGGGTTGCCCGCCGCGACCGTCACCGGCGCCAACCCCAGCGCCGCTCCGGCCAGGCAGACCGCAGCACACAGTACAGCTCCCAGTCGGTGCATCGTCTCATCGTCAAGCGGACGAAACCTCAGGGTCAAGTAAAGGTTTAGTCCCGGTTGGATCACTGCTCCGAGACACTGCGAAAAGCGCCGTGCCGCAGGGCGTCAGCGGACTTCGGCAAGCCGGGCCGGCTCCGCACCCGTTATGGGTAACGGCCTAAACACCCACAGGCACACCAGAAAATACACATATCCCAGCAGCCACCCCGCGATCACGTCCGACGGGTGGTGCACATTCAAAGCCACCCGGGCGGTGCCGACCGTCAATACACCCAGCGCGGCCAGCGTGACCGAGACCACGCGCATCCACCGGTGTCTCGTCATCGGCAGCAGGAAGGTCAGAAGCGCAAGCACACTGGCCGTCAACTCGAGCGCATGCCCGGACGGGAATGAGCTCGATGGCGCGGTGACGAACTCGGTCACCGGTCGTGGCCGGCCGGCCAGATCCTTGGCGGCCATCGTGACCAATCCGTTGAGCGGCAAACAGGCCAACAGCAGCAGCGCCATCCGCACCTTGTGCTGCAATACCGCAACCACCGCCATCCCCATGCCGATCAGCCGCATGGGGATGGGGCCCAGCACGAACGACACGCCGATCCAGAAGTCCACCCAAGCCGGGTGCTTGATCCCGATGTCGTGCGCGGCGTTCAACAACGACCAATCCAGGCCGTGCACCCAACCCCAGTCATGGCGGTGCCCCACCCACAAGAGGGCGTAGCCGACGGTCGCAGCCGCCGCGAGCATCGCGGCCACACTGATCGGGCGACGGATCATGTTCAACGGATACCAGGCGACGGTGCGGCCCGGCCCGAGCGGCCCCATACTGGCCTCATGGCGGTGATTTTTCGCAGAATGTTCGGCATCGGCAAGCTACCCGCCGACTTGCGGGATCAGCTGGAGGCCGAAGGACTCATCTACCTCGAAGAGTATGTCGCGGTCACCAGGCGGTTCACCGGCGCAATTCCCGGTTTGCGGGCATCGCACAGCATTGCCAGCTATCCGGGCGCGCTGGCGTTCACCGAGCAACGGGTGCTGGGAACGCTCTCGTCGCTGCCCAAGCTGGCCGGCCGCGCCGTCGACGTGCGCTGGGACGCGCCGCAGACCGGCGCAGCAACCGCCGAGATCTCGTCGACGGGGCTGCAATTGGATCTCGACGTCGCCAAGGTGGACCCGCGGTTCCACGGCCAGCTATCGCTGCACTTCAAAACGGACATCGGCGAGGACGTGCTGGCTCGCCTACCGCTGCGGTCACTTGCCTTTGACGTGCCGCCCGAATACGTGTTCCGCGCGGTCGGAGTTACCTATAGTCCCTGATCCGTGTAGTCCCTGATCCAGGCCGCACGGGCCGCACCTTTTCTACGATGACCGGGTGACCGAATTTGCGTTCACCGCCGCCGAGCGGCAGGCGGTGTATCGCGTGATCTCCGAACGTCGGGACATGCGCCGCTTCGTGCCCGACAGCGTGGTGCCCGAAGAGGTGCTGGCTCGGTTGCTGCACGCCGCACACGCCGCCCCCAGTGTCGGTCTGATGCAGCCCTGGCGGATCATCCGGATCACCGATAAGGCGCTGCGCAACGATATCCACACCCTCGTCGACGAGGAGCGCGCGCGGACGGCACACGCCCTGGGCGAACGGGCCGAGGAGTTCCTTGCGCTCAAGGTCGAGGGCATTCTCGAGTGCGCCGAGCTGCTGGTGGTAGCGCTTTGCGACAACCGGGACGTGCACATCTTCGGCCGGCGCACACTACCGCAGATGGATCTTGCGTCGGTGTCCTGCGCGATCCAGAATCTGTGGCTGGCGGCTCGCGCCGAAGGGCTCGGCATGGGTTGGGTGTCGCTGTTCGATCCGCGACGGTTGGCGGCGCTGCTGGAGATCCCCTCCGATGCGGAACCGGTGGCAGTGCTGTGTTTGGGCCCGGTGCCCGAGTTTCCGGAACGGCCGGCGCTGGAGTTGGACGGCTGGGCCGTAGCGCGGCCACTCCGGGAGTTCGTCTGGGAGAACCGCTGGGGACAGGCTTGAACTTCGCCGGTTCGATCGACACCGGGTATCGTCGCCGCCGCAAGCATGCTCGAGAGGCGGCAGACGGTGACGGGTGAAAGCAGCGACGGCAAAGACAACGTGCTGATCGTGCATTGGCACGACCTGGGGCGCTACCTCGGTGTCTACGGTCACCCGGATGTCGTCAGCCCGCGACTGGACCAGCTTGCCGCCGAGGGGATCTTGTTCACCCGGGCGCACGCCACCGCACCGCTGTGCTCGCCGTCGCGCGGATCGCTGTTCACCGGTCGCTACCCGCAAACCAATGGGCTGGTGGGGCTGGCCCATCACGGCTGGGAATACCGCAGCGGAGTCCGGACACTGCCGCAACTGTTGGGCGAGCAGGGTTGGTACTCGGCTCTTTTCGGGATGCAACACGAGACGTCCTACCCGGCACGGCTGGGATTCGACGAATTCGACGTGTCGAACTCCTACTGCGAATATGTGGTCGAGAAGGCGCGGGAGTGGCTGCAGGATTGCGTGCCGGATCTTTCCGGCCAGCCGTTCCTGCTTACCGCGGGGTTTTTCGAAACCCATCGGCCCTACCCCCACGAACGCTACGAACCGGCGGACAGCGCAGGTGTCGACGTCCCCGACTATCTCCCCGACACCCCCGAAGTGCGCCAGGACCTGGCCGATTTCTACGGAGCCATCACCACCGCGGACGCCGCAGTCGGGCGAATCTTGGACACACTCAACGAAACTGGACTGGACGCCAGCACCTGGGTGGTGTTCCTGACCGATCACGGCCCGGCGTTTCCGCGCGCCAAATCCACGCTCTACGACGCCGGAACCGGCATCGCGATGGTCATCCGTCCACCCTCCCGCCGGGAGTTTGCCCCACGTGTCTACGACGAATTGTTCAGCGGCGTAGACCTGTTACCGACACTGCTTGACCTGCTGGGGATCGACATGCCGGCCGATGTCGACGGCCTGTCGCACGCGGCCGCCTTGCTCGGGGCCGACACCGTCGCCGAGCCGGTCCGCGACCATGTGTACACCACCAAGACCTACCACGACTCGTTTGACCCGATACGTGCAATCCGTACAAAGGAATTCAGCTACATCGAGAACTATGTGCCCCGCCCGTTGCTGGATCTGCCGTGGGACATCGAGGAAAGCCCGTCCGGGATGGCCGTCGCACAATTCGTCAAGTCACCGCGACCGCAACGGGAACTGTACGATCTGCGCGCCGACCCCACCGAGACCACCAATCTGCTGACCGGTGACGCCGCCGCGAAGATCGATGCGGTCGCAGCGGACCTCGCTGTCCGGCTTCACGATTGGCGTCAGCGCACCGGCGACGTGATCCCGTCGGAATTCGCCGGTACCCGCATCGCAGAGCGCTACACCGAAACGTATCTGCGGATCCATCGAACTGCGCCGAGCAGCAGGTCGGCGATCGCCGCCGACCGCGGTATCGAGGAAGAAGCCGCGTCGGCCAATCAATAGCGCGATCCTCGAATATGCCTGCGTAACCGCCACATTGGCCACACCTGCCTCCTCGGTCCGGTGTGCCCGCGTACTCAAATTCAAGTTGACCACAAATGCTGCTGGTCATCGATGTCTGCGAGCCTTGCTGCGCACACTCGGCTGGGCGTCAGTTCTCGGCACGTAGGTTCGGCTGCCATTCCGCCGTATCGAGTGCGCGGTGACGGCTTTGAGGGTGCTTGTAGGGCGGGAAAATCCGCCGCGGGCCGCCATGGCGGCACACTCGACGCCCTCACCGCACACTCGCCGTCCTCACCACACACTCGACGCCTTTAGCGCCTACAGCGACAACGGATGTGGCGCATCCAGCGCAGGCAGCGGCATCGACGCGGCCTGTACGAAACACGAGCCCGACGGGCCGACCGCCGATACGAATTCGCCAAGACTCAAGAACCGCGGCGCGCTCCCCCGACCTCGGCGACGATGAACAGCCGGCGGAACGGGAAGATCGTGGTACCGTCGGCGCGGCGCGGGTAGGCGTCGTCGAGCAGCGGGATCAGCTCCTGGCGGAACTGCTCCCAACCCGCGTCGTCTAGCCTTTCCCGCACCGGAACCAGCGCGGTGCCGGTGATCCATTCCAGCACCGGGTGCTCACCGGTGAGCTGGTGCAGATAGGTGGTCTCCCACGCGTCGACCTTGCATCCGGCGTCCATCAGCAGATTCGCGTAGTACGCCGGCGGTTGCACCACCGCACCTACCCGAAACGGTATGTCGCGCAGGAGCTTTGCGTAGGGCTCCCGCCTGGCCAGCGTCCGCACCACGGCGTGCGACGGGGTGTCGAAGTTTCCCGGTACCTGCACCGCCATCCAGGATCCGGCTGCCAGCTCGCCGGCCCAGCGCACCAGCAGCTCCGCGTGTTCGGGCACCCAATGCAGTGCCGCGTTGCTGACCACCACGTCGGTGTCGGGCCGAGGCTTCCAGTTCCGCACGTCGCAGGTCGTGGCGTCGATCCCGCGTTCCCGGGCGGCGGCGACCATCTCCGGTGAACTGTCCAAAGCCTCGATCGTCGCCTCGGGCCAGCGTCGCGCCAGGTGCCGTGTCAGGTGGCCGGGGCCGCAACCCAGGTCGACCACCCGGCGCGCCCGCTTGGCGCCCACCCGGGACACCAAGTCGTAGAACGGACGGCTGCGATGATCCGCAAAGGCCAGGTAGACGTCGGGATCCCACATGTCGGTCCTCCTGATCAACACCGTCGCCAATCGGGTGTTATGGAACAACCTATTACCGATGGGGTCCGGACGTGCAGCGCGTTGCCCCCAGAAATTGACGACACTGTCGAATTCGCCGGCACCCCGCGATATCGGCGAGATACCATCGACGGGATGCCGGAGTTCTCGGAGACGTCTGAAGCGGATCCCATCGATCCGCCGGTCCCGATTCCCGACGTGCCCGGGGCCGACGCCGGCGCCGAAGGGCTACCGCCACGATCTGCGCTCTCGCTGCGTCAACGCATCGTCGTCGAATCGTCGGCGGTCGGCGATATCGCGCTGCGCACCGCGGCGTCGTCGGTGCTGTCCACCACGGTGGCACCGGCTGTCGTCGCCACCGCTTTGCTGCGCGTCAATTCCGGCAGCGAACGCAGCAACTTGAACTTCTACGCCGAACTGGCTGCCGAACATGACCCGGTGAAGTCGTTTCCGGCACCGACGGATCTGCCCAAGATTTCGTCGCGGCCCGCCAGCCCGCTCGCCGAGTGGATCGCGCGCGGCACCGTCGACGACATCTCGTTCGCGAGCGGATTCCGGGCGGTCAACCCGACCATGCGCAAGCAGTGGAGCGGGTTGACCGCAAACAACGTCGTGCGCGCACAGCATTGGCGCCATGACGACGGGCCGCGCCCCACGCTGTGTGTCATCCACGGTTTCATGGGCTCGTCATACTTGCTCAACGGGCTGTTCTTCTCACTGCCGTGGTATTACCGGTCCGGGTACGATGTTCTGTTGTACACCTTGCCTTTTCACGGCAAGCGAGCCGAGAGGCATTCGCCGTTCAGCGGTTTCGGTTTCTTCGCCGGCGGCTTGAGTGGCTTCGCCGAGGCGATGGCCCAGGCGGTGTACGACTTTCGCTCCATCGTGGACTACCTGCGCCACACCGGTGTCGAGCGCATCGCACTGACGGGAATATCGCTGGGCGGCTACACCTCCGCGCTGGTTGCGTCGGTGGAGAACCGGCTCGAGGCCGTCATTCCCAACTGCCCGGTGGTCAGCCCGGGCAAACTGTTCGACGAATGGTTTCCGGCCAGCAGGCTGGTCCGGCTGGGCCTGTGCCTGTCGCGCATCAGCCGTGACGAGTTGAGCGCCGGGCTGGCCTACCACGGCCCGCTGAATTATCGGCCGCTGCTGCCCAAGCACCGCCGGATGATCATCACCGGCCTCGGCGATCGGATGGCTCCACCCGAGCATGCCGTAACGCTGTGGGAGCACTGGGATCATTGCGCGCTGCACTGGTTCCCCGGCAGTCACATCATGCATGTGAGCCAGTTGGATTACCTGCGGCGGATGACGCTGTTCCTGCACAGCTTCATGTTCGACTAGCCGCGTCGGTGAGAGACGTATGCGCCGCCCAAGCCGACGGGATGGGCCACACCAGTCCCTCCAGCAGGCCGTCGGGCGCGTCGGTGGGTCCGTCGAGTCGCCGGGTGGACGACGGCTCCAATGCCGCCAGCGCCAGCCACTGGCTGCCGCGTTGCAGAGTCAGTCCGGCCAGCGGCGCCGCGCCGTCGGGACGCGCATCGCTACGGAACGCGCACGCGACGGCAACCGTGGGCGGGCCGCCCGGTCGACCGGCGGCGCCGATCTCCAATGCCGCCCAGGTCTCGCGCGCCGGATGCGACCACACGGCAGCCAATGTTTCGGGCAATGCGGCATCCACGCTGACCCGGTATGCGGCAAGGTAATCGGAGTCGCCGTGGCGCATGCACCGCCACGTTTCGCGATCGGCTCGAGCCAGCAACCGCGGCGCGTCGTCATACCCAACCGTGCCGACGTCCCAACCGATTTCGCGAAGGTGGTCGGCGAGCCGGCGCGCGGCGACCTCGGCGGTCTGCTGCAACGGGATTCGCCGTGACCGGGCTTGCAGTGCCGCCAGGTTGGCGGCGGCCGACACCGTCAGCCCGATCCACAGCTCCCGCTCACCCGCCGCGTCGACATGCCCGGTGATTCGGACGGCGTCGGCGCGGATGCCGTAGCGGTCCAGGTACCCGGCTATCAACGGCAGCGGGAGCACCTCCAGGCCCGGGGCCGGCGGACCGATGCGCAGCAGCGCCGTGGTGCGCACCTCGGTTGCGGGATCGGTGCCCGACCGTCGTCGCCGCATCATGGCCAGCCGGCGACGCACGATGGTGGTGAAGTGCAGTCCGCGCCACCAGCCGAACAGGACGATCACCACGACGGCTGCAATCCCGATCAGCCAATAGTCGCGGGTCGACTGCCACGGATAAGCCATCGCCGCGGGCACCATCGCCAACAGCGCCACGACGATCCGCCCGGCTCCCGGGCGCGGAATCGAGTTGAGGCTCACGGGATCGGCTCCTTTCGCCGGCGCACCGTCGTGACAGTTGCTGCGGTGATGCCGACCAGCAATGCCAACGCTGCGGCTCCGGCGAATGCGACGTTGCGGGGTGTGGTGTCCTTGGGCTTCGGTGCCGGCGGCACTGCAACCGGTTTCGCCGGTACCGCTGATTGCGGGGCGGGCAGTTGCCAGGTCAGCGCCGCCACCGGATCGATACCGCCGGCGCCGACGATGTTGGACGGGGCGCGGGCGCCGTTGTGGGCGGTGGCGGTGATGCGGCGTACCACCTCGCCCGCGTTCAGGCCGGGATACTTACTGCGGACCAACGCGGCGACACCGGAGACGTAGCCGGCCGCGTAGCTGGTGCCGCTGAGCGGCACAAGTTGCTGGTGGTCGTTGGGAAGGCCGTTGGCCAGGCCGCCGGCGTCGCTGTTGCTCACCGACAGAATGTTTTCCCCGGGTGCGGCGATGCCCACCCACGGCCCGGCCATGGTGAACTTCGACGGCTGCCCGTCCGGCGTCAGGGACGCCACCGACAACACGTACGGCTGCCACCACGACGGGATGGAGATCGAGGTGACGCCGGCCCAGTTGCGTGGATCGTCCGGACGGCTCAGGTCGGTCAGCGGGTTCGAGTCGCAGGAGCTACCACCGCCGCCCGAGCCGGCCGCGCCGCTGTTACCGGCGGCGGCCACTATCACCGCGTCCTTGTCCACGGCCGCATACCTGATCGCCGCCCCCAGTGCGGACTGGTCGACCGCCCGGTCGGCGGGCAGGCAGGTCACCGCGGAAATGTTGATCACCCGGGCGCCAAGATCGGCCGCATGCACGATCGCGCGGGACAGCGTGTCCACGTCGAGGGCGGCCCGCGCCAGCGTGGGGTCGCCACCTGAAGTCTTCGGCGAGAACTTGGCCGAGGTCACCCTGATGGACAGCAACCGCGCCGCCGGCGCGACCCCCGCGAAGCCGTCCGCGCCGGGCTGCCCGGCGACGATCCCGGCCACCAGGGTGCCGTGCCCGTCACAGTCGGTCAGGCCGTCGGTCGAATCCACGAAGTCGCCACCGCCGTCTACGTTCGGCAGCCGCGGCCCCGGTTGCACCCCGGTGTCGAGGATGGCCACCAACTGACCCTCACCACGCGAGAACTGCCATGCCGCAGGCAGATTCAGCACCGCTTGGCTAGGTGCCGGGACGCTGACGTCGGTACCCGCCAGAAGCCCCGAAACGGTGCAGGCACCGCGTTGCTCCATCGTCTGCACGGGCCCCGGGGTACCGCTGGGCGGATCCACGGTGGCGTCGACCACCGGCGGGGCGATCGCCGACGCCGGCGGAGCGGTGGCCACCACAACAGCCAAAATTGCTGCGCAGCAACCTAATCCGGCGACGCGAGTCATCGATTGAGGACCCAGGTGAACAGACCGACCAGGTATGCCATCACGGGGATGAGCGAAACGTCCAGGCCGGCGGCGACAAAGCCCAGCAGGCGCCGCAGCGGCAGAGAGTAGCTGTCCGGCGAGGCAATGGCAGGGTTCAGCGCAACGACGATCCAGGCAAACACCAGCACCGCGAGCACCAGTACCGCGCCCAAGGCGGCGACATAGCGCCCGGTCGCCGTGTAGACCACCAACAGGATCCCCGCCACCAGATGTGGCTGGGCCAGCAACCAGGCCTTGCAGGTGGCCGAATCCCATACCCGGGCCCGCAGCGCGGTCACCGCCGCCGTTGCGGCCACCACGTACCAGCCCACGCCACCGACCGATTCGGGGCGCACCGCGATTGCCACAGATCCCAGGACGCTCAGCAGCACGGCCGCGGCGATGAAACCGCTTTGATGAGCGTCACTGACGCGCACCCGCCGCGGCAGGTCTTCGAGCACCCGCAACGACGGAGCCGACGGGGTGGGGTCCCCGGGCGCCGGGATGACCGGCAACGGAAAGCGCGCCCACAGCGCCGACAGCTGAGCCGCCTGGATGGTGATCAGCAGCGCGGTCACGATCAGCCCGCAGCCGACACTGCGCATCGGCAGCTCCCACAGCAGTTCGGC
Organism: Mycobacterium kansasii ATCC 12478; assembly: GCF_000157895.3. Lineage (NCBI taxonomy): Bacteria > Bacillati > Actinomycetota > Actinomycetes > Mycobacteriales > Mycobacteriaceae > Mycobacterium > Mycobacterium kansasii. The sequence goes on along the minus strand of NC_022663.1, from coordinate 3,727,032 downwards.
GCCGGCGGCCAGCCATACCCCGGCGGCCGTCACCGCCACCGCGGTGAAGAACGCCACGATGCGCTCACGTTCGGCGCTGGGCACCATCAGGCAGATCAGCGACCACGCGGTGACACCCGCAGCCGCCAGCAGCAGCTGCGCCGGCCCGAATTTCCCGGGTACCGCCAGCGCCAGTGCCCCCGCGATCGGCACCAGTGCGGCAATCGACACCGCGGTCCCCGTTCGTGGCGAACGAGCCGTGACCAGTAACCCGGCCAACGCCAGGACGACCGCGATCCCGCTGACCGTGACCAGGCCGGCCAACGCGCCCGTCGCCACCCGGTAGCTGACCGCCAGCCCGGTCGCCACCAGAGTCACACCGATCACCGCCGCCAGCGCCCCGCGCTGGATATGCTTTGGCCCCCATGGGTTTAGCCGCGAACTCGAGAAGATCATGGCGGCGTCGGCGATGTCCTCGACGATTCCCGGGGCGGCCGGACCGGTGGGCACCGGCTGCAATGCAAGCAGATCACCGTCGACCACCCCGACGGTGTCCAGGCTGGCGTCCAGGCTGAACGGCGCACCGCCGATGGGCGCCAGACTCAGGTGCGCAGCCGCACCCGAACCGGCCTCGCCGCCGTCGCCGTTCTCCGCCGCGGGTATGACCAAACGCTGGACCGCGGGCAGGATTTCGCGCAGCGGCAGCTCCGCGGGCAGGGCCATCTCCGTCAACCGGCTGTCGGCGAGGATGGCGACGCGGACAATCGGCATCACGGTGCCCGACATCACCGGACCGTCCAAATCCGTTGGGGCCGTTGCGGAGACATCGTACTCACTTTCTGAATTGCGGTTAAGAGGGTTGTCCGGAGAAGTCGCGGGACAACCGCTGACCGGGGAACCATTGCCCCTCCGGCAGGTTGGCGATGAGTTGTTCGATCGCGACGGCAGTCGCGAACGCTGTCCCGGGGCTGAAGGTCGACACCCACTCACCGTCGAAGGCTCGGGACGGACTGACCAATACCCGGCCCGCGGTGGTGTCGACGATGCTCAAACCGACGTCGGTGGTGGTGTGCTGGCCGTCCCGGTTGCAGCCGGCGACGATCTCGACGTAGCTCCGTGGGCCGGAGAAGACCGCCTCCACCACGGGCCGGGCCGACGTCGGGATGCCCAGGTAGTCAAGGACTTCCTCGAGTGGGGCGCCGGAGCGCAGCCGCTCGTCGGCGCGAGCGCCGACCCGCATGGGCATGCTGAACTCTTCGAACCGGGCCGGCGGCCGCTGCGACAGCCCGACGCCGAGGACCGGAACCAGCGCCCGCGGGTCATCGATATCCATTGCCGTGAAGGTGACCAGCTGAGCGCTGCGCAGCGCGACGACGGTATTGAACTTCCGGGAGGTCTTGCCCCCGGCGCCGACCCGCCGGGCGACAATGCCACGCAGCAACTCGCCGGACCCCTCGGCCGATGCCGGCCCTATGTAACGTAAGTCCAGCCACCGGTCGGGGAAGCACACCACCTTGATCCAGTCGGCCACCGCGGAGTTGACGGTACCGTCCGGCGACATCAAGCCCAGCCCCGTCAGCTCGTCTTTCTGACGGTCGAAGAACGCACTTCGTTGCGCGCTATCGGTGTATGGCGGGGTGATGGCCAGCACCCAGGGGAAACTGCCGGCGCCGACGCTCTCGGCGATGAACCACGCGTTGTCGACCGTCAACTCGACGGCGTTAGGCTGCGAGGGTTCTGCGGATTCTGCAACCATCTAACTTGCTAGCCGCCCCATTTTGCGGCTTCAGCCTGGTCGCGGGCCATCATCGCCATGGTGTTGGCTTCGTGCGTGCCGGCCATCGATTGATAGGCCCGCACCAGGTCTGCCATGGCCTGGTTCCACTGCGCCTGCCATGCCTGATACGTCAACCCGGTGTCGCCTTGCCAGGCGTTCGACAGCGCGGACTGCTCGGCGGCGATATCCGAGCCCAGCCCCTGCATGGTGCCGGCATATCCCGACATGTCACCGGCGTGTCCCAGCATCGCCGGGTAGTTGTACATGATCTGTGACATCACAACTCCTTTCGGTTGTCTGTGGGCTCAGAACGCCGTGTAGCTGGACGCAGCCGCGGAATCGGCGGCCACATAAGTTCCGGCGGCGTCACCGAGGTTGGCCTGGGCGATGTCCAGTAGGGCGTTGACCCTGGCCGCTGCCTCCACGAACCGGGCATGGGCACCCTGAAACGCGGCGGCGGACTCGCCCTGGTGAAACGCCTGCGCCGACATCGCCGCCTGCTCGGCCTGACCGATCGTGTGACGCATCAACGCCGCCTTGGCGCCGAATGCCGACTGGGAAGCCACCAACTGCGGAATGTGGGCATCCAGAAGACTCATAACAACCCCTTTCTCTGGCAATTCGGATTTCGATTACTTGCTGTCGAGGTGCGAAGCGTCGGCTCCCCCTTTCGGTACGCCTTCCTGCAGGCCGTCCCAACTGCTCGGTACCATCGGCATCCGCGGACCGCCGCCGAACTCGTCACCGGCCAGCGCAGTCAAGCCGACCGCATGCAGCACTGGCTCTTTGGCTGCGGTCCCGGCGAATCCGAGCGGGCCTGCCCCCCAGTCGGACGCCTGGGTGGGATCCTCGGTCGCCACGGGTCCGGGGCCGGAGTCCATGTCGAGGAATTCGTCGCCATAGTCCCGTAATTCGCGTCGCGAGCGGCGTCGCGCGCGGGTTGCCGCGCGGCTCGCCGCTGCCGCGCCGGCGGCCGGGATGGTAGCCGCCGGCGCCTTGAGGCTGCCTCGGCCGCCCACCGTCGGACCCGCGGTGGGGCCCCAATCATCAAGGCCGCCAACCAGATAGGCAAAACTTGCGGGAGCCGGGGCAGCCGGGGCCGGCACGGCGCCTGCCGAAGCACCAGCTCCGGGTGGTGTCGACGGAGGCCCCGCGAGGCCGCTGGCCGTTGAGGCAAGACTGACAGCCGGCCACGGAGAGGCCGCCGCGACGGCGCCTGCCAGCGGTAGTCCCGCAGCAGGGGCGGCAGCCACCGCAATCTCGGCAGGTGCCAGCGCCGCGAACGCTATCGCGCTCAAACCCAGGCTGAGCCCGGCCGGCACCAGGAACGGCGAACTCAACACCATGCCCCAGGTGGGCCAGCCGACGAGGTTGAAGAAGACCTGGTATCCCAGCGCGAACAACAATGGGCCGTAGGTGATCAACGCCGCCACCGGGTTGGTGAGGAAGGCGATGATGATCTTTATCGAGTTGCCGATGGGGTCCTGCAGGAACGTCGCGATCTCTTTGAACATCCAGCCGTAGAAGCCCGTGTATGCGTTCCACATGTCCTGCAGCACCTGCCAGAGGAACTGCCAGGGGTTGAACGTGGCCGCGACGGCTTGTGCCTGGGCCGCGTTGGCCACCATCCCGGCGGCCGGTTCACCACCGGGATTCACAATTGCCGGCGCCGGCGCGGTGCGCGGAGCCGACGCCAGTGCCGCGCCCGCGGCCGCCTGGTAAAGGCCCATGGTCGCGGCGGCCTGAAGCCACATCCGCAGGTAATCGGCCTCGTTGAGCGCGATCGGAATGGTATTGATGCCAAAGAAATTCGTCGCCACCAGGATGCCATGGATGACGTGGTTGGCCGCCAGCTCCGCCAGAGTCGGCATGGTCGCCGAGGCGGCCGTGTAGGCCGCCGCAGCAGCCTCGTGCTGAGTTGCGACCGCGGCGCTGTCGGCGCTGGCCTGCATCAGCCACGCCACATACGGCAGATGCGCGGCGACATACTGCTGCGCACTCGGCCCCTGCCACGCTCCCGCTTGCACCGCATCCAGGATCCCGCTGAGTTCTGCTGCCGCCGAGGCATATTCGGCGCTGAGCAGATTCCAGGCCGCGGCCGCCGCCAGCAGCGAAGCCGGACCAGGACCACTGCTCAGCAACGCCGAATGCACCTCGGGCGGCGAAGCAATCCAGATGGGCCCCAAGGGCGCGACCATGGTCAGGCGCCCGCGATCCCATAGGTAGCCGCGGCCGCCGCATCACCGGCGAGATAGCTTGCGCCGGATTCGCCCACCCCGACGCCCGCACGCCCCAGTTCCTCGACGCCCTGGGTGGCGACGACGGCATGCTCCTGCCCCTGGACGCTGAACTCGGCGGCAGTCTGCAACGACACCGGATCCACGGCGGGCGGCACCACCGCGACGATCGACGGAGCCGCGGCAGCATGCGCGGCCGCCAGCCGCGCCGTCAGCGCTTCCACGGCCGCGCTGGCCGCGGCCAGTCCCTCCGGAACCACTCGCAACGTCATGACTGACTCCCCTTCTGTTGCGTTTCACCAAGTGTCGCGACCTCCCCGACGAGCGGGTTGATCAACTGCAGGTAGGTCGGAGATTCGCTGTCGCTCAACAACACCGCGCGTCCAGGAGGCAACCGGTCGAAACGCTGACCGCGGATCTTCCCGCTGTCGGCCGGATTGCCCGAAAGCATTACGGTGGTCGCCTGCAGGTCGTTGAATCGCCGCAGCAGCTGGCTGGTCATCAGCGCGTGGCCCGAGCCGGAGGCCCGCGCCGTCACGATCACCCGCAAGCCCAAATCGCCTGCTTGTCCGAGCAGACCGATAAGCGGGGTCCAGGGCCGCTGTCCGATGTACGGACCCGTCATGGCCGCCGAATCCGGGATCTGGTCGACGTCGTCGATGACGAGGTAGTGGGTGTGGCCGTGGAAAGTCCAGCGGGCCAGCTCGGCAGGCGACAGACCGGCCGGTGGCCGTCGCGACTCGATGAGGTTCGCCAACCCGAGCATCGCCGGGATGACCCGATCGATGTTGGCGGTGTATTCGTTGTCGGGGAACAGCGGTTCGTCGACGAGATGCAGCCGGCGGTCCAGCACGGTGAAGGCCACCTGGTCGGCGGTCGAATGCTCCCGGATGGTGCGGATCAGGTGGCGCAGCAGGGTGGTCTTTCCCGACTTGCTGTCACCGAACACCATCAGCAGCGGATTGGCGGCGAAGTCGAGCACCACCGGCGCCAGGTCTTCCTCGCGCTGGCCGATGACAATCTGATCCGGTCCGCGGTACAGCGCGCCGACCGCCTCGGGGGCGAGGTTGGTGGGCAGCAGCCGCACCGGCGGGGCGGCAACTCCCGGGTAGCGGGCATTGATCGCGGCGACTGGGTTTGGTTGCCCGTCCAACGCGGGGCTGGCGAATAGGAAGTGCTCGGCGGCCATGGTCAACCCGCGGCCCGGCTGGTCGGCCGGGACGGCGTCGGCCGGACGGCGCAGCGCACCGACCACCCGCACATTGCTGTCGCGCGCGTCGTGCAGCTTCAGCTCCAGGCGCAACCCCAGGCCGTCGCGCATCGCCAGCGGCACCTCCAGCCAGCTCGGGGTGGTGATGATCACGTGGATGCCGTACGCCAGGCCCACGTTAACCAACTCGGTCACCTTGGCCAGCAACGGGTTTCGCGTGTTGAACTGGTCGATGTTGTCGCGGCCGAACGCGTAGAGGTTGTCGATGACCAGGAACACCTCACCGTAACCGTCGTCGGGAGCCGAACCGTTGCCACCGCGGTTGCGGAACACCTCACGCTGCTGCCGGGACAGCAGCAGCTGTTCCAGCTCACCGAAGGTACGCCGGATGCGTTCGGGTTCCAGCGCCGACGCGACGCTGCCGACATGGGCCAGACCCTCCAGCGAACGCAGTTGTCCGCCACCGTAGTCCAGACAGTAGAACGTCACCTCGTGCGGTGAGTGCAGGCTGGCGGCCGAAAGCATAAACGTCTGCAGTGCAGTGGATTTGCCGGACTTGGGACCGCCGTGGATCACCATGTTTCCAGCCGACGACCGAGCGTCGAACACCAGCGGATCGCGGCGCATCTCGAACGGCTTGTCGATCTCTCCGAGCGGCCAGCGCCAGTGCCGGGGCGGCACCGCGGCCCGGGCCAGCAGTGCGGTGATCGGGATCGGTTCGTCCAGCGGCGGCAGCCACAGCTGGGGGGCTCGCGGTCCGTAGCGGGCCAGCTGTTCGCCGACGGTCGCGATCAGCTTGCGTGGCGGACCGGCCGGTTCCTCGGCGTCGGCGGTGGCGATCACCGTGCCCGGGTCCACCTCCACGGCTGCGGCCGTGAAGATCTTGGGTTCTGGGAGTGCTTGCACGACGCGGGCTTTGGTGGTGCGTGGCGGCTCGTAGATGCCGTCCACATAGGTGCTGCGGAACTTGATCGGGGTGGCCCCGGGCGCGGGCACCAGGAAGCCGATGCCTTTGTGCTCTTTACCGGACTCGATGTGGTAGGCATCCTCCACACCGATGATCTGGCGGGAAACGCTGGGGCTGGCCACCTTCAGCCCGATCCGGTAGGAGGTGTTCTTGTCGATGTCCTTGATCTTGCCGACATCCAGCGTCTGGGACGCGAACAGGATGTGGATGCGGAACGAACGCCCCTTGCGTGCCACGTAGTCGAAAAGCTCGGCGTATTCCGGATGATCGGCCAGCATCAGGGTGAACTCGTCGGCCACCACGAACAGCGTCGGGATCGGCGGTAAGTCGAATGTCCCGGCGGCCCCGGATTCTCGAGCATTTTCATACTCGAGCACGGAGTTGAACGCGCTGCCCTGCACGCGGCGGCCGGCCTCGCGCAGCAGCGTTTCGCGGCGGGCCACCTCACCGCGCAGCGTGTCGGCGAACCGGTCGGCCAGCGACTTCTTCTCGGCCATGTTCGAGATCACCGCGACAACCTGCGGGAAATTCCGGAAGCTGTCGGCACCCGCCTCGCCCTTGAAGTCGGCATAGATGACGATCAGCCGGTCCGCGGAATGAGTCGTCAACAGCGCCAACAGAATCGACATCAGCGTCTGCGACTTGCCGGAACCCGTCATCCCGATCATCAGCCCGTGCGGACCCATTCCGCCTTCGGCTTCGTCCTTGAGATCGAACATCAGCGGCTCGCCGGTGGCGGTGACGCCGATCGGCACCCGCAATTCGTCGTCGCGCCGGCGCGGCGCCCACAGCGCCGGCACGTCCAGCCGCGACGCGTCTGGGATGCCCAGCAGCGTCGTGAAACTCGCGCCCCGGGTGGCCGCGGAACGCAGCCCGGCGTGCGTCGGGTTGGAGTCCCACCGGGACAGCCGGCGGGCCAGGTGAGCGGCCTCGTCGACGCCGAACTCGTCGGCATTGTCGATATAGGGCTGCCAGCCGCCGGTCTGCCACCGCTGGATGGCACCGTCGGTCACCTCCAGGATCGGTTTTTCCGGGTCGGAATATTGTTCGCGATGCGGTGGTGTGGCCGAATAATGCACGACGGTCACCCCGGCACGACCCACGCCCAGCGTCGACGCGGTCACGTCGTATTCGGGATCGTCGACGACGATCAGCAAGTGCCGCAACGCATCTGCTGCCGCGCCGGTGAATGCCGGACGGTCGAGCAGGTTGGGGCCCAGCATTTCGACCAGCTCGTCGGCGTCGGCGGCCAAATAGCGGGCCGGGCCCACGCCGTCGGCCTGCCCGGGAATGTCGACGTGCGGCAACCACTTCAGCCAGGACCAGTCACTGCCCTCCAGATCGGGGCTGGCCAACGCCACCCCAAGAACCGTCGGGTCGTGCCAGGTGACCGCCTGAGCCAGCCACGCCCGCAGCGCAGCGCGCACCTGCGCGTGGTCGCCGAGGACGGTGATCCGCGAAACCTTGGTGACGTCGATTCCGGTGGGAACGTCACGGACGGTGCGCTGCGTGTCGAGCAGGCTGCGTAATGCGCTGTGCGACACCGGTTCCAGGTCGACTTCGTCAGCGGTGTCGTTGACCCGCAGCGTAGTAGCCAGCGGGGCGGAGTGCCGTCCGGCCCGCAGCACCAGGAAATCCGGGTCGTGCGGGTCGCGCTCCCACTGGCGGCGGGATCCGGGCACCGAAGCCAGGGCCTCCGGTTCCGGATGGGACCACTGCGCGGCCGCGCGCTGCTCGGCTGCCTGCGCACGGATGTTGTCCCGAACCACCGACAGGTAACGCAGATAGTCGGCCCGCTCGGCGTCGACTTCCTCGGTGCGCATCTTGTTGTCGTTGCCGCGAAACAGTGAGGTGGCCGCCAGCAGCATCACGAAGGGAAAGAACAAGGTCTGCGGAGAGATCAGCCGCATCCCGGTCGCGACCATCGCGACGATCATGCCGACGATGAGGATCCCCATCAGGTAGGGCATCGCGCGTCGCAACAGGGACGGCGGAATGACCCGGGGCAACTGGGGTGGCGCCTCGATGGTGATGGTGCCCTTACGAGTCGTCGGCGGAGTCAGCCGCCGGCGAGCCTCGAAGATCAGTCTGCTCATCGGGACCCTCCATCGGCCGACACCGGGCGCCCGGGCTTGGTGTCCGGCGGCAGGGCATCGTGAGCCAACAACGCGTCGGCCCGTGACAGCGTCGGGCCCGCCGCGAAGAGCGACAGGACCGACCACGGAATGGTCAGCGGCGGGGTCTGCAGGCCAAGCGCCTCAACGGTTTTGCGCCCGCCTTCGCCCTCGGTGTCGATGCCGTAGCGCACCCCGGTATCGGATACCCAGAACAGCGATCCGGTGGCCGGCGCCGTCGCGCCACCGCCCACGCTCTGGGTGAAGTATCCGGTGCCCGGCGCCAGCGCGACCTGGGTCGCCGTGGTACCACCGCCCCCCACCAGGTCGACGGTGTGCACCGCGTCGGCCACCGGCAGCCCCGCGCCGCTGAGTAAGCTCAACGAACTGGTGGTCGCCCCGGCCGGCTTGCTCCAGTACGCGCACGTGACGGGACTACGCGCCACGTCGACCAGACTCAGCGACTGCACTGGATAACGCGTGATGTCCAGCATGCGTGACACGGGCAGCTTGGCCACCTCGTCCGCGCCGAGGTGTGGCGGCTGCTGCAAACCATAGGAGTTGGTGTTGCGCAGGAGCGCGGCCAGCACCGGTGAGATCGGCTGCAGACCGTCCGGCAACACCGCGTAGTACTGCGAGGTCTCGGCATTACCGGTGCCATTGAGGGTCAAAGCCTCGACCACCGCACCGATCGGCGCGGGCACCGCGAAACCCGGCGGGCCACCGGCATTCGGAATGACCGGCGCCGTCAGTGGCGGCGCTTCGGGAATGGCGTTGAACAAGCCCAACGCGATGGGCCGCGGCGCGAGGGCGTCGGTGCCCAATCCGAGCGCGCTGGTGACCGCATGGTCGTTTAGGTCCAGCAGGCTGCGCTTGCCGTCCCATAGCAGCCAGCTGCCTGTGCCGTTATCGACCAGGACCGCCTGGGCGGAGCCGAGCGCGGCCGCGCGGGCGCCGCCGCTGTCCGGCCGCCCCGCGATGACCGTCACCGCCGTGCTGTGGGCGCTGCGTCCGCCCTGCCCGCCGACGGAGTCACACACCGTCCAGTTGGCGTCGCGGGTGGTGTTCTGCACCATCCGCTCCGGGGCGCCCGGAATGCCGATCAGATTCCCACGCGGAAAGCGGTCCAGCTCGGAGCTTTTCACCGTCGTGGGGTTGACCGGCTTGCCGGCGATCAGCCGCGCCGAGGTCAGGTTGAGCACCGGGTGCACCGCGTCGCCGACCCGCACATACAGCGCCGCGGTGGACCGGTCGGCCAGCACCGGACTGCTGCCCGCCTGGCCGTTGGGCCGGATCAGTGAGAACACGAAGCAGCCGACCAGTCCGGTGATCAGGACCAGCGCCCCCATCAGCACCGCGCGCGACTGGGTGCGCAGCGGGTCGACGAGCATTCGGGTGTCGTGCAAGGCGATACCCGAGGCGATGCGGCGCATCACGAACCGCCAACCGGTCACCTGGTGGCGCGTGACGAAACCCCGGCGGTAGACCACCTTGTCGGGGTTGTGATTGACCGGGGTGCGCGAAGCAAACGAACGGCGTTCTGGATCAGGGCTACTCATGCCGGCACCGAGAGTCCCAGGCCGCGCAGCAGCGGCTCCACGGACCTGTTCACGTCCTCGGCGGTGATGGTCATCAGCTCCTCATCACTGAACTCTCCGGTTCCCGCATGCTCGGAGTGGTCGAGCCGGAATTCCCGTTCTTCTTCCGCGCGTTCGACGATGTTGCGGACGAACCGCCCATTGCCCGCTATGTCCAGGCTGCGGCGCATGATGCCGTTGGAGTCCGGGGTCGCGGCCGCTGCCAATCCGGCGAACAATGCCTCCAGGTGGTCGAGCGCCGATCGCTCGAAGAGGCTGTCTCGCTGTTCGGCCATCTTGTGCGCGATCTCCACGAGCTCGTGTGAGGTGTACGACGGGAATTCGATGCTGCGGGTGAACCGCGACCGCAGGCCCTCGTTGGTGTCGAGGAATTTGTCGAGGTCGGCCCGGTATCCGGCGATGATCACCACCAGCCGGTCACGGTCGTTTTCCATGCGGGCCAGCAAGGTGTCGATGGCCACCAGCCCGAAGTCGTTCTTGGCTCCGGTGGCCACCAGCGCGTATGCCTCGTCGAGGAACAGCACCCCGTCCAGCGCGCTGTCGATGATCGCGTTGGTCTTGGCCTCGGTCTCGCCGATATGCTGGCCGATGAGGTCGGCGCGGTGCACCTCGCGGATATTCTCCCGCTTCAAAAGCCCTAGGCCGCAATAGATTTTGGCGACGACCCGGGCAATCGTCGTCTTACCCGTCCCGGGCGGCCCGGCGAAGATCAGGTGGTGCGTGCGCTGGGCCACGGTGAGCCCGCGCTGCTTGCGCACCAGCTCCATGGCCACCGAACTCTTCAGCCGCGACACCTGGTTCTTGACCTCGTCGAGCCCGATGAATTCGGCGAGCTGGCGTTCAGCCTCGTGCAGCAGTGCGGCTTTGCGCTCATGTGCCGCAGGATCGATGAAATCATCTGCGCTGGGCTCGGTTTCGGGATCCCACGGGTCGGTGCGGGCCTCGATCCGGGCCGCGGTGGTGGTCACGATCCCGAAGCTGGTATCGGACAGGGCCTGCTCCACCTGCTCGTTCTCCGGATGGGCCGCATACAGATCCTGCAGCACTTCGGCGGCCGACTCCTCGTCGACATGTGCGCGCAGCACCAGGGCTTTGGCCAGTGCCCCGTCGAGCGCTGCGACCGGGACCGGACCTTCGGGCTCCTCGAGGTACGACAATGCCGGGGCGAACATGCCCAACCGGGCCAAGGCGGTGCCCAGGCTGATCTTGGCGGCGTGGGCGAAAGTCTGGTCCAGATCGGGATCGTTGACGATCGGGGTCAGCAGCTTGACGACGTCCGACCAGCGTGCGGCGCGGTAGTTGACCACGACCATGAGCCAGCGGGCTTCGCGCCAGCCGGGCCGACGCCCGGTGACGCCGGCAACCACGTCGCACGCCTTCGCGTAGTCACCGGTCGTCGCGAGTGCCGCCGCGTACGCGAGATGGAAATCGTCCGGGCCGGTGGCCCGGAACCGCAAGTACAACCCCGTGTCGTAATGAAACCCCAAGGCATTGGTCGCCAGTTCCACGTGGCGCTGCAACACGCCGGCGGTCGCCGCGGTGCGGGACACGGCCTCGAGCACGCCAATGGACTGGTCACCGGCGGCAGCCAGCCCGGTCCATGCGTCGCACTGGTCACCGGCGATGCGGGTGAGTGCTGTGAATCCCGATCGGGCGGCAGTCAGGTCCGCCGGCCGGCGCCGGTCGTAGACGGCGATGCCCAGCGCCCGGCAGCACGTAGCGAACCGGCTGACGACGTCAGCGTCTACCTTGCCGCTTGTCCGGGGTACCGCGGGGTGAGTTGCGAGCATGCCGATATCACTGCGTTCCACGCTCCCGCCGTCTCCTGAACCTAAGGTCGCCACTGGTCACTACCGCCTGAAGCTGGCCTCCCGAAGTTAGCATTGCATAAGCTAACCTGTCGAGGGCGGTTAGGGGCGGGCTGGCCCGTCATGATGCCGATATTCGCATGGCACTGACCAGCGCCTTGGTCGCGGCGATCAGCACTGGAGACTTCATGCCAGCCGTTCCTCCTATATCGAACCCACCCAGCATTGTGCAGCTTAGTGAACATGATTTTCATTACCAAGGGCGGGGCGGCCCCGACTCGGGACGGTGGCCGAGGGGTCGTTGACCAGACGCCGCGCATGGCCCGGAGAAAAATCTCACATACCGTACATCTTGTCAACTATTGACTACTGCTATATTGGTTCGCTGGCCTGGTCGCCGTTACCCGGTCAGTGCGGCGCAACACCGAATCTGGCCGCCAGGGACGGCCAATCCCGAATCGATTCGGCTCCGCACTGGCACTTGCACGCTCACACGACGCCCATGCACCAGGTGTCGAGCGCAGGGCCGAGGCTGGACCCGCGTGGCGCAGGTCGCGGGTCGAGCCTCCGGTCCGGCACGCGTCCGGGAGTAGTTGTCGTGAGCTTCCGAAGAGCAGTGCAATGGGAATGCAGTTAGTTGGTGACCGTTCCGGCCGGTGCCGACCATCTACTCCATTCGGTTAGGCGCCCCATTTGGCGGCTTCGGCGCCGTCGCGAGCCAGCATGGCCATGGTGTTGGATTCATGCGTACTGGCCATCGACTGATAAGCCCGCATCAGGTCCTCCATGGCCTGGTTCCACTGGGTCTGCCAGCCCTGGTAGGTCATCCCGGTGTCGCCCTGCCAGGCATTCGACAGCGCGGCCTGCTCGTTGGCGACATCGGCGCCCAGGCTGTGCAGGGTGCCGGCATAGCCGGACATGTCCCCGGCATGGCCGAGCATGGCCGGGTAGTTGTACATGATCTGCGACATCACAAGTCCTTTCGAGGTTTGCGGGTGACAGGGTGTGGCTCAGAAGCCGGTGTAGGTGGATGCGGCGGCGGCATCGGCGGCCACATAGGTGCCCGCGGCGTCGCCCAGGTTGGCCTGCGCGATATCCAGCAAGGCGTTGACCTTGGCGGCGGCCTCCACAAAGCGGGCGTGCGCGCCCTGGAACGCCGCCGCCGACTCGCCCTGATGAAACGCCTGCGCCGACATCGCCGACTGCTCGGCCTGCCCGATCGTGTGCCGCATCAACGCCGCCTTGGCCGTAAACGCCGACTGCGACGCCACCAACTGCGGAATATGGGCATCCAACAAACTCATAACTCTTCCCTTCTATTTGGTGTTCCAGTTACTCGTTGTCAGCTCGTCACGCTGCAAACGACTGTGGGCTGCCCGCTCCGAGGGCACTCGGCTCCCAGGTGGCCGGCAGCATTGGCAGGTGCGCGGCACCGCCGTACTCGGCGCCCTGCAATGCCGTCAATCCGCCGGGCTGTCCGACGATCTCCTTGCCGGCCGTTCCGGCAAACCCAAACGTCGCGGCACCACGATCAGAAGCCGATGCCGACGCCGGCGCGATCCCGGAACCCGGCTGCACTGTCGACACCAGGCGCGCCGGCTCCGCTGCCCCAACAGCAGCCGCCGCAGCATCGGGCGCCGGCTCCACTGCCGCGACAGCCACGGCCGGCGCAGCAGCCAATCCCGCAGCTGGCGCTGCCACCGCAGCCGCCGCCGGCATAGCGGTCAATCCGGCCAATCCGGCCACACCGGCTACACCCGGAACAACAGCAGCCGCCAGCGCTCCCGCCGCAGTGCCCATCAAGAGCGAACCGACACCGAACAAATTGCCAATGATCCAGCTGCCAATAACGTCGACAACTTCCAGCACAAGAGCGGACAGCAGCAATGGAATCAACATCACTCCGATGGCAAACCAGGTCTCGGTGAGAACGAGCATTATCACAGCTTCGAGCGCCCCCCAGAAATTCAAATTCACCAGCGCCTGGATCAAATTGTACGACCACAGAACGAACGAGAAGGCGGCGTTCACCAATAACTGGCCGATCTGTGTCCAGGCCTTCATGAACAATTCCAGGAACTGATGTAATTGATTCCACGGGAAGGGGGTAAGGGTTTGGCCCGCCGTGGCCGCGGCGCTGCCGGCCTCACCCACACCGGGTTTGACGAGTACCGGCGCCGGCGTGATATGCGGTGTCGAGACCAATGCCGCGCCGCTGACGGTCTCATAGACGCCCATAGTGGTCGCCGCCTGGATCCACATCCGGACATAGTCGGCCTCGTTGAGCGCGATCGGGATGGTGTTGATACCAAAGAAATTCGTCGCGACCAATACCCCGTGGGTGACGTGGTTGGCGGCCAGCTCCGCCAAGGTCGGCATCGCGGCCAGTGCGCTGACGTAGGCTGCAGCCACCGTGTCATGCCCGGCGGCAGTTGCCGCGCTGTCGGCGCTGGTCTGCATCAACCACGCCACATACGGCACGTGCGCGGCCACGTATGCTTCGACGCTGGGGCCTTGCCACGCGCCAGCCTGCACCGCTGCCAGTATGAGCGTGAGTTCTTCTGCTGCGCCGGCATATTCGGCACTCAGCGATGTCCATGCCGCCGATGCCGCCAGCAGCGGAGCGGGGCCGGCGCCGGCGCTGAGCAATGCCGAATGCACCTCCGGAGGGCTGGCCATCCAGAGCGGCGCGGTCATACCCAGCCGCCTGAGGCCGAGTACGTCACTGCCGCTGCGGCGTCACCCGCGGCGTAACTGACGCCGGATTCAGCAACACCGATTCCCGAACGGCCAAGCTCTTCAATGCCTTCGGCCACCACCGCGGCGTGGGCGCTGCCGTGGGTGCTAAACCCGGCCGCGGTCTGTATCGACACCGGGTCAGCGGCCGGCGGCACCACAGCCGTAATTGCCGGTAGTGCAGCAGCATGCGCGGCCGCCAGGCGAGCGGTGAGCGCTTCCACTGCCCCGCTGGCCGCTGCCAAACCTTCCGGAACCACTTGCAACGTCACTATCGACTCCTTCCGATTGTGTCTCATCCGCCTGCATGGCCGAAGGCCTTGCCGACCGCGACTGTCAGGCACAGTGCGGAAAAAGATCTCACGGGTCGTACTCCTTGTCAAAAGATGTCCATGGCTACGGTTGCGTAGGAAAAGCGGTAGGAAAAACCTACGTGCGCGTAGGCATTTCGCACCGACAAGAGCCGCCGAGCGAGGGCGGAATGTCCTGTTGTCAGCCGCTGGCTTGCGGGGTCCGGCCGCCCTTCTCGAATTTTGTTGCCGCAGTCCGGCAATCCTCCTGCATCCCACGACAGCACATCGAAACACGTGGCCGCCAATGTGTTTGTAGCCGGCGGTCAGGTACCAACGAACGCAGAATGCGGAGTGATGCGTGGAATAACGCAGCGGTGGGCGCGAACCGGCTACGACGGGTTGTCGAAGTTGTTGCGGCCCTCGGAGTTCCGATTCATCAGGCCGGCATCGAATCTGGTTATCTCCGATATCTGTTTGCTGCAACGGATTTCATTGGCACGCATCGGCATCCCAACTACCGGGAACCAATGGCACAACCGGTCCGCCACCGAACCCGTCCCCGGTGAACGTCGCCAGCCCCGACGCGTCGTAGATGCCCTCCCGGCTTGCGGTTGCGGCGAATCCCACAATCCCCGCCCCCTGACCGGAGGCCGCAGACGGAGCAGGCGCTGCATCCGATGAGGGTTCCGGGTCCAGGAACTCGTAGCGAAAACCACAGTCCTGCAGCGCTGTCCGACGACGCCGACGCGCCAGCTTCTCCTCTCGCGCAGCCGTGGCGGCCATCGCCGGTACGGCGGCCTGGTCCGGTTCTGACGCCGTGCGCCGGGCCGAAGCGCTCATCGCCGAGTCGAACCCGACGCCGGGGCCGCCAACCACGTATGGGAAAGCCGCACCGGCGACTCCTGCAGCGGGCGGTGCCGGGGGTGTCGGCGTTGCCGCCGGGGTCGGAGCGGCCGGTGGTGCCGAGGCCGCCGTTGGAGCCGCACCCGGCGCGGCCGCTGCGGTCCCGAAAGAGGGGCCCGCGACGGCATGCAGGCCGGGCTCCGACGTGGCGGGCATCGGCGCAACCGCAAGCTCGGGCACTACGGCCGGCTGCACACCACCCAGCCCACTCAACCCGGCAAACCCCCCCAAGAGACCGGGGGCGGCGATCGGCAAAGCGAGCGGAAGCACCTGCAATTGCGGGAATGTGCTGATGACTTCGCCCACGTGGCTGATTTCGTCGGCCACAAGTAACGGAATATCGTTCTGAATCAGCGCAATCGAAGCGGACGGGTTCTCCGGAAATTGCTCCAGGTCCCGTGCCAGGGTCTGGGTGATTTCGGTGAAGCGGTTTATCCACCAACTCAATTGCGTCGGGTCGCCGCCGTCATTGTCGATGATTCCGCCATGGTCACCCTCGTCTGCGCCGTGATCGGCGTGCATCGCCTCGATTTCCGGGGCGGGCTCGGCCGCCGGCGCGGACGCCACCGCGGCACCGGAGAGCGCCTGATACGTCGACATGGTGACGGCGGCCTGGATCCACATCCGGACATAGTCGGCCTCGTTGAGCGCGATGGGAATGGTGTTGACCCCGAAGAAGTTGGTCGCGACCAGTACCGCATGGATTGCATGGTTAGCCGCCAACTCCGCCAGCGTAGGCATCGCGGCCAGCGCCGCGGTGTAGGCCGCAGCCGCGGCCTCATGCTGAGCTGCCCTCGCCGCGCTGTTCGCGCCGGCCCGCGTCAGCCAGGCCAGGTACGGCACGTGGGCGGCCACATAGCGCGCGGCGGTCGGTCCCTGCCAGGCGCCGGCCTGAACCGCCCCCAGAAGCTCGGCGAGCTGATCTGCCGCCGCAGCGTACTCGGCACTCAGCGAACTCCACGCCGACGCCGCAGCCAACATGCCGCCGGGCCCGGGGCCGCTGCGGAGCTGGGTCGAATGCACCTCTGGAGGCCAAGCCATCCACACCGGTGCCGTCATAGTCACGCCAGTCGGTCGAGAGCAGCCGCTAGCGCCATGCAGGCCTCCTTGCCGGAATACGTGGCGGGCCGTCAGTAGTCGTACGCCGGCCCGGAAAAGTTCCCGCGCAGGGCGAACTCATTGCTTCTTCCGACGCGCCTACGGCTTGGTGGCACTCACCAGAGTGTTGCGCACAAACAGCGCCCCGGCCTCGGTCCCCGGTTCCGGCACCGGCCGGTCGACCTCACGAAGGTACTCGACCAACGGAGTACCGAGGGCAGTCCAGCCATGTGCCCCGAACCACTCGGTGGCCGGTGCGCACTGCTCGTTGTAGACCAGCTGGAAAAACGGATTCGCGTCACCGGCCGCGACGACGGCCCGTTCTTCTTCCACTTTTGCGGCGAATTCCTCCGGGGGAAGCGGGCTTCCGTCCTCCACGGCGGCGTGGCTGCCTGGGCAGGCGAGGTTGTCAATGCCGGTGAACAGCTGCTCCTGCGCGGCGGCCGGAAGATAGATCAGCAGCCCCTCGGCGATCCACGCCGACGGTTTAGCAGGATCAAAGCCGTTTTCTTGCAACGCTTGCGGCCAGTCTTCCCGCAGATCGACCGCGATTTCACGTCGCACGGCGCGCGGCGTGGCGCCGTGCCGGGACAGCACCTCGCGCTTGAAATCGAGCACCGGCGGCCGATCCAGCTCGAAGACCGTGGTTCCATCCGGCCAGGGCAGCCGGTAGGCGCGTGAGTCCAGTCCCGCCGCCAAGATGACCACCTGGCGCGCTCCGGCGTCGGCGGTCCGCTGGAAGTAGGCGTCAAAGTACCTGGTGCGGGCACCTTGGAAATTGACGAAGTGCTCGCCGAACTCCTCGCTTTTCAAGTCGTGGCCGGGAGCCTTGCCGTCGAGCACGTCGGCCCAGGAACCGCCAACGGCCCGACAGAACAGTTCCGCATATGGATCGACGGCCAGCGGGTCGGGCTTTTGGGCCTCCAAAGCCCGTGCGGTGGCGACGAAAAGCGCGGTCGATCCGACACTCGTGTTGATGTCCCAGGTGTCACCTTCACTACGCATTCAACCGACATTAATGCCTGGCTGGGCCGTCTGGCTCCCAGGTACCGGGGAGCATCGGCTCCCTGGGTCCGGCATCGAACTGATCACCGGCCAGCGTGGCCAAGCCTGCCGCCGCGCCGGCTGTGTCCTTGTGAATTGTGCCGGCGAATCCCAGGTTCGCCGCACCTTGATCCGAGGCGGTCGGCGCAGCCGGCTCTTCGTCCTGCGGTAGGTCCCAGTCCGGGCTGACCTCAACGTCCATAAACTCGTCGCCGTAGCCGCGCAGCGCTGCGCTGCGGCGCCGCCGCCGTCGGGCCTGCTCACGGGCGGCTGCCGTGGCGGCCGCGGCGGCGGAATCGGGTTCGGGCGCCTTCTTCTTGGCACTGGCGGCAGCGCTGCTGCTCATCCCGTCGCCGAACCCGATGCCCGGACCGCCACCCACCAGGAAGGGATAGCCGATGCCCGGTGCAGCCGGGGCCGGCGGCGGTGCCGGGCCGGGGCCGGCCGCTGTGCTGGTCATGGAGGCCGGCGCCGGCGCCGGCGCAGGCGCTGCGGCCGACGCGGTAACGGTCGGAGTCATGGCGGCGACCGGCACCATGGTGGGCGCGGCGGCTATCGGCGCCGCGACCGGTATCCCGGCCGGCTGGATTCCGGCCAGGCCAGACAGCCCGGCGAAGCCGGTCACCGCCCCCAGGTTGGAGATGGCGCCGCTGACAGCGACAGCGAGCAACTGCGGGGACTGGCTGAGCGCTTGGATGATCTGCGCGACGTGGGTCGGCCAGTCGAACAGCATCAGTTCGACGAGGAATTGCATCGCCGCCGCCGGGTTGGTGAACAGTTCCTTGGCGAACGTTTGAAAGTCCTGGCTGAATTCGAGCGCACGAACAAGCCACCAGATGGGTTGGGCCGCATTCGTATACTCGTCGTAGGGGATTCCGTTGACGGTGCCTTCGGCGGGATCCCATATCACCCGGCCACCGGTGATGATGCGCAGGACTTCGGCAACGAAGTTGTCGATTGGGGTGGGGTCACCCCCGTGTTCATGGTCATGGCCGTCGTCGGCTTCGGCTGTCACAATCTGCGGCGCCGGGGAAGTCTGCGGTGTGGATGCGACAGCCGCGCCGGACACCGCTTCGTAGGTCGCCATGGTGGTGGCCGCCTGGATCCACATCCGCACGTAGTCGGCTTCGTTGAGCGCGATCGGGATGGTGTTGATCCCGAAGAAGTTCGTCGCCACCAGGACGCCGTGGATGGCATGGTTGGCCGCCAACTCGGCCAGCGTCGGCATCGCGCCAAGCGCGCTGCTGTAGGCGGCGGCCACGGTTTCATGCCGCGCCGCCGCGGCCGCACTGACTGTGCCGGCTTGCATCAACCACATCAGATAGGGCACGTGGGCGGCCACATACCGCTCAGCGCTGGGACCTTCCCAGGCGCCGCCCTGGACCGCGCCCAGTACGACCATGAGCTCGTCTGCAGCGGTGCCGTATTCGGCGCTCAGCGCCGACCACGCCGCGGCGGCGGACAGCAGGGAGCCGGGTCCCGGGCCGCTGCTGAGCAACGCCGAGTGCACCTCCGGCGGCGACGCCATCCACACCGGCCACATCACCGCGAGCTGCTGCGGATGATGAACATGATTTTCATTATCGCTATTCGACCACCGGGGAGGGCGCAGTGCAAGTCCCGTAATCGATGTGACTCGGCCCCGCGCGGTCCATCACCGTCACGGTGCGCGGTCGCGGACGCCGGCTCGCAAAACCTAGCCCGGATTTCGGGCAAACCCACAACTGTGTCGGCCGCGCAGCGATACGCTGTATTGGCCGATTTTCTCTGGTGACGGGGGAGGCTCCAGATCGGCATGACAACGCAGTCATGGCGTATCGGGAGGTGTCAGATGTCGTTCGTGTTCGCGGCGCCGGAGGCGCTGGTGGCAGCGGCCGGAGATTTAGCCACTATCGGGTCGACGGTCGGCGCGGCCAATGCCGCCGCCGCGGCCAACACGACGAGCTTACTGGCCGCGGGCGCGGACGAGGTTTCGGCGGCGATTGCGGCGCTGTTCGGCGCACACGGCCAGGCCTATCAGGTGCTGAGCGGGCAAGCGGCCGCATTCCATCAGCAGTTTGTGCAGGCCCTGACCGCGGGCGGGACGTCGTATGCGGCCGCCGACTATGCCGCTGCGACGCCGCTGCAGCCCCTCCTCGATGCGATCAATGCGCCGTTCGTCGCCGCTACCGGGCGTCCACTGATCGGCAATGGCGCCAACGGGGCCCCGGGGACCGGAGCCAACGGCGGGGCCGGCGGTTGGCTGATCGGCAACGGCGGCGCCGGCGGGTCCGGAACGTCCTCGACGACCGCCGACGGCGGGAAAGGCGGTTCCGGCGGAGCCGCCGGGCTGTTCGGTAGCGGCGGGGCCGGCGGGGCCGGCGGCAACACCTCGGCCGCCGGCAAAGCCGGCGGGGCCGGCGGAGCGGGCGGGAATGCCGTGCTGGTCGGCGCCGGCGGTGCCGGCGGCGCCGGCGGGAGCTCGACAGATGCCGGCGGCGCGACCGGCGGGGCCGGCGGGGCCGGCGGCAACGCCGGCATGCTCTTCGGCGCTGCCGGCAACGGTGGCCCCGGCGGGTTGACCAACGGCATCGGTGCCACCGGCGGGGCCGGCGGGGCCGGCGGGGCCGGCGGGCTGTTCTCCGACGGCGGGGTCGGCGGGGCCGGTGGAGCCGGCTCATCCGGCGGGGCCGGCGGGGCCGGCGGGGCCGGCGGGATGTTCTCCGACGGTGGTACCGGCGGGGCCGGCGCAACGGGCAGCGTCGTCGCCGGCACCGGCGGGAAAGGCGGAGCGGGCGGCGCCGGCGGGATGTTCGGTGCCGGTGGTACCGGTGGCCCCGGCGGGGCGGCCAGCGTGGGTGGCGCCGGCGGGAGCGGCGGCGACGCCGGCATGCTCGCCATCGGAGCCGCGGGCGGAGCCGGCGGCTCCGGCGGACAAGGCTTCGTCACCAGCGGTGGGGACGGCGGGACCGGCGGCAACGCCGGCATGTTCTTTGGCTCCGGCGGCGCCGGTGGCGCCGGCGGGGCGGGCTTGACCAAGGGCGGCGCCGGCGGGGCCGGCGGCAACGCTGGCATGCTCAACGGCTCCGGCGGGGCCGGCGGCACCGGCGGCGCTGGTAACACCGGCCCCGGTGGGGCCGGCGGGGGCGGCGGCAAGCCCGGGCTGATCGGCAACGGTGGTAACGGCGGTGATGGCGGCGCCAGCGCGGCCGCTGCCGGCGGCAACGGCGGCGCCGGCGGCAACGGCGTGCTGATCGGGAACGGCGGTAACGGCGGCAGCGGAGGCACCGGCGTGACCCCGGGCAAGGCCGGCCTCGGCGGCCTCGGTGGGCTGCTGTTGGGTGCAGACGGAATACCCGCTCCGCCCAGCCCCAACCCGCTGCACACCCTGCAACAGGATGTGCTCAATGTGGTTAACCAGCCCGTCCAGGCATTGACCGGGCGTCCGCTGATCGGCAACGGCGCCAACGGGGCTCCGGGGACCTCGACTCGCGGCGGCGACGGCGGGTGGTTGTTCGGCAACGGCGGCAACGGCGGGCACGGCAACACCAATACCGCCGCCGGCGGCACGGGCGGGCCCGGCGGGGCCGGCGGGGCCGGTGGGGTCCTGTTCGGCAGCGGCGGCACCGGCGGAAGCGGCGGGATAGCCACCGGCGTCGGCGGGAAAGGTGGCGCCGGCGGCGCCGGCGGTTCCGCCCTGCTGATCGGCTCCGGCGGGACCGGCGGCACCGGCGGGTTCGGCAACGGCGGCGCGGGCGGGGCCGGCGGGCGCGGCGGCAACGCCGGCTTCTTCTTCGGCGCCGCCGGAACCGGCGGCGCCGGGGCCGCCCCCGGTAACCCGACCGGCGTCGGCGGCGACGGCGGTACCGGCGGGCTGTTCGCCGACGGCGGGGCCGGGGGAGCCGGCGGGTTCGGTGGAGGCGGCGGCAAAGGTGGGAGCGGCTTGGTCTTCGGAGCCGGCGGCACCGGAGGGGCCGGCATGTTCATCGGCAACGGCGGGGCCGGCGGCGACGGCGGGCTGTTCGGCGCCGGTGGCACCGGCGGCTCCGGCGGCGGCTCCACCGGCAGCAACGGCGGAGCCGGCGGGGCCGGCGGCAACGCCGGTATGTTCGCCCTAGGTCCGTCCGGCGGCGCCGGCGGCAGCGGCGGCGTCTCCAACAATCTCGGTGGGGCCGGTGGGGCCGGCGGGTCCGGTGGCTTGCTCTTTGGCTCCGGCGGCGCCGGCGGTAACGGCGGGTGGGGCGGGGCCGGCGGCAACGCCGGCACCGGCGGTGCCGGTGGCGCCGGCGGCAAAGCCGGCTTCCTCATCGGCTCCGGCGGCGCCGGCGGCGCCGGTGGAGCCGCCGGGGGCGGTGCTACCCCCGCCGGCACCGGCGGTAAAGGCGGGGTAGGCGGCGCGGCCGGGTTGTTCGGCAGCGGCGGTAATGGCGGCGCCGGCGGGGACGCCGGACCGACCAACGGCACCGGCGGCAACGGCGGTAACGGCGGCAACGCCATCCTGGTCGGCGACGGCGGCAACGGCGGTAACGGCGGGAAGGCTGCGACCAACGGCAAGGCCGGCACCGGCGGCACCGGCGGACTGGTCGGCGCGGACGGGTTGAACGGGTTGGCGTAGCCGGACGGCTCGGGTCTACGGCAACCGCGGTTTCGTGGGCAATGCTCCTGGCGCCGGCCGGCATTGGTGGGCAAGCGCCCAAGCAAGTTGGCCACTCAAGGCGGGGCTCTCACCCGCTACACCAACGGGCGCCCGGCCTTGATCCGCCGGTCCAAGTCCCAGAGCATCAGGTTGAACGGGAATTGCCGGACGGCCCGCGGCATCATGCCGTTCAGCGCCCCTATCACCGCCATCAGCCGGTCGAAACACCGTTGCCTGCCGGCATCCCAGGGTAACCGCATCTCGTCGCGAAACCGTTGCGGCAGAAAGCCAGTGGTGATCAGCAGCGCGATACTTTCCGGAACCTTGCGCAGCACGCCGGGCACGGGAACACCCGGTATCCGGGCTGCGGCAATCGGATACAGGTAGTCGCGAACGGCGCCGTCGATACGCACCTTTTCCAGCGAATCTTGCCAGTACCGGTCAAAAGCAGCTCGATCCGGCGGCCACATCTCCGCGGGTACCTGCAGCGTGGTGGCCAGCGCCATCGTCTCGCGGTAATGTCGCTCGGCCTCAACATCGTCCAATTCGCCGACGAAGATGCGGTGCACATCAGCCGCGCCCTTGCACATACATGCCGCCACCCACAGCTGCAACTCGGGGTCAAATGCGTTGTACTGCACCGGACTTTCGGATGTCGAGTACACCTGAGCGTGCGCCCGGTTCACCGCGCGGCGGTAAGCGGCCTTCTGCTCGTCGCTGCCAGCCATGGCCACCGCGATATAGGTAAAGGTGGTGCGCGTCCGCTTGATCGGGTGCAGGTCCAAACGGCCGCTCTCGACCCGGCTCTCCACCACGCCGCAGCCGACGCCGGGTCGCGCCAGCTGCATGATGACGTTGGCCGGACCGGCCAGCAGCGCGATACCCATCAAGTTGTCCTCGGTGGCGGACGACCGCCCGCGCCTGGCCCGCCCGGGCCGGGGTGGGTCGGCCACCGGACGTTCGACATGGGGAATGGGCTGGCGAACCGCAGCGGAAGTTGCCACCATACGTCCTCCTGCCGAGCCGGCCCGCAAATTGTGCTAACAGCCGTTTCCTGATCTTGTCCGAATCCTCGCCCTGGTGTCAAGATGGCGTTCGTGACCGAAGACTCCGGTTCAGTCGAACCCTCCGCACGTCCGTACCGCGGCGTCGAGGCGGCCCAGCGACTGGCGGCGCGGCGTCGGCAACTCCTGGACGCCGGCCTGGACCTGCTCGGTTGCGACGACGGCGACATCGCTGAACTCACGGTCCGCGGCGTCTGCCGCCGGGCCGGCCTGTCCGCCCGGTATTTCTACGAAAGTTTCGCCGACAAGGACGAATTCGTCAGCGGCGTGTTCGACTGGGTGGTCGCCGAGCTGGCCACCACCACCCAGGCCGCGGTGGCGGCGGTACCGTCACACGAGCAGGCTCGCGCCGGGATGGCCAATGTGGTGCAGGCCATCGCCGGCGACGCCCGCATCGGACGCCTGCTGTTCAGCACCCAACTGGCCAATCCCGTGGTGATGCGTAAGCGCGCCGAATCCAGCGCGCTGTTCGCCATGTTGTCCGGCCAGCATGCCGGCAACGCGCTGCGCATCACGGCAAACGAGCACATCAAGGCGGGCGCGCACTTCGTCGTCGGCGGTGTCGGCCAGACCATCAGCGCCTGGCTGGCCGGGGACCTGCAACTCGACCCGGACCAGCTCGTCGACCAGCTCGCGTCGTTGCTCGACGAACTCGCCGACCCGAAGCTCTACCACCTCACGGAAACAGCGGCAGGTGCCACAGCCGCGTCCCGGGTCGGATCAGCCAGAGCCGCGCGAGGGTAAGGCGCATGATGCGCTGCGCGCTGGTGATCATCACGATGGCCACCGGCAGCTCGAGGAAGATCGCGGTGAGTACCGACCACCACCGCTCGTCCGGCCCGGCCGTCATCAGATCGAACCAGGCGTCACAGATCAGCAGTACCCCTGTGGTGAACGCGGTGAGCAGCAACAGCTGGCGGCGCAGGTAGCCCAGCACCGCCGTGGCCGTCATGAACCCGACCAGCAGGACGTCGAAACCCACCCAGGTGGCCGGCCAATTGTTCGCGACGTAGTTGGCCGGCAAGGTCAGCCCCAGAAATACCGTCCACGGGATCAGTACCAGAGCGCAGCCGATGACCAGCCGCAACCGGATGCGCCTAGTCCGCGCGAGGGTGGTCTCGTCCACCAACTCACCCAGTGGCCGCTCCAGCCGGGAAATGAGCTCTCGCCGTTGCTCTGGACTCAATGCGGCGATCTGATCGTCGGTCAAAATGCCGTCTGTCACGGCTTGCTAGCCACCGCCGCGGGGCGCCGGTCGGCTGCCGTCCGGGGGACGGCAGGGGTGTCGCTCTCGGTGAATTCCTTTACCCAGCATGCAAATTCAAGGGTGATGCCATCGGGATCCTGGAAATAGAATGAGCGCACGTACACCCCCGGATGCACGGTCGCCGAGACCTGCATCTCGCTGTGGTCATGATTGAGCACCGGGCCGACACGCACCCCCTTGTCCTTCAGCCGCTGCCGGTACGCGTCGAACTTTTCGGCCGGAACGTGGAACGCGAGATGGTTCATGGTGCTCACCGCGCTGGTGATGTCCCCGATCCCCGGGATGGCGCCGGGCGAGGAGATGCCCGGTACCCGATCAGGCGCGTCGGCGAACCAGAAGAACGCGACGCAGTCGCCGTTGCCGGCGTCGAAGAAGAAGTGCTGTCCCTGGCCGCCGGGCAGGTCGAGCGATTTGATCAACGGCATGCCCAGGATGTTGCTGTAGAAGTCCACGGTGCGCGCCATGTCCGAACACACCAGCGCGACGTGGTTGATTCCGCCGAGTTCGAACTCGGTGTTGGTGTTGTGCGGCTTGATCATCGTGCGGCTCCGATCGGTCCCCCGACCCCTGGCTAAGACGTAAATATGAATCTAACATCAGGTTCAGTTTCGCTCCAGAGGAGGTGCGCCCGGTGTCCGTGTTTCCGACGCACCGCGGCCGGCGGACCCACGCGGCGATCGACACGGCCGCTCGAACGGTTATCGCGCGCAAGGGAATCCTGGCCACGACCGTCGCCGACATTGCCGCCGAGGCCGGCCGATCGACAGCATCCTTCTACAACTACTACGACTCCAAGGAAGCCATGGTGCGTCAGTGGGCACTGGGCTTCCGCGACGAAGCCAACGAGCGGGCCCAGTCCGTGACCCGGCATGGCCTGTCCAACCGTGAGCGCGCATACGAGGCTGCGGCCGCGCACTGGCAGACCTACCGCAACCGCCTCGCGGAGATGATCAGCGTGTCACAGCTGGCGATGGTCAACGACGACTTCGCGCAATACTGGTCCGAGATATGCGCGATACCACTCTCTTTCATCACCGAAACGGTCCAGCGCGCCCAGTCGCAAGGGTTTTGCCCCGACGACGACCCCCAGCTTGTCGCCGAGGCGATCGTGGCCATGTTCAACCAGTTCTGCTACCTCCAGCTCAGCGGTGCCCGTGCCAGAGAACCCGACGACCAGGCCTGCATTCGTACCCTGGCCAACATCTACTACCGGGCCATTTATGGCGAGGAGGTTCACTGAATTGCCAAATTCAGCACGCGAATTCGTCGGACTGCCGTCGCCGACCGCCGGACGCGCCGGTGCTGGCGGACACCCGTGCCAGGGCCTCTACCACCACGTCGCCGGAACCAAACCTACGGTGGCGATGATCGCCACCCACTACCAGATCGACTTCTCCGAGCACTACCTCGCCGAGTACATGGCCACCCGAGGCGTCGCATTTCTGGGCTGGAACACCAGGTTTCGCGGTTTCGAAAGCAATTTTCTGCTCGACCACGCACTGGTCGACATCGGCGTCGGGGTGCGCTGGCTGCGCGAGGTCAAGGACGTGGAAACGGTGATATTACTGGGTAATTCGGGGGGAGGTTCGCTGATGGCCGCCTATCAGTCACAGGCCGTCGACCCGAACGTCACACCGCTGGACGGTATGCGCCCGGCGGCCGGGGTGACCGAGTTGCCCACTGCCGACGGCTACGTCGCCACCGCCGCCCACCCCGGCCGCCCTGATGTGCTCACCGCCTGGATGGACGCCGCCGTCGTCGACGAAAATGACCCGGTGGCAACCGATCCCCATCTGGACCTGTTCAACAGGGACCACGGACCGCCCTACTCCCCCGAGTTTCTCGTCCGATATCGCGCCGCTCAGGTAGCGCGCAACGAGCGCATTACCGAATGGGCGCAAGCCGAGCTGAAACGGATACGCGCCGCAGGTTTTTCGGATCGGCCGTTTGCCGTGATGCGAACCTGGGCCGACCCCCGTATGGTCGACGCCACCATCGAACCGACCAAACGTCAGCCAAACTCGTGCTACGCGGGCACGCCCCTGAAAGCCAACCGCTCCGCGCACGGCATCGCCGCGGCCTGCACACTGCGCAACTGGCTGGGCATGTGGAGTCTGCGGGAGGCCCAGACCCGGGCCGAGCCGCACTTGGCCCGCATCACCTGCCCGGCGCTGGTGATCAACGCCGACGCCGACACCGGAGTTTTTCCCTCAGACGCCCAACGCATCTACGACGCGCTCGCCGGCACCGACAAGACCCGGACCTCGATCGACACCGACCACTACTTCACCACACCGGGTGCGCGCGACGAGCAGGCCGACACCATCGCCAACTGGATCGCCGACCGGTGGCGCTGAGAGTTCTCGCCCACTTCGCTCCCGGCGATAAGGTCCTTGATCTCGTTGCGGCCGAACGTGATTGGCTCGACATCCGATGGTGCGCCGACAATGACGACACCGGCTTCTACCGCGAACTGCACGAAGCAGAAGTGATATGGCATGTGCTTCGCCCATTGACGGGTGAAGACTTGGCACAAGGCCCCCGGCTGCGGCTGGTGCACAAATTCGGCGCCGGGGTGAACACCATCGACGTGGCGGCAGCGACGCGGCGCGGTATCGCGGTGGCCAATATGCCGGGCGCCAACGCTCCCTCGGTCGCCGAGGGCACGGTGCTGCTGATGCTGGCCGCGCTGCGCCGGCTACCGACACTCGATGCCGCGGTGCGCGAGGACCGGGGCTGGCCAGCAGACCCGCAACTGGGCGAGACAGTTCGCGATATCGGCAGTTGCACGGTCGGGTTGATCGGCTACGGGAACGTCGCCAAACGGGTCGCGACCATTGTCGCCGCGATGGGGGCCACCGTGCTGCACACGAGCACCCGCGACGACGGGCGACCCGGCTGGCGTCCGCTGCCGCAACTGTTGGCCGGCAGCGATATCGTCTCCCTGCACGTACCGTTGACCACCGACACCGAGCAGCTGATCGATGCCGGGGCGCTGGCCCGGATGAGGCCGGATTCGGTGCTGGTGGACACGTCTCGGGGAGCGGTGGTCGACGAGGATGCCCTGGTGGCCGCGTTGCGCGGTGGGCGGCTGGCCGCAGCGGGGCTAGACGTTTTCGCCGTCGAGCCGGTTGCGCCCGACAACCCGCTGCTAACGCTGGACAACGTCGTGCTGACACCGCATGTCACCTGGTACACCGCCGACACGATGCGGCGCTATCTGACCGAGGCCGTCCGGAATTGCCGGCGGTTGCGCGACGGGCAGCCGTTGGCCAACCTGGTCAACCAACCCACCGGTTGTTAGCTTGGAAGGAACTCACGCAAGGGAAGGCGAACAATGCCGATCGCAATCACCCGTGAACATCAAGACCTCGCCGATTCGGTGCGATCCCTGGTGGCGCGGGTGGCGCCATCTGAGATGCTGCATGCTGCTCTAGAAACCCCGGTTGCGAACCCGCCGCCGTACTGGCAGGCAGCCGCCGAACAAGGATTGCAAGGGGTGCACCTGGCCGAATCCGTGGGCGGACAGGGATTCGGCATCCTCGAGCTGGCCGTGGTGCTGGCCGAGTTCGGCTACGGGGCGGTGCCCGGACCGTTCGTCCCGTCGGCCCTTGCCAGCGCGCTGATTGCGGTGCACGACCCCGAGGCCAAGGTGCTTTCCGAACTGGCCACCGGGGCGGCCATTGCCGCGTACGCGCTGGATTCCGGGCTGACCGCCACCCGTCAGGGTGACATCCTGGTGATCCGCGGCGAGGTCCGCGCGGTTCCCGCGGCGGCTCAGGCGGCCATCCTGGTGCTGCCGGTGGCCATCGACAGCGGCGAGGAGTGGGTGGTGCTGCGGGCCGAGCAGCTCGAAATCGAGCCGGTCCGCAGTCTGGACCCGCTGCGGCCCATCGCACACGTGCGGGCCAACGCCGTCGAGGTCACAGACGACGTCGTGCTGAGCAATCTGAGCATGACCACCGCCCACGCGCTGATGTCCACGCTGCTGTCGGCCGAAGCCGTGGGTGTGGCCCGCTGGGCCACCGACACCGCATCAAGCTACGCCAAGATCCGCGAACAGTTCGGCAGGCCGATCGGCCAGTTCCAGGCGATCAAACACAAGTGCGCCGAGATGATCGCCGACACCGAACGCGCCACCGCCGCAGTGTGGGACGCCGCCCGCGCCCTAGACGAGGGCAGCCCGGACGTCGAGTTCGCCGCGGCGGTGGCGGCAACCCTGGCGCCGACCGCCGCCCAGCGCTGCACGCAGGACTGCATCCAGGTTCACGGCGGCATCGGATACACCTGGGAGCACGACACGAACATTTACTACCGCCGCGCGCTGATGCTGGCCGCCTGCTTCGGCCGCCACACCACCTACCCACAGCGGGTGGTGGACACCGCGACCACCACGGGGATGCGGCCGGTGGACATCGACTTGGACCCCGACACCGAGAAGCTGCGGGCCGAGATTCGGGCCGAGGTAGCCGCCCTGAAGGCGATGCCGCGCGAGCAACGCAGGGTCGCGCTCGCCGAGGCCGGCTGGGCGCTGCCGCATCTGCCCAAGCCGTGGGGGCGAGCGTCCAGCCCGGTCGAGCAGATCATCATCGCCCAGGAGTTCACCAGCGGCCGGGTCAAGCGGCCGCAGCTCGGCATCGCCAACTGGGTCGTCCCGTCGATCGTCGCGTTCGGCACCGAAGAGCAGAAGCAGCGCTTCCTGCCGCCGACCTTCCGCGGCGACATGATCTGGTGCCAGCTGTTTTCCGAGCCCGGCGCCGGCTCGGACCTGGCGGGGCTGACCACGAAAGCGACCCGGGTCGACGGCGGCTGGCGCATCACCGGCCAGAAGATCTGGACGACCGCCGCCCAATACGCGCACTACGGCGCACTGCTAGCCAGGACCGACCCGAACGCGCCGAAGCACAACGGCATCACCTATTTCCTGCTGGACATGAAAAGCCAAGGCGTGCAGGTAAAGCCGCTGCGTGAACTGACGGGCCACGCGATGTTCAACACCGTCTACCTCGACGACGTGTTCGTCCCCGACGAGCTGGTGCTCGGTGACGTGAACCGGGGCTGGGAGGTCAGCCGCAACACGTTGACGGCCGAACGCGTGTCGATCGGCAGCAGCGACGCCAACTTCCTGGCTACTCTGCCGCAATTCGTGGAGTTCGTCCGCGACGGCCATTTCGACCAGGTCGCCCACCACCGCGCCGGCCAGCTGATCGCCGAGGGTCATGCGGTCAAGGTGCTCAACCTACGGTCGACGCTGTTGACCATCGCCGGCGGTGATCCCATGCCGTCGGCTGCGATTTCCAAGCTGTTGTCGATGCGCACCGGGCAGGGCTACGCCGAATTCGCGGTGTCGACGTTCGGCACGGACGCCGCGATCGGCGACCCGGACCAATTGCCGGGCAAGTGGGGCGAATACCTGCTGGCCAGCCGGGCCACGACGATCTATGGCGGCACGTCGGAAGTGCAGCTGAATATCATCGCCGAGCGGCTGCTCGGCCTGCCCCGCGACCCCTAAGTTCCCCGCGGCGAGCAGACGCAGAATCGCAGGCGCGCCCGGCGCGCCATGCGATTCTGCGTCTGGTCGCGCCGCTAGATCTCCATCTCGCGCAGTTCACGCTTGAGAATCTTGCCGGTGGGATTGCGCGGCAGCTCGTCGATGAAGATCACCTCCCGCGGCACCTTGTACCGCGCAAGGTGGTCGCGCACATAGTGCTTGATGGTGTCCTCGTCGACCTCGGCATCGGGCTTCTTCACCACGAAGGCGCGCAGCCGGGCGCCCCACTCCTTGTCCTCGACACCGATCGCGGTGGCCTCCACCACGTCGGGATGTCCGCTGATCAGGTCCTCCACCTCGGCGGGGAACACGTTCTCGCCGCCGGAGACGATCATCTCGTCGTCGCGGCCGCTGACGTAGAGCAGGTTGTGCTCGTCGAAATAACCGACGTCACCCGACGACATCAGCCCGTCGATGATCTGCTTGTGCCCGCCGCCGGTGTAGCCCTCGAACGGGAAGGCATTGCCGACGAAGATCCGGCCGACCTCGCCCTGTGGCAGCTCCTTGCCGTTCTCGTCGAGGATCTTGACCTTCACGCCCTTGACGACCGGCCCCACCGTCGCCGGGTTGCGCTCCAGGTCCTTGGGTCCGGCGATGGTGGCGAAGGCGATCTCGGTCGAGCCGTACATGTTGTAGATGACCGGCCCGAGGTCCTTGAGCGCGCGCGAGGCCAACTCGGCGCCCAACTGCGAACCGGAAACGAACACGATCTTCAGGCTGGACAGATCGGGCTTTTTGTGCATCTTCTCGATCGCGTCGAGAATGCGCGACAGCATCACCGGCACCACCACCATGGCGGTCACCTTGTGCTTCTCGATGTCTTGCAGCACCAGCGGCGGCTTGAACTTCCGTCGCAGCACCAGCGTCGACCCCAGGAACATCGCGATGGTGGCGTGCAGGTAACCCAGCGCGTGGAACATCGGCGCCGGCAGCGACGTCACCTCGTTGGCCTTGAAGGGAACATGCGACAGGATGCCGCCGACGGGCGCCAGCGTCGGCGGGGTACTGCGATTGGCACCCTTCGGGGTTCCGGTGGTGCCGCTGGTCAGGATGATGATCGACGCGTGCTTGCCGGCCTTGGGAGCGGGCGCGGTGCTGCTGCGCGCGATCAGGTCGGCGAGGGTCTCGTCGGTGCTGCCGGACGGCTCATCTTTATCGGGGTTGGTGCCCAGGGCGCGGAGCTTGCCCAACGGCGGCTCGGCCTTGCTGACGGCCTTGGTGTACTCGTCGTCGTAGATGATCAGCTTGGCGCCTTCGCGTTCCGACACCTCCTTGATCTGCGGGCCCGAGAACTCGCTGTTCAGCAGGATGATGCGGGCGCCCACCCGGGCGGCGCCGTAGTTGGCGATGAGGAACCAGCGGTGGTTGCGCGCCAAAAGAGCCACCCCGTCGCCGGCCCGAACCCCCTTGGCGAGCAGGGCGTTGGCCAGAGCGTGGGCGGCGTCGTCGAGCTCCTTGTAGGTGAACTCGCCGTCTTCGTCGATACAGGCCGCCCGGTCCGGATGGCGTCGGGCATTCAACGACGGCAGCATGCCGAACTCGCCCCACTTCACGATTTCGTTTGCCATCGCGGCATAGTTCAGCGGCGACTCCAGCCGGAACGCGCCCGATTCGACGATCTTGCGCACGTAGTGCAGTTCGGAGGTACCGCGGTCGACGTATTGCTGGATCTTTCCGAGCCCGGGCAAGTCACTGAGGTTAGGCATAACCTCACAATATGTGACGGGGGTCGCAAAGCGACCAGAAGGTATTCCGGAATTAGCATGGACTCCCATGACCGGTCCGGCATCACTGGACGTCGCCGGACACCGCGTCACCATCACCCATCCCGACCGGGTGGTGTTTCCCGGCCCGGACGGCCGATCCGGACACACCAAGCTCGACCTGGTGCGTTACTACCTCTCCGTTGCCGATGGCGCGCTGCGCGGGGTTTCCGGCCGGCCGATGATTTTGAAGCGCTTCGTCAAAGGCATCTCCGAAGAAGCGGTGTTCCAGAAGCGCGCACCCGCCAACCGCCCGGACTGGGTCGACGTCGCCGAACTGCGTTACGCGTCGGGCACGTCCGCCAAGGAAGCCGTCATCCACGACGCGGCGGGACTGGCCTGGGTGGTCAATCTGGGCTGCGTCGACCTCAATCCGCATCCGGTGCTGGCCGGTGACCTCGACCATCCCGACGAGCTGCGGATCGACCTGGACCCGATGCCGGGCGTCGAGTGGCGGCACATCATCGACGTCGCCCTGGTGGTGCGTGAGGTGCTCGAGGACTACGGCCTGACCGGCTGGCCCAAAACGTCCGGGGCGCGCGGCTTCCATGTGTATGCCCGGATCGCGCCGCGCTGGCCGTTCTCGAAGGTCCGGCTGGCTGCCCAGACCGTTGCGCGCGAAGTCGAACGGCGGGTGCCCGACGCCGCAACCAGCCGCTGGTGGAAGGAGGAACGCGAGGGCGTGTTCGTCGACTTCAACCAGAACGCCAAGGACCGCACCGTCGCGTCGGCCTATTCGGTGCGGGCCACCCCCGACGCCCGGGTGTCCACGCCGCTGCACTGGGACGAGGTACCCGACTGCCATCCGGACGTCTTCACCCTGGGCACCGTTCCGGACCGGTTCGCCGAGATGGGTGACCCGTGGGCGGGGATCGACGACGCCGTGGGCCACCTGGACCGGCTGCTCATGCTGGCCGAGGAATTGGGGCCCCCGGAAAAGGCGCCCAAAGGCGCCGGCCCACGGGCCGGCGGCCGGCGCCGATCCTCCAAGCCGCTCATCGAGGTCGCGCGCACCAAGACCCGGGACGAGGCGATGGCCGCGCTGGACACCTGGCGCCACCGCCATCCCGCCACAGCCGACCTGCTGCAGCCCGCCGACGTGCTGGTCGACGGGATGCGCGGGCCCAGTTCCATCTGGTACCGGATCCGGATCAACCTGCAGCACGTGCCGCCCGACCAACGTCCCGCGCAGGAAGAGCTGATCGCCGACTACAGCCCCTGGCCGGACTATCCGCCCAAGCCGAAACCCACAGACACGTGATCAGACCCGACTCGTCCCGGCTGTCCTGCGCAGGTAGCGGTACCACGTCACCACCAGCAGGCCCACGAAGAAGATCACATAGAACCGCAGCGCCGGTTCGATGCTGCCGAACTGCGCCTTGGACCACGCATACGCCAACGGCACCAGAAACCCGCCAAGGGCACCGACTGCGGAGATGACGCCCAACGCGCCGGCGGCCTGGCGGCGCATCCGGACCATGGTGTCGGGGTCACCGCCCGCGAGTTCACCTTTGACCGTGAAAATCCGGGAGATCATCCGGTAGGTCGATCCGTTGCCGATACCGGTGGCCACGAACAAGAACATGAAGCTGAGGAAGAACAGCCGCAAGTCGACCGCCTGAACCGACCACAGCGCCGCCGCCGCCCCGACCGCGAGCATGACGAAGCTGCCCGCGGTGATCCGGGCACCGCCGATCCGGTCGGCGAGCCTGCCACCCAGCGGACGGATGACGGATCCGATGGCAGCGCCCAGGAAAGCCCAGCCCAACGCGATGTCGCCGCGGCCGAAGACGCTGGTCAGCAGCGTCGGGAAGGCCGCCGAGTAGCCGATGAAGGATCCGAAGGTACCGATGTACAACAACGACAAGACCCAGGTGTCGGTGTGCCGCAATGCCTGCCAAACGGGTTTCACGTCGGCTTTGGCCTCGGTGAGGTTGTTCATGAACAGGTAGGCACATACCGCGGCGGCCACGGCCAACGGGACGAACAACAATCCGGCACGCGCCAGCGCCACCCCGCCACCGGCGACCACGACCGACGGAATGACCTTCTGCACCACCGCAACCCCGATGTTGCCCCCGGCCGCGTTGAGACCCAGCGCCCAGCCCTTGTCGCGCTCCGGGAAGAAGAACGAGATGTTGGCCATCGATGAGGCGAAGTTGCCGCCCCCTACCCCAGCCGTCGCGGCGATCACGATCAGCAGCACGAACGGTATGCCTGGATGACTTACCGCCCAGGACAGCAGCAGACAGGGAACGACCAACAAAGTTGCCGAGATGATCGTCCAGTTGCGGCCACCGAAGATCGGGACGGCAAATGTGTAGGGCAACCGCAGCAACGCACCAACCCCGCTGGGCACCGCGACCAGACATAGCGCCTGGCTAGGCGACAGCGCCCAGCCAGAGGGCGCGGGGTGGCCACCGACGGCCGTCATATGTACCACCACGATGCTCCACAGCATCCACACGCTGAACCCGATGTGCTCGGCGAAGATGGAGAAAACGAGGTTACGACGGGCGATCGGTCTGCCGGTGCGCTCCCAGAACTCGGGGTCTTCCGGGCGCCAGTCGTCAATCCAGGGACCTTCGACATAAGGCGCGCGCGGTGGCGCCTGCTGGATTACCGGGGCAATCGTCATGGCTCGACGCTAACGGCGCGCTGTTACCGGCTCCGGCGCCCGCAGTTACGTGGCCGAAAAGCAAATATCACAACGGTCTTGCGATGCCTGTCAGAAAAATGCGGCGACGGTGGGGAC
Organism: Mycobacterium kansasii ATCC 12478; assembly: GCF_000157895.3. Classification (NCBI taxonomy): domain Bacteria; kingdom Bacillati; phylum Actinomycetota; class Actinomycetes; order Mycobacteriales; family Mycobacteriaceae; genus Mycobacterium; species Mycobacterium kansasii. The sequence goes on along the minus strand of NC_022663.1, from coordinate 3,692,253 downwards.
GCACCGGCATTGCGCGGCGGTGAGCCGAGACGGGCACGCGATAGTCTCACGCGGTGCAACAGGGATGGAGTCGGCGCGGATTCCTGCAGGTCGCAGGAGCAACAGGGCTCGTCGCCGCTGGGATTTCGGCGTGTTCGTCACACGAACCGAAACCGGGCAGACCCGGCGGTGGGGCGGTGACCATCACTCACCTATTCGGCAAGACCGTCGTCAAAGAGCCGCCCACGCGCGTGGTCAGTGCGGGCCTCACCGAACAGGACGACTTACTGGCCGTGGGTGTGGTGCCGATCGCGGTGACCAACTGGTTCGGCGACCAACCGTTCGCCGTATGGCCGTGGGCCCAACCCAAGCTCGGAGCGGCGCAGCCGGTTGTGTTGAACCTGGACAACGGAATTGCCGTCGATCAGATTGCCGGCCTGAAGCCCGACCTGATCGTGGCCATCAACGCCGGCGTCGACGCCGACACCTATCAAAAGCTGTCGGCGATCGCCCCGACCATCCCGCAGTCCGACGGCGACGCGTTCTTCGAACCGTGGAAGGACCAGGCGACCACCATCGGCCAGGCGGTTTTCCAGGCCGACCAGATGAAGGCGCTGATCGACGACGTCGACCGCAAGTTCGTCGAGGTCGCCGAGAGGAATCCGCAGTGGAAGGGCAAGAAGGCGCTGCTGCTGCAGGGCAGGCTGCGGCAGGGAAACGTGATCGCCACCATGGCCGGCTGGCGCACCGACTTCCTCAACCAGATGGGTCTGGTCGTCTCCGACGCCATCAAGCCCTACGCCGCCGACCACGTCGCTGTCATCCCTCCCGAGCACATCAAGGACGTGCTCGACTCCGCCGATGTGCTGATCTGGTCCACCGAAAGCCCGGAGGACCAACAGGCGTTGCTGGCCGACCCCGCGATAGCGGCCGCCGGGGCCACCGCCCAGAAGCGCCACATCTTCACCACCAAAGACCTCGCCGGCGCGATCGCGTTCGCATCGCCGCTGAGTTATCCTCTGGTGGCCGATCAGCTGCCCCCGCAGATCGGCGCAATCCTGGGCTGAATTCCTGGTTGGCACTGCCGCTGACCGCGTCCTCATGAGCGTTTGCTAAGGCACCTCTGGCAGTGCTCGAAGATCCCTCGCCCGAGCCCCGATAACGGGGCTACCGTCGAAAGATGAGTGTGACGAACGTGTCCAGCGACCCGGCAGCCGACGCGATGGCGCGCACCGTTCTGGACTACGGTGACCAGGCGCTGATGGTGCAATGTGACAGTACCGCTGAGGTTTTGGCGTGGACCGACGCACTGCGCGCGGCGGCCCTGCCGGGAGTGGTCGACGTCGTTCCGGCTTTGCGGACGGTGTTGGTCAAATTGGCCGCACCCCGCTTCCAAGGGGTTACCCGCCAGCGGCTGCGCCGATTGCCGGTCGGCTCTCCGGCACCATCGCCGGATCACCGGGATGATCACCCCGTCATCGACGTCGTCTACGACGGCCCGGATCTCGCCGAGGTCGCCAGCCACACCGGCCTGACCGCCGCACAGATCATCAACGCCCACACCGCGGCCCCGTGGCGGGTTGGATTCAACGGGTTCTCGCCCGGTTTCGCCTATCTCATCGGCGGCGACCCACGGCTGCGGGTGCCTCGCAAGTCCGAACCGCGAACCGTGGTGCCGGCCGGATCGGTCGCTCTCGCAGGCGAATTCAGCGCGATATATCCTCGCCAGTCGCCGGGCGGATGGCAGATCATCGGTCATACCGAAGTCGTCTTGTGGGACGTCACCCGACCCAACCCCGCGCTGCTCATGCAGGGCATGTGGGTGCGGTTCCGGGCCGCGTAGCAAGGAGCAGCTGCCATGGCGATCCTGGAAGTCCTGCGCACCGGCCCGCTGGCCATCGTCGAAGATCTCGGCCGTACCGGCCTCGCCCATCTCGGTGTCGGCCGCTCCGGAGCCGCCGACCGCCGCTCCCACACACTGGCCAACCGATTGGTCGCCAACCCCGACGATCGGGCCACCGTCGAGGTCACGTTCGGCGGGTTCTCGGCGCGGGTTCGCGGCGGCGACGTGGACATCGCCGTGACCGGGGCCGACACCGATCCGACTGTCAACGGAATCATGTTCGGCACCAACAGCATTCACCACGTCCACGATGGTGAGGTGATTTCGCTGGGTACGCCGCGCGCCGGGCTTCGGACGTATCTGGCCGTGCGCGGCGGGATCTGCGTCACCCCGGTGCTGGGTTCGCGGAGCTACGACGTGATGTCGGCGATCGGCCCCGCGCCGCTGCAAGCCGGCGACCTCCTGCCGGTCGGCGAACACACCGCGGACTATCCCGAACTCGACCAGGCCCCGGTGGCTGCCTTCACCGGCGCCACGGTCGAGCTACTGGCGATACCGGGTCCGCGCGACGACTGGGTGGTCGATCCCGACGCCCTGGTCCACACCGACTGGGTGGTCTCCGACCACAGCGACCGGGTCGGGACGCGGCTGGTCGGGCGTCCGCTGCAACACCGCGACCCGGACCGGCAGCTGCCCAGTGAGGGCACCACCCGCGGCGCGATCCAGGTGCCGCCCAATGGCTTACCGGTCATCTTGGGTCCCGATCACCCGCTTACCGGCGGCTACCCGGTGGTGGGTGTGGTGATCGACGAGGACATCGACAAGGTCGCCCAGGTGCGGCCGGGCCAGCACGTGCGGCTGCAATGGGCGAGGCCCCGCACGCAGGTCCGTTAGCCGGCCCGTGCACGCCCAGGTCCACACCGCGCGCTTGGTGCACACCTCCGATCTGGACGGCGAGACACGCCAGCGCATCCATCAGATGGTGGCCGACGCCTTCGCCGGCGACTTCACCGAAAACGACTGGGAACACGCCCTGGGCGGGATGCATGCCCTGATCTGGCACCACGGCGCGATCATCGCGCATGCCGCCGTGGTGCAGCGACGGCTGATATACCAGGGCGGCGCGCTACGCTGCGGTTACATCGAAGGCGTTGCCGTACGTGCAGATTGGCGCGGCCAAGGGCTGGTGGGGGCGCTCTTGGACGCCGGCGAGCAGGTGATACGTGGCGCCTATCAACTCGGAGCGCTCAGCTCCTCGGCACGAGCCCGCAGGCTATACGCGTCGCGGGGCTGGTTGCCTTGGCTCGGTCCGACGTCGGTACTGGCGCCCACCGGCCCGGTGCGCACTCCCGACGACGACGGCACCGTATTCGTCCTGCCGGTCGAGGTCACTCTGGACACATCGGCGGGGCTGATGTGCGATTGGCGCGCGGGCGACGTCTGGTAATCGAAGTCACAATTTCGTTGTGCGCCAATGACTTCTGCTCGAATGCACGGTGAAGGTCGGTGTCCCGCAGCACATTCGAAACGCAACTCACGGCGCCTGCCAGGAAGCTTCCAGACAACTGGAACTCAACTTTCAGGCCATATCGCCCTCATCGGGTTGACTCACTTCCATACTCGATGTGAGCATCGAACGGACTGCGACACATGCCTGGTGACCGCGGGCCGTCCTGCATCCCGCCGAATAGCCGAAACAAGTTGCGGTGGGATGGCTCGACGGGGGACTGGGTGTACGCCTTCAAGGACGCTGCGCTCGTCACGTCTGTTCGGGACAGAACACCGCGCACGAAAGGTGAAGACCGTATGGGCCGCAACCATCGCCTCCCGGACTGGAATCCGGAAGACACCGCGGCCTGGGAAGCCGGTAACAAGAAGATCGCGCGGCGCAATCTGCTGTGCACCATGGCCGGCGACCATGTGGCCTTCTCGATATGGTCGCTGTGGTCGGTGATGGTGTTGTTCATGCCGGCTTCGGTCTACGGGTTTTCCGCCGGCGACAAGTTGCTGCTCGGTGCGGTCGCGACGCTGGTCGGTGGCTGCGTGCGCATCCCGTACACCTTGGGTATCGCGAAGTTCGGCGGCCGCAACTGGACCACGTTCTCGGCATTCGTGCTATTGATCCCAACCGCCGGCACTATCGTGCTGCTGGCCAACCCCGGACTGCCGTTGTGGCCGTATGTGGTGTGCGCGGCGCTGACCGGGCTGGGCGGCGGCAACTACGCGGCCTCGTTGGCCAACGTCAATGCGTTCTACCCGCAACGGCTCAAGGGTGCGGCACTGGCCGTCAACGCCGGTGTCGGCAACCTCGGGGTCGCGGTGATCCAGTTGGTCGGCCTCTTGGTGCTGGCCACAGCGGGCCACGAGGCACCGTACTGGGTCTGTGCGACGTATCTGGTGCTGCTGGCGCTCGTGGGCATCGCGGCGGCGGTGTTCATGGACAATCTCGAGCACCGCATCGAGATCAACCACATGCGGTCGATCCTGTTCGACCGCGACACCTGGGTGATTTCGCTGCTCTACGTCTGTACGTTCGGCTCCTGGATCGGGTTTTCGTTCGCGTTCGGGCAGGTCTTGGAGGTCAATTTCACGGCCAACGGCGAAACTGCGAAGCATGCGTCACTGCACGCCGCCCAAATCGCCTTCGTCGGACCATTATTGGGATCCCTCGCCCGGATATACGGCGGACGCTTGGCCGATCGCATCAGCGGCAGCCGCGTCACGCTCGGCGTGCTGGCCGGCATGATCGTGGCCGCCGGGATGCTGGTCGGCATCAGCACCTACACCGACTATGCCGCGGCGACAACCACCACCACCATGGTGGACGACGTCGTCGAGGTCGTCGGGATCATCGGATTCATGGCGCTGTTCATCCTTTCCGGAATGGGCAATGGGTCGGTGTTCAAACTGATTCCGTCGGTGTTCGAGGCGCGCAGCAGGTCGCTGCTGGTCACCGACGCCGAACGCCGTCACTGGGCGCGTGCCATGTCGGGATCGCTCATCGGAATCTGTTCGGCAGTCGGCGCACTCGGCGGCGTGGGCATCAACCTGGCTCTGCGTGAGTCCTACCTTAGGAGCGGCACCGAGACGTCCGCGTACTGGGCGTTTCTGGCTTCCTATGGCGTTGCCGCCGTCCTGACCTGGATGTTGTATGTACGCCGGCCGGTTTCGGAAACAATGGTCCGCGACGCGAAGGCTCCAGCCGAACTCGCCCGGGTGTGAGCACCGCCTCAGCCAGGGGCAATGCCCAGGCAATTGCTTTGTAACGCCACCGAAATTTCCGAAGCTTAAACAGTTGATATGGCCCAGCGGAACTCTGAGCCACTGCGGGGCTACCGCATTGCAGTGACATCGGCGCGCCGCGCCGACGAGCTGTGCGCGTTGCTGCGCCGCCAGGGTGCCGAGGTATGCAGCGCCCCGGCGATCTCCATGATCGCGTTGCCCGACGACGACGAACTCCACCGCAATACGCAGGCGTTGATTGCCGATCCGCCGGACATACTGGTGGCGCACACCGGTATCGGCGTTCGGGGCTGGATAGCTGCCGCCGAGGGGTGGGGGTTGGCCGGCGGGCTGATCGGGGTGCTGTCCGCGGCCCGGGTCATATCTCGCGGGCCGAAAGCCACCGGGGAGTTGCGCGCCGCAGGGTTACGTGAGGAATGGTCCCCGGATTCGGAGTCGTCGCTCGAGGTTTTGGACTACCTGCTGAGGTCCGGCGTATCCGGGAAGCGGATCGCCGTCCAATTGCACGGCGCCGCCGACGGTTGGGACCCGTTCCCGGAGTTTGTCGGCGGGTTGCGTTCGGCGGGTGCCGAAGTGGTGCCTATCCGGGTATACCGCTGGAAGCCAACACCATTGGGCGGTGAATTCGACCAGTTGGTCGCCGGCATTGCCCGAAGACAATTCGACGCGGTCAGTTTCACCTCGGCACCAGCCGCGGCGGCGGTACTGGAACGTGGCCGCCAGTTGGGTATCGAGGAGCAGCTATTGGCAGCGCTGCGCAACGATGTGCACGCGATGTGCGTGGGCCCGGTCACATCGCGCCCCTTGGCCCGAAAGGGCGTCCCCACGTCAGCTCCGGAGCGAATGCGGTTGGGAGCCTTGGCCCGCCATATCGCCGAGGAATTGCCACGGCGCGGATCGTGCACCCTAACCGCCGCAGGGCACGTCATCGATATCCGCGGGACCTGTGTGCTGGTCGACGATTCCATCAAAACGCTGCCGGCATCGGGAATGGCGATTCTGCGTGCGCTGGCCCGACGCCCCGGCGACGTCGTGGGGCGCGACGAACTGCTCGCCGTGTTACCCGGCAACGGCGAGGACACCCACGCCGTCGACACCGCCGTGTTGCGGCTGCGGACGGGTTTGGGCGACAAGAACATCATTGCAACAGTGGTCAAACGCGGCTACCGGCTGGCCGTCGACACACAGGACGCCGTATGAGTCTGATCCTGACGGCACACGGCACCCGCAGACCGGCCGGCGTCGCAATGATCGGCGACCTTGCCTCGCGGGTAAGCGCACTGGTCGAGCAGACCGTGCACGTTGCGTTCGTCGACGTGCTGGGACCCACACCCAGCGAAGTGCTCTCCGGATTGTCCCCGGCAGCGGTATCGGCCCAACCCGCAATCCTGGTGCCCGCCTTCCTGTCTCGCGGATACCACGTCCGAACCGACCTGCCGGCTCATGTCACAGCCAGCGGCCATCCGGACGTCACCGTCACCCCCGCATTGGGGCCCAGCCGGGAGATCACCAGAATCCTGGCCCACCAGCTGGTGAAATCCGGTTGGCGTCCAGACGATTCGGTGATCCTGGCCGCGGCGGGAACATCGAACGACCGAGCACACGCCGATCTGCACACCGCTCGGACGTTCCTGTCGACGCTGACCGGGTCCCACGTGGAGCTGGCGTTCGCGGCCACCGGTGGTCCGGATGTGTGCACGGCAGTTGCCGATGCCCGCCGAATGGGCGCGCGCCGCGTCGTGGTGGTCTCTTATCTGCTGGCCGAAGGTCTGTTTCAAGAACGGCTGCGCGCCTGTGGCGCCGATCTGGTGACGCCGCCGCTTGGCGAGCATCCAGGATTGGCACGGTTGATCGCCGGACGATTCCGCGGCGCCATCCGGCGTCGATTGGGTAGTCGCCGAATGCAACGCATGCCGAATTAGGTGGAAGACAAGTTCTTTGCCGGCACGGCTCTGCCGGGATGGCACGCCGACGTCACGGACGCTTGATCTTTGGTGACATCCGCGCAATCCTGGCACCATGGCCCATCACCAGGAGCCCTCACGCGGGCTCCTCGACCCGGTAGCCAAGATGCTGCGGCTGCCGTTCAGCACACCGGAATTCATCGACAAAATCGTCACCGGAAGCGTCAACCAGGTCGGCCGCCGTACGCTTTACATGCTGATTACCACCTGGGACGCCGCGGGCGGCGGTCCCTTTGCGGCCAGCGCCATCGCGTCCACAGGCTTGGCCAAAACCGCCGAAATCGTTCAGGCGATGTTCATCGGGCCGGTTTTCAACCCGCTGCTGAAGATGCTGGGGGTCGACAAGATCGCCGTCCGGGCCTCTTTGTGCGCTTCGCAGCTGGTCGGCTTGGGCATCATGCGCTACGGGGTGCGTTCGGAACCGCTGCATTCCATGTCAGTGGAGGCCCTTGTCGACGCCATCGGCCCGACGATGCAGCGCTACCTCGTCGGAGACATCAGCCGCGGCTAGGCCTCTGCTCGGCCTGATAGGCCGGCGGTCGGCGCTGTCAGGCTGCGATCCGCGCGACCTGGATGTGGCCTTCGGTTGTGACGCGCGCCGGGTAAACCGGCACCGAGACCCGCGGATCGTCCAGGCAGCTACCGTCATCGAGCGCGAAAGCCTGCTTCAGAATCGGTGATTGGACCGTGACCCGTCCGCCGCGATCGCCGACGATCCCACGGGACAGCACGGCCGCGCCGGAGAACGGGTCCACGTTACCGACCGCGCGCACCGAGCCGTCGTCCAGCCGGAACAGCGCCGCCTGGCTACCGTCGTCGAGCAGCACACCGACACCACGGCCGGGAATGAGCTGGTCATACGCACACGCGGTGGTCCAGACCTGAATGTCGTTGAGAAGTGTCATGATTCCCTCCCTGACTATGAGCGCATCCGCGGCATGCCAATGGGCACAGGGACTTTTCGCCCGGCACGCTCGGTGAACGTCACGGTCGAGTCGACCGCGTCGGGGGCATTGACGAAGGAGACGAACCGTGACAGCTTGTCCGGATCCTCCAGCACGCCCTTCCACTCGCACTTGTAGTTGGCAACATGCCGCTCCATTGCGGCCTCGAATTCCTCGGCCAGGCCGAGCGAGTCTTCGCAGACGACCTCGCGCACGTGGTCGAGCCCCAGCGATTCCACCCACGGCGCGGTGCGTTGCAGCCGGTCGGCCGTGCGGATGTAGTACATGAGAAACCGGTCGATGTAACGGACCAGTGTCTCGGTGTCGAGGTCGCCGGCCAACAGCTGGGCATGCTTGGGAGTCATGCCACCATTGCCGCCCACGTAGAGGTTCCAGCCTTTTTCGGTGGCGATGACACCCACGTCCTTGCCGCGAGCCTCGGCGCATTCCCGCGCGCAGCCCGAAACGCCCAGTTTGATCTTGTGCGGCGCGCGCAGGCCGCGGTACCGCAATTCGAGATCGATGGCCAGCTGCACCGAATCCTGCTGCCCGTAGCGGCACCAGTCGCTGCCCACGCAGCTCTTCACGGTGCGCAGCGCCTTGCCATAGGCGTGGCCGGACTCCATGCCGGCGTCGACCAGCCGCTTCCAGATCAGCGGCAGCTGATCCACCCGGGCGCCGAACATATCGATCCGCTGACCGCCGGTGATCTTGGTGTACAGCCCGAATTCCTGGGCGATCTGGCCGATCAGAATCAGGTGCTCGGGCTTGATGTCACCACCGGGAACCCGCGGGACCACCGAGTAGCTGCCGTTCTTCTGAATGTTGGCCAGGAAGTGGTCGTTGGAATCCTGCAGCGCGGCTTGCTCGCCGTCCAGGATGTGGTCGGAGCCGGTGGAGGCCAAGATCGAGGCGACCACGGGTTTGCATATGTCGCAACCCTTTCCGCGGCCGAAACGCTCTAGGAGGCCGGAGAAGGTTCGGATCTCGGTGGCCGAAATGATCTCGAACAGCTCCGCCCGCGACTGGCTGAAGTGCTCGCACAGCGCCTTGGACTGCTCGACTCCCTCGGCTTCCAGCAGCTGTTTCAGCAACGGCACGCAGGACCCACACGAGGTGCCGGCCGCGGTGCATGCCTTGAGGGCCGGCACATCGGCGCAACCATCGGCGATCGCGCACTTCAGGTCACCCTTGGTGACGTTGTTGCAGGAGCAGATCTGAGCCGAATCCGGCAGCGCCCCAACGCCCAACCCACCACCGCCCGGGCCGGATCCGGCCGGCGCGATCAGCGCCAGCGGATCCCCGGGCAACTCGCTGCCGACCATGGGCCGCAGCACCCCGTACGACGAGGCGTCACCCACGAGCACACCGCCCAGCAGCGTCTTGGCGTCGTCGGAGAGCACCAGCTTCGCGTAGGTGCGCTTCACCGCGTCGTTGATGACGACCTCGAGGCAGTTCTCGGTCGCGCCCATCGCATCGCCGAAGCTGGCGACGTCGACGCCCAGCAGCTTGAGCTTTGTCGACAGATCCGCTTCCGGGAACTCGGCAGCACCGCCCAGCAGCCGGTCCGCCACCACCTCGGCGCTGGTGTATCCCGGTCCGACCAGGCCGTAGCAGCACCCCTCAATCGCCGCCACTTCCCCGACCGCATAGATATCGGGATCGCTTGTCCGGCAAGACAAGTCGGTGAGTACGCCGCCGCGCTCGGCGATCGCCAGACCCGCCGCCTTCGGCAACTCGTCGCGCGGCCGGATGCCGGCGGCGAAGATCACCACGCCGGCGTCGATGGTGTCACCGTCGGTAAGCCGCACCCGAACCGTCGCTGAGCCATCTGAGTGTTCAACGGGCTCAATGGATTCGGTGCCAGTGCCAACATGGACGGCGATCCCGAGGTCAGTGATCATGCGAGCGAGCAGGGCGCCGCCGGCCTCGTCGATCTGCTGGGCCATCAATCGGGGCATCATCTCGACGACGTGCGGCTGCAACCCGAACTGGCGCAGCGCATTGGCGGCTTCGAGTCCCAGAAGGCCGCCTCCGATGACCACTCCGGCGTCGGTGTGAGCCGAGTTCAGTGTGTGTTGGGCGCCGGCGCGGATCGCGTCGAGGTCGTCGAGGGTGCGGTAGACGTGACACTCGGGCAGGTCGTGCCCGGGCACCGGGGGGACGAATGCGTAGGAGCCGGTGGCCAGCACCAGAGCGTCGTAGCTGTGTCGCTGTCCGTCGGCGGTGACGACCGACTTGGTCGCGCGGTCGATCTCGGTCACCCGGGTGTTGAGCAGCAACCGGACCCGGTCGTCACCGGCATAGTCGTTGCCTGGCAAAGCGAGTTGCCCGCGGTCCCAGGTTTCGGTGTAGGACGTCAGCCCGACCCGGTCGTAAGCAGCGTCGCCCTCCTCGGCCAGCACCGTGATCCGCCACAAGCCGCTGGTGTCGCGAGCACGCAGTGCCTCCACCAGTCGGTGGCCCACCATGCCGTGCCCCACCACGATCACATGCCGCCGGCAGGGCGATTCCCCGTCGCGCGCGCGAGTGGTTCCGGCTGAAGCCATGCCATGAAGGTTAAGGGCGGAAAATTGCCGCAAAATCGCCCAATGTGACAGCCCGATGACATGGCGCTCACAGCTGGGAACAGTCTGTGTGACTGCGTTCACTATCGGCGAAAGCCCAGGTGGAACTTTAGCGGCTTCGACTCATGTTCTACGAGATAGCCAGCCGGCGCAGCGCCGGATACAGCTAACTCACAAGGAAGCATAAGGAGATATCCATGAGCAATCTCGCATTGTGGTCGCGTCCCGCCTGGGGTACCTGGGACCCCGACCGCTTGCTGCGTGACTTCTTCGGCCCCGCCGCGGCCACGGACTGGTACAAGCCGGCGACCGGCGAGTTCAGCCCGGCCGCGGAGATCGTCAGAGACGGTGACGACGCCCTGGTCCGGCTCGAACTTCCCGGTGTCGACGTCGACAACGACGTCAACGTCGAGGTCGACGTTAGGAACGGGGTGAGCCGCCTGGTGATCCATGGTGAGCACCGGGACGAACACGCGGAGAACGCGGACGGTCGCGTCCTGAAGGAAATCCGTTACGGGTCATTCCGCCGTTCATTCCGGCTGCCGGCCCAGGTCACCAGCGAGGCCGTCACGGCTTCGTATGACGCGGGCATCCTGACCGTGCGGGTCAACGGCGCCTACGCGGGGAACCAGGCGCAGCGCATCGCGATCACGAAGTAATCCGTTAGTCCGGCGACGACGATCCGGCGGGGTGGATGGCTCCGCCGGATCAGCCGGTTGCGGGCGCGGTCCGCGCCGAAGGTCGACCTCGCCGGTGGGCTCGGCCGGTGCTGCGATGCCCTGTGCATCGCCGCGGAGTGCGGATACCATCGGGTGACGTATTGTGATCCGAAACACCATCAGCTTCCAGGGAGATACGTTGTCCGCCTCTGCTGAAATCGCGGAACTGCACGACCTCATCGGCGGTCTGCGGCGGTGCGTGACCTCGCTGAAGTCACGGTACGGCGACGACCCGGCCATGCGCCGCATCGTCATCGACGCCGACCGGATCCTCACCGACATCGAATTGCTCGACACCGATGTCTCTGAGTTGGACCTGGATCGCGCCGCTGCCCAGTATTCCGGCGAGAAGATCGCCATCCCCGACACCGACTACGACCGCGATTTCTGGCGCGACGTCGACGACGAAGGTGTCGGCGGTCACAGTAGATACTGACAACCAAACCCCGCCGAAAAGAGGGCCCCCTATCTGTGTACCCTTCGACGAGATACCACTCGAAGAGGATCACACAAGATGAGCGCACCCGCGGCGAACCGTCCTGACACCGGCGTTTTCTCACCCACCCGGGCGCAAATCCCCGAACGGACCCTGCGCACCGACACCTGGTGGTGGGCACCGCTGGTCACCAACATCGGGTTCCTGGCGTTCATCGTCTATGCGACCACCCGGGCATTTTGGGGTAGCGGCTACTGGGTCGAGAAATACCACTACCTGACACCGTTCTACTCACCGTGCGTCAGCGCGTCCTGCGAACCTGGCGCAAGTCACCTCGGCGTCTGGTTCGGACACTTCCCGTGGTGGATTCCGTTGGGAATGCTGGTATTACCGTTCCTGCTCGGTTTCCGGCTGACCTGCTACTACTACCGCAAGGCCTACTACCGGTCGGTGTGGCAGTCACCGACCGGCTGCGCGGTACCTGAGCCGCGGGCCCATTACACCGGCGAAACCCGGCTTCCGCTGATCATCCAGAACAGCCACCGGTACTTCTTCTACATTGCCGTGGTGGTGTCGGTGATCAACACCTACGACGCGGTCATGGCCTTCCATTCGCCATCCGGTTTCGGCTTCGGTTTGGGCAACGTCATTTTGGTGACCAACGTGCTGCTGTTATGGGCCTACACGGTCTCCTGCCATTCATGCCGGCACGTGACCGGCGGCCGCCTCAAGCATTTCTCCAAACACCCAGTCCGGTATTGGATCTGGACGCAGGTCAGCAAGCTCAACACCCGGCACATGCTCTTCGCGTGGATCACCCTTGGCACGCTGTCGCTGACCGACTTCTACATCATGCTGGTGGCCACCGGAACCATCACTGACCTGAGATTCATTGGCCACTAGGCCAATTCATGATTACAAAGAACAGCTGAGCGAGGTTTCATGGTTGAGGTCGAACGGCACTCCTACGACGTGGTCGTCATCGGTGCCGGCGGCGCAGGGTTGCGGGCGGTCATCGAGGCACGCGAACGCGGCTTGAAGGTCGCGGTCGTGTGCAAGTCGCTGTTCGGCAAAGCCCACACGGTGATGGCCGAGGGCGGCTGCGCGGCCGCGATGGGCAACACCAATCCGAAAGACAACTGGAAGACCCATTTCGGCGACACCATGCGCGGCGGCAAGTTCCTGAACAACTGGCGCATGGCCGAACTGCATGCCAAGGAAGCCCCGGACCGCGTCTGGGAGCTGGAGACCTACGGCGCCCTGTTCGACCGCCTCAAAGACGGCAAGATCAGCCAGCGCAACTTCGGCGGCCACACCTACCCAAGGCTGGCCCACGTCGGCGACCGCACCGGCCTGGAGTTGATCCGCACCATGCAGCAGAAGATCGTGTCGCTGCAGCAGGAGGATTACGCCGAACTCGGCGACTACGAGGCGCGGATCAGGGTATTCGCCGAATGCACGATCACCGAGTTGCTCAAAGACGGTCCGGAGCACGAAGAGCGGATCGCCGGAGCGTTCGGCTACTGGCGCGAAAGCGGCCGGTTCATCCTGTTCGAAGCCCCGGCGGTGGTGCTAGCCACCGGCGGGATCGGCAAGTCGTTCAAGGTGACGTCCAACTCCTGGGAGTACACCGGCGACGGGCACGCGCTGGCGCTGCGGGCCGGCGCGTCCCTGATCAACATGGAGTTCGTCCAGTTCCACCCGACCGGCATGGTGTGGCCGCCCAGCGTGAAGGGGATCCTGGTCACCGAGGGTGTCCGCGGCGACGGCGGGGTGTTAAAGAACAGCGAAAACTCTCGTTTCATGTTCGACTACATCCCGCCGGTGTTCAAAGGCCAGTATGCCGAGAGCGAGCAAGAAGCCGACCAGTGGCTCAAGGACAACGACTCGGCCCGTCGTACCCCGGATCTGCTGCCCCGCGATGAGGTTGCGCGGGCGATCAACTCCGAAGTCAAAGCCGGTCGGGGCACCCCGCACGGCGGCGTCTACCTCGACATCGCTTCCCGGCTGACGCCCGAGGAGATCAAACGGCGGCTGCCGTCGATGTATCACCAGTTCATGGAGCTGGCCGGGGTGGACATCACGAAGGAGCCGATGGAGGTCGGGCCCACCTGTCACTACGTGATGGGCGGCGTCGAGGTCGACGCCGACACCGGCGCGGCCACGGTTCCCGGGCTGTTCGCCGCCGGCGAGTGCTCCGGCGGTATGCACGGCTCCAACCGTCTGGGCGGGAACTCGCTGTCGGACCTGCTGGTTTTCGGCCGGCGGGCCGGCTTGGGCGCCGCCGACTATGTGCGGGCGCTGAGCAGCCGTCCGACCATTTCATCGGAGGCCGTCGACGCCGCCGCCAAGCAGGCGCTCAAGCCGTTCGAGGGGCCGACGGACGGTTCGGCACCGGAGAACCCGTACGCACTGCAGATGGATTTGCAGCACGTGATGAACGACCTGGTCGGCATCATCCGCAAAGAAGACGAGATCACCAGGGCATTGACACTGCTGGACGAACTGTGGAAGCGGTACCAGAAGGTGCAGGTGGAAGGGCATCGTCAATACAACCCGGCCTGGAACCTGGCCATCGATCTGCGCAACATGCTGCTGGTCAGCGAGTGCGTGGCCCGGGCCGCACTGGAACGCACCGAAAGCCGGGGCGGTCACACCCGTGACGACCATCCCGGTATGGACTCCAACTGGCGCAACACCTTGCTGGTCTGCCGCGCCGCGGGCGACGGGGATAGCACCGTCGGTCCCCACATCGCCATCACCCACCAGTCGCAGGTGCCGATGCGGTCGGACTTGCTGGAACTCTTCGAGATTTCCGAGCTGGAGAAGTACTACACCGACGAAGAGTTGGCCGACCATCCGGGACGGAGAGCGTAATGGGCTACAACGCGTGTTTGCGAGTGTGGCGCGGCGATGACGGCGGCGGGGAACTCCGCGACTTCACCGTCGAGGTCAACGAGGGCGAAGTGGTACTCGACGTCATTCACCGTCTCCAGCAAACCCAGACGCCCGACCTGGCGGTGCGGTGGAACTGCAAGGCCGGCAAGTGCGGATCGTGCTCGGCGGAGATCAACGGCAGGCCGCGGTTGATGTGTATGACCCGGATGTCGACGTTCGCCGAGGACGAGGTGGTCACCGTCACGCCGCTGCGTACCTTCCCGGTGATCCGCGATCTTGTCACCGACGTGTCGTTCAACTACGAAAAGGCTAGGGAGATACCGTCTTTCGCGCCGCCCAAGGATCTGCAGCCGGGCGAGTACCGGATGGCGCAGGCCGATGTCCAGCGCTCACAGGAGTTCCGCAAGTGCATTGAGTGCTTCCTGTGCCAGGACGTCTGCCACGTCATCCGCGACCACGAGGAAAACAAGCAGGCATTTGCCGGGCCGCGGTTCTTGATGCGCATCGCCGAACTCGAGATGCATCCGCTGGACACCCGCGACCGGCGCAAGGAAGCCCAGGAAGCTCACGGGCTGGGATACTGCAACATCACCAAGTGCTGCACCGAGGTGTGCCCGGAAAACATCAAGATCACCGACAACGCGCTGATCCCGATGAAGGAGCGTGTGGTCGACCGCAAGTACGACCCCGTCGTGTGGCTGGGTAACAAGCTGTTCCGGCGCTAGCGGTTCGGGGAATGATCTGCGGCCGTTAGGCCTGCGGCGCCATCGGGTACCCCTCCCTTATGCGGGTCCCTTATGCGTGGCGTCGGGTCAAGCCTGCCCACAGCCGGAAAGGCAGGAGGAATGATGCGGGAAACCAAGAGCATTAACGACATTCGCACCGCAATCAGGGAGTTGTCGGTGCGCGCGCAACTTGCGCGCAAAGAAGAGCGGTATGAAGACGCGGCCGAAATCGAGGGCCGCATCCAGGGCTTTCGGGACGAGTTGGCCGAGCGCCCCTAGCGGCCAGCCGAGGCAGGCTTCCGCGCGGGTGCCGGCCCCTGACCGCAGGCTCCATCACCGAGATCACCGAGGTGAGCCGAGCGGCGCTCAGACGCCGAGCCGACGAAAGACGCTGCGGTGGAAAACGATCGGTGCCACGTCGGCATCCACGGTGACCTGGTTGACCCGCAGGACGACGATGGTGTGATCCCCGGCCGGGATCAGTTGCTCGATCGCGCTCTCCAGCCACAGGCTGGTGCCCTTGACGAAGACCGCGCCGCTGTCGCTGGATACCGTCTCGAGCCCGGCGAACCGATCGCCGGTCTTGGCGGCCAAGGTGCGCGCAGCCTCGTCATGAGTTTCGCCCAGCACACTGATGCCCAGCATCGGGGCAACCTTGAGTCTGGGCCACGTCGTCGACATGTTCTGCACGCAAAACGACACCAGCGGCGGGTCCAGCGAGACGGGAACGAAGGTGCTGGCGGCCAGGCCTTCCCGGATCCCGTCGATTTCGGCGGCGATTGCCACCACACCGGACGGGAAGTGTCCGAAAGCCTCACGCAGTGAGGACGGTGTCAGGTTGCTGTGTGAATTCACCGGACTTCATTCGCCCCTCGAGCCGAGGACGGATTTCTCGCAGCCGACACTACCCGGCGCGATATCGGGGGCGTATCCGTACCGGGATGCCGCATTCGGGTCGTTGTCCGCCTGCGGCACTGCGGACACCCGCCGCGCCGCCCCGAGAATCCTGCTCACGAGCTCTCGGACACGGCGTGCCCGGTCACATGAAGCCCATCTGATGGCGGCCTCGCGCAGGGTGCTGTGGCGATGACCGGCCGGGGTCCACGGATCCCGCTACCGGTAACGCCGTGATACCCGTTCGCCATAGTGAGCATCATCGTCGCAGGTGGCAGGGCCTTCCGGGGATGCCGTCACGATGAATCCAACCGGTTGGTTGGTTCGCAAGTGAAATATAGCTCACATCTACTTGCGTACAACTACGCAGCCGATATATTTTAGCGGTGTTACTGGTGGGTAACTTAGACCTAGTACCCAACCGCAAGTGGCATTCTCAACGAGGAGGACCGTAGTGAGCCACTACAAAAGCAACGTCCGCGACCAGGTTTTCACCCTGTTCGAGATGTTGGGCGTTGACCAGGCTTTGGGCAAGGGCGAGTTCAGTGACCTGGACGTCGACACCGCCCGGGAGATGCTGGTCGAGGTCAGCCGATTGGCCGAGGGACCGGTGGCCGCATCGTTCGTCGAGGGCGACCGCAACCCGCCGGAATTCGACCCGAAGACGCACTCGGTGACGCTCCCGGAGGCGTTCAAGGATTCCGTCCGCGCGGTTATGGACGGAGGCTGGGACAAGGCCGGTATCGAGGAGGCCCTGGGCGGGATGCCGATGCCCAAGGCCTTGGTCTGGGCGCTGCACGAGCACTTTCTGGGTGCTAACCCGGCGGTGTGGATGTATGCCAGCGGCGGCGGCTTCTCCAACATCCTCTACCACCTCGGCACCGAGGAGCAGAAGAAGTGGGCCGTGCTGGCCGCCGAGCGCGGCTGGGGATCGACGATGGTGCTCACCGAGCCGGACGCGGGCTCGGACGTGGGTGCCGGACGCACCAAGGCTGTCCAGCAGGAGGACGGCTCGTGGCACATCGACGGCGTCAAGCGGTTCATCACCTCCGGTGATTCCGGCGACCTGTTCGAGAACATCTTCCATCTGGTGCTGGCTCGCCCCGAGGGTGCGGGTCCGGGCACCAAGGGGCTCTCGCTGTTTTTCGTGCCCAAGTTCCTGTTCGACTTCGAGACAGGCGAGTTGGGCGAACGTAATGGCGTCTTCGTCACCAATGTCGAGCACAAGATGGGTCTCAAGGTGTCGGCGACCTGTGAACTGTCGCTGGGCCAGCATGGTGTGCCCGCCAAGGGCTGGCTGGTCGGCGAGGTGCACAACGGCATCGCGCAGATGTTCGAGGTCATCGAGCAGGCCCGGATGATGGTCGGCACGAAGGCCATCGCAACGCTGTCGACCGGCTACCTGAACGCACTGGAATATGCCAAGTCACGCGTGCAGGGCGCCGACCTGACCCAGATGACCGACAAGACCGCGCCTCGGGTAACCATCACCCATCACCCCGACGTGCGCCGGTCGCTGATGACCCAAAAGGCCTACGCCGAGGGTCTGCGTGCGCTCTACCTCTACACCGCGACGTTCCAGGACGCGGCGGTCGCCGAGGTGGTGCACGGCGTGGACGCCAAGCTGGCCGCCAAGGTCAACGACCTCATGCTGCCGATCGTCAAGGGTGTGGGTTCCGAACAGGCCTACGCCAAGCTCACCGAGAGCCTGCAGACCCTCGGTGGCTCCGGCTTCCTGCAGGACTACCCGATCGAGCAGTACATTCGCGACGCCAAGATCGACTCCCTGTATGAGGGCACCACCGCCATCCAGGCGCAGGACTTCTTCTTCCGCAAGATCGTCCGGGACAAGGGTGTGGCGCTGGCCCACGTATCGGGCCAGATCCAGGAGTTCGTCGACAGCGAGTCCGGTAACGGCCGGCTGAAGACCGAGCGGGCGCTGCTGGCCAAGGCGCTTGCCGACGTCCAGGCCATGGCGGCCGCGATGACCGGCTACCTGATGGCCGCTCAGCAGGACGTCACCAGCCTCTACAAGGTGGGCCTCGGTTCGGTGCGGTTCCTGATGAGCGTCGGTGACCTGATCATCGGCTGGTTGCTGCAGCGTCAGGCCGCGGTGGCGGTGGCGGCTCTCGACGCGGGTGCCACCGGCGAAGAGCGCGCCTACTACGAAGGCAAGGTCGCGGTGGCGTCGTTCTTCGCCAAGAACTTCCTGCCGCTGCTGACCAGCACCCGCGACGTGATCGAGACCCTGGACAACGACATCATGGAGCTCGACGAGGCCGCTTTCTAGGCCCCTCACATAACAGCCAGATCCCCCGTTTCCTCGTTGAAACGGGGGATCTGCGTCTGTGGGGCATCCGGAAAAGACCGCCGCTGGATCCCCTCGCTCCAGCGGCGGCCCTTTTCGTACGCCCGTCGTGAAGGACTGCCGACCGGCGGTCGACCAACGGATTGCCCCGCGCTGCGGCCGGGGTCGGGGGTCAGACCACAACGCGGGGCTATCCGAGCTAACAATTACCCATCGGCTCCGGGTAATAAACCCACCGCCAAATCTTTTCGTTTCGCGGATCTTTGGGCCGCCTCGTGCAGGCTTTGTCAGGCCTCCAGAATTGCGGCTACACCCTGGCCACCGGCCGCACAGATCGAGATCAGCGCACGAAGAGGCTTACCCGAGCCACCTTTGCCGGCTGTCTTCTTCTCGCTCAGTTGCTTGGCAGCCTGAGCCAGGATCCGCCCGCCCGTCGCGGCGAAGGGGTGCCCGGCAGCCAGCGACGAACCGTTGACATTGAGCTTGGAGCGATCGATCGCGCCGAGCGCGGCGTCAAGGCCCAACCGCTGCTTGCAATACTCCTCGGATTCCCACGCCTGCAGGTGGGCCAGCACCACCGAGGCGAACGCCTCATGGATCTCGTAGAAGTCGAAATCCTGCAGGCTCAGCCCGTTTCGGGCCAGAAGCCGCGGCACCGCGTAGGTTGGCGCCATCAGCAGGCCGTCACTGCCGTTGACATAGTCCACGGCCGCGGTCTCGGAGTCCACGAGGTAGGCCAGCGGTGGTAGCGAATGGTCGGCCGCCCACTGCTCGCTGGACAGCAACACCGCCGAGGCGCCGTCGGTCAGCGGCGTGGAGTTACCCGCCGTCATCGTCGCATCGCCGGCCTTCACTCCGAAAACCGGGCGCAAGGTGGCCAGTTTCTCGGCGCTGGAGTCGGGACGCATGTTGTCGTCGCGGTACAGCCCGAGGAAGGGCGTGACCAGGTCGTCGAAGAATCCGCGGTCATAGGCGTTAGCCATATTGCGATGGCTGGCGGCGGCCAGTTCGTCCTGGTCGACGCGTTTGATGCCCATTTGCTTGGTGGTGATGGCGGCGTGCTCGCCCATCGACAGCCCGGTACGCGGCTCGCTGTTGGCCGGAATCTCCACGCCGAGGTTGGCCGGCAGCGTGCCCAGCAGCTTCAATCGCTGGACATTGGACTTGGACCGGCGCAGCTTCAGCAGATTGCGGCGCAGGTCATCGCCCAGGCCGATCGGCGGGTCCGACGTGGTGTCCACGCCGCCGGCGGCTGCCACGTCGTAACGACCCGCAGCGATACCGTCGGCGGCGACGATCGCCGCCTGCAGGCCGGTGCCGCAGGCCTGCTGCAGGTCGACGGCCGGGGTGTGCGGCGACAACTCGGAGCCCAGCACGCATTCGCGCATGAGGTTGAAGTCGCGGCTGTGCTTGAGCACCGCGCCGCCGGCCACCAAACCCAGGCGTTCACCGCGCAGGTTGAACCGGTCTATCAGCCCGCCCAGGGCGGCGGTGAACATGTCCTGGTTGGACGCGTCGGCATAAGCGCCGTCGGACCTGGCGAAGGGAATGCGATTGCCGCCCAGGACGGCGACTCGACGCTTGGACTCGGAATTCTGTTGAGCAGCTGCGGGCACTTTGCGTTCTCCGGGTATCTGCGGGTTCTTCGGTATTTCGGAGGCCTTGCGGATTTTGGGCATCAGCCGTTGCAAGCCATACTACCCACTGTTCTTACTCTCAAGTAAGTTCGTCCTCGCTACGGTTGCTTATAGCAACACATACCCGACACGGAAGGCAGCTCTGTGGCTCCCAAGCTCTCGTCCGATCTGTTCTCGCAGGTTGTCAGCTCCCGACCCGGATCGTTCGTGGCCAAACAACTCGGGGTCCCGCAACCTGAGACGCTGCGCCGGTATCGACCGGGAGATCCGCCCCTGGTCGGATCGTTGCTGATCGGAGGTGACGGCCGGGTGGTCGAGCCGCTGCGCGCCGCACTGGACGACGACTACGACGTGGTGAGCAACAACCTCGGCGGCCGCTGGGCCGACTCGTTCGGCGGGCTGGTCTTCGACGCCACCGGCATCACCGACCCGGCCGGGCTCAAAAGCCTGCACGAATTCTTCACACCGCTGCTGCGCAATCTGGGCGCCTGCGCGCGGGTGGCCGTAGTGGGTAGCACTCCCGAGGCGATTACCAACACCCATGAACGGATCGCGCAGCGCGCGCTGGAGGGCTTCACCCGCTCACTGGCCAAGGAATTGCGGCGCGGCAGCACGGTCGCGTTGGTGTACCTGGCGCCCGACGCCAAGCCGGCCGCCACCGGGCTGGAATCGACCATGCGGTTCATCCTCTCGGCCAAGTCGGCCTACGTCGACGGTCAGGTGTTTTATGTCGGGGCGGCTGATTCCACGCCACCGGCCGACTGGGATCGGCCGCTCGACGGCAAGGTCGCCATCGTCACCGGCGCTGCTCGGGGCATCGGCAAGACGATCGCCGAGGTGTTCGCGCGCGACGGCGCCCGGGTGGTGGCCGTCGATGTGGAGTCCGCCGAGGAGGCGCTGGCCGAAACCGCCAGCAGCGTGGGCGGCACCCCGCTGTGGCTGGACGTCACCGCCGACGACGCCGTCGACAAGATCACCGAGCACCTACGCGACCACCACGGCGGCAAGGCCGACATCCTGGTCAACAATGCCGGTATCACCCGGGACAAGCTGCTGGCCAATATGGACGACGCTCGCTGGGACAGCGTCGTCGCCGTCAATCTGCTTGCGCCGCTTCGGCTCACCGAGGGTCTGGTGGGAAACGGCAGCATCGGTGAGGGCGGACGAATCGTCGGGCTCTCGTCGATCGCCGGCATCGCGGGCAACCGGGGACAGACCAACTACGGCACCACCAAGGCCGGCATGATCGGCATCACGCAGGCGCTGGCACCCGAACTGGCCAAGAAGGGCATCACCATCAACGCCGTCGCACCGGGATTCATCGAAACCCAGATGACGGCGGCGATCCCGCTGGCCACGCGCGAGGTGGGCCGGCGGCTGAACTCGCTGATGCAGGGCGGGCAGCCCGTCGACGTCGCCGAGACCATCGCCTACTTCGCCAGCCCGGCGTCGAATGCGGTGACCGGCAACGTTATTCGGGTCTGCGGCCAGGCCATGATCGGCGCTTGAGCGGCTAGGAGGATCCGGTGAACCAGCCAAGCGGCCTGAGAAACATGCTCCGCGCGGCGGCGGGGGCGTTGCCCATGGTGCCGCGCGGAGGCCAGCTGCCTACCCGGACGGTGACCGTCGAGGAGCTTCGGATCGACCACACCAATGTCGCCGACTACGCGGCGGTCACGGGTCTGCGCTACGGCAACACGGTGCCGTTGACCTACCCGTTCGCATTGACGTTTCCCTCGGTGATGTCACTGGTCACCGGTTTCGATTTCCCGTTCGCCGCAATGGGATCCGTGCATACCGAGAACCACATCACCCGGTACCGGCCCATCGCGGTGACCGATACGGTGGGCGTGCGGGTGCACGCCGAAAACCTGCGCGAGCACCGCAAGGGGCTGCTGGTCGACCTGGTGACCGCGATCAGCGTCGGCAACGAGCTCGCCTGGCAGCAGGTGACGACCTTTCTGCATCAGCAACGCACCAGCTTGTCCGGCGAACCGAAACCGCCGCCACAGAAGCAGCCCAGGCTGCCCCCGCCGGCCGCTGTGCTGCGGATCACGCCGAGCCGAATTCGCCGCTATGCCGCCGTCGGCGGAGATCACAACCCCATCCATACCAGTCCGATCGCGGCGCGGTTGTTCGGCTTCCCCACCGTCATCGCACACGGAATGTTTAGCGCCGCAGCGGTTTTGGCGAATGTCGAAGCCCGGCTGCCGGACGCGGTGCGGTATTCGGTGCGGTTCGGCAAGCCGGTGCTGCTGCCGGCCAGCGTCGGCGTCTACGTCGACGAAGCCGATAACGGCTGGGACCTGACGTTGCGCAATATGTCGAAGGGGTATCCGCATCTGACCGGGACTTTGCGGCCGCTGTAGCGATCAGCCCGCGCGATGGTCGAGGTGTGGGAGCCCGCGGCCGACAGCGAGCCTCTTCAGTGCTTCCGCACCGACCGCGGTGACCAGAAAGACCACCAGCATCCAAATCGGTGGCCGGGCCAGCTCCCAGACGAAGATCGCCGCCCAGGTGGGCGAGCCCTGGGTGACCGCAAGCACGCCGGCGGCACCGGCCAGCGAGATCACCGGTCCGTGCAGGTGCGTTCCGGCCGCCGCGTTGAGCGTCAGCACCAGCAGCGACCCCGCCGCAGCGCCGGTGGCCAACGAGGGTGTCAACAGCCCGCCGGCTCCGCCGGCACGCAGGAACAGGGCGGTCAGCAACGGCTTCAGCACCAAGATCACGGCCGCCGACGACAGCGTCATCCCGCTGGCCAGACTGACCGTCAGAATGCTCTTGCCATTTCCGGGCAGCTGGGGCCACCAATGCGAACAGATGCCGGTCAGCAGCCCCGCAGCCGCCAGAGCGGGGATCAGCATCCAGGACCGCAGTAGGGTGCGCGGCCGAGCAGCGGCCATGATCCGGTTGAACGTCAAACCCACCGCAAGCGCAAACGGCGCCAGCAACAATCCGTGCGCGCTGAGCAGATACGTCGATTCGGCGCGGGGCCAGTCGAGTTCAGGGCGATCATGCGTGACGGCCGAACCGATCGCGACGGCCAGGCTGGACGTGATCAGCGCCGCACCCACCGCCCGCAACCGCCAGGTGTTGAGCATGATCCGCAGGGCGAACAGCGCCCCGGCCAGCGGGACGGCGTAGACCGCCGCCAGCCCGGCCCCGGCTGCGCATGCCAGCAGGATCTCCCGATCGCCGGGTGACAGCCGCCTCAACCATCGGCTTCCCACATCGGTGAGGGCGGCGGCGAATTGGCGTGGCGCGCCTTCGCGGCCGAGCGAGGCTCCCGAGCCCACCAGCACGACCTGAAGCGCGGCGTCGATGCTCCACGACACCGGCGGTATCGGATCATGCCGAGCGATGGTTCCGGCCAGCGGCGGCACTTTGGTGCTGCGGCGCAAGATCCACCAGCCCAGTCCCGCCAGCGCGGCACCGACCATCGGCCCCACCGCGCGCCGGACCGGACTGCTGCCGGTGATCCCGTCGAGCAGCGAGCCGAAAGTGTAGTGGTAGGTGAGGTGTTCGACGAAGCGCAGCACCACCGTCGTCGACAAACCAGCCAGCCCGGCCAGGAGGCCGGCGATGATCACCGCGCAGAAAAAGTCGAGGTTGGGGCGGGCCGGCCGGTTAGGCACCGCACGAATCTAGCCTGCGGCGAAGTTCGGACCCAGGCTCGGGCCGGCGTCGCGCTCCGCCGGCGCGCCCTTGAGGCCGTGCCAGAACAAGTCGATCATCATCTCGGCCGCCTCGTCGACGTCGATGTCGCCGACGCTGAGCCGGGTCCCCACCGCCTCGCCCGCCCCCACCAGCGCAACCGCCATCATGTCGATTTCGGCATCCGAGCGCGGGCTGCGAGTCCCGGCATGCAGCATCCCGGCGACCAGGTCGATGATCTGCTCACGTCCCTCGCGCACCGTTTGGGCGAACGCTTGCGAGCTGGTGGCCTGGGTGTACATCACGATCCAGGACGCGCGGTTGGTGTCGATATAGCGCAGGAACGACACGATGGCGTTGCGCAGCAGGTCTTTTGGGCTCACGGTCAAGTCGATATCGGCGCGCAGCGCGTCGATGAACCGGTTCATCTCACGGTTCAGGCAGGCGCCGAACAGATCTTCCTTGGAGCCGTAGTACAGGTACAGCATCGGCTTGGAGATTTGCGCCGCGGCGGCGATGGTGTCCATCGAGGTCTCGTGATAGCCGTTGAGCGAGAACATCTGCACGGCGGCGTCCAGCATCTGCTGCTCGCGGACAGCACGCGGCAGCCGCTTCGTACCACCTGCCATCGCCGTGTACCCCTCCAGCCGGTCAACCAGACTCTAGGGTAAGCACTGCGCGGTCAGCTAATGACCACAGTTCGGGGAGACGTTCTTCATCGCGGCCACCCGCACCACCGATTCGTCGATCGCGGGCATCTGCAATTCGCCGGCAGCCAACGCCTGTTCCAAACGGTCCAGGACGGCGGGCACCTCTTTCGTCGTGACCCATAACGCGATATCGGTGCCGGCCTGCAAGGTGCGTAACACCGCCTCGGCCACGCCGTACCGGTCCGAGATCGCCGCCATGCTCGACAGGTCGTCGCTGAACACCGGGCCGCCGAATGCGGGACCGCCATAACCGGTGCCGGTGCGCAGCAGGTCCACCGCGGCCTTGCTCAGGCTGGCCGGTTCGCTGCCGGTCAACCCGGGAACCTGCAGATGGCCCACCATCACCGCGACCGGGGTCTGGGTCAGCAGGGTGCGGTAGGGCACCAGGTCGCTGGCCACCAGCTCGCTCAGCGGCGGCGTCGTCACCCCGCCGGTGTGCGAATCGCCCGAGCCGCGCCCGTGGCCCGGGAAGTGCTTGAGCACCGGCAGCAGTCCGGCATCGCGCAGCCCCTGCGCGTATGCGCCGGCGTAGGCGGTGACCTTATCCGGATCCGAACCGAACGAGCGGTCCCCGATCACCGTGTCGTCGGGCGCGTCGGTCACGTCGACCACCGGCGCGAAGTCGACGGTGATACCCAGTGTCCTCATCTGCCGGCCCCGCTCCAGCGCCACGTCGTGGACCTGCGCAACGGTTTGGGTCTGCGCCAGCTCCCGCGCCGACGGCCCTCTCCCGCCGAGTAGTGAGTGCAATCGCGACACCCGGCCGCCTTCCTCGTCGACGCCGACGGCCAGCGGCAGCGGGCCGGCGCCGGCGGCGAGGTCGGCAAGCGGGCCGTTCAACATGGACAGGTCGGTGTCGCTGCCGATCAGGATGCCGCCAACGCGATAGGTGCTCACCACCGCCTTGGCATCGGCCGCGTCACGCACCCCCACCATCAGCAGCTGGGCCAGCTTGTCGCGGGTGGACAACGACGCCGGCACGGCCGTCGGGTCGGCACACACCCGTGGTGCCGGAGCAGCGACCGGGGGCGGTCCGGACGGCGTGCTCGACGCCGTCGTCGACGACGATCCGGTCCGGGTGCCGCCGTGGCTGCAGGCGGCCACCAGCACCGCGACGGCCGCAAGCAGCGTCAGTGTGCGCGGAAAAGCCATCCGGACATGCTGTCACGGTGGTGTTTCGGCGCCGGGTTTGGGGGCAACCCCCCTAGCTACACGGTCGACCGCCACGAGACCGCGTTCTGCTAGGTTGGCGCTAAGTTTCTTTCAGCCACGACGTCACGCCTCAAGGAGCTAACGATGAACCGGATCGTCGCGCCCGCCGCCGCGAGCGTGGTGGTTGGTCTGTTGCTGGGCGCGGCCGCTATCTTCGGTATCACCCTGATGGTGCAGCAAGACACTAAGCCGCCATTACCCGGGGGCGATCCGTCGTCGTCAGTGCTCAACCGGGTCGAGTACGGCAACCGTAGCTAGCCCGGCGGCGTCGGCTTCAAAGGTCAGCGCGGCGGCGCTTGCAGCAGACCCGCCGGTGACGCCCCTTCCCCGCCGGTGGTTGCTATTAGTCGGGGCGGTATCGCTGACACTGACATTCGCCCAATCCCCCGGCCGGGTCTCCCCCGACACCAAACTCGATCTCACCGCCAACCCGCTGCGGTTCCTGGCGCGCGCGACGAATCTGTGGAACAGCGAGCTGCCGTTCGGCCAGTCGCAGAACCAGGCATATGGCTACCTGTTTCCGCACGGGACTTTCTTCCTGACCGGCCATCTGCTGGGAATCCCGGGGTGGATCACCCAACGGCTGTGGTGGGCGGTGCTGCTCACAGTCGGCTTCTGGGGGCTGCTGCGGGTCGCCGAGGCGCTGGGCATCGGTAGCCCCGCGTCGCGGGTGGTCGGGGCGGCGGCGTTTGCGCTGTCGCCCCGGGTGCTGACCACGCTGGGGTCGATCTCGTCGGAAACCCTGCCGATGATGCTGGCGCCGTGGGTGCTGCTGCCGACGATTCTGGCCCTGCGGGGTACATCCGGCCGATCGGTACGGACCCTGGCGGCCCAGGCCGGTGTGGCGGTGGCGCTGATGGGAGCGGTGAACGCCATCGCAACGCTGGCCGGTTGTCTGCCAGCGGTGATCTGGTTGGCGTGTCACCGGCCCAACCGGCTGTGGTGGCGCTATACCGCATGGTGGCTGGTGGCGCTGGTGTTGGCGACGCTGTGGTGGGTGGTGGCGCTGAGTCAGCTGCGCGGGGTCAGTCCGCCGTTTCTGGACTTCATCGAATCCTCCGGCGTGACGACGCAGTGGTCGTCGCTGGTGGAGGTGTTGCGCGGCACCGACAGCTGGACGCCGTTCGTGGCGCCCGACGCGACCGCCGGAGCGCCGCTGGTGACCGGGTCGGTCGCGATCCTGGGTACGTGTCTGGTGGCGGCGGCCGGGCTGGCCGGACTGGCCAGCCCGGCGATGCCGGCCCGCGGCCGGCTGGTGACGATGCTGTTGGTCGGGGTGGTGCTGCTGGCCGTGGGCTACAGCGGTGGGCTGGGTTCGCCGCTCGCCCACCAGGTGCAGGTGTTTCTGGACGCGGGCGGCAGTCCGCTGCGCAACGTGCACAAGCTGGGGCCGGTGATCCGGCTGCCGCTGGTGCTGGGCATCGCGGAGTTGCTGGGCCGGATACCGCTACCGGGCAGCGCACCCAGGTCGGAGTGGCTTCGCGCGGTTGCGCACCCCGAGCGCGACAAGCGGGTGGCCGTCGGAATCGTCGTGCTCACCGCCCTGGCGGTCAGCACCTCGCTCGCCTGGGCCGGGCGGCTCACCCCTCCGGGCACCTTCAGGGCGATACCGCGGTACTGGCAGGAGGCCGCCGATTGGCTCAGCGCGCACAACACCGGGACACCGATGCCGGGGCGGGTGCTGGTGGTGCCGGGGGCGCCGTTCGCCACCCAGGTGTGGGGCACCAGCCACGACGAGCCGCTGCAGGTGCTGGGGAGCAGCCCGTGGGGGGTACGCGATTCGATCCCGCTGACCCCGCCGCAGACCATCCGCGCGCTGGACTCGGTGCAACGCTTGTTCGCGGCCGGACGCCCATCGGCCGGCCTGGCCGATACCCTTGCCCGCCAAGGCATTTCATATCTGGTGCTGCGTAACGATCTGGACCCCGAGACGTCGCGCTCGGCACGCCCGATCCTGGTGCACCGCGCCATCGCCGGCTCACCCGGGCTGGCGAAGGTGGCAGAGTTCGGCACGCCGGTGGGTCCCGGCTCGCTGGCCGGGTTCGTCAGCGACAGCGGACTGCGGCCCCGCTATCCCGCTGTAGAGATATACCGAGTGATCCACCGAGTGGGCGAGTCGCTCGCGGCCGGGGCGCCCTACTTCGTCGACACCGACTCTGTGCTCCGCGTCGACGGGGGGCCCGAGGTGCTGCTGCGTCTCGACGAGCGTCGGCGGCTGTCGGGTCAACCGGGACTGGGTCCGGTGCTGATGACGGCCGACGCCCGCGCGGCCGGCCTGCCGGCACCCCTGGTGATCGTCACCGACACCCCGGTGGCCCGCGAAACCGACTACGGCCGGGTGGATCAGCACTCCTCGGCGATTCGGGCGCCCGGGGACGCCCGGCGCACCTACAACCGGGTGCCCGACTATCCGGTACCCGGCGCCGACCTGGTGTACGGGGGGTGGACCGGCGGCCGCGTCACGGTGTCCAGCTCGTCGGCGGATTCCACCGCCATGCCCGACGTGGCCCCGGCCACCTCGGCGGCGGCCGCGATCGACGGCGACTCGGCGACCGCCTGGGTGTCCAACGCACTGCAGGCCGCCGTCGGGCAATGGCTGCAGGTGGACTTCGACCATCCGGTGGCCAATGCCGTCATCACCCTGACGCCGAGTGCGACCGCCGTCGGCGCGCAGATCCGGCGCATCCTGGTCGAGACCGCCACCGGCAGCACCACCCTGCGGTTCGACGAGGCGGGAAAGCCGCTCACCGCGGCGCTACCCTACGGCGAAACACCGTGGGTACGGGTCACCGCGGCCGCCGCCGACGACGGGTCTGCCGGGGTGCAGTTCGGTATCACCGATCTGGCGATCACCCAGTACGACGCGTCCGGGTTCGCCCACCCCGTCCAGTTGCACCACACCGTGTCGGTCCCCGGACCGCCGGCGGATTCGACGATCGCGCGCTGGGACCTGGGGTCCGAACTGCTGGGCAGGCCGGGTTGCGCGCCGGCGCCCGACAGCGTGCGCTGCGCCGCGTCGATGGCCCTGGCGCCCGAGGAGCCCGTCAACTTCAGCCGCACGCTCACCGTGCCGCGCCCGACGACGGTGACCCCGACGGTGTGGGTGCGGCCCAGGCAGGGGCCCAAGCTTGCCGATCTGATCGCCGAGCCGGACACCACCCGCGCTCACGGCGATTCCGATGTGCTCGACGTCCTGGGCTCGGCCTACGCCGCCACCGACGGCGACCCCGCCACCGCGTGGACCGCACCGCAGCGGGTAGTGCAATACAAGTCGCCGCCGACCCTGACCCTCAGCCTGCCGCGGCCCACCGAGGTGGCCGGACTGCGCCTGCTGCCCAGCCGCTCGGCGTTGCCCGCCCATCCGACGATGGTGGCCGTCGACCTGGGCGACGGGCCCCAGGTGCGTGCGGTCAATCACGACGGCGAGCCGCAGACGCTGTCGTTGCACCCGCGCGTCACCGACACGGTCACCGTCAGCCTGCTCGACTGGGAAGACATCATCGACCGCAATGCGTTGGGCTTCGACCAACTCAAGCCTCCCGGGCTGGCCGAGGTGACCGCGCTCGGGGCCGACCTTAGTCCGATCGCGCCCGCGGACGCCGTGCGGAACCGATCCCGCGAGATCACCGTCGACTGTGAGCACGGCCCGGTCATCGCGGTGGCCGGCCGCTTCGTGCACACGTCGATTCGGACCACGGTGGGCGCGCTGCTGGACGCCGAACCGGTTGCCGCGCTGCCGTGCGAAGACGAGCCCATCTCGCTGCCGCCGGGCCAACAGGAGCTGTTGATCAGCCCGGGAGCGGAATTCGTTGTCGACGGCGCCCAGCTGACAGCTCCGGGAGCAGCCGAATTACCCACCACCACAACGGTTCCCGCCTCAACCGGGGTGTGGGGCCCAAGCCGTCGGGAAGTGCGGACGCCGGCCTCGGCAAGATCGCGAGTGCTGGTGATACCGGAAAGCATCAACCCCGGCTGGGTGGCGCGTACCGGTAGCGGAGCCCGGCTGACTGCGGTCGTCGTCAATGGCTGGCAGCAGGGCTGGGTGGTGCCCGCGGGCGATCCCGGCACCATCACCCTCACCTTCGCGCCCAACTCGGTGTATCGATCGGGCCTGGCTTTCGGGCTTACGTTGCTACCGGCGCTGGCCCTGCTCGCGTTCTGGCGGCGGCGAAGGAAAGACCTAGGCCACGCGGCCGTACGCCCATGGGTACCCGGGCCGTTGGCGGCGGTAGCGGTACTGGCGGCCGGCGCGGCGATTGCCGGTGCAGCGGGAGTTGCCGTGGTAGGCGCCGCCCTCGCGCTGCGGTATGTATTGCGCGACCGGGAACGGCTGCTCGGCTGGATCACCGTCGGATTGAGCGCGGGTGGTCTGATGCTGGCCGGGGCAGTATTGTCTCGTCATCCGTGGCGCTCGGTGGACGGCTACGCCGGCCATTCGGCCAGTGTCCAACTGCTGGCGCTGATTTCGCTCGCGGTGTTGGCCGCATCGGTGTCGATGCGGGCCAGGGATAGGAGTCCAGGACTGGACCCCGAACAGGAGACTTGACGTGGAGTTCTTTCGCAGCGCCGGGCCAATTGCCATGGCGCACCGGGGGTTTACCTCGTTCAGGCTGCCCAAGAACAGCATGGCGGCGTTTCACGAGGCGGTGCAGCTCGGGTTTCGCTACCTCGAGACAGACGTTCGCGCAACCCGGGACGGCGTCGCGGTGATCCTGCATGACCGCCGGCTCCCGCTCGCGTCCGGAGTCTCGGGTGCGATCGACCAATTGTCCTGGCGACAGGCCAGTGCGGCGGATCTGGGCTCCGGAGAACCAATTCCGACGCTCGAAGAACTACTTGTCACGTTCCCGGAAGCGCGGGTCAACATCGACATCAAGGCCGAGTCGGCCATCGAACCGACCGTCGAGGTCATCGAGCGGTTGAAGGTGCACGACCGGGTGCTGATCGCGTCGTTTTCCGACCGGCGTCGCCAGCGCGCCGTACGTCTGCTCACCCAGCGGGTTGCCAGTGCGGCGGGTACGGGTGCGTTCATGGCGTTCATGGCGGCCCGGTCGGCGGGCCGGCGTGCCTATGCGCAGCGGATGTTGCGCGACAGCGACTGCGTGCAGTTGCCGCCGCGGCTGGGTGGCGTGCCGGTGATCACGCCGGCGTTGCTGCGTGCCATGCATGCTTCCGGACGTCAGGTGCACGCCTGGACGATCGACGACCCCGCGGCCATGCATGCGCTTCTCGACATCGGCGTGGACGGCATCATCACCGATCGCGCGGACCTGCTCCGTGAGGTGCTTACCTCGCGGGGGGAGTGGTAGGGGCGCGGCACCTGTTGGCTACCGGTTTGCCGACTGGTTAACTGGATACGCGGTCACCGTCCGAGGAGTACTGCCATGGGATGGTTTTCGGCGCCCGAATACTGGCTGGGCAGAATGGTGCTCGAGCGGGGCGCCGCGGTCATCTACCTGACGGCGTTCGTCGCCGCCGCGCTGCAGTTCCGGGCGCTCATCGGAGAGCAGGGAATGCTGCCGGTGCCGCGATATGTGGCCGGCAGGTCCTTCTGGCGAACACCGAGCCTTTTTCACCTTCGCTATTCCGACCGATTGTTCGCCGGCGGGTGCTGGTTCGGCGCGGCCGTGTCGGTGGCCGTGGTTTCCGGCTTGGCGGACTTGGTCCCGTTATGGGCCGCGATGCTGATGTGGCTCACGCTCTGGGTGCTGTATCTGTCGATCGTCAACGTGGGCCAGGTGTGGTACGGGTTCGGTTGGGAGTCATTGCTACTCGAAACCGGATTCCTGATGATCTTCCTGGGCAATGCCCGGGTGGCACCGCCGATTCTGACGCTGTGGCTGGTGCGCTGGCTGCTGTTTCGGGTCGAGTTCGGCGCGGGACTGATCAAGATGCGCGGTGACCCGTGCTGGCGCAACCTCACGTGCCTGTACTACCACCATGAGACGCAACCCATGCCGGGGCCGCTGAGCTGGTTCTTCCATCACCTGCCCAAGCCGCTGCACCGTATCGAGGTGGCGGGCAACCATTTTGCGCAGCTGGTCGTGCCGTTCGGATTGTTCGCCCCGCAACCGGTCGCCAGTGTTGCCGCAGCCGTCATCGTCGTCACCCAGCTGTGGCTGGTGTTGTCGGGAAATTTCTCGTGGCTTAACTGGCTGACGATCCTGCTGGCATGCAGCGCGGTCGACCAGACATCGCTGGCGGCGGTGCTGCCGGTACCTGCTCAACCCGCGCTGGCCGCGCCGCCGCTGTGGTTCACCGCCCTGGTGTTCGTGTTCGCCGCGGCGGTGTTGATGCTGAGTTACTGGCCGGCACGCAACATGCTGTCCACCCGACAGCGGATGAACATGTCGTTCAACCCGTTTCATTTAGTGAACACCTACGGTGCATTCGGCAGCATCAGTCGCACCCGCCACGAGGTGGTGATCGAAGGAACCGTCGAGGAAAAGATCACCGGCGACACGGTGTGGAAAGAGTACGAATTCAAGGGCAAGCCCGGCTCGGTGCGCCGATTGCCGCGGCAATGGGCGCCCTACCACCTTCGCCTAGACTGGCTGATGTGGTTTGCGGCGATATCTCCGGGCTACGCGCTGCCCTGGATGACACCGTTGCTGACGCGGCTGTTGCGCAACGATCGGCCGACGCTGAAGCTGTTGCGGTGCAACCCGTTTCCGGATGCACCACCGCGTCACGTGCGTGCTCAACTTTATCGGTACCGCTTCACCGCATTTCAGGAGCTGCGGCGCGATCATGCCTGGTGGCATCGCACGCTGGTGGGTAGCTACGTGCGCCCGATGTCGCTCGGGAGAGCCGAATCGCCGCCCGGGTGAGGGATCGAATGACGTCATGGCGAATCTGACCATCTGGTTAGTCACTTGCGCCACACCTGTTTCTCGTCGGTGGACATCCATGGCGACCACCGATTGGGATAACGAAATAACGAGGCATCGCGCTGCTCCCCGGCTTGCGACGCCGTCACCGGATTATCGATACGGTCGACGGATGAGATTCGTCTTGTCGCTGCACATCCGACCACGTCTACGGTTGTCGGCGACATCCCGAACCGCCGAACCAGCGAGGTCCGTTTCCGCCTTGGCGGACAACCGCATTTGGGTTGCCCGGCTGTCGCGGGTGCTCTGCCAGCTCCGCGGTAGCGTCGCTACCACAAGCCCTGGAGTTTGTGTCATCGGAAATGCCGCACCAACCGACCTGATAGAGGGGTTATGACCGAACCGACCGTCACCAACGCCACCGAAAACAAGCGTTATGAGATCAGCGCCGACGGCGTGCGCGCCGGGCTGACCGCCTATGTCGACACTGCCGACACCGGCGGCCAGCGCATCTTCTACCACACCGAAGTCGACGACAAGTTCGCCGGGCGTGGCCTGGCAAACAGGCTCATCGCCGCGGCACTGGCAGACACCCGCGCCTCAGGAAAGCGCATCGTGGCGATCTGCCCGTTCGTCGCCGCCTACGTCGACAAACACGACGACTACGACGACATCCTCGACCCGATCACTCCGCAGGCGCACGCGGCGGTGCGAGCTCGGACTCGGGTTCGGGCTTGAGTTCGGCGCAATTCTTCAGCCGAGTCCCGCGTCGGTAAGCAGCCCCGACAGTCCGTGTTCACGGCAGCGCGCGACGACCGCGGGCGCCAGGGAGTTGGCCTCGTCGATTTTCCCCGTCGCCCTGAGTGTTTCGACCAGCAGCAGCTGCGCACCTAATGCCGCCCAGGGCCGTTGCGCCCCGTCGATTCCGGCCAGCAGCTCGGCGGCACGCCGGCATGCCTGCTCCTGATCGTCTGCCGAGTCGCTCGCCGACAACAGGCGAATGCCGGAGTCCTCGTCGAGTTCGGCGATGATCGTGGCGATTCCGTCGCATCGGGGAGGCCGACGAATGGTGCGGGTCGCGCGCAACCGGACCGCGACCTCTTGCGGGATCGCGATACCCAGCCGGATTCGCTCGTTGTTGACGGCCGCCGCCAGCCGCGGCAGCCGCAGCCGCTCTGCTGCCGCCATGCCATCGGTGAGGCGATCGATCGCGGCATCGCGGTCCCCTTGCTTTGCCTTGACTCTGGCACCCGTCACGTATCTGGCGATCATGATGTCGACTCCGGCACCCTCGGACTCCAGCTGGTAGCCCTCGTCCACCAGACGGGTGGCCTCGGCTAAGTCGCCGGTCTGGCAGAGCAATTCGCCGAGAAGGGCGCTGGCGAGCCGCGCCGCGTAGGAGTGCGGTCCCGCCGTCGCGCCCAGCTCGTAGGCTTCCCGGAAATTCTTCAGGGCGCCGGGAATGTCGAGCGTGTACCTGGCAGCGATCCCGCCGAAGCAATGTGCGTACACGCCGGCGAAGGGGCCCATCATCTCCTGGTAGGGCTCCGCCCACGCGAGCAACCGATTCGCGGCGTCGAACTCGAAACGGTGGACTGCGGCGAACGCCGCCAGGCTTCCCGCCACGCCGCCCACCCGCGGATGGAAGCTGTCCGGCCGCGCCAGTGCCTCGGCAACCAGATGATCGATGGCGTCCACCCGGTCAGCGAAGACCTCGCCGACTGCGCGCAGCACGTCGGCCTCGACCCGCAGGTCTGCCCGCGTCACGTCGCTGAGGTCTGCGCGATCCAGTGCCGTCTCGAATGACTTGAGCGCCGCGGCGGCGGGCGCCAATCGTTGCAGCAGAACGTTCGTCCACGCCAGGGTCAACTGCAGCCGCGCTCTCGAAACCACCATTCGCGGCGGCAGTTTCTTGACGATTTCCAGCAGCGTCGTCATCTTCGATTGCTCGAGCAGGTTGGTCTCGTCCTGCTCGACCAGGTCGACCGCCCGCGCGGCGTCGCCCGAGGCCAGTGCGTGGTCGACGGCTTCGTTGAGGTGGTCGTGTTCGGCGAACCAGTCCGCAGCCACGCGATGGAGTTGGTATACCCGGTCGGGGTGATCACGTTCGAGCCGGTGGCGCAGGAATTCGGCGAACAGGTGGTGGTAGCGAAACCAGTTCGGGTCCTTGTCGATTCGCTGCAGGAACAGGCCGCGCTGCTCGACGTCCTCCAGCATTGCCTGCCCGCGCGGCACCGCGGCCAGCGCGGACGCCAGCCCTCCACAGGTGCGCTCGGTGATCGATGTCGCGAGCAAGAACTCGAGCAACTCTGGTTCCAGGCTGTCCAGCACGTTCTCGGCAAGGAAATCGCCGATCATCTCGCTCGCACCGGACATCCGGCTCACCAGGCTGGCGGCGTCGGCGCCGCCGCGCAGCGACAACGCCGCCAATTGCAGCGCGGCGACCCATCCGTCGGTCGAGGTGGTCAGCGCCCGCACGTCACCATCCGGCAGCAGCAGGCCATCGACATCATTGAGCAGCGATCGCGCCTCGTCGAAGTCGAAACGCAAT
Organism: Mycobacterium kansasii ATCC 12478; assembly: GCF_000157895.3. Taxonomy (NCBI): domain Bacteria; kingdom Bacillati; phylum Actinomycetota; class Actinomycetes; order Mycobacteriales; family Mycobacteriaceae; genus Mycobacterium; species Mycobacterium kansasii. The sequence goes on along the minus strand of NC_022663.1, from coordinate 3,657,139 downwards.
GCCTCACAGTCAATTTCGACGAGTTCGTCGCGTATCCGCAATTTACTCACCGGCAGTCCGGCACGTGACCAACTGGTCACGACGGCTTGCAGATGATGGCAGCCGCGCTCGAGCAGAAAACCGAGCGCGCCGATGGTCTGGGTATCCGACACCCGGTGCCAGTCGTCGATGACCACCACCAGCCGGTCGTCATTCTGGTGTATCTCGTCGATGAGCGCGGTCAGCACATATCGGGCGGCGTCGTCGCCGTGCTCGTCGAGCACCTGTCCCAGCGACGCGGCAAGCGCCGGGCGAACCTGCCGGATCGACTCGAGCAGGTGCGCCAGAAACCACACCACGTTGTTGTCGTCGTCGTCAATGGTCAGCCATCCGACCCCGACCGGGGCCCGCGAAAGCTCCTCGCGCCACTGGGCCGCCAGCGTGCTCTTGCCGAAACCGGAGGGCGCGTGGATGAGGACCAGCCGCCGCAGTCCACCCGCCCGCACCACGTCGAGCAGCCGGTTACGGACAACCAGCGATCGGGTCGGAACCGGCGGTCGGTACTTCGTCGTCGGCGTCGGCGGTGTCGGCGTGGCTCCGGTGTCCCGCCGCACCGCCGAGGGGGCCACCGGCGACGTCCGGCGCTCCACACCCAGGTCGACGGGCAGGGCCATCTCGTCGACGGCGACGCCGCTGATGCGCTGGACCTCGCGCAGCTCGTTGCCGAACGCCGCCGCACCCGGCGGGCGCGCCGCGGGATCGCGCGCCATCGCCCGTTCGATGACCGCGGCCACATCGGCCGGAAGCCCGTGCTCCCGCAGATCCGGTACCGGCTGCGACGTGATGCGCAGGAACTGAGCGACGACCTTCTCACCGCTGCGGCGCTCGAATGCGGCGTGCCCCGTCAGCGCGCAAAAAAGAGTAGCGCCAAGGGAATACAGATCCGATGCCGGCGTGGGCGCCTTGCCTTCGAGCACTTCGGGCGCGGTGAACGCCGGCGAGCCGGTGATGATCCCGGTGGCGGTCTGGAAGCCGCCGGACATCCTGGCGATGCCGAAATCGGTCAGCTCCGGCTCGCCGTACTCGGTCAGCAGGATGTTCGCCGGCTTGACGTCACGGTGCAGGATGCCGGCACGATGGGCGGCCTCGAGCGCACCCGCTAGCTTCACGCCCATGCGCAGCGTCTCGACCCAATCCAGCGGCCCGTGCCTGCGAATCAGCGATTCCAGCGAATTCTTGGCATGGTAGGGCATGACGATGAACGGCCGGCCGCTCACCGTGCTGCCGACCTGCAGGATGGTCACGATGTTCGGGTGGCCCGACAGCTTGCCCATTGCATGCTGCTCACGCAGGAAGCGCTCGAGGTTCTCCGGGTCCAGGTCGGTGGTCAGCACCTTGACCGCGACCGTGCGGTCCAGCAGCGGCTGAGCGCAGCGGTATACGACGCCGAAACCTCCGCACCCGATCTCGGCGACTTCATCGAATCCCGCCTCGCGCAGTTCCGCGGGGATGTCGGGAACCAGACCCCGCTGCGTCGGGTGCGAATCGACGTCGACCATCGCCGGTCACTATCCTCCCCAGGGAGGCTGTTGAGCTCCGCTGACACTGACACCCTAGCGCCGATTGCGGTGAGCGAAAACGGGATGGGAGCCAACGCAAGAAACCCGCTGCGGTGCCCGCCACCCGCTCGATACGGCAATCCGTGCGCCATTATCTGCCGGGGTCAGGACCGACCGGCTCGCCCGAGTGCTGCCGCCTCGTGGCAACCGCTCCTCGTACGGCTGCCCGAAGTTGAGGCAACCGCCCCACGCGACCGCATCGGCTGCGGACCGATGATCAGGGCAGCGTGGCCGGCGTGGCCGTAACCACTGCATGAGAGGTGCGCGGTGAACACGATCTCGACGATGAGGACCGGCCATCATCGACTGGCGGACGGATCCTTGCTCAGGGTGGACATCGAGTTGGGCCGCTGGGTGGGCAGTCTCTACACACCCGACATGCAGGTCGTGAGACGAATTATTGCCACTGACCTAGAGGTTCACGCGTGGGCCATTCGGACGATAGAGCAATAGGCGACCCGCGACGCGCCCGCCGACGATGACCACGTCGTAGTGGTTGACGACATCAGTTGGGTTGGTGACGATGTCGCGAGCGTAACTGAATTCCACGCCGCTGAGCGATCGACGCGATGCCGGCGGTCAGGCAGCCGCCGAGCGCAACCAGTACGTATTCGACGGGGGCGGCGCCGTTGTCATGGCCTCCGATGGAGTCGGATGTTGGGAAGCCCCGCCTTGCCGGGAGAGGCCGGGCGGCGCCTACAGTGTGCCGTCCAACTGTCCAAGCCGGTCCGTCAGGCGCAGGTTCTCGGAGTAGTCGACGGGGCAGGAGATCAGCGAGACGCCGTCGTCCTGGAGCGCGGCTTTCAGCGTCGGCAGCAACTCCTCGGCGCTGGTGATGCGATACCCCTTGGCACCAAAGCTTTTCGCGTAGCTCACCACATCGGGATTGCCGAACTTGACGTAATAGTGTTCGCCGAGTTCGAGGTCCATCTTCCACTCGATGAGCCCGTATCCGCCGTCTTCCCAGATCAGCACCACCAGCGGTATCCGCTCCCGGACAGCGGTCTCGATTTCCTGCGAGTTCATCAGGAACGCGCCGTCGCCGACGACGGCCAGCACCCTGGCCTCCGGCCGGGCCAGCTTGACGCCAATGACGCCTGGTAGGGCAAACCCCATGGTGGACAAGCCATTTGATATCAGACAGGTGTTGCGCTGGTACGTCGGATACAGCCGAGCCATCCACATCTTGGTAGCCCCGGTGTCGACCAGTACGACGTCGTTACGCCCAAGCGCCGCCCGGGTGTCGGCCACCACCCGTTGCGGCGCCAGCGGAAACCGCGAATCCTGTTGTCCCCGGGCGAATTCCTCTTCGAGTAAGCCGGATCCGGGCACGTCGGTGCCGCAGTCGAAGCGGTGGCCGGACAACACGTCCGTCAACGCATCCAGGGACGCACTGATGTCGCCGATGATCCCCACGTCGACCGGATAGTGCGCGTCGACCTCGGCCGGGAAGCGGTGGATATGAATGATCTTCTTGTCGCCGCCCGGATTGATCTGGACTGGATCGAACTCCTGCAGCTCGTAACCGACGGCGATCACGACGTCGGCGTCGTCGAACCCGAAGTTGACGTAGTCGTGCCGCATGAACCCCATCGTGCCGATGCTGTTGGGGTGGTCGTCGGGCATCACGCCCTTGCCGTGGAACGTGTTGGCCACCGGCACGCCGAGTGCGTCGGAGAAGCGGACCAGCGCGGCGGTCGCGTCGCCACGGGCGGCGCCATGTCCGGCCAGCACGACGGGCCGGCGCGCCGCGCGCAGGATCTCGACGGCGCGTGCCACCTGACCTGCTGCCGGCGCTTCGGCGCGCACCACATTGCGCGGCAGCGGGGCCAGGTCGTAATAGTCGGCTGCGTCGGCATCCAGATGCTCGGGCACCGCCAGGTACACCGCCGCCGGGCGTTCGGTCTCGGCGACCTTGAACGCCTTGCGGAACATCTCCGGTATGGCGCGCGCGGTGGGGACGCCGGCGGCCCAGCGGGTGATCGGGGCGAACATCGACACCAGGTCGACGTACTGGTGCGACTCCTTGAACTCCCGGTCCTGACCAACCTGCGCGGAGATCGCGACCATCGGGGTGCTGTTGGTGGTCGCGTCCGCGACCCCGAGCTGCATGTTGATCGCGCCCGGCCCCAGCGTCGTCGACACCACCGCGGCGCGGCCCGTGACCCGGCCGTACATCTCGGCCATGAACGCCGCCGCCTGTTCGTGCCGGGTGAGCACATAGCGGATGTCCGATGCGGCCAACGCCTGTACGAAGCGGATGTTCTCCTCGCCCGGTATCCCGAAGACGACGGAAACCCCCTCGCTTTCCAGGCACTTCACCATGAGCTGGGCGGCGGTAGTCACACTGGCCACGATAGTGGCAGGCTGGGCGGGGAACCTTCCGCTAGACCACCAGCAGAGGATGTCACCGTGCCCATCGCCACCATCAACCCCGCCACCGGAGAGACCGTAAAGACCTTCACACCGGCGACCCGCGAAGAAGTCGACGCCGCGATCGCGCGCGCCGATGAGCGGTTCGCCGACTACCGCCATACCAGCTACGCGCAACGCGCCCAGTGGGCCAACGCCACCGCCGACCTGCTCGAGGCCGAGGCCGACGAGACCGCGGCGGTGATGACGCTCGAGATGGGCAAGACGCTGACCTCGGCGAGGGCCGAGGTGCTCAAGTGCGCCAAGGGATTTCGCTACTACGCCGAGAACACCGAAGCGTTGCTCGCCGACGAGCCGGCCGACGCGGCGAAGGTCGGGGCCGCCAAGGCCTACACCCGCTATCAACCGCTGGGGGTGGTGCTGGCCGTAATGCCCTGGAACTTCCCGCTGTGGCAGGCGGTTCGGTTCGCCGCGCCCGCCCTCATGGCGGGCAACGTGGGTTTGCTGAAGCACGCGTCGAACGTGCCGCAGTGCGCGTTGTATCTCGCCGACGTCATCGCCCGCGGCGGGTTCCCCGACGGTTGCTTCCAGACGTTGCTGGTCCCGTCCAGCGCGGTGGAAGACATCCTGCGGGATCCGCGGGTGGCCGCGGCCACGTTGACCGGCAGCGAACCGGCCGGCCAGTCGGTGGGCGCCATCGCCGGCCACGAGATCAAACCCACCGTGCTAGAGCTCGGCGGCAGCGACCCGTTCATTGTGATGCCCTCCGCCGACCTCGACAAGGCGGTGCAGACGGCCGTCACGGCCCGGGTGCAGAACAACGGCCAATCCTGCATCGCCGCAAAGCGGTTCATCGCGCACGCCGACATCTACGACGCCTTCGTCGACAAGTTCGTCGAGCGGATGGCTGCGCTGCGGGTCGGTGACCCGACCGACCCGGAGACCGACGTGGGTCCGCTGGCCACCGAGTCGGGCCGCGACGAGATCGCCAAACAGGTCGACGACGCCGCGGCGGCCGGCGCGGTGATCCGCTGCGGCGGTAAGGCCCCGGACCGGCCGGGCTGGTTCTACCCCCCGACGGTGATCACCGACATCACCAAGGACATGGCGCTCTACACCGAGGAGGTCTTCGGGCCCGTCGCCTCGGTGTACCGGGCTGCCGACATCGACGAAGCGATCGAGATCGCCAACGCCACGACCTTCGGGCTGGGGTCCAACGCCTGGACCCGCGACGAGGCCGAGCAACAGCGCTTCGTCGACGAGATCGAGGCCGGGCAGGTCTTCATCAACGGCATGACGGTGTCCTACCCGGAATTGCCGTTCGGCGGCATCAAGCGGTCCGGCTACGGTCGGGAACTTTCCGGACACGGGATCCGCGAGTTCTGCAACGCCAAAGCCGTCTGGGTCGGCTGACCTGCCGCTGGCGAGCAGCCGCAGAATCGCATCGGCACCGCGATATTTGTGCGATTCTGCGTCTGCTGGCGGGGCCTCGAGGGTCTGGGACCATCCGGGGCCTAGGCCGAGGCCGCAGCCAGGGCCCGCTGATCCTCCTCGGCGAAGGTGTCCTCGAGTTGCACCGGCGTGTAGTCGAGGTCGATTTCGCCGACCGGGCGGCCGCGAGCGCTGCTGATCGTCCCGAAGCGCCGCATACCCTTGTCGCTGGAATACGTCATGAACTCCTCCACCGACAGGTCGAAGGGCATCGGATCCCCATAGAGGGCGAAGCCGTCCTGGGTGAGTTGCAGGGCCAGCGGGATCAGCTCGTTCATCCGCTCTTCGAACACCGTCCAGTTGGCGTCGTTCGCGGCGACATGGCGCCGGCAGGTGAAGGTCCCCCACGCCATGTGGCGGCGCTCGTCGTCGCTGATGTGCCGTACCAACCGCTGCATCCCGGGAAGAATGCCGCGCTCCACACAGATCTTGTGCCACGCGTAGTAACCGGTGAGCGCGAGCATGCCCTCGACGATGTGGTTGTAGGTCACCGATGCCCGGACCTGGGCGGCCGGCGACGGATCAGTGGTCAACGCGCTGAGGCATTCCGGCAGCTCGTCGTAGAACATCTGCCGGTAGGACGGCAGGTCGTCGAGATAGCCATGCAGGTCCCCGGTTACGCCGACGGAGTCCAGCCACATGCGGAACACCTGGGTGTGCTTGGCCTCCTCGAACGCGAACTGGGTCAGATACATCTCGTCAGCGAGTCGCCCCTCAGCCCGCATGGCGGCCATGAACGGCTGAATGTCCTCGGTCACGGCTTCCTCACCGGCGACGAACTGGGCGCACAGCCGGATGGCATAGTCGCGTTCGGTGTCGGTCAGCCGATCCCAGTCCTCGCGCTCGCGGGAGAAGTCGATGTCGGCCGGATCCCAGAATTTGGCGTTGCCGCCGGCGAACAACTTCAACGGCAGGCTGTTCCAGTTGAGACCGCCGGCAGCCAGCGAGCCTGAGCGTGTCCGTGTCATGTGACCTCCTGAGGTTCGGTGACGAGTCTCGGGGAGAAGGCCGCCGCCAGGACCGCGACCAGCCTGCGCACGGCCAGCGCCGGCTGCTCGGGCGTGGGTTCGTCGAGCCCCAGCACGGGGTCCAGACCGCGCATGTAGGGCGCCAGCGCCAAGTGCGGAAAGAGCAGCAGCAGCAGGGACAACAACACGTCGATGTCGGCATCGGCGCGCAAGTGACCACGGTTTTGCGCATCGCGCACCAACGGCCGCAGCACTTCCAGGTAATGACGATGAATGACGCTCCGCACGCTGATGCGGGCGTCGGTGTCGACCTCCAGCGTCGCCGCGGCATGAAGGGCACGTTCGCGCGGGTGCTCGGCGTAGTAGGCGACCCAGCCGTCGAGCAGGTCGGTGAGAAATTCGAAGAACGGCCGGCTGGGATCGAGCTCGCGGATGAGGTTCTCCATGTAGGAGCGCACCCGCTGGCTGCCGATGTCGGCGATGTAGGCGTAGAGGTCGCGCTTGTCCGCGAAGTACTGGAACAGGCTGCCCTTGGCGACCCGCGCGCGCCGGGCGATGACGTTCAGGCTGCCGTTGGAAAAACCGTGCGCCCCGAACTCGGCCTCGGCGGCTTCCACGATGGCCGCCCGGCGAGCCGGGTCGACGCGCGCCCATGTCACCGTCGGCATACGCCTCCTCGCATCGATGACCACTGGTCATTCTAGTGTGAGGTGCGTCATAGTCAAGCGCGCCCAGCTCGGCTCGGCTCAGCACGACCAGCCGCAGCCACCGGCCAACAGCGTCGGAGAGCTACCGGCCACGCCTCAGCGGGATCTGCGGGCGCGCCCGGACCGCAGCGATGCGTCCGCCTGTCAGGGCCGCATCTCGTACGCGCCGTTGAGCGGCAGCACGTGTTCCTTCCAGATCCGGTCGTAACGCGCCGGGTCATGGACAGGACGGCGGATCATCCGCATGGCGAACCGCGCCTGCTCGTCCGTGGTGGCCGACTTGTCGTGGAGCTCAACTGCGTAGCTGTTGAAGTCGCGCACCAGCAAGCCGAAGATCTCATCGATCAGCGCCTCGTCCACACCCGACAGCGGCGCCTCCTCCAGGATGAGCTGGGCGTAGGGCACCGTCGCAAAGAGCTGTCCCACTCCGAACGCGAAGTCGATGTCCTTTTGCTGGGCGGCATCCGGGGTGGCCGACGCCAGCATCTCGGCGAGCACGTCGACCTGCTCGCGCAGCAGCGCGACGTTGGGCAGGTGGGCGTAGCTGTCGAAGGAAGCGCGCCAATTGTGGAAGCGCACCTTGCCCAGGCCGCCGGTGGGCCCCTGGTTGAACAGGAAGGTGTCGTCGGCCGCGTCGTCTCGGCGCGAGATCAGCGGTAGCGCGGCATCGGGGGCGAACAGGTAGTTGGGCATGAACTTGCCGAGCAGCCCGATGTTGATGTGGACGGTGCCCTCCAGCCGCGGCAGCAGCCCGATCTCGCGGGCCACGGTCTCGAAGAAGGTGTCCTTCTCCACGCCCTTGGCCGCGATGACGTCCCACAAGGCGATGATGACGCGCTCACCCTCGCTGGTGACCTTGGCCTTGGTCAACGGGCTGTACAGCAGGTAGCGACGGTCGTCCGCCGACGCGCTGCGCATGTAGTCGCTGGCCCGGGTGGCCACCAGGCGCATCGCGACCAGGCGCGCGTAGGCGTCGGTCAGCAGCCGGCGCACGTGACTGAAGTCGGTGACGACGGTCCCATACAGGTGCCGGTTAGCGGCGTGGGTGATCGCCTCATACATGGCGTGGGTGCACATGCCGACGGCACCCCAGCCCAGGTTGTACTTGCAGACGTTGACCGTGTTGAGCGCGGCGTGGAAGGCGCCCATGCCGCGGTGCAGCAGGTCGGCCTCGGTGACCGGGTAGTCGTGCAATGCGTAGTTCGCCACGTAGTTCTGCGAATTGACCACGTTCTTCTTCAGCTCATACCGGTCATGCTGGGAGTCGGCGGCGAAGAAGACGTACTCCGGGTTGCCGGACGAGTCGTCGATCTTGCCGAAGGTGGAGACCATCCGGGCGACGTTGGCGTTGCCGATGTAGTACTTCTCGCCGTTGGCGACCCAGCCGTGTTCTGACGGCGTCAGGATCATGTCGGTCTGGTAGACGTCGGCGCCGTGGGCCTGCTCCGACAGCCCGAAAGCAAACACCTCGCCCTGTTCGAGCTGGGCGGCGGCCTTACGCTTGGCGTCCTCGTTGTCGCTCATCCAGATCGGGCCCAGGCCCAGGGCGGTGACCTGGAACGGGTACCAGTAGCTCAGCCCGTAGAAGCCGATGATCTCGGCGAACTCGCTGATCCGGTAGGTGTCCCAGCGGCAGTCGTCGGCGCCGTATTCGGACGGGGTCAGCAGCGAAGCGAAGATCCGTTCCCGCCCGATGTGGTCGAGAAAGTCCGAGTACCACACCCGCTCGTGGTCGTCGTGCTTGAGGCGTGCCTTTCCCCGGGACTCGAAGAAGTCCACGGTGGCCTGCATGATCTCCGCCGAACGCTGGTCGGGATATTTGCGTTGCAGGCGGTTGGGATTGAGCAGCATGAGGGTGGCTCCCGGGCGATTCGATGTGTTCGGAAATGGACGCGGGTAGACCGTACTGCAATACCGCCGTCGTTGTTATCGGTGCCGACAAATCGGCACTGTCGGCTGACCGGCGTTGCGACTTAGCATCAGCTACGTGTCAGAACTCAATACCGCCCGCGGGCCGATCGATACCGCCGATCTCGGCGTCACGCTCATGCACGAGCACGTATTCATCATGACCACCGAAGTCGTGCAGAACTATCCCGACGCCTGGGGAGACGAGGACAAGCGGGTGGCAGATGCGGTCGCCCGGCTCAACGAGTTGAAATCCCGGGGCGTGGACACCATCGTCGACCTGACGGTGATCGGTCTGGGGCGCTATATCCCGCGCATTGCCCGGGTTGCCGCGCAGACCGAGCTGAACATCGTCGTCGCCACCGGCTTGTACACCTACAACGACGTGCCGTTCTGTTTCCACTATCTCGGGCCGGGCACGCAGCTCGACGGCCCGGAGACGATGACCGACCTGTTCGTGCGCGACATCGAGCAGGGCATCGCCGACACCGGTATCAAGGCCGGCATTCTCAAGTGCGCCACCGACGAACCGGGCATCACCCCCGGGGTCGAGCGGGTGTTGCGCGCCGTCGCACAGGCGCACAAGCGCACCGGGGTGCCGATTTCCACCCACACCCATGCCGGATTGCGCCGCGGGCTGGAGCAGCAGCGCATCTTCGAAGAGGAGGGCGTCGACCTCAGCCGGGTGGTCATCGGGCACTCGGGCGACAGCACCGACGTCGGCTACCTCGAAGAACTCATCGCAGCGGGCTCCTACCTCGGGATGGACCGGTTCGGCCTCGACGTCATCCTGCCCTTCGAGGACCGGGTGAACATCGTGGCGCAGATGTGCGAGCGGGGCCACGCCGACAAGATGGTGCTCTCCCACGACGCCAACTGCTACTTCGATGCGCTGCCCGAGGCGCTGCTGCCGGTCGCCGCCCCGAACTGGAATTACCTGCACATCCACAACGACGTGATCCCCGCCTTGAAGCAGCGCGGTGTCACCGACGAGCAGCTGCACACCATGCTTGTGGACAACCCACGCCGGATTTTCGAGCGGCAGGGCGCTTACGAGTAGCCCTACGGCGCGATCGCGTCCGCTTCCCGGTCGACGTCCTGCGGCTCGATGTGCTTGGCGCTTTTCTCCCACCGGCGCAACGCTTCCCGGCAGGGCGACTCGACCAGGGCGTAACTCACCGCGGCGATGGCGAAACCGAAGATCAGCGTCAGCGCCAGCACCGCCGGCAGGTGGCCGGTGAACGGGAAGACGCCGAGCACCGGGAACACCATGTCCAGGGCGGCCAGATGCCAGATGAACAAGCCGTAGGACCACCGCCCCAGCGTGACCATGGCGGTACTGCCGAGCAGCCGGTGCGGTGTCGTCGGCCGGTCCAGCACCAGGGGCGCGACCAACGCCCACGCCACCAGCGCGCCCATCGCGGTCTTCACCGCGAACTGGGTCGGGCTGCCCAGGACCAAACCCGCCGGACCGGCCAGCGGTGACGCCGCGACCAGGTAGGCGAGCACCGCCACCACGGCCATGAATACCCGGCGGCGCGCCAGCCGGTGCGGCCACCCGATCGGGCTGTGCGCCCACTCGGCCAGCAGCATTCCCGCGGCAAACCACGAGAAGAACGCCGGCGGCCAGTTCAGCGGGTTGAGCCCGGAATCGGTGTGCACGGGTATCCACGCCCAGGCCCAACTGCTCACCCCGAGTGCGCCGATCGCCGGCACCCGCGCGCCGACGGGAATGCGGCGGGCCAGCAAGGCGAGCACGGGCAGCGCCAGGTAGAAGGTGACCTCGACGGACAAGCTCCACATCTGGGTCAGGCCGCCGGTCAAGGTGAGCGGGACATAGATCTGGGTCAGCGTCAGGTTGGCCAGCCACACAGTCGGGCTGGCGTGATCGGCGTCGGGCAGCAGGGACAGGATCACGACCACTGCCACCACGTATGCCGGCATGATACGGACCGCCCGCGATCGCAGATAGTGACCCGTACGTGGGCGTGGTCCGGCATCTCGTGCCGCCGCCGCGTGCCCGCGCCACAGCAGGAATCCCGACAGCGCGAAAAACACCGCCACGGCCAGATCGAACCGGCCGAACAGCCGGCCGGCGACACCACTCGAATGCCCGGTCTGGAATGCGGCATGGGTGACGACCACGCCCATCGCCGCGCATGCGCGCATACCCTCGACGGCGGGCAGGAAGCTGCGCGTCCCGCCCACCCGCTGGCTATCGGTCACCATCACAGTGTGCCCGTGTGCCGAGGCGCGAACGGGGTACACCGGCGAAGTGGGACAGGTAGGCAGCCCGGGGCAATGCGTTCTGCTGTTAGGGTCAAACGGGTTTTGCCTCGCTGCATGGTCAGGTCGGAGCGATCGCAACTGACGAGTCCATGGTCTGAGAAGGAGGTCACGGCAACGTGAACCGAGCAGTCATGTTGCGGATGGCCGCATTAGGGACGATCGGGCTCGGAGCCGCTCTGCTGATGGCCGCGCTGCTGCTGTCCACCTACACGAGTAGCAGGATCGCCAAGATTCCGCTGGATATCGATGCCACGCTGATCAGGCAGGGCACCGGATCGGCGCTCGACTCGGCATCTTTGTCCGGTGACCACGTCGTGGTCAACCAGAACGTGCCACTGGTGTCCCAACAGCAGGTCACCGTCGAATCGCCGGCCAACGCCGATGTGGTCACCCTGCAGGTCGGCACCTCGGTGCGGCGTACCGACAAGCAGAAGGACACCGGTCTGCTGCTGGCGATCGTCGACACCGTCACCCTCAACCGCAAGACGGCGATGGCCGTCTCCGACGACACCCACACCGGCGGCGCGGTCCAGAAGCCCCGCGGTCTCAACGACGAAAGCCCGCCGACCGCCATCCCGCTGCGCCACGAAGGGCTGGCCTACCGCTTCCCGTTTCACACCGAGAAGAAGTCCTACCCCTATTTCGATCCGATCGCGCAGAAGGCGTTCGACGCCAATTACGACAGCCAAGAGGACGTCAACGGCTTAACCACCTACCGCTTCACGCAGAACGTGGGCTATGGCTCCGACGGGAAGTTGGTCGCGCCGATCAAGTACCCGTCGCTGTACGCCGGCGACGAGGACGGCAAGATCACCACAACCGCAGCGATGTGGGGTGTTCCCGGCGAACCGGGCGAGCAGATCACGATGAACCGCTACTACGCCGCGCAGCGAACCTTCTGGGTGGACCCGGTGACCGGCACCATCGTCAAGGAAACCGAACGCGCCTACCACTACTACGCCCGCGAGGCGATGAAGCCCGAGGTGACGCTGGCCGACTACAAGGTCACGTCCACCGAAGAGACCGTCGAATCCCAGGTCAACACCGCACGCGACGAGCGCGACCGGCTGGCGCTGTGGTCGCGGGTGTTGCCGATCACCTTCACTGCCGTCGGCTTGATCGCGCTGGTCGGTGGTGGCCTGCTCGCGTCCTTCAGCCTGCGCACCGAAAGCGCCCTGACCGAGCCCGGCCTCGACCGCGACGACACCGACTACTTCCGGCGCGCCGGGCTGGCGGAACCTGTGCCCGGAGCCGAGGCCGAGACCGAGAAACTGCCTACCCAGCGTCCCGAATTGCCAGCCGACCCGGCCACCCCCACGGCGGAGTCGCCCCCGCCCCCGTCGGCCTCGACCGAGCCGCCACCGGAATCCGGACCGCCTGAGCCTCCCCCCGCGGAACGGACTTAACGCGCCGACGTGCGCTGGTTGCGACCGGGCTATGCGTTGGCTCTGGCGCTACTGGTGCTGCTGCCGCTCCTGCGACCCGGATATCTGCTATTGCGTGACGCGGTGTCCACCCCACGGTCATACCTATCCGCTGGCGCCCTCGGGCTGACGGCAGCGCCTCGGGCAACGCCGCAGGATTTCGCGGTGGCGCTGGCGTCGCATCTGGTCGACGGCGGGATCGTGGTGAAGGCATTACTGGTGCTGGGCCTGTGGTTCGCGGGCTGGGGCGCGGCCCGACTGGTGTCGGTGGTGCTGCCGGCGGCGGGAGCAGCTGGCCAGTTCGTCGCGATCACCCTCGCGGTGTGGAATCCCTATGTCGCTGAACGCCTTTTGCAGGGGCATTGGAGCCTGTTGCTCGGCTACGGCTGCCTGCCGTGGGTTGCCACGGCGATGCTGGGGTTGCGCTTGGGCGGGTCCGGCTTTTTTGCCCTGGCGTTTTGGATCGCGCTGGCCGGACTGACCCCGACCGGGCTGCTGCTCGCCGCTACGGTTGCCCTGACCTGCGTGGCCGCTCCCGGTGACGGCCGGCCCCGTTGGCTTTGCGCCGCAACGGGATTGGGCTTTGCGGTGGTTGGCGCGCTGCCCTGGCTGACGGCATCGGCCCTGGGGTCGTTAACCAGCCAAACCGCGGCGAACGGGCTGGGCGTCAGCGCGTTCGCGCCGCGTGCCGAAACCGGCCTGGGCACGCTCGCCAGCCTGGCCAGTCTCGGCGGAGTTTGGAATGGTGATGCCGTACCCGATTCGCGCACAACGCTTTTCGCGGTGGCCTCGGCCGCGGTGCTGCTCGCCGTGGTAGCGGTCGGACTTCCCGCGGCGCTGCGTCGGGCGACAGCAGTGCCGCTGTTGGTGCTGGCGGCGGTATCGGTGCTGGTGCCGGCGGGATTGGCCACCGGCCCGGGGCTGCATGTGCTGACCGCGGTGGTTGACGCGGTACCCGGGCTGGGTGTGCTGCGGGACGGGCAGAAGTGGGTGGCGCTGGCGGTGCCGGGTTACACGGTGTGCGGCGCTGGGGCGGTGGTGACGCTGGCACGTTGGTGGCGGCCTGCCGTGGCGGGGTTGGTCTGCTGTGTGGCCCTCGTCTTGGCGTTGCCGGACCTGGCGTGGGGCGTGTGGGGCAGGGTCACACCCGTGCACTACCCGTCGGGGTGGGCGGCCGTCGCGGCGGCGATCAACCGTGAGCCGGCGGATGTCGCGGTGCTGCCCGCCGGCACCATGCGGCGCTTTTCCTGGTCGGGGCCCGCGCCGGTACTCGATCCGTTGCCCCGCTGGGTTCGCGCCGATGTGCTGACGACGGGTGATCTGGTCATTTCCGGCGTGACGGTTCCCGGGGACGGCGTTCACGCCCGCGAGGTGCAGGAGTTGCTGCTGCGCGGGGCCGATCCGTCGGCGTTGGCGCGGGCGGGAGTCGGCTGGGTGGTCGTCGAATCGGACAGCGCCGGCGACATGGGTTCGGCTGCGCGCACGCTCGACCGGCTGACACCGACGTATCGTGACACCGAATTGGCTCTCTACCGGGTTGGCGGCCAAGCCGACGGCGTCGCTGTTGCGGGCCTCCGAGCGACGATGCTTGCGCATTGGGTATGGCTCTGCCTGCTGCTCGCGGGCGCGGCGGGCATGGCCGGCTGCTGGGTGCGGCGACACTTAACCAGAGGCTAACCAGAGGCGAAGAGAGGCCGCGGATCCCGACGGATTAGGTTTCGCGATTTACACCACGCCGCTGAGGCGGTCTTCCGCCAGCACCGTTTCGAGCACCGTGCGCATGGCTTCGGCGCTTTGTTGCCAAGAGAATTCGCCGCTACGCACTTGCGCCTTGGCGCCGAGTTGATCGCGCAGGATCGGATCGGAAAGCAGTTGTTCGAGCCGGTCCACCAGTTCGCGGTGGCTGTCCACAAGGATGCCGGTCACCCCGTCGATGATCGAGTCGGACAGACCGCCGGAGGATCGATACCCGATCGTGGGCACGCTGTGCTGGGCCGCCTCCACCACCGCCAGACCCCACCCCTCCTTGCGCGACGGCAACAGGTGTACCCAAGAGCTTTGCAACACATGGTGTTTGGTGAGGTCGTCGACGTGACCATGGAAAGTCACCGCGTCGGAAATGCCGAGCCGGTTCACGTGGTCGACGAGTCGCTGCCGCCACCAGCCGCCACCGACCACGTCGAGGTGCAGACCCGGTATCCCAGGGTTTCGTCGCCGTAGCTCCGCCACGGCGTCCAGCGCATCCTCGATCCGCTTGTGCGGTACCAGCCGCGACAGCACCACCACCCGCGGCGTGGCCGCGCGCGGAACGGACAACGTCTGCGCCGGCGCCTCGTCGAGTCCGTTGCGGACCACCGCGATCCGCCCGTTATCCACACCCAGGGCGACCAGATCACGCGCCGACGGCAACGACACAGTCACGTACTGGTTGTGCCGGTTGAGCCGCGGCGACAACTTCGATTCGACGAACCAGCCCAGCCGACCGAGCACCGGGCCGGCCACCGGCCACTGCTCGCGATGACAATGGTGGACCAGCACCACCGTGCGACGCCCATACAAGAGCCGGGCTAGAAACGGCAGACCGTTTTGGGTGTCGACCACCACGTCCGGCCGGACCCGGCGCAGCGGGCCCAACCGGAACCGCGCCAGTGCCATCGCCACCAGCGCCCACACGTACACCGAATAGCGGCCACCGGCGCGGCTGATCCGCACCCCGTCGATGACGTCGTGTCGTGGGGCCCCCGGATAGCGGGCGGTACGCAACGTGACCTTGATACCGGATGCGACCAGCTGCGCGCCGATGCGCTGCAAATAGGTTTCGCTGCCACCGCCCTGGGGATGCCCGGTATCGCGCCAGCACAGCAGCAACACCGAGCGCAGTCCAGACATCGTCGCCAGCCTAGCCTGGCGACGATGCGCGCCGCCGCGCGGCGTGAGAAGGAGCCAGGCGATCAGACCCCGCCTGGCGACGATGCGCGCCGCCGCGCGGCGTGAGAAGGAGCCAGGCGATCAGACCCCGCCTGGCGACGATGCGCGCCGCCGCGCGGCGTGAGAAGGAGCCAGGCGATCAGACCCCGCCTGGCGACGATGCGCGCCGCCGCGCGGCGCCGAGTGTGTACTGGCGGCGCTGAGTGTGCGCTGGCGGCGCCGAGTGTGTACCAGCGGCGCCGAGTGTGCGCTGGCGGCGCTGAGTGTGTACTGGCGGCTGAATCCAGGGCCTGTCGACCGCCCTGACTGCACGACCAAAGCCGTAGATGCACAGTCGATGGCGCATGAGACCCGTCCCAAGCTGATCGACATCGTGGGCGGCGCGAACCAGGCGCGGGAGGCGCGAAACGGGCGCGAACCAGGCGCGAACCAGGCGCGGGAGGCGCGAAACGGGCGCGAACCGGCCGCGAACCAGGCGCGCGAGCCGCGAACAGCCGCGAACGGCCGCGAACAGCCGCGAACAGCTGATGTGCGTAGGGTGTGGCCGGTGGCCGTCGCCTCCCATGTCACCGATGTCGTAGCGCGCCGGGCGACACTGACCCGTTCGCTGCGGTTGCTGTCACTGTTCCGCTATGAGCGGTCCGACCCGGCACGCTTCTACGACGCCCTGGCAGCCGACACCGCGACGATGGTCGGTGATCTTTGGCTGGCCGGCCACGGGGAGCCGCCGACCGGTCGCACACTACTCGACGTGGGCGGTGGTCCCGGATACTTCGCCTCGGCGTTCGCTGACGCCGGAGTCCGCTACATCGGCGTCGAACCGGACCCTGCCGAAATGCACGCCGCGGGCCCCGCAAACGCCGGCGCTCCGGGCGTTTTTGTGCGGGCCTCGGGCATGGCACTGCCATTCGCCGACGACTCGATGGACATCTGCCTGTCTTCCAATGTCGCCGAGCACGTGCCGCGGCCGTGGCAGCTCGGCGCCGAGATGTTGCGGGTGACCAGGCCGGGCGGGTTGGTCGTGCTCTCTTATACCGTCTGGCTCGGCCCGTTCGGCGGACACGAGATGGGTCTGACCCATTACCTCGGCGGTGCCCGCGCCGCCGCGCGCTATACCCGAAAACACGGCCACCCGGCGAAAAACAACTACGGGTCGTCGTTGTTTGCGGTCTCGGTGGCCGACGGTCTGAAGTGGGCCGCCAGCACCGGTGCCGCGATCGCCGCATTTCCCCGCTACCACCCGCGATGGGCGTGGTGGCTGACGACCGTGCCGCTGCTGCGGGAGTTCTTGGTGAGCAACCTGGTGCTGGTCCTACAGCCGCGATAATGGAACGTGTTCTCGTTTCGGGTCGGCTTGGGTAGGGTGGCGCCATGAGCGACAGCCACACGACCGAATACGACAAACTTTTCATCGGCGGCAAGTGGACGGAACCGTCGACCTCCGAAGTCATTGAAGTGCACTGCCCCGCCACCGGCGAGTACGTCGGCAAGGTTCCGCTGGCGGCCGGCGCCGATGTCGACGCCGCGGTTGCAGCGGCCCGGGCGGCATTCGACAACGGGCCGTGGCCGGCGACCCCGCCGAAGGAGCGGGCGGCGGTGCTGGCCGCCGCGGCCAAGCTGCTGGAAGAACGCAAAGGCCTATTTACCAAACTGCTCGCCGACGAGACCGGTCAGCCGCCGACGATCATCGAGACGATGCACTGGATGGGCTCGATGGGGGCGCTGAATTTCTTCGCCACTCAGGCCGTCGACCAGGTCAAGTGGCGGGAGATCCGCACCGGCTCCTACGGCCAGACCATCGTCCATCGTGAGCCCGTCGGTGTGGTGGGCGCGATCGTGGCGTGGAACGTGCCGCTGTTCCTGGCCATCAACAAGCTGGGCCCCGCGCTGCTCGCCGGCTGCACCGTGGTGCTCAAGCCGGCCGCCGAAACCCCTTTGACGGCTAACGCTTTGGCTGAGTTGCTGGCCGAGGCCGGCCTGCCCGAAGGGGTGCTGTCGGTGGTGCCCGGCGGTATCGAGACCGGCCAGGCGCTGACCTCCAACCCCGACGTCGATATGTTCACCTTCACCGGCAGCTCGGCCGTCGGCAAGGAGGTGGGCAAGCGCGCAGCCGAGCTGCTCAAGCCATGCACGCTGGAACTCGGCGGCAAATCGGCGGCCATCATGCTCGAAGACGTCGATCTGGCCAGCGCTGTCCCGATGATGGTGTTCTCCGGCGTGATGAACGCCGGGCAGGGCTGCGTGAACCAGACGCGCATTCTGGCGCCGCGCTCCCGGTATGACGAAATCGTGGACGCGGTAAGCACTTTCGTGCAGGCACTGCCGGTGGGGCCGCCGTCGAACCCGGCCGTACAAGTGGGGCCGCTGATCTCGGAGAAACAGCGCGCCCGAGTGGAGGGATACATCGCCAAGGGCATCGAGGAGGGCGCGCGGCTGGTGTGCGGCGGTGGCCGTCCCGAAGGCCTGGACAACGGATTCTTCGTGCAGCCAACAGTTTTCGCCGACGTCGACAACAAGATGACGATCGCCCAGGAGGAGATCTTCGGGCCGGTGCTGTCGATCATCCCCTACGACACCGAGGAGGATGCGATCAAGATCGCCAACGATTCGGTGTACGGGCTGGCCGGCAGCGTCTGGACCACCAATATCCCGCACGGTATCGAGGTCTCCGAGAAGATCCGCACCGGCACCTACGGAATCAACTGGTACGCCTTCGATCCCTGCTGCCCGTTCGGCGGCTACAAGAACTCCGGAATCGGGCGCGAGAACGGGCCGGAAGGTGTCGAGCACTTCACCCAGCAGAAGAGCGTGCTGATGCCGATGGGCTACACCGTCGAGTAACCAGGGCGAGCAGACGCAACCCGCCAAAATTCGTATGCTCGGCCAACTAGAGTCCCTGGAACCGGGCCTGCCGTCGTTCGATGAACGACTGGACGCCCTCGGCGGCGTCGGCGGTGGCGAATAAGGCTGCGACGTCGGGGCGCAGCCGCTCGATGGCCGCCGCCTCGCCCTGCCGGCGGGCAAGCTGCGCCGACGCCAGCGTGGCCCGCACCCCCAGCGGCGCGGCACGGTCGGCGATGGTGTGCGCGATCTCGCTGGCCCGGGCCAATGCCGCCGCAGCGTCGTCGGCCACCTCCTGGACCAGGCCGATCCGGTACGCCTCGGCCGCATCGAACTCGTCTCCGGTGAGCAGCCAGCGCATGGCGTTGCCCCACCCGGCCTCGCCCGGCAGCCGGATCGTCGCCCCGCCGAAGGGGTAGATCCCGCGCTGCACCTCGAGCTGGGTGAACCGGGTCCCGGCCGCGGCTATGCGAATGTCGGCGGCCAGCAGCAGTTCAATGCCCAACGTCATGCACCAGCCGTGCACGGCGGTGACCAGCGGTGTGGTCCAGTCGCCGTCCAACCGCCAGGGATCGCGTCCACCCTCGGGGAAAGCCAATTCCCCGCTCGCGATGCCAGGGCCGACGTCGACCAGATCGAGGCCGGCGGTGAAGTGGTCGCCGTGGGCGAACAACACCCCGGCCCGTAGCGAGTCATCGGATTCCAGCAGCCCGTACGCCCGGGACAGGTCGCCGAGCATCGCCCGGTCGAAGGCATTGCGTTTGTGCGGCCGGTTCAGGCCGATCAGCAGGACATGGCCGTCCCGCTCGAGGGACACGGTGGCGAGGTCTGGCAGGGAGGGCCGAGAAGCACGAGAAGCAGTGGTCATCGGCTCAGTGAACCTCACAAAAAGGCATTATGCAATAGAACATAATACGTCCGCCGAGATTTATCGTGGATCGGCGTCGGCTCTTCCCCGACAGTCGCAGACATATTATGCTTCGATACATAATCGTGGCCGGTGACCCGGTACATGAGGCAATACCTTCCACCGGGAGTAACCATGTGGATCATCGAGCTCAACATCGCCGGCTTCCGATTCACCCGCGAACTGCCCGATAGACGCCGACGAACGCTTCGGTTGAACCTTCGCCATCTGCACTGGCCGGTGCCGCGTCACGGCCACTCGCACGCCGCATGACACCGACCGGCACGGCCGCGAAGAAGCGCGGCGGCACGCGGGACAAAATGCTGGTCAGCGCCGCGCAGGTGCTGCGCGAACGTGGCGCGGCCGGCGTGACCATCGATTCGGTGCTCGCGCGCAGCGGCGCCCCACGCGGCTCGGTGTACCACCACTTTCCCGACGGACGAAATCAGATACTGAGCGAGGCACTTCGCTACGCCGGGGATTCGATCACCGCCGTGATCGAAAACGCTGCCGACCGGGGGGCCCGGGTGCTGCTGCGCGAGTTCGTCGATTATTGGCAACATCTGCTCACCGAGGGCGACTTCACCGCGGGCTGTCCCGTTGCCGCGGCCGCGCTGGGCTCGGCCGACGACGGACTCGAGCTGTCCACAGAGGCCGGCACGATCCTGAACGGCTGGTGTAGTGCATTGACTCGAGCGTTCATCACCGACGGTTTCGGCGAGTCGGACGCGGCGGCGCTGGCGGTGACGTCCGTGGCCGCGCTGGAGGGGGCCATCATGCTGTGCCGCTCGACGCATACCGCCGAGCCGCTGCGCACAGTTGGCGACCAGCTCCAATTTCTGGTTGCCTCAAGGGAATTCGTTCGTAGTAGCGGTTCTGCCGCCAATCACAACGGCTCGGGCGATTAACGGCGGCGCCCACAACCGCCCCGAAGCGGGCATGACCTGTTTGCTGGCACCTAACCGGCGATGGACTTCAGAGCCGCCCCCAATATCTCGGCGGCCCCCTGGGCAACGGCGGTAACGGGGGAACCGGGTCGATCGGCAAGCCCGGCGGCAACGGTGGCCGCGGCGGTCTGCCGTTCGGGGCGCCCGGCGCCCAAGGCTATAGCGGCGCTCAGTCGCTGGCCGGCAGCGGCTTGACCTCTTTGAGGTGCAGCTTGGTGTCACCGACGCTCAATGACCCGGCGCCCGGTTTGGTCACCAGCACCTCGGCCCCGTCGTCGTCGACGTAGCGCTTGCCCATCACGGAGCCGTCGGCGAACGCCGGGTCGAGTCGGCCGGAGCGCTCGGCGCCGATCGCCACCATCGGTACGCCGCCGCAGCGCAGGTCGTCGAGGCTGTCCGCACTTCTGACCACGATGACCTGGGTATCACAGACCTGGCTGGCGAGGCGGGTTCCGTTCTTGATCATGATGTCGTTCCTGCTAGTTCTTCGATGATCTCCCGGCGGAGTACCTTGCCGGTGGCGGTCGTTGGCAGCTCGTGGCGAAACACTACCCGGTCCGGGGTGCGTGATCCGCGCAAACTCTCACGTACATATTCGCGCAATTCCTCCGGGTCCGGGTCGGCGCCCGCCGATGGCACCACGACGGCGACGATGGCCTGGCCCCACTGCGGATCCTCGACGCCCACCACGGCGACGTCGCGCACCTGCGGGTGTTCGATCAGCACCTCTTCGAGCTCGGCGGGCGCGATGTTCTCACCGCCGCGGATGATGGTGTCGTCGCTGCGTCCGCCGATGAACAGGTAGCCGTCCTCGTCGAGCATCGCGATGTCCTTCGTGGCAAACCAGCCGTTCTCGTCGAGCACCGAACCGACACCGGTATAGCGCCCGGACACCTGCTCGCCGCGGACGAACAACTCGCCGGTGTGGCCGGGACCCAGCACGGTGCCTCCCTCGCCACGGATCTGCACCTCGACGCCGGGCACCGGCCGCCCGACAGATCCCAATCGCCGCGCCAGCGCGGCGTCCGACGCCGAGAGCGAGGCCCGGTGGTCGTCAGGGGTCAGGACCGCGATCGTCGAGCTGGTCTCGGTCAGGCCGTAGGCGTTGACAAAGCCGACGTCCGGCAGCAGTTCCAGGGCACGGCGGACCAGCGGCAGGCCCACCCTCGAGCCGCCGTAGGCCAGGTTGCGCAAGGTGGGCAGCTTGTGTTCGCCGGTCTCCAGCACCGAGACGATACGGTCCAGCATGGTCGGCACCACGGTCGCGGTGGTGACCTGTTCCGCGTTGGCCAGCCGCACCCATTCGTGCGCGTCAAAGTCGGTCAGATACACCATCTTTCGACCGGCGTACAGGTTTGACAGCGCCGCCCCGACCCCGGCGATGTGGTAGGGCGGCACGCAGATCAGTGCGGCGTCGCCGCTGTCGGCCGAGGCGAATTCGACTGTCCCGGTGACGTAGCTGGTGAGATTGTTGTGGGTGAGTTCGACGGCTTTGGGCTGCGACGTGGTTCCCGAGGTGAACAGCACGATCGCCACCGCGTCGGGGTCGGCAAATTCCGACACCGGATCGGCGCTGCCGGCCAGCGCCAGGAATTCGTCCGAACTCATCGACGGTGCATCGCCGAGCATCCCCCCGTAGCGGTCGTCGGCGATCACCAGGGGTTCGGGCAACCGGCGGATCAGGGCCCGGATGCCGTCGGCGGACAGCCGATAGTTGATCGGGGTGAAGGTCAGCCCGGCGCGCGCCGAGGCGAAGATCAGCAGCGGCAGCGTCGCCCCGCCGGTGCCGACGTACACCACATGCCGGGCATTCGACGCCGCGAGTACCCCGGCGCCGCCGTCGGCGAGGTCGCTGAGCTGCTGAGTCGTCAGCCGCAGTTCTCCCGAGACGACGGCCGTGCGGTCAGGGTTGCTCGACGCAGCCATCTCGAGCAGCAGCGAAACGCTCATCGGCGACCCTTCTCCGATCCCCGGACCTTTACAAATCTAGCTTTCAGTGTAACCCATGAGGGTCGCCGTTCGAGGGCAGCGACAGCGACACCGCAAACCAGGTCACGGGCTTGTGAAAGGCCTAGCGCCAGGCCGAGATTCGCGGAATCCAACCGGGAACGTTGCGGCGGTACTCGATGTATTCGGTGCCGTAGCGCTGTCGCAGATGCGGCTCTTCCCAGAATCGGATGGTGATCACCTGGACCGCCCAGAAGGTGGCAAACCACAGCAGCAACCAGCCCGACGCGGCTACGGCCGCCTCACCGAGCAGGATGCACAGCACACCGCTGATCATCGGGTTGCGCACATGCCGATACGGGCCCCGCACCACCAGCTGTACCGGTTCTCCGAGCGTGCTGCCCACCCCGAGGGTGCCGTGGCCCACCCGGTCGAACAGTGCCACCGTCCAGATCAACAGGCCGATGCCGACCGCGATCAACAGGACACCGACCGTCGCCAGTCCGGCTGCCACCGGCGAATGGAGATCCGGCGCCCGTACCCCCGATGCGACCACGATCAGCGCCGGTATCACCAGGGTCATGGTCACCGGAGCGATCAGGAACGAGATCAGGTGCCGCCACCAGAGTTTTCTTTCGTGGGTAGTCGTCATGATACTTCAACCTCCGTTCAAGAATGAGCGTACGCCTCGGCCTCGCGATCATCAACGGGTGTTGAAGTATGCTCACCGGCATGACAGAAGCCCGGCGCAGCGGCCGGTGGCGCACCGGTCAGCAGAACAAGCAGCGCATCATTGCCGCCGCCCGCGAACGTTTCATGCGCGACGGCTACGAGCGGGCCACCGTCCGGGCGATAGCCGGCGACGCCGGCGTGGACGTCGCGATGGTCTATTACTTCTTCGGCAACAAGGAGGGGCTGTTCACCGCGTCGGCGCTGACCGGTCCCGAGCATCCACTGCATCAACTGGCCACGCTGCTGGACGAGGGGATCGACGAGATCGGCCCGCGGCTGGTGCGCCGTTTCCTGGAGCACTGGGACGAAGGTGCGGAGTTCGAGCCGCTGCTGACGCTATGGCGTTCGGCCGCGATTCAGCCCCAGGCCCGAAAGATCTTGCACGACAGCCTCGCCGGCCCGATCGCCGAGCGGCTCACGGCCGAGTTCGGAGTCACCGATGCGCAGTTGCGGGCCGAGCTGGTGGCCAGCCATCTGGCGGGGTTGGCATTCGCGCGGTACCAGCTGAAGATCGAACCGATCGCCTCGACCGGCGTCGACGAACTGGTCGCCTGGCTGGGACCCACCGTGCAGCGCTACCTGACCGATGAGGCGCCGTAACTACCGCGTCTGCTCGCGGGCTCAGGTGCCGGTCCAGCGCGGCTGGCGCTTCTCGGCGAACGCGATCGCGCCTTCCCTGGCGTCGTTGGACATGAACACCGGACCGAAAATCTTCAGCTGCTCCGCGAACCGGTTTTCCAGGCTCCAGCCACGTGATTCGGTGATGATCCGCTTGGTGGCGGCCACCGCCAGCGGCCCGTTGGCGGTGATCTTTTCGGCCAGCGCAATAGCTGCCTCGAGTGCCTTGCCCGGCTCAGCCAAGATGTTGACCAGACCCAGCATGTGGGCGCGTTCGGCGGGCAGGTTGTCACCGGTGAGCGCCAGCTCCATGGCGATCGCGTACGGGATGCGCTCGGGCAGCCGCAGCAGTCCCCCGCCGCCGGCGACCAGTCCACGTTTGACCTCCGGAATGCCGAACGCCGAATCCCGGGCTGCCACAATCAGATCGGTGGCCAGTGCCAACTCGGTGCCGCCGGCCAACGCGTAGCCTTCCACCGCCGCGATGAGCGGCTTGGCGGGTGGACGTTCGGTGAAGCCCAGGCCGCGGCCTGCGACCACGACGTTCTCGCCGCGGGCGAAGGCCTTGAGATCCATTCCCGCGCAGAACGAACCGCCCGCGCCGGTGAGGATGCCCACCGAGAGGCCGGCGTCGGAATCGAGGCGATCCATCGCGTCGGCCAGGCCACGGCTGACCGCGGCGTTGACCGCGTTCTTGGCCTTCGGCCGGTTGATCGTGATGATCAGGATCCGATCACGCTGTTCGACAAGGACTTCGGGTTCGGTGGTGCCGGATTCTTCACTCACAGTGGTTAGCAGCTCCTTCTGATGTGGATCATGCTGTGGCCGTCACGCTTGCGCCAGCGCCAGCTCGACGACTGTCAACTCTTCGGAAAGACCAGCGGCCCTTCGTATTTCAATAAAATCGGCGATCATGGCCTCGGTCACCTCGTGTGGATCCCTGAGGGTGGCGCCGTCGGTCAGCACCGAGATGTTGAGTTGGTCGACATAGCTCCACACGGTGATGTTCAGGCCGCTGCCCGCGGTCAACGGGCCCACCGAATAGATCTCGGTCACCAGCGCACCACCCACCCTGCCGCGTTCGCGCGGACCGGGAACGTTCGAGATGTTCAGGTTGAGGATCTTGTTCTGCCCGTCGCGGCCGGACATCCACCGAAACATCGCCTCGGCACCGGCCGGTGGAAAGTAGGCCGCCCAGCGGCTGATCAGTTCCGGTCCCAGCAGCTGGTGACTTTCCTTGGCGGACAACGCGTTCTCGCGACAGCCCCGCACCCGCTCCAGCGGGTCGTCACAGTCGGTCGGCAGCGCCACCAGCATGCCGCTGAAGTGGTTTCCCGAGATCCGCTGCGGTGAGAAGTCGTAGCTCACCGGGACGGAGGCGAGCAACGGTTCGGCCGTGCCGTCGTAGCGCAGCAGCAGGCTGCGCAGCGCTCCGGTGGACATGGCCAGCACCATGTCGTTGATCGTCGCCCCGAGCCTTCTCCCCGTCTCCTTCACATCGACCAGCGCCAGGGTGGCGGTGGCGAACCTGCGCTCCGGAGTGATCTTGTGGTTCATGAAGGTCGGCGGCGGGGTGAACGGCCGGGTCAATTCGGGAGAGAGCTTGCGCGCGCTGCGCCGCACCCGGGCCAGACCCTCCGCGGTATACCGCATTGTCGCGGGGACCCGCCCCAGGTGGCGCAGGTGGTCGACGAACGCCGAACTCATCAGCTCCCGCTTGCTCGGGGCCGGGTCCGACACGTACGGGTTGCCTTCCGGTCCCGGCAGCAGATCCATGCCGCGCGCCATCAGGTTTGCCGAAGCGACCCCGTCGGCCAGCGCGTGGTGAATCTTGGCGACCACTGCCACCCGGTGATTGGCAAGGCCCTCAACGAAATACATCTCCCACAGCGGGTATCTGCGGTCCAATGCGGTGCTGGCGATCTGACCGATCGCCTCGTCCAATTCGCGTCGGCCGCCCGGCGGGGGCAGCCTCCAGGGCCGGATGTGGTAGTTGAGATCGACCTCGCAGTGCTCACGCCACATCGGATGGTGGAACTTGAGCGGGATGTCGATCAGTTGATAGCCCAACGGCTCCAGCTTGCCCATGCGCCCGCCGATGACCTCGCGAAACGCGTCGATACCGAACTGGCGGCTGTCCGGGTCCAGCTCGATCACCGCGACCTTGATGGTGTGCATGTGCACATTCGGTGTCTCACTGTAGAGCAATACCGCGTCCCAGCCGCTGAGCCGTTTCACCGCAGCCCCCTGGTCATAGCGCGACTCTACAACCGGCGCATTCGGCCGGTGCCTAGATGACCTCTTTTGCGAACTGATTCCGGGTGCGGTGAACGTGGTTGAGGAATAGCGAGATCGCGTGGGTGGTCGGGCCGGTGCGAGCGCCGTCGAGCAAATCGAAGCCGTGGCCGGCCCCGGGCAATTCCACATAGGCCACCAGCGACCGCGACGCCGCACGTAGCCGCTCGACGAAGCTGCGCGCCTGCGCCACCGGGATGACCCCGTCGCGGCTGCCGTGAATGACCAGGAACGGCGGCGCATTGTTGTGCACCCGGGCTATCGGCGATGCATCCCGGTATACGTGCGGGTGGCGGGCGATCCTGCGATTGACCACGACCCGCTCCAAGAAGTCGACGAACCGCACCCGCTCCGGGGTGGAGCGGTCCTGCCAGTCGTAACGACCGTAGATACCGACCGCGGCGTCGACCGAGGTGTCGGAGCCCTCCGGTAACTCGCCCTGGTAGCCGGGGTCGTTGGCGGTGAGCCCGGCCAATGCGGACAGGTGGCCGCCGGCCGAGCAGCCCGCTATCGCGATGAAGTCACGGTCGCCGCCGAATTTGTCGACGTTGGCCCGCGCCCAGGCGATGGCGGCCTTGACGTCTTGGATGTGGCGCGGCCAGCGGTGGTGCGGCGCGACGCGGTAGTCGATCGACAGGCACACCCAGCCCTGCTCCGCCATGCGCGACAGCAGTGCATACCCCTGCATGGTGCGGCTGCCGTGTATCCAGGCGCCGCCCGGGACGAACAGCAACACGGGCGCGGGATGGGTGGGCAGCTCCTTGCGGCGCCACACGTCGAGCAACTGCGCCGGGCTGTCGCCGTAATGGACGCCACGGCGGTGCAGGTAGCGGCGGTGCCGCAGGGCTTCGCAGACCGGTGGGGTGCGCTGCGGCACCGGCCATTCGAGGTCCAGCTCGGCGGTCGCCACGATGCCCCGCAGCGCCGCGACCGAAACCTCGTTCGTACTGGCGCGGTCGCGACGGCGGAGGCCGCTGGTTCCCGGGGTGAGCCAGTCCTTGGCCCTGGTGGACACGAATTCCGGTGCATGCCGGGCACCCCAGACGCTCATCGCGGTGACACTGCCCAGCGGCTCGAGGTGCTTGCCGACCACCGGGAGCGAAGCCCCGGCGACGCTCAATGCCAGCAGATAGTCGCCCGGACGGGCCCGCAGCAACCATTTGACCTGGGACATCATTGTCGGGATTATCGGGCCGCTCGCCGTCATGGGGGGAGCGTACCCCGCCGGGTTCGCGCTAACCACGATCTCATTGGGGTGGTTCGCTGCTGCGCTGTGGGCTGCCGGCGCCCCATCGCCGCCCAACGGCGCGCCGGGCAGCGTAAACGATGGCGCTGACGGCGAACATCGCCGCGGTCAGCAGCAGCCATCTGCCCAGAAACGGCTGCTGGGTCTGTCCGGTCGCCGCCAGGTAGGTCGGTGCACCCTGTTCGATGATGCCGGGCAGGAAGATCAGCAGGGTCAGCCCGGATCCCAGCGCCGGGATGCGAATGTGGTTGCGCGCGCTGATCTCTGGGAGTTCTGGCTGAGAGCGGCCCGACCGACGCCCAGGCGCCGCCAGGACGTGGTCGGCCAGCGCGTATAGCGGAAAGAGCAGCAGGTCGTGTCCGATCACGGCGGCGGCGAACCAGACCGCGATCGACTGCCACCAGGTGCCGGGGTTCCACAGTGTGGCGGGCTTGAAGGTGGCCAGGAGGTAGCCGAGCAGCGCGAAGCCGGACAGCATGGTGAGCAGGTGTAGTGGATGCGCGCCGTAGTAGTGGCCGAACCGCTTTGTCGCTCTTAGCATTTCAGCTCGGCTCGAATTCGATGCCCGCGACCCATTTGGTGTTGTGCACACCCGGCAGCGCGGGAACGATGATGCGGGCCGGATAGCCATGATCAAGGGGTAGGTCGTCGCCGTTGACGCGCAGTGCAAGTAGCGCATCGGGATCGTTGATCTGGTTGGCCTGCAGCCGCGCGGTGCCGAATGCGCCGCCGCGCTGCAGCGATACCACTCGCGCCGAGCGTGGTGCCGGGACCCCGGCGATTCGAGCCAGGTCGGCCAGCCGGACCCCGGTCCAGGTCTGCACGGTCGACCAGCCTTCCACGCAGGCGATCGGCAGCCTGGCGGTGCGCTGCGGCAGTGCGGCCAGGGCGGCGCGATCCAGTACCACCTCCGCCGGACCGCCGCGCAGCGTCAGCCGCCACTTCTCGCCGACGCTGTCGGGTGCGATCGCGGCGGCTGCGGCGGTCTTGTTGACCGGGAAATCTCGGCCTCGTCCGCGAGGCAAGAGCAGTGCCGCGCTGCGCGCCGGCCCGCCGAGGGTCTGCCCGACGGTCAGCACCGCGATCAGCAGCACACCGGAGCCCACCAGGGCCAGGGCGCCACGCCTGCTCACCGTCGGCGCCGCCGGGTCGGCGGCCACCAGCCCGTCGGGATCCGGCGGTTCGGGCCGGGTGTCGGTCACGTTGGTGCGCAGCACTTCTCGCATCGACAGCGAGCGCAGCCCGGTGATCATGCGCGGAACCTTGAGCGCGATATGCATCAGGAAGCCGGCGATGAAAACCCACGCCCCGAAATAGTGCCCGGTGTAGAAGCTGAACCCGAAGATGTAGTCGTACTGGATGTTGAGCACCCCGGTGACGATCTCGAACAGCCCCCCACCGACCAGCATCAACAACGACACCCGCTCCAGCAGCTGGGCGATCGACCGCGCGGGCGGCCAGACGAACAGTTTCGGGATCACCGACCACAGCTTGGCCAATACCACCGGGATGATCAGCAGGCCCAGCCCCACATGGACACCCTGGGTCAGCCGGTACAGCCACGACGGATGGGTGGGCCAGGCGAATACGGGCAGCCGCAGCCACCCGACGTCGTCGGGGATCGCTTGACCCAACTGCGGTGCATAGGCGATATAGGACAGCAACCCGGTGATCACCACGATCGGCAACGTCACCAACAGCACCAGTCCGAACACCGATGTCAGCCACGGGCCGCGCAACGGGCTCCGAAAGCGGTTCAGCCGGTCCGCACCCGGCGGTGGATGACGCTCCACGGTGCGCCACAGGCTGGCGGGAAAGCCGTGGGCTGAGTCTTGTTGTCGCTCCGGAACGCCTACCGGGCCACCGGGCTGGCGATCAGCCGCCCGCCGATCCGCGCCAGACCCGGCTGCGCCGCCAGTGTCGCGGCGCTGTTTACGCCCACCGATGCCCTTCGAATCCACGGCCCGACCTCCCGCGCTGACTCTAGGCGAAGCCGGCGTGCACGGATACCAACGGCGCGCGCATCGAACTCGGCCACCGGACACCCTCCGCGGCACAGTAACTCGGCAGCTCGGGCCAGACCCCGCGGCGGGTCCCTTGTGCCCGATGCCGGCGGCGGTGGCACAACTCCGCCGCCACATCGTGCGCCCGCGTCCGGCCACATACTGGGTGGATGCGCGCCAACGTTGACGTCGTCCATCCGGATCTGCGCCGAACCGCCCGCTTCGCACCACGACGACTGGTCGGTCCCCGGACATTGCCGGTCATCCGGGCGCTGATCGCCCTGACCAGCCGCGGGACGCCCGGCGATGTCGAGGTGATCACGCTGGGCTCGGGTGCCGGCGTACGGCTCTACCGGGGCACCGGCGTTACCGAGCCGACACCGGCCCTGCTGTGGATTCACGGTGGCGGATATGTGCTGGGCAAGGCCGCCCAGGATGACCGGCTATGCCGCCAGTTCGCCCGGACGCTGGGCATCACCGTCGCCTCGGTGGAATACCGGCTGGCACCCGAGCACCCCTACCCCGCGCCGCTGGAAGACTGCTACTCGGCGCTGCGTTGGCTGGCCGCGCTGCCCGCGGTGGACCCGGGCCGGATCGCCATCGGCGGCGCCAGCGCGGGCGGCGGTCTTGCCGCGGCGCTGGCCCTGCTGGCACGCGACCGCGCCGAAATCGTGCCGGCATTTCAGCTGCTGACCTACCCGATGCTCGATGACCGCAGTTCCGCGGCCGCCGCCAACCCGCGCTATCGGTTGTGGGATAGCCACGCTAATCGGTTTGGCTGGGCGGCGTATCTCGGCGATGCGGACCCCCGAGTGGCCGTCCCGGGCAGACGTGCGGACCTGCACGGCCTGGCGCCGGCGTGGATCGGCGTCGGCACCCATGACCTGTTTCACGACGAGGATCTCGACTATGCCCGACGGCTGCAAGCCGCCGGGGTGCCCTGCCGGGTCGAACTGGTGCCGGGCGCGTTCCACGGCTTCGACCTGGTAGCACCGAAGGCCCAAGTGTCACAGCGATTCTTCGCGACGCAGTGCGATGTGCTGCGGGCGGCGGTGACGCCGGCGGGTTGATCCTCGCCGAGCGTAGCGCCACGGCGAAATTCCGGCCGGATTTTCGCCGTGGCGTTACGCTCGCGGGCAATCCGGGCCGCTGGTATAGGCGATCTCGCCGCCGACGATGGTTGCGGCCACCAGGCCGGCGTCCAGCTGAGCCAACACCGTCGCGGGCGGCTGCGACAGCACGCACAGGTCCCCAGGTTGCCCCGCCGCAACCGTGCGCGCCCGCCCGGGCTCATCCGAGTGACCCAGAAACATCGTCAAAGCCGTTCGCGCCGTGACACATTCACCGGGATTGAGCACCGCCCCGCCGGATGTGGCGCGATGCACCGCGGCGCGCATGGCCGCCCACGGGTCGCCGTGACCGAACGGCATATCGGTCGACAATGCCACCGGCACTTGTGCGTCCATCAACGACGCGACTCGCCAGAGCAGATGATGTTCGACGGCCGCGACCTCGGCGAGGTACTGATCACCGCGCTCGGCAACGAAATTCGGTTGAGTCACCACAGTCACCCCGAGATCGCACAGGTCGGCCACGTTGTCGTCGGGCACCACGGCGGCGTGCTCGATCCGATCGAGCGGATGGCCGCCGGCGGCGCGCAACGCCGCGATGGTCACCACCAGCTGAGCCGTGGTCACGCAGTGCACGGCCACCGGGCGGCCGGCGTGGTGGCAGCCGGCGATCCAGGCCGTGAGGGCGTCCAGATCCAGCCGCTCGTCATGCAGGATCTTCTTGCCCGGCGCCAAAAACCGAACTCGGGGCCGGAATTCGCCGCGGCGATGCGCCGTCAGCAATGACTCCATGTCGCCGGCACCGAGATCCGGGGTGGCGTCGGTGACTCCGGTCACGCCCATCGAGGTGAGCCGGTCGCTCAATCGCACAAGGTCGGCTTCGCGCCGTGGCAACCCGTCCGACCAACCGGAATCGGCGCTGGGCAGCCGACCATCGGGGTGGCCGGCCAGGCCGACGCTGCCCAGTGCCGCGGAGTTGAGGATCCACAGGGCGCCACTGCGATGCTGGATGCGCAGCGGAATATCGGGCACCAGCGCATCGAGTACGTCTCGGTCCAACCGCCCGGCGACGGATTCGTGATAGCCGATCGCGCGGATCCACCCGTCAGAGCTCGGCCTGGCCTTCGAAAGCGACTGCGCTAGAAGCTCTTTGGTGAGAACGGCGGGTGGTCCGACGAATAGCGATTCTAGAGCCGCGGCCGCCGAGCGCAGGTGCATATGGTGGTCATGCAGGCCGGGCAGCACTGTCCCGCCGGCGGCGTCGAGAACCCGTTCACCCGGCGCTGCGACCAGACCGTCGGCGACCTCGTCGATCAAGGCGCCCACCCGGATGTCGGCTCTCGTCCCGTCGAGCAAGGTGGCCCGCCGAATCAGCATGGCAACGCGCGTCTTTGACCGACGAGGCGGCGCACGGCGTCATTGTCTGCGCCGAGTTCGGCGGCGGCACCGGACGGCGGCGGCGGCGACGGTGGCGGCGCCGGGTATGTCGATGCCGATGCCGTCAGTGGTAGTGCGGCGTAGCTGGCGGCAACTGCTGCCAGGGATACGTCGATGAGTTCGCCGCCACCGCGCCCCAGCGATCCGCTGATCGCTTGGCTTGCCTCGATGCCGGCCAGCGGGTCGGCGATGGCGTCGCCGCAGAACACCGGCCCGTCGGCAGCCGATCCGACGAGTCCACCGGCCACCGCGGCATCGTCACCGAACGCCGGCCGTCCGGACTGTTCGCCATAGCCGGTGACGCGCAACCAGATTCGCCCAGGCCGCGGAGCGATGTGGTCGGGCCCGAGCCGACGTCGCGCCAACGCAGCAGGCCGCGAACCCTCGATCACGATGTCCGCGACGGTCAACAGCTGCCGCAGCTCGTCGGCCCGTTCTTCGAAATCGACGCAGTACGAGAGCTTTTCACCGTTGATCCAGTCGAAGAAGGAGGGGTTGCCGGCTCGGGTGCCGTCGGGGCGGCGCGGGCTTTCGATTTTCACAACGGTCGCCCCCGCGCGGGCCAAGAGGTGCCCGCAGAGCGGACCGGCCCACATCGACGACAGGTCGGCGACGAGCAGGCCGGCCGGTCCGCGCACCGCTCCGCGCGGCCCGAGGCGACGAATCCGCGGCGGTGCAGCCGTTGCCTCACCCAATGCCGCGGCGGGGATGTCGAGGAGCCGGGTCCGCTCGATGATCGTGGACACGCACGACGTCGCGGCCCACCGCCGGATGGCAGGCCAGGGGTCTTCGGGCAGCCGATCTGCCTGCAGCAGCGCGGGAACGGCGGCGACGTCGTCGGGGCGCGACAACGTGATCGCAAGCCAGCCGTCGGCGGCCGCGAGCAACCGGGTGGCTCCGCCGGCCGACACCCGGCCCCGGCGCGTCAGTCCCAGCAACCCGGCCCGTCCGGTCAGCAGCGTGGCCGCATCGGCGACGATCGTCTCGGCGCGGCGCAACGCGTTGGCGCGGGAGAAATCGGGCGGCCCGCCGGGCAGACCGGTCAAGCAGGCCAGCCCGCTCCTCCCCCACCTGGCCAGGGTGCAGCTCACCCAGCCGAGCGTAATGCTCGCGCGGCCGCTCAGAACTGCAGCGCGGTGAACCGCCAGTCCAGCACCTGCCGGTCCGGCCCGGCGGCGTCGCCGACGGCGTAGACCAGCGACCGCAACCCCAGCACGCCGCCGTTCCCGGTGGGGTGGGCGGATTCAACGTGCAGCTCGCTGTAGAGGGTGTCGCCCTCGCGGACCGGCCCGCTGTGGTCGCAGTGTTCCCAGCCCAACACCGTCACCAGGTTCGGCAGCAATCGGCAGGCTTGGGCGAACGCCAGTCCGATGGTGTGCCCGCCGTAGACCAGACGCTGCCCACCGACCCGCGAATCATGGTGTGTCGCCGCAATATTCAGGGTGAGCCGGGCCAACTCGGGGGCGCTGCTGACCAGGTCAGCGGTGCTGTGCAGAACCGAACCCGCAATACCGGCGTCGAAGTGTGGGCCGGGCACCCGTTCTCGGAAGGCCGTGGCGTCCCAGTGGGCGACGGGGTTGACGGCCGGTCCCGTCACGTCGGCGCCGACGGTGGACAAGTCGTCGCCGGGGGCCTCGGGTCGGTCGGGCCGCCAATCCGGGCCGGCGGGCAGCATGGCGCACCGGTAGAAGTCGAGCACCAACCGATCGGCCTGGTCGACGGTCGTCATCCGCAGCGCCGCCAGCCCGGTCGGGGCACGGCCCGGTTTGGCCGTGTTGGCGCGCAGCCCGACCACTTCGGTGCGGGTGTAGACGGTGTCGCCGATCACCGGGAATCGGTGAAACGTCAGGCCTCGGTAGAACAGGTTGGCTTTGACCCGCTGAGTCACCAGGGTCGACTGCCCGATCGCCACGTCGCAGACCAGGCCCGGGTGCGCCAGCGGTGCGGGCGCGCCGATCACCGCTGCGCACAGCGCGGCGTCCAGGGCCAGCCGCAGCCGGTCACCCACGATCGCCTGATGGGCCGCGGCCAGCCCCGGCGACAGCGTCATCGCCGGTGCCCAGTCGAATGTCTGGCCTACCGAGAGGTCGTCGAAATAGGGCCCGCCCTGGCGGGTGTCCGCGTATGTCACAACGCCACATGCTGGCAGCCGGTCGAAGCGAGGGTCAATATGACACGGGTGAGCAATGAGCTGAATCATGAAGAAGCGATGCTGGTCGACACCGTGCGGGCCTTCATCGACCGTGACGTGAAACCGAGCGTCCGCGAGGTGGAGCATGCCAACGCCTACCCCGAGGCGTGGATCGAGCAGATGAAGCGGATCGGTATCTTCGGCCTGGCCGTCTCCGAAGAGTACGGCGGGTCGCCGGTGTCGATGCCGTGCTATGTACAGGTCACCCAGGAGCTGGCGCGCGGCTGGATGAGCCTGGCGGGGGCGATGGGCGGGCACACCGTGGTGGCCAAGCTGCTGACGCTGTTCGGCACCGAAGAACAGAAGACGGCGTATCTGCCGGCGATGGCCACCGGCGAACTGCGGGCCACGATGGCACTCACCGAACCCGGCGGCGGCTCCGACCTGCAGAGCATGTCGACCACCGCGCTGGTATCCGAAGCCGGCGGCTTACGGATCAACGGCGCCAAGACCTGGATCACCAACGCGCGCCGCTCCGGGCTGATCGCGTTGCTGTGCAAGACCGATCCCGCTGCCCGACCACGCCATAAGGGAATCTCGATCGTGCTGGTCCAGCCCGGACCGGGCCTGACGGTGTCGCGAGACCTGCCCAAGCTGGGCTACAAGGGCGTCGAGTCCTGCGAGTTGTCCTTCGACGACTACCGGGTGCCGGTGTCGGCAGTCTTGGGTAGTCGCATGGGGGAAGGCTTTTCGCAGATGATGAAGGGCCTCGAAACAGGCCGCATCCAAGTGGCGGCCCGTGCCCTGGGGGTGGCAACCGCGGCACTGGAAGACGCGCTCGCCTATGCCCAGCAGCGGGAGAGCTTCGGTCAGCCGATTTGGAAGCATCAGGCCGTCGGCAACTATCTGGCCGACATGGCAACCAAACTCACCGCCGCACGCCAACTGACCCGCTATGCCGCCGAGCGCTACGACAGCGGCCAGCGTTGCGACATGGAGGCAGGGATGGCCAAGCTGTTCGCCTCCGAGGTGGCGATGGAGATCGCGTTGAACGCGGTGCGCATCCACGGCGGCTACGGCTACTCAACGGAATACGACGTCGAACGCTATTTCCGCGATGCGCCCCTGATGATCGTCGGTGAAGGCACCAACGAGATCCAGCGCAATGTGATCGCCGGACAACTGGTGGCCCGGGGCGGTATCTAGCCGATATGTCGGCGGCCGGTGCTGTATATTTGCCTGACTTCGCCCAGGGAACCCAAGGGTAGGCACCAAAGGAGGGCAGCCATGAGTTATCCGCCAGGGCCGTATGGAGGTTCCCCGGAGTGGCAGGGCCAGCAGCCGGGCTGGCAGGGTCAACAGCCGCAACCGGGTTGGCCGGCCGCGCAACCCGGCTACGCACCAGAGCCGGACAACTACCTCGTCTGGGCCATTCTGGCCACGATCTTGTGCTGCCTCCCGTTCGGGATCGTGTCGATCGTGTACTCCACCAAGGTCTCCGGGCTGTGGGCCCAAGGCCGCTATGCCGAGGCGCAGGCCGCGTCCGCCAACGCCAAGAAGTGGGCCATCATCAGTGCGATCGCCGGGGCGGTCATTGGTGTGATCGTCGGGGTTATTTACGTAATCCTGATTGTGGTGGCCGTGTCGGTCGATCGCAACATGCCCTCCACTATCACCACGTATTCCGGCTACTGATCGAAGCGTTCCAACGTTGCGCGCCAGCAGGTCTGCCCCTAGCCGGCGGCCGCCGAGATAGCGTCCACCAGCCCCCAGGCCAGTGCGGTCTCGGCGTCGATAGTTCGGCCGGAGAGCACCAGATATGCCGTGCGCCAGCGTCCGATCCGTCGGGTGATGCTGACGGTGCCACCGGCGCCGGGGATCAGTCCGAGGCTCAGTTCGGGCAGCCCGAACACCGAATCCGGCCGGGCCACAACCCATCCGCAGAACGCCGCCATCTCCAACCCGCTGCCCAGCACCCGCCCGTGCACCTCGGCCCGGCACTCACGGCCAAGCCTGGCTCTGAGTTCGTCGAGCACCAGCGCCGGACTGTGCCGGGTGCGGGCAAAGTGCGCGCTGACCGGATCGGCAAAGGTGCCGAACTCGGCAAGGTCTCCACCGCTGCAAAACGATGGGCCGTTGCCACTCAACACGATTCCGGTGACCGACGGGTCCAGCTGCGCGACGCTCAACGCCTCCAGTAGCGCGGCGCGCACATCGGTGGAAAAAGCATTGTGTCGGTGCGGCCGGTTGAACCGGATACGCAGGGTGTCCTCGTCGCGCTCCACGAGCACCGCGTCGGCTGTGCCCGGAAC
Organism: Mycobacterium kansasii ATCC 12478; assembly: GCF_000157895.3. Lineage (NCBI taxonomy): Bacteria > Bacillati > Actinomycetota > Actinomycetes > Mycobacteriales > Mycobacteriaceae > Mycobacterium > Mycobacterium kansasii. The sequence goes on along the minus strand of NC_022663.1, from coordinate 3,620,967 downwards.
GGCGGCCGGGCCGCGATCGTCGAGCCAGCGCGCGAACTCGGGTCCGGCCTGCAGGGTCGAGTAGGCCAGGGATTCGGTCAGCACGCCGGCCAGCGTCGCACCGGCGGGATCCAGGGCCCGTAGCACGTCGTCGCACATGGCGCTGGCCTGCGGCCAGCGTCGGCAGCGCCGCGTCACGTCGGCCAACGCCTCGGGCACCGACGCCACGGTGACCACCCGGCGATCGCCACATGGCTCGTCAGTCAGCGTGAAAGTCGCTGTTTCCAGCCAGAATTCATCCGGAGGCGAGCCCTGAGCGACGATCACGCCCGGCGGCGAGGGCACACCGGCGTCCCGCTCATCCGCGGGTTTCGACAGGTCAACTACACGCAGCATCGGTCAGGCCGAATACTTCTCGATCAGCCCGTCCTTGTAGAGCTTGCCGGTGTCGGTGCGCGGCAACTGCACCTCGAAAGCGATGGCCTTGGGACATTTGAAGTGCGACAGGCGATTCCGCAACCACGCCAGCAGTTCAGCAGCGAATTCCTCGGTGGCGTCCGCCGGGTCGACGGTCTGCACCGCCGCCATCACCCGCTGTCCCATCTCCTCGTCGGGAACACCGAAAACCGCTGCGTCGAGCACCTTCGGGTGGGTGACCAACACGTTTTCGGTTTCCTGCGGGTAGATGTTGACGCCGCCGGAGATGATCATGTGGTGGCGCCGGTCGGTCAGATACAGGTAGCCCTCGTCGTCGAGATAGCCTATGTCGCCAACCGTCACCCACCCGTGCTTATCGCGCGACGCAGCGGTTTTCGACGGATCGTTGAGGTATTCGAAGGAGTAGCCGCCCTCGAAAAAGATCTCACCCGGCTGGCCTGGCGGCAGCTCGTTGCCGTCGGGGTCCAGGATATGCACCGCGCCCTGCATCGGCTTGCCGACCGAACCGGGGTGCGCCAGCCAATCCTCGGCGGTGATCAGCGTGGACCCGATGGCTTCGGAGGACGCGTAGTACTCGTCGACGATCGGTCCCCACCAGTCCATCATCTGCTTCTTGATCTCGACCGGACACGGTGCCGCGGCGTGCATCACCCGCTTCAGGCTGGATATGTCGTACGAATTACGCACCCGATCAGGTAGTTTCAGCATCCGGGTGAACATCGCCGGGACGAACTGGCCGTGTGTCACCCGGTAGCGCTGAATGGCGTCGAGCGCCGACTCGGGATCGAACTTCTCCATCACCACGGTGGTGATGCCGCCGGCCTGGGCGCTCATCGACCACACCGACGGTGCGGTATGGTAGAGCGGCGCCGGGCTCAGGTACACCGAATCGCGGTCCATCCAATAATCAATGAGCGCCGACATCATCCCGGGCGCCTGATCCGGCGGGACATGCGGTAATTCGCGTTTGATTCCCTTGGGCCGGCCGGTGGTTCCCGAGGAGTACTGCAGCAGGTCGCCTTCCAGTTCGTCATCGATCGGTGTCCCGGGTTGGCCGGCAACGCATTCCGGGTATCGCCCCCAGCCCGCCAGGTCGCCGTCGGCGACCATCAGCAGCTCCGGCAGGCCTCCGGGAAGGTGGCCGGCCAGACCCGCGCAGGTCTCGCGCAGCGCCGCGGAGCCGACAATCGCCCTGGCGCTACTGTTGTCGACGATGTAGGCCGCCTCTGCCGGGGCCAGGTGGGTGTTGATCGGCACGTAGTACAAGCCGCTGCGGCGTGCCGCCCACATGACCGCGTGGATGTGCTCGTTGTTTTCCATCAGAATGGCGACGACGTCGCCTTCCCGCAGCCCCGCCTCACGGAATCGGTGCGCCAGTCGATTGGCTCGGGCTTCCAGCTCTGCGAAGGTGACGACGGTCCCGGACGGATGCAGGATGACTGCCGGTTTGTTGGCGCTTGTCTCATCGCGCAGGTGCTGGCGGATCTGCATGAGCCGACTGTACGTCGCATCCCGGTTACTGGAGCAATGGGGCGCGGTCCCCCGGTGCCGGCCGCCTGAGCGCCATCCAGCGATCATCGATGTCGACTAACCGGCTCCAGCGATCCGGCCGAAGTTCCCGGGTAAACTGAATGGCCTTGCGGTGCTGGTTATCTCATCGTCGTTTCGACGCTACGGTCGAACGTCGTCGCTGAGCAATGCCGCGGGAAAGGCCAGCGTCTTCGGCGGCCAACCGTACCACGATCTGGACGTCACGCTGAATGCCCGAAGCGACCTCGCGAACTGCCGCAACCAACTCGCGCACAGCGACGCCGACGACCACCGTCGCGGCCCGATGCGGCAGCGCTCAACGGGCCGCTAGCGAGCGCAACTTCTTACCCAATACCACTGCCACTGAGGTGTTTTCAGCGATAACGGTGACCTCGATACCCGCTCGTCGCCGCAGCTCGCGTTGCAGCCTGTCGCGAAGCGTGGAATTCGCGGCGAGGCATCCGCGGCAGGCTCCTGACATCCGCACAGTCACGTTGAGACCGACAACGGAAACCAGTTCAATCGACCCGCCGTGCGAACCGGCAAGCTCCCCGATCGGACCGGCGAGTAGTTCCTGTGCGAGCGTCGTCAACTGAGCCTCGGAGCTCGTTGGTTGCTCGACCCGCCAACCGGCCGGGTCCACCAGCGCGTCGGTGAGCGCCGTGCGGATATCGTCTCCCAACTCGCGCCAGCTACGGGTTGCGCCGACGGTGATCAGGATATCGGTGGCGCGCACGGCGATCTCGGCGATCAGTCCGCTCTTCAATAGTGCGCCCAGCCGGCCCGGTGCGTGCCGGACAACGCCGAGGGGTGGCAGCCGGTCCGGTGCGGCCACCCATCGAAGCTGTCGCGGATCGCCGGTGGCAGTGGCGTGCAGGGGAATCATGCACCCAGGCCAATCGCGATCGATCTGGCTGCAAACGCCGCTACCCAGGCGAGGCCGAACATGTAGGAGAATGCGACCGCAGGCCACCGCCAGGAGTTCGTTTCGCGGCGCATCACCGCGACGGTAGACATGCATTGCAACGCGAAGATGAAATACGCCAGCAGCGCGATGACGGTCGGCGCGCTGAACAACTTATGGCCGTCGTCGTCCGTGAGAGCGACCAGTGCTCCATGCGGATTGGCGGGGTCGGTAGCCGCCGACACCTGACCGACGGCCGACACGAACATTTCGCGCGCCGAAAAGGAACCCAACAGGGCCACATTGATGTGCCAATCGAAACCGAGTGGTTTGAACACCGGCCCCATCGCCTTCCCGACGTCGGCGGCGTAGCTATGGTCCATCACATACGCGCTGGCCTGCGTCGGCGACATGTGCGCGGTCTCCGCCGCCCGGGCCGGCAGGTTGAGCAGCACCCACAGCACCACCGACGTGCCCAGGATGATGGTTCCCGCCTTGCGCAAGAACAACTTCGCCGAAGCCCACATCGCGATGAGCAGGTTCCTGGGCGACGGAAAGCGGTAGGGGGGAAACTCCATCGTGAACGGCAGGATATCGCTGCGCAGGATCGTCGACTTGAACACCGAGGCCGCGATCAGCGCCGCGGTCCCGCCGCACAGATAGAGCAGAAACATCACGACACCCTGAGCGCTCAGACCCCACCAGTGGATCTGCGGCGACACCAGCAGTCCGACCAGCAAGGCGAACACCGGAAGCCTGGCCGAGCACGTCATCAACGGGGCCGTAATGATTGTGGCGATCCGGTCACGAGATGACGGCAGCGTGCGCGTGGCCATGATCCCCGGGATTGCGCAGGCGAACGACGACAGCATCGCAACAAACGCGCGACCTTCCAATCCAGTCGCGGCCATCACCCGGTCCATCAGGAACGCGGCCCGTGCCATATAGCCGACGTTTTCCAACAACGCGATCAGCAGGAACAGCAAAACGATCTGCGGGATGAACTGCAGCACCGTTCCGACACCGCCGATGAGCCCCTGGCCGAGCAGACCGCGCACCACATAGTTGTCGATGTGCTCACCGACCAGTCCGCCAAGCCAGCCGAGCACTCGGCCCACCCGGTCCTGCAGTGGCGCGGCGACGGTGAAAACGACCTGAAAGAAACAGAACATCACCGCAAAGAAGACGGCGGTGCCCCACAGTGGGTGCAATACCACCGCGTCGATCCCTCGCGTGCGCCGATCGGCTTGTGGTGCAACGTAACCGGCCGCGTCGAGCACCGAGGTGCCCCAGGCGTCGACGGCGTCATCCTCGACCGGGGGCAGCAGCGGGGGACGCTGCCACCGCTCGAAGGACGCCAGCTGATCGCGTACCCTGTCGACGCCCACGCCGCGGTTCGCAACGACCGCGACGACCGGGATGCCCAGTGCCGTCGACAAGGCGTCGACGGCGATGCTGCCGCCGCGGGCGCTCAATTCGTCGGTCATCGTCAGCGCCAGCAGACACGGCAGGTCAAGCCGCAGCACCTGTGCCACCAGGACAACGGACCGGTGCAGGGTGGTGGCATCGGCCACGATGACGATCGCGTCGGGGCAGCCGGTGTCAGACATCTCGCCGGCCAGCACGTCAGCTACCACCTGCTCGTCCGGGCTGATCGGGTCGAGACTGTAAGTGCCGGGCAGATCCTCAACGGCGATCTCGACGTCACCGGACTTGGCGAAGCCGACGCTGCGCCCGACTGTGACACCCGGATAGTTGCCGGTCTTGGCGCGTAGTCCGGTCAGCTGGTTGAACACGGTCGTCTTGCCCGCGTTGGGGCTGCCGACCAGGGCCACCCGTGCCACACCGGCAACCGAGACCACGGCGCCGTTCTCCTGGTGACACGTCGTCATGCGCCGTTTCCCGGGTCAACTTCGATCAGTTGCGCGTCACGTCGGCGCAGGCAGAGTTCGGTGTCTTGAACCCGGTAGATAGTCGGATCACCCAGCGGGGCCCGGCGGATCACCTCGACGACGGACGCTGACCGAAATCCCAACTGTCGCAGCCGGCGCGCTAACGCCGAAGGTGCCCGCGGCGCGGTGCCCACGATGGTTGCCCGCTCACCCGGCCGCAGATCGGTGAGCGCGATCGCAAAACCCGGCACCGGACGCGGGCGCGGCGCTTGATTGGGCATTTTGGTCCTCCAAGCAACAATGTAGCGACTTTGATACCCACGGGCAGGACACCGCCACCACACGGGTAACGGTGGTCGGCCCCGGGCCGCATGGAAACCCACTGGCTGCCTTGTGCCGAGACCCTGGATGGATGTTTAAGATAGCCTAACCTTAATTGCAACGAGGGGGTGCCAATGCCAGCGTCCACAGGCCGCGCATCGGAGGCTGCAGAATGCATCCGCGGTGCGCGGGCTCATCGGGGAACCACGCCGAATGCCGAGCGCCAGATTCACCGGGCCTGCGGGGACGTCCGTGCCGCACTTCTCCAGGCACTTGATTTACTGTCCGTGGCGACGGCCCCCCGGCCTGGCCGCGACGACGTGTTCCGGGCATACAGCGACTTGGGGCGTGTCGAGCGTCACGTCCTACTGGCCCTGCACGCCACCGACCTGCTCGACCAAATGGTGGGCACTCAGCCCGAACACCGACAGCCCTGGTCTTACTATCGCGGCCGGATCGGCATGAAGTTGCGATCGGTGGGTCGCCGGGAATCGAGTGCGACGCTGGACATTTGCGACACAGCGCGATCGCCCGGGCAGAAGGGTTAGTCGGCCCCTACTCGGCCAGGCGTTCCTTGAGCGCGTCGAACTCGTCCTTGACGCCGGTGGGCAACTTCTCACCGACGAACTCCAGCCACTCCTCGATAAGGGGCAGCTCCGCGCGCCATTCTTCGGGGTCGACCTTCAGCGCCTCGGCCACATCGGCCACATCGACGTCCAACCCGTCCAGGTCCAAGTCCTCAACGGCGGGGACGGTGCCGATCGGGGTGGTTCGGCCGCCGGCCCGGTGCTCGATGCGCTCCACAATCCACTTCAATACCCGGCTGTTCTCGCCGAAGCCGGGCCACAGGAAGTGCCCGTCGTGGCCGCGGCGGAACCAGTTGACGAAGAACACCTTCGGCAGCTTGGACTCGTCGGCGTTCTTGCCCAGGTTGATCCAGTGCTGGAAGTAGTCCCCGACGTTGTAGCCGAGGAACGGCAGCATGGCCATCGGGTCGCGACGCACGTTGCCGACTTTGCCCTCGGCCGCGGCGGTCTGCTCGCTTCCCAGAGTCGCTCCGATGAAAACCCCGTGTTGCCAGTCACGCGCCTCGGTGACCAGCGGAACCGTGGTTTTGCGGCGTCCGCCGAACAGGATGCCGGAAATCGGCACACCCTGCGGGTCGTCCCATTCGGGCGCCAGGATGGGGCACTGCGACATCGGGGTGCAGTATCGGGAGTTCGGGTGTGCTGCTTTGGTTTCCGTTTCGCGGATGTACCAGTCGTTGCCCTTCCAGTCGATCAGGTGGTCGGGCTCGCCCTCCAGACCTTCCCACCAGACCTCGGCGTCATCGGTCAGTGCGACGTTGGTGAACACCGTGTTGCCCGCGGCGATGGTGCGCATGGCGTTGGGGTTGGACTTCCAGTTGGTGCCGGGCGCCACCCCGAAGAAGCCGAACTCGGGATTGACCGCGTACAGCCGGCCGTCCTTGCCGAACCGCATCCAGGCGATGTCGTCGCCGAGTGTCTCGGCGCGCCAGCCGGGGATGGTCGGCTGCAGCATCGCCAGGTTGGTCTTGCCGCATGCCGACGGGAAGGCCGCCGCGAAGTAGTAGGCCTTGTTCTCCGGTGAGATCAGCTTGAGGATCAGCATGTGCTCGGCCAGCCAGCCCTCGTCACGGGCCATGGCCGAGGCGATCCGCAGTGAGTAGCACTTCTTGCCGAGCAGCGCGTTGCCACCGTAGCCCGAACCGTAGCTCCAGATCTCGCGGGTCTCCGGGAAGTGGGTGATGTACTTGGTGTCGTTGCAGGGCCACGGTACGTCCTTTTGGCCCTCCTCCAGCGGGGCGCCGACGGAATGCAGCGCCTTGACGAAGAACCCGTCGTCGCCGATCTTCTCCAGGGCGGCCTTGCCCATGCGGGTCATGGTGCGCATCGATACGACGACGTATTCGGAGTCGGTGATCTCCACGCCGAGCTTGGGATCCTCGGCACCGAGCGGGCCCATGCAGAACGGCACCACGTACATGGTGCGCCCCCGCATGCAGCCGCGGTACAGGTCTTTCATGATGGACCGCATTTCGTCCGGGTCCATCCAGTTGTTGGTGGGGCCGGCGTCGACCTCGCGCTCGGAGCAGATGAAGGTGCGGGACTCCACCCGCGCCACATCCGACGGGTCGGACAGCGCCAGGAAGGAGTTCGGGTACTTCTCGGGGTTGAGCCGGGTGAACGTGCCGGCCCCGACCAAGTGATCGGCGAGCCGCTGGAACTCTTCCGCTGAGCCGTCGGCGAAGACAACCCGGTCAGGCTGAGTGAGCTCGGCGACCTCCTCCACCCAAGACAGCAACCCCTGATGATTAGTCGGCGCGGTGTCTAAACCGGGAACGGTCGCTGAGGTCATCGAACTCTCCTGAGATTCTGCTGCGTATCTGCGGCTAGTTGTCGGCTGGTATCGGCTTCGGGATCCATCTAGGGGGTCGGTTGATGCGTTTGCTAGCACGAATGTTGACCCGGGTGCTTATTAATACAGGTTATCGTGCATCACTTGTCGCGGAAGGCCAGGGCGGGTATAAGCCTCCTCACAAGACCGATTCAGAAGGATCAATATCCTTCCCATTTCCTGTTGTTGCTGCCTTTGGGGCCGCTGGTGCGCTGGCAGCAGTGCCGACGCCCTGGGATCGGGTGCCAACCGTGGGTATACCCGGTTCGCCCAGTTCTTTACGCACCGCGTCGAGCGCGGCTTGGATGGCGGGCAGCTCCCGGTCCCGCACTGCGGCGGCTCGCGCCGCGGCGATGGTGTGTTCGCGTAGTTCGGCGTCGATCATGCTGACCTGGTGGGCCACCCGGGCGTGCTCGGCCTCGTCGCGTGCGCTCAACGCGGTACTCAGCTGCGACTCGGCGGCCAGCACCCGGCCGGAGACCAGTTCGTCCAATACGGACCGCAGCGCCGAGATCACGTCACCCGTCCAGCGATCCAGCACGGCGCGGTCGCTCAGCAAGGCGCGGGTGTGGACCACCCACAGCGTCAACACCAATCCGAGCGCCACACATCCGACGATCCCGGCCCCCGTCAGCCAGGGGTTGAGCCGGGGCGCCAGTCCGGCCAGCAACCGGCTCAGCGTCATTGCCACACCCAGGCCGAAGCCGGCGCCCAGCACCACCATGAGCCGGCTCTCCAACCGCCGGGACTTCAACGGTGGCGCCGAGACGGCGACCGTGGGCGGCATGTCGACGGGTGCAAGCTCGACGGGCACGCTCAGCGCATGCGTCACATCGGCGAGCCTCCGGTGGACGGCCTCGCTCACCTCGGCGAGCGCCCGGGCGACCCGGCTGCGGGTGTCATTTTCGAACTCGGCGATCTTGCGCCGCGGCAGGACCGCGACGTCCTCCTGCAGCTCGACACGTAGCGATGAACAACGGTTGCGGGCAAGGTAGGACAATTGGACCCGGGCCTGCTGGACCTGACCGCGCAGCGCAATGGCGTGGTCTGTTCTCGACTGACGCCGATGCCGCAGGGCCGCACTGCGTTCCGCACGCAGGGCATCCACCCGCGCCTTGCGGCCGGTGCCCTCGGCGTCGCGCCGGAACCGCTGCGCGAGCGTCTGCAGCCGCGATTCCCAGGCACGCAGCCTGTTGCGCCGGGCGATGTCCGGATCGGCGAGCTGACTGAGCAGCGCGGCGACCAGGTCGTCCATCCGCGACGGCCCCAGCTGCGGCGCGGCGGCCGCACCCACCCACGGCACGTCAGCGTAACGAGGCGCATGCGCCGCCAGCGTGGCCCGGTCTGTGGCCAGCACCTCGCGCCAGCTGCGGTGCACGTCGACCTTGGACGCCACGCCGATCACCACGTCGGTGTGCTCGGCGGCGGCATCCAGCAATGCGCAGTCGGATTCGGTCAGCGGGGCCGCCGCGGAGACCACGAACACCACCGCGGTCGGCGCGTCGCCGGGCGCCAGCGCCGACGGTTCGACGAACTCGTGTCGCGGCGCCCGTTGCCGCAGAGCGGCTACCACGCTGCTGACGCCGGCCAGCCAAGGGCCGGTCACCAGGACCACGTCGCGGCGGCGGATCACCAGCGGACCCACCTTGGGGCCGATCGCCGCCACCAGTGCGTCGACCCGGGCGGCCGGGTCTTCCCGGGCCGCGCCGATCACCCGAGTTCCCCTGACTCGACTGACCCGCCCGCCCGCGACCAGAGCCGAAGCGATCCTCTGACGATGTCGGCACCGCAGGCGGCGTCCACGCGGGCGGCCGTACCACCGCGGGACCTACGGTGGTACTGCCATCGCACCGCCCGCCGCAACAGCGCGGCCATATCGTCGGTCGCGATGTCTTCCGGTTCCAGGTGAAGCGCGGACACTGCGTCCAGGGCGGCGCTCATCCGGGCGAGCACCATGTTGTCGCCGGATAAGCACCGCGCTATCCGCTCGTCCGCCACGGCCATCGCCTCGAGCGCCGTGACGGCTTCGAGTATGCGGCGGTAGCGCGCCGGTCCGCGGGCGGCCATGGCCTGGGCGACGACGGCGTCGACACCGCTGGCCCGGTGCAGCAGGGCCCGCACTTCCGCGGGCCCCGCGCCGCGGCGCACCGCTGCGACGCCAAGCGCGATGCCGAAGAGGTCGAGGGCCTCCAGCAGCCGCAGCCGCATCGGCATCGACACCGTGAGCTCCGCCGCCAGAAAGCCGTCGAAGGATCCGTCGAGGCAGGTCAGGCCCTCTGGGTGGGCGGCCAGCGCGCGCAGCGCGAGCCAGCAGGTTTCATCGAGAAAATCGAACGCCGCAGCGGCGAGCAGCCCGATCATCGGCACCACGGGCAGGCCGACGAGCGCGGAAAAATGCGCGCAGCGGGTCTGCGCCGCGGCCATCGGCCCGGCCCCGCCGAAGCCACTCAGATCCGCCTTGTTCAGCACGATCACCAGCGGCTGCCGAGCGTCACGGACGGCGGCTATGGCGTCGCGGTCCTCGGGTTTGAGCGCCTCGGCCAGGACGTACAACTGCACGTCGGCGACGCTGGCCGAGAAGGCCGACGACACCACCGTCAGTCCCGCGCCATTCAGGGCGTGCGCCACCGTGCGGCAACCCGCCCCCGGGCGCCCGCGGACCGCCACCCGCGGCGGTTCCGCGACGCGCGCGGCGATCGGAGGCACCCGCTGGTCACCGGTGCGGCCAGCGAGACGCGTCAGTTCATCGAGGAAAAGCCGATACCCCCGCCCCGTCATAGCCCCCTGCTCGGTCGCATTACACCGATATCGAATGGTGGCAGCTGCGCCCCCGCCCCGCCAGCCACCCGCGAACCGGGAATGCATCTACTCGGTTACGAAAGACCATCAGCTGTCGAGAACGGCCCAATCCGACGACGCTCAGGTGGTCGCGGGCGGCGGCGCCGCGAGCTCGACGCTGACCAACTCGGTCAGACCGCTGATCCGCAGGACCGGCATCATGCGCGAGCTCGCGACCAGGCGCAGCTGATCGGCGTGCACGTAAAGGGCGTTGATGGCCTTGCTGTCCAGGTACTCCACCGCGCTGAGGTCGACGGTGAGCGTGTCACCGGCGCCCACGGCCTCGCGGAGCGCGCTGGCAAAGGCGTCGACGTTGCTCATGTCGATTTCTCCGACCGCTATCAGCACCGGCGTGCCGTCGCTGCGGCGTTCGGTCGACAGGGTCAGCGGTGTGGTCATCAGAAGATCCTCGCGTGAAGATGGACGGTGGTACCGAGCGTGCCGGCCTGGATGGTGACGTCGTCCATGAGAGTCCGCATCAGGGCGAGGCCCCGACCGCGGTGGGAATCTCGCGGCGGCCGCGGAGGTTTCCACGAGCCGGTGTCGGTGATGGTCAGCTGCAGTCGGTCCGCCAGGGCGATCGCGCGCAGGCCTATGGTGCCTTCGGGGTTACGGCGGTGTCCGTGCTCGATGGCGTTGGCGAGCGCTTCACCGACAGCGATCAGCACGTCCTGCGCCTGGCCGGGACGGACCATGGCGCGCGCCAGCCAACCCCGTAGCGCGCTGCGGGTGGCGGCCAGTTGACTGGCCCGGGCGGGAAGGTCGATCTCCAGCGGGCCGGGCTGACGATAAAGCAGCAGGGCCACGTCGTCCGGATAGCCGCCGCCGGGGTTGAGCCCGGACATGATGCGGGTGGCCAAGTCTTCCAGGGTGACGGTGCCGCCGTCCCGAACCAGCTCGATGGCCTCGGCGATGCCCTGGTCCAGCGGGTGGCGGCGACGCTCCACCAGACCGTCGGTGTAGAGCAGCAAAGTCGCGCGGGCCGGGATCGTCAGCCGCGCTTCGGGGCGGGCCCAGTCCGATCGCACCCCGAGCGCGATGGTGCCGGCCTCGTCGAGAATCCGGGCGGTGCCATCGGCATGAACCAGGATGGGTGGTGGGTGGCCGGCGCTGGAATACACCAGCTCACCGGTGTCGGGGCTGAGCACCGCGCAGAACGCGGTAGTGCACTGGGCGCCCGGTAGGCGCGCGGCGAATCGGTCCAGACCGGTCAGTGCGACGCCGGGGCTGAGGTGCTCGAGCAGCAGCGCGCGGCAGGCACTGCGCAATTGCCCCATCACCGTCGCGGCGGCCAATCCGTGGCCGACGCAGTCCCCGACGACCAGTGCGAGGCGCCCGTCGTCCAGGTCGACCACGTCGTACCAGTCGCCGCCGACTTGCAGCGGCCGGGTGGCGGGCTGGTAGCGGACCGCGAATCCGCCGGGCAGGTGGGCTGGACCCAGGATCGCGTGTTGCAGCGCCAGGGCCGTTTCGCGTTGCTGGTCGAGCTGGTAGACGCGCTGCAAACCCTGCCCCAGGCGGCCGGCCAGCGCCGTCAGCAAGGTTTGGTCTTCGGACGTGAACGGCCGGTTTTCGGCCAGCTCGATCCAGATCACCAGCACCCCTCGCGGGTGTTGCAGCGCGATGCCCGCCGTCCCCGGGGTCGTTGCCTGGGTGGGGAGCAGATCGGCGTTGCTCAGCGCGCTGATCGTCGCCCGGGTACCAGCTGGCAGCTCGGCCCACCCTACGGGCTCACCCGCCGACACCACTTCCGGTTCGCCGGCTGCCCGGGCTTGTGGTTCGACGCCGTGGCCGGCAACGGTGACGGCCAGTATCCGGCGCGCCCGCCACAGCTCGCGCAGCACCTCGACCGCGGCATGTATTGCCGCATCGAGGCTGTCGGCCTGCCCCAGTTGCTGGTTGAGGGCGGCCCACGCGGTCTGGCTCTGCACGGTGTAGTGCTCGGCGGTGACGTCACGGAAGGTGCCGACCATGACGCGTCGGCCGGTGTCGGGGTCGTCGACCTGGTTGAAGTTGGCGTTGATCCAGATTCGGTGCCCGTCCCGGTGGCGCGCCGGAACGGTGTAGTTGCCGTGGGAGTGGGTAAGGAAATGGGCGAACGCGTCGGCGAACTGCCGGTGTGCTTCGGGGTCGTCGCCGGCGTCGGGCCACCACGGGTGGGTCTGCACGTAGGGCAGGCCTTCGGGGCCGTAGCCGAGGATCTCGGTGAACGCGCTGTTGATCTCGACGACGGTGCCGCGCTCGTCGCACACGAAGAAGGCCTCTTGCAGCGAGTCCACCAGGGCGCTACGCCAGCGGGCGTGGTGATTGCGCAGTCGCGTCATCTGGACATTGGCGCGCACCCGCGCCAGCAGCTCCGTGGCGGCAAACGGCTTGACCAGGTAGTCGTCGGCACCCGCATCCAACCCTTCCACGGACGCCTCTTGCCCGGCGCGCGCCGACAACAGCAGCACCGGCACCGCGGCCGTGCGCGGATCCGCCCGCAGCTGTGCGACCAGCGCAAGACCGTCCAGCCGGGGCATCATCACGTCGCTGATCACCAGGTCGGGCACCTCGGCGCGGATGACGGCCAGCGCCTGCCGGCCGTCGCTGACGGCCTCGACGCGGTAGTCCGCGCTGCGCAGCAGCCGGGTGAGGTATTCGCGCATGTCGGCGTTGTCGTCGGCAACCAGCACTCGGGCCCGCGTGGCTGAATCCGACTCAGCGACGGGGTCCCCGGTCGGCAGAGCGGCCCCGGCGTTGATGTCAGCAGGCAGCCACCGCAACGCTTCCTGCAAGTAGGCCTCGGCCGACGAAGCGCCCCGCGCGGGCTCGTGGGAGGCGAGCGCCCCGGCGGGCAGGTGTGCCGTGCCATATGGCAGCCGGATGGTGAAAGTGGTACCCCCAGCCTGGCTGCTGTCGACGGTGATGCTGCCGCCGAGCAGCCCGACCAGCTCCTTGACCAGGGCCAGACCGATTCCGCTGCCCTCGTTGGATCGGGCCTGCACGGTTTCGACGCGGTGGAAACGCTCGAACAACCGGGGCATCTCCGCCGCCGGCACCCCGACGCCGGTGTCGCTGACCGTGACCACCGCGGCGCTGTCACCGCCTCCGACGCGCACGGCGATCGACCCCTCGAAGGTGAACTTCAACGCGTTGGACAGCAGGTTGAGCACAACCTTCTCCCACATGTCGCGATCGACGTAGACCGGTTCGTCCAGCCGCACGCAGTTGACGATGAATTCGAGTCCGGCCCGCTCCACGGCCGACCGGAACACGCTGGCCAGGTCGGCGGTGACGGCGGCAAGGTCGACCGGCTCGTAGTGGGCGCGCATCCGGCCGGCCTCGATGCGGGAAAAGTCCAGGAGGGTGTTGACCAGCTTGGCCAGCCGCAACCCGTTGCGGTGCACAACCTCCAGCTCCTGTCGCGCCTGCTCGTCGAGTCCGGGTGTGCGGCGGCGCAGCTCCGCAACCGGCCCGATGATCAGCGTGAGGGGGGTCCGGAACTCGTGACTGATGTTGGAGAAGAACGTCGTCTTGGCCCGGTCCAGCTCGGCAAGCTCCTCGGCCCGCTGCTGCTGCGCCTGATAGCTGCGCGCACTGGCGATTCCGGCGGCCAGGTGGCCGGCAACCAACTCGACAAACCCGCGGTAGCCCTCGTCGAGCCGGCGATAGCGGTTCAGCGCGGCCACCAGGAATCCGTACGGCGGACCACCTTGCTGCAGCAGCGGCACCACCAGCGCCTGGGCCGGCGGGTCGGGCCAGTCCCCGGTCGGGAGCTGGCGGAACAAGCCGTCGAGCTCGACGAGGACCGACTGCCCGTGCGCTGCTTGCTCGAGCGGCCACACCGAGCGGTCGGCCGCCAGCATCGTGGGCGCAGCCGGATGCCCGACAGCGATCCCGCTGAGCGCCGCCAACCGCGCCGACCCGCCCCCATCGAACGATCCCTCGTCGAACGATCCCTCGTCGAACGATCCCTCGTCGAACAAGTAGGTCAACGTGAACGGCAAGTCCCGCGGGTCATGGCCGAGTTGGGCGGCGGCGAACGTCAGCATCTCCTGTTCGGTGCGCACCACGCTGGGATCGGATCCGAGATCGCGCAGGGTAGCCATGCGGCGCTCGTTGATCACCCGGTCGGTGTCCTCGCTGACCACGCACAACATGCCGACGACGTGCCCGAAGTCGTCGCGCAGCGGGCTGTAGGAGAACGTGTGGTACGTCTCTTCCCGGTATCCCGACCGTTCCAGGAACAGCAACAGGGCGGCGTCCCAGGTCGCTTGTCCGGTCGACAGCACCCGCTGGATCCGCGGACCGATGTCGTCCCAGATTTCGGCCCACACCTCGCGGGCGGGCCGGCCCAGCGCCCACGGATACTTCTGGCCCAGAGTGTCGCGGCGGTAGGCGGAGTTGCAGAAGAACGTCAGCTCCGGTCCCCACGCCATCCACATGGAAAACCGTGACGACAGCAAGATGCTGACGGCTGTCTGCAGGCTCTGCGGCCACCCGGCGGGCGGTCCGAGGGGAGTCGCCGCCCAGTCCACCCGCGCCAGGTCGCGGCCCACCTCGCCGTCCGCGCCAAAGATCGCGTCCGGTGCCGGCAGCACCGGCCCGTGCTCGGTATCTGCAGCGCCCACCATCGATCCCTCTCGCGAAGGTCCGCCACCCGCCCGCCATCGCACGCTCGCCGGCGGACAGGCCCTACAAGAAGGTTTGCCGCCGCCGTTGGGCGCGAATCAGAACATTGGCAGATTCACACCGTACCTCTCGGCCGAGCAGAACCATTACCACTGTTTTGGGCCCGCTGTCGGGCCTCTTCGGGCCGCTGTCGGGCCGCTGTCGGGCCTCTTCGGGCCGCTGTCGGGCCGCTGTCGGGCCGCTGTCGGGCGCTTGTCGGGCGCTAGTCGGGCGCTAGTCGGGATCACCGGCGTGTCGGCGTCCGGCACGCCCGGTAGCGCTATCCGCTACCAGCCAAAGGCAACTGTTGGGTATCAATCTGGCCCAGGAGCGGCTACACCTGCGTTTCATGAGCCACCATGGACGAATGCACGCGCAACCCGAGGTTGGGTTACGTCCCGACTCGCCGGCTCTGCCCAGCCCGGAGTCCGGCGAGCAAGACCGGGGCAGCGCGTGGGGCTATCTGCCTGCCACCAGGCTTCGCTCCCGCCATTCGGCGCTGTCGAACACCCAGTGCCAAACCTGGGACCGGCGGTGGCCGGAGCTGGGCATCGACGCGCTCGCCGGGTCACCTCGCCGGGGACCGTTGGACACCCGCGCGTGGTTCGGCCGCGACGCGCCCCTGGTGTTGGAGATCGGCTGCGGCAGCGGGGTCTCGACGCTGGCAATGTCGCGGGCCGAGCCCCATCTCGACGTGATCGCGGTGGAAATCTACCGCCGGGGCCTGGCGCAGCTGCTGTGCGCGATCGACAGTGCGAACGCGACCAATATCCGGTTGATCCGCGGCAACGGGATCGACGTGTTGAAAGACCTGATCACCTCGAATTCGCTGTCCGGCGTCCGGGTTTTCTTCCCCGATCCCTGGCCCAAGGCGCGACACCACAAGCGGCGGCTGCTGCAGCCCGCCACCATCGCCCTGATCGCCGACCGGCTAATCCCCGGAGGTGTGCTGCACGCCGCGACCGACCACCCCGGCTACGCCCAGCACATCGCCGCCGCCGGCGACGCCGAGCCGCGGTTGGCACGTGCTGATCCGGGTACCGAAGCCCTGCCGATCTCGGTCGTTCGCCCCACGACCAAATACGAATCCAAAGCCCACGACGCCGGCAGCGCCGTCAGCGAGCTGGTCTGGAGAAAACCGAAATCAGATGACTAAATGAGCCTGACTGAAGACGTGACCACACAAGCGTCAGAACCCGTCGCCGGGACCCCGGTATCACCGCTGCCGTCGGTGCTGCCCGGCGATTTGTCCAACGATGGCCTGACCGGCTTGGCCCCGCCGACGGGTCGGGTCCTGCTGGTTTGGGACGCTCCCAACCTCGACATGGGGCTGGGCTCGATCCTGGGGCGCCGCCCGACCGCGCTGGAACGGCCCCGCTTCGACGCGCTGGGCCGCTGGCTGCTGGCCCGCACCGCAGCCGTCGCCGCCAGGGCGCCGGGCGGGCCGGCCATCCGAGTCGAACCGGAGGCCACCGTCTTCACCAATATCGCGCCCGGCAGCGCCGATGTGGTCCGCCCGTGGGTGGACGCACTGCGTAACGTCGGGTTCGCGGTCTTCGCCAAACCGAAGATCGACGAGGACAGCGACGTCGACCGCGACATGCTCGAGCACATCGACAAGCGCTACCGGGAAGGGCTGGCAGCCCTGGTCGTGGCGTCGGCGGACGGTCAGGCATTCCGACAGCCGCTCGAGGAAATCTCTCGCGGCGGAATCCCAGTTCAAGTGCTCGGATTTCGTGAACACGCCAGTTGGGCGCTAGCGTCGGATACCTTGGAGTTCGTCGACCTGGAGGACATTGCCGGTGTTTTCCGGGAGCCGCTCCCCCGAATCGGCCTCGATTCGCTACCTGAGCAGGGAGCTTGGCTGCAGCCGTTCCGGCCGCTGTCCTCGCTGTTGACCTCGCGTATGTGAACAGGCCCCGCGTCTGAAAGCCCGAGCGCCGGACAATCGAAAAGCAGTGCAAAGCAATGCGCGGGTCGCTAACGATCCAGTAAGGAGATTACGTGTTCGCCTGGTGGGGTCGAATTGTGTACCGCTACCGGTTCATCGTAATCGGCGTCACGGTGGCGTTATGCCTCGGCGGCGGGGTATTTGGGCTGAGCCTGGGTAAGCACGTCACGCAGAGTGGTTTCTACGACGACAGCAGCCAGTCGGTCAAGGCGTCGATACTGGGTGACCAGGTCTACGGCCGGGACCGGACCGGTCACATCGTCGCGATCTTCAAAGCCCCCGACGGCAAGACGGTCAACGACGCGGCGTGGTCGAAGAAGATCACGGACGAGCTGAACCGATTCGTGCAGGACCACCCCGACCAGGTGATGGGCTGGGCCGGCTACCTCCGGGCACCGGACACCACCAGCCCCGTCGTCAAGGGCATGGCCACCGAGGACAAGAAGTACACGTTCGTGTCCATCCCGCTCAAGGGCGACGACGACGACACCATCCTGACCAATTACAAGGACATCGCGCCCTCGTTGCAGAAGCTCGACGGCGGCACGGTTCAACTCGCCGGCCTGGAGCCGGTCGCCGAGGCGCTGACCGGCACCATCGCCACCGACCAGCGACGGATGGAAGTGCTGGCCCTGCCGTTGGTGGCCGTGGTGCTGTTCCTGGTGTTCGGTGGCGCGGTCGCGGCGTGTCTTCCGGTGATGGTCGGCGGCCTGAGCATCGCCGGCGCGCTGGGCATCCTGCGGTTGGTGGCGGTGTTCGGGCCGGTGCACTTCTTTGCCCAACCCGTGGTCTCGCTGATCGGCCTTGGTATCGCGGTGGACTATGGACTATTCGTGGTGAGCCGTTTCCGGGAGGAGATCGCCGAAGGCTACGACACCGAGGCGGCGGTACGACGCACCGTCATGACCGCCGGCCGAACCGTCGCCTTCTCGGCGGTGCTGATCATCGCCTCCGGGATCAGCTTGCTGATGCTGCCGCAAGGCTTCGTGAAATCGCTGACCTATGCGCTGATCGCCGCGGTCGGGTTGGCCGCCCTGCTGTCGATCACGCTGCTGCCGGCAGTTCTGGGTGTCCTTGGCCGGCACGTCGACGCGCTCGGCGTACGCACCGCATTCCGGGTGCCCTTCCTGCGCAACTGGAAGGTTTCGCGGGCCTACCTGAACTGGCTCGCCGACCGGCTGCAGAAGACCAAGACCCGCGAAGAGGTCGAGGCCGGCTTCTGGGGCAAGCTTGTCAACTGGGTGATGCGGCGGCCGCTGGTCTTCGCCATCCCGATCGTCCTCGGGATGATCTTGCTGGTCATCCCGTTGTTCAACCTGTCACTGGGCGGCATGAGCGAGAAGTATCTGCCGCCCAACAATTCGGTGCGCCAGTCCCAGGAGCACTTCGACCAGCTCTTCCCCGGATACCGCACCAATCCGCTGACCCTGGTGATCCAGTCGACCAACCACCAGCCGGTCACCGACCAGCAGGTCGCCGACATCCGCAGTAAGGCGATGTCGATCAGCGGATTCATCGAGCCGGACAACGACCCGGCGAACATGTGGCAGGAGCGCAGCGTCGCCCCCGGCGCGTCGAAGGATCCCTCGGTACGGGTGCTGCAGAACGGGCTGATCAACCCCGGCGAGGCGGCCAAGAAGCTGCAAGAGCTGCGCGCGATCACGCCACCCAAGGGACTCGAGGTATACGTCGGCGGCACTCCGGCGCTGGAGCAGGATTCCATCCACAGCCTGTTCGACAACATGCCGGCGATGCTGGTCATCTTGCTCACCGCCACCACACTGCTGATGTTCCTGGCCTTCGGGTCGGTGGTGCTGCCGATCAAGGCCGCGGTGATGAGCGCGCTGACGCTCGGGTCCACCATGGGGATCCTGACGTGGATATTCGTCGACGGGCACGGCTCGGGGTTGCTGAACTTCACCGCAACGCCGTTGACCGCGCCGGTGATCGCACTCGTGGTGGCGGTGGGATACGGCTTGGCCACCGACTATGAAGTCTTTCTGGTCTCCCGCATGGTCGAGGCCCGGGAAAGCGGCATGTCCACCCAGGAGGCCATCCGGATCGGCACGGCCACCACCGGACGCCTCATCACCGCAGCCGCGCTGGTGCTCGCCGTGGTCGCCGGCTCGTTCGTGTTCTCCGACCTGGTGATGATGAAGTACCTGGCCTTCGGCCTGATGGCGGCGCTGCTGCTGGACGCGACCGTGGTGCGGATGTTCCTGGTGCCGTCGGTGATGAAGCTGCTCGGCGACGACTGCTGGTGGGCTCCGCGGTGGATGCGGCGAGTGCAGACCCGCATCGGCCTCGGCGAGATCCAGCTGCCCGACGAACGAAAGCGGCCGGTTACCGACGGCCGTGCCGCCCGGCCTCCGGTCACCGCCGGCTTGGTCGCCGCCGGCCCGCGCCCCCCGCACGATCCCACCCACCCGTCGACGCCAGAGTCGTCCCAACGCGGGTCTGCCCGGCCGGAGATCGGGCCTGCTCAGAGCGGGCCGTCCAGTGCGGGCACCAAGCAGATCCCGATCAAGGCGAGCCAGCCGAGCGAACCGCCGACAACTCGGTTGTCGACACCCGGCAAACCGGGCGCACCGGGCCGCGGATCGAGCAGCCCCGCGCCGGCGGCACCGTCGTCGGCCCGGCCACCGGCGCCGACCCCGCCGCCGGCCCCCTCGGCCGGTCAGACCCGCGCCATGCCGATTCCGGGGAGTCGTTCCGTCGAAACCGACTCGGCCGATGCCACGGCCAAGCTGCCGGTCCAACGGCCGGAAGACAGCGACTCCGACGCGGCCACTGAGCAGCTCAACGCGCGCGGCGCGCAGGGCGACAACGGCGCCCGGCGCCGGCGTGGAGCCGGCGGCCTGTCCGCCCAGGACCTGTTGCGCCGCGAGGGACGGCTTTAGGTTTCCTGCGGCTCCTCTTCGCCGGCCTCGTCGGGATTGTCCGGTTCGACCTGCAGGATTGTCGATGGCTCTTCGGGCTGCTCGGCGGCGGCCGCCGGGTCCTTGGCCAGCAGCACCTGCATCGCATTGTTGAGAAACGCGACCGTCGGGACGGCCAGCAGGGCTCCCACAATCCCGGCAAGGACACCGCCGGTCGAAATGGCCAGGACCACCGCCAGCGGGTGAATCGAGACCGCACGGCCCATCACCAACGGCTGCAGCAAATGGGCCTCGAGCTGATTGACCGCGATGAGCAAACCCAGAGTGATCAATGCGTAAACCAGTCCCTTGGCCAGTAGGGCCACCACCACGGCCAGCAAACCGGAGATCAACGCACCCAGCAGCGGGATGAAGGCACCCAGGAACACCAGCGAGGCCAGCGGCAGCGCGAGCGGCACCCCCATGATCGCCAACCCGGTGCCGACACCGATCGCGTCGGTCAGGGCGACCAGGAACGTGGCCCGCACATAGCCGATCAGCGAGGAGTATCCGGCGCGCCCGGCCTCCAGAACCCGGTCGCGGGCGGGGACGGGCACGATCTTGACCACGTACTGCCAGATGTTGCGGCCGCCGTACAGGAAGAAAATCAGTGTGAACAGCACCAACACCGCGCCGGTGAGCAACTCGGTGATGGTGGCCGCGGTGGAAATCGCGCCGCTTGTCAACTTGGCCTGATTGTTGCGCAGCGCCTCGATCGCGGCGTTGCCCGCGTTGTCGATCTGTTCGCGACGCAGATGCGCCGGCCCTTCGATCAGCCACCGGCGGCTCGAGTCGATGCTGCGTTCCACCTGCTTGACCAGATCGGGCAGGCCCACGATGAACTGGCTGATGACGAAGGCCAGGATGCCGCCAAGGATCGCAAAACCACCCAGCAACACCAGCGACACCGCGGCACCGCGCGGCACGCGTCGCAGGTCCAGCCAGTCCACGACCGGCACCAGCAACGCGCTCAAGATCAACGCCAGCAACACCGGTACGACGATGATCTCCAGCTTGCTGATGACCCAGATGACCGCGAGTGCGGCAGCAAAGATGACCAATAAGCGCCACGACCATGCCGCGGTCTTGCGGACCAGGGGGGTTACCGAAGCATCGTCGAGGCTTGCCGACATCCGGCAAGCCTAACCGGGCTGCGGCACCGGGCCCCCGCAGCGCCTCGAACGCCTCCCTACGCGATCCCGCATGGCGGCGGTCGCTTCCCGCCGCCGCGGTCGCCACGATCCGGTCACGACCCCGGAACGACCCTGACACAGTCGATGACGTGCGGAGATCGCGGTGCCACCTGCACGGTTACCCTTATCCGGTGTCGCACGACGCCCCCGTCCGCAAGCTCGTCGACCGGCGCGAAGAGGCGCCGCGCGGCAAGTACTGGTGGCTGCGCTGGGTGATCCTGGGCATCGTCGCAATCGTGCTGGCCGTCGAGATCGCGCTGGTGTGGGACCAGCTGGCCAAAGCATGGATGAGCATCTATCAGGCCAACTGGTGGTGGCTGGTGGCCGCCATGGGGGCAGCCGCGGCGTCGATGCACAGTTTCGCGCAGATCCAGCGCACACTGCTGAGTTCGGCCGGGGTACACGTCAAGCAATTGCGGTCCGAAGCCGCCTTCTACGCGGCGAACTCGCTGAGTACCACGCTGCCGGGCGGTCCGGTGCTGTCGGCGACCTTTCTGCTTCGTCAGCAACGCATTTGGGGTGCCTCGACCGTGGTGGCGTCCTGGCAGCTGGTGATGTCGGGGGTGTTGCAGGCCGTCGGGCTGGCCCTGCTCGGATTGGGCGGCGCCTTCTTCCTGGGCGCGAAGAACAACCCGTTCTCGCTGCTGTTCACCCTCGGCGGTTTCGTCGCGTTGCTGCTGCTGGCCCAGGCGGTGGCGTCCCGACCGGACCTGATCGAAGGGATCGGCAACCGGGTGCTGTCGTGGGTCAACTCGATTCGCGGTAAGCCGGCCGACACCGGCGTGGCGAAGTGGCGCGAAACGCTCATGCAGCTCGAGTCGGTCAGCCTGAGCCGGCGCGACCTGGGAGTTGCGTTCAGCTGGTCGCTGTTCAACTGGATCGCCGACGTGGCCTGCCTGGGCTTCGCCGCCTACGCCGCCGGAGACCATGCCTCGGTCGCTGGGCTGACGGTCGCCTATGCGGCCGCCCGGGCGGTCGGCACCATCCCGCTGATGCCGGGCGGTCTGCTGGTGGTGGAGGCGGTGCTGGTGCCGGGCCTGGTATCCAGCGGCATGGCCTTGCCCAATGCCATCTCGGCGATGCTCATCTACCGGCTGATCAGCTGGCTGTTCATCGCCGCGATCGGCTGGGTGGTGTTCTTCTTCATGTTCCGCACCGAGAACGTCGCCGATTCGGATGCCGACGACCCGCCGACCGACCCCGAGCTGGGACGCATCATCGGGGTCCAGCGCGGCGTTGCCGACGACCCGGCCGAAACCGCCCTGCAGGGCCCGTTGCCCCCGCCTGATCGTGACTCAGCAGACGGTCGCTGAGTCAGCGGGAATGATGTCGCTGAGTCAGCGGGAATGATGTCGCTGAGTCAGCGGGAATGATTCTGTGTCGCCGTTTCAACGGCCCCGGACCGGGCCGCCGGCTGCGGGCGGCTGGGTGCCTGCCGGTGGCTGGGTGCCTGCGGACGGCCCGGCGGCGGGCGGCGCCCCGGCCGCTGGCGGCAAACCCGGCAACCCACCCGCGCCCTGCGCGGCCTGCGCCAGGTTCAGCGCCTGCGGAAACGTGACCGGCAGCTTGCACTGCATCGAAAGATTGGTCAGCGGATGCGCAAGCGACTGCAGGTCGCCGGCAGCCTTGGGGTTCCGCTCGAAGTAACCCTTCAGTGATGCCAGGGATCCCAGTGATTCCGATCCCGCCGGCTGCTGCAGTGCCGCGGTCACCGCCTGGTTGGTCTCCGGATGCGAGTCCAGGTAGTCGCCGGTTTGCTTGGCGACCGAGCCGATGGTCCTGGCTACTTCACTGGCCGCGCAGGGATCGGTCGCCCCGGTTGCCGAAGGTCCGGCCGGCACGACCAGCGCGGTCGCCGGCAACCCAACGGCGATCAGGGCGACGAACAACCCGCGCCGCGCAGCAGTACCTGTCCTGGCGAACGACTGCTTACCAGCGTCGGATGCACCCGCCGCACCTGGCAGCTCACTACGTTCATGTGTCGACATCAGTTCCCCCGTCTAACCCGAGTTGCGGACTCCGAATGCGCCGCACGGCCACGGACATCCTGCCACCTCCGGCGCCGTCGCCGTCAAGGCCGACGACCTGGGCCGGGGTTCGCCGCAGCGTCGCGGTGCCGACATCGTTGCAGCTCAGCAACCAATAAGCCGACATAATTGATACGTGCTCTGCGGTAGGCTCGCGAGCACGCATTGCGAGAGAAATACCGGGAGAACAACATCCAGCAGTTCATGATGCGCCTGAGCCGCAACCTGCGCAGATTCCGGTGGTTGGTGTTCACGGGCTGGTTTCTCGCTTTGGTGCCGGCAATTTATCTGGCCATGACGCAGTCGGGGAATCTCACCGGCGGCGGCTTCGAGGTAGCCGGGTCGCAGTCGTTGCTGGTCCACGATGTCCTCGACGCTCAGTATCCCGACCAGGAAGCGCCGTCGCTGGCGCTGGTGGCCACGCCCCGCCCGGACGCCAGCTTCCAGGACATCAACGACGCGGTCGCCCGGCTGCGGAGCATCGCCGGCGAATTTCCGGGTGTGTCGGAAGTGCCCAACCCGACGCAGCGGCCCCCGCAGCCCGACCGGCCATATGTGGTGTCGTTGCGGCTGGACGCCCGCAACGCCGGCACCAGCGATATCGCCAAGAAGCTGCGCCAGAAGATCGGCGTGAAAGGCGACAAACCCGGGCAAACGGCGGACGGCCGGGTGCGGCTCTATGTCATCGGGCAAGGTGCGCTCAGCGCCGCCGCGGCGGCCAACACCAAGCACGACATCGCCGACGCCGAACGCTGGAATCTGCCGATCATCCTGATCGTCCTGCTCGCCGTCTTCGGCTCGCTTGCCGCCGCCGCGATCCCGCTGGCCCTTGGTATCTGCACGGTCGTCGTCACGATGGGCCTGGTCTATCTGCTGTCGATGCACACCACCATGTCGGTGTTCGTGACGTCGACGGTTTCGATGTTCGGGATCGCGCTCGCGGTCGACTATTCCTTGTTCATCCTGATGCGCTTCCGCGAGGAACTGCGTACCGGCCGCCGGCCGCAGGAGGCGGTGGACGCCGCCATGGCCACCTCCGGGCTCGCGGTGGTGCTGTCCGGGATGACCGTGATCGCCTCGCTCACCGGCATCTACCTGATCAACACCCCCGCGCTGCGGTCGATGGCCACCGGTGCGATCCTCGCCGTCGCGGTCGCGATGCTGACGTCGGCCACGCTGACACCGGCGCTACTGGCGACCTTCGCCAGGGCGGCCGCCAAGCGATCGGCCCTGCTGCACTGGTCCCGGCGGCCGGAAAGCACGCAGTCGCGGTTCTGGGCCCGCTGGGTCGGGTGGGTGATGCGCCGACCCTGGATAACGGCGTTGTCGGCATCGCTGGTGCTGCTGCTTATGGCGGCGCCGGCGACACAGATGGTGTTGGGCAACAGCTTGCTGCGACAGTTCGACTCGTCGCACGAGATCCGGGCCGGGGTGTCGGCGGCCGCCCAGGCGCTCGGTCCGGGCGCGCTGGGCCCCGCTCAGGTGCTGGTCACATTCCCAGACGGCGGTGCGTCCACCCCGGCGCACAGTCAGACCATCGCGGCGATCCGTCAGCAGATGACGCAGGCTCCCGACGTCGCGTCCGTGGCACCGCCGAAGTTCGCCGCCGACAATCGCAGTGCGCTGCTCAGCGCGGTGTTGTCGGTCGACCCCGAAGACATGGGCGCCCGGCACACCGTCGACTGGATGCGGACCCACCTGCCCGGAGCGGCCGACGGGGCCCGCATCGACGTCGGCGGACCGACCGCGCTGATCAAGGATTTCGACGACCGGGTGGCGGCGACCCAGCCGCTGGTGCTGGCCTTCGTGGCCCTGATCGCGTTCGTGATGCTGCTGGTCTCGGTGCACTCGATGTTCCTGGCGCTCAAGGGCGTGCTGATGACGTTGCTGTCGGTGGCCGCCGCGTACGGCAGCCTGGTCATGGTCTTCCAGTGGGGCTGGGCGGAGAAACTGGGCTTTCCACACTTGAGTTCCATCGACAGCACCGTGCCCCCGCTGGTGCTGGCGATGACGTTCGGGTTGTCGATGGACTACGAGATCTTCCTGCTGACCCGGATCCGGGAACGCTTCCTGCACACCGGCCAGACCCGGGACGCGGTCGCGTACGGGGTGAGCACCAGCGCGCGCACCATCACCAGCGCCGCGCTGATCATGATCGCGGTGTTCTGCGGATTCGCCTTCGCCGGCATGCCGCTGGTGGCCGAGATCGGCGTCGCCTGCGCGGTCGCCATCGCGGTAGACGCCACCATCGTGCGGCTGATTCTGGTACCGGCGCTGATGGCGATGTTCTCGCAATGGAACTGGTGGCTGCCGCGGTGGCTGGCCCGCATGCTGCCGTCGGTCGACTTCGACCGGCCGCTACCCGAGGTCGACCTTGCCGACGTCGTGGTGATTCCCGACGACATCGCTGCCGCAATTGCCCCCAGCGGCGACCTGCGGATGGTGCTCAAGTCCGCGGCCAGGTTCAAACACCTTGCCCCCGAATCGATTTGCGTGGCCGACCCGCTTGCCTTCACCGGCTGTGGACGCAGCGCCAGGGGACCCGAACACGTTCCGGAACTGGTCCGGGACGGCGCCGACGTCGCGGTGCCCGCTACCGCCCCCGCCGCCTCGGCCCCCGCGTCCGCCGCCTCCGCCAAGACCGGCGGCCAGTCGGCGGCCAGCAAGGTCGGCCAGGCCTACCGCAACAGCCTCGCCCGGGCGATGTCGTGGGCCGAGCGTCCGGTTCATCCGGTCACCGTGTGGCGCGGGCGACTCGCGATCGCCCTCGACGCTCTGGAAACCGACGCCGCCGAGCGCGCGGCCGCGAAAAGCGGCACGGACCGGCCCCGGTTCGAGCGGCGCAGCCCGGTCGAGACCACCAACGTCCAATTGCCCACCGGCGACCGTCTGCTGATCCCGACCGGAGCGGAAACGTTGCGGCTCAAGGGCTACCTGATCATGAGCCGTAACAGCAGCCGCGATTATGCCGAATTTGCTGACATGGTCGAAGCAATGGAGCCCGAAACCGCGGCCGTGGTGCTGGCGGGAATGGACAGGTATTACTGTTGTCAGCCACTGGGTTCGTATTCGAGGCGGCAATGGATGGCCACCCAGCTGGTCCGCCGGCTCGCTGATCCGCACCCGTCTGATGTCGACGACGAGTGGCCCGACCCGGATGCCAGGGCAAACTGGGAGGAGGTCAGGCAGCGCTGCCTGGCAGTGGCCGTAGCGATGTTGGAGGAGGCGAGGTGACGTTGGCCGCCGACCAGCGGAAACCGGTGCCCGCTCCGCCACCACAACGGCCCGGGCGGGGAACCAGCGAACCCGGCACCGACCAGCCGGTGGAATTTTGGTCTACCGCCGCGATCCGCGCGGCGCTGGAGGGCGGCGACATCGCCACCTGGAAGCGCATCGCCGCCGCGCTCAAGCGTGACCCGTACGGGCGTACCGCCCGCCAAGTTGAAGAGGTCCTCGGAGGAGTTCGGCCGTACGGCATCTCCAAGGCACTGTCGGAGGTGCTGGACCGTGCCCGCATCCAACTGGAGGCCAACGAGCGTGCCGAGGTGGCCCGTCACGTAAAGCTGCTGATGGATCGATCGGGTCTGGGGCAGCAGGAGTTCGCATCGCGGATCGGTGTGCAAGTCGAGGACCTGACCGCCTACCTCGACGGCAGCGTCAGCCCGTCCGCCTCGCTGATGATTCGGATGCGACGGTTGTCGGACCGGTTCGTCCGGGTGCGCAACACGCGCGCGGCCGACACCAACTGAGGCCCGGCCTATCGGGAATTGATCGGCGTCACGTCGAGCACCAGCCAGTCATTGCCGCGCTTGGTCAGCGTCACCCGTACCGCCGGCGCCGCCTGACTCGGGGGTTGACCGGGCGAGTTCTGGGTGACCCGCAGAATCACCGCCACGCTGGCGTCCGCGGGCCCGAGCGCCTCCACTCCGGCCGACAGTGTCGCCGCCTGTGCGGTGACCTTGCGTTGCACCAGGTCGGCGCTGGACTTGGCGTATTGCTCTTTGAACGCTTGCGCCCGGTCGGGAACCATCATGGCCGCGGCCCGGTCCACGGAGGCGTTCGGCGCCGTCGGCGAGAACGACGCCACCGCCTCGGCCATCCCGGTGGCGACCTGTACCACCGTTCGGGAGTCGCGATTGAACTCGCGATCCGGCGTGGTCCAGTGGGTGTATCCGGTCAGCACCGCGGCCACCAGTGCGGCCGTGCACAAGAACACCACGGCCAGGCGCAGCCCCGGCGCGTCGTCGTCGGTACCTACGGTGACGGCATCACGGCGAAACAGCCAGAAATTGACGGCCACACCCTCGGCGATCAGCAGCACCAACACCGAGCACGCCGAAATCCACCACCACGGCCAGCCGAGCACGAATCCGATCACCAGCAACGCCATGGCGGCCACCAGCGGCGCCGCGACGTCGAATACGGCCAGCCGCCACGCGTTTCTCGTCGGGAGTCTCATCGGATCGACTCCAGCCCGGAGATCATCAGCTTGCCGTCCACCTCGGAGACGTCGATCCGCAGGTTCCAGTGCACCGTCTGGGGCTTGACTCCGGCGTTCTCGGCGACCGACGTCGCCACCAACAGCACCGAGTCGGTCCGGGTGGCGAAGGGCGGCAATTTGGTGGTCACCACCGGCCGGGCGCTGCCGGGCTGGGTATCCAGGTCGTGATGCACGGTTTCGATCGCCACCGCCTCGATCCGGCCGTTGCTGCGCGTCTGCAACTTCTCCACCACCTGCCGGTAAGGCTGCACGGCGGCGTCGAAATCGGTGTTGAGCTGTCCGACCGTTCCGTCGTGCAGCCGCTGCAGGCTGGAGTCGACGTTGCCGGCGTTCATGTTGATCAGCACATCGGTCCATTCGGCGGCCGCGCGCATGACCCGACTCAGGTACACACGCTCGGCGACCTCGTCACGATGTGCCGACCAGATAAGAGTCCCGAGCACGACTGCGGCCACCGACAGCACACCGAGAACGGTCGAGGCGATGCCATAGTGGGAGAACATCGCGGCCTGCGTCGACTCCGGTTCGTCGGGCTCCGGCGTTGCTTCCCCGGAGTCGTCGGCCTCATCGACATCAGCATCCTCGTCGGGCATGGCCCGATCGTCGCACCCGATATGGGGTGGAAGGATGGCGGGGTGACAGTAGAGGCCATCCGCTCCGGTATCGACCTGAGCTACGTCGACGCCGATGCCCGCCCCCAAGACGACCTGTTCGGCCATGTCAACGGCCGCTGGCTCAAGGAACACCAGATACCTGCGGACCGGGCGATCGACGGCGCCTTCCGGCAGCTGTTCGACCGCGCCGAAGAGCAGGTGCGCGATCTGATCGTCGAAGCAAGCCAAGCCTGCGCAACAGGTGCCGCGACCGGCGGCGACGAGCAACGCATCGGCGACCTGTACGCCAGCTTCATCGACGAGGACGCCGTCGAACGCCGCGGTCTGCAACCACTGCACGACGAGCTGGCCACCATCGACGGCGCCGCCGACCGCGCCTCCTTGGCCGCGGTCATCGGCGCCCTGCAACGCACCGGCATGGGCGGTGGCATCGGATTCTATGTGGACACCGACTCCAAGGACTCCACGCGTTACCTGCTGCACTTCTCCCAGTCCGGCATCGGCCTGCCCGACGAGTCCTACTACCGCGACGAACGGCACGCCGCGGTGCTGGCCGCCTACCCCGGCCACATCGCGCGGATGTTCAGCTTGGTGTACGGCGACACCCCCGAGGACCGGGCCGCCCACGCCGCTGTCGCGGCCCGCATCGTGGCGCTGGAGAGCAAGGTGGCGGCCGCCCATTGGGACGTGGTCAAGCGCCGTGACGCCGAGCTCACCTACAACCTGCGCACCTTCGCCGACCTGCAGGTCGAGGGCGCCGGCTTCGACTGGGAGGGCTGGGTCACCGGGATGGGCAGCACGCCGCAGTCTCTCGCGGAATTGGTGGTGCGCCAGCCCGATTATCTGCACGCCTTCGCGGCCCTGTGGGACAGCGAAGACCTCGACGACTGGAAGTGTTGGGCGCGTTGGCGATTGATCCGTTCCCGGGCCCCCTGGCTGACCCGCGATCTGGTCGATCAGGACTTCGAGTTCTACGGCCGCAGGCTGACCGGCGCCCAGCAGATCCGCGAGCGCTGGAAGCGCGGCGTGGCCCTGGTCGAGACACTGATCGGCGATGCAGTCGGAAAGCTTTATGTGCAAAGGTATTTCCCTCCGGGCGCCAAGGCCCGCATCGACGAGCTGGTAGCCAACCTGCAGGAGGCGTACCGGGTCAGCATCGGCGAGTTGGAGTGGATGACCCCGCAGACCCGGCAGCGAGCACTGGCCAAGCTCGGCAAGTTCACCGCCAAGGTCGGTTACCCGGTGAAGTGGAAGGACTACTCCAAGCTGGTGATCGACCGTAACGACCTCTACGGCAACTTCCGGCGCGGCTACGCGGTCAACCACGACCGCGAGCTGGCCAAGCTCGGCGGCCCGGTCGACCGCGACGAGTGGTTCATGACACCCCAGACGGTCAACGCCTACTACAACCCTGGGATGAACGAAATCGTTTTCCCGGCAGCCATTCTGCAACCGCCGTTCTTCGATGCCGAAGCCGACGACGCCGCCAACTACGGTGGCATCGGCGCTGTGATCGGGCACGAGATCGGGCACGGCTTCGACGACCAGGGGGCCAAGTACGACGGCGATGGCAACCTGGTCGACTGGTGGACCGACGACGACCGCGCCGAATTCGCTACCCGCACAAAGGCATTGATCGAGCAGTACGAGACGTACACGCCGCGAGATCTCGATGCCGGCCACCATGTGAACGGTGCGTTCACCGTCGGGGAGAACATCGGCGATCTGGGTGGGCTGTCCATTGCGCTGCTGGCCTACCAGCTATCCCTGAACGGCGAGCCCGCTCCGGTCATCGACGGCCTTACCGGTGTGCAGCGGGTGTTCTTCGGGTGGGCCCAGGTGTGGTGCACCAAAGCGCGTGAGGCTGAGGCGATCCGGCGGCTGGCCGTCGATCCGCATTCCCCGCCGGAGTTCCGGTGCAACGGCGTGGTGCGCAACATCGACGCTTTCTACGAGGCATTCGACGTCACCGAGGACCATGCCCTGTATTTAGCGCCGCAACAGCGGGTCCGCATCTGGAGTTAGGTCACGTTCTTCCCCGCGAGCAGACACAGAATCGCATCATCTGGCGGCTAGACACGCGATTCTGTGTTCCCCCGCAAGCGGGTGGTACCCCCAGCTGGGCAGGGCTCGATGCGCGCCGGCACATGTTTGTGCCACGGTGTGCCGGCATAGGGGTCACGCCACTGTGTCGAGGTCAGCGTGTTCGGGGCGACGCCCGGGGTGCGTAGCCGGCCGTCGTCGTCGGTGTAGTCCAGGCCAAAGCCGTTGGGCAGGGCGGCATGTCCGGGCAGCATCGTCTCGGTGATCTCGACAGTCGCCTCCGCGCTGCCAGCCGCGGTGGTGATGCGGGCTCGGCCACCGTCGACCAGTCCGAGGACTTGGGCGTCTTCGACACTGACCCGAAGCGCCCCGTCGGCGTCGCGTTTGCGCCAGGACGGGTCGCGGAAGATGTCGTTGGCGGTGTAGGCGCGGCGCTCGCCCACGGACAGCACGATCGGCAACTCGGGCGTCGTCAAAGCCCCCGAAGCGCGGGCCAATGATCTTATCTCGTCGAGCATTTCGGGGATTTCCAGGGCGATCTTGTGGTCGGCGTGGCTGATCAACGCGAAGTCGTCCGGGTAGTTGTGCGCGGTGAAGGTGACCCCGGAACGTCCGGACAGGATCGCGTCGAACAAGGCGTTGCCGTCAGCGTGCCCGGCGCGCCGGACGGCGTCGGGATAGGTCATCGCGGTCTTCTGGGCAAGTCCCCACAGGGCAGCCGCTCCCGCCAGCCCGTCCGGTAGTGTCGGGCCGAGGGTTTCGTAGAGCACGTAGGGAAGCAGTTTGGCCACAGTCGGATTGGTCGCCACCGCGGTAAGAAAAGCTTGGGTGTACGCCTGGCGACCTTGCTGCGCCGCCTCGCGAAGCGGCCGCAGATCCGCGTCGTCGACAACATCCAACGCGCGTACCAACCGTGACCAGATTTCCGGCTCCGGCAACGTTCCCGAAAGCGGTTCCAGTATCGGGTGGCGCAGGTGCACCGCGTTGTGCGGGAACTCAAAGTTGAAGAAGGTCGCTTCGACCTTCTCGAACTGCGACGACGCCGGCAGCACGTAATGAGCCAGCCGGGCGGTTTCGGTCATCGCGACGTCGACGACCACCAGTAGCTCCAACGTTGCGAACGCCTCCCTGCAAGCTGCCGAATCAGCAAGGGAATGAGCAGGATTAGCGCTTTCGACGATCATAGCGCGGAACCGGTCCGGATGATCGGTCAGGATCTCTTCCGGCACGACATTGCCCGGAACCAGTCCGGCGATGATGGGAGCGCCGGTGACCGGCGTGCGTCCGGATACCGCGCTGAACAATGGCGCGAACGACGAATGCAGGTGCTGGCCACCCTGTTTCGCGAAGTTGCCGGTGAGGATCCACAGCATCTTGTTCAAGTACGAACACAGGGTGCTGTTGGGCGCCTGCTGGACTCCGAGGTCCTCGAACACCGAGACGCTGCCCGCGGTGCCGATCCGCCGGGCCGCCGCTCGCAACAATTCCTCGTCCACTCCGCAACGTTGCGCGTAGTCGGCGACGGGAACCTCCCGCAGTACGGCGCGCACGGCGTCGGCGCCGTGCACGTGTTCCCTGAGAAACGCCTCGTCACAAAGGTTTTCCTGAACCAGAACAGCCGCTAGTGCCGCCATGCACCAGGCGTCGGTGCCGGGCCGCACCCGAAGATGAAAGTCTGCCATCTTGGCCGTGTCGGTGACGACGGGATCGATCACGATCATCGACCGGGCGGGGTCTTTCGCGATGTCGTTGAGCACCACTCGAGCCCGCGGGAAGCTCTGCGACATCCACGGATTCTTGCCGACGAACACCGATACCTCGGCGTACTCGAATTCGCCGCGCGTGTGGCCGCCATATAGCTGCCAATCGATCCATGCTTCTCCGGTCTTTTCCTGCGCCAGGGCATTTGACCGGTAGCGCGCGCCCAACGCCTTCAGGAATGCGCCGCTGTAGGCACCGCCGAGATGATTGCCCTGCCCGCCGCCGCCGTAATAGAAGATCTTGTCGCCGCCGTGGACGTCACGGATCCGCTTGAACCCGTCGGCGATTTCGACAATCGCGGTGTCCCAGTCGATTTCCTCGTAGGTTCCGTCGGATCGGCGGCGCAGCGGCGACGTCAGCCGACTGCGGTTGTTCTGGTAGTGATCCAAGCGCAGCGCCTTGTTGCAGGTGTAGCCCTGCGACGCCGGATGCGCTTTGTCGCCGCGGATGCGGGCCAGTTTGCGGTCTGCTACCTGCACCACGATGCCGCAGTTGCATTCGCAGAGGATGCAGGCCGTGGGCTGCCAATCCGTGGTGGTCATCGAGGTTTCCCTTCCGGCAGCTCGGCCAGTAGCAGGTGGTGCAACTGGCGGTGAACCGATTCGAGCGGCGTCAGGTCACGCCGTACCCGGGCCAGCAGCAGCGCGCCTTCCAGAGCCGATGTGGCAAATACCGCTAGTTCGTTGGCCCGGCCGGCAGGTATGCCGTCGCCGACGAAGCGCTGCGCGATCAGTGCTGACCAGCGGTCGAACACCGCCGCCGCATGCTCGATCACCGGGGTCATCCGCTCGCTGTCGGGGCCCTCGCCGGCTTCGACCGCCACCGCCGCGATGGGGCAGCCCGCGCGAAAGTCGCTGGCGAGCAACTGCTCGCGGTACTTGCCGATCAGCGTGTCCAGCAGTTCGAGGCTGTCGCGCGGCTCGGTGATGATGGCCGCGACGTGCTCACCGGCGTAGTCGACGGCCTCGCACAGCAACTGGGTCCGCCCGCCCGGGAAGTAGTGGTAGGCCGACCCGCGCGGCGCGCCGCTGTGCTGTAGCACATCGGCGATGGCCGTGGCGCGTGCGCCACGCTCGCGGATCAGCAAGGCCGCAGACACGACCATCCGTTCACGGGGGCCAGGCATATGTATGATGATATACATAACCGCCGTCGAATGGAACCCTCGAGCAGACGCAGTGCTGCCGGCTTTGCAACGAACGATTTCCTGAGAGCTTGGCTGCGGCGTCAGTCCACGAAGAGTTCCACATGGTCATTGACCCAGTCGGCGTACGTCTTCGCAGGGCAGCCGAGAATCTGCCCGGCCTCGCTGGTCACAAGCGCCCGCCCGACCTCGCGGGAATGCCGAACCATCAGGGCCGTCACAAATGCCATGGGCATTCCTTGGGAAACCATTCGCTCGTTCACTTCCTGCACCGAAAGCTCGTCATAGCGAAGCGGTTTCCCGATCACCTCGATATACCATCACGTCCTGTGACAATCCTAACCTGTTCGTTGTTACCGTGACCCCGCGGCGGAGAGGCTGTCGACTCGTGGGCGAAGTGTGCCGATCAGATTGCCACCGTGATGCACGTCACACACTATTAGCATCCTCAGGATAGTCATATAACGTGATGATCACTGACAGTGATTCTAGGGGAGGCCTAATGAATCTGGTGATCTTCGGGGCGAACGGCCAGACGGGTCGTCTCGTGACCGCTCTGGCATTGGCGGCGGGGCACCGCGTCACCGCCGTGACCCGCCGCCCTCGCGAATTTCCGATCGCTGGGCACGGGTTGACCGTGGCCGGCGCCGATGCGCGGGACGCGGCCGCGGTCAGCCTGATTGTGCGAGGCGCAGATGCCGTCGTCTCGGTGCTGGGGGTGTCGTTCACCCGTGAGCGGGTTGACACGTACTCGGTCGGCACCCGCGCCATCGTGGACGCGATGCGCGGCGCTGGCGTGCCACGCCTGATCGTGGTCAGCTCCACCGCGGCGCACCCGAGCCGGCGCCGTGCGGCACCGATCTCAATTCGGCTGATCGAGCCGATCATCACCCGGACTATCGGCAAGACGGTGTATGACGACATCCGGCGCATGGAAAGCATCGTGCGCGGCAGCAGGCTCGACTGGACCATTGTCCGCCCCTCGGGTCTGTTCGACCTTCCCGCACCAACCCACTACCTGTCCGGCGATATCGAACCCGTCGGCGCGTTCACCGCTCGCGTCGATCTGGCGGACTATCTGGTGGCGCTGACCGCTGATTCGTCCGCGGTGGGCAAAACCGTCGTTGTCTCGACCACCGAGGACACTCCGAGTGTGTGGCAGATGATTCGTCGGGAGGCCTCGTCGGGCAACGCACCCCGCCCCGCTGACCTACCGACGCGCCGGACCGGCGCCGAACGTGCCTGAAACCAAGGGGGCAAAGCCATGTCGGCCTCATCCGATATCTCCTTCCCGCGCAACGACACCGACACTGCCGGTGCCTCGAATCGAAAAGCGCCAGGGCTGCTTGAGTCAGCGTCGGCTTACCTCGCGGTGCTCTTCAGCGGACTTTTCGCCGGTTTCCTGATCACGGTGGCGGTCCTCGAAAGCAGTTTGCGTGGTGCCGGGGCGTCGGTGTACGCCCAGGTCCGGCTGATCGAGCTCGACCGGCTTGGCGGCCTTGCCGCAGTGCTGCTGGTGCCCGCGATCGCGGCCGCAACGGCGTTGACGCTGTATATGGTTCGGCGACGTGGCCGCGGCGGCCGGTGGGTGCTGGTGGCGCTGCTGATGCTACTGACGGCGACTGCGATCAGCGCAGCAGTCAGCGTCCCGATCAACAACGCGCAACAAGGTTGGTCGGTGCTGGTGCCGCCGAGCGACTGGTCGGGCGTGCGCGACCGCTGGCAGCTCGCCCATGCTGCGCGCACCACCGCCGCCACCCTGGCGTTTGTGCTGCTGACCGTGGTGACAACGGCGCCCCGTTTCCAAATGCGAAGGACGACATCATGACAACGATTCTGGTCACCGGCGCCACGGGCAATGTCGGGCGTCCTCTCGTCACCGCACTTGCCGACGCCGGTGTCACCGTGCGAGCGGTGAGCCGCCACCCCGACAGCGCGGGCCTTCCGGCCGGCGTAGCGGTGCTGACCTCGGCCGCGGATGGGCTGCGTGGGGCCGACGCGGTGTTCCTCAACTCCCGCGCCCTCGGCGATCACCTTGTCGCGGTCGTGGACCGCGCCCGCGACGAAGGGGTGACGCGACTGGTGGTGCTCTCGGCGATCAACGCCGACGACGACTTCTCGGTGCAGCCGTCACGCTTTCGCGGAGACCGCAACCAGGAGGTCGAGCAACTGGCCGTCGACTCCGGCCTGGAATGGGTGAGCCTGCGGCCGACGATGTTTGTGTCGAACCTGGTCGGCATGTGGTCCACCCAGCTACAGGCCGGTGATGTGGTCAGGGGGCCGTACGCCGCCGCGTCCTGTGCACCCATTGTCGAGGAGGACATCTCGGCGGTGGCGGCGCAGGCGTTGCTCACCGACAGGCTGGTCGGCCGCAGGATTGCGTTGACCGGCCCGCAATCATTCACCAACGCGGAGCTGGTGGCGGAGATCGGCAGCGTTGTGCATCGCCGCCTGCGTTATCAGGAGGTCCCGCCCGAACAGGTGCGGAATAAGTTTGTCGCACTGGGGTTTTCACCGGGATTTGCGGACGCCTACATCGGGTTTCTCTCGGCCACCGTTGACGGGCCGGCTGCGGTAACGCGTGAGGTCGAGAACATCTTGGGCCGCCCGGCTCAATCATTCGCCGCCTGGGTCGCCGACCATCGGGAGCTGTTCACCAGATCGCAAGGAGGATAATCATGACCGCACCAGGAGATTTCACGTTCGAATCCGCATACCGCGGTGAGGTGCCCAGCCTGGGGTCCGGACCCAAACCGCCGTGGAGCATCGGCGAACCGCAACCCGAACTAGCCGCGCTGATCGAGCAGGGCAAATTCCACGGCGACGTCCTCGACGCCGGATGCGGCGAGGCGGCGATCTCGCTGCAGCTGGCCGAACTCGGCTACACCACAGTCGGACTCGACTTGTCGCCGACGGCCATCGAATTGGCCAGGGCCGAGGCCGCCAAACGCGGGCTGAGCAACGCCACATTCGCCGTCGCCGACATCAGCGACTTCACCGGCTACCCACCCGGGTCGGAAGGCCGGTTCGGCACCATTGTCGACAGCACGCTGTTTCACTCGCTTCCGGTCGAGGCGCGCGAGGGTTATCTGCAATCGGTCGTGCGCGCCGCCGCGCCGGGAGCGTCGTACTTCGTTTTGGTGTTCGACCGCGCGAGTATGCCCGAAGGCCCGGCCAACGCCGTCACCGAAGACGAACTGCGCGAGCTGGTCGGCAGGTACTGGGCAATCGACGAGATCAAACCGGCTCGCCTGCATGGCAATCTGCCGGAAAGCTTCTCCGCACTGCCGCTCGGTGACCTGCGCGACGAACCAAACGGACGCAAGTCGGTTCCCGGCTGGCTGCTCAGCGCACACCTCCCCTAGTCAGATCCCCATCCCGACTCGTACCGCCCGCCCTGCGTGCCTATGCCCAGTCCCAGACGCTGCACACGATCACTGCCCGGACGTTCGCGGTCAGCGGTGGAGCCGATGTGCTCACCCACCGGCTCATGCCCGTGATCTACTGGCGCCATTCCCGGCGCCACGCTTGTACATCGGCCGACGGCCGGGCCCATGCTGCCGCAGCAGGCGCCCGCCGCCATCGATCGGGCGATGGGCCTGCTGACGCACGCAGCACCAGAAATGCACAGCGCATGAACCGAATTCGTGAATCTCGCGCAACCAACCGATTGCCTCGACAAGGAGGATGAACCAGATGACTGCTATTCTTAGCGCGCTGAAACGGTTGTGGATACCCTTGGTCGTCTCGCTAACGGTCGCGACCAGCGGATTCACCGTCTACCGACTCCACGGGATCTTCGGCGCGGCCGGCTTTTCGGCAATCAGCAACGGCCACGCCGACGAGATCGTCCCGTTCAACCCGAAGCAGGTTCGCTACGAGGTTGTCGGCCCGCCAGGGACTACCGGAAGCATCAGCTACCTGGACGAGAACGCGGCGCCGCAGCAGGCTCGCTTCACTATGCTGCCGTGGACGCACACGTTCACCACGACCATCCCGGCAGTGTTCGCCAATCTCGTTGCCCAGGGCGACAGCAACGCCATCGGATGTCGCATCAGCGTGAACGGCGAAATCAAGGAGCAGCAGTACGCCACCGAAGTCAATGCCCAGACCTTCTGCCTGGTGAAGTCCGCATGAGCAATCGGCATTCCGAACGCCCCGTCCTGGCACGGGCCATTCGGTTGCTGTCGGTGCCGATCATTGTGTTCTGGCTGGCACTGGCCGCCGTAACGAATACTGTTGTCCCCCAGCTGGAAATCGTGGGCAGGCACCACTCGGTGTCGTTGACGCCCCACGATGCGCCGTCGTCGATCGCAATGAAACGCATGGGCGCTGTATTCGGTGAATACGATTCCGACAGCGCCGCAATGATCGTCCTGGAAGGCGACGCACCGATGGGTGGCGCCGCACATGACTACTACGACGGCCTGGTGCGGCAACTGGAGCAGGACACCAAACACGTGCAGCACGTGCAGAACTACTGGGGGGACCTGATCACCGCGGCGGGGTCGCAGAGCGCCGACGGGAAGTCCGCCTATGTCCAGTTGAACCTGGCCGGTGACGTGGGCCAGCCGTTGGGCAACGAGTCGGTCGAGGCGGTCCGGGATATCGTCGCCCGTTCCCATCCACCGGCCGGGGTGCGGGCCTACGTCACCGGGCAGGCGCCGCTCACCACCGACCTGACCGATGCCGGCGAGAAGAGCATGGTGAAGATCACCGTGATCACACTCGTGGTCATCACCGTCATGCTGCTCATCGTGTATCGGTCCGTCGGGAACCTGTTGCCCGTGCTGCTGGTGGTGGTGATCGAAATGTGTGCTGCGCGAGGGGTTGTCGCGGTCATCGGAAACGCCGGCATGCTGGGGCTGTCCACCTTCGCCACCAGCCTGCTCACCTCGTTGGCCATCGCAGCCGGCACCGACTACGCAATATTTCTCGTCGGCCGATACCACGAGGCCCGCCAGGCAGGCGAGGATCGCGAGACCGCCTACTACACCGCGTATCGCGGTATCGCCCATGTGATCCTGGGTTCGGGCCTGACGGTCGCGGGGGCCATGCTGTGCCTGCACTTCACCCGACTGAACTACTTCAGTTCCATGGGCATACCCAGCGCCATCGGTCTGGCCGTGGTCATCGCGGCATCGCTCACGCTGGGGCCGGCTGTTCTGACCGCGGGCAGCCGGCTCGGTCTGCTCGACCCTAAACGAACGATCAACACCCGGGGATGGCGCCGGGTCGGCACCGCGGTCGTTCGGTGGCCGGTGCCCATTCTCGCCGGGGCAATCGCCGTCGCCCTCGTCGGCTTACTCGCCCTGCCCGGATATCGCACGAACTACAACGACCGCCGCTACATCCCCGCCAGTCTGCCCACCAATATCGGGTACGCGGCCGCGGAGCGGCACTTTACCGCAGCCCGCATGAACCCGGACATGTTGCTGGTGGAAACCGACCACGACTTGCGGAATCCGAGCGACATGCTGGTCCTGGACAGAATCGCCAAGAACATATTCCGCGTTCCGGGCATCGCCCGTGTGCAGAGCATTACCAGGCCCCTGGGAACCCCCATCGAACACAGCTCGATCCCTTTCCAGATCAGTATGCAGTCGGTATCCACCACCGAAAACCTGCAATTCTTGAAAGATCGCATGGCAGACATGAAGAAGATGAGCGACGACTTCGGCGTCATGGTCGCCGCGATGG
This sequence comes from Mycobacterium kansasii ATCC 12478, assembly GCF_000157895.3. NCBI lineage: Bacteria > Bacillati > Actinomycetota > Actinomycetes > Mycobacteriales > Mycobacteriaceae > Mycobacterium > Mycobacterium kansasii. Next base: position 3,582,142 of record NC_022663.1, on the reverse strand, counting down.
AACGCATGATGGATCTGATGCGCCAACTCAGCGACACCACGCATCATATGGTGGCCGATACCGAGGAAATGAAAGCGACAACCGACGAGATGAGGGATCACCTCGCCGATTTCGACGATTTCTTCAGGCCGCTCCGCAGCTACTTCTACTGGGAGCAGCATTGTTTCAACATACCAATTTGCTGGGCGATGAGATCGGTGTTTGACGGCCTGGACGGCGTCGACAAACTCACCGACAACCTGGATTTGTTGCTGGACGACCTGAAGAACATGGACGCGGTGCTGCCGCAGCTGCTCGATCAGCTGCCGCCGATGATCGTCGTGTCCAAGAGCATGCAGACCACCCTGTTGACCATGTACAGCAGTTTCGACGGGATGATCACGCAGATCGAGCGCATGACCAACACCGCGACCGCCATGGGCCAAGCCTTCGACGCGGCAAAGAACGACGACTTCTTCTACCTGCCACCGGAGGCTTTTCAGAATCCCGATTTCCAACGCGGCCTCAAACTGATGGTGTCGCCCGACAACAAGTCGGCTCGCATCATCATCACGCACGACACAGATCCCGCTACACCAGAGGGAATTTCGCATGTCGATGCCGAACTCCAGGCAGCACACGAAGCCGTGAAAGGAACGCCGCTGGCCGGTGCCAAGTTCTACCTTGGCGGCACCGCCGCAACCTACAAAGATATCCAGACCGGCGCGAAATGGGACCTGATGATCGCAGCGACGGCCGCGATAACGCTGATCTTCATCGTCATGTTGGTGATCACCCGTGCCCTCTTTGCCTCGTTCGTGATCATCGGCACGGTGGTGTTGTCACTCGGTGCCTCCTTTGGTCTGTCCGTACTGCTGTGGCAATACATCCTGGGTATCGAATTGCACTGGATGACAATGGCGTTTTCGGTCATCGTGCTGCTTGCAGTCGGATCCGACTACAACCTATTGGTCGTGTCACGGTTCAAAGAGGAAATCACCGCTGGACTGAAAACCGGGATCGTCAGATCCATGGGGGCCACCGGAGGCGTCGTCACGGCCGCCGGCCTGGTGTTCGCCGTCACCATGGCCGCCATGGCGACCAGCGAACTACGCGCAATCGGGCAGGGCGGCACCACGATCGGCCTGGGATTGCTGTTCGACACCTTGGTGGTGCGCTCCCTGATGACGCCCTCCATCGCCGCGGTGCTCGGACGTTGGTTCTGGTGGCCGCTGCAGGTTCGAAGCCGGCCTGGACACGTCGCACCCCTACCGGCACCAGCGCGGCCGAATCCGGTTGCACTGCAACCAGTCCCAGCCGAATGAGAACCTTCCTGGGGCACCAGCGGCGCTCAGGCCTGGTAATTCCTGGGTGCCGCCGGCACCTCCTGCCCACATCGGGCACCTGGTGTGCGTCATCCCAAAGCGCGGGCCGTGCTTGCAGATCGCAAGCAGGAGAGGACCTTTCATGGACATCCGGATTTCGTCGCAACTGCCCCGGCGCGGGTATTCGCGCAACCGTGGCCGCGCTTGCCGTGAGTGCCGGGTTGGCAGCTGCGCCCGGTACCGCGTCGGCCGACGGTACCGACGACTATCCGATACCGCACCGAATGATTGTTACGACGTGCACGGCCGAGCAGATCATGGCGGCCGCCCGCGACGTGGAACCCGTCTACTACCAGCGGTACATGATCGATTACCACAATCACTCGGCTGAGATTCAGGAGGCGACTCGACACCAGATGCACTGGTTCTACGGGCTCGGTGTCGCCGACCGGCGAGCTTATTCGGAGCAATTCGTGACACACTTCGCCGATCCCCTGACCTTGGCGTGGCCCAACCATGCCAAGCTGTTCTTCAACAACAAGGGCGTCGCTGCGCACACCACCGACATCTGCGGTCAATACCCACCGGACGATCCGTCCGTGTGGAACTGGTAGCGGCGCAACGGTTGCGACGCGCAACCGACCGGTGAACCGCCTACCGGTTAACCGCGCTCAGACATTCGAGGATGAACTCCGGGGATGAGTCCGGCACCGGCAGCCATCCGCCGCAACAGTTTTCGCAGGGTGTCACGTTCAACCAGCGACAGCGGCGCAGACATCTCCTCGTCGAGCGCTTGCCCGGATTCATCGAGGGCCGGGAGCAGGCGGCGGGCCTTATCGGTCAGGGTTATCGCGAATGCGCGCCGGTCCTCGGGGTGTCGCAGGCGCTTGACCAGGCGCTTGCGTTCGAGTTCGTCGATGACGGTCACCATGACGTTGCGATGGATGCCCAGCCGGGCCGACAACTGACGTTGAGATTGGCCGTCGTCGGCTGCCAGTGCCATCAGGACCGCGTAGGCTCTCGGTTCCACGCCACTGGGAGCCAGCCGGCGGTGGAACTCCCCGTCGCTGTACGACCCCAGCTGTGAGAGCAGGAATGCAATGCGCTCATCCAAAGCGGTAATGCCTGACGGGGGGCCGGTCATGGGGCAAGACTAGCATCGTCCAGGATCGTCATGACTCATGATAATCAAGTTAATGACTACGGATTTGCGCCACTGATCCGGTACGACGTGACCGGCGCCTACCTGCACGGCATGATCGCGCCCGCTCAGGACGCAACAAACACGGTTAGATCTGCCAGTCCTGAGCGCCGTCGTTCTTGTTGTAGGTCCCCACGGAGTTCTTCACGACCACCGGGTCCCCGCTGCCGAAGTTGTCGTAGAACCACTTGGCGTTGGTGGGACTGAGGTTGATGCAGCCGTGGCTGACATTGCGCTTGCCCTGATCACCCACCGACCACGGCGCGCTGTGCACGAAATTGCCGCTGTTGTCGATGCGGACGGCGTCGGAAACGGTCACCTTGTAGCCCTGGGCCGAGTTCACCGGGACCCCGTACGTCGAGGAGTCCATCACCACCGTCGGGAACTTCTCCAGGACGTAGTACGTGCCGTTGGGGGTTTGGTGGTTACCGGCCGACATCCCCATCGACATCGGGAACGTCTGCTGCACAACGCCGTTGCGGGTGATCGTCATCTGGTGGGTGGCGTCGTCGGCGGTGGCCACCAGCGCGTCACCGGTGCGAAAGCTCGACCTGGTGCCGGCCGCATCGATGTTGACCGCCGTGTTGGCCGGCCAGAACTGGAGCGGGCGCCACCGCACTTGGGTCGGACTCATCCAGTAGAACTTGCCGGGCACCGGCGGGATCGACGAAATGTGGATGGCACTTTCGGCCATCGGACGGTCGGCGATGGGCACCTGGAAGTTGATGATGATCGGCTTGGCCACCCCGACCATCGCGCCGTTGACCGGGTTGAATGTCGGCGGCCGGAATGGCGGATCGCCGACGAACGGTGTGGGATCCTGCCCGGCGACGGGGCCGGCCGCCACCGGTATCGCCAGCGGGTCCGGCGGCGGCGGCGCAAGCGGGTCGGCCGGCGGCAGGGCCAGCGGGTCGGGTGCGGGAGCCGCCGGGTCGGCAGGCTCGGCAGGTGCAACCACATCCGGGTCGCCGGGCACCTGATCCGGGTCCGCGAGGGCCGGACCGGCACCGAGCAGCAACACCGAAACCACCCCCGCTACGTTCACCGCGGCGAAGAGGCTGACCCTTCTGAGCCTTCTGACCCTGCTGCCCCTGCTGCGGGCCCTGGTCCAGCGCGACATATGTCATCCCTCCCGTCACGTCCTGGCCCCCAGTGTGGCATAGCACAGCGGCTACTTTCCGGCCCCGAAGCCGTCCGGCCCCACACCAGCCACCCAATTCACACCGCTGACCTGCGGTGTTAGTTAGGGTGTGAAGTTGCCCTGCCGGTGTTGGAAGCCGCGTCATCCGCGGCCTCGAAGACACGCCGGACCGCCGATACCGCCACCAGCGCGACACCCATCAAGATCGCCGATGCGGTGAGCATCAACGCCACACTCCGCTCGTACAGCAATCCACCCGCCAGCGAGCCGGCCATGATCCCCAGCTGAAACGCCGTCACATACAGCCCGGATGCCCCGTCGGGGTCGTCTGCCCCGCTGCGCATCGCCGCGGATTGCAGCATCGGCGACACGGCGGTGGCCGCCGCTCCCCACAGCACGATCGCCCCGGTCCCGACGACCAACGTCGTCACCGGCGCGCGGTCACCGCCGAAAGCCAGCCCCGTCAGCACGACGAATGCAACGGTCAGGCCGGCGACACAGAAAATCACCGCGCCCTTCGGCCGGCGGTCCAGCGGGCGCGCCACCAGAGCCACCGCGATCACTCCGGCGACACCGTAGGCCGCCAGCAGCCACGCCTGGCTCGGCCCGTGCACCCCGACGACTTGCCGGATGACCACCACGATGTAGGTGTACGAGACGAAATGGCCGGTGACGCCGATCATGGTGATCAGGCTGACGATTATCAGCGCCCGATTGCGGTGGTGGCGCGATCGCGGACCCACGTGCTGTAGCTGGTCCGCGCTGAGCACGAGTTCGGGCAACAGCAGCCGGGCCGCCACGGTCACGACGGCAGCCGCAACGGTCACGCACACCGCTGCCAGCCGCCAGCCCCACATCAGGCTCATGACGGCCGTCAGGGGACTGCCCACCACCAGCGCCAGGCTGGTTCCGACGTAGATCGAGGTGGTGGCGCGTCCGGCGTGGCTGGCCGGCACCAGGCGGGTGGCGATCGGGGCGATCACCGACCACAGCAGACCGTGGGTGACCGCACAGAGCACCCGCCCGGCGGCCAACACCGCGAAGTTGGGCGCCAGCGCCGAGATCAGCTGGGAAACGGTCAGACAAACCAGGGCAACCACCAGGGTCCGGCGACGCGGCCAGTGCGCCGTCCAGCGCACCAACGGAACCGTCGTCAGAGCCGCGACCAGGGCATACCAGGACAACAGGGTCCCCACCAGGACGATGCTGATGTTCAGGTTCCGGGCAATCGCCGACAGGGCACCCACCGGCAGGATCTCCGCGGTGACATAAGTGAAGGCCGCGGCGGCCAGCACGGCCAGCTGCGCGGCGATCCGCGGTGTCCACGGTCCGGCGGCGGGGGCAACGGTTCGGGTGTCGGCAGTCATGGCGGTGACATCTATCGGCGTTCGCGCATCGCCCACGCACCGCGGTGGTGCGTCGCGACGATCACGCTGCACTCACCGTACGCACCGCCGCGGCGCCTTCACACCAATTGCGGGTCAACACGCCCGCGCGACCACCACCTGCTCAGGAACGAACGAGCCGTGCGATGGCCGCGGAGGCTTCGGCGAGCTTACTGTCCGCTTCGGTGCCGCCCTCGGCAACGGCACGGGTGACGCAATGGTTGAGGTGCTCGTCGAGCAGGTTCAGCGCCACCGATCGCAGGGCACTGTTGATGGCGCTGATCTGGGTGAGGATATCGATGCAGTACTTGTCCTCTTCGATCATGCGCGCGATTCCGCGCACCTGGCCCTCGATGCGCCGCAGCCGTTTGGCGTAATTGTCCTTCTGCTGCGAATAGCCGTAGTCGGTTGTCATCATTCTCCCAACGATCGGACGTCCCAGCTCTGCGGAAATCTCCGATCGGGCTGCCGTAATCCTGGATGCTACCTCATACCCTAGCGGGGTATGAGGTAGGGTGCCACGAGCATACTTGGACGATGCCCGAAGCCGACATCAAGCCCCGTAGTCGTGACGTCACCGACGGCCTGGAGAAGGCCGCTGCCCGCGGCATGTTGCGGGCAGTAGGCATGGGGGACGAAGACTTCGCCAAGCCGCAGATCGGGGTCGCATCGTCGTGGAACGAGATCACGCCGTGCAACCTGTCGCTGGACCGGTTGGCCAAGGCGGTCAAGGAGGGGGTGTTCGCCGCGGGCGGCTATCCCCTTGAGTTCGGGACGATCTCGGTGTCCGACGGCATTTCGATGGGACACGAGGGGATGCACTTTTCGCTGGTGTCGCGCGAGGTAATCGCCGACAGCGTCGAGACCGTGATGCAGGCCGAGCGGCTGGACGGCTCGGTGCTGCTGGCCGGCTGCGACAAGTCGCTGCCCGGGATGCTGATGGCCGCCGCGCGCCTGGACCTGGCGGCGGTGTTCCTCTACGCGGGCTCGATTCTGCCGGGGTTGGCCAAGCTCTCCGACGGCAGCGAGCGGGAGGTCACCATCATCGACGCCTTCGAAGCCGTCGGCGCGTGCGCGCGCGGACTGATGAGCCGGGAGGACGTCGACGCCATCGAGCGCGCGATCTGCCCCGGCGAGGGCGCGTGCGGCGGCATGTACACCGCCAACACCATGGCCAGCGCCGCCGAGGCGCTGGGAATGTCGTTGCCGGGCAGCGCGGCGCCGCCGGCCACCGACCGTCGCCGCGACGGGTTCGCACGCCGCAGCGGGCAGGCCGTCGTCGAACTGCTGCGCCGCGGCATCACCGCCCGCGACATCCTCACCAGAGAAGCCTTCGAGAACGCGATCGCGGTGGTGATGGCGTTCGGCGGCTCGACCAATGCCGTGCTGCACCTGCTGGCCATCGCCCACGAAGCCGGCGTCGAGCTGGCGCTGGACGACTTCAACCGGATCGGCTCAAAGGTGCCGCACCTGGCCGATGTCAAGCCGTTCGGCCGGCACGTGATGTCCCACGTCGACCACATCGGCGGGGTGCCGGTGGTCATGAAGGCCCTGCTGGATGCCGGTCTGCTGCACGGCGATTGCCTGACCGTGACCGGACAGACCGTGGCGGAGAACCTGGCCGCCATTGCCCCGCCGGACCCGGACGGCAAGGTCCTGCGCGCGCTGAGCAACCCCATCCACCCGACCGGAGGGATCACCATTCTGCGTGGATCGCTGGCGCCGGAGGGTGCGGTGGTCAAGACGGCCGGTTTCGACTCCGAGGTATTCGAAGGCGTGGCAAGGGTTTTCGACGGCGAACGAGCTGCACTGGATGCGCTTGAGGACGGCACCATCACTGGGGGCGACGCGGTGGTCATCCGGTACGAGGGGCCCAAGGGCGGGCCCGGGATGCGGGAGATGCTCGCCATCACCGGGGCCATCAAAGGCGCGGGACTGGGTAAGGACGTGCTGTTGCTGACCGACGGCCGGTTCTCGGGTGGTACCACCGGCCTGTGCGTCGGCCACATCGCGCCCGAAGCCGTCGACGCGGGGCCGATCGCCTTCCTGCGCGACGGCGACCGGATCCGGCTCGACGTCACCAGCCGCACCCTCGACGTGCTCGCCGACGCGGACGAATTCGCGGACCGGCAACAGGATTTCGCTCCCCCGCCGCCGCGCTACCAGACCGGCGTACTGGCCAAGTACGTCAAGCTGGTCGGCTCCGCAGCCGGCGGCGCGGTCTGCGGGTAGCCACCCCCGTTCGAGCCACAACCCGGATTTGTGGCGATAGCATCGGGCAATCCATCGCTTCGCGAATGCCGGGCGATGGTTTTCGTGAGTACAGCGAGGTGCCCGATGACGTATGTCCTGGTCTCACCGGAAATCATGGCCTCGGTGGCCGCCGATGTGCACGGTATCGGCGCGTTGCTGGCCAACGGGAATGCGGCGGCGGCCGCCACGACGACGAATGTGGCCAGCGCTGCGGCTGACGAGGTATCGACCGCCATCGCGACGTTGTTTTCCCAGTACGCGAAGAACTACCAGGTAGTGGCCGGGCAGGCGGCGGCATTCCACGACCAGTTCACCAACACCCTGCTGGCGGGCGCGAATTCGTACGTTTCCGCCGAAGCCGCCACCGTGGCAGACGTCCTGCTGGGAGTGGTCAACGCGCCCACCCAGGCGCTGCTGGGTCGCCCGCTGATCGGCAACGGCGCCAACGGGACCACCGTCAACGGCGTGGGAACCCCCGGCGGGCCCGGCGGACTCCTGTACGGCAACGGCGGCAACGGCGGGGCGAGCACCAACCTGGGAGCAGTCGGCGGCGCCGGTGGATCCGCCGGCTTGATCGGCAACGGCGGCATCGGCGGCCAAGGCGGACCCGGCGGGACGGGCGGCGCCGGCGGCGGCGCCGGGTTCCTGTTCGGCACGGGCGGGACGGGTGGCGCCGGCGGCGCAGGTATCACCGGTTTGATCGGTGCCGCAGGCGGTGTGGGCGGCGACGGTGGGGCCGGTGGCACCGCGGGGTTGTTCGGTCAAGGTGGGGCCGGCGGGATCGGCGGAGCCGGCGGGATCGGCGGGACAGGTTCGGCTACCCAGGACGGCGGAATCGGCGGGACGGGTGGTCACGGCGGCATCGGCGGCAGCGCCGGGCTGTTCGGCCACGGGGGTGGCGGCGGTTCCGGCGGCACCGGTGGTGGCGGCGGTGTGGGCGCGGCCGGCCAGCCGGGCGGTGGTCTCGCCGCCAACGGCGGCTACGGCGGTCATGGCGGCAGCGGCGGGGACGCCGGCGCCGGCGGCAACGCCGGCGCTCTCGGCATCAATGGCAGTGGCGGGCAGGGCGGCAATGGCGGGGTCGGCGGCGCCGGCGGCGCCGGTGCGGCAGACAACGGTGGCGGTGCCGGCGCGGGCGGCTTCGCCGGCAACGGTGGCAACGCCGGCGCGGGCGGGGCCGCCGGCGTCGGCGGGTACGGCGGCTCGGCCGGCGGCTACGGCAATGGCGGTGCGGGCGGCATCGGGGGCGCCGGTGGGGCCGGGGCCAGCGCCGTGGCCGGCACCGGCGGCAACGGCACCAACGGCGGGGCCGGCGGTCAGGGCGGGTCCGGCGGCGACACCGGCCCCGGCGGCAGCAATGGCGACGGCGGCGACGGCGGCGTCGGCGGAGCCGGTGGCGAGGGCGGCAGTGGCGCCGCCGACACCGGCTCCGGTGCCGGCAACGGCGGCAACGGCGGTAAAGGCGGCACCGGCGGCGTCGCCGGTATCGCCGGCAAGGGCGGCACCGGCGGCAGCGGCGGCATCGGCGGCACCGGGGGCGCCGGCGGCGCCGGCGGCAGCGGCGCCGACGGCAAGATCGGCTCCGGTCACATGGGCGGTGCCGGCGGCTACGGCGGTGACGCCGGCAACGGCGGCAACAGTCTGCCCGGCGGCACCAACGGCGCCGGCGGCGCCGGCGGTACCGGCGGCGCGGGCGGTGACGGCGGCAGCGGCACCCCCGACACCGGCAGCGGCGGCGGCAACGGCGGCTACGGCGGCGACGGCGGCATGGGCGGTGCAGGCGGCTGGCCGGGGCACGGCAACGGCGTCGCCGGTATCGCCGGCCTCGGGGGCACCGGCGGCGCCGGCGGGGCGGGCGGCACCGGCGCTGACGCCATCTCAGGGTCCGGCAACTACGGCGGCTACGGCGGTGACGGCGGCTACGGCGGCGACGGCGGTTACGGCGGCAACGGCGAAACCGGACCGGGTGGCATCGGCGGGACCGGCGGGACCGGCGGCAAGGCCGGTGCCGGTGGCCTGTCCGGCGCTGGGGTGCCCAACAGCTGGGGCACCGGCGGCACCGGCGGCAGCGGTGGCGGTGGCGGCTTCGGCGGCGCCGGCAGACTCGAGCAGCCTGGCGCCGCTGGCGGCTCCGGCGGCACCGGCGGCACCGGCGGCGACAGCGGCCCCGGCGGAACCGCCGGCAACGGCGGCGTGGGCGGCGTCGGCGGCGGTGGCGGCTACGGCGGCCCGGGCGACTACCAGGAAACGGGCTTCGCGGGCGGGCCCGGCGGCACCGGCGGCACCGGCGGCAACCCGGGCACCGGCGGAAATCCGGGTCTCGGCGGCAACGGCGGCACCGGCGGCGTCGGCGGTGGCGGCGGCTACGGCGGCACCGGCCGCGAATCGGCCGGCGCCATGGGCGGCATCGGCGGCACCGGCGGCACCGGCGGCGCCCCAGGGCCTGGCGGCATCGGCGGCAACGGCGGCGACGGCGGTATCGGTGGTCCGGGCGGCTACGGCGACACCGGCATCGGAACGCCGGGCTACGCCGGCGGCACCGGCGGCACCGGCGGCACCGGCGGCGCCCCCGGTCCCGGTGGCAGTGCCGCCGGCAATGGGGGGCAGGGCGGCATCGGCGGCACCGGCGGCTACGGCGGCAGCGGCAACGAAACAGCCGGGTACGCCGGCGGTGCCGGCGGCCAGGGCGGTGTCGGGGGCACCGGCGGCGCGGCCGGTGTCGGCGCCGCCAACGGCAACGGCGGCGGCGGTGGCGAAGGCGGCCAGGGCGGCAAGGGTGGTTACGGCGGCTACAGCGGCAGCACCTACGCCGGCGCGGCCGGCGGCTTGGGAGGCAACGGCGGCAGCGGCGGCGGCGGCGGCCAACCCGGAACCGGCGCGGGTAGCGCCGGCACCGTGGGCGGTGCCGGCGTCGGCGGCGAAGGCGGGCTCGGCGGCACCGGCGGCACCGGCTACTACAGCGGCAATGCCGGCCCCGGAGGTCAAGGCGGCCAAGGCGGCAGCGGCGCTGCCGGTGCGCCCGGCCAGGCAGGCGGCGCCGGCGGTGCCGGCGGTTCCGGCGGCACCGGCGGGACCGCGTCGGGCAGCGGCAACGGCGGCACCGGCGGCCAGGGTGGCACCGGCGGATCCGGTGGCACCGGCGGCAGCGGCGCCACGCCCGGCCAGGCCGGTGGCGGCGGCGGAATGGGTGGGGTCGGCGGGACCGGCGGAACCGGCGGCAAGGCCTCCGGCGGCGGCAACGGCGGCGACGGCGGCGACGGCGGCGACGGTGGCGTCGGCGGCGACGGCGGCAATGGTGACGGCGCCGCCGGCGGCACCGGCGGAACCGGCGGCGGCGGTGGCCACGGCGGCCACGGCACCCCACCGGGCGGTACCGACGGCGGCCCGGGCAACATCGGTGCGGACGGGCTCGACGGCCACACCATCTAACAGCGGCCCGACCGTCACGGCGAGGCAAGGGGGATGGTCCGATGGTTTCCGATGGTTGATGTTCTCGACCGGCTGCGGCTCGACGTTCCGGTCGCCCAGGCGGGCATGGGGGGCGGCATCGCTGGTGCAACGTTGGCGGCTGCGGTCGCCAATGCAGGCGGTCTGGGCACTCTCGGTCTGGTCACCGCTCGCCAGTTGCGCACTGCCATCGATCAGGTGCGGGCCGGGGCTCCGGGCCGAGCCGTCGCGGTCAACCTGTTGCTTCCCTTCCTGCACCGTGGTCATGTCGACGTGTGTGTCCGCGCGGGGGTCGACGTCGTCGTTTTGGCCTTCGGCGAGAAGCAGGGGCTCATCGCACATCTACGCGACGCCGGCATCGTCGTCTTCGTGATGGTCGGCACCCGGAATCAGGCGCTGCGGGCGGTCGGCGGCGGCGCCGACGGGTTGATCGCCCAGGGCCGTGAAGCCGGCGGACACCTCGTCGGGACCATGCCGGCACTGGACTTCCTCCCGCAGGCTCTTGCGGTGGCCGGGCCGCGGCCGGTGTTTCTCGCCGGGGGCATCGCGGACCGCGCCGACACCAGCGCGGCCCTGGCGGCAGGCGCCAGCGGCGTGATCGCCGGAACGCGATTCCTGATGACGCGCGAGGCGAACGCCAACCGCGCGTACCAACGCCGGATCATCAGCGCCGAACAAGACGGTGGAGACGAACCTGTTCGGCTTCAGCTGGCCGCTGCGACACCGCGTCCTACCCAACGACGCCACCCGGCGATGGTGCCGCGCCGATGGGATGGCCAAGGCGGTGCCGGCGGTATTCAACGCCGTGAGCGGCCCGCTTTCGGTACTGGGGTACTTCGAGGCCGGTCCCCTGCTGCGGTTGCAGTCGCCGGGCCGTCCGCTGTTCACACCGCTGCCGCCGGTCGCGGGGACGCCCGAATCCTGGGTGGAGCGGGCGGCACTGTATGCCGGTGAGACTGCGCTGCGCATCGGCGAGATCACCTCGGCCGAGCAGGCGGTCAGGGACCTCACTCCCGAATAGCCCCTGACGGCGTTAGCGGACGGCCGCGATGGCGAATCCGTCCGGCTCGGTCCGATCAAATTCCCCATTCCGGGTGTTTACCAGATACCCGTATGGGGTATAGAGTGATTGTGGTCATCCTGGGACGGCAGTCCCCCGATCCGAATGAAGGTGATATTCATGGCGACCCATGAGGCTGGAACCGAGTTGACCTGCGGCCACGAGGGCTGCGGCTGTCGTGTCCGCATCGAGGTCCCCTGCCACTGCTCCGGCGCGGGCGAGCCTTACCGCTGCACCTGTGGCGACGAATTGGTCCCGGTCCAGTAAGCGGGCAGCCGGTCGTGCGTTCGGATCGACCATCGCACTCATCGCCCGAACGCACGACCGGCCAACTCGACCTCGGCCGCCAGCGTCAGCGCCACCGCTGAAGCGCCCACCGCGACCGCGTAGCGACCCGCCGTGATGCGCCAGCACCCGGCCCGGCCGTCATAGCCGCCCAGCAGTCGCGGGTCCGCTGCGATGCTCACCCGGACGACCTGGCCCGGCTCCAGATCGACTCGCTGGAAACCCAGTAGGCGCAACCGCTGCGCGCCCGGAACGGTGGTCAGATACAGCTGCGCGATGTCCGACCCGTAGCGGTCACCGGTGTTGACGACGCTGAAACTGGCGGTCACGGTGTCGCCGCCGGTCACCGCCAGGTCGCGATACTCGAAGCTGGTGTAGGACAAACCGTGACCGAAGGCGAACATCGGGGCCTGCCCGGTCCGGGCGAACCAGCGATATCCGACATCCGCGCCTTCGTGGTAGTCGATGGTGGTCGGTGTCCCCGGCGCCGCATCGGGCAGCTTCGGGCGCGGTGTCTGGCCGAGATCGGCCGGAAACGTGATCGGCAGCCGGCCCGACGGATTCACCTGTCCGGCAAGGACTTCCGCGATGGCCGTAGCGCCCGCCTGGCCCGGATACCACGCCTGCACGATGGCGTTCACGCGGTCCCGCCAGGGCATGGCCACCGGGTTGCCGGTCTCGAGCACCACGACGGTGTTCGGATTGGCGGCCGCGACCGCCGAGATCACCGCGTCCTGGCCCCACGGCAGCGACAGGTCGGCGCTGTCGAAGCCCTCCCCTTCGGGTCGGATCGCGAACACGATCGCGACCTCGGCGCGGCGCGCCGCCATCACCGCCTCCACCGGGCTGATGCCGGGATCGAAATCGATCGGCACGCCCGGGAATTGCCGTCTCAGTTCGTCGAGCGGGCTCGGCGGCACCAGGTAGAGATTGCGTAAGCCGGCCTGCAGGCCGGACCCGCCGATCGGGATCACGCTCGCGTAGCCGCCCGGCGGCACGACGGTGCTGGAGCCGTAGCCGGCCGCCACCCCGACCTGTGCGTAGCCGCCGATGACGGCGATGCGAACGCCCGAACCGAGGGTCAACGGCAACAGCCCCCGGTTCTGCAGCAGCACAATGCCCTGGCGGGCGACCTGAAGGGCAATCGCGTTGTGCGCCTGCATATCCGGTGCGGGCACGGGTTTCCACCGGTCGATTCCGACAGCGAACATCGAGCGCAGGATCCGCCGGACCATGTCCGACAACCTTTCCTTGGGCAGCAGGCCCCCGGAGTAGGCGGCACGCAGTCGGTCGCCGAATGCCTCCGCCCCCCACAGCACGGCATCGATCTGCGCGCCGCACTCCTGGTCCAGACCGGCCAGCGCGCACTCCCAGCCCGGTGTCCCGCCCCAATCCGACATCACCCAGCCGCGGTATCCCCAGGCGGCCTTCAGCACATCGTTGAGCAGGACGGCGTTCGCGGCGGCGTAGTCGCCGTTGACCTTGTTGTAGGCCGTCATCACCGCGCCGGGCTGGGCCCGCTCGATGGCGATCTCGAAGGCCAGCAAGTCCGATTCGCGGTGCGCGTCGGGATCGATGACGGCGTCCAGCCAGTGCCGGTTGGTTTCATTGCAGTTCAGCGAATAGTGCTTGGTCGTCGAGATGACACCCTGCCGCTGGATGCCGATGATCTGCTCCGCGGCCATGGCCGCGCTCAACAGCGGGTCCTCGGAGAGGTACTCGAAGTTGCGGCCGTTGCGCGGGTCACGCGTCAGGTTGATGGCGCCGGCCAACTGGACGTTGAACCCGCGGCTGCGGGCCTGCCGCCCGATCACCTCGCCGGTGGCCCGGGCCAGTGCGGGGTCGAATCCGGCGGCCAGCGCCAGCCCGGCGGGCAGCGCCGTGGCCGAATCGCCGGGGCGGTAGCCGGGATTGGTGACACCGAGTCCGGCGTCGCTCATCCGCAGCGCCGGAACCCCCAGCCGCGGAATGCCGGGCACATAGCCGGCGCTCATCGAAACGTCGGGCGGGATGCGCTCATCGCGCAGCGGCCACCAGTCCCCGGCGCCCATGACCCCGACCAGCAGGGCGAAGCGTTCGTCGTCGGTCATTTGGGACTCGATCTCGCGGGCCCGGGCGTCGGGGTCTAGTCCGTCCACCGCACACCCTCTTTCGCGTAGACAACCCGCAGAATGTGGCCAGCCTCGGCTCCCATCACCAACTCGGCCAGCTCACACATCGTCGCCACGAATTGCGGCCCGTGCGGCGGCGGCACCCGGCACAGGTGATGGGCGACTTCATGGAGCACGACCAGCTCGCGCATCGCCCAGCCGGCGGTGTCGCGGTCCGGCACGGCGATAGTGCCTGCGCCGTCACGGTTTTCGTAGTGCGCCGCGGTGGCCGCCCGCCGGGCGCGCACCCGTAGCGGCGACACCGACGACCAGTTCCGGCGCACCGCCGGCAGGGCCAGCACGTCGTCGACGTAGCGCTGCACCGACGCCACCGAGGCGAAGCGTCCCTCGGGCGGCAGCGTCAACTGGGTCCCGAAGAAGTCCACTCCGGGTGACCCGTGCTCGACGGCACGGTCGAACAGGGTGCGGACGAACTCCTCGGCCGCATAAACCCTGGCCCGCTGGGAGTCGCGGCCCGAGGAATCCGCCCGGGTCACCGGTCCAGGGCGGTGCGCGCGCCGGGCAACTCGGGGCTCTGGCCGAGCCGCGCCTGGCGCCCGGCCCGGTCACCGGCGCGGCGCGCCGCCGACGAATATCCGGCCGAGGCCCGGTGGGCCTGCCAGGTGCCGCGCGCCCGGGACGCGCCGCGGTAGTAGTCGCGCAACTCGACCTCCTTGTCCCGCAACGCGATAGCGGTGCGCGGTGCTCGGCCGCGGTCCGCGGTGACTTCGCGTCTGGCCTGCTCGCGGGCCTCGGCCAAACGCTGGCCAACTCGGGCCCCGAACGCGAGCTGGAAGTTCAGCCGGGCCGTGATGGTCGGCGTGGGCCGGTGGGCACCGGAGGCCAGGTAGGCATCGGACGCCCGGACCATCTGAACCACCAGGCTGGCGTACAGCGCGTGGGTCGCGTCGATGTCCTCAGGAAACCCGTAGGCATAGAGGAACGTCGAATTCGACGCGACGTCGCAGCGTACGTCGTTGGCCGCGGCGATCAGCACGAACAGCTGCACATAGGTTCGCAGCCCCCGGACGCCGGCGGTTCCGATCGTGATGGTGCGCTGGGTCGGCGATTGCGCGGCCGAACGGGTAGCCGAGTGGGACCGCGCCACCGCCAGGTCGATGGACGCCGCCGTGGCCAGCCGCTGCGCGGCGGCCATGAACGCGTCGGCTTCGTGGGGATTGTCGGTGCCTTCGGCCTGACGCAGCAGGGCGGCGATGCGGGCCAGCATCTTGTCGTCGGTCATGGCGGCCAAACTACTGCAGCGGTACGACAATTCGGTTTCAGAGGCGTTTGGTGATCCAGCCGACCACGTCGTCGAGCACCTGGTTGCGCTCCGGCTCGTTGAAGACCTCGTGGTAGAGCCCGGGATACTCCTTCAGCTCGACATCGCCGGATCCCACACATTCCACCAGGCGCCGGCTGCCCTCGATCGGGATAAGCCGGTCACCCGTGCCGTGCACCACCAACAGCGGCGCCGTCAGCGCCGGTGCCCGCCGCGGCATGGTCTCGCCGACCTGCAGCAGCGCCCGGCCGATCCCGGCCGGCACCCGGCCGTGGTACACCCGCGGATCGTTCTGGTAGTCCGCCACCACCTGCGGGTCGCGGGATATGGCGGTGAAGTCGAGTTCCTGGACCGGCAGACCCGGCAGCACGACGCCGAGAACCTTCGCGGCCAGCGCCACCACCGGCGACACCAGATCCTGGGCCGCCACCGCCGGGGCCGACAGCACCATCAGGTCGTAATTGTCCGGGCGTTCCACGCCATAGGCGAACACGATCCCGCCGCCCATGCTGTGCCCGAGCACGATGCACTTCAATCCGGGGTTTTCCCGGGTCGCGATGCGCACCAGGGTGTCGAAGTCGGCGGTGTATTCGGAGATGTCGCGCACCAGCACCCGCTTGCCGCCCGAGCGGCCGTGTCCGCGATGGTCGAGCGCGTAGGTAACCAGACCGGCCTCACCGAACCGCTGCGCGACGTGGTCGTAGCGGCGGGCATGCTCGCCCAGACCGTGAGCCAGCACAACCACGGCATTAGGCGCGGTGTCGGGCGTCCAGACGTCGTAGACGATGTCCACACCGCCGACGCCGGCGAAGTTCCGTTCAGTGCGCGTCGCATTCATTACGGGCAGCTTACGGCCTGCACAGCGGCTCCCGGGCGGGGCTGGGCGGGGTGTGTCATAGGCGCTGCGTAGGCTCGTCGGGGTGGGCCTGCTAGCACAGGACAATGACCTCGGCGGTGATTTCTCCGCCCGTGCCGAACCCTACCGGCGCGAACTGCTGGCGCACTGCTACCGGATGACCGGATCGTTACACGACGCCGAGGATCTGGTGCAGGAAACGCTGCTGCGTGCCTGGAAAGCGTATGACCGGTTCGAAGGCAAGTCGTCGATACGGACCTGGCTGCATCGGATCGCCACCAACACCTGCCTGAGCGCCCTGGAAGGCCGGCAACGCCGGCCGCTGCCGACCGGACTGGGAACGTCCAGTGCGGATCCGACGGCGGAGCTGGTCGAGCGCGGTGAGGTGCCCTGGCTGGAGCCGCTGCCGGAACCGACGGATGATCCGGCGGATCCGTCGGTCATCGTCGGATCGCGCGAATCGGTCCGCTTGGCCTTTGTGGCCGCGCTGCAGCATCTGTCGCCCCGGCAACGTGCGGTGCTGTTGTTGCGCGACGTGCTGCAGTGGAAGTCGGCCGAAGTGGCCGAGGCGATCGGCACCACCACCGTCGCCGTCAACAGCCTGCTGCAGCGGGCCCGGTCCCAGCTGGAGACCGTGCGCCCCAGCGCCGAAGACCGGTTGAGCGCGCCGGATTCGCCGCAGGCCCAGGACTTGCTGGCCCGCTACATCGCCGCGTTCGAGACCTACGACATCGACCGGCTGGTGGAGCTGTTCACCGCCGAGGCGATCTGGGAGATGCCACCCTACGTCGGCTGGTACCGCGGCGCGCAGGACATCATCACGCTCATTCACCAGCAATGTCCCGCCGAATCGCCCGGCGATATGCGCATGCTCCCGTTGGTGGCCAACGGCCAGCCCGCCGCGGCCATGTACATGCGCGCGGGTCAGCGGCATGTGCCGTTCCAGTTGCACGTGCTCGACATGGTCGACGGCCGGGTGTCGCACGTGGTGGCCTTCCTCGACGGCTCACTGTTCCCGAAGTTCGGTCTGCCACCGTCGCTGTAATGGCGCTGTGATGACCGTCGTTTCGCCCGTCCCCGGCAAGCCGCTGCTGCTGTTGGGCGCCCTCGACATCGGCGGCGTGGGTTACGTCGCCGAGGAATTCTCAGGCCTGGGGGATGACGTGCCCTGCCGTAATTTGGCGGCTTGGCGGACGACGTAGTCAGTACGCGGGCCCGATCTGCCGGAACATTGCGCGCATTATCGACGGCACTTCATCGCGCTGCCCATGGCTATGTTGGCTATGGGAGCCCATTCATCCCGTTATGACCGAACGGTCCGGCGCTACCGCCTTTGCCACCCGGCTTACCCCCCGTACCGTTGCCCCCGTCACCGCCATTGCCGATGAAAATGGCGTTGCCGCCGTCACCGCCGTTGGCTCCGACACCGAAACCGCCGGTCGCACCAGCGTTGCCGCCGCGACCGCCGTCGCCGATGAACAGGCCGCCGCGGCCACCGGCACCGCCCATGCCGGCGGTGCCGCCACCCTCGCTGGCACCGCCGGCCCCGCCGGCTCCGCCATTGCCGAACAACCTCGCGGCGCCACCCGCACCGCCCATACCGCTGGTCCCGTCACCCACCAGACCGGCTCCGGCTTGGCCACCGCTGCCGCCCGCACCACCATTGCCCCACAGTCCACCCCTCCCGCCGGTGCCACCATCGCCGCCGTCACCCCCGGTATTGGCCGACGAGAGCCCGCCTGCCCCACCGTGCCCACCCTGTCCGCCGGCGCCACCGCTCCCGAACAGGTGGCCGGCTCCGCCGATCCCACCGACGCCACCTTTGCCCGCGGTGCTTCCGGGCACAGCTGCAGCGGCTCCGCCGTCTCCTCCTGGTCCGCCAGCCCCACCGTCGCCGAAGAGCCCCGCGGCGCCGCCGGCTCCGCCCATGCCGCCGTCGCCGGCGACGCTGTTGGGCACCGCGGCGCCCACCCCACCCATTCCTCCGCGTCCGCCGGCTCCGCCGTTGCCGAACAGCCCGGCGGCGCCGCCGGCGCCGCCCACCCTGGTAGCGTCTGGTGGCTTTTCACGAACGTCTTGCCGGGCTTGCTCAGCCGATGATGTGCGGCGGCGGACGGCGCAAAACCCGCCCCGGCAATCAGTGCAAGGTTCAGCTCCGCTCGCTGGGCGCCGGACCACGGTCAGCACCAGGCGAAGGCGGCAGGGCGAGCTAATTCATCAGCCGGACAACAAGATTCGTGAGTGGCCGCGGGGGCGGCTAACCGATGCACCCGGGCGCCCCGCGCCCGCATTCGCGCCGCCGCAGCGGATGCCCTGCCGCGCATGCAGCGACGGCCGAGCCGCTACTGTGGAGACCATGCCTGCCACCGTGGAGATTCGGCGAGCCGCCGAGCGGGCCGTCACCACAACCGACTGGTTGGAATCCAGACACTGCTTCTCGTTCGGCGATCACTACGACCCGGACAACACCCACCACGGGCTGCTGCTGGTCAGCAACGACGACATCGTGCAACCCGGGACCGGATTCGCCACCCACCCGCACCGCGATATGGAAATCGTCACCTGGGTGCTGAAAGGTGAACTGACCCACCGGGACTCGACGGGCACCCACGGCGTGATCTACCCCGGCCTGGCCCAGCGCATGTCGGCGGGCAGCGGTATCCGGCATTCGGAAACGAACGAATCGGCCACGCGTCCAGTGCATTTCGTTCAAATGTGGATAGTGCCCGACCAGACCGGCATCGCCCCGAGCTACCAGCAGCATGATATCGGCGATGACCTGTCCAACGGCGCTCTGGTCACCATCGCCTCGGGCATCAACGGCCACGACGATGCCGCGATCACGCTGCACAACCGCAGCGCGGCCCTGCACGCGGCGCGGTTGCGGCCCGGCGACATGGTCGACGTCCCCGCGGCGCCTTACCTGCATCTGTTTGTCACCCGCGGCCGGATTGACCTGGACGGGGCCGGCGAACTGGCCGAAGGGGATGCGGTCCGCTGCACCGACACCGGGGCGCGGCGGCTCACCGCCAACTGCCCCGCGGAGGTCCTGGTGTGGGAGATGCACGCAAACCTGGGGTCCTGAGCCCGCTCTGACACCACATAGAGTGGGCTCGACAGACAGGAGCCCACATGTCTCAATCGCATCCGCGTCATGCCGCACCGAACCCCAAGCGCAGTATCAAGTCGGTTCGGACCGTGCGGTTCTGGGCGGCACCGATACTCATCACACTGGCCCTCATGTCGGCGCTGGCGGCCCTGTACCTGGGCGGAATCCTGAACCCGGCGACCAACCTGCGCCACTTCCCCATCGCGGTGGTCAACCAGGACGCCGGACCCACCGGCAAGCAGATTGTCGAGGGTCTGGTGGCCGGACTGGACAAGGACAAGTACGACCTGCGCGTCGTCTCCCACGACGAGGCCAAGCGGCTCCTGGACCGGGCTGAGGTCTACGGTTCGGCCGTCATTCCGCCGACTTTTTCCTCGGCGCTGCGAGATTATGCGATGAGCGCCGTGCAGCCGACCCACGCGGACCGGCCCACGATTACCATCTCGACCAATCCGCGTGCGGGCACGCTGGGCTCGAGCATCGCCGCACAGACGTTGACCCAGGCGATGGCCGTGGTGAATTCCAAAGTCGGGCAACGCCTTACCGCCGACGTTGCGGCGCAGACCGGCGGTGCGCCGCTGGCCGGCGCCGCCGCGCTCGGGCTGACCAATCCGATCGACGTCAAATCCACGGTCTACAACCCGCTGCCCAACGGAACCGGTAATGGACTGTCGGCCTTCTACTATGCGCTGTTGCTGCTGCTGGCCGGATTCACCGGCAGCATCGTGGTGAGCACACTGGTGGACTCGATGCTCGGTTACGTACCAGCCGAATTCGGCCCGGTGTATCGCTTCGGTGAGCAGGTCCGCATCTCGCGGTTCCGCACCCTGCTGCTCAAGTGGGGATTGATGACAGTGCTGGCCTTGCTCACGTCGGCGGTGTACCTGGCGATTGCCCATGGCCTGGGCATGCCCGTTTCCCTCGGCTGGCAATTGTGGCTGTACGGAGTGTTCGCGATCATCGCGGTAGGCGTCACGTCCAGCTCGTTGATCGCGGTGCTGGGATCGATGGGCTTACTGGTGAGCATGTTGATCTTCGTCATTTTCGGGTTGCCGTCGGCGGGCGCCACGGTTCCCCTCGAGGCGGTCCCGCCGTTCTTCCGCTGGCTGGCCACCTTCGAGCCGATGCACCAAGTGTTCCTGGGGGTAAGGTCGCTGCTCTACCTCGACGGTCACGCCGACGCCGGGCTGTCCCATGCCTTGGCGATGACGTCCATCGGTCTGGTCATCGGCCTGCTGTTGGGGGGCATCATCACCCACCTGTACGACCGCAAGGGGTTCCACCGGATACCCGGGGCGGTCGAGTTGGCCATTGCGGCCGAGCACCAAGCGCAGCACCAGGCAAGGGAACGAGCCCGCGCCGGCGCGGTCGAAGGCACAAGCGAAAATCCAAGCGAGCAAACGTGATTCGAGTGCGGCACAATCGTCACATCGCTGTTACATAAGTTGACAGTGTGACAGATGTGACTAATTCTGGGATGGCTGCTTCCCGATCGGGCCGAAAGGGCTACCGTGCTGACGCCATCTGCCAGCCTGCGCCGACTTGCGGCTTGTCTTGCCTTAGTGGCTGCATGCGCCACGCTCACCGCCACCACCGGACGACCCGTCGCCCATGCCGCCGACGGTCGCGAGATGCTCGAGCACGCCATCGCCACAACCAAGGGCTCCTACCTGGTGTACAACTTCGGCGGCGGGCACCCGATGCCGCTCCTCAACGGCGACGGCGGCCGCTACGAGATGAACAACGGCGGCCATCTCATGATCATCAAGAATGCGTCGCAGCGGCTGCAGCCGCACCTACTGGTCGATACCCACACCGGTGACCAGGCGCGCTGCGAACACAACGCCGGGGCACGCACGAATGAAGGACTTTGGCAGGCATCGGAGATCTATGCTCCGCTGCAGGCCTGGCAGCGAATGGGACAGCCGACAATCGCGATCAACGCCAACTTCTTCGACGTGCGCCCGCAAAAGGGCGGCTCCTGGCGATCGACGGGTTGCAGTTCGCCATTGGGCGCGTTCGTCGACAACACCCACGGCCAGGGCCGCGCCAACCAGGCGGTCACCGGCACCGTCGCCTACGCCGGGAAGCAGGGCCTGTCCGGCGGAAACGAGACCTGGACCTCGCTGACCACCATGATCATCCCGGCCGGTGGTGCGCCATATGTGTTGCGGCCCAAGGGCAGAGAAGACTACGACCTGGCCACTCCGGTGATCCAGGACTTGCTCAACAAGAACGCAAAGTTCGTCGCCGTCGCCGGGATCGGGCTGTTATCGCCGGGCAACACCGGCCAACTTCACGACGGCGGCCCGAGTGCCGCGCGTACGGCGCTGGCCTACGCGAAGCAGAAAGACGAGATGTACATCTTCGAAGGAGGTAACTACACGCCGGACAACATCCAAGACCTTTTCCGGGGCCTGGGCAGCGATACGGCGATCCTGCTCGACGGCGGCGGGTCGTCGGCAATTGTGCTGCGTCGCGACACCGGAGGCATGTGGGCCGGTGCGGGGACGCCGAAGGGCTCGTGCGACACCCGTGAGGTCCTGTGCGACTCCCACGAGCGGGCGTTGCCCAGCTGGCTCGCATTCAACTAGTAAGCGCCTGAGGCGTTTTGCGATCCACGGGGCCGTAGCGGAAGACCAGCATGCTCACCGAGACCACGGCGGCGGCCAGTGCGAACACCGGCGCCACGGTCACCCGGGACATGGCGGCACCGAGCAGGGCGCCGCCGCACATCGCCGCGATCACGCTATAGCGCAGCAAGCTTCGGCCACCCGTGCCGCCGGCCAGCCGGCTCTCGGCGCCGATCGCGACGATGGTCGACGTCAACATTGTGGTGCTGAGCTCACGAATACCGAACTCCCGAGCGATCGCGTTCTGCAAGCCGAACGTCAACGCGAGCCCACCGATGAGGAACAGCTTGGTGTTGTCGTGATAGTGCAGCACCCCGCTGCCGGCCAGCACCGACAACGTCGCCAGCACCGCGACCTCGGTCCCCAGCGCCGCGCTGATCCAGCGTCGTGGCTGACCACCGAGCGCCCGGGTCAACCGGCCGCCGATGATCGTGCCGATGACGAAGGTGACCACGGACACCACGCCGGCGACCAGGTCGATACCCGTCTGCGACTTCGGTACCAGGCAAATGCCGAGGAAGATCACGTTGCCGGTCATGTTGGCCACGAAGACATGCCCGAGGACCAGCACACTGATCGCGTCGGCCAAGCCGGTGGCGAAGGTCAGCAACAGCAAAGCGACGATCGTCAACCGGTGATACCGGGGTGTGCTGACGGCCATGTAACCCCTCGACCAGGCCGAGGCTACAGGCGAGGCGTCAAATCCAGCGAGGTGATCGTCGTCATCCTGGTCACAAACCAGCGGGAGTTATCCCGCTTCATGATCAGCCGGTACGACAGATACTTCATTGCCGGAATGTTCTTGGTCAGCGGGCTGGTGGTGGTGGTATTCGTGTACACGATGGCCACCGCATTGGGACCATCCAGCGATTCGACCGCGACGCCGGTGACCTCGGTGTTGTTGGTGACCTTGGCTTGCTTGTTCGGCGCTACGATGCTGTCGACGAATTTTCGGTATTGCGCTCCGAAGTCACCGCTGAGGTAGACCGCCGCGCGATCGGCCAGCTTATCCATGTTTTCCGGGGTGTAGGTCCACAACGTCGTGATCGCGTTCGCCGCGGTCCGCGCCACGTTCAGCTTGACGGCGACGACCGCGCGATCGGCCAGGTACGGCTGCAGGGTCGCGCCGGCAAATGCGGCAGAACCCACGAAAAGCAGTACGCCAACCACAGCGACGGCCGCAGCGACGCGCTTGCCGCTGGGGCGTTTGACCTTGCCCCTCAGTCGCTTGAGGAACCCGACCTTGCGTCCGGCGCCGTCACCGGCCGCCTCGGCGTCGGTTACGGCAGTCTCGGTGTCGCCACCGGCGACCTCGGCGTCGGTGTCGGACTGTTCGGAATCAGTGTCGTCACCGGCGGCCTCGGAGTCGGTGTCGGCCGCCTCGGCGTCGGAGTCGGCCTTTTCGGAATCGGTGTCGCCGCCATCAGCTTGCTCGGACTGATCAGCTGCTGCTGGCGCAACGTCGCCGCTTCCGAGTTCCTCGTCCACCGCCTCGGTTGCTTGAGTTGCCTGATCGTCGGTCTCGGCGTGGGAATCTGGTTCGGCGTCGGACGCATCCGAGTTGGCCTCGGTCAGATCATCTGCAGCAGGTTGCTGATCTTCCACTGATTCCCTTCCTGCTTAGCTGTGGCAGCCCAACGGTTCGTGTTCTCGAAGACCTCTTTGCCGTCGGGTGACTTGGAGGTGACCTCGGTGGCCACCAAAACGCTGGCGGTGCCGTCGTCGTTCCACCGTTCCACGCCCGCGTCCAGGACGGTACCCCTGGCGGGCTCGGCTTGAGCGACCTGCAGCAGGATCTCGTTCGCCTTGTCGTGGTATTGCTTGGCGAAATCGCCGGTCGCCTGCGCCAATATCCGCTCGACGTATTCGTTGGCGTGATACGGGTCAACGGAGGTGAACTGCCCCATGAACCATTTCACGTAGTTGACCACCTCGTGCTCCCGGTGCGCGGCCTGATCCCGCGACACGTGCGCGACCAGCATCAGGCTGGATAGCGTGATCGCCACCACCATCACCACGGCAGCGGAAATGGCCACGAACGGGAATACCCACGGTCGCCTCGGCGGCAGCGGGTGTGTGACAAACAGGAATCCCTCACCGGGGTGGAATCGGCGCCGCGGACTCATTTCCCGTCCCCGCGCGGCTTCGGTTTGGTCAGTACAGTCAGGTCGTCAACGCGCCATTGGTCGTCCCGGTCCCTTGCGAAGCTGACCCGTACGGTTGCGCTGATGTAGCGGATGTCGGGTGGTGTGCCACGGCGACCCTGGATGAACAACAGCATGGTCGCCCGGTTCGGCGTCGCGGATTGGATAGAACTGCCCGTCACCCAGTACTCGTTGAGGACGGGGTGCCCCTTCGCGACGGTGTCCTGCTGGGCGGCCAACTGACCGCGGTACCTGTCGGTGGTCAGCGATTGTGCTCGAGCGAAGTCCTCGCGCAACGTTTTCGGGTCGTATGTCAGCATCTGGGCGACCATCTTGGGGCCCTGCGTCGCAAGCTCAGCACGGGTTCGATCGGTTGCCTTGTCGTAGGAGTACACCACCGCGTAGCTCACACCGGCACCGCCCAGGCACAACCCGGCCGCGGTGACCAGTACCACCGCCGTCCACCGCCGTACCTTGGCCGGGCGCTCGACGGGCTCAGCGGTTCGCACCTCGGTGCGCAACAGCATGTCGGCGAAGGTGCGCCGGTCCGGATCCCACAGCGGCCACAGCCATCCGACCACCAGCGGCACGGTGTCGACCAGGTGGGCGAGGTCACGCACCATCAGCCGCCACGGACCGACGGCGTCTCCAGCCGCCCCATTGTGACGTACCACCGCGATTCCGCACAGGGCGCGTCCCAGGGTCCAACCGGTCAGGGCGGGCGCCAGCCACCGGTTGACCGACATCAGCAGGGTCACCAAGGCCAGGATGGCGACGCACACCCACCACCATGAGCTGTCCGACGGCACGGTAAACGAGACCAGCGCCAGGGTCGCTACCACCGCGATGCCCGGCACCACATCAACGGCGAACGCAGCCACCCGCAAATGCCATGGCGCCAAAGCCTTTTCGGCTAGGGCTTGGACGGTCTCGGGGGTCTGGATCTCCTCGACCACCACCGTCACTTCGTCACCTGGTCGAGTTTCGAAATCTTGTACTGACCGTCCGTAGGCGTCATACGCACCCGCAGCCGGTAACCGGTTTCCTGATCCTGCGCCTGATCGTTGGACATCCGGACGCGCAGGGCGACCAGCACGTCAACCGATCCGTCGGGGTTGTTACGCTCGACCGCGGCCCGCATATCGGTCAACTGAACGTGCACGTTGGCGGCCTGGTACGCCTGAACGAGCATGCTGCTGTACAGCACGGCTTGAGAGCGGTACTGGTCGGTGCCGCAGTCGATGATCTTCTGTTCACTGGCGGCCATGGAGTTGGTATCCGGTGCCTGCGTGACCGCGACACAGTCCTTGGCCACCTGAAGCGCTGCCGCGTTGTTGCGGGCTATGGCCGCGCTCTGCTGGTGGGCACGCAGCGCCAGATAGCCGCCGGTCCCGATACCGCCGGCGACGAGCACCAGTGCTGCGCTGATACCGACTAGCCATCCACGACCCAAACGCGACGGGCGCCGCTCGACGGCCGGCGCCGCGGTTTGGTCCTCACCTGTGCTGTCGGAGATGTCCGGACCGGCTTCGTCCTCCGATTCGGCCGAATCCTCGTCCGTCGCCTCGGCGCTGTCCGGACCGGCTTCCGATTCTGCAGTCAGTTCACCCTCCGTGTCGGGGCTGTCTGAGCCGGTTTGGGCCTCGGATTCTGCCGAGTCCTCGTCCGTTGCCTCGGGGCTCGACGAATTATCCGCGTCGATGGGGTTCAGCCGGCTGGCGCCAGCATCTCCTTCCATCCGTCGTCTCCTGTTTTGGTCGAGTTTTCGACGGAGTATCTGACTCCGTCGGGCCCTACCAGTTCACCGCTCTGAGGGCTGTAGACCGCCGTGGGCGGCCCGCCCGGAGTGTAGACACAGGGGTTGGGCTGCTGTCCGTTGCACTGCACAGTACCCGAACCGGGCCGCTGCAGCGGGTCACTGACCGGCGGCGGCGTCCCGCCCGGAGGCAGTCTGTCGGCCGGTGCCGGGTTCATCCCGTTATTGATCGATGGTGCCGGGATCACCAAGCCGGGCTTGACCGGCTGATCGCAGCGCGCCGCCGGCGCGGGGCACGTCAACAGCTGGTTGGGGTCGCCATACCAGGGGTTGGTACCCGCCGGCACGTATGGTTTCGGGTCGCGGCATTCCCGCGGCGTCGCCGCTCGCTTGCCCGGGACGTCAACACACGGAATGTTGCGCGACCCGCGCACGCTGTTGGCCGGAGTATCCATCGGAATCTTGCAGTACGTGCCAGTCGGCAACGGCTGCAGGCTGGTGTCGGCAAAAGAGCGCCACTCCGAGGCAGGGATGAACCCGGTCAGACACGGCGGCGGCTGGTTGATCGCCAACGCCAGGTCTAGGGCGGCCATGTTCGGGAAGGGCGCGGCCACTGTCTGCGCGATCGAAGCACCCTGCGGCAGGAACACCAGCACCTGCTCGACGCCTTTGTGGTAGCGCTTGAGCAGGTCGAACACGACTTCGAGGTTCGCCAGCGTCTGCGGCAGCGAATCACGCACGTCGGTGAAGACCTCGTTCAGCTGGTCAGCGGTCGGAGCTGCCTGGGACAGAATGCTTTTCACGTTCTGGTCCCGTTTCGCCGTCTGCGCGGCCAGTGTGTTGAGGTTGTGCGCCCAGCGTTCGATCGCGTCACCCGAGCGGACCTGGCTCTCGATGACGGGTCCGGAATGGTCGATGATGTCGTTGACGTCGTTGATCTGGGTGCGGAAGTCACCAACGATCGCCTGTGTGGCGTCGACCAGCCGTTGCAGGGCTGGGCCCAAACCGCCTACGGCTTGCGCCGTTTCGTCGAGCAGCACGGGGATCTTGTCCGCCGGCAACACCTGAAGGCCGCGGTTGGCGGTGTCCAGGGCCGGCCCGATCTCACTGGGCACCGTCCCCTTGGTGATCGTTTGTCCGGGCGAAAAGACCTTGCCCGGGTTGCCCGTCGACACCAAGTCCAGGTACTGCTCACCGACCGCCGACACCGAATGCACGTTCGCCGACGCATCGACCGGGATCTTGTAGCGGCTGTCAATGCTCATCGTCGCCTCGGCGCCGGTCGGCGTCGGCTCCACGTCGGTGACCTTGCCGATGGTGACGCCGCGATAGGTCACGTTGGCCGTGGGGTAAAGGCCGCCCGATGCCGGCAGCTCCGCCTTGAGCGTGTAGCGGCCGATGCCGGCCAGCGACGGAATCCGCAGGTAGTAAACCCCCAGGACCAACAGCGAGACCACTGTCAGGACCGCGAACACGATCAACTGGCGTTTGATGAAGGGAGTCAGCATTGCCGGTCGCCCCTTTCCACCAGCGGTCCGCCGGGCGCGTCGTTCGGGTTCGGCGTGTAGCGGACGTCGGGGATCATCGTCTCGGGATCGCGACCGAAGGACTGTTCGAGCGCGCGCAAGGCTCCGGAAAAGCCGGTACCGGTGAGCAATGCGTTGTCCATGGCGCTGAAGGTCACGTCAATCGTGGCCGACACGTTCTGGTAGTCGCCGCGGAACAGCTTCGGCACAGTATCGATGTCGTACGGCTGGGTGAGAATCAGCTTCAGCGCGCCGATCAGATACTGCGAGCCGCGGCCGAGTTCCTTGAGGGGGCATTGCAGCGCTTGCAAGTCGGTATGCAGCGGGCCACGTGCCTCCGACAGGTATTGGTCGGTGACCTGGGTGAGCTGTCCCAACGCGTCGACGGCGTTGATGAGCAGGTCGCGCGTGTCGGCGAAGTGCTTGATCAGCGGCGGGATGTCGGTCAGTACCCGGTCCAGTACATCGGATCGGCGACCCACGTAGACCAGCAAACGATTGGTGGAGTCGATAGCGTGGGTGATGTCATCGCGTTGCTGGTTGAGCTGGTCGGTAAAGGTGTCCAGCTTGGTGAGGAAGGCCCGAATCTGGTCGGCCCGCCCGTGGAAGACGTTGTAGACCTCGTTCTGGAGCACCTCGAGATTCGGGATCCCGCCGCCGCGCAAAATCATCGAGATGCTGGCCAGTGTTTGCTCGGTGTTGGGATACGCGGAGGAGTTCTTCAGGGAAATGGTGCAATCTTGCTTGCGGTGCGGCGGCGGGCACAGCGGCTGCGGCGACGGGTCGGGCGGCGCCGCGAGTTCCACATGCTGAGAACCCAGCAAACTGGTCTGGCCGATCTTCGCGGTGGCGTTCCTCGGTAGCTTGACGCCCTTGTCGATGCCCAGCTTGAGGGTCGCTATCCAGTTCTCCAATCTGATGTCACGTATCGAGCCGACCGTGACGTCGGCGACCATCACCTTGCTGTTGCCGTTGATCGCCAGCGTGTCGGGCACCTGCACATAGAGGACGTAGGACCCGTCCCCGGTGCCCGGACCACCCGGAATCGACACATTGGAGATCCCGCGCCAGCCACACGAACTCAGCATCAGCGCGACCATCAGCAACGCCAACGCCTGCCAGGCGCGGTGGCGGACGCGTCCCACGGCTCGCCTCGGTGCCCAATGGCTCGGGTTGCTCTTCGCGCGTACCGCGCTCATCGCGCCCCTCGGTGCCCAATGGCTCGGGTTGCTCTTCGCGCGTACCGCGCTCATCGCGCCCCTCGGTGCCCAATGGCTCGGGTTGCTCTTCGCGCGTACCGCGCTCATCGCGCCCCTCACTGACCCGCTCCTGCCTCAGCGGGAAGTGGCGCGCCGACCGGCGCCGGTGCGGCGGCGGGACCGGGCGTCGGAGCAACCGGACCCGGGATCACCTCTGGGCCGGGCGGCGGCGGCTGTATCGGCACCGGGGCCTGCAAACCGATCGGCGGCAACACCGGGTACTCGTCGTAGGCGTTCGGCGGTCCGGGTGGCGTCTGCAAGGTGGACTGAACGGGCTCGATGTCGGGGCCTCCCATGAGTTCGGCCAGCGACTCGGGGGTCATCAGGCCAGCGGTGATCGGCCCTACCTGCTGCCCCTGCATACCCGGGGCGACGATCCAGCCGGGCTGGGTGTTGCGGTGCGACAACGGGGTGTCGGGCACCCAGATTCCGGGAACGGTCGTGTCCTTATACCCGTTCGGCGGCTGCAGGCGTGGCTCGGAGTAGGCGACCTGCTTGGGCAGCACTTCGGCGGTGCTGAAGAAGTTCACCCCGAACGGGAAGTAGTTGAACTTGATCGAGTCGAGGATCGGCGCCAGATACTGCGCACACAGTTCTGCAGACTCCTGATACCCAAGCCGGCTGGCGGCCTGAATTGAGCTGCAGATGAACTGCATCGGGTTGGCGAACGAGGTGATCTCCGGGATGGCGACCACGGAACCGTGTGACGGGTGATAGATCTGGTTGACGTTCGACGCCGCCGTCGGCAGCACGTGCAAGGCGGTCTCCAAGCCGTTCAGCGGCTCGGGCTGCAGCAGCGTGTTGGTCGCCTCGGCCAGGTTGTTGACGTCGTGGGTCAGCACTTCGCGGTTCGTGTCGAGGAACGGCCGGATCGTCGTCAGCAAACTGTCGAACTGCTGTAACGCATCGGAAAGTGCTTGGTCGGAGCTGACCAACCGGCCGGTGAGGTCGGCCAGGTTCTGGTTCAACGCCACGAATTGTGCGTCGTCCTGGTGCAGCGCGTTGACGAACAGCGCCAGGCTGCGCACCACCGCGAAGAAGTCGCCACGGCCTTCGTTCAGGGCGGTCAGCGCACGCGAGAGGTTGTCCAGGGTGGTGTTGAACTGCTTGCCCTTGCCCGCCAGCCCGTTCGCGAACGATTCGAGAACCTCACCGAACGGTCCCTTGGGCTGCTGCTCGGTGGGGCCGAGCTTGTCGATGATGTTGGTGATGCTGTTGCGCAGTTCGTCCCACTCCACCGGCACCTGGGTGCGCTCGATCGGGATGACCGCGTTGTCGGCCAGCACCGGCCCGCCTTTGTACGGCGGCTCCAATTGGATCGAGCGCGACGCCACCAGGGTCGGGTTGAGGATCACCGCCGAGGCGTTGGCCGGCACCTTGTACTGGTTCTGATAGTGGAAGGTGACCTTCATTTTGTCGCCGGCCGCTTCGATGCTGTCGATCTTGCCCACTTGCAGGCCCATGATCTGAACCTTGTCACCGGGGTACAGCGCATTTGCGGCAGGGAAATAGGCAACCACGGTGTTGTTGGTCAGCTTCTGGTAAAGCCGCCAGCCGACAAATGCTGCCACCAGGGCCAAGACCACGATCAGCGTTCCGACGATCACCGTCGCCCGCGTCATCCTCGGAAGCCGCAGATTGCGGATGTCAAAGACGGTGCTCAATTCTGGCTCCCTCCAGTCACACCGCTACCGCCGGTGCCTCCTGGGTTGATATAGGGGTCGGGCAGCTGCGGCCCCGGCCCGGGCGGCGCGGGCGGACCCGGCGGCAGCCCCGGCGCGAACGTCGACGGCGGCGGTGTCGGGCCGGCCGGCGCCAGCTGCTCGGTGCGCGCACCCGGCGGTGCGTTCGGCGGCAGCGGCACCGGGGTACCCGGAACGTCCGGCGGCGGGTCGCCCGGCCGCCCCGCGATCGGGATGCCCGGCGTCGGCGGCAGGCCGTTCGGGTTCGGCGGGGACGCCTCGACATCCAGCGGCGCCGGGAAGTTCGGACCTCCGAACGGGCCGAGGAGCGCACCCGCGCAGGGCAGCGGGTTCCACGGCCGCGGCAACCCCTCGTCGCCGACGGTGACATTGCCGCCGGGATTGGCCGGCGTGTACGAGCAGGGTGAACCGGGCGGGACGGCCGGCCCCGGGTGCTCGGGCGTGCCCTCCAGCACACCCGGCGCCGGCGGCGGCGCGCCGTTGGGGAACCGGGTGCCGTTGGGGTCGGGCCAGCGGAATTCCGGCAAGCCGGCACTGCGCCAGAAATTCTCCGGGTCCAGGCCACGCTTCTTGAACGCGGCGTCGATGAAGGGCTGCAGAATCTGCCCCGGGACCAGGTTGTGGATGACCACTTTGAAGAACGGCCCCGATGCTATGGACTCGTTCAGCGACGGGAGGAATCCGCCGACCATCAGGAGCCCGTTTGCCAGGTCGTCTTTGCGCTCAACCAGGATGTCGCTGACCTGACGCAGCTGCTCGAGCACATGGTTGAGGTTCGGGTTGTCGTTGATCAGCCCCTGCACCTGGGCCGAGAACGAAGCGATGTTGCCCAGCAGGGCGTCGATGGCGCGCCCGCGTTCGTTGAACGCGGCGATCAGCGTCTTGGCGTTGACCAACAGCCGGTCCACCTGCTGGCTGCGATCGCCGAGGATGCTGGCCACCTGGTTGGCCTGCGCAAGCAGGTGCTTGATCTCCTCGTCGCGCTTGCCGATGGTGTCGGAGAACTTGGCCACGCCCTCGAGCGTGGCGCTCAGGTGCGGGTAGGTCTGGTCGATGGTCTGCGACAGCACATGCAGGGACTGCTTGACCGTGTCGATGTCCCAGCCGGTGGCCGCCTTGGTGACGTCGAAGAAGGCGTCGTAAATCTGGTAGGGAGTGGTGCTTTGGCCTAATGGCAACGTGCCCCCCGGGCGCAGCGGCTGGTTGCCGCGCGCCTCGATCTCGAGGACCTTCTTACCGAGGATGGTGTCGGTGCGAATCGCCAGGCGGCTTTCGGTGCCGATGACGTTGGTGCCGACCGAGAATTTGATCTTGACGTGGTCGCCGTCGATGGACAGCTCCTCCACCTTGCCGACGTCCATGCCGGCGATGCGTACCTTGTCGCCCTTGTTGAGGCCGCCGGTGTCGGTGAACTGACCGTAGTAGCTCGGCCGCGCGAACAACATCGGGACGCTGGTGAAGCTCTGGCCGACGGCGACGACGATGATCATCACCACGATGCCCATGAGGCCGATACGAAGCCGATTGGGGGGTTCCAGCGTTCTCATTGTGGCGTGCACCTACCCGTCGGCTGGGTGAAGAGCCGGACCGTGCGCACCGGCCCGCCGGGCTGCAGCCCATTGATTCTGAGGCTGATGTCGCAGGAGTAGAAGTTCACGAAGTCCCCGTAGGACCCGATGGTGCGCCCGATCATGTTCAGCGCGGTCGGGACCTTGTGCAGGAAATCGTTCAACTCCTGACGCTGGTCGATGAGCGGCTGCTGGACGGCATCGAGGTAGTTGACGGTCTTGTGCAGCAGTGCGCGGTCCTCGGCCAGCAGATCGGCCACGGTTCCGGCCGCGTTGCTGATGTGCACGATGCCGTCCGCCAACTGAGTGCGGTGGTCCTTCAACCCGGTGATCAGCACCTCCAGGTTGTTGACCGTCTGATCGAAGTCCTTGCGATGACGAACCGTGGTGTCCAGCACCGTGTTCAGGTTCTTCACCACCTCGCCGATCGCCTGGTCGCGTTCCGCGATCTGTGAGGTCAGCTGCGCGGTCTGGTCGAGAATGTCGTTGATGGTGCCGCCCTGGCCCTGAAACACGGTGATGAGCGCCGAGGCGATGGTGTTGACCTTGTCCGGGTCCAGCGCCCGGAACACCGGCTTGAAGCCACCGATCAATGCGTCGAGGTCGAGTGCCGGCGAGGTGCGCGACAACGGAATGAACCCACCCGGCCGCATGATCCGGTCGCTGCCCTCGCCGTCACCGCGCTTGAGCTCCAGGTATCGATTGCCGATCAGGTCGAGGTAGCGGATCTGCGCGGTCGTCGATTGGTAAAGGGGTATCGAGCGGTCGACGTCGAAATCCACCCGGACCCGTTTGCCGCCGTCGACCAGCGACACCTCTTTGACCTTGCCGATCTCCACCCCCGAGGCGCGGACGAATTGTCCGGCCCGCAGCCCGCTGACATTGCTGAACTCAGCGGAGTAGCCGTAGGTGCGGTCGAAGCGGATCTGACCGAAAACGATGACGATCATCACGCTGAACAGCACCAGCACCAGTGCGAAGGCGCCGAGTCTTATTGCAGTACCGGTGATTTTCATGGGTTGATCGTGTTGTCCCCTACTTGACGGCCCCAGACGTATTCGATCGCGTAGGGCGAACCGGTCTCCAGGTGGTTATAGGGAGCGATGCTGTTGGCGGTGTCCATCACCAACTCGGGTGCCGGCCAGAAATCGTGGGTGATCTGCTGCCAGCAGCCCGGCGCACCACCAGGGCCGCCATGTGCGTTGACCCGCGGCAGGTTTTCCGGATACATGTAGGGATTCGGCGCCCCGCCGACCACACCTGCGGCCAACCCGCCGATCTGCGAGAGCAGCAGCGGCACCAGCGACGTCGGGTTCAGCATCAATCCCAACCCGGACAGCAGCTCGCTGTGGGTGGCCAGCGAGTAGCCGTTACCGCCCAGGAACGTGGCGGCCTTGGGTTCGATGTCGTGGTAGTTGCGCAGCGTGCAGAACAACTCCGGGCTGTAGGTGTCGAGCAGCTGAGCGCTGGGCACCAGGTCGGCGGCACCACGCGCCAGATACGGGCCACCCCGCCCGAAGACGTCCGCGCCGGTGTTGCCGAACCCGACCGCCGCCAGCAACGCGGCATCCAATTCGCGCTGGTGCTGGTTGATCGTGCGCGCCGTGGGAACCGAATTGTCAAGGAAGTCGAACAAATCCGGCGATGCGTTGGCGTAGACGTCGCCGAGCGCCGCCAACTGCTGAATGTCGTGGCGGGCCTGCGGCATCCGCGGGTTGACATCGTCGAGGATCGCGTTGGCGTTCACGATCGATTGCCCGAACCGATCGCCCAATCCGGTCAGCGCCTGCGCGGCCGCGCTGAGCGTCAGGTTGAGCTTGACCGGGTCCACCTTCTCGGCAATCGACGTGATGGTCTGGAACAAGGTGTTGATCTCGGTCGTCACCCCGACGGCATTGATGACGCTCTTGGGGGTGAGGTGCCCCTTCGAGATGACGTTGCCCCGGTCGTCTCTTGGCGTCGTCAGCGAGACATACTTGCCGCCGAACACCGTCGTCGCCTTGATTTGCGCGTTGACGTTCTCCGGTACCAGCGAGAGGTACTTCGGATTGACGTTCAAGACGAACTTGGCGGCTGGTTTGCCGTCGCGCGTGACCTCCGAGATGCTGTCGACCCGGCCGATCTGCACGCCGTTGTAGGTGACCTTCGAGCCGGGATCCATCACCAGGCCGGCTCGTTCGGAAAACATCGTCAGCTTGACCTTCGGGGTGAAATCCCCACGAAACTGCAGGTACACCAACACGAATATGACAAGCGCGAGCACCAGAAAGACAACGCCCGCCGTCTTGTACGGCGGATCGCTGACCTTGTTGACCTTGGCCGGCATCGTCATGGCGTTACACCGTCAGTGCGAAGTTCGGGTCGACGCCGTAGAGCGCCAACGCGGCGGACAAGACGACCACGGGAATCGAAACCAGCGAGAAACGCATCGATCGGCCGACGGCCTCGCCGACACCGACGGGGCCGCCGCCTGCGCTGTACCCGTAGTAGCAGTGACTGACCATCACCACCGCGGTGATGATGATCGCCTCCAGAAACGACCAGAAGACGTCGTCGGGGCGCAGGAACGTCCGGAAGTAGTGCTCGTATGTGCCGGTCGACTGGCCGTAGAGCACCGTCGTGGTGATCTGCGGGGACAGGAACGCCATGATCATCGCCATCGCATAAAGCGGGATGATCACCGTCAGCCCGGCCAGGATCCGCGTGGTCGCCAGGAAGCAGACCGACTTGATGCCCATCACTTCCAGGGCGTCGATCTCTTCGCTGATCCGCATCGCGCCCAGCTCGGCGGTGGCACCGGCACCGACCGTTGCCGCCATGGCCACGCCGGTGACCACCGGCGCGGCGATGCGGACGTTGATCAGCGCGGCGAAAAAGCCGGTGAACGCCTCCACACCGATGTTCCCCAGCGACGCGAAGCCCTGGATGGCGACCAGCGAACTGCCGGACAACGTCACGAAACCGACGATGGCGGCGGTGCCGCCGACGACGGCCATCGCACCGGTGCCCATTCCGATCTGAGCGATCAACCGCAGGGTTTCCTTGCGGTAGCGGCTCAGCGCAAACGGGACGTTCCCGAGACTCACCAGCGTGAACCAGGCCAGCCGGCCGGTCGTGTCCAGTCCGCGGACCGCGGCCCCGCCATACCGGTTCACATTGGCGGCGGCCCTGGGGAATCGGGCCCGTAATACCGCAGAAGTCGCCATGTCAGTGCCCCGTCCCGAACCGGACGCCGACCGTGGTCAGCACCACGTTGACCGCGAAAAGGGCGACCACGCACAGCACGACGGTCTCGTTGACAGCGGTACCCAAACCCTTGGAGCCACCCCGAACGGTCAGCCCGCGATAGCAGCCGACCAGCCCGGCGATGAGCCCGAACGTCGCCGCCTTGACCATTGCGATGACGACCTCGGGCAGGCCGGTAATGGTGGTGAGCGTGGCCAGGTAAGCCCCGCCCGACACGTTCTGCAGATACACACCGAAGAGATAACCGCCCACCAGGCCGACGGTGATCACCAGGGCGTTGAGCAACGTGGCGATGAGGGTCGCGGCAATGACGCGGGGAACGACGAGCCGGTGGATGGGGTCGATGCCCAGCACCTCCATCGCGTCGATCTCTTCACGGATGGTGCGGGCACCCAGATCGGCGCAGATGGCTGTCGACCCGGCGCCGGCCACCACCAGCACCGTGACCTGCGGGCCGAGCTGGGTGACGGCCCCGATCGCCGCGCCGGCACCGGAGAGGTCCGCGGCACCGAACTGGGCCAGCAGCACGTTGAGCGTGAAGATCAGCAGGACGGTGAACGGTACCGAGACCAAGATGGCCGGCAGCAGCGCGACCCGCATGATGAACCAGCACTGCAGGATGAACTCGCGCCATTGGAATGGCCGGCGAAACAGCGCCTTTCCGGTCAACACACACATCCGGAAGAATCCGCCGACAAGCGTGAGAGGCGTTTCCAACTGGTCCCGCAGATAGCCCATCAGGTGCGGACGCGTCGAGGTCGTCGTCACTGTCGCCTCCTCACCGTGGGACCGCTCGGGTTGCGGCGTAACGGCCGATCATGTCGCACGCCTTCCTCCTTGCCCCATCCCTAGGTGTGTGACCGTCGGCTCCCTACCTGCAGGTAGTAACGGAGACCACAGGAATGTACCTGATGGCCGTCGGCGTGTGAACCGCATCCTCACAATTAACCCTTCGTCAACAGCGGGCAACCCGCAAAGGTCCTGTCAGTCGTCCTCTCTTGTCGTCGAATACGTTGGCGCAGAACGGTTTCCGAAGCTTTTCCGAGCTCCGTAACGCAATCTCAATTCGGTTTTGAGCACCTTCCCGGCGGGGTTGCGGGGCAGTGCCTCGACGATCTCGAGCGCCTTCGGGTGTTTGTAGCGCGCGAGCCGTTCGGTCAGGTACTCAGTTAGGTCTTCGATCCCGAGGGGAGCGTCCGTTACAGCCGCGATCGCAACCGGCACCTCGCCCCACTTTTCGTCGGGCCGGCCGATGACCGCGACTTCGACGATGCCGGGATGCCCGGCCAGAACGTTTTCCACCTCGGCGCAGTAGATGTTCTCGCCGCCGGAGATGATCATGTCCTTCTTGCGGTCGACCACCCAGACGTAGCCGTCCTCGTCCATCCGAACGAGATCCCCGGAATGAAACCAGCCGCCGGCGAACGCTTCCGCGGTGGCCTCCGGGTTGTTCCAATAGCCGCTCATCAATGTTGGTGCCCGGTAAACGATTTCACCTACCTCACCGACGGGCACGTCGTTCATCTGGTCGTCGACCACGCGGGCGGCGACCGTGGGGATCACCTTGCCGACCGAGCCGCGTTTGCGGATCGCGTCCTCGCCGAGCAGCATGCAGGTGACCGGCGACATCTCGGTCTGGCCGAACGCGGCCAGAATCTGGGTTCCGGGAAAGACCTCCGACATCTGCCGCAGCAACGCATCCGGCGCCGGTGCAGCCCCCCATGACATCACCCGCAATTTCAGGTTGCGCGGCCGCGCCTGCTGCTCGGCGCACACCGCCTGCCACTGCGCGGGCACCAGAAAGATGCCGGTGACCCGCTCGGCCTCCAGCACGTCGAGCAGTTGACCGGGATCGAACGCGCCCAGTGGGTAGAGCACGGTGGGGACGCCGAGCATCATCCCGGTCAGCATGTTGCCGATGCCGGCGATGTGGAACAGCGGGACGCCGATGAAACCGACGTCACTGTTGACGTTGGCGCCGCTGGTGTACAGCGCGGTGATGGCCTGCCCGGTGAGGTTGGTGTGCGTGAGCACCGCGCCCTTCGGCCGGCCGGTGGTCCCGGAGGTGTACATGATCAGGGCCGGCGAGTCGTTGGGGATGTCGACGGGCGCCGGCGGGTCTCCCGGTTCGCTGAGCAGGTTGTCATAGCCCAGCACGGTGTCGTCGGATGCGCCGCCGGCCACCACGATCGTGTCCACCAGCGGGTGGATGGCGCGGACTCCGGTGGCTACCGGTGCCAGCACCGCCTCGGTGACGAGCACCCGCGGGGCGCAATCCTCCACCAGGAAGGCGATCTCCGTCGGGGTGAGCCGGAAATTCAGTGGCACCGCGATCGCCCCGAGCATGTTGGCCGCGAACACCGACTCGATGAACTCGGTGCGGTTGAGCATCAGGATCATCACCCGGTCGCCGAAGCCGACCCCTCGACGGCTCAATGCGCCGGCCAGCGCGGAGACCCGATGGCTCAGGTCAGACCACGTCAGGGTATGACCCGTAAAGCGAAGCGCGGTCGCCCCGGGCTGCATCAGCGCGTGCCGCTGCAGCTGGTTGACCCAGTTTTGCCGCCGGGCCAGGTAAGGCTGTTCCAGGCCATGTGTGGCCTGGCTCAGATGACTGGCCAGTTGCGCGGTCAACTGTGCGATCCCTTCACTTCTGCACCGCTTGCGTCACGCTGATATTTGATAAAACATGGTGTTATCTGGGTCACATTAACGGGCTCAGTGGCCTTAAAACAAGACCTGCAAAGTCCCGCCAAGCCCCCGAAAGTCCTGGCAGGCCGCATGAACGCTCCGCTATCCGCCCGGCCGCGAAGCCGGCGGCCGCTGCGCCGGGCGCAGTTGTCCGACGAGGTGGCCGGCCACCTGCGGGCGGCGATCATGTCGGGGACCCTGCGTCCGGGCACGTTCATCCGCCTCGACGAGACCGCGGCCGAACTCGGGGTCAGCATCACGCCGGTCCGCGAGGCCCTGCTGAAGCTGCGCGGTGAGGGCATGGTGCAGCTCGAACCGCACCGTGGTCACGTCGTATTGCCGCTGACCAGGCAGGACATCGACGACATCTTCTGGCTGCAGGCCACCATCGCCAGGGAGCTTGCCGCCGCGGCCACCGCCCGGATCACCGACGTCGAGATCGAGGAGCTCAGCCGCATCAACGATGCGCTGGCCGCCGCCGTCGGGTCCGCTGACGCCGAGACCATAGCGACGCTGGAGTTCTCATTCCATCGCGTCTTCAACCAGGCCAGCCACCGAATCAAACTGGCCTGGTTCTTATTGAATGCCGCCCGGTACATGCCGGCGCAGGTGTTTGCCGCCGATCCGCGCTGGGGCGCGGCCGCCGTGGAAAATCACCGCCGACTGATCGCGGCGCTGCGTCGCCGGGATGCGGCCGCGGTCGCCGAGCACACTGTCTGGCAATTCACCGACGCAGCGCGCCGGCTGACCGAAACGCTGGACCGCAACGGAATCTTCGGCCAAGCCGACCGGGTTGCCCCGTCTCCCTAGCCGGTGGCCAGGTGTTCGGCCCGCTGTTTGAGGTTCTCGGCGAGCTGCTCGAGGACGTTGTTGAGCAGCATCTTCACCATGGGCGCGGGCACCGGCAGGCTGGGCTCGACGTCGATGTCCACGGTCAGCAAGCTGTTGGCGCCGGTCTCCACCACGCTGAACAACTGTTCCTGCTTGAGAAATAAGTCGCCCTGCTGCATGACCGTTTGAATCTGATTCTCGCCGGGGTAATACACGGCGTGGATATAGATGCCCTCGAAGCCTTGGATCGCGGTGTCGAGCCGCACCTGGCTGGGACGCCCGTCATCGTAGCGGTGCAGCACCCAGGCGCCCTTGATCCCTTCGTTCCATTCCGGGTACCGCTCGATATCGGCGACGATGCCCATGATCGCTACGGCGTCCGCGCTGACCTCGACGGTCTTGCTCAAGAGTGGCATTGGCGAAGCATACCCGGGTAGCCGGCGGGCGCTGACCGTGCCGGTTCGGGCCTGATTTCGGGTGTGGCCCGGCCCATTTCACGCGGCTTTCACGCTGCTTTCACGCGGCTTCACGCGCGGGCCTCACGCAAGCTTCACACAAGCTGTGGCCAGCAATGAGCGGATGGCCTCCGGGATCGGGACGGGTTTGCGGCTGGTCCGGTCGACGTAGACGTGGACCCAGTGGCCCAGCGCGGTGATCGGCTGCGCCCGGTCGGTGCCGGCCGTGAATACGCCGAGTCGGTAGGTGACGCTGCTGCGGCCCAGGCGGGTGACCG
The DNA here is from genome assembly GCF_000157895.3 of Mycobacterium kansasii ATCC 12478. Taxonomy (NCBI): domain Bacteria; kingdom Bacillati; phylum Actinomycetota; class Actinomycetes; order Mycobacteriales; family Mycobacteriaceae; genus Mycobacterium; species Mycobacterium kansasii. The sequence goes on along the minus strand of NC_022663.1, from coordinate 3,542,579 downwards.
CCAGGCCCACGACCAGCTGTTGGGGGAAATGCAGTTCGGAGAAGTAACGACAGCCCGATTCGGCGACGATGCCCAGCGACGGCGTGGTGAGGGGGTCGAGGTTGGTACCCGTGTTGATCCAGGCGTTGATCGCGGTGTCGAAGAGTTGGTAGTAGACGGCGTTGTTGAGGTGGCCGAACATGTCGTTGTCGGCCCAGCGGGTGAGCACCGGCCACAGCACCGGGAAGTCGCCGCTGGTGAGGTTCTGCGGTGCAGGCGTTTCGGGCACCGACGGGACCGACGGGACCGATGGGACTTTCGATGTCGAAGCCATGGTTGTATTCCAACATGTTTCACATCCGCGGCGCGGTGCTCGAGCGGATCGGATCACCTCGCCCGTACGTCGAATCACGGCCGATCGGCGTCGCCGACCTCGATCTGGAAGCGCCCGGCAGCGACGAAGTGCTGGTCCGCATCGAGGCGGCCGGCGTATGCCACTCCGATCTGTCGGTGGTCAACGGCAACCGGGTGCGGCCGGTGCCGATGTTGCTCGGCCATGAGGCCGCGGGGATCGTCGAACAGGCCGGCGACCGGGTTGACGACGTAGCCGTCGGCCAGCGAGTCGTGCTGGTTTTCCTACCGCGGTGCGAACACTGTGCGGCATGCGCGACCGAGGGCATGACGCCGTGTCAGCCGGCCGGCGCGGCCAACGCGGCCGGAACATTACTGGGCGGCGCCATCAGACTCAGCCGGCAAGGTCATCCGGTTTACCACCACCTCGGGGTCTCGGGATTTGCCACCCACGCCGTGGTCAACCGGGCCAGCGCCATCCCGGTACCCGACGATGTTCCGCCGCACGTGGCGGCCCTGCTCGGATGCGCGGTGCTGACCGGCGGGGGCGCCGTACTCAACGTGGGTAACCCGCGACCGGGACAGTCGGTCGCCGTCGTCGGACTCGGGGGCGTCGGGATGGCGGCGGTGCTCACCGCCCTCACCTATCCCGACGTCCGCGTCATCGGTGTCGATCAGATGTCTGAAAAGCTCTCCGCTGCAAAGAAACTCGGCGTCCATGACGCATACACGCCGCAGCGGGCCACCGATGCCGGAGTGAAAGCGGACGTGGTCGTCGAGGCCGTCGGTCACCCTGGCGCGCTTGAGACCGCGATCGCACTGACCGCCCCGGGCGGCCGAACCGTTACCGTCGGGCTGCCGCCCCCGGACGCGCGGATCAGCATCTCGCCGTTGGGTTTTGTCGCCGAAGGCCGGTCGCTGATCGGCAGTTACCTCGGTTCGGCGGTCCCCAGCCGCGACATTCCCCGGTTCGTGTCGCTGTGGCGGTCCGGCCGGCTGCCGGTGGAATCGCTGGTGTCGTCGACGATTCGGCTGGACGACATCAACGCGGCGATGGACCGTCTGGCCGACGGCACGGCGATCCGCCAGCTCATCACGTTCTGACTCGGTAGGCTCACACCGGCACTAGCCCCACCACTGCGTGTCGCTGAACAGCGTCTCGACCGACTCGACCGAGCCACAGGGTATTCCGGCTGCCTTCAGCGCCTGACACTTGAACGCCCGGGCGGCCGAGCTGAGCACATGCTGCACCGGACTGATCGTGCGATTCAGCCCCCACGGCCACTCGTCACCCCACAGCGCCACCTCGCCCGACCGGTGCTCGAGCGCCTCGAGCACCAGGTCCCGCACGCGATCGTCTGCCGCGAACGCACCTGCGCTGACGGCCAGGCTCTGACCCCGTGTTCCCCATGGGCGGGACTCGGTCAATCCGGTCTCCAGGTCCGCGGCCCGGGCACCGAGGATCTGCAACGGCCGGGTGCCGTCGCCGCGCGGCAGCAATACCGTCACCTCCCAACCGGCCGTCACCCGGTCGTACAACCAGCCCCCGGCGGCGTGCACCACGTCGATGGCACTGGTGGCCACCACCTCGAGCCGGTAACGCAGACATTCCGTGCCGGTCCGCGGCCCTCGGCGCTCATCGGTCGCCAGGTAATCGCTGATGCCGAAACTGGGAGTGATCATCGGTTCATTCCTCGTGCGTGGACCACATGCTGACCGGTGGCTTGCCGCGGCCGTCAGGGGTGTCCGCCGCACCGGATAGCCCATCGGGACCGGTCCGGTTTCGGCGAATCGGGTGACAACGGCTCACCCGACAGCGTGACACTTTTGCGCAAACTTGTAAAGCTTCCCGGGCCGTCACGACCCGCGGCGGGCCGCAAGTTCGGCCAGAACTTCCTCGGTGTGCTGGCCCAGCGCAGGAGCCGTCCAGCGGGGCGCCCATGGCGTGCCGTGGAAGTCCGCCGGCGTGGCCACCATCGGCACGCTCGATTCCCCGTCCGGCACCTCGACGATGCCGCCCGCGGCGTGGAATTGCTCGTCGGCGACGACGTCCTCGAGCGTGTTGACCGGAGACCAGAAGAAATCCGGTTCGGCGGCGAAGGCTTCCGACCATTCGGCAAGCGGCTTCGTCGCGAAGATCTCGTCCAGCGCGGCGATGAGCGGCACGGCGTTGACCGCGCGGGCGCGGGCATCGCCATACCGCGGATCGGCCAGCCATTCCGGCCGCCCGACAACGCGACACAACGCCGGCCAGTGCCGATCCGCCTGAAGCCCGACGATCCAGAACCGCCTCCCGTCGCCGGCGGTGTAGTTGTTCATGCACGGGTTACCCATCGACTCGCGTTGTCCGACGGCGATCGGCTGGCCGGTGAGCAGATACGTGTTCAGGTCGAAGCTGACCGTGTAGGCGCCCTGGCGGTACAGCGAGGTGGTCACCAGTTGGCCGGTTCCGGTGCGCTCACGGGCGAGCAGTGCGGCGCAGACAGCGGCCGCCAGGGTCATGCCCGCCGAGTGATCACCCATGCCGCCGCGCTGGAACGGCGGGGTGCCGCCCGGCGGGGTGAGCAGATCGGCCACACCGGCGCGCGCCCAGAACGCCGCCACGTCGTAGGCGGCGCGGTCGGCGTCCGGCCCGCTTTCGCCGTATCCGGTGATCAGCCCGTAGACCACACGGGGGTTGTGGCCGGACACCGACTCGAAGTCGAGCCCCAGCCGTTGCAGCGCGCCGGGGCGCACGTTCGTCACGAAAACGTCTGCATCGGTGAGTAATTCGAAGGCAGTGCGGCGACCGGCAGCGGTGGTGAGGTCCAGCACGATGCTGCGCTTGGAACGGTTGTCCATTTCGAAAGGCGGGTTGACCCCGAGATCGCATCCCAGCATCCGCCCGAACATCCGGCCCGGATCGCCGGTCGGCGGTTCGATCTTGATGACGTCGGCACCCCAGTCGGCCAGGATGGCGGCCGTGGCCGGTCCAGCGACCCAGACCCCAAGCTCGACGACCGTGATGCCTGCTACGGGTCCCGCCATGGCTCATTCCTACCCCAGCTTGTATGCCCGAGGCTCTTCGGGACCGAAGCCCGGCAACGACCCTTCGAAGGCAGCACCCGCCGGGTGCGGTTGGGACATACGAAGTCCGACGAAACGTCACCTCCGCATCGCGCACGCGCAACTACATCGAAACGAGAAGCCGGCTGGTGCATACGGTCATAGCACACTCACATTTCGGGTAACGGCAATCCGTGACGGATAGCGGCGGGCCGCGACTTACGCTTACTTGAAAGCACGACGTCGCCGGGTTTCGGGGTCCGCCAGCAGCGCGCCCGCAACCCCGCACTGAGCAGACGCGGCTCGCGGCGACGCGGTCACCATGGCCGCGGCGCTGGTGCCCCAGTTGGGAGAAGCCTCATGAGTCTGGTGGCCGGACGTGGTCCCCTCAGCCGGAACCCGGCCGGAATCTTCTGTCCGCCGATACCCGCAAACGTCGTCTACATCGAACCGCATCCGCGCCGGATTCAGGCCTTCCGGAATGGGCGGCTGGTCATCGACACCGAGCGGGCGCTACTGGTCCACCGGCGCGATCAGCCGCTCAGCTACGTTTTCCCGGACGACGAGGTCGGCGACCTACCGACCGAGCATGAATCCGAAGCGCCCGGTTATGTTCACGTGCCGTGGGACGCCGTCGACACCTGGGTGGAGGAGGGCCGCAAACTCGTCCACTATCCCCCGAATCCGTACCACCGGGTCGATTGCCGCCCGACCACCCGTCACCTCAACGTCTCCCTCGCCGGGACGGCGCTGGTGGACACCCACGATACGGTGATCGTTTTCGAGACGTCGCTGGAACCGCGGCTGTACGTTGAGCCTTCGCAGGTGCGCACCGATCTACTGCGGAAGTCGGACACGTCGAGCTACTGCAACTACAAGGGCGCCGCGACATACTGGTCCGCCGTCCTGGACGACGTCTTCGTTGAAGACGCCGCGTGGAGTTATACCGATCCGTTTCCGGAAAGCCTGCCGATCAAGGGATTCCTCAGCTTCGACGACACCCGTATCGATGTCATCGCGGAGCTGCCGGGCCGCGTTCTCGGGGCGACAAAGGTGCTGTGATCCGCGACGAGGGGTCAAGCGGCATCGATCACCAGAGTCCAAAACCGCTCGATGCTCTCCAGCACATGAGCAAGGCTGTCGCCGGGCAGTCCCACCTGCACCCAGGTAACACCCAGGGCTGCAAGCTTTTCCAGCCCGGACAAGTAGGCGTCGGCGTTGAAGCCGTCGCTCGCCGGGCTCCCCCCGTCGGCGTTGGTGAACGTGATATCAATTGCCGACCAGTCCCGGCCGGCCGCGTCGCACTTGCGCCGTAAGTCGTCGATGCCGTCGGCAAGCCGGTCCACCGAGTCGATGGCCGCGGTACCCGCGGTCCGGGCCAGCCGCGCAGGGGCGGGGAACGGGCACCAGCCGTCACCGTAGTGGGCGACGCGACGACGGGCCGCCCGGGTGTTACCGCCGATCCAGATCGGCGGTGGACTGAGCGGTCTGGGATGCGCGGTGATGCCGCTCGCGGTGAAATGCCTTCCCACAAAAGATATGTCATCGCTGGTCCACACCGCGCGGATGACCTGCAGCGCCTCCTCGAACAGCTCGGCACGCTCGTCGTAGTCGACACCCAGTGCCGCGAACTCCCGTTTCAGATATCCCACCCCGACCGCCAGGGTGAACCGGCCGCCGGACAGCAGGTCCAACGTTGCGCCGGACTTGGCCACCAGGAACGGGTTTCGGTACGGCAGCACCACGATGTTGGGAATCAGGCGCAGTGTCGTCGTGCGTGCGGCGGCAAAACCCATGGCGACAAACGGATCCAACGCGTCATGGCCGCCCGCCTGAAGCCAGCGCTGTGACGGCGCCGGGTGGTCGGTGAAGCCGAACCCGTGAAAGCCGGCGCCTTCGGCCGCCGCGGCGATCGCCGCGATACCCGCCCCGGATAACAGCTCCGGGTGGTAGGGATGACTGTGCATCGGGTGGGTGACGACGAAGCGCATACCGCTAGAACCGGGACCGGGCGTCGATCGCCGTGTCGGTGGTGCGCAGCGGCCGGATCATCGCCTCCTGCGCAAAGGACGCAATGAGTCCGCCCTCCTCGGTGTGCACGGTGCCGCGGACGTACGACATCCCGGCGCCGACCTGCGTGCTCTCGTGGGTGTAGAGCAACCAGCCGTCCCAGCGCACCGGTTCGTGGAAGGCCACCGAGATCGTCATCGGCGCGGTGGACACGCTCAGATGCGCCTGGCTGGTACCGATGCCCGGGTGCGCCCGCATGGTGGTCGAAATGCCGAGGTGGCCGGTGAAGTACGCGACCAGCGCCTTCGCCAGGTCGTCACGGACCGGAATGGGGTCGTAGCGCAACCACGCGTATAACTCGGGTGGTCCGACCTCGTCGGGACTGTTGACGTCGACCACGTCGACGAGTCGCAACTCGCGTCCGAGCATCGGCACCTGCGAGACGTTGGAGTCCGCGGGCGCCGCGACGCCGGGCCGCGGCAGGTGATGGCGGATCACGTCGCCGGTGGGGACGTCGGCCAGGACGGTCATGGTGATGCAGCGCCGGCCGTCCTGCTGTGCCGAGACGACGGCGGTGGCGGTGGACCGGCCCTCGTGCACGACGTCGAGGAGCAACTCGACCGGCGGACCCACCGCGACGGCGCGGGAGAACACCGCGTGCGCCGAACGCACCGACTTGCTCTGGAACCGCTGGGCCACCGCGACGATCGCCTGTGCCAGCACCTGGGTGCCCTCCACCACCTGCCGGCCGTCCTGCCCGGCGATGCCGGTTTCGGCCCTGAACCGATCGGCACCCTGGGCCCGCACCTCGAAGAGCTCGAGCAGCCGATCGACCGACCATTGGGCCTGTTCGGAATCTGTCGTCAACCGCGTTCACCTCTTGCTTGCGACGCCAACTCAGGGCCCAGCGTGACACTTTGCGCTTATTTTGTAAAGGTTGCGCGTGAGGGTCCTGTCGCCGGGCCGGCTCCGGCCTCCGGCCGGTTGCCGTGGGCGCGGCGGTGAATCACCGTGACACTTACCCAAGGCTTTGTAAAGTTTGAGACATGAGCCAGGCGTTTGGGGCAACAGCAGCGACCGAGACCGACAATTCGACGCGTCAGCGGATCCTGGCGGCCACCGCGGAGGTACTCGGCCGCAGCGGCAAGACCAAGCTCAGCCTCTCGGAGGTCGCGGCCCAGGCCGGCGTATCGCGTCCGACCCTCTACCGCTGGTTCGCTTCCAAAGAGGAGTTGCTCGCCACATTTTCGCGCTACGAGCGCCAGAACTTCGAAAGCGGGCTGGCCGACGCGACGGCCGGCCTCAAAGGCGTCGAAAGGCTGGATGCCGCGCTGCGTTTCATCGTCGACTACCAGTACTCCTACTCGGGCGTCCGGATGGTCGATATCGAACCGGAGTTGGTCATCGCGCAGATGTCCGGTGTCATACCCGAGATGCGTGACGGCTTGCAGCGGCTGCTTCCGGGCCCCAATGCCGCGGTGAAGGCAGCGACGGCAATCCGAGTCGCGATCTCGCACTACATCGTTCGAAGTGACGACGCCGATCAGTTCCTGGCTCAGCTGCGCCATGCCGTCGGAATCAAGGGAGCCGAATGAGGGCCAACCGCGCCTCTATTCGAACAACACCGCCGCATTGAGGTAGCCGGTCGGGTCCAGCGCAGCCTTGATAGTTCGCATGACGGCGATGTCGGTGGGCTCCCGGGACATCCCCAGGTACCGGCGCTTGCGGCTGCCGACGCCGTGCTCGGAGCTGACGTTGCCACCGCACTCGGCGATCAGTCCCATCAGCTCCGGATACAGCGCAGGTTCGCGATCCGGCGGCAACCGCAGCACGTTGAGGTGCAGGTTGCCCTCGCCGATGTGGCCGAACAGGACCGGCAGCGCGTCGGCGACATGGGCGTGGACCAGACTGGCCGCGTCCCGGGCGAATCTGCCGATCGCCGGCAACGGTAGCGAAACGTCGACCTTCAACGGTGGCCCATAGCCGCCCAGCACCTCGGCCAACGCTTCCCGGGTACGCCACAATCGTTGCCGCGCAGCGCTATCCACGCCGACTGCCGGTTCGCCGCGGAACCGCATCCCGCCGAGCAGCCCGGCCAGCCGATCGGTCTGATCGTGGTCGGCTGCCAGTTCCACCAGCAGCAGCCAGTCTCCCTCGACGGGAGCGGCCAGCCCCAGCTGCTCGCGAGTCAGCGCGGCCGCGCGGCCATCGATCAATTCCAGTGCCGCGATTCCGTCCGCGTCGCGCAACACCCGTCCGGCGGCGACCAGCGCGTCGAGGTCGGAGAAGCCACAGATCGCCGTCACCCGATGCGATGGAGCCGGATGCAACCGCAGATCCAGCTGGGTGATGACGCCCAACGTGCCTTCGGCGCCGACGAACAGCGCCGGCAGGTCGTAGCCGGTGTTGTCGCGGCGCACCCGGCTGTGCCGGTGCAGCACCGAGCCGTCGGGCAGCGCCACGTCCAGGCCCACCAGCTGCTCGCTCATGTTGCCGTAGCGCACCGTACGCAGGCCACCGGCGTTGGTGGCGGCCATCCCGCCGACGGTCGCGGAATCGCGAGCCGACAGGTCGACGCCGAACACCAGGCCCGCCGCCGTCGCGGCGCGCTGCACCGCCGCCAGCGTGGCCCCGGCGCCCGCCACGACACGGCGTTCGAGGACGTCGACATCGCCCACCGCACAAAGTCTTTCGGTGGACAGCAGCACGTCGTCGTGTTGCGGAACGGTGCCGGCCACCAGGGAGGTGCGACCGCCTTGCACGGTGACATAGGCCCCGGCGTCCCGGCACACCCGCAGCACCTCGGCGACCTGCTCGGCGGAGCCTGGCCGCACCAGCGCACTGGCCCGTCCCCGATAGCGGCCGGTGTGGTCCACGCTGCGCGCGGCGAGCACGTCGGCGTCGGTGACGACGTGGTGCGAACCGACCACATTCGCCAGGCCGCGCAGCATGCTCACGACCGTTGGTGCGGCGCGTGGGCGACGCGGATCGCCATGGCTGTCCTCCGTCGAGCTGCGATGTTGTAGCGTTTCCAGACCGTAGTCCATCATCCGGCGGGCTCCGAACATCCCGATGGAGCGGCTGTGCCCGAACGCGAACCCGAACGCGAGGACGTCTATTTCACCTCGGGTGCCGACCGGATCAGCGCGTGGCTCTACCGTCCCACCGGCAGCGGCCCGTCTCCCCTGCTGGTCATGGCACACGGTCTCGGTGCGGTGCGCACCATGCGATTGGACGCCTACGCCCAACGGTTTTGTGCGGCCGGATACGCCTGTCTGGTGTTCGACTACCGCAACTTCGGCGACAGCGAGGGGCAGCCCCGCCAGCTGCTCGACATCGGCATGGAACTGGCGGACTGGCGGGCCGCGGTGACCTACGCGCGTACCCTGGACGGTATCGACCACAGCCGAATCGCCTTGTGGGGCACATCTTTTGGAGGTGGTCATGTGATTGCGACGGCCGCCCGGATGCCGGGCATCGCCGCCGCCGTCGCACAGTGCCCGTTCACCGACGGCATCGCCTCCGTCCGCGCGATCAACCCGGGGACTGTCGCACGCCTCACCGCACTGGCGATACGCGACGTCGTCGGCGCCCTGGCCGGACGGCCCCCGGTGCTCGTCCCCACGGTCGGCAAGCCCGGCGAGGTTGCAGTGATGACCGCCGCGGACGCCTACGAGGGCTATCTCAAGCTGGTGCCCGAGGGTGTGGAGTTGCGCAACGAGATCGCCGCCCGGATCGCCATGCGGGTCCTCACCTACCGCCCGGGCCGGCTGGCCGCGAAGGTCCGCTGCCCCATCCTGTTCTGCGTCTGCCAGACCGACTCGGTGGCACCCGCCGGCCCAACCCTGCGTTACGCCGCAAGAGCTCCCCGCGGTGAGGTCAAGCTGTATCCCGAGGGGCATTTCGCCATCTACGTCGACGACGCGTTCGAGCGCGCCGTCGCCGACCAGATCGCGTTCCTGGACAAGCATCTGAAAAGCGGCTAGTCCCGGCCGGCCGATACGGGCAAACGCCAGACTTCCCGGCGTGACCGCTCTACCCTCTGTAATTACCCAATACCCGCGGTTGCGGCTAGTTGCGGCGGGACAGGGCGGGGCCCGTTGCCGGGAAGGACGGGGAGATGTCGTATGTGTTTGCTGCCCCCGAGTTGTTGGCGTCAGCAGCCGCCGATGTTGACGGCATCGCCGCGGCGATAGGCGCGGCCAGCGTGGCGGCCGCCGGACCGACGTCCAATCTGCTGGCGGCGGCCGGTGATGAGGTTTCGGCGGCTACGGCGGCGCTGTTCAATGCCTACGCGCAGGAGTACCAGGCGGTCGTCAGGCAGGCTGCGGCGTTTCAGCAGGAGTTCACCCGGACACTGGCCGTCGCGGCGGGTGCCTACGCCCAGGCCGAAGCCGCCAACGCGGCTTTGCTGAACGGGGCGTTGAACGGGGCGCTGTCGAATGCGCGCACCGCGGTCACCGCACCGATCCAGTCACTGTTGACCAGCGCGGGGGTCGGCACCGGCGGACCCAGCGCGCTGACGGCGGTTCCGGCCGCGGCCTCCCAAATCGCGCTGATCATGGGCGGCACCGGAAACCCCGACCCCGACCCCAAATACCTCAATCGAATCAACGTCAAATACATTCAGCACCTCTTCCCCGGGGCCATCCCGAAGGCGCTCTTCACCCCCGAGCAGTTCTGGCCGGTTACCCCCCAACTCGGCAACATGACGTTCAACCAGTCCGTCGCCCAGGGTGTGACGGCGCTGAACAATGCCATCAATGCCCAAATTGCACTGGGAAACAAGGTCGTCGCGTTCGGCTATTCGCAAAGCGCCACCATAGTCAACAACGAGATCAACGCCCTCATATCCGCGGGCGCACCCCATGCCAACGACATCTCCTTTGTCATGATCGGCAATCCCAACACCCCCGACGGCGGAATACTGTCGCGATTCCCCGGCTTCTATATCCCGTTCCTTGATGTGCCGTTCAACGGCGCGACGCCGCCGAACAGTCCTTATGCGACAACCATCTACACCGCCCAGTACGACGGCATCGCCAACGCGCCGCGCTATCCGCTCAACATCCTGTCGGACATCAACGCCTTCATGGGCTACTTCTATGTCCACAACACCTATCCGACGCTCTCGGCCAGCGAGATCGCCAACGCGGTACCCCTGCCGACCTCTCCGGGCTACGCCGGCAACACCCAGTACTACATGCTGCTGACTCAGGATCTACCGCTGGTCCAGCCGATTCGCGACATTCCCTACGCCGGACCACCGATCGCCGACCTTTTCCAGCCGCAGTTGCGCGTACTCGTCGACCTGGGCTACGCCGACTACGGACCGAACTACGCAAATGTTCCCACCCCGGCCGGGCTGCTCTCGATCCCCAACCCGTTTGCCGTCGGCTACTACCTGGCCCTGGGCAGCCTGCAGGCGCCCTACGCCGCCGCGGTGGAAATCGGGGTGGAAGCCGGATTCTGGGGCCCGGAGTGGTTCCCCCAGGCCTATCCGTGGATTCCGTCCATCAATCCGGGCCTGCATTTCTATATCGGCCAGCCCGAGGTGACATTGCTGTCGCTGGCGAGCGGGGGCCTCGGGTCGCTGCTGCATCTGATTCCGCCGCCCGTCTTCCCATGAGACGACGGCGCATGACCCGGTCGCCACGAGTTCGGGAGTTCGGGTCCGCCGGAAACGTGGAATCGCCGGACTTCCCGGCGGGACCGCTTTAGTCTCAGCTCATACCTGATACCCGCAGTCGCAGGCCCTTTCCGTGATCGACCGGAAAGCGCCCGGTATGCAAAGGACTTAGCGATGTCGTATTTGCTCACTGCGCCAGAAATGGTGTCGGCGGCCGCCACTGATCTGGACGGGATCGCGGCTGCGCTGTACGCGGCGAACGCGGCCGCGGCCGGCCCCACGACCGGATTGCTGGCGGCGGCCGAAGACGAAGTATCGAGGGCTGTCGCGACTCTGTTTGGCGCCTTCGGTCAGGAGTATCAGGCTGTCGTCACCCACGCCGCCGCGTTTCACACCGAGTTCACCCGGGCACTGGCCGCGGCGGCGAGCGCGTACGCACAAGCCGAGGCCACCGCGTCGAACGCGCTGAGCGCATTCGGCACGCAAGTCCAGACCCTGTTGACCCCGCTGCTTCCCAACGGCGGCGCCGGTGCCATCAACCCGCCGTCGATAACCAGCCTCGGCACGCAGGTCGCCTTCATCATGGGCGGCACCGGCATCCCGGACCCCGACGCGATGTATGTGACAGGCGCTCAGACGCTGTTCATCCAGCCCCGTTTCCCGGGTTACCTATCGAATGCCCTGCACACGCCCGAGCAGTTCTGGCCCACGACCCCGAATCTCGGCAACCTGACGTTCGGCCGGTCCGTGGCCGAGGGTGTGGCCATTTTGAGCAACGCGCTCACTACGCAACTCAGCACCGCGGGCAACAGCGCCGTGGTTTACGGCTACTCGCAGAGCGCCGCGATTGCCACCATCGAAATACGCCATTTGATGGCCCAAGTCACCCCGCCGAGTCCCAGCGACCTGGGCTTCGTGCTGACCGGTAACCCGAACAATCCCAACGGCGGCGTCCTGCAACGCTTCACCGGCCTGTACGTGCCGGTTCTGGATGTGCTGTTCAACGGCGCGACGCCGCCGGATTCGCCCTACCCGACTGTCATCTACACCAACCAGTACGACGGCACCGGCAACTTCCCGCAATACCCGCTCAATCTCTTGGCGGACCTGAACGCCGTGATCGGAATAGTCGACGGTACGCATTACTACGTCGGCTTGCCGCCGGACCAGGTTGCCAACGCTGTGCACCTACCGACTTCCCCGGGCTACAGCGGCAACACCGAGTACTTCCTGGGCCTCACTCAGAAGCTGCCGCTGACCAGCCTTATTCGTCCGATTCCCTATGTGGGGACGCCACTTGCCGAGCTGGTCCAGCCGGACCTGCGGGTGCTCGTCGATTTGGGTTACTCCGACTACGGGCCGGGCCTGAGCTATGCGGACATTCCCACCCCGGCCTCTTTCCTGTCGGTTCCCAACCCGTTCGCCGTCAGCTACTACCTGGCCAAGGGCGCCGTGCAGGGAGTCCAGAGCAGCATGGTGAGCCTTGGGTGGTTGCCGCCGTCCTACATACCCACTGGGTATCCGTACGCTCCGTCGGTGGCCCCGGGTCTGAACTTCTTTGTGGGTCAGCCGAGCGTGACCGGCCTGTCCCTGCTGACCGGTGCCCTGGGCACCGCGGCCAAAGATCTGGGATGGATTCCGCCGTGGTGGGATTGATTCCTCTCATGCCGGGGCTTGCGCGTTGCTAAAATCACACTCTCGCTGACCATGTGAAACCCGCCGTTTTCCAGCGTAAGGAAAGCCTGCTCGTTACCCCTTGGAGAACGCCGGGATCGTCAGGGGAGGACGCGCAATGACGCACTTAATCGCTGCGCCCGAAATGATGGTGTCGGCGGCTACGAATGCGGTGAAGATTGGTTCGGCAATCAGCGCGGCCGGCGCGGCCGCAGCGGGGTCGACGACCAATGTGCTGGCGGCCGCTGCCGACGAGGTATCGGCGGCCATCGCCAAACTCTTCGGCACATACGGCCAGGAGCTTCAGGCGGCCCTCACCCAAGCCGCCGCATTTCACGACGAGTTCGTCCAAGCGCTGGCTGGTGCGGCAACCACCTACGCGCAAGCCGAGGCCGCCAACACGTGCGCGGTGTCCAATGCCTTCAACGCACTTCTCGCTCCGATCGAGAATTTGCTGGCACCGCCGCCCGTCAACGGTGCCACGACACCGACTCCGTCGGCTCCGCTACCCCTTGGCTCGACAGTGGCGCTCATCATGGGCGGAACGTTTGACCCTCAGCCGTTCCCCGTCTACGTGACGACCATCAATGGTGCCTACATCCAATTCCTCTTTCCTGGCGCAAACGCGGCGGGCTTGACCTACCCCGCGCAGTTCTGGCCGCTCACATTGAATCTCGGGAACTTGACGATCAACGAGTCCATCGCCCAAGGCGTTGTTGATCTCAACAACGCGATCACTTCGCAGTTGAACGCGAGCCACAACGTCATTGATTTCGGTTTCTCGCAAAGCTCCGTAGTTGCCACAAATGAAATGTATGCGCTCATGAACCTACCCCCTGGCCAGCGTCCCGATCCCAGCCAACTTTCATTCGTGCTGGCCGGTAATCCCGCCACCCCGAACGGGGGCATCTTTACCCGCTTCCCGGGTTTCCACATCCCCGTCTTGGACTTAACATTCACTCCGGACACCCCGCCGAATTCCCCCTACCCGACCAAGATTTTTGCGACCCAATACGACCCAACCAGCGACTTCCCGCAGTTCCCTCTCAACTTCCTGGCGGACCTCAATGCGATCATGAGCACCGGCCAACACGATTTGTATCCAAACCTCGATCCCAATGATGCGGTAGCGTTGCCGACATCTCCCGGCTATAACGGCAACACCCAGTACTACATGTTTATGACGCGAAACTTGCCGTTGCTTGAACCGCTTCGCGCCATCCCGTTTATAGGTCGCCCGCTCGCCGACCTCATTCAGCCGGATCTGCGGGTGCTGGTCGACTTGGGTTACACCGACTGGGGATCCGGCCAGGACTATGCCAACATTGCCACCCCAGCCAGCCTGTTCGGAATACCCGACCCTCTCGTCGTCGGCACCGACCTGGCCAGAGGCGCCGTGGAGGGAACTCAGGCCGCGCTGGTGGACATTGGACTGTTGCCGCAGTCCGCACTGCCGAATGCCTATCCATATCTTCCATCACTCGACACGAACCTGAATTTCTTCCTGGGCCAGCCGACTGATACGACGATATCTCTGTTCACCCGCGCCGTCGGGCCCCTGCTGGATTTGATTCCACCTATTTACTGACCAGTTTTGAGTCCCGATCCCGCACAGGATAACCGCGGGAGTCATCACATCCACCTAAGGAAGGCCGCAGCGGCAGATGCCGGAACGTAACCGCAGCCCTGCCTGAAACCTACCCCTAGGTTCCATCGGTTTGGCTCCTGGCATCCCTTGCTCAACTGGCCAGCCTAAGTGACCCAGCGGTTCGTCGGGTGGCGCCCACAGGGTTTCGCGCTGCGGTTGATTCCGCCCATGCCGAGGCTTGCGCCTTGCTAAAATCGCAAACCTGCTGATCAGTTGAAACCCCTGTTTTCCAGTGCAGGAAAGCTTGCTTGGCCCCCTGGAAGACACCGGATCGTCAGGGGAGGACGTGCAATGACGCACTTAATCGCTGCGCCCGAAATGATGGTGTCGGCGGCTACAAGTGCGGTGAAAATTGGTTCGTCAATCAGCGCGGCCGGTGCGGCCGCAGCGGGATCGACGACCAATGTACTGGCGGCCGCTGCCGACGAGGTATCGGCGGCCATCGCCAAACTCTTCGGCACATACGGCCAGCAGCTTCAGGCGGCCCTCACCCAAGCCACCGCGTTTCACGACGAGTTCGTCCAGACGCTGGCCGGTGCGGCAACCACCTACGCGCAAGCCGAGGCCGCCAATGCCGCCGCGGTGGCCAACGCTCTCGGCGGACTCAACGCGCAGGTCCAGAGCCTGCTTGCGCCGGCGGTCGGCAACGCCACCACCGCGCCGACAGTGATGGCTGCCGCGGCACCCGCCGCCTCGGCGGTGGCGCTGGTCATGGGCGGAACGTTCGACCCGGAGCCCTTCCCCCTCTACGTTTCACTGATCAACAGTTCCTACATCAAGCCCTTCTTCCCCGGCGCAAACCCGACGGGCGTGAGTTACCCCGCACAGCTGTGGCCGCTCACCATATTCCAGGGCAACCTGACGCTCAACGAGTCCGTCGCCCAAGGCATGACGGATCTGACTAATGCGATCTATTCTCAGATCGGCGCGGGAAATACCGTCGTCAATTTCGGGTTCTCGCAAAGCGCTGTGGTTTCCACCAACGTGATTACCCAACTGATGGCCCTGCCCCCTGGCATGCGGCCCGACCCCAGCCAGCTGTCGTTCGTGCTCGCCGGTAATCCCGCAACGCCCAACGGGGGCTTCTTCACCCGATTTCCAGGCATTACCATCCCCTGGTTGGACATAACGTTCACCGAAGCGACCCCGCCGGATTCTCCCTACCCGACCACCATTTACGCCACCCAATACGACCCGGCCAGCGACTTCCCGCGCTACCCGCTCAATTTGTTGGCCGACCTCAACGCGCTAATGAGCACCGGGCGACACGAGTTGTACCCAAATCTCGACGTTAACGACGCGGTACCGTTGCCGACGTCTCCGGGGTATAACGGCAACACCCAGTACTACATGTTCATGACCAAAGATCTGCCGTTGCTCGACCCGCTTCGCGCCATCCCCTTTGTGGGTGAGCCGCTCGCCGAGCTCATCCAGCCCGATCTGCGGGTGCTGGTCGATTTGGGCTACTCCGATTGGGGAAACGGCCAGGACTACGCGAATGTGGTGACCCCAGCCAGCCTGTTTTCCATCCCCGACCCCTTCGTCGTCGGCCGAGAGCTGGTCGATGGCACCGTCAAGGGTGTCCAAGCCTCACTCGTGGAACTAGGCGTATTGCCGCAATCCGCACTGCCGAACGAATACCCATACCTTCCGGACTTGGACACCGACGTGAATTTCTACGTGGGCCAGCCAACCGTGACGGACATATCTGTGCTTACTCGCGCCGTCGGGCCGCTGCTGGACATGATTCCGCCTATCCACCACAACCCTCTGCTGACGCCATTGGCACTTCCGTTGATTCCGCTAATCCTTCCGTTGCTCCAGTAGCGCAGCTCAGGTGTAAGCCGAGAACTCCTGCTGGCGCCGGCCAGGGCAGGCCCGTTGGGAAGACAGGACAGACAGGCGATGTCGCACGTGCTGACCGCCCCCGAGATGGTGGCGACCGCGGCCACGGACGTAGCGGGCATCCGATCGGCGATCAGCATGGCCAATGCGGCTGCGGCAGCACCGGTCTCGGGAGTGCTCGCCGCCGCCGGCGACGAGGTGTCGACGGCCATTGCCAGGCTATTCAGCGCGTACGGGCTCGAGTATCAGGCCGTCATGGAGCAGGCGGCAGCATTTCATGCGGATTTCACCGCGGCGCTGGCCGCGGCGGCCAGTGCGTACGCGGAAGCCGAGGCGGCCGGTGCAGCCTTGCTGTCCAGGGCCTCGAACGGACTCGGCGCTGTCAACGCGCCGATCCGCACGCTGTTGGGGTCGACGCCGGCGGGCACCGGATCCTCCGGTGCATTGGCTTCGATGATGAAGCTGGCTGCCGTGGACCCGCTGACGGCGCTGATCATGGGCGGTACCGACAATCCCCTGCCCGATCCCGCCTATGTGACGGCCATCAACAACGCCTACATCCAGCCCCGCTTCCCGGGAGCTGTGCCGCAAGGCCTGTTCACGCCCGAGCAGTTCTGGCCGATTACCGGCACCCTGACGTTCGGCCAGTCCGTCGCTCAGGGGGTCACACTGCTGAACAGTGAGATCGACCATCAGATCAACACTCTCGGTAACAGTGTCGTCGTCTTCGGCTATTCGCAGAGCGCCGCGATCGCCACCAACGAAATCAACGCCCTTATGGCCGCCGGTGCGCCGTACACCGGCCAGCTGTCGTTCGTGCTGGCCAGCAATCCCAACAACCCTGACGGGGGTATCCTCGCGCGGTTCCCGGGTTTCTACATCCCGTTCCTGGACGTGCCGTTTACCGGCGCGACGCCGCCGAACAGCCCCTACCCGACCTCCATGTACACAATCCAGTACGAGGGTGTCGCCAACGCGCCGCAATACCCGCTGCACGTCCTCTCGGACGTCAACGCCGTCATGGGCTACTTCTATCTGCACGACACGTACCAACATCTGACGGCCGCCCAAGTCGGAGGTGCTTTACCGTTGCCGACGTCTCCGGGCTATACCGGCAACACCCAGTACTACATGTTGTTGACCCAGAACCTGCCGCTGGTGCAGCCGATTCGCGACATCCCGTATCTGGGTCCACCGCTTGCCGACTTGATCCAGCCCGACCTGCGGGTGCTGGTCGACCTGGGCTACGGCAACATCGGCGTCGGCGCCGACTATGCCAACGTTCCCACACCTGCCCGGCTGGTCCAGCTGATCGACCCGTTCAGTGTCGGCTTCAATCTGGCCAAGGGCGCGGTGCAAGGACCGCAAGCGGCGCTGGTGGACATCGGGCTGTTGCCGTCGTCCTACCTTCCGGACACCTATCCGTACGTTCCGTCGCTGAATCCGGGCCTGTCGGTGAGCTTCGGCCAGCCCAGCGTGACGGGCCTGTCGGTGCTGAGCTGCACGCTCGGGTCGATACTGCACCTGATCCCGCCGGTGAATCCCTAACGACCGACGGTATCGCCGCTAGGCTAGGGCCCCAGCGGAGAATTCCTGCGGATCGACTCGTCGCGAATCAGTCCGCGCAGCAGCGCGGTGCTGAATTCGGCCGCGATCTCCTTGGCGGTGCGGCGGCCGCTCGGCCGCAGCCAGCGGTAGCTGCCCAGCGTCATCCCGATGTAGCCCAGCGCCACCACATGGGAGTCGCATTCGTAGAACTCGCCGCTGGCGATCCCGCGGTCGATGAGGCCGTGGACGTGCTCGTAGACCTGGGCTTCCTTCTCGCGAACCTCCGCCACCTGTTCGCTGGTGAACCATTCGGTGATGTAGGGCTGCTCCTGGAAGTACACCGCGGCCCGTTCCGGATTGCGCGCAATGCCGGTGAGCAGCCGCACGGTGTACTGGTAGAGCGCTTCGCGCGCCGTCCAGGACGGGTCGTCGTGCACGGCGGCCAGCGTGCCCTCGGCGGCTTGACGATAGATGTCGAACAGGATCAGCGCCTTACTGGCGTAGTAGTGGTACACCGTCGCCTTGTTCAGCCCGATCACGTCGGCGACGTCATCCATCCGGGTGCCGTGATAACCGCGGGCAGCAAACAGCTTCGTGGCAACGGCGAGCAACTCCTCACGGCGCGAAAGCCCGTTCTCGGACGGCATTTGTGGCATCGGTTCTCGCTATCTCGCTGCCCGCGGGGCTCGGCGCCCCGAATCAAGGCTTGACCAATCAACTGGTTGGACAGTTTAGGCAGGGCCGGCACCGCCTGTCGCACCGACGCGGATCCGACTAGACTCCTGGGGGACCAAGTCGCGAGTCGATAGCGAGTCGAGAGGTGCAGTAATGGATCCAAGTCCTGACTACGACGTGAGCGACGAAATCGAGTTCTTTTTCAACTACCTGACTTGGGGCATCCGCGGGGTCGAGGACGGCAACGGCTATCCGCCGCCGGCCTACCCGCCCGTTTAGATATCCAGCGCCACCGGCGCCACCAACGAAACCGACAAGCTCCATCGCGGCTCGGTCGCGGCTGGCTAGCCCTGTGTTGGCGACCTGCCGTTTGTGGCGATTGGTGATCCCCAACCGGCCGCGATCGCTATATTTGGGCCCGCGGAAGCTGGATTGGCCAAAATGCCGGACGTCCCCTGCAGGACTCTTTTAGGCTCTGGGCAACCTCTCTTGGGCTGGCCGCGCTTGGGAAGGTCGGTCCCGATTGACGGGTAATGGCCTCGGTGTCGGACAGGAGACGAGATGCCCAGTGTGATCGCGGTCCCGGAGATGCTGGCCGCGGCGGCCGCCGGCGTGGATGGGATCGGTTCGGCGGTCAGCGCGGCCGGCACCGCCGCTGCGGGTCCAACGGCCCATGTGCTCGCGGCGGCCGGCGATGAGGTGTCGGCGGCGGCCGCAGCGCTGTTTCGCGCATACGCCCACGATTGTCAGGCGGTCCTGAACCAGGCCGAGGCCTTCCACAGCGAATTCACCCAGGCCCTGGCCGCTGCTGGGGCCGCGTACGCGCAGGCCGAGGCCGCCAACACCGCGGCCATGGCGGGGGCACTTGACACGCTCGGCGCGCCGGTCCAAGCCCTGCTGGGACTGGGCAACACCGGGCCTGGCGGCGCCGTTACCACGCCGACTTCGACCGTGATGCTGTCCGGCAACCCGGTCACGGCGTTGATCATGGGCGGCACCGGGTATCCGACCTTTCCCGCGCCTGTCTTGGCGGCCCTTGACAGCGCGTACATCCAGCCCATCTTCGGGCCCAACAATCCGGTCGCCCAGTACACGCCCGAGCAGTGGTGGCCGTTTATCGGGCACCTGTCACTCGACCAGTCCATCGCCCAGGGCGTCACATTGCTGAACAACGGAATCAACACGGAACTACAAAATGGGCATGACGTCGTCGTTTTTGGCTACTCGCAAAGCGCCGCGGTAGCCACCAATGAGATACGCGCGCTGATGGCCCTACCACCCGGCCAACAGCCAGACCCCAGCCGGCTGGCTTTCATGATGATCGGCAATATCAACAATCCCAACGGCGGCATTCTGGAGCGTTACACCGGCCTTTACATCCCGTTCATGGATGTGTCGTTCGACGGTGCGACGCCACCGAATTCTCCTTACCAGACCTACATCTACACCGGCCAATACGACGGTTATGCCCACAACCCGCAATACCCGCTCAATATCTTGTCCGACATCAACGCCTTTATGGGCATCAGATTGGTCCACAACGCGTATCCCGTCACGGCCGCCGACGTTGCGAATGCCGTGCCATTGCCGACCTCCCCGGGCTACACCGGCAATACCCATTACTACATGTTTTTGACCCAGGACCTCCCGTTGCTGCAACCCCTTCGCGACATTCCCTTTATCGGGCCTCCACTCGCCAACCTGATCCAGCCGGACCTACGGGTGTTGGTCGATTTGGGTTACGGCTACGGCTACGCGGATGTGCCCACCCCCGCCAGCCTGTTCGCCCCCGTCAACCCGTTCACAGTGATCTCCCACCTGGCGACTGGGGCAGTGCAAGGCCCCCAAGCCGCGCTAGTAGACATCGGGGTGTTACCGCAGTCCTCGCTGCCTGACACTTACCCCTATGTCCCGTCGGCGAATCCCGGCCTGGTCTTCAACTTCGGCCAATCGAGTGTGACAGAGCTGTCGTTACTGAGTGGCGCACTTGGGTCCATAGCGCGATTGATTCCGCCTGTCATTTAAGGCAGCCGCGCGCCGGCATCAGCCAACCGGGTACCCGGCTATAGGGCCTTGAGCTCCTCGGTGACCTCGGACACCGATTTCTTTGCGTCCCCGAACAGCATCGTGGTGCCCTCGGCGTAGAACAGCGGGTTGTCGATGCCGGCGAAACCCGAGTTCATCGATCGCTTGAGCACGATCACCGACTTGGCCTTGTCGACGTTGAGGATCGGCATGCCATAGATCGGACTGGATGTTTCGTTGCGGGCCGCCGGATTGGTGACGTCGTTGGCGCCGATGACGATCGCGACGTCGGTGCGGGCGAACTCGTCGTTGATGTCGTCCATGTCCTTCATCGCGTCGTAGTCGACTTCGGCCTCGGCCAGCAGCACATTCATGTGCCCGGGCATGCGACCGGCCACCGGGTGGATGGCGTATTTGACCGTCACACCCTTGTCCTCGAGCAACGACGCCATGTCCTTGACGGCATGCTGTGCCTGCGCCACGGCCAGCCCATAGCCCGGCACCACGATGACCTGGTTGGCGTAGGCCATCTGAATCGCAGCGTCGGCCGCCGACGTGGCCTTGACGTGCTTGTCGCCGCCCCCGTCGCCGCTGGGGGCCACGCCGCCGCCCCCGAAACCGCCCGCGACGATGGCCGGGATCGAGCGGTTCATCGCCTTGGCCATCAGGTTGGTCAGGATGGAGCCGGATGCGCCGACGATCATGCCGGCCACGATCATCGCGGTGTTGTTCAGCGCCAATCCGGCCGCCGCGGCGGACAGCCCGGTCATGGCGTTGAGCATCGAGATGACCACCGGCATGTCGGCACCACCGATCGGTAGCACCACCATCAAGCCCAGCACACCGGCTGCGGCCAGCAGACCGATCATCCACCACAGCGACGCTCCGCCGCTGCCCGGATGTGCGCCCAGCCCGATCACCACCGCGGCCGCGACAGCCCCGGCCAGCAGCAGCAAGTTGACCGGCTGCTGCGCCTTGCCAAGACCGATCGGGCGGCCGGAGATGATCTCCTGCAGCTTGCCGAACGCGATGATCGATCCCCAGAACGAGATCGATCCGATGATGGCGGCGAACAGCGAGGCCACCACGATGTGCACGGTGGGCGACTCGCCGTGGCGGAACGCGGAAAACCCGCTGGTCTGGATGAATTCCGAGAGCGCGATCAGGGCGACCGTCCCACCGCCGACGCCGTTGAAGAACGCCACCAGCTGCGGCATGGCGGTCATCTTGGTCAGCCGCGCCGGCGGCACACCGAGCACGACGCCCACCACGAGGCCCGCGATGATCAGCGGCCACTGGCTGGTGTGCCGGATCATCACCAGGGTGGCCGCCACGGCGATCGTCATACCGACCGCGGCGATCAGGTTCCCGCGCACCGCCGTCTTGGGTCCGGTCAGGCCCATCAGGCCGTAGATGAACAGCGAGAACGAGACGATATAGAGACCGATCACCAAGTACGTCATTTGGCTGCCGGCTCCTCTTTCTTTGCGGCTTTCGTTGCGGCCTGCGGCTTCTTGCCCTTGAACATGCCGAGCATCCGGTCGGTGACGATGAAGCCGCCGATGACGTTCAACGTGCCGAACACCACCGCGACGAACAGGATGATCTGCACCGCGATCGACGGGTTCTCGACCCGCCCGAACACCACCAGCGCCCCGAGCACCACGATCCCGTGGATCGCGTTGGTTCCCGACATCAGCGGGGTGTGCAATGTATTGGGCACTTTGGAAATCACCGCGAATCCGACGAACCCGGACAGCACCAGGATCGCCAGGTTCTCCAACAGTTGGTCGTACATCGCTAGGAGGCCTTTCCGTCCTGGGTGCGGGTCACACACGATTCCGCGATGACCTCGTCGTCGAAGTCGGGGGCCAGCTTGCCGTCCTTGACCAGGAGCTCGAGCAGGGCCGTGATGTTCTTGCTGTAAAGCTCACTGGCGTGCTCGGGCATGGTCGCCGGCAGATTCAGCGGCGAGGCGATGGTGACGCCGTGCTTGACCACCGTCTTGCCCGGTTCGGTCAATTCGCAGTTGCCGCCGGTCTCGCCGGCCAGGTCCACCACCACGCTGCCGGGCTTCATAGCTTCCACGGCGGCAGCGGTCACGAGCCGCGGCGCCGGCCGGCCCGGGACCAGCGCGGTGGTGATGACCACGTCGAAGCCGCTGATCGCCACTTCCAGAGCCTTCTGTTGCTGGGCACGTTCCTCGTCGGTCAGCTCGCGGGCGTATCCGCCCTCGCCCGAGGCCGTGACTCCGACGTCGAGCCACTGCGCACCCACCGAGCGCACCTGGTCGGCGACTTCTGGACGCACGTCGTAGCCGGTGGTGCGTGCCCCCAACCGCTTGGCGGTCGCCAGGGCCTGCAAGCCTGCCACGCCTACACCCAGCACCAGCACCGTGGCCGGCTTCACCGTTCCCGCCGCGGTGGTCAGCATCGGGAAGAACCGGGTCGACTCCGATGCGGCAAGCAGCACCGCCTTGTAGCCGGCGACGTTGGCCTGCGACGACAGCGCATCCATGACCTGGGCCCGGGAGATGCGCGGAATGGCTTCGAGAGCGAAGGCCTCCACGCCGGCTTGCTTGAGCGCACCGATCGAGTTGTCGGCGTTGCGCGGGGCCAGGAAACCGATCAGGGTTTGCCCGCTGTGCAGCCGGCCGACCTCCTCGGTGGTCGGCGGCGCGACCTTGACGACGACGTCGGCAGCCCACGCGTCTCCGACGGTGGCGCCCGCGTCGGTGTAGAGCTCGTCGGGTAGCAGCGCCCGCTGACCGGCACCGGACTCGACCACGACAGCGACACCGCTGTTCACCAGCGCGGCGACCGCTTTGGGTACCAGCGCAACGCGCCGTTCGTCGGGCCGTGACTCGGCCACCACCCCGACCCTGATGGTGTGGGTCTGCGCATCTGTCATGGCGCGTACATCTACTTTCCTCATACTTTCTAGTACGTTCTAGTACGTTCTAGTACGTTCCTGCGCGATGGATATGCCGCCGGCTAGGCCGCGCGCCTGGCTACCATAACGCGTGCCGGGTTCACCACCGATTTGTGACCGTTCACGTCGAGGTGCCGGCAACCCTCAGCACACTGGTTGATGGTTCGCCGCTCGATGCCAATCCGGTAGCCGCCGGGCTGTTGTGGCGACACAAAGTGAGGTTGTGTGGAGCGGCGGCGGGCCTCACCAGAGCGGGATGTCCTGAATGTGCTCGGAGGCCGGTCGCGGACCGAACCAGCGCCGCTCGGATTCGGCGATTCGCACGTCGTTGATGCTTGCCTCGCGGCGCGCCATCAGCCCCGACGGGGTGAATTCCCACAGCTCGTTGCCGTAGCTGCGATACCACTGACCGGTGTGGTCGCGGCACTCGTACTGGAACCGCACCGCGATGCGGTTGTCGTGGAAGTCCCACAAGCTCTTGCGCAGCGTGTAGTCGAGCTCGCGCTGCCACTTGCGGGTCAGAAAGGCCACGATCTGGTCCCTGCCCACGATGTGCTCGTCGCGGTTTCGCCATTGCGAGTCGACGGTGTAGGCCAGGCTGACGTGGTGCGGGTCGCGAGTGTTCCAGGCGTCCTCTGCGGCCTGGACCTTCTGGGTTGCCGTTTCGACGGTGAACGGCGGAAACGGGGGGCGGCTGTCGGTCATGCACTACATCGTCGCCATCGTCGCCCTGCTGCGCTTGCGCGCGGGTACTTTGCCCAAGGCCCGCAGACCGCGGACAACGCGGTCCTGCGGTGCGCTCCGGAGACGTTTCGTGGCGCTGCCGGGAGTCGGTCCAATGCCGCATGTCGTTGTGATCCCCGATGTCGTGTCCCGGGCGGCAACGGATTTGGCGCACATAGGTTCCCCACTTCGCGCGGCGACTGCGGCAGCAGCGGCGCCGACGAGGTGTCGGCCGCGGTCGCCGGCCTGTTTGCGTCAGTGCGCTAGCCACCAGCGGGCGGACGGGCCACCACCGTGGGCCGGAATCCGTATTGCGGCAGCGAACGACCCGGCCCCTGGCCGTTGCCGCTCAACACCCCGCCTAAGGGCATCTCCGGTAGACCGGACTCGACCGGCGGCGTGGTCATCGGGGTAGCGACCGACATGGCGGCCAGCCGGCCGGTGGTCGGGCCGACCGCGGTCCAGGTCGGCGGAACCGAGAGCGGCCCGATTGCGGCCGCTCTGCCCAAAGCAGCCGACACCATGTCGGCGTTAGCGCCCCAGGCCCGCAAGCGCGCCGGGTTCTCGGAGGGCCCGGCGAGGACGCCCGCAGCCCCGCTGGCGCCCGCATCAGCAGCGTGATCAGCGGCGGCCGCACCACCGAGGAAGCCGAGAAAAGGCGCGAGTGTGTTGCTCGGCATATAGAACCCGGAAGAAAATATCGTGTTCCAGATATTGGCATCGGGGCCCCAGTTGTTCCAGAACCTTTTGAGCCACCCAGACCCGCTCAACAGGTCGTCAATCCGCGATCGGCGTGCGGGAAACCGAGCGTGGGCCGCCGGTGATGAGAATTCCCGCAGCGCAGCCGGCAACGCGGAAGTCAGGCGCGCGAGCATGGCGTGCTCAGCGCCGGCTTTGCCGGCGGCTTCGGCAACCATAGCGGACCGCAGCGTCGAGCCGCTCGGGTTGGTGATGGGTCGCAACCACATGAACGGGGTGAGTGTGGCGGCTTCGGCCGATAAGGCGGCATAGCTATACATCGCGGTGGCGTTTTGAGCCCACATGTCGGCATATTGCGCCTCGAGGACGGCGATGGCCGGGGTGTGCTGACCGAACAGGTTGGTGACCGACAGTGCAATCCGACGGGCACGGTTGGTCCTGATTATCGACGGCGGCACCGTTTGGGTGAGCACGTCGTCGTAAGCAGCCGCGGCGGCGTCAGCCTGCACGGCGGTCTGCCGAGCGTGGTCTGCGGTAGCGCTAATCCACTTCCGATAGGGCTCGGCCGCAGCTGCCATTGACACCGACGCCGGACCGCGCCATTCGTCGTCGACCAGCGCGGAGACAGTGGAGCCGAAGGCCAGCGCGTGACTACTTAGCTCGTGAGCCAGCCCCTTCCAGGCCAGCGCAGCGGCCCGCAGCGGCGCCGCACCCGCACCGGAGCGCAATCGGGCCGAGGTGATTTCGGGCGGCAACCGAGCGAAATCGACTAGTGCATTCACCGCGTCCGCCTTTTAGTGCTGCTTGCAACAGTATCTATGGCATAACTTAAGCAAGGTCACCCTAACTCGCCATCGACACTGCGTGCAGCTTGGGCGCGACTGCCCTGCCATCAGCCAGCGAATCCCGTGTCTTATGGTGACGGAATGGACTTCGCGATGTCGGCCAAGGCCGTCGACTACCACCAGCGGTTGTCCGACTTCATGACGGAGCACGTCTTCCCGGCCGAGTCCGACTACGAGAGATATCGCCACGAAGCCGGCCCGGACGACCACACCGTGCCGCCGATCATCGAGGAACTCAAGATCAAGGCCAAAGAACGCGGCCTATGGAACCTGTTCCTGCCGGCAGAGTCGGGCTTGACCAACCTGGAGTATGCGCCGCTGGCCGAGCTGACCGGGTGGAGCCTGGAGATCGCGCCCGAGGCATTGAACTGCGCGGCGCCCGATACCGGCAACATGGAAATCCTGCACATGTTCGGCACCGACGAGCAGCGCCGGCAGTGGCTGAAGCCGTTGCTGGACGGCGAGATCCGCAGCGCGTTCTCCATGACCGAGCCCGCGGTCGCCAGCAGCGACGCCCGCAACATCGAAACCACCATCTCTCGAGACGGCGGCGACTACGTCATCAATGGCCGCAAATGGTGGACATCGGGAGCTTCCGACCCGCGCTGCAAGATCCTGATCGTGATGGGCCGCACCAACCCCGACGCGGCCGCCCACCAACAACAGTCGATGATCCTGGTGCCGATGGACACCCCCGGGGTGACGATCATCCGTTCCACCCCAGTGTTCGGCTGGCAGGACCAGCACGGCCACTGCGAGGTGAGCTACGACAACGTCCGGGTGCCGGCCACCAATCTGCTCGGCGAAGAAGGCTCCGGCTTCGCGATCGCCCAGGCCCGGCTGGGACCGGGCCGCATCCACCACTGCATGCGCGCACTGGGCGGAGCCGAACGCGCGCTGGCGCTGATGGTGGACCGGGCGCGCAACCGGGTGGCGTTCGGCCGCCCGCTGGCCGAGCAGGGGGTGGTCCAGCAGGCAATTGCCAAGTCCCGCAACGAAATCGACCAAGCAAGGCTGCTGTGCGAGAAAGCGGCGTGGACCATCGACCAGCACGGCAACAAGGAGGCTCGCCACCTGGTCGCGATGATCAAGGCGGTGGCACCGCAAGTCGCGTGTGACGTCATCGACCGCGCGATCCAGGTGCACGGCGCCGCCGGGGTCAGCGACGACACCCCGCTGGCCAGACTCTACAGCTGGCATCGTGCGATGCGGATCTTCGACGGACCCGACGAGGTACACCTGCGGTCCATCGCGCGCGCCGAGCTGGGGCGGGAGAAATCCGCGTTCGCCTCCGCGGTCACCCGACATGGCTGACCTGGAACTGCCGGGCGCATGGAACTTTCGTGACGTTGCCGACAGCACCGCGCTGAGACCGGGGCGGCTGTTTCGCTCCAGCGAGCTCAGCCGCCTCGACGACGCCGGCCGCGAAACGCTGCGCCGGCTGGCCATTACCGATGTCGCCGATCTGCGCTCGTCGCGGGAGGTCGTCCGGCGTGGTCCGGGACGAGTGCCTGCCGGCGTCGACATCCACCTCCTGCCGTTCCCCGACCTGGCCGACGACGACGCCGGGACCGACGCCGATGCGCCGCACGAGCACGCGTTTCGGCGGCTAATGACCAGCAGTCCGGACGGCGAATCAATCGACCAGGCCGCCGTCCGTTACATGACCGACGAATATCGCCAATTCCCCACGCGTACCGGTGCGCAACGCGCGCTGCACCGCGTCGTCACCTTGCTGGCCGGCGGGCGGGCGGTGCTCACGCATTGCTTTGCCGGCAAAGACCGGACGGGCTTCGTCGTTGCCACCGTGCTGGAAGCCGTTGGTGTCGACCGGGAGGCCATCCTGACCGACTTCCTGCGCAGCAATGACGCGGTGCCGCGGTTGCGGGAACAAATCGCGGAAATGATCCAACAGCGCTCCGAGGCCGAACTGACGCCGGAGGTGGTGACATTCACCGAAGCCCGGCTGTCCGACGGGGTGCTCGGCGTGCGTCCGGAGTACCTGGCGGCATCGTGGCAGACCATCGATGAGACCTGGGGATCGGTGGATGCCTACCTGCGCAACGCGGGTATCACGCCGGCCGATGTCGGCCGACTGCGGGACGGGTTGTTGGGCTGAACTCCAATCTTTGAGGTCGGCCCAAAGGCCAGACACGATCGCGGAATCGCCTTACGCTCAACGAGTACCCGACATGTGCACCCCCGTCGCCAGGAGGATGGCGTCTTGTCGTATGTTCTCACCCAGCCGCCGGCCATGGCCGCGGCCGCAACCGAGTTAGCAGGGATCGGCACGGCGATCAGCGAGGCCGCTGCGTCCGTGGCAGGTCCGACGACCACGATCGCCACGGCTGCTGCAGACGAGGTGTCGGCCGCCATCGCGCAACTCTTTGGCGCGTTCGGGCAGGAATACCAAGCGATCAACGCACAACTCGGGGCGCTATATAACCAATTCACTCAAAACTTGGCAGCGGCCGCGAACGCCTACTTCGGTGATGAGGCCATCAGCGCCGCCACCCTGGTGAAAGGCGCCACCACCGGGCTCTTTACGCCAACCTCCCCCCCGGTGGTACCGCCGGCTTTCGGCCAGAACACCGCGATTGTCATGAGCGGCACCGGATCGCCGATACCCTCGATCCAGTACGTCGCCGCCATCACGAATCTATTCCTGCCGCCCGGCATGGTCGTGAACCCGTTGAACACCATTGAGGAGCTTTATCCCATCACCGGCGTCAAATCCCTGCCCTTCCAAAACTCGGTGCAAACAGGGCTGCAGATCCTTGACGCGGCAATTTGGGAGCAGATCCACGCCGGAAACCACGTCACCGTTTTCGGCTATTCTCAAAGTGCCGTCATCTCGTCCCTGGAAATACAACAGCTTCTTTCCCTGGGCCCCAATAAGCCGGACCCGAGTCAGCTCAGCTTTATATTCATCGGTAACGAAATGAATCCCAACGGCGGCATCCTCTCACGCATACCCGGGCTGAACATTTCGACCCTCGGCCTGCCGTTCTACGGGGCGACTGCGGACAACCCCTATCCGACGACTACCTACACGCTCGAATACGACGGCTTCGCCGACTTCCCGCGGTATCCGCTCAATGTCTTGTCCGACATCAACGCGGTTTTCGGGATAATCACCGTGCACACCCAGTATCAGTACCTCACCCCGCAACAGGTAGCGAACGCCATACTCCTGCCCACCGAGGGCGTGACGTCGAATCAGTACTTCATCATTCCAACCGCGCACCTGCCCCTGCTGGATCCGGTGCGGGCAATCCCGGTCATCGGACCGCCGTTGGCCGCGCTCATCGAGCCGGACCTGCGGGTGTTGGTCAACCTGGGCTATGGCGACCCGAGATTCGGATATTCGACGAGCCCCGCGAATGTGCCCACCCCGTTCGGGCTCTTCCCCGACGTCCCGCCCGGCGTCATCGTCGATGCCCTGGTTGCGGGAACCCATCAAGGCATCAACGATTTCGCGGCAGCTCTGCCGGCTGCGCTCAATCCCCCGGAATTGCCGGTGATCGGGTTCCCACCGTACATCCAGCAAATCCTGCCGCCGAGTCCGGGACCGGTGCCCGCGACACCCGCCAATATCGCCAGCACTTTTGCGGCCGTTGTGTCGGACAGCTACTCACTTCTGCTGCCCACGGCGGATCTGGGTCTGGCTTTTGCCACTATTCTTCCGGCTTACGACCTCAGCCTGTTCCTGAATCAGCTGCTACACGGAAACTTCATCGCCGCGATCGAATTGCCGCTGGCCGCCACCGCGGGCTTGGCCGCGCTGGGCGCAATGATCGAATTCATCGCGATCGTGAGAACGGTGGCGGCAATTATTCAGCAATTACAGAGCCTGAACTTCTAGCTGGATTGCGGCTAGACGCGATGAAATACCTGGGCACTAAAGCGGCGGACGGTTGGCACTGAGCGCCTGAGATTGGTCGTTAAGGAGGATGCGCCGATGCCGTACGTACTCGCCGACCCGCAGATGATGGCGACGGCCGCGGCGGATCTTGAACGCATTGGCGTAGCGGTGGGCTCGGCCAGTGCCGCGGCAGCCGGTCCGACGTCAAGCCTGGCGGCGGCGGCAGCTGATGAGGTGTCGGCGGCCATCGCGAATCTGTTCGGTGCGTACGGCCGGGAGTACCAGGCCATCGTCAATCTGCTGAAGGCGTTTCAGGCCGAGTTCGCTCGAACGCTGGCGGCCGCGGGTTTGGTATACGCGCAAAGCGAAGCCACCAATGCGGCAACGGTTTCGGCTTCCATCACGGCGTCGCCACTGACGGGACCGACCGTTTCCCTGATCATGGGAGGCAGCGGAAACCCAACGCCCGGAATCGATTACGTGAACGATCTGCTCAACTATATCAGTCCGCAATTCGGGGCGACCAATGCGCAGGCGCTGTTCACCCCGGAGCAGTTGTATCCGCTCACCGGCGAAAAGAGCTTGCCGCTCACCACTTCGGTGAGCCAGGGCGTCCAGATCCTGCACAATGCGATCCTCAGCGAGGTCAACACCCTGGGAAACAGCGTCGTCGTCGGCGGCTATTCACAGAGCGCGATCATCGCCTCGTTGGAGATGCGCAATCTGGCGGCCATGCCGCCGGGCACCGCTCCGCCCGCCGACAGGCTCGGCTTCGTCCTGCTGGCCAACCCGATGAATCCCAACGGCGGCCTCCTGTCGCGCTTCGCCGGCCTCAGCCTGCCGAGCCTGGGTGTGGAGTTCTTCGGAGCGACGCCGGCCGACACCATCTACCCGACCTCGATTTACACCCACGAATACGACGGCTTCGCCGACTTCCCGCGCTATCCGCTCAATATCGTGTCGGACTTGAATGCCATCGCGGGCATCGCCTTCGTCCATACCGATACTCCGGAGATCAATCCGCAGACGCTGCCCCCGGGCGATTTGATCAAGTTACCCACGGAGCCGACATACAACGGAAATACCTCGTACTACATCATCCGCACTCACCATTTACCGCTGTTGACGCCGCTGAGATTCATTCCGGTGCTGGGTAACCCCCTCGCCGATCTGGTCGAACCGAATTTGACGACCATCGTCAATTTGGGCTACGGCGACCCCCGCTACGGCTATTCGACCGCGCCGGCGAATGTGCCCACGCCGTTCGGGCTCTTCCCTGAAGTCGACCCGGCGGTCGTCGCCGGAGAATTGGTCACCGGAACGCAGCAGGGCTTCAACGCCGCGGTCAACGATATCCTCGGCCAAGGACCGCAAGGACCGCCCACCGTGCCCAGCCTGGGTTCATCGCGCCTGGTGGATCTGCTTACGTCGATCGCGTTGCCGCCGCCCGAGATACTGGCTCCGCCGACGTCGATCGACGGCTTGATCACCGACCTGCAGGCCGCGAACACTTATCTCAGCAACACCATTTCCGGTGGGCTGTCCAGCGCTTACGAGTCGCTGCTTCCGACCGCAGACATCCTCAACGCCGGCCTGACCGAGGTCCCGTCTTATAACCTCAACCTCTTCCTGGACGGCATCGAACAAGCGGTCAACGGCGACCCGGTCGGGCTGATCAATGCCATCGGTTATCCGATCGCCGCCGACGTGGGATTGCTTGCGCTTGCCGGCGGGCTCGAAGGGCTGGTCCTGCTGGGCGTCGTGGTCACCGACTTCTAACGTGACCCGGCGTCGAAGCCCCCATTGCGACCGTCCGCGAGATCGGGTCCCTGATCGCCTGACGGCGGCGCCAGTCGGCCGTCGAGCACCCGTGTGACGCCGGGTTCGGCTGAGTTCGGCTGAGTTCGGCTGAGTTCGGCTGAGTTCGGCTGAGATAGCCAAACTCGCAATATGTTCCAACGGACCGATCTAGGCTGACAGATGCCAGACCTCCCGATGGGCGGTGCCGCCCGGGCCATCGGTTTCGCCTCATCGGCGCTATCACAACGAAACACCCTGGGTTTGAAGGAAATTGATCGAATGACCAGCATGATCGCGCAACCGCAATTGATGGCCGACGCCGCCGCGAACATCGAGGGAATTCGCTCGGCGATCGCCGCAGCCAATGCCGCCGCCGCCGGCCCTACCACCGGTCTGGCGGCGGCCGCCGCCGACGAGGTGTCGGCAGCGGCTGCGACGCTGTTCGGCGCATACGCACAGGAATACCAGGCGGTCATCAAGCAGGCCGCGGTGTTCCATGACACATTCGCCCAGGCCCTGGCCACCGCCGCGACGGCCTACACAGAGGCGGAGGCGGCCAACGCGGCCATGGTGTCCGGGGCGCTTCGAGCGGTGACCTCGCCCATCGCGTCGTTGCTAGGCGGAGGCGGAGCCGCTGCAGCCCCGGCTGGGGTCGCGGCGCCGGCGCCGGCGGCGCTCGCGTCGCCGTTCGACGCGTTGATCATGACCGGCAGCGGCACACCGATTCCATCACTGGCGTACATGCAGGCCGTTGTGCCCTATATTTCGGGCACGCCCAGCCAGTTGATCCCCCTCAACACCCCCGAAGGCCTGTATCCGCTCACCCAGATCAAGGACTTGCCGCTCACCCAGTCAGTGACCACCGGTGTGCAGATCCTCCACGACGCGCTCTTCGGGCCGCAAGGGATGATCACAGCCGGAGGCAACGTCGCGGTGTTGGGCTATTCGCAGAGCGCGATCCTCTCCTCGATGGAGATGCGCCAACTCATTCTGCAGGGGAGCCCGAACACGGCCAACCTCAGCTTCACGCTGCTGGGTAACCCGATGGCCCCCAACGGCGGCCTGCTGTCGCGCTTCCCCGGGCTGTCCATGCCGGCGATGGGCCTGGAGTTCTACGGGGCGACGCCGTCGAATTCGGGTTACCAGCTCAGCCAGTACACACTTCAATACGACGGATTCGCCGACTTCCCGCGTTACCCGATCAACTTCCTCGCGGACCTCAACGCATTCATGGGCATCCAGTTCGTGCACACCGACTACTCGTATCTGGATCCGAACAACCTCCCTCCCGGCTACAACCTGGTGGAGTTGCCGGTGTCGCCCGCCAACAACGGCCTCGAGCACTACTACATGATCACCTACCCCGGGCTGCCGCTACTGGAGCCGCTACGGGCGCTGCCGGTGATCGGCGACCCGCTGGCGGACCTGGTCGAACCGAACCTGACATATCTGGTCAACCTCGGCTACGGCGATCCCCACTTCGGCTATTCGACCGGATATGCGGATGTGCCCACCCGATTCGGGCTGTTCCCGTCGATCGACCCGGTGACCTTTGCCGGCGATATGGTCGGCGCAGCCCAGCAGGGGGTGAACGCCTTCGCCGGCGATATCGGCGCCATGCTGCCGACGTCGCTGCCTGACTTCTCACTGCCGGCCGCCGCGCTGACCGGCGGCTCGCCGACGGCGTGGGCGTTACCGACTCTGCCTGCGCCCACCGGTTCACCCATCGACGGCATCATCGATACCCTCAAGGCGGCCAACACCCACATCACCAACGCCATCAGCAGCGCTGCCGCCGACACCTACGCGATGGCGCTACCGACTGCGGACATCGTCAACACCCTGGCTACCAAGGTTCCGTCGTATAACGTCAACCTCTTCCTGGACGGGATCCAAGAGCTGGCCAACGGTGACCCGGCCGGCTTAGTCAACGCATTCGGCTATCCGGTCGCTGCAGATGTGGCCCTGCTGACCCTCGCGGGCGGCTTCCAGACCATCGTCTTGCTGAACGGAGTCGAATCGGTTATCGGCGACCTCACCGGTGCGGCCTAGCCGTCGTCACGGTAACCAAAACCGCTGCGGCGCAGCTGTTCTGAGCTGGGCGACCCGGGCGAACTGACCGTCCGCGACATCGGGGCCGAGCATCCTGCGGGGCCGCGGCGCGTTCCCCGTGGCCCCGGCGGGCAAGGGGAGCGTTCCGCGCGGCCGATTTTCCGGCCAAATCGCAAGCGGCCCACGGTGACCCGGCAAGTCTGGTCAATGCGATCGGCCGTCCGATTGCGGCCAACATGGGACTGCTGACATTCGGTGCCGGGTTTTCGAGCTCATCGTCATCGGCAATGCCGTCGTCTCGATGCTCGGCGGTCAGATCGAGCCGGGCTAAGGCTCGAGGACCACCTTGCCGAGCACACCTCCGTCGGCCAGGCTCTGTAACGCGGCCTGGGCCTCGGACAGCGGATAGCGTTGCGGCGGAGGCGGTCTCAACCCCAGAGCGACCAGATAGTTCAAACCCCAGGAGAACAACGCCGCCGAACCGGGGACCTTGTTGAGGTACTCGCCCCACGCGACGCCGAGCACACCGACGTTGCGGAGCAGCAGCCGGTTGACGGTGAGCGTCGGGATGCTGCCCGCGGCAAAGCCGATGACTAGTAACTTGCCGTCGATGGCCAGCACCCGGATGGCGTCGTCGAAGCTCGGGCCGCCGATGGGGTCGACGACGATGTCCACACCGCGGCCGTGAGTGTGCTTGTGCACCTGTGCAACCCAGCCGTCCGTCAATCGCAGCACCACGTCGGCGCCGAGCGCGCCGACGTAGTCAACCGCCCCCTCGCGGTGCACCACGGCGATCACCTGGCGTGCGCCCATCGCCTTGGCAAGCTGGACGGCGGCCGTGCCCACCCCGCCGGCGGCACCGAGCACCAGCACCGTGTTGCCCGGCCGCATCGCGGCACGCCGGGCCAGCGCGAAGTACATGGTGTTGTAGTTGACCAACAACGACACGGCTTCGGCGTCGTCGAGTTCGGCTGGGCTGCGCACCACGTTGGAAACCGGAACGGCCACCTTTTCGGCGTAGCAGCCGAGCACCCCGAATGCCGAGACCCGTTCGCCCACATGGAAACCCGAGCCGGGCGGCGCATAGCGCACCACGCCAGCGGTTTCCAGGCCGGGCACGAACGGCGGCGGCAACTTCAGCTGGTACTCACCCTTGCTCAGCAGCAGGTCCGGAAAGCACACGCCGGCAGCGCGAACGTCGACGACGATCTTGTCGCCGTCATCGGGAATATCGTCGATATCGGTATAGACTATGCCGGATGGGCCGGAAAGCTCTTGTACGACACAGGCTTTCATGCAAACTACAGCTTGAATCCGGCTTTTTGCGCGCCGGACAGGTCGGTGATCTCGGCCCAGTGTGCCGCCACATCCTGCACCGAAGGCGGGGTGTCGAAGGTGACCCCGGCGTTCTGGAACAACGCGGCCCGCTGTACCTTGCCGCCGCCGACGATGAACACCGACGCGTTGTCCGCGCATTCTTCGGTGCACAGGTAGGCCACCACCGGCGCGACGAAGTCCGGCGTGAGCTTCTCGAACACCTCGGGCGGCAGGATGTCCTGGGTCATCCGGGTGGCCGCGATCGGGGCGACCGCGTTGGCGTGAATGTTGTACTTGGCGCCCTCCAGCGCCAGCGTGTTGATCATGCCGACCAGACCGAGCTTGGCAGCACCGTAGTTGGTCTGGCCGAAGTTGCCGAACAGCCCGCTGGTGGAGGTGGCGACGACGACGCGGCCGTAACTCTGCTCGCGGAAGTGTGGCCAGGCCGCGCGGATCACGTTGTAGCCGCCATAGAGGTGCACCTTGAGCACGGCGTCCCAGTTCTCGAACGACATCTTGTGGAAGGTGCCGTCGCGCAGGATCCCGGCGTTGCTGACCACGCCGTGCACCGCCCCGAACTCCTCGATCGCGGTCTTGACGATGTTGGCCGCCCCCTCGGGTTCGGCAACGCTGTCATAGTTGGCCACCGCGCGGCCGCCGGCGTCCTTGATCTCGGCGACAACCTGGTCGGCCATCGCCGACCCGGCACCGGTGCCGTCACGGGCGCCGCCGAGGTCGTTGACGACCACGCTGGCCCCTTCCTTGGCAAGGGTCAGGGCGTATTCACGGCCCAATCCCCCGCCGGCTCCGGTAACGACGACGACGCGATCCTGCACTCCGGGCATCAGGTTCCTCTCTATAGGTGCGGGGGTTGGCACGGTCAGGGTCGGCCCGGCAGCCGACCGGGTCGTGCGGGCGTCTGCGTCAGGCTAGAACAGCTTGCGCGCCAGCTTGAAGGCGCGCTCGGTGTAGGGCGGGTAGATGATCTTCGAGAAGTCGGGGCGGGTCGGCTTGGTCAGCACCGATTTGCGGTGGCTGAACTCGTCGAAGCCCCATTTACCGTGGTAGGCACCCATTCCGGAGGCGCCCACGCCGCCGAACGGCAGCTTGGCCGTCGACACCTGGAAGGCCAGGTGGTTGACCAGCATGCCGCCGGCCGGCACCTCCTTGATCACCCGTTCGCGGATTTCCCGTGACTTGGTGAACAGGTACGCCGACAACGGCTTGGGCCGTGAGTTGACGAACTTGATCGCCTCGTCCAAAGAATTGACCGTGAGCACCGGGAGGATCGGGCCGAAGATCTCGTTGGACATCAACGGGCCGGCCGGATCGGGGTCGACGACGACGGTCGGCTGGATGCGCAGGCTCGACGTGTCGCACCTGCCGCCCACCGCGACCTTGGCCTTGCCGTCGGCTTCGCCCTGGTTTTCGACAGCGGCGAGGTAACCGCTCAACCGGTCAAACTGGCGCTGGTTGACAATCCGCAAGCCCGCCGGGTTGTCCTGGGAGCGGAACCTGCCGATGGCGGCCCCGATCTTGGTGACGAGTTCGTCGCGGATCGTCGCGTCGGCCAGCACGTAGTCAGGGGCGACGCAGGTCTGGCCACCGTTGAGTAGCTTGATCCAGGCGATGCGCTTGGCGGCCACGTCGATGTCCGCGTCGGCGGCGACGATCACCGGGCTCTTGCCGCCGAGTTCCAGCGTGACCGGGGTCAGATGGGGCGCCGCGCCTTCGTAGACCTTGCGGCCGATCTCGGTGCCACCGGTGAACATCACCCGGTCCAGGCCCTGCGCGATCAGCGCCTGACTTACCGTGCCGTCGCCTTCGACCACGGCGATCGCGTCGCGGTCGAGGTAGCGGGGCACCAGCTCGGCGATCAGGCGCGACGACGCCGCGGCGATCTCCGAGGGTTTGAGGATGACCGTGTTGCCGGCGGCGATCGCGCCGACCGCCGGGCCCAGAGTCAGATAGAACGGGTAATTCCAGGCGCCGATGATCAGCACGGTGCCGTAGGGTTCGTACTCCACCCAGCCCCGGCCGGGTAGCTGCGGCGCCTCGAGGAGCAGGTACTTGCGGCGCATCCACTTGCGCACCTTTTTGGCCGCGTACTTGGCTTCGCTGACCGTAACCGCGATATCGGCGATATACGCCTCGACCGGGTTGCGGTCCAGGTCCTCGGCAAGCGCATCGGTGATCGCGTCCTCGTTCTCCTCCATCAACCGCTGCAACTGCAGCAATTGGTTCCTGCGCCACTCGACACTGCGAGTGCGTCCGGTGGCGAACGTCTTACGCAGCCGCGCCACGGTTTCGGCGACTGTTTCGGCGACATGGGTCGGCTTCGATGCTCTGGCTTCAGCGGACGTGGCGGCGGTTTCAGCGGCTTCAGCAGCTGCGGGTTGGGCCGCCTTGAGTTCCTGAGCTTTCGGTGCAACCGATTCGGTGGTCATCGTTGTCCTTTCTGTCCGGGTCCTATCCGGTTTCCGATCCGGGGCTTTCCGGGCTTCACGGGAAGTGACCCGGAGTGCTCAGCCACATCACGTGGTCGCACATCGGTGATATTGGCGATCCTAGTCATGCGGTTACGGCAGGAATAGGAAAGATCCGGTCCGATCTGCGCTACACCGGGGCAGCGGGTGACACTCTGCTACCGCCCGGAGGGCGTTCGGCACGAAACAGCGGTATCGCGACCGCCCCGGCGAGCAGCGACAAACCCGCAAACCAGGCAAAGGCGCCGGAGAAGCCGAGTGGCAGCAGGATGGCCTGGAAGACGAGGCTGCCAATCCCCATGCCAACCCACAGGACGCACGAGTTGAGCCCGATCGCCTGCCCACGCTGGCCGGAAAGGTCCGTGACGATGACGACCAGGGCCGGTTGGGTCATGTCGTACCCGAGCGACAGCGAGACGACGGCGGCTTGGAGGAATAGCAACGACGGCTCGCTGGCGAACACCGCGGCGCAGGCGGCGGTCAGGGCCAACCCGAGCGGGATGACGCGCGCCCGCCCGTAGCGATCGGCCAATCGGCCGATGGCGGGGCCGAGCACCAGGCCCGGGATGCCGTACCCGAGCAGAACCAGCCCGATCTGTTCCTCGTCGAGCTGAACGTGGTCATGCAGATAGACCCCCAGCCAGGTGTAGACCCCGGCGTGCAACACCGCGTTGACCAGCACGTAGCCGTAGGTCCGGCGACCGCGGGAGGTGCTTAGCAGCTCCGCGAATCCGGCCGCGACCTGGCGGACCGACGACGGGTGCGGCGCCGCGGCGGTGTCGGGAACCAACCACAGCCCCAGCACCAGCAGCACCAGTCCGCCGACCGCCACCACACCGAACAATCCGTGCCAGCCGACCAGAGGTTCACCCAGCGCGCCACCGGCCGCGCCGAAGGCCATGCCACCGGCTGCTCCACCGAAGACCCATCCCAGCACCCGGCCTCGGCGCCGGTACGGCACCAGGTCACCGATCAGTGCGACGCTGATCGGCACCACGCCGCCGGCGGCAACCCCGGTCACGAATCGAAGCGCGATGAATTGCCCGACATCGGTTGCCAGCGGGGTGACTATGGTCAGGACCACGAAGGCGCACAGCGACATGAGGATGACGCGACGGCGTCCCCACCGGTCCGATACCGTGCCCCACACCAGGACCGTCCACCCGTAGGGCACCAAGAACGCCGGCACCCCGAGGCCGACCATGCCCTCGGTGCTGCCGAAGTCGCGGGCCAGCGCCGGCAGGATCGGGGCAACCATGAAGATCTGCGCGAAAAGCAGGAACGCAGTCGAGGTCAGCAGAGCCAGCGTCAGCGCGAAAGAGGTTGCGTCAGAGTCCGAAGGGATCCCGCGCCCCGATACGTCGCCGCGGCCAACATGGCCCGGCGTGCCGGGCAGCAGGCCGTGACCATCGGCGCTCCGGGTCGACACGGCCACAACCCCGGGTTTGGCGGTTAGTCCGCGCCCGCCTGATGAGGTGGGTCACCCACCGATACCGGCGATACCGGCGATTCCGGCGATACCGGCGATAAGGAGAAGCCCCTGGTAGTTACCGATACGAGGGCTACCGTGCTGACCGCGGCGTCGAGGTCCATGCAACCACTTCCTTACCGGGTGACCGGACGGAGCCTCAGACTAACCCAGCCGCCGTCGGCCGGCCGTGGCTTTGAAAGCTTTGCTGCAGCGAATCCGAGCGCGCCTTGGCTTCGGATGCTTTGTCGTGTCAGGGTTTGGCCGCCGTGGTCGCAATGTCCCGGGAGTCGTCCGCGGTGCGCGGCATTACAGCCGATCCGCCGTCACGAACTCGGAGAACGCATCCTTGTCGTCGGCCATCGGTACGCCCTCGACCCAACGGCCCACCCGGCGCATCTCGTCGCCGGCGTTTCGCGCGGTGGCGCGCCAACCGTGTTCGTTGAGCCAGCCGGCGACCTTCGCCCGGTCGGGGTCGTGGTAGATGAGCTCCTGCACATCGACGGTCTCCTCCAGGCCCAGCGTCTCGGCCACCTTCTTGAATCGCTCCCGCATCTGTTCGCGCCGTTCGTCGGCGTGGTTGCCCGCGGTTTCGGCGGCGATCCGGCTCCCCGGCGGGCTGAGCTCGCCGATCTGGATGAACAGCCGGTCCTGGGCGTCGGCGGGCAGGTACATCAACAGCCCCTCGGCCAGCCATGCGGTCCGGGCCGTCGGGTCGAACCCGGCGGCACGCAGCGCGGCAGGCCAGTCCAAGCGCAAGTCGATCGGCACCTCACGGCGATCGGCCGACGGCGTCACCCCGTTTCCCGCCAGCGTCGCGGACTTATAGGCAAGAACCTGGGGCTGATCGATCTCGTAGACCGTCGTCCCGGCCGGCCAGTCCAGCCGGTAAGCGCGGGAATCCAGTCCCGAGGCCAGGATTACGACCTGACGGATCCCGTCGGCGACCGCGTCGGCGAAGTAGGTGTCGAAGAAGTTCGTCCGCACGGCCTGGTAGCTGCGCATGTGCTGGACGGTCGCGGCGGTCTCGGCGTCGAGAGCCTGCATCTTGGCCACCATCTGCTCGTCGAGCATCGCCTCCCACAGGACGCCGGCATTGGCGTTGGTGACCAGTAATTTGGCATACGGGTCGCGGATCAGCGGGGCGGGCTGTTCGGTTTCGACGGCCCGCGCCGCGGCCACCATCACCGCGGTGGCGCCGACGCTGGTTCTGATGTCCCAGGTGTCGTCATGCGTACGCAGGGTGCTCATTCGCGTGCTCCCGTTCTCTAGCGAATCTCTCGTTGGATGGGTCGGCGAAAAGTGGTGCGAGACCGTGGGATTCGTCCCAGCGGCGCGCAACGAAGGCAAACCAGGAAACGCCGGCCGGATCAGTCATACCGTGGCCAATGCTACCTAATAAGTTAGGCAACCTATACACTTTGTGGGCCAGGTCACTGCCGCCGGTCGGCTATTGGCGATCAGGCCTCCGACTTCCAGAGCGTGCCGGCCATCAACTGCCGCAGCGCCGCGATGATGTCCGCCATTTCCCGGTAGCTGCCCACGAAGCCGGCATAGAAGCCGACCCCGCACAAGACGAGCAGCAGCGCCTCGGCCAACGGAGCGACCTGGATACCGGCGGTCAGTTCGCCGCGCTCAACGGCATCGTGGACCGCCCAGATCAGGAATTTCCGGGAGCCGGCGACGGGGTCGTTTTCGGATCGCCCCAATTCCGGATGCCGCTGCGACTCGAGCACGGCGGTGGCCAAGAACGCAGCAGTGGAAGGATTTTTCTCGTCTGCCTCCATTGCCACGGTGATGAACGCGGCCAGCCGCCGGAGCAGCGTCGTCTCGCGCCGTGCCCGCTCGATACCGGCGGTGACGACCAGCTCGTTGGTTTGGTCCACCACTTCCCGATACAGCACCCGCTTGCTGGCGAAGTAATGGTTGATAGCCGGCCGGGTCAGGTCGGCGCGGACGGCGATCGCCTGGAAGGTCGCGCCGTCATAACCACGTTCACTGAACACCTGCCGGGCGGCGCTGACGATACGCCGTCGCGTCTCGTCCGATTTTGTGGCAGGCGGACGTCCGGGGCCGCGACGTGCGGCGGTGGGCGGCATGCCTAGAGTGTGCCACCGCCGCGGTGCGGCATCAGCGCGTTCGGCGGGATGCTACGAAACTTGCCGGCCTGGTAGTCCTCGAGCGCCTCGATCACTTCGGCCCGGGTGTTCATCACGAAGGGCCCGTAGTGGAATACCGGCTCACGGATGGGTCGCCCGCCCAGCAGCAGCACGTCAAGGGCTGTTGTCCGGTGGGCATCCGGCGCCGGGCCGGCGGTCACGGTGATCCGGTCGCCGGGGCCCATCACCGCCAACTGACCCCGGTGAATCGGATGTCCGGCCGCGCCGACCGAACCACGCCCGGACAGCACATAGACCAGCGAATTGAAATCCCGTCGCCACGGGATGTTCAGCCGGGCGCCGGGTGCGATCGTGGCGTGCGCCAGTGTGATCGGCGTGTGGGTGATCCCGGGTCCAGGGTGGCCGTCGATCTCCCCGGCGATGATGCGAACCAGGGCTCCGCCGTCGCCCGAGGCGATCAGCGTGACGTCGCCGCCCTCGATGGCCTGGTAGCGAGGCTGGGCGAACTTGTCCTTCTTCGGCAGGTTCACCCACAACTGGACGCCGTGGAAGATTCCGCCGCGCTTCACGGTGTCGATGGGCGGGGTCTCGATGTGCAAGATGCCGGATCCCGCCGTCATCCACTGCGTCGCGCCGTCGGTGATCAGGCCGCCGCCTCCGTAGGAATCCTGGTGCGCGAGTTTTCCGTCGATCATGTAGGTGACGGTTTCGAAGCCCCGGTGCGGGTGCCAGTCGGTGCCCCGGGGCTCGCCCGGCTGGTAGTCCACCTCACCGATCTGGTCCATATGCACGAACGGGTCCAGAGCGGCGGTGCCGATGCCGGCGAATGCCCGGACAACGGGAAATCCCTCGCCCTCGTAGCCTCGCGGGCCGGACGTGATGGAGCGGACCGGCCGCTCGGTCGCGTCGGCGCCGGGCGCAGCCACCCGCGCCAAGGTCAACGTATCGGCGGTTACAGCGGGCATTCCTACCTACTCCTCGGGAACTCATCAAGTAACTAGGTGATATAACCGGACCAGAGTCCACTTATTCCCGGTTGTCATAGGATGACCTGATGCTTGCGAGGCTCGCGCGGTGAACGACCCGACCCCGGACGCCCTGGAACCCCGAGAGGCGCCGCTCGCTGCCGCCGGCGGACGATTCGGCGCATCGATCAGAAGTGCCGGCTATTTGCGCAAGTGGTTGTTGCTGGGCGTCACGATCGGCGTCATCGCCGGCCTGGGCGCGGTGGTGTTCTATCTGGCGCTGAAATACACCGGCGAGTTCCTGCTCGGCTATCTCGCCGACTACCACATTCCGACTCCGCTGGGCGAGGGCGGTAGCCGTGGGTCCAGCGGTTTCGCCCGCCCATGGGCCATTCCACTGGTGACGACGGGCGGGGCGCTGCTCTCGGCCTTCATCGTGGCCAGGTTCGCACCGGAAGCCACCGGTCACGGCACCGACGAGGCCATCGAGGCGGTCCACACGGATCCGCGGGCCATCCGCGGACGGGCGGTGCTGGTGAAGATGGTGGCCAGCGCGCTGACCATCGGATCGGGAGGTTCCGGCGGGCGTGAGGGGCCGACGGCGCAGATCTCGGCCGGTTTCTGCTCGTTGCTGACGCGACGGCTGGGCCTGTCCGACGAGGATGGCCGGATTGCGGTGGCGCTGGGCATCGGCGCGGGTATCGGCGCGATCTTCGCCGCCCCGCTGGGCGGAGCGGTGCTGGCGGCGTCGATCACCTATCGCGACGATTTCGACTATCGCAGCCTGCTGCCCGGCTTCATCACCTCCGGGACGGCGTACGCGGTGCTCGGCGCCTTCCTGGGATTCGACCCGCTGTTCGGCTACATCGACGCCGAGTACCGCTTCGAGCGGGCATGGCCGCTGTTGTGGTTCGTCGTGATCGGGCTGGTTGCCGCGGCCGTCGGCTACCTGTATGCCCGCATCTTCCACGCGTCGGTGGCTCTCACCCGCCGGCTTCCCGGCGGGTCGGTGATCAAGCCGACCGTCGGCGGGCTGCTGGTCGGGTTGCTGGGGCTACTGATCCCGCAAATCCTGAGCAGCGGCTACGGCTGGGCGCAGCTGGCCGCCGACCGCGGATCGCTGATGAGCATCCCGTTGTGGATCATCGTCGTCCTGCCGATCGCCAAGATCATCGCCACCTCGCTGTCGATCGGCACCGGCGGTTCGGGCGGGCTGTTCGGGCCCGGCATCGTCATCGGTGCGTTCGTCGGCGCCGCGGTCTGGCGGCTCGGGGAGCTCTCCGGGATACCGGGCGTGCCCGACGCACCGGGAATCTTCGTGGTGGTGGGCATGATGGCGTGTTTCGGCAGCGTGGCACGGGCACCGCTGGCGATCATGATCATGGTCGCCGAGATGACCGGCTCGTTCTCGGTGGTGCCGGGGGCGATCCTGGCCGTGGGGATCGCCGCATTGCTGATGTCACGCACCAACGTCACCATCTACGAAGCGCAGCGGTTG
The DNA here is from genome assembly GCF_000157895.3 of Mycobacterium kansasii ATCC 12478. Taxonomy (NCBI): domain Bacteria; kingdom Bacillati; phylum Actinomycetota; class Actinomycetes; order Mycobacteriales; family Mycobacteriaceae; genus Mycobacterium; species Mycobacterium kansasii. The sequence continues at coordinate 3,499,381 of NC_022663.1, read as the reverse complement.
AACCGCGAAGCCGCCGAGGCGGAACGAGCCGAACGCGCGCGCAAGGCGCCGCCCGGCTAGGACTGCTGCCGTGCGGTGCTGGCGGCATCGCGTTCACTCGTCGAACCGTCGTGGGTCAGTTTGCCGCCCGCGTTCTCCAGGTGCGCCCGGACGAACCACTGGAACTTCTCCAGGTCCGCGGCGTGCTCGATCAGCACGTCCTGGGTGACCCGGTCGAGTTCCTCGGTCTCGTCGATGGCTTTGCGGATGTCTTCGATCACGCCGGTGTAGACCAGGTCCAGCGCAGCCAGATGCGCCTGCACGCAGTCGCGGCCGACCGAGTAGTCGTCCCAGGTGCGATCCTTGATGATCGCTCCCGGGGTGCCCTGCGGCGACGCGCCCAGGGCCGCGATACGTTCGGCCACCTCGTCGGCATAGCCGCGCACCGACTCGACCTGCGGGTCGATCATCTCGTGCACGCCGATGAAGTTGGGCCCCACCACGTTCCAGTGGATGTGCTTGAGCGTCAGGTGCAGGTCGTTGTAGGTGCTCAGCTGCTTCTGCAGGAGTTCGGCGAGTCGCGCGCCCTGTTTGTCGGTCAATCCCGGAATGGTGAACTGTGTCATCGATCAGCCCCCTGAAGTTCGCCTACGGTCACTTTCCGGCAGGGATACCCGACGGCGACGGCGCTCACACGGGTCTGCTTGCGTCACAGCGAGTGGATCTGCTGCACCGGCAGTCGCGGCCCGCGGCGCGGCTCATAGGCCAGGCCGCTGGCTTCGAGCAGCCGGACCACCCGATGCCGGTGCGGCCGCATCGGCTCCAGCAGCTCGAGCATGCCGGCGTCGTCGACGGGACGGCCCAGCAGCGTCCAGCCGACCATTTTCGGGATGTGGTAGTCGCCCACCGACACCGCGTCGGGGTCACCGAAGGCCCGCTGCGCCGTCTCGGCCGCCGTCCACACGCCGACTCCGGGCAGCGACGTCAGCGCCTCGCGCGCCTGCGCGGCCGGCAGCGCGGTCAACCGCTCCAGCGACGCCGCCCGCCGGGCGCAGCTCACCACCGTCCGGGCCCGCCCGGGGTCGACATTGGCGCGGTGGAACTCCCACGACGGGATGTGCCGCCAGGCCTCGGCCGACGGCGGCACCCGCATGCCGTCGGGCGCCGGTCCCGGGGCCGGTGTGCCGTACTTGGTCACCAGCACGCGCCACGACCGGAAGGCGTCGGCGCCGGGGACCCGCTGCTCGATGACCGCCGGGACCAACGCCTCCAGCACCTGTCCGGTACGGCCCAGGCGCAGGTGCGGCAGCCGCCGGTGCGCGGCCGCGACCGTCGGCTCACTCGGCACGAAATCCGAGGCGTCGTCGTCGGCGCCCAGCAGCGCCGGCAGCAACCCGAGGAACTGCTCGGCGCCGGGGCCCCACGCCACGCAGTGGGCCGCGTCGGGGGTCGCCCGGCTGATGCACGCCGTAACCGGCCCGCTGGTCAGCAGGCTGGTGCGCCAGATCGTGCCGTCACCGGGGACGCGAAAGCAGGGATCGCCGCGGCCGCGCCGCAATGGCGCCAGGGTGTGCCCGAAGCCCGCCGCCCCGGGGAATGTGACTGTGCGTGCGCTGATCACCTGAGCCTGCCATGACTCCGGCGAGCGAACCGCGAACGGGACCTCGATTGACCGCTGTCGCCCTGCCGGGACAGGATGGCGATGTGATGACGCCGTTCGACGACCCACAGGCCGAACTGGCATGGATGTTCATGCAGAGCATGTGCGAGGGCGGAGACCTCGACGAGGGCTTCGCATTGCTCAGCGACGACTTCACCTACTGGAGCATCGCCACGCGTTCGGCGATCGATAAGGCGACGCTGCGGCGCGCGGTCGAACGCCGCAAGAAGAGGTCCGAGGTCAACATCGACCTGATCCGCTGCGTCAACGAAGGCGAGACGGTTGTCGTCGAAGGCCGAGTCGAGGCCGTCGCCGCCGGCGGCACCCGCTACGACAGCCCGTTCGTCTGCATCTTCGAATGCCACGACGGCCAGATCGTGTCGCTGCGCGAATACAGCGATACCCAGTCGTTGGCGAAGGTGTTTGCCTGAGCGGGTCTTACGCCGGCTCGACGCTGACGTCGGCCTTGTCGGGATAGAACGCGACGTGCCCGGCTATCGCAGCCACTGCGGGATAGGGCTGTTCGTAGGTCCAGATCGCATCCTCGACGGTGTCGCCGGCTAAGGTGGTCACGCTGTAATAGCCGGCCTCACCCTTGAACGGGCAGTAGCTGCGGGTGTCACTTCGGGTGAGCCGGTCCCGGGCGACGTCGGCCAGCGGAATGTATTGCACCGCAGGCAAAGTGGCCTCCCGCAATTCCAATGCCGCGGTCGTGTCCGCGACGAGTTCGCCGTGGATGCGGACCCGTATCCGGCCGGTGGCCGGTTCGATGGTGATCGGGTGCCCAGCGTTGGGTTCCAAGACTTTCCGGTGGCTCATGAGGTTTTCAACGCCGGCCGGCGATCAACATTCCCGGCCGAACGCGTAGCGGTGGTACTGCGACATGTTGGCCAGCGCCGGCACCCGGGACATCAGCCGGCCCATCACCTGGTAGGCGCGCGGCAACCGCGCGAAGGTGTCCGATTCGAACCAGCGGACCCAGGCCAGCAGGCGGGTGCCGGGCACCGCCCGCAGGATGTCGTCGGGCCCGTCGATGCCCCAGCGCAGCGTAGATCCGGATCGGCGCACCACGGTGTTCATCCACTGCGACTTGATGCCCAGCCGGTTGAACGCGTCGAACTGCAACTCACCGGATGGAAAGCGGTCGACCACGCGTCGCAGTAACCCAACCCCGTCCGGTTCGTTGAGGTACATGGTCAGCCCCTCGCCGATCAGCAGCGCGGGCCGGTCGTTCGGAATGTCGGCGAGCCAGGCCGGATCGGTGACCGACGCGGCGACGACGTGGTGGTGGGCAGCTGCGGGGTACAGCCGGGTGAACAGCGCTGCGACCTCGGGATGGTCGACGTCATACCATTCCACCGCCGAAACGGGCCGCACCCGGAAATATCGACTGTCCAGCCCGCAACCGAGATGAAGCACCACAGCGCCAGGGTGCACGGCCAGGAATTGGCGGGCCCAGGTGTCGAAGTGCGCCGTCCGCGTCGTCACCGCCGCCGAGTTGCGTGCGGTGATGGAGGTTCGTGACCAGTCATAGTCGATGCGCTCGACGACCTCCTTGGCATAGCGATCGCCCAGGATCGGATGCGGCAGGTCAGCGTCGAGCGCCTTGGCATACAGGGTCGCGAGCATGGTCTGCGGCGGCCCGCTGAGGTCGACCGCGACTTTGTCCATGCTGTTGCTTACTCCGGGCCTACTCTGATGCCGCGGTCTTGGCGTCCGGCCGGGCCGTGCGCATCGCGGCCCAGAACCGGGCGGCCTCGCGAATCGAGTCTTCGACCGGCCGTGGCTGCCAGCCCAGCTCGCGGACGGCCTTGCCGTGATCGAGCTCGGCTTCGGCGCGCATCATCCGCACCGACTGCAGGCTGAGTTCGGCGTCTTTGCCGGTGAGCCGGGCCCGCAGGCTGCCCAGCGCACCCAGCGCATAGAGCACCGGCACCGAGATCGAACGTCGCGGCGGCGGCACACCGGCCTCGTCCGCGGCGATCCGCACCACCTCGGTCAACGCGATCATCTTCTCCGAGACCAGGTAACGCTCGCCGTTGCGGCCGCGCTCGGCCGCCAGGATCATCGCTGTGGCGGCATCGTCGACACCCACGGCTTCCAGGTGGATCCCGGTCATCAGGAAGGGCAACTTGCCGAATACCGCGCCGGCGATGAAAGCGCCATGGGGTGTGCGGCCCCAGTCGCCGCTGCCGTAGGTCGTTGAGACGCACAGTGCGACGGCGGGCAGGCCTGCCTCTGACACGTACCGCATCACCAGGTTTTCGGCCGCAACCCGGGATTGGACGTAGGGACTCACCCGGTGGACGTCGACGACGTCGGCCTCGGTCGCCACGTGCCCGTGCCGGCGGCCCACGGTGGCATAGGTGCTGGTGAAGACGAACCTGTGCAGGTCCGCGGCTATCGGGCTTTCGACGGCCACGTCCAAGACGTTGCGCAGGCCTTCGACGTTGGTGCGAAACAGCGGCGACGGGTCGCGCAACCAGGCGCGCGTGTCGACCACGCAGTAGTACACGTCGTCGCAGCCGGCCATCGCCTCGCGCACCACCGCGGTGTCGAAGACGTCGCCGTGAAACCGGGTGAGCTCCAGGTCGTCGATCGACCGGGTATTGGCTTTGGGGCGCACCATCGCCCGTACCTGTTCGCCTGCTTCGACGAGCTGGCGGGCCACGTGTGAACCCAGGAAGCCGTTGGCGCCGATGACGAGTTTGGGCTTGGTGCTCATCGCGTCCCCCCATACCGTTGCATCCACTGCGCCGCGTCCTCGTCGAGAGTGCCCAGCGCCTGCGCCTTGCGACACCAGGTCAGTCCCGCCTTCAGGAAGCGCAGCGGGTTGTAGATGTCTTCCTGGCGGCACCATTGGCCGTGGCCGGCGTAGGTGATGATCGAGATGTTCGTCGCGCTGATCACGCTGCCGTCGCCGGGGTCGCGCATCGGGTTGTCCAGTTCCATGATGATGCGGCCGGTGGACTCGTCGATGACCGACCACAACGACGGAAACGCCACCATGTGACTGCCCGGGAAGGTCGACATCGTTTGCTGAATCCAGGCGCGCACCTGCTCGCGCCCGTGCATCGTGCCGGCGGCGTGCTCGATGTATTCGACGTCGGGCGTGTACTGGTCGACCCAGTCGTCCCAGTTCCGCGTCTGCGCCGCACGGGCGACCGTTCGCTCGAATTCGCCGAACGCCGCGGACAGTTCGTCGCGGCTGAACACCGGGCCGGTCACATCAGCTCCTCAGGACGGCCCGGCGCATGCCGTCCGTCGGTTTCTCGAAGGCGAGATGAGGCGAATCGTACGACGTCCGGCGCCGGCGAACTCGACGCGCACCGCGGGTGCGCCCGTCAGCCGCGGCCGACCATCCGTAACCGCCAGCTCAGCGCACCCGTCCACAGCACGCCGAAGACGAGCAGTATGCCCATGGCCGACAGCCACCAGCCCGGCGAATGTGTCCACAACTGGTCGTGACCGACCGCGGCCAGGTCCATGGTGGACGCCGAAGCAGCGAAGCCCCATCGCGATGGCACCAGCCAGGAGATCTGGTTGAGGCCGACCCGGTGGGCAAGCGGGAACACACCACCGGCAAAGACGACGGCGACCAGGCTCGCCAGCAGGAACAGCGCCGGCAGCTCCCGTCGGTGCTCGGCCAGTGCGGACAGCGTCAGGCCGACGACGGCCGAGACGACGGCCGTCGCGGCCAACGTCAGGTACAGCTCGACGAAGGGGCGATCGGGCAACACCGTCCCCCGGGCGGGGGCGGTCTTCCCTACCGCCGCGATGGCTGTCAACGCAGCGGTCTGCACGATCGCGACGAGACCGAAAACGAGGATCTTGGCGGCCACGTACGCGGGCACCGCTAACCCGACGGAGTGCTCGTGCCGGAAGATGCCCCGCTCGGCAACCAGGTCGCGGATGGTCGTCGCGGTGCCCATGAGGACCGCGCCGACGTTGAGAACCACCAGGAGCTGCACGGCTTCATACGGGTTGTCCCGGTGCGGCACCACCAGCGACAACGCACCGAAGACCACCGGCAAGACCGCCATCACGACGAGGTAGCCGCGGTCGGCGGCGATGAGCCGGACCTGACGGCGGATCAGCATGGAGGTTTGGCGCCACAGGCTGGTGCGCCGGCTGCGTTCGGGCGCCTCGCCGGGAGCCTCCGGCGGCTGTTCGGGTGCGTCGTCCGGCCGGTCGGTCGGGTCGGCGTCGTCTCCACCGCCGGCGTCGGCACCTTCCCGCGGAAAGGCGTGCGACCAGCGGGCCTTGCTCACCGCCTGCTCGATGTCCGCCGGTGACCCGGCGAAGGCTACCCCGCCCGACGCGAGCAGCAACACCTGGTCGCACAGGTTCAAAGCGGCCAGCGATTGGGTCGCCACCACGACGACACGGCCGGCGTCGGCGAGCCGGCGCGCCGTCGTCATCACCTGACGGTCCAGCCCGCGATCCGGTTTGCCGGTCGCGTCCTCGAACAGGACCAGCGACGGCCCGGTGAGCAATTCAATCGCCACCGACACGCGCTTGCGCTCGCCGGCGGAAAGGTTGCCCGCCTTGACCGCACGGTGCGCGCCCAGGTCGGCCTCGTCGATGACCTGGTTGATCGCCGCACGGCGTTCCGCGGCCGATGTGTCGGGCGGCAGCCGCAGCTCGGCGGCGTAGCCCAAGATCTGCTCGACAGCGAGCTGATCGTGCATGACGTCGTGATGCGGCACCATCGCGATGCGTGACCGCATCGACGGGTCGCCGGCATGCAGATTGCGACCGTCACAGGTCACCAGTCCGGACGTGGGCCGCGCCGCGCCGCTCAGCAGCGCGATCAAGCTTGATTTGCCGGCGCCCGGCGGGCCGATGACCGCGGTCAGCGTGCCCGGACGAGCGGTGAAGGAGACATCGGTCAGCAGCTGATGGCCGTCGACGACGAGGCCGAGCCCGTCAGCCGTCACTCCGCCGCCCGCCGAAGTCGGTCGGTGCACCAAGGTGGTGTCGCGGAATGCGAAATCCGCGTTGCCGACGGTCACGGTGTCGCCCTCGCGCAGCAGCGCGCGGCCCACCTGGTCGGCGTTGACGTAGGTGCCGTTGCGGCTGCCCTTGTCCCGAATCTCCCAGCCGTCATCGGTCGGCTGCAGCACGGCGTGCACGCGCGACACCAGCGGGTCGTGCACCGTGATGTCGCTGCCGGGCGACCTGCCGATCCGCAACGACCGGTGGCGATACCGGAGCAGCCGTTGGGTGGTGGCGATAACCCGTTTGCCGAGGGTTCGCTCCGGCTCCCCGGGCTCCTGGCCGACGCTTGGCGCCGGCTGCCGCAGATGTTCGGTGGGTTCGCCGGAGCCCGGCTCGGCGGGCAGCTCGGCCGTCGCCGCGTCGCGTTCGGCCAGTTCGCCAGTCGGGTTTACCGCCGCGGCATCGGCCGCCGGGGCCGGGTCGGCGGCTGGCGGCTCGCTGGATGGCGCCGGCTTACTCGGTGGCTCAGTCGGTGGCTTGCAGGGCTGAAGCCGGATCGCCGGAAATCCGGGCAGCGTCGGGGCCTGAGTCGGCAGTGGATTCGGCGCGGCCGGCGGCTCGGGCTGCCTACTCGGCGCGGCAGCCGACGGTGGAGCCGGGCCGACCCGGGTGCCCGGTACCGCCGCGCCGGGCGGGACACCGACCTGCAAGACCAGCCGTGGCCCCCGCTGCGGATCACCGGCTGTGATGCGCTGACCACTACGGATGATCGCCGTGGACACCCGCACGCCGTCCAGATAGGTGCCGTTTCGGCTGCAGTCGATCACCACCCAGTGGCCGCCGTCGAACCGCAGCACGAAGTGCTCGCGGGAGACCCATGTGCTGTCCGGCCCGTCGAGGCAGATGTCCGACCGGATGTCGCGACCGACAGTGACGTCGCGGCCGGGCGCAAAGGCGTACATCGTCGTGCCGGCCCACACGGTCAACGGCGCCGCGAACGTCGTGGTTCGCATGACTGCCACCTTCGGTCGCCTTCCGTCGCCGAACACGCTGACTTGGTACAAGGACCGCCCGTTATCTACCCGCCGACCGGCCGTCGCAACCGCATCCAGCACCATGAGGCACTGCCAGCCCGTGCCCGTGTTGCAGTCCGGGCAGATCGGAGCGGGCCACCGCGTTAACGACAGAACATTTGCGGGTAGCCCAGACCGAGCAGCCAGCCTGTGTCCATCAACCGACGAAAAGTCTGGAGACTCTCATCGTGCTTTGCCCTCGCTTGACGGCCCGAGTGTGGCGCCGAGTTGCCGACTCGGCGGCAGACTTGCGGACCTCATTGTCCCCCTGCATGTTTGACGCCACAGAATAGCCCGGCCAAAGTCTCGAAATGCTGCGCCGCGACCCCAACCACGGCCTGCCGACCGGCGGTGCCTTCCCCCGGTTGGCCCGCCTGGTGGTGCGCAGACCGTTGATCGTCATCGGTTTCTGGGTCGCGCTGGCGGCCGCCCTTTCGATGGCCTTGCCGGCCCTCACACAGGTGGTTCGCGAGCACACGGTGGAGATCCTGCCCGAGGACGCGCCCGTCATGGTCACCGCCAAGCAGATGGCCGAGGCGTTTCACGAACCGGGATCGCAAAACGTCGCCGTGGTGGTGCTCACCGACGAGCACGGGCTGAGCCAGGCCGACGAAGAGGTCTACCGCACGCTGGTCGACCGGCTGCGCCACGACACCCGCGACGTCGTCGCGGTACAAGACTTCATCAGCGCGCCTCCGCTGCGCGAAGTCGTGGAGAGCAAGGACCACAAAGCGTGGTTCATCCCCGTCAGCATTGCCGGCGAACTGGGCTCACCACAATCCACCGAGGCCTACACGCGGGTGGCCGACGTCGTCAAGCACACGGTGGCCGGGTCCACGCTGACCGCGAACCTGACCGGGCTGCCGGCCACCATCGCCGACATGTCCGCGATCGGGCAACGTGATCTGCAGGTGATCGAGACGGCGACCATCGTCATGGTGCTGTTGATCCTGCTGGTGGTCTACCGCAACCCCGTCACCATGTTCCTGCCGTTGCTGACCATCGGCTTGTCGCTGGTGACGGCTCAGCAAGTCGTTGCCGGCCTGGCCCGGCTGGGGTTGGGCATCTCCGACCAGACCGTGGTGTTCATGACAGCGATGATGATCGGCGCCGGCACCGATTACGCGGTATTCCTCATCAGCCGCTACCACGAATGCCTGCGCCGCGGAGTGGATTCCGACCAGGCCGTTGCCCGCGCCCTAGCGTCCATCGGCAAGGTGATCGCGGCCTCCGCGGCAACCGTCGCGGTCACCTTCGTCTTCATGACGTTCACCCGACTGGGGGTGTTCTCCACCGTCGGGCCCGCCTTGGCGGTGTCGATCGCGATCGCGTTCCTGGCCGCCGTCACCCTGCTGCCGGCGGTCATGGTGCTCGCCGGGCGGCGCGGGTGGATCGCGCCGCGACGAGACCTCACCAGCCGGTTGTGGCGGCGTTCGGGAGTGCACATCGTCCGCCGCCCGATCGCACACCTGACGGCCAGCCTGGTGGTGCTGATCGCGCTGGCCGGTTGCGCGACCGTGGTGCGCTACACCTACGACGCGCGCGCCGCGTTGCCGTCCGGGGTGGAAAGCAACATCGGATATGAAGCGATGGACCGCCACTTCTCGCCGAGTTCGACCATCCCGCAATACATTTACATCCACTCGCCGCACGACCTGCGCAATCCGCAGGCGCTCGCCGACCTCGAGCAGATGGCCCAGCGGGTCAGCCAGCTGCCCGGCATCGCCATGGTCCGCGGCATCACGCGGCCCAAGGGTGAACCGCTCGAGGAAGCCAAGCTCAGCTATCAAGCCGGCGAGGTCGGCGGGAAGCTGTCGGATGCGTCGCAACAGATCGCCGGCGCCAACGGGGACCTGGACGCGCTGACCGCCGGCTCCCGCAAGCTCGCCGACGCCCTGGCCGCGATCACCGGCCAGGTCAACCAGGCGATCGCGGTGATCAACGGCCTGGCCGGCGAGGTGGCGCGGGTGCAGAACCAAGTCGACGCCAGCGAAACACTCAAGCAGATCCAGCAACTGGCCGCGAGCCTGCGCAGCAACGCCGGCACCCTCGAGGAGGTGCTCAATATGGCCGGCCCGGTGCTGGCCGGCCTCAACGCCAGCCCGGTCTGCAACACCGACCCCGCCTGCGCCGCCGCCCGGGACCAACTGCAGCTGCTCGTCAACGCCCGCAATTCCGGGGCGTTCGACCAGATCGCCGACGTCGCCAGGCAGCTGCAGGCCACCCCGGACGTGCAGAATCTGATCGGCACGCTGCAGGCCATGCGAGCATCGCTGAACCAGGCGGTCCAGACGATTCAATCGCTCGGCCTGGGCAGTCCCGGCGGCTTGCGGCAGCAACTGGCCGAACTGCAGCAGGGAGCCAATGCGCTGGCCGACGGCAGCCAGCGGGTGGCCGACGGGGTACAAGCCCTGACCGAACAGACCAAACAGATGGGCCGCGGCCTGTCCGACGCCGCCGCATTCTTGTTGTCGATGAAGCTCAACGCATCCAAACCCGGCATGTCCGGCTTCTACATCCCGCCAGAAGCGATGAACGACGCCCGCTTCAAAGACCTGGCATCGATGTTCGTCTCACCCGACGGGCACGCGGTGCGCTACCTGGTCCAGTCGAAACTGGATCCGTTCAGCACCGCGGCCTTCGACCAGGACACGGCGATCGCCGACGCCGCCCACAGCGCCCAGCCCAATACGTCACTGGCCGATGCGTCGATCGCGATGGCGGGCACCACCCCGACGTATGCCCAGATGCGCGACTACTACAACCACGACATCCGGTTCATCATCGTGGTGACCATCGTCGTGGTCCTGTTCATCTTGATCATGCTGCTACGGGCGGTCGTCGCACCTCTGTATCTCGTTGCCTCCGTGGTTGTTTCGTATCTGTCGGCACTGGGCGTCGGGGTGATCGCATTCCAGCTCATCGGTGGCCGGCCCCTGGGGTGGAGCGTTCCGGGGATGGCGTTCATCGTGCTGGTCGCCGTCGGCGCCGACTACAACATGCTGTTGGTTTCGCGGATTCGCGACGAATCCCCCAACGGCATCCGCTCCGGTGTCATCCGCACCGTCGGCACGACCGGCGGCGTGATCACCTCCGCCGGAATCATCTTCGCCGCGTCGATGTTCGGCATGCTGTTCGCCAGCATCAGCACCATGGTCCAAGCGGGCTTCATCATCGGCGCCGGTTTGCTGCTCGACACCTTCCTGGTCCGCACCATTACGGTGCCCTCGCTTGCGGTGCTTGTCGGTAACGCCAACTGGTGGCCCTCCAGGCGGTTTGCAACCAGGCGACCGGCACGGCCGCCGCAGCCCACCCTGGTCCCGGCCGAGCCGTCGCGACCGAGCAGCGAACCCGATGTCCGACGACCCGAGCAGGCCGCCGCGGCCGAACTGGAGCCGGTACACGCCAGGGCATCGGGTAGCGGCAACCATGGCGCCGACGGCATCGACCCCGACTGTGTGGTCTGGCTCTGGGCGATGTCCGCCAGCCGCAACTAACCTCGGATCGTGGGCCCCTGACGACCCACCGAAGGAGAGACTGCAATGACGACCAACAAGGCAATCCTGGCGGGCGGATGCTTCTGGGGCATGCAGGACCTGATCCGCCGCCAGCCCGGTGTCATCTCGACCCGTGTCGGCTACAGCGGCGGCGACACCCCGAATGCCACCTATCGAAATCACGGCAGCCACGCCGAGGCCGTCGAAATCGTCTACGACCCGGCGGTCACCGACTATCGCACGCTGCTGGAGTTCTTCTTCCAGATCCACGATCCGACGACGAAGAACCGGCAGGGCAACGATGTCGGCACCAGCTACCGGTCGGCCATCTTCTACCTGGACGACGAGCAGCGACGGATCGCGTTGGACACCATCGCCGACGTCGAGGCCTCGGGTCTGTGGCCGGGCAAAGTGGTGACCGAAGTCAGCCCAGCCGGAGCATTCTGGGAAGCCGAGCCCGAGCACCAGGATTACCTGCAGCGCTACCCCTACGGGTACACCTGCCACTACGTCCGCCCGGGCTGGAAACTGCCGCGCCGGGCGTCAGCAAACCCGTAGGCAAACCCATAGGCGAACCATAGGCGAACCGGTCAGCGCCGGCGCACCACGATCCGTCCGCCGTCCTTGGGAATGTAGGCGACACCGCGGCAGCGCCACTTCTCGTCGGGTGCCGTCGTCGTCTCGATGACGAAGTGGCGCAACACAGTTCGCAGCACCACATCCATTTCCATGTTGGCGAACGCCGCGCCCACGCAGCGGCGGGTGCCGCCGCCGAACGGGATCCAGGCGAACGCCGACGGCTTGCTTGCGAGGTAGCGCTGCGGGTCGAAGCGCTGCGGGTCGGGGAATACGTCGGGGTTGTCGTGGATCTGCCCGATGTTGACGATGATCGAATCGCCGCGCGGGATCGCCCACTCGCCCAGGCGATAAACGTCGGAATAAATGTGCCGGGCCGCGAAATCGATGACGGTCCTGGCCCGCTGCACCTCGAGGATGGTCGCCTGGCGCAGCTCGTCACCGCCCGCATCGGCCTCCGCCACCAGGGCAGCCAGGAGCTGCGGGTGCCGGGTCAGCCGCTCGAACGCCCAGGCCAGCGTGGCCGCGGTGGTCTCGTGCCCGGCGGCCAGCAGGGTGAGCAGCTCGTCACCAATGTCCTTGCGGGACATGACCGAACCGTCCTCGTAGGTGCTGCGCAGCATCAACGCGAGCACGTCGGTCCGATCGGCGAAGTCCGGGTCGGACCGCTCGCGGTCGATCAGCGTGTCGAGGACGGCGTCGTACTGCCGCCGATACTCGGCCAGCCGGCCCCACGGGCTGTACCGGCCATAGTTGCGTTTCGGTTTGGGCATCGCCGCCAGCCGCGAACCCAGCGTGACCCACGGCGGGATCAGCCGGCGCAGTTCGTCGAGTTCGGCACCGTCGGCCCCGAACACCGCACGCAGGATGGCGTTGAGGGTGATGTGCATCATCGACGGCAGGGTCGCAAACGGCTCGCCCTGCGGCCAGCGAGCCGTCTCGCGCAAAGTCTCTTCCTCGATGATGGCCTCGTACTTCTTGATGCTCTTGCCGTGAAACGGCGGCGCCAGCAGGCGTCGCCGCCGGCGGTGGTCATCGCCGTCGAGCGCGAACACCGAACCGGAGCCGAACAGCCGGCTCAGGTTCGGCTGGATGTTGCCCAATTCGTCGGGACTGGTGGTGAACACCTGCCGGGCCAGCTGCGGGTCACCGACCACCACGACCCGCCCGTAGATGGGGATGTTCAGAGTGAAGACGTTGCCGTAGCGGCGCGCCAGCCGCCGCATCATGCCGCGGCGCGTGACCGCAAAAACCAGGCCCTGGACCAGACTCGGAATCCGCGGCGCCGGCGGCAACGTGACTTCGGGTTGCGCTGGTGCATCGGTGATTGCGTGGCTCATCGACATGGGCTCCCAACATCTGCCCCGGCTGCTCGGTCAGGAACACGGGGATGGTACCGCGGTGTACCGCAGGCTTATCCTGGCACGGTACTCTTTGGTACCAAGGCTGACAAGGTCCGCCCCGATCCGGGTAAGGAGGCACGTTGGTGACAGCAGTTGCCGGCAATGCCGCGCCGGCCGAGATTGACCCTTTTCGGCTTCGGCTGTTCGACGGCCTGGCCGCCGCTATCGGCGAGCGCGGCTACCGCGCGACCACCGTCGCCGACGTCGTGCGCCACGCGCGGACCTCGAAACGCACCTTCTACGACCAGTTCGCCAGCAAGGAGCAGTGCTTCCTGGAGCTGCTGCGGGCCGACGTCGAAAAGCTCGGCGAGAAGATCTCGGCCGCGGTCGATCCCGACGCCGACTGGCATCAGCAGATTCGCCAGGCGGTCGAGGCCTACGTCGGGCACATCGAGTCCCGGCCGGCCATCACGTTGAGCTGGATTCGCGAACTCCCGTCGCTGGGGGCCGTCGCGCGGCCCGTCCAGCGCCGCGGATTGCAGCTGCTGTCCACCCTGCTGATCGACCTCAGTGCCAGCCCGGGGTTCCGGCGGGCCGGCCTACCCCCGCTGACCGTGCCGTTGTCGGTCATATTGCTGGGCGGACTGCGCGAGCTGACCGCGCTTGCCGTCGAGGACGGGCGGCCGGTCCGCGACGTCGCCGAACCGGCGATCGATGCGTCGATAGCCCTCCTGGGCCCTCGTTCCTGAGCGGGCCGACTACGCTCGTCGCACACCCGGTGATTTGCGGAAAGGACTGCGATGCGGCTATCGACCAGGAACCAGCTCAAGGGCACCATCACCGAGGTCGACCTCGGCAGCGTGATGGCGATTGTCCGGGTCAAGCTCGACGGCGGTGACCAGATCGTCACGTCGTCGGTCACCAAGGACGCGGCGGTCGAACTCGGCCTGCAGGTCGGCCAGCCCGCAACGGTGTTCATCAAGTCGACCGAGGTCACGATCGGCGTCGAGTGACCATGGCCACCATGCGCGCCGAACGCTTCTATGCGGATACCAAAAACGTTGCACTGGAAGATGTTCCGATACCCGAGCCGGGTCCGGGCGAGGTCTTGGTCAAGGTTGCCTTCTGCGGGATCTGCCACTCGGATCTGAGCCTGATCAACGGCACGTTCCCGGCCCAGAAGCCGGTGGTGACCCAGGGCCACGAGGCCTCGGGCACCATCGCGAAACTGGGCCCCGACGTGACGGGATGGGCGGAGGGCGACCGGGTGGTGGTGGCCGCCGGCCGGCCCTGCCAAAGCTGCCCGAACTGCCGCCGCGGCGACGTCGTCAACTGCCTGAGCATCCAGTTGATGGCCTTCGCCTACGACGGCGCGTGGGCCGAATACACCGTGGCGCAGGCGGCCGGCCTGACCCGGGTGCCGGACAACGTTCCCCTGGAGCAGGCCGCGATCCTGGCCGACGCGGTGTCGACACCGTTCGGCGCCGTCGTCCGAACCGCGAAGGTGGGCGTCGGCGAATCGGTCGGGGTCTGGGGCGTCGGCGGGGTGGGCACCCACATCGTCCAGCTCGCCCGGCTGGTCGGCGCGGCACCGGTGATCGCTCTCGATATCAACCCGGCCGTTCTCGAACGCGCGCTGGAACTCGGCGCCGACTATGCGTTCGACACCCGTGACGACGGGCTGGCCGACAAGCTCGCCGAGGTCACCGGCGGGCGATTATTGGACGTCGCGTTCGATGCCGTCGGCCTGAAGGTGACCTTCGAGCAGGCCCTTGGCTCGCTGACCAACGGCGGGCGCCTGGTCGGGGTGGGAATGAGCGCGGAGTCGCCGACCATCGGGCCGACCGTGCTGTTCGGGGTGACCCGCAAGCAGGTGCTCGGTCATCTCGGTTACCAGAACGTCGACATCGAGACCCTGGCAAGACTGGTTTCGCTTGGGCGCCTTGATATTTCGCGGTCGATCAGCGAGGTCGTCGGGCTCGAAGACCTCCCGGCGGGTATCGAGAAGCTGGAGCGGCAGCAGGGCAACCCGATCCGTATCCTGGTCAAGCCGTAAGGAAGGCCCGCAACCGGTCCAGCACCAGGTCGGGCCGCTGCTCGACGATCCAATGACCGACACCGTCCACCAGCTCGACCTCGAAATCGCTTGCGCGATCTTCGTATCCGCGTAGCAGGTTGGGCGTGATCACCGGATCGCCGGTGCCGTGCAACCAGCGCACCGGCACCTCCACCCTTTTGTCGTTGTATTCGCCACGCAGCCAGCGCAGCATTTCCGTGGTCTGGAAGCTGCGGTACCACCGGGAGCCGGCTTCGGCGTGCCCGGGTTGGCGCATGCAGTCGACGTACATCCGGACGTCCTCGTCGGGCACTCTGTATCCGCCACCGACCCAGGACGTCAGCATCCGGAAGAAGCGGGCCTTGGGGTCGGCGATCAGCCGCGGACCGATGACCGGCAGCGACATCGGGACCTGGTACCAGAACCGCCACATGTGCCGCAACATTCCGAGGTCGCGGCGTACCCACGGCGCCGAGGTATTAAGCCCGAAGAAGCCGGTCACTTTGGCTGGGTAGCGCAGCATCATGATGAAGGCGACCGGCCCGCCCCAGTCATGGGCGACGAGTTTGACCTCTGCGACGCCCAGGCGGTCCAGCACCGCGGCCAGATCGTCGGCCATCTCGCTCTTGAGGTACCGGGAACGCGGCGCCGAGCTCCAGCCCGCGCCGCGCAGATCGGGGCACAGCACCCGGTAGCCGTCGGCGGCCAGCGGGCCGATCAGCTTGTGCCACTCCCACCAGTTCTCCGGAAAGCCGTGCACCAGCATCACCGCCGGGCCGTCGGCCGGACCGGCGTCGGCGACGTGGATGGTCACGCCGTCGCCTACATCGACAAACCGGTGTTCGACGCCGTCCAGGGCGGGCATTGTGGTCATGGTTTGAGAAGGTAGCGCTCGCCCCACCCAGCCGGCCACCGAGCCTGTAATTTCGCAGGCTGCTACTCGCACTTCTTCTGCCTATTTACAGGCTCGGCGTCAAGCTGGGTACCAGCCGCAACGCTAGGTCAGAAACCGCTCCACATAGGGCGCGAAGCGGGCACGTAAGTCCTCCTCTGTCAGCCCGAACATCTCGCAGGACGTTTCGACGTTGCCCAGTCGGCCGCGCCGGTGACCGGCCAGGTAGCCGGTGATCGCCGTGCGTGCCGGTTCGTCGAAAGGCTCGCCGGCCAGGGCGTATACCTGCCCCGCGACACCGAATTCGTTGGCCATGAAGTCGTCGAATCGGATGTCGATCGAGCGCCGCGGACCGATGGTGTCGCGATCGCGCACCAGCGCGGTGAGCATCCGGTCGAGCCGGTCCACCCAATATGCCGCAATCTCTGCCACCGGCACCGGCGAGCGGTGCATCCGGGCGGAATAGGTGATCATCGCCATCATCGACAGCGCCACCGGCACGGGGTCGCGGTGGGTGAACACCACGATGCAGCCGGGGAAAACCCGATCCAGCACCGGCACCTGCTCCAGGTGCTGGGGCGACTTGAGCAGCCACCGCCGCCCGCCGCGCAGGAACTGCATCGCCTTGAGCTGCCTGGCCAGGTGTCGGTAGTGGGGCGTTTGGTCGTGAGCCTGGTAGTAGTCGCGCCACCGGGGCACCTGGGCCAGCGTCTCGAAGAGCATCGTCGAGAAGTCGTTGGCCAGCAGCTGAATCTCTTCGTGCACATGGTCGGTGGTCATCTCGTGCATCAGCGGGAAGTAGGGCATCACGGTGTTGATCACCGCCACCGCGACGTCCATGCGTGCCCGTCGCGGATCCGGCTCGACTCCGGCCTCGGCGGGCAGTGGGAACGGCTCGACACTTTCCCAGTACGGCATGGTGCGAAAGGTGGGCGCCGCCGCCAGCATGTTGTGCAGATGTGTGGTGCCGGTGCGGGGCAGGCCGGCGATGAACAACGGTGGTCGCAGTTCGATGTCGTCGATCTCCGGATGCCTGGTGAGCAGATCGGTCAACAGCAGCCGGTTCTTGAGCAACTGCAGCAGTTGCCCGTAGAAGTTCACCACCCCGGCCGCGTCCAGCCCGTCGATGTCACGCAGCGCGGCCAGAAAGACGTCGAGTCGCTCGCGGTAGTCGTCGTCGCCGAAATCGTGCAGGCCGGTCTCGGCGCTGGCGCGTGCGTGCAACGCGTCGGCATCCAACGAGCATTGCGGGGCCATCGCGGCCATCATGTCGCGGATCTGCTGGGCCTCCGCGCTGAACCGGGGCTCGGCCAGGTCGTCGAGACGAACGGCATCACTCACGGCGACTTATGTTACTCTGAGTTACGTAATGGTAGTCGATTTCGGCCGACCCCGTGATCCGCGGATCGACGCGGCGGTGCTTCGCGCGACGGTTGAACTGCTCGCCGAAACGGGCTATGCCGGGCTGCTGATGTCCGCCATCGCCGAACGGGCCGGCACCAGCAAGCCCGCGATCTATCGGCGCTGGCCCAGCAAAGCGTATCTGGTGCACGAGGCGGTGTTTCCGATCAGCGCCCAGACCGCCGTTCCGGACACCGGATCGCTGGCGACGGATCTGCGCGAGATGGTGCGACGCACGATGGCGATCTTGGCGACGCCGGCCGCCCGCGCGGCGCTGCCCGGCCTGGTCGGCGAGATGGCGGCCGACCCGACCCTGCACGCCGCACTGTTGGAACGGTTTGCCGGCAGCATCGCGGGCGGCCTTGCCAGACGGCTCGAGACCGCCGCGGCCGCAGGCGAAATCCGGGCCGACGTAACCGCTGATGAACTGGTCGAGGCCATTGCCGGCATCACCCTGCTACGCCTGCTGACCCGCGGCGCCGACCTCGACGATGCCTGGGTCGACCGCACCACCACGTTGCTCCTGAGCGGAATCCTGAAAGGAATGCCTGAATGACGCACGAGTCGACTACGGCATGGCGGGAATTGCTCGACACCTTGGGCGCCCTGGACGGCGGTTTCCTCGAGGGCGACCGTGCGGTTACCGACGACCGGCACCTCGCCGACGGGTACCGGATGCTCGCCGCCACCCTGGGAGTGGCCTTCGACGCCTATCTATTCCCCGAGCCGGGCCGGCCGCAGTTCGTCGCGGTCAACACGCCGTTTCGTCGCGACCGCCGCTGGGGCGGCGACAACACCGACGCCTATTACCTCATGTGCCCGGTCGATCCGGCACGGCGCTACCGGATCAGCGGCAACAAGGGTGACAGCGCGTATTTCTCGGTGACCGCCTACAACGAACCCTCGCCCGGCGCGTGGTCGGACCGGGTCGTCGCGATCGTCCGCGACGGTGATCTCGATATCGATGCCGACGGCAACTTCTCCTTCGAGCTGGGTCCGACGCCCGATGCCGCCGTGCTGATGACCCGCGACTATCAGGCCGACCCGCTGACCGGCCGCCCGGTCACCTGGACTATCGAGGCGCTCGACGCGCCGGACCCGATACGCCACGGCGACGCGGAGACCGCCGCAAGGCTACGGGCGGCGGCCGCCTGGATGCGCACCATGTTCGCGGTCGTGCCGCTCGCCGTCGGGGACAGGGCCCGTGACGCGCATCGACTCGGACACGAGACCGCCCACGTCGCAAACCAATTCGCTGCCCCATATCAGGTGCCCGACGCCAACTTCGGCTGGTCTGCGCGCGATGCCTGTTACTCCTACGGCAGTTTCGCGCTCGACGACGACGAAGCGCTGGTCATCACCCATTGGCCGCCGCCGTGCCGGTTCTGGAACCTGGTGGTGTGGAACCAGTTCATGGCCACGTACGGCCCCGCCGAGGGCCCCGATGCCCGCTGCTCCATCAACGGTCACAGCGTGGTGGCCAATAGCGACGGCTCGGTGACGATCGTCTTGTCCCCCGGGACGACGGCCCATCCGAATTCGCTGACGACGCTTGGATATCCGCGGGGCAACCTCGCCTTCCGGTGGTTTCTGGCCGACGAACTGCCGACCCGGCCCGAGGTGAAACTGGTACCGGTCGCCGACGCGCCGACCGGCGTGGGTTAAACCTCGCGGACCAGCTCGATGGCCCGGCCGAGCGTCGAAAGCTTGGCATCGAGTGTGTCGCCCGCGGGATAGAGCCGCACCGTGTTCACACCGGCGTCCCGCCACACCCCAAGGCGGGCCCGGACCATGTCCTCGGTCCCGATCAGCGTGGTGGCCAGCACCATGTCGTCGGTGATCGACGCGACCGCGCGGTCGCGCTCACCGCGCTGCCACTGCTCCCGCACCGCGGCGGCGACGTCAGCCCAGCCTTGCCGGCTGTAGGCCCGGTTGTAGTAGTTGGTGCTGGCGGACCCCATGCCGCCCAGGCTGAACGCCAGCTCCTTCTTGCGACCGGCAACGATGCCGCGCAGCTGGTCCTCGTCCTTGGCGAACGCGACCTCTGCGCCCTGACAGATGTCGATGTCGGCCCGGGCGCGACCGGCGGCCGCCAGCCCGCTATCCAGATGCGCGAAGTAGGCGCCGGCAGCGCCTTCCGGGACAAAGCTGGTACCGAGCCAGCCGTCGGCGATCTGTCCCGTCAACCGCAGCATCGCCGGGGACAACGCGGCCAGATAGATCGGGATGGCGTGCTCGGGCCGCGTCGACAATCGCATCGGCACCGCCTCGCCACCGGGACGCGGAATCTGAAACTCGTTGCCGGAGTAGGAGATTTTGCCGCCCGTCAGGGCTTGCCGCACGATGTCGACGGTTTCGCGCATCCGCGCCAGCGGCCGGGCGAACGATACCCCGTGCAGGCCCTCGATCACCTGCGGACCCGAGGCGCCCAGGCCGAGCAGGAACCGCCCGCACGACAGGTTGGACAGCGTGATCGCGGTCTGGGCCACCGCAACGGGCGATCGGATACCGAGTTGCAGTACCCCCGAGCCCAGCAGCATCCGTTCGGTGCGCGCGCCGAGGTATCCGAGCGCCGACGGCCCGTCCGTACCCCATGCCTCGGCGACCCAGCAGACGTCCAGTCCAAGCTTTTCGGCCTCGACGACGAACTCCACGGTGTCTCGGCCGGCGCTGGAAAGTTCGACCGTGGTGGCGGTGCGCATCAGCGGACCCCGTGTTCGGCCAACCTCTTGATCGCTGCCAGCGTCTTGTCGATCGCGGTCTCGAACTCCCGCAACCGCACGAAGACGATCTTCTGCTCCTTGTCGGGCATCGCGTCGATGGCGCGCGACAACCCCGAACGGCCCGGCCCCATCTGTGTCCGGTAGGTCAGTACGGTGCCCCCGTCCCGGGGTGTCAGCCGGAACCGCCAGGTGGCCGAGGGATTGTCGGGTTCGCCTACCGCCCAAGCGAATTCGTGTGGCTCATCGCAGCTGACAATTTGTGACGTGGTGCTCCATTCACCGAACGCGTCGTGCTGGTTGTGACCGACGAACCGGGCGCCGATCCGGGGCCCGGTGGCCCCGTCGACCCATTCCACTGCTTGCAATTCGTTGCTGAGGGTCGGCATCAACTCGACGTCACAGACCAGACTCCAGACGCGCTCGGGATCGGCGTCGATCCACGTCGAAGCCTCCACGGTTGGCTTGTCTGAATAACGCGCGCCGGTCCATTCCACGGGCCCATTGTCCTCCAGTTGGGCTGTTGTGGCCCCGCGCTTACCACTTTGTTTCGCATTGAGACTGCGCACAGCGCTGCCTGCTCCCGCTTGGGAAAGCACGCGCTGTGCGCAGGCTCGACGGCGTGACCGCAGGCTCGATGAGCGTCATGCCACCGACAGCGCAACCGCTTCCTCCGCAGTGGCCTGACGCGGCGCACGCCCCGGCAAGGCGAGCTTCACGATCTTGCGCACCACGGTGGCGAACTGCCTGGGCAGCGGGCCGCTGTTGTAGGGGATGCCGTAACGCTCACAGATCTCCCGCACCTCCGGGGCGATCTCGGCGTACCGCCGGGCCGGCATGTCGGGGAACAGGTGGTGCTCGATCTGATGCGACAAGTTGCCGGACAACAAATGAAACAGCTTGCCGCCGGTCAGGTTTGCCGAACCCAGGACCTGACGGAAGTACCACTGGCCGCGGGTCTCGTCCTTGGTTTCCTCGACGCTGAATTCCTGAGTGCCGTCCGGGAAATGGCCGCAGAAGATGATCATGTAGGACCACACGTTGCGCATCAGGTTGGCCGTGAGGTTGCCCGTGAAGACGAACGGCGCGAACGGCCCGGCCAGCAGCGGGAAGGCCACATAGTCCTTGAGGGTCTGCCGGCGCGTCTTCTTCCAGATCTCCCGCAGCACCTCACGCTTGTCGGCGAGCCGGATCTCACCGGCCCGGATGCGCTCGGATTCCAGTTCGTGCAGTGCGACGCCGTATTGGAACAGCACCATCAACAGGAAGGCGTAGACCGGGTTACCCAGGAAGTAGGGCTCCCACGGCTGGTCCTCGCTCATCCGCAGGATGCCATAGCCGATGTCGCGGTCCATTCCCACGATGTTGGTATGGGTGTGGTGCATGTAGTTGTGCGAGTACCGCCACTGATCGGCCGGGCAGGCCGTGTCCCACTCGAAGGAACGCCCCGAGATGGCCGGGTCCCGCATCCAGTCGTACTGACCGTGCATGACGTTGTGGCCGATCTCCATGTTGTCCAGGATCTTGGACACGCCCAGCATCGCGGTTCCCAGCAGCCACGCCGGCGGCAGGAAGAGCAGTACTCGTCCGCCGACCTCCAGGGCGCGCTGCGCCTTGATGACCCGGCGGATGTAGTCGGCGTCTTCTTCGCCGAGATCCGCCATGACGCGTTCCTTGATGGCGTCGAGTTCGCGGCCGAACGCGTCGGCCTGTTCGGGGGTGAGGGTGATCTTGTTGGGTGTCATGTCAGAACTCCTTGAGATGTTGGGCGTTATAGGGCGAGGTCGACGTCGCCGACGGGAACGGACACGCAGATCTGCACGTCCTCGTCGGGGGCCGTCGAGACGGCGCCGGTGACCAGGTTTCGTACCGTCCCGGAGGTCTTGCGCCGGGTGCAGGTGTGGCAGATGCCCATCCGGCAGCCGCTCTCGGGTGTCAGCCCGGCCGATTCGGCCTGCTCGAGCAGCGAACGGCCGTCGTCGGCGACGTCAATCCGGCTGTCGCCGAACGTGATCCGGCCCCCCGAGGGGCCGGCCGGCGCCGCCAATACCGGTGGGACGAAGCTCTCGCTGAACACGTTGTCACAGTGCTCGCGCACCGCTTCGACCAACGGCGTCGGGCCGCAGACGAACACCGCATCCGGCGACGGCATGGCCGTGGCCAGGTGGTTTGCGCCGAAGCGGCCCACCAGATCACCGGCGCCGGAGCGGGTGTAGCCGTGCAACACCCGCACTCCGCGCAGACCATTATGGGAGCGCAGCTCGCCGCGGTAGCACGCCTCCGCAGGAGTCCGCGCGTAATGGACAAAGGCGATCTCGCCCTGATGGCCCTCGGCGACCAGCGTGCGCAGCATCGCCATGACCGGGGTGATGCCACTGCCGCCCGAGACGAGCAACACGCGCCGCGGCCGCTTCGCCGGTAACACGAAGTCCCCGCCGACACCGGCCAGACCGACCACCATGCCGCGGCGGGCCCGCTCGTACAGGTAGGTCGAGACCAGCCCGCCGTCGTGGTGACCGATCGTCAGCTCAAGGGTCGGGCTGCCTTCGGCATTGGCCGGTGAGTAACAGCGGGTGTGCCGGCGTCCGCCGATGTCGACGGTGAGGTTGACGTACTGACCGGCCTTGACGGTGTTAGTGGAGGTGAAGGTGTCGTTGGGAGCGAGGATGAGGGTGACGCTGCGCGGCGTGTCGCGGCGCACCTCTATGACCTTGGCGCGGGCCTCGCCCAGCGTCCACGTCGGCGCCACCAGCTCGGTGTAGCGGTCGACGCCGTGCGGACCGGTGAGCAGGTCGACCAGGTCGGAACCTAGGACTCGCTTCGTAACGGCTCGGTTGAAAGTTTGAGTGAACATATGTACACGGTGCGTCGGGATTTAGCTGCTCGTCAAGTATTTCCCCAGGTGTGTGGTAGGGTTCACACAGTGAACGACCGTACTCCTAACTCACGCTCGCACCGGTCCGGCACGGACCGGGCACGCGCCACCGTGTCGCGGGAGGAGCGCAAAGAAGCCACCCGGCGGGCCATCGTGGCCGCCGCGCTCAAACTGTTGCAGGACCGCAGCTTCAGCGGCCTGAGCCTGCGGGAGGTGACCCGAGAGGCCGGGATCGTGCCTGCGGCGTTCTACCGGCATTTCGAGTCGATGGAGGCCCTGGGGTTGGTCCTAATCGACGAGTCGTTTCGCACCCTGCGCGACACGTTGCGCGGGGCGCGCGCCGGCAAGCTGGACCCCAACCGGGTGATCGAGTCGTCCGTGGAGATCCTGGTGGGCAGCGTCGCCGACAAGCGCGAACACTGGCGTTTCATCGTCCGGGAGCGCTCCACCGGACTATCGGTGCTGCGCTACGCCATCCGCACCGAGATCCGGCTGATCACGTCGGAGCTGGCCACCGACCTGGCCCGCTTCCCGGGGCTCAACGAATGGAGCACCGAGGACCTCAACATTTTGGCGACGTTGTTCGTCAACGCGATGATCGTGATCGCCGAGGCGATCGAGGACGCTCAGAGCGCCGAGGCGCTCCAAGAGATCCACCGAATCGCGGTCAAGCAGCTGCGGATGATCGCGATCGGTGTCGCCGGCTGGAAAAGCAAGCTCTGATCAGGCGGGCACGCTATCGGTCTGTCGCTCCCAAACACGGTGTTTGGCAAGCACTTTGGCGAATGCCTCGGCGAAGTCGTCGGATAGGTCGTCGGCCGCAGCCTTGGTCGTGATCACCCCGTTGGAGACGAAGGCGTCGGTGCTCTCGGCGGTTTTCTCGGTTATCCCGGCCTTGGGCAGTAACTTGACGCCCGCACCGAAAGCCCCCACCGCCTTGAGGTGTTTGTAGGCCTCGGTGACGAAATGCATCACGTAGCCGTCTTCGGACAGGGCCTTGACGGCGTCGGGTCCGCACGGTATCACGACCGCGTCGTAGAGGACCGACGACATCGTGGTGATCGCCCGGTCCACCGGGAGTTCGCCGCCGGATCCGCCGGACAGCATGCCACCGGCCCTGGGCGCCAACACTTCTACGATGGCCCCGCGCTGCCGCATCGCCTCGATGAAGGTCTGGGTGCCCACCACGTCGACGCCGTCGGCGGCCAGCACGGCGATCTTGCGTGTTTCGACGCTGTCGGTGGCGGTATTGAGTTGCGAAAGCGCCGGGGAGGGGGGCATTTCGGCGCCCAGCTTGTCCGTTCCTTCGGGCGCGGGCAGCCCCAGCTCCCCGGCGACGCGGGTCGCCAGGTCATGGTCGACGCGGTTCAGCTGATCCACGACGCGCGAACGGATTTCCGGTGTTTCCACCTTGCCGAGCTCGAAGGCGTACGCGGCGACAATGTGTTTGGCCTCGACGGCAGACATGCTCTTCCAGAACATCCGGGCCTGGCTGTAGTGATCCTGGAAGCTTTCGGCCCGCTGGCGGATCTTGTGACCGTCGACCTTCTGGGTGTAGTGGCGGAACACGTTGTCGTCTGCCAGGGCCGGACAGCCGCCGCCAAGGCTGTTGTTGTAGTAGCTTGACCGGCCGCGTGGAATGGTGTGCTGGCCGTAGCCGTCGCGCTGGTTGTTGTGCACCTCGGCCACCGGCCGATTGACCGGCAGTTGCGCGAAATTGGGGCCGCCCAACCTGATCAGCTGGGTGTCGAGGTAGGAGAAGTTGCGGAACTGCAGCAGTGGGTCGTTGGTGAAGTCGATGCCGGGCACCACGTTGGCGGTGTGGAACGCCACCTGCTCGGTTTCGGCGAAGAAGTTGTCCGGGTTGCGGTTGAGCACCATCTTGCCCACCGGACGTACCGGAACCTGTTCCTCCGGAATGATTTTGGTGGCGTCGAGCAGGTCGAAGCCGAAGTTGAACTCGTCGCTTTCCGGAACCAGCTGCACCCCGAACTCCCACTCCGGATATTGGCCGGCCTCGATGGCTTCCCACAGGTCGCGCCGGTTGAAGTCGGGGTCCTTGCCGGCCACCTTCTGGCACTCCTCCCACACCAGCGAATGCACGCCAAGGCGTGGCTTCCAATGAAACTTCACGAAAGTGCCCTGGCCGTCGGCGTTGACCAGGCGGAAGGTGTGCACGCCGAAGCCCTCCATCATTCGGTAACTGCGCGGCAGCGCCCGGTCCGACATCAGCCACATGATGGTGTGCAGCGTCTCCGGCTGCAGCGACACGAAGTCCCACAGCGTGTCGTGGGCCGACTGCGCCTGCGGAATCTCGTTGTGTGGCTCGGGTTTAACCGCGTGCACCAAATCCGGGAACTTGATGCCGTCCTGGATGAAGAACACCGGGAAGTTGTTGCCCACCAGGTCGTAGTTGCCCTGGTCGGTGTAGAACTTGGTGGCGAATCCGCGGACATCGCGCACGGTGTCCGCCGAGCCGCGAGATCCCACGACGGTGGAAAACCGGACGAAGACCGGCGTCTGCTTACCCGGCGTGGTGAGGAATTTCGCCGCGGTGTATTCGGCAAGCCAATCGTCATAGGGCTCGAAGTATCCGTATGCTCCGGCCCCGCGGGCGTGTACCACTCGTTCGGGGATGCGCTCGTGATCGAAGTGGGTGATCTTTTCCCGGGCATGGAAGTCCTCGAGCAGGGTGGGCCCACGCTCCCCCGCGGTAAGTGCATCGTCGGTATGGTCCACTCGCACGCCCTGCTGCGTGGTCAGGTATCCGGTGCTCCCGTCTAGCCGGCAGTCGTCAAGCTGTCGTTGCTTCGGGTTGGAGTCGTTGGCTGCCATTCGTCCCTCCAGCGTTAGGAATTCCGGACTTGGGTACCCGGCTGAGGCCGTGGCAAACGGCGGGCCCGCTGTGCCCGGGACCGTCACTCGTCGTCGACGACCTCGAACAACGAGTCGCCGTCCTCGGGCGTACCGTCGATTTGGCCTCGATGGGCACGCCCGGGGCCGTCCTCTTCCCACAAGCCGTCCAGCCGGTCCGGTTCTTCGGCGGCAAGTCGGTCGTCAAGGGATTGCCCTTCGCGCTGCTCGCGCGCCGTCATGCCGAATCGGTCGGCCTCGCTCCAGTGCTCGGGTGGGTCCACCACGATGTCACCGTCGTCGTTGCGGAGCTCGTCGGAGTCGGTGGATTCGTTCGGGTTGAGCGTGTCGCCGGGACCGCCCTCCTCGGGGAAGTCCGCGGGATCGCTCAGCTCACCGGTAGCCATTGGCAACGGTTGCCCGCAGCGTTCACCCGCTAAACCGGCCCGCCGAACCGGCTGCCGGCCGGGATGCTCAGCGCGGTTCGCGCCACATCGGCCAAATCGGCGGCCCGCCCCGCGGCAGCATGATCTCGCCGGTGACGGTGAATCCGAAACGTTCGTAATACGGAATGTTTTCGGGTTTCGAGGACTCGAGATAGGCCGGGCAGTACTCGGCGTCGCAGCGGTCCAGCCGCGACCGCATCAAGGCCTGACCAAATCCCCGCCCGCGCACGCCCGGGTCGCTGCCGATGACGGCCAGGTACCAGTGCGGTTCTTCGGGATGCGCGCGCTTCATCGCCTCCTGGACCGCGCGTGCGGTCCCTCCGCGAAAGCCGAACACACGCAAGAATGCCGGGGTCATGGCCAGCTCCGCCCGGCGGGTCTCCCGCCATTGATTCGGCGGATCCCACAGGGCGGCTGCGCCGACGCCGGCGCCCTCGCACGCCACCTCGACGCCGCCGTGGGCCAGATGGTGGTGCCGGGTCATCGCCGCGAACACCCGATGCAGGTGCGCGAGCCGGGACTTGTCGTGGGGAAGCAACCACGTCATCACCGGGTCGTCGTAGAAGGCGCGAGCCAGGGTGCGGGACAGATCGCGGATGTCGGCCTTGTGCGCTGGGCGCGCCTGGGGGGTCACCAGCCCAAACTAGTGGTCGCGTCGACGGATCGGCCAATCGGCGTCTCGGCGGGCCCGATCGGCCATGCTGGTCAGTCGCTTCGACACAGCTCCGTGCGCGGCGGAGCCCGGTGCGCCGACGGCTGTCGCAGCCGGCCAGCGTGAGGCAAGCTCGATGGTGTGACAGGTCGCGTGAGGGGTAGTCGGAGCCGATGACCGGGATCTCGCGACGGACGTTCGCGCGACTAGCCGCCGGGACCGGCGTGCTGGGGGCGGGCACAGTATCCGCCGGGTGCGGCACCCGCGGCGAGTCGACCGGCGAGTCGACTCGCCCCACGCCGGCCGGGGACATTGGAATCGTGTTGTCGCACGAACAGTTCCGAACCGATCAGCTGGTGGCGCAAGCCCGGGCCGCCGAAAGTGCCGGGTTTGGGTACGTCTGGGCCAGTGACCACCTTCAGCCGTGGCAGGACAATCAGGGTCACTCGATGTTTCCCTGGCTGACCTTGGCGTTAGTGGGTCAAAGCACCACTCGTATCTCGTTCGGCAGCGGGGTGACCTGCCCTACTTACCGCTACCATCCGGCCACGGTGGCCCAGGCTTTCGCCTCGTTGGCAATGCTGAGTCCGGGACGGGTGTTCTTAGGGCTCGGCACTGGTGAGCGACTCAACGAACAGGCCGCCACCAACACGTTCGGTTCCTACCGGGAGCGCCACGACCGGCTGGTCGAGGCCATCAAGCTGATCCGCCAGCTGTGGAGCGGTGAGCGAATTTCGTTCGACGGACGTTATTTTCAGACGAACGCTCTAAAACTCTACGACCTGCCCGCCACGCCACCGCCGATCTTCGTGGCCGCCAGCGGTCCCAAAAGCGCAGCGCTGGCCGGCCGGCACGGGGACGGCTGGATTACCCAAGCCGGCGACCTCAAGAATCCGCGGCTGCTTGCCGCGTTCGCAGCGGGCGCAGCAGCCGCCGGGCGCGACCCCGCGAATCTCGGGAAGCGTGCCGAGCTGTTCGCTGTCGTCGGTGACCACACGGCGGCTACCCGGGCCGCCGGCCTGTGGCGATTTACCGCCGGGGCCGTCGACCAACCCAACCCGGTAGAGATCCAGCGTGCCGCCGAGTCGAACCCGATCGAAAAGGTGCTCGCCAACTGGGCCGTCGGCACCGACCCGTCGACCCATATCGGCGCGGTGCAAGCGGTGATCGATGCCGGTGCCATACCGTTTCTGCACTTTCCGCAGGACGACCCCACCGTCGCCATTCAGTTCTACGGCACCAACGTCTTGCCCAAGCTGCGCTAGCGAATCGGCCTTGAGCCGCAATCCCGGACGGGTGCACCGCCCCTTAGATCCGGATGGTCTCACGTGCTCACATATCCGCGACAATCTCCTCGACTGATCCGAGCCCCACGCGCAGATAGCTGCGGCCGTGCTTGGCCAGCCTAAGCCGAAGTGCCTATCCGCCAACGGAAATCGGCCTTGTCGAGGCCGTTTGAAACATGGCACGGGTGGGTAGCTCACTCGGTATCGCAACTGATACCGACGGAGGGAGGACCACCGGTGAGCATCGAAACGGGTCATGTGACCGGCACCCGCGACAAGACTTACAACCTGATCTGGTACACCGAACAGTGCCTGGACAACGCGCTCCGACTGGAGACCTACATCGAAGATGCCGAGCGTGACGACGACCGGGAGACGGCCGACTTGTTCCGCAAGGCACAAGCCGACAGCCGCAAGGGTGCCGAACTGGCCAAACAACTCCTCGCACAAAGACTCTGATTGTTTGGAGATTCTCGTGCGGTCCGGGTCGTGACGCGAAAACTGCGGCCGCGATCCGGCCCCGCGGATGTTGCGGCCTTGCCAGACCCACCACCGCCCTTACGATGGGGTAGCTCCATCAACAATGCCGGTGCGACGCTGCGCCGGAGGACGGTTGACGACGGTGTGGGATTTCGAAACAGAGCCGGAATACCAGGCGAAACTCGATTGGGTCGAGAAGTTCATGGCCGGCGAGGTGGAACCGCTGGATCTGGTGGCGCTCGATCCGTATGACAAAAAGAATCCCGAGACGATGACGGTCCTGCGGCCGTTGCAGCAGCAGGTGAAGGACCAGGGACTATGGGCCGCACATCTGCGGCCGGAACTCGGCGGCCAAGGCTTCGGTCAGGTCAAGCTGGCGCTGCTCAACGAGATCCTCGGGCGCTCGCGGTGGGCGCCGTCGGTGTTCGGCTGCCAGGCGCCGGACTCCGGCAACGCCGAGATCCTCGCACTCTTCGGCACCGAGGAACAGAAAGCGCGCTACCTGCAGCCGCTGCTGGACGGCGAGATCACGTCGTGCTACTCGATGACCGAACCGCAGGGCGGCTCGGATCCCGGCCTGTTCGTCACTGCCGCGACCCGCGATGGGGACAGCTGGATCATCAACGGCGAGAAGTGGTTTTCCACCAATGCCAAGCACGCGTCGTTCTTCATCGTCATGGCCGTCACCAACCCCGAGGCCCATACCCACGAGAAGATGTCGCTGTTCATCGTTCCTGGCGAGACACCCGGGATCGAGATCGTCCGCAATGTCGGTGTGGGTGCCGAATCGTCCAAGCATGCCAGCCACGGCTACGTCCGTTACCACGACGTCCGGGTGCCGGCCGATCATGTGCTGGGCGGGGAAGGCCAGGCGTTCATGATTGCGCAAACGCGGCTCGGCGGCGGCCGCATCCATCACGCGATGCGCACAATTGCCCTGGCGCGCAGGGCATTCGACATGATGTGTGAGCGCGCGGTGTCACGTAAGACGCGGCATGGACGGCTGGCCGATTTCCAGATGACCCAAGAGAAGATCGCCGACAGTTGGATCCAGATCGAGCAGTTCCGGCTGCTGGTGCTGCGGACGGCGTGGCTGATCGACAAACACCACGACTACCAGAAGGTTCGCCGCGACATCGCGGCGGTGAAAGTCGCGATGCCCCAGGTGCTGCATGATGTGGCGCAGCGCGCCATGCATCTGCATGGCGCGCTGGGGGTCTCCGACGAGATGCCGTTCGTCAAGATGTTGGTTGGCGCCGAATCACTGGGCATTGCCGATGGCGCCACTGAGCTGCACAAGATGACGGTGGCGCGGCGTACCCTGCGGGAATATGAGCCGGTGACAACACCTTTCCCATCGCAGCACATCCCGACGCGCCGGGCGGCCGCTGAGGCCCGGTTGGCCGAGCGCCTGGAGCACGCGGTCGCCGAGTTCTGACGGCCCCTGGTTTATGTCTCGCGCGACTGCGCTCAGGAGATGTAGCGAACGACGCTTTCGGCAACGCATGCGGGCTTGGGCGAACCCGCTATCTCGACTGTGGTCGACACCGTGGCCTGCACGGCGCCGTTACCGAGGTCTTCGACGCCGACCAACGAACTCTGCGCCCGTACCCTGGAGCCGACAGGAACCGGCGCGGGAAAGCGAACCTTGTTGAGTCCGTAATTGATTGCCAGTTTGATCCCTTTGACCGTGTACATGTCATGCTGCAACCGCGGCAGAAGTGACAGCGTCATGAAGCCGTGGGCAATGGTCGTGCCGAACGGGCCTTTGGCCGCTCGTTCCGGGTCCACGTGGATCCATTGGTGATCACCGGTGGCGTCGGCAAACAGATTGACGTCTTCTTGAGTGATGGTCACCCAGTCGCTCTGCCCGATGGTCTCACCCGCGGCGGCGGCCAGGTCGGCAACGGACTCGAAGGTGCGCATGAATGTCTCCTCTGGTCGGGGGTAAGCATAGATCGGGTTCGGTTGCTGCTGATTGCCGGACGCACCGATTAGCCCAGATCACCTACCGCAGCCGATGAAGCCACCGGTCACGGCGCTGCGGTGGCGACTGCCGGCCCGCGGTAAAGTCCCCGCGCCGCAACTCGGCCGACCGAGGCCCATAGAACATGGCGAATCCGCCGTTGGCACGGATCAGATGTTCGATACGCAACGCATTCTGGGCGACGGCAACTGGTCCGGTCAAGCGATTGAAGTGGTCATTGGTCGCCATCGTGTGGAACTGCAATACGCCAAGTCGATCATCTTGCTCGAACTCGTTGACCGCGCGAGCCAGAAAATTGCCGTGCATGGGAAGTGACGAATCAACATCAAGGAGGACAACATATTGCGCCGCCTCAATCAAAGTCTGCGCGAGATCGACATTGCCCGGCTTCAGCCCGCCCTTCCGACAGTTGTGGCGGAATACGACGCGAATGTCGTTGTCTTTTTCTGCGTGCGACTGGACGTACTGCCGCCACCGGGTGAAGTCAGTGCTGTTTGTATCGGGTGAATTATCGACGACAATGACTTCACGTGGACCGTGGTACGGGTCAGGTACGCGCAATCAAATGTCATCTTGGCCACCTCGAATGGCTCTTGGTGGGAAGCAATAATGATAGCCACCCCCGGAGCATCCGCAGAATAGCGGCGCTGCAGCGGCGTCTCGCGTGCCCACTCTCGGTGAAAGAGCACCGCTTTGGTGAAGAGCACCGTCTTGTAGACAGTGGCATAAACCGGTGCGATGGAACCACTAAACAGTACCCACCCCCACACGGTGTTGATGTTCTGGAGGAGCATGGCTAAACACAGAAGTGTCAGAATTACTGTTGCGAATAGAAACCATGGATCCACGATCCGTGCCGTCGGACCGGCCTTATCACTCAATAGTCACCCTCAAAAGAACTTTCAATTGGATGGGAACCGGATTTCCCGCACGGTGGTCGCGGAACCGAGGATGCCGCCGCGTGCATGCGGCACTACTTCATGAAGACCCGCAGTCCGTTATCAATTCGAAATGCATAGTAACGCACCGACATTAGGCGCAGTGCACTCACAGTAGACCAGGGGCGTGCTCACAGCAGGCTAGTGGTGCGCGGTCAGGATTGCCGAATCGAGTGGCACCCCTGCGGCGTTGTGCTCAGCAAGGAGCCTCGTATTGTTCACACCACAAACAGCGTCATTACGCATGACCTGGAGAGCAAGCTCGTCGGCCGCCGAT
Source organism: Mycobacterium kansasii ATCC 12478 (assembly GCF_000157895.3). NCBI lineage: Bacteria > Bacillati > Actinomycetota > Actinomycetes > Mycobacteriales > Mycobacteriaceae > Mycobacterium > Mycobacterium kansasii. The sequence goes on along the minus strand of NC_022663.1, from coordinate 3,467,449 downwards.
GCGCGGTCCCGTTGAACAACACGCGACGCTCAATCGAGTTGACCGCCAATCGTCAACTGGACGAGCCGATTCCGGGCCGACGCCCAATCGTTAGCCAACCGCGATGTCCCGCTTCGGCGGCGACAGACCCGCCGCGGCGCCCTGCTGTGTTTCACTCGCCCAAGACAGGTTCGACCGCGACATGCGGCAGACGAGAGTTGGGATGGGTTACAAGCCATGAAGTTCGTTGAAAAGCTGCGTGGCGCAGCGAAAACCATGCCCCGCCGGCTGGGTATCGCGGCGGTGGGGGCCGCCCTGCTATCCGGTGTGATCGGCGCCGTCGGCGGCTCGGTGCCCGCGGCCGCGTTCTCCAGGCCGGGCCTTCCAGTCGAGTATCTGCAGATCCCGTCGCCGTCGATGGGCCGCAACATCAAGGTCCAATTCCAAGGCGGCGGACCGCATTCCGTCTACCTGCTGGACGGTCTTCGCGCACAGGACGACTACAGCGGTTGGGACATCAACACCCCCGCGTTCGAAGAGTTCTACCAATCCGGCCTGTCGGTGGTCATGCCAGTCGGCGGCCAGTCCAGCTTCTACAGCGACTGGTACCAGCCTTCGCAGGGCAACGGTCAGAGTTACACCTACAAGTGGGAGACCTTCCTCACCAGGGAAATGCCCGCCTGGCTACAGGCCAACAAGGGCGTTTCACCGGTCGGCAATGCGGCGGTGGGCCTTTCGATGTCGGGCGGTTCGGCGCTGATCATGGCCGCGTACTACCCGCAGCAATTCCCATACGCGGCGTCGTTGTCGGGATTCCTCAACCCGTCCGAAGGCTGGTGGCCGACACTGATCGGCCTGGCCATGAACGACTCCGGCGGTTACAACGCCAACAGCATGTGGGGCCCGTCCACCGACCCGGCGTGGAAGCGCAATGACCCGATGATTCAAATTCCACGACTGGTAGCCAACAACACTCGAGTCTGGGTGTACTGCGGCAACGGCACCCCCAGCGACCTCGGTGGCGACAACATGCCGGCCAAGTTCCTCGAAGGCCTGACGCTGCGCACCAACCAAACCTTCCGGGACACCTACCTGGCCTCGGGCGGCCGCAACGGGGTGTTCAACTTCCCGACGAACGGAACGCATTCATGGCCTTACTGGAACCAGCAACTGGTCGCCATGAAGCCGGACATGCTGCAGGTGCTCAACGGCCCCACCGCCCCTGCCACATGAGACCCGGCTGAGACACGAGCCAGCATCGGCAGCAGCGCACACGGCCAGCGCTGCTGCCGATGTTTCTTGTGCTCACCGGGGGCTCACCGGCTGATCCGGATCAGGACTCCGACAACAACGCACGCCGGTCGGAGTGGAAGTACGTGTAGCCCGTGGTGACCGCGCAGACGATCGTCGCCACCGCCAGCATCTGGGATCCGCCGACCACCAAGCTGATAACGCCTCCGGCCACGGCGCCCAGGCTGAAGCTGGCGTACAGCAAGAAGTAGCCGAGCCAGTCCTCCACCTTCCCGCCGGCCAGCTGACGTTCGATGCCCTGACCCATCTTGACCAGAGTGCCCGTCACGTAACTCAACGGCACCGACACCTCGCCATCCTTGACGAACGATGTGTTCAATGCGCCGATCCCAAACACCACGAACAGAATCGGGACGAAATCAAGCAGGGTCTGTTCCCATCCACCCAGGAGAATGTCGAGCGCGGTGGCCGCCACCAGACTGAAGGTGGTCAGCACGGTGGGGCCGTGCGGATGATCGACCCAGAAATGGCGCCGGCATATCGAGGCAACCACCACACCCGCGACAAAGCACACGATCAACAATGACGCGGTTATCGACAGCCACACATCGTCGCGGAAAACTCCGAGCACAGCTCGCTGCGCATTGCCGGTCATGAAAGTCACGAAGTAACCGGCGGAGTGGGTGAACGCCGTCGCCCCCAACACTCCGGCCAGCCCCGCCAGCACCCAGGACAACCTCGCTTCGCTGTCGTAAATCTCTTTCTGCACACGAGCATGCTTCCAGAGACTCGCGGGGTCCGCAGATATCAGCCGGTAACCTCAGCTCGCAGACCCGCGCCGGGCAACCGCGGAAAAGCCGGCTCAGGCGGTCAGCCGGGCGATCGACCGCAACGGAATCGGCAGCCATCCGGGCCGATGCCGCGCCTCGTAGCCCACCTCGTAGACCGCCTTGTCCAATTCGTAGGCGGCCAACAGTTGCGCCGAATCCCGGGGGTCGGTCCCCGATGCGGCCGCATAGCCCTCGCAGAATGCGGTGCGATTGCGCTCGACCCATTCCCGGGCGCGGGCGGCCAACTGCTTGTCGGTGGCCTGGTCCACCAACGGCCCGTAGGCGGCGTACTCGAAGGAGCGCAAGACACCGGCCACGTCGCGCAACGGCGAATCAGGTGCTCGCCGCTCATCGAGCGGCTGACCGGGTTCACCTTCGAAATCGATCAACAGCCAGCTCTCCGGGGTCCGTAACACCTGTCCCAGGTGCAGGTCGCCGTGGATCCGCTGGACGGTGATGGTCTCGCCGGCGAGCTTCTGGATTCGCTCTTCGATCGTCGCCGCGTACCCCTCCAGCTCCCGAACCGCCGCCACGGTCGACGACAGCCGCGCCAGCACGGTGTCCACCGGGAATGGCGCCGGGGCCGTTCCCAGGCAATCGGCCAGGGTGGCGTGCACCGACGCAACCGCCTCACCGAGCCGGTAAGACTCGCCGGCGAAGTCTCCGCCGACTTCGTGGGCATACAAGTCGCCCTCGGCGAACAGATCGCGGACGCTGGCGGTGGCCATCGCCCAGCCCTCGGCGGCGTTGGAGGCGAATTCGGTCACCATGCCCAACGGACACGCCTGCTCACCGGCCGCCGAACTGCCGGCATCCGGCCCGGCCATCTCGTAGGTCCCCAGCAACCGTGCTACGTGCGGGTTACCGGCACGGCCGAGCACCCGGTTCAATTCGATATCGGGACTGATGCCACTGGAAACCCGGCGAAACACCTTGAAGATCGCGCGCCGATCGAAGATGACGCTCGTGTTGCTCTGCTCGGCGTCGGAGACGTGCGGCGCCGCGTTCAACGGCAATTCGACGTCCGGTTCTTTGGCGAATGTCACCTCCACGCCGCAAGCAACGCGGACGGCTGACGAGTCGATCAACGAGAGCAGAAACGGCGGCGCATCGGTGTCGTAGAGGGCGTCGAAGCCCATGCGGTCTTGCGCCGACCCGATCGTTGCCACGGTGCTGTACTCGGACACCGGCGCGGCGTCCCAACCGACGATCACCTGGTAGCGCTCCGCCGAACCGTCGGCGTAGTCGGCGTCGACGAGCACCAAGTCGAGATCGTCCTTCAGCGGGACGACCACGTTGACCTCCGCGCGGGACAGCTCGCGGTTGCGCCCGGCGTACCACCGTTGCTGTGGCAGCCACTCAGACCAGGGCAGCTTGGCTGGCAGACTCATGTGCGCCGCTCCTCTTCGCTTCGCTTCGCATCGTCGCCGGCGCGGGTCATGCATTCTCCTCGGTTCTGGACAACTGGAACCAGTAAAAGCCGTGGCCCGGCAGGGTCAGCAGGTAGGGCAGGTGGCCGATAGGGGGAAATTCCACATGCCCGGTGAGCTCGATCGGTGTGTAGCTGTTCCATTGCTGCAGGTTCAGTTCGATGGGCTGCGGGAACCGGGAGAGGTTGTTCACGCAAAGCACCACATCACCGTCTCTGCCGTCACTGCCCGGCGTTTCCCGGACGAAAGCCAGGACCGACGGGTTGGACCCGCCCAGTTCCTGGAAGGACCCGACGGCGAACGCCTGGTGGCGCCGCCGCACCGCAAGCATGGTCCGGGTCCAGTTCAGCAGTGATGTCGAGGTGTCGCGCTGCGCCTCGACGTTGACCGCCTGGTAGCCGTAAACCGGATCCTGGCTCGGCGGCAGGTAGAGCCGGCCGGGGTTGGCTGTGGAGAATCCGGCGTTACGGTCCGGTGTCCACTGCATCGGGGTCCGCACGCCGTCGCGGTCCCCCAGCCAGATCACGTCACCCATGCCGATTTCGTCGCCGTAGTACAGCACCGGCGAGCCCGGCAACGAGAGCAGCAGCGCGTTGAACAACTGGATCTGGTTGCGGTCGTTATCCAGCAGCGGCGCCAGCCGGCGGCGGATGCCGACGTTCGCCTTCATCCGCGGGTCTTTGGCGTACTCGGCGTACATGTAGTCGCGCTCTTCGTCGGTGACCATTTCCAGCGTCAACTCATCATGGTTGCGCAGGAAGATCCCCCATTGCGCCATATCGGGTATCGGCGGCGTCTGCGCCAGGATCTCTGAAATCGGGAACCGCGACTCGCGGCGGACGGCCATGAAGATGCGCGGCATCAGCGGGAAGTGAAAGGCCATGTGGCATTCGTCGCCGCCGGTGGTGGCGTCGCCGAAGTACTCGACGACGTCGGCCGGCCACTGGTTGGCCTCGGCCAGCAGCACCCGGCCGGGAAATTCGTCGTCCACCACCTTGCGGACGCGCTTGAGGAAGGCGTGCGTCTCGGGCAGGTTTTCGCAGTTGGTGCCCTCGCGTTCGAAAAGGTAGGGGACCGCGTCCAGCCGGAACCCGTCGATGCCCAGGCCCAGCCAGAAGCGCATGACGTCGATCATCGCCTCTTGAACGGCCGGATTGTCGTAATTGAGGTCCGGCTGGTGGGAGAAGAAACGGTGCCAGTAGAACTGGCGGCGGACCGGGTCGAACGTCCAGTTCGACTCTTCGGTGTCGACGAAGATGATCCGGGCGTCGGTGTACTTCTGGCTGGTATCGCTCCACACGTAGTAGTCGCCGTACGGCCCGTCGGGGTCGCGGCGGGATTCCTGGAACCACGGGTGGGATTCCGAGGTGTGATTCATCACCAGGTCGGTGATCACCCGGATCCCCCGGCGGTGGGCGGCATCGACCAGGGCGACAAAGTCGTCGACGGTGCCGAAGTCGGGCAGCACCTTGTAGAAGTCGCGGATGTCGTAGCCGCCGTCACGCAGCGGTGAGTCGTAGAACGGGGGCAGCCAGATGCAGTCGATGCCGAGCCACTGCAGGTAGTCCAGCCGGTCCAGGAGTCCACGCAGATCACCCGAGCCGTCCGCGCTGGAATCGTAGAAAGCCCGGACCAGCACCTCGTAAAAAACGGCGTGCTTGAACCAGGTCGGGTCAGCGGGAAGCGCGGCGGCATTGCCGAAATCCTTGGCATCGGGGTGCTCGACCACACCCCCTTCGACATGGCTGCCCTCGGCGGGATGGTGCGCAGGATCGTGCCGGGAGGCTTCTCTTGCGTCGTTCATCAACTCCACGATGCCACGGGTACCCGAGGCGGAACCTCGGGAACCATGCGGGCAAACACTGCCGGTGCCAATCGAATTCGCCGGCCGGCTGTGATCATCCCCGCGTAGCTCAGGCCGGCGGCCCTTCCGCCAGCGTCACGTTCTCGGTGCGGGCGACCCCTGATTTGGACAGCCAGCTGATCGAGACGACGTCACCGGGATGATGCCCGTTGAGCACATCGGACAAGGCGGTAGCCGAACTGATCGCGATGCCGTCGACCGCGGTGACCACGTCGCCATTGGAGATCCCGATCGACGCGGCGGGCGCAGTCCCCACCACTCGCTGCACCCTGGCGCCGTTGCCGTTGTTGTCGACGACGCCCAGGCCGAGGAAGGCAGTCGGTCCGATGTGCACCGTGGGCGACCCGCCTCCGGAGCGGATCTGGTTGGCGATCGCCATAGCCTGGCCGATCGGAATGGCAAAGCCTTGCCCGCCCTGGGACAGTTGGAAGTTGTCGGAAGCGGCCGTGTTGATGCCGACAACCTGCCCCTGGCTGTTGACGATCGGCCCGCCCGAGTCGCCGGGCCGGATCGCGGCGTCGACCTGGATCAGCCCGTTGAGCGTCTCTTCGGCACCGGTGAGCGCGTCCGAGGCCTGGACGGTCTGGTTGAGGGCAACCACCCGCCCGGGCACCGCGCGCGGCGTTCCGCCCTGCCCACCGGTGTTGCCCAGCGCGACGATGGGCTCGCCGATGGACACTCCGCCACCGATCGCGGCGGTGGGCAGACCGCCCGCGCCCCGCAGCTGCAGCACCGCGATGTCCTGGGTGCGGTCATAGCCGACCACGTCGACGCCGTAGGTTTGGCCGTTGCCAACGTCGAACGCGCTGATGTCGGTGGCGCCCGAAATCACGTGGTTGTTGGTCAGCACGACGCCGTTGGGATCGATGACGATGCCGGTGCCGGCTCCTACCGCATTGTTGTAGCCCAGCTTCGTGTTGATGTTGACGATCTGCGGCCCTACCTGGCCGACCAACGCCGACGGGTCGAGCGGCAACGACGGGTAATCAGCGAACCGGTCCAGCGCGAAGGTGGACGGCGCCGCCGATGCGGGCGCCGGCGGTGTGGCCAGACCCAATCCGAGCACAGCCACTATGGCGACCAGCCATGACCACCTCACCGGGCGGTGGCGATCTTTGCTCATCCCGTAACCTCCTGCGTCGGGGGAAGAAGCTGAATTGTCCCAGCCTTAAGGTCCGGGCAGCACAACTTTGTCTACATCTACCGTAGTCCAAATACCCACCTCAGCAGGTCCCAAGACTTCGGGCGGCCAAGATTGCGGCTATTGCCTATACCCGCCTTAGGCCTTTACTAGGCCTTTACTAGGCCTTTACTAGGCCTTTACTAGGCCTGCGTAATGCCATAACTCAGATGGTGACTGATATCACCAACCATGTCGATCAGGGTCAGGTCGCGGTAGGAAAAACGCCAGGTCCCCTCGACGCATTCGAAGCGGTCGTGATAGCGGCCCGCAACAATGGCCTGAAGCGGAAAGTCGTCGGCCTGCTGCAGCACCGTGTAGTTACTGCGGCATTGCGCGGTTTTGGCGTGCCCGTCGATCTCGATGATCGGATTGGTGACCACATGCTTGGTTCGGGGTGTGCCGTCGGGATACAAGACGATCAGCGACTTCCAGATCCTCAGCAGCCCCGCCGCATCGATGGTGTCGTGGCCGGCAGCGTCGATCCGGATGCGAGCGTGCTCGAAGAGCGCGGCCGCCTCGTCCAGGTCGCCGGCGTCGATGCACTCCGCATAGCGGTAGAGGAGATTGGCGATCTGCGTCTCCGCCGGCATGGGGTAACCGTAGCCCGGCGAGGGAGTTTCCGGGGCGATCGGCCCGAGCCGCGCAACAGCCCGGCCTTTAGGCTGGGCCGGTGGGCGAATTCGACCCGACGGCCGCCTTCACGCAATCGCCGGTAGCGCGGCTGGCCACGATCACGCCCGCGGGCACGCCACACCTGGTGCCGGTGGTTTTCGCGGTGGATCGAGACGTCATCTTCACCGCCGTCGACGCGAAGCCGAAAACCACCAAGCGGCTGCAGCGCCTCACCAATATCGAAAGCAATCCGCATGTCAGCCTGCTCGTCGATCATTACGACGACGACTGGACGCAGTTGTGGTGGGTCAGGGCCGACGGAGTCGCCGCGATCCATCACGACGGCGCGGACATGCACACCGGATACCGGCTGCTGTGCACGAAATACCCTCAGTACCAGTCGATTCCGTTGGACGGACCGGTGGTCACCGTGTCGGTGCGACGTTGGTCCAGCTGGCACAGCTGACCCGACAGCCCACCAGCCCCACCGGTCACACCGATACCAGGCAAGCACGGCGTGACTTTGAGATGCGGTAGCGCATGCGCCTTTCGCGCGCGGAGGTGGTCGCCGGCGGATAGCCGCATCGGCCGACCGCGGGGGTCGACGACGGTGTCGCATTTGCGTTGCACCGCATCGGCCGGGCCTTGTGCTGGGCCGCGGTTGAGGGAAAAGTTGCTACTGCGTCCTGTGGGCTGGAACACACCGCTTGCGGGAGTGGGCGGGCTTGGATTCCTGATACCCGGAAGAACTGGAGGAAAGTCATGGCCGACAGAGCGAGTGCCTCCCAGGGGGCGGGAGCCGCACCCACAGCGGACGGCCCGGACGCCGTTCGCAACGTGGTTCTGGTGGGACCATCAGGCGGCGGCAAGACCACCCTCGTCGAGGCCCTGCTGGTCGCGGCCGGAGTGCTGTCCCGGCCGGGATCGGTCACCGACGGCACCACGATCTGCGACTACGACGACGCGGAGATCCGCCAGCAGCGCTCCGTCGGGCTCGCGGTGGCCTCGCTGTCGCACGACGGCATCAAGGTGAACCTCGTCGACACCCCTGGATACGCCGATTTCGTGGGTGAGCTGCGCGCCGGGCTGCGAGCCGCGGACTGCGCGCTGTTCGTGATCGCGGCAAACGAAGGCGTCGACGAACCCACCAAGTCGCTCTGGCAGGAATGCAGCCAGGTCGGCATGCCGCGCGCCGTGGTGATCACCAAGCTGGATCACGCCCGGGCGAACTATCCCGAGGCCCTGGCCGCCGCCCAGGACGCGTTCGGCGACAAAGTCTTACCGCTGTACCTTCCCGCCGGTGCGGGCCTGATCGGGTTGCTGTCACAAATCCACTACGAGTACTCCGGCGGCAAGCGCACCGCGCGACCCCCGGACCCGTCGGACGCCGATCGGATCGAGGAGGCCCGCGGCAGCCTGATCGAAGGGATCATCGAGGAGTCCGAGGACGAGTCGTTGATGGAGCGCTACCTCGGCGGCGAGGATATCGACGAATCCATCCTGATCCAGGATCTGGAGAAGGCCGTTGCCCGGGGCTCGTTCTTCCCGGTGATCCCGGTGTGCAGCGGCACCGGCGTCGGCACCCTGGAACTGCTGGAGGTCGCCACCCGCGGCTTCCCATCTCCGATGGAGCACCCGCTACCGGAGGTGTTCACCCCGCAGGGCGCCACACACGCCGAGTTGGCCTGCGACGTGAACGCGCCATTGCTCGCCGAGGTCGTGAAGACGACGTCGGACCCCTACGTCGGCCGGGTCAGCCTGGTGCGGGTGTTCTCCGGAACCATCAAACCCGACGCCACGGTTCATGTGTCGGGCCATTTCTCGTCCTTTTTCGGCGACCAGAACGGGTCGGCGAACACCCATCCCGACCACGACGAAGACGAACGCATCGGCCCGCTGTCGTTCCCGCTCGGCAAGCAGCAACGCCCCGCAACCGCGGTGGTGGCCGGCGACATCTGCGCCATCGGCAGGCTGAGCCGCGCGGAAACCGGCGACACCCTGTCGGACAAGTCCGAGCCTTTGGTGCTGAAACCCTGGACGATGCCGGAACCGCTGTTACCCATCGCGATTCAGGCGCACGCAAAGACCGACGAGGACAAATTGTCGGTCGGCTTGGGCCGTCTTGCCGCCGAAGACCCGACACTGCGGATCGAGCAGAACCAGGAGACCCACCAGATCGTGCTGTGGTGCATGGGCGAGGCCCATGCCGGCGTGGTGCTCGACGGGCTGGCCAATCGGTACGGCGTCACCGTGGACACCGTGGAGCTGCGGGTACCGCTGCGCGAAACGTTCGCCGGCAACGCCAAAGGCCACGGCCGTCACGTCAAGCAATCCGGCGGGCACGGCCAGTACGGGGTGTGCGACATCGAGGTGGAGCCGTTGCCGGAGGGCTCCGGGTTCGAGTTCGTCGACAAGGTGGTCGGTGGCGCGGTGCCACGCCAATTCATTCCGAGTGTGGAGAAGGGCGTCCGGGCGCAGATGGAAAAGGGGGTGCTCGCCGGTTACCCGGTGGTGGACTTGCGGGTCACCCTGCTCGACGGTAAGGCCCACAGCGTCGACTCCTCCGACTTCGCCTTCCAGATGGCCGGTGGACTGGCTTTGCGGGATGCGGCCGCTGCGACCAAGGTGATCCTGCTGGAGCCGATCGACGAGATCTCGGTGTTGGTGCCCGACGATTTCGTGGGCGCGGTGATGGGTGACCTGTCCGGGCGCCGCGGCCGCGTGCTGGGTACCGAGACCGCCGCCAACGAACGCACGGTAGTCAAAGCCGAAGTGCCTCAGGTCGAGTTGACCCGGTATGCCATCGACTTGCGCTCGCTCGCCCACGGTGCCGCATCGTTCACCCGCAGGTTCGCCCGATACGAACCGATGCCGGAATCCGCTGCGGCCCGGGTGAAGTCAACCGCGTAGCCGGCCCCATGTCGACGGTTGACGGACTACCGGCCCACATATTGCTCAACCATCTGGTCGTCGTGCTGGGTCCGTTGACGGCGATCCTGGCGATCATGTGCGCGCTGTGGCCGGCGGCCCGCCAACGACTGGTCTGGATGACTCTGGCCCTGGCCGTCATCACGCTGATCGTGACCCCGTTGACCGCGGACTCGGGCGAGTGGTTGGCCGGCAAGCTCGGCCAGTCGCCGGCGATCGATAAGCACGCGGATCTCGGCGAGACGATGTCCTACTTCGCGGCAGCACTGGCAGCGGCCGTCGTCGCGCTGGCGGTCGCCCACCTTCGCCGGGCCCGGGGACGCGCGGTCAAACCCGTTGTGCAGCTGGTGGTCACGCTGTTGGTGGTGGCCGCCGCCGCGGCCACGCTGGTCCAGACGTATCGCGTCGGCGACTCCGGCGCGCGAGCGGCGTGGGGTTCGGTCGCGTCGTCGCGGTGACCCGGGTTACGCCGGCGGACCGAACCGTTGGGCCACGGCGCGACGGTCGAGCGAACCCTTCGCGGTGTGCGGCAGCTCGCTCGCCAGCTCGAAGGTGGCGGGAATCTCGAAGGCCGCCAAGCGTTCCCGGCAGAACTCGGTGAGTTCTTCGGGAGTCGGCGCGGGCTGGCGAGGCACGATCACCGCCGCGACGGCTTCGCCGTAGAGCGGGTGGGGAACGCCGAAGACGGCTGGTTCCAAGACGTTGGGATGGGTGGCCAGCACGTGCTCGACGCGCTCCGGCGATATTTTCTCGCCGCCGCGGTTGATCAGCTCTTTGATCCGGCCGCGGATGCTCAGGTCGCCGTCGGCCGACAATGTCCCCAGATCGCCGGTGCGCAGCCACCCGTCGGTGAAGTTGGCTTCGGTGATCTTCGGGTCGCCGAGGTAGCCGCGCACCACGGTGGGGCCGCGCAGCCAGACCTCGCCGACCTCGCCGGGACCGACGGGCACTCCGCCGGATCCGACGATGCGGATTTCCGGCCCGGTCGACTTGCCCACCAGACCGGTCGACACTGCCGGATTTTCCTCCTCGTCGGGCCCCGTGGTGGCCACCTGGTGGGTGGCCTCGGTCATACCGAACGCGCAGACCACCGGCGCGCTGAACTCCGCGTGCAGCGCCTGTGCCGTCTCCGGGGTGAGCGGGGCGCTGCAACTGCGGATGAAACGCAGGGCAGCTTTGGTGCCGGACGGTTCAGTCTTCGCGCGCTCCAACAGGATCTGGTGAATGGTCGGCACCGCCGTGTACCAGGTGGCGTGCACCGCGTCGATGTCGTCCCAGAAGGTGTGCGCCGAGAACTTCCCCCGGGCCGGCAGCAACACCGCGCCTCCGGAGGCCAGGGTCGACAGCAACGCGGCCATCAAGCCGTGACCGTGATACAGCGGCATCACCGCGACCGTCGCATCCTGCGGGCCCAGCCGGTACCCGGCGACGATCGCCCGGATAGAACTGGCGATGTTTCCGTGCGTCCAGGGGACCATCTTGGGCAGGCCCGTCGTGCCGCCGGTGAACATGATCATGGCGTCGTCGGGCCGCAGCCCCTCGGGTGCGGACGTGACCGGCTTCGGTTCGCCGGCAGCCTCCAGACGGACCGACAGGGCGCCGTCATCGCGGCCCACGCTCACCGCCACCGGCCACCACCGGATCGCCGGATCTTCCCCGTTGTCGGGGCCGCTGCCGTCCACCAGCACCACGCGCGCTCCGGAGGCCTCGGCGCGGGCGCGCTGGTCGCTGACGGGCAGCGCCGGATCCAACGGGACCACCACCAGATCGGCTCGCGACGCGGCCAACAGCGTGACGACGAATTCGGCGTTGCTGCCTGAACGCAGCGCCACCCGGTCGCCCGGTAAGAGACCGGCCCTAGTCAGCTGCCCGGCCAGGTCGTCGGCCAACCGGATCACGTCGCGGTAGCTGATCGCGACGCGGTCGGCGGTCACGACCAGCGCGACCGCCTCCGGCCGCCGGGTTGCCGCCACCGTCACCAGATCGGCAATCCGCGGACTCGACGATTCGGTGGAACCATCGGCCGCGAACTGTTGCGCCACCGCATTGGTGATCGATGACATCGCACGCTCCTCTCGGGTGTTGCCGGTGCCGGATCGGCTCCTGATGGCCACCCTGCCGGTGACAATGCTGCTTGTCCAATACCGATCCGCTACCGCTCGATAGTCGGAACCTATCGAATGCACCCCGTAAGCTCCTGGCGGCCGCGGTCGATAGACAACGTAAATCACTGAATAGCGACCCGGTCTTGGACACAGCCCGGGCACTGGAACAAAGTGATGACCGAGACATCCGCGGCGGGGAACACTCCGGTCCCCCTCAGACACCAGGAGTCGCCACCATGACCACGCAATCGGCATCTCCCGGCGCAGCGGCGGCTGGACCGGCCAAGGATCGCCTGACCGACGGCTTTCACCTCATGGTGGATGCCCTCAAGGCCAACGACGTCGACACCATCTACGGCATCGTCGGCATCCCGATCACCGACCTCGCCCGAACCGCCCAGGCCGCTGGTATCCGTTACATCGGCTTCCGCCATGAGGGCTCGGCCGGGAATGCGGCGGCGGCCGCCGGTTTCCTTACGGCGCGTCCCGGCATCTGCCTGACGACGTCCGGCCCCGGCTTTCTCAACGGCCTGCCCGCGCTGGCCAACGCCACGGCAAACTGCTTCCCGATGATCCAGATCTCGGGTTCGAGCCGGCGGTCCATCGTGGACCTGCAGCGCGGCGACTACCAGGAGATCGACCAGCTCAATGCCGCCCGGCCGTTCGCCAAGGCGGCCTACCGGATTAACCGGGTGGAGGACATCGGGCTCGGGGTCGCGCGCGCCATTCGCACCGCGATTTCGGGTCGGCCGGGCGGTGTCTACCTCGACATCCCCGGTGAGGTGCTCGGTCAGGCATTGGAGGTCTCCGTTGCCGCCGACAGCATCTGGCGGCTGGTCGACCCGGCACCGCGACAACTTCCCGCGGCCGAGGCTGTCGACCGCGCCCTGCAGTTACTCGCCACGGCCCGGCGGCCGCTGATCGTACTCGGCAAAGGCGCGGCATATGCCCGGGCCGACAACGTGATTCGCGAGTTTATCGAGACCACGGGAATTCCGTTCCTGCCCATGTCGATGGCCAAGGGGCTACTGCCGGACTCCCATCCGCAGTCCGCCGGCGCGGCCCGCTCGCTGGCCATCGCGCGTGCCGACACCGTCGTGCTGGTCGGCGCCCGGCTGAATTGGCTTCTGGGCCACGGCGAGTCGCCGCAGTGGGCGGCCGACGCCAAGTTCATCCAGGTCGATATCGCGGCGTCGGAGTTCGACAGCAACCGGCCGGTGGCGGCTCCGCTGTCCGGTGACATCGGCTCGGTGATGTCGGCCCTGCTGGACGGCCTGGCCGGACGTCCCGTCGTGGCGCCGGCGCAATGGACCGGCGAGCTGTCGGATCGCAAGGCGCGCAACGACGCCAAGATGCGCGAGCGGCTGGCCGAAGACCCGCACCCGATGCGGTTCTACAACGCGCTCGGCGCCATTCGCGCCGTGCTGCAACGCAATCCCGATGTGTATGTGATCAACGAAGGTGCCAACGCGCTGGACCTGGCCCGCAACGTCATCGACATGCAGTTGCCGCGGCACCGGCTCGACACCGGTACCTGGGGGGTGATGGGCATCGGCCTGGGCTACTCGATCGCGGCCGCGGTGGAGACCGGGCGGCCGGTGATCGCGATCGAGGGGGACAGCGCATTCGGCTTTTCGGGCATGGAAGTCGAGACCATCTGCCGGTATCGACTTCCGGTGACCGTGGTCATCCTCAACAACGGCGGCGTCTACCGCGGCGACGAGGCGTCGGCGTCCGGCAGCGATCCGGCGCCTACCGTGCTGAACGCTCGGGCGCGTCACGAGCTGATCGCAGAAGCCTTCAGCGGCAAGGGATATCACGTCACCACACCGGCGGAACTGACCGCGGCACTGACCGAGGCGTTGGCGTCGGGGGGACCGTCGATCATCGATTGCGAGCTCAGCCCGGCCGCCGGGGTGGAGAGCGGACACCTGGCGAGCCTGAACCCCACCAGCGCCGCCACCGCCCCGCCGGCACCGGTCAGCGCCGGCGGCTGATTCCCGACATCCGGGCGTCGAAGAACTCGCCCAGGTCCAACTCCTGCGCACATGCGACGAGCGCGCGGGCGACGGGCGATCCCGGGCCGGCGGAGTTGGTGACCAAACCGATCTGGGCTTTGCGAATGGGGTCTACCAACGGGACCGGACGAATCTCGCCGCCGGTCGGCGTGGTCCATAGCCAGGTGTGCGGAACGATGGACGCCCAGTTGCCGGTGGCCACCTGGGCGATGAGCGAAGCGACAGAGTCCGTCTCGACCTGGGGGCTGACCGTGATGGCATGCTCGGCGAAGGCAGCGTTGATGATCTGGCGGTCCCGCATGTCCGGCGAGAGCAGCGCCAGCGGCAGTTGCGCGGCGTCCGGCCAGCGCACCGTCGACGCCCCCGCGGGCACCATGTCGGGCGGCACGAGCAGCACATAGCGCTCCTCGTAGAGCGGCACCACATCGACGTCGCGGCTGTCTTCTGTTGTCGGATGCACGATGATCGCGTCGAGTTCGAAGTCTCGTAGCCGGCGGTACAGCTCGGTTGAGGCCAGCCGGGAGCAGATTTGGGCCTTCACCAACGGGTGCGCCGAACAGAAACCGGACAGCACCAGGGACGCCGTCGTCGACGCGGACGGGACCGTACCCAGCCGCAGCGTCCCGGTGACACCGGAGCGCACCGCGTCCACCTCGGCCTTGAACGCGTCGTGCTCGGCCAGAATCCGCTTGGCCCACACCACCAACCGCTCCCCCTCGGGAGTCAGGCCCTCGAAGCTATGGCCGCGGTTGATCAGGGTGACGTTGAGTTCACGCTCGAGCTTGGCGATCGCCGACGACAGCGCGGGTTGTGAGACGTAACACTTCTCTGCCGCCCGGGCGAAGTGCCGCTCCTGGGCGACCGCCACGAAATACTCCAGCTGACGAAAGAGCACTTACACCTCCTCGGCGGTGGAGCACGATTTCGCTGAGGCTAACGTGTCGTCGGCCCGTCAGCCAGTCTCAACAGGCCGAGACCGCGCGCCCGGGGCGCCGGGCCAGCTTCGTGGCACGCGACGCCGGCCATCGCCCGGGCGCTGACTCGATGGGCAGCGACGCGATCGGCGCGTGGAGGGAGTGCTGCCGCAGCGGGGCGCCAGCCGCGCCGCAGCCCGGGCAAGGCTGATGACGGACCGCTACCATGACGACCGGAGCAAAGCCGGACCGCCAGTCCGAGATGTTTGCTGCAGCACGTAGCGGGTACACAGCCCTAGAATGCGGTTGTGTTGATTGCACCGTCCCGAAGGGTGACCGTCATGCGCCACGCAGTTCGTTATCTGTTCGTTATGGTTGCAATCACGACGATGGCCCTGGCCGGGTCGGGCGCTCTGGCGAGCGCCGCGGTGCCCCTGCCGCAGCCCGTGCCCGGAGTCGCCGCGGTGTTGCCGGCCAATGGCGCGGTGGTGGGCGTGGCACACCCGGTGGTGGTGACCTTCAGTGCTCCGGTCCTCGATCGCCGCGCCGCCGAACGAGCCATTCGTGTCACCTCCCCCAGCAACATGACCGGACATTTCGAGTGGGTCGACAGCTTCGTCGTGCAGTGGATTCCCGACCACTACTGGCCGGCCCATAGCCACATTTCGGTGGGTGTGCAGGAGCTGACGGACGGCTTCGAAACCGGTGACGAGCTGCTCGGGGTGGCCAGCATCTCGGCGCACACGTTCACCGTCAGCCGAAACGGAGAGGTCCTGCGCACCATGCCGGCGTCGATGGGCAAGCCCAGCCGTCCGACGCCGGTCGGCAACTTCAGTGCGCTGTCGAAAGAGCGCACCGTGGTGATGGATTCACGCACCATCGGCATTCCGCTGAACTCTTCCGACGGTTATCTGATCACCGCCTCCTATGCGGTTCGGGTCACCTGGAGCGGCGTGTACGTGCACTCGGCGCCGTGGTCGGTCAACTCACAGGGCTACGCCAACGTCAGCCATGGCTGCATCAACCTCAGCCCGGACAATGCCGCCTGGTACTTCAACACCGTCAACGTCGGCGATCCGATCGAAGTGGTCGCCTGAGACGGTGCTGATGTGGGTCACCGCGCTGCGCGGAGTCCTGGCTCCGCCGATCATTCCTTTTGGCGACAAGCCCAGGGGTGCAACGAATTTGTCGCTGACAGTCGGGCAAGGCGAGATACCCCGAACCCGCGGAGACTGATGCGGCTGATGGGAAAGCCGCGGTTGCGGACGACCACCGGGGGCGCTATTGGATCAGCGCCGTCGGGGTGGACAGTGCCGCGTGTGGTGGTCCCGGTTCAGCCCAGGCCGGCCTCGACGACCTTGACCACGACCAGCACGACCGCCACCACCAGGTAGCCGCGCAGGGTGAACAGGCCCGCACGACGGCCCGGTGACATGGTTGGGCGGGTAATGGTGGCCAGATCGGGGGTACGCCAGTTCGCCCGGTCCTGCCGGCGCACAGCACGCCGCTCGGCGCGGGTCAGCAACGAGGTGTCCTCGAGTTCGTCGACGTCTTGAGGATCCAGGCCGCCGCCGAATGCCTGCGAGATCGTCTCCGCTTCGCGGCGGTTACCCTTGCGCCGGCCGGCGATCAGCACGGCGGTGCCGCCGATGATGCCGGCCGCCGCTCCGGCCGCGAGCCCGGCCACCAGGGTGGTGGTGGACAGATGCGGGAAGAACGTCGCCGCCGTCAACGCGAGCGACAGCAACACCAGACACCACACCGTCGACCAGGCAAAGATGTTCTGCCGCAGCGTGTTTGTCCATGGCCCCAGAACCGCGCGGTCATTGCACAACAGGACCAGGAAGACGGTCGCCGAGGGCAACAGGATGCCGGCGAGCGCCTGCACGCCCTGGGTCACCAGGCCCAGGACCTGATCAGGACTGAACGCAATTGCGGCCGACACCGCAAGAAGGACCGCGTAGCCGCCGTAGAACAGTGGCGCTTCGCTGACCTTCCAGTGCAGTGAGTGCCGCTTGCCCATCGCGTCACCGACGGCATAGGTGGTGGCCAGGCCGATCGCGTTCGCCCCGATCAGTGACGCGTCGAGCAGAATGATCGCGAACAGCAGGCCCACCGTGCCGCTGAAGTGGTTGGCCAGCCCCGTCGCCACCGCCCCCGCGTCGGTGAAATGGCCGGCGTCGGCGGAGCCGGACAATCCGAACGCGGTCACCGCCATCAGCGCTGTCGCGCCGACCATCACGACGACGATGCCGAGCACCAAATCGGCTCGCGCATAAGAAATCCACTGCGTGGTGATGCGCTTGTCGACCACGTTGGACTGCTGGAAGAACAACTGCCATGGCGCGACGGTGGTGCCGACGATCGCGACGATCAACAACAGCACGGTGGCGTCGAGTCCGCCCGGGAACTGTGGCCGCAATCCGTCGACGGTCCCGGTGAAGGTCGGGTGCACCAGCAGCGCCATCGGGATGATCACCACGTTCACCGCGATCAGCAGGAACATCATCGCTTCCCAGCGGCGGAACGAGCCGCCGGCCACCACCGCGAACAACAGCACCGCAGCGGCCGGAACGGCAATGGCCTTGGGACAACCCAGGAACCCGAGTGCCATTGATACGC
Source organism: Mycobacterium kansasii ATCC 12478 (assembly GCF_000157895.3). NCBI lineage: Bacteria > Bacillati > Actinomycetota > Actinomycetes > Mycobacteriales > Mycobacteriaceae > Mycobacterium > Mycobacterium kansasii. The sequence continues at coordinate 3,449,713 of NC_022663.1, read as the reverse complement.
CGATGAATTCGGTGACGATCGTCAGTGCGTTGAGAATCAGCAGGTCGCCGACGCTGAATGCGCCCCAGAACTTGCCGAAGCGTTCGAATATCAACCGCGCGTGCCCAACCCGCGCGACAGCTCCGAGTCGCAGTACCATCTCCTGGTTGACATACAGCACCGGGATCAGCAACGTCAGCGTCCACAACAGCTTCATCCCGTAGTCCTGCCCGGCCTGTGCATATGTCGCGACACCGCCGGCGTCGTTGTCGCCGACCATCACGATCAGGCCGGGACCACTGATGACCATCAAGGTCCGCAGGCGTGCCCAGCGCTTGCGGCTCACACCCGCGCCGTCACGGGGAATCCGTCCGAAGGCACCGACGATGTCACCACAATGTGCTGTGTCCACCACCGCGGTGTCGGGCACGACGGGGGTGGGCGGGGTTTGGTCGGGTGTGCGACCGTGCGGGCCACCGTGGCGCCGGGTGGTGATCGAAGTCATCGGATTACTCGCTATCTCAGTCAAGTTGGCATGGCGGGCAGGCCGATTCAGCGGGTGGGACGCCGGATCGACGCCTCCCCCACTAAGTCGGTAGTGACACGTTGCGCTTAGTGCGGGCCGGTGATCACCGCAATGGGCATCCGCGCCAGGTACGCGTCGGCTCGCTGCTGTGGGGTCATCGTGAAGGACGCGCTCAGCTTGCCCGACAGCCTACGGCCGGCGCGCAGCACCGACCGGCGGCCTTTGGTCGCCCGGGTAAACAATTGTGGTGCAACGTGGTTCGTGGTTGTCGTGGTCATTGCTCTCTCCTGCCGGCAGCCCGATCGACTTGCGCCATTCGCCGGCGATTCGAGCGCCCGGTCAAGCGCCGCTAAGTGGCCTGTGCGCATGCGCACGCGGCAACGGCAGTCCGGGAAAGCTCAGGCGGCAGGGATGCCGGAGCCGGATCGGGACAAGACGGATTTCGGATAAGGACTATCGCCCGGACTACTCATCTCGCCCTCACCTCCTCACGGCCAGGACACACGCGGGTGTCACCATAGTCACCTGTACGAGGCGGGAACGCCCGGCGCCAACGGCTGGGCACACCCCTCTCGTCGGAGCTTCGGCACTGCACGGCGTATCCGGACCTCGTCCGGAAGCCACTTGGGCTCAACCCTTAAGCCGGGAAGAGCTGTCCTGACCCGGGGCGTCTCTCGACGTTCGGGGTCAGTGGCCTGTATCCATGCAGACGCCTCACCTACCGAGGTGCTTGCGGGTCTAATGCTTACACCGGTATCGGCGGCTCGTCAAACGGGCTACGCGGCCCCCACCTACCCTCGAAGCCATGGTCACTACTTTGCAGGAACCCAGGATCGCGGCGGCGCTCAATCGGATGTACCGCGAAACCGCTGATCAGATGACGCAGTTGCGCGACAAACGGGAGGATCTCGAGCAGCTCTCCTCGATGAGCAGCCGCGAACGCGCGGATGCGTTGAGTGCGTTCTACATCCCGGTGACCCCCGAAGCGGGCCAGCTGCTGTACGCGCTGGTGCGCGCTACTCGTCCCGGCACGGTCGTCGAATTCGGGATGTCCTTCGGTATTTCCGCGATCCATCTGGCCGCGGCGGTGCGCGACAACGGGACCGGCCGGGTGGTCACCACCGAGCTCAGCGCCACCAAGATCGCCGCCGCGAAACGGACTTTCGCCGAAGTCGGACTGGACGACCTCATCACCATTCTGGACGGAGATGCGCTCTCGACGCTGACCACCCTGGACGGCCCGGTCGGTTTCGTCCTGCTCGACGGCTGGAAAGAGCTGTACCTGCCGGTGATCCGGTTGCTCGAACCGTCGCTGTCCGCTGGTGCGTTGATCGTCGCCGACAACACCGAGGCCGCCGACACCCGGCCTTATTTGGATTATGTGCGTGATCCCGGCAACGGCTATGTGAGCTTCAACTTCCCCGCCAGGCGCCAAGACAGCATGGAACTGAGCTGCTGGGCGCGCACCTGACTACCTGAGCGACTCCTCGAGCCAGGGCAACAGCCACTTCACGCCTTCCGGAGTGAGGTGGACGCCGTCGCTGCGCACCTGGATCCCGTCGACCTTGGCGGTGTAAACGCCGTCGGGACACAGCTTCTTGTTCAGATCGATGATCCCGACATTTGGATGCTCGCGAACCGTGTTGCGCAGCATGGTGTTCCATTGGTTGACCCGGTCGGGCTGGTCCTCCGGGTAGAGGCGGCCGTCGGGTTTCTCGCCGCCGCGGCTATAGGGGACGGTGGCCACCATCACCCGGACACCGCTGGAGCCGACGATATTGAGAGCCCGTTGCAGCTCGAAGTTGAGGTAGCCGTCGAAAGTCGGGTCACCGATGTGGGTCCACTTTCCTTCGTTGACCCGGTCCACGGTCTCCCACCGACCGATGATCAGCAGCGCGACATCGGGCTGATCCTGACTGATCTGTGCCGACCATCTGTTGGGCCAGCCGTCGCATTCCGGTCTTTGCTCCAGGGTCTGGCCGATGTAGCGATACGGGGTGCCGCGCACCAGGCTGCAGCCGATCACCGTGTGGTCGACGAATCGGAACCCGGGCGTGGGTGGCAGGTAGTGCATCATGGTCCAGCCGATCGAATCACCGAACACCGAAACGGTGAACGGCCGGTTGGGATCCCGCGGCCCGGCGTTCGGCCCGGGCCGGCTCGGCCCCGGCGGCGACGGGGATACCGCCGCCACCGCCGAAACGCCGGGCGGCAGACCGACTTCGCGCAGACCGGGCCCGGTTGCGACGGGCACGACCAGCATGGTCGCCGCGGCCGCGGTCGCCACGGTGGCCGCGGCCAACGGCAGCAGCGGTACCCGCGCCGGCCGCCAGCGCCGGATGGGTTGCTCGATCAACCACCATGATGCGGCGGCCAAGGCGACGGTGACGGCACAGCGAACACCGAATAGTTTGAACCCGGTCCATCCGGTGCGTTCTCCGTTGAGCGCCAGGAAGATCGGCCAATGCCACAGATAGATGCCGTACGAAATGGCGCCCAGCCACACCAACGGCCGCCACGCCAACAGCCGCGCCACCGCGCCGCGCTGCTCGATCGCCACCGGGGCGACCACGAAGACGGCGGCCACGGCCACGCCGAGCAGCAGGCCGTGCCGGAATTCGGTGACACTGCCCGTGGCGAAGTGAGTCGCCGCCGCCAGGCCGGCCACGCCGATGACCGGCAGCACGCGGGCCATCCGCCGCCCCCACCGTGTCCGCAGCAGGCACCAGCCGCGGTTCATCGCGGGCCAATCCCGAATCAGCAGAGCCGATGCCGCGGCGCCGATCAACAGGGCCTGGGCCCGCGTGTCGGTGCCGAAATAGATCCGGTCACGCGTGGCCGCCGAGACAAAGACGATGGCCGCCGCGGCAGAGACCAGCGCACCCAGGGTGGCGATCACGAAGGCGGCGAACCGCACGTGCCCCACCGTGGTCTTGGCGAAGTAGCGTTTGGCGCGGACCGCCAACAGCAACGTCACCGCGATCAGTAGCAGCGGCCAGGCGATGTAGTACTGCTCCTCCACCCCCAGCGACCAGGTGTGCTGCAGCGGTGACGGCGGGGCGCCCTGGGTGAAGTAGTCGGTCTTCTGCGCCACGAACCGCCAGTTGGCCATCCACAGGAAAGCGGCGATGGCGTCGCTGCGAAGACCGGTAAGCGCTTGGTAGGGAAGGAATTCGCGCGCCGCGGTGACGGTGAGCACCATCAGGACCAGCGCCGGCAGCAGCCGTCGGGCGCGGCGAATCCAAAACGCGGTCAGGCTGATACGGCCGGTGTGGCGCAGCTCGTCGAGCAGCAGCGACGTGATCAGGAATCCGCTGAGGACGAAGAAGACGTCCACCCCGATGAACCCGCCGGACATGCCGGGAATGCCGCCATGGCCGGCGAGAACCAGGGCAACGGCGATCGCGCGCAGACCGTCCAGCGCCGGGATACCGCCGTGTCGCTCGGGCCGCTCCGAGACAGCTCGCCGTCCCGCGCGGCGCACCGGGGCCACCCAACGGGGCCGCGGTGCCGAACGTGCCGGTGCGGAATCCTTTCCGCCCGGCTCAGTGCTCGCTGTTAACGCGCCCTGACCAGATTGCCGCCCGGCGCCGTCGTTGCTGCCGATACGTCGCTGCCCCTCCTCGTGATCCCAGTCAGCTTAGCTACGGCAGCGCCGAAATCGTCTTCAAGACACGCGAGGACGGGCTCATTCGGCGGCGTCGGCCTCGACTCCCACCCCCAGCTCGTCGAGCACCGCCGCGGTATGTGCACCCAGTTCGGGGGCCGGACCGGCGACTCGGCCCGGCGTTCGGGAAAACCACGTCGGCACACCCGGAAAGCGCACCGGCCCTTGGGGAGTGTCCACCGTCTCGAAGAAATCCACGGCACGGAGGTGCGGGTCGTCGAACAGCGACGCGGGACTGGACAACGGCGACGCCGGTATCTCCAGCTCCCGGAACAAATCGAGCCATTCCCGGGTGGTGCGCTGGGCAATCGTTTCGGCCAGTAGCGCATATACCGTGTCGATCTCGCGCGCGCGTCCCTCCAGCGTGGCGTAACAACTACCGGCCCAGGGCGGCCGCACCGCGTCGACGAAGGCCGCCCAGTGCTTGTCGTTGTAGATCAGCGCGGCGATGTAGCCGTCGCTGGTCCGGTACGGCCGCCGGTTGGGAGCCACCGTGCGCGGATAGACCGCCGGACCCAGCGGCGGATCGAACATGGCGCCGTTGGCGTGCTCCACCAGCATGAAAGCGGCCATCGTTTCGAACATGCCGACTTCCACTTCTTGCCCTTCACCGGTGCGTTCCCGGTGAAACAACGCCATCATCGTGGCGTAGAGAGCGGTCAGACCGGCCACCTTGTCGGCCAAAATTGTTCCCACATAATTGGCTTCACCGGTCAGCTGCTCCTGGACGAACGGCAGACCGCACGCCGCCTGGATGGTGTCGTCATAGGCCGGCAGATCCCGGTAGGGTCCGCGCCGGCCGTATCCGTAGCAGTTCGTGTAGACGATGCCCGGATTGATGGCGGCTACCTCGGGATAGCTGAAGCCGAGCCGGTTGATCGCTTTGGACCGCATCGAGTGGATGAAGACGTCGGCCTGTTCGACGAGCGCGCGCAGCGCCGACTTGCCGGACTCGGAGCGCAGGTCCGCGGTGATGGCGCGCTTGCCCCGGTTGACGTTTACGAATACACCGCTCATTCCGCGGGCCGGGCCGACCGAAATGTAACGGGTGTCGTCGCCGTTCGGCGGCTCCACCTTGATGACGTCGGCACCCATGTCGGCCATGATCTGGGTGCAGTAGGGGCCCATCACCATTGCGGTCAGATCGACGACGCGCACCCCGGCCAGCGGGCCCGCGTTGTTGCTAGGCATGTCGCAATCCGCTACTGCGCGCGGCCATCTCGAAGCTGTATCGGATGTGTTCGCCGTGACCGTCCGGCACCACCGGAAAAACCTGAGGGTCCGCGAGGTCGCGGATGTCGCCGAGGTGCTCGGCCACGTCCTCGATCGTCCACGACGGACGATGCACGCCGGGCGATTCGGCCACCACCGCGGTGGCCACCCGGCCGGCCAGCGCCACCAGCATTTCGCCGGTGACCGGGCATGATTCGTGCGCCAGCAGCCCGACGACCGGTGCCACCAGCTCTGGCCCCATCGGCGGATACGCCGAAATATCCAGGCCCTCGGCCATTCTCGTCACCGCCGCGGGAACGATCACGTTGCAGAGCACTCCTTCCGGGGCTCCCTCGAGCGCCACGGCATTGGACAGGCCCACCAGGCCGGCTTTGGCGGCGGCGTAGTTGGCCACGCCATGATTGCCGTAGAGGCCGCCGATCGACGACGTCAATACGATACGGCCGTAGTGCGCAGCACACATGAGCGGGAACGCCGGCCGCACCACGTGGAAGGCTCCGCGCAAGTGCACGTCGATGACGGAATCGAAGTCCTGGTAACTCATCTCCTTCAACGAGGCGCGGCGCACCGTGCCGGCGTTGTGGATGAGGACGTCGATCCGCCCGTAGTGTTCCAGCGCCGTCTGGATGATCGCCTGGCCGCCCGCAGCGGTGGCCACCGATTCGACGCATGCGACGGCGTCCCCTCCGGCAGCCCGGATCTCGGCCACCACCCGGTGCGCCGGGCTCGGGTCCATACCGTCGCCGGTCAGGCTGGAGCCGATGTCGTTGACGACGACCTTGGCGCCCCGGGAAGCGAGCAGCAGCGCATAGGCGCGGCCCAGTCCGCGGCCGGCCCCGGTGACCACGGCCACCCGATCGTCGAATCTCAGTTGAGTCATCACGATTCCAGGACGAGGCCATCCAGGTCGCCCTGGTCACGCCAGGCGCTCAGCAGGTCACCAAAGGCGTAGAACCCGGGCCCGTACGGCTCGCCCAAATGTGACCGGATCCCTTCGCTGCCGCCGCCTTCGTTGTTGTAGTAGCCCGGCGTGCATTCCATGTCGAATTGGGTGTTGTCGATCGCCGTCTCCCGGATGATACGGCACCAATCATCTTGTGCCTCTTGGGTTGGCTCTACGGTCGTGGCGCCGCGTGCCAGCGCTTGCGCAATGATGTAGGCAATGTGCTCGCCCTGCAATTCGTAGTTTGCGGCGATGTTGGCAGAGATACCCACCTGGGTGAAGCCGGTGAAGAACTGGTTGGGGAACCCACAGCTGGTAAAGCCGTGGAATGTCCGGTAGCCGTTGCGCCAGTATTCGAAAAGCGAATGTCCGTCGCGGCCCTCGATCGCGTCGATCGAGTAGCGGCGGCTGATCTCGGTGGTGATCTCGAATCCGCTCGCGTAGATGATGCAGTCCAGCTCGTACTCGACACCGTTGGCTACCAAGCCCTTTTCGGTGGCCCGCTGCACTCCTTTGGTCGCGGACACGTCCACCAGCGTCACATTGGGGCGGTTGAAGGTCGGCAGGTACTCGTCGTTGGTACACGGCCGCTTGCACAGGAATCGGTAGTACGGTTTGAGCGCTTCGGCGGTTTCGCGGTCCTCGACGATGCTCGAGACCCGGCGCCGAAGGCGTTCCATGACCTTGTAGTCCTCCTCCTCCCGTATCGCCATGAACTGCTCCGGGGTCAGCGACGCCGGATCCGCCAGCGCGCGCACCCGTGCGGCGGTGTTGCGTCCCAGTTCGGTCCAGAAGTCGCAGACATAGTCGGGCTGGCCGAGCGCCATTCCCTCGAACGTCCAGGCGTGGAAGTTGCGTTGGCGTTCCTTCTGCCAGCCCGGCTTGAGCGATTTCACCCACGCAGCGTCGGTAGGCACATTGTTGCGCGGGCCCACGGATGACGGGGTGCGCTGAAAGACGTAGAGGTGCTTGGCATCCCGGCCCAGGTACGGCACGATCTGGACGGCGGTCGCCCCGGTGCCCACCACCCCGACTCGCTTGTCGCGAAGGTTGACCAGCCCACCGTTGCTGTCGCCGCCGGTGTAGTCGTAGTCCCAGCGGGAACTGTGAAAGCTGTGCCCCTTGAAGTCTTTGATACCGGGGATGCCGGGCAGCTTGGGCCGGTGGAATGGGCCGGAGGCCATCACCACGAAACGGGCCCGCAGGTCATCGTCGCGGTTGGTGCCGACCCGCCAGCGTTTGATCTCGTCGTCCCAGCGCAACGCTCGCACCTGGGTGGAGAAGATCGCTGAATCGTAGAGGCCGTAGTGCTTTCCGATGCGCCGGCAATGCTCGTAGATCTCGGTGCCGTCGGCGAACTTCTTGCTCGGAATGTAGTTCAGCTCTTCCAGGAGCGGTACGTAGCAGTAGGATTCGTTGTCGCACTGCAGTCCGGGATAGCGGTTCCAGTACCAGACGCCACCGAAATCACCGCCCAGCTCGATGATCCGCACGTCGTCGACGCCGGCCTTCTTCAGATACGCGCCGCACAGCAGCCCGCCGAAACCGCCGCCGAGCACCAGGACGTCGATGTCCGCCGATATCGGAGCGCGATCGGGCGGCGGCGTGTAGGGGTCGCTCTCGTAATAGCCCGCGAAGTCGTCGACGAGTTCGATGTACTGCCGCGAGCCCTCCGGCCGCAGCCGTTTTTCCCGCTCGCGGCGGTACTTTTCCCGCAGCGCAGGCAGGTCGATGTCCTGCGGCGTCTGGGTCGGCGGGCAGTCGGGGGCCGTCATGCCAGGGCGTTTTCCGGCAGCGCCGCCGGATGCAACGGCGCCGGCATGTCATGCGCCGCGGGCAGCACCTCCTTGGCGAACAGCTGGGTGCTCGCCATCGCCTCCTCGTAGGGCATGGTGCCGAACTGTGGGACGATGGTCAGCTCGCAGAACGAACACGCCTCCTGCGCGGCGCGAAGCCGCGTGAAGATTTCCTCCGGTGTCCCGATCAGCAGGTTGGAGGCGTGATAGCCCGGCGTCTTGGGAGCGCCCTTGGGGTCACCGGTCACCGACGAGGCCAGCACGGCGGTAGCGCTGGCCTCCCGGGCCGCATAGGCCTCATAGCCCTTGACACCCTTGAAGTTCGACGCATCGGCAAACCCGTAGTGCACCGTCACGTCGCGGTTCGCCGTCCAGATCCACTCCTCGGACTTGGCGGCGTCTTCGGGTTTGGCGGTGCAGTACATGAACATGACGTTCTTGGGCTGACAGGGCGGCAGACCCGCTTCTTTGCGGAAGATGTTGACCTGCTGGACTTCCCGGCCGGCGTCCGCGATGGGCTTGTTGCCCACGAACAGCGGAACCATACCGCGGCGGGCCAGGATCTCCAGCGACTCGGCCGTCGACGACGAACTGTAGATCCTGGAGAACAGGTCGCGGCTTTGAGGTTCCGGGCGCAGCGACATCTCCGGAACCGTGAAGATCTCGCCGTCGTAGGAGAACCGCTTCCCGGACAGCGCCAGCTGCAGGATGTCCAGCGTTTCGTTGAAGCGCTGGCGGCTTTCCTCGCGGGGGACGCCGACGGCGGCGAACTCCCCCTTCGACACCCCGCGTCCGATTCCGATCGTGGTATACCGCCCGTTGGAAAGAATGTCGAGATAGGCGATTTGGTGGGCCAGCCGGACCGGATGCCACCACGGTGCGACGACGACGAAGGTACCCAGGCTGACCCGCTCGGTGCGTCCGGCGAAATAGCTCAGCGCCTGAATCGGGTTGGGCGTCATGCCGTACGGGGTACCGCAGTGCTCGGGCAGCCAGATGCCGTCGAACCCCAGCGGTTCGGCCAGGTCGCCGAGTGCGAGCGTGGCCTGCACGCACTGCCAGTCGGGGGTGGCCGGCGGGTGGCCGAAATCCTCGGCCAGCACTCGTTCCCAGTCGTTCGAGTTGTGCGCGCCCAGACCGATGTTGACCTTCATCGCTGCGTCTCCGTTGTCAATTGGCGTGGGGCGCCGGTCCCCAGGTATTCGGCGAGATTTCGGTGCAGGTTGGCGGTGCTGCGTTCCATGTACGGGTTGGGTTTGGGGCCGAGGAATCCCAGTGACCTCATGCCCCGCTGAACCGCAGCCATGTTGGAGAAGTCCTGCGGCAGCACGGTGCGCCAGCCCGGGTCGTCCGGTGGTGTGTACACCCATTCGGTGTGTGGCTCTTCGCCTTTCGGGAATAGCTCGTAGCAGGCGGCTTCGAAGATGCACTGGTCGGGATGGTAGCCGTGCGGCCGGGCGCTGTAGCACAGTGCGGTGGTCAGGCCCTGCCCGATCTGGAAGTTCGGAAAGATCTGCCAGGCGGTGCCGCTGCTGGCCAGGTGTTCGGGATCGATGGCCGGCCAGACCACGCCCCGGGCCGCGTCGTCGCGTCGTGCGGAGGTGAGCCAGTGCTCGAGCACCCGACTCGCGGGGGTGTCCTCGGGCAGTTCGTCGACCAGCCGGAGCGCCGCGTCCACCAACGTCTTGGTGGTGGTCGCGTTGGTCTCGTCCAGGGTGTAGCGCTGCATTTCGGCTGTCGACACGCGCGGGTCGGTGCCGGTGCCGAGGCGGATCTTGGATTTGGTCTCTTCCAGACCTTTCGGCGCGTCGTAACCGATGTTGCTGTGCTTTCCGTGCGCCTTGGCCCAGCCGCGGAAGTTGCCGAACTTGTTGAATTGCGGATGGGTGGTGGCGACGTGGTAGGTCTCGTTGAAAGCCTCCATCGCCACCTTCCAATTACATTGGAAATACAGCCACTTCCGCCATTTGCAACGCATGTCCTGCAGGTGGAAGGGGTCGAGCATGGTAGCGGCGGGTTCGAGATAGTCCCGCAGGGGTTCTGCGCCCGGATCCATGTTGATCCAGATCCAGCCGCCCCAGGTGTCGACGTGAACGGGCGCCAGATGGGTGTTCTCCGGGGTCAGGGCTCCTTGCCAATCCTGTTGTTCGGGTACGTGAATGCAGTTGCCGTCCCGGTCGTAGGTCCAGCCGTGGAAACCGCAGACGAACGACTTCTTGTGGCCGCATGTGCTCTTGGCGCCCGCCGGGATATCCACCAGCCGGCGGCCGCGGTGCATGCAGACGTTGTGGTGTGCTTTGAGGGTGTCGGGTGCGGTGCGCACCACCACGATCGAGTCGTCGAGAATGTCGTACGTGAGGTAGCTGCCCACCTTCGGGAGATCTTCGACGCGCCCGACTTGCTGCCATACCTTGCGCCACAGCTTGTCTCGTTCGGCGCGGGCATAGTCCTCGGAAAGGTAGGCTTCGACGCCGATCGTGACCGGCGCGCTCAGCTCGGCATCGGTTTCTGCCGGGTCCATCGAATTCTCCATCCAGCTCAGGCCTCCCAGCGCTTGATCGCCGCGCGAAACGACTGGTCCTTGAGAAACAGCGAGGTGTTGTCGGTGTCCAGATGTCCCCACTTGAGGTTCAAGCCGCCGTCCACCAGCAGTGTTTGTCCGGTGATGTAGCTCGACAGGTCGGACAGCAGAAAGAGGACGGCGCCGGCCACCTCCGCCGGGCGTCCGCGCCGTCCCATCGCAATGGCTCGGCGGTCGCGGTCGGGGTCCTCGTCGGTGTAGGTGCGTGACGCCGGTGTCTCGGTGACCCCGGGCGCCACGGCATTCACCCGGATCGCGGCTTCGCCTGCGTCGCAGGCAAGTTCGAGGGCCATCGTGCGGGTCGCCGCCACAATCGCGGCCTTGGCGGTGCCGTAGGCAATGTGAAACGGCGCGGTGTTCAACCCGCTGATCGAGGAGAGGGAAACGATCGAGCCGGGCCGTTTTCGTCGCTTCAGTTCCGCGGCCACCGCCTGGCTCATGAAAAACATCGTCTCCAGATTGCGGGCGAACAGCTCGCGCCAGTCGCTGCGAGTTACCCGGGTCGCAGGCATCCAGGTCGACGGGTCGGCGCCGCCGGCGACATTGACCAGGCCGTGCAGTTCGCCGTCGGTGCGCCGGACCGCGTCCATGGTGGCCCCGATGCCGTCGTCGGTGGCGATATCGGCCGCCACCGGCACCACCGGAAGTCCCTCGGCGATCAACGGGTCCAGGTGCAGGTCGAGATTGTCCTGCCCGCGACTCACCGCGACCACCGTCGCCCCCGCCTGGGCAACCAGGCGCGTGACGGTGGTGCCGATACCGCCACCAGCGGCGCCGGCGATCACCACGACGCGTCCGGCCAAACTCAACAGATCGTCAGTCATCTAATTGTCTGGACAAGATAACGGCGTGCACCCACAAAAGAACATGATTCTCGTTGGCGGCGCTGTGCGTCAAGGTGGGCCCCGGATGGCGCCGGCAGTATTGTCTGGACCAGTGATCGATTGCTATGGTCCGAGCAGTGATAGCCGGAACCGGATCGAGACACCACACGGCCCACTCGCAAGGCCGCTACCCGGCCGAGCGGCCACCGCGCGTCGCCGAAGGCTGGAGCCTGACCCGGCTCACCGCGCCCAGCCGCCTGTTCGGCGCCAACGGTCTGCGCACGGGTCCGGACGGCCGCGTCTACATCGCGCAGGTGACCGGCAGTCAGATCAGCGCGCTCGATCTGGCGTCCGGGCACCTCGACACCATCAGCCCCAAAGGAGGCGAGATTGTCGCACCTGACGACATCGCCTTCGGCCCGGACGGCAACCTCTATGCGACCGAGGTGATGGACGGGCGGGTCAGCCTGCGCGACCAGGCCGGTCGCACCCGGGTGCTTCGGGACGACCTGCCGTCCGCAAACGGGATCACCTTTCATGACGGCCGGTTGTTCGTCGGCGAGTGCCGCGAGGCTGGACGCCTGCTGGAACTCGACCTCAACGGTGGTGAGCCGCGGGTCTTGCTGGAAAACGTGCCGTTGCCCAATGCCATGGAGGTCGGGCCGGACGGGTTGTTGTACTTTCCGGTCATGGGCGCCAACGAGATTTGGCGCATCGATCCCGACGGAGGCGTCCCGGAATGCGTGGCCGGCGACCTCGGTGTTCCCGACGCGGTGAAGTTCGATCCCGACGGCCGGCTCGTCTCCACCCAGGTGCACAGCGGGCAGGTGCTGGCGATCGATCCGCGCACCGGGGACCGCACGGTGCTGGCGACGCTGACTCCCGGCCTGGACAACCTGACGTTTGTCGGTGAGCGGCTGTTCGTCTCGAATTTCACCGGTGCGATCACCGAAATCCTTCGCGATGGTACCGCCCGCCCGGCGCTGGAAGGGGGGTTGAATTGGCCGCTGGACCTGACGGTCGGCACGGACGGAGATCTCTACATCGCCGACGGAACCTACTTCTACGGCTTTTCGGGGGACGGCACGCTGCGCACCGCCGGGATGCTGTTCACGCCGGGATATCCCGGCTTCCTGCGTGGCGTGACGGCCGGTTGCCCGGGGGAATTCGTGGTCACCACGTCCAACGGCGAGGTGGCCCGCTACCGGCCGGAAGCCGGCGAAAGTGACGTCCTGGCAAGCGGATTCGACCAACTCTACGGCGTGGTGGTGGCTCCCTCCGGAGCCGTGGTGGTGGCCGAGCTGGGGACCGGACGGGTGCTGTCGATCGATCGCGGCCGGGTCGACGTGCTGGCCTCGGGCCTGGTTGAGCCGATTGGCGTGGCAATCACAGCCGACGGCACCTGCCTGGTCTCCGAGGCAGGCGCCGGACGGGTGCGCGGTATCGGCGACAGCGGCACGCTGCTGATCGGGCTGCAGCGTCCCCAGGGCATTCTGGCGCTCGGCCGCCACGTATTCGTCGTCGACTCCGGCGCAAAGGAACTCGTCTGTTTCGACCTCGGCAGCGGCGACCGGCACACCATCGCATCCGATCTGCCGATCGGCGCGCCGCCCGGGGTCGCGCCCAAGCCGCTGCGCGGGATGCCGCCGTTCTCCGGACCACAGGGCCCCTTCGCCGGCATCGCCGCCGGCCCCGACGGCACCCTTTACGTGTCTGCGGACGCCGACGGCAGCATACTGGCCCTTCGCCCGTCGGCCCGGGAATCCTGAAGGGCGCCAACGTGTCCGAACCCAAGGCGATCGACCACCGCTATCTGCAGGTGGCACGGACGCTGCGCAAGGAGATCGTCGACGGGGTTTACCCGGTGGGGTCGCAGTTGCCGACCGAGCATGAGTTGTGCGAGCGGTTCGCGGTAAGCCGCTACACGGTTCGTGAGGCATTGCGGCGGCTGCGCGACGACAACCTGGTGTCGTCGCGGCCACGCACCGGCACGCTCGTCATGCCGCGGCCGTCGGCCGATTCCTATGTCCAGCACGTCATGTCGATCAACGATCTGCTCGCGTTCGCTACCAGCACCCGGTTCGCGATCGAGTCGATCGCCATGGTCACCGTCGACGACGAGTTGGCGGACCACACCGGACTGGTTGGCGGTGAGCAGTGGCTGGCCGTCCGTGGATTTCGGCTTACTGAAGGTGCCGAGCCTGCCGGGATCGCGCTGTGCCGCACCGAGTACTACGTCAACCGGGCGTTTGCCGCGGTCGGCAGGCTGCTGCAGCGCCACCACGGTCCCATTTTCCCGCTGATCGAAGATCTGTTCGGGCTCAGTATCATCGAGGTTCATCAAGAGATTGCCGCGGTCCTCATTTCACCGGCGCTGGCCGAAGGCCTCGATGTCGAACCGGGTGCGCCTGCCCTGCAGGTGCGGCGTACCTACACCGCGTCCGACGGGCGGGTCGCCCAGGTCACGCTCAACACCCATCCTGCATCGCGATTTCGTCACTCGATGACGATGCGGCGGATGCGTGGCTGACCATGGCCCCAGACCGCAAGCTGATCGGCGGCCGATGGATCCGTTGGGACGACGCACGCGCCGCCGAAGCGTATGCACGCGGCTGGTGGGCAGGCGAAACGCTGGCCGACGCGCTGCGTGAGGGCGCGCGGCACGCGCCGCACCGGGTGGCGCTGGTCGACGGCGATAAGCGGCTGGATTGCCAAACCCTCTACCGCCGGGCGACGATGCTGGCGCACGCGCTGTTGAGTCGCCTGCCCCGCAACAGTGTGGTGTCGTTCATGCTGCCCAACTGGCACGAGGCCGCGGTGATCTACCTCGCCGCAACGCTGGCGGGACTGGTGGCCAACCCGATCCTGCCGTCCCTGCGGGATCGCGAGCTGCGGTTCATCCTCGAAGACGCCGACAGCCGAATGGTGTTCGTCCCTGCGCGTTTCGGCCGCCAGGATTACTGCGCGATGTTGCGGCGGGTGACCGCCGGGCTGGCGTCGCCACCCGATGTCGTGGTCGTGCGGGGGGATTGCCTCCCGAGCCAGCTCCCATTCCGGTCGCTGTTCGCCGGACCGGTGACCGGCCGCCAGCTGCCTGAGCCGGATCCCGATGCGGTGCGCATGATCCTGTATACCTCGGGAACCAGCGGGCGCGCGAAAGGTGTGCTGCACACTCATAATTCGATTCATGCGCTGATCCGTCAGATTGGTGAGCACTGGCTGGTCGAGCCGGGCGACACCTTCCTGGTCCCGTCACCGATCGCCCACATCGGCGGCTCCATCTATGCGTTCGAATGCCCGCTGCTGCTGGGCACCACCGCTGTGCTGATGGACCGCTGGAACGCCGAGGACGCGCTTCGGCTCATGCACGCCGAACACTGCACGCATATGGCCGGCGCCACCCCGTTTTTGGAGCAACTGCTCGCCGCCGCGCAACGAGCCGATGCCCGGCTACCCGACCTGAAGCTGTTCGTGTGTGGCGGCGCATCCGTATCTCCGTCGCTGATCCGCAGGGCGAGCGCGTATTTCGGACCGGCCGTCGTCACCCGGGTGTACGGCTCGACAGAGGTGCCGGTCACCACCGTAGGTTCACCGAATGACCTCGACCACGCCGCCAACACCGACGGCCGGGTCGGTTTCGCCGACGTCAAGCTGGTGTCCGGGGAGATCCTGGTGCGCGGACCCCAGATGCTGGCCGGCTACCAGCACCCGGACGACGAGGCCGGATCGTTCGACGCCGAAGGCTATTTCCACACCGGAGATCTCGGACGCTGGGTCGACGATGACTACCTGGTGGTCACCGGGCGGGCCAAGGACGTCATCATCCGCAACGGCGAGAACATCTCCCCGAAGGAAGTCGAGGACATTCTGGTCAACCATCCCGGCATCGCCGAGATCTCGATCGTCGGACTGCCCGACGAGCGCACCGGGGAACGGGCCTGCGCCGTCGTCGTACCCACGAGTCCGCCCGGCCCGGAGCTGGCCCAGTTGTGCAGCTACCTGGAAGCCGCCGGCCTGGCGCGGTTCAAAATTCCCGAACAGCTGGTGATCTGGGATGACCTGCCGAAGAATGAGGCGGGAAAGGTGCTCAAGCATCACATCAAGGCGGCGCTGATGAAAGTCGAGTCGTGAGATGCAGGTGGCGGTCGTCACGGGTGCAACGGGTGGGATCGGTTTCGGTTGCGCGACAAGGCTTGCCGAGATGGGGATGGCGGTGCTGGCGACGGGACGCAATGCCGACAAGCTGGCTGAGTTGGCACGTGCCATCGGCGATCCCGACCGAGTGGCCACCTGTGCAGTCGATCTGACCGACGACGACGCCCCCCGGCGGATCACCGACGTCGTGGTAACCCGTTGGGATCACATCGATTTCCTGGTCAACGCCGCAGGGGTGGGCAACCCGAAGCCGCTGCACGAGACCGCCGACGAATCCCTGGACTACTTCCTGAACTTGATGTTGCGGGCGCCCTTTCGCCTCACCCGCGAAGTGTTGCCGCACATGCCCGCGGGCTCCGGGATCGTCAACATCACCTCGACGTTCGCTGTCGTCGGCGGATTGCGCGGCGGGGCCTATTCGGCGGCCAAGGGCGGCCTCACCGCGCTGACCACCCACATCGCCTGCCAATACGGTGCGCAGGGAATACGGTGCAACGCCGTGGCTCCCGGGGTCATTCAGACACCCATGACCGAGCATCGGCTGCAGGAGGAGCGGTTCCGGCGGATCAATATGGAGATGACGCCGCATACCCGGCTTGGCACCGTCGACGACGTCGCCAGCACCGTGGCGTTCCTGTGCTCCCCCGGCGGTTCGTTCATCAACGGCCAGACGATCGTCGTCGACGGCGGCTGGAGCTCCACGAAATACCTCTCCGAATCGGCGCTGACCGCGCGGTGGATAACCGAATAGATTCGGTCCGTCACGCGGGTTAGCAATTGGCTCGTCCTCGTCTGCGTGGAGGAGTTTTTCGGGATGGCGCATCGTGTTGATGCGGGGTTGGCCGCGCTCGAGACGCGGTGGGGGTATCCACTCGGTTTAGGCGCGATCTTTTTGACGATGGTCGGCGGTAGGTCGAAGAATATCTGCCCCGCCGGCAAGCCGCTCGGCGCACTGGGTGATCAGCTCCATGGCCTGTTGGGCTGTAAGTACATCAGCAAGCCCTCTGCGATGATGAATACGCCTTTGCTGCCGTCCACGTTGTCCACCCAGGTGTAGTCCGAAGCGGACCGCCTGAGACTGGTGATACTGCTCGCTTCGGGTCGCTGACCCGAGCCTCCCAAGTCGCCGTCGTCCTAGACGGTGAGCGACTTCCCGCGATACCCTAGGGGGTATACTATCGGATGAGCAGCCGCAAGTAGCCTGTTAGCCAAATTCGACAAGGAGCGACCATGGCACGAGTCGTTATCCTCGGCGCCGGCATCGCCGGACATACTGCCGCTCTGCATCTGCGCCGATGGCTTGCCCGCAAGCACGAAATCGTGGTGATCTCGCCGAACGCGGACTGGAACTGGATTCCGTCCAACATCTGGGTCGGCGTGGGCCGCATGGAACCGGCGCAGGTGTTGATCCCACTCAAGCCGATCTACCAGCGCAAGGGCATCATCTTCCACCAGGCGCTGGCGACTGCCATCCGACCTGAGGGCACCGGTGCACAGACGTCGTCATCGGTGGACTTCACTTACACCGATGACGCCCGCCACGGCGAGACCGGCAGCGTTACCTACGACTACCTCATCAATGCCACCGGCCCCCAGCTGAATTTCGCGGCCACACCTGGCCTCGGGCCCGACGGACACTCGTACTCGGTGTGCACCGCCGCCCACGCGGCCGAGGCCGCCAAGGCGCTTGACGCGGTCATCGCCAAGCTGAAAGCGGGCCAGAAGCAGCGCCTCGTCATCGGCGTCGGACACGGCACTTGCACCTGCGAAGGCGCGGCGTTCGAGTACACCTTCAACGTCGAGCACAGACTGCGCTCGGCCGGAGTGCGAGATCTGGCCGAGGTCATCTACCTGACCAACGAGTACGAACTGGGCGACTTCGGAGTCGACGGCATGAGGTTTGTCGACAAGGGCTTCATGCAATCCAGCCGGTTGTGGACCGAGTCGCTTTTTCGCGAACGCGGCGTCAGGGCCATCACGCAGGCCCATGTGCACGAGGTGATGGATTGCAAGCTGCGATACGAGCAGCTCGACGGCAAGGAGCACGATCTGGACTTCGACTTCGCGATGCTGCTGCCACCGTTCAGGGGCGCCAGCCTGGCTGCCTACGACAACGCCGGCAACGACATCACCTCAACGCTTTTCGCGCCGTCCGGTTTCCTCAAGGTCGACGCGGACTACTCGGGCAAGCCGTACGACCAGTGGTCCGCCGAGGACTGGCCACACACCTACGAGTCCGTCGCCTACCCGAACATCTTCGCGCCGGGCATTGCATTCGCGCCCCCGCACCCGATATCCCGACCGCGCAAAAGCCTCACCGGGACGGTCATCACCCCCAGCCCACCGCGCACCGGCATGCCGTCGGGCATCATGGCCAAGACGGTCGCGGAGACCATTCGCGACCGCATCACCAAAAACGCCACAGCTCCGGCCCATCGCGCCTCCATGGCTACCATGGGCGCCGCGTGCATCGCGTCGGCTGGGACCGGCTTTCGCGAAGGTTCGGCTGCCGCGATGACGATGTTTCCGGTCGTTCCCGACCGGGTGCGCTACCCGCAGACCGGCCGCGACATCGCCGGCACATCCGGCGAGCTCGGACTGGCCGGCCACTGGATCAAAGTGCTCCTGCACTACCTGTTCATCTACAAGGCCAAGGCCAGGCCGTTCTGGTGGCTGATCCCTGAATGAAAGGCGCTCCCATGGCCCCTATGGATGCGGACAACAGCGACTCGGAGGTGAACGTCCAGACCGCCGAGCGCATCGCCGACGCTCCTTTGCCCACCGGTGCGAAGCTTCGCATGCGGCAGAACCTTCTGGTCCAGTTCTGGCGTTTTGCTCGCATCAATCTGAAAATGATGCGAATCATCTTCAGCGGCCACGACTAACCCATCGCAGCCATCCTGCTGCAATCCGGTGTGATCGCCGTCGTTTTGGAACGTGCTGGTCCAAAATTTCCGCCGGGCATGCAGGCCGAGATCCGCGATGGCTACTGGGCCTGCTTCGACACCACCGACCTCACCACCGAACCCGGCCCGGGGCTGGTCGAACTCATCGACGCCCGGCTGGGCGCGTTGGCTACCCGCTGACCGAATTCTTGGGCGCGGGCCTCGGACTTCAGCGAGAGGTAAGCGCACGCTGGCAGCGCCATCGCAGCGGCAAGCTAACCTGCCGACAGGCGCTTGCCGGTCACGCCGAGCGGCATTCGAAGTGGCGACGGATGCCGGACAGCATTGCCCGATGCGCCTTGACCGCCTCGCGGGTGGTGAACGCGGCCAGTAGCCGCGGCGCGGTGATCCGGATTCGCTCGGTGAGCCGGGTCCCGGTGTCGATCGGCTCGAAACTCACCGTTGCGCATAACTGGACCCCCGGCCACTGGTCGGCCAAGGTGCTGACATCGCCGTCGGTGGGGACGTACAGCCGTGCCCGGTAGCTGGTCCGGATAGCAAACGGCCCCAACGGGATTCGATCTACCACTCGATAGCTCTGCAGATAACCCTGCGCGGTTTCGCGGCGGCCCGTCGGCTGAACCGACATGATCAGTGGGTGCGCGAGCTTGATCTTGTCCAGGTCCACGTAGAAATCGCGGACCCGATCCGGTGGCGCCGGTACCGATTCGGACAACGCCCGATCGGCGCACGCCACCCACCGGCTCATGCCGAAAACTCAGCGAGCAGACTGGCGGTGCGCCACCAGGTCAGCCCGGCCAACACAATCAGGACAATGACCGTCGCAGCGACTTGGACCGCGTTCCGGCGTTCCCGCGGCGGGTAGACGTAGGCCGCCGCGACCAGCCCCCCGGTGACCAGCCCGCCCACGTGTCCCTGCCAGCTGATCAGTTGTGAGCTGACCGCCGGAACGACGAAGGTGAAGACCAGGTTGATCACGATGACCGCGACGACCCAGCGCACGTCGAGGGCCAGCCGTTTTCCCACCACGAAGGTCGCACCGAACAGGCCGAAGATTGCCCCCGATGCGCCCGCGGTCGCCGTATTCAGCGGCGACAGCAAGTAGACCAACACCGACCCGCCAAGCCCGCTCAGGGCGTACAGCGCGCCGAAACGCAGTCGCCCCAGCCATATTTCGAGCGGTGGGCCCACGACATACAGCGCCCACATGTTCAGGAGCAGATGCGTCGCGCCGTAATGCAGGAACGCCGAGGTCACCAGCCGATACAGCTGGCCGTCGGCCACCGCGGGTGACCACAGGGCCAGTTGCTTTTCCAAATTCCCCGACGACATCTGCACGACGAAAGCCAGCACATTGATCACTATCAGCGTGTAGGTGAGCACCGGCGTGGCCGACCGCTGCCGACCGCCGAAGCGGGTCCGCGGCTGTCGAACGGTCCGGGCGCCCGCTTGGACGCACTGCACACATTGGTGTCCGACAGCGGCGTCGCGCATGCAGTCCGCGCAGATATACCGTTCGCAACGGTTGCAGCGCACGTAGGCCCGACGGCCCGGATGCCGGTAACAGGTCGGCGCTTCGGCCGGCGACTCCGGCGCGCTGGGACTACTCATCGCACCATTCTTGCCCGGGTCGCCACCGCCGGGGCGGCGGGTTGCCGAACGCATATCTCTTGGCGCTCTTAGTCTTGCTTGGTCCTGGTGGCTTGGTCTTTGGCCTTCTTGGAATCCGCCGCGTTGCCGTACTGTGATTTCCCGTGGAGTCCCCGGCGTCGGGCGCCGGCGTTGTCGAGCGCTACCTGACCTGCCTGGCTGACCATGATTGGGACGGCCTGGCCGCCACCATCGCCGACGACGGCCTGACGCGGGAGGGCCCGTTCTGCGATGTCATCGAGGGCAAACAGCACTATGTCGGCTACCTGCGTAAGGTGCTCACCGATCTCAAAGACCACCGGCTGCGGGTACAACGGGTCGCTAAGGTGGACGCGCGGCTGTCCTACGTCGAGTTGACCGAATCCTTCGAGATCGACGGCGCGCCCGCCGAATGGCCCGAATGCATCCTCTTCGAGCAGAACGACTCCGGCCTGATCTGCCGCGTCAGCGTGTTCTTCAAGCAACGCCGGGCTGACGCCGAAACCCCCACCGGCGCCGGCTAGCTCGCCCCCGAGGCACCGTCGGAGCCGAACAGGGTGCCGCCCGTGCCGCCGGCCCCTCCAGGCCCGCCGAAAATGCCGTCCCCACCGTCACCACCATCGCCGATCCAACGGGCGTTGCCGCCGTTACCACCGGCGGCCGGCTGTCCGATGCTGGTGCCGGCGACACCGCCGGCGCCGCCGCTGCCGATCAATCCGCCGAAGCCGCCGTCACCCCCGTCGCCACCGTTGGTGCCGCCGATACCGAAACCACCGGTACCACCGGTCCCGCCCTGGCCGAACAGCCCGATCGCGTTGCCACCGTTGCCGCCCTTGGCGCCCGGGACGCCCATGCCGCCCATGCCGCCGTTGCCGCCGTTGCCGATGACGATGCCGCCGTTACCGCCGATACCGCCGGCCGAGGAGGTGGTGCCGTATTGGCCATCGCCGCCGACGCCGCCGTTGCCGAAGAATCCGGCGTCGCCGCCCTTACCGCCGAGGCCACCGGCTAAACCGCCCCGTCCGCCGTCACCGCCGGCACCGCCGTCGCCGAACGTGCCGCCCCGGCCGCCGTGGCCGCCGCCACCACCAGTTCCGCCGGCGTTGCCCGCAACGCCGCCAAGCCCGCCGGCGCCGCCGGTTCCTATGACACCGCCGTTGCCGCCGTCGCCGCCATCACCGCCGTCGCCATTGCTGCCGAAGCCACCGGCCCCGCCGCCACCGCCGTCACCCACCAGCCCGCCGATGCCACCGGCACCGCCATGCCCGCCGGTATCGTCGCCGATGCCGCCGTCACCGCCAGCGCCACCGAATCCGAACATCCCGGCATCGCCACCGCTACCCCCTTTGCCGCCATCGCCGCCGGAAGGACTTGGCCCACTCACCCCGCCCGTACCACCGGGGCCACCGTTGCCGAACAGCCCGACGGCGTTACCGCCGTCACCGCCCGGCCCGCCATTGGCGTCCACGGCCAGCGCGCCCACGCCGCCCGGCCCTCCGCCACCACCGTTGCCGATCAGCCACCCGCCGCTGCCGCCCGCCCCGCCGGCTTTGCCGACCACCGAGGTGGGGGTGCCCGGGCCGCCCGCCCCGCCCGCCCCACCGTTGCCGATCAGTCCCGCCGAACCGCCGTTGCCGCCAAGCTGGCCCGGTCCGCCGGAGCCCCCGTTGCCGCCGTTGCCGTACAGCAGGCCACCCGGCCCGCCGTCCTGGCCGGTGTTGGGCAGCCCGTTGGTGCCATTGCCGATCAGCGGGCGGCCCAACAGGGCCTGGGTGGGCGCATTGACCGCATTGAGCACGTTCTGCTCCACGGTCTGCAATACCTGAAGGGGCGACGCGTTGGCCGCCTCGGCCCCCGCATAGGAGTTCGCGCCCGCGTCGAGCGCCCGGGCAAACTGGTCGTGAAAAGCCACCGCCCGGACACTCAATGCCTGATATGCCTGCGCGTGCGCGTCGAACAGCGCGGCGATGACTGCCGACACCTCGTCGGCACCGGCGGCCAAGACACCTGTGGTCGGGATCGCGGCGGCAGCGGTGGCCGAGCTGATCGCGGCGCGAATGCTCGCGAGATCCGCCGCGGCTGCCGCAACCATTTCGGGCGACGCGATCACAAATACCATCGCTCACATCTCCGATCGAGGCAGTGCCGAGAAGCCGGCAGGAATTGAGCGTAACGACGATCCGGCATCCGCCGGGAAGGAATGTTCCGCTCCAGCCGATATAAACATGGTCCTTCGGTTAACCGTAACCAGGGGCTCAAGACCTGCCGCCGGCCCGGCACCCGGCCGGGTCTCGACGTCGCTCGAGCATTCGGGGTGTTCCCTGGTGCACTGAATTGCCTTACTGTGTGTTCCGTGGAGTCACACGGAACCCCTGAATTGGTGGCCGTCGAAAATTTGCACTCGGGTGACCCGATCACCGATATCAACGGTGGTGGTCAAAGGTACATAGTTCTCGAATCGAAGACCGTCAGTGATGGCTGTGTGGTGCTCGAGCTCGAGTCCAGGGTGGACCATCGATTGCAGGTCATCGAAAAGTCCTTTCCCACCGGCTACCACGTTGGCCGGGCGAACCACCGCATTCTGTAGACGAAATTCAACCGCGAATATCTGTTCCGGGTAGCCCCGTCACCGGCGACCGGTTGACACAGCTCTCGCGGGCGCGGCCACGGTAATGTGCTGCGGGGCTCGTTCCGTGCATATCCTGACCCTGGGTGCCACCGGGATCGCCGCGATGACCGTCTTTCTCGATCCGAGCCTGTTTAGCTCATTCGGTTTGCCGTCAACTCGGTAGCCGGGCCCACCGCACGCCGTGTGGACAGGTCGTCGACACGCCGCGAGTATTAGGGCGCGGTAAGCCGCGGCAGGCCCCGGCAAGGCCCCGGCAAGGCCCCGGTAAGGCCCCTGTAAAGCCGAGGTAAGCACTGAGAGGTGGCGGAATGAGGGTTCCGGGTGTGGCCGACGTCGTCGGCGGGATCACCGGAGGGGCCGCACAGGCCGTGCGGGCCGGGGTGAGTGGTGTGGCCAGCGCTGCGGGTGCGGTGGAGATGCTGGCCAGCCCGATGCTGGAGCTGATCGTTCCGGTGGTGGAGGCCGCGGCTCAGTCGACCGGACATGCGCTCGGGATGACGAATGCGGCTACCGAACGGGCCGGGCGCCTCGCGCCGCCGATGCGTTGGCATAGCGGGCGTCGAGTTCACCTGGACCTCGATCCATTGCTGCCGTTTCCCCGATGGCACGAGCATGCGGCGGTGCTCGAGGAGCCGGTTCGCCGGATTCCGGGAGTCGCCAAGGCCCATGTGGAAGGCGCATTGGGCCGCTTGGTGCTCGAAATCGCGGCCGATGCCGACAGCGACGCCGTCGTGGACGAGGTGCGCGAAACGGTGTGTGCCGTCGCTGCGGACCTCACCTCCACCGTGTCGGCACCGCGGACCGCGCCCTTCGCCGACCCGGGAAACCCACTGGCCATTCTGGTGCCGTTGACCGCGGCGGCGATGGACGTGGTAGCGCTCGGGGCGTCGGTGACCGGCTGGTTCACCCGGCTGCCCGTCGCGCCGCGAAGTGCGCGCGCGGCGGCCGCGCTGCTGAACAACCAGCCTCGCGTGGTGGCGGTGCTGGAGTCCCGGCTGGGCCGGGTCGGCACCGACCTTGCCCTCAGCGCCTCGACGGCCGTGGCGTCCGGGTTGAGCCAATCGGTCGGCACCCCGCTGCTGAACCTGGCCCAGCGCGGCCTGCAGCTGTCCGAGGCCGCAGCGCATCGCCAACGATGGCGCGCCCGCGAGCCCGAGCTCGCCTCGCCCGACCGGCCCCAGGCGCCGGTGGTCCCGGTCATCTCGTCGGCGGGTCCGGATTCGCATGCGCCCCGGCACAACTGGGCGGCCACGGCCGCCGGCGACGCCTCGCACATCGTGGTCGACGGGGCGATCGACGCCGCGATCGACACCGCCAAGGGTTCGATGGCCGGGCCGGTCGAGACTTACGTGGACCAAGCCGCCAACGGCTCGGCGGTGGCAGCGGTGGGCGCGCTGCTGGCCGGCGGCGGACCCGCCGAGGCCGGCGAGGCCATCCTGGCCGGAGTGCCGAAGGCGGCCCACCTGGGTCGGCAGTCGTTCGCCACGATCCTGGGTCGCGGCCTGGCCAACTCCGGGCAACTGATCCTCGACCCGGGCGCGTTGCGGCGGCTCGATCGGGTGAAAGTCGTCGTCATCGACGGCGCCGCGCTACGCGGTGATCACCGTGCCGTCTTGCGGGCGCGCGGGGACGAGCCCGGCTGGGATGACGACCGCGTCTACGAGGTTGCCGACGCGCTGCTGCACGGCGAGGAGGCACCAGAGCCCGACCCCGACGAATTGCCCGCAACGGGCGCACGGTTGAAATGGGTTCGGGCACAAGGGTCCTCGGCGGCTCCGGCGCAGGGCCTCGAGCGTGCCGACCTGATTGTCGACGGCGAGGCCGTGGGCAGCGTCGACGTCGGATGGGAGGTCGACCCCTACGCGATCGCGTTGCTGCAGACCGCACACCGAACCGGAGCGCGGGTGGTCTTGCGCCATGTCGCCGGCACCGAGGACTTGGCCGCCAGCGTCGGCGCGACGCATCCGCCCGGTACGCCACTGCTGAGGTTGGTGCGCGAACTGCGGGCGGATCGTGGCCCGGTGCTGCTGATCACCGCGTTGCACCGGGATTTCGCCTCCACCGATACGTTGGCCGCGCTGGCCATCGCCGACATCGGGGTGGCCCTCGACGATCCCCGCGCGGCCACGCCGTGGACGGCGGACATCATCACCGGCACCGATCTCGCCGCCGCGGTGCGAATCCTGTCGGCGCTGCCGGTGGCGCGGTCGGCCAGCGAATCCGCGGTGCGCCTCGCTCAGGGCGGCACCACCCTGGCCGGCCTGCTGCTGGTCACCGGTGATCCGCGGCGGACCACCAATCCGCTCTCGTTGCGACGCTGGTTCAACCCCGTCAATGCCGCTGCCGCAACCGCTTTGGTGTCGGGCGCGTTCTCGGCCGGCAAGGTGCTGCGGCTGCCCGATCCCGCCCCGCAACCGCTGACCGCCTGGCACGCCCTGGACCCCGAGATCGTCTATTCGCGCCTGGCCGGCGGATCCCGGCCGTTGGCGGACGAGCCGGGGACCCCGGAATGGCGGCGTCGTCTCGACGACCTCTCTTACACCCCGGTGCTGGCGCCGCTGCGCAAACCGGCGCGGAACCTGGTGAAGCTGGCGGCCGCCACCCGGCACGAGCTCGCCGATCCGCTGACTCCGATCCTGGCCGTCGGCGCGGCGGCCTCGGCGATCGTCGGCAGCAACGTCGATGCACTGCTGGTCGCGGGCGTGATGACGATCAACGCGATCACCGGTGGGGCGCAACGGTTGCGGGCCGAGGCGGCGGCCGCCGAGCTGTTCGCCGAGCAGGACCAGTTGGTGCGCCGCGTCGTCGTCCCGGCGGTCGCGACCACCCGGCGCCGGCTGGAGGCGGCCCGCAACGCCACCCGCACCGTCACGGTGTCGGCGAAATCGCTGCGCGCCGGCGATGTCATCGACCTGGCCGCACCGGAGGTGGTTCCGGCCGACGCCCGAGTCTTGGTCGCCGAGGACCTCGAGGTCGACGAGTCCCTGCTCACCGGTGAGTCGCTGCCGGTGGGAAAGCAGGTGGAGCCGGTAGCCGTCAACGACGGCGAGCGGGCCAGCATGCTGTTCGAGGGCAGCACCATCGTGGCCGGTCGCGCCCGGGCCATCGTCGTGGCCACCGGCGTCGGTACCGCGGCACACCGCGCCATCTCGGCGGTCGCCGATGTCGAGACCTCGGCCGGGGTGCAGGCCCGGCTGCGGGATCTCACCAGCAAGGTCCTGCCGCTGACGCTCGCCGGCGGCGCCGCGGTGACCGGCTTGGCGCTGCTGCGGCGAGCTTCACTGCGTCAGGCGGTCGCCGACGGCGTCGCCATCGCGGTCGCCGCAGTTCCCGAAGGCTTGCCGTTGGTCGCCACCCTGTCCCAGCTGGCCGCCGCGCAGCGACTGACCGCGCGCGGTGCGCTGGTGCGCGCCCCGCGCACCATCGAAGCGCTGGGCCGAGTCGACACCATCTGCTTCGACAAGACCGGCACGCTGACCGAGAACCGGCTGCGGGTGGTGTGCGCCCTGCCAAGCTCGGCCACCCCGGAACAGCCATATCCCGACGATCCGCGCTCGGCGGCGGTGCTGCGGGCCGCCGCACGCGCCTCCACCCAGCCCCACGACGGACAAGGACATGCCCACGCCACCGATGAGGCGATCCTGGTTGCAGCGAATTCTCTTGATGGCCAAGGTGATTCGGAGTGGACCTTGGTGGCCGAGGTTCCCTTCGAATCCAGTCGGGGCTACGCGGCCGCTATCGGCAGGACGGGCGGGGACGACGCCACGCCGGTGCTGATGCTCAAGGGCGCCCCGGAGACGATACTGCCGCGCTGCCGGTTCGCCGACCCCGACGCCGACCTGGCACATGCCGAGTCGCTGGTGCACAGCCTCGCCGAGCAGGGCTTGCGGGTGCTGGCGGTCGCCCAGCGTCCCTGGGTGCATGACACCGCCGACGATGACGACACCGACGCGGACGCCGTCGACGCCGCGGCCCACGATCTGGAACTGCTGGGCTATGTCGGTCTGGCCGACACGGCGCGCCCCTCGGCGCGGCCGTTGATCGAGGCGCTGCTGGATGCCGAGCGGCACGTGGTGCTGATCACCGGCGACCATCCGGTCACCGCGCGGGCGATCGCACGTCAGCTGGGCCTGCCGCCGGACGTGCGGGTCGTGACCGGAGCCGAACTGGCCAACCTCGACGAGGACGGCTGCGCCAAAATCGCCGCCGACGTGCCAGTATTCGCCCGGGTCAGCCCGGAGCAGAAGGTACAGATTGTCGCCGCCCTGCAACGCTGCGGACGGGTGACCGCGATGGTCGGCGACGGCGCCAACGACGCCGCCGCCATCCGGATGGCCGACGTGGGTATCGGGGTGAGCGGTCGCGGTTCGTCGGCCGCCCGCGGTGCAGCCGACATCGTCTTGACCGACGACGATCTCAGCGCACTGCTCGACGCGCTGGTCGAGGGCCGCAGCATGTGGGCCGGGGTGCGCGACGCGGTCACCATCCTGGTCGGCGGCAACGTGGGCGAGGTGCTGTTCACCATCATCGGGACCGCGTTCGGGGCCGGCCGCGCGCCGGTGGGGACCCGCCAGCTGCTGCTGGTCAACCTGCTCACCGACATGTTCCCGGCCCTTGCCGTGGCCGTCACGTCGCAGTATGCCGCACCCGACGAGGCCGAATACGAGTCCGAGGAAGAGGCCGAGGAGGCCCGTCGCGCCCACCGTCGGGCGGTGCTGACCGGCCCGACGCCCTCCCTCGACGCGCCGCTGATGCGTCAGATCGTCACCCGCGGCGCGGTCACGGCGGCCGGTGCGACGGCGGCCTGGGCCATCGGCCGCTGGACACCGGGAACCGAACGCCGTACCTCGACAATGGGATTGACCGCGCTGGTGACCACCCAGTTGGCGCAGACTCTACTGACCCGGCGGCACAGCCCCCTGGTCGTGGCGACCGCGCTAGGCAGCGCGGCCGTCTTGGTGGGCATCATCCAAACCCCGGTTGTCAGCCACTTTTTCGGATGCACACCGCTGGGGCCGGTCGCCTGGACGGGTGTGTTCGGCGCCACCGCCGGAGCCACCGTGGTTTCGGTCCTGGCGCCGAAGTGGTTGGCCAGCACCATCGGCCTGGCACCCGACGACGATCAGGAGTGAGATTCCGGGGCCGCAAGGGCCAGTAGCTCCCTGCGCAGCACCTTGCCCGTCGAGTTGCGCGGGATAGCGCTGACGATGTGGATGTCTCTGGGCTGCTCGAATCGGGATACCTTGCCCTTCACGTACTCTCGGATTTCCTCGGGGTCGAGGTCGCAGTCGGGACGGGCAACGATGAACGCGGCCAATCGATTACCGAACCGTTCGTCGGGAACGCCGATGACAGCGTTCTCGGC
The DNA here is from genome assembly GCF_000157895.3 of Mycobacterium kansasii ATCC 12478. Classification (NCBI taxonomy): domain Bacteria; kingdom Bacillati; phylum Actinomycetota; class Actinomycetes; order Mycobacteriales; family Mycobacteriaceae; genus Mycobacterium; species Mycobacterium kansasii. Next base: position 3,421,480 of record NC_022663.1, on the reverse strand, counting down.
GACGCCGGGGTGTTGGGCGAGCGCATTTTCCAGAGCACGCGGGTAGACGTTCTCACCGCCCGAGACGATCATGTCGTCTTCCCGCCCGACGATGTAGAGCCGGCCGGACCCGTCGAGATAACCCATGTCGCCGGTGCTGGCCATGCCGTCGATGACGGCTTTGCCGCCGCCGCCGGTATAGCCGTCGGAGTTCAGTTCGCCTCCGACGAAGATGCGCCCGGTGACCCGCGGACCGACGGGCCTGCCGTTGCGGTCGAAAATGCGGATCGGGCAGCCCGCAACGGGCCTGCCCACCGTTTCCGGGGCGACCCGCAAGTCGGCTGGCGTGGCCAGGGATCCGATGCCGACCTCGGTGGAGCCGTACAGGTTGTAGAGGATGTCGCCGTAGGTATCCATGAACCGTCGCGCCAGGCCCGGATCGAGCCGGTCTCCACTGGAGATCACCACCCGCAGGCACGGAACCGGGTTCCGCGCCCGCACCCGCTGGGGCAGATCCAGGATGCGGGCCAGCATGACCGGCACCGCGCTCAGCGCGTCGGCCCGGTGCAGCGACGCTTGCGCCAGCGCGGCTTCGGCATCGAAGCGCCGCCGGGTCAGTACCGTGCCGCCGAGGCCGATGGTCAGCGTGAGCATGCCGAAGCCCAGGCCGTGAAACATCGGCGTGGCCAAGGCCATTCGCGAGCCGACATGCAGGCGGGTGCGCTCGAGAATTGTCACACCGACCCCCACGCCGGAACTCACCTTGGGGGTGCGCGGCACCCCCTTGGGCACGCCCGTGGTACCCGAAGTCAACAGGATGATCCGGCCCGAAGCGACAACCTCGGGCCGGACACCACCGCGCGTGGTGGTGACCGTCTGCGGATCGATTACCGTTGCCAACTCCCCGGTTTCGGCGACTTGATCGACGAATTCCTTGTCGCACAGGATTATTCGGACTTGGTGAGAATTCAGTGCGGCCGCCAGTGCAGTGCTGCGGAATTCGGTGTTCACCAAGACCACGTCAGCGCCCACCAGGCTCGCGGCGAACACCGCCGTGACGAAATTGCGGCCGTTGCGGCACATCACGCCCACCGCCTGGCCGGCCCCGGCGCCGGAATCCGAGAGTTCGTGGGCAATCGACTCGGTCATCGACTGCAGTTCGCGGTAACTCAGCGCGCCGTCGTCGTCGATGATCGCGGTCCGGTCCGGCCATCGCGCCGCGGCAACAGCGAGCAGGGTGTACAGATTCATGCCGCCCCGATACAGCTCGCGGACCAGTCGCAGCAGCGCGACCGGGGCCGGCGGACTGAGCAGTCCGGAAAACAGCACCGCCCGAGCCGCCGTGCTGACCACGCTGCCGACCATCGTCACCCTTCCGTCCGCGCCGAGCCGGCGAAGAACCGGCGGTGCCACAACCCTGCGGCGCGTTCGGCCGGTCCGGCCAGCAATACCGAGGCAATTTCGGCGGGCCAGAGCCAGGGTGGTTCGTTGGTTCGGGGCCGCTCGATGATCGCTTTGGCGATTGAGTCGGCGGCCTCATCGGGATACAGGCCGGGAAGTCGACCGAGGATGGGTGTGGGCTCGATCATCCGAGTGCGCACCAGCGCAAAGTAAACCGTCGTCACATCCACACCGTCGACGTGCAACTCCGGTGAAACGCTGCGCAGCCAGCGATCGAAGGCTCCCTTGGATGCCTGGTAGGCGCCCCATTGCGGGCCGGGCACCACGCGTACTCCGACGCTGGAGACGTTGACGATGTGCCCGCGGCCGGCCTCACGCATCGCCGGCAGCAGTCCCAGCAACAGCCAGATCGGCCCCAGATAATTGATGTCGATGGTGCGCTGGAAGTCGTGCGGCCGGTCGTACTGGTCGTGCAGCGACCGGCGCAGCGACTTGCCCGCGTTGCTCACCACGATGTCCAGCGGACCGTGGTTCTCGTTGATGTGCTTCGTCAGTACGCTGACCGCGGCCTCGTCGGCGAGATCGGCCGGATAGGCGATCGCTGCGCCGCCGCCGGCGTTGATGGCAGCCGCGACATCGTCGAGCCGGTCGGCCGATCGGGCCACGATCAGCACGGTCGCTCCGGCTGCGGCCAGTTTGCGGGCGGTCGCCTCGCCGATACCGTAGGACGCGCCGGTCACCAACACGGTCTTGCCGGAGACGGCGCCGCGCAGTTTGTCGGGATCCGATAGGCGTGCCGGGTTGGCCAGTCTGGTGCCGGCCTGTTCAAGCGCCTGTTCAAAGGCCTTGGTAACCGCCTGCGTTGCCAGACTCATCCGACCAGATCTCCCCGTTGCGTTTTCACTATCTTGCCTATCTTGGCAATCTTGGCGCACGGCCGCCATCGCGATGCAAGGGGCTCCCGTCTGCGTGGTTCTACCCTGTCCCACGGCGGTTGTGCAGTTTGCGCGGGTCGACGCCGCAACGAGCCCACGCGTCGGCTGCCCACGGCGCGTAGACCAACCGCAGCGGTAGCCGGTTGATCAGCGGATTCAGCGCCCGGACCAGCGCCGCGAACCGCCGGAATCGCTTCTCCTTCCTGGCATCCCAGTCCAGGTCGCACACGTCGCGCATTTGCGGCGGCAACGTCCCTACGATGACCAGCCGGGCGTAGGCGTTCAGTGGCGCGGACAAGACCTTCCAGATCGGGCCGGGAACCTTGCGTGGACCCGGTATCCCTTTGCGCAGGTAACCGGTGCCGTACCGGACCGTCTGGTGCGGGACGAACCGCTCGAGCATGCCCTCCCAGTAGGTGCAGAACTCGTCGTAGGTCTGCGGCTGGCCCCGATCGCTGACGCCGTAAAGGCGGTACCAGGTCTTGCTTTCCTCGAAGATCTGCTCCTTCTCCGCGCGCGACAGCCGTCGGATGAACATGTCCGCGGTGTAGAGGACCTGGTCAACGAAGGTGGCGTGCGCCCAATAGAACAACTCCGGGTTCAGCGCGTGATACCTCGAGCCGTCGCTGATGGTGCCCTTGATCGACTTGTGGAAGTCGCGCACCGTGCGGCCCCACGAATGGGGATCCTCGGAGTACACCGTTTTCATCAGCGGCGGTGCCGTCCGCCTGGCTCGGCCCAGGGTGTCGCTGAAAATCACCGAATGATCGAAGACCCCCTGCGCGAGCTGCTCGATACAGTTTTCGGTGCCCGCGACGCGCTGGAAGCCGAAGATCTGCGTGCGGTGATCCCCGTAGAACTTCCAGATCAGCGAATCCGGACCCAGCCGCGGCAAGGCGCTTTGGTCAGCGGGTTGCTCGACGAGCACCGGCAGCCCTTCCCGAACACCGGTGTCGAATCTCGCTCCAGCGGTCAATTCAGACGTCATCGAGCCTCCGCGCCGCCTCCCCGTGAAGCAGTGACACAATTCTGTTTCTTTGTATCAAAGCTAGCTGGGCGGCCAGATGCCGGCAATGCAGCGTCCAGATTGCCGTGAAGGTCGTGGATCACCAGAAGACCGCAGCCGTGGCAGCAATCTCGGCACCCCCGCAGAACTATCATGCAGTCCAGGATGGGCGCCGAAACGAGCACCGACAGGGCCGAGTCGATCACCGGCCTCGACCGAACCATCCTGGACACCGCGCGCACCGTGTTCGAAACCTACGGCCTGCGCCGGGCCAACATCGAAGACGTCGCGGCGCGCGCCGGAGTGAGCCGCAGCACCATCTATCGGCGCTTCCCCACCAAGGACGAACTCTTCGAACGTGTCGTGCGCCGCGAAGCCGAACTGTTCTTCACCACGCTCGACACCGCCACCGAAGGCCTCGATCCACAGCAGGCGGTGATCGAGGCGTTCGCGCTCGGGGTGCGGCTCATCGAAGATTCGCCGCTGTATGCGCGCATCGCCGAGAGCGAACCCGAACTGTTCGGCATGTTCTCCAGATCGCACGTCTTCCCGATCGGCCAATTCGCCGACAGGATCGCGCGCACCCTGCGGCGCTGCGGTGCCGACCTCCCCGACGCCGACCTCGCCGACGTCGCCGACATCCTGCTGCGCGTGGCCGTGGGCATCATCATGTTCCCCACCGACCGCCTCGACACCTCCGACGATGCGGCCGTCCGCGACTACGCCGCGCGCTATCTCGTCCCGATCGTCAGCGGGTAGCCGTGTCACAGGTGCCCCCCACTCCCAGGACCCGCTACGCCAGGTGCGGCGACCTGGACATCGCCTACCAGGTGCTCGGCGACGGTCCGATCGACCTGCTCGTCGTGCCGGGGCCGACCATTCCGGTCGACACGATCGACGCCGAGCCGTCGATGTACCGCTTCCACCGGCGACTGGCCTCGTTCAGCCGGGTGATCCGGTTCGACCATCGCGGGGTCGGCCTGTCGTCTCGCGTTCCGTCAGCGGAGCTGCTCGGTCCCAAGTTCTGGGCCGAGGACGCGGTCGCGGTCATGGATGCGGCGGGATGCGAGCGGGCCACGGTGTTCACCTCCGGCTTCACCGCGACGACGGCGCTGGTTCTGGCCGCCCGCTATCCCGAACGGGTGCAGAGCCTGGTGGTCGTCGATGGCTCGGCACGCACGATGCGCGCGCCCGACTACGAGATCGGAATCGACCCGAAGACGGCCGACCCGTTCCTTACCGTCGCGATAGAGCCGGATGCCGTCGAGCAGGGTTTTGATGTGCTGCGCATCCTTGCCCCCAGCGTGGCCAGGGACGACGCTTTCCGCTCCTGGTGGGATCTCGCCGGTAACCGCGCGGCATCGCCCAGCGCGGCTCGCGCGTTCAACAACGCCGTGCGAGATTCCGATGCGCGCGACTGCCTGCAGCACATCAGCGCGCCGACGCTGATCCTGCACCGGGGGCGCTCGAGATATGTTCCGGTCGAACACGGCCGTTACCTGGCCGCTCACATCGCCGGATCACGCTTCATCGAGCTACCCGGCTCCGATTCGCTGTACTGGGTCGGCGACACCGCGGCGCTGCTCGACGAGGTCGAGGAATTCATCACCGGAGTGCGCGGCTCGCTCACCGAGCGGGTGCTCACCACGATCATGTTCACCGACATCGTCGGCTCGACCCAGCGCGCGGCCGCCCTCGGTGACGACCGGTGGCGCGACCTGCTCGACAACCACGACAGCCTGGTCCGTCACGAAATCCAGCGATTCGGCGGTCATGAGGTGAACACCGCGGGCGACGGGTTTGTTGCGACGTTCAGCAGCCCCAGCGCCGCGATCGCCTGCGCGGCCGCCGTTGTCGACGCGGTCCGGGTGCTCGGCATCGAGGTCAGAGTCGGCATCCACGCCGGTGAGGTCGAGGTGCGTAGCGCTCTCAAAGGCGATCACGGCGACGTCGCGGGCATGGCCGTGCACATCGCCGCACGCGTCATGGCGCTCGCCCAACCCGGGGAGGTGCTGGTGTCCTCGACGGTGCGCGACATCGTTACCGGCTCCAAACACAGCTTCGCCGAGCGCGGTGAACACGAACTCAAAGGCGTGCCGGGCCGGTGGCGGCTGTACGCACTGGTCAACGAGCATTCCCGATAGCGGGAACCGATAGCCGCCGGTGTCCGACTTGTAGGCTGATACCAGCACTTTGGCCAATCCCAGCCAATCCGAGCCAATCCGAGGAGGGCCGTGGCGGCTCCAGTTGTGGGGGACTCCGACCTCGGCTCTGCGCAGGCGTCGCCGGCATATATCCAGCTCGATATTGCCGGAATGTCCTGCGCCGCCTGCGCGAGCCGGGTCGAAACGAAGCTGAACAAGGTTCCCGGGGTGCGGGCATCGGTCAACTTCGCCACCCGCGTCGCGACGATCGATGCCGTCGGCCTAGCGGCCGACGAGCTGTGCCAGGTGGTCGAAAGCGCCGGATACCACGCGGTCCCGCATGCGGAGTCGGCCACCGACGAGCGTGATCCCGACGCCGAGCATGCCCGCAAACTGTTATGGCGGCTGCTGGTGGCGGCGGTGCTCTTCGTGCCGCTGGCCGATCTGTCGACCATGTGCGCGCTCGTGCCCAGCGCCAGGTTCCCCGGCTGGGGATTTGTGCTGACCGCGCTGGCCGCCCCCATCGTGACGTGGGCCGCTTGGCCGTTCCACTCGGTAGCGCTGCGGAACGCGCGGCACCGGACGGCGTCGATGGAAACGCTCATCTCGGTGGGCATCACTGCGGCCACCGCCTGGTCGCTGTCGACCGTGTTCGTCGACAAGCATCCGCGGGAGAGCCGCGGAATCTGGCAGGCGATCCTCAACAGCGACTCCATCTATCTCGAGGTCGCCGCCGGGGTCACGGTCTTCGTCCTGGCCGGCCGGTACTTCGAGGCCCGGGCCAAATCCAAGGCCGGTAGCGCGTTGCGCGCGCTGGCTGCGCTGGGCGCCAAGGATGTGACGGTGCTGCTGCCCGACGGGGCCGAACTGGTGATCCCGGCGGGCGAACTCAAAAAGCAGCAGCGCTTCGTGACCCGTCCCGGCGAAACCATCGCCGCCGACGGGGTCGTCGCCGACGGCACCGCGGCAGTCGACATGAGCGCGATGACCGGCGAGGCCAAGCCGGTCCGGGCGGCCCCGGACTCCCCGGTCCTGGGCGGCACCGTCGTGCTGGACGGCCGCCTGGTCATCGAGGCCACCGCCGTGGGCGCGGACACCCAATTCGCCGCGATGGTTCGCCTGGTCGAGGAAGCACAGGCGCAGAAGGCCGGCGCCCAGCGCCTGGCCGACCGGATCTCCGCGGTGTTCGTGCCGGTCGTCTTTGCCATCGCGATAGTGGCCGGTGGGTGCTGGCTCCTCAGCGGCGCCGGGGCGGACCGGGCATTCTCGGTGACGCTCGGAGTACTGGTGATCGCCTGCCCGTGTGCGCTGGGGCTGGCGACGCCGACGGCGATGATGGTGGCCTCCGGCCGGGGTGCGCAGCTGGGAATTTTCATCAAGGGTTACCGGGCGCTGGAAACCATCCACGGTATCGACACCGTGGTGTTCGACAAGACCGGCACCTTGACCGTCGGCCAGTTGCGGGTGAGCACGGTGACGACGGCCGGCGGGCGCGATTCCGCGGAGGTCCTGGCGCTCGCCGCCGCCGTGGAAGCGGCTTCCGAGCATGCGGTGGCGACTGCTATCGTCGCGGCGTCGCCGGCCCCGGCTCCAGTCGCCGAGTTCGCCGCGGTTGCCGGATGCGGCGTGTCGGGAATTGTCGACGGCCACCACGTCGAAGTCGGCAAACCCTCCTGGATCACCCGCGACACACCGTCGGACGCCGCGCTGGACGGTGCCCGTCGCGAAGGCGAGTCACGCGGCGAGACAATAGTTTTCGTGTCGGTGGACGGCGTGGCCTGCGCCGCCGTCACGATTGCCGACACGGTCAAGGAGTCGGCGGCCGACGCGATCCGGGCACTGCGCGCCCGCGGGCTGCAGACCCTGCTGCTCACCGGCGACAATCGGGCCGTGGCCGACGCGGTCGCATCCCGGGTCGGCATCGACACCGCCATCGCCGATGTGCTGCCCGAAGGCAAAGTCAGCGTGATCCAGCGCCTGCGCGACGAGGGACATACCGTCGCCATGGTCGGCGACGGTATCAACGACGGTCCCGCCCTGGCGGGTGCCGACCTGGGGCTCGCGATCGGGCGCGGCACCGACGTCGCGATCGGTGCGGCCGACATCATCCTGGTCCGCGACGACCTGCACATCGTCCCGCAGTCACTGGATCTGGCGCGCGCCACCTTGCGGACCATCCGGATGAATATGGTCTGGGCGTTCGGCTACAACGTCGCCGCCATCCCGATCGCCGCCGCCGGCCTGCTCAACCCGCTGATCGCCGGTGCCGCAATGGCGTTCTCGTCGTTCTTTGTGGTGTCAAACAGCCTGCGGTTACGTAACTTTGGGAGTCAATGATGGCCGAACAGACCTTCTCCGTCGACGGACTGCGCTGTGCGGGGTGCGTCGACACCGTCACCAACGCACTGACGGCCCTGCAGCGCGTCAACTCCGTCGCCGTCGATCTGGATGCCGACGGCCCGTCGACAGTGCGGATTTCGGCCGATGTGGAACTCACCCGCGAGCAGGTGCAGGCGGCATTGGCGGGAAGTGGCGACTTTTCCGTCGTCGGCCCGTCTTAATCCGTCTTAGTCCCGTGCTGATCTCGTCACCGCACTGCACGGAGTCCTGGACCAAGCAATCGCATCTTTCACATGGACCCCAGGTGGAGGTCCACACGTGCTCACCGAGTCGGCTGTCATACCGCCGTTTCGAGTGTGCAGTGACGGCTTTGACTGTGTATGTAGGGCGGGAACATGCGCCGCGGCCCGCCCTGACGGCACCGTCGGCGCCGTCAGCGCACGCTCGGCGCCATCAGCCGCCGAACCAGCGCCGGCCACGGCAGCCGCGCTCATCGCGGAGGATGTACGGATTCCGTGCTGATCTCCAAAGCATCAGCAGCGGAACGGATTTCGGGTAATCGAGCGGGATCGGAGAGCAACGCGACCAAGGTGAACTCCACGATCTCAACGGGATCGACCGCGAGATCCGGGAACGTCACTGCGTCGAACATCGCCTCGATCAGCCTCGCTGCCGAAACCGGATTCAGTTCGCGCACATCGCCTTCGTCCTGTCCCGCCCGAATGAGATCCACGATCACCGGCTCGATCTTCGAAACCAGCGCCTGTTCGGCCGCGAAAGCGTCGTCCTGCTGCAGTTCCGGAGTGATGATGAGGGCGGCCAGTACGTTGGGCGAGCGATTCACATACTCGTAGGCCTCCTGGAGCCAACGGTGCAGCTTGACCACCGCCGGGGCGCGCACCGCCGCAAGCTCGTCGGCCACCGCCAGTGGACGCTCCAGAGCAAGCCGCACCAACGCCGCGAGGATGTCTTTCTTCGAGGAGAAGTGCTTGTAGAGGGCCGGTTGCTCGACGCCGACAGCGGCGGCGATCTCCCGGGTCGAGGTGGCGGAGTAGCCCCGCAACGAGATGAGCTCGGCGGCCGCGCGCAGGATACGGTCCGCCGTTGGGCTGCGTCGTGCGGCTTCCCCGGACATGCACCTAAGGTAAGCCATCAGCCACCAGCGCAGCTGTGCGGTTGCGGTACGACACGAGCAGCATCGCGGCCCGGCCTCTCAGGCTTCTGCCGCGAGCCGTTGCGCCGGATGCGACCGTGACCGCGGCACGGTCGCGGGATGTTGGTTACGGGGCGCGACACCGGCACACTGACCGCGGTGGCCCTTGGCAGGTCTATCGGTCCTGGTCGGGTGGAATACCCCGATGTGGTAGGAGCTGCTGGCATATTCCTTGGCACCCACTAGTTGCGACAGCGGCGTCCGGACCGGTTCGCCGTCGGCCACCCGGGCTGCGACGGCATTCAGATCGAAGCGTGGATTCCATCCCAGTTCCTGGCGGGCCCGGGTGTTGACGTACACGCGGTCCAGCCGATCGGGGAACCGCCAGCCACGTTCGGCCCATACCGCTGCGGCATCGGGCACCCGACGCGCCAGCACCGCGGCTGCGTCGGTTCGCAGCTCGGCCATGTCTTCCACAGCGAACGGCGTGGTGGCGGAGATGATGTACCGGGCGAATCCAAGGCTCGGTGCGAGCTGCGCCGCTCTCAGATGCGCGTCGACCGCGTCCTCGAGAGCGACGCGCCGGCACGCGTATTCGTTGGCCTTGATGTTGTCGTCGGTGCGTCCGTCGTAATCGTCGGGCATGTCATCGAACTCGGCGAAGAACCGCGCCACCCGGAGTACCACACAGGCCAGGCCGTCGTTGCGATGCGCCAGCTGGCACAGGTCTTCGGCGGCGGCCTTGGTCACGCCGTAGATGTTTTTCGGTATCGGCACTACCGATTCGTCGATCCAGGCCGCGGGCTCACCCGGCGGCGGCACCAGCGCGTCCCCGAAAACCGTTGTCGAAGAGGTCATCACGAAGGAGCGGACGTTCGCCGCGACCGCAGCTTCGAGCAGATGATGGGTACCGCTGATGTTCGTCTCCACAAATTCGTGACTCGGTACGAAAGCCAGCTGCGGCTTGTGCAGGGTAGCCGTGTGGAATACCACCTCCACGCCGGCCATCACCTCGCGCAGCAAACCCGGGTCAGTCACGGACCCAACAACATCGGTCCACTTCGACGGCCGGCTGTCCAGGCCGACGACGTCGGCTCCGCGCTGCCGCAGGGTGCGCACCAGGGCCTCGCCCAGGTGGCCGGAGCTGCCGGTCACCAGGGTGCGCATGTTGAGTTCCGGCGTCCCGGCCCGGGAGTTCGTTGTGATCGCGGCTTCGCGTTGCTGGTTATCAGTAGATAACATGCGCTAATGGTATCGGTTGATAACCGGTTGTCAAGACCCCTTTTGGCGAGGCTCCATGAGGTATCGGGCGTCCGCCCGCAGCACCGACATTCCGCGGTCGCCAGCCCTTGACTGCCCCAGCTATCAGTTGATAACTTCGGTTATCATTCGATAGCCGACGTCAACTGCACCGCCCTCACTGGCAGCGCCGGGCAGTTAGCCCGGCACTCCAAGGAGGGTCCAAAAGGGAATGTCTATGTCCGTGGTGAAACCCGAGCCGGCGATCCGGTGGGTGGCGGGCCCGAAATGATCTCGGTGCCAGCGATGTTGATGCGGGGCGGCACCTCCAAAGGGGTCTACCTGCTCAAGTCGGATCTCGATCGCGTCAGCGCAGACCCGAATGTGTTGCTGCCTGCCGTCCTGGGCTCGCCGGATCACCGGCAGATCGACGGACTCGGCGGTGGCAGCTCAACGACCAGCAAGGTCGCGATAGTGGGTCCGGCGACCCGTGCCAGCTGCGACATCGACTATCTCTTCGCGCAGGTGGATGTCGAATCCATGCGGGTGGATTGGACACCGACGTGCGGGAACATCCTCGCCGGGGTGGGGCCGTTCGCGATCGAGCGCGGACTTGTCGCAACGGTTGACGGTTACACCCCGATCCGGGTCCATCTGGTCAACACCGGCGCTACCGTGACGGTTTCGGTGCCCACCCCCGGAGGACAGGTTCGGTATGCCGGCGGATTCGAGATCAGCGGTGTGCCCGGGCGCGCGGCGGCGATCGACATGGTGTTCAGCGAGTTCTGCGGCGGGAGTACCGGCACATTGTTCCCGACGGGAAATCCCGTCGACGATGTCGACGGGGTCGCGGTCACCGCGATCGACGCCGGGGTGTGCGCCATCATCGCCCACGCGGAAGCGTTCGGAATCGCGGGCGACGAATCGCCGCAGCGGCTCACCGGCGAGCGCGAATTGCTGCGCGATATCGAATACGTCCGGCTGCGTGCCGCGCTCGCGATGGGGCTTGGCGACGTCACCGGACGCGTTCTGCCGAAGGTCATGCTGATCTCCAAGTCGCACCGTGGCGATATCCGGTCACGTTACTTCGTGCCGAGCAGCTGCCATCCAACCCACGCGGTTTCCGGGGCGTTATGCCTGGCGACGGCAGCAACCTTCTCCGACACGGTCGTCGCAAGATTTCTCCCCTACCCCTTCACCGCCGGGTCGTTGGTGATCGAACATCCGGCCGGCACGATAAGCGTGGAAGTCATCGGCGGCGGCCGGGCCGACGGGATTTCCGCGGTACTGCGCAGCACAGCGCGAAAGCTGTTCGACGGCACCGTGTTTGCCGATCTGGACAAGATGGCCGCCTGAACGATGGGTATGCGACGAAAGCTGCGAACCGCCGGTTACTGGCTGTGCTGTCTGCTGCTCACGATGACACTTGGGCTGCTGTTCTCGGCATTTCACATGCCGATCGGATGGCTGATCGCCGCGCTGGCCGGTGCCGGATGCATGGCGGTGTTGGCGGGCCGGGAGTTTGTGCCGCACAAGTTTCTGCTCCGGCCGGCGCAAGGATGCATCGGCATGGCGGTCGCCGTGCCGCTGAGCGGCCTGGCCAGTACCACGATCGCCGGCTACCTCGGAATCTCTGCGGTGTGCTCCGCGGCGACGCTGATCTTGTGCCTGGTTTGCGGCCTTGTCTTGACCCGCGCCGCGAAAACGCTGTCGCCGGCGACCGCGTTGCTGTCGACATTGGCGGGTGGGGCCAGCGGAATATGCACCATGGCACCGGAATTGCGCGTCGATCATCGTTACGTGGCGCTGTCGCAATACCTTCGGGTGGTCGTGGTCGCGCTGACGGTTCCGCTGGTCCTGCAATGCGTCGGCGCTCCAGCAGCCCGGTCGCATCCAGCCGGGAGTCATGTCACGCTGGTCTCCAGCGTGGCCGCGATTGTGGTCATCGTCGCAGCCGGTTACGCCGGGTTGAAGTGGAAATGGCCCGCGCCGTTTCTGATCGCTCCCATGCTGGTCGCGCTGGTGACTCAACTCCCCGGCCCCGGGCAATTCGTGCTGGCCCTGCCGCCCGCGCTCAATGCCGTCGCATACGTGGTGATCGGGTGGCAGGCCGGAGGCGCCGTCACCCTCGGCGCCCTCCGTCAATGCCTACGACTACTGCCCTTGACGTGCGCCTTCATCGGAGTCGCCGTCGCTGGATGCCTGGTGTTGACGTTCGTTGTGTCGGCTTGGACCGGCGTGTCCTTTGCGCAGGCATATCTGGCAACCACACCGGGCGGAATCTATGTGGCGCTGGCAGCCAGCGACTCGGCGGCCGAGCCGCTGGTGGCGACCATGCAGGTGTTGCGTCTGCTGGTGATGAACATCGCCGCGATCATCGGCAGTAAACTGCTCACCACCCAAAAGAATTCGTTCCCGAACGAACCGCGAGAAGAGCCGGGACTACCGGCTGGCATGCGCGCCGGGGTCGGTCGGCCATGGCGACTGGTCCGCGCCGGCAGGTCGACGATCCCGGCCTTCGACGACCGGCAACGACGGTCGCTTTCCTCCTGCGCCACCGCGTCACCGTCGGCAACAGCGCCAGCCGCTGACACGGCATAGAGCTCGACTCGGGTGATGTGGTGATGGGAATGGTTGCTCAGTTCCGCAGCTTCAATCGTCCCAGCCGCGTGCTGATGGTCAACCAGTTCGCCATCAATGTGGGTTTCTACATGCTGATGCCTTACTTGGCCGGCTATCTGGCGGGCCCGCTCGGGCTGGCGGCCTGGGCGGTGGGCCTGGTGCTGGGTGTGCGTAACTTCGCCCAGCAGGGCATGTTCTTCGTGGGAGGCACGCTGGCCGACCGGTTCGGCTACAAGCCGATGATCGTAGCCGGATGTCTGGTGCGTACTGGCGGATTCGTGCTGCTGGTGCTCGCGCAGTCATTGCCGATTGTGGTAATCGCCTCGGCGGCAATGGGTTTCGCGGGTGCGCTGTTCAATCCCGCAGCGCGCGCCTACCTGGCGGCCGACGCCGAAAACCGCAGGATCGAAGCGTTTGCGATGTTCAACGTCTTCTACCAGTCGGGCATTCTGCTCGGCCCGCTGGTTGGATTGGCGTTGGTGGCAATGGACTTCCGGATATCGGTCATGGCCGCTGCGGTTGTTTTCGCGGCCCTCAGTGTCGCACAGCTGTTGGCGCTGCCCCCGGACAAAGCCGGCCGGGCCGCGGGCAATGCACGGAATTCGGAGAAGAGCTCGGTCATCGAGGACTGGCGCGTCGTCTTGGGCAACCGATCGGTATTGTGGTTCGCCGCAGCCATGATCGGCGCGTACGTGCTGGAATTCCAGATCAATCTCGCCCTTCCGCTGCATGCGTCGCGGCTGGCGCCGCAATCCCAGACATCCCTGGTGGCAGTGCTTTTCCTGATATCGAGTTTGGTCACAGTGGCCGGCCAGCGCCACCTCACCCGCTGGTTCGGGGCGCGGTGGGAACCCGGGCGCAGCCTCCCCGTCGGAGTCATGCTGCTGACGGCATCGTTCGTGCCCCTTGCGGTCGTTCCCAACGAGCAACGGTTCGGTATCGCCGCCGCGGTGCTGGCGCTGTTGCTGTCGGCGAGCATGCTCGCGCTTGCCGCGGCGGTGGTGTTTCCCTTCGAGCTGGACAGAGTGGTCTCGTTGTCCGGAAACCGGCTGGTGGCCACCCACTACGGCTTTTACAAGACCGTGGTCGGAATCGGTCTGCTCATCGGCAATCTCGCGACCGGGGCGCTGCTCAGCGCAGCACACCGCTTCAATGTCGACGAATTTGCCTGGGGGGCGTTGATTCTCGTGGGATTGGTGGCGGTGGCGGGCCTGTCTCGGCACGGCAGGCACACCGCACCGGTGAGCGGGCCGGGGCCGGCCCTGGGAGTCGCGGCCGGGTGATCAGCCCTCGGCCTTCGCCTTAGCACTTCGGGCGAGTATCAAAGCCGCTCCAGGGTCGACCCAAGCCTTTCCGACGGCGACCTTGACACCAGGTTATCTACTGATAACCTGGCAGGTGGGTGCTGGTTATCGCATGATAACTTCCCGGGCCTGCCGCGCTGACTCCAGGAGCAACCTCCATGTCTTCGATGAACCTCGAACCCGAAACGCTTTGTACACATTGGTCATTGGCCGTGCCGCAACGGCTGAATGGAATCCGGCCGGTGCCGGCGCCACGGCGCCTTGTCGAAGCTGCCGGTGGTTAGCCATGCTGGATTTCGCAGCATTGCCGCCGGAGATCAATTCGGGACGCATGTACGCCGGCGGCGGCTCGGGGTCGTTGCGGGCCGCGGCCGCGGCATGGGAAGTGCTGGCCGCCGACTTGTACGCGACGGCGGTCGAGTACCTGGCGGTGGTGTCGGTACTGACCGAGGGACCATGGCGGGGTTCCGTATCGGCATCCATGGCTGCGGCGGCGGCGCCGTATGTGTCCTGGCTTGCCACAACCGCGTCCCAGGCGCAGCACGCGGCAGGCCAGGCCAGGGCGGCCGCGCAAGCCTATGAGGTGGCGTTTCAGATGACCGTTCCACCGGCGGAGGTGGCGGCGAACAGGACCATGTTGTCCTGGCTCGTCGCGACCAATGCGCTGGGTCAAAACATCACGGCGATCGCGACCACCGAGTCACAGTACGCCGAAATGTGGGCTCAGGACGCTGCCGCGATGTACGCATATGCGTCCGCCTCCGCGGCCGCATCCCAGGTGGCGCCCTTCGCCGACCCGCCGCCAACCACCAGCGAGGCAGGATTGACCGCCCAGGCCGCAGCGGTGGCCAGGGCCGCGGAGTCGGACGCGCACCTGACCACGCTGTCGCAACTGCTGTCCCGGGTGCCCCTGGCCCTGCAGGAACTCGCATCACCGATGTTGTCCATGGACCCGCCGGATTGGCTGGACTTCATCTTCGTCACCGCTGTGCCCCTGATCCTGAGCTCGGTGAGTTCGTGTTTGGGGCTGACCCAGTCGCTGGCGTCGCTCTCGCTGGTGGCGGGGTCGGCGGCGCAGGTCGCCGCCGGCGACGCGGCGTCGTTGGGTTCGGCGCTGGCGGGTGGGCTTGGTTCGGCGGCCGGTATGTCGTCGGCCGGTGCGGCGCTGTCGGCGAGTTTGGGCGGAGCGGGATCGATCGGCGGGTTGTCGGTGCCGGCAAGCTGGGCCGCGCTTCCCGCGGCCGGCTCTGCCGCCGCGCCGCTCCCGACCAGCTGGGGCGTGATGCCCGAAAGCACGGCGGGCGTGCCGGGGATGCCGGGGGTTCCGATCGCCGGGACGGCCGGCCAGGGCATGGGCGGTGCGGTACCTCGATACGGTTTTCGTCCCATGGTCGTGCCACGTCCGCCGGCGGCCGGATAGGGCAAATCACGCGGACGAGCGCCCAGGCGGACAGGCGCTGTTGCCAGCGCTAAAGCTAAAAGGAGCTCATCTCGGTTGGCGGCTCGCTGCCATGGCGGTGCTGCTCTGCAGCGTTTGGGTGGTCGGCAGGGTAGGCGTGGATCAGCGCCGTGGTGAGTTTGGGGACGGCGTGGATGAGTCCGTGTTCGGCGTCGTGGGCAATGCGGTGGGCGTCAGCCAGGCTCAGGGTTGCATCGATGTCGAGTTCGGCGTCGGCGTGCAAGCGGTGACCGATCCAACGCATCCGTAGGCTGCGAACTGATCGAACCCCGGGCCGGGTGGCCAGGACGGCTTCGGCAGTGTCGATGAGGGCCGGGTCCACGCTGTCCAGCAGGCGGTGGAACACGTCGCGCACCGCAGTGCGCAGCACCGCCAGAATGGCCACGGTGATCACCAGACCGATGATCGGGTCGGCCAGCGGGACGCCCAGTGCGACAGCGCCGGCGGCAACAAGGACGGCCAGGGAAGTGAAGCCGTCGGTACGGGCGTGCAGGCCGTCGGCGACCAGGGCGGCTGAGCCGATGCGTCGGCCGACGCCGATCCGGTAGAGCGCGACCCATTCGTTGCCGATGAATCCTATTAGTCCGGCCAGGGCAACCCAGCCGACGTTTTCGACGGGCTGGGGGTGGATGAGCCGCACGACGGCCTCGTAGCCGGCGATGATCGCCGACATGGTGATCATCGCAACGACGAATAGGCCCGCCAGATCCTCGACGCGGCCGAAGCCGTAGGTGTAGCGGCGGGTGGCAGCCTTGGTGCTCAGTGCGAATGCGATCCACAACGGGACCGCGGTGAGCGCGTCGGAGAAGTTGTGGATGGTGTCGGCTGCCAGGGCAATCGACCCGGAGATCGTCACGACGGCAATCTGGGCGATCGCGGTGATCCCCAGGACCAACAGGCTGATCTTGACCGCACGGATTCCGGCCGCACTGGATTCCAGCGCATTGTCGATGCTGTCGGCGGCGTCATGAGAGTGCGGGGCGAAGATCTCTCTGACCACGGCTCGCCACCCCTTGGGGTGGTGGTGGTTGCCGTGGTCGTCGGCCGAGGGGTTGTGGCCGCCATAAGTGGCTGCGGCACTGAAGGTTTCGCTGTGATGATCGCTCATTTCGGACGAGCCTTTCGCGACGGAAGGTTGGCGGTGTTGCCCCGACCGGCGCGGGCCGGCCCGTCCGGTCGGTGAGCTCGTTGACCGACGACTCCTTGTCGGTCAACGCTCACAGCACCTGAAGGCGGGCTAACGTCCGGAACCTCGAGCGGCAGGCTTGGAGCGCACGTATCTGCGTTCATACGCAGATACTAAGCCATAGCGCGCGGTGGTGCCATCGCTCGCTATCTCGTCGGGCGTTCGCATGGCCCGAGATCGGACACCCGATCATCAACGTCGTATCGCAGGTGCCACCCCACGAGGACTACTCGGTGCCGAGCAACCCGCTAGCCGCCGCTCTTCATGGTCGGATTGCGGCTGGCTCGCTCAACGT
Source organism: Mycobacterium kansasii ATCC 12478 (assembly GCF_000157895.3). NCBI lineage: Bacteria > Bacillati > Actinomycetota > Actinomycetes > Mycobacteriales > Mycobacteriaceae > Mycobacterium > Mycobacterium kansasii. The sequence goes on along the minus strand of NC_022663.1, from coordinate 3,404,417 downwards.
GAGCCCCGTTCCGAGCCAGCCGAGAAGGAGCCATGGGCCGAACAGCCCGTGGGCGCGAGACTGCTCTGCGAGCATCGTCGCCAGCGAGCTGCAAGACCTACAGCTACAGAACGTAACTCTGTCGGGACCGAACGACTCCGAGCGACAAGGTCAAGAAGTCATGGATAATGTAGATTATCCATGACATATGGCGAAATATGCTGGTGCGGAGCAGGATTGGGCCAATCAAACCGTCACACTGACGTGTCGGCTGCCCATCGGGTGTCCGAACCATCGCGGCGAATCCGGCGTTTTTGGCCCGAACTCTTCTCGTTAGTGGTCGCCGTGCACATATTGCGGCGTGGACGCGCGGAGATGGCTTTGGTGCGCATGTGCGCGGTACGCGCCCTCGTTAAACCGCTGACTTTAGTTGACCATAACGTAGAGTATCGGCGTACTCGATTGCAGCACAATCAGTCTCGCGTCTTATTCTCTTAATGTACTACCAGCCTGCGGTGTCGAGGGTACAGATGATCTGTGAGATCAGTTCAACGGCATGGGCCGCGCCCGTCCTATGTGGCGGCGGCGCGGCGATTAGTGGCGTCGGCGCGCAGGTGTGCGAAAACGCAACGGGCGACTCGACGGTGGCTGCCCTTGAGGGAGGCGCCTTAAACGGGCGCGGTGTCGTACCGAGTGTGATGGCCATAACGCAACACGGCCGGTACTCATCGCAGATGTCAAATCTGGCGACGCCAGAGCCTGGATGGCAAGTCGGGCGTAATGTATCGGAGATCGCGGAACTTGGTGAATCATGAACTTGCACCATGCTGTTCAGCTGAACGCAACCCGTCTCGCCGAGTGCCTCATAACGGATATTATTTGAGGTATATGCCTAAAGTAGCTGTGCTGCAGCACCTTCCACGTACCGATAAGTGTCTGGTCTCAATGTTTTTGGCGGTTTTCGCATCGAACCTGACGGTCGACGGATCGCGCAACGATTCGCATTCGAACTGGCGGTCGTGGCGCCCGAGCAGCGAGGGCGTGAACCAGCACCGGGGTGGGTGGCATTTACGAGCTGGGAAGCAGTTGTCGTGCTTGGCGCAGAGCGTCGTAGATGCCCTGGCCGGGTGAGAACCACCGTGAGGCCGTGCCCGCACGGCAACGCACACGTGTGCTATAGTGTGCGATATGAAAGGGTCTGCAGCTCCCGCGCTAGGCGCTCTACTCGCGAAACATCAAATCGGCCTCACCGTCGACGAGGTCCTCAACGAGCTTGACTCTGCATTTGCAGCAATTCCTGCAGCGGCCACCTTGTCAGCGGCGGAAGTGGACTTCCTGCGCAAGCACGCCGAACCCAGCATGGCGACGGCTATTGACCGATGGTCAGCTGACGATGAACGGCAGGCTCGGGCCCGCGTCGCGTTGCGGCAACTCACCAGCGCAGTCTCAGGATCCGTCAGCATAAAAGAAGCCGCCGTCCTCCTCGGCGTCGACCGGTCCCGCGTGTCACGACGCATCACCGGAAAACAGTTATGGGCCTTCGACCTCCAAGGAACCCGGCGCCTCCCCAAGTGGCAGTTCCTTGGTAATGAACTGCTTCCCGGGTTGGACTTGATCGTCCCGGCGATACCACCTGGCAGCACCCCCGCGGTGCTCGATGTGTTCATGCATACTCCGCAGCCCGACTTTGACGGCCGGACACCGATCGAACACCTGGCCGCTGGCGGTGACGCCTCATTGGTCGCCGGATTCATACGGGATCTCGGCCGCTGGTGAGCCCGCGCTCCAAACCCAAGGTCCCCAGGACGCCCCCAGAAAAGCTCACCCGGCAACCTGACGACAGCACCAGCTACACCGGCACGCTCTGGCGGATCCACCGCACCGAAGGAGAGCACGTACTGCCCTGGAACAAGCTACGCACCTTCGGGCCGCTGCCCTCAATGCGCTGGGATCCACATCCCGACGCTGAACCCAGCATGCGCGCCGAGGGCGTCCTGTACGCGGCAGCCGATGTCGCAACCGGCCTCGCGGAGGTCTACCAAACCACGCGCGTGATCGATACCCGTGCCGGCGCTCCAACTCTCACCGCCTGGAAGCCCCAACGGAAACTACGTCTGCTCGACCTGTCTGGAACGTGGCTGCTCCGCAACAGTGCATCAGCTGCGCTGCTAGCGGCACCTCGCTCCATATGCCGCCGGTGGGCCCGCGCTATCTACACGACCTGGCCCGAACTCGACGGGCTATACGTCCCGTCGACTATGACTGGCCGCCCGAACATTGTGCTGTGGACTGCCGCCGCGGATTCGCTACCCGCGTTGCCTTCGTTCTCCCGCCCACTCAGCCACCCGCTGGTCTGGTCGATCACGCAAGCAGCAGCCTCTGAGATCGGCTACCGCATCCTGTGATTCGGCAGTCCTGGTGGCTGTTGGCGACATTCTCGACCCTGAGCCTCGTTGCGGCAACGATAAGGCTGTTCTAACTTGTGCAACGTCGGTCGACTTCTACCGCAGTGCGTGCTGTCGTTCTGCGCCAGGTGGTCCTAGGAGTCGCAACGATGTCGTGCTGCACGCAAAATATTGCGCGCCGGTGCCACCACTTCACCGCCTTTGCGGTGCTTCTTCGTCGCAGGGTGGCCGAGTAAATCGACTGTGCCGGTTGGCGTGGATCGCTAGCACGCTGACCGTGGCAGGACAGGACGCTGTGGGCGGTACGCCGTTCGGTCGCTACCGCTTGGTGGAGTTATTGGGTCACGGCGGCATGGGTGAGGTGTGGCGCGCGCATGACACCGGCACCGACAGAATCGTCGCAATCAAACTCCTTCACCCTCACTTCTCCGACAACGAGGAGTTTAAGCGGCGGTTTCGCCGCGAAGCCCACGCCGCGGCAAGGCTCAACACGCCACACGCGATCCCGATCTACGACTACGGCGAAATCGATGGCCGCCTGTATATGTGCATGCGCCTGATTGAGGGCCGTGACCTGCAAAGCGTGCTGGCCGAGGGGGCCGCTCGACCCCGCATGGGCCCTCCGCATCATCGAACAAGTCGCTAAGGCATTGCAGGCCGCCCACCGCATTGATCTGCTGCACCGCGACGTCAAACCCTCCAATATCCTGCTCGATGTCGATGGCTTCGCCTACCTTATCGATTTTGGCATTGCCCGTGCCCTCGATGAGACGTGAATGACCAAGTCCGGCAACATGATCGGCACGTTTGCTTACATCGCACCCGAGCGGTTAGGCGCCGGGGCAGAAGATGCCCGTGCCGACATCTACTCGTTGGCCTGCGTGCTATACGAATGCCTGACCGGACGCCCACCATTCGACGAGGCCACGATGGCTGGGCTGGTCGCCGCCCATCTCAACACTCCACCGCCGCGACCATCAACTACTCAACCGAACGTGCCCGCGCAATTCGACCGGGTTATCGCCACCGGCATGGCTAAAGACCCGGACAACCGGTATGCCACCACCGTCGAGTTAGCCGATGCCGCCCACGACGCCATCACCGAGCCCATCGCCCCTCCAACACCGAACAAGCCGACCCTTCCAGGTACCGAGCGGGCACCCCTCCCACCGACGGAGCAGGCACCCCTCCCACCGAAGGAGCAGGCATGCAATCGCGTCACCGCCCAACCGAGGATCGATCCGATCCGTACGACCGAGTTCCCGCTTCCCCCCATGCCCCCTCTAGCTCCACCGCCGCGCCGCCAACCAAACCTTGCAGCAAATTACCAACGTCTTGGCTTGTATTACTGGGCCCGGTCATGGAAGGTGTCCTCATCGGCTTCTGGCCACCCATCCGGGTCCAGCATCAGCTCGGCATATTCACCAGTCGGCCTCGCGATACTCATCGCTTACTCCCTTTCGGAAAACTGGAAGGCCACATCGATCACTATCACGAGTTGTTCGGGTGCGATCACGGCCGTATCGGCTGGCGAACACCTCTTTTTCTGCTGCGGCAGCCTGTTCCGGCGTCGGCAAGTTGAGCGTTGTGCCGACGAATTCACGCAGCTGGGCGTTTTGTTCCCCCAAGGTGTGTTGTTGCGGCCTGTGGCTTGGGCTGGTGATGGTGTTGGTGGCTAGAGCTTCGGCGTGTTGATCGGGCTACTCGGTGGCCTCACAGCACACGCTGCCGGCGCTGGAGGGAGCGGCTTGCATCGTCGACGGGAGCATGCTCTGCGGTGGTTGCGCCGGCGGCGGCGCCGGCGTTGTCGTCGTCTTTGGTGACCTGATCGGCCAGGCTGGCATGCTGTTGGGTGCCCTGCTGGGCCAGCGCGGAGATCATTTGTGCCTGTTGGCCGGCCATGGTGGTGAGTTGGCTAAGCCCGCCGGCCGCCCCCGACAGCCCGGTGAGCTGGCCCAGGGCTGCCGTTAGCTGAGCCATCGTGGGAACAGCGGCCAAGGCGCCCGAAAAGTCGGGCAGGGCCGCGAGTTCGCTTGCGGTGGCCGGATGGGGCAGTCCGGCCACCTCGGGGATAGCCAGCCCGGGCGCACCGAAATCGGGGAAACCGGGCCTCGGCAGGTCGGACACGCTGAATTCGGGCGAGCCGGTTAGGTCCGCCAACGCCAACGAGATGTCGGGTGTCTTGGGCAGGGGCCCGGTGTCGTCGGGCGGGCCGGTGATAGGCGACGGCGCTGCGGGTACGTCGGGTAGCCCGGGAATCGCATCCGGCAGTGTCGGTGACGTCGTGGCGATCGCGGTCAATCTCTGGGTCAGCCCCTGCAGGTTGTGCGCATTTTGGGATGTCGTGTGCTTTAACCACACCAATTTGTAAATGGCCACACCAAGTGCGGCGGTGCAAACAACTACTGCCACGGCAAGCGACACTTGTTGGCCTCCGGGCAGCCCCGATTCTTCCAGCGCCAGGCAACTAATGCCCACCGCCGCGACGATGATCATCTCGTGAATCAGCCAGGCGCGCGTGTCCGCAACGGCTTGGGCCTGAGTAGAAACCAGACCTCTGGTGCGCCGGTCGAGATCACGCATCAATTTCGCTCGTTGTGATTGCGCGAGGATCTGGGCCAAGTAGGCCTGCGCCGCGCTGCCCTGCCAGCCGCCGTCGGGGCCAAGGGCCGCGATGTGGGCGCTGACGTCGTCGAACATCGACCCGCTGGCCACCAACCGATCACCCGGATCGGGGCTTGCATGGCCCAGCCATCCCAGCATGCCGGCAAGGGCGCTGAAGGTCCCGAAGCAAACAACGGATCCCCGCAACAACCGCTGCTCCGGATTGTTGTCCGAGATGTCGGAAGTGTCCGGCTCGGGGGGCAACTCGGGGCCTGGTTCGGGCGCCAACTCGGGGACTAGTTCGGGCGGACCCTGGTTGCTGAACAGCGTCCCAACGTTCTCCTCCGTTAAGGCGTCGAGCAACTTGACAAATTCTGGATCTTCAACCCATCCAACAGGTCCTGTCATGAGTTCGGCCTTCCTCTAGGGTCTAATAAACGGTGCACCGCGCCGGCTGTGGTGCGTTGATGGCGAGGCCCGGGGGGCCGTACCGGACACGTGGCTGGCCCCTCTCAAAGTTCGAACTTTCCCTCTGGGCCTAACGTTGCACCGGCTCTGTTGGGCTGGTGAGGGCGTTTGCCGCGCCGGCTGTGGTGCGTTGATGGCTCGACCCAGTGGCAGTTGCGGCATCGGCGGGAGCGCGCGGGAAATCGGTTAATTTCTGTGTCGGCCCATGCAGGTTGCTCGCATTCTGGGATGTCGTGACCCGCAAATCGATCAGGAGACCGTAGACCACGGCACCGCTTGGCGGGCCTACTATCGAGAACTCCACCTCGCCGGCCCGGGCCAAAATATCACTCTGATTCACCGTCAGCGTGCACGGCTGAGACATAAACAGAATCTTTCTCCGCGGTGTTCCGGTAGAGTCGCTAAATTTACTCGTTCCTGCATCGAAATCCAAAATCCTGATTTCAGAACTGGTTTCCAAAAGCAAAGCAAAATCCGCTTCTAAAATAAATAAACCAGAAACGGCTTCTAGAATGGAGTGTTATGTAAAATAATCTCGCCGTTTGCGGCATCAACGGGAGCGCGCGGTGCGCTGGTTGTGCCCACTGCGGCGCCGAGGGTGTCGTCGTCTTCAGTGACATGATCGGCCCGGGTGGCGCGCTGTTCGGTTTGCGAGGCGATCATCTGTGCCTGCTGGCCGTGTTGACGGGTTGGTTGAGCCCACCGGCTGCGCCCGAGAGCTGGGTGAGCTGACTGAGGGGTGCCGTCAGCTGAGCCATCGTGGGTAGACCGGCCAAGGTTCCCGAAAAGTCGGGCAGCGCAGCTAATTCGGCTGTGGCGGGCAGCTTGGGCACGCCATTGGGGCGGCAGAACAAATCGGCCAAGCTGGGCATGGCAGGGAACGGGTTGGGCAAGGTTGGCATGCCGGTCAGCTGGGGGATGGGCAGGTCGGGTGTGCCGATCCCCCAGTTGACCGGCATCCCAAGCCCGCTGGACTCGTTGGCCGGCATCCCCAGCTTGGCCGACCTGCACGGTGGCCCGGGCGGCCTGCCCGTGGTCTCGGGGCTTCCAAATCCAAGCGATAGCCGGGAAAAAGAATCGTTGTCCCTGCTACAAAGCAAAGGGTGCTTCGATTGACTCGCGGATCGCCCCTCAGTAGTCGGTCGATTTCGTTCCGCCGCCCGTCCCGGAGCGCTTGCGCGTGAACCGATTGTTCTCGGCGTCATAAAAGAACCGCAGTGTTCGGACCGGCACATATCCCAGCATGAGAACGGCAATCGTTATACGTGCCGAACGACTCTTGACGCCGTGCGCCTTTGTCGTCCTGGTATAACGCGTCGCGTAGCGAAAAAAGTCGAGCGGTGAGCATTCCACCCGGCGGCCAGACGCGCCCACCACCATCGTGGATTCGTATGCGATCTCGAAATTATTCTTGAACAGTGTCAGTGCAAGATCGATGTCTTCGTGGAGTCGGTCTTCCAGATCCAGCTGCGTGAGATGACGTACCGCCTGCCACGCCGAGGTCCGGATTGCCATGTTGGCGCCCAAGAGGAACCGTTGATCGGTTGCCGTGCGATGCAGGTTGCGGCGGACCATGCGGTCGATTCTGAATATCGGCCCACGCAGCGGAATGTCGTAATAGTGGACCGGGCCGGTGACCGCGTCGATGGCGGAGTCTTGAAAACACTGGCGAATCGTCTCGACCCAATCCGTGTCAACAACGGAATCGGCATCGATCCGGCCGATGATCTGACTGCGCGCGTGGTCGAACCCACAGTTACGCGTCGGCGCGATACCCAGATGCTCATTCTGGTTGAGCAGCCGTATGTCGATATGGGGGTTCTCTTCTTGATACCGGCGCACGATCGATACGGTGTTGTCACTCGACTTGTTATTGACAACGATTATTTCGTCCGGCGCCGACGTTTGGCTGAGGCAGGCGTCAAGACATTTGCCGATAAAGCGTTCTTCATTATGCGCAGGGATAACGATTGCCACGGACAGCTGCTGAGACATGGCGATGGCCGCGCTAGATCGCAATGTCGCGCCGAGCCGGCCTGATGCGAAAGCATCAGCGGTGCAACGAATCCCGGCTAACGCATTGGGGTTCGAGACGTGTCGCTCTCGCGGGTGGTCGAAAACCTCTTCGAGCCCACGGCGGTTATCGCCCGATAGCAGCATGTGGTGATGTTATCAGCTGATAACCTCACGTCAAGTGGGTGCACTTGTCGGCCGCAGCTGCACATCGATAGCAGCCCCGGGCGCCCGCGAACGCCGAGCGAAGGCCCACGGTTGCCGGCATCCGATCGGCAACCCTTGACACGCTGGGTATCGGCCGATAACTTAGGTATCATTCGATAACCACCCGGCCAGCGCCGGCGTCGGAGCGTCAGCCACGGCACCTTTGCAGCGGTTATCGGCATGCTCCGTCACGCCAACGCAGCCCGCGGCGGAGGCCCCGCGGGCTTTCAGACCGCGTGATTGGCAACAACTTTGATCACCCGGCTACTGCTCGGGCTTCGCTGAACTGAGGAGGAAGCGGATGTTCGTTGCGGCCCAACCGCCAATGCTGCCGACGTCGACGAGAACCCTTGCACGCGGTGGGCCCGGCGCAGTGCGATATCAGGTGGTCAGTGCTTTGGGCGCCTTCGGGACCGGTTCCGGTTCGTACACGGCCGTTGCGGCCGCCGACGCGATGACAGCCGGCTAAGTCAGCCGAGTTGGGACGAGGGCACATACATGATGGATTTCGGAGCACTGCCACCGGAGATCAACTCCGCCAGGATGTACGCCGGTCCGGGTGCGGGTTCGCTGCTGGCCGCGGCGGCGGCGTGGGAGTGTCTGGCCGCCGATCTGTACTCGCTGGCCGCCGCATACCAGTCGGTGATCTCAGGGCTGTCGGTGGGTTCCTGGCTCGGTCCGGCGTCGATGTTGATGGCGGCCGCGGCGGCGCCGTATGTCGCGTGGATGAACGCTACCGCGGCCCAGGCCGAGCAGGCCGGCATCCAGGCCATGGCGGCGGTGACCGCGTTCAATGCGGTGTTCTCGATGACGGTGCCGCCACCGGTTATCGCGGAGAACCGGGCCATGCTCATGACACTGGTCGCCACCGATATCCTCGGGCAGAACGCCGCGGCGATCGCGGCGACCGAAGCGGAGTACGCGGAGATGTGGGCCCGGGATGCCGCTGCGATGTATGGCTACGCGGCTGCCTCGGCGGCCGCGTCAACGTTGACGCCGTTCGAGGAGGCCCCGGAAACCACCCACGCCGACGGGCTTGCCAGGCAGCTCGCATTGGTCGGGGAGGTCGAAGCCGCCGCCATCAGGCAGCTGATGTCCGAGGTGCCCCGGGCGCTACGAATGCTCAGTGAGCCGGCACCGTGGCAATGGCTGGTGGAACTGTGGAGGGGGATCTCGCCACACCTGGGCACCTTCAGAGACATCGTGTCGATAGGTCAGAACTGTGTTTCGGTGACCAACAACACGCTTGCCATGACCCAGATGGGGGCCGCGATGTCCAGGGCGGTGCCCGCCGCGGTCAGCGAGGCTGCCGGTGCCGCGGCCAAGGCGATTGCGGGCGGGACGACAGCGCTGGGGTCGGCTTCCGGCGGGCTGGGCGGTTCGGGGTTAGCGGCCGGGTTGGGCCGGGCGGCTTCGGTTGGTTCGTTATCGGTACCGCAAAGCTGGGCCGCGGCCAATCACGCGATCAACCCAGCGGTTCGCGCGTTGCCGGGTACCAGCCTGGGCAGCGCTGCGCAAAGCGCGCCGGGACACATGCTGGGCGGGCTACCGCTCGGGCCGACACCCTCCGGCGGTGGCAGCGGTGTGAACGGCGCGTTGCGGATCCCGCCGCGCGCCTATGTCATGCCCCGGATCCCGGCGGCGGGCTAATGCCACGGCCGCGATCCGGTGGCGTGCGACCGGCGTCGAATTGGCATCAAAGTGCCTGCGTTCCTTGCGTTGTCGTCGGGGGTTTGCGCCGGGCTGTGCGGTTGGCCGCGCGGTGGGGTGCGCTGTGGCCGTGGCGTTGAGCGTGGGTTGACGGCGCCGACTGGGTCGTCACGGCGTTCAGCGTGAGCTCACGGCGTTGAGCGTGAGCTGGGGGCGTCGAGACGTGCCACCATGGCGTCGAACGTGAGCTGGGGGCGTCGAGTGTGAGCTGGGGGCGTCGAGTGTGCCGCCAGGGCGGTCCGACCGCGAAATCCCCGCCCTGCGTGCACGCTCAAAGCCGTAACCGCACGCTCGATACAGCAGCACCACCGCACACGCGATACAGCAGCACCACCGCACGCTCGATACGGCAAGCACGCTCGATACGGCAAGCACGCTCGATACAGCAGCACCACCGCACGCTCGATACGGCAAGCACGCTCGATACGGCAAGCACGCTCGATACGGCAGCGCGCTCGATACGGCAGCACCACCGCACGCTCAAAACCACCACGGCACACTCGATACCGCGGCATGACAATCGACGCCGGTGAGCCCGCGAGTCTGCTGGGTCCTCGCCGAATACCCTCCATGGCAAGAGGTTCGAGCGAAGCCACGCGCATCGCCGCCGAAACAGACGTCAAGGCGCGCATCCAAAGCTGCGTTCGCCGACATCGACACCCCGAAGAATCCAGGCTGGAGGTATCCGATCGCCGAACAGATCGCGCTGCGGCCGGTCCGAGTCCTCGGATTCCGAATAGGACTACCGAGGTCCGGGCTCCGGGAGCTCACTCATCGGCGCATCCGGGACAGTTCGCGAAGCATCGCGTTGTAGGCATCCAGGTCGTCATCGGCGTAGTTGCTGTCCGCATGCCGGTCCTCACGGGCAGCGACCCGCCGGTCCTGGCGCGCCCATTGCGCCACCAGCGCCACGATCACTATGATAATGGGCAGTTCCGTTGCACCCCAGGCGATTCCGCCGCCAAGATGTTGATCGGCGACAATACTCGGCAGCCAGGGAAGACCAACCGACTGGTAAAACCCGCTGCCTATTGCCGATGACGTGGTCATCAACGCGATGCCGAAGAAGGCGTGAAATGGCATCACCGCGAACAGCAACCCGATTCGACCCGGATAGGGAAGTCGGCGCGGTCCCGGGTCGATACCGATGATCGCCCAGTAGAAGAGGTACCCGACGATCAAGAAGTGGACGGCCATGAACTCGTGGCCCCAGTGGTAGCGGACCAGGATGTCGAACAACGGTGTGAAGTAAACGATGTAGGGCGAGGCCACAAAGAGGATGAACGCGGTAATCGGATGCGACAAGAACGCCGTCACCCGCGAATGCAGCAGCCAGGTCAACCACTCGCGGGGGCCGGGCGGCTGTCCGTCACCGGCGGCGGGCAATACCCGCAGCGCCAAGGTGACCGGGCCGCCCAATACCAGCAGCACCGGGACGAACATGTTCAGCGTCATGTGCTCGGCCATGTGGACGCTGAACATCGCCGACCCGTAGGCGCGCAGGCCCGAGCTGCTGGTGAAGACCAGGACGACACAGCCGGTCAGCCATGCCATCAATCTGCCGACGGGCCAGGCGTTGCCATTCTTCCGCAGACGCACGTAAGCGACCACATACCCGACGGCGAGCACCACGCCAAGAGTCCCGACCAGGCTGTCGAACCGCCACTCGGTGACCAACGTGACGACGTTCGGCGGCTGCGGCAGTTCGTACCCGAGAAAGACGTCCCACGCCGAGAACTGGTGTGTGACATACCGCGGCGCGGTCTGAATCGCCATCGCAGCCACCGCAGCCATCACGGCCATCATGGTCAGAGCCCCGGCGATACGGGCACCGCCGGAACCTGCGGGCCGGACGAACAAACCCCAACAGTCCGATAACCACACCAGCGCTACCACCAGGCCGGCCGCAAGACCGAGGCGAGCAAAGTCCGAATCGAACGACCAACCCGGGATCAGCAGATACAGCAGCACCGCTCCGTAGGACAGCGTCAGCGCTCCGCAGGCCACCTGCATCACCTGCACAGCCCGGCCCGGGGTCGCGGTGGCCACGGCCGTGGCAGTCTTCAGCCCGGTCAGCGTGGCAAGGGCCAACGTGAAGACGATCGCGGCGCTGGTCGTGTAGTCATGGTCCGGCCCCTGCCCCGCGTTACCGGTGACCGCCGTCGCAACCACGGCGATCACGGTGGGAATGAGCAACACGAAATGGCCGACCCATCGAGTGATGAGGCGCAGCGTGACCGCGACCACGAGCGCGCCGATCGCCGCCACGATCCACCCCCGTGCGACTTCGGAGGCGCCGACGGCATCGAGCAGCGCTCCACCGCCCAGCAACTGCGACGGCGCCACACCGGCATCGTGGGCAGCCTGAATGACCACCATCACCACTGCAAGCCCCAGCCAGGCAACGGAAACCCGCTCTGCCACAAGGTGAACCCGGAATGCCGCCGCATCGATCAAGCCGTCGTGCTCCGGGCGCGACGCGATCACGACGTACACCAGTGCACCCAGGCACACTGCGGTCGCCAACGACGCCAGAAAGTATCCGAGCGGCTCCGCGATGCAGAGGAACCCACCGGGATACGGGTTACCCGCCGTGGCATAGCGGCGCGCTCCCGACGCCAGCCCGTAGCCAGCCAGCACACCCGAGATGCCGAGCAGACCAAGAAGCAGCCCGGCCAATGCCCACGAGATCGACCGCGAGGCCGGCACCGCCGACGGCGAACGGTCAGCGGTCACGTCGGTCTGCACCCCACGAGCTTACGGCCCGACGTCGCACCGGACGCCCGTTGCCCAACCTCGGATTCACCGGCCCCACCTACCGGCCGCGGACCGCATATTCTTCGGAGGCCGTCGTTACCGATCCTGAAAGTGACGTCATGACCTCCCCGAATCCCGGCGATCGAGCTCCACATGGTCGATGAACTGCTGCTTCGTTGGCTAGTGACCGGACTTTTCGTGCTGAGCGGCGCCAACTACGTCGTCGCGGCCATCGGCCAGCGGGGACGGTGGGTCTACCTCGTCAGCAATGGGCTGCATCTGGTGATGGCGATTGCGATGGTGGTGATGATTTGGCCCTGGGGCATCCATGCACCGACGACCGGACCCGCGGCCTTCTTTCTGCTGGCGGCCGGGTGGTTTATCGCACTGACCGTCGTCTCGGCCAAGACGATCGCCCAGTGGACGGCAGGCAGCTACCACGCATTGATGATGCTCGCCATGACATGGATGTACGTCGTGATGAACGGTCATCTGCTGCCCGGCAACCCGGTCACCCCCCACCCGGCATCGACGGCCGTCTCGATGCCGGGCATGGAGATGTCGGCGATGCCCATGCCGCCGGAGAGCAGCCAGCCGGGATGGGTGGCCTCCGTCAACTGGTTGTGGTTCCTGGTCTTCACGATCGCGGCGATCGTGTGGACCGCCGTCTCCCTGGCCGGATGGCGGCGCGGTGCGACTGAATGCAAGCGCGACATCCTGGCGCAGACCGGCCGGATATCGATGGCACTAGCAATGGCTATCGTTTTCGCCGCCCTGCTCTCTGGTGGTTGACCGGAGTACACCGCAATCGTGGCGAGTCGGACAACTTCCATGGAACTTCTTGCCACTCTTCTGCGACTACCTCCTTTGTGGTTTGGGTTACCAGGTTCGCGTGTGATCAAGGGCTTGTAGCTGGGTGATCGTCGCCGTCAAGAATCTCGTCGCTGAACGTGCCCGGTTGGTGTTCTCGGTGTTGGGAGTGGGGATCGCGGTCCTGTTGGTGTTGGTGATCTCGGGCATCTTCGTGGGCACCACCAATCGGGTCACGACCTACATCGACCACTACAAGGGAGCCGTGTGGGTGGTACAGCCCGGGGTGTCGCAGATGTTCAAAGCGGTGTCGTGGTTGCCCGGCGACGGCAGAGAGCGCCTGCTGACCGTCCCCGGGGTGCAATCGGCGGATCCGCTGCTGGGCTCGCCGTCCGATTTTGTGCACAACGGCACCCACACCGCCTACTTCGTGTTGGGCTATGACACCCGGACCGGTGTGGGTGGCCCGTGGTCGCTGGCGCAGGGCCGCAACGTCGCCCGCTCCGGCGAGGTGGTGCTGGACCGGGTGCTGGCTACGAAGAACGGAATCCGCCTCGGCGACAAGGTTCGAATCGTCGACGAGAATTTCACCGTCGTCGGGCTGTCCAACCAGACCGCCGCGGTGACGAACTACTACGCGTTCATATCGCTGCCGGACGCTGCGCGGCTGCTGCGGGCCGGAAATCGGGTGTCCTACTTCCTGGTTCGGCCCCGGGACGGCTACACCGCCGAACAGGTCGCCGCCGCGATCCACCGTGACATGGCGGGCATGGATGCGTTGACCGCTGCGTCCTTTGCCGAAAAGAGCCGCGACATAGTCGTTTCGATGATCGGGCGGCCGTTGAAGACGATGATCGCGATCGCGGTGTTGGTGGGTGTCGCGCTGGTGGGTTTGACCGTGCTGGCGGTCACCAATGAGCAGCTGCGCGACTTCGGGGTGCTGCGGGCACTGGGCGTGCGCCCAATCCAGTTGTGCCGCACCGTGCTTGCCCAGGCCGCCCTGATCGCCGGGCTGGGCTATCTGGCCGGCGCCGCCGTCGCCTACGGCGCGCAGTTCCTGATCGCCGACCGTTTGGGCGATGTCACCGTCGAGATCACCCCAACCATGCTGGCCACGATGGCCGCCGCCACCGCCGTCATGGCCGTCCTCGGATCACTGATCCCGGTGCGCCGTGTCGTGCGGATCGATCCCGTCACCGCCTTCAGACACTGACCCGAAGTGAGGATGCCCATGCGCTGCCCGGTGTGCCATCACGACGCCTCGGCCCCGCGATGTGCTCAGTGCCGCAGGCCGATACCGGAAGACACGTCGGGTCCGGTGCTGCGACTGACCGATATCACCGTTGACTACGGCGGCGGTGCGACGGCGGTGCACGCTCTGCAGGGCGTCGACCTGTCCGTCGAACGCGGCGAGGTGGTCCTGGTGGTCGGACCCTCCGGGGGCGGCAAGACCACCGCGCTGCTGGTGATGGGTCTGCTGCTGACCCCCGACGGCGGCACGGTGCAGATCTGTGGCCACGACGCCGGCCGGTTGTCCGAGCGCCGGCGTGCTGAGCTGCGGCTGGCCCGGCTGGGCTATCTGTTTCAGGACTACAACCTGCTGCAATCACTGACCAGCGTGGAAAACGTCGCGCTACCACTGCGTTACGCGGGCGTGCGCAAGCCAGCGGCGATCGCCCGCGCCCGGCAACTGCTCCACGAGCTGGACCTGGGACATCGCGCCCACCATCGCCCAGCCGCATTGTCCGGAGGCGAGAAACAGCGGGTGGCCGCGGCTCGTGCGCTGGCCATGGGCCCGGACGTGATTCTGGCCGACGAACCCACCGCCAACCTCGACTCGGCTACCGGGAAGAAGGTCAGCGCGCAACTGGCCAGCGCGGCCAAAGCCCAGGACTCCGCGGTGGTCATCGTGACCCACGATGCACGGCTCGAAGACATCGCCGATCGGGTCCTCCACCTCGAAGACGGCCGACTACTGGCTGCCACGGCCTAGAAGCCGAACTCGCAGCCCCCCAATGTTTCCCGAGACACCCAACGCGAATGGCAGCGGCTGCGCCGCTGATGGCAACACACTCGACCGGATTGGAGCCACTTCATGACACTGACGATCGGCAGCACCGCCCCGGATTTCGAAGCCACGACCACCGATGGACCGATCAAGTTCCACGAGTGGATCGGCGACAGCTGGGCGGTGCTGTTCTCCCATCCCCGCGACTTCACCCCGGTATGCACCACCGAACTCGGCTATCTGGCCACCATCAAGCCGGAATTCGACCGACGCAATGTGAAGATCATCGGGTTGTCCACCGACCCGCTCGACAGCCACGCCGCATGGTCGAAAGACATCGCATGCACCAGTGGTACGGCGCCCAATTACCCGCTGATCGCCGACACCGACTACGCCGTATCCAAGGCATACGGGATGTTGCCCGCCACCATCGGCGGCGACCCCAGCGACCACCCGCCCGCCGAACTCGCCACGCTACGAAACGTATTCGTCATCGACCCGAACAAGACGATCATGCTGGTGATGATCTACCCCATGACGACCGGCCGAAACTTCGACGAGGTGCTGCGGGCTATCGACTCACTTCAGCTGTTGAACAACGGGTTGGCCACCCCGGCCCAGTGGCGACAGGGCGACGACGTGATCATCGCTCCCTGGATCTCCGACGAGCAGGCTCGCCACACCTATCCCGACGGCTGGCAGGGCCCGCTTCCTTACCTCCGTTACGTTCCAAGCCCCCAAGGGCTTTAGGTTGTGCTGGGGGCTGAAGGAGAACGTCGTGGATTTGGTCACCATGCTGGGCATGCCCGGCGATGCGTTGCGCGCACCGGCCTACGAGGCACGCACGTCGCTCACCAACGCGCTGCGGAAGGCATTTGAACATCACTTCCAGCACAACGGCTTTTATCGCGCACAGTGCGATGCCGCGGGGGTCACTCCAGCCGATATCCATGACTACGGCGACCTGCACCGGATTCCGCTGCTGCCGGTCGGCATGTTCAAACAAACCGGCGCCCACGTGCTGTTGACGTCGGGCCTGGAAGACATCGAGATGGAGATCCGCTCTACGGGCACCAGCGGAGTGCCGTCGGTCGCTCGCCGGGATACGTTGACCGTGACCCGCGCATCGGTCGGGCTCTTGGGCTGTTATCGCGACTTCTTCGGCATTTCGCATGGCGCGGGATTGTTCCTCTGCCCGTCGACGGCCGAAATCCCCGAAATGGGCATGGTCAAGGTGTTCAATCTGCTCACCGGCCTGCTGGACGATCACAGCTACCTCGTCCGCGACTACTCCTTTCACCCCGACGAGGCGCTCGCCCGGCTGCGCCACTGGGAAGGCAGGATGACCAGGCACATCGTCGGCCCACCGTTCATCGTCGCCCGGTTCATGAGATACCTCGAATTGGAGGCGATTTCATTGACCCTGGATCCCGAGTCGCTGATCATCATGCTCGGCGGCTGGAAGCAATACACCGGACGCTCGATCAGCCGCGCGGAGTTCAACGACAAGGCCGAACGATTGCTGGGTATCCACCGGACCCGGATCCGCGATATGTACGGGATGATCGAATCCAACATGCTGGCCATCGAGTGCGAGCACCAACGCAAACACGTCCCACCGTGGTGCTATGTGTCCATTCGCGACATCGCCGACCCCACAACCGAACTCGGAACCGGACAAACCGGTGGTATCGCGATCCTGGACGCTCTCAACACGGCCTATCCCGGCTTTCTGCTGTCCGACGACGTCGGCGAGGTCGACGAGGGCACCTGCCGCTGCGGCCGTACCGGCCAAACCGTGCACTTCCGCCGCCGCCGACATGGGGCCGAATTGGGTTGCTGCGCTGTCAGTATCGAGAAGTACCTGGATTCCCGCGAGGTCGTCACCGAATGCGAACTCGCCCAGACAAGCCGGCGGGCATAACCATGTCGCGATACAGCCCTACGGTGGTCGATCACTTCAACAACCCCCGCAACTGCGGGCGGCTTGCGAACCCTGACGTCTCGGCGTTCGTCGGCAACCCGGTATGCGGTGACCAGATACTGCTCACCGTACGAGTCGAGGCGGACGCTGTCAGCGAGGTTGCGTTCGAGGCGTATGGCTGTTCTGCTTCCCTTGCCGTCGGTTCTATCCTGACCGAACGCCTCGGCGGCATGACGATCTCCGATATCGCCGCTCTGGACGCCGCACGAATTCTGCAATGGTCGGGCGGGCTCGGACCTGACCAACACCACGTCGCAGTGCTGGGTGCCGACGCGGCGCACCGGCTTGCCGATAACTACCGCAAGGGAATTCACGACGATGGCACCTGTTTCGCCGGTTGACGGCCGGGCAGCCGTGTCCGTATCGCCGATCCACCCGGGTACCGATGGGGTCGACGGCCTCTACTTGGACTATGCGGCCACGGCGCCATTACATCCGGCTGCGGCCCGGGCTGTCCATGCCGGCCAACAGCTGCTGGGCAATCCGTCGAGCGGCCACGCGGCGGGTCGCGCGGCCGCCGACGCGCTGCGCGACGCGCGCCGCTCGATTGCCCGGCTGCTGGGGGTGACTCCCCGCGAGGTGGTGCTGACTTCCGGTGGTAGCGAAGCGAATGCGCTCGCATTGTGGGGAACATTTGCCGCCCACGGGTTCACCGGTCACCTGGTGACCACCTCGATCGAACATTCAGCCGTCCTCGAAAACGCCCGCGCACTCGAAAAATTGGATGTCGCGGTGACGATCGTCGATCCCGGCCCGGGTGGTCATGTCGAGGCGGCGGCGGTCGCGGCCGCGATGCGCCCCGACACGGTGCTGGTGTCGGTGATGCACGCCAACAACGAAACCGGCGCAATCCAGCCGGTGCACGAGATCGCGGCGCTGGCCGCCCACGCCGGCGTGGCCTTTCACATGGACGCCGTGCACACCGCCGGCAAGCTCAGCCTCGACGCGGTAGGCGCGTCGCTGATCTCGGTGTCGGCACACAAGTTCGGCGGCCCGCGTGGCGTGGGCGCACTGGCCGTCCGCAACGGGCACCCACTGGTGCCCATGGTGCGCGGTGGGCCGCAGGAGAACCGGTTGCGCGCCGGAACCGAGAATGTCGCGGGGGCCATGGGAATGGCGGCCGCCGTTGAGGTTTGCCTGCGGCGCAGGTCGATGGGCCACCGCCTGGGCATCCGCGAGCGTCGTGAGCAATTGATCCTGGGCCTGGCCGGCACCGGCGGTGTGCATGTCAACAGCACCGAGCCGGTGCTCGAGGAGACGATCAGTGTGCGATTCGACGGTGTCCGCGCCGACACCCTGGCCGATTCGCTGGATATGCAGGGCATCTACGTGTCGACCGGGTCGGCCTGCCACGCCGGTCATGACGCCGTGTCGCACGTGCTGACCGCAATGGGATTGACCGAACGGGCCGCACGATCCACCGTGCGGTTCTCCCTTGGCCCCGAGGTGACGCCCGACGACATCGACCGCGTGGTGTCGGTCACGACGCAAGCGGTCCAGCGGCTGCGTGGCATCGCCGGTACGACAGGAGCTCGTCAGTGATCATCGCCGTCAAAAATCTCGTCGTCGAGCGTGCCCGGTTGATGTTCTCGGTGTTGGGAGTGGGGATCGCGGTCCTGTTGGTGTTGGTGATCTCGGGCATCTTCGTGGGCACCACCAATCAGGTCACGACCTACATCGACCACTCCAAGGGAGCCGTGTGGGTGGTACAGCCCGGCGTCGAACAACTGTTCCGCGCCGTGTCGTGGTTGCCCGCCGACGGCAGAGGCCGCCTGCTGACGGTTCCCGGTGTCCAGTCGGCCGATCCGATCCTGGGCCAACCGTCCGACTTCGTCCACAATGGTACGCAGACGGCGTACTTCGTCGTGGGTTACGACACCCGGACCGGTGCGGGTGGCCCGTGGTCGCTGGCGCAGGGCCGCAACGTCGCCCGCTCCGGCGAGGTGGTGCTGGACCGCGTACTGGCCAGCAAGAACGGAATCAAACTCGGCGACAAAGTCCAGATTGTCGACGAAGATTTCACGGTTGTGGGGCTGTCCAACCAGACCGCCGCACTGGGCAACTTCTACGCGTTCATCTCGCTACCCGATGCAGCACGGCTGCTGCGGGCCGGAAATCGGGTGTCCTACTTCCTGGTCCAGCCGCGGGACGGCTACACCGCTACCCAGCTCGCCGCCGCGATCCACCGCGACCTGCCCGACATGGACGCTCTGGCCGCTGCCACGTTCACCGACAACAGCCGAGCCATCATCATTTCGATGATCGGGCGGCCGTTGAAGACGATGATCGCGATCGCGGTGTTGGTGGGTGTCGCGCTGGTGGGTTTGACCGTGCTGGCGGTCACCAATGAGCAGCTGCGCGACTTCGGGGTGCTGCGGGCCCTGGGGGTGCGCCCAATCCAGTTGTGCCGCACCGTGCTTGCCCAGGCCGCCCTGATCGCCGGGCTGGGCTATCTGGCCGGCGCCGCCGTCGCCTACGGCGCGCAGTTCCTGATCGCCGACCGTTTGGGCGATGTCACCGTCGAGATCACCCCCACCATGCTGGCCACGATGGCCGCCGCCACCGCCGTCATGGCCGTCCTCGGATCACTGATCCCGGTGCGCCGTGTCGTGCGGATCGATCCCGTCACCGCCTTCAGACACTGACCCGAAGCGAGAATCATGACCGAAAACCGCTCCGCGCTGATACTCCCGGAGGCCGGCGAAGTCATCGGCGCCTTCCGCGATGCCCTCGAGAAGGTGCTGGCGCCCGAGGATCTCGCGCAGGTTGACCTCGTCCGGGTCGACTCCGAAACACCGCTACTCAGCCTGCCCATCGACTCTGCCGTACTGATGTCGTTGATGACCGAGCTCGAGGACAGGTTCGCGGTGTTCATCGACGAAGAGGCGGCATTCGCGTTCGAAACCGTCGCCGATATCACGGACTACGTGCGACGACGGCTGACCGACAAGGCCGGCCGGCTGGCCGGCGCGTGAGCGTCTTCTCGCCCGGGGCGCTCGCGCATGTGCGAGCTAACGCACCGGCAATGTCAAGTGGCGCCATCGATTACACTCGGCTGCTACAGCAGGATCTGCAGCAGATCGATTTCTACGGCACCCGCGAGCACCTCGCGACGCTCCCCGGGCACGCCCTGGCGCACCAAGTGCTCGTCCGCGCCGGCGCACTCGCCGCCAACGGCCTCCGGCGCGGCGACCGGATCGTGATGGTGTCGGCCAATACCGAGCAGTATCTGGCGACGCTGCTGGCGGCCCTGCTGATCGGGGCGCTGCCCTGCGCCGTCGCACCGCCGCCCACCCCGTCAGACGAAAAGTCGGCGGGGGTCCAGCATCTGCGTGCCGCGATCCGCGTCGTCGATCCCAAGTTGGTGGTGGCGCAACCCCGCGTTGCGGTCGCGGTGCCGCACGCGCGCGTGCTCGTATATGACGAACTCCAAGAGGCCCAACCCCTTTCGTTGCCGGTCGGCCACACGCCCGAGCCGAGTGACGTCCATCATGTCCAGCTCACGTCGGGTTCGACGTCCGCGCCCAAGGCGGTGCTGCTGACGCACGGCAATGTCGCGCACAACATCGGCGCCATCGGCTACGCGACGGCCATTGCGCGGGGCCACGACCGGGCTTTCAGCTGGTTGCCGATGTATCACGATATGGGCTTCATCCAGGTGCTCGGCGGGCTGCTCTACGGATTGCGGGTGGGCATCATGACACCACTGGCATTCCTCCGGGACCCGCTGTCGTGGGTTCGGCAGATGACGCATCATGGTTCGACACATACCGCGGGTCCGCCATTCGCATACCGGGCCACCGCCGACGCTTTCCAGCGTGCCAGCGGGACAGTGGAAATCGATCTGTCGGCACTGGCATATGCGTACGTCGGCGCCGAGCCGATCGCCCACTCCACGGTGCGCTACTTCACCGACACCTTCGCCCGACTCGGATTGCGCCGCGACACCCTGGTTCCGTGCTACGGCATGGCCGAGTCGGTGCTGGCCACGACTTTGGCACTGCGACCCGCGGCCACGGCTGCAACGGATTTCGGCCGCGTCCGGGTGCGGGAATCGCGGAGACACCAGATACCGGTTGTTTCGTGCGGTAAGCCGGTGGACGGCCTGCGGCTTCGTGTTGTGGACTCCGACGGCGTGGAGCTGCCGGCAGGAACCGAGGGCCAGATCCAGGTGAGCGGTCCGTCGATCATGCTCGGCTATCGCAACGGCGACGGCTCGGTCACCTGCCCGCCCGACGGCTGGCACGACACGGGAGATCGTGGATTCGTTTCCGAGGGCGAACTTTTCGTGGTGGGCCGCAGCAAGGAGATGTTGATCGTCCGTGGCCGGAACTTCCCGCCCTACGACGTCGAGCGGGCAATCGACGCCATGCCCGACATTGGGCCCGGGCATACGATCGTCTTCTCAGTCCCAGATGCACGACGTGGCAGAGAATCCGTCATCGCCGTAATAGGCACGAATACCGCCGAAACCGAACATCATCGAATCCGCGCCGACGTCGCGACGGCGGTACGAACCGCATTCGGATTCTCTCTCGACGACATCGTGCTGGTTCCCACCGCGGAGATTCCCCGCACCACGAGCGGGAAACTGCAGCGGCTCAAGGCCCGTCAGCGATATCTGGGCCGCCGCCTGCATGTCGCGGCAACCTGATAGGGGCTCAACTGCGTTTCAGCGCCGGGTGATTGCGCGCCAGGAACGGCAGCATCCACTCGGGTGGCGCGATCCGGAAAAGACCGGCGGCGACACGGTTCACCAGACCCGGGACGACGACGGCCTTGCCGGCGGCCAAACCCTCGATTCCGGCCTGAGCCACTTGGGCGGCGGGTTTCCACATAATGCGCGGCAGGCTGTTTTCGGCTTCCTCCTTGGTGAATCCGGCCGCGTCACCGAACCCGGTGTGGACCGGTCCGGGACACAGTGCGGTCACCCCGACCCCGGTGCCACGCAGCTCGCCGCGCAGGCTATGGGTATAGGACAGCACGAACGCCTTGGCCGCGCCATATGCGGCTTGTCCGGGTAAGGGACCGAATGCGGCCACCGACGCCACGTTGAGCACCGCTCCCCGACGACGTTCGACCATGCCCGGCAGGAACCTGCTGCACAGGTCGACGACGGCGGCCACATCGACTTCCACCAGGTTGAGTTCTTGAGCAGGAACGGATTTGGCCACAACGCCCAGCGTCGAGAGTCCGGCGTTGTTGACCAGGATATCGGGTGCCAGGCCGAGCGCGACGACCCGATCCAGCAGGCTCGCCCGGTCATTTCGCTCAGACAGATCGGCGGGCAGCGGATGCGCATGCGGGCCCAGCCGACCGGCGAGTGCTTCTAAACGGTCGGCGCTGCGCGCCACCAGGACGACCTGGTAGCCACGCTGGGCGAGAATCCGCGCAAGTTCCTCGCCGATACCCGAGGACGCCCCGGTGACGACAGCGGCGCGGTCATTTCCTGGTGGGGGAAGAGGCATACGGCGACCTTACCCGTCAGCCCCCGTTGGACTCTTGCCACGTTGCCGATCCACGCCCGACCCGGGACTGCCACACAACGACCACCCAGCGAACGCTCCATGTGACTTTGGGCCGCCATATTAAAGGACTTTCGGCCGTCGCCATACCGATGATCGCGGTGCCATAGTGGTCATTGCCAGGGCAACCTGGCGGTCTGCCCGAAGTGCAGCAGCCCGTTTTTGGGCGAGGCCTGAAAGGGCCTGCTTGACCCACCGTCAGAAGACGGGGATCTGCCTTCGGGCAGACTTTTCATGTCTGCTCGGCCGCGCTCTCCGGCGACCGTCGCCAGCGGCCTACATTGGGACCGTCGTCACCATCAGCGAAGTCTTGGGCCGCGGCAATCACTCTCGTGGACCTCGGGCTCATGCCGCCGTATCGAGTGTGGGGTGACGGCTTTGAGTGTGCGTGTAGGGCGGGAACATCCGCGGGCGGCCCGCCCTGACGCCGCACTCGGCGCCATCAACGCACACTCGGCGCCAGCTCCGTCCCGCAGCGAAGTGCGCTGGTTCAGCATCGCTTCACGGACAACTAAATCGTGGCATGGCGGGTGAGCACCGGGAGCAATCGCAGCAGGATCCGGGCCGAGCCGTCGGCGACCTCGTTGACGAACCGTTTGAAGTCCAGACCGGAATCGCTGCCGGCAAGATCGGAGAGCGCACGGATGACCAGCCACGGGATGCCGAAGGATTCGCAGACCTGCGCCAGCGCACCGCCCTCCATTTCGATTGCGTGGCCGCCGAATTCGTGGTGAAGCCGGCTGCGGGTGCGCTCACAGTGCAGGTATTGATCGCCGGTCAGCACGGTGCCGAAGGTGATCCGCGGCGGGCGGCCGTGGCCACCTGCACCAGTCGACAGAGGCGGCAGGGTGAACCCGTCTAGACGGTCCCGCACGCGCTCGATCAGCCCGGGGTCCGCCCGATAGCCAAGCTGATCGGTCGGTTTGATGAAGGGGATGTGTCCGGGTTGGTAGGGCTGCAGCTGCTCGTCCTCCACGAGGCCGAAGTCGTGCTGGACCACCCTTTCGGCGATGACGACGTCGCCGATCTGCAGCTCCGCATTCAGCCCGCCGGCGACACCGGTGAAAACGATCGTGCGGCAACGGAATCGGTCGGCAAGCAGCGTCGCAACCAGACTTGTGTTGACTTTGCCCATGCCGGCCGCCGCCAAGACCACCGGGTGGTCGTCGAGCACACCGATGCCGAAGGCGACCTTGGCGATCTGGTGGCGTTCGGGCCCCGACATCAAACCCAGCAGGTAGGACAACTCCTGCGGGATCGCGCAGATGACCCCGATCGTCACGGTGAGCCCATCGGCCGCAGCCCGGTCACCGATCACCGGTAGTCATCATGCGGGAACCGCGGCGGAACCGCATGAGGTACCCGGGCAGTCGGCGCACCGGCACCGGCTTGGGCCAGTCGTCGGCCCGGAAGTATGCGTCGGAACCGCCGTCGACGAACACGACACTGCCGCAAAGGAAGTCGGCGGAGTCCGACAGCAGGAAGCAAATCCAGTCGGCCATGTGCGTGACGTCGCCGAATCCACCGATGGGAATAGGGAACGACCGAACGGCTTTGGCTTGCGTAGGGTCCGACAGCTGCTCCTGCAGTAACGGCGTCATGATGGCCCCGGGCGCAAGAGCATTCAGTCGGATACCCGCACCGGCCCATTCCGGCAGCACGGCATGGCGCCGAACCCAGCGGCTCACCGCGATTTTCGACGCCGCGTACATGATCGAAGGCGCCCCTCTGCCGAACAACTTCACTGACCGCAACGCCCCAGCGGCGTCATTCTCCAGCAGTGCTCGCACGGTTCGCCGGGGAACCGCTGGAACCGTCGTCGTCGAGTTGCTTCCGATAACGACCACCTTCGCACGTTCGGCGGCGGCCAATGCCGGCCGCCACGCGTGCAACAACTCGACCACGCCCAGGTAATTGACCTGCGCGATCCGTCGCAGCCGGTCCCGCCCCGGGCCTGGCCCCAATCCCGCAGCGAGCACGGCACCATCGAGCCTGCCGCCCGAGGCCGCCACGACCCCGTCCGCGGCCTGCGCGCGTCCCTGGGGTGTCGACAAGTCGGCGACGACGTCGGCGTCTTTGAGGTCGACGCCGATCACCGTATGGCCGTGATCCCGGAGCCGGACCGCGGCCGCGCGGCCCATCCCGGATGCCGCTCCGGTGATTGCGTAGGTGCCCATTGCGATCTCCGATCCTGCTCGTGCGACGCCATCAGGCCGTCATGGCTGCGCGTTCCAGGTCGAGCAACTGCTCGCCGTGCCGTTCTTCCTCATATGCCTGGCGGCCACCGCGCAGCCCGAACAACCGCTTCGAGATCAACAGGTACAGCACCGCAGCCATATTGATGGTGAAGGTCACCACCCGGGTCATGGTGATGCCCTTGGTCAGGTCATGGATCTCCAACGGCAGGAACAGCGAGGTGGCCACCACCGCGAAGTATTCGCCCCAACGCTTCAGCAGCCATAGGCCCACGCCCTCGACCACCTGCAAGACCGCATAGGCGGCCAGCATGAACGTGATCAGCGCCAGCGTGGAGGGCTTTGCGGCCAGCGCCTTCTCCAGTTCGTGTATCGCCGACATTTGATCGACTTTGAACCCGGCCGCCCGAAAGACCGGCAGGTCGCGATCGAGGGTGGCTTGAATGGCTCCACGTGCCCCGCGAAACTCCCACACCGCCCACGCGGCGAGACCGAGTACCACGGCCCGAAACAGCCGCTCGACCGCGAGCACCCGGATGATGATGGCCTGGCGTAACGCCTTGCCCCGCATGATCAGTGGTGCGTCTTCGGGACGGCCCCGTCCATGCGGCTCACCGAGGGTGAAGTCGCCGCAGCGAAGACAGCGCCAGACATCACCGAGCTTGGTGGTGGCGCTCAGCCGGTCTGCCAGTGCCTCGTCGTCGGGTGCATAGGTCGCGTGCCCGCTGACCGCACACGCAATCAGCTCCCACCGGTTCACGCCACGAGTTTCGCGCTTGGCCACGAGCCGATCATTCAGTGCGGGTGGCGAGCCGCGCAAGACAGCGCGCACACCTCCCGGCAGTTCCGGTCGGAACCTCGACGAGCTGCCCGGACGCTGGACGTCCGGACCCACCGCGCCGAAGAGGCCGGCCAGTTCGCCGACACCGTTCTCGGCGAGACACGGTCCCATCACAGCGGCCGTGTCGGTGTGCGACACACGAGGCCGCACCATCGAGCACGTCTAACTTAGGTTTGACCACCTGCGGCGGTGACCGGCCATCGCAGTTGTCTCCCGAACGGAGGTAGTGACATGGCTGTGCATCGCGACGTGTTGACCGTCATCGGTGTCGGCGGCATCGGTGAGGCGATTGCCCGGCGGTCTGGCTCCGGCAAGACGGTGCTCCTAGCCGACAACAACGACACGACGCTGGCATCCGTCGTCGAATCCCTCTCCGCTGCAGGCCATCAGGTGCTGGGTCACAGTGTCGACGTCGCGTCAGCGGAATCAGTTCGAGGGCTCGCCCAGTACGCTGCCTCCCTGGGCAATGTCACACAGGTGGCGCATACCGCCGGGCTCTCCCCGGCGCAAGCTTCGGCGCAAGCAATCCTGGCTGTCGACCTGCTCGGCGTTGCGCTGATGCTGCAAGAATTCGGCGAGGTCGTCGCGCCGGGCGGCGCGGGTGTGGTGATCGCCAGCATGGCGGGCCACCTGGTCCCGCCGCTGACCGCCGAGCAAGAGCACGCGCTGGCCCACAACCCACCGGGTGACCTGCTATCGCTCGACTTCGTCAGCCGGGTCGCCGAACCGGCCTTTGCCTACCCGATCGCTAAGCAGGCCAATCAGATTCGAGTGCGTGCCGCGAGCGCGCAGTGGGGCCGCCGCGGAGCAAGGATCAACTCGATCAGTCCCGGCATTATCTCGACGCCAATGGGGCAACAGGAACTGGATTCCGCCGTCGGCGACGGCATGCGGGCGATGATCGCCAGGTCGGGCACCGAGCGCATCGGTACCCCCGACGACATCGCAGCGGCGGCGGCCTTTCTGCTGGGCCCGGACGCATCCTTTATCACAGGTATCGATCTGCTGGTCGACGGTGGCGTCATCGCGGCGGTGCGGTCGGGCAGCTAATTGGCGCCCGCGCTGCACGACAAATCCGTCGTGTTGCTGGGGTTGTCGCGGATAGGTGGGCAGATCGGGTGCCCGGCTGGGTGGACCAAGCCACCCGAGCGCGCCGAAGCCCAGCTGGCCCGCCAAGCCAGCCAGTTTCGCCGCGAACAACTCGCCGAGCTGGCGGCCACGCTCGCAGATTGGCTCAACCCCGACGGCACCTACCGCTTATCAGCGCCCTTCCCATCCATCAGCGGCCGGATGCAGAGGCGGCCGACCCGGCGGCATGCGCCGATCCACATCGCCACATCCAGACGCCGACTTATCCAGACGTAGGGTGCAACCTGGTGCTAAACAGGGTTCGTGCATCGTTTTGCTCGGCATCCACTTCGCGCTCAACGCGCATCCGGCGATGTCGGACATCGAGCCATAGAGGCGAACTACACCGGCGTGGGGAGGCCGTCGTGACCCACGGAATGGTGCTCGGCAGGTTTTTGCCGCCCCATGCCGGCCACGTCTATCTTTGTGAGTTCGCGCACCGGTGGGTGGACGATCTGACGATCGTCATCTCGGTACGGGCCCGAGATCCGATATCGGGCAGCCAACGCTTGGCGTGGATGCGCGAGCTGTTCCCCTTCGATCGCGTGATTCGTCTTTCCATGGAGAACGTGAAGCATCCGTCGGAGCAACCGCCGTCGCGGGCAGTGTTGAAGGCGAGTTTGGAGAAAGTTCTCACGGTACGTCCCGACTTCGTCTTTGCTTCCGAGCCCTATGGCGCGGACCTCGCCCAAATCCTCGGTGCGCGTTTCGTGTCAGTCGATCAGGCTCGCGCAGTCGTTCCGGTCAGTGCAACCTGCATCCGCACGGACCCGTTTGCGCACTGGCAGCACATCCCACGCTGCGTGCGGCCCGCTTTCGTGAAACGGGTCAGCATCCTCAGCGCCGATCCCACCGAGGCAGGCGCCCTCGCCAGGGCGCTCGCGGAAAAACTGGGGACGAAATGGGTTCCCGAATGGTCAGGGACGCCAAGGGATTTGAACGGTGACTCGCCGGCGGGCGTGGATTGGACCGAAGTCGTTCGCGGACAGATCGCTTCGGAGGAAGCCTTGGCGCGCGACGCCGATCGAGTACTGATCTGTGCTACCGATCCGCTGGCGACCACCGTGTGGGCCCAGTTGCTGTCGGGAAGCTGCCCGCAGGAACTCCACGAATTGGCCCGGCGCCGCTACGATCTCACCCTCCTCATGACGCCCGATTCGTCGTCGGACACTGCCGGTGTGATTTATCCGCTCAACGCGGGTGTCGACTTCGTCGGCCGCTGCGAGCGCGCTCTGCGCGCGGTAGGACGACCATTCGTCGTTGTCAACGGTGGTTGGGAAGAGCGGACTGCGGCGGCCCTGCGCGCTGTCGAAAAACTGACGCCTTCCCACCGCGCGCGGGAATTGCGGTGATACGCCGCCCGGACGGGCGGCGACCCGACCCGCCCTCGCACTCCGCGAGCCGAGATCAGCGCAGCAATGCCGACAAGCTGGACGCCAGGCTGTGGTGGATAGCAGGTGTGTGCGTCCTGGGCTCATTCATGAATCTCTTGGACACCACCGTTGTCACGGTTGCACAACGCACGTTCGTCACCACCTTCGGCTCGACCCAGGCCGTTGTTTCCTGGACGATCACCGGTTACACGCTCGCATTGGCCGCCGTGATTCCGCTGACTGGTTGGGCAGCCGACCGATTCGGTACAAAACGAATCTTCATCGGTTCCGTTGTCGCGTTCACACTGGGCTCACTGCTGTGCGCGGTCGCACCAAACATCACCCTGCTGATCATCTCTCGGGTGCTGCAGGGCTTCGGCGGTGGCATCCTCACGACGCTGACCCTCACCATCGTGAACCGCGAGGCAGGTCCCAGACGGGTCGGCCGCGTGATGGCTGTGCTGGGGATCCCGATGGTGCTCGCGCCAGCATTCGGGCCTGTCTTGGGTGGTTGGCTCATCGACAGCTACAGCTGGCAGTGGATCTTCTGGATCAACCTGCCGGTCGGTGTGGTCGCAATCGGCCTCGCCGCAATCGTATTGCCCGACGACGACTCGGCACCGTCGGAAACCTTCGACGTCATCGGGATGCTGCTGCTGTCACCGGGCCTGCCGGTGCTGTTGTACGGGATGTCCGAAATCCCAAACCGCGGCACCGTGACCGACGGGCACGTCTGGATACCCCTGGCCGTTGGTACGGCGTTGATCGTCGGGTTCGTCTTTCATGCCCTCTACCGGTCGGATAAGCCCCTGATCGACTTACGCCTGTTGACCAACCGAGCGTTCACGCTCACCAATGTCGCCATGTTCTTCTACATCGTGTCCACGTTCGGCGCCGGGGTGCTGTTTCCCAGCTACTTCCAGCAGCTGCTGAACCAGACACCGTTGCAAGCCGGGATGAGCGTTGTCCCTCGAGGAATCGGTGCCGCGGTGAGTATGCCGTTGGCGGGAACGTTGATGGACCGACGCGGCGCTCGCGGGGTTCTTGTCATCGGCGTCGCGCTGAACGTCGCGGGCATGGGTGTCTTCGCTTACGGCGTTGCCCACCAACGCGAGTCCCTGCTGCTGCTGCTGGCCGGTCTGACCATGTTGGGGCTGGGCATGGGCTCCACCCGGATGCCGCTGGTCGCGGTGGCCATGCAGACACTGGCCCCAGATCAGATGGCCAGGGGTTCGACGATGGTCAAGGTCAATCAGCAGGTGGCAGCCGCGGTGGGGACCGCGCTCCTGTCGGTGATCCTGACCGGCCAGCTCCATCAACCGGTGATGTCGCAACAGCTTTCCCGGAGCGACCTTTCGCACGCCTACACCGCAGCGCTTGTGGTGGCGGTCGTACTGGTGGGATTGACTTTCATACCGCTGGCATTCTTGTACCAGAGGCCGAAAGCCATGGTGCCGAGGCACACGTCATCGCACCGAATCACACCAGAACGGGGCGAGCCCGGTGGGGCCGTGCAGCCCAGCGGGCGGTCATCTCCCGGTACTCACTGACTCGCTCGCTCTTGCGCGGCCTTCGCAACCGGCGTCTCTCGTCAGGCACCCTCGAGGTCACGGCGCGTCGAAGTTATGCAGGGTCTGATTTGTCCCCTCACTCACCGTGACGTAGCCGGCCCCGTCCGGATGGAAGGCGATCGCCTCACCCTGGGATTCATTCGAAACCGCCGGTCCCATAACGGGCTGCCGGCTGAACGGCGACCAGGCGCTGCTGTTCGGGTCCCGATTCCACAGCAGCACATCGCGATAGGTGCGGACCGCCAATTCCGAACCGTCCGGTGAAAAGTCGGCGCTGGTGACGAGTTTCGAGTTGGTATGCGCCATGTCCAGAGTCGCGACTTGTTGCAGCGTCGTATCACCGGAACTTCCCCACGCAGTTGCCGGAGCGGCATAGACGCGGGAACTGTTGGCACTGGTCTTCTCGATGACCATCAGGTTGCCCGAACGCGGATCGACGGCCAGCGACTCGGAATTGATCTTTTCTCCATTGGGATAGACAAGTCGAAGCTGATCGACTCCCGTCAACGTTGTGTTCGTGGGGTTGGTCGCCGTGCCGGTCACCGTCGGCTCGGCGACGCGGTAGATGACGACGTCGCTGCGCGACAATCCGTTGTCGCCGATGTCGCCGACATAGATGTAGGACTTGCCGTCGGCTCCGGTGGCGACCTCGATGTCTTCCCAGTCGACAGCTTTCGCACCACCAAGCGTGTAGCTGCCCAAGGTTTGACCGGTCTTTGCGTCAACGGCGAAGATTCGCGCCGAGTCCCCCGAATCATTGTGCACCCAAACAACCTTCGGATTTCTGATGCCGGCGTCGACGCCCGATATCTCCTTGAGGGCACCGTCGGTGATGGTTCCCCCGTTCGACGAGGCGAGGTCGCCGGAACGGGCCGCGTCGACCGCGTTCTGACCGGGATCAACCGGCCCGCCGGGATCCGACGGTCCACCCGGATTGCCGGGCGCACTGACCTGGGTGCCGGGGGACCCGGTGGAACCGGCATGGCCGGCCAGTCGTCCACCGGCGCCGCCGGCTCCGCCCGGGCCCGGGTCGGCACCCGAACCGCCCATGCCGCCGTTGCCGCCGTCGCCGATCAGCTGCGCGGGGCCACCGACACCGCCGGCGCCGGCCGCGCTGCCCGGCACACCGGCCCCGCCGGTGCCGCCGCTTCCGCCGTTGCCCCACAGCGCACCCCCGGCGCCGCCCCGTCCGCCGGGCGGGGCCCCCGAAACGCCCGAAGCGCCCGCAACACCGGCGCCGCCTCGGCCACCGGCGCCGCCGTTGCCGATCAGACCGGCGCTGCCGCCGTTACCTCCGGCCTGACCGGGCCCGCCCGATCCGCCGTCGCCGCCATTGCCGTACAGCAACCCGCCCGGCCCGCCGTCGTGCCCGGAGCCGGGTGCCCCGTTGGCACCGTCACCGACCAGCGGACGGCCCAACAGGTTCTGTGCGGGCGAGTTGATCAGGTTGAGCGCCGCCTGCGCGAGCGGATTGGCATTGGCCGATTCGGCGGCCGCATACGATCCCGCACTCGACGTCAACGACTCCACGAACTGCTGGTGGAAATCGCTGACCCGCGCGCTCAGCGCCTGATAGTCCCGGGCATACGCGCCGAACAGTGACGCCACCGCCGCCGAGACCTCATCCGCAGCGGCTGCCGTTATTGCGGTGGTTGGCAGCGCTGCCGCGGTGGTCGCGGAATTCAGCGCCGCGCCCATAGTTGCCAATTCGCTCGCCGCGGACGACAACAGCTGTGGAACCGCCACCACGTACGACATCGCCGTTCCTCCACCAAACTATGTAATCAATCGCTTGATAGTATCGGTATCTAGCCTTTCGCGGTGTCGTTATCAAGCAAGTAATCAATCGATTGATAGTATGTCGTCCCGCCGTTCCGGGGAGCCATGATGGATGCGAGGGATCCATGAGAAGCCGCGCCGCGATTCTCTATGAGTACGGCCGCCCGTGGACGGTCGATGAGTTCGACCTGGATCCGCCCCGTTCCGGCGAAGTCCTGGTGCGTCTCGCGGCCACCGGGTTGTGCCACTCCGACGAACACATCCGCCAGGGCAGGCTGGCTCCCCCAGCAGAAACCCTGCGCTCCCTGGGACTCCCGGCAATGTCGCCGACGATCGGCGGACACGAAGGCTCGGGCGTCGTGGTCGACATCGGCGAGGGAGTCCGGCGCTTCGCGCCCGGCGACCATGTGGTGACGTCGTTCGTCGCCGTGTGCGGTCAGTGCCGATGGTGCGCCTCGGGCATGGAATACCTCTGCGACACCGGAGCCGGGACGCTCGCACCCGGCATGCCGACCGACGGCACTTTTCGGCACCACACCGTTGACGGGCGAAACCTGGGACACATATCCAAGATCGGGGCGTTTGCCGAACACACCGTTGTGTCGGCCGATTCGCTGGTCAAGATCGATCCGGGCTTTCCGTTGGTGCCCGCCGCGCTGCTGGCATGCGCGGTTCCGACCGGATACGGTTCGGCGGCCCGTCGCGCCAGGGTGCGCGGTGGGGACACCGTGGTGGTGATCGGCGCCGGCGGGATCGGCACCGCGGCCATCCAGGGCGCGCGGATCAGTGGCGCCGCCCGCATCGTCGCCGTCGATCCCGCCGAATTCAAGCGCACCTCCGCGCCGACATTCGGTGCCACCCATGCGGTGGCGACCGCGTCGGAAGCGCTCGAGTTGGTACGCGAACTAACCCGCGGTGTGATGGCCGACGCCGTCGTTGTGTCCCCCGCGATGATAGAAGCGGCCGACGTCGACGCGGCGCTGAAGCTCACCCGCAAGGGCGGCACCTGCGTGCTCACCGGCCTGCCAGCACCGAAGACGTCCTCGGTCGACGTCGCGTTGCAGGAATTCATATTGATGAATAAGACGTTGTGCGGCACGGTATTCGGCTCCTGCAATCCCAAGAGCGACATTCCACTGCTGGCCACGCTGTACGAATCCGGGCGACTGCTCCTCGACGAAATGGTTACCAAGCGCTACGCGCTAGCCGAAATCAACGACGCCTACGCCGATCTCGCCGCCGGCGAGCTGATCCGCGGAGTTATCGACTTCGACCTGGGCTGAGACGCGCTCGGTCCCGCGTTTCCCAACGGGCAGGCGGTGGTTCATCAAAAGTGCCCGCCGCAATCACCCGGCGGGACGCTTCTCATAGGCTGTGTCGGCTCGAGTCGGGCGACGTCCGTCACCTGTCGACTCACATGCTCACCGGGTCGAATGCTGCCATGCTGCCGTATCGAGCGTGCTGCCGTATCGAGCGTGCTGCCGTGCTGCCGTATCGAGCGTGCTGCCGTGCTTGCCGTATCGAGCGTGCTGCCGTGCTGCCGCATCGAGCGTGCTTGCCGTGCTGCCGTATCGAGCGTGCGGTTACGGCTTTCAGCGTGCACGCTGGGCGGGGATTTCGCGGTCGGACCGCCATGGCGGCACACTCGACGCCCCCAGCTCACAGTCGACGCCCTGGCGACACACTCGACGCCCTCAGCTCACGCTCGACGCCCTGGCGGCACACTCGACGCCCCCAGCTCACAGTCGACGCCCTGGCGACACGCTCGACGCCCTCAGCTCACGCTCGACGCCCTGGCGGCACACTCGACGCCCCCAGCTCACAGTCGACGCCCTGGCGACACGCTCGACGCCCTGGCGGCACACTCGACGCCCTCAGCTCACGCTCGACGCCCTGGCGGCACACTCGACGCCCTGGCGGCACACTCGACGCCCTCAGCTCACACTCGGCGCGCTCAGCTAACACTCGGTGCCAGCGAGACCGCATCTGCAGCAATCAGGATGACGGGCCATGGTGTGCCGCGGACGTGGAGCCGAACAGCGCGCCTCTGACCAATACCTTGGCCGAGCTCAGCGCCGCCTGGTACTCCTCGGGCGGCAGGGTGGCGGCCAACTCGGTCAACCCGTAGATGAGCGCATAGATCGCCTCCACGGTGGCCCGCGCATCGGGATCAGCGAGTTCGCCGCGCTGATGGGCGTCCCCGACGATGCCCTCGATGATCTCGCGGAACGTCGTGAATCCGCGATCACCCACCTCGGCCGCCGCGGGCCAATCGGAGCTCACGATGTTTCCCGCCCGGATCGCCCACTCGAAGGCGGCCAGATCCGGGTACTCACGCATCAATTGGCCACATTCGTCGAGCACTGCTTCGATCCGCTCGACGATGTCGCCGGGGCCTTGCGCCGCCTTCCGAAGTCGTGGCATAGCGGCCTCGGCCCTAGCCGCGATCGTCGCCTTGATCAGTTCCGACTTGTTCGGAAAGTAGTTGTACAAGCTGGCACTGGTCATGTCGGCCGCTCGGGCGATCTCGCGGATCGTCGCCTGCGAGTAGCCGACCTCGGCCACGCACCGCATCGTCGCAACGATGATGCGCCGACGGGTCTCCTCGCCGCTGGAGCCGACGGGGCGGCCAAGCTGTGCCCGGGTCATGGTGAGCGTGTTCCTCACTGGCATGGTTGCCCGCCCTGGCGGGCGGCATGGTTCGACACGGTCGAATATATTCGACTGATCGATTAGTTCCGGCGTCCGCGCAGGCGGACGGTGGGTGACCGACAGACCAACGGAGGACGCCGCGCGGCATGACCGTTAGCTCTTCTGCGTCGGGGTCTCAATTGGGCCGACCGGTGGGCGCATATGGTGAGCAGACTCGGCAACGGATCATCGCCGCGGCCATGCGCTGCGTTGCCGAGGTCGGCTACTCGCAGGCGACGATCCGCGAGATCGCCCGAGCGGCCGACATGACCAGCGGCAGCTTGTACCACTATTTCCCCAACAAGTCCGAGTTGCTCAACGCGACCGGCGAGGAGATCGAGCAGATCGTGTTGCCAAGGCTGCGTGCGGCCGCGGCCCAGTCCGACGACGTCGTCGACCGACTCGATGCGGTGCTGGACGAGTCGACACGGCTGATTCACGACTACCCACACCTGGCGGCGTTCCTGCGGGCCGTCCGCATAGAAAGCAATGCCCGGTCGTCGCGCGACGGTCCGAAGTATCCGGGCTCCAAGGCGCTGCGCGATGTCGTCAGCGAAATCGTCGCGGACGCGCACCGGCACGGTGCGCTGTCCCCGGACACCGGCCCGACCGGAGCCGTGGAGGCCATCTGCGCGTTGACGCGCGGCCTGTCCGAGCAGGCGGCCAGCTTGGCGCCGGAGGCATACGCAGCCACGCTGGGCTCGGCAAAGAGGCTGATCCGGGGCACGTTGTTCGCGGGCGCCAGCCGCCCGGTCAGCGGGCAGTGATGAGTCTGCTCACCGCACTGCGGCTGAACATGACCAATATCGCCGATCCCGCGGGCCGGCACACCGGTCGCTATCAGGCCGCGCTGGAGATGGCCGAGTTCGCCGATACCCACGGCTTCACCGCCGTCAGCGGCGAGGAACATCATCTGTCCAGGACCGGTTGGCTTCCGTCGCCGCTGATTCTGGCCGCTGCGGTCGCTGGGCGCACTCGCAGCGTGCGGATCAGCATCAATGCCCTCATCGTTCCGCTCTACGATCCGATTCGGCTCGCCGAGGATATCGCCGTGCTGGACAACCTGGCCCGGGGTCGGTTCAGCTTTGTGGCCGGAATGGGTTACCGGCCTGAGGAATACCACGCCGCCGGCAAGGACTGGTCGCAGCGCGGCGCATTGATGGATCGCTGTCTGTCGGTGATGCTCCAAGCGTGGGCCGACGAGCCTTTCGAATATGAGGGCGCACTCGTCAACGTCACACCGAAGCCGCATACCCGCCCCCATCCGATCGTCTTCGTCGGCGGTATGACTGGTGCGGCAGCCAGGAGAGCTGCGCGCTTCGGGTTGCCGTTCTCGCCGCCGATGGCGATGCCCGAACTTGCGGCGGTGTATCAGCAGGAGCTGCGCAACCAGGGCAAACAAGGCTTTGTTTATCACCCCGAAAACGGCAGTACCGTCACCCTGCTGCACCCCGACCCGGACGAGGCCTGGTCCCGTTATGGCAGTTACGTCATGAACGAGACCGCCGAATACAGCGCCTGGAAGCGGTCGGGCGTGCCCCGGCCCAATGAGCAGCCGGCCGGCTCGGTCGAGGAGCTGCGGGACCTGAACAACGTCGAGATCCTCACGCCCGAGCAGTTGATCGGCCAGATTCGCAGCGGCCGAAAGGAAGTCGTGATGAACCCACTCGTCGGCGGACTTCCGCTCGATGCCGGCTGGGCGAGCTTGCAGCTGCTGACTGATGAGGTCTTGCCCCAGGTCTGACGCGGTCTGATGCCGTGCTCCAGATAACAGAATGCCGACCCCGCCGCGTTCAACACGACATATCGATGCTGGTAATGGTACGGTTCGCTGCTGTGGTGGCCCCGTTCTTCCTTATCGGCATCCCCGATGCGGGTGTGCCCGGTTCGCCACCTGCCCGGTTGCGCGGGCGTTCGATTGCGACCGTCCTATGTCAGAGCTGAATCGTCGCCGCTTCCTGGGATCGCTCGCCGCCGCAACGGTCGTCGGCGTGGGCGCGGCCCGGTGCATGGTCGAGCCGCAGCCGCGCACCTTCGCGCAGACCCCGGTGGCTGCCACGCCGACTTCCGGCCCGACCGTCGCCGGTTTGTTGCCCCCGCCACCGCCGAGTGCGCGAATACGGTTGCCCGGCGGCGGCGTATTGAGCCAGCTTCCCGGTAACGGCGACTTGCTTGCGCTGACGGTCGACGACGGTGTCAATACCGAGGTGGTCCGCGCCTACACGCAGTTCGCCAAGGACACCGGCGTGCGGTTGACATTCTTCGTCAACGGAACATACGACTCTTGGACCGACAACATGGCGCTGCTTCGGCCACTCGTCGACTCCGGGCAGATCCAACTCGGCAACCACACCTGGTCACACCCGGATCTGACGACGCTGTCGAAAAGCGAGATCGCTCAACAGCTCACCCGTAACGACGAATTCCTGAAGAAGACGTACGGCATTGGTGCGAAACCGTATTGGCGTCCGCCTTATGCAAAGCACAATGCCGCAGTTGACGCGGTGGCGACCGAGCTCGGTTATACGGTCCCGGTGCTCTGGTCTGGCTCGCTGTCGGATTCGACGTTGATCACCGAGGAATACATCGTCAAAATGGCCGATCAGTATTTCATCCCGCAGGCCATCGTTATCGGCCATCTCAACCATCTGCCGGTGACCCACGTTTATCCGCAACTCGTCGAAATCATCCGCGCCCGTAATCTCCGTACCGTCACCCTCAACGACGTATTCCTGAGAACGCCGTAGCCGGCACACGCGTAACGCGTTGCTATCGAATGTGTTTCAGCCAGCCGGGTAGCCAGCCGCGCCGACACCCTGCGCGTCCCAGGTGGCCGGCAGCATCGGAGCCCGGGTACTGGCGCCGAACTCGTCACCGACCACTTGGGATGCATAGTGAGTCAACCCTGCGGGCGACGAAGAAGCGACGGTGCCGTGAGTCCCGGCAAATCCCGACGTTCCAGCGCCGGGGGCTACCACCGAGAGCGACGCACCAGAAGCACCCGGTACCAATCCGGCCAGCGCGCCGAGTTGGGGTATCGCCGCGGCCGGTGCGGCAACGGCCCCGACCGCCGGGAAGGCGCCCAGGCCCGCCGCGAAACCGATAGCCGGAAGCATGCCGGCCGACAGGCCGAACGGAAGCGCAATCGACCCGCCCGTTGCGCCGGCGATGACCGCGCCCAACATCGGCCACGTCTGAAAAGCCTGGTACGCCAACGAGTAAAGCATCGGGGCCCATTTCAGGAAGGTGGCGAACGGATCGACGAGCAAGTCATTGATCTTGTTCACCACCGGGTGCACCATCAACATGACCGCCTCGTGAAAACTCCAGGTGTCGGCATCGGTGCACACCTGGCACAGTTCCCACACCCGCATCAGGTCCATGACCACTGCCTCGAGCAGGTGCCAAGGGACCCCCACCGCGGCGGACGCCGCAGCTTCGGCGCCCGAAACGACATCGGGTTTGACCACCACCGGAGCGGGCGTGGCGGGCGGTACCGAGGCCAACGCTGTACCAGCAACTGCCTCATAGACGCACATCGTGGTGGCGGCTTGGGCCCACATCCGCGCATAGTCTGCTTCGTTGAGTGCAATCGGGATCGTGTTGATGCCAAAGAAATTCGTCGCCACCAGCACTGCATGCATGGCGTGGTTGCCGGCCAGTTCGGCCGGTGTCGGCATCGCATCCAGGGCGCTGACGTAGGCAGCCGCCACGACCTCGTGCTGAGCAGCCAGCCGGGCACCGTCCACACTCGTCTCGACCAACCAGGCCAGGTAGGGCAGGTGAGCGTCCGCGTACCACCGGCCGCTGGGGCCCTGCCACGCGCCGGCTTCGACCGTCGCCAACACCGCAGTGAGTTCCTCTGCAACCGAAGCATATTCGTCGCTCAGCGCTGTCCACGCCGCAGCGGCCTCGTGCAGCGGGCCGGGGCCGGCGCCGCTGCTGAGCAACGCCGAATGCACCTCCGGAGGCGTCGCCATCCAGACCGGCGCAGCAAGAACCACTCCCGATGTCACCGCGCAGACTCTCCGATCCCATGTCGACGACAGGCACCCCGTCAATGACCGGAGCAGCCGATTACCTCCGCCGGACTTTAAATCTGACCGAACATAACTGTTGCGGAATGCGGGGTTACCAGAGCATGTCTGTGCGCCGTGAGTAGTCTGTGAGTGAGTTGTCCGGTAGCTGTGTTCCAGGTGATCACGCGGTCTTGCGTCGCGGCTTCAGGCGGGCCACCCAGGCACGGATGTCGTTGCTGTGTTCGCCGAGGCGCGGTGCCCTGGTGCGGTAGGTCACCGGTGTGGCGGATAGCTTGATCGGGCTGGCCACCTGGCGACCGAGTGCGTCGCCGTCCTCGGTATTGCGAATCGGGTGCAGGCCCAGCCGCTCGGCCAGGGCAATGGCTTCGGCGATGTTGTTGACGGCGCCGGCGGGAACTCCGCGTGCCGAGAGGGTCTTCGTCCAATGCTCGGCCGATTCGGTTGCCAACGCGCCTTCCAGGTGCTCGCGCAACGGTGCGCGATTGCGCACCCGCAATTCGTTGGTGACGAATCGCGGGTCTCGGGCCAGGCCGGAGATACCCAGCGCTTCGCAGAGCCGGCCGAATTGCTTGTCGTTGCCGACGGCGAGCACGATCGTCCCGTCGCCGGTCGGGTAGCTGTCGTAGGGGGCGATGCTGGCGTGTCCGTTGCCCATTGCCCGCGGAATCTGTTCGGCCAGAACGAAACCGGCCGACTGGTTGGCCAGCGCAGACAGTAGTGCCGACATCAGATTGATCTCGACATGTTGGCCACGCCCGGACCGGTCCCGCGCGCGCAGCGCCGCGAGGATGCCGACCGTGGCAAACAGGCCCGCCAGGACGTCCACCAGAGCGGCGCCGACCTTGGTCGGGCTGTCGCCGTCGACCCCGGTGATGCTCATCAACCCGCCGAGCGCCTGGACCAGCAGATCGTAGCCGGCCAGTTCGCGTCCCGCCGCGGTACCGAACGCCGAGATGCTGCAGTACACCAGAGCCGGATTCACCGCACGAACCACTGGCTCGTCCAGGCCGAAGCGCGCCATGGTTCCCGGGCGGAAGTTCTCCACCAGCACGTCGGCGCGTTCGGCAAGGGCCCTGGCCACCCGCAGGTCCTCGGCATCGTGCAGGTCGAGCACGATGCTGCGTTTGTTGCGGTTGACGCTCAGGTAGTAGGCGCTTTGGTCCGCGACGAACGGCGGACCCCAGGACCTGGTGTCGTCGCCGCCGGGTGGTTCGATCTTGACGATCTCGGCACCCAGGTCGCCGAGGGTCATCGTGCAGAACGGTCCGGCCAGCACCCGAGAGAAATCGGCCACCAGTAGCGACGAAAGCGGCCGTGCTGCAAAGCCATTCATCATGTCCCGACCGGCCCGAACACCGCCGGCACCTTGCCGTTGCGGCGTGGCACCGGAGTAACACCGAACCAGATCCGAAGGGCTTGCGGAGCGATCTCGGCGGCGCGGCTCTCGAGTTGGTCGAGGGTCAGGCTGCTGATCGGATGGGTGGCGACGGCAGGCTCCAGGCCCGCCATGCCGCGCGATTCACGTTGCAGCTGGGCCTCACGCTCGAACTCCGTTGTCACGATGACCACGGTCGGCACCCCCGCCTGTTCCAGCCGCACCGCGTCGTTGACGCACGCCGAGCAGCATGAGCCGCAGTCGCCGATCGCGGTGAGCGCGATGTCGTTTTCCGCCGCGATCCGCCTGATCAACTCGGGGTCGGCATCCGAGGAGAAATGGCGCTTGTCGTAGTAGGTGACTGAGGTGAATGTCAGCCTGGCGCTTGCTAATTCGCGCACGGTGGCCCGCAATAGTTTGGCGGCGTTCCATTTCGTGTTGCTCAGCACGCCCAGGCGCAGTCCGGCGAACCGGTTGGGTCGAGGGGCCATGGGGATGGCTGCCACCTCGATCGCGCCGCAGGGGTCATAGGCAAAGTCGGTCATCGGGGTTCTCCTTTGTCGAGTTCGTCGGGAATTCACAGGCGGCACGAACCGTCGGAGCACTCGAGGTCGCGTCCGCTTCCGGCGGAGCCGACGACGGAGTCCTCGACGGCACGTAGCACCGGGGTGGTCGCGGTGCTCCAGCCGGGCAGGAAGGCCGAAAACCGGCCCGCGGATCCGCCCGCGACGAACAGGTGAATGTCGTCGGGGGTGAACACGATCGGCACCCGCCGGCCCGACTCGCGCGGATACCACTTCGGCAGGTTGCGGTTGTAGGTGTGCCCGCCCGGTGGTGCGTACCGGTTGCCGTAGCTCACGTCGTCCCAGTCGTTGGTGCCGTTGAGCCACAGGTAGCGACGGACGTCGTCGCGGGTCCAGCCGAACGAGGCGATGGTGTGCGCGTGCTCCACACCGATGACCACCGTGCAGGAGCCGCCGAGCACCGCGTTGTTGTGGGCGATCGTGCTCATCGCCGAGGCGATGGAGTCCAGAATCCCCTGCGGGTCATCGGAAATGTGATTGGTCACGCTGTGCGGGGCTTCGGCCCCGATGACCAGGACGGTGCTGTCGTCCGGGGCGTAACCGTGCTCGACGTGATACGGAGCCCACGGGCTGGCCGCTTCGTTCTCAGCGATGCAGAACGTGTACTTGCCGGGGTGGCCCAGGGTGCTCTTGTCCAGCTCGCCGGGAATGCCGCCGCCGACGGTGAGCATGATCAGGCGAATCGCGCGGCCGATGGTGGCGTTGGCGCGGTTACCCGAACCGAATACGTTGCCGCCGGAGTTCATTCCGATTCGGCGGGCGATCGGCCCGTTGACCACGATCAGCGGCGAGACGACGTGCGTGGTGGCCTGAATGCCGTTGAGGTTGAACCGCGTATCGGTCAACGCCAGCACGGCCGCCCGCACCACGGGGGCGTACTCGGGTTTGCATCCGGCCATCACCATGTTGACCGCCAGCAGTTCCCGGGTCAGGCTGCCCCATCGCGGCGGGATACGCGCCACCAGTTCCCCGGGCTGCCCGCCTAACACGTCCAACACCGCGGCGACGCGCTCGGGTGTCGGCGGAACCACCGGGAGCCCGTCGCTCCAGGGCTGGTTGAAGTAGTACTCGACGAGGTCGCGTTCGTCGGTGAGCACGGCGGTCATGCGGTTGCCTTCCTGGTCTTGGGCGCTTTCGAGACCACGTTAAGGCCGCTGCATCTTCATCGTCCAAGACATATTGGCACATGCAATATATCTTCAACATATGACAGATCCGGAGTTGCGCTTGCTGCGTTACTTCGTGACGGTCGCCGAGGAACGACACTTCGGCCGCGCCGCCGAGCGACTTCACATCGCCCAGCCGCCGCTGAGTCAGCAGATCCAGAAGCTGGAACGCCAACTGGGAGTGGAGCTCATCGATCGCTCCCGCCGCCCGATCGAGCTCACCGACGCCGGCCACGCCCTTCTCGCGGAAGCCACACTGGCACTCACCCACGCCGAGCGCGCCTTTGCCGCGGCGCGCAGGGCCGCCACCGGCCAACTCGGCCATCTACATGTCGGCGCGCTGCAGGCAGCGGTGGACGGTGTCCTGGCATACGTGATGCGCGAACATCGCCGCCGCTACCCCGAGGTCAAACTCGAAGTCGCCGAACTCGATACCGCTGAGCAGACGGCG
Source organism: Mycobacterium kansasii ATCC 12478 (assembly GCF_000157895.3). NCBI lineage: Bacteria > Bacillati > Actinomycetota > Actinomycetes > Mycobacteriales > Mycobacteriaceae > Mycobacterium > Mycobacterium kansasii. The sequence goes on along the minus strand of NC_022663.1, from coordinate 3,362,753 downwards.
CAGCTGGTGGCACACCGTATCGACATCGGCTTCCTGCGCGGACCGGTTGACGAGCCGTCGTTGACCATCCAGACCCTTCTGGACGACCCGCTGGCCGCGGTCGTCTGCGAGGATCACGCACTCGCCGGACACCGGCGCCTTGCCCCGTCACTGCTCGCAGACCAGCCGATGATCCTGTGGACCAGAAGTGCGGCGGCTACCACCTACGCTGACGTCGTCGAACTGTTCCGCATGCACCACATCGAGCCGCCGATCGTCGACGAAGTAGCCCGGATTCAGACGATCCTCGCTCTGGTGGCATCCGGTGCCGGAAGCGCGTTATTGCCAACGTCTTTCATCAACCTCAGCCGTAAGGGAGTCCGGTTCATCCCGCTGCACGGCCCGCTGCCGTACCGCCCGCTGGCCCTGGCATGGCGTACCGCCAACCAATCACCGAGTGTGCGTTGCTTTCTCGACGTCGCCGTGGCGGAGTCGCCGCGATACCTAGAAGACCTCAGCCGGCATTATCCACAGCTCGCCGCTCAATCGGCGGAATCCTAGGCCTCCAACAACCCGTCGATGAGCCGTCGCAGCACCTGCCCGATCTCGCGGCGGGCGCGTTGTTGATCCTCGGCGGTGGCGATCGCCATGGCCGCCTCGTCTAGGGCGCCGATCATCACCGTTGCCAGCGGTCGCACCGGTAGCGCAGCCAACTGGCCGGCCCGGATGGCTTCGGTGAGCAACTGTTCGGTCATCCCCAAGCTGTAGCGCTGGGCGACGTCACGGAAGGCGCTCCAGCCCAGCACGGCTGGGGCATCCAGCAAGATCAGCTGCCGCACCTCGGGATCGCCGGACACGTCGAGCCAGGCATCGACCGCGGCACGGATCGCATCGGCGGGCGTGGTGGCTCCCGACGCCGCGACCAGGGTGGCCATCCGGGCCATCACATCATGTTCGACCGCCTCCACTACATCGCGGAATAGCGCCGCCTTGTCGGCGAATTGGTGATACATCGCACCGCGGGTGACTCCCGCCTGTTTGGCGATCTCCGGCGTTCCCACCTCCGCGTAACCCCGCGCGCCCCACAGCGTGCGGGCGGCCGAGATCAGCGCCTCGCGGGTGGCCGCGGAACGCTCTTCCTGAGTCCGCCTCTTGATTTCCATACACCCTGTCGGTAACTTACGAACAGACAGTCTGTTTGTAAGTGTATCTGGATTAGGAGTCATCCATGTCGACGATCGACATTAGTGCCGGGACCATCCATTACGACGTAACCGGACCCGCCAACGGCCGGCCCGTCGTGTTCGTGCACGGGTACATGATGGGTGGTCAACTATGGCGGCAAGTCGCCGAACGGCTTGCCGGCCGGGGTCTGCGGTGCCTGGCGCCGACCTGGCCGCTCGGGGCGCATCCGGAACCGCTGCGTCCTGGTGCAGACCAGTCCATCAGCGGTGTCGCCGGGATCGTCGCCGAATTCCTCGCCGCCCTCGACCTGCAGGATGTGGTGCTGGTCGGCAACGATACCGGCGGGGTGGTCACCCAACTCGTCGCGGTGCACCATCGCGAGCGAGTCGGCGCTCTGGTGCTCACCAGTTGTGATGCGTTCGAAAACTTTCCACCGCCCATCCTCAAGCCGGTGATCCTCGCCGCCAAGTCCAAGCCGCTGTTCCGGGCCGCCATCCAAACCATGCGGGCACCGGCGGCACGCCGGCGCGCCTACGACGACCTGGCCTACGCCGACATCGACGAACTGACCCAGGCCTGGGTGCGGCCGGCGTTGTCCAATCCGCGGGTTGCCGAAGACCTGCGCCACTTCTCGCTGTCGCTGCGCACGGAGGTCACCACCGGCGTCGCCGCCCGGTTGCCCGAGTTCGACAAGCCGGCGCTGATCGCCTGGTCGGCCGACGACAAATTCTTTGCGCTCGAGGACGGTGAACGCCTGGCCGCGACCATCCCGAACGCCCGCTTCGAGCTGATCGAGGGAGCGCGGACATTCTCGATGGTGGACCAGCCAGATCGCCTCGCCGATCTGCTGTCCACGGTGGCCGTGCGCACCTAGCGCGCACCGCGAGCTCAGTCGTCACCGCCCGCCCCACGATCCGGACAAGCTTCGCCGAAAAAGTTGGCGCGGCAGCACCGATACGGTACTGAAACGGCATAGAATTCCGCTTTGTGACGACCCCGTCGAACCCCTGGGGCGACGAACGACGGAGACTCTCGCATCAGCTGCCGATGCGCGATCACTTTTTCGGCCGTCACCAGGCACGACGGCTCAGCCGCCGCTTCGCCCGGGTGGGCGTCGAAATCCCATCGGGACGGCTACGGGAAATGTTGGTCGGTATGCCGGTCTCAGACGACGAAATGACAAGTGTCAGTTTTGCTTTGATCGCCATCCGGATAAACCACGAAAACCGTGTGGCCAAGGTGCGGCGCCTTCAGCGCCGTTGCCGGCAGGCGTTGATCTCGGTCGGCCTGGCCCTCGTCGCGTTGAACTTCCTGCTCTGCATCGGATACCTCTTCCTGACGTTGACCCAGCAGGCGTCGTCGTGGTGAATCACCGCCGCGCCGGACACCGGCCAGCCCACGCTGCTCTGCGGGAAGCGAAGCGATAGCCGCCAGCACCGCACTCCCGGTAGCCGTACCCAGCCGGAAGGGGTAGAACTACGCAGGCCTGGCGGTGCGTCGATCCGCCATGCTGCCCGACATGACAACACTCATCCGCTTTCCCGGCCCCAGCGAACTCGCCGCCCGCACCCCGGCCGACCGCGACCGTGCCATCGACGTCATCCGCATCACGGCCCTGCTTGGAGTCATCGTCGGCCACACGGTGATGGCAATCAGTGTCATCCGCGGTGGCGTACTCATCTGGGACAACCTGCTGACAACCTCGGCGGTGTTCCAGGCGCTGACCTGGATCTTCCAGATCATGCCGCTGTTCTTCTTCGCGGGCGCGGCGGCCTGCCTGACGTCGTGGCGACCAGGCACCAACTGGGGCGACTGGCTTCTGAAGCGCTGCAGCAGGCTGTTTCGCCCGGTGTTCTACTACCTCGGGTTCTGGGTGATCGCCCTGATATCTCTGTATCCGATACTGCCCCAGCATGTTTACCAGCCCGTCGCCGGCATCAGCATTCAGTTGCTGTGGTTTCTCGGCGCCTACGTGCTGGTGCTGGCCGCAATGCCGCTGCTATCTCGAATCACTACCACCGGGCGCCTGGCCGCGGGCGTGGCCGCGATCTACGCGGTAATCGCGGTCATCGACGCGGTCCGGCTGCACTGGCCCGCCGCCGCGGCGCTCGGTTATCTCAACCTCGCGGTCTGGCTCATTCCCGGCATGTTCGGCGTTGCCTACCGCCGCCGCTTGCTCTCCGGGCGCGCCGCGCTGGGCACCGCCGCGGCACTGTTCGCCGTCGACGTCGCGCTGCTTCGGTGGGGACCGTATGAGCTGAGCCTGGTCGGTATCGAAGGGCAGCGGCTGCCCAACATGAGCCCGCCGTCGCTACTGCTGGCCGGTCACGCAATCACGTTGAGCGCGTTGGCCATTGCGGCGGCGCCGGCGATCGCCCGCTGGGCCCGCCGGCCGCGAGTGTGGTGGTTGACCGCAATCGGCAATACCGGCGCCATGACGTTGTACCTGTGGCACATGCCGGTACTGCTGGCGGTGCAGCTGCTCTTCGACACCGCCGGCCACCCCCGCTACCCGGGACAGCCCGGTTTTCTCACGACCAGCGTGCAGCAGCTGCTTCTCATGGCAGCCGTGATGACGATGCTCTTCGTCGTGCTGCGGCCGCTGGAGAACAATCCGCTGCCCGGCTGGGATGGCGCACCCGCCATCACGTCGCGCTGGCGGGGGGCGGTAGTGGGCATGCTGCTGTGCGTGGCCGGGGCAGCGATCCTGGCCGCGGTGAAGTGGGGCCTCAAGGACGACGGGCTTGCCTGCGTGGCCGTCATGCTCGGCGCACTAGTGGCTGCTCGGGCCGCGGCCGCAGCACGCTGGACAGGGCCCGCCGTCAGCGGTTGTCGCCAAGGCGTTCCCGAATTGGTCACGGCTTCAGAAGGATTGGGCGCTCCTCGATGCGGCTTGCGCATGCGCTAGCCGCGATTGAAGCCGGGTACTGTCCACCTTGTACTGCTGTGACGGGGTGGCCTAAACCTAAAGCGACGCCGCGTCGGGAGTCTCGGCGTCGGACCCGGCGAGCAGCATCTGCAAGCTCTTCCGAAGCTCGGCCAGCCGGCGCCGCCCCAGGATCTGTGTCCAGCGCTCTTCCACATCGATTGCGTTGGACCGCATCACCCCAAGCGCCTGGCGACCTCGGGGCGTCAGCTGGACGAGTCGGGCCCGCGAGTCGGCGGGGTCGGGTGCTCGGGTGACATAGTCGTGGCGTTCCAGTGCCGCAACGGCCTGGGCTACCGCCTGCCGGCTAACGGCAAGGCGCTCAGCCAGATCCGAGGCGTGCAGACTCCCGGCGGCCAGCGGCACCAGCAGCACTGCCTGCGCGGGGCGCAACCCGTCGAGCCCGGCCGCGGCGAATGCCGCTCTCAACCGCGGCGCACCGGTTGCGGCCAGTAGTTGCACCAGGGCCGGCACGGTCGGTTCCCACTGGGCATCCAGAAGACGTCGCATAACCGAACAGTGTCGCACTCACCGGCATATTGACAAGTTACTTGTCATTCCGCGGGCGTGGTGTCACCATTGAGCTCATGGCCTCTGGACACGTGTGGGTGCGTATGACGGTGCTGCTGGGCGCGCTGGTGATGTCGGTGGGCGGGTGCTTTGGCCCCGGGCACGCGACCGGAGCCCCCGAGCCGACGACAATTCCCACCGGCCAGTCCAGCCAGAGCATCCGATGGCGTGGCGACAATCGGACTTTCAATCTGTACCGGCCGCAGGAACTTCCCGATGCGGTGCCGCTGGTGGTGATGATGCACGGCGGCTACGGCAACGGTACCCAGGCGGAACGGGCCTATCACTGGGATGCCGAAGCCGACCGGGGACATTTCCTGGTCGCCTATCCCGATGGTCTCAACCGCGCCTGGAATGCCGGGTCGTGCTGCGGCCTGCCGCAACGGACCGACATCGACGACGTCGGCTTCATCACCGCCATGGTCGCCGCCATCGGGCGACAGATACCTCTCGACACCACCCGTGTCTACGCCACCGGCATGTCGAACGGAGCCATGCTGGCGCTTCGGTTGGGTTGTCAGACGGACATTTTCGCCGCCATCGCGCCGGTAGCGGGCACGCTGTTGACCGATTGCTCACGCGCACAGCCGACGTCGGTGCTGCAAATCCACGGCACCGCCGACGAAAGTGTTCCCTATGCCGGTGGACCTGGTAAAGCCCTGACTGCCAACGGAACTCCTCGCGTCGACGGCCCGTCGGTGCCATCGGTGAACGCCACCTGGCGGAGCATCGACGGCTGCGGACCGCCGTCGGCGAGCACTTCGGGGGTGCTGACAACCGAAACCGCCGGGTGCCCGGACGGACGTACCGTCGAATTGATCTCAGTAGCCGGAGCCGGCCATCAGTGGCCCGGCAGTACCCGCGGCCCACTGTTGGAAAGGCTGGGCCTGCCCGAACCGTCGACAGCGCTCGACGCGACCGAAACCATCTGGCAGTTCTTCAGCGGCCACCACCGCTAACGGCACAGCGCTGACGTCGGTTGGACTCGACGCAGCATCAGTCCCCGGCCAGCGCACGGTGCTCGATCAGGTCGCGCAATCCCCCCGCACCGAGGCGCTCCCGGAAGGCCAGCGCCGTATAGCCGACGGCCGTCGCGTCGGTGCGGGCTCGCACGGTCGCCGAACGCGGCAGGTGAAACAGCACACCCATTTCGCCGAAGTAGTCGCCGGGCCCGGCCACTTTCACCAATTCCTCACCGCCGTCGGCTAATTCGTGCACGATCTCGAACTCACCTGCGGACACCACGTAGATCAGGTCGCCCATCGTGCTCTGCTCGAACAGCACCTCGCCAGCCTTCAGTTGCACCGTTTCGGGCGGCCGGTTGGTGTCGGTGAAGTCCGGCGTCAGCTCGACGACACGATCGGCCATGGGCAGCATCCGGCTGTCATGGGTCGCGACCACCACCACCCGGTCACCGTCGGCGAGTTCGCGGATCAGCCGCAACACCTCCTCCACCTGGATGAAGTCGAGGTGTGCGGTGGGTTCGTCGGCCAGGATCAACGGTGGATCCAGCGCAATCGCGCGCGCGACCGCGACCCGCTGTTGCTGCCCGCCACTGAGATCGCCGGGCCGGTGCTTCATTCGTTCGGCGAGATGGACGCGCGTCAAAAGTTCCTCCGCCCGCTTGCGCGAGGCGGCGCGCGACATCCCGGCCGCGCGCATCGGAACCATCACGTTTTCCAGGGCGGTGAGGCTCGGTACCAGATTGAACGCCTGGAAGACGATGCCTACCTTGTCGCGCCGGTATTTCGCCAGCGCGGCGCCCTCCAGCGTGGTGATGTCGACGTCTTCGAACTTGATCGCCCCCGACTTCGGCCGCAGAATGCCGCCAAGACAGGACAGCAATGTCGTCTTCCCGCAGCCGCTGGGCCCGAGCAGGATCACCAGCGACCCGGCCTCCACGTCGAGGTTCAACCCGTTGATCGGCCGCAGTGCATACCCGCCGCTGTAGTACTCGACGACGAGATTCTGGATGCTGAGATCGCCCACCGGCTCAGGGACCTCCGAACGCGAGCGCTGGATCAACGGTCACGACGCGCTTCAATCCGGCAAGGCTGGCCAGCAGGCCGATCAGGGTCGCCACCACCGGCAGCGCCAGGTAGGCCCAGCCGGGGACCGCGACGATCATCGGGAACAGCGGCGCCAGCAGCTTCGACAGGATGACGCCCACCACCGCGGCGAGCAGGGAGACGACCAGTGCCTGCAATGCCAGCCCCGCCATGATCGAGCGCGTCGGCGTGCCGATCGCCTTGAACACCGCGAAATCGCGCAGCCGTTCCAGCGCCGAGAGGTACACCACCGAGCCCACGATCAGTGCCGCCACGATCCACAGCAGCACCGCCACGATCGAGATCGAATTCACCGCAACCCGCAGGGGCCGTACCAGGTCGTGGACCGCGCCCGCGCGATCGTAGGTCTGGTAGCCGTCCGGGAGGTGCCGGGGGGCTCCGTCGACCCCGATGGAGGTGACCATCGGCTGTCCGTTGTAGGCCAGTTGCTGTAACCCCTCGGTGGTCAGGAAGATGTTGGGGATCTTTGCCAATGCGGTCGAATTGGGGACGATGCCAACGATCCGCAAGGTATGCGCACCGACCTGCAAGGTGTCGCCGAGGCGGCGGCCCAGCGTGCTCGAAACCGCCACCTCGTCCGGCTTGGCGGGGGCCCGGCCCTCCGAGATCTGCGGCATGCCCGGGCCCCGCTCGGGTGCGCCGAAAGCGGTGACATTTCGCGTCGATGTGCCCTCTTTCATGATCGTCCCGACACACCCCAGGGGTGCCGCGGCCGTGACACCGGGCTCGGCGGCCACGCGGGCCAGATCAGTGTCGGGGAACGGGGTCGAACCCAGAAACGGCCCCGCCGCGCCGGTCTTGACCACGAATTGGTCCACGCCCATCGAGTCGACGGTGTGCTGGGCCTCGACCCGGAAGCCGTTCGCGAGTCCGGTCAGAACCAGTGTCATCCCGAAGATCAATCCGGTACTGAGGACGGCAATGAAAAGGCGCCGCTTTCTCCATTGCATGTCGCGCAGGGCCGCGAAGAGCATTCCCAGAACCTACCAACGTCCCCGTCATCCCGGTCCAGGTTTGTCCGGGCGGGCCGCGTACCGGGCCGGCGACAGCGTCGAACGCCACAGGTAACATGGGCATTCGGTCGATCCCGGCCCGGGAGAGGATCGCTGGCGGGATCCTCGGGCGCTGTTGTCACGGCGACATCGCGTCGGCGTCGCGGCTCAGCTGTGCAGGATCGACAGGGTTGAGACAACAGCCCCAGGTTTGCCCCAGGCCCGCCCCCAGGCCCACCCAAGGCTCACCCCTGGCCCAATTGTGGTTGTCTGGGAACCAGCGATGTCGCTCCAGCAACGGATGTGAGATGCAGCATGATCGAACAATCTGGCGACCCGGCAACACCGACGGCTTTCGGCGTCCAGCAATCCCAGGCAGATCATGCCGTTGTACTGGCCGTATCGGGTGAAGTGGACATGCTGACCGCCCCGCAGCTCGCCGAGGCGATACAGACCGCGCTGGCTGCCGGCCCCCCGGCCCTGATCGTCGACCTGTCCAAAGTGGACTTCCTGGCCTCGGCCGGAATGACCGTCCTCGTGACCGCCAACGCTCAGGTGGTGGCCCCCACCCGTTTCGCGGTGGTGGCCGACGGCCCGGCCACCAGCCGGCCGATCAAACTCATGGGCATCGACTCCGTGTTCCCCCTCTACCTGACACTTGATAGCGCCCTCAGCAGTCTTGCCGGGGAGTGAATTCAGCGCGGCCCCGCAGCTTGACTTCGTTGACTCAAGGGATCGCGACGCTTACCGTCGACACATACGCTACGCACGGTAGCGTAATAATCCGGGGTTTGCCGCCTGCCGCGCGTCGCAGCCGGTGACCGGAAAGAGAACTCAGAGGGACGCCATGTTCGATCTGAAGATCGTCGGCGGCACCGTCGCGGACGGCACCGGCGCCCAGCGGTATCGCGCTGACATCGGCATCAAGGACGGCATGATCGTCGACGTTGTCCGCCGCGGATCCAACGACCCTGCGATGGCCGGCCTGGAGAGGGCCGGTGCCGCCGAAACCATCGACGCGACAGGGCAATTGGTGGTGCCCGGCTTCGTCGACATCCATACTCACTACGACGGTCAGATGAGCTGGGACGGCTTGCTCGAACCGTCGAGCGGGCACGGGGTCACGACGGTGGTCACCGGCAACTGCGGGGTGGGATTCGCTCCCGTTCGCCCCGGCCGGGAGGACTGGCTGATCAAGTTGATGGAGGGTGTCGAGGACATTCCCGGCACCGCCCTGACCGAGGGCATCACCTGGGGCTGGGAGAGCTACCCGGAGTACCTCGACGCGATCGACAGCCGCACGTTCGCTATCGATGTGGGCAGCCAGCTTCCCCACGGCGCCGTGCGCGCCTACACGATGGGTGAGCGCGGGGCCCGAAACGAGCCGGCAACCGCTGACGACATCGCGGCGATGAGCCGGCTGGTCACCGAGGCGGTCGAGGCCGGCGCGCTGGGCTTTTCGACATCCCGCACGTTGGCACACCGAGCGATGGACGGCGAGCCGGTGCCCGGCACCTTCGCCGCCGAGGACGAGCTGTTCGGTCTCGGCCGCGCCATGGCCGCAGGCGGCCAGGCCGTCTTCGAACTGGCACCGCAGGGGGCAGCGGGCGAGGACATCGTCGGGCCGAAGCGGGAACTGGATTGGATGCGGCGGTTGAGTGGTGAGATCGACCGGCCGGTGTCGTTCGCGCTCATCCAGGTCGACGCCGACCCGAACCTGTGGCGCGAGCAGCTGGACCTGTCTGCGGCCGCGCACCAGGCGGGCAGCCGCCTGCATCCGCAGATCGCGGCGCGCCCCTTCGGCATGATGATCGGCTTTCGCGGGCACCACGCCTTCGGCCATCGGCCCACCTACCGCCGGATCAAGGCGCAATGCGGCCGCGACGAGCTGGCACAGCGGCTCGCCGACCCGGCGGTCAAGGCCGCCATTCTCGCCGAAAAAGATCTGCCCATCGACCCGACGGTGCTGTTCGACGGCATGTCCGCCTTCGTTCAGCACGCCCTGGGACGTCTTTACGCGCTCGGCGATCCGCCCGACTACGAGCCCACGCCCGACCGCACGGTCGCCGCGATCGCGGCCGCGCGGGGCGAGGACCCGCTGGCAACCCTCTATGACCTGATGCTCGAGGCGGACGCGACTGCCATGTTGATGCTGCCGTTGTTCAACTACGCCGACGGCAACTGCGATGCGATTCGGGAGATGATGTTGCACCCCGCCGGGGTGCTGGGGCTTTCCGACGGCGGCGCCCACTGCGGGATGATCTGCGACGCTTCCTATCCCACGTTTCTGCTGACCCATTGGGCGCGCGATCGTCGCCGCGGGGACCGGCTGCCGCTGGAGTACGTGATTCGTAAGCAGTCCCGCGACACGGCGCAGCTGTTCGGCCTCACCGACCGCGGCACCATCGCGCCCGGAAAGAAGGCCGACCTCAATGTCATCGACATGGACAAACTCACCCTGCACCCCGCGGCAATGGCCTACGACCTGCCGGCCGGCGGCCACCGAATATTGCAGGGCGCAAGCGGATACACCGCCACGATCGTCAGCGGGACGGTCACGCGCCGTGACGGCGTAGACACCGGTGCCCGCCCCGGCCGCCTGGTGCGCGGTGCGCGCTAGGGGTCCACTTGGGTTGCCCGTCGGGCAGCGAAGTCGGTACGGCTGATGGCGGCTCAGTGGCAATTCACAGTTCTGCGCCCGGTCTTGCCGTCGCGAGTGATGAGGGCGTACACCTGATGGTCGAAATCGAAAACGCCGACGACGCGGGGCTGCGCCTGCACCGGGCGCTGCGCCGCCAGGCCTGCCCGTGTCGGCCACGCCGGGCCGCCACGTCAACGACCTGATGCCGTCGTTCTCTATGAAGACCCCCGGCGGGTTCGACGCAAATATTCCGCGCGGGCGGTCGCTCCACTAACCTAATGAGCAGTCCCAGCTCAAGGAGCCAGCGTGGGCATCGATGCAGCATTTGAGACCTCAATCGGGGTGGGCGATCCGATCGCCGCGGATTTGAGTGCGGCGGGCTTCAAAGATGCCGAAATAATCGGAAGGGGCGGGTTCGGCGTCGTCTACCGCTGCCGGCAGGTCGCACTGCAGCGGGAGGTGGCGGTCAAAGTCCTCAGCGTAGAGCTCGACGAGAATCGGGCCCGATTCATTCGCGAACAGCAGGCAATGGCTCGCTTGACGGGTCATCCGAACATTGTGCCGGTGTTGCAGGTTGGCGAGACGACGTTCGGTCACCCGTTCCTGGTGATGCCGTATTGCGGGCTGGGCTGTATCCAGGACCGAATCCATCGCCTGGGTGTCCTGGAGGTCGCCGAGGCACTGCGGTTGGGGGTGAAGATCGCCGGGGCGTTGGCGTCGGCGCACCAGATCGAGATTCTGCACCGCGATATCAAGCCGGCCAACATTTTGCTCAGCGACTACGGGGAGCCCGCGTTATGCGATTTCGGTATCTCCCGTATGAGCGGGGCCTACCACACGGCGACCGGGGTGGTATCGGGTTCGCCCGCGTTTCTTGCCCCGGAGTTGCTAGGTGGCGACGCGGCGAGCGCCGCGTCTGACGTATACGGGTTGGGTCTGACCCTGTTTACCGCGCTGACCGGTCATGCGGCCTTCGAGCGGTGCGATGGCGAGGAGGCGGTAGCACACTTATTGCGCATCGCCACTGAACCGCCGCCGGATCTGCGGCGATACGGCGTACCCGAACAGGTGGCCGCCGTGGTGGAACGGGCGATCACCCGCACAGCGGGTGACCGGCCCTCTGCGCTGGAGCTGGGCGAATTGCTCCAGCAGGTGCAGGCACGGCTGGGGCTGCCGGTTGACGACATGGCGCTGGAGGGCGGCCAGGGACCCGAAAGACGGCGTCGTCACTCGGTTGTGCTGTCCTCCGAGGCCGGTGCGGGGGGCAAGCTGCCCGCGCCCGTAGCCAGTTTCGTGGGACGCGGCGCAGAGACAACCCAATTGCACGAGTTGTTGTCGACGTCGCGTCTGGTCACGCTGAGCGGTATCGGTGGGGTCGGCAAAACCACCCTCGCCGCCCAGACGGCCGCCGGACTGCAGCTGCAGTTCGCCGATGGCGTGTGGTGGGTGGAGTTGGCCGAGCTACGCGACGGCGCCCTGCTGACGGAAGTAATCGCCTCGACGTTGGGAGTGCGCGATCAAGTGGGCCGCGAGCTGTCCGACGTTTTAGTCGACTACCTCGCGCAGCGTCAGGCGCTGCTGGTATTCGACAACTGCGAACATCTCATCGACGACGTGGCAAAGCTTGCCGACGTGTTACTGCGCACGTGCCGGCATCTGAAGATCCTGGCCACCAGCCGTGAAGTCCTCGACATCGAGGGGGAAGCGGTGCTGCGGGTCGCTCCGCTGCCCTGTCCGACCTTCGACGGAGAGCCCACTATCGGCGCGCTGTCGGACAACGAGGCTGTGCAGTTGTTTGTGCAACGGGCACGTGCGGCGGTGCCGGGGTTCCAACTCGACGATCACAACACCACCGCGATAGCCCGAATCTGCGCTCGGGTGGACGGGTTGCCCCTTGCTATCGAGTTGGCCGCCGCACGCATGCGTGCGATGTCTGCCGAGCAGATCGCCGAGGAACTCTCCGGCCGCTATGAGTTGCTCACCCGCGGCCGGCGCGGTGCCCACAGCCGCCAGCAAAGCATCGCTGCGTGCGTGGGATGGAGCTATGACTTGTGCACCGAATCCGAGCAACGGCTCTGGTGCCGACTGTCGGTGCTCGCCGCGAATTTCGAGCTGCCCGCTGCGCGCGATATCTGCGCCGACGACATGCCCGGCAGCCAATTCTTGGACTTGGTGTGCGCGCTGGTCGACAAGTCCATCTTGATCCGCACCGAATACGACGATGTGGTGTGCTTCCGGCTGCTGGAGACGCTGCGTGACTACGGAAAGGGGCGCTGCGCCGACGCCGAGCGTCTGACACTGGCTCGCTGCCACGCCGGTTGGTATCACCGGCTGGTCGTCGATGCGGAGGAGCAATGGTTTAGCCCCCAACAACTTCAGTGGGTCAGTCGGCTGATGCGTGAGATGCCCAATATTCGCGAGGCGTTGCAGTTCAACTTGGGCGACTGTCCAGCAAGGGCGGCGGAAATGGTCGCCGCCTTGCGCCGATTCTGGATGTTCCACGGCATGCTCAGCGAAGGGTTCCAGTGGACCAGCCGTGCTCTGGCCGTCGTAGCGTCAGAGCCGAGTGTGGCTCGCATCCGCACCTTGTTCACAGCGGCTCACATAGGCCTCGAGCGTGGGGATCTGGGCGCGGCCATGGGTTGGCTCACCGAGGCGCGTCAGCTGCTCGAAGTCATCGACGACCCGCTCACCCGAGGCAGGATCAGCTACCTCGATGGGTATACCGGACTACTCACCGGCGGCATTGACCACGGACGCCAGTGCCTATTGCAGGCGATAGCGTCTACTGACGACTTCGAAGTCCAGGTGGCCTCGATGTCGGCGTTGTGCTGGATGGACTTGATCTGCGGCGACGCCGCAAGTGCCCTGGCTTGGTCTCAGAAAGCCCTCGCCTTGACCGAAACGCGCGGCGACTGGGCGTTGCGCGGAATCGCGACCGGCGTGGTTGGGGTCGCGCACTGGGCGCTCGGTCAATTGCAGACCGCCGAGCAGCTGCTCCAGCAGGCTTTCGAGCTTTCCGTCGCGGTCTACGACACATTTGCGTTGGCTAATGGGTTCGAAGTGCGTGCATGGATCACCGAATCGCTCGGCCAGCCGCGGCAAGCCGTCGTTCTGATGGCAGCCGCTGCCGAAATAAGCCGGGTTAGCGGGGCGCCGCTGGTTTCCTCGTTCGTCGGAGGATTCCACGCCGAATGCGAACGTCGCATACGGGAGCAGCTCAGTGCCGAAGAATTTCAGGCAGCTTGGGACGAAGGCAGCGCGACCAGCATGTCCGATCTCGCAAGGGTCTTCCTTCAACCGTGTAGTTGAGGTTTGCGTTAATTTATTGAGCCCAGAAGAGGTTAAACCCACTACACTCCCAACCTGGGAGGTCGTACGGCAGCCTCACCAGCTAGGCGATGCGTAACTTCCTCGGCGCCGGCCGGGAAACTGACGATCCCCGGCGTCTTGGGCGTCGGTACCGAGCGTCTCTATTCCCGTGAGGAGGGCACAGGGTGGAGGACCGGGACTCGGCCTCGCCAGGTCAGGAAACGGCGGAACCGCTGGGTTTTCTGGTCGGGCAGGTCAATGGTCGAGATGTGGTTGTGCCGATCTTCGATCAGCTGTACGTCGGCCGCCAGTGCCTGGGAATCAGCGAGCAGCGCAGACTTCTGGTTGCCGATCAGGCGGTATCACGCAACCACCTCGAAATCCGCTTGGATGTCGTGGCAGATCAAGCTTTCGCGATCGATACCAGTACCAACGGAACATGGCTGAACGACGTGCGACTGGAACGCGCTATTCCGGTACGCATTCAAAGCCATGACCGCATCCGAATCGGCAAAGTCGAGTTGACATTCCAGACGGATCGATTCACCGCAGTTAGACACATAGATCCGAATCTGACGTACACCGAGATTAGTGAAGCGGCCATGGTGATGGTCGTTGGCGATATCACCAGCTATTCGACGATCTCGGAAGCCACGGATCACAAGTTGATTGCCCAGGGTTTGCAGGCCCTCTGGAAGCAACTTAGTCGTGTGCTGCACGAATACCATGGCACGCTCAACCACTACGCTGGTGACGCGCTATATGCCGTATGGGACCTGAAAGCCCTTCCCCAGGCCAACGAACTCGCGATCGACTTCGCATTGGCCGCAAACCACCGGGTCGAAGAGATCGGACCCGAGCTACCGCTGCGTCAAGAAGACGGCTCACCCATACAGATGGGTTGGGCCGTGGTGCAGGGAAAGGCCGCGCTCACCTCGATGGTCAGATTGTCCGAGGCCATCGTGGGTGACTCGACCAACGTGGCTTTCCGGCTGTCCGGCATCGCGGGGCGAGCCGGGCGTGCGCCAGTCATGGTCACCGATGTCGTCCACGACGCCGTCGAGTCGCAATACGTGTGGGGCGACCCCGAGGAAGTTGCGATCAAGGGCCGGCACGGGAAGCAGATCGTTTACCCGGTGCTTAAGCGCTTGTAGGTGGTGACGCTTACGCCCTGCGCCCGGCTGCCGCGGTCGTTAGCTTCATAATCTGCGGCAATGCCTCGCGGGCCGCCATCCGACCCGCTTCTCGGGCGCGATCGATCTGATGGAACTCCAGAAACCCGATGCTGCTCGTGTCCGGTTGGATGACCACATCGGCCTGGGCCATTGCCGCAGCCGACGCCATGCCGCTGCCAATCGTCATGGTGCGCATGAGGGTATCGACGATGCCGGGCATTCGGGGAACTCGCGGGCCCGGTGTGCTCGAGGTGGAGTCAGGGCTGCTGCGTGAGATTATGCTCACCGCGATCACCGGGCCTTCTTGGTCGGCCAGCGTGTCAACCGGCAGGTTGTTCAGCACTCCGCCATCGACGTGCAACGTACCGTTATAGAGCCCTGGCGGGTATAGGCCCGGGAGGCGCAGGGAACAGCCGACCACCTCGGCGAGCGGACCTCGGCGGTGCACGACGGCCCGTCGGGCGATTAGGTCGACACTGACGCAGCGGAACTGTTTTGGCAGCTCCTCGATTAGCCTGTCTCCGTAGGCCCTACGCAACAGGACCATCGTGCGCTGGCCACGGATGAGCCCGGCCCGAGGCAGAGTGTAATCCCTGATGGGGTTGTGCCGGACGAACGACTCGTAGACGCGCGCGTCCGTACCAGCGGCGTCCACACCACAGGCTGCGACCGCCGCAATGATTGCTCCCATGCTGGTGCCGGCGTACCGGTCGATCGTGATTCCGGCCGCCTCCAATTCGTCGAGGACCCCGAGGTGCGCAAAGGCCCGGGCGCCCCCGCCACCCAGGACCAGCCCGATCGAGCGGCCCGCGATGCGTGCGGAGAGCGGGCGCAGGTCGTCGTCCACGACGTCGGGTCGCACCACATGCACCGAACGCGGCGTGATCAATTCTTCCCAGGCTTGTCGCTGGTTCCGGTCTGCGGGCGGTCCCCCTAGCACTAGGTCGGCGCCCGCGGCTTGTGGTGGCAGAGGTTGTAACGGCGGCCCGGGTTGACCGGCGACCAAGATGACGCGGTCGGCGACACGTAAACAGAAGTCTCGCCATGCGAGATCGTCCTTCGTCGCATGCAGCACCACCTTGTCGGCGGCCTGCTCGGCGCGTTCGAGCCCATCGCGGTCAACCCGGCCGGGGTCCACCGCTCGTAGCTGTGTCGAAAGTAACGTGACGAGTTCACCGGCCACCAAAGGTACGGGTGCGTCGGTGTCGACACCGACGACCGATATCACCACTTGAGGCGCCGTGGGACGCGGAGCCGCCGGAATTTGCCGTAGCCGGGTGGCCAGGCTGCGGACCAGTGTCCTGAGCACGCCAGTGTTGGCAATCGCGTCGAATTGCGTCTTCGTGAGTCGCACGAGCGTGCAGTCGCGCACGGCCCGGATTGACGCAGAGCGTGGCGCGTCGACCAACAGCCCTAGTTCGCCGATCACATCGCCGCGCCCGAGCTCCCGCACCACGGCATCATGCTGAATCACATGCAGGCGGCCATTTTGCACCACATAGACGGCGTCGGACTCGTCGCCCGCATGGAAGAGGTAGCACCCGGCGTCCAGCTCGACCCGCTCCGCACGGTCCTGCAACTCCCGCAGCGTGTCGGCGTCGAGCTCGGCAAAAAGCGGCAAGGCCCGGAGGTCGACGTCGCCGGAAGGTGCGGGCGCCGGTGCTTCCGGTATGACCACCAGTGGAGCCGGGGGTTCGGATGCTGCCACGTCGACTGGTAGCGCGGGCCCGGGTTCGGGCACCGCGTGATGGACGTTGCGAGTTCGGCCCAGAACCAGCGCCCCAACCGCGACTGCCACGAAGCAGACCGCCGACGTTGTCCACCCTCGACGCAGCGCCTCGTCGGCCGCACCCCGAATGGGGCTGCCGATCACAATCACCAGGACCGCGATACCGATTACCGCGCCGACCTGGCGGGCGCTGCTGACAACCGCTGAAGCAGTCGCGTAGCTACTTCCGGCGCCCAGGCCTGCCAGGGCGGCCCCGCCGAGCATCGGCAATGTTGCGCCGACTCCCAGTCCCTGCAGTAATTGGCCGGGCAGCCAGGCACCCAGGAAATCGGGCTTGTTCCCGACGCGCTCGATGTACCACACGAGACTGCCCGCCCAGATCAGTGCGCCGACGACAACGATCGCCCGATAACCGTGCTGATCCGCGACCCGGCCGAGCACCGCAGCGACGACGGCTGCGACCAGGGCGGCGGGCGCGATTGCAAAACCCGCCTGCAGCAAGGTGTAGTGCCAAACGTAGTTCAGGAAGAGCACGTGGGTGAGCAGGTAGGCGTAGAACCCGGCGGCCGCGACAACCGTGAGCGCGGTGCCCGACACAAACGATTGAATCCGCAGAAACGCCGGCTCGATCAGAGGTGCGGGGTGGGAACGCGAGCTCAGCACGAATCCCGCCATGGCGGCCGCCGCGGCCAGGAACGATCCGATAGCTCCGGGGTTGGTCCATCCCCAGTCTGGACCTTTGATCAAGCCGAGCGTCAACAACCCCAGGGCGATGGCGAGCAGCGACGCCCCACGCAAGTCGGGTACTCGCCGCCGTCCTGGTGCACGGCTCTCGACCAGGCCGCGGCGAGCCACCACGACAGCGATGATCCCCAGTGGGAGATTCACCAGAAACACCCACCGCCAGCTCGACGCCTGCACAAGAGCACCGCCGATCGGCGGGCCCAGGCCCGAAGCGAGGGCCGCTGCCGCGCCCCACAGGCCTACCCCATGCGCGCGGCGCGCGGCGTCGAACCGCTCCACGACCAGGGCCAGTGATGCTGGCACGAGTACCGCGGCACCGACACCTTGGAGCACGCGGAAAGCAACCAACTGTGTGACGGTGTCTGCAGCCGCACACAGCACGGACGCGATCGTGAACAAGCCGACGCCGTAGATGAACATTCGCTTGCGCCCGAGCAAGTCCGCAAGCCGGCCCGCTGCCACCAGGAACGCCGCAAAGACAATGTTGTAGGCGTTGAGCACCCAGGACAGACTGCTGATGCTAGAGCCGTGGAAATACCGTTGGATGGCCGGAAACGCGATGTTGACGATCGTGGAGTCGAGGAATGCCAGAAATGCACCGAACGACGCCACCAGCAACACCGCGGTCGGGGACGGCTGGCGGCGTCGCGTGAGCACCAAAGGCGACCCGCCCGCGCGGTTACGCCGCCTGCCCGAGGTCGCGGCAACGGTGCTCTTGTCGTTGCCGCTCAACCACTCGGCACCACTTCCGGTAGTTCCCTTGTGCGCAGCAGCCTTGTGTGCCATGGCTGGTGTTCCTCCTGAGCGCCGCTACCTACTCGTCGGAAAGGGACAACATCGATAGTCAATTTCGACCGTGGTCCAGACTATGCGCCGAGTGGTGCGCTTTTCGGGAATTTGCGAACCGAATTGTCAATTCTTCCTCGGGGCCGCCGTGCCGGGTGTCGACACCGGTATGTGTGCAGTGCCGCATGAGTACCCGGCGGGCACCCTAGCCCGGCCACGCCGCGACTCCTCGGTCATACCGACGACTTCGAAACGGCTGTGCGGGAGGGTAAGTCGCTGTATCCTGCCGGAAGTTTGATCCCCGTAGTGAACGCGGACGCTCCAGCGCAATCGCCCAACACCGCAATGCCAGTCGCTGCTGAACTCCATGTTGTCCTTCTACATGAGGACCCGGCGGGTTCAAGGTCGAATTCGGCTGTGAGGGAAGGCCAGTCGAGACAAAGACTGGATCGCCCCGGAAAGCGCGGCGGTCATTGTGTCGGCCGGTATCGATTGGCGTCCTCCGTAATTCGGCTCGGAGGTCGTTTCGACCCGCATAACGTTCGGCTTCGGCTCCCCCGAAACGCCGCCCGCCCTGCTCATGCTCGCCCTCGGCGGACACCGACCCGCCCTACCCACCGACCCGCCCTACCCGTTTTGTGGTGGGCTTACCCGTCCGCGCCGGCGAGGCCGGCCAGGATGCCGCCGAGCCCACCGGAACCGTCGGCTCCATCGCTGGCGGTGCCGCTGCCGCTGTTCCCGCCGGCGACGCCGGGCGTCGCTACCGCCCGCACCACCGTTGCCGGCCAGGCTGAACGAGGTGAGATTGCCGCCAGCGTGCCGGTCGACAAGAGCAGGATCTGCCAATCGACGAGGGGTTCGAGTTCCTCGGGTTCGCATCCAGCGGCAGCTCAAGAGCGGGCACGACCAAGCACTACGTCTACACCTGGCCGTCGAAGAAGGCACTTGTGTCCCTCACCGACAAGGTCAGGAATCTGACGCGGCGACACAAACATCGAACGCTCGCTGATCTGTTGCGCCGCCTCAACCCCGTCCTGCGGGGATGGTGCAACTACTTCCAGCACGGGGTGTCCAAACGCACCTTCGACTACCTAGACCACTTCACCTGGTGGCGGGTAATGACTTGGCTGCGCAAACGGCACCACGGGCTGGGATGGGGCGTCTTCCATCGACTGGCACGCGCCTTCTCGACCACTGCCGACACCGCACTGGTCAACAACGCGGTCAACATGGCCGTCGACAACAGAACCCGAAGTGGCCCAACGATTCCGCATGCCGACCACGGCACGCAATTCACCTCCTGGGGCTTCGGGGAGAACATGCGTCGATGGGGCTTGCTCGGTTCGTTTGGGACCATAGGCGACTGCCTGCCATGGAGGCGTTCTGGGCGCGGATGCAGGTCGAGCTGCTCAACATCCGTAGATGGGCAACCACGATCGAGTTCGCCGCCGCCATGGCCTATTACATCGACAATTTCTACTAACGTCGAACGCCGCCAAAGCTACCTCGGTAATATCAGCCCTACAGAGTTCGAAACGCTCTGGACATCCACCTATTCGATCCCTCAACTCGCATGACCGTGGCTCGAAATGGCGGGGACAGATCAGGTGGACCACTATCGGAGACTTGGCGGCGCCGCCTCGGTATTCTGCTAAAATCTCGCTCACAACAAACTGTCTGCAACCATGACATTTAATAACCTGACAACGCCTGGCGCGGAATTCTGCTTGGAGCCCGTTCCGGTGGAAGCGGACCGTGAGAGGACGGCGCGCTTGAGTCATGAGCGGGGAACCGAGAACCTTGGCGAAATCGAGTTCGTACCGAGCCCCCGTATGTTCCTTTGGCTGCGCTTCTATAACGGGGCGCATGTGCACGACCACCCTCGCTGGACGCCAAGTTTGCCGTTGATGCGCCCGACGGCCAGTTCCACTGACAGTGCATGCCAATGCGGTCTCGTGTCCACTGAACGGTGACCAGATGATGAACGATCACACCGGCGAGTCAAATCGGGTCGGGCTGTTATTCCCGTCTGCAAGGACCTGCCCCTTCGACGCGCCTTCGGAGTACACCGAATTGCGAGAGGCTGGCGGCCTGCACAAGGTAACTATCTGGGATGGATCGCAACACTGGCTGGCGACACGCCCCGCCGACGTTCGCGCGGTGCTAACCAATCCCGCGTTGAGCGCCGACGTGCCGCTCTTCCAATGCCCTCTCGCGCGATTTGCTCCATCCTCGGTGTTCCTTACGAGGATCGCGCGATCTTCCAGCAGCACACCGATGCCTTCGGCGATCTCGACGCACCACCAGAGGAGAGGCAGCGCGCTGTAAACAAGTTCGTCGCGTACAGCCGCGAGCTGGTCGAATGTAAACGACACGATCCCGCAGACGACATGATCAGCCGACTTGTGGCCGAGCACACCGGTGAGGACGGTTTTGCATTAGACGACCTGCCTGTGTTGATCTTTTTCCTCGTCAATGCGGGCTACAAAACCACAGCAAATATGCTCGGACTGGGTACGTTGGCTTTGCTCCTCAATGACCCCGAGCGTCATCGATTGTGCCAGGATCCCGCGCTTGCTGCGAGCGCAGCGGAAGAAATGTTGCGCTACTGGAGCATCGTGTCCGACATGCGCCGTATTGCCTTGCGGGATGTCGAGATCGGCGGACACCTCGTCCGTGCGGGCGAAGGCGTGATCGTGTCGCTGCTCGCCGCAAATCGTTGCCCGGAGGCGTTCGGCTCCGACGCCGAGCGCATCGATATCGCACGCAACCCACGCCAGCACCTTGCGTTCGGGTTCGGTCCCCACCTGTGCCTAGGTCATAACCTGGCCCGAATCGAATTAGAAGTTGCCTGGCCACGGCTATTCGAACGAATTCCCGACTTACGCCTCGCGACATCCGTGGATGAAATCGAATTCAAGCAGAATTCAATCGCATACGGCGTCAAGTCACTGCCGGTCAGCTGCGGAGACAAGCCGTGACCACTACCGAGCCGACGCGGGTGTCCGGACGGCCACGGCAGCCAGCACGCCGCTGCGGCCACCGCAGTGCTCGGAGAAGGAGGAATCACCGATGACCGAAAGGGTCATTGACAGTGGCGAGTGGACCGAGGAAGTTGACGCCTATATTGCCGGGATGAACGCGATCGCCGGGAAATCCGGACCGTCGCCGCTGTTCGATGAGAACTTTTCCATGAAATCGACTGGGTGGCTCGAGGACAGCATGTCGTTGATGAGTTCGTCGGTAATGGCCAGCAATGTGTCGCGCATACCCCGTGTGTGCTTCAGACTGAATTAACGTGTGAGCATGCGCCGCAGTCGCACGTGCTCGGGGCCATCGAGGCGCAAGAAGACGCCGCCTTCGACGTCTTTTTGGTTCGGATAGATTAGCGGAAATCCGTCGATGCGTACTCAACGTCTGCGCGGCGGCCGTGGGTGACACCAACCCACTGTGGACTGACCCCGAATACGGAGCTTCGACGGCCTGGGGGTCTCCGATCGGTCAGCCGGTGCTAGAGGCCTGCCTGTCCGAGGGCAGTTCCATACCGCAGCTACCGCAGCAACCCGGGTGGCAAGTGATGAACGGGGGGTGCCAGCGTCGGTACCAGGAAACGTTTCGGCCGGGTGACGTAATCCGGGGGGAGGATGTTTGGCACGGTTTCGAGGAGAAGATCCGCCCAGGTAGGCGCAACCGGTTGTTCATCGCGAGATCGGAGCGCCGTTACATCAATCAATACGACCGTGTGGTGGTGACGCGTCTTGGCGGGGCTGTGATCAGCGTATGGCCGCCCGAGTCGGGTGAGCCGGCCGGCCGCAACCTTGCCGCCAGGCGACGCCGCCGTTATACCGCAGACGAGTTGGCCGCAGTGCGTGCCGATTACGAGCGGGAGTGTTCCGGTGAGGCGCGCCGCGGCGCGCGGCCACGCTTCTGGGAAGACGTTGAAGTTGGGCAACCCGTGATCGGCGGGCTGAAGGGCCCCTATGACATCTCTGACGCGGTCGCGTTTGCCGGCGCCGTCAGCGCCTGCTCAGCGTTCGCCACGAGGTGGCGTGAGCCGACCGGTGTCGACCAGGCTCTCGTCGATCCCGAGACGGGTGCGCCGCACCACGTCGTCGATTGGCACTTCGAGGACCGGATAGCACAGCAGCGCGGCGTTCCCTACGCACTTGCGTTTGGTACGCAAATGGAGATGATGCTGTTGCATGCTGTCACGAACTGGATGTCCGACGAGGGTTTCATCACCTTTGTCGATCTCCAGACTAGATCGGTGCTGTTGATGGGCGAAATCAGTTGCACCACGGGCAAAGTCATTGATAAGCGCCGAGACGGCAGGTGCCACCTTATCGAACTGGAGATGGCTTCGCAGACGTTGGATGGAGTGCCCTACATGACGGGAAAGGTTGTCGTGGACCTGCCTTCACGCGACGGATACTCACCCGCCGCCAGACGGCTAGAGCAACCGACACCCTAGTCACACACACACCGCCGTCCGCCGCGTAGAACATCATCTGGATTGAGTGATGCCAGCCAACTCAAACCAGGATGGCTTCTTTGGATTCGAAGTGGTCATACCGGCTGCCCGGCGGAATGCCTGCAGCGTCGGCGGTTTCCTGCAGCGAAGTCCGCAATCCCGATGACGCGATCAGCGAGGCGGCGGTCTCGAGGATCTCGGTCGGGCGGGTTCCGGTGTCGCTAGCGGTACCGGCTTTGGCCATGGCTGGCTGCATCGCGACCTTGTTGAGTGCGGCGATCACCTCCGGGTGGGCCACCGCGTGGCCCAGGCGAGCGCCGGCCAGCCCATACGCCTCGGAGAATGTCCGCAGTCGAGCTTCTGGAGAAATGGGAGCGATCAGATCTTGTTTCGCATCGGGTGACCCGGCCGCCGATACGCCCCTCCTCGGGCACCCCAGATTCGACCGCTCGACCGAGATGGAGACAGAATTAGAACCTGTTACAGTTCACCCCACAACGCGCAACCCGAGTGGGAGTACTGGCATGGCTGGTGACAAGTCGGCGCGCATCGGCGAGTCCGCCGATGTCGTGGTGATCGGGTTCGGCGCAGCAGGTGAGTGCGCGGCCATCGCCGCCCGCGAACGCGGCGCAGATGTCATCGCGCTGGACCGCGCCAATGGTGGTGGTGCAACGGCGATCTCGGGCGGGATCATCTATGCCGGCGGCGGCACCAAAGTTCAGCGGCAGGCCGGGGTCAACGACAGCCCCGAGCAAATGCTGGCCTATCTCCGCCTCGAAGTCGGTGATGCCGTCAGCCAGGAGACCCTGGAGTCATTCGTGCGCTCCAGCCCCGAAATGATCGACTGGCTGAGCAGCTACGGGGTGCCGTTCAGCCCCGCATTGTGCCCGTACAAGACCTCGTTTCCGAACAACCACTACTACCTTTATCACTCGGGAAGTGAAAACGCCGGCGCGTTTCGCTGCCACACCCCGCCCGTCCAGCGCGGGCATCGCGTGCAGGGCCGCGGCACCTCGGGCCGGAAATTGTATGCGCCGTTGGCCAAGGCTGCACTGGCCCTTGGCGTTCGGTTCTGGCCCCATACCACGGTCACGAAACTGATCCAGGATTCTTCCGGTCGGGTGACCGGAGTCGATGTGCTCACCATGCACTTCGCGCCGCCACGCATCCAGCGCCGTTACGCTGCGGCAGCGAAGCTTTCGGCAAAGCCGGGCATCTACTACCCGCCACTTCGCCGCCTGATGGAAGGGCAGTTGCGAAGGCTCGAGCGGCGTTACGCCCAGCCGGTCCGCATCCATGCGCGCCGCGCCGTGATCATCTGCGCCGGCGGCTTCATCGCCAATACCGAGTGGGTGCAGCGGTTCGCGCCCCAATACGTGGGCGGTCTGCAGTTGGGCACCAGCGGCGACGACGGTACCGGCATCGCACTGGCGCAGAGCGTCGGAGCGGTGACCGACCGGATGGACAATGTCTCGGCCTGGCGCTTTATCACCCCGCCGAGCGCGTTCATCGGCGCCGTCATCGTCGACCGGGGCGGGCATCGCGTCATCGACGAAAGTCGCTACGGAGCCGCGGTTGGGCAAGCCATGATCCAACAGCACGAGGGCGCCGGCTGGCTTCTCGCCGATGCCGCGTTGATGCGGGAGGCCCGGCGTCAAATGATCAAGCAGCCGTTGTGGTTTCAGCGTGCCCAGGTTGCGGCGCTGATGTTGGCCGACGCGGTGACGGCGCCGTCGCTGCCCGAGGTCGCGAAGGCAGCCGGTATCGATCCCGACGGCCTGGTGGCCACGGTCGCGGCACACAATGCCGCGATCGACGCCGGCGCACCGGACCCCGCCGGAAAGCCCGCCGAGTTTGTGCGGCGGATCAGCCAGGCGCCGTTCACCCTGCTCAACATTTCGGTGCGGCCAAGCCTGCTCAACCCCACTCCGATGCTGACCCTCGGCGGTATCCGAGTCGATGAGCGCAGCGGAGCCGTCGTCAACGAATCCGGGGATCCGATTCCGGGTTTGTTCGGCGCTGGGCGCACCGCTGCCGGCGTCTGCTCCAATTCGTACGTCAGCGGGCTCTCGCTGGCCGACTGTGTGTTCTCGGGCCGCCGCGCGGGAGCACACGCCGCCGCGGCGCCGGCCGAGCAGAGCTCACGTTGACCGATGTGGCTGGTGTGGCCAGTGCCGTCGCGCTCATGAAATCGGAGCAGGCGCAGCGAACACTTCCCGAATGATTTTCGGCACAATGGAGCCGCGATACTGGTTAGGCGCCGATCCAACGCTGAGCCCTCGAATCTGACCAATAGCGACGCCGGGAGACACACCGATGAGTGACGAGCAGCCGACCATCATCTACACCCTGACCGATGAGGCGCCGCTGCTGGCGACCTACGCCTTTCTGCCGATACTTCGCGCCTTCGCCGAGCCGGCGGGCATCAAGATCAAGAGCAGTGACATCTCCCTGGCGAGCCGGATCCTCGCCGAGTTTCCCGATTACCTGACCGAGGACCAACGCGTGCCAGACGATCTGGCCGAGCTGGGACGGTTGACGCAGCTACCGGAGACCAACATCATCAAGCTGCCCAACATCAGCGCCTCGGTGCCGCAGCTGGTGTCGGCCATCAAAGAACTGCAGGGCAAGGGCTACAAGCTTCCGGACTACCCCGCAGATCCCAAGACCGACGAGGAAAAAGACATCCGGAACCGCTATGCCAAGTGCCTGGGCAGCGCGGTGAACCCGGTGCTGCGGGAGGGCAACTCCGACCGTCGCGCACCCAAGGCGGTCAAGGAATACGCCCGCAAGCACCCCCACAGCATGGGCGAGTGGTCGATGGCCTCGCGCACCCATGTGGCTACCATGAAGCACGGCGACTTCTACCACGGCGAGAAGTCCATGACCTTGGACCGCGCGCGCGACGTGAAGATGGAGCTGGTGACCAAGAGCGGCGAGACGCTGGTGCTCAAGCCCAAGGTCTCGTTGGGCGAAGGCGACATCATCGACAGCATGTTTATGAGCAAGAAGGCCCTGGTCGAGTTCTACGAGGAGCAGATGGAGGACGCGCGCAAGACCGGCGTGATGTTCTCACTGCACGTCAAGGCGACGATGATGAAGATTTCGCATCCCATCGTCTTCGGCCACGCGGTGCGGACCTTCTACAAGGACGCCTTCGCCAAACACCAGGAGCTGTTCGACGAATTAGGTGTCAACGTCAACAACGGGTTGGTCGACCTTTACAACAAGATCGAGTCGCTGCCCGCGTCGCTGCACGATGAGATCATCCGGGATCTGCACGCCTGCCACGAACATCGTCCCGAGCTGGCCATGGTGGATTCGGCCAAGGGCATCTCGAACTTCCATTCGCCCAGCGACGTGATCGTGGACGCTTCCATGCCGGCGATGATCCGAGCCGGCGGCAAGATGTGGGGCGCCGACGGCCGGCCCAAGGACACCAAGGCGGTGATGCCGGAGTCCACCTTCTCCCGCATCTACCAAGAGCTGATCAATTTCTGTAAGACCAACGGCGCCTTCGATCCACGCACCATGGGCACGGTGCCCAACGTCGGGCTGATGGCGCAGAAGGCCGAGGAATACGGCTCGCACGACAAGACATTCGAGATTCCCGAGGACGGCGTTGCCAACATCGTCGACCTCGACACTGGCGAAGTGCTGCTGACCCAGAACGTGGAAACCGGTGACATCTGGCGCATGTGCACGGTCACCGACGCGGCGATCCGCGACTGGGTCAAGCTGGCCGTCACCCGGGCCCGCAACTCCGGAATGCCGGTGCTGTTCTGGCTCGACCCCTACCGCCCGCACGAGAACGAGCTGATCAAGAAGGTCAAGCTCTATCTGCAGGACCACTACACCAACGGCCTGGATATCCAGATCATGTCGCAGGTGCGCGCCATGCGGTACACGCTGGAGCGGCTGATCCGCGGGCTGGACACCATCGCCGCTACCGGCAACATCCTGCGCGACTACCTCACCGATTTGTTCCCGATCCTCGAATTGGGCACCAGTGCCAAGATGTTGTCCATCGTTCCGCTGATGGCCGGTGGCGGCATGTACGAGACGGGGGCCGGCGGTTCGGCGCCCAAGCATGTCCACCAACTCGTGGAGGAGAATCACCTGCGCTGGGATTCGCTGGGCGAGTTTCTGGCAATCGGCGCCAGCCTGGACGACATGGGCGCCAAGACGGGCAACAAGAAGGCCAAGATCCTGGGCAAGACGCTGGATGCGGCGATCGGCAAGCTGCTGGACAACAACAAGAGCCCGTCACGCAAGACCGGTGAGCTCGACAACCGGGGCAGTCAGTTCTACCTCGCCATGTACTGGGCGCAAGAACTTGCCGCGCAGAACGAGGACCAGCAGCTCCGGGAACACTTCGCACCCCTGGCCGACTCCTTGGCCAAAAACGAGGAAACCATCGTCGCCGAACTCGCCGCGGCGCAGGGCGCGGAGGCGGACATCGGCGGCTACTACGCGCCGGACCGGGAGAAGACCACGGCGGTGATGCGGCCGAGCAAAACGTTCAACGAGGCGTTGACCGCCGCACCGGGCTGACACCCTCCTGCGCCGCACTACAGCGGCGGCTCAGGCGCGGCCTGCCGGGCATCATCGGCGAAACAGGTGCAGCAGAATTGTCAGCACCACGCTGCCGACGATCGAGATGACCAGCATCGAGACCACCGGGACGTAGATGCGCACGTTTCCTCGCTCGATTCTGATGTCGCCGGGAAGCCGTCCGACCCACCAGAGTCCGCCGACCCACGTCAAGACACCCAGCACCGCGATGATGATTCCGGCCACCACGAGGAACGGACCTACGTTGCGGCCCATTGGACCTCCCACCCGATAAGTCAGTCGCCAGCGATCATAACCGCCCTTTTTGTTGGCTAGGGCTAGGCTAGGTACCCACTCACGTTGCGCGGCGTGGGACCAAAGGCCCTAGGCCGTCTGCGCCAGCAGACCTACCATGGGCAGACCTGAAGGCCCCACTGCGCGAGGATATTTCGTTCGCCGGTAATCGCTCCTCTGCCGAGAAAGAAGGCCGGTCATGGCGGTCCTTGATACCGTGCGAGTGTTCAACAAGCACGTGCTGAATCCGGCCATGATGCTGGTGGCTGGTCGAAAGTACTGGTACGCCAGCGTCATCGAACACATGGGGCGCCGCACCGGCAAGCGGTACGCCACACCCGTGGTGGCGGAACGAGTAACCGACGGCTTCATCATTCCGCTGCCCTACGGCACGCATACCGATTGGCTGCGAAATGTCTTGGCTGCGGGGCACGCCACCATCCGCGTTCATGGAGAAACATCTGAGGCTGTCGACCCGCAGATCATCGACCCAGCGACTGCGGCCGGGCAACTGGCCCCTCGTCAGAAGCGCGCCTTCGACCGATTCAATGTCAAGCACTATCTGAAAATGGTGCCCGCGGCCGTACCGCCGGCGCGGAAGTGATTCAGCTCGGTCGGGTTGGGCGCAGCGTCGGTATGGTCCGGCCGAGCTGCCGTCGAGGGCACCCGCCATGATGGCCGGGTGGGCATCGAGATCCGTGTTCTCGACAGTGAAGACGACCTCGTCGCGGCGGCTGGTATTTTCCGGGCCGCCATGGTCGGGTTGCCGCCCCCGCCGGACCTGCCGCCAGGCGAGCTCACCACGCTGTTCGAACCAGGCCGTACGGTGGGCGCTTTCGCCGGACGACAGCTGGTCGGCACTGCTGATGCCGTCACCTGCGGACTGACACTTCCCGGCGGAGCGGTCGTGCGGCATGCCGCCGTGACGCACATCGGGGTGCTGCCGTCGTTCACCCGTCGAGGTATCGCCACCGAGCTGATCCGTCATCAGCTGCACGACATCGCCACCCGGGGAGAAGTGGTCGCGACACTGCGCGCCTCTGAAGCGACAATCTATGAACGGTTCGGCTACGGCGTGGCGAGTTCATCGCAGAGCGTGGAGGTTCATACCCGGCGAGCCGCGCTACGTCCGGGCGTCGGAGCCGGCGGACCGGTGCGGCTGCTCGACACCGCGCAGGCATGGGACGTGCTGCCCCGAATCTACGCCGGGAACCGGTCGTCCCGGCCGGGAACGGTTGAGCGCGCACCGGTTTGGTGGCGGGGCCTGCGGCTGCGCGCCGAAGCATACTCTGGGCCTTGGTATATCGCGGTGCACGGTGAGCCGGGGGCGGAGTCTGGCTTCGTCCGCTACCGCCCCCTCGACACCGAAAGCTGGTTCGTCAGCGAACAACGCACCATCGCGGTCGAGGACTTCTTCGCCCCATCCACGGATGCCTATCTGGGCCTGCTGCGCTTTCTGCTGGGGCTGGATCTCATTGACCGCGTGGTGTTTTGGATGCTCCCGGTTGACGATCTGTTGCCGTGGTTGCTTGTCGACCGGCGGGCCGCGAAGGTCACCCGGATATACGACGAGACGTGGCTCCGCGTCGTCGACGCCTACCAGGCGCTTTCCGCACGCCGATATACGGGCGACGGTTCTGTCACCGTCGCGGTCAACGATCCACTCTTGCCGGGTAATTCGACCAGCTTCACCATCACCGGCGACGGCGCCGAACCGACTCGGCGGCGTCCGCAGCTACACATCGGCGTCCACGGGCTTGCCGCCGTTTTACTCGGCGGCACCACCTGGCGCAGCCTCGCCGTGGCCGGACTGGTCCGAGCCGACGATGCAGCCGCACTCGCCACGGCGGATCGGCTGTTCGCGGTGCCGGAGACACCGCATGCCGGATTCTTTTTCTGAGGCGCCGACGGGGCGTCTTGGGTTTTGCCGCCGATGAACTGACGCGCCAGCGCTCGCCGCGTAGTCCCCCGGGGTGGACACGGCTGGCGGCATCGTTCATTGTCAGCCGATCGCCCTGCTACTCCACCGACTCGGCCGCAGCCAGCTGCCCGACACGCTTTGGGTTCGTAAATCAGCTTTCAGTAGGGCCGGCACCACGAAGCTCGTCGAGTTCGCGCCGGATACGCGCGACTTCTGCCTCGAGTTCGCTTAGATAGTCGGCCAATTCCTCAGCGTCTGGCTGTCGACGTCGGCGCCGCCGATATGGTTCGGGCGGTTCGTAGTAGAAGCTGGCAGGCGGCCCATACGCCGCCGAAGGCGCATAAGGGTAGCCATGGCAATGCCAGGGGCCGTGTCCGCAGCAACAGCTCATCATCATCTCCCTTCGCAAGTTCCACTTCGGCTCGGCCTCAATGGGTTTGAGGTCTGCGGGCGATGATCACCGGAATCTGTGCCGAGTTGACGACCGCCCTGCTGACCGAGCCGAGCAGCATGCCGGGGAACCCGCCGCGGCCATGGCTGCCCACCACCAATAGCTGAGCGGTCTTTGCTTGTTCGAGCAGACGGGGGGCCGGTCGATCGCACACCACTACCTTGCGCACGACCACGTCGGGATAACGTTCTTGCCATCCAGAAAGACGCTCGGCCAGGACTTCTTTCTCCTGGTCCTCGATGTTGCGCCACTCAATGGGCGCCCAGTTGGTACTCGGGAAGTCGAGCGGGCCCATATCACTCCAGGCATGCAGTGCCACCAATTCCACACCACGGCGCGATGCCTCATCGAATGCGATATCGGTGGCCAACTCAGAGGTCGGTGAGCCGTCGATGCCCACCACCACAGCCGCCTGCGGCGAGCGCGCCTCGAGCACGTCCTCGTCGTGGATCACGGCGACCGGGCAGTGGGCGTGGTGGGCTAGTCCGGAGCTAACCGATCCCAACAGCGCGCCGGCCACACCGTCGTGGCCGCGGCAGCCGACTACGACCATGTCGGCGCTCTTGGACAGGTCAACCAGGGCGGGCACAATTGCGGCGTGCAGCACCTCGCTGGTGACATGCGGGGCGCGGCTTGTCGAGGTGGCCTCGGCGACGACCTTGCCGGCCTGTTCGATGATTTCGCGCGCGCGTTCTTCTTGCCAATCCGCATAGTTGGCGATTATCGGGAGGCCTGACCACCCCTCCGAGGTAGCCATAGGAGCGATGACATGCACCAAATGAATTGGCACGTTGCGCATCTCAGCATCCCTTGCCGCCCATTGGACCGCCGCTGTGGACGATGGCGAGCCATCGATACCAACCACAATTCCGGGGTGGATGTGCGAATCTGGCATGAGGACCTCCCTGATCGGACCCATAACTACGGCACGTCGTGGGCAAGCGTGTCGTCCCGGTGCTGCTTACGTTAGGCAACCATCGCGGTCGGGACAGGAGGCATTGGTCCCTAACTCATCGGGCACTGGCGCCCCGGTCTGGACCAGAGACGGCCCGACAGGGTCACACTGTGATCAATGCTTGGCCCGTGAGGCACTCGCCAGCCCGCTTGCCATAGGACCGGCACCGGGGGCCATCGTCGGCACACCGGACCGCCCTGACGGCCGGGCATCGGCGTCGTCGCTACGCTGTGTGACCTTTGCCTCCTGACGGTGCGGCGTCTGCGATGTCACGCTCGAAATGATGGGCCCAGCATTGGTTTCAACCGAGTTATTGCCGCAGCATCCGCATGCCTCGCCGGTCGCAGATGTTGCCGGTGAATTGGGTGTCGACATCGAGGTCGGCCTCGATGAGACCGCGGTCGAGCGACGCCGACGACTGTTCGGCCCTAATCTCCTGGCGACGCGTCGGCCGGTCTCCAACTTCATGCTGCTGGTTCGCCAGTTCGCAAGCCCCGTGGTGGCCTTGCTGGCAACGGCGATGGTCGTTTCATTTTCTTTCGGTGAATGGCAACAGGCGATTGCGATCGCCATCGTGCTGTTGATCAACACGGCGATCGGCTACGCGACGGAGCGCAGGGCAGTGCGCTCGATGGAGGCGTTGCGAGCGCTGGGCGGGCGCAGCGCTCGGGTACGCAGAGACGGCCGGTCCATGGTGATCAACGCCGATGCGTTGGTGCCCGGCGACGTCGTGCTCCTGGAGGCGGGTGACGTCGTGTCCGCCGACCTACGTTGCGCGGACAGCGCCGGGCTGAGCGTCGATGAGTCGGCACTGACCGGTGAGTCGGTGCCGGTTCACAAGACCGCGGAGCCGGACCCGGAAGCGGCAGCCCTTTATGAGCGCGCCGCGATGCTGTTCAAGGGCACTCATGTGGTCGGCGGCAACGGCGAAGGCATCGTGGTGGGCACCGGGCTGACCACCGAGCTTGGCCGCATCACCCGGCTGGTCGAAGAGGCCCATCAGGGCAGGTCGCCGTTGGAAGATCACCTGGCGCGCCTGTCGCGCCAGCTCATCTTGCTGACCTTGGTATTAGCGTCCGTCGTGGCGGCGGCAGGACTGCTCAACGGCAAGCCGGCGCTGCTGATGATCGAGACCTCGATCGCACTTGCGGTGGCGGCGATCCCGGAAGGCCTGCCGATCGTGGCCACGCTTGCTCTTGCCCGCGGAATGCTGCGCATGGCGCGACAAAGCGCACTGGTGGAGAACCTCTCGGCGGTGGAGACGCTGGGCTCGACCACGGTGGTCCTTACCGACAAGACCGGCACATTGACCGAAAATCGTATGGCCGTTGACGGCGTCGTCACCGTCACCGGTGGGTTCGATTTCGACTACCAGGCCAACACCGTGCTCGCCAGGGGTTTGCCCATCGACCCCTCTGCCGACGCGGACCTCATGCGTGTGTTGTTGGTTGGGGTGTTGTGCGGAAACGCTGACTACGACGTCGAAACCAAGGTCGGCAACGGTGATCCGATGGAGGTCGCGCTGTTACAGGCCGGTGCGCTCGCCGGGTTGAGTCGCGGCGATCAGTTGACCCGGTACCCGGAGGTCGCCGAGTACCCGTTCGACCCCGCTACCAAATGGATGGCGACCGTGCATCGTGATCACGACGAGTATTTTGCTGCGATGAAGGGGGCGCCCGAAGTGGTGCTGGCGCTGGCGGATCGCATCGGTGTCGCGGCGGAGCCGTTCGACGACGACCGCAAGGCGCACTGGCTGGACGTGGCCCGGGAACTGGCGACTGACGGCCTACGTGTGCTGGGGCTCGCCAAGCATGCGTGCGTGGATCCGCAGCAACTCTTCGGCAGCGGGATGGTGTTTGTCGGGTTGGTGGCATTTCGTGACCCGCCGCGGGATGACATCGCCAGCGCGGTAGGCGCGCTGCGCCGAGCGGGCATTGGCGTCGTCATGGCCACGGGTGACCATCCCAGCACGGCGGTGGCCGTCGCAAGGGCGGTCGGCATCGCAGCGACTGACGCTGTCGTCACGACCGGTGACGAGCTGTCTCACCTGAAGGACGCGCCCGAGTCGGTGCCCATAGCGCGCACGCAGGTTTTTGCCCGGGTGAGCCCGCGCCAGAAACTTGACCTCATTGACCTCTTCCAACGCGACGGCCAAGTTGTGGCCATGATCGGTGACGGCGTCAACGACGCACCGGCCCTGATGAAGGCCGACATCGGCGTCGCGATGGGTAAGCGAGGCACCGAGGTGGCGCGCGATGCGGCCGACATGGTGCTGCTCGATGACCGATTCCCGACGATCGTGATCGCCGCGCGCGAGGGCAGAGTCATCTTCGACAATATCCGCCGCTTCGCGGTCTATCTGCTCTCCTGCAATCTGGCCGAGGTGCTGGTGGTGGCGCTCGCCGTGGTCGGCGGGCTGCCGTTGCCGCTGTTGCCCCTGCAGATCTTGTTCCTCAACCTGGTGACCGACGTGTTTCCGGCATTCGCGTTGGCCACCGGCGAAGGAGAGGGCGATGTGCTCGACCAACCGCCGCGACGCCCGAAAGAGCCGATCATTTCGGCCAGTTTGTGGCGCATGATGGCGGGCTATGGAGTGGCGATCGCGGTAAGCACCCTGTTGGCGCTCGTGGCTGCCCGGTATGGCCTTGAATACGACACCGCGACAACCACAACGGTGTCGTTTGTGACCATCGCGCTGGCCCAGTTATGGCATGTTTTCAACATGCGCGGGCCCCGCAGCGCGGTGTTGTGCAACGCTGTCACACGCAACCGGCTGGTCTGGTGTGCACTGGCGATCTGCCTGGGGCTGATCGCGGCCGCCTTCACCATCCCCGTGTTAGCCAAGGCGCTGCAGATACAGGCGCTCGGTATCCAAGGATGGGCGCTGGCCCTCGGATGCAGCGTGCTGCCCCTCGCGGCAGGACAGATATGGCTCGCAGTCCGCGGGCGCAGGGGCGACCTTCAATGCCCCAGGGCTGCATCACCTCTGACGTCGGCTTCGCCCCAACTGGCGGGCGCTTCGAAATCGACGTCCGAGTGATCCTCGAAATCGGCAATGGGCTCATGAACCGGATACGTCTCGGGGTTCTTCGTCCATCGTGCGGCCGCGCAAGGTAAGCGTGCGGCCGGGTGCAGCGCCGTGCGGCCGGGTGCAGCGGCTGCGAATGAAGCTGCACCGATACCTCCCGAAGTTCAACGGTCCGCCGGCGTGCGGGGCTTCGGTAACTGCGGAATTCTATTCTTCCTGCGGAAGCTTCGCCGCCGCTGGTGAAGTGGTAGCTGTCTTCTTTACTGCAGAGCGCGCCGTATGCCCACTGGCATCAAGCACAACGCTTGCTCATCCTCCGCCAAGCCGAGGATTGCGTTTACCCGGTCGTCCAAGAATGCGCCGATAAAGACGGTTCCCAGCTCCATCGCGGTAGCCTGCAGGTACACATTTTGGGCGGCGCTCCCCACCTCCATGTGTACGTAGCGCGGCGCTCGATCACCGTATTTGACCTGTGTGCGCTGGTAGACCGCGGCGAAAACAATCACAATCGGTGCCTGCCGGATCGGGTCTTGCTTCAAAGCAGCCAGGTAGAGGTCGTCCCGCTGATCCTGGTTGGACACCCCCACCAATTGGTGTCCGGATGGCAGGTACTTATAGGTGCCAGTTCTGAGGCCCTTCACTGCGCCAGCCAGCAGATAAATTTCCAGCGGATGCAGCCCTCCGGCTGAAGGCGCTGTTCGGTAACCGTTTTCGTGCGTGATGCCCTGGGCCGCCCACAACAATTGCGAGACTTCGTCAAGTGACAGCGGTGCGTCTGCATATTCCCGCACCGACCGGCGACTTTGCATGGCTGATTCCAACGAGACCGGGCTGTCGAGGCGCACGGGCGGCAACTGAAGATGCTCGCCAATATGTTGCCGCGGCTGACCAACTTCGCTACTGCCGATCAAATAATATGTCGCCGATATAATCGATGCGATCAGGGTAATTCCGACCGCTAAACGCCATTTAGTCATAATCGCCGATCCTAATAGGTCGTCTAGCTGCGGCAGGTGCCGTTAAGATATCCGGACCGCGACCATAACTTGTTGTCATGATATTACCTGCTCCGCTCACCTGAAAGGTGTTGCGACCAAACCAGTTCCACCGCATTCATTTTCGTAAACCATTCTTCTCCACCGACATATGTTTGGCGAAGAGTGACAGTGCTAGCGAAGTCAGCGCCACGCCGCACAACGCAGCAGCCCAGATCTGCAGGATCGCTCGCCGGGCATCCGGCTACCGGGGCCTTCGACCGGCAACACCCAACTCCGCTTTTCATGGAATTCTCCGCACGACAGAGGCGATCATGGGCCACTCGTTCGCCCTGGGACAGGGTCGTTGGTCACCGGCGACGAGGCCGATAGCCCGCCTGTGGATGGCTCCGCGAGACCGCGATGATGGCCGGGACCGGCAACAGATTGATGGGCTGAATCGGCGCTGGATTGGTGCTCCAGATCTTCTCCCGGTGCGCCGCCGCAAGGCGGCGTCGGTTCGGGCGACGGGGCCGCTTGCCAGACCGCAGGTGAGTGAGTACTCTCTCACTATGCCCGTATCGGGACGCGACCGTTTGCTGTCGGCCGCACTGAAGCTATTTGCCGCCAAGGGATACGCGGCCACGTCAGTTGCCGATATCCAGCGGGCGTCCGGGCTGGCGCCCGGATCGGGCGCGCTCTACAAGCACTTCGGCTCCAAGCGTGAACTGCTCGAGGCCGCGGTAGCGCACCGTATCGACAGCATCGTGGCCGCGCGGGAGCAGTACGACGCGGGGCAACCGGACAGCGTCGAGCAGGCGGTGCGCACTGCTGGCCGGTTGATCTGGAACAACCTGAAACACAGCGAAGACCTACTCAAAGTCATGCTGCGCGAGCCCGATGCGCTCGGTGATCTCGACGAAAAGACCTGGCAAGTCATCACTGACAATGCCTATCAGCGGTTCGCCGACGAACTGGTCGCGTCCAACCGTTCCGGGCGCACCCGGATACCCGACCCGGAAGCGGCGGCCGCCGTCGCAATCGCGTCCTTGTCCCACGCCGCCACGCTGCAGGCATTGACCGGCCGAACCCCCGGAAACATCGATGACAATCGGTATTTCGAGGCATGGGTCAACCAGACGGTAAGCGTCCTCGCGCAGTATGCCGATACCCGTTGAGCACCAAACTATTTCAGGAGTAGAGCCATGACATTCTCACTGCAACTGAGCGACGACGTGATACAGGTGCGCGACTGGGTGCACGAGTTCGCGACCGAAGTGATCCGCCCGGCCGCCTCCGAGTGGGACGAACGGGAAGAGACTCCGTGGCCGGTCATCCAGGAGGCGGCCAAGGTCGGCCTGTACTCCCCCGACTTCTTCGGGCAGCAGGCAGCGGAGCCGACGGGGCTGGGCATGCTGACCGCATTCGAGGAGATGTTCTGGGGCGACGCCGGCATCGCGCTGTCGATCATGGGCACCGGCCTGGCCGCAGCAGCCCTGGCCGCCAACGGAACTCCGGAGCAACTGGGTCGCTGGCTGCCCGAGATGTTCGGCACAGCCGACGATCCCAAGCTGGGCGCGTTCTGCTCTTCGGAACCCGACGCGGGGTCTGACGTCGGCGCCATCCGCACCCGCGCACGCTACGACGAGGCGGCCGCTGAGTGGGTGCTCAACGGCACCAAGACCTGGGCCACCAACGGCGGTATCGCCAACGTACACATCGTGGTTGCGTCGGTCTATCCGGAACTCGGCACCCGCGGCCAGGCCACGTTCATCATCCCGCCGGGCACTAAAGGTCTTGCCCAGGGACAGAAGTTCAAGAAGCACGGCATCCGCGCTTCGCACACCGCCGAGGTGACGCTCGACGACGTGCGGCTACCCGCAGACTTGATTCTCGGCGGCCGGGAAAAATTTGAGGCGCGAATCGCCCGGGCGAAGTCCGGCGCCTCGGTGGGCGGCCAGGCAGCGATGAAGACCTTCGAACGCACCCGGCCCACGGTGGGAGCAATGGCGGTGGGCGTGGCCCGCGCCGCCTACGAGTACGCTCTCGAATACGCCTGCCAGCGCGAGCAATTCGGCCGTAAGATCGGCGAATTCCAAGCAGTGGCATTCAAGTTGGCGGACATGAAAAGTCGGATCGACGCGGCCCGGCTGCTGGTGTGGCGGGCCGGCTGGATGGCGCGCAACAACCAGAGTTTCGATTCGGCGGAGGGCTCGATGGCCAAGCTGGTGGCCAGCGAGACCGCCGTATATGTCACCGATGAGGCCATCCAGATCCTGGGCGGCAACGGGTATACCCGTGACTACCCGGTCGAGCGGATGCACCGTGACGCCAAGATTTTCACCATCTTCGAAGGGACCAGCGAGATTCAGCGCCTGGTGATCTCGCGTGCGCTGACCGGATTGCCCATCCGATAGCCGCCACACATTAGGTATCCGCAATGAAGGTCGTGGTGGCAGGCTATGGCAGCCGCGGCGATATCGAACCCTGCACGGCCGTAGCTCGCGAACTGCTGCGGCGCGGTCACGACGTCTGTATGGCGGTGCCGCCCAACATGCTGGGCTTTGTCGAATCAGCGGGTCTCGCCGGCGTCGCCTATGGGCCGGACTCGCGCGAACAGATGAACCCCGCCATGGATCTGGTCCGCGACTTCGTGGCCCAGACCCGCAATCCGATCGGCCTGCTGTCTCAAGTGATCGAGCATGTCAGCCGGGTCAACGCGGATAAGAGTGCGGTTCTGATGTCACTGGCGGCTGGGGCCGATCTGCTGCTGGCCAGCTTCAACGAACAACGTCTGGCCGCCAACATCGCTGAATACCACGGTATTCCGGCGGCAGCGCTGCACTTCTTCCCGGCACGTCTGTGGGCTTCCGGCGGGATGTCGCCGCTTATCACCGCCGCGGTCGACGAAGCCCAACGGCATTCATTGGGGCTACCGACACCCGAACCCGACGAACCACCACCGATGCTGGAGATCCAGGCCTACGAGGAACTCTGCCTGCCCGGACCCGCAGCCGATTGGCTTGCACCGCATGGGTGGCAGCCCTTCGTCGGCGCGCTGACACTGCAGTTGCCGACGGGTGCCGACGACGAGGTCTTGTCTTGGATGGCTGCGGGGACACCACCCATCTACTTCGGCTTCGGCAGCACACCTATCGAACGCCCCGCCGACACGGTTGCCATGATCAGTGCCGCCTGTGCCGAACTAGGTGAGCGGGCACTGATTTGCAGCGGTGTCAACGACTTCCGCGGCATCGCCCATGCCGGCCACCTGAAGATTGTAGACGCGGTGAATCATGCGGCCGTCTTTCCGGGCTGCCGCGCAGTCGTTCACCATGGCGGTGCCGGCACCACGGCCGCGGGGATGCGGGCCGGAATCCCCACGTTGATCCTGTGGCTCTGGCTCGACCAGCCGGTCTGGGCAGTCGGGGTCAATCAGCTGGGAATCGGTGTGGGACGAGCGTTTTCGGCCACTACCCAAGACACTCTGGTCGCAGACCTGCGTTCCATCCTCACTCCGCAATGTCTCGCTCGGGCGCGGGAGGTCGCTGCGCAACTGATCACACCGGCGAAAAGCATTGCCCTGGCCGCTGATCTGCTCGAAGATACCGCCCGGCGGGGAAGTACCGAGTAATTGCCGGTGCGTTCGACCCGCATATCTTGTGCGAAGCGCGATGCTTGGCGTGACGGCGGACCAGCTGCCCGTCCAGGTCGTGACGTGCCGGCACTGGCGTGACGCGGTAGCGTCACGGCCGTGGAAACAGATCGCGTCGATGAGACGGCCGCGCCCGGGCCGTCAGGGTTTTCGGCGCCGGTTCCCGATTCGGTACCTCGCTGGGGTTTGGGCGCCTTCTTGCTGGTGGGGCTGGTCCACTTCCTGGCCTCAGCCGCATTCGCCGTCGTGCTCGGCGGTAGGGGCCCGTTGTCTGCCGGAATGCTTGCACTGGCGGTGGGAGCCCCGACCGTGCTCGCGGCCGGGCTGGCCGTGCTCATCACGACGCTGCGTGGCAACGGTCCCCGCACCGACCTGAAGCTGCACTGGTCATGGCACGGTGTGGGGCTGGGATTGCTGTTCGGTTTCGGCGGGCTGTTCGTCACGGTGCCCGCCTCGGTGCTCTACGCCAAGGTCGCCGGGCCAGGCGCGAAATCCGCTGTCGCCAGCGTCTTCGGTGGCGTCCAGGCTTCCTGGCCATGGGCGGTGGCCGTGTTTGCGCTTGTGGTGTTCGTCGGGCCGCTGGGCGAGGAGATCATCTTTCGGGGGCTGCTATGGGGAGCGGTGGATCGGCGCCGGGGGCCGTGGGCTGCGCTGGCGGTAACCACCGTGGTGTTCGCGCTGGCTCATCTCGAGTTGACCCGGGCTCCGCTATTGGTGGTGGTGGCGATCCCCATCGCGCTTGCGCGGTTGTACTCCGGTGGCCTGTTGGCCAGCATCGTCGCGCACCAGGTGACCAACCTGTTGCCGGGCATAATATTGATGCTTGCCGTGGCTGGCGTCATGCCGATGCCGTGAGGCAGACCCCGGCTCGCAATCCCGGGGCCGCGACGCAGTTCAGGTGAAGAGCGCGCCGAAGCCGTGCTGCCGCCGATCGCCGGCGTGCTGCCTACTTCCAGGCGAATACCGGTTGCTCAAACTCGTCGACCGGATCGGGGCGGCCTTCCAGGCACAGCCACCGCAGTTGCAGCAGCACCGCGCCCGTGGGCGCGTGGATCAGGTGGTTGCCCAACGGGATTTGCACGACCGGCCGCGGGCTCTCCGGGATGGCGATGAATCGCGGCGAGTCGTCGCGCTGCAGTTGGTGAAGCCCCACGCGGTACACCGCCATCACCTCGTCGGGTGCGGGGCGGGGCTGCAGCCGCCCGCCACCCCAGATCACCACCGGGGTGATGACATATCCGGACCGCGTCGGGTAGTCGTCGAGCAGGCCGAGCACCGCCGAGTCGGACAATCGGATGCCGACCTCTTCGTCGAGTTCCCGCAGTGCGGCATCGACCACGCTTTCCCCCCGATCCACCCGGCCTCCGGGCAGCGCCCACTGCGCGGCGTGCGAAGTGAGGCGAGATGCTCTGCGGCACAGGAGAAAAGCGGCACCGCCAGACGCATTTACCAGACGGCTGTCGAGGCCTGACTCGGGCGGTGGCCGGCCGGCGATCCCCACGTCCACCGGCACCGTATCAACCCCGTCCTCGCCGACCTCGGAGTCGACCAGCACCACCGCGACGGCAGCGCGCCGCTTGGTCGGGTCGGTCACCGCGCGGCGGACGTGGCCGGCCAAGTGTGCCCGGATCTGCTCCCGTAGCGCGTCGTCGTAGCTGATCGTCACGGCTCGACGATAGGACGAAGCCTACGGATGTCACCAGCTTCTGCCGACGGCGCCGGACTGTGGCGGGGACGGAATTCTTCGCGGGCCGTAGTCTCGGACTGTGTCAGTCCGGGAACTGATTGTGCTCGGCACCTCAAGTCAGGTGCCTACTCGGCACCGCAATCACAACGGGTACCTGCTGCGCTGGGACGAGGAGCGGCTGCTGTTCGACCCCGGCGAGGGGACCCAACGGCAAATGCTGTTCGCCGGTGTGCCCCTCACCGCCGTGACACGGCTATGTATTACGCATTTTCACGGCGACCACTGCCTGGGTGTGCCCGGCGTGGTGCAACGGCTGTCGCTGGACGACGCACAACACCGGGTGCACGCCTACTTCCCGGCCTCGGGGCGACAATTCTTCGCGCGGCTGCACCACGCCTGCATTTTCCACGACCGCGCCAACGTGCACGCGGAGCCGGTTGCCGCTGACGGCCCGGTGGCGACGGGAGCATTCGGAGTCTTGGAAGCACGAAAGCTCGATCATTCCGTCGACGCGATCGGCTACCGCCTGATCGAGCCCGACGGCCGACGGTTCGTGCCCGAACTGCTGGCGCGCTTTGGCATCGCAGGGCCCGCGGTGGGCGAGTTGCACCGGGCCGGGTCGGTCCAAATCGACGGGCGCACTGTCGATTTGTCAGAAGTCAGCGAGGCACGCCGTGGCCAGCGATTCGCCTTCGTCATGGATACCCGGTTGTGCGACGCGGTCTACGCTCTGGCTGAGGGCGTGGACCTATTGGTGATCGAGGCGACGTTCCTGAGCGAGGACTCAGACTTGGCCGCACATTACGGGCATCTGACCGCGCGGCAGGCGGCGCGGGTGGCAGCAGAGTGCGGGGTCCGGCGGCTGGTGCTGACGCACTTCTCCCAGCGATACACCGACGCCCGGTGTTACCGCGACGAGGCGGCTGAGGTTTTCGACGGCGACCTGGTCATCGCGGAGGACCTGGCTCGGATACCGGTCCCCCAGCGGCGGTAGGTGCGGCGAGAACGGGAACGCGCGCTGCTGCTCAATGCGGTGGTAGGGCATCCGGTTGTCGCCTAGGCCTAGCGAAGAACCCGGAGGCTACCTCTCCCAGTCGATCGCTGTGGTCACGATACGGCCGGCTTCAGCCGCCGTCGCCAGTCCAACGTCACCATGTGCAGGTGCCGAAGGTCCCGAGCGGCACCGGAGCGCGAATAGGCGTGGACTTCGGCAGCGGGCAGACAAGCACGAAGGTTGCATCAGCCGCCGTGCGGGACGACCGTGAACGACGTCGAGCCGGTCACCGCGGATCCGCCCCCAGGAGGAGTAACCATCACCGAGACCACATAGGTACCGGGCATCATTATTTGAAGGTCAGGGCTCACCCGACCGGTGCAGTCGCTGCTGCGACGGTGCTGGGGATAGGCACCCGGGCCGCTGATATCCGCCGACACGTTGCAGTTCGATGAACCGACCTGCCCGCCGGGGCCTTGCGATGACCACCGAAACGTCATGTAGGGCGGGTTGATGCTGGACGGTGTGGTGGGCTGCAGCTCGAATACCTCGCCCTTTCTCAATATCAGTCCATTGCCGGAGTCGACGGACACATACACCGAGTCGATGGCGGTCGACGGCGTAGTCGCCGGTACGGGTAGGTCTCGCGGCGGCGCTGTCGGCGGAGAATCCGTCTGCGTGGGGTTGTAGCTCGGCACCCGGTAGCCCGGCGGCGCTGGGGCCGTCTGCGCCGGCGGCGTGATGCCGGCGCCGACCGACGAACCCGCGCCGGAAGCGTTGTTGGCGCCACCGCCCGCTTGCCGCGGAAACCACCATGCCAAGAAGGCCACCAGCACGCCGGCGACAGCGACCCCGACCCCGATAATCGTCCAGCGCTCAGTGCGACTCATTTCCCCCACCTTTTCCGCCCCAGCCGCAATTCTGGCACAACCGGCACGCATGAAGGTCAGCTACGACAGGCGCATAGCAGGTGGGTGCCCACGCTTGCGAAGGTCAAGATGGCGCCGTGACCGCGGCCGCTGAGCAGT
This sequence comes from Mycobacterium kansasii ATCC 12478, assembly GCF_000157895.3. Classification (NCBI taxonomy): domain Bacteria; kingdom Bacillati; phylum Actinomycetota; class Actinomycetes; order Mycobacteriales; family Mycobacteriaceae; genus Mycobacterium; species Mycobacterium kansasii. The sequence continues at coordinate 3,320,633 of NC_022663.1, read as the reverse complement.
GATCGGTATCGCTGCGTACCTCAATTCCGCTCTCAATTCCGCCTGGGTAACTGCGAAGATGGGCGCATGGCAATTCCCTGGGACTCGGCGGTCAACGACACCGACACCATCATCGGTTCGCTGGCCAGTAGCGACAGCGTGGCGGTCGCGGGCTCCATCGCGACCGCCGGTAGCGCCGCCGTCGCCGGGTCGGCGGCAACCGCGGGCAGTGTCGCGGTAGCGGGTTCGGTCGCCACCGCGGGTAGTGTCGCGGTCGCCGGGTCGGCGGCCATCGCGGGCAGTGTCGCAGTGATTGCCAGCGCGCTGAGTGTGTTGTGCATAGCGGTCCGGGAATGCGTGGCATGCCTGGCATGCATCGCCTGCGCCCGGTGCGTGGCCTGTGTCGGATGTGTGCGTTGTACCGACTGTGTCGGCTGCGTCGGCTGCGTGAACTGCTCCGGCCTGCGCAATGCCAAGGGCGCCAGAAACATTCACGTGCAGGCCAGCGCTCGAAGCTAGCGCGGCGGCCAATGCCATGGCGGTTGGTCGAGCAGGCGCTGGCCGGCAATGCGGGTCTCACCGAGTTCTTTGGTCAGACGGACGGTGTGCACGTCCGAGGCCTGTTGCAGGGTCGCGACAAGCGGCTCGGAGTGGGTGACGACGACAATTTGGCTGTGCTCGGATGCTGTGGCGATCAACGATGCCAAGGCGGGCAACAACTCAGGGTGCAAGCTGGTCTCGGGTTCGTTGAGCACCAGCAGCTGGGGTGGACGTGGTGTCAGCAGGGCCGCGGCCCAAAGCAGATATCGCAGTGTGCCGTCGGACAACTCGGCGGCGCCCAGTGGCCGCAGCATCCCGGGCTGGTGCAGCACGAGTTCGAAGCGGCCGTCGGCGTTGCGGATATCGACACTGCTACCCGGAAACGCGCCCTCGATGGCTTCACTGAGCGCCTCATCGTCGCCAATCTCTCGAATCGTTTGCAAGGCCGCGGCCAGATCCGCGCCGTCGTGACCCAATACCGGTGTGCGCGTGCCGATTCGGGGCTGCCGCGCGGGCGCGTCGGTGTCGGTGCGCAGATGGTCGTAAAACCGCCAGTTGCGCATCCGCTCGCGCAGCCGCATCAATTCCGGCGCACGCACCGGGTCGGCCAGCTCACTGAGCATCGAGTCGAACGGCCGCAGCACGTCGGCGATCACGTGCCAGCCACCGTCACCGTCTCGCACCCGTGCGGTCGGGCCACCACGCTGTGCTATCACCGTGGCGGGCCGCCACACCGGGCCGACCCACAGCGCCTCGACCTTGACCTCCGGATCGAGCCCGAACTCGGTGCGCGTGGCAATGGGCAGTCCGAGGTCCAGGGCATAGCCGAATTCGTCACCGGCAAAGCCCAGCTTCAGGCTGACCGACTCCGTTCGCACCGTGCCCTGAACCCGATGCCGCCCCTGGCGCACTGACCTACCGATCACCGCCGGCCCGGCCCATATCGTTGAGCTCAGCCCGCCTTCGCGGGCCAGCGCAGCCACCGCGCCGTTGCGGGCCGAGTCCGCCAGCAGGCGCAACGCTCGATACAGGTTGGACTTGCCGGTGCCGTTGGCCCCGGTTACGACGTTGAGCTGGCGTAACGGAACGACCAGCTGGCGCAGCGAGCGGTAATTCTCCACGGCGACCGTACCCAGCACCTGGCCACGCTAATCCAACGTCCACACCATCTCACGGATAGGTCCCCGTTGCGCTCGTTGCGCGCGTCGACCAACCACCGCTTGCTGAACGGGCGCCTTCTTCGGCGTTTCCCGGTCCACGACCGCACCCATGTCAAGCGGTGAACTGCCGGTCGATTCTCACCTGAGGCCATCGCGGATCTGCCTTGGCCGTACCGTCGCGCCTGACCAGCCGCGTGTGCAGTGGCCGCTGGGGCTAACCCCGGGTGGTCTTATTGGCCGGCGTTTTGGGCGAGATCAATGGCGTATTGACTCACGAAGTGACCCGCCGAAGGGCCCCCGTTGCATGATCCGTCGGATTCGCCGGGACGTTTGACCCAAAGATAGGCGTCGGCGTGCGCGCCCGCAGTAGCCGTGGTGGGCGGGGTGCCCAGGGCACGCCCGCCGGGGTTGCACCAGCTCAGTGCGGAGTCGGGCGCCGGTCCGGCGCCGTTGCGCGAGGTGTCGATTACGTAGTGCGCACCGTTCGTCATCCCCGAAATCGCCTCGCCGTAACCGATTTCCTCGTCGGTACTGAAGAAGTTCGAGACGTTGAGACTGAACCCTCGCGCATGGCCAACACCGGCCTGGTTGAGCCTGGCGGCGATTTCCTCGGCACTCAACCACCGCGAGTGTCCGCCGTCGACGTAGACGGCCGCGGCCGGATCGCGGGTCAGGGTGTCAACCGCGTAGCGGATCAGATCGAAGCGTTCCTGGCGCTGGTCAGCCGACAGGCAGTCGGCCATGTCGAGTGCATCGGGTTCGACGATGATCGCCGCCGGCGAGCCGCCCAGGCCGGACGAGATGCTGTCGATCCACTGGCGGTAGTCCGCCCCCGACGCGAACCCGCCAGACGCGTAACTACCGCAGTCGCGATGCGGAATTCCGTAGAGCGCGAAAATCGGCATGCTGCCGGCAGCCTGTGCCGCGCCGGTGTACCCGGCGACCCTCGCGCCTACCGAACCGGCTGGAAATGCCTGGTCAAGCCAGTACGCCTGCGGGGTATTGGCGACGGCGGTCAGCTGCGGACTCGGCGGATTGGCGTTGCGCGCGGCGGCCATGGCCGCCGACGCCGGGTCCACGTAGAAAGGCTGTCCAGCCAGCGGGTTTCCCGCGTCGACCAGACGCACCTCAGGGGCAGCACCGACATGCACGGCGCCGGCAGAAACCAGGCCGGCAACGGTCGCAACCGCCACAAAAGGGGCGATCCACCGAGCGACAGCACCTGCAGCTATTGACATCACGCCAGTAAAATAGTGCCGCGACGTCAGAAACGCCAATCCTCGACGACAGGTGCGGACGCCGAATCTATCTCGTGACGGGTCATCCGAGCTTGTCTCACCAACCGCCGCGTTTCCGTCGAGCATCTCGAGAAGCCTGGCCGTCGCCGGCAACCGGCACGGCGCCGGCGGAGGGGGGGTTCCCGCTCGACCGGGCAGAGGCGGCATTTGAGCTGCTCACCGGGAGCCGCGAGTGCGGGAAAGTCATGGTTACCGTTTCCTGACGCTCGATGGCGGCGGGACGGGCCCCGCCGACGTCAGCTGACGGTCAACCGCAGGAACTCCCGCCGGCGTGCGAGCACGCTGGGTAGCCATGGGCCGACGTCGGCGGCCTCGAACCACTCGGTGCGGTCCAGCAGCATCCGTAGCACGGTCGCGGTCTCGAGCCGGGCCAGCGGCGCGCCCAGGCAGAAGTGGATGCCTTTGCCGAAGCTCATGTGCCCCTTGCTGATCGGACGGTCCAGCCGGAATTCGTCCGGGGCGTCGAAATGAGCGGGATCGCGGTTCGCCGCGCCCCACAGCAGCAGCACCCGGGAGTTCCTCGGCAGCGCGGCACCCGCGAGTTCGGTGTCGCCCAGGACATGGCGGTAGTGCGCGCGGAACGGCGGCTCCAGCCGCAGGGTCTCCTCGATGAAGACACCGAGCAGATCCGGCTGGTCGCGGAGCCGCCGCTGCAGCGCCGCATCGGTGGCCAGAATGGACACCGCGGTGCCCAGCAGTGATGCGGTCGACTCCCCGCCAGCGCTGAACAGCGAGACCAGGATCAGCTGTGCGGTGAAGGCGTCGAGCTCGCCGGCCGCGTACGCCTTCGCCAGCACACCCATCAGGTCGTCACGCGGGCTGGTCGCGGCCACCCGCAGCCGCGTCGTGATGTAGGCGCTCAACTCGCCAATCGCGGCCATCGACGCGGCCAGCTCGTCGGCCGACATCAGCCCGTCGAGCAGCTGGGTGCTGGCATAACCCCATCGCGCCAGCTGGTCGGCGTCGGCCTCGGGGACACCGATCAGGTCGGCGACAACGCTCATCGGCAACCGGTTGGCGACGGCGTCCATCCACTCGATGGTGCCGTCGTAAGCTGCTGTGCCCCAGAGTGTTTCGAATACCCGCGTGATCAGCGGCTGCAATGCCTGCACGCGTTTGGCGGTGAACTGGCCGATCATCAGCTTGCGATGCGCAGCGTGCACGGGGTCGTCGGCGGTGACCAGGATGTGCGTCCGGCCGCCCACGCCGTCCATCGGGAATGGGACGACCCCACCCGCGGGGGTGAATGTCATGGTCGCGGTCAGATTCGACGAGAAGACCTCGGGCCGGTTGACCACATCGGTGATCGCCGCCCAGCTGCTGGCCAAGTAGAACTCCGAATCTCCGACGCGATGAACGCCGCCCTCACTCCGCAGCCGGGCATACAGCGGGTAAGGGTCCTGGATGGCCGCGTCGTCGAAGAACTCGGCCGGGTCGATGGTGGCAGTCATTGCGTGTCCCGCATGGTTGAAATCAGTATCGGGACTCTACCCCGTCTGCTGCTCTGCTTGGCTTCGGCACCTCGGTGCACAGGTCGGTCGAGGTGCCGGTCGACATCCATTCGTTGGTGGAGTATGCGCGCCGCATCGATCACGTCGACGCTTGGCAATCCGGTAGTACAGCGTGCGCGATCCGACAGGGCGCTTCCGGTAGTCGAGGCGGATTTCGTCGCAGGCCCTTCCGATCATTGGATTGTCAACGACTCGCTCGATTCCCGCTGGATCTCACGAACGTACTTCTCGGCCTGATCGCCATCCCAGGTCTCATAGGTGTAATGCCAGATCTGTTCTGGATCCGCGCGCGCGGCGGGCGAAAGTACATACCGGCTATTGGTATCAACGCGGAAGCGAGCGATTCTCCGCCGCCCATGATCGCCTCGGAAGCATCTGACAACGGCGAGCCACCAGGTCCGCGCAGCCCCTGGCCGTCCATTCCGAGCTCGGCTCGGTGGTCCCCTCGATTCGTCACGGTGACACCATCCCGTAATGCGCCGAATGGGAATGCTTGATGCGCCAAGTGAATTGGCCCATCGACATGCCGCGGCCCCGACAGATCCGCGATAGGTGCGCGTGGGGGCAAATGCTTCCGGCTGATGCCCGGTGATCCAACCAGTCGAGCGTGGCCGTCTTCCATGAAGCTCAGGAATCCCTCCAGGGCCACGCAGAGGGCGTGTGGCCCAGGCTGCCCGCGGCCAGGTCCGCAATGCCGCCGCCGCGCCTGAGCGGTGGCGGGTCGGCCGCCAACTCCAGCGGTGGTGAGTCAGTGATCCGGTCGGCTCACTGATCGACGGGATCCTGGTCCATGTTGCGCTTCGAACGCGCAGGCGGCCGCGTCGACCGCCGCCGCGGAATGCGTTCGGTGATGGCACTCAGCGAGTTGATCATCCTGTTGAGCCGATCGACAGCAGACTCGAGGGTGTCAGCGGTGGGCGTCAACGTCTCCACGGCGGGCGCCAGCCGACTCAGGATTTCAGCGGCTTCGGTGAATTGTTCGAGCGGTCCGTTCTTAGCCAGCAGCTTGTCGATGACGCCGTCCTCGGCGAACATCCGCTCGACAATGCCGTCCTCGGCGAACATCCGCTCGACCGGCCCGTCCTCAGCGAGCAGCCGATCTGCGAGCCCACCGGGCGCCAGGATCCGCTCCAGCGCGGTACCTTCAACGGATACCCGATCGAGTAAACCGCCGGGCGCGGTCAACAGGTCCACAACCCCACCCGGACGCATCAGCTTGTCCGCCGGCCCGCCGCGGACCAGAGCGCGCCCCATCGCCCGGTCGTTTTCGGTTAGTTCGGCAACTCGATTGGCGCCTATGATTGCGCCGCGCAACGGAAATAGGTCGGTAATCGGATCTACGGTCTTCGGGCCTTCCTCGCCCAAGGATTGCTTTACAGCCCCGAGCGCCATGGCCGCAACGGCGAGTCCGGCGTCGGCCACTGCGACGCCGGCGCGGACAGGGGCTATCGCTGCACCGATAATGACCTTGCTGATGTTCACGCGGCAAGTGTATGGCTCGGCGTCGTCTCCGTGGACGACGGCGCCAATGGGGTCGCGGTCAATCCAGACGATGACTACGTCGCCAAACAGCGCTTCTGAACGGGGCCGACGTCGCCCAAAGCTGTCCCGCGGCGCCATAGCCGATCATCCGCGCGCAGCCGCGCCAAACCCATGTCCGTCGGCCGCAACTGTGCCATGAACGCCGGTTGCCCAAGAACGAGTGCGCGAAAATTGTGTGGGGTCACCCCGAGAGAATGAAATCCCTTGTCCAGCATGTAGGTTCGCAAACTGCGTAGCGGATGCCGATCGGTCTGACGACGAGTTGTCGACGCCTTGTCTCTGCTGCGGCCCATGGCGATCACCTCGGCCCGGCAATCGGATCAGACTGCTTCGGTGACCTGCCCGTCACATGGCCGTCGACACACCCTTGGGATTGAGCAACCTGTGTGTCTCACGAAGTTGGCGCATCCGCCATCACTCGCCATCACTCGTGAGATTCCGCCAGGGTTCTTGAGAACCTACACACCCAAACTACTCACCGAGCCATGTTGGCGAACCGCGACAGGTGCAGCTGGTGCGCAACAGTCACCGTCTTGGTCGGACCGTTACGGTGCTTGGCGAGAATGAAATCCGCCTCTCCCCCGCGTGGATCGTCACGGTCGAATGCGTCCGGCCGGTGCAGCAAAATGACGACGTCGGCATCTTGTTCGAGGCTTCCCGACTCACGCAGATCAGACAACATCGGCTTCTTGTCGGTGCGCTGCTCGGGGCCGCGGTTGAGCTGGCTGATCGCGACGACCGGAACCTCGAGTTCTTTGGCGAGCAGCTTGAGTTGCCGCGAGAATTCCGACACCTCGACCTGGCGCGACTCGTGCTTCTTGCCCGAGGTCATCAGCTGCATGTAGTCGACCACCACCAGACGCAGGTTGGCCTTCTGCCGCAGCCGGCGCGCCTTGGCGCGGATCTCCATCATCGTCATGTTCGGCGAGTCGTCGATATACAGTGGCGCCTCGCTGATTTCGCTCATCCGCCGGGCCAAGCGCGTCCAGTCGTCATCGGTCATGCGGCCCGAACGCATGTCGGAGAGCTTGATTTTGGCCTCCGCCGACAACAGCCGCATCACGATCTCGGACTTGCTCATCTCCAGCGAGAAGATGATGCTGGCCTGGCGGTGTTTGATCGAGCACGACCGCAGGAAGTCCAACCCGAGGGTGGAGTTGTGGGTCGGCACCATCCCGCGGCCGGCCAGATAAAGATGCGCGGCGTTGTCCACCTCGACGCAGCGCACCGCGACACTGGGCACCCGGCGCACCGAGACGACCCGCAATACCGGTGCCAGCGTGGCGGTGGGCCGGTGTTCGGCGCACGGCACCATGGAGCCGGCCGGCGTGATCGTGTCCAGCCCACAACGCAATTGAGCTGACGTTCGGATCCCATGGCCGGTCGGCCACTGATGTTCGGCATCGGCGACAATCGTTGTGCCGTCGGAGAACTCGATCTGATAGCACGGGCGTCCCAACATGACGCCCGTCGCGCCGACCACCCGCGTCGGCAAGCCGTTGGCGTCGAGCAACTCATCGCCGACGGCGACGTCGCCCATCGTGGTCCAACCGGCCGGTGTGGGCAGCGGCGTCTCCAGCGCCAGCGCCTTGCCCACTCCCGGACGCGCCGCGACGATGATCATCTGCCCCGGGTGCAGGCCGTTGGTCACCTCATCCAGTTCGCTAAAGCCCGTCAGCACACCGCGCGAGACACCTCCATTGGAGGCGATGGCGTCGATCTCGTCCATCGTCGGCTGCAGCAGATCCTCAAGCGGCACAAAGTCTTCCGACAACCGCCGATTGGCGACATCGTAGATTTCCGCCTGGGCGCGGTCGACCACCTCGGCCACATCGGCGCCCTCGGCACCGGCATAGCCGTACTGCACCACCCGGGTGCCCGCCTCGACCAACCGGCGCAACACCGCCTTCTCCGCGACGATACTGGCGTAATAGCCCGCATTGGCGGCGGTCGGCACGGTCGAGATCAGGGTATGCAGATACGGTGCGCCGCCGATGCGGCGCAGTAGCCCGCGACGGTCCAGTTCGGCAGCGACCGTTACAGCGTCGGCCGGCTCGCCGCGCCCATACAGGTCGAGAATGGCGTCGTAGACGTTCTGGTGTGCAGGACGATAGAAATCACCGGGCCGTAGCCGTTCCAGCACATCGGCGATGGCGTCCTTGCTCAACAGCATCCCGCCCAGTACGGACTGTTCCGCGGCAAGGTCCTGCGGGGGTTGGCGGCCGAAGTCCTCAGTGGGAGGCGGGGCATCCATGCCGGGGTGGGCGAGATCGTCGACGACCGCCATGGGCCCTCACCTCCTCCGACATGAGCATCCGAACACACATTCGACCGCCGACAATCAGAGCGTAAATCAAGGCTCCGACAACAATCCCCACTCCCAGCTCGGTTGGCCGGTTACCCGACGGGGTGCTACGCCACCCACATCGTCACCGCCCCAGCTCAATTGGCCGCCCGAAGGCACCCGCATCGCCTGCGCCGGGACGACGCTAAACGTTGCTGGCCGGTCCTCCAAGGGGCCGTTGTTTATGAAGCTGTGCATGGTGTGTGCATATCCGTTGACCCCTGTGTTGAACGGGGTGTGCAAAACCTGTGGATCAATGCGGGTTGTTGCAACATCACTGCAGATAAACGCCATACAACGGCACACGTATTGTGTGGACAACAATCTCCTCGGCGTGTCGGGCCAGGTTACCGCCTCGGGCGTGTTGGTTTTCGCCGAGATTTTCGGCGAGTTAAGCCTTGGTGACGGCGAGGGCTCCAAGTCACCATCGGAAAAGTTCGCCAGCGGCAAGCCTTCCGGCATCGCGCTGGGCGGGCCGGCCGCCAGTAATGAGCAGCCGACGACCCGGTCGGGGCATCGATGGGCTCGGCCTGGTGGACAGCTCTGGCGGGCTTGGACGGCGCTGGACTAGTGCCCCGAGTTGTAGGACGCAACCGCGACTTTCCTATCGGCCACATCAGTCTCCACCGGTTTGTGGTGTGCACCGGGTCGGTAAGAGACCCGTGTGAAAGATGCGCTCGCCGGCACGGGACTCCGGCGAGCGCGGAAACCTAGCGGCCGACGGTCGCTAAGAGCCCGCGACGACGTCGAGCGAGATCTCGACGTCGACTTCCGGGTGCAGGTGCACCACTACCGGATGCGTGCCCACCGCCTTGATGTGGGCCTTGGGTAGCCGGAGGATCCGCTTGTCGAGGTTCGGGCCGCCCGCCTTCTTGATGGCCGAGACGACGTCGCTCGCGGTCACCGAACCGAACAGCTTGCCGGAGTCGCCCGCCGTTTTCACCGGCAGTGCAACCGGGCCAAGCGCTTCGATGGCCGCCTTGATTTCGTTGGCATGCTCGCGGTCGCGCACCGCTTTGGATTCGCGGGCGCGGCGGATGTCGTCGGCCTGCCGTTGGGCCCCGCGTGAGGCCATGATCGCCAGTCCGCGGGGCAGCAGGAAATTGCGGCCGTAGCCGTCCTTGACCTCGACCGTGTCGCCGACGGAACCAAGGTGGTCAACGTCCGCCGTCAGAATCAGCTTCATCGTTTGCGTACTTTCGTTGGGCTTGCAGCGCTTACGGTCGGCTAGCGCGCCGACGAGGTAAAGGGCAGCAGCGCGACTTCACGGGCATTCTTCACCGCGGTTGCGATGTCTCGTTGGTGCTGAACACAGTTGCCGGTGACCCGGCGCGCCCGGATCTTGCCGCGCTCGCTGATATAGGTCCGCAGCAGCGCGGTGTCCTTGTAGTCGATCTTCTGATCCTTCTTCGCGCAGAAGACGCATTTGCGCGCCTTGACCGGCTTTTCCGGAGCCGGGCGTCGCTTGCTGGACTTGGCCATGGGTTTCTTTCTTTCCGTAGCTCAGTGATGGGACGTGATGTCGATCAGAACGGCGGCTCGTCGTCACCGCCGAATGAGCCCGAGGCAGGGGCGCTGCCCCACGGGTCGTCACCGGGACCGGGTGTCCCGCTGGCCGGCGGGGTCGCCGGTCGGGAACCGCCACCGCCGCCAAAGCCGCCGCCACCGCCGCTTCGGCTGGCCTTGTTGACTTTGGCGGTGGCGTACCGAAGCGACGGCCCGATCTCGTCGACCTCGACCTCGACGACGGTGCGCTTCTCGCCTTCACGGGTTTCGAACGAACGCTGCTTGAGCCGGCCGGTCACGATGACGCGCGCACCCCTGGTCAGGCTTTCCGCCACGTTTTCCGCGGCCTCCCGCCAGATGTTGCAGCGCAGGAAAAGCGCCTCGCCGTCCTTCCATTCACCGGTCTGCCGATCGTAGATCCGGGGCGTCGACGCGACGGTGAAATTCGCGACGGCAGCACCCGACGGCGTGAACCGTAGCTCGGGATCAGCGGTCAGGTTCCCGACGACGGTGATGGTGGTGTCACCAGCCACAATAGTTCTCCTTGTTCCGCCCGATCCTCGCCTGGCGGGTAGTCATGAGCGTCTTTGACTCGAGCCTATGCAACGGGGCTGACAGCGACGGCTGGTGCTCGATTGCCCAGCTCCTCCGCCCCCGCTTCGCGGCCGCATCGTCGCCGGGCTGGTGCTCGATTGCCCAGCTCCTCCGCCCCCGCTTCGCGGCCGCATCGTCGCCGGGCTGGTGCTCGATTGCCCAGCTCCTCCGCCCCCGCTTCGCGGCCGCATCGTCGCCGGGCTAGTGCTTGTCGGCGCGCATCACCTTGGTGCGCAGTACCGACTCGTTGAGGCTCAGCTGGCGGTCCAGTTCGGATACCGTCGCCGGGGCAGCTTTCAGGTCGACGACGACGTAGATGCCCTCGGAGTGCTTGGCGATCTCGTAGGCCAACCGCCGCCGGCCCCAGATGTCGACCTTTTCGACTTTTCCGCCGTCTTTCCGGACGACGTTCAGGAACGTCTCCAGGGACGGGGCGACGGTGCGTTCGTCGAGGGTGGGATCGAGGATGATCATGATTTCGTATGGACGCATAGGGACCTCATCACCTCCTCTGGTCTTTAGCGGCCACGGTCGGTCCGTGGCAGGAGGGTCGCCTGCGTCGGCAACCGCCCCAGGCTACCGGATAGCGCGCCGACCAGAAAAATCACTGAACGCAGCCGCGGTCCGCGCCCAGCGTGCACCGGCGGTCGGGTCTCGAGCCGGACCACAGCCCTCACGGCAATCTCGCGGCCAGAAAGCCGGTCACTTCCGACTGCGCAGGAATTCGGCGGCCCGGATCCTCGTCGCCTCGTCGGCATTGGCCAGTGATCCCGAGGCGAACGGCGGCCGCGGGTCGTATTCGATGAGCAGCTGGGCGGCCTGGGCGGCTTCCCGATCAACCAGCAGCTCGACCAACCGCAAAGCCATGTCGATGCCGCTGGAGACCCCGGCGGCGGTGATGATGCGCTGCGGCAGGTGTTCGACGACGCGGTCGGGCACATACCGCGCGCCCAGCTCGTTGAGCAGCTCTGCGGCGCGCCAATGCGTCGTGGCGGTCAGGCCGTCTAGCAGCCCCGCGGCGGCGAGCAACAATGCTCCGGTGCACACCGAGGTGGTGAATCTGGTGTGGGGGTGGACCGATTGCAGCCAGCCGCAAATGATTTCGTCGTCCAGCAGCACCCGGGTTCCGATGCCACCGGGAAACACCACGACATCGGGTGTGCCGACTTCCTCGAAGGTGGCATCGCAGACCAGGCCGAGCATGCCGTTTTCGGTGCGCAGCTCGCCGCGTCGGTGCCCGACGAAAACCACGTCGATCGACGGAATACGTTGCAGAACTTCATAGGGACCGACGGCGTCCAACGCGGTGAACCTCGGGAACAGCGGGATGGCGACCTGCATCAGGGCTCCCGCACGGCAATAGCGGCAGGCGCCGTCAGCCCCGGCCGCGATGCGCCTGGGCGCAGCCAGTTCGGCAGCCAGCCGGGTGCGGCGTCTGGGGCACGGTCGTAACCACCGCCCGCGGGATCGTCGACTCGCCCATTCCAGCGCACCAAATCCTCCCGGGGTCGATATATCTGTCGAATTATCAACGCACACAGCACGATAACAGCAATGTCGCGCAACAACACCGTGGTGGTGAACCACTGCTGGGGCAGTGATCGGTTCGGATTACCGTAGAGGTAGTACATCCGCGGAACCCATACCAGTGCGTCGATTGTCATCCACGCCAGCAGAATCCGGCGGTGCGGCAGGGCAAGCACGGCCAGCGGTACCAACCACAGCGAAAACTGCGGGCTCCACACCTTGTTGGTCAATAGAAAGGCCGCCACCACCAGAAATATCAGCTGCGCCACCCGCGGCCGCTGCGGAGCAGTGAATGCGATGTAAGCGATTGCGGCACAACACAATGCAAACAGCACCGTCACGACCGTATTCAGGACCATCGGCGGCTCCCAGAAGCCACGTACGGGATCGAAGCCGCGCCAGCCGGTGTAGGACTTCACGACGTTGTACAGCGAATCCATGTCGTCGCCGCGCCGGGTGTTGAGCCGAAAGAACTCCGACCAGCCCCGCGGATAGAGCACCATGATGGGCAGATTGACCGCCAGCCAGGTCACCGCGGCGGCGAGCGCCGTGCGGCCCACGGCACCCAGGCGCCCGGTCCGAATTCCCAGCACGACCAGCGGACCCAGGAACAACAGCGGATACAACTTGGCCGCAGCGCCTAAGCCGATCAGCAGCCCGGCCAGCCACGGTCTGCGCCGCGCCCAGGCCAGCAGTCCACCCATCGCGAAAGCCGTTGCCAGTGCGTCGAAGTTGGTGAATATCTGGAAGATCAGCAGCGGTGATGCCGCCACCAGTGCCGCATCCCAGATCCGGCGGCCGGCCAGGCCCGAGGTTGCCCACACGGTAGCCAACCAGGCGATTGCCAGCCCGAACGCCGCGGCGTTGAAGAACATCACCACTTCGGCGATCACCGGTAGCGGGGTGACGTTGCTCAAAGCGGTGTAGGTCTTGGCAATAGCCATCGACATGTATTGGTATAACCCGGTCAACACCGGATATTCCATGTAGCGCACCGCCAACCGCCCGTTGTATTGGATCTGCGGTGCGCCGGTACTGTCCGTTTCGACCCAGCTGGATTTGTAGGGAAACTTGCCCTGGCTCAACAGCTCTGCGCCGTAGAGCGGAACGGTGTCGGAGTAGCACAATTCGTAGTAGGCGCGCTGATTGTCCCAGTTGGCCACCCTCTTGTCGCCCGGCCCGGTGCCGGTGGTCTGCAGGCACGCGGCCTTCGTCGACCAGCCGAGCGCCAGAAACACCAGCGCGATCACGAACATCACCCGCAACGGAGTCATGAACCGGGTACGACCGATCAAGGCGTGCCGGCCCACCGGTCCGCCGACGACGTCGGCCAGAGCAGCGCCCAAAACGTCGGTGCGGCTGGGACAATCGCGGGTGTCTGCACTACGTAGGTCGCTGGCCAACGGCGCGGGGGAGGTGAGTGAGCCGGTTGCTAGACGGGTCCGGATATCCGTCACGGTGGCGGTATGGGATTGTCAGCCGGCGGTGGTGCGGACGGCGGCCCGGGCGCGAGGGTCACGGTGGTGGGCGGACCGACGGGAATGGTGATCCCCGGCGCCACTTCGACGGTGGGTTGAATGACGGTCTCCGAAGGCGGCGCCGCTGACGGCGGAGGCGGCGGCGGTGCCGGCACACCGGCGTAGCCGCCTATCTCGGTGGGCTTGGGGAAGGTCTCGTTCTGAGTGCCCTTCAGGGCGCCGTCCATGGTCGCCTTCCAGATATCCGATGGCAGACCCGAGCCGTAAACCGCTGCGCCCGAGGCTGTCACCAGCGGCTCGTCGCCCTTGACCGTCCCGACCCACACCGCGGTGGACAGCGACGGGGTGTAGCCGACCATCCAGGCGTCCTTGTTGGCGGTGGTATCACCCAATTGCACCGTGCCGGTCTTGGCGGCCGAAGGCCGGCCGCCGGCCAGATTGTGGCCGCGTGAATAGCCCGCGATCGGCATCATGGCCGCGGTGACGTTGTCGGCCACGGCTTTGGGGATGCGCTGCTCACCGGAGTCGTCCTGGGTGGCGGCGTCGAAAAGGACCTGGCCTTCGGCGTTGACTACCTTTTGGACGAAGTGCGGCCGGTGATAGATGCCCGACGCGGCCAGCGTGGCGTACGCCGTTGCCATATCGATCACCCGGGTTTGGTACTGGCCCAACACGATCCCATTGTTCGGCGGCCCGCCCTTGCCATCCTCGGACAGGGTGTGGGGTACGCCCGGGAAACTGTCGGCCACACCCGCTTGGTGGGCGGCGTCGGCGACGGCCTGGGGGCCGCCCTTCAGTTTGAGCATCAGCCGGTAATAGGAGGTGTTCAGCGACATCTTGAGCGCCTCGGCGATGTTGCACGTCCCGCAACCCTCGCCGTCGACATTGGTGATCTTGATGCCGTCGACCGTTAGCGGTGAACTGTCGACCTGATAGCCCAGCCCGATCCCCTGCTCGAGGGCCGCCACCAACGCGAACACCTTGAACGACGACCCGGTCTGCAATCCGGCCTGGGCGAAGTCGTAGCCGTTGGCGTTGTCGCCGCCGTAATACGCGCGCACGCCTCCGTTGTGCGGGTCGATGGACACCACCGCCGCCCGCATATCGGGATCCTGCCCGTCGAGGTACTTGGCCACCGCCTTTTCGGCCGCCTGCTGGGCTTGCGGATCGATCGTGGTGGTGACCTGCAACCCCTGGGTGTTCAGGGTCTGCTCATCGATGTTGAACAGCTCCAGTAATTCCTTGGTCACCTGTCGCTCGATCAGGCCGTTGGGGCCGGTGGTCTGGTTTTCCGCGCGGGCCTGCTCCGGCGGGACGGTCTTGGGGAACTGCTGTTCAGCCCGGTCCTGGGCGGACAGGGCCTTGGTCTCGACCATGCCGTCGAGCACCCAGTTCCACCGCGCGACTGCACCTTCCGGGTCGACCGCCGGGTCCAGCGTGGACGGTCGCCTGATAAGCGCCGCCAGCAACGCACCCTCGGACACGGTGAGCTGCTCGACCGGCTTGTCGAAATAAGCCTTCGAAGCCGCCGAGATCCCGTAAGCACCCCGTCCGAAGTAGATGATGTTCAAATACGCCTGCAGCACGTCGTCTTTGGACCACTCCCCGGACATCTTGGTCGCGATGACCAACTCCTTGGACTTGCGCATCAGGCCGCTCCACCCGTGCTGCGCGGAACCGACCAGCGCGTTCTTGACGTACTGCTGGGTGATCGTGGAACCGCCCTGCAGGTCGCCGCCGAACAGGTTGTTTTTCACAGCCCGGGCAAAACCGCTGAACGAGAAGCCGGGGTTGGAGTAAAAGCCGCGGTCCTCAGCGGCGATGACCGCCTGCCGTACGTGCAGCGGGACCTGGCTGAGGTTGACGTCGACGCGATTGCCTTCAGGTGGAACGATTTTGGCAATTTCGGAACCGTCGCTGGCCAGAATCGTGGAGACCTGGTTCGTGCGGATGTCCCCAGGCCTCGGCACGTCGACAATGAAGTAGGCCATGGTGAAGGTGACGATCGGCAGCAAGATCATTACCGCTGCGGCCAAACCGACCGACCGCCGCACCCACTTCCAGTTGATCTGCTGGATCCAGTCGGGCCACGGCCTCGCCGCCCGAGCGCCCCTCGGGCCGCCCGGGCCGGCAGGCCCCGGTGGACCTGCTGCGCCGCTCAGCCGCTCGTGTCGAGGGCGCGGCTCAGGAGTGTTCAGCGCAGCCTTGACCTGTTCCAGCGGGTCGCGATGCAGGGGTGTCGTCGGCGGATTGTCCAGGGCAGCCCTGACTTCCTCGATCGGGTCCGCGTGCCGAGAAGATCGGTCATCGGTCACCGGCGGGATGATCGTGGTCATTCGATCGTCGGGCGGAACCTGGCGGCGCGGGCCCGCCGACGAACGCGCCTCCTCTGGGCCCCCGGGGTTCCCGCGAGCTTGGTCCACACCCTCAGTCGCCGGCCCGCCTGAAGCGTCACTCGACGACTGGTGGTGGCGCCCTTCGCTATTCACTGGCCGTGCGGGCGCCGTTGCGCGCCGTCCGCGTTCGAGCTGCCCCTCTCGGGGCCCTTGGAGGTCGCGCCGGCCGCGCTGGACGTGCCGCGCCCAGGACATACGACTTGACCAGGTGATTCCAACTGCAGGTCCGGCACACCTCCACGACGTGCACCGCAAACTCCGTGAACCGGGTGGCGAGCATGACCAGCTCCTCGGCGGTCCGCGCCGAGCCCGAGATCGCGCCCAGGTGCTCGCCGAACACCCAGGACACGATTGTCAGCTGCTCCTTACGGCAGATCGGGCAGACCACTCGGCTCGGTTTCCCGTGAAACTTTGCGGCGCGCAGCAGATAGGGATTTGCGTCACAGACCTCGGAGACGCCGGTGCGCCCCGAGTACACCTCGGCCAGCAGTGAACGCCGGCGAAGCGCATAGTCCACCACCTGTCGCTGCAGTTGCACGCTGACCAGAGTACGTCGCTTTCACGTCGTGACGATGCAGCCCGGCACGGCCTGCGCACATCCCGGGCAGGCGTGGCGGCAGCCCGACCCGCGCCGCCTTCCGGCATCCGATGCTCTATCGCGTCGCCTCAAGCCCGACTTCTACGATCATCCCCGTGGCGAAATGGCTGGGCGCACCGCTTGCTCGTGGAGGATCGACGACGACCCGCGCCAAGGACAGCGACCGGCAAGACGCCTGCCAGATTCTTGACGCCGCGCTCAACGACGGCCAGCTCTCGATGGAAGAGCACCGCGATCGGGTGAGCACCGCCACCAAGGCCGTGACGCTGGGCGACCTGCAGGACCTGATCGCCGATCTGCAGTCCGAGCGTGCACCCGCGGAGGTTCCCGCACTCAAGTCCCGGGCGCGGCGCAACGGATTGGGGCTGCTGGTGGCCGCGTTCGGGGTGTCGGTGCTGTTGGGTGTCGGCATCGGCTGGGGTCTGTACGGCAACACCAGCTCACCGCTGGATTTCACGACGGATCCGGGAGCCAAGCCCGACGGCGTCGCGGCCGTGGTGCTGACCCCGCCGAAGCAGCTGCACTCCCTCGGCGGGCTCACCGGTCTGCTGGAGCAGACGCGCAAAAGGTTCGGCGACACCATGGGGTATCGCTTGGTGATCTACCCGACGTACGCGGTGCTCGATCGCAAGGACCCCGCCGACGACCGCAGGGTGCTGAGTTACACCTACCGCGGCGGCTGGGGCGATCCGACCAGCTCCGCCAAGAGCGGCACCGACGGGTCCCTGGTCGACCTGGGCAAGTTCGACGTAAAGGCGACGGTGGGGATCATGCGGGGCGCCGCGGAGACGTTGGGCATGAAGCCGTCCGACGTCACCAACATGTACCTGGTCATCGACCCGGCCGAAGACCCCACCACGCCCGGGGCACTGTCGCTGTCGGTGTATGTTTCCAGCGACTACGGCGGCGGCTATATCGTCTTCGCCGGTGACGGCACCGTCAAACAGGTGAGTTACCCGTCGTAGCGAAGCCGGCAGTCGACGTCGGCAGGTCGCCCACACGTGACGAACAACTCACCAACGCCGCGTGGTGTTGTGGCAAATATATCGAAACGATACGATGACGCGAGGCGTCGAACTGCTAAGTAGTTCACGCAACCAGCCATAAAGCAGCCATACAAGGCATACAAAGGGGGTGAGTCGATGCTGGAGCTTGCCATCCTGGGCCTCCTGATCGAGTCGCCCATGCACGGCTACGAGTTGCGTAAACGGCTGACCGGCTTGCTCGGCGCATTCCGGGCATTCTCGTACGGCTCGCTGTATCCGGCGCTGCGCCGGATGCAGGCCGAAGGCCTGATCGCGGAGAATGCCGCGCCTGCTGGCACGCCGGTGCGGCGCGCACGCCGGGTATACCAGCTGACCGACGAGGGCCGGCGGCGCTTTGCCGAACTCGTCGCCGACACCGGCCCGCACAACTACACCGATGACGGCTTCGGGGTGCACCTCGCGTTCTTCAACCGCACTCCGGCCGAGGCCCGGATGCGCATCCTCGAAGGCCGTCGCCGGCAGGTCGAAGAACGCCGGGAAGGCCTGCGTGAAGCGGTGGCACGGGCCAGCAACTCCCTGGACCGCTACACCCGGCAACTGCACCAGCTCGGGCTCGAATCCAGCGAGCGTGAAGTCAAGTGGCTTAACGAACTCATCGCCGCAGAACGGGCAGCGCCCAATCATGCTGAACAGACGTGAATCTGCACCAAAACCCCTGCAACACAACGACACAAGACACTGCCCGAAGCTATGAGGTTAGGAGAACGCCCGAATGAGTGAGTACAAGCCGGTAAGGGCGCCGGAGGCGCAGCCTGAGGTACGGGTCGCCATCGTCGGCGTCGGCAACTGCGCGTCCTCGCTGGTCCAGGGCGTCCAGTACTACCACAACGCCGACGAAAACTCGACGGTGCCCGGGCTGATGCATGTGCGGTTCGGTCAGTACCACGTCCGCGACGTGAAGTTCGTGGCCGCATTCGATGTGGATGCGAAGAAGGTCGGCTTCGACCTGTCGGAGGCGATCTTCGCCTCGGAGAACAACACCATCAAGATCGCCGACGTGCCGCCGACCGACGTGGTGGTGCAGCGCGGCCCGACATTGGATGGCATCGGCAAGTACTACGCCGACACCATTGAGCTGTCCGACGCCGAGCCCGTCGACGTGGTCCAGGTGCTCAAGGACGCCAAGGTCGACGTGCTGGTCTCCTACCTCCCGGTGGGTTCGGAAGAAGCCGACAAGTTCTACGCCCAGTGCGCCATCGACGCCGGGGTGGCGTTCGTCAATGCGCTGCCGGTGTTCATCGCCTCCGACCCGGTGTGGGCGAAGAAGTTCGCCGATGCCGGGGTGCCGATCGTCGGTGACGACATCAAGAGCCAGGTCGGCGCCACGATCACGCACCGGGTGCTCGCCAAGTTGTTCGAAGACCGTGGTGTGCAACTGGACCGCACCATGCAGCTCAACGTGGGCGGCAACATGGACTTCCTCAATATGTTGGAACGGGAACGGCTGGAATCGAAGAAGATCTCCAAGACGCAGGCGGTCACCTCCAACCTGCAGCGCGAGTTCAAGACCAAGGATGTGCACATCGGCCCGTCCGACCACGTCGGCTGGCTCGACGACCGCAAGTGGGCTTATGTGCGACTGGAGGGCCGTGCCTTCGGTGACGTGCCGCTGAACCTGGAGTACAAGCTCGAGGTGTGGGATTCGCCGAACTCGGCGGGCGTCATCATCGATGCGGTGCGCGCAGCGAAGATCGCCAAGGACCGCGGTGTCGGCGGACCGGTGATCCCGGCATCGGCCTACCTGATGAAGAGCCCGCCGCAGCAGTTGCCGGACGACATTGCGCGCGCACAACTCGAAGAGTTCATCATCGGGCCCGACTAGAGCGTCTCTCCGCCGCTGGCTTTCCCACACGTGAACGTGGGTTGCCGACGGCTAGGTCCCAAACCCTCCCCCGGTGACGAAGGTCCCTATTCCCCGGGACGGATCGTGTGCCATCTTGAGCGCAAGTTTTGACTGCGTTTTCGTCGACCTGTCGACGATAAATGGGGTGAGAGGCCAACGCTCATGAGCTTTTTGGTATTGCCGCCGGAGCTTAATTCGGCTCTGATGTTCTCGGGTGCGGGCTCGGGCCCGTTGTTGGATGCGGCTGCGGCCTGGGAAGGGTTGGCTTCGGACCTGGGAACCGCGGCGTCCTCCTTTTCGTCGGTGACGTCGGGCCTGGCCGGCCAGGCGTGGCAGGGCCCGGCGTCTCAGGCGATGGCGGCGGCGGCCGCCCCGTACTCGGGGTGGTTGAATGCGGCGGCGGTGCAGGCCGCTGGCGCGGCCGGGCAGGCCCGGGCGGTGGTGAGCGCCTTTGAGGCCGCACAAGCGGCCACGGTGCAGCCGGTCATGGTGGCGCTCAACCGCAATTCGCTGGTGCAAATGGTGCTGTCGAATTGGTTCGGCCTCAACGCCCCGGCGATCGCCCAATTGGAGGCCGACTACGAGGCGATGTGGGCCCAGGATGTGTCGGCGATGTCGGGCTACTACTCCGGGGCGTCGGCGGCGGCCGCGCGGTTGTTGCCCGCGCAGAGTCTGCAGGACCTGCTGGCGGCCCTGCCCAACTTGGGCATCGGCAACATCGGCAGTGCCAACCTGGGCAACGGCAACAACGGCAGCGTCAACGCCGGTAATGGAAACACCGGCAACCAGAACCTGGGCAGTGGGAACAAAGGCAGCTTCAACATCGGCAGCGGGAACAGCGGCAACGCAAACTTCGGCAGCGGAAACATCGGCAACGACAACATCGGCTTCGGAAACACCGGCGACCCGAGCACCAGTTCCAACCCGGGCGCTAACTTTGGCATAGGTAACACCGGCAACGGAAACTTCGGTGTCGGAAACAGCGGCAACCTCAACGTCGGAGGCGGGAACACCGGCAACGGAAACCTCGGCTTCGGACTTAGCGGCAGCAATCTGATCGGTTTCGGGAATGCGTACTACAACTCGGCGACTGGTCAGTTCACTTTCGCAGGGCTGAACTCAGGCGTCGGTAACTTCGGAATCGGGAACTCGGGCACCAACAACATCGGCTTCTTCAACTCGGGCCACCACAATGTTGGCATCTTCAATTCGGGCACGAATCCATATTCGGCGAACGCATTCACCAACATCGGCTTCGGCAACTCCGGTTTTTTCAACTTCGGCTTCGGAAACTCCGGCACCGGAAACACCGGCGTCGGGAATGCGGGCATCGTCGACACCGGCTTCGGGAACTCGGGGGTGCAGGACACCGGCTTCGGAAACGGCGGCTCATTCAACACGGGCTTCTGGAATTCCGGTGACACAAACACGGGCATCGGAAATTCGGGAAACACAAACACCGGCTTCTGGAATTCGGGCAACGTGAACACGGGCTTAGGGGCTACCACCGACACCGGCCTGACTAACTCGGGCTTCAGCAACATCGGTGTCGGGATGTCGGGCTTCTTCAACACGGCCGCCGGTGGCACGACGAACCACAACATCTCGGGCGTTTTCAACACCGCTACCGGTGCTATCACCAACGGCAATAGCTCCGGCTTTGGCAACACCGGCGTCCCCGGCATTATCTTCGGCCCTGCCCTCAGTGGCGGCAACTCGGGCTTGTTCAACAACGGCACCTTCAAATCGGGCTTCTTCAATCTCACCGGCCTGTTTGCGTAACTGATCGGGTGTCAGGCTCCCGACTCGCCGGTGAGGCAGCCGGAAGGCTCGTCGACCAGCGCGATGGTGGCCGCCACTCCCCCGATGAAAAACGGTCCCCCGTGAGGCTCGCGTGACGGTTGGGCATGACTCGTAGAGTCAGAGCCGTGACCGAGATTTCCGACGACGAACTGACCGGACTCTCCGAGTTCGATCTGCTGGCCGAAAACGCCGAGCAGGCCGGTGCTACCGGACCGCTGCCGGCAGTAGAGCGGGTGGAAGCCGACACCGCTGGCGGCAGAATCAGCGCGCTGCGCTGGGGCGGCTCGGCGCCGCGAGTGGTGTTCCTCCATGGCGGCGGCCAGAATGCGCATACCTGGGACACCGTGATCGTCGGCCTCGGCGAGCCGGCGCTGGCGGTAGATCTGCCGGGGCACGGTCATTCCGGTTGGCGCGAGGACGGCGACTATTCGCCGCAGCACAATGCCGACGCCCTGGCCCCGGTGCTGCGGGGGCTGGCACCGGCGGCCGAATTCGTCGTCGGGATGTCGCTGGGCGGGCTCACCGCGATCCGGCTGGGCGCGGTCGCCCCGGAGCTCGTCGACGAGCTCGTCGTCATCGACGTCACCCCGTCGGCGCTGCAGCGGCACGCCGAAATGACCGCCGACCAGCGCGGCACGGTGGCGCTGATGCACGGTGAGCGAGAATTCCCCAGCTTCCAGGCGATGCTGGATGTGACCACCGCCGCGGCGCCGCATCGCGAGGTGAAGGCGTTGCGCCGCGGCGTGTTCCACAACTCCCGCCGCCTCGACAACGGCAACTGGACCTGGCGCTACGACGCCATCCGCAGCTTCCCGGACTTCGCGAGTTTGTGGGACGACGTCGACGCCTTGTCGGCGCCCATAACTCTGGTGCGCGGCGGCAACTCAGGCTTCGTCAGCGACGAAGACGTTGCCGAACTCGCCCGGCGGGCAACACATTTCCGTGGCGCGCACGTCGTAGCGGATTCGGGCCACTCGGTGCAAAGCGACCAACCGCGCGCGCTCGTCGACATCCTGCGCGGAGTGTTGGGCAGACGCTGACCGTTCCGCCCGGGGCGCCGGGCCTACCGTGGTCGTATGACCTCAGCCGTGCATCCCGATCTACCCATCCGCATCGGCGTGCAGCTCCAGCCGCAACACGCCCCGCACTACGGCGATATCCGCGACGCCGTCCGCCGCTGTGAGGACATCGGTGTCGACATAGCCTTCAACTGGGACCACTTCTTCCCACTGTATGGCGCTCCCGACGGTGCGCACTTCGAGTGCTGGACCATGCTCGGGGCGTGGGCCGAGCAGACGTCACGCATCCAGATCGGCGCCCTGGTGACCTGCAACTCCTACCGCAATCCGGAGCTGCTGGCCGACATGGCCCGTACGGTCGACCACATTTCGGACGGCCGACTTGTGCTGGGCATCGGTTCAGGCTGGAAACAAAAGGACTACGACGAATACGGCTACGAATTCGGCACCGCCGGCAGTCGCCTCGACGACCTGGCCGCCGCACTCCCGCGAATCAAGGCCCGACTCGCAAAACTGAATCCACCACCCACCCGTGATATCCCGGTGTTGATCGGAGGCGGCGGCGAACGCAAGACGCTGCGATTGGTGGCCGAACACGCCGACATGTGGCACAGCTTCACCGCCGCCGACGAATTCGAAGCGAAGGCCGCAGTGCTCAATCGGCACTGCGCCGACGTCGGCCGGGATCCGGCCGCCATCGAACGCTCGGCCGCCGTAACGGGCGGGATCGCTGACGCCGAAGCCCTCGTCCGGCTTGGGGTCACGCTGCTGACGGTCGGCTGCGACGGCCCCGATTACGACCTGACCGCCGCCGAGCAGCTCTGCAGATGGCGAGACGGTCATTAGTTTGCGTTTGCGTCGATTTCATCCGCCAAACGCCCGATAGCGCGCTGCCAGTCATGAGAAACTTGCCAGCGCCGATAGCCGGAGCGGCTGGAAGAGACTCGACGGAAACCGACGGAACCGATGCCTAAGAAATATGGGATCAAGGAAAAAGACCAGGTCGTTTCGCACATCCTCGACCTGATTCTGACTGGCAAACTGCGCAGCGGCGACCGTGTCGACCGCAACGAAATCGCGCAGGGTTTGGGGGTCAGCCGCGTCCCGATACAAGAGGCACTGGTGCAACTCGAACACGACGGCGTCGTGTCGACTCGCTATCACCGCGGGGCGTTCGTCGAGCGGTTCGACGAAGCCACCGTCCTTGAACATCACGAGCTCGACGGCCTGCTCAACGGCATCGCCTCGGCCCGCGCCGCAGCCAACCCCACACCGCGGATTTTGGGCCAGCTCGACGCGCTGATGCGCTCGTTGCGTATGTCGAAGGAACCGCGGACTTTTTCCGAGGTCGCGCACGAATACCGGCGAACGGTCAACGACGAGTACGCGGGGCCGCGGCTGCGCGCCAGCATCCGTGCCTCGCAAAACCTGATTCCTCGTGCCTTTTGGCTGACCTACCAGAACGGCCGCGACGACATGCTGTCGTTCTACGAAGACGAGCACTCCGCAATACATCGGCGTGATCCGGAAGCCGCGCGGGCCGCCTGTATCGGGCGATCCCAGCTGATGGCGCACACGATGTTGGCCGAACTATTCCGGCGCCGGGTCTTCACGCCGCACGGCGGGATCGGGCCGGACCAGATTCCGGTACGCCTGGCCATGGCTCCGGAGCCATCGGCAGTCGGCGCTCTGGCCGGCACTCGCGAGCCGTCGTCGATCATGCTCTGAGCCGCACGCGCCATCCGGTCGGCCCGATACGGTGGCGGTGATGAGTCCACGCGTGGGTGCCCGCACCAGAAGCGGGCACAGACTGTCGGCCGCGGCCGCGACAATACTGATCCTCGCTAGCCTGGCAACCGCCGCGCCCGCCGCGGCAGACCGGCATCAGTGCGCCCCCGCCGGTGTGGACAGTGCCACGGTTCTGCCCGCCAACCTGTCCAGGGCTGGCGTGGCGGGCGCCGACGACGACACCGACACCACCGCCACCGTCGTGCCGTTGAGCTCGATCGATGTCAACGCGTTGGGGCTGGGCACCCCCGGGGTGCTGACGGTGGGCACGCTCTCGGATGCCCCGCCGAACGTCTGCATCAACTCGACCGGACGGTTCACCGGCTTCGACAACGAGCTGTTGCGCGCCATTGCCGCCAAGCTTGGCCTGCATGCGCGCTTCGTCGGCACCGACTTCTCCGGGCTACTTGCCCAGGTGGCATCGCGACGTTTCGACGTCGGCTCGGCATCGGTGAAGGCCACCGATGCGCGCCGGCGCACGGTCGCTTTCACCAACGGCTACGACTTCGGCTACTACTCGCTGGTGGTGCCTCCCGGTTCGGCGATCACCAGTTTTACCGACCTCGCCGCCGGTCAGCGCATCGGCGTGGTCCAGGGCACGGTCGAGGAGTCCTACGTCGTCGACACCTTGCACCTGCAACCGGTGAAGTATCCCGACTTCGCCACCGTGTACGCCAGCCTGAAAACCCACCAGATCGACGCGTGGGTGGCCCCGGCGAATCAAGCAGCGGCGGCCATGCGGCCGGGCGATCCGGCGGTTACCGTCGCAAACACCTTCAGTACCGAGGACTTCGTGGCCTATGCGGTCGCCAGGGACAACCCCGCTCTCGTCGACGCCCTGAACTCGGGGCTGGACGCGGTGATCGCCGACGGAACCTGGGCGAAGCTCTACAGCGACTGGGTTCCCCGCACGTTGCCGCCCGGGTGGAAACCCGGCTCGAAAGCCGTCGCCGCCCCGACGCTGCCGGATTTCGCGGCGATCGCGGCCAGCCAGCACCGCAAGCCGGTCCAGCCGGCCGCACCAAAGTCGACCCTTGCGCAGCTTCGGGATTCCTTTTTCGACTGGGACATGTACCGCCAGGCCATCCCGGCGCTGTTCCACACCGGGCTGCCCAACACGCTGATCCTGACTGTCAGCGCCAGCGCAATAGGGCTGGCAATCGGGATGGCACTGGCGGTCGCCGGGATCTCGCACAAGCGCTGGCTGCGGTGGCCGGCGCGGGTGTACACCGATATCTTCCGCGGCCTGCCCGAGGTGGTGATCATCCTGATCATCGGGCTGGGCGTCGGCCCGATCGTGGGCGGGCTGACCAACAACAACCCCTACCCGTTGGGTATTGCCGCATTGGGGTTGATGGCCGGCGCCTACGTCGGCGAGATCCTGCGATCGGGAATCCAAAGCGTGGACCCCGGCCAGCTGGAGGCCGCCCGTGCCCTGGGTTTCAGCTATTCCGCGGCGATGCGACTGGTGGTGGTGCCGCAGGGGATACGGCGAGTGCTGCCGGCATTGGTCAACCAATTCATCGCGCTGCTGAAAGCCTCTGCCCTGGTGTACTTTCTGGGCCTGGTGGCCAAACAGCGCGAACTCTTCCAGATCGGCCGTGACCTCAACGCGCAGACCGGTAATCTGTCGCCGTTGGTGGCAGCGGGCATTTTCTACCTGCTGCTCACCATCCCGTTGACGCACCTGGTGAACTACATCGACGCCAAGCTTCGGCGCGGCCGCGCGAGGATCGACCCGCAGGATCCCTCCGAGGTGGTCAGCTCGACCATCGGTCAGGAGATGACGTGACGGGCGACGCCCGCCGGGCCCCGGTTTCGTTGGCGGCCAGGGATATTCACCAGGCGCTGGGTGGTAACGCCGTGCTGCGCGGCGTCGATCTCGACGTTCCCGCAGGCACCACCGCGGCGGTGATCGGCCCATCGGGCTCGGGCAAGTCGACGTTGCTTCGCACCCTCAACCGGTTGCACGAGCCGGACAGCGGCGACATCCTTCTCGACGGCCGATCGGTGTTGCGGGACAACCCCAACGAACTGCGCCAGCGGATCGGCATGGTGTTCCAGCACTTCAACCTCTTCCCGCACCGCAGCGTGCTCGCCAACGTGGCTCTGGCACCGCGCAGGTTGCGTGGGTTGTCCGGCGACGCGGCCCGGGATATGGCGCTGGGTCACTTGGAGCGAGTTGGCCTGAAACACAAGGCCGATGCCCGCCCCGGCATGCTGTCAGGCGGCCAACAGCAACGCGTTGCGATTGCACGCGCGCTGGCTATGGCACCACAGGTGATGTTCTTCGACGAGGCGACCTCTGCGCTGGATCCCGAAATGGTCAAGGACATCCTGGCACTAATCGCCGACCTCGGCGCCGACGGGATGACGATGGTGGTCGTCACCCACGAAATGGGCTTCGCCCGCTCGACATCGGATGCGGTCGTCTTCATGGATCACGGCAAGGTCGTGGAAGCCGGTCCCCCGGAGCAGATCTTCGAGGCTGCACAGACGGATCGACTGCAGCGGTTCCTGGCCCAGGTGCTTTAGGCGCCGCTGACAGTCACCACACAGGTCTTCAGCGATCGCCATGTCGGGTTAGACTGCCGACTTATGGCGGACAGCGAATCCATCGCACCTGAGGTGACGGAATTGGCGGAGGGTTTGCACCGCGCACTGTCCAAGCTGTTCTCGATCTTGCGCCGCGGGGATCCCAACGGCGCGGTTGCCGGTGAGTTGACGCTGGCGCAGCTGTCGATTCTGGTCACCTTGCTCGATCGGGGTCCCATCAGGATGACGGACCTGGCCGCACACGAACGGGTGCGGACCCCCACCACCACGGTGGCCATCCGCCGGCTGGAAAAGATCGGGCTGGTGAAGCGTTCCCGCGACCCGTCAGACCTGCGGGCCGTACTGGTCGACATCACGCCGCAGGGGCGGGCGGTGCACGCCGAGTCACTGGCCAACCGGCATGCCGCCCTCGCCGCGATGCTCAGCCAGCTCCCCCACTCCGACCTCGACACGCTGACGAACGCGCTGGCGCCGCTGGAACGCCTGGCCAGCGGGGAGCCGGCCACTGCCACCGCGGACGATGCTGCCCGCAAGCAGGCGTGAAAACAACTGACCGCCAAGCTGATTGGTAGCCGCTCGAAGTCATGCCCACTGCACTCATCACCGGCGCCAGCCGCGGCATCGGCTCGGCGATTGCCACCGCCTTGGCACCGACACACACCCTGCTGCTGGCCGGCCGGCCCTCCGAGCGTCTCGACGCCATCGCGGAACGGTTGGGCGCCACCACTTTTCCGATCGAGCTGGCCGATGACAGCACGATCGAGGCCAGTTGCGAAGTGGTCGATGAACTCGACGTGCTGGTGCACAACGCCGGGTTGTCGATCCCCGGCCA
This sequence comes from Mycobacterium kansasii ATCC 12478, assembly GCF_000157895.3. Lineage (NCBI taxonomy): Bacteria > Bacillati > Actinomycetota > Actinomycetes > Mycobacteriales > Mycobacteriaceae > Mycobacterium > Mycobacterium kansasii. The sequence goes on along the minus strand of NC_022663.1, from coordinate 3,293,273 downwards.
TGTCGCTGATTCGCACGTCGATGAGTGGCGCGCCACCTTTGCCGTGAACGTCTTTGGCGCGGTCGCACTTACGCTGGCGCTGTTGCCGGCATTACGGCAAACCCGTGGTCAGGTGATATTCATCAATTCTGGTGCCGGGCGCAATGTTTCGCCGGGTATGGCGTCCTACTCGGCCAGCAAGTTCGCCTTGCGGGCCTTCGCCGAATCGTTGCGCGCCGACGAGCCGGACCTACGGGTGACGACGATCTTCCCCGGCCGCACCGACACCGATATGCAGCGCGAACTGGTCGAGTTCGAAGGCGGCAACTACGATCCCACCAGGTTCCTGCGGGCCGAAACCGTCGCCGCGGTGGTCGCAAACGTGGTAGCCACCCCGCCCGATGGTCATGTCCACGAAGTGGTCGTCCGGCCCCGCTAGCTTCGCTTGCTAGCGCTAGCCGCCGAGTGTGCACCACGCTACGGGTTTTCGGCGTGTGTCGCGTCGGCCAATTCGCATTCGTCGGGGGATTCAGACCACCAGGTTGATCAGCCGGCCCGGAACCACGATCACCTTGCGGGGCGTGGCTCCGCCCAGGAACGCCTGCACCTTTTCGTCGGCCAGCGCGGCGGCTTCGACCGCCTGGTTGTCCGCCTCGGCGCCCACCACGATCCGGCCACGCACTTTGCCGTTGACCTGCACCGGGTATTCGACGGTCTCGTCGACAAGGTATGCCGGATCTGCCTCGGGGAAGGGACCGTGCGCTAACGAGACGGCGTGGCCCAGCCGCAGCCACAGCTCCTCAGCCAGATGCGGAGCCAACGGAGCCAGCATCAACACCAATGGCTCGACCGCCGCGTGCGGCACCGCGTCCCGATGCTCTTTGGTGAGGTGGTTGGTGTATTCGATGAGTTTGGCGGCCGCGGTGTTATTACGGAGTGCCGCATAGTCTTCGGACACACCCGCGATCGTGCGGTGCAGTGCCCGCAGCGTGTCGGTGTCCAATTCCGTCCCGTCGACCACCCGCGTCTCGCCGGTGTCCTCCTCGACCACCAGCCGCCACACTCGTTGCAGAAAGCGGTGAGCTCCGACGACGTCCTTGGTGGCCCACGGACGCGACGCTTCCAGCGGGCCCATCGACATCTCGTACACCCGCAACGTGTCCGCGCCGTATGCGTCGCAGATCTCGTCGGGTGATATCGAATTCTTCAGGCTCTTACCGATTTTGCCGAATTCCTGGAAGACCTCCGTCTCGCCGCCGGAATCCGGGTAGAAGAAGCGCCCGTCGCGTTCGACCACTTGATCTGCCGGCACGTACGATCCGCGCGCGTCGGTGTAGGCGAAGGCCTGAATGTAGCCCTGATTGATGAGCTTGCGATAGGGCTCCCTTGAGCTCACGTGACCCAGGTCGTACAAGACCTTGTGCCAGAACCGCGAATACAGCAGATGCAGCACCGCGTGCTCGGCGCCACCGACGTACAAGTCGACGCCGCCGGGGTCCTCCGGGCCGTGTTCGCCCGGCCGCGGGCCCATCCAGTACGCCTCATTTTCCCTGGCGCAGAACCGCTCTGAATTATGCGGATCGGTGTAGCGCAGCTCATACCATGAGCTTCCGGCCCATTGCGGCATCACGTTGGTGTCACGACTGTACCGCTTGAGGCCGTCACCGAGGTCGAGCTCCACATGGACCCACTCGGTCGCCTTGGCCAGCGGCGGCGACGGCTCGCTGTCGGCGTCGTCGGGATCGAACAGCACCGGTGAATGGTCGGCCACCTCTGGCAATTCCACCGGTAGCGCGGCGTCGTCGAGCGCATGCGGGCGTCCGTCGCTGTCGTAGACGATCGGGAAGGGCTCACCCCAATACCGTTGCCGCGCGAAAAGCCAATCCCGCAATTTGAATTCAATTCGGGCCCGGCCACGGGCCTCGGACTCCAGCCGCGCGGTAATAGCCTGTTTGGCGTCGCTCACGTTCATCCCGTCGAGGTAGCCGGAGTTCACCAAGACACCGTCGCCGGTATGCGCGGACTGCGAAATATCGCCGCCGGCAATGACTTCCACGACCGGCAGGCCGAACGCGCGGGCGAAGTCCCAGTCCCGCTGATCGTGGCCCGGGACCGCCATGATCGCCCCGGTACCGTACCCGGCCAGCACATAGTCGGCGATGAAGATCGGCACCGGTTCGCCGTTGGCCGGGTTGATCGCGTAGCTACCCAGGAAGACGCCGGTCTTGTCGCGGCTTTCCTGACGCTCCAGATCCGACTTGGCCGCAATCGCACGGCGGTAGGCGGCGACGGCGTCCACGGGTGTGGCGGCGCCGTAGGTCCACGACGGGTCGACGTCGTCGGGCCAGGCGACGGCGACCAACTCGTCGACCAGGTCATGCTCGGGAGCCAGCACCAGGTATGTCGCGCCGAACAAGGTGTCGGGCCGGGTGGTGAACACCTCGATATCAACTCGCGAACCGGCCCGGCGACCCGTCGCAATAGTCGCCGAAAATAGCGCTGCCGCGCCCGTCGAACGACCAATCCAGTTGCGCTGCATGGTCTTGACCTGCTCCGGCCAGTCCAGCACGTCGAGGTCGTCGAGCAACCGGTCGGCGTAGGCGGTGATGCGCATCATCCATTGCCGCAGCCGCTTGCGGAACACCGGGAAGTTGCCCCGGTCGCTGCGGCCGTCGGCGGTGACCTCTTCGTTGGCCAGCACCGTGCCCAGCCCCGGACACCAGTTCACCATCGAATCGGCCCGGTAAACCAGTCGGTAACTGTCGATGACGTCGGCCTGTTCCCCCGCCGACAACCTGGCCCACTCCCGCCCATCGTCGAGAGTTCTTGCACCGGAATCGAATTCGGCACACAGCTCGGCAATCGGACGGGCCTTGTTGGCTGCGGTGTCGAACCACGCGTTGTAGATCTGCAGAAAGATCCATTGCGTCCACTTGTAGAACTCGACGTCGGTGGTCGAGAAGCTGCGACGGCTGTCGTGGCCGAGACCCAGCCGGCCCAGCTGCCGCCGGAAGTTCACGATGTTGGCCTCGGTCCGGGTACGCGGGTGGGTGCCGGTTTGCACGGCGTACTGCTCCGCGGGCAACCCGAAGGAGTCGAACCCCAATGCGTGCAGTACGTTATTGCCCTTCATCCGGTGGTACCGCGCGAAGACATCGGTCGCGATGTAGCCCAGCGGATGACCGACGTGCAATCCCTCGCCGGAGGGATAGGGAAACATGTCCTGGACGAAGAGCTTGTCCGCAGGTACCGGCGAACCGTCCGCGGCAGCCAATGATCCGACCGGGTTGGGCACGTTGAACGTCCCCTCGCGAGCCCAGCGGTCCTGCCAGGTCCGCTCTATCCCCGCCGCCAGTTCTGCGGTATAGCGGTACCGCGGCGCGTCGGATTCCGCGTCCCTGACACTGGACGTGCCACCGGAGGCGCTGCCCGGCGTCGTGGTCGGCGATTCGGTCACGCCCAACAGGGTATAAGGACGCCCCTTCGAGGCCGGCGGCCAAGCCGCCGGCCACGGGTTGGTCTCGGTTGCGTTGCACACCGGTCAGAGGTTCATCCCAGCTCGATTTCGGCACTATTGGCGCCTTTAAGAATTCGTTAAATTCAGCTCGATAACGGGCATTGACGCCCGAGTAGTTCGGAGGGACCGACGCACATGATCCACATCGCGCGTACCTGGCGGGTCTTCGCAGGGGGCATGGCTGCCGGTTTCGTCGGCGTCGTACTCGTTGCGGGCGGGAAGGCATCGGCCGAACCGCTGTATCCCCAACCGCCTCTTCCAGCGCCGGTTCCGATGCAACCGGCGGCGCCGCCCGTCCAGAACCTCACCGCGGTTCCCGGCGGTGTCAGCAACAGATTCGCCCCGGTTCCCGCACAGGCGCCGGCACCCGCCCCGGTGGTGTCCGCGCTACCCCCGGCGGCCGTGGCGCCGACGCCGCCAGCGGTCACGCCCGCCGTGACCGGGACCTTACGAGAGTTCCTCCAGGGCAAGGGGGTCAAGTTCGAGCCGCAGCGGTCGCAGGGGTTCAAGGCGCTCGACGTCACCCTACCGATGCCGCCTCGATGGACTCCGGTACCCGACCCCAACGTGCCCGACGCCTTCCTGGTGATCGCCGACCGGGTCGGCGGTAACAGCGTCTACACGTCCAACGCGCAGGTAGTGGTCTACAAACTGGTCGGCGACTTCGACCCGGCGGAGGCCATCGCGCACGGCTTCGTCGACAGCCAGAAGCTACTGGCGTGGCGGACGACCAACTCATCCATGGCCGACTTCAACGGCTTCCCGTCGTCGATCATTGAGGGCACGTACCGCGAGAACGACATGACGCTAAACACCTCGCGCCGCCATGTCCTTGCCAGTTCGGGGGCTGACAAGTACCTGGTGTCGTTGTCGGTGACCACCGCGGCCTCGCAGGCGATTGCCGATGCGCCTGCCACGGACGCCATCGTCAACGGATTCCGGGTGACGCCTCCCGGGGCGACCGGTCAGGCGCCCGGGCACAGGGGAGCAGCGACCGCGCCCGCTCCCCAAGCTCCCACCCCGGCGATCGCGCCCGCTCCCCAAGCTCCCGCCCCGGCGATCGCGCCCGCTCCCCAGGCTCCCGCCCCGGCGATCGCGCCCGCTCCCCAGGCTCCCGCTCAGGCGACGCATTCGGCTCCGGTGGCAGCCCCAGCCCCGCAGGCGTCGGCACCTCACCTAAACCCCGCATCACCGTCGCTGCCCGGGGTGACAACCACGCTGCCGCCGCTGGTCACCCTCACACCCGTCCCGTCGCGCTGAGTCCAGCGCCTCGGACCGATCGGCGTTGGGCGGATCGGGTCGGGCGGATTCACCGGCGAACTCGTATTGTGAGCCCATGCTGATTGCGGGTGTGCTGTGCGTGTGTGCGGCGGTGGCTTCCGCCGTCTTCGGGGTCTGGTCGCTCTTCCATACCCGCACCGCCGATCCGACGGAGCTGGCGCTGCGCGCAATGGCACCTACTCAGTTGGCGGCCGCGGTCATGCTGACCGCCGGAGGTGTCGTGGCACTTGTGGCGGCTGCGCCAACGGCTTTGGTGGTGATGGTCGTTTGTATTGCGGGCGCGTTCGGCACGCTGGCCACCGGCTCATGGCAGAGCGCCCGCTACGCGCTGCGCCGGGGCGCTGCCACACCCAAGTCGGCTGATTGCGGCGGCGATTGCGCGGCCTGCACGTTGTCGTGCCGATGAATTCGGCATTGGGCCGTCGGTTTTCCTGACATGTCATCCGCTGGCGGGCCCGCGGAGTCGAGTGTGCTTGGTCTTGGCTTAGTTGCGGCTGAGGTCGATCGGATGGGTGGCCAGCAGCGAAAGCGGTAACGGCTGCCGCCGCAAGACCTGCCCCCACAGGTCGGCTCTGGGCGGAACCAAGACGTCAGACGGCAACGCCGACAACACAATCCAGTCATCACGTTCGATTTCGCCTTCGAGCTGACCGATAGTCCAGCCCGAGTACCCGGCGAAGATCCGCACACCTTCTACCACCGGCGCCAGTAGGTCGGGGTCGGCGTCCAGATCCACCATCGCCATGCGGCCCGCAACATGGCGTAGACCCGGCACCCCGTCCGGATCCGCACCGACCCGCAGTACGGCCAGGCACAGGGCAGCGTCGCGCTTGACCGGGCCCCCGATGAACATCGTCTTGGGTTTGGCAGCGAGTTTGGCCCACTGCGGCAAGACGTTGTAGACCGCTGTCTCGCTGGGTCGGTTGAGCACCACACCCAAGGTGCCGCCCTCGTTGTGCTCGACGATGTAGATCACGCTGCGCCGAAAGGTCGGCTCCAGCAGATCGGTGTTGGCCAACAGCAAAGTACCCGCTCGCACACGTTGTGCGGCGGGTGCCATGTAGTCCTCGGGATCTTCCTGCGGCGCCACCACACCATCATCGCACTCACCACAGCATCGCCGGGCCAAACAAGCACGGTCGAAAGATATTTGTACTGTGATTGGGTCGGCACAGCGCGAAACCAGCATTGCCTGCGCCCGATGGTGGAAGTGGGTTTTGTGATTCGCAGCCAGACGCAAGCCAGCGCACCGGTCGCCCTGTGGCGGTCAATACGTGCGCTGCCCGACTTCGGGCGACTGCTGCAGCTTCGCATAGCGAGTCAATTCGGTGACGGCCTCTTCCAGGCGGGACTCGCGGGAGCACTGCTGTTCAATCCGGACCGGGCCACCGACCCGATGGCGATCGCACGAGCTTTCGCGGTGTTGTTTCTGCCGTATTCGCTGCTCGGTCCGTTCGCCGGGGCATTGATGGATCGTTGGGACCGGCGACTGGTACTCGTCGGCGCCAGCATCGGCCGGCTAGCCTTCATCGCCGGGATCGGCGCGATCCTGGCGTTTCGCGGCGGCGATCTGCTGCTGCTGATTGGGGCGTTACTGGCCAATGGTTTGGCCCGGTTCGTGGCATCGGGCTTATCCGCATCGTTGCCCCATGTGGTGCCACGCGAGCAGGTGGTCACGATGAATTCGGTCGCCACCGCGTCAGGTGCGGTCGCGGCCTTCCTGGGCGCGAACTTCATGCTGTTGCCCCGCTGGCTGGCCGGCGGCGGCGATCACGGCGCCGCCGTGGTCGTTTTCACCGCCATTGTCCCGGTGCTGATTGCGTTGCTGCTGTCGCTGCGGTTCGCCCCGCGGGTACTCGGTCCGGACGACACCAAGCGCGCGATCCACGGGTCGGTCGTCTACGCAGTGATCACCGGCTGGCTACACGGTGTGCGTACCGTTGTGCAACAACCGACGGTTGCCGCTGCGCTGTCCGGCTTGGCAGCACACCGGATGGTGGTCGGCATCAACTCGCTGTTGATCTTGCTGCTGGTCCATCACATGAAAGATGCGGACGTCGTCGGGTTCGGCACCGCCCTGATGTTCTTCGCCGCCACGGGTCTCGGGGCATTCCTGGCCAACGTGTTGACCCCGGTCTTGATCCGGCGGTGGGGGCGCTACGCGACGGCCAACGGGGCCCTGATCGCGGCCTCCACGATCGAAATCGCCGGCGCCGGCCTGGTAATCCCGATCATGGTGGCATGCGGATTCCTCCTGGGGGTGGCCGGCCAGGTGGTCAAGCTGTGCGCCGACTCCGCGATGCAGATAGACGTCGATGATGCGTTACGCGGGCACGTGTTCGCCGTGCAGGATGCGTTGTTCTGGGTCTCCTTCATCGCCTCGGTTACCGTTGCCGCGGCGTTGATTCCAGCTGACGGGCACGCGCCCGCGTTCGTGTTGTTCGGTTCGGTGATCTATTTGACCGGGCTGGTGGTTCACAGCATCGTTGGCCGACGGGGCCAGCCGGTCAACGGCGACTAAGGGAGGTAATGATGGCGGGTCCGGGTCCGATCGTCGCTGACTTGCGGGCCGAGAGCGACGACCTCGACGCGCTGGTGGCGCCTCTTCCGCCGCAGCGATGGGCCGAGCCAACACCGGCGCCGGGCTGGACCATCGCACACCAGATCGGCCACCTGTTGTGGACTGATCGGGTGGCGCTGACCGCGGTCACCGACGAGGCCGGGTTTGCCGACGTCCTGACCCAGGCGGCGGCTGATCCTGCCGGCTTCGTAGACGCCGGCGCCGAAGAGCTCGCGGCCCGGCCGCCGGGCGAGCTGCTCGACGACTGGCGGATGACCAGGGGCCGCTTGCACGATGCGCTGCTGACGGTTGCCGATGGCCGCAAACTACCGTGGTTCGGGCCGCCGATGAGCGCGGCGTCAATGGCTACCGCGCGATTGATGGAGACCTGGGCGCACGGACTCGACGTCGCCGACGCCCTCGGTATCAGTCGGCCCGCGACCAACCGGCTGCGCTCGATCGCGCATCTCGGTGTCCGCACCCGCGACTACGCGTTCTTCGTCAACAATCTGACCCCCCCGGCCGAGCCTTTCCGGGTCGAGTTGCGCGGCCCTGACGGAGACACCTGGTCTTGGGGGCCGGCCGATGCCGCCCAGCGCGTCACCGGATCCGCCGAAGATTTCTGTTTCCTGGTCACCCAGCGGCGGGCGCTGGCCACCCTCGACATCGCCGCGGAAGGGGAGGACGCGCAGCGGTGGTTGACGATCGCTCAAGCCTTCGCCGGCCCCCCGGCAGCGGGCGATGAGCGCGCGCCAGCGCGCGAAGAGAGCCGCGGCCCATCAACCCGGCAGCGGGCGATGAGCGCGCGCCAGCGCGCGAAGAGAGCCGCGGCCCATCAACCCGGCAGCGGGCGATGAGCGCGCGCCAGCGCGCGAAGAGAGCCGCGGCCCATCAACCCGGCAGCGGGCGATGAGCGCGCGCCAGCGCGCGAAGAGAGCCGCGGCCCATCAGCCCGGCAGCGGGCGATGAGCGCGCGCCAGCGCGCGAAGAGAGCCGCGGCCCATCAGCCCCGCTGACGTCAGTGGAGCGAGCCGCCGTACCGTGCCTGGTTTTCGGCCTCTGCTTCCTCACGCAGCGCCGCGATTGCGGCGTTTAGCCTGTCAGCCAGTTCTCCGTGGGAATAGCCGGTCATGACGCCAGGATGCAATCTCAACTTGAGCAACCGCCCATCCGAATTGGCAATCGCGTGAATATCTCCCAGATCCACGCTGTAGGTGACGGTTTCCGCCTGTGCGACAAGCGCTTCCCACTTGTCGGCCGCCTCGCTTAGCTCACGAAGAACCGATTCGACGAGGTCTTTGTCGCTCAGTTCCGCGCGATCACCAGACCCCGGCACCAAAACAGTATGTCGACGGCTCCAACCAGCGTCAATTCAACCGTCCGCCAACTTGACCGGCTATTGGTTGAGTTCGCGGAACCAGGCGAAGTGATAGTTGGCTGATACCGGGTCTCCGGTGACCCCGCTTTCGGTGGCCGCCAACAACATACAGTTGAGCAACAGCGCGGGGTCGACATTCGGATACTGGGCTACGACCGCATGCCGGGCGGTATCGAGATGCACTCGCAGCAGGTCGATTTCGTCTTCGCCGACGCCGCCTCCAGCGGCCGCGGCCTGGGCCAGCAGGTGCACGATCCGGGGCAGTCCGTCGCGCCAGCGGGTAACCCCGCTCAGCTCCGATGCCAGGTTGTCCGATGTCGGTAACTCGCGCGGCTTCGGCGAGGGCGTGGTCGGAGTGAAGTCACTTGTCCAGCCCAGGAAGTCGCCGGGGCGATAGGTCGCCAGACGCGCCGTAGTACCGATTAGCTTGGCGATGCCGCCGCTACGGCGCTGCGGCTCCAGCAACTGCACACCTTCGGGGAGCATGAGCCCCGGAGGTACCCAACCGTGGGCCAGGTCGGTGACCAGTACCGTCAGCCCGTCCGCGCGCTGCCCGACCGCCCAGTTCAGCCGCGGTTCCTGACGAGCCACGAAGGTCAGGAGCCGCTGCAGCCGTTCGTCGTCGGATTCGGGCGCGGCCACGCCCCGCGCCGGCGCCACCGATTCGGCCACAGCGATCTCCGCTTCAGGAGGCGCGGCCAGCTGGACGTGTTCCTTCTCGTGGGCGCCCGGTTGCTCTTCCCCTATGGCGTCCTCAACGACGGGAAGCACTCGGGTGCTCGCCAGGTCGTCGGCGGCACCCGGGTGTTCGTCCTTGATGGCGGGGAGCACCCGGGTCCGCTCTAGATCCGTCCCGCCCGAACCAGCGGTTGCCGACGGACGCGGGACGACCGGCGGCGCCGGCTGCCCGCGGAGTTGCCGCAGTGTCGATTCGACTCGTCGCACCGCCCACGCGCGAGCCTCGTCGATCACCGCCGCTTCGGCCGCGCGGCGGGCGGAATCAAGCATCACCGCTGACCTGAGCGTCCTCAACTCGTCATTGGCAGAACTGACGATCCGGTCTAGGTCGGCTTTCAGATACGCTGCCAGCGCGGCGGTTTCGGCGTTGTTCGGCGACAGCTCGGCAGGCCAGAGCCCGCCGATCACCCACGGGGTGCAATCGGGGGGAGAGCTGAATGCCGGAATCGTGAGGGATTCCTCCGTCGCTCTCCGTAGGCGCTGGCGGGCCGACCGCCTGCCGAAGATGGCCACCGGCCAAGCGTACCGGGACCCTGCGCGCCTCCACAGACGCCTGAATTGTGCCGGCTTCATGGCCTCGGTAGCGTAAAGCCATGGCTGATTCTGCGCTGCAGCAGCAACTCGACGAGGTGCGGACCTTACTGTCCCACGCACGAGAATTGTTCGGCGCCAATCCCATCGAACCGCCCACCGATATCGTCCCGGGTCCCGAGACCGCCAAGACCTGGATGCTGTAGAGGATCAGCGCCGGCGACGGCGCAGTTGGTGCGCCAGTAGTTTCTCAATCGCCGCGTCGAGATCTTGGTCGGTCGGAACGCTGGCGGACGGCGTATGCCCGGCCGCGATGATCTCATCGCGTACTTCCAGCAAGGCCTTGAGGCAGGAGACGTCTGCGGTCCGCAGGATTCCCTCGGCCAAAGTCTCGGCATCGGTCTCCATGGCGCCCTCACTCAGCGTGACGCTATGCATGTAGCCACCACGACAGGAGCGGACCAGGATGTGCCCGCTGGGGTGCACGGTGTCGAAAGCAGGATTGGCGTCCGTCATCGACCTGTCATCGATCGGGGTCGAAGACTCTGCTGATGTCCCGTGCCGCGTCTTGGTCATGGCGTTCCCACATGGCGGCCGACGTCCTCAGGCTCTGTGCGATATCGGCATGGTCATCGGCTTGCTGCTCGTAACACTGGCGCCGCAACTCGAGGAGTTCACGGCCGGCGCCCCGAAGCTCGGCGAAGATCGGCCCGAGCGACTCCAGGCTCTCCAGGATCGCGGCATGCGACGACGGCACGGTGCGCAAATACTCCGAAGTCTGCTGATGATGGGCGGCGGCCTCACGTAAGTGCGCCGGCACCACATGGATTCGATCTGCCATCCGCGTCTCCTTTTGTGTGCCGGCGCTCAGGCCGGCGGGGTCAGTATTGCGAAGCGGCCGAGGGAGCCGCCGGCCGGGTCGGTGTCGGTACGCCGGCCCGGGCCGGCCCGGTCGAAGTCGCCGTGGCGGGCGGATGCTCCCAGCCTAGGAAGCTTGGCCCGCCGATGCTGGAAACCTGTTGAATCTGGCCGTCGAGCAGTGCCTTGTCGCGGCCAAGAGCGAGCGTATGCCGATCGACGAAGAAGCCGATGTCTCCAGGTTCGAGCCGAGCCGGGTCTATCGGGTCGGTGACCGGCGTGCCCGGCGGCGGCAGGGCAATTCCCTGCTGTTGGAACGCATCTGGGATCGGCACTCCGCCGGCTGCGGCCTTGATGGCCGCTGCCAGTTGGGGGTTGGCGGCGGTGACCGTCTCACCGTTGGGCAACGTGACGGCCGTCGGACCGGTCGGTGGCGAGTCCGGCTTGTCCGGTGATGGTTGCGCGTCGGTGTCTCCCCGGTCTTCCCGGTTTTCTGTGGGGTCATCAGCGTGGCCGGCTCGCTCGTGGTCGGGATCGCCGGAATCCAGTTCGCGTTCGTCGCGGTCGGCGAGCCCCGGTTCAGATCCCCGGAGCAATCCCGAAAGGGGAGACCCGCCCCAACCGAGGCCGGGCATCGGCGAGGTTGCCCCTGTCGGTAACCCCGGCATAGGTACGCCGCCGAGGTTGGGTATGCCGGGCGTCGTCGGCGCCATCTGCGGCGCCGGGGAACTGCCGCCGGGCATCGGGGCCTCCCCGTCCGGCAACGCCGGATCGTCGAACAACAACGAATCGAGAAGCGGGTCGTCAGACAGCAGATCCGCCAGCTGACCCCCACCATCGCCGGCCGCGCGTGCGGGCGTCGCCGGCCCCGGCCCGACCGCCCCGGCCTCGTTCTTCGAGGCGTTGTACAGCGACGTCCACGCCGCCATCAGGGTCGCCTTCGACGTGTCATCGAGGCTGGCGTTGGCGACCACCTCACGGATATCTCTGAGCTTGCCGATCAGGAACCGCTGGAAATCACGGGCTCCCGCCGGTGTGTCCAGATCCGATCGCGTCCGGACCGCCGCTTCGGTCTCCTGCTGAAGTTGGTTGAGCGCGTCGCGACCCTCGACAGCGGTCAGGTGTGCGTTCAGGATCGCCGAAACAACTTGCAGGTCGAGCTGCGAACTCACCGAATTCTGATGTGCCAGCGCGGCTTCCGCTCCTGCGATCGCATCGGCGGCCGTTGCCTGACCGCTATCCGGCGGTGCGGATGCAGATTCACCCCGCTGCGGGCGATCACGCGACCCTGCCATGCCGCGTGACAGTACCCAGGCGCTCGGGCGCCCACAATTCACCTCGGTTCGCCGGTGCGCGGCTAACCCGCGGGGCCGGCATACTGTGCCAGCAATCGGGCCAGCACAGCACTTTTGGTGTGATCGAGTTCGCGGGCACCGGCCACGATCGTGGTGATCTCGCGTTGCTTGTCGAGCAGGAATCGCTGAAACTCGCGGGCTCCCAGGGGGGTGTCGACGGCGAGCTCAGCCTGGTCCGAAACGGCACGCTCGATGTCGGCCGCAATCGCGTCCAGCCGACGGATGCTCTCCCGCATCGTGGCATGTGCGCTGGCGAGAGCCTCGGCCAGCACACGGTCGGCTTCGGTTATCGCCTGGTATTGCGAACCCAGCACCGCCTGCCGTGCCGCGATGGCATCCGGCGACGATCCCGCTTGCTCCGACATGGGTTCAACCTTCCCATTCTGCCCGCCCGACCGGGCGCTAATCACTCACAGCGGTCTGCGGATCTGCACGTCGCTGCCCAACCGGCTCACCCGCACCGAAGCACCCGAGTACGGCGCCTCGACGACCAGGTTGTTGCCAATCGCCAGCTGGACGTGTCCCGGATGCGGAAAGACGAGATCACCGGGTCGCACCTGGGAACGCGGCACCGCTATCCCGTCGCGTATCTGTTGATAGGTCGTGCGCTCCAGCTGAATGCCCGCCTGTGCGTAGGCCCATTGGACCAACCCGGAACAGTCGAATTGGCCGGGTCCCGTCGCGCCCCACACATACGGGCAGCCCAGCCGTGACAACGCGGCCCGCACGGCGATCCCGGCTCGGGCACCCGTTGCCCGGTTGCCGTATCGCGACATCCGGTACCACAGCGCGCGCAGCGCGGCCCGATGCCGTCGCGCCCGAAGGCGGGCCGACAAGACATGCGCTTGTTGCGCGCGCAACCGTGCGACGCGCCGACGGATGGCCTCGCGCTGGGCCATTGGCGTCGCCGGGGTCACGGCCGCATCCGCGCGGGCCTGCTCGACGATGCTTCCGGTCACCCGGCGAGCCCGGTCCCGGTCCCGGTGCGCATCGGCAATGACCGCGGCAACGGACGCATCCGTTCGAGCCGCAGACAACAGGGCGTCCCTGCCGTCGGTTGCCCGGCGTTCATACCGACCGCGGGAAGCATCGATATTGAGACCGGCGGCGCGGTGCAGGAGTTGCTCGTGGTGTGCGGTCTCAACGTTCAGCGTGGGTGGGAGACCGCTTAGACCACTGCCGTCGAAAAGCCGGTGGGCGCGACTCAATACTTCGATTTCGGTGTGGCTCACCGGTCTTGTTCTCCGCCGTTGTGGTGTGTCTGGTCAGGGGCCGCCGTCTCCATGGCCTCGGCGGCCGCCATTGCGTCCACAAAGGCCCGGACACGGGGCAGCGCGCCCGGGGGGATGACTCCTCTATTGCGGATATCCCACATTTCGTCGGTGCTCACTCCGATCAGCGCAGCGATGACGGCTTCCGGTAGCGGTGACTGCGCGCATGCCCGATCGAATCGCGCGCTCAAGCTGGTCGACATCCGCTCCAGCAGCGTGCTGCGCATGGCCTCGAGCGACTGCAGATGTTGCATCAGTCGGTCGCTGGACTCTGAACCGGCGTTGACCGCCACCCGCCAGGAGCTTGCTGCTAGCATCTCCGCCTTCACGCACTGTGAGACCACGGAGAGAATATACGTCTCATATTCATTTGATGTGGTCGCCGGCAGTCTATCGATGACGGACCTGAGGGTATCGAGCTGGGCTTCGGCGTAAGCCTCGAGCACCTCGGTGTCACTGTGACGGTCGACCACCACGGTGCCGGGGCGTCGCGGCGACGCTGCCGCAGGCGGCTGGGCTGCCATGAGCCGCGCCAGCTCGGCATCGGGATCTGCGGCGACCAACAACCGAGAATAGGTGCCGGGAGGCAGGCCAAGTCCGTTTTCGACCTTCTGAACTGTACCTTTATGCGGCTTGCGAGCGCCGCGCTCCAAATAGCTGAGCCCCATGATGCTGACGCCCGTTGCGGCGGCCAGGTCGGCAAGCGACCAGTCGCGCGACTCGCGCAGTGCGCGGATGGCCGCGCCAGCCGATTCACGGCTCACCGCAGGCTCCGGCCATAGCCGGATATTACACACGTGCGGCCCGTCGTCGCTTATATATACGTTTTTGTCACGTTTCGCTTGCCAGACGCGCGCCGCTGTGTATACGCTTTTGCCTACGTTTCGGCGGAGAAGGAGACAAGAGACATGGCTACCCCGTGCACAGGCAACCCGGAACTGTGGTTCGGCTACCCCGACGACGACAGCGGCGACGGCGCGGCGAAGGCTCGCGCCTATGAGCGGTCCGCCACCGAGGCTCGAATTCAGTGCTTGCGCCGCTGCCCACTGGCGCAGCAACGGTTGTGCGCCGAACGGGCCGTCAAGTATCGCGAGGAGTACGGCGTGTGGGCCGGTGTCAAACTTCCCGGGGGCCAGTACCGCAAGCGGACGCAACTGGCTCAGGCTCACGAGGTACTGCGGCGGATCGCCGCCGGCGAGATCAATGCCAGACAACTGCCGGAGAACGCTGCTCTGCTGGCACGCACTGAACGCGACGCCCGGCCGGTGACCGCGGTGGTGTTGCACCTGCCGGCGACACAGGTAGGCCCCCGCTCCGCGGCGTAGCGGGATGACGAGGCCAAGCAGTTTGCTGAGTTGGCTTTCGGGGTAGATCGGGGTAACCGAGAGTTCGACCCCGAAGGCGCTCCATGACGTTCGACCTGACACCGACCGCAGCACAACACGATCTGGCCCGGCGCACGCACGAGTTCGCCGAAGAGGTGATTCGGCCGGTGGCGCTCGATTACGACCAGCGCCAGGAGTTTCCCTGGCCGGTGCTCGAGGAGGCGGCCCGGCGCGGGTTCTACAGCCCGCTGTTCTACCGGGATCTGATCGGCGATCCGACGGGCCTGTCGCTACCTATGTTCATGGAGGAGCTGTTCTGGGGATGCGCCGGAATCGGCCTGGCGATCGTTATGCCCGCGCTGGCGCTGTCGGCCATCGGCCAGGCCGCCTCCCCGGAACAGATGCTGCAGTGGGCGCCGGAATGTTTCGGCACCCCAGGTGATCTGAAACTCGCGGCGTTGGCGATCTCAGAACCCGAGGGCGGCAGCGACGTCCGCAATCTGCGTACCCGTGCCCGTCGCGACGGTGACGACTGGATCATCGACGGACACAAGATGTGGATCGGCAACGGGGGAATCGCCAACGTGCACGTGGTCAATGCCGTGGTCGACGAGGATCTCGGCCACCGGGGTCAGGCGCTGTTCGTGGTCCCCGGCGGCACGCCGGGACTGGAACTGGTGCGAAAGCTCGACAAGCTGGGTTGTCGCGCTTCGCACACCGCCGAGTTGCGATTCAACGGCGCCCGCGTCCCGGGCGCCAACCTGCTCGGCGGGCAGGAAAAGCTCGAACACAAACTTGCCAAAGCCCGCGAACTCGTTGCCGGTGGAAAGCGTTCCAGCTCGGCGACTTTGGGCACTTTCGAGCAGACCCGCCCCATGGTGGCCGCCCAGGCTATCGGGATTGCCCGCGCCGCGTTGGAGTACGCGACATCGTATGCCACCGAGCGCGAGGCGTTCGGCGGGCCCATCATCGACAACCAAGGCATCGCATTTCCATTGGCGGACTTGGCAACTCAGATCGACGCCGCCCGACTGCTGACGTGGCGGGCCTCCTGGATGGCGGCCAACGGAGTATCCTTCGAGCGGGGCGAGGGCTCGATGTCGAAGCTGGCCGCTAGCGAGATCGCCGTCAAGGCCACCGAACGCGCCATCCAAACCATGGGCGGCTGGGGCTACATCACCGATCACCCGGTGGAAAAGTGGTATCGAGATGCCAAGCTGTACACCATCTTCGAGGGCACCAGCGAAATCCAGCGGATGGTCATCTCGAACGCGCTCGGCGCTGCCGTCGGCACCCCGCCACTACATGTTGTGCTCGAACCGTCCGGTGGACCGCTGAACCGGATCTTCGGTCGGGGCACGCCGCTGAGATCGCGCGCCGCCGACGCGGCGCTGTCGATGCAGGACCGGCTCCCCGAACCGGTGATGCGGGCGGCCATGAAGGTACTGCGGCCGCCGGGCCGGTGAGCCGGCGTAGGGTCGCGGCATCGGGCCGGACAGCGCACGACGAAGGGCGACGATGAGCAACCTCGAAGCCGCACCGACTGAAGTTGCCTGTCGCGCTTCCCAGACCACGGGTATCGAAGTGCTGCACCCGCGCGAAGTTCCATTGGGCGGACCACGGGCGATCCCCGTACAACGCACCCTGCCGCAGCGGCAGCGATCACTGATCGGCGCCTGGTGTTTTCTCGACCACTACGGCCCCGTGACCGGACGCGCCGCGCGTATGGACGTCGCACCTCATCCGCACACCGGGCTGCAAACGGTGAGCTGGTTGTTCAGCGGCGAGGTGGAACACCGTGACAGCGCGGGTGTGCACGCGATAATCCGGCCCGGCGAGCTGAACCTGATGACCGCGGGCGCGGGGATCTGTCATTCCGAAGTGTCAATTCCCTCCGGCCCGGATTCGGTCCTGCACGGCGCCCAGCTGTGGGTGGCCCTGCCTGACGCAGCGCGCCACACCGGGCGAGACTTCGCGCACTACGCGCCCGAACCGATTGCACTGCCGGGCGCCCAAGCGCGGGTCTTTCTGGGCGAGCTTGCCGGAAGCCGTTCGCCGGCACACACGTTCACGCCGCTGCTGGGCGCCCAGGTCGATCTGGACTCCAACGCTGCGCTGGACGTCGACGTCGACCCGGCATTCGAGCACGGAGTGCTCTGCGATGCCGGCGAGATCGAGATCGGCCAGACTGCGCTCGCGGTCGGCGACCTGGGCTACCAAGGCCCGGGTCGCAACACCCTGCACATGGCCAACGCCGGGGGCCAGCCCGGGCGGGTGCTGCTGCTGGGCGGCACGCCCTTCACCGAGGAATTGGTGATGTGGTGGAACTTCGTCGGGCGCAACCACGATGAGATCGTCACCTATCGGCAGCTGTGGCAGGCCCGCGACGAACGCTTCGGCGCCGTCACGGGATACCAGGGCACGCTGGCTCGGCTGCCTGCCCCGCCACTGCCCGCTACCCGGCTGCTTCCCAGGCAAGTACCGAACCGAAAGGATGCCGGATGACCACCGACAAGACCGGTGCGGAGACCACGGTCACCGCCGAGCCGGGCAGGTACACGATCGCGGTTGGGGGTAGAACCGTTGGCTTCGCCAGCTACCTCGACCGTGGCAGTCAGCGGGTCTTCGACCACACCGAAGTCGACCCGAAGTTCGGCGGTCGCGGGCTGGCGACCATTCTCGTCGAGAGGGCGCTGGAGGAGGCGCGAGCGGACGGCAAGCGCATCGTCCCGGTCTGCTCCATGGTCGTCACCGTGCTCAACAAACATCCCGAATACGCCGACATCACCGACACCGTCTAAGTCCGCGCCTGCGAGCCGTCGGCGTCCCACGTGGCCGGCAGCATCGGGCTGGCCGGACCGTCGTCGAAGCTGTGGGCGGGCAGCGTGACCAATCCGGCCGCATCGGCGTTGCCCTTGGCGGCGGTGCCGCCGAAGCCGATCGCGCCCGCACCGCGGCTGGATGCGGCGGCGCGCAGGTCTTCAACGTCTTCAGGGAGATCTTCGCGGAGGTCGTTCCCGGCGTCGCCGTCCATATCCATGAATTCGTCGGCGTACTGACGCTGCGGCTCCGTCGTCTTACGTCGGCGACGAGCACGCCGTTGTTCGCGCGCCGAGACCGCCGCGGCCGGGGCGGGCACACCGACCGACGGCACCTTGGCGCCGCTGTTATGGGTCAACGCGGGAGGAAAACCTTCGTCAGGGTCGAAGCCGCCCACGGCATAAGTCACCGCCGCCGGAGCCGCCGGTGCAGCGGGCGCAGTGCCGGCACTCGCCGCTGCCGAGGCAGCCGGCGCGGCGACCGGAGCGGTCACGCTCGAAGCCACACCCACCGCCGGCCAGGCCACCGGGTACGCGGCTGGCGCCACGGACCCCCCGGCCCCGCCGGCGAGGTCACCCGCTGCGGCTGCCGCCGGAACCTGAACCAGGAGCTGTTCACCCACGCCGATCACTACCCGCAGAATCGTCCCCAGCAGCGGGTCGAGTATCAGTTGGGGATAGGTGAGTGACGCCCCGACCCAAGAGAAGGCCTGGTAGGCAACGGCGAACAGGAACGGCCCCCACGCGACCAACGCCTGCGACGGATTGGTCAAGAAATCGGTGATCAACTGCATGCCGTTGCCCACCGGGTCCTGCAAGAAATCGATGATCGGCGCATAGAGTTGCTCGACGTAGTTGATGTATGCCTGCAGTAGTTGCGAAACCAGGTCCGCGAGGTTCAATTGGTTGCCGGCGTCGGTGGCCGATGCCAGGGCCGTCAACTGCGCGGGGTCGGCGGCGTCGCTGGTATCCGCCTTGAGTAGCGGCGGGGCGGGCGATGTGGCCGGGACGGAGTCCGCGGCAACGTTCGACACCGCTTGATAGATGCTCATGGTGGTGGCGGCCTGAACCCACATGCGGAAGTAATCCGCCTCGTTGAGCGCGATCGGGATCGTGTTGATCCCGAAAAAATTGGTCGCGACCAGCACACCATGAACAACGTGGTTGGCGGCCAGCTCCGCCAGGGTCGGCATGCTCGCCAGCGCTGCCGTGTAGGCCTGGGCGGCGAGCTGGTGCTGTAGCCCTGCGGCAATGCTCTTGCCGCGGGCCTGCTCGAGCCAAACCAGGTAGGGGGCGTGCGCAGCGACGTACTCTTCGGCGGTCGGACCCTGCCACGAACCGCCCTGGACCGCGTTCAGTACGGCCGCGAGTTCGCCGACAGCCGAACCGTACTCGGCGCTGAGCACCTGGTAGGCCCCCGCGGCGGCCAGGAACGCACCCGGGCCGGGTCCACTGGACAACTGCGCGGAATGCACCTCGGGTGGCAATGCCATCCAGGCCATCCAGTCCGGCGCCGTCATGACCTGGCCTGCCTCAGGACCCCGGCCCTGGCCACAGCGAACCCGGTCATCGGCTATCCCCCCGGCGCGTCGGCCCCTTCGGCCATCCGGGGTGCTGGACCATGCGCACGGCCGCGGGCGAGTTTTTCGCTACCTCACGCCAATTAACCCGCCAGCGGATCGGCTAAACCGATACCGACCGATCGGTCCGCGAGTCGCAGTCAGCGAAAAGCACGCCGACCCCGATAGCGCAGGCGCGGCTCAGGTGTCGTCGTCCTCGTTCGACCGCGGGCGAGACCCGCTGCCCAACGACGGGCGCCGGGGGGCCTGGTGCCCGTAGACGCCCTCCGGATAGGCCGTCTCGGCGTGTTGGGTGAGGTCGACACCGCTCACCTCGTCCTCTCGGCTGAGTCGGAACCCCATGGAACGCTCGATCAGCAGGGCCAGCACGTAGCTGACCGCGAACGCGTAGAGTGCTACCACCACCATCGCCAGCGCCTGCTTGCCGAGTTGACCCAGCCCGCCCCCGTAGAAGAGTCCCTTCGGGCCTTGGGTCATCACCGCGGTGGCGAGCAGCCCGATCAGCAGCACACCGACCACTCCGCCGACGAAGTGCACCCCCACGACGTCAAGAGAGTCGTCGTAGTTGAGTTTGAACTTCACCGCGATGGCGAAGGAGCACACGACGCCGGCCATCAGACCGACGACGGCGGCGCCCAGGGTGTTCACCGTGCCGCACGACGGCGTGATCGCCACCAAGCCGGCGACCACACCGGAGGCGGCGCCGAAGGTGGTCGGCTTGCCGTCCCGGAACTGTTCCACCGCAAGCCATCCCAGCATGCCCAGGCAGCCGGCGACCAAGGTGTTGAGGAAGATCGCGGCGGCCAGTCCGTTGGCGGCCAGCGCCGAACCGGCGTTGAACCCGAACCAGCCGAACCACAGCAGTCCCACGCCGAGGAGCACGAACGGTAGGTTGTGCGGGCGCATGGCTTCTACCTTGAAACCGATGCGCGGACCCAATACCAACGCCAATGCGAGCGCCGAGGAACCCGAGACGATCTCGACGACCAGCCCGCCCGCATAGTCGAGCACCCCCATCTTCAACAGCCACCCGCTCGGTGCCCACACCCAGTGCGCGATAACGCAATACACCGCCACCGCCCAGATGGGCACGAACACCATCCAGGCCGCGAACTTGGCCCGGTCGGCGATGGCGCCGCTGACCAGGGCGGCGGTGATGATCGCGAAGCTCAGCTGGAAGGTGGCATACAGCAGTTCCGGCACCGACCCGTGCAGAGTCTGCGGGCTTATGCCGAGCATCCCGGCGTGCGCCAGTCCGCCCAGAAATCCGCCCGCGCCGCCATCGGAGAACGCCAGGCTGTAACCGACCAGCAACCATGCCACCGTCACCAGTGGTATGGAGATGAAGCTCATCATGATCATGTTGAGCACGCCGGTGGTGCGGACCATGCCCCCGTAGAAAATCGCCAGCCCGGGCGTCATCAGCAGCACGAGTGCGGTGCTGGCCAGCAGCCACGCGGTGGCGGCGGGATCGATGTCCAACTCTGCGGCTCCTTCGATAGTCGTCGCTAAAACGGCCGACGCGCATTTTCGCCATAGACGGATAGACGGTAGACGCTGTTGACGAAGGTGGCCATCGATGTCGCCATTGCGTCTACTCGGGCCAAGGCGACGGTCGCCGTGACCGCCGGCCGTGTCCTGACGCACCGCTAGCGGCGGTGCCAGACAGCGGCGGCGTCGAGCCGCAATTGAGGCGGCGATGCCGCGATCGGGCGCGGGGAGCGGCTCGCAACCAGGAATGCGTTCCGAAAAAGGCGGTTACCTGCCAGTACGTTCGCGATGCCGGCACCCGGGCCAGCAGCAGGGACGCCGCTTGCCTTCTTCCAGCTCCTCCTGGGTCCGGCGGATGCGCCGCTCTCGGGTCGTCGGTTGCTTGGCGTCCTCGACCCAACAGATGAACTCGTTGCGCGCCAACGGCGTGATGTCATTCCACGCAGCCAGAGCCGTGGCGTTGGCGATCAACGCGTTACGCAGGTCGGCGGGCAGCCCATGCACCACCCCGCCGGGCACTTGGCCATGACTCACCGGCACCTCTTCTCGGCGAGGATCTCCAGCTCATGGAGACGGTGGATAAACCGCGGCGGGGTGCACTATTCGACACCCCCGGCGCGGTTCACTCGCAACAGTGTGGGCGAAGGGGGACTTGAACCCCCACGTCCCGAAGGACACTGGCACCTGAAGCCAGCGCGTCTGCCATTCCGCCACTCGCCCGAAACAACCGGAGGACCATACCACTGTAGTAGCCGCACGCCCCAACCGCCGCCGGCAGGTCACAACCCGTGGAGGGGCAGTGGGCTCGGGCGGAGCGGGACTCGCTCGGTCCTTGGCACCGGGCTCTTACCTGCCCGATGTTTTCTCAGGATTCTCACGGTGCCACTGCGTCACGGTGTCCCGATAGCATGTTTTGTGACCACGAGATGCGGGCGAGTCGTTTGCCTCGCGCCGACGATGACCAGAATCTAGTGAGGCGAGCGCTGAAAAATGGGTAGCCAGAAGGGCCTGGTTCAGCGCATCGAGCGCAAACTCGAGTCAACCGTCGGGGATGCATTTGCCCGGATGTTCGGGGGATCGATCGTCCCGCAAGAGGTAGAAGCCCTGTTGCGACGGGAAGCCGCGGACGGTGTGCGCTCACTCGAGGGAAATCGCCTTTTGGCGCCCAACGAGTACATCATTACCCTCAGTGTGCACGACTCGGAGAAATTGGGTGCAGACCCGGATCTCACGTCGAAGGCATTTGCTCGGTACTTGGCGGACTATATCCAAGAACAGGGGTGGCAAACGTATGGTGATGTGGTGGTCCGGTTCGAGCAATCGCCGAACCTGCATACCGGCCAGTTCCGCGCCCGCGGGACTGTTAACCCCGACGTCGAGCCCCGCCGGACGGTCACCGCTTACGCCCGGCCACAATCGAACCACGCGTTTGGCGCAGAACCAGGAGTACCACCGATGACTGACAATTCGAGCTACCGCGGCGGTCCGGGGCAGGGGCCCGACGAGTACTACGACGACCGCTACGCCCGTCCGCAAGAGGAGCCGCGCAGCGGCTCGCCTGGCGGGCCGGACCCGCGCGGCGGATATCCGCCGGAAGGCGGCGGCTACCCGCCCCAGCCCGGATACCCGCCGCCACCTCGTCAGCCGGACCAGGGCGGCGGCTACCCCGAACAACGCGGCTACCAAGACCAAGGCGGCTACCCCGAACAGGGCTACCCAGATCAGGGCGGCTACCCCGAACAACGCGGCTACCAGGATCAGGGCGGCTACCCCTCGTCGTACGAGCAGCGTCCGCCCGGCTACTCCGGCCCCGGCTACGACCAGGGTTACCGCCAGGGCGGCGGCTACGGCCAGCCACCCGGCGGCGGCTACGGCCAACCACCCGGCGGGTACGGACAACCGCCGAGCGGCTATGGCCAACCACCCGGCGGCGGCTACGGCCAACCACCCGGCGGCCAGCCCGGTTACGGGGGCTACGGCGACTACGGCCGCGAACCCGCGCGCCAGGAGGACGGTGGTTACGGCGCTCCCGGTGGTCCTGGCGCTCCGCCACAGGCCCCGCCGGAACCACAGCGGCCGGCATATCCCGACCAGGGCGCCGGCTACGAGCAGGGCGGCTACGACCAGGGCTATCAACAGGGTGGCGGCGGATACGGCCGTCAGGAGTACGGATCAGGCGACTACACCCAGTACGCCGAAACTCCGGCCCCCGGCGGCTACCCCGCCCAGGCTGGCGGGTACGCCGAGCCGGCTCGCGACTACGACTACGGCCAGTCGGCTGCTCCCGACTATGGCCAGCCGGCGGGCGGCTACGGCGGCTATGGGCAAGGCGGCTACGGATCACCCGGAAATACGGTGACCCTGCAGCTCGACGATGGCAGTGGCCGTACTTATCAGCTGCGCGACGGCTCCAACATCATCGGGCGCGGACAGGACGCCCAGTTCCGGTTGCCCGACACCGGCGTCTCACGCCGGCACCTGGAGATCCGTTGGGACGGGCAGGTCGCGCTGCTGACGGACCTGAACTCCACCAACGGCACGACCGTCAACAACGCACCGGTACAGGAGTGGCAATTGGCCGACGGCGACGTGATCCGCTTGGGCCATTCCGAGATCATCGTCCGCATTCACTGAGCCCTCTGGGCACAATGCTGCCTCGCTTACCTCGCACCGACCGCCCGACCAGTATCGTGACTTTGCTGAACTTCTCGGCATCACCGGCACGGGGCTGGCAGCGCCAGGACGGACGCCAGGACGGAAAGGACGCCAGATGCAGGGGTTAGTACTGCAACTGACGCGTGCCGGCTTCTTAATGCTGCTATGGCTGTTCATCTGGTCGGTGCTGCGGGTGCTGCGCACCGACATCTACGCACCCACCGGCGCCGTGATGGTGCGCCGCGGGCTGGCGTTGCGCGGCACGCTACTACCGTCGCGCCAGCGCAGGCAGACGGCCCGCTACCTCGTCGTGACCGAGGGCGCGCTGGCGGGCGCGCGTATCACGTTGAGCGGACAGCCGGTGTTGATCGGGCGCGCCGACGACTCCACCCTGGTGTTGACCGACGACTACGCCTCGACACGGCACGCACGGCTCTCTCAGCGGGGATCGGAATGGTACGTCGAGGACTTAGGATCGACCAACGGCACTTACCTTGACAGGGCAAAGGTGACGACTGCGGTACGAGTTCCGATTGGGGTGCCGGTTCGGATCGGCAAGACGGCAATCGAGTTGCGCCCGTGACCCGCGCCGGCGACGATGCACTGGGGGCACCACCCGCTTGCGGGGGACGCAGCGATGAGGTGGGGGCGCCCCCCCATCCGGCTGAGGCACCCCCACCTGCTGGCGGGGGAGAGCGGCGCTCGTGACCCTGGTCCTGCGATATGCGGCCCGCAGCGATCGCGGCCTGGTACGCGCCAACAACGAAGACTCCGTCTACGCCGGCGCGCGGCTGCTGGCGCTGGCCGACGGCATGGGGGGTCACGCCGCCGGCGAAGTGGCATCCCAACTGGTCATCGCCGCGCTGGCCCATCTCGACGACGACGAGCCCGGTGGTGACCTGCTCGGCAAGCTCGAGGCCGCGGTTCGCGCCGGCAACTCGGCCATCGCCGCCCAGGTCGAGATGGAGCCCGACCTCGAGGGCATGGGGACCACCCTCACCGCGATCCTCTTCGACGGCAACCGGCTCGGTCTGGTGCACATCGGTGACTCCCGCGGCTATCTGTTGCGCGACGGTGAGCTGACCCAGATCACCAAGGACGACACGTTCGTCCAAACCCTGGTCGACGAGGGCCGGATCACCGCGGAAGAGGCACACAGCCACCCCCAGCGATCCCTGATCATGCGGGCGTTGACCGGTCACGAGGTCGAACCCACCCTGACCATGCGCGAAGTCCGGGCCGGTGACCGCTACCTACTGTGCTCGGACGGGCTGTCCGACCCGGTGAGCGACGAGACCATCCACGAGGCCCTGAAGATCCCCGACGTCGCCGAAAGCGCCTACCGCCTTATCGAACTCGCGCTGCGCGGTGGCGGCCCGGACAACGTGACCGTCGTGGTGGCCGACGTCGTCGACTACGAGTACGGGCAGACCCAGCCGATTCTGGCCGGAGCGGTATCCGGTGACGACGACCAACTGACGCTGCCGAACACGGCCGCGGGACGAGCCTCTGCGATAACCCCCCGCAAAGAAGCCGTCAAGCGGGTTCCGCCGTCGGCCGAGACTTTCCATCGGCATCGGTGGTCGCGTAGGCGGATCATGCTTGTCGCCGTCCTGGCGGCGGTCCTGGTTGTCGCGGCGCTGTTCATCGGTCGCGCGATCATCCGCAACAACTATTACGTCGCCGAATACCACGGCACGGTGTCGATCATGCGCGGGATCCAAGGGTCCCTGTTGGGCATGCCCCTGCACGAGCCGTACCTGCTGGGTTGTTTGAACGCACGCAATGACCTGTCCCAGATCAGCTACGGCCAATCCCTGGACCACCTCGACTGCCACCTGATGAAATTGGAGGATCTGCGCCCGTCCGAACGCGCGCAAGTGCAGGCCGGACTTCCGACCGGCTCCCTGGACGGCGCCATCACTCAGCTGCGTGAACTGGCCGCCAATTCCCTGCTGCCACCGTGTCCGCCGCCGCGCGCGACGTCGCCGCCCGAGTCGCCGCCCGGGCCACTTACCCCGACCACCGCCAGCGGCACCCCCGAACCGAGCGTCACATCCTCGCCAGCATCCCCAACCACCACTTCCTCCGCCGGGGCCCCACCCACCACTTCCGGAAGCGCCGGCCCCAACCACGCGAGCACTTCGCCGACAGCGCCCACGTCACCGTCAACGACATCGCCGCCCGTGACCGCACTTCCGCCACCTCCTCCGCAGCCAGGCATTGACTGCCGGGCGGCGGCATGACGGCACCGCTGCAGGCGCCGGTGACGGTGACGCCCCCGTTGCCGACCCGGCGCAACGCCGAACTGGTGCTGTTGTGCTTCGCCGCGGTGATCACCGTCGCCGCGCTGCTGATCGTGGAAGCCAACCAAGATCGCAGCCTCCATTGGGATTTGGCCAGCTACGGGCTGGCCTTCCTGACGCTGTTCGGCTTCGCGCACCTGGCTATCAGGCGCTCCGCCCCGTTCACCGACCCCCTGCTGCTGCCGGTGGTGGCGCTGCTCAACGGGCTGGGCCTGGTGATGATCCACCGCCTCGACCTCGTCGACGACGAAGTCGGCCACCACAATCATCCCAGCGCGAACCAGCAGATGCTGTGGACCCTTGTCGGCGTGACTTCGTTCGCGCTGGTGGTGACCTTTCTCAAGGATCACCGCCAGCTCGCCCGCTACGGCTACACCTGCGGGTTCGCCGGTCTGGTCATGCTCGCAATACCCGCACTGCTCCCCGCACGTTTGTCCGAGCAGGGCGGCGCGAAAATCTGGATTCGCCTGCCCGGCTTCTCGATTCAGCCGGCCGAATTCTCCAAGATTTTGCTGCTGATCTTTTTTTCCGCGGTGCTGGTCGCCAAGCGCCGGCTGTTCACCAGTGCCGGTAAGCACCTGATGGGCATGAACCTGCCGCGTCCGCGGGACCTTGCGCCACTGTTGGCGGCCTGGGCGATCTCGGTGGGTGTCATGGTCTTCGAGAAGGACCTCGGCACGTCGCTGCTGCTGTATGCGTCGTTTCTGGTGGTCGTCTACCTGGCCACCCAGAAGTTCAGCTGGGTCGTCATCGGTCTGGCCCTGTTCGCGGCGGGCAGCGTCGTGGCGTACTTCGTCTTCAGCCACGTCCGGGTCCGGGTGCAGACCTGGTGGGATCCGTTCGCCGACCCCGAGGGCAGCGGCTTCCAGATGGTGCAATCGCTGTTCAGCTTCGCCACCGGCGGCATCTTCGGCACCGGACTGGGCAACGGTCAACCCGATACCGTGCCCGCGGCATCGACGGACTTCATCATCGCCGCCTTCGGCGAGGAACTCGGGTTGGTCGGTCTGGCCGCCATTTTGATGCTGTACACAATCGTCATCATCCGTGGCCTGCGCACCGCGATCGCCACCCGCGACAGCTTCGGCAAACTGCTGGCCGCGGGTCTGGCATCGACGCTGGCCATCCAGCTGTTCATCGTGGTCGGCGGCGTCACCAAGCTCATTCCGCTGACCGGGCTGACCACACCGTGGATGTCCTACGGTGGGTCGTCGCTGCTGGCCAACTATGTGCTGCTGGCCATACTGGCGCGCATCTCACACGGGGCCCGACGTCCGCTGCGCACCCGCGCCCGAAATACGACGCCGATCGCGGCGGCCGGTACCGAGGTGATCGAGCGGGTATGAACGCCTCTCTGCGCCGGATCTCGGTGACCGTGATGGCGTTGATCGTGCTACTGCTGCTCAACGCCACGATGACGCAGGTCTTCACCGCCGACGGGTTGCGCGCCGATCCGCGTAATCAGCGGGTCCTGCTCGACGAGTACTCGCGCCAGCGCGGCCAGATCACCGCGGGCGGGCAACTACTGGCCTACTCGGTGGCCACCGACAGCCGCTTCCGTTTCCTGCGGGTCTATCCCAACCCCGAGGTGTACGCGCCGGTCACCGGCTTCTACTCGCTGCGTTATTCCAGTACCGGTCTGGAACGCGCCGAGGACCCGCTGCTGAATGGGTCGGACGAGCGGTTGTTCGGCCGCCGACTGGCCGACTTCTTCACCGGGCGCGACCCGCGCGGCGGCAATGTCGACACCACTATCAACCCCCGCGTCCAACAGGCCGGCTGGGACGCGATGCAACAGGGCTGCGGCGGTCCCTGCAAAGGCGCGGTGGTGGCGCTGGAGCCGTCGACCGGCAAGATCCTGGCGCTGGTGTCGTCGCCGTCCTATGACCCCAACCTGCTCGCGTCGCACGATCCCGAGGTCCAGGCCCAAGCCTGGCAGCGGCTTCGCGACAACCCCGACTCGCCGCTGACCAACCGCGCCATCGCCGAAACGTACCCGCCGGGTTCCACCTTCAAAGTGATCACCACCGCGGCCGCGCTACAGGCCGGAGCCACCGACACCGAGCAGCTGACCGCCGCCGCCGAGATCCCGCTGCCCGGAAGCACGGCGACATTGGAGAACTACGGCGGCACGACGTGCGGCGCCGAGCCGACCGTGTCGCTGAGCGTGGCATTCGCCAAGTCGTGCAACACCGCATTCGTCCAGTTGGGCATGCTTACCGGCGCAGCCGCGCTGCGCAGCACGGCGCAGGCGTTCGGCCTGGACACTTCACCGGACCCGATACCGCTGCAGGTGGCCGAGTCGACCATCGGCCCGATCGCCGATACCGCCGCATTGGGTATGACCAGTATCGGGCAGAAGGACGTCGCCCTGACCCCACTGCAGAACGCCGAGGTCGCGGCGACCATCGCCAACGGCGGGATCACCATGCGGCCCTACCTGGTGGACAACCTCCGCGGGCCCGACCTGGCCAACATCAGCACCACTGCGCCATATCAGCAGCGGCGCGCGGTGTCGCCGCAGGTCGCCGCTAAGCTAACAGAGCTGATGGTCGGCGCCGAGAAAGTCACACAGCAGAAAGGGGCCATCCCCGGCGTGCAGATCGCATCCAAGACGGGTACCGCAGAGCACGGCACAGACCCCCGTCATACTCCGCCCCATGCGTGGTACATCGCCTTCGCGCCGGCACAGGCGCCGAGGGTTGCCATCGCGGTGTTTGTGGAGAACGGGGGCGATCGTCTGTCCGCGACCGGTGGCGCGCTGGCCGCACCGATCGGACGGGCCGTGATCGAGGCTGCGCTGCAGGGGGGCCCATGAGTCCCCGAGTTGGTATGACGCTGTCCGGCCGCTACCGCCTGCAGCGGCTCATCGCCACCGGCGGCATGGGGCAGGTCTGGGAAGCGGTCGACAGCCGGCTGGGTCGGCGGGTGGCCGTCAAGGTGCTCAAGAACGAGTTCTCATCCGATCCGGAGTTCATCGAACGGTTCCGGGCCGAGGCCCGTACCACGGCCATGCTGAACCACCCGGGGATCGCGGCCGTGCACGACTACGGCGAGAGCCAGATGGACGGCGAGGGTCGCACCGCTTACCTGGTGATGGAGCTGGTCAACGGGGAGCCGCTGAATTCGGTGCTCAAGCGCACCGGCCGGCTGTCACTGCGGCATGCGCTCGACATGCTCGAGCAGACCGGCCGCGCTCTTCAGGTTGCGCACGCGGCCGGGCTGGTGCACCGCGACGTCAAGCCGGGCAACATCTTGATCACGCCCACCGGCCAGGTGAAGATCACGGACTTCGGGATCGCCAAGGCCGTCGACGCGGCGCCGGTGACGCAGACCGGAATGGTGATGGGCACCGCCCAATACATCGCACCCGAACAAGCTCTGGGTCACGACGCGACCCCGGCCAGTGACGTATATTCGTTGGGAGTTGTTGGCTACGAAGCGGTTTCGGGTAAACGGCCGTTCACCGGTGACGGCGCCCTGACGGTGGCAATGAAGCACATCAAGGAACCGCCGCCGCCACTGCCCGCCGAACTGCCGCCCAATGTGCGAGAACTTATCGAGATCACGCTGGTGAAAAACCCCCAGATGCGCTATCGCAGTGGGGGACCGTTCGCCGACGCCGTCGCTGCGGTGCGGGCCGGCCGGCGACCGCCGCGGCCCAGCCAGTCACCGCCGCCCGGGCGGGCCGCGCCGGCAGCGATTCCGTCTAGCGCGCCGGCCCGGATCGCGGGCAACCCCACCAGCCGGGCCACGGCCCCGCGTCGCTCCCGGCCGGCGACCGGAGGAAACCGGCCACCCGCGCGGCGTACGTTCTCGTCGGGCCAGCGGGCGCTGTTGTGGGCTGCCGGCGTCCTCGGGGCGCTGGCCATCATCATCGCGGTGCTCATCGTCATCAATTCGCGTGGCGACAACCAGCCGCAGCTACCGCCCCCGACCGTGACCGACACCGGAAGCCCGCCGGCCAGCCAGACGCCCACCGGTCGGGGTTTGCGACTCGGTGGGACGGGTTTCGGCCCGTTCGACGATGCCGGCCATGACGGCTCCCAGTGGGGGCGCTTCCAGCCGCCGGGGGCGAGCCGGGCAGACCAACTCGGCCGGACTGTCGCGCTGCGGCCGACTCACCATGCGTCGCTGGACCGATACGAGACATCGCGATGACCACCCCTCGGCACCTGTCCGATCGCTATGAACTGGGCGACATCCTCGGCTTCGGGGGAATGTCCGAAGTTCACCTGGCCCGCGATCTGCGTCTGCACCGGGACGTGGCGGTGAAGGTGCTGCGCGCCGATCTAGCCCGCGACCCCAGCTTTTACCTGCGCTTCCGGCGGGAGGCACAAAACGCGGCGGCGCTGAACCACCCGGCGATCGTGGCGGTGTACGACACCGGCGAAGCCGAAACATCCGCCGGTCCGTTGCCCTACATCGTCATGGAGTATGTCGACGGCGTCACCCTACGTGACATCGTGCACACCGAAGGCCCGATGCCGCCGAAGCGGGCCATCGAGGTGATCGCCGATGCTTGCCAGGCGCTGAACTTCAGCCACCAAAACGGCATCATCCATCGTGACGTAAAGCCGGCCAACATCATGATCAGCTCGACCAATGCGGTTAAGGTGATGGACTTCGGCATTGCCAGGGCGATCGCCGACAGCGGCAACAGCGTCACCCAGACGGCCGCGGTAATCGGGACGGCGCAATATCTGTCCCCCGAACAGGCTCGCGGTGATGCGGTCGATGCGCGATCCGATGTCTATTCGTTGGGATGTGTGCTGTACGAAATCCTCACCGGCGAACCGCCGTTCACCGGTGACTCGCCGGTGGCGGTGGCCTACCAGCACGTCCGCGAAGACCCCATCCCGCCCTCGGAACGCCATGAGGGCATCTCCGCCGACCTGGACGCCGTCGTCCTCAAGGCGCTGGCCAAGAACCCGGAAAACCGTTACCAGACCGCCGCGGAAATGCGGGCCGACCTGGTCCGGGTGCACAACGGTGAGCCACCGGAGGCACCCAAGGTGCTCAGCGGCGCCGAGCGACGCTCGTTGCTGGCGGCCACACCCGGACATCCCGCCGGTCCGCGCACCGATCCGCTGCCTCGCCAGGTCCTCGACCACACCGATCGTGACCGCACCACCCCCTCGGTGGGCCGCTGGGTCGCCGTGGTCGCGGTGCTGGCGGTGCTGACGATCGCCGTCACGATCGCCATCAACACCTTCGGCGGCAACACCCGCAAGGTCCAGGTGCCCGACGTGCGTGGCCAAGCCTCCGCCGACGCCATAGCCGCGCTGCAAAACCGCGGCTTCAAAACCCGCACGCTGCAGAAACCCGACTCGACGATCCCGCCCGACCACGTCATCGGGACCGACCCGGGCGCCAACACCTCGGTGGGTGCGGGGGCCGACATCACCATCAACGTCTCCACCGGACCCGAGCAGCGTGAGCTGCCCGATGTCTCGTCGCTGACCTATGCCGAAGCGGTCAAGAAGCTGACCGCCGCCGGGTTCAGCAAATTCAAGCAGGCCGCTTCGCCCTCCTCGCCGGAGATGGCGGGCAAGGTCATCGGGACCAACCCGCCGGCCAACCAGACCTCGGCGATCACCAACGTGATCACGATCATCGTCGGCTCCGGGCCCGAGGCCAAACAGATTCCCGACGTCGCGGGTCAGACGGTCGACCTGGCGCAGAAGAACCTCAACGTGTACGGCTTCACCAAGTTCAGTCAAGCGCAGGTGGACAGCCCGAAGCCGGCGGGTGACGTGGTCGGCACCAACCCACCCGCGGGCACCACCGTTCCGGTCGATTCGGTGATCGAACTACAAGTGTCCAGGGGCAACCAATTCGTCATGCCCGACCTGTCCGGGATGTTTTGGACCGACGCCGAACCGCGGCTGCGCGCGCTGGGCTGGACCGGGGTGCTGGACAAGGGGCCCGACGTCGACGCCGGCGGATCCCAGCACAACCGGGTCGTCTACCAGAGTCCGCCCGCCGGTTCCGGCGTCAACCGGGACGGCATCATCACGCTGAAGTTCGGTCAGTAGTCCCGGCTGTGCCGGCCGCTGCGGGCGGCAGGTGCGGCCGGACGGCGGTGAGCACTTCGTTTTCCAGCCGGCGCACCAACGTGTCGTTGCGCGCCCAGCCGCAATAGGTCAGCCAGTTGGCCAGCATCCGGTGTCCGCCCTCGGTCAGGATCGACTCCGGATGGAACTGGACACCGTGAATCGGCAACTCGCGGTGCCGCACGCCCATGATCACCCCGTTGCGGGTATGGGCGGTGACCTCCAGCTCGGCCGGTAGCGACTCCGGCAGGATGGTCAGCGAGTGATACCGGGTTGCCGTGAATGGGTCCGGAAGTCCTTGCAGTACACCGACATTCGTGTGGTAGACGCTGCTGGTCTTGCCATGCAGCAACTCGGGCGCGCGGTCGACGGTGGCCCCGAACGCCACGCCGATGGCCTGGTGTCCCAGGCACACGCCCAGCAGCGGGGTTCGCGCCGCGGCGCACGCCTCGACCATGCTCACCGATGCCCCCGCGCGTTCGGGCGTGCCGGGGCCGGGACTGAGCAGCACACCGTCGAATTGCCCGGCGACGGCGGTCTCGTCGGCGAGCCGGACATCGTCGTTGCGCCACACTTCGGCCTCGACGCCCAATTGGCCCAGGTACTGGACCAGGTTGAACACGAAGCTGTCGTAGTTGTCGACGACCAGAATCCGCATCGTGACAGGTTACCGTCCGGCCTCAGTAACCCACTGGCCCCAGCGGCTGCGCGAAATGCATCCGGACCGGTTCGGAATGTCCGACGACCTGCACGTCGGACTTGACTTCTTCGTGGTACCCCAATCCGAACCGGACCACGTACTGCTTGTAGAGGGTCACCAGCGGAGCCGCGGCCAAGGCTGCCTGCATGGCGGCGGGATTGCCGATCGCGGTGATCGTGTACGGCGGGCTGTAAGTGCGTCCGTTGAGCAGCAACGTGTTGCCGACGCAACGCACCACCGAGCTCGCGATGATGCGCTGGTCTTGCATCTGGATCGCCTCGGCGCCCGCGCTCCACACCGCGTTGAAGACGGCATCGATGTCCTGCTGGTGCACCACCAGGTCGTCAGGGGAGGCGTCGCGGGGAAAGCGGCCATGGGCGTCGCGCTGCGCGTCGTTGAGCGTCACCACCACGCCGGGGCCGTGGACCGGGTTCATACCCGCCTCACCGGCCAGCTCGGCGGCCCGCCTGAGCATCGCCGCCAATGCGGTATCCGACGACGGAATGTGTGCCGTCTCGATCTGTTTGGTCAGCGCGTCCCGCTGGGCATCCAGCCGGTTCACCGACGACTGGGCGTGGCGGACGAGATCGACGAGCCGCGGCGCGTCGCTGCGGCGAATCTCCGCACCGCCGGAAACCCCGTGCGTCGCGGCCAGCAACAAGCCGGCGAGCAGGCACACCAGCGGAACGCCGAAACGCCACGGCGAGCGGCGCTCATCGGTCATCACGTCTCCGTTTCCTGGTCGCGAGGCCAGTTGGGTTAGTCTCGTAGCCAAGCTTTGGCTGCAGCTGCAACTGCAACCGCAATCGTCGCACTTTGTCCGCTCACCGTGTTGTTGAGGTATCCGAGGTACTACATGCCCAAGTCGAAGGTCCGCAAGAAGAACGACTTCACCGTCAAGCCGGTCAGCCGCACACCGGTGAAAGTGAAGGTCGGACCATCCAGTGTGTGGTTCGTCTCCTTGTTCATCGGGCTGATGCTGATCGGCCTCGTCTGGTTGATGGTGTTTCAGTTGGCCGCCCTCGGCAGTCAGGCCCCCAAGGCGCTGCAGTGGATGGCGGATCTGGGCCCGTGGAACTACGCCATCGCGTTCGCTTTCATGATCACCGGTTTGTTGCTCACCATGCGGTGGCACTGAGCCACAGCGCGGCCGAAATGAATTTATTTCAGGCGGGGTTCTTTACTGATCCAGCAACCTTGTGGTTCGTCAATCACATGGATGTGATTTATCCCCACTGTTGATAGCGTCTGTGGATAACCGAGTCTTCGGTGGTCGGAGGGTCCGGATAGCGCATGCAGCAAACACAATGGTCGCCTCCGGCGGCAGGAATCGCTGGCTGCGGCGTTGCGGGCGTATTGATGGCTATCGGGTCTGTGACCTTGGTCACAGATCCGCCCGGGCGCGTGATGGCCATGGTTGCCGCACTGGGTTTGATCTTGTTTGCCGGTGTTTCCTGGCGGGCACGGCCGAAGCTGGCAATCACCGGCGACGGGCTGGCGATCCGGGGGTGGTTGCGGACGCAGTTATTGCGGCGGCTCGACATCAAGATCATCCGGATCTCTCAGTTCCGGCGTTACGCGCGCAACGTTCGACTCCTCGAGATTGAGACGGTCAACGACCGACTGTTCATCTTGTCCCGTTGGGACCTTGGGACCGATCCGCTGAACGTGCTCGATGCCCTCACCGCAGCCGGCTACGCCGGCCCCGGGCGCGGGTAGAGCGGTGGTTCAGGAGATGGTGATCGACTCGATCACCACCGGGTCGGTGGGCCGATCGTTCCCGTCGGTGGGTGTGGTCGCGATGGCGTCGACGACACGCTGCGACTCCGGATCGGTCACCTCACCGAAGATCGTGTGACGCCGGTTCAGGTGCGGCGTCTTGCCGACGGTGATGAAAAACTGTGAGCCGTTGGTGCCGGGTCCTGCGTTGGCCATCGCCAGCAGGTAGGGCTTGTCGAATTGCAGTTCGGGGTGGAATTCGTCGGCGAACTTGTAGCCCGGCCCACCGCGGCCGGTGCCGGTCGGGTCACCGCCCTGGATCATGAAGCCGTTGATCACCCGGTGAAAGACCGCGCCGTCGTAGAACGGGCCGGAGGTGCCTCCCGATGCATTTTGGGTCGAGTAATCCTTGGTGCCCTGCGCCAGGCCGACGAAATTGGCGACGGTCTTGGGCGCGTGGTTTCCGAAGAGGGCGACCTTGATGTCTCCGCGGTTGGTGTGCAGCGTGGCGGTGGCAGTCTGAAACGGGCTGTTAGTCACGGGATCACAGTGTGCCATT
Organism: Mycobacterium kansasii ATCC 12478; assembly: GCF_000157895.3. Taxonomy (NCBI): domain Bacteria; kingdom Bacillati; phylum Actinomycetota; class Actinomycetes; order Mycobacteriales; family Mycobacteriaceae; genus Mycobacterium; species Mycobacterium kansasii. Next base: position 3,258,595 of record NC_022663.1, on the reverse strand, counting down.
ACCCCGTGGCGCGGCCGCAGCCGGTGCCACCCGACGCGAACCGCGCGGTATTGAGGCAATGGGCCCGCGGACGTCCTTGTGGTGGCAGTCTGTGGGGGTATCGGAGTGGCTCTGGGCTAGTGAATCGACCAGCCAGACACCAGAAAGGCGGCAGATGAGCGAGAAGGTGGAAACCCGGTTGACCCCGAGGGAGCGACTGACCCGCGGCCTGACCTATTCGGCGGTTGGGCCCGTGGACGTGACCCGTGGTGTCGTCGGACTCGGAGTGCAGTCCGCGCAGTCGACCGCCTCGGAGGTTCGTCGCCGCTATCGAGAAGGCCGTTTGGCCCGCGAGATCGCCGCCGCTCAAGAAACGCTCGCCCAGGAACTGGCCGCTGCCCAGGAAGTGGTGGCAAACCTGCCCCAGGTGCTTCAGGAAGCACGGCGGTCCCAGCGCCGCGGCAGCAAGAAGCGGGTGTGGGTGATCGCCGGGGCGGCCACCGTCGTCGTCGTGGCCGGCGGTGCGGTGGCATTCACCATCGTGCGGCGCTCGTCGCGCCCGGAGCCCTCGCCGCGCCCGCCGAGTGTGGACGTCCAGCCGCGCCCGTAGGCCACTGCATCACGGGGCGAGGCTTGCAATGTCGTTGATTGCGCTGGAAGAGCATTACGCGTGGGATCCGGTCAGCGCCGACAATGTCGTCGGCAGCTGGCTTCGGCTGCACAATCGCACCGCATACGAGCGGCTCTACGACCGGGGACCATTGCGGCTGGGGCAGATGGACGCCGCGGGAATCGACTTCCAGATCCTCTCGCTGTTCGATCCCGGTGTGCAGGCCGACGGCGACGTCCACCGTGCGGTCGACGGTGCGCGTCGCGCCAATGACGACTTGGCCGAGACAATTGCCGCGATGCCGGACCGATTCGGCGCGTTCGCGACCCTGGCGCCCCAGGATCCGCAGGCCGCGGCGGCCGAATTGACCCGCGCCGTCAGCGAATTGGGGTTCGTCGGAGGGCTGATCAATGGGCACACTCAGGGCCGTTATCTCGACGACCCGGCCTACTACGGGTTGTTCGAAGCCGCCGAAGCACTGCAGGCACCGATCTATCTGCATCCGACCACTCCGCACCCCGCGGTCATGGACGCCTGGTTCAAGCCTTACCTAGGGGCCGGCCTGCACCTGGCATCGTGGGGTTTCGGCGTGGAGACCGGCACGCATGCGCTGCGACTGATCTACTCGGGCCTGTTCGACCGCTTTCCGCGGCTGCAGATGATCTTGGGCCACCTGGGCGAGATGCTGCCGTTCGCCGCCCACCGGATCGACCGCTACTACGGCCTTGCCGGCGATCCGGATGCCGGCCGCAAGCTGCGCCGGTTGCCGTCGGAGTACCTGCGCTCGAACTTCTATGTGACCACCAGCGGCAACTTCTCGGCGCCGGCGTTTGCTTGCACGCTGGAAGTCATGTCTGCCGATCGGGTGATGTTCTCGGTCGATTATCCGATGGACGACAACATGGCCGGCGCGAAGTTCCTCGCCGACTTCCCGTTCGACGACGAGCTGCGGCAAAAAGTCGCCGCCGGCAACGCGCAGCGGCTGTTCAAGGACAAGATCCCGGCACTGTAGATGCGCTGCGAGCGGTGCCGGCTGCGCTTTCGTCCTGTGGAGCCTAGGGTGTCTGAGTTCATGACATAGGTGACACATGAGTCGCGTCATAGGTGACACCTGGAACAGCGCCCGATGAGTCGCGTCATAGGTGACAGTCATGGCTCATGTCCAAAGCCCGTGTGGTTGTCCTTGAAGTCGTGTCGGGCCGCTTATCGGTCACCGCAGCAGCGCGTGCCTACGGGATCTCTCGCCAACAACATCTACCGGCGTTTGGCGCGCTATCACAGCGGCGGTTTGGAAGCGATCAATCCGCGCTCACGGCGACCAGCCAGCAACCCACGCGCGGTGGCTGATGAGGTGATCGCGGCGATCGTGACAACCCGTGAAAGATTAGTCGCCGACGGCCTGGACGCCGGGCCGCTGACCCTGCAAGAGCACCTGACCCAAGCCGGCCTGGCGGTGCCGTCCACCTCCACCATCCGACGCATCCTGCATCACCACGGCCTGATCACCCCCCAGCCCCGCAAGCGGCCCCGCAGCTCCTACCGCCGCTTCGCCGCCGAACAACCTAACGAGTGCTGGCAATCCGATTTCACCCACTGGTCATTGGCCGACGGCACCGACGCCGAGATCCTCAACTGGCTCGACGACCATTCCCGATACCTGCTGCACTGCACCGCCTACCGCCGTGTCAGCGGCGCAGACGTGGTAGCCAGCTTTATCGACACCGTCACCGGCAGCCACCCTGACCGACAACGGCGCGGTATACACCTCACGATTCACCCACGGCCACAACGACTTCGAACGCCTCCTGGCAACCCTGGGCATCACCCAGAAAAACGGCCACCCCGGCCACCCACAAACCCAAGGGAAAATCGAACGCTTCCACCAAACCCTCAAACGCTGGCTGGCTGCCCGCCCGCACCCAGCCACCATCACCGAACTGCAGACCCTGCTCGACACCTTCACCGCCATCTACAACCACCACCGCACCCACCGCGCCCACCCAGGACGAACCACCCCCCGACAGGCCTACACCGCCAGACCCAAAGCCCACCCGACCGACAACCCAGCGCCCAGTTCCGCATCCGCCACGACCACGTCGACCAATTCGGCAAACTCACCGTGCGCCACGCCAGCCGACTGCACCACCTCGGCATCGGACGCACCCACGCCCACACCCCAGTACTCATCCTGGCCACCAGCAAAACCGTCACCGTCATCAGCAAAACCGGCCACCACATCCTCAGCAGCCACATCATCGACCCCGACAAAAACTACTGGCGCAACCAAAACAAAAACCCCGGCCGATGGCCGGGGAATCCGTAACCCATGACGCGACTCATCTGTCACCTATGACTCGACTCATCACACTGTGGAGCCTAGGGGAATCGAACCCCTGACACCCGCCTTGCAAAGGCGGTGCTCTACCAACTGAGCTAAGGCCCCTCGTCATTGCGAACCGCGTCCCGAGACGGGTAACCAGACTCCGGATCCGGCGCCACGTGCCACACTTCGGCGCCGCGCCGTGCCCGCACCGCCGACACCACCGCAGCGATTGCTGCCAGTGATAACGCGAGCCTCACGCAACACCTTGACGGGCACATGGTCGTGGGCCTAGGAGGACTCGAACCTCCGACCTCTTCGTTATCAGCGAAGCGCTCTAACCGCCTGAGCTATAGGCCCGGATTCCGGATACGGCCGAGCGACGAGATTACCGCAATCGCCGCCCCACCCCCAAAATGCTAATCCCGGTCGGCCAGCGTCACCTCGATGCCGCCGATCAGATCCGTGGTGAGGTTGTAGACGAACGCCCCGATGGTGGCCATCGCGGTCATCAAAACGATGTTGACCAAGCCGATCAGTACGGCGCCGCCGAAGATCGTGCCGCTGGAGACCAGTTCTGCGCTGCTGCCGCTGGTGTTGTTGAGCAGGTCGCCGACGTTGCTGTTGAGCTTGGCCCACACGCCCATGCCGCCGAGCACCAGGTACAGGAACGCCACCGAGATCATCCAGACGAAGAACAGGGCCACCGACAGCAACAGCGACACCTTCAGCGTGCTCCACGGATCGATCCGCCGGATCTGCATGCTGGCCCGCACCGGTCCGCGGCCTCGCCGGGGCGAAACTTGCACACGGGATTCGCGGGATTCGGTGGTCACCGCACGGCTGGCGGTGGTCGTGGTTGCCGGCGCGTCGACCGGACGGTCGGGTGCGGACCTGCGCTGCGCCCGAGGGATAGGTCCCGATAGATCAGGCAACTCGCTGGCGTAGGCCTCGACCGGTGGACCGTCGCTACGGGCCGGAACGTCGTCGGGCTCCGGTGCGCTCGTCTTCACCGGCCCGGATGGGGCGCCCGACGGCGCCGAGGTACCGGTGATGAAGCGGTTCAACCGGGCGTCGACGGCCGAGCTCGGTCCGGGTGGCCGCACGTCGGTCGGCGGATCGTTCGGTTGCCACTGCCCCGGCTGAGACGGCCAGGCGCCACCTCGGTGCCGCGACGCAGCGTCTACGGGCTCTGACGCGCGGCCCGGTCCGGTCGTCGCCCGGTGTGCACCGGCACGCTCGGCCACAGCATCCCCATTCGGTAAGTCGCCCGTATTGGGGGCGCCCGGCTCGTTCGGTGAGGTCACCCCGACTCCTAACATGTGTACCCAGGTCGCTGAGTCTAGTTGCCCTGGTGTTCGGCGGCGGATCCGCCATCCGGATCGTCACCGGGCGGTGACGACATCGCCGCCACGTCACCGACGCGGCCGCCAAGCCCGGTGCCGCTGCCGAGCTCGTGTCCGGCGCGTCTAGCCAGACGGCGGCCGGCCGGGCATCCGCGGATTACGATCGATCCGCCGCTCCGCAACCGCCACAACCGAAAGTACGAGGACTCGCCGTGACAGCGGACTCGCACACCGCGTCCCCTCCTCAGTCGGCCACCGGCGGGCCCACGGCCAGTGTCGCCATGGTCGTCGGTGGGCTCGGTGTGGTCTTCGGCGACATTGGCACCAGCCCCATCTACACGATTCAGACGCTCTTCAGCCCCAGTGACCCACACCCCGTGCCCATCGCCCAGGCCAACGTCTTTGGCATCGTGTCGTTGATCTTCTGGTCGGTGATGATCATCGTCACGCTGACCTACATCACACTTGTGATGCGTGCCGACAACAACGGCGAAGGCGGCATCATGGCGCTGATCACCTTGATACGGCGCGGCGGCGGCGTGCGCGGTCGTCGCACCGCGAAGACCTTGGCCGCGTTGGGAATCTTCGGCGCGGCACTGTTTTTCGGCGACAGCATGATCACCCCGGCGATATCCGTGCTGTCGTCGGTAGAGGGTCTCAAAGTGATCGAGCCAGGCCTTAAGGATTGGGTCGTCCCCCTTACAGCGGTAATCATCGTGGGGTTGTTCGCCGTGCAACGTCACGGCACCGAAGCGGTCGGGCGGCTATTCGGACCGGTCATGATCGCTTGGTTCGTCGCGATCGGCGCTTCCGGGTTATCCGGGGTTGCCGACAACCCGGAGATTTTGAAGGCGCTGTCGCCGACGTATGCGCTGGCGTTCATGGCCGGTCACTTCCACATCGCCTTCTTTTCTCTCGCGGCAGTTGTCCTGTCGGTCACCGGAGCTGAGGCGCTCTACGCCGACATGGGTCACTTCGGTCGCCGGTCCATCTCGCTCGGTTGGCTGCTTCTCGTCCTGCCTGCCTGCACGCTGAGTTATTTCGGTCAGGGCGCACTGGTGCTTCGCGACCAGACCGCGGTGCGCGCTCCCTTTTTTCTGCTGACCCCGGAATGGGCACGGATCCCGATGGTGCTGCTCGCCACGGCCGCAACGGTGATCGCATCGCAGGCAGTGATCACCGGTGCGTATTCGGTGGCATCCCAGGCGGCTCAGCTGGGCTACCTGCCGCGGCTGCGCATCGAACACACCTCGGCGTCGACGATCGGTCAGATCTATGTGCCGTGGATCAACGGCGTGCTCATGGTCGCCGTGCTGACACTGGTATTCGCGTTCCGCAGCTCGGCGGCGCTGGCTTTTGCGTTCGGGATGGCCGTGACCGGCACGATCACGATCGTTACTCTGCTGTTCCTCTACATCGCGCGAACCCGGTGGGGCACCCCGCTCTGGCTGGTGCTGATCGGCGGCGGCGCGTTGCTGCTGGTCGATCTGATGTTCCTGGCCGCCAACCTGACCAAACTCGTGCATGGCGCCTGGCTACCGCTACTGATCGGCCTGGCCGTGTTCACGGTGATGACCACCTGGCAGCAGGGCCGGGTGATCGTCACCCGGGTGCGCGAGCGGGAGGAAGGGCCGTTGCGTGGGTTCGTCGAGGAGCTACGGCAATACGATCCGCCGCTGGTGCGCACGCCGGGAACGGCGGTATTCCTCAACCGCGGCACCAAGACGGCGCCACTGGCGATGCGAGCCAACGTCGAGCACAACCGCGTCCTGCACGAAAACGTCGTCATCATGTCGATCGACACGATGCCGGTGCCGCGGGTGCCGGATGCAGAGCGCACAACTATCGACAGCCTCGGCTACTCGCAAGACGGAATCATTCACGTCAGCGCCCGCTTCGGATACATGGAAAGGCCCCACGTCCCGCACGCTCTGAGCCTGCTCGACTCCAAGGAGACGGAGGGCTTTCTCGACGTCGATACGGCTTCCTACTTCTTGTCGAAGATCGAATTGACGGCCGGGGCGGAAGCCACCATGTCGTCTTGGCGCAAGCGCCTGTTCATCGCCACGTCGTACATCACCGCCGACGCCGCCGCGTATTTCAGCCTGCCGCTCGATCGAACGGTGATCATCGGTTCACGTATCGAGATCTGATACCGGATCACTTCCGCCACGGAGTCTCTTGCAACAGGGCGTGGCAGTTCTGCCCGCCTCACCGCGACACGCGGGACCGCGCACCCGCCGTCAGCGGCGGATGTCGTGCGTACTTCCGTTTGGTGACCGCCGCGCGCACCATGGAGAGATCGGAGGTTCTCACAAGACGGGCAAGACGGGAAGGAAGCGCGCGATGAAGGCGAAAGTCGGCGACTACCTCGTGGTCAAGGGCACCACCACCGAACGACATGACCAACATGCGGAGATCACCGAGGTACGTTCCCAAGACGGCTCGCCGCCATACGTGGTGCGTTGGCTGGTGACCGGGCACGAGGCGACGGTGTACCCCGGGTCCGATGCGGTCGTCGTCAGCGCGGCCGAACACGAGGAGGCCGCACGACGCGCTGCCGTCCGGGCCGGACGTACCGCCACATAGGCCGGCACGTCGCTGAGGTTCACCGCGGCTACGGGCTACTTGCCCGAGCCGTTGCCGTCGTCGGTTTCCCCGATCGCCTCCTCGCTTTCCTCGGCGTTGCGTGCGATGGCCAACAGAGTGTCGCCCTCACCCAGGTTCATCAAGCGGACACCCTTGGTCTGGCGTCCCGCCTTGCGAACCTGTCGTGCCGCCGTCCGGATGACGCCGCCGCCGGAGGTGATTGCGTACAGCTCGCTGTCGTCGTCGGCGATCAACGCTCCCACCAGCCTGCCGCGCCGGCGGTCATACATCACGGTCAGTACACCCTTGCCGCCGCGGCCCTGCACCGGGTACTCCTCGATCGCGGTGCGTTTGGCGTAACCGCCGGACGTAGCGACCAGCAGATAGGTGCCTTCACGGACCACGTTCAGCGACAGCAGCCGGTCGTCGGCGTTGAATCGCATGCCCTGTACCCCGGAGGTGGCCCGGCCCATCGGGCGTAGCGCCTCGTCGGTCGCCGAGAACCGGATCGACTGCCCGTTGGCCGAAACCAGCAACAGGTCGTCCTCGGCCGAGCACAGCACCGCCCCGACCAGCTCGTCGTTGTCGCGCAGATTGATCGCCACGATGCCGCCGGAGCGGTTGGAGTCGAAATCGGTCAGCTTGGACTTCTTGACCAGCCCGTTCTTGGTGGCCAACACCAGATACGGAGCATCCTCGTAACCCCGGATCTGGATGACCTGGGCGATGCGCTCCTCGGGCTGGAAGGCCAACAGGTTGGCGACGTGCTGGCCGCGCGCGGTGCGCGAGGCCTCGGGCAACTCGTAGGCCTTGGCCCGATACACCCGGCCCTGAGTGGTGAAGAACAAGATCCAATCGTGGGTCGAGCAGACGAAGAAGTGCGCGACGATGTCGTCCTGCTTGAGACCGGCGCCCTGTACGCCCTTCCCGCCGCGCTTCTGGCTGCGGTACAGGTCGGTCTTGGTGCGCTTGGCATAGCCGGTTTCGGTGATGGTGACCACGACGTCCTCGCGGGCGATCAGGTCTTCGTCGCTGACATCGCCGTCGGCGGCGACAATCCGGGTGCGACGGTCGTCGCCGTGCTTGTCGACGATCTCACCGAGTTCGTCGCGCACGATGCCGCGCTGTCGCTCGGGTTTGGCCAGGATGTCTTCCAAGTCGGCGATCTCGGCCTCGATTTTGGCGAGGTCGTCGACGATGCGCTGACGTTCCAGTGCCGCCAGACGCCGCAGCTGCATGTCGAGGATCGCCTGGGCCTGGATCTCGTCGATGTCGAGCAACTCGATCAACCCGGCCCGGGCGATGTCGACGGTCTCCGATGCCCGGATCAGGGCGATCACTTCGTCCAGCGCGTCGAGCGCTTTGACCAGGCCGCGCAGGATGTGGGCCCGCTCGTTGGCTTTTCGCAGCCGGTAGCGGGTGCGCCGGATGATGACGTCGAGTTGGTGCTCGACGTAGTAGCGGATCATCTGGTCGAGCCGCAGCGTGCGCGGCACCCCGTCGACGATGGACAGCATGTTGGCGCCGAAGCTCGTTTGCAGCTGGGTGTGCTTGTAGAGGTTGTTGAGTACCACCTTGGCCACGGCGTCGCGTTTGAGCTCGACGACGATGCGCACACCGACCCGCTCGCTACCCTGGTCCTCGATGTTGGCGATACCGGCAAGCTTGCCGTCGCGCACCTGCTCGGCGATCGAGGTGATGAAGTTGTCGTGGTTGACCTGATACGGCAGCTCGGTGATGACCAGAGAGGTGCGGCCGCGCGAATCTTCTTCCACCTCAACGACTCCGCGCATCCGGATGGAACCGCGACCGGTCTTGTATGCGTCGGCGATGCCCTGGGATCCGACGATGAGCCCGGCGGTGGGGAAGTCGGGGCCCTTGACCCGTTCCATCACCGCGGCCAGCGTCGTTTCTTCGTCGGCGTCGTAATTGTCCAGCGCCCAGAACACCGCGTCGGCGAGTTCGCGCAGGTTGTGCGGCGGGATATTGGTGGCCATGCCCACCGCGATGCCACCGGAACCGTTGGCCAGCAGGTTGGGGAACCGGCTGGGCAGCACCGTCGGTTCCTGCACCCGGCCGTCATAATTAGGGATGAAATCGACTGTCTCCTCGTCGATTTCGCGCAGCATCTCCATGGCCAACGGGGTTAGCCGGGCCTCGGTGTTGTGGCTGACGAAACCGTTGGTGAGGAAGGCGTGGTCGTCGGTGTCGACCCGCAGGCTGTACACCGGCTGCACGCCGGCGTCCGTGACGGAGGCGACCCGCGCGTAGTAGAAGCGGCCGTCGGTGAGGTCCGTCGCAATGGTACGGACATCGGGGTCGGCGATGTGCGAGAGGATTTCGGCACCGTCGCCGCGCCACCGCGAAAGGCGGTCAATGTTGTGCTTGTGCAACCATTCCTTGTCGACCCACCGGCTGCCGCAGTGCCTCCGAATAAACCGAGCTAGTCCGGGCACGTGATCGCTGTCTCTGCCGGCGCACGGGGGCATGGCGGCCAGGATCTTGCTCAGCTCGGTTTGCTTTGCGCCACCGAAACCGATTTGCTTTGCAAATAATTCGGCTTGCGCCCGATCGGTGATGACGACCTTGTACTCGCCGGCCGCATGTAAGTATCGCCGGGATATCACACCGAACTCGAGCAACATCTGCTGCACGTCCATGGCCAGCTGCTTGCTTACGGTGTTGTATGAGATCTGAATCGTATTGTGTGGCCGCCTCGAACACGAACCGTCGCCCTCGAAGAGTGCTTGCAGGAAGACGCGTTTGACGGCCGCGGGAGAGTGCCACATCCACTCCGGCACATACGTGTCTGCCGACCGCATGCCCAGTATCTGCCACAACCGGCTCTGCTTCAGAGCAGTCACGTTCTGGGTGTAGAGCGTGTGCTGCAGCGATCCCGAGGCGATTGTCTGCTGGTAGACATCGCGTTTGCCGCCGACAACGGCGTCGTAAGCCCGGGCCACCATGGTGAAGTAGTCGCGGTCCAGATTGGCAAAGCCGGCGCGGGTTTCCGAAACACAGCCCTCACTAATGAATGCCCCCAACAGGAGCGCTTCCATCGTGTCGTGCCAGTCAGCGGGGCCCAATTCCATTGGAGGGGTGCGCTGTAGCGCCACATAATCGTCTGGGTGGATTTCTTCGATCAGCTTCCACAACAACGTGGGCACGCCACCAACGTCGACAAGGCACAGCAACGGGTGGTTCGCGGTGCCGGTGACCTCATAACCCTCCGCGGTGCGCACCATGTAGGTCTGATGGTCACCGGAATGAAAGAGGCGATCGGCCGCTACCGGGTTGCCGTGCCGATCCAGCACCTTCAGCTCGACCGCGTTATCCGAATTGGGCCGGGCGCCCGGCACGACATCGGCGATGCGCATCGACTGTCCAAATGGCAACCGCACCAACGCATCTCCGGTCACGCAATAGCGCATCGCCGCCGGTGGATCGTTGCCTGGCGACCCGAAGTTGCCCTGGCCGTCGACCAGCGGATAACGCAGCGACCAGGGCTGCGCCATCCGCACCAGGGTGTCGTAGATCGACGCGTCGCCGTGCGGGTGGTAGTTACCCATCGTCTCGGCGACCGACCGTGCCGACTTGGCGTGGCTGCGGTCCGGACGAAAACCCGAGTCGTACATCGCATACAGCACTCGCCGGTGCACCGGTTTCAGACCATCACGCACTTCCGGCAACGCACGGCCGACGATGACGCTCATCGCGTAATCGATGTAGCTGCGCTGCATCTCCTGCTGGATGTCGACCGGCTCGATCCGTTCGGCAGAATTGTCGGGCGGCAGCGTCGTGTCTGTCATCTAATCCTCGTTCTGGTGTTAGTTGTGACGCGCGGCATATCCCCAGCTGGGGGAAGTGTGGTAGTCACCGCGCTGCGGCTTGGAGACTTGGCGCACACCGGAGCCGTCGGCATTGACCACAAAGATTGCCTGCGCTCCGACGTCGAATAATGTGTCGGTATAGGCAATCTGGGTGCCGTCTGGCGAGAACGTCGGCAGAGTCCATTCGGCGCGCGGATCCTTGAGATCGGCGAGTTTGCGGGGATTTGTGAAGTTGGCATCGGCGACAAAGAGTGCATTCCTGCCCCGGCTCACGCTGAGCTGATAAACGATCTTCTTGCCATCCCGCGAATACCCCAGTTGGGCAGGGACACCCCGGAAATCCTCGCGCGTCGCAATGACTCCTTCTGGAACCGGAAGCGTTAGCTCGTCGGTCTTGTCGCCCTGGACAACGTCGGCGATGGTGGCGAAGACCAACCGTTGGCCAAAGTCTGCTTTGGCCAACCTGTCATATACCACCGCCCGACTGTCGGGCGTGAACACCACACGCAACGGCGGAACGGACACGGGAGCCTCGGAAGCCCCGAAGGGCGCCATGAGCTGCCTTGGCTCACCGCCGGTGGCGTCAACGACATAGATCGAACTGCCCCCGGTGGCACTTTCGACATAGGCCACCGTTTTGCCGTCGGGGGAGAAGGCTAAGGCCACGGATTCGTTGATGTGTGATTCAGCCGCAACGGCTTTGGTCAACGGCCGTGCGCTCTTCAGGTCGGAATCCGTGACGAATACCTGCGCAGGCTTACCCGCGATGTAGGCGATCTTGTGCCCGTCGGGGGAGAATACCGCCGATTCCGCCGGTGGGTCGGGTGGTCGCAGCACACGCTCACCGCTGCCATCCGCGTTCATGATGTGAAGCGAATTGACTTGTGCAACTTGCGAGGTGTAGACGATCACGAGGTCACCGGGACCGGACTCGGCTTCCCTCGGGGTCGCCTCGCGGGCGCAGCCTGCGAGCAACAGCACGCCGGCACCCAGCACCGCACCGGCCCGCGCCGACAACTTAGACGTCAAGGAAGCGAACGTCCTTGGCGTTGCGCGTGATAAAGCTTCGGCGTGCATCCACGTCCTCGCCCATCAGGATGGAGAACAGCTCGTCGGCGGCTGCGGCGTCGTCCAACGTGACTTGGCGCAACACCCGCACCGACGGGTCCATGGTGGTTTCCCACAATTCCTTGGCATCCATTTCGCCTAGACCCTTGTAGCGCTGGATGCCGTCTTCCTTGTTGATCTTCTTGCCTGCCTTGAGCCCTGCCTCGAGCAACCCGTCACGTTCACGATCGGAGTAGGCGAATTCGGGGTCGGAACGTTGCCATTTCAATTTGTACAGCGGCGGCTGGGCCAGGAACACATGCCCGTTCTCGATGAGCGGACGCATGAAGCGAAACAACAACGTCAGCAACAACGTCGAGATGTGCTGGCCGTCGACGTCGGCGTCGGCCATGAGCACGATCTTGTGGTAACGCAGTCTCGCGATGTCGAATTCGTCGTGGATGCCGGTACCCAACGCGGTGATGATCGCCTGGACTTCGGTGTTCTTCAGCACCCGGTCGATGCGGGCCTTCTCGACGTTGATGATCTTGCCGCGCAACGGCAAGATGGCCTGGAACATCGAGTCGCGACCGCTCTTCGCCGAGCCGCCGGCTGAATCACCCTCCACCACATACAGTTCGGACTTGCGCGGGTCGGTCGAGCGGCAGTCGGCGAGCTTGCCGGGTAGTCCGCCCAGATCGGTTGCGCTCTTGCGGCGCACCAACTCGCGCGCCTTGCGGGCCGCAATGCGTGCTTGCGCCGATGAAACCGCCTTGTTGACAACGGTTTTAGCGTCAGCGGGGTTGGCCTCGAACCAATGGGTGAGCTGTTCGTTGCACACCTTCTGCACGAACGACTTCACCTCGGTGTTGCCCAGTTTCGTCTTGGTCTGGCCCTCGAACTGCGGCTCGCTGACCTTGACCGAAATCACCGCGGCCAACCCTTCCCGGATGTCGTCGCCGGTGAGGTTGGGGTCCTTTTCCTTGAGCAGTTTGCGGTCCTTGGCGTACTTGTTCACCACCGAGGTCAGCGCGCTGCGGAACCCCTCTTCGTGGGTCCCACCCTCGTGGGTGTTGATGGTGTTGGCGAAGGTATGCACCGACTCCGAATAGCCGGCATTCCACTGCATCGCGATCTCCACTTCGTGGCCGGGTCCCTTACCGGAGAAGTCGACGATGCTGCTGTGGATGGCGTTCTTGGTCCGGTTGATGTGCTTGACGAAGTCAACCAGACCCCCGGGATAGTGGAAGGTACGCTTCTTGACCTTGTGCGGGGCGGCGGATTCGGCCGCCTTCTCGCTGGCCGACTTTGGGGCCTCGGCGACGTCGCTGACCACCTCGTCGACGACCTCGTCCTGGGTCACCCGCTGATCGGTCAGATTGATGGTGAGCCCCTTGTTGAGAAACGCCATCTCCTGCAACCGTCGTGCGACGGTTTCGAAGTCGTACTCGGTGGTCTCAAAAACATTGGGATCGGCCCAGAACCGCACCGTCGTGCCGGTCTTCTTAGTCGGCGCGCCTTGCTTGAGTCCCATCGGCTCGGATTTCTCGTAAACCTGCGACCACTCATGGCCGTCGCGCTTGATCTCCACCTCCAGCCGGGTGGACAGTGCGTTGACCACCGAGACACCCACACCGTGCAGCCCGCCCGATATCGCGTAGGCGTCGGAATCGAACTTCCCGCCGGCGTGCAGCTGGGTCATCACCACGTCCACGGTCGGTATGCCGGAGGCGTGCATTGCGACCGGGATTCCACGGCCGTCGTCGGCCACCTCGACACCGCCGTCCTCGAGCAGCACCACGCTTACGGTGGCCGCGTAACCGGCCATCGCCTCGTCGACCGCGTTGTCGACCACCTCCCAGATGAGATGGTGCAGACCACGCTCACCGGTCGAGCCGATGTACATGCCGGGACGTTTGCGGACGGCCTCTAGTCCCTCGAGAATCGTGATGGATGCAGCGCCGTATTCGTCTTGGGCCTTCTTCTTCTGGGCAGCCACGGTCCGAATGTTCTCCTCGGGGTTGCAATGCGAGCGGTCCAGTCACCGCAGCGGGTCGTGTACCTACTCTACCGTGAGCACCTGTCCGCACCGATTCTCTAGGCGCGTTTCCACCTATCTAACTGCGCCGTGCGCTCGATATCTTCTAGGAGGACGCGTCCGGACGTCGGGGATACAGGTCCGCTCCGTCCTGGTGGATTTCAGACGTCGGACGAAATGGAGCTCGGGCCGACTCTTGATGGACCCTGGTTATGGGCTAGCCATAGGTGTCGCGAGGCCCTCTACCGGCGATGTGTCGCGGCCCTTTGCGCCACGACGGTGCGGCCGGGCCGGTGATTTTCAGCGTGGTCACCACGCCGTTGCCCACCGCGGCGGCGATCTTGGCCAGTAGTTGGGCTTGCATGATCCGCAACTGCGTGGCCCATGCGGTCGATTCGGCAGTCACGCTGAGCACACCGTCGTCTAGCGAGGTGGGAGTCGCATGATCGGCGATCTGGTGGCCGACGACTGAAGCCCACTGGCCCAGCACGGTGCCCTCGGCAACACGTCCGGACCAACCGCGCTTCTTCGCCAGTTCGCGGGCTAACTTGCCCAACGGTTGCGGATCGCGAGCGTCGGGTCCCGGACCCGACCAACTTCGGCGCTGTCCGGCGACGCGTCGCGATGAAACAGGCTGCGCCACCGGCCCGCGCCCGAGACCCCGTCCCCGGGCACGAGCGGCAGCCTGAGCCTCTGCCAGGGTGCGTCGAACCAAGTCGATAGCGTTGTCGGGTTGCGGGGTGTGCTCCGGGATTGATTGCTCGCCGTTCACGCGGACACCACCGATAACCGTCCGTCGGCACCGTCACGCAAATCGATCTGCACCCGTTTCGCGTCCCAACCCGCCGGAATGTCTTCCGGCACCGCCGCAGTCACCACAACCTGTTCGGCCGACTCCGCCACGCTCGCCAGGGCTCTACGGCGCCTGGTATCCAGCTCCGCAAAAACGTCGTCCAACAACAACACCGGGTCACTACCCTCGACCCGCAACAGTTCATAGGCGGCCAGCCGCAATGCCACCGCCATCGACCACGACTCCCCATGGCTGGCAAAACCTTTGGCGGGTTGGTCACCCAACCGCAATTCCAGGTCGTCGCGGTGCGGACCGACCAGACATACCCCACGTTCCACCTCGGCATCACGACGGGCGGCCAGCGCCGCCAACAGCCGGGCCTCCAGGTATCCGCGATCGGCAGTCCCGTCAGGTTCGTCAGATCCGGGGACCACCGACGTCATGCTGGCCCGGTACTCGATGGACGCCGTGCGTGACTCCGGCGCCAGCAGTTGATACGCCTTCGCCACCTCCGGGGCTAATTGACTCACCAAATCCATACGGGCGGCCATCAATTCGGCGCCGTGCTCGGCCAGTCGGCTATCCCAGACATCCAGCGTGTCCAGCACACCGCGGTCCCCTCGATACCTTGCGCCCGCCACAGATTTCAGCAGCGCGGTACGCTGCCGCAGCACCTTGTCGTAATCGGCCCGCACGGCGGCCACGGCCGGGCGGCGCACTGTGGCCAAATCGTCGAGGTAGCGACGTCGATCCGCCGGATCCCCGCGCACCAATGCCAAATCCTCGGGAGCGAACAGCACTGCTCGCAACACCCCGACCACTTCGCGGGTACTGCGCACCGGTGACCGGTTGAGCCGGGCCTTGTTCGCCCGTCCCGCGGCGATCTCCAGGTCCACCGCGCATTCCCGACCGTCGCTGACCACGATCGTCGAGATCACCGCACGGTCAGCGCCGGCCCGGATCAACGGCGCGTCGGTGCCGACCCGATGCGAACCCAAGGTGCTCGAATACCACAGTGCCTCAATGAGATTCGTCTTGCCGAAGCCGTTCGGACCAACGAACACGGTCCGCCCCGGGTGTAACTCCAGGTCCGCGTGCGCCCACGAGCGGAAATCACGCAATCCCAAATGCCGGACGTACACCTACTTCGGCACCACAACGATCAGCCCGGCAACCGAACCGGCATCAGCAGGTAGACGTAGTCCGTCGGCACCGCCGCGAAGGGACCACTACCGGTCGGCGTGGCATCCTCGGCTGATGCGGGACGCAGCAGAGCGGGCTTTCCCGGGGTGGTGAAACCAAACGACACCCGCTCGGAATGCAACGAGCCCAGACCGTCGGTCAGATATGTCGGGTTGAACGCGATCGTCAACGGTTCACCGGCGAAGTCGACGGCAAGGTCTTCCTCGGCTCGTCCGACATCGTCGGCGCCGGCGGAAAGCCGCAGTGTCCCTTCGGCGAATTCCATGCGGACCTGCGCGCCGCGATCGGCAACCAGCGCGACCAGCTTGATCGCTTCGGTCAACTCCGCCACATCCGCGGTGGCCACCGCGGTGTGCTCGACCGGCAGCAGCTGGCGAAATTTCGGAAACTCCGCGTCCAGCAACCGGGTCGTGCTGCGCTTGCCGTTACCGCTGATCCCCAGCAGCCCGTCCTTGCCGACGCCGGTGCCGGCACCCAATGACAGCCGAACATCAGATCCGTCGCTGTTGGCCTTGGCGGCCTCGGCCAATGTCTTGGCCGGAACCAGCACCGAGGCTTCGATGTCAGGCGACAATGCGGTCCACGTCAATTCGCGAACTGCCAGGCGGAACCTGTCGGTCGCCGCTAAAACCACCGTGTGACCGGCGATCTCAACGCGGATACCGGTCAACATCGGCAGTGTGTCGTCACGGCCGGCCGCGATGGCGACCTGGCTGATGGCCTCGGCGAACAGATCCGACGGCAGCGTCCCGGTGTCATCGGGCAGCGTCGGCAGCGTCGGGTAGTCCTCCACCGCCATGGTCGGCAGCGAGAACCTGGCGTTTCCGCAGGTCAAGGCGACCCGGTTGCCGTCGACGTAGAAATCGACCGGCTTATTGGGCAAGGCGCGAGTGATGTCGGACAACAGCCGGCCTGAAACCAAAACACTTCCCGGAGAAGCTATTTCGGCAGCAACCTGTACTTCGGCGGAAACCTCGTAATCGAACCCGGAAATTGTCAGCCCGTCGTCTGAGCCCGTCAACAACACACCTGAGAGCACCGGCACGGCCGGCCTGGTCGGCAGGTTCTTCGCCACCCACGACACCGCCTCGGCGAACGACTCCTTCACCAAGCGAAACTTCAAGTCGGTGAGACCAGTCTGGGTCGTAGCCGCGTCCATTGCGTCCCTTCACCTAACAGTGAGTTCGATCCCTAGATCCGTGAGCCAGCTCCCGCTGCCGGCATCGCGACTGCCCGTGACGTAACACCGCAACGGCAGTCGAACAACAACCGTAGAACGTCTGGCCCCAAGTTGAAAGCTAATCGTCAACGCTGACATGTCGGGCTACGCACCCTCGCGAGAGACCCTGTGTGCCGGGTGTCCCCAGACCCGTTCTTCTAAGGACAACCCTCGAATAGATCTCAATAACAGTAATAAGGGGTGTGAGTTCTGGGGATGGCCCGGTGTCGGTGCTGCTAGGCGGCGAACCGGGATGTGGATGACGACGTGGTGGACTGTGTGGGCCGTGTGGGCTGCTGGGGATGAATCGGCAGTTGTGCAAGGGAAGGCCGAAGTGTGCAATGCAGTTTCGAGTGGCTGTGCACATAACTACCCACACCGGATGGGTGTGGCTGCTGTGACTGGCGGGAGAGAAGTTTTTTGCAGAAGGCGACCGGAAATGCACCGGGTTCATCGCTTGGAGCGCTGACGGATCCTTGTCGTGAGCTCTTTGACGTGATCGAAGACTTCGCGGCGTTCGGCCATTTCGGACAAGATCTTGCGTTGGGCGTACATGACCGTGGTGTGGTCGCGGCCGAACGCCTGACCGATCTTGGGCAGAGACAGATCGGTGAGCTCCCGGCAGAGGTACATCGCGATCTGGCGTGACTGGGCCAGCGATCGCGTCTTGCCCGGTCCGCGCAGCTCTTCGACCGTGGTGTCGAAGTATTCGGCGGTGGCGGCCATGATGGTCGCCGCGCTGATTTGCATGGCGGTGGCGTCGGCGATGAGATCACGCAGGACGATCTCGGCCAGGGCTTTGTCGATCGGGGTCTTGTTCAGCGAAGCGAATGCGGTGACCCGGATCAGTGCACCCTCGAGTTCGCGGATGTTGCGTTCGATGCTGCTGGCAATGAGTTCCAGGACATCGTCGGGTACCGCGAGCCGTTCCATCTGTGCCTTCTTGCGCAAGATGGCGATGCGGGTCTCCAACTCCGGGGGCTGCACATCGGTGATCAGGCCCCATTCGAACCGGGTCCGCAGCCGGTCTTCGAGTGTGGCGAGCTGTTTGGGCGGCCGGTCGGAGGAGATGACGATCTGCTTGTTCGCGTTGTGCAGCGTGTTGAAGGTGTGGAAGAACTCCTCCTGAATGCCTTCCTTGCCTTCGATGAACTGGATGTCATCCACGAGCAACACGTCGACGTCGCGGTAGCTGCGCTTGAAGGCGACCTTACGGTCGTCACGCAAGGAGTTGATGAAGTCGTTGGTGAATTCCTCGGTGGAGACGTACTTGACCCGCATACCCGGGAACAGTCGCTGCGTGTAATTGCCGGCCGCGTGCAAGAGGTGAGTTTTGCCCAGTCCCGACTCGCCCCAGATGAAGAGGGGGTTGTAGGCGCGCGCAGGTGCTTCGGCGATGGCCAGGGTGGCGGCGTGCGCGAACCGATTGGAGGCGCCGATCACGAAGGTGTCGAACGTGTAGCGGCGGTTGAGGCTGGTTCCGCCGGTGGCAGCGACCGTATCGGCGGTGCCCGACGGGCGCTTGGTGAAGTAGGTGGGCCAACCGGGTCGAGGGCCGCCGGCGGTCTCGTCGGCGTCGTCGGTGTCTCCGGGGGCTTCGGGGGTTTCGGGTGACGTTTCCCGTGACATTTCCAGGCCGGAATCATCGGCCGGCTGCGCACCCTCGTCGGCGTCAGTCGTGGGCGGAGGTGGCGCGATGCGAACCCCGAGTTGGATCTGGTGACCAAGTCGTCGACTCAGCGCGTCGGTGATCGGGGTGCGCAGGTGACGCTCGATCTCGTTTTGGACGAAGCTGCTCGGGACCGACAACAGCGCAAACCCCTCGACGATGGTGAGCGGTTGGACAAGGTTCAACCAGGCTCGTTGCTGAGGAGTGAGGGGAGTGGTGAGGGTGGTGCCAGTGTGCGCGATGCCGTCAGCGTTGAGTTCCCCGTTGAGTTCGGAGACGACCGCATTCCACACCGAGGCAAAGCCGGATCCGGGATCATCGGTCAACGACGCATCCCCCTGGTCCGACATCGAGGTGCAATTGTCGGCGAATAGCAAACTGTCCACATGGTTATCCACAGTTGTGGAAAGGACGGTCGACTACGTTCCGTAACCTTTCGGCCACGGCCCGCGATCTCCGCGCTGCATCCAACCACCCGGCTGTCGGGGCAGCTAGTCGATCCGCCATCCTCGCTTCATCGTCGGCTGCCGTTTCAGTCCGAAACAGCACTGCCCGAAGCTAACAGTTTTCGGTGCGGCTGCCAACAGTTCTTTCGTTTTCGGTTAGCGGTCTTTGGATGTGCGTGGAATATGGAGTGTGTTAGAGGCAGCCATCTTTCGGGGCGGGCCGGTTCAGCCTGAGTCTGTTGGGACTGGCGAGGTTTGACCAGGCGAAGGCTCGTCAGTACCCTCAAACAGTCGCCCGAAAGTCGGCGATACGGCTGCGACCTGGATGAGAGTCCGGGGACCGCGCCGGCCAGCTGCCAGACCACCTCCGGCCGCCGAGTGTGCACGATGAGCGGGCGGATGGTATGCGAGACACATCGAGGAGAACGCCGTGGCCAAGGGCAAGCGGACCTTCCAGCCGAACAACCGGCGTCGAGCCCGCGTTCATGGTTTTCGACTGCGGATGCGTACCCGGGCCGGGCGAGCCATCGTGTCCGGCCGGCGCCGTAAGGGCCGCCGCGCACTGACTGCCTGATCGTCGCGGCAGGTTTCTTAGCGGTGCTGTCCGCACGCAACCGCATGAGGCGGTCAACCGAGTTTGACGCAACCGTCAAGTACGGGGTCCGTACCGTACAGCCCGACGTGGTCGTCCATGTCCGGCGGGGTACGCAATCGCAGGACTGCAGCGGTCCGCGGGTGGGGTTGATTATCGCCAAATCGGTGGGTACCGCGGTCGAACGGCATCGCGTTGCACGCCGGTTGCGACACGTCGCCCGGCCGCTACTCGGCAACCTGCATCCGTGCGACCAAGTGGTGATTCGGGCACTGCCGAGCAGTCGGCAGGTGTCGTCGGTGCGTCTGGAACAACAGGTGCGACGCGGCTTGCGACGAGCCTTCGAATCGGCGGGTGCCGACCGGTGACCCAGTCGGCGTGGAGTCCCGCGAGCGTGGTGAAAGCCACTGGGCGGTGGACGGCCCGCGCACTGATTTTCGTGATCAATCTCTATCGGCACATGGTCTCTCCGCTACGGCCGGCCTCGTGTCGTTTTGTCCCAACCTGCAGCCAGTACGCCGTGGCTGCGCTGACCGAATACGGCCTGATCCGGGGGAGCTGGCTGACGGTGGCCAGGCTCGCTAAGTGCGGACCCTGGCATCGGGGAGGATGGGATCCGATACCAGAGCGCCAGCGATATTCGGACTGCTGCGCTGTCGGCGGGGACCTGCCGGCGAAGCAAGGGGAGCGTGAGTCTTTTGTTTGATTTCTTCAGCCTCGACTTCGTCTACTACCCGGTGTCGTGGATCATGTGGGTCTGGTACAAGCTGTTCGCGCTGATTTTCGGTCCGTCGAACTTCTTCGCGTGGGCGCTGTCGGTGATGTTCCTGGTGTTCACGCTGCGTGCCCTGCTCTACAAACCGTTCGTCCGGCAGATCCGCACCACCCGCCAGATGCAAGAACTGCAGCCGCAGATCAAGGCGCTGCAGAAGAAGTACGGCAAGGATCGCCAACGCATGGCGATGGAGATGCAGAAGCTGCAACGCGAACACGGGTTCAATCCGATCTTGGGTTGCTTGCCGATGTTGGCGCAGATCCCGGTGTTCTTGGGCCTGTATCACGTGTTGCGTTCGTTCAACCGCACGACGGGCGGTTTCGGCCAGCCGCAGATGTCGGTGGTGGAGAACCGGCTCACCGGCAATTACGTCTTTACCCCGACCGACGTGGGCCACTTCCTGGACGCCAACCTGTTCGGCGCCCCGATCGGGG
The DNA here is from genome assembly GCF_000157895.3 of Mycobacterium kansasii ATCC 12478. Classification (NCBI taxonomy): domain Bacteria; kingdom Bacillati; phylum Actinomycetota; class Actinomycetes; order Mycobacteriales; family Mycobacteriaceae; genus Mycobacterium; species Mycobacterium kansasii. The sequence goes on along the minus strand of NC_022663.1, from coordinate 3,237,705 downwards.
CGTCGATGACTCAGCGCGGTGGGTTGGACGCGTTCGTCGATTTCAGCCGGCCCGCTGTGATTGCGGTCGGTGTGCCGGTCATGATCTTGGCCGGGATCGCGACCTACTTCAACAGCCGGGCATCCATTGCCCGGCAGAGCCCGGAGGCGGCGGCGAACCCGCAGACCGCGATGATGAACAAGTTGGCGCTCTATGTTTTCCCGCTGGGCGTCGTCGTCGGTGGCCCCTTCCTTCCGCTGGCGATCATCCTGTACTGGTTTTCGAACAACATCTGGACGTTTGCTCAGCAGCATTACGTGTTCGGGATGATCGAAAAAGAGGACGAGGCCAAGAGGCAGGAAGTGCTGCAGCGCAGGGCGGCCAACGCGCCTGCCCCGGGAGCCAAGCCGAAGCGCCTGCCCAAGGCGGCGTCTGGCGGAGGTGATGGGTCGGTAGCGGAGCCGGTGTCCGATGCGGATGCCGAGGGCGGCGTGAAGAAGACCGACTCGGCTGATCAGAGCCCGGAAGGGAAGTCCGAGAAGGAACCACGGACTCCGGCCGGCAAGCCGCCTCAGACCGGCCGGAACAACGCCCCCGCCGGCCGCACACCGCGCCCGGGTGCGCGGCCCAAGAAGCGCAAACGGTAAGAGCGCGACACAGCCTTTGCGGGACGAGCGGCACGACCGCCCAGAAAGCCTCAGCAGAATGCCGCGAAACATCGCCAACACTGACCCGTGAGTGAGGGAGAAAAGCCATGACTGATGCCGAAACCACCGAGCTCGACATAGAGAGCAAGTCAGCGGTGGGGGATGTGCCCGATGTCGCAGAGGACGTGATGCCGGCTAGCGTCGATGCCGACGAGACCGATCTGGAAGAGCGGTTGGTCGCCGAAGGGGAAATCGCCGGCGACTACTTGGAAGAGTTGTTGGACCTCTTGGACTTCGACGGCGATATCGATCTGGACGTCGAGGGTAACCGCGCGGTGGTCAGCATCGACGGCAGCGACGACCTGAATAAGTTGGTGGGTCGCGGGGGAGAGGTGCTGGATGCTCTGCAGGAGCTCACCCGATTGGCGGTGCACCAGAAGACCGGGGTGCGGAGTCGATTGATGCTCGATATTGCAAGCTGGCGCCGGCGCCGCCGAGAAGAATTGGCGGCCTTGGGGGAAAGGGTGGCGCGGCGCGTCGCCGAGAGCGGTGAACGTCAGGAACTCGCGCCGATGACGCCGTTCGAACGCAAGATCGTCCACGATGCGGTCGCCGCAGTGCCCGGTGTGCACAGCGAAAGCGAGGGCGCCGAGCCGTCGCGGCGTGTTGTGGTGCTGCGCGACTAACCCGTTATCCGACCGCGATCTCGCCGCGATATTGGGGTCAGTGAGTTACAGCTATGTAGTTCGGGCGGACTGGGTCATCGGCAGAGCTCGGAAGATCGGAGATTGTTTCACGTGAAACATGGACGCTCTGCCGAGCCGCCCCGGCCGTTGCGACCCGTATTGGAACCCATGCACCCCGACAGGTCCGGCATCCCGATGGCGATTTTTGGCGACCGGCTTGGACTCGCCCGGCGATACGCCGACTGGTTGGCGGGACCCGGCGTCGAGCGCGGGTTACTGGGCCCGCGTGAAGCCGAGCGGGTCTGGGAGCGCCACCTATTGAACTGTGCCGTGATCGGCGAGCTCGTCGGTGCGGGTGAACGGGTCGTCGACATCGGCAGCGGCGCCGGACTGCCCGGTGTGCCGCTGGCCCTGGCGCGGCCCGACCTCCGGATCATTCTTCTGGAGCCGTTGCTGCGCCGCAGTGAATTTCTATGTGCGGTCGTCGCGGACCTGGAGTTGGCAGTGGATGTGGTGCGGGGCCGGGCCGAGGATCCGGCGGTACGGAAGCGGCTTGGCGCCAGCGATGTCGCGGTGTCACGGGCGGTGGCCCCATTGGACAAACTGACGAAGTGGAGTATGGCGTTGCTGAAGCGTGACGGGCGAATGCTTGCGATCAAGGGAGAGCGGGCCGCCGATGAAGTGGAGAAGTATCGGCGTGTAATGGCCGCATCGGGTGTGCGTGATGTCAGGGTAGTGGAATGTGGCGCGAACTATTTACGGCCAACCGCAACCGTGGCGGTGGTGGCACGGCGCGAAGGTCAGGACCGACCGGATCGGGGGCGATCAGCGAACGGGGTAGCGATATGAACACACTCCGGCTTTCCGCCGCACCGGCAGCAGCCGGTTCTTCAGCGCAGACGGGGATCATTTCGGCCCCGGCGCCAGGGCCTGCGGCACCATTTTCGGTAGACCTACCTGATGCGGAAGCGCGGACCGCATCTGCCAGGCCGCCGGTGTCCGGGTCGCTGTCGACGGTGACCGCCAGCGTGGCGAAGACCTTCGCGGGTGCCAACACGGTCGATGGCGGAACCTCCACCGCCGTGGTGCCCCCCGAGTTGGCGTCGGCGGCCGAAACAACGCACAATCCCACGGTGAATGTTTCACGTGAAACATCAACCGAAATCGACACCCCGATTGGCGCCGCAGCCGAACGCGCCATGCGCGTCCTGCACACCACCCACGAACCGTTACCGCGGCCCCACCAGCGGCGTCTTTTCACCGTCGCTAACCAGAAGGGCGGCGTGGGGAAGACGACCACCGCGGTCAACCTCGCCGCCGCGCTCGCCGTTCAGGGACTCAAGACGCTCGTCATCGATCTCGATCCACAGGGCAACGCAAGCACGGCGCTAGGTATCACCGAACGGCAATCCGGGACACCGTCGTCCTACGAAGTGCTCATCGGCGAAGTGTCACTGCGGCGGGCAATACGGCGTAGCCCGCACAGCGAGCGCCTGTTCTGCGTCCCGGCGACAATCGATCTCGCCGGCGCCGAGATCGAACTGGTGAGCATGGTGGCGCGTGAAAACCGGTTGCGTACCGCGCTGGCCGAACTCGACCACCTCGACTTCGACTACGTCTTTGTCGACTGCCCCCCGTCGTTGGGCCTGCTCACCATCAATGCACTGGTCGCCGCCCCGGAGGTGTTGATCCCGATTCAGTGCGAGTATTACGCGCTGGAGGGCGTGTCACAGTTGATGCGCAACATCGAGATGGTGAAGGCACACCTCAACCCCGAACTCGAAGTCACCACGGTAATCCTGACGATGTATGACGGGCGGACCAAGCTAGCCGATCAGGTGGCGGAAGAGGTCCGCCGGTATTTCGGAAGTAAGGTATTGCGGACGGTGATTCCACGCAGCGTCAAGGTATCGGAGGCGCCGGGCTACAGCATGACGATCATCGATTACGATCCCGGTTCTCGGGGAGCAATGAGCTACCTCGATGCCAGTCGTGAACTGGCCGATCGTGATCGACCATCAGCCGGGAGGGGACGACAATGACGCAGCCGTCACGCCGGAAAGGCGGCCTTGGGCGGGGACTGGCTTCGCTGATACCCACCGGTCCCGCCGACGGTGAGTCCGGGCCGTCGTTCGGCCCACGGATGGGGTCGGCGACCGCCGACGTCGTGATCGGCGGGCCCGCGCTCGATGCCAGCCCGATGGGTGCGGTGTACCGCGAGATCGCTCCGTCGGACATCGAGGCCAATCCCCGGCAACCACGCCAGGTTTTCGACCAGGAGGCACTGCAGGAATTGGTGCACTCGATCCGCGAGTTCGGGCTCCTGCAGCCAATCGTGGTGCGGGCGATCGAGGCAACGCCAAGCGGTGCGCACTACCAAATCGTGATGGGGGAGCGACGTTGGCGCGCTGCCCAAGAGGCCGGCCTGGCCACGATTCCCGCTATCGTGCGCGAAACCGGTGACGATAGTCTGCTGCGCGATGCCCTATTGGAAAACATCCATCGGGTCCAGTTGAACCCGCTGGAGGAGGCAGCCGCCTACCAACAGCTACTCGATGAATTCGGCGTCACCCACGATGAACTGGCCGCACGCATCGGCCGGTCGCGCCCGTTGATCACCAACATGATCCGGTTGCTCAAGCTGCCAATCCCCGTTCAGCGGCGGGTCGCCGCAGGGGTGTTGTCGGCTGGTCATGCGCGTGCGCTGCTGTCGCTAGAGGCTGGGCCGGAGGCACAGGAGGAACTGGCGAGCCGAATCGTCGCCGAGGGTCTGTCGGTGCGAGCCACTGAGGAGGCCGTCACGCTGGCCAACCGGGCCGGTACCAGCACACCAACTCCGCCGCGGCGCAAACCGATCCACATGCCCGGGCTTCAAGACGTTGCCGAGCGTCTATCGACCGCCTTCGACACCCGGGTCACGGTCAGCCTTGGCAAACGCAAGGGCAAGATCGTGGTCGAGTTCGGTTCGGTGGACGATTTGCAGCGGATCATCGGCTTGATGACCGATGCAAACGCGTGAGCCGCAACACCGGGTAATTACGTCACTGTGACACTGACGCGGTTCCGGAATAGGGAGGCAGTGCTTGTTGCGGTGTACTTCAGCGCGGACCCCATGTGCGCCAAGGGTTTTCGTGACACGACCGGTTGGTTGTGAGCAGCGGAGCCGGTCGTGACGCGGCAGCGGCCGGCAGCGGCCCGGGTGGCCAACCGATACTGGCCCAATTGCGACCAACTCTCCTATCCTGGAGAGGTTGCTGGTGCACATCAGCCGGGGGAGATCAGGGCTGTGGGCGTGGCCGTGCGACAACGTCGGCCGAAGGGCCGGCAGAGGAGCGGCGCTGACAGTTGCAGTACCGCACGGAGGCCAGGAGACTAGTGTCTGCTCGTATCACAGCGCTGCGGCTCGAAGCCTTTGAGCAGCTACCCAAGCACGCGCGCCGGTGCGTCTTCTGGGAAGTGGACCCCGCGACCCTGGGCAACGATCACCACCTCGCCGACCCGGAATTCGAAAAAGAAGCCTGGCTGTCAATGGTGATGTTGGAATGGGGTTCGTGCGGTCAGGTGGCGACGGCGATTCCGGATGAACGCAGTGACGCCGAACCGCCCTGTCTGGGGTACGTGTTCTACGCTCCGCCGCGAGCCGTACCGCGGGCCCACCGGTTCCCGACCGCGCCGGTGTCTGCCGATGCGGTGTTGTTGACGTCGATGGGTATCGAACGCGGACAAGCCCCCGATGATTTGCCGCACAGCCTGATCGCCGGGGTGGTCGACGAACTGGTCCGACGCGGGGTACGTGCGCTGGAAGCTTTCGGCCGCACGGTGGAGGTGGCCGACTTACAGGACCCTGGATTGATCGATCCGGAAGTGCGCCCAGTGCTCGAGGTTGTCGGTGACTGCTCCGTCGACCACTGCGTCATCGACGCAGACTTCTTGACCGACATGGGTTTTGTGGTGGTGGCCCCGCACAGGTACTTCCCGCGGTTGCGGCTCGAACTGGACAAAGGCTTTGGGTGGAAGGCCGAGGTAGAGGCGGCTTTGGAGCGATTGCTGGAAAATGCGCAGCTGCAACAACCCGTGGGGGCGGCTACGACGGCCAGTTCTACTGCTAGTTCCAGCGCCAGTTCTAGCTCCGCGTGAGGGCCGAAGTTCACGATCAGGCCAACTTGGTGGTTCAGGCTGCGGTCCAGTTGTCGCCAGGCTTGCGCCAGGTCGCGCGACGGGCGAGATCTGTCGAGATCTGTTGGTAGCCTTGGGTCTAACTCGGCAACATGCCCGTAGACCTCGGTGAGAAAGGCTGCACGTCGGCCACCACCGCCTCCCTGATCTCAACAACCCGAGGCTACGACCGACACCAGGGATCTCCGAACACGGAGATCCCTCATCATGTCAGCACCTCCACCGCACGGCCGAAATCAAACCCAGCAAGCATTTCTATGAGCACGCTCGCTACCGCCAGGCCCGGTACGTCTAGGTCTAGGCCCGGTACCCTGACGGCTCGGAGAACGATGCGCCCCGGGAACTTCAAGACAATTCAGGAACCGCCGAGCCTGCTGGCCCGCTCCACCGACAGCTCGTGGGCTAATAACTCGGCGAAAGTGAAAGTGCCTGTGGGGCGGTCGTTTTTACCCAGCAAGTAGAGGCGCTTGACTGCGGCAAGAATACCTTCGGCAATGGCGTCACGGGTCTGTGTTGAGACCAGCATCTCCCGGTCATGGGGGTTGGTGATATAGCCGATGTCGACTTGAACGGTCGGCATCCGGGTCAGCCGCAACAGATCCCATGTCCGGCCATGGGTACGGCAATCCCGTAAACCAGTGCGTGCCACCACTTCTCGCTGAATGAAGTCAGCCAGATTGCGACCGATGGTGGATACCGACCCGTGCGAGTTACCGAAGTGGAACGAGGCGACGCCGTTAGCCGAAGGACTGGCTTGGGTCTCGCAGCGCAGGCTGATCATCAGGTCTGCGCCAACTGCGTTGGCGGTGGCAGCGCGTTCGGCGTCTGACGGGCTGCGGTTGGCCGGTCGGGACAAGAAGGTCTCCATGCCGATGGCCGACATTCGTCCTTCGAGGCGACTCGCCAAGTCCCACAAGACATCTCCCTCGCTGATCGGCCCGGCCGGGCCTTGGGTGATCAGGCCGTGATCGGCACCCCCGCGGCCGGGATCGATGATGATGCGCTTGCCGGACAACTTGGGACCCGAACGGCGGACCAGCTCCTCTTCCCGAATCGCGTGCGGAGAGCCGCCGCTGACGCGTGAACTGAGAAAGTACAAGGACCGCAACGTTTCCGGGCCGCAGATACCGTCGGGGGCGAGCCCGTACTCACGCTGGTACGACATCAGCGCATTGTGCGTCTGTAACCCGAAATATCCGTCGACCAGCCCCGTGTAGAACCCGAGATCTTGAAGTCGGGCCTGTAGTGTCGCCACATCGTCGCCGTATAGGGGCGCACCGAATTGGTGATAGAGCGTGCGGGCACCGAGCCGGTAGGAAGCCTCCTTCAACGCCCGATAGGTGGCCTCGCCGACGATGCCGTCAACAAGCAGTCCGCGATGCTGCTGGAAGGCACGTACCGCTTGGTCGAGTTCGGCGTCGAACACCTCGAGTGCGATGTGGCGGCCGGTGATCAGGTCTTCGTCGGGATTATCTAGCATCCCCAGCGCGGCCAGCGCAGCGCGGATCTCGGTGACAGCGGCGCTACGGTCACCACAGCGCAGCGCGTCGCCGTCTTCGCGGCGCGGACTCGGCATACCAAAGGCCCTCCAGGACTCACTGACCTCGCTGACAAATGCAACACAGCTAGCCGCTATTGTCGCAGACGCTTCCCAATTTCGGGAAAACCCCAGGCTGATCCGGGCCCCGACGCGTCGTCCAGGCGGCGGTTTGGTCGCGGCACTACAACTACTGCGACATGACGGAATGGCACGGTATGGCGAAGTGGCGTTGCGGCGCGCGGAGGGTTCTTGCCACCGAAACCTGGGCGGCTTGAGTAATTTCCCGATGCTCTTTGCTGCGGGTTGCAACTTCGATGGCCGGGAGGGATCGGGGCGATGTCGGCGAGTTTGTCGACGTCGACGGGGGCGTATGTGCTTGCTGTATTTCGAGCCGTGTCCGAAATGAAGTTGAATCGGTCTGGAACGGCCTTGCGCACGGGACCAAACACGGTGGAGGCCAGGCCCGCGGGGCTGCTCGAGGTCGTGATTAGCCGACTGGCGACTGTCAGGTTCGCTCGAGCAGTCCCGCGGAACTGGCCTCCAACGGATGCTTTAGGCTAGGCGCCCCATTTGGCGGCTTCGGCCATGTCGCGGGCGTTCATCGCCAACGTGTTGGATTCATGCGTGGAGGCCATTGACTGATACGCGCTGACCAGTTCCTGCATGGATTGATTCCACTGCGCTTGCCAACCCTGATAGGTCAGCCCGGTGTCGCCCTGCCACGCATTGGACAATGCGGCCTGCTCGGTGGCTATGTCGGCACCCAGGCTGTGCAGCGTTCCGGCATACCCGGACATATCCCCGGCATGAGCCATCATGGCGGGGTAGTTGTACATAATCTGCGACATCACAAACCCTTTCAGAAAATGACGATGGTTAACTCGGGCCTCAGAAGCCGGTGTAGGCCGAAGCTGCAGCGGCATCGGCGGCCACATAGGTGCCGGCGGCGTCGCCGAGATTGGCCTGCGCGATGTCCAGCAACGCGTTCACCTTGGCGGCCGCCTCGACAAACCGGGCATGCGAGGCCTGAAATGCCGCCGCTGACTCACCCTGATGAAATGCCTGCGCCGACATCGCGGACTGCTCAGCCGAACTGATGGTGTGCCGCATTAATCCCGCCTTGGCGGCAAACGCTGACTGCGACGCCACCAACTGCGGAATATGTGCATCCAATAAACTCACAACAACTCTCCTTCAGACTCGATTTCCGTGACTTCCTGGTTATCTGACGGTCACACCGCTAAGCCGATCAACCCCCCATCGCCAAGCGCTCCGACTACCCCGTGCTCCCAGCTGGCCGGCAGCATCGGAATCTGCGCACCACCACACTCAGCACCGATGGCGGCCAACCCGGTAGCGGGCATTCCGGCCCCATTGGTCAGCGTTCCAGCAAAACCAATACCATTCGCAGCCTGATTACCAGCAGTCACGGATACCGACGCCCCGCTCTGCGCTGAAACCGCCGACGCCAACTGCGCTTGCGACACCACGGCCGGTGCACCTGCAACCGGGAGCACCGCATCGACTGCAACAGCGGACACCGGGGCCACCTCTGCTAGCTGCACCGCGGCGCTGGCGCTTGCGGCGGCGGCCGGAATGGCCAGCCCTGAAGCAAAATAAGTCGATAAAGCTGGACCAGCGAGAGCCAGATTGCCGATAATCCAGTTGATAATCAGCATGACACCTTGAAAGAAAACCAGCACGGGATTTAAGAAAAAGAAGGTACCCATAATGGCCATGATAATTGGAGCGGCTATAGGTAATGCCAGCAGATAAGCCGCAACGGTATAATCTCCCAACAAAACAGCCGCGCCCGCAGCAACCAAGAGTAAAGGCGAGATCAGAAGCACAAATGCACTCGCCCAAAATAATACGAACATCACTGCCTCACCGATGATCGTTTCTACGATGAGATTCAGAATTTCCAAGAAGGGGAAGGGGGTGAGGGCGGTTTGGGCAGCTGCAGCAACGGCCATGCTGCCGGGTTTGAGGATGACTGGTGCCGGGTTGGCATGTGGTGCAGCGGCCAGTGCCGCAGCAGAAACCTCGTCGTAGACGCTCATGGCGGCGGCGGCTTGGATCCACATCCGCACGTAGTCGACTTCGTTGAGCGCAATCGGGATCGTGTTGATCCCAAAGAAATTGGTGGCCAGCAGCACCGCGTGGGTGGTGTGGTTGGCGGCCAACTCCCCCAACGTGGGCATTGTCGCCAGCGCAGTGGTGTAGGCGGTGGCCGCGGCCTCGTGCGCAGCAGCCGCGCCCGCAGTATCGGTGCTTGCTTGCATTAGCCAGGCCAGATACGGGGCATAGGCCGCCGCGCACAGCTCCGCGCTGGGACCCTGCCAAGCCCCGGCCGCCACCGCGGCCAGCACCATACTCAGTTCCTCAGCCGTGTCGGCATACTGAGCACTTAGCGACGACCATTGCGCGGCGGCCGCCACCAACGGAGCCGGCCCCGGGCCAGCACTCAGCAGCGCCGAATGCAGCTCCGGCGGGCAGGCCATCCAGATCGGTGTGATCATGCCAAACCAGCCGCAGGGGCATACGTCAGCGCTGCGGCGGCATCACCAGCGGTATAACTGACCCCGGCTTCACCGATGCCCACACCCGAGCGGGCCAGCTCTTCGACGCCCTCGGTGGCGATTCCCACGTGATGCACACCGCAGGCGCTGAGCCCCGCCGCGGTACGCAACGACACCGGGTCGGCTGCTGGAGCCACCACTCCCGTGATCAACGGCGCCGCGGCAGCATGCGCAGCCGCCAACCGAGCACTCAACGCCTCCACCGCCGCAGCAGCGCCGGTCAAACCCTCGGGAACCACCCACAACGTCAAATCGACACTCCTCTTTCTAATGCTTTATGACTCCGCGGTTTTCCGGTTGCCGAATTCGCGGTATCCAACGACTGACCGATTGCACCATGCCTGCCGACCCGGGGCAACGATATGCCGATACATTCAGCAACTCGGATCATAAGTACAAATGATCAACGCGACACAGCGCAGGCTTTGAGCCTCGGAAGGCTTGCAACACGCGCCTGTCCGAGGCCAATCCCGCAGACACATAACAGGATTCGAGTAAGGCCGGAGCTGACCGAAGAACACAGCCGTGCTCAGCTACGGGGAAAGAAAGACGGCGACATGGGGGAGCGTTGCGGTGCAAGTCGATCGCGGTGTTCGGCGGTGCGGATAAGGATCATATCGGCGGGTGCAAGGTGCGCTGAATACGAAAGCGGCTCAGCAATAGCAGATTTCACCTCAGATAGTGAACCTAAACCGCGGAACACGCCCCGTCGCTCGTGGGCGTTCATGGCCGGGGAGCGCGGGCATCGCAAGTCGAGCGCCGGGCGGATCTGGAAAGCTTTCTGCCTGACTAGATTTCACTACCATTTCAGCCGCACTTGGGAAGCCGGGGCCATCCCTCGGTGACGCCGGACCGCAACTGCGTGAGCACCGATCCGCCGCATCGCGAGTCACCGCCGCTGCAGACGGAGCGCAAGCGGCATCGCCGCGGCGCCCAGGACTGGTCGTGAACCGGGTACCGGCCGAGCTACAAGCTACTAGCTGAGGTTCGGTACCACGTCGGAAATTTCGCGTAGCAACGCCGCTTTCCCTTTGGCCCCGACGATTCGTTTCACCGGCTGGCCGTCCTTGAACAGGATCATCGTGGGAATCGAGATGACCTGAAAGTCGCGCGCGGTTTGCGGGTTGGCGTCGACGTCGAGCTTGGCCACGGTGAGACTGCCCGAACGCTCGGCGGCGATCTCTTCGAGCACCGGCGCCACCATCTTGCACGGGCCGCACCAGGTTGCCCAAAAGTCAACCAGCACAGGCTTATTACTGGACAGCACGGTGGTGGAAAAGGATGCGTCGGAAACTTCGATTGTCGCGCCGGACTTCTCGGAATCGGTCATTGCTGTGCTCCAATCAGCGTGTCGGTACTGTCAGCGTGCCCAGTTGCTTCGCGTTCGGCCAGCCAGCGTTCGGCGTCGATGGCAGCGGCACAACCGCTGCCGGCTGCGGTGACCGCCTGCCGGTAGGTGCGGTCGACCAGGTCTCCGGCGGCGAACACCCCGTCGAGCGAAGTGCTGGTGGTGCCGCCGTTGACGAGCACGTAGCCGTCTGGATCCAGATCGACGGCATCGCGCACCAGGGCGGAACGCGGCTCGTGTCCGATTGCGACAAAGACGCCGGTTACCGGCAGTGTGGATTCTTCACCGGTGGCGGTGTCACGCAGCCGCAGTCCGGTGACGGTGGTGTCCCCGTCCACGGCGAGCACCACCTTGTTGGTCAAGATGTCGATCTTGTCGTTTGCCTGGGCTCGGTTGAGCATGATCTTGGAGGCCCGGAACTCGTCGCGGCGGTGCACCAGCGTGACACTGCGGGCAAAGCGTGTCAGGAAGGTGGCCTCCTCCATGGCCGAGTCACCGCCGCCGATGACGGCGATGTCCTGGTCGCGGAAGAAGAACCCGTCACAGGTGGCACATGAACTCACCCCGCGCCCGAGCAGTTCCTGCTCGCCGGGCACGTGCAGGTAGCGCGCCGCCGCACCCATCGCCAGGATCACGGCCCGAGCGCGGTGGGTTTCCCCGTCGGCGGTGACGACCGACTTGATCGGTCCGTCCAGCGATACCGCCTCCACGTCCTCCATGCGTAGGTCCGCACCGAACCGCAGCGCCTGTTCCCGCATCTGGTCCATCAACTCGGGACCGGTGATGCCGTCGCGGAAACCCGGATAGTTCTCCACCTCGGTGGTGGTCATCAGTGCCCCGCCGAACGAGGTGCCTTCGAATACCAGCGGCGCCAACTGCGCCCGGGCGGTGTAGAGAGCGGCGGTGTATCCGGCAGGACCGCTGCCGATGATGATCACGTCGTGGATGGTGTCTGGTGTGGCGGCGGTCATACGGGCCTTTCGGGTGCGGAAAGCTGATCTCGGACTTTTATGAACGCCAGCGTAGGCACTGGTGTTCCCTTCCGCGCGTTGGACCATGTCGGGAAGCCGTTACGAGCCGGTGGCTCGGGCAACTGTGGTGCTGGCCAACAGGCCGGTATCGGCGGCGCTGCAGTTGAGCGCCACCGCGTAGACCGCCACGGTGTCGGGGCCGTCGCCGGGTACCACCAGCAGCAACCCGGGGCGGGCGTTGATGCCGATCGGTTGGGCGCCCAGGATCTGCGTGGATGCCGGGTAGCCCAGGCCGCTCAGGCAGGACGCGCGCCGTGACGGGTCGGCGAGGGCGGCGTCGACCGGGCCGTAGTCGGGTGTGCGTTGCAGCAGTTCCAGGATCTGTTCGTGCGACAGCGGAATCACCGGCGGCGGCGTCGAGACGGTGATGTGCATTGCGGTGGTGGGCGCACTCGGCGCCGGTGACGGTGCAGTGACCAGTGCGGCGGTACCGACGCCGATCGCCGCGACGGCCGCACAGAACCCGGCTATGCCGGCAAGGATTTTTCCCGGGCGGATGCGCGGCTGGGCTGCGTGAGCGGCGGACGACTCACCGGAAGCCGTGGACCGCAGCGTTCCAGAAATTCTGGCGGTCACATCGGCGGGAGGATCCGGCGCTGACGCCGGATCAGCTCCGGCGTCCGCGAGGTCGCGGCGCACCCGCTGCAGGGCACGCAGGATTGCCGCTGCCTGCGGGTCGGTGCGGACTCGTCGCCGGATGCCGGCGGCGGCTTCGTCGTCCAGCAGACCCGCCTGCAGGTCGGCGAGGAGCTCGACGGTCAGCGGCGGGTTCGCGTCGGCTTCATGTTCGGTTCCATTCATCCGCCCCAGTGTCCGTCATGCACAGGTTGATGACTATGGCACGCCCCGCGCGGCATTGCGGCGCGCCGGTCGGTGCTAACTCGCGTCGAAGGCGTTGGCTTCGGTGTCGAGGTAACCCAGCAGCCGTGCCAGCCGCGCCCGCCCGCGGGCGCAGCGGCTCTTGACGGTGCCCTCGGCCACACCCAGCATGCGTGCGGTGTCGGCGATCGAATAGCCCTGCATGTCGACCGCGACCACGGCGGCCCGTTGCTCGACCGGAAGCTGCAGCAGCGCTCGCCGCACCAAGATCTCCGTCTCGACCCGGGCCGTTGCATCCGGAACCGGATGCACGTCGTCGAGCGGGGCGGTCGGCCGCGCCCTGGCCTGGCGCAACCGGTCCAGGCAGGCATTGACCACGATGCGGTGCAGCCAGCTGCTGACCGCCGCGTCATACCGAAACGACGCCGCGCACCGGTGCGCCGAGATCATCGCCTCTTGCAGTGCGTCCTCGGCATCTTCCGGGGTGCGGCTGGTGAGCCGGGCCAACCGGTACAGGTGGCGCTGATGGCGAAGGAACAACTGCTCGAAGGCGCGGTGCTCGCCGCCGACGAAAGCCGCCAACAGCTCGGCGTCACTGCGTTCCCGTTTGCCCCCAAAACCCACGGCCGGACAGTAACCAATCGGTAGCCGCAGGGCACTTCACTCGTTTGCGGGGCTGTGCGGTCAGGATGCGGCCTGGACGGTGATCTCGGAGATGTCGGCGCGGCTCTTGCCGTCGGTGGTTCCCAACGTTGAAATCCACACCAGCAGGTTGGACGTCGGTGCCGACGATTTGACCGCGATGGTGTTGTGGCCGGGCTTGAGTGCGGTGGCCGAGGTCAGCACGGAGGTGTCGTCGAGCTTCGACGGGTTCGGATTCGGTGACGAGCGGATCTCGACCTTGGTGCCGGTGCTGGAAATGTCGATGGTGACGGCTCCGACCACGGTCGGCTTCGGCAGCTGCAACATCAATCCGACGCCGTTCTTGAAAGCGGGGAACGGGACGGCGTCGGTGTAGGTGTCGGTTTGCCAGGAGGTGCTGGGATTGCCGTCGATGGCCAAATCGGCTTGGCCTGGGTTGTCGGCCTCCCCGTCGGGGGAGAAGACGGTGGCTTTGGTGGGTTTGACGGTGCTGCCGGCGGGGGCCGAACTGGCCTCCGACGCCGACGACGTTTGGGTGTTCAGGCCGAGCTGGTCACGGTTGAGGCCGGCGCCGACGTTGCCGAAGACCTTGTCGATCACCGAGACCAGAACCAGCAGAGCTACCAGCAGAACGGCGGCGCCGGCGCTGATCCCGATGAGCAGGTTGCGGCGACGTCGCGCATACGCTTCCCCGTCCTCCGCGGCCGAGCGGCGCACGGAGGCTGGCGGCGCCGGCTCGACGGGACCGAGCACCTCGGTCCGGTCGGCCACCGCAGTCGCCTGCTGAAGCAGGTTCAAAAGCGTTGAGGCACTGCGTATTCCGCCATTCTCCTGGACTGACCGTACGGCAACGGCGGAGATCTGGAAGGGAATGTCGCGGTCGACAACGGTCGGTTCGACGGGCTCGCCGGACGCATTCCGTTCGGCCGGGGGGAACCCGCTGCGGGTCCCGGATTCCGGCAGCGGCCACTGATTGACCAGCAAGGCATACAGCGCGGCGCCAATGCCGCGGATGTCGTCTTGCGGGTTGGCTTCCGGCATGGTTGCCGGATAGGCCAGTACCACGTCGCCTTCGATGCTGACACGCACCCGGCTGGGGTGGTCGATCGAGAGGGCCACACCGGCGCGGTGCGCGGCGTCGGCGGCCGCGGCCAGCGACTGCATCGCCCGGATTGCCCCCACGGGCGACGGCGCGGTCTCGGCGACCTCGCGCAACGAACCGCCACGGATCCATTCGGCGACCACCAGACCTCCGGAACCGGTGTGCAGGACGTCGAGCACCCGCGCGATACCGGGTTTCTCGATACGGCTCAGCCGCAGGGTGCGGGCCAGGATTCCCTGGCGCACCTCCTCGGACAGCGCGCCCTCCGGGTCGACGAATGTCAACGCCACCTGGCGATCCAGCGCGGTGTCCAGCGCCTGCCAGAACCGCAGATGCGGTGTGCCGCCGTGGAAGATAAGCAGACGGTAGCGGCCGTTGGCAATGCGGGCGCCTGGAACCAGGTTGACGTCGTCCCGCGGCACCGACGGTTCCGGGCCACGCTCGCGTGGCGCATCGAACGGAATCGGCCCGCGGGTATCGGCGTCGCCGTTGAGCCGGTCGGGCCGGCGGGGCCGCGACCCGGCACCCCGATCGGGGTCGGCGGGAATGTCGGGCTGAAAGTCGTCGGCAACCGGCCGCGGTAGGTCGGTGCCGGAGACGGCGTCGGACGAGGCGGCGCTATCCGATGGGCGGTCGGTCACCTCCGGTCCTTTCGCTATCCGGGCTCTGATTGCCGGAGGTCTGCGCCGGATCGGCTGATGGACCGCAGTTTCCCCCGGCGGGGACGACTTTCTTTGCTCAGGGTACGTGACGCGGTAGCGGCCAGACGATCCATCCGCCGCAGTGACCTCGCGCCGACCGGGTTTGCCGGGCCGAACGCCGAGGCGATGCTGGATCACCCGCAGCGCCGCCTGTGCCTCCGGGACCTGCGCGCCGAGCATGACGGCGGCCAGAATCGGCACCATGATCAGACCCAGCACGAGCAGCCGCAGCAGTGAGCCGGCCCCACCGCCGTGGGCGGTCAACTGAGCCAGGCCGAGCAGCCGATCCACGACATGGGCAATCAGGCCGGCCAGCAACGAGGCGGCGGTCGTCACCAGGATGGTGCGCCCCTCGTGGGCGCCGATCAGCTGGCCACCGCCGGGCCGCAGCGCCCGTCGCAGCAGGTAATAGCCGACCGTCGCGCCGGCCAGGAATCCGAGCCCGTTGGCCAGGCCCAGATAGCCGGCAACCAATTCCGGGTCATCGGTGAGATGCGGCGCCAGTAGCGAGGCGACAATCTTGACGCCGGTGATGACGACGATGATCAGGATCGGGGTCCAGGGTTGCTCGCGGGCGTAGAACACCCGCAGTTGCAGCAGCACCAGCCCGTAGGGAATCAAGGTGAATGCCGACAACGCGATCGCGGCGCCGAGGTATCCGGCATCGACTTGGCCGAAATGTCCGTAGGCGAACAGCGCAGTGCCCATTGCCGGCCCGCCGACGGTCATGAAGGCCACCGTGGGGATCAGCGTGATCATCGTCAGCCGGGTGGCCAGCGACAGGTCGGCGAGCACGGCCGGGATGTCGTCGGCGGCGGCGTTGCGGCTCAGTCGCGGCATCACCACGGTCAGCACGGTGACACCGATCATGCCGAATGGCAGCATCAGGACCAGCCAGGTGTAGTTGTAGATCGCCGGGCCCGACGCCGCTGCCGTGCTGGCGATCTGGTTGCCGACGACCAGGCCGAGCTGACTGATCAGCACATACAGCACCATCGCGGCGGCCATCGCGCCAAATCGCTTGAGCCGCTGGTCGATTCCCCAGAGGGGCCGCAGGCTGATGTGCTCACGCCCGATCGCCACCAGCAGCACGGCGGTTTGGGCGAACACCCCCAACGTGGTGCCGATTCCCAGCACCAACAGCTTGGGGTTGCCCATCTTGACCGGATCGACCGACAGCTCACCGGGGACCGCCAGGTACAGCCCCAGGGTCGCGATGGCGACCACGTTGTTGACGACGGGCGCCCACGCCGGCGGCCCGAACACGTTGCGGGTGTTCAGGATCGCCATGAACACCGACGACAGGCCGTAGACGAGGACCTGGGGGAGTAGCAGGTAGGCGAAGGCGGTGGTCAGCGGCTCGTTGACTTGCGGATTGCGACCCAGCATCAGCCGCACCAGCAGCGGCGCCGCGGCCACCGACAAGACGGTGGCCACGACCAGCAACGTGGTAGCCAACGTCACCAGTCGCCGTACGAACGCGGCGCCGCCGTCGGGGTCGTCCCGCTCGGCACGGGCCAGCACCGGCACGAAGATCGCGGTGAAGGTGGCTTCCAGGACCAGCGCAGCCACCAGGTTCGGCAGCTGGTTGGCCACCGAGAACGAGCTGGACAATGCGGCGCCCAGGATCGCGGCCAGCAGCACGATGCGGGCGAAGCCGGTGAGCCGGCTGATCAGCGTCGCGAACGCCATTCCCCACGAGCGCGACACCAGGGCGGCGTCGGACAGTTCAGCCCGGCGCCGGGCCGGCTGCTGATCCGGGCGCTGCGTCGCTGGGTGCACTCGCCGCGGAGCCGGTTTCATACCCGGTGCTCTTCTTCGACCCGACGATCGGGCGCACCAACCTGTTGGGTGTGCCGGGCCGAGGGCGGGTCCGGGCGATCCAGGTCGGCGCGGTCGGGCTGGCCGCGGAACCGGTGCCACAGCCGCCGTCCGGCCAGTGTCACCAGCACTGCCGCGGCGGTGAGGGTGATGGCGAACAGAACCTTGCCGTAGGCGTTGGAGTGCACCGACAACCGCACGGGCTCGCCCAGCGCCATGCCGTCGGGCGTTTTGAGTGCGACGTCGATGGCGACCCGCTGGGTGAAGTTGACTTCGATAGGTACCCGCAACGGCAGATATCCGGGCGGCAGTTCGATTTGGCCGACGTCGGTGACCGTCATGCCGGGAGGAGCGTCGACCTGCAGCTTGACCCGGATGGGTACGGCCAGACCGTTGTGCAGCGCCAGGGGAAGCGGGCTGTGTTCGGTGGCCAGGGTGTAGGAGCCGCCCGGGTTGACGATGGTGACCGCACCGAAGAAGTCATTGATGGTGTTGCCGACCACCGCCAGTCGCTGCTGGGCCAGGCCGTTGCGGGTGTCCGGTGGCACCGACTGGCTCAGCGCGCGCAGCATGTCCTCGCGAAGCGGCGCGGTGTATTGCACGCCGGTCAGTCCGGTGCGGTCATCGGTGGTCAGCGCCGCGGTGAGCTTCCACAATCGGCCGACTTGGCCGGCGATCTGCGCGGTGATGTCGTCGCCGAACCGGCCGCGAGCGGTGGCGGGGTTGGCCTCGGTGCCCAGGGGCTGCGGTGGCTCGGTGTGCGCCGCCGCGTCGGCGATCAGTGCCGGCAGCGGACGCGGCACGGCCAGTCCGGCGTGAATGGTGGTGGCCAGGGCGGTCAAGATGGACTGCGCGTCGTCACCCTGCAGGTTCCACGTCGCCGGTGGCACCAGGATCTGGGTGCGCGGGGCGGCGTCCGGGTACAGGCTGCGCCACAGCAGGGCACCCAGGGCGTCCTGGCGGCGGGCCGTGGCTGAGTCGTGACTGATGTGAACCGACAGCGACGAGTCGAGGTAGGTGGGAACGATCGGGTTGGCGCCGGCCGCGGCCAGCGCGGCGCCGACAGCCGGGTCGAACGGCGCGGCGACCAGCTGGGGAGACAGCCGCCGGGGGGTGATGTCGGCGTTGGCGGAGGTTCCTTGAGCGGTTTCGGACATGTCGGGGGCCGCAAAGTCGGCTGCCGCGATGGCGACCATGCCGTCGTTGGCGCTGAGCAGGTCGACCGCACGCCTGGTCAATGGCCCGTCCGGCATCAGGGTTGCACCCCGCACGGAGTTGATGTCGAGGATCTTGTCGACGATGTCGGCGGCGCTCACGGTGGCGATCGTGCTCAACCCGGCGTCGTTGACCCGCTGCAGGGCGTCCAGGTCGGCTTGGGCGTAGGGCAACGGCGCCACGCAGGTGCGATGAGCCAGTGCCCGCAGCCGGTTCAGCCAGATGGTGGCCGCCGCTTGGCCGGTTCCCGGGTGGGTGGGGGTGCCGGGCAGCTGCCCGGGGCCGTCGGGCGAGTCGGACACCACATAGCCGGCGGTCATCGCGTTGACGGTGACCAGCAGATCCGGATCGACCGCCAGACACAGGGCGCGGGTGACGGCGCCCTCGGGGTCGACGTCGCGGCTGGTGGCGAGCTCGGCTGCGGAGAGCAGGGTGTCGAGTCGGCCGCCGTTGGCCAGCGAGTTGGCCAGGTCGTCGTCGACGAGCCGCACCGGAATGGTGCCGCCCGGGACACCGGGGGCCAGGCGGGGCCGATCAGCGAGCGGCCACAGCATGGTGATCCATACCGGCTTGGTCGTTTCCGGTGCGACGGCGGTGTCGAAGCCGGTTGCCCTATCGGACTTGTCGGGGGGCACTCCCACGACGGGCAGCAGGAACCGGGCGTTGTCGAGCCGGGCGGGGGCCCCGTAGTCGGGTGTCCCGTTGACATTGACCAGGATCGGGAAGATGCCGGGTTGGTCGATTGTCAACGACGGCTTGGTCAGCGAGCGCAGCGGAGCGGACAGGGTGAACCCCGCCCCCTGTCCGCGCTGCAGTTCCGGGGCGACGGTGACGAAGTCGGCGGCCGGCTGGTATTGGTCGGTGCTGCCGTCGAGTGACGTGCGCAAGGCCGCCGACGACGTGACGGTCCCGGCATGCTCGAGCCGGACCATGACGTCACGGACGGGGCGGTCACCGATGTTGGTTACAGTGCCGCTGACGGTGACCACGGGGTCGCTGGTGGTGGTGACGACGTCCGGGGTCACCTGATCGATGCGCACCTGCACGAATGGCGTGGGGGTGGGCTCACCCGCGGTCGCGCGCGGTGCATGGAGCACGCCCGTGAAACCGGCCACGATGCCGATCACGGCGGCGAGGCGCCACAAACCGGCCCAAGGCACTCGCAACGCAGTCACGGCCCGTGAGAGTTCTTTCGGCTCGGCGGCGATCCGTCGGCGTGCCGGGTGCGTGAGTGGGTCTGCGGCCGTCGCCGCGGTGAGCTGGGCGGAAGCGGAGGAAGTGCGGCCGGGCCGTCGGTCTGCAACTTGTCGATCAGTTCGTCGGCCACCTCGGCCAGGCGGCGTTCGTCGGCGTAGGCCAACCGTGACGGCAGCTCGCGGATCGGCACCCAGGCGACCTCGGCGACCTCGAGATCCTCGTCGCAAAGCTCGCCGCCGGAGAAACGCATCAAATAGTGATGCACGGTCTTGTGCACCCGGCGGCCGTCGGTGACGAACCAGTAGTCGATGCGACCCAACGCGGCCAGCACGCTGCCGCGGATTCCGGTTTCCTCGGCGACCTCACGGATCGCGGTCTGCTCGGCCGTCTCGCCCATTTCGATGTGCCCCTTGGGCAGGGACCACAGCATGCGTCCGCGCCGGTCGATACGGCCGATCAGCGCCGCGACCTGCTCGTCGCGCGGTCCGTCGATACCGTCGATGACCAGTCCTCCGGCGGATGTCTCGTGCACCGTGCGCAGCCGGTCCGGACGGCCGCGCCGCGAGCGGGGCCGGGCAGGCCTTGCCGATGACGGGGTGGCGGCGCCGTTGCCGGCAGGTTGGGCGTCCGTAATTTTTTCGGCGGAGGCCGCAACGCCACGACCGCGGCGCCGGCCTCGGCGCCGACGTGGTTTGGCTTGTTCGCCCTGCGACACCCAAGCGATATTAGCTGGCACGGGCTGGTCTTCCGGATGTACTCGCCGTCGTGGGCTGCATCGTTGGTGCAGGTTCGGGTGGCCCGGTCGCGCGCGGGCACGCCGGTGGGTGGCCGGCCCTGGACGAGGCGAGTCCCGTCGGCCACTTACGTCACAGGAGTCTCTGAGTTGGTGGGGCGCGCGTTGCTCACCTTCGCGCGGCTGCGCCGCGGCCATCCGACTGAACCCCGCTCGGTTGATCGGCCTCCCTCGACGAGCCGGCAGATACCCCTCAGCTACCTGTCAATGCCACGCTGATCGATTCCCATTAGGCTGATCGAACGTGCCCGACACCGTCCAGGACGCCGACCTGCTGACCGCAGCCGCGGTCGCCCTCAATCGGCATACCGCCGTGCTTCGCGAGCTCGGATCGGCATTCGCCGAAGCGGGCCACGAGTTGTATCTGGTCGGCGGTTCGGTGCGCGATGCACTGCTGGGCAGGTTGAGCCCCGATCTGGATTTCACCACCGACGCCCGTCCCGAGCAGGTGCAGAAGCTCGTGCGCTCCTGGGCTGATGCGGTATGGGACACCGGTATCGACTTCGGCACCATCGGGGTCGGCAAGGACGCCTACCGGCTGGAGATCACCACCTTTCGGGCCGACAGCTACGACCAGGTGTCGCGGCATCCCGAGGTGTCTTTCGGCGACCGCCTCCACGACGATCTGGTGCGCCGCGACTTCACCGTGAACGCCATGGCGGTGCGAGTCACGCCGAACGGTCCGGGCGAATTCCTTGATCCGCTGGGCGGTTTGGCGTCGTTGCGGGACAAGGTGCTCGACACTCCGGCACCACCGTCGGAGTCCTTCGGCGACGACCCGTTGCGGATGTTGCGCGCCGCGCGGTTCGTCTCCCAACTGGGCTTCACCGTTGCGCCGCGGGTGCGGACGGCGATCGAAGAAATGGCCCCGCAGCTGGGCCGGATCAGCGCCGAGCGGGTGGGTGCCGAACTCGACAAGCTGCTGCTCGGCGACGACCCGGTCGCCGGCATCGACCTGATGGTGCAGAGCGGAATGGGTGAGGTGGTGCTGCCCGAGGTCGGCGGCATGCGGATGGCGATCGACGAACACCACCAGCACAAGGACGTCTACCAGCATTCGCTGACCGTTTTGCGGCAGGCGATGGCGCTGGAAGACGAGGAGCCGGACCTGGTGCTGCGCTGGGCGGCGCTGCTGCACGACATCGGCAAGCCCGCCACCCGCCGACACGAGGCCAACGGCGGGGTGAGCTTCCACCACCATGAGGTAGTCGGCGCCAAGATGGTCCGCAAGCGGATGCGCGCGCTCAAATACTCCAAACAGATGATCGACGACGTCTCGCAGCTGGTGTACCTACATTTGCGGTTTCATGGCTACGGCGACGCCAAGTGGACCGATTCCGCGGTGCGCCGCTATGTCACCGACGCCGGACCGTTGCTGTCACGGCTGCACAAGTTGGTGCGTGCCGACTGCACCACCCGCAACCAGCGCCGGGCCGCGCGGCTGCAGGTCAGCTATGACCGGCTGGAGCAGCGTATTGCCGAGCTGGCCGCTCAGGAGGATCTGGCCCGGGTGCGCCCGGATCTCGACGGCAACCAGATCATGAGGCTGCTTGACATTCCGGCGGGTCCGCTGGTTGGTGAGGCGTGGCGCTACCTCAAGGAGCTGCGGCTTGATCGGGGGCCGCTGAGCACCGAGGAAGCCACCGCCGAGCTGCTGGCCTGGTGGGAAACTCGGGGGAACCCCTAGCTCGGGCATTGCGTCAGAACGGTTGTGGACTACTGCTTGGGCGGGGACGACGGGACGGCGGACATCTGGAGTCGCGCTGCCGATCTCGATCTTGATGGCGACGGCCGGTTCGATGCGATCGGGCTGGATGTGGACGGTGACGGAATGCCCGACGATGCGCTGGCCGATTTCGACGGCGACGGGCTGGCCGATCATGCCGTTCTGGATGTCGACAATGACGGCACCGCAGAGAGCTACTTCACCGACGACGGGTCGGGGACGTGGGCGGTCGCGCTCGATCGGGGCGGACAGGTGCGCTGGTTTGGGCTGGATGGCGTCGAGCACACCGGCGGTCCGCTGGTCGACTTCGACGGGTACGGCCATGTGGACGACAGGTTGATCGACAGCGACGGCGACGGACTGGCCGACCGGGTGCTGTGTGCCGGGGACGAGGGTGTGACCGCGTATGTCGACACCGACGGGGACGGGCATTGGGACGTACGGCTGCGCGATGCCGACGGCGATGGCGCCGCCGACGGCGCCAGCCCCTTGTGAATTGACCGGCACACGCACTGCCGTTAGCCTGGCCCGCAACTGCCAAGCCAAGCCGGCATCAATGCTCTCCGAAAGAGGTGGCGATGTTCGTTGACACTGGATCACTGCGCTTGGGGGCCAACGATTCTCACCGTGCGGGTGACCATGCCCAGGACGGAGCCGGCTGTCTGTCTCGCGGACCACTGCTGTCGGGGATGTTTGGGGAGTTTGCCGCAGCCGAGGCATTTCATGGCGCGGTCACCTCGGCGCATGCTCAGCAAGTGAAAACGTTGCAGGCACACCAAGATGCGCTCACCGCGGTCGGCGGCAACGCGCGTCGAGCTGCGGTGGGATTCACCGGGATGGATGACCGCAACGCCGCGGAACTGCGGGCGGTGCGATGCAGCTCCGCTACATAAGCATTCCGTTATTGGTCGGCGAGGCCGGCGGTGATCCCTGGGCGATTGACTCCAGCCTCCAAAGTGGGCGGCCCCGCACAGATTTCCGTTTTAGCCCAGGCATTTCATGATGCGGGCCGCTGTACCGCTGAGTCCAGCGCGGCCTTCGACGTGGCGGGGTCTACGACCATTCCCACTACTTTGATGACGGGTCGGAATCGCTTCGAGGTATCGATGAATGAAATGGACCTGAAAAGCGCTCGCATGCGTGCTGTCGAGGCGATTAACACATGGCGGAAGCAGAGCGGCTGGGCGAGCTGATGATCGTCGATTCGGCGATCGTGGAAACCGAAGACGCATGGCACTTTCCATACGAGGCGGTCGCGTTCGTCGTACATGGAGATATTTCTGCTGCCTTGGCCGGGAATGTGCCGGTGAAGGTACCGAGGGATGGCACCCCTATCACATACGAAGCACGCGGGTAACGAGGAGCGAGTCGCAATGTGTTGTAGGGCATGCCATTTGATGGAACCGTATCGGCAAAGCCAGGGGTTTCGTCGGGTTGAGCCGGTCTAGCGATGCCTGATGACGGTCGACAGGACCGACGGGCGGCGCGCTACCGCCACCTTTGGTGTCGTACCTCACTCCGTCAGTCGTAGGCGCCGGCTGAATTGTGGCACCGTGCTGATGTTGTTATTTTGCCGCCATGGACGCTGGTGACACGCTGCGAGTAGACCCTGTGGTGATGCAGGGTTTCGCCGAGTCGTTGCGCGGCGCGGCCGAGCATCTTGCAGCTCAGTTGGCCGAGCTTGATTCTCAGGTAGGCGAGATGCTGGGCGGATGGCGTGGCGCGTCGGGCAGCTCTTACGGGTCGGCGTGGGAGTTGTGGCATCGCGGGGCCGGCGAGGTGCATCTGGGGTTGACCATCTTGGCCGAGGCGATAGCGGAAGCCGGAGCCGGTTACCAGCAAAAGGAGTCCGCCTCCGCGCAGGCAATGCGTGAGGTCGGCGGTGGCTGAGCCGTTTCGGGTGGATCCGGCCGCGTTGGCTGACGCGGTGGAGCGGATGGCTGAGTTCGGCCGTCATGCCGAGAGCATGCTCGCCGAAATCGAGGCGCTCGTGACCCGTTTGCATGTGACGTGGACCGGGGAGGGTGCGGCGGCTCATGCTGAGGCGCACCGGCATTGGGCTCTCGGTGAAGCCATGATGCGCCAGGCGTTGGCTCAGTTGAAGGCAGCTGGGCACAGCGCGAAGGCCAATTACACCGGCGCGATGTCGACGAATTTCACCATGTGGTCGTGAGCTGATGGCACCGTTGACCGTGGATCCCACGGCTTTGGATAGCTCGGGCGCGGCGGTGGTGGCTGCCGGTGAGAATTTGGGGTCGGTGACCTCGACGCTGACCAGCGCGCTGGGCGGCTTAGCGGGGATGGCTGGTGATGATCCAGCCGGTGCGCAGTTCGGACGTGCCTACGATCAGACGGCGGCGACGGTATTGCAGGCGATGGCCGTCACGCGCAATGGGTTGTCCAATCTCGGCGATGGCGTGCGGATGACCGCGCACAATTATTCCTTGGCCGAGGCGATGTCGGATGTCGCCGGCCGGGCCGCGTCGCTACCGGTGCCGAAATCGACGAGCTGTGTCGCTGCGGCGTCGGCACCGTCGGCGATTGGTAACGGTGATAGCGCCCCGCCGGGTTGGGGCTGGGTGGCTCCTTACATCGGGATGATTTGGCCCAACGGGGATTCGGGGAAATTGCGTGCTGCGGCCGCGGCATGGCGTAACGCGGGCGCCCAGTTCGCGGTGGCAGAAATCCACGCGACCGCTGGGCCGATGGCTGCTATTCGCGCTCAACAGCTACCGGAAGCAGGGCTCATCGAGGAAGCATTTTCTGATGCCTATTCCAGCACCACCGCCATCGTGGGGCAGTGTCAGACGATCGCGACTGGGCTGGAAAAGTATGCGGCACATATCGATTCGGTGCATGCGGCAATCCTGGACTTGCTATCCCGCATCTGTGATCCGCTGACCGGGATCAAAGAGGTCTGGGAATTTCTGACCGACGAGGACGAAGACGAGATCGCACGTATCGCTCATGACATCGCAATGGTGGTCGACAATTTCAGCGCCGAAGTCGATGCATTGGGCAATGAGGTCGGCACTGCGCTCGCCCAGGCGAAGGAGACGATCACCACGATGGGCCGCCACGCGGCCAGGGAATGGAATCAGTTCTTGCATGGCAATCCCGTGGGTTGGTTGCTCAACTTCACCGGGCAGCGGTTCAAAGGCATGGGCAAGATCGCTCGGGGACTGGGCGAAGCAGTCTGGAACTATAACGAGATCCGAGCTGTAGTCGACCCCGTTGGCTTTGGCCGCACTGCCGAAGGTGCGCTGGAGGAGTTGGCGCCGCTGGTTGGTTTGGGAGGCGACCACGCGCCCGGAGTCTTGGAGTCCTGGAAGCAGACCCTTAAAGACACTGTTCACTGGGATGATTGGGCAAGGAACCCCGCAGAAGCCTATGGAGAATTAGAAGCCGACGTCGCGATGGACGTTGTCGCCAAGGGGCCGTCCGCGAAGGCGGACCAGCTAACTGACATGGCCAATAGGCTGAAAGCGCTCAGGGAGCGGTTGTTCGGACGCTCCGCCCCCGGCGCCCCGAATCCTGCCCAGGCGCCTACAAGCGCTGAGCCCAAAGCTGGACCGCCCGAACGGACTTCGCCGCCAACAGATCAACAGCCGCAATCCGGAAGCCCGACACCTGGGCCGCAGCCAAAGCCTGGGTCCGGAGACAGTCCGCTACCTAAGAGCCCCACCGAATCCAAGACACCAGTCGAAAACAAGCCAGCAACCGGAGAGTCGACCAAACCTGCATCGGGCGAGAACGTAACGCCAAATCGTTCCCAGGCGGATGAAAGTGCAACGGGTCGGAGGCCTGTGTCGTCCAGTTGTCCCGCCGAGCCAGCGCTACCCGCTGAACACCAACACCAGCCGATTCCGGCCGAGGCGTCCCCCCCGTCGAACGGACGGGGACCGGGCTCCACGCCGGCCGGTAAGCGTGGGACCGAATCATGGGTGCCGGTGAACAAGGTCCACCCGTCGGGAGGCGATGGCGCGACCGGCGGCGGCGATCTGGCCGACCATTCGAAGCCGTCTTCCTCAACTGCCGCACACGAAACTAACCCCGGCTCACAACCTGGAATAGAGGAATCTCCGCCCACCTCTAGCGCGGGCGAACACCCCTCCGAAGCCGCACGCAACAGCGGCGACGAAACATCAGATCAACACAGGAAGCCGTCGGGCGAACATCAGCTTTCGAATCAACTCACCGATGACATTGATACGTCTTCAGTCGATAGCGATTACTATCCGCCGGGAAGTCTGCCTTCTTATGAAGAGCTGCGCGATCTGACGAGGTCAGAGGCTGACAAAGCATTCTATTGGTCCGGGCGGGACGTTAGCGGAGTTGGAGTCGGACCGGACGGTTCGGGGATTGCGGAGCATTTCGCGGGCGAAGCAAATGGTACGACGCTTGAAATGTTACTCGAGCACAATGGGCTCAAACCTCTACCGAGGTGGAACGAACTCGATCCAGAATCAGTTAGGTTCTGGGAGGAAGCATCTGCCGCATATGCTGATAACGCCACAGGGACAGTCACTGCAATCGTTGGCTGCAACCTCCGGCCGGGTAATGTCTGGCAGACCATTGAGATTCCTCGATTGATAGGCAATCTCAATGTAACTAAGATAATTCAAATTGATCCAGATACTGGGCTATCGACAGTAATATTTGAACGTTAGCATAAGGGAGGCTATCGAGATGGAACCCGCGAGCGATATAGATATTAGCCGAGCGATTGAATTGTATCTAAAACATTATCCGGGGAAGAATGACGAAGAATTTGACTCGCACTTTGGATCGGCTATTGCGCCAATCGCGCGAGCGCAGGTACGGGCGATCTTAGATCAAGCGATGAGGGTCGAAGTGGATTGGACGGGACGGACATTAGTTGAAGGCGGCGAAGTCGTTAAGTCAGTGATGCGCGACAGGCACCCTGAGCTTTCGCCGCAAGCCATCGCATCAATCGGGCACTACTACACGTACTTGATGCGTTGACGTAAGAAATGCACATTAGAGAATACGATGGCACTCCGACCATTAAGCGGGCAACTGATGACTGGCGATACGATCGGCGACGTGACCACGCCACCTTCGCCCCTGCGGCCCGCGCGCACTTGGCCCCCTCTTGTCTTGGCTGCACTTGCTACTTTGGTGGCGGTCGCAGCGCTGATCGTGGCATTAGGTGGTCCGAAGCCCGCACCACCGCCGCCGACGGGTGCGGTGCCTACTTACACTGCCGCCGAGACTGCCGCTGCTCAACAGCAGCTGTGCGACACATACAAGCTGGCAGCCCGAGCCGTTGGGGTCGACACGAACGGCAATAACCCGGCGTTGGCCCGCATCGCACTTACCAATGCGGCCGCCATGCTTGACAACGCAGACGGCGACCTCGCCCTCGATGCAAGACATCGCAACGCCGCGCGGGCGCTAGCGGCGGCATACCGCACGCTCACGGCGAAGAGTAGTAGCGACGCCTTCACTGAAGCCGAGTATCGGGCTGCGCTGGCCGACGTCAACGCCAGGGAAGCGACTATGAAAGAGGTGTGTGCGGATGGTGGCGGGTGATCTGCCACCCGGCAAGTGGACGGCGGCGCTAATTGGGCCATGGTGGCCGGCATCCGCAACGATCCTCCGCGCCGCCGCTCAACACTGGATCGCGTGGATGACTCAAAAGCAAGAACTTGCTCAAAGTTTGCGTAATCAACGCGAGCTCCTGTGTCGGAACCAGGGGAAAACGGCCGAGGACCTCATAGCTCGGTATTTCGAAGGCGAAACGTCCGAGTTAGACAAAGCTGAGAAATACCAAAAGAAGGCGGATGCGTTTAATTCGGGTGCTGATGCCATCGACTATCTACGCAGCCGCCTCTCGGACATCGCAAACACTGGCAACAAAGATATCGATGACGTTCTTGCATCGAAAAAGCCAGTGCCTGAGCAATTAGCCGAAATCGAGGTGATCCAAGCCCGCTGTAACGCGGACGCGGCGAACGCCTCCCGCGATTCTGTCGATAAGATCGTTGCTGCCATGCAAAAGATCCTTGATGCCGAAGGCATTGGAGCTGACGCACGAGCTTGGGCTCGCGAACACGGGTTCAACGTCGACGACGCTTCACCTCCGCGCACTATCGCTGGGACCGACTTGGATTCCGCCACAACTGGTCCGGGTGCGCGTGGCGGCAATGCGGAGAATTTCCAGAACGCTGACGGACCGGCGCCGCAGCAAACGGCGGGTGGGGGCAGCTTCACCGGGAGCGGCGGACAGGCGGCGAACCCGCAAGCTTCGCCGCCAAGGACTGGTAATTCGAGTTGGAGTGGCAGCGGAGTACCGGTACCCGCAGGACCACCCCCCACGGGCCCGGCTCCTGCTCCACCGCCGGTTATTGGCACCGGGATGCCAGCGCCAACGATGCCGGGTGGAGGACTATCGCCCACGACCGCGGGGCAAGGCATATCGCCCGCGTCGTTAGGGCAATCGGTCGCCACCGGAATGATGACGGGACAGCCGGCTGCGGCCGGCGCGCAGTCATTGTCGGCCGGGGCGATGCATGCGATGGATCCGGGCTCGGCCTCGCCTGCGCAAACGCCTGCGCCTCTAACACCGCCGACGGTAGCCGCACCGACCATGGCCGCGGTCGGTATCGAATCGGCCGCAATACACCCTGCTGTCGACGCCGCCGCAACCCCCGCCGGCCCTCCCGTGATGTCAACCGGCGATAGCGGCACAGCGTCGGTGACACCGGCGGTAGTAACCGGCGCGCCGATACCCGCTGCACCCGCGGTAAGCGGTCCGGCTGTGGCGGCCGGACCACTGCCGGCATACGGCGCAGACCTACGGCCTCCGGTCGTAGCGCCCCCGGCCGTGCCCTCGATTCCGGCGGGACCGGTCTCCGGTGCGGCGGTAGCACCGTCTGTGTCGTCGTCTCCGTCTGCGGGTGGCCCCCTAGTTTCTCCGGTGGAGCGCTCAGCGGCGTCGATAGCGAGTGGGCAGACTGCAAACTCGTCGGCCATGACGGGTGCGTCGGCAGTGTCGGCCGCTACCGGCGCGACGGTTGGCGTGGTGACTACTCGGGCCGTCGAGCAGCAGCGGCTGCAGCGAATCGTGGATGCGGTGGCTCGTCAGGAATCGCGACTGTCGTGGGCGGCTGGGCTGCGTGACGACGGCTCAACCACATTGCTGGTCACTGATCTGGCCGGCGGGTGGATTCCACCCCACGTCCGATTGACCGCCAACGTCACACTTCTCGAGCCGACGGCCCGACGCCGAGATGCCAGCGTGGTCGATTTGTTGGGAGCCGTGGTGACCGCGGCGGCTCACGAGCCCAATGCCTACGTTGCAGAGCCTGGCCCCGACGCGCCAGCGTTGACCGGTGATCGGGCAGCTCGCTCGGCTGCACCAAAAGTCGATGAACTCGGCCCGACGTTGGTCGAAGCTGTGCGCCGCCGCGACGGCCTACCGCGCATAGCGCAGGCCATCGCGGCGCCTGCGGTACGGAGAACCGGCGTCCTTGAAAACGAGACGAAGATGCTGCGGGATCGCATCGCCGCGATTCAAGAGTCGGTGCTCGACGCATATCCCAATCAGGACCTATCCGCTGTTGGCGATTGGATGCTCATGGCAGCAATCGATGCGCTGATCGACGGCCATGAGTATCTCGCGAACTATCACATGGCCTGGTACGCGGTGATTTGTCGCCGCGGGGGTTCAAGCGGGTTTGCGGCGTGAACGGTCGTCGATACGCTGTACCGCCAACCCTGCCGGAAGGAGCCAGAAACGGCTGTCCGAGGGGTCAAGGCGCACGGGACTACTGATCGTGGACAGCTCGCCGGCCCTGACATGAATACCGGCCAGGCCGTGCTGTGACAAAATGATGATGCTGCGTACAGCGACACGCGATCGAGCCGCCAAGAAGCGGGCCGCAGGTCTACACAGGTGAAGGTTTGGGGTGAAGCATGACCGGAGATCAGAATCCGTTCCCGTTCCCCTTCCCAGGTCCCGGAGTTCCGGCGATTCCGCCCAGCCCCAGCGGAGTTCCGATCAAGGTCACACCGGAAATCCTCCAGCAGGTACTTTATGGACCGCTATCGCCGCCGGTAGAGCCGAATATCGTTCCGCCACCCGGACCCGCACCCGCCGACCAGGGTCAATCAGCACTCGCCGCCGCCGGCAATCTCGGAGTCCTCGGCGACGCGGCGTCTAGCGCCCAGGACGACCTGGATCGCCGGGCGCACGCTGCCGATGCCGGGCGTAAGTTCCAGACGAATGAATCCGATGCGGCCCAGCAGTTCCAAGGCGTCGGTTCCCAGGCGGGGGCCCAGGGCGCCACCCAGATGATTCAACAGGTCGTGTCGGGCATTACGGGCGCGGTCGGAGGGGCGGTCGGCGGCATCTTGGGACCGCTCACCCAACTTCCACAGCAGGCAATGCAAGCCGGTCAGGGTGCCATGCAGCCGCTAATGAGTGCGCTTCAGCAATCGCACGGTGCCCAAGGATTGGATGCAGCTGACGGGGCCCGGCTTGTGGACAGCGTCGGCGAAGAACCAGGCCTTGACGGCGGAGCCGGCGGCGGTGCCGGCGGTCTGGGCTCCGGCGGCGGTGGTGGTGGCGGTACGACTCCTACCGGGTATCTGGGTCCGCCACCTGTTCCAACATCGTCACCGCCGACGACTCCCGCAGGGGCACCATCCAAAGCGGTGACGGGAACGCCGACCGGCGGTACGTCGCCTGGGTCGACGTCGATGGCTGGCACCGGGATGCCGATGGTGCCGCCTGGCGCGCTCGGCCACGCCGGCGAAGGTGGAAGTAAGGACAAGCCGATTGAGAAGCGAGTAACTGCTCCGGGCGTGCCCAATGGTCAGCCGGTCAAGGGTCGTTTGACGGCACCGCCCAGCGTTCCCGTGAAAACTGGCGACGGCAAACCGACGGTTACCAAATCGACCCGCCGGATCGTGGTATTGCCGACTGACGAGGAAGCCAAGAAATAGCTTTCGAGCTGAGCCGAAACGGCACGGGCGCTGGTTCACGACCAGTGGTTGGCAGGTGTACCCCAGGTCAAAGCACTTCTCTCGGAACACGTTGGGCAAAACATACGACCTCTGCGCCCGCCACCGACATCACCTGCCTGGTATCCGTGTCGCTTCCCGCGATAAGCTACGGCACACTGCGCTGGGTTGCAGCGCGATGAAAGGTCAGCAATGAGCAGAGAAATTGCCGGAAAAGTATTCTATACGCCCGAAGAAGCCGAGCAAGCAGGCCTTGTCTCGCCCACCCCGGAGGAGATTGCGAGGGCACAAACACTTTTCGACGATTTTCAGAAAAAGGTGGACTCCGTACCGCCGAATCGCGCGAGGGAAGTCTCACCAAAATTTTGGGATGATACTTCAGGCACGGAATATGAACGGCCAGGCAAGAGCTAACTGGTAGGAACCGATAGTCGAACCGCGGCCTTCGCGCTGCCGGTGGATGACCACGGTTGGTAGCTAGCTAGTTAGCACAAGACGATCCGGAATCGCCGGCTGGGGGTGGTTATTTGCCACACCACATCAGGCGGATACGAATGCGGACCCCGAACAGCAACGACAACCCGCAGCTTGCAGCGGCACCTAGTTGGCCTTTAGTTGGCCTCCGAGATCACCCGGACATCAGCGACCACCACCACGTGAGGCAGATGGTTGCTGCGGCCTTGAACTCGCTGATCACCGCGCCCACGTCAACGCCAAGGAAGCCGTGATGAAAGAGGTGTGCGCGGATGGCGGCGG
Organism: Mycobacterium kansasii ATCC 12478; assembly: GCF_000157895.3. Lineage (NCBI taxonomy): Bacteria > Bacillati > Actinomycetota > Actinomycetes > Mycobacteriales > Mycobacteriaceae > Mycobacterium > Mycobacterium kansasii. Next base: position 3,205,953 of record NC_022663.1, on the reverse strand, counting down.
ATGTCCTCCCACCCGGTAAGTGGACAGCGGCCCTGATTGGGTCGTGGTGGTCAACACCCTCGACTGAATTGCACGCCGGCGCCCAGCATTGGGGCGCATCGATGACTCAAAGACGAGAGCTCGCCCAGAGTCTGCGGAACCAGCGGAACGTCCTGTCACAGAACCAGGGCAAAACCGCCGAGAATCCGATTGCACGGTATTCTGAGGGCGAGCAATCCAGACTTGATATCGCGGAAAACATAGAGGTCAAATCGAAAGTCTTCAGCTCACGTGTTGATGCGATGGATTACCCCGGCGGTGCCCAACGGCGAGCCGGTCAAGGGCCGCTTGTCGGCCCCGCGCAGTGGTCCGGTGAAATCTGGCGTTCGCAAACCGCCCGTGGTTACTAAGTCGACCCGCCGGATCGTGGTCTTGCCGACTGACTGACGAAGCGAAAGAATAACCCGCGGCTTAGGCGCGGTGTGGTTTGGTGATGTCGTTCAAAATTCAGCCGGATGAAATTGTATTGCACGAGAGTTCAATTAATCGCGCAGCCGCCCGCTAACTGCGGTCAGGGTGAGTAGTCGGGTCGTCACACGGGAAGTAATGTCACGGTCGTGCGGTATTACCCAACGGCATCGTCGATCGAATGGCGCAGACTGCTGCTTTGCAGCTACCCTGCTCTCAACAAGCGGGCCGGTGTCCCGTTCGATGTGGTCGGGACGAAAGGCTGTTCGGCAGCGGGTGTCAACACCTATTCCACGGCGTGGGCGTTCGCTGACCAGAAGTTGCGGGAGTAGTGGCTCAAATGTTGGTGTCCGATGCGGCATGCGAGGTGGTGACGGGCGAACTGGCCGATCACCCGTCGGCGAATTTGAGGGCTAAGTTCCCAGAAATGGGAAGCGGTCTCAGTGAGGGGGCGCCGGCTCCCCTAGGAGGGCAGTCGGCTCAAGTCGGACGCTGGAGAATCGTTGACTGATCCCGTGACCACGCGGGCAATTGCGTCGCTATCCCGCGGCCATCGCCTCTTCGCGCGCCCCGCCACGCCGGCCGACATCGGCAGCGTCCCAACGCACGTCCAGGCGTACGCCGACGCGATAGCGCAGGCGAGGGTAGCCCAACCCACCGTTGCGGCAATCCGGTCCGATAGCTCGGTACAAGTGCTGCGCCGGCTGGCCGACACCGATGCGGAGCTGGCGCAGATCGCCGCATCAGCCCAGGCCGATCACGCGCACGCCAGCGTCGTGACGCGCGCGGTCCTGGACGCCGCTAAGGCCGATGCCTTGCCGTCCGTTGACACTCCGCTGGGCCGGCGCGAGGCGATGGCCCGAATGGTGGCGCGGCTACGAGCCCAGCATCGATACATCGCGCGGTCCAAGGCGCGGGCTAGGCTACATGCACTGCGGCTGCGGCGGCTCCACTACGTGCGGACCGCAAGAAGAAGGCATTACGAAGCCACACCCACCGGACGCCGAGCGGTATTGGCTGCAATTCAAGAAGCTTTGGACATCAAGGGTATTCACGATCCCGTCGTACGCGCCAGGTGGGCCCGTGGTATGGATCTGGTGGCGCGGCGCGAGTCCAACTACGATCCGAAAGCCGAAAACCACTGGGATTCCAACGCCGCACGGGGCACGCCCAGCAAGGGTGCTTGGCAGTTCATCGCTCCGACGTTCGCGCGCTATCACCAACCTGGCACATCGACCGACATCCACGACCTGGTAGCCCAGGCGTGCGCGTTCATCAACTATGCGCGCGGCCACTACGGCGTGGCCGCCGATGCGTCGAATTTGGCCGATCGGATCCAGCAGGCCGATCCTCGCCGAACACCCAAGGGGTACTGAGAAATGCCGTTGAGTTTGTCCAACCGCGACCAGAATTCCGGTCACCTGTTCTACAACCGGCGGTTGCGCGCAGCGACGACCCGCTTCTCGGTGCGGATGAAACACGACGATCGCAAACAAACTGCCGCGGTTGCGTTGTCGGTGGTGTTGGTCGCTATCGCAGCAGGATGGATGATGCTGCTCAATGTGCTGAAACCCACTGGCATCGTGGGAGATTCACCGATCATCGGTGACCGCGATTCCGGCGCCATCTATGCGCGCATCGACGGTCGGCTATATCCAGCGTTGAATTTCACGTCCGCGCGTCTGGCAACCGGGACGGCCGGGCAGCCGACATGGGTCAAACCGGCTGAGATTGCCAAGTATCCGACCGGTCCGCTGATCGGCATTCCGGGTGCGCCCCCGGCGATGCCGGTAAACCTGGGCGCCATCTCGGCGTGGGCGGTGTGCGACACCGCCGGTCGGCGGCGACAAACCGGTGGTCACCTCGATCGCGGGCATGCTCACTGGCGGTGGCCGGGCGACTCCGCTCCGCGATGACGCCGGGCTGCTGGTCACCTTCCAGGGCAGCACCTATGTGATCTGGGGAGGCAAGCGCTCACAGATCGACCCCGCCAATAGGGCGGTTACCTTGAGCCTGGGACTCGACCCAGCGGTGACGATGCCGGTGGAGATCTCGCGCGCGCTGTTCGACGGGTTACCGGCGACCGAGCCGCTGCGGGTGCCGCAGGTGGCCGAGGCAGGATCCCCGTCGAAGTGGGTGCAGGGATCCCAGGTCGGTGCGGTGCTGCAAGCCCAAACCGCCGGCGGAGGAAGCCAGTTCTACGTACTGCTGCCGGACGGCGTGCAAAAGATCAATAGTTTCGTGGCCGATCTGCTGCGCAGCGCCAACTCCTATGGATCGACGGCGCCGCGACTGGTGACTCCCGACGTACTCGTCAACACACCTCAGGTGACCTCGTTGCCGGTGGAGTACTACCCAACCGGACGGCTGAATTTCGTTGACACCGCAGCGAATCCGACCACCTGTGTTTCTTGGGAGAAGGCGTCGACGGATCCGCAGGCCCGCATCGTCGTCTACAACGGCCGGGGCTTGCCGGTTCCCTCGTCGATGGACAACCGAATCGTGCGATTGGTGCGTGACGACCGTAACCCGGCGTCGGTGGTCGCCAACCAGGTTCTGGTGTTGCCGGGTGCGGCGAACTTCGTGACCTCGACCAGCGCTGTGGTCACCGCCGATTCGCGTGAATCGCTGTTCTGGGTATCAGCTAACGGCGTGCGATTCGGAATCGCCAACGACGAATCGACGCTGCGCGCGTTGGGTCTGGACCCGTCCCACGCCGTGCAGGCGCCGTGGCCGCTGCTGCGGACCTTCGCAGCGGGACCGGCATTGTCACGCGAGGCTGCGCTCTTGGCTCGCGACACGGTGCCGACACTGGGCCAGGTGGCTGTGATGACGACGACGGCGAAAGCGGGCGGCTAGCAGGATGTCGAAGAAAGCATTTCCCATCAACCGTGCCAAGATCGAGCCGCCGAAACCGGTTCGCGTGGCGCCCAATGCGCCGATAGCACTACCGGAACGCGAACCGCGCAATATCTGGGTGATGATCGGCGTGCCGGCGCTGATCGTGGCGCTGATCGGCACCATCGTCATGCTGTACGTGTCGGGTGTGCGCAGTCTGTCAACCGGGTTCTTTCCGCTGATGGGCATCGGCGCGTTCAGCATGCTGGCGTTTTCCGGTCGATTCGGCCGGGCGCGCAAGATCACCTGGGGCGAAATGGAAAAGGGTCGCCGCCGCTATCTTCGCGACCTCGACGTCATCCGTGACGAGATCCAGGACGCCGTCTGCGCGCAACGCTCGTGGCAGCATGCGGTGCATTCCGATCCGCGAGGTTTAGGCGCCATTATCGGCGGACCCCGAATGTGGGAACGCGGCCGCGGCGACGTCGACTTCCTGGAGGTGCGGCTGGGCACCGGCGTGCAGCATGCACCCGATTCCGTGTTGTCGGTGACCTGGCCTGACATCTCCTCCGAGGAGGAACTCGAACCCGTTACCGGGCAGGCGTTGCGAGATTTCATCTTGGAACAGCGCAAGATTCGCGATATCGCCAAGGTGGTGAATCTACGATCGGCACCGGGCTTCAGTTTCGTCAGTGAAGACTTGGATCGGGTGCGGTCGCTGATGCGCTCGATGCTCTGCTCGCTGGCGGTGTTTCACAACCCGCGCGACGTCAAGCTGATGGTGGTGACGCGTAACCCCGAAGTCTGGTCATGGATGGTGTGGCTGCCCCACAACCTGCATGACGAGCTGTTCGATGCGTGTGGATGGCGGCGGTTGATCTTCGCCACCCCCGAAGAGCTGGAGGCGACGCTAGGCGCCGAGCTGCACATGAAGGGAAAGCGCGGCGCGTGGGCGCCGCCGACGGCAGCTAGCCCAACGGCAATGGGCTCCGCGCTGGAAACCGGCCAAGGCGCAGATGCGGTGGATTTGGGACCGCACTTGGTGATTGTTGACGACAACACCGGCAGCCCCGATGCATGGGAGAGTGTCGTCGGGCAGGTCGGCAAGGCCGGTATTACGGTGCTGCGTATCGCGTCGCGGGTGGGAACCGGCGTTGGATTCGGTGACGACCAGGTTTTCGATATGGCTGAACGAGATGGCGCGACAAGCGGTTCCGTCGCCCTCAGACCCGGCACAAATGGCGCTGATGGCTCCGAATTCGAGGACGATGACGCCCGCCCCACGCCGCTGCTGCGGGCGCGCGGCAAGTTCTTTGCCCACGCCGACCAGCTGTCCATCCATCGCGCCTACCGATACGCGCGCGCGATGGCGCGGTGGTCGCCGACAAGCCGCAGCGAGATCGCCGACTCGACCAGCGGCGCCGCCGAGCTACTGCGGGCACTCGGAATCAGCGATCCGCGCGAACTGGATGTTGACCGGCTGTGGGCCGAGCGCCGCGGCCGCGGCGACGAACGGTGGTCGGAGATCCCGGTCGGCGCCAAACCGAACGGCGAGCTGCAGAACATTATCATCCGCGCAAAAGACTTCGGCGGCTTCGGGTTTCATTCAGTGGTCATCGGAACCAGCGGGTCGGGCAAGTCCGAGTTCTTCTTGTCGTTGGTCTACGGGATCGCGCTGACACACTCGCCGGAGACGTTCAACGTCATCTTCGTCGACATGAAGTTTGAATCTGCGGCCCAAGACATTCTGGGCATTCCGCATGTAGTTGCCGCTCTGTCAAACCTCGGTAAGGACGAGCGCCATCTGGCGGAACGTATGCGCAGGGTCATCGACGGCGAGATCAAACAGCGCTATGAGTTGTTCACGTCGGTAGGTGCGCGCGATGCCAACGACTACGAAGAGATCCGCCTCGCCGGCCGCGATCTGCCGCCGGTACCGGTCTTGCTGGTCATCGTCGACGAATATCTGGAGTTGTTCGCCAACCACGAGAAGTGGATCCAGCTGATCATCCATATCGGTCAGGAGGGCCGCGGCGCGAACGTCTTCTTCATGTTGGGCGGACAGCGGCTGGATCTGTCGTCGTTGCAGAAAGTGAAGTCCAACATCGCATTTCGGATCGCGCTGCGAGCCGAATCCGGCGATGACAGTCGGGAAGTGATCGGTTCGGACGCGGCTTACCACCTGCCGTCCAAGGAGAACGGTTTTGCGCTGCTGAAGGTGGGGCCACGCGACCTCGAGCCGTTCCGCTGCTTCTACCTGTCCGCGCCGTTCGTCGTGCCGAAGAAAAAAGAAGTGGCAAAAACCATCGACATGACGTTGACCAAGCCCCGACTGTACAACTGGCAGTACCAGCCGCTGGACCCCTCCGACGCCGAGGCGTTGGAGGCCGCGGCCGCCGCCGATGCGGAACCCGACGAATTCCTCTACCACGACGACGGATTCAAGAAGAAGAAGATTGTCGACGTGTTGCGGGAATCGCTACGGGCCGTACCGCACCGATCGCCGCGACGGCCGTGGTTGGAGCCACTGGAAGACGCCGAACCGGTTGATGTCCTGGTGGCTGGATATCGCGGCAAGCCATGGCATGTCGACTACGGGGACAACCCGGGGCTGATGTTTCCGGTCGGCGTCATGGACATCCCCGAAGAATCCAAACAGGTCGTGTATGCGATCGACGCCTTGCGCAGCAACATCATCGTGGTCGGCGCCAAGCAGCGCGGCAAGACGACCACCTTGATGACGCTAATGGCTTCGGCCGCAACGATGTACAACCCGTCCCGGGTGACGTTCTTTTGCATCGGCGGGGCCACCATGGCTCAGGTCGCTTCGCTACCGCACGTTACCGACATCGTCTCGCCCAAGGACGCTGAAGGCATCGAGCGCATCTTGAGCACCATGGACGCATTGATCGATTCGCGCGAAGAGGCGTTTCGGCGGGCCAGAATTGATCTCGACGGATTCCGCGAGCGCCGCTTCGGCCCGGGCAGTGACGGGATCGGAGGCACCGACCCCAACGACACGTTCGGCGATGTCTTCGTGGTGCTCGACGACTACGACGATTTGTACTCCCGCGACAACACCATCGGTGATCGCATCATCTCGCTGAGCAGCCGCGGTCCGGAATATGGTGTGCACCTGATGGTCAGCGCGGGTGGCTGGATTCATGGCCAGCGACAAAGTCTGCTGCAGAACGTCACTGCGCGAATCCAGTTGCGGCTGGCCGACCCCAGCGAGAGCCAGATGGGGCATTCGTCGATCGAATCGCGCGAGGCCGCACGGCGGACACTCAACCGCCCCGGTTTCGGTTTGACGGAGAGTTTGCACGAGCTACGCGTCGGTGTTCCGGCGCTGGCTGATCCCGCCACCGGCGAGCTGGTCAACATCACCGAAGTCGGGGAACGAATCGCCGAAGTCGCCGGCGTGACGAAGCACGCAAGCCTGCAGCGGCTGCCACAGCGGGTCGAACTGAAGGCGATCCTCGAGTACGAGGCCGCGCACCCGAGCGGCGACGACCTCACGATTGCATTTGCGATCGGTGAGCGGCACCAGCTCGGACCGGTGCCGCTCAAGCTGCGGGAGAGCCCCGGGTTGATGATCCTGGGCCGCCAGGGCTGCGGCAAGACCACCGCACTGGTGGCCATCGGTGAGGCGGTGATGAGCCGGTTCAGCCCGGAAGAAGCCCAGCTGACGCTGATCGACCCCAAGACCGCCCCGCATGGGCTTCGCGACTTGCATGGCCCCGGCTACGTGCGGGCATACGCCTATGACCAAGACGAGATCGACGAGGTCATCACCGTGCTGGCCCAACAGGTCTTACTGCCCCGATTGCCTCCCAAGGGCTTGAGCCAGGAAGAGTTGCGCGCGCTCAAGCCGTGGGAGGGGTGTCGGCATTTCGTGCTCATCGACGACCTCCAGGACCTGCGCAAGGAACAGACTTACCCGCAGAAGCCGCCCGTGGGTGCGGCGCTGTGGAAGCTGATGGAGCGCGCCCGCCAGATCGGGTTGCACGTGTTCACCACGCGTAACAGCGCGAACTGGGCGACTATGCCGATGGACCCGTGGATGAGATTCCAAACGTCAGCGAAAGTGGCGCAGCTGTATATGGATAACGATCCGCAGAACAGAATCAACCGAATGGTTCGTGCGCAAGCGTTACCGCCCGGACGCGCTCTGTTGGTGGACACCGATGACGCGGTCGAAGGAGTGTTGGTAGGGATCCCGTCGACGCTTGCCACACGGTAAGAGTCCCCAGGATGGAAGGCAGCGTTTCAGAGTCGCGGACGGCGCGATGCGGCTCCGGTTCGTAAGCATTCCGCTGCTGATCGCCGAGGCCGGCGGCGACCCTGGCCGATTAACAACAGTCTCCAAGTTGGCCGTCCGGCGCAGATTTCGTCTCTGGGGCAAGCATTTCACGACGCGGGCCGTTGCACCGTCGAGGTGGACGGCAAGCGAAATTTTCTGCCGGATGCAGTTGCCGTCCGGGTGTCGGTCTCCGACGTCTGGACCATGATTGTGGAGCCCGGCAGGGTAGCCGCTGCCAAAATCGGCGCCACCAACGTCCAGGTCATGCGGGACCAGCCCGGCGACCATCATGTGTGGTTTTCCGGTCCGACCGGGACATTCATCAAGGTCGGCTATCGGGGCAACCTCGTAGTCTACGGCTACACCGGCTGCAGACTACCCGCGAGACACGAAGTAGTCGTTTTGGCAGAACGGCGAGATAATTTGTGCGCCAGAAGCTAATTCGCAGTCTCGAGATCGCCGCGGACAACAGCTGGCTGCGTATGCCGCATCGATCGGTGTCCACGCTTCGATCGCCGCCGCTTCCGTGCATTGCACTCATCTGCGCCGTGGTGACCACCGTAATGCCTGTCGTCCTGGTGGCGGCCCGCGATGGCAGGGTGCGGTGGGTATGGGTAGGGCCGCCATGTTCTATCGCGGCGCATTTCGTCGGAGCATTGATCGCGAATTGGGCTCACTCGGCCGGCATCGCTCAGACCGGCCCACGGTTGCCGCAGCGGCACGTATACAGCACTTGCCCGCCGAGCTTGAAAGCCGCAGGTCATACCCCCAGTCAACTTGTGAATACATCATCCGCCGACTCGCACTAGACTGATCAACCAACACGTCTCGTCGCGAGACCACATTCGGAGGGTAAACATGGTTTGGTCTGTGCAACCAGAGGCAGTTCTGGCATCGGCAGCTGCCGAGTCGGCGATCAGCGCCGAAACCGAAGCTACGGCCTCCGCGGCAGCACCGGCCCTACTCGGGACGACCCCGATGGGCGACGATCCGGACTCCGCGATGTTCTCGGCGGCACTGAACGCCTGTGGTGCCAGCTATCTGGGTGTGGTCGCCGAGCATGCCGCCCAGCGCGGATTGTTCGCGGGAGCCCAAGGCCTCGCGGCGGGGGTGTCGGACTCCACCGAGATGCTACGCGCAGCGGCATCGGCGCTGGGTTAAATCCGCATGCCCGATCCAGGATGGGCTGCGCGTACACCTGAGGCCAACGACCTGCTGCTCAAGGCAGGAACCGGAATCTCCACGCATGTGGCCAACCAAACGGCTTGGACCACTGTAGGTGCCAGCCACCACGCCTCAGGTATTGCGTCGGCGATCAACACCGCGGCGACCGCGGCGAGCTGGCTTGGCCTCGGCTCGGCTGCCTCGGCGCTCAACGTGACCATGCTCAATGCTTCCCTGCACGGCCTAGCCGGCTGGGTTGACGTCAAACCGGCGGTGGTCTCGGCGGCGATAGCGGCGTTCGAGATGGCCAACAGTGCCATGCGCCCGGCTCCGGAGTGCATGGAGAACCGTGACGAGTGGACGGTCGACAACCACATCAATCCGCTTGTCTGGGGGGCGCTGACACCCCGAATCATCTCGCTTGATGTCGAGTATTTCGGGGTGATGTGGCCAAACAACTCGGCCGTGGGCGCAACCTACGGCGGGATCCTGGCGGGGTTGGCGGAAAGCCTGGCTATTCCGCCGCCGGTCGCGACCATGGGTGCGTCACCGGCGGCACCGGCCCAGGCGGCTTCGGCTGTCGGGCAGGCTGCTGCGGAAGCCGCGGCTGGGGACGGCATGCGGTCGGCCTATCAAGGGGTGCAGGCGGGGACATCCACCGCCGGCCAGTCAACGTCGGCCGGCGAGAACTTTGGCAACCAAATCGGCACGTTCATGCAACCGGTCCAGTCGATGATGCAAGCGGTTCCTCAAGCTTTGCAGGCTCCGTCCGGGCTGATGCAAGCGCCGATGAGCGCCCTGCAGCCCTTGCAGTCGATGATGGGCATGTTCGCCAGTCCCGGCGCTCTCGGGATGAGCGGCGCGGCGCCCGGGGCTTCGGCGGCCTCGGCCGCAGCGGGGGCCGCGGCGACCGAGGCGTCGCTTGGCGCCGGGGGCGGGAGCGCCTCTCTGGGCGGCGCTGGCATGTCCGCTACCAGCTTCACTCGTCCGGTCAGTGCGTTTGAATCGGGAAGCAGTGGTCGTCCGGTGGGACTGCGGCCAAGCGGGGCGCTGGGCGCTGAAGCCCTACGTTCGCCGACGACAACGACGATGAGCGGCGCGCCCATGGGCGGCATGCCGGTGGGTCATGCTGCCGCAGGCCACCGCGGATCGCACGGCAAGTCCGAGCAGCCGGCGACCGTGCGGGTAGTCGACGACCGCGATGTCACGAACTGGCGCAGAGGGTGAATCGACAGCTCTAAGTAGCAGCCATACACTTCGCTTCATGCCCGATAGACAAGGGCGAAACGGCTCACCGTAGTTAGGAGAAAATCCCCATGCCAGACGGCACTATTCAAGTAACACCGCAGATGCTGCGCAGTACCGCTCATGACATTCAGGCCAACATGGAGCACGCGATGGCCATAGCTCAGGGCTACCTGGCCAACCAGGAGAACGTCATGAACCCGGCGACCTGGTCTGGTGCTGGTGTGGTTGCTTCCCACGCGACCGCTACCGAGGTCGCCAACGAGTTGAACAAGGTCCTGACGGGCGGCACCCGGCTGGCCGAAGGCCTGACACAGGCCGCGGCCCTGATGGAATCGCACGAAGCGGACTCACAGCACGCGTTCCAAGCCCTCTTCGGCGGCGGCCACGGGTCCTGACCTACCGATACGTCTCCATATACCTCTAGTCCATAAACCGCTTCGGAAGGAAATCCATCATGGGAGACCAAATCACCTATAACCCGGCAGCCGTATCCGATTTCGCTACAGACGTGGGATCGCGGGCCGGGCAGCTGCACGAAATTCACGAAGACACCTCCAACAAGACGAATGCGCTGCAGGAATTCTTCGCGGGCCACGGTGCGCAAGGGTTTTTCGATGCGCAAGCACAGATGCTTTCGGGGCTTCAGGGTCTCATCGAGACGGTGGGTCAGCACGGAACCACGACCAGCCACGTGCTGGACAATGCGCTAACAACCGACTCGGCGATCTCGAATTTGTTCTAGTTCCACCACTTGCGCCAGCGGCACCAGCTGTGTCCGCTGACGTGGGTCCCAAGTGGGGTGGGGCATACGCGCGATGCTGCGCGGTGCCCCACCTTCTTTTTCTACATTGAGGTGAAGCGCCATGCTGACGACGACGGTCGACGGGCTGTGGGTGCTGCAAGCGGTAACCGGGGTGGAACAGATCTGCCCGGAACTCGGTCTGCGGCCGTTGCTGCCGCGGCTCGACACTGCCGAACGGGCACTGCAGCATCCGGTGGCCGCCGATCTCAAAGCCGCGGGAGCGCTCGACGAATCAGGCAACGCCGATCCCATGATCCGCGAATGGCTCACCGTGCTCTTGCGACGCGACTTGGGGTTACTTCTGCTCATCAACGTGCCCGGCGGCGAGCCGACGCGGGCAGCCATCTGCCGCTTCGCCACCTGGTGGGTCGTTCTAGAACGCCATGGCGAATTGGTGCGGCTGTACCCCGCCGGCATGGCCAGTAACGAGACGGTGGCGGGTGAACTTGTCGTGGGTCAGATCGAACAGTTGTGCGGCGTCGCTGAAGCAGCGCCGTTGCGGCCGGTCACCGTGGATGCCGAGGCGTTGCTGGAATCGGTACGCGACCCGGGCAGCCTGCGTTCCTTCTTGGTCAGCCAGCGTCTGGACGTCGACCAGTTGCAGATGCTAACCATGGCCGCCGATCCGGCACGGTCTGCACACGCGGCAATTGTGGGGCTACAGGCTGGTATCGGGCCGGAGAAGACGGCGCGCCTCCTCATCGGTGATACCGCGGTAACGATCATCGACACCCAGGCCGGACGCATCTGCGTGGAAAGCGTGATGTCGGGGCAACGACGCTACCAAGTGCTCTCCCCTGGTTCGCGAGGCGACATCGGTGGTGCGGTGCAGCGCCTCATCCGCCGCTTGCCCGCCGGTGACGAGTGGTACTCCTACCGGCGTGTGGTGTGAATAACAGTAACGCGGAATGGCGCGTTGCCGCAGGTGCGGGGCAACTGCGCGAGGTAAACGTGGAATCACGAATCATGTTAGCATCGCCGTCGTGACAAGCCCTTGGAATGACCCGAATATGTCAGACGAAGGAGCGCTCGGACGGGGGGATCCATCAGTTCGGCGCCACTTTCGGGATTCGGTATCCGACACCATGCGTATTACCGATCTGGCGGCCCCCCGGAAAATTCCTCCAGGGTCGGGCTGGCGGAAATTCATTTATGCCGCGTCGTTTCATAAAATTAACCCGGGAGAATCGCCCCGGGAACGACACTACCGCGATTTACAGGCGCGCATCCGGAGGCATATTCGTAGGCAGTACGTGATCACGGTGGTTTCCGGCAAAGGCGGCGTAGGGGTAACCACGATGGCCGCCTGCATCGGCGGTGTGTTCCGCGAATGCCGGCCGGAGAACGTGATTGCGATCGACGCGGTTCCCGGCTTCGGCACGCTGGCCGACCGCATCGACGAGTCGCCGCCGGGAGATTACGCCGCCATCATCAACGACACCGATGTCCAAGGCTATGCGGACATCCGCGAGCACCTCGGGCAAAACACCGTGGGATTGGACGTACTGGCGGGAAACCGCACTTCAGACCAACCCCGACCGCTGGTTCCCGCAATGTTCTCCGGGGTGTTGTCGCGGCTGCGGAGAACCCACACCGTCATCATCGTCGACACGGCCCCAGACCTCGAGCACGATGTCATGAAGCCGGTGCTGCAGAACACCGACACCCTGGTGTTCGTGTCCGGCATTACTGCCGACCGGTCCCGGCCGGTGCTGAGGGCGGTGGACTACCTCAGGTCCCAGGGCTATCACGAGCTGGTCTCGCGAAGCACGGTAATCATTAATCACACCGACAACATCACCGACAAAGACGCCTTGGCGTACCTGACTGAGCGCTTTACCAAGGTCGGTGCAACAGTGGAAGCGATGCCGTTTGACCCGCACCTGGCCAAAGGCGGGATTATCGACACGGTCCACGAGCTGAAGAAAAAGTCGCGGTTACGGCTTTTTGAAATAACCGCAGGCCTGGCCGACAAATATGTTCCCGACGCCGAGCGGGCCGCGCCGTGACGTCCCCGCATAAGGTTGCATTCCCGGCACGGTGCGCGGTCAACATTTGCTACGACAAGCATCTGAGCTCGCAGGTGTTTCCCGCCGGAATTCCGGTGGAGGGATTCTTCGAGGGAATGGTCGAGCTGTTCGACGCCGATCTGAAGCGTAAAGGGTTCGACGGTGTTGCGCTACCGGCGGGCAGTTACGAGCTGCACAAGATCAACGGTGTCCGACTGGACATCAACAAGAGCCTCGACGAGCTCGGGGTTCAAGACGGCGACACGCTGGTCTTGGTGCCCCGCGTGGCCGGCGAGTCGTTCGAGCCGCAATACGAGTCGCTCTCGACGGGATTGGCGGCCATGGGTAAGTGGCTGGGCCGTGACGGCGGGGATCGGATGTTTGCCCCGGTAACTCCCCTGACAGCTGCTCACACGGCGATAGCCATCATCGCCATGGCGGTTGGAGTCGTGGTGGCACTGGCGGTGCGGACCCGGACATTCACCGACAGCCTGGTTCCGGCTGCGGTGGCTGGTGGGATCGGCGCCTTGCTGGTGGTAGGCGCCGCGGTGGTGTGGTGGGGTTGGCGGGAGCGACGCGACCTGTTCAGTGGCTTCGGCTGGCTGGCGGTGCTGTTGCTGGCCGTCGCCAGTGCGTGTGCGCCGCCGGGTTCGCTCGGCGCGCCGCATGGGCTGATCGGGGTCGTCGTGGTACTTCTCGGCGCGGTCGCGATTGGTGTAGTGACCCAAAAGCGTTGGCAGACCGCGGTTGTCACCGCCGTGGTGACGGTGTCCGGGATCCTGGCCGTGGTGGCGGTGATCCGGATGTTCCGGCCGGCTTCGGTGCAGGTGCTGGCAATTTGGGTGCTGGTCGGCCTGCTGGTCCTGGTCAGGATGACACCCACCATTGCGCTGTGGGTAGCGCGGGTACGGCCCCCGCACTTCGGTTCGATCACGGGCCGCGACCTTTTCGCGCGCCGAGAGGGGATGCCCGTCGACACCGTGTCTCCGGTCAGTGAGGCCGACACCGAGGACGAGGACAACGAACTCACCGACATCTCTGCGCGCGGCGCAGCGATCGCTGCTTCGGCGCGCCTGGTCAATGCGGTGCAGGTAGGTGTGTGCACCGGGGTGTCGCTGGTGCTTCCCGTCGCGGTGTGGGGGGTATTGACGCCGGAGGGCCCGTGGGCTTGGTTGGCGCTTCTGGTGGCCGGTCTGGCAGTAGGGATCTTCATCACCCAGGGCCGCGGATTCGCCGCGAAATACCAAGCGGTTGCCTTGGTATTAGGAGCGTCGGCTGCGGTATGCGCAGGCGTTGTCAAGTACGCTCTTGCTGCTCCACGAGATGTCCAGGCCGGACTTTTCTGGCCTGTCCTGGCGGTGGTGATGTTTGCCGCATTGGGTTTGGCCGCAGCCCTTTTGGTGCCGGCGCTGCGGTTCCGGCCGCTCATCCGGCTGGCCGTGGAATGGCTGGAGGTGCTGGCGATGATCGTGTTCTTGCCGGCGGCCGCGGCTCTAGGGGGGCTGTTCGCATGGATTCGTCACTGAGCCGACGGTGCTTGCGTGGCGCGGCGGCGACGGTCGCTATCGCGCTGGTGGCCATCTGGACCGACCTTCCTGCCGCACAAGCCATCCCACCACCATCGGTGGATCCGGCGCTGGTACCTCCAGACGGACCGCCCCGGCCCGACCAACCGATGCGTCGCTCCAATAGCTGTTCAGCTCCGATCTCCGTGAAAAACCCCGACCTGGCGCAGCTTGCACCCGGCTTCAACCTGCTCAACATCAGTAAGGCGTGGCAATACAGCACCGGTAACGGAGTGGCCGTCGCCGTCATCGACACCGGCGTCACCCCGAACCCCCGCTTGCCGGTGGTACCCGGTGGTGACTACATCATGGGCGAGGACGGCTTGTCCGACTGTGACGCGCATGGGACAGTGGTGAGCTCAATCATCGCCGCTGCGCCGCAAGGTATTTCACCCATGCCGCGGCCCATGCCGGCCACTCCGGCGTTTCCCCCGCCGGCGGGACCGCCGCCGGTCATCGCCGCACCGGCGCCGCCGGTGGAGGTCCCGCCTCCCGCGCTTCCGCCCCCACCGCCGACACCGGTGACGATCACCCAAACCGTTCCGCCGCCACCGCCCCCACCGCCTGACGAAGCGGGCGCGATGGCGCCGTCCAGTGGGCCGCCGGATCCGCAGACCGAGGACGAACCGGCGGTGCCGCCGCTACCGCCGGGCGCCCCGGACGGGGTGGTGGGGGTTGCCCCCCACGCAACCATCATCTCGATCCGCCAGTCCTCGCGAGCTTTCGAGCCGGTCAACCCGCCACCGGCGGATCCCAACTCCGACGAGAGGGTGAAAGCCGGCACGCTCAATACGGTGGCGCGCGCAGTGGTGCATGCGGCCAACATGGGCGCCAAAGTGATCAATATTTCGGTCACCGCATGCCTACCGGCGGTCGCCCCCGCCGATCAGCGGGCGCTGGGCGCCGCCCTGTGGTACGCGGCCACCGTCAAGGATGCGGTGATCGTCGCCGCAGCCGGCAACGACGGGGAAGCCGGTTGCGACAACAACCCGATGTACGACCCACTGGACCCGGCAGATCCGCGGGATTGGCACCAGGTCAAGGTGGTCTCGTCGCCGTCGTGGTTCTCGGACTACGTACTGTCGGTCGGTGCCGTGGATGCCAGCGGCGCCCCCCTCGACAAGAGCATGTCGGGCCCGTGGGTCGGCGTGGCGGCACCGGGAACCCACATCATGGGTTTATCGCCACAAGGCGGTGGACCGGTCAACGCTTATCCCCCCTCGAGGCCGGGTGAGAAGAACATGCCGTTTTGGGGCACCAGCTTCTCGGCGGCCTACGTCAGCGGCGTGGCGGCGCTGGTACGGGCCAAGTTTCCCGACCTGAGCGCGCATCAGGTGATCAACCGGATCGTGCAGTCGGCACACAACCCGCCCTCGGGGGTCGACAACCGAGTGGGATACGGGCTGGTCGATCCCGTCGCCGCGTTGACGTTCAACATTCCTGCCGGCGAACGGCTGGCCCCAGGATCCCAGAGCCGGGTAATCACCCCCGCGCCGCCGCCCCCGCCCCCGGATCACCGGGCGCGCAACATCGCCATCGGGTTCGTCGGCGCAGTCGCCGCCGGCGTCCTGGTGGCGGCGATCGCGTCCCGGCTGCGGAGGGCGCGATGAGGCCGACACTGACCGGGTTCGATCAGCTCAGTGTTAGGCGGGTCGTTGGAGTCTGGGTGGTATTCGGGCTCGCATTGGCGGGTTGGGCGGTGGGCGGCTACGTCGGCGCGGGAATTGCCCTGGCGGTGGGCATCGCGGTGGTGTTCGTCCGGTGGTGGGGCCAGCCGGCGTGGTCATGGGCTGTGCTGGGGTTGCGGGGCCGGCGCCCGGTCAGTTGGGACGCCCCAATTACGGTGGCCAACAACCGGTCTGGTGGTGGGGTTCGGGTCCAGGACGGTACCGCGGTGGTGGCGGTGCAACTGGTTGGCCGAGCGCATCGCGCAACCACGGTGACCGGTTCGGTGACCGTCGAATCCGACAACATCATCGATATCGTGGATCTGCTGCCGCTGTTGCAGCATCCCCTGGGCTTGCAGCTCGATTCAATCAGCATCGTCACAATCGGCTCCCGAACCGGCACTGTCGGGGACTACCCGCGGGTGTACGACTCAGAGATCGGCACCCCACCCTATGCGGGTCGGCGCGAAACCTGGCTGATCATGCGGCTGCCGATCATCGACAACGCCCAGGCTCTGCGGTGGCGCACCAGCGTTGGGGCTGCGGCAATTTCGGTCGCTCAGCGCATCGCCGGCTCGCTGCGGTGCCAAGGTCTGCGCGCCAAGGTGGCGACCGCCACCGACCTGGTCGAGCTGGATCGCCGGTTGGGGTCGGACGCGGTAGCCGGCAGCGCGCAGCGGTGGAAAGCCATTCGGGGAGAATTGGGCTGGATGACCACATATGCCTACCCGGCCGAGGCGATTTCGTCGCGAGCTCTTCCCCAGGCATGGACCCTGCGGGCTGACGAGGTCGTCCAGAACGTGACGGTATATCCCGACGCGACCTGCACCGCGACCATTACGGTGCGTACCCCCACCCCAGCCCCCACCCCGCCCAGCGTGATCCTGCGCCGCCTCAGCGGAGAACAGGCCGCGGCCGCGGCAGCCAACATGTGCGGCCCGCGCCCGTACCTGCGCGGCCTGCGGCGCAGCGTGTTGCCCACGCAGCTGGTCAGCGAGATCGGACCGTCTGGTGTGCTGGTGGGCAAATTGCCCAACGGCGATCGGCTGATGATCCCGGTTACCGATGCCGGTGAGCTGTCGCGGGTGTTCGTGGCCGCCGACGACGCCATCGCCAAGCGGATCGTGATTCGTACGGCCGGTGCCGGTGAGCGGGTCAGTGTACACACGCGCGACCACGAGCGGTGGGCCAGCGTACGGATGCCAGAAGTCAGCATCGTCGCAACGTCACGGCCGGCGCCGCGCACCACAGTCAGCGTCGTGGAATACGTGGGACGGCGGAAGAGATACGGCGACAGCACATCCGAAGTCGTCGGCAATGATATCGGCGATGTCGCAATTGCGCCCACACCGCGGCCGGCCAGTGTGATCACCATCGCGCCGGCCGGCACCGCGCTGCCCGAGGGGCATCGGCACGGATTCGAGGTCACCATCGAGCAAGTCGACCGTGCCATGGTCAAAGTCACTGCGGCAGGACAGAATTGGCTGGTGGAGATGGAGATGTTCCGCGCCGAGAACCGTTACGTCAGCCTCGAACCCGTCACCATGTCGATTGCTACACAGTGACTCGATCAACGTTGCGGCACAACGTCATGAGGCGGACGTCCCACTTTCGGGACGAATACCACCACGCTGTCGAGGATGGTGGATACGATGGGTGATTTGCTCACTGCCCGTAGGCATTTCGATCGAGCTATGGCGGTCAAGAGCAGCCAGGGACCAGCGGCCGCGTTACCCGAGTTCGTCGCCGCCACCGACGCCGACCCGTCGATGGCCGACGCATGGCTGGGCCGCATCGCCTGTGGCGACCATGACCTGACGTCGCTCAGACAGCTCCACGCCAACAGCGAATGGCTGCACCGCGAAACCACGCGGATCGGCCGGACGCTCTCGGCCGACATTCAGCTGGGTCCCTACGTCGGTATCACGGTGACCGACGCATCGCAGGTGGGGCTGGCGCTGTCGTCCGCACTGACCATCGCCGGGGAGTACGCCGAGGCCGACGCGCTGTTAGCCAACCGCGAACTCTTGGATTCGTGGCGCAACTATCAGTGGCATCAGCTGGCCCGCGCATTCCTGATGTTCGTCACGCAGCGTTGGCCCGATGTGTTGTTGACTGCCGCAGAGGATTTGCCGCCGCAGGCGATCGTCATGTCCGCGGTAACAGCCTCGATTTGTGCGCTGGCCGCTCACGCCGCAGCCCACTTGGGGCAGGGCCACGTCGCACTGGACTGGTTGGACCGTGTCGATGTGATCGGGCACAACAAGTCGTCGGCCCGCTTCGATCCCCACGTGCTGACTGCATCCATTGGCCCGGCCGACATTCCGCTGCTGGTCGCGGATCTGGCGTACGTGCGCGGAATGGTGTACCGCCAGCTGCACGACGACGAAAAGGCTCGGATCTGGCTGTCCAAAGCGACCATCAACGGTGTGCTGACCGACCCGGCCAAGGAAGCGCTGGCGGACCCGAAGCTCCGTCTGGTCGTGACCGACGAGCAGACCATCGCCAGCCGCACCGACAAGTGGGATCCGGCAACGGCGAAAAGCCGCGACCAACTCGACGACGACGACGCGGCCGAGCGTAGGGCCGAGCTGCTGGCCGAGGGCCGCGAACTGCTGGGCAGGCAGGTCGGTCTGGCCGCGGTGAAGCAGGCGGTGGCGGCGCTGGAAGACCAGCTCGAAGTGCGCATGATGCGGCTGGAACACGGCCTGCCCGTCGAGGGGCAGACCAACCATATGTTGCTGGTCGGGCCGCCGGGCACCGGTAAGACCACCACCGCCGAAGCGTTGGGAAAGATTTATGCGGGCATGGGAATCGTGCGCCACCCCGAAATTCGGGAGGTCCGCCGCTCGGACTTCTGTGGCCACTACATCGGTGAGTCCGGTCCCAAGACCAACGAGCTGATCGAAAAGTCGCTTGGCCGAATCATTTTCATGGACGAGTTCTACTCCCTGGTGGAACGCCACCAGGACGGCACCCCGGACATGATCGGCATGGAGGCCGTCAACCAACTGTTGGTAGCGTTGGAAGCGCACCGTTTCGACTTCTGTTTCATCGGGGCCGGGTATGAGGACCAAGTCGACGAATTCCTGTCCGTCAACCCGGGTTTGGCCGGCCGGTTCAACCGCAAGCTGCGGTTCGAGTCCTATTCGCCGGCCGAGATCGTTGAAATCGGCCAACGGTACGCCACGCCCCGCGCCAGCCTGCTCGACGACGGCGCGCGCGAGACGTTCCTGGATGCGGCTACCACCATCCGCAACTACAGCACTCCCGGTGGACAGCACGGTATCGACGCGATGCAAAACGGCCGGTTTGCCCGCAACGTCATCGAACGCGCCGAAGGATTCCGTGACACTCGAGTGGTCGCCCAAAAACGGGCCGGCCAGCCGGTGTCGGTCGAGGATCTGCAGGTCATCACCGCCGCCGACATTCGGGCCGCCGTGCGCAGCGTGTGTTCGGACAACCGCGACATGTCCGCCATCGTCTGGTAGCAAACCGTGACCCGGCCCCGGCGGGAAAAGCGTTGTTTACGCAGCCGTTACGTCTAAAATGCACGCAGACCCGACACGCAGATGCCAGGACGGCGACGCGGCTCAATGAACGGAGTGATTCCGGGGTGCACCGGATCTTGCTGACGGCGGTTGTGCTGGCGTTGCTCAATGCGCCGCCCGCGTTGGCCATCAATCCGCCGTCGATCGACCCCGGTGCGGTACCGCCCGACGTGACCGGTCCCGACCAGCCCACCGAACAGCGCGTCCTGTGTTCGAGTCCTACCACCTTGCCGGATTCGAGCTTTCACGATCCACCGTGGAGCAACGCCTATCTCGGCGTCTCGGAGGCGCACAGGTTCGCAACCGGGGCCGGGGTGACGGTGGCCGTGATCGACACCGGTGTCGACGCCTCGCCACGAGTGCCGGCGGAACCGGGCGGCGACTTCGTCGACCAGGCCGGCGACGGCCTGTCCGACTGCGACGCCCACGGCACGCTGACCGCCTCCATCATCGCGGGGCGGCCCGCGCCCACCGACGGGTTCGTCGGCGTCGCCCCCGATGCCCGGCTGCTTTCGTTGCGCCAGACGTCGGAGGCCTTCGAACCGGTTGGCAGCCAACCCAATCCCAACGATCCCAACGCCACCCCGGCGGCCGGGTCCATCCGCAGCCTGGCCCGCGCGGTCGTGCATGCGGCCAATCTGGGTGCCGGTGTGATCAACATCAGTGAAGCGGCCTGTTACAAGGTGACCCGGCCTATCGACGAGATCAGCCTGGGCGCGGCGATCAATTACGCGGTCAACGTCAAGAACGCCGTGGTGGTCGTTGCTGCCGGCAACACCGGTGGCGACTGCGCGCAGAACCCGCTGCCGGACGCGTCGGCCCCCGAGGACGCGCGTGGCTGGAGCAAGGTGCAGACGGTCGTCACACCCGCGTGGTACGCGCCCTTGGTGCTGACCGTCGGAGGCATCGGCGAAAGTGGTGTGCCCAGCTCCTTCTCGATGCATGGACCGTGGGTGGGTGTGGCGGCTCCGGCGGAGAACATCGTCGCCCTCGGCGACCTTGGCGAGCCGGTGAACGCCCTGCCGGGGCGGGAGGGGCCCGTCCCGATCGCGGGCACCTCGTTTGCCGCGGCCTATGTTTCGGGTCTGGCGGCGCTGGTGCGGCAGCGGTTCCCGGAACTGACGCCGGTGCAGGTGATGAACCGGATCACCGCCACCGCGCGACATCCGGGAGGCGGGGTCGACAACCTCGTCGGCGCCGGCGTGATCAATGCGGTGGCGGCGCTGACGTGGGACATCCCGCCGGGACCCGCGTCCGCCCCGTTCAACGTCAGGCGAATTCCGCCGCCAGTGGTGGAACCCGGCCCGGATCGCGGGCCGATCACCATCGTGGCGCTGTCGGTTCTGGGCCTGACGCTGGCGCTGGCACTCGGCGGACTGAGCGCGCGGGCGCTGAGGCGCCGATGAGGAATCCGTTCAGTCCAATACGGTTACGGTTCAGCACCGGTCACACATTGGTCGTCGCGGCGCTGGGCCCGCCCTGCATCATGCTGTTCCTGCACACGCGCTACTGGTGGGCGGGCATAGCGATAGTCGCGGTAGCCACCATCGTGGCCACGGTGACCTTCTTCGGCCGTCGGGTAACCGGCTGGGTCGCAACGATGTTCGTGTGGCTGCGCCGGCGCCGCAAGCCGCCCGACGTTCCTTCCGAGCCGGTCGTCGGTGCCACCGTCAAGCCCGGGGACCACGTCGCGGTGCGGTGGCGACGCGAATGCCTGATCGCGGTCATCGAACTCAAGCCACGACCGTTCACCCCAACGGTCATCGTCGACGGGCAAGCCCACACCGACGACGTCTTGGACACCCGGCTGTTGGAGGAGCTGCTGGCGGTGCACTGCCCCGACTTGGAAGCAGACGTCGTGTCGGCAGGCTACCGTGTCGGCAACACGGCCTCGCCGGATGTGGTGAACCTCTACCAGCGGGTGATCGGCGCCGACCCGGCGCCGGCGAACCGCCGGACGTGGATCATGTTGCGCGCCAACCCCGAACGTACCCACAAGTCGGCGCAGCGGCGTGACGCCGGGGTCGCCGGGCTGGCCCGGTATCTGGTGGCCTCGGCCACTCGAATCGCCGACAGCCTGGCCAGCAATGGTGTCGACGCGGTGTGCGGGCGCAGCTTCGACGATTACGACCACGCCATCGACATCGGCTTTGTCCGGGAGAAGTGGTCGATGATCAAAGGCCGCGACGCGTACACCGCCGCCTACACCGCACCGGGCGGCCCGGACTTGTGGTGGTCGGCACGCGCCGACCACATCGTCACCAGGGTCCGCATCGCTCCCGGGATGCCACCGCAGTCCACGGTGCTGCTGACCACGGTGGGCAAGCCGAAGACGCCGCGCGGCTTCTCCCGCCTCTACGGCGGCCAGCGGCCCGCGTTGCAGGGGCAGAACCTCGTTCCCAACCATCACTGTCAGCTCCCGATCGGATCGGCCGGTGTGCTGGTCGGCCAAACCGTGAACCGGTACCCGGTATATATGCCGTTCGACGACGTGGACGTGAGCATCAACCTGGGCGACGCTCAAACCTTCACGCAGTTCGCGGTGCGCTCGGCCGCCGCCGGCGGAATCGTGACGGTTGGTCCGCACTTCGAACAGTTCGCCGGCCTGATCGGTGCGCACATCGGTCCGGTGGCCAAGATCGCGTGGCCGAACGCGACAACCTACCTGGGCCCGCACTCGGGCGTCGACAAGGTGGTCCTGCGGCACAACCTCATCAGCACCCCGCGGCATCGCGAGTTGCCGATCCGGCGGGTGTCCCCGCCGGAAGAGAGTCGCTACCAGATGGCCCTGCCGAGGTAGAACAGTGTCGGCAAGCCCGGGCACGGCCGAAATATTTGGTGCAGGAACCGCGCGCATCAGCGACGATAATGGCTGTAGCACTAAGGAGGATGATCCGAGATGAGCCAGCCGCAAACCGTGACGGTGGATCAACAAGAAATTCTGACCAGGGCCAACGACGTGGAGGCCCCATTGCCCCCGGGCAAGGTTCCGCCCACCGATGTGCCCAATCCACCATGTGCGCTGACGGCGGCCAAGAATGCGGCCCAACAGCTCGCGTTATCGGCGGAGAACATGCGGGAGTTCCTGGCGGCTGGTGCCAAGGAGCGGCAGAAGCTGGCGACCTCGCTGCGCAACGCGGCCAAGGCGTATGGCGAAGTCGATAGCGAGTCAGCGACCGCCCTGAACAGCGATGGCAGCGGAACTGTGGAGGCCCAATCGGCCGGCGGCGCTGGCGGAGACAGCTCGGCTGGGCTGCAAGACACACCGACGGTCGCGGCCGCTGGTGATCCCGACTTCACCGATCTCAAGACTGCGGCAGTGAAGCTTGAATCCGGAGATCAAGGCCGATCGCTCGTCGATTTCGCGAACGCGTGGAACGATTACAACTTTGCGTTGCAGGGGGATGTCAAACGGTTCCGTGCCTTTGACAATTGGGAGGGTGACGCGGCTACCGCGTGTGAGGCCTCGCTGGATCAACAACGGGAGTGGATACTCCACATGGCCAAATTGAGTGCTGCGCTGGCCAAGCAAGCTCAGTACATCGCGCAGCTGCAAGTGTGGGCGATTCGATCCCACCCCTCGTCAGCGGACATCGCAAAGCTCGAGGAGTTGTCCAAAGACCCCGCGTATAAGGATCAAGCCATCAAGCTCTACGCCGAATATCAGCAAAAGTCGGAGCAGGTGCTTTCCGAGTACAACACCAAGGCGACCCTGGAACCGGTGAATCCGCCCAAGCCTCCAGCCGCCATCAAGATCGATCCACCGCCGCCCGCTCAGCCGCAGGGATTGATCCCCAGCTTCTTGATGCCGCCCAGCGACGGCTCGGGCGGAACTCCCGTGACCGGGATGCCGATGGCGCCGATGGCCCCGGCCGGCGGGGCTGGCGGTGGCATGCCGGCCGGGACCAGCGCAGAACTGACGTCTGCCGCTCACCAGGCGGCAGCCAACCTGTCGAAGGACCCGGGGATGAAGCCGATGTCGCTGGGCGGCGGCGGAGGCGGCGGCGGTATCGGTGGGGCACCGCTGGGGGAGCCGGCGGGCCTGGCGGGCACCGACTCGGTGCGGCCGGCTGCCGCGGGCGACATCGCCGGCGCGGCTCAGGGGAAGGCCGCCGCGGGCAGTGGGATGGGCGGGGGCGGCATGGGAATGCCGATGGGGGCACACGGCCAGGGCCAGGGAAGCTCCAAGTCCAAGGGCGCCCAGCAAGACGACGAGGCGCTATACACCGAGGACCGTGCGTGGACCGAGGCCGTCATCGGTAACCGTCGTCGTCAAGACAGCAAGGAGTCGAAGTGACCAGCATGGAAATGGACCCGCATGTCGCCCAGACATTAGCGCTGGCGGCACGGTTCCAAACGGCCCTCGATGGGACGCTCAATCAGATGAACACCGGATCTTTCCGGGGCACCGATGAGACCGAGACCGTCGAGGTGACGATCAACGGACACCAATGGCTCACCGGGGTCCGTATCGAGGAGGGCCTGCTGAAGCAAGTGGGTGCGGAGGTCGTCGGAGCGCGGGTCAACGAAGCGTTGATGAATGCACAGTCCGCGGCGACGGCTTACAACGACGCGGCGGGCGAGCAATTGGTCGCGGTCCTGTCCGCCTTGTCAGACACGATGAACAAAGGGCTGATCTAGCTCGCTTCTCAGCCACGTCGGCGACGGCCCGGACGCTGACGCTCAGCGACCGGCCGAGCCCTTCCGGCGCGTTTCCGCGCCGTCTCGCGCCGTGCTACGCGCACCCCGTCCAATCGCGGTTTGAGCGATGCAGTGATCACCATGCCAGGGCTGCCGGCGTCCGTGCGGAGCCGGATTCGGCGGCCGTCCTGATCCCAAATTGCCGCATCTAGCTGGTCTTAACCTCGGTTAGGCTTGTTAACCATGACGTCCGGTACCGCTCATCAGCCGTCGCCGCATCAAAGCTGGCGCCGCGGCTATGGAACGTGCGCGCCGGTCGAACGATTCACTGCTGGCACCGACCCGGCAGGTCTCGTCGCTGCGGCCTGGCGGCGGTTGGGAGGAGAGTAGGCGATGGGCATTCCGAGGCCGATAGGAGAGTACGCCGGGCAGATGCTCGAGCCGAACGGGTGGCCGGAATCCGATGAGGACACCTTCTACGACCGGGCGCAGCAGTACAACCGGGTCTTGCACCAGTTCACCGACGTGATGGATGCCTGCCGCCACCAACAGGTCGAGGTCTTCGACGGCGGTGTGTGGACCGGTGGTGCGGCCAACGCCGCCAACGGTGCGCTGGGGGCAAACCTCGGCCAAATGAGCACGCTGCAGGATTACCTGGTAACGGTGATCACCTGGCACCGCCACATTGGCGGGTTGATAGCCCAGGCAAAGGCGGATATCGGCAACAACGTGGACGGGGCGCAACGAGAAATACTCGCTCTGGAGAACGACCGCGACATGGACGCCGACGCGCGCAAAGCCGCCATCGAGTCATTGGTGCGCGCCACGCACAGCGCCAATGCCAGCCTGGTGGCGGAAGCCGCTGAGCGGGTCTCGGCGTCCAAGAACTGGAAACCGCCGCACAACGCACTCCAGGATCTGCTCCACCAGGTAACGCCTCCCACCCCCGAGGTGCCGTCGCTGGTCGTACCAACTCCGGGTAAGCCTGCTCCCGCGCCCCCGGCCCCGAAGCCCTTCGAACCGACACCGGTCAACCCCCACAAGCCGGTGACACCTGGTGCACCGGTTACTCCGGTCAACCCGCGCCCGGCCCCACCGGTCACGCCGGGCAAACCGGTTACCCCCGGTGTACCGGTTACTCCCGTCACCCCCAGGCCGGTCCCCCCGGTTACCCCGGGCAAGCCGGTGACCCCGATCCCACCGGTTACCCCGGGCAAGCCGGCCAAGCCGGTCACCCCGGTTACCCCGGTCAAGCCGAAACCGGAGCAGCCGGTCACCCCGGTCACCCCGGTCAATCCCGCCCCGGCCCCGGCGCCGGCCCCGGGCCCATCCACTCCCGTTTCACCGACACCGGCGCCGGCGCCGGCGCCGAGCCCGCAACCGGCCCCGGCGGGCCCGTCGCCATCACCGAGCCAGCCGTCGATGCCGAGCGATCCTGGGACCCCGTCGACGCCACATACCCCGTCGACCGAGCCCGCTCATGTGAAGCCGGCCGCCGCGACGGAGGCGCCGTCGGTGCCGTCCGCGCAACCGACGGCTCCGTCGGGCCCATCGCATGGCGACGACGGGTCGTCGTCGCAGCCAATGGCACCCGCAGCCGCGGGCGGGATGCCGGCTGCCGCGCGCGGAATGTCCGGTGGAACCGCCGCTCCCGCAGCATCAGCGGGGGCCGGCCCGAGCAGCGGGCAGAGCGCCGCATCCAGTGCGGGCTCGCGCGCCGCCACTGGGCGGGCACCGTTGGGCCCAGCCGGCAGGGCACCGGCAGCAGCGACACCCCGCCCGGCATCGGCGCGCATCGCGCCACCGGCCCGACCGGCGCCGCCGCCGGAGGCGCCGGAGAAGGAAAAGCGCGAGTCGGCAGACGACCTCACGGTGTTGCCGTCGGTGCCGGTTTCGGCGGCGCGGGCGGCGCGCGATGCCATTGCCGCGGCGTCCGGTGCCCGCCGCAGCAAGTCCGACCCGCTGCGGTTGGCGCGTCGCATCGCAGCCGCATTGAACGCGCCCGACGTCCACGACGAGGGGGATTACGGGTTCTTCTGGGTCACGGCGGTGACCACCGACGGCGAAATCGTGGTGGCCAACAGCTACGGCCTGGCCTACATACCCGACCACGTGCAATTGCCCGCGAACGTGTTCATGGCCAGTGCCGATCACGCCATTCCGGCCGACGAAAAGGCACAATTCGCCACCTACCCGATACTGGCCGTGCAGGGATGGGCCGCGTTTCACGACCTGAAGCTGCGGGCGGTTATCGGAACCGCGGAACAGTTGGCCAATTCCGATCCCGGCGCGGCCAAGATCATTTTGGAAGCGGACGACATCCCCGAGAGCGGCAAGATGACCGGCCGTCCGCGGCTGGAGGTGGTGGATCCTTCAGCGGCGGCCCAGCTGGCCGAGACCGAGGACCTGCAGCTGCTTGGCCTGTTGCCGCCGGCGCCGGCCGATGCCAACCCGCCGGACGACGAGCGGCACATGCTGTGGTTCGAGCTGATGAAGCCGATGACCAGCAGCGCCACCGGCCGCGAGGTGGCCCACCTGCGGGCGTTCCGGGCCTATGCCGGGCACTGCCAGGAGATCGCCCTGCACCAGGCATACGGTGCGGCCGACGCGGAGGCTCAGCGCCCTGCGGTCGAGGACTGGCTGTACTGGCGATATGTCACCGGTTTGCTCGACAGCGCCCTGACCGCGGCATCCTGAACCCGCTGATTCCCGGGGCCACATCAGCCCCGGGGCCGTAGGCGACGCCGAGTTCTAAGTCTAAGTGAGCCCGAAAAGTTCCGAGTGGACGTCGCGCTGAGCTGAGGGGTAGACCTCGGCGAAAGCGGTGCGTAGCCGGCTAGAGCTAGACGGGTGTCGCGACCGAGCCCGCCGACGCGTTGCCGCTCGTTGCGGCGTGCACAGGAGCGCTGACCAACGTGGCTGCGCCGGCTGCGGCACCGTCCTCGTCGTCTTTGTCCTCGTCTTTCTCGGTGTCATCGACGAGCTGACCCTGCTGCTCCGGCTTGGTGTCGGAGGCGAGCTGAGCGGGCGATGCGCCTTGCGAGCTCTGTGAGGCCGCTTGTTGCGCTGACTGACTGATGGTCTGTGCGATCGGAGATGCTTGCTGCGCCATCTGGCCGGCTTGTGGGGCCAGCTGGACGACCTGTGGCACCGTCGCAGCCACCCGCGGCGAAAGCGCCTCGGCCTGAGCACTTACCGCCTGGCCGAGCTGCGACACCGCACCCGCGGGTGCACTCAGCAGTTGCGCGGCTGGAGCACCCAGCAGTTGCGCGGCTGGAGCACCCAGCGATTGGGCAGACTGTCCGGTCAGGCTTGCCGCGGCGCCGGCTACTCCGCTGGCTTCGCGCTGTTGGCCATCGGAGCCGAACTGGTACTGCGTCAAAGCGTCGCCCAGCGACTGATCGGCTTTGCTATAGATGTCAGCCGCGGTGGCCATGCTGGTTGCCGTCCGCTTGAGAGCGGCGCTGACGCCGGGCAAACCGTCGGAAACCAATGATTCGATTCCCGGCATCGTCTCGTTGATCGCTGCCGATACCGGATCGGATCCAGTCGCCGCGATTGGTGCCGGAAGCGTCGGGAAAACGAGGTCGGCGAGTTTGCTTCCAGCGGCAATCAGGCGGGCGGGATCGACGGCCAGTGGTTCAGCCATCGCAAAATCCCTTCTGTAGGTTACCCATCGAGCAAATTTTACCCGACATCACATAAGGCCAATCGCGCTAATTTCGGTCACCGGCGCAGCGCTATAAAAGCCACGCCGACAGCTCAGAAGCGGATATTACGAACCATGTCGAAGACACTGGTGATCCACAGCAACAGGGGAACGATGGATGCCACCATTGCGCCGTCGATCAATTCCAGAATCCGCTTCATCACCGGCGAGACGCGACGAACCTGAGCCGTCGCTCCCACGACAATCAGGGCCACCACAGCAGTGGCGAGGTAAATGGTCAGCATCAGCCAGGCGTAGTGCGGGTACCAGAGGCTGAGCCTGACCGCCAGACCTGTCGGAATCACCACGGCCGCCGCCAACATTGCCCACGCACACCACCGGTCTGCGTACAGCCGCGACCGGAACCCACAGATCACGGTGATCAGGCCCGCGACCACCAGGCTGTGCACGAAGAAGTGTCCGTGCACCACAACCGCGATCGAACCAGCGGCAAGGACCAGGGTCCCGGCCGTGACGTAACCGATGAGCAGTTGCTTGGCCAGTTTGCTGCGCTCGGTCAGACGTGCGGCGGACGCCGGCGCGGACGCGATGATGGCCTGCCAGGTCGGGGTCTCCTCGTTGGTGGCGTCTTGGGCGGTGACGGGATCGAGCAATTCCTCGTTGTCCACGGTTTCGCCCGGAACGGGGATGGGCGGTAGCGCAATCCGCGCGACGGCGACGGTCAGTTTGGCCGCATTCGTGACGATGAACAGCCCGAATGCGATCGCGCCCGCAGGGACCCAGTGCTGGTAGCCGTAGCCGAAGGCGACGGCGGCGGCAATGGTCGCGATCGATGTGATCGCGACGAACGACGCCAATTCATGACGCCGCCGAGGACCGCCGCGGGTCATCAGCGTCAGGAACAACACGGCCGTGGCGGCAGCCGCGATCTGCGGAGCTCCCAGCGAGTTGACTCCACGCGGCAGCGGAACGGCGATCGCCGCCGCGGCGGTGAGCGGTTGGTAGGCCGTAAGCAGCAGGCTCTCGGCCAGGTCCAGTTTCTGGTAAAAGCGCTTTGCGACAAAGCAGCCCACTAGGACCACGACCCCGATGATGCCTATCGCCAGCGGCCAGAACGGGCTGCGGCCGGTTGCCCACCACGCCCGCACGGCGACCACGGTGATCGGCAGGGTCATTACCGGTATTGCCACGTGAACGAAACGATCCAGGGCCGAGCGGTCGAACTCCGGCGATTCGTCAAGCACCGCGATCGCGTCGATGACGTCTTCAACGAGCGGCCGATACCGCTCGGTCCGGCTCACGGTCACCAGGGTGAGCAATGAGCCGTCGACCACCCCGGCTTCGTCGAGCGATTGATCCAGTCTCAGCGGCGGGAATCCGGGACGGGCGAAGGCCCACACTCCCTGTGCGGAAAAGTCGAAGCCGGCTAAGACGTCGGGCGGGGTGTCTTCCAGCAGATCGGCCAGCACCGCGACGGTGTCGTCGATGTAGGTTTCCATGGGCGCCGCCGCGGGGAGCACCAGGTCCGTCATTCGTTTGCCGGTCAGGATGGTCACCCGGGTGGTCGCGGGTTTGGGCGGAGTTGTTCCCGCGGCGGCGGCAGGGGCGGCAACGGCAGGTGCGCTCATCGGCGTCCGGCCCTTTCAAAATCGTCGGATAAAGCTGCTGCCAGCTCGAGGATTCGTCGTTTGTAGACCGGGCCGAGCTGGTCGAGGTGAATTTCGCCGCCGGCCGCGATGTGCTTGTCCCACGGTAAGACGACCACCCGGCCTGGCTGGAGCTGCTGTTCGAACTGCCGGACCACGTGCTTTTCCGCGACATTGGTCTCGCCGACAGAGACGTGGTCGACTACCACGCAGGCGCGGTTCAGAAGGTCCTGATATCCGTTGTGACGCAACCACTCCAGGGCAATCGCGGCTTGACGAGCGCTGTCGATCGATACGTTCGTCACGATCACTATTGCCGACGATGTTTCCAGTACGCTGCGGGTCACCGGGTCGAAGAGCCCGGCTCCGCAGTCGGCAATGACGAGGTTGTAGAACTTGGATACCTTGTCGACGGCGACCCGCATGTCCTCACCGCTGAGCCCGCGGCGTGCGGTGGTGTATTCCTGAGTGGGCAGGATTTCGAGATTGGCGGCGTTCACGCTGGTGTGCGCGCGGACGTCGTTGTAGTGCGACAACTCCGGGTCGGCCAGGAGATCCGCAATCGACGAGGGCGACGAACGGCCCGCGCGTTCGGCGAGGTTGCCGCAGCCCGGATCCGCGTCGAGCACCAGGATCCGGTCACCCCGCACCTGCGCCAGTGTCGTGCCCAGCGTGACCGTCGTGGTGGTCTTGCCGGCACCGCCCTTGAGGCCGAGCACCGCGATCTGATACGAGCCGCGAGGTCTTCTGTTGACCCGGTTACGCAGGCCCAGTTCGTACTTCTCGTCGGGTGACAGTCCGACGTTGATCCGAGTGATGGAGTGCACCCAACGCCGCCACCCTCGTTTGGACACCAGCTTCGCAGGCTTTCCGGCGCGACGACCATCGACGGGAGCAGGCTCACTCTGTGGCCTTGTCGGGGCCGGAGCAGGTGGGGGTTGGCCCTGGGCGGGAGAGTGCGGCGGCTGAGCGCGCACCGGGCCCGGGGGCTGAGCCCGAGTGGGCGCCAGCCCGGACGGAGTCAGCACGGTTGTTGGTGTCGCGTCAGCGGCCTGATCGGCGCGCCGCCTGGCGCGACGGCCGCCGGTGGGTTCGGGATGGGTTTCGGTAGGAGGTACGGCCGCGGCAGCCGCGGCCTCCGGCGGACGATCGACGTCGGAGTGGCGTTGCGGTAACCACGCGAACGCGGACGCCGGTCCGACCCTGGACGCCGGTTGCGTCTTGTCTGTCGCCCGGTGTTGCGGAAGGGCGGCACCAGCTGCCGACGGCACCTGGTCGTCGTCCGGTTCGGCCCGATAGCGGTGACCCCGGCGGGCGCGTCGTGAATGCCGGGGAGCATCGGATGGCGGTTGTTCGGGGGGCGGAGCAGGTTGCTGCGGTTGCTGCTGCTCGCCGGCCCGAACGCTGTGTGGTGACGTTTCGGTCGCTAGCGGCCGGGTCGGCGCGGTAGGCGGCTGCGGTGGTTTCGGGGCAGCCGCAAACGGTTCGGTGGCGGACCGCGATGGTTGCGGTGCCGCCGGCGGGGATGGTGATCGCCAAGTCGTGGCGGGTGGCGGCGGGCCGGGGCGACGCGGGGCTTCGGGTCGAGGTGGTGTGGGCGTCGGCGGCGCGCCCGTCACCATCGGCGCGACTGGTGGTTTGGGTGACGGCGGTGCCGGTGGCGGTTCGGCCGAGGGCTGCTTGCCGGCCGGCGGTTCAGCAGCGGACACCGGTTTGCCGGGCGGTGCAGTTTCCGGGGGTCCGGGCGGAGCCGGTGCTTCGGCGGAGGCTTGCGGTCGTACCGATGGTGGGACCGGTGGTTCGGGTGGTGCCGGCGGCGGTTCCGGTGGGGCCGGTGGGGGTCCGCCGATCGGCATGGGAGGCAGCGGCGACTTGGGCCCGGCGGGGGCGGCTTCACCGATCGGCGTCGCCGGTGCCGGTTCGGCCGCTGCCGGCTTATCCGCCGGTGGTGGCTCTGGCGGTTCAGCCGCCGACGTATCCCGCGATGGTGGTTCTGGTGGTTCGGGTGGTGCCGGCGGCGGTTCGGGTGGGACCGGTGGGGGTCCGCCGATCGGCATGGGAGGCAGCGGCGACTTGGGCCCGGCCGGTGCCGGTTCGGCGGCAGCTTGCGGAGGTGCCGGTGGTTCTGGTGGTTCGGGTGGTGCCGGTGGCGGTTCCGGTGGCGCCGGTGGGGGTCCGCCGATCGGCATGGGAGGCAGTGGCAGTTTGGGTGGTGGCGGTGGCGTCTCTACCGACGGTGGCGGCGAGGTCGCTGCGGCCGGGGGAAACGGTTGCGACCAGTCGATCGGTGTCGCGGGAGTGTCGCCGTTGGGTTTGGTGGGTGGTGGATAGGGTGAACTCGCATCGAAGTACGATTCCGTGCTCTCTTCTTCTGGAGGCTCCGAACCTTCAGCGGGCCGAAAGAGTTTGTCATAGTCGGCCGGCATGAGAACCTCTCAGAAGTTCGCCAATAAAAGGACAAAGCACGAGAAGGGGCGAGATTCCCAAAGGGTTGAACTCGCCCGATCTCGTGCTTCGGTATTGTACGCGAATAGGGTGTTACCTATGCGAACATCCCCGTCACGTTGCCCTCGGTCGAGGCCATGGCCTGACCGGCTTCGCTGATCGTGCGCGAGAGGTTCTGCAGCGCGTTGTTCAGCTCCTGAGCGGTGGCGTCCCACTTCTGCTGGACACCCTGGTAGGCCTCCGAACCGCTACCGCCCCAGGCCGCAGCCAGTTTGGTCAAAGACTGCTTGCCCTCGTCGAGAAGGGAATGAATGCTGGTGACATTCCCCTGAATTGCGCTGGCCGCGGCCTCGATGCCCGCGAAATTCCACTGCTGCTCTGTCATGTCCTATTGCTCCGTTTCTTTGTGGTGATTAGGGGGTCAGAAGCCCATTTGTGAGGACAGCGCCTGCTGCTGCTCCTCGTCGGCCTTCGAGTATTGGACGCCGGCCTGACGAATGTTCGTCGAAATTTCCTCGAGCTCGGCCTTTTGTTTGTTGGCCGCCTCTTGGAAGCGCACCACCGCGGCCTGGGCCGCCGTGCCCGCCGCACCACGCCATTGGGCCTGCAGCGAAGCAGCGGTTGACTCGACCTGGTCGATCTGGGTCTTCAGGTCACCGGAGATCCGCTCGAAGTTACCTGCCTCCTGCGCGAGGGTAGCGGCATCGGTCTTCATCTCTGCCATGCTGGACTACTTTCTCTCTTTCTTTTCCTCGCCAAATTGTTGGCAAGTCTTCCGGCCCGGGTGGCCGGGAAGTCTGTTGTTTGCGGGGACTATCACCAGTCGTCCTCATCGTCCCAGTCGTCTTCGTCTGCGTCGTTGCGCTCCTGGGTGAGCGTGGCCGGTGCGGCCAGCCCAGGTCGGGAAGAACCGCCGGCTTGTGCTCCCTGTCCCATCGCGCCGGCACCGACCGGGGCCGCTCCGCTGGTCGCCGACGATCCTGCAGCGGCGGCCGGTTGCACGGCCGGGCCGACAGGCTTGTCGAGCAGCTCGCTCATGAGCGGGGTGCGGGTCAACGTCCCGCCGGCGCCCGGCAGCGCCTCCCCGCGCAGCAAACCCGCACCCATACTGGCACCGGATCCGCCCGCCAGCGGGTGGTTGGACAGCGGACTGGTGCCGACCAGGCCCATCTGCAGAGCCTCGTCGTCGGCCGGATTGCTGCCGGCCATGCCGCCGGTCTGGCTGAACATCGACGTCATCTGTTGCATCGGCTGGGTCAGCTGCTGCATGGGCCCGCTCGCCTCGGCGAGCTGCGTGGCCGTCTGCTGCAGCTGGCTGGCCGGTACGCCGGTGACCTGTGACGCCATGTCGAAGACCGGACTCGCCGCCAGGCTCTGGCCGCTCATGCTCGGGTCGAGGATCGCGGTCATCGGCTCGAGCTTTTCGAAGAGCGTGTTAGCCAGGGTTTCGGCCTGGTAGACGTCCATCGCCAGGGCGGCCTGAGTCCACATGCGGATGAAGTAGTCCATCTCGTTGAAGGCGATGGGCACGGTGTTGATGCCGAAGAAATTGGTCGCCATCAGAATCGCGGTGGTGATGTGGTTTGCCGCGATCTCGACCAGCGACGGCGTGGTGGCCATCGCCTGCGTGTACGCGGCCGCCTGCGCCGTGGCCTGCAGGCCCCGCGTCTTGGCCTGCGTTGAGGCTGTCTGCAGCCAGGTCACCATCGGCAGGGCAGCCGCGATGGCCTTGTCGCTGCCTCCGCCGGTCCACGCTTCACCCAGCGAGTTCAAGCGAGCAGTCAATTCGACGGCCTGAGCGTCCAGGGCGGCCGCGAACGCCGCCCAGCCCGTGGCTGCGGCCAGCATCGGAGCCGGGCCCGCGCCGGCCATCAGCCGCGCGGTGTTCAGCTCCGGCGGCATTGCGTGCCACCACATGGCGATCACTCCTTTTGGTTGCGTTGTCTTTGTCGGTTGGTTGACCTGTCAGGCGACGACGCCGGCGGCGCCGTCGTCGACTTGCGAATATGTTCGGGCGATGTCCTGGACCGCGTCTCCGGCCCGTTGCAGTTCGGCTTGGGCCGAGCTGTTGGAAGCCAGCATCTGCGCGCCCGCGGAGGCGAATGCCGCGGCCGCCTGGGCCGAGACCTCGTCGGCACCTGCGGGCACCAGCCCGGTCACCGACGTCACCGCCGTCGCACCAGCTGCCACACCACCGAGCGCGTTATCGCTCACTTGCCCGCCAATGTCGGCTGCGGCGGCGGCGTGTGACATTTCTTCCATTTGCCGACTTCTTCTCCTGGTATTTACCGTCTAGCCGTTAAACCGTTTAGTTATAGCCGGAAACAAACCCCGACGATGAGCACCGCGCTGGGCTCCGATTACCGCGGTCTCGGGACCTCCTCGCCGCGATTGAAATAATCTTAACCGGGGGTTGGGGGTGCTGCGAACACTTCTTCTGGAGGCTCGATGTAGGGGGCCTGGATGACCTCTTTGCCTTCCGGTGAGACCAGAAATGCCTGGCCAGGGGGCCTCCGCTTGACCTTGAACTCGCTCGACGGGAATTCCTGCTTCTCGCCCGAAAGGAACATTGTGGGGGCGCCCGACCCGAATGCTGCGCCCACGAACTTGTCCATGGTCGCCTTGTATGCCTGGCTCATCTGGCAGGTCACAATGATGTGCAGCCCGATATCTGTCGCAGCCGGCAATAACGGTGCCAGTGGTGCCATTGGGGGCATGCCGCCGGCGGCACCCACAATCATGTGCCAATCATCGACCAGGAGCACGACATCGAATCCGCTCCACCACGAACGCGAGCGCAATTGTGCCGTCGTCAGGTCGGTGGGCGGCAGCCGCTTCTTCAAGTTGACTGCCAGGGCCTTGACCGCCTCGTCCAGGCTTGCGCTGTTGCGGTTGATCGCACCGGCGGACAGTAGGTGGCTGTCGGGCACCGCGTCAAGCAGGCCCGAGCGGTAGTCCGCGAGCATGAATCGCACCTGATCGGGACTGTTGCGGGCACAGATAGCCCGGGCGATGGCGTGGGCAATGGTGGTCTTGCCGGACTTGGCCGCACCGAAGATCAACAGGTGCGGGTTCGAATGCATGTGCGCGTGTGCCACCGACAGGTCCGTCTCGCGCAACCCGATCGGGATCTCCCAGCGAGTGCGGTAATCGGACTCCGGCCCGGGCGGGTTCGGGTCGAGCTCGTACAGGTGAATCCGCTCGGGCAGGACCCGGACCGGCGGCGCCTGGTCGGTGTGCTGGGCCGCGATCTGCGCGACCCCCGCGGTCATCGCCTCCACCAGGTTCTCGGTGCTGTGCACCCCATCCAACCTGGGCGCCCCGATCATCAAGTGGTGCTTTTCCATCGACACTGCCCGGCCCGGACGATTCGCCGGGATCTCCCGGGCAATCCGGTCGATTTGGGTTTCGTTGACGTCGCCGAGTCGGAACTCGATCTTGGTGCCCAGGTAGTCACGGACCCGTGACTTCAGCTCCGTCCACCGCGGCGTCGAGATGATCACGTGCACACCGAACGACAGCCCCTGTGCCGCCAGGTCCTGGACCTGCAATTCAAGGTCGGGAAACTCGCTGACGAAGGCCGGCCACCCGTCGATGATCAGAAATACGTCACCATAAGGGTCGGCCGCGACGGGCTGGTTCGGATCGTCACGCAGCTGCCGGTACATGGCGATAGAGCCCACCCGGTGTTCCTTGAAGGTGGTTTCTCGTTGCCGCAGCACGGATTGCATCTCGGCGACCACGCGGTTGACCTTGTCGGGCTCGGAGCGGCTGGCCACCCCGCCGACGTGCGGCAGGTTTTCCAGATAGATCAGACCGCCGCCGCCGAGGTCGATGCAATAGAACTGGACATTGCGCGGTGAGTGGGTGGCAGCCGCCGACATCACCAGCGTCTGCAGCAAGGTGGACTTCCCGGTCTGCGGTGCGCCGCCGATACCGATGTTCCCGCCGGCGCCGGATACGTCGACTCCCCAGACGTCCTGGAGGTGGCGGCGCGGTTCGTCCATGATACCCAGGGCGAAGCGCAGCGGTTGGCGCCGGTCGCGGGCGACCAGCTCGTCGAGCGGTGTGGGATCGGTCAGCGGTGGCAGCCACATCTTGTACGCCCGCGACTCGGCGGTGCTGAGTTGGTCCAGGATGACCTCGCGCAACGTGCGTGTCTCGGTATTGGTCACGACGTCAAGGCCTCCTCGAGCATCGGGGCCGCGGTGAACGGTCGGATTCGCAAGGCCTGCTTGGGAATCTGCGGACCGGCCTTGCTGCCGTCGCCATTGGCGTCGACCCCCGCCGGCGGAACATACGGCCCGCTGATATAGAAGGTGCTGAACTTGACGGGGTCTTCCATGCCCACCCGCAGGAACCCGACACCGCTCTCTTTGTTGGTGATGTAGACCGCTTCCGGAGTCCCGATCACCGCCTTGGACTCATGAGAGCTGGTGGTGCGCAACGCGATTCGGTAGGTCAGGTTGGGTTCCAGCTTGTCGATGCGAACACCGCCGGTCTGCAGCGACTGGGTGGCCAGCAGCAGGTGCACCCGCAGCGATCGGCCCACCCGGCAGATCCTGTCGAACAGGCCGATGAAGTCGGGATGACTTTGCAGCAGCTCGGCGAACTCGTCCACGACCACGAAAAGTGTTGGCAATGGTGGAAGATCGGCCCCGCGTTCCCGGTATTTCTCGTACTCGGCGACTCCGGAAAGGGCGCCGGACGCGCCGACCTTTATCCCGGCCTGGCGCAGAATCGACTGGCGGCGGTCCAGTTCGCCGGTCAACACCTCGCCCATCCGGCTCACCAGCTCGGCTTCCTCGGCCATGTTGGTGATGACGGCGGCGGTGTGCGGAAGCTTTTCCATTCCCAGGAATGTCGAGCCGCCTTTGAAGTCGGTGAGCAGCAGGTTGACCTGATCCGGGTGGGTCATGGCCACCAACGACAGGATCAGCGTCCGCAGAAATTCGGATTTCCCGGACCCTGTGGTGCCGATCAGCATCCCGTGCGGCCCGCCGCCGAACTCCGCACCCTCCTTGATATCCAGGTACATGACGTTGCCGGTCTTGAGTTCGTGGCCGAAGGGAATCTTGAGTCGATCACGGTCGGTGTCGGTGTACATCCGCCAGCGGGAGGGGGTGATCTCCTCGACGGTCTTGGCGCCCACCAGTTGATGCCATTCGGTTGCGACCTTCTTCTGGACGCGTGACGTCTTGTCCAGGATCGTGCCCGTGATCGACCAGCCGGCCAGCTTGCGGGCAAGACGGGCCGCTTCCTGCGGTGACATGCTGTCGGCGACCGAGGTCACCAGGCGAAACTGCTGGCCCGGCAGCCGGTCGTCAGCGGTCCCGTCCTCGGCGACCCGGATGCGGTAAGCCGAGCCGCGGTGGTTGCCCAGGGTGAGCACCGTGACACCGGCCCGGCCGTCGGGCGGGAAACCGGCCTTGCCGCCGGTGAGGTCCACGACGACGACATAGGGGCCGGTAGGAAGCGTGTCGGGAGCGTGCGGCCCGCGCGCGGCCAGGTCGGCCAGACCATCCGGGCGCGTGTAGATCATCCGGACCGGCCCGGCGGCGTCGGTATCCGTCTGATGCTGAACGTGCGGCAACCATTTGAGCCAGGACCAATCGGGGTCCTCCGGATCGTCGGTGAGGACCCGGATCTGCAATAGGTCCGGCGGATGGAACACCGCCAGATGGCAGATCATGGCCGTCAGCAGCCGGTCGGCGCCCGGCCGCGCACCGCCGATCGCGATCGTGGGAAAGGTGCGCAACTGCAGCAGTTTCGGGCAGTCGTGGATCAGCCCATGGGTGCGCAGGAACTTGACCACCCACATGTGGCTGACCGGCTCGAGATACGGTTGCGGTGCCGCGGAGGTCGCGGCCAATTCGCCGCCGACGGCCGGTTTCAGCAATCGATCCACCGCCGGCTGGTCGCCGATGCCGATCCGGGTGGCCGCGTAGAAGTCGCTGTTCGCCGGCCGCGACCACTGCCGCTGGGTGCCGACGAGCGACAGCAGATCGTCGGGATGCGGGGCGTGGTAGCCGAAGAACGCCACCTGTGAGGTGGCCGAGGACGTCACCCGACCGCGGAGCCCGGCCAGGTAACGCAGATATTCCTTGCGGTCGGCGTTGATTTCCGGCACCTTCTTGCCACCGCCGCCGGAACCCCCGGCCAGGGAGCCGACCATCATCACGATCATCATCAGCGGCATCATCAGCATGTAGGGCGACAGCTGCCTACCGCCGGCGAACATGATCGCGATCATGCCGAGCATGGCGCCACCCATCACGTAGGGCAGCACCTTCTGCACGCCCGAGGGCGGAATGTCGATACCGAGATCGTCGGGCGGCGTGAGGCTGATCTCGCCCGGGGTCAGCCGCGGGCCGCGAGTGATGGTCGGGGTAAATTTCTTCGTCGTCATCAGGGGGCTCCGGGTGTTCCGGCGGGAACTTTTCGTGGACTCGGATCGGCGGGAAGCGTTTCGTGCTCCAACAGGGCAGCGTCTTTGGACAGCACCGGCCCGTCAACCAGCAGCCGAACCACCTCCCAGGGAGCGGTTTTCGGGGAACCCAGGCCCAGTGCCTTGGCGGAATCGGCGTTGGGGACCCCGTACCGCACCCCCTCCGGGTCGATGTAATACATCGATTCGCCGTAGCGGGGATCCGGGGACTGCAACTGGACGAACTTGCCACCGTCGATGTACACCGTTGCGGTGCCCTGGATCTGCTTGATACCGCTGTTCATGGCCGGCGGCGGGATCGGCAGATGCCGTCCGGACAGCACCGTCGTCTTCGGCGACTGATCTCCGGCTCGGCGTTCCCACATCCAGCACAGGGTGGGTTCGTCCGGCCGGGACATGATCTTGAGCTGCTCGGCGGGCAGCGGTGAGTCGTAAACGCGTTCGGGAATGCGCACGACCAGGCTCGGCACGACCGCCGGCGGTGCCACGAGTCCGTGCGACTGGGTCGCACGCAGCGCGGCCGCCGTTGTCGCGTTCACCGCGGCGATGCCGTCGGGCAGCACCACGTAGTATTGCGGCCCTTTGTCGGTGTGGATCTGAAATACCGAGCCGATCACCAGATCATCCGGTAGCCCAAGGGTATTCGGTGTTCCCGCGCCGGGTATGGGCGGCAGCTGCCAGGCGCCCATCGCGGGCAGGGCATTGAACATGCCCTCCGACATCGGGACCGGCTGGGCGGTGACGGGGATCCCCATGGCGGAGGTGAGGGCCCGGTCGCTGAGGTCGATCGAGTGGCGACCCTTGGCGGTGACGATCCAGGTTTGACCCTGGTAGGTAGCCAGCGTTGCCTCGTTGGCCTCGATCGGGTTTATCGACGAATCGATCAGCAACGGCATCACCAGGACCGACGTCTGAACCGCGGCGGAGGCGGCGCCGGGCCGGACGACGGTGTCGCACAGGGTCCACGTCGAGGTGGTGTCCCCGGAAACCGGTGTGGCGTAAGGGGCGCCGGGGATCCCGATGGTCTGACCCAACGGCATCCGGCTCAGTTCCGAGGACTTCACGGTGGCGGGGCTGGCCGGGTTGCCCAGCACCAGCCGCGCCGAGGTCAGGTTGTAGACGGGGTGCAACTGTCCCGACACGATCACATACAGCTGGTTGGTCGCCCGGTCGGTGAGAAGGCTGCTGGCGCCGAGCTTTCCCTGGGGTTTGAAGAAGGCCAGCAGCCCAGCCCCGAGCAGGATCAAGACCGCGATGACGATGCCGAGCCCGACCGAACGGCTGTAGAACTGCAGCGGGTCGTCGAACATGCGGGTGTCGCGCCGCACGATGGCGTGCTCGAGGCGGCGAAGCAGGAAGCGCCAGCCGCTGACCTGAACCTTGGTGGTGAGGCGAAGCCCCATGGTTCACTCTCTCATGTTGAGGTGCGCATGCACAGAGGCGATCGCCTCGGCCATGTCTGCGCCGTTGATCTCTTGCAGCCGGTCCACATCCAGAGATTCGATGTCGATGCCCTGCGCCAGACGCATGTCCCGGTATTGCTCGGCGGCTTCGACCAATTGCCGTGCGTAGCGGCCGTTCCCGGCGATGTCGAGGGCTGGGCGGCCGCGCAACGTCCGCTCGTGCAGCATTTTGGCGGCCCGCAGGAACTCGTCGGCGGCTTCGGCGCTCAGCGTCGAATCATTGGCATTGGCAATGACTTTCGCGATCTCCAGGAGCTCTTCGGGGCTGTAGGTGTCGAACTCGATGCGGGTGGCGAAGCGGGACCGCAGGCCCTCGTTTGTTTCCAGCAGCCGGTCGATGTCCGAACTATAACCGGCGATGATCACCACCAGCCGGTCCCGGTCGTTTTCCATGCGGGCCAGCAGCGTGTCCATCGCCTCCTGCCCGAACGGGTCGGTGCGCCCATCCCGCTCCTGCACCAGTGCGTAGGCCTCGTCGATGAACAGCACGCCGCCCAGGGCCTGATCGATCGTCTTGGCGGTCTTGACTGCGGACTGCCCTTCGTATTCGGCGACGAAGTCCTTGCGCGAAGTCTCGACTAGCTTGGGTTCGGCGATCACGCCCAAACCGGCCAGAATGTTGGCCACCACCCGGGCGATCGTGGTCTTGCCGGTACCGGGCGGCCCGGTGAAGATCATGTGCTTGCTGGGCTGGGCGACCTTCATCCCCTTGGCGGCCCGAACCCGGGCCATCATGGTCGCCGCGCGGTACCGCTCGATCTGGGCCTTGACGCGGGTGAGTCCGATTTGGCGGTCCAGCTCGGCCTGGGCTTCGGCCAGCAGCCGCTCGCGGCCGGTGTTGTCGGTCACTACGCTGCCCGGATCCCACGGGTCGGCGCGGGAGGCGATCTGCTCGGCCGTCGTCGTCTTCAAACGATACGATGAATCCTTCAGCGCCGCTGACACTTTCGGATCCGGATGGGTTGTCTGCAACCATTCCAGCAGCGCCACCGCGGCGTCTTCGTTGCCCTGGGAGCGACGTGCCATGGCCAGATACCAGGCGATGGCGCGTGCGCATGCTTCACCGGCCGGCGAGTCGTTGGCTTCGGTGAGGCGGCGTTCGGCTTCGGTGAACAAGCCCAGGTTCGCCGCAGCCACACCGTGCGCCACCCCGGCGGCCCCGGCCAAGAACTTGTCCGGCCATTTGGCGCCGCTTTTGACTTCGTCGATCACATCGGTCCACCGCTCGGCGGCGCCGTAGATCACGGCTTTGAGCCATGACACCAGATGTTCGGACCCGGCGACGGCGCTGGCCTCGATGGCCTCCATGGCGTCGGCGTAATTGCCTTGGGCCGCTTCGGATGCGGCGAAACCCATGGTGATGGCCAGTGGCGATGCGACGGGGTAGGTGATATCTCCGTACAGGCCGCCGATGGGCACTCTGGCGCCCAGGGTGCTCATCGAGATCTGCGCCGAACCCGCCAATCGGCCGAAGTTCCGGCGTGAATACCAGGCCCGGAACAGTGTTACCCGGTCCAGGTCACCGCATCTGATCCGGCCGACCCACGCGTCGCACGCCGACTCGTCGTCAATGGTGATTTCGGTGAACAGGTCCAGCGACCGTGCCTCTGACAACGGCAGCATGCCGACGGCACTTTCGAACAGACCGGCCAGGCGATCAGTCATGTATCACCGTTCGTTGTACCGAGAGGTGTAATCGACCTCATAGCGAGTGGCGAACACCTCGGCTTCGGCCGCGGCGGCTTCTTCGGGTGTCGGCAAATTCAGCGTCATCCCCACGAACTCGCGAAGCAGGGCATTCGCCTCCTCTCCGTCGCCCGCCAATTCATTCATGCTCTCCATCATGAAGGTGTGCTGGGCTGCCCGGGCCTTCTGCCGGGCCAGGTCGGCGATGACGAAGATCTCCTCGGCAAGCCCTGATTCGGTCATGCGCGACGCTTTGTCAGTCACCGTGATCTTCTGGATGATGCCGCCCATCATCGCCGTGACCGACACGCTGCCCTGCGGGTTGGTCACCGTGAACGATTCGATCTCGGACTCTTCTTCCTTCTCGGTCAGCCCGTGCAGGGCGTCCAGGTCGGCTCCGGTGTCCGCCGGCTCGGACGGCGCGTACTCATCGAGCGCGTCGAGTGAGGATTCCTCGGCGGCGCCGGCGGTGAAATCCAGGGCGTCGAAATCGTCGCTGACGTAGTCGTTCCCGGGCAGGTCCACTATGGCTCCCTTTCTGACTCGTGACGGAGATTGAGCAGTCAGCCTCGGGCGGAGGCTTGGGTGTGATCCGAGGCGTGATCTAACCAGGAGCCCGCGGGGAGAAGCTCCACCAGGGCGTCCAACGCGAGCTGCAGGTTCTGCGGCGTGCCCGGGAGAAAGCTGCCGTACAGTTCACCGCTGACGATGCGGGGAAGTGAGACCACCCTGCCGTGCGCCGAGTCGAGAACACCGGCGGCTGCCTTGGTGTGCGTCGTCGTGCCCCCCGGATGGCGTTGGCTCGCGACGATTTCCACCCAGCTGTCCGGATTGCTCACGATCTCGGTGTAGATGCGGGCCGCGGTCGGCGCCAAGCCGTACCGGGTCAGCTGAGCAGCGGTGGTGCACTCGGCCAGTTCGCTCGCGATGCCCGTCAGCGGTTCCACGCTCGCGGGGTCCGCCGTACCCAGCACAGCGGTCACCATGCCAGCCAGGCCGACCTGCGGAGCCACCAGCTGTAGCACCAGCAGGTCCCCGTTGCGCACCGCGATGACATGGCGATCGTCCTTGCGGCACACCACAAATCGCACCATGACGCCGCCGACATCGCGGCGCCACCAGCGAGCTTCGAGGGTGCGGTCCGGCCGGCTCAGGGTGTCCACCATCGAGGCGACCGTCGGATGCGGGTAGCCGTTGTGGTCCAACACGCCTTGCGCGGTGAGGTCACGCCGCACCTGGTCCCAGACGATTTCCCGCAGATCGTCTTGCGGGATGTTCGGCCGGATGCCCAGCGCCACTGGGAAATCGACCAGGTGCAACCGGTCCGCGAGTACCAGCATGCCATCGATGGTGACCTCGACGCCGACGACGTCGTCGACGAGGCCCGCGCGGCCGGTAGCGAGCGGACCGGTCATATCAACCGAAGATCTTGTCGATGACGCCGGCCAGACCTTGGTCGGAATTGAGGTAAGCCCCGGCCGCCGAGATCAGATTGTTGGCTAGCCCGCTGGTGACCCCTTGCAGGCCCGTGCCGGTGCTGTTGCGGGTCGTCTCGAACTCTTGCAGCGTGTCGTTGAATTTCGACGTGAACGAACCGTGGGTGATTTGGACTCGCTGGCTGACTCCACCGACCACGGAGGTGGCCGATTTGAGTTGGCCGGCGATTTCGTTCTGCATACCCGCCAGTACCTTCAGGAAGGACGGTACGACGCCGAGTATTCCAGTCATGGGGTGGACCTTTCCGCTACGTTCTTCTTTTTACTCGCTATGGCTTTGGTGCGCTTGGCTTTCATGTGGCAGGCGCATCAAACCAGCCCACTCGGCGCGGGCCTGGGCGGAGGACCCTGCCGCTGCTGGCCGCCGGCGGCTCCGGCGTCGATCGGCGCGCGCTCGGCACCGGCTCCAGCGGCCGCGCCTTCCTCGTCTTCTTCCCTCTTGTCGCTGACGAGGGTGGCCTGTTGCTGCTGGCCGCCCTGCTGGGCCTGCGAGGAGATCATCTGCGCCTGTTGGCCGGCCATGCTGCCGAGCTGACCCGGCCCACCGCCGGCTGCCACCAGGTGTTGCAGCTGACCCATCGTTGCCGTGAGCGAACTGACGTTCGGCAGTTGGGCAAACGACATCAGGTCGCTGAAGCTGAGACTGGGCAGGCCCGCGAAGCCGCCCAAGAAATCGGGCAGGGCGGCCAACTCCGTCCACGTCGGCAACTTGCCGAGGTTGCCGATTCCCGGGATCAAGTCGCCCAGGCTCGGTAAGCCGGGGAACAAGTTGGGGATGCTGGGCAGCCCGGGCAGGTTCGGGAATCCGGGGATTGGCAAGCCGGGGAAGCTCGGCAGACCGGGCAGACCGGGCAGGTTGGGCAAGCCGAAGTCGGGCAGGCCCGGGATGGACGGCCACTCGAACTCGGGCAGACCCGGAATCGGCAAGTTGAAGTCCGGTATGCCCGGGACGGGCGGCCACTTGAAGTCCGGCAGGCCCGGGATGTTGGGAAGGCCCGGGATCGGGATGTCGGGCAGCTTCGGCGGCCACAGGCCGTCGATGATGTCGGGGATGCTGGGGAGAGGCAGAC
Organism: Mycobacterium kansasii ATCC 12478; assembly: GCF_000157895.3. NCBI lineage: Bacteria > Bacillati > Actinomycetota > Actinomycetes > Mycobacteriales > Mycobacteriaceae > Mycobacterium > Mycobacterium kansasii. Next base: position 3,161,794 of record NC_022663.1, on the reverse strand, counting down.
CCGGGAATTTGGGCAGGGTCGTCAACATCTCGATGAGCCTGCCGAGCAGACCCTTCAGGTTGGTCACATTCATCAGCGTCATGATCGTCAGGTACAGCAGTGCACCGCCGACGGTAGCCATGGCAATGCCGGACATCGGGAGTGCGAGCTCCCACGACCACAGCCAACCCAGCAGCGGAACCTTTTCCAGCCCCTTGCAGACCTTGTAGACGCCGTCGATCATCTTCTTCATCGCCCGCAGGACGTCGCGCGTGTTGGACACGTACTTGGCCTGGTTCGAAATCATGTTGCCGGTCAAAGAGTCGATGTCACCCATCACCTTTGCGCGAAGTTGCTGCGCAATGTTCTGGTTCAAATAGGCGTCGGCGGCTTGGCCGATCCAGTTGGTGCCCGGAATGGCGAGCCCGATCTTGTCGCTGATTTGCTTGAACAGCGTCGCGCCCGAGTTGAAGACATCACCTGGGTCAGGTATGCCCTCGCCGAGCAAGAGCAACTGGCCCCAAATGAAGTTACTGGTGTTCTTGCAAAGGTCGCTGCCCTTCATTTACGTCTTTCCTCACACTCGCTGATCCTGTGCACTGACTTTTGTGCACCTTTACACCGCACGTTGAGCTTAGCAGCGCTGTGGTGGCGGTAGATGCACGAATTTTTTGGTGAGCCGGGCGATTTCGCGCGCGGCGCGCGACGCGACCGCATAACCGGCCGACCGGGCGACGGTGCCGTTCCCCGGACGATTGAACTCGAGCGCTCCATTGTGTTACGGCCCCCGGAGTCGACTCAATTGATTTGACGGATAAGCGCTTCGATTGCCTCGGCGGCTTCGGCTGGCAAAGCTTCCTCGGCTTCGGCGCGGACAATCATTTCTTCTGCCACTCCGGCTGCCTGTGCAGTTTCGGAAGCGGAAAGATTGGCCCGCCGGCGCGCGGCATATAAACGCTGCGCCAGCGTGGCCCCCGGGGCGGTGGCCCCCAGCGTCATCAATTTGTCGTGGTAACGGCGCACCGCGCCCAGTGCCCTGATCAGTTCGGGGGTAATACGACTGATGCGAGTCGCCTGTACGGCGATGGCCTCGAGTTGGCGCAAATCGGCGAGGATCGGCGCTGCCCGCTCGGTGAACTCGGGGTCCTCGGGCGGCGGTAACGCGGCGATGGCCAGGCTGCAGGTATCGATGGCCGCCGCCACCGCCTGCGCGATCAACGATGCCGGGCCCTCGGCGGGCTCCGCCTCGGCATCTGCCTCGGAGGCCGATATCGCCGGCTGGCCGGCGGGCTCGCCCTGGCGGATCCGGGCGATGGTCCCGGGCGGCCATTGCAGCACTTCCTCGAGCTTGGCCCGGGTCCGTTCCCGCGGCCAGCTACGGCCTTTCTCGAAGGCGATCAATGCGCCCGCATTGATGATCCCGTCGGCTGCAAGGCTGCGCTGACTGATGTCGAGCTCACGCCGTCTTGCCGCCGCGGCCGCACCGGCGCGGACCACGCCGGGATCGGGTTCGCTGGACTGGCCATCCGACTGGTCCGCCGGTCGTTGTTCACGGCGCTGCTCTTCAGGCGAATTCGACGGCCTGACGACTTCGAACGTCAACGCCTTGCCTCCAGTGGGATCGCCGAACCGGACGATGGTCTTGTCGCTGACGGTCACAGATCCTTTGCGTCGTCCGTCGACGAACATACCGCTCGGGCTGCTGCCGAGGATGCGCCACGGTCCATCTTCGGACACTGCGCGCAGATGTGCCTGCGAAACGTCCGGATCATCAATCTGGACGCCGGCTCGGGGTGTGCGACCGATGGTCACGACATCCCGGTCGGGGGCGATCGCGTGCGACGGTTCGCCGCTGTGGGCGGCCAGCAGAGCCGGCCCGACAGGTGAATCGGCGTTGGGCATCTGCGTCGCTTCCTCGCTCTTCCGGGGCTCGTCTGGCTGACGGGTACTGGTGCGGGCAGCAGGACACGCCTTCCGCCGACCACCATCCTAACCGTTGCGCCCTTCCAACGCTACGCTTTCGCTACGTTTTTCGGACCATGGCCGCAGGGGGTCGGCGCCGGGTACTGCTGCAGCGGAACCGCGGTAAACGCTACGGTTCCACCCCGCAGAAGTATTGCAAGCCGTAACGGTTTGCGCAATGGGTTAGCGCGGTTTGGATGTCGGCCTGCCGTCGGGATCACCCCGCCTTCCGAACGTAAGGCCAGTTGGGGGCACTAATCGGCGACTTCCGGAGGAACCGCTCGGGGTAGCCGTAGCGCGCTTCGGCGGGGACCGCCCGGTCCAACTGTTGCACTGCAACGGTTAGTGCTATACGCTACTGCTCGGGAGGCGACCGACCTGCAACGCTTTAAGAGGAGCGCAACGATATGACCGCAACGGCTCTGTACGAGGTCCCGCTGGGCGTCTGCACGCAGGACCCCGACCGCTGGACAACGACACCCGACAACGAGGCCAAGGCGATGTGCCGGGCCTGCCCGCGGCGCTGGGCGTGCGCCCGGGACGCCGTCGAATCCCCTGGCGCGGAAGGTCTTTGGGCCGGTGTGGTAATTCCTGAGTCGGGCCGGGCCCGGGCGTTCGCGCTGGGCCAGCTGCGGTCGCTGGCTGAGCGCAACGGTTACCCCGTGCGCGAGCGGGTGGTCGCCCAATCGGCATAAGACTGCCGCGATCCGAGCCGCTGCTTCGAGGGGTCTGCGGTGCGGTGGGCGGTCAGTTGTTGCCACACGTAGACAGCGCGAGAAATCGAAAGATTTCTCGCGCTGTTTTCGTTATGCGCTGCCCGCCGGCAAGCGGCAAAGACGGCCGCCCTGACCGTGATTCGACCGCCTACCGTTCCGGGCCACCCGGAGTCATCCGGCTCGTCGGTGCGATGATGCCGGTCGAAAGGGAGGTGGCGGATGCGGTACATACGTGAGGAAATCGTGCACGCGCCGGCTGCACGGGTATGGGAATTGCTCGTCGACGTCGAGGGTTGGCCGGCCTGGACGAAGTCCATGCGCGAGATCGAGCGCCTGGAAACCGGTCCATTGGCCGTGGGCAGCCGGTACCGGGTGACCCAGCCGAAAGGTCGACCGATGGTGTGGACGGTCACCAAACTGCAGCCGATGCGCACGTTCACCTGGGTGGCAACCCAGCCCGGTCTTTCGGTCGAGGCGGTGCATCGCATCGACGAAGACGGGGACGGGGTGCGCACCACGCTCGAATTGATCATGACCGGACCATTGGCGTGGTTGGCCGGCCGCACCGCGGGTTCGCGGGTTCGGTCGTATGTCGACATGGAAAGCGACGGCCTGAAGCGGGCAGCCGAGTCGGGCTGAGCCCGCCGGCGGTCAGTGCGCCGGCGTCGCCGCCTCGGGGCGGGGGGCTCGGCGCTCGGCGGGTCCCGATGCGAAATACTCCACGATGATCGCCGCGATCTGCAGCAATTTCAGCCGCGTCGCCGGCGCCAGCTCGTGGCGCACGTCGATGACGCCGCCTGGCCGCAGATGTGGATCGAAGGGCACCTCGACCACCCGCTGCCCGTGCTCGACGAACTCGCGGGCAAGCACCGAGCGGGTGCGTTTGTCGGAATGGCCATCGGAGTCGTTGAGCACCACGACGCTGCGCCGCAACAGATCCGTCAGCCTGCGGTCCGATAGCCACTCCATGGTCTTGGCCGCAGCGGAGGCGCCGTCCGCCCACGGCGAGGACACCACTATCAGCGCATCGAGGTCGCGCAGCACTTCCTGGGTCAGTGGGGCGTCCATCGTCGAACCGCAGTCGATCACCGAGATCGCGAAATGGCGGTCCAGCCGCAGCACGGCCTCCCGGTAGATCGCAGGGTCGAGCACCCTGCGCGCCCCGGCCATAGGTTCGCCGGGTAGCACATGCAGGCCCACGGAGTTACGGCCCAGCCGAGCGACTATGTCGGCGAACGACGGCAGGTCTTTGGCTGCGGTCAGATCCCAGAACGACCCATGTGCGGCCGGATCGATCCTGCTGCTCAACCGGCCGAAGGCGGTATCGGCGTCGATCGCCACCACGCGGTCCGGCTGCCGCAGTTCGGCGAAAATGGATCCGATGCTGGCCGCGACCGAGGTCTTGCCGACGCCGCCCTTGCCCAGGACGCCGACCTTGTGGCTACCGCGTAGGGCGGTTCGTATGGCGGCTTCGAAATCGGCTGCCTCGCGTTGCGCGGCGGACGGTCCGGGATTGACCAGGCCGAAGGACACCACCCGAACGAGGCGTCGCCAGCCGTGGTCGGCGGGTCCACCCCGGGAACCGGTTGCCGGTATGACGGCGCGCTCGGCCCGAACCCTCGGTGGAATCGGGACATCGGATGGTGCGGATTGCGGCGGCTTCCGCGCCGGATCAGGCGGCGCGAGCGGGCGCATCGGCTGGTGCGGCGGTGTCGCGGATTGCGGTATGTCCGGTCGTGGCTGAGCCGGTCCCGTAAGGCGCGTGGGTTGGACTGGAGCCGGCGGTGGCGGCGCCGTCGGGCCATCTGCGAGCGCCGGGGGATGCGGTGGCTGAGATGTCGATGGGCGCGGCGCGGGTGGGTGGGGTCCGGAACCGCGAGAAGCAGCCGGCGGCTGCATGGGCGCCGGGGGATGCGGTGGCTGAGATGTCGGTGGGCGCGGCGCGGATGGATGGGGCCCGGAAACGCGAGAAGCAGCCGGCTGCGGGGGCGCCGGGGGATGCGGTGGCTGAGATGTCGGTGGGCGCGGCGGGGCGGCTGGATGCGGCCCAGACGCGCGAGGAGGAGCCACCGAGGCCCGCGAGGGCGCCGAATGCGGAACTCCGGACTGCGAACCGGTCTGGCTGCTGCCGGATGCGGCGGCGGGCCGAGCCGGCCGCATCCGGTCCCGGAGGAATTCGTCGCGCTCGTTCATAAGCTCCTCAGTCGAGTCGGACTACCAACGCCGGACACCGACCAGTATCCGTCCTAGTATCGAGCACCGGTCCGGCTGGCTCACCTGCTGGACCAGGCTCGTTCTCGCCCGGCCTGTCACGGCCGGTTTTAGACTCCTATTAGTATTGTGCAAACTCGACGGCGAGCCGCGCAGTCACTGCCGCAGCGCTTTCCTCGGGCCGTCGACGCCTGACCCCGCAATTTCCGCAACATGGCTGCCATGCTTTATCAGCGAGCGTGTTACCGGTGTGACGGCTGTGCGAGCGCCTAACCATGGCGGTTGTGAGTGCTGGCCGGCCTCGCCAGCAAATTGGTCTAAGTAGTTACTGTGGCCACCGGCAGCACTTCGGAGACGGGCGACGGTACGGGTTCGCGGTCCCAAAACGGCAGGTGAGGATGTCGTCGGAGGCCGGTCCCGCGGCACCTACGGCACGGCCGGCGGGCGGGTTACCATTGAGGAAGTTGGCATGTCAGGCGGGTATTGTCATATCGTTTTACGACTTGTCGAGATCGGTACCGGGGCACCGTTCAGCGCTGCACGGACGAATCCCCGGCCTGATCATTCCGCTGGACGGACAGCCTATCGACAAGACCGGAGGGGTCAACGCCCGCAACGTCACGGCATGGCGCCGTCGGAGCTGCTGGTTAGGCCGCGCAGGAAAGTCTGCTGAAGGGTTAGGTGGGTATGGCGCCCAAGCGCGTCGGGCTATACAACCCCGCATTCGAACACGATTCGTGCGGGGTAGCCATGGTCGTCGACATGCACGGCCGGCGTAGCCGCGACATTGTGGACAAGGCGATTACTGCGCTGCTCAACCTCGAACATCGCGGTGCCGCCGGCGCCGAGCCGCGCAGCGGCGACGGCGCGGGCATCCTCATTCAGGTGCCGGACGCGTTCCTGCGAGAAGTCGTCGACTTCGAGTTGCCGGCTCCGGGTAGTTACGCCACCGGTATTGCCTTCTTGCCGCAGTCGTCCAAGGATGCTTCAGCTGCCTGCGCTGCGGTGGAGAAGATCGCCGAGGCCGAGGGCTTGCACGTGCTGGGCTGGCGGAACGTGCCCACCGACGACTCGTCCCTGGGTGCCCTGTCCCGCGACGCGATGCCCACCTTCCGTCAGGTTTTCATGGCGGGTGCCTCCGGCATGACGCTGGAGCGCCGTGCCTACGTAATTCGCAAGCGTGCCGAGCATGAACTCGGCACCAAAGGCCCCGGCCAGGACGGTCCCGGCCGGGAGACCGTCTACTTTCCCAGCCTGTCCGGCCAGACCTTCGTCTACAAGGGCATGCTCACCACGCCGCAGCTCAAGGCGTTCTACCTCGATCTGCAGGACGACCGGCTGACCAGCGCCCTGGGTATCGTGCACTCGCGGTTCTCCACCAACACCTTCCCGTCCTGGCCGCTGGCGCATCCGTTCCGGCGCATCGCCCACAACGGCGAGATCAACACCGTCACCGGCAACGAGAACTGGATGCGCGCCCGCGAGGCGTTGGTCAAAACCGACATTTTCGGGTCGGAAGCCGACGTGCAGAAGCTGTTTCCCATCTGCACCCCCGGTGCTTCGGACACCGCCCGCTTCGATGAGGTCCTGGAGCTGCTGCATCTGGGTGGCCGGAGCCTGGCCCACGCGGTGCTCATGATGATTCCCGAGGCTTGGGAACGCCACGAGAGCATGGACCCCGCGCGCCGGGCGTTCTACCAGTACCACGCTTCGTTGATGGAGCCGTGGGATGGCCCGGCGTCGATGACGTTCACCGACGGCACCGTCGTGGGCGCGGTGCTGGACCGCAACGGCCTGCGACCGTCGCGGATCTGGGTTACCGACGACGGCCTGGTGGTGATGGCCTCCGAGGCTGGCGTGCTGGATCTCGACCCGTCGACGGTGGTCCGCCGGATGCGGTTGCAGCCGGGCCGGATGTTCCTGGTCGACACCGCGCAAGGCCGCATCGTCTCCGACGAGGAGATCAAGGCCGAACTGGCAGCCGAGCATCCCTATCAGGAATGGCTGGACCGCAACCTGGTTCCGCTGGACGCATTACCGGCGGGCAAATACCTGCGGATGCCCCACGATCGGCTGGTGGTGCGGCAGTTGACCTTCGGTTACACCTACGAGGAACTGAACCTGCTGGTGGCGCCCATGGTCCGGACCGGTGCGGAGCCGATCGGTTCGATGGGCACCGATACGCCGATCGCCGTGCTGTCCCGGCGTCCCCGGATGCTGTACGACTACTTCCATCAATTGTTCGCCCAGGTAACCAACCCACCGCTGGACGCCATCCGTGAGGAGGTGGTGACCAGCCTGCAGGGCACCACCGGCGGCGAGCGGGACTTGCTGAACCCGGACGAGAACTCCTGTCACCAGATCGTGCTGCCGCAGCCGATCCTGCGTAACTACGAGCTGGCCAAGCTGATCAACCTCGACCCGGACACCGAGGTCAACGGACGTCCACACGGCATGCGGTCCAAGGTCATTCGGTGTCTGTACCCGGTTGCCGAGGGTGGTGCCGGACTGGCGGCCGCACTGGCCGAGGTGCGTGCTCAGGCGTCGGCGGCGATCGCTGACGGTGCGCGAGTCATCATTTTGTCCGATCGCAACTCCGACGAGAAGCTGGCGCCGATACCGTCGCTGCTCGCCGTCGCCGGGGTGCACCACCACCTCGTGCGCGAACGGACCCGCACCCATGTGGGCCTGGTGGTGGAATCCGGTGACGCCCGCGAGGTTCACCACATGGCGATGCTGCTGGGCTGCGGGGCCGCCGCGGTAAACCCCTACCTGGCCTTCGAGTCGATCGAAGACATGCTCGACCGGGGCGCCCTGGAAGGCCTCGGGGACGGTATCGACCGTAAGAAGGCGCTCAACAACTACATCAAGGCCGCGGGCAAGGGCGTGCTGAAAGTGATGTCCAAGATGGGCATTTCGACGCTGGCGTCCTACACCGGCGCGCAATTGTTCCAGGCTGTCGGCATCTCCGAGGACGTGCTCGACGAGTACTTCACCGGGCTGACCTGCCCCACCGGCGGCATCACGCTGGACGACATCGCCGCAGACGTTGCCAGTCGCCACTCGCTGGCCTACCTGGACCGGCCGGACGAACGGGCACACCGCGAGCTCGAAGTGGGCGGGGAGTACCAGTGGCGCCGGGAAGGCGAGTACCACCTGTTCAACCCCGAGACCGTGTTCAAGCTGCAGCACGCCACCCGGACCGGGCAATTCAAGATTTTCAAGGAGTACACCCGGCTGGTCGACGACCAGAGCGAGCGGATGGCGTCATTGCGTGGTCTGCTCAAGTTCCGCGCGGGCGTGCGGCCCCCGGTGCCGCTGGAGGAGGTCGAGCCCGCCAGCGAGATCGTCAAGCGCTTCGCGACGGGGGCGATGAGCTACGGCTCGATCTCCGCGGAGGCGCACGAGACGCTGGCGATCGCGATGAACCGGCTGGGTGCCCGCTCCAACAGCGGTGAAGGCGGCGAGGACGTCCGCCGTTTCGAGCGCGATGCCAACGGGGATTGGCGCCGCAGCGCCATCAAGCAGGTCGCCTCGGCCCGCTTCGGTGTCACCTCGCACTATCTGACCAACTGCACCGACATCCAGATCAAGATGGCCCAGGGCGCCAAACCCGGTGAGGGCGGCCAGCTTCCGGGTCACAAGGTTTACCCGTGGGTGGCCGACGTCCGGCATTCCACGCCAGGGGTGGGCCTCATTTCACCGCCGCCGCATCACGACATCTACTCCATCGAGGATCTGGCGCAGCTGATCTATGACCTGAAGAACGCCAACCCGTCCGCGCGGGTGCACGTCAAGCTGGTCTCCGAAAACGGCGTCGGCACCGTGGCCGCGGGTGTCTCCAAGGCGCACGCCGACGTGGTCCTGATCTCGGGGCACGACGGCGGTACCGGGGCGACCCCGCTGACGTCGATGAAGCATGCCGGCGCGCCGTGGGAATTGGGCCTGGCCGAGACACAGCAGACGTTGCTGCTCAACGGATTACGCGACCGGATCGTGGTCCAGGTGGACGGCCAGCTCAAGACCGGTCGTGACGTGATGATCGCGGCGTTGCTCGGCGCCGAGGAATTCGGCTTTTCCACCGCGCCGCTGGTGGTGGCCGGCTGCATCATGATGCGGGTGTGCCATCTGGACACCTGCCCGGTCGGCGTGGCCACCCAGAACCCGGTACTGCGGGAACGGTTCACCGGCAAGGCCGAATTCGTGGAGAACTTCTTCATGTTCATCGCCGAAGAAGTGCGGGAATACATGGCGCAGTTGGGCTTCCGCACCTTCAACGAGGCCGTCGGCCAGGTCGGATCGCTGGACACCACCCTGGCGCGGGCCCACTGGAAGGCGCACCGCCTGGATCTGACGCCGGTATTGCATGAGCCCGAGTCGGCGTTCATGAACCAGGACCTGTACTGCAGTTCGCGACAGGATCACGGCCTGGACAAGGCGCTCGATCAGCAGCTGATCGTGATGAGCCGCGAGGCGCTGGATTCCGGTTCACCCGTTCGTTTTTCGACCACTATCAGCAACGTCAACCGCACGGTGGGCACCATGCTCGGCCACGAGGTGACGAAAGCCTATGGTGGCCAAGGCTTGCCGGACGGCACCATCGACATCACATTCGAAGGGTCGGCCGGTAACAGCTTTGGTGCGTTTGTGCCCAAGGGGATCACATTGCGCATCTACGGCGACGCCAACGACTACGTTGGCAAGGGACTGTCCGGTGGCCGGATCGTGGTGCGGCCGTCGGACAACGCGCCGCCGGACTATGTCGCCGAAGACAACATCATCGGGGGCAACGTAATCCTGTTCGGCGCCACCAGCGGCGAGGTCTTCCTGCGCGGCGTGGTCGGTGAACGGTTCGCGGTCCGCAATTCCGGTGCGCATGCCGTGGTCGAGGGCGTGGGCGATCACGGGTGCGAGTACATGACCGGCGGCCGGGTCGTCATCCTGGGTCGTACCGGCCGCAACTTCGCCGCCGGTATGTCGGGCGGGATCGCCTATGTCTACGATCCGCACGGCGAGCTACCCGACAACCTGAACACCGAGATGGTCGACGTCGAAACGCTCGACACCGATGATGCGGACTTCCTGCAGGGCATCATCGCGGCGCACGTCGATGCCACCGATTCCCCGGTCGGCCAGCGCATTCTGGCTGACTGGCATGGGCAGCAGCGGCATTTCGTCAAGGTCATGCCCCGCGACTACAAACGGGTGTTGCAAGCCATCACCGAGGCCGAACGCGACGGAGTGGATGTGGACAAGGCGATCATGGCGGCTGCGCATGGCTGACCCGACCGGCTTCCTCAAGTACACACACCGGAAATTGCCGAAGCGGCGACCTGTTCCACTGCGCCTGCGCGACTGGAAAGAGGTGTACGAGGAGTTCGACAACGAGACGTTGCGTCAGCAGGCGACCCGATGCATGGACTGTGGTATTCCCTTCTGCCACAACGGCTGTCCGCTGGGCAACTTGATCCCGGAATGGAATGACCTGGTGCGCCAGGGTCGTTGGCGCGACGCGATCGAACGGCTGCACGCCACCAACAACTTTCCGGACTTCACCGGTCGGCTGTGTCCGGCGCCGTGCGAGCCGGCGTGCGTGCTCGGGATCAACCAGGATCCCGTGACCATCAAGCAGATCGAGCTGCAGATCATCGACAATGCCTTCGAGGAAGGCTTCGTTGAGCCACTGCCGCCACACACGCTGACCGGCAAGACGGTTGCCGTCGTCGGTTCGGGCCCGGCCGGCCTGGCCGCCGCTCAGCAGCTCACCCGTGCTGGCCACACAGTGACCGTCTTCGAGCGCGAGGACCGGATCGGCGGCCTGCTGCGCTACGGCATCCCCGAGTTCAAGATGGAAAAGCGTGTCCTCGATCGGCGGCTGGAGCAGATGCGGGCCGAGGGGACCGAGTTCCGTGCCGGCGTCAATGTCGGGGTCGACATCACCGCCGAGCAGCTGCGCGCCGAGTTCGACGCGGTGGTGCTGGCCGGTGGCGCCACCGCCTGGCGCGAGCTGCCCGTTCCCGGCCGTGATCTCGATGGCGTCCACCAGGCGATGGAATACCTGCCGTGGGCCAATCGGGTCCAAGAGGGTGATGACGTCCTGGGACCCGATGGGCAGCCGCCGATTACCGCCAAGGGCAAGAAGGTCGTCATCATCGGCGGTGGCGACACCGGGGCCGACTGCCTGGGTACCGCGCATCGCCAAGGCGCGGTCAACGTCCACCAGTTCGAGATCATGGCGCGCCCGCCGGACAGCCGGGCACCCTCGACCCCGTGGCCGACCTACCCGCTGATGTATCGGGTCTCGGCGGCCCATGAAGAGGGCGGCGAGCGGGTGTTCTCGGTCAACACCGAGGAATTCGTCGGTGACGACGGGCACGTGACGGCGCTCAAGGCGCACGAGGTGGTCATGCAGGACGGCAAGTTCGTCAAGGTCGAAGGATCGGACTTCGAACTGGAGGCGGATCTGGTTTTGCTGGCGATGGGATTCGTCGGTCCGGAAAAGCCCGGTCTGCTCAACGACCTCGGGGTGGAGTTCACCGACCGCGGAAACGTGGCGCGCGGCGACGACTACGAAACATCGGTTCCGGGTGTATTCGTGGCCGGTGACATGGGCCGGGGCCAGTCGTTGATCGTGTGGGCGATTGCCGAAGGCCGGGCCGCAGCCGCCGGTGTGGACCGCTATCTGATGGGCGCCACCGCGCTTCCGGCCCCGATCAAGCCGACCGCTGCGCCGCTTCAATAGTCACACCAGCAACACCAGAAACACGCCGTTGATTGCTCGGCGCGTCGCTCGCTGTTTGCCAGACGGCGGGTGTCTAATGGGGCTCTGTGGGCTCCGTCACAGCGATGCGTTGTGGAGTTCCGCCCGAGTTGTCCGATCGCAGGGAGTGTCGCTGTGCGTAGCAACCCAGTACCCCGGTCACGGGTGGGGCGAATCGCCTGGTCGTGGTTTCGTCACCCGGTAAAGAGTCACGAGTTTCCCGCCAGGAACGAGCGTCTGGTCACCGCCGAAGAGTTGCTCCGCTTCGCGATGTGATCGCCAGCTGGTTGCCCCGCTCGGGCGCAACGAGTTTGCTCAACGATATCGAATTGTTATCTGGGCCCGGATTGCGAAAGCAGCCCCGATTCCCGGATCGCCTCCGCCAGCGGCTGGAGGACCGCGGGGTCGTGGGGTGGGGCGATATAGACGATTCCAAGGTCTAGACCTTCGGGTGCCAGTGCTGCCGCGGCGTCGACGACCTGCTGGTAGTTGCGTTCCGGGTCCAAGCGCAGGTGGGCCGAACACGTGATCTCGTCCGGATCGCGACCGATGTCGGCGCAATGTGCGGCCAGCACGTCGCGCTTGCGGGCGAACTCCTCGGGCGGACCGCCGACGAAGTTCCAGTGCTGGGCATAGCGAGCGGTGATCCGCAGTGTCCGTTTTTCTCCGCTGCCACCGATACAGATCGGTGGGTGCGGCCGCTGCGGACCCTTGGGTTCGTTGCGGGCGTCCTTGAGCTGGTAGTACTTGCCGTCGAAGTTGGTGGTCTCCTGGCTGAGCAGGCCGGTGAGGACCGCGCACGCTTCCTCGAACCTGTCGAAGCGTTCTTTGATGGTGCCCAGCTCGATACCGTAGGCGCCCGATTCTTCCTCGTTCCAACCGGCGCCGATGCCCAATTCGAGGCGTCCGTTGGAGATGATGTCCAGGGCGGCGGCCATATTGGCCAGCACCGCCGGGTGCCGATAATGGATGCCGGTGACCAGGGTGCCCAGCCGCAGCCTCCTGGTGGCCTGCGCGAGTGCGGTCAGAGTCGTCCAGCCTTCCAGGCACGGGCCGCTCGGGTCGGAAAAGATCGGGTAAAAGTGATCGAAGGTCCAGCCGGATTCGTAGACGTCGATGTCGTCGGCTTCCTGCCAGACCGCCAGCATCTGTGCCCACGTGGTGTTTTGCGGTGAGGTCTTGAATGCGAATCGCATGAAGCCGACGGTAGTCCAGCGTCCGAAAGCGCAACTACACTCAAGGCAACGATGTGCTACGCCCCGGGAATCGACACCAAACTCACCCTGCTGGCGGCCGGACTGATCTTCCTGCTGGCGCTTGTTCTCGGGGTGTGGAAGTACCGGCAGATCATGGTCTCCGATGACCGCCGGGCGCATGTTTACGTTGATATCGCTCACCGGGCGGCGCTGCTCTACGCGTTTGCGACGCTGTTGATCGCGGTCTTCGTCGAGCTCAGCGCCTGGCCGGCGTGGCTCAACCTGACGGCAGCGATGGTGGTGGTGTTCTTTTTCGTCGCCGCGATCGGCAGTTACATCTGGCATGGGGCCCGGCGCGACACCGAAAACCAATTCGATCCTCCGGCACCGGGAACCCGGCTGGGCATGACCTTGCTCATTCTCGGCGAAATAGGCGGATTCGCAGTGGTTTTCGCCGGGTTCATCGCGGGGCAGTCGAGTTAGATGGATCCGGTAACCGCGCTGCGCCAGATCGCCTACTACAAGGACCGAAGCCGGCATGACCCGAGGCGCGTCATGGCGTATCGCAACGCCGCCGACCTCATCGAGAAGCTGGACGACGCCGCGCTCGAGCGGCACGGTCAGGCCAACAGCTGGCAGTCGCTGCCGGGCATCGGGCCGAAAACCGCCAAGGTCATCGACCAGGCCTGGTCCGGCCGAGAACCCGACCTTCTCATCGAATTACGTTCTGCCGCTGAGGATCTCGGTGGGGGAACGGTGCGCGCCGCGCTGCGGGGCGATTTGCACCTGCATTCGAACTGGTCGGACGGGTCGGTGCCGATCGAGGAGATGATGGCCACTGCGGCCGACCTGGGCCATGAATACTGTGCGCTGACCGACCATTCGCCGCGGCTGACGATTGCCAACGGCCTGTCCCCGGAGCGATTGCGCAAGCAACTCGACGTCATTGACCAGCTGCGCGATAACTTCGCCCCGATGCGCATCCTCACCGGAATCGAGGTCGACATCCTGGAAGACGGCACCCTCGACCAAGAGCCGGAGCTGCTGGACCGGCTCGACATCGTGGTGGCCAGCGTGCACTCGAAGCTGGCGATGGATGCGGCCGCGATGACCCGGCGGATGGTCCGCGCAGTCTGCAACGGCCACGTCGACGTATTGGGCCACTGCACGGGCCGGCTGGTCTCCGGCAACCGCGGTATCCGGCCCGAATCGAAGTTCGACGCCGAGGCGGTGTTCACCGCCTGCCGCGACCACGGCACCGCGGTAGAGATCAACTCCCGCCCCGAGCGTCGGGACCCGCCGACGCGCCTGCTCAACCTCGCCCTGGAGATCGGTTGCCTGTTCAGCATCGACACCGACGCCCACGCGCCCGGCCAGCTGGACTTCCTTGGCTACGGTGCGCAACGTGCCCTCGATGCCGGTGTTCCGGTCGACCGCGTCATCAACGCCTGGCCGGCCGAGCGGCTGCTGGAGTGGGTGTCAGTCCGGTAGCCGCGGCATCTCCACGCCCGGATCGCGGCCGATCAACACCGCGCGGGTCAGCGCGGATTTGCCGAAGCGGCGCCGGATCTGGTCCACCGCCTGGTCGAGTACGTCCGGCGGCTCGCCGTCAAACGGCAGCATCAGCTGCTGGGCGCCGCTGCGGTCGATACCGGAGACCGCGAAGCCGACCAGGGTCAGTCCCCGCGTGGCGATGTCCGGCGCGGCCGCCGCGACCAGCCGCCGGGCGGCGGCCAGGATCGGCTGCGTCGACGCAGTCGCCCACGGCAGCGTGTGTGACCGGGTGGCGCGGCTGAAGTCGTCGAATCGCAGGCGCAACACCACGGTTCGGCCGGTGCGTCCGGCGGCGCGCATCCGGCCGGTGATCCGGTCGACCAGGGTGACCACCACCGCGTCAATCTCGGCGGGCGACATGCTGCTGCCGGCTCGTCCGAGCGCTCGTTGGGCTCCCACCGAGCGGCGCCGCACGCCGACGGTCACCCGGCGGCGGTCGATATTGCGCGACAAGGCATATAGTTGTCGGCCCATCGCGTCGCCGACCATCGAGGCCAGCGTGGACTCGCTGAGCTCGGCGACGTCGGCGACCGTATGAATGCCGTGGGCGTGCAGTTTGTCGGCGGTCACCGCGCCCACGCCCCACAACCGGCGCACCGGCAGCGGATGCAGAAATGCGAGTTCCTGATCCGGCGGCACCAGGAGCAATCCGTCGGGTTTGGCCTCCTGGCTGGCGACCTTGGCGAGGAACTTCGTCCGTGCCACTCCGACGGTGATGGGCAGGCCGACCTGATCGCGTACGTCGGCGCGCAGCCGTGCCGCGATCTCGACCGGGGTTCCGCAGAGCCGGCGCAGCCCGCCGACATCGAGGAATGCCTCGTCCACCGAGAGCGGTTCCACCACCGGTGTGCAATGCCGAAACACCGCGAACACCGCCTCGCTGGCCCGGGTGTAGGCGCTCATCCGCGGCGGCACCACCACGGCACGTGGACATAACCGGCGCGCCTGAACGCCACCCATGGCGGTGCGCACACCGTAGGCCTTGGCCTCATAGCTGGCCGCCAGCACGACTCCGCCGCCGACGATCACCGGGCGGCCCCGCAATGCGGGGTCGTCACGCTGCTCGACGGAGGCGTAGAACGAATCCAGGTCCGCGTGCAGGATAGAAGCCTCACAGCGCACGAACATATGCTCGCAGCCGGGTATGACAGCCGAAGGTGCTGCGGCCGGCACGCAGGCCGCGTCGAGTGGCCGGGCCTGCCTCGGGTCGAACCCGCCGCGGCATTCATCACGCGATCACAACCGGAACCGATTACGCCACGATTGACCGCCGGGATTAATGCCCCTCGCCGTAGATGCTGCTGACCCAGATGTGCACCAGCGTGTCCAGCACGTGCGCCTCCGGTACGCAGGGCTGTTCGGCGGCGAAGGACGCGAATAGCGTCCGTTCGTTCATCAGATTGAGCGCGGTGGCCAGTTCCAGGGCGGGCACGGTGACCGGGGCGGCGCCGCGGTCGCGTTCGGTCTCGATCACCTCGGCGGTGTAGGAGATCCACTTCTGCATGAACGTCGACCACAGGTGCCGGACCTCGGCGCTGGTTGCCCGAGCGGCCTGACCGGCCCGGGTGACCGCCTTATGCGAACCGAATGTCTCGAAGAAAACGTTGATCCCGGTACGCCACATGGTGTCGCGGTCGGCGTCCGGGGCCTGGATCAGGTTTTCCAGCGCGGTGTCGGCCTCGGTGACCACACGGTCCAGCAGCGTCAACAGCACCGCTTCCTTGGATGGGAAATAGAAGTAGAACGTCGGCCGCGATATTCCTGCCCCCTTGGCCAGGTCGTCGACCGAGATGTCGGCCAGGGGACGATCTTTCAGCAGCTTTTCAGCGGTCACCAGGATGGCCAGTTCTCGATCGTCTCCGGATGGCCGCGCGGTGCGCCGGCCGCGATGCAGCGACGCCTGACCGGTCGGGGAAGTGGCCACGACCCGCAGCTTACCGCGTGTCGATAGTTTCGACACTACGTTGACGCATTCAACATCGCGTTGATAGCGTGGTTCCATGACCGAGCATCTTGACGTCGTCGTCGTGGGGGCGGGTATTTCCGGCGTGAGCGCGGCCTGGCATCTGCAGGACCGCTGCCCCACCAAGAGCTACGCCATCCTGGAAAAGCGGTCCGCCATGGGCGGCACCTGGGACCTGTTTCGCTATCCCGGCATTCGCTCCGATTCCGATATGCACACCCTGGGCTTCAGGTTCCGCCCCTGGACCGAGCGTCAGGCCATTGCCGACGGCAAGCCGATTCTCGAATACGTCAAGGGCACCGCGGCCATGTACGGCATCGACGAGCACATCCGGTTCAACCAGAAAGTCGTCAGCGCCGACTGGTCGACGGCCGAAAACCGCTGGACGGTCAACATCGACAGCAACGGCACCCGCAGCCAGCTCACCTGCTCGTTCCTGTTTCTGTGCAGCGGCTATTACAACTACGAACAAGGCTATTCGCCGAAATTTCCCGGCGCGGCGGACTTCGCCGGTGCCATCATCCATCCGCAGCACTGGCCCGAGGACCTCGACTACGAGGGCAAGAACATCGTCGTGATCGGAAGTGGCGCCACGGCCGTCACTCTCGTTCCGGCACTGGCGGATTCGGGTGCCAACCACGTCACGATGCTGCAACGTTCGCCGACCTACATTGTCTCCCAACCGGACAGTGACAGCATCGCCGACAGGCTCAACCGGTGGCTGCCGGAAAACCTGGCCTACTTCGCGGTTCGGTGGAAGAACGTATTGCGCCAGGCGGCGGTGTACGGGGCCTGCCAGAAGTGGCCGCGGCGGATGCGGAAGATGTTCATGGGCTTGGCTGCGCGCCAACTGCCCGAAGGTTATGACGTACGCAAGCACTTTGGCCCGCACTACAATCCGTGGGACCAGCGGTTGTGCCTGGTGCCCAACGGCGACCTGTTCCGTGGCATTCGCCACGGGAAGGTCGAGGTGGTCACCGACACCATCGATCGGTTCACCCCGTCCGGAATCCGGCTGAATTCCGGACGTGAACTTCCGGCCGACATCATCGTCACCGCAACGGGGTTGAACCTACAACTCTTCGGCGGGGCGACCGCCTCCGTCGACGGAGAACCGGTGGATCTCACCAAGACGATGGCCTACAAGGGCATGATGCTGTCCGGGATTCCCAATATGGCGTACACGGTCGGCTACACCAATGCCTCGTGGACACTGAAGGCCGACCTGGTGTCGGAGTTCGTGTGCCGTGTGCTGAACTACATGGACGCCAATGGATTTGACACTGTGATGGCCGAACATCCGGGTTCGGATGTCGAGGAACGGCCGTTCATGGAGTTCACTCCCGGCTACGTGCTGCGCTCGATCGACGAACTGCCGAAGCAGGGCTCGCGAAAGCCGTGGCGGCTCAACCAGAACTATCTGCGCGACATCCATCTGATCAGGCGGGGCAAGATCGACGACGAAGGGCTGCGCTTCTCCAAAAAGCGTGCGCCCGTGCGGGTTTAGGCTTTCACGGAGCGACGACGACAATGCCGTCGTCGTCGCTGTAGAGGACTTCGCCCGGCACGAATGTCACGCCACCCACGGTGACGTCGACGTCGCGTTCCCCGGCGCCGGTCTTGGTGCTCTTACGGGGATTGGTGCCCAGCGCCTTGATGCCGATGTCGATGCCGCGCAGTGTGACCGAATCGCGTACCGCGCCGTGTACCACCAGACCCGCCCAGCCGTTGGATCGGGCCAATTCGGCGATCACGTCGCCGACCAGTGCGGTGTGTAACGAGCCGGCGCCGTCGATAACCAGCACGCCGCCGGCCCCCGGCTGAGAGAGCACGGATTTCAGCAGGGCGTTGTCTTGAAAGCAGCGCACCGTGCTGATCGGCCCGGCGAACTCCGCGCGCCCGCCGAACTGGCGGAATTGGAGGTCGCAGCTGCGCACGTCGGGACCGATATCGTCGACCAGATCGGCCGTCGGCCGAAACGACATGTTGCGCATCGACCTAGCGGCGGCGCAGCTGCCGGACCAGCAGCATCGCCAGCAGGCTTAGCGCGACGGCGACCAGCAGTGGAACGGTGAAGTTGTTCGACGCCGGCTCCTGGTCCCGGGAAAGTGGGTCATTAGCCCGGTCGACAGCTGACTTCGCTTGTGCTGCAGCATCTTTGGCGCCAGCGGCAAGTTCGCCATTGGATTTCGCGTGCTGCTCGAGACCGGGTGGCTGGGCGGCCATTGCGGCGGCCGCGGGTTCCGGGTTGCCGGCGGGCGCCTTCTTGGCGGGGGCTTTTTTGGCCGGCGCTTTTTTGGCCGGCGTTTTCTTTGCGGGCGTTTTCTTTGCGGGGGCTTTCGCGGCCTTCTTGGCGGGCTGCTTCTTGGCCGGTGGCCTCGGTGTGCCGTCGGGTTCGCCGACGGGTCGATCCTGCGGGTCTGCCATGCGGCCGCTCCTTTGCAGCTTCTCTGTTTGCTTGGGGTCGCTCATTGGGTCGCGAAGCACTCGGGTCCCATCATGCCAGGACCCGGTAGGCCGCCATCTCGGCTACCTGGGCTCGTGGGCAGGCTAGGGGCGGCGCCGCAGCGCCCACAGTGCTCCGGCGGCCACCGCGGCTATCGCGCCGACCGCGAAAGGCCAGGTAGGAATGTCGGCGTCGGTGTTGTCCCGGGCTACCGTCACCGGGTAGCTGTCGCGCCGGTGTGGCCGCCCGGTCACGGCCGGGCCGACCATCTCCGGCTCGGCGGTAGGCCACCCGGTGCCCGGATGCTGGATACCGGTCAGGCTCACCCGGGTCGTGCCCGCGGCTGCGCGGACGGGGTCACCGCTGGCGCCATCCACGGTCAGGGGCGCGGCGATCGTCAGGGCGACCAGCAGCAGGGCCGACCACGCGACACCGAGAAGCTGCTTCATGATCGCCGGCGCATTTCAGGTCAGCCCCAGCCGGGCCATCAGGTCGGCCTCGATGCCATCGAGCTGTGAGGAGATCGCGGTGTGGGCGGCCCGGCGCCGTTGCGCAGGCATGTTCTCCGCGGCTGTGATGGCCGCTGAGAGCTCGGCGAGCCGTTCGGTGATGGCCGCGACGAATTGTTTGGTCTCCGCGTCCTTCGGCTTCTTTTCCTGGACCATCCGCAGCGACTGCTCCGACCCGGCGATCCTGGCCGACAGCCGGGCGCCGTGCCCGGAGAATTGTCCAACCTGTGCCAGTGGAACCCCGAGTTGGTCGGCGCGACGCTGGTCGATCAGCCCGCGCACGGCAATGGCGGCCCGGTATATCACCGGCGCCAATATCGGGGCCAACAGCCGCGACACCGTCAGTGTCCGGCGGATTCGGGTGGGCGACAGCAACTTACCCTCGCGTGCCGCTTTGAGCTGGGTCTCGGCGACCTTCAGTGCCGCACGATCGCTGTCCCGCTGCGCCTTGAGCTGGGCCTTGAGGGCCTTGTCCGCCGCCTTGCGCTCGTACTTGAGGCGACGCGCCGCGTTTTTCGCCGACAGCTTGGCCTCGAGCTTGGCGCGGGCCTTGATCGCGCGGGCTTCGGCGCGACGGATCGCCCGACTCTTTCGCTTGCGGAACAGGCCCATTCCCGGCCGCCTCCCGGTTCTCGTGGACTTTCGCGGTGCGTGCGCGATCGTTGGGCCAACCCTAATCCGCGTCGGGCGTGGGCAACCCGTCAGGTCGGTGGCAGCCGGCTGTTACGCGTCGAGCCGTTCCGCGCGGCGCAGTTCGTCGATTCGGTCGACGATCTCTTGCTGCGCCTGCGCCGACAATCCATGGGAGCGCTCCGCGATGCGGCGCACGCCGTCGTCCCGCATCGCGGCCAGCCACTGCAATTCCTTGTCGATTTTCGCGTAGTAGTCGTCGTCGGTGAAGTAGGCCGCCCGGATGCGGAAGAAGTTGGCAAGGGCGGCCATAGTCGCCGACGACGGGTTGGTGCGGTTGCCCGAGCGTAGCTGGGACAGGTAGGGAGCCGACATCGTGATGCCCTCCGCCTTGAGCGCGGCGATCACCTCCGCGGAGGTGTGCGGCCCGCGTCCGGGTGGATACACCGTGTCGAACAGACGGTTCAGGCGGGCAGCGAACGTCGTGCTCATCGATATGACCTCCACCGGTCTGCAAGATCGAACGATTACCTATCTTTATTTGCTGATCATGGTAGCGACAGTTATGTCCACAACCAAGTGCAAACCTGAGCGGATTGCGTGTGGGCGTGTTGGAGGCGCGATCAGGATGCCCCCGACGAGGGTCCAACCGATTCGGTCAGGTGTCCACAGAATGAACGGATTTCACAGGCTATCCGCAGAATACATCGCATGGGGGCGCTCGGCGAGCCATCGGGCCGGTCGTCCGGGAGAGGTGTACGGGCACCTCGACAGGTGATTGCATTCAATGTCGGGCAACCAACACCTAACGGCGCAGTGCTCGGCCGCTCCTTTGCTGTCGATGTCCATCGCGGGGCGGGGCACACACCGGCGGCGTCGCCGCCGGTCCACCGGGGCTGCCCGCAAGCGGTCGTCGGCATCGCCGAACCGTATGAGGTCCGGGAGGTGCCGTTCAGCAAAGGCTCAACCGGGCTGGGCGGACCTCGTGGCCAGCGCGGAGGCATTGCGGCGGCGCCGAAGAGTTTGCGCCGTAACCCCGGCCGCCGCGACGATCGCCACCGCCGCCGTCACGCCGATGGCGACCGAGCGCCACCCGAATGCGCCGTCGAACAGCATCCACAAGCCGAACAGCAGGAACAACAGGCCGGCCAGAACATGCAGCAGCTGCTCGGGGAGCCGCTGGTGCAGCAGTAGTCCCGCACCGATCGCCAGGCCGTCGGCCAAGATCATGCCCAGGGTGGAGCCGACCCACACACCGACCCAGTCGTGATCGCTGGCCAGGGTCACCGTCGCCAGCGTCGTCTTGTCGCTGAGTTCGGCCAGCACGAACGATGACACCACGGTGAGCAGCGCGAACCGTGGGTGGGGCGGGTTCGCGGGCTTGTCGTCACCGGCCGCGCCTTCTCGCCAGGCCCACACCGCGAAAAGCAGGAACGCGATCGCGCCCGCGAAAGCTATCGGCCGCGCCGGGAGCGTGGCGCCCAGGAAGTGGCCGATCGCCACCGAGACCCCATGCACCGTGAAAGACGCGATCGCCACGCCGGCAATCACCACCCACCAGCGGAACCGCAGCGCATAGGTCATGGTGACGAGTTGGGATCTGTCGCCGAGTTCGGCGACGAAAACCACCCCGAGACTTAAAAGTGTGGCTGCGAGCATGTGGGACGACCTTTCGACACGTGGTCGATGACGCAACGGTCATCGAACATCGGTCGAAGGTCTCGCCCACCGTCTGCTCGACGGTTCGCCGGCCGGGTTTTCACCAGTATGTCGACCCGACGATTCGGGGCTACTCCCCTTCGCTAACGAACCCCAGGTTAGCGGCCGGTTTCCGGGTGCGCCAGGGCGACGACGGAGTTCGGCCAGTCGCATTCTCGGATTCGCGGCCCGAAACTATGGTTTCGAATTGGCTTATGCGGCAAGCAGCATCGCCAGGATTGCGGTGTCGGGATGGCTGATCGGGTCGACGCCGACACGACTCACCATTGACGTGATGGTGCCGTCCGCTTCGGCTTCCACCCAGGCGGCCCGGTGCTCCAGACCCAGATGCGGCAACCCGGGCAGCAGGACACAGCCCGACGCCGCGCCGGTGCATTCCGGCAGCGACGGCGTGGTTTCCGAGGGCGGATGCAACATCAGCAATGCCGGGGGCTGATGATCGGCGAAATATCCGGGTCGGATGGCGGATTCGCCGAACACCGTGCCCTCGGCCAGCACCAGACCTACGGTTCCGGGCGCGGGTTCGTCGGGCAATTCTTCGCGGGCACCGAATACGGTTGTCGTGGAAAGCAGTCCGGGCCACGACGCGACCCGGACGGCGACCATCAGCAGCTGCGCCCATTCTTTGGTCGAATCAGGCCAGCGTCCAGAGATGACAAACCCTTTCAGGGCACCACGAGAATGAAAGGGAGCAACCCCTATCGGTCTATCTGACCCAGCATTCATGCCGCCCTCCGAGATGCCTCCATCCGAAATAACCGCGCTGGTAGCTCGAACAACCGTCTAGTTTCAATAATCAAGCATGCGCGGGGATTTGGCGCTGCGCAACCCGACACGGCTAACCCCTCGCCACGTTCGCGTTGTCATCGAGATGTCGCGATATCGAAACCGGCCAAAGACCTGGGCGCCGCGCAATACTGCGCGGCGCCCAGGCGCTGAAAATGCTGGAGTCAGCCGAAGATCAGGCCCTGCGTTTTCGAAGTGGCCGCCTCGTAGCGCGCCTGCACGTCGGCCCAGTTCACGACATTCCAGAATGCTTTGGCGAAGTCGACCTTGACATTCTTGTACTGGAGGTAGAAAGCGTGTTCCCACATGTCGAGCAGCAGTAACGGAATGATTCCGAGTGGAAAGTTCGTCTGGTGGTCGTAGACCTGGAATATCAGCAGCTTGTTGCCGAGAGTGTCCCAGCCCAGCGCCGCCCAGCCCGACCCCTGCACCGTGGTGGCGGCGGCGTGGAATTGGGCACGAAACTTGTCGAAGGACCCGAACGCCTCGTCGATGGCCGCGGCGAGTTCGCCGGTCGGCTTGTCGCCTCCGTTGGGAGAAAGGTTCTTCCACCAGATCGTGTGGTTGACGTGGCCGGCGAGGTTGAAGGCCAAGTTCTTCTCGTTCAGCAAGATCGCCGAGTGGTCTTCCTTGGCGCGCGCCTCTTCGAGTTTGGCGACCGCATCGTTGGCGCCCTTGACGTAGGTGGCGTGGTGCTTACTGTGGTGAAGTTCGTTGATCTGACCCGAGATGTGTGGTTCCAGCGCCCCGTAGTCCCAATCCAGATCGGGCAAAGCGTATTCGGCCACGGCGTTCCCTCCTTCAATCGTCTGACACGTCATTCGCGTGGGTTCCGCCACGCGGCGGGCTGACGTAGTCAACCCTGCTGCATGTCAACCCTGCTGCATGACCGCGCGTGCCGCAAGAACAGCCCCCATCATCCGGAACGGCTCGAGCAGTTCCTTGAATTACTCAGGGCATACCCGGGAGGCGGGAACTTAATACACAACCAGGAGGACCAGCACCGCGAGCAGCGCGAGCGCGATCAGTCCGGCACGAAGGGCGGCGATGACATACGCGTGGTTCCAGGCGGGCGAGCCCGGGCGCGATTTCGACGGTGGCGTCGACCCCGGACCGTAGGAGTGTGTCGCCATCAAACGCCTTCCACCTGCATGGTCATCCCGCCTCAGTGAGGTGAGTCACAATGAACATCGCGTCGGAGATCATAACGCCTGGTGCACAGGTTGAAAAATTCCGCGACGAGCAGCCCCGGCGGTGCCGCCGTGTGACGGCGATGTGAGGGCTTGACCGCTCCTGCGGGCCGTCGAAACGGCTGCCCGCGGCCCGTGGGTGAGTCGGGCCGGACAACCTCTGACGGTTCGTCACCGCAGTGCCGGCAAGTCGCGGAACCGGACGACGGCGGTGCTTCGCCCGACGGAGCCCCGAACTTCGCTCGTGATGCCGCAGGGCTGTCGATCGACACGTCCCGGGAGCGCCAGGTTATCCACAGTTCGACGCGAACCGGGCCGATAGAGGCGGCATCGGGATGGACCGCCGGCTGTGGATAAAGCTGTGGAAACTGTGGATAGGTCGCGGCCGGGCCATAGTAGCTGTCCAGGTTCTGTCCAGGTTCCGTCCAGGGTCGCGCAGACTGCCCCGTCGAGGGCCCGGCCCGCCGCGGTCCCGCTCTGTCCCGGAGACGGAAGGTGCTTCCCCGGTCCGGGTTTGACGCCGTGCTGTGCCGTGGTGTCGGCAGGCTATTAGGCTGGTCCGGTGATCCAGGTGTGCTCCCAATGCGGCACTCGGTGGAACGTCCGCGATCGTCAGCGGGCGTGGTGTCCACGTTGCCGGGGAACCCTGATGGCGCCGCTGGCCGACCCGTCGGCGGGTGACCCGCGGTGGCGTTCGCCGGTGGGCTCTCAGCCGGCACCTCACCTCATGCAGCGCATCCCGGCGCGGCTCCCACCCGGGTTTCGATGGATCGCGGTACGCCCGGGCGCCCCGCCGCCACCGCGGAGCTGGAGACGATTCCGCGGGCCCACGCCGCGCTATGCCGTGATGCCGCGTTGGGGTCTGGCGGACCGACTCCCTTCGACCGCACCTTCGCCCGCGCTGATACCGGAAAAGTCCGGGCCGGCCGCACCGACGGTGCGGTCCGTGCTGTTCGCCACGATCGTGGTGCTCGGCATCGCCGCACTGGTCTATTCGGTGCGATACGTGCTGCTCATCGTCAACCGCAGCCTATTGCTGAACTCCCTGGTGGCTGGCGCCGCGCTGTGGCTGGGGGTGCTGGCCAGCATTGCCGCGCTCGTCGCGATGATCGGCTGTTTCGTCGTGCTGATTCGCTGGCTGATCGCTCGTCGGGCCGCCGCCTTCGGGCATCATGGCCTGCCCGAGCACCGCTCGTCGCGGCAGTTATGGGCCGGCTGTCTGCTGCCGTTGGCCAACGTGTTCTGGGCGCCGGTGTACGTCATCGAACTGGCGGTGGTCGAAGACCACTACCAGCGGCTGCGCCGGCCCATCGTGGTGTGGTGGATCACCTGGGCGGTCAGCAACGCGGTATCGCTGTTCGCCATCGCTACCAGCTTTGCCGGCGACGCCCAGGGTATCGCCAACAACACGGTCATGACGGTCGTTGCCTACGCGTTGGCGGCAGCCGCCGTGGCCGCTGCCGGGAGGGTGTTCGAAGGGTTCGAGCGCAAACCGGTCGAACGGCCGGCGCACCGGTGGCTGGTGGTGCGCCCGGATGGCCCACCCCCGCAACCCGCCCCGGCAGCTGCCGGTGCAGTTGAGCTGCAAGGGCAAGAACCGGCAGCATAATGGGCATGACCTGGGCCGACGAGGTGATCGCCGGGCACCCGTTTGTGGTTGCCCACCGCGGCGCGTCCGCTGCTCGACCGGAACACACGCTGGCCGCGTACGACCTGGCGCTCAAGGAGGGGGCCGACGGCGTGGAATGTGACGTGCGGCTAACCCGTGACGGCCACCTCGTCTGTGTGCACGACCGGCGCCTGGACCGGACCTCGACCGGAGTCGGGCTGGTCAGCACGATGACATTGGCCGAGCTACGCGAGCTGGAATACGGCGCCTGGCACGAAAGCTGGCGTCCGGACGGCACCCACGGTGACACCAGCCTGCTGACCCTGGACGCGCTGGTTGCGCTGGTACTGGACTGGAACCGGCCCGTGAAGATCTTCATCGAGACCAAGCACCCGGTCCGATACGGTTCGCTGGTCGAAAACAAGGTGCTGGCACTTCTGCACCGCTTCGGCATCGCCGCGCCCGCCTCCGCCGACCGGTCGCGCGCCGTCGTGATGTCGTTCTCGGCCGCGGCGGTCTGGCGGATCCGGCGGGTCGCGCCGCTGTTGCCGACGGTGTTGCTCGGCAGGACTGGACGGTACCTCGCCAGCAGCGCGGCCACCGCCGTCGGGGCGACCGCGGTGGGACCGTCGCTGCCGGCGTTGAAGGACTACCCGCAACTCGTCGACCGTGCGGCCGCCCAGGGACGGGCGGTTTACTGCTGGAACGTCGACGAATACGACGACGTCGAATTCTGCCGTGAGGTCGGGGTGGCGTGGATGGCCACTCACCACCCCGCCCGCACGAAGGCCTGGCTACAGCAGGGGCGCGCCGGCCAGGCCGGCGGCTAGAGGCTACCGCCGGCGGCGCGCGGGGCGCCCGAGGCGGATGGCGCCCGGCCCACCTCGCGGGCGACGAAGTTCTCGAGCTCGAACAGGTTGGATCCGGCCCGGTCGGCAATCCGCAGCAGGGTGGACATCAGCGACATCTCTTCAACCTGTTCCTGCAGGAACCACTGCATGAACTGCTCGCCGAGGAAGTCGCCCTCGTCGCGGGCCACCGCCGCCAGCCGGCTGACCTGGTCGGTGACGGCACGCTCCTGGTCGAGCGCCAGCGCCAGCGCGTCACGCGGTTTGTCGAACTGGTTTCGGACGGTGTCGACGCCCGGTATTTCGACGCGAAGGCCGCGCTCGAGCAGGTGTTGCACCAGCATCATCGCGTGATTGCGCTCTTCGACGGCCTGGCCATAGAAATGCTTCGCCAATTGCGGCAAGTCCTCGCTGTCGAAATAGACCGCGATCGCAATATATTGCTGCGCGGTGGTGAATTCGTTGAAGATTTGCTCCTGCATTAACGCATGGAATTTCGTCTTGTGTCCGTCGTAGTCAGTCATGAGGCTAGGTTAATGCAGGTAGAGCCCGGTCCGCAACGAAGGCATCACTTAGTGAGGAAAGCGTTTCCTAAGTGCTCCGAGGCCGTCAATAACGCCCTTTATCAGGCCAGGTTTGCCTAACAAAAATAATCCCGGCAGCCGTTATTGCGGGTGGCCGTCGCACGAACTATGCGCGACATCTCTCGAGTCCTCGTGAAGTCGCTATGGTTGCCCTTCGATCGCGGAAGCCGGCACCGGAGCATCCGCAGCGAGCGCATCGAACAATTCCCGGGCCGCGTCGTGATTCCATACCACCACCGAGCCGACGTCGCTGTCGGTGAACTCGCCGATCGGAACCGTCAGCGCGGTGGTGTGTCCGTGCAGCGCCCATCCCAGGCGGGCCAGGTCGAAGACATGGGTGTCCTGGTCGACGGTCAGCGCCCCGGCGGCTGCGTGCGGCACCGCGTACCAACGCCATGGGTTGAGCCATACCGCGGGGCTGGCGGCGCGGTGCAGCAGCGCTGCCATGAACTGGCGTTGGTTGAGCATGCGGTCCAGATCGGCCCGCGGTGTCGCGCGGGACCGGACGTAACCCAACGCCCGTCGGCCGTCCAGGTGTTGACAGCCGGCCGGCAGGTCGACACCGGCCAATGGATCGCGGATCGGGTCGCTCAGGCACACGCTGACCCCGCCCAGCGCGTCGACCAGTTCGACGAAGCCGCCGAACCCAACCTCGGCGTAATGGTCGACGCGCAAGCCGGTGGCCTGTTCAACCGTCAGCACCAGTAAGGGCGCGCCACCCGTCACGAACGCGGCGTTGATCTTGTCGCGACCGTGACCGGGTATCGGCACCGAGGAGTCGCGCGGTATCGACACCAATGTCGTCGGGATGCTCGACCCGAACTCCGGCACGTGCACCAGCAGGATGGTGTCGGTGCGCCCGGTGCCGATGTCGCCGCCGGTGGCGAGGTTCTGCTGTTGCTCGGCGGTGAGGTCCTGGCGGCTGTCGGAACCGACGAGCAGCCAGTTCGTGCCGCGGCCGCCTGCCGGTCGGTCGGTGTAGTCGCTGAACACCGGCTCGCGCCGCAGCGACGTGTCCAGCCACAGCGCGCCACCGAGGATGCCCGCCCCGGCCAGTAACAGAACGACCAGCACACTGAATGCCACGATCCTGCCCCAGCGCCGCCTGACCCGGTTGCGGCGCGCCTTCGGCGCTACCGGCCGCGGGGGCCGCGTCGACGCGGCGGGACCGCGCTGACGTCTGAGCCGGACTGGCCGGACTGTCGGGGATGGCGGGGGGTCAGTCGTCGCTGGTGCGAGTTCGGGTTCGGGCCGGGGTCTGCCCGGTTGCCGCGGTGGCGGGTTTTCACGACGGATGACCTGTGACGGCTCCGGCTGCCCCGGCCGTTGATGCGTCGGTCTTCGGGGTCTTCCGGGCTCCGGTGATCGATCGCCGTTCACCTGGACAACGTACGTGGCCGGACCCGGCAATGCAGCCGGCCGCGACGGCGTGCTACGAAGCGCGGCGCCGCCGGGCGCGCAAGCCGTTGACGAAGGGGCATCCCATCAACACCCGGATGGCCTGCGCGAGCCCGTTCATGTCGTCCACCGGGCGATGGAACGGCAGCCGGACGTCACGGTCGCCGTCGTCGTCCTCGACCCGAAATTGCACACCGTACCGGTCGAGGCCGAGGGGACGGATCGGTCCGCGCCGCCATTGGGCCGGCAGTCGGGAGACCAATCGGGCGACGACGTCGCCATGGACGGTCGCCAGGTGCCACAGCAACGTGGATTCGATCTCGCAGAACGGATCCGGCAGGGCGGTCAGCAGGTCCGCGACACTGACTGGCGAGGCTCCGGTGGTATCGGTCACGACCACCGATTCGGTCTCCAGCCGCAGCAATGCGTACCGGTTCTGCTGCCGGAGGGCGGGTCCGGATCGGGGAGTCTCGACCTGTAGCAGGGCCGGGTGTGGGTTCTCGGTGGCGATCGTGTCCAGCACCGAGCTAACCGCTCCCCATGGGACCCGCTGAAGGCGGCCGCGGATCCACACCAGCGATCGGACCGGCTCCCGGACCGGCAGCGGGGCGTAGTCGGTGAGCTCGAGCAGGGCCTGAGATCCGCAGCCGGGCCCGTAACCGGCCCCGGCGGCGCGGTCAGCGGGAATCGCCACGGCGAAGGAACCGTCGGACATCAAGTGGTGCAGCGGCGCGGCTATCGGTTGGTCGGGCTCTACCGCCAGCAGGCCCGCGCCGGCCCGCGCGCAAATAGTGCGAATACGCTCGGCGGTCGTGGGCGTCGGGCTGGTGATCGGAAACATCGCGGCGACTCCTTGAGATTAGGTAAGGCTAACTTAAGTCACTTGCCTCGTTCGTCGCAAGGACCCGATGCGCCACTAGTGTT
Organism: Mycobacterium kansasii ATCC 12478; assembly: GCF_000157895.3. Taxonomy (NCBI): domain Bacteria; kingdom Bacillati; phylum Actinomycetota; class Actinomycetes; order Mycobacteriales; family Mycobacteriaceae; genus Mycobacterium; species Mycobacterium kansasii. Next base: position 3,132,810 of record NC_022663.1, on the reverse strand, counting down.
GTCAGCGTGGTCTGCATCGCCTACCTCGGTCCGGAAGGGACGTTCACCGAGGCGGCGCTGCTGCAGATAACGGCCGCCGGGCTGATACCCGGCCGGGAAGCGGAGCTAACGGACTTGGCGCAGCGGCTGCCGGTCGAAAGCACGCCCGCCGCGCTGGATGCTGTCCGGAACGGCACGGCGGATTTCGCCTGCGTGCCCATCGAGAACTCGATCGACGGGTCGCTGGCGCCGACTTTGGACAGCCTGGCCATCGGTTCGCCCCTGCAGGTGTTCGCCGAGACCACCCTCGACGTGGCCTTCAGCATCGTCGTGCGGCCCGGCCGCAGTGCCGCCGAGGTACGTACGCTGGCCGCTTTTCCGGTGGCGGCGGCACAGGTACGGCAATGGCTCCGCGCGCATCTGCCCGGCGTCGAGATGTGCCCGGCGTATTCGAATGCCGACGCGGCCCGTCAGGTGGCCGATGGCCGAGTCGACGCGGCCGTGACGTCGCCGCTGGCGGCCGCCCACTGGGAGTTGGCGCCGCTGGCCGACGGTGTCGTCGACGAATCCAGCGCCCGGACCCGTTTTGTGTTGATCGGCCGGCCGGCCCGACCGCCGGCGCGCACGGGAGCCGATCGCACCTCGGCGGTGTTGCGGATCGACAACGTGCCCGGCGCACTGGTGGAGGCGCTGACCGAGTTCGGCATGCGCGGCATCGACCTCACCCGGATCGAATCCCGGCCCACCCGCACCGAATTGGGCACCTACGTGTTCTTCGTGGACTGCGTCGGCCATATCGACGACGATGCCGTCGCCGAGGCACTCAAGGCGTTGCACCGTCGTTGTGCTGATGTGCGATACCTGGGTTCCTGGCCGACGGGACAGGCGGTCGGCATGCAGCCGCCGCCACTCGACGATGCATCGATCTGGCTGGCTCGGCTCCGGGAGGGCCAGCCGGACGAGGGCCGGGAGCCGGGGCGATGAGCGGTCGTCTGGTGCTGCTGCGGCATGGCCAGTCCCACGGCAACGTCGAGCGCCGGCTCGACACTCGGCCACCGGGCACGGCGTTGACGCCCCTGGGACGCGAACAAGCCCGCGGGTTCGCGCTCGGCGGCCCTGCCCGGCCGGTCTTGCTTGCGCACTCGGTAGCGGTCCGTGCGTCGGAAACGGCCGAGGTGATTGCCGCCGCGCTGGACTTGTCGCCGCTGCGGCTCGACGGCATCCACGAGGTCCAGGTGGGGGAGCTGGAGAATCGCAACGACGACGAGGCCGTCGCCGAATTCAACGCCATCTACGACCGTTGGCATCGCGGTGAACTGCATGTGCCGCTGCCCGGTGGTGAGTCCGGCGAAGACGTCTTGGACCGTTACGTGCCGGTGCTCACCGAACTACGGATGCGCTACCTGGACGACGCCACCTGGGACGGTGACATCGTGGTCGTCAGCCATGGCGCGGCAATCCGGCTGACGTCGGCGGTGCTGGCCGGAGTCGACGGCACCTTCGTGCTCGACAACCATTTGGGCAATGCCGAATGCGTGGTGCTGGCCCCGATCACCGACGGGCGCTGGAGCTGTGTGCAGTGGGGAACCCTCAAGCCGCCGTTCTACCCCGACCTCACCCAAGGCCCGCCCACGCCGGTGATCGACGCGGTGACGTCAAGCACTGACCCGATGGGGTGATCCGGCCTCTCCGTTAGGTGCGTCAGCGCATCGGCAGCCGACCGCGTCGCAGTCGATGACGAACGTGTGCACCGATATCTCGGGCCCGTCGCAGTCGGTTTCGGTGCATTCGGTCCGGCCCAGAGCATGACGAATGATCGTGCCGTGGCAGTGATAGACGCCTGTCCGGCAGTCGCGACAGACTGTGCTCATGAAGCGTTCTTAGCACCAGGGCCGGACAAATCCGGGATGCCGCGCCCGTCACCGGCCGGGTTCGGTCAGCCCCACCCCAGTTCGTCCAGCCGGGCATCGTCGATGCCGAAGTGGTGGGCGATCTCGTGGATCACCGTGATCGCCACCTGGTCGACGACTTCGTCGGCGGATTCGCAGACATCCAACAGGGCGTCGCGGTAGATGGTGATCGCGTCCGGCAGTGCTCCGGCGTAATCGGAGTCGCGCTCGGTCAGCGCGACCCCCTCGTACAAGCCCAGCAGGTCGTGGTCGTCGGGGTGGCGGTCGGCGACCAAGATGACCACGTTGTCCATCGCGGCTGCCAGTTCGGACGGGATGAGGTCGAGTGCGTCGGAAACCAGTTCGTCGAACCGCTGCGGGTCCATCCGCACCGCCACGGGCTAACCTTCCGGCGCGGGCTCGGCGGGTGCGGGGGCTTCCGGTGCCGGGGCCCCCGGCGGCGCCCCGCCCTCGGCCGGCGGGGGCTGGGTAGCCGGGGCAGCGGGTGCCTGGGTGGTGGCCGGCGCGGCGGGTGCTTGGGTGGTGGCCGGAGCTGCCGGCGCGCGAGACGGTGTCACCACCGGCTGTTGATTGGGCAGGTGCTGGTTGCCCGGCGGCGTGACCGGGATCTCCTGGACCGGAGCCGCGGGTTGTGGGGCCGGCACCTGCACCGGGATCGGCGGCAGGGTGAGTCGCTCCTCGGGAATGTCGGGCGGCGGTATCGGGGGCTGGCCGTTGATCAGCAGCGGTCCCTTGGCGCTGTTCACCAACGTGGCCCAGCCCCCGTTGCCCAGCGTCGCACCGATGCTGCACGCGACCTCACGGCTCCCCGCCGACCAACTGGACAGCGACAGCGTCGGGTAGATCAGCGTCAACGTGGTGGTCCGCAACTTGACGGGCGCCAGGTAGGCGTCCGTCATCCGGGTGCAGTTGTCCTTGATATACGCGTCCTGCTCGGGTTCGGCGGGCAGCGCGTTCGGGAACTTCTCGGCGAGGTTGACCGTGCCGGTCACCTCCATCGCGTGCGGGGCCGTGCAATCGACCGGAACATCGACCGGTTGGTTGGTGTTCGAGTCGATGGCCAGGCAGGTGCCGGCCGGCCAGACCTTGGACTGGTCGAGATCGGCAACCTTGCCTTTGAACAGGGCCTGCTGATTGTTGGGGCCGGGCAGCTGCAGGCCGCACAACATGCGGCGCTCGCCGGCTTGTCGCCAGGCCCGGTCACCGGACCACAGCATGCTGATGGTGAACTTGCTGTTCGGATCGAACTTGGTGCCGAGGTAGCGGCGTACCGCGGCCTCGCACTGCTCCTGGCTGATTTGCTGGATGCGTGCCGGCGACGGGGGAGCGGCGTTGGGCCCGTACTCCGAACCGGGGAAGGTCCGCATGTCGATGGACTCGGCCACTTCGAACCGGTGGTCGTCGGAGCAGCTGACGATGGTCGCGGCCTCCGGCATGGCGTCGGGCCAGGTCAGGCAGTCGCCGCCGATGGCTCGATTGAAGGCGGCGTTGTTCTTGGCGCCGGTGCTGGGCACCGGATTGTTGTCGATGTAGCCGGCAAGGCGCCCGGGACCGGTGGTCACCGCGGGAATCGCGGTGACCAGCCCGGCGATCAACAGGGCACCCAGAGCGGTGAGCAGCAGCGCCCGCCGGGTCGCGGACGCCTGCAGAGCACGGGGCCAGCGAAAGCCCGCCCCCGGCGGCTCCGCTTGGGCCGGGGCGGCTTCGCCGTGCGGTGAGCTTTCAGCTTCGCTGTCTGGTGGCGGTTGCTTCTCGGGCGCGTCCAACATCCGTTCCATTCTGACAGGGCCAACCCAGTCGGGTGACCAATGTTGCTGATGTGAGACCAGAGCCGATGCCCGGACAGCTGGCGCCATCGGGCTGTGCGGTCAAAAGTAGTCTTGCGCCCGTGATCGACCTGAAGCTGCTCCGGGAAGACCCCGACGCCGTGCGCCGCTCCCAACTCAGTCGCGGCGAAGACCCGTCGCTGGTGGACGCGCTGTTGACAGCCGACGCCGCGCGGCGCAGAACGATCGCGGCCGCGGATGCGCTGCGCGCCGAACAGAAGGCCGCAAGTAAGAGTGTGGGCGGCGCGTCACCGGACGAGCGGCCCGCGCTGCTGCAGCGCGCGAAAGACCTTGCCGAACAGGTCAAGACCGCCGAAGCGAACCAAACCGAGACCGAGGCGGCGTTCACCGCGGCGCACCTGGCGATCCCCAATGTCGTGCTGGACGGCGTTCCCGCCGGTGGCGAAGACGACTACGCCGTGCTCGACGTCGTCGGCGAGCCGGTGGAGCTGGCCGACCCGAAGGATCATCTGGAACTTGGTGAGGCGCTGGGTCTCATCGACATGCAACGCGGTGCCAAAGTGTCCGGATCGCGGTTCTACTTCCTGACCGGGCGGGGTGCGCTGCTGCAGTTGGGGCTGCTGCAGCTGGCGCTGCGGCTGGCCGTCGACAACGGCTTCATCCCGATGATTCCGCCGGTGCTGGTGCGCCCGGAGGTGATGGCGGGCACCGGATTCCTGGGCGCCCATGCCGAGGAGGTGTACCGGTTGGAGGCCGACGACCTCTACCTGGTGGGCACCTCGGAAGTGCCGCTGGCCGGCTACCATTCGGGCGAGATTCTGGACCTGGCCGCCGGGCCGCTGCGTTACGCGGGGTGGTCGTCGTGCTTCCGGCGCGAGGCCGGCAGCTACGGCAAGGACACCCGCGGCATCATTCGAGTGCACCAGTTCGACAAGGTGGAGGGCTTCATCTACTGCACACCCGGCGACGCTGAGGCCGAACATCAGCGGCTATTGGGCTGGCAGCGCGAGATGCTGGCCCTGATCGAGGTGCCGTATCGGGTCATCGACGTGGCCGCGGGCGATCTCGGCTCGTCGGCGGCGCGCAAGTTCGACTGCGAGGCGTGGGTTCCGACTCAGGGCGCCTACCGCGAGCTGACCTCGACGTCCAACTGCACTACTTTTCAGGCGCGCCGCCTGGCGATTCGCTACCGCGACGCCGACGGCAAGCCGCGGATCGCGGCGACGCTCAACGGCACGCTGGGCACCACCCGCTGGCTGGTCGCCATACTGGAGAACCACCAGCAGCCCGACGGCAGCGTGCGGGTGCCCGCGGCGCTGGTCCCGTTTGTCGGTACCGAGGTGCTCGAACCTCGCTGCGTCTAGGCGTTGGGCTAGGCGTTGATGGTATGGCGCGATCGTTCGTGCCGGCGCTGGCGTTCGATGGTGGCGAAGTAGCAGGCGAGCGGGAAGGCGAAGCTGGTGAAGAAACTGGCCACAAAGAACAGCCACGGACGTTTCAGACCTCGCCGATAGCCGTCGACGATGGTAAACACCGGTAGCAGAACGACATTCGCGATCAGGTAGTCCTGATTGCCGGAGCCCGCCGCCGGGTTTGCGAATTGCAGCCGAAGGAAGTTCGGGTAGCTGCCCGGTCCTGAGACCAGGTTGCCTTGACCGTGTGCGTCGAGCATGAAGTGGATGTTGAAGTACCAGCCCAACACGATCGAGGCGATGCCGGCGGTGTAATACACGCATTCCAGCGGCGACAGCCAGGCCCCGCCCGCCGGTTTCGCGTAGACCTTGGGGTTCGACGCCACGATCCAAGCGACGACGGCAAGCCCGAGTAGCGCGTGGACAACCAGCGATACCATGGCCGCAGTCTCATCGCACCGGAAAGTTTTGTCAATATTGTCATAATGATCCTTGGTACGTTACTGCCATGGTCCGGCCAGCTCAGACGGCGCGCAGCGAACGCACCCGGGAGGCGTTGCGTCAAGCCGCGCTGGTGCGATTTCTGGCCCAGGGCGTGGCGGACACCTCGGCCGAACAGATCGCGGCGGACGCCGGGGTATCGCTGCGGACGTTCTACCGCCACTTCCACTCCAAGCACGATTTGTTGTTTGCCGACTACACCGGGCTGCACTGGTTTCGCACGGCCCTGGACGCCAGGCCGGCCGACGAGCCGATCATCGATTCCGTGCGGGCGGCCGTCTTCGCGTTTCCCTATGACGTGGAAGCGGTGACCAAAATCGCCGCGTTGCGGGGTGAGGAACTCGACCCCGGGCGCATCGTCCGGCATATTCGTGACGTCCAGGCCGACTTCGCCGAGGCAATCGCCGGGCAGCTGCAACGCCGTAGCTGCGTGGTTGACCCGACTCCGGACCAGCGGTTGCGGGTGGCGGTGACGGCGAGGTGTATCGCCGCGGCCGTGTTCGGCGCGATGGAGGTGTGGATGCTCGCTGATGAGCGGTCGCTCGGTGAGTTGGCGCGGATGTGTCATACGGCCCTGGAATCGCTGCGGGCCGGGATCACCGAGGCGTGGGTTCCCGGCCAAGTTTCGTCATAATTGACAAAAAATCGCATCCATGCCAGCGTGCCTTGCGGGAGGCAGGAGCATGTCTGATTACGACGCCATAGTCATCGGCGCCGGGCACAACGGGCTGACCGCGGCGGTGCTGCTGCAGCGGGCGGGGCTGCGAACGGTGTGCCTGGAGGCCAAGCGCTACGCCGGCGGGATGGCCGCCACCGTCGAGCTGTTCGACGGGTACAGGTTCGAGATCGCCGGCTCGGTGCAGTTCCCCACGTCGGCGGCGGTGGTGAGCGAATTGGGCCTCGATACCTTGCCGACGGTCGACCTGGACGTGATGTCGGTGGCGCTGCGCGGTATCGGCGACGATCCACTGGTCCAGTACACCGACCCGGTGAAGATGTTCGCTCACCTCAACGAGGTACACGGAGCGGATGCGGTCACCGGAATGGCGGGGCTGCTGGCGTGGAGCCAGGCGCCGACGCGGGCGCTGGGACGCTTCGAGGCTGGTACCCTGCCGAAGACCTTCGACGAGATGTATGCCTGCGCCACAAACGAATTCGAGCGCTCATCCATCGACGACATGCTGTTCGGGTCGGTCACCGACGTGCTGGACCGCTACCTGCCGGACCGCGAAAAGCACGCCGCCTTGCGCGGCTCCATGACGGTGCTGGCCGTCAACACCATCTACCGCGGGCCGGCCACGCCGGGCAGCGCCGCCGCACTGGCCTTCGGACTCGGCATCCCCGACGGCGACTTCGTGCAGATGAAGAAGCTGTGCGGCGGCATCGGGGCGCTGACCGCGCATCTGTGCCGGCTGTTGGAGAGCCACGGTGGCGAGGTCCGGTTGCGATCCAAGGTGGCCGAGATCCGGGTCGAGGGCGGCCGGGTGAGCGGCGTGCGCACGGAGACAGGCGACATACTGAGCGCCCCGATCGTGGTCTCGGCCATCGCGCCGGACGTCACGGTCGAGGAGCTGATCGATCCTGCGGCGCTGCCCGCCGACATCCGGGAAAGATACGCGCGCATCGATCACCGCGGCAGCTACCTGCAGATGCACTTCGCTCTGGACGAGACTCCCAGTTTTGCCGCGCCGTACCAGGCGCTCAATGACCCGGCCATGCAGGCATCGATCGGCATCTTCTGCACCCCGGAGGAGGTGCAGCAGCAGTGGGAGGAGTGCCGTCGCGGAATTGTGCCGGCCGACCCGACCGTCGTGCTGCAGATTCCGTCACTGCACGATCCGCAGCTGGCTCCGGAGGGCAAGCACGCCGCGTCGGCGTTTGCCATGTGGTTCCCGATCGAGGGCGGGGCGGATTACGGTCAGGCCAAGGTCGACATGGGTCAGCGGGTGATCGACAAGATCACCCGCCTGGCACCGAATTTCGCCGGCAGCATCACCAGGCATACCACCTTCACGCCCAAGCACATGGGGGTGATGTTCGGCGCGCCCGGCGGCGACTACTGCCACGGGCTGTTGCATCCCAACCAGATCGGCCAAAACCGACCGGGGCCGAAAGGCTATATCGGGCAGCCTATTCCGATCGACGGGCTGTACCTGGGCAGCGCGGGATGCCACGGCGGCCCCGGAATCACGTTCATCCCGGGCTTCAACGCCGGCCGTGCGGCGCTGGCGGGCTGGTAACTCGCCGAAGGTGCTCTCAGCGCGAAAAAATCGCGAAAATCTCGCGGTGGCTTCACGTTCGGCGAGGGGTTAACCGCGCTGTCCGAGCAGCTCGTCCAGCAGTGCGACGAAATCGTCCGGGCGCCCGGGCGTGAAGGCAGGTTTCCACCGCGCCCCCGGTATGTCCAGGGTGATCAACGTCGACTTGAGCGGCCGGTTGACGTCCAGCGGTAGCCAGCGCTGCAGGTCCGAGCTGCCCCAGATACGGAACCGGTGGGTGAGCAGGCCCAGGGGCTCGGCCTTGTAGCCGCGGATGTCGTCTAACGCGATGACCTTGGCCGTGCCAGACGGAAAGTGGTACCGGCGCAACGTGAGCGCGGCACGGTCCAGCTGAACCACGCCGTCGTCGTAGAACTGCATCATGTTTTCGAACTCCGCAACTGGTGGCCGCGGGTGGTCAGGCAGCGTCCGTCGTCCAGCCGCCATTGCCACCCGTGCAGGTTGCAGGTCAACGTGTTGCCTTCCACCACACCGAATTTCGAAAGATCGGCTTTCAGATGGGGGCAGCGCCGTTGAATCTCCCAGCCGTCCAGGGTGATCGATGCGCTGTCGTCGTGAGTCTCGGCGAACCAGCCGTCGGCGTAGGTGATCCGCTCGTCGGTAAGACACTTGAAGAACGTGTAGAGGTATTCGTTGTAGCCGCCGACTCGCCAGGCCCGAAACCGGGTCGACAAGAAGATGGTGTTGACCCAGTCGGGTTCCCGGTCGCGCAGTACGGTGCGCACCAGCTCCGGCGCGATCGCGAACCCGTAGCGCGCCTTTTCGTCGGGAATGCGTTCGCGCACCGTCCGTTTCGGAAAGTCCAAGACGACGGTCTCGGGCCCCAGGACCAGTTCCACCGGGTAGCCGATGCCGTCGCAGATCTGGTCGCTCTGCATCATGATCGGTTCGAACAGCGCGCGCAGCGGTTCCAGCAGCGGCTCACCGCCGGCGGAGGCCCACCTTGCCCGTTCGGCCGCGACGACCGGCGCCATCCGTTCGGCATAGTCGGCGATGTACTTCGCCTTGCCGGTGGTGAAAATGGCTTCGACATCTTCGACGGGCAGTGGATGCTTCAGCGAATTCAGCTCCGCGCCGGCAAAATCCGCGACCGATCCCGGAATCATCAGCAGGCCGCGATCGTGGCCGTGGGTGCGCATCTGGTCCAAGAACACCATCTGGTCGGGGAAGATGTTGGCCGAGTCGCTGCCGTCGTCGTTGAGGTGGCGCAATTCGGGGTCCAAGAAGCACGGTGGTCCGGCCGACGGAATCACCCAGGTAGCCCCGACCTGCGCGATGTACTGGCGAGCCCGGTCCATCCCGCGCTGCCGCTTCTGGGTGCCGAAAGCTTCCTTGGCGCGCACCGGCATGTCGTAGACCATCGGGTACCAGATGGCGCCCGAATACTGCAGCATGTGCACGTCGATCGGGCCGAACTCCGATGCGAGCACGTCCAAATCGATCGGACGGGCATCGTTCATGTTGAATGCCGTCGTCTCGCCATCGGAAACCACCAGTGCCGAGTCCCCGATCGGACCGTCGGCCGGGGCTCGCAGCGCGATGATCATGATGTCCAGTTCGCCCTTGGGCCCGCTGAGCCGGTGCTTTACCGAGTCGGTGGTGTCGAAGAAACGGTGAAACCCTAACTTCTCCAGCTCATTTCGCAGATCGGGCACCGGAAAGTCGGGCAGCAGCACCACCGCGTCCTTGTTGACGTTGGCCCGCAGGTTCTCCGCGTCGAAATGGTCCTTGTGGAGGTGGGAGACGTACAGATAGTCACAGTCGCCCACGGCGCCCCAGTCCAGTGCGCTGTTGTCGGGAAACGGGAACCAGGAAGTGAAGTAAGCCGGATTGAGCCATGGGTCGCACAGAATGCTGCCCGCGTGGGTCTGGATCAGAAAGCCGGCGTGGCCGACGCTGGTGACCTGCACAAATACCTTTCCGTGCCGCTCAGAGGAGATGTACCTGCTGCGCGCCTGGGGGCGCGAAATGCAGCATCGAGCTTAGCTTGCGTCGAAATCTTCGGTCTGCCACAACCGTCGGTAGTAATCCAGGCGCGGCGGGTCCGGCTCGACTCCGTAGGCTTCGAAGAACATCGTGTCCCAGCCCCGCCCGGGGTAGTTCCAGCCCAGCGACAGCGTCGCCACCGCGAGGTCGGCCCACCGATCGGCCACGCCCATGGCGTCGACGTCGACATGTCCGCAGCACCGGCCGTGCTCATCGATCAGCGTGTTGGGCGAACACGCGTCGCCGTGACAGACCACCACCCGATCGACCGGCGGGGGGTCGCCGAGCTTTGCCCGCCAGGCCGGCGAAAGCCGAGCCAACCGGCCGGCCGCCGACCAATCGAACGGACACGACGAGACCGGCAGCGTGTCGTGCAGTGTGCGCAACCCCTCAGCAATCGCCCGCACCGCCACGTCAGGTGCCGCCAGCCAGCGAGGGTGCACAGCCGAAACACCGGGCAGCCCACCGGTGCGCAGCCATGCCCGGTCCCCGTCGAGGCCGAAACCCAATACCGATGGCACCGGGGTGTACTGCGCCGCCCAGCGCAACCGCCGCGCTTCGTCGGCGAAGTCGACCGTGCCCACTCCGGCTACCTTGACGAATTCGGTGCCGGGACCGATCCGGAAGGTGACGCCGCCGAGTTCATTGGTCCAGACTGCGCGTACACGCCGGCCGGCAGCAAATCTGCGGACAACCGCAGGCACGGAAGGCGGTGACGTCGGGAAAGACATGGGAAGGGAAGGCCGCCTCTCTTTGCCCCTCTTTTCCGGGCCTCTCATTTCCGGCTTCAGCCCTGGCGGCCCGGAGCACTAGGCTGGACAGCTGTGGAGCCGGTATACGGGACTATCATTCAGCTTGCCCGCTTGACCTGGCGCATCCAGGGTCTCCGGATCACCGTCAGCGGTGTGGAGAATGTACCGGCCAGCGGTGGCGCAGTCGTCGCGATCAACCACACGGGATACCTCGACTTCACCTTCGCAGGTTTGCCCGCTTATCAGCAGGGCCTCGGGCGCAAGGTGCGGTTCATGGCCAAACAGGAAGTCTTCGACCACAAGGTCACCGGTCCGATCATGCGTCGGCTGCGCCACATCCCGGTAGACCGGCAGGAGGGCGCCGCCTCTTACGAGGCGGCGGTCCGGATGCTCAAAGATGGTGAGCTGGTCGGCGTCTATCCAGAGGCCACGATCAGCCGCAGTTTCGAGATCAAGGAATTCAAGTCGGGTGCCGCGCGGATGGCGGTTGAGGCCGGCGTGCCGATCGTTCCCCACATCGTGTGGGGCGCACAACGGATCTGGACGAAGGGCCACCCCAAAAAACTGTTGCGTCCGAAGGTGCCGATCGCCGTCGTCGTCGGCGAACCGATCGAACCGACACTGGGCACCGCCGAACTGAACAGGTTGCTGCACTCGCGGATGCAGCATTTGCTGGAACGGGCGCAGAAGCTGTACGGACCACATCCGGCCGGTGAGTTCTGGGTACCGCACCGGCTGGGCGGCGGTGCGCCATCGCTGGCTGAGGCGGCCCGGATGGATGCGCAGGAGGCGGCGGAGAAGGCGGCTCGCCGTGCGCAGCGCGCCGATCCGGCCGGGGCCGCGGAGCAGTGACCCATGGCCGAGCCGACCTACCGCACCCTGGAGATCCTGGCCAAGTTGCTGGTGCTGGCGACCGGAACCCGGATCACCTATCTCGGTGTGGAAAACGTGCCCGCGCGGGGCGGCGCCGTGGTCGTTGTCAACCACACCAGCTATGTCGACTGGCTGCCGGCCGCACTGGCCATGAATCGTCGGCGGCGCCGGATGCGATACATGATCAAAGCCGAGATGCAGCGGGTGAAGGCGGTCAATTTCTTGATCAAGCGCACCCGGACTATCCCGGTGGACCGGGGTGCCGGTGCCGGCGCTTACGCGGTGGCGGTACAGCGGCTTCGGGAAGGTGAACTGGTCGGCGTCTATCCGGAGGCGACGATCAGCCGCAGCTTCGAGCTCAAAGAGTTCAAGTCCGGGGCCGCCCGGATGGCGCTCGAGGCAGACGTGCCGATTGTTCCCGTTATTGTTTGGGGTGCCCAGCGGATCTGGACCAAAGGCCATCCCCGCCGCATTGGACGCACCAAGGTGCCGGTCATTGTGCAGGTGGGACCGCCGTTTCCGGCCCGCGGCGATATCGCGCAGACCGATGCTGCTCTGCGGGAGGCGATGACCGGGCTGCTGCACCAGGTGCAGGAAGGGTATCGCCATCCGCCCGGTGCGCACTGGGTGCCGCGCCGACTCGGTGGCGGTGCGCCGACGCCGGCCGAGGCGGCTCAGTTGGATGCTGACGAGGCGGCGGCGAAAGCCGCCGGCCGTACACCGCATCAGTCGCGCTAGCGGTGGAAGGAGAACATAAGAAATGGCAGAGCCATTTTTCCGCATGATGGAGTTTCTTGTCCCATCGATTGTCGCGGCCAACGGAAACAAGATCACCTACTACGGCCTGGAGAACATTCCTGAGCGTGGCGGCGCCTTGATCGCCCTCAACCACACCAGTTATGTGGACTGGATTCCCGCCTCGATCGCCGCCAAGCTGCGCAGGCGACGGCTGCGGTTCATGATCAAGGCCGAAATGCAGGAGGTGAAAGCGGTCAACTACGTGATCAAGCACACCCAGCTGATCCCGGTGGACCGCTCGGAGGGAGCCAACGCCTATGCGGTGGCGGTGCAGCGGCTACGCGAAGGTGAACTGGTCGGACTGCACCCGGAGGCGACCATCAGCCGCAGCCTGGAACTGCGGGAGTTCAAGACCGGGGCGGCGCGGATGGCGCTCGACGCGCAGGTGCCGATCGTTCCCATGATCGTCTGGGGCGCGCACCGGATCTGGCCCAAAGATCATCCGCGAAACCTGTTGCGTAACAAGGTTCCGATCACCGTCTCGATCGGGCCGGCGTTGCGGCCGCAGGGCGACGTGGAAACGCTCATCGCCACGCTGCGCCAAGCGATGGAATCGATGTTGTACTGGGTGCAGGAGCAGTATCCGCATCCGCCGGGCGAGTACTGGGTGCCCCGGCGGCTCGGTGGCAGTGCGCCGAGTCCGGAGGAGTCGACGGCCTTCCGCATTGCCGAACTGGCTGAGCGAGCGCGACAGCGTGAACAGGCCCGCATGACATCGCCGAGTCGCAGCAGAATTGCCGAACTGGCCCAGCGGGCGCGCCGGCGCGGGCATCACGGCGTGACCGCGCCCAGTCACAAAGGCGTACCGCGCTGACGACGCCGCCGGGCCCGCCGACGCTGATCGCATGCGACGTCGACGGCACCCTGCTCAACGACGAGGAAACGGTCACCGCGCGCACCCGTGCGGCGGTGCGCGCCGCGGTCGCCGGCGGAGCGACGTTCATCCTGGCCACCGGGCGGCCGCCGCGGTGGGTGCGGCCGGTTGTCGACGCACTCGGTTTTGCGCCCATGGCGGTGTGCGCCAACGGCGCGGTCATCTATGACCCCGCCACCGACCGGGTGGTGTCGGCGCACACCCTCTCAGTGGATGCCCTGGCCGCCCTGGCCGAGATCGCCCGGCGGGTCATCCCCGGTTCCGGGCTGGCCGTCGAGCGCATCGGCGATCGCGCGCACGACACGGCGACACCACAGTTCGTCAGTTCGCCGGGCTACGAGCATGCCTGGCTGAACCCGGACCACACCCAGGTGTCGATCGAAGATCTACTCAGCGCGCCGGCGATCAAGCTGCTGATCCGCAAGACCGGCGCCACCAGCGCGGAGATGGTGGCGCAGTTGGCCAAACATGTCGGGTCCGAAGGTGAGATCACCTATTCGACCAACAACGGGCTTGTCGAGGTGGTCCCGCGGGGCATCAGCAAGGCCACCGGTGTGCAGGAGATCGGCCGGCCGCTGGGGATTGCCGACGCGGGCGTGGTGGCTTTCGGCGACATGCCCAACGACGTGCCGATGCTGCTGCGGGCCGGCCTGGGGGTGGCGATGGGCAATGCGCATCCCGACGCCCGGGCCGCCGCCAACGAGGTCACCGCTGCCAACAACGACGACGGCGTCGCGCGGGTGCTGGAGCGCTGGTGGTCCTGATCCGGACGGCACCGCTGATGTGGAAGACTGCCCGCGTGCCGGCGTACCAGCCTGATACTGGCCGCCTGGGCGGAAAGTGTGTCGCCACGCCGGGCCAGTTACCCGGACCGGAGGAGCGCTAGTGGGGTCGGAACCAAACCCACCCGTAGGTAGCCGACCCGACGACGACCAGAACGAGCCAGCCGGGCGGCGCGAGGACGGGCAACCGGCGCCGGAGGACGAGCCCGCCGGGGCTGCCGAGCGGTCCGACGAGGCGCGGCCGGTGGCGGAGAACGAGCCCGTCGCCGCTACCGGGTCGGACGAGACGCCGCGCGCGCCGGACGTCGAATCGGCAGGGGACGCACCGGTCAGGCGCCGGGCCGGCGGCAGCATCCAGTACCAGGACGCGGAAACGACGCGGCCGCGTCCCCCGACGCCCGCCGAGCTGCGGGCGCGGCGGAAGTACGAGGACAAGCAGCGCGAGCTCGAAGAGGCTCGGCGCGAGGCGGAGGCCAAGCGCGCCAAGCAAAAACGCGTTCTGATGGGTGCCGCGGCCGCCGTCGGGGTAGTGGGTCTGGTGGCCGGCCTCGGGTACTGGTTGCTGACTCCGGAGCATGTCACCGCCCAGTGCGTCCAGGACGACCCGAATGGTCAACCGGTGATAGTCCCCGACAGCTACTGCACGGGCCACACCGCGGGTCTCAACGGCTTCTTCTTCTACGGCGGCCACCAATACCGGTACTACTACGGCAGTTCCGGGACGGTGGGTCAACGGCCCAGCGGGGGCACCACGGTGGCGCCGAAGGGTGCCACGATCACCACGAAGTCCGGCACCACCATTTCGCGTGGCGGGCTCGGCGGCAGCGGCGGCAAGGGCGGCGGCGGGAGCAGCGGCTCGTGAAGCGCGGCAGGACACAGCCGCGTCCCAACTGGCGCTCGATCGTCGAATCGCAAGGCCTGGTTTACGGCACGCCGGCGCGCGATGCGTCCGGTGCCGACCGACCGTACTGGGACGAATCGGTGTACTACGAGTTCGACATGGACGAGATCCTGGCGTTGGAAGCCGACGTCGAACTGCTGCACTCGATGTGCCTCAACGCCGTCGAGCAGGTGGTCCTGATGGAGCGATACGCCGATTTTGGTCTGCCCGAATGGAGTTGGCCATTCATCGCCGAATCGTGGCGGCGCTCCGACCCACATGTGTACGGCCGCTTCGACTTACGTTACGACGGACGCCGGCCGGCCGTGCTGCTCGAATACAACGCCGACACCCCGACCACACTGCTCGAGGCCGCAATCCTGCAGTGGTACTGGCTCAAGGACAAGTTCCCCGGCGACGACCAGTGGAACTCGTTGCACGAACAGCTCGTCGACCGCTGGAAGGCGGTCGCCGATCTGTTGCCCGGCAACGAACTGCACTTCACCTGGTCCGGCGTGGAAGCAACCGGCGAAGACCAGATCACGACGACGTACCTGCAGGAAACCGCGGCGGAAGCCGGTTTCCAGACCGTCGGCTTGATGATCGAGGACGTCGGCTGGGATGCCGCCCTGCGGCGATTCGTCGATCTGGAAGAGGCGCCGATCGAGGCCATCTTCAAACTGCATCCCTGGGAATGGGTGCTCGATGACGAGTTCGGCCAGCACGTGGTATCCAGCCTGCCGCAGACGATGTGGATAGAACCGCTGTGGAAGGCGCTGCTGTCCAACAAGGCGATCCTGGCGGTGTTGTGGCAGATGTATCCCGGGCACCCGAACCTGCTGCCCGCCTACCTCGACGACCCGCATGAACTCACCGAATACGTTCGCAAACCCAAGCTGGGCCGTGAAGGCGCCAACATCACTATCGTCGGCGCCGGCATGGAGACCGCCACCGGCGGTGTCTACGGCGAAGAGGGCTTCGTCTACCAATTGCTCGATCCGCTACCGGAATTCGACGATATGCGCCCCGCGTTGGGCGCATGGATCGTCGGTGACTCGTCGGCTGGTCTCGGTATTCGTGAGACCGCCGGACTGGTCACCGACGATGGCGCTGCGTTTGTCCCACACCGGATTCCGCTGAAATGAACCTTGCCGCTGAACTGAACGGAGCTGATCTGCTGTGACGACAACCATCGAGGCGCTGCATCCGGACTACTGGAGTTGGCTCGGCCGCGGGGTCAGTGCCGTCGTCTTGTATTCGATTCTGGGCCTGCTGCTGATGATCATCGGGTTTCATGCGATCGACTTCACGACGCCCGGGCCGCTGCGCAAGATGGTTCGCGCCGGAAAACCCAACGCCATCATCGTGGCCGCCGCAGGAATGGTCAGCATGGCGCTGATCGTGGTGCTGGCGATCTACTCGTCGTCGGGGAGGCTGGCCGAGGGGCTGCTGGCGTCGGCGACCTTCGGCATCGTGGGCATCGCCGCGCAGGTGGTGATGATGCGGATCGCGACCCTGGTCATCGGCATCGACATGGACACGTTGTTCCAGGCCGACGACTACAGCTACGAGTGTCTTATCGTGGCCGCGGCGCAGTTCGCGTTGGGCATCGTGGTTGCGGTGGCGATTCTTTGACGGGTCGGGCCGACGGGGTCCGGGTTGCCCGATCAGCCGACGAAGGTCGCAGTGGTGAGCTTCCGGCCGCCGTGCCAGCCGAAGACGGTGCGCTTAAGCCGGTAGGTGGCTGCTGACACAATCCCGCCCGCCTCTCTGGTGCAGCGCCCGGGATCACCGGATTTACTCCACCGGCCGCTCACTCGCCGCCATGAGACCAGCAGCAGGGCTGCGATCACGGCGGTCGAGACGGTCGTGATGATGGCGATGGTCGGCACCGGCAGGAAGTCGGCGGCCAGTCCCCACAGGCCGCTGCCGACCGCGAAAGCTACCGACAAGATGAGCGCGAATGTCGCGACGTGCTGATCCCGCTCCGACTCGTGGACCGACGATTGGATCTCGGCGTTGATCAACGTGCCTATCGATGCGACCCCGAAACCGAACGAGACCATCAAGAACGCGGCGCTGACCATGTCATCCAACACCGACGCCGCAGTCGCGGACCCCAGCATCAAGGCTAGCGGCGCCGACACCAGGACACGGACTCCGATGCCATGCGCCGCTGCCCTCGTCGTCACAAACTGCAGCACACCTCCGGCGCTGTACAGGTCGAACAACAGGCCTACATGAGCGACGCCGCCGTCGATACCTTCGACTGCGAGCACGGGCGTTACCGCGACGATCGGCGCCAGCATCAGCTGCAGGGCGGCCAGCAGCCCAAACAAGAGCCGGACCCGGTGATCGATCTCCCTATCGGCCGGACGCGGAGGAGTCTCGGTCTGCTGCGGCGCCGGGATGTCGTCCGGATCTGATCTTGGGAAGGTCAGAGCCACCGAGCCGCCGACTGCGAAGACGGCCGCGATCATCAAGGTGGCAGGCTCCAAACCCAGCACGTGTGCGACCAGGCCGATGCCTGCGGTACCGATCAGGATGGCCACCACGCGGACGGCCTCGTAAGGCCCGAGCTGTCGATACAGCTCATTACTATCGCGACCACGCCGCAGCTGCGAGTACCAGGCCGGGTAGATCACGCCCAAGACCACGCCGACGACGACGGTAGGCAGGAGTAGCCAGAGGTACGCGTGCAGTGGTGTCAACAGCGCCATCACCATGATGACCGCCGCCGATATCAGCCCACTCGCCACGATCACGGTGCGCCCCGACAGCGGGGCGCGGCGGATCGTCAACCAATAGGACGCAATCGCGAACGCCAACGTATACGCGGTGTCGAGCAGTCCGGTGAGAAACGCAGAATTGGTGAAGGCGAAGCCGGCGTAGCGCCACATCGTCGCAAACGCTGCGGTAGCAGCCGCGATCAATCCGCGGGCCAGCAACGGTCGAGCCAGTCCGATCGCCCTGCTGCCAGCTCCGATCACGACACCGCACTTTAGACCGAACTTAGTCAGCGGAACTTGGGGTTGGAGAAAGTCCGCAGCGCCTTGGGTGCAACGGTGCACCCCACGAGCGAGCCGGCATCGATGGTGCGTGGGCGGTAGGCCAACCCCGGCAATCGTTTCGCCATCAGAGCGACGGGATCTTGGTAAACAGGTCCGGACATCCCACACAAGAACGCCCATTCGTGCTCATCGCTACCGAAATAGACTACCGCACAAAAGGTTTCATGAAAGCGCCGCCACGACCGGCGTAACGAGTCGTTGCGCCACAGGGTTGGGCAGCCGGCCTGGGAAACGACAACCCCACCGATAGCCCGGCACATCCGCAGGAAATCGGCGTCGTACAGACGGTTGTGCTGAGCTGGCACGCCACCCTCGTCGGGGAGGTCAACCACGACGATGTCGTAGGCTTGGGTGGACCGCTCCACGAACTCCCATCCGTCGCGGTAATGCACGGTGATCGGGCCTAAACCGCTTTCGGCCCGGTGCAATTCGCTGACCGTGTAGCCGTAGGGCAGATGCTCGGCGCAGAGCCGAACGGCATCGCGATCGATGTCGACGTGATCGACATGCGTTGCCCCGGCCGCGACGGCCAGCTGACTCACCACGCCTTCGCCGGAGCCGATGACCAGCACCCGCTCGATCTTGTCTGCCAGCAGCATTGCCGGGACCAGCAACGCCTCGTGATACACGAGCTGGCTGAACTCGGTGCTCTGCCGTTCGCCGCCGCTGAACAATGCGACACCCTGCGCCGTTCGCCCGATCACCAATTCCTGGAACTCGGTACGCACATCGCAGATGACTTCGTCGACCTGCCAATGTCGGCTCAGTCCCGGCGCCAGCTCCTCGACGATCGCACGGGCTGCGCCGGGTCCGGTGCCGTTCATGAAATACGTTGGCAGCGGGGGAAATCCATTGAATTCCACCGACGCGTAGCTCGCGGCGTACGCCCCGGCGTCCTCGATCTGGACACCATCACCGGCGCGCAGCGTCACCGGAAGGGCATAGCTGCGGTACAGCACGTCGTCGCCGTCGCAGGTCGGTCCGGCCACCACGGCATCGGCGGCAGGGTCGCCGTCACGATCGGTCCGCAGGCGATATCGGATGTATTCGTTCTCGGTCTCGGCAAGACCGCCGTAACGGCCGATGTCGAGGTACACCCAACGCCGGCCGTCGGTACCGGTTCGCACCGAGACCACCTCGGCGGCAATGATGCCCGCCGAACCGACGAGCAACCGGCCCGGCTCTACCACGAGCCGGGGACGATCGGCGCCGAAATAGCGCGTCAGCGCCGAAGTAATGGCGTCAGCAAGGACCGGCAGCTGCGGCGCAACCGTCGCATACGGGACCGGGAAACCACCCCCGGCGTTGACCTCCAACGCGCCCCCAAGCTGTTCGAAAATGTCGGCACAACAACGTATCCCAAGATCCCACGCTGCGGGGTCGAGTTGTTGGGAACCGACGTGGAAGGCGATGGCGACCGGGCGCAATCCCAGTCGCCGGGCACGCGTCAGCAGGCCCGCGGCCGCGTCCGGAGCGCACCCGAATTTGTGCCCGAACGGCGTTACCGACGACGGAAACGCCGGCGCGATACGGCATTCCACGCTGGCTCCGGGAGCATGCTCGGCGATCGCCGCCAAACCCTCATGGGTGTCGAACACGAACCGCCGCACCCCGCTGGCATACGCATGGCCGACCGCGGCCGGCTTCTTGATGGTGTTGCCGAACGCCAGCCGGCTACCGTCGATACCGGCCAACCGGCACGCGTCGATCTCGCCGACCGAAGCAACATCAAATTCGGCGCCTTCGCCCGCGAGCAGGCGCAGCACAGGTTCGCCCGGATTCGCTTTGACCGCATAGCGAATCGAAGCCTCCGGCAGGGCGGCTCGCAGCGCCTGAAGGTTGTCGCGCACCCGCGCCAGATCGATCGTCAGATATGGCGTCTCGCGCACACGACGCAGAGTAGCCGGACCTCAGTTCACCGGATGGGTTGGGAGCGAGAAGTGTTCGGGAGGTACCGTGGGGCCGCTCGGGGGTTGGGTCGACAGCGGTGTTGTGATCCCGTCGACGACCTCGGTGATGTTGCCGGTGAGCCGTTCGAAGTTCAACACTCCGTGCTGGAAGTTCTGCGTGATCCGCAGCGGCTCCTGTATCTCTGCGCTGGTCGGCAGGCCAAGCGGCCCGCGTTCGTAGCTCAGCGAAGCCCAGGCGTCGTAAATCGCACCGGTGACCGGCTGCGCGCCGGTTTCGGGTGACCAGTACATCGCTCCCTTGGCGAAGGTTACGTACCGCGCCGCCCCGGCCGCCTCGGCCTCCGGCGAGGTCGGTGCGCCCAGCACGCTGTTCATCCCGCCCAGCGCCTGCCAGCGTTCGTAGATCACGCCGCCCTCCAGCGCTTTCAGCAACTCCTCGGGGGGATCGTTGAAATGTGCGGCGATGTCGCGGATTTCATCCATCAGGGCGTAACCGGCATTGCCCGGGCAGTCGGTGTTGCCGACGTCGCGGTGGGTGAAGATGGCCGGCAGCCGCGCTATCGCGCCTGCCGGAAAGGTGGTGTAGGAGCTGCCGGCAGACTCCAGTTCCACGGTGCCCTTGGGGTCCACGTCGTCCATGCCCAGCCGCCAGCCGAGCAGCCGCCCGACGGCGCGCAGTTGCAGCGGCGTCGGCGCCACGTCGTCGAAATTGCCGATCATCGCCACGCCCCAGGTGTCGCGGTTGAATCCGCCGGTATGGAATGCCTCGACCGGTTTGGTGAGGCCCCCGGCGCTGCCCTCGAAC
This sequence comes from Mycobacterium kansasii ATCC 12478, assembly GCF_000157895.3. NCBI lineage: Bacteria > Bacillati > Actinomycetota > Actinomycetes > Mycobacteriales > Mycobacteriaceae > Mycobacterium > Mycobacterium kansasii. The sequence goes on along the minus strand of NC_022663.1, from coordinate 3,112,211 downwards.
ACCTGGCCGTACTTGTCGACGAGCGCGTTGTAGGCGATGTCGCACCAGCCCAGCGTCTTGCTGTGATACGTGTAGATCGCCTTGACGATTCCGGCCGACTCCAGGGGCGAATAGTCGTTGCTGCCGGCGGTGTGGTGGACCACCGCGGCACGAACCGCCCGGTCGTATTGCGGGCTGCCGCAGCGTAGTGATTCGTCGGCTCCCCATTCGGCACGGCTGATGATGGGGGGCGCCTGGCCGGGCATGGTGACCCCGGTCGGTGGTGTCCATTGCGTTCGGGCCGGCGCCTGCGGTGGCGAGATGAGGATCGCGGAGATGTTCTGCCCGAACGGCTGCTCCTTGGTGGCCGGACGATAGCCCAGCTCGGCCGGGTTCGCTTCGGCAGTAACCGGCGCCTGGGTCACCGGCGCATCGACCGGGCGGGTGACCGCGATCTGGACCGTCGTGGTGCTGCCGACGAACACCGGATCGGTGCTGCGTGGCCCCGCACCGGCGTCAGCCGGATCCGGGCCCGGTGCATCGGGTGCCGCGGTTTCATACTCGGCCTGGTACCACGGCCCCCACGACCCGTCGGGGCGCTTGGCGCGCACGCGCGTCGAGGTGCCGGCCAGGTCACCGGTCAGTGCGACCAGTGAAAACGGTGTGTCCTGAGTCAGTTCACGCACCGTGACGCCGCCGCCGAGGCCGATCAGCGGCTTCTCCACCAGCTGGGTGTCCTGCGCCGGAGGTCGCTCATGGGTGCTGTGCGGAGGACGGTTGAGCACCCACGAGACGATGACCACCGTGGCCGCGACAGCGGTGACCAGCATTGTCGGGGCACGGCTGCGGGACGCCACCAGGTGATGTTACTTGTGTGTCTAATGTTTCACATGAGGCGACACGGTATTTCCGTGAAAACCTGTCGACGACACCGCAGAGTGATGACGTGCTGGGCGGTCTCCCGTCCGGGGCTACTCTGCGGTGTCGTCAGGTGACAGGTCCCGAGGTTTTTCTTGTGGGCTGCCGGGCCGTCAGGCGATCGGCGTGGTCGGCGCTGCCGGTGGTGCCACCACCGGTGCGGCGGCCGCCGGCACTGCTGGCGGAACCGCGGCGGGCAGGCCGGCGGCGGGTGCGCCAGCCGCAGGTGCCGCCGCGCCGCCGTTCTGGATGGCCTGCATGATGGACGGCATCAGTACGCCTTTCAACAGGTCGATGGCCTGCCCTGCGCCCAGCTGATTGGCTGCCTGCATCACGTCGTTGAGGAGCCCGCCACCGCCGCTGCTGCCGCCGAGACCACCGCCGCCGGTGCCGATCGGGCTGGTGGCCGGCCCGTAGCCGGTACCCGGTCCGTAGCCCAACGACGGGTCTCCCAGGATCGGGTAGGTTCCGTCGGCCCCCGGGTCCAGGCTGGCGGGCGTCGTGATGGGAATCTCGTTGGCGCCGCCGAGTGCCGGGTCGAGCCCCGTGGGGCTGGTCAGACCCGGTGTGGCTCCGGTGGGGCTGGTCAGCGCGGGATTCACCGCTGTCCCCGGCGTCGGTGGCGGCAACGTGGTACCCGGCAGGGCCAGCGATCCCGGCGTCGACGGCGTCAAACCCGTCGGACTGGTCAGGCCCGGGCTGGTGAGACCCGGGCTGGTGAGACCCGGACTGGTCAGCCCCGGGCTGGTGAGGCCAGGGCTGGTCAGGCCCGGACTGGTCAGGCCAGGACTGGTCAGGTCGGTGCCGGCGGCACTGCCGCCGGTCAGGCTCGGCACCGGCGGCAGGTTGATGCCGAACTGCGAAAGCCCTTGCGACAGGGCCGACATCAGCTCGCCGGGCAAATCGGCCACGCTTGCCGCCCGGACAAACTCGTGGTGCTCGGGCGGTTTGCTTCCCGCGGTCGATTCGTAAACGAGAAAGTATGCACAAGGACTCGCAACTGCCAGGGCCGCGACTGCGCTCATGGTGGTCGAGAGCTTGCGTCGGCGTCGATTCGGCACGGAAGTCTCCTCAATCTGGACTATTTATCGCGTCGGCTCCCTCCCCGTCGTCGACGGAAGGAAACCCACAAGGTCGATGGTACGAGTGAGGTTTGTGTGACTAGAGTGGCTATATCGAATCGTGAGGCAATCGCACCAAAGGTGCGATGTTGGGCTGGCGACCGACATGAGAACCTGCGCACTTGCCCAAAACCTGCGAGAACCCTCACTCGGGCGAGCCGCCAAGTCGGGTTTTGGCAGCGGGGTCGGATAACCTAGGCAACCGATGACCGCACGTTTCGACCTTTTCGTCGTCGGTTCCGGATTCTTCGGCCTGACGATCGCCGAGCGCGTGGCTACCCAACTCGGCAAGCGGGTGCTCGTTGTCGAGCGACGCCCGCACATCGGCGGCAACGCCTATTCCGAGCCGGAGCCACAGACCGGGATCGAGGTTCACAAGTACGGCGCGCACCTGTTCCACACCTCCAATAAGAAGGTGTGGGACTACGTGCGGCGGTTCACCGACTTCACCGATTACCGGCATCGGGTGTTCGCGATGCACAACGGGCAGGCCTACCAGTTCCCGATGGGTCTGGGCCTGGTGTCGCAGTTCTTCGGCAGATACTTCAGCCCGGCCGAAGCGCGCCGGCTGATCGCCGAACAGGCATCCGAAATCCACACCGCCGACGCGCAGAACCTCGAGGAGAAGGCCATCTCGCTGATCGGTCGGCCGCTCTACGAGGCATTCGTCAAGGGCTACACCGCCAAGCAATGGCAGACCGACCCCGCTGAGTTGCCGGCTGCCGTCATTAATCGGCTGCCGGTGCGCTACACCTTCGACAACCGGTACTTCAGCGACACCTATGAGGGCCTGCCGGTCGACGGCTACACGGCGTGGCTACAGAACATGGCCGCCGACGACCGCATCGAGGTCAGGTTGGACACCGACTGGTTCGACGTTCGCGACGCACTGCGCGCGGCCAGCCCGGATGCCCCGGTCGTTTATACCGGTCCGATCGACCGCTACTTCGATTACGCCGAGGGCCGGCTGGGCTGGCGCACCTTGGACTTCGAGGTGGAAGTGCTAGGCGACTGCGGTGATTTTCAGGGCACGCCGGTGATGAACTACAACGACCTCGACGTCCCGTACACCCGTATCCACGAGTTCCGGCACTTCCACCCCGAGCGCGATTACCCGACGGACAAGACGGTGATCATGCGCGAATACTCCCGGTTCGCCGACGACGACGACGAGCCCTACTATCCGATCAACACCGAGGCCGACCGCGCCCTGTTGGCCGCCTACCGGACCAGGGCGAAGTCCGAGACCGCGTCATCGAAGGTCCTGTTCGGCGGTCGCTTGGGCACCTACCAATATCTGGATATGCATATGGCCATTGCCAGCGCTTTGAGCATGTACGAAAACGTTCTCGCGCCGCACCTACGCGACGGCGCCGAACTGGACGGAGGCGTGCGGCAATGACCGCCGAAAGCCTGCTGTCCCGCATCATCCTGCCGCGACCGGGCGAACCGCTCGACGTGCGCAAGCTGTACCTCGAGGAGTCGACCACCAACGCGCGGCGCGCGCACGCCACGAGCCGGACCTCGCTGCAGATCGGCCCCGAGTCAGAGGTGTCGTTCGCCACGTATTTCAATGCGTTTCCGGCCAGCTACTGGCGACGCTGGTCGATCTGCACGTCCGTGGTGCTGCGCGTCGAGCTCATCGGTGCGGGGCGCCTCGACGTCTACCGAACCAAGGCCACCGGTGCCCGCATCTTCGTCGAGGGCCGGGCGTTCGCCGGCGCTTCGGACCAGCCGCAGGTCGTCGAGGTCGAGGTGGGGCTGCAACCGTTCGAGGACGGCGGCTGGATCTGGTTCGACATCACCACCGACACCGCGGTCACCCTGCTCAACGGTGGCTGGTACGCGCCCATCCCCGCCCCGGGTACCGCCAACATCGCGGTCGGCATCCCCACCTTCAACCGCCCCGCGGACTGCGCCAACGCGCTGGCCGAACTCACCGCAGACCCGCTGGTTGACCAGGTGATCGGCGCGGTGATCGTGCCCGACCAAGGCACCCGCAAAGTGCGCGACCATCCGGACTTCTCCGCCGCCGCGGCACGACTGGGCAATCGGCTCTCCCTCCACGACCAGCCCAACCTGGGCGGTTCCGGCGGCTACAGCCGGGTGATGTACGAAGCGCTGAAAAACACCGACTGCCAGCAGATCCTGTTCATGGACGACGACATCCGCATCGAGCCGGACTCCATTCTGCGGGTGCTGGCCATGCACCGCTTCGCCAAGAGCCCGATGCTGGTCGGCGGGCAGATGCTCAACCTGCAGGAGCCCTCGCACCTGCACATCATGGGCGAAGTCGTCAACCGATCGAACTTCATGTGGACCGCCGCCCCGCACGCCGAATACGACCACGACTTCGCCGAATACCCGCTGGGCGACAAAGAGGACAAGAGCAAGCTGCTGCACCGGCGCATCGACGTCGACTACAACGGCTGGTGGACGTGCATGATCCCGCGGCAGGTGGCCGAGGAGCTGGGCCAGCCGCTGCCGTTGTTCATCAAATGGGACGACGCCGACTACGGTCTCCGCGCGGCCGAACACGGCTACCCCACGGTCACGCTGCCCGGCGCGGCGATCTGGCACATGGCCTGGAGCGACAAAGACGACGCCATCGACTGGCAGGCCTACTTCCACCTGCGCAACCGACTGGTGGTGGCCGCGATGCACTGGAACGGTGACGTTACCGGCCTGGTGCGCAGCCACCTCAAAGCAACCCTGAAACACCTTGCCTGCCTGGAATATTCGACAGTGGCGATCCAGAACAAGGCCATCGACGACTTCCTCGCCGGCCCCGAACACATCTTCTCCATCCTGGAATCGGCACTGCCGGACGTGCATCGCATCCGCAAGGCCTACCCCGACGCCGTCGTGCTGCCCGCCGCCAGTGAGCTGCCTCCGCCGTTGCACAAGAACAAGGTGATGAAGCCGCCGGTGAACCCCGTCACCATTGGTTACCGGCTGGCCCGGGGCATCGTGCACAATCTCACGACCGCCGACCCGGCCCACCATGAGCGCCCCGAGTACAACGTGCCCACCCAGGACGCCCGCTGGTTCCGGTTGTGCACGGTCGACGGGGTCACGGTCACGACGGCCGACGGGTGCGGAGTGGTCTACCGGCAGCGCGATCGGGCCAAGATGTTCGCCCTGCTGTGGCAATCGCTGCGCCGCCAACGTCAACTGACCCGCCGCTTCGACGAGATGCGCAAGGTCTACCGCGCCGCGTTGCCGGTACTGTCCAGCAAGCAGAAGTGGGAGACGGTGCTCTTCACGGTGGAAAACCAAGAGCGCCGACATGCCTGAAGCCCGTCCGCTGGGGGCGCCGGCGCGCGGCGAAGTCGCCGCAATTGTGGCCGTACAGTCAGCGCTGAATGGGCGACCGGAGGCGCTGACCATTGCGCAGGGCCTTTCCTACTTCGGCGAACACAGCATCGGCTGGCTGGCGGCTTCGGCGCTCGGCGCGGTTCTTTCCCCGCGGCGGCGCCGGGATTGGCTGGTCGCCGGCGCCGGCGCCTTCGCCGCCCACGCGGCGGCGGTATTGGTCAAACGGGTGGTCCGGCGCAAACGCCCCCATCATCCGGCCGTCGCCGTAAACGTCGGCACGCCAAGCCAATTGAGCTTCCCGTCGGCGCACGCGACCTCTACGACGGCCGCGGCCATCCTGATGAGCAGGGCCGCCGGCCTGCCCATCGGGCTTGGCGCGGCGGTGCTGGTGCCACCGATGGCCCTGTCCCGAATACTGCTGGGGGTGCATTACCCCAGCGACGTCGCCGCCGGTGTGGCGCTCGGCGCCGCCGTCGCGGCCGTTGCGGTGCGACTCGACGTCGGCCTGCAAGGGGGTGTGTCTATATATGAGTGAAGACGTGGTGACCGGCCCTCCGGCCAACCTGGTTGTCGGCGTCGTCAAGGCGATGCGCCCGCGGCAGTGGGTGAAAAACGTCCTGGTGCTGGCCGCGCCGCTCGCCGCGGCGGGCCGCGGCGTCCGATACGACTATGCCGAGGTGCTGACCAAGGTTTCGGTCGCATTCGTGGTGTTCAGCCTGGCCGCCTCGGCGATCTACCTGATCAACGACGTGCGCGATGTGGAGGCTGATCGCGAGCACCCCACCAAGAGGTTCCGCCCGATCGCGGCCGGCGTGGTGCCCGAATGGCTGGCCTACGCGGTAGCGGCGGTGCTGGGGGTGGCCTCGCTGGCCATTGCCTGGTGGCTGACCCCCAGCCTGGCCGTGGTGATGGCCGTTTACCTGGCCATGCAACTTGGGTATTGCTACGGCCTCAAGCACCAAGCGGTGATCGACATTTGCATCGTGTCGTCGGCGTATCTGATCCGCGCCATCGCCGGCGGCGCGGCGGCCGACATCCCGCTGTCCCAGTGGTTCTTGCTGACGGCCGCGTTCGGGTCGCTGTTCATGGTGGCCGGCAAACGCTACGCCGAGTTGCAGCTGGCCGAGCGTACCGGTGCGGCGATTCGCAAGTCGCTGGAAAGCTATACCAGCACCTATCTTCGATTCGTCTGGACGCTCTCGGCCACCGCCGTGGTGGTGTCCTACGGGTTGTGGGCGTTCGAACGCGACCGTTACTCGGGATCGTGGTATGCGGTGTCGATGGTCCCGTTCACCATCGCGATCCTGCGCTACGCCGTGGACGTCGACGGGGGGCTGGCCGGGGAGCCCGAAGACATCGCACTGCGCGACCGGGTATTGCAGTTGCTGGCGCTGGCGTGGATAGGAACAGTTGGGGCCGCTGTTGCCTTCGGCTAGTTCGAGATTCAAGGCCCTGCGGGCCAGCGCGCTGGCCCGCAGGCCCGCAGTCCGGCGGGCCAGGTGGCCGGTTTTTCCCTATGAGCCGGTGGTCCGGATCAGTCTATGGGTCAGCGTGGCAGTGGTCTGCATGCTGTTCGGCTGGGGTGCGTGGCAACGACGCTGGATCGCCGACGACGGGCTGATCGTGCTGCGCACGGTGCGCAACCTGCTGGCCGGCAACGGGCCGGTGTTCAACATGGGCGAGCGCGTGGAGGCCAATACGTCGACGGTGTGGACGTACTTGCTGTACGTGGCCAGCTGGGTAGGCGGGCCGATGCGGCTGGAATATGTGGCGCTGGCCGTGGCCCTGATGCTGTCGTTGCTGGGGGCGGCGCTGCTCATGCTGGGTACCGGGCGGTTGTATGCGCCCAGCCTGCGCGGCCGCCGGGCGATCATGTTGCCGGCCGGCGCGCTGGTCTACATCGCGGTGCCGCCGGCGCGAGACTTCGCAACGTCAGGGCTGGAAAGCGGACTGGTGCTGACCTATCTGGGCCTGCTGTGGTGGATGATGGTGTGCTGGGCGCAGCCGCTGCGGGTCCGTCCCCACGGCCGGGTGTTCATAGGTGCGCTGGCGTTCGTCGCGGGATGCAGCGTCCTGGTCCGGCCGGAGCTGGCGCTGATGGGCGGCCTGGCCTTGATCATGATGCTGGTCGCGGCGCGGACCTGGCGCCGCCGGGTGCTGATCGTGGTGGCCGGCGGCTTCCTGCCGGTCGCCTACCAGATCTTCCGGATGGGCTACTACGCGTTATTGGTGCCCGGTACCGCGCTGGCCAAGGACGCCGCCGGCGACAAGTGGTCGCAGGGCATGATCTATCTCTCGAATTTCAACCGGCCCTACGCCCTATGGGTGCCGATCGTGCTTTTGGTGCCGCTTGGCCTGGTTCTGATGCTGGCTCGTCGTAGGCCGTCGTTCCTGCGTCCGATGGTGGCGCCCGACTACGGGCGGGTGGCCCGGGCGGTACAGAGCCCGGCGGCGGTGGTGGCCTTCATGATCGGCAGCGGCCTGCTGCAGGCGCTGTACTGGATCCGGCAAGGCGGCGATTTCATGCACGGCCGCGTGTTGCTGGCGCCGCTCTTCTGCTTGCTGGCTCCGGTGGCGGTAATTCCGGTGCTACTGCCCGATGGCAAGGACTTCTCCAAGGAGACTGGTTACTGGCTGGCCGGTGGGGTCAGCATCCTCTGGCTGGGTGTGGCGGGCTGGTCGCTGTGGGCAGCGAACTCGCCGGGCATGGGCGACGACGCCACGCACGTCACCTATACCGGCATCGTCGACGAGCGCCGCTTCTACGCGCAGGCCACCGGACACGCCCATCCGCTGACCGCCGCCGACTACCTCGATTACCCGCGGATGGCCGCCGTGCTGACCGCGCTTGACAACACCCCCGAAGGCGCTCTGCTGCTGCCGTCGGGCAACTACAACCAGTGGGATCTGGTGCCGATGATCCCGCCGGGAACCGCTCCCGGTATCCCGGCGACCCAAAAGCCGCAACACGCGGTGTTTTTCACCAATTTGGGGATGCTGGGCATGAACGTGGGACTCGATGTCAGAGTGATCGACCAGATCGGGCTGGCAAACCCGCTGGCCCAACACACCGAGCGGTTGAAGCACGGCCGGATCGGCCACGACAAGAACCTGTTCCCCGACTGGGTGATCGCCGACGGCCCGTGGGTGAAGTGGTATCCCGGTGTTCCGGGATACCTCGACCCCGCGTGGGTCGCTCAGGCGGAGGCGGCCCTGAAATGCCCCGCGACCCAGGCGGTGCTGAACTCGGTGCGTGCGCCGTTGACCCTGCGCCGTTTTGTGTCCAACGTGGTGCACTCCTTCGAGTTCACCCGGTACCGGATCGACCGGGTGCCGCTCAACGAACTCATCAGGTGCGGACTCGAGGTGCCCGACGTGTCGCCGGCCCCGGCTCGGGAGTGATTCGGGCTCAGTGATCCGGCCCGAATGCCGGGCCGGGCGGGCCGTGCCGCGAAGAATTTCGGCCCAATTGCGATCAGGCGTCCGCGACGCGCGTCCCGCGGTGTGAGGCGAGACTGACAGCAACATCACATTTGAGCCGTCACCAGCGGCCACCGAACCCCGGGCACATGCGGAAACGAGATCTCGGACCGTCGCATCCGGTGCAAAAATCACCCGGAATCGCGGCCCGGTAACGCTTTCGGCGCGGTGCTCGATGAGAGAACCGACCCCAAGTTGTGGTTGACTACACGGGCACTGCGACGCCGAGCGCGCGCAGTCTGACGTAGTTGAGGATGCGCCCTATCACCGGATGCGCCTAAAAGATTGAGGATGAGGAAGCAAGGATGAAGCTTGTTGACAGGTTTCGTGGCGCCGTGACGGGTATGCCGCGCCGACTCATGGTGGGAGCCGTTGGTGCGGCCCTGCTGTTGGGTCTGGTCGGTGTCGTTGACGTCACTGGCGGTTCGGCGACCGCGAGTGCCTTCTCGCGGCCGGGCCTGCCGGTGGAATACCTGCAGGTGCCCTCGGCGGCCATGGGTCGCGACATCAAGGTCCAGTTCCAGAGCGGTGGGGCGAACTCGCCCGCGCTGTACCTGCTTGACGGTATGCGCGCTCAGGAAGACTTCAACGGCTGGGACATCAACACCCCGGCGTTCGAGTGGTACTACCAGTCGGGCATCTCGGTGGTCATGCCGGTCGGCGGGCAGTCAAGCTTCTACTCCGACTGGTACAACCCGGCCTGCGGTAAGGCCGGCTGCACCACCTACAAGTGGGAGACCTTCCTGACCAGCGAGTTGCCGCAGTACCTGTCGGCCAACCGCCAGGTCAAGCCGACCGGCAGCGCTGCGGTGGGTCTGTCGATGGCCGGCTCGTCGGCGTTGATCCTGGCCGCGTACCACCCGGCGCAGTTCATCTACGCCGGATCGCTGTCGGCGCTGCTCGACCCGTCGCAGGCGATGGGGCCGTCGCTGATCGGCCTGGCCATGGGTGACGCGGGCGGCTACAAGGCCTCCGACATGTGGGGTCCGAAGGATGACCCGGCGTGGCAGCGCAACGACCCGACGCTGCAGGTGGGCAAGCTCGTCGCCAACAACACCCGCATCTGGGTGTACTGCGGCAACGGCAAGCCGTCGGACCTGGGTGGCGACAACCTGCCCGCCAAGTTCCTCGAGGGCTTCGTGCGGACCAGCAACTTGAAGTTCCAGACCGCCTACAACGCGGCCGGTGGGCACAACGCCGTGTGGAACTTCGACGACAACGGCACGCACAGCTGGGAGTACTGGGGTGCGCAGCTCAACGCCATGAAGCCGGACCTGCAGCACACGCTGGGCGCGACACCCGGCGGCGGCGGCAACGGCACCACGCAGGGCACCTAGACGCCCTGGGCGCCGCAACGGCGTCCGAGAACCCGCATTCGACGGCGGCGACCCTTCGGGGTCGCCGCCGTTGGTTATTTCTTGCGTTATCTCCCCTTTATCCCCTTGTGTGCGGTGTGGTTAGCTACCTTGCGGGCCGGGGCATGCCTCGAACCCGCCGCACGGTCGGGCGCTGCGGGCACGCAGCGATACACGATGGAGGTGGACATGAGGGGTCTGTCGGTGTTGCTACGGCTGCTCTGCGTTGCGGTGCTGTCGATCGGGTTGGGCGGTGTCACCGCGGCTGCAGGATCGTCGGGCACGGCCAAAGCCGCCCCCTACGAGACCCTGATGGTGCCGTCGGGCGCCATGGGCCGCGACATCCCGGTCGCGTTCCTGGGCGGCGGCCCCCACGCGGTGTACTTGCTGGATGCCTTCAACGCCGGCCCGGACGTGAGCAACTGGGTCACCGCCGGTAACGCGATGAACACCCTGGCCGGCAAGGGAATCTCGGTGGTCGCCCCGGCCGGCGGTGCCTACAGCATGTACACCAACTGGGAACAGGACGGTAGCAAGCAGTGGGAAACCTTCCTGTCCAGTGAGCTTCCCGATTGGCTGGCGGCCAACAAAGGCCTGGCACCCGGCGGTCACGCCGCCGTGGGCGCATCTCAGGGCGGCTATGGCGCGATGGCGCTGGCCGCGTTCCACCCGGACCGATTCGGCTTCGCCGGATCGCTCTCCGGGTTCCTGTACCCGTCGAGCACCACCACCAACGGCGCGATCCTCGCCGGGCTCCAGGAGTTCGGCGGTGTGGACGGCAACGGCATGTGGGGTGCCCCACAGTTGGGCCGGTGGAAGTGGCACGACCCGTGCGTGCATGTAGCTCTGCTGGCGCAGAACAACACCCGGGTGTGGGTATGGAGTCCGACCAACCTGGGCGCCAGTGATCCTGCCGCCATGATCGGTCAGGCCGGTGCGGCGATGGGTGACAGTAGGTCGTTCTACCAGCAATATCGCAACGTCGGCGGGCACAACGGTCACTTCGACTTCCCGGGCGGCGGCGACAACGGCTGGGGCTCGTGGTCGGCACAGCTGGGCGCCATGTCCGGCGATATCGTCGGCGCGATCCGCTAGCAGCCGGCGGGAGGATCCACGCAGCCTGCCCCGCGCACGCGCGGCGAAGACATCGTCCGGGCCGGAACTTCGTCACCAGCCGGTACCGTGTATGGGGTGCAGTAGAGGGCGGCGGCACCGTGTGCCGACGCGGTGTGGTGACTTCGAGCGGCTCGGGCGGCGAGCATGCGCGACACCGCCACCGGCCGCACGCTGTACTCAGACTCACCGACGCTGCTAGCAGGAGAACATGGCTACCAACTCCCGGCGCAGAAGACGCCGCCAACGAATCCTCGCCTGGGTTGCGGCCGGAGCCCTGGCGTCGGTCGTCGCCCTGGTCATCGTCGCCGGCGTGGTCATGTTGCGCCGCCAGGAAGCACCGCCCAGCGCAGTACCGCCCGGGGTGCTGACCCCGGGTCCCACCACCTCTCACCCACGCAAACCCCGGCCCGCCTTCCAGGATGCGTCTTGCCCGGACGTGCAGTTGATTGCCGTACCCGGCACCTGGGAGTCGTCACCGCAGGACAACCCGCTTAACCCGGTGCAGTTCCCGAAGGCGTTGCTACTCAATGTGACCGGGCCGATCTCCCAGCAGTTCCCCGGATCGCGGGTGCAGACGTACACGGTTCCCTACACCGCACAATTCCACAATCCGCTCAGTTCCGACGGTCAGATCTCCTACAACCAAAGCCGGGCGGAGGGCACCCGCGCGATGGTGCAGGCCATGACGGACATGACCAACAAGTGCCCGTTGACCAGCTATGTGGTGGTCGGGTTCTCGCAGGGGGCGGTGATTGCCGGCGATGTCGCCAGCGATATCGGCAACGGCCGGGGACCGGTCGATGACGACCTGGTACTGGGCGTGACGCTGATCGCCGATGGCCGTCGCCAGCCGGGGGTGGGCAACGACATCCCGCCCAGCCCGCCGGGTGAGGGCGCCGAGGTCACCCTGCATGAGGTGCCGGTGCTGTCCGGGCTCGGCTTGACGATGACGGGTGCACGCCCGGGCGGCTTCGGCGCGCTCGACAGTCGCACCAACGAGATCTGTGCCCAGGGCGATCTGATTTGCGCCGCGCCGCAGGAGGCGTTCAGTCCTGCCAACCTGCCGACTACCCTCAACACGTTGGCCGGGGGGGCCGGTCAACCGGTCCACGCGATGTACGCCACCCCCGAATTCTGGAACTCCGACGGGCAGCCTGCTACGCAATGGACGTTGAACTGGGCCCATGACCTCATCGACAAGGCGCCGCATCCCAAACACGGCTGAGATGTGACGGGTGGCCCGACCACCGCGGGGGGAGACGGGCCCAGGCACCGCAGCACCCGGGTGCTTGCAGATTGGGGCAGCGGGACACAGCCGCCAGTGCCCTGATCGTAATGGGATCAGCGGTACCTTGTGATTTGGTCTGACGCCTCGCGGCCCTTAACATTAAGAGAAATTTAAGAGCATGTGGATGACCCTGTGGGGTCGTAGCTGGCAACGATCGGCGCGCCCGCCAGTGTGCGCGCCGCTCGAGGGCTGGCTCGCGCACGGATGTAACTCGTCGGCGGAGCCGACCAAGATGTAAACCCTGTCGGCGTAGCCGACCAAGCAGTGTTGTGACAGGAGAGGGCGGCATGGCGTACCACAACCCGTTCATCGTGAATGGACGAATCCGGTTCCCGGAGAACACCAATCTGGTGCGTCACGTCGAAAAATGGGCGAAGGTGCGTGGCGACAAGCTGGCCTACCGGTTCCTGGACTTCTCCACCGAGCGGGACGGCATCGAACGCGACATCCTGTGGTCGGAGTTCAGCGCGCGCAACCGCGCCGTCGGCGCCCGGCTGCAGCAGGTCACCCAGCCGGGCGACCGTATCGCCATCCTGTGCCCACAGAACCTGGACTACCTGATCTCCTTCTTCGGCGCGCTGTACTCCGGCCGGATCGCGGTGCCGTTGTTCGACCCGGCCGAGCCGGGCCACGTCGGCCGGTTGCACGCGGTACTCGACGACTGCACCCCGTCGACCATTCTGACCACGAGCGACTCCGCCGAGGGTGTACGCAAGTTCATCCGCAGCCGCTCGGCCAAGGAGCGGCCCCGGGTGATCGCCGTCGACGCGGTTCCCACAGAGGTCGCCGCGACGTGGCAGGAGCCCGACGCCAACGAGTCGACCACGGCCTACCTGCAGTACACCTCCGGATCGACCCGCACCCCGACCGGCGTGCAGATCACCCATCTGAACCTGCCGACCAATGTGCTGCAGGTGCTCAATGCCCTGGAAGGGCAAGAAGGCGACCGCGGTGTCAGCTGGCTGCCGTTCTTCCACGACATGGGCCTGATCACCGTGCTGCTGACGTCGGTACTGGGCCACAGCTTCACGTTCATGACCCCGGCCGCGTTCGTGCGGCGGCCCGGCCGCTGGATTCGCGAACTCGCTCGTAAGCCCGGCGAAACCGGGGGCACATTCTCCGCCGCACCGAACTTTGCCTTCGAGCATGCGGCGGTGCGGGGTCTGCCCCGCGACGACGAACCACCATTAGACCTGAGCAACGTCAAGGGCATCCTCAACGGCAGCGAACCGGTGTCGCCGGCGTCGATGCGCAAATTCTTCAATGCCTTCGCGCCGTACGGTCTGCCCGAGACTGCGGTCAAGCCCTCCTACGGTCTGGCAGAGGCGACGCTGTTCGTCTCGACCACCGCGCCCAACGAGCCGCCGACCGTCATCCACGTCGACCGCGACGAGCTGAACAAGCAGCGTTTCGTCGAGGTGCCCGCCGACTCGCCGAACGCCGTCGCGCAGGTTTCGGCCGGCAAGGTCGGCGTCGACGAATGGGCCGTGATCGTCGACCCAGACACCGCCAGTGAGTTGCCGGACGGGCAAATCGGCGAAATCTGGCTGCACGGTAACAACCTGGGCATCGGCTACTGGGGCAAGGAAGAAGAATCCGCTCAGATATTCCGCAACATCCTGAAGTCGCGGATCAGCGAGTCGCACGCCGAGGGAGCCCCCGACGACGGACTGTGGGTACGCACCGGCGACTACGGCACCTACTTCAAGGGACACCTCTATATAGCGGGCCGGATCAAGGACCTGGTCATCATCGACGGCCGGAACCACTACCCGCAGGACCTGGAGTTCACCGCGCAGGAGTCGAACAAGGCCTTGCGCGTCGGCTACGTGGCCGCCTTCTCGGTGCCCGCCAACCAGCTGCCGCAGAAGGTGTTCGACGACCCGCACGCCGGGCTGAAGTTCGACCCCGAGGACACCTCCGAGCAGCTGGTGATTGTTGCCGAACGCGCTGCCGGTACGCACAAGCTGGAATACCAGCCCATCGCCGACGACATCCGTGCCGCCATCGCAGTCGGACATGGCGTGACCGTGCGGGACCTGCTGCTGGTGTCGGCCGGCACGATTCCCCGGACCTCCAGCGGCAAGATCGGACGGCGCGCGTGCCGCGCTGCCTACCTCGACGGCAGCCTGCGCAGCGGCGTCGGTTCCCCGACGGCGTTCGCCACCGAATCCTGAGCCCCAGAACCACAAAGGTAGCCATGGCTGACATAGACGTATCCCAGGCGAACGACCCGGAGAAGCCGCCCGCCGGCGGGACTGAGATGACGGTCCCTGAGATGCGGCAGTGGCTGCGCAACTGGGTGGGCAAGGCGGTCGGGAAGTCGCCGGACTCGATCGACGAATCGGTGCCGATGGTGGAGTTGGGCTTGTCGTCGCGCGATGCTGTGGCGATGGCGGCCGATATCGAAGATCTGACCGGCGTCACGCTGTCGGTTGCGGTGGCGTTCCAGCATCCGACCATCGAGTCGCTGGCCACCCGGATCATCGAGGGCGAACCCGAAACGGCTGATGACGGCGTCGACGTCACCGACTGGACCCGCAACGGCCCCGCCGAGCGGGTGGACATCGCGATCGTGGGCCTGTCCACCCGGCTGCCCGGCGACATGAACACTCCCGACGAAACCTGGCAGGCGCTGCTGGAAGGCCGCGACGCCATCACCGACCTGCCCGAGGGCCGCTGGACGGAGTTCCTCGAGGAGCCCCGGCTGGCCGAGCGGGTCAAGGCGGCGCGCACCCGCGGCGGCTATCTGAAGGACATCAAGGGTTTCGACTCGGAGTTCTTCGCGGTGGCCAAGACGGAGGCCGACAACATCGACCCGCAGCAGCGGATGGCGCTGGAGCTGACCTGGGAGGCGCTCGAACACGCTCGCATCCCGGCGTCGAGCCTGCGCGGCGGGGCCGTCGGCGTGTACGTCGGTGTCTCCAACAACGACTACAGCTTCCTGGCGGTATCCGACCCGACGGTCGCCCACCCGTACGCGATCACCGGCACCGCAACCTCGATCATCGCCAACCGGGTGTCCTACTTCTACGACTTCCGCGGGCCGTCGGTCGCGGTCGACACCGCATGCTCGAGCTCGCTGGTGGCCACCCATCAGGCGGTGCAGGCCCTGCGCAACGGCGAATGCGACGTGGCGGTGGCCGGCGGGGTCAACGCGCTGATCACCCCCGTGGTGACGCTGGGTTTCGACGAGATCGGGCAGGTGCTGGCCCCCGACGGGCGGATCAAGTCGTTCTCCTCCGACGCCGACGGCTACACCCGCTCCGAGGGCGGCGGCATGCTGGTGCTCAAGCGCGTCGACGACGCCCGCCGCGACGGCGACCAGATCCTGGCCGTGATCGCCGGCAGCGCTGTGAATCACGACGGCCGGTCCAACGGCCTGATCGCGCCCAACCAGGACGCCCAGGCCGACGTGCTGCGCCGGGCCTACAAGGACGCCGGGATCGACCCGCGCACCGTCGACTACGTCGAGGCGCACGGCACCGGCACCGTCCTCGGTGACCCGATCGAGGCCGAGGCGCTGGGCCGGGTCGTCGGCAAGGGCCGGCCCGCCGACCGTCCGGCGCTGCTGGGCGCGGTGAAAACCAATGTGGGACACCTGGAGTCGGCCGCGGGTGCGGCCAGCATGGCCAAGGTGGTGTTGGCCCTGCAGCATGACAAGCTGCCGCCGTCGATCAATTTCGCCGGGCCCAGCCCCTACATCGACTTCGACGCCATGCGGCTGAAGGTGATCGACACGGTGACCGACTGGCCGCGCTACGGCGGCTACGCGGTGGCCGGGGTGTCGAGCTTCGGCTTCGGCGGCGCCAACGCGCACGTGGTCGTGCGTGAGGTCTTGCCGCGTGACGTGGTGGAGAAGGAGGCGCGGGAACCCGAGCCCGAGCCGGCGGCGCCCGCCGAGGTGGCACCGTCCGATGCGCCCGCGCTGGAAGGCCACGCGCTGCGGTTCGACGACTTCGGCAATATCATCACCGACGCCCCCTCGGGAAGTGGCGCGGCCGAAGACGAAGAGCCCGAACTGCCGGGCGTCACCGAAGAAGCGCTGCGGCTCAAGCAGGCCGCGCTGGAAGAGCTTGCGACACAAGAGGTTAGCCCGCCTTTGATCCCGCTGGCCGTGTCGGCGTTCCTGACCTCGCGTAAGAAGGCCGCCGCCGCCGAGCTGGCCGACTGGATGGAAAGCCCCGCGGGCCAGGCGTCGTCGCTGGAGTCGATCGGGCGGTCGTTGTCGCGACGCAACCACGGCCGCTCCCGCGCGGTGGTGCTGGCCCACAATCACGAGGAAGCGATCAAGGGGCTGCGGGCAATTGCCGCCGGCAAGCAGGCGCCGAATGTGTTCAGCGTCGACGGGCCGGTGACCAACGGCCCGGTGTGGGTGCTGGCCGGGTTCGGCGCGCAGCACCGCAAGATGGGCAAGAGCCTGTACCTGCGCAATCCGGTGTTCGCCGAGTGGATCGAAAAGGTCGACGCGCTGGTCCAGGACGAGCTGGGATATTCGGTGCTCGAGCTGATCCTGGACGACTCGCAGGACTACGGGATCGAGACCACCCAGGTCACCATCTTCGCGATCCAGATCGCCCTGGGTGAGCTGCTCAAGCATCATGGCGCCAAGCCGGCCGCGGTGGTCGGGCAGTCGCTGGGCGAGGCGGCGTCGGCGTACTTCGCCGGCGGCCTGTCGCTGCGCGACGCCACCCGCACCATCTGCTCCCGCTCGCATCTGATGGGCGAGGGCGAGGCGATGCTGTTCGGCGAGTACATCCGGTTGATGGCGCTGGTGGAGTACTCCGCTGACGAGATCAAGACGGTGTTTAAGGAGTCTGAGGCCTTTCCCGATCTGGAGGTGTGCGTCTACGCCGCACCCACCCAGACGGTCATCGGCGGCCCGCCTGAGCAGGTGGACGCGATCATCGCCCGCGCCGAAGCCGAGGGCAAGTTCGCCCGCAAGTTCCAGACCAAGGGCGCCAGCCACACTCAGCAGATGGATCCGCTGCTCGGTGAGCTGTCCGCCGAGCTGCAGGGCATCAAGGCGATGAGTCCGACCTGCGGGATCTTCTCGACGGTGCACGAGGGCAGCTACATCAAGCCGGGCAGCGAGCCCGTCCACGACGTCGAGTACTGGAAGAAGGGGCTGCGGCATTCCGTCTACTTCACCCACGGAATCCGCAACGCCGTCGACAGCGGGCACACCACGTTCCTGGAATTGGCGCCCAACCCGGTCGCGCTGATGCAGGTTGGTTTGACCACGGCCGCCGCCGGTCTGCATGACGCCCAGCTGATCCCGACGCTGGCCCGCAAGCAGGACGAGGTCGAGTCGATGATCTCGACCATGGCCCAGCTCTACGTGTACGGCCACGACCTGGACATCTGGACGCTCTTCAGCCGTGCCACGGGCCCCGAAGATTTCGCCGACATCCCGCCGACCCGGTTCAAGCGCAAGGAGCACTGGCTCGACGCGCACTTCTCCGGCGACGCCTCGGTGATCATGCCGGGCAACCATGTCGCGCTGCCGGACGGCCGCCACGTGTGGGAGTACGCGCCGCGAAACGGCCAGACCGACCTCGCGGCGTTGGTGAGAGCCGCTGCGGCCCAAGTGCTTTCCGACGCTCAGCTGACGGCCGCCGAGCAGCGTGCGGTGCCCGGCGAGGGCGCCCGGCTGGTGACGACGATGACGCGGCATCCCGGTGGCGCGTCGGTTCAGGTGCACGCCCGCATCGACGAGTCGTTCACGCTGGTCTACGACGCCTTGGTGGCGCGGTCCGGCTCGGAGTCGGTGTTGCCTGCCGCCGTCGGGGCCGGCACGGCGATCGCGGCCGCGGCGCCGGTGGTGCCGCAGGTGCCTCAAGCGCCCGAGGAGCCGGAGGCCGACACGCTGACCGACAGCCTGACCACCCGCTATCTGCCCTCCGACGTGGGCAGGTGGTCGCCGGATTCCGGTGAGACCATCGCGGATCGGCTGGGCCTGATCGTCGGGTCGGCGATGGGCTACGAGCCCGAGGACCTGCCGTGGGAGGTGCCGCTGATCGAGCTCGGGCTCGACTCACTGATGGCGGTACGGATCAAGAACCGCGTCGAATACGACTTCGACCTGCCGCCGATTCAGTTGACGGCGGTGCGTGACGCCAACCTCTACAACGTCGAGAAGCTGATCGAGTACGCCGTCGAGCACCGCGACGAGGTGACGCAGCTCAGCGAGTACCAGAAGACGCAGACCGCCGAGGAGATCGCCCGGGCGCAGGCCGAATTGCTCAGTGGTGCAACGGTTTCGACGGTGACTGCGCCGGCGCCCGACCCGCAGGCCGAACCGGAAACCCAAGCACCGCCGGGATCGGAGGTTCCTGTCCCGCCGCCGCCGACGGATCCGGCGGGCCCGTCGGGTCCCTCGGGTAACGGGCAGCCGAACCTCAAAGGTGCCGCGGAGGCGCTGAACTCCGAGGCCGTCGCCAAGGCGCTCAACGCCGACGTGCCGCCGCGTGATGCGGCCGAGCGGGTCACCTTTGCCACCTGGGCGATCGTCACCGGCAAATCACCGGGCGGCATTTTCAACCCGCTGCCCAAGCTGGACGATGCCGCCGCCGCCAAGATGGCCCAACGGCTTGCCGAGCGTGCCGAAGGCCCGATCACCGCCGAGGACGTGCTGATGTCGGCCAACATCGAGGAGCTGGCCGACAAGGTGCGCGCTTACCTGGAGGCCGGCACGATCGACGGGTTTGTCCGTACGCTGCGGGCCCGGCCGGAGGGCAGCACCAAGCCGCCGGTGTTCGTGTTCCATCCGGCCGGCGGCTCGACCGTGGTGTACGAGCCGTTGCTCAACCGGCTGCCGGCGGACACCCCGATGTACGGCTTCGAGCGGGTCGAGGGGACCATCGAAGAGCGTGCCGCGCAGTATGTTCCGAAGCTGGTCGAGATGCAGGGCGACGGGCCCTACATTCTGGTCGGCTGGTCGCTGGGCGGGGTGCTGGCCTACGCCTGCGCGATCGGGCTCAAGCGGCTGGGCAAGGACGTCGCGTTCGTCGGCCTGATCGATGCCGTGCGGGCCGGCGAGGAGATCCCGCAGACCAAGGAGGAGATCCGCAAGCGCTGGGACCGCTACGCCCGCTTCGCCGAGAAGACGTTCAACGTCACCATCCCGGCGATCCCGTACGAGCAGCTCGAGGAACTCGACGACGAGGGCCAGGTCCGGTTCGTGCTCGACGCCGTGCGGGAGTCCGGCGTGCAGATCCCGGCCGGGATCATCGAGCACCAGCGCACGTCGTACCTGGACAACCGCGCGATCGACACCGCGCAGATCCAGCCCTACGACGGGCATGTCACCCTCTACATGGCCGACCGATACCATGACGACGCGATCATGTTCGAGCCGCGCTATGCCGTTCGCCAGCCGGACGGCGGTTGGGGCGAGTACGTCTCCGACCTCGAGGTCGTGCCGATCGGTGGTGAGCACATCCAGGCCATCGACGAGCCGATCATCGCCAAGGTGGGCGAGCACATGAGCCGCGCGTTAGGCAACGTCGAGGCTGAACAGAGGGCCCCCTAAGTGAGCACGAAGACCACCGCCGAGCTGCTGGCCGAACTACGCGAAAAGCTGGAGCTTGCCAAGGAGCCCGGCGGTGAGAAGGCCGCCGCCAAGCGCGACAAGAAGGGCATTCCCAGTGCCCGCGCCCGCGTGTATGACCTGGTGGACCCGGGCACCTTCTTCGAGATCGGGGCGTTGTGCCGCACTCCGGGCGACCCCAACGCGCTCTACGGCGACGGGGTGGTCACCGGGCACGGCCTGATCGACGGCCGCCCGGTCGGGGTGTTCTCGCATGACCAGACGGTGTTCGGCGGCACGGTCGGGGAGATGTTCGGCCGCAAGGTGGCCCGGTTGATGGAGTGGTGCGCGATGGTCGGTTGCCCGATCGTCGGCATCCAGGACTCCGGCGGCGCCCGCATCCAGGACGCGGTCACCTCGCTGGCGTGGTACGCCGAGCTGGGCCAACGTCACGAGGCACTGTCCGGGGTGGTGCCGCAGATCTCCCTTATCTTCGGCAAGTGCGCCGGGGGAGCGGTCTATTCGCCGATCCAGGACGACCTGCTGGTCTCGGTGCGTGACCAGGGCTACTTCTTCGTCACCGGACCCGACGTGATCCGTGAGGTCACCGGCGAGGACGTCACCCTCGACGAACTCGGCGGCTCCGACGCGCAGGCCCGCTACGGCAACATCCACCACGTGGTGAACTCCGAAGCCGAGGCGTTCCAGTACGTGCGCGACTTCCTGTCGTTTTTGCCGTCCAACTGCTTCGGCAAGCCGCCGGCCATCAATCCCGGGCTGGAACCGGAGATCACCCCGACCGACCTGGAACTCGACTCGATCGTGCCGGACTCCGACAACGCGGCCTACGACATGCACGAGATCCTGCTGCGCATCTTCGACGACGGCGACTTCCTGGACGTCGCCGCCCAGCACGGGCCGGCCATCATCACCGGGTACGCCCGAGTCGACGGGCGACCGGTGGGCGTGATCGCCAACCAGCCCATGCACATGTCCGGGGCCATCGACAACGAGGCTTCCGACAAGGCGGCGCGGTTCATCAGGTTCTGTGATTCGTTCCAGATCCCGCTGGTGTTCGTGGTGGACACCCCCGGATTTCTGCCGGGCGCCGAAGAGGAGAAGCGGGGCATCATCAAGCGCGGCGGCCGGTTCCTGTACTCCGTGGTCGAAGCCGACGTGCCGAAGGTGACCATCACGGTCCGCAAGTCCTACGGCGGCGCGTACGCAGTGATGGGTTCCAGGCAGCTGACCGCCGACTTTAACTTCGCCTGGCCCACCGCGCGCATTGCGGTGATCGGTGCCGAGGGGGCGGCGCAACTGCTGATGAAACGCTTCCCGGACCCCAATGCGCCCGAAGCGCAGGCAATTCGGAAGTCGTTCATCGAGAACTACAATCTCAACATGGCGATTCCATGGATCGCCGCCGAACGCGGGTTCATCGACGCGGTCATCGACCCGCACGAAACCCGGCTGCTGCTGCGCCGGTCGATGCACATACTGCGAGACAAGCAGCAATGGCAACGCTTGGGCCGCAAGCACGGGCTAATCCCGGTCTAGTTCTAGTGCCGAGCAGACGCAGAATCGCCCAATTTCCGCCGAAATTGGGCGATTCTGCGTCTGCTCGTGCAGGGGGGCCGCGGCGATGGTTCGCCGACAGTGAATCCGGCGACGCGACACACACGCCGAATGAGCGTCGGCCAGTTCACAACCGATGCGTGAAGGCACCGTCAACCAGTTGGTCGAAGCGCTGCAGCGCTTCGTCGGATTCGGTGTCAATCCCGCGCAGCGGGCTGCGATCGGCCAGATAGCGCTGCGCGTATAGCCGGGCGACGAGCGCCTTGCGATCGGCTCCGCGGGTTTCTCGCTCCCACGCCGCCTGCTCGGTGAGCAACGCCCCGGCATAGACATCGCCCATGAATTGGGCCAGCGGGAACAGCCGCGCCTCGGCCACCTCCCGGTCGAGCTTCGTCCAGGCCGTGATCGCCGCGTCGAGGTCCTCGATGCGCCGCGATACCAGGCGCGTGGTCTCGTCGTCGTCGGACACCGACACCGCATCGCGCATGCGGGCCAGCAGCGGCTCGTGCGCCCGCGACTGTTCCATGCCGCGGCGCACGTCCAGACACAGGATGTTGTCGGAACCCTCCCAGATCGTGTTCACCTGCGCGTCGCGCAAAATCCTTGCTACCGGCCAGGTTTCGATGTAGCCGTTGCCGCCGTGCAGCTCGACCGCGTCGGACGCGGCGGTTATCCCGAGCCGGCACACCCGCAGCTTGGTCACCGGCACCGCGATACGTTGCCGAATCGCCTGGGGCTGACGGTGGTTAGGGGCTCCGGTGCCGTCGAAAATCAGCGCCAGCGCGGCTTCGACGTCGACGATCATCTCGGCCAGCTTGCGCCGGATCAACGGTTTGTCGACCAACGCCTCGCCGAACGCGCGCCGCTGGCGCGTATAGCACAGGGACTCGACCAGGGCACGGCGCGCGTTGCCGACGGCGAACGAGGCGGTGCCCAGCCGTAACTTGTTGGTCAGTTCCATCATCCGGCCAAGGCCCTTGCCGTCGGCCGGCCCGGAGTCAGCCTGAGGTTCGCCGGACAGCAGAAAGGCTTCGGCGTCGACGAACTCGATCTCGCCGGAGGCGACCGAGCGGGTACCGAGCTTGTCCTTCAGCCGCCGGACGCGCACGCCATTGCGGGAGCCGTCCCGCCGTGTCCGCAACACCAGGAAGGAAGCCACCCCCCGGGTCGAGTCGGGGGCGCCTTCGGGTTTGGCCAGCACCACGAACGCCTCACCGGCGCAATTGGAGGCAAACCATTTGAAGCCGTTCAGCAGCCAGGCGTCGCCACAGCGTGTCGCTGTGGTTTCCAGTGCGCCCAGGTCCGAGCCGCCGGTGCGCTCGGTCATCAGTTGCGCCGCCTCGCCGTCCCACTCGCCGGAGTTGAGTTTTCCCAGGACGTAGTCGCGTACGTCGGGGGGCGCGTAGGCCGTCACCAGTGACCGCACCATGTTGCCGCCGGTGCCCAGCGCGCAGGCCATCCCGATGTCGGCTTGGTTGAGCAGATAGTTGGAAGCAAACAGTGGCAGCGACGGGCTCACGCCGGCCTGCTTGGAGTCGTCGCGCAAGGCTTGCTGGGCGTCCAGAATGGCCCGCTTGGACCGGGTGAACGATTCCGGCATCACCACCCGGCTGATGTCATGGCCCCACCGGTCGTAGCGTTCCAGCTGCGGGGGATTGCGGTCGGTCTCCTCGGCCCAACGCGTCACCGGGCCGCCCATCAGCTCACCGATGCGGATCAGATGAGGCTCGGCGAGCCCCAATTCGTCGGGCTGCAGGTAGTACGCCATGCTGAACTGCAGCGTGGGATCGGTGAGGTACCAGTTGAGACCGGTGGCGCCCTGGTAGTTCTCGGTGCGGTAGCGCCCGGCTTTTTCCGGTGTCGAGAACGGCAGCCGGTCCACGGCCTCCAGTAGGTATTCGCTCATCCCGCGACCCTATTACATAGGTTTTATATATGTCTATACTTCCGGGACGCGGCTCCGCCCCGGCCGGCAGCTTCAGTGGCGATAAACACCCTGCGCCACAACGGAATCCAGAGCAGCGCTAATGCGCGGGCTCGACCAGGGTGAGTCGCGGACCCGCCACTGCGTAGGCGAACCGCACGGGCGTCCCGTCGTTCAGGCTTCGTTGTAGCACCGCCAGCCAGGTGGCAAACTGGGGATCGTCGCGTTCCAGCAGATAGATGGCCGCGCGGCGGCCGAAGTGCACACCTACCGGCTTGTCCGGCTGAGTAGTGTCCAGCCTGACCACGACGTCTTCTTGCACCGCCGATGATCCGCCGTCAGGGCTCGACGGCGCGGTCGTGCTGCTTCCGTTGGCGCTCCCCGTGGGCGTCCCACTGGGCACAGCGCATCCGACCGCGGTGAGGACCACCGCCGTCGCCACCAGGCCTGCGATCGAGCGCGCTGCCGCGAGATACCGGGCCCGTTCACGCGGCGCGCGGCAGATCCGGCCTTGCCGTTGCCGCATGCTGGGTCGGCCGGCTGGGGGTCGGCGCCCAGCCGACGTAGGTCAGATACAGCCCGACCAGCGCAAAAACCAGACACAAGCTCACCCACACGCCCTGCGCGCCGATCATGGCGTCGGCGACCGATACGAAAGCCTTGGGAAAGGCCAACAGCAACAGCCCGCGCAACGTGACGAGCCAGCCCAGCAGGGACACGATGATCGCCGCGGTACCGCGCCAGCACTGGTGACTGGCCACCATCACCAAGCCGAACAGCAAGACGAAAGCCCCGGTCACCCAGGTCCAGAGCGAATTCGCCTCGAATTGTGCCAGCAGGTTCGCCATATCGGAGGCACGCACCACCGCCGTCACGTCGACGATCACCAGGAAAGGACCGAGCACCCGGGAGAACATCCGGGTTCGGGTCTGCGAATCAGATGAGACGTTCATGGCCATACCTCCATCCGACGCCATTGACGAATCACCTTGAATCGCATCACGCGACGGCCTGCCGCGATAGGGACCGAAGTCCCCGCTGGTTTGCGAGCGGCTGCCTCGCCTACATGGGCACCAGGAACTCGGAGGTATAGAACTCGGCGGGGTCTTGGGAATTGCTGTTGGGACGTTCGACAATTACCCACACCCCGGTCGTACCCTGCCGCACCGTGTCCTGAATGGTCACCGTCCCAGTCCCGCCCGCATCGAGGTCCAGACCGGTGAAAGCGGTGCCCGGGGCCCCGGGACCGCACGGGGCTGTAGATGGGCGAGGCGCCTGTATCAGGCCGACGTCGTAATGCATCCCCGGCTCCGCGGGGTTGACCAGGTGTACCTCGGCGACCACCCGCGAGCCCGCGCGGTGGATGAGCGCGGAGCCGGTACCTGTAGGCGGAGAAACCGCCGGCAACCTGGGCGCGACCGAGGTGCGGCTGTAGTCGCATTGCCGCATGGCCGCTCCCAACGCCACCCTGGTGGCGCTGCTCGAGCCGGGATTGGCCGCCGCTGTGGCGACCGTGATCGCCGCCGCCGGGCAAGTCACCAAAGTGATTGCTGCCGTAAAGGTCATATTTCGTGTCAGCCTGCGCATGGCCCCCACCGTTCTTTCCCCGCGGTTTGCCCGACCCGCACTTGATATTGACCGGATCAGCGAGGGCGAAACCTCGCCAGGCTTTGCCGGCTGGGGCTGACGAATCAGGCTGCCCGCTCATCGCATCTGGTGTATAACCACAGCGACCGGCCGCCGGAAGTAGCGCTCTCGGAGGAGTGTGACGTCAAGGTGATGTACACGTCGAAACGAGTTCGATGACAAGCGAATTGCGGATCTCGCGGCGACAACTCGGTGTCGCGACGGGCGGCATTCTCGCGGGCGGGCTGATCGCCGTCGGTACCCGCGGGCACAAGTCCGCTAACCCCGCGGCATCGGCCGTCTCGCCGCAATCGCTGGGGTACACGATCAATGTCGACCAGCCCGGCGGTGCGCCCGGCTACGTATTCTTTGTCTCCGGAACCACGGCGGCGCATCTCGGGAACGTGTCGCGCCCCTGTGTGCTCGTCGTCGCCGACAAAGCCGGACACGTGGTGTGGCAGCGCGAACTTCCGGCCGGTGAGACTGCCGGCAACCTCCGGGTCCAGCGCTACCGGGGAAAGCCGGTGCTCACGTGGTGGCAGGGCCGCAAGCAATCGGGCCACGGGCTCGGCGCCAGCTATATCGCCGATGAACATTACAACGTGATCAGTACCCTGACGCCCGGCGGCGAGTTGTCGTCGGACATGCACGAATTTCGGCTCACCCCGGACGGCCGCGCCCTGATCACGTCCTACCCGGAGGTCGCGGCCGACCTGACGGCCATCGGCGGACCCAGGGACGGCAGGGTCTACAACTGCACCGCCTCGGTGGTCGACGTGGCCACGAAACAGACGCTGTTCCAGTGGGATGCGTTGAGCCACATCCCGATCAGCGACTCGCCGGCAAGATGCACCGCCGGTCAAACGTTCGACGCGTACCACATGAACTCGATAGCGATGGACCCGGCGGGCAACCTGGTGATCAGCATGCGCGCCCTCTCCACGGTCTTCAATGTCGATTACCGCACCGGCGCCATCAACTGGCGACTGGGTGGTAAGCGGTCCACGTTCGCCCTCGGCGACGGCGTTGAATTCGCCTACCAGCACGACGTGGAGATGCCCGATGCCGCCACGGTCACGTTGTTCGACAACCACTACGAGGGCAGCCGGGGGCACATGGGCGATGGTTCCGTGCCGACCAGCCTGAAATGGATCCACCTGGATGTCGCCGCCGGCCGGGCGAGCCTGGTCCGGGCGCAGCGCCATCCGGGCGATCTCAGCGTGGGGGCCATGGGTAACCTGCAACAGCTTCCGGGTGGCAACACCTTCTCCGGGTGGGGCACCGCCGAACACATCTCCGAGTTCACCGCGGGTGGAGAGATGGTGTTCGACGCCAGCTTGCCCGGCGGCACCTATCGGGCGTTCCTCGACGAGTGGACCGGCGATCCCGTCGAACCCCCGCAACTGACCTTCGCCGGCGATACCGCACACGCGGTGTGGAACGGCGCCACCAGGGTGAACCGGTGGCGGTTACTGTCCGGCCCGGAAAGCAACACCATGACGCCTCGGACCACCGTCGCCTGGTCCGGCTACGACACATCGATCCCGCAGATTGGGAATTCCGGCAGCTACTCCCAACTCGAGGCGCTGGCTGCCGACGGGGCCGTCGTCGGCAGGAGTGTGCTGATCGCGCGGTGAGGGAAGGCTGCGACGAGACTGCGCGTATGTCGCCGACACTGTGACCACCGCATGCGTAGACTGGCTAGCTCTTTCCTAGCCCTGGCCCGGCGGCCTCGAACCCGCGATGAACGCAGACTCCAACTCAGGGGCCGATCCGGATCTTGCCCGGCGACCACAATCCGCTGCGGGTCGCGGTGCCCAGGTCGAGTTGTGCGGGCGGGGCATCGACCAGGGTGTCGAATTTGCGCAATGATCCCCAGTCGCGGGCCCAGTCGCGCGACAGATAAGTCGCCATCACATGGGCGCGCAGCAGCAGGTCGGTGATGCCAAGCAGCCCGCCGTTGACGCCGTCTTCCCAGGTGTCGGTGTCCAGCTTCTTGGCGTTGTAGTCCGGTGTGATGCGGAATTTCGGAATTTCGGTGACGCCGTTGACGTGCAGCATCGGCTGCTGACACGGGAACGCGAGCCCGACCGCCCAATCCAGCAGCACCGGTTGGGTGGAGCCGACGTATTCCTGCAACGACC
This sequence comes from Mycobacterium kansasii ATCC 12478, assembly GCF_000157895.3. Taxonomy (NCBI): domain Bacteria; kingdom Bacillati; phylum Actinomycetota; class Actinomycetes; order Mycobacteriales; family Mycobacteriaceae; genus Mycobacterium; species Mycobacterium kansasii. Next base: position 3,084,836 of record NC_022663.1, on the reverse strand, counting down.
GCAGGTCCGGCACCCGCGGCGGGGTCACCGCGATCCAGTCCTCCGGGGTCAGGGACAGGTCCTCGGCGACCACCCGGACGGCGACGGCGTCGGCGGGCATCTTGTCGCGGGCGAACCGCAGATTTCGCCAGGCTTTGGGTTGTTCCCCGTAGAGGTCGTCGGGCACCAGTCGTCCGGCGGGTACCAGCGCGCCCGGCCCGGGCCGAGCGTATTCCAGCACCACCGTCTGGCCGGGGGTGTAGCCATGCAGGACGCTGTGCCCGGCGATCTTGCCGGCGGCGGTCACCGCCACCAGCGGATGTCCGTCGTCCGGCGTGGGCAGCAGATACCACGCCGAGGCGAGTTTGCTCTGCCGCTGCGCCCCGGTGGTGTAGGTGCCGGCCAGCGGAACCCGCGCCGGATCGAGCTGGTAGGGCAGCGGCACCGTCGATCCATTGATGCCCGCCGTCTTGAGTTTGGTGGGGGCATCCCAGTCGTAGTCGGTGCCGGGCTGGTTGGGTTTCATCACGATCGCCTCGGCGACGGTGTGCTCCGGCACGCCGTTGGGGGTGAAGCCCGTCGGGTTGGTGCCGCCCAGCGGCCCCAGCGGGCCGTAATCGCCGGGCAGTGCCGTCATGAAGCCGTAGTTGGGGTCTGGTTCGACGAGCACGTCGTCGGCCAGGCCGCAGCCGCCGACGAACGCCCGCAGGTTGGACCAGCCGTTGGAGTAGGTGGGGTACTGGCGCACGATCCCGGCGACCATCGACGCAACGAACACCACCGCCATGAAGCCGGCTGCCAGCGGGACCGGCGCTTGAGAAGGCCAGGTGAGTGCTCGGGTCAGGCGGCCTTCACCGCTGCCCCGGGGTGCGAAATGCAGCCAGGCCGCGTACACCGCGGCAATGGCGAACAGCGCGAAAAAGATTGTGCTGACCGTGATTCCGGCGATCTTGGGCATCGCGCTGTTGAACGGCACGCCGTAGCTGGAGACGTACCACCAACCGTTGGTGGTGGCCCAGCACAATGCCAGCATGAACAACACCGCCGCCAGGAACGCCATCCGGTTGCGTGACCAGCGCAGCACCGACGGCGATACCAATACCGTCGTCAGCGCCGCCATCGCCGCCCCCACCGCGGCGAACAGCCCGAAGTGGTGCACCCACTTGGTCGGGGTGAACATCAAGAAGAACATGGTGGCGAAGATGACGCCCATCAACCGCCACGCCGGCCCCCGCGCCACGCCGGGAATTCGCTTGCGCCGCAACATGATAAATACCGCAGTGAATAGGCAAAGAGCGGTGATCAGGAAGCCGAAGCGGCGCGACAGCGAACCGTCGACGGTGGGCAGGATGAGATAGTAGTAACGCAGGTTCTCGGTGTACCAGGCTTGACTGGGACCGATTTTGCCGCGAACCCTGGTGGCTTCCAACACCGTTGACAGCGTCTGATCGGCGAACACGACGGTCAGGATGATGGTGCCGGCGGCCAGCATCGGCGACAGCAACGGCAACGTGCCCACCAGGCGGTGGCGTTTCACGAAGATCCGCAGGATCGGGCGGCCGCCGGCCACCAGCGCGGCCACCGCGATCAAGCCGGTGGGCTGCACACCGAGCGTGAACGCGGCGGCGATGATCGCCAGCGCCGCCGGGGTGAGCCGGCTGTAGCGCATCGACCGCTCGATCAGCACGTAGGTGACCAGCGAGCCCAGCGCGATGATGCCTTCGGGGCGCAGGCCGTTGTTGAACGGCATCCACGCGGTCAGCAGGACCGTGGCCGCTGCCCAGTTGGCGGCTTTGCTGGAGGTCACCGCCGGCCCCAGGCGGGGCAGCACCTCACGGGAGAGCAGCAGCCAGCACACCAGCCCGGCGAACAGGTCTGGCAGCCGCATCCAGATGCTGGCGTCGCTGACATGGGTCATCAGCGCCAGCAGGTTGTAGTACCAGCCGAACGGGTCCTCCGGGCTGCCGAACCAGCGGAAGTAGTTGGACATGTAGCCGGCGCGGTCGGCCACTCGGGCCATGCCCAGGATGTAGCCGTCGTCGGAGGAGTTGGCGCCGATGACGTGCCAGAGCAGGAACGCGAAGATCACCACGCCATCGAGCAGGGTGAAGGTGCGCCAGTTCTGCGGAATCCACCGGCGCATGCGGTGGCCATCCAGCCGGTCTAGGCGCCACAGCGCGACGAGTGCGACGACGGTGGCCACGATCGCGCCGACCATCGCCAGCAGTTTCAGCGTGGTTGGGGTGGTGGAGAAGCGCGTGTCGATGGTCGCCGAAAGCTTTAGCCCGGGTGGCGCGGGTCCGGTGAGGTCGGTGAACACCCCGACAATCTGGGGGCGCAGGTTGGGGTCGGGGAAGCCGCCGCGCAATGGTTGCCCGGCGGGATCCTTGAGGCCGACGAACGTGGCGAACGTTCCGGCGTGCGTCGAGGTGACCTCGATGCTTGAGCATCCGGGCGCATTTGCGCCGCCGACCACCTGGTCACGCGGCACGGACAGGATCACCACGTTGCGATCGGTGACGTCGACCCGCTGACTGCTGACGACGACGAACATCGCCTGCAGGTTGGCGTCCTTGCCCTGCTTGGGTGCGGTGCCCAGCACCACCCCGCCCTGCGGCGGCAGGCCGCGCACCACCTCACACGGAACGGTGGCGGTCAGGTCGACCGGCGTCAGCGTGATCAACGGCGCCGTAACGCTATTGAGTTGTCCGTTTTGCGGCCAGTTGAGCATCGCGGTGGTCTGCACGACGGGCAGCAACGGCGTCGCGACCGACAATACGAAGCCGACCAGGCCAGCAATCGTCGCCACCCAGCGGGTCACCCGCACGTCACGGCTGGCTGTGGTCATGCTCATGGCCACCGTCATGGGAGCGCCCTAATCGGTCCTTGCCGGCTCCAGCCGGGCACGGTCACCACGCCTTGTTGGATGACGGCATCCGGTGCCTGATCGGCCGGCACCAGCCGGTAGTACTGCTCCACCGTTCCCCAGTCGCGATACCAGTCGCCGCGCAGGTACGTCGAGATCGTCGAGGTCCGCAGCAGCGCCTGGGTGAACAGGAACGGGCCGCCGGTGGAGCTGGACTGCCACAGGTTCGACGACACCGCCGTCTGTTTATGGTCGGGCATGATCCGGTATTGCGGAAGTTCGGCCACGCCAAGGTGTTCGGAGAACGGCCGCTGGCAGGGGAAGTTGGCGGCGGTCGCGATATCCATCAACACCGGTGTCCGGGAGCCGATCAGCTGCTGCAGCGTTTCCAGCACCGGGACCCGCGGCGGGGTGAAGGCGAACCATTGCTCGGGGCTCAGGTTGGGGTCATAGGCGACAATGCGCGCCACGTCGGCCTCCGGCGGGGCCCAGGTCAGCGGGAACCGCAAGTTGCGCCACGCCGGTTGCGGCCCGAGGTCGATCGGGAACACCTGCCCGAGCGGCTGGATGCCGCCGTCGGGCCGGGTGACTCCCCACTGCAGTTTCAAAGACTGGCCGTAGACGAAGTCGCCGTCCTCTTTGTAAGACCAGATGGCCCCGGCGGCCGAGATCACGACCAGCGGCCGGTCCGCGCTGCGGGCAGGCAGTTGATACCAGGCCGAGGTGGCCGTGGCGGCCAGAGTGTTCTCGCCGTAGCTGCCCATCACCGGGGTACGAGCGGGGTCCAGCCCGAACGGCAACGCCGCGTGCGACCCGTTGACCCCGACCGGACCCTTGCCACCGGCGGTGCCGGCGGAGTCGGTGATGGCGGCGTTGGGTTTGTTGGGCGATGCGTCGGAGTTGACCACTCCTGGTTTGCTGACCACCGGGTCGGACTTCAGGTCCTCACCCACGCCCTCGGGCTTGAAGCCGACCGGGTTGACGCCGCCGAGCGGTCCGTCGGATCCGAAGGTCTGACCCGGAACGGGTTGCAGCATGCCAGCATTGGGATCGGGTTCGGCCAGCACGTCGTCGGCCATGGCGCAGCTGCTGGGCGACAGCCCGGATTCCAGCGCCGCCAGGTTGGCCTTGGCGGTGGTGTACATCGGGTAGCGGAACACCGCGCCCTTGGCCAGCGAGCCGACTTCGCCCAGCACCATGATCACCGCAACCACCAGCAACGGGGTTGAGGCCAGGATCCGGTTGCGCCGGTTGTCCTTGACCTCGGTGTGTCCGGCGTAGTCCATCCGGAAGTGGTACCAGGCGGCCAGCAGGCCGGTCAGCACTGACAGCGCCAGGAACATCGACGTCACCGGGTGGCTGGCGATGACCGGCTGGATGTCGTACCACGGCACCCCGTAGTTGCCGACATAGAACCAGCCGTTGATGCCCGAGGTGGCCCACGCCAGCACGAACAGCAACGCGGTGATGTAGAGCGTGAGGTTTCGCCGGCTGTGCAGCCCGATCCGCGCCACGGTGAACGCGGTGACCGCCCCCAGGGCGCCCGCCAGGCTGGCGAACGCGCCGAACTGGATGGCCCATTTGGTCGGGGTGAACGTCAACAGCAGCAGGCCGACGGCCGTCGTGCCGATCAGCCGCCAGGCCGGGCCGCTGGCCAGCCCCGGCACCCGGCCGCGCCGCAGCAGCACGAACAGCATTCCGAACAGGCACAGCAACATCACCAGCACGGCGAATCGCCGCGACATCGACCCGTCCGCATTGGACTCGACCGTGAGGAAGTAGTAGCGCAGGAAGTCCTGGTACCACGCGATCGTGGGCCCGACCTTGTACTTGATCCGCGCCGACTCGGCGACCGTCGCCAGCGTCTGACTGCGGAACACCACCACGGTGATCAGCGACAGTGATGCCGCCAGCACTGCCAGCGGCGCCAGGAGGCCGTCGGTGGCCCGGCGCCGCCGGATGATTTGGGCGATGGCGCGGGCGCCGGTGAGCAGCGGGGCCAGCGCTATCAGGCCCTGCGGCGCCAGCGTGGCGGTCAGCATTGCGACGATGATGGCGAGCGCACCCGGCGCCAGGTGCCGTTGCGCGATCGAGCGTTCCACCAGCACCCAGGTGACCAGCACGCCCAGTGCGATCAGCGGCTCGGGTCGCAGGCCGTTGTTGAACGGCAGCCACGCGGCCAGGAACACCGCGCCCGCGGTCAGCACCGCCGCGCGGTTGGACGCCAGGCCGCCCTTGCCCGGTCCCAGCCGCCGCAGCGCGAAGTGACTGATCAGCAGCCAACAGCCGATCCCGGCCAGCGTGGCCGGCAGCCGCATCCATACGCCGGCGGTGCTCACCGACGCCAGCCGGGCCAGCACCCCGAGATACCAGTCGAACGGCGCCTCGGTCGTGCCGAAGTAGCGGTAGTAGTTGGCGACGTAGCCGGCCTTGGGCGCGATGCGGGCGATGGTCAGGTTGTAGCCGTCGTCGGACGAAGTGGCGCCGATGATGTGCCAGAGCAGCAGTGTGGCGATCACCCCGGCGTCGGCAAGCCAGATTGCCCAGCCGGGGCGGCGTCGGGAGAGCCGCACACCGCCCCGGCTCTGGCGATCCAGGACCGTCAAAGCCAGGATCGCGGCCGCGACCGCCAGCGCGCCCAGGGTCATCGCGATTGCCTTGACGGCGGTGGGGTTGGTGATAAATCGGGTGTCGACGTCGACGCGGGCCGACAGGCCGGTCTGGGCGGGCACCTTCAGGTCGGTGAAGATCCCCCCGACCTGGGGCTTCTTTTCGGCGGGCAGAGTTCCTGCGGCGCCGGGAATGCCGACGAAGTCGGCGTGCGCACCGCCGGCGTCGGCCCACAGATGAAGCACGCTGCAGCGTCCCTCGGCGATCGCCGAGCGCAATGCCACCGCGGCCACCGTGTCGCGGAAGGCGACGACGACCGTGTCCTTGTCGGCCCGGACGAATAGCCCATGTTTACCGGTGTCCACGCCGCCGGCCGGCAGGGTCGACAGCACCAGGCCGCCGGTGGCGGGCAGGGTGGCGATCGCCGGGCACGGGACCGAGATGTCGAGTGCCCGCGGTGCCCCGGATACCAATGGGGCGGTGATCTGGGCGACGTGACCATCCGGCGTGCTGCCCTGCGGCCATAGGATGGTCGCCGTCGTCTGCTTCACCGGCAGCAGCGGAACCAGGGCGCACAACAGCAGTCCGGCGATTCCCGAGACGACGGCTACTAGGCGGGCGATCCGGTGAGATCGCTCATTACCGTCGAGGGGCACGAGGGTCGATCGTAGGCGACGAGGCTGAGTGGCTTTGAGATGCGGGGCCGGACAGCGTGGGGGGTTATTGCGACCGGGTCTGCGTCAGGTGCGTGAAGCCGGCGCCGAGAGAGCGGCGATGCGGGCGCAGTCTCAGCGCAGTCAGCGCGGGCTCGGCCGGTGGGGTGCTGCGGTCCGCCACACTGCGGCTACCTCGTCGGGAACCGGGCTGGCGGCCCAGACCTGCGAAAACTCCTGCCTAGGGCCAGGAGGAGCCGTCTCAAATGCGCAGGTATCCGGGCCGCTCCGGAAAGCAGCGTGCTCCCGCTGTATAGCTTTGATAGGGAAAGCTGTCGATTCTCGGCATCGTACGAGAGCCTTATCGCGTGAACCGGAAAATATCCCAATAGAAGAATCGCGGTAACTATCGGCGCCATACGGCTTCTGATTCCGTGGAGCCGCGTCGTCCTGCCGTAGCGCGTCGCATACCGGTAGAAATCTCGTGGCGAGCTCTCCACTCGGCGCCCCGAGAGTCCCGCGACGAGGGTGGGATCGTAGGCGATCGGCAGGTTGTTTTCGACCAATGTCAGCGCCAGGTCGATATCCTCGTGAAGTAGGTTCTCGGTATCCAGATGTGTTAGCTGCCGGACCTCTTTCCAGGCCGAGGCGCGAATGGCCATATTGGATCCGTAGAGAAACCCTTCGTCCCGTGCATTGCGGTGCAGCATTTGGCGTGTTTTGTCGTCGAGCCAAAGGATGAACCTCTGCAAGGGCATGTCGTAATAGAAGACCGGGCCGGTGACCGCTGCGATATCAGGGTCCTGGAAGCAGCGCCGAATAGTTTGAACCCAATCGGGGCTGATACAGGAGTCGGCATCGATGCGGCCAATCACATCATGCGAAGCATTGTCGAAGCCATGGTTACGCGTCGGAGTAATGCCCTGATGGTCGTTTTGATGGAGCAGACGTATGTCGATATGCGGGTTCTCCGCTTGATAGCGGTACACGATCGACGCGGTCTCGTCGACCGAGTTGTTGTTGACGACGATGATCTCTTCCGGTAACGAGCTTTGGTTGATACACGACTCCAGGCAATTGCCGATAAACCCGCCCTCGTTGTAGGCCGGAATAACGATCGTCACGGACGGCTGTTGCGACACGCTGCTGCCCCTTCATCTCTTCGAGGCGCAATCAGTGGGCCTCCATGTCTGCCGGAATGCGGCCCGTGCGGGAATTCAGAGATTTGACCAGATTTCTCTGACGACTCCGGGCACGATCCGCTATTTGGTTTGTTTGAAGACGGCGAGGTAGGAACACCACAGCCCGCATCCACGACCCCCGCCGGGAATCTGAGGTCGGGTGCGCCACCCGAGGGTGTCGCCCGGTTGCCATCGGTTGGACACTAGCCGCAGTACCGTCAACGTACATTGACATAGTAGTCAAACACGGTTGACAAATTCTAGACCCGGGACATGGTTGGGTCGACCACGAGCCGACCGGGACATGGGTCGGCTTGGCGGCGGCGACGGCATTTGGTGACCCGGCACGAGCCTCGGCGCGCCAGAGCGTGGAAGTCTCCCAAGGATTGCGGGGACAAATCCAGCCGTCGCTCAGAAAATCGGGGTCCGGAACCGGTCGCCGAAACGGGTTGGGTGTCCTGGGACGCCTGGTGGAGTAGTGGATCTAGTCGGTGGACCGGGCCCCAACACTCAAGAGGTCAACCGCCACCGCTACCCCTTGCGCATCGGCGCGGGATTCCACAGCCCGCTACGGGTCACCGTGCCCAGCTGTAAGCGTGCCGGTTCGGCGTCGGGGTAGTAGGGGGTCAGCCGCTGCAGCGAGCCCCAGTCCCGGAACCAGTCGTCCTTGAGATAGCTGGCCACCGTCGTCGCGCGCAGCAGCAACTCGGTGATGCCCAGGGGGCCGCCGCCGTTCTTGTCCATGACGGGAGAATTGGCCTCGGCGCCGAACCGGTCCGGCAGGATCCGCCATGTCGGTGTCTCGACAACGCCGTTTTGATGGCCGAACGGTCGCTGGCACGGGAATGCCAGCCCGACCAGCCAGTCCAGGAACACCGGATCCTTGGAGCCCACCACGTCCTGTAACGTGCGCAGCCGCGGAATCCGCGGCGGTGTCAAGGCGATCCAGTGCTGCGGAGCCAGGTCCTCGTCGTCGGCCACCAGGCGAATCTGGGTGGCGCTGTCGGGAATGGCCGACAGCGGCGCGCGTAGGTTACGCCAGGCGGGCACCGCGCCGACATCGGCAAAGCTCATCGAGCCGCCGGGGCGTCCGGACGCCGCTTGGTCGTCGGTGGCCCATTGCACCTGGACTTCACGGGGGTCGAAGCGGCCGGCTGCCGAAACGACCAGCAGCGGTGTCTTATTACGTTCCTCCTTGGGGGGCAGGCGATACCAGCCCGACCGAAGTAGGGCGGGCACCTGGACGCCGGCCCGCCAGCTACCCAGCACCGGGGTGCGGGCGGGATCGAGGTTGAACGGCAGCCGCGCTCGGGAGCCGTTGATCCCCGGTGCGGCGGTAGTGCCGCCTTCGGTACCGGCCTCGGTGCCGGTGACCAGTCCGTCGTCGTTGATGAAGCTGCGGTCGCCCGGACGTTCCATTACCGGGTCGGCGGAGACATCAGCGGGAATTCCGTTGGGCGTAAACGCTTCTGACAGTCCGGCCCCCAGAGCGTCGGCAACCGGAGCGCTCACTGGCGGCAGCATGCCGGCCTCGGGATCGAGCTCCACCAATACGTCTTCGGCCAGCCCGCACGTCTTGCCGGTGACAGCTTGCAGGTTGGACCGGCCGACGGACCACGCCGGGTACTGGGAAATCATCCCCAGAGTCAGCGACGCGACCTCCATGGTCACCAGCAGCCACGTCGCAATTGCCAACGGGGACTGGACTATCCGGGCCAGCCGCGCCCCAATCCGGGTCTTGGGCGGCCCGTCGTCGGTGTCGACGAAGTTAAACCACGCCGCCACCACCAGTACCACGACCGAGAGCTCGAGCAGCGCGGTGGTGAGCGACCAGCGCCACTTCGGGAATGAATTCGACCACGGCACACCGAAATTGGAGACATACCACCAGCCGTTGACACTGGCGAAGGACAGCGCCATCACGAAGATCACCACGGCGGCAAACACGGTGCGGTTGCGTCGGGACCGCATCGCCGCCCCGGTCACCGCGACCGCGGCCAGCGCCCCCAGTGAGCCCGCCAGCCCGGCGAACACCCCGAAGTGGTGGGTCCATTTCGTCGGGGTGAACATCATGGCCAGGAACGAGATGATGGTGATCCCGATGATGCGGCGGCTGGGGCCGGCGGCCGTGCCCGGGATTCGTCCTTTGCGCAACGACATTGCCACCGCGACGGCGAGGGCGACGACCAGCGCCAGCACCGCGAAGCGGCGGGCCACCGACCCGTCGGGGCTGGCCATGAACAGCCGCTCGTATCGGATGTGTTCGTCAAACCACTTGAGGCTCGGGCCGACGGCACGCTTGAGCAGGCTGGCCTGTGTCTCGCCGGCAAACGTCTGGTCGCGGAAGATCAGGATCGCGGTAACGGTGGCGGCGGCGAGCAACGGCGCCAGCAGCGGCAGCGCGCCGAACTGTTTATAGCGCCGGTGCAGGATGGTCCGCAGCGGCCCGATCGCGACCAGCAGCGCACCGATGGAGGCGATGCCGGTCGGCCCGGAGAACAGCGTCAGCGCACCGAGGATGCAGGCGATCGCCACCGGCAGCAGCCGGCTGGTGGCCACCGCGCGCTCCACCGAACACCAGGTCAGCAGGATGCCCAGGGCGATGATCGGCTCCGGCCGCAGGCCGTTGTTCAGCGGCAGCCACACCGCCAGGAACATGCCCGCCGCCGTCCACGCCGCAGCGCGGCTGTGTTTGACGGCGTGGCCGAGACGGGGGATGACCTCGCGGCTGATCAACCACCAGCACGTCAGGGCCATCGCCAGGGTGGGCAGCCGCATCCAGACGCTGGCGGTACTGACGTGCGCCCACATTGCCAGCAGGTCGTAGTACCAGCCGAAGGGCGCCTCGGGTGTGCCGAACCAGCGGTAATAGTTCGCCATATAGCCGGCGTGTTCGGACACCCGGGCCATGGTCAGGATGTAGCCGTCATCGGAGGTGTTGGCGCCGACGAAGTGCCACCACACCAGCACTGCGATGACCAGGGCGTCCAGCCCGCCGATCGACCACCAGCGCTGCGGCAGGATGCGCCGGTGGCGGGTGCCGTCGGCGGTGTCGAGGACGTGCAGTGCCACCAGGGCGACGGCGGTCGACAACAGGCCGAGGATCATCGCGGCCATCTTCAGCGGGGTGGGGCTGCTGCTGTAGCGGGTGTCGACGGTCGCCGAGAAGCTCAGGCCCGGCGGTGTCGGCCCGGACAGATCGGTGAACACCCCGACGATCTGCGGCCGAAAGTCGTAGCCGCCGCGCTCGCCGCGCAGCGGTTCGCCGGGATGTTCGGCGTTGGGACCCTGTTTGAGCCCCACAAATTCGGCGGCGACCTTGTCGGCGTGGGCGGTAAACGTCAACTGCTGACATGCGGGGCTCAGCACCTGGCTCAGCGGAGCGCTGACCACCGGGACATTGCGCACCACCAGTACCAGGTCGTCGTTGGCGCGCTGGATGAGCAGCCCGCGGTCGACGGCGTTGGGGGCCTGCTTGGGCACCGTCGACAACAGCACGGTCTTGCCGGTGTTCTGCGGCCCGGCCAGTCCGGCGGCGGCCCGGCACGGGACGGTGATGTTGAGTTCGGTGGCCACATAGCCGATCAGCGGCGCCTCGACGCTGGTTAGGGTGCCGCTTTGCGGCCACTTCAGTTGCGCGGTGGTCTGCTCGACCGGCAGTAGCGGGGTGGCCAGCGCCAGGATGGTCCCGAGCAGGCCCGCGACGGCGGCGACGAACCGAGCGATCCGGTAGTTTGCTCCCGCGTCGCTCACGGAGGTAGATGGTAATTGTTGCAGCGCGCCCGGTGCGGTTTCGGTGGCCATCAGGCACCCGCCGCCGGTTTGCGAATGGCCAGGACGAAGGGACCTATGGTGTCGACGCTGAAACGCGGATCGGCGAAGATGGCGGACTTCAATTCCACGGTGTAGCGACGCACGTTGGGCTGATTGGGGTAGACGTCTTCGGCCAGCCGCAGGGTGTAGGTATTACCCGTGCCGCGGCGCATCAGGAACACCGTCGGCGCCGGCCAGGGCAGCTTGTCCAGGGCTGCGATGAACTCGCCGGCGGTCCTGAGCTTGGCCCAGCTTTCGATATGGGCGGCCCGCTTGTCGAACTGCGCCAGCGGGTTGGCGTAGTGCGACGTCAATCCCTGGAACCCCCAATAGGGGTAGTACGACAGGAAGCTGTAGTCGGCGGTAAGCACCACCAGCTGATCGCGCGGTTTGCCGGTGACTTTTCGGATGGCGGCGTCGACCGCCGGGTAGTACTTCTCGGAGCCGGGCGGGCGCCGGTCACCGCGCTGGCCGTGGCCGTCGGTGTCGGTGTAGGCGACGGTCAGGTCGGGCCGCAGCACGTCGGGAATGTCCTGGCTGAACGCGATGGCGCCGGCCAGTCCGATCGCGCCGGCCACCGGGAGCACGGTGCGCCGCCTTACGGCCAGCGCCTGTGCCGCCTCCACGAAGCCGAACACTCCCGCCGCGGCCAGTAGCACGGTCAACGTCGGCTGCAGCCGAAACGACAGCAGCGTGGTGCGCGCCAGCGTGGTCAGCATCGACAGCAGCGACCACAGGTAGACGGCCAGCACGCCGATGGCCAGCGCGCCGGCCCGGGTCGACGACCGCGCGCGGATCACCAGCCACAGGGTGCCCAGCAGGCACAGCGCGCCCAGCAGCGAGAACTGCAGCATCGGGAAGGTCAGTTCGGCGCCGTCGGCCGGCAGGTAATGCTGGGCACTGCCGGTGTTGCTGACCGGGTCGCGGGCCGCCCGCAGCAGATACGGCAGCCAGGTGCTGGATGCGATGGCCGCCGCGATGACGGCTATGACGGTCAGCCGGCGCAGCGGGTCCAGGGCGGCCTTTCTGCTGTGTCGCCACCGGGACCCGGCCAGCAGCAGCGCCATCAGCGCGACAGTGAATGCGCTGTAGGCGAATAGCAGTGTGTACCAGGTCGCCGCGAAGCCCAGGAAGACGCCGGCGCCGACGACGGCGGCCCAACCGGCCGTCGTGGTCGCCAAGGCGGGTGTGACTGTGGCGTCACGCTCGGCTTCGGGTGTGACTGTGGCGTCACGCTCGCGGCGGCGATCGCCGGCGCGCAGGCCCGACCAGGTCAACACCAGCAGCGGCGGCAGCAGCACGGTGATCATCGCGGCGTACGGCTCCGGCGAGCTGTAGGCCAGCGTCACCGCCGCCGTGGCGATGGTGACCAGCAGCGCGTACTCGAAGCGGATCAGCCGCCACCACAGCACCAGCGCGACCGCCACCGCGATAGTGATCGAGGTGATGGCCCACGGCTTGAACATCTCCCAGGCCGTCGTGCCGGTCAGGGCGGCGGCCCGCCCGCCGATCCAGAACCAGCCCGGCGGGTAGAACGGCGGCAGCCCCACGTAGGTCATGTCGCGCAGGGCAGGGCTGTCGGCGAGCCGGGTCAGGTACTCGGTGCGGAACTGCTGGTCGACCGAGATGCCGAATAGGTACAGCTTGGTGGCCCCCAGCGGCATGCCCAACGTCACCACGGTGAACGCTGACACCAGCACCAGCCCGCCCAGCTGCGCCAGCCGGCGAAACCGTGCGGAGCGCCACACCCAGCCGACGGCGAGCAGCCCGGCCAGACAGCCGACCTGGCCGACGGTGGTCAGCGCATGCAGCTGGTTGGACGAGGGGAAAGCCGGCCACTCCACCCGCGAAATAGCGTTCAGCGCTACCACCGCCACCACGACAGCGACCAACACCGCGACGGCCATCTGGCCAATAGTGGCCAGCGCGTTGCGGGCGGCCGGCATGCTCAGATGGGCAGCTTGCGGAAGATGCTTCTCGGGATGTGTCGCAACACCATCATCACGTAACGGAATGCTGCTGGCGCCCAAACCAATTCCTTACCTTTTGCGGCCGCGCTCACCGCGAGGTTGGCGACGTACTCCTTGTCGACGGTCAGCGGAGCTTCCTTGATATGCGCGCTCATTCGGGTACGGACCTGGCCCGGCCGGATCACCAGAACCCGAACCCCGTACTCGCGCAATGCCTCTGACAATCCAAGGTAGAAGCCGTCCAGGCCGGCCTTGGTGGAGCCGTAGACGAAGTTGGACCGGCGCACCCGTTCGCCGGCCACGGTGCTCATTGCGATGATCTGGCCGAAGCCCTGGGCGCGCATTTTCTCGGCCAGCAGCACGCCCACCGAAACCGCCGCGGTGTAGTTGATCTCGGCGATCTGCACCGCCTTGCGCTGGTTCTGCCACAGCTCTTCGGCGTCCCCGAGCAGGCCGAAAGCGACGATGGCCACGTCTATGTCACCATCGGCAAAGCACTGTTCGATCACCTTCGGGTGGCTTTCGGTGTCCACCGCGTCGAAGTCGACGAGTTCCACCGACCGCGCGCCGGCGGCCTTCATCGCAGCGACCGCGTCGTCGCGGCCCGGGTCGTCGGGCAGGCAGGCCAGCACGATGCGGGCCGGGGCGTTGCGCAGGTAGCGCTCGCAGATGGCCAGCCCGATTTCGGACGTGCCGCCCAGCAGCAGGATGGACTGGGGGTTCCCCACGGCATCAAGCACCATTTAGAGCAGCTCCAAACGTCGGGCCATGTCGGAGGCGAACACCCGCAGCGGGTCGACCTTGCGGCGCACGGCAATCCATTCGTCGATGCGCGGATACATGGCGTGGAAGGTTTCGGCGGTGGTGCGGGAATCCTTGGCGGTGTAGAGCCGGCCGCCGAATTCCAGTACCCGGCGGTCGAGTTCGCTGACGAACTCGTTCAGGCCCGCCTTGATCGGGAAGTCGACGCAGATGTTCCAGCCCGGGATCGGAAAGCTCAGCGGTGCCCGGTTGCCGGGGCCGAATAACTTGAACACGTTGAGAAACGAGTAGTGGCCGCTGGCCTGGATGTCGCGGATGATCTTCTTGAACTCGTCGACCGCCTCGGTGGGAATCACGAACTGGTACTGCAGAAAACCCGCCGGACCGTAGGCGCGGTTCCATTCACCGAACATGTCCAGCGGGTGGTAGAACTGCGTCAGGTTCTGGATCTTGCCGCGGTAGGTTCCGGACTTGCGGTACCACAGCTCGCCGATCGGCCCGAAGGTGTACTTGTTGGCCAGCCCGTTGGGGAACACGTCGGGGAACGTAAGTAGTTGGGGCGCATCGAATTTCAGCGGACTGCGCCGCAGCTTGTCGGGCAGCTGGTCGAGTTTGGCCAAACAGCCCCGAGACACCGCCGCCCGGCCCAGCTTCGGGGGGGCGCTGATCGCGTCGAACCAGGCGCTGGAATAGGTGTAGCCGGCTTCGCTGCCGTCGCTGTGCAGGGCGATGGTCTCGTCCAGGGTGGCGGTGACGTCACCGTCGGCGATGAAGTACGCGGTCTCGGTCGGTGTCATCTCGATGGTGGCGCGCAGGATGATGCCGGTCAGCCCGTTGCCGCCGACGGTGGCCCAGAACAACTCGGCCTCGTCACCGTCCGGGGTGAGCCGCCGGAGTTCGCCGTTCGCGAGCAGCAGGTCCATCGACCGCACATGGTTGCCGAAGCTGCCCGCGCTGTGGTGGTTCTTGCCGTGGATGTCGCAGGCGATCGCGCCGCCGACGGTGACTTGCCGGGTACCGGGCAGCACCGGCACCCACAGCCCGAAGGGCAGGGCCGCCTTCATCAGCTGGTCGAGGTTGACGCCGGCGTCGACGTCGGCCAGTTTGGTGTCGGCGCTGATGGAGTGGATGTTGTTCAGCCCGCTCATGTCGATCACCAGGCCGCCGCCGTTTTGCGCGTTGTCGCCGTAGGAGCGGCCCAGGCCGCGGGCGATCACACCCCGGGTGCCGGAGTCGGCCGCCCGGGCCACCGCCTTGGCGATCACCTCGGGATCGGGCGTGCGCAGCACGTCGGCCACCGAGGGCGCGGTGCGGCCCCACCCGGTCAGCCGGGTGGGGGTGGCGAAACTGGCGTTGCTCGACATCGTCAAAGAGGGTACCGCCTCCGGCGGTGACGCCGCGGGACGCCGACGCCCGGCAGCGGAGGTAGCTCGATCGAGTGTGCAATGCCGACCATCGATCCGGCCCCGCCGGCGAAGCCCGACGATCCGGCCGCAGTCCGCTCAGCGGATCCGGAAGATCACCGCTCGCTGCACGACGAAGTTGATCACCGTGGCGGTGCCCTGCGCGATCACGAACGCGACGGGGATCGCCCACCCCCGGTAGTGCAACAGCGCCAGGCACAGATGGTTGAGCCCGACCTGCACGGCGAAGGTGACCCCGTAAAGGCCCATGACCGCGGCGAACCGCGCCCTGCTCGGCGAGGCCTGGAAGGTCCATCGGCGGTTGATCAGGTAGGCGGTGATGGTGCCGACCACGACGCTGATGAACTTCGACAGGTCAACCTGCAGGCCCACCCCTTTGTACAGCGCGACGTAGACGCTGAAGTCGACGATCGCCGCGAAACCGCCGGTGACGACGAAACGCACCATCTGGGTCGTCAGATGCAGGTGCTGATGGTGCTCGCGCGTCGGCGCGGCCTCAGGCTCGGGCGGGATCATCGGGGGGAAGTCTAGCCGGGCCGGCCCGCGCCTCGGGTGCCTTCCGTTTCCGCGCGTCAGCCGATCAGGAGGGCAACTTCATCGCGATCAGCTCGACCTGACTGGGCCCCCGGGGGGTGGAGTAGGTGACGGTGTCGCCGGGTTGACGCCCGGCGAGCGCCTGACCGAGCGGGCTGTTGGCGGTCAGCGTTTCCGCTTCGTGGCCTTCAGGGCTCTCTTCGATGATGGAGATCACATGCATGGTGACGACCTCACCGTCGGGAAACCGCAACGTCACCTCGGTGCCACCGGGCAGAGTGTCGGACCCGGCGTCGCGCAGCGGCCCGGACTTGAGCCGCCGGTCCAGTTCGTTGATCCGGTCCGCGAGGACGGCCAGCTCGTCGGCGCGCTGGATCGCCTCGGCGGCGTCCCCGTGGTCACCGACCATGCCTCGGTCATTCTTCACCTCGATCTCGAGGCGGTCGTGGCGTTGCCGCAGCCTGGCCAGCTCGGCGGCGAGGTGATCGCGTGCCGCTTCCGCCAGCCCCGTTGATTGGACTTCCTCGCTCACGTCCGCAGACCTTTCGCCCCAGGTTGCCGGTAGGTGCCGTGCGCCGATTGCACATCGGAATCGCGGCGTTTCAGTGTTACACCACCAACGCCCGGCCGTCACTGATATTCGCCAAGCGGATATAGCCGGTTATTCGCGCCGTTAACCATCGGGCGGCTCTGCGGCCCGGTGCGACGTGCCGATCACGTGGCTACGCACCCTCTTTGGCGCCGCTGGTGAGCGGCGACACCACGTTTTCCGAGTCCTCGTCATAGTCCAGTGTTCCGCCGCGCAGCGCGTCGAAGATGGCCACACCCTGCGAAACCAGCCCGGCGGCCACCTGGCTGAGCCCTTCGGCGCCGTTGAGCACGGTCAGATTCGCCCCGGCCAGACCTCGGGCGGCCTTCTCCACGATCACCGGCAGCTGGTCGATGAGCATCCGGTCCAGCGCCACCCGATTGTGCGACGCCGCCGCTTCGGCCTGGATCTTCATTTTCTCCGCATCGGCGACGGCCAGGATCCGGACCCGTTCGGCTTCGGCCTCCGCCGGCTTGACCACCTCGGCGACCAGTTCCTGCTGGCGCAGTTCGGCGGCGCGCTGGGCCAATTCGGTGCGCATTTCCAGCACCTCTCGCTGGGCCTGGGCCTCGGCCAGTGGACCGGCCTGCGCGGCCTCTGCTTGCGCCTTGTCGATCTCGGCCTTGTATTGCGCCTTGACGACGGCGGTTTGCCGGGCGAACTCGGCCTGCTTGCGCTGCGATTCCTGCTCGGCTTCGGCGGCCGCCTGGTTGGCCTTTGCTTGAGCGATCTGGGCCTGCTGCTGGATCGCGGCGTTATGCGGCGCTGACATCGCATCGATGTAGCCGAGTCCGTCGTCGTCGATGGACTGGATTTGCAAGGCGTCGACGGTCAGGCCGATCCGGGCCATCTCTTCCTTGGAGCCGTCGAGCACCTCGGTAGCCAGCTTCTGGCGTTCGCGGATGATCTCCTCGACGGTCATAGAGCCGATGATCGAGCGCAGGTGACCGGCGAAGATCCGACCGGTGAGCACCGACATCTGGTCCTGCTCGGACAGGAACCGTTGCGCGGCAGCGATGATGCTCTCGGTGTCGTTGCCCACCTTGAACGCGATCACGGCCCGGACGTTGAGCGTGATGCCCTGCTGGGTGACGCACTTTTCGGCGACCTCGGACTCGCACATGGCCAACGTCAGGAAGGCGGCCTTACGGAAGAAGGGGACGACGAAGGCGCCGTGGCCGGTGACGACCCGGAAGGGGACGTTGCCCTTGACCTTTCCGCCGGAGATCAGCATCGCCTCGTCGGGAGCGGGCACCTTGTAACCGAGCATCGTTGGACTCCTCACACTTTCGCGGTTGGT
Source organism: Mycobacterium kansasii ATCC 12478 (assembly GCF_000157895.3). Classification (NCBI taxonomy): domain Bacteria; kingdom Bacillati; phylum Actinomycetota; class Actinomycetes; order Mycobacteriales; family Mycobacteriaceae; genus Mycobacterium; species Mycobacterium kansasii. The sequence continues at coordinate 3,067,155 of NC_022663.1, read as the reverse complement.
TTCTATGAGAAAAGTTCGGTTGTCACCATCTCGGTCCAGGGCTCGACGATGACCGTTCTCGCGCCCCGAACCCCAACCACCAGTACGTTGGTGCCCTTCGGCAACGGTTCGTCAGAGCGGGCCAGGAATGCCTCCCTGGTGCCCCGCACCGAAAGTATGACCTCGCCGGGACCGTCTGCGCCCCTGGTCGCCACGATCAACGTCCCGACGCAACCGATCACCGAGGCGTCGCTCACGAAGGCATCCTGCTCCTTCAAGGGGCACGGCGTCGAGTATTGCCGGCCGCGGGCGATAAACCGCTGCCCATATCGGTCATCGCGTGATACCTGGTCGAGCGATTCGATCGGAGCACCCGCGCACCAGTATCGACTTCGCTACCGATCCGGCGGCCCCGGTATCGTGATCGGGTCGGGAACCGTTGCCGCCCTTGATTACTCAGTTCTGCTACGGTTGACTGTCGGGCACCGAAGGCCCGTGCTGCCTTTCGAGGTCCGCGGCCCGGGGCAGGCTGCGCGCGGTAGCCGGGCCACCATCGCCGGTGACTCGGACGGGTAGCCGTCAGGAACCGGGTCCGGCAATCTCGAGGCCGACCACCCGGGCCGGATAGCGGGTGAGGTCGTAGGCGGGGGCTGCGCCGGACACCACATCCGGCATGTCGCCGGCCGGCCGGCCTTCCAGGCGCGGGGTGACCGTCCAGCTACCGAACGTGATCGGAGCCGTGGCAATGCGCGAGCCGTTCGGATCGGCCACCTGCTGCTGATACAGCACGACGCGCCAGCTGAGCTGATGCGGATCCGTCGCGATGGCGTACGGGCGCACCAGCCGCCACGTCGTCACCAACCAGGCGGCATCCTGAGGCGGAAACTGCAGTTGCAGGTTCAGCGTGCCCCCGGTGCCGGTGTCGGTCGACGACACCTCGTCAGGCGCCGACGCGACGACGGCACGTACTTGGCCGGCTGACTCGGCGGCGGCGAATTCCGACGGCAGATCGGCCAGGAACGCATCGAGCGTCGGTGCCGCGGACGCTGTCGGGCAGCCACCGAAGACGAGACCGAAAGCGGCGACGACGACCGCGGCGAGAACCTTCGTAACAGGTATATCCATCGGTTGCGTTCCTCGCGTCGTATCCGCAAACAGTGACCTTAATCGATGTCCGTGGCTGAAATTTGGGAATTGTCAGCCGAATCCGGGTTCACTCGGAGCATCCCGTCGCGCGGTACTGCATCGCCAGCACCGGTGTCGGCATCGCTTCTGGCCCAATGCATCTCACCATAGTTGCGGTGCCAGGCGGCCGGGGTCAGACGGTGACCAGCGCCCCGTCCCGTTTCGGGGTCAGCACGAACGCGAGCAGGTAGAGCACCCCGACGACGATCAGCAGATTGCGGTAGCCGGTGACCAGGGCGCCATATTCGAGGCAGCCCCCGAGAATGGAACCCAGCAGGTTGATGGCGAACGCCGACTGTGCGTGCTCGGTGGCGGCGAAGCGTTTGGCAAAGGCGATGTTGGCCAGGTAAATCGGCAGGAACCCGACCACGCAGGCCACCAGCAGTCGTGGCCAGAACGGCCAACTCAGCAACCAGGCCGGGTCGATCACATACGCCATCGCCAGGGACGCGACGATGGTCCACCACACCACGGGAAGCGGTGGAGTGCGGAATTTCCGGGTGGTCTCGACGGCCGCCAGGACGATCACCAGCACGCAGGCGAAGACCAGTGCATTCACCAGCCAGGTGGTGCCGAACAGCAGCGCGAAGGTAGCGATGTTCTTGGTCTCCAGCAGCAGGAACGCGGCGCCCATGAAGAAGAGGTCGAAGTAGGGCCGCATCGATCGAAACGACCCGCCCAGCAGCCGGATCGCGAGCAGCGTGATCAGCATGATTCCGGCCAGCGCCCACAGATACATGGCCGGGATCGCGCCGCCCTTGTAGTAGAGGAACGGGCGGTCGTCGGTGGCGGGTGCGACGACCTCGCGAGGCGGTGCGTACGGCACAGCGCACTTCTGATTGGCCGCATCGACCGCGACGGTGATCACCGCACGGTGACTGGCCGTCTGGTCGACGCATGGCCGATGTCCGAACGCAGCGGCCGCCGTCTCGGCCAGCCGGTCGATGAGCCAGGGCTGGCGATAGGCGTTGTACATCGCGAAGACACCGCTCGGCTTGAGGTGCTCGTAGGCCGTCCGTAGCGCGCGATCGGTGAACAGGAACGATTCCAGGCGAATCTGCGAGGCGCCGTTGACCAGAGCCAGCGAGTCCGGCAGCGCGAACAGGATCAGGTCGTAGGTGGCCTCGGTCGATTGCAGGAAGGCGCGGCCGTCGTTGATGTGCACGGTGACGCGCGGGTCCGCGTAAGCCCGGTCGGGGTTGCGCCTGACGCCGATCTGCACGAGCCGCGGGTCGATGTCCACCGCGTCGACGTGCTTGGCCCCCTTGGACAATGCAATGGCGACATCGGACCCCGACCCCGCCCCGACGACGAGCACGTTATCCAGGCGCAGCGTGTTCGTCCGCTCATAGGGCAGGCGGTACTGCTGGTATGTGGGAGCGGACTGGGTGAGAATCCAGTCCGCGGGCGCCATCACCTGGTGCGGGATGCCGTTGACCGAGATCGCCACCAGCGCCGCGCCGTCCCATGACCGGTGCCCCCAGGTCTGCACCTTGTAGTACGGCGACCAGGAGACGCCGGGGGTGATCGACTCCGCCAGCAGGACCAGGATCAGCCCGGCTCCCGAGATCGCGGTGACCACTTTGAATCCGCGCCGGTTCAGCACCACCAGCATGACGGCGGCGATCGTCCCCCACACCACCGACGGCGCCCGCAGGAATGACAGCAGCGTGAACATGCCGATGCCGAGCAGGGAGCCGATCAAGTCCCAGCGATAGGACGTGAGCGCGTCGAGTTGCCCGAAGCAGCGGCCGACCACCTCGCCCGGTCCGGCCATCAGCGCCGCCACGACGACGAAGACCGCCGGCAGCACGATCCAGGGTGGTAGGCCGCTGGGGCTGGCCGACGTGAAGTAGATGATGTCGCTGCCGCCGCGGTTCAATCTGATCGGAAACAGATGCACGGCGAGCACCAGCAGCATCAGCAGCACGCTGGACAGTGGCAGGATCGACCAGGATTTCCGGGAGATCAAGAAGCCCATGCCAATTCCCAGAAACGAGCCGAGCAACACGAAGTTGGTGAAGTAGGACAGATGCAGCACGTTCGATCCCAGCCAGCGGATCAGGACGAGCTCGATGAACAGGATCGCCGAGCTGCCCAGCACCAATCGCCCGATGACGGAGCGGGCGCCGCGCGTCGGTTGCATGAGCCGGGTCGAGGTCCGGACCCGCAGCCAGGAACTCACCGCCGCATCATGACACGGCAACCGTGGCTGCGGTGTCGCGACGACGAACAGCCGGCCACCCGTTCACCCGTCCGTGAGCTACACCCAGTACGGCACCCGGGCGCGATACTGGCGCATGGCAATTGCTGCCAGTACCCACCCGACGGCGGTCAGGATCAGCACCACCACCCAGTGCCGCAGCTCCTGGTGCGCACCCAGTAGCGGCGCCCGCACGATGTCGAGGTAATGCAGCAGCGGGTTGAGTTCGACGATGTGCGACCACCGTCCGGCGCCCTGCTGGCGCAGCGTGTCGTCGTTCCAGATGATCGGCGTCATGAAGAACAGCAGCTGCACCACCGAGAACAGCAGCGGGCCGATGTCGCGGTAGCGGGTCGCCAGGATGCCGAAACACAGCGACACCCATACACAATTGAGCACGATCAGCCCCAGCGCGGGAACCACCGACAGGTCCGCCCACGACCACGGCTTGGGAAAGATGATCGCGACCACCAGATAGATCACGATGTTGTGCGCGAACAAGATCATCTGCCGCCACACCAGCCGGTATACGTGCACGCTCAACGGCGTCGGCAGTTGCTTGATCAGCCCCTCGTTGGAGACGAATACGTCGGCGCCGTCCAGGATGGCGGCGTTGATCAGATTCCAGATGATCAGCCCGAGCGTCACGTAGGGTAGGTGCTCCGACAGCTCGAGATGAAACAGCTTGGAATACAGCCCGCCCATCGCCACCGCGGTGGTGCCGGTGGCGATGGTGATCCAAAACGGCCCCAGAACCGAGCGGCGGTACCGCTGCTTGATGTCCTGCCAGCCCAGGTGCAGCCACAGCTCATGACGGCGGAACCCGTCGACCAGATCGGCCCGGGCCCGGGCGAGTGTCCGCGACTGCGCTTTGAAACTGGCCTGAGCGTCGATGAACGTCATGTCGAACCTCCCGGCCGCCCGAACCTCTCGCGACGGCCCAAGCGCCGCAACCGAATCCACTCCAGCAGACCGCCTGGGTCGCGGCGGGTCACCAAAAAGAACCAGCCGAACCGCAGCCACTCCTGGGGCAGGAGCTTACGCAGACCCGGTTGCGACAACACGTAGCCGCGGTTGCGGTAGGTGAAGAACCGCTTGCCCGGGTCGTCGGGGTATTGGGTGTGCATGCGGCCACCCAGGATCGGCTTGAACTCCTCGGACCCGCACGGGTGCAGGTATGTCGCGTTCAGGCAGGTGCCGAACGGCAGACCGGACCGAGCCAGCCGGCGGTGCATCTCCACCTCGTCGCCGCGGATGAACAGCCGCAGGTCCGGCACGCCGATCGCCTCGCACGTGGCGGCCCGAAACAGTGCCCCGTTGAACAGCGACGCGATCCCGGGCAGCAGTTCCTGTCCCTCCTCGGTGCGTAATTCGCTTGCGCGCCTGCGCCATACCAGTCCGCGACGCAACGGAAACGCCAGCCGCTGCGGGTCATCGGAATTGCAGACCACCGGCGACACCTCGGCCAAGCCGTACTTTTCGGCGCACGCCAGCAGTGTCGCCAGCACCCCGGTGCCCTGCGGGTGTCCGTCGTCGTCGGCCAGCCACACCCAATCGGCGCCCAGCGCCAGCGCATGCAGCATCCCGAGCGCGAAACCGCCTGCGCCGCCGAGGTTTCGGCGCGAACCGAGGTAGGTGGTGGGGATCGGTTGGGCCGCAACCAAATCCCGGACCCGGGCGTCGGCGTCGTTGTCGACAACGATCAGGTGATCCGGCGCCCGGGTCTGGGTGCTCAGCACATTCAGCGACGTGGCAAGTTCGTCGAGGCGCCGGTGGGTGACCACGACGGCAACGACGAACTCACTCATCCCCGGACGCTTGTTGCGCCAGCGGCTGTTGCGTCATGCCGGTGTTCGCCGTCTCGGCCAGCACGTCGTGCACGTGCCGGGCCGCGTCCTCGCCCTCGTAGGCGCGCACCACGTCTTCGATGCCGCCGGTGAGCTTGATGACGCCGTGGTCGATCCACATCGCGGTCTTGCACAGCCGGGCCAGAAATTCGTTGGAATGGCTTGCGAACACCAGGATTCCGGAACGGTCGACCAGGCTCTGCAACCGCGACTGGGCCTTCTTCAGGAATTCGGCGTCCACCGCGCCGATGCCTTCGTCCAGCAACAGGATCTCGGGGTCGATGCTGGTCACCACGCCCATCGCCAGCCGCACCCGCATTCCGGTCGAATAGGTGCGCAGCGGCATTGACAGGTATTCGCCCAACTCGGTGAACTCGGCTATCTCGTCCACCTTGGCCTGCATCTGCTTGCGGGTCTGTCCCAGGAACAGGCCGCGGATGATGATGTTTTCGTAGCCGGAGATCTCGGGGTCCATGCCGATGCCCAGATCGAAGACCGGCGCCACCCGGCCGGTGACCTTGGCCCAGCCGCGCGTGGGTTCGTAAATGCCGGAAAGCAGGCGCAGCAGAGTCGATTTCCCGGCCCCGTTGTGGCCGACCAGGCCCACCCGGTCGCCGAGTTCGAGCGACATGGTGATGTCCCGCAACGCCTCGATGACGACGACGTTGGAGCTGTTGCGGCCGATCGCACCGCCGGCCTTGCCCAGGAAGGCCTTCTTCAGGGAACGCGACTTGGCGTCGAAGATGGGAAACTCCACCCACGCATCGCGCGTCTCGATGTGCGGAGCCTTGGACACGGTCTACAGGTACTGGCCGTGGCCGTGGCCGGGCTTGCCCATGCCGGGGGGCAGCGCGCCCTGGCGCATCTGCTCCAGCTGCGCGCGGGCGGCCATCTGCTGGGCGAACAGCGCGGTCTGGATGCCGTGGAACAGACCTTCCAGCCAGCCGACCAACTGTGCCTGCGCGATGCGCAGCTCGGCGTCCGAAGGCGCGGCGTCCTCGCTGAACGGCAGCGTCAGCCGGTCGAGTTCCTCGCGCAGTTCCGGCGCCAGGCCGTCCTCGAGCTCGCGGATGCTGGTGGCGTGGATATCACGAAGCCGGTTGCGGCTGGCCTCGTCCAGCGGCGCGGCGCGGACCTCCTCGAGCAGTTGCTTGATCATCGTGCCTATTCGCATCACCTTGGCCGGCTGTTCGACGAGGTCGGTCAGCGACCGCTCGTCGGAGTCGTCTTCGGTTATCGCCATGAACCGCGGTTCGCCACCGATGATCTCGACGCCCTCGACATCTTGGTCGTCGTTGCCGGTAGTCAATCCAGTCACCATCCCTCTTACGTGTCGACTAGGAGTGCGTCGTCGAGCTCTGCCCGCGCCACTCGTAAATCCGGGCTCCGCCGTTGTCGTAAATCTTCTTCCACGACGGCGATTTCTCCAGAGAGACTAGTCCGTCGGGAACGGCGAACCCCCTGACCGTCGGGCTGCTGGTCAGGATGTAGCGGATATTGAGCGCCTTGATGGACTCCAGCACCCGCGGATCGGTATCGCCATTGCGCGCGTAGGCCCAGAAGATGAACCGGTGGTAGCCGGGCCCCTGCTGCACGGGGTAGTCGTAGTGGGTCCACAGCGGGTGCAGGCCTGCCACGGCATACATCCACGCGGTGCCGTCGGTGTTGGCATTGCCGATCAGGGTGTCGCGCGCGCCGGGCAGGGTCGCCAGGTAGGCCATGGCGTCGAGGTCGCGTTGGTCGATCATCACCGAGTCGTACTTGTCGCCGAACAGGAAGCGGTGCCGCGGAAAGTAATGCCAGGCACTGGCCAGGCAGATCCCCGCCAGCAGCGCAGCGGTGACCGAGGTCCAGAACGGCTGCGGCAGCGTCTTGAAGCGCTGGGTCAGTCGTTTCGCCCCGGCCACCGCCAGCATGACGATCGTGAACAAGGCGACGCCGGCCATCAGCATCAGCAGCAGCGTGGTGGCTGCCGCGATCCGGCGCGGGTCGTTGTAGAAGAATTCGCCGAGCCCGCCGGCCACCGCTCCGATCGGGCCGCCCAGCGGGGTGCCGGCATTGACGTTCATCACGACCAGCAGCAACCACACCGCCAGCGGCCACCAGATCTTCTTGACCAGCAGCATGAACCCGCCGACGGCGGCCAGCAGGATCAGCCCGTACTGGACCGGGAAGTCGTTGAGGTGGCGGGAGTGCTGGAAAACGGCGTCGAACAGGCCACGTTTCTTGCTCAGGTAGGTGAGGAAGGAGTGCCCGGCGATGATGTCTTCCTGCTGCTGGACGCTGAGGAACTGCGGCAGCATGATCAGCCCGGAAATCACCGCCACGCCGGCCAGGGTCAGCAGATCGGCCAACCGGCCGCGGACCGGATGCCACAAGGCATCGAACAGCCACCAGGCCGACACCAACAGCACGACGACAAGGCCACCGCTGATGTGCACCGACAGCACACCCACGAACGCCAGCACGGCCACCGGGATGCGGTCGCGGTGGCGCAACGTCGAGGTGATCAGCGCCATGGTGGGCACCGCGACCCCGTACGCCGCGAGGTTGGGCATCGCGGCGGTGTCGAACTCGACGTAGGGCACGGCGGTGAACGACGCCGACAACGCCGCAGCGGTGGCCGCCGCGCCCGCGGTGCGCCACTCGGTGGTGTGGGTGCGAACCGCTCGCCAGGTCAGCACCGCCGCGCTCACCGGAAACAGCCAGATCGCCGCGGCCAGCGAGTTCAGCGTGTAACCGGTGGTGGCCGCGGCGCCGGTGAGCTGGCAGAACACCGCTGCCAGCGCGTGGAACACCGACGGGTAGTACAGCAGCGCGTGGGTTTCGACGTTGCGCAGCTCGCCCATGTGGGTGGGCGACGCCTGGCCGGTGTCGAGGATGAAGCGCACGGTGTTGGCGTGCCACACCGCGTCCCAGGTACTCGGGATGGACTGCCAGTGCGGGATCCCGCGATAGGCCGCCCAGCCGATGAACAGCACCCCCAACAGCACCCCGGCCGCGACCGTCAGCGCGGGACCGCGACCGACCGCCCGCGCCTCGGCGTCGCGGTCCCGAAAGCGGCCCGACAAGAGCTGAAGGCCGATGGCCACCGCGGCCACGACAGCCAGGGCCACCAGCGCCGTCCAGCCGTTCCACGGAATGCCCAGCGCGCCATAGGGGAGGATCGCCACGGCGATGACGCCGTACGTCAGCGGCGGGCCCACCGCAATGGCGGTGGGCCAGTTCAGCTGAGCGATGCGTGCGACGATTGCCCCGGGCGCGATCAGCAAGACCAATGCGATCAGCGTTCCGAACCACAAGCTCACTGGACTAGTATGGCTGGCCGGGTGTCCTGGCTCGGGAAGCCGTAACGGCTGAAACGCCGATGGGGCGCCCACGACCGTCACCAATTTGCAGATATAGCGAGAGCATTAGGGTGGCTGGCATGCCATATGACGTCGCCCGGGTGCGGGGGTTGCACCCGTCGCTGGGTGACGGATGGGTGCACTTCGACGCGACGGCCGGCATGCTGATTCCCGATTCCGTCGCCACCACGGTGTCGACGGCATTTCGCAGGTCTGCCGCCAGCACGGCGGGGGCGCACCCCTCGGCGAGGCGCAGCGCCGCCGTGCTGGATGCCGCGCGTGAGGCGGTGGCCGATCTGGTCAACGGCGATCCGGGCGGCGTCGTGCTGGGCGCCGATCGCGCGGTGCTGTTGTCGTCGTTGGCCGAGGCGTCGTCCTCGCGCGCCGGCCTGGGCTACGAGGTCATCGTCAGCCGCCTCGACGACGAGGCCAACATCGCGCCGTGGCTGCGGGCGGCACACCGCTACGGCGCCAAGGTCAAGTGGGCCGAGGTCGACATCGAGACCGGTGAGCTGCCGACGTGGCAGTGGGAGAGCCTGATCAGCAAGTCGACCCGACTGGTCGCGGTCACCTCGGCGTCGGGGACGCTGGGCGCAATCACCGACCTGCGGGCGATGACCAAGCTGGTCCACGACGTCGGCGGTCTGGTGGTGGTCGACCACTCCGCTGCCGCCCCATACCGGCTGATCGACATCAAGGAAACCGAGGCCGACGTGGTGGCGGTGAACGCCGTCGGCTGGGGCGGGCCGCCGGTCGGGGCGATGGTTTTCCGTGAGCCGGCGCTGATGAACACCTTCGCCTCCGTGTCGACGAATCCTTATGCCACCGGTCCGGCGCGGCTGGAGATCGGCGGGCACCAGTTCGGTCTGCTGGCCGGCGTGGTCGCCAGCATCGAATACCTCGCCTCCCTGGACGAGTCGGCTCGCGGGACTCGCCGCGAACGCCTGTCGGTGTCGATGCATTCCGCGTCGGCCTACCTGAACCGGATCTTCGATTACCTGATGGTGTCGTTGCGGTCGTTGCCGCTGGTGATCCTGATCGGCCGCCCGGAAGCGCGGATACCGGTGCTGAGCTTCGCATTTCACGACGTGCCGGCCGATCGGGTGGTACAGCGGTTGGCGGACAACGGAATTCTGGCGATCGCCAATGCCAATTCCCGGGTGCTCGACGTGCTCGGAGCCAACGACGTGGGCGGCGCGGTGACAGTCGGGCTGGCCCACTATTCGACGACGGCCGAAGTCGACCAGCTGGTGCGCGCGCTGGCTTCGCTGGGTTAAGGGTCGGGTTGGCCACTCGCGACCGTAACGCCAGGGCGAAATTTCGGCGCCGGTATCGCCGTGGCGTTACGCTCGCGGGTCAGATGGTCAGCAGGATCTTGCCGTACGTCTTGCCCGACAGCATCAGTTGATGCGCCTGCGCCGCCTGTTGGATGGGCAGCCGGGTGCCGATGACCGGCCGAACTCGCTCGTTGGCGATCATCGGCCAGACCGAGGCCGTCACCGCCTGAGCGATGGCGCTCTTGCCGTTCGGACCGGTCACCGGCCGGGCCCGCAGCGTGGTGCCGATGATCCGGGCCCTTTTGGTGAGCAACTTGCCCAGGTTGAGCTCCGCCTTGACGCCGCCCTGCATGCCGATGACGACGAGCTGCCCGTCGACGGCCAGGGCGTCGATATTGCGGTCCAGGTAGGCCGCGCCCATGATGTCGAGGATCACGTCGGCCCCGGGGCCCTCCTGTTTGAGGCGAGCGACGAAGTCCTCGTCGTGATAGTTGATGGTGATCTGCGCCCCGAGGCCGCGACAGAGTTCCAGCTTTTCCGGCGTCCCGGCGGTGACCGCCACCCGGGCGCCCAACGCGCGAGCCACCTGGATCGCGTGGGTGCCGATGCCGCTGGCGCCGCCGTGGATCAGCAGCAGCTGACCCGGGGCCAGGTGGGCTGTCATCACCAGGTTCGACCACACCGTGCAGGCGACTTCGGGCAGTGCCGCGGCGTCGACGAGGCCGACGTTCGGGGGCAGCGGCATCACCTGGCCGGCCGGGACGGCGACGTATTCGGCGTAGCCACCGCCGGCCAGCAACGCGCAAACCTCTTGTCCCGCAGACCAATCCGTCACATCGGCACCCACCGAGGCGACCGTGCCGCTGACCTCCATACCGATGATCTCGCTGGCTCCGGGCGGCGGCGGGTATTTTCCGGCGGCCTGCAGCACGTCGGCGCGGTTGACACCGGCCGCGGCGACCTTGACCAGCACCTCGCCCGGGCCTGCCGCGACATCGGGGACTTCCCGCCAAACCAGTTGCTCCGCCGATTCGGCGACGATGGCACGCATGAGGGCCACGCTACAACCGCTACCCTAAGCAGCGGTGGCGTGGCAGAGCGGCCTAATGCACTCGCCTTGAAAGCGAGAGACGGCTAAAACCGTCCGGGGGTTCAAATCCCTCCGCCACCGCCGTTTGCGGGGTGGTTTCCGAATTTGGCGCCAGGAGCTCCGGGCCGTTCGGCGGCGGGGGGACTGACATGGCGGTTCCTAGCTCGCGGTGGTATTTACGGCGGATTCGTCGGAGCGGGAACGTTCCTCGGTGAAGCGGACGACGGCTTCCCGGACGTGTCCCGACACGAATGAGCGCGCCATCTCCTCGGCGTCGCGCTCGATCTGTGCGGCGTCGAGGGTGGGTTTGACCAGTTCCCGCGCGCGCAGCAGGGCTGGGAAGCAGTGGTTGGCCACGGATTCGGCGATGCGGCCAACGGTGTCGAGCGGCACGTCGGTGACCAGGTCGTCGATCAGCCCGGTGCGCAGCGCGTTCGCCGCGTCCATCGGGCGGCCGGTCAGCATCATCCATTGGGCGGTCGCATCGCCGACGATGGTGGTCAGCCTGCGCAGCGTGATGCCGTCGGGGACAACCCCCAGCGCGCCGAACGGCAGCTGGAACGTGCTCCGGGCAGTCGCGATCCGGTTGTCCGCCGCCAGAGCCAGCTCGACCCCGCCGCCCGCCGCGAGGCCGTCGACGGCGGCGATCGTCGGGATCCGGCACGTGGCGACGGCGGCCAATGCCCCGACGACGATCCGGCAGTACGCGGTCGCGGCGTCGAGATCAGTGGTGGCTGCCAGCACGTCGGCGAGGTCGGCCCCCGCGGAGAAGTAGCCGCCGGCCCCCCGCAGCGCGATCAGCCGGACCCCGTCGGTATCGGCGAGCTCCGGGACCAGTTCAGCGATCGCGGTCCACATTGCTGCGGTCAGGGCGTTGCGCTTCTTCGGGCGCGAGACGGTCACCGTGGCCAGCGGACCGTCGATCTTCCACGGGACCTCACTCATCGGGTGACCTCGACCAGCTCGCTGTGCGTGAGCAGCACACCGTCGGCGACCAGACCGGCGATCTCGCTCTCGGACACTCCGAATTCGCGCAGGATCTCTCGGCTGTGTTCGCCGAGTAGGGGCGGCGCCAGCCGCACGGAGCACGGCTGGCCGTCGATGTGCAGGGGGCCACGGACGAGGTGCACGGTGCCGAGGCTGGGGTGGTCGACGCTGTCGACGGCGTCGACCGCGTGCACCTGCGGGTCGGCAAACACGCCCGCCATGTCGTGGACCGGCCCGGTCGGGATGCCGGCTTCACGCAGCAGGCGGACCCAGTGTCCCGAGTCCGCCGTGGCCAGAGCCCCGGCGATGACGGCGTCGAGTTCCTCGCGATGGCGCAGCCGGCTCGGGCTGTCGCAGAACCGCGGATCGTTGATCAGATCCTCGCGGCCGACCAGCCCGCAGAGCCGCTCGAAGTGGGCCTGTGTACCAGCGGCGATGTTGATCGCGTGGTCGGCGGTCTGGAACACGCCGCACGGTGCCAGAACCGGATGGGAGTTCCCGACGCGTTCGGGGACGGTGCCGTTGGACAGGTAATTCTGCGCCTGGAAGGTCAGGACCGCCAGGACGCTCTCGAGCATGGAGGTGCCGACGGTGCGGGTCGTGACACCCCGGGCACGCCCGGCGAGCGCCGCCGCAACGCCGACGGCGGCAAACATCCCGGTGAGGAGGTCGACGATCGGCAGGCCCACCCGCACCCCGTCACGGGACGGCTCGCCGGTAAGCGACATCAGGCCGCCCATGCCCTGGATGATCTGGTCGAAGCAGGGTTCGCGGTGCAGCGGTCCGCGGCTGCCGAACCCGGTGACACTGGCGACGACGGCGTCCGGTGCGTGCTGGTCGAGCCAGTCGGCGTCGAGGCCGATGTCCGCCAGGATGCCGGGACGGAAGTTCTCCACGATCACGTCGACGTGCTCGGCCAGCCGGCGCAGCACGGCCCTGCCGTCTTCCGAACGGAGATCGAGGGAGATGGAGCGCTTGTTGCGGTTGACCGAGACGTGGTAGAGGCTGGTGCCCCGATCGTGCGGCCCCCAGTGTCGGATCATGTCGCCGCCGGTTGGCTCGACCTTGATGATGTCGGCGCCGAGGTCGCCGAGGAGCGTGGTGCAGAACGGACCCGACAGCGCCCGAGTCAGGTCGAGGATGCGGATGCCCTCGAGCGGAAGGCACTTGGCGGGACCGGTCGCCGAAGGAGCTTGGCCATGCGAACTGTCATGCGTCATGAGGCACAAACCTACGGCGGCCATGATGCCTGCAATATAGTTTGTAAACTATTAACCGGTGGATCCTGATAGGTTCAAACACATGTCCAGGATCGTGGCGGACATCGCTGCACTTCTGCATTCCTGCCGGGCCGGAGCCGCGCCGAGCGACTCCACGCGGGCGATCGCACGGCTGGCCGACAGCTTGACGCAGGCAGGTGAACAGCCGGACCTCTCCTCGTTGCAGGCACCGATCGAAGGCATCCGGTCCGACTACGCCGGTTACTTGCGCCGGGAGACCGAGCTGTACCGACTGTTGCAGACAGCGCAGCGGCTGCTGGGCACCGCTGCTCTGGAGGAATTGCTCGGCGTCATCGTCGAGGCAACCCGTGATCTGATCGGCAGCCAGGTGGCCCATCTCAACCTCGTGGATCGCGACGAGCAGTTGTCGACCATCCGCGCAACCACTGGCGCCCGCACGGAGACGTTTCGTCTTCAGCACACGCCCGCCGGAGCGGGATTCACCGGACTTGTGCTGCGTCTTCGGAGCCCCTACGTCACGAAGGATTACCTGAGCGACCCTGCCATCGAACATGATCCGTCCGGAGACGCCTCGGTTCGAGCAGACCATCTCGTCACGATGGCCGGAGCGCCGATGCTCGACAACGCGGAGCCGCTCGGAGTGCTCATGGTGAGCTGGCGGCGGCCCGTCACCGTCACCGACGAGCAAGTCGACCTGCTGACATCGCTGGCTTCGCTGGCAGCCGTGGCCGTCGCGGCAGTCCGACGTCACGAAGAGGCACGCCGGTCCCGCATCGCGCTCGAGGACGCGAACGAGAACTTCAGACGGGCGAACTCTCAGCTCGAATGGGGTGCCCAGGCTCATGACCGGCTGCTGACCCTGCTGCTACCCGGAACTCGGATCGACGCGGTCGCCGAAACCGTGAACGAACTTCTGGAAGCGAAGGCCGCCGTCCTCGACCCGCAAGGCCTGCCCCTCGCCGCGGCGCCTCTCGCGTGGCGGCCCGTGATAGCTCGCGGCGACCTCGACGGAATCGCTGCCGGCAGCCGGGCCGTGCACGTCACAGGTGAGGACGGGGCACCGCTGTGGGCGGCTCCTGCCCACAGCGGCGGCGAGCCGCTCGCGGTGCTGGTCGTCGAACGCGATGATCTCCTCGAGATGGAACACCTGCTATTGGAGCGCGCGGCGACCGCGACCGCCCTGCTACTGGCCACCAGGCATGCCATCTCCGAGGCCCAGTTCCGCTCGTCTGCCGACCTGGTCACCGACCTGGTCCGCGGTCGACGGCTCGACAATGTGGACCGAGAGGCTGCGGGCCTGGGCCTTGAACTCAGCAAGCCGAACGTCGTGCTCGTCACTTCGACGCTGACCGATCGCCGACGCCAGACCCGCTCACTGTTTCGCGGACATGCTGACCGGGTCGGCGGGCTTTCCGGCGAGATAGACGGCCACCTCGTCGCCATCCTTCCGCTGGCCGACCCACACGCCGCAGCAACCGATGTCGCCACCGCCCTCCACGAGGCCGGACTGCTCGTAGCGGTTGGCGCCTCGGGTCCCGCTACCCGACCGAGCGACATCGAGCACCACTACGCGACAGCACTGGACTGCGCAACGGCCCAGGACAAGCTGACCGGACACGGCCCGGCCACCATCGAAACCCTCGGCTTCGTAGGACTACTGCTGGCCAACCCCGACCGCGCCCGCCTGAGCGACTTCGTGCACCGCCGCGTGGGTGCACTGGAAGAGCACGACACCGATCGTCACACGAGTCTCATCCCGACCCTCGAGGCCTACCTGGACCGAGACCGCAGCATCCGGGCGGCGGCCCGACATCTCCATGTCCACACCAACACCGTCCAGCAGCGATTGCAACGGATCGAAACGTTGCTCGATGTCGATCTGCACACCACCAACTCGGCAACCGAACTCCACCTGGCGCTGCGCTTACGGCGCCTGCTGCCAACGATGTCGTGAACCCAGATAACCCGGACACCGCGATTCAGTGCAGCGTCGGCGCATACCGAAGCACCGCGGCAACCCCGTCGGCCGGAGCCATCCGCTCG
This sequence comes from Mycobacterium kansasii ATCC 12478, assembly GCF_000157895.3. NCBI lineage: Bacteria > Bacillati > Actinomycetota > Actinomycetes > Mycobacteriales > Mycobacteriaceae > Mycobacterium > Mycobacterium kansasii. The sequence continues at coordinate 3,051,956 of NC_022663.1, read as the reverse complement.
TCGGTGCGTACCAGCGAGGCCCCGACCGAGATCGCCAGCAGCGGCAGCGCCTCGTCGGCTCGCAGCGTTTTCGCCGGTGCGGCCCCCTGCTCGGAAAGCACGTCCGCGTCGGGGGCAACGGTGGTCAGTCCCTCGTCGGTGACCACCGTGGCGTCTCCGATGTCGCCGACGATCAGCGTGTCGACCGCCCCCTGCCGCAATGCCGAACAGACGGCGCCCAGCCCCTCGGCGGCACGTCCGGACTGCCGGCCGATTTCGGCGCCGAAACGTTCGGCCGCGTCGTCGATCGCTTTGAGCCGGCGCCGGACGAACCAGGACTCGATGGCGCGCTGGACCTCGTCGAGGTCGTATCCGCTGTGGCGCGCACCGACCTTGAGCGGCACCGCCCGGCCGAGCACCCGCTCCGGCAGGGCCGCCAGCAGGTCCGAGCGCGACCGGACCTCGCCGACGACGAAGAACGCCTCGACGCCCGTCTCGTCGACCAGCTCGGTGACGCGGTCGGCGACGGCGCGCACGTTCTTGCGCGCGGCCTCGTCGGTGCGCAACTGCGGGTCGCCATATCCCGCCGTTTCGGCGCCGGCGGCTTTGTGGACGGGATAGCCGCCCCCGTCGACGGTTTCCGAGCGCAGGGTGCCGTCGCTGCGGACGGTGATGTCGGCACCGGCGTGGTCGACCTCGACCAGCACGTAGTTGGGTGGGTCGAAGCCGTGTTCAACGATGGGAACGATGTAGGGCAGTTCGGAGACTCGCACCACCGGGGCTGCGGTGGGGTGCAACAGATGCTCGTTGACCACCACCCCCGTCGCGCCGGCGATCACCGCGCGCCCGCTTCGGCCGATCGGTGGGCGCAGATCCAGCACGGCCTGCTCGATATCGGCGGTCACCGAGTCGGCCACGCCCTGCTCCTCGAGCTGTTCACGCAACCCACGCCATTTGAGCTCCAGCTGGTCGGCGGCGTCGTGCGTGTCGTGTGAGTCCTCGAAATAGATCGACGCGAAGGGTCCTGGCGTATCCAGCAATTGGCGAAAGCGGTCGGATTGCATACCTTTCGGGTTGCCGGACCGGTCGGCGAGCAAACCCGACAAACCCGCTAAGCCCGGTCCCCGTCGGTCTGGTCGAAGAATCGCCAGTCACCGTCGATATCGACTTCCATCCGCCAGCCGAGCTCGGTTTTGTCGGCCTTCCCCTCGAACTCCGTATCGACGAACCACGCATGTGCGTCGTCAGCGTTGCCGATGTCCTTGGTGGCCACAACTTCGCCGTGTGGGTTGATCACTCGGTAGGTAGACATGCCGGCAGGGTTCCCGCCGTGCGGTGAGGTCAATCCGACGGGATCTCGGCGGTGATGGTGTTGAGCAGCGCGCCGTATCGGCCCGCCTCGGGGTCTTTGCCGGGCTTTCCGCTGCTGATCACGGCGGCGGCCAGGCGGCGCTGCGGATCGGCCCAGACGGCGATGTTGACCAGGCCGAGATGGCCGAAAGCGGCCGGCGCGTTGCGCCCGAACGGGCCGAACCGCGTCGAACCCAGCATGTATCCGGTGCCCCAGCGCAGCGGCATCAGACCCGTGGCGACGTCGGGCCGCAGGCGCCGGCATTCCCTGACCGCGTTGCGTACGGTGTCGGGCCGCATGATGCGTACCCCGTCGAGTTCGCCGCCGCGGCGCAGGATCTCCATGAAGCGCGACAGCTCGTCGGCGGTCGAGACGGTGTTGGACGACGGGACGATGGTGCTCAGAAACAGCGGCTGGTTGGTGTAGGGGATGATCTCGTGCACGGTTCCGCCGATGGCCTTGCGGAAGGCCGCCGCAATCACCGGGGGCAACGGCCGCCCGGTGGCATGGCTCGGGGCGACCAGCGGGAGGTCCTGCTTGGCGACGCCGAAGTTGGTCCACCGAAAGCCCAGTGGGTCGAGAATTTCGGTGGCCAGGATGTCGCGGATTTCCTTGCCGGTGGTTCGCCAGATGATCTCGCGCATCAGCGGACCCCAGGTCAGCGCGTGGTACATGTGGACCAGCCCGGGCCGGTAGAGCGGCCGCAATTCGCCGAGCTTCTGCAGGGCGTACTCGTGGTCGTCGGCTTTGGTCACGTCGGGCCGCGGGCCGGTGGGAAACGGCACACCGGCGCTGTGGGTCAGCACATGGCGGATCGTGGTCCGGTCCTTGCCGTGGCTGGTGTAAGTGGGCAGGTACTCGCAAACGCGGTCGTCGAGAGAGAAATGGCCCCGCTCGGCGAGCATGTGCACCACCGTCGCGGTGATGGCCTTGGCCGACGAGTAGGCGCAGAACGGTGTGTCGGTGGTGACCGGGACTTTCTCCGCGTCGGGCGGGTCGGTCGGCGCGTTGCCCCAGCCGTGGCCGATCGCCCGGTTGAGCACCACGCGGCCGTTGTGCCGTAGGCACACCTGGATAGCGGGATGCATTCCGGCCCGATACCAGTGCCGGGCGGCCTGCCAGATCCGTTCGATGGCCGCGCTGTCGATGTCGGCGTGGTCTTCGTCGGCGATCGCGGTGACGGCGTCCAGGTCGGCCGGGACGCGGACCTTGCCGTCGGGGGTCATCTCTGCCATCTTCGCGAGGGTACGGGGCGTTATCTCGCCGCTGTACCAGGCGGCAGGGCTTACTCCCCGGTGAACTGCGGCGGGCGTTTGGCGAAGATCGCCGAGATGCCCTCGGTCAGGTCTTTCGACGGCAGGAACGCGGCGTTCCAGGCGGCGACATAGCGCAGGCTCTCCGAGACGGCTGAAATGCGTTGCTGGTCAAGCACATCCTTGATGCCGTGCACGGTCAGCGGCGGGTTGGCGGCGATCTCGGCGGCTGTGGCGTGCGCCGCGGCCAGCGTGGCGTCGGCATCCGCGTAGACGTCGTTGACCAAGCCGATCTTCTCGGCGCGGGCGGCGTCGATGTCGCGGCCCGTCAGCGCCAGTTCGCGAAGGTGGCCATCGTTGAGGATCAGCGGCAGCCGGGCGAGGCTACCGACATCGGCGACGATGGCCAGTTTGACCTCGCGCACCGAAAACTTGGCGTCGGCGCTGGCGTAGCGGATGTCCACCGCCGAGATCAGGTCGACGCCGCCGCCGATGCACCAGCCGTGCACCGAGGCGATGGTGGGGGTGCGGCAGTCGGCGACGGCGCTGATCGCGTTCTGCATGCGCTTGATCTCGGCGTGGAACTCCGCGCGCGGGCCCGCCAGGGCGTCGCCGGACAGCAGCGGGGTGAACGAACCGCCCATCGCCGGGACGTCCAGGCCGTAGCTGAAGTTCTTGCCCGACCCGGTGATGACGATGGCGCGCACCTCACGGTCGGCGTCGAGGGACGCGAACACCTCCGGCATCTCCGACCAGAACGCGGGGCCCATCGCATTGCCTTTGCCCGGCCCGATCAGGGTCACCTGCGCGACCCGGTCCTTGATTTCGACGGTGACGGATTCGTATGTTTCGCCCATGCCGAGACCGTAGCGTGGCGGGTATGTCCTCCGATTTGCGACCCGGACCAGATTCTCCACCGACCGACGAGCTGCAAAGCGCCGAGGCCTCACTCGGGGTTCTGCAGCAGGTGCTGCACACGATCGCCGCCGACGACAGGGCCAAGCAGACGCCGTGCACGGAGTATGACGTCAAGGGCCTGACCGGGCATCTGCTCAACTCGATCATGGTTCTCGGCGGCATGGTCGGCGCGGAATTCTCCATGCGTGAGGACACCGACTCGGTGGAGCGCCTGGTGATCGGCGCCGCTCGGCCGGCGCTGGATGCCTGGCACCGCCACGGCCTGGACGGTGAGGTCTCGCTGGGTCCGGGCTCGATGTCGGCCAGGGTGGCCGTGTCTGTCTTTTCGATCGAATTCCTGGTCCACGCCTGGGATTACGCGACCGCAGTGGGCAGCGACGTGCGGGTGGCCGATTCGTTGGCCGAGTACGTGCTGGAGCTGGCGCGCACCCTGATTAAGCCGCATGAACGCAGCGCCGCCGGGTTCGACGCCCCGGTCGAGCTTCCCGACCACGCCAGTGCACTGGATCGGCTGGTCGCGTTCACCGGCCGCAACCCGGCCCGATAGCGGTCACCGAGGCCGAGGCCTGCCTTGCGCCTTTGCGGTGGCAGGCGTTCGTGGTGTCCCATCCTCGGCGGCGATCCAGCTGCACGCGAATCGCAGCAGGGCGTCGTTTTCGCCCGGTGCACCTATGGTGACCCGGACGCCGTCGGTGCTCATGGGGCGGACCACGATGCGAGCGTCGGCGGCCCGTTCGAAAAAGTCACGGGTGCGCGCTCCCAGCGGTAGCCAGACGAAGTTGGCCTGCGGCGCGGGTAGGTCGAACCCGGCATCGCGCAGCGCCGCGACAACCCGAACGCGCTCGGCGACCACCGCATCGGTGCGGGCCAGCAGCTCGTCGGCGGCATTCAGCGAGGCAATGGCCGCCGCTTGGGCGATGCTCGACACGGTGAACGGCACGTAGACCTTGTCCAGCGCGACGATCACGTCCGGGTGGCCGATCGCGTACCCGACGCGCAAACCGGCCAGCCCGTACGCTTTCGAGAAGGTTCGCATCACCACGACGTTGTCATGGGAGCGGACCAACTCCAGGCTGTCGGGGGCCATGCCGTCGCGGACGTATTCCACGTAGGCCTCGTCGATCGCGATCACGATGCGCGCCGGAACCGCCTTGACGAAATCGGCGAGCACATCCGGAGGAACAACGGTCGACGTCGGATTGTTCGGATTGCAGACGAAGATCAGCCGGGTGCGGTCGGTGACCGTGGCGAGCATCGCGTCGAGGTCGAACGTGTGATTGGTCAACGGCACGGGGACGGCGGTCGCGCCCGCGACCGCAACCTGCGGCGGGTAGAGCTCGAAGCTGCGCCAGCCGAAGATGACCTCGTCGCCCACCGAGGCGACGATTTGAACGAGCTGCTGGCACAGGCTGACCGAACCGCACCCGACGGCGATGTGCTCGGGGCCGAAGCCCACGTGCTTGGCCAGTGCCGCCTTGAGCTCGACGCAGCCGTTGTCGGGGTAGCGGTTGATCGAGGCGGCAGCCGCTTCGATGGCTGCGCGGACGCTGGGTAGCGGGCCGAACACGGTCTCGTTACTGGCCAATTTGATCGCCCCGGGCACCGTCTTGCCGGGAACATAGACCGGCAGCCCGTCCAGCACGGGTCGCAGACGGGCAGGCACGTCGACAGCATATGTTGCAGCTGTGTACGCTAAGCGTCCGGCGGCTCCGGGTTCCCGGCATCGGGTACCCTCAGGAAGTCCATGGAGGCGTGCCAGAGCGGCCGAATGGGGCTCACTGCTAATGAGTTGTCCCCCTTCAAGGGGACCGGAGGTTCAAATCCTCTCGCCTCCGCTGGATCCTTCCGAGGAACACAACTGAAGACAAGCGCCCGTAGCTCAACGGATAGAGCATCTGACTACGGATCAGAAGGTTGGGAGTTCGAATCTCTTCGGGCGCGCTCGCAATAGTCATCTCATCGCGGGTGAGCCCGCTTGTCGCGTTTCCGGTGAGCATGCTCGAAACCCGCCTGGGCTCGGGCCCGTCAGACATCTCGTCTTCCGGCTACCGCGTCGCGTACCGCTCAGCGCGGATCCATCACCTGGCCCGCGAAGACCACGGCGCCGGTCTTGTCGACAATGGCAAATAGGAACGGGTGATCGACCGTGACCTCCTCGACCGGACCAAACCCTCCGCCGATCACCGTCGAAACGGCTGCGGCTTCCGTACCGAACTCGTCGATCCCGACGAAGGCCTTCTGCAGTACGTGTGTGATCTTCAGCTGTTCGTCAGTGGTGATGTGGGAGAAGTCCCCCTGCTTCTCGTCGAATGCGCGCGGCATCCCCATCGCTGCCAGGGTCTCCTTGAATTCCTCGGGTCCCCAGCTGATACGAAACTTGGGCAAACTGAGGTCGACTGGCCCCTGCACGAAGGCCAAGTCGCGGAACCAAGCGTCGTCCATGCTGTTGCGAACCGCCTGGAGCTGTCCCTCCGCCGGCAAGACGATCAGCATGTTGAGGTCTTCGCCCACGTATGGGAGTTCCACCGCCTGAAAATTCGACGCGGCCACGTAGCGCAGCACCCTCGCCTTGTGCATCATCGGCACGGTCACCGCTGATTGAGGAGTCACGCGGAAGCTGCCATCGGCGGTACGTTCTTTCGGAAATGGGCTCTCCCAGCTCGCCTTGAGGTAGGCCGCGTTCAGCAACACCATGCGGGTCAAGTCGTCTATCGCGCCGGGCGGGATCAGGTCTTTGATCTGCCCTTTGGTCGCGTCGCTGGCGAAGTTGTCGATGGTGACTCGCTCGCCGTCGGGGTTGCCCTTGAAGTCGCCGAGGTGCGCGCCGGCATCGTATTGGGTAGCCAGGATGTCGAGGAACGGCGCGCGAACCGTCAGGCCACGCTGCAGCCAGACCGCGTCGACCATCGCCAGCTCGATACTCCGCGGATCCTCGGCGGAGATTGCCGCGCGGTTGCGCGAACGCAGATCGAGCAGCAGCTGATTCATGGCACGGTAGTAGCTGTCATTGCCGAACGGATCGCGCAGAACGGTTTTCATTTGGGCCGCCGTGTCACCGGCGGCGCCGGCATAGGCCATCGACAAGGCGACACTGAGGCTCAGCGGAGAGAAGACCAGGTTCTTTGCACTGGCCGCCGACATGCGCCGGAACACGTCCAGCCCGAAACCGTTGGTGGCGTTGACAAAACGCTGCTCATCCGCCGGAGCTACGTCTGGCGTGTTGTCGTACGGAAGGCTGGACCGCGTGACGGGCGCGGGTGTCGGTCCCGGTGTGGACTGTGCACGATTTCGGTCGCCCCCGCAGCCGAGAGCACTTGCGAAAACAACGGCAGCAGCAATCATGCCGTGGAATCCGACGCGGAACGAACGGGTTAGGGGATTCACGGCGACCAGTATGCGCGCCTCGCGACGCGGATACTCGATAAATCCAGCGCATCGCGGATGCGCTCGGCTCTGGCAGTCACGGTGAGCCGCGTAGCAGGCGGTGTGGCGGTACAACACTCGGGGTCTGGAGGCCGAGTGTCGGGCTCAGGCTGATCCGGTCGAAGAACGCCAGCTTGACGCGGTGGAGATACGTATTGCAGATGCGGCTGGGGGCCGACGACGCAATAGGTGGTTGCCAACGTGCTTGGTGACGTGCCTCGGGCTTCGACACGGAAAGCGTGCAGGCGGGCCCGCCCGAAAGATATTCCGGCCTACCGCCCGATGCGACGACGCAGCCTGGTGATTGCGTTGAACCCACGGGTGACCAGGCGGTCGGCGCGGGTACCCAACATCGGTAGCATCCCGATCTGACGAGCAAATCCGGCGCCGTCGTAGTAGACCGTATTGCTGGCCACCCGGCCGTCGGGTGCCAGCCGGATGACGTCGCATCCGAGAATCTCGACTCGGCGGCCGGTCGCTTCGATGCCCTGAAAAGGCGAGCCCGTGAACGATCCGCCGCCCTTCCACTGGACCACGACCTGGCCTGTGCCGTCATCGACGACATTCTCTATCACCAGCCGCCAATCCGGGACCGCTGCAAAAAGTCCCTTGAACCATTGTGTCAAGGCCGTTGCCCCGCGCACGGTTTCGCCGGTGGCGAGGAAGTGATCGACCGAGTCGTCGCTCCAGAAGTCTTGTGCATGGGAGAAATCACGTTCGTCGAACACACGGTGAAACACCTCCCGAACCCACTCTGCGTTTGTGGTGCCGGGTTGCAGCGCAGTCATGTGTGGCCTCCTTCAGCGGCCGCTGGGACGATCGTCGCCGCTGCCCCGACAATAGACCCGGCCATGAGGCTGATAGGGGTGTTTGAATCACGGCCGACGGTACGTGCCACCGTCATATGTCGGGATGTCGTCGCGCTCTGCGGTGTCGATGTCGGGCTCGTCCCACTTCAGTGCTAGGGGCGGCGGGTAAGTAACGGTTCGCGCGGATCCGGCGCTGCCTGAACGGGGTCAGGGTTTCATTCTGCGCTGAGGGCGACGAAATCGCGGCTTGGACTCAATTGGTCGCAGACTGGACGCACTGGATGCAGACTCGTACGTCAAGCGCCCGGGAAACGACGGGTCGGCTCGGCTGATCGCCAGGCGGCCAGTCCGGTGACGCCGACATGGCCGTGAAGTTTGCGCAGGTTGCCAGCAGCAGCCATTCACCGCGGGCCTGATCGAGCCCGCGAAGCAACAGTTTGCTCGGTGTTTTGCAGGGTCTGAATTTGGCCGAAACCGGGTTCGACGATCGCTAGTGCCGCGATTCGACGATGTTCAACGCCCGCTCGAACAGGTGCACGGTGGCCGCATGCAGTTGATCACCGACTTCCTTTTCGGCCTTGCCCGCGCAGGCGCGGGCCAGCGTGCCCTCGATCACGATGCCGAGCTTGAAGCAGGCCAGCACGGTGTACCAGGTGATATGCGACAGGTCGCGGGTGGTGTTGGCGGCATACCGGTGCAGCAGGTCGTCGGTACTGGCCAGCCCGCTTTGGCCACCCAACGCGTGGCTGAACACGCTCGACCCGTCGGGCTGGCGCCAGGTCGCCAGCAGCCAGCCCAGGTCCAGCAGTGGGTCGCCGATCGTGCACATTTCCCAGTCGACGATGGCGACCACGTCCGGCCCGGTCCACGAGAACATGACGTTGGCCGCGTGGTAGTCGCCGTGCATGATGCCGGGTGTCCACGTCGTCGGCCGATGACGCTCCAGCCACGTTGATACCTGCTCGATTCCCGGGATCTGCGGCCCGGGATAGCCGTCGTACTGCTGATACGACTCCAGCTCGGAAAGCCAGCGCGGCACTTGGCGTTCCAGGAAGCCTTCCGGTTTGCCGAAGTCGGCGAGCCCGACGGCGACATGGTCCACCGCGCCCAGCCTGGCCAGCGCATCGGCCATCGACAGGCCCATCCCGTACCGCACCTGCACGTCGCCCGCGTGCAGCGGCGGGAGCCCTTCACCGGCGTTGAAACCCTCGACGGGCTCCATCAGGTAGAAGACCGCGTCACCGAGCACACCGGGGTCGTCGCAGGTGGCGATCAGGCGCGGATGCGGGACGTCGGAGCCGGCCAGCGCGGCGAGAACCTGGGTTTCCCGCAGGATCACCGTGTTGCTGCGTGGACGCAGGTGTCGCGGACCGCGCCGCAGCACATACGGCCGGCCGGACCTGTTGAATCGCAGCATGACGTTTTGCGTTCCGCCGGTTACCGCGGAGAGGTCCTCCAATGGACCCTCGCCGAGCCCCCGCTCGGACATCCATGCGGCCACCGCTTCCAGGTCCACCTGTAAAAACCTACTCTGGTGCAATGACGTCGCCGGTACTCCAGCGTTGGATCGAGATCGTCGATTCCGGGCGCATCGATGGTCTCGACAGGTTGCTCGCCGAGGACGCGGTCTTCTTCTCGCCCGCGGTCTTCAGGCCGCAGGAAGGGCGGGCGCAGGTCGTCGCCTATCTGACTGCAGCGTTGAAGTTGTTCGGCGACTCCGGTTTTCACTACGTCGAGCAGTGGCACAGTGAACGCTCGGCCATTCTCGAGTTCGAAGCCGACGTGGCAGGCATCTACGTCAACGGAATCGACATGCTCCATTGGAACGACCACGGCCAGATCGTCTCGGTCAAGGTGATGATTCGCCCGGTGAAGGCGCTTCAGGCCATCATCCCGAAAATGGCCGAACTGCTGGGGCAGTCCTAAGACTTGGCGCGCAGGCTGTATCGAACCGTCTGAGCCCGGATCATGCCGTCGGCGAATACGAACGTGTCGACGCCGTCGTCGACCCGGTGGTGCCCCGCATCGGCGGTCCACTCCAAGAACAGCACGTCGCCTTCGAAGATCTGAGTTTTCAAGTTCCAAGCCGCGTCGGGCAGATCGTCGAGCAACCTGACGAACACCTGCCGGATGGCGTCCTTGCCGCGCGCAACGCCGGATGAGGTGAGCACCACGGAGTCGTCGGCGTAGTCGGCGACGATCTCGTCGAGGTCACCGGTGGCCAGCGCCCGACCGTGGTGGGCGAATACTTCCTGGGGCGTGCGAGTCATAGCGAGCGATCGTAGCCCGCACCCGCTGGAAGAATGGCTCGCGAAACCGACTTTCGACATGACCTTTTTATCCGACTTTATCCGACTTTATCCGACGAGGTGTGGGGATGCCGCGAACTGACAATGATTCCTGGGACATCACCGAGAGCGTGGGAGCCACCGCCCTGGGCGTGGCGGCCGCTCGGGCCGCCGAGACCGAAAGCGAAAACCCGCTCATCAGGGATCCGTTCGCGCGGGTATTCGTCGATGCGGCGGGCGAGGGGATCTGGTCGGCGTTCGCTGATCCCCGGCTGCTTGCCCAGGTGGCCGATAGCGAGCCGGGGGTGCGGTCGCGGGTTCGGGCGATGGTTGACTTCATGGCCACCCGTACGGCATTTTTCGACGAGTTTTTTCTCGGCGCGGCCGACGCCGGTGTGCGGCAGGTGGTGATTCTGGCAGCTGGACTGGATGCCCGCGCCTGGCGGCTGCCCTGGCCCGGCGGCACCGTCGTCTACGAGCTGGACCAGCCGAAGGTGCTGGACTTCAAGACGGCCACATTGCGCCGGCACGGCGCGCGCCCGACGGCTGAATTGGTGAACGTCCCGATCGACCTACGGCAAGACTGGCCAACGGCATTGCAGGAGGCCGGATTTGATGCTTCCAAGCCGTGTGCCTGGTCGGCGGAGGGATTGCTGCGCTATCTGCCTGCCACGGCCCAGGACCTCCTGTTCGACCGCATCGATGCGCAGAGTACGGCCGGTAGTTGGCTTGCCTGCAACGTGCCCGCCGCGGGCTTCCTCGACCCCGATTTGGTGCGACGCCAGCGTGAGGATATGCAACGCATTCGAGCCGCGGCGGCCCGGCTGGTCAAGGTCGAGGCGACCGATCTCGACGATCTCTGGTACGCCGAGGAACGCACCGCTGTGGCCGACTGGCTAGTCGAACGTGGCTGGCAGGTGTCGGCGCAAACCATGACGGAGGTGTTGGCCCGCTACGGCCGCAGCGTGCCCAGTGACCTCGAAGATTCCATGCCGCCGACGCTTTTCGTGTCCGCACAGCGACCAGCAGCCTGATCGCAAATTGGCCGGCTCCGCGCGACTCGTGGCGTTAGCTTGCGGCCACCGCCCGCTGGCACATATGAGTTCATCGAATGCCCGATTTGGGCCGGCGGGGCCGGCGCTGTCGGGCCTCCCGCCGGAAACTCGGGCAATGTTGGCGTCAACGGCGTCGGCGGGTTGCTGTTCGGCAGCTCAGGGTAGCGGCTCCGCGGCGTCCGGCCGCACCGGCGTTCCGCCGGGCGCCCGGCCCGAAGATGCGGTAAGCGTAAGTCCCGCAACAGCTTTCGGCTCGGCTGACCGGGTCGCCTACCCCGCGAGCATACCCTCCATGTCGTCCTTGATGGCCGCGATCGCGTCGACGGGGGTGAGGTTTTGGCCCTGGCTGTTCTGACCGAGTTGTGGCCAGCCGGCGCCGTTGGGCCCGCGCAGTTGATCCCAGATCTCGCGAACCTTGGTCAGCAGCTCGGCTTGCTCCTCGTCGGTGAGCGCCATCAGCGGTCCTCCGTTCACTGTGATGCCGCAGGCCGCGGCAAATTGCCGTGGTGTCAGTCCGTCAGCTGAGTTCATGTCGCAGCGGCCGAAAGGCGGGCAGCCCTGCGGCAGATTCGGGCTGTAACCGGAGCCGTCGGTGTACTGGTGGGCGACCTGGCCCGGCAGGTGGGGGTTGGATCCATAGCCGGCGGCGATCACCCGCAGACCCGGCGGGCGCACCCGCCACATATTCCAGAAGTCATAAGCGTTGGCATAGCCGATAATTCGCCTGGGTGAACCGGCGTAATCGGCCAGGTTCCAATACAACTGATTGATCCACGCCGATCCGTCGCCCGGCGGGTTGCCGCCGGACTCGACATCGAGCATCAAGGCGACGCGTCGGTGCAAGCCGCCTGCGGCATCGATCATGGCACGCACGGTATTGGCGTTGGCCAGCCAATTGGGGCGGACGTAGGTGTAGACGATCCCGAATGTCATTCGCCCGCTGTCCAATGCGCCGCGCATCCACGCATAGTTTCGGGCGAAGTTGTGATCGCGATAGGTGCCGTCGGAAACGCGGATGGAAAGCACCCGGTAGGGATATGAGTCGTCAACCGGCACTTGATATTCGGACACGTCGGCGAACAATGTATCAGGCACGGCCCCCCAATCCGCGTTTACCGCAAGGCTTGTCGCCTATGGTACAGATCCGGTTAACGGGTATAGTCCCGGTCATGGCTGACCGACCTGCCACGGTTGACGACGTGCACCGGATCGCCGCGTCGATGCCACACGTCAACCGGGTGGTCGGGCCGCAGGGTAACCCCATCTACCAGGTGGGCGGCAAGTCGTTCGTGTACTTTCGCACCCCGCGGCCGGACGCGACCGACCCGGACACCGGTGAGCGCTACACCGACGTCATCATCCTGTGGGTGGAGTCCGAGGCCGACAAGCTGGCCCTGACCCAGGATCCGGCGTCACCGTTTTTCACCACCCCCCACTTCGACGGACATTTGTCGGTGCTCGTGCGGGCCAGTCGATTGGCGGAAATCAGCACCACCGAACTGGCCGAACTGATCCAGGACGCCTGGCTGTCACGTGCCTCGAAGAGGCGCGCGGCACAGTGGCTCGCCGCCCAAAACCGGTAGTTTGCCGGCCCGCGGAAATTCTGACCCCTAATTCGATTGGGGTTCGCCTCGGCACGATGTTTGAACATGGGTGCAACGGGTATGTCAGGGTGTGCGGGATTTTCTCGAAACACAATGGAGGTCACCATGCGTGGGCGCGGAGTTGTCGGGGCGATTGTGCTCGTGTGGTTACTCATCGGAGTCTTCGCGACGTGGCAGCGAGGTTACTTCAAAGGTGAGCAAACAAGTTGCGCTTCAGCGGGAACCGTTGCGGTGACGGTGATCGCGGGCCCCCTGAATTACCTGGGTGTCAACCCGAAAGTAACAAATTGCCATTTGCCGCAGCCCAGCTCAATGCAGCCGGGCGATCACATCCCCTCAATGTAAAGGAAGTCGCCATGATCGTCGTCGGTGCCATCTTGCTCATTCTCGGATTCGTGTTCGGCATCCATTTGCTGACGGTGCTCGGGATCATCTTGCTGGTGATCGGAGCCGTGCTCTGGGCTCTGGGCTCCATGGGTCGCCCGGTCGCCGGCCGGCGGTACTGGTACTAGCGCCCGGCGCCCAAGGTCGTGTGGCCCGCCAGTGCTCACGGCGGTCACGCGACCTTTCACAGCTTGCGCATAGCAACGGCATAGCGTCGGCCCAGTGCGGCGCGGATACTGGGAATCGTGACGAGCCCGCGAACTCCGGTCGAGCGAGTCGTCATGTCCCGCGCCGACGGACAACCGATCAGTGTCCTGGTCGTTGACGACGAACCCGTTCTCGCCGAAATGGTTTCGATGGCGTTGCGCTATGAGGGCTGGAATATCACCACGGCGCAAGACGGCGCATCGGCGATCGCAGCGGCCCGCGCCGCGCGGCCCGACGTCGTCGTACTCGACGTGATGCTGCCCGACATGAGCGGCCTGGAGGTACTGCACAAGTTACGTAGGGAGAACCCCCGCCTGCCGGTGCTGCTGTTGACGGCCAAGGATGCGGTGGAAGACCGCATCGCCGGGCTGACCGCCGGCGGCGACGACTATGTCACCAAACCGTTCAGCATCGAGGAGGTCGTGCTGCGGCTGCGCGCGCTGCTGCGCCGCACCGGCGTCACCACCGTCGACAGCGGTGCCCAACTTGTGGTGGGAGATCTGGTGCTCGACGAGGACAGTCACGAGGTGGCTCGCGCCGGCGAACCGATCTCCTTGACCTCCACCGAGTTTGAGCTGCTGCGCTTCATGATGCGCAATTCCAAGCGGGTACTGAGCAAGGCCCAGATCCTGGACCGGGTATGGAGCTACGACTTCGGCGGCCGGTCCAACATCGTCGAGTTGTACATTTCCTACCTGCGCAAAAAAATCGACAACGGTCGCGCACCCATGATCCACACGCTGCGCGGCGCGGGCTATGTCCTCAAGCCGGCCCGTTAACGCCCGGCGGCCCTGGTCTTTACGCCTGCGACTCCTGGTCGGACAGGTCGTGGTTCTAGTACTGGTCTGTATCGGAATCGCCGCGGCAACCGAACTGGCCCTGCGCCACCATTTGCTGAAGCAGCTCGATGGCCAGCTCAGCGGGGCCTCGTATCGTTCGTCGCTGCTGTACCCCGAACCGCCACGCCGGCACGAACCTCGTTATGTGCGGACCGGTCCCGGTCCCAAATTTCTGGACGCGCCCGGCCAGCCGGCCGGATTGGTCGCGGCGGTGGTCAGCAACGGCAAGACGATCGACGCCGGCTATCTGACCGGCAGCGGTGCCCGGGCCGCGCTCAGCGACAAGGCCCAGGCGCAGCTGGCCGCGATCGCGGGCAGCCGCATCCCGGTGACCCTGAACCTCGACGGCCTGGGTCGCTACCGGGTGGTCGCGGCCCCGAGCCGTAACCGCACCGACGTCATCGTCACGGGCCTGTCGATGTCGGGCATCGACGCCACGATGTTGCGGATGCTGGTCATGTTCGGCATCGTCACCGCGGTCGCGTTGCTCGCCGCGACCACCGCCGGGGCGATGATCATCCGGAGGGCGCTGGCGCCGCTGCGGCGCGTCGCCCAAACCGCGACCGAAGTCGTCGATTTGCCGTTGGATCGGGGCGAAGTCGCGTTGCCGGTCCGGGTGTCCGACACCGACGCGAACCCCTACACCGAGGTGGGTCAACTCGGGTCGGCCCTGAACCGGATGCTCGACCACATCGCCGCCGCACTGTCGACGCGGCAGGCGAGCGAAACCCGGGTGCGCCAGTTCGTCGCCGACGCCAGTCACGAGCTGCGCACCCCGCTGGCCGCGATTCGCGGCTATACCGAACTCGCGCAACGCATGAGCGACGACCGTGAAGCGGTGGCTCACGCCATGAGCCGGGTGGCTTCGGAGACCGAGCGGATAACCCGTCTCGTCGAGGACCTGTTGCTACTGGCCCGCCTGGACTCCGGACGGCCGCTGGAACGCGAACCGGTGGACCTGTCGCACTTGGCGGTTGACGCGGTCAGCGACGCACACATTGCGGGCCCGGATCACAAGTGGGAACTCGACCTGCCGCCGGAGCCCGTGGTGGTCACCGGTGACGTCGCGCGGTTGCATCAGGTGGTAACCAACCTGCTTGCCAACGCCCGCATCCACACCGGCCCCGGCACGGTGGTGACGACCCGGTTGAGTGTCGAGCCGGCGCATGCCCTGCTGCAGGTGGTCGACAACGGCCCGGGCATTCCGGTGGGACTTCAGTCGGAGGTATTCGAGCGGTTCGCTCGCGGGGATACCTCTCGTTCCCGCAAGGGCGGCAGCACCGGATTGGGTTTGGCGATCGTGTCTGCCGTTGTCAAGGCCCACAACGGGACCATCACCGTCAACAGCTCGCCCGGACATACCGAGTTCGCGGTGCGGTTGCCACTCGACGGGTGGCAACCGCCCGCATCACCACACGGTTGAATGCCGCGCCCTTCCGGGCTGCTAGGGGCAGGTGACGTCGATTTCGAACGGCTTGTTCACCGGCTGCATCGGGTTGGCCATGTCGACGCCGGTCGCCGTGCCGGTGATCTTGTAGGTGTTGCCGCTCTTGCTCGCCTCGGCTTTGCCCTGGCCGGTGCCGGAGGTGTATCCGAGGGTCACGCCGTTGACGTTGCCCAGGCCGACCGACTTCACCTCGGGTGGGTTGGCGTCGGTGAGCACGGCGGCGATGCCGGTGGCTGCCCCACCGATCGCGATGTTGACGTTGCCGGCCGCCGTCGTGCAGACGACCGAGCCGGTCACGTGCTGGTCCTGACCGTCGATGATGACCTTCGTGCCCGAGGCCCCGCCACCGCCACCGGTGCTTGTCGAGGTGGCGGCGCTGCTGGAGCTTCCGCCGCTACTGGTCGATTTGTTGCTCGAACATCCAGAAAGGCCCGCGGCCAGAATAGCCGCTCCGGCAACCGCCACCGTCAGTCCACGCTTCACCTGTGCTCCTTTGCCGTCGTAGCGATCCACTGGCTTTGAGGACCGCCCCGGCAGTATGCAAGTTAACCGGACGAAGGTCTAGGGCCCTAAGCAACTATTTCTATCCTCTATATTTCCTGTTAGTCACTTGAGAGGATCTTCCGGGGACCGCTGCGTTAATGGCAATGTATTGCCGGTGAACGTCAAACCCCCTTCTGCGGCCATCGAGTCCGCCCATCGCGAATATGTTCCCCCGAGCGATGACCCAACCGACTTTGACAATGCCGATCGCGGATTCATTGCGGCATTGTCCCCGTGCGTCATCAAGTCGGCCGACGGCCGCGTGGTTTGGGACAACGACGCGTATTCATTCCTCAGCGGACCCGCGCCTACATCGGTGCATCCCAGCCTGTGGCGGCAATCGAGACTGGCCGCCAAACAAGGCTTGTTCGAAGTGGTGCCCGGTATCTACCAGGTCCGTGGCTTCGACATTTCCAATATCAGCTTCGTCGAGGGCGATACCGGCACCATCGTCATCGATCCGTTGGTCTCCACCGAGGTCGCCGCCGCGGCGCTGGATTTGTATCGCACCCACCGCGGCGGTGACCGCCCCGTCGTCGCGGTGATCTACACCCACAGCCACGTCGATCATTTCGGGGGCGTGCTGGGCGTCACGACACAGGCCGACGTCGACGCCGGCAAGGTCTCGGTGCTGGCCCCGGAAGGTTTCACCGCGCACGCAGTCCAGGAGAACATCTACGCCGGCGGCGCCATGATGCGACGCGCCGGCTACATGTATGGCTCCTACTTGCCGCGCGGCCCCCGGGGGCAGGTCGGCTGCGGTCTGGGGCAGACACTTTCGACCGGTGAGGTGTCGCTCATCGTGCCGACCGTCGACATCAGGCAGACCGGCGAGATACACACCATCGACGGGGTGGAGATCGAGTTCCAGATGGCGCCGGGCAGCGAAGCCCCCGCCGAAATGCACTTCTATTTCCCGCGCTTCCGCGCGCTGTGCATGGCCGAGAACGCCACCCACAACCTGCACAACCTGCTGACGTTGCGGGGGGCGCTGGTGCGCGACCCGCGCGCCTGGTCGGGCTATCTCACCGAGGCGATCGAGACGTTTGCCGATCGCGCCGACGTCGTGTTCGCCTCGCACCACTGGCCAACTTGGGGGCACGACAACATCGTCGAGTACTTGTCGCAGCAACGCGACATGTATTCCTATCTGCACGACCAGACGCTGCGGCTGCTGAACCAGGGGTACACGGGTGTCGAGATCGCCGAAATGTTCCAGATGCCGCCGGCGCTGGACCGGGCGTGGCATACCCACGGCTACTACGGGTCGGTCAGCCACAATGTGAAGGCGATCTACCAGCGCTACATGGGCTGGTTCGACGGCAACCCGGGCAGGTTGTGGCCCTACCCGCCGGAAGCCATCGCTCCCCGTTACGTCGAGGCGATGGGAGGCATCGACCGGGTCGTCGAGCTGGCCGACAAAGCCATTGCTGATGGCGACTTCCGTTGGGCGGCAACCCTTCTCGATCATGCCGTGTTCACCGACAGCAACCACGCCGCGGCCCGGCAACGCTACGCCGACACATTGGAACAGCTCGCCTACGGTGCGGAGAATGCGACCTGGCGTAACTTCTTTTTGTCGGGGGCGACGGAGCTGCGGGATGGCAACCTCGGCACGTCGGGGCAGGCGCCGTCGTCGACGTTCTTCGACCAGCTGACCCTGGACCAGATCTTCGATGTGGTGGCCATCAGCATCAACGGCCCGCGTGCCTGGGACCTGGATCTTGCGATCGACTTCAGCTTCGCCGAGCCGGCCGAAAATTATCGGTTGACCCTGCGCAACGGTGTGCTGATCCATCGCAAGGTCGCCGCCGACCCGGCGACGGCGAACGCGACCGTGACGGTAGGCAACAAGGTTCGGCTAGTTACGGCGGCGCTGGGCGACATCAGCTCACCGGGTTTCGAGGTGTCCGGCGACGAGTCGGTGCTGCAGACCTTCCTGAGCGTCCTCGATCAGCCCAACCCGGCTTTCAACATCGTGACGCCGTAGCCCGCACCCGGCCGGCCCTGATCGCTGGAGGCGCTGGTCCCACCGCATAGCGACGACCATGCGTCCGCGGGAGGGTTCACCGAGATTGTCGACTGTGAGCTGGTGGCGTCGACTGTGAGCTGGTGGCGTCGACTGTGAGCTGGTGGCGTCGACTGTGAGCTGGTGGCGTCGACTGTGCCGTCAGGGCGGCCCCCGCGCAAATGTTCCGCCCTACATACACACTCAAAGCCGTCACCGCACACTCGACACCCTCATTGCACACTGGATACGTCGGCATGACGGCCGACTCGGTAAGCACGTGAGACATCCCCCGGACTCCTGCCATCGCACGAGGTTTAAGCGAGATGCGGCCGAAACGAACGCCAACCGGGATGGTCCAAGGCCGCGCTCGCGGACATCGTTGACCAGCAGCCTTCGTGAATTGTCAGTGAGGCGCGCGGACGGCCGTCGAAACCTACTGTGGCACTGCCGAACCCGGCAACGTCAGGCGACGTCGATGACCACTTTGCCCAGGACTTTGCGCTCGGCCACATAGCGCAGGGCCGCGGCGGTGTCGGCCAACGGAAAACGTGCGCCGATGTAGGGCCGGACCGTGCCGGCGGCGAACAGCTGCGCCAACTCGTCGAGGTCCCGGGCGGCCTCGGCGGGGTGGTCACTGGCAAAGGTGCGTATCTCCATGCCGCGCACGGTGATGCCCTTGAGCAGCACGAGGTTGAGCGGGATCGCCGGGATGGTGCCGGCGGCGTAGCCGAGGGTGATGAATGTTCCGCCGCGGGCCAGGCCACGCAATGCCGGCTCCGAGTAGCGGCCTCCCACGGGGTCGATCACCAGGCGCGCACTGTCGTCGGTGAGTGCTCGGATGCGGGTTTTCAGGTCCTCGTGGTCGTAGTCGACGGTCGCCTGCGCGCCCCGCTGCGCGCACAACTCCAGCTTGTCCGGGCTGGAGGCGGCGGCCAGCACACGGGCGCCCATGGCGACCGCCAGATCGACGGCGGCAAGACCCACGCCCCCGGCGGCGCCCAGCACCACCACCCAATCCCCTTCCGACACCTGCCCAACCGAGCGCAACGCGTGATACGCGGTGCGGTAGGTGACCCCGAACGCGGCGGCCGAAGCCAGGTCGGCGTCGTCGGGAACGAGCGTCGCCGAGGCCGCGTCCAGGAGCGCCCGCTCGGCGAACGCGCCGACGGCCGTGGTCCCGAAAACCCGCTGCCCGGGAGCAAACGGCGCTCCCGCACCGGCGGTCAGCACCTCGCCGGCGAGCTCGCTGCCCGGTGTGAACGGCACCGGGATCCGGATCTGGTACTTGCCCGCGATCAACAGCACATCGGGAAAGTTGACCGCGGCGGCGTGCACCCGCACCAGGAGCTGGCCGGGCCCCGGGACGGGGTCGGGAACGTCGCAGACAACCAGGTCCTCGGGCGGACCGTACGCACGGCAGACGACCGCACGCATCAACGGGCGGCGGTCACGACGAAGAGGGAAGGGCGGGAACGTGATCCACGAGGTCGCCATATTTGGCTCGGGCGGCCTCGCGGCGGACGTCCAGCATTTCGCTGGGCCGCTCGGCGTCTTCGGCGTCGTAGTTCTTCAGCAGCAGCCGGGCCAGGTTGACCTTGTGTGCTTCGGTGGGCCCGTCGGCCAGGCCGAGGGCCACCCCGCCGAGCAGGACGTTGACCAGCGGCAGCTGATCGGTGGTGCCCAACGCGCCGTGCACCTGGATGGCGCGTAGCCCAATCGATTTGAGCACTTGCGACGCGAGGATCTTGCAGGCACCGATCTCGGCTCGCGCCGCATGCTCGCCGGCGGTGTCGATCAGCCAGGCCGCATGCAGCACGGCCAGCCGGAACGGCATCAGCTCGGTGTAGGAGTCGGCGATGAACGCTTGCACCAGCTGCTTGTCGGCCAACGAACTACCCTGTGTGAAGCGGCTTTTCGCCCGGCGTGCCATCATCTCGATGGCGCGTTGCGCCATCCCGATCGAGCGCATCGCGTGATGCAACCGGCCACCGGCCAGTCGGGTCTGCAGGATCATGAAGCCCTGTCCGGGTTCGCCAAGCAGCGCGTCCGGTCCCACCCGCACGGCGTCGTATCGCACCAGCGAATGTCCGGGCTCGTGCGGTAACGCGCCCACCAGGTGATGGTTGGCCTCGATGGTCAGCCCCGCGGTTCCGGCCGGGACCAGGAATGTCGAGGCGCCGCGATGCACGGCCACGTCGGGATCGGTGATGGCGACCACGATGAAGAATGATGCGACGGATGCGTTGGACGAGAAGTACTTTCGCCCGGTGATCACCCAACCGTCACCGTCACGGACGGCACGGGTGGTGAACACCCGCGGGTCGGCGCCGCCTTGAGGTTCGGTCATGGAGAAGCAGGAAAAGATCTCACCGGAAAGCAGGCCCTGCAGATAGCGGTCCTTCTGCTCCTGGGTGCCGAAGCGCGCGATGATTTCGGCGTTGCCGGTGTCGGGTGCCTGGGTGCCGAACACTATCGGCGCCCACGGGCTGCGGCCAAGGATCTCGTTGATCAGCGTCAGCTTCACCGCACCGAAGCCCTGCCCACCCAGTTCTGGACTCAAATGCGGCGCCCACAATCCCTGGTCGCGAACCTGCTGCTTGAGCGGATCGACGATACGCCGGCGTTGGTCGTCGAGTGGCAGGAACTCGCAGCCCGGGAACAGCACTTCGAGGGGTTCCACCTCGTCGCGCACGAATCCGCGAATCCAGTCGAGCTTCTTCTCGAATTCCGGTTCGGTGGAGAAGTCCCAAGGCACGCGAATGCTCCTATCTCTCAGGGGATTCCACCGTCGGCCCGGACAACTGAGCCGGTGGTGAAACTGGACGCGTCGGACGCGAGAAACAGAGCGGCGCCGACGATCTCGGGTGGATTTCCGGCCCTGCGCAACGAAAGGTGTCCGAACGGATTCTGGCTTGCCTGCTCCAGATTCCAGGCCTTGCTGATATCGGTCAGAAACGGTCCGGCCATCAGCGTGTTGACCCGCACCGTAGGCCCGAACGCCCGGGCGAAACCTTCCGTCATCGCATTGAGTCCCGCCTTGGCCGCAGCGTAGGGGATGATGTCCGCGCCCGGCCGCAGCGAACCGGTGGAGCTGACGTTGATTATCGACCCGCGTCCGGCCGCCACCATCCGTTCGCCTACCAGTGCCGACAACCGGAACGGCCCTTTGAGGTTGAGGTTGACGACGGCGTCGAACAGCTTCTCGGTGACGTCGGTGAGCTTGTCGTACAGCGGCGACATGCCGGCATTGTTGATCAGCGTGTCGACCCTGCCGAACCGTTCGTAGGCGGCCGCGACCAGCCCGTCGAGCTGATCCCAGCGTCCTACGTGCACTTGGTGAGCCATCGCGGTGCGACCGGTCTCGGCTTCGATCTCGGCGGCGGTGGCCACGCAGTTGTCCAGGTTGCGGCTGGCGATCACCACGTCGGCACCGCAGCGGGCGACGGCGAAGGCCATTTCGCGGCCCAATCCGCGGCTGCCGCCGGTGATCAGCACCACCTGGCCGGTGAGGTCGAAAAGCTGATCCGCATAACCCATTTCAGCGGGCCTTGGCGAGTTCGGCCGCGGTGGCGATGAGCTGGGGGACCATCGTCGCGAAGGTTTCGGTGACCTTGGGATCCACCTGGTGCGGTCCGGGCCGAACCGCGGCCGCATACGTCTTCTCCAGCACGATCCCGAGTTTCCAGTTGGCCAGCACCAGGTAGTAGTCGATGTGCTCGGTGGACAGCCCGCTGACCGCCTCGTAGTGCGCCAGCAGCTCACTGCGCCTGGGCATGCCGCGCATGTCGAGATAGAACCCGTCGGCGCGCGGCTCCTCGCCGTCGTAGCCCAGCAGCGCCCAGGCCAGGTCCAGCAGCGGATCGCCCACCGTCGTCATCTCCCAGTCCACGATCGCGGCCAGCCGGGCCGGCGCGCCGTGCGCGAACATGACGTTGGCGAATTGATAGTCGCCGTGCATGATGCCCGGCGTGTAGTGCGCGGGGCGGTTGCGGCGCAGCCAGTCGGCGGCCTCCTGCAGGCCGGGTAATTCGCGCACCTGATAGGCGGCCAGGAAACCCAGCCAGCGATCGACCTGCCGTTCATGGAAACCCTCCGGACGGCCGAACCCGTCGAGACCCTGCGCGCGCCAATCCACCCGGCCCAGCTTGGCGGCACCCTCGACGAGCTGGAACGCCAGCCCGCGCCGGGCATCGAGGTCGGTGTCGAACGGCGCCTGCCACCCGCCGTCCATCGGGCTCCACCCGTCGATGGCCCGCATCACGTAGAACGGCATGCCCAGCACCGAAGCGGTCTCGTCGGCGCCGATCAACTCGGCATGCGGCACATCGGTGCCCGACAGCGCCCGCACCAGCCGGATTTCCCGCAGCAACCCGTCGACCCGGGCCGCGTCCGCCCGGGGTCCGGGCATCCGCAGCACCATGCGTTGATCGCCGCGCCGAATCAGGTACAGCGTGTTCTGGGATCCGCCGCTCAGCTGCTCGAGTTCCGGTTCCGCACCACCGCCCGGGGCGCCGTTCGTATCGAGCCAACGACCGATCACGCCGGCGTCCAGCTGCGTTCCGCTGGCAGTCGTCATTGGCTGCACACCCGCTCTCGGCTCGGAGAATTACATTCTCAAGCGGCATGGTAGCGCCGGACAAGCCGCATGTAAGGCTTGGCCCATGCAACTGCTTCTGGTCCGTCATGCTTTGCCGCTGCGCAGCGAACACGGCGAAGGTTCGGATCCGGACCTGTCGGAGACCGGCATAGCCCAGGTGGCGCGGCTACCCGAGGCGCTGGCCAGGTTCCCCATCTCGCGGGTGGTGAGCAGCCCACAGCGCCGCGCCATCCAGACCGCGGAACCGGTCGCGGCGGCGCTCGACCTGTCGGTCGACATCGACGACCGATTCGCCGAATATGACCGCGACCTTCCCGTGTACATCCCTGTCGAGCAGATCCGTGAAGAAAACCCGCAGGAATGGGCGCGCATGGCTCAGGGGCAGCTGCCCAGCGCCGTCGACGAGGATGCCTTCCGCGCGCGGGTCCGCGCGGCTGTCGACCACGTGGTCGTCAGCGCCGATCCGGACGAGACCGTCGCGGCGTTCAGCCACGGCGGGGTGATCAACGTGGTGCTGCACGAGATCCTGGGAACGGCACGCCTATTGTCATTCCCCATCGACTACGCCTCGGTGACTCGGCTGTTGTTCTCCAGGTCCGGTCAGGCGACGGTGGTGACTGTCAATGCGACCGAACATGTGTGGGACCTATTGCCCCGGAACCGGCGCCTGCTCGGCGGCGATGCGGGCCGTCGCACGGGCTGAAAGGGAGCCGGGCCGCCGACGGTGGTAAACAAGTTCGGTGACCTCGGTTCACGGACTCGACGGCCTCGACCTGGCCGCACTGGACGGATATCTGCGTTCGCTCGGCGTCGAGCGCGACGGTGAGTTATGCGGTGAGTTGATCTCCGGCGGTCGTTCCAACCTCACCTTCCGGGTCTACGACGACGCGACGAGTTGGCTGGTGCGGCGCCCACCGCTGCACGGGCTGACGCCGTCGGCCCACGACATGGTCCGCGAGTACCGGGTAGTCGCCGCACTGCAGGACACGCCGGTGCCGGTGGCGCGCACCATCGCCCTGTGCGAGGACGACTCGGTGATGGGCGCCCCTTTCCAGATCGTCGAATTCGTTGCCGGACAGGTGGTGCGCCGGCGCGCTCAACTCGAAGCGTTCGGCAGTCGGGTCATCGACCGCTGTGTCGACGCGCTGATCCGGGTGCTCGTCGACTTGCACGGCATCGACCCGAACGCGGTCGGGCTCGCCGATTTCGGTAGACCTGACGGCTACCTGGAACGGCAGGTGCGCCGCTGGGGTTCGCAGTGGGACCTGGTGCGGCTGCCCGACGACCGCCGTGACAATGACGTCGCCAGACTGCATTCGGCTCTGCGGCAAGCGATTCCGAAGCAAAGCCGAACCTCGATCGTGCACGGTGACTACCGGATCGACAACACGATTCTGGATGCCGACGACCCGGCGACGGTGCGCGCGGTGGTGGACTGGGAGCTGTCGACACTGGGGGACCCGCTGTCCGACGCGGCCCTGATGTGCGTCTACCGCGATCCCGCGCTGGATCTGATCGTCAACGCGCAGGCTGCCTGGACGTCGCCGCTGCTGCCGACGGCTGACGAGTTGGCCGACCGGTATTCGCTGGTCTCCGGGATGTCGCTGGGGCATTGGGAGTTCTACATGGCGCTGGGCTACTTCAAGCTGGCCATCATCGCGGCCGGCATCGATTTCCGCAGGCGCATGTCCGAGCTCGCCGATGGCCAAGCCGATTCCGGCGACGACGCGCCCGACGTGGTATCGCCGCTGATCTCCCGCGGCCTGGCCGAGATCACCAAGCCGATGTCCTGACCGCTCGGGTTGAGTGTGCGGCGGTGACTTCGGCTGTGACCCGACGGCGGGAAGGTCACGCGATCGAGCCGCCCGGCTTGCCCACTCAAAGCCCAGGACGCACGCTCAACGGGGCGGCGGGCCGGCGGAGCGCAATGCCTGTGTGTGGGATTTCTTGGCGACACGACGCAGCTGAATGATCCGCGCGGTGCCGACCGCCACGGTCAGCAACCCACCCCCGACGGCGGCCAGCAGAATGGCCACCCCGAGCGGCAGGCTCCAATGCCAGCCCAAGAAGGTGAAGGGGGTGGAGGCGGTGTTCTGCGCGATGAAGACCAGCAACAGGATCAGGATCAAGAAGCCGGCGATCAACGACGACCACAGGGCGCCGGCTCGGGTCAGTGTGGACGCCGGGTCCTTGGCGGTCACACGAGGTCTGGGAGCCGAGGGCGGCTGTTCACGCGGGCCTGAGGGGTTGCTGGTCATAATGTCATCTTCTTCCCATCCCGCCCGGAATGAAACCAAGCTACGCGGAAAACGCGCATGAGGCGGGATTGCGGCACCCTGATCGTGCTCAAGATAGTGTCACCGGCATGGGGATGCTGCGGCGCACGCGTCGCGCGACACTTGCCGCGGCGGTCTGCCTGGTGACGGCATGCCCGGTGGCGGCGTGCGGCAACGCCGACCCGTTCGGGTCGTCAAATGGCACCATCAAGTCGATCGTCGTCGGCTCCGGCGACTTCCCGGAATCGCAGATCGTCGCGGAAATCTATGCGCAGGCGTTGCAGGCCAACGGTTTCGACGTCGGGCGGCGACTGGGTATCGGCAGCCGCGAAACCTACATACCGGCGCTCAAAGACCATTCCATCGACCTGGTACCGGAGTACATCGGCAACCTGCTGCTGTACTTTCAGCCAGACTCCACGGCGACCATGCTGGATGCGGTCGAATTGGAGCTCTACAAGCGGTTGCCCGGCGATCTGTCGATCTTGACGCCGTCACCGGCCTCCGATACCGACACCGTCACCGTCACCAAGGTGACCGCCACCAAATGGAACCTGACGACCATCGCCGATCTCGCGGCGCATTCTGCCGAGGTGAAGTTTGCGGCGCCGTCGGTATTCCAGACCCGGCCGGCCGGGCTGCCCGGCCTGCGCCAGAAGTACGGACTCGACATCGCGCCAGCCAATTTCATGACCATCAACGACGGCGGCGGCGCGGTGACCGTGCGGGCGCTGGTCGACGGGACCGTCACCGCCGCCAACATCTTCAGCACCTCGCCGGCGATCCGGCAGAACAACCTGGTGGTCCTGGCGGACCCGGAACACAACTTCTTGGCCGGCAACATTGTGCCGCTGGTCAATTCGCAGAAGAAATCGGATCGCCTCAAGGATGTCCTGGACGCGGTTTCGGCGAAGCTGACGACCGAAGGCATGGCCGAACTCAATGCCGCGGTGTCGGGCAACGACGGCGTAGATCCCGACCAGGCGGCACGGAAATGGTTGCGCGACAACGGCTTCGACCACCCCATCCAGCCATGATCAGCTTCGACGAAGTCGCCAAGGTGTACGCCGACGGCACCACCGCCCTGGACCGGTTGAGCCTCGAAGTCCCTCAAGGCAGGCTTACCGTCTTCGTCGGCCCGTCCGGCTGCGGCAAGACCACCGCACTGCGGATGATCAACCGGATGGTCGAGCCGACCTCGGGCACCGTCACCGTCAACGGCACCGACGTGGCAGGCGTCAACCCGGTGCGGTTGCGGCTCGGCATCGGCTACGTCATCCAGAACGCGGGATTGATGCCGCACCAACGGGTAATCGACAACGTCGCGACGGTGCCCGTGCTCAAGGGACAGTCGCGCCGGGCCGCCCGCAAAGCCGCCTATCAGGTGCTCGAGCGGGTCGGGCTGAGTCCCAGGGTCGCCACCCGTTACCCGGCGCAGCTCTCCGGCGGCGAGCAACAGCGCGTCGGAGTGGCACGCGCGCTCGCGGCCGACCCGCCGATCCTGTTGATGGACGAGCCGTTCTCGGCCGTCGACCCCGTGGTCCGCCACGACCTACAGAATGAAATCCTGCGCCTGCAAAGCGAATTGCACAAAACCGTCGTCTTCGTCACACACGACATCGACGAGGCGTTCAAACTCGGCGACGTGGTGGCGGTGTTCGCGCCCGGCGGCCGCCTGCAGCAGTGCGACGAGCCGGCCAAGCTACTTTCACGCCCGGCCAACGATTTCGTGTCGAAATTCATCGGTCTCGGCCGCGGCTATCGGTTGCTGCAGCTCATCGACGGCGCCGGACTTCCGCTGCACGACATCACCTGCGTGACCGCAAACACCGTGCACGACAAGCCACTGCCGGATGGCTGGGAGCTGGTGGTCGACGACGGCCGCGCGCCGTTGGGCTGGATAGACGCCGACGGTCTGCGCCGCCACCGAAACGGCGCGGCGTTGCCGGATGTCATGACGGTCGTCGGCTCGGTGTTCCGCCCCCACGGAAACCTCAGCCAGGCGCTTGATGCGGCGCTGTCGTCGCCGTCGTCGATGGGTGTCGCCGTCGACGGTGGCGGCAAGGTGATCGGCGCCGTACTGGCCGACGACGTGCTGGCCGCGGTGACACGTCGACGGCAGGGCTGAGGCGTGCGTTATCTGCTGACCCACCTCGACACCGCCTGGGTGCTGACCGTGATCCACCTGCGGCTGTCGCTGATTCCGGTGCTGATCGGGATGGCGATCGCGGTGCCCCTGGGGTTGGCGGTGCAACACGCGCCGGTGCTGCGGCGATTGACCACGGCAGCGGCCAGCATTGTGTTCACCATCCCGTCGCTGGCGCTGTTCGTGGCGTTGCCGCTGATCATCAAAACGCGCATCCTCGATGAGGCCAACGTCATCGTCGCGCTGACCGCCTATACGACGGCACTGTTAGTGCGGACCGTGCTCGAGGCGCTGGATGCCGTGCCGGCACCGGTGCGGGACGCGGCCGTCGCGGTCGGCTACTCACCGATCCGCCGAATGATCAAAGTCGAACTGCCGCTGTCGATCCCGGTATTGGTAGCGGGGCTGCGGGTGGTCGTCGTGACCAACATCGCGATGGTTTCGGTGGGCTCGGTGATCGGCATCGGCGGCCTGGGCACCTGGTTCACGGCGGGTTACCAGACCGACAAGAGCGACCAGATCGTGGCCGGCATCATCGCGATGTTCGCCCTGGCCGTCGTCATCGACATGCTGCTCAGCCTGGCCGGCCGGCTGGCCACGCCGTGGGAGCGCGCGTCAGCCAGCCGTCGCCGGATCAGATCCAGCATCGTCGGCGGTAGCCGATGAAAGCGACGAACTTCCTCGAGCAAACGTGGTCCTACATCTCCACGGCGGCCAACTGGACCGGACCAGACGGGCTGGCTGCGCGGACCCTGGAGCACCTGGAATACACCGCGCTGGCCGTGGCCGCCGCGGCGGTGATCGCCGTCCCGATCGGAATGCTCATCGGGCACACCGGACGCGGCCAGGTGCTGGTGGTCGGCGTGGTCAACGGGTTGCGCGCGTTGCCGACCCTGGGTGTGCTCCTGCTGGGGGTGCTGGTGTTCGGGCTGGGCATCGGCCCGCCGATCGCGGCCCTGATGCTGCTGGGCATTCCGTCGCTGCTGGCCGGCACGTATGCGGGCATCGCCGGAGTCGACCCGCTGGTAGTCGATGCCGCACGGGCGATGGGGATGACGGAACCGCGGGTGCTGCTGCGTGTCGAGCTGCCCAATGCGATGCCGCTGCTGCTCGGCGGGCTGCGCAGCGCGACACTGCAAGTGGTCGCCACCGCGACGGTGGCCGCCTACGCCAGTCTGGGCGGGCTGGGCCGCTACCTGATCGACGGGATCAAGGAGCGCCAGTTCCACATCGCACTGGTCGGTGCGGTGATGGTGGCCGCGCTGGCGTTGCTCCTCGACGGGGTGCTGGCCTTGGCGGTATGGGCGTCTGCGCCGGGAACCGGTCGCCTGCGTAAGCCTGTAGCCAGGCCAAATCGCGAAATTGACGTCTCAGTTAGCTCCAATTCCGCCGCGGTTGCCGGACACGTCCTACGGTAGGAGTGTGAACTCCGCTCCCTCTGATCCGGCCCGGCGCGTCTGGTCGGCGATGTTGACTTGGCGCGCCCAGGACGTCTCACGCATGGAATCGGTACGAATCCAGGTGTCCGGCAAGCGAATCAGGGCCAACGGCCGCATCGTGGCGGCGGCCACCGCAACAAATCCGGCCTTCGGTGCCTACTACGACTTGCAGACCGACGAGTCCGGCGCCACCAAGCGGTTCGGGCTGACCGTCACGCTGGCCGAGCGGGAACGGCAGCTTGCTATCGCCCGCGACGAGGAGAACATGTGGCTGGTGACCGACCACCAGGGCGAGCGGCGCGCGGCGTACAACGGTGCGCTCGACGTCGACTTGGTGTTCAGCCCGTTCTTCAACGCCCTGCCGATCCGCCGCCTGGGTATCCACGAGAAGGCCGAGTCGCTGGCCTTGCCGATGGTCTATGTCAACGTCCCCGAGATGACCGTCGACGCGGCCACCGTCAGCTACACCAGCGAGGGACGTCTGGACGCGATCAAGCTCCGGTCACCGGTCGCCGATACCAGCGTGACCGTCGACGCCGAAGGGTTCATTGTGGACTATCCAGGATTGGCAGAGCGGATCTGATCACCCCGCCCGCCCGGCCCGCGGCGGCCAGTTGCTCGCGCCATCTCTCGGCGCCGATCACCACCGTGACGATGTCGGACCGCGGGAAGCTTTCGTAGCGGGTGCGTGCGGCGTTGCCGGCGTCGACCAGGTCGGCCACCGAGCCGTGGCCGGCCAGCGAATCGCGGGCGCGGCCCAGCAACTCGATGACCCGGTCGGTGACCGGCACCAATTGGCCGGTATTGGCTTCACACATCGCGCGCACCAGGTCCGGGGCGGTGCCGGCGACTCGGGTTGCGTCCCGGAAAGAACCCGCGGCCAGCGCAAAAGCCAGCGGGACCTCGCTGGCGGTGACCGCCAGCGCCTCGGCAAGCAGATGCGGCAGATGGGAGATGGCGGCCGCGGCGGCGTCGTGCTCGTCGGATTTGGCGGGCACCACCACCGCCCCGCAGTCCAGTGCCAACGTCATCACCATCGACCACACCTGAGGATCGACATGGTCGTCCACGGCGATCACCCAGGGGGCTCGGGTGAACAGCCCCCCATGGCCGGCCACCCAGCCCGAGTGGGCGGTGCCCGTCATCGGGTGACCGCCCACAAAGCGGGCCTGCAGACCGGCGGCGGCGACCTCTTCGAGCACCGCGCATTTGACGCTGGTGACGTCGGTCAGCGGACAGTTGGGGGCCGACTCACGGATGTGGGCGAGCATGTTGGGCAATGCCGGCATCGGAACCGCCAGCACGATCAACGCTTCGACGTCCGCGGCCCGAGTCAGCGTCGCGGAAAGATCGGTGCTGGCGTCGAATCCTTCGGCCCGGGCGCCGTGGGCTCCCTCCACCGACCGGTTGTAGCCGAAAACCTCGCGGCCGGCCGCTGCCGTTGCTCGCATGATCGAGCCGCCGATCAGCCCCAGCCCGAGTACGCACACGGGTGTCGTCTGCACAGTCCCAAGGTTGGCACACTTGTCCGGTCGGTGCCTGGTTCCATCTGATGCTGGCCACCGGTGTCGCAGCGGGGCCGTCTGGTCACGGGCCTGGTCAGCGACTAGCGTAAGCGGCCATGGGAGCACAACGGGCCTCCGCGCCGGGCCCGTCCGCCGACGCGCCGGACGGTTTCGGCGTTGCCGTCGTGCGTGAAGAGGGCAAATGGCGCTGCGCGGCGATGGGTCGGAAAGCGCTGACCAGCCTGGCGGCCGCCGAGACGGAACTGCGGGAACTGCGCAGCTCCGGTGCCGTCTTCGGGCTGCTCGACATCGACGACGAGTTCTTCATCATCCTGCGCCCTGCACCCTCGGGGACGCGTCTGCTGCTGTCGGACGCCACCGCGGCACTGGACTACGACATCGCCGCCGAGGCATTGGACAGCCTGGACGCCGAGATCGATCCCGACGACCTCGAGGACGCCGAGCCGTTCGAGGAGGGCGACCTCGGCCTGCTGGCCGACATCGGCCTGCCCGAAGCGGTGCTCGGGGTCATCCTCGACGAGACCGACCTCTACGCCGACGAGCAGCTCGGGCGCATCGCCCGGGAGATGGGCTTCGCCGAGCAACTGTCGGCGCTGATCGACCGCCTCGGTCGGTGACCGCTGACCGCGTCGGTGGCCGCTGACGAAGAGCTGATCCGTGCCGCGTTGGCGGTCGCCGCGACGGCGGGTCCGCGTGATGTGCCCATCGGCGCGGTCGTCGTGGGCGCTGACGGAACAGAACTTTCCCGTGCGGTCAATGCCCGTGAGGCGCTGGGCGATCCGACCGCGCACGCCGAGATCCTCGCCCTGCGCGCGGCGGCGGCCGTGCTCGGTGACGGCTGGCGGCTGGAGGGGACGACGCTGGCAGTCACCGTGGAACCGTGCACCATGTGCGCGGGTGCGCTGGTGCTGGCGCGGGTCGCTCGCCTGGTGTTCGGCGCCTGGGAACCCAAGACGGGAGCGGTCGGGTCGCTATGGGATGTGGTCCGCGACCGCCGGCTCAACCATCGGCCGCAGGTGCGGGGCGGAGTGCTCGCCGCGGACTGCGCCGCACCGCTGGAGGGGTTTTTCGCCCGCCAGCGATTGGGGTGACCGGCCACCCGTTCGGTAAGCTGCTCGACGGTGGCGTGTCCGAGCGGCCTAAGGAGCACGCCTCGAAAGCGTGTGACGGCTAACACCGTCCGAGGGTTCAAATCCCTCCGCCACCGCCCTTACCGTTCAGGTATCAGCAGGTCAAGGCATATCTGGGTGGTTGCTGGCGCACTATCCTGACGAGCGAAACGGGTCACAATGGCCACACCAGCATCACCGAGCTGGCACGCATGCGAGTCGGAAAAGCGCTATCACGGGTGATAGCGCTTTCAACAATCGCCTGTGGTCAGCTGCGCCCCGGTCCGTCATCAATGCGTCAGGGTAGCCAAATCGCTGACGCAGCGGCCATGCCGCCGCGACTAGCCGCCACTCACCAGTAGCGGAAGCGAGATCGCTCCGGCACCGCCGGTCACCACGATCACCCAGCGGCCGTCGACCGGTAGCGTCACCTCGATGCCGAAGATCGCGAAGCCGACCTCGGCGGCGGTGGCGGCCTCGGGCAGCTCGAAGGGCAGGTGCAGCGGCTCGCCGTCGGTGGGAGGCCAGATCTCGACATCGACTCGCCGGTCCGGGTTACCGGTCTCGGTCTGCGTCAGCACCACGAGCAGAAACTGCGCCAACCGGTCGGCGTCGAGGGCATAGCGGAACAAGACGCCGCCGGAGACGTTGAGCTTGTTGTCCACCGCCGACGCTGCTTCGGCCAGGAAGGCCCCCACGATCATCCCGCCGAACCTATCGCCGCCGTCTCGGCCGGTCTCAGCCCGCGCCGTAGGGCTGCGGTTGCTGGGGCTGCGGCTGCGGCCCGCCGTAACCGAGCTGCGAGGCGGTGTAACGGGCGGCGTCGGTGACCGGCACGGCCTGCACCGCGGTGCCGTAGGCGCAGATCTCGGTCCACACGTCACCCAGTTCGGTGGTGTCGAATCGCATCCCGATGATCGCGTTACCGCCCTTGTTGCGCGCCTCGTTCATCAGCCGGACCATCGCCTCGTTGCGGCTCTCGGCCAGATTCTTGGTCATGCCCTGCAGCTCCCCGCCGAACATCGACTTGAAGCCGGCACCTATCTGCGAGAAGGCATTTCGTGATCGCACGGTGAGTCCGAAGACCTCTCCACAGACGCGTTGGATCTCCCAGCCGGGAATGTCATTGGTAGTGACAACGAGCACCGCACAACCTTTCCTGCCGAAATGAGCGCCGGCCTGGCCTCCGGTGCAGGGTACCGTTTCGTCGCCGCGCCTGGCGCTTCAGCGCAGCTTTCGGCCGTATTCGTCGGTCACGCTGCCGGTGAACATCATGATCGCGTCGACAAAGGTCCAGACCACAACACCAACCAAGATCGGGAAACCGACGAAGCAGAACATGGTCAGGACGATGCCGAGCAGGCCAAGGCTCAGCTGTGTGACGGCTATCGGAATCGATCCGATGTAGAAACGGCCGATGCCGAGGAAGCCGAAGAACAGCTGCAAGAGTCCGGCAGTCACAGCAGACTTGTCGGACAAAGGCACGCCGCTGGCGGCATCGTGCCCATAAGGCGCGTACGGGTTCCCCGCCGGGTGGTAGCCGGGGAAACCGGGGTAGGGGTAAGCCGGGTTGGCGGGCTGCGGCTGACCCGGATAGCCCCACTGGGAAGGAACATGGGGATTCGGCGGTGGTCCGTAGCCATGCGGCTGTTCGCCCCAAGGCGGCCCGCTGGATGGGTCTCGAGGTTGGTTCGGTATCGACATCACTGCCCCCCATTTCCTATCGCGGACCTCAAAGCTACCGGGCGGCCGGGCACGCACCGCCGCATGCTGGTCGACCTGCCTGTGCTACGGCGGCGCAGCACCGGCTACCGTCTGAGGCACATATCGATCGACTCCGATCGACGCGTGGGAGTGGGGACCCGGTGGACCTTACGGGCGGTGACACCCAGGACATCGACTTCGACGATCTGACGTCACCCACGCTGAGCGATGTCCAGCGCCAGGTGCTGAACTTCACCGAGTCGCGGCCCGTCGAACTCGACATCGACCGGATGCTGGCCGAAGCGATCGACCAGGCAGGAGCCGACGACCTGGACGACACCGACGGCTTCGGCGACCGGCTGGCCGCGCACGTGGCGGCCATCGACGGCGACACCGGCCTGACCCAGCTCACCCGCGGCACCTTGCGGCAACGAGTGATTCGACTGCTGCGCAACCGCTTGTCGTTGACCGACCTGATCAAGCGGTATCCCGAGATCGAATCGATCCCGATCGAGAAGCCCTTCATCGTGGTCGGGATGCCGCGATCGGGCACCACCCACCTGGTCAACCTCATCGCCGCCGATCCACGCCGGCGCGCACTGCCGTACTGGGAAAGCCAGGAACCCATCCCGGCCCGCGGCCAGGGCCCCGACATCTTCGGAGTAGACCCTCGCTACGCCCGAGCCAAGCACGAGCATGACGCACTCATGGTCACCGCGCCGGTGGTGGCCGCCATGCATGACCGCTTCCCCGAGGCCATCGAAGAGGAGGTGGAGCTCCTCGACCTGGATATGGCCTCCTATGTCTTGGAATGGCATGCGCGAGTGCCTGATTGGCGCGACTACTATCTGGGACTCGACCAACACCGTCATTACGCCTACCTGAAAAAAGTGTTGCGGGCATTGACGTTCTTGCGAGGCCCCCGCACCTGGGTGCTCAAGAGCCCGCAGCATTGCGAGCAACTGGGCCCCATGATGGCGACCTTCCCCGACGCGACCGTCGTTTTCACCCACCGCGACCCCGTCGCGGTGATCCAGTCGGCGGTCACCATGATGGCCTACTCGGACCGGCTGCGCCGCAACAGCATCGACGCCGACTGGCTGCTGGACTACTGGACTGACCGAGTGCACCGGCTGCTGCGCGCCTGCGTGCGCGACCGCGCCCTGGTGCCGCCCGAGCGCAGCATCGACGTCGGCTTCCACCGGCTCAACGGCAACGAAATGCCCTTGCTCGCAGAACTTTACCGGCGCGGTGGAGTCGAATTGACTCCCGAGGTACGCGGACGCTTTCAGCAGTACCTGGGCGGCAATCCGCGCGGCAAGCACGGACGAATCCGCTACGACCTGCACCGCCACTTCGGCATCTCGGCCGAGCGCCTGCGCGAACGGTTCGGCTTCTATATCGACAGATTCGACGTCCACGCCGAGTCCTGACCCGACGAAGGAGAACGCAGCGATGTTCGAACCGGTTTATCTCAGCCGGCCCGGCGCCGACGAGATTCGCCCGGCGGCCGCCGAACGGGCCGAGGAGTTCGCGCCGGGTCTGTGGTGCTCGCCGGGCCTGTCGAATGCCTACTTGCTGACCACCGGGGACGGCCGGGTGATAGTCAACACCGGCATGGGTTTCGAGGGGCCGGTGCACCGCGCCAACTTCGATGCCGTCGACAACTCGCCGGTACGCTACATCATCCTCACCCAGGGTCACGTCGACCATGTCGGCGGTCTGGACAGCGTCCGTGATCCCGATACTGTCGTTGTCGCGCAAGAGAATTGGACCCTATGGCGCGACGACAACGAACGCCTCATCCGGTACCGGGCCAGCCGCAGCGCCTTCGCCTTCAAAGACACGCTGATGACCGGCATCGAAGCGATTCAACGCCGCCTGGGCACCACCCGCCTGCCCGCGCAGAGCGTCCCGGCCGTCGATCTGGACTTCGAGGACAGCCTCGCGCTGGAGGTCGGTGGCCGGCGGATCGAACTGCTGGCGGTTCCGGGCGGAGAAACCACCGACTCACTCGTGGTGTGGCTGCCTGACGAACGAATATGCCTGTGCGGCAACACCTTCGGCCCGGTGTTCGGGCACGTGCCCAACCTCGTCACCATACGCGGTGACCGCTACCGAGACGCCCTGACAGCCATCTCCTCGATCGAGCGGGTCCGCGACCTGCAACCCGAACTCCTGGTGACCGGTCACTTCGCGCCCATCACCGGCGCCGAACGCATCAATGCCGAGCTGACCCGGCTGCGCAACGCCATCCAGTACATCCACGACCAGACCGTTGCCGGGATGAACGCCGGAAAGGACGTCGCGACGCTGATGCGTGAGATCAGCGTGCCGCCGGAATACGACGTGGGCCAAGGCTACGGAAAGGTCGCCTGGGACGTGCGGGCGATCTGGGAGAACTACTCGGGCTGGTTTCATCATCGCTCGACGACCGAGCTCTACCCTGTCGGCTTCGACGCCGTCGCGGCAGACGTGGTCGAACTGGCCGGCGCCGACACCCTCCTGGATAGGGCGCGCGCGCACCTGGCCGCCGGCCGGCCGGTGCACGCCATCCACCTCGCCGAGTTGGTGCCCGACGATCAGGCGCGCGCAGTGCTCAGACAAGCCCACCAGACACTGCTGGCCGAGAGTACGAACTTCTGGGAAAGCGCATGGCTCAAGCATCAGATAGCGAGCAACTCATGACCGCGCGGGTGAGTTTCGACTTCACCGGGACCACCGCCCTGATCACCGGCGGCACCAGCGGAATCGGACACGCGATCGCGACGCTGTTCCGCGATGCCGGGGCCGAGGTCGCGGTCACCGGAACCAGGCCGGCCGCGGCCGAGTACGAGACAGACCTGTCGGGCATGACGTATCACCGGCTGCACCTGGTCGATGCCGATTCGGTGGACCAGCTGGCTCAGCGTTTCCCCCGACTGGACGTGCTGGTCAACAACGCCGGCGCGAACTTCCCCGGCGGGCTCGACGAAACCAAGCCGGATGGGTTCGACACGTCGGTGACTCTCAACCTGACCGGTCCCTACCGATTAACCGTGGGACTTCGCCGCGCATTGAAGGCGTCGACGGCGTCCGGGGGTGCCAGCGTGGTCAACATGGCATCCATGTCCGCGCTGCGAGCGGTGCCGCTGGTACCCGGCTACGGCGCCGCCAAGGCGGGGATCATCTCGATC
This sequence comes from Mycobacterium kansasii ATCC 12478, assembly GCF_000157895.3. Classification (NCBI taxonomy): domain Bacteria; kingdom Bacillati; phylum Actinomycetota; class Actinomycetes; order Mycobacteriales; family Mycobacteriaceae; genus Mycobacterium; species Mycobacterium kansasii. Next base: position 3,015,872 of record NC_022663.1, on the reverse strand, counting down.
ACCAGGAATCTCGCGGTCAAGTGGGCCCCGATGGGAATCCGGGTGAACGCGGTGGCACCGGGCACCATCGATACCCCGATGACCGCACCGATGCACATCGCACCCGAGTTGGTGGCGGCGGAATTGGCTCATATTCCGTTGCGACGTTTCGGATCGGTCAGCGAGATCGCGCCCATAGTCGCCTTCTTGTGCACCGAGCACAGCAGCTACACCACCGGCGCCGTCTTCGTCGTCGACGGCGCCTCGGACTGCGTCTGATTGTCGATGCAGCCGGCCGGCGAGGCGCGGCCGCCGGAGCAGTCGCTCACCGGCACCGAGCTGCGCTGAGCGCCCCGTGTCGGCCTAGAAGCCGAACGACGGTGGCATCTCGCTGACCAGTACCGGGAGCGAGATCGCTCCGGTGTCGGCGGTCACGACCAACACCCAACGGCCGTCGACGGGCAAGCGCAGCTGGATCTCGAAGAAGGCGAACCCGGGAAACTCGGCGACCGCCGCTTCGGGCACTTCGAACTGCAGGCGTATCGCCTCGGCATCCGCGGGAGGCCTTGCCTCGATGTTGAGCTGGCGGTCGTCGGAACTGCCCGGCTCCGACTGCGTGAGCACCACCAAGACAAACCGGGCCAACCGGTCCGGACCGACCGCAAATCGCGACAGCACGCCGCCCTGCACGTTGAGTTTGTTGTCCACCACGGCGGCGGCGTCGGCCAGGAAGGCACCCGTAAGTATCACGCCGCTGAACCTAACACGCAGCCAGTGAACCCGAGGGGCCAATCTGGCCCTTGACGGCGATCGCCCATGTCGGTGCCGGCCCCGTTGGCCCGCGAAATTTTTTGGGGTGCAGGTGAACCGAAACGGTGCTAAGACCGTGGATTATGCGGAGGTTGGGCGCAGACGTGCGGCACGCCGCCACGAACGTTATCCGGCCCCCGCCGCTTTCGAGGGCCGCTTTCGAGGGCGGCTTTCGAGCCGTGGCGATGCCAAGGCTCACCGAACAGTGGGCCACGGAGTTGTTAGGCAGGGCCGATTTTCGAGATTTGCATATGAAAACTATTCCTTAGTACTACTATCGCTACTGACATCGTTTAAAGCCCCGGTTACCTCGTCGCTGACCACCACTGACTGGCGCTATACAGGAGAAACACATGCAGTCGATGTCTATCGATCCGGCAGCCGCCGACATCGGTGCGCAGGTTGCCGACAACGCCTCCCAAGGACTGCAGGCCGGTGCGACGGCATCGACCCCGCTGACCTCGCTGCTGCCCGCAGGTGCCGACGAAGTCTCGGCCCAGGCGGTGGCCGCGTTCACGGCGGAGGCCGCTCAGCTGCTGGCTCTCAATCAAGCGGCGCAAGAAGAGCTGCGCCGGGCCGGAGAGGCCTTCGCCGACATCGCGCGGATGTACACCGATGTCGACACCACCGCGGCCACCAGCCTGACCGGCGTGGGACTGCTGCCCGGCTTCCGGATGGCGGCCGGGTAGCCGCAGCACGGCATACCGGTCGCGGCTTCGCGGATCCACGGCCGGAAAGCGCGATACTGGGCAGGTGTCTGAACGCCAGCCTGACCGCAACGTGCTCGGCGGCTCCCTGCAACCGTGCGGTACCGACCCGCTGACCGGCTTCTATCGAGACGGCTGCTGTTCCACCGGGCCAGAAGACCTGGGCCGGCACACCATCTGCGCCGTCGTGACCGCCGAATTCCTCGAGCATCAGCGCTCGATCGGCAACGACCTGTCGACGCCCGTTCCCGAGTACCGCTTTCCCGGGCTGCTGCCGGGCGATCGCTGGTGTGTGACCGCGATGAATTGGCTACGGGCCCACCATGATGGCTGCGCCGCTCCAGTGGTACTGGCCGCCACCCACGAGCGCACCCTCGAGGTGGTCGCGCTCGAGACGCTGAAAGAGCACTCCGTCGACGTGCCCGACGACCTGACCGACTTGTAGCGCGCTTCCGGCCGCTGCGCTTGTCGGGCCGTGTCCAGATTGCCGCCAGGGTTGTGGCCGCTTGAATCCAATGCCTTGCCGGCCGGCAACGTCGTTACCGTGGCACCGAGGCCTTGTGTCGATGTGGTCCAGACCACAAACGCCTGTCCTCAAGTGTCAAAATATTGTCCCCTGCTGTCAAGACGCGACGCTGCGATGTGCGGCAAGGTGTGTTCGACGGTTCAGCCACCTCCCCTCGGACGGTGAGGTCCGCGGGGCAGATCCCATCCGAACAGGACACCCACATGGAATCCAGCAGCATCGAGCACGTCGACGTGTTGATAGTTGGTGCCGGTATCTCGGGCATCGGCGCTGCTTACTACCTGCGGACAATGCAGCCGGCCAAGACGTTCGCCATCGTGGAGGCCCGCGGCGATATCGGCGGGACATGGGACCTGTTCCGGTATCCGGGAATTCGGTCGGACTCCGATCTGCACACGTTCAGCTACGAGTTCAAGGCGTGGGAGAACGACAAGGCAATCGCCAGTTCGGACGCCATCATGTCCTACCTTCGCCAGGCGGTGGCCGAGAACGGCATCGGAACGGCGATCCGGTTCGGGCACAAGGTGATCGAGGCGGCCTGGTCCAGCCGTGACGCACGCTGGCTAGTGCAGATCGAGCGCTTGCGCGATGGTCAGGCTTGCGGCGAACGGGTGACCATGAGTTGCGGATGGTTCTTCTGCGCCAGCGGCTACTACCGCTACGACGCGGGCTATACGCCGGAATTTCCCGGCCGGCAACGGTTTAGCGGGCAGATCGTGCACCCCCAGCACTGGCCCGAAGACCTGGACTACCGCGGTAAGCGGGTGGTGATCATCGGCAGCGGCGCAACCGCGGTCACCCTGGTGCCGGCCATGGCCGAGTCCGCCGGACACGTGACCATGTTGCAGCGTTCGCCGACCTACGTGGTCCCGGTGCCGTCGAAGGACCGCATCGCCAACACCTTGCCCAAGCTGGTCGGCCGCGACCGTGCCTACGCCCTCACCCGCAAGAAGAACGTCGCCAAGCAGCGACTCGTCTGGCGGTTCTGCCAGCAGTATCCGCAGGCCGCCCGGCGGCTGATCCGTCACCTCAACGCACGGCAATTGCCGGCCGGGTATCCGGTCGACGAGCACTTCCGGCCGGCGTACAACCCGTGGGACCAACGGCTGTGCGCAGTGCCCGACGCCGATATGTTCCGGGCCATCCGCGAGGGCCGGGCTTCGGTGGTCACCGAACGGATCGACACCTTCACCGAGCGCGGGATCCGCCTGGCGTCCGGCCGGGAGCTGGAGGCCGACATCGTGGTCACCGCAACGGGTTTGAACCTGTTGGCGTTCGGCGGGATCAAGCTCTCGGTGGACGGCACCGCCGTCGACGTCTCGGAAAAGGTGGCGTTCAAGAGCTTTCTGCTCAGCGACGTCCCCAACTTCGCCTACATGTTCGGCTACACCAACTCGTCGTGGACGCTCAAGGTCGGGCTGGTATGTGAGCACTTCTGCCGGCTGCTGGCCCACATGGACGCCAACGGACACGATGTCTGCTGCCCGCAGGTGCCCGGGGCAATGTCGACCCGGCCGTTCCTGGACTTGTCCGCCGGCTACGTCCGGCGGGCGGTGGCCCAGTTCCCGCACCAGGGCACCGAAGGACCATGGCAGGTCTGCATGGACTACCAGGCGGACCGAAAAATGTTGCGCGAGGGCCCGGTCGACGATGACCACCTGCGCTTCACCACGTCGGCCGGCGCCGACACGTCCGAGTTGGCCTTGACGGGCTGACCGGCCGCTAACCGGCCCAGGGGCCATGAGGGGAGTACACGTATGGAACTGATGTCACCGGTCGACGCGTTGTTTCTGGCCGCGGAGTCGCGCGAGCATCCGCTGCACGTCGGGGCGCTGCAGCTGTTTCAGCCGCCTGCGGGCGCCGGCCGGGCATTCGTGCGCGAGACCCACCGGACGATGCTCGAATGCCAAGACATAGCACCGCTTTTCCGCAAGCGGCCGAGTTCCTTGCATGGCTCGATCGCCAACGTTGGCTGGTCCACCGACAACGACGTCGACCTCGGCTACCACGTGCGACGCTCCGCCTTGCCGGCGCCGGGCCGGGTGCGCGAGCTGTTGGAGCTCACCTCGAGGCTGCACGCCAACCTCCTCGATCGCCATCGGCCGCTGTGGGAAACACACGTGATCGAAGGCCTCAAGGATGGGCGGTTTGCGATCTACTCGAAGATGCATCACGCGCTGATCGACGGCGTATCCGGACTCACCCTGATGCGGCAGTCACTTTCGGCCGATCGCGACGACGCCGACTTCCGGGCGGCGTGGTCACCCGCGCCCATGCGCTCGCCTCGCGGCCGGCAGCGCCCCGGGCGGTTGCACCGGCTCGGTGGAATGCTGGCATCCGTTGGTGGGCTTGCCCCGTCGACGCTTCGGTTGGCCCGTTCCGCGTTGCTGGAACAGCAGCTGACATTGCCCTTCGGGACGCCGCGCACCATGCTCAATGTCGCCGTCGGCGGAGCGCGGCGCTGCGCGGCCCAGTCCTGGGAGTTGGACCGGGTCAAGTCGGTCAAAGACGCTGCCGGAGTGAGCCTTAACGACGTCGTGCTGGCGATGTGCGCCGGCGCGCTGCGGGCCTACCTCGATGACAACGACGCGCTGCCGGAGGCGCCGCTGGTGGCGATGGTGCCGGTAAGCCTTCGCAACGATCACGACTCGGTGGGTGGAAATATGGTCGGGGCGGTGTTGTGCAACCTGGCTACCCACCTCGACGACCCGGCCGACCGTCTGGACGTCATTCATGCGTCGATGCGCGACAACAAGAAAGTCCTGTCACAGCTGCCTCGGGCGCAAGCGATGGCGCTGTCACTGCTGCTGTTGAGCCCGGCCGCGCTCAATACCCTGCCCGGCCTGACCAAGATGACTCCGCCGCCGTTCAACGTGTGCATCTCGAACGTGCCCGGCGTGCGCGAGCCGCGATACTGCAACGGCGCCAAAATGGTCGGCAACTACCCGATGTCCCTCGTGCTCGACGGTCAAGCGCTCAACATCACTTTGACCAGTACCGCCGACAGTCTGGACTTCGGACTCGTGGGCTGCCGCCGCAGCGTCCCGCACCTGCAGCGGGTGCTCGGACACCTGGAGACCTCGCTGAAGGAACTGGAGCGCGCAGTCGGCCTCTGACAACCCTGGCCAGCCCCGAAACTTCCGTCACTGCGACACAACGAATTTCGCTTACCCACGGGCAATTGCCGTCCGGTCGGGCCTGTTCCGACGAGAACCGCGCGAGCGGGCGGCCCGTTGCCGGCCCCACCGGCCGTGCAGCCGAAGAATCAATTTGACGTGCGCGAAACCTACGACACCGTAGCCTATTTCAACAGTTGACAAGGGTTATAGTTCGTGAGATTTATATTCGGTCGTATGTGCCGCGCCGGTAGATCAGGCGCCTCGGAAGGAGTATCGGTAATGACGCTGCGAGTGGTGCCCGAAGGTCTGGCGGCGGCCAGCGCGGCGGTGGAGGCGTTGACGGCTCGGCTCGCGGCCGCGCAGGCGGCCGCCGCACCGTTGATCACCGCGGTAGTACCGCCGGCGGCGGATCCGGTGTCGCTGCAAACCGCGGCGGGGTTCAGCGGTCAGGGCGTCGAGCACGCGGCGATCGTGGCGGAAGGGGTCGAAGAACTCGGCCGGTCCGGTGTCGGTGTCGGTGAGGCCGGCGTCAGTTACGCGGTTGGTGACGCCGCAGCGGCGGCCACGTACCTGGCGTCCGGCGGTTTGCAGTGACGGCTCCGGTCTGGATCGCCTCTCCACCGGAGGTGCATTCGTCGTTGCTGAGCAGCGGTCCGGGCCCCGGGCCGCTGCTCGTGGCCGCCGCATCCTGGACGTCGATCAGCGCCGAATACGCTTCGGTGGCAGAAGAACTCACGGCATTGCTGGGCGGGGTTCAGATCGGGGCGTGGCGGGGGCCGAGCGCCGAAGTATTTGCGGCAGCACACGTCCCCTACCTGGCATGGCTGTTGCGGGCCAGCGCCGACAGCGCCGGGGTGGCCGCCCAGCACGAGGTGGCGGCGACCGCCTATACCGGCGCGCTGGCGGCGATGCCGACATTGCCGGAGTTGGCTGCCAACCACGCCGTACACGCGGTATTGCTGGCGACGAATTTCTTCGGCATCAATACGATCCCGATCGCTCTCAATGAGGGCGACTATCTGCGGATGTGGATCCAGGCTGCCACCGCGATGAGCATCTACCACGCGGCTGTCGACACGGCGTTGGCGTCGGTGCCGCATGCCACGCCCGCCCCGCCGCTGGTCAAGCCCGGCGTCGGCAGCGCCGGCGACGCCGCTGCCACATCGGTCCAATCCGCCGTGGGGGATATCCCGTGGAACTTGATTTGGGCGCTCCTGAAGGAGGTTGCCGAGGCGTATCTGGCCTTCAATGTGTGGGTTTTGAAGGAAGACGCGCTGTTCCTGCAGGACCCGATCGGCAATTTGTGGCAGATGCTCAATGCGTTTTGGACCAATCCGTTCAACGCGCTGCTGCAATGGGGTCCGATGATCTTCGCGCTGGGCTATACCGCGGCCGAAGGCGGAGCGCCGGCAACGACACTGGCGACGGGGCTGATTACCGGGGCGACCAGCGCGCTGCTGGCCGCGCTGCCGCCGGCGCTGGTTCCGGCTGCCACCGCGCTGATGAACGCTGCCGGACTGCCGGTGGCGGCGGCTCCGGCCGTGGTGGGCGCGGTTGCCGCCGGCTCCGTGACGCCCGAACTCGGCACCGCTGCCGTGCCGCCGCCGATCCGATTGGTTTCGGCCGTCGCGACCGCTCCCGCAACGGCGCCGGCCGGCCTGGGTTACTCGGCCCGGGGCGCTGCAGCGTTGGGATTCCCCGGGACCGCCGGCAAGGAGGCCGCCGGAGAGCCAGGCGGTTTGACCAGGTTGGGTGACCAGGAGTCAGGCGATGTGGCAAGGGCCCCGATGCTGCCGGCTACCTGGGACCCGAGTCGGGCGGGGGAGGCGATCATGGCCGGGTGCGTCAGCTAACGACGCGATAGCCGGCCGCGTAACGACCCAAAGTAACCGCACTCACGAAAAGGATGACCATGAGTTTGTTGGATGCCCATATTCCGCAGTTGGTGGCGTCGCAGTCGGCGTTTACGACCAAGGCGGCGTTGATGCGGCACACGATCGGGCAGGCCGAGCAGTCGGCGATGTCGGCGCAGGCGTTTCATCAGGGCGAGTCGGCGGCGGCGTTCCAGGGCGCGCACGCCCGCTTTGTGGAGGCCGCCACCAAGGTCAACGCCTTGTTGGATATCGCGCAGGCCAACCTGGGCGACGCGGCGGGCACCTATGTGGCCGCCGATGCCGCCGCCGCGTCCACCTACACCGGCTTCTGAGCCACACCCTGTCACCCGCAAACCTCGAAAGGACTTGTGATGTCGCAGATCATGTACAACTACCCGGCCATGCTCGGCCATGCCGGGGACATGTCCGGCTATGCCGGCACCCTGCACAGCCTGGGCGCCGATGTCGCCAACGAGCAGGCCGCGCTGTCGAATGCCTGGCAGGGTGACACCGGGATGACCTACCAGGGCTGGCAGACCCACTGGAACCAGGCCATGGCGGACCTGATGCGGGCCTATCAGTCGATGGCCAGCACGCACGAATCCAACACTTTGGCCATGAACGCTCGCGACGCGGCCGAGGCCGCCAAGTGGGGGTAACTGGCCGTAATCCGTTGCGGTGATGGTGGACACGGTTAACCGGCTGCGGCGGGCAGTCCGGCCGAGTGCCGGACGGATCATGCTGGCGTCGTTGGCTGTGGTGCCCGCAGTGATGGCCTGCCCGTGGCGGTCGGCGCGCGACCAGTGGGTTCTTGGCGTCGCTGCCATGGTGGTGGTCGTGGTATTCGGTTGGTGGCGTGGACTTCACCTGACACAGATCGTGCGCCGCCGCCTGCTGATGACTCGTCGCCGCCGACGGCCGGAACCCTGGACATCCTTCGACGTCAAGGCAACCGTGTTACTTCGGGTACGGCGACTAAACGCCGAGGCGCCGGGGCTTCCGTTGCCCCTGATCGCCCGGTATCTCAACCGCTACGGCATCCGTGCCGACAAAATCCGAATTACCTCCCACCACAAAGCAACCGGTGTGCGGGAGACCTGGATAGGGCTGACGGTGTCGGCTGCCGACAACCTGGCTGCGCTGCAGGCTCGCTGCGCACGCATCCCGCTGCCGCAGGCCACTGTGGTCGCGGCGCGCCGCCTCGCTAGCCAGCTGCGGGAGCTGGGGTGGGCGGCAGGCATAGTCGGACCCGACGACGTTCCGCCGTTGGCCGCCAGGTCGGCGCGCGAGACCTGGCATGCGGTTGTCCGCGAGATGCCGCACGCCACTGCGGATTATGTCGCGGCGTATCGGATCGACGTCGACCCGATGCTGGCCGACACCCTGGCCGCGGTCTGGACGTATCCGACGTGCGAGACCTGGGCGGCGCTGGAAATCGCCGGCGATGCAAGCAACCCGACGTTGGCCGCCGCGTGCGCCTTTCGTGGCGGCGCCAAGCCCGGTAGCGCCCCGCCGCTGGCCGGCTTGGTTGCGCAACACGGTAACCACCGCGCGGCGCTGATAGCGTTGAATCCGTTGTCGACACGGCGGCTCGACGGCCACACCAGGCTGACCGGGGACCTCCTCGGCCGGCTGAAATGGCCCACATCGATGAATCCGATGGCCGACAACCGATCCGCGCGGGAGCCGCTCAGGCCCGCGCGAATGCCGGTAAGCGGGTCCGGTTTCGGTAGGCTGCCGGCCCCGCCCCGAACCAGCGTTTGCAGGAGCGCGTCAACACGCTCTGCTCGGCATAGCCCAATTCCGTGGTTAGGTGCGACAAGCTGATACCCGTCGTGCGCAGGTAGCGGTCGGCGGTGTCTTTGCGGACCTGGTCGACCAGCACCGCGAAGGTAGTGCCTTCGTGGGCAAGCCTGCGCTGCAACGTTTTCGGATGCAGGTGGAATTGCTCGGCCACCAAGTCGAGGGTCGCCGCCCCGGTGGGCAGCAGTTGGCGAACGATGGCGCGTACCGATTCCACAATCCCGGCGCCCAGTGGGGTGATGCTGCTCAGGTAGTCGACCACTGCGCGGTGGGCGACGTCGTCTCGGTTCAACGGCCGGCTCAGGTCCGCGGTGCGCACGGTGAATCCGCTCCTGCGTTCGGCGAAGTACGGCGTGCAGCCGAAATACTGCGCGTAGTCGGCCGGTGCGGTAACGGGGTCGTGGGATACGTGCACCGCCAGCGGGGCGTAGTCGGCGCCCATCAGCAGGCGTAACACCCCGAGCGAGACGCCCAACGCCAGTTCCAGCGTCTGCGGACAGGGAATCGCTTCGTCGAGGAGGAACTGGATTCCGATGAATGACCGCTGTGCATCGGCCGACGAGGTGATCTGTATGCGGATAACCGGGCTGTACGCCGACATGAAGGTGTTGAAGATCGACAGGGCGTCGGCCACCGTCGCGGCAGTTCGAGCGGCCACGCCCACCGGCCCCAGGATCTCGATACTCTGTCGCCGGGCCAACCTGCGCCCGAAATCCGGTGTGGCCGTTGCCTCTGCGGCCGATTCCATTGCCCTGATCGCCGCTCGGAATGGTATGAACGCGTCGTAGTTGCCTACATCTCGGTCCCGGATACCCACTGCCCGCAGCAGGCTCGCCGGGTCACCGCCCAACTCGGCGACCAGCTTCGGGTAGTTGGACAACCCGGTCCCACGCACCACGGACATGCCGTTGACCCTCAGCGGACGGCGCCGCTGTGTCAAGTGCCCGAGAATCCAAGACGCTGACGGGCCATGTGGAAGCAAACTGCGCAGGCGGCTAGCGTCGGTGGATAATGCTTCGACCGGACTTGCCGGCGGCAATCGGCAGAGCCCAGGAGGTGTTTCATCGAAAATCCATCCACGCCCGGGGAGACCGCCCCGTCGGGCGACTGTAACCCATAAAGTCGAATCCAATCGCGACCAGCTGCAAGGGACCCCAGACCATGCGTGAATTCAATGTTGCCGCCGATTTCACCGTCGCCGACACCGACCACATCGCCGGCAGTGTGTACGCACATGAGCGCGACGACCCCGATCACGTGATCTTCCAGCGCCTGGTCAACGGCGTGTGGACCGACGTGACCTGTGCAGAGGCCGCTCAGCAGATCCGTACCACGGCACTGGGTTTGATCGCCGAGAACGTGAATGCCGGTGATCGAGTCGCGATTTTGTCGGCCACCCGCTACGAGTGGGTGATCCTTGACTACGCGATCCTTTCGGTGGGCGCGGTCACCGTCCCGATCTACGACACCTCCTCGGCCGAGCAGGTGCGCTGGGTACTGGAGGATTCCGGGGCCGTGCTGGCGATCGCCGAGACCGACGCCCACGCCCAGGTGATCAAGGAACTCAGCGACGAGCTGCCGAGCCTGCGCAAAATTTTGCAGCTCGAGTCGAGCGGCCCGACGGCCCTCGACGAGCTGGCCGAGGCCGGCAGGGCAGTGGATGTCGGCCAACTCGACCAACGGCTGGCGTCGTTGCGGGCTGCCGACCCCGCGACGCTGATTTACACCTCGGGCACGACGGGCCGCCCGAAGGGCTGCCAGCTGACCCACTCGAATCTGCTGTACGAGGCGCGCGGCGCGGCGTCGTGCTTTCCGACGCTGCTGCGCAAGGGTGAACGGCTGCTGGTCTTCCTGCCGCTGGCGCATGTGCTGGCGCGTTCACTGTCCATGTCGGCATTCGCCAACAAGGTCACGATCGGCTACACCAGCGATATCAAGAACCTGGTGTCCACGTTGGCCGTGTTCCAGCCAACGGTGGTGGTGTCGGTGCCCCGGGTATTCGAAAAGGTCTATAACACAGCTGAATTGAAGGCCCAGGATAGCGGCAGGGGCAAGATCTTCGACGCCGCCGCTCGCACCGCGATCGAATGGAGCACGGCCCTGGACACAGGCGGTCCGCGTTTGCTGTTGCGGGCCAAACACGCGCTGTTCGACCGGCTGGTGTACGGCAAGCTACGCGCTGCGCTCGGCGGCAACTGCCATGCCGCGGTATCCGGGGGAGCGCCGTTGGGCAAACGGCTGTGCCACTTCTACCGCGGTGTCGGGGTGACCATCTACGAGGGCTACGGGCTCACCGAGACCAGTGCCGCGATCACCGTGAACCGGATCGGCGAAGAGCGGGTCGGCACGGTCGGCAAGTTGTTGCCCGGCAACAGCATGGCGATCGCCAATGACGGCGAGGTGCTGGTGCGCGGCGGCGTGGTGTTCACCGGCTACTGGCATAACGAGAAGGCCACTGCCGAGGCGATCGTCAACGGGTGGTTCCACACCGGGGACCTCGGGTCGGTCGACGCCGACGGCTTCTTGTCGATCGTCGGCCGCAAGAAGGAGATCATCGTGACCGCCGGCGGCAAGAACGTCGCGCCGGCTGTCCTCGAAGACCAGTTGCGCGCGCACCCGCTGGTCAGCCAGGCCATGGTGGTCGGGGACAACAGGCCGTACGTGGCCGCGCTGATAGCGATCGACCCGGAAGGGTTCGACGTGTGGAAGCAGCACCACGGTAAGGACGCGACGGCGTCGGTGGCCGATCTGGTCGACGACTCCGATCTGGCCGGCGAGATCGACCAGGCGGTCAAGCAAGCCAATCAGGCTGTTTCCCAAGCCGAATCGATCCGGCGGTTTCGCATTCTGCCGGTCGACTTCACGGTCTTGACCGGTGAGCTGACACCGACGCTGAAGGTGAAACGCAATGTGGTGGCGCAACGTTTCGCCGCCGAGATCGAGTCCTTGTACAGCAAGCGCTGACCGGAGCGGCTCAACTATCTGACCGCAGTCAGAGCTTGTAACCGATGGCGCGCAGTAGCTCGCGCCGCTCGGTGACGTCACCGTCGGTCTCCACCCCGAGGGGTGGTTGACCGTCGACCACGGCCGCGATGCCCCGCCCGCGCTCCGTCACCGCGACCACGACTTCAACGGGATTGGCCGTGGCGCAGTGAATCGTGCAGACCTCGGGCACCGCTTTCACCGGATTGAGGACGCTGACCGGGAAGCCTTCGCGCAGGAAGATCACGAAGCAGTGTCCGGCCGCGATCGCCAGGGCGGTGTTGGTCGCGAGCTCTACCAACGCGGCGTCGTTACCGCTGCGTCGAACCAATCGCGGCCCGGACGCCTCGCAGAACGCCAGCCCGAACCGTAGTGCTGAACTCACCCCCACCAGCGCCTCGTGGAGGTCATCGACCGTCTTGATGAAATGCGCCTGGCCGATCACGACGTTGACGTCATCGGGCTTGTCGACGGATACCACATCCCAGGACAGCGACGTCGTGGAGACAAACCCGGTCATGTACTCATGCTGCCACGCTCGCCGACCTTCCCCACCCGCCAGGCCCCACCGCCCAATAGGGCCAGCTGTTGCTCGTGATGTGGTTCGACGGTGTTGCGGTGGCTGACCGATACCACCACGGTCTCCGGCAGTTCGGTGCGGAGCAATTGGTACAGCGAATATTCGAGTCCCGGGTCGAGCGCCGACGTTGCCTCGTCGAGGAACACCGCCCTGGGCCTGGTGAGCAGGATGCGCGCAAACGCGATCCGTTGCTGTTCGCCGGGGGAGAGCACCTTGGCCCAGTCCTGAACCTGATCCAGCCGGTCGCGCAGGTGAGCCAGCGCCACTTTGGCCAACACGTCGCGCAGTCTGCGGTCGGCGATGTCGCCCTCGGCGGCCGGGTAGGACACCACGGCACGCAAATTGCCCAGAGGCACATATGGCAACTGGCTCAAGAACATGGTCGCGTTGTCTTGGCTGGGACGTCGCAACGTCCCGGATGTGAACGGCCACAGCTGGGCGAGGCTGCGCAGCAGCGTGGTCTTGCCCGACCCGGACCGGCCGACGATCACCATGGAGTCGCCCGGAGCGAGTCTCATGCTGAGCCGCTCCACCAATTGCAGGCCGTCCGGGGTGCGCACCTCGACCTCGTCCAATTCGACCGAGCCGTCGACGCTGGGCGCGGTGTGCAGTTTCGGCAATGCACGGGTTTTGGCGTTGGAGTCGACCAGCCCGTGCACCCGAAGGATGGATGCGCGGTAGCTGGCGAACAGGTCATAGGCGTTGCGGAAGAACGACAGCGAATCGTGAACCGTGCCGAATGCCTGCGTGGATTGCATGACGTAGCCGAGTTTGAACGAGCCCGCGAACAAATGCGGCGCCTGAATCAGGAACGGCAGCAGCCCGATCGGCTGGCTCACCGCCACATTGAACCCGGTGAAGGCCACGCTGCGCCGCAGATAGCCGCGATAGTTCGTGATCACCCCGGCGAATCGTCCGTTCAGTTCCACACTTTCGGCTCGCTCTCCGCGGTAGAAGCCGACTGCCTCGCCGGCGTCGCGCAACCGCACCAGGGCGTAGCGGAAGACCGCGTTGAGCTTTTCGTTGCGGAAGCTCAACCGGATCAGCGGGCGTCCGATCCAGAAGGCGACCACGGTGGCGAACGTGATGTAGGCGATGACTATCCAGAACAGCGCCCGCGGAATCTGCAGACTTGCGACGGTGATCGGGAATGAAAGGTCCCACAGGATCGCGGCGAAGGACACCACCGACACCGCCGCCTGCACCGCGCCGAACAACAGGGTTTTGGCAGTCCCGTTCGCGGGGATGTTCGCCATGCCGCCCGAGCATGCGGTGAAAGCGTCGATGTCTTGCTGGATCCGCTGGTCGGGATTGTCGATGGGGTGGTCGATGAACTGTCCGCGATAGTAGGCGCGGTCACCCAGCCAGTCGCCCATCAAACGGTGCGTGAGCCAGACCCGCCACCGGATGATGAATTCCTGCATCAGAAACTGGTCGACCACCGCGCGCGTGGTGTAGATGACCGCCAGGACGGCAAAGGTCGCGATGGCCATCCAGAAGCCGTGGATGCCGGAATTGCGGACCCGCATGTTGCCGCTGGCGGCCCCCTCGAACGCCACCTGCAGCGCGGTGTATAGGTCGTTGCTGTAGTAGCTCAGCAGAATGTTGATCCGCACCGCGACCATCACCAGCATCAGCAGTAGGGCCAGCCGGCCCCACACCGGAATACTGTCGTGGCCTTTGAAGTAGCCCCCGGTCACCTCCCAGAACTGCCGGCCCCATGTGGTGTAGCGGGCGATGAGCGTACCGACGGCCAACAGGCCCGCGCCGCTGATCGTCCAGGCTTCGGCAAGCCACCACAACGACCCGGCAACCTCGTTGCTCCAGTCGATCGACGGCGTGAAGGTATCCATGGTGAACGCTCCTGTGCCATGGCGTCGTGGCGACGCTATGTCGTGAAGCTACCGCGATTTGAAAAGCGGCCCGCTCACATTGAGGCCACCGGTTCGCCGATGCGGCTCAGACGCCACGGGCCGTTGCCCAACAATTCCAGTTCCTGGTGATGATGCGGTTCGACGGTGCTGCGGTGGCTGGCGCTGACCACGATGCAGTCGGGTAGCTCTCTTCGCAACAAGTCATAGAGCGCGAACTCCAGTCCCTCGTCGAGAGCCGAGGTGGCTTCGTCGAGGAACACCGCCTTGGGTCTGGTCACCAGGACGCGGGCGAACGCGATGCGTTGCTGCTCGCCGGGCGAGAGCACCTTGGCCCAGTCCTCGACGTCGTCGAGCCGGCTGACGAGGTTGGGCAAGGTGACTTTGGCCAGGGCGTCGCGCAGCGTCAGGTCGTCGATCTCACCCTCCATCGCCGGGTAGCTCACGCCGGCGCGCAAGTTGCCCAGCGGAAGATAGGGCAGCTGCGGGACGAACATGACGCCGTCGCGGCCGTCCGGATAGCGCAGCGTGCCCGAGGCATACGGCCAGAGCCCGGCCAGCGTGCGCAGCAGCGACGTCTTGCCGCAACCGGACTTGCCGGTGATGACCAGTGCGTCCCCGGGCACGAGCCGCACATTGAGCGGCTCGATCAATTGCGTGCCGGTCGGTGAGCGGACCTCGACGTCGTCGAGTTCTATCGCGATATCGCCGGTGGCGGCGGTGCGCAGTTCAGGCAGCCTGCGCGCCCTGGCGTTGGCTTCGGCCAGCCCGTTGAGGCGCATGATCGCGGCCCGATAGCTGGCGAACCGGTCATAGGCGTTGCGGAAGAACGACAGTGAATCCTCGATCTGGCCGAACGCGCCGGCGGATTGGATCACGTCGCCGAGCTTGATGCTGCCCGCGAACAGTCGCGGCGCTTGCACGATGAACGGCAGCGGGTTGATGGTCTGGCTCATCGTGACGTTCCAGCCGAGGAAGCCGATCGTGCGTCGCACGTAGCGGCGGTAGTTGGCAATCGTATCGGCGAACCGGATCGCGAGCTGGGAACGCTCCACGCGTTCGCCGCGGTAGAACCCGATCGCCTCGGCGGCGTCGCGCAACCGCACCAGCGCATACCGGAAGGCGGCGTTGAACAGCTCGTTGCGGAAGCTGAACCGGATGAGCGGGTGACCGATCCAGAAGGCGACCACCGTGGCCATCGAGACGTAGGCGAACAAGACCCAGAACAGCGCCTTCGGAATGTCGATCCCGAAGACGGTCAATGTGCCGGACAGCCGCCACAAGATCGCGGCAAAAGATACCACCGAGACAACCGATCGGACCGCGCCGAACAGCAACGTGGCCGACGTCCCGACCGACGGGCTGTTGGGCGCCCCACCGACACCAGCGGTGAAGATGTCGATGTCCTGCTGGATTCGCTGGTCGGGGTTGTCGATCGTGGTGTCCAGGAACCGGCCCCGATAGTAAGCCCGCCCGCCGAGCCAGTCCGCGGTCAGCCGGTCGGTGAGCCATACCCGCCATCGGATCAAAAACCGTTGCGTGACATACAAATCCGTCATCACCTGGATCACCTGCAGGGTGGCAATGACGCAGAAGGTCCAGATGGCCACCCAAAAGCCGTGGATGCCCGAGTCCCGCACCGCGTCATTGCCGGCGGCGGCACCCTGGAACGCGGCCTGAAGCGCCGAATAAAGGTCGTTGCTGTAGTAGGTGAACAACACCGTCAGCCGCACCGAAGTGATGACCGACAGCAGCAGCGCGCCGAACAAGCCCCAGACCGGGACGCTATGCCGGCCCGTGTAGTACTCGCCGGTGATACGCCAGAACTGGCTGCCCCAGCGGGTGAACCGGACGACCAGCACCGCGACGACGAGCAGGCATGCCCCGCTGACCGCCCAGGCCTGAAGGATCCACAGCAACGACGCGACCAGCTCGTGGCCCCAGTTGATGGAGGGGGTGAACTTTTCCACGGAGGCTCTCCTTCTTCCGTGTGCGGACGCGCACCTGCTGCTATGCGGGTGGCTTCGGCCAGGAGTGAGCGGGGCTGACGATGTTCGCGATCTTGGTGAAGAAGTTCCACACCCCGAGAACCTCGACATTCGAGTTGACGAGCATGAGCATGGTCGTGCCCTCGGCGGGGAGGTGGTAGACGTATGACTGGTAGCCGGGGATGTTCCCGTTGTGGCCTATCCAGGCGTTTTGGTTTTCGAGTCCGAACCCGTACAGCGTGCCGGTTCCTTCCGACGGCGCGAGCAGGAATTCGAGGCGTTGGGCCTGTGCGGCCTTCGAGAGCAACCCGCCTTCCGCCACATTGCGCGCCCAGATGCGCATGTCGTCGAGCGTCGAGACCATGGCTCCCGCTGCCCACCCCCACGACGGGTTGAAGTCGGTGGCGTCTTGGATCTGGCCGCCCGGACGCCTGGTGTAGCCGTGCGCATGCGGCGAGGGAATCTCGGCGCCGACCGGCAACACGGTGTGCTGCATGTTGAGCGGTTGCGTGATGTGCTCGCGGATGAAGTCGGTCAACGATTGGCGGGCGACCTTCTGGACCACCATGCCGAGCAGCACCGTATTAGTGTTGCTGTAGTCGAATTGCGCTCCGGGCGGAAAGGCCGGCGGATGGCTGGCAGCGATCTGGATCAGCTCTTCCGGCGTGCGTTGGCGCCCCTCTTCTCCCGGTTTCGGCGGCGCCGTCTCGGTCGAGTAGTCGAAGAGCCCCGAGCGCATTTGGCCCAGTTGGCGCAGCGTGATCACGTCCCCGTTGGGAATTCCCGGCACATACTTGCCGATCGGATCGTCGAGTCCGACCTTGCCCTGGTCCACCAACTGCAGAATTGCGGTGGTCGTAAAGGTCTTGGTGACGCTGCCGATGCGCATGTGCATATCGGTGGCCATCGGCGCGCCGGTAGTGGTGTCACTCAGGCCGAACGCCCGCACGTAGGGCGCCTCACCGGGCTTCCAGACGCCGATGAGCGCACCCGGTACGGACGCCTCAGCCATCCCGGCCGGAATGACCTGGTCGAGCCGCAGGGTCCAGCCCTTGGGTTGGACACCCGCGTGGCCGCAGCCAGGAAGTGCCATCAGCAGAACCGCCGCCAGGATCCGCCACCGCCGTCGCTGTGGCGGCCCGCCACCCGATCCGAGTCGCGGAATGGTTTTCGACAGCTTTCGAGGTCGTCGGCGAGCGGAGCGCGTCAACTTATCCACGGAGGCTCTCCTTCTTCCGTGGCCACATCGGCGACACTAGTTACCAGCTGTGCGTGACGGTATCGCAGTTGCAGCTCATCGGCCCGTGTCCCGCGACCACTTCGCGGGTAGTCGAATCATGAACCCCCGATGCCGCGAGGAGTGCCACGATGACCGCAATGCCCGACCTGAAGACAACGAAAGTCACGCCGTTGCTGCAGGCGCTGAGCCGGCGGGTCAACGCCGCCGACGGTGACCGTCGCCGCGACGTCACTAACGCGATGACCGGACAGCCGCTCGCCGGCGTACCGCAATGCACCCCCGAGGACGTCGTCGCTGCGGCCGGCCGCGCCCGTGCTGTCCAACGTGCCTGGTCGCAACGCCCGCTGGCCGAGCGCACCGAGGTCCTGCTGCGTTTTCACGACCTGGTGCTGCGGCATCAGGACGAGATCCTCGACATCATCCAGTTGGAGAGCGGCAAGGCCCGCGCCCATGCCTTCGAAGAGGTCGCCGACGTATGCCTGACCGCCCGCTACTACGCCCACACCGCCGAAAAGTACCTGTGCCCCAAGCGCCGCCAAGGGGTGCTGCTGGCCCTGACCGAGGTGTGGGAACACCGGCTGCCGAAGGGCGTGGTCGGGATCATTTCGCCGTGGAACTATCCGCTAACCCTGGGGATCAGCGATGCGCTGCCGGCGATCGTCGCCGGTAATGCCGTATTGGCCAAGCCCGATAGCCAGACGCCGTTCTCGGCCCTCTGGGCGGTGCGGCTGCTCGAAGAGGCGGGCATGCCGCAGGGGCTGGTGCAGAGTGTCACGGGATCAGGATCGGAGCTGGGCGCACCGATCATCGAGCAGTCCGACTACGTGATGTTCACCGGTTCCACCGACACCGGCCGCACGGTCGCCGCCCAGGCGGGCAAGCGGCTGATCGACTGCTCGATGGAACTGGGCGGCAAGAACGCGCTGCTGGTCCTCGACGACGCCGATGTCGGCAAGGCCGCGGTCGGTGCGGTACGGGCGGCATTCTCCAACGCGGGCCAGTTATGTATCTCGGTGGAACGCATCTACGTACCCGACGCCCTGTGGGACGAGTTCACCGAACGCTTCGTGGCCGCCACCACGGCAATCAAACTGTCTGCCGCACTTGACTATTCAGCTGACATGGGTTCGCTGATCAGCCAAACACAGCTCGACACCGTAAGCCACCACGTCGACGACGCGGTGAACCACGGCGCGACCGTGCTCGCCGGCGGCAGGCCGCGTCCCGACATCGGCCCCTATTTCTACGAGCCGACCATTCTCAGCGGCGTGCGCGAGGGCATGGCGGCGTTCGCCGACGAGACCTTCGGCCCGGTCGTCTCGCTGTATCGCGTGCACAGCGAGCAGGAAGCCGTGGAAAAGGCGAACGACAGTCTGTACGGCTTGAACTTCAGCGTGTGGACCTCCGATCCCAAGCGCGGACGTGCCGTGGCCACCCGATTGCAGGCCGGAACGGTCAACATCAACGAGGGGTACGCCGCCGCGTGGGCATCTGTCGACGCGCCGATGGGCGGCATGAAGGCCTCGGGGCTGGGGCGTCGTCACGGCGCGCAGGGAATCCTGAAATACACCGAACCGCAAACCATCGCCATCGAACGCGGGCTGCCGGTCGGCGTGCCGTCCTGGATGCGCGCCGACCACTACGCACGCCTCATGAGCGGCGGGTTGCGGGTGCTGCGCCGGCTACCGGGCGTCAAATAGCTGGTTCCCGACGGTTCCCGACGGTTCCCGACGGTTCCCGACGGTTCCCGAGGGGACCGGACAGGGCACCGGACGCTCAAGGCCGGCATCACCCGGAATAAATTCGCGCGCAGCAGCGATGTATAGATCAAGCGAATCGTTGCGGCGTTGACTACTCACGGTGTGTTCGGGTTTTGAAGGCGATTTTGTTCAAATTCCGGGTACCCCTACCGGTATTAGCGGCGTACGATTCGAGTTAAGTACCCCTCATGAATGGAAAGACCATGGTTAAGTTCTCAATGCTGGCTGCTGCCGGGTTGGCTGTCGGGGCCATTGTGGCAGGTGCAGGAGCTGGCGCGGGGCCGGCGTACGCCGACTCCACCGCTGACTCCACTTTCATCCAGCAGCTCGACAAGGCCGGAATCCCCTACGTGAACCCCTACTTGGCGATCGGTCGGGCCACAGCCATGTGTCTGTACCTGAACCAGGGACACACCGAGGCGGAGGCATTGCTGTTCACGGCTCAGACCGACCGTGCCAACGCCACGTCATTACAGGACACCCAGTTCGCTCAGCTTGCCGAGAGTATTTACTGCCCGAACGAGCTTTCCTCGGCCCACTAGAGAATTCTGTGACTTTGCAATAGTTACCTGGGTTTCGTATTCGCGGAACCAAGGTAACTATTGCTTATGCAGACATTGCCCGCTCGGCGATTGTGGACGGGCTTCGCCGTGCGGTTGATCCGGCATCGGGCGGGTACCGAATTGGCGCCATTGCGTCACGGCTGACCGGTCGGGTGGCTGACCTTTCGGCTGCTACCCGACCGGAATGCGCTCCGTAATTCAGCGGTGCCCGGGCGCGTTCGGATTGCAGTCGATGCGGTCCGGGACGTAGCAGTCCGGAATGATCCAGTCGCTGAGCGGATCATTCGGGTTGACGCGCACCGAACCCTTCGGCAATTCCGGAGCCTTGCCCGGTTCCAGGGTGAACGAATTGGAGAAAATGGCCGGCATGTCCCTGGCCAGTCGGAGCAACGCCCCGCCCTGCCGTACGCAGATGAGCCCAACGGCGGGTGGCTGTTTGGCCGGGTCCGGCATCGCCTCCGAGCTTGGCCACACCAGGTTGCACAGATCCTGGGCACTCAGGATGTGGTAGGGCGGATCGTCGGCTTGCGCCGGCGGACTACCCATGAACCCGGCGCTGGCGAACCCTATCCCAACGGCTGCTATTGCGAGTCCTCGACGCATTAGCGCCCCCTCACCAATCGTGGGTCAACTAGTGTGACACGGGCGAATAGTAACGCCGTCGCGGCTCGGTTTGAAAGAAAAGTTCTCAAGTTGAGGACTTTTGTCCCCTCGAATACTGTTCCGGGGCCGGCCGGCAATCGATCAGCCCAGTAAGGGGACTCGGCGCCGGTGGCCCAGTTCGTCGAGCGCGGCTTGCATCACCGAACGCACACTGGCGTCGACCTCCGCCGCCTCGGCGTCCTCGCCGAATTGGGCGGCGACGTCGATCGGCTCCAGCACCTGGTAGATGATTTTGGCGGGCAGCGGCATATTGGCCGGGAAGAACACCGTCAAGCCGAACGGTAGGCCGATGGTGACCGGCAGGATCTCGATGCGAATTCGTTTGAACCCCAAGTGCTTTGCCAGCCAGTTGCCGCGGGTGACGAAGAGTTGGGTCTCCTGGCCCCCGATGGAGACCGCGGGCACGATCGGTACGCCGGCCTGCATGGCCGTCCTGACGTATCCGGTGCGACCGCCGAAGTCGATGACGTTCTGCGCCAACGTCGGCCGGAATGCGTCGTAGTCACCGCCGGGAAATGCCAGCACGACCGCACCCGAACGCAACGCCTTGACCGCGTTGTCCCGACTGGCGTGAATGACGCCGAGGCGGCCCAGCGCCGCGCGGAACGGGGTGAAGAAAACCCCATAGTGGGCAAGGGTGTACAGCGGACGCCCGTAGCCGAACCTGCCGTAGAAGGCGGGCGCAAGCACGTTCCAGTCGGGCGTCAACACCCCGCCGGAGTGGTTGGACACCAGCAGAACGCCACCGGTCGGGGGAAACGATTCCAGGCCGCGCACTTCGGCGCGGAACCAGCGCTTGATGAGCGGGGTGACCGTGCCGATCAACGCCTTGGTGAAGGCCGGATCCCACTTGGCCATCTCGGAGTCATCAATCTCCTTGCCGTTCACGTCTTCTGCCCATCAGTAGTCGAAGTGCCGGTGACTCGATTATCCTCCCGCCCCGGTGCTCTGACCGAGGACCAATGGCTGCGGTTGCGAGGTCTAAAGTCCCCCGTCGGCAACTCCGCGAATCGGTAGCGTCTGGTCTAAACCACGACATCGCACAAGCGGGCAGGAGTGTGGCGATGACCGTATTGATGACCGGGTTCCCCGGCTTTCTCGGCAGTGCGTTACTACCGCGCATCCTCAAACGCACGGACAGCACGGCAATCTGTCTCGTGCAGTCCAAATTCGCCACGCTGGCCAAGTGCCGCGTGGCCGAACTCAGCGCTGCCGAACCGTCGGTGAGCGGGCGGATCGAGCTGGTCGAGGGCGACATCACCCAACCCGGGCTCGGACTCGCCGCGGGCGCACTGAGCGAAGTCACCGAGGCGTGGCATCTGGCCGCCGCATACGATCTGGCGGTCGCTCGCGAGGCGGCGGTCCGGATCAACGTCGACGGCACCCGCAACGTCCTTGACGCACTTGATCAGTGTCCCAGCCTGACCCGGTTGCACTACTTCAGCACCTGCTACGTCAGCGGACGTTACGCCGGCCCGTTCGGCGAGGACGACCTGGAAGTGGGTGCGCCGTTCAACAACTATTACGAGGAGACCAAGCATCTCGCCGAGGCGGACGTGAGATGGCGGATGTCGGCCGGAATGCCGGCGACCATCTATCGGCCCTCGATCGTGGTCGGTGACAGCCGAACGGGTGAGACGCAGAAGTTCGACGGGCCCTACTTCGTCATGCAGTGGCTGTTGCGGCAGCCCCGGCACGCGATCCTGCCGGTGGCGGGAGATCCCACCATGACGCGGGTGAACGTGGTCCCGCGTGACTTCGTCGTTGACGCGGTGAGTTATTTGAGTGGGCTGGCCATTTCCGAGGGCCGCACCTATCACCTGGCCGATCCCCAACCACTCACGGTCGAGGAGATGACCGACGTGCTGGCCCGGGTGACCGGCCGGCAGCTGGTCAAGATTCCGCTACCCCGCAAGCTGGCGAAGGGCTCGTTGGCGCATGTTCCCGGGCTCTACCGGTTGCTGCGGATCCCGCCCGAGGCGGTCGACTATTTCGCCCATCCCACTTTCTATTTGACCGACCATTGCCGCGCCGACCTCGCCGACGGCCCGGTCGGGCCCCCGCCGTTCACCGGCTACGTCGACCGGCTCGTGGATTTCATGCGCCGCCACCCGGAAGTCGGCTCTGCGGCGATGTTCTGACGGCGCGGCGCCCCCTGTGCGGGCCTTGGAATGATCAGCCTTGCGGCAGGGACGGCCAAGTCGCTGCCGTTGTCTTGAGCGATCCGGTGATCTAGCTGTAGCTGAGCGCCCGATGCAGCGCGGCACTGCCGGTGACAAATCCAAAGCACTGCTTCACGTTGTAAAGCGTTGCCTCCCAGCAATATTGCGGCGAACTGGTTGCCGTGCAGTCGGTGACCAGGATGCAGTCGTAGCCAAGGAAGTTGGCGTCCTGCAGTGTGGTCATCACGCACTGATCAGTGTTGACACCACCGAACAGCAGTGTGGTCAGGCCGAGATTTCGCAGGATGCTGTCTAATGCAGTGTCCCAGAAGCCACTCATCCGGTATTTGTCCACGCGTATGTCGGCCGCTGCCGGCTGAAGTTCGTCGACGATCGCGGCAGCCCAACTGTCGCGTTGTAGAACACGTGCGCCGGCGTGCGGCAGCGGATCACCAATGCCGACGCCTGTGCCGGCTGGGTTGAAGGCATGCAACAGCGATGGACTCAGATTCAGCCGGTCCGGCCGATTGCCCCAGTTCACCCATACGACTGGCACACCGGAGTCCCGCAATGCGGGCAGCAGGCTACGGAGGGGACTGATGGGTTTGCGGACCGGCGCGATGTCAACGCCAATGTGGTCGAGCCAGCCACCTTTTGCGCAGAAATCGTTCTGCATATCGATGACCACAATCCCGGTTCGGGAAAGATCGATCAACAGGTTCTGCGGTTCGGCGGCCAGCCGGACGGGGCGCGGATGGGGTGTGTTGCGGACGGTGTCAACGAGATCTTCCGAGACCCGCCATGCTGTCGCCGCCACCGCGCCCAGCGGCACTAGTTCTGCGCCCATTCCATCTCCTCACGTCGAGCACAGACCGTGGTGCGTAAGGTCTACCAGAACCTCGGGTGACCCGCATCCGCAAACCACTTTGCGGTTCAACTGGGACGATGACCACGAGCACGTCTGCTGGATAACCGCCCGTTGCGGCCCTAGGGCGGTGCTGAACAGGCGACAAAGTTGTTCAACGCGCTTTAATTGGTGCATGGAATTGATGATGCCCAACGACTCGATGTTCCTGTTCGCCGAATCGCGGGAGCATCCCATGCACGTGGGCGGCCTGTCGTTGTTCGAGCCGCCGCAGGGGGCGGGTCCGGAGTTCGTGCGGCAGTTCTACGACGCTCTGGTTGCCAACGAGGAATTCCAGCCCACGTTCCGTAAACACCCCGCGACGATCGGGGGTGGAATCGCCCGTTTGGCATGGGCTTACGACGACGAGGTCGACATGGACTACCACGTCCGCCGCTCCGCCCTGCCGTCGCCGGGGCGGGTACGCGACCTGCTGGAGCTGACCTCGAGGCTGCACACCAGCCTGCTCGACCGGCATCGCCCGCTGTGGGAACTGTATGTGGTGGAGGGGCTCAACGACGGCCGGTTCGCGATGTACACCAAGATGCACCATGCCCTGATCGACGGTGTCTCCGCAATGAAGCTGATGCAGCGCACCCTGTCGGCCGATCCGGACGACACCCAGGTACGCGCGATGTGGAACCTGCCCCGGGCGTCGCGCCCGCCGTCCGGCGCATCGTCGTCGCCGCTGAGCTCGCTGTTCAAGCTGGCGGGATCGGTTGTGGGACTTGGCCCTTCGACCTTCAAGCTGGCTCGTGCCGCCCTGTTCCAGCAGCAGCTGACGCTGCCGTTCGCGGCGCCGCACACCATGTTCAACGTCAAGATCGGCGGAGCGCGCCGGTGCGCCGCGCAATCCTGGTCGCTGGAGCGCGTCAAGGCCGTCAAGCAGGCAGCCGGGGTCACCGTCAACGACGCCGTCCTGGCGATGTGCGCCGGCGCGCTGCGGTATTACCTGATCGAACAGGACGCGTTGCCCGGCACTCCGCTGATCGCGATGGTCCCGGTGAGCCTGCGCTCCAAAGACGATTCCGACGGCGGCGGCAACAAGGTCGGCAGCCTACTGTGCAACCTGGGCACTCATGTGGAGGATCCCGCGGAGCGGATCAAGATCATCAGCGAGTCGATGCGCGCCAACAAGAAGGTGCTCGCCGAGTTGCCGCAACTGCAGGTGCTCGCGCTGTCCGCGCTACACATGGCGCCGTTGACGTTGGCGGGTATACCGGGCTTCCTGTCGACGGTGCCGCCGCCGTTCAACATCGTCATCTCCAACGTGCCGGGCGGCACCGAGCCGCTGTACTACGGCGGCGCCCGGCTCGACGGCAGCTACCCGATGTCCAACATCCCCGACGGCCAAGCGCTGAACATCACCCTGGTGAACAACGCGGGCAATCTCGACTTCGGACTGGTCGGTTGCCGTCGCAGCGTGCCGCACCTGCAGCGGCTGCTGCTCCACCTGGAATCGTCGCTGAAGGATCTGGAGCAGGCCGTCGGAGTCTGAGGATCACCCGGATGCCCAGACTCAGCGCCGGTTTGCTGCTGTATCGAGCTCCGGCCGGCGTCGTCGACGTCCTCATCGCGCATCCCGGTGGCCCGTTCTGGGCGCGCAAAGACGATGGGGCATGGTCGATTCCGAAAGGTGAATACCCCGACGGCGAAGACCCCTGGCCGGCGGCCCGGCGGGAGTTCACCGAGGAGCTGGGGTTACCGGTTCCCGACGGGCCGCGAATAGACCTGGGCGTGGTGAAACAACCGAGCGGCAAAGTGGTCACCGTCTTCGCCGTCGAAGCCGACCTCGACGTCACCGACGTGCGCAGCAATACCTTCGAGCTGGAGTGGCCGAAGGGGTCCGGCACGGTGCGGTCGTTCCCGGAGGTCGACCGGGTCGGCTGGTTTCCGGTGGCGCTGGCGCGTACCAAGCTGCTCAAGGGGCAGCGGACGTTCCTGGATCGGCTGATGGCACAGCCGTCGGTGGCGGGCTTAAGCGAGGGTTCGTGACGGCGTATGGTCGCATGATGCAGACCTTGCGCACACCCGATGAGCGGTTCGACGACCTCCCTGACTTTCCTTACGCGCCAAGGTATTGCGAGTTGCCCGACGACGAGGGCGGGACGCTGCGGGTGGCCTGGGTGCAAGACGGGCCGGACCGCGCCGACCCCGTGCTGATGCTGCATGGTGAGCCGTCGTGGTCCTATCTGTATCGCAAGATGATTCCGGTCCTGGCCGCCGCGGGCCATCGTGTCATCTGCCCGGACCTGGTCGGTTTCGGCCGTTCGGATAAGCCGACCCGTCGCGAAGACCACAGCTATGCGCGTCACGTCGAGTGGATGCGTGCCCTGGCTTTCGACGTGCTGGACCTGCGCAACGTCACGCTGGTCGGACAGGACTGGGGCGGCCTGATCGGATTGCGGCTGGCCGCCGAACATCCCGAGCGCTTCGCGCGGCTGGTAGTTGCCAACACCGGACTGCCCAACGGGGATCAGCCGATGGCCGAGATCTGGTGGCGTTTCCGGGAAGCGATCCAGACCGCGCCGAAGCTGGACATCGGCTGGTTCGTGCAGGGGGGATGCCGGCGGCAGATGAGCGACACGGTGCGTGCCGGCTATGATGCTCCATTTCCCGACGACGCCTACTGCGCCGGCCCGCGCGCCATGCCCGGCTTGGTGCCAACCTCTCCGGACGACCCGGCGGCAGCGGCGAACAAGACGGCCTGGACGAAACTGTGTGTGAGTCCGACGCCCATGCTGGTGGCGTTCAGCGACAGCGACCCCATCACCGGTCCGATGGCCGAGATCTTCAAGCGTGAAATGCGCGGTGCGCAGGGCGTCGATCACCCGGTGGTGCGCGGCGCCGGACATTTCCTGCAAGAGGACGCCGGCGAAGAGCTGGCCGACTACATCGTGAAATTTCTGCGCCGCTGACCAAGCCCGCGTCGCCGGAGGACCACGAACAAAACCACCGCCGTCGCCAGGACGACCACGAGGAATCCGACGAACAGGATCACCACGATCGGGATGGCGACATTGTCGTAGACGACGACCACTTGCCGGTAAGCGTCGTCGTTGGCTGCGTTGCCGAACGTGAAATCCGAAGAGATTTGCGACGTTTGGTACACGTCGACCTGCGTCTTGGTCAGATATGACCCGTGGTTGCCGGCCAGTTCCCGCAGCACCGGGTCCCGAACCTGGCCGGCGACCGTGCCCGCGAACTGGACCTGGGTGAATTGCCTGGATCTGTCGGCATCCGTGCGTTGCTGGCGATGCTCGGACAGGGTGTAGACGACGACGTGCTGTGGGTCCAGCGCGGCCACGGAGAGCCGCATCGGATAAACCAATTGCGGTGCAGGGAAGGTCATCCGCACCGGATCGAGTCCGCCCACAATTGGCGCCGTGCTCGTCAGCCGGATCGCGACGAACGCCCAGCCGTCGCGCACATAGGGATCGAGTGCCGCTGCCACCGCCGGCCGGATGGCATAGCCGTTGCCGGCCAGCCAGTTCTGCAGGCCGGCCAGGTCGCCGCCGGCCAGGGTGGTGGCCTCCAGTGGTCCGAGGCGTACCTGGCTGACGACATCCGGGGCGTGGGCTGTCGCGGCCCCTTCGCGCGGTGCAGAGCCGACCATCCCTATCCCGAGGATCCAGCGGCGCTTGTGCTGGACCTGTGGGGCCGTCAACGCGTCCAACTCCACGAAGGTTGCCTTGTCCGCCGCGGCGACGGAGGCCGGGGCGGGGGTAGGTACCACCAGGGCGACGTTATCGGTGGTGGCGTCCATTGCGAGCTGCATGACGATGGTCTCGGTTGCCCCGTCCCAATGCACCAGTGCCACTTCATGGTTCATGGTGGCCCGGGCACCACCCGGAGCGATTGCCGCGCCGCATGCGCAGGCACGGCCCGGCGCGGCCAGCACCGTGGTGGCCATGGTTACCGAAAGCAGCAACCCGATAACGAATACCAACCGGCAGAAGCGCGGCACCGCCATGTCGCAGATGCTACGCGGCAGCGTGGCCGCGGCCATCTACTTTGACCGGGGCACACTCGACGCGCGGGCACAATGTCAGCATGACGACACGGCCCATGGAGCCCACCGAATACGCCGAACCGCAGGCATTGCTGCTGCAACTGCTGGACCCGGCGATCCGGGCCAACCCATATCCGGTGTGCGCGCAGCTTCGTGAGCACGGGCCGCTGCAGCTGCCGGAGGCCAACTTTGTACTTTTCTCGAGCTATCACGACTGCGACGAGGTGCTGCGGCACCCGTCGTCGAGCAGCGACCGGTCCAAGTCGACGATCGCCCGGCGGCAGGCGCAGAATGCCCCGGCTCCGGACCCCGAAATCCCACCCGGATTCTTGTTTCTCGATCCACCCGATCACACCCGACTGCGCAAGCTGGTCAGTAAGGCCTTCGCTCCGAAGGTGGTGAACGCACTGCGACCCGACATCGGTGCGCTGGTGGACGGCTTGCTGGGCGGGATCGCCGAGAAGGGCCGTTTCGACGTGGTCGGCGACTTCGCCTATCCACTGCCGGTGGCGGTGATCTGCCGGCTGCTCGGGGTGCCGCTGGAAGACGAGCCACAGTTCAGCCGGGCATCGGCATTGCTGGCGCAGTCGCTGGACCCCTTTCTCACCTTCACCGGCCAGCATTCCGAGGACTTCTCCGACCGGCTGGCGGCCGGCACCTGGCTACGCGAGTATCTGCGCGGGCTGATCGCAAGGCGGCGGTCGCAGCCGGGCGACGATTTGATGTCCGGCCTTATCGCGGTAGAGGAGTCCGGCGATCAGTTGACCCAGGAGGAGATCGTGTCCACCTGCATGCTGCTGCTGGTCGCCGGACACGAGACCACGGTGAACTTGATCGGCAACGCCATCTTGGCGATGCTGCGAGACCGTCGGCACTGGGTTGCGCTGGGAGCCGACGCTGCCCGGGCACCGGCGGTCATCGAGGAGACCATGCGCTACGACCCGCCGGTGCAACTGGTCGGCCGAATTGCCGGCGATGACATGGCGATTGGGGACATCTCGGTCGCTAAGGGTGACACGATGATGTTGCTGCTGGCCGCGGCGCATCGCGATCCCGCCGAGTACGACCGACCAGACACCTTCGACCCGGATCGTGTGCCCTTGCGGCACTTGGGTTTTGGCTATGGAGCGCATTACTGCCTGGGCGCCCCGCTGGCGCGGTTGGAAGCCGGTGTGGCGTTGTCGGCGATCACCGCGCGATTCCCCGACGCCAGGTTGGCCGGTGAGCCACAGTACAAAACGAACGTTACGCTTCGCGGGTTGCAGACGTTGTCCGTCGTGATCTAGTCAGTCGTCGAGCCGTTGGGTGCGGGTCTGGTCACTTTGGGTGATGTGGGTCGGCGCCCGCTTTGGCACCAGCACAGCGGGTGGCTGTTCGCCACGAGTGAACATGTGAAATCGGTTGTTTGGCAGTCACTTTCTGCCGGTTTCCTGTCGGTGTCGGTCGATAGATTGCGGGTATGGGCTCGGGCGGTGTCGTGGATCGGCAGACAGTTACGGCGGTCTTTGATGCACTCGACGGCGCGGTGGATAGGTTGGTGGGTCTGGACTTTGATGCGTTGACGACTCCGGAGTGGTTGGTGCTGCTGGGGCGCTGTGAAAAGGTGCGCCGACGCCTGCCGGTGGCTGAGCACCAGCTGATCAACAACCTGGCCCGCCAGGCCAGCGCCGAAGAACTAGGCGGCAAGCTGTCGCATGCCATCGCCGAGTGGGCGCTGACCAGCCGCACCGAGGCCAGCCGGCGCAGCAACGCCGCCGCCGATCTGGGGCCGCGGCGCGGATTGACCGGGGAACCGATCGCCCCGGTACTGGCCGGGGCCGCCGCCGCCCAATGCGACGGCACGATCGGCGCCGAGCACATCGCGGTGATCCGACGCTTTTGCCGGCAGTTGCCGGGCTGGGTCGATCAAGCCACCCGCGAGCGCGCCGAAGCTCAGCTGGCCCGCCAAGGCGGCCAGGTTCGCCCCGAACAACTATCCGGGCTGGCCGCCACGATCGCTGATTGCCTCAACCCCGACGGCACCTACCGCGACGAGGACCGGGCGCGGCGGCGCGCTCTGATGTTGGGCAGCCAGCAAGCCGATGGCATGTCGGAGCTGCGCGCGCTGATCACCCCGAGCGGCGCGCCACCCTGGAAGCGGTGCTGGCCAAGCTGGCCGCCCCGGGCATGTGCAACCCCGAATCCGAAACCCCCGGTGTGGACGGCAGTCCCAGTCAGGCCGCCATCGACACCGACACCCGCTCAGCGGCCCAACGCTCTCATGACGGGCTGCTGGCCGGGCTGCGCGCCCTGCTGGCGTCCGGAGAGTTGGGTCAGCACAACGGCTTACCCGCGACGATCATCGTGACCACCACGCTGGCCGAACTGGAAGCCGCTGCCGGACAAGGACTCACCGGCGGCGGCACCCTGCTGCCGATGAGCGATGTGATTCGGCTGGCCCGCCACGCCCGCCACTATCTGGCGGTTTTCGACGGCGGCAAGGCATTGGCGCTGTATCACAGCAAACGGCTGGCCGCGCCGGGGCAGCGAATCGATCCACCACGTCATCCCCTACGCCCAATCCCCCAGCACCGACGTCAACCGACTCACCTTCGCCTGCGGCGGCCACCACCCGTTAGCCGACAAAGGCTGGAGCACCCGCAAAAACACCCACGGCGACACCGAATGGACACCCCCACCCCACCTCGACTCGTCTGGATCAACGGGCCAACCCCGCACCAACATGCATCACCCCGAAAAACTGCTCCACGCAGACGAAGACGACGAACACGATACGTAACCCCGGTAGCCCGCAAGACTTCCCACGCTTAGCCGACCAGCGGTCGGCCTAGCCGCTGTCCTCGTTCGCAGCCTTTTCGCCCTCCCCACCGGGAGGAGTCTGGGGGGCCACAATGATGGAGATCGGTATTGGTGTGGAGATCTCGAATTTGCCTTGCTCGTCATAGTAGGCGCCGATGGTGTACTCACCCGCGGTCTCGATCGGGAAGGAGAGTTCTTGGGTAAAGCACCGGTACTTCGATGCCTTATCGTCGTCGTCCGGCCAGTGCCAACTGGCTTTGAGGGTTCCGCGCGGCACCCCGGCGGGGTCCTTGCACACGACGTGCAGTTCCGGGTCGTAGTCCCCGCCTGCTTTCGCATGCACCACCAGAACTACGGGTACTTTTGCCCAGAGCGGCATTTGGTCGACCTGAAACCAGGTCATCGGGATGCGCGTCGCATTGATCGCGCCGTATTCGTCTAGCGTGGCGGTGCCGGCAACGAACAATGACGATACGTGCAGCATCTCGACATCTTAAGGGCGCCGAATAGCTGAATCCGGACGTTCGAATTTGCGGGCGCGCCGCGCAGGGCTGCGCCCGGGGACGCGGTGTAGCGATAAAGGCGGATCTCGCACCGCCGGAACTGCCCGCCCAGAGGGTCGGGCGATCGAGCGTTGCTACACCGCGTCTCGGGACTTGACCTCCGATCTAGTCGGCCCGAGAGCCGACACGGTGCTTACGAATCGATGTCGTCGACCACAAAGACAGCCCACGCGTATGCGGCGTCCACCTCGTGGAAAAGGGCTTCATGGCTCATCAGGTATCTCCTTATCGCGATTCACCTGCCGTGCGGAAAATGCCCAGCCTTGCAACGATGCCCTATTCCGGCGACATGCGTTGTCCCCTGATCGGGGGTTCCTTACGACGAATTCCGGGTAGCGCGAACGGCGGACAAACGGGGTCCCCCATCCGGGGGATCGGCGGTTGTTGAGATCAGGTCAAGGTGACGCCGAACCAGCGGTTGAGCTCGCCGTCGAGGTCGGCGATGTTAGGTGTGGGCGCCGCGGACGCCCAGGCCACATAACCGTCCGGACGCACCAGCAGCGCCGTTGCCGGCACGTCTCCGACGGGGCGTCCCGCGGCGACGGTGATCCGGCTCGCAATGCCGGCCGCCGCTTCCTCCACCACGCCTTGCCCGGTGAGGTCCACCAGCAACGGCCTCCCGTCGCGTGCGAGCTCGGCAACGCGGGTGGTTCCGCGCGAGTTGGCGACGGCAAAATCCGGTACCCACCGCCCGACGAGGGGATGGTCATCCGGACCCGCGGCATAGCGAATATCGGCGCCCGACACCAGGTCACCGAGGTAACGAACCACATCGGGCTGCGCCAGCATTTCGGCAAAGATTTCCCGTAACGCAGTGACTTCGGCCCCGGGCCGGATGAGGGCCAGCTGGGCGCGACTGTACATGATCACCCGCTCGGCGGCGGGCCGCCGCTCGGCCTCGTAGGTGTCGAGTAGCTCGGGGCCGACCCGGCCGTCGAGCACCGCGGCCAGCTTCCAGCCGAGGTTCATCGCATCCTGCAAACCCAAATTGAGGCCTGGTCCCCCGAGCGGGGGCTGGACGTGCGCGGCATCGCCGACCAGCAGGACCCGGCCGGCGCGGTATTGCGATGCGATCCTTGAGTTCACGCCGCGGTAACGCCGCAAATCCGGTGGTGCGCCGGTGGATTCGGGCTGGAGCGGTACAGCCGCCCCCAGCACGCGTTTGATGCTGGCCTCCTGCTCGGCAACGGACATGGGCTCGGTGTCGCTGTCGGTGGCGTCGGGTTGTTGGCGCGGCGCGCTATCCAACTCGATGGTGAATGCTCCCGGCCGGTCTGTCAGTTGCAGGCCCCACCCGAAGATGCCGTGGGCGGTGCGAAAGTACTGCCTGGCCGGGACGGCACCGAATCCCGGTACGTTCAGCGCCCCGTTCACCGGATCCACCCAGTCAAGCGGCGGCAGCACCCCGAACGTCACATGTTCGATCACGTCGTACGACGACATCCCGGGAAAGTCGATGCCGGCCAGCTTGCGGGTGATACTCGAGCCGCCGTCGGCGCCGATCAGGTATTCGGCCGACAGCTCATAGGGGCCGTCCGGGGCGGCGACGTTGATGGTGACGCCGTCGTCGCCCTGATCGAAGCCGGTCAACGCGTGACCCCAGCGAAAGTCGACGCCGTATTTCTGGGCGGCGGTTACCAGCACCTCGATGAGCTTGGGTTGTTCCACCCGAAGCGTGTACAGCTGGTGGTTAGGCACCTGCGCGAAACTGAATGCGAAGCCGGCGAAAAATGAGCCGGGGGCGGGTTGCGGGGGTTCATCCGTCCCGGTCAGAGTGCTGTACAGGCCGCGGTGGTCGAAGATCCGGACCCCTTGGCCGACAATGCCCGCCGCGCGAGGTTGGCGGTTAGGGCCGGGACTGCCGTCCAATACCACCGGCCGGATCCCGGCCAGTCCCAGTTCGCAGGCCAGCATCAGCCCGTTCGGGCCGGCTCCGGCGATGACGACCTGGACCACGGGGTGAGGGTACCCAGCTAGCCGTCGCCTCGGCCAGGTCCGAGGCCGGCGACAATGTCGTCCAGGTGGAACGACACCGGCTGCTCGAGTTGGGCGTAGGTGCACGAGCGTGGATCGCGGTCGGGCCGCCACCGGTTGAACTGGGCGGTGTGGCGAAACCGCGCGCCTTCCATGTGGTCGTAGCGGACTTCGACGACCCGCTCCGGCCGCAGCGGCACGAAGGACAGGTCTTTGCCGGCGTTCCAGCGGGAGAATTCGTTCTTGCGCGGGGTGCGTTCGCCGGCTTCGTGGGCCGCCCAGTTCCAGGGGTGGTTGTCGAAAGTCGTTACCAGCGGCTGTAATTCGTCGAAGAGCCGCCGTCGCTGCGCCATCGGGAAGGCTCCGATCACACCCACCGAAGCGAGTTGGCCGTCCTGCTGGTAGAGCCCCAGCAACAGCGAGCCGACCGCCCCATCTTCCGGGCCGCTGGACTTGTGCACCCGGTAACCGGCCACCACGCAGTCGGCGGTCCGTTCATGTTTGATCTTGAACATGACGCGCTTGTCGGGCTGGTAGGTGATGGTGAGCGGCTTGGCGATGACGCCGTCGAGACCCGCGCCCTCGAACTCGTCGAACCAGCGCTGCGCGGTTGCCAGGTCGGTGGTGGCCGGGGTGACGTGAATCGACGGGCCCGAAGCGGCTCCCGAAACAGCTCCCGAAACAGTTAACGCGTCGACCAGCGCCGCCCGGCGCTCGCTGAACGGACGGGTGGTGTAGTCGTCGTCACCGAGAGCCAGCAGGTCGAACGCGATGAACGACGCCGGCGTGTGCTCGGCGAGCATGCGTACCCGCGAATCGGCCGGGTGGATGCGCTGTTGCAGCGCCTCGAAGTCCAGGCCGTGGTCGGTGGCGATGACGATTTCGCCGTCGACGACGCAGCGCGCCGGCAGTTCGGCCTTGATTGCCGCGACCAGTTCGGGGAAGTAGCGGGTCATCGGCCGCTCGTTGCGGCTGCCCAGCTCGACCTCGTCGCCGTCGCGAAAACAGATGGACCGGAAGCCGTCCCATTTCGGCTCGTACGACGCGTCCGCCGGAATGGTCTTGACGGATTTGGCCAGCATCGGCGAAACGGGCGGCATGACGGGCAGGTCCATGGGTTCATTGTGTCGTGCGGCATGCTGGAGTCCAGCTATGACTGCTGCAGCAGACGAAGTCGACGTCGACGGCATCCGGGTGCGGCTGACCAATCCGGACAAGGTGTACTTTCCGCAACTCGGGTCCGGCGGCACCAAGCGCCGGCTCGTCGAGTACTACCTCGCCGTGGGCCGGGGTCCGATGCTGGCAACCCTGCGCGACCGGCCCACGCATCTGCAGCGCTTCCCGGACGGCATCGACGGCGAGGAGATCTATCAGAAACGGGTGCCCCAGCACCATCCCGACTACCTGCAGACCTGCCGGGTGACCTTCCCGTCGGGACGCACCGCCGATGCGCTGAAAGTCACCCACCCCGCGGCGATCGTGTGGGCCGCGCAGATGGCTACCGTGACGCTGCATCCCTGGCAGGTTCGCTGTCCCGACACCGAGCACCCCGACGAATTGCGCATCGATCTGGATCCGCAGCCCGGCACCGGTTTCGCCCAGGCCCGTTCCGTTGCCGTCGACGTGCTGCGGCCGCTGCTCGACGAACTCGGGTTGGTCGGCTACCCGAAGACTTCCGGGGGACGCGGAGTGCACGTGTTTTTCCGGATCGCCACCGACTGGGACTTCATCCAGGTGCGCCGGGCGGGCATCGCGCTGGCCCGTGAATTGGAGCGGCGCACACCGGACACGGTCACGACGTCCTGGTGGAAAGAACAGCGGGGCGCGCGAATCTTCGTCGACTTCAACCAGAATGCCCGCGACCGCACCATGGCGTCGGCGTATTCGGTGCGCCCTACTCCGATTGCCACCGTTTCGACACCGTTGACCTGGGAGGAGCTGGCCGGTGCGGATCCCGACGACTACACCATCGCCACGGTGCCCGATCTGGTGGCGGGTCGTGAGGACCCGTGGGCCGGCATGGACGATGTGGCTCAATCGATTACGCCGTTGCTGGACCTCGCAGCTGCCGACGACGAACGCGGGCTGGGTGACCTGCCCTATCCGCCGAACTATCCGAAAATGCCGGGCGAGCCGAAACGGGTGCAGCCGAGCCGGGATACCGATCTGAAACGGGACACCAAGGGGTAATGGGATTTCGTCTTCGTGCGCCGAGATCCGGCCATGTCTAGTTGGTGGCGATCTGCCAGGCTTCCGCTGGATCTGCTCGCTATTAGGCCATTGGCTTGCGTGAGTCGGACAAGTAGTCGAGATCCAAGCTTTCGGTTTTCAGGACCCGCGAAAGTGGAAAGTCATCGATCGCCGCCAACTCAGCCGTTACGGAGTCTACGAAGCTAGTGAGCCCCTTTGACCGCGCAGCTGCCTCGCATTGTCGGGCCCAAATCTCGGCGAGGTAGTGCCAAGCGAAGTACCGCTCGACCTGACTGCGATCGGCCTTGGCGAGGTAGGTCGCATACTTGTTGATCTGAGTCTTCAGATTCGCCTCTGTCGGGGCCGCGAGGTCACCCGGTGGCTGTCCGATGTCATCGAGGTCTGAAGGGACCACGTCGGCCTCAAGAATGATGACGAGGGTCAGTTCGTGCGGCGGACGCCTCCAATCCTCACACTGCACCCTGATTGAGTGAACACTGGCAAGTGCCTGTCCGAGCGGTGATTGTTCCTTGCGCGCCTTAGCTTTTAGAGCCTCTCTGAGCGGATGCAGGCACTTTACTACTTCGTCTGGGAATGCGAAGCGTCCATAACGGCGGGAGACCGGGAATGCAAACACGCGGACCTCATCGTCTGATTCAACGCCTGCGACGCGCTCGCATGAGACGAGAGCGGTCTTCGCGACAGTGGTGATGCCGTCGAGGTCGACGAAAAAATCTGGGCCGAATCTCGGTACGGCCACGTACTGGGTACGTTCTCCCGATGCTGCCTCACGCGCATCGTCGGCATCCGCTAACTGCACAAGCGGCGCAATCTGAATGCGCTCCCGGTGAGGCAGCGATGCGTCGCATGGTTGGCTGACGACGACAGCGCCATGCGTCGTTCGAACCAATTGTGGTGACCAGTTGTGATCGAACACAAACGTGTTGGCGTTACGGAAGACATCGCCCTGTCGCCAATCGCGGCACGATGTGGCTAACTCGGGCGCCGGGCATTGCGCTAGTTGGTCCGAATTAACCTCTGTCGATCGAAGTAGTGTCAGAAACCGCCCGATACCCCACACCGCTACGGCCCGACTTCACCCGCCGGTTTGCGCAGGGGTTCGCGGGTAGCATTCACGAGGCGTTCCGGACCAAACGGAGCGCCCCAAGTTGGTCCGGTGGAATGCCCTCGACGTAGACGGTCGACAACGCTCAACCCGTCTCGTTCAACTTGAAGTAATCGGGCACGTACTACCTCTGGCCTTGGGTCGTCCGGCATCTCGGACTCAAGACCACGGATGATCGCAGCAAAGGCGCGCAATCGGCGGGCATTCGACTCGTTGAGTCGTCCACCGTTAGCCCACATATGAACGGCGCGCCGAGAGACGCCGAAGATCTTTCCCATCTGGTCCCAGGTGAGCCCAGAGTGCGCTTTGATCCATGCGACCTCTTCGCGGTCGCCTCGAGACTCAGCGCCAAGTACGCGCGTGGCGGCTGGGGCGGATTTCGGCTTGATTGCCGCGGCGAATTCTCCACGGCCAGTGCAGTTTACAACCGCAAGCACCCGGATCGCACCGTAATTGCCGCCGATCGAAGTCCCCGCGAGCCCACCAAACGCTGCAAGGCCAGCCATGAGGAGGGAAGCGCCCGCTTTTCCTGCGCACGGAAATATCGGCGGCGCGACGGTGCCAAATTTGCTGAACTGATACTGGGCAACCTGAACGCGGTAATTGCCAACACTTGCTGTGGCCATCACAACTCACCCCCAAAAGCGACGAGGAAGTCCTCTGTCACTGCCCACCGGAAGAACTGATAAGCCCGTAGCGCCAGGGCGCGCACATCTTCGAAGATATCCGCGCCCTGTTGCGAGCCGGGTGTGAACTCTCGGAACGAATCCATGTCGAGCAGCCATGTCGGGTAGTCGTACGCGGGCACCGCATTGTCGATGCTTGTGTTGGCCGGCAGCATGCCCCAGCGCGCCATAAAGGACGCCCCATCCGACAACCGATAGCGCGCTTCAGTGATATTCGAAAGCAGCGCGAATTCCTCACCTTGGGAGACTGAAATTCCCAGCACCTCGGTTCGCAACAGTTCGGGCAGTCGGGTCAGGAGGTCTCGCCTGGTGAGTTGGTTGACGTACCGAACCCCAAGACGATCGATGTAGGGTACGGTCACCTGCTCATTCACGGCCTTCCATGCGTCAACGAGCCGCTGAGCAAAGTCCCTGAGTCGAACATAATGAGTGGTGTCGACACTGAGGAAGGTGCCACAGAAGGTAATCTGCCAGTCGCGATCGCCGCTGCTGAGACGCCACAGTCGAGTGGTAGTGGGATCTTCACTGAGGCCATCAGGGGTGATGATCAATGTCGTTTCCTGGCCGACATCCATCAATGGGTACTGGTCCGCGAGAGCATCAGCAATGCGCGTGGCTACGGCGTCCTCGTTGGTCGAGAATCGCGTGAGGTGCGGAAACCTGATCTGAGCGATGGCGCGAACAAGCGGAGCCGACTGCAGTGGGACATTGATGTCAGGCTCTGCGAAGGCGAAGGGATGAGCGGCGGTCGCCATGCTTCACACTGTACTTCACACCCATGACGAGTATGACAATCGAAAGACGAGGCGACGACCCACCTGAGATGGGACGTTGCTGGGAGATCCTCCATCTTGTTTTCGACTCCGCCCCAGAACTAGCCGGCTGGGGGGGCCACACCGAACTCACACCGCGGTCAACCAACGGGTTGTGGGCTCGCGGCGCTGCTCTTGGGGTCGATCAGGATTTTCGCGTGCGCCTCGGGGTCGCCCAGCGCGTCGAATGCGGCCTCGACACCGGCCAGCCCGACGGTCCCGGTGATCAGCGGATCGGCGTTGACCTTGCCGTCGGCGAGCATGTGCAGCGTGTCCCGGAACTCGAGCGGGGTGTAGCCGAGCACGAACCGCAGGTCGATTTCTTTGTTGATCGCCATCGCCGGGCGGATGTGGTCGGCGCCCATGCAGACCCCGACCACGACGACGCGGGAAAACAGCGGCGCGCTCGCGATGATGCCGTCGATAATGCCTGGGACACCGACGCATTCGAAGATGACCGGATGTTTGGGCGTGGCGGCACCGGCCGCTTCGGCGACGCGCCACACGTGCCACCACGGCAGCCGCAGTCGGTGCAGCCTTTCGATCGTGCCGACCGCCAGATCGAACGCATCGAGGATGCCCTGCAAGTGCTTGCGGCTTGCGTCCGTCGCATAGGGGGAGTCCTGCGCCGGGTCGACGACGGCGTCGGCGCCGCAGGCGGTGGCCAGCGCGCGCCGGCCCGGGGAGAAGTCGCTCGCGATCACGGTGCGTACGCCGTGCGCCTTGAGCATGCAGATCACCGCGAGTCCGATGGGACCGCAGCCGATCACGATCGCGACGTCACGTTTGCTGACGTCGCCGCGCCGGACGGCGTGCCAGCCGACGGCCATCGGCTCGGTCAGCGCGGCGATCTCGGGCGGCAGGCCGTTGGGGACGGGAAAGGTCAGCGACTGCTCGACGAGCAGTTGCTCGGCGTAAGCGCCGGGTGCCATTGTCGACAGCCCGATCCCGTGCACCTCGTTGCCGCGTCGCAGCAGTGGCATGGCGACAACCGGGGTGCCGGGCCGGGGGGCCTTGCGGGTGCCGGGACCGTAGTCGACCACCTCGCCGCAGAACTCGTGTCCGAACACCACGTGCTCGTTGGAGCGCATGAATGCGTGGTAGCCCGATTCGTCCATCACGTCGGCGAGTTCGTCGCAATGGAATCGGGCATGCAGGTCCGATCCGCAGATGCCACACCTGCGGACATCGATCAGCAGCTGGCCTTTGGCCGGCTTTGGGGCGGGCTGTTCGACCACTTCGAGGTTCGCGTTGTGGCAGGTTACCGCTCTCATCCTGAGACAGCCCTTCCGGTCAGGTTGATGTCCTTGTCGGGCCAACGTAAGCCTCGACGAACCGGCCTGTCACCCCCCAGGGCGTCATCACCCGAGCTCGATCACGCCTTTTCCGCGATCATCAGCATGTATCCGAGTCGTCCGGCTTCGACCTCGGCGCGCGCCAGTGCGGTGAACGCGCGGGCCGTTTCAGGCTGGATACCGTTGTCGGCCAGCATCTTTGGCGAGGCCATGGCCAGGGTGGTGAGCCGCGCGTCGATGCGGTCGATCATTTCCAGCAGGCTCTGGTCGTGGGACTCGACGTGGCGGACGCGCAGCCCGGACCGGTCGAGGATTTCGGTGTAGTCGGCAACCGATCGGGCGTCGGCGATGCAGGCCACCCACGCGCCGAGCGTGGTCAGCTCCTGCGGCAGGCCGTCATCGGTGATGGTCACATCCGTGATGCCGGCCAAGCCTCCCGGACGCAGCACCCGGGCGAACTGGCGGGCCGCGGCGGCCTTGTCTGGGAACGTGCACAGCGCGCATTCACACACCAGAGCGTCAAAAGTATTGCCTGGCAGGGGAAGTTCTTCGACGTCGCCGTAATGCAGGTGCACGCGCTGGTGCAGGCCGGCCTGCCCGACGGCCGCCCGGGCGTGTGTCACATTGGTTTCGCTGAGCTCGACTGCGTCGACGGCCACGCGGTATTCCTCGGCGAGTAGCCGAGCGGTGGCGCCCCGCCCGGCAGCGACGTCGGCAACCCGCTTGCCTGGCCGCAGCCCAAGCTGATCCGCCAGCCTGCGGGTCAGCGCCGCACCGCCCGGATGATAGGAGTCGCCGAGCAGCAAGGAGACGATGTCACCGGAATAGGCCTCGGCGCAGCAGGCTTTGATTCGTTGCGGCGGAAGCGTGATGGGCGCGGGGTGCTTGGGGGACGGGTGTTTTCGGTCGAGCGCCTGCTTGGACCCGCGTGGGGAGTCGGCCAGCAGGCCGGCCAGCGGCGCGGCGTTGGGCACCATATCGAGAACCGCCACCCCGGTGAGCTGCTCGCGGACCTGCTCGCGGTAGCCCACCGAGTTGTAGGCGCAGAACGGGATCAGCCGCCCGTCCGGAGTAAGTTGCTGCACACAGCATTTCATCAGTTGTTTGACATTGAGGGTGTAGGGGTCCTGGAAGTCTTGGATGACGATGGCGAACACCCGATCGGTGAGATTGGCGAGCGCCTCGGGCAGGTTGATGCCGCAGGCGTTGGCGCAATCGAGCGCTGCTGCCGCCTTCTGCAACTGTTCGATCGTGGTGTCGGTGCCCAGCACGGCCGACGCCGACCACAACTTCTCCAGAGCCTCGCGGATCGCCAGGTCCGGGATCACCCGGTTGGACACGTAGTCGAGGTAATCCTGCACGTCGAGCAGCCGTGGAATCGGCACCACATGTTCGCCGTCGGTGAGCAGATAGGTGATCGAGCGACAGGTGGGAAAACAACACGGAACCGGGAAGAAATCGTCGGCGCGGAACCAGTCGGGAAGCTGGGCCGCGATGCCGTGCACGATATCGGAATTGGTCAGCCGGGTCAGAGGGTCGAACTGCAGGTGCCGGCCGGCGTGGGTGACCGGCTGGAATACCACCGACTGCACCGCGCGTTGGCCCATACCGTGCCGGATGACGGCGCCGAGTTCGTGATCGTTGATCCCGCGCTCGACGGCGGCTACCAACGTCACGGTCAGGCCCGCCGCTGCGCAGTTGTCCAGCGCGCGGGCCTTGATATCCCGCAGATCACGGCCCCGGATCTGGCGGTGGGTTGCTTCTTCGAGCCCGTCGAACTGCAGGTAGATGTGCACCGGGCGACCCGGTTGGTTGCGCTGCGCGAGGCTGGCGACGAACCGTCGATCCGATGCGAGGCGAATGCCGTTGGTGTTGATGATGACGGTCTTGATCGGACGGGCCTGGGCGGCGTCGACGAACTCGAGAATCTGCTTGTGGATCGTCGGCTCGCCGCCGGAGAACATCACGACTTCGGGCTCGCCTTCGGCGGCGACGAGTGCATCGAGCATCTTCTCGCATTGCGACACGGTGAGCGCGTAGCCGTCGGGCTGGTGACCGGAGTCGGCGAAACAGATCGGGCAGTCCAGGTTGCAGTGCGTGTTGACTTCGATCAAGCCGAGGCAGGCGTGCTGTTTGTGGTCCGGGCACAGGCCGCAGTCGCTGGGACAGCCGTCGCGGACCTCGGTCTGAAACTGCAGCGGAATGGTGCCGGGCTTGTTGAATCGTGTTGACTCCACGTACATCTGAGCGTCCCCGTACACCAGAGCCTCGAACTCGCCATGGTCGCGGCACCGCTTGCGCAGATAGACCTTGCCGCCGCGGACGTTGACCTGGGCGTCGATCACCACCTTGCATACCGGGCAGATGCTCCTGGTGTATTCGAGAAATACCTCGTCGCGATCCCGCTTTATTGTCGTCACTGGTGCCCCGTTTCCCATCGGCCCGGTAAACCGGGGTAGCTCATCACGTCGGATAGCGTGCCGACGCGCAACTGTCATCAGAACTACAGTTCGGCTGCGCGCCGCACCGCAATAGCGTGCAATAGCGGCAAGGATGATTGCAGGAGGTTGACCGGAATGATTCGTGCCGTGTGGAACGGGGCGGTGCTGGCCGAGGCGCCGCAGACCATCCGCCTGGAGGGCAATGACTACTTCCCGCCGGAGTCGCTGCGGCGCGAGCACCTCGTCGACAGTCGGACCAAGTCGATATGCCCGTGGAAGGGCCTGGCGCACTACTACACCGTATCGGTTAACGGCGATGTGAATCCGGACGCCGCCTGGTACTACCCGCGTCCCAGTCCGTTGGCACGCCGGATCAAGAACCACGTCGCATTCTGGAACGGTGTGCGCGTGGAAGGCGAGCCCGAAGAAGCTCCTGCGCCACCCCCCTCGGAGGAGGGTAACCGGCTGCCGATCTGGCGCATCGGCATCACCGGCGGTTTAGTCGGGATCCTGTGCTGCGTCGGTCCCACCGTCCTCGCGATGTTCGGAATCATCAGTGGGGCAACGGCATTGGCGTGGGCAAACAATCTGTACGGCAACTATGCGTGGTGGTTCCGGCTGAGTGGGCTCGGTGTCCTCGCGCTGCTGGCGTGGATCGCGCTGCGGCGACGAAATCAGTGCAGCCTCGGCGGCGTGCGCCGGTTGCGGTGGCGGCTGGCGACCATGCTGGCAATCGCGGCCGGCACTTACGCGGTGTTGTATGGGGTGACGACCTGGCTGGAACGGTTCGCCTGATCCGCGACATCAGTCACGCAGTGTGCTGCTGCTACCAGATACGCTGCGGCGAGCCAGTATTCGCCATCCCGCGGCGGCCGCGCTGAGCGCTGCGAGGACGCCGAGCATGGGCCATACCCCGAGCGCGTCGACGTGGCGGACCGCCCAGCTCTGCACCGTGCCGGCGGCTGCGATGACCGGATCATCCGCGCTGGCGCCGGAAAAATAGAGGGAAATCTCGTAATAGCCGTAATACGTCACGTAGAGCCCGGTGAGCAGCAGCAGTGCGCCGGCGATGCGCCCGACATAGGGCAGGATGCGGCGAAGCCCGCCGGTTGCCGAAGATCCGACGAAGGCCACGGTCAGTGCGGCCACCCCGACAGTGATGGCCATGC
Organism: Mycobacterium kansasii ATCC 12478; assembly: GCF_000157895.3. NCBI lineage: Bacteria > Bacillati > Actinomycetota > Actinomycetes > Mycobacteriales > Mycobacteriaceae > Mycobacterium > Mycobacterium kansasii. The sequence continues at coordinate 2,973,274 of NC_022663.1, read as the reverse complement.
CACTGGCGTAGACCAGAAATGCCAGCACGCCGGTGACCGTCGAGCCGTGCCGAAACGTCGTGCTGATCAAGGCCAGAAACGGCCCGATGGTGCACGACAGTGAGGCCACCGCGTAGGCGACACCGTAGCCGTACATCGAGCGCAGGCGTGCCGTCGGCGCCCCGCCGGCGAGCTTCGGCGTCATCACCGCGATATCCTTGCCGGCCAGCAGCCAGATCGCCGATGCGATCAGCACGACACCGATGACCACCGTGGCAACCGGAAGATATTTCTGCACCGAGGCGATCAGCGGCGAAATCAGCAGGCCGAACACGCCGAATACGGTGAGGAAGCCGGCCGACATGACCAGTGTCGCCGATCCGGCACGCGCTAACGCCATAGGGCGCGAGGTGGTTTGGCTACCACCGGCAATCACCAATCCCAGATAGCCCGGCAGCAGGGCGAATCCGCACGGATTCAGCGCAGCCACCAGCCCGGCTCCCAGCGCGAAGCCCAGCGGCGCGGTGTCGATCATTGGCCGGCCAGGGCGGCTACCCGATTGGTCAGCTCGAGCTGCGTCAGGGGACCCTCGACGACGTCGATGTGGCCGGCCGCGCCGACGAACGCGAATGCCGGCTGCGCCACCACCCCGAACCTCGCCCAAATCGCAGCATCGCTGTCGGCCAACTGTGGGAAGGCGCTGAGCTGGTAGCGGGCGACGAATTGCCGCATGGCCGGCAGTTGGTCTTGCGCGGCCACCCCCACGAAGGCCACCGACGGATGCTCGGCAGCCACCTCGGCCACCGTCGGGGCCTCCCGCTCACAAACCGGGCACCACGGGGCCCAAAACCACAGCACCGCAGGCTTGCCCGAAAGGCTTGCGCCCGAGAATGGCCGTCCATCGACGGTGGACGCGGTGAACTGGAGCTGCGTTGGCACCGGCGCATGGGAGCCGGCCGGACCGGATGCGGCACCCGCGGGCATCGTGGGCGCCGCCGTCGAGGCCGAGCCGCAACCGGCCACGGTGACGACCAGCGCGGCAAGCGGGGCGAGCAGGCGCCCGGTCATGACGCGACGGGACCGCCGAGTGAGCGCTGCCGGTCCGAGGGCTGGTCGACCAGCCGCCGGCCGGCGGCGCGCCCAAGTGGTCACGCGGGACGAAAGATTGCTACTCATCACCCGGCCAGCACAGCCGAAAGGCTCGACGCGAGCCACCCGTTGGTCAGCATGCTGACAGTCATCCCCATGGTCGCCAAGGCTCGATCGCGTCAGGTAGATCCAGGTCCGGCCCCTTCCAGCTGCTGGAGATGTCATTGGGCGTGCTATTAGGTGAACTATGACGACAGCGTTTGTGCTCTCCGGCGGCGGGAGCCTCGGGTCTATTCAGGTGGGGATGCTCCTCGGTTTGGCCGAGAGCGGAATCGCCCCGGAACTGATCGTCGGCACGTCCGTCGGAGCCGTCAATGGCGGTTGGGTGGCGTCGCGTGCCGATGTCGAGGGGATCCGCGCGCTGGCCGACCTGTGGCGGTCGCTGTCGAGACAAGACGTGTTCCCCACCCGACCGATCGTGGGGCTGCTGGGCTTTCTGGGGCTGCGCTCCAACCTGGTCCCCAACCACGGCCTGCGGCGGCTTCTCAAGGACCATCTGCAATTTCCCCGGCTTCAGGATGCGCCGGTACCGCTGCATGTGGTGGCCACCGACGTGCTTTCATGCCACGACGTCCTGCTTTCGTCGGGAGACGCGGTCGACGCGATCACGGCCAGCGCCGCCATTCCAGCCGTCTTTCCACCGGTGAACATCGACGGGCGCGAACTGATGGACGGGGGTGTGGTGAACAACACCCCGCTGTCGCACGCCGTCGCGCTCGGCGCCGATCTGATCTGGGTGCTGCCTACCGGCTACCCGTGTGCGCTGCCCAAAGCACCACGGGGGGCGCTGGCGATGGCGATACACGCCTTGACCCTCGCCATCAACCAGCGCCTGGCCCTCGATGTCGCCCGCTATGAGAAATCAGTCGACCTGCGCGTCGTTCCACCGCTGTGCCCGCTCGGCGTTTCACCAATCGACTTCTCGCACACCACCCGGCTCATCGAGCGATCCCATGACAGTACCCGCGAGTGGCTGGCGTCGAGCCGGCCCACCGTTGGTCAGGCGGACTTGCTTGCGCCGCACCGGCATTGACCGCCGGTAGCCCGAGAATGCCGGCCGGGATCGCGCACCGGCTCGAAAACTGTTGTCGCCAAGGGGTTCACCCGCCCTCGAAGGCGAACCCCGTCGCAAGGCTGGGCGGCGCTAGACCGCCGGTTCGTATGGCCGGCGCGGCCATGTCGGACTGCGCTCCGGATCGGAGTCGCGGGTCACGTCGGTACGGGCCTCGTCGCGGGCGTTGGCAGGAAGAGAGGTGTCGGTGCACCACCAGGCATCACAGAGTTTGGCCCACCATTGCGGCACGGGTAGCGGTGACGCGCCGCAGGTGACCACCCCGTAGCTATCCGGCTCGCCGGGAGGTCCGGGTGTCGACGTCACGTATTGATCCACCATTGCGGCGACATTGTTGTCGACGTCGATCTCGCAATGCACATTTCCCGAATACGGCGATGGGATGCTCACTTGCATACCAGCTTTCGTCGCATCGGCCAGCATGGTGTTGGTGCTGAATTCGCGGCCCGTTGCGCTCAACGGGGCCGTAGCGGTGTAGGTGTCGTTGACCATGTAGATCGCCCGGGCGCTCGAAATCGGGGCATCCACCTTCACGATGTAGGTGACGTTGTGCGGGTTGTGCGGGTCGGCCTGTGCGGCCGCGGGGGTCAGCAGCCAGCCGATGGCAGCGCCCGTCACAGCGGCGATCACCGCCCAGCTGCGCGTGGTGGGGATCATGACGGCAGACAATACGCTCCCGCCCGCCATGTCGGCCAGGTTTTTCCGGTCGTTGCCGCAGCGTTGCCGACGAGGTCCGGCGGCTGTCCGGGTGCGCGAGTTCTTTCAACCGAATAGTCATGTGGATGACACTCTTGCTATTCCGCTTCTGGCCCGGATAACGATCTAAAAGAACGGCTTCTGCATACCGCTTGGGTGGGTTACGCTCTGCGGACTTCCACGACGACAAGGATCCGCAATGGCATCTGCATCCCTCCGGCGTCGCCTGCAGCGAAATCCTTTGGACCGCAGGACATTTCTGGCCGCGATGGCCGTCACGGCCGGCGCGGGTCTGATCAGGAGTGCCGGTCCGGCGCGAGCCGGCGCCGAAGAGCTTCGTGATTTGCCCGAGGTGTCCAGCGAGAACGGTGTCTTGGACTACACCTTGGAGGTCGTGACCAACCCGGTAGAGCTGGGTGGTCGCCAATTGACTTTAGAGACGTACAACGGCCAGTTTCCCGGACCTATTCTGCGGATACGGCAGGGGGACAACCTACGAATTCTGCTCAAGAACCGCATCGTTCCGGTGGGCATTCCCACAAACAACGTGTTCATGGTCCCGTACTGCGCGTCCAAGTCCAACGACCCCCGCTTCGACACCCGACGAGCCTGCCTCCACGATTTCTGGAATAGGTGGGAGCGCAGGGCGACCATCCTGCAGGAGCTGGTCGACACGAACCTGCACACCCACGGGCTGCAGGTGTCTCCGGAGGATCCCGGGGACAACGTGGGACTTCAGCTGGGCCCGCTGCAAGACCACCAGTACAGCTACAACATCGCCGCCAACCAGCCGACCGGACTGCATTGGTATCACCCCCATTTCCACACCGCCACCGCCCATCAGCTGTGGAACGGGCTGTCCGGCCCCATCATCGTCGAGGGCGACATTGACGCGATACCCGAGATTGCCGAAATGCGAGAGCGAACCATCGTCGTCAACGAGATGTGGATCGCCGACGACAGCGCCGAGGTGCCGTTCGCCGTGGTGGTTCCGATGGCGGGTCACGCGCCGTTTGAATCCATACCCGCGGTGCCGTCGTCCATGTACTACCCCCTCAACGGCCAGTTGCTACCGGACGTCAGCATCAAACCGGGTGAGGCGCAGCGCTGGCGGTTTCTCAACGCGTGTCCGCATCGGTCGATCTGGCTACACGTCGAGGGCCACACCTTGCACCAAATCGCCACGGACGGAACCCCTTACCACACCCCGAGACCCCGGCCGAACATCATGCTGGCTGCCGGCAACCGGGCCGAGTTCATCATCAAAGGGCGCGAGCCCGGCCGCTACCGGATCTACGCCGCCGCCTATGACCAAGGCCATCCCGGTGGCCCACGCCCCGCAATGCCGTTGGGCACCTTGGTGGTCAACGGGAACCAGGTCACCAGCCGGATGCCAACGACTCTGGTGGATCCGCCGCAGATGCCGAACCTGCCGATCGCGCGGCGCCGCACCATGGTGTTCTCCGGAGACATCACCGGCCGGACCGGCATGGGAGTGCAATTCCTCATCGACGGAAAGGAATTCGACCACCAGCGGATTGACACCGAGGTCGAGGCGGGCACCATCGAAGAGTGGACGCTGATCAATGAGGACGTCTTTCAGCATCCGATTCATATCCATGTCAACCCGTTTCAGGTCGTCGACATCCACGGCATCCCATCCGGCGACACCAGCTGGCAGACCGAACCGGATGTGTGGTGGGACACCTTCCGGCTACCCCCGTTCGGCCGATACACCCTGCGCATGTATTTCCGCCCCGACGTGACCGGCATGACTGTTTATCACTGCCACATCCTGCCGCACGAAGACAGAGGGATGATGGGCCTGCTCATGATCGATCCGCCCGGACAGCATGCGATGGAGTGACCATGCACCGCCCACTTGTTATCGCAGTTGTGCTTTCGACATTGTCGGCCGTCGGCCTGGCAACCGCCGACCCCTCGATGCAACCCATGGAGAGCGAAGGCCGCTACACCTTCAACCAGCAGCATCGGGACAATCTCAGTTGGTGGAACCGCACCTGGGTACCGCAGCTGGTCCCCAAGGGCGCACTGCTTGAAGTGCAACTCCCCAGCGACCCGATCCACTGGATTCCCTACGGCGAACCGGACTGTCAGCCGAGTCCGGGCTGGGACTGGGCGGAAATCAGCGGTTCGTGGTACCCGGATGGGCCGCCACGGCACCAGCGGGTAGCCGTGGAACTCGAAGGTCAGCACACCGTTCCCAACCAGAACCGCTACCGGGAGTCGGCAAACCCATACGAACTGCCGGGCGTATATATACCCTTCGACAAACGGGTGGACGGCAGCTCGACCATCACGATCTTCGACTACCACCTGCTGCCCGGACCCTCCGACGATTATTGGGCCGGAAGGGGTTTGGCAACAATCTGCCTGCGGCCGGACCCGATCCCCGACGACGTCAGAGTGCTGGGCTTTCCGCCGGACACGCCGCCCACCTACGTGCTGACGCTTGTCGTCGGCGTGCGGCAGGCCTCCTACGGGGGCGGTCTGCCCCCGACCCCGCTCCCCTTACCGCCGATGGTCAGCCTCGAGCCGGACGGGCCGGCGGCGCCGACCGAGCCCGGCGCCGAGGAGCATGGCTAGCGTTCCTGCGGCACGTGGCGACAAGCCACCGGACCGGGCAGGGGCGTGTCGGCTCAGCTGGGCGCAGGGCCGGTCGGATGCGGCCCAGGAAGCGCCGTGGGCCCGCTGATGGACGTCGTAGTCGAACGGGAGCCTTCAGGCTCCCGTTGCGATGTCGGTTTATGGCCCCCAAATCATGAGGTCTTCCATCCCGTTGTTCATCGTGACGGTGGTGGGCGAAGGGCCGGTGACGTCGAAGTGGATTTTTCCGGTTGATTGCGCGCCTTCGGGAATAGTGGCCCCACTGATGTTGGACGGCGAAGAGACAAACCACAGAACGCGGTAAGCCGCTTGGTCGGGAGCGACTGCGTTGAACTGCGAAATGGCGGGAGTGACGCTGCCCCGAATCGCCTTGACGGTGGCCGTCGCTTCCCAAAGCTTGCCGGCCACCTGGTAGCCCGGCGTTTCATCGCTGCTGGGCTGGAGGTTGCTGACCTTCCAGCTGAGCACGACCTGACCGACGGTGTCGGTCATCGTCAGTTCGCTGCCAAGTTTGCCGACCATGGGATAGGTGGCTGACGCGATCGGTGCGCTGGCGACCCCAGCAGTTGCCACGACCATGGTTGCGATTGCCGCCTGTATCAACGTGGTGATTTTCATGGTGCTCTCCTCGGTGGTTGGAGCGACGATGGTTTATATCTAAATCGCCTTTTGCGCATAAGACCACCGTTTTCAAGGATTGTTATCCGGCGCCACCAGCATCTCGGTGTCGGAACAGCGGTACTGCATGAATGGTCAGCCCGATCCGAAAGTCATTGCGTGCGAGCTCGCAACCCACCCTCGTCGATGATCTCGATGACGGCATAACCGACCCGGATCAACTGGTCGCGTTCAAAGTCCTTGATCACCTTGTTAATTGACGGACGCTGCACCCCGAGCATGGCTGCGATAGTGCGCTGGGCCAGCTCGACGCGGGCCTCGACGGCCTCGTCGAGCAGCAGCTGCGCCAGTTGAGCCGACAGCGGCCGGCCAAGCAACCCGATCAGTCTCGCCTGACTGGTCGACACTCGTTGCGCCACGCTCGACAGCCAACGCCGGGAAATCGCGGGGTGGGTGGCCAGCAGCCGATCGAACGCCTGCCGATCCAGAAACAGGCAGCTGGAATCGGTGAGCGCCCTTGCGGTGTAGGGCGGCGGCATGTCGAGCAGCAGCGGGATGTCGCCGTCGACATCACCTGGACGGAGCACATCGACCACCACACGCCGCCGCCCGGAGCCGACCGCGAGCTCGATCCGTCCCTGCCGCACAATGCACACCCCGCCGGCAGCGCGGTCGGCCAGAAAGACGACAGCTCCCGGGGAAAAGTCTCTGGCTTGCAGGTTTTCGGCCAGAGCCGACACGTCGCTTGGGTGCAGTGGCGCCGACGCTCCGCGGCCCACGCACCGTGCCACCCAGGCCGCGTGCCGGACCTGCGCCTCCGAGACCCGCTGGGCACCGCCCAGCGCTTGCACGAGATGTCTGAGCGGACTTGCCGGGTGGTCTGACATCGCGCCTCCTTCATGCACCGCCGATCATGTCACCCGGCCGGCGATCCTGACCGCACGGGGGCTGGCGGGATCCCGGCCGAACCTTGGTGACGTCAATGGGTCCCGGCGGACCGGCCACGCACTCACGCGGTCACCGCGCGGCTTGCGGCTCGCCCGGGTCGGTTGGTAATCACCTGCACCCCAACTGTATTCGCGCAGACTCGCCAGCCTTGCCGTGGCAGCGGTGAAGCAAGAACAGCGAGTTGGCTCAGCGGTAGCCCACCCTTAGCAGAACGCGAGCGTTGAAAACACGACCGGAGGCTGTCGGTAGCGCGAAGTCGAGACCGTCGGCCACCCGATTGATCGTGTTGAACAACGCGCAGATCTCGATCGCGTCGCGGATGGCCTCGGGACTTACCCCGGCATCGAGGACCGCGCGCACATCCGACGATCGGACTTCATCGGGTGTGCGGGTTAGCTTTTCCAGCAGGCCCAGGGTCGCCCGCACCCGGTCGTCGACCGCGGCGGTACGCCAATTCCTCAGCACCGCAACGGTTGTAGCGGGATCGAGGACAGCTGAAGCGACCGCCTCGTGGGTGATGGCGCAGAATTGGCAACGGTTTTGCTCCGAGACAAAGGCCGCGAACAGCTCGCGCTCCCCGACGGTCCACGGCGACGGGCCCCGCAGCAGCGCCTGAGCCAGTGCGAAGAACGGCTTGCCGAAGAACCGCGGACGGTAATGGCGCACCTTGATGATGTCGGGTACGTCGCGGCCGGTCGCGGCCCGTAACGCCGCGAACGCCAGGCGGGTGGCGAACCGGCCACGCGCGACGCTCTGCAGCCTCACCGCAACGCCTCGTTGAGGGCGGACATACCCGCGTGCAGGCGGCTGTCACCCGCGCCGAGCGACGCGGCGATGGTCACCTCGAATATCTGCTCCTCGGAATAGCCTGCCCCGCGCATCCGCTCGATGTCGCCGTCCAGCACGCGGTAGGCATGCCGGCGCAGCTTGCCCATATACGCCGTCAACGGCTCGGGCAGGTCATCGCCGTGGTAGGCGGCCCGCCGAAGGGCCGGATCCGTGTCGGCCGGGGCCTCGAGAACAGCCCGGCGGAGTTTCTCCCGCAGACGTGGGTATCGGCCGCTGATCGACACCGCGCACCCCTTTGTTCGTGGGCTGGTTGTGGGCGCCTGTGTGGCCGACCTTAGCCGGGGTGATCCCGCTACGGGTGCTGTTCGGCTACGGGACGCGCGCATGCCGGGGGTCCGCCTGTCACCATGGAGTACGTGACCACCGCGATTGTGGTGACGGTGCTGGCGCTGGTAGGCCTCGGCATCGTGATCAACGAACTTCTCCGGCTACGCACGTGGCTGAAGAATTCGCCCGCCCCGCCGCCGGAGGGGGACGACACAGAGCCCCCTGGCGGTTGACAGGTTGATTCGCGTCGAGATCGCCGCCAGCGTCGTGGACCGGCCGGCAGGCTCGAGTGATCGATGCCACCGGCTCAGGCCCGCAGGGCGGCGACCGTATCGGCCAATGTCGTGCGCGGATCCCGATAGGTGATGCCGAGTTCGTGCTCGGAGGGTGAGTCGTCGGACTCCGGCATCTGGGTGTAGTACTGCATCCCGGCGGCGGTGAACGGGTTGTCGAACGGCAGGTACGGACCGGCCAGGTCCAGCAGTGTCCCCGCGACGCGCAACACGGTGTCGGGAACCGGGACGCTCACCATCGGAGTCTCGGCTACCTGGCCGAGCATCTCGGCCAACTCCGCCACCGGAATCCGGTGTCCGCCCACCATGTAGCGACGGGGCCCACGCCCCGGCTCCAGCAGTGCGGCATGCACCGCGGCCACATCGCGGACGTCGATCACCAACCACGCCGCTCGCCGGCCGGGGATGGTGTGCATCTGCAGCGCCGCTTTGACTCCTTCGCCGGCCTCACCGAATTGGTCCCCGACGGGCGGCCCGAGAACCATGCCCGGATAGGTGATGTTCACCGGCGCGCCGGCGTCCTGGAGGCCGCGCGCATAGATTTCGACCTGCGCCTTGGAGGTCCCGTAGCCGTCGGTGCCACCGACGACGGGCAGGTCGGCGGTCAGCGTCTCCAAGTCGGGATGAAAGAGCGCCGTGAAACTGGATACGTGCACGATGGGATCCAGCCCCAGTTGGACGGCCTGCCCGAGGACGTTGCGGGCGCCCTCCATGTTGGTGCTCAGCATCTGCGGGGTCTGGCGCGGATCGGTGGCAACCAGCGCGGCACTGTGTACGACGGCGTCGCATCCGGTCAGCGCCTCACGTACCGAGTCGCGGTCCTTGATGTCTGCGACCACGAAGTCCGATACGTCGACACCCAATTTGGCGACTGTTGTCTGCAGCTTCGCCGGATTTCGGGCCAGGAAGCGGACCGAATGTCCGGCATCGGCAATGGCCTTGGCGGTCCAGCCGCCGACGAACCCCGTACCTCCGGTTACCAGAACATGCATGGTGCGATTCTGCACGTTGGGCGGACCGACGTGCGGCCGGGGCGGGCCTAGTTTTTTCTAGAGGTGACGCGCCGCGAAATCCGCGCCCTGAGTTGTCATGCCGTTCATCGCATATGAGACGTGCGCCACCGGATCGTTGCCGCCGCCGCAAACGGCGTCGCCGTTGGCGCACAACTCGATGGTCTTGGGCCGATACAGCGGCCCGATGGTGATCGGCGGAGCACCGTACCGAGCCAGGAATTGATCCGACGGTGTTCCGAAAAGAGTAACCGCGGCAACGTGATTGGCGATCTCGGCCGGCATCGGCGCGGGCACCGCGGCCGCGGGGACGCCGGGCGGCACGGCAGCGGAGGTGACGTAGCCGGCCACGGCCGCGCCCTGGGAGTATCCGCCCAGGATCTCCCGGGTGCCGGGACAGTTGGCCGCCATGGATTCGATGTGCGCACTGGCGTCGCGAACCCCGTCGATGACCGTTAGCGGGAAATCACTGCTGGAAAAGTCGGTGCTGGCCGCATAGTTGATCGCATAGACCTCAAGTGACCTGGAACCGATCTGCGGGCGCAGCGCCTCGACGAAAGACGCTCCGATGCTGCCGATGCCCGGCGGTTCGCCGGTGCCGCGGGCGAACAACACCTCGACGTCGGGGCATGGCTCAGCAGACGCTGCCGGGAGCTGGGCTGCCGGATTCAACGCGGCACACGCGCCGACCGCGGCGGCGGCGCCGACTCCCAGCCGCCGCGCCCGGACCAATTTTTCCGCTAGCCAGCGATGACCCATCGCGGTCCCTCTCTTTTCGTTTGGTTCCGTTGGGTTTCCCGTACGGCCCGCAGGTCGAAGACCGCCTATTTCCGGAAGGCGTCCTTGACCTTCTCGCCCGCATCTTTGAGGCTGGCCTTCGCCTGGTCGACCCGGCCTTCCTCCCTGGTGTCCTTGTTGCCGGTGGCCTTGCCGATCGCCTCTTTGGCGCGCCCACCCAAGTCCTCGATTTTGTTCTTCAGCTTGTCCTCTGCACTCATTGTCCCCGCATACCCGGTAATGGGCGAGGGTGAAACCTCCGCTGCAGACGGCGGCGTTGGCGGGCATCAGGCAGGGCTGGCGGCCTGGATCCTGGACGTGACCCGTCAGCGGAAGAAACCCGACTGCCCGGACCCGGTGTTGAAGCCGCCCGAACTGGTGTCTCCCGTGTTATGCAGGCCCGAATTCTGGCCGCCGTCACCGGAATTCACCCAGCCTGAGTTCCGGCCGCCGTCTCCGGAGTTGAACAGGCCCGAGTTGGACCAACCGCTGCCCGAGTTGAATGCCCCGGTGTTGTTGCCGCCGAAGTTGGCGAATCCGGAGTTGAGCCCGCCCGAGTTGAAGAAACCCGTGTTGAAGTTGGTGCCGGAGTTGCCGATTCCCGATTGGGCCGTGCCCGAGTTGAAGAAGCCCGAGTTGCCGGTCCCGGTGTTGCCGAAGCCCGAGTTCGACACCGATTGGTTGACAGCACTTCCGATGCCGCTGTTGAAGCTGCCCGCGTTGAACAGGCCGGTGTTGGAGTCACCGGAGTTGCCGAGGCCGGTGTTGATGAATCCGGCGTTGAAGTCGCCGGTGTTGAGCACGCCCGAGTTGAAGTGACCCGTGTTGTGGTTGCCGGAGTTGAAGCTGCCCGCGTTGAACTCACCCGCATTGGCAAATCCCGTGTTGTGTTGTCCGGTGTTGCCGAAGCCGGTGTTGACCCCGGCGCCGACGCTCGAGTTGCCGATCCCGGTGTTTCTTTCTCCCGAATTGCTGATGCCGGTTCCGAGCTGGCCGGAGTTGAAGAGCCCGGTGTTGGTGTCACCGGAATTGGCGATCCCGAAGTTGCCGCTGCCCGAATTGAAGAAGCCGACGTTGCCGCTGCCGGAGTTGCCGAAGCCGACGTTGCCGGCGCCCGAGTTCAGCCCGCCGACACCGATCTGGTTGGTGCCGGTGAGCCCGTTGCCGACGTTGCCGTTGCCGCCGGCACCTGCAAGCCCGGCGTTTCCAAAACCCACGTTGTGGTCGCCGAAGTTGCCGCTGCCCACGTTGAAGTTCGAACTAACCCCCAGGACGTGGTTTCCGTTCCCGCTGCCCACGTTTGCGTTGCCGAAGTTGCCGCTGCCAAGGTTGGCGTTGCCGGTGTTGCCGCTGCCCACGTTTGCGTTGCCGATGTTGCCGCTGCCGAGATTGTGGTTGCCGATGTTGCCGCTGCCGAGATTGTGGCTGCCGATGTTGCCGATGCCCAACTGCGCGGCGACGGCCGCCGCCCCGGCACGGTAGTCGGCCATGGCCGCGACATCCTGAGCCCACATCCGCTCGTAGTGGGCTTCGGTGGCCGCGATAGCCGGGGCGTGTTGCCCGAACAGGTTGGTAAGCACCAGCGACACCAGTCGGGTTCGGTTGGCAGCCACCAGCGTTGGGGGTACCGACGCAGACCGGGCGGCTTCGTAGCCGGCGGCCGTCGCTAGGGCTTGTTCGGCTGCCCGCTGGGCGTGAGCCGCCGACGCGCTGAGCCAATCTGCGTACGGCACGGCGGCCGCGGACATGGCTGCTGCTGCTGATCCGAGCCAGGATTGACCGGCCAACGTGCCGATAACGGAGCCGAAAGAGCGTGCCGCCGTGTCTAATTCACTGGCCAGCCGGTCCCAGGCCGCCGCTGCGGCCAGCATCGGGCCAGTCCCCGCACCGGCGAAGATCCGTGCCGAATTGACCTCCGGCGCCAACATCGAGAAACTCATTGTCCGTGTTCCCTTCCGCCCGCACCGTCAGCGGAAGAAACCCGACTGCCCGGTGCCGGTGTTGAAGCCACCCGAGCTGTTGCCACCGGTGTTATGCAAGCCCGAGTTGCTGCCGGTGTCACCGGAATTGAAAAAACCGGAGCTCAACGCGCCGCTGCCCGAGTTGAAGAAGCCGGTGACACCAAAGCCCGCGCCCGCGTTGAAGAACCCGGTGGCACGGCCGCCGCCACCGCGATTCCAGAAGCCGGAGTCCAGGCCCAGGCCGCTGACATTGCCTATGCCGGAGCTGTTTACGCCGTCGTTGAAGAACCCCGAGCTGCCGGCGCCCGAATTGCCGAAGCCCGAGCTGGGCCCGGGCTGGTCCGCCGAGCTGCCCAGCCCGGTGTTCAGCTCGCCCGCGTTGAACAGGCCGGTGTTGATGCCGCCGGAGTTGGCCAGGCCCGTGTTCAACGGGCCCGAATTGAAGTAGCCGGTGTTGATGAAGCCCGAGTTGAAGCCGCCGGTGTTGTGGTTGCCGGAGTTGAAGCTGCCGGCGTTGAAGGAGCCCCCGTTCGCGAAGCCGGTGTTGTGGTAGCCGCCGTTTCCGAAACCGGTGTTGACCCCGCCGAATGCGCCGGAACCCGAGTTCGCGATGCCGGTGTTGGTGTCTCCGGAGTTCCACAGCCCCGTGTCGACCTGGCCCGAATTCGCGATGCCGTAGTTGCTGAGCCCGGAGTTGGCGATGCCGACGTTTCCGCTGCCGGAGTTGAAGAACCCGATGTTGCCGGTGCCCGAGTTGAACAACCCGATGTTGCCACTGCCCGAATTCAGCCAGCCGGTAAGGTTGATGCCGCGCTGGTCGTCGCCGGTGAGCCCGATGCCGATGTTCCCGTTGCCGGTGTTGCCGAAGCCGATGTTGTTGTTGCCGCTGTTGCCCAGTCCCCAGTTGCGGTCGCCGGTGTTGCCGTAGCCGGTGTTGACGTTGCCGTTGTTGCCGGACCCCACGTTTTGGCTGCCGTTGTTGCCGTTGCCGAAGTTCTGACTGCCCAGGTTTCCGTTGCCGACGTTGGCGTTACCCGCGCTGCTTCCCGCGCCCGAATTGCCGAACCCGACGTTGTAACTGCCGTTGTTCCCGCTACCCACGTTGAAGTTGGCCTGCACGGCGTCGAGGAAGTTGCCGTTGCCGCTGCCGAGGTTGGAGTTGCCGAAGTTGCCGCTGCCCAGGTTGGTGTTGCCGAAGTTGCCGCTGCCGAGGTTGGTGTTGCCGATATTGCCGCTGCCCAGGTTGAAGTCACCCGTGTTGCCGCTGCCCATGTTGAGCGAGCCGATGTTGCCGAGGCCGAGGTTGATCTGTGGCAACTGCGCGGCTACGGCCGAAGCCAGCGCGTGATAGCCCGACATCGCTGCCGCATCCTGAGCCCACATCTGCTCGTAGCAGGCTTCGATGGCCGCGATCGCCGGCGCGTTTTGCCCGAACACGTTGGACCACACCAGCGACACCAGCCGGCTGCGGTTGGCAGCGACCAGCATCGGATGGACGGTTGCCGCCCGTGCGGCTTCATAGCCGGCGGCGGCAATCCGGCCTCGACCGGCCGCCTCCGCTGCCGCCGTCGCGGCCGTAGTGAGCCAGGCCGTGTACGGCGTTGCCGCCGCGGCCATCGCCGCGGCCGCAGGGCCGTGCCAGGATTGACCGGCCAGTTCGGCGGTTACTGATCCGAATGAGCTTGCCGCTGCGGACAATTCATTGGCCAGCCGGTCCCAGGCCGCCGCTGCGCTCAGCATCGGAGCCGTCCCCGCACCGGCAAAGATCCGCGCCGAATTGAGTTCCGGGGGCAACATCGAAAAGTTCATCCCCAAGACCCCTTTCCGGCAGGATCCGTCAGCGGAAGAAGCCCGACGTTCCCGGGTCGCTGTTGAAGCCACCCGAGCTGGTGCCGCCCGAATTGTTCAGCCCCGAGTTGCCGCCGGCGGCACCGGAATTGAAGAAACCCGAGTTGAACCCGCCGCTGCCCGAGTTGAACATGCCCGAGTTCACCCCGGCCGAACCTGAGTTGAACAAGCCCGTGTTGCCGAAGCCCGAATTCCACAGGCCGGTATTCCGGTCGCCCCAGTTGAAGAAGCCAGTGTTGAAGGTGACCGGCGAATTCCCGATGCCCGAGCTGTCGGCGCCGGTGTTGAAGAAGCCCGAGTTGCCGATTCCGCTGTTGCCGAAACCTGAGTTCAGCACCGGCTGGTCGACCGTACTGCCCACACCGGTGTTGTAGCCGCCGGAGTTGAACAGGCCGGTGTTCTGGCCCCCCGCGTTGGCGTAACCCGTATTGACGTTGCCGGAGTTGAAGCATCCCGTGTTGAGGAAACCGGAATTGAAGCTGCCCGTGCTGTGATTGCCGCCGTTGAACGAGCCCGCGTTGAAGTCGCCGGCGTTGGCGAATCCCGTGTTGTGTTCCCCGGTGTTTCCGAAGCCGGTGTTGGACCCGGCAAGCGGGCCGGCGCCCGAGTTTCCGATACCGGTGTTCCTGAAGCCGGAGTTCCCGATACCGGTGTCGAGGAGGCCCGAGTTGGCGAGCCCGGTGCTGGTGTCACCCGAGTTGCCGATACCGAAATTGCCGCTGCCCGAGTTGAAGAAGCCGACGTTGTTGCTGCCGGAATTGCCGAATCCGATGTTGCCGCTGCCGGAATTCAGGCCGCCGATACCGATCTGGTTGCTGCCGGTGAGCCCGATGCCGATGTTCCCGTTTCCGGTGTTGCCGAAGCCGACGTTGTTGCTGCCGCTATTGCCCAGTCCCCAGTTGGCCTCGCCGGTATTGCCGTAGCCCACATTGGCGTTGCCGTTGTTGCCCGAGCCGACGTTGTCGTTGCCCGTGTTGCCGCTGCCGAGGTTGTGGCTGCCGAGGTTCCCGTTGCCGACATTGCCGTTGCCTGCGGTGCTCGACGGCCCGGCGTTTCCGAAGCCGACGTTGAAATCGCCGAGGTTCCCGCCGCCCACGTTGAAACTGGACTTGATTCCCAGAAGCACGCTTCCGTTTCCGCTGCCCAGGTTGGTGTTGCCGACGTTGCCGCTGCCGAGGTTGCCGTCACCGGTGTTGCCGCTGCCTCCGTTGGCATTGCCGGTGTTGCCGCTGCCGGCGTTGCCGTTGCCGATGTTGCCGTTGCCGATGTTGAGGTTGCCGAGGTTGCCGATGCCGAAGTTGATCTGCGGCAGCGCCTGGTGGGCCAGCTGCGCGGCCGCCGCGGAAACCTGTGCGTGATAGCCCGACATGGCCGTGACATCCTGGGCCCACATCTGCTCGTAGTTGGCTTCGGCGGCCGCGATCGCGGGGGTGTTCTGCCCGAACAGGTTGGACAGCGCCAGCGACACCAGCTGGCCGCGGTTAGTCGCGACCAGCACCGGATGCACGGTGGCTGCGCGCGCGGCTTCGTAGCCGGCGACCGCTTCGCGCGCCTGCTCGGCCGCGCGCTGAGCGTGGGCCGCGGCCAGGGTGAGCCAGCTTGTGTACGGGGCGGCCCCGGCGGCCATGGCCGTTGCTGCGCGGCCGAGCCAGGATTGACCGGCCAGGGTGGCGGTGGCCGAGTTGAACGAGCTTGCCGCTGTGGCTAATTCGTCGGCAAGCCGGCCCCAGGCCGCTGCTGCGGTCAGCGTCGGGCCCGAACCCGCGCCGGCGAACATGCGCGCCGAATTGACCTCCGGTGGCAGCACCGAAAAGTTCATCCCCGAGACCCTTTCCGCCCAGAACTCTACGATCGTGGCCGGTGCCGGGGAGCCGGATCGCGCTATTTGCTATTTGCTGCGCGGCACGCCCCCGCGGGGCAGTGTCAGGAGAAGGTCGTTGTAAGTGGCGATGCCGGGCGCCGCGGCGACGACGGCCGGGATCGCGTTGACCACGGGCATCGCCGTCATGATGTGGCCGAGCACCATGAAGTCGGCGATCGTCTCGGCCTGGAAGTAGGGCGGCGGCAGGAAGCCGATCTTGGTGGTGACGGTCGGTTGCCCGTCGACCTGGATGACCCAGCCGTCCTGGTCGATCTTCCAGTCGGGCTCGAGGGTTTGTCCCTTGCGCCAGCGGACATTGAGCTCGACGACCGTGGTGCCGTCCAGCACGCCCTGCCAGCTGGCGTGGACACCCGCGACGCATCCCGCCGGGATGGTCCACGATCCGAGATCAAGGTCGGCCGTGGTTTGGGCGTACTCGGCCACGCAGCGCACGTCGTCGAGTTCGACCCCCAGCGCGTCGGCGACCAACCGGACCGCTTCGCCGAAGACGGCCGTCCCGTGCGCGGTCATCGCGGGCAAGTCCGGGTGGTCGATCGGCTGGCCGAAGCCGACCGGCTTTTCCGTTGCGGGGGAGTCGTAGAACGTGGTGTCCGCGGCCTCGTTGACGGTGATCTTGTCGATGCGGTCGCAGACCATCGCGGACACGATGGCCAACAGCTCGGCAAAGCCGGGGCTGACGCCGGAGCCGAAGATCGTCGAGCGGCCCCGCCGGCACGCGTCCAGAATACGGTCGCGGTCTGCGCCCAGGTTGTGCCCGGTGATAAAGGCCGCGGTGGTCACCACATTGACGCCGGCAGACAGGATGCGCACCAGTTCGTCGACGTTCTTCCACATCGGGTTGTAGACCACGCAGTCCGGCTCGAGGCCCAGCAGTGCGTCGACGTCGTTGGTGGCGGCCACACCCAGCGGGTCGATGCCGCACAGTTCGCCGGCGTCACGTCCGACCTTGTCGGGGGACCAGGCATAACACCCCGCCAGTTCCAGGGCCGGGTTCGCGGCGATCGCCCGCAGCGCGCTCTTGCCGACATTCCCGGTGGTCCATTGCACGACCCGATAAGTTCTTGGCACTCGCTCAGCATAGGGACGCGGCCGGGCCCGGCGACAGTGAATCTGGCGACGCGACGCGCGCCGGTGGAAGCGCGTCGTGAGATTCACAGTCGGCTCAATACGCTGACTCGCTGGCCAGAATTTCGGCGAGGAAGGCGTTGGCCGGCGGTCGGTCCAACCGCGCCCGCACCCAGTGGCGGACCCGATCGCGAGTGTGTCGCGACTCTTCGATGTCGGCGCCGATCACCACCGATGTCTGCGGCCAATCATGGTTCCAGGCAGCAGCTTCCGCCATCGCGTGCTGGTGCGCATCGGCGAGCTCGAGGGTGGCCCGGCCGCCGGCGTCTAGGGCCCCGGCGCCGCTGACCTCCCCGGAGTGCACCCGTACCGGGACGCCGGTGGGCGCATCCGGCCCGACGACGGCCGCGCGTATCACCGCGACAACGCCCGGACCCGCCGGCTCGACACTCCAGTCGACGGTGTCCTCGGCCGCATCGAAGATTCCGGGCGGCACCGCACCCCAGTTGATCGACGCCACGCCCCGGCCGATCGACGCCGCACCCCGCGGAGCCGCATCGGTGCCGGCAGCCAGCGCGTAGTCGTCGCGGCGGCCGCTCGGAAGCGTCGCGATGACTGCCGAATCATCAACTGCCGCAGACAGTTCCGCCCAGTCACTGCCGTCGATGCCCGCCACGTCGGCGAGCCGGGCGGCGGCGCCCACCAGTTCGAGGACACGTCGATCGTCGGTGCGCAGGTGGGAAAGCAACGTGGCTGGGTGCGGTGCCAGCAGCGCAGCCACGTCCGAATCCAAAGTGTCGTCGGTGAAGAAAACCTGCGCGCCCGCCGTCAGCAACGCCACCTCGGCGTCGAGCAGCGCCCGGTCCAGTCCGGCGATGCCGTCGCGCTGACTGGCGGGCCACCAGCGCCGCAGCCAGTGGCCCAACGCCAGCCTGCGCAGCGGGGTCGTCGACCCCGACACCACGTCGACACCGGTGAGCTCGAGGTCACCGTCCGGATGCGTGGTCAGCGCCGATGCCAGTGCTACATGACCGGTCTCGCCGACCACCCGCCACAGCCAGTCGGCGCGCGACACGTCGGTGAAGGCGATGTGGGTCGCGGTGTCGTCGGGCGGGTCGTCGATGGTCCACGACAACACCGCGCCACTGACTTCCAGCACCGCGGTGAGCGGTGCCGCCCGCTGAGCCGGGCCCGTCGTCCACAAGCCGGATTCGGCGACCAATCTCATCCCGCCACCTGCAGTTCCAGCATTGACTTGATCCGTTGCCGGTGGTCGAGGCTGACCGACCGGGCGACGCCTTCCAGCAGGGACCGCACGTCGTCGACGTCATCGCAGGGCTCCTGCCAAACGTCACGTCCGTGCAACCGGGCCCACAGCCGGCTCAGGTAGGGCTGCGGGTAGGCGGCAAGGTCGTCGACCACCTGACGCTGCCGCGGGTGGATCGGTCCGCCTTCGGCGAGGTAGCGCCGGGCGTGCAGGACATACGCCTCCTTACGCAACCTGGACTGGATCTGCGCGGCCAGTGCGTAGCGGTTGGTCGTCGACCGGTCCAGGGGCGCGAGCTCGACCGCGACCTCGATGCCGGCCACCAGCGTTGCCTGCTTGTCCTCGGCCAGCAGTCCCCACGGGGCACAGGCCCGGTCCACCTCCTCGGCGCACAACAGCGGCACATCGGGCAGCGCGTCGCGATCCAGGGCACGTCGCAGTGTGGCACGTACCCGATCCACCACCGTCCGGTCCAGTGGGCGGTCGCTGTCCGAGCCGCCGATGACCTGTGGGCTTCGTTGCGGTGCAACGGAACTCAGTCCCAACGTCACGATCGACCACGGCAGCTGAGCATCGTCGACGCGGGCCAGCGCGCCCAGGTTGTACGGGGTGGCATCGGAGATCAGGGCCCACCAGACGCGCTGGCGGGCGGCGGCTGCGCTGTGACCGGTGGCGGCACCCAGCACGGTGCCCAACCCGGCCAGGAACGGCTCGACCACGATGTCGCCGGCGCGTATGTCCCGCCAGCTGCGGTCGAGTTGCGCAGTCAGGGCCGCGACCACCGTGGGGTTCGACACGTATTCGTTGAGCACCTCGATGGCGGTGCGGTCCCGGCCCCGATGCACCTGGTGCAGCACTGCGGCCGCGGTCTCACGATCGTCCGGTGCGGGTGGTCCTTTCGTCACCGCCAGCTCGAAACAGACCGGGAAGTACAGCTCCTGGGCATTTCCGCTGCGAATCCGCAGCCGGCGCCGCTCTAGTTTGAGTACCTCGAACCATGCTGCCGTGCACCGTAATTCGGGACCGCAACCGACGATCAGGTCGCTCATTGCCGTGGCCGTGCCGGGGTCGACGACCGGGGCCGAATACTGGGGATTAGAGCGCAACCGCAGCACCAGCGGATCGATGATGCGTTTGACGGTGCGGCTCAACGGGCCGCCGTCATCGCTGCTGAGCACCTCGACACCGGGACCGATTGCGCGCCACGCCCGGTCGATCACTGCCCGGCGGGGGTGACCCACCGCGACGGCCGTCGCCACCCGCGGATCCGCGCTCATCTCGACAGGATAGGGGTATGTGCGGCCAGAGTGATAACCCGAAAGTTGGGTTCGGTAGCCGATCGCATGCCAGAGCCTGGTGGCATGAACACGTCGAAGCTGCCGGCCGTCATCGCCGAGATCGCGCTGATCGCAACCACCCTGCTGTACCTGGTGTTTCACTGGTCGTGGCTCGCCCTCACCGGTGTTGCTCTGGCCGCGGCGACGGCGGTGTTCGTCGGCCGGCTCGCCCGCGGCTCCCGCCCGGCATCAGCAGACAGCCGTACCGTCGGGGTGGGCACCGTGCGCGCGGTCGGCGTCGGGGAGCGCCAGATCTGGATCGAGGTGGCCAGCGTGCACGGCGACACATTCATCGGCCGACTGGTGCGCGACGACGACTCCGACGAATCGGCGTTGCGTCCCGGCCTGGTCGTCCTGGTGGCGTTCGATCCCGCTGACCGCGAAGCGCTTTCGCTGCCCGACGACGTGCTGGCCGTCCGCGCTCGCGGGCTGAGCGTTGCGTGACCGTCAGCGCGCGCCGTCCACCGCGAAAGTGACCAGGGCTGCCCAATACAGCGGGCTGGCGGTGACGTCTCCGGCCCGCCAGCGTCGCATCTGGTCGCGCTGCCACCGATTGACGGCGCATCCGGCGTCGACGTTCTCGTGGGCCCGGTCCACGGCGGCGACGACTTCGGCCATTGGGTCGGCCATCGGGTCGGCCATCGGGTCGACCAGATCGTCACCGGCGGTCCCGAATTGGCGATAGGCGGCCGTGGTGGGAAGCGACCACAGGGTGGCCGTCACCAGCTGTGCCCCACCGAGAATCATCGCCGCCACCAGGCCGGTAGCCTCGTCGAACCGGTAGTCGCCGCCCGACGCGCAGGCCAGCAGCGCCACCCGTGGCGGTATCGGCAACCGCAGGACCATCAGATCCGACGCGGTCAGTGGCCGGTGCTCGCCGACCGCGTCGGCATCGCCGGCGATCTCCGCCCGACAGGCCAGGTGCAGCGCGGCCCGGTCGGCCCGGCCCAGATCACTGTCGGCCGAACTCGCGTGCCCGACATACACGAGTCGACTCGGGCTTCGCGCCAGCAAGCCGGCTAGCCACCTGCGGTCGGCATCGCTGCGGCGGAACAACTCGACCGCCGCGTCGACCGCCGGCAGTACCGCGCGGCGGTGCATCAGCTCGGCAAAGTGCCGTGCCAGCGCAGTGTGCTCCGACGGGCGGCCGAGCACCGATCCCAGCGCGGAGTCGGGCCGCTGCCCGGGGACGCGGGGATCCAGTACCAGCACCGGCGGACCGTCATGCCGGGCGTCCCAGCCGGCCGGTGCCCGCGGCGCATTGACGATGTTCTGCGGCACCGCCAACAGCACGTCGACCAGCTCCATCAGCCGGTAGCCGTCGGTGTGCGCCGTGATATCGGCCAGCTGCCACGGGATGCGGGCGGCGGCCCGGCCGCTGGCGGTGATGGCCTCCTGCCGGGCCCGTACCAGCTCTTCCTTGCTGGGCCCGGATTTCGGCACCGCGAGCAGACCCCAGGGCACGCGTGCCAGACGGGCGCTGGGGGCGACGAACAGCACCGGGCGCGGCGACGACACGCACTCCGTCAGCAGCTGCCATCCCGGTGCGCCGATCAGCAGTACACCGAGGATGTAGGCGAGCGTCAGTTCGGCATCCGGCGTCGCGAACGGACCTGTGGCCAGTGCCCGTTCGATGGCATCGCGCCGGCTCTCCGAGCCGCGCGGCTCCGGCAGTGCGTCGGTGAGTTCGTCCAGAGCCGCCAGCAGAATCGGCTCTTCCACCACCCAGGCAACGGTTTTCGACGGCTGGCCGACGATCCGCAAGCTGGCGTAGGTGGCGATCCCGACGTCGGCGTATCGCAGGACCAGAGTCAGCCGGCCCGAATCGCTCATGGCCAGGTCGACCAGGCGGGTTCGGCGGCAGTGACGGCGCGACCATATCGCTGAAACGCCAGTGCGCGATAGTGACCCAGGATCGGCTCGGCATCCGGCTCCATCCGCAACGGCGGCAACGGCCCAAGCCGGGTCAGCGAGTTACCGGTTGGCGCCGGTGGACCCCCTGCAGCGAGGGCCGGCTCCGGCTCGGTGTCGGCCAACGCCGTTGCAGTGGTGGTCGACGCCCACTCGCCCATTGCCGGACGCTCCGGCGCCGCGTTGAAAGTGCCTCTGGCGCTGTGGTATTCGACCAGCTCGCTGACCAGTCTGTTGTTGTCCCATTCCCAGGCGACGGCGAAGGCGCCGGCCAGCATGGGTGCCGAGACATGGGCTGCCCACCGGGCTCTCGCGTCTGCGTCGGCGATCGAATAGCGCACCGAGTCGACCGCCAGCGCCGCGGGCACCTTGAGCTCGGCGGCCTGCTCGAGCTTGGTCATCGCGCGCCAGTATTGCGGGGTGCCGACCTCGCCCTGCAAGATGCCGAGCCCGTCGGCCTGCCGCGCCTCGGTCTCCTGCAATGTCTCCTCCGGGTCACCGGAGCTGTCGAAGCCCAGGTCCGCCAGCGCATCTGCCCGCCACACGGTGCCCAGGTGGTTGTCGAGTTGAGCGTACTGCAGCCAACTGCTGCGTGGTGAGGAGTCGAGCAGCTCGCGTGCCTGCGCGATCATCTCGACCGCTTCGCCGAAGCGGCTGCAGAAAATCGGTATCCAGCTGCGTTGCAGCAGAATACGGTGCAGGTGCAGCGGCTTAGCCAGTTCGCGCCAATGCCGTTCGGCGTGCTCCCAGCATTCGTCCGCGGCTTGTAATGCGCCGCTTGCCAACCGGGTAAAGCCAAGGTACAGCCAGCACCGGGCAACGTCGTGCGCCCGCGCATACCGGGCGATGACCGGATGCGCTTGCGAGACCAAGCGCTCGGTCGTCACGTGATCGCCGACCAGCCAGCTGGCCGCGGCAAGCTCCAATTGCGTTCTGGCCGAGGCTAACTCCCATCCGTTCGCCGCTGCCCGGGCGCCCGCCCGGCGCAGCCACGGCTCGGCCTCCGACAGGCGCCCGGTCTCGACGCAGAATCTGCCGTATGCGGTGGCCCCGCGCACCCACAGATAGTCGGCATACTCGTCGCCGGGGCCGCCCGGCCGGTTCAAGGTGTCAAGTACCTGCTCCCACAAGTGCAGCGATCTGGGATGCAGGTCGTCGTCACAGAGTGCATCGGCGCACATGATGCAGGCGTGGGTGAGCAGGGATGCGGCCTCGCCGGCAAGGTCGGGAAAGGCGTCGCCGGAGTCCGTGACCAACGCCGCCAACTCCGCCAGTTCCGTCCGGGCACCGTCGTGGTCGCCGCGCGCCGCGGCCAGGCCGGTGTGCAGCAACTGGGCGCGCCGCGAATAGCGGCAGACCATCCGCGCGATCTCGGCGTCGGACATCCGCACCTGACCGGCGGCCTCGGGCATGGTGCCGGCCAGAATCCCGGCGTAGCTGGCCACACAGTCGCGGATCCGCCGAATGCATTCGTCCACACCGTCATTCGCGGTCCGGGTCAGGTAGATCTCGCCGAGCTGCGCGAAAACCTCCAGCATGAGGTCGTCTCGATCGGCCTGCTCGATCCGCGGCATCAGGGACAGCAGCAGCTGCCGGGCACCCTCCTCGTCGGCGGCGAACGCCAGGCGCCGGGCGCGTTCGAGCTCGTCGGAAATCGACACGGCTGCATCATAAGTCCGGCCGGCGGACATGGAGGCACGTCCGCCGGCCGGGAGCTGCCGCACTAGCCGCACGTCACCTTGATGTTGAAGTCCTTGGTGATCATTCCGGCCATCGGGTTCTTCAAGTCGGCGCCCTGCGCCTGGCCGGTGATGGTGTAGGTCTTGCCGTCCACCGCGACCTTGGCCGAGCCCACCTTGGCGCCCATGTTGTCGCTGACGGACAAGGCGTTGCCGTCGACGACCAATGCCAGCGATTCGATCCGCGGAGACGCCTCGTCGGTCATCACCACCGCCAGCGCCTGCTGGCCACCGGCGGAGCCGCTGCCGATGTTGATCTTGCCGCCCTGCTTGACGCAGGTCACCGAGGCGGGGTTCAGGCCGGGAAGATCGGTGCCGCCCACCTGGACCTGGGTCCCGCCGCCGCCGGTGGAGACGCTCGATGCCGGGCTGGCCGTGTGGCCGCCACTGGAGCAGCCCACCAGGGCCGCGGCGCAGCCGATGGTTCCAATCGCAGCCGCGATGACACGTTTCACTGGAGTTCCTTCCCTCATGCGCCGCCCCGACGGCGGCGGCATGGCACCAAGTAGAAATCCGATCGGCTGCTACCGATCCCAACTATCCCCAACTATCGAAGGGACCCGGAAGCACGGCCGCCCATCCGTGGTGATGGAGTGTCAGTGTGATCGACATCCAGACCCTGGAAACCGTGCACGTGTTGACGCTCTCATCGGGGCGGGTGAACGCCCTCGACGTCGAGCTGCTCGGCGAGCTGACCGACGCCATCCGCCGGTCGCAGGGCCCGTTGGTGGTCACCGGCGCCGGCCGGGTGTTCTGTGCCGGCGTGGACCTCAATCGCGTGCTGGACGGCGGCGCCGGCTACACCGATCGACTGATTCCGGCACTGTCGGAGGCGTTCGAGGCGCTGTTCAGCTACCCGGGGCCGACGGTAGCCGCCATCAACGGCGCCGCCATTGCGGGCGGATGTGTGCTGGCCTGCGCGTGCGACCGGCGATTGATCAGTCCGGATGCCCAGATCGGGGCGTCCGAGGTGCGCGTCGGCGTGCCGTTCCCGGTCGCTGCGCTGGAGGTGATGCGCTATGCCTGCGGCGACCGCGCCGAGGAGGTGCTGCTGGGTGGCGGCACGTTCCTCGGGAGCGAGGCCGTCGCACGGGGACTTGCGCACGCCGTCGTCGACGAGGGCGTCCTCGAGGCGGCTGTCGCGGAGGCAGCGAGCCTTGGCGACATTCCGGCCGAGGCATACCGGCACACCAAAATCCAACTGCGGGCGCCCACGGTGGTGCGAATGCGCGAATCCGGCGACATCGACGACGGCATCCGCCGGCGCTGGGGTGCCGAGCAGACCCGGCAGGGGATCGCCGACTACCTGGAGCGTCTTCGCCGGCGCTGAGCTAATCCTCGACCGTGACCCCGCCGCGGGTGCGGGTGCGCCGGCGGCGGTGGGACGTCTTGCCGGTCGGGCGGCGGTTACGTATCGCGCTCCGCGGCTCCTCGGCGGCTTCAGTCTCTTCGGGCTCTTTGGTCTCTTCAGTCTCTTCGAGCTCTTCGGGCTCTTTGGTCTCTTCAGTCTCTTCGGTCGCGGGTGCTTCTTCGGCCGTTACCTCCGGCTCAACCTCAGCCGTAGGTTCCGGGGTTTCCGGCTCGGCCGGCTCATCTTCGGTTGCTGGGGTTTCGGCTTCGGTCGTTTCAGCGGCCTCGGCCTCTTCTTCGGCCTCGCCTTCTTCGGCCTCGCCTTCTTCGGTCTCGGCCTCTTCGGTCTCAGCTGGCTTCTTGCGGCGAATGCGCCGCTGCTTGGTCGCTTTCGGCTTGAGCGGTTTCGGTGGCGGCGGCGGCAATTCCGCGACAAACGACAGGTAGAACGCGAAGAACCCGAGCACCCCGATGGCGGCGGCGGCCCCATAGATCCCGAACAACCACTGTCCCGCGGAGTCCAGACTGAGCCAGATCTCGCTGATCGCGGTGCCGATGATCAACACGCCTGCCAGCACATGGGCAACGATCGACCAGGTTCTTATCGACAGCGCGAGCTGCGGGGTGCCGAGTTCCGGCTTGCGAGTGCGCAACAGGGTGAACACCACCGGCAGTGCGGCCAGGCCGATCAGCGCGCCCGCCACGATCCGCAGCGTCGTTCCCAATGCGTGCGAGGTCTCGCCCATCAGCTCGAACCAGCGGGGCAACACGAAATAGAAGTAGAGGAGGCCGGCGGCGATCGAAAACGACGCGTGCCAAACGACGGCCCACTTGCGGCGCATATGCCTCCTCATACTGGTTGGCACTGGTCAGCTTAACGTTGCCCCACAAGCTGGCCGGCCCACACGGTGTGTGTCCGCGCTGCGGACTCATGGCGGAGGATGCGGGATTTGAACCCGCGAGGGCTATTAACCCAACCCGCGTTCCAGGCGAGCGCCATAGGCCACTAGGCGAATCCTCCGCCGACATGGTAGCCGCTGGACGGGCCGGGTGTCCTGCGGCCGCCGTCGAGCGCGTCAGCCGGGGTACTAGACTCGCCGTTGGACCCCGCGCGGCGTCTATCCTGTGAACTCCCCCAGGGCCGGAAGGCAGCAAGGGTCAACGGGCTCTGTCGGGTGCGCGGGGTCCCCTCTGGTCAGGGGTGACGCAACCCGATCAAGACCTGCCGCATGACCCACGGTGTCACGGTTTTCAGGGTGTTTGATGGCGAAAGGGCCGCATGGTGTCGTTCGATTCCCTCAACCGTGACGAGTTGGCAGCGCTGCATGACCGCCATCAGCAGGCCTACGCGGAGCTGCAGGCCAAGAACCTGGCGCTGGATCTGACCCGGGGCAAACCGTCCGCCGCGCAACTCGACCTGTCCAACCAGCTGCTGAGCCTGCCCGGAGACGATTATCGCGACCCGGAGGGCGTCGACACCCGCAACTACGGCGGCCTGCACGGCCTGCCGGCCCTGCGAGCCATCTTCGGTGAGCTGCTCGGAATGCCGGTGCAGAACCTGATCGCGGGAAACAACTCCAGCCTGGAGTTGATGCATGACGTGGTCGCGTTCTCGATGCTCTACGGCGGCGTCGATTCGCCTCGGCCGTGGAAAGACGAACCGAGCGTCAAGTTCCTGTGTCCGGTTCCCGGGTATGACCGGCACTTCGCCATCACCGAGACGATGGGTGTCGAAATGATCCCGGTCCCGATCCTCGACGACGGCCCCGACGTCGACCTGATCGAAGAATTGGTCGCCGCCGATGCCGCGATCAAGGGCATGTGGACGGTGCCGGTGTTCGGCAACCCCACCGGTGTCACCTATTCCTGGGAAACCGTTCGCCGGCTGGCCCTGATGCGCACGGCGGCGCCCGACTTCCGCTTGTTCTGGGACAACGCCTACGCGGTGCACACCCTCACCCATGACTTCATCCGCCAGGTCGACGTGTTGGGACTGGCCGCCAAGGCCGGCAACCCGCACCGGCCGTACGTCTTCGCGTCCACGTCGAAGATCACCTTCGCCGGAGCTGGTGTCAGCTTCTTCGGCGGGTCGCTGGGCAACATCGCATGGTATCTGCAATATGCCGGGAAGAAATCGATCGGCCCGGACAAGGTCAACCAGCTACGGCATCTGCGGTTTTTCGGCGACGCCGACGGTGTGCGCCTGCACATGCTGCGCCACCAGCAGATACTGGCGCCCAAGTTCGAGTTGGCGCTGGAGATCCTGGATCAGCGGCTCCGGGATTCCAAGATCGCGTCCTGGACGGAGCCCAAGGGCGGCTATTTCATCAGCCTCGACGTGCTGCCGGGAACGGCCCGACGCACCGTGGCGTTGGCCAAGGACGCCGGAATCGCGGTCACCGAAGCGGGTGCGTCGTTCCCGTATCGAAAGGATCCCGACGACAAGAACATCCGGATCGCGCCCACGTTCCCGTCGCTTCCCGACCTGCGCAACGCGGTCGACGGGCTGGCTACCTGCGCATTGCTGGCTGCCACCGAGGCGCTGTTGGCTCGCAGCTAGCGCAACGTTGTCGACGGTGCGCTCAGGGCTTCCGCTGTGCGTCCATGGCGGCCATGACAGCGAAAATCCCGCCCGGTGTGCACCCTCGATGCCGTGAAAGCACACTCGATGCCCAGCCGGGCGCTAGTCACCCAAGCTGAGTAGCCTGCTGACCGTGGCTCTCTACCGCAAGTATCGACCGGCAACCTTCGCCGAGGTGGTGGGGCAGGAACACGTCACCGAACCGCTGTCCATCGCCCTGGAAGCCGGCCGGATCAACCACGCGTACCTGTTCTCCGGGCCGCGCGGGTGCGGTAAGACGTCGTCAGCGCGCATTCTGGCGCGCTCCTTGAACTGTGCGCAGGGCCCGACGGCCACGCCGTGCGGCGTCTGTGAGTCCTGCCTGGCGCTGGCGCCCAACGCGCCCGGCAGCATCGACGTGGTCGAGCTCGACGCGGCCAGTCA
This sequence comes from Mycobacterium kansasii ATCC 12478, assembly GCF_000157895.3. Taxonomy (NCBI): domain Bacteria; kingdom Bacillati; phylum Actinomycetota; class Actinomycetes; order Mycobacteriales; family Mycobacteriaceae; genus Mycobacterium; species Mycobacterium kansasii. The sequence continues at coordinate 2,945,624 of NC_022663.1, read as the reverse complement.
CGGCGGCGTGGACGACACCCGAGAGCTACGCGACCGCGCGTTCTACGCGCCGGCGCAATCGCGGTACCGGGTGTTCATCGTCGACGAGGCGCACATGGTGACCACCGCCGGTTTCAATGCGCTGCTCAAGATCGTCGAGGAGCCTCCCGAGCACCTGATCTTCATCTTCGCCACCACCGAACCGGAAAAGGTGTTGCCCACCATTCGGTCGCGCACCCATCACTACCCGTTCCGGTTGCTGCCGCCGCGCACCATGCGCGGGCTGATCGGGCGAATCTGTGAGCAAGAGGGCGTCGTCATCGACGATGCGGTGTACCCGCTGGTGATCCGGGCCGGCGGCGGCTCCCCGCGAGACACGCTGTCGGTGCTGGACCAGTTGGTGGCCGGCTCCGAAGGCGATCACGTGACCTACCGCCGAGCGCTGGGGCTGCTGGGCGCCACCGATGTGGCGTTGATCGACGACGCGGTCGACGCACTGGCCGCGGGCGACGCGGCGGCACTGTTCGGGGCGGTCGAATCGGTGATCGACGCCGGACATGACCCGCGCCGTTTCGCCACCGATCTGCTGGAGCGATTCCGCGATCTCCTTGTCCTGCAAGCGGTTCCGGACGCGGTATCGCGTGGCGTGGTGGATGCCCCGGAAGACGTGCTGGACCGGATGCGGGATCAGGCGGCCCGCATCGGGCCGGCGACCCTGACCCGCTACGCCGAGGTGGTTCAGGCCGGTCTGGGCGAGATGCGCGGCGCGACCGCGCCGCGCCTGCTCCTGGAAGTGATTTGCGCGCGGCTGCTTCTGCCGTCGGCCAGTGACGCCGAATCCGCGTTGCTCCAACGTGTCGAGCGGATCGAAACTCGGTTGGCCATGTCGCTTCCGGCCGCTGCAGAGACACCGGACACTGCGATGCCGCCGCGGGGTCAAGCGGACACCGCGGCCCCGCCGCGGGCAACGCCCGCGCGCCCGGCGGATTCTGCGGCACCGCCGCGGGGTCAAGCGGACACCGCGCGCCGTCCGGCAGCGCTCGAGCCGGCTCCCGAACCAGCCGCGGCGCCAAGCGAACTCAACGCAGCCGCCGTTCGTACCATGTGGCCGACGGTGCGCGACAAGGTGCGCCAGCGCAGCCGCACCACCGAGGTGATGCTGGCGGGGGCCACCGTTCGCGCGCTGGAGGGCGACACGCTGGTACTGACCCACGATTCGGCGCCGCTGGCCCGGCGCTTGTCCGAACAGCGCAATGCCGACGTCATCGCCGAGGCACTCAAAGACGCACTGGGGGTCGCCTGGCGAGTGCGCTGCGAGGTGGGCGGACCCGAGCCCGTCGCGGCCTCGGTGCCCGCAAAAGCGGAAGAGGTTGTGCCAGAAATTGATTCAGCTCAGCCCAGGGAAGACGAAGAGGAAAGTATGCTCGCGGAAGCCAGCCGCAATAACCCCTCGGAGCCGCGCCGCGACCCCGAAGAGGCGGCACTCGAGCTGCTGCGCAGCGAACTGGGTGCCCGCCCTATCGACTAGCGACTGATCACGCTAAGGAGTCCACCAGGGCCGCAGCGGCAGGTCGTCCTCGCCCCACGGGTCCACATTGGCGGCCAGCACGTGATGCAGCTGAATGTTGTTGTGTTCGAACGCCACTCGCGATGCAGCCATGTACAGACCCCATACTTTGGCGGTGGGCAGTCCGACCTCGGCGACGGCCTCCTCCCAGTGGTCGACGAGGTTGCGGCACCAGTCGCGCAGCGTCATCGCGTAGTGATGCCGGAAGTTCTCCTCGTGCAGCACCTCGAAACCGGCGTTCTGGATGTCGGTGATGATGCGTCCCGAGCCCGCCAGTTCCCCGTCGGGGAAGACGTAGCGGTCGGTGAACCCGCCCGCGAATGGGGCCGACTTGTTGTCGTGACGGGTGATGCAGTGGTTGAGCAGCAGGCCGCCGGTGCGCAACTTCGACTTGAGGAAGCCGAAGTAGGCGGGATAGTTCCGGACGCCGATGTGCTCGGTGAGGCCGATCGAGGAGACCGCGTCGAATCCGGTCTCGGTCACGTCGCGGTAGTCGCAGTGCCGCACTTCGGCAACGTCGGTGAGGCCGTCGTCTTGGATCGCTTGTTGCGCCCACTTGGCCTGCTCGGCGGACAGCGTGGCGCCCAACACATGGACCCCTCGCCGTGCTGCGTAACGCACCATGCCGCCCCAGCCGCACCCTACGTCGAGCAGCCGGTCGCCCGGTTGTAGCCGCAGCTTCTCGAAGATCAGCCGGTATTTGTTCTCCTGAGCCTCTTCCAGCGTCGCGTCGGCGTTCGGGTAGACCGCGCAGGTGTAGGTCATCGACGGGCCGAGCACCCATTCGTAGAAGGTGTTGGAGACGTCGTAGTGGTGGTGGATGGCTTCGGCGTCACGGGACCTGCTGTGCAGCAGGCCTTCGGCCAGCCGGCGCCACCGGGGCGGCGCCTCCTGCGGCGGCGGCGCGACCGGCAGCAGGTTCTCCACACCGATCGAGCGCACGACATTGGCCAGCACCCGCGGCGACGGCCGCTTGAATTGCACCCGGTCGGTCAGCGCTTTGAGCAGCTGATACGGGTCGCCGGGATGGACGCCCCGAGTCTGCAGGTCACCCGATACGTAGGCGCGGGCCAGACCCAGTTCACCCGGGGCCGTCGCCAGGTAGGTGATGCCGCGTGGTGACGTGAGTTCCAGACCCAGCGCCGCGTCGGCACGTCCGGCAGTGCTGCCGTCATAGGCGGCGAACTTGAGCGGCTGCTGTCCGGGAGCGGTGAAAATCGCCAGGATTTCGGCCATGGTCAGCTTGCCCCCCGCTGTGGGACGGCTGGCCTCCTTGATCGTTGTCATCGTCGTTGTACCGCCTTTGCGTAGAGGTCGAGTAGACGCGAGTCCGGGTCGTAGATCTTTTTCTCGGTGCTGTAAGACTCCCCGCCGTAGAGCTCGTCAAACTCCTCGCGGGTGTAGTAGCTGTCGGAGTAAAGCGACTTGTGGCCGTCGAGTTCGCTCACCTTCGCCTCGATCGCCCGGTTCGTCGCGCCCTCGGTGGCACCTACCGGCACCGATGACCAGAACCCGATATTGACGTAGGTGCGATCCGGCTGGATCGGGTACAGCGGCCACCCGCTCGGGTGGCGTAGCCGCAATGGGCACACCCAGATTGGTGTGATCGGCACATTGCCTAGGAACCATTCCAGGAATTCGCCGGTGCGCCCGATGGGCACCTCGACGTCTTGCACGACCCGCTCGCGCGCCGGACGTCCCCTGCGCTTCTCGATCCGGTCGGCGATTCCGAAGCGCTGATCGACCGCCACCAGCTTCCAGTAGACGCTGCTGCGCCGGTAGCGGCGCGGCCACCAGCGCCGCAGCCGGGGGTTCTGCGCGCCGAACGCGCGGGAACACCAGAACCAGTCGGTGTCCCAGCGCCAGAAGTAGTCGTGGATGGTCAACCGGTCCTCTCTGACTCCGGTCCCATGCCGGATGGACCGGTAGTAGATGTCTTGTCCGGTGTAGTCGCTGACTGGGCCCGGAGTCGTCGTCCGCACGCCCACGCACAGGTAGCTCTCGTCGGCGCCGAAGACTACTCCGTCGAGGTAATCCACCGGGACTCCGTCGAGTCCGTGGGTGTCGACAATGCGTTCCATCGCCGCGATCATCTCGGCCAATGAGTGGAATCGGATGTGCCGCAACGCCACAAAGGGTTTGACCGGCTCCAGCTCGATTCGCAGGCGGGTCGAATATCCCAGTGTCCCATAGGAATTCGGAAATGTGCGGTACAGGTCGGCGTGCTGGTCGGGGGATGCGGTGAGCAATTCGCCGGCGCCGGTGAGAATGTCCATTTCCAGCACCGACTCGTGCGGCAGGCCATTGCGAAACGATGCCGACTCGATGCCCAGGCCGGTGACCGCCCCGCCGAGGGTGATGGTCTTCAGTTGCGGAACTACCAGCGGCGACAGGCCGTAACGCAACGTCGCCGCGACCAGGTCCTCGTACGTGCACATGCCTGCCACGTCGGCGGTGCGGGCATCGGGATCCACACCGATGACGCCGGTCAGTCCGGAGGTATCCAGGCCGGGGGCATCGCGTTTGGTGCGGGCGCGGAACAGATTTGAGGTGGGCTTGGCCAACCGGACGGTGGCGGTTGCCGGAATGCAACGATAGCTCGCCAGCAATCGCTCGACGCCCGATGTGTAGGTGGACAGCGCAGATTCACGGGCGGGCATCACATATATCGTAGTCACCGACCACGGCCCCTGCATCCGCGCGCGGGCTCGATACGGATAGTGGCAAAGGAGTTGCGCCTGATGGCACAGGTGAGCGCAGCCAGCACGATCTTGATCAATGCTGAGCCCGCGGCCGCACTCGACGCAGTGGCCGATTACCGGAACGTCCGCCCGAAAATCCTCTCTCCGCAGTACAGCGAGTACGAGGTGCTCGAGGGCGGCCAGGGGCAGGGCACGGTCGCGAAGTGGCGGCTGCAGGCGACCAAATCCCGAGTGCGCAATGTACAGGTCAGCGTTGACGTCGCGGGCCACACGGTGATCGAGAAGGACGCGAACTCGTCCATGATCACCAATTGGACGGTGGCTCCCGCGGGACCGGGCTGCAGCGTCACCGTCAAGACCGCCTGGAACGGCGCCGGGGGCGTCAAGGGCTTCTTCGAAAAGACGTTTGCGCCGCTGGGCTTGAAGCGGATTCAGGGCGAGGTACTGGCCAACCTGAAGAAGCAGCTGGAGGGCTAACGCGCCTGGCTTTGGGCGGCCAGGAAACCTGCGATGCCGCGGACCAGCGCGTTGGCGTACTTTTGCCGGCCCTCGGCGGATTCGATCAGCGCCGAGTCCGCCGGGTTCTTCATGTTGCCCAGCTCGACCAGGATCGACGGATACTGCGCCAGGTTCAGGCCCGCCAGGTCGGAACGTCCGTACAGGCCGTCCTGGCCGATGTAGTTGGCCGGTGGAATGCCCGAGGCCTGAAGCTGGTCTCGCATCACCTTGGCGAACTGCACCGAGGGTCCGGCCTGGGTCGCATTCAGTGGCGGCGCGGAGTAGTTGACGTGGAAGCCGCGGCCGGTGGCCGGCCCGCCGTCGGCGTGCAGGCTGACGACCGCGTTGGGGCGCAGGGCGTTGGCCATGTTGGCCCGCTCGTCGACGCACGGCCCCAGCGCGTTGTCGTTGCCGCGCGACATGGCGGTGCGCACCCCCAGCGCGTTGAGCGCGGCCCGGAGCCGCAGCGCCGTGTCCCAGGTGAAGGTGTGTTCCGGATAGCCGCTGTTGGTCGACGTTCCGCTGGCTTGGCAATCCTTGGTGCCACCGCGACCCGTGGGTACCTGGCGCCCGATCGACGCGTCGTTGGCCCCGTTGTGGCCGGGGTCGATGAATACGACCATGCCGGCGACAGTGGCGGGGGCGGCAGTCGCCCTCGGTGGCGACCAGGCCCCGGTGAGTATTCCGATGACCCCGCTGAGCAGGAAGGCGATCCCGACACGCAGGCCTACTCGTACGTCCACTGCGCAAAGCTAACGTGGCGCGGTCTAGGCTGAATGTTTCGAATCGCCCGACAACCGCAGGCGAAACCAACTCGAGACCAAGATGCGAGGGGACTGTCATGCAACCTGGAGGCGATATGTCGGCACTGCTGGCCCAGGCGCAGCAGATGCAGCAGAAGCTACTGGAAGCCCAGCACCAACTGGCCAACTCTGAGGTGCACGGCCAAGCCGGTGGTGGCTTGGTCCAGGTTCGTGTCAAAGGCAGCGGCGAGGTGATCGGTGTGACGATCGACCCCAAGGTCGTCGACCCCAACGACATCGAGACCTTGCAGGACCTGATCGTCGGTGCGATGCGCGATGCGTCGCAGCAGGTGACGAAGATGGCGCAGGAACGGCTGGGAGCATTGGCCGGGGCGATGCGCCCGCCGGCGCCGCCGGGGGCGCCGGGTATGCCCGGTGCGCCGGGGGCGCCAGGTATGCCGGGTATGCCCGGTGCACCGGGGGCGCCAGGTATGCCGGGTATGCCCGGTGCGCCGGGGGCGCCAGGTATGCCGGGGGTCTGACCCGCACCGACATGTTCGAGGGGCCTGTCCAGGATCTGATCGACGAGCTCGGTAGGTTGCCGGGTATCGGACCCAAGAGCGCGCAGCGCATCGCGTTTCACCTCTTGTCGGTCGAGCCGTCGGACATCGACCGGCTGACCGCCGTGCTGGGCCGGGTGCGCGACGGCGTGCGGTTCTGTGCCGTGTGCGGCAACGTCTCCGATGGCGAACGTTGCCGCATCTGCGCTGATCCACGCCGCGACGGCTCCCTGGTATGCGTCGTCGAGGAGCCCAAGGACATCCAAGCCGTCGAGCGCACTCGCGAATTCCGCGGCCGCTACCACGTCTTGGGTGGTGCGCTTGATCCACTGTCCGGGATCGGTCCCGAGCAGTTGCGGATCCGCGAGCTGCTGAGCCGCATCGGTGAGCGGGTCGACGACGTCGACATCACCGAGGTGATCATCGCCACCGACCCCAACACCGAGGGCGAGGCCACCGCCACCTACCTGGTGCGGATGCTGCGCGACATCCCCGGACTGACCGTGACGCGCATCGCGTCGGGGTTGCCGATGGGCGGCGACCTGGAGTTCGCCGATGAGCTGACCCTCGGCCGCGCGCTGACCGGCCGCCGCGTGCTCGCTTGATTTCGCCGTGATTTCGCCGAGCCTGTAATTTTGCAGGCCGCTACTCGCACTTTCTCTGCAGGTTTACCGGCTCGGTGAGTTGTCGGCTCCCGCTGCCAGCATTTCGAGCCATGACGGCGATTTTCATCGGCAGCGAAGCTGTCTCGTCCAGCAAAGTGACCCGGCATGAGCTGCAACGGTGGTACCGGCGGGTGTATCCAGGTGTCTACGCCCCCCAGCAGCACAACATGTCACTGCGCGACCGGACTATCGGGGCATGGCTATGGTCGGGACGCCGAGCGGTCATTGCCGGTGTAGCCGCATCCGCACTGCACGGCGCGCAATGGATCGACGATGACGTGGCCATCGAGTTGATCTGGTGCAACATCAGGCCCCCGCGGGGGCTCGTCGCTCGCGACGAAGTTCTCGCCGATGACGAGATCACCCGGGTGGTGGGCCTGCCGGTGACCACGTTGGCGCGGACGGCATATGACCTCGGTCGGCATCTGCGACGCGGGCAGGCCGTGGCGCGCCTCGACGCACTCATGCGAGCGACGCCGTTCTCAACCGAAGATGTGCTGCTGTTGGCCAAACGCTATCCAGGTGCGCGTGGTGTCCGGCGACTGCAGGCGGTGCTGCCCCTCGTCGACGCCGGCGCGGCGTCCCCCAGGGAAACCTGGCTGCGACTCCTGCTGATCGATGCCGGATTTCCCACGCCCAGCACGCAGTTACCGGTGCAGAAGGATTGGCGGCTGATCGCAATGCTGGATATGGGCTGGGAGAAATACCAGGTGGCGGCCGAATATGACGGTGACCAACACCGCACCGATCGCCGGCGGTACGCGCACGACCAACGGCGACTGCGCACGCTCGCGCAGCTGGGTTGGCTGGTTATCCGGGTGATCGCCGAAGACAGGTCGGAAGAGGTAATCGCCCGGGTGCGCAACGCACTGCTGGCCAGGGGTTGGCGGCCCTAGCGAGCCGCCAACCGCTCGCGGCGCAGCAGGTCCACCTCAGGGAGCTCCAGCGGCTGTAGCGAACCCACCACCGTACTGAGCAACAGATCGGCGAGCTCGGGGTTGCGGGCCAGACACGGACCGTGCATATAGGTCGCTACCACGCTGCCCTGAACCACGCCGTCGAAGCCGTCACCGGCTCGGTTGCCGGCACCCTTGACCACCGCCCCCAACGGCGACGCCGCGGGGCCCAGGACGGTGCCGCCCCGGTGGTTTTCGAAGCCGGTCAACGGCTGCGTCAAACCGGTCAGCAATGGCGTGCTGACCAGCTCGCCGATGGTGCGCGCCTGCTGCGGCGAGGTGGTCGCATCCAGCAGGCCGACGCCGTCGACCCGTTCTCCCGACGAGGTTTCATACCAGTGTCCGAGCACCTGAACCGCCGCGCAGATGGCCAATACCGGGGCGCCCCGGGCGGCCGCGCGCTGCAGGCCCGGGTACTGAATCAGGTGTCGGGTCGCCAGTCGCTGCGCGTAGTCCTCGGCGCCGCCCAGCGTGTAGAGGTCCAACGACTCCGGTACCGGATCGGCCAGGGTGATCTCGACGATCTCGGCGGGGATGCCTCGCATGAGCAACCGCTGCCGCAGCACCACGGCGTTGCCGCCATCGCCGTACGTTCCCATCACGTCGGGCAACACCAGCCCGATGCGGACATGCGAGTCAGTCATGACGTGCCAACGCTCGCTGCAGCTGGAGAAATGCGGTGTAGTTGGCGACGACCTCCACCCGCCCGGGCGGGCACGACGCGATGGCCGCCAGGGTGTCGCGCACAAGAGTGTGCTGTACGCCTGCGTACCCCAGGCGCACCGCCAGGTCGGTGCCGCGTTCGCCGGCCGCCACCACAGCAGTCTCCTCGAAGTGTTCGAAGCGCACATCCCACAACCAAGACAGGTCCTCGCCGTCGGGCACCTGCCCGTTGACCGCGATGACTACCCCGGCGGCCTGCTTGTCCACCATCGACAGGGCTTCCTGCCAGCCGGCCGGGTTCTTGGCCAGCAGGATCCGCGCTTCATGCGGCCCGACCATGACGGTCCGGTAGCGACCGGCGACCTCGTCGACTTCGGCTACCGCGGCGACCGCCGAAGCCGGATCGGCGCCCACTGCGACGGCAGCGGCGACCGCCTGGGCGGCATTGCCGCGATTCACGGCGCCCGGCAGCGCCAGCCGCATGGGAAGGGCGAGCCCGTCGGGGCCGTAGAGCGTGTCGTCGTCGAACCACCAGTGCGGGCTGGGCCGCTTGAAGTCGGCGCCGGTGGAATACCAGTGGCCTTGTTCCCGGACGATGACCTCACCGCTGCGTGGGCAGCTCACCGAGTCGTTCGACCAGGAGCCACCCGCGGCGACCCAGACCACCCTGGGACTGTCGTAGGCGGCCGAGGTCATCAGCACGTCGTCACAGTTGGCGACGACGACGGCTGCTGGCTGGCGGGCCAGACCGGCCCGCAGCGTGCGTTCGATCACGTTGATCTCGCCGACCCGATCCAGCTGATCCCGCGACAAGTTGAGCAAGACGATCACGGCGGGTTGCACCGCATCGGAGACGTGCGGCACGTGCATTTCGTCGACTTCGAGCACCGCCAGCTCGGCGCGACGATCCGCGGCCAGCGCGGCCACCAGGCCGGCGTCCATGTTGGCGCCCTCGGCGTTGGTCGCGACCGCACCCAACGTGCCTAATGCGGCCGCAGTCATCCGGGTGGTTGTCGACTTGCCATTGGTGCCGGTGACCACCACCGTGCGCCGTCCCACCGCGAGCTGCCGCAGCACCGAGCGGTCCAGCGTCATCGCGACCAGGCCGCCGATCATCGCGCCGGCTCCGCGCCCGGTGACGCGCGATGCCCAACGCGCGCTCGCGCCTGCGGCGAGGGCCAGTCGTGCCCGGGTCGTTACCACCCGGGAAGTTTAAAGGCCGACACGACGACCGACGACCCCGGTGATGTCGGTTCCACATGCCATCCTCATCGGGTGAGCCACACCTGGGGAAGGCCGGCCAGCCACCCGAGCGAGGGCTGGGCCGTCATCGACGTCGAGACCTCGGGCTTCCGTCCCGGTCAGGCCCGCATCATCAGCATCGCGGTGCTCGGCCTGGACGCGGATGGCAGGGTGGAGCAATCCTTGGTCAGCCTGCTCAATCCGGGGGTGGATCCGGGGTCCACTCACATCCACGGGTTGACGGCCGGCATGCTCGAAGATCAACCACAGTTCGCCGACATCGTCGGTGATGTTGTTGAGCTGCTGCGTGGTCGCACGCTGGTGGCACACAATGTCGCATTCGACTATGCGTTCCTGGCCGCCGAGGCTGAGATGGCCGGGGCCGAGTTGCCGGTAGACACCGTCATGTGCACGGTCGAGTTGAGCCGGCGGCTGGAGCTCGGCGTTGACAATCTTCGACTGGAGACGCTCGCCGCGCATTGGGGGGTGATCCAGGAACGGCCGCACGACGCGTTCGACGATGCGCGGGTATTGACCGGTGTGCTGGCCGCGGCGCTCGAACGTGCGCGGGAACGCGAAGTCTGGCTGCCCGTCCATCCGGTGACCAGGCGTCGCTGGCCCAATGGGCGGGTGACCCATGACGAGCTGCGCCCGCTGAAGGCACTGGCCTCTCGAATGTCCTGCCCCTATCTCAACCCCGGCCGATACGTTTCGGGACGGCCGCTGGTGCAGGGCATGCGGGTGGCCTTGGCAGCCGAGGTAGCCCGGACCCATGAGGAACTGGTTGAGCGCATCCTGCATGCCGGGTTGGCCTATAGCGATGACGTCGACCGCGAGACATCACTGGTGGTCTGCAATGAAATCGCTCCCCAGCAGGGCAAGGGCTATCACGCTCTGCAGCTGGGGGTGCCGGTGCTTCCGGACGCGGAATTCATGCTGGGCGTGGGCTCCGTCGTCGGCGGCACCAGCATGGAGGAATTCACTGACACCACCATGGTCGACCAGCAGTTCGCTCTCTTCTGAGGCCTCGTTGCATCACTACAGCTGTAGTGGTACCGTCGTCGCATGATTTCCACTACAGAAGTAGTGCACCAGTCGCGCTGGTGGAACACTTACCGCAGGCGCGGTTATTTCTTCAGGCCTACCGCGATGCTGACCATTTCCCTCGGCGTCGCCCTGCACCTGTATCGGGTGATCTTCGGAGATGAGCTGACCTTGCGATACGTGGCGACTGTGACCACCGACCGGATCCTGCTCGTCCCGATGACGTATGCGGCGATTACCGGCATCCTGATGTGGCACCGGATGCAATTTGCCAATAAGCGGCATCGGGCGTTCTTCACCGCATCGCTGATCTATATCGCTGGCAGCGTGCCGCTGCACGTCTACATGTCCTATGTAGTCAAGGACCTCTCAATCGTCACGTGGTTTCCCATGTGGTTCAGCTACCTGTTGCTGATCGTCGTCTACCCGGCGTTTCTGACGATGTTCTGGCGGCTGCGCTACAAAAGCTGAATGCCCGCTAACCCGGAACGCCGCGGGCAGATCCTCGACACCGCAATCGGCATACTCGCCGATGTCGGCGTCGGCGGTCTGACCCATCGCCACGTCGATGAACGGGCCAGCCTGCCGGCCGGCACCACGTCGAACTACTTTCGGACGCGCCAGGCCCTGCTCGAGGCCACGGCCGCCCGTACTGTCGATCTGCATTGGCGGCGCGTCGAGGCGTTGCGGGCCGCAATCGGACCACTGACCCCGGATGGCGTCAAGGCTCTCCTGACCCGAATGCTGGCCGAGCCCGATGACCAGGCTCGCCGGTACACGCTGGCCCGGTTCGAACTGTTCATGGAAGGCACGCGACGACCCGAGCTGCAGCCGTTTCTCAAGGATCTGCAGGCCGCCGCGGTGCAGTCCGCCACGCTCATCTTCGAGGCGGCGGGCTTGTGCCCAACGGGCCAACAGATGGACGAGCTGAGCCGCCTGCTCAACGGTTACCTGTTCAGCCGGCTCACCATGCCGGGCGCCGATGATCCGGCCGGCTTGGTCGAGCGACTGGTCGGCTCGCTGATCGGGCGCTAGCTGGTCTTGGTCCGCTTCCAGTTATGGCTGCACATGAATTAGATATGAAGTCGCGATCGGCCGGGGCAATTGCGTTCTTTTTGCAATAACTTCGCATTGCAATACTTACCGAGCTCAGTTGTTATTCGGTGTTGCACCGGATTGGAGTGTCGGCATGTCGTACTTGGTGGTCGGTCCGGAACTGCTTGCCTCGGCGGCGACCGATTTGACGCGCATCGAACAGGCAATCGGCGCGGCCAATGTGGCAGCACTGCCCCACACGAGCGAGCTGTTGGCCGCCGGCGCGGACGAAGTGTCCACGGCCGTGGCGGCGCTGTTTTCCGGTCATGCCCGGGTTTATCAGGCCGTGAGCGCCCAGGCTACAGCGTTTCATGACCGCTTTGTGCAGGCCATCAACGGGGCGGGAGTGTCCTATGCCGGCGCAGAGGCCGCCAATGTGCAGCAAACCCTGCTCGATGCGATCAATGCACCTGTTCAGACATTACTGGGCAGGCCCCTGATCGGTGACGGTGTCCACGGCTCGGCGCCGGGGCAAGCCGGCGGCCCGGGTGGGCTGCTGTACGGCAATGGCGGTAACGGGGCGGCGGGCATGACCCCCGGGGTGGCTGGTGGCGCCGGTGGCGTTGCGGGGTTGATCGGCAATGGCGGCGGGGGCGGGGCCGGCGGGCCCGGCGCGGCCGGCGGTGCGGGTGGTGCCGGGGGCTGGTTGTTCGGCGACGGCGGTGCCGGTGGTAACGGTGGGGCGGCCGTTGTTGCCGGCGGTAACGGTGGTAGTGGCGGTGTTGGCGGCAGCGCGGGGCTATGGGGAAATGGCGGGGCGGGCGGGCTCGGCGGCAACGGCGCGGCTGGCATGTCAGGTGTCAATCCCCCGACCGAACCGGCCCCACCAGGTGACCCAGGCCAAAACGGGGGACCCATCGGCGGCGACGGTGACCCCGGCGACAGCGGAACGGTATTCGGCCAGGACGGCGGTCAGGGTGGGCGCGGGGGTAACGGCACTTCCCGGGGTGGTGCCGGCGGTAGCGGCGGCAACGGCGCGGACGGCGCGCCGGGGACCGCGGGCGGACACGGTGGTGCCGGGGGTGCCGGTGGCCGCGGCGGACTGCTGGTCGGCGACGGCGGCGCCGGCGGGGCGGGCGGCATCGGTGCCGACGGCGGTGCGGGCGACTCGGGCGGCGCCGGCGCCAAGGGCGGCGACGGCGGCACCGGTAATCTCTTCAACCAGGGCAGCGCCGGCGGCCGGGCGGGCGACGGCGGTGATGGCGGTGATGGCGGTGCCGGCGGTGCCGGCGGCAACGGCGGTGATGGCGGTGCCGGCGGAGCGGGTGGACCGTTCGGTCAGCCGGGGAGCCACGGCGCGGGCGGTGCCGCGGGTGCCGGAGCTGCCGGCGGTTCCGGGGGTGCCGCGGGTGAACCTGGTCGGGTCGGTATCGGTAGAATAATTGGCCCCGAGGGTGACCCCGGAGCTCCGGGCGACCCCGGCGAGCACGGCGCTAACGGCACGCCCGGGGCTTCCAGCTGATTCGTCCAGCTCATGGTCTTCTGCCGCCTTAGCGGCAGCGAGTCAGCGAGATGCCCGGTTGATTGCCGACACCACGGCACGCAGCGACGCGGTGGTGATCGACGGCGCAATGCCCACACCCCAGACGGTCCGGCCCCCCACCGAAGCCTCGACATACGCCGCGGCCTGAGCATCGTCGCCGGCGCTCATCGCGTGTTCGGAGTAATCGAGCACGGCGACGTCGAACCCGACGTCACCCAGCGCGTGGACGAAAGCGGCCAGCGGTCCGTTGCCGGTGCCGGTCACCTCGGTCTCCACCCCATCGATCTTGACCGTGGCGGTGATGCTGGTGGTGCCGCTTTCTTCCTCGACGACATCGATGTGCTGCTTTACCCGCTCCAGCGGCCGCACCGGGGCCAGATACTCCTGCGCGAACGCGTCCCACATCTCCTTGGGCGAGACCTCGCCGCCCTCACCCTCGCTGATCTTCTGAATCACCTGCGAGAACTCGATCTGCAGCCTTCGTGGCAAGACCAGCCCGTGGTCGGCCTTCATGATGTAGGCCACCCCGCCCTTGCCGGACTGTGAATTGACGCGGATCACCGCCTCGTAGGTCCGGCCGACATCACGCGGGTCGATCGGCAGATAGGGAACTTGCCACAGCATGTCGTCAACGTCGGTGTCGGCGGCGTCGGCGTCGAACTTCATTGCGTCGAGGCCCTTGTTGATGGCGTCCTGGTGGCTGCCGGAGAACGCGGTGTAGACCAGGTCGCCGCCGTAGGGGTGCCGCTCGTGCACCGGCAGCTGGTTGCAGTACTCCACCGTGCGCCGGATCTCGTCGATGTTGGAGAAGTCGATCTGTGGGTCCACGCCGCGGGAGAACAGGTTCAGCCCCAACGTCACCAGGCAGACGTTGCCGGTGCGCTCGCCGTTGCCGAACAGGCAGCCCTCGATCCGGTCGGCGCCGGCCTGGTAGCCCAATTCGGCTGCGGCGACGGCTGTTCCGCGGTCGTTGTGCGGATGCAGGCTCAGAATGACGGAGTCGCGGTTGGCCAGGTTGTGGCTCATCCACTCGATCGAGTCGGCGTAGACGTTGGGTGTGGCCATCTCGACGGTGGCGGGCAGGTTGAAGATGATCGGGTTGTCCGGCGTCGGCCGGATGATTTCGCCGACGGCGTCGCAGACCTGTTTGGCGTATTCGAGCTCGGTGCCGGTGTAGGACTCCGGCGAGTACTCGAAACGCCATTGCGTGCCGGGATATTTGGCTGCCTCTTCGACGCACTTGCGGGCGCCGTCGACGGCGATGGCCTGCACCGCGGCCCGGTCGGCTTTGAACACCACCCGGCGCTGCAGGATCGACGTCGAGTTGTAGAAATGCACGATCGCCTTGGCGGCACCCTGACACGCCTCGAAGGTGCGCTCGATCAGTTCGGGACGGCATTGGGTCAGCACCTGGATGGTGACGTCGTCGGGAATGGCGCCCTGCTCGATGATCTCGCGGACGAAGTCGAAGTCGGTCTGGCTGGCCGACGGGAACCCGACCTCGATCTCCTTGTAGCCCATGCGGACCAGCAGGTCGAACATGCGGCGCTTGCGGGCCGGGCTCATCGGGTCGATCAGCGCCTGGTTGCCGTCGCGCAGATCCACTGCGCACCACAACGGGGCGTGGGTGATGACGCGGTCCGGCCAACTGCGATCGGCGAGGCGGATGGGCTCGACTTCTTCGGCGAAGGGCCGGTACCGGTGGACCGGCATCGAGGTTCCCCGCTGCGGATTCCACGCGGGCTGGCCGGGTCGCGGTGGGCCGGAAGGTTTGATGACGGTTCGGGCCGATCGATACGCGTCGGGTGTATCAGGATTGGTCACGGTAGTTGCTCCGGGGTTGTGAGAAGGAACCTCAGACCGGCGCAGTCGCGAACGTCCCGCGACGGGAAGCCGGTCTGGATCAGACCCCGTCGCGGCGTCCGAGGAGGAGCACCCGCTGCACGTTGTGCACTCTACCGCTACCGGCCGGCTCACCAAAACCGGTCGCATCGACTGACGCCGAGTGTGCGCTGACGGCCTCGAGCGTGCGCCGCGGGCGGTGAAATTGCGGAAGTTCCGCCCTGGGTTCGCGCTCGAAAGGGTCGGTTCACGCTCGACCCCGTGGCCTCACGCTCGACGCCGTGGGCTCACCTTCGAAGCCGTCGGCTCACACCCGACGGGCCCGGGTCGCCCGCGGGCATCGCCCATAAAATTGAGATGCGCGTCCACGTATCCTGTTGTGGACTCAGACCCGGGCCAATCAAGACAGGAAAAGATCAGTGGCGCTCGTCGTGCAGAAGTACGGCGGATCCTCGGTGGCCGATGCCGACCGGATTCGCCGGGTCGCCGAACGCATCGTCGAGACCAGGAAGCAGGGCAACGACGTAGTGGTCGTCGTCTCCGCGATGGGCGACACCACCGACGACCTGCTGGACCTGGCCCAGCAGGTGTGTCCGGTCCCGCCGCCGCGCGAGCTCGACATGCTGCTGACCGCCGGTGAGCGCATCTCCAACGCGCTGGTGGCCATGGCGATCGAATCGCTGGGCGCCCAGGCCCGGTCGTTCACCGGTTCGCAGGCCGGGGTGATCACCACCGGCACGCACGGCAACGCCAAGATCATCGACGTCACCCCGGGGCGGGTGCGGGCCGCGCTCGACGAAGGCCGCATCGTTCTGGTCGCCGGATTCCAAGGCGTCAGCCAGGACACCCGCGACGTCACCACCCTGGGCCGCGGCGGCTCGGACACCACCGCGGTCGCCCTGGCGGCCGCGCTGCGCGCCGACGTCTGTGAGATCTACACCGACGTCGACGGCATCTTCACCGCCGATCCGCGAATCGTGCACAACGCGCGCAAGCTGGACACGGTCACGTTCGAAGAGATGCTCGAGATGGCGGCCTGCGGCGCCAAGGTACTGATGCTGCGCTGTGTGGAATACGCCCGCCGCTACAACATTCCGGTGCACGTCCGCTCGTCGTATTCGGACAGGCCGGGCACCGTCGTCGTCGGATCGATCAAGGACGTACCCATGGAAGACCCCATCCTGACCGGAGTCGCGCACGACCGCAGCGAAGCCAAGGTGACCATTGTCGGGCTGCCCGACATCCCCGGATATGCGGCCAAGGTGTTCCGCGCCATCGCCGACGCCGAGGTGAACATCGACATGGTGCTGCAGAACGTGTCCAAGATCGAGGATGGCAAGACCGACATCACCTTCACCTGCTCGCGTGACGTCGGGCCGACCGCGGTGGCCAAGCTGGACTCGCTCAAAGACGAGATCGGCTTCGCCCAGGTGCTCTACGACGATCACATCGGCAAGCTGTCGCTGATCGGGGCGGGCATGCGCAGCCATCCCGGGGTGACAGCGACGTTCTGTGAGGCGCTGGCCGCGGTCGGGGTGAACATCGATCTGATCTCCACGTCGGAGATCCGCATCTCGGTGCTATGCCGAGACACCGAGCTGGACAAGGCGGTGGTGGCGCTGCACGAGGCGTTCGGCCTCGGCGGCGACGAGGAAGCCACCGTGTACGCCGGGACGGGACGTTAGATGGTTTCAATAGGAGTAGTCGGCGCCACCGGTCAGGTGGGGCAAGTGATGCGCACGCTGCTCGACGAGCGTGATTTCCCGGCTGAATCCGTCCGGTTCTTCGCGTCGGCCCGCTCCCAGGGCCGCAAGCTGGCTTTCCGCGGCCAGGAGATCGAGGTCGAAGACGCCACGACGGCGGACCCGAGCGGCCTGGACATCGCCCTGTTTTCCGCCGGCGCCGCGATGTCGCGGGTGCAGGCGCCGCGGTTCGCAGCCGCGGGCGTGACGGTGATCGACAATTCGTCGGCGTGGCGCAAAGACCCCGACGTGCCGTTGGTGGTCTCGGAGGTCAACTTCGAGCGGGACGTGCGCGGGGCGGGGGCCCCCAAGAAGGGCATTATCGCCAACCCGAACTGCACCACCATGGCCGCGATGCCGGTGCTCAAGGTGCTGCACGACGAGGCGCAGCTGGTCCGCGTGGTGGCCTCGACCTATCAAGCGGTCTCCGGCAGCGGCCTGGCCGGGGTGGCCGAGCTGGCCGCCCAGGCCCGCGCGGTGATCGACGACGCCGAGCAGCTTGTGCACGACGGTGCCGCTCTCGATTTTCCGGCGCCGCAGAAGTACGTCGCGCCGATCGCGTTCAACGTGGTGCCGCTGGCCGGGTCGCTGGTGGATGACGACTCCGGGGAGACCGACGAGGACCAGAAGCTGCGGTTCGAGAGCCGCAAGATCCTGGACATTCCCGACCTGGCGGTCAGCGGTACCTGCGTGCGGGTGCCGGTGTTCACCGGCCACTGCTTGTCCATCAACGCCGAGTTCGCCCGGCCGCTTTCGCCCGAGCAGGCCCGTCGGTTGCTTGACGGCGCACCCGGCGTCAAGGTGGTCGACGTGCCGACGCCGCTGGCGGCCGCCGGGGTTGACGAGTCGCTTGTTGGCCGCATCCGCAACGACCCCGGGGTACCGGGCGGGCGCGGTTTGGCGCTGTTCATTGCGGGGGACAACCTGCGCAAGGGTGCGGCGCTGAACACCATCCAGATCGCCGAGCTGCTGGCCGCCGACTTGTGATATGCGGGTGAGCTCCGCCTGGGTCGTGCGGTGCTCGCTATTGGTCGTATCTTTTCTTGTCCCGCAATGGTTTTGGGTTGCCCACGCCGATCCGCCGGCGCCGGTGCCCGAGCCGATCCTGCCGCCGCTGGCACCCGGTCAGGTGCTGCGGATCGGTCCGACGGCCGGCACCGGAACTCCCACCGGGGACTACGGCATCGGCGCCACCGATCTGTGTGAGTTCGTGGAATTCCCCAGCCAGCTGCTGCAGGTGTGCGGCGACAGCTTTGCCGGGCAGGGTGTGGGGCTCGGCGGCTGGTATTCGCCGATTGCGCTGCATGTCGATACCGCATCCGTCGACGACCCGGCCGGGGTGCGCTACACCGGTGTCACCGGCGTAACGAAACCACTGCTGGCCGACCCGACGCCGCCGGGGGATTCGCAGCTGCCCGCCGGGGTGGTGCAGATCAACCGGCAAAACTATCTGCTGGTCGCGACGACCAAGGATCTGGTGCCGCAGACAACTCGGCTGGTGAAGGCCGAACCGGCGCGCGGCGGCTGGCAGACCGTTCCAGGGTCCCGGCGCGACGCGTCCTACCAGCGCTGGGGGCAGACACAGATCAGCGGGTACTACGACCCTGTTCCCACGCCCGACTCTCCCACCGGGTGGGTGTACATCGTGGCCAACAGCTTCACCCGCTGGCTACCGGTGGTGCTGTACCGGGCCACGCCTGAAGCGTTCACCGACCGGTCCCGCTGGCAGGGCTGGGCCGTCGGGCCCGGAGGCGGCTGGAACAAGCCGCCGACCCCGCTGTGGCCCGACCAGGTCGGCGAGATGAGCATCCGGCAGATCGAGGGCAAGACGGTGCTGTCGTATTTCAACGCCAGTAACGGCGACATGGAGGTCCGGGTGGCCGACGATCCGACGTCGCTCGGTACCGCTCCGGTGACTACCGTGGTGCAACACGAGGAGGAGTGGCCCGAGCCGGCCGATAGCCTGCCGCCGCCCTACGACAATCGGCTGGCGCAGCCGTATGGCGGCTACATCTCGCCCGGATCCACGCTCGATGAGCTGCGCATATTTGTCAGCCAGTGGAATAACGCAGATCCACGTGCCGGCGCGCCCTATCGGGTGATCCAGTTTGCGGTCAATCCGTTCAAGCCGGGGTCGGAGTCCTAACCGATCAGCGGACACCCAAACAGTGCCTGGCTGGGCGTGTTGGCGCCCAAATAGGGACTTTGCCCTCTAAGGGGCCTCCAAAAGGCCTCACGGGTGCCGTGCCGTCGGTCCAGGATGGCTCACAGCTACTACCTAAGTTGCGCATAGCCGCCACCACTGTTTGCCCCGGCATCATGCGTCTCATGAGCGAAACACCTGAAATACCGACAGCGCCGACGTCGACCGCCGTGGCACCCCCACCACCGCCGGCGGTGCCACCGGCGCCCCATCAGACCCCCAAGGTCTTCAAAGCCGCGGCGTGGGTGGTCATCGTCGCCGGAATCGTGTTCATCGTCGCGGTGATCTTCTTCACCGGCTTCCGGCTCGGCATGCAAAGCGGTCACGGCGGCTACGGCCACCACCGCCATCACAAGCCTCACGCGATGATGCACCGGATGGGAGGTCCCAATGGTGGCGTCCCGGCGGTGAGCCCGAGCAC
Organism: Mycobacterium kansasii ATCC 12478; assembly: GCF_000157895.3. Classification (NCBI taxonomy): domain Bacteria; kingdom Bacillati; phylum Actinomycetota; class Actinomycetes; order Mycobacteriales; family Mycobacteriaceae; genus Mycobacterium; species Mycobacterium kansasii. Next base: position 2,926,219 of record NC_022663.1, on the reverse strand, counting down.
AGGACCCGGCGGTCCGACGCAGGTGCCGACCTCGGTTGCGCCGGCCACCACACCCGGTCGTTAGGAACTTCGACACCAGGCCCGGTGCTCACTCGAGCACCGGGTCTCATGAGTTTGTGATCAATCCGGTGTCGTATCGCCGTAACCCTTTGCGGTTGTCGCGGGGCTGAGCAATATTCGAGTGATGAGCGAAACACCAGAGCCCGCACCCCCACCGCCCCCACCGCCCCCGCCGTCCCCGCCGCCGGCCGTAGCCACCGCTGCACCACCGCCCCCGCCGAGGGAAAAGCCGCCCAGGCTCTACCAGGCCGCGGCCTGGGTGGTGATCGTTGCCGGCGTCATCTTCATCGCCTGGTCGATCCTTGTCGCCGGCGCCCTGGTTTTCGGATACGGCAAGTGTTATCACCACCGCCACCACCATCACGGCATGTTCATGCCGGCCGGTCCGGGTGGCCCCGGCCCGGGGCAGGGATGGCAGTTCGGATTCCCCGGACCCCCGCCTCCTGGCATGGGCCCCGGCATGGGCCCCGGAATGGGCCCCGGAATGGGCCCGGGCATGGGCCCCGGGTTCCCCGGGGGTCCGGGTGGTCCGGGCGGCCCGGGCGGTCCGGGTGCCGGCCAGATGGGTCCCGGGGCACCGCAGACACCCAGCAGCCCCAGCCCCACCACGGCGCCGTCGCGGCCATAACTGGTTCAGCGAAGAAGCGCATACTGGGTTGTGTGACCAACGTGGCGCGGGACAACCGGCCCGGCGTCTCGTCGCGGGATGCCGGGCCGTGCTGTAGCAGGTCGAAAGTCCTTCGCGCCCAGCATGATCCGCCCTAGTGCCGTCGCCAAACGTACTACCTTGCAAACCAATAAGTTTCGCTGAACCAGCCCAGTCGACGAGGAGGCACCGATATGACGGAGCGCTACACCACCACTGACGCGGGCAGTCCCGCTCCCAGCGACGACCAGTCACTGACCGTCGGCCCCGACGGCCCCATACTGCTGCAGGACCACTATCTGATCGAGCAGATGGCCATGTTCAACCGGGAACGCATCCCGGAACGTCAGCCGCACGCCAAAGGCGGCGGCGCGTTCGGTCACTTCGAAGTGACCAACGACGTCAGCCGGTACACCAGAGCGGCGGTGTTCCAGCCCGGCACCAAAACCGAGACACTGGTCCGGTTTTCCACCGTTGCCGGCGAGCGCGGCAGCCCGGACACCTGGCGGGATCCGCGCGGTTTCGCCGTGAAGTTCTACACGTCGGAGGGCAACTTCGACATGGTCGGCAACAACACCCCGATCTTCTTCATTCGCGATCCACTGAAGTTCCAGCACTTCATCCGGTCCCAAAAGCGCCGGGCGGCAAACAACCTGCGCGACCACAACATGCAGTGGGACTTCTGGACCCTCTCACCCGAGTCGGCGCATCAGGTGACCTGGCTGATGGGAGATCGCGGTATCCCGAAGACCTGGCGGCACATGAACGGTTACGGCAGCCACACCTACAGCTGGATCAACCACGCCGGCGAAATCTTTTGGGTGAAGTACCATTTCATCACCGACCAGGGCATCGACTTCCTGACGCAGGAGGACGCCGACCGACTGGCCGGTGAGGACGCCGACTACCACCAACGGGATCTCTACGACGTGATCGAGCGGGGCGAATTCCCCAGCTGGACACTCAAGGTGCAGATCATGCCGTTCGAGGACGCCAAGACCTACCGGTTCAACCCCTTCGATCTGACCAAGGTGTGGCCGCATCGCGACTACCCCCTGATCGACGTCGGCAAACTGACGTTGGACCGCAACGTCACCGACTATCACACCGAGATGGAACAGGCCGCGTTCGAACCCAACAACATCGTGCCCGGCACCGGATTGAGCCCGGACAAGATGCTGTTGGCGCGCGGGTTCTCCTACTCCGATGCACACCGGGCCCGACTGGGCACCAATTACAAGCAGATTCCGGTCAATTCGCCGAAGGTGGAGGTCAACAGCTACTCCAAGGACGGTGCGATGCGGATCAAGAACATCACTGATCCGGTCTATGCGCCCAACTCCTACGGCGGCCCGCAGGCTGATCCCGCGCGCGCCGCCGAGGTGCGCTGGATGGCTGATGGCCAGATGGTACGTGCCGCATACACTTTGCGTTCCGATGACGACGACTGGGGACAGGCCGGCACCCTGGTCCGCGACGTGCTCGACGATGCGGCCCGGGAACGCTTGGCTCACAACATCATTGGGCATGCGTCCAAAGGTGTGCAGGAGCCGGTGCTGTCACGGGTGTTCGAGTACTGGCGCAACGTGGACTCCGATCTGGGCAAGAAGGTGGAAGAGGGCGTGCGGGCCCGGCTTCATGACAAGGCCTGAACGGATGCGGATCGCGGTGCCGAGCCTGGCCCTCGCGGGCTGGGCAGCGGGCTGGGTGGCAGCTGCTACGGCTCCCATAGCTCCGGTTGCGGAGGCTCACCCGTCCGAGCCGGGGGTGGTGAACTACGCGGTCCTGGGCCGGGGATCGGTCGGCAACATCGTCGGCGCGCCGATGGGCTGGGAGTCGGTGTTCACCGAGCCGTTCCAGGCGTATGCGGTCGACCTCCCGGTGTGCAACAACTGGGCCGACATCGGGCTACCGGAGGTGTACAACGACCCCGACCTGGCGTCGTTCAACGGGGCCATCACCCAGACATCGGCCACCGACCAAACCCACTACGTCAAGCAGGCGGTGGGGGTGTTCGCCAGCAACGACGCCGCGGGCCGGGCGTTTCACCGGGTCGTGGACCGAACCGTGGGCTGCTCGGGGCAAACCACCGCGATGCACCTGGACAACGGGACCACGCAGGTGTGGTCGTTCGACGGCGGGCCGCCTACCGCAACCGACTCGGCGTGGACCAAGCAGGAAGCCGGCACCGACCGGCGGTGCTTCGATCAAACCAGGCTGCGCGAAAATGTGTTGCTGCAAGCCAAGGTCTGCCAGTCCGGCAACGGCGGGCCCGCGGTCAACGTGCTGGCCGGGGCAATGCAGAACATCCTGGGCCAGTAACCACCCGCGAATGTGGGTACTCGTCTGACCCGGGCACCGAGAACGTGCGGGAATATGTCGGGGCTCTCTGGAAGATGAGATGGTGGCGGCTATCGTTCTCGATAGCTGCGCAGGCCCCGGAGGAATCGTGATATGACGTTTGCCCCCAGCACTGCCGCGGCAGCGCAGCTGGACAGCGCCGGTGACGGCGATAGCGAAATCGCCTCGTTGGAAGCCGCGGGGGAGTACGTCGCCGACAGCTGCCTCGTCGACGGCCCGCTCGGGCGGGTGGGGCTGGAGCTGGAAGCGCACTGCTATGACCCCGCGGATCCGTTTCGCCGGCCCGGCTGGGACGAGATCACCGACGTTCTGGACTGGGTGAGCCCGCTGCCCGGCGGCAGCGCGGTCAGCGTCGAACCCGGCGGCGCGGTGGAACTGTCGGGTCCGCCGTGCGACGGCGTGGTGGCGGCCATCGACGCGATGAACCGTGACCAGGCCGTGCTGCGCCCGGCCTTCGCCGACGCCGGCCTGGGCCTGGTGTTCCTCGGTGCCGACCCGCTGCGGCCGACGAAGCGGATCAACCCGGGCCCGCGCTATCGGGCGATGGAACAGTTCTTCGCCGCCAGTGACTCCGGGGCAGCCGGGGCGGCGATGATGACGGCGACCGCCTCCATCCAGGTCAATGTCGATGCCGGGCCGCAGGCCGACTGGGCGTCGCGGGTGCGGCTGGCCCACGCCCTGGGGCCGACGATGATCGCGATCGCCGCCAATTCCCCGATGCTCGGTGGCGAGTTCTCCGGTTGGCGGTCCACCCGGCAGCGGGTGTGGGGCCAGATGGATGCGGCGCGATGCGGGCCGATCCTGGGCGCCAGCGGGGACGAACCCGCCACCGATTGGGCGCGTTACGCGCTGAAGGCGCCGGTGATGCTGGTGCACAACCCCGACGCCGTGGCGGTGACCCACTACGTGCCCTTCGCCGATTGGGCCGACGGCACGGTGCTGCTGGGTGATCGCCGGCCGACCACCGCCGACCTGGACTATCACCTGACGACGCTGTTCCCGCCGGTGCGTCCCCGGCAATGGCTGGAGATCCGCTACCTGGACAGCGTGCCCGACACGTTCTGGCCCGCCCTGGCATTCATGGTGGTGACCCTGCTCGACGACCCGGCCGCGGCCGAGCTGGCCGCGGAGGCCGTCGAACCGGTGGCCACCGCCTGGGATACCGCTGCCCGCGTCGGCCTGGAAGACCGGCGGCTCTACGCGGCGGCCAACCGATGCGTGACCGTCGCCGCCGAGCGGGCGCCTACGCGGATCGCCGACGCCATGCAGGTGTTGATCGCCAATGTCGAGCAGGGCCGCTGCTGCGGTGACGACTTCGCCGACCGGGTCGTCGAATCCGGGATCGCGCCGGCGGTGGCGCGGTTGGCGCGAGGGGAAGCGTGACCACACGAGAAAGGCTGGCCCGGGATCTGGAGCGGGCCCGGACGCTGACGTTGCGGCTGGTCGATTTCGACGACGCGGAGCTGTGCCGCCAATACGACCCGCTGATGAGCCCGCTGGTGTGGGACTTGGCGCACATCGGTCAGCAGGAGGAGTTGTGGCTGCTGCGCGGCGGCGACCCGGATCGCCCCGGGATGTTGCCGCCGGCGGTCGAGGGTCTCTACGACGCATTCCAGCACTCGCGCGCCAGCCGGGTCGAGCTGCCGTTGCTGTCCCCGGAACAGGCGCGAACCTTCTGCCGCGCCGTGCGCTCCGCGGCCCTGGACGCGCTGGACGCCCTGCCCGACGCGCCAGCAGGCCGGCCCGACGAAGCCGGCTTTGCCTTCGGCATGGTGGCCAGCCACGAATACCAGCACACCGAGACCATGCTGCAGGCGCTGAACCTGCGTCCCGGCGCGCCGCTGCTGCGGGAGACATCCGTGCTGCCCGCCGGCCGGCCGGGCGTGGCCGGGACGTCGGTGCTGGTGCCCGGCGGGCCGTTCGTGCTGGGCGTGGACGCCGAGACCGAGCCGTACTCGCTGGACAACGAACGGCCCGCCCACGTCGTCGACGTGCCGGCCTTCCGGATCGGCCGGGTTCCGGTCACCAATGGCGAATGGCGACAGTTCGTCGACGGCGGTGGCTACACCCAAGCGCGGTGGTGGTCCGATCGCGGATGGCAATACCGCCTCAGCGCCGGCCTGACCGCCCCGCAGTTCTGGAATTCCGACGGGCGAACCCGCACCCGGTTCGGCTACCACGAAGACCTTCCGCCCGACGAGCCGGTGCAACATGTCACCTACTTCGAAGCCGAGGCCTACGCCGCCTGGGCCGGTGCCCGGCTGCCGACCGAGGTGGAGTGGGAGAAGGCGTGCGTATGGGATCCGGTGACCGAGTCTCGGCGCCGCTACCCGTGGGGCGCGCAGCAGCCGTCGGACAGGCACGCCAACCTCGGTGCCGCGGCGCTGCGCCCGGCGCCGGTCGGCGCCTACCCCGCCGGGGCCTCGGCGTATGGCGCCGAGCAGCTGCTCGGCGATGTCTGGGAGTGGACCAGCTCGCCGCTGCGGCCGTGGCCCGGATTTGTCCCGATGATCTACGACCGGTACTCCCAACCGTTCTTCGACGGCGACTACCGGGTGCTGCGCGGCGGATCCTGGGCCGTCGAGCCGGCGATCCTGCGGCCCAGCTTCCGCAACTGGGATCACCCGTACCGCCGGCAGATCTTCTCCGGCGTCCGGCTGGCCTGGGACGTTGAGGACCCGTCCTGATGTGTCGTCATCTGGGTTGGCTGGGCACCGAGGTGACCCTGTCCGCACTGGTCCTGGAGCCGCCGCAGAGCCTGCTGGTGCAGTCGTATGCGCCGCGCCGGCAAAAGCACGGCCTGATGAATGCCGACGGTTGGGGCGTCGGCTTTTTCGACGCGGGGGTGCCGCGGCGGTGGCGCAGCGCGTCGCCGTTGTGGGGCGACACGTCGTTCGTGTCGGTCGCGCCGGCGTTGCGCAGTCACTGCGTGGTGGCCGCGGTGCGCTCGGCCACCGTCGGGATGCCGATCGAGATCAGCGCCACCGCACCGTTTACCGACGGAGAGTGGCTGCTGTCGCACAACGGCGTGGTCGACCGCGCCGTGCTGCCGCTGACCTCGTTGTCCGAATCGGTCTGTGACAGCGCGATATTGGCCGCCACCATCTTCGAGCGCGGCCTGGACGAACTGGCCGGAACGATCGCCCAGATCGGTACCGCCGACCCGCTCGCCCGGCTCAACATCATGGCCGCCAACGGATCTCGGTTGCTGGCCACCACCTGGAACGAGACGTTGTCCATGCTGCAACGGCCCGACGGGGTGGTGCTGGCCAGCGAACCCTATGACGACGACGACGATTGGACCGACGTGCCGGACCGCCACCTGGTGGAGGTCACCGTCGACGGGGTCACGTTGACCACCTTGGACGCTACGAAAGGACCTTGATGACGCTGTCGCTGTCCAACCATCTGTCCGAGGACTCGGCCTACCTCGCCTTATGCCGCGACGTATTCGACGGTCTGCAGATGACGCCAAAGTCCTTGCCGCCCAAGTGGTTCTATGATTCGGTGGGCAGCGATCTGTTCGACCAGATCACCCGGTTGCCGGAGTACTACCCGACCCGCGCCGAGGCCGGTATCCTGCGCGCTCACTCCGCCGACATCGCCGCCGCCAGCGAGGCCGACACCCTGGTCGAACTCGGCAGCGGCACCTCGGAAAAGACCCGGATGTTGTTGAACGCGTTGCGCGATCGTGGTTCGCTGCGTAGATTCGTGCCGTTCGACGTCGACGCCGGCGTCCTGTCGTCGGCCGCGAAAGCTCTCAAGAGCGAGTACCAGGGCATCGAAATACATGCTGTGTGTGGTGATTTCGAGGAACACCTGGCCGAGATTCCCGACGGCGGCCGACGGTTGTTCGTGTTCCTCGGCTCGACGATCGGCAACCTGACACCCGGCCCGCGCGCGGAATTCCTGGCGACCCTGGCCGGCGTGATGCAGCCTGGCGACAGCCTGCTGTTGGGCACCGACCTGGTCAAGGACCCCGAGCGGTTGGTCCGGGCCTACGACGACGCCGCCGGCGTGACGGCCCGGTTCAACCGCAACGTCCTCGCGGTGATCAACCGCGAACTGGACGCCGATTTCGTCCTCGACGCCTACCGGCACGTCGCGCGCTGGAACACCGCCGAGGAGCGGATCGAGATGTGGCTCCGGGCCGACCGCCGGCAACGGGTGCGGGTGGGCGCACTCGAGCTGACTGTGGAGTTCGCCCCCGGCGAGGAGTTGCTGACCGAGGTGTCGTGCAAGTTCCGGCCGGACGGCGTCGCGGCCGAGTTGGTCGCGGCGGGGCTGCGTCGCACCCGGTGGTGGACTGACGACGGCGGTGATTTCGGCTTGTCGCTGGCCGTGAAGTGAGCACCCTGGCGAAGCGGTGGCGGGCGGCCCGCCCGCCGGTCGCGGGCCTGCACCTGGACAGCGCCGCCTGCTCGCGGCAAAGCTTCGCGGTCTTGAACGCCACCGCCCGGCATGCGCTGCACGAGTCCGAGGTCGGCGGCTATGTCGCCGCCGAGGCCGCCACCGCCGTGCTCGACGCGGGACGGGCCGCCGTGGCGACCCTGTGCGGCATGCCCGACGCGGACGTGGTGTTCACCACCGGCTCGCTGCACGCGCTGGATCTGCTGTTGGGCAGCTGGCCCGCACGAGGCGGGACGCTGGCCTGCCTGCCCGGCGAATACGGCCCCAACCTGGCGGTGATGGACGCCCACGGGTTTGAGGTGCGGTTCCTGCCGACCCTCGACGACGGCCGGCTCGCGCTCGACGATGCGGCGTTCGACCTGGAGGAGAATCCGCCCGACCTGGTGCATCTGACTCCGGTCGGTAGCCACCGCGGCACGGTGCAGCCGCTGGCGATGATGGCCAGGCTCTGCCGTGAGCTGGGGCTGCCGCTGGTTGTCGACGCCGCTCAGGCGCTGGGCCAGGTGGACTGCGCGGTGGGCGCCGACGTCGCCTATTCGTCGTCTCGCAAATGGCTCGCCGGGCCGCGCGGTGTCGGAGTGTTGGCCGTGCGCTCGGAGTTGATGGAACGGCTGACTCCACGGCTGCCGCTCCCGGAGTGGGCCCCGGCGCTGTCAGTGGCGCAGCGCCTGCAGCTCGGTGAGGCCAATGTGGCAGCGCGCGTGGGCTTTTCAGTAGCGGTCGGCGAACACCTAAGCTGCGGGCCGGAACTGATCAGGGCGCGCCTGACCGAGCTCGGCGGTATTGCCCGGACCCTGCTGGCAGACGTGGACGGCTGGGTGGTGGTCGAACCGGTCGACGAACCCAGCGCCATCACCACGCTGGCCGCGGTCGACGGCTCCGATCCCGCGGCAGTGCGGGCCTGGCTGCTCACGGAGCGGGGAATCGTGACGACCTGCGCCGATGTGGGGCGAGCGCCGCAGGAACTGACGGCGCCGGTACTGCGGATCTCACCGCACGTGGACACCACCACCGACGACCTGGAGGCCTTTGCCGAGGCGCTGATCGCCGGCACCGCGGCAACTTCGGTCTAGACCGAAGTTGCGACCGTCTGGATAGGTGATTCGGGCTTTGACGTGGGGTTTTGTTGGTTTTGGGTGTTTTAGGTCTGACTACGCCGCGATGGTGAGGGGGATGGTGGCCTTGATGAGGTCGAAGGCGCGGCGTTGGTCGTGGGTGGGTTCGGTGAGAGTCTCGATTTCGATGTTGGTGTCCTGGTAGCGGATTCGGTTGCGGGTCAAGGTGGCCAGGTGATCGAGCAGAGCGCGGAAGCTGCGCAGTGGAGTGGCGTCGGTGGTTTGGTGGCGAGATGCTTTGGTGTGCGCATGTGGTGAGCGTTGTGCGGGTGCGACGGGGTTGTCGCGGGTTGGTGGGTGTTCGTCGGTGTAGGTCAGCGGCGCCCAGGCTTTGCGTAAGTGCCAGGTCACATAGCAGGCCAGCAGGCAGATCAGTACGTGGGCTTTGACGCGCTCAGACAGCCGGTGGTGGATGGGGCGTAGGTCGAGGTCGTCGGTTTTGATGCTGCGGAAGTCGCGTTCGACATAGGCCAGGTTCTTATACCCGGTGACCACCGCGGGGGCGTCGAGGTCGGTGGCGGGCACCGAGGTGCGCAGGACGTAGATGCCGTCGAGGGCGGCTTCGGCGGTGATGGCTGCGTGGTCGCGTTCATAGGCGAAGCTGGTGTCTGTGATGGTGCGGTGAAAGTGCTTGCTTACCTTGTATTTGTTGACGATCTGCCCGACAGCTTCGCCGATCTTGCCGGCCCCGGCCAGGCTGCCGCGCTCGACCCGTTCGGCGATACGCGCTAGGGCGGTCTCGGTGGCGGCCAGCAGTTCGTTGCGTTTGCGGGCCCGTTCAGCGGCCAGGGCGGGGTTGCGGCAGGCGATCAGCCGTTCGTGTGGGTAGTCGGGGTGGGTGATCTCGGCCAGGTCGTGGGTATCGAACAGGCTCATCTGCAGCGGCCCGTCGTCGGCGGCCAGTTTGGCAATCGCTGGAGCGCGCAGCGCGGTGATCCACCCGAAATCGGTTCCGGTGTCGTTGAGTTCTTTGATCGCGGCGATGCGAGCGGCGGTGATCATGCCGCGATCGCCGACTAGCACCAGCCGATCCAGCCCGAAGCCGGTGCGGATGACCTCCACGATGTCGGTGAAGGCGACCGGATCGGCGGTATCACCGGCAAAGACCCGCACCGCCACCGGCCGGCCGGCAGGGTCGGTGAGCACCCCGTATTCGATTTGCGGTAAGCCCTTTTTGCGGTCGCGGGAATAGCCGCGCTTGGCCAGCTGGCAATGCCGGCCCGTCACCCACGATGAGGTCAGGTCAAACAACGCCATCCGTGACGGATTGGCTTCTGGACCAAGGTGTTTAGCGGCGAGCCTCTTTTCGATGCCGTCTTGGCGGTCGCTGAGCCAGTCCATCGCCGCATAGATCTCGTCGGTGGAAGCGCCGGCGATCTGCAGGTCCGCGCCCAGGGTGCAATCGGCCCAGCGCGACAGCGTCGAGAGCTTGGATGCCGGATGGATCACCCGCGAGACGATCAGCCCGTAGACCAGATCGCGGGACCGACACGGCGACCCCAGCAGCGCGGGCAGTCCCAGCTGGCGGGCCATCGCCGCGACCGCGGCCACATGCCCATGCGGCAACGCGCGTAGCACCGTCACCTCCTGACCAGCGGGCACCAGGCTGTGTCCCTTCAGCGTCGCCTCCAGCGCGGCGATCGCCGCCTCGGGCAACATCGACAAGTTGGCCACGGTCTCGTTGCGCACCTTGGGCCCGTCGCGGAAGGTGCGGCGCAACAGCACCGACTGATAGACGCGCTGTTTGCCCTGCTTATCCACATGCGTCTTTTTAACTCTGACTACGTGAGCTTTGCCCTGGTTGCGCGGCATACGAAGCATCATAGCCTGATTCCGCCGATCAGATACGAATGACACGCACATATTCGTGACTACATATCAGCACGAGACAACAGCCCATAGCGCCAGCTCAGAACACTAATCCCCAGTCAGAACCCGTCGTAACTTCCGTCTAGACCGCGTGACGGGTCAGCCGGCCTTGTGCGCGCTCAGTAGATAGGCCGGCAGCATCATCCGGCCCTTCTCGTCGCGCGGGTGCGGCGGCATCTCAAACGGCGCTCCGGGTACCTGCGGCACATTGGCATGGATGAACGCGGGCCGGATCTCATCGATCTCCCAGTACTTGCTTACCGCGTCCCGCAATTCGTCCTCGTCGACCTCGTTGGGTCTGGCCTCGAATTCGGCCGGGAACGCCCCCTTGGCGAATACCAGCACGTAGTAACAGGCGCCCGGCGCCGCCGCGCGATGCACCGAGCGCAGGTAGCCGTCGCGATCCTCCACCGGCAGCGAATGAAACAGCGTGGAGTCCAGCACCGTGGCAAAGCGGCCTTCGGAGCGGGCCGGATAGCCGGCGAAGTCGGTGATGTCGGCCTGCACGAAGCTGGCTGTGCTCAGCCCCCGCTCCTGGGCGGCCCTGGTCGCTGCCGCGACGGCCGTCGGAGTGATATCGATGCCCACCACGGTGTAGCCCTCCGCTGCCAGCGCCAGCGACAATTCGGCGAACCCGCATCCGGCGTCGAGCACATCGCTGCGGACTTTCCCGGCCGCGATCAACGCCGCCAATTCCGGCTGCGGCTCACCGATATTCCACGGTGGCGGGCCCTCGAACACGCCCTGTTCCCGGTAGGCGCCGTCCCAGTCCATTACCTCAGAAGTCATGTCTCCCAACCTACTCACCCCAGGTGTGCACCGGCTCGTTGGCGTGCATGTGCTTGCAGTAGCGGCGCAGCATCTCGGCCAATGCCGCGCGCCGGTTCATCCCGCCGTCCTCCAGCCCGCGCACCGTGGCGACTTGCCAGGTGGCGCCGTTGCGGCCGACGCTGGCCCGGCCCTCGATGACCCCCAGGAACCGGTCGCGCACCTCGGCGTCGACACCCCACCGCCGCAGTCCATCGTGAGCCATCGGCAGCAACGTGGTCAACACCAACTCCCGCGTCGGCACCTCGCCCAGGCCCGGCCAGTGCATTGGGGCGTCGATGCCGTGGCGGGCTGCTGCGAAGAAATTCGCTTGTGCCGCAGCGAAACTCATTCGAGTCCAGGGCGGTTGCTCGGCTTCGGCCAGGCTGCGCAGCGCGCCGTAATAGAACGCCGAATTGGCCAGCATGTCCAGAACGGTCGGTCCGGCCGGCAAGACCCGGTTCTCCAGCCGCAGGTGCGGCCGTCCTTCCCCGGCCACCTCCGAGACGTCGTACACCGGCCGGTTCCACCGGTACACCGTGCCGTTGTGCAGGCGCAATTCGGCCAGCTGCGGGATCCGTCCGGCCGCCAGCTCGGCGACCGGATCCTCGTCGGACACCTCCGGCAGCAGCGACGGGAAGTAGCGGACGTTCTCCTTGAACAGGTCCAGGATGGAGTCGATCCACCGCTCGCCGAACCACACCCGCGGCCGCACACCCTGGGACTTCAGTTCCTCGGGCCGGGTGTCGGTGGATTGCGCGAACAGTTCGATCCGGGTTTCGGCCCACAGCTGGTGTCCGAAGAAGTAGGGGGAGTTGGCGCCCAGCGCAAGCTGTGGGCCGGCCAGCATCTGGGCCGCGTTCCAGTGGGCGGCGAAATCACCCGGAGCCAGCTGCAGATGCAATTGCATACTGGTGCAGGCTGACTCGGGCGCAATGGAGGCAGCCTGCCAGCTCAACGGCTCCGGGCCGGAGATATTGATGGGGATGTCCTCGCCGCGGGCGTCGAAGATCGATTCGTTGAGCGCGACGTAGCGGGTGGATTCGCTCATCCAGCCCTCGCTCAGATGCTCGGGCATCAGCGTGGGCAGGATGCCGATCATCACGATGTGGGCGCCGTCGGAACCGGCCTTTCGCTCGGCGTCGTTGAGACTGGCCCGCACGTCCCGTTCCAGGTCCAGGCCGGTACGCCCGGACAGCAGTCGCGGCGGCACATTGAATTCGATGTTGTAGGCGCCCAATTCGGTCTGGTAGGCCGGATCGCCGATCGCGTCCAGTACAGACCGATTCGTCATGGCGGGCTGGTAGTCGCCGTCGACAAGGTTGCATTCGATTTCCATCCCGGTGAGCGGCTGGTCGGAATCGAAGCTGCACTGGGAAAGCATCGTCTCGAAGACGTCGAGACAGACTTGCACCTTGCGCCGGTATTCCCGCCGGTGTGTGCGGTCATACGTGGTGCGCTTGACCTCTTCGCCCACAACGCCGATGCAACCGGTTTAGCGCCTGCCGCGCAAGTGCGACCCGGGTAGGCGTCGATGCTTACCCTTTCGTGGCCCATCATGGACGATTAACCCGAGTGTTCGACGTCACGTTTAGGAGTGCAGTTGGCCGAGTTCTCAGAGTTCGTAGCCGCCATCGATCAGGGCACCACCAGCACCCGCTGCATGATCTTCGATCACCGGGGCGCCGAGGTGGCCCGTCACCAGCTCGAGCACGAGCAGATCCTGCCCCGCGCCGGGTGGGTCGAGCACAATCCGGTGGAGATCTGGGAGCGCACCGCCTCGGTGCTGATGTCGGTGCTCAACGTGGCGGATCTGTCGTCCAAAGATATTGCGGCCCTGGGTATTACCAATCAGCGAGAGACGACGCTGGTGTGGAACAAGCACACCGGCCGGCCGTACTACAACGCGATCGTCTGGCAGGACACTCGCACCGACCGGATCGCGGCGGCGCTGGAGCGCGACGGCCGCGGTGAGGTGATCCGCCGCAAGGCCGGGTTGCCGCCGGCGACCTACTTCTCCGGCGGGAAGTTGCAGTGGATCCTGGATAACGTCGACGGGGTGCGCGACGCCGCAGAACGCGGCGATGCGTTGTTCGGCACCCCGGACACCTGGGTGTTGTGGAATCTGACCGGCGGGCCGCGCGGCGGGGTGCACGTCACCGACGTGACCAACGCGAGCCGGACCATGCTGATGAACTTGGAGACGCTGGACTGGGACGACGAACTGCTGTCGTTCTTCAACATTCCACGCGCGATGCTGCCGGCCGTCGAGCCGTCGTCACCGCTGCAGCCGTACGGTGTCACGCTCGACACCGGGCCGGTGGGCGGCGAGGTGCCGATCACCGGTGTGCTCGGTGACCAGCATGCGGCCATGGTCGGTCAGGTGTGCCTGGACGCGGGAGAGGCCAAGAATACCTACGGCACCGGCAATTTCCTGCTGCTCAACACCGGCGAGACGATCGTACGATCCCAGAACGGCCTGCTGACCACGGTGTGTTACCAGTTCGGCGACGCCAAACCCGTTTACGCGCTTGAGGGTTCGATCGCGGTCACCGGTTCGGCGGTGCAATGGCTGCGTGATCAGCTCGGCATCATCAGCGGTGCCGCACAAAGCGAGTCGCTGGCTCGTCAGGTTCCCGACAACGGCGGGGTGTATTTTGTGCCGGCGTTCTCCGGATTGTTCGCTCCCTATTGGCGATCCGATGCCCGCGGCGCGATCGTGGGGTTGTCGCGATTCAACACCAATGCGCATCTGGCTCGCGCGACGCTGGAGGCCATCTGCTACCAGAGCCGGGACGTGGTCGATGCCATGGAAGCCGATTCCGGTGTGCGCCTTGAGATTTTGAAGGTCGACGGCGGAATCACCAGCAACAACTTGTGCATGCAGATCCAGGCCGACGTGCTGGGCGTGGACGTGGTGCGTCCGGTCGTCGCCGAAACCACCGCGCTGGGCGCGGCCTATGCGGCGGGTTTGGCGGTGGGGTTCTGGGCGGACCCGTCGGACCTGCGGGCCAATTGGCAGGAGGACAAGCGCTGGACGCCGCAGTGGACCGACGAGCAGCGCGCCGCCGGCTACGCGGGCTGGCGCAAGGCAGTGCAGCGAACCCTGGATTGGGTCGACGTGTCCTAAGTCGTCCTGAGTCTGTCCTGCGGTCATGGTCGTTGGGGGTGTCCGGCGATTCGGGACTCGCCGCGCGCCGGGTGGTCAGTCCTCGCCGAGAATGCCGTAGATCTCGCGGCGCGCGTTGTTGAGGATGTCGACGATGCGTTGCTGCTGCTCGGCGCCGGCGGCATGCGCTGCTTGCATGACCGCGCCGAACAGCTGGCCCATGGCCCGGCGCAATTCGAGGTGTCCGGGCGCGACGCCGTCGGCGATCTCCTCCCACGGCGGGGTGTCGATCTTCTCGGCGGCCGCCCGGCCCTCGTCGGTCAGCTCGAAGAGCTTCTTGCTGCCGTCGGACGCGCCGGCGGTGATAAGGCCCTCGTCGTCGAGTAGCTGCAACGTCGGGTACACGGAGCCGGGACTGGGGCGCCACAGATCGTTGCTGCGCTCGGCGATCTGCTGGATCATCTCGTAGCCGTGCATCGGCCGCTCGCTCAGCAGCACCAGGATGGCCGACCGGATGTCGCCGCGACGGCCACGACCGCGTCCGCCGCGGCGCCATCCGCCGCGCGGGCCGCCGGGGCCGAAGCCGAAGCCGAAACCGAACCCCGGGCCGAAACCGGGGCCGAACCCCAGCGGTCCGTCGTGGTCACCGGCATGGTCGCGCAGGTTTGCGAAGAATTCACGTCGAGCCTGACGCCTGGCGCTGTGTAGCGCGCGCCGTTGTGTGGGCGGCAGGCCCGGGCCGGGGCCGAAGCCGAACCCGGGCCGAGCGCCGAATGGCCCGCCGGGCGCAGTGAAGAGATTGTCCATGTCTGGTCCTTATCTGTGTGTCGAAAACGCGGCCGAAAGCTGCGTCGATACGATCACGATATATCGTGACAGAACGCGATGCAACGGCTAACACGGGGTTTGCGGTTGTCCTCGCCCGGGTAGCCACTTGGGTCATGGACGGCAGAAATCGCCTGACGGAGACGCGTCCCAGCGGCGTGGCCGCTCCGACGCGGGGCAGCGGGCAGGCCCGCCTATGGATCACCTGGGTGCTCGCCCTGCTGACCGTGCCGGGTGCCGCGATCGTGATGTTGTTCGCTCTCGGCGCGGTGATGAGCACCGATGCCTGCAGCGAAAGCCGCTGCCCCAATCTGGGCGCCGGGATCGATTTCGGCGTCTTGTTCTACGGCGCGCCGGTAGTGGCCCTGTTGGTCGTCGTCGTCTCGGTGTTCACCGCCAAGCTCCGGTTCGGCATCGCGGTGCCGCTGGTCGGTGTGGCGCTATTGGTTGCCGACGTCGCCATCCTGGCCGCGACGGTCGCGCAGTAGCTAGCTCGGCGGGGAGAAGCCGCCGGGCGGCGGGGTTTGCGGCGGTGCGTCGGGCTCCGGCCACGGAATCGCCTGTGGTTGCGCGTACATCGGTGGCTGGGCGGGCGACGGCTGGGCGGGCCACGGCTGGGCGGGCGATGGCTGGGCGGGCCATGGCTGGGCGGGCGGTGGCTGGGCGGGCCACGGCGCCGCAGCGTACGGCCCCTGGGTCCCCATCGGCGGCACAGCCGGGCTCATCGGCGGACGCAGCCGTGCCAACTCGCGGCGGTGCCGTTCGGCAAGCACCGCGGCGAGCACCAGCTGCGGCGGAACACCCGGCGGGGGCGGCGGTGCGACCCGGGACAACACCTCGCCGGCGATCCGGTACGCCATCTGCTCACGTAACCGCGGATCCAATTGCGATGCCCGGGAAAGGAATTGGCGCGCGAGTTCGGCCTGGCCGGCGGTGAGCCCGGACAGCTGCAGCGACGCCGCCCACCACGCCAGCGACGGCGGCATGGCCGGCGGCGGCCCCAGGCGCGGAGCGCGCTCGCTGACGACGATGGTGCCGGCGAACATGTCGCCGACGCGCTTGCCTTTCGGCGACACCATGCTGCAGATCACGGCCGGGCTGCCCAGCAGCATCCAGATCTCCACCACCGACGCCAACGCGCGAAACAGCGCCTGGCGGAAGCGTTCCGGGCCCCCGTCGTCGGATACCACGCGCAGGCCCATCACGATCTTGCCGACCGACCGGCCCCGGGTCGCGGTCTCGATGGCCACCGGGTAGCCGACGAACGCCAGCACCGTGAACATGATCAGGAACGCAATGGTCAACGCCTCGTCCAACTGGCTCAACGCGGTCGCCCACAGCATCAGTCCGAGCAGGTAGCCGATGAAGATCACGGTCATGTCGATGATCGCACTCACCGCACGCACCGGCAGCTGGGCGATCTGCACGTCGAGCACCACGGCGTCCCCGGTCACCACCTCCGACATACCCCGGAACGCTACAGGTTTGCGGACGGCTACCTGTCGCACTCGGTTGGGTACGCTGCGCAGGTGGACGTCGACGCGTTCTTGCTGACCCACCGCGGCACCTGGGATCGCCTCGACCAGTTGGTCAAAAAGCGTCGCTCGCTGAGCGGTGCCGAGATCGACGAGCTCGTCGAGCTGTACCAGCGCGTGTCCACGCACCTGTCGATGCTGCGGTCCGTGTCCTCGGACTCGCTGCTGGTCGGCCGGCTGTCAAGCCTGGTCGCCCGGGCGCGGGCCGCGGTCACCGGCGCGCATGCGCCGCTGACAAGTACCTTCGTCCGGTTCTGGACGGTGTCCTTCCCGGTCGTCGCCTACCGCGCCGGGCGCTGGTGGTTGGCTACGGCGGTGGCGTTCTTCGCCGTCGTGGTGCTCATTGCGTTCTGGGTGGCCGGCAGTCCCGAAGTGCAGTCCGTCATCGGCACTCCGACCGAGATCAACGAATTGGTCAACCATGACGTCGAGTCGTATTACAGCGAGCACCCGGCGACGTCGTTCGCGCTGCAGGTCTGGGTGAACAATTCCTGGGTGGCCGCCAAGTGCATCGCGATGTCGGTCGTGTTGGGCCTGCCGATACCGCTGGTGCTCTTCCAGAACGCGGCTAACGTCGGAGTGATTGCCGGTCTGATGTTCGCGGCGGGCAGGGGCGGCCTGCTGCTGGGGCTGCTGATTCCGCACGGGCTGCTCGAGCTGACGGCGGTGTTCCTGGCCGCCGCTACCGGGATGCGGCTGGGCTGGTCGGTGATCGCGCCCGGTGACCGGCCGCGCGGACAAGTCCTGGCCGAGCGGGGCCGCGGCGTGGTGTCGGTGGCCGTGGGCCTGGTGGGGGTGTTGCTGGTGTCCGGGCTGATCGAAGCGATGGTGACGCCGTCACCGTTGCCGACCTTCGTCCGCATCGCCATCGGCCTCCTCGCCGAGGCCGCGTTCGTGTCCTACATCGTGTACTTCGGTCGTCGCGCCGCCAAGGCCGGGGAGACCGGCGACATCGAGGACGCTCCCGACGTGGTGCCCACCAGCTGATCCCGGGCCCGCGACAGTCAATCTGGCGACGCGACACACCGCGCGGGCGTTGCGCCGTTCACATTCGCGGCCGAACTACAGCCGGCCGGTCGCTTTCATCGCCAAATAACGATCAGCAAGCGCCGGCGCGATGTCGGAGGGCGGCGCGTCGACGACGTCCACGCCGCTGTGGCGCAGTCGCGACGCGATCGCCCGACGGTCGTTGCGGGCGCGTTCGGCGGCCGCCGCGTCGTAGACCGCTGCCGCATCGGAACGCCCGATGGCCAGTTCGTCGACGCGCGGATCGGCGACGGCGGCCACCACCACATGGTGTTTGGCCGACAGCTGCGGCAGCACCGGCAGCAGACCCTCTTCCAGGGCGGTGGCGTTGAGGTCGGTCAACAGCACCACCAGCGACCGGCGCCGGGTCCGCCGCAGAATCGCGGAAATCATCGCCCGCCAATCTGATTCGACGAGCGCCGGCTGCAGCGGCGCCATCGCGTCGACCAATTGGGCCAGCAGTTCGGTGCGCGACGCCCCGAACACGGCCGCCCGGCTCACCCGGTCGTGGGCCAGGAAGTCGACGTGGTCGCCGGCCCGCGACGCCAGCGCCGCCAATAACAGCGCGGCATCCATCGACCAGTCCAGCCGGGGCCATCCGGCGGGATCGGCGGCCGTGGGGTCGACACCGACCCGGCCCGCCGCCATCCGCCCGGTGTCGAGCACCAGCACCACCCGCCGGTCCCGCTCGGGCCGCCAGGTGCGCACCATCACGTCGGAGCGACGGGCCGTCGCGCGCCAGTCGATCGAGCGGACGTCGTCGCCGACGACATATTCGCGCAGCGAGTCGAACTCGGTGCCCTGCCCGCGGATCAGCGTGGGCAGCAACCCGTCGATCTCGCGCAGCTTGGCCAGCCGCGACGGCAGGTGCTTGCGCGACAGAAACGGCGGCAGCACCCGTACCTTGCCCGGCACCGGCTGCGAACGCTGCCGGCCCGCCAAGCCCAGCGGTCCGAGCGATCTGGCGGTGACCACGGCCGCGCGCTGGTCGCCGCGGCGGACCGGCCGCAGCTGGGTCGTTAGCTGCTGACGCTCGCCGCCGCCGATGTTGACCTGGTGGCTGCGCGGTTCGCCGCGGGCGCTGGGCGGCCAGGCGTCGCGGATATGGCCTCGGAACCGGCGCCGGCCCCCGTTGTGGATGGACAGGCCGGCGTCCGCGGGCTGGCCCAGCCGGATCGAGCTGTCGGGGGAGCGGGTGAAGCATAATTTGCGGGGGCTGGCCGCCGCCACGATGTCGACGACCACGGCCGTCATCAACACCGCCAGCAGGATCACGAAAGCCCTTGCCGGCCAGGGGGCCAACGCGATCGGCAGGACGCAGATCAGCGCCAGCAGTCCGGTGCGTCCGGTAAGGATCATCGGCGCCGCTCTCCCCCGCAAGCGGGTGGTACCCACACTGCATCGTCACCGGCGCGGATCACTAGCGGGGCACCGGGACCGACGCCAGCATCCCGTCCAGCACGCCGTCGGGCGTGGCCCCTTCGAGCTCGGCTTCCGGACGCAACATGATCCGGTGCCGCAGCGTGGGGCGCGCCATGGCCTTCACGTCGTCGGGAGTGACGTAGTTGCGTCCGGACAACCACGCCCACGACCGGGCGGTGCCCAGCAGCGCGGTCGCCCCGCGGGGTGACACCCCGAGCTGCAGCGCGGGGGAGGAGCGGGTGGCTCCGACGATGTCGACGATGTAGCCCAGGACCTCGTCGGCGATCAGCACCTGACGAACCGCCTCGCGCCCGGCGGCCAGCTCGGCAGACCCGGCCACCGGCCTGATCGCCGACAGATCGCGCGGGTCGAAGCCGTGTGCGTGCCGGCCCAGGATGGCGATCTCGGAGTCGCGGGCCGGCAGCGTGACGTTGAGTTTCATCAGGAAACGGTCGAGTTGGGCCTCGGGCAGTTGATATGTGCCCTCGTATTCGATCGGGTTCTGCGTGGCCGCCACGATGAACGGGTCCGGCAGCAGTTTCGCCTGGCCTTCGACGCTGACCTGACGCTCCTCCATGGCCTCGAGCAGCGCGGCCTGCGTTTTGGGCGGCGTGCGGTTGATCTCGTCGGCGAGCAGCAGATTGGTGAACACCGGGCCCGGCCGGAAGGTGAATTCGGCGCTGTGCGAGTCGTAGACCAGTGAACCGGTGACGTCGCCGGGCATCAGGTCGGGGGTGAACTGCACCCGCTTGAACTCCAGCCGCAGCGCGGCGGCCATGGCCCGAACCATCAGCGTCTTCGCCACTCCCGGAACGCCTTCCAGTAGCACGTGGCCGCGGCACAGTAGCGCGATCACCAGGCCGCTGATCACACCGTCCTGTCCGACGACGGCCTTGCCGATCTCGGCACGTAACCCCAGCAATGCTTCGCGTGCCGAGTCCGCGGGCGCGGATTGGGTGGTGGGAGCGGGTTGTGTCACGAGTGGGTGACCTGCCTTTCGATGTCGTCGAGCGCGCGGGCGAGGTGTAGTAGGTCCTGGTCGGTGGCCGGTGGTGGGCCGTACAGGTGATATCGAATGAACTCCGGGTCGGCCCCGCTGCGCCGGGCCACGGTCAGCACCACCGCCGGCGGGTCGGTGCCCGGGCTGATACCGAGCCGCGGCAGCAGCCGCTGCAGCGTGGCGGTGCGCAGCGCGTCGGCGGCGCGATCGCGGGCCCGCCGGGACCGGTACAGCCGGCCACGGCCCTCGACCGTCTCCGATGCGCGGACCACCACGGGTAGCTCTTCGGCCACCAGCGGGCCCAGCCGGCGGCCCTTCCAGAGCGCCGCCAACAGGACCACCAGCCACAGCTGCCAGACGACCCACATCACGTTTGCCGGGATCAGGTCGGAGAGCGAACCGGGCTCCGACGTCTGTCCCTCGACGCGGTGCGGCGCATACCAGACCAGCCGCGGCCGGTCGCCCGCGAGGTTCATCGCCAGCGCGGCGTTGCCCTCTTCGAGCAGGCCACCGTTGGTCATGAAGTCGCTACTACCCACCACCGTGACGGTTCGCCCGGCATCGCGATAGCGGACCAATGCGCCGCCGTAACAGCTGACCACCTCCAGGTCGTCCCTGGGCTGGTAGGCATCGCTGGGTCCGAAATGCACCTTCCCGGCCCGATTAGCTTCTCGCAGCGAGCATTTCGGTTGGGACGCGAATTGCTCGGCGGCCGTGATACGCAGCTTCGGGGTAAGCGCTCGGCGGGCTCGCGCGGTGGGTTCGACCACCAGCAGGTCACCGGGGGCTTGTGCCAGCCGTTCCAGAAGTGCGCTGTCGGTCAGGTAGTGAGTCTGCGCCACCAGCAGCAGCGAGTCGGCGCGGGCCGAGCGTTCGACGTCGGCGACGGTATTGGCGACGACGACCTCGACGCCGCCTTCGCGCAGCAACGTCACCAGCGCATGGGCGCCCGAGGAGTTGGTGGCCGCGGGATCCATCATGCCGCCGGGCCGCGGCGCGGTCAGGTAGGTGCCGACGGCGGCGACGAGGACGATGGCCGTCAGCGCGAGCACCATGCCACGCCACGGCCGCCGTCGCCGGGTGATACCCGGTGCCGGCATCACCGGACCTGCGCCCAGGAATCGGGTGCGGCGGGGCGTTCCACCGCCGACGAGGCATGAGCGCGTGATCGCAGGTGGTCGTCGAGGTCGGCGATCAGCTGGTAGGAATCTTGAGTTCCGGGCCGCTCGCCGTAGGTGACGTCGTTGAAAGCCGTTGCGGCCCGGACCAATTCGCCTGCCAGGTGAGGCAGGGCCGCGCCCGCGTCGGTGGCCAGCTCGTTGGCGGTGCGTCCGGGGGCCGGGTTCAGCACGCCGGTCTCTTCCAGCTCGCGCGCGACCGCGCGCAGCCGATGCCGGATGGCCGCGGCCCAATTACCTTGGGCCGCAAACGCTTCAGCCGTGGCTCTATGCTGGGCCGCGGTGAGTTGGCCGGCGTCGAACAGCTGGTAATCACCGCCGCGGTTGGTGCGCATGGTGCGTCGGGCGATGTGGACGGCGACGATCACAGCGATCACCGCCAGGATGAACAGCACCGTCAGGGTGAACCAGCCACCGGATACCGAAGCGCCCTTCTCCAACAGCCGGTACAACTGCTCGTTGAGCCAGTCGCTGAAAGCCGTCGACAGCGATGGCTTGGGATAGATCGGTTTGTCGAGCTCATGCTGCGCTGCCTGGTGGGCGGCATCGCGGTCGATGTCGATGGAAGGCATCGTCAGTCAGTCCTCACCGGTCGATTAGTAAGGCCGCGTGAGCCACAGGTTGTCGGTGGACTCCACTGCGGCGGGCCCACCGGCGGCACCGGTCTGCAGGACCAGGTCGAAGGCTTCGGCGCGCATGCGGCGATCGGTGTACAGCAGCACGACAACTCCGGCGGTGAACGGTGCGGTGATGATCTGGCTGATCGCTGAGCCGACGGCCGACAGCGTCGTGCCGACGAGCAGCATACCGATGGAGCCTTCCGACGCGGTGACGCCCAACAAGATCTGGCTCGCGATGCTGAAGGGGGCCGCGACCGCACCGCCGACCAGTCCCACGACCAGAGCCGTCAGCAACCGGATACCCAGGACCCGCCAGAACCCGCCGCGGACCAGCCGGAACGATCTGATGACCGCGTCGACCAGCGGCAGTCGCTCCAACACGATCAGCACCGGCGCGAACACCAACATGGTGTACAGGTAGGCCAGCAGCAACCCGACCAGCAGCAGCAACGGGATGCCGACCAGGACCGCCGCAGCACCGTTGACCGCGGCCGCAACCCCGACCAGGATGACCACCACCAGTCCCCCGAGCGCCACCATCCCGGCGGCTTCCAGCAAGGCCAGCCCGATCAGTGCCAGCACGCGCCCGCGGACCCGGGCCCACGCTTCACCGATGGTGATGGGAGATCCGAAGACCGCGCGCCCCACCACGACGGTGAGGATTCCGCTCAGCAGCATGCCGCCCAGCCAGGTGACCAGACCGCTGGCCGCCACCGAACCCATCCAGGCGCCGAAGACGCCCAGGCTCAGCTCGGTCGACGGCTGGTTTTCCAGCTGGTTGAGGGCCGTCAACGGTCCGACCGTGGCGATCAACGTGATGACCTGCATGATCACCACGACGATCGCGGTCAGTCCCAGCGTCGCCTTCGGGTTGGTGCGGATGTAGCCGGCCGCGCCGTTGTAAATGTCGCTCAAGGTCAACGGCCGCAGCGGGATGATCCCGGGTTTGACCGCTCCGGGAACCAGCGGCGGGCCATATCCCGGTGGCGGGGGACCATATCCGGGCGAAGCGCCGTAGCCCGGTGGCGGGGGACCATATCCGGGCGGAGCGCCGTAGCCCGGTGGCGGGGGACCGTAACCCGGTGGCATGCCGTAACCAGGTGGCACACCGTAACCGGGCGGCGGGCCGTATCCGGGCGGTGGGGCGCCGAAGCCCGGCGTCTGCGATGGTGGCGGCGGATAGCCGGCGCCCAATGGTGGGTACCCGGCCGGTATGTACCCGGGGGTCTCGGCCGGCGGGTCAACCGGATAACTCGGCGGCAGCGTACTCACCGGATGCGGCGGCTGTCGTCGTTGGTCATGGGCTCCATCCTGTCGGCGGTCGGCGCATTTCTCAATGCAGGCATGACTTCCGGTCTTGGTGTCGGGTTCGGCAGCCTCCGAAAACAACGCGCGTAGCGTCTCTGCCATGGCGGAACTCAAATCGCGGCTTCGGGCCGACCTGACCGAAGCGATGAAAACGCAGGATAAGTTGCGAACCGCGACCTTACGCATGGTGCTGGCCGCAATCCAGACCGAGGAAGTATCGGGCAAGCAAGCCAAAGAGCTCTCCGACGACGAGGTGCTCAAGGTGCTGGCCAGAGAATCCCGTAAACGTGGCGAGGCGGCCGAGATCTACACCCAGAACGGGCGTGGTGAGCTGGCCGCCAACGAGCATGCGGAAGCCCGGATCATCGACGAGTATCTGCCCACGCCGCTCACCGAGGCAGAATTGGCCGACGTCGCCGACACCGCCATCGCCCAGGTGGCCGAACAGCTAGGGCATCGGCCCGGCATGAAGCAGATGGGCATGGTCATGAAGTTCGCCACCGAGATCGCCGAGGGCAAAGCCGACGGGGCCCGCCTGTCGGCGGCGGTCAAAGAGCGGCTGTAGCGGCTTTCACCGAGATTCATCTCAGCGCGACGTCCACTCGCGCAAAGTCAGCAGCGCTGATCAGTTGCCGGAATCAAGCCTTTCGCGTTGCGGCACCACCACGTATTTCGGATCTCGGGTGGATTCCACGCCGGCCTCGAACACCCCGAACCGCTGCAGCGCACTGCCGGTGAGCAGTGCCAGCCCGCACAGCTTCGCGGCGTACCGGCTCCGGCCTGCCGCCACCGTGCCCAGCGCCCCGCCGACCGTCAGGTACTCCGCCCACCTGCGCAGCCGGTGCGGCTTTCCCGTCGTGTACGCCTCGGCGGCCAGACCCAGCCGGTGCTCCAACAGCCGCGACGCCGCGATCTCCAGCCCGGCCCCCACGACCGCGAGTCGCCGCGCCGGACCGGCCTCGGCCACGGGCGCCAGCACCATGCCCCAGCCGCCGCCGCTGGCTGCGGCCGAGCCCGTGAAGACGAACGGCAGATAGGGGTGCGCCTCGTGCCAGGCGGGGACGGCGGTCTGCGACAGCAACACCGCGGTGTAGGAGGCGACCCCGGGTGCGACGGCCGCCGCCGAGAGTCCGGCCGGTCGTGCCAACCAGCGCACGAGCGCTCCGACCCAGGTGCGCCGCAGCGCCGGCGGCATGAGCTCGGCGGCCCCGGCCAGCCCGGCGCCCGGCCCGTAGGCGGTCAGAATCCAGGTGCCGACACTCATCGGCGAAGTCGGCTTGGCCACCCGCAACATGTGGTGGAACCGCTCGGGGCGGCCGAGGTCGGCGACGAGGAAGTACATGCTGGCCAGGAGGCTGGCCAGAGCCCCGACTCGGCTCACCCGGCACAGCGCCGGGCGCCCGGTCAGATCGGCGCCGGCGGCCAGGAGCGCCGAACCCGCCGACAGGCCACCGGAGAACAGGTACGCCGCGATCTTCCACTCCCACACCGGTGGTTTGAGCACCGGACGCCCGTAATACGAGCGGAACTCCGCTCGGGGCACGGCGAGCTGTTCCCGCCCGCCGGCCGCCCCCCTGGTCATAGCCGGCTCCCGACGAACGCCGACACCGCGGCGGCGACCAGCGCCGACGCGGCCATCCCGGCGTAGCGCCACATGGCCGGCAGGTCCCGGGTGGGCACCACCGGATCCGGCGGCAATCCGTAGACCTCGGGCTGGTCCAAGAGCAGGAAGAACGCGCCGTCGCCGCCCACGCCGTCGTCAGGATCGTGACCGTACAACCGCGCCCCGGTTACGCCGCGCTCATGCAGTTGCTCGACCCGGCGGGCGGCGCGCTCACGCAGTTCGTCGAGCGGCCCGAACTGGATGGAGTCGGTGGGGCAGGCCTTGGCGCACGCCGGTTCCAGCCCATCGTGCAGCCGGTCGTAGCACAGCGTGCACTTCCACGCCCGCCCGTCGCCCTCGCGGCGGTCGATCACCCCGTATGGGCAGCCGGACACGCAATACCCGCAGCCGTTGCAAATGTCTTGCTGCACAACCACGGTGCCAAACTCGGTGCGGAACAACGCACCCGTCGGGCACACGTCCAGACACCCGGCATGCGTGCAGTGCTTACACACGTCGGAGCTCATCAGCCAGCGAAAGTCGCTGCGCGACTCCGGATCCGACACGGCCCCGGGGCGCTCGAACTTCGGGATGCCGAGATCGGTAGGCGGTTGCTCGATGAACGCGACGTGCCGCCAGGTGTTGGCGCTGAGCATGCCGGTGTTGTCGAACGACATTCCCAGCAGGTCGAAGCCGTCGTCGGGCACCCGGTTCCACTCCTTGCAGGCCACCTCGCAGGCCTTACAGCCGATGCACACCGAGGTGTCGGTGAAGAACCCGACTCGTGCTGGGTGCTCCTCATGCCCGGCATCGCCGGCCGGATCACTCAGCGGACCATAGAAACTGTTGCGGTTCAAGGTGTTTCCTCGCTATGGGTGTCCAGTCGGGTGCCGGTCGCCGGGGTGACGCCGGCCCGGCGGCGGTATTCGGCGATGTAGGCCAGCAGCTCCGGTCCGCGGGGCCGTCGTCCCGGTTGGACGTCACAGGTGCAGACCTTGCTCTCCTGGATGAAGACATTGGGGTCCAACACCACCCCGAACAGGTCGTTGACCACGTCGCCGTCGACCAGCCCGCTGTAACCCCAGTGGTAGGGCATCCAAATCTGTTGCACCACATGGTCTTCGATACGAAGTGGCTTCATCCGCTCGGTCACCAGCACCCTCGCATCCACCGCGGTGCGGCTGGTGACCACATGGGCCCAGTCCATATGCGTGAGCCCTCGGATGCGCGCCAATTCCGGTGACACCTCGACGAATAACGCGGGCTGCAGCTCCGACAGGTAGGGCAGCTGACGGCTCATCCCGCCCGCCGTGTGGTGCTCGGTCAGCCGTGCGGCGGTGAAGACGAACGGGAACACCTCACCGTGGGCCTCCGGCGGCGCCGGGTTCGACGGATTGTCGTTGCGGCCGTAGACGATTCGAGTTGGGTTGCCCTGCTGCTTGTACAGCGCATTGCGCACCGGGGACTCGTGCGGTTCGTAATGGGTAGGCAGCGGACCGTCGGCCAGGCCGCTGGGCGCGAACAGCCAGGCCTTGCCGTCGGCCTGCATGACGAACGCGTCGTCGCCGCGCAACGCCTCGACACCCACCGCGCCTTCGGGCGGGCGGTAGTCCGGCGGCTTGGTCTTCTCGAAATCGGGCACATCGAGACCCGTCCACTCGCCCTTGGCGCCCTTGGTTTCGTCCCACCAGATGAGCTTCTTGCGCTCGCTCCACGGCCGCCCCCGGGGGTCGGCCGACGCCCGGTTGTAGAGCACCCGGCGGTTCAGGGGCCAGGTCCAGCCCCACTGCGAGGTGTCCCGCCGGGCCGCCTGGTTGACCTCGTCGGCGTACACACCGCTGTAAATCCAGCAGCCGCAGGCGGTACTGCCGTCGGCCTTCAACTCGGTATAGCCATTGAGGGCCCGGCCTGCCCGGCCGGTCGTCAGGTCGATGCCGTTGATGCGGCGCAACACGTCCTCACCCGAAGGCTCGTCACCCTCCATCGCGTAGTCCCAGAACAGGTCCAGCAGCGGCCGGTCGCGCTCGTCGGTCGAGCCGCCCAGCTTGTCCCGCAGCCGCCGGCCCAGGTGGTAGAAGAACCACAGCTCCGAGCGGGCGTCACCGGGCGGGTCGACGGCCTTCTCCCGCCACTGCAGCATCCGTTGGGTCTGGGTGAACGTGCCGGCCTTCTCCACATGTGAGGCCGCCGGGAAGAAGAACACCTCCGTCCGGCAAGTCTGCGGGGTGATCTCACCGGTCTCGACCTCGGGGGCGTCCTTCCAGAAGGTGGCGCTTTCGATCATCACCAGGTCGCGTACCACCAGCCAGTCCAGGTTGGCCATGCCGAGCCGCTGCAGCCGTCCGTGGGCCGACCCGACAGCCGGGTTCTGGCCCAGCAGGAAGTAGCCGAACACCGTCCCGTCGACCATGTCCATGACGGTGCGGTAGGTGCCGTGGTCGCCGTTGATCCGCGGCAGATAGTCGAAGCAGTAGTCGTTGTCGGCGGTGGCGTGCTCGCCCCAGTACTCCTTGAGCAGCGACACCATATAGGCGTCGGCGTTGTGCCAGAAGCCCTTCTGATTCTGGCTCTTGATCCGGTCGAGGTAGTCGGCCAGGGTGGCCTGGCCGGCGTGCGGCATGGCCAGGTAACCGGGCAGCAGGTTGAACAGTGTCGGCACATCCGTGGAGCCCTGGATACTGGCATGCCCGCGGAGCGCGAACACCCCGCCGCCGGGCCGGCCGATGTTGCCCAGCAGCAGCTGGATGATCGAGCCGGCGCGGATGAACTGCGCGCCCATGGTGTGCTGGGTCCAGCCCACGCTGTACACCAGCGCCGTGGTGCGCTCCCGGCCGGAATTTTCCGTCCATGCCCGCGCGACCTGTAGGAAGGTGTCGGCCGGCACGCCGCAGACCCGCTCCACCATCTCCGGGGTGTAGCGGGCGTAGTGCCGCTTGAGGATCTGGTAGACGCAGCGCGGATGCTGCAGCGTCGGGTCGGCCGGGATCGGACCGGCACCACCCTCCACCGCCGGCCCGCCGGAGCCGAGCTGATCGGGCGCGGCGCGCTGTTTGTCGTCGGCCCCGCCGCGACCGCCGTGATGTGTCGACTCGTAATGCCAGGTCGCCGGGTCGTACGAGGCGGTGTCGGGATCGTAGCCGCTGAACAGACCGTCGAGATCCTCGGTGTCCCGGTAGTTTTCGTCGACCAGGAACGAGGCGTTGGTGTAGGCCGTGACGTATTCGCGGAAGTCCAGCCCGTTGGACAGGATGTAGTTGATCACCCCGCCGAGGAACGCGATGTCACTGCCGGCGCGCAACGCCACATGGCGGTCGGCCAGGGCGCTGGTGCGGGTGAACCGCGGGTCGATGTGGATGACCTCGGTGCCGCGGGCCTTGGCTTCGATCACCCACTGGAACCCGACCGGATGGGCCTCGGCCATGTTCGAGCCCATGATGACGATGAAGTCGGAGTTGACCAGGTCCTGCTGGTAGTCCGTCGCTCCGCCGCGACCGAAGGAGGCTCCCAGACCGGGAACCGTGGCGCTGTGTCAAATACGGGCCTGATTCTCGATCTGCAGCGCGCCCAGGGCCGTGAAGAGCTTCTTGATCAGGTAGTTCTCTTCATTGTCCAGGGTGGCGCCGCCGAGGCTGGCGATGCCCATGGTGCGGCGCAGCGTGTTGCGGTCGGCGTCGAAGTCCTGCCAGCCCTTGCGACGGGCGTCGAGCACCCGGTCGGCGACCATGTCCATCGCGGTGTCCAGGTCGAGTTCCTGCCACTCGGTGGCGTAGGGGGCGCGGTAGCGCACGACGGTTTCGCGCTGCGGCCCGGTGACCAGCTGGGTGCTGGCAGATCCCTTGGGGCACAAGCGTCCTCGGGAAATGGGGCTATCCGGATTGCCCTCGATCTGGATGACCTTCTCGTCTTTGACGTACACCTTCTGGGCGCAGCCCACCGCGCAGAACGGACACACCGAGTGCGCGATGTGGTCGGCCTCGGCGGTGCGTGGCGTCAGCGCGACCGAGCGAGCCGACTGTGCGGCCTTGCCGCGGCCCAGCGGGTCGGACCCGGTGAGCTGGCGGTAGACCGGCCACGACTGGATCAACTTCGCGAGCTTGCTTTCCGGGTCCATTGTTTGATCAAACCCCGTGACATAGGTGAGCAGCAACCGGACCCGCGGACTTGGCGCGCCCGGTGTGCTCACAGCACCGTCCTGGTGCCGTCCGCATCGCGGCGGGTAATCCTCAGCGCGTCAAGCTGTTCGAGCAACGGGACCGCCACCCGGCGCGTGGTGCCCAGGGCGCGCCGGGCGTCGCTCACGGTGAACGGCTGCGGCAGTGCCGCCAGGATGGCGGCCGCCCGCGCGAACGCGTCGGGTCCGAGCACGACGCCGTCGCCAACCCGGGTAAGCCGGCCGGCGCGCACCGCCGCGGCGAGTTCCCTTGCGCCTAGCCGTAACTCGGCTAATTCGTCGGCCTCCGGCGCCCGGAACGGCTCGGCGGCCAGCCATTCCTCCACCGTGCGCACCGCCTTATCGACGCGCGGGGGCAGGCCCGCACCGGGCGACCGGACCAGGCCGTCGGCCACTTCCAGGCCGGTGCCGTCGAGCAGCTCGGACACCAGTTCGGCGGTCGGCAGCCCCACCCGCTGTCGCAGCGCCTCCAGCGGCATGCCCGCCGCAATGTCGTGCTCGGCCGCCCAGCGCTGCACCGTCATGACCGCAAGCTCGCGTCGCCCGGCCCACCACTGCGGATCCACCACCCAATCCCCCACGCGGTGGCCGGTAGCCCGCAGCCCCATCGCGCGTAACTGCGCCGCGGGTGCGCAGTCAGGCGGACGCACCCGGCCGGTCGCCAGCTCCTCGCCCCGGGCCCGCGCCGCACCGCGGCGGCGCAACTCCGGCGGCCGCACATCGAGCACCTCGATCCCGGCCGCGATCCGGTGTTCCCCGGGATCGCGCAGCAACCCGACGTCGCCGACCCGCAGCGGCAACGGCCCGGCCAGCCGCAGCCGGGCCCCGGCCGTCCCCAGCGCGCGCACCTGCACCGGCACCGCCGCCGACCCGATGTGCAGCACCAGCTGGCGGTGCAGCGGGCCCGCCGACCACAGGGCCACGTCGATCTCCGCGGTATCCAGCCAGGCACCCGGCGTCCGAACGGTGTCGCCGCGGGCCAGCTGCCGGCGGTCCACCCCCCGCAGGTTCAGCGCCACCCGCGCCACCGCGGCCACCTCGTCGACGGCGCGGCCCAGCGACTGCAGGCCGCGGACGGTGACGCGCCGTCCGGCGTGCTCGAGTTCGTCGCCCACCCGGATGGTGCCGGCACTCAGCGTCCCGGTGACGACGGTGCCCGCGCCGCGCACGGTGAAGCAGCGGTCGACCCACAGCCGCACGTCGCCGTCGCGGTCCGGCTGCGGCAGCCGTTGCACCAGTGTCAGGAGGCCGCTGCGGACCTGATCGAGGTCGGTGCCGAGTACGACCGGCGCGCCAGCCAACCGCTGGCGCACCTGCGCGATGGCGGGAGCCGGGTCCGCCAGATCTGCCTTGCTGACGACGACCAGCACATGCCTAACCCGCAGCGCGTCCAACGCCGCAAGGTGCTCGTCGGACTGCGGCATCCAGCCCTCGGTGGCGGCGACCACGAACATGACGGCCGGAACCGGGCCCACGCCGGCCAGCATCGTGGGAACGAACCGTTCATGGCCCGGCACGTCGACGAACGCCAGCCGGCGTCCGTCGACGTCGGTCCAGGCGAAGCCCAGGTCGATGGTCAGGCCCCGGCGCTGCTCTTCGGCCAGGCGGTCCGGCCACATCCCGGTGAGCCGATGGACCAGCGTCGACTTGCCGTGGTCGACGTGTCCCGCGGTGGCTATGACGAACATGCCCGCACCGCCGCCAGCAGCAGGTCGTCCTCCTCCGGTGCCACCGTGCGCAGATCCAGCAGGCACCGGCCGCCCTCCACCCGGCCGACGATCGGCGGGCTGCCGGTACGCAGCTTTGCGGCGTAGGACTCGGGCAGGCTCAGCCCTGCGCTGGGCAGCCGCACACCCGGGGCCCCGCCGCCACCGACGGCCGCCACGCAGTCCACCGCTTCGGCTCCGGGCAGCTGCTCGGCGAGCCGTTCCGCGCGGGTGCGCAGCTGCGTTACGTCCGCGGCCAGCGCCTGGGCTACCGGGGGTGGCGGACCCGCCACGGTCGCTTCCAGCGCGGCTAGGGTGAGTTTGTCCACCCGCAGGGCTCTGGCGGCCGGGTGCCGGCGCAGCCGCTCGATCAGCTCGGCGTCACCGAACAGCAGGCCGGCCTGCGGGCCGCCGAGCAGTTTGTCGCCACTGGCGGTGACCAGGTTGGCGCCGTCGCGCAGGGTGGTTGTCGCGTCCGGTTCGTCGGGCAGCACCGGATGCGGTGCCAGCAGTCCGGAGCCGATGTCGACCACCAGCGGCGCGTCCAGCTGCGCCAGCTCCGCGACACTGACCGCCGAGGTGAACCCGGTGACGCAGAAGTTGGACGGATGCACCTTGAGCACAAACCCGGTGTCGGGCCCGATCGCCTCGGCGTAGTCGCGCAGGCTGGTGCGGTTGGTGGTGCCGACCTCGCGCAGCCGCGCGCCGGTGGACGCCAGCAGCTCGGGAATGCGGAATCCGTCGCCGATCTCGACCAGCTCGCCGCGGCTGAGCACGATTTCCCTGCCGCTCTGGCCCCCGGTGAGCGTGAGCGCCGTCAGCAGCAGCGCGGCGGCATTGTTGTTGACCACATGCACCCCGCCGGCGGTCGGCACCGCCCGAGCCAGCGCGCCCAGCGCACCCCGGCCGCGGCGCGCGCGACGACCGGTTGTCAGGTCGAATTCGACGTCGGTGGTGCCGCTGGCACTGACCATCGCATCCACCGCGGCCTGCGACAACGGTGCCCGGCCCAGGTTGGTGTGCACGACGACACCGGTGGCGTTGACGATCGCCCGCATGCTGGTTGCGCTGGCCGGGAGTGCGGCGACGGCGTCCTCGGCCACCCGCTCCGGATCGATCCGGCCGGCGCGGGCCCGCTGCTGAGCCTGCGCGATCACCGATTTCACCAGGGTTCGGCCCAGCACCTGTTGCGCCTCGGCGAGACGGGGATCGGCGAGCAGCGCGTCGGTGCGGGGAATGCGTCGTCTCGGATCACTCATGTCTGGACCCGGGGAGGTGGCGGAGGCGGACGGGAATCGAACCCGCCAGCGGCAGCATCTGTCGCTCGACGGTTTTGAAGACCGCGCCGGTCACCAGACCGGAGACGCCTCCCTGGGCCATGGCGACAATTATGGACGCCATGCCCTACCGATTGACTCAGTACGCGCACGGTGGCGGCTGCGCGTGCAAGATCCCGCCCGGCGAGCTGGAGGACGTGGTGGGCCGGTTGGGGGCAGCCGCGCCGCACGAGCCGGCCGGTGAGCTGCTGGTCGGGCTGGACAGCGGCGACGACGCCGCCGCGGTGGTGATCGAGGGCGGCACGGCCTTGATAGTGACGACCGACTTTTTCACCCCGGTGGTCGACGACCCCTACGACTGGGGCCGAATCGCCGCCGCCAACGCGCTGTCCGATGTGTACGCGATGGGCGGGCGGCCGGTGGTCGCCGTCAATCTGCTGGGGTGGCCGCGCGATGTGCTGCCCCTCGAGCTGGCCGCCGAGACGCTGCGCGGCGGGCTGGACGTGTGCTCGCTCGCGGGCTGCCATCTGGCAGGTGGACACAGCGTCGACGACCCCGAGCCCAAATACGGGCTCGCGGTCACCGGAATCGCCGACCCAAACAGGTTGCTGCGCAACGATTCCGGCAAGCCGGGCACCCCGCTGTCGCTGACCAAGCCGCTCGGGATCGGCGTCCTGAACAGCCGGCACAAAGCCACCGGCGAGCGGTTCGCGGACGCCGTGGCGGCGATGACCACGCTAAACGCCGAAGCGGCGGCGGCCGCGTTGGCGGCCGGCATCGAATGTGCCACGGACGTAACCGGTTTCGGGTTGCTGGGGCACTTGCACAAGCTGGCCAGGGCCAGCGGGGTGACCGCGGTGATCGACTCGGCCGCGGTGCCGTACCTGGACGGCGCGCGCGCAGCCCTGGCCGCCGGCTACGTCAGCGGCGGCACCCGGCGCAATCTCGCGTGGGTGGCCCCGCACGTCGACCTGTCGGCGGTGAGCCAGCAGGAGGCGCTCCTGCTGGCCGACGCGCAGACCTCGGGCGGACTGCTGATCGCGGGCGAGATTCCGGGCGCACCCGTTATCGGCGAGTTGGTGCCCCGCGAGGAGCACACGATTGTGGTGCGCGGGACGGCTTAGAACTCGTTGGGCAATCAGGTTGGGGCGTTCCTGCCGCCGCCGGCGAGCTGGCTCGGGCTCGACTGTTCGGCCAGTGGCTCCTATGACCGGCCGTCGGCTGCGCGCTTCTTTCGACGGCGACGATCGCGTTCGGACAATCCTCCCCAGATGCCGTAGCGCTCATCGTTGGCCAGCGCGTACTCCAAGCATCGACGTTTGACCTCGCAAACGTTGCAAATACGTTTGGCGTTGCGAGTACTGCCGCCCTTATCGGGGAAAAAGGTATCCGGGTCGGTCTGGGCGCACAGGGCATACAAATGCCATTGCTGACCACCCAATTCCTCATCGGACATGTCAGGCGTGGGGGCATTCATGCTCACTGATCCCTAACGTCGGTGGGACAATTCCACAAAAGCGGTGGATTTCGGTCCGGTGTAATCCACACGTGGTGGAATAACGAGTTATGTTGAATGCTAGGCGATTTGGTGTTGTTGGACTATTTCGGCGCCGTCGCATTCGGCGGCGATGACCACCCGCGGTTTGGCGCATATCTCCACGACATCGGCGGGTATTTGATCTCCTCTGGTGGTTTGCGCCGCAACGAGTCGGGGTTCACGATCCTGCCGCTGCGTTCTCGCTCCGAAGCGGCTGCACCCCGGCGCTGACATTCTCTGTGCTGACGGCATCGTCGGCGGCAGAGCTCAACGAACTAGTCTTGAGGCGAATTGGGGAAGTGCCGGGCGATTATTGCCCCAGCGGAGATGCGGGCACGCTACGACGTCGAGTATTGCAGGCCCGGGCACGACCGGCACGACGCTACTTGAGGTGGTCGAGAAGTAGGCCATTTGGGCCAAAGTATTCGTCTCGCCATTTCTGCAAGATTTCCGTGTGGTCGACATCGTCAGGGTGAAATCCAACCCGGCAATAGATTTTTACTTTTGGGACGATGCCCTCGAAGAAGGGAATCCGCGGTAGGGACACTATGCTGCGTAGGGTGTCGATCGGGTGCCGCCAGGCCCACGGATCGGTAGCGATTGAGACGAGGAAAAATATGAGGGGCACCCATAAGAGGGCGAGCATGCCAGCCATTGAGAGAATTCGCATCCGCTCGCTGCCGCCCACGTATCGGTAAACGTCGAATGCAACGGCCTTATGCTCCATCTCTTCAATTGCATGCCAGTTCAGCATTGCTCGCACCTCCGGGTCGCTTAGTCGTTCTTGCAGCCAAGGAGTAGTCAATGCCTTTTCGCCCAGCACCGCGGTAAGGTGCTCTACAGCTGCCGTATTTGCTAGCGCCAGTTTTGCGACCGTATTCGGAATGCGATACAGGTTGTCCTTCATCCGATTGACGAACCGGGTGCCCAGCGCATCGAGCAGCCTGGTTACCCAGTACCCCATCCGGACCAGCTCAACGTTCAGGTTGCGGTGCTGCATCCCGTGGTTCATTTCCTGTCCGATGAAGCCGGCAACTTGATTCTTCAATACCGGATCGGTGATCTGATTTCGGTAACGGCGAACTGCCAGAATAAAGGACTCCTCTCCCGATGGAAAACCACCGGACATGAGCGCAACAAGGTGGCTCATCGCAATGTCGCCGGCCACGAAATGTCGCTTGGATGGCGCTGCGTTGTGAAAGGAAAATGCGATGCGTCGAGTCCTTATCGCGCGCATCACAGCTGATTGCGGCCGGCTGTAGTCCTTCTTGGTCCTCACGATTAATCAACCTGTCTCTGCGACTTGGCGAATTATTGTCGCGCGTTCCCTGTGACGGGTCTCGAAAGGCGCGCGGCGGTAAGGTATCCGACTCGGACGCCGCGGCATCCGGACCACATGCTGGACGGCCCTTTTCGGTGGTGCCGATGCGAATCCCGAAATCGGAGACGACGCCAGTCGCGGTGCGTTTTTCGGGAAGACCCGCTTAGTTATCATCAGGGTCATTGGGATCATACGGAGGTAAATTAGCCCATCGTGGAAGCCCGTCTGGCCACATCATTCCAACCGGCGGCGGGGCATTATTATTATTATTATTATTGCCTAATTCGGCGCCAATATCGGCCGTAGCAATATCCACGTTATCTGTGGCGAGGTCACTGGCAATGATGTTTTCCGGAATTTCTTGAACGTCGACGCCCACTTGATTTGTCAAATCACCGCCCACAGCGCTGGTCGTATCGGAGTTTGAAATGACGATGGGATCACTGGCGGTGTCGCCGTTGTTTGCGCCGGTGCCTTCAGAACTGTCGATATTGCTGCTATTGCCAGAGTTGGTGTTGTCGCCCTGGGCGATCCCGGAGTTTCCCGCGGTGCAGGTGTCGAGTTTGAACCCGTGGTTGGCCGTTAGGGTGATGGCGAGTCTGCCGACGGTGACCGTAGGGCCGTTGGTGGTCGCGGTGCTGGCGTCAAGGACTCCGGTAACTCCGCCGGTTATTGCCAATGCTCCCAAAGCCAGGCCGGCGGCGCGTGTGCCACGCCGCGACTTGGTGAGACGGACGTGGCCCGGTGCCGAATCGGATCCCCTGGCGTGGGCCTTGTTCTGCGGTTGGGGCGCCCGGTCGTTGGAATATTCGAACACGCTCAAAGAAGGCTTCCTCTCGGTAATTCGCAGCGGATGGCAGCATCACTGAAATCGGGGTTGCGCGGATGTCCGCGACGTTCTTAGTTGGGCTCGCTGCCTAGCTCGTGGCCCGCGGGGAGCCACTAGAACGCGCACTGGGGCATCACCACACCCATGAGTACCGCTCGAACCGGCACCGCAACTCCATTCCAAGCCCGCTGCCTCCGTATGAGTTGTTAAACCGTTACCTCCCAGCGCAATACGCAACACATGCCAAATAAATCTGGTTGATCATAAGTGCGCGAGCAATGAGATCTCCATCCCCCGAACGTGCTACAGCTTGTCCCCCGATCAGGGGACATACGCGGGCTCGAGCGAAGTCGTTCCTGGCCGAGCCCCATTGGTGCCGGCTGGGGGCGTCATGAGGGAACGAAGTGGGAGATGCTTCGGCAGGTCACCGATGGCACAAAGCGACCAAGCCGAGGCCCCGCTGAGCTGCTACAGGCCGGCGCGCGGACCGGTACGAGCAGACGTGCCGCGCCGGCCGGTAAGCCCGAGGTAGGCGGCGATGAGCAAGACCGCCACGACGATACCGACCAGGAACGGGATGAACTCGAAGCCCCCGTTCTGATTCGAGTATCCGAACTTGTAGGAAATCCAGGTTCCCAGGAACGACCCGACGGCCCCCAATACCACGGTCATGATGACGCCGATGTTCTGCTTGCCCGGCATGACCAGGCGGGCGAGCGCGCCCACGATGAGACCGACCACGATGGCCCCGATGATTGTTCCGATCATTGTCCGCTCCTTTGCGGTTGAGGCGGGCCGTTGCCCGCTCCTGCGCTCGGTCTACCCGTTTTGGCGCCGCGGCAAGCCGCCGCGAGCGGAACGCCGGGGCGGGTTTTGGGGGCGATTTTTCGCCGCGGCGTTACGTGGGCTTGTAGCCGGGTACCCCACCGCGTATGACGAATTTCGGCTATACGTTGATGACCGAGCAGAGCGGGCCGAAAGACCTTGTGCAGTACGCCGTTTCGGCCGAGCAGCGGGGCTTCGACTTTTTGGTCTGCAGCGACCACTTCTCGCCCTGGCTGACGTCGCAAGGACACGCGCCCAACGCCTGGGCGGTGCTGGGCGCGGTGGCTCATGCCACCGAACGGGTCGACCTGTACTCCTACGTGACCTGTCCCACGATGCGGTATCACCCCGCGATCGTCGCGCAGCAGGCCGCGACCGTGCAGATCCTGTCCGACGGGCGGTTCACGCTCGGACTGGGTAGCGGCGAAAACCTCAACGAGCACATCGTCGGCCGGGGCTGGCCGGCGGTCGAACGTCGTCAGGACATGTTGCGCGAGGCGGTCAAGATCATCCGCGAACTGTTCGGCGGCCGGCTGGTGAACTGGCGTGGCGACTATTTCCAGGTCGATTCGGCGCGCCTGTGGGACCTACCGGACGTGCCGGTAGGCGTCGGGGTGGCGATCGGCGGACCCAAGGCGGTCGACAAATTCGCCAAACTTGCCGACCACCTGATCGCGGTGGAGCCCGACGGCGACCTGGTCGACTCGTGGCACGCGGCACGCCAGGTTGCCAACGGGACCGGCGCCGGAAGGGTGGTCGGCCAGCTACCGGTGTGCTGGGATCCTGACCGCGACGCCGCCGTCGAACGGGCACACGACCAGTTCCGCTGGTTTGGCGGCGGCTGGGCGGTCAACGCGGACTTGCCGACGCCGGCCGGTTTTGCCGCGGCGACGCAGTTCGTGCGTCCGGAGGACGTCGCCGAGAACATCCCGTGTGGGCCGGATCTGGACGCCATCGTCGAATCTGTGCGGCCTTATTGGGAAGCCGGTTTCACCGATATCGCCCTCGTGCAGATCGGCGGACAGCATCAGGACGAGTTCCTCAAGGAGGCCGCCGAACCGTTGCTTCACAAGCTGCGGGCGGCCGCTTCCTGACACCACAAGACAGCACAAGGCAAGGAAATGACGATGAAAGACGCCTCGGCGAGCGCAGCGGCCACGCTGGCCCGCGGCCTTGGCGGGGCCAGCCTGGGGCTTGGCCTCGCCGAAGTGCTGGCCCCCGGGAAAGTAGCCGTGCTCGCGGGCGTGGCCGACACGGACCGGTCGCGCTGGGTCATCCGCGCCTTGGGAATACGCGAATGCGGCCACGCCGCGGCGTTATTGCTCGGCTCGCCGAAACTGGTGTGGACCAGGGTGGCCGGCGACGTGGTGGACGTCGCGGTGTTCGGGGCGGGTGTGCTCAGCCGTGGCCGGGGAGCACGGGCGCGCAGCGCCGTTGCCGCCGTCGCGCTGACCGGAATCGCCGGGGCCGACCTCTACGCCGCGATGCGCGCCGCCAGCGACGGAGGCCACCGGCATGGCAACGGCCCGAAGCATCGGTCGCTGCGGGCCGCGGTGACGGTGCGCCGTCCGCCGGAGGACGTGTACCGGTTCTGGCGTGACCTGGAGAACCTGCCCAGCTTCATGCACCACCTGCGATCGGTCACCGCCGGCGACGGCGGGCGGTCGCATTGGGCCGTCAACGCGCCGGTAGGCCAGCCCGTGCAGTGGGATGCGCAGATCGTCGAGGATGCGCCCAACAAGCGGATTGCGTGGCAATCGGCGCGTGATTCCGGGGTAAGGCACGGGGGCAGCATCGAATTCACGCCGACGGCCGCGGGCGACGGCACCGAGGTCCGAGTCACTATCGGCTACCACATACCGGGCGGAGTGCTCGGCAAGTCGGTTGCGACGCTGTTGGGCGAGTCACCGGAACAGCAGGTCAACGACGACCTTCGGCGGTTCCAGCAGATCCTGGAAACCGGGCAGGTGCTGTATTCCGACGGGTCGCCGGAAGGCACGTCAGCGATGCGCCAGATGCATCAACAGCCCGCGCGACCGGTGAGCGAAGGAGCGCGCTGATGAAAGCCACCGTCTGGGCCGGACGCAATAGCGTTGAGGTGCAATCGGTTCCGGATCCCGAGATCCGCAACGACCGCGATATCATCGTGCGGGTCACCTCCACCGCCATCTGTGGTTCGGACCTGCACATCTACGACGGCTATATCCCCACGGTCAAGCACGGAGACGTGCTGGGGCACGAGTTCATGGGTGAAGTGGTCGAGGCCGGAAAGGCGGTGTCCAACTTGGCCGTCGGCGACCGGGTGGTGGTGCCCTTCCCGATCGCGTGCGGAGCGTGCTCGGCGTGTGAGTGCGACCTGTACTCGCTGTGTGAGAATTCCAATCCCAACGCAGGAATGGCCGAGAAGTTGTTGGGTCATTCGCCCGCAGGGCTTTTCGGGTATTCGCACATGTTGGGCGGGTTTGCCGGTGGACAGGCCGAATACGCGCGGGTGCCGTTCGCCGATGTGGGGCCGCTGAAGATCGACGACGATCTGACCGATGACCAGGTGTTGTTCTTGTCGGATATTCTGCCCACCGGCTACATGGGCGCCGAGATGTGCGGCATCACACCCGGTGACGTCGTCGCGGTATGGGGTGCCGGTCCGGTGGGCCTATTCGCGGTCGCCAGCGCCTACTTGCTTGGCGCGGCCAAAGTGATTGCCATTGACCGGGTCCCGTATCGGCTGGAGTTGGCTGGCCGGCTGGGTGCGACACTCCTCAACTTCGCCGAGACCTCGGTGCTGGAGGAGCTTCGGGACATCACCGCCGGGCGGGGACCGGACCACTGCATCGACGCGGTGGGTATGGAGGCCCGCAACGGCTCTCGAGTGGTGGACGCCTACGACCGCGTCAAGCAGGCCGCGCGGTTGGAAACCGAACGGCCGCACGCACTTCGGGAAGCGGTGATGAGTTGCCGCAACGGCGGGACCGTCTCGGTCATCGGGGTGTATGGCGGTGTCATGGACAAATTCCCCATCGGCGCGGTCATGAACCGCTCGCTGACCATCAAGACCGGCCAGTGCCACGTACAACGCTACATGCGGCCGCTGTTGGACCGGGTCTGCAGCGGCGAGATCGACCCCACGATGATCATCAGCCACCATCTACGACTCGACCAGGCTCCACACGGCTACGAGATCTTCAAACACAAGCGGGACGGCTGCACCAAAGTCGTCTTGAACCCATAAAGGAGCATTGCGATGTCGAACGAGTTGCAAGGCAAAAGGATCGCCATCCTGGCTGCCGATGGCGTGGAAAAGGTCGAACTGGAGCAACCGCGCGCGGCGTTGCTACAGGCCGGTGCTCAGGTGGAGGTCGTGTCGTTGCGGGGCGGCGAAATTCAGGCGCGGGAACATGATCTCGATCCGGCCGGCAGGTTCGCGGTGGACCGCGTGGTTGCGCAGGTGTCGGTGGGCGAATTCGACGGGCTGGTATTGCCCGGTGGGACCGTGAACCCCGACAAGCTACGTTCCGACAGCGCTGCGGTGTCCTTCGTCCGTGACTTCGTGGAGTCCGGAAAGCCGGTTGCCGCAATCTGTCACGGACCCTGGACGTTGGTCGAGGCAGGGGTGGTGAAAGGACGGACGCTGACCTCCTATCCCAGCATTCGCACCGACTTGCGCAACGCCGGCGCCAACGTCGTCGACGACGAAGTTGTCGTGGACGGTAATTTGATCACCAGTCGCTCACCGTCGGACCTTCCGACGTTCTGCTCGACGATTGTCAATCAATTGGCGCAGGCCGCGGGGTAGCGATCGTCCCCGATCAGCCCCCGATCAGCCGGGTTTGGTTTCAAGCAGCGGTTTGCGGGCATTAGTACTATCACGCCGTGATCGCCACGGCGGTGCCCCGAAAGGCCAACCTTGACGACCACCTACCCAGCCTTGGATGGCGCCTTGGTCGCCGACATGGTGTACCAGCCACAATTCGATTCCCGTTTGCTCGTCGACACGATGAGGCGGACCGGCCTGATTCCGCGCCGCAGGGTGCTCGACCTGTGTACCGGCAGCGGCTTCGTCGCGATCGCTGCCGCTGAAATGGGCTGTGCCAGCGTCACCGCGTTCGACATCTGCCCGCATGCCGTGCGCTGCTCCCGCGACAACGTCGCCGACGCGGGAGTGGACGTCGACGTCCGTCAAGGCTCCTGGACACGGGCTTTCGACTGCGCGCCGTTCGAGGTGATCGTGTCCAACCCGCCGTACGTCCCCGCTCCGCCCGTCGACGACTCCGACGCGATTTCGCCGGCGGCCGGTCCGTCATGGGCCTGGAATGCCGGACCTGACGGGCGCCTGGTGCTCGATCCGCTGTGCAAGTCGGCGGCAAAGCTGTTGTGCGACGGGGGATCCCTGCTGCTGGTGCAGTCGGCTCTGGCAGGCGTGCAACGGTCTCTGGATTTTCTGCTATCCACCGGTCTGGATGCCGAAGTCGTTGCCTCTCAGCGGATTCCGTTCGGTCCGGTGTTGTCGGCGCGGGCGCCATGGCTGGAGGAGACCGGGCGGGTACCCTGCGGCTGTCGCGACGAGGAACTCGTGGTGATCCGGGCGGACAAGTCATGACCACCACTCGGGTTCAGGTGGTGCCCAACGGTCCGATACTGGTGTCCGGTCCGGTGCGCATCGAGACACCCGGCGGCGGTGTCGTGGCATCGGACCGCTTCATGGTGGCCATCTGCACCTGCCGGCGCAGCAAGGAATACCCCTTGTGCGATACGAGCCACCGCAGGTGCCGGCCTCAGCGGTCTGAGCGGTCTGAGCGGTCTGAGCGGTCTGAGCGGTCTCAGCGGAAGGCTCGAACGGATCAAACGCCGTCGTCTGGCGCTGGTTCAGGTGGTGCCGGGAATTAGCGCGCGCCGGTGACCCGGCTGGTGACCGGCCACACCTTGTTGCGGCGTCCCACCGCCAGCGGCAAGCGCGGATTCGCGTGGGGCAGTGTGGCAGCAAATTGCGTTCAGAAGTATTCCGGGCGTCCCCAGCCCGACGGCGGGTGGTCGTTCGGGTGTGGCATAATCGAATGTAGGTTCGACTCCCGCGCTGAGGTGATCGCGCACTGCGATGATTGGTTCGAGCGGCGTTGCCCGTCGAAGACGGCGGAGTCGGCGCAGTTGGTGGAGCGAATCTGTGCGGCCACGCGCGCGGAGAACCGGGCCGCGGCCGCCCAGTTGGTCGCGATCGGTGAGTTGTTTGCCTATCGGCTCTCGCGGTGTTCAGAAACCGAGGATTGGGCGGTGGACACCATGGAGGCGGTGGCCGCCGAAGTGGCTGCGGCGTTGCGGATCAGCCAGGGCCTGGCGGCCAGCCGGTTGCGCTATGCCCGCGTCATGCGCGAGCGGCTCCCGCAGGTGGCCGA
This sequence comes from Mycobacterium kansasii ATCC 12478, assembly GCF_000157895.3. Taxonomy (NCBI): domain Bacteria; kingdom Bacillati; phylum Actinomycetota; class Actinomycetes; order Mycobacteriales; family Mycobacteriaceae; genus Mycobacterium; species Mycobacterium kansasii. Next base: position 2,884,272 of record NC_022663.1, on the reverse strand, counting down.
GGTGTTCAAAGCCGGCGAGATCGACTATCTGGCTTTTCAGACACTGGCCTACCGCACCGATCTGATCGAGGATTCGGCGGTGCTTGCCGCCGTGGATGGCGAATTGTTCGTCAAACTGCCGCGCTGGCCGTCGATGAGTCGGGGCCGGTTGGGCGCGCAGGTCGACAAGATCGTTGCGAACGCCGACGCCGATGCGCTGCGGCGGCGCACGAAGCAACAGCGCGATCGCGAGATCTGCATCGACGAGGTCCAAGGCGGCATCTCGCTGATCCGCGGGCGCCTGCTGTCCCCGCACGCTCATGCGTTGGAGCAGCGACTCGATGCCCTCGCCAACACGGTATGTCCGCGGGACCCGCGCAGCCGGCACCAGCGCCGCGCTGACGCTTTGGGGGCGCTGGCCGCCGGGGCCGATCGGTTGGGTTGTCGTTGCGGGCATCGCGAGTGTGCGGCCGGCACGCGGCCCGCCGCAACGCCGGTGGTGATCCACGTGATCGCCGAGTCGGCCGCCGTCGCTGGCAGTGGCTCGATCACCGCATCCGAAATGGGCGCCGACGGGCTCATCACCGCCGAACTCATCGCCGAATTGGCCGTGTCGGCCAAATTGGTGCCGCTGACCCACCCCGGCGATGCTGCGCCCGAGCCGGGCTATGTGCCGTCGAAGGCGCTGGCCGATTTTGTGCGGTGCCGCGATTTGACGTGCCGCTGGCCCGGCTGTGACCGCCCGGCATCGCGTTGTGACCTCGACCATACGATTCCGGTTAGCCAGGGCGGGCCCACGCATGCGTCAAATCTCAAGTGCTACTGCCGAACTCACCACCGAACGGCTAAAGAACCGTTTAGTGAGAGGCACGGCCATGACCGCCACACCCACCACCAACAACGACCCGCAGGGCGTCGGTTCGCCCGACATCCCCGTGCCTCCTGGCGCGGTGTTCGCCGACCTATGGGAAGACGCCACCACCAACCGCCCCTATCGGCGGATCACCGGCGAAGTCCGCAGCATCACCGGGAACACCAACGTGCTGGTGTGGGTTGAGGCCATCCAATACGGCGATGGCAGCCTTGACCAGTCCGCGATCGACCGCCCCTCGGTGCAAATCGAGGCCAACCAAGAAGCCCTGAGTAGCCGGCAGGCACGTGAGCTGGCCGCCGCGCTGCTGACCGCCGCCGACGAGTTAGACGGGTGGGCCAAGCGATGAGCGGCGTCACCATCGACTTCGTCGAAGAATCCGGCGACGGTACCCGGCGCATCATCGTGTGGGGCCACGACCACGGCGACAACCTTGACTCCGATCAGGCGCGTCAGCTCGCGGCCGAACTGCTTGCCGCGGCCCACACCCTGCTCGACGACGACGCCAACCGGGAAACGGATGGGGTGAAGTGAACACCGTCAACCGCGTCCGGATAACCCGCGCCCGCGCCAAGAGGCTCGGCTTGACATTCACCCAACGCGGCACCGTGTATACCCTGCGCGACGCCGATGACATCACCCTTGCCGTCGGGCCGCTGGCCACGGTGGACGCCTACCTGATTGGGCGCATGCAACCCAAACGGCCCGGCCCGCGCCCCACCACCCACGCGCCCGAAGCGTGGCGCCGCGACGTGGACGACTACCTGATATGCCTGGCCGCCGGCGGCCAGCGGAAATCAACAATCCGGCTCCGCAGGGCCAACCTCTGCGTGGCCGCACGAGGCCTGGGATGCCCACCCGGCGAGGTCACCGCCGAGCAGCTAGTGAACTGGCTGGGCAAACAGCAACACCTATCCCAGGAAGCCCGCAAGAGCTACCGCACCACCTTGCGCGGATTCTTCGTCTGGCTCTACGAAATGGGACGTGTACCGGTCTATATCGGGGACGCGCTGCCCGTGGTGCGCGTCCCCAAGGCCCCGCCGCGGCCGGCCAGCGACGAGGCCTGGCAGGCGGCACTGGCCAACGCTGACCGGCGTACCGAGCTGATGCTGCGCCTAGCCGGTGAGGCGGGGCTGCGGCGCGCCGAGATAGCCCAGGTGCACACCGCTGACCTGATGGACGGCGGCGCGCTGCTGGTACACGGAAAAGGCGGAAAGAACCGGGTAGTACCAATCAGCACCTACCTGGTTGCCCTCATCCGTCAAGCCCCCGCGGGGTGGTTGTTCCCCAACACCCCCGACCGGCATCTAACCCCCGAACACGTCGGCAAAATCATCTCGCGGGCGCTGCCGGACAATTGGACAGCCCACACCCTGCGTCACCGCATGGCATCGCGCGCCTTCCGCGGGTCGCGCAACATCCGCGCAGTGCAGGCGCTGCTAGGCCATGAGTCGATCCTGACCACGCAACGATATGTCGCGATCTGTGATGACGAGATCTGGGCAGCGGCAGCCTACGCGTGGTAAAGCGCGTTTCCTAGATACCCAAACCTGCGGAGCCAGTCTTTTTACGGTCAACCCTGAAAAGTCTTTTTACGGTCAACCCTGAAAAGAGACCAGGCAACTGGCGAAAACTTGCCAGTTGACATGTTTTCGCCCCACCAGTGACGTGACTTAGACGAGCGGTAACGTAACTCGCGTTATTACGGGATAGATCGGGGCGACTTTAAGGGTCGCCAGCAGGCTCGAACTTTTTCGCGATCGTGCCCCGCCCCCCCAATGCCGGACCGGGGTCGAGTCGGTGGGAGTTCGCCGCGCCAGGGAAGAACTCACTAGGCGCTCGTCGGCACGTTCAGCAGCCGGAACGCATTATCGACCAGCACATCCGAACCGACCCGCATCCACAACCAAGCGCCGCGCTCCCCGGTCGGGCGCCGATTAGCCCCAACTAGATGTGGGATCAGTTCAAGGCTTGAGCCGGTGCGCATCGTGATAGCAAACTGACTGAAATCGCCGTACAGGAGGACGTGATTGGTCTCGGTTGCCGCGGTGTTGAGGCTGCCGTCCATATTCGAATTCTCATAGATGTTGCGGCCCAGCAACTTCGGCGGACTTGTGCTCAGCTCTGGGAACCTCAGCGCTCCGTTTGTGGTCTCGAACTGGCGAATCGTGTTGAGGATAGACAAGTTCGCGTTCCATGATGCGCGGGGCTGAAAGCGCGGCGGCAGCATGCTCTGCACCTTGTAAATGTCGGATGCGGCCAGGGCTTCCGACCCGTCGCCGGTGACCACCGACGAGCCGCCGGCCAACGCCGAGATGATGCCAGTCGGCTGGCCGGTCCCGCTGCCCGTCGTGAACGCGGTCGCTAACAGCTGGTCAGCACCGTCCTGCAGCAGGCGGCCCAGCTCCTGCATCAGCGTCGTTGCATCGCCTTGCAATTCGACGCTGAACGGGACGAACACCGACGCTTTGCAGCTGGGAATTGCGGGCTGCGTCAGCGTGGGGCTGGCATCGGCCGCCTCCGACGACTCCGGGAGCCATTCAGCCACAACACCTTCCGACGTGACACCGTGCCAAACGTCGGAAACCGTCTGAATCACACGGGAAATCTTCATCAGCGGATTGTTCGAGCCGTCAGACGACAGCAACACCGTGGGGTCCAGCTCGAAGGGCACAAGAAACCCGCCCGCAGCGTCGGTCAATGACATTGCCCGCTGCTCAGCTTGCAACGCGGTCACACGCCGAAACGCTTCACCCTCGGCCGGGGTGAATTGCAAATGCCCGCGCTGCGGATCGAGCACCAACTTGGAGAACGCTTCCCGGTATTTCTCACAGCCGGTTTCGGCGATCCAACGGGCCGCCCACGAGCGCGCCGGAGCCGGACCCGAACCCACCAGCCGCTCCGCAACCTCAGCGCCGCCAGCGGCCAACAACCCGGCCTTGTGGCTGCGCTCAATGGTGCGCATTGCGCTGTCACGCTGCCGATCCGGGGCCGGGCGGTCCTCGTCATACTGCGACCGCTGCTCGCCGTTGAGGGTGTGCATACCGTTGGCGCCGCCCTCAGTCCGAAGCTCACCCGATTGCAGACCGCGGACCATCGCAGCCAGGTCGGTGGCGTGCCGGCGGTCGCGCTGCGCCTGGCGCTCGCGGAGCTGCTCAGCGTGAAGCGTCAACGCTTGGAAACGTTCGGCGGCCGGGCCGGTCAAGTCGCCGTCGGTGCTGTCGAGTAACTGCTGGGCAGCCGCGCGGCACTGCTCCACCGTCGTGAAATCAATCTCGGTCATTTTTTTCACCAATCGAGTAGTTGAATGCGGGCCAAGGCCACGCTCCGGGGAATAACAAGTTGCTCAGACCGCACACCGGCAATCTCGGCGGACGGATAGGCCGGGATACCAGTCAAGGAGACCTCAAGCAGCGCGGCTTCCACACGGACCACGACACCGTTCTCGCGGCGATCCCGGATCGGCCGGAAACCAACGCTGAACGAATCGACAACGCCAGCACGAACGTTCGCCAAAGCCTCATCTCCGTCGCGGGTATTCGCGATCTCGAACGCCGCGAACAACCCGAACCGTTCCTCGCGCAGCTCGACAGCACGGCCCACCGGGTAACGGGTCCGGGAATCGTGGGACACCAACAACTTCAACTTGTGGCCGCGCTCAGCGATGCTGCGCTGAAAGGCCCCAGGCGCGAACCGTTCCCGGTATTCGCCGTCGAAGTCGCGCACGGTGATTTCCTCGCCGTAGGGCACGACGGTGCCGAACACGGTGCGGCCAGTGCCGGATCGTAATTCGGCGTTGCGGTAAAGGATGCTAGTCAACGGAAGTCACCTTGGTAGACACGTGCGGAAATCGCTTGTCGTGTGCATGGTGACCCGTGTCCGAGTTGGCCGCCCTCCGGCAGGCTCCCGGCGCTTCGGAGATACCGAGCTGAGATAAGTCTACACGGGCGGCAGCGATTTCGGCGTCAGTTGGCACACACGCAGCGATTTCGGCGTCAGTTGGAATGAATTCGCACTCATCAATCATGAAGGGGCTCCACTCATTTTGAGCACATGCATGCGATTGCACCGCAGCGGTGTCCCGTCGGGCAACGGTCATGATCGTCACCCCGCCCCCGGGGTGTCAGGCCGGTTCAGTGTCCGCGCGACCCGCTCAAGTCCGGCCAGGCCGCCGGGCGTGGCGAGTGTCGAGCCGGCTGCCATGTAGGCCAGTGCTGCCGCGGCGCCGATGAGAGCTGTTGCCCGGCCAGCCTCCTCAGCTTCACAAAGGACGGAGTTTGCACCGTCCGAGTCGTTGTGCTGACGGTAGCGAAAAAACATTGCGGCCCGCTTGATGTCCCGGCCGTGGGCACGCTGGTCTGTACCGGGGGCTTCATCGGTGGCGTGGGTGGCCATATCCAACGCAAGTTCGCCGAGCGCTCGGATGCCCTCGGGCGTTCCGATTGTGTTGCCGTCCTCGGCAATCGCGGTGTCAGCGACGGCCCACAGTAGGGCTGATAACCGGCGGTCGGCTTCGGCGGTGCGGATGATTTTGGTTACGCCTGCAACGTCTTGGCGGATGTGGTGCGCGATAAGTGCTGCGGCCCGGGCGAAGTCGAGCCGGGTTGGAGTTTGGTCGTTGCTGGTCATGCTGGCTTCCTTTCGGTGGTGACGACGAAGCTGCCCGGTTTTCTCGGGCAACGGCCTACGGTGTCGGCTGTGGGTATCCAGTGCCGGCCGTCGCAGACTGGGCAGACGACGTTGATCAAGCGGCGGCCGTCGGCGAGGGTGCGGCGTTGGCGGATGGTGGCGGACACGGCATCGTCGCCGGTTCGCTTGGCGTAGCGGATAAGTTCGGTTGCGGCGCGTGCGGAGGGGTGGTTAGTCATTGCAACTCCGTTCTCTGGCCGGTGAGGATCGCCACCAGATCGGCCACGGTGCACGTAACCCACTGGGCCATAGGATCGGACACCCCACGGCGCTTGTGGACGACTAGGCCGACGAGAGCGTCATCGTTGCCCGCTTCGAATTGGGCCTCACGAATCCAGCCAGGCAAGTCGAGCCGCGCGCAGTCCTTGACTTCGAGGACGACGCGCTGCCCGTGCAGCCTGACGCCGCTGATGTCGCCGCGGTCTCGGCTTCCGTTGCGGGCACGTCTTTCAACCCTGTCGTCGGCCAAGGCTTCGGACAGGGCGGCCGCGATGGCGCTTTCAAACCGGGTGCCGGCGGCCCTGGCGCTGCGGCGGGTGCGGCTCATTGGTCCCGCCGTTCGGTGCTGATGGTTGTTGCGCCGAGCTGGTCGGTGACTACCGAAATGGCGTCGGAATCGGTGTCGTCGTCGGCTTCTAGTGTTGACCGGTTCCCACCGGTTCCCACCGGTTCCGAACCGGTCGAGTGGTGACCGGTTCCCGGTTCCCTCCCTATAGGGGAACCGGAACCGGAACCGGTCGCGGAACCACTCGAATCAGAACCGGGTCGGGAACCGGTCAAAACGGCTTCATAGCGACACGCACCACGCTTTCCAGGCGTCTCACGCAACCGGCCGCAAGCAACCAATTCATCGACACACTCATCTATTCGCGTGTTCCGTAGACCCGCACCGGCGAGCCGAAGCTGAGCACGCAGCGCCCGTTTCGAGGCGACAGCATGGTCCGGCGATTCGGCGATGGCCGCGAACACCGTTTCCCGGTCAGCGTCACCGGGGCTGCTCTCGGGCGTGTCCTCGTCGGCCTTCGGCGCGAAGAACCGCAGCGACAGGTCCGGTCCGCGCGTCTGCGAGTCATCGACTACCAGCGTGCCGACGAACGTCTTTCCGGCCGACTTGGTTGGTCTGCCGTGGGCACGCAGGCAACCGGGCCGGTCCTTCGTGACGAACACGTACGAGACACCGCGCATCCCCCGGCCCATCGGTGCCGCGTTCTCCAACAGGATGCGCGAACCGTCGAGGACGTTGCCTTTATGCACGGAGCCGTAAGCGTCCCGGCGCGAGCCGTCGGCGCCCATCGGCATGTGGTCACACGACAAGACGGCGGCACCGGCACGGATGAACGGTGTCACCAACCGGCGACGAAACAGCGACAGTCCTTCGACTGCCTTCGTTTCGGCGCTGTGCAATGACATGCCTTCGTTCACGCCGTCATGGACGACGAGTGCCGGCACCGGGTCGAGCAGCGGGGCCAGCCATTCGGCGCGTACTGGGCGTGCTGGGGCCACGAACCGCAGTCGCGACAGAATCACGGTCGGGTCCACACCGAGCACGCGTAGCCGTTCGACGGTGCTCCCGGCGTCAGACTCCTCGAAATGGATATAGACGACGTACGCACCGGTTGCGAGCTCCGCAGCGGCACATGCCAACGCGAACCACGATTTACCGGACTCGGTTTCACCGAGCACGGCGTGTTCCCTGCCGGGATAGATGAGCCGCAGCCCGTCGCTGCGGGTTATGCCGAGAGACGGTTGCGGCCGCTCGATTTCGCCACGCAGGTACGGGCCAAGGTCCACCGGCGACCAGGTGGTCGGTTCGTCGGTGTCGGTGTGCGTGCCGCCCGGCGGTTCCTCCGGTGGCGGCACATCGGCATACGGGTCATCGGTCAGCAGCGAGCCGTCCCGGTCGAGCCATTGAGCCTCGGGATAGTCACGGCCATAAGGGAAGTCGGCCATTACGCAACCTCGCCCGATGTGCGCCGATGCACCGCCACAGCCAGGGCACGCTGGCCGATGCGCCACATGCCCCTACAGGTGCGGTAATCGGCCAGGCCGGGATACCCGTGCGCGTCCAGGTGTTCGATGGCGGCAACCGCCCCCCCGGCCTGTACGTCGGTGACCGGGGCGGGCTCGCAACGGCGGCAACCGACGTGCGGGTCTGCGTAGTGACCGCAGTCCAGCATTGCCGTCGACCGGCGTTGATACCGGGCCGCCCACTGATAGGCGGTAGGCTGGCGAGTGCTGGTGGCTATGGTGGCGGCCGGTTCGGTGTGGCGGGCGTCCTGGTGGTGCGGGGCGCCGCCCCCTTCTCCAGGATGCCCTGAACCGTTAGGCGGCATGGTCGTCACCGCCGTCCAGCTCGGCCAGGCGCTCGGCGACGACGGCCTTGCGGTCGGGTGCGGGTGTCCGCACCGGGCGCAGCAGCTCGGCCAGGCGGGTGCGCTGCTCGTCGGTCAGCGGCGGCGCTGCGGCCAGGGTGCGGGTTATGTACGACTCGACGTTAGCGGCCGCCAAATCCCGCTGGGCGGCGAGGTAATCGGGGTCGTCGGCTGGGCGTGAGCGGGATAGTGCGGCTACGCGGCCGCGGTGGCGGTAGATGGTGGACACTCTCGACTCCTGTGGGCATGGCTATGCCTCCGGAGTCGACCCGGCTCACAACACAGCGTAGCTGCTACCGACCTCCGCTGTGGGGTAGTTCGCCTGGCGTGTCGCAGGCGGCTTCTACGGCGTCCATCGTCAGCGCTACAGCGCCGTGGAGCTGGAACGAGATTCCATGAGGGAACACTTTCACCAGCGCGCCGATCAGCACGGGGTCACCGGCAGCCAGCAGCTCGCACACTCGCTGCAGGTCGTTGTTTCGTACCCGCACCGGCTGTCGGGTACACGCGCGGTCGGCAACAACCTCGGAGTATTGCGGGCACACGAACTCGAAGTGCAGCCGGGTCCAGCCGTCGCGCCGGGTGCCGGGCTGGATGCGGGAACGGTTGGGGTCCATGCCGACACCGGCGCGGGGTTGGTCGGTATCGGCGAGGTATGTCGCTATCGCCGGGGCTTGTGGTAGCCATCCCTGGTCGTCGTCGGCCCAAATAATCGGTGCAACAAGGTCGCAGTGCTCATGTTCTATACGGCCGTCGCCTTTGCGCCCGTGATCGCAGACGATGGCGATATCGGGGTGCTCGGTCATCGCCAGTTCACCTGCACCCGGTCAGGATTGAACACCTTGCCGCCCTTACCTACTGGCATCACAACGATTACAGCCAACACATCCAAAACAGCGCGGAAACGGTCGGCCGATAGCTGCGCGATAGCATCTGCGACTTGCGGTGTGCCCAAGGGTATTCCGTCGAACACTCGAAGCCGTTCCTGGTCGCGTTGGCGGTCTTGCAGTGCCGTGATTTTGGTGTTGATGATGTCGGTGGCGATTTTGGCTTGCTGGCCGGTGAGCAGCCCTTGGCCCCGTTCGACACCGATGTTATCCAGCTCGCTGTAGAGCGTTTCGAGCTCCAACCGGATCACTTCGGCTTCGGCCTGGTCGTGCAGCTCGGCCTTGAGCAAGTTGATAGCGTCAGGCATCGCCAACCGTCCTGACACCAGTGTGTACAGCAGCGGTTCGATATGGGTGGCGCGGATGCTGTTGCCCCGGCAGCGTTTACAGGTGTAGGCGATGGCCGGGGAGCCGGTCGAGGTTTTTTGCGTCGTCCACATCCCCGACAGGTGATGATCGCACTTGCCGCACAACAGGATTCCAGTCAGCTTGTGGCGGCGCACACTCTTGCGCCCGGGCGCGCGGCCGGGCGCGTCCAGCACAGCTTGAGCAGCCCAAAACGTCGCCTCATCCACCAGCGGCGTCCAGCTGCCTTTGCCGACAACGTCGTCTTTGGTGGCGCGGTGCGGGTCGGCCTGGTAAGTGCGCAACCCGGCGTTGCGGGGCTTGCGTAAGAAATTCGACAGCTGCGGCTGGGTCCATCGCTTGCCGTTGATGGTGCGCACCCCGGTGGCGTCCCATTCTTTGCAGATGTCGCCGAACGACGCACCGGCCAGAATCGCGGCGTAAGCCTGCTTGACCAGCGGGGCCGTGGCCGGGTCGGGCTCAGGCCCGTTGGGGCCTGCCAGGTAGCCGAACGCGTGTTTCCACCGGGGCCTCCCCATCTCGGCGGCCTGGCGGCCGGCGCGACGCTGCCGATCTGACTTGTGCTCGATTTCGTGGCGGGCCACTGCACCTTTGAGCCGGGCCGTAAGCCGGCCCTGGGCGGTGGACAGGTCGACGTCGCCGGACACGGTGGCCAGCGCCAGCTTGCGTGTGTCGGCGAGGTCCATGAACCGCTCCAATTCGATCGGGCGGCGGTGCAGCCGGTCCAAGTCCCACGCCACCACCGCACCAATCTGCCCGTCGGTGATGTCGGCCAACATCTTCTCGTAGGCGGGCCGGCGCTTGCCGTTTGATGCGCCGACATCGTTGTCGACGTACTCGATGGGCGTCCATTTGCGCTGTTTACATAGCCTCACGCAGTCCTCGCGCTGGCGCGCGACGCCGAGCTGTTGCCCGGACGGATCGGACGAAATTCGGAGGTACACCGCAGCCCGCATAAGGTGTAGTGTACTTCACACGTTCGGTACCACCATTTGGTCAAGACTTTTTGGGGCTGGCGCGAACAGCAGTTGCCCGATGGAACTCTGATCTTGACCTCCCCGGCTGGGCGCACCCATGTCACCACCCCGGGCAGCGCCCTGCTATTCCCGAATTTGTGCGCACCCACCGGCGAGCTTCCCGAGCACACCCAGTTACCGACCGATCACTGCGGTGAGCGGACCGCCATGATGCCCAAACGACGCCGCACCCGCGCCCAGGAACGTGCTCAGCGCATCACCCACGAACGCCAACGCAACCGCAACGCCCGCACCACCCCACCACCCGACCACACCACCCGAACGGGACCCGCCCCACCCGACGACGAACCCCCGCCCTTCTAAGCGGGAGGGCCTACATCTCGTCCAACGGCCGGCGCAGTGAGGTCGCACCGGCCTGCCACGACCGCATCAGGTGGTCGGCCAATCGGTTTTCGAGGAACTCGAACGCTCGCATCCCGAACACGATGTCCTGGTCGAGGTGCGGTTCTCGCGCGGCGAGGTCGCCCACCACGTCGATGCGGACCACCTGTTCGTGTACCGCGTCCGCTTCCACGTGTTCGCGGTAGAAGGCGACACATTCCTCGGGTGCCTCCATCCGGCGCAGTGCCTCGACCATCCGCCGAGAACCCGGTGGCGACGTGATCTCCGTCGCCGCGAAGTGCCCGATCGCGGCGCCCCGCAACCTCCGGTGCAGCCCGAACAGCGACATGATGTTGACCACCGCCAGTGATTCGGCGGGAACCATGCCGAGATAGCCCAGGTAGGTCGAATCGAGTCCGGCCGCGTCCAGGAGGTCGGCGAAAAGCTGCTGGTGCACCCGCGGGCCGTAACCGGCACCGTATTCGTCGAACTCGACGGCGACGAATGCCGCCTTGGCCTGACCGGTCAGACGCGGAATTGCCCAGGCATGCGGATCACCCTCTTTGAGGTGATACAGCGATCTGTGTGCAAAATATTCACGCATCTGGCTCCACGTGCCGGTGTCGCGCAGGTAATACGACGGCCCGCTGCCGTCGACGGGCTCTATCGAGAGCTTGTCCATTTCGGCCACCGCGGTGTCGTCCGACTCGATGGGGCCGACATCACGGCGCACGCCCGTCAGGAACGCCCGCTCGAGTTCGGCACGTAGGTGCAGCAGTGCGGGATTCCACTCCCAAGTCGGATCCACTCCCGAAAAACCGCGGTAATGCAGCTCGTAGCACATATATAGGGCCAGCTGCAGATCGTGGCCGTAGGGATCGACGTCGCCCACGGAGGCGCCGATGCGGGTGAACTGGTCGCGGGGCGCCGGTCCGGTCAAGGCGCGGCGCACGGCGATCGACAGTGGTCCGTGCGCGGCCGGTAAGGACGGCTCGACGGTAGATGAGCGTTGCTGCTCGACGGGCCGGAAGGTTGTACGGGTCACGCCCTTGAGTACCCCGGATCCGGTAACTCAACCTGCCGCGATTCAACCGGGATTCGGCCGTAGACGCCGCGGCCGGCTAATGCGATTTTGACGGCCTGGACAGATTAGCCGCGATGCCGCCACGTGAATTGTGCTCTGGCAAGCCGTGATCTGACCGAGATCGCCCCGAATAATTTTTGTCCAAGCCCATGTCTTTTATTGCCGATATCCGAGGACTAAACTCCTTGCATGCGCTGCGGGGGCGGCGCCGACCGGGGTCTAACACAAGGCCCATTTCAAATCCATTCCAGACACTGAGCGTGCCGGGGGGTTCGTCTATGCCCGCGAGGACCAACGTCATTGCATTGCAACCGAATCGACAACGTTTAGCGGCGCGGAACCACGCCAGCCGACAAACCAATCGACAAACGGCATTGCGGCCCGCGTCGGCGCCGTCCAATTCCAAGACCACTGACCAGCGGGCAGCGGCCGTCATCCGAGACCTCGATCAGAAGCGCGCTTTCGGCGCCGGGGTGCCCGCGGCCCAGGCGCCGGCCAACGAGCTCGCCGAACGGGTCACCGCCGCTGCGCAATTCCTGCGGAAGCGACTGACCGGAGACTACCGTGTCGACGAGTTCGGCTTCGACCCCCACTTCACCGACGCCCTGGTACGGCCGTTGCTGCGGTTTTTCTCACGGTCGTGGTTCCGGGTCGAGGTCAGCGGGATCGAGAACCTGCCCGACAAGGGCGCGGCACTGGTGGTGTCCAACCACGGCGGCGTGCTGCCGGTCGATGCGCTGATGATTTCGACGGCGGTCCACGAACACCATCCCGCGCACCGGAACCTGCGAGCGCTGGCCGCCGATCTGTGCTTCGACCTGCCGGTCATCGGCGAGGTTGCCCGCAAGGCCGGCCACACGCTGGCCTGCCCGACCGACGCTCATCGCCTGCTGGCGGCCGGCGAACTTGCCGCGGTGTTCCCCGAGGGCTACAAGGGATTGGGCAAGTGCTTCCGGGACCGCTACAAGCTGCGGCGGTTCGGCCGCGGAGGGTTTGTGTCGGCCGCGGTGCGCGCCAAAGCGCCGATCATCCCGTGTGCGGTGGTGGGCTCGGAGGAGATCTATCCGATGTTGGGCGATGTCAAGCCGCTGGCCAGGCTGCTGGGCCTGCCGTACTTCCCGATCACCCCGTTGTTCCCCTGGGCCGGACCGGCGGGCCTGATACCGCTGCCGTCGAAGTGGCACATCGCTTTCGGCCAGCCGATCGGCACCGCCGACTACGATCGCGCCGACGCCGACGACCCCAACGTCACGTTCGAATTGACCGACCACGTACGGGAGACGATCCAGCAGATGCTGTATGGCCTATTGATCCGCCGCCGCAACGTCTTCTTCGGCTGAGGCTTCGGCTAACCGGGCAGTCGAAATGTCATATCGATGGCGGTTCCGCCGGGGCTGTTGTCGATTTCCACTGCGTCGCTGATCGCGTTGATCAGCATCAGGCCCCGACCGCCGTTGCCCGGATCGGCCGCTGGTATCTTCCACGATCCGGAGTCGACGACACGCGCATGCACCGTTCCGTCGACGGCTCTCACATCGACCAGCATGGTCCCGATGCGGTGCCCGCGGTATGCGTGCTCGATGCAATTGGTGCACGCCTCGTTGATCACCAGCACGATGTCGCCGGCCCGTTCGTCGGAGACGTCGGCGGCTCGCAGCCACCACCCCAGCTGGCGCCGGATGCCGGCCAATTGATCTGGGGTAGCGCTGGTCTCGATGCGAAGGGGCCCGTGTGGATGCCGGTATGCCACCATCGCGACGTCGTCGTCGTATCCGGCCGCCGGCGCCAGCTGGCCCAGGACGGCATCGGCGACGCCATCGATCGGCAACATCATCGACGCTGCCAAAACCTCGGCGACGCGTCGCAGGCCTTCGTCGATCGACTCGTACTTGCGCTCGACCAGGCCGTCGGTGAACAGCATCAGCGTCGAGCCGGGCAGCAATTCCTGGGAAGCCTCCGGGCGCGGCTGCGTTCGCCGGACCGCCAGCGGCACCGACCGGGCATCGGTCAACAACGTGGTCCCGCGGCCCGGCTCGGCAAGCACCGCGGGCATATGCCCGGCGTTGCTGTAGTCGAGGATCCCGGATTTGGTGTCCAGGATGGCCAGAAACACCGTCGTGCAGTAGGCATCCGGAATGAGTGACGCGGCCGCGTCGAGTTGTTCGAGCAACAGTGCGGGTTGCGCGCCGGTGAGTAGCAGCGCGCGCGCCGAGCTGCGCAGCTGGCCCATGATCGCGGCGGCCGGCAACCCGCGGCCCACGCAGTCGCCGACGACGATGCCGATGCGGTGGTCGTCGAGGGCCAGCACGTCGTACCAGTCGCCGCCGATCTCCAAGGGCGGCACGGCGGGTTCGTAACGGACGGCGAAGCCCGGCGGCGGCTTCACCGGCGGCAGCATGGCCCGCTGCAGGGTCAACGATGTCTCACGCGCGCTCTCGAATTGCCGGACATGGCCGATGGCCAGGCTGAGGTGACCGATGAGCACCGTGACCAGCAGCCGATCGTCGGCGGTCACCCAGCGCGGCACCCGCAGCTCCAGCCACAACGCGACGTCGGCGGCGCCCGACAGCACCGCGACCAGTCCGCGGGCCTTGCCCGGAGTGTCCGGCCACTCGATCGTTCGCGCCGTCAGCGGCAGTTGTTGACGCGCATCCGAAAACGTCTGGCGCAGCAGCGGATCCATTCTGCGCCAGGATTTTTCAGACGGCTCCCCGGCGACCTGGACGGTCGGTTCACCGTCGCTGGGCGGCCATATAACGGCAACCACGCGTTGCACGTCGACGGCGCTGCGGCATTCGTCGAGGGTGATCGACAGCACCTCGGCCATGCTCTTGGCCACACCGACCGACGTCGCCAGCCGCATCACCGCGCTTTCCCTTGCGGCGAAAGCTCTTTCGGCGGTGATGTCGCGAACCGTGCCCACGTACACGTCGCGATCCGCGACGGCGCCCCGAACGGCGTTGATGCTGACCGTCACCCAGACCAGATGGCCGTCGCGATGCCGGATCGGCGTCTCGTACTCGGCGAAGCCGTCCCGCCGAACCCGCTGCTGTTGCTGGGCCGCGCTTTTCTTGTCGAGCAGCCACGGATGCGGCCAGCGGTACGGCAAGCCTTCCGGGGGATAGCCGATGATCTCGGCGAACGCGCTGTTCATCTCGATCACGGCACCGTCGTGGTCGGCGACGAAGAAGCCTTCCTGCAACGAGTTCACCAGCGCGTTGCGGAACGTGTCGCGGTGGGCCAGATCCTCGGCCCGGGCCCGCTCTTGTTCGTAACGCCTGGTGCCGTCGAGGAATCCGCGGGTGGCGATGTCGAGGGCGGCCAGGGTCTGCAGCAGGAACTCCAGGGCGATCGGCCGGCCCGCCGCGGCGTCTGGCGAGAGCTCCTCGAGCAACCGGAAATGGTTTTCGATGATGTCGAGCATGCTGATGCGTTCCGCCAAGGCCCGGCGTCCGAGCTCATGGCCCACGGCCAGGCTGTCCTCGTCGCGCTTGTCCAGGTAAGTACGCAGCGCGGCGAAATAGTGGGCGTGGAAGTCGTCGGTGTAGGTCATGTCGAGATGCCCCGGTGACGCGCGGCCAGCACCATCGCGTCGTCAGTGTCCTTGGCGTGCTTGACCAGTATCTGCTCGGCGATGGCGGTGGCGGAAGCGGCGAAGTCGATGTGGTCCAGGTGATCGCCGGTGATGCCGTCGCTGGCGACGACCAGCAGGTCACCGACGCGGATCGGCACCACCTTGGCCGGCGTGACCTCCGGCACCCGGTAGCCGACGATGCCGGCGGTCAGCCGCACGCTGGAACTGATCCGGACACCGCTGATCGCCTTGGCGACCAGGTTGGCCGCCACGTTTCCCACTCCCGTCCAGCACAGCCCCCCGGCGGGGAAGTCGATCCTGGCCAGGGTCATCGCGACCCCCCGGGTGCCGGACAGCATGCGGTGGCAGAGCTGGATCAACACCTCGAGACGTTCGTCGCGTGCGTCGTTGAGCACGTCGACCGCGATCTGCGCGGCACGGGCGGCCTCCGGGCCGTGTCCGAGTCCGTCCAGGACACCGAACAGCGCGGTGTCGTCATCGATCTGGACTGCGATCGGCAGGTCACCGCAGGTGTGCTCGCCCGGTCGCGGCCGGCCCGCGACCGCCCACTCGATCGGCCCGAACCGGCCGTTATCGCGCACGGGGCGGAACCCATTTCCACATTTCGACGGTCGTTCCGCGGCCCACCGCCGACTCCACGATCAGCCGGTCCATCAGGCGCCGCGCGCCCGGCAAACCCATGCCCAGCCCGCGGCCGGTGGAGTAGCCGTCCTCCATCGCGCGATCGATATCCGCGATGCCCGGACCGTCGTCTTCGGCGCGCACCACCAACGCCTTGCGGCCCTCGCGGTCGGCCACCGCGACCCGGACCTCGCCGCGTCCGGCGTAGCTGGTGATGTTGCGGGCGATTTCGGAGATCGCGGTGGCGATCATGGTGACGTCGGTCAGCGAGAACCCCAGCTCGCTGGCGAGCTGATGCCCGGCGTGGCGGGCAGCCACGATGTCGTCGGGGTGGTCCACCTCGACGACGATGTCATCCCGCACCGTCGGGCCCGATCATCGGCTTTTCCAGGCCCAGCGTGCGGTTCAGCAGCGCCAAGCCCTCTTCCAGGTCCAGTGCGGTGTGCATATCGTCGAAGGCCAGCCCCAGCTGCACCATCGCGAAGGCCACCTCCGGCCGCAGGCCGACGATCACCGTCTCCGCGCCCCGCAGCCGGATCATCCGGGCGATCGTCTGCAGGGACCGCGCAGCAAACGAATCCAAAACCTCGACGGCGGTGACGTCGACGATGATGCCCTGGGCGCGGAATTCGGTGACGCGGTCCATCAGCCGCTGGCGGAAGAGTTCGGTTTCGGAGTCGGTGAGCGCGGAGCGCACCGTCGCAATGAGAATCGGTCCCAGTTTGAGAATCGGTACTGGCACGGGCTGCCTTTTGATGAGTGCCTACCCGGTCTAGTCGCCGGTGCGGGTGACTTCGTAGCCCAGCAACCGCTCGGCTTCCTCGATGCCGCCCTGCAGGTCGCCGACGGCGTTCATCTTCGACAGGTCCAGCCCGATAGTGACCAGCGTCAAAGCGATTTCGGAGGACAGGCCGGTGATGATCACACTCGCGCCCATCAACCCGGAGGCGTCCACCGTTTGCACCAGGTGGTTGGCCACCGTCGAGTCGATGGTGGGCACCCCGGTGATGTCGATGACCACGACCTTGGCCCGGTTGGCCCGGATGGCGCGCAGCAGTTGCTCGGTGACCTGGCGGGCGCGCTGGCTGTCCAGCACACCGATGATCGGCAGGATCAGCAGCTGCTCGCGCACCTGCAGAACCGGCGTCGACAGCTCGCGGATGGCCTCCTGCTGCTGGCGGATGATGCGCTCGCGCTCCTGCACGAAGCTGACCGCCACGGTGTTGGCGATCCGGTTGGCCGCCGGTTCGTAGGCGTCGAGCACTTGGTTGAGCATCTCGAAGTCGGTTTGGTATTTCTCGAACAGCGACCGCGCGAGCACGTCGCGCAGCAACAGCACGATGCCGACGACCTCGTCGGTCTCCACGCCCCGGGGAATGATGCGTTCCGAAAGGTCGCGAGCGTAGTCCTGCAGCGCCTCGACGCTGCCCGTCTCGAGCACCTCGACGTAGTTGTCGTAGACGGCGGTTGCCTCGGAGAAGATCTCCTCCGGCGTCATCGCCGTGAGCAGCTCTGCCTCGGTGATCCGGCGCGCCCACTCCTCGCGTAACCCGGTCCGGTTCTGTCGCAGGTGCTGGACCAGCTGTGGCAGCAAACCGTCGCTGGAGACGCCGAGGGTCTGCGGGATGGCGTTGGTGTTCGAAGTGTTCGAAGTGTTCGCAGTGTTCGCAGTGTTCGAAGTGGTGGTGAGCTCCATCGGCAAGTCTGACATCTGGCCTCCCCAAGTGCCGTGTCGCGCCCCGAGGGGCGCTGCTCATATGGCGAGACTAGCCTGGGGCGCACCGCCTGACGCGTCAAGGTCTTCTTCTTCTCGCAGTTCGGGCTGCGGGTTAGGCTTGCAGTACCCCCACGGCTTTGGACAAAGGACCGCCATTGTCAACTCCTGATTCGATCACCGCCGAGGTCACCGACCACGACGGTGTCGCCGTGCTCAGTATCGGTGGCGAAATCGACCTGGTCACCGCTCCAGCACTCGAAGAGGCCATCGGTGGCGTGGTCGCGGACAATCCCTCGGCGCTGATCATCGATCTGTCCGGGGTCGAGTTCCTCGGCTCGGTGGGACTCAAGATCCTCGCGGCGACCTACGAAAAACTCGGGAGCGCGGCCCAGTTCGGGGTGGTCGCACGCGGCCCGGCGACCCGACGGCCGATTCACCTGACCGGTCTGGACAAAACCTTCGCGCTGTACCCGACGCTGGACGAGGCATTGACCGGTGTGCGGGACGGCAAACTGAACCGCTGACACATCACGTTTTCGTCACGATCGCGATAACGCCGATAATGATCGCCTAAGAACTCGCCTTCCCTTCTGAGAATTTGGCCGTTCCTTAACACCACGGGCCACACCAGTGCGCTGCTGTCACGGCCGTGACGGCTCGCGCCGCCGTTGCGCGTTCGTCCTGAGCGAACGCCGCCCGGCGACCGCTTTTCCTTCCGCTACTTTGGCTTTCGGGGATTCGGGAGCCTCCATGATCAGTTTGCTCATGCGAAGGAACACGTCATGAAATTCAACAGTATCGTCGCGCGTCGGCGCGTTGCCGGCCTCAGCGCCGGCTGCCTGCTCGGGGGACTGGCCATCGGTATCGCCGGTGCGCCGGCGGCTGCGGCCGCACCCGATTGCAGTCCGGAAGGCGTCCACGCCACCGTTTCGTCGGTGACCGGTTCGGCGCAGCAGTACCTCGCCACGCATCCGGGTGCCAACCAGGTGGTCATGGCCGCCTACGGGCAGCCGCGCGGGGAGGCGGCCAGCAACATTCGCAACTATTTCACCGCGCACCCCAACGAGTACTACGACCTGCGCGGGATTCTGGCGCCGATCGGTGACACCGAGCGCCAGTGCAATGTGACGGCCCTGCCGCCGCATCTGGAGTCGGCCTACCACGAGTTCATGGCGGGCTGACCCAGCCGGCCCCAAAAGCCCGTAACGACCCGCCCCGACGACGCGGCGGGTCGTTCGGCTTCGACGGGGCAAGCCGGTGGAAAAAACCCGCCGTCCGGGTCTCGTCGAATGCGATGATCACCGGCATGGATGTCAAGCATCCGGAACAGGACCCGCATTGGGACCAGCGCAGGCGCGGAGAGACCGAACTCCAACGGCTTGACCGCAATTGGAACAGCCTGTTGCAGGAGCTGCGGGTGGTCCAGACCGGTGTTCAACTGCTCACCGGGTTCCTGCTGACGCTGCCGTTCCAGCAGCGCTTCGACACGTTGACCCTGCACGGTGTGTATCTGGCCACGGTGGGATGTTCGGTGGCCGCGACGGTGCTGCTGATCGCCCCGGTGGGTATGCACCGGCTGCTATTCCGGCGGCACCGCCTGGTGGTGCTGGTGTCGGCGGCGCACCGGTGCGCCTACGCCGGCTTGGTGCTGCTCGGGCTGGCCTTGACCGGGGTGACGGTCATCATCTTCGACGCGGTGTCCGGGGCAACCGCCGGCATCATCGCCGGGGCCTGCGCTTTGGCGCTGTTCGCGGTTTTCTGGGTGCTGGTTCCGCTGTTGTTGCGCACCCGAGACGTGCGCCTGCCGGACTACTGACCGGCCGACCCTCGGTGTGAGCCGCTGTCCGGGCGGGTAATTCCCGGTTGAGCGACAGGTCTATGCGGCAATTCGAGAGGAGCGCCGATGCGGCTGCGGCGGAGCGTCCTGAGCAAGCCCGGGATCGCCCGTAAACGGCGGGGTAAGGGCTTCGCCTACTACGGCCCGGACGGCGAGTTGCTGACCGACGGCCAGACCCTGCAGCGAATCAAGGACCTGGTGATCCCGCCGGCATGGCAGAAGGTGTGGATAGCGCCGTATCCCAACGGGCACATTCAGGCGGTCGGCACCGATGCGGCCGGACGTCGTCAGTACCTCTACCACCAGGCCTGGCAGCAGGAGCGTGCCGAGGAGAAGTTCGACCGCGTGCTGGAGCTGTCCAAAGAGCTGCCGGAGTTGCGGCGCCGGATCGCGGAAGACCTCGGCGGCCGTGGCCTGACCCGCGACCGGGTGCTGGCGTTGGCGCTGCACCTGCTGGATCTGGGGTATTTCCGGGCCGGCGGTGAGCAGTATGCGGACGACAACGACTCCTACGGGATCGCCACCCTGCGCTGCGAACACGTGACGGTGCGCCGCGACGCGGTCGCCTTCGACTACCCCGCCAAGAGCGGGGTACGGCGCACCCTGGAGATCGACGACCCCGAAGTCGCCCGCGCGGTGCGTTCGCTGACCCGCCGAAAGCCGGCATCGGAGCGACTCCTGGTGTGCCGCAACGGTCCTGGATGGGCAGACATTCGTGCCGACGACCTCAATGCGCGCTTCAAGGAGTTGGTCGGCAACGACTACACCGTCAAGGACTTGCGGACCTGGCACGGCACCGTGCTGGCGGCCGCGGCGTTCGCCGACGCGGACCCGCCGGTGTCGCAACGCGTGACCAAGCGGGTCGAGGCCGCCGTGATGCGCGAAGTCGCCGAGGAACTGGGCAACACCGCGGCGGTGGCACGCGGCTCCTACATCGATCCCCGGGTGGTCACCGGTTACGAGCAACGCATGACGATTGCCGCGGCGGTCCGCCGTGCGCGCCGCGCCCGCCGGCCCGCTGCCGCGCAGCAGATCCTGGAAAAGGCCACGCGGCTGCTGGTGCAACGAATTGCCAAGGGGCAAAGCGCATCCGGGTCGCGGCCGTTGGCCAGAACGGCGTGATCCGGCGGTGCTACCCGCCGGTGGTGCGTTTGAGCGCGGTGTGCGGACTTTCGCCGTAGGCCTGGCGATAGAGCACGGCGAACCGGCCGGTGTGGGCGAAGCCCCAGCGCTGCGCGATTTCGCTGACCGTGGTGATCGAGCGGTCGCCGGAGATCAGGTCCTGATGGGCTCGATGCAGCCGGATCCGGCGGAGGTACTCGGTGGGAGTGGTGTCGAGCTGCTGGCGGAACAGGTACTGCACCGCCCGCGGCGTCAGATGGACCACGGCCGCCACATCCTTGACCCCGATGTTCATCGCGGCGTGGCGATGAATGAACGACATCGCGGTTTGTAGGGCCTTGGGGACCGATGGGTCGTTGGGCGAGGACGTTCCCGCGGTGACGTTGGACGGAAAGCACTCGAGTAGCGCGGCGGCCAGCAGCCGGGCGGCCGCGGTGACCAGCAGCGGGTGCCGTGCCGTGTCGGCGGAGGCGAAGCTGGTGGTGACGTAGTCGAATGCGTCCCGCCACATGCGGGCCGCCACCGGGGTACGCGGCCGGGAACTGAGGAACTCGACCTGCTGCGGCATCGGCGTGTGTGAGCCCGCGCCGACCTGCTGGAGCAGGTCGGCGTCGATGCTGACGACGGTGAACCGGACGCTGTTCAGCCGCAACAGGCGCGGAAATCCGTCGACGGCCAGCATCGGAGTGTCTGTGTCCGCAGAGCCGTTGCCGACCGCGATCAACGAGCCCGAGCGCGGCTGGATCACCACGAAGCGGTCGCTCGTGCGGATTTCGCAGTCGACTCGGCCCTGGATCGTCACGTCGTCGACGGTGAGGTGCTCAGCCGCATACCGGCGGTGGGTGACGGTCGCTCCCCTGGCGAACTCGGTGATTCGCCAGCCTGGGTGATAGGCGTTGGTGAAGAATCTCTGGGCGGCAACCGGGTCGGCGGTGTGGAAGTGCGTGTGGCGCACCGCGGCAGGGCCGTCCTGTTGTTCCGTGCGATCCTTGCTGTCGAGGCTGGTCGCGTCGCGCAGCTGCGGACGGGCACGGCACCGTGTGTCCTCGGTAACACTTGTCATGGTTGACAATGATGGTAGTTGATTTGCGTAGCTATCGGGCGTTTGCCACGGGTTGCCGCTCGTCCAGCGAGCTCACCTGGCGATAGATGTTCAGCGCGTCGAACGCGATGCGCTCCCAGGTGAACCGCGACTCTGCACGCAACCGCCCCGCGGCTCCCATGCCCGCACACTGAAAGCTTTGTTCTTGAAGGATTTTCAATGCGATTGCCAATTCTCTGGGGTTGTCGGGCGGTACCAGTAATCCGGTGACCGAGTGCACCACGGTGTCGGCCAGGGCGCCGGTGGAGACCGCCACCACGGCGACGCCGCTGGCCATGGCCTGCAACGCGGCGGCGGCCCGCGGCGCCTGCCGCGGCGTGCACGCGACCACGTCCGCCGATCGCAGCAGGGCCGGCAGTTCGCCGGCCGCGACCGGGCCGGCGACGCGGACCCGGTTACTCACCCGCAGCTCGGCGGCGAGGTTTTCGAGGGCGCGCCGAGCTTGACGGTGGCGGGAGCCGGCCGGGGCGCTTTCGGCGATGACGAGTTCCGCCGCGGGAATCTTGGGCAGGGCGCAGATCGTGGTGTCGAAGCCGCTGTCCGGCGAGGGATCTGGTGCGACGCAGACAATGCGATGCAAGTCGGTACGGGCGAGTGCGGGACCCACGGGAGTGAAGCGGTCGACGTCGACCCCGGCCGACAAGACCGACAACCGCGCACGGCTGCGGCGCAGCCTGGCCAGCGCGCTGACGTCGTCGCTACTGCCCGCGGTGACCCAGGTCGCGTTGCGGGCCAACAGCGGTTCGAGCCGGGCGCGTTCGGAGCCATCGGGATGGCGACCGGCTCGGTCCGGCTGCGTCAGGGTGGTCAGGCCATAGAAGCTCTGCACCGTTGGCAGGCCTTGACGTTTCGCCGCCAGCTGGGCGGCCAGGCCCCCCAGCCATCCGAGGGCATGAACGACGTCGGGCGGATCCGACGACCACACAGCGGCCAGTTCGGCGGCCCAGTCGCCCAGATAGGGCAACACCTGTGCCGGGGGAATCGCCGCGACCGGGCCGGCGGCTACCGCAACGGTCCGGTAGCCGTGCTCGGTCGCGGTATCTGAGGTCGTGGTTTCCGGGATGGTGGCCCGGCGGCGTACGAAGGCGGTGACATCGTGCCCGTGCGTCGCCAACGCGGCGCACAGCTGCCCGCAGTCGTCGCCGACGGCCCCCTCGGGGCCGCATTGTTCAGCGACGACGTCGTCACCGCAGACGATCGCGATCTTCATTCGGCATCCTCCGAACCTCGCGACTCCCTTCCCGCGTTTCTTGGGGCGCTCCGCGACGCGCGGAGACTACCCGCTATGCCGGGGGTGAAACCGCCGCCGAGGTTCTTTTCGCATTCCGGCCTGACCGCGCGGCGCGGCGGTCAGCCGACGACCTCCATCAGCAACAGCGCCCCGCCGACGAGGTCTCCGGCCGACCGGAAGGATGTGCAGGTGACTCGCACCTGGGCCGGGCGGCCGCGCCGGTTGACCGCATCGAGCACCGTCTCACCGAAACTGTCGGGGTCCACGAACGCGTTGCCGATCAACGGCCGCAGGTTCTCCATCGGCAGCCCGATATCCAGCGAGGTCAACGCTGAGCCCGTCACCTCGTCGGCGCGAAATCCCCACAGGTCTTCGCTGCCGCGGTTCCACACCACCACCCGCATCTCCCGGTCCACCACCACCATGCCCAGCCGGACCGAGTTGATCAGCGAGTGCAGTAGATTCGTCACGTCGTCCAGCTCGAGAGTGCGTTCCCGCAGGGCGTCGTTGATGGTGTGCAGCTCGTCGTTGGTGCACTGCAGCTCCTCGTTCATGGTTTCGAGTTCTTCATTGGTGGACTGCAGTTCTTCGTTGGTGGTCTCGAGCTCTTCCACCGTCGACTGCAGTTCCTCGTTGGTGGTCTCCAGCTCCTCGTTGGTCGACTGCAGCTCCTCATACGCCGTCTCCAGCTGCCGGTTGGTCGCGACGACCTTGTCGAGCAGCGCGCGGGTCGCGGTGACGTCGAAGAACACGATCGAGACCCCGAGCAGGCCGTTCCGGCTGTCGATGAGCGGGTTGACGTGGATCTCGAACCACACCGTGTCGGCGCCCGGCCGCTGCCATTTGACGTCCTGAATCCGCGCCGGACGGCGCTCCACCTTGGCCTGCTCGAGGTAGGCGCGCAGCTCGACGGGCCGGTAGGACACTTCCAGATCGCGCAGCAGCCGCCCGATGTCGCGGGCCGACAGGCCGAAAACCGTCTCGGCCTGCTGGTTGATCATGGCAACGGTGTCCTCCCCGGTGACCACGATCTGGGCCACCGGCCCGGCGCGAAACGCCAAGTCCCGCAACGTCGTCAGGCCCGGCGAGTCGCCCTGGCGGTCGTACAGCGCCGCCGCCGGGCCGTAGCGGTCGACGCTGTCGTGCGGCCCGGCGGCCTTGCGGAAGATCCGGTTCTTGAGGTTCAGCGGGGTGAAGCGATCACCGTGGCTGAGCAGCATCTCGGCGTGCCCGAGGAACAGGGTGCCCTGCGGTGCCAGCGCGAAATGCAAGCGGCTCAGCACGTTTCGCTGGGTTTCGGCGTTGAGGTACATCAGCGTGTTGCGGCAGACCAGCAGGTCGACGCGGGAGATCGGGGCGTCCTTGACCAGGTCGTTGCGGCCGAAGATGACGGCGCGACGCAGATCCTTGCGAAACACGTAGCGGCCGCTGACCTGTTCGAAGTAGCGGGCCAACAGATCCGGCGGCACCGGCTCGACCGCCTTGGCGTCGTAGGCGGCCATGCGTGCCTCGGCGAGCGCATCTTCGTCGATGTCGGTGGCGTAGATCTTGACCCGTTGCCGGAACCCGTCGGCGCCCAGCGCCTCGGCCAACAACATGGCCAGGGTGTAGGCCTCCGGGCCGGACGCGCATCCGGCGCTCCACACCCGGACCGGGTCATCGGGACCGCGCTCGGCCAGCATCCGCGGAATCACGTCGGCCCTGACGAAATCCCAGGACTCCTGGTCGCGGAAGAAGGCGGTCACGTTGATCAGGATGGTGTTGAACAGGGCGGCGAATTCGTCGGAACTGGCCTGCAGGACGTCCAGGTAGTCGTCGAAGCCGGAGTAGCCGGCCTGATCCATCCGGTGCCGGACCCGGCGCATCAGCGAGGTGCGCTTGTACCCGGTGAAGTCGAAGCCGCGGGAATCCCGCATATAGCGCAACAAGGCCTCGAAGGACTCGTCGGTTGTGGCGTTCATGGCTGTGACGTCCGCATTCACTGAGGGGGTCCGACGGGCTCGAACACTACTCGCGCCGTCAAAACCCGTTTTCGGGGCCAACCAGTGCCCATACGGTCTTGCCGGACGAGGTCGGCATGCTGCCCCACGCCCGGCACAGCGCCGCGACGATGGCCAGGCCGGACAACATTTCGGCGCCGCGCCCGGCGTCTTCGTGTCGCACCGCGGGACGATGGCTGTTGTCCTCCACCGCAACGGTGACGGTGTCGCGGTAGTTCTCCAGCACCAATACCGGTGCGCTGTCGGTGTGCGCCAGCACGTTTTCCACCAGCACCGTGGCCACCGTGGCGGCAGCGGCCGCGAGATCACTTCTGGCCCATGCGGTCAGCCACGCCTGGATCAGTGAGCGAGCCACCCGGACGCTGACCGCGGTGGCCGGAAGCTGGGCGCGGCTCCGCCGCCGGCCGTGCAGCGAAACAGCGGCCACCGCTCTGAGCGCCGACTCTCTGGTCGGATGCGCCGGCACGTATCGCGCCACCCCGACGCTGGTGATCACCCGCCGGGTCCGGGGGTCCTGGCAGGCGAGCAGGATGGGCACGTCCGGCCAGCTGCTGACGTGCCAGCGGGCACTGGTGAACACCGACCAGGCGGAGGCCGACGGCACCGACAGGCGGTTCGCGTCGACGATCACCGCGCGCGGTTCTTCCAGCGCCGCCTTGATGACGGCGTCGCGCAACTCGCGATAGGTCAGGCTGTCGAGCACCCCCTCGAGCACCAGGACCACCGCGTCGTCCAGGTGCTCGACGTCGACCACCACGTGCCGGTTGTGCTCAGTCATCGTCATCACCCGGGTCGCCCCGGTGGGAAACGCCCGCCGACAGTCGCTGGCCGAGGACAGCCAGCGCCCGCTCGGTCTCCTCGGCCTGAGCCAGGTAGCGCTGAAGAAGCGGACCGCGACCGGCCTTGGCGGCCAGATGCCGCGCCAGTCGCGCCTTCTCCTGCAGGCTGCGCAGCGCCACCCACAGCGTGCCCTCGATCTCGCCGTCGCGGGCGGCCAGCAGGGCGTCGGCCGACCAGGCGTGGCCGACGTGGCAGCGATAGTTGCCGTCGCCGATCAAGACCAGTGATCCGTGGCAGTCCGGGCAGGTGTAGCCCGACGCGGCGCCCAATTCCCGGGTGTCGAAGTCGGTGGAGAAAGGAGCGGCCATGGCGATGCGGTTCTCGAGCTCCAGCGCGGCGTCCGGCTCCATGGTGGGCTCCTTGCTCTGCCGGTGCGACAGCTCTTTGAGTACTGCGCCGATGTCGGCGGCCGCGGCCTCGCGGTCCAGTACGCCGGCATGTCGGGCATTGGTCGGCATCGACGGAAACAGGGCATCCCCGGCGGTTTGACCGATGGTGGTGCCGCTGCGGGAGCGGATCGCCGCGAGACCCAGCACGCCGTCGTCGAGCACACCGGACAACAGCACCCCGATGGCGCGCGGCCCGAAGGCCAGCGCCGCCGAACGAAACAATGCGTTGATCGCGGGGCGGTGCCCGTTTTCGGTCGGTCCGTGCGACAGCACCACCCGGTGGTCACTGACCAGCAGATGACGATCCGGCGTGGCCACGTAGATGCGTCCCGGCTGCAGCGCAGCGCCGTGCTCGGCGGGCACGGCCGGCAGGGGACCACTGCGATCCAGGATCCGCGCCAGCACGCTGGGTGCGCCCGGCGGCAGGTGCAGGGTCACCAGGTAGGCGTACGGCAGGTCCGGCGACAGGCCGGCCGCGAGACTGCGCAGCGCTTGGACACCGCCGGCCGAGGCGCCGACTGCCACCACGCCGCGCAGCTTGCCGTGTTCGCCGGTTTCCTGCATGACCGCCCCTGAATACCCACTTCAAGGTTAGGTAACCGCCTTGGCGGTGGGTAGGTCAGACGCGGAAGCGGGGACCGCGAAATCGTCGCGAAAAAGCCGTTTAGCGAATCGCCCTGAGGGTATTTGGCTCGCCATGTCGCGGCGTGACGTCAAAGCGGTGCTGGTGGCATGTGCACGGGTCCCGGACGCAGGCGTTCGTGGCGGGCCGGCATCGGTACCTGGTCCCGCTGGCCGGCGATGGTGATGCCGAAGGCCGCGGCCTGGCGGGCCGGTCGTGGCCCAATGCGGAACAGGTCACGCTCGAGGAACTGGGCCGGCACGACATCGACGTCCTGGTGCTGCAGAACCCGCACGAGGCCGCGCTGTGTGCCAGGTGGACGGGCCGCGGTGCCGGCCGCGACGTGCCCGCGGTGTACGTCGAGCACGACGCCCCCGCGGCCGCGCGCCGAGCGCAGCCGCCAGGTCCGGGTGATTCCGATGCCGTTACCGCTCACCGGCTTTCGAGTAGCCGCAGCGACCGCTCGACCGGCTCGGGCAGTCGGCGCCGCTCCCGCAGCGCCTTCGGCAGCGCACCGAGCGCCTCGAATAACGCTGCGGCGTGGGCGGTGTCGTGCGTTGCGGCCCAGGCCAGGTCGGCGGAGGCGCGGATGCACCGGTCTACCGGCCGGCGCAGGCATGCGGTGAGCATCTCGTTGCGCAGCACGCGGGCGTGCTGGACGCGGTTCGGTTTTCGCGCCGCGGACGGTTGGTGGTATGACACCAGCGCACGGCAGAAGCACAGATCCCAACCCTGCGCGGCCAGATCCCAGGCCAGTAGCGCCTCTTCGCCCCGGAAGTGCAGCAGCGGGCTGAATCCGCCGGCCGCCTGGAACGCCGCCCTGCGTACCAGCGCCGAGCACGCCTGGAAACCCAGAATGGACGGCCCGGGCAACGCCGCGCGGCGACCCAGCGGACTGTTCGCGAGTTCGTCGACCAGCGGGTCGTCACGGTGCTGCGGCCAGACGACGGTACGGCCGGCCAGCAGCGCCACGGTGGGGTACCCGTCGAACAGCACCTCGGCGAACTCGACCGCCTCGGGCGCCCACCAGGAATCGTCGTCGCAGAACGCGACAAACGGTGTGTCGCAGTATGCCACACCGATGTTGCGAGCCACCGCGCCCTGGTTGCGGGTCAGCGGTATGACGATCAACCGGCCGCCGGAGCGGGCCGCGATCCGGCCGGCGGTCGCCACAGAGTGGTCATGAGATGCGTTGTCGACCACGACGATCGGGCAGCGGGTGGTGTCCAGCAGACGTTCCAGGACGGTGCACAGCTCGTCGGCCCGATCACGCGTCGCGACGACGAAAGAAGTCCGGGGCCGGCTTGCAGAGGGGACCGCCATGTCCGAGTCCACTACCCCGGAATCGTGCTGGCAAAACACGTTTCATCATCGAATTCCCGGGTACCAGACGCGGGTGTCTGGAATGTCGCGTGTTTTTTGGTCACCGAGCTGACCGTGCTCGAGGTCGCCGAGCTGATTCGTGCGCTGGCCGACAGCGGCTCGACGATCGAATTCGGCCCGCCGGCCGTCGACGACCCGCCGCGCCGCTGCCCCGACATCACGCTGGCACGGCGACGGCTGGGCTGGTGGCCGCGCGTCGACCACCGCACCGGGCTGAGCCGGACGCTGCAGTGGTTGCGGATGACGCCCGACCACTCGCGGCGGGTCCCGGCTCGCGAACCGCTGGCGACATAGGAGGTCCGGTGCGAATCCTGGGTATCAATGCGGTATTTCACGATCCGGCCGCGGCTCTCGTGGTCGACGGGCAGGTGGTGGCGGCCGCCGAGGAAGAGCGGTTCTCCCGGCGTAGACACGGCAAGCCGGCGGTGCCCTTCTCCACCTGGGAGCTTCCCGTGGCGGCCATCCGGTGGTGCCTGGATCACGCCGGTCTGCACCCGGCGCAGATCGACGCGGTCGGCTATTCCTACGACCCGGCGCTGATGTACGAGGAACCGCTCGACCCGGCCGGCCTGGACCGGGACTGGGAGCACTTGCGCACGCTGTATGCACTGCGCGCGCCGCGGTTCTTGGCATCCGCCGTGCCCGGGCTCAATCCGGAAGTGGTGCAGCATGTTCGCCATCACGTCGCACACGCGGCATCGACGGCGCTGGCCTCGCCGCACCCGGACACCGCGGTGCTGGTGGTCGACGGTCGCGGCGAGCGAACCTCGATGCTGGCCGGGGTGTACCGCGACCACAAGCTCGACGTGCTGGTGTCGCAGCGGCTGCCCGACTCGCTGGGGCTGCTCTACGAAAGTCTCACCGAGCACCTGGGTTTCGCGCACTCCAGCGACGAGTACCAGGTGATTGCGATGGCCTCCTACGGCCGGCCCAGGTTCCTCGGAGAGCTGCGCGACCGGGTGTACGCCTGCGCCGACGGCGGGTTCCGCACCAAGCCCATCGAGTGGGAGGAGTTGGCGCCGCGGCGCGCCGCTCACGCCGAGGGTCTGGACCCGGTGCACGCCGACCTGGCCTGCAGCGTGCAGCGCGTCGTCGAGGAGGTGTTGCTGGACCTGGTCGGCTGGCTGCGCGACCGTACCGACGGCGATGCACTATGCCTGGCCGGCGGCGTGGCACTCAATTGCGTTGCCAATACCCGCATTTACGCGGAATCCGGCTTCGACCGGGTGTGGGTACAGCCCGCCGCCGGTGACTCCGGCACCGCGCTGGGCGCCGCGCTGGCGCTGGCGGCCGCCTACGGCGAGCCGATCGTACCGATGCCGACGGCGCAACTGGGCCGCGGCTGGTCGGACGCGCAGATCCGGGCCACCCTCGACAGCGCTGCCGTCACGTATGAAGAGCCACAAGATATTTCGGCCGCCGTCGGCGACGCGCTGGCCGCGAACCAGCTGGTCGGCTGGTTCCAGGGCCGCGCCGAGTTCGGTCCGCGGGCCCTGGGCGGGCGCTCACTGTTGGCCGATCCCCGTGATCCCGCCAACCTGGAACGACTCAACTCGGTCAAGGGCCGCGAACAGTTCCGGCCGGTGGCGCCGATGGTTCTCGCCGAACGTGCCGCCGAAATCTTCTGCCGCGGCCCGCTGCCCAGTCCCTACCTGCTGTTCGTGCACGACGTCGTCGAGGCGTGGCGCGACCGCATCCCCGCGGTCACCCACGTCGACGGCACCGCACGCGTCCAGACCGTCGACAAGGCCGCCGATCCGCGGCTGCACGCGACGATCAGCCGGTTCGCCCAGCGCACCGGGGTGCCCGTGCTGGTCAATACCAGCTTCAACACCGCGGGACGGCCGATGGTGGACACCCCGCGGGATGCGCTCGAGGTGTTCGGCAGTTCCCCGATCGACGTGCTGGCCATCGGCCGCTATCTGGTCAGGCGCCGCCGATGAGGTCCGGCTACGCGATCGTCGCGCCCGCCGTCGGCCGAGAGTCCCTGCAGCACTTGATCATTGCGCTGACCCACGGGGCGGGTCCGGCACCTGCGGAAGTGGTGGTGTCGGACGACCGGCTGGGTCCGGCCACCGCCCTGGAAGTGGGCCGCGGCCTTCCGTTGCGGGTGCTGGCCGCCAGGCGTGCGCTGCGGCGGCTGCGGAAACGCGGGCTGCTGCTCGCCGTCGTGACCAACCAGTCCGGGGTGGCCCGCGGGCTGATCAGCAGCGACCAGCTGGCCGCCGACGCCGACGCGGTACTGATGCCCACCGCGCGCACCCTGCCGGACGAGATCGACCGCGCGCAGGCCCGCGCCCGGGTGGCCGCGACCCTGGACGAGGCCGCATCGGTGGTGCTGCGGGGGTGCCGATGAATACCCGCGCGAATACCGCGATCGTGGCCCGGCTCGACGGCGCCGGCGACGTGCTGATCACCGGCCCCGCGGTGCGGGCCGTGGCCGCCTACCACGACCGGGTCGTGATGCTGGTCGGGCCACGCGGCCGCGATGCCGCCGAACTGCTGGTCGGGGTCGACGAGATCGTGCAATGGCAGGCCCCGTGGGTGGATTTCGACTCGCCCGAGCTGACCGCCGCCCACGCGGATGGGTTGGTCAAACAGCTGCGCGACATCGCGCCCGCCCGCTTGTACATCTTCACGTCGTTCCACCAGTCGCCGCTGCCGCTGGCGTTGCTGGCCAAGATGGCGTCGGTGCCTTGGGTCGGCGCGATCAGCACCGACTACCCCGGCGCGCTGCTGGATCTGCGACACCAGGCGCCCAGCGGAGTCCCCGAGCCGCAGCGGGCGCTGTCGCTGACCGACGCGGCCGGTTGTCCACTGCCCCCCGGCGACGACGGCGCGCTGCGGATCCGGGCGCTTGATCCGCTGCCGAGCCGGCTGTCGGCCCGGATCGGGCCGGACCCCTTCGTGGCGTTCCATCCCGGCGCCGCCGTGCCGGCGCGGCAACCGAGCCAGGACCGTAGCGCGGCCATGGTGGCGGCGCTGGCCGAAGCCGGGTACCGCGTGGTCGTCACCGGTGGTCCCGGCGAGGCCGCGCTGGCCGCCGCGGTGGCCGGCGATGCGGCCGTCGACCTCGGTGGCCGGACCAGCCTGGCGGAGCTGGCGGCGGTGTTCGCGGCGGCGCGCGTGGTCGTGGCACCCAATACCGGGCCGGCGCACCTAGCTGCCGCCGTGGGTACTCCGGTGGTGTCGTTGTTCGCGCCCGTCGTCCCGGCCGCACAGTGGCGTCCCTATGGCCGGCGGGTCAGTGTGCTCGGCGATCAGTCCGCACCGTGTCGCGCCAGCCGCGCCGGGGCCTGCTCGGTGCCCGGCCATCCCTGCCTGGACGGAATCAAAGACGCCGAACTGCTGGCCGCGGTGCGGTGGAGAGGAGGACCGCCGTGATCGAAGTGCACTTCGATGCGCTGCGGGATGCGGTGGGCCGGACCAGCTCGCAGGCGCCTGCGCCGGTGCGGGCGGCAGCTGGCAGCGGTGCTGAACGGCGGCGGCCGGCTACTGGCGTGCGGCAACGGCGGCAGCGCCGCCGAGGCCCAGCACCTGACGGCCGAACTCGTCGGGCGCTTTCGCGACGAGCGTATTCCGTTGTCGGCCATAGCCTTACATGCGGACACTTCGGCGGTGACGGCCGTCGCCAACGGCTACGGCGAAGAGGAGATGTTCGCCCGGGGTTTGCGGGCCCACGCCAAGCGCCGACGGCGGACAGGCGGATCTGAGCGCTGGGAAACGGCGCGCCGCAGGGGTTCTGAAACCGATGTTTAGCCGCGGTTTCACCGGGTAGGACCTGGGCTGGGGGATGCCGGCGTTCGGGACCGGCAAGCGTGGAGGACATGGAATTGACTGATGACAGGGTCGTACCGATTCGCCCGGCTGCACACAATGACCCACGCGGGCGTGCTCGAAAATCGCACCAGCGCGGCGAAAACTCGCCCGGGGGGTTGGCCCTGGTCACCGGTGCCAGCAACGACGTGGGCTTCGCCTTTGCCAGACAGTTCGCCCGGCGCGGATACGACCTGATCGTCACCGACTCCTGCGACGAGATCCACACCGCCGCGGCCGCTCTCAGCGGGCTGGGTACCAACGTTCAGCCGATCCAGGTCGACGCGCGGCTCGCCGAGCGGCCCGACGTGTTGTACCGGCGCGTGCGGGCCGCCCGGCAACCCGTGGTGGCGGCCGCGCTGAACTCACCGGTCGACGGTTACGACCTGGACGACAGCCTGGAAAACGTGCTGCAGGAGATGGTGGCCGGCATCGGTCAGACCATGCGGCTGGCTCGGCTGCTGGCCGAGGAGATGGTCGTGCACGGCCGCGGCGGCATCATCTTGACCGTGTCGCCGGCCGGCGCCGCATCGGACCAATCGGACCACTCGGACCACCAGGTCGCGGTGTACCGGGCCAGCGCGGCTTTTCTCAGAGAGTTCGCCCAGACGCTGCAAGACGAGTTGGGCCAGAGCGGGGTGCGGGTCACCACGATGCTGCCGGAACCGGTCGGTCCCGGCGGTTCCCGGATGCACCGCGCACTGGCCAGGGTGGATGTGGCGCTCGACCATCTCAGCCAGCTGGCCGGCGCCGCGTGGCATCCGCGCATCCTGGCGGAACTGGCGCGCCGGCTGATCCGCGATGACGTGAAATGGCTTGTACGCCAAATCATGTCGCTGTCCGGGGAAGCGGT
Organism: Mycobacterium kansasii ATCC 12478; assembly: GCF_000157895.3. NCBI lineage: Bacteria > Bacillati > Actinomycetota > Actinomycetes > Mycobacteriales > Mycobacteriaceae > Mycobacterium > Mycobacterium kansasii. The sequence goes on along the minus strand of NC_022663.1, from coordinate 2,851,538 downwards.
GTGACGCGGTGGGTGCTGTCGGGTGATGGGGCACATTCGGCGCACCCACCGCGTCACCGGGGTGGAACGGGAAGCCGTGTGTCAGTTGCCGAAGCCGCCGCCTGGAGACGCGACGGTCATAGGTCCGCCGGGACCCGCGCCCAGGCGGCTGGCGGCGAAGTCGACGCCCTTGCCGATCATGCCGCCGTCGTCGGCGTAGGTGTTGTGCGCGGCGAAGTTCATGCCGTCGGAGCACACCGGGTCTTCGGGGGCGCAGACCTTGATGGTCTTGCCCTGGTAGGCCGGGCCGATGTTGACCGGCGGCTCACCGAGGAAGTTCATGGCCCGAACATTGGGTGGTCCGAACAGCACGACGGCGGCGACGTGGTTGGCGACATCGGGTGCCAGCGGTTTGGGCACGGTCGCCGGGTCGACCCCGTCCGGCACCGCCGGGGAGGTGACGAAGCCCATCACGGCCGCGCCCTGGGAGTAACCGCCGAGCACCATTTTGGTGTTGGGGCAGCCGCCGGCGGTGGAGACGACGTGCGCGCCGGCGTCGCGGATGCCGTCGACGCCGGTATCCCACTGGTCGCTGGCGGGGTAGTTGACCGCGTAGACGCCCATCGAGCGGGCGCCCAGACGGGAGCGCAGGCCGTCGACGAAGGCCTGTCCGGTGGGACCGACACCGGGTGGTTCGCCGGTGCCGCGGGCGAACACCACCTCGACGTCGGGGCAAGACCGGGCGTAGGCGGAGGGGATGGCAGTAGCCGGCAGGACAGTAGCGCTGAGGACCCATGCGGCGGCTGCCGCGGGACCGACGTGACGAACAATACGAGAGGCATTCATGCCGCAGGAAGTGCCCTCCCGCCCGCATCCCCAAACCCCGAATTTTTTCGGCGCCTCGGATCGGCTCGGCCACCGTCGTTTCCGGCGGTTGAAACCCTGCGGCGCGGGGTACCCGCAACCCGGTTTGGTCGGTAGGGCGCGGCTTGGCCCGGCACCTGAGCGAGCGAACAACAATCCTCCGATGAAAGGAGCCGGGAATGGGCACCAAGAACAATCGGGACAATCGTTGGAAGCGTCGATTAACCGTCGCCGCGCTCACGACCGCGGCGCTGCCGTGGCTGGTGGGTGTGGTCGGGGGCGAACCGAAGGCGCGGGCGGCCGCGCCCGAATTTCTGCAGGTGCCGTCGGCGGGCATGGGCCACAACATCACCGTGGAGTTCCAATCCGGTGGAGCCCCGGCCGTTTATCTGCTCGACGGCCTGCGCGCCCGCGACGACCGCAGCGGCTGGGACATCGAGACCAACGCCTTCGACGAATACGCCGGCTCCGGCATCTCGGTGGTGGCGCCGGTGGGCGGGCGTTCCAGCTTCTACTCCGACTGGTACGGATCGGCCAACGGTCAGACCTACAAGTGGGAAACCTTCCTGACCAGCGAACTGCCCGGTTACCTGGCGAGCAGGGGCGTGCGTTCCACCCGCAATGCGGTGGTCGGCGTCTCCATGTCCGGGTCGTCGGCGATGATCCTGGCGGCCTACCACCCGCAGCAGTTCGCCTATGCCGCGTCGCTGTCGGCCTACATGACGCCCTCCAGCGGCAACGGCCCGACGCTGATCGGCTTGGCGATGGGCAACGAAGGCGGGTTCAACCCCCAGGACATGTGGGGGCCGACGGGCGGTCCCGGTTGGCAGCGCAACGATCCTACCGTGCAGGCCGGACGACTGGCCGGCAACAACACCCGGCTGTGGGTGTACAGCGGCAACGGCACTCCCTCCGAAATCGGCCAGGGCAGCATCCCGGGACAGGTCATCGAACAGGTCGTGTTGCAAAGCAATGATGCGTTCAAAAACGCCTACACTGCCGCCGGCGGCCACAACGCCGTGTTCAACCTCGACAACAACGGCGTGCACAGCTGGGGCTACTGGGGAGCCCAGCTGGCTGCGATGAAGCCGGACATGCAACGGACGCTGGGCGCCGGTGGCGGCGGGCAGACGTGACGCTCTCAGCCACGTAAGCCGAGCCGGCCGGCCAGCATCAGGAATGCGGCCGCGAAATCGTTGTCGTCGGTGGCTTTCTCGATGTGGTCCCAGTCCAGCTGTTCGCGCACCGCGCGGGCGGCCGGGATCAGGTCGGCGAAGTTGCAGTGATGCTCGGTCAGGGCGCGTAACTTTTGGGTGAAGACCGTCGTAGGCGGCAATACCGGCATCGAAATGGCAAGCACCACACGCTCTTCGGCGTCGTCGAGGTCCGCCGGCCCCACCGGCTCACCGTTGACCCGGTGCAGCACGTCGACGACCCACTCGCCGTTGTGCGCCTTGAGTAGCCAGTCTTCCGGTGGGCGTTCGATAAGGAAACCGGCATCGGCGAGCGTGGTGGCCGCGGCCGGCGCGTCGGCGTCGGCGACCACGATGTCGACGTCGTGGCTGGGTTCGGGGGCGCCGTAGGCCCACAATGCGTAGCTGCCGGCCAACGCGAAGCGCGGCCCGTGTTCCTTGAGGGCTGACGCGGCATGGCGTAACGATTCCCGTAGCCCGGGGTACGGCCCGCCGCCTGAGCACCCACCGGCGACGGCCATGGCGGCCGTCCAATCGGGCGCCGTATCGGGCGGCCTGGGCGAATTAGTCATCGTGGATACGGCATACCCTGCCGGAGTCGTCGGCAACCCGGCCCACCATGACTGTCGCGGACTATCGGGCAGTCGTTTAATCGCCCGCCGAAATCGGGTATCAGCAACGTATGTCACCCATGGCGCCGAGTTGCTACGCACGGGCCGTGGTGGTGACTTTCGTTCGTGACGGACGGGTGCGCGCGTGACGGCCGGGCTGGTGGAGCATTGGCTGGAGTCGGGGCGGCTGGAGTTGCCGCTGCCGGCCTCTGGGCGCACCGCCGAACGCTGGCAACGCCTGGCGCAGCTGGCCGAAGAGGACATCGCGGCGGCCCGCATCGCCGAAGCCCATGTCGACGCCGGTGCCATTCTCAACGAGTTGGGCGGTAAGCCGCCGCAAGCAGGCCAGCTGTGGGGCGTGTGGGTGGCCGAGTCCGCCGACGCGGTGCTGCGGGCCAGCCGCATCGCCGGCGACGAGTATGTCCTCAACGGCATCAAGGTGTGGTGTTCGGGTGCCGGATTTTGCACACACGCGCTGGTTACCGCGGTCCTAGATGACGACAAACGGGGCCTGTTCGCGGTGACCGTCACCGACCCCATCGTCAAACCCTTGCCGAGCACCTGGTGGAACCCCGGGATGGCCGGCAGCGACACCCGATCGGTGCAGTTCAGCAACGTCCATGCGATTGCGGTGGGGGAACCCGACGCCTACCCGAACCGGCCCGGCTTCTGGCACGCCGCGATCGGGGTGGCGGCGTGCTGGCTGGGCGGCGCCCGCCGGGTCGCCGACCCGCTGTACCGCTGCGCCGGAAGCCAGTCGGCCGACGCCTACGCGCTGGCGCATCTCGGCGCGGTGGACGCCGCGCTCGCCGCTGGAGAAGCGGTGCTGGCCAGCGCCGCGGAGCGGATCGATGGCGATCCGTTCGATCGGTCCGGCACCGCGCAATTGCTGGCTCGCCGTGCCCGCGCCATCGTGGAACACGCGGTCGACGAGGCCATCACTCGAACCGGCCGCGCCCTGGGGCCGGGACCGCTGTGTGAGGACGGTCGACACGCGCAGCGCGTCGCCGACCTGACCATCTACATCCGACAAAGCCACGCCGAGCGCGACCTGGCCGAACTCGGGCGCCTGGCCGGGCAACACCATTGCGGGCCGCGGCGCCGGGCAAAGGCGCCCGAGCCGCGGCCATGCCGTTAGCCGACCGATAGTCATGCGGGTGGCGACCTTCAACATCCTGCACGGCCGCACGGTGGGCGATGGGGTGGAGGTGCAGCGGTTGTGTGACTGCGTGCGCCGTATCGACCCCGACGTGTTGGCGTTGCAGGAAGTGGACTGCGACCAACCGCGATCGGGCCGGGCCGACCTCACCGCGGCGGCTGCCGAAGCCATGGGCGCGGTGGCACATCGGTTTGTGGCCGCGATCTCGGGCACGCCCGGGGCAACGTGGATGGCCGCCACCGGCGATGAACAGCCCGGGACCGCGGCCTACGGCATCGCGCTGCTGTCGCGCTTCCCCGCGGCCAGCTGGCAGGTGGTGCGATTGCCCCGTATTCCGGCGCGCTTCCCGATGTACCTGCCGGGGCCCGACAAAGTGATGATCGTCGACGAGGAGCCGCGGGCGGCCGTCATCGCGCGCCTGCGCACCCCGTTGGGCACGCTCACGGTGGCCAACACGCATTTGTCCTTCGTGCCCGGCTGGAACCGGTGGCAGCTACGGCGCCTCGCTCACGACGTGCGCGGCTTTCCCTGGCCGCGGCTGCTGACCGGGGACCTAAACCTGACTCCGGCCGCGGTGCGCCGATGGTCGCGGATGCGGCCGTTGGCAACGGCCGCGACATTTCCGGCATCCGCCCCCGACCGGCAACTCGACCATATCCTGACCGACGATCCCGGTCTTCGCGTCGGCGCGGCGTCGGCCGAGCTGATGCCGATCTCGGATCATCGGGCGCTGCTGGTGGATCTGGACCGGGCCTCGAAAACGGTGTTGATCTAGTCACGGCGGGGTCCCGGCGCCCGTCGAAAACACATGTTTCACATGGGTCCCAGGCCCAAGTAGTGCGCAATGTGTGCCCACCTGATAGCGACAACTAGGCCCGACGCCGCACCGAGGTTGTCGCTCACAGCTGGGCAAAACGAGACAGCACAAACCGGCGGTGACTGATGTGGCTGATGAGAAAGTCGATGTTTCCTACAGCGTCGACGGGTCAGTCCTCTTGACTGCGCGCCTCCGCGCCGGTTTCCCCGCTGCCGAAGTCGTCGTCGGCGGAGCCGAGTCCGACGTAGCTTCCTTCGTCGTCGCGCGACTTGGCGATATGCGGGTCGAACTCCACGTCGGACTCGGCCTTCTCGGACTGACGTCGTGTCATATGGCTGCCTCTCGGGTAATAGCTAGAGCGCCCACATTCCCCGGTTGGGCCGATTGCAAACCCTCACCGCAGACAGCGCTCCGCGGGCAGCAAGGTGGCGCTCATATTGCGTTTCATCATCTTCAGCGCGGCGGCTCCGAGTTCCTCGTCGATGTGCGCGACGGCATCGGGTGGGACGACGACCTCGTAGTGGCGCAGGTAGCCGTCGAGCGCGCTATAGAGGATGCACTGCTCGGTGACTTGGCCGGTGAGCACGATGCGCCGGGTCTTCAGCCGATCCAGCAGATACTCCAGTGCGGTGGCATAGAACACGCTGTGGCGCACCTTGGTGATGATCCGGCAGCCGGCTTTCGGCACCAGCGGTTTGACCAGGTCAGGACGCTCGCCGTCCAGCGCGGCCGAAATGATGGCACGATGGTCGGCGGTGAAGTCGCCGTGGTTGTCGTTGACATAGATCAGATCGACGCCGCGGTTGTGTTCGGCGTCGCCGACCAACCCGACCAGCGGATCGATGATGGCCGCGACGTTGGCCGCCAGCTGTTCGGCGTCGGGATGGCGGTAGTCGTTGAACATGTCGATGACCAGCAAGGCGGTATCACTCACCGACCAGTGATACCCCGGCAAGTGGCCGGCCATTCGGTTTGGGGGCCACGGGACGCCGGGTAACCACTGGCAGTGACCTCACAGCTACCCGGCAGAGCGGTTACAGATTGGATGGAGTGGAAATAGTTTCCATAGGCTATTGTGATGGTCACACCGATACGGCTGGGAGTGAGCATGCTTGACACCGGAATTAGCGTCGTTTGTTCTCACCGCACGACGCGGCCAGTGGCCGGCGAGCGCGGTGCCAACGTCCCCGGTTTGGTGGCCGCAGGTCTCTGGGCAGTCGGCCTCGTCGCCGGCTTGGTGCTGCTGGCAACCGGGCATGAGGTGGTGGCCGCGGTGATCCTGGTGGTGGCCGTCATGTCGCCCTGGTTCGGGCTGGCGGTCTCGCGCAGCCGAATTCCGGCATCTGGATCCGGAGAGCCCGAAACCATGCCCAACGGCTGGCACGGGATGAAATCCCGGCTCGCTGAGTCGGCCTCCTTGGAGGGTTGACCACCCCCTGAAAGCCGCTGCAGGCCGCTGAAAGCCGCTGAAAGCTTCGACGATTTCTTTCTGTTGACAGGTGTGGCCGATATCCGAACGGGGTATTGACTCTGCCACGAGGTGACCACAGCACGTGTAACCCGGTCACTGCGCAGAAAGGAACGCACCATGCCGACCGCTAGCGATTACGATGCACGCCGCGTGTCCGACGCCGAGACCGCGGACGGTTCGGTGCTGCGCGAACTGACACCGGCGTTGCCCAAATTGTCCACGGCGATCGTCGACGACGATCCGAACGAGGCGCCATTGTTCGAACTGCCGGGTGCGGATCTTTCCGGCGAAGAACTATCGGTAACGGTGATTCCCCAGCGCGCCGACGAATTCACTTGCTCGCGTTGTTTCTTGGTGCAGCACCGCAGCCGGTTGCGCAGTTCGGCCGGCGAGCTTCCGGTGTGCGCCGACTGTGTGTGACCGGCCCCCGCCGGCCGGCCTTGACCTAGCCGGCGGCGCCGTGTTGTGTCGTGGGCGTGGCTGTTTCGCCTGATTCGGAGCCCGAGTTGGCCGGCTCACCGGACGTGATACGCCGGCCACCCGGGCTGCCGGCCCCCCGGCCGTTTCGTACGGCTTTTGCGGCGGCGTATGCGGTTGCCTATCTGGTGGGTGGGGAGCGCCGGATGCTGCGGCTGATCCGCCGCTACGGCCCGATCATGACGATGCCGATCCTCACCTTGGGCGACGTAGCGATCGTGTCCGATCCGGCGCTGGTGAAGGAGGTTTTCACCGCTCCCGCCGACGTCCTGCTCGGCGGCGAGGGCGTGGGTCCCGCGGCGGCGATCTACGGGTCGGGGTCGATGTTCGTGCAGGAGGAGCCGGAGCATCTGCGGCGCCGCAAACTCCTGACACCGCCGTTACACGGGGCCGCCCTCAACGGTTACGTCCCGATCATCGAAGACTCCACCCGTGCGGCGATGCGCAGTTGGCCCGTCGACCGTCCGTTCGCGCTGCTGCCGGCGGCGCGGGCGCTGATGCTGGACGTGATCGTCAAAGTCGTTTTCGGCGTGCAGGATCCCGACGAGGTGCGACGACTCGGCCGGCCGTTCGAACGTCTGCTGAACCTCGGTGTCTCAGAGCAGCTGACGGTTCGCTACGCACTTCGTCGCTTGGGCACGTTACGCGTGTGGCCGTCGCGGGCCCGGGCCTTCCGGGAGATCGACGACGTCGTCCTGCCGCTGATCGCCCGACGGCGCAATGACCCGGGCTTGACCGAGCAACGCGACATCCTGGCGCTGCTGATGTGCGCGCGCGGCGACGACGGTGAATGGTTGTCCGACAGCGAGATTCGCGACGATTTGATCACCTTGATGTTGGCCGGCCACGAAACCACCGCGACCACGCTGGCATGGGTATTCGATCTCTTGCTGCACCATCCCGAGGCGCTGCGGCGAGTGCGCGCCGAAGCCGTCAGCGGCGCGGAGGATTTCACCACCGCGGTGATCAACGAGACGCTGCGGGTACGGCCGCCCGCACCCCTCACGGCACGCGTTGCCGCGCAACCGTTTCGCATCGGCGACTATCTGGTGGATGCCGGAACGCGCATTGTCGTCCACATCATCGCCATCAACCGCAACCCCGGCGTCTATGACCATCCCAACGAGTTCCGGCCCGAGCGATTCCTCGGGGTGCGCCCGCAAACCTACGCCTGGGTGCCCTTCGGTGGGGGCGTGAAACGTTGTCTGGGCGCGGCCTTTTCGATGCGCGAGCTGGTCACCGTGTTGCACGTGCTGTTGCGTGAGGGGGAGTTCAGCGCCGTCGACGACCGGCCCGAGCGCATCGTGCGGCGCTCCATCATGCTGGCGCCCCGCCACGGCACCAGAGTGCGGTTCCGGCCTCGGCTCCAAGAATCCTTTGAGAATCTTCCAAGCGCCGGCTCGGATGCTCATCGCTAGCGACATGGTCCAACGCGAAGGGGATAGCCGATATGACCACCTACCAGCGGGTGCCGGAGCGCGAGTCCAACATGTACGCTCCGGCGGCCTTCGCGTTCGCCGTGGGCGGCGCGGTGGTGTTGAGCGTCATCTGCGCTATCGCCGCGCTCGCACAGGTCAAGGCAACCGGCGAAGGCCGCGGCGAAGCGATCGCAGGCCTGGTGATTTCGGCCGGCTGGATCGTTTTGTTTGCGGCGCTGACCCATTGGCATGTCATTTAGCCCGCGCGCATCTTTGTAGCAATCTCCAGTGGTAGCACCCCGAGCGGACCGCGTTAGCTTGGTTCTGCGGGAATCACCACGCGGCCCGGGCCGGCTTGACGGTCCCATGACGATTGGAAAAGGGGAACCATGCGGATCGTCGTGATCGGTGGCACGGGTGTGCTGGGGTCGAAAGTGGTCGACAAGCTGCGGGAGCACCACCACGACGCGGTTGCGGCGTCGCCCAGCACCGGCGTCAACACCCTGACTGGGGCAGGCCTCGACGAGGCTCTGCGGGGGGCCAACGTCGTTGTCGACGTGTCGAACTCACCGTCCTTCGACGACGATCCCGTGATGGAGTTCTTCACGACATCGACCACCAATCTCGTGGCCGCCGCTCGTGCCGCCGGCGTCGGGCACTACGTCGCGGTGTCGATCGTCGGGTGCGATCAGCTGCCCGAAAGCGGGTACCTGCGGGCGAAGGTCGCCCAGGAGAAGCTCATCGAGGAATCGGAGCTGCCCTACTCGATCGTGCGCGCCACCCAGTTCGCGGAGTTCACCGACGCCATCGCGGCGTCGATGACCGTCGGCGACGAAGTGCGCGTCCCGGATGCGCTGATCCAGCCCATCGCCGCCGCCGACCTCGCCGCCGAGGTGGCCCGGGTGGCCGAAGGCAAACCGTTGGGCGGCATCGAGAATGTCGGCGGGCCGGACAAGATCTCGTTCGAGCAGATGGCCCGCGACGTCCTGGCGCGACAAGGCCAGACCAAGAGCGTCGTCGTCGATCCCGAAGTCGGGTACTTCGGAACGCCGCTGGCCCGGAACAGCCTGGTCACCGCATAGGCGTCGAAGCGGTGCCTGTGATCACAAGGTCGGGGTGGCGGGATTTGAACCCACGGCCTCTTCGTCCCGAACGAAGCGCGCTACCAAGCTGCGCCACACCCCGCTTGAAGCCACGACAGCCTATCGCACCGGGCCGTCGGCTCGCCAAACTGCCGGCTCAAGGGTTCCAGGTGCAGGAGCGTTCGAACTCGGCCAGGGCCGCCGCCGGACCGCTGGGATCGAGCCCCTGCGCACTCACCCAGTCGTCGTCGAAGTAGGTGTCGGCGTAGCGGTCACCGCTGTCGGCGAGCAATGTGACCACCGAACCGCTGCGGCCGTCGGAGACCATCTCGGCGAGCAAGCCGAACGCGCCCCATAGATTGGTGCCCGTGGACGGCCCCACCCGGCGTCCCAGCACGGTACTGACGTGGCGGGCGGCCGCGATCGACGCGGCGTCGGGAACCGACACCATGCGGTCGACCACGCTGGGCAGAAACGACGGTTCGACCCGCGGCCGGCCGATGCCCTCGATCCGCGACGACGCGGACATCACGACGTCGGACCGACCTTCGGCGTAGGCGGGGAAGAACGCCGAATTCTCCGGGTCCACGACGCACAGCCGGGTCGCGTGCCGCCGGTAGCGGATGTAGCGCCCGATCGTCGCGCAGGTTCCGCCGGTTCCGGCACCGACCACGATCCAGTCCGGGACGGGGTGTTTCTCTTCGAGCAGCTGTGCGTAGATCGACTCTGCGATGTTGTTGTTGCCACGCCAGTCGGTGGCGCGCTCGGCATTGGTGAACTGGTCCAGGTAGTGCCCGCCGGTCTCGGCCGCGACGCGTTCCGCCTCGGCGTAGACCTGACTCGAGTTTTCGACGAAATGGCAACGGCCGCCTTGTGCTTCGATCAGTGCGACCTTCGCCGCGCTGGTCGCCGCCGGCATCACCGCGACGAACGGCAGGCCCAGCAGGGACGCGAAGTAGGCCTCCGACACCGCCGTCGAACCCGACGACGCCTCGACCACCGTCGTGTTCTCCCCGATCCAGCCATTGCACAGCGCATACAGGAACAACGACCGCGCCAGCCGGTGTTTGAGGCTGCCGGTGATGTGTGTCGTCTCGTCCTTCAGGTACAGCGCGACGTCAGCGTCGGCACACCAGGCCGACGGCAGCGGGTAACGCAACAGGTGGGTGTCGGCGCTGCGCCGGGCGTCGGCCTCGATCAGCCTGATCGCGTTGTCCGTCCAGCTGCGGGACAGGCTGCGGACCGCGATGCGGGTCCGATCGCTCACCGCACCGAGACGCTCGGCTGCGAACGGCCCAGGTTCGTGCTCGAGTCCCGGCCGCCCATGGGGCTGGCGATCAACGTCAACAGGGTGGCTTCGGGCCGGCAGCTAAACCGCACCGGCGCAAACGGTGACGTCCCGATCCCGGCGGAGACATGCAGCCGCATGTTCGGGCCCCACTGTGAGGCCCCCTTGGCCCGCGACCGGTCCAACCCGCAGTTGGTGACCAGGGCCCCGTAGAACGGCAGGCACAGCTGTCCGCCGTGGGTGTGGCCGGCCATCACCAGCTGATAGCCGTCGGCGGCGAAGCGGTCCAGCACCCGAGGCTCCGGTGAATGGGTCAATCCCAGCCGCAGATTTGCGACCGGGCTTGCCGGGCCCGCGATCGTGTCATAGCGGTCCCGGTCGATGTGGGGATCGTCCACGCCGGCCGCGGCGACGTGCAGCCCCGCCACCTCGAACTCGCGACGGTTATGGGTCAGGTCGAGCCAGCCGCGCTCGGTGAACGCCGCCCGCAGATCCTGCCACGGCAACGGTTCGCCGTGGACGCGGTGCCCCGGGTTGATCAGGTAGTTGGCGGGGTTCTTCAGGCGTGGCCCGAAGTAGTCGTTGCTGCCGAAGACGAAGACGCCCGGCCGGTGCAGCAGGTCACCCAGGGCCTGCACCACCGCCGGCACCGCCTTGGGATGGGCCAGATTATCGCCGGTGTTGACCACCAGGTCGGGCTCCCAGCTGGACAGCTCGCGCAACCAGGCCTGTTTACGTCGCTGGTCGGGCCGCATATGCAGGTCGCTGATATGCAGGACCCGCAGCGGTGTGGAGCCCGGACTCAGCACGGGCATGGTGATCTCGCGTAGCACGAACGCGTTGCGTTCGATGAGCGCGGCGTAACCGATCCCGGTGACGATCGAGCCGAGCGCGACGGCACCGGTGCGTAACAGGACGGGCGAAACAGCCATGCAGGCAGCCTACTGCCGGTCGGCGACTGTTTGTTCGTCTCTTACGTCACTGATGCTCGCCGCAGCGCCTACGGAGGCGGTGGCGGAGCCAGCAGTGGAATGGTGATCGGCGGCAGCCCGGGGATCTCGATGACCTGCGAACCGACCGGGACCGGCGGCGCGTCCTCCGGCGGCGGCGGTGGTGGCGGCGGGATGCCGTTGCTGATCTGAATCGTGACGATCGAACCCGGAATGGTCTGGCCGCTGGGCGATGTACCGACCACTTCGCCGTACTTTGCGGTGCTGTTGACCGCGTTGGGCTGATCGGCAACCTGGAAGCCCGCATCCTTGAGACGCATCCGCGCCTGATCCACGTCCAGCCCCGCCACGCTGGGTACCCGGGAAGCCGCGGAACCCTCGACGTACCGCGGATCGGTGGGCGGCAAGTGCACCTCGCCGAAGTTGTTGGCGATCGGCTTCATGGCGGTGAACCAGGTCCGGGCCGGCTCGTTGCCGCCGTACAGGTCCCCGTTGCCGCAGTGGCGCAGCGGTCCGGAACACAGATCGGTCGGCGACGTCGAGTCGTCGTAGATGTAGTTGGCCGCCGCATAGCGGTTGGTGAAGCCCACGAATCCGGCGGACCGGTGTGCCTCGGTGGTGCCGGTCTTGCCCGACATCGGCAGGTCCCAGCCTGCGGCGCCGGCCGAACCGGCTGCCGTGCCGCTGCCCACGGCGTCCTTGCTCATCGCGTTGGCAAGGGTGTTGGCCAGACCTTCGGGCACCACCTGTTCGCAGGTTTCGGTGGTGACGGAAACCTGGTTGCCGTTGCGGTCGATCAGCTTGTCGATCGGGTTCGGCGGGCACCACACGCCGCCGGAGGCCAGCGTGGCCGCGACGTTAGACAGCTCCAGCGCGTTGACCTCGATCGGACCCAGGGTGAACGACCCGATGTTCTGGCGTTTGACGAAGTCGGCCAGGCTCTCGTTGCTGTCGGGGTTGTAGTCGCGCGCGGTGCCGGGATTGGCGTAGGACCGCAGGCCGAGCTTGATGGCCATGTCGACGGTACGGCTCACTCCGACCTGCGAGATCAGCTTGGCGAAGGCGGTATTGGGGGAGGTGGCCAGCGCGTCGGTCACATTCATCGATCCGCGGTAATTGCCGGCGTTGATCACGCACCAGGTGTCCTTGGGGCAGCCTTTGGCTCCGCCGCTGCCCAGGCCCTTGGCCTGGAATCGAGGTGGCACGTCCAGCTGGGCGTTGATGCCCATACCCATGTCGAGCGCGGCCGCCGTCGTGAAGATCTTGAAAATGGATCCTGCGCCGTCGCCGACGAGTGAGAACGGCTGGGGCCGCATGGTTTCACCGGCTTCGGTGTCCAGGCCGTACTTGCGGTTGCTGGCCATCGCCAGCACCTTGTGTGAGTCCTTGCCCGGTGCGATGACGCTCATCACGCTGGAGATGCCGGCCAGGTTCGGGGGAGCGAATTTGTCGACCGCCGCCTTGACCGGGACCTGTACGTCGGGGTCCAACGTGGTGCGGATGAGGTAGCCGCCCTTGGCCAGCTGGTCTTTGCTGATCCCCGCGCGGGAGAGGTACTCCTGGACGTAGTCGCAGAAGAAGGCGCGGTCACCGGCGGCGATACAGCCGCGGGGTAACTCGTTGGGTTGCGGCAACACTCCCAGTGGCTGCGCCTTGGCGGCACGCAGTGCGTCGGCCTCTTGCGGGATGTTCTCGATCATGGTGTCGAGGACCAGGTTGCGTCGGGTCAGCGCGCCCTCCGGGTTGGTGTAGGGGTTCAGCGCGCTGGTCGACTGCACCATGCCCGCCAGCAGCGCCGCCTGCTGCCAGTTCAGATCCGAGGCGTTGATGCCGAAATAGGTCTGCGCCGCGTCCTGCACGCCGAACGAGTTGTTGCCGAACGACACGAGGTTCAGGTAGCGGGTCAGGATCTCCGGTTTGGTGAACGTCTTGTCCAGGGTGAGCGCCATCCGGATCTCGCGCAGCTTGCGCGCCGGGGTGGTCTCGACGGCGGCCCGCTTTTCGGCGTCGGTTTGGGCGGTGACCAGCAGCTGGTAGTTCTTGACGTACTGCTGCTCGATGGTGGAACCGCCGCGAGTGTCGAGGTCCCCGGAGGCGTAGCCGGCGAGCCCGGTGAGGGTGCCTTTCCAGTCGACGCCGTTGTGGTCGGCGAAGCGCTTGTCTTCGATGGAGACGATCGCCAGCTTCATGGTGTTGGCGATCTTGTCGGAGGGCACCTCGAACCGGCGCTGCGAGTACAGCCACGCGATGGTGTTGCCCTTGGCGTCGACCATCGTCGACACGGCCGGAACCTCCCCCTGGAGGAGTTGAGCCGAGCCGTTCGCCACTACCTCAGAAGCGCGATTGGACATCAGCCCGAGCCCGCCTGCGAAGGGGAACATCAGTGCCGTGGCCACGACGCTGGCCAACACACAACACCCCGCGAGCTTCAGCAGGGTAAGCGCCACCGGGGGGCGATCGGACATGCGTACTACAGTAGCGGCCCCCTGTCACGCCCCCGCGCCGTGAGACTGAAAAAAATTCTTAGGAAAGCGGTGACGGCGGCGCCGTCGGCGCCTCGGCGCTTATTTTGCGCGTGCGTCACAGGTCAGGGACCTAATCGGGGACCGAGGGGGTGCTTTTCCCCCGGCCGGTCGGCAGAAGTCGGGACGCGCGTCCCAAAAAAAGCGTTATCAGACTGTTGCGCAATTGCCACCTGACCACCTAACTTATAAGCGCAGTGAGATTCAGGTAACACCGATGTGCACAGTGTGTCTTAGGTCGCAACATCGGCTGGTACCCGAGGAGGGCGGCCGCGATTCGCGGCCGGGAGGAAGGGATCAGCTCGTGTCAGGAACACGTCCGGCCGCTCGAAGGACAAACCTCACGTCGGCGCAAAACCTTCTCCGCAGTGCCGATGCGGAGGAACGGATCAACTGGGTATCAAAAGCGCTGTGCAGGGCGACGGACCCTGACGAACTGTTCGTCCGTGGAGCCGCACAGCGCAAAGCCGCGGTGATCTGCCGTCACTGTCCGGTGATGCAGGAATGTGCGGCCGACGCACTTGACAACAAGGTCGAGTTCGGGGTGTGGGGTGGCATGACTGAGCGTCAGCGCCGGGCACTGCTCAAACAACATCCTGAGGTGGTCTCGTGGTCGGACTACCTCGACAAGCGCAAGCGTCGCAGCGTCGGCTAAGGCTCTCGGATAGGGGTGCAAGCGAGCCGGCCGGCTCCACGTCCCTCATTACGATTTTGTTACTGAGTCGGCGTCGCTGGCTCTAATTGCCTTGTGTCCAATAGGAACTGGCGTATGCACAATAGCGCGGTTTTCTCACTGTATCGTTGTTCGGCGCGGTGAGGGCCGGTTTCGTGAATCTTCGACGCCGAGTGTGAGTTGTCGGAGTCGAGCGTGTGGCTGGGGCGGAAAAATCCGGCGTGACCGCGCCCAGGATTCACAGTCGTCGCCCTCAGCACACGCTCGATGCCGCCCGGGCGGAATCGCGGCTAGCGGCCCGTCCCCCGCAGGCTGGCCGCTTCATCGCCGACTCGGGGCTGGATTGGCCGGTTCCTCAGCGGCCCGCTGCGCGGGCCGCTTCGTCGCCGACGGGGGCGATCTGGTCGGCGAGCGCACGCAGCGCATCCAGGTCGGAGACGTCGAACGGCAGCGACGGGACCCCGACGACAGGCACGTGTGGATTGGCCCCGGTGAACCGGGACAGCAGCCGGATCTCTCGCTTGGCCGTCTGCCCGCGGTCGGCATGGATCCGCAGCACCGCTGCCGCCAGCGATGCCGCCTCCGACTCGCTGTGCTCCTCCTCCAACGTTTCGGTCGCGTCGATAGCCCGTTCGACGGGTAGTGCGCACAGCATCGGGTGAGTGCGGTTCAACACCAGGCCCGCCAGCGGCATGCCTTCTTGGGTCAGCCGGTCGACGAAGAACGACGCCTCACGCAGCGCATCGGGTTCGGCCGCAGACACCACCACGAACTGGGTACCGCGCCGTTTCAGCAACGCATAGGTTCGGTCAGCCTTCTCCCGGAAACCCCCGAATGTGGCGTCCAGTGATTGCACGAATGTGGCGGCATCGCTCAGCATCTTCGAACCGAGCACAGTAGACATCGCCTTCATGGCCAAACCCATGACGCCGGTGACCAACCGGCCGATACCCCGGCCCGGAGCCAGCAGCAGCCGCCACAACCGGCTATCCATGAAGCTGCCCAAGCGTTTTGGCGCGTCCAGAAAGTCCAGCGCGTTGCGCGACGGCGGAGTGTCCACCACGACCAGATCCCAGCGATCCTGCGCCAGAAGCTGACCCAGCTTCTCCATGGCCATGTACTCCTGGGTGCCGGCAAGCGATGTGGCGACGGTCTGGTAGAACTGGTTGTCCAGAATCGATTGTGCGCGTTCGGATCCGGAGTATTGGACCACCATCTCGTCGAACGTGCGCCGCATGTCGAGCATCATCCCGTGCAGCTCGCCGGGCACCTCCGGAGCCAGTGGCACTCGCTGCGGTGTGTTACCCAGGTCGTCGATGCCCAGGGCCTGGGCCAGTCGCTTGGCCGGGTCGATCGTCAGGACGACGACGGTGCGGCCATATTCAGCGGCGCGCAAGGCAATTGCCGCGGCAGTGGTGGTCTTGCCCACACCGCCGGCTCCGCAGCATACAATAACGCGATTGGACGTATCGGCCAGGATCGCGGCCATGTCAAGGGGTTTCGGTACAGTGCTCATCGAACCCCCTGCTGCGCAAGCGATTCCGAAAGTTCGTACAAGCTGCCCAAGTCGACACCATCGGAAATCGTGGGCAATTCCAGCCGTGGAACATGCAGGGCGTCGAGTTGTTGCGCGGTTTCGGCGCGTGCACTGATTCGGCTGGCGTGCTGGATCGTCTCGGTCAGCAGACCGGCGAAATCCGTTGCGGCCAGCTCGATTCCGGCCATTGCCAAACCGGACCGCACCGAGTCGGCGTCGACATCTCCCT
Organism: Mycobacterium kansasii ATCC 12478; assembly: GCF_000157895.3. NCBI lineage: Bacteria > Bacillati > Actinomycetota > Actinomycetes > Mycobacteriales > Mycobacteriaceae > Mycobacterium > Mycobacterium kansasii. The sequence goes on along the minus strand of NC_022663.1, from coordinate 2,835,268 downwards.
CGGCTGCCTTCGCGAGGTCCTCGGCACTCAGGTAGGCCGGAATATTGCGGTTGACGATGACGCTGCCGATCGGCAATTGCATCTCGGCGAGCTCCTCGATCGCTTCCAGGGTTTCCTGCATTGGCAGCGCTTCCAGCAGCGTCACCAGATGGATAGCGGTCTGATCGGAGTGCAGCAACCTCACCACCCCTTCGGCTTGCGAATGCACCGGCCCGCCCTTGGCCAGATCGGAGACCGCCTTGGTGACGTCCAGGAAGCGCGCGATACGGCCCGTCGGCGGTGCGTCGACCACGATCGCGTCATACACCGGGTTCTTGGTCCCCTTGTTGAGGCGGACCACCGTTTCCTTGATCTTGCCCGTGAGCAACACGTCGCGAAGGCCGGGCGCGATCGTCGTCGCAAACTCGATCGCCCCGACACGTCGCATTGCCCGGCCCGCGATGCCCAGGTTGTAGAACATGTCGAGGTATTCCAGGAACGCCGCCTCGATATCGATTGCCAGTGCGTTCACCTGCCCGCCGCGTTCGGCGGTCGCGATTTTGACCTCTTGATAGGGCAACGGCGGGACATCGAAGAGTTGCGCAATCCCTTGGCGCCCTTCGACTTCGATGAGCAGGACCTTGCGGCCTCCGGCTGCCAGCGTCAGCGCCAGTGCGGCCGCGATGGTGGACTTCCCGGTGCCGCCTTTGCCGGTCACAAAGTGCAAGCGGGCCTTCGACAGGCGCGACGGCCAGCCGACGGGATGACCGTCGTTAGGTGTGTTCGCCACCATCGCATGCTAGCCCTACCGCCTCGCCCGGCCGCCGGGTTGGCCGGAGCTCGTCAACGACGGCGGATAAGCTGCCGTCATGACCCAACCCTCCGCATGGGAGTACGCGACGGTTCCGCTGCTCACGCACGCCACCAAACAAATCCTCGACCAGTGGGGAGCCGACGGCTGGGAGCTGGTCGCGGTGTTGCCGGGGCCAACCGGCGAGCAGCACGTCGCCTACCTGAAGCGCCCGAAGTGATGGACGCTAAATCCCGGCTCGCGCAACTAGGCCTCACGCTTCCGGAGATGGTGGCGCCGCTGGCGGCCTACGTGCCGGCGGTGCGCACCGGCAACCTCGTCTACACCTCGGGGCAGCTGCCCTTCGAGGCCGGAAAGCTGGCGTGTACGGGCAAGGTGGGCGCAGACATCACGCCGGAGGAAGCCAAGGCCGCGGCCCGCATTTGCGCGCTCAACGCGCTGGCGGCGGTGGATTCGCTCGTCGGCCTGGACTCGGTGACACGGGTGGTCAAGGTGGTCGGGTTCGTCGCCTCCGCACCGGGCTTTCACGGTCAGCCCAGCATCATCAACGGAGCCTCGGACCTGCTCGCCGAGGTCTTCGGCGACAACGGCGCGCATGCGCGTTCGGCCGTCGGCGTGTCCGAGCTGCCGCTGGGCGCACCCGTCGAAGTCGAGCTGATCGTGGAGGTCGGCTAGGCGACCGTGACCGAGTCGCTGACCCACCCCGCGTACGGCCGGTTGCGGCCGGTCACCGACACGGCATCGGTGCTGGTGGCCGACAACCCCGGCCTGATGACACTGGAGGGCACCAATACCTGGGTGCTGTGCGGACCGGGCAGCGACGAGCTGGTCATCGTCGATCCGGGGCCGGGCGACGACGAGCACATCGCCCGGATCGCCGCGCTGGGCCGCGTCGCGCTGGTGCTGATCAGCCATCGCCACGGCGACCATACCGACGGCATCGACAAGCTGGTCGAGCTGACCGGGGCACCGGTACGCGCGGCGAATCCGCAATTCCAGCGTGGCGACGGGGTGACGCTGAGCGACGGGGAAGTGATCGAGGCTGCCGGGCTGGCGATCACGGTGCTGGCCACCCCGGGTCACACCGCCGACTCGCTGTCGTTCCTGCTCGAGGATGCCGTCCTGACCGCCGACAGCGTGCTGGGCCGCGGCACCACCGTTCTGGACAAGGACGACGGCAGCCTGACCGACTACCTGGAATCGCTGCACCGGCTGCGCGGATTGGGTCAGCGGACCGTCCTGCCCGGGCACGGGCCGGAATTGACTGACGTCGCGGCCGTCGCGCAGGGGTACCTTGCGCACCGAAAGGAGCGGCTCGAGCAGGTGCGCTGCGCGCTGCGGGAACTCGGCGACGATGCCACCACCCGTCAGGTCGTCGAACACGTCTATGTCGACGTCGACGAGAAGCTCTGGGATGCGGCCGAATGGTCGGTGCAGGCGCAACTGGACTATCTGCGCCGAAACTGAAAATTTGCAGCCAAAGCGCGAGTGGAGGCCTGCAGAATTACAGGCTCGGCAGAGGAAACTACCGAGCCCGGCGGGCCAGCCGTTCAGAATCCGAGATCAGCACGCTCTTGCCCTCCAACCGGATCCAGCCGCGGTGCGCGAAGTCGGCCAGCGCCTTGTTCACCGTCTCCCGGGAAGCGCCGACCAGCTGTGCGATCTCCTCCTGAGTGAGGTCGTGGGTGACCCGCATCGCGCCGCCCTCCTGGGTGCCGAAACGCTGGGCAAGCTGCAGCAGCTGCTTGGCCACCCGGCCGGGCACGTCGGTGAAGATGAGGTCGGCCAGATTGTTGTTGGTGCGCCGCAACCGGCGCGCCAGGACGCGCAGCAGCTGCTCGGCGATTTCCGGACGATCGGCGATCCACGCCCGCAGCGCGTCGCGGTCCATCGAGACCGCCCGCACCTCGGTGATCGTGGTCGCGCTGGATGTCCGCGGCCCGGGGTCGAAAATCGACAGCTCGCCGAACATGTCGGACGGGCCCATGATGGTCAGCAGGTTCTCCCGGCCGTCGGGCGAGCGGCGCCCGATTTTCACCTTGCCCGAGATGATGATGTACAGCCGATCGCCCGGCTCACCTTCAGCGAAAACCGTGTGTCCGCGGGGGAAGTCAACGGGCTGCAGCTGCTTGGTCAGTGCCGCGACCGCGCTGGGCTCAACCCCTTGGAAGATTCCTGCCCTTGCCAGGATCTCGTCCACGTTGCCTCTTCAGCTTTCCAACGAAGTGATACGGGCAGGCCGGCCCTCTTGACCAGCGCCGGTGTACAGGTTAGGCCAATCGGTACGACGTGCCAACGCTACACACGATTGATGTGTCGAGTCGCCTTAACCCGGGAATGGATGTGTCGAGGGGCAGCACGGTAGGGATCGGCGTGATACTTGCCGGTGAGGGCCCTGGTGGCGGGGGCCTCGGTCAGGGCCGGCGCCTCGCGTCGATGCAGATAAGCCAGCGCCTCCGGCATGCCATCACGGGCTAGCCGGTGCACATCGGCGGCCTGAGCCTGCTCGAGAAACTCGGCAACGTCCGAGGCGGTCACGGTATCGCAGGAAAGCGTCTGTTCCAGCCGACCGAGGCCGAGGGTCGTCAGCATCAGCAACGCCGGAACGCACGCCACCAGCAACCACGACACATGGAGAGTAAACATCGCCTTGAATCAACACGAGGTCTCGGTCAGATCACGAAATCAGTACTCTGTCGTAGGTGACAGCGGCAAAGTCGTCCGGGCCAACCCGGCCCAAACCAGCCACGCTCGCCACCGACGTCGCCAAGCGCTGGTCCGCCGAAACCCGCACCGCCTTGGTGCGCCGGGCCAGGCGGATGAATCGTCAACTGGGACAAGCCTTTCCGCATGTGTACTGCGAATTGGACTTCACCAATCCGCTCGAACTGGCGCTGGCGACCATCCTTTCGGCGCAGAGCACCGACAAACGGGTGAACCTGACGACGCCGGCGTTGTTCGCGAAATATCGGACTGCGCTCGACTATGCCAAAGCGGACCGCACCGAGCTGGAAAACCTCATTCGCCCCACCGGTTTCTTCCGTAACAAGGCCAACGCGTTGATCGGCCTCGGGCAAGCTCTGGTCGAGCGGTTCGACGGCGAGGTGCCCGCCACCATGGCGGAACTTGTGACGCTGCCGGGAATCGGCCGCAAGACCGCCAACGTCATTCTCGGCAATGCGTTCGGCATCCCCGGAATCACCGTCGACACCCACTTCGGGCGGTTGGTGCGGCGCTGGCACTGGACCGCCGAAACCGACCCGGTGAAGGTGGAGCATGCGGTCGGCGAACTGATCGAACGCAAGGAGTGGACCGTGCTCAGCCACCGGGTGATCTTCCACGGCCGCCGGGTATGCCACGCCCGCAAGCCCGCGTGCGGTGTCTGCGTGCTCGCCAAAGACTGCCCCTCCTTCGGCCTCGGCCCCACCGAGCCGCTGCTGGCCGCACCTCTTGTCCAGGGCCCCGAAACCGAGCATCTGCTGGCCCTCGCCGGCCTGTGACATCGCGACTGTCCTCGAGAACCCGCTGGACCGTCGCGGTCCTGGCGGTGGTCGCCACCCTCATCGTGGCGCTGGTCGTCCAACTGCGTGACGACTCCCCAAGCACCGCAACCCCACAGGCGCCGGCGGCGCGAGACCACCGGGATGCCGACACCGCCGCGGCGCTGGCCGGGCCGCGGCGGCGCGCCAACCTGCCGCCCTGCCCGGCCGCCGGTGCCGGCTCGGGCTCACCGGCACTGACCGGCGTGGTGGTGGAATGCGCGGCCGACGGTTCCGCCGTCGACGTGGCCCGGGCGCTGGCCGGGCGGCGGGTGCTGCTCAATCTATGGGCGTACTGGTGCGGGGAGTGCATAGCCGAACTGCCCGCGATGGCCGAATATCAACAACGGGTCGGGCCCGAAGTCATGGTGGTGACGGTTCATCAGGACGAGAATGAGACGGCCGCGTTGCTGCGGTTGGCCGATCTGGGTGTTCGGTTGCCGACCCTGCAGGACGGCCGCCGTAAAGTGGCGGCAGCATTGCGGGTGGCGAATGTGATGCCCGCGACAGTGCTCTTGCGGCCGGACGGTAGCGTGGCCCAGACCCTGCCGCGCGCTTTCGCCAGCGCCGAGGAGATAGCGGCTGCGGTCGGAGACAAGGCGTGGTGAGCGGTTGGAGAGAAGGCGGGCAGGTGCACCCGACCAGCCCGACAAGGAGGCGCCGGTGAACGCTGGGGTTGCCCTGACGCCCGAGGTCGGCCCGTCCTGGCTGCGCCCACTGGTCGACAACGTGGACCGGGTGCCCGACGCGGTCCGGCGGCGGTTGCCGGCCGACATGCTGGCCATGGTGACGGCGGCCCGGGCGACCGCATCCCTGCGTCGCAACGAACGCGAAGCGGCCGTTCTGGTGCTGTTCTCCGGTCCCGAGTCCGGGCGGGCCGACGGCGGCGTTCCCGACGACGCCGACCTGCTGTTGACGGTGCGGGCGTCGACCTTGCGTCACCATGCCGGTCAGGCGGCATTCCCCGGCGGCGCATCCGATCCCGGAGACCAGGGTCCGGTGGCCACCGCCTTCCGGGAAGCCCATGAGGAGACCGGACTCGACCCGGCCAAGCTCCACCCACTGGCCACCATGGAACGCACCTTCATCGCTCCGTCGCGATTCCACGTCGTCCCGGTGCTGGCGTATTCCCCCGATCCCGGACCGGTGCACGTCGTCAACGAGGCGGAGACGGCCATGGTGACGCGGGTTCCGGTGCGCGCCTTCGTCAATCCGGAAAACCGGCTGATGGTGTACCGGCGGACGTTGAGTCGGCGGTGGGCCGGGCCGGCGTTTCTGCTCAACCACATGCTGGTCTGGGGGTTCACCGGCCAGGTGATTTCGGCGGTGCTCGACGTTGCAGGGTGGGCCAGGCCCTGGGACACCAGCGATGTCCGCGAACTGGACGACGCGATGGCGCTGGTCGGTGAGCAGGGTGGACTGCGATGAACTCGATGAATGCCATGACCCCGTCACAATGGCTCGATATCGCGGTGTTGGCGGTCGCCTTCATCGCGGCGATCTCGGGCTGGCGGTCCGGTGCGCTGGGCTCGATGCTGTCGTTTGCCGGTGTGCTGCTGGGCGCGATTGCCGGCGTCCTGCTGGCGCCCCACATCGTCGCCCACATCGCTGCCCCCCGGGCCAAGCTGTTCACCGCGCTGTTTCTGATCCTCGGACTGGTCGTGGTCGGCGAAGTCGCAGGTGTGGTGCTGGGACGGGCCGTGCGCGGGGCGATCCGCAATCGGCCGGTCCGGGTGATCGACTCGGTCATCGGGGTGGCGGTGCAGCTGGTCGTGGTGCTGACGGCGGCGTGGCTGCTGGCGACGCCGCTGACCCAGTCGAAGGATCAGCCGGAGTTGGCGGCGGCGGTTCGCGGGTCACGGGTGCTCGCCGAGGTCAACGAGGTGGCACCCACCTGGCTCAAGACGGTGCCCAAGCGGCTTTCGGCGCTGCTGAACACCTCGGGCCTGCCGCAGGTGCTGGAGCCGTTCAGCCGCACCCCGGTCATTCCGGTCGCCTCGCCCGATCCCGCGCTGGCCGACAACCCGGTGGTGACGGCCACCGCGCCGAGCGTGCTCAAGATCCGCAGCCTGGCCCCCAGCTGCCAGAAGGTGCTGGAGGGCAGCGGCTTCGTGGTTGCCCCCGAGCGCGTGATGACCAACGCTCACGTGGTCGCCGGGTCCAACAGTGTGCAGGTCTACGCGAGCGGCAAGCCCCTGGACGCGACCGTGGTGTCCTACGACCCTTCGGTCGACATCGCGATCCTGGCCGTCCCGCACCTGCCGCCGGCGCCGCTGGTGTTCGCCCAAGAAGAAGCCAGAACGGGCACCAGCGTTGTGGTGCTGGGCTACCCCGGCGGCGGCAACTTCACCGCGACGCCGGCCCGGATTCGCGAGGCCATCAAACTCAGTGGTCCCGACATCTACCGCAACCCCCAGCCGGTCACCCGCGACGTCTACACCATCAGGGCCAACGTGGAGCAGGGCGACTCGGGTGGACCGTTGATCGACCTCAACGGTCAGGTGCTCGGCGTGGTGTTCGGCGCGGCCGTCGACGACCCGGACACCGGGTTCGTGCTGACCGCCGGTGAGGTGGCCAGTCAGCTGGAAAAGATCGGGGCCACCCAGCGCGTCGGCACCGGGGCGTGCGTCAGCTGAGCCGGTGCACCTGATCGAGGAACCGTGCCAGCTGCCGGTTGACCTCCTCGGGTGCTTCTTCGTGGCTGAAATGTCCGGCGCCGGCGACGGATACGTAGCGTCCGTGCGGCGCGTAACGGTGGGTGCGCTCGACCGGATCGGCCAGGACGTAGGGATCGGCGTCACCGCGTAGGTGCAGCAACGGCACGCCGAGTTGCCGACGCATCGACTTCATGAAGCGCCGGCCTTCGCCGCGCAGCTGACTGCGCACGGCCCAACGCTGGTACTCCAGTGCCGAGTGCGCGGCAGCAGGAATCCGGATGGCCTGCCGCAGATAGCCGATCGTCTGCGAAAAGTCTTCGGAGGCAACCCATTTGGCGCTGCTACGAATGCGTACCAGGCGCTCGATTTCGGCCGCGTCATCCCGGGTCAGCAGGCGCTCGGGCCACAGCGGCACTTGGTAGCGCAGCAATGTCGGCAACAGTGCGCGGCCCTGGTCTCGCCTGGTCAGGGTGGATCGGCGCAGCGCGGCCGGATGCGGTGAGCTGATCAGCGCGATGGACCGCACCAGCCGGGAGTGCAGCAGCGCGGTGGTCCAGCAGGCGAGCCCGCCGTCGGCATGACCGACCAGCGTGGCCGACGAGTGTCCCAGCGCGCGGATCAATCCGGCCGTGTCACCGGCCAGGGTCCAGCCGTCGTAGCCGCGGGGCGGTTTGTCGCTGCCGCCGTAGCCGCGCAGGTCGACCGCGACCACCCGGGCACTCGTGAGCCCGCGCAGCTGGTGACGCCACGACCACCAGAACGAACCGAATCCGTGCAACAGGATCACCAGGGGCCGTGCCATCGCCGGTATGGCCGGCTCCGCCGCGTCCGGGTCGGCCGGAATGGCCTCGACGACGTGGAACCGGATGCCGTTGGCGTGCACGTCCAGATGCCGCCATGGCCCGTCGATGCGGGTCATCGACGGATCTGGTGCCGGCACTTACCAACCCGACGGATCGGTGGGCGTCGTGCCCTCGGGTGCCGCCGGGCGGGTCACGGCCGGGGTCTTGTCGTGGCCCGGCATGAGCGCGGTGCGGGTCTCCTTGACCGACTCGATGGTCTGCTGTGGTCCCCGGATTCGTCGGACCTTGAGGAAACCCAACAGTGCGAGCACGACGGTGGTCACCACCATGAGGGCGAAGACGATCAGGAACGCCACCCAGCGCCACAGCCAGGAGTCGAGCAGCTCGGCAAGGAAGAAGAACAGGAAGAAGGTCGAGTAGAACAGCACCACCAGCGCGGCGATGAAGAACACGCTGCCGGTCAGACCCCTCTTGACGTCGCGAGTGATCTCGGCTCGGGCCAGTTCGACCTCGGCCCGTACCAGCGTCGACATCTGGGTCGTCGCGTCTTTGATCAGGTCGCCGATCGACGGTTCACCGGGCCGGGCGTGCGGATCGGCCAACGGAATCGTGGTCAGCGTGCTGGGCACACCGGTCTGGCGATCAGGTTTGCTCACAGACGATCCTCTCGCGTTGACGGGCCACGGTTTCGCGGTAGTCGCGGTTTATGTTGCCATGCGCTTCGGTGCCGGACGAGGCCAGCCGAAGACCGTGAGTTTCCGGGCGGTTTCAACCTATTAAATTGACGGTCAGGGGCCACCTCTAACGGCATCGGACGTAATCTGACGATCATCTACACTGGCGCATCTGTCCTTGATGTCCGGTGATGTCCGGAAGAAGTCCCACCACCGACGGGAGTACCACTTTGCAGACGGCGCACCGCTGCTTCACCGCGGCGACCGTGGCCGTGGTCCTGGCTGTCGGGTTTCTTCCCGCGGGCACCGCGGCTGCCGACGACAAGGTTCCGTTGGGTGGCGGTGCGGGCATCGTCGTCAACGGGGGGACGTTGTGCACGTTGACGACCATCGGCCACGACAAGAACGGCGACCTCATCGGATTCAGCTCCGCGCACTGCGGTGGTCCGGGCGCGCCCGTCGCCGCCGAGGGTGCGGAAGCGAAAGGCATCGTGGGCACCATGGTGGCCGGCAACGACACCCTCGACTACGCGGTGATCAAGTTCGATCCGGCCAAGGTGACGCCGGTGGCCGACTTCAACGGCTTTGCGATCAACGGCATCGGTCCCGATCCGACGTTCGGCCAGATCGCCTGCAAACAAGGACGATCCACGGGCAACTCGTGCGGGGTCACCTGGGGTCCGGGGCAGGACCCGGGCACCATCGTGATGCAGGTCTGCGGCGGCCCCGGGGATTCCGGGGCGCCGGTGACGGTGGACAACCTGCTGGTCGGGATGATCCACGGAGCGTTCAGCGAGAACCTGCCCGGCTGCGTCACCAAGTACATTCCGCTGCACACGCCGGCGGTGGTGATGTCGATCAACGCGGACCTGGCCGACATCAACGCCAAGAACCGGCCGGGATCGGACTTCGTCCCGATCGGGGGCTGAGCTATTTTGCGGCTTGACGGCCGCTGTTTTGATGACCCGGATTCCGCCGCTTCCGAACGGGTGTGGGTTCCGGAACGACAATAGGGTCTTTTCCGCCTGGCTTCAGGCAGAAAAGACCCTACCGGTGTGTCGACGAGGTCAGTCGATAACGGTTTCGGCGTGGAAAGCCGGAGCCGTGTAGGCGCCCTCGGTTTCGCAGAACAGCAGTTCGTGTGCCATGTGGTTGCTCTCCTTCAGTCAAGGTGAAGAACTGTCGACGGCTCTTCCCATCCTCTGGCGCAGAGTTTGCCAGTTGTCGGGAAACGGAACCTCCCCTGAACGGTTGCCGATTAGGGGGAATGTCTACCCAACCGGTTGGAGGACTCGATGTCCCCCGATCGGGGGACATGCCAGGGCCGCGACCGCCGTCGTTTCGGCCGCTCGTGAAGCACCTTCGCTGAGCCCGGAGTCATCGCAGGCCCGGCGAAAGCGGAGTCCACCCAGCGCGCGCCCGAGCCGTCAATGCGAATGAAGCGGTTCCGCGGCTAAACTTCTATCGCGGCGATGTCGGGCGTGCCGAGCACACTTGTTGCATCCATGAATTTGGAGCACATTCGGATATGTCGGTTGCGATGATCTAGGTGGAAAGCAAATGGCATGGGTCTGGGTCATTTCCGGGGCTCTTCGCGGGACATGCCCTGCGTTGATTCGTCGAAACAGTCGGCCAGCGGAAAGATTAGGTGTCGCATGTCGGTCGACGCCGGGAAGCGGAGCGATCGCCAGTTGGCCATTCGGCGACATGCCGGTACCTGATGCCTGAGTCCACCGGCCTGCAGAACGGCATGCCGGCTGGTGAGCAGTCGCTCGCGCTAACCCGTGGGCAGCTTGACATATGGCTTTCGCAGGAGACGAATGGCTCGGGAATACCGTGGCAGGCGAGCCTTTTCGTGGTGATCGGTGGCGTCGTCGAGCCAAGCCTGGTCCAGCGCGCGGTCCGGCAGGCGGTCGCCGAGTGTGAGCCGCTGCGAGCCGGAATTTTCGAGGTGGATGGACATGTGTATCAGAAGCTTGCGGACTATCCAGCTGCCGCGGTCCCCTTCTTCGACCTGAGCGGTTCGCGGGATCCGGTTCTGGAAACGTACAAGCTGGCCTCGTCAATGCAGCGCGAGCCCATGCCGTGGACCGGGCCATTATTCCGATTTGCGTTATTCCGTACAAGTCCGAATCAATTTTACTTGTTTGTCTGTCTGCATCATATAGCTGTTGACGGATTTAGCTCTGTGATGTTCGTCAGTCGAATTGCGACGATCTACTCGGCCGTCGCGTCCGGGGTAGCGACTCCGGAATGCTCTTTCGGTACGCTGCGCGATCTTGTCAGTACCGAATTAGAGTACGAGGCGTCCAGAAGGTATCGAGAGGACCAGCGGTTCTGGAAAGAGAACCTTCCGCCAGACCGCCAGCCGGTGAACTATCGGTGCGCGGATGCCGGTGACGGGGACGATGATTACTTCGCGTCGGCGCCGGTGGCATTGGACGCTCAGGCCGTGCAGAGAATCGACGATCTGTCTGAGACGTTAGGCGTCAGCCGACGGTCGGTCATCGCGGCGGTGTGTGGACTCCTGGTACAGAGCTGGGACCACGGCGGACCCGAGGTAGTACTCGATTTCCCGGTAGCCAGACGCACCAGCGAAAAGTTGAAGACGATTCCGGGGATGATTGCCGGGGTGGTTCCGCTGAGGTTGATGACACCGCCAAGCTCTTCCGTTGCCGAACTGTGCATCCAGGCGGATTCACAGATACGCCAGGTCGTTCGGCATCAACGGTTCCCGGTGCAAACCCTCGGCGGCCCGCTTCGTGGAGTTGCGCTGAATTTCTTTCCGTCCACGACGGTCCCGCAGTTCGGTGATGCGCCGGCTTCGCTGGTGTACACCAACTTCGGCCGTGGGGACCGGTTCGGGTTGTTCTTCATGAATGAGGGCAACCGGCTGTTTCTCAGCACCGCGGGTTCCGGCGCGCCGTCGCCAGATTTTGCGGGCGCCGCTATGGCCGACAGGCTGGCGCGGCTTTTCACGCTCATCGCCGCCGACCCGCGCCGGCGGTTGTCATCGATCGATCTGCTCGACCAATGCGCGGACCGTCACATTCACGCCTGGAGCAATCGTGCTGCGCTGACGATCCCGGCTGCTCCCAGTCCCTCGATTCCAGCGCTGTTTGCCGCCCAAGCGGCGCGGACAGCGGATGCCGTCGCCGTCACATCCGCGGACTGTGTATTGACCTACCGGCAACTCGACACGGCCAGCAACCGACTTGCGTCTCGGTTAGCCGGCCTCGGGATAGGCCCCGGTGATGTGGTGGCGGTGCTGCTGCCACGCAGTGGCCGCGCCATCGTGGCAATCCTGGCGGTCCTCAAAGCGGGAGCCGCCTACCTGCCGATCGACCCGGATCACCCCCGCTCCCGCGTCGCTTTCCTGCTCGAGGACACCACACCACTGGCCGTTCTGACCGCTGGTGACCTGACCACGCTTGTGGACAGCCATGACGTCGCGGTCATCGACGTCGACGCCCCTGCTGTCGGCGCCGGCACCCGAACTCCGCTCCCGGCGCCTGACTCTGACGAAATCGCCTATGTGCTTTACACTTCCGGCACTACGGGGACGCCCAAAGGGGTGGCGATCACCCATCGCAACATCGTCCAGCTCGTCACCTCGGCTACGCCACTCAGCGCCCAAGCCGAACCCACGGTGACGCAATGTCATTCCTATGCTTTCGATTTTTCGGTGTGGGAAATCTGGAGCGCACTGTTACACGGCGGGCGCCTGCTGGTGGTAGGTGAAGACGTAGCCCGCTCCCCCAACGACTTTCACGCTCTGCTGGTGGCCGAAAGTGTCACCGTGCTAACCCAGACGCCCTCAGCCGTCGCGGCCTTGTCGACGGACGGGCTGACCGGTACGACACTTGTGGTTGGCGGTGAACCGTGCACCGCCGAAGTTGTGGACCGCTGGGCGCCCGACCGGGTGATGGTTAATGCCTACGGCCCAACCGAATCCGCGGTCTGTGTCTCCATCAGCACACCACTGACTGCCGGTTCAGGGGTGGCGCCCATCGGACGGCCGCTGCCGGGGACCGCGCTGTTTGTATTGGACCCGTGGTTACGGCAAGTGCCCATCGGGGTGGTGGGGGAAATATATGTTGCGGGAAGCCAAGTGGGGCTCGGGTATTGGCGGCGCCCCGGGTTGACGGGGTCACGGTTCGTGGCGTGCCCATTCGGCGGGACGTCAGCGCCGGGAAGCCGTATGTACCGCACCGGCGATCTGGCTTGTTGGGGCGCTGATGGTCAACTGCACTACAAGGGTCGCTCTGACGAACAGGTAAAGATCCGCGGCTACCGCATCGAGCCTGCCGAGATCGCCACTGCGCTCGCGCAGTCACCCGGAGTGGAGCATGCGGTCGTCATCGCACGCGAAGACCGTGTCGGCGAGAAACGGCTGGTGGGCTATATCACCGGCGCGGCCGACCCGAACGTGGTCCGCGCCGGGCTGAAAGACCGCCTGCCCCAGTACATGGTTCCGGCAGCCATCATGACGCTCAGGCAGTTGCCGGTAACTGTGAACGGGAAACTCGACGTTGCCGCGCTGCCCATCCCCGACTACACCGCTCCCGGGTACCAGGCGCCGACGACACCGGTGGAGGAAATCGTGGCCGGAATCTACGCGGGGGTCCTCGGCCTGGAACGCGTCGGCACTGACCAGTCATTCTTCGACCTGGGCGGTGATTCGTTGCTGGCGATGCGAGTGGTTGCCGCAGTCAACACCGCTCTGGGCGCAGACCTGTCCGTGCGGGTGCTGTTCGATGCCCCGACCGTCGCCGAACTGACGCCGCATATCGGGGCCGGATCGGCTGCGTCGCTGCGTCTGGTGGCGGTCGAGCGGCCCGAGAAGGTGCCCTTATCCCTTGCCCAGCACCGCATGTGGACCGTCATCCAGGCGCAGGGCCCGTCGGCTGTGTTCAACATCCCCTGGGTGTCCGAGTTACACGGCCCGCTCAACATGGAGGCGTTGCGACGGGCGTTAGCCGATGTGGTGAGTCGCCACGAACCCTTGCGCACCGTTTATCCCGCCGTAGCCGGCATACCGCATCAAGTCGTATTGCCGGTCGAACAGGCGCGCTTGTGCTGGAAAGTCGTCGACGCCACCGCGTGGACGCCGGATCGGCTCCGCGAAGTTGTTGCCGCCCAGGCCTGCCACCACTTTGACATCGCCACTGAGATGCCGCTACGAACCCGGCTGTATCGCTTGGCTGACGACCAACACGTGTTTGTTCTCGTGCTGCACCATATCGCCGCTGACGGCTGGTCTCTGGCCCCGCTGGCGGCCGATCTCAGCCTGGCCTATAGCAGTCGATGTGCCGGGCAGATCCCCTCCTGGGAACCGTTGCCTATCCAATACATCGATTTCGCCCTGTGGCAACGCGCATACCTGGGTGATCCGCAGGATCCCGACAGCATGATCGCCGCGGACCTTCGCTACTGGGAGAAAACGCTTGCGGGTATGCCCCCGCCTCTCGAGTTGTCGCCGGCCCAACCCGGCGCCACTTCCTACGACAATCGCGGTGACACGATCGCAGTGCAGTGGCCGGCCGCATTGCACCGCCAGATCACGCAAGTGGCCCGAGAGCACCGCGCCACCAACTTCATGGTCGTCCAGGCGGGCTTGACCGCCCTGCTGGCCCTACTTACCGGCCGCAGCGACATCGTTATGGGTGTCGTGGTCGCCGGTCGCGGCCACCCGAGGCTCGATGATTTGGTCGGCATCTTCGTCAACATCATGTTGCTGCGCACCGAGGTGACCGGTGACCTCGACTTCGCACACTTGCTGGACCAGGTTCGTATGCGCGGCCTGGAAGCGTTCGGCCACCAGGACATGCCCTATGGAGTTCTCGTCGACCGGATCAACGCCGCGCGCTCGACACCGCCGGGACCGCTGACTCAAGTCCTGCTGGCATGGCAGAACAACAAACCCGCCGAGCTCGTATTGGGCGAGTTGGACATCACCCCGGTTTCGGTGCACACGAAAACCGCGCGAATGAATTTCTTGTTGTCGCTTACCGAACAATTCACCGACACCGGTGAGCCCGCCGGGATCAGCGGGGTGGTTGAATATCGCACCGCCCTCTTCAGCCCTACCGTTATCGAAACCATCATCGAGCAGTTGGAAATGCTGTTGACGCTGGTGACGGCCCACCCACAGCGACGGTTGTCGGCAATCACCGAACTCGGCCTCGCATCCCGCTAAGGCGGCGGCAGCTTTGGTGGCCAACGCTTCGCGAAGCCAGGAGCTATTTCGCGGCCCGGATCGCGTCGAACACGCCGGGGTCCAGCAGCGTCGACGTGTCACCCAGTTCCCGGTTTTCGGCGACGTCGCGCAGCAGCCGGCGCATGATTTTGCCGCTACGGGTCTTCGGGAGTTCGGGCACCACATGGACCTCACGGGGCCGGGCGATCGGCGAGATCTCCCGGGCCACTTCGGAGCGCAATTCTTCGACGGTCCCGTCGTGCGGCTGGTAGTTGGCCCGGAGCACGACGAACGCGCAGATGGCCTGGGTGGTGGTCTCGTCGGTAACCCCGACCACGGCCGCCTCGGCCACCCCGGAATGACCGACGAGCGCCGATTCCACCTCGGCGGTGGAGATGCGGTGCCCGGACACGTTCATCACGTCGTCGATTCGGCCCAGGATCCAGATCGCGCCGTCGGGATCGATGCGCGCGCCGTCCCCGGCGAAGTAATAGCCCTTGTCGGCGAATTTCGACCAGTAGGCGTAGTGGTAGCGCGCGGGATCACCCCAGATGCCGCGCAGCATCGACGGCCAGGGCTGGTCCAGGACGAGATAACCGGTGACATGCTCGTCGCTTTCGGTGTCCGGGCCCAGCGGATCGCCGTGGTCATCGACGATCTTGGCTGAGACGCCGGGCAGCGGCGTCATCGCCGACCCGGGTTTGGCCGCGGCGACTCCGGGCAGCGGCGAGATCATCGACGAGCCGGTCTCGGTCTGCCACCAGGTGTCCACGACCGGTGTGCGTCCGGCGCCGATCACTTCGCGGTACCAGCGCCACGCCTCGGGGTTGATCGGTTCGCCGACCGACCCGAGCAGCCGCAGGCTGGACAGGTCGTGCGAGTCGGGGATCTCGCGGCCCCATTTCATGAACGTCCGGATCAATGTCGGGGCGGTGTAATAGATTGTGACACCGTATCTTTCGATGAGCTGGAAGTGCCTGTGCTCGTCGGGTGTGTTGGGGGTGCCCTCGTAGAGCACCTCGGTGACCCCGGCGGACAGCGGTCCGTAGACGCCGTAGGTGTGGCCGGTGACCCAGCCGATGTCGGCGGTGCACCAGAACACGTCGGTCTGCGGCTTGACGTCGAAAATTGTGTGCATCGTGTAGCAGCTCTGGGTCAGATATCCGCCGCTGGTATGCAGGATGCCCTTGGGTTTGCCGGTGGTGCCCGACGTGTAGAGCAGGAACAGTGGCTGCTCGGAGTCGAACGCTTCCGGCGTGTGTTGGGCTGCGGCCCGGTCTACGACGTCGTGCCACCACAGGTCGCGATCGTCGTTCCACGCGACGTCAACTCCGGTGCGCCGCACCACCACAACGTGTTCGATCGGGCTGTCGGGGTCGTTGACCGCCTCGTCGGCGGCGTCTTTGAGCGGCATCGGCTTGCCGCGCCGGTACTGTCCGTCGGTGGTGATCAGCACCTTGGCCTGGGCATCGGCGATCCGGGCGCGCAGTGCGTGTGCGGTGAAGCCGCCGAAGACGACGGTGTGCATGATGCCCAACCGGGCGCAGGCGAGCATGGCGATCACGGCCTCGGGGACCAACGGCATGTAGATGGCGACCCGGTCGCCGGCGACCAGGCCGAGGCCGGTGAGCGCGTTTGCCGCCTTGCACACCTGGGTCAGCAGATCCGAATACGTCAGGGTGCGGCGGTGATCGGTGGGCTCGCCCTCCCAGTGGATGGCGACTCGATCACCGTGGCCGGCTTCGACGTGGCGGTCCAGGCAGTTGTAGGCGACGTTGAGTTTGCCGCCGACGAACCATTTGGCGAAAGGTGCGTCCGACCAGTCCAGCACCTCGGTGAACGGGGTCGCCCAGGACAGCCGGTCGGCCTGCTTGGCCCAAAAGCCAAGGCGGTCTTCCGCGGCCTCGCGGTACAAGTCCTCGCGGGCGTTCGCCTGTTCGACGAAGTGTTGCGGCGGCGGGTAGGCGGACGGGACTTCAGTCTCGGTCACTCTGTCGAGCCTAGCCCTGCGCGAATGTGGCCCGCGCGGCCGAGGCTGTCCGGCTAAGGCTAAGCGGACTCACCGGATTGCGGTGCTGCCTCGGTGATGGGGTGCACCTGCAATTGGCAGGCGTCGATGGTGGCCGGCACGGTGAACACCACCGGGGTGTCGGGAAGGTTGACGAGCAGGTCGGTGTAAGTGGGGCATCGGTTGCCGCCGGCATCGAAGGCGATACTCTCCACGACGGTCTGCGCCTGTTGCGACAGCGACACGGTGATCGTGGGCGGCACCGTGACACTGGCCGGCAAGCCGCCCATGTACCCGCGCAGTGTGGGCTGGGCGTGAATGAGGGGCCCGCCGGCGCCCGAGTCGACGCCGGGGTAGCCGGTCAGCGTGCACGGCACCGCGCCGCCGGCAAGGCTGAATATCAGGTTCAGCGCACGGTGGCCCACGGCGGCCTGGGTCGGGGAGGCGGTCACGGCGATGCGCTCCGCCCGGCACGGCGTCGGTTCGTCGTTGCTGTCAACCGGCGCGGCCCACGCGGCTGGGCCCGGCATGGTCCCGGACCAACTCGTTGCGGCCATCGCGAAGGCGGCGATCACTCGGCGGGCACATCGCCGCGTCGGGTGCCCCTGAGGTGCATGCACGACGGTGATTATCCGGGAAAGGTACCCCGATTACCTCAAATCACGAGATTCGGTGGCCGGCCCGCCCGCCGCGTCGCTTGCCGATCACTTTCAGTGGCTGGCTCGTCGGCCATCGGTGCGGTGAGAAGCCCTGTGCCCGAATCTAATTCCGCGCCGCGGGACCCCTCGGACGTTCTCGGACCGGCACAGGCCAGGCGTCCGAAGATCGCCAGCACACCCAAAGTCAGCAGCACCGCGCCGACCACCATCAGCGTGGTACCCGACGATCGGCCCCGGTTTGGCGACGAGGGTTGGGGCGGCCGTCGAACACCGGGCTGCGGACGACCGCGCGATCGTTGCTTCAGCCAGCTCCTCCCGGCTCATTGGACGTCAAACCCGAGGGGACGGCAGCTCTTGGCGCAAACCCAGCCCTCGGTGCCCGGGCCCCGCATGATTGGCGGGGCCGCACGCTTTAGGGTCGCTGTCATGTTGCGCGCCGCGCTGGCCTGGCTGGCCACAGTAGCCTCGGTGCTGCTGCTGGCCGCCGGTGTGACGGCGTGCGGCGGCGGCCTGCTGAGCCCCGATGTGGTGTTGGTCAACGGCGGGGAGCCGCCCAACCCGCTGATCCCGACCGGCACCAACGACAGCAACGGCGGGCGCATCCTCGATCGGCTGTTCGCCGGCCTGATGTCCTACGACGCCACCGGCAAGCCCTCACCGGAGGTTGCCCAGTCCATCGAAACCACCGACAACGTCAACTACCGAATCGTCCTCAAACCCGGCTGGAAGTTCACCGACGGCTCACCGGTGACGGCCCACTCGTTCGTCGACGCCTGGAATTACGGCGCCTTGGCCACCAACGCCCAACTGCAGCAGCAGTTTTTCAGCCCCATCGAGGGATACGACGAGGTGGCCGCCGGCGACGCGAAGCGGACCACCATGTCCGGGCTGCGGGTGGTCAACGACCTCGAGTTCAGCGTGCGGCTCAAGGCGCCGACTGTCGACTTCGTGTTGCGACTAGGCCACAGCTCGTTCTATCCACTGCCCAACACTGCATTTCGGGATATGGCGGCGTTCGGCCGCGATCCGATCGGCAACGGCCCGTACAAGTTGGACAACGGTGCCGATGGTCCGGCATGGGAACACAACGTCAAGATCGATCTGGTGCCCAACCCCGAC
Organism: Mycobacterium kansasii ATCC 12478; assembly: GCF_000157895.3. Classification (NCBI taxonomy): domain Bacteria; kingdom Bacillati; phylum Actinomycetota; class Actinomycetes; order Mycobacteriales; family Mycobacteriaceae; genus Mycobacterium; species Mycobacterium kansasii. The sequence continues at coordinate 2,816,820 of NC_022663.1, read as the reverse complement.
TATCACGGCAACCGGCAACCGCGAAACAAGGGTCTGCGGTTCGAGTTCTATGCCAACCTCGACACCGCCTATTCGGACCTGTTGTCCGGCAATCTCGATGTGCTGGACACGATTCCATCGAGCGCCCTGACCGTCTACCGGCGCGACCTGGGTGACCATGCCACCAGCGGGCCCGCTGCGGTCAACCAGTCCCTGGACACGCCGTTGCGGCTGCCGCACTTCGGCGGCGAGGAGGGCCGGCTGCGCCGGTTGGCGTTGTCGGCGGCCATCAACCGTCCGCAGATCTGTCAGCAAATCTTCAATGGAACCCGCAGCCCGGCACGCGATTTCACCGCCCGCTCACTGCCGGGATTCGACCCGAATATCCCGGGTAACGAGGTGTTGGATTTCAATCCCGGACGGGCCCGCCAACTTTGGGCCCAAGCCGACGCAATGTCGCCGTGGAGTGGCCGATACGCCATCGCCTACAACGCCGACAGCGGCCACCAGGAGTGGGTCGACGCGGTGGCCAACAGCATCAAGAACGTGTTGGGCATCGACGCCGTCGGCGCGCCGCAGCCAACGTTCGCGAGCTTCCGCACCCAGATCACCAACCGCACCATCAACTCCGCATTCCGCGCCGGCTGGCAAGGGGACTATCCCTCGATGATCGAGTTTCTCGCGCCGCTGCACACCACCGGCGCCGGCTCCAATGACGTCGGCTACTCCAGTGGCGAATTCGACGCGGCGCTGGCCAGAGCCGAAGCCGCGCCCACCCTGCGCGAGGCCGACCTGCTGGTCAACGACGCACAGCGAATCTTGTTCCGCGACATGCCCGTTGTTCCGTTGTGGGACAATATCGCCGTAGTGGGGTGGTCGACCGAGGTTAGCAATGTGCACGTCACCTGGAACGGTCTGCCCGACTACGAGAACATCGTCAAGGCCTGAAATGGGTTGGTACCTGGTGCGGCGGATCGCGGCGATGGTGCCGGTGTTCCTCGGCGCGACGCTGCTGATCTACGCCATGGTGTTCCTGCTGCCGGGTGACCCGTTGGCCGCGATGGCCGGTGACCGGCCATTGACTCCCGCCGTGGCCGCGCAGCTGCGCGCCCGCTATCACCTCGACGATCCGTTCCTGGTGCAGTACCTGCGCTACCTGGGCGGTCTGCTGCATGGCGATTTGGGCCGCGCCTATTCCGGTCTTCCGGTCAGTTCCGTTCTGGCGCATGCTTTTCCGGTAACCATCAGATTGGCGTTGATCGCACTGGTGGTGGAGGCGGTGCTGGGTATCGGCTTCGGCGTGATCGCGGGTCTGCGCCAAGGCGGGCTGTTCGACGCCTCGGTGCTGATCACCGGGCTGATCATCATCGCGGTCCCGATATTCGTGCTCGGTTTTCTGGCGCAGTTCCTGTTCGGCGTGAAGCTGGGGCTGGCGCCGGTGACGGTAGGGGGGCGGGCGACCTTCGGCCGGCTGTTGTTGCCCGGGATCGTGTTGGGGGCGGTGTCTTTCGCCTATGTGGTGCGGCTGACCCGTTCGGCGGTGGCCGCCAACGCCGACGCCGATTACGTTCGCACCGCCACCGCCAAGGGGTTGTCGCGGCCACGGGTGGTGGCGGTGCACATCCTGCGCAACTCGCTGATCCCGGTGGTGACGTTCCTCGGCGCGGACCTGGGTGCGCTGATGGGCGGAGCCATTGTGACCGAAGGCATCTTCAACATCCACGGCGTCGGCGGCGTGCTGTATCAGGCGGTCACCCGACAGGAAGCACCCACGGTGGTGTCGATCGTGACCGTGCTGGTGGTCGTCTATCTGATCACCAATCTGGCGGTCGACCTGCTGTACGCCGCACTGGACCCGCGGATCCGATATGGCTGAGCCCGGCCAGTTTTGGCTCGACAGCTGGCGCCGGCTGCGCCGGCGGCCGAAGTTCGTCGTCGCCGCGGCCCTGATCCTGCTCATTCTCGTCGTTGCGGCGTTTCCGGGTTTGTTCACCGGCGCCGACCCGACCTACGCCGATCCCAGTCAGAGCATGCTTGCGCCCTCGGCCGCGCACTGGTTCGGCACCGATCTGCAGGGCCACGACATCTACGCGCGCACCGTCTACGGAGCGCGGGCATCGGTGATGGTGGGACTGGGCGCCACCTTCGCGGTATTCGGCGTGGGCACCGCGCTGGGTGCGCTGGCCGGCTTCTACGGCGGCTGGCTGGACGCGGTGATCTCGCGGATCACCGATGTGTTCTTCGGATTGCCGTTGCTGCTGGCCGCGATCGTGCTCATGCAGGTCATGCATCACCGCACGGTGTGGACGGTGATAGCCATCCTGGCCCTGTTCGGCTGGCCCCAAATCGCGCGAGTGGCCCGCGGTTCGGTGCTCGAGGTGCGCGACAGCGATTATGTGCTCGCAGCCAAAGCCTTGGGGCTGAGCAGGTTTCAGATCCTGCTGCGCCATGCGCTGCCCAACGCCGTCGGTCCGGTGATCGCGGTGGCCACCGTCGCGTTGGGCGTCTTCATTGTCACCGAGGCCACGCTGTCCTACCTCGGGGTCGGGTTGCCGACGTCGGTGGTGTCGTGGGGCGGCGACATCAATGTCGCGCAGATGCGGCTGCGGGCGGGTTCGCCCATCCTGTTCTATCCGGCCGGTGCACTGGGGATGACCGTGCTGGCTTTCATGATGATGGGTGACGCGCTGCGGGACGCCCTGGACCCGGCCTCGCGAGCGTGGCGGGCATGAGCGCCGGTGCGCCGCCGTTGCTGTCGGTCGAGGGCTTGGAGGTCAGGTTCGGCGCGGACGAGCCGGTGCTGCGCGGCATCGACTTGACGGTCCTTCGCGGTCAAACCGTGGCGGTGGTAGGCGAATCGGGATCGGGCAAGTCCACTGTGGCCGCGGCAATCCTGGGGCTGCTGGCTCCCGGTGGGCGAATCATCGCCGGCCGCATCGTCTTCGACGGGCGCGACCTCACGTCGTCCGACCGGCGGCTCATGCGGAGCATCCGCGGACGGGAGATCGGCTATGTGCCCCAGGACCCGATGACCAATCTCAACCCGGTCTGGAGGGTCGGCTTCCAGGTGCGGGAGGCGTTGCGCGCCAACACCTCCGGCCGCGACGTACGACGGCGGGCGGTGGAGCTGCTCGGCGAGGCCGGCATGCCGGATCCGGGCAGGCAAGCTCACCGCTATCCGCACCAGTTGTCCGGCGGCATGTGCCAGCGGGCATTGATCGCCATCGGGCTGGCGGGGCGACCGCGGCTGCTGATCGCCGACGAGCCGACGTCGGCGCTCGACGTGACCGTGCAGCGTCAGGTCCTCGACCATCTGCAGCACCTCACCGACGAACTGGGCACCGCATTGCTGCTGATCACTCACGATCTGGCGCTGGCGGCCGAGCGGGCCGAGTCCGTGGTGGTCGTCAACCGCGGCGTGGTGGCGGAATCCGGTGCAGCACAAGAGCTGCTGCGTGACCCGCAGCACGAGTACACCAGGCGGCTGGTGGCCGCCGCTCCGTCGCTGACGGCGCGACGGCCGGCACCGAACCGGCCGCAGCTGCGGCCGCCCGGACAAGACGATGACATTGTCGTCGTCTCGGAGCTGACCAAGACCTACCCCCAGGTGCGGGGCGTGCCCTGGCGGCGGGCGGAGTTCCGTGCCGTCGACTCGGTGTCGTTTCGGCTGCGGCGGGGAAGCACGTTGGCAGTCGTCGGCGAATCCGGATCCGGCAAATCCACCCTGGCGCGCATGGTGCTCGGTCTGCTGCAGCCGACGTCGGGCACCGTGGTTTTCGACGGCGCGGACATCGACGGGCTGGACCGGGCCCGCGCGTTCGCATTTCGCCGGCGGGTGCAGCCGGTGTTCCAGAACCCCTACAGCAGCCTGGATCCCCGGTATTCGGTGTTTCGCAGCATCGAGGAACCGTTGCGCATCCATCGGGTCGGGGACCGCAGCAGCCGCCGGCAGGCGGTGCGCGAGTTGGTCGACCAGGTGGCACTGCCGTCGTCGCTACTGGACCGGCTGCCACGTGAGCTGTCGGGTGGTCAGCGCCAACGGGTCGCGATCGCCCGGGCGTTAGCCCTGCGGCCCGAGGTGCTGGTGTGCGACGAGGCGGTCTCGGCACTCGACGTGCTGGTACAGGCCCAGATCCTGGATCTGCTGGCTCAGCTGCAAGCTGACCTGGGCTTGACCTACCTGTTCATCAGCCACGATCTGGCCGTCATCCGGCAAATCTCCGACGACGTGCTGGTGATGCGCGCCGGCCGGGCGGTCGAGCACGCCACCACCGAAGAGGTCTTCGCCCGGCCACGCCACGAATACACCCGGCAGTTGTTGGAGGCCATTCCCGGGGCCGGGGCGGCGTCCCGTTAGGTTGGGAACCTGTGACGGGCGACCCGCTGGCTGCGTTGATGGAGTTGCCCGGCGTCACCGACGCCAGCGACCGTGCCCGCGCGGCGCTGGGCCGTGCCCACCGGCACCGGGCCAACCTTCGGGGGTGGCCGGTGACCGCCGCGGAGGCGGCGCTGCGGGCGGCGCGGGCTTCCGCGGTGCTCGACGGGAGTCCGGCGCGGTTGGACGACCTGGCCGAGGCCGGTACGGCCGGCGATCCCGTGTTCGGGGGAGCGCTGCGGGTGGCGCAGGCGCTGGAGGGCGGCGGCGGCCAGCTGGTCGTTGTGTGGCAGAAGGCGCCGCTGCAGGCACTGGCCCGCCTGCACACATTGGCGGCCGCCGGCCTGGTCGACGACGACATGTTGGGCCGTCCACGGGCCGACTCCGCGATCGGGCCTCGCCTGGAGTTGCTCGCAGACGTGATGACTCGGCCCACGCGGGCGTCGGCGCCGGTGGTCGCCTCGGTCGCGCATGGAGAACTGTTGACGCTCAAGCCCTTTGGCCATGCCGATGGCGTGGTGGCGCGCGCGGTGTCGCGGCTGGTGACGATCGCTACGGGCCTGGACCCGCACGGACTCGGGGTGCCGGAGGTGAGTTGGATGCGGCAACCCGCGCGCTACCGTGACACCGCGCGGAGATTTGCCGAGGGCACGCCCGACGGTGTGGCGGCCTGGCTCGTGCTGTGTTGCCGGGCGCTGACGGCTGGGGCGCAAGAGGCACTATCGATCGCCGACGCATTGCCACGCAGATAGCTGGCGGAACTACAAAAGCAAATTGTTCGCAGAAATGCGAAGCGGGCGGCGACCGAAGGATTCGAATCGCCGCCCGCCAACACGGTTCTCGGTTACCAAGCGTGCATTTCGGGGCTGCGTGGGTTGGCCTCGGCGCTTTTGCGACACTTCCGGCTGCAGCCCCACCCAAAGGACCGTCGCTACCATCTGCACTTCGCAATTACGCAGGCCCGCAACACTTCTGCCATTATCGCGGCTATGACTCCGCGTGGGTGCCGGGAACCGTGCTGGGCGCCCGGGTCGGGAGAACGAACCTTCTCTTCCGGATCGACCTTGGCCTCACCGGGCTTCCGTGACTCCATTTGTACTACTAGACCCTGACCACAGCAAGGCCTAATTGCGTGAAAATTCCGTGACAACCTTTGATTGTGGCCCAAGGCGTTTGCTACCGAGACGATTGGTGAAACTGGGACACCAGTGCCGCATCGTCGCGGGGGTGCGAGCGGTTACAAAGCGAAGCGGCGCAGCAGCGCGTAGCTGACTGCTCCCGCGGCCAGCGCACTGACTCCCACCGCGGCAGTGGTGGCGATCGCCGCGCCCGACGGTGCCGGGATCCGGTCGCGCAGGGAGACCGGCCGGGAGAATGACAACACCTGCCAACCGCGCTCGATGGCTAGTCTTCGTAAGCCGCGATCGGGGTTGACCACCGAGGGGTGGCCCACGGCCTCGAGCATCGGCAGGTCGGTGATCGAGTCGGAGTAGGCGTAGCAGTGTTCCAGCGGGTAGCCCTCGCGGGAGGCCAACTCGCGGATCGCCTGCACCTTGCCCTCGCCGTAGCAGTAGAACGCGACCTCACCGGTGTACTTACCGTCTACCACCACCATCCGGGTGGCCATCGCGTGAGTGGCACCCAGCGCGCGGGCGATCGGCGCCACGATCTCCTCACCCGAGGCGGAGACCACCACGACGTCACGGCCGCACAGCTTGTGGGCGGCGATGAGGTCGGCGGCTTCGGCGAAGACCAGGGGAGTGACGATGTCGTGCAGCGTCTCGTTGACGATCGACTTCACCTGTTCCACGTCCCAACCGGTGCACATGTTGGTCATGTGGACACGCATCCGGTCCATCTGGTCGTGGTCGGCGCCGGAGAGCAGGAAGATGAACTGCGCATAGCTGGACTTGAGCACGGCACGGCGGTTCAGCAGCCCCTGCGCGAAGAAGGGTTTGCTGAACGCCAGTGTGCTGGACTTTGCGATGATGGTCTTGTCCAGGTCGAAAAAAGCGGCGGTGCGTACCTGTGGGGGCGGCGCGCCGGCTGACCGGGGTGAGGTTTGCTGGTGGGCAGCCGGGTCGGGGACGGTCACCAATCAAGCATAGGTTGGCGCCCGGCACGCCGTGATCTTGTGTCGGAAGGGCTCAATGACCACAAGTGTTGTCACTTTGGCCGCCACGTTTACACGGCTCAGGCCGTATTTTTTCGCTTGTGCAATTACTTGCGTGAATGCCATCTGGCATGTGTATAGTAAGCATTACTCGGCCTAGAGCCGAGGGTGCATCAGCCCGACCCCCCGGGGCTGAAGCACGACGACCTCCGCCTCCTCCCCCCCTGGCGGGGGTCGTCCCTTTTCTGGGGAAAATCTACCTAACGCAGCGTTGAGCCCGGCTCGCTACACGTTGCGGAGATCTTCGCGAAGCCTGGCCATCCGAGTCCTCCGAGTCCTCCGAGTTCGATGCGTGAGCCGGCGGCCACGGTAATTTTGCACAGCTGCGTCTCTATCCACAGATTGCACTGTGGGACTGGTGTCCAACACCGGCGGCCCCGCAGGGTAGGGGAGTGACCCAAACCCTTGGTCCCGGAGTGTTGGCGATGATGACCGCCGGTGAACTGCGCGACGAGTTGGACCGGATCGCCGCAGCCGTGGGTGTGCGGGTCGTTCACAGCGGTTCGGTGACCAGAAAGACCTGGTCCGCGGCGGCCGCAGTGGTGCTCGACCAAGCGGCGGCCGAGCGGTGTGGCCGGATTGCCCTGCCGCGGCGTGCCCACGTCTCGGTGCTGACCGGCAGCGAACCTGTCACCGCGACCTGGACGGTGGCCATCGCCGTCGGCGCCGAGCGGGTGCTGCGGATGCCCGACCAAGAAAACGAACTGATCCGCGAACTCGCCGACGCCGCCGCATCGGCGCGCGACGAGGGCATCCGCGGGAAAGTCGTCGCCGTCATCGGAGGCTGTGGGGGTGCCGGGGCCTCGCTGTTCGCGGTCGCGCTGGCCCACAGTGCTGCCCAGGCACTGCTGGTGGACCTCGATCCGTGGGGAGGCGGCATCGATCTGCTGGTCGGCGGCGAATCAGCACCCGGCGTGCGCTGGCCCGACCTGGCTTTACAGGGTGGCCGGCTGCATTGGTCGGCCGTATCTGAGGCCTTGCCGCGACATCGGGGGATCAGCATGCTCTCGGGCACCCGGCGCGGTTGCGAGTTGGACGCCGCACCGGTGGAAGCGGTCGTCGATGCCGGCCGGCGCGGCGGAGTCACCGTGGTCTGCGACCTGCCCCGCCGGGTGACCGACGCGAGCCACGCCGCATTGGACTGCGCCGACCTCGTTGTCCTGGTCTGCCCCAGCGATGTCCGGGCCTGCGCGGCCACCGCCGCGATCGTTCCGGTGCTGACCGCGATCAACCCCAACCTGGGGCTGGTCGTGCGCGGGCCGTCACCCGGGGGGTTGCGAGCAGCGGAGGTCGCCGACATCGCCGGCGTCCCCCTGCTGGCGTCGATGAGAGCCCAGCCGCGTCTCGCCGGGCAATTGGAACACGGTGGCCTTCGATTGCGACGGCGATCGACGCTGGCCGCGGCGGCCCGGCGGGTCCTGGCGGCGTTGGGGCATCCACAGGGCGGGCTGAACGGCCGGGCCGCGTGACCGGATCGCTGATCGAAAGGGTGCGCGAGCGGCTGGCCACCGAGGCCGCGCCGCTGCGTCCCAACGTCGTCGCCGCGGCGATCCGCGCCGAATCCGGCGGGATGCTCGGTGACACCGAGGTGCTCGCCAATATTCGGGTGTTGCAGACCGAACTGACCGGTGCCGGCATTCTCGAGCCCCTGCTATGCGCCGACGCCACCACCGATGTCCTGGTCACGGCGCCCGACGCGGTGTGGGTTGACGATGGAAACGGCTTGCGGCGTAGTGAGATTCGGTTCACCGACGAGGCGGCGGTGCGCCGATTGGCGCAACGGCTGGCGCTGGCCGCGGGTCGCCGGCTCGACGACGCGCAGCCATGGGTGGACGGGCAGCTGAGCGGGATCGGCGCCGCCGGGTTGACGGTACGGCTGCACGCGGTGCTGCCGCCCGTGGCGGTCGAGGGCACCTGCTTGTCCCTGCGGGTGCTGCGGCCCACCACGCAGGATCTGCCGGCGCTGGCCGCCGCTGGCGCGATCGCGCCGCAGGCCGCCGATCTGGTCGCCCAGATCCTCGCCGCACGCCTGGCGTTCCTGGTGTCCGGGGGCACCGGCGCCGGAAAGACAACCCTGCTGGCTGCCATGTTGGGCGCCGTCTCCGGCGCCGAGCGGATCGTCTGTGTCGAAGACGCCGCCGAGCTGGCTCCCCGGCATCCGCACCTGGTCAAGCTCGTCGCCCGATGCGCGAACGTCGAAGGTGCCGGTGAGGTCACGATGCGCCAACTCGTCCGGCAGGCACTTCGGATGCGGCCCGACCGCATCGTCGTCGGCGAGGTCAGGGGAGCCGAGGTGGTGGACCTGCTGGCCGCCTTGAACACCGGCCACGACGGAGGCGCAGGCACCCTGCATGCCAACAACCCCGGCGAGGTTCCCGTCCGGTTGGAGGCGTTGGGCGCGCTCGGCGGCCTGGACCGTGCGGCGTTGCATAGCCAGCTCGCCGCGGCGGTCCAGGTGCTGCTGCACGTCACGCGCGATCAGGCGGGTCGACGCCGGCTGTCTGAGATCGCCATACTGCGCCGAACCGACAGCGGCCTGGTCGAGGCGGTGCCGGCATGGCATGCCGAATGCGGAATGACCGACGGCGCGGCCGAATTGCGCAGCTTGTTACAAAGCCGGATGGCAGCATGAACGGCCTCGCGGTGGCGTCGCTGACACTGGCTTCGGCGCTTGTGGTCGCGCCGTCGTCGCCGCGGCGGTGGCAGGTCTTACGTCCCCATCGTCGACAAGATCCGCTGCGAGCACGGTGGGTTCTCTGGGTTGGCGGCGGTGCCCTTGTGGGCGCCGTCGTGGTGTTGCCGTTGACGACCGTCTTGGCTGTCGCGGTGGTGGGCACCACGGCGACCCAGCGTTACCGCCGACGACGTTGCGGTCGGCGCGCCATCAGGGAAGCGAAGTCGCTGGAAGCAGCCTTTGATGTGCTGGTCGGCGAATTGCGGGTGGGCATCCATCCAGTGCAGGCGTTCGGCACCGCCGCCGACGAAACCGATGGTGCGGTTGCCGCATCCATGCGCGCCGTGGCGGCACGCGCCCGACTGGGTGCGGACGTCACGGGCGGCCTACGCGCGGTAGCCCGGATGTCGGCTCTGCCCACGCACTGGGAACGACTCGCCGGGTACTGGCAACTTGCCAGCGATCATGGCCTGGCCATCGCCACCTTGATGCGCGCTGCCCAAAGCGACATTGTTGAGCGGCAACGTTTTTCGGCAAGCGTGGCATCGGGGTTAGCCGGCGCGCGCGCCACCGCGAATATTCTGTCCGGCCTGCCCCTGCTCGGGGTGTTGCTTGGTCAGCTGATCGGGGCGCGACCGGTGAGCTTCCTGCTCAACGGGCATGCGGGCGGATGGCTGTTGGTGATTGGTGTTGCGCTGGTCTGCGCGGGACTGTTGTGGTCGGACCGGATTACCGATCGAGTGGCGCCATGAGTACCGCGGCAGTGTTGCTGGCCGCGGCATTGTTGGCCGGAGTGGGCCCGACGGTGGTTCGGGCCCGCGCAGGGATGCCGTCTCGCGCGCCTCGGGTGCCGTCGCGGCCGGCTCAAGACCGGGATCCGCTGGCCTTCTCGTCCAGCCTGGACGTGCTGGCGGTGTGCCTGGCCGCGGGCATGGCGGTGTCGGCCGCCGCGGCGGCGACGGCCCCCTCGGCGCCGCCGCGACTGGCGCAGCTGTTGTCCCGCGCCGCCGACTTGTTGGCGTTAGGGGCCGACCCGTCGGTCGCCTGGTCGCTACCGCCGGATTGGCCGCCCGGCTCCGCCGACGCGCATCTCGATGCGCTGCTGCGGTTGGCGCGGCGTTCGGCGTCCTCGGGTGCCGCGCTGGCCGACGGCGTCGCCGCACTGGCCGCGCAGTCCCGACACGATGCCACGCACACGGCCACCGCCGCCGCCCAACGCGCCGGGGTACTGATCGCCGGTCCGCTGGGGCTGTGCTTTCTGCCGGCGTTCGTGTGCCTGGGTCTTGTCCCCGTGGTGGCCGGGTTGGCCGGAAAAGTACTTGACTCGGGTCTGATGTGAAGTCGCAACGAAAGGAATACATTGGTGGCCAACATATTTCACGCGATCTCGGCACGCATTTCGCTGCTGGTGACCGACGAGTCCGGCATGTCCACCGTCGAGTACGCCATCGGGACCGTCGCCGCGGCCGCATTCGGCGCGATCCTCTACAGCGTTGTCACCGGCGACTCGGTGGTCTCTGCGCTGAACCACATCATCGGTCGCGCGCTCAGCACCAAGGCTTAGCGTCGAGTGCCGGGTCGAGCACTGTCGAAGCGGCTCTGGCCATCGCCACCTTGGTCGTGGTGCTGGTGCTTTGCATGGCCGGTCTCACGGCGGTGTCCATGCAGTTGCGCTGTATCGACGCCGCCCGCGAGGCCGCTCGACTGGCCGCGCGCGGGGACCAACGTTCGGCTGTCGACGTTGCTCGGCGAATCGCTCCGCCGGCGGCGCAGATCGAGCTGCGCCGGGACGGCGAATTCCTTGTCGCGTCGGTTGTCGCTCGGTCAAAGCTATTGCCTACCTTGGATATTGCGGCCAATGCGGTGGCGGCTGCGGAGCCGCGATGACGGTGGCTCGGCCACCGTGCTCGCGGTCGCGATGGTGGGCGTGCTGCTGTGGGTCACCGGGGCGGGCGCCTATCTGGGCTCGGTGGCGGTGGCTCGGCATCGTGCGCAGGCGGTCGCCGATCTGGCCGCGCTGGCGGCGGCCGCGCGGTTACCGGATGGCGGCCCGGTGGCTTGCGCGCGGGCAACGGCCGTGGCGCAGGCGATGGGGGTGGGCGATGCCGGCTGCGCGGTACGGGACCTCGATGTGGTGGTCACTGTCGAGGTTCCGGTGGCTTTCGCCGGCGTGGCGCGGGCCGCCGCACGGGCGGGGCCGGCCGGCAGCAAGTGAGTCGCAGTGCGGCGCAGACTGTTGAACCGCTACGTCAACCCGTCCATGCCGTTGGCGCCGAACAGTTCGCCGCCGGCTCCGCCGGTGCCGGCAAGGCCCATCTGGGTGCCCGTACCGGCGTTGCCGCCGTTGCCGCCGCTACCGATCAGCCGGGCATTACCGCCGTTACCACCGTTGCCGCCGGTGCTGCCCGTGGTCAACGTGCCGCCACCGGCTCCGCCGTCGCCGCCATTGCCGATCAGCCCGCCATCACCGCCCGACCCGCCGTCGCCGCCGATGCCGATCGTATTTTCAGCGAATCCGCCCGACCCCCCGGCGCCACCGACACCCCCCAAGCCGAGGAGGATGCCGGCGTCGCCGCCGGCTCCGCCGGCGCCGCCGTAGGTGCCGCTGGCGCCGCCCTCCCCGCCGGCGCCGCCGTCGCCCTGAAGTATGCCCGCGTGGCCGCCGGCGCCGCCGACCCCGCCGTTGGTACGGCCGGCACCGCCGATGCCCCCGGCACCGCCGTCGCCAAACAATCCGGCCGCCCCGCCCGCGCCACCGTCCCCGCCGTCAGCCGGCTGACCGTCACCCCCGTTGCCGCCGGCGCCGCCGGCGCCATAGAGGAGCCCGGCGCGTCCGCCGGCGCCGCCCTTCCCGCCGTTGATGCCTCCAGCTCCGCCGATGCCACCGGCCCCGCCACCGCCGACTAGGCCGGCCGCCCCGCCAGTCCCGCCGGCGCCGCCGTTGCCGGACAGCCCGGCCCCGCCGTTGCCGCCGTTGCCGCCGTTGCCGAAGAGTCCGGCAGACCCGCCGGTGCCGCCGTTGCCGCCGTCGAGGTCACCGGAGCCACCATGACCGCCGGCACCGCCGGAGCCGAAGAGTGTCGTGGCGTGGCCGCCCGCGCCGCCGGTGCCGCCGTGGTCGCCGCCGGCCCCGCCATTACCGCCGGTCCCACCGACACTGAAGAGCCCGGCGGCTCCGCCGTCGCCGCCGTGGCCGCCGTCAACCCAGAGACCGGTCCCGCCTGTCCCTCCGGTGCCGCCCGCGCCGGACAGCAGGCCGGCAGCCCCGCCCGTGCCGCCGATCCCGCCGGAGGTATGGCCGGTGCCGCCGTGACCGCCAGCACCGCCGGTTCCGGACAGCAGTCCGGCCCGGCCGCCAGCACCGCCATTTCCGGCAGCAGCGCTCACCCCGAGGCCACCGTCCCCGCCGGCACCGCCGGCACCGACCAGCCCGCCAGCCCCACCGGTCCCCCCGGCACCGCCGACGTCAGTGCGACTGACGCCGCCGATGCCGCCGGCGCCGCCATTGCCGAACAAACCGCCCACGCCGCCGCCCCCGCCGACGCCGCCGGCGGTCACGCCGGTTCCGCCTGCTCCGCCGGCACCGCCGGAACCGTACAGCCAGCCGCCGGCGCCGCCCGCTCCGCCGGCACCCCCGGGCCCGCCCGGTGGGCCGTCGACACCGGCCCCGCCTGCACCGCCGGCCCCGCCGTTGCCGAACAGGCCGGCTGCCCCGCCGTTGCCGCCGTTGTGGCCGGGTGCGCCGGACCCGCCGGCCCCGCCGTTGCCGAACAAGAGGCCGCCGGGCCCGCCGTCTTGCCCGGTCCCCGGGGCGCCGTTGGCCCCGTTGCCGATAAGCGGACGCCCCGTCAGTGCCTGGGTGGAAGCGTTGAGCGTATTCAGCAGATTTTGCAGCGGTGACGCACTGGCGGCCTCGGTGCCGGCATAGCAATACGCAGCCGACGACAAGGCGTGGACGAACTGCTCGTGAAAGGTCGCGATTCGAGCGCTCAGCGTCTGATATGTGCGGGCGTGTCCGCCGAATATCTCGGCGATGGCCACCGATACCTCGTCGGCTCCCGCTGCTGCGACTCTGGTGGTGGCCGCTGTCGCCGCGGCGTTGGCGGCGCTGATTGCCGAGTTGATACTTGCCAAGTCAGTGGCGGCCGCTGCCATCGACTCCGGGGCCGTGGACACAAACGACAACTCAGACCTCCTGATACGGCATGTCCGGCGACGGCGCGAGGGTTGCGGTCGTCCCAGACGATCGGCATCGAGCCCACCGTATCGTTGCGCCGAAGGGGCGTCGGCGGCTTCGGCGAGATCCCCGCCGTATGCCGCTACATCGCGGTGGCCGCCCGTTTATGTAGACCCGTTGACACCGTTCTGGCCGAGCAGCAGTCCGCCGCCACCGCCGGCGCCGGGGCTGCTGGGCGGGGTGCCCGTGCCGCCGTTGCCGATGTGGTTCACCAGGGCGGGCGCCTACCCGGGCTCGGTGGCGGTGGCTCGGCATCGTGCGCAGGCGGTCGCCGATCTGGCCGCGCTGGCGGCGGCCGCGCGGCTACCGGATGGCGGCCCGGCGGCCTGCGCGCGGGCAACGGCCGTGGCGCAGGCGACGGGGGTGGCGATGCCGTTGCGCGGTACGGGACCTCGACGTGGTGGTCACCGTCGAGGTTCCGGTGGCTTTCGCCGGCGTGGCGCGGGCCGGCGCACGGGCGGGGCCGGCCGACACGCAGTGAGTTCCCGATTCCGTGATGATCATCCTCGAGAAGATGCGCCCACTTGTCACGATCATTGCCCAACATGCGCGTTGCCCACGTGCAACGGATCACCGCAACATTGCCCGTCCACCCGGGGCGTGGCTGGTCGTTTCCGACCTCGACGCGACGTTTCACGTTGCACGTCCGGCGTCTTAAATCCCTCGCCCGATTCGACTACTCGAGCGAAGTCTTGGGACATGCTGCACAGATGCGGTCTTCCTATGGAAACAATTGCTAGCAGAATGCATGTGCAGTCGTCGATTTGATCTTGATGCGCTGGGTACGCGGCCGGCGTCGTTAGCAACGGGGCCAGGTGACGCCACCGGAAGTGTCCGCGTCCTCGGTTCGGGGGGTGCAATCGTCGCTGGTCAACCGCATATTCACCGAGTGCGAGGCGCGCATGCTGCACCACCGGCAGCGGGCCGATAAGAGTCGGGCGCACCCGATAAGTTTCTGTGCAGACGTAATTGACTCCTTCGGTTTGCAAGTATTCCGGGCAGTGGCTAGCAGTAGGGGTGGATAAAATTCTGCGCGGTCGTAACTATTCACTGTCAGATCGCCGCCCAATAGTATTGGGCGGCGGGTCGACTGGGTTCAAAAAAAATCGAGATGAGATCAGTCGAGTTTCCAATCGCGCCTGACATGAGCAGAGCAATTAGTTGCGTTAACAGATTAGCTTCGCCGGGTCGCGCACCCGAGCGCCCCAGCACTTTGGCGTGTACGCAGACCGGCCGTGGACCCGTCGTTGCCAAACCGAACGACAAGCCATATCCACTCTGGCGCAACGGATTTGGCGACCACCGAGGCACATCGCGAGGCACCGCTCCGAGCGCGGGCCACCTACGAGACTACTGCCCGGTGTCACCCAGCGACGAGGGCAGGCGTCAGTGTGCCAGCTGTGATGACGGAAAGTAGAGCGTGGTTTCTCCCATTATAAGCAATAATGACCGTTGACACGTGGTCCCGATCACAGGTATATAACTGGCAGACGTACTGGGCGCTATCACCCAGCTGGCCAATCGATCGGAAATCGACGAAGATCGGACGGGTACCAGACATGAGCAGAGCCTTCATCATTGATCCAACAATCGGTTTCATCGACGGTATGTACGTCCTTCTTGGGATTGGCGTTCCCGACGACGGCGGCATAATCAACTCCGCGCTATCGTTCTTTGCAAAGGCCCTTGATGATTTGGGGTCGGCGTTTCCGGGTGACAGCTGGCAAGGTTCGGCCGCCGAGAACTACGCGGGCAAGAATAAGGATCAGCTGAACTTTTTCCAGCAGCTAGCGGAACTGGACCGTGAGCTTCAGCAGTTGATCGCGGACCAGGCCAACGCGGTCGAGAAGACACGCGACGTACTGGCCGGGGTACGGAAGGGCCTTGAGTTCGTGCGTCCGGTGGCGGTGGACCTGACCTACATCCCGCTTGTCGGGTGGGCGATGTCGGCCTCCTTCCAAGCGCCGATTTGCGCTGCGGGGATGGCCGTGGTGGGTGGTGCACTCGCCTACTTGACAGTTGAGACGCTGATTCACACCGCTCAGCTTCTCGGCCTGTTAGCCAAGTTGGCGAGCCTGTTGGCTTCTGTGGTGGTGGACATCGTGTCGGATGTGGTGGACATCATCGACGACATCCTGGTGGATGTATGGGACTTCATCACGAACCCGATCGGCTTCCTCGAGAACCTTTTGGGCGACCTCGCGCAGTGGGCGTATGCATTGTTGTCGAAATGGGGGTCGACGCTGGAGTCGTTCTTCATGGGCGTGCCTGGTTTAGCAGGAATGAGCGGCGGCTTGTCCCAGCTAACTGGCTTCTTCAGCTCGCCTACGGCATCCGGATCCGCCGGTTTAGCGAGCTTGGACAGCTTGGCGGGTGCCGGATTGCCTGGTCTGCCCGGCGTTGGTGCCGGCCTCGGGGGCTTGCCCAACGGGCTCGGGGGCTTAACCAACGTCGCTCAGCTGCGTTCGGCCGCCGATCGCCAGGATGTGCGTCCCCATGATGACGCTTCGGCCAAGCCGCTTTCGGAACAGCTCGGCGCACAGCAGCAGTCGCCCGCTGCGCAGGGCCCCCAAGGGCTGGGCGGCATGCATCCCGCTGCGGGGTCGGCGAAGGGCGCGCCGGGGAAGAAGTACGCGGAAGGCGCGGCGGCGGGGACAGACGGTGAGGAGCGCGCGCCAGTCGAAGCCGGAGTCGGCGGTGGTCAACTGGTGTCGGCGCGACGCGTCGTTTGACGCCGTTAACAAGCGAAATCCTGATTGACAACTAGCGCATAGGCGCAACGGCAAGCGAAGGGTGCGTGATCAATGACGAACATTCTCAAAGTCCAGCCCGAATTGCTCGATGTTCTCGCGTCACATCAACACAACGCGGCAGCAAGTGCGTCCTCGGGAGTCGCCGCTACCGCTGGATTAGCAGAGTCAGTGGCGATCAGCCACGGATCGTATTGCAAGCAGTTCAACGACACGTTGAAGATGTATGAGAGTGCGCACAACGCCTTCGGCTCGTCCTTGCACGCTGCCGGTATCGCGCTGGCAAAAAATCTGCGAACTGCTGCGCGTGCATACCTGGATGCCGATGAAACCTGGCGTCAAGCCATCGAGTCGTTGAATTTCTGACCAAATTCCTTGCACCCCGGCGCCCTCATTTTTCCCTGAAACAGGACACCGGTTCGGGCTCGTCGGCACCGCTCGCAATCCCCACTACGGCTGATTGGCGGGCGGTTGGGAAGGGATACCAGAGTGGACTTGTGCAAGAACGACTTTGACGACGATGATTTCGACACCGTGGACAGTGGGGGCGACCCTGGGGCCTACGGGGTTGCGCCTCCGACTATTGACCCGACCGTTTGCTTCCCGTCGACGGCGTCCCCGGACCGCAGGACCGGCGTGAACGACGCGCACGGTCGGGCCGAAGACGTCGCGCCGGAAGATATCGCCACTTTCATCGTGACTAACCCGGAACGAACCATATCGGTGTCGGCCTTGATGGACGGCCGGATTGACGATATCCAGCTGTCAACCAGGGTAGCGTCCATGAGCGAAACGCGGCTCGCCTCGGAGATCCTTATGATCGCCGACCTGGCTCGACAGAAGGCGCAAGCGGCTCAATACACGTTCATCCTTGACAGGATGGCCCAGCTGGCCGACGGGGATGGACAGCACGCTGCACAGTTACGGGAATCCGTTAGTACTTTGTGGAATTTGCCGACGCCAGAACAAGCAGCAGCAGCAGAAGCTGAAGCGTTTGCGACCCACTACCAACGCGATTGCCCGGAACAATCCGACGGAGATGATGACTGGGGCTTCGCGTAACTCAGACTAAGCGCAAGTCCCGGGAACGCGTGCGTCGGCAGCTTCGGTGAGATTCTCTGCGCGGTATGCCGCCGGGCTGACCGGGTGCGTACCGAATATGGCCCGAGTACTAGACCCTACTTAGACCCTACGTGGACCCGCCGACACCGTTCTGGCCGAGCAGCAGTCCGCCGGTACCGCCGGCGCCGGGCCCGCCAGCGGTGGTGCCGGTGCCGGCGTTGCCGCCGTTACCGCCGTTGCCGATCAGCCGGGCGTCACCACCGTCGCCGCCATTGCCGCCGGTGCTCCCCGCCGCCGAGGTGATCCCACCAGCCCCGCCATTTCCGCCGTTGCCGATCAGCCCGGCGTTGCCGCCAACCCCGCCGGCCCCGCCGTGGCCCGGAACGCTGAAGCCGCCGAACCCGCCGGTTCCGCCGCCTCCGCCGTTGCCGAACAGGATGCCGGCCTTGCCGCCGGATCCACCTGCGCCGCCGTCGAGACCGGCTGCGCCGCCGTCACCACCGTCGCCGCCGCTGCCCCAAAGCAGGCTGATCCCACCGGCCCCACCGACTCCGCCCGTGTTGTGACCGACTCCACCGTCACCGCCTCGACCACCGGCGCCGAACAGCCCGGCCGCACCGCCGGCCCCGCCGTCCCCGCCGGTGGCGGGTTGTCCGTTGCCGCCGTCACCGCCGGCCCCGCCGGCGCCGTAGAACAGACCCCCTCGACCGCCCGCCCCACCGGTGGCACCATTGGTGCCGCCGGTCCCGCCATGCCCGCCAAGGCCGCCGTCGCCGAAGAGCCCGCCGGCCCCGCCCGCGCCGCCTACGCCACCATCCCTGACCAGGCCCGTTCCGCCGCCACCGCCAGCGCCGGCGTCGCCGAGGAGACCGGCGGCGCCGCCCGCCCCGCCGACACCCCCGTCCAGGCCTCCGTTGCCACCCCAACCGCCCACGCCGCCGGACCCGTAGAACATCCCGCCGGTTCCGCCCGCCCCGCCCTTACCGCCGACGGCATCGTCAGCCTGCCCGCCGTCACCGCCGGCGCCACCTGTGCCGAGCAACCCACCGCTGCCACCGCCACCGCCGGCACCGGCGATGTGGTGAGCGCTCACACCGCCCGCGCCGCCCCTGCCGCCCGAGCCGAGCACTCCGGCCGCACCTCCCGCTCCGCCGGCGCCGCCGTTGCCGTCCAGTGAGCCCCCGCCGGTCCCCCCGTTGCCGCCGTTGCCGAACAACCCTCCGGCTCCGCCGGCACCGCCCGCCCCTCCGTTGCCGCCCGGCAGCCCGAAACCGCCGACACCACCGGCGCCGCCGACGCCGAACAGCCCGGCTGCCCCGCCGTTACCGCCGTCGTGGCCGGGCGCGCCGGACCCACCGGAGCCGCCGTTGCCGATCAACAACCCTCCGGGCCCGCCGTCTTGGCCGGTACCGGGCGCCCCGTTGATACCGTTGCCGAACAGCGGGCGGCCCAACAGCGCCTGGGCAGGCGAGTTGACGATATTCAGCAGACTCTGACCGGCATCGGCTTCCATGCCGGCATATGACGCCGCAGCGGCCGCCAAGGTTTGGGCAAACCGGCTATGGAACTTCGCCGCTTGTGCGCTCAGCACCTGATAGGTCTCGCCGTGCGATCCGAATAATGCGGCGACGGCAACCGACACCTCGTCCTCGGCTGCGGCCAGCAACCCAGTGGTCCGGGCCGCTGCAGCGGCGTTCGCGGCGCACAGGGACGAACCGAGATGCGACACCTCGGCTGCGGCCGCCGCGAGCATCTCCGGAGCCGCGTTCACGAACGACATTCCGTGCCTCCCTTGAAGATCCGAAATGTAGGGTATCGGGCACGGATCGCGGCCGGATCATTTTGACGTCCAGAACCAAAGACGTTGTCCCGTTTGGCAATAAGAACTCGAACGTGGCTGCCGTTTCGATGGTCCAGGGCTCGTGCAGGCCGGATCGCCAACACCTTGGTGACGGTCAGGTCGAGTCGGGTACGGCCGTCGGCAATCCGGCGTCGGCGAGTTCGGCAGCGGTGGGCAACCGCAACGAGATCAGTCCGGCGAACGTCTCCGGCTCCAGTTCTATCCGGTTGACCGTGACGTGCACCGGCACCCAATCGGTGTCGTTGCCGGGAAGCCGCAGCACGCCGCTGGTGGCTCCGTTAGCGAATTCCTTTGTCATCGCGGCGATGAGCTCCTGGTCGTCGGGATGCACGCGCGGCTTGTCGGGCTCGTTGACCCGCCAGTCGTAGAACGGGCACGGTTCGTCGAGCCACTTCAACAGGGTCCAGGTGTTCAGGTCGACCAGCGCCCGGTGGACCCCGGCCTGCGCGAGTCCGTCGAGAATCTTCTGTGCCAGGTCGTCGACCGGCACCAGGGGGCCTTTGAGTTCGGCCCGCCAGTTAATCGCTCGCGCGACCAGGTGCTCGCGGCCGTCCGGCCCCGGCTCCAGCGCGCTGCGCGCGGTGAAACCCAACCTGATCGGGTTTCCTTGCCAATCCGTGAGATCCCAAGTACTGCACAGTGTTTGGCCAGGCTCAGGCTTGACCACCATGGCCAGCACCCGGGTTTCGTTCGGACTGAGTTCGCGCGACGGCAAGTCCTCGGCGAAAGCCCTGCCGTAGGTGACCTCGACGTCGGGATTCTTGCCACTGTTGATCAGCGACTCGCGGGTGTCGGTGGCCACCCCCAGGGTCAGGTCCCATTTCAGCGGGCCCGGGATAGGTCGCTCCGGCGGTTCCGCACCGGCGGGACCGATCCACACCTGCACACCGTGCACCCGACCGTCCGACATCACGACGGGTTCGGTGCAGATGACACGATCGCTCTTGGGCGTAATGCTGCTGAGGCTCTGACCGGTCTGCAGCGACTCGGTGATCGCCGTGCGGACGGCCGAGAGATGGGGACTGCGGCGCAGGAACGTGGTGATCGGAACAAGATTCTTGAGCTGACGCCCCTGGGCGACGACGGCCGGTTCGTCCCCCAGCGTTTCCACGAGCAGCCAGTCGTGGGTCATACGCGCAGTCTACTGACCGCGCATCCAAATACCGCGCCGGGTAGCCGTTGACCGCCGGAATCTTGTTGCGGCGACGGCAGATACGTGCGCCAACGATGGGTCTTGGCCAGGCGCCCGGCGCCGTTCAGGGCAGTCCGTTCAGTCCGTCCAGGCCGATCAGTGTTCCGCCGGTGCCGGCCTTGCCGCCGGTGCCGTTACTGCCAACCCCCACACTGGCGCCGCCATTGCCGCCATTGCCGCCGTTTCCGATCAGCTGCGCGCTGCCGCCATTGCCGCCGTTGCCGCCGTCGAACTCGCTATCGGCGCCTGCCCCGCCGTTGCCGCCGTTGCCGACCAGGCCGGCGTTACCGCCGTTACCGCCGTTGCCGCCGTTGTCGGTGGCGCTGACGCTGCCGTTGCCGCCGTCGCCGCCGCTGCCGAAGAACATCCCGCCGTTGCCGCCGTTGCCGCCGTTCGCGCCGGTGACGCCGCCGATGGTCCCGCCGCCGTCGCCGCCCGACCCGCCGTTGCCGGCGAGCATGCCCGCATTACCGCCCGCGCCTCCGTTCCCGCCGTTGGCGATCTCCGGGGTGGTGCCGCCGGTGCCGCCGGCTCCGCCGTTGCCGACCAACAGTGCGGTGCCGCCGGCGCCGCCGGTCCCGCCGTTGGGGCCGCCGCCACCGGTGCCGCCGGCCCCGCCGGTAGCGAACAGCCCGCCGGTTCCCCCGACGCCACCGGTACCGCCGGTGTCACCCAACCCGCCGGTGCCGCCGGCGCCGCCATTGCCGAACAGCAGTCCGCCCTGGCCGCCGATACCGCCGGTACCCGCGCCGAAGCCGCCCGCCCCGCCGGCGCCGCCGGTACCGAAGAGCAGCCCGCCGGCCCCGCCCATTCCGCCGGTGCCACCGTCAACGTTGGTTGACGAATATCCGCCGGCGCCGCCGGCGCCGCCGGTGCCGAACAGCAACCCGCCGGCCCCGCCGTTGCCGCCGGGCAATCCGGTACCGCTGCCGGACATTCCGCCGGAGCCGCCGGCTCCGCCGTTGCCGATCAGCCACCCGGCGTCACCGCCGTTTTGACCCGTGCCCGGCGCTCCGTTGGCTCCATTGCCGATCAGTGGCCGTCCGGTGAGGTTCTGCACCGGCGCGTTGATCGCGTTGAGCAGCTGTTGTAGCGGCGACACGTTGGCGGCCTCGGCGCTCGCATAGGACGCCGCGCCCATGCCGAGGGCCCGGACGAATTGCTGATGAAAAGCCTGCGCTTGGGCGCTGAGGGTTTGATAGCTCTGGGCGTGGGCGCCGAAAAATGCTGCAATGGCCGCCGACACCTCGTCCTCGGCTGCGGCCAACAGGTTGGTGGTCGGCGTGGCCGCGGCCGCGGTGGCGGCGCCGATCGTCGAGCCGATGGTCGCCAGATCCGATGCCGCCGCCGCAACTGTGTCCGGCGCCGCGATGACAAATGACATCAGACATCCTTCCGCGGTTTCATGACGGCCCTGGTAGCCGGGACGTCCGACGTGAACGCATCGTATGCCGTTCCCCGACGCCGGTTCGGCGGATTGAACGGGTTGATTGCGCTTTCTGGTGTGCCGCGGCGCGACGGTATCGCCGTGTCACCAGGCGCCGCCGGCCGAGGTTGCCGACCCTGGGGTTTGCCCGGCACCGCTGCGGGCGCGGCTCGGTGGTAGCTCATGATTTGCACACCTTGCTCACATGCGGGTAGCTTCAGTTGCACGTGTGCACTGTCGGGACGGGTTTGACCCAGCTCGCGCCACGCTTGGCACATCTTCGGCCGCGGGGACGTGCAGATCGGTGGAGGTCGACCGTCGAGGGGTCGGTCGCCATCCGCCGGATATCCCCTTGATTCCCAAGTAGCTCGCACGACGCCGTTCGTCGGCCTGCGAGACTACCAATTCCGTTGAGCGCCAATCCGATTGGGGATTGATCCCGTCGGCGCCCAGCACGATGCCGCCCGGGCCGCCGGTGCCTCCGTTGCCGAAAAACACGCCGCCCTGGCCGCCGGTACCGCCGGGCCCGGCGAATCCGGCGGCCGGGGCCGCCCCGCCGGCCCCGCCGATGCCGCCGTTTCCCAGCAAGAGGGCGTCGCCGCCGGTTCCGCCGACGCCGCCGTGGACGTTGCGACTCCGCCCTCCCCGCCGACACCGGCGTTGGATACCAGCAGACCCCCGGTACCGCCGTGCCCGCCGTTGCCGCCGGCCAATTCCCCGAACCCGCCATCCCCGCCCGGCTGCGGCCAGCGCCTCGGGTGCGGCAATCACCAGCGACATGAGTACCTTGCAGTGCGCGGTGGGCGTCGATGCGATCGGTATGCGCACCGTAGCGCGGGCCCGGCGAGCGGTTCTGCAGCACCGGCACGACCACCGGCACCGGCGGCACGTGCGGCCTGCTCGGCCTCAACGGCCTGGCATGGCCGGACGGGACATCCGGCCGCCGTACACCGGGTATTTAGCGACCCTCAGCAACCAACTCCGCGAGCACCAGCCGCAGCACCCGGACTGCGCCCGCCTTGTCCAGTGGATCGTTGCCGTTGCCGCACTTGGGAGACTGCACACACGACGGGCATCCGCTGGGGCATTCGCAGGCTTCGATGGCCGCGGCGGTGGCACCCAACCAGGTGCGTGCCCGACGGAAGCCGCGTTCGGCGAATCCGGCTCCGCCCGGATAACCGTCGTAGACAAAGACACTCGGCAGCCCCTCCGGGCCGATCGCGCTGGAGATGCCACCGATATCGCCGCGGTCGCAACTGGCCATTAACGGCAGCAACCCAATGGCCGCATGTTCGGCGGCGTGCAATGAACCCGGAATCCGTGGCGTGTCAATTCCGTTGCTAGCCAGGGCATCCGGAGTGATCGTGTACATCACCGCGGTGGTGGGCAGCACCTGTTCCGGCATGTCCAACTCGACGAAGTCGATCACCTCTCCATTGAGCAGGCGGCGCAGATACCCGATGACCTGATGGGTGACGGTGACCGGCACCAGGCCCAGAGTGACGGCGCCGAACACCGACCGCTCGCCCGGACCGCTGACCGTGATATCGGTGATTTCGCGCGCGAATGTCGCATACCCCGGATCCTCGGCATGGACGAAGGCGATCCCTTCCTCGAAGTCCAGCGAGTCGACGACATAGCTTTCGCCCTGGTGCAGATACACCGCCCCCGGGTGGACGCAAGTCGGTGCCCGGCCCGTGTCAACGCTGCCCAGTAGCCGCCCGGTGTCGGACTCAACGATGACGATCTGGCCGCCGATCGAGCCCCGAATGTCCACCGCCGCATGCGGTTCCACCCCTGGGGCCGGGAAGTACTTGTCGCCCCGCCGGCGCAGCAGCCCGTCGTCGACCAGTCCTTGCGCCACCGCCACGGCGTCCATCGACCGGACCTCGGCCTGGTCGAGCGGCAATTCGACTGCGGCGCAGAGCAATTGCGGACCCAGAAGATAGGGGTTGCCCGGGTCGATCACCACCCGCTCGACCGGCTTGCCCAGCAGCGCGGCCGGGTGGTGAACCAGATAGGTATCCAACGGATCGTCGCGGGCGACCAGTACCACCAGCGCACCCTGACCGCGCCGTCCGGACCGGCCGGCCTGCTGCCAGAACGACGCGACGGTCCCGGGGAAGCCGGCCAGCACCACCGCGTCCAGCCCGGCGATGTCGACACCCAACTCCAATGCGTTGGTGGTGGCCAGCCCCCGCAACCGGCCCTCGGCCAGCGCGTGCTCCAAAGCGGTGCGGTCCTCGGCTAGATATCCCGCCCGATACGACGCCACCAGGCCGGACAACTCCGGGGCGACGTCGTCGAGCCGCGCCCGGGCGCCCAGCGCGGTCAGCTCCGCGGCGCGCCGCGACCGAACGAACGTCAGGGTTTGTGCTCCCTCGGCGATCAGGTCGGCCATCACCCGCGCCGCCTCGGCGCCCGCCGACCGCCGTACCGGGGCGCCGTTCTCACCGGTCAAATCCGTCCGCAACGCAGGCTCCCACAACGCCACCGTGCGCGCCCCCTGGGGCGACCCGTCGTCAACCACCTCCGCGACCGGCTGGCCGATGAGTTCAGCGGCGGTCGCGCCCGGGGAATCCGTTGTCGCGCTGGCGAATATCACCGTCGGGCCGCAACCCGGCTCGGCTGAGTACCGGGCGCACAGCCGTAATAGCCGGCGCAGCACCATCGCCACATTCGAGCCGAAAACTCCACGGTAGTAATGACATTCGTCGACCACCAGGAAACGAAGCCCGCGCAGCAGCACCGCCCAGCGGGCATGGTTGCGCAGTATCGACAGGTGGACCATGTCCGGATTGGAGAACAGCCAGCGCGATCGTTCGCGGGCGAAGCGGCGCACCTCGGCGGGACTGTCGCCGTCGTAGGCGGTGGGGGCGACGTCGTCAAGCGGGACGGCGGCG
Organism: Mycobacterium kansasii ATCC 12478; assembly: GCF_000157895.3. NCBI lineage: Bacteria > Bacillati > Actinomycetota > Actinomycetes > Mycobacteriales > Mycobacteriaceae > Mycobacterium > Mycobacterium kansasii. Next base: position 2,792,188 of record NC_022663.1, on the reverse strand, counting down.
GTCAACGCATGGGCCGCGCGCAACTGGTCGTGCCCCAGCGCTTTGGTGGGCGACAGGTACAACACCCGAGCGCGCGGATCCGTCGCCAGCGCGTTGAGCACCGGCAGCTGATAGGCCAGCGACTTTCCCGACGCCGTGCCGGTGCTCACCACCACGTGCCGGCCGTCGTGCGCCAGTTCGGCGGCCTCGAGCTGGTGCGACCACGGCACGGTGATGCCGCGCTCGACGAACGCGCGAACCACGTTGGCAGCGGCCCATTCCGGCCAACCGGTTGGTCGGCCAGGCCGCGGCGGCAGCTCGGCGACATGGCGCAGCGGAGACTCGCCGGACGGCGTACCGGCGAGCGCGGCGGCAAGCAGCTCGCTGCCGAAACTCGGCATTTACGCACCCTTCGAGAACTCGTCCACGACACAAGTCTGTCGCCGACGCGCCGAACATGATTGACTGATTGCGGTCGCAGCTTCTGTGTTCGTGTCAAACTTTCGCAGGATCGACGTTGCGGCCGCGGTTCCTGCGAGGTTATCGGTCGGGTTAAGTTCCGGCGACTCAGCGAGGTATGGCGGTCGCAGCTTGGCCCGGGGCACCGAGAGGCGGTGCACCGCACCCAGAAGAAAAGGAAAGATCGAGAAATGCCACAGGGAACTGTGAAGTGGTTCAACGCGGAGAAGGGGTTCGGCTTCATCGCCCCCGAAGATGGTTCCGCGGATGTGTTTGTCCACTACACGGAGATCCAGGGTTCGGGCTTCCGCACCCTCGAAGAGAACCAGAAGGTCGAGTTCGAAATCGGCCACAGCCCTAAGGGCCCCCAGGCCACCGGAGTCCGCTCCCTCTGATCCGAGCGGTTCTGACGAACCCCCCGGCGCAGCCCGCACAGCGGGTCGGGCCGGGGGGTTTCGTTACCTCAGATGCAACCAGGTCGCGCCAGCAAGCGGAGAAGCTTCCCCAGAACCCAGGGCCGAAATTGGGGGCTGCTGTGTCTGCTCGGCGAGCTCGGCCGGGGCCGAGCGGCGCTGCACCCGGCCGCCGCGCCGGATGCGCAGCAGCCACGAATCGACTCGCTGGCCTACTGTCGGTGGCGTGAGCCAGCTTTCCTTCTTCGCCGCGGAGTCCGTGCCGCCCGCGGTGGACGATCTTTCCGGAGTGCTGGCGGCCTCGGGCCAGATCGTCATAGTCGGCACGGGTGCCCGGCTGTCGGTGGTCGTGAGCGAACTGTGGCGAGCCGTCGCTCTCGCCGAAATGATGCGCGACGCCGGCCTAGTTGCTGAAATCGCCCGTACCGACGAGGACACCCCCCTGGTGCGCACCGCCGCGGATCCGACGCTGCGTCCGATCGCGGCCGCCTGGACCCGCGGTGCGGTCAAGACGGTGCCCCCGCGATGGCTGCCCGGACCGCGGGAGCTGCGGACGTGGACGCTGGCGGCCGGCAGCCCGGAAGCCGACCGCTATTTGCTGGGCCTCGATCCGCACGCTCCCGACACCTATTCGCCGCTGGCGTCGGCGCTGATGCGGGTCGGCATCGCGCCTACCCTGATCGGCACCCGAGGCGCCCGGCCGGCGTTGCGGATCAGCGGCCGGCGCAGGCTATCGCGCCTGGTAGAGAACGTGGGGGAACCTCCGGACAGCCCCGATGCGTTGGCTCAGTGGCCACGGGTCTGAGAGCCCGCCGGCGTGGGTCTCTCGGGTAGCCGGTTTGCGCAGGCGCGCCCAAGGGTGCGAAATTGTCAGGTGCCCACGGGCGAGGGGACGGCGGCGTACCGGAATTTCACCTGAGATTCAGTGCCGGTCTGGCACTCTTCCTACCGGAGGCGGTTCCGCGGGGAGCCAGGATCAGAGATGGAGTGTAAGCGCAGTTGGCTGAGCCGAGATCGAAGCGCCGTGACAGCGGCAATGGGGGCGGCCGGCGACTTGTCATTGTCGAGTCGCCCACCAAGGCGCGCAAATTGGCCGGCTACCTGGGGCCCAGATACATCGTCGAGTCGTCTCGAGGCCACATCCGCGACCTGCCTCGGGCGGCCGCCGACGTGCCCGCCAAGTACAAGTCGGAGCCGTGGGCCCGGCTCGGGGTCAACGTCGACGCCGACTTCGAACCGCTCTACATCATCAGCCCGGAGAAGAAGAGCACCGTCAGCGAACTGAAGGGCCTGCTCAAAGACGTCGACGAACTCTATCTGGCCACCGATGGTGACCGTGAGGGTGAAGCGATCGCCTGGCATCTGCTGGAAACCCTGAAGCCGCGCATACCGGTCAAGCGGATGGTCTTCCACGAGATCACCGAGCCGGCCATCCTCGAGGCCGCCGCCAACCCCCGCGAGCTGGACATCGACCTGGTCGATGCGCAGGAAACCCGTCGCATCATGGACCGGCTCTACGGCTACGAGGTCAGCCCGGTGCTGTGGAAGAAGGTCGCGCCCAAGCTGTCGGCGGGCCGGGTGCAGTCGGTGGCGACACGCATCATCGTCCAGCGCGAGCGCGACCGGATGGCCTTCCGCAGCGCGTCGTATTGGGACATCGTTGCCACGCTCGACGCCAGCGTGTCCGACCCGAAGGCCCAGCCGCCCACCTTCGCCGCCCGGCTGACCAGTGTGGCCGGCCGACGGGTGGCCATCGGGCGGGACTTCGACTCGCTGGGCGCCCTGCGCAAGGGCGCTTCCCCTTCGCCGGAGGTCACCGTCCTGGACGAAGCGACCGCGACCGCCTTGGCCGCGCGCCTGCACGGCGCCCGGCTCACGGTTGCGTCGGCGGAGGAGAAGCCCTACACCCGCCGGCCGTATCCGCCGTTCATGACGTCGACGCTGCAGCAGGAGGCGGGCCGTAAGCTGCGGTTTTCTGCCGAGCGGACGATGAGCATCGCGCAGCGGCTCTACGAGAACGGCTACATCACCTATATGCGTACCGACTCCACGACGCTGTCGGAGTCGGCGATCAATGCCGCGCGTACCCAGGCGCGGCAGCTCTACGGCGAGGAGTATGTGGCCGCGGCACCGCGCCAGTACACCCGCAAGGTGAAGAACGCCCAGGAGGCGCACGAGGCGATTCGGCCCGCCGGCGAGACGTTCGCGACGCCGGACGCGGTGCGCCGCGAGCTCGACAGCGACGAGTTCCGGCTGTACGAGCTCGTCTGGCAGCGCACGGTGGCCTCGCAGATGGCCGACGCCCGCGGCACCACCTTGAGCCTGCGCATCGCCGGGACCGCCGGCGACCAGGATGTGGTGTTCTCCGCCAGCGGCCGCACGCTGACCTTCCCGGGCTTCCTCAAGGCTTACGTGGAGACCGTGGACGAATTGGTCGGCGGTGAGGCCGACGACGCCGAGCGGCGACTACCCCACCTGACTCCCGGTCAACGGCTGGACGCCATCGAACTCACCCCGGATGGGCACGCCACCAACCCGCCGCCGCGCTACACCGAGGCGTCTTTGGTCAAAGCGCTCGAAGAGCTGGGTATCGGGCGCCCGTCGACGTATTCGTCGATCATCAAGACCATCCAGGACCGCGGCTACGTGCACAAGAAGGGTAGCGCCCTGGTGCCGTCGTGGGTGGCCTTTGCCGTAACCGGTTTGCTGGAGCAGCATTTCGGTCGCCTGGTCGACTACGACTTCACCGCGGCGATGGAAGACGAGCTCGACGCGATCGCCGCTGGTACCGAGCGACGCACCAACTGGCTCAACAACTTCTACTTCGGTGGTGAGCACGGCGTGGCCGATTCGGTGGCCCGCTCCGGGGGTTTGAAGAAACTCGTCGGCATCAACCTCGAAGGCATCGATGCGCGAGAAGTCAACTCCATCAAGCTGTTCGACGACGCCATAGGACGTCCCGTCTACGTTCGGGTGGGCAAGAACGGTCCGTACCTGGAACGCACGGTAACCGGCGACAATGGTGAGCCGGCACCGCAGCGCGCCAACCTCGACGACTCGCTCACGCCCGACGAGCTGACCCTCGAAATAGCCGAACAGCTTTTCGCCACCCCGCAAGAGGGACGCGTGCTGGGTGTCGATCCGCAGACCGGCCACGAGATCGTCGCCAAGGACGGGCGTTACGGGCCGTACGTGACCGAGGTTCTTCCCGAACCGGCGGCCGAGTCCGGTGAGCCCGCGAAGAAGGCGAAGAAGTCCACCGCTGCCAAACCCCGCACCGGCTCGCTGCTGCGCAGCATGGACCTTCAGACGGTCACGCTCGAGGATGCGCTGAAACTGCTGTCGCTGCCCCGCGTCGTGGGCGTGGATCCCGACTCGGGTGAGGAGATCACCGCGCAGAACGGACGGTATGGCCCATACCTCAAGCGCGGCAAGGATTCTCGTTCGTTGGCGACCGAAGATCAGATCTTCACCATCACCCTCGACGAAGCGCTGAAGATCTACGCTCAGCCGAAACGCCTTGGGCGGCAAAGTGCGTCGGCTCCGCCACTACGTGAACTGGGCACCGATCCGGCGTCGGGCAATCCGATGGTGATCAAGGACGGGCGGTTCGGGCCCTACGTCACCGACGGTGAGACCAACGCTAGCCTGCGCAAGGGTGACGACGTCGCGACGATCACCGACCAGCGCGCCGCCGAACTGCTGGCCGACCGACGGGCCCGCGGCCCGGTCAAGCGGACCGCCAAGAAGACCACCCGCAAGGCACCTGCCAGGAAGGCCGTCAAGCGGTCTTAGCCGGATTCGCCAGCCTGTCGAATCGAGGGCTTCAGCTGCCCATCTCGCTGGAAACCTCTTCAGGCGCAGCAAGATTCAGCGGCCGGGCCAGCTGGGTGGGTGCGGCGCGCCCCCGCAACTCGACGACTTCGGCGACATCCCAGCACAACGCCTCGGCATCGAGCGCGCCGCTGACCGCGATGGCAGACGCCAGCACGTGGCCGGCTTCGAGCTTGGCCAGTTCGGTGAGCCGCGCGGCCTCGTTGACCGGGTCGCCGATCACGGTGTACTCAAAGCGCGCTTGCGCGCCGATGTGGCCGGCGATGGCCCGTCCGGCCGACACCCCGATTCCGAACTCGGCCGATCCCAGCACCGGGATGAGTGCGTCGTGTAGTTCCCGAGCGGCGCATAACGCGGCACCGGCACCGTCGGGGTGTTCGATCGGTGCGCCGAAGATCGCCAGCGCGGCATCGCCCTGGAATTTGTTGACGAACCCGCCGTGCCGGCCGACGGTATCGACCACCACCCGGAAGAACTCGTTGAGCAGGTGGACCACCTCGGCTGGAGGTCGCGTGGCCGCCAGCTGGGTGGAGCCCACCAGGTCCACGAACAACACCGCCACGTCGCGTTCCTGACCGCCCAACTCGGTGCCGCGCTCGATGGCGCGGCGGGCCACGTCTTCGCCGACATAGCGACCGAACAGGTCACGCAGCCGCTGCCGCTCGGACAGGTCCCGGACCATGTCGTTGAAGCCGGCCTGCAGCAAGCCCAGCTCGCTGGCGTCATAGATCTGCATGTGGGCGTTGTAGTTGCCGCGCTGTACCTCGGAGAGGGCCCAGCGCAGCTGGCGCAGCGGATCGGCGATCGACATGGCCACCAGCAGGGTGCTGACGAACCCGATGCCCAGCGCCGCCAACGCCAGCAACAGGATGGGATCGAACAGCTTCTCCGGTGCGGTGTGCAGCAACGCTATCTTGTCGGAGACCACCGCCAGCACGATCGCCAGCAGCGGCACCGCGGTGGACAGCACCCAGGCCAGCATCAAGCGCAGGATGACGCCGGGTGTCCGCAGGTTTTCCGGCACGCCGCTGCGCAGCGCGGCCACCGCGACGGGCCGCAGGACCCGCTCGGACTGCAGGTAGCCGATGATCGCGGTCGCGGTGGCCCCCAGGGCCGTGGCGACCGCGACGACGGGCGCGGCGTAGCGGGCCACCGACCAGCTGGCGACGATGAAGACCGCACTTCCGATGGCCCACACCACGAGGCTGACCACGGTCCGGTAGAAGGGCATCCGTAATACGCGCCTGCGGGCCAGCTCGGTGGCGGCCGGATCAGCCTCGGCGAGAAGGTTGTCGCGGCGCTGCCATCGGAAAACCGGTACCAGCAGTTTGAAGTTCGCCGCGACCCCGGCGAAAAACACGACATGCGCCGAAAGTACGAAGATGACCAGGTTGAGGCGCGGCAGGTCCTGCAGCTGGATCCGGTCACCGGGCGGCAGGCCGTAGCGGAGGAAGCCGAGGACGAACAGCGCCCCGATGATGTCGGACTGCAGCATGCTCAGCGAAAACACCGGCCACGGGGTGCGCACCACCCACCGGGCGAACGCGCTAATCCGCCCGGGCAATGCTGCCACGGTAGCCACGAGCCCACCGTATCCGGCGGTGGTGACTGGCCGGAAACTCACGGCGGTCCCGGCACGTGGTCGCTGACCGGCCGAAGCGCAGAAAGGTAACGGGATGGTCGCGAAACGGCGGCCAATCGGTCTCTGTCGGCGCGGACCAATCCGGGACTAATAATGTGCACCAATGATGTCCGGGGTGTTTACGCGGCTGGTAGGCCAGGACGCGGTGAAAAACGAGCTGACCGCCGCCGCCAGGTCGGCTCGTGGTGACAACAGTCACAGCGGCCCCGGCGACGGAACTATGACACACGCATGGCTGATCACCGGTCCGCCGGGTTCTGGCCGCTCGGTGGCGGCCCTGTGCTTCGCCGCGGCGCTGCAGTGCACCGCCGATCCCGAGGACGGGGATCCCGGATGCGGACGCTGCCGGGCCTGCACGACGACGATGGCCGGCACCCACGCCGACGTCCGACGTGTCATTCCCGAGGGCCTGTCCATCGGCGTCGACGAGATGCGGGCCATTGTGCAGATCGCGTCCCGGAAGCCGACCACCGGACACCGCCAGATCGTGCTGATCGAGGATGCCGATCGGCTTACCGAAGGTGCCGCCAACGCGCTACTCAAGGTGGTCGAGGAGCCACCGGCATCGACGGTCTTCCTGCTGTGCGCGCCCTCGGTGGACCCCGAAGACATCGCGGTCACGCTGCGATCCCGGTGTCGGCATGTCGCGCTGGTGACGCCCTCGACCGCGGCGATCGCCCAGGTGCTGGCCGACAGCGACGGTCTGGACACCGACACCGCGGCCTGGGCGGCGTCGGTCAGCGGCGGTCATGTGGGACGGGCCCGGCGGCTGGCCACCGACCCGGAGGCCCGGCAGCGACGGGAGCGGGCGCTGGGGCTGGCGCGCGACGCCGTGACGCCGTCGCGCGCCTACGCCGCTGCCGAGGAGTTGGTCGCCGCCGCCGAGGCCGAAGCGCTGGTGCTGACCGCGGACCGGGCCGAGGCCGAGACGGAGGAGCTGCGCACGGCGCTGGGGGCGGGCGGCACGGGTAAGGGGACCGCCGGGGCGATGCGCGGCGCCACGGGCGCCATCAAAGAGCTGGAACGACGCCAGAAATCCCGTCACACCCGCGCCTCGCGGGATGCGCTGGACCGGGCGCTGATCGACCTGGCGGGCTATTTCAGGGATGCGTTGCTGGTGTCGGCGAATGCGGCCACGGTAGCTGCCAATCACCCGGACATGGCCGACCGGGCCGCGGCGCTGGCCGCGCATGCCACACCCGATCGGCTGTTGCGTTGCATCGAGGCCGTGTTGGCCTGCCGCGAAGCGCTGGCGATCAACGTCAAACCCAAGTTCGCAGTCGACGCCCTGGTGGCCACCATCGGCCAGGAGCTTGGGTGATTTTGCCCGCCTGCCGTAGACTCGTGCCGCCCGGCGCGATGGCGCCAGCGGGTACAGCCGCCTTAGCTCAGTCGGTAGAGCGATTCACTCGTAATGAATAGGTCGGGGGTTCGATTCCCCCAGGCGGCTCCAACGAAGCTCAGTCGTCGATGTGCATCGGTGGGTCAGCGAAGGCGAAATCCGCTGGGTGCTGGTCAGCGCCCATCACATCGCAGTGCTTGTCGGGCACGAGGTAGGAACTGGCGCCGTGGGGCACCCAGTTGGCAAATGTCACGCAACGTTGCCAGGTGCCGTCCGGCTGGATGGGCCCATCGCACTTGTTGATCACGCCGATTCCTCCGTACTGGCAGCCGGCATTGGCTGGCGGCGCGACAGCGAGCAGCCCTCCGGCCATCGCTGCGGCGTCCAGGCTGGCGATGAATGCGGCCATCCGCCGCGGCAGCGTCATCTTGACTGCAGTCATTGCGAATCCCCTTCGGACTACCGCACCTCAATCATTACACCGCGGCGAGCTGGAGAATGGCTTCCCGCTCCGGCTCGCAACGTCACGCTGGGCGCGTCGGCGTGAATTCGCGCACCGGGATCACATCGGCGCCAGGTAACCCACCGGACCCGACGCGATGCACAGCGACAGCGCCGTGGTGTTGGCCCGCACCGTGATCGCATCCCCGGCGCCGGGCAGCCGGGCGTAGACGCGGTTGAGGCCGGGATGCACCGGGACCTTCCGCTCGGGTCCGTCGGACAGTGACAGCGTCATCGATCCGTCGCTGTTGGCCAGGTAGTTGAGTTCGACGGTCCAGTCGGCGGGCAGCAGCGGGCCGTCGAGGACCAGCCGAGTCGGCTGGTCCGGTTGGGTGAAGTAGCCGCAGCGCGGCTGCGGGCCGGGAACAATGGTGCGGACCCAGGTCACTCGCGCGTCGACCAGACTGCCGGAACTATTGAACATACGCAATCGCGTTGTCGCAGTTTCGAATTCGGGCCGGTCGCGCAGTAGCGCGAACATGTGGCTGGCCAGGTTCTCCGGCCAGGCCACCCGCTGCAGCACCAGCGGGTCGACTTCCTGATCCAGCAGCGGCGCATTCGAATCAGCATGTGCCGCAGCCAGACTTGCCTTCGCGTTCTGCAGGTACGCCTTGGTCGGATTGTCGCGCCAACTGGTCAGGAATGTCGACGTCGAATACAGACAGCTGGCCAGGAACAGCGCCGTCAGGCCGGTCGTCACGGCAGCGCGCATCAGTGACGCGTCCAGCCACCGTGACGGCCGGTTGGGCGCAGTGCACGCGACAGCGCCCAGCAGCGCCAGCACGACCACGAGATCCGGCAAATACCTTAGTGTTTGGGCTAATTCGAGCGCGGTGAACCGTGACGAGCGCATCAGATAAACGGGAACCTGGCATGCGACGGTGTAGCCTGCCGCGGTCAACCAGACCGGACCGATGCGCCGCTTGCGGATCAACGAAAGCCCAAGCACGCCAAGCAACACCAACCAGCCGAGGGTCATCACCGCCGGCGGTGGCGTGCCCCACGGCGACGCCGGCGCCCAGCGATCCCAGTGCCAGGGCCCGCCGGCCAGGCCCGGCACGATGCCGTGGGTGATCGAGCGGCACAGCAGATTCCACGTCATCGAAAGGTCCGAGCTCCACCGTTTCTGGTTGACCACCACCAGATACAGCGCCACCCAGGCGGCGGTCAGCGCCAGCGAGGCCGTCCATAACCGCAAGCCCGCCCGCCATACCGTCCGCAGCGACCTCGGGTCGCCGCCGACGTGACACCACAGGGCGGCCACCGCAAAAGCGACAAACGGGATGACCGCGGCCTTCTCGAAGAACAGCAGACCGACGAGGTAAACCAGTACGCCGGTCACCGCGTATCGCGGGTTGCCGGTGCGGATCAGCAGGACCGCGTCGGCGCACACCCAGGCCAACGCCGCCAGCATCGGCAACGAGTTCAGCGCCGCCGCCCACCATGCGAACCCGGGCACGCCCAGCGGGGTGAACAACGCGAACGTCAAGGGAATCAACAGAACCGGACGCCAGCCCAGGATCACCTGCAGCGCCCGCAGCAATGCCAGCGACGCCAGCAGCTGCAGCACCACCAGGCTGATCGCCGGACCGGTCCAGACCAGTGGCGCCGCCCGGATGATCGCACCGCCAACCAGGAAAGCACCCGGCATCACGTGTCCGTCATGGTCGTCGAACAGATACGACGGCGACAACAGGCCCTGGGTGCCGGCCTTCCCCACCAGGATCAGATCGTCCCAGTAGAAGTAACCCCCGAATGCCAGAACCGCGCGAACGCCCAGTTGAACTGCGATGAGTAACGCGGCCGCCAACGCCACTCTGTATGGTGGGCCGGTGCGCGCACTCGTCACCGGGGCAGCCGGTTTCATCGGATCGACGCTAGTCGACCGTCTGCTCGCCGACGGTCACACGGTAATCGGGCTGGACAATTTCGCGACCGGCCGGGCCACCAACCTCGAGCACCTCGCCGAGCACCCCGCACACACTTTCGTCGAGGCCGACATCGTGACCGCCGATTTGCAGGCCATCCTCGACCAGCACCGGCCCGAGGTGGTGTTTCACCTGGCGGCGCAGATAGACGTCCGGCATTCGGTGGCCGACCCGCAATTCGACGCCGAGGTGAACGTGATCGGCACGGTGCGGCTGGCGGAAGCGGCACGCCGCACCCGGGTCCGCAAGGTCGTGCACACCTCCTCGGGCGGATCCATCTACGGCGTCCCGCCGGTGTACCCGACTGGTGAGGACGCCCCGACTGATCCCGCTTCGCCGTACGCCGCGGGCAAGGTGGCCGGGGAGATCTACCTGAACACCTTCCGGCATCTGTACGGCCTGGACTGTTCGCACATCGCACCGGCCAATGTCTACGGACCCCGCCAGGATCCGCACGGTGAAGCGGGCGTGGTGGCGATCTTCGCCCAGGCGCTGCTGTCGGGTAAGCCCACCAAGGTGTTCGGCGACGGCGGAAAAACCCGCGACTACGTGTACGTCGACGACGTGGTGGACGCCTTCGTCAAGGCATCCGGGGAAGCGGGCGGTGGGCAGCGTTTCAACGTCGGCACCGGCGTCGAAACCTCCGACCGCCAACTGCATTCGGCGGTCGCCGCGGCGGTCGGGGGACCCGACGACCCGGAGTTCCACCCGGATCGCCTCGGCGACCTGCAGCGGTCCTGCCTCGACATCGGCTTGGCCGAGCGGGTTTTGGGTTGGCGGCCCCGGGTGGAGCTGGCCGAGGGCGTGCGTCGCACGGTGGAGTACTTCCGGCACGCGTAACTCGGGGATCAGCTACCCGCCGCCGCCCAGCGCCACACCACGTCACCCGTCGGCGCCAGGTGCCCCGGGTGCCCCAATCGCCGCGCCGCGACCGCCGGTACCACCCTCGCCACCGCCGGCCAGGCCGCCGCTGAGACCACCGTCCCCGCCGTTGCCGCCGAAGCCGAACAGGATGCCGGCATCGCCGCCGTCGCCGCCGCGACCGCCGGCAACCGAATTGGTTCCGGCCGCACCCCACCCACCGTTGCCGCCGTTACCGATCAACAACCCAGCGTTGCCGCCGTCGCCGCCGCGGCCCTGGGACCGCCCGAACCCGCCGTAACCCCCGTTGCCGCCGTCGCCGAACAGGCCCCGTGCGTGGCCGCCGTCGCCGCCGTTGCCGCCCGTCCCGCCGTTGGAAGTGCCGCCTTGCCCGCCGGCGCCGCCGCTGCCGGCCAGCATCCCGCCGGCTCCGCCGTCACCGCCCCTACCCGCACTGGTGGGCACGATCTTGCTGGCGCGGATGTCACCACCGGCCCCACCGGCCCCACCCTGGCCGAACCACCCGCCAGCGCTTCCTCCCGTGCCGCCCGCGCCGGCTACTCCCTCGGTGGCAATGCCGCCGGCTCCGCCGCCGCCAGCGTTGCCGGCGAAGCTCCCGCCGGAGCCACCAGCGCCGCCGTCGCCGCCGCGCGTAAGTCCGCTGCCGCCGGCGCCGCCTGCACCACCGTTGCCGAGCAGGCCGGCGGCTCCGCCGTCGCCGCCCGCTCCGCCGAACTTGTCGGTGTTCTCACCTGGAGCGGGGAGGCTGATGTCCCTGGTAGCGCCGGCGCCGCCGTGACCGCCGTCGCCGCCGTTGCCCAGCAGCTGCCCGCCTGTGCCGCCGTGGCCGCCGTCGCCGCCGCGCGCGGGTCCATTGCTTCCGGCGCCGCCGACACCACCGGCGCCGCCTGCACCACCGTTGCCGAGCAGGCCAGCGGCTCCGCCGTTGCCGCCGGCCCCGCCGAACTTGTCGGTATTTTCACCGTCGGCGGGTTTGAGAATCTCACCCACACCGCCGGCCCCGCCGTGGCCGCCGTCGCCGCCGTTGCCCAGCAGCCGCCCCCGGCGCCGCCGTGGCCGCCGGCGCCACCGCGTGCCACGCCGTCGCCGCCGGCGCCCCCGGTGCCGCCGCTACCGAACACGCCCGCGGCGCCGCCGTTACCGCCGTCGCCGCCGAACTTGTCCCAATTGCCTCCGCGGTAGGGGTCGAGGTAGCTGGTCCCGCCGGCGCCGCCGTCTCCGCCGCCGCCGAACAGCCCTCGTGCGCTCCCGCCATGCCCGCCCGCCCCCGCCGTTCCGGCGTTGCTGGTGCCACCGTGACCGCCGTCGCCGCCATCTCCGAACAGGAGTCCGCCTGCCCCACCGTCAGCGCCGAGTCCGGCGCGGTTGGAGGCGAACCCGCCCGCTCCGCCGAGCCCGCCGTTGCCGATCAGGCCGGCGGCGCCGCCAACACCACCGTTGCCGCCCCAGTGGCTGCCGACCCCGCCGGCGCCCCCCGGCCCGCCGTCGCCAATCATGCCGGCAGCGCCACCGTTGCCGCCGTTGCCACTGAAGGCAGACGCGATGGCGCCGGCGCCGCCGGCCCCGCCATTGCCGAACAGCAGCCCGCCGGCGCCGCCATTGCCCCCGGGTCCGCCAATGTTGGCGGCGAGTCCACCTGGCCCGCCGGCCCCGCCATGACCGAACAACAGCCCGCCATTTCCACCGTTGCCGCCGGCCCCACTATCCCCGCCGGCTCCACCAATCCCGCCGCGTCCGCCATTGCCGATCAGCCCGGCGGACCCCCCGTTTCCGCCGGGCAAGCCGCGCGTCCGCGAATTGACGCTGACAGTCCCGCCGGAGCCGCCGTTGCCGCCGTTGCCGATCAATAGCCCGCCATCGCCGCCGTTCTGACCGGTGCCCGGGGCGCCGTCGGCACCATTGCCGATCAACGGGCGGCCCAACAACGCCAGGGTGGGCGCGTTGATCGCGTTAAGCAGCTGCTGCCCGGCGCTGGTGACATCGGTGATCGCATAGGCGCTCGCGCTGGCCTGCAGGGTGCGCACAAACTGGTCGTGAAATGCCGCCGCCTCAGCGCTGAAGGCCTGGTATGTCGCAGCGTGGTCACCGAACAACGCCGCCAGCGCCGTCGACACCTCATCGACAGCGGGCGCCAGCACCGACAATGTCGGGCCTGCGGCCGCGGCATTCGCCTGGGCTAGGGCAGAGCCGACTCTCGACAGATCACCGGCTGCGGCAGCCACCACATCCGGTGCGGCGATGACAAACGACATGGGTCCTCCTAGGGCATGCGGCGCGCGCGGGCGCCGGCTGCTGGCCCTAGGGTGCCTGGAGGGTGTGCGGCAGGCCTTGACGAATCATGAAATGCGCTTGTGCGGACCGTTTGGCCTGGTCAGCGCGTCATGCCGGGGGAGTGACGAACCGGTGCAGGCTCGACCGAGCCCGAGCCACCATCGCGGCGCTGTCGCTGACTGAGACACGGTGTGCTTCGAATCGGTTGGCGCCCAAACGGTCGACCAGCGTCTCCAATTGTTCGTCGCGCAACGGCGACGGCATGCCAGCCTTGATAAACGCGCAGTGGAGGAAGGCGGCGTCGTCGTCAGCGCCCAATCGGAGCAGCAGCCGGGTGATGTATCGCAGCGCCGCCCCTTGTTCGAACCAGTCACCGACCCGGTCCCAGTGGTCGAGCACCTCGATGAACATACGCGCCGCCTCGATGGGATCGCCGTGTACGGCGCGGGTCGCTGCGGCCGACATCAATGCGGTGCCGCTGTGCCAGAAGTTCTGCACCGCCGCAGCCAGCTCTGCCGCCTGGTCGAACAGGGCTGTCGCGCGCACCGGCTCCGATCTCTTAAGCAGGTAGCCAAGCGAGAAATAGGCCATCGACCGCGCTGTCGGGTTGCCGGTGCTGTCGGCGAGCGTCACCGCCTCCTGCGCAGCGGGTAGCCCGTAGTCCGGTTTGCCCAGCGCGCCCGAACAGATCGCAACCTCATACAGCGTCCACACCAGCCGGATCGGGTCGGCATCGGCGCGGGCGCGGGTCACCTCGCCTTCCCAGTAATCCAGGGCCCACTGCGAATCGCCCTCAAAGAAGGTGACGTCGGCCAGCACGTCTGCCGGGTAGGCCACCCGTGCGGTACCGGGGCCGGGCACCTGCCTCTGGGCGAGCTCCGCCAGGGACCGCGCGTGAGCATAGTCGCCGTGGGCCCAGGCGCCGCGTGCCGCCACCCCGACGGCCGTGGCGAACAACGGATGCTCGGGGCGGGTGACCGTGATCAGGCGTTCGGCCCACTCGGCCATTTCGTAGCCAATGCGTAGCCCGAGAAGCTCGGGTAATGCCGCGACCAGACGAAGGGCAAGGTCGGTGTCGGTGTCGGCCATCGCGCGCTCGAACGCGGCGCGAAGGTTGTCGTAATCCGGCATCATCCGCTCGACCCAGTCCTGCTCCTGGCTATCGTGCAGTCCGGTTGCGGCGCGCTCGGCCAGTTCGGTGTAGTAGGTCGCATGCCGGGCGGCGTATGTGTCGGTGAGTCCGGCCTCGCGCAGGTGCTCGCGGCCGAAGGCCCGAAGGGTTTCCAGGATGCCGTAGCGAGTCCGGCCGGTGACGCTGCGCACCACCACCATCGACTTGTCGACCAAACCGGCGAGCAGGTCTAGCGTGTCCTCTGCGACGTCGCCGTCGGAGCCGCACACGCCGTGCGCGGCATCCAGGTCGAAGCTCCCGGCGAAGACGGAGAGCCGCAGAAACAGTGCTTGTTCAGCCTGGGTGAGTAGCTGATACGACCAGTCGATTGCGGCGGACATGCTTTGCTGGCGCGGCAGGCTGCCCCGCGCGCCGCCGCGCAACACACCAAGAGTGTCCAGACGCCGTATGACGTCGGTGCTGCTCATCATCCGCATGCGGGCCGCCGCCAGCTCCACTGCCAGCGGTAGACAATCCACCAGCCGGCAGATCTCCGCGACCGCGCCCTCCGGCTGATCTTGGAGATGAAAATCCGGCCGGCCCGCTCGGGCTCGGTCAGCAAACAAGCGGGTGGCATCGTCGACGGTCAGCGGTGGAACGACCACAATCCGTTCGCCATCGATCGCAAGTGGCTGGCGACTGGTCGTCAGCACCGCCACTTTCGGGCAGTGCTGGATGATCCGCGCCAGCAGTTGGGCGACCGCTTCGACGACATGCTCGCAGTTGTCGGCGACCAGAAGCACTTCGCGGGCCCGCAGGTATTCGATCACCGATTCTTCGATGCCCAACCCCTGCTGTTGCTGCAGATGCAAGGCTGTGGCAATGGTGTGGCTGACCGCTGCGCCATGCTCTAGCGGCGCCAGTTCGCAGATGGCTACACCATCACTGAAACGGTCTTGCTCGCGCCGCGCGACCTCCAACGCAAGCCGGGTCTTGCCGACGCCGCCGACGCCGGTCAACGTCACCAGCGGACCTTCGGCCATTGACTCGATCACGCGCGCCACTTCGTGTGTGTGGCCGACGAAGCTGGTCGTTCGCCGCAGCAGCGCCGAATGCGGCCGATCGGGGACCACCAGGTGGGGCGTCGGCGCGCGACCTGGCGATTGCTCGTCGCCGGAAAGTATTTGCTGGTGCACCTGGTCCAGCGATGCGCCGGGATCGACGCCAAGCTCGTCGGCAAGTCGCTGCCGCATCTGCCGGTAGGTGTCCAGTGCATCCGCCTGTCGGCCACTGCGGTACTGGGCCAGCATCAGCTGTCCGGCCAGGCGCTCATCGAGCGGGTGGGCGGCATGCGCCGCGGTGAGTTCCACCAGCACCTCGCTGTGGCGTCCCACGCGGAGTGCGACGTCGTTGCGGTCCAACACCACCGACAGCCGCTCGCCTAACAGAGTGCTGCGCAGGCTATTGATCCATGGTGTGTCCAGCGCGGGAAACGGCTCGCCACGCCAGATGCCCAGGGCGCGTTCGAACAGGTCTGCGGCTTGCAGCGGATCCTGGCAGCCCCGAGCTTGACGTACCACATGCCGGAACCGGTGCAGGTCCACCGACATGGCGTCGGTTTGCAGCACATATCCGCCCGACTCGCGGGCAAGCGCCACGCCCCGGGTATCCGAAAACAGATTCCGCAGTCGAGACACATACCCGGCCAACGAGTTTCGAGCGTGGTGCGGCGGATGATCCGACCACACGTGATCAACCAAGTGGTCTACCGCAATCGGGTGGTTGACGTCGACCAGCAACGCGACCAGTACGCACCGCTGCCGCGCATGACCGATGTCGAGCCGCTGCCCGTCGACGTGCACCGCGACGTCGCCGAGCAAACAGAACTCGACTGACATTCAGTGCACCTTCTCCCCGTGCCCGCGGCGTACCTGCACTGGGCAACATCAGGGCGGACGCCGGCAACTCCCGGTGACTTCAACACGAAGTCGAAGAGCCCGCGAAACACCTGGACTTGAGCCGCAATGTACACCCAGCAGGGCGGCGACGCCGAAGAATTGACGAGGCCGTTAGGCGAGGCTGAACCCGCCGTACTGCTGAATCCGCCGGTGCTGCGTCGCAGTCACGCCTGCGGCGCTTGAGCGCCCTCGAGCGCGACTGCCCGGGCCAACCGTGCGTAGCGCAACTCCAGGTCCTTGAACCGCATATAGGTGCTCAGAGTGGTGAAACTGAACGCCATGATCAGCGCGTAGAGCATCAGGTCGGTGCCGCGGCGCACCCCGAACCAGTGTGCGACCACGGTGGTGTCGTCCGGCCGCAGCACCGCGTAGACGCCGCCCAGCACGAACAATACGTACCCCACCTTGACCCACGCCCGCGAGCGCGCGCTGCGGCGCGATCGCAGCAGATACACCAGCAGGACGACGATCGACCCGATCAGCAGCACCTGGATCCAGTTCAACGCCGTATCCTTCCTCGCAAGAACCCGTCGAAAATGATGTTGACGCCGTTGAGCAGTGGCTGGCCCTTGGACTTCGAATACTCGGTGTAGAGCACTTCGACGGGCTCTTCGGCTACCCGCCAATGGTTTTCAGCGATCAACATGATGAATTCGGTGGCGTGGCTCATGCCGCTCATGGTGAAATTCAGGCCGTCGGCGACCGTCTTGTTGAACACCCGCAGCCCGTTGTTGGTATCGGTCAGGCCGAGCCGCCGTCCTCGTCGGCTCAGCCGTGCCGCGGTCTGCAGCACGAGTCGCTTCAGCAGCGGTGGACGGTTGGTGACGGATCCGCCGAACCGCGTCCCGATCACCACGTCCACGTCACCGGCGGACAGCCGGTCGATCATGGCGGCCACGTCCTTGACGCGGTGCTGGCCGTCGGCGTCGAACGTGGCGAACACCTGAGCGCCGGGCTGGCTGCGGGCGTACTCGACGCCGGTCTGGATGGCTGCGCCCTGGCCCAGGTTGACCGGATGGCGCACCAGGTGGGCGCCGGCCCTCAGGGCGATGTCCCCGGTGCCATCGGTGCTGCCGTCGTCGACGCAGACGACGTGGTCGAAGACGGACCGCACATCGGCAATTACGTCGCCGATCACAGCGGCTTCGTTGAAGGCGGGGATGACGATCCAGACGTCGGAGTAATGCGAGGTCATTTAAGTCCACAAGTTACACGTTGGGCCTGCACTGATCATCGGCTACGCGCCAGCGCCGCCAGATGAACGCCGATGCCCATCAGCGGGCCGCACAACAATGCGACGACCGTGCGGGTCTCCAGCGGCACCGGCAACAACAGCAGCAAGCCGGAAGGCACCGTCGCGCCGACCCAGCCCAGGGAATACGCCCGGTGCAGCGCGGCCGCTACGGCGGCGGCGCCAGTGAGCGTCAGCATCGCGATCGCCACCGCGGCGGCCGTCAGCCAGGCCAGCAGCGCGCCGCTGGCCTGGTATTGCGGCCCGAACAGGGCGCGCAGCAGCCACGGGCCGACCAGACCGGACGCCAGCACCCCTACGGCACCGATCCCGCCGATCACCGCCGCCGGCGACAGCAGCGCCCGAACCCGGTGGGTGCTTTCGTCGACGAAATGGGCGATGAGATTTCCCTGCATCGCCGTCAGCGGCACCAGCAGCGGGGCTCGGGTCAACGTCACCGCCAGGATGACGACGCCGCCGCGGGCGCCCAGCTCGTCGGAGGTCAGCTTCAGCAGCACCGGAAAACCCATCACCAGGATCGCGCTGGCACCTGCGGCGGTGATCGAATGAGCTGCGCCCCGCAGGAACGTGGCGGTGCTGCCGGGTGTGAGCAAGCGTGCGGCAACGCGCGTGGTCGGCGACGCCGCCAGCATGATCAGCCAGGCCACCGAGCCGGCCACGGTGGCCCACAGGAAGCCGACCAGACCCCATCCGACGACGAACGTGCCCGCGGCCACCGCAACCCGGATGACCGCGTCGGTCACCATCAACGCCCCGTATTGGGTCCACCGGTTCATCCCGGCCAGCATGCCCATCAGCGTGGCGTGCAGGCAGAATCCGGCCAGGCCGACGCTGAGCAGTCCCACCGACAGCCACCGCGCCTCGACGAACATCCGCCCGCTCCACAGCGGCGCGCTCCCGGCGATCACGACGGCTGCGGCGACGCCGACGAGTGCGGCGGCCCGCAGCGGATGAATACGACTGCCGTCCGGCAATACGTCCAGGTACTGCATCGACCGGACTTCCCGGGTGGTTTCTTGCAGCAATCCGAAGGCGGCCCCGGCGACCAGCCCGAAAGCGCCCCAGAACACCCCGAAGACCGAGAAACCACTCGGAGCGAGATTGCGGGCGGCCAAGTAGATCACCGCGTAGCCGCACAGCCCGGTGACGGCGGTGGCGATGCCGACCCGCGCGACGCTGCCGCGGGTGATCGGCCCCCGGGGGCGGGGGCCGTGCTCGCGGTACCGCCGACGTCGGTCACCGTGGCCGCATTAACGGCCAACCGACCCGATGCGTGCCACGTTCGCACATACTAGGCGGGCCGGGCGCCCCGGTTCGTGAGGCCGGTTAAGCCCGGCCTTATCCGATCCCGGTACGCGGGATCACACTCGGGCGCGCCTGCACCACATGCGGGTTAGCACCGCCGCGGCCCATCATCCCGCCGGGCATCCCCGCCCCCGCACCACCGGCACCCATCGGCATCGGCATCATCGGCATCCCACCACCGGTCCCGGCTGCCTGCGCCAGCTCCGCCGCCGTGGGCACCCCACCCAACCCCGCCATCGCCGCACTCGACATCCCCTTGGGCATCGACCCCTCCCACGTCGGCGGCACCGACATCGCCCCCACCAACCGCGCCTTACCCAACTCCGCGCCAATACCCGCACCCACCCCCGCGCCACCGCCGAGGCCCTTCATCGGATTGACATCACCGACAAACTTCGGCGCATCAGCCAGACCCTCCCACGCCGCCGCCCCCGCCAACCCCGCGGTACCCGCATTGGCCGTGCCGCCCAACTGCATCAGCGGCCCGAGCATCATGCTGGCCGGCTGCGCCGCAACCTGCGCCACCTGCATCACCGACGACACCGGCACCGCCGAGGCCAACGACTGCACCCCGCTCACCACCCCCGGAACCCCCGCCAGCGCACCCTGCAACGCCGGCGACACCGCCCCCGTCGCCGCCGCGCTCACCTGGGCCGCGACCTGCCCAGCCAACCCCGCCAAATCCAACGGCGGCACACCAAACGGCATCAACTCCGCAGCCGCCGCCCCCGCCCCCGCGTCATAGCCCACCATCGCCCCCACATCCTGAGCCCACATCTCCACATAATCGAACTCAGTAGCCGCAATCGCCGGCGTGTTCTGACCCAAGAAATTGGTCGCCACCAACGCCCCCAACAACACCCGATTCGCCGCCACCGCCGCCGGATGCACCGTCGCCGCCACCGCCGACTCAAACGCCGTCGCCGCCACCACCGCCGAGGCCGCCGCCGTCTCCGCCTGCACCGCCGCCGCGCTCAACCACCCCACATACGGCGCCGCCGCCGCCGCCATCGACACCGACGCCGGACCCGCCCACGGCCCACCCGTCAACCCCGCAATCACCGCATCAAACGACGACGCCGACCCCGCCAACTCCGCAGCCAGACCCGCCCACGCCGACGCCGCCGCAAACAACGGCCCCGCCCCAGCACCAGCAAAGATCCGCGCCGAATTGATCTCCGGCGGCAACCACGCAAAATCCATCACATTCTTCTCATCGTCTCGAGGGCCGCAGGGGACCCGGTTCCGGGTGACATGGCCAAACTGTTGACAAGGGATGCTCCTTCACAAAGTTGCGGCGCCGTGGTCGCTCAGCATGTCCACGAGAGCTTGCGACCAGGCCGCGGGGTCGAGGACAAGCCTGTCAGGGATTGATTGAGTGGCTGTTGGGTAAAAATGAAATGGGCGGCCAGTCGGTATCTGCGCCGCCATCGTGAAGCCGATATCCGGCCGCAGCATTCCGGGCGGCGCTCGGAAGGGAACCATGACAACGATCCGCATTTTCGGATTGTCGCTGCTGTTCACCACGGGTGCGCTGGCCATCGGCTACTGGCACGGCGGGCCGACTGCGCTGTTCTTGCTGGTGGTGCTGGCGGTGCTGGAGGTGTCGCTGTCCTTCGACAACGCCATCATCAATGCCGCGATCCTGAAGCAGATGAGCCGGTTCTGGCAGCAAATGTTCCTGACTGTCGGGATTCTGATCGCGGTGTTCGGGATGCGGTTGGTGTTTCCGTTGGCCATCGTGTGGGTTACCGCCGGGCTGGACCCGGTACATGCGATGGACCTGGCGCTCAATCCGCCGCCCAACGGCGCACTGGAGTTTCCGGACGGCTCGCCCAGCTACGAAAAGCTGATCAAAGCCGCCCATCCACAGATTGCGGCATTCGGCGGAATGTTCTTGCTGATGTTGTTCCTGGACTTCGTTTTTCACGACCGGGACATCAAGTGGCTGAAGTGGATCGAAGCGCCGTTCGCCCGCGTCGGCCGGCTCGGGCAGGTGCCGGTGGTGGTGGCGTGTGTTGCGCTGGTCCTCGTCGGCACGGAGTTGACGCACTCGGGCGACGAACGGGCGAACGTGCTGATAGCCGGGCTACTTGGTCTGGTCATCTACCTCGTCGTCAACGGTTTGAGCCGGGCGTTTCGCCCCCCGGAAGCAGCAGCCGACGTCGGGGGAGCGGGGGCCGTCGGCAAAGCCGGCTTCACGCTCTTCCTCTATCTCGAGGTGCTCGATGCGTCTTTTTCCTTCGACGGTGTCACCGGAGCCTTCGCGATCACCAGCGACCCGATCATCATTGCGCTGGGCCTCGGCCTGGTGGGCGCCATGTTCGTCCGGTCGATCACCATCTATCTGGTCCGCCAAGAGACCCTGGACCGGTACGTATATCTCGAGCACGGCGCGCATTGGGCGATCGGGGCTCTCGCGGTGATCATGCTGATATCCGTCAACCACCGCTTACAGTTGCCGGAGTGGATCACCGCCTCGATCGGGGTGGTATTCATCGCGGCCGCCGTCACCAACAGCGTGCTGCGCAATCGGCGAATCGCCAGGTGATGCGCGAAATCAGTGCCCGCTGGCCTGGAATCGCTCCACCGAGCGCTGCACCTCGGCTTCGGCTTCCTTGCGGCCCACCCAGTCGGCGGCCTTGACGAACTTGCCCGGCTCCAGGTCCTTGTAGTGCACGAAGAAGTGCTTGATCGCGTCCAATTCGAAGGCCGGAACGTTCTCGAGGTCCTGGATGTGGTCCCAGCGGTGGTCGTCGGCCGGGACGCACAGCACCTTGTCGTCGCCGCCCTTCTCGTCGACCATGCGGAACATTCCGACCGGCCGGGCCGCCACCAGCACCCCCGGGAACACCGCCTCGGGCAGCAGCACCATCGCGTCCAGCGGGTCGCCGTCCTCACCGAGGGTGTCCTCGATGAAGCCGTAGTCTGCCGGGTAGGCCATCGGGGTGTAGAGGTAGCGGTCCAGGCGGATCCGGCCCGTCTCGTGGTCGATCTCGTACTTGTTGCGCTGGCCCTTGGGAATTTCGATGGTCACGTCGAATTGCACCGCGTGGCTCCTTTGGATAAACGAGTGGATAAGCGTGGATAAGCAAGGCCCGGGAGAGGCTTGAGTAGGTCCAATGCCGTCGCGGCTACACCCTAGTCCAGCGATACCGCGGCGCTGCCCCGTGGCCGGTTCGGCACAATGGGACACGGAAAGGACCGGAAAGGACCGGAAAGACCGGAAAGGGCGCTGTAAGGCAGGAGAGTCATGGGTCCCAAACGTTGGCGAAAGACCACCCACGTGTTCGTCGGGGTGGCCGTGCTGGCGTTTGTCGCTGCCGTGGTAGCGGCCGCGGCGTTCTTCACGACCGGTAGTCACGGAGCCGGTGCGCGCCCGCCGGTCCCGCCGCCGCGCCCGCCCACGGTCAAGCCGGGGGTGACTCCGGTTGTCGACACGGCTCCGGCGCCCAGCGCAGCGGGGGTGGCCGCGGCGCTGGCGCAGGCCGCGGCGGACCCCAACCTGGGCAGGCTGGGCGGCCGGGTCACCGACGCCTTGACCGGCCAGGAGCTGTGGCGCCAGCTTGACGACATGCCGTTGATCCCGGCGTCGACCAATAAGGTGCTGACCGCGACGGCGGCATTGCTCACCCTGGACCGACAGGCTCGGGTCAGCACTCGCGTGGTGGCCGGCACCCGCGACAGCCTGGGGCCGGTGGTGCTGGTGGGCGCGGGGGACCCGACGCTGTCGGCCGCGCCACCGGGTGTCGACACCTGGTACCGAGGCGCGGCGCGCATCAGTGACCTCGTCGAACAGATCCGCCGCAGCGGCATGACACCGACAGCCGTGCAAGTCGACATCTCCGCGTTCACCGGCCCGACCATGGCACCGGGCTGGGACCCGGCCGACGTCGACAACGGGGACATCGCCCCGATCGAGGCGGCCATGATCGACGCCGGCCGGATCCAGCCCACCACCGTCAACTCCCGGCGGTCGCGCACCCCGGCGCTGGACGCCGGACGGGAGCTGGCCGAAGCCTTGGGCCTGGACCCGGCGGCGGTGACGATCGCCTCGGCACCGGCCGGCGCGCGGCAGCTGGCCGTGGTGCAGTCGGCGCCGTTGATCCAACGGCTGTCCCAAATGATGAACGCCTCCGACAACGTGATGGCCGAATGCATCGCCCGTGAGGTGGCCGCCGCCATCAACCGTCCGCAGAGCTTCACCGGTGCGGTCGACGCGGTGATCACCCGGCTCAACAGCGCACACATCGACACCACCGGCGCCGCGCTGGCCGATTCCAGCGGATTGTCGGTCAATGACCGGCTCACGGCCCGCACCCTCGACGGGGCCATGCAGGCCGCGGCGGGACCGGACCAGCCGGCGTTGCGCCCGTTGCTGGATCTGCTGCCGATTGCCGGTGGCAGCGGCACGCTGGGCGAGCGCTTTCTCGACCGGGCCACCAACCTGGGCCCGGCCGGCTGGTTGCGGGCCAAAACCGGCTCGTTGACGGCCATCAACTCGCTGGTCGGGGTGCTCACCGACAGCAGCGGACGGGTGCTGACATTTGCGTTCCTGTCCAACGATGCCGGGCCGAACGGGCGCAACGCGATGGACGCCCTGGCGACCAAACTGTGGTTCTGCGGGTGCACGACGTGACAGCACCCTCGGAGCTGACCCTGGGCAACACCGTCGATTGGCGCTTCGCGGCCACAGTGGGGGAGCGGCTGGCCCGCCCGGGCCCGCCGTCCACCGAATACACCCGCCGCCAGGTGATCGGCGAGCTGATGCGGGCGGCGGAGAAGGCAGAACCGCCGGTGCGCGACGTGACCGGGCTGATCACCGCAGGTGCGGTGCCGCCGGCGCGCGTCCTGGACCGGCCGGCATGGGTTCGGGCGGCCGCCGAATCGATGCGGGCGATGACCAACGGCACCGACAAGCCCCGGGGTTTTCTCACCGGCCGGATCACCGGCGCCCAGACCGGGGCGGTGCTGGCGTTCGTGGCTTCGGGCATCCTCGGCCAGTACGACCCGTTCGCCGCCGCCGACGGCGCCGGAATAGGCGGCCTGCTACTGGTGTATCCCAACGTCATCGCGGTCGAGCGGCAACTGCGGGTCGACCCTTCGGATTTCCGGCTGTGGGTGTGTCTGCATGAGGTCACGCACCGGGTGCAATTCACCGCCAACCCCTGGCTGGCCGGCTACATGCAGGAAGCGCTGGGTCTGCTCACCCGGGAACCGGCCGATGATCTCGGCCAGGTGGTGAGCCGGCTGGCGGACTTCGTCCGCAACCGCGGCGACTCGTCCGACGATTCCGGCGGCCACGTGTCCGGCATTCTGGGCGTGGTGCGCGCCGTGCAGTCCGAGGCGCAACGCCGGGCCCTGGATCAGCTGTTGGTGCTCGGCACGCTGCTGGAAGGCCACGCCGAGCATGTGATGGACGCGGTGGGGCCGGTGGTGGTGCCGTCGGTGGCCACCATCCGCCGCCGCTTCGACGAACGACGTCAGCGCAAGCAACCGCCGCTGCAGCGGCTGCTGCGGGCCCTGCTGGGCTTCGACGCCAAGCTCAGTCAGTACACCCGCGGCAAGGCGTTCGTCGACGAGGTGGTGAGCCGGGTCGGGATGAAGCGATTCAACACGATCTGGACGGGTCCGCAGACACTGCCCCTGCCGGCCGAGATCGAAAACCCGCAGCGATGGATCGACCGGGTGCTGTAGCGCAGCTGCGCAGGGCTGTCGAGAAATTCGTCGCCCAATACCTCGGCTCCGCCGAGCATTTCGGCTCCCCCGAGCATTTCGGCTCCGCCGGGCATTTCGGCTCCGCTGAGCATTTCGGCTCCGCCGGGCATTTCGGCTCCGCCGAGCGGTGGTGCGTCGGGCTGTCCGGCGGCCCGGACTCGTTGGCGCTCACTGCTGTTGCGGCACAACTGCGGCCCACCACCGCACTGATCGTCGACCACGGGTTGCAGCTGGGTTCGGCTGCGGTCGCCGAAACTGCACGGGCACAAGCTATTTCGCTTGGTTGCGATGACGCGCAGGTGATTTGCGTTCAGGTCGGCACTGCGGGCGGTTTGGAGGCGGCGGCCCGAGCCGCCCGTTACGCCGCGCTTCAGGCCCATCGCGACGGTCCAGTCTTGTTGGGGCACACGCTCGATGACCAAGCCGAGACGGTGCTGCTGGGGCTCGGCCGAGGTTCGGGGCCGCGGTCGATCGCCGGCATGCGCCCCTACGACCCGCCGTGGTGCCGGCCGCTGCTGGGGGTGCGTCGTGACGTGACGCAGGCCGCCTGCCGGGAGCTGGGCCTGACCGCTTGGCAGGATCCGCACAACACCGACCGGCGCTTCACCCGGACAAGGCTGCGCCAGGAGGTGCTGCCGCTGCTGGAGGACGTCCTGGGCGGGGGCGTGGCCGAGGCGCTGGCCCGCACCGCGACCGCGTTGCGCGAGGACACCGACCTGATCGACACCATCGCGGCCCGGGCGCTGACCGCCGCGGCAGCCGGTTCGGGGCTGGACACCGCGGCGCTCACCGCGCTGCCGGGCCCGGTGCGACGCCGGGTGATCCGCCGCTGGCTGCTGGCCGGCGGCGCGACCGGGCTGACCGACAAGCAGATCCGCGGCGTCGACGCGCTGGTCACCGACTGGCATGGCCAGGGTGGCGTGGCGGTCGGGTCGGCATCTCGGGGTCAGCGATTGTTCGCGGGACGACGTGACTGCGTGCTGTCCTTGCGGCTCGAGCCTGTCGGGAAACCGATTTGACGCCTGCGTTGGTTGTCGGTCGGTCGACGTCGCTACGCTGTGGTCGTGGCTGAGACCTTCCCGGGGCAGATAGCGGAGCTATACCCGGGGGATATCAAGTCCGTGCTGCTCACCGAGGAGCAGATTAAGCGCCGCATCGCCGAGCTCGCCGCCCAGATCGGCGACGACTATCGCGACGTGTCCACGGCGACCGGCCAGGATCTGTTGTTGGTCACCGTGCTGAAGGGCGCGGTGCTCTTTGTCACGGACCTGGCGCGTGCGATTCCGTTACCCACCCAGTTCGAATTCATGGCGGTGAGTTCCTATGGGTCCTCGACGTCGTCGTCGGGAGTGGTGCGCATCCTCAAGGACCTCGACCGCGACATCCACGACCGTGATGTGCTGATCGTCGAGGACGTCGTCGACTCGGGTTTGACGCTTTCCTGGCTGTTGCGCAACCTCAAGAGCCGGCATCCGAGGTCGCTGCGGGTGTGCACGCTGCTGCGTAAGCCTGATGCGCTGGGAGCCAACGTCGATATCGCCTACGTCGGCTTCGACATTCCCAACGACTTCGTGGTGGGTTACGGCCTGGACTACGACGAGCGCTACCGCGACCTGTCATACATCGGGACGTTGGACCCCCGGGTCTATCAGTAGCACTTAGTCCAGTTCCCACACCGCGGTCACCGAGAAGCTGACCGTCTGCTGACCGGGTTCGATGGGCACCGGGGTCGCCGCGCGCGGCGGCGCCGGCGGGGCGGTCCTCGTCGGCGCGGTGGAACCGGACCCCTCCGAGATCGACAGCACTTTGCCCAGGCGCAGCCCCGACAACTGCGCGTATTGCTGGGCACGGTTTTTGGCGTCGTCGAAGGCGCGGGCCCGCGCATCCTTCACCAGCTGTGAGTCGTCGGCGATGGAATAGCTGACCGAACTGATCCGGGTGGCGTCACCGCCCGTGGTGACGATCAGGGCCAGCAGCCGCGATGCGGCGTCGGTGGGGTGAATCTTGACCTCGATCGCGTTGTCGGCGCGGTAGCTGGTGATCGTGGCGGTTCCGCCCGGCTCCGCGCTGCTGTATTGCGGTTGCAGGCTGACCTCGGTGGTGCGAATATCCTTGCGGTCCACCCCGGCCCCCAGCAGCGCATTGATCACCGCCTGCTGGCGGTCGTTGGTCTGGTTCATGGCGCTGGTGACGTCGGCTGCGGTGAACTCGATTGCGACGTCGGCGGTCAACGTGTCCGGAACCCCTTGCACCTGCCCCGACCCGAAGACGGTCACCTGACGCGGATTGGCTCCGGGCGGCGACGCATTGTGGGAATCGCACCCTGACAGCGACGCGGCGACCAGTCCCGCGACGGCCAGGGCAACCGCCTTGCGGACGACCCGTGGGGCGCTTTGTGTGAACGGCATGCGCTAGCCTAGCGCCGCTTCGGCGCCGGGAAGCGAAATCCGCGCCGTCGCTTCGGCTCTGCTAACCGCCGGCGGGCGTTCGAGGGATGAACCTTGTCCGGGCCATCGGCGCGGCACCCGCGCGGGCGACCCCGGTTCCGGCCAGGCTGGACATTGCCATTTGGACCCACGGCGTACCGGAGTCTGGATCGGCCGCGACCGCGCCGGGCAACAGGTCGGCGTCGGGAAGGATTGCCGGGGCTTTCACGGCCCAACTTGGCGGTACCGACAGCCGTCCGATCGAGTCCGCGCTGCCCAAGGCCGCGCTGACCTGATGTGCCGGGGCGGTGATGGGCATCATGTGGGTCGCCGCGGCGGCACCACCCATCGCGGCCTTGGCCAGCGCCTTGGTTGCAATCTTTTGCATCATGCTGCCCATGTTCATCCCGTCCATGACGGAGAGGGAAAAGATGGTTGGTTCGAACGCCACCTTGCCCCCCAGTAGTCCCCACTCGGTCGTCTTCCGCATCGCACTCGCGGCGTCGGTTATAGCGGTCCACACTTTCGACCAAGTGCCGGAGCCGGCCGGGGAAGCGAGTGCGTGCAGTGCCGAGGGTGTCAGCTCGTGCAGCCGCGCCACCTGCTGAAGTACCTCGCCCGAGGCGTGTGCGGTGCCGACCGCCCGCGCGGCGAACTGGCCCACGAGTCCGCCCGGATCGGTGGTCGGCGCCGGCGCAGTGAACGGTGTCAGACGTGAAGCGGCCGCCGACGCTTCGGCATAGGCGTACATGGCGGCGGCGTCCTGCGCCCACATCCTGCCGTAATCCGCTTCGTTGAGCATGATCAGCGGGGTGTTCTGGCCGAAGAAGTTGGTAGCGACCAGCACATGGTGCACGAGCCGGTTGGTCAGGACTTCTGCCAGCGGCACCGTCATCAGGTGCGCGATCTCGTAAGCGGCTGCGAACAACCGCGCGTGCTGTCCAGCCCGTTCGGCTTCTGCAGCGCTCGCCGTCAACCACGCCACGAAATGCGTGGCTGCTGCCGTCATCTTTGTCGCCGACGGTCCTCGCCACGACATGGCCAGGTTGGCGAGCATCGTTGCATACGTGCCGGCCGCATCGTAGAAATTGGCGGCCATCTCATCCCAGGCGACTGCGGCCGCATGCAGCGAGCCGGCGCCTGGGCCGGCCCACATCCGGCCGGAGTTGACCTCCGGCGGCAATAGCGCGTAATCCATTGTGGCACTGCTCTTCTACGCTAGACCGACTCTATTCGTGGCCTCAACGACGGTGTACGAATCCCCACAAGCCGCCAGCGTCGCGACAAACGCCTCGTGAATCGCGATGGCCCGGGTGTAGACCGCCTGAAACGCCTTCGCGTGTGCCGCGAAATGCATCGCTGTCAACGCCGAAACCTCGTCGCCCGCAGGCGGAATCACATTCATCGTGGCAGCGGCTGCGGCCGCGTTACGGGAGATCATCGACGAGCCGAGCGTTTGCAGCTTGGTTGCCGCTGACTGCAGCATTTCCGGCTCTGTAGTGAGAATCGACATCAGGAAACTAAACCTCCGCGACTTATCAAGGCGTGTAGTTGAATGGACATCGGCGGCTACGGTGCCGTCAAGCCCGATTGGCCATACCCTGCCGAGCGCCCTTGGGGTACAGGTATGTTGGTGCGACTTCGTTGTCGGAGAGTGACGCTTTCGTCCGAAAGTCGTTGTGAGCGAACCGCTGAACTAGACCGCCGCCGGTGCGGAGATTTCGGCGTCGACGTGCTGGCCTAGGGGCCGTGGATGGTGTTGTCGTTCGACCTCGCACAAGTGTTTCGCACGGCCGGGCCGTTTGGTACGGAGCGCATACCCATGCCTCCTGGACTAGTGCGAGCTCATTGGCGACCGTCGGGAGGGGGACCTATCGTGAGCCCGATCACAACGATGCTGGAGGCGAAGGTAGCACTGGGACATGATTTTTGTCAACCGTAGTTGCCCAATGATTCGGATGGCTGCGCCGGGCGAGCCGCTCGCTCGCCGGCCCGGCGACGGCGGCAAGCGCTTGGGTCGCTTCGCGGACCCGGACTGCACATTGAGCAAAAATTTCCAGCAGCAAATTTCTGATCCCGCATTCCCGCCAAAACCCGCGCTGTTAAAGGCGACCGTATCGGTGCACCGGACCGGCTCTGTCCGCTGACACCGGTCGCCGGGTGCCAACCCGCAGTGCCGGTGTCTCCGCGGCCATTACTCGTCACCGTGGTCGGGTCACCTTTGATTGGTTCCGGGGTGGCGTGGTGAGGCGGATAGCCGTGTTGCCAGCGAGTGTGGCGCATCTGTTGTGGATCTGAGGCTCGATAACGCGCTAGTCGGACGGTCAATGGCGGCGTGGATGCGCTGTCCGAACCAATTACCATATCGCGCTTGAAGGCTTCGCCCCGAACTTCATATCAAACTCTAATCATATTTGATTCAGATATGTTTCATAGAATAATTCCAACTGCCCTGCGTGTTTGCCCCAGCAAATGAATTGTTATCGACACAGCAGTGAACAGGCTGGGTGAAACCTGTGTTGTTCCTATCTGACTGGCCTACCGTGTCGTGCGATGTGCTTCAGCGATGAGCGGCGTCACCGTCCGTGAAAGTCGTTGACGCAAAGTGATATTGGGGAAGGGATATTCATGTCGATCATGCTCGCGCAGCCGGACATGCTGGCTGCAACCGCTACGGAACTGCAATCCATCAACTTTGCGGTCCGTGCCGGGAATGCCGCTGCGGCAGGCCCCACCACCGGGGTGCTTCCGGCGGCAGCCGATCTGGTGTCGCTGCTGACCGCCACGCAGTTTGCCACGCATGCACAGATGTATCAGCAGATCAGCGCCCAGGCCGTAGCCGTGCAGGAGCAGTTGGCGACCACCCTGGGCATCAGCGCCGGCTCGTATGCGGCTACCGAGGCCGCCAACGCAGCCACCATCGGCTAGGAGACCGACAGTCATGGACTTTGCACAGTTACCACCGGAGATCAACTCCGCGCTGATGTATTCCGGGCCCGGCTCGGGGCCGATGCTGGCTGCGGCGGCTGCGTGGGATGCCCTGGCTGCCGAACTGCAATCCACCGCGTCCTCTTACGATGCGCTTGTCACCGCGCTGACCGACGGGCCGTGGCAGGGGCCGTCGGCGGCGTCCATGGTGGCCGCCGCGATGCCGCAGGTGGCATGGCTGAGGAGCACCGCCGCCCAGGCCGAGCAGGCGGGTGGCCAGGCCGTGGCCGCCGCGACCGCCTACGAGGCGGCGTTCATGGCGACGGTGCCGCCGGCAGAGGTCGCGGCCAACCGGGCCCTGATGATGGCGTTGCTGGCCACCAACTTTCTCGGACAGAACACCGCGGCGATCGCGGCCACGGAGGCGCAATACGCCGAAATGTGGGCCCAGGACGCGGCCGCGATGTACGGCTATGCCGGCGCATCGGCGCAAGCCACGACGTTGACGCCGTTCAGCCCGGCGCTCCCCACCGTCAACTTGGCCGGGGTGGTCGCCCAGGCCAACGCGGTGGCGCAGGCGGTGAGCACCTCGGCGCCGGCGCAAGGGATGACCCAGATCACCAACTCGCTGTTGCAGATGGCCGGTCTGACGAACGAAGCGCCCTGGCTCAGCAATCCGTTGGCGGCACTCGGCCTGGTTGGGCACACCTGGAACTCCAACGGCGACGGGATCGTCGTGGCCGGTTTGTTCGGCGATGTGGTTGAGGGCTTGACCGGTTCGGCAACGGTGGACGGCAGCTTGCCCATGGACGTGTTCAATAGGTGGGTCTCTCCGGCTCGGCTCGTGGTCACCCAGATGAAGGACTACTTCGGCCTCGCGCACGACCTGCCGAAGTGGGCCAGTGAGGGCGCCGAATCCGCCGCCAAGGCGGCCAAGGGAGCAATCGAGGCATTGCCTGCCGCCCTGCCGAGTGCGGGGCTGGGCGGGATAGCGGGAGCCGTCGGCAAGGCGGCGTCGGTCGGCGGATTGTCGGTGCCCGCTTCCTGGGCCAACACGGTCGGGCCGGCCAACCCCATCGTGACGATCAGCAACCTCGGTGCCGCGGCGGCCGCGGAACCCGCCGCAAGCGCGTTCGGCGGCATGCCGGTGATGCCTGGTTCTGGCGTCGGCCGCGGCATGGCAGCCCACTTCGCTGCTCCCCGGTACGGATTCAAGCCGACCGTGGTGCCACAGCCGCCGGCCGGGGGATGACGGCTGGCCCCGGATAACAGAACCGGCGAAGGGCCCGGGCAGCGGATCGTCGGGCGTCCGATCGGAAGGCACTTCTTCCGGCTCACTGGGGTAGCTCACCCAGCTGCGGCGCGCCTGGTGCTCGGGCTGCCGTTGACCGGGAAAAGACGCGTCGCGCAAGCGATTTCGAAAGCGGCGGGCAGGTCCTTGCGCGGCGTCGTTGTTCGTTGTCGGGGCGTTGGTCCCGATTTGCTTGCGCGCCTTGAGATGCCGGCATGATTTCAGGTTTCCGGAAGTCGTGCAGATGGGCGGGCTTGTCGGCGTAGGTCAACATCTGACTCCAGCGATAACGCCGAATACGAGGCGGCGGATCTGGCGCGTTGTCATAGCTCGCGCCAAAGCGTATCGAGCAAATCTGTGAAGGTTCGGCACCGCCCTTTCCGGGAGCCGCCGGCGGTAGTTAGCAAACGGTAGTGGGCGAAACCGTATTGCGGCTCAACGCAACTCGGCTATCTTCGACCGGTGGCCGCGGAGAACCGGGCCATCCCGCGCAATATCCACGGTGTCCGCTTCGCCATCACCGCCACTGCGCGATCCGACCGGCGCATCGTGGAGCGAGGGCCGGGGGTGGGCATTGACACCAATTGCGCCTCGGCCGATCCGGCCCGCGCGCCGTGACGCTCGACCGCCAGGAGTTGCCAAGCGCCGGGAACGCCGCGCAGCTCCACGCTGCCACGGTCCTCGAAGCCGGTGCCGGAACCGACGACCAGGTCACGGACCGTGCAGGAGACCAGGATATCGCCCGCCTCTGCGTGCCCGAGGATCCGCGCCGCGATGTGTACCGCAATCCCCCCGATGTCGCAGTCCAGCAATTCGCACTCGCCGGTGTGGATGCCTATGCGGATCTCGATGCCCAGCGTCTCAGCGCCAGCGCGCAATGCTTCCGCGCAACGGATGGCCTGTGTCGGGCCGTCGAACGTGGTGAGATGCCCATCGCCGGTGCTCTTGACCACCGTGCCACCGAATCGCTCGGTGAGTTCGGCAGTGATCTCACCGAAGCGTTGGAGCACCGCCCGCCACCGCTCGTCGCCCATGGCCGCGGCATGTTCGGTCGAGGCGACGATGTCGGTGAACAGCACCGTTCGCAGGGCACGATGCGATTGCGCCGGTGCGGTATGGCTGCCGGTGAGCAGTTCCTCAATCTCGGTCGCGACCCTGTCCGGTTCGGTGAACCACGGCGCGTGGTCCGCGCCCTCGAGCTCGACCAGGCGCGCGCCGGGGATGTGATCGGCGAGGTACCGGCCCGACTGCACCGGCACTCCGGGGTCGTCGCGGGCATGGAGAACGAGTGTCGGCACGGTGATCGTCGGCAGGATCGGCCTGACATCGATCCGGAATCCCGCTTCGGCCGTCGCCCGCGCCATCGCCGGGCTGGCGCACATGCGCTCCAACGTTCCGAGCTGGCGCATGGACCGGATCGACGAAATGACGCACTTGAGTGCCGCCCCGCTGCCCCATGCCGACCGGATCGCGCGGCCGAATTCCTGGGACCGGGCGATCCATTCCAGCGACGGCACGTAGTCCTCACCCAGCTCGCGTACGACGCGCGCCCGCAGCTCCGCCGGGTCGCACTCGAGGTCATCCCAGCCCTGGGTGGCGCTGTATGACGTCGTACCGGTGAGGATCAACGCCCGCGTTCGTTCCGGTCGTGTCGCGGCGAACAGGATTGCGGCCGGGCCGCCCTCACTCACACCGATGAGGGCGGCCTTGCCGAAGCCGGCGGCATCCATGACGGCCTCAATCTCGGCTGCTCGTTCGTCGAGCGTGCGAACTCTTGGGACGGGATCCGACAGCCCCACCCCGGCCTTGTCGAACAACAGGATCCGGGCGAACGTGCCCAGCTTCTCCATCAGGGAACCGAATTCGGGCATCGTCCAATACAGCTCGACGTGGCTGGCGAACGACCCGGCCCAGACCAGCTCGACCGGCCCGTCGCCGAATACCTGATATGCCAGGCTGAGATCACCGCAGGATGCATACGACGTTTCCGCCACGGCGTCGAGCGTAATTGGCACGGGCGCTAGGCGTGGCGGATCCCGCTGCCCGATACTGCTTGCGGCCGGTTCTGACGACACGTGCGCGTGGATAGCTGAATTGAATCGACAGCAAGCTGCTGCCCGCCACAGTACGCTTGCATCAAATAGTGTTGTCGGCAAAGGCATTTCGGGGTTCACAACTGCGGCGAGTTCATGTGCTGCCGGGTCCTGCGAGAACGGACGGTGCGATCCAAGTCGGAGACGACGACAGCACGCCGGATCGTGCCGACGGTTAGGAGCGTAAGGCGTCAACCGGACTGTAAGCGGTTCGGAGTGGCGCGACCAACTCACGAAAGCCCGTGAGCGTCAATGACTCCGCAACCGTCCAGGTGACCGGGCCGAGCGGTCACGTCGGTGGTCGCTGGCCGCCGGGTCGATGACTATCGGACCTCGGCCGCGCGCGGCGTGCCCGCATGCGCAGGGCAGGTTGCGACCCGCATGCCAACGTCGCCAAGGCATCGGCGCGGTGCGGATCCAGCGTTCGATTGCAAGGAGAGCGGACTGCCCGGCCAGCCCGTCGAAAACTGTTAGGTGCGCGGCGGCTCTGCCGTCGGATTGGGTGCCAGCACTCGCTGTCGGGTCGTAACCCGGAACGGGTCCAGCGATTGCGACCCATCCAAGGCCTCTTGCACATCTTCGGGAGTGATGAGGCCCAGTTCCATTTGGAGCCACGTGGCGCTGAGGCCGAACGCATGCGCCGCGCGCCTGGCTTCCTCGGCGTCCGGGAAGTCCTCGGCGTTCGCGCGCCCACTCCCCCCATACCACCGGCCTTTGGTCACACCGCAGGCATCGCGCAACTGCTCGACGGTGATGTCACGGTTCAGCGTTGCTTCAAGCAGGCGCTTGAGCCCCCACCCGGCAGCGTTGGTCCTCGGCACGGGTCAAGAGTAGCCCGATGCCAATAGACGGTCAAAGCATCCTCGTCAGAGAGTCGTGAGTCAGATATGAGAACTCTAGATCCAGGACTAGACAAAGATTCATGATTTATGACACAGTATCCGCCACGGGGATGACCCAGCCAATATGGGTACTAGCTGTGCCGGACTTCGGCACCGCGGTAGGAGGAGGAGAAACCACATGTCTTTTGTGATCACGCTGCCGGAAATGCTGATGGCGGCGGTTGGGCGCCTGGAAGCGATCGGCTCGGCCGTCAGTACGGCCAACGTGACCGCGGCGCTTCCCATCGCCGGGGTGATCCCGGCGGCTGCCGACGAGGTGTCGATGGTGACGGCGGCGAGCTTCACCGCTTACGGCCAGTTGTACCAGGCGATCAGCGCTGAGGCCCACCTGATCCATGAGCAATTCGTCAAAGCCTTGGGACTGAGCGCCAATTCGTATGCAGCAACCGAGGCCGCCAATGCGACCCACGCCGGCGGCGGGTCAACGTCCGGTGTACCCATGCAACCGGTACCAGTCGGCCCCTCGCCTAGCAGTCCGGCGCCCGCCACCCCCGCGCCCAAGAGCCCGGCGCCCCGGATGGCGCCCACCCCGGCGCCCACCCGTCCGTCACCTACCAGTCCGGCGCCTCGCCAGCCACCCCCGAGCCCGATGCTTACTCGCCCGGCGCCCGACCGCCCGTCACCAACCAGCCCAGCGCCCCGCCCGGCGCCCGATCGAATGCCTGCCCGCCCGATGCCCGATCGGATGCCCACCCACTCGACGCCCGCCGAGCCTGCCAGCACAACGCCAT
The DNA here is from genome assembly GCF_000157895.3 of Mycobacterium kansasii ATCC 12478. NCBI lineage: Bacteria > Bacillati > Actinomycetota > Actinomycetes > Mycobacteriales > Mycobacteriaceae > Mycobacterium > Mycobacterium kansasii. Next base: position 2,757,222 of record NC_022663.1, on the reverse strand, counting down.
ATCGCGAGGGTTATGGCGGCTACGGCCACGGCGCTTACGGCGGCTACGGCCAGGGCGGCTACGGCGGCCACGGCCAGGGCGGCTACAGCCACGGCGCCTACGGCGGCCACGGTGGCTACGGCGGCTACAGCCACGGCGCCTACGGGGGCTACGGCGCTCACCATGCCACCCATGGCGGTTACGGCCATCACTCGGGGGCGTATGGCCGCGATAGCTACGCCGGGGCTCACTAGCGCGCCCGTCGTCACGACCACAACCAATTAGAACCAATCAAAAGGAGGGATTAGCAATGGACTTCGGTGCCTTACCCCCGGAAATCAACTCGGGGCTCATGTATGCAGGACCAGGGTCAGGGTCGATGCTGGCCGCCGCGGCGGCCTGGGATGGCCTGGCTGGCGAGTTGCGCTCCGCTGCGACGGGCTACGGCTCGGTGATTGCCGAACTTGCCGACGCGGGATGGCAGGGCCCTTCCTCGGCGGCCATGGCCGCCGCCGCCGCACCGTATGTGGGCTGGATGCACTCCACCGCCGCGCAGGCCGAGCAGGCGGGAATGCAGGCGACCGTGGCGGCGGCCGCGCACGAAGCGGCGTTTGCGGCCACGGTGCCACCGCCGGTGATTGCGGCCAACCGGGCGTTGCTGGCGTCGCTGGTCGCGACGAATTTCCTGGGAATCAATACCCCGGCGATCATGGCCACGGAGGCGCACTACGCCGAGATGTGGGCGCAGGACGCCGCCGCAATGTATGCCTACGCCGGCGCGGCAGCAGCGGCGACCATGCTGACCCCGATGTCCGTGGCGCCAGCCACGACCAACGTGGCCGGTGTGCTCAGCAGCGCGATCGCAGCCGGCGAGGTTGCCGTCAACAACCTGCAAGGCGCCGTCCAGGGCCTGGCCAGTCAAGCGGCCAACACGCTGGCGACGATTCCGTCGTCGCTGAGTAGCAGCTTCCAAACGGGAATCAGCCAACTTGTGGGCCTCTTGGGCGGCACCCTCGGCCAGGGCGCCGGGCAGGGTGCGGGCATGACCACACCCGGTCTGCAACAGCCGGCGGCACCCAGCCCGGCTCCGGCGATGCCGATGCACACGCCAACGCCGGTCCCTCGACCAGCGATGCCAATTCCCACCGTGCCGATGCGGGTGCCCGAGACGCCGGCGCTACCGCCGACGCGCGTGCCGGAAATGCTGACCCCGGGCCGGACCGCGGTGCCGTTGTCGGCGGGTATGGGTCAGGCCGGCTCGGTGGGCAGTTTGTCGGTGCCGCCGAGTTGGGCCGCGTCCGCCCCGGAAGCGGCGACGGCCCCGGCGGCTATGGCCACGCCGATCACCGGCGCAGGCGCGGCAGCGCCGATGACGGCCCGGGGCATCCCCGCGGAAACGGTGCGCTTCATGCAGCCACGAGAGTTCGGCGTCGCCATGCCGGCTCTGGCTGTGTTGCCGCGCAGCGTGGTCGGCTGAGGAGAGGGGGAGACGCTCTGGACTAACCGGTGATCCATTCCAGATTCGACGATTCTTCACAGGAGGCATTCATCATGACCACACGATTCATGACCGACCCGCACGCGATGCGGGATATGGCGGGCCGGTTCCAGGTGCACGCCCAGACCGTGGAAGACGAGGCCCGCCGGATGTGGGCGTCCTCGCAGAACATCTCGGGAGCGGGCTGGGCCGGCACGGCAGAGGCGAGTTCCTACGACACCATGGGCCAGATGCATCAGGCGTTCCGCAACATCGTCACGATGCTGCACGGGGTGCGCGACGGACTGGTTCGCGACGCCGGCAATTACGAGCAGCAAGAGCAAGCATCCCAGCAGATCCTCGGCAGTTGAGCCGATTCCACGACAGGAGAACACCGACATGACAATCAGCTACCAGTTCGGCGATGTCGACGCCCACGGCGCCACCATCCGCGCACAGGCCGCCTCGCTGGAAGCCGAGCACCAGGCCATCGTTCGCGACGTCCTTGCGGCCGGAGACTTTTGGGGCGGCGCCGGGTCGTCGGCCTGCCAGGAATTCATCACCCAATTGGGCCGCAACTTCCAGGTCATCTACGAGCAGGCCAATACTCACGGCGCCAATGTGCAAGCGGCCGGTGCCAATATGGCGCAGACCGACGGCGCGGTCGGTTCCAGCTGGGCCTAAGCCTCGGGCGTGACCAGAATCTTGCAGTGCCGTTCGGGGTCGGCGAGGTCGTCGAAGGCCGCGCCGACCCCGTCGAGGCCGACCTCCCCGGTGATCAGCGGGCTGACGTCGATATCGCCCTCGGCGATCGCACGCAGCGACTCGGCGAACTCGTCCGGGCCATAGGCGAGCACGAATTGGATATTGATCTCCTTGGCGATCGCGAAGAACGGATGCATGGTGTCGGCCTGCATGCACACTCCTGCGACGACCAGCCGTGTGCCCGGCCGGGCCCGCCGCAACGCGTCGTCGATGATCCCGGGGACGCCGATCGCCTCGAAAACCACTGCAGCCTTGACGGTGTCGAATGGCGAGCCCTGCGCCGGGTCCACCGTCCGATGCGCGCCCATCGTCGTGGCCAGTTCCCGTCGTTTCGACGAAAAATCCGATGCCACAATGGTTTCGACACCACGCAGGTGAAGTGCCGCGATAATCGACATGCCGATCGGACCGCAACCGAGCACGAGGGCCGTTTCGCCGGGCACAATGCCCGACTTGTTGACCGCGTGCAGCCCCACCGCCATGGGTTCGGCGAGGGCCGCATGTTTGGGGTTCAGGTCACGGGGAATGGGCAGCAGCAGCGGGGCCGAAAGTAGCATCCGTTCGGCATAGCCGCCGATTGTGTCGTTGCTGTAGATAATTGGCTCGAAACCCTTGGCCGACAGCAACACCGGAATCGACGTGACCAACGTTCCGGGCGGATGGGTTTCGGTATCGGGGCCCGCTTCGAGTATCTCGGCGCTGAATTCGTGGCCCATGAAGACGTCACTTTTCAGGTCGACATCACGCCGACCGGCACCACGTGTCATCTCATCGGTAAGCGCCAGCATCTCCTCGCCGTGCGCGGCGAAATGCAGGTCAGAACCGCAGATTCCGCATGCCAGCACCTTGACCAGCACCTGGCCCGGGCCGGGCGCCGGTTCGGGCACGTCGTCCCGGTATACCATTCGCCCATTGCGTAACACCGAGGCGCGCATCAGCTCTCACCATGCTGGTGCTCGGCCACGTGCTCGTTGATGGCCTTGACGACGGCTTGGCCCGCGCGGCCGATCAAGTCCTCACGTTTGCCCTTGGCCCACTCGTGCGAGGCGCGGGACGCTTCGAGCTGACCCTTGAAATACGGAATCACCTTGCGGGCGAACAGTTCGTAGGAGTGGAAGGTCGCCTTGGGTGCGGCCCAGTCGTGGCCGAGCAACAGCAGGGTTCCGAAGCCTCCCGACCGGTCCAGCAGGTCCTCGATATGGGCGATCGCGTCCTCAGGTGTGCCGATGCAGCAATTGCCCTTGGCTGCATACTCTTCGACGAACTCCCGGCTGGAAAGTGTTCCCTCCACGGTATTGGATAGCGGGACAAACCCCGCTGCGCCAAAATATTTCGAGAAATCAGGCAACCCGTAGACGCAGTCGTCGTAGGCCTGGTCCCGGGTGTCCGCCAAATGCATGATGGACAGCACCCGCCAGTCGCGGCGATCGGGCTCGTCCCGTCCGACTTTGGCGGCCTGCTCGCACACCACTCCCCAGGTGTTCTCCAGTGCCGCATACCCGCCGGGCACCGACATCGACAGCGACAGCAGCGACGTGCCCAGCGCTCCGGCCAGCCTTGGTCCGGACGGCGAAATCATTGCCGCCGTTGAGATCTCAGGGTACGGCCAGGTGTACGGCCGGATGTGCAGCTGCGCCTCACGCAGGGTGAACCAGTCGGAATGGCGGTCGATGCGCTCACTCGGCCCGGCGCGGAATAGCGCCAGAATCGCCTCCAGCGACTCCTGCATCATCCGGCGCTGATCGATCGGATCGATACCCATCATGTAGGCGTCCGACGGCAGCGCGCCGGGGCCCGTGCCGAACATGACCCGGCCCCGGGTCAGGTGATCGAGCAGTACCCAGCGGTCGGCCACCATCAACGGGTGGTGGTAGGGCAGCGAGACCACCCCGGTACCCAACCGGATGTGCTTGGTCCGTTCGGCCGCCGCCGCGATGAAGATCTCCGGGCAGGCGATCAGCTCGTAGCCACCGGAATGGTGTTCACCGAACCAGGCTTCGTCGTAACCCAGGCGGTCCAGCGCGACGACGCGCTCCATGTCGTATTCCAAAGCGACCGTTGGGGATTGGCCGGTCGGGTGAAACGGCGTGATGAAGACCCCGAAACGCAGCGGAACTCCCGTCACCAGTCCACCCCCTCGAGGAACTCGAGCAGTATCGCGTTCACCTCGTCGGGCCGCTGTTGCTGCAACCAGTGCCCGGCACCGTCGATCAGCACCTCGCGGTAGGGACCGGCGATCACCTCCGACGCGCGGTCGGTGCGGGTGAAGGACAGGACCGGGTCGGCCGTCCCGGCGACGAACAACGACGGCACCGCAATTTTGACGTCGGCGAGCTCGGCGGTGGTCTCCCAGTTGCGGTCGAAATTGCGATACCAGTTGAGCCCGCCGGTAAACCCGGTGCGAGTGAACTCGCTGATGTAGTGGTCCAGTTCGTCCTGGCTGATCCAGTCCGGCAGCCCATCCGGTTCCGGAAGGCGGTCGATGAAGCCCTCGGGTCCGGGCGCCAGCATGCGCAATGCCGCGCCCTGGTCGCCCGGTGGCCGTAAACCGCCGATCATCCGGCGGATCGTGCGGGCCGGATCCCCGTTGAGCTCCGCATCGGCTACACCCGGCTGCTGGAAGTAAAGGATGTAGAAGAAGTTCTCTCCGAACGTCTTGCGAAACGCCTCAGTGGGCGGCACCTGGGCGCGGGGCAACGGTGGAACGCTCAATGCGGCGACACCGGCGACCCGGTCGGGGTGCAGCAGCGGCGCATTCCACACCACGACCGCGCCCCAGTCGTGACCCACCCAGACAGCGCGTTCGGCGCCGACGTCGTCGAGCAGCCCCACCAGGTCGGCCGTCAACTGGTGAATGTCGTAGGCCTCGATCGCTTCGGGACGTGACGAGCCTCCGTACCCACGTTGATCCGGAGCGAGCACGTGGTAGCCGGCGTCGGCCAGGGCCGGGATCTGGTGGCGCCAGGAGTAGGCGAGTTCGGGAAATCCGTGGGCCAGAATGACCACGGGTGCGCCGCGGTCTCCGGCCTCGACCACCCGCAGCTGCACACCATTGGTGTCTACTAACCGTTCGGTTGATTGAGCCACCGTCTCACCAAATCACAACGGCACCGGGCCGGGAAGGGCCCATTCGGGTAAGGCTTCGCCGACTGTGAAGCTGGCGTGAAAATCCGGCCAGAATCTCGCAGCAGTTACACGTTGGGTGCACGAGTCGGCACGTCAGGCGAAATCGCAGACTGGAAATCGTGACCCGCGTCGCGCATCATCGGCTGATGCGGCTGGACCACGTAGTGCTGTGGACAAAAGACGTGCGGGCGGCGATGGATTTCTACACCACGGTGGTCGGGCTGATGCCGGTGCGGTTCGACGAGTTCGAGGCGGGAGAAGCGCCGTTTCCGAGTGTGCGGGTGTGCGAGGACGCCATCATCGACCTCATTGCCGTGGAAAATGCGGCCGGTACCGAGTCGATGACAAGGGTCGCCGGCAGCGCGGGATATCCGGTCAACCACGTCTGCATCGCAATGTCGAAGGCCGAGTACGACGCACTGGACCGACGTCTACAGGCAGCCGGCGTCGACACCGGCGCGCGGCTGAACCGAAGCTTCGGCGCCCGGGGCTGGGCGCCGCAGGGCTACTACTTCGCTGATCCGGACGGCAACGTGATCGAGGCGCGCTACTACGAGTAGCCGGTGCGGATCCGCGCGAGCAAGCGCGGTCTGGTGGCCGGAGTCAGGCAACTGGTCGCTGGCCCTGGCGCCGGTGTGACCAACATCTGGGCCGTGTTCGGGATCTCACCGGGAACGTCGGTCGTTGTCTGGGCGGTACCGTGGCGACCCGCTGCGCCCAGCTGCGCTGGGCTTGCGATCGCCACGGGAACGATGGTGGCGACCCGCTGCGCCCAGCTGCGCTGGGCTTGCGATCGCCACGGGAACGATGGTGGCGACCCGCTGCGCCCAGCTGCGCTGGGCTTGCGATCGCCACGGGAACGATGGTGGCGACCCGCTGCGCCCAGCTCGGAACCAACTGCGCTGGGCTTGCGATCGCCACGGGAACGATGGTGGCGACCCGCTGCGCCCAGCGTGGAACCAACCGAGCTGGGCTTGCGATCGCCACGGGAACGATGGTGGCGACCCGCTGCGCCCAGCTGCGCTGGGCTTGCGATCGCCACGGGAACGATGGTGGCGAGCCGCTGCGCCCAGCTGCGCTGGGCTTGCGATCGCCACGGGGCGGTAACCTTGACATTTCCAGCTGCGTGAATCCGGAAGGACCTGGCCGACACGGCCGATGATCGATGAACCGAAAAAACGTGATCCGCACCCTCACGGCGATCGCCGTCGTGGTGCTGCTGGGCTGGTCGTTCTTCTATTTCAGTGACGACACCCGCGGTTACAAGCCCGTCGACACCTCGGTGGCGGTGGCTCAGATCAACAGCGACAACGTCAAGAGCGCGCAGATCGATGACCGTGAGCAGCAGCTGCGGCTGACCCTGAAGAAGGGCAACAACGACACCGACGGATCCGACAAGGTCATCACCAAATACCCCACCGGCTACGCCGTCGACCTGTTCAACGCGCTGACCGCGAAGAACGCCAAGGTCAGCACCGTCGTCAACCAGGGCAGCATCCTGGGTGAGCTGCTGGTCTATGTACTTCCCCTGCTGCTGCTGGTGGGGCTGTTCGTGATGTTCTCCCGCATGCAGGGTGGCGCACGGATGGGCTTCGGGTTCGGCAAATCGCGGGCCAAGATGCTCAACAAGGACATGCCCAAGACGACGTTCGCCGACGTTGCCGGAGTCGACGAGGCCGTCGAGGAGCTCTACGAGATCAAGGATTTCCTGCAGAACCCCGGCCGCTACCAGGCGCTGGGCGCCAAGATCCCCAGGGGTGTGCTGCTGTACGGTCCGCCCGGAACGGGCAAGACGCTGCTGGCCCGCGCCGTCGCGGGTGAGGCTGGAGTGCCGTTCTTCACCATCTCCGGCTCGGACTTCGTCGAGATGTTCGTCGGTGTCGGCGCCTCGCGCGTCAGGGACCTGTTCGATCAGGCCAAACAGAACAACCCCTGCATCATCTTCGTCGACGAGATCGACGCGGTGGGCCGCCAGCGCGGCGCCGGCCTGGGCGGCGGCCACGACGAGCGCGAGCAGACGCTCAACCAGCTCCTGGTCGAGATGGACGGCTTCGACCCGCGTGCCGGCGTCATTCTGATCGCGGCCACCAACCGGCCCGACATCCTGGACCCGGCGCTGCTGCGGCCCGGCCGCTTCGACCGGCAGATCCCGGTGACCAACCCGGACCTGGCGGGTCGCCGTGCGGTGCTACAAGTGCATTCCAAGGGCAAGCCGATCGGCCCGGACGCCGACCTGGACGGGCTGGCCAAACGGACCGTCGGCATGACCGGCGCCGACCTGGCCAACGTCATCAACGAGGCGGCGCTGCTGACCGCCCGGGAGAACGGCACCGTCATCACCGGTCCCGCCTTGGAGGAGGCGGTGGACCGGGTGATCGGCGGCCCACGCCGCAAAGGGCGGATCATCAGCGAGCACGAGAAGAAGATCACCGCCTATCACGAGGGCGGACACACCCTGGCGGCCTGGGCGATGCCCGACATCGACCCGGTCTACAAGGTGACCATCCTGGCCCGCGGGCGCACCGGTGGTCACGCGGTCGCGGTGCCCGAGGAGGACAAGGGCCTTAGGACCCGCTCCGAGATGATCGCTCAGCTGGTGTTCGCGATGGGCGGTCGTGCTGCCGAGGAACTCGTATTCCGCGAGCCGACCACCGGCGCGGTGTCCGACATCGAGCAGGCGACCAAGGTGGCCCGCGCGATGGTCACCGAGTACGGCATGAGCGCGCGCCTCGGGGCGGTCAAGTACGGCACCGAGCACGGCGACCCGTTCCTGGGCCGCTCGATGGGCACCCAGTCCGACTACTCCCACGAGGTCGCCCGCGAAATCGACGAGGAAGTGCGCAAGCTCATCGAGGCGGCGCACACCGAGGCGTGGGAGATCCTCACCGAATACCGCGACGTGCTCGACACGCTGGCGGGTGAGCTGCTGGAAAAGGAAACCCTGCACCGGCCCGAGCTGGAGGCGATCTTCGCCAACGTCGAAAAGCGGCCCCGGCTCACCGTGTTCGACGACTTCGGCGGCCGGATTCCCTCGGACAAGCCGCCCATCAAGACACCCGGTGAGCTCGCCATGGAACGCGGCGAGCCATGGCCGCCGCCATTGAAAGAGCCGGCGTTCAAGGAAGCCATCGCGCGGGCTACCCGCGCAGCTGAAGCAGCACAGGCTGCCCAGTCAGGAGCCGGCGGCGCCAACGGTTTGGACCGGGACAGATCCGCCTACCAGCCCGACTACGGTGCACCGGCCGACTGGCACGCTCCAGGATGGCCGCCACCACCGTCGTCGCCCAGCCGGCCGCAGCCGGCGCCTGGTTATCGCCTGCCGGAAAAATCCGAACCGGACTCCGACGAGCCGTCCGACCAGCAGAATAAAGACGTCAGCCGGTCCAATCCGTCGGCGCACGGCTGACGAAACGGAGGATTCCCATGACGCAGCTGGATTCCCGCCCCACGTCCTCCCTCCCGCGGGCTTTCGACCAGCCGCGCGCCGAAGCCGCCGTTCGTGAATTGCTGTGCGCCATCGGCGAGGACCCGGACCGGGGCGGTTTACGGGACACTCCGGCACGCGTCGCCCGCGCCTACAAGGAGATCTTCGCCGGGCTCTACACCGATCCCGACGCGGTGCTCAACGCCATGTTCGACGAAGACCACGACGAGCTGGTACTGGTGAAGCAGATACCGATGTACTCCACGTGCGAACACCATCTGGTGTCGTTCCACGGTGTGGCCCACGTCGGCTATATCCCGGGCGAGGACGGCCGGGTGACCGGGCTGTCCAAGATCGCCCGGCTGGTAGACCTGTATGCCAAGCGGCCGCAGGTGCAGGAGCGGCTGACCAGCCAGATCGCCGACGCGCTGGTGAAGAAGCTGGAACCCAGGGGGGTCATCGTCGTCGTCGAGGCCGAGCATCTGTGCATGGCGATGCGCGGGGTCCGCAAGCCCGGTGCGATCACGACGACGTCAGCGGTACGCGGCCAGTTCAAGACCAATGCCGCTTCTCGAGCCGAAGCGCTCGATCTCATCCTTCGTAAGTGAGCCCGGCGCCTGTGCAGGTCATGGGTGTCGTCAACGTCACCGACGACTCGTTCTCGGACGGCGGGCGTTACCTCGATGCCGGCGGTGCCGTCGAGCACGGTCTGGCGCTGGTTGCGGACGGCGCACACATCGTCGACGTCGGTGGTGAGTCCACTCGGCCCGGCGCGGCCCGCGTCGACCCGGGTGTCGAGACGGCCCGCGTCGTACCGGTGGTCAAAGGACTTGTCGCACAAGGCGTTACGGTCAGTATCGACACCATGCATGCCGACGTCGCGCGCTCGGCGCTGGAAAACGGCGCGCAGCTGGTCAACGACGTGTCGGGCGGCCGGGCCGATCCGGCGATGGCGCCGTTGGTGGCCGAAGCCGGGGTGGTGTGGGTGCTGATGCACTGGCGGCCGGTGTCGGCGGCCAACCCGCACCAGGTGCCCCAATACGGCGACGTGGTGGCGCAAGTGCGCGCCGAGCTGCTGGCGGCCGTTGACGACGCGGTAGCCGCCGGCGTCGATCCGGCGAAACTGGTGATCGATCCGGGGCTTGGATTCGCCAAGACGGGACAACACAATTGGGCACTTCTTCATGCCCTGCCGGAGTTGGTCGCCACCGGTTTTCCCGTGTTGCTGGGTGCGTCGCGCAAGCGCTTTCTCGGTAGCCTGCTCGCCGGACCCGACGGCGCCACCCGCCCGCCTGCCGGGCGCGAGACGGCCACGGCGGTGATTTCGGCGCTGGCGGCCCTGCACGGGGCCTGGGGCGTGCGGGTACACGATGTGCGGGCAACGGTCGACGCCCTCAAGGTGGTCGAAGCATGGCAGCGAGTTGAAGGGACCGGGCGCGATGGCTGACCGAATTGAGCTGCGCGGCTTGATTGTCCACGGTCGACACGGCGTCTACGACCACGAGCGGGTGGCCGGGCAGCGCTTCATCGTCGACATCACCATGTGGATCGATCTGGTCGACGCCGCCCGCAGCGACGATTTGGCCGACACCTACGACTACATCGGGCTGGCGCAGCGGGCCAGCGAGATCGTCGGCGGGACACCGCGCAACCTGATCGAAACGGTCGGCGCCGAGATCGCCGACGAGGTGATGGAAGACCAGCGCGTGCACGCCGTCGAGGTGGTGGTGCACAAGCCGCAGGCCCCCATCCCGCTGCCGTTCGCCGACATAGCGGTGGTGACCCGGCGGTCGCGGCGTGGCGGCCGCGGTTCGGTGGTATCCGCGGGCGGGGCGGTATGACGCGGGTAGTGCTGTCGATCGGCTCGAACCTCGGTGACCGCCTCGCGCATCTTCGGTCGGTCGTCGACGGGCTCGGTGATGCGCTTGTCGCCGCGTCCCGGGTGTACGAGACCGACCCGTGGGGCGGCATCGAGCAGGATCCGTTTCTCAATGCGGTGCTGATTGCCGACGACCCGGATCGTGACTGCCACGCGTGGCTGTGCCGGGCTCACGAGTTCGAGCGGGCCGCGGGCCGGATGCGCGACGAGCGGTGGGGTCCGCGAACGCTGGACGTCGACCTGGTCACCTGCGCCGAGATCACCCCGTCCGGCCGGGTGGACGTGCTCTCCGACGACAGCGATCTGCGGCTGCCGCATCCGCTGGCACACCTGCGGCCCTTCGTGATGATCCCGTGGCTGGACGTCGATCCGGCGGCCGAAGTGCCGCTGCCGGACGGTCCGCGACCCGTCGCCGAGCTGCTGGCCGAGCTGGAGCCCGCCGATCGGGCGAGTGTCCGGTTGACGCCCCTGACCTTGGGTAACTGATGGGCCCCACCCGCAAACGCGATCTGATGGCCGCGGTGATCGCGGCTGCGGTGGTGGGTTATCCGCTGGTCATCGCGCTGTTCCGGTGGTTTCCGCAAATCACGGTGTGGACCGGGCTGTCGCTGCTCGGCGTCGCGATCGCCGAGGCGCTGTGGGCTCGCTACGTCCGCACCAAAATCGGTGACGGCGAGATCGGCGACGGGCCCGGCCGGCTGCACCCGCTCGCGGTGGCCCGCAGTCTGATGGTCGCCAAGGCGTCGGCGTGGGTCGGCGCCCTGGTGCTGGGCTGGTGGATCGGGGTGCTGGTGTACCTGTTGCCGCGGCGGTCATGGCAGCGGGTGGCCGTCGAGGACACCACCGGAACCGTCGTGGCGGCCGGCAGCGCACTGGCGTTGGTGGTTGCCGCGCTGTGGCTGCAACATTGCTGCAAGTCTCCGCCGGATCCCACCGAGGGCGGCGAGGGGGCCGAAACCTAACCGGTTGCTCGCCATCGCTCGCCGACGTTGCTGGCGGCCTCGTCGAATCGGCTGAAGAATCGCCGGACCGGCGCGACACGCGGACGGCGCCGCCCGGGTACAGTCAGGCCATGACCGTTCTGTCCCGCGGCGCCCGGGTCCGGCGCGGCGGCCGCAGGCCGGGTTGGGTGCTCTTGACGACGTTGCTGGTCCTCGCGATTGCGGCCAGTTCGGCACTGGTTTTCACCAACCGGGTGGAACTACTCAAGCTCGCGGTAATCCTGGCGCTGTGGGCTGCCGTCGCCGGTGCTTTCGTGTCGGTGCTGTACCGCCGCCAAGCCGATGCGGAGCAGGCACGGGCACGCGATCTGAAGCTGGTTTACGACTTGCAGTTGGATCGCGAAATCTCGGCTCGCCGCGAGTACGAGCTGACGGTGGAGTCGCACTTGCGGCGTGAGCTGGCCGCCGAACTGCGCGCTGCGGCCGCCGACGAGGTGGCCGCGCTACGAGCGGAACTGACCGCGTTGCGGACCAGTCTGGAGATCCTGTTCGACACGGACTTCGAACACCGTCCGGCGCTGGAGCCCATGGACAAGACGGGGGCAACAGAGGCGCGCCGTTCACGTGCGGTGGCCGATCGGGTCCAGAATGGGCGGGGCCCGTCTGCCGACTGGGTATCCATCGACCGGGTCGCGGTGGTTCGCCCGGGTGAAGCGGTCAACCGTGCCGAGGAAGCGATCATCGACGTGCCCGAGGTGGGAATGCCCCCATACGACGACCGGGATGTTTCGCCAGCGGGACCATTGCCGCCGTCCGCCGAGCCCGCCGGAACGAAACACTCCGCCGAGCGGGTCGGGCTGCCCTATGAAACCGCGCCGGCTCCGCCCGGTCCGCGGGATGAGCCTCGTCACCGGCCACCGCCGGCTCCGCCGCCACAGCCGGAGCCGTCATCGTGGGAACCTGTCGCCGCCGATGGACAGTGGTTACCGCCCGGGGCGCCCGGCAGCCACTGGGCGCCCGGGGAACCCGCCGCCGCGCCAACTGCCCAGCCGGCGGGCCGCCGACGGCGTTACCGGCATACCAGACCGGAAGAAGATCAGGGGGACATCAGCCTGGGCCACGTCGAGGTGCCCGGAGATTACGGTGGTCGCCGATCACGATCTCGCCATTCGACTGAGTACCGCGACCATGGTGTGGGGAGCCTGGGAGCCGCCTCGAGAGCGGACGGTCCAAGTCCGGTTGTTGCTCCGCCTCCCTCCGCCGTCCCACCTCCGCCTACACCGGTACCTGAGCGGCCCACTGCCCCGCCGCCGCCTCGCCTGGCCGCGCCGCCGCCTCCGGAACCGGCTGCCCGCCATCGCAGCCCGGAGCCGGAGCCCGCGGTGGGAGCACATGGCTCCGACGCGCAAACCGGTGGTCAGTCGGTCGCGGACCTGCTGGCCCGGCTGCAGGTCCAGCCGTCGGGCGGCGGGCGGCGTCGCCGCCGCAGCGGCTGATCGACTACAGTTCTAGTGACCGTCCGGTACCCGCTCAGTCAAGGGACTGGAACGAACGAAAGAAACTTGTGAGGTCGTCTGCGATGGTGCAGTTCGACGGATTGCGCCCGGCCAGGCTCAAAGTGGGGATCATCTCCGCCGGCCGGGTAGGCACCGCGTTAGGAGTGGCGCTGGAGCGCGCCGACCACGTCGTGGTGGCATGCAGCGCCGTCTCCCATGCGTCGCTGCAACGGGCCGGGCGCCGGCTGCCCGATACGCCGGTATTGCCACCGCCGGACGTCGCTGCCGCGGCCGAGCTGCTGCTGTTGACGGTGCCCGACAGCGAGCTGGCGGGTTTGGTGTCCGGCTTGGCGGCCACCTCGGCGATCCGGCCCGGGACACTTGTGGCGCACACCTCCGGCGCCAACGGGGTCGGGATCCTGGCACCGCTGACCCGGCAGGGCTGCATACCGCTGGCCATTCACCCGGCGATGACGTTCACCGGGTCCGACGAGGACATCAGCCGGCTGCCGGATACCTGCTTCGGGATCACTGCGGCCGACGGCGTCGGCTATGCGATTGCCCAATCGCTGGTGCTGGAAATGGGCGGGGAGCCGTTCAGTGTCCGCGAGGACGCCCGCATCCTCTACCATGCGGCGCTGGCCCACGCGAGCAACCACATCGTGACGGTCCTTGCCGACGCTCTCGAGGCGTTGCGTGCCGGGCTGCGCGGCGACGAACTGCTGGGCCAGCAGTGCGTCGACGACCAGCCCGGGGGAATCGCCGAACGCATCGTCGGACCGCTGGCCCGCGCGGCGCTGGAGAACACGCTGCAGCGTGGGCAGGCCGCGCTGACCGGGCCGATCGCGCGTGGTGATGCGGCCGCGGTCGCCGGGCATCTGGCAGCGCTGACCGGCGTCGACCCACAACTGGCCCACGCCTATCGGGTGAACGCGTTGCGGACCGCGCAGCGGGCGCATGCTCCCGAGGACGTCGTCGAGGTGTTGGCGCGATGAAAGTCAGCTTCAACCCCGGCGAACTCAACCGGTACTCGGCGCCGCGTGAGGTCAGCGACGTCTGCCGGGCGCTGCGGCACACCGGCCGGCGAGTGATGTTGGTGCCCACGATGGGCGCGCTGCACGACGGCCATCTTGCGCTGGTGCGGGCGGCCAAGAGGACGCCCGGATCGGTGGTGGTGGTGTCGATATTCGTCAACCCGCTGCAATTCGGCGCCGGCGAGGATCTCGACGCCTACCCCCGCACCCTCGAGGACGACATGGCGCAGCTGCGTGCCGAAGGGGTGGAGATCGTGTTCGCGCCGACGGCCGCGGCGATGTACCCCGACGGGATGCGCACCACCGTGCAACCCGGGCCGCTGGGCGCCGACCTGGAAGGGATCGCGCGGCCGGGCCATTTCGCCGGGGTGCTGACCGTGGTGCTCAAACTGCTGCAGATCGTCCGGCCCGACCGGGCCTATTTCGGCGAGAAGGACTACCAGCAGCTGGTGCTCATCCGGCAGCTGGTCGCGGACCTGAACGTCGACGTGCAGGTGGTCGGGGTGCCGACCGTGCGTGAGGCCGACGGGCTGGCGATGTCGTCGCGCAACCGCTACCTGGAACCTGCCCAGCGGGAAGCGGCTGTGGCGTTGTCGGCGGCGCTGACGGCCGGGGCACATGCGGCTGCATCGTCCGGCGCCGGTGCCCGTGCCGCGGTGGACGCGGCTCGCGCGGTGCTCGACGCCACGCCTGGGATCGCGGTCGACTATGTGGAGTTGCGTGACACCGGGCTCGGCCCGGCGCCCGTCAGCGGATCAGCCCGGCTGCTGGTCGCGGCGCGCGTCGGCGCCACCAGGCTGCTGGACAACGTGGAAATCCAGATCCGAAATTTCGCCGGCACCCTCGGGCCGGACGAGTCGCGGGCTGACTATGCCCAATCACCTTGGAGGAATTGATGTTACGGACAATGCTGAAGTCGAAGATCCACCGTGCGACGGTGACGCAGGCGGACTTGCATTACGTCGGGTCGGTGACCATCGACGCCGATTTGATGGAGGCCGCCGATTTGCTCGAGGGTGAACAGGTGACCATCGTCGACATCGACAACGGGGCCCGCCTCGTCACGTATGCGATCACCGGTGAGCGCGGCAGCGGCGTCATCGGGATCAACGGTGCGGCGGCTCACCTCGTGCACCCGGGCGACCTTGTGATCTTGATCGCCTACGGGACCATGTCGGATGCCGAGGCGCGTGCCTACAAACCGCGGATCGTGTTCGTCGACGCCCGGAACAAACAGATCGACCTGGGCAGCGATCCGGCCTATGTCCCCGACAACGCCGCCGAGCTGATGAACCCTCGGATGGGTGCACGGTAGCCGTGCTGCTGGCAATCGACGTCCGCAACACCCACACCGTCGTCGGCCTGCTGTCCGGAGCCAAGCAGCACGCAAAGGTGGTGCAGCAGTGGCGGATACGCACCGAATCCGAAGTCACGGCCGACGAATTGGCGCTCACCATCGACGGTCTGATCGGCGACGACTCCGAGCGGCTCACCGGCGCGGCCGGTCTGTCCACGGTCCCGTCGGTGCTGCACGAGGTGCGGATCATGCTCGACCAGTACTGGCCGTCGGTCCCGCACGTGCTGATCGAACCGGGGGTGCGCACCGGTATCCCGCTGTTGGTCGACAACCCCAAAGAAGTGGGCGCCGACCGGATAGTGAATTGCCTGGCGGCGCATCACAAGTTCGGTAAGGCCGCCATCGTCGTCGATTTCGGATCGTCGATCTGCGTTGACGTGGTGTCGGCCAAGGGCGAATTCCTCGGCGGTGCCATCGCACCCGGCGTGCAGGTGTCTTCCGACGCCGCGGCCGCCCGCTCGGCGGCTCTGCGCCGCGTCGAGCTGACTCGGCCGCGTTCGGTCGTCGGCAAGAACACCGTCGAATGCATGCAGGCTGGCGCGGTGTTCGGCTTCGCCGGGCTGGTCGACGGCTTGGTCGGACGCATCCGCGAAGACGTCAAGGGTTTCTCCGCCACCGACGATGTCGCGGTCGTGGCGACCGGGCACACCGCACCGCTGCTGCTGCCGGAACTGCATACCGTCGACCACTACGACCAGTACCTGACCCTGCACGGGCTGCGGCTCGTCTTCGAACGAAACCGCGACGCCCAAGGGGGCCGGTTGAAGAGCGCGCGCTAGAACCCGCAGCGAGTCTGCGTACAGCGCGCGCCGCGAGCCGGCAGTCACACCGTCAGCGCAGGCTCACTGCCGTGAGCGCAGACTCGACCCCTTAAGCTGGCACGTCGTGGACTCGGCCGAGACAGAGATTCCCGAGCAGTTCCGGATCCGTCGGGACAAGCGTGCTCGGCTATTGGCAGAAGGGCATGACCCCTACCCCGTTGCCATCGAACGCACCCATACCTTGGCCGAGGTCCGCGCCGCCCACCCAGACCTGCCCGTCGACACCACGACCGACGACATCGTCGGTGTCGCGGGCCGGGTAGTCTTCGCCCGCAACACCGGAAAACTGTGCTTTGCGACACTCCAGGACGGCGACGGCACCCGGCTACAGGTGATGATCAGCTTCGACAAGGTCGGCCGGGAAGCGCTCGACGCGTGGAAGGCCGATGTCGATCTGGGCGACATCGTGTACGTGCATGGCACGGTGATCAGTTCACGGCGAGGCGAATTGTCGGTTCTCGCCGACTCCTGGCGGATGGCCGCCAAGTCGCTGCGGCCGCTGCCCGTCGCGCACAAGGAGATGAGCGAGGAGGCGCGGGTACGGCAGCGCTATGTCGACCTGATCGTCCGTCCGCAGGCGCGGGGGGTAGCCCGGCAGCGGATTGCGGTCATCCGAGCGATACGGAATGCGCTGGAACGCCGGGGGTTCGTCGAGGTGGAGACGCCCATGTTGCAGACGCTGGCCGGCGGCGCGGCCGCCCGGCCGTTCGTCACCCATTCCAACGCTCTCGACATGGACCTCTACCTTCGTATCGCGCCGGAACTGTTCCTCAAGCGTTGCATAGTCGGCGGCTTCGACAGGGTCTTTGAACTAAATCGGGTGTTCCGAAACGAAGGCGCCGATTCTACACATTCCCCGGAATTCTCGATGTTGGAGACCTACCAGACCTATGGAACCTATGACGATTCCGCAGTGGTCACCCGGGAGCTTATTCAAGAGGTAGCCGACGAGGCGATCGGCACCCGACAACTTCCGATGCCCGACGGCAGTGTCTACGACATCGACGGAGAATGGGCGACAATCCACATGTATTCCTCCCTGTCGGCGGCACTCGGCGAAGAGATCACACCGCAGACCTCGGTCGATCGGTTACGTGAGATCGCGCGCCGACTGGATGAAGAGATTCTGGACAAGGGTGGCTACCGTCACGGCAAACTCGTCGAGGAACTCTGGGAGCACACCGTGGGCAACACGTTGACCGCACCCACATTTGTGAAGGATTTTCCGGTAGAGACAACGCCATTGACCCGCCAGCATCGCAGTATCGCCGGGGTAACCGAGAAGTGGGACCTCTACCTGCACGGAGTCGAACTGGCCACCGGGTACTCTGAATTAAACGATCCGGTGGTACAGCGGGATAGACTCGCTGACCAGGCCCGCGCCGCGGCCGCGGGCGACGACGAGGCGATGTTGCTCGACGAGGATTTTCTGGCAGCCCTGGAGTACGGGATGCCGCCGTGCACCGGAACGGGAATGGGTATCGATCGGTTGTTGATGGCTTTGACCGGGCTGTCAATTAGGGAGACAGTTTTGTTCCCGATTGTTCGACCGCACTCCAACTGAACTGCCCGCCGATGTGTCCAGATTGTGCATTTCACGTTCTTATGGCAGATTAGTGACCGGGGAGTCTATCCATCCTGCACGGTAACTGCACGGGAAGAAACGCGAGGGTAAGCCAATGGCGAAGAAAGTAACCGTCACCTTGGTCGACGATTTCGACGGTTCCGGCGCCGCCGACGAAACGGTCGAATTCGGGCTTGACGGGGTGACCTATGAGATTGACCTTTCTTCTAAGAATGCCGCGAAACTGCGCGGCGACTTGAAGCAATGGGTTGAGGCCGGCCGTCGTGTCGGCGGACGCCGGCGCGGGCGTTCCGGCTCCGGCCGCGGCCGCGGCGCGATCGACCGCGAACAAAGTGCCGCGATCCGGGAATGGGCGCGTCGCAATGGACACAACGTGTCGACTCGTGGTCGCATCCCGGCCGACGTCATCGACGCGTTCCACGCCGCAACTTAGCAATCGCTCACACCGGCGCCCAGGCTCCCGCTTGGGCGCCGGTGCTGTGTCGCTTTCGCTGGTGGCGAACTCGCCGCCGGTCGGCACCGGAAACATAGCGGCGATTCTCCTCGTTGATGTGGTGCGGTTCTGAAATAAGAGGTGTAACGCGGACAGAGGTCCGCGCCCCGGAGCCGCTAGGCACCGCAAGGTTATGAACCCTGGCGGGCCGACCATTACAGTGGACAGCAGGTACGCGGGGCCGAGCCGGACCGGCTCGGGGCCGACCAAAGTACCGATGAGGAGAGCAGGTAACCGCCGATGTTCGAACGATTTACCGACCGTGCCCGCCGGGTCGTCGTCTTGGCGCAAGAAGAGGCCCGGATGCTGAACCACAACTACATCGGCACCGAGCACATTCTGTTGGGTCTTATCCATGAAGGCGAGGGCGTAGCCGCCAAGTCGCTGGAGTCGCTGGGTATCTCGCTGGAAGGGGTCCGCAGCCAGGTCGAAGAAATCATCGGCCAGGGGCAGCAGGCGCCGTCCGGGCACATCCCGTTTACTCCGCGGGCCAAGAAGGTTCTCGAGCTGAGCTTGCGCGAGGCGCTGCAACTGGGCCACAACTACATCGGCACCGAGCACATTCTGCTGGGCCTCATCCGCGAGGGTGAGGGTGTGGCGGCTCAGGTTCTGGTGAAGCTGGGCGCCGAGTTGACCCGGGTGCGTCAGCAGGTGATCCAGTTGCTGTCCGGCTACCAGGGCAAGGAAGCCGCCGAGGCAGGTACCGGTGGCCGGGGTGGCGAATCTGGCACACCGTCCACCTCGCTGGTGCTCGACCAGTTCGGCCGCAACCTGACGGCGGCCGCCATGGAGGGCAAGCTGGACCCGGTCATCGGCCGCGAGAAGGAAATCGAGCGGGTGATGCAGGTGCTGAGTCGGCGCACCAAGAACAACCCGGTGCTGATCGGCGAGCCCGGTGTCGGCAAGACGGCCGTCGTCGAAGGCCTCGCCCAGGCCATCGTGCACGGCCAGGTCCCCGAGACGCTCAAGGACAAGCAGCTCTACACCCTGGACCTGGGGTCGTTGGTGGCGGGCTCGCGCTACCGCGGTGACTTCGAGGAGCGCCTCAAGAAGGTGCTCAAGGAGATCAACACCCGTGGCGACATCATCCTGTTCATCGACGAGCTGCACACCCTGGTGGGTGCCGGCGCCGCCGAGGGCGCCATCGACGCGGCCAGCATTCTGAAGCCGAAGCTCGCGCGTGGTGAACTTCAGACGATCGGCGCCACCACACTCGACGAGTACCGCAAGTACATCGAGAAGGACGCCGCCTTGGAGCGCCGCTTCCAGCCGGTGCAGGTCGGCGAGCCGACGGTGGAGCACACCATCGAGATCCTCAAGGGTCTGCGCGACCGCTACGAGGCCCACCACCGGGTGTCCATCACCGACAGCGCGATGGTGGCGGCGGCGACGTTGGCCGACCGATACATCAACGACCGGTTCCTGCCGGATAAGGCGATCGACCTGATCGATGAGGCGGGGGCCCGGATGCGGATCCGCCGGATGACCGCGCCGCCGGACTTGCGCGAGTTCGACGAGAAGATCGCCGAGGCGCGCCGGGAGAAGGAATCGGCGATCGACGCCCAGGACTTCGAGAAGGCCGCCAGCCTGCGTGACCGGGAGAAGACCCTGGTCGCACAGCGCGCCGAGCGCGAAAAGCAGTGGCGTTCGGGTGATCTCGACGTGGTCGCCGAGGTCGACGACGAGCAGATCGCCGAGGTGCTGGGCAACTGGACCGGCATCCCGGTGTTCAAGCTCACCGAGGCCGAGACCACCCGCCTGCTGCGGATGGAGGACGAGCTGCACAAGCGGATCATCGGCCAGGAGGACGCGGTCAAGGCCGTCTCCAAGGCGATCCGCCGCACCCGCGCCGGGTTGAAGGACCCCAAGCGCCCGTCGGGCTCGTTCATCTTCGCCGGCCCGTCCGGCGTCGGTAAGACCGAGCTGTCCAAGGCGTTGGCCAACTTCTTATTCGGCGACGACGATGCGCTCATCCAGATCGACATGGGCGAGTTCCACGACCGGTTCACCGCGTCGCGGCTGTTCGGCGCCCCGCCGGGATATGTCGGCTACGAGGAGGGCGGCCAGCTCACCGAGAAGGTGCGGCGCAAGCCGTTCTCGGTGGTCTTGTTCGACGAGATCGAGAAGGCGCACCAGGAGATCTATAACAGCCTGTTGCAGGTGCTCGAGGACGGCCGGCTCACCGACGGTCAGGGCCGCACGGTGGACTTCAAGAACACCGTGCTGATCTTCACGTCGAACTTGGGGACATCCGACATTTCTAAGCCAGTCGGCCTCGGGTTCACCAAGGGTGGCGGTGAGAACGACTACGAGCGGATGAAGCAGAAGGTCAACGACGAGCTCAAGAAGCACTTCCGTCCGGAGTTCCTCAACCGCATCGACGACATCATCGTCTTCCACCAGCTGACTCGTGACGAGATCATCCAGATGGTCGACTTGATGATCAGCCGGGTCGCCGGCCAGCTCAAGAGCAAGGACATGGCGCTGGAGCTGACCGACAAGGCCAAGTCGCTGCTGGCCAAGCGCGGCTTCGACCCCGTGCTGGGTGCCCGTCCGCTGCGACGCACCATCCAGCGCGAGATCGAGGACCAGCTGTCGGAAAAGATCCTTTTCGAGGAGGTCGGGCCGGGGCAGGTCGTCACGGTCGACGTGGACAACTGGGACGGCGAAGGCGCCGGCGAGGACGCGGTGTTCACCTTCACCGGCGCCCGCAAGCCGCCGGCCGAGCCGGATCTGGCCAAGGCCGGAGCGCACAGCGCAGACGGCTCAGCGTCGGCCGGGCAGTAGTCCGGAAACGCGCGTAACGGGCGGTTATTGAGTTTGCTCAAACCGCCCGTTTGCCGTCTGCTGGGCAGCCCCATGGTGGTGGTGGGTGGGGTGTGGTGGAAAGCGGGGTGTGATTGGTGGGGTCGCGATACGATTTGTTCTTCTGATCGCTTCGGTGGTGAGCGGTGAGAGTTGTGTCGCAGGGAGGACGTTGTGCCGTTTGTGGTGGCGGCCCCAGAGATGTTGGCGGTGGCGGCGACCGATTTGGCGGGTATCGGCTCGGCGTTGAGCGCTGCGAATGCGGCGGTGGTGGCTTCGACGACGGGGGTGGTGGCCGCGGGTGCCGATGAGGTGTCGGCGGCTGTGGCGTCGTTGTTTTCTGAGCATGGGCAGGCTTATCAGGTGCTTTGTGCTCGTGCGGCGGTGTTTCATGAGCAGTTTGTGCAGGTGTTGACCGGTGCCGGGGGCGCGTATGCCGGGGCTGAGGGGGCTAATGCCTCGCCGTTGCAGACGTTGGGACAAGACGTGTTGGGGGCGGTTAATGCGCCCAGTCAGGCGTTGTTGGGGCGTCCGCTGATTGGCGACGGCGCTAACGGGACGGCGGGGAATCCGAACGGCGCGCCCGGCGGGTTGTTGTTCGGGAACGGCGGCAACGGTTTTTCGGCGACGGCTGCCGGGGTGGCCGGTGGTGCCGGTGGCGCTGCGGGGTTGATCGGTAATGGCGGGGCTGGTGGGGCCGGTGGGGCCGGTGCGGCCGGCGGTGCCGGCGGTCACGGTGGATGGTTGTTCGGCGCCGGTGGGGCCGGCGGTCACGGTGGAAACGGCATCGCGGGCGGTATGAGTCCCAATGGGGGTAATGGAGGGTCCGGGGGTGCGGGCGGTGCTGCGGGGTGGTGGGGCAGCGGTGGGGCCGGTGGGGACGGTGGGTCCGGCGGGCCAGCCGGCGGCGGCAACGGCGGCAACGGCGGCGACGGGGGTGCCGGAGGAGTGGGCGGGCTGTTGTATGGCGACGGTGGTGCCGGTGGGGCCGGTGGCGCTGCGGTGGCCGCCAGTGGTAACGGCGGCCTCGGGGGTGCCGGCGGCAACGCCGGGTTGTGGGGTAACGGTGGTGGCGGCGGGGCCGGCGGGAGCGGCGCGCTCGGCGCGGCCGGTGTCAACCCCGCGACTCTTCCGGCGCAGGCCGGAGCCAACGGCGCCGACAATGCTTCTGGCGTCGGCGGCACCGGTAAGGCCGGCCACGACGGCACCGAGTTCGGGCAGACCGGCGGCACCGGCGGTGGCGGCGGCCTCGGCGGCGTCAGTGGCGGCGCTGGTGGCCCGGGCGGCACCGGTGGTCCGGGGGCGCCCGGCAGTGCGGGCGGCGCCGGCGGTACCGGGGGTGCGGGCGGTCGTGGCGGGCTGCTGGTCGGTGACGGTGGTGACGGCGGGACCGGCGGCGTCGGCGGTGGCGGCGGCATGGGCGCCATCGGCGGCACCGGAGGCACCGGCGGGGCCGGCGGCGATGGGCTCGGCAGGGGCGCCAACAACGGCGGCAATGGCGGCAATGGGGGAGCCGGTGGGACCGGCGGCACCGGCGGCGACGGCGGAAACGGCGGCGCGGGCGGCACGGGCGGCGCGAGCGGACTGCTGGGCCACGGAGGTGCGACCGGGCATGGTGGCGACGGCGGGGCCGGGGGGCAGGGCGGTAAGGGCGGCACCGGCGGTGGAGGTGGCGACGGCGGAATCGCCACCTTCGGCGGTCACGATGGCGATCCGGGCCATCCGGGCGGCCCCGGACAAGACGGTGCCAACGGTGCGGACGGCCAACCCGGCTGATTAGGGTTGACGAAATCGGGGATCGGTCGACGAAGACTATCCCGATGGTGGTGGGTGGGGTGTGGTGGAAAGCGGGGTGTGATTGGTGGGGTCGCGATACGATTTGTTCTTCTGATCGCTTCGGTGGTGAGCGGTGAGAGTTGTGTCGCAGGGAGGACGTTGTGCCGTTTGTGGTGGCGGCCCCAGAGATGTTGGCGGTGGCGGCGACCGATTTGGCGGGTATCGGCTCGGCGTTGAGCGCTGCGAATGCGGCGGTGGTGGCTTCGACGACGGGGGTGGTGGCCGCGGGTGCCGATGAGGTGTCGGCGGCTGTGGCGTCGTTGTTTTCTGAGCATGGGCAGGCTTATCAGGTGCTTTGTGCTCGTGCGGCGGTGTTTCATGAGCAGTTTGTGCAGGTGTTGACCGGTGCCGGGGGCGCGTATGCCGGGGCTGAGGGGGCTAATGCCTCGCCGTTGCAGACGTTGGGACAAGACGTGTTGGGGGCGGTTAATGCGCCCAGTCAGGCGTTGTTGGGGCGTCCGCTGATTGGCGACGGCGCTAACGGGACGGCGGGGAATCCGAACGGCGCGCCCGGCGGGTTGTTGTTCGGGAACGGCGGCAACGGTTTTTCGGCGACGGCTGCCGGGGTGGCCGGTGGTGCCGGTGGCGCTGCGGGGTTGATCGGTAATGGCGGGGCTGGTGGGGCCGGTGGGGCCGGTGCGGCCGGCGGTGCCGGCGGTCACGGTGGATGGTTGTTCGGCGCCGGTGGGGCCGGCGGTCACGGTGGAAACGGCATCGCGGGCGGTATGAGTCCCAATGGGGGTAATGGAGGGTCCGGGGGTGCGGGCGGTGCTGCGGGGTGGTGGGGCAGCGGTGGGGCCGGTGGGGACGGTGGGTCCGGCGGGCCAGCCGGCAGCGGTTTGTTCGGCGGCAACGGCGGCAACGGGGGTGCCGGAGGAGTGGGCGGGCTGTTGTATGGCGACGGTGGTGCCGGTGGGGCCGGTGGCGCTGCGGCGGCCGCCAGTGGTAACGGCGGCCTCGGGGGTGCCGGCGGCAACGCCGGGTTGTGGGGTAACGGTGGTGGCGGCGGGGCCGGCGGGAGCGGCGCGCTCGGCGCGGCCGGTGTCAACCCCGCGACTCTTCCGGCGCAGGCCGGAGCCAACGGCGCCGACAATGCTTCTGGCGTCGGCGGCACCGGTAAGGCCGGCCACGACGGCACCGAGTTCGGGCAGACCGGCGGCACCGGCGGTGGCGGCGGCCTCGGCGGCGTCAGTGGCGGCACTGGTGGCCCGGGCGGCACCGGTGGTCCGGGGGCGCCCGGCAGTGCGGGCGGCGCCGGCGGTACCGGGGGTGCGGGCGGTCGTGGCGGGCTGCTGGTCGGTGACGGTGGTGACGGCGGGACCGGCGGCGTCGGCGGTGGCGGCGGCATGGGCGCCATCGGCGGCACCGGAGGCACCGGCGGCGTCGGCGGCCTCGGTCTTCGCGTTCAGGGTGGCGACGGTGGTACTGGCGGCGTCGGCGGCGTCGGCGGCACCGGCGGCACCGGCGGCGACGGCGGAAACGGCGGCGCGGGCGGCACGGGCGGACTGTTCGGTCGCGCAGGCAGCCCCGGCCTCGGTGGTTCGGGCGGTGCCGGAGGCCTGGGCGGTGACGGTGGTACCGGCGGTGCGGGCGGCGACGGTGGGCGCGGAATCCCTGGCGGCAACCCTGGCGACCCCGGCGGACCAGGTGACGCCGGACAAGGCGGTGCCGAGGGCGCGCACGGCCAGCCGGGCTGATTTGGCGGCCACCTCGGGTCCGCATTGGCTTGAGAGCGACTGCGCTATCCAGCCGGAATTCTTCGTCCAGGAATTCTACGTGTAGCGAGCGTCCTCATACAGAAGCTGGGTGGGTTCGATTTCGTCGGTGAGGACGAGATGGTGGCCTCCGGTTGCTGACCGGCGATGGCCGCACCAACACCGCGAACCATGGTGCCGGTGTCTGCCTTCGCCGCAGGGCGACCTCGGTTGCGGTGCGAACCGCACACCCAACGGCACACCGATCGGATAGATCCGTACCGGGCGTTTTGACCGAATCATGTGAGTAGAAACCGAGATCGTCGGGAGCCGCCTATTAACCCACGATGCGGTCGGCACGGTTTAGACTGACCGGTGTCGACGACGGCGGCGGAATCTGGTGAGAGTCCAGAACGGTCGCGCCACTGTGCACAGTCAGACCCGTTGCCCGTCACCAGCACTCAACGTGGGACGCGAGATCCCCAGAAGGAGTTCACCCGTGGCTAATTCCCAGGCAACCCCTGCTCGGCCGGTTGATGTTTCAGCAGCCGGCGCCGCGCTGTGGTTGGCGGCCACCACCGTCCTGGCGTTGCTGGCCATCTACTTCGTCGGCTTCGACCAGGGCGCGGTGTCGCTGTTCGGCAGCGACTCGCACGTGCACGAGTTCTTCCACGACGCAAGGCACCTGCTCGGCTTCCCCTGCCACTGAGCTGCCGCCGACACCATGGAGAAGCGTCTGATAGCGCGCGGACTCCTGGCCGGCGCCGTGGGCGCTGTCCTGGCTTTTGCGTTCTCGCGGGTGTTCGCCGAGCCCATCGTGGGCCGCGCAATCGACTACGAGGACGGCCGCACCGAAGCGGCGCACGCTCAGGGCGTGCACGAGCACGGCGCCGAATTGCTCAGCCGCGGCGTGCAGGGCAACGCCGGATTGGGTTTCGGCGTCCTGATTTTCGGCATCGCCATGGGCGCGTTGTTCGCCGTCCTGTTCTGCGTTGCTTACCAACGGGTCGCAAGCGTTGGGCCGCAACAGCTTTCGATGCGCCTGGCCGCCGGTGCCGGTATCGCGGTGTATCTGGTGCCGTTTGTGAAGTATCCGCCCAACCCGCCTGCCGTGGGCCAGGCGGACACGATCGGCTCGCGCACCCTGTGGTACCTGGTCATGGTGCTGGCGTCGGTGGTGCTGGCACTGGCCGCCGTGTGGTTGGGTGGCCGGTTGGCTCCGCGGCTGGGTGCGTGGAACGCCGGGCTAGCCGCCGTCGGTGCCTACATAGCGGCGACTGCGGTGGTCATGCTGGTGTTGCCGACCTTCGACGAGACACCCGGGCCGATGCGCGACGCCGCCGGAACGATCACCTATCCCGGTTTCCCGGCCGACGTTCTCTACGAATTCAGGCTCGCGTCGCTGGGCACCCAGGTGGTGCTGTGGGCGACCATCGGAGTGGTCTTTTCGATGCTGGCGCGGCGGTTGCTGGATGCAGCGGCCGGGACGCGACGGGCGGCGAGCATCGCGGCGTGACCCGCCAGTGAGCCACATCGCCAGGCTGACATTGGTGTCGCACGCGATGACCGATGCCATGGCGGTCGGGCGGTTCCCGGCTGACGAGCCGCTCAACGACGCCGGCCGTCGCCAGGCCGAAACCGCTGGGCCCATCGAGATCAGGGCGGGAGTGCCCGGCGTTACCCAACTGGCCGCACCCGAGCGGCGGACCCGGCAAACGGCTCAGCTGCTAGGACTACGGCCCGCGACGGAGCCGCTGCTGGCCGACCTCGATTGCGGATGTTGGCGGGGCGCCGACCTCGAGCACGTTGACGACCATCAGCTTCGGGCGTGGCTGACCGAACCCGCCGAGGCACCGCACGGCGGCGAGTCCATCGTCAACCTGATCGACCGGGTGGCCGGATGGCTGGCGTCGTTGGCCGGCAACACCGTGGCGGTGACCCATCCGGCGGTGATCCGAGCAGCCGTCCTGGTGGCTCTGGATGGTCCACCGAATTCGTTCTGGCGCATCGATATAGCCCCGGTCACCCGAACCGTCATGCACTACCGCGGGCATCGGTGGACGCTACGGTTGTAGCGACCTATCGCGGACCCACCAATGCGAAGACCTGCTTGGCGACCTCCAGCATCCATCCGGTCACCGTCGGTCCGTGATCGCGGGGCCAGTTCAGCTGGAAACTCACCACCCACGGCTGGCCGGTCTTGTCCTCTGCATACCAGCTGAAGGTCAGGTCCCCCGGCAGGCCACCGGCCTTCGCGCCGATGTAGGGCCATTCAGTGCGATCCAGTTGGATACCCGCAACTGCAGACAGGATCTGCCTCACCGGGGCGGCCGGACCAACCGCATCGCCCTGCAGCGCCAGGTGCACCCGGCAGATGTCCTCGGCGCTGCCGTACCACTCCGCGCCGTACGTGGAGGCGGGAGTGTGGGCGCGCGTTGGATCAGGTTGGTAGGGCGTGGCATTGGCCTGCTGCAGTAACTGAGCGCGGACTTGCTGGGATGCGTGCTTCCATTGGTCGCGCACATCCGGTTGACCCCAGCCGACGGAGAACAGCTCGTACATTGTGGGAAACGGTGTCATGCTGGCCGGATCGTGATGGCCGGCGGTGGCCAGCGCCTCCTCGATAGCGTGGGTGCCCAGCCGCTCGATCAGCAAGTCGGTGGCCATGTTGTCGCTGGTGGCGATCATCTTCTCGGCGGCGGTGCGAACCGAAACATGCGCCCCGGGCGGCAGTTCCAGGCCCGACGAGCCCACCGCTTTGCTCTTGGCAGTCACGGTGAGCATTTCGTCCCAGGACACCGTGCCGTCTTTAACCGCGTCCGCCAGGGCGTGCAACACGTACAATTTGAAAATCGAAGCAAGCGGCAAGGATTCGCGAGTATTGGTGCCCGCTACCGGGTCGCAGTTGCCGTTGGTCACCTTGGCGACTTGGTACGAATAGCGGGCACCGGTTCGGCTCAACACGGCGTCGACGTCGCGCCACGAGCTGACCGACGGTGGCTGGGTCTCGAGATCGAACCGGTCGACCTGGCCCTGGTCGTCGGTATGGATCCGAATGTCTTGCCGCGCACCGTAAGACGAGACGAGATGCAGCGTGGCCACACTGGCGCCGATGGCTACGCCCTCGACGGTGAACGGGCGGTCCCACCACAGCTCTGCCATGGTGTGCTCGACGGAGCCGATTTGCCCGGGCGTCGCCAGGGTGCCGACGCCCACCGGGCCGATCGGCCAATCCGAGTTGAGCATGTCCACCGTCTGCTGGGCGCGCAGGCCGGGTGGTGTTCTGGTGTCGATGCGGCGCCCTGGATCCGCTGCGTTAGCGGTTGGGGTGGGCGAGTGCGCGCAACCGGGAGCCAGGGTGACCACTAATGCGGCAGCGGCGCCCAACGCCAACGCACGGCGCGGCGCCGCCTGCCGACTATTTCGCTTCGCCAGTCCCGGCAACGTCGAGTACAACCTCGAATTCCAGCAGCGAAGCGCCTGTCGCCACGGGGTTCGCCCGGTGGCCGGCGTGGGCTTCGATGGCCGGCCCGTTCGCCCAGGCCTGGAATGCTTCATCAGACTCCCAGTGTGTCACCACGAAGTAGCGGTCTTCGCCCTTGACCGGACGTAACAGCTGAAAGCCGAGGAAACCGGGAGAATTCTCCACCGCATGCGCGCGGTGGGCGAAACGCTTCTCCAGTTCGGGGCCAGCGCCGGCAGGCACCTCGATTGCGTTGATCTTCACCACTGGCATGTCGCTAGGTTACCGTGCCCCGCATGCCGGCCGATCTGTTGACCCATCGCGGAGGGCGAGGTGAACCGCTGGTCCTGGTACACGGGTTGATGGGCCGGGGTAGCACGTGGTCACGGCAGCTGCCCTGGCTGACCCGGTTGGGCAGTGTCTATACCTACGACGCGCCGTGGCATCGAGGCCGTGACGTCGACGATCCGTACCCGATCAGCACCGAACGCTTCGTGATCGACCTGGGTGACGCGGTTGCTCCGCTGGGCGTGGCGGCGCGACTGGTCGGGCATTCGATGGGTGCTTTGCATTCGTGGTGTTTGGCCGCGCAACGTCCGGATTTGGTTTCGGCGTTGGTGGTCGAGGACATGGCACCGGACTTCGTCGGCCGCACCACCGGTCCATGGGAGCCGTGGCTGCATGCGCTTCCGGTCGAATTCGCCTCTGCGGAACAGGTTTTCGCCGAGTTCGGCCCGGTCGCCGGTCAGTACTTTCTGGAGGCCTTCGACCGCACCGCCACCGGTTGGCGGCTGCACGGAAATACCGCACGGTGGATCGAGATCGCCGCCGAGTGGGGCACCCGCGACTACTGGGCACAGTGGCGGGCGGTGCAGGCCCCGGCACTGCTGATCGAGGCCGGCAACTCGGTCACACCGCCCGGGCAGATGCGCGAGATGGCTGAAAGAGACTGTCCGACGACGTATCTGAAGGTCCCGGAAGCAGGTCATCTGGTACACGATGAAGCGCCGCTGGTGTATCGCCACGCGGTCGAATCCTTTTTCGCTGACCTCGGTGCCGGCTGAGCCGACGGCGACGGAGATAGTGTCTGCTCAAGCGAGCCAAGGCCGATGATCCGGCGGCCCGCCGTCGGGAGCCAACGAACCCAGCGCAGTGGTTTGACCGACTCCCCGCGAGCCTCGACGGAAACTCGCCCAGCGCCCGCCGCCCGCGACGACCGCCGCGGAATCGACCGATCCAGCAGCACTCCGCCGCCCTTACCCGTTCGGGACCTGGCGACCCGAGCCGCTAACCCCACCGTCGATTAACGAAGCGGTTTACGCGAATTTTAAATGTCCTATAATGAGGCAATGGACGCTGCGGAAAAGCGGAGCGCGGCCGCCCAACCTGCTGTCGAAGCTCCAGACCGAACTTGGACCTTCCTGACGAACCATGCCCATGTGTTGCTGTGCGTGTCGAGCGGCGAGCCCCTGACAGCTCGCGAGCTGGCGCTGCGAATCGGCATCACCGAGCGTTCTGTGCAGGCGATATTGACCGACCTGACCGAGGAGGGCTACCTCATCAAGTCCAAGGTTGGTCGTCGCAACGTGTACGAGCTCAATCCGCAGGGTCGGCTACGTCACCCACTCGAAGCCAGCCATACCGTGGGTGAGCTCGTAACGGCTTTGTCCTGAACGCCGTGGCTTGAGCGGTTGACCGTCGCGCCGGCGCGTCATGCCGACCTGCGGGTAAGGCGTCGGGCACGATCATTCCGTCTCGTTTCGGCGCCTGTGAGCTGATGCCGTGCTGCCCGCTTGGGTTGGGGTAGCCCGGCCAGACGGCGCCATGACTGGATCGCCTCGGAGGTGACCAGGGCGTATCGGATCGGCGAGTCAATTCCGGTACCGAGCATGTGGGCGCGCAGGGCGCTGCCGGTGATGGCGTCCAGTGTCGCTTGGCGGCGATCTTCGACAAGCTCGGTCGACTGGTGTGTCGCCTGCAGGGCATAGAACCCGGCGGGATTCGACGCGGGGACGAAGGCACTGGCTTCGCCCATCGCAATGTCGTACGCGGTACGCCAACGGGTGAGTGACGGCCTAGTGCCGTGCGCAACGCGCCGGTGCAGTTCGGCGATATCGGCGATCGCCTTGATTGTGGTGATTTTGGCGTATCGGACGAGCCCCCAGGTCGGGCTGGTCAACAGCTCGGCCACCCAGGCATGGACGACCCGCCGGGAAACCCCGGCGGTTCCCACCGTCTGCCAGCCCAGGTCAAGGGCGATAATGCTGTTTTCGGGCGTCAGGTAACCGCCCGGACCGGCCAGCAGGTC
This sequence comes from Mycobacterium kansasii ATCC 12478, assembly GCF_000157895.3. Lineage (NCBI taxonomy): Bacteria > Bacillati > Actinomycetota > Actinomycetes > Mycobacteriales > Mycobacteriaceae > Mycobacterium > Mycobacterium kansasii. The sequence goes on along the minus strand of NC_022663.1, from coordinate 2,726,739 downwards.
ATTGCACGATTGGACGAACGCGGCCAACGGGCGGGCCGAGCACGCGGGGTAGTCGGTGATCTTCGAGTCGCCGTTGATGTATGAGATGACGTTCATTGCGCAGCCGGCGCCCGTTCCGGGCTGGTGAGGGCCTTTGGCCAACCTCAACGGGTTGGTGATGCGGTCGAGATTCATTTGCCCTGCCTCCGGTGTTCGCCACTCCTCTAATGCGAAAGGTATATACGCGAAGTATTTTTCATCAATGGAATTTCATATGAGTTTGCTATGAGTGGGGAGGTGGGCGGCCGGTAAGACGGGCCGTCGCCAGCGGCGCCAGCGGCCTGTCCACCTCTGCGGTGAAGGTGCCGAACTGATCGGTGTCGATCCCCTTCGTGGCGAAGACATGTGCGCGCCAAGCGTGTCGGCGACCGGCCGGCGCCACCTGGCGCTCTTTGCCGTGCATGGTGCCCCTGGCGATCACTGCCCGGCATAGTTGCCCGTCCGCACGCGAGCCACCGCAACTTCGGCGGCGTCACCGCACCCGTGGCGGCGGACCATGCCTAACCCTCCTCGACGGAGGTGTTGGCCCGCCGCGACCTCGCGGCGGGCCAACACCCCAGGAATTAGACGCACTCCAAAAGCGCCGAGTCGCAGTCGTCGACCTGGCCGAATGTCGCGCAGACGCGTAACCGGCCATCCTCGGCATTGCTGACCAGACAGACGATCGCCGACTCTCCGCTGTCGACGGCCTTGGCGATCACCGCCGACTTGTGCAGCAGCGAGACACCGGTGTGCACCACGTGGGCGGCCGACAGCTTGTCGGCACTGCTGATGTCGGCGTCCTGCCGGGCGAGCGACGATACCGCCTGTTCGACGACCGCCCGAGCCGCGCCCTCCGGAAAACTCACGTTTTCCCAGGCCCGTAGCGCGGTCTCCATGGCGGCACAGTGTTCATGGCCGAGAACGACGATCAGCGGTGTCTTGAGTGTGCCGACGGCGTACTCGACGGTGGCCAGCACGCCGGTGTCGATGACGTGTCCCCAGGTGCTGATGTCGATGAGTGAGCCCCAGCTTTGACCGAGCACCACTTCGCTCGCCGTGTCTGCATCTGCGCAGCGGAAGACCACCGCGATGGGCGAGTGGTCCTTGGCGCCGGCCTTCTGCTTCGACCGCAGGGTGGCGTAGAAACGTTGGTTTCCGGCTTGCAGGCGCTGCCAGGTGATTGACGGGTTGGACATGATGATTCCCTTTCTTGGTGGGGTCTAGCGGGGTCTTGATGGGGTCTAGCGGGGTTTAGCTGAAGTACTCGGGTCGGCTGACGTAGGTGTCGGTGACGAACATGACCCCGGGCGAGCCGTCGAGCAGGCGGCGCAGTCCGGCAATCAATGCCTCGGATTTGGCGTCCGGGACAACTGTGATGAGCAGCTCGAGCGCCGCCTGTTGGTTGAAGAGCAGCCGGCCCTGGTGGTAGCCGTGATGGCCGAGCCCCGAGACGCCGGACACGCTGGTGAATCCGGTGGCGCCGGCGCTGTGGAACTGCTCCCGGACCGCGGGTGCGTGTTCTCCGGCAACGACCACTTCGATCTTGGTCATCTTGGTCAAGCCGTTGGTTGGCATGGCATTACCTCCTGGTCGGTCGGGTAGTGGTCTTCGGCGGTTGTTGTGGTCTCCCAGCGCCGCCAACCGCCGCGGGTCCAGCGCTGCCAGTCGTCGTCGGGGCCTTCCCGGGCGACCAGGCACACCCAGTCGTTGCCGAACAGGTGCTGCAGGACGGGGTTGCGCTCGACGACCATGTCGATGCGCTGCAACGGCGCTTGCACGACGGTCAGCAGGCGCATGGGCTCGTGCCCGAACGACCGGCCGTCGGTAAGTGACTGTCGGGGCAGGCCCAGCTGTAGGTCGCCGCCGTGTCCGGCGAGCACACCCACGCCGCCGACCACGTTGTGGATGGTCTTGGTTCCGGCTCCGAACATGTCCGGCGCCACCGTGGAGAAGTAGTACTGGCAGTTGATCCACTGAGCCACCACCATGGGTGCGGTGAGGATGGTTTCCAGCGCGCCGCCCTCGGCGTCGACGTCGGCTTCGTAGGAGTGCAGGAACACCCGTCGCCGCAAGTCGATGCCGCGGGTGAGGGCGCGCGGGGCGACGACGAAGGCCGCATTACCGGCCAGGCCCCACTCCGGAAAGACCTGCGCCCAGTCGACCGACCGGTTCGCGACGTGGCGCGACGCACGCGCGGGGTCGGGATCGGCAGGGCCACCGGGAAGCCCGGAGCAGCGCTCGGCGGCCAGTTCGGCGCCGGCGATCCGGAGATCCGCGGCAAGTCGGCGCACGTCCGGTAGATGGCTGTCGGGAATCAGGTGCTGGTCCAACACGGTGACGCGGTCGGTGGCGGTGTCGTGCTGAGCCGCCACGAACCAGGTGTCGTCGGGAATGGCGATCCCCAGGGTGCCCAATTCGGCCCGGACATCGGCGTCGTTGAGGATCGCGGCGGCGGTGCGGGCGTTGGGGCCGCCGGCCTGCCCGCCGCAGGCCCCACAGTCCAGGGCGGCCTGGTACGGGTTGTTCTCGGTGACGCTGCCGTGCCCGCACAGGACCACCAGCCGGGCGAATTGCTTCGTGAGGCCCATGGTGGTGAGTGCGACTTGTGCGTAAAGGGCGCGGTGGGCCAGTGCGACGGTGTCGTTGATCGAAAGCACGGAAGGGGCCGGGGGTGCCAGCCGGTCCCGCAGGCGGCGCCGTAGTTCGCCACTGGCCATTGGGCTCAGCGTTTTGGCCGCTGCCCATGGACCGGCGGCCCAGCCTGCCGCCTCGGCCAACGCGAACGGGGCGATCAGCGCCTGCTTGGCGGCATGAAATGCCGCCTCGGCGCCGGCCATGAGCAGGCTGCCGTTGCGCAGCCGCTGCGCCGCATCGGCGGCCGACGGCAGCGGCCTTTCGACAACCTCATGCTCTGGGCGGATCAGCACCGGGCAAAGGTCGTTGGGTGTTCCGCCGAGCAGGCCGGTGAACCTGATGGCGACGGCGAAGAAGCCGGCGAATCCGAAAGTCTGGTATTCGCCGAGGGATTCGATGTGGCGGCGCAGCCCTTCGGATCGGGTGTCGATGCAGCATACGATCTGGGCGGCCGCGCGCCCGGTGCTTGGCGCGGCAGAGTTTTCCGCCAGGGCGCGTAGGAGTGCGTCGCGATAGTGCGTTTCATAGGCCTGCTGCCAGACCAGCTGCCGGGCCGTAACCGGCAACGCCGACAAAACCCTTGCGGCAGCGCCCAAGTCGGTGTCGCTTACCTCGTCGAGCCCCCATGCCCGGGCCAGCGCGCCGGCCCGCTCGCGGGCTGAGGGTATGCGCGGCCGGCTAGCCGCCACCGGCTCGTCTGGCGCGCTGGAACGGTTGTGCGACAGCAGGATTGATTCGTACGTCAGCCGCATGGCCAGGTAGTCCAATAGATCCACGCCGGTGGCGCGCTCGGCAGACCAGCGGACATGGGCGGCCCAGCCCGGAAGTCGTGTCAAGTGCGCTTGCAAATAGGTGATGCGGTCGTCGTCGGTCACCCCCAACAGGTCCAGGGCCTGCAGCGCGGCGTCGTCGGCTCGGATGGGCAACGCGCGCAACACGGCCCGCACCCGTCGGCTCAGCTTGTGGTCGGCAGGGGCCAGCATCCGCCATGCGTGGTAGAAGCCCTTGTCGTGGTCGGGCATCGGCCAGCCCGCAGCGGTCGATCCAAAGAAAGCCGCGCACCATTTGGCGGCCTTGGCGTCGACCTGCTCGGCCACTGTTGGGGCCGCCTGCTCGCTACGAGTCATGTTGCGGCGCAACGGCTTGGGAGCCACGCTGCCGTGCAGCAAGTCGCCGCGCAACAGTTGCGCAGGTGTCACCGCGCACGTCCCCATCCGGACGGGCTGGCCGTCCAGCAAGGTGGGGTAGCGCAGCCGCAGCGTCGACTCGAGGTCGGCGTCGGTGATCCGGCCGGCGCGGTACAGGTCGCGGAAGGTCGTCTCGGACAGCACGCCGGGGCTGCCGTAGAGGTCGCCGGCCCGGCGCACCGCCTGCTCGAAGGGCATCGACTCCAGCCCGGCCAGCGGATTGACCGCGATGAAGGTCTCCAGCGGGTAGTGGGTCGGTATCACGCGGGCGGCCAGGTTCACGTCGCTGCGTAACTGTGCGCGGCGGGTTTGGATCGAGACGGTGTCGGCCACGATGGTCACTGGAGTGCTCCTGTCAGTTGGGTGTTCGGGGTCTGTTGTGGACGGGTTGCCGGGACATGGCCGGCGACAAGCGCTTTGGCGTACAAAGCGCGCTGCAGTCGGCCGAACCAGCCGTTGGCCGGGGCCCTGGGCAGCAGGGTCAGTGTGGCCAGGATGACCGCCACTGCGACAATGCCGGCAGTCGAGGCGGACGGTACGGTGACCGGGGGCAGATCAGGAGCCAGGAATCCGGTCACGGCGCCCACCAGCGCGACATATCCGATGGCCGCCGCGAGCAGTGCGACCGCTCCGATGAGAGCGGCCCGGGCGCCCGGGCTGCGTGCCAACCAGCCCGTCAGCGCCGCCGCGGCCGTCGCCCAGGTGAACACCAGCAGCACCTGGGCCGAGCCGTGCTCGGCGTTCGGCAATCGCACGATGCTGCTGGCCACATACAGCGCGGCGGCCGGCAGCAGGAGCGCCGCGGCGTGGACCGCCGCCCACCGGGCCGGGGTCAGCGCCGGCGCCGTTGGCCGAGCTGCCTTTTGGCGTCGCTTGGCTATCGCCGAGCCGGAGGACAGGAACAGGGTGGCCTTGTAGAAGCCGTGGCCCACCAGGTGGAATACCGCGGCTGCGGATAGGCCCAGCCCGCAGGTCAGGATCATGAAGCCCATCTGGGCCATCGTCGAATACACCAGCGAGCCCTTGATGTCGGATTTGGTGAGCATCACGACGCCGCCGTAGAGCATGCTGAGCGTTCCGGCGGTGAAGGCCAGGCCCATGGCGGCGGCCGATCCGCTGACTATCGGGCTCAGCCGCACCAGCAGCACGCCGCCGGCATTGACGACACCGGCGTGCAGGAGCGCCGAGACGGGCGTGGGCGCAGCGAGGGTGGCCGGCAGCCAGCGATGAAAGGGGATCTGCGCCGATCGCGACAGAGCTGCCACCACGATCAAACCCGCTGCCACCGGCAGGGCCGGTGACGAGCCGTTGTATACGGCGGGTCCGAGGTCGGACAGGCTGACGTTGCCCCGCTGCGCGGTGATCACACCGACCGCAGCCCACAGCGCCAGATCGCCCAGCAGGAACGCTGTCGCCGTCCGCAGCACGCCGTCGCGGGCGGCGGGCAGCTCCCAGTAGGTGGCCTGCAGCAGACATAGCGCGGTGCCGGCCAAGGTCCACGAGACGGCCAGACCGATCAGAGTTCCCGAGGTCATGAGGCCGGCGGAAGCCGCCGTGAGCAGGCCGGTACCGGCGGTGAACCACCCCGATCGCCGGTCACCGGCAAGGTAGCGCAGCGCGAAAACCTGTACGACCGTGCTCACGCCGTATACCAACACCAGCAGCAGCGCGCTGAGCCGGTTAGCTCCCAGCTCGGCGATCAGGGTGCCGCGTGCTGACCGCACGGTGGCCGAGATGGGGCCGTCGACCGCTACGTGCAGCGCTATCAGCAATGCGGAAACCAAGCCCGCGCCGGCGGCCGCGGCGCCCAATTGGCCGACGAGGCGCGGATGCCGCGAACCGGCCAGGAGCGCGCTCAGCGATGCGAGCAGGGGCAACGTCAAGGCACCGACGAGGACGGCGTTCACCGGCGCTCACCGCCAGTCCCGGCCGCGGTACGTGTGGAGTTCATGCGAAGCAAACTACGCGATGTATATTACGTCTGTCAAACATCATGAAATAAAATTCATGTCTTGCGGTACGCACGAGTGGGCCTCGCCACGCCGGAACGGCCGGGCGCATCGTGCCAGGTGAACACCGACCGTAGTGCCACATGTTCGTTGCCCACGCCGTCGTTGTCCGGGTTCGCCGACATGCGTAACCCGTTGTGCTGCTGTGTTATTCAGCGTTCAGGAGGCGCAGTGGCAACTGGGCGGTTCGGCAACCGGCACCGAGTTCGATGTCCTCGGACCACCTCGTCGGACAGCGGTGCCGCCGGCGCCCACGGCCAATCCGGCTGAAGCGAGCTACTCCTCGCCTGCCAGCGCGAACCGTCCGTCGGGAGTACGGGTCACCAGACCGTCGACAAGCAACGAATCCAGCGCCCGGTCGCGCTGCGCGACATCGGTCAGCCATGCCACGTCGAGCTCGGCACGGCTGACCGGAGAATCGTTGCCGCGCAATACATCTAGCAGCCGCCCGCGGACCTGCCGGTCGGTGCCCGCATATGTCTGCACGCGCCGCGCCGGACCGGTCGCGGCCGGATACCCGGCGGTCCGCCATGCGCAGTCACTAAGCGGGCACGAACCACAGCGCGGGGCGCGGGCCGTGCACACCGTCGCACCGAGTTCCATGAGCGCTACCGAAAAATGTTTTGCTACAGCACTATTCGGCAGCAGCGCCAAGACGTCGGCATGATCGCGCGCGGCCGACGACGCGCCGGCATCGGCGCGCCCGTGCACCGCTCGGGCCACTACCCGGCGCACGTTGGTGTCCACCACCGGCACTCGCTGGCCGTAGGCAAAACACGCCACAGCTCGCGCGGTGTAGCTACCGACACCCGGCAGCTTCACCAGGGTTTCGACGTCGTCGGGGACCACGTCACCGTGGTCCCGCGCGATGATGGTGGCGCATTCGTGTAACCGCTTCGCCCGGCGCGGGTAGCCCAGCTTCCCCCAGGCCCGCAGCACGTCGGCGGCAGTCGCCGCGGCGGTGGCCGACGCGGTGGGCCAGCGCCGCACCCAGTCCGGCCAGATCGACAGCACCCGCGACACCGGAGTCTGCTGCAGCATGAACTCGCTGACCAGGATCTGCCATGCGCCGACGTCCGGCCGGCGCCAGGGCAGGTCGCGACGGGATCGCTCGTACCAAGCGAGAAGATTGGCGGATGGTATGTGCTGCGGAGCGGTCACCGGCTGGTACGGCAGAATGCGTGACATGCCCAACACCAACCCGGTAACCGCGTGGAAAGCACTCAAAGAGGGTAACGAGCGATTCGTCGCCGGCAAGCCCGAGCATCCCAGCCAAAGCGTGGAGCATCGCGCCAGCCTCGCCGCGGGGCAGCAGCCGACTGCAGTGATCTTCGGCTGCGCTGACAGCCGGGTGGCCGCGGAGATCATTTTCGACCAGGGCCTCGGCGACATGTTCGTGGTCCGCACGGCCGGGCACGTCATCGACTCGGCGGTGCTGGGTTCCATCGAGTATGCGGTGACCGTGCTCAACGTCCCGCTTGTGGTCGTCCTCGGCCACGACAGCTGTGGTGCGGTGAATGCAGCCCTGACGGCACTGGACAGCGGAGCTCTGCCGGAGGGCTATGTGCGCGATGTGGTGGAGCGGGTGGCTCCATCGATCTTGTTGGGCCGCCGCGACGGCCTGAAGCGCGTCGACGAGTTCGAGCAGCGGCACATCCGCGAGACGGTGGCGCAGCTGATGGCGCGTTCAGCGGCCATATCGAAGCGCGTGGCCGCAGGCGCGCTGGCGATCGTGGGTGTGACCTACCAGCTTTCCGACGGCCGGGCGGTTTTGCGCGATCACGTCGGTGACATCGGCGAGGAAGGCTGACATTCTGCGGCCGCCAACACGGCCTCTAACACGGCCCGCACTCGAAAGGGCCCAGCTAACCGCGCGACACGCCGAGGCAGGTCAAACAAGTCGGCGTGACCTGGGCCTACGGTGTAAATGTGCTGGATCTGGAACCGCGTGGCCCGCTACCTACCGAGATCTACTGGCGGCGCAGGGGACTGGCCCTGGGTATCGCGGTCGTGGTGATCGGAATCGCGGTGGCTGCCGTCGTCGCCTTCGTCGGTAACACCGCCGGCGCCAAACCCGTCAATGCCGAGAAGCCGGGCTCCGCGCAAAGCCATCCGGGCTCCAACGCACCCGAGGCGCCGCAACCGGCCGGGCAAAGCGCCGCCAACACGCCGGCGGCTCCGCAGGGGCAAAATCCCGAGATGCCGACTCCCACCGCCGCGGTGCAGCCCCCGCCGGTGCTGAAAGAGGGGGATGACTGCCCGGATTCCACGCTCGCCGTCAAGGGACTGACCAACGCGCCCCAGTACTACATCGGCGACCAGCCGAAATTCACGATGGTCGTCACCAACATCGGGCTGGTGGCCTGCAAACGCGACGTCGGGGCCGCGGTGCTGGCGGCATACGTCTACTCGCTGGATAACAAGCGGTTGTGGTCCAACCTGGACTGCGCACCCTCCAACGAAACCCTGGTCAAGATGTTCACTCCCGGGGAGCAGGTGACAACTGCGGTGACCTGGACCGGGATGGGGTCTGCGCCGCATTGTCCATTGCCGCGGCCGGCGATCGGCCCCGGTACATACAACCTCGTCGTGCAGCTGGGCAACCTCCGGTCGCTTCCGGTTCCCTTCGTCTTGAACCAGCCGCCGCAGCCGCCCGGTCCGCCGCCGGCTCCGGGTCCGGCCGTGGCACCGCCGCCTGAGGCCCCGCCCGCTCAGGGCGGTTAACTTGCTGGTCGGCTCACTGGTCGGCTCACTGGTCGGCTCACTGGTCGGCTCACTGGTCGGCTCACTGGTCGGCAATAGTCGACTCGGCCAGCTGCGACAACCCCTCGCGCACATGGCGGGCCCACATCGCGCCGATGCCGTCGACAGATTGCAGATCGCCGGCGCTGGCGGCCAATAGACCCTGCAGGGTTCCGAAGGAACGCACCAGCAGATCGGCATGGGCGAATTGCAGTCGCGGGATGACCGCCATCGCGCGGTAGCCCCGCGGGCTCAGCGCGGAGTCCTGTGCCTCCGCGGTGGTGGGATAGCCGAAAACCTTTGCCAGCACGGTGAAGTCGAGCAGCTCGGTGTCCGAGAGTGCGTCCAGCTCATCCAGGGTGGCGTCGATTTGGGCCTTGGTCGGGGGTTCGGGGTTGGCGTGGTAGTCGCGGACAATCAGCTCCCGGGCGATATCGTTGCCGCCGAGCAGCTCCTCGAGCTGCAGCCGCAGCTGACGGCCGTCGGTGCCGAGTTCCACTGCGTCATAGTCGATCACCAGGCCGATTCGCCGGACCAACTCGAGCCGTTGTACCACCGTCATCACGTCGCGCAGTGTGACAAAGTCTTCGATCTCGGCCCGGGAGAGTTGCCGGCTGACTTCGTCGAGCCTGGCCTTGTATCGTTCCAGCGTCGCGATCGCCTGATTGGCTCGGGACAGGATGGTCGCCGAGTCGGTCAGCACGTGCCGGTCTCCGCCGACATATACCGTCACGATGTTCATCGAGTGGCTCACGGAGATCACCGGGTAGCCGGTCTGGATCGCCGACCGTTCCGCCGAGCGGTGGCGCGTCCCGGATTCGTCGGTCGGTATCGACGGATCCGGTACCAATTGCACGTTGGCCCGCACAATGCGGCTGCAGTCGGTGGAGAGCACCACGGCGCCGTCCATCTTGCACAGCTCACGCAGCCGGGTGGGGGCATAGCGGACATCGAGGGAGAAACCGCCGTCGCAGATCGCCTCGACATTCTCGTCATAGCCGAGCACGATCAGCGCGCCGGTGCGGCCGCGCAGGATGCGTTCCAGGCCGTCCCGGAGCCCGGTGCCGGGCGCCAGGCGGGCGACGGCCTCGCGCAGGGTCGGACGTGTCACAGCCTGCATTCTGCTATGTGCGGGGCCGGTTAGTGGTGAGTGTCCAGATGACACACCTTTGCGGGGGCGCTGCTGCGATGATCGGCAATGTCGATCATGTGCTCGAGAGCGGCGGCGATAGTGGGCGCGCGGAGCGCCCGCAGACCCGCCGGCACCTCCTCGCGGCCGGGCGGGATCAATGCGATGTTGAATCCCAGGCGTTCTGCCTCGGCCAGCCGTCGGTCCATGCCGCTGACCGGCCGCAGGTCGCCGGCCAGTCCGACCTCGCCGATCATCACTGCGGTGGTGGGCAGCGGCAGGTTCGCGTACGCCGATGCCAGCGCGATCGCAACCGCCAGATCGGCCGACGGATCGGTCAATCGCATCCCCCCCACCGTGGACAGATAGATGTCGTTGACAGCGATGGTCAGCCGGGCGTGCTTTTCCAGCACAGCGGTGATCATTGCCGCCCGGGCGTGGTCGATCCCGCTGACGGCCCGTCGCGGCGAACCGCTGACCGGAGTGGCCAGCAACGCCTGGACCTCCCCGATGAGGGGGCGCTTTCCGTCGAGTGTCACGGTGATGGCAGTGCCGGGCACGGGAGCGGAACGTTGATCGAGAAACAGGTTCGACGGGTCGGCGATACCTTCAATCCCTTTGTCGTGCAACAGGAAACAGCCCACCTCGTCGGCGGCGCCGAAGCGGTTTTTGACGCCCCGGACCATCCGTAACCCGCCGTTGCGGTCGCCTTCGAAATGCAGCACCACGTCGACGAGATGCTCCAGGGACCGCGGTCCGGCTATCGACCCTTCCTTGGTGACGTGACCGACCAGGATCAGCCCGAACCCGTGGGCCTTCGCGGCCGCGGTCAGGGCGGCGGTCACGGCGCGCACCTGGGTCACGCCGCCCGCGACGCCGTCGGCCTCGCTGGTGGACATCGTCTGCACCGAGTCGACGATGACCAGCGCCGCCTGCACGGTCTCGATGTGGTCCAATACCGCGTGCACGTCGGACTCGGCGGCCAGATATACCTGCTCGCCTTTGCAGCCGATCCGGTCGGCGCGCAGCCGGATCTGCCCGGCGGACTCTTCACCGGAGATGTACAGGGCGCGCTGCCCCGACTGCGCCCAGCGATGGGCGACCTCGAGCAGCAACGTCGATTTGCCCACACCGGGTTCACCGGCCAGCAGCGTCACCGACCCCGGCACCACGCCGCCGCCCAGCACCCGGTCGAGCTCGTCGATGCCGGTCGGGCGGTGCCGGCTCAGGTTGGGCCGGACCGAACTGATCGGGACGGCGTGCGATGCCGGCACGCGGCCTCTACCGCCGACTCCGCTGAGTACGGATACCTGTTCGACGGTGCCCCAGCTGCCGCATTCCAGGCACCGCCCCACCCACTTTGCGGTGCGGTGGCGACAATCCGAGCAGCGGAATTGCGAACGCGCATTAGTCACGCGGTGACCGTATCGACCGGGTACGACAACCCCGTCGTTGCAGACTGCGCGGTGGTCGTTAGTGCCGGGCTGGAGCGGTTGCCTGCTCGTGCGGCTGGGCCAGCGGCGCCGCTATCGGCACCATGACCGTGCCCTGGCCGGCCTTCTCGAAGTTGAAGGTGAAGCTGTAGGTCAAACCGTTCGTGATGGGTTTGGTCAAGACGACGCTCGCGCGGGCCGCCTGATTCGATCCCAGCGGGCCCGGCGCGACGAGCTGGCCATCCGGCGTACCGACAAACAGCATCCCGCCCGCCGGCAGCCGTGCGTCACCGGTCATCGTCACGGTGCCGATGTCGCTGCCGATGCTCACCAAACGATCCGCCACATCCGGGGATTGGTTGACGGCTACCAGCACCAAGTCCACTTTCCTACCGGGCTCCAGAAAGTCACCGTGGCGCTGCAGGGCTTGAATCCTGATGTCTCGCAGCGCCACATTGTTGATGGTGATCCGGTTGCCGTTGACGGCGGGCTCCTGGTTCGCGGTCTGCGAGATCTGGCCGGTTCCGCAAGCGCTCACCAGTGCGGCAATCAGTGCGACCAGGCCCACCAGGGTGAGGCGGATCTTGAAGCGGTTCACTCAATGCCTCCTGCTGGGTTCGGAGCTTGGCAGGTCGCATGACGGCCTGCTGACTGCGATTCGACTATGCACAGTAGTAGGTTGCTGCCGCCGACGGTAGCGCATGGGCGCTCGATCGGCGGGCGGGTGGCCGCGACGGTCAATTTGGCGGGGGCGCTTCGCCGCTGCGTCTGCATTCGCCGGCTCCCGTCCGCCCCCGCGTGGCCTGCCGATCTGGCGGCCGTCCGATGGTTGTGCGGGCGTTGCTGGCCATCTCGCCCCCGGGTTCCGGTCTCTGGGATGCACGTCTTGCATCGCCTGTCAACCCCCAATCTCCAGCTGCGGTGCCCCTGACCTGCACCGTTGATCCGCACGTGTCAGGGAGGCGTGTTAGCATGGAGTGACGAAAGGGGCTCAAATCAGATGATCTTCAAGGTCGGTGACACCGTCGTCTATCCACACCACGGTGCTGCGTTAGTAGAGGCGATCGAAACCCGAACCATCAAAGGGGAACAAAAAGAGTATCTCGTCTTGAAAGTGGCGCAGGGCGACCTGACTGTTCGTGTGCCGGCTGACAATGCTGAGTACGTTGGGGTCCGCGACGTCGTCGGCCAAGAAGGCCTTGACAAGGTTTTCCAGGTGTTGCGTGCCCCGCACACCGAAGAGCCCACCAACTGGTCACGCCGTTACAAGGCCAACCTCGAAAAGCTGGCTTCCGGCGACGTGAACAAGGTCGCCGAGGTGGTGCGTGACCTGTGGCGCCGCGACCAGGAGCGGGGTTTGTCCGCGGGCGAGAAGCGGATGCTGGCCAAGGCTCGGCAGATTCTGGTCGGGGAACTGGCGCTGGCTGAGAGCACTGACGACGCCAAAGCGGAGACCATCCTCGACGAGGTTCTGGCCGCCGCGTCCTGAACACCCCGAGACTCTAGGTGACTGGAGGCAACGGCCCCGTAGTCGCCATTGTTCCGGCCGCGGGTTCCGGTGAGCGCCTGGCTGTCGGAGTACCCAAGGCGTTTTATCAACTCGACGGGCAGACCCTGGTCGAGCGCGCCGTCGAGGGCCTGCTGGAATCCAAGGTCGTCGACAATGTCGTCGTAGCGGTCCCGTCGGACCGCACCGACGAAGCAAAGCTGATCCTCGGGCATAAGGCCATGATCGTTGCCGGTGGCGCCAACCGTACCGAGACCGTGCGCCTGGCGCTCTCCGCGCTGGTGACTTCGGAGCCGTCGTTTGTGCTGGTGCATGACGCAGCGCGGGCGTTGACGCCACCTTCTTTGGTCGCGCGAGTGGTCAACGCATTGCGGGCCGGCCACGTCGCCGTGGTGCCCGCGCTACCACTTACCGACACCATCAAGGCCGTCGACGCAAACGGGATGGTCTTGGGCACCCCGGAACGGGCGGGCCTCCGGGCGGTGCAGACCCCGCAGGGGTTCGCCGGCGATCTGCTGCGCCGCGCCTACCAGCACGCGGACACCGCCGACTTCACCGACGACGCATCACTGGTCGAGCACATCGGCGGCCAGGTTCAGGTGGTCGAGGGCGACCCGTTGGCGTTCAAGATCACCAACCGTCTGGATCTGTTGTTGGCCCAGGCGGTAGTGCGCGGGTGAACGGGCTGCCGCGGGTGGGTTTGGGTGTCGACGTGCACCCGATCGAGCCCGGACGCCCATGTTGGCTGGTGGGCCTGCTGTTCCCGAGCGCCGACGGCTGCGCCGGCCACTCCGACGGTGACGTCGCGGCGCATGCGTTGTGTGACGCCGTGCTGTCGGCTGCCGGGCTGGGCGACATCGGCGACGTGTTCGGAGTCGACGATCCGCGCTGGGCGGGTGTCAGCGGGGCCGCCATGCTGCGTCATGTCGTCGAGCTGATCACGCGGCACGGCTTTCGGGTTGGTAATGCGGCCGTGCAGGTGGTCGCCAACCGGCCCAAGATCGGTTGGCGCCGTCTCGAGGCGCAGGCGGTCATGTCGCGTCTGCTCAATGCGCCGGTGTCGGTGTCAGCCACCACCACCGACGGGCTCGGCCTGACCGGGCGGGGCGAGGGCCGGGCCGCCATCGCGACGGCATTGGTGATTTCGCTGCGCGACCCGTTCCCAGCCCAGTAGGGCCGGACGGCCGTTGCGATTGTAGGCAGTAAGCTGGCACGTCGTGACCGATCGCGCCCGCTTGCGGCTCCATGACACGGCGGCCGGCGCCGTGCGCGATTTTGTTCCGCTGCGCGACGGACACGTTTCGATCTACCTGTGCGGCGCCACCGTGCAAGGCCTGCCGCATATCGGGCACGTCCGCAGCGGGGTGGCATTCGACATCTTGCGGCGCTGGCTGATCGCACGCGGCTTCGACGTCGCGTTTATCCGCAACGTGACCGATATCGACGACAAGATCTTGAACAAGGCCGCCGCCGCCGGCCGACCGTGGTGGGAGTGGGCGGCAACCTACGAACGGGCGTTCACCGCCGCCTACGACGCCCTGGATGTGATGCCGCCCTCCGCTGAACCGCGAGCCACCGGGCACATCACCCAGATGATCGAATTGATGGAACGTCTGATCGAAACCGGCCATGCCTATACGGGCGACGGGGACGTTTACTTCGACGTGCTCAGCTACCCGAATTACGGCCAGCTGTCCGGGCACAAGATCGACGACGTCCACCAGGGCGAAGGGGTGGCCGCGGGCAAACGCGACCAGCGCGACTTCACTCTGTGGAAGGGTGAAAAACCCGGAGAGCCGTCCTGGCCGACGCCCTGGGGCCGCGGCCGTCCCGGCTGGCACCTGGAATGCTCGGCAATGGCCCGTACCTACTTGGGGTCTGAGTTCGATATCCATTGCGGTGGAATGGATTTGATCTTCCCGCATCACGAGAACGAGATCGCGCAGAGCCGCGCCGCCGGCGACGGGTTCGCCCGCTACTGGCTGCACAACGGCTGGGTGACGATGGGCGGGGAAAAAATGAGCAAGTCGTTGGGCAATGTGCTGGCCATACCGGCGATGTTGCAGCGGGTCCGGCCGCCCGAGCTGCGTTACTACCTGGGCAGCGCGCACTACCGGTCAATGCTCGAGTTTTCCGACACCGCCCTCCAGGACGCCGTCAATGCCTATGTCGGAGTGGAGGATTTCCTGCACCGGGTGCGCAGCCGGGTGGGTGCCGTCCTGCCCGGCGAATGGACGCCGCGATTCGCCGAAGCGCTCGACGACGATCTGTCGGTTCCGATCGCGCTGGCCGAAATTCACCACGCCCGTGCGGAAGGCAACCGGGCACTCGACGCCGGCGACCATGAAGGCGCATTGCGAAGTGCCGGTTCGATCCGCACGATGATGGGCATCCTGGGCTGCGACCCGCTCGATGAACGCTGGGAATCGCGTGACGAGACGACGGCTGCCCTGGCAGCTGTCGACGTGCTGGTACATGCCGAGCTGGAAAACCGCGAGAAGGCGCGTGAGCAGCGTAACTGGGCGCTGGCCGACCAGATTCGGGATCGCCTCAAGAACGCCGGCATCGAGGTCACCGATACCGCAGACGGGCCACAGTGGACGCTGGGCGGTGACGGCAAGTAGATGGCCGGAAACTCGCAGCGCCGGGGAGCGGTACGCAAGTCCGGCACCAAGAAGGGCGCTCCTGTCGGGTCGGGCGGGCAGCGCCGTCGGGGTCTGGAGGGCCGCGGTCCGACCCCGCCGGCCCATATGCGGCCCAACCATCCCGCCGCTAAGCGGGCCAAGGCGGCGCCGCGCCGTCCGGTACGGAGTCGGATCGACGAAGCCGAGACGGTGCTTGGTCGTAACCCCGTGCTGGAATGCCTGCGCGCCGGTGTTCCGGCTACCGCCCTCTACGTCGCGCTCGGCGCCGAAGCCGACGAGCGGGTAACCGAATCCGTTGCCCGGGCGGCTGATTCGGGGATCTCGATCCTTGAGGTACCGCGCGCCGACCTGGACCGGATGACGGCCAACCACCTGCATCAGGGCATCGCGTTGCAGGTGCCGCCGTATCACTACGCTCACCCTGACGATCTGCTGGCGGCCGCCATGGACACGCCGCCAGCGCTATTGGTGGCGCTGGACAACATCTCCGACCCGCGCAACCTCGGCGCGATCGTGCGTTCGGTGGCGGCCTTCGGTGGCCATGGTGTGCTGATCCCGCAGCGCAGATCGGCGTCGGTGACGGCGGTCGCATGGCGTACCAGCGCGGGCGCGGCCGCCCGTATTCCGGTGGCTCGGGCGACCAATCTCACCAGGACACTCAAGGATTGGGCCGACCGCGGGCTGCGGGTGATTGGGCTCGATGCCGCCGGTGAAACCGCGGTCGACGACCTCGACGGTAGTGACCCGCTGGTGGTGGTCGTCGGCTCCGAGGGCAAAGGGCTGTCGCGGCTGGTGCGGCAGAACTGTGACGAGGTGGTGTCCATCCCGATGGCCGGGCGTGCCGAGTCGCTGAACGCCTCGGTGGCCGCCGGCGTGGTGCTCGCCGAAATCGCCCGCCAGCGCCGGACTTAACACGGCGAGCAGACATAGAATCGCCCAAATCCCATGGAATACTGCGATTTTGCGTCTGCTCGCCAATAGGCGCCGGCGTTCTACTTTGCGCTGGCCGAGGCGTCGCGGCTGCCGAGGCCGTTGCGTTGCATGCGGAGGCTCTGCTGGCCGGCGCCGGGGAAGGCCTACCGGCGGCCTCGGCAACGTATCGGGGGATCGGCGATCGGGCCGCGGCCGCCGACACGGCCGCGCAGGCCTCGGTCGCGTTCACCGAGGCCAGCACCATCGACGCGGGCTGTACGCCGCGGCGTTGGCGAGGGAATTGGCCGATGAATGTGGTGGTTTGTGCACGCCCGTGCTGCGGACCCCGGCGGGCCTCAAGCTGTCGCGCCGGCAGCGCGACGTTATCGAAGTCGTCGCCGGCCTGTCGAATCGTCAGATCGCCGAGACGCTGGTGATGTCGGTGCGCACCGTAGAGGGCCACGTCTACCGGGCCTAACAGCGGGTGGGGGCCAAGTCAGGCGAGGAACGGCACGTGGTGCGACGCAACAGCACAGATACGCCCTAGGGATTCGGGGCGTTGCGTTCCCTTGCTCGCGGGCGCCGAGATGACCGGCCTCGCAACGGGATACGGCCGCCGCGCGCGGTCAGGTCAAGCCATTGAGTCCGTTCTGGCCCAGCAGCCGTCCGCCCGCGCCGCCGGCGCCACCCGCACCCGGAGTTTTGGCGAACCCGCCGTTACCGCCGTTACCGCCGTTACCGATGAGATTGGCACTGCCGCCATTACCGCCCTGGCCGCCGACCGTCGGCGCAATCGACACCGCATTTCCGCCGGCGCCGCCGTTACCGCCGCTGCCGATGAACAACGCCATTCCACCGAACCCGCCATTACCGCCGGAGGTGTTGCCGTCTCCACCGGCGCCACCGGGGCCACCGGAGCCGATGAGTCCGCCGAACCCGCCGGACCCGCCGGGCCCACCGATATCGCCGAAACCGCCTGCGCCGCCGGCTCCGCCGGAACTGAAGAGACCGCCACTGCCGCCGCTACCGCCGAACCCGCCGAGTTGACTCGGACCGGCCCCGCCGGTGCCGCCGGTACCACCGGGGCTGAAGATGCCGCCGACGCCGCCGCTGCCGCCGCTGCCTCCATCGGCGGTCACGCTGGTTCCGCCGTTCCCGCCGGTCCCGGCGGAGCCGAACAGCCCGCCGCTGCCGCCGGTCCCGCCATTGCCGCCGTTGCCGTTGGTGCTGAATCCGCCGGCGCCGCCGGGGCCGGCCGTGCCGAACAGACCAGCGGCGCCGCCTTGGCCGCCGGTACCTCCGCGGCTGCTGCCCTCGCCGCCCGCGCCGCCGGCGCCGCCGCCGCCGAACAGGCCGCCGGCACCGCCCTGCCCGCCCGTTCCACCATGGTCGTTGACACCGATTCCGCCGGTGCCGCCCGCGCCGGCGGCGCCGAACAGCAAGCCGCCGCGGCCGCCCATTCCGCCGGCGCCCCCGTCGGTGATTCCCTGCCCGCCCGTGCCGCCGGCGCCGCCGCCACCGAACAGACCGGCGTTACCGCCCTGACCGCCGGTTCCGCCTACACCCGAATCGGAAGCAGCGCCCGCCCCGCCCGCTCCGCCGTAGCCGAACAGCAACCCGCCGGCTCCGCCTCTGCCGCCGGGTTGGCTGGTGCCGCTCTTGCCGGACCCGCCGGCGCCGCCGTTGCCGAGCAAGATGCCCCCGGGCGCGCCGTTTTGGCCGGTCTCCGGTGCGCCATTGGCGCCGTTGCCGATCAGCGGGCGTCCCAGGACGGCCTGGGTGGGAGCGTTGATCACGCCCAGGATGTCCTGTCCCAGGGTCTGCAGGGCGGCGTTTGCGTTTTCTGCGGCGGCGTATGAAGCCGCGCCGGCGCTCAGTGCCTGGACAAACTGATCATGAAATACCGCCGCCTGAGCAGTCAGCGCCTGAAACGCCCGGGCATGCCCGGAAAACAGTGCCGCAACCGCGGCCGACACCTCGTCGGCGGCCGCGGCGGATATCCCGGTGGTGGGGACCACCGCCGCCGCATTGGCCGTCGCAAGCGCCGAGCCGATTCTGGCCACATCGTCGGCCGCCGCTGCGACCATCTCCGGAATCGTGATCAGAAACGACATCCGACACCTCGTCAATAGCTATCGCCGGGAGCTACTACGAGACAGACCCCGCAGCACGCCTCACCGTATCGCGTGGGCGGCGCCCGTTCGGAGTAATCCGATCAGCCCGTGGCGATCCCACAGCGGGCGGGTCGTCTCGCCCGGGACAGCGGATGTTGTCGAACATCGTGCTGTTCGCCAACCCGCCGGGCACCCGAGATCTGTTGGGCCGCAATGGTCGCCGACCAGCGCCATGCGCGGACGATTGTCGAGATGCACCCGCTGCGGCTCCATCAGCTGAACGCGGGGCAGTCGGCTAGCTGGCCCAGGCCGACATGTCCGTCAACTGGGTCAGTCGGATGCTGTTGCCCGACGGATCGCGAAAGCCGGAGTCGATGCCGTACGGCCGCTGTTCGGGCGGCTCGGTGAACTCGACGCCACGAGCCGTTAGCTCCTCGTAACTGGCCTGGCAGTCGTCGGTGGTGAGAAATACGGTGCCGGCGAAGCCTTTTGCCGTGAGATCGAGGACTTGTAGGCGGGTGGCCTCATCCAGCATCGGCGGGCCGGGAACGTCCATCAAGACGATTGACACGTCTTCTTGACCGGGCGGTCCGACGGTCAGCCAGCGGAAGCCGCCGAGTTCCGGCAGCGACACATCTTGGCGCACTTCCATGCCGACCTTCTCGGTCCAGAATTTCAGTGCTTCGTCCTGGTCGTGTACCCAAAGCTGGGCGCTTGCGATTTTCAACATGTAGAAGACGCTAGGTGGTCACCGCGCCCGGCGTCTTCTCCCCGTGTGCTGTCTTGGGGCACGACCCGGGTGTCGGCCGGCGGCCGAGTATGTGCCCGCAAGATGCAGTGCGGCACTCGGGCGTGCAGCGCCGCCGGTGGCAGGCTGGCGCGGTAGGCGGCCGGCGGCTTGCCGTACACCCGGGCGAAGCTGCTGGTGAAGGAGCCGACGCTCTGCAGACCGACCATGACGCAGACCTCCGCGATGGACCTGTCGGTGTAGCGCAGCAGCGCCGCGGCCCGCTCCAGCCGCCGGGTCTGCAGGTACGCGCGGGGAGATTCCCCGAATGTCCGGGTGAACATGCGGCTGAAGTGAGCGCGTGACAGCCCGGCCGCCGCGGCCATGTCATCGACGGTGATCTGTTCGGCGTAGCGTGCGTCGACGAAATCCTTGGCGCGCAGTAGGTATCTGGCCGGACGAGGCTGCGGCATGCCGTCCAGTATGGCGTGTCGGCGGAATCGGCACAGAAATCAGACGCCGAGCAGTTGCACGCTCGCCCACAGCGCAAGCACCGCCGCCAGCAGCGCGGTGGGTACCGTGCAGAGCCCCAGACGGGTGTATTCGCCGACGCCGGCCTCGACGTGGTGACTGCGTAGCACCCGTCGCCACAGCAGGTTGGACAGTGAGCCGACGTAGGTCAGGTTGGGGCCGATGTTGACCCCGATCAGCACTGCCAGCACCGCGGCCGGCCCGCTGGCCGAGACCAGCGGCAGCAATACCAGGGTCGCCGGAAGGTTGTTGACCATGTTGGCAAGCGCGGCGGCCACCGCCGCGATACCGAGCAGCGCCGGCAGCCCGGAACCCGACGGCAGCACCGTACTCATGGCGGTACTCACTCCGTTGAGCATCACCGCCTGCACGACGACGCCCAGCGCCAGCACGAAGACCAGGAACGCCACGTTGGCCGAGCGCACGATCTCCGTCACCGACGTGTGCCTGCGGCCGAGGCTGCGCAGCGCCAGTAGCGACGCGCCGGCCAATGCGGCCCACGTCGGCGCCACCCCCGCCGCCTCGGCGATCACGAACCCTGCCAGAGTCAGCGCCACGACCACCAACACGAATACCGGCGGCCGCGGCGGCGGCCCGAGTTGCTCGGGGTCCGGCGCAACGCGCAGGTCCCGGGCGAAGAACCACCGGAACACCGCGTAGACCGCCGTCACCGCGGCCAGCCACGGCAGCCCCATCACCAGCGTGAATTTGATGAACGAGATCCTGGCGACGTGGTAGGCGAGCAGATTGGTCAGGTTCGACACCGGAAGCAGCAGCGACGCGGCATTGGCCAGGTGCGCGGTGGCGTAGGCGTAGGGGCGCACCGGCGGTCGCAGCCGCCGCACGACGGCCAGCACCACCGGTGTCAGCAACACCACGGTGGCATCCAGGCTGAGCACCGCGGTGATGACTGCGGCAATGACGAACACGTGCCGCAGCAGACCGCCCGACCCGGTGCTGGCGCGCGCCATCGCCGCACCGGCGGCCTCGAACAGGCCCTCGTCGTCGCACAGCTTGGCCAGTACCAGTACGGCGCCCAGGAATGCGGCCACCCGTGCCAGCCCGGCAACCTGGGCGGCCGCCTGCTGTGGTGAAATCGCGCCGATCCCGATCAGGATGACGGCCGCGGGAACTGCTGCCAGCGCCTCGGGCCAACCGCGTGGACGGGCGACCGCGAAACCCAGGACGACAGCAAGCAGCAACAGCGCAAAGACGAGAGTCAACGCGCAAAGCTCTTCACTGCCAAGGGTCCTCGCGCTGCCACACCGTCGGCAGCTGTAGCGAGATGCCGTCCACGGTGGCCAGCTCGTCCAGGATGCGCATCGACACGTCCAGGTCGTCAGCCGCATACGGTATGGCGCGCAACGGTTTTGACAGAGGACGGAAGAAGTCGTCCCAGTGGACCAGGATCACCCGGCGGGCGCCGACGGCGCGCACCACCTCGGTCCAGTAGTCGACCAGATAGGGCCGCGGTTGCAGGCCCAGCTGGCCGACACCGAGGTAGACAACATCGGCCCGGTACCCGTCCAGTGCGCCCCTGACGAAACCGGCGCTGCCCTGGATCAACAGCCGCCGACCAGACGGGCGGTGGTGCACCAGGGTCGACCACGCTTCACCGCAGCGATAGGCCGACGCCCGCACCGGCGGCACCACGGGTGCGCCGATCACCCCGGGAAATCGGTCCGGCGGGCAATGGTGCGACTCGACCAGCGTGACGTCGTAGGCGCCCAGCTCGATCGGCTGCCCGGGGATCGCCACCACCAGCCGGTCCTCGGCGAGCCCGTAGCCGCGCCCGACGTTGGCCGCCGACTCGCCCCCGACCAGCTGCGCGCCGGTGCGGTCGGCTACGAGTGCGGAATCCATCGCGTGGTCGATGTGGGTGTGCACCGGGATGACGGCCGCAAGCCGCGACACCTTGGCGCGGGCCAGGCAGCCGTCCACCCGCGCCGGCGACGGCGCCACCTTGGCCGCGGCCACCTGCGCCAGCCCGGGCCGGGAGAAGTAGCCGTCGGTCAGCAACGCCGACGAGCCGTCGTCGAGCAGCAGCGTGCTCACACCCATCCAGAGCACCGACAACGGCGAATCCGGCTGGGCCGCAGGGACGCTGAACCGGCTGGAATAGCTGGTCAGGTCGGGACGACCGAGTTTCAGCCGCATCAGCAGAACGCCTTGATCTCGGCGCCCGCTGCCGCCAACCGGTCTCGCACCGCGGTCGCAATCTGCACCGCGCCCGGCGAATCTCCGTGCACACAAAGCGATTCCACGGTGATGGGCAGGGGTGTGCCGTCGACCGCGGTGACTGCGCCGGTGGCCACCATGGCGACCGCGCGCTCGGCGATCGCCGTGGGGTCGGCCAGCACCGCGCCGGGTTCGCGGCGGGAAAGCAGCTGCCCGCCAGGCGTATACGCGCGATCGGCGAACGCCTCGGCAACAGTGCGCAGGCCGAGGCGGCCGGCCTCTTCGAAAAACACCGAACCCGTCATACCCAGTACCGGCAGCGCCGGGTCGACCATCCGCACCGCAGCCGCCACGGCGGCCGCCTGCTCGCGGTGGGTGACGATCGTGTTGTACAGGGCGCCATGGGGTTTGACGTAGGACACCGTTGAGCCGCCGGCTTGGGCGATGGCCTGCAGCGCGCCGATCTGATACACGACTTCGGCAAGCAGGTCCTCGGGGTCGACGTCGATAAAACGCCTGCCGAACCCGGACAGGTCGTGGTAGCCGACCTGGGCTCCGATCCGCACGCCGCGCTCGGCGGCCGACCGGCAGACCCGCAGCAGTCCGGCCGGGTCTCCGGCGTGGAAGCCGCACGCCACGTTGGCGCTGGTGACGATCTCGAGCATGGCGTCGTCGTCACCCAGCTGCCAGGCGCCGAATCCTTCACCGAGGTCGGCGTTGAGGTCGATGGAAGCCACCCACCCAGCTTATTGCGGGATGGCGGCGACCGAGCGGGGCCCGGTCAGTGCCGAGCCGCCTTCGCCGCGATCTGCTCGGCGATGTGGACTGCCGCCGAATCCTTTTGACTGTAGGCGCACGTCGCCACGTCGACGGAGACGTTGTTGCGGATGGTCAGAGCACGCTGGCAGGCCCAGCCGTCGCCGCCTTCCTGCAGTTGCGAGGCGCTGAGCGTGTCGTTTTCGGTGACGACGTCAGTGACCGTCCACACGGTGGTGGGCTCACCCGGAGCGACATCGTCGAACCGGCGATTCGAGCAGCTTTTCCAGCTCTGCACCGACGTGTTGTAAAACGCGGCGGCATCGTGAGCGGTGGGGAAAGCGACGACCGCCTGAATGGCGTAGTGCTGGCGATTCTTCGAATCGTCGACGCTGTCGTCGAGCCGCTGGCCGCGCACCGCGGTCCAGCCGCTGCCGGCGTACACGGTGTCCTGCGCCGGACCGTCCACCGCGAGGCAATTCTTGTCGGTGACGTTCTGGCTCCAATCCCACATCGCCTTGGCCCGGTACCACACCTTCATCGACGTCGCACCCAGCTCGGTGTTGACCTGGCTCACGTCGAGCAGCAGCTCGTCAAGCGCGTTCACCGATATCGGGGTCTGAATCGGTCCCGACGTGTCGGCCGCCACGGCGTTGCCGTCGACGATGCTGGTGCAACCGGCGACGAATATGCACGCACCGGCCAGCGCGGCGAGCGCGACCATCTGTTGGCGCACTGTTTCTCCCCCTCGGGAACCTTGCGACGCCTGAACCCGGCTGCGCCGGCGCCGCGCCGACCGCCTCCGGACCAGGTGCGACCAGCATAAAGGCCGGGACGTCGAGGCCGCGCGAGCCCTCGGCGAAACGGCCGCGTGGCCGCGCCGACGGAGCCGCTGTAGCCTCACCGGACGTGGGCCCCTCACCTCGCCGGCGGGCGACTCTGGCGTCGCTTGCTGCTGAGCTCCAGGTGTCGCGCACCACCATTTCGAATGCGTTCAACCGGCCGGATCAGCTTTCCACCGAACTGCGGG
Organism: Mycobacterium kansasii ATCC 12478; assembly: GCF_000157895.3. Lineage (NCBI taxonomy): Bacteria > Bacillati > Actinomycetota > Actinomycetes > Mycobacteriales > Mycobacteriaceae > Mycobacterium > Mycobacterium kansasii. Next base: position 2,703,184 of record NC_022663.1, on the reverse strand, counting down.
AGCGGGTGCTGGCCACGGCTAAACGGATGGGTTACGCCGGACCCGACCCGGTGGCGCGATCGCTGCGGACCCGCAAAGCCGGAGCCGTCGGCTTGGTGATGGCGGAGCCGTTGACCTACTTCTTCAGCGACCCGGCGGCGCGCGATTTCGTGGCCGGGGTCGCGCAATCGTGCGAGGAACCGGGGCAGGGCCTGCTGCTGGTCGCCGTCGGCGCCAGCCGCAGCCTGGAGGACGGCACGACCGCCGTGCTCAACGCCGGGGTGGACGGCTTCGTCGTGTATTCGGTGTGTGACGACGATCCCTACCTGCAGGTGGTTCTGCAGCGGCGGTTGCCGGTTGTGGTGGTCGACCAGCCGAAGGATCTGGCGGGAGTGTCCCGGGTCGGCATCGACGACCGGGCGGCGATGCGCAAGGTCGCCGACTATGTGCTCGGGCTGGGGCATCGCGACATCGGGCTGCTGACCATGCGGCTGGGCCATGACCGGCGCCAGGGCCTGGTCGACGCGGAGCGGCTGCAGTCGCCGGCTTTCGACGTGCAGCGCGAGCGCATCATGGGCGTATGGGATGCGATGACGGCCGCCGGCGCCGACCCGGATTCGCTGACCGTGGTGGAAAGCTACGAACACCTGCCGACCTCGGGCGGTGCCGCCGCCAAGGTGGCGCTGACCGCCAACCCGCGGATCACCGCGCTGATGTGCACCGCCGACATCTTGGCGCTGTCGGCCATGGATTACCTTCGCGGACACGGCATTTACGTGCCGGGGCAGATGACCGTCACCGGATTCGACGGCGTGCCGGAAGCGATCAGCCGCGGGCTCACCACGGTGTCGCAGCCGAGCCTGCAGAAGGGTCGACGGGCCGGTGAACTGCTGCATCAGCCACCGCGGTCCGGTCTGCCCGTCGTCGAACTGCTCGCCACCGAGCTGATCCGGGGCCGTACCTGCGGGCCCCCCGCTTAGGCTTAGGCGCTCTCCTGGCCACCGAGCAATAACCGCACGGCGAGGTCCAGCCGCTTGCTGACGTCGGTGGCCGACGCGCGGCGGGTCAGCCACGCAAGCAGATTCGACAACCACACATCCGAGATCACCCGGGCGATGTGGTACTGATCCTCGGTCGGTTCACCGTCGGCCATGGCGCGGGCGAACATGGAATCGATGAGCTTCTCCACGTGGTCGACCTCGCTGGCCGCCGAAGCGTCGGCGAAGACGTAGGCACGCGTCATTGCCTCGGTCAGCAACGGATTGCGCTGCATCGCGCGATTGAGCTTGCCGACCATGAAGCTCAGCCGCTGATATGAAGTGCCGCCGGCCAGCGCCGAGCGGTCGGTCTTGGCGTCGATGCGGCTGAATTCGCGGCCCAGCGCGGACACCAGCAGATGCACCTTCGACGGGAAGTAGCGGTACAACGTGCCGACTGCGACATCGGCGCGATCGGCGACCGCGCGCATCTGCACCGCCTCGTAACCGCCCTTCGACGCGATGGCCATGGTGGCATCCAGGATGCGCTTGCGACGCTCTCGCTGTGCCTCCGAACCCAACTCGGACTCAGCCAATACCGCCACGTTCATGACCTCGCGTGGTTGCGTGTCAGAAACGCGGCCCGGACTGGTGTTCGCTGCAGACATGTAACGCGCAACTCCTCTCCCGGGCGGTTCGTCGCCAAACGATACGCATGCTGTGCGTGAATTTCCCACCTCCCGGTCGCGGGGACAACGTCGTGTACTGGCCTAATAGGTGTCGACTTGACGGTTGATCATTTTCACTATTAGAACACGTTCTAGTGGCTTTGAATGTTCCTCGGACGTTTCCGGCCGAGTGATTTTCACGACGGGAAGGGCTGAAGGTGGTAGCGACCGTCACCGACGAACAATTCGCGGCTCGCGAGTTGGTGCGCGACTGGGCTCGCACTTCGGCTTCCGGAGAGGCTGCGACGGCGGCGAGCCGCGCCATGGAAGCCACCGAGCACGGCGACCCCGACGCGTGGCGACCGGTGTTCGCGGGCCTGGCCGAATTGGGGCTGTTCGGCGTTGCCGTCCCAGAGGATCGCGGCGGCGCCGGCGGCAGCATCGAGGACCTGTGCGCCATGGTCGAGGAGGCGGCCAAGGCTTTGGTGCCGGGACCGGTGGCGACCACCGCGCTGGCCGGCCTCATGGTGTCGGATCCCGAATTGCTGGCGGGGCTGGTCACCGGCGAACGCGTCGCCGGGCTCGCGCTGGAAGCCGATGTGCACTTCGACGCCCAGACCCGACGAGTATCGGGCACGGCTCCGTGGGTACTGGGCGCCGTCGCCGGCGCGGTGGTGCTGATGCCGGCCGAGGGCAGGTGGCTACTGGTCGATACCGCCGGCGACGGTGTCCAGCTGGAGCCGTTGCGGGCGGCCGACTTCTCGCGGCCGCTGGCGAAAGTGGTGTTGACGTCGGCACCGGCCACCGTGATCGCAGACTCCCGGGAGCGCGTCGAGAACCTGGCCGCCACCCTGCTGGCCGCCGAGGCCGCGGGAGTGACCCGATGGGCACTGGACACCGCGGTGGCCTACGCCAAGGTTCGCGAGCAGTTCGGCAAGCCGATCGGCAGCTTCCAGGCCGTCAAGCACCTGTGTGCCGAGATGCTCTGCCGAGCCGAGCAGGCCGAGGTGGCCGCCGCCGACGCGGCCCGGGCCGCTGGGGAAGCTGGGGACCCCGACAACCGCCAGTTCGCCATCGCGGCCGCGGTGGCCGCCGGCGTCGGTATCGCCGCCGCCAAAGCCAACGTCAAAGGCTGCATCCAGGTGCTCGGCGGCATCGGCTGCACCTGGGAGCACCATGCGCACCTGTACCTGCGCCGGGCCCACGCCAACGGCCGTTTCCTCGGTGGTGCCGAGCGCTGGCTGCGCCGCATTGCCGCGCTGACCCGCGACGGCGTTCGCCGCCGGCTGACCGTCGACCTGGCCGGGGTGGAAGAGCTGCGCCCCGAGATCGCCGCCGCGGTCGCCGAAGTCGCGGCGTTGCCGGAGGAGAAGCGACAGGCGGCCCTGGCCGATGCCGGGCTGTTGGCGCCACACTGGCCGCCGCCGTATGGACGCGGCGCATCCGCGGCCGAGCAGTTGCTGATCGATCAGGAGATGGCGGCAGCCGGCGTGGTGCGGCCCGACCTGGTGATCGGCTGGTGGGCGGCGCCGACCATTCTCGAGCATGGCACGCCCGAACAAATCGAGCGCTTCGTGCCGGCCACCCTGCGCGGCGAATTCCTTTGGTGCCAGCTGTTTTCCGAACCTGGCGCCGGTTCCGACCTGGCGTCGCTGCGCACCAGGGCGATGCGCACCGAAGGCGGTTGGCTGCTGACCGGGCAGAAGGTGTGGACGTCCAAGGCGCACCTGGCCAGGTGGGGGGTGTGCCTGGCGCGGACCGACCCGGACGCTCCAAAGCACAAGGGCATCACCTACTTTCTGGTGGACATGACGTCGCCCGGGATCGAGATCCGGCCGCTGCGGGAGATCACTGGCGACGCCCTGTTCAACGAGGTCTTTCTGGACAACGTGTTGGTGCCCGACGAGATGGTGGTCGGCGCGGTCAACGACGGCTGGCGGCTGGCACGCACCACGCTGGCCAACGAGCGGGTGGCGATGGCCAGCGGTACCGCGCTCGGCAACCCCATGGAGAAGCTGCTCGAGGTGCTGGCCAAGACGGAGCCCGACGTCGCGCAGCAGGATCGGCTGGCGAGGTTGATCGTCATTGCTCAATGTGGTGCGCTGCTGGATCAGCGCATCGCCCAGCTGGCCGTCGGCGGTCAGGATCCGGGCGCACAATCCAGCGTGCGCAAACTCATCGGGGTCCGCTACCGCCAGGCGCTGGCCGAATTCATGATGGACCTCTCCGAGGGTGGCGGCCTGGTGGAAAACCAAGCGGTCTACGACTTTCTCAACACCCGCTGCCTCAGCATCGCCGGCGGTACCGAGCAGATTCTGCTCACGCTGGCCGCCGAGCGGCTGCTTGGCCTGCCGCGTTAAATACCCGTCGCCGCCGCTTCGCGGATCTCGCACCCATCGCACCCGTCCGGGGCGGCCGTGTCTCCGAATGGCTTATGTCCGACAGGAGCGGCACACGGCCGTCTGGTGACGAAGGAGTCGAAACGCACATGATGAACGCTTGGGCCCGAACGGTCGCGGCAACTAGCCTCGCGGCGATCGCAATCGGAGGTTTCGCGGCTTGTTCGAGCAACAAGTCGGCCAGTGGGCCATCGATGAGCAGCAGCGCGCCGACCAGCATGGCGGCGCCCGCGTCGACCACGGGGATGGCCGATCCGGCGGCTGACCTTATCGGTACCGGCTGCCCGGAGTATGCCAAGCAGAATCCCAGCGGTCCCGGTTCGGTTGCCGGGATGGCGCAGGATCCGGTGGCGACGGCGGCGTCGAACAACCCGATGTTGACGACGCTGACGTCGGCGCTGTCGGGCAAACTGAATCCGAACGTGAACCTGGTCGACACCCTCAACAGCGGCCAGTACACGGTGTTCGCGCCCACCAACGCGGCCTTCGACAAGCTGCCGGCGGCCACGATCGATCAGCTCAAGACGGATTCAGCGCTGCTGAGCAGCATCCTGACCTATCACGTGGTGCAAGGTCAGGCGAGCCCGAGCAAGATCGACGGCACGCACACGACCCTGCAAGGGGCCAACGTGACCGTGACCGGTCAGGGCAACGACCTCAAGGTCAACGGTGCCGGGCTGGTATGCGGCGGCGTTCACACCGCCAACGCGACCGTGTACATGATCGACACGGTCCTGATGCCGCCGAACCAGTAATTTCGGCGACGCGGGAAAGCCCGGCCTCGGCCGGGCTTTCTTCGTGGTGTGCCTGGCCAATCCGGTCGTGGGTCGGCACCGAATACCAAACATGTTGACACTTGCGCTGGTTGGCTTTGTCGGAGGCCTCGTCACCGGTATATCACCGTGCATTCTCCCGGTGCTGCCGGTGATATTCTTCGCGGGCGCGCAGCACGGCGGCCCAGAGTTGGCAGCGCGGAACGAATCTGGCGGCGACGTCGCTGTAGCGACGAAGCCGCGACGCGGGCTTTCGGAAACGTTGCGCCCCTACCGGGTGATCGGCGGCTTGGTATTCAGCTTCAGTGTGGTCACTTTGACCGGCTCGGCATTGCTGTCGCTGCTGCATCTACCGCAGGACGCGATTCGCTGGGTCGCGTTGGTCGCATTGGTCGCGATCGGGCTGGGCCTGATGTTTCCCACGGTCGAGCAGCTGCTGGAACGGCCGTTCTCGAGGATCCCGCAACGGCAGGCCGACAACCGCCGCAGCGGGTTCGGCCTCGGTCTGGCGTTGGGCGTGCTCTACGTTCCCTGCGCGGGACCCGTGCTGGCCGCGATCGTGGTGGCCGGGGCTACGGCGCAAATCGGTGTCGGCACAGTCGTTCTCACACTGGCGTTCGCGGCCGGCGCGGCGCTGCCGTTGTTGTTCTTCGCGCTGGCCGGCCAGCGGGTGGCCGAGCGGGTGAGCGCTTTTCGACGTCGCCAGCGGGAAATCCGGGTCGTTGCGGGCATTGTGACGATCCTGCTCGCGGTGGCGCTGGTGTTCAACCTGCCTGCGGTACTGCAACGTGCCATTCCCGACTACACCAGCTCGTTGCAGGACAGGCTGGGCAGTGATCAGCAGATCCGGGAAAAGCTCAACCTCGGCGGCATCGTCAACGACCAGAACGCGCAGCTGTCGAATTGCAGCAACGGCGGTGCGGAACTCGAAAACTGTGGCAGTGCACCAGATCTCAAAGGAATCATCGGCTGGCTGAATACCCCTGGCGACCAACCGCTCGACCTGAGATCGCTGCGCGGCAAGGTGGTCCTGGTCGACTTCTGGGCCTATTCATGCATCAACTGCCAGCGGGCCATCCCGCACGTCGTGGGCTGGTACAACGCCTATAAAGACCAGGGGTTCGAGGTCATCGGGGTCCACACACCGGAGTACGCCTTCGAAAAGGTGCCGGGCAACGTCGCCAAGGGCGCCGCCGACCTCGACATCAAATACCCGGTCGCGCTGGACAACAACTACTCCACCTGGACCAACTACCGGAACCGGTACTGGCCCGCGGAGTATCTCATCGACGCCACCGGCACGGTGCGACACATCAAGTTCGGCGAAGGCGACTACGACGTGACCGAGAACCTGATCAGGCGGTTGCTCGCCACCGCGCACCCCGGGGTCAAACTCCCGGCGCCGGTGGACGCGACCGATCTTACGCCGCAGCAGCAAACCACTCCCGAGACGTACTTCGGGGTGGGCAAGGTGGTCAACTACGGCGGCGGCGGTCAGTATGACGAAGGCTCGGCGACATTCGACTATCCACCAAACCTGGCCGCGGACAGTTTCGCGCTGCGCGGGCCATGGTCGCTGGACTACCAGGGGGCGACGGCCGAAAGCGACGAGTCCAGTATCAAACTCAACTACCACGCCAAGAACGTCTACGTCGTGGTCGGCGGAACCGGAACCCTCGCAGTGACCCGGAATGGCCAGACCACCACGGTGCCGATCAGCGGGCCGCCGACGTCGCACCACATTGTCGCCGGCGACGGCGTCGAGAGCGGCACATTGGAGGTGCGCCCCGGAAAAGGGCTGCGGGTGTACTCCTTCACCTACGGCTGATTTCGATCATCGGCCATCCAAGACCGCCACAGTTCCGAATTACCAATGTCAGGCATGAACAGATGGCATACCGCCATCGACAATCCCCGAAGGAGCCGATAAGCGATGAAAAGTTCAATGGCAGCAACAGGTTTGGTAGCAGCGGCTGTTGTGGGTCTGGCGGTTGCCACCTCGCCGACTGCGGCGGCAGCCGATCTGGTGGGGCCGGGGTGTGCGGATTATGCGGCCGCCAACCCCAGTGGCCCGGCGTCGGTGGAGGGAATGTCGCAGGTTCCGGTGGCGGTGGCGGCCTCCAACAACCCGATGCTCACGACGTTGACCTCGGCGGTGTCCGGCCGGCTCAACCCGCAGGTGAACCTGGTCGACACGCTCAACAATGGGCAGTACACCGTGTTCGCGCCGACCGATGCTGCATTCGGCAAGCTGCCGGCGTCGACCATCGACCAGCTCAAGTCCGATTCAAACCTGTTGAGCCGCATCCTGACCTACCACGTGGTGCAGGGCCAGCTCAGCCCGGCGAAGGTGGTCGGCCCGCACAAGACCCTGCAGGGAGCTAACGTCACGGTCACCGGCCAGGGCAACAGCCTGAGTGTCAACAACGCGGGTGTGGTCTGCGGCGGGGTACCCACCGCGAACGCGACGGTGTACCTGATCGACACGGTGTTGATGCCACCGGCGTAGTTGCGCCGCAGCAACCCGCCCAGCATTGCTGATGGGATACCCGGCCAGGAACTCGACTATGTCGCTTCCTGGCCGGGGTCCGCCAGCTGTACGACCAACGCGACGACGGCGAGCACACCAGTTCATCGATCCTCCAATTCCCTTGAGTGGATCGGTGATCCAACGCTGACCCAGCGGCCGCAGACCCCCGGCTCGGTGCCGCCCCTTGCGGTTCACCGTGCCTGCGGTCGGTCGAGTAAGCGCACTCTCAAACCGCAGCGAGGATCTCCTCGGCGGCGCGGCGGCCGGAGGTGATCGCGCCATCCATGTAGCCACTCCACACCTCGGCCGTCTCCGCTCCGGCCCAGTGGATACGGCCGACCGGCGCAGCCAGCGCCTTGCCTTACTGAGTCAGTGCGCCGGCACTGAGACGGCCACCGTAGCTACCTCGTGTGAATTCCTCTGCAGCCCAGTCTTGTTCGACGATGTCGAACGGCTCAGCGGCTTGCGGCCCGAAATACTTCACCAGCGAATCGATCACGAGCTTGTGGCGCTGCTCGGTCGGCAGCTCCGCCGCCTCGCGGGCGTGGGCGGCGGAATCGCAACCACCACGTGGCCGGCCCTGATGTTGCCGGTCTGGCCGGCGTCGGCCCCACCCACTGGCCGCCCATCTCGACGGGTACGCCGTTGCTTAGAAACCCGTGGCCAATCAATTTCCGCGGTCAGGAGTCGAGGCCGGGGTCTCGGCTGGCGGACTAATCAGAGACTGGCGCAACCGGCGGGCTGCTCGAGCAACCGACGCGGATGCTGGCCGTCGACGGCCCCGACAAATGGGGGATGGATGCTGTAGCCAAGCATGCGTTGGATATCCGCGGAGACCACTTTGGCAATGTCGGTCGACACCGACAGCGTGAAGGCTTCGAGTGGTCGCAGCCAGGGTTGACAGTATTGTGCGGTCACTGCCAAGCGGGCGGCCTCGGTATTGTTCGCACCGCCGCCGTGCCAGAGGGTTCCCAGGAAGAAGATGCACGAGCCGGCCGGCATGATGACGGACTTGCGGATATCGGTGGGAGTCGGCCGGCGGTCATCCCAGCGATGACTGGCGGGAATCACCACGGTGGCGCCGTTGGCTGCGGTGAAATCATCGATGGCCCAGATGGTGGCCGCTCCCAGCGCGGGCCGGGGCCGGGGGATTGGGTAAAAGGCATCGTCGAAGTGCAACAGCTGGCTGGATTCGCCTGGCTGAATGTTGATGACCTGCAGCGCAGAGAGCAGGTAATTGGGCATCAAGAGCCGGTCGAGAACGGCCAGGGGTCGTGGATGATCCACCAGCCGGTCGCATACTCGGGTCTTGGACAAGACGCTATACAGCCGCTGCGTACGGTGTCCCTCAAACGAGTTGCGCCCGTGGTAGCCGAGCATCGGGGCCAGCGCGTCGCGGATTTTTCGACATTCGTTGTCGCTCAACAGGTTTTCCCAAATTACGTAGCCGTCGCGGGACAGCGCTGCCAGGTCTGCGTCAACCAGGTCGCTTTCCACCGAGGCGCCGGCGCTCGGCGTCCAGCGGTACCGTCCGGCCAGGTCGCCGGTCAAGTCGTCAAGCGTTGAAATGTCGCGCTTCGCGCTCATGTTCCCAGATCCCTTCGATGGCAAGGCCGACAGCGCCGGCCACGAACACCCACACCTGTTCGGCAACCTCGTCGGCGGGCGGGCGGGGCGATCGGCTTAGGGCGACGGTGCCCATGGCATGGACACCGGACAACGTCGCGACGGCCAGCAGATGCGGGTCCCGGTCGGCCGGCAGCTCACCGAGGCGCTGAGCGTGCATGATGTTGTGCGCGGCGACGTCGGCCAGCTCCTGCAACAAGCGCGCGTTCTCGGCGACAACCGCGCCGTCGCCCAGCGGCCCGCCCAACATCAGCGGCGCTAACGGTTCGGCGTAGAGAAACGCCAACCAGTCACGAATGCGCCGGCGCTCACGTCCCGCCCAGGTGGGTGCGTCGTAGCTGCGGAGCGTGACGGCGGCGCCGAGCCGCTGATAGAAATCCTGAACCAGCGCGATCAGCAATCCGGACCGGGTGCCGAAATACCGGTACGGCAGACCGGCACTGACTCCCGCCCTGCGCGCGACGGCGGCAACTTCCAGCTCGCCGGTTTCCGCCCACTCTGCAACCGCGGCGTCCAGCAATGCCTGCTGTGTTGCCGACGCCCTCGATGTCGTGCCCACCGGCATGTGACCCAGCATAAGTTGAGTTCAGCTCAACTACTAGGCGTGATTCTGGTGCCGGCCCGACGCAGTTGTGGACTTTCTATGAAGTGTATTACACGTTTTTAATTACAGGTTATTATTTTCATATTAGCCCACCGAGTCGGGAGCACCGCAACCATGACTACCGAATGCCGCGTATCTGACCCGTCCGAGCCGGTAAGCGAGCCGGCTACACCGAACGCGGCGCCGGTCACGGTCGCCCACGGCGACGGCATCGGACCCGAGATCATGCGGGCGACATTGGACGTACTTTTCGAAGCCGGCGCCCGGTTAGCCATCGAAGAGGTGCAGATCGGCGAGGCGGCCTACCTGCGCGGTCAGAACTCCGGCATCGAGCCGGAGGCTTGGGAATCACTGCGGCGTACCCGGGTGTTCCTGAAGGCCCCGATCACCACGCCCCAGAGCGGGGGATTCAAGTCGTTAAACGTCACCGTACGTAAGACCCTGGGACTTTATGCCAACGTCCGGCCCTGCGTGGCCTACGCCCCGTTTGTGCCGACCCGCCACCCGGGCATGGATGTGGTGGTCGTACGGGAGAACGAAGAGGATCTCTACGGCGGCATCGAGCACCGCCAGACCGACGAGGTCACCCAATGTCTCAAGCTCATCAGCCGGCCCGGCTGCGAGCGAATTTGCCGCTACGCCTTCGAATACGCCCGCCGGCATGGCCGGTCCAAGGTCACCTGCTTCACCAAGGACAACATCATGAAGCTGACCGACGGGCTGTTTCACCGGGTATTCGACGAAGTGGCCGGGGACTACCCCGACATCGCCGCCGAGCACTGGATCGTCGACATTGGCGCCGCGAAGCTGACCGACAGTCCAGAAAACTTCGACGTGGTGGTGATGCCTAACCTGTACGGCGACATCCTCTCGGATGTCGCCGCCCAGATCGCCGGTTCGGTGGGTATGGCGGGATCGGCGAACATCGGCGATGACGTCGCCATGTTCGAAGCCATTCACGGGTCGGCACCGCGTCGAGCCGGTCAGGACGTCGCAAATCCGTCAGGCCTATTGCTCGGCGCGGTGATGATGTTGGTGCACGTCGGTCAGGGCGACGTCGCCGCCACGGTTCACAACGCCTGGCTGACGGCCCTCGAGGCGGGGGCGGCGACCTATGACATCGCAGGGCCAGGGCGGGCGCCGTTGGGAACCCGTGACTTCGCCAAGGCGGTGATCGCTCATCTCGGCCACCGCCCGCAGCGGCTCGCGGCAGTTGACTACCCCATCGTCGAACGCCGGCCGCCTGCTCCTCCGCACCCGGTGGTACGGGCGAAGAAGACCCTCGACGGAGTCGATGTGTTCCTGCACGCATCGCATGCTCGCCCGGACGGTCTGGCCGCCGCGTTGGTCTCGGCCGCTGGAGACGGCTGGCTGCGGCTGCAGATGATCACCAACCGTGGTGTGAAGGTGTGGCCGGACGGATTCCCCGAGACTTTTTGCACAGATCACTGGCGGGCGCGGTTTCAGTCTCCCTTCCCCGGAGCGGCCGCACCCAGCCACATACTGCAGTTGCTGCACCACCTGTATCGCGCCGGATTCGACGTCATCAAGACCGAGGGGTTGTATCGGTTCGACGGCCAACCCGCCTATTCGCTGGGCCAGGGGCAATGACGTGTATTACCGATTTTCGCGAAGTGCTGACCGGGAGGCTTGTCCATGACGATGGCACCTCCGCCAATCGGGACGAAGCCGTCTTCGGCGATCCGCAGGCCTTTGACATTCAACGCCACCCCAACCCGCACCTCTCCTACTTCGGGTCCTACTTCGGGTCCTACTTCGGGTCCTACTTCGGGTCCTACTTCGGGATGGGTGGTTTTCGCGCCGTGCTTGAGCATATAGGCCGCGCCGCGGGACTACACTTTCCGCCGCGCGCCGGTAGTTCAATAGTGAAGTGACGCAACATAGTTCGCAACATCAATACCGGGTATGTTTCGCGGAATTAACTGTTGCTGACGACGTCTCGGCGCGCGGTGGCGGCCGTGTTTGCTGGGCATGCGCAGGCGTATCAGACGCTAAGCGCTCAGGCGTCGGCCGCCGCCACCTACGCCGCCGCCGCCACCGGAAGTTGTTCGGCGCCGGCGGCAACGCCGGCAATGGCGGAAACGCGTGGTTGTTCGGCAAGCCTCGGACGACGCCGTGATAAGTCCCCGGGCCGCGGCTGCTCATAGCGATCCGACGGCCCGCTCATCATTCACGGGCACATGACGCACGAGTCTGCAATCAGAGCGTCCAGTCTGCGCCCAGGGTGCTGCCGACCGCGATTTCGTCGCGCTCAGCGCAGGATGAAACCCGACGCCGCGCCACTGCTCCTCATGCGTTGCGGCGGCCGGCAACAGCGCTACGAGAAATTCGTCTGCGCGCAGGTGCTGGGCGAGGTGAGGTTGACTCCGGAGTAGACGACCTGGATGTGCGTGCACACGATGACGCCCGCGTTGGTACTTGGCTGGCCGGTCGACCAACTGGTCGAGTCGATGACGCCGGTCGTCTGATACTTGTCCGGCGGGCCTTCGCCGAAGTAGACGGTCGTGATCACGTCCGAGCCGCCCGCCTTCATCACCCGCTCGAACTGGCCGGTGGCGTGGGCGTCGAGGTAGGTCAGCCGGTTCGTCGGCCGGATCTCGGTGGTTTGGCGGGCCCACAGATCGGGGGGGAACCCGGTCACGCCGTCGGGTGTGCGTAAGTCGGCGCCGGCGACGAAGTCGCAGCTGCCGTTCGGGTGGCAATTCACAAAGGTATGTGTCTCGAGCTGAGTCGTGTCATCGACCGGGAACAACGTGGTGGCCGTGTTGCTGGCCGCCTGCGATTGCGGGGCGGGCGCGACGGCGAGTAGCACCCCGGTGATCGCCGCGACTATCGGAGCGCCCGGCAGTAGCCGCTTCATCTCGCATCCTTCCGCCCGGATGAAACCTAGCCCCCGCGACTATTCGTCGTAGGTCACTTCTACCGAATCAGATTCCGGATGAGATTGACAGGCCAAAATCAGCCCGTCGTCGAGGTCCTGCTGCTCCAGCACGTCGTTGACTTCCATGCTGACTTTGCCGCCGCGCAGTGTGCAGGCGCAGGCGCCGCAGTGGCCCTCGCGGCAGGAGAACGGCGCGTCGAGACCGGCGGCCAGGAGCACGTCGAGCAGCTTGGCGTTGCGCGGCCAGGACACCGTGTGGGTTTCACCGTCGAGTTCCACCACCGCGGTTGCCGGCGGCGCAGTGTCGTCGCCGCCGACATCCGCTAGTTTCACCGCCGCGAACGGATCGGAATCCAGCGATTTGAACACTTCGATATGCACCTGTGGGGCAGGAACTTTCAGTGTCACCAGGGCCTCGCGCGCGGCGTCCATGAACGGGCCCGGTCCGCAGATGAAGACCTGCCGTTCGGTACAGGGGGCGGCCAGGTTCGCCAGCGCGGTGGCGCTCGGCAGCCCTTGCAGCGACTCCAGCCAGTGCACGACGGTGAGGCGGTCGGGATACTTGGCGGTCAGCTCGCGCAGCGCGTCACCGAAGATGACCGAGCGGTCGTCGCGGTTGGCGTAGACCAGTGTCACCTGTCCGCAGCCTTGCGCCAGCGCCGACTTGCAGATCGACATGATCGGCGTGATCCCGCTGCCGGCTGCCAACAGCAGAAAATCGTCGTCGAGCGTCTTGGGCACGAAGGTGCCTGACGGCGCCAACACGTGAATCCGCATGCCGGGGTGCGCGTGGTCGCACAGCCAGTTCGACGCGTATCCGTCAGCCGTTCGCTTGACCGTGACGGTGAGCGCGTCGTCGGTGAACGGCGAGCTGCATAACGAGTAGCAGCGGGCCACCGAGCCGGTGCGGTCGCTGGGAACGCGCAGCGTCAGGAACTGGCCGGGTGCGTAGCGCAGCCGCTCGGCCGGGATCTGCGGATCGTCCGGCCCGTCCGGCACCGCGAACACCAGCGAGCGTGCGTCGTCGGTTTCGACGACGACCTCGGCGAGCTGCAGTTCCAGGACGTGGCTGCCGAGTGGTTCGTCAGGGATTGCCTCGGTCAATACCCTGCCTCTCTGTAACCTCTCTGTGTGTCTCAACTAGAACATGTTATAGAAAACTGGATTCGCACCGCTACCAGCCGCAGGAATACCCTGCTCGACACAAATCGGAACGTGTTCTAGTCTTTTTCTAAGTCCACTCCGGTCGTCGAACAGGCCGCACTCCCAGGAGGCAAACGTAAGTGACGTCCATTCAACAGCGTGATGCGCAGGCGGTATTGGCTGCCATCGATGATCTGCTTCCGCAGATCCGGGAGCGCGCTCAGGCGACCGAAGACCTGCGGCGGTTGCCCGACGAGACTGTCAAGGCACTCGAGGAAGCCGGTTTCTTCACCCTCCTGCAGCCGCAGCAGTGGGGAGGACTGCAGTGCGATCCCACGTTGTTCTTCGAGGCCACCCGCCGACTGGCCAGCGCCTGCGGTTCCACCGGCTGGGTGAGTTCGATCATCGGCGTGCACAACTGGCATCTGGCGCAGTTCGACCAACGGGCCCAGGAAGAGGTCTGGGGCGAAGACCCCAGCGTGCGGATCTCGTCGTCGTACGCCCCGATGGGCGCCGGTGTCGTGGTCGACGGCGGCTACCTGGTCAACGGGTCATGGAACTGGTCGTCGGGCTGCGATCACGCCACCTGGACATTCGTCGGCGGCCCGGTGATCAAGGACGGCCGGCCGGTCGATTTCGGCAGCTTCTTGATCCCGCGCACCGAATACGAGATCAACGACGTGTGGTACGTGGTCGGCCTGAAGGGCACCGGCAGCAACACCCTGGTGGTCAAGGACGTGTTCGTGCCGCGGCACCGATTCCTGTCCTACAAGGCGATGAACGACCACACCGCCGGCGGCCTGCAGACCAACACCGCCGCCGTCTACAAAATGCCTTGGGGCACAATGCATCCCACCACAATATCGGCGCCCATTGTGGGCATGGCCTACGGTGCCTACGCGGCGCACGTGGAACACCAGGGCAAGCGGGTGCGGGCGGCATTCGCCGGGGAGAAGGCCAAGGACGACCCGTTCGCCAAGGTCCGCATCGCGGAGGCGGCCAGCGACATCGACGCCGCCTGGCGCCAGCTGATCGGCAACGTCGGTGACGAATTCGCGTTGTTGTCCGCCGGCAAGGAGATCCCGTTCGAGCTGCGGGCCCGGGCCCGCCGTGACCAGGTGCGTGCCACCGGGCGGTCGATCGCCTCGATCGACCGGCTGTTCGAGGCGTCCGGCGCCACTGCGCTGTCCAACGAGGCTCCGATTCAACGCTTTTGGCGTGACGCGCACGCCGGCCGGGTGCATGCGGCCAACGATCCGGAGCGGGCGTACGTGATCTTCGGGAACCACGAGTTCGGGTTGCCGCCCGGCGACACCATGGTCTGATGACGGCGACGACGCAGGAAGTCACCTTCGAATCCACGTCGCGCTTCGCCGAAGTCGACGTCGACGGACCGCTGAAACTGCACTACCACGAGGCCGGTGTCGGCAACGACCAGACGGTGGTGCTGCTGCACGGCGGCGGGCCGGGCGCGTCCAGCTGGACCAACTTCGCCCGCAATATCGCGGTGCTGGCCAAGCATTTCCACGTGCTGGCCGTCGACCAGCCCGGATACGGCCACTCCGACAAGCGGGCCGAGCACGGGCAGTTCAACCGCTATGCCGCCACCGCTCTCAAGGGGCTCTTCGACCAGCTGGGGCTGGGTCGGGTTCCGCTGGTAGGTAATTCGCTGGGCGGCGGCACCGCGGTGCGGTTCGCGCTGGACTTCCCCGACCGCGCCGGACGCCTGGTGCTCATGGGCCCGGGGGGGCTGAGCATCAACCTGTTCGCCCCCGACCCGACCGAAGGGGTGAAGCGGCTGGGGAAGTTCTCGGTCCAACCCACCCGGGAAAACCTCGAGGCGTTCCTGCGGGTCATGGTCTACGACCAGAAGCTGATCACTCCCGAGCTGGTGGATCAGCGTTTCGAACTGGCCAGCACGCCGGAGTCGTTGGCGGCTACGCGGGCGATGGGAAAGTCGTTCTCCGGGTCCGACTTCGAGCTCGGCATGATGTGGCGCGAGGTGTATCGGCTGCGTCAGCCGGTGCTGCTGATCTGGGGCCGCGAGGATCGGGTCAACCCGCTCGACGGTGCGCTGGTCGCGCTGAAGACCATTCCCCGTGCGCAGCTGCATGTGTTCGGGCAGTGTGGACATTGGGCTCAGGTGGAGAAGTTCGACGAGTTCAACAAGCTGACGATCGATTTCCTGGGAGGTGCCAAGTGAGCATTCGGTCGCTGGGCTATCTGCGCATCGAGGCCACCGACATGGCCGCCTGGCGCGAGTACGGTCTCAAAGTGCTTGGCATGGTCGAAGGCAAGGGCAGTGTCGAGGGGGCGCTGTATCTGCGGATGGACGACTTTCCCGCCCGGTTGGTGATCGTGCCGGGTGAGCGGGACCGGTTGGACGAGGCCGGTTGGGAATGCGCGAATGCCGCAGGGCTGCAGGAGATCCGCGATCGGCTCGACGTGGAGGGCACGCCGTACAAGGAAGCGACCGCCGCCCAACTGGCGGATCGGCGCGTGGACGAGATGATCCTGTTCTCCGATCCGTCGGGTAACCCGCTGGCCGTCTTCCACGGCGCCGCGCTTGAACATCGCCGGGTCGTCAGTCCGTACGGGCACAAGTTCGTCACCGGCGAGCAGGGGTTGGGTCACGTGGTGCTGACGACTCGTGACGACGCCGAGGCGCTGCACTTCTACCGCGACGTGCTCGGCTTCAAGCTGCGTGACTCGATGCGGCTGCCGCCGCAGGTGGTCGGCCGGCCCGCCGAGGGACCGCCGGCCTGGCTGCGCTTCTTCGGCTGCAATCCCCGCCATCATTCGTTGGCCTTTCTTCCGTTGCCGACACCGTCTGGCATCGTGCACCTGATGGTCGAGGTCGAGAACTCCGACGACGTGGGCCTGTGCCTGGACCGGGCGCTGCGCCGCAAGGTGCCCATGTCGGCGACGTTGGGCCGGCATGTCAACGACCTGATGCTGTCGTTCTATATGAAGACCCCCGGCGGTTTCGACGTCGAATTCGGTTGCGAGGGAAGGCAAGTCGACGACGAAAATTGGATCGCCCGGGAGAGCACCGCGGTCAGTTTGTGGGGGCACGACTTCACGGTAGGCGCTCGAGGCTAGCCATGTCGGCTCAGATCGACCCACGCACGTTCCGCAGCGTGCTGGGTCAGTTCTGCACCGGAATAACGGTGATCACCACCATGCACGACGCCGTGCCGGTCGGTTTCGCCTGTCAGTCATTTGCGGCATTGTCCTTGGAGCCGCCGCTGGTGTTGTTCTGCCCCACCAAGGTGTCGCGGTCCTGGAAGGCCATCGAGGCAACCGGCCGGTTCTGTGTCAACGTGCTGACCGAGAAGCAAAAGCACGTATCGGCGCGATTCGGCTCGAAGGAACCCGACAAATTCGCCGGGATCGACTGGCATCTCTCCGAACTCGGGTCGCCGATCATCGACGGGTCGCTGGCTTACATCGACTGCACGGTTGCCTCGGTACATGACGGTGGGGATCACTTCGTCGTGTTCGGCGCGGTCAATTCCCTGTCGGAAGTCCCTAAGATCAAGCCGCGGCCACTGCTGTTCTACCGCGGGGACTACACCGGCATCGAGCCGGACAAGACCACGCCGGCGCAGTGGCGAGACGACCTCGAAGCGTTCCTCACCACTACCACCCAGGACACCTGGCTCTAGGCCCTTCCGCGCTGGGCAGCGGTGATGCCGGCCTGAAACCGATTCCGTGCCGATGGCCGGACAGCCGTGGCGGCATTCGGCCGGCGACGCGACCCACGATTAATGTCAACCAGACTTGACTAACGTCGTGGGTAACTGTAGCCTTTGTGTCGGGTAGGAGTCGCCACAGCCCGTCGGCCCGTAGCGCCAAACCGGTTCGACACCATGGTGATTCCCCACTGCCGTTCGATTGCCGCAGGGCGCCCCGGCGGCGTGTGATTGTGAACGGGTTCGTCTGCAGTGTTACGGAGTGTTGCCGCATGCGTCGATCGCAGTCAGGGGCCAACGGCGCCCCCGCCTTCAATGCTCACCCCGTCGGATCAAGGTGTGTGAGGACATAAAATGGGTGCACTTGTCATCCTCAATTCCACGATAAGTTTTATCGAGTCCCTGTATATGACACTTGGTGTCGGAACCCCGGTCACCGGAGAGGTATTCGACACCAGTTCCTCGACGTTCCGCGAGGCAATCGAAACGCAGGCGTCGGCCGTTTTGAGTGACAACTGGGTCGGCACTGCGGCCGAAAAATATTCGGAGAAGAGCAAAACTCTTCAGGACGCCGAGCAGATTATGGCTGACGTCGACTATATTACCGGAACACTGGTCTCGGACCAGGCTGAGGCGGTCGAAAAGGCGCGTAAGACTCTCAAGAAGTGGATAAATTTCCTCGAGGACTGCAAGCCCTATGCTAAAGCGCTTTACAACGCCATCGTCACCATACCCGACTCGTACGTCTTCCAGGCCGCGGTTTCTGCCGTCGCCATGACGGCTGTCGGCATCGCCTTGTTGGAATTACTGCTCACGACGTTTGAAAACGCCGAAAAACTAGTCGAACGTATCGAAGAAATAGTCGAGCTGTTGGTGCAACTGCCGAGTGACTTCACCGAAGACCTGGCTGCGCTGTTGGAAGGCTTGCTCTCCGGCATGGAGTCCGAAATTTCCGACCTCGTCTCCGATGTGGTCTCCGATGTGGAATCCGAGGTGAGCCAGATTGTCTCTGAAGTGAAATCCGAAGTCAGCGAGGTTGTCTCGGCGTTGAAGTCGGAAATATCCGATTTGTCTTTGTCCGACCTGTCCTTGTCAGATTTGTCTTCACTGTCGGACTTGTCTGCTTTTTCCTCCTTGTCTTCCTTGATGTCGGTGTCCGGCCTGACTTCGTTGTCCGGTTCGACCGCGTTGTCTGACTTGACCTCGTTGCCGGGCTCGAGTGCGTTGTCGGGTTCGACCGCATTGTCCGACGTGGCCGCGTCGTCGGGTTCGGCCATTTCGCCCGGGCTATTGACTCGGTTTGCCGGCTATACCGGCTTGCCGGCATCCGGCCAGACAACCGGTCAGCTGGGTGCGTTGGGCAAGCTGGCCGACGAATCGTCGCAGAGCCCGCAAGCCGGCATGCCTCCGGGCCTGGTGCGCCGCTCTACGAAGGAGGCCGAGGGTCAGAAAGGTGCGGCCGCGGGTGCGGCCGGTGCGGAACGTGCACCCGTCAGTGCGGCCGGGTCCAAACCGACTCAACAGCGCAGCCTTTGATGCGATCGGCCGTCGAACATCAGGCTCGGATGCCGGAAAGCAGTCGGAAGCATCACTATTCAGCGTGAGGAGAATTCGCCGTGTCCGATTCGTTAGCCGTCAACCCGGAATTTCTTGGCGTGCTCGCAACCGCGCAAGACCAAGCGGCAACATATGTCCAGTCCGCGACGGAAGCGGTCGCAGGCATCGGCGAAGATGTTGAGACAACCCACGGTTCGTATACGTCGAAGTTCAATACCACACTGACAGCGCTGGTGACCATCCGCAACTCCGTGGGCACCAGCCTGTACACACTTGCCGGTGAGGTTGCCTCGAATCTGCGTATCGCAGCCAAGGCCTATAGCGAAGCCGACGATGTCTTGGCGAAGGTTGTCGAGAGGATCAAGTTTTCCAGCTGAGCACGTTCAATTCCCTTGCGGCAGTTGTCAACGATGTTGTCGACCTCGCCACTAGCAATCCGAAAGGACCCGATGATGGAGCGGCCCAGCACCGACGACTACCTCGATGATCTGACCACCCTGGATATGTACGGGCGCCCAAGGCGCCAAGAGCCGACTGGCTGCCATACCCACGATCTGATGAGCTGGTCCGCAACCGATGACTGCCTCGATGATCTGTCCACCCTGGATTTGTACGGCCGCCCGAAACGCCGGGTTTCCACCGGCGGCGGCATTCCCGGTGAAACACCGGTCGAGGCCGAGATCGCCGATATCGATCCAGAGGCGCTTGCGCCCTTGGCCGAGACGACGGCAGAGCATGAGTCCGGCCTGGTGTCGGTGGCCAATCCGCAAGGGACCGTGTCGGTGTCGACCGATATGGGTGGCAGAATCCATCGGGTCGAGCTGTCCACGGGGGCGACAAGCATGCGGGAGCAAGAACTCGCCGACGAGATCGTGGTCATCGCGCACCTCGCGCGGCAACGGGCCCGGTCCGCCCAATACACGCTGCTGCTCGACACCTTGGCCGAAACGCCCCTTCAGGACCCGGAAAGTCGGCCCGCCCTAATGGAATTCGTGACCAAAGCCACGAGGGTCGCGACACCGGAAGAGGCCGCCGCAGCCGAAGCGAAGGTGTTTGCGACCCGGTATGCGCGGTATTGACGGCCTTAGGGCGGTGCTGATCTAGCCGACGCGCTCCGCGGAGCCACTGCGCGCCGCAGTCGCATCGTTCACATAGGCCTCGGGCTGGGCCGGTACCCGGTTTGCCCACTTTGTAGCGGCAAAAGCAGGCGTGCAACGGATTTGTCGCTAAGCGTTCGGGGGGCTCCGCGGCTGGTGCGCCGGATGTGTGGCCGGCTTGACGCTCACGGTTTCGAGTGCGCTCAGACGGTCTCGAGTGTGCCCTGATGGCGCCGAGCGTGCCGTCAGGGCGGCCGATCGTGGACGTGTCCGCCCGATATCCACAGTCAAAGCCGTCACCGCACACTCGACGCCGCGGCCATGCCAGTCGTCCCGGTGAGCACGTGAGTCGTCCCCCGAACTCGAAACACCCGCCATCACACGAGGTTTGACCGAGGTTGCGGGGGCATCGACGTGCCGGAAACAGACGCCGCCTGCACACATGCTGTACGTGGTGACCGAGCCGAGAGGGAAAGCCGTTGTCGGCCGGATCACATCGCCCCGGCAACCGCCACCTCACAACCGCCCGCGAAGCGACGGCCGCTACATGAAGTCGAGGGCCTCGACGCTGGCGATGGGGCCTTCGTGGGTGGGCCGGTCCGCGCCGCCGATGCAGTACACGGTGTTGCCCACGGTCGCGACAACCTCGGCGTGCCGCGGGGTCGACAGCGCAGGCAGCGTGCTCCACTTTCCGTCTGCGATGTCGTACATCTCGACGACTCCCAGCACTCGCGTCGGCTCCTCGCCGCCGACCACCACGATTCGCCCGTCGATGAACGTGGCGCCGTAACTTCCGCGCGGGGTGGGCATGCCCACCAACTTGGTCCATTTACCCGATTGCGGGTCGAACCGTTCGAAGGCCGCGGAGTTCTTGTCGGCCGACAGGAACCGCCCGCCGATCGCATACACGTAAGTGCCGTCCGACACCGCAGCCAGATGCTCGCGGGGCGTTGGCAGGTCGGGCGCGTCGTGCCACGAACTGCCGTCGAAAACCTCGGTCTGCGCGACGAGCTGCTTGGCGTTTTGGCCGCCGACGACGACGAGCTTGTCACCAACCACCGCCGCTGCCGCCGCCGCCCGAGCGTGGCTGAGGCTCGGCAACTCCACCCAGCTGTTCCCGCGCAAGGCGAACACCTTGTTGGAAGCATCCGCGAGGTTTTCGCTCGCACCGCCGAGCACAACCACCTCGCCCCGGTAGGTTGCCGCCGTCGCGTGGTGCAACCGGATGGGCAGCGGCGGCCCGGGTTGCCAGGCGCCGGCGTGCGGGTCGTAGCTCTCGACGGTCGTGAGCCCAACGCCTTCCCGCACGCCACCCATAATCCAGATCTTGTTGTCCAGTACGGTCCACGCCATCATCAGCCTGGCCGTCGGCGCGTCCGGCAACGTCCGCCACTGCGCCGCCGGCTGGATCTTGCGCGCGGGCAGCTTCAGCATCTCGGCCGACGAGGTCGCCTGGTCGTCGCCCGCGCCGGTCGAGCCGCCGATCGCATACACCGACTTCTCGACCGTGTCGACCGCCATCCCGTGCCGTGCGGTCTCCATATCGGGCAAACCGGCCCATGTTCTGGTCATCAGATCGAACACAGCCACGCTCCTGAGGACCTGTCCCGCCGACATCCCGCCGGCCGCCACCAGGCGTCCATCGGTGATCGCGGCGCCGAGGTCACTGCGTGGTTGCGCCAGCTCGGGCAGCGGCGTCCAGGTTTTCGCGGCCGGATCGTATGCCTCGACCGTCGCCAGGTCGGACCTCGCGTCGTTGCCGCCCACGGCGTACACCAGCTTTCCGTCCGAGGCCGCGGCCAGCATCTGTCGCGGTGTCGGTATCGGGGCGCCAAGGGTCCAGGAGTTGCCGTCGAAGACCTCGGTTGTGTTCAGCAGTGCGCCGTTGGCGTCCACCCCGCCGGTGACGACGATGCGGTCTCCCACCGCCGCCGCGGCCGCGGCTGCCCGGGGCTGCAACAGGTGCGGCAGCTCCACCCAGCGGCTGTTGACCACACGCCAAACTTGGTCGGTGGCAACCTTTTTGGAGCCCTCGGTGCGCCAGCCGCCCAGCACGATGGGGTTGCCCTGCCAGGTCACCGCCATCGCGTGCTGAACCGGAACCGGCAAGTCGTCGCCGCCCTTCCAGCTGTCGATCACGGGGTCGTAGCCCTCGTGCAGACCGGTGACGGTGCCGTCGGCCCGAACCCCGCCGAAGATCCAGATCGTGCCGTCGACTTGGGTGGTCGCCGCCGCATCGCGGGCGACCCGCGCATTCGTGATCGGTTTCCAGTGAACGGGCGCCTGGGTGCTCGGTTGGCTGGAGGCGGTCTGGTGGGCGCCGTTGTCGCGCGATGCCACCAGAAAGACTCCGCCGGCCACCAACAGCACCACGGCGATGGCCGCCGCCGCGGTCAACAGGATGCGGTTGCGCTTCTTGTCCGGCTCGGCGAACCACGACGCCACCCGTCCCCGCGGCGGCTTCCATACGGCGGGCCTGTCAGGCGCGGCCGGACCCGCCGCGCTTTCTTGCCCCGGACCGTTCGGCGGCTCGATCGGAGGGGTGGCGCCGGTCCATTCCGCGGGCCGCCGGGGCGACTCCGCCGTGCTCGACGGGGCCCGAAGCTGCGCCTGGGTGTCACCGAGGTGCCCGGCCCGAAAGGCGGTGTCTGTTCTCGGTGATCGCTGGTGATCGTCGGACTGGGACGGCAGCAACGAGGACGGCCCTTGCCCCGCGGCGCCGGGCGGTTGGATCGCCGCGGCGGCGCCCGCCTTGGCCGCGGGCTGGGGAGCCTTGAGCGGAACGGTCGAAGACGTGCGCAGCGGCACCTGAGCCTCCGGGCTCAGTATCGCGGGCGATACCGGAGGCGTTTCGGGGACATCCGTTGAGGTATCGGTGCTGCGCGCACGCATGTTGGTGATCGCCATCGACGCGGGCTTCAAGCCGTTGCGGCGCTGCGCCGCCTGCAGCTCACGGCCGAGTTCGGCGGCCGACGCGGGCCGTTCGGCCGGGTCGATGGACATCGCCTTCTCGATCGCCGAGCACACCGCATCCGGGATTCCGTCGGGACGCAGGTCCGGAACCCCGGTGGAACTGATCCGCAGGTATTGCGCGACGAGGTCTTCGCCCTTCTTGCGTTCGTGTGCGGCGCTGCCCGCGATCAGCGCATAAAGTGTGGCGCCCAGCGAGTAGACGTCGGCGACGACCGTCGCCGGATTACCGGTCATCACCTCGGGCGCGGTGTAGTCGATTGTGCCGGAGAAGAACCCGACCGCCGTTTCAAAGCCGCCCTCGATGTGGGCGATCCCGAAGTCGGTCAACTGCGGCTCGCCGTAATCATTGACCAGGACATTCGCCGGCTTGATGTCGCGGTGCAAGGTGCCGGCCCGGTGCGCGGTTTCCAGTGCCCCGCACAATTTCACGCCGATCTCCAACGCCTCCGGCCAGGGGATCGGCCCCTCCCGGCGCAACCGTACCGCCAGCGAATCCGCCGCGTAGTAGGGCATCACGATGTAGGGCCGGTCGCTTTCGGTGATGCCGACCCGCAGGATGTTGACGATGTTCGGATGCCCCGAGAGCCCGCCCATCGCGTAGCCCTCACGCAGGAAACGTTCCCTGCTGTCGTCGTCGAAATGCGACGGCAGCACTTTGACCGCGACATTTCGTCCCAGCGCCGTCTCGCGACAGCGGTACACCACCCCGGCGCCGCCTCGAGCCACCTGGCGCGCGTCCTCGAATCCGGCGCCGGCCAACTCCGCGGCGATCCCGCTCTGTGCGGGTGCCGAGCCGGCAGCCCCCGGGTCTTCAGCCATGTCTTGGCGCTCTACCTCCATGCCGTGAGAGTCGCGAGTCAAGCGTAGCGAATATGACCTCATGGGCATACTGTTCGGTGGCAATCGTTGCCGAATCGCTTTCGCCGGGTGGCTGCCTTCCGGCATCCCCGGGGCAAGCAGTGCCGGTCGATCGGCGACACCGCGCCTTAGCGCTCGCTGAAATCGGTTGTGGTGCCGGTTACGCGAGAATTGCCCACTGCTCAGCGGCTTTTCGGGCGGCTCTGCGCGAGCCGCGAGAGATGTGGCTACTGTTGTAGCCGTCGACAATTCCAAGGGTACGAGAGAGAAAGCTGTGCAGGTTCGGCGTTTCGGCGAGCTCGAGGCGGTGATCATGGACCGCGTGTGGAACCGCGGCGAGGTCGTCACCGTGCGGGATATTCTTGACGACTTGGCGCATGACCGCCAGATCGCCTACACGACGGTTATGTCCACCATGGACAACTTGCACCGCAAAGGCTGGTTGCAGCGGGAACGGGTGGGCAAGGCTTTCCGCTATTGGCCGACTATGACCCGCGAGGAACATTCGGCCAGATTGATGCGTGATGCTTTCGATACCGGGGGTGATTCGGACTTGGTGCTGACGTTTTTTCTCAAGCAGATGGACGAGGATGAAGCGGCGCGGGTCCGCGACGCGCTGCGCCGTTTCATTGATCGGCAAGAATCGTGAACGCGGCTCTTTTGTTGCTCCTTTATGCGTCGATGTTGACGTGGCTCGGCCCCCTCCTGCTGCGACGTGTCACCGGCACGGGTGTGCGCCCTCAGCTTGCCGTGGCTTGCTGGCTGACAGCGGTGGTTGCTGCGGTTGCAGCGTGGTTGGCTGCGCTCGTGTTCCTTTGCGCCGCAGTGCTCTACAGCATCTGGCGCCACAGGGAACCAACTTTGTGCTTCAAGGCGTTAGGGGTCACCGGCCAGCTGGGATTGCCGCACGCAATTGCGTCGGCCATGGCGATCTGTCTGTCGTTGGCCAGCCTGCTGGCCACCACCGTCGTCAGCTGGCGCGTCGCATATCAGTGGCTGCGGCAACGATCACGCAGTCTCCTGCACGCATCTACTGCTCGGGTGATCGGCGGCGGCGGTAACAGGTATGGCCGGCCTGACCTGGTAGTTGTTCCGGCGCCGCATCCCGCTGCCTATTGCGTTACTGGCCGCCCCGACTCTGTCGTGGTGGTCACCACCGCTGCCCTGGACCGGCTCGACGAGCCGCAGCTGGCGGCTGTGCTGGCGCACGAGTACGCTCACCTGGCCGGTCGCCATCACGAGCTGCTCATGGTGCTGCGGGCGATTGCTGCGAGCTTGCCGCGATTAACGCTGTTTTGCACGGCAGCGGAAATGGTGGCGGACTTGCTGGAGATGTGTGCTGATGATGTCGCGGTGCGACGTCACGGGAAGATGGCATTGCTACGCGGACTGCTGGCGTTGTCGGGGGCGCCGCCGGCGATGGCGTCGACGGCGCTCGGCGCGGCGGGCACCGCCACGCTGGCCCGCGCGAGCCGGCTCACCAACCCGATATCGCGCCGCAGGCGTTTGCATGAGCGGGTAATTCTCGCTACGGCAATTGGTTTTGCGGTAATCACTCCCTTGGCGCTGGGGCTTGTCTGTCATCTGTGACGATCGCATTGCGGTTCGGGGCGCGCCATCGAACGAGGGTATGCCAGCCCACTCCCACGGCGACCAGCGCAGCCAAGGCGCCCACGAGGGACCATGGGCTCAGCCCGTCGACCAACTGAATCAGCCGGTCCTGCACGGCGTTAGCGGCCCCGATCACGGGGTCGTCGGCTTCGGCATTGGCAAAATACAGCCGCAGTTCGTAGTAGCCGTAATACGTGACATATAGCCCAGTCAGCAGCACGATTACGCCGACTATTCGGCCTACGTAGGGCAGAACACGGCGAAACGCCGCGGTGGCCGCGGAGCCGGCCAGGGCAACCGTCAGCGCTGCCACCCCCACCGTGATCGTCATTCCGCCCGCGTACGCGACGAAAGCCAGCACGCCCGAAAGCACGGCGCCCTGTCTGAACGTGGTGCTGATGACGGCGAGAAACGGTGCAACCGTGCACGAAAGTGACGCAATCGCGTAACCCACGCCGTAGCCGTACATGGAGGTCAGCCGCGTCGTCGGAGTACCACCCGCGCGTTTCGGCAGGATGAGACTGACGTCCTTTCCGGCCAGCAGCCAGACAGCCAACGCCACCAGGAGGACCCCGATGACCACGGTGGCAAACGGCAGGTACCTTTGGGCCGACGCGATCACCGGTGCGACGAGTAGCCCGAAAATGCCGAAGACCGTCAGGAATCCGACGGACATTCCCGCGGTCGCGGCGCCGGCGCGGACCAGGGCTGTCGGACGTGAGACTCCCTGACTACCGGCGATCACCAAGCCCAAATAGCTTGGCAGGAAAGCAAATCCACATGGATTCAGGGCAGCTACCAGTCCGGCGCCCAGGGCAAAGCTCAGTGCTGTGGTATCGATCACCGGCTGACCAGCCCGTCGACCCGCTCGTTCAGTTCCGACTGAGTCAGCGAACCTTTGACGACGTCGACGTCGCCGTTGGCGCTGACGAACGCCCACGCCGGTTGCTGCGTTACGCCGAATCTGGTCCAGACCACCCCATCGGTATCGGCTAACTGAGTGAAACCGCTCAATTGGTATTTGTCTACGAAACCCTGCATCGCCGAAACCTGGTCGCGCGCGGCTACCCCCACGAACGTCACACGCGGGTGCGCCGCGGCGACGTCCGCCGCGATCGGTGCTTCATGCTGGCACTTTGGGCACCAGGGCGTCCAGAACCACAACACCACGGCTCTTCCCGCCAAACTGTCACCCGAAAACGTATGCCCATCAATTGTTTTGGCGGTGAACTGCAGTTGGGCAGGTACGCGTGCGCTCGGGCCGGCGGGTCTGCTGGATGACGACGCCGGCGTATTGGCCGGATCAGATCGTGCCCCGGAAGAGCCGCAGGCTGTCACGATCGTCGCGGCAGCAGCAGCGACGGCAAGCGAGGCGATCAGGTGCCGTGGCATGGTGATCCCTTTCCGTCGAATTGGCGAGACTTCGCGGTCGGCAGTCACCAAAATACTACCTACGTACGTAGATAGTAGTTAGGGCCCCGTTGATGCTGCTGCTGCTAGGTCCGCCGCGGATGCCACAAGCGCTTGGGGGATTGGTTCGGGTGACCTGGGCACCACTGCGATTCCGGCACCGCCGCGCGAACCTGATCGACGTGCGCGCCGCAACCGGCCCACGTCACTTTCCCGCAGGTGCGGCACCTCACGGCGTGGCACATTCAGCGAGCCTCCTCGAGAACGGGCGGCCCCTGATAAGGCCGCTGCAGCACGGCGAATTCGGGCGTGGTCGCGGCGGTGAGGACGGCCTCGAGCAGGCGGATGCCGTCGTCGCTGCCGGGTATCCCGGTCAGCACCGGTCCAAAGAACCCGCGCCCGTCGACCGCGATGATCGGGCTGCCGGCCGAGCCGCCCAGTGCGTTCTGGCTGGCTTGGTGCGCGCGCCTGGCGGCCTCGTCGAGGGCGCTGTCGTCAAGCGATTCGACCAGCGATTCGTCAAGTCCGCATTCGGCCAGCGATTTGCGGACCTCATCGGGCGACATCTCTTTCCCACGCACATGGATACGGGCGCCGACCGAGTCGTATAGCCGCGCGAATGCGTCCGGCCCATGTTGGCCGGCGACCGCGGCGAACAGCCGACCGAGCCGTCGTGACCGATCCATCATCTGCTGCTGTTTCGGGTTGAGGTCGTTGCCCTCGTTGAGTACGGCCAGGCTCATCTGCCGCAGCGTGACCGGTGTGTCCGTCTTGTGCGCGGCATCGAGCAGCCATCGCGAAGCGGCCCAGGCGAATGGGCATACCGGATCGATGTAGAGCTCGACGTCAGCCACTGGCTCCTCCTTCTGCAGCTTTCCCGATGTCGGGCGAACTGACGCAATGATACCCCCTTGGGTATATGCTGTCGAAGTCGTGCGCCGGCCAGCAAAATGGCTCTATGACGCTGGATCTCAACACGTACTTCGAACGCATCGGCTATCGCGGTCCTACCGAACCCACCTTGGCGGTGCTGCGGGCGGTGGTGAGCGCCCATACCCGGGCGATTCCGTTCGAGAACCTCGATCCGCTGATGGGGGTGCCGGTCGACGACTTGAGCCCGGAATCGCTGATGGACAAGCTCGTCCACCGGCGCCGCGGCGGTTACTGCTACGAGCACAACGGTCTGATCGGTGAAGTGCTGGCCGAACTCGGATTTCGGCCGCGGCGGCTGGCCGGGCGGGTGGTGTGGATGGCGCCGCCGGATGCGCCGCTGCCGGCACAGACGCATACCGTGCTCGCGGTGACTTTTCCCGGTTCGGACGGTCCGTATCTGGTGGACGTCGGTTTCGGGGGCCAGACGCCGACGTCGCCGCTGCGGCTGCAGACCCGATGCATCCAGCAAACGACGCATGAACCGTATCGGCTCGACGACCGCGGCGACGGGCTGGTGCTGCAGGCGCTGGTTCGCGACGAGTGGCAGCCGCTCTATGAATTCAGCACGGTCAGCCGGCCGCCGATCGACCTGAAGGTGGGCAGTTGGTTTGTCTCGACGCACCCGTCGTCGCATTTCGTCACCGGCTTGATGGCTGCCACCGTGACCGACGACGCGCGGTGGAACTTGACGGGCCGGATCCTGGCGGTCCATCGAGGCGGCCGGACCGAGAAGACCGTGCTGGAGGACGCGGTCGCGGTTGTCGACACGCTGAGCGGGCGCTTCGGGATCAACGTGGCCGATCTCGGCGAACGCAGCGCCCTCGAAGCCCGCATCGACCAAGTCTGTTTCGGGGGCGGGCGAAGGGCGACTGCATAGCACGACCGCTGACGGCGGCAAACCCGTTGTGCGCCTCGATTTGTCGCTGATAGCGGGGCTAACGGGGCACCTGCTGAGCACCGGCCCAACACCTAGCGGCCCGGCAGCCAGGACCGCATTCGGCGCAGAGCTTCTTCGATGTCGCTGGTCGGCCCGGCGAACGACATCCGGACAAACGAGTTGCCCCGCGAAGTGTCGAAGTCCACGCCTGGTGCGATCGCCACACCGGTGTCGGCCAGCAACCTCGAGCAGAAGGCCAACGAGTCGGTGGTGAAGTCCGAGACATCGGCGTAGACGTAGAACGCGCCGTCGGTGGGTGCCAGCCGGTCAACCCCGATGCGACGCAGGCCGTCGAGCAGCATCGAGCGGTTGAGCGCATAGTGCCGCAGATTGTCGTCGGCTTCTGCGGTCGCCTCGGGGGTGAACGCCGATACCGCGGCAATCTGCGACAACACCGGCGGGCAGATGGTGAAGTTGCCGGTGAGGCAGTCGACCGCCCGGCGCAGCTCCGTCGGCACCAGCAGCCAACCGAGTCGCCAGCCAGTCATTGCGTAGTATTTGGAAAAGCTGTTGACCACCACCGCGTTTCGTGAGGTCTGCCAAGCGCAGCTGGTCTGCGGTGCCCCTTCGTACACCAGGCCGTGATAGACCTCATCGCTGACCAGCCGGACCCGGGATTCGTCGCACCACGAAGCGATCGCCGACAGCTCCGCGGGCGGGATTACGGTGCCGGTGGGATTGGCCGGGCTGGCCACGACCAGCCCCTGCACCGGCGGGTCGAGTTCGGCGAGCATCTGCACGGTGGGCTGAAACCGGGTCGCGGGCCCGCACGGTATCTCCACCACTTCACATCCCAACGCCGACAGGATGTTTCGATAACACGGATAGCCGGGGCTGGCCATCGCGACCCGGTCGCCGACGTCGAAGCATGCCAGGAAGGTGAGCAGGAAGCCGCCCGAAGAACCGGTGGTGACCACCACGGCGTCGGGGCCGACCGTGATGCCGTGCTGGCGCTCGTAGTCCGCCGCGATCGCGGCACGCAGCTCCGGAATGCCCAGTGCCACCGTGTATCCCAGTTGGTTGAGGTGCAGGGCGGCGGCCGCCGCGGCACGTACCGGTTCGGGCGCACCCGCGCTGGGCTGACCTGCCGAGAGGTTGACCAGATCGCCGTGGGTGCGCTGGCGCTCGGCGGCCGCCAGCCAGACATCCATCACGTGAAACGGCGGAATGCCCGCGCGCCGGGCAACACGATGGGTCATGGTGCGGGGAGCACCTCGGACTCCAACTGCCGCAGCAAGTTTCGTGGCGAATCCAGCAGGTGCGTACTGCCGTGTGCCCGTTTGAAATACAGGTGCATGTCATGCTCCCAGGTGATCGCGATGCCACCGTGCAACTGGATGCCCTCGGCGGCCACGGCGCTGAGCGCTTCGCAGGCAGCGAGTCGTGCGGTGGCCGCATTGGCGGGTGTGGGTTCATTGCAGGCGTCGGCGACGACGGATCGCGCCGCGGCGACCATCACATACAGATCGGCCATCCGATGCTTGAGTGCCTGGAAGCTGCCGATCGGGCGACCGAATTGCACTCGGCTCTTGGTGTATTCGACGGTCAGCTCCAGGCAGCGTTCGGCGGCGCCGATCTGCTCGGCGGCCAGCAAGACTGCCGCCGAGTGGGCCAGCCCCGGGTCGGCGCCGATCGTCCGGGTTTCCTGCGGCTGCATGCGGGCCAGCCGGCGGGTGGGATCCATGGTGGCGACGGGCTGCGCGGTGAAGCGAGTCCACCTGCTCAGTTGGCCGTCTATCGCGGCGACGACGACGTCGGCGATGTCACCGTTGACCACGAAGTCGGGGTCGAGGACCAGCGCGCCGATCGAGGTGCCCTCGGCGAGCCGGGTGAGCGTCTCGGCGTCCGGCTCGGGCGCGGCCAGCAGAGCCAGTTCCGCCAGCGTGGTGCCCAGCAGCGGGGAGGGCACCAGCGCCCGGCCCAGTTCTTGCAAGACCGTCGCCGCGTCGGCCAATTCGCCGCCGGCGCCGCCGAGCTCCTCGGGGACGACCAGGACGGCGGCGCCGACTTGTTCGCACAGCAGCCGCCACAGGGCCTCGTCATAGCCGCGGCCGGATCCCATCGCCGCTCGCACCGCGGCTGGACTTGCGTGCTTGGCCACCAGGGCGGCCACGGTCTCGCGCAGCATCTCCCGCTCGTCGGTCATGAGCTCCGCTCCTCTCCCCCGCAAGCGGACGGTACCCCCACCGCGTCGTCGCCGGCGCGGGTCATAACGCCTCCAGCACTCGCCGCCGATGTACCTCCGGTGTACCCCAGGCCGACCGCAACGCCTGCACCTTCAGCAGCCACAGCGACAGGTCGTGTTCCTGGGTGAATCCGATAGCGCCGTAAGTCTGCAACGCCGAGCGGGCCGCCAGCAGACCCGCCTCACCCGCGGCCACCTTGGCGGCGCTGACGTCGCGAGGCTGCAGCGACAACGCCGCGCCGTAAACCAGCGGACGCGCCAGTTCGACTGCGATGTGGACGTCGGCGAGTTTGTGCTTGATCGCCTGATATGAGCCGATGACCCGGCCGAACTGCGTCCGCTGCTTGGCATAGTCGACGGCCGCGCTCAGCAGTGCTTCGGCGGCACCTACCAGTTGTGCCGCCGTAGCCAGTACGCCGAATTCGTAGGCGCGCTTGATGTCTGCTTGCCAGGCTTGGACGTTTGGGCCGGCCGCCGCCACGTCGTAGAGGTGACGGCTGGGGTCGACGGACGCATGGCGCTGGCCCGGCGTGCCTTCGGCGACACCGGCCTCACCGGCCAGTAACACCAGACCGGCGGTGTCGGCGTCGACGGCGCGCGGCACCTGCGGTGGTAGTGCGACGGTGGCGATCAGCTCACCGGCGGCCAGGCCGGCGCAGCGCTCGGCCTGATCGTCATTGGCGAGCAAAACCGGTGCAACGGCGATGGATTCGGTGACCGGGCCGGGCACACACCAGCGGCCGAGCCGTTCCAGCGCGACCACCAGGTCCACCGGATCGGCTGCCAGACCGTCGAACTTCTCCGGCACGTTGAGTGCGGTGACGCCAAGGTTGGCCAATTGCTGCCACACCTTGCGGCCGGGCGCCGCATCGCCCGCCGACCAGGCGCGAACCGCGCCGGGCAGATCCGCTGCGCCCAGTGCCGCGTCGATGCTGGCGGCGAAATCACGTTGTTGTTGATCAAGCGCAAAGTCCACGGTCACTTCTTCTCTCGTGGCAGGCCCAGCAGCCGTTCCGAAATGATGTTGCGCTGGATCTCGTTGGTGCCCGCATAGATTGGTCCGCCCAGGGCGAACAACAGGCCGTCGGTCCACGGGCCGGCCAGTTCTGCGTCTGCGGCCAGGATGTCCAGCGCGGTTTGATGCAATTCGACGTCGAGCTCGGACCAGAACACCTTGGTCACCGACGATTCGGCGCCCAGCTCGCCGCCGCCGGCGAGCCGGGTGACCGTGCCGAAGGTCTGCAGCCGATAGGCCTGCGCCTTGATCCACCCGTCGGCGACGCGGTCGGCGAATTCCGGTGGGGAGCCGTTGACCTTCCACAGTTGCACCAGCCGCTCGGCCACCGCCAGGAAGCGGGCCGGGCTGCGCAACGACATGCCGCGCTCGTTGCTCGACGTGCTCATGGCCGCACGCCAACCGTCGTTCGGGGTGCCGATGACGTCCTCGTCGGGCACGAAGACGTCGTCGAGAAAGATCTCACCGAAGCCGGTATCGCCGCCCAATTGCACGATGGGCCGCACCGTGACGCCCGGTGCCTTCAAGTCGAACATGAAGTAGGTCAGGCCGCGATGCCGCTCGGCCGACGGATCGGACCGAAACAGCCCAAAGCCCATGTCGGCGAACGGCGCCCGTGAGCTCCAGATCTTCTGACCGTTGAGCAGCCAGCCGCCCTCGGTCTTGGTGGCGGTGGACCGCAGTGAAGCCAGGTCGCTGCCGGACTCGGGCTCCGACCAGGCCTGGGCCCAGATCTGCTCGCCGCTGGCCATTTTCGGCAGAATTCGGTCCAGCTGCTGCTGAGTGCCGTGAGCGAACAGGGTCGGCGCCAGCATCGAGGTGCCGTTGGCGCTGGCCCGACCCGGCGCACCGGCGCGGAAGTACTCCTCCTCGAACACCACCCAGTGCAGCAGCGGCGCATCGCGGCCGCCGTACTTTTTCGGCCAGGTGATCACCGACAGTCCTGCGTCGAACAGTACCCGATCCCAAATCCGATGCTGGGCAAAGCCTTCCGCGTTGTCGTAGGACTTCGTCGGGATCGAGTCTTCATTGGCTGACAGAAACTCGCGCACCTCGGCCTGAAAGGCCAGGGTTTCCTCATCGAATGCCAGGTCCATTCACGCCAACTCTCGCAGTTGTGATTTGACCACCTTGCCGCCGGCGTTGCGGGGCAAGGCATCGACGAACCGCACCGATCGTGGTGCCTTGAAGTTCGCCAAATGTTCACGGGTGTAGGCGATCACCGTCGCTTCGTCGAGGTTGGCCCCGGGCCGGGGCACCACGAAGGCTCGGCCGACTTCGCCGAGGCGCTGGTCGGGAACACCGATCACCGCGGCGTCGGCCACTCCGTCCAACCGGGCCAGCACCTGTTCGACCTCGGCGGGGTAGACGTTGAATCCACCGCAGATGTACATGTCCTTGAGCCGGTCGGTGATGCGCAGGTTGCCGGCCTCGTCGACGGCACCGATGTCGCCGGTGTGCAACCAGCCGTCGGAGTCGATGGCGGTCGCCGTTGCCTCCGGGTCGTCGAGATAGCCCAGCATGACGTTGGGCCCGCGCAACAGCACTTCTCCTGTCTCAGAGCCGGTTTCGGCATCGATACGCAATTCGAAGCCGGCAAACGGCCGCCCGCAGGTGGTGGCGACGGTCACCGCGTCGTCGTCGGGGCGGCACATCGTTCCCATGCCGTTGGCCTCGGTCAGGCCGTAGGCGGTCAACACGATGTCGATGTCGAGTTCGGACTGCATGCGTTCCACCAGCACCACCGGCACGGTGGCCGCGCCGGTCACCGCGAACCGCAGCGAGGTCAGGTCGTAGTTGCGGCGCGCCGGATGGTCCAGCAGGGTCTGGTAGATGGTGGGCGGTCCGGGCAACACCGTGATGCGGTGCTGCTCGATCGCCTGCAGGGTCCGCAGCGGATCGAACGTCAGGTGCGGGATCAACGTCGCCCCGGTCTGCAGGCAGGCCAGGATGCCGGCCTTGTATCCGAAGTTGTGGAAGAACGGGTTGATGCACAGATAGCGGTCGTCGCCGGTGATCTTGCCGTTGGCGGCCCACGACGCCGAGGCTGCGAGCGATTGCCGGTGCGCACAGAGCACGCCCTTGCTGCGGCCGGTGGTGCCGGAGGTGAACAGGATGTCGCTGACGTCGTTGGGCGTGACGGCGGCCGCGCGCAGCTCGACGGCCTGGGTGTCGGTGCCTTGAGCGATGAACTCGTCCCAGGTGCCGCGGACAGGATCGTCGGCCTCGATCGGAATCCGCACGATGTGCCGAAGCGCGGGCAGTGCTTGAGAGTTCAGATCCAGGCCGGCGACCCGGTCGGCGCCGAGGAACCGGCCCATCGCGAACAGCACCGGCGCCCGCGTGCGGCTCAGGATGTCGCCGGCCTCTTCGGCGGTGTAGCGGGTGTTCAGGGGCACCATGGCCGCCCCGGCGTGATGTATCGCCAGGCAGGCCACCACCCAGTGCCAGGTGTTCGGCGACCAGATGGCCACCCGATCGCCGGGCTCGACTCCCAGTGCGATCAGCGCCGACGCGGCCCGGTGCACCTCGGCACGCAGGGTGGTAGCCGTGAAGCTCCGGTCGTCGGTGATCAAGACGTCGTGGTCGGGGAACATGCCCGCGAGACGATCCAGTGCCGCGGGCACGGTACGCGGATCGTCGGTCATCGGATGCTCCTCTAAGCGGCACGCGGCGCCCTTCACCAGCGGCCTAACAAAGCAAGTGCTTGGTAGGTTAGCCTACAGGTCATGCAGGACGTCGAGGAGTTCCGGGCCGAGGTCCGCCGATGGCTCACGGACAATCTGGTCGGCGAATTCGCAGCTCTCAAGGGACTCGGCGGGCCGGGACGCGAGCACGAGGCGTTCGAAGAACGCCGGGCATGGAATCAGCATCTTGCGGCCGCCGGGCTCACCTGTTTGGGCTGGCCGGTCGAACACGGTGGACGGGGACTGCCGACCGCGCACCGGGTGGCGTTCTACGAGGAGTACGCGCGCGCCGACGCTCCGGTCAAGGTCAACCACTTCGGCGAAGAGTTGCTGGGGCCGACCCTGATCGCGTTCGGGACGCCCGAACAGCAGCAGCGCTTCCTCCCGCGCATTCTCGACGTCACCGAGTTGTGGTGCCAAGGCTATTCGGAGCCGGGTGCGGGCAGTGACCTGGCCAACGTTTCGACCGCCGCGGAGCTCGACGGCGACCAGTGGGTGATCAACGGCCAGAAGGTGTGGACGTCACTGGCGCACCTGTCGCAGTGGTGCTTCGTGGTGGCGCGCACCGAGAAGGGCTCCAAGCGGCATGCCGGGCTGTCGTATCTGCTGGTGCCGCTGGATCAGCCCGGGGTGCAGATCCGGCCGATCGTCCAGATCACCGGCACGTCGGAGTTCAACGAGGTGTTCTTCGACGACGCGCGCACCGACGCCGGCATGGTGGTGGGCCGGCCGGGCGACGGGTGGCGGGTTGCGATGGCGACGCTGACATTTGAGCGCGGCGTGTCCACGCTGGGCCAGCAAATCGTCTATGCCCGCGAGCTTTCGCGGTTGGTCGAGCTCGCGCAACGCACCGGCGCCGCCGATGACCCGTTCATCCGGGAGCGGCTGACCCGGGCGTGGACCGGACTGCGGGCGATGCGCAGCTACGCGCTGGCCACCTTGGAAGCGCCGGCCGTCGAGCAGCCCGGTCCGGACAACGTGTCGAAGTTGTTGTGGGCCAACTGGCATCGCTCGCTCGGGGAGCTGGCGATGGATGTGGTGGGCAAGCCGGGCCTCGCGTTGACCGACGGTGAATTCGACGAATGGCAGCGGCTGTATCTGTTCACCCGGGCCGACACCATCTACGGCGGTTCCAACGAGATTCAGCGCAACATCATTGCCGAGCGGGTGCTCGGCTTGCCGCGGGAGGTCAAGGGATGAATTTATCCGTCGCGCCGAAAGAGATTCCCGGACATGGACTTTTGGACGGCAAAGTGGTGGTGGTGACCGCGGCTGCGGGTACCGGCATCGGCTCGGCCACCGCGCGCCGCGCGCTTGCCGAGGGGGCCGACGTGGTGATCTCCGACCACCATGAGCGACGGCTGGGGGAGACCGCCGCCGAACTGGCCGCGCTGGGCCTCGGCCGGGTCGAAAGTGTGCTGTGCGACGTGACGTCCAGTGTGCAGGTGGATGCCCTCATCGACTCGACCACCGCACGGATGGACCGACTCGACGTGCTGGTCAACAACGCCGGCCTCGGTGGCCAGACGCCGGTGGCGGACATGACCGACGACGAGTGGGACCGCGTCCTCGACGTCTCCCTGACGTCGGTGTTCCGGGCCACCCGGGCCGCGCTGCGTTACTTCCGCGACGCCCCGCACGGCGGAGTGATCGTCAACAACGCCAGCGTTCTCGGCTGGCGAGCCCAACACTCGCAGGCGCACTATGCCGCCGCCAAAGCGGGCGTGATGGCGCTCACCCGTTGCAGTGCAATAGAAGCCGCCGAGTACGGGGTTCGGATCAACGCCGTCTCGCCCAGCATCGCCCGGCACAAGTTCCTGGACAAGACCACCTCGGCCGAACTGCTGGACCGGCTGTCCGCCCGAGAGGCGTTCGGCCGTGCCGCCGAACCCTGGGAAGTCGCGGCCACCATCGCGTTTCTGGCCAGTGATTATTCGAGTTACCTTACGGGCGAGGTTATTTCGGTGTCGAACCAGCACCCGTAGGCGGGTTGGTGATCGGGGGACGTCGCACGTGCTCACCGTATCGGCTGCCATGCCGCCGCTCGAGTGTGCGGTGGCGGCTTTGACTGTGCAGGTAGGGCGGTAACGTCCACGATCGGCCGCCCTCACGTCGCAGTCGGCGCCGCCAGCGCACACTCGGCGCCATCAGCGCACAGTCGGTGCCTCCAGCCGCCGACCCAACCGCACCAGCACGCGATTTCCCTCTCCCACACCGGGGCGCAGCCACACAACCGCTCCTAGCGACAATGTCGGCGTGTGCGGCGCAGCCAAGCCATTGTCTCGAGGAGGGTGCGTCGCGCGTCTTGTAGCAGTGCTCGAAGGGGTTCAGCCCGCTGTCGCCGCACCGGCCTGATAGCCCGGCATCGCCGAGACGCCGGCCGCCCGCGTCACCTCGTACTGCCAGGCGGATAAGGCATCTCGAATCATCATGACCCTGCGCGCCGATAGCCGATTCGGGATGCCCGGCCGATCTGTCCGGCTACGTCAGTTGTTTCAACAGTTGGTCGATACTGAACAAGCCAGACAGAGCGGTGCCGGTGTTGAAGAAGCCAGTGTCGAAGCCGCTCACCGTGGGGCCCGTACTCGGGACGCCGGCGTTGCCGATGCCGGAGATAGCACCGTTGAATACTGATCCTCCGCTGGCCTGGTTGAAGAAGCCCGAGATGGCGCCGGCGGCAGTGCCGGTCGCAGAGTTGAAGAAGCCCGAGACACCATCGCCGGTGTTGTTGAAACCGGAGTTGACCAGGCCGCTGTCGGTGGTCGACCCGATGCTGGTGTTCACATCGCCCGAATTCCAGAAACCGGTGTTGGTCTCGCCCGAGTTGCCGGAGCCGGTGTTGCCGTCGCCCGAATTCCACGAGCCCGTGTTGAGGGTCCCGCCGTTCTCGAAGCCGGTGTTCAATTCACCCGAGTTGAAGAGGCCGGTGTTCAGCAAGCCGCTGTTGCCGAGGCCGAAGTTGCCGATGTAGGAGTTGAAAAGGCCGACGTTGCCGACGCCTGCGTTTCCGATGCCGAAGTTGCCTGGGCTGGTGGACGGCGTCGGGCTCGCGTTGAAGATGCCCACGTTGCCGTTGCCGGAGTTGAAGAAGCCGATGTTGTTGGTGCCGGAGTTGCCGATGCCGATGTTGCCGCTGCCGGAGTTCAGCAGGCCGGGCAGGTTGATGCCGACCTGATTGTTGCCGGTGAGCCCGATCCCGATGTTGTTGTTACCGGTGTTTCCGAAGCCGAAGTTGCGGATCCCGTTGTTGCCAGCGCCGAGGTTTCCGATGCCGGTATTGCCGCCGCCGATGTTCTCGTTGCCGATGTTTCCGACGCCGACGTTTCCATTTCCGAAGTTGCCCATGCCCAGGTTCACACCGGGATTCGAACTGGTGGCGGGCTCGCCGGTGTTGCCGAAGCCGATGTTTTGGTTGCCGAAGTTCCCGCTGCCGAAGTTGTTGTTGCCCTGGTTTCCATTGCCGATGTTTCCGCTGCTCGCTATGGCGGAGCTGCCGTTGCCGCTGCCGACGTTTCCGCTGCCGGTGTTTCCGCTACCGACGTTGGCGGTGCCGGTGTTGCCGTTGCCGATGTTGCCGGTGCCGCCCTTGTTGCCGATGCCGATGTTGGGTAAGAGCGCCAACAACTGCTCGAAGGGGTTCAATCCGGCGGCGGCTGCCGCCGCGCCGGCCTGATAGCCCGTCATCGCCGAGACGTCGGCGGCCCACATCGCCTCATATTGGGCCTCGGCGGCGGCGATCGCCGGGCCGAAGAGCCCCAGGAAATTCGAACGGACCAGTTGCACGAACGCATTGCGGTTGGCCGCCACCGACAGCGGATGAATCGTGGCCGCCTGCGCCGCTTCGAATGCGCCGGCTACCGTCTGTGCCTGGGCCGCTGCTCCGGCGGCCTGCGCCGACGCCGCGCTCAGCCACCCCGCGTACGGCGCGGCCGCGGCCGTCATCGCCGCCGACGCCGGGCCCTGCCAAGCCTGACCGACCAGCCCCGAGGTCACCGACGCAAACGAATCCGCAGCTGCCCCAAGTTCATCGGCCAACCCGGCCCACGCCGTAGCCGCCTGCAACATCGGCGCCGAACCGGCACCGTTGAACATCAGCAACGAATTGATCTCGGGCGGCAGCATCGGAAAATTGACCATGTCGACCTCCAACACGTTTCCACTCGGCCGCCCCCGACGCGACCGATCACCTAATGGAATCGAGCAATTCACGGATGCTACGCCAATTGCGCGGTGGAGAAGGGGTTTTCAGGCAAGCCGGCCGGCCTTGGCGTCGTTGATCGGCGAGATCGATGCGCGCGGCGCTTTGGGTCTGTTACGACTCTCCGGGTATTCTGGGTCGCCAACGCCAGTTGGATGGCGTTAAGTCATTGCAGCCCAAGAGAAGCTACGGAAACCCCGTCGCCTACCGGCTTCGTTACGGCAACAACCGGCTCAAATTGAAGATGCCCGATACGGCAGTGCCCACGTTGAAAAAGCCGGAGTTCCTGCCGCTGATCGTGGGACCCAGGACGCCCGGGATGCCGGTGTTTCCGATGCCCGAGGTCACGCCGCTCTGCCCGGTGCCGCCGCTGGCCGTGTTGAAGAAGCCCGACATACGGCCCGGCGTGCCACCGCCGGTGGCGGTATTGAAGAATCCGGAGCTTAGGGTTCCGGTGTTGTTGAAGCCCGAGTTGGTGAGGCCGGTGTCGGTAGTCGACCCGAAGCCGGTGTTGACGTTGCCGGAATTCCCGCTGCCCGTATTGAAGCTGCCCGAATTCCCGCTGCCCGTATTGAAGCTGCCCGAGTCCCAGAAGCCGGTATTGAGGTCGCCCGAGTTGCTGAAGCCGGTATTCGCGGAGCCCCCGTTCCCAAAGCCAGTGTTGAGTTGGCCGTTGTTTCCGAAGCCGGTATTGCCGGCGCCCGAATTTCCGATACCGAGGTTGCCGCTGCCGGAGTTGCCGAAGCCGAAGCTGTTCAGATGACCGGGATTGGTGGTATTGCTTCCGGTGTTGAAGGCGCCGATGTTGCCGTTACCGGAGTTGAAGAAGCCGATATTGTTGGTGCCGGAGTTGCCGATGCCGACGTTGCCGCTGCCGGAGTTCAACAGGCCGGGCAAGTTGATGCCCACCTGATTGTTGCCGGTGAGCCCGATCCCGATGTTGTTGCTACCGCTGTTGCCGAAGCCGAAGTTGCCGCTACCGGTGTTGCCGCCGCCGATGTTGTTGCTGCCGGCGTTGCCGCCACCGATGTTTCCGTCTCCGTTATTGCCGAAGCCCCAGTTGGTGTTGCCGACGTTACCCATGCCCACGTTATGGCCGGGATTCGGGCTGGTGGCGGGGTTGCCGATATTCCCGAAGCCGATGTTGCCGTTATAGCGGTTTCCCGCACCGAAGTTGCCGTTGCCGATGTTGCCGCTGCCGGTGTTGTCGTTGCCCCGGTTGCCGCCGCCGATGTTGCCGAAACCGCTGTTGCCGCTGCCGAGGTTTTGGCCGCCGGTGTTGCCGCTGCCCAGGTTGGCGTTGCCCTTGTTGCCCAGGCCCACACTGGGCAGGCCGGCCAGAAACTGTTGCAGGCTGGCCGGCAACGGGATCAGCGATGCCGCCGCTGACGACGCCCCGGAGTGATACCCGAACATCGCCGCCACGTCCTGGGCCCACATCTGCTCATAGACGCTTTCGGTCGCCGCGATCGCCGGCGCGTTTTGCCCCAACAGGTTCGACATCACCAACTGCACGAACACATTTCGGTTGGCCGCCACCGCCACCGGGTGAATCATGGCCGCGTGTGCGGTCTCAAAGGCGGCCACCACCGCCTGGGCTTGCCCGGCCGCTGCGGCGGCCTGAGCCGAGGCGGCGCTGAGAAATCCCGCATACGGAGCCGCCGCGGCGGTCATCGCCGCCGCGGCCGGACCCTGCCAGGCCTGCTCCGCCAGGCCCGCGGTCACAGACGCAAACGACTCCGCCGCCGACTCCAATTCGCCGGCCAAACCGTCCCAGGCCGCCGCGGCCGAAAGCATCGGCGCAGACCCGGCACCGCCGAACATCCGCAACGAATTGATCTCCGGCGGCAACACCGTGAAATTCGTCATCTGACCTCCATGGACAGGCATCAAGCGTCGGCTACGCCGGGCAACGCCAGAACACTACGACGACGACACGCGTCACCGGCGGGTTTCGCCCGAACTGCCCGAACAGGCATGCGCGAATGTGAGAAGAAACCCTTCCGGTCGAACACGCAGCGCGGACCTCGTTGGCCGAGCAAGCGCTTGGTTGATAGTCTGGTCGGATGGACCGAGTGGCCGGTCAGGCTATTAGCCGGCGAGACGAGTTGCTGGAGCTTGCCGCGGCAATGTTCGCCGAGCGCGGCCTGCGCGCCACCACCGTGCGCGACATCGCCGACGGTGCCGGCATTCTCTCCGGCAGCCTGTATCACCATTTCTCCTCCAAGGAGGAGATGGTCGACGAGCTGCTGCGCGGGTTCCTCGACTGGCTGTTCAATCGCTACCGCGAAATCGTGGACACCGAGCCCAATCCGCTGGAACGGCTCAAGGGGCTGTTCATGGCGTCGTTCGAGGCAATCGAGCATAGGCACGCCCAAGTCGTCATCTACCAGGACGAAGCGCAGCGACTGTCGTCGCAGCCCCGGTTCTCCTATCTCGAGGACCGCAACAAGCAGCAACGCAAGATGTGGGTGGAGGTGCTCAAGCAAGGCATCGCGGAGGGCTACTTCCGGCCCGACCTCGATGTCGACTTGGTCTACCGCTTCATCCGGGACACCACTTGGGTGTCGGTGCGCTGGTATCAGCCCGGCGGACCGCTCACCGCCGAGCAGGTGGGTCTGAACTACCTCGCCATCGTTCTTGGCGGGATCACGAGAGAAGGAGTATGACATGCCCGAGGCGTACGTCGTTGAGGCCGTGCGGACAGCGGTCGGCAAGCGCAATGGAGCACTCGCGGGCGTGCATCCGCTCGACCTGGGGGCCGGCGTATTCCGAGGCTTGTTCGAGCGCGTCGACGTCGACCCGGCCGCGGTCGAGGATGTGATCGTCGGTTGTGTGGACGCCGTCGGCGGACAGGCCGGCAACATCGGCCGGCTGGCGTGGCTGGCCGCGGGGTATCCGGAAGAGGTTCCGGGTGTCACCGTCGACCGGCAATGCGGTTCCAGTCAGCAGGCGATTTCCTTTGGGGCGCAAGCGATTATGGCGCAGACGGCCGACATCATCGTGGCCGGCGGAATCCAGAACATGAGTCAGATCCCGATCTCTTCGGCCATGGAGGTCGGCAAGCAGTTCGGTTTCAGCTCGCCGACTGCCGAGTCGAAGGGGTGGCAGCACCGCTACGGCGACGAGGAGATCTCGCAGTTCCGCGGCGCCGAAATGATCGCCGAGCGGTGGAACCTGTCCCGTGAAGAGATGGAGCGGTTCGCGCTCAGCAGCCACGAGCATGCGCTATCCGCAATCAGGGCAGGGCATTTCGACAACGAGATCGTGGCGGTGGGCGACTTCCGCCTCGACGAGGGACCTCGTGAGACATCGCTGGAAAAAATGGCCGGACTGCCGACCCTCGTCGACGGCGGCCGGCTTACCGCCGCGCTGGCCAGCCAGATCTCCGACGGCGCCAGCGCGGTGCTGCTGGCGTCCGAGCGAGCCGTCAAGGA
This sequence comes from Mycobacterium kansasii ATCC 12478, assembly GCF_000157895.3. Taxonomy (NCBI): domain Bacteria; kingdom Bacillati; phylum Actinomycetota; class Actinomycetes; order Mycobacteriales; family Mycobacteriaceae; genus Mycobacterium; species Mycobacterium kansasii. The sequence continues at coordinate 2,660,990 of NC_022663.1, read as the reverse complement.
CCACAACTTGACCCCGCGGGCGCGTATTCACCACATCAGTGCACGCGGTGCCGATCCGGTGTTCATGCTGACAGGCCCGATACCGGCCACCCGCTATGCGCTGGAGAAGACCGGGCTTTCCATCGACGACATCGACGTCGTGGAAATCAACGAGGCGTTCGCACCGGTTGTCTTGGCCTGGCTCAAGGAAATCAAGGCCGACCCGGAAAAGGTCAATCCCAACGGCGGTGCGATCGCGCTGGGTCATCCGTTGGGAGCCACCGGCGCAAAGCTGTTCACCACCATGCTCAACGAGCTCGAGCGCGTCGGTGGTCGATATGGGTTGCAGACCATGTGCGAGGGCGGCGGCACGGCTAACGTGACGATCATCGAGCGCCTGTAGCCTGCGGGGCGCCGACTGTTAACCACGCGACGCTTCGTGGGACGCACGCTCGGCGCTCGGCGTCGCCACGGCAATGCGCCCGCTTGCGGCCACGGGACGTCGAGGGTTCTGCGAACCAGTTGTCCCACAACGGCTTTGACACCCATTCCTGGCTGAGCAGCGCCGGCAATGGACGTGATCGGTGGCGACCAACCGCCCGCGAGGCATGCGGGCACGCGATCGACCGGGGAAACTCAGCGGGGGAAGGCGAACTGGACGCCGGTGCCTGGGATGCCGATACCCACCATGTTGTCGCCGGTGATCCCGTAGCCGATGTTTTGGTCCCCCAGGTTGAAGCCGCCGATGTTTCCGTTCCCCTGGTTGTTGAAGCCGACGTTGCTGTTCCCGTAGTTGCTGAGGCCAATGTCGTTGCTACCGATGTTGAGGAAGCCCGAATTGCTGTTGCCGGTGTTCCACCCGCTTGCGAAGCCGAGCAAGCCCGCGTTGCCGTCGCCCACGTTGCCGATGCCCGAGTTGCCGACGCCGTTGTTGAAGGCGCCGACGTTGCCGTGGCCGAAGTTGCCCGCGCCGAAGTTTCCGTCGAAGGTTGTCTTGGCGTCATACCTTTGGCCGTTGGGCGCGCAGTAGCCTTTGTCCGGGGTGTTGTTGCCAACGCCGACGTTGTTGTCGCCTTTGTTGTAAGCGCCGACGTTGTGCTGGCCGTTGTTGAAAATGCCGAAGTTTCCGACGCCGCTGTTGAAGAAGCCCACGTTGTCCCAGCCGAGATTGCCGAAGCCGAGGTCCGCCGCCGCATTCGCCGCCGCATTCGCGGCCAGCCCCGGCAGGTTCTGCAGCGCCTGCGCCGGCGACGCCAACTGTGCAGCTGCCGCTGACACGCCACCGTGATATCCCACCATCGCGGCCACGTCCTGCGCCCACATCTCCTCGTACTGGAATTCGGCGGCCGCAATCGCCGGCGCGTTGAAGCCAAACAGGTTGGACATCACCAACCGCACGAATGTATTGCGGTTGGCCGCCACCAGGAGCGGATGGATCATCGCGGCTTGGGCCGCCTCAAACGCGCTGACCACCGCCTGCGCTTGTCCGGCGGCATTCGCGGCTTGGGCCGAAGCTGCGTTCAACCAGCCGGCATACGGCGCCGCGGCAGCCGCCATCGCCGCTGCCGCCGGGCCCTGCCACGCCTGACACGCCAGTGCAGAGGTCACCGACGAAAATGACCCCGCCGCGGCCTCCAGCTCCTCGGCCAGCCCGCTCCATCCGGCCGCAGCCTCGAGCATCGGCCCTGAACCGGCGCCGCAATACATTCGCAACGAATTGATCTCCGGTGGCAACATCATGAAATTCATGATTGTGGACCTCCACGCTCAGAGTGATTTTACGTAGTGGGGCTGGCCCTATACCCGTGAGAATACGACGACTCGGAGCACTACTTCGGGTATTGCCGAAAATCGTCATTCTCAGCCGCACGGCGAAGGTCTTCTCGGCGAGTACGCCCCTCGGGGCGCCGAGTGTGAACCACGCGACGCTTCGTCGGCGTGTGTCGAGTCGCGGAGTGTACAGTCGGCGGGCTGTCGGGGTTGTCGGTGGGTGCTGTCAGTCGCCCATGAGCGAACCCGATTGGCCGTTCTTGGGTGCAGCGGCATCTGCCGCGGCGGCCATTCCGGAGCGGGCCATGCGCGCGATGTACGAGCGCGCCGCATCGATAAGGGTTATGAGGAGTTGCGGGTGGGCATCGAGTACGACGGGCCGCAGCACTGGACCGACCCCGAGCAGCGCGACCGGGACATCGACCGCTATACCGCATTGCATGACCTGGGCTGGACGATTATCCGGGTCAGCAACAAGCTGCTGCGTTATCGGCAGGGCACGTTCATCGGCCGCGTGGTTGCGGCCATGCAGGCAGCCGGATGGCGCCGATGAGCCGCCGAGCGTGAAATCCGTGACGCGTCAACGCGTCAATGTCAACCGCTTAGCGCGTGGCCAGGATCAAGGCCATACCCCCGAGGGCTAGCAACCAACTCGCGAAGCTGCCCACCAAGAAGTATTCGGTCACCTCGTCTATGCCAACCTCCCCATTGCGGCCCTTCTGCGCGCTCAGTTCGGGAAACCGAATAAGACCCTTCGCCGCAACGACCGCCCCGGCGGCCCCCACCTGCCCGCCCAGGCCGAGGCTGAGGATCAGCAGGCGCTCCATGGGACCCAGCACCCGGCCGCCCTTCAGCTTGTCCGAGGGCTGCGGCTGACCTGCCGGACGCACGGCTCCCACCGCGCCGAGCACTAAGCGGATCAATTGATTGCCGGTCGCCAGCTGGAGCAGCACCACGCCGACGACCATCAGCAGCCGAGTGGGCGTGACGGTGCCCAACGGCAGGGCCACCCAGTGAGCCCAGCGGGCGGCAACGCCACCCGCGTGAGATCCCAACCCGGACAGGATGATGAGCACCGCAAGAGCGACCACCATGACGGTCAGCGCGGGACGCTGGTGCCTGCCGGTGCGCTCGCTGCGCAGGCACGACACCTCCCAGGCCACCGCCGCCAGCACCGCCAACCCCAGGGGCACGATGTCGCGGGCGTGCCACAGCCCGCACAGCGCCGCGCAGGCCACGACCACCGCCGGTCCGGTGACCAGCGGCGGCCACACCGCCCTCGATAATCGCCGCCAGCCGTCGGCGATGCCGACGGCGATCAGCAGAACAGCGACGGCGCTCACGTGATGCTCCGAAGATATTGGGACGCAAGGATAATCAGGTCCAAACCGGCACGGCTTGTGCGCTGGGACACCGCCGACGCGCTGATACCCTCGGCCACGGCGAGTTCCTTCTTGGTCAGCCCGTCCATCAAACCCCTCACAATCCGCAATGACCTTTCATCGAGCGATCCAAGCAGATGGTCCCGACAAATCAGGGCCGCGTTGACCGCCGCGACATCAGAGCGGGCGTTATCCGGCGCCCGAAATGTGGTCCGCACCAGCGCAAAGCCGGGCCGCTGCTGGATGTCGGCGGTATGCCTGATGGCGTCTCGCGCTGCCCACCACGCCGGGCCGTCCTGGATCCCAGCGTCCGAGTCGAGGATCGTAATCGCGCCCCACCCGATCCCGAAACGGACGTCGACCTCGGGTGCCAGCAGCAACCGCACTCGCATGGCGGCGTCGATGGCAGCGCCGACGGTAGGGTAGCTGCCCTGGAACTCGTCGCCGACGGTGAACGCCGGTGCGTCGATGCTGCCGTCGGCGACCTGCTGCAAAGCCGTTGCGGTGCGTCTGTGCAGCGCCGACCGGTCAGCGGCACGGCGGGACCCGACGACGTCGCCAATCACCGTGGCCCGAAGTAAAGCGTGATTCTTCAGACTATCCATTTGAAGATAATAGCTTAACCTTTAAAGAGTTAAGCTATTAACTAAATAAGTATCCCGGGAAATGCTAGCGGTCGTAGTCGACGGATACGAACGGTGTGGTCGGGTGCGACTGGCAGGTCAAGATATAACCGGCGTCCAGCTCGGCCTGGCCGAGAGCGAAGTTGTGGTCCATCTCGACGTTGCCGTCGATCAGCTTGGCCCGGCAGGTTCCGCACGCGCCGCCCATGCAGGCGTACGGTGCATCGTCGCGTACCTGCAACGCCCCTTCCAAAATCGAGTCACCAGGCACCAGGTCGAACGTCGCGGTCTGTCCGGACAAAGTGAAGGTGACGGTCGCAGCTTCGTACGAACGTTCGGGGGCCTCGGACGTGTCGTAGCCGTAGAACAGCTCGAGGTGAATGTGTTCGGGGTCTACGCAATGTTCGACCAGCGACTCGCGGACCGCGACGGTCATTTCCATCGGGCCGCAGATGAACCACTCGTCGACGCTGTCCGGCTGCAGGTTGCCGGTCAGCCACTTGTTGAGCTTTTCCGCGTCGATGCGGCCCCGCAGTTCGGGAGTGTGCAACGGCTCGCTGGACAGCACATGCAGCACCTCCAGGCGGTCGGCGTAGCGTGATTCCAGGCGGTCGAGCTCCGCCCGGAACATCGTCGATTCCCTGGTGCGGTTGCCGTAGATCAGCGTGAACCGGCTCTCGGTCTCGATCTCCAGCGTCGTCGCCAGGATGGACAGCACCGGGGTGATCCCGCTGCCGGCCACCAGGCCCACGTAGTGCTTGCGGTTCAGCGGGTGCAGCGGGGTGCCGAACCGGCCGGTCGGAGTCATCAGCTCGAGCACGTCGCCGGCCTTGAGGTCGTTGGCCACGAACGTCGAAAAGGCGCCTCCGGGAATGTGTTTCACGGCGATCCGCAACTGAGCACGGGTGGCCGGAGCGCAGATCGAGTAGTTGCGCCGAACTCCCCGCCCGCCTTCTTGGCCGACAGAGTCGGTACGCACGGTCACATGCTGGCCCGGCTCGAAGCGGAACGCATCCTGCAGCGCTTCGGGTACCGCGAAAGTCACCAATGTGCTGTCGGCGGTGATGGGGTCGACCGAGGCGACCGGGATGCGGTGCAACACCGCGTGAGGGGAGCTGGACCGGGCCGGCATCCGCACCGGCAACAGCTTGGCGAGCCGGCCGTTGAGCTGTTTCCACTCCCGGAACTCGTCCGGATTCAGTTGCTGGCCAAAGACTGTCGAGATCGCCGCATTGCGCTCCAGGTAGGCCTCCTCGTTGCGCTTCCACGTCCGCAGGTACCGGTAGAACGGCACCGACGGGTGCAGATGGTGCACCAAGTGGTAGTTCTGCGACAGCAGCACCGGGGTGAACAGCCACTCTGCGCCCACGCGGTTGCGGGTAGCCCGGTACCGGTTGGTGCGCTGGGTGTCCTCCAGCCCGTGGTGGGGCAGCCAGTCGAACCACCATGCCAGCACGGTGAGTCCGATGCGCTGCGGGATCAGGAACACCACCGCAAGGGTCCAGAAATTTCCGGTGGCGATGGCGACGGCAAGGCCGGCCATGCTCAAGGTGAACATCACCAGCGTCTCGGCGACTTCGGCGACGGGTCGACTGCGGGCCCGGGGCAGGTAGTACTTGAGGTAGAAGTATTCGACCATCGGCCAGCGCAGCGGCAGCAGCCACGGCGAGCCGTGCGACGCGAACGTGTCCGGGTCCTGTTCGTCGTCGTTGGAGTGCCGGTGGTGCTGGATGTGGATGTACCCGAACGACGGGAAGGCGACCACCGGCCCGACAAAAAGCCACGCCAGTCGTCCGAACAACCCGTTGACCCAGCGGGTCGAGCTGATCGAGTAGTGCGACGCGTCATGCACGACGGTGAACATGACGAAGGTCACCGAGGCATTGATTGGAATTGTCACCCAGAACGGCAACCATCCGTTGATGTAGCCGACCGTCGACAGCACGAAAGCGGTCAACGCGGCCAGGAAGATCCCGACGGTTGGCACCGCGAGCCTGGGTACCGACTCCCCGGGATCGGGCAGGGCATGGTGGGCGGACGAGTCGGACGCCGCTTGGTCTACTGTGCCGATGGTCGACATAGCTGAAGTAGCGTAGTCGACACGCGTCAACTACTCCACCGGCGCGGATCCGGCCGGCTGACGCGCGGTCGGCGATATTGCCGGGGTCTTCGCAGATCAGCCGCAATTCACGGCCCGTTGAGCACCAACGCCAGCGATGTGACGTTGAGCGTCAAGAAGCCGATGGCGAGGGCGAACTGGGGGCTGTAATCGCGGGCGAGCAGGTGTGTGTAGATGGCGCACACGAAGAACAGGACGAGCCCGACAGCCGCGGCGACACCGACCGGCCGCAGGCCGGCCAGGCCAACCGCCAAGCCGATCGCGCCGGCGGTCTTCAGGGTGCCGATGGGGAAGGTGAGCCACGACTCGGGGACGCCGGCCCTGGCCATGCCGGGAAGTATCGGCTTGAAGTGAAGGAGAGCGGCTACCCCGGAAAAACCGTTTGCCGCGACAGCGCTCAGAGTGACAGCGACATAGGTGGGTGTCATGGGCGGAATTCCGTTCTGTTAGTAGGCGATACCAATGGCCTGCCGCACCGTCGCGGATTGATCCAGCGCGGTCAGCATCAGGTGCGCGACGTCGGCGCGAGATATCCCCGAGCCGCGAGGGACGTTGCCGCCCAACACCGTCCGATAGCTTCCGGTCAGCGGCTTGTTAGTGAGTTTAGGTGGCCGCACGATGGTCCAAGCTATGTGGCTGCGCCCCAACTCGGCTTCCATCTCGGCAAGGTCGGTATAGACGCTGCGCAGCACCGTGGTCAGGATCGGCAGGACCACCGCTCGCGTGAGCAGACTTTCGCCGGGGGGCACCGGCCCGACCGGAGCCGCACTCACCGCGACCAGTCGCTCGACACCGGTGGCCTGCATGGCGCGCACGATGCTGCGGGTACAGGTGGCGGCCACCGCAGTGTCTTTTCGGCCGCGCGGGCCGACCGCGGACAGCACCGCGTCGCTTCCCCGCAGCGCTGGCCGCAGTAGCGTTGGTTCTTCCAGTCCCGGTACGGTGCTTACCGACAGCCCCGGGCTGCTGATCGGCAGTCTGGCGGCATCACGAACCACCGCATTGACGGCATGACCGCGCTGCAGCGCTTGTGTTACCAGGTGCTTGCCAACGCCGCCGGTGGCGCCGAAGACGGTGATCTTCATCTGGCCTCCAAGGGATTACGGTTCTCGATGCGCTCGAGATCGGAACGCTCTGCCTATAGACTATCACTAATTGTGACGATCACAAATGGTGCATTAACAACCGAAGGCACTTGCACACGATTAGGGCATCACCAAATGTGACGATCATCAGAGATGCGTACCTGCCGGACGAGTTATGGAACTGGTGATCTTCAGAGGGAACGGCCAGACGGGTCGTCTGGTGACCGCGCTGGCGCTGGCCGCGGGACACCACGTCACCCTCCGTGACACGCCGGCCGCTGGAGTTCCGGAGCGCGGTTGACGCTGGCTGCTGCCGATGCGCGCGATGCACGGGCGGTCACGCCGATTGTGCAAGACGCTGACGCGATGGTCTCGGTACTAGGTACCAGGCTGGTTGCGCACCTGGCTGCCCGATAGCTGGCAGCATCCGATGGGTAACCGTTAACCGCGGTCAGACATTCGAGGGTGAACTCCTGGGATGAGTCCGGCTCCGGCGGCCATGCGCTGCAAGAGCTTCCGGAGCGTGGCGCGTTCGTTGGCCGACAGTGCCGCAGACATCTCTTCGTCGAGCTCCCGACCCGATTCGTCGAGAGTCGGGAGCAGGCGACGACCCTTGTCGGTCAGGGTAACCGCGAATGCGCGCCGGTCGTCGGGGTGCCGCAACCGCTTGACCAGCCGCCTGCGCTCCAGGTCGTCGATGACGGTCACCATCACGTTGCGGTGGATCCCCAATCGCGCTGACAGCTGGCGCTGAGATTGACCGTCGTCGGATGCCAGCGCCAACAGCACCGCATAGGACCGCGGTTCCACTCCGGTGGGAGCCAGTCGGCGATGAAACTCCGCATCACTATAGGAACCCAGTTGCGAGAGGAGAAACGCAACGCGCTGGTCCAACGCGGTAATGCCCAACCGACTTTCAGCCACTTGTCAAGGTTAGCGCCCAACTTGAGCGTCAGCGTGCATGATAATCATGCAAACTGTGTCGAGGACTGGCCGAAGATGCTATTAGTCTGCGACCAACGCCGATGCTGCCCGCAGGCGTGCGACGGCGTCACGCACGATCGTCTCGATCAGTTCCGCGCACGACGGCAAATCGTCGAGAATCCCCGCCACCTGACCGGAGGCCAGCACGCCCGCTTCGGTGTTGCCGTCGACCAGGCCGGCCTTGAGCAGCATCGGGGTGTTGGCCGCCATCACCACCTGCGACCAGGTCAATTCCTTGCCGTGGCGCATGGCCAGGCCGTCGCGGATCATCGATCGCCAGCTCATCCGCGACATCTTCTTGAATTTGGCGGCGTTTCGCACCGCAGCGGTGAAACCCCTTACCCGCGAGCCGCTTTCCAGCTTGTCGACCAGACCGGTGCGCAGCACCCGGTGCGGCATGCCGTCGACGCGGGTGGTGACGACGGTGCTGTCCAGTGCGGCCTGAAGATAGCGCTGTTTCACCGCGTCGGGCACGGTGGAATCCGACGTCAGCAGAAACCGGGTGCCCATAGCAACCCCAGCCGCGCCATAGGCCAGCGCTGCGGCCAGTCCGCGCCCGTCGAAAAAACCGCCCGCGGCGATCACCGGAATGCCGGTGCCCTGCACGGCGTCCAGGACCGACGGCAGCAATAGCGTGGTCGGCACCGGTCCGGTGTGGCCGCCACCTTCGCCGCCCTGCACGATCATCGCGTCGGCTCCCCAGGCTGCGACCTTGTGGGCGTGTTTGGCCGCGCCGATCGACGGGATGACCACTGCGCCGGCCTCTTTCAGCCGGGCAATCAACTCGGGTTTGGGCGCCAGGGCGAAGGAGGCGACCTTGACGCCCTCGCGGATCATCAACTCGACGCGGTCCGGCGCGTCGGTGGCGTCGGCGCGGATGTTGACCCCGAACGGCTTGTCCGTGGCGGCCTTGACTTTGCCGATGGCAGTCGCCAATTCGTCCAGGGTCATGGTGGCCGACGCCAGGATGCCGAGGCCGCCCGCGTTGGCCGTGGCCGACACCAGTCGGGCACCTGCGACCCAGCCCATGCCGGTCTGCACCACCGGATGCTCGATGCCGACCAGCTCGGTGAGTGGGGTGCGCAATCTCACGATCGAATTTCTTTGTCGCGCAGCGACTTCGGGTCGATAGCTGCGCGGATCAGGCGCAGCTCGTCATCGGTCGGCAGCCGGGATTCGCCGGTGTCGCCGAGACCGTGCACCTCGAATGAGGTGGCTTCGCGGACGTCGTCGGGCGATACCCCGGGATGCAGGGACACTGCGCGCATGGTGTGGTCCGGGCCCCCGAAGTCGAACACGCCGAGGTTGGTCACCACCCGGTAGACGTTGACGAACCGGAATGCCGGATTGCCGGGGTCGACCTTGTCGTAGCCGATGCCGGAGACCACGTCGACGGCGTCGACGAACACCCGCTTCGAGTGGTTGCCGACCCAATAACTGGTGGCGTGATTGATGGTGTTGCCGGGCGAACCGCGGACCCCGAACATCTGCCGGGTCGGGTGCTGCAGCGGCCCGAACGCTGAGATGTTTTGATTGCCATAGCGGTCAACCTGGTTGGCGCCCATCACCACATGCCGTCGGCCCCAGGCCAGCGTCTCGAACACCCGGCCGAACGGCATCCAGCCTTCGACGGCGCCGGTCTTGCCGAGCGGGGGGGTATCGGCGAGCAGTTGTGCCTCGCCGTCGGTGAGCAGGATGTCCGGGGAGAAGGTCAGCCGCGCCAGCCGCGCCCCGACCGAGGCCATGGTGGTCATCGGGCTTACCATGATCTCGCCCGCGTCGCGGAACAATTCGGCGCAGGCGACCACGCAGATGTCGGCTCGACTGATCACTTCTGCGGTCATGAAGATGCTCCAAACTCGCGTACCGCGGCCTGGTAGTCGTCTTCGCCGCCGGAAAGGTAGGTGGCGACGAACTCCCGCCAGCCGTCCTCTGTCGACGCCGCCTCGGCATAGTGCCGCTGGAACTTCTCGTCACGGCCGTAATCCGGTGCGGCGGTGGTGAAGTGGGCCCCGCCAGGCGCTTCGACGACTGCGTCGACCATCATCCGGTTGACCAGCAGGGCCTGCGGCGGAACGGCTTTGACCAGCTCCTCGGTGGAGACGATGCGTTCGACCGACAGAAACCGCTTCTCGGCGGCCATCAGAAAGAGGTCGTCGAAGTAGGGATCGATGCCGGTGTAGGCCGCATTGCCGTGGCAGTCACCGAGGTTGAGGTGGGCGAAGGCGGCGTCCAGGCGCAGCGCCGGCATGGCGATAAGGGTTTCGTGCCCGCCTCCGGGGGCCGGGTAGGGACTGGTCACGGTGGCCAACTCGCCCTCCCAGAAGTCAGGAACCGAGCTGCCCAGGCCGGCGCGGATCGGCAGGAACGGCAGCCGCTGGGCGGCCGCCTGCAGCCCGCACCGCAGCATGCCTTCGTCCATTTCCCGGGCCTCGATGGCGCCGCTGGTCCGGGCCTTGGCGAACCAGGGGTCGTAGAACGGCGGCGAGTCCAGCGAGACGAACCCGTAGCAGACCCGCTTGACTTTCCCGGCCGCACACAGCAGTCCCAGATCCGGTCCGCCGTAGGTGACCACCGTGAGGTCGGTGACATCGCTGCGCAGCATGGCGCGCACGAAAGCCATGGGTTTGCGCCGCGAACCCCAGCCGGCGATGCCGATGGTCATGCCGCTGCGCAACTGCGCGACGGCGTCGTCGAGCGTGGTTCTCTTGTCGAGCACTATGCGCCGCTCTCCCCCGCAAGAGGGTGGTTCCCCCACCTCATCGTTACCCCTTTCATGGTCGCCGGCGGCTATGACTTCCTCACGAATGCGTCGCGGTGCTCGTCGGACACCCCCGCCAGGTTGAGCTCGAAGGTAAAGCCTTGTTCCATGCGGTAACTCGAGTTGACCCGTTGCACGTCGATGAAGTTCAGCGCCTCTTTGGCGGCGCGGATTACCCGGGTGTCCTTGGCGGCGATGTCACGCGCCACCCGTAGGGCCGCCTCGTCGAGTTCGGCGCGGGGCACCACCTCGTGCACCGAGCCGAAGTGATGCAACGTGGCGGCGTCCACCGTGGTGGCGGTAAAGAACAGCCGCCGCATCATGTGCTGCGGCACCAGCCGCGACAGATGAGTGGCGGCACCGAGCGCCCCGCGTTCCACCTCCGGCAGCCCGAACCTGGCGTCGTCGGAGGCCACGATGACATCGGAGTTGCCGACTAGACCGATGCCGCCGCCCACACAGAATCCGTTGACGGCGGCGATCACCGGCACCGCGCACTCGTAGACGGCGCGGAACGCGGCAAAGCAGCCGCGGTTGGCGTCGATCAGTGCGGTGTACCCCTGAGAAGCTCGAGTCCGTTGCATTTCCTTGATGTCCACACCGGCGTTGAAGCCGCGGCCCTCGGCGCGCAGGATCACCGCGTGGGTTTCGGGGTCGGCGCCCGCGGCCGTGATGGCCTCGGCGAGTTCGAACCAGCCGCGTGACGGGATGGCATTGACGGGCGGGTAGTCGACGGTGACCGCGACTATGCCCGGCTCGAGGGTGGCGCATGTGATTGTCAATTGGCACTTCCTGTCGGGAACCCGGGTACCTGAGCAAGCACTTGCTTGGTACGCTAGCACAGTGACCCGTGCCGAACGAGGCCCTCTGGCTGGAGAAGCTGTCAATCTGGGGCTGGCCGGGCGGGTGGTGTTGGTGACCGGCGGCGTTCGCGGAGTAGGCGCCGGTATCAGCGCGGTCTTCGCCGAACAGGGCGCGACGGTCATCACCTGCGCGCGACGAGTCGTCGAAGGCCTGCCGTATGAGTTCCACGCCTGCGACATTCGCGACGAGGATTCGGTGGGCCGGATGATGGGCGCCATCGCGGAACGGCACGGCCGCCTCGACGTGTTGGTCAACAATGCGGGAGGGTCGCCCTACGCCCTGGCGGCCGAGGCGACGCACAACTTTCACCGCAAGATCGTCGAGCTCAATGTGCTTGCACCGCTGCTCGTTTCGCAGCAGGCTAACGCGCTGATGCAAGAGCAGGAGCGCGGTGGGTCGATCGTGAACATCTGCAGTGTCAGCGGTCGCCGTCCCACTCCGGGTACCGCTGCATACGGGGCGGCCAAGGCCGGGCTCGAAAACCTCACTGCCACACTGGCAGTGGAATGGGCTCCGCAGGTCCGGGTCAACGCGGTGGTGGTCGGCATGGTCGAGACCGAACAATCCGGGCTGTTCTACGGAGACGCCGAGTCGGTGGCCCGAGTCGCGGCCACGGTGCCATTGGGCCGGCTGGCAAAACCCACCGACGTCGGATGGGCCGCAGCGTTTTTGACGTCCGACGTGGCGTCGTATATCAGCGGCGCCACGCTGGAGGTGCACGGCGGCGGCGAGCCGCCGCCGTATCTGGCCGCCTCGAGCGCCAACAAGTAACCAGTAAGGAGCAAAGGTATGGGCCTGGTTGACGGCCGAGTCGTCATCGTCACCGGAGCGGGCGGCGGTATCGGTCGCGCGCATGCGCTGGCCTTCGCGGCCGAGGGCGCGCGCGTGGTGGTCAACGACATCGGGGTGGGGCTGGACGGTTCGCCCGCAGGCGGCGGCAGCGCGGCGCAGGGCGTGGTCGACGAGATCACCGCGGCCGGTGGCGAAGCCGTCACCAACGGATCCGACGTCTCCGATTGGAACCAGGCGGCCGGCCTGATCCAGACCGCCGTCGAAACTTTCGGTGGCCTCGACGTTTTGGTGAACAATGCCGGCATTGTGCGCGACCGCATGATGGCCAACACCAGCGAGGAGGAGTTCGACGCCGTCGTCGCCGTGCACCTCAAGGGCCACTTCGCCACGATGCGGCATGCCGCGTCATATTGGCGGGGACTGTCCAAGGCAGGGAAAACTGTTGACGCCCGGATCATCAACACCAGCTCCGGTGCGGGCCTGCAGGGCAGCGTCGGACAGGGCAACTACAGCGCCGCCAAGGCGGGCATCGCGGCGATGACGCTCGTCGGCGCCGCGGAGATGGTCCGCTACGGCGTCACCGTCAATGCCATCGCACCGTCGGCCCGTACTCGCATGACCGAGACCGTCTTTGCCGAGATGATGGCCAAGCCCGACGAGGGTTTCGACGCGATGGCGGCCGAGAACATCTCCCCGCTGGTGGTGTGGCTGGGCAGCGCCGAATCCCGCGATGTCAGCGGAAGGGTGTTCGAGGTCGAGGGCGGCATCATCCGGGTCGCCGAGGGGTGGGCACATGGCCCGCAGGTCGACAAGGGCGCGCGATGGGATCCCGCCGAGTTGGGGCCCGTGGTCGCCGACCTGCTGGCCAAGTCGCGGCCACCGGTTCCGGTGTACGGGGCCTGACTGAGTTTTAGGCGGTACGGCCCGACTAGCCGGCCCGCGATATTTTGCTTCGCATGGATGAAGCCGTGGCACGATCGCTCGGCGAGTTGGCTCGTCCCGGCGGCCTCTCGGCCGTCTTTTGCGCCGGCGCCTCGCCGCTGGGCCACCGGTGGGAGCTCCGCGGAACCGATAACGTTCTGCTGGCCCGTACCGCCCGAGTGCACAGCGGCGGCAAAGCGGCGCAGAAGTTCTGGAAGCTCGTGACTTTGACGGGCATGGACGTCGGCAACGACATCCACGTCGAGGTGCGCGGAGCGGGCGGCGCGGTCTTGGGCCGGATCAGCTCGATCAACGAGAAGCCCGCTCCAGCGACGCTCAGTGATCCCGACCGGCGGCAAATCGCCAAGACCGTCCGCAAGAAGGACGATGTGACCGTATTCGGGTCCGACGACAGCGTGCTCGCTCACCTGGTCTGCGACGGCGATGGGCCCTGGCCGGTGCTCGACCGTGCAGCCGTTGTGGTGGGCCGGTTGGTTGGCGGCGAGCCGGGACCGTCGCTCAGGCCGGAGCTTCTCGAGTCGTTGTTGTTCCCCCGGGAAGCGATCAATTCGGCGGCGTACAAGCAGAGTCAGCATCTGGGGCTGCGCCGGGTGACGCGCTACACGTTCCTGCCGACGACCGGCAAGACGCCGTCGTTACCGCTGGCGTTGCTTCCGCTGATGGCCGGACTCACCTACTGAGTTATTTGCGGCTGCAGTACCTACGAGACGCCGGAAATCCTGGCGAAGTCCAGGACGTGCTGCTTTCGCCGCGATACGGTGCGTCTTTTACCGACCATGTCGCGGGTGCTCGGACACCAGCAGGGATGTCATGACCCATCGGGAGGTGTCAGATGTCGACTTTGATCGCGGTGCCCGAGATCCTGGATTCGGCCGCAACGGATCTGGCCAGTATCGCTTCGACGCTCAATGCCGCGGATGTGTCCGCGGCGGCACGTACCACGGGGATCTTGGCGGCAGCTGAGGACGAGGTCTCGGCCGCGATCGCGGTGCTGTTCTCCAGCCACGCCCAGACGTACCAGGCGGTCAGCGCGCAGGCGACGGCGTTTCACCAGCAGTTCCTGCAGGCGTTGACCGCGGGCGCGGCGGCCTATGCCGGTGCCGAGGCGGCCAACGCTTCGCCCCTGGCGCAACTGCTTGCCGCGGTCAACGCGCCGGTCCAGGCGCTGACCGGGCGCCCGCTGATCGGAAACGGCGCCAACGGCGCCCCGGGCACCGGCGCCAACGGGGCGCCGGGCGGTTGGTTGCTCGGTGACGGTGGTGCCGGCGGGTCCGGTGCGCCCGCAACGATCTCCACACCCGGCGGCGCCGGTGGCGCGGGTGGGGCCGCCGGATTGCTGGGCTCCGGCGGGGCCGGTGGAGCCGGCGGCAGCTCAGCGTTTGCCGGTCAGGCCGCGGGGGCCGGCGGCGCCGGCGGGGCCGGCGGGTGGTTGTCGGGCAACGGGGGTGTGGGCGGCGCCGGTGGAGCGGCCGTATCGGCGGCGGGGAAGGCCGGTGCGGGCGGGATCGGTGGGGCCGGCGGCTTGCTGGGTGCCGGTGGGGCCGGCGGTGCGGGTGGAACGAGCGTTGGTATCAGCGGCGGTGACGGCGGGGCCGGTGGGGCCGGCGGGGCCGGCGGGCTACTCGGCGGGCTGGTCGGCGCCGGTGGCGGGGACGGCGGGGCCGGTGGCTTCGGTCTCACGGCCGGGGGCGCGGGAGGCCGTGGTGGCGACGCGGGCCTATTCGCCGGACCCGGCGGCGCCGGCGGCGCCGCCGGCGGCAGCCTCAAAGCCGGCACCGGAGCGATCGGCGGCGACGGCGGGAGCGCCGGCTTCCTGTTCGGCAGCGGCGGCATCGGTGGGGACGGCGGATTCAGCGCCGTCGGCGACGGCGGGGCGGGCGGGCGCGGCGGCAATGCCGGCTTGCTGTTTTCCAGCGCCGGATCAGGCGGAGCCGGCGGGTTCAGTGGCGGTGGCATCGGCGGGGCCGGCGGGGCCGGCGGGGTCGGTGGACTGCTGGGTTGCGGCGGCATCGGCGGCGCCGGCGGCTACGGCAGCACTACCGGCGGTCACGGCGGCGACGGCGGCACCGCCGGCCGCCTGATAGGCATCGGCGGCGCGGGTGGGGCCGGTGGCGAAGGCGGAACGACCGGTGGCGACGGCGGAGCCGGCGGCAACGCCGTGCTGGTCGGCAACGGCGGCAACGGCGGCAACGGCGGGACCGGCCCGACCCTCGGCGGCAACGGCGCCGGCGGCACTGCCGGACTGCTGTTGGGCGCCAACGGCACCAACGGCCCGAATCCCGCCACGCCACTGCCGCCGGTGCGACAGGCTGTGCTCAATGCGATCAACGCGCCTGCCGAGGCGCTGACCGGGCGCCCGCTGATCGGCAACGGCGTCAACGGGGCCCCGGGCACCGGAGCCAACGGCGCGCCCGGCGGATGGTTGCTCGGCGACGGCGGATCCGGCGGGTCCGGGGCGGCGGACATAGGCCAAGACGGCGGGACCGGCGGGGCCGGCGGGCTGTTGGGCTCCGGGGGCGCCGGTGGAGCGGGCGGAAGCTCCTCGACGGGTAACGGCGGGGCCGGCGGGACCGGTGGAGCCGGGGGATGGTTCTCGGGCAACGCCGGCGTCGGCGGGGCCGGTGGACCCGCAACGGGATTCGGGCCCACCAAGATCGGCGGGGCCGGCGGCAGCGGCGGTGTCGGGGGGCTGTTGGGCGCCGGTGGGGCCGGCGGTGCCGGTGGATTCAGCCTGGGCGGCGTCGGCGGGGCCGGTGGGACGGGCGGCGCCTCCGGATCGCTTGCCGGGTTGGTCGGAGCCGGCGGCGGTAACGGCGGGAACGGCGCGTTCGGCCACGCCACCGGGGGTGCCGGTGGAGCCGGTGGCAACGCCGGCCTGGTCGGCGGGCCCGGCGGGGCCGGTGGAACCGGCGGGGTTGGCGTCGTCAACGGCGGTCACGGCGGGGACGCCGGCAACGCCGGCCTGCTGTTCGGCAGCGGCGGGCTCGGTGGGACCGGCGGAGTCGGCGTGGGCGGCAAAGGCGGGGCCGCAGGTCACGGCGGCGATGCGGGTCTGCTGTTCTCCAGCGCCGGGCCTGGCGGGACGGGCGGCTTCGGCGGCTCGACCGGCGGAGCCGGGGGCAGCGGCGGCAACGCCGGCCAACTCGGCTGCGGCGGTATCGGCGGAGCCGGCGGGTTCGGCACCATCACCGGCGGGACCGGTGGCACCGGTGGCACCGCCGGGCGGCTGGTGGGTGTCGGTGGTGCCGGTGGCGCCGGCGGCGACAGCACGACGACCGGCGGCGACGGCGGCGACGGCGGCAATGCGGTGCTGATCGGGAACGGCGGCAACGGCGGTAACGCCGGGACCGGCCCGACCACGGGTGCCGGCGGGACCGGTGGCACCGGCGGGAACCTGTTGGGCGTCAACGGGTTTGACGGGTTGACGTAGCCGGCCGGTTGCCGGCGCGACGTTCTTTGTCCGGGTTCTCGGCCCACCCGCCAGGACTCCGCCCGCCACTGCGGTTGTCGCGGGTAGCTGGGCACAACGAATGTCCTTGGCCGACGGGGACCTGTGCGGCGCAAGTGACTACGACGTGCGCCAGAAGGCGCGCCCGTCACTGCTGGCACAGTGGTCGTCGGCACGGCGAGGACTGCCGACGTGGCCACCTCAACGCGACAACCGGCCGATGCGGCCCGCCGCGCCCGGTCGCTAGGGCTCGCAGACCACGATCGGGATGGTCCGGTCGGTCCAGGACTGGTAGTCCTCGTAGGTCGGATACATGTCGACCAACTGCCGCCAGTACTTGGCGCGCTCTTCGTCGGTGGCGTCGCGCGCGGTGAGATCGAGAATTTCCTTTTTGATCTGCACCGAAACCTTGGGGTTGGCCTTGAGGTTGAGGTACCACATCGGATTCTTGTCGGCGCCGCCCTTGGAGGCGGCGACGATCACCCGGTCGCCGTCGCGCAGGAAGTACAGCGGACTGACCCGTGGCTGGCCGGTCTTGCGGCCGGTGGTGGTCAGCAGAGCGACCGGGATCTTCTGGAAGGTGCCACCGAGGCCCTCGCCGCCGTTGCGTCGATACATCCAGGTATTGAGGCGCGACATCCACTTGATCAGAACATCGGTGAACGGCGAATTCAGAAACCTCGGCGGCGACTTCGGCATGACGACATCCTACGGGCGCGCTACCGCTGAATGAACGGGCGAAAGCGCACGACGATGTGCGCGATCTCGGCCTTCCCGCTGGGGCTATCGGCGGGAATCACGAACGTCTCGTTGACCCGTGAGGCAATCCGCCGCCCGGCGAAAGCGGCCTTGGTCAGCACGTCGTAGGTCGCATGCACCTCGTCGCCGACGATGCGATAGTCCGGTGGTGTCGCATCGGCGATCACCCGGTACTGAAGCCCGCGGTTGAGGCTGCGCCGCAGGTGAGCGCCGGAAAACCCGTTCTTGACACCCTGCTCGACCCGGGTGCAGCCGGGCGCGAACGGCACCTTGTCGGCATCATGGCTGACCAGTGCGTCGATGTAGGCCTGCGCCGCGGCGACGCGGTCTTCGTCGGAGACCGCCATCAGATTCTTTCGATGATGGTCCCGGTGGACAGGGCACCGCCGGCGCACATGGTGATCAGCGCGGTGCTTTGGTCCGTGCGCTCCAGCTCGTGCAATGCGGTGGTGATCAGCCGGCTGCCGGTGCACCCCACCGGATGGCCCAATGCGATCGCACCGCCGTTGACGTTGACCCGATCCATGTCCGGCTCGTGGACCCGCGCCCAGGACAGCACCACGGAGGCGAACGCCTCGTTGATCTCGGTGATGTCGATGTCGCCCATCTTCATGCCGGCCTTTTCGAGCACCTTCGCCGTCGACTGCACCGGACCGTCGAGGTGGTAGTAGGGCTCCGCGCCGACGAGCGCCTGGCTGACGATCCGGGCGCGCGGCTTCAAGCCGAGTGCCTTGGCCTTGTCTTCGTCCATCCACAACACTGCGGCCGCGCCGTCGGAGATCTGCGATGACGTGCCCGCGGTGTGAATGCCGCCTTCCAGCACCGGTTTCAGCTGGCTCAGCCCCTCCATGGTGGTGTCCCGCAGGCCCTGGTCGCGGGTGACCATATGGCGCTCGCTGGTGGGTTGCTTTTGCTCGTCGAGCACCGGCGCCTCGATGGGCGAGATTTCCCGGTCGAAACGGCCCTCGTCCCAGGCGCGCTTGGCGCGCAATTGCGACTGGAACCCGAAGACATCGATGTCCTCGCGGGTGATGCCGCGGCGCTTGGCGATTCGCTCAGCGGCCTCGAACTGGTTGGGCATGTCGATGTCCCACGACTCGGCCCGCCAGTTGCGGTCCGGCCCCGCGTTGGCCCCTAAGCCGACCCGGCTCATCGCCTCGATTCCGCAGGCGATGCCGACGTCGATCGCGCCGGCCGAGATCAGCCCGGCGATCAGGTGATTGGCCTGCTGCCCGCTGCCGCACTGGCAGTCGATGGTGGTGGCGCCGACGTGGTCGGGCAACCCCACAGTCAACCACGCGGTGCGGCTGATGTTGTTGGACTGCTCCGCGAATTGGGTCACGCAGCCGCCGATGACCTGTTCGACGTCTCCCGCATCGATCCCGGCCTTGTGCACCAGTGCCTTCTGCACCGCTCCGAGCAGCTCGGTGGCGTGCAGACCTGACAACCACCCATTTCGCTTGCCGATCGGGCTGCGTGTGGCCTCGACGATTACCGGGTTACCCATGGAGCCAGGCTAGAACACGTTTCATTACTATGACAAGCGACGATGCGTCGGTGCCTTTTGTATGCGGTGAAGGCATGTTTTACTGGCAATAGAGCATCACTAGGACAACTAGTGACTATGAGTTGTCCTAGTTGTCCAGGGATCGCCTGGCGCGAGCTAGCGCACGCTAGCGCAAGTTGGCGCACGTTGGTCAACGAAGACTGCAGTTAGGAGAACTACTGTGCCTTGCCCCAATGTCCCACCTGGGTTCGATTTCACCGACCCCGACATCTACGCCGAGCGGCTCCCGGTCGCCGAATTTGCCGAACTGCGGGCGTCCGCACCGATCTGGTGGAACGAGCAGGCACCCGGCCACGGCGGCGGCTACCACGACGGCGGCTTCTGGGCGATCACCAAGCTCAAGGACGTCAAGGAGGTGTCGCGGCGCAGCGACGTGTTCTCCAGCTACGAGAACACCGTGATCCCGCGTTTCCACAACGACATCGCGCGCGAGGACATCGAGGTGCAGCGGTTCGTCATGCTCAACCAGGACGCACCCCACCACACCCGGTTGCGCAAGATCATCTCGCGCGGGTTCACGCCGCGGGCCATCGGACGCCTGGAGGCCGAACTCAACGAGCGTGCCCACAAGATTGCCAAAGCGGCAGCGGCCGAGGGTTCCGGCGACTTCGTCGAGCAGGTGTCGTGTGAGCTACCGCTGCAGGCCATCGCGGGTTTGCTGGGTGTGCCACAGGAGGATCGCGGGAAGCTGTTCCACTGGTCGAACGAGATGACCGGCACCGAAGACCCGGAATTCGCGCATGTCGACCCGAAGGCGTCCTCGGTGGAGCTGATCAGCTACGCCATGAAGATGGCCGAGGACAAGGCCAAGAATCCGGGCGACGACATCGTGACGCAGCTGATTCAGGCCGACATCGACGGTGAAAAGCTCTCCGACGACGAGTTCGGCTTCTTCGTGGTGATGCTCGCCGTGGCCGGCAACGAGACCAGTCGCAATTCCATCACCCAGGGCATGATGGCGTTCGCGGACCACCCCGACCAGTGGGAGCTGTACAAGAACGAGCGTCCGGAGAGCGCCGCCGACGAGATCGTCCGCTGGGCCACTCCGGTCACCTGTTTCCAGCGGACCGCGCTGCAGGACTACGAGTTGTCCGGCGTGCAGATCAAGAGGGGCCAGCGGGTGGTGATGTTCTACCGCTCGGCGAACTTCGACGAAGAGGTCTTCGAAGACCCCTACACGTTCAACATCTTGCGCAACCCCAACCCGCACGTGGGCTTCGGCGGCACCGGCGCGCATTACTGCATCGGAGCCAACTTGGCCCGGCTGACCATCACCCTGATGTTCAACGCCATCGCCGACCACATGCCGGACCTGAGGCCCATCTCAGCGCCGCAGCGGCTGCGGTCGGGCTGGCTCAACGGCATCAAGCACTGGCAGGTCGACTACGCCGGCAAGTGCCCGGTAGCCGCCAGTGCGCCCAGTGCGGTGGCGGGCGGCGTCTCGAGTTCCGTGGCGCGGTAATGGACTTCGATCTCACCGCGGAACAGCAGGCGGTTGCCGATGTGGTCACGTCGGTGCTGCAGCGGGATGCCTCCTGGGCTGCGCTGGTCGACGGCGGAGTGACGGCACTGCCGGTGCCGGAACGGCTCGGCGGCGACGGGGTGGGGCTGCTCGAGGTGGGGACCGTCCTGACCGAAGCCGGCCGGCACGGTGCCGTGACACCGGCGCTGGCAACGCTGGGCTTGGGTGCGGTGCCGCTGCTTAATCTGGCCACCGCTGAGCAGCAGGACCGTTACCTGGCCGGGGTCGCCAAGGGGTCGGTGCTGACCGCGGCACTCAACGAGCCGGGCGCCCCGCTGCCCGACCGGCCGTCCACCAGTTTTGCGGGTGGCCGGCTGTCGGGCACCAAGATCGGTGTCGGATATGCCGGGCATGCGGAGTGGCTGATCGTCACCGCCGACAGTGCCGTCGTGGTGGTGTCGCCGAAGGCCGAGGGTGTGCAGTTGGCCCGCACGCCGACGTCGAACGGCTCGGATGAGTACACGGTGACGTTGCGTGATGTGGCCGTTGCCGATTCCGATGTGCTGGTGGGCGCTTCGCCGCACCGGGTCAACCAGTTGGCTTTGGCGATGCTGGGTGCGTATGCCGACGGGCTGGTGGCCGGAGCGCTTCGTCTGACCGCCGACTACGTGGCCAACCGGAAGCAGTTCGGGAAGCCACTGTCTACTTTCCAGACCGTGGCCGCGCAGCTCGCCGAGGTCTACATCGCTTCGCGCACTATCGATCTGGCGGCGAAGTCGGTGATCTGGCGGCTCGCCGGAGGTCGTGACGCCGATGACGAACTCGACGTGCTCGGATATTGGTTGACGTCTCAGGCGCCACCGGTGATGCAGATCTGTCACCACCTGCACGGGGGCATGGGAATGGACATCACCTATCCGATGCACCGGTATTACTCCACGATCAAAGACCTGACGCGATTACTGGGCGGGCCGTCGCATCGTCTCGAGCTCGTGGCGATCGCAAGCGCGGCGCAGCCGGGCGCGGCGGGTCGCCAGGCAGAGAAACCCGTGGCGATCGCAAGCGCGGCGCAGCCGGGCGCGGCGGGTCGCCAGGCAGATGACCCCGTGGCGATCGCAAGCGCGGCGCAGCCGGGCGCGGCGGGTCGCCAGGCAGAGAAACCCGTGGCGATCGCAAGCGCGGCGCAGCCGGGCGCGGCGGGTCGCCAGGCAGAGAAACCCGGAGTGCAATGTTCATCGACCTGACCCCGGAGCAGCGGGAGCTGCAATCCGAGATACGGCAATACTTCTCGAATTTGATCTCGGCCGACGAGGCCAAGGAGATGGAGAAGGACCGACATGGCGCCGCGTATCGTGCCGTGATCCGGCGGATGGGCCGCGACGGCATGCTCGGCGTCGGGTGGCCAAAGGAGTTCGGCGGCCGCGGTTTTGGTCCGATCGAGCAGCAGATCTTCGTCAACGAGGCGCATCGGGCCGACGTGCCGCTGCCCGCCGTGACGTTGCAGACCGTCGGACCCACCCTGCAGGTGTACGGCAGTGAGATGCAGAAGCAGAAGTTCCTGCCGTCGATCCTGGCGGGTGAGGTGCACTTCGCCATCGGCTACACCGAACCCGAAGCCGGCACCGACCTGGCGTCGTTGCGGACAACGGCCGTGCGTCAGGGCGACGAGTACATTGTCAACGGCCAGAAGATCTTCACCACCGGAGCCCATGACGCCGATTACATCTGGCTGGCATGTCGGACCGACCCGGAAGCCGTTAAACACAAAGGCATTTCGATTCTGATCGTCGACACCAAGGACCCCGGCTACTCGTGGACGCCGATCATCTTGTCCGATGGAGCCCACCACACCAACGCCACCTACTACAACGACGTCCGGGTGCCCGTCGACATGCTCGTCGGTGCGGAGAACGGCGGCTGGCGGCTGATCACCACCCAGCTCAACAACGAGAGAGTGATGCTGGGTCCGGCCGGCCGCTTCGCCAGCATCTACGACCGGGTGCGTGCCTGGGCGTGCAAGCCGGGCGCCGACGGTGTCGCGACCATCGACCACGACGATGTCAAGCGGGCACTCGGCGAGATCCACGCGACATGGCGGATCAATGAGTTACTCAATTGGCAGGTCGCTGCCGCCGGTGAGGACATCAACGTGGCCGATGCCGCGGCTACGAAAGTCTTTGGCACCGAACGTGTTCAGCGTATCGGTCGGCTTGCCGAAGAGATCGTCGGCAAATACGGGAACCCGGCCGAGCCGGACACGGCCGAGCTGCTCGAGTGGCTGGACTCCCAGACCAAACGCAATCTGGTGATCACCTTCGGCGGTGGCGTCAACGAGGTCATGCGAGAGATGATCGCCGCCTCCGGCCTCAAAGTGCCAAGGGTGCCTCGATGACCGATATCCGGGAAGCCGTCACACAGATCAAGGCGGCCGGCAGCAGTAAGCCGCGCGCCGCCCGGGACCCGGTGAACCAGCCGATGATCAACAACTGGGTGGAGGCCATCGGCGACCGCAACCCCATCTACGTCGATGACGACGCCGCCCGGGCCGTCGGCCATCCGGGGATTGTCGCGCCACCGGCGATGATCCAGGTCTGGACGATGTACGGGCTTGGCGGGCAACGACCCAAGGACGACCCGCTGGGTCCGGTCATGAAGCTGTTCGACGACGCCGGCTATATCGGTGTGGTGGCCACCAACTGTGAGCAGATCTATCACCGGTACTTACGGCCGGGCGAGCAGGTCACCATCACCGCCGAGCTCGGTGACGTCGTCGGGCCCAAGCAGACCGCGCTCGGGGAAGGCTGGTTCGTCAACCAGCACACCGTCTGGCGCGTCGGCGACGAGGACGTCGCCGAGATGGATTGGCGTATTTTGAAATTCAGGCCCGCTACGACGCCTGGCGTCGCGGTCCCTGATGATCTGGATCCCGATGCGATGATGCGGCCGTCGTTGTCGCGTGACACCGCGTTCTTTTGGGAAGGTGTTGCGGCTCACGAGTTGCGCATCCAACGACGGCCCGACGGCACGCTGCAGCATCCGCCGGTTCCGGCGGTGTGGCAGGAGCCTTCCGCGCCGATCGATTACGCAGTGTCCAGCGGTCGCGGCGTGGTGTTCAGCTTCGTGGTGCACCACGCACCCAAGGTGCCAGGCCGCATAGTGCCTTTCGTGATTGCGCTGGTAGAGCTGGAGGAAGGCGTGCGTATGCTGGGTGAGCTGCGCAACGTCGACCCGTCACGGGTGGAGATCGGAACGCCGGTTCGCGCAATGTATATCGATTTCCCAGCTGGTGACTCCGGCCCGGAGTGGACCCTGTATGCCTGGGAGCCGGACGCATGAGCGCCCCGGTTGTGGCTGTGGGTACGCAACTGCCCGAGCTGAAACTGTATGGCGACCCCACGTTCATCATCTCGACGGCGTTGGCCACCCGTGATTTTCAGGACGTCCACCATGACCGGGACAAAGCACAGGCCAAAGGCTCGAAGGACATCTTCGTCAATATCCTTACCGATACCGGGCTGGTGCAGCGTTACGTCACCGACTGGGCGGGGCCGTCGGCGCTGATCAAGTCGATCGGGTTGCGGCTCGGGGTGCCGTGGTACGCCTACGACACGGTGACGTTCGCCGGTGAGGTGACCGCTGTCGACGACGGCGTGATCACGGTGAAGGTGTTGGGCCGCAACAGCCTTGGTGACCATGTGATCGCTACGGTGAAGCTGACGATGGGGGATGCCTAGTGTTGTCCGGTAAGGCCGCCATCGTCGGCATCGGCGCCACCGACTTCTCGAAGGACTCCGGCCGAAGCGAACTGCGGCTAGCGGCCGAGGCGGTGCTGGATGCGCTGGACGACGCCGGTCTGACTCCGGCGGACGTCGACGGGCTGACCACGTTCACGATGGACACCAACACCGAGATCGCGGTGGCACGCGCGGTGGGCATCGGTGAGCTGAAGTTCTTTTCCAAGATCCACTACGGCGGCGGGGCCGCGTGCGCGACCATCCAGCACGCGGCGATGGCCGTCGCAACCGGGGTGGCCGACGTGGTGGTGGCGTACCGCGCATTCAACGAGCGGTCCGGCATGCGGTTCGGCCAGGTGCAGACCCGGCTCACGGCCAACGCCGACTCGACCGGCGTGGACAATTCATTCTCGTATCCGCACGGGCTTTCGACGCCGGCGGCCCAGGTCGCCATGATCGCCAGGCGCTACATGCACCTGTCCGGTGCGACCAGCCGGGACTTCGGCGCGGTGTCGGTGGCCGACCGCAAGCATGCGGCCAACAATCCGAAAGCTTACTTCTACCAGAAGCCGATAACCATTGAGGACCACCAGAATTCGCGGTGGATCGCCGAGCCGTTGCGGCTGCTGGACTGCTGCCAGGAGACTGACGGGGCGGTAGCGATCGTGGTGACGTCGGCTGAGCGGGCACGGGACCTCAAGCAGCGCCCCGCGGTCATCGAGGCGGCCGCACAGGGCTCCAGCCCAGACCAGTACACCATGGTCAGCTACTACCGGCCCGAACTCGACGGCCTGCCGGAGATGGGCTTGGTGGGCCGGCAGCTGTGGACGCAATCCGGCTTGAAGCCTGCCGACATCCAGACCGCTGTGCTGTACGACCATTTCACCCCGTTCACCCTGATTCAGTTGGAGGAGTTGGGATTCTGCGGCCGCGGCGAAGCCAAGGACTTCATCGCCGACGGCGCCATCGAGGTAGGGGGACGTCTGCCGATCAACACCCACGGCGGCCAGCTCGGCGAAGCCTACATCCACGGAATGAACGGCATCGCCGAAGGAGTGCGCCAACTGCGCGGCACGTCGGTGAACCCGGTGCCCGACGTCGAGCACGTCCTGGTTACCGCGGGGACGGGCGTGCCGACGTCCGGTCTGATTCTCGGCTAAGAGCCTGGAAAGACCCGCGCCGCAGTCGATTAGGCCGGCAGAACGATGCCGGCGGCCTGGCCCAGGATGATCGCCTGGCCCCCGGGAGCCACGTAGCCGCCGGTGGGACCGTAGATCCCGTACATCGGGCTGGTCGGGCTCGCCCCGGCCCAGATGTCGTTGATCCAGCCCGAAGACAGCGTGTATACCGCCGCGGTGGCGCCGGGCGGGGAGAAGCCGGTGAGCAGCTGGGCGGCGAAGTCGATGATCGGGTTTCCGCCCAGCATCGAGTCGACATGCGAGCCGTTGACAATCTCGACCCCGACGAACTGGTTCGGGTACAGGCTGACCAGTTGATTGGTGGTGCCACCGAAGGCGTTCCACGGCTGGGGTGGCGCGGCCACCACATAGACGGGGACGCTGGCCGACTGCAGGTTGGCTACCGCAGCCCCAAAAGCTGTGGCATTGTTGGCGACTCCGTCGAACATCACCACACCCTTCAGGTGGTTGGTGGCCGTCCCGAGGTTCGCGAGGTAATCGCCGCCGGCGATCGTGGCGAGCCCGCCGCCGGCGGAGTGTCCGGACAGGATGAAATCCTGCGGCAGCGTGCCCAGGTAACCGGCCTGGTTCGCACTGATGTTCAGCGCTGTCTGGCTACCGAGGAACAACGAGGCCACGCCTTGCTGCATCTGCGGGCTGCCGATCCATAGGCCGAACGGCAACGGAATTGACGGCACGGTGGGAACGACCACGACGCTGTTGGTCTGCTGCGCCAACTGGACGGCCAGCGGCTCGTAGAACCAGCCAATTGCCCCGAAGCCGTGCTGCAGGTAAATGGTTCCGGTGGCGTTGACCGAACCGTCGGCCTGGGTGGGGAAGTACCAGTGTGCCGGGGCGGGGTAGTTGAACTGAGGAATCGTAATGCCCAGGAAGGAGGACGGGCCAATCGGAATCTGCAGGAAGGAGAACCCCGACTTGACCCCGGTCACCCCGTTCGTGGCCGGAGCGGCGAGGGCTTGGGTGGCGGCGTAGTTCACCGCCCCGGACAGGCCCGCCTCGTTGGTGGCCGTGCTGAGCAGCGTGCTGGGCTGAGTTGCGCCGACGGCCCCGCTGGCGCTGCTGGCCTCGAGGCTGCTACCGAACAGCGGACGTCCGATCAGCCGCTCAACGGGCGCGAAAATCCCCAGGCGCTCGGCGGTTTGCAACAGCGCCCGCAGCGGCGAAATATTCGCGGCCTCGGCGGCCGCGTACGCGGCCCCAGCCGCAGCCAACGCACGCACGAACTCGGCGTGAAACCGCGACGTTTGGACGGTTAGCTGCTGAAACTCTTGGGCGTAGCTGCCAAAAAGACTCGCGATCGCCGCCGACACCTCGTCGCCGGCCGCCGCGATAATTCCCGTCGTCGAGGGCGCCGCCGCAGCGGCGGCCCCCTTGATCGCCTCCCCGATCCCGGTCAAATCCCCCGACGCTACGGCGATAGCCTCGGGTGCCGCGATCACGTACGACGGCATCGGCCGCTCCAATCCCCGGTGGCCCGACAACGTCAGGACAGCTAGGAAATGGTACCCAGGTTCTCGAAGGCCGATGGCCAGTTTGATGCCCTGCCGTAGCGCCGAGCGTGACGCTGCAGTCACGCCGGACTCCGAATGTGACTGCAGCGTCACGCTGGCGGTGGTGTGGGTGATGCGGGGCGGTGCGTGCAGCGTCACGCTGGCGGTGGTGGGGTGCTGGGCGGCGGTGTCGGTGGCCGCTGGCAAACTCCACGCCCATGGGGGAACCCTTTATCGGCAGTGAGGCAGTGGCCGCCGGCATCGCGTCGCATAGCGAGTTGCGGCGTCGCTATACGCGGGTGTTTCGCGATGTCTACGTCAGTGAAGGTACCGAATTAACGCATGCGCTTCGGGCCCGCGCGGCGTGGCTTTGGTCCAGACGCCGTGGGGTCGTCGCTGGTTTCGCCGCCGCAGCGTTGCATGGCAGTAGATGGGTGGACGAGGACCGGCCCGTCGACATCATTCATGACAACCGGCACCCGCTGCCGGGCCTGCAGATCTGGGGCGACCGGCTAGAAGCGGACGAGATCGAACTGATCGATGGCATCCCCGTCACCACGCCTGCTCGCACAGCCCTTGACCTTGCGTGCTGGCACCCGATGACGACCGCGGTGGCGGCCCTCGATTCCCTTGCCCGTGCGACAGAATTCAAGTTGGCCGACGTCGAGTTGCTCGCGGCTCGATATCGCGGGCGTCGTGGGTTGGAGCGTGCTCGTGTCGCGCTCGACCTCCTCGATGCGGGCGCGCAATCACCTAAGGAAACGTGGCTGCGGCTGGTGTTGGTGCAAGGAGGTTTACCGCGGCCGCAAACGCAAATTCCGGTGCTCGATGAGTTTGACGATGCCATTGCGTACCTCGATATGGGTTGGGAGGACATCAAAGTTGCGGTCGAATACGACGGCGAGCAACATCGCAATGACCGCAGGCAGTACACCTGGGATGTTCGGAGGTTGGAGTTGGTCGAGCGGCGCGGCTGGATCTTGGTCAGGGTGGTCGCGGGTGATCGGCCCGCCGATATTCTTCGCCGCGTTCGTAGCGCCCGCGCGCGTCGAATGTGACGCTGCAGTCACCCGCGGGCTCGAACGTGACGTTGCAGTCACGCAGCGGGCGTCAGTGCGGAGCTAGGCGGGCACCAGCTCGATACCGCTGAGCACAACGGTGTTGTCGCGCGACGGCGCGACAACACCGGCAACGATGCGGCCCTGGTCTTTCCACATGTTGACCTGAAGCGTTTCGCCGGGGTACGCCACGCCCGCGAAGCGGGCGCCGTAGGCGGTTACCGCCGTGGCGTCAGCGTCGAGCAGCGCGTCGGTGATGGCCTTGCAGGCCATGCCGTAGGTGCACAGCCCGTGCAGGATGGGCGCGGGAAAGCCTGCGGCAGCGGCGAATTCGGGGTCAGAGTGCAGCGGATTACGATCACCGCACAAGCGGTAGAGCAGCGCCTGCTGCGGCAGCACCGGCATCGCGACCTGCAGATCGGGTGCCCGCTCCGGCGGGGCGTCCGAGGTTGACGGCCCGCGTTCGCCGCCGAATCCGCCCTCGCCGCGGGCGTATATCGAGCGTTTCTGCGTCCACAGCAGTTCGCCGTCGGGTGTGGTCACCCTCGTCTCGCTCCAGATCACCGCGGCCTTGCCCTTGTCCCAGATATCGGTGAACCGGGTGACGGCGCGCGCGGAGCCCGACGGCGGCAGCGGCCTGGGTACTTCCACGCGTTCGCTGGCGTGCAGTACCTTGCTCAGTTCGATGTCGATGCCGGGGAACCGGACGGTGGGCGGTTTGGTGGCGTGGAAGGTGGCGGCTACGGTGGCGAAAGTCGGCAGCACCTGCGGGGTGTCGTCGACCAGGTACCGCAGCTCGCGCGGGTCCGTTGGGTTCGACCCGGCGCCCAATGCCAGTTGGTAAAGCTGGACATCGCTACTGGCCCAAGTGAATTCGACCGGATCCAGTTCGGCGTTCAGGGCGACTTCGACATCGATCGGCATGTTAGCGCTCGCCAGCGATATGCAGGGCGGCCAGGTAGCCGAAGGTCATCGCCGGCCCGATGGTGCCGCCCGGGCCGGGGTAGGTGTGTCCCATCACCGGCGAGCTGACATTGCCTGCGGCATAAAGACCGTCGATGATGCTGCCGTCGTCGCGGAGCGCACGTCCGTGGACGTCGGTGCGGATACCGCCTTTGGTGCCCAGGTCTCCCGGAACCATCTTCGCGGCGTAGTAGGGTGCGTGCCGGATCTCGCCCAAGTTCGGATTGGGCTTGTTGGTCGGGTCACCGTAGTAACGGTCGTAGGCGCTTTCCCCGCGGTGGTAGTCCGTGTCGACGCCGGACCGGGCAAAGCCGTTGAAACGCTGGACCGTCGCGATGAATTGGTCAACCGGGAGGCCGGCCTTGGTGGCCAGTTCCTCCAGCGTCTCGGCCTGGATGATCACGCCCGAATCCAGCCACTTACGCGGAATGCGTTGGCCCGGTTGCAGTCCGGCAAAGATATAGCGGTCCCGGTACTGCTGATCGAACACCAGCCAGGCGGGAATGTTCTCACCCGGTCCGGGACCCTGCCCGTACTTGCCGCCGTACATGTGGTGGCAGGCCTCGACGTACGGCATCGATTCGTTCATGAACCGGTTGCCGGACATGTTGACGATGATGGAACCCGGCGAGTTGCGCTCTGATAACGCGAACCATGGCTTACCCACCAGCGGCACCGTCGGGCCCCACCACGCGTCGTCCATCAGATCCAGTGCCGCGCCCAGCTTTTCGCCGGCGACAATGCCGTCGCCGGTATTCGCCTTGGCGCCGACGGTCCATTCGGTAGTGATGGGCGCGCGCTGGTATTTCACCCGCATCTGCTCGTTGTGCTCGAAACCGCCGCAGGCCAGGATCACGCCGCGCCGGGCCCGGATCAGCCGCGGCTCAGCAGCTTCGGAGGCATCAGCATCGCGGACGTAGATGCCGCGGACCACGTCCTCCTCGACGTAGAGGTCGGTGAGCGCGGTGTTGAGCAACACCGGTACCCCAGCCTGACGCAGCCCGATCCGCAGTGGGCCGATCAGGGCGCGGCCCATGCCGACGAGGTTTTTGCCGGTGGCTTTGGCCAACATGGTGCGGGCGCCGACCTTCAGGCTGCGCAACACGCCGCGGGGGTGGCGCTTGAGCTGGTTCAGGCGCACGTAGTCCTGTTGCATCACAACTACATTCAGCGGCACCTTACCGTAAGGAGGTTCCAGCGTGGCTTCGTCGGGACCGAGCTTGCGGGCATTGAACGGCTTCGGCTCGATCGAGCGGCCGCTTGGGAGGCCGCCGGGTGCCTCGGGGTAGTAGTCGGAATAGCCTGGTACCCAGCACATTTTCAATGGCGTGTGCTTCAGCACGAACGACAGCATCTGGGGCCCGTGCTCGAGGTAGGCGTCGATGCGCTCCGGCTCGACCCCGCTGGTCGACACATCACCGATGATGCCGTGCAGATAGGTGCGGGCCGCTTCGGAGCTGTCGCGGACGCCGGCGCGCTTGAGCACCTCGTTGTTGGGAATCCAGACGCCGCCGCCGGAGCGCGCGGTCGATCCGCCGTAGTGCGCGGCCTTCTCGACGACTACTGGCGAGAGACCGCGATGCGCGGCGGTCAGCGCTGCCACCATACCGGCGCCACCGCTCCCGACCACGACGACGTCGTAGTCCTGTGCTGTCATGTAGAACACGTTATAGAATTGCCGGGGTCGGGCGCTACTGACCCGGTCACCATGAGGTAGGCAAGACGAGGGGACTTCGGTAAATGCTCACTGTTGCGACCCGCGACGAGCTGGCCGCCGAGTTGGCGCAAGCTGAGCGCAGCCGTGAGCCGATCGCTCCGCTGACCGCCGCCCACCCTGACATGGACGTGGTCGACGCCTACGAGATCCAGCTGATCAACATTCGTCAGCGGGTCGCCGAGGGCGCCCGGGTGCTGGGCCACAAAGTTGGGCTGTCGAGCAAGGCCATGCAGCAGATGATGGGTGTCGACGAGCCGGACTACGGGCATCTGCTGGACGAGATGCAGGTGTTCGAGGACACGCCGGTCAAGGCGGCCAGATACCTGTATCCGCGCGTCGAGGTCGAGGTGGGTTTCATCTTGGCGGGGGACCTGCCGGGCGCGGACTGCACCGAGGACGACGTGCTGGCCGCGACCGAGTCCCTGGTGCCGGCGATCGAGTTGATCGACACCAGGATCACCGACTGGAAGATCGCGCTGTGCGACACGATTGCCGACAATGCGTCGTCGGCGGGCTTCGTGCTGGGTGCGGCGCGGGTGTCGCCCGCCGATATCGACGTCAAGGCCATCGACGCGACGCTGATCCGCAACGGTGAAGTGGTCGCTGCGGGCCGCAGCGATGCGGTGCTGGGCAATCCGGTCACTGCCGTGGCCTGGCTGGCCCGCAAAGTGGACAGCTTCGGGGTTCGGTTGCGGCAGGGCGACATCGTATTGCCCGGATCCTGCACGCGCGCCATCGACGCCCATGCCGGCGACGAATTCGTCGCCGAGTTCGCCGGGCTGGGGTCGGTGCGGTTGTCGTTCGAATAGAGCAGCGATCGCAAGCGCGGCAGGGCCGGGCGCAGCGGGTCGCGAACATAGGGTTAGGAGCGATCGCAAGCGCGGCAGGGCCGGGCGCAGCGGGTCGCGAACATAGGGTTAGGAGCGATCGCAAGCGCGGCAGGGCCGGGCGCAGCGGGTCGCGAACATAGGGTTAGGAGCGATCGCAAGCGCGGCAGGGCCGGGCGCAGCGGGTCGCGAACATAGGGTTAGGAGCGATCGCAAGCGCGGCAGGGCCGGGCGCAGCGGGTCGCGAACATAGGGTTAGGAGCGATCGCAAGCGCGGCAGGGCCGGGCGCAGCGGGTCGCGAGCAAAGGATGAGGAGCAACATGCCGTCCAAGGCAAGTGTCGCGATCGTGGGGTCGGGCAACATCAGCACCGACTTGCTCTACAAACTGTTGCGGTCGGATTGGCTGGAACCGCGCTGGATGGTGGGCATCGACCCGGAGAGCGAGGGCCTGGCCCGCGCCCGCAAGCTGGGGCTGGAGACCACCCACGAAGGGGTTGACTGGCTGCTGGCGCAGTCCGAAAAACCGGACCTGGTGTTCGAGGCCACCAGTGCCTACGTGCATAAGGCCGCCGCACCGAAGTACGCCGAGGCCGGAATCCGTGCCATCGACCTGACGCCGGCAGCGGTGGGCCCGGCGGTGATCCCACCGGCCAACCTGCGCGAACACCTGGACGCCCCGAACGTCAACATGATCACCTGCGGGGGGCAGGCGACCATTCCGATCGTGTACGCCGTGAGCCGTGCGTTGGTCGAAAAAGGAGGGGTGCCGTATGCGGAAATTGTGGCGTCGGTGGCTTCGGTGTCGGCGGGACCGGGCACCCGGGCCAACATCGACGAGTTCACCAAGACCACGTCGCGGGGTGTGCAGACGATTGGCGGGGCTGCGCGCGGCAAGGCGATCATCATCCTGAATCCGGCCGATCCGCCGATGATCATGCGCGACACCATCTTCTGCGCGATCCCCGAAGACGCCGACCGCGACGCGATCGCGAAGTCCATCCGAGACGTGGTGGCCGAGGTGCAGACGTATGTGCCGGGCTACCGGCTGCTCAACGAGCCGCAGTTCGACGAGCCGTCGCTCAACTCGGGCGGCCAGGCCGTGGTCACCACGTTCGTCGAGGTGGAGGGCGCCGGGGACTATCTGCCGCCGTATGCGGGCAACCTCGACATCATGACCGCGGCGGCCACAAAGGTGGGCGAGGAGATCGCCCGCAAAAGCAAAGATGTGACTCTTTCGGCTACGGGAGGCACGCGATGACCAGCATCTGGGACGTCCGCATCACGGACACGTCGCTGCGCGACGGCTCGCACCACAAGCGTCACCAATTCACCAAAGAGGAGGTCGGCGCCATCGTGGCGGCCCTGGATGCCGCCGGGGTGCCGGTGATCGAGGTGACCCACGGGGACGGGCTGGGCGGATCGTCGTTCAATTACGGCTTTTCCAAAACTCCCGAGCAGGAATTGATCAAGCTGGCGGCCGAGACGGCCAAAGAGGCGCGGATCGCGTTCTTGATGTTGCCCGGGGTGGGCACCAAGGACGACATCAAAGAGGCACAGGACAATGGCGGGTCGATTTGCCGGATCGCCACCCACTGCACCGAAGCCGATGTCTCCATCCAGCATTTCGGGCTGGCTCGTGAATTGGGTCTGGAGACCGTCGGGTTTTTGATGATGGCCCACACGATTCCCCCGGAGAAGCTGGCCGCGCAGGCCCGCATCATGGCCGACGCCGGTTGCCAGTGTGTCTACGTCGTCGACTCCGCCGGCGCGTTGGTGCTCGACGGGGTGGCCGACCGGGTGTCGGCGCTGGTCGCCGAACTCGGGGAGGACGCCCAAGTCGGTTTTCACGGCCACGAAAACCTCGGCCTGGGGGTGGCCAACTCGGTGGAGGCGGTGCGTGCGGGCGCCAAGCAGATCGACGGCAGCGTGCGGCGTTTCGGCGCCGGCGCGGGCAACGCCCCGGTCGAGGCGCTGATCGGGGTGTTCGACAAGATCGGCGTGAAAACCGGCATCGACTTCTTCGACATCGCCGACGCCGCCGAAGACGTGGTTCGCCCGGCCATGCCCGCGGAGTGCCTGCTGGACCGCAATGCGCTGATCATGGGGTATTCGGGGGTCTATTCGAGTTTCCTCAAGCACGCCGTTCGCCAGTCCGAGCGCTACGGCGTGCCGGCGTCGGCGCTGCTCTACCGAGCCGGTCAGCGCAAGCTGATCGGCGGCCAGGAAGACCAGCTGATCGACATCGCTTTGGAAATCAAACGCGAACAAGAAAACGGCGCGGTTGTCACGCATTAGCGCCGTTAATTTCAACACGGGTAATAGCAACTCGGGCCTCCAAAATGCGGGCAACACCGTGTCGGGTTTCCAGAACTCGGCCACCGCGGTGGCGTCGGCCGGCTTCGGAAACCGGGCCACTAACGACGCTGGTGTCGGAAACTCGGGCAACAACAGTAGTGGACTCTTCCACACCGGTATACGAGTCTCGGGCGCCTTCAACACCGGCTTCCAGCAGTCCGGCTTCGGAAATTGATGCCGCTAACGAAACCCGCTCGTTGATGATCATTGATTGCGCTCCGCAGGTTAGCCGTTTATTGATCGGATTTGGCGGCGTAGGAGAAAGGCCGCTGATCGCCTTGGCATTGCGTGGCCTGCGGCCGCGGGCCGCCAGATGCTTCCATGGCTCGCTTGACCCGGCGCCAACAACGCCCCCTAGTCTTTGGGACCTGACTTCCTACCGGGAAACCCGGCTCGGCCGGCGCCCGCCGCCCAGCGCCCGCGCTCCTAACGACCAGCCGATTAAGTCAATGGCCGCGCTCAAGCGGATACGCTTGAGATGGCCTTCGGGTGGTCAGAGCTAGGGCAAATGTTCGCCATTGACTCAAAATAGGAACACGTTCTAGCGTCGAGGTCGTGTTCGCTAGTCCCTTTTCTGGCCCGCTGACCGAGGCGATCGCCGAAGCCGAGAAGCTGGTGGAAGCCGCCCCACACATCGAAACCGAAGCCGACCTGCTGGAAGGACTGCAGTACCTGGCCGGCTGCGTCGCGAGTTGCATGCATCTGGCCTTCGACTACGAACGTGACCATCCGTTCCTGCAGTCGGGCACCGGACCGTTCACCAAAATGGGGTTGGACAACCCCGACACCCTGTACTTCGGCACCCGCGTACAGCCCGACCGCGACTACGTGGTCACCGGCCGGCGCGGAACCACCACCGACCTGAGCTTCCAGGTGCTCGGCGGCGAATACACCGACGACAACGTGCCCGCCAGCCAGATTGCGTTCGACGACCGTGAACTCGACATCGCGCCGGACGGCACCTTCCACTGGCAGCTGCGCCCGACCAGTCCCGGGCAGCTGGTGATCCGCGAGGTGTATGGCGACTGGTCGCAGCAACGCGGCACGTTAGCGGTCTCACGGCTGGACACCGCCGGCACCGCGCCACCGCCACTGAGCCGCCAGACCATCGAAAAACGTTACGCGACAGCGGGCAAGCAACTGGTGAACCGGGTGAAAACCTGGTTGCAATTCCCCCAGTGGTTTTACCTCAACATCCCGGTCAACACCATGGTGGCGCCTCGGCTGACGCCGGGGGGCCTGGCTACCCAATACTCGTCGGCCGGTCACTTCGAACTACGGCCAGACCAAGCCCTGGTGATCACCGTGCCGGTGAGCGATGCCCCTTACCTGGGTTTCCAGCTGGGTAGCATGTGGTACATCTCGCTGGACTACATCAACCACCAGACCTCGCTGAACAACAGTCAGGCCCAGGCGGATCCGGACGGCAAGGTCCGCATTGTGGTCGCCGACCAGAATCCCGGAGTGACCAACTGGGTGGAAACGGTCGGCCATCGACGCGGTTTCCTGCAGTTCCGTTGGCAGCGGGTGTCGCGGCAGCTCACCGAGGCCGACGGTCCGACCGTCGAACTGGTGAACTTCGACGCGATACCGGCCAAGCTGCCGTATCTGGAGCACAACAAGATTTCCGAAGACGACTGGCGATCGCGAATTGCGTTGCGTCAGCGGCAGATTGCGGCCAGGATGCTGGGGTAACGATGACAGGGATGCTAGCCGGAAAAATCGTCGTCATCAGCGGTGTCGGGCCGGGGCTTGGGACCACGCTGGCGCACCGGTGTGCGCGCGAGGGCGCCGACCTGGTACTGGCGGCCCGCAGCGCCGACCGGCTCGACGACGTCGCCAAGCGGGTCATCGACACCGGCCGCCAAGCCATCGCCGTGCGCACCGACATCACCGACGACGATCAGGTCAACAACCTCGTCGACGCCACATTGGAGGCGTACGGCAAGATCGACGTCCTGGTGAACAACGCTTTCCGGGTGCCGTCGATGAAACCTCTGGCGGAAACCACGTTTCAGCATATCCGTGACGCGATCGAACTCAGCGCACTCGGGGCGCTGCGGCTTATCCAGGGCTTCACCCGGGCACTCGCCGAAACCCACGGCTGCATCGTCAACGTCAACTCCATGGTGTTGCGGCACTCCCAGCCCAAATACGGCGCCTACAAAATGGCCAAGGCCGCGCTGCTGGCGATGTCGCACTCGCTGGCCACCGAACTCGGGCCGAAGGGCATTCGCGTCAATTCCGTTGCGCCCGGATATATCTGGGGTGACACCCTGAAAGGTTACTTCCAGCACCAAGCCGGCAAGTACGGCACTTCGGTGGAACAGATCTACCAGGCCACGGCGGCGAACTCCGATCTCAAGCGACTGCCGACCGAGGACGAGGTGGCGTCGGCGATTCTCTTCCTGGCCAGCGACCTGTCCAGCGGCATCACCGGACAGACCTTGGACGTCAACTGCGGGGAGTACCACAGCTGATGGGCGATCGCACCGATGTCGGAACCGTAGAGGAACTGCACGCCTCGGCCACGAAGTTGGTCGGACTCGACGATTTCGGTTCCGACGACGACAACTACCGGGAAGCTCTGGGCGTGCTGTTGGACTCCTACCGGCGCGATGCCGGGCTTACGGTATTGGGCAGCAAGATGAATCGCTTCTTTTTGCGGGGCGCGCTGGTGGCCAGATTGCTGTCCGAAGCTGCGTGGAAGCAGTACCCGCAGTACGCCGACGTCGCCATCGAGCGGCCGATCTTTGTCACCGGGCTGGTGCGCACCGGCACTACCGCACTGCATCGGTTACTGGGCGCCGACCCGGCCCACCAGGGTCTGCACATGTGGCTGGCCGAGTTCCCGCAGCCACGACCGCCCCGCGACACCTGGGAGTCAAACCCGTTGTACCGACAGCTCGATGACCAGTTCACCCGACACCACAAAGAGAATCCCGGGTATACCGGCTTGCATTTCATGGCCGCCTACGAACTGGAGGAATGCTGGCAGCTGTTGCGCCAGTCGCTGCATTCGGTGTCCTACGAGACGTTGGCGCATCTGCCGGGCTACGCCTCGTGGCTGTCGCAGCAAGACTGGACGCCGGCATATCGTCGGCATCGCCGTAACCTTCAGCTGATCGGACTCAACGATGCCGAAAAGCGTTGGGTGCTCAAGAATCCCAGCCATCTGTTCGCGCTCGATGCGTTGATGGCCAGCTATCCCGACGCGCTGGTGATACAGACTCACCGGCCGGTGGAGACGATCATGGCGTCGATGTGTTCGTTGGCGCAGCACACCTCTGAGGGATGGTCGACGGTGTTCGTCGGGGCGCAGATCGGCGCTGATGCGATGGACACGTGGTCGCGCGGACTGGAGCGGTTCAACGCCGCTCGGGCGCAGTATGATCCGGCCCAGTTCTACGATGTCGACTACCGCGATCTGATTGCCGACCCGCTAGGCACGGTCGCTGCCATATACCGGCACTTCGGGTTGACGCTGACCGAGGAAGCCCGACAAGCCATGGCGAAGATCCACGCCGAGAGCCAGACCGGTGAACGAGCGCCCAAGCACACTTACGCGCTGGCGGACTACGGGCTGACGGCTGAAGCGGTCAAGGAGCGGTTCGCGGGGCTGTGATTCGGTGCCGGCATGTCGTACCGGTCACGACTGTCACAGGAGTCTCTGTGTGTGTGGGGACCGGTACTCAATATGCCTGCCTTTCAGCGACTGTGACGTCAGCGCGGCAGGCCACGACGTGTTATCGCTGAAAGGTGGGCACAACGGCGATCATCCCCGCAAGCGGCCACTGTGGCCTATGTGACTAACGCTGAGGCCCCCGCCGCGAGTGCTCAGTCCTGATGTTCCTCGGTCAGATAGCCCTCGGCGATGGCGTGGTCGATGCTGTCGCTCATCTTCGGACAGGCCTTGGTGCGTGCGGTGTCGCCGCCGGACGCCCGCACTTCGGCGAAATGTGCGCAGCGCTGCACGGCCTCGGTATTCCATTGCACCGCCGTATGGCCCGGCCCGTGCCGTTTGACCGTGACGGTGACGTGGCAGAATCGGCAATCCACCGGCTGTAGGCCGCCGGTCAGATAACGTTCACGGTCGGCGCGGCTGGCTTCCCGTACCGCGGCGGCGCGTTGTGGGTCGTTGGCGAAATCCCATGCTTTGGAGGACGATCGGCGTGCAGCGTGTTCGTCGGATGCCACGCGGTGGTCATGGTGTCCCCCGCGCAGCAGCAGCATCGAACGGGCCAGCCGATCGACGTCGGGAACCTGTTGATCGTCGGGCGGGCTCATGACAGTCAGTGCTGCTCGGCGGGCACGTCGTCGGCGAGTTTCCTTGCGTCCAGGTTTCTTTGGACCTCGGCCCTCCAGAACTCGTTGGCCCGGGTGGTGTCTACCTCCATCTCGAAGCGCTCCACCATTTCGGGGGTGACATCGGCAGCATCTACGTAAAACTGCTCATACCAGCGACGCATCTGATAGACCGCACCGTCCTCCTCGACCAGCAGCGGGTTCGCGATTCTGGTTTTGTGCTTCCAGATCTCGACGTCCTGCATGAACCCCATGCTGACGCCTTCGGTGAACACCCGCGACAGCTTGTCGGTCATCTTCTCGTCCATCCCCTTGGGCTTTTCGACGATCACACCCCATTGCAACACGAACGAGTCCTGAGTCACCGGGTAGTGGCAATTGATCAGGATCGACTCGGACTTGTAGCCGCTGTAGCTATTGTGCAGCCAGTTGATCATGAACGAAGGCCCGAAATAGGACGCCTCGGAATCCAGGTGGGCTTCGCCGTACGCGGTTCCCAGACCCTCGACATCCGGGCGACCCACGTTGTGCAGATACTGCGAGGCGATGTGGCCCTCGAAGACGTTCTTGAAGTACGTCGGCAACCCGAAATGGATATAGAAGAAGTGGGCCATGTCGGTGACGTTGTCGATGATGTCGCGGCAATTGGACCCTTCGATGAGGATGCGGTTCCACCGCCAGTCCGTCCATTCGTCGCTGGCGGCCTCGGGAATGTCGGGGATCCTGACCGCCGGGTCCGGCGGGTTGCCTTCGTGGTCGTGCCAGACGAAGAGCAGGCCGCCGCGCACGTCGGTCTCCCAGGACCGGGTGCGCGCGGTTTTGGGAGTGCGCTTGGCGTATGGCACCAGCTTGCAGCGGCCGTCGCCGCCCCAGCGCCAGTCGTGGAACGGGCAGGCGATCTCGTCGCCCTTGATGGTGCCCCCGGACAGGTCGCCGCCCATGTGACGGCAGTAGTTGTCGAGGATCTTCAGGTCGCCGTTCGAGTCGGCGAACACCACCAGCTTGGTGCCGAACGCTTCCACCCCGTGCGGCTCGCCGTCCATAAAATCCTTGGCGACACCGAGGCAATGCCAGCCCCGCGCGTACCTGGTCGGCAAGGTTCCGGCATCGATCTCCCGGACGCCGACGCTACTTGTGCCGGTACTCACGTTGTCACCTCCACATCACTGACCACTAACTAGAACACGTTACAGTTTTGAGGCCGGTGAGTGCAACGACGGCGCGCCTGGCCACCGCATATGCATGGTGCGGTATATGTAAACGATGCCGCTATACACATTCGAGGGCCGCTCCCCGCGCGTCGATCCCACCGCGTTTGTAGCCCCCACTGCGACGCTGATCGGCGATGTCACCGTCGAAGCGGGAGCGTCGGTTTGGTACAACGCCGTGTTGCGAGGCGACTACGCGCCGGTCGTGGTGCGCGAAGGCGCCAATGTTCAGGACGGCTCGGTGCTGCATGCGCCGCCGGGTATCCCGGTCGATATCGGTCCCGGCGCGACCGTTGCTCACCTGTGCGTCATCCATGGGGTGCACGTGGGACAAGAGGCGTTAATTGCCAACCACGCCACCGTTCTGGACGGCGCGGTGATCGGCGCGCGCAGCATGGTGGCGGCGGGGGCGCTGGTGGTGGCGGGCACCCAGATTCCAGCCGGCGTCCTGGCGGTCGGAGCGCCGGCCAAGGTGAAGGGGCCGCTGGAAGGAACGGGTGCGCAGATGTGGGTCAACCTCAATCCGCAGGCCTATCGCGACCTCGCCCAGCGGCATCTGACCGGGCTGGAGCCTATCTAGCTGCACTTGCTGCGGACGCGGAGCGCGAAGTGCGCGGCGCTTGAATCGGCGCGCCGAGTAGCCCTATCGGGTTTCACGGTCGGCCAGGCCCAGGGCAGCGAATCACATTAGTTTGTCGACAGTTTCACCACGCGTTTGTGAAAGTCGGTCACATAGACGTTGCCCGCATTGTCGACTGCCACGCCGTAAGGGAAGTTGAGGTCGGTGAAGGGCAGCGTCGATGGGGTGTTCGAGCCGGCCTCCAGCTTCAACACCCGGTTGTTGTTCAAGTCTGCGACGTAGACGCAGCCGTTGTGGTCCACCGCCACACCGTGAGGAAAGTTGAGTTCGGTAAAGGGAAGGTAGACCGGGGTGGTCCCACCAGCGGCAAGCTTTGCCACGCGGTTGTTTTCGCTGTCGGTGACATAAACTGCGCCGGCGTCGTCCACTGCCGTGCCCAACGGGTGACGAAGGCCGATGAACGGCAGCTCGATGGGATTGTTCGAGCCGGCAGGCAGTTCCAGTACGCGGTTGTTGCCGGAGTCGGCCACGTACACGGTGCCGTTGCGGTCTACCGCAACGCCATGGGGAGAACTCAGGCCGGCGAAAGGCAACTCGGCCGGCGCGGGGGAGCCCGCCGGCAGCTTGAGTACCCGGTTGTTGTATGCGTCAACTAGGTAAATGCCGCCGCTGACGTCCAGTGCCAAACCAGCCGGGCGATTGAGGCCGGTGAACGGCAACTCGGATTGCCTATCGGAGCCGGCTGGCAGCTTCAACACCCGGTTGTTGCTTGAGTCGGCGACGTAAACATCGCCCTTACCGTCCACCGCCACCCCGTCGGGATCTCCTACCTCGAACGGCAGCACGACCTGCTTGGGAGCGGGCGGAACGGTCGACCGACCGGCCTGGCTGGGCGCGCCCTCCTTTGACGAGGTATGGAAGAAGCCCAAGTGCCCAACAGCTGCGAGGATGGCCACAAGGACTATGGCGACGCCAGCGATAGCCAGGGTGCGCTGGTTCAACCGCCTGTTACGCCTGGATTCCCTTGCATCCACAGCCAGCTCCCTCACCAGCATTTTGATCGCGACACCTGGACACTACCCGGATGCGCGATACCCATAGCGCAAGTTGAGTTCGGCAGCCCTGGCGGGACTCGAGCCGACGGCACCAAGCCGAGCGTCGGCAGATGAACTGCCGACCGGTGTCAGGCCTTGGCGCTGACTTCCGCGATCAATGCATCGGGGTCGGTCACACTGA
The DNA here is from genome assembly GCF_000157895.3 of Mycobacterium kansasii ATCC 12478. NCBI lineage: Bacteria > Bacillati > Actinomycetota > Actinomycetes > Mycobacteriales > Mycobacteriaceae > Mycobacterium > Mycobacterium kansasii. The sequence continues at coordinate 2,619,779 of NC_022663.1, read as the reverse complement.
CATACAACGTTTTCAGCGTGACGGGCACGCCCATGACCTTTGCCCTCGTGGGCGGGTCGACGGTCAGCTCGACGATGCCCTTGGAAGATCCGTTGACCAGCCAGCGGCCCCGGAACCCGTGCGCACCCCAGGAGTACACCCGCTCGTTGTTCGGCTTGGCGTCTTTGATGGACGCCAAGGGGATCTCGGCGTTGAAGCCCCAGCCGAACTTGACGCGCAAGGTGCCGCCCTGGACGCGCACCTCGCTGTGCTTCGGCCCGCAGCCGAGCGGCACCGAGAAGGGGAGAAACCAGCGCTCGTACCGCAGTTCAGTAGGCACGCCTGAGAGTGTAGGCGTGACGGCGACGCTTGACCTAGGCTTTTTTGGCCGTTGCGGCGGCGCGCTCCATTTCCCAGTACGCCCGCAGGGCCACCAGCTGGCCTGCGGCGTTGGCCTTGTAGGTGAACACCCCTTCGGTGGTGATCTGGTAGCCGCCCATGGTGGTCAGGATGTGGCCGACGTTGGCTTCCTCGTCGCCGCACTGGAAGGTGTCGCGAAAGAAGAACTCGATGCTGGTGGTGGGCGCAATCACCTTGTCCCAGAACGTCGATATCGCGTCGCGGCCGCGGTGGCCCTTGCCTTCGGGATCGAAAGCCGATGGCCCGATGGGGTCTTCGACGACGGCGTCCTCGGCGAAGACCGCCAGCCAGGCCTGCTTGTCCTTGGCCATTACCGCCTCGCGGGATCGCCTCCCGGCCTCGTGCGCGGGGTGCGTCTGGGTCATGTGTCCTGCCAGCCGGAGTGGATATAGGTGTCCGCGAAGCGCTTCATCGAGTCCTGCTTTTTGTCGAGCGGCGCGTCGAAGCCCAGGCCGTCGAAAACCCACGGCATGACGATATTGTCGGTGACCCCCATCTCGGCAAGCTCGCGATGACCGTCGACCCCGAACTTGTCGATACAGACCGCCTGGATCTCGAACGGCTGCTCGGCCCGGCCGTATTCGGCGCGCAGTGCTGTGAGCCGGCCGATGGTTTCGGCCAGTTGCGCGCCGGTCATCATCGCGGTGGACCAGCCGTCACCGACGCGGGCGGCCCGTTTGAGTGCCACGTCGGTGTGCCCGCCGACATAGAACGGCACCGGTTGGCTGGGGGCCGGGCTCATCTGCAGGCGATCGAAATCGAAGAATTCGCCGTGGAATTCGACCATGCCGCCGCCGAGCACCAGCTTGATCACCTCGATCATCTCGTCGACGCGCGCGCCGCGGCGCTTATACGGCACCCCGCACCATTCGAACTCCTCGGGCGCCCAGCCGATTCCGACGCCGAACCCGAAGCGGTTGTTGGTCACGTTGGCCACCGAACCGACCTGGCGGGCCAGCAGCAGCGGCTGGCGAGAGCCGAGCTTCAACACGTGGGTGTAAAACCGCAGCGTCGAGGTGACCGCGCCCATCGCCGCGGCAGCCACCAACGGGTCGACCCACGGAGTGTTCTCGTCCCACATCCGCGACCCGTCCGGGGTATAGGGGTAATCGGCGGCCGCCTTCTCCATGTGGAAAAGCGAATCCGGTAAGGCGATCGAGTCGAACCCGACCTCCTCGGCGGTCTTGGCGATGCCGATCAGCTGGTCGATCGGCCCCATCGCGATGCTGCAGGTGTACTTCATCCGGGTCATGGCGTGACCGGCTTTCCAGAGCCGACGACCCACATCGAGTAATACTGCGAGCCACCGCCGTAAGCATGGCCCATGGCTTTGCGCGCATTCGGCACCTGGTGGTCGCCGCCCTTGCCCATCACCTGGATGGCGGCCTCCGCGAAGCGGATCAGACCGGAAGCGCCAATCGGGTTCGAGCACAGCACGCCGCCGGAGGGGTTGACCGGCAGCCGTCCGCCGATGGCGGTTTCCCCGGCTTCGGTGAGTTTCCAGCCCTCGCCCTCGGCGACAAACCCGAGGTTTTCCAACCACATCGGCTCGAACCAGGAGAACGGCACATAGATTTCGGCGGCATCGATTTCGTCGATCGGGTTGGTGATACCCGCCGCCCTCCACAGCGCGGCGGCGGCATCGCGTCCGGCCTGCGGGCTCACCTGGTCGCGACCGGCGTACGCCAGCGGTTCGGTGCGCAGCGCGGTGGCATGGATCCACGCCACCGGCTGGCCCTGCGCCACCTTTGCGTCGGCGATCTCCTCGTTACCGATCACCACGGCGCAGGCCCCGTCGGAGGAGGGGCAGGTCTCGTCGTAGCGGATGGGGTCCCACAGCATGGGTGACTCCATCACCTTCTCGAGGGTGATATCGGGCTGCTGCAAGTGTGCCAACGGATTACGGCTGCCGTTGAGCCGGTCCTTGACCGCCACCATGGCGCCGATGTGCGTCGGGGCCCCGGAGCGACGGATGTAGGCGCGCACGTGCGGCGCGAAGTAGCCGCCCGCCCCTGCGCCCACCGGCTTGATGAACGGAATCGGAATCGACAGTGCCCACATGGCATTGGACTCCGACTGCTTTTCCCAAGCCATGGCCAGCACCCGGCGGTACTTACCGGACTGCACCAGGCTGGCCGCCACCACCCCCGTGGAGCCACCGACCGAACCCGCGGTGTGCACCCGGATCAGCGGCTTGCCGGTGGCGCCCATGGCGTCGGCCATGAACAGTTCCGGCATCATGACGCCTTCGAAGAAGTCGGGCGCCTTGCCCACCACGACGGCGTCGATGTCGTCGAAGGTGGAACCGGAATCCTCCAGGGCTCGGTCGATGGCCTCGCGAACCATGCCGTTCATCGAGACGTCGTGGCGCTTGGCGACGTATTTGGTCTGACCGGTGCCCAGGACCGCGGCCAGGTATGCTCCTGCTCCGGCCATCAGTTGTTCCCTTCCATCACGGCGACCAGGTTCTGTTGCAGCGCAGGCCCACTGGTGGCGTGCGCCAGCACTCGCCGGGCCGAGCCGTCCCAGATATGTTGGGCGGCAAAGCCGATCCGTTCCAGACCGGCGACGAACATGGGGTTGGCGGCCAGCGCACCGCCGGAGGGATTGATCTTCGTCGCCCCCGGCAAGTTGATGGCATCCGCGAGGATCAGCTGCTGATGGGTGAACGGCGCGCAGATTTCGGCCACTTCGATATTGCGGGTGTGACCCTTCGTGGCCGCCCTAGCCGCGGCTCTGGTCGACGGCGATTCGGTGAGGTCGCGCACACCCAGCGACGGCGACTCGATGCGATGTTCGATACCTGTTATCCAGGCCGGGTTTTCGCGCAACTCGCGGGCGCGGTCATCGGCGGCGAGGACGATCGCCGCGGCGCCGTCGGTGATCGGCGCAATGTCGTGGCGGCGCAGCGGGTCGGCGAAAAACGGCCGGTCCAGCAAGTCGTCGATGCTGATCGGCGGCTCCACGGAATCCACCCGGCGCGCATTGGCGAACGCGTCGAACGCCACCCGCGCCATCTGCAGTTCGTTCCACTTGCCCGAATCCAGCCCAAGGCGGGCCTGTAATCCGGCCATCGACACCGAATCCGGCCACAGCGGCGCGACGGTGTAGGGGTCGGTCTGCCGCGACAGCACGCGCCGCAGGGTTCCGGCGGAGGACTTGCCGAAGCCGTACACCAGCGCCGTGTCGACCTCGCCGGTCAGGATTTTGATGTAGGCCTCATACAGCGCCCACGCGGCGTCCATCTCGACGTGCGATTCGTTGATCGGCGGCACGGCGCCGATCGAGTCGATCGCCGAGATGAATGAAAAGGCGCGTCCGGCAAGGTAATCGGACGAGCCGGAGCACCAGAAGCCGATGTCGGCCTTGGTGATGCCCAGTTCTTCGTACAGCCGGGCAAAGCACGGCATCAGCATCTCGACGCCGTTGGTGGTGCCGTCGGTGCGGCGGACATGCGGTGCGTGGGCGAAGCCGACCACCGCGACATGGCGAGCGCTCATCTGCAGTTAGACCCTTTACAGGTGGTGTTTGTAGGTGTCGTACTCGGCGTCCGGTTCTCCCGTCGGCCGGAAGTACTCGATGTTGTCGATGCCAAAACCCCACTGCTCGCGCGGTTTCCACACCGCCTCCACGCGCATCCCCATCCGCACCTCGTGCGCGTCGACATCGGCAACCAGATGCAGGAACGGGATGTCCGCGCCGTCGAGCAGCACGTAGGCCGCCACGTAGGGCGGCTTGATGCGCTGACCCTGGAATGGGATGTTGATGATCGCGAACGTCGTCACCGTGCCCTTGTCCGGCAGCTCGACGAACTCGGTGGTCGGCTGGCCGGTGGCCGGGTCGGCCCCGTGGGGCGGGAAATAGACTTTTCCCTTTTCGCCGGTGCGGGCGCCCAGGAGCTTGCCCTCCGCGATGGCCCGCAGGTATGCGCTCTCCTCGTGGGATGCGGTGTGCTGGATGGTCATTTCGATCGGGGTGATGACCATGGTCACCGGCTCCTGGTCGCCTGTCGCTTCCGGAACAGGTTCTTGTTCGTCGCCTGGCGCGAAGTAGGCGATATCGGTAATGGCGCCCTGGGGCTCGTCGGCCCAGTGCACGTGTACCCGGGCGCCGGTGCGGATCTTGTCCGGCTCGCCCGCATCTACGGCGTGCATCAGCAGCGTGTCGGCGCCGTCGAGTTTGATCAGCGCCCAGGCAAACGGGCGGTCCAGTGGCTGGCCTTGCAGCGGCTCCGGCTGCCAGGTCCAGGATGCGACGGTGCCGACATCCGACACCGGTACCATCTCGGTCAGCGGTTCGTAGGTCACCGGGTCGTATTCGGCGGGTGGCACGTGCACCCGGCCGTCGGATCCGCGAACGCCCAGAATGCGGCACTCACGCAGTGCGGTGAAGAACTGACCGAGGATGGGACCCACCGAACGGGTGTAGTCGAACGACAACGTCAACGGCGCGGAGAGGGGCGGCTCATGATGATCGATCAAGGTCGGGCCGCTCGAGCTGGCTGTCACGCCTTCGAGTAGAACAGGTTCTAACTATGGTCGCAAGGAGGCAAGGATGAAGCTGGGCCTACAGCTGGGGTACTGGGGCGCTCAGCCTCCGGAGAACGCCGCGGAACTCGTCGCCGCGGCCGAGGACGCCGGGTTCGACGCCGTGTTCACCGCCGAGGCGTGGGGCTCGGACGCCTACACCCCGCTGGCCTGGTGGGGTTCGGCCACGCGGCGGGTGCGGCTGGGCACCTCGGTGGTCCAGTTGTCCGCGCGCACCCCGACGGCGTGCGCGATGGCGGCGCTGACGTTGGATCATCTGTCCGCTGGCCGCCACATTCTGGGGCTCGGCGTCTCCGGCCCACAGGTGGTCGAGGGCTGGTACGGTCAGCCGTTCCCCAAGCCGCTGGCCCGCACCCGGGAGTACATCGACATCGTGCGCCAGGTCTGGGCTCGCGAAAAACCGGTGACCAGCGACGGCCCGCACTATCCGCTGCCGCTGACCGGCGCGGGGACCACCGGGTTGGGCAAGGCGTTGAAGCCCATCACCCATCCGCTGCGTGCCGACATCCCGATCATGCTGGGTGCGGAGGGGCCGAAGAACGTGGCACTGGCCGCCGAGATCTGCGACGGCTGGCTACCGATTTTCTATTCGCCCCGGATGGCCGGCATGTACAACGAATGGCTCGACGAGGGATTCGCCCGCCCAGGCGCCCGGCGCAGCCGTGCGGATTTCGAGATCTGCGCGACGGCGCAGATCGTCGTCACCGAGGACCGCGCGGCGGCGTTCACCGGAATCAAGCCGTTCCTGGCCCTCTACATGGGCGGGATGGGCGCCGAGGACACCAACTTCCACGCCGATGTCTATCGCCGGATGGGCTACGCCGAGATCGTCGACGACGTGACCAAGCTGTTCCGGTCCGGGCGGAAGGACGAGGCCGCGGCGGTGATTCCCGACGAGCTGGTCGACGACGCCATGATCGTCGGCGACCTCGACTACGTGCGTAAGCAGATCGTGGCGTGGGAAGCTGCCGGCGTGACCATGATGGTGGTCAGCGCCCGCAGCGTTGAGCAGGTCCGCGACCTTGCCGGGCTGGTTTGACGACCGTTCTTGCCAGGCGATTAGAACACGTTCTAGATTGACCGGATGGGTTCAGAGGGCGTGCGCGTCGCCGAAGGTCATCTCCACGTTGGCCGCCGATTGCGACGCCAGTGCCCGCTTGGGCAGGCCCAGCGAGGCGAGTTCCTTGGCGTAAGGGTGGTCACCGAGGCGCATCCGGGCGCCGCCGAGCCGGGCCCGCAGGCCCGATATCTTCATCTCCCACGGGATTTCCCGGGTGACACCGTCTTGGTGGGAATAGGTTTTCAGCGTTTGCGTGCCTCGGGTGGGGAGCCGGAGTCCGTTGCCGAACTCGATGCCGGCAATGAGCTGCCCGTCGGCGCTGACGTCGAAGCCGAATTTGGGGCCCTCGCGAACGTTGAAGTCCGCCATGATCTTCGGGAAGCCCCAGATGGTGCGGCCCGCCTCGAGGGTGAACGACTGGTCTACGGGCAGGTGGTGGATGAACGCCGCGGCTCTGCCGAGGGCGCGGGGTCCCCGGGCTCGTCGGGCTTGGGAGCCGGGCGGATTGACCATGACCGCGGTGCCGTACTCGTGGTACTGGCCGAGGTCGCCGTCGACGTAGCGCACCAGCATCTGCATCACGATCGCCTTGCCGGGCAGATATTCGCACACGCTAAGCCCGCTGTAGTCGATGAGTTTTTGGGTCGGCGCGGCGGGCACCGAGAACATCGCGGAGTGCATGTCCGCTTTGCGGATTCGGACCGGCATGGTGAGCACCGTGCCGGCGATGGTGTGTTGCGAGACAGCCATGACGCTCACTGTAATGCGGAGGACTGGCATGACTGAAGCCATTGGTAGGCCTGACGTCGATTTGACCGACGGCACCTTCTACGCCGACCATGAGGCACGCGCCGCGTACCGGTGGATGCGGGCGCATCAGCCGGTGTTTCGGGACCGCAACGGGCTGGCCGCGGCGTCGACGTATCAGGCGGTGATCGACGCCGAACGACAGCCCGAGCTGTTCTCCAACGCCGGCGGCATCCGCCCCGACCAGCCGGCCATGCCGATGATGATCGACATGGACGACCCGGCACATCTGTTGCGGCGCAAGCTGGTTAACGCCGGCTTTACCCGAAAGCGGGTGAAGGACCGCGAAGGCTCCATTGCCGCGCTGTGCGACACGCTGATCGACGCGGTGTGCGAACGCGGTGAATGCGACTTTGTGCGGGACCTTGCCGCGCCGCTGCCGATGGCGGTGATCGGCGACATGCTCGGGGTGCGCCCGGAGCAGCGCGACATGTTCCTGAGGTGGTCCGACGACCTGGTGACGTTCCTGAGTTCACATGTCTCGCAAGAGGATTTCCAGATCAGCATGGATGCCTTTGCGGCCTACAACGACTTCACCCGCGAGACCATTGCGGCGCGTCGTGCGGAGCCGACCGAGGATCTGGTCGGGGTGCTGGTGCGCTCCGAAGTCGACGGCGAGCGGCTCAGCGACGATGAGCTCGTCATGGAGACGCTGCTGATTCTGATCGGCGGCGACGAGACCACGCGGCACACGTTGAGCGGGGGAACCGAGCAGTTGCTGCGCAACCGGGATCAGTGGGACCTGTTGCAGCGCGACCCGTCGTTGCTGCCGTCGGCGGTGGAAGAAATGCTGCGCTGGACGTCGCCGGTGAAGAACATGTGCCGAATGCTCACGGCGGATACGGACTTTCATGGCACCGCGTTGCGGGCCGGCGAGAAGATGATGCTGTTGTTCGAGTCGGCGAATTTCGACGAGGCGGTGTTCGCCGAGCCGGAGCGCTTTGACATACAGCGAAACCCGAACAGCCACTTGGCATTCGGTTTCGGCACCCACTTCTGCATGGGCAATCAGCTGGCGCGCTTGGAGTTGTCGCTGATGACGGAGCGGGTGCTGCGGCGCCTGCCCGACTTGCGGCTGGCGTCTTCGGATGCGTTGCCGCTGCGGCCGGCGAACTTCGTCAGCGGCTTGGAGTCGATGCCGGTGGTGTTCACCCCGACGGCGCCGGTTCGGGGCTGAGTTCGTATTGGGTTGCGTTGCGCCGAACGTGAAGTCAGCGTGAGATTTTGGCCGATTTTTCACGCTGACGTCACGCTCGACGAGCCCAGGCGGCTGCGACGCGCCGTAGGATGCCGCCCGGCACATCCTCGACCGTGACCCGCACGACCATCCAGCCGAGGTCGGACAACGCTTCGAAACGTGCGATGTCCTTGTTGAATTGCCGGCGGTCGGTGCGATGATGGTCGCCCTCGTACTCCACTGCGACTTTGATGTGCTCCCAACCCATGTCGAGTAACGCGACAATCTCCCCGTAGTCGCCGTACACCGCCATCTGCGTCTGCGGCGCGGGATACCCGGCGTCGATGAGCAGTAACCGCAGCCACGTCTCCCGTGGCGACTCCGCGCCCGCGTCGACGAGCTTGAGTGCGCTTCGGGCGCGCCGGATGCTGCGGCGCCCCTTATATCGTTCGGCGAGTAACTCGGCGTCGCCGACCTGCAGGTTGGTCGCCCTGGCGAGCGCGTCGATGGCAGCAACCGCCTTGCCGACGGGATGCCGGCAGGCGAGATCGAAAGCGGTGCGGGCCGGGGTGGTTGCCGGCATGCCGCGGACGAGTTGGATCTCGTCGTCGGCGACGCGGCTGGACCAGGTGAGGATGCCCCTCGGGGGACGGCGGTGGTCGTAGAGCAATTGGGCTGGCGCTCGATGGTCGACCCATTTGGCGCCGAGCAGGGCCGAAGCTGAGTGGCCGCCGACGACCCCTCGGCGTCGTGACCACAGCCAGGCGGCATGGGCGCGTGTCGTGGCGGTGAGATCGGTGCCGGGCGGGACGTACACGTCGGGATGGACCGCGACGTATCGGCTACGCAGCCGGTACGGGGTCAGCGCACCCGTGGCGATCGCTTCGCTGCCGATGAAAGGTCCGGTCATGGGGTAGCAGTGTGGCGTGGGGTGCCGACAAGGCCGCCGAGCGTGTTCTGGCTGTCACAACGCGGCCGTCATTTTCGCGCTGACAGCACGCTCGGCGAAGGAGATCAGCGGTTCTGGAAGTTGGGTCTGCGCTTCTCGGCGAACGCCTTCGGGCCTTCCTTGGCGTCGTCGGACAAAAAGACCTTGATGCCGATCTGGGTGTCGATCTTGAACGCGTCGTTTTCGGCCATGCCCTCGGTCTCGCGGATGGTCCGCAGGATTGCCTGCACGGCGAGCGGACCGTTGTTCTCGATGGTTTCCGCGATTTCGAGGGCTTTGGTCAGCGCCTGCCCGTCGGGAACTACGTATCCGATCAGGCCCATCTCCTTGGCCTGGGCGGCGGTGATGTGGCGTCCGGTCAACAGCAGGTCGCAGGCCACGGTGTAGGGGATCTGGCGGGGTAGGCGCACGGCCGAGCCGCCCATCGGGTACAGGCTCCACTTGGCCTCGGAGATGCCGAACTTGGCGCTTTCGCCGGCGACCCGGATATCGGTGCCCTGCAAGATCTCGGTGCCACCGGCGATCGCGGGGCCCTCGACGGCGGCGATCAACGGTTTGGTCAGCCTGCGCCCTTTCAGTAGGGCGTCGATGCGTGACGGGTCGTAGCTGCCGTCCTTGAACGACTCACCCGGCGGCTTCTTGGTTGCCGCCTTGAGGTCCATCCCGGCGCAGAAGTAGCCGCCGGCGCCGGTGAGGATGGCGCACCGGATGTCCGGATCGTTGTCGACGCGGTCCCAGGCCTCGACCATGATCTGCATCATTTCGCTGCTCAGCGCGTTCCGGGCGTGCGGCCGGTTCATGGTCACGACCAGCGTGTGACCGCGCTGCTCCACCAACGCGTCCGGACCCGTGTGTTCGTTTGCTGAAGCCTGGGGCACGATTACCGCCTCTCGGTCGACAATGGGTCTGAACTTGTCAAGAAATGTAACACGTTCTAGTTTGGGGTCCGTGGCCCTGAATATTGCCGATCTCGCTGAGCACGCCATCGACGCGGTGCCTGACCGGGTAGCGCTCATCTGCGGAGATGAGCAACTGACATACGCCCTACTCGAGGAGAAAGCCAACCGCCTGGCGCACTACCTGCTCGATCAGGGAGTGCAGAAGGGCGACAAGGTCGGACTCTACTGCCGCAACCGCAACGAGATCGTCATCGCGATGCTCGGCATCGTCAAAGCCGGCGCCATTCTGGTCAACGTCAACTACCGCTACGTCGAGGGCGAGCTGCGGTACCTCTTCGACAATTCCGACATGGTTGCGCTGGTTCACGAGCGCCAGTACTGCGACCGGGTCGCCAACGTGCTGCCGGACACCCCCAACGTCAAGACGGTCCTTGTGGTGGAGGACGGTAGCGAGGCCGACTTTGAGCGCTACGGGGGAGTGGAGTTCTACGCCGCGCTGGAGCAGGGCTCGCCGCAGCGTGACTTCGGTGAGCGAAGTGCCGACGACATCTACCTGCTGTATACGGGTGGTACCACGGGCTTCCCGAAGGGCGTGATGTGGCGCCACGAAGACATCTACCGCGTGCTGTTCGGCGGAACCGACTTTGCCACAGGAGAATTCGTCAAGGACGAGTACGACCTGGCTAAGGCTGCCGCCGCTAACCCGCCGATGGTTCGCTATCCGATTCCGCCGATGATCCACGGCGCCACCCAATCTGCCACCTGGATGTCCATCTTTTCCGGCCAAACCACTGTTCTGGCACCCGAATTCAACGCCGACGAGGTATGGCGCACGGTTGAGGACCGTAAGGTAAATCTATTGTTCTTCACCGGTGACGCGATGGCCCGGCCGTTGCTGGATGCGCTTGACAGAGAACATGATTACGATCTGTCTTCGCTGTTTCTGTTGGCCAGCACCGCCGCTCTCTTCTCGCCCAGCATCAAGGAGAAACTGCTTGAGCTGCTTCCGAATCGGGTAATCACCGACTCAATTGGGTCGTCGGAGACGGGGTTTGGCGGTACCAGTATCGTCGCTGCAGGCGCTTCCCAGAACGGCGGCCCGCGAGTCACCATCGACCACCGGACCGTGGTCCTCGACGAGGACGGCAACGAAGTTCAGCCCGGCTCCGGGGTGCGTGGCATGATCGCGAAGAAGGGCAATATTCCGGTCGGCTATTACAAGGACGAGAAGAAGACCGCCGAGACGTTCAAGACCATTAACGGTGTGCGGTATGCGATTCCGGGTGACTACGCCATGGTCGAGGCCGACGGAACCGTCACCATGCTGGGCCGCGGCTCCGTGTCGATCAACAGCGGCGGTGAGAAGATTTATCCCGAAGAGGTCGAGGCTGCGTTGAAGGGTCATCCCGACATCTTCGATGCTCTGGTCGTCGGGATACCCGATCCCCGCTACGGCCAGCAGGTGGCGGCCGTGGTGCAGGCCCGGCCCGGGTGCCGTCCGTCATTGGCCGAGCTGGACGGGTTCGTTCGCGGTCTGATCGCGGGATACAAAGTGCCGCGCAGCCTTTGGTTCGTCGACGAGGTGAAGCGGTCACCGGCCGGTAAGCCGGATTACCGGTGGGCCAAGGAGCAGACCGAAGCGCGACCCGCCGATGAGGTGCGTGCCAGTCAGGTTGCTACTGGGGCCTGATTTTGGGCTAGGTCGGCGGCGGCCGTGCACGGGCTGGGGCGGCTTGCGCAGCGGTAGGTCCGTTCGGCCATGGGCGAAGCCACGTTTCGACATGGCTGCGTGCAGCCGAGCCGCGGGCCGGCAGCGTGGTGGCGCAACGCTGGTCGACTGGCCGACTGCACCGCGCGTGATCTAACCGACGTTGAGCGGCGGCGCGGGCGGCTCGGCTAGCCATGACGTCACACTCTGGCGGTCGGTCGCCGGCACCCTCGCCACCTCACCGCTGATGTAGCTGGGCTCAGGCGGGGCCTCCGTCGCCGCCGTCGCCTCCGGTGCCGCCTTTGCCGCCCTTTCCTCCGGTGGTACCCACCGGAGGTAGGCCGGGCCCGCCGGCGGTACCGCCGGTGCCGCTGAGGCCGCCGCCACCACCGCCGGTGCCGCCGGTCCCGCCGGTGCCGCCGGTCCCTCCGGAACCGCCGGTGCCACCCTTGCCGGTGCCGCTGCCCTTGCCGCCGGCGCCGCCGTCGGCGCCGTTGCCCCCGTCGCCGCCCTTGCCGCCGGCGCCGGCGGCGCCGCCGTTGCCCCCGTCGCCGCCGTCGCCGCCGTTGCCGCCGGTGCCGCCGTTGCCGCCGTCGTTATTGCCGGCGCCGGCGTTGCCGCCGGTCCCGCCGGTTCCCGCGTTGCCGCCGGCGCCGCCGGCGCCGCCGCTGCCGCTGCCGCTGCCGCTGCCGCCTAGGCCACCTTTGCCGCCGTCGGCGCCGTTGCCGCCGGCGCCACCGTCGCCGCCGCCGCTAGTGGTGCCGCCGAGGCCGCCCTTACCGCCGCCCCCGCCCTGGCCGCCGTTGCCGGCGGCGCCGCCACTGCCATTTCCGCCGGTTGCGCTGCCACCGTTGCCGCCGGTGCCAGCGATACCGCCGGCGCCGCCCTGGCCGCCGATGCCCTTGCCCCTGCCGGCACCACCGTCGCCGCCGATGCCGCCGTTGCCGCCGAGGCCGCCCTGGCCGCCCGAGCCGCCGTCAGGCGCGTTGCCGCCGGCACCGCCGGCGCCGGCGGTGCCGCCCTTGCCGCCGTTGGCGCCGGCGCCGGGGGTACCGACGTTGGTGCCGCCTAGGCCGCCGGCGCCACCGTTGCCGCCGTTGCCCGCGTTGCCGCCGTTGCCGCCGCCGATCCCGAGAGTGCCGGCGCCGCCCGCGCCGCCGTCGCCACCCTTGCCGCCTTGGCCACCCAGGCCACCGGCCGTGGGGTTGTTAGCCGTGGCGCCGGCGCCGCCCTTGCCGCCGCTGCCGCCGAGGCCACCGTCGCCGCCATTGCCAGCGGTGCCGCCGTTGGCAGCACCACCGGCGCCTCCGGCGCCCCCGGCGCCGCCCTGGCCACCCTGGCCGCCGGTGGCAGGTGCGACGGCGGCGCTGCCTTGGCCGCCGCTGCCGCCCTTTCCGCCGTTGCCGCCGTTGCCGCCGGTGCCCGCGGTGCCGGCGCTACCTCCGCCGCCGCTACCGGCGAGGCCGGCTGTTCCGGCGGCACCGCCGTCGCCGCCCTTGCCGCCGTCGGCGCCGTTGCCGCCGGTGGTGCCGGTGTTGTTGCCGCCGTTAGCGCCGCTGCCGCCGTCGCCGCCGATGCCGCCCTTGCCGCCGCTGCCTGCCGTGCCACCGTTGGCGGCGCCGCCGGTGCCGCCCTGGCCGCCGGCGCCGCCCTGGCCGCCCTTGCCGCCGGCGACGGGTGCGGTGGTGGAGTTGGTGCCGGTGCCGCCGGCACCGCCCTTGCCGCCGTTACCTCCCAGGCCGCCATCGCCGGCGGTGCCCGCGGTTCCGGGGGTGGAGCCGATGCCGGCCTTGCCGGCATCCCCACCTTGGCCACCTTGGCCGCCCTGGCCACCGGCCTGGCCGGTTACCCCCGGGGTGCCGCTATCGGCGCCGTTGCCTCCGGTGCCGCCTTGGCCGCCGGTGCCTCCGTTACCGCCCTGGCCGCCGCCACCCTGGATGCCGGCGGTGCCGGTGAACGCGTTACCGGCGGCCCCGCCGGTGCCGCCCTGCCCGCCGGCGCCGCCTTGGCCGCCGGTGCCGCCGGTCGCCCCAGCGGCTACCGCGGCGGTGTAATCGGCTCCGTTGCCGCCGGTGCCGCCCACACCGCCGGTGCCGCCGTCACCGGCGGTGCCATCGGCGCCGATGGTGGAGCCGAAGCCGCCCTGGCCGGCATCCCCACCCTGGCCACCGGTGCCGCCCTGGCCGCCGGCCTGGCCCGCGATGGCCGGGTTGGTGCTGTCGGTGCCGGTGCCACCCTGGCCGCCCGTGCCGCCGGTGCCGCCGGTGCCGCCCTGGCCGCCGCCACCTTGGGTGCCGGCGGTGCCGGTGAACGCGTTACCGGCGGCCCCGCCGGTGCCGCCCTGGCCGCCGGCGCCGCCTTGGCCGCCGGTGCCGCCGGTCGCCCCGGCGGCTACCGCGGCGGTGTAATCGGCTCCGTTGCCGCCGGTGCCGCCCACACCGCCGGTGCCGCCGTCACCGGCGGTGCCATCGGCGCCGATGGTGGAGCCGAAGCCGCCCTGGCCGGCATCCCCACCCTGGCCACCGGTGCCGCCCTGGCCGCCGGCCTGGCCCGCCACCGCCGGGTTGGTGCTGTCGGTGCCGGTGCCACCCTGGCCGCCCGTGCCGCCGGTGCCGCCGGTGCCGCCCTGGCCGCCGCCACCTTGGGTGCCGGCGGTGCCGGTGAACGCGTTACCGGCGGCCCCGCCGGTGCCGCCCTGGCCGCCGGCGCCGCCTTGGCCGCCGGTGCCGCCGGTCGCCCCAGCGGCTGCGGTGCTCAGGTTGTCGGCTCCGTTGCCGCCGGTGCCGCCCACACCGCCGGTGCCGCCGTCACCGGCGGTGCCATCGGCGCCGATGGTGGAGCCGAAGCCGCCCTGGCCGGCATCCCCACCCTGGCCACCGGTGCCGCCCTGGCCGCCGGCCTGGCCCGCCACCGCCGGGTTGGTGCTGTCGGTGCCGGTGCCACCCTGGCCGCCCGTGCCGCCGGTGCCGCCGGTGCCGCCCTGGCCGCCGCCACCTTGGGTGCCGGCGGTGCCGGTGAACGCGTTACCGGCGGCCCCGCCGGTGCCGCCCTGCCACCGGCCCGCCTTGGCCGCCGGTGCCGCCGGTCGCCCCAGCGGCTACCGCGGCGGTGTAATCGGCTCCGTTGCCGCCGGTGCCGCCCACACCGCCGGTGCCGCCGTCACCGGCGGTGCCATCGGCGCCGATGGTGGAGCCGAAGCCGCCCTGGCCGGCATCCCCACCCTGGCCACCGGTGCCGCCCTGGCCGCCGGCCTGGCCCGCCACCGCCGGGTTGGTGCTATCAGCACCGGTGCCACCCTGGCCGCCCGTGCCGCCGGTGCCGCCGGTGCCGCCCTGGCCGCCGCCACCTTGGGTGCCGGCGGTGCCGGTGAACGCGTTACCGGCGGCCCCGCCGGTGCCGCCCTGGCCGCCGGCGCCGCCTTGGCCGCCGGTGCCGCCGGTCGCCCCAGCGGCTACCGCGGCGGTGTAATCGGCTCCGTTGCCGCCGGTGCCGCCCACACCGCCGGTGCCGCCGTCACCGGCGGTGCCATCGGCGCCGATGGTGGAGCCGAAGCCGCCCTGGCCGGCATCCCCACCCTGGCCACCGTTGGCCGCCCTGGCCGCCGGCCTGGCCCGCCACCGCCGGGTTGGTGCTATCAGCACCCGTGCCACCCTGGCCGCCCGTGCCGCCGGTGCCGCCGGTGCCGCCCTGGCCGCCGCCACCCTGGGTGCCGGCGGTGCCGGTGAACGCGTTACCGGCGGCCCCGCCGGTGCCGCCCTGCCCGCCGGCCCGCCTTGGCCGCCGGTGCCGCCGGTCGCCCCAGCGGCTACGCGTGCTCAGGTTGTCGGCTCCGTTGCCGCCGGTGCCGCCCACACCGCCGGTGCCGCCGTCACCGGCGGTGCCATCGGCGCCGATGGTGGAGCCGAAGCCGCCCTGGCCGGCATCCCCACCCTGGCCACCGGTGCCGCCCTGGCCGCCGGCCTGGCCCGCCACCGCCGGGTTGGTGCTGTCGGTGCCGGTGCCACCCTGGCCGCCCGTGCCGCCGGTGCCGCCGGTGCCGCCCTGGCCGCCGCCACCTTGGGTGCCGGCGGTGCCGGTGAACGCGTTACCGGCGGCCCCGCCGGTGCCGCCCTGCCCGCCGGCGCCGCCTTGGCCGCCGGTGCCGCCGGTCGCCCCAGCGGCTACCGCGGCGGTGTAATCGGCTCCGTTGCCGCCGGTGCCGCCCACACCGCCGGTGCCGCCGTCACCGGCGGTGCCATCGGCGCCGATGGTGGAGCCGAAGCCGCCCTGGCCGGCATCCCCACCCTGGCCACCGGTGCCGCCCTGGCCGCCGGCCTGGCCCGCCACCGCCGGGTTGGTGCTATCAGCACCCGTGCCACCCTGGCCGCCCGTGCCGCCGGTGCCGCCGGTGCCGCCCTGGCCGCCGCCACCTTGGGTGCCGGCGGTGCCGGCAAACGCGTTACCGGCGGCCCCGCCGGTGCCGCCCTGCCCACCGGCCCCGCCTTGGCCGCCGGTGCCGCCGGTCGCCCCAGCGGCTGCGGTGCTCAGGTTGTCGGCTCCGTTGCCGCCGGTGCCGCCCACACCGCCGGTGCCGCCGTCACCGGCGGTGCCATCGGCGCCGATGGTGGAGCCGAAGCCGCCCTGGCCGGCATCCCCACCCTGGCCACCGGTGCCGCCCTGGCCGCCGGCCTGGCCCGCCACCGCCGGGTTGGTGCTGTCGGTGCCGGTGCCACCCTGGCCGCCCGTGCCGCCGGTGCCGCCGGTGCCGCCCTGGCCGCCGCCACCCTGGGTGCCGGCGGTGCCGGTGAACGCGTTACCGGCGGCCCCGCCGGTGCCGCCCTGCCCGCCGGCCCCGCCTTGGCCGCCGGTGCCGCCGGTCGCCCCAGCGGCTGCGGTGCTCAGGTTGTCGGCTCCGTTGCCGCCGGTGCCGCCCACACCGCCGGTGCCGCCGTCACCGGCGGTGCCATCGGCGCCGATGGTGGAGCCGAAGCCGCCCTGGCCGGCATCCCCACCCTGGCCACCGGTGCCGCCCTGGCCGCCGGCCTGGCCCGCCACCGCCGGGTTGGTGCTGTCGGTGCCGGTGCCACCCTGGCCGCCCGTGCCGCCGGTGCCGCCGGTGCCGCCCTGGCCGCCGCCACCCTGGGTGCCGGCGGTGCCGGCAAACGCGTTACCGGCGGCCCCGCCGGTGCCGCCCTGCCCGCCGGCCCCGCCTTGGCCGCCGGTGCCGCCGGTCGCCCCAGCGGCTGCGGTGCTCAGGTTGTCGGCTCCGTTGCCGCCGGTGCCGCCCACACCGCCGGTGCCGCCGTCACCGGCGGTGCCATCGGCGCCGATGGTGGAGCCGAAGCCGCCCTGGCCGGCATCCCCACCCTGGCCACCGGTGCCGCCCTGGCCGCCGGCCTGGCCCGCCACCGCCGGGTTGGTGCTATCAGCACCCGTGCCACCCTGGCCGCCGGTGCCGCCGGTGCCGCCGGTGCCGCCCTGGCCGCCGCCACCCTGGGTGCCGGCGGTGCCGGCAAACGCGTTACCGGCGGCCCCGCCGGTGCCGCCCTGCCCGCCGGCCCCGCCTTGGCCGCCGGTGCCGCCGGTCGCCCCAGCGGCTACCGCGGCGGTGTAATCGGCTCCGTTGCCGCCGGTGCCGCCCACACCGCCGGTGCCGCCGTCACCGGCGGTGCCATCGGCGCCGATGGTGGAGCCGAAGCCGCCCTGGCCGGCATCCCCACCCTGGCCACCGGTGCCGCCCTGGCCGCCGGCCTGGCCCGCCACCGCCGGGTTGGTGCTGTCGGTGCCGGTGCCACCCTGGCCGCCCGTGCCGCCGGTGCCGCCGGTGCCGCCCTGGCCGCCGCCACCTTGGGTGCCGGCGGTGCCGGTGAACGCGTTACCGGCGGCCCCGCCGGTGCCGCCCTGGCCGCCGGCGCCGCCTTGGCCGCCGGTGCCGCCGGTCGCCCCGGCGGCTACCGCGGCGGTGTAATCGGCTCCGTTGCCGCCGGTGCCGCCCACACCGCCGGTGCCGCCGTCACCGGCGGTGCCATCGGCGCCGATGGTGGAGCCGAAGCCGCCCTGGCCGGCATCCCCACCCTGGCCACCGGTGCCGCCCTGGCCGCCGGCCTGGCCCGCGATGGCCGGGTTGGTGCTGTCGGTGCCGGTGCCACCCTGGCCGCCCGTGCCGCCGGTGCCGCCGGTGCCGCCCTGGCCGCCGCCACCTTGGGTGCCGGCGGTGCCGGCAAACGCGTTACCGGCGGCCCCGCCGGTGCCGCCCTGGCCGCCGGCCCCGCCTTGGCCGCCGGTGCCGCCGGTCGCCCCAGCGGCTGCGGTGCTCAGGTTGTCGGCTCCGTTGCCGCCGGTGCCGCCCACACCGCCGGTGCCGCCGTCACCGGCGGTGCCATCGGCGCCGATGGTGGAGCCGAAGCCGCCCTGGCCGGCATCCCCACCCTGGCCACCTTGGCCGCCCTGGCCGCCGGCCTGGCCCGCGATGGCCGGGTTGGTGCTGTCGGTGCCGGTGCCACCCTGGCCGCCGGTGCCGCCGGTGCCGCCGGTGCCGCCCTGGCCGCCGCCACCCTGGGTGCCGGCGGTGCCGGCAAACGCGTTACCGGCGGCCCCGCCGGTGCCGCCCTGCCCGCCGGCCCCGCCTTGGCCGCCGGTGCCGCCGGTCGCCCCAGCGGCTACCGCGGCGGTGTAATCGGCTCCGTTGCCGCCGGTGCCGCCCACACCGCCGGTGCCGCCGTCACCGGCGGTGCCATCGGCGCCGATGGTGGAGCCGAAGCCGCCCTGGCCGGCATCCCCACCCTGGCCACCTTGGCCGCCCTGGCCGCCGGCCTGGCCCGCCACCGCCGGGTTGGTGCTATCAGCACCCGTGCCACCCTGGCCGCCGGTGCCGCCGGTGCCGCCGGTGCCGCCCTGGCCGCCGCCACCCTGGGTGCCGGCGGTGCCGGTGAACGCGTTACCGGCGGCCCCGCCGGTGCCGCCCTGCCCGCCGGCCCCGCCTTGGCCGCCGGTGCCGCCGGTCGCCCCAGCGGCTACCGCGGCGGTGTAATCGGCTCCGTTGCCGCCGGTGCCGCCCACACCGCCGGTGCCGCCGTCACCGGCGGTGCCATCGGCGCCGATGGTGGAGCCGAAGCCGCCCTGGCCGGCATCCCCACCCTGGCCACCGGTGCCGCCCTGGCCACCGGCCTGGCCCGCCACCGCCGGGTTGGTGCTATCAGCACCCGTGCCACCCTGGCCGCCCGTGCCGCCGGTGCCGCCGGTGCCGCCCTGGCCGCCGCCACCCTGGGTGCCGGCGGTGCCGGCAAACGCGTTACCGGCGGCCCCGCCGGTGCCGCCCTGCCCGCCGGCCCCGCCTTGGCCGCCGGTGCCGCCGGTCGCCCCAGCGGCTGCGGTGCTCAGGTTGTCGGCTCCGTTGCCGCCGGTGCCGCCCACACCGCCGGTGCCGCCGTCACCGGCGGTGCCATCGGCGCCGATGGTGGAGCCGAAGCCGCCCTGGCCGGCATCCCCACCCTGGCCACCGGTGCCGCCCTGGCCACCGGCCTGGCCCGCCACCGCCGGGTTGGTGCTATCAGCACCCGTGCCACCCTGGCCGCCCGTGCCGCCGGTGCCGCCGGTGCCGCCCTGGCCGCCGCCACCCTGGGTGCCGGCGGTGCCGGCAAACGCGTTACCGGCGGCCCCGCCGGTGCCGCCCTGCCCACCGGCCCCGCCTTGGCCGCCGGTGCCGCCGGTCGCCCCAGCGGCTACCGCGGCGGTGTAATCGGCTCCGTTGCCGCCGGTGCCGCCCACACCGCCGGTGCCGCCGTCACCGGCGGTGCCATCGGCGCCGATGGTGGAGCCGAAGCCGCCCTGGCCGGCATCCCCACCCTGGCCACCGGTGCCGCCCTGGCCGCCGGCCTGGCCCGCCACCGCCGGGTTGGTGCTATCAGCACCGGTGCCACCCTGGCCGCCCGTGCCGCCGGTGCCGCCGGTGCCGCCCTGGCCGCCGCCACCCTGGGTGCCGGCGGTGCCGGTGAACGCGTTACCGGCGGCCCCGCCGGTGCCGCCCTGCCCGCCGGCCCCGCCTTGGCCGCCGGTGCCGCCGGTCGCCCCAGCGGCTACGGTGCTCAGGTTGTCGGCTCCGTTGCCGCCGGTGCCGCCCACACCGCCGGTGCCGCCGTCACCGGCGGTGCCATCGGCGCCGATGGTGGAGCCGAAGCCGCCCTGGCCGGCATCCCCACCCTGGCCACCGGTGCCGCCCTGGCCGCCGGCCTGGCCCGCCACCGCCGGGTTGGTGCTGTCGGTGCCGGTGCCACCCTGGCCGCCCGTGCCGCCGGTGCCGCCGGTGCCGCCCTGGCCGCCGCCACCTTGGGTGCCGGCGGTGCCGGCAAACGCGTTACCGGCGGCCCCGCCGGTGCCGCCCTGCCCACCGGCGCCGCCTTGGCCGCCGGTGCCGCCGGTCGCCCCAGCGGCTACCGCGGCGGTGTAATCGGCTCCGTTGCCGCCGGTGCCGCCCACACCGCCGGTGCCGCCGTCACCGGCGGTGCCATCGGCGCCGATGGTGGAGCCGAAGCCGCCCTGGCCGGCATCCCCACCCTGGCCACCGGTGCCGCCCTGGCCGCCGGCCTGGCCCGCCACCGCCGGGTTGGTGCTATCAGCACCCGTGCCACCCTGGCCGCCCGTGCCGCCGGTGCCGCCGGTGCCGCCCTGGCCGCCGCCACCTTGGGTGCCGGCGGTGCCGGCAAACGCGTTACCGGCGGCCCCGCCGGTGCCGCCCTGCCCACCGGCCCCGCCTTGGCCGCCGGTGCCGCCGGTCGCCCCAGCGGCTGCGGTGCTCAGGTTGTCGGCTCCGTTGCCGCCGGTGCCGCCCACACCGCCGGTGCCGCCGTCACCGGCGGTGCCATCGGCGCCGATGGTGGAGCCGAAGCCGCCCTGGCCGGCATCCCCACCCTGGCCACCGGTGCCGCCCTGGCCGCCGGCCTGGCCCGCCACCGCCGGGTTGGTGCTGTCGGTGCCGGTGCCACCCTGGCCGCCCGTGCCGCCGGTGCCGCCGGTGCCGCCCTGGCCGCCGCCACCCTGGGTGCCGGCGGTGCCGGTGAACGCGTTACCGGCGGCCCCGCCGGTGCCGCCCTGCCCACCGGCCCCGCCTTGGCCGCCGGTGCCGCCGGTCGCCCCAGCGGCTACCGCGGCGGTGTAATCGGCTCCGTTGCCGCCGGTGCCGCCCACACCGCCGGTGCCGCCGTCACCGGCGGTGCCATCGGCGCCGATGGTGGAGCCGAAGCCGCCCTGGCCGGCATCCCCACCCTGGCCACCGGTGCCGCCCTGGCCGCCGGCCTGGCCCGCCACCGCCGGGTTGGTGCTGTCGGTGCCGGTGCCACCCTGGCCGCCGGTGCCGCCGGTGCCGCCGGTGCCGCCCTGGCCGCCGCCACCTTGGATGCCGGCGGTGCCGGTGAACGCGTTACCGGCGGCCCCGCCGGTGCCGCCCTGGCCGCCGGCGCCGCCTTGGCCGCCGGTGCCGCCGGTCGCCCCGGCGGCTACCGCGGCGGTGTAATCGGCTCCGTTGCCGCCGGTGCCGCCCACACCGCCGGTGCCGCCGTCACCGGCGGTGCCATCGGCGCCGATGGTGGAGCCGAAGCCGCCCTGGCCGGCATCCCCACCCTGGCCACCGGTGCCGCCCTGGCCGCCGGCCTGGCCCGCCACCGCCGGGTTGGTGCTATCAGCACCCGTGCCACCCTGGCCGCCCGTGCCGCCGGTGCCGCCGGTGCCGCCCTGGCCGCCGGCACCCTGGGCCGCTCCGATGCCGCCGCCGACCCCGCCGGCACCGCCGGCGCCGCCGGCAAATCCGGTACCGCCGGTAGCGCCGGAGCCGGGGGCGGCGTCCGTGCCGGCAGCGCCAGCGCCACCATGGCCTCCGGTGCCGCCGGCGCCGCCGATGGCTGTACCGCCCGCCGCTCCAGCGGAACTAAAAATGAGGCCAGACGCGCCCCCGACACCGGCCTGCCCGGGTGTGCCGCCGGTACCGCCGAAGCCACCAGCACCGCCGACACCGGCGGCAGCGGCGTCACCACCGGTACCACCGGTTCCTCCGATGCCGCCCTGGCCGGCTAGACCACCGTGTCCGCCGTGGCCGAACAGGAACGCACCTCGCCCGCCGGCGCCGCCGTCGCCGCCAGCTCCTCCGGTTCCGCCAGTACCCCCGACAGCACCGCCATTCGCGCCGGTCCCGCCGGCCCCACCGGCGCCACCGGCGCCACCAGCGCCGCCCCCGCAGAAAATCCCACCGTTCCCGCCGGCACCACCATGCCCGCCGGCCCCGCCATTGCCACCAGGGCCGGCGTCGAGACCTGCACCGCCGGCGCCCCCGGCACCAGCAGCACCAAACAGCAGCGCGGCGCGACCGCCCGCGCCGCCGTCACCGCCACCGTGGCCACCAACGCCGCCGGCGCCCCCGCGACCCCACAACCAGGCGCCGTCACCCCCGGCACCCCCGTTGCCGCCACCGTCTCCGCCCGCGCCACCGGCCCCGCCGCCACCGAACAACACCTCGCCGGCCCCGCCGGCCCCGCCGGCCCCGCCGCCGTTTCCGCCGGCGCCGCCGGCCCCGCCGCCGCCCCACAAGAACCCGCCATTGCCGCCGGCCCCACCGGTGCCACCGCCGTCGCCACCTGCGCCGCCGGGCCCGCCAGCACCGATCAGCCATTCTCCGCGGCCGCCCGCGCCGCCGGCGCCGCCACCGATTCCGCCGACACCGCCGGCCCCGCCGCCGCCAAACAAGAACCCGCCGTTGCCGCCCGCCCCACCGGCGCCTGCACCGGTCCCGCCGATGCCGCCTTGGCCGCCGAAGCCCAGCAGCCACCCGCCGTTGCCTCCGGCCCCGCCGTTGGCGCCCATTCCGCCGGCGCCACCGGTGCCGCCGTTGCCCCACAGCCCCGCTGACCCACCGGCGCCACCGGCCTGCCCTGGCGCCCCAGCTGCACCATTGCCGCCGCTGCCGAACAAGATGCCGCCGTCCCCGCCGGCGCCGCCGGGAACCGTCGCATCGGCGCCGTTGCCGATCAGCGGTCGGCCCAGCAACAGCTGGGTCGGCGCGTTCACGAGATTGAGCACATCCTGCTCGAGGGTTTGCAACGGTGACACGTTGGCGGCTTCCGCGAAGGCGTAAGCCCCCGCACCCGAATTCAAGGCCTGCAAAAAACGGGCGTGAAACGCCGCCGCCTCAGCGCTGATGGCCTGGTATTCCCGGCCGTAGGCGCCAAATAGTTCCGCAATGCGTGCCGACACCTCATCAGTGGCCGCGGCCAGCACCTCCGTCGTCGAGGTCGCCGCGGCTGCATTGGCCGCACCGATGGTTGAACCGAGAGTGGTCAGATCCTCGGCGGCTGCGGCGACCATGTCGGGGGAGACGAGCACGTATGACATGACGGAAGCTCCAACCGTTTGAGGAAATGTCGGCAACTACCACCCCCCGCGGCGTCGCTAGGTCGGCATTCTATCTACCGCACGTCTAATAAATCCGCCGTTTTTAGTCGATTGGTATGGTAACTGTGGCCTCTAGCCGAGTATTAGTTTTTGCCGTATAAGCGGTCCGGCTTCCCGCCCTTGAAACGTCGCGAAATAGTGACCGTAAGAATCTGTCGCCAAGATCGACGTTCGCGCAGCCGGAGGCGGTCGGAACCCGATAACGGCCGACGGGATCGGCGCGGTGGACAGGACTGCCGCCGGTCGAAAACATCGGCAAAGCGTCTACAGTTCGAAGCGCGATGACGATCGATGTGTGGATGCAGCACCCGACCCAGCGGTTCCTGCGCAGCGACATGTTGGCCTCGCTTCGGCGCTGGACCGGTGGGTCCATACCCGATACCGAAATCCCAATCGCGGCAACCCTTGCAGCAATGGACGCAGCCGACGTCGACCTCGGCGTGCTCAGCGCGTGGCGTGGTCCCAACGGCCTGGACCTGATTTCCAACGATGAGGTCGCCGCATGGGTCGCCGCGCACCCGGACAGGTTTGCCGGCTTGGCCACGGTCGACCTGGACCGTCCGATGGCGGCGGTTCGGGAACTGCGGCGCCGAGTGCGCGACGACGGTTTCGTCGGTCTGCGAGTGGTGCCCTGGCTGTGGAACGCGCCGCCCACCGACCGTCGCTACTACCCGTTGTTCGCCGAGTGCGTGGAGCTGGCCATGCCGTTCTGTACCCAGGTCGGCCACACCGGCCCACTGCGGCCATCGGAAACCGGACGCCCGATTCCCTACATCGATCAGGTGGCGCTGGACTTCCCTGAGCTGGTGATCGTGTGCGGGCATGTCGGCTATCCGTGGACCGAGGAGATGGTCGCGGTGGCCCGCAAGCACGAAAACGTCTACATCGACACCTCCGCCTACACCATCAAGCGGCTGCCGCACGAACTGGTGAGCTTCATGAAAACCGGTACCGGACAACGCAAAGTCCTGTTCGGCACCAACTATCCGATGATCGCCCACCCGCATGCCCTGACGGGCCTCGACGAATTGGGTCTCAGCGACGACGGCCGACGAGACTTCCTGCACCGCAACGCCGAACGCGTCTTCACAGGGCTGACCCGAGGAAAGGTGGAAACATGAACGGCGCCGAGGCACTGATCAACACCTTGGTCGACGGCGGTGTCGACGTGTGCTTCGCCAATCCGGGCACTTCGGAGATGCACTTCGTGGCCGCACTCGACACCGTTCCGCAAATGCGAGGCATATTAACGCTTTTCGAAGGTGTGGCGACCGGTGCGGCCGACGGCTACGCGCGTATCGCGGACCGGCCGGCGGCGGTGCTGCTGCACTTGGGGCCCGGGCTGGGCAACGGTCTGGCCAACCTGCACAACGCGCGTCGCGCGCGGGTGCCGATGGTGGTCATCGTCGGTGACCACGCGACCTATCACAAGAAATACGACGCCCCTTTGGAATCCGACATCGATGCGCTGGCGGGCACGGTGTCGGGATGGGTGCGCCGCACGCAGGCCGCCGCTGGCGTCGGAATCGATACCGCCGACGCGGTCGCCGCCACCCGGTTGGGCCCGCAGATCTCGACGCTGATCCTGCCCGCCGATGCCTCCTGGTCGGAGGGCGCCGCGCCGGCTGCACCGGTTCTGGGGCGGCCGGCGCCGGCCGGTAAGGACCTGGTGTCGGTGGCCGACGTATTGCGCTCCGGAGAACCCGTGATGTTGCTGATCGGCGGGGACGCCACCCGCGGCCCGGGGTTGGCCGCGGCCGCGCGGATCGCCGAGGCCACCGGGGCGCGCTGGCTGTGCGAGACGTTTCCGACCCGGCTGGAGCGCGGCGCCGGCGTGCCCGCCGTGGAGCGCCTCGCATATTTCGCGGAAGCCGCGACGGCGCAGTTGGACGGGTCCAAGCATCTGGTGCTGGCCGGCGCCAAATCGCCGGTGTCGTTTTTCGCCTACCCAGGCATGCCCAGCGATCTGGTGCCGGCGGGATGCGCCGTGCATCTGCTCGCCGAGCCCGGGGGAGCGGCGGACGCCCTGGTCGCACTGGCCGACGAGTTGGCACCCGGCACCAGCGCGCCGGTGGCGGCCGCGTCGCGTCCGCAACTTCCGACGGGTCCGCTCACGTCGGCGTCGGCGGCCGAAGTGATCGGCGCGCTGATGCCCGATCGGGCGATCGTCGTCGACGAATCCACCACTTCGGGTCTGATGCTGCCACAAGCCACCGCCGGGGCGCCGGCCCATGACTGGCTGACGCTGACCGGCGGGGCAATCGGCTACGGCATCCCGGCGGCGGTGGGTGCCGCGGTCGCCGCTCCCGATCGTCCGGTGCTGTGCCTGCAATCCGACGGGTCGGCGATGTACACGATTTCGGGGTTGTGGACCCAGGCGCGGGAAAACCTCGACATCACCACCGTCATCTACAACAACGGCGCCTATGACATCCTGCGAATCGAATTGCAGCGCGTCGGCGCCGGATCCGCTCCCGGACCCAAGGCGCTGAACCTTCTCGACATCTCGCCCCCCAGAATGGATTTCGTCAAGATGGCCGAGGGCATGGGTGTTCCGGCGCGGCGGGTCACCACCTGTGAGGAGTTCGCCGACGCCCTGCGTTCCGCCGTCGCCGAACCCGGACCGCACCTGATCGACGCGCTGGTGCCGTCACTGTTGGGATAACAGCGGACGGCATCGGCACGGGACTCGTCACTGCCCGGTCAGCCCGCGAAAATGGTTGACGAGCCAATCTGTCATCCGGTTGAGCACATCCACTCCGCTGTCGAACTTCGCTGTCCGGGCTGCCAACGCCACGCCCGCATACCCGGATTCGGTAGGGAAGAACCCGAATTGCCGTACCAGATAGTCACCGTCGCTGCCCGGTCCCCAACCGCCTTTTGCGGCAACACTTTTGTCAGCCAGCCCCCAGCGATGATCGCTGCAGAGCTGGCGCATCAAATCGGTGACGCCGACGGCGTCGGCGAGACCGGGCAAATGCGCCGCGAACTGTGCTTGCCTGTCCAGCGGCCACCGCGTTTGCCCGAATGCCGTGAACCCCGGCCGGAGCCGCCGGGGTTCGACCACGGTGTCCGCGTCGCCGGCCTCTCGGAGCACGGTTTGCACCCGCCGCGCCGCGTCGGGTGGATCTCCCAGTTGCAACCACAGCAACTCCGCGGCGACATTGTCCGATTCGGTGATTGCCTTGACCGCAAGGTCTTTCGCACGGCTGCGGTCATGACGTAGAGCAGCGATCGCCAACGGAACTTTGATCGTTGACCAAGCAACGCCGGTCGACCATCGGCCCAACGTATACGTCTCGGTTCGACCCGGTGCGGCGACGGCAAGCCCGATCACCCCGGGCACGGCGGCAGCGAATTTTTCGAAGCTCTGGTCGAGTTCCGGGTTCCGCTCGCTGGTCATGGGCACCATTGTCGAAGGCGTACCTGCGAGTTGGCGACCCCCCGGGAACCGCCTATCGCCGTATCGGCCACACCGGATCACCGCAGTCGACACCGTCTGCCGAAAGTTGGCGCTTGAGCACCTTGAAGGTCATGGTGCGGGGCAGCGTCGCGCTCACCCGGACGTACGACGGCCACTGCTTGGGCCCGAGGTCGGGCTGTTCGGCCAGAAAAGCCCGGAACGAGTCGACGTCGAAGTCGACGCCGGACGCCATCACCACCGCCGCCATCACCTGGTCACCGACCACCGGATCGGGTACCGGATAAACCGCTACCTCGACGACTCCGGGGTAACGCAGCAGCACCCGTTCGATCGGTGCCGTGCCGAGATTCTCTCCGTCGACTCGCATCCAATCACCCAGCCGCCCAGCGAAATAGGCATAGCCGGCTGCATCGCGGTAGGCCAGGTCGCCGCTGTGGTAGACGCCGCCGGCCATGCGCTCGGCGGAGGCGGCGTCGTCGTTGTAGTAGCCCTCGAAGCGACCGGGACCGGCGATGTTGACCAACTCGCCGACGACGCCCGGTGGGCACTGTTCGCCGGTCTCGGGGTCGACGATCCGAATACCCTCCGGCAGCGGTCCGAGCGCACCGGCCGGAGTGCCGGGTGTGCGGCTGATCGCCACGCCGCCTTCGGTCGAGCCGAATCCGTCGATGACCACACAGCCGAATCGGCGCGCGAACCGCTCGACGTCGCCGGGCACCCCTTCGTTGCCGTACACGGCCCGCAGCGGGTTATCGGCGTCGTCGGGCTGCTCGGGTGTGGCAAGCACGTAAGACAACGGTTTGCCGACGTAGTTGGCGTAGGTCGCGCCGTAGCGGCGCACGTCCATCATGAAGCCGGAGGCAGAAAACTTACGGCGCAACGCCATTGACCCTTGGCACGCCAGCGCCACCGCCCATCCGACCAGGACCGCGTTGGAATGGAACAACGGCATCGACACGTAGCAGACGTCGTCGCGGCCCAGGCCGAAGCGCTGGGTCATGGTCACCCCGGCGATCGCCACCTTGCTGTGACTGCACTTCACTGCCTTCGGGTCACCGCTGGTGCCAGAGGTGTATATCAACATGAAAGTGTCTGTGGGTGAGGCGGATTGGAAACAGAAGTCGGCATCGTGTTGAGCCGCGACCTCTTCGGCCCATTCGGCGGAATCCACATTGACGTGGTCCAGATCACCAAGCGGCGCAACAGATTCCGAGTCAGCGAGCACGAGCTGACAGTCGGCGTGCCGGATGTCGCGGGCCAGCGCCGCGCCGCGGCGCACCGGATTGAGGCCCACCGGAACGATGCCCGACATCCCGGCCGCCACCAGCATCGCCGAGAAGAATGGGGTGTTCTGCAGCAACACCCCGACATGCGGCGGACGCCCGGGGTCCAGACGCTCACGCAGCGCTGCCGCGATAGCGGCACCGTGCCGTAGGTGATCACGCCAACTGGTGAACGAGTCCTCGAAATAAACTCCCCGGTCGGCGATGTCGACCAACGGCACGAGCAGTTGGGTGACGGTCGGGTCAGTGCTCAATGCGTCGGATTCCTCGTCTCGAGCGTGACGCCGCAGTCACGTTCGCATCCCACCGTGACGCTACAGTCACGACTAAGCGGGAGTCTCTGCCAGCTCACGCCCGATCTGGCGTAGCTGCCTGGTGGCACCGCCCAGGGCGAACTCGGTCTCCTTGGCTGCCAAAAAGTATCGATGCACCGGGTGATCGGTGTCGACACCGACACCGCCGTGCACGTGCACGATCGTGTGCGCCACCCGGTGCCCGGCGTCGGCGGCCCAGAACGCGGCCGAGGCGACGTCCAGCTCGGCCGGCAGATCTTCGGCGACCTTCCAGGCCGCCTGGGTCAGCGTCAGCCGCAGCCCTTTGACGTCGATGTAACCGTCGGCCAGCCGTTGCCCCACCGCCTGGAAGCTCCCGATCGGACGGTCGAATTGCTCTCGGGTGCGGGCATATTCGGCTGTCATCTGCAATCCGCGCTCGAGGACGCCGAGCTGAAATGCGCTGCGGCCCAAGGCATACATCGTGCGCAACCAGCTAAGGGCATCGCCGTGGGCGACCAGACGCGACCCGTCCACCGTCACACCATCCAGGGCCAGATGCCCGACGCTGCCCAGGCCGGTGGTCTGCAGGGCGGTCACGCTCACCCCCGGGTCGTCGGCTGCGACCAGCAAAACGACAGTGCCGGAGTCGGTTTCGACGGGAACCAGGAAGGCGTCGGCGACGGGCCCATAGCCCACCTGAGTGCGCGTGCCGGTGAGCCGGTAGCCCTCACCGGCCC
Organism: Mycobacterium kansasii ATCC 12478; assembly: GCF_000157895.3. NCBI lineage: Bacteria > Bacillati > Actinomycetota > Actinomycetes > Mycobacteriales > Mycobacteriaceae > Mycobacterium > Mycobacterium kansasii. Next base: position 2,591,099 of record NC_022663.1, on the reverse strand, counting down.
GAACAGCCTGCACCGGACCCTCGCCCATCTCGCCGTCGAGCGCGACGGTCAAGATCTTCGACCCGCTGACCGCCGGCGCCCCCCAGCCCTGCTGCAGTTCCTCGGAGCCGAATCGGGCCAGCGCACCGGCGGCCAGCATCACCGACTCGAGATAGGGCACCGCGGCCAGCTGGTGCCCCAGCGCGACCAGCACCGCAACCTGCTCGAGCACCCCGAATCCGTCGCCACCCAGCGACGTTGCCGCCGCACTGGTCAGGATGTCGGCGCCGGCCAGCTTGTCCCACAGGTCGCGGTCGAACCGTTGCTCCAGCGCGTCCAGCTGTCGCTGATGCTGCGGGGTGCACACCGCGTCGACGATGGTGTCCACCAGACCGCCGAGGTCGGCCGCGGCTTCGGTTGTCGAGAAATCCATTGCTGTTTCAGTCCTTTCAGCGGCTGGCCCGGGGCAGGCCCAGCGCCACCATGCCGATGATGTCGCGCTGCACTTCGTTGGTACCGCCGCCGAAAGTCAGAATCAGGCACGCCCGGTGCATCCGCTCCACCCTGCCGCGCAGCAACACGCCCGGCGAATCCTGGCGCAGCGTCGCCGCGGTACCCAGCACCTCCATCAGCAGCCGGTAGGCCTCGGTGGCCAGCTCGGTCCCGAACACCTTGGCGGCCGAGGCATCGGCCGGCGACGGCGCCTCGTCCTGCGATGACGCCAGCTCCCAGTTGATCAGCTTGAGCACCTCGGCTTTGGCGTGCACCCGGGCCAGGTTGAGCTGCACCCACTCCGAATCGATGAGCCGCGCTCCGCTGGAATCCTTGGTGTTCTGCGCCCATTCGCGAACCTCGCGCAGGCACAGGAAGATCGGAGCCGACGACACCAGCGCGACCCGCTCGTGGTTGAGCTGGTTGGTCACCAGCTTCCAGCCGCCGTTCTCCTCGCCGACTCGGTTGGTCACCGGCACCCGCACGTCGGTGTAATAGGTGGCGCTGGTGTCTGGGCCGGCCATGGTGTGCACCGGCGTCCAGGAGAACCCGTCGGCGGTCGTCGGCACGATCAGCACCGAGATGCCCCGGTGCTTCTTCGCTTCGGTGTTGGTGCGCACGGCCAGCCAGACGTAGTCGGCGTAGGCGATCAGGCTGGTCCACATCTTCTGCCCGTTGATCACGTAGTCGTCGCCGTCGCGGACGGCGGTGGTGCGCAGGTTCGCCAGGTCGGTGCCGGCGCCAGGCTCGGAGTAGCCGATCGAGAAATGTAGATTCCCCGCAGCAATGCGCGGCAGGAAGAACTTCTTCTGCTCGTCGGTGCCGTAGGCCATGATGGTCGGCGCGACGCTGTTGATCGTCAGGAACGGCACCGGTGCACCTGCCAGTGCCGCCTCGTCGGCGAATATCAGCGAGTCCATCGGCGAGCGGTCCTGGCCGCCGTACTCCTTGGGCCAGTTCAGGGTGAGCCAGCCGTCCTTGCCCATCTGAGCGACCGTCTCCCGGTACACATTCCCGACGCCGATTTCGCCCCCGATCGAGCTCAGCGCCTCGCGCCGCTCCGGCGTCATCAAGGTGGTGAAGTACGACCGCAGTTCGCGGCGCAGCTCTTCCTGCTCAGGTGTGTAACTGATGCGCATTCCTGCCGCCTCCGGTCAAATGTCGTGCACATAATGCCGTCACCGGCCGCCTAAACGGCCGCCTAAACGGGCGCCTGAACGGGCGCGAACGGCTACCCATCCGTTCTCCCGGTTGTAACACGTTCTAGTCTGGGAATCCAGCGACCGTTTCGTCAGAGGCGCCACAGCCCTATGGTGGTGCTACAGAGTGATCAGGAAAAGCGCCAGCTTCAGGGAGGATGCCGTGCGGGTAAAGGTGGACCGTGACCGGTGCGAGGGTAACGCGGTGTGCTTGGGAATTGCACCGGATATCTTCGACCTGGACGACGAGGACTATGCCGTCGTGAAGCTCGACCCCATTCCGCCGGACCGAGAGGCCCTGGCCGAGCAGGCGATCGCCGAATGTCCGCGGGCCGCCCTGCTCCGCGAGGACTAGGCCCCAGAACAACCCGAACAACCCGAACTAGAGGTATTCATAAATTGACTTGGGCCAACGATCTGTCCGGGAAGGTCGCGGTGGTCACCGGCGCGGCCGCGGGACTGGGCCGCGCCGAGGCGGTGGGGCTGGCCAGGCTCGGCGCTGTCGTCGTCGTCAACGACATCGGCGCCGCCCTGCACAACTCGGATGTCATCGACGAGATCAACGCAACCGGCGCCAAAGCGGTCGCGGTCGCCGGCGACATCAGCCAGCGCGCGACGGCCGACGAACTCGTAGCAACCGCAGACGGGCTGGGCGGGCTGGACATCGTGGTCAACAACGCCGGTATCACCCGAGACCGAATGTTGTTCAACATGTCCGACGAGGATTGGGACCAGGTCATCGCGGTACACCTGCGCGGCCATTTCCTCCTGACCCGTAACGCGGCCGCCTACTGGCGCGCGAAAGCCAAAGACACCCCGGACGGCTCGGTGTACGCCCGGCTGGTCAATACCTCCTCGGAGGCGGGGCTGGTCGGTCCCGCAGGGCAGGCCAACTACGGCGCGGCCAAGGCGGGCATCACCGCGCTCACCCTGTCCGCGGCGCGGGCGCTGGGCCGCTACGGCGTGCGCGCCAACGCAATCTGCCCGCGGGCCCGCACCGCGATGACCGCCGAGGTCTTCGGCGCCGAGCCCGAAATCGCAGAAGGTGAAATCGACCCGTTGTCACCGGAGCACGTGGTCAGCCTGGTCCAGTTTCTGGCATCGCCGGCGGCCGCGGAGGTCAACGGGCAATTGTTCATCGTCTACGGCCCGCAGGTGACGCTGGTGGCCGCGCCGACGGCCGAGCGGCGCTTCAGCGCGGGCGGCTCGGCGTGGGAGCCCGCGCAGCTGAGTGACACACTGCGGGACTACTTTGCTGGCCGAGAGCCGGACCGTAATTTTTCGGCTACCGGTCTGATGGCACAGTAGGGGCCCGACGACGGCCGGGGGGCTCGTCGTGCCCCGCTTCGGCGGTTAGAACCTGTGTCAGAATGACCGCACGAGAAAGGGTTTAACCAGCCAAATTAACGCAGGTTATGCAAAGTGCTGTTCATTGACACGGCGAAGTCGTTCTGGGTTAATATGAGCCGGCTCGCCAGGAGCCGCATCCAGCCCCTGCTCGGGCTCAGGGGACACATCGGCTTCGCCGCCTAGCAGACGGGGGAACCAGGTTGATTCAACAGCTTGCGGTTCCGGCCCGGGCCGTCGGCGGGTTCTTCGAAATGTCGATCGATACTGGCCGTGCTGCCCTCCGGCGTCCGTTTCAATTCCGCGAGTTCCTCGATCAGACCTGGATGGTTGCCCGGGTATCACTGGTCCCCACCCTGCTGGTCTCCATCCCGTTCACGGTGCTCGTGGCCTTCACCCTCAACATCCTGCTGCGTGAGATCGGTGCGGCCGACCTCTCCGGCGCCGGAACGGCATTCGGCACCATCACCCAGCTGGGCCCGGTGGTGACCGTGCTGGTGGTGGCCGGCGCCGGCGCCACAGCTATCTGCGCCGACCTGGGCGCCCGCACCATCCGCGAAGAGATCGACGCGATGCGGGTACTGGGCATCGACCCGATCCAACGCCTGGTCGTGCCAAGGGTTTTGGCGTCGACGCTGGTCGCGTTGCTGCTCAACGGGCTGGTGTGCGCCATCGGTTTGTCCGGTGGCTATGTGTTCTCCGTCTTCCTGCAGGGGGTCAACCCCGGTGCCTTCATCAACGGGCTGACCGTGCTGACCGGCCTGCGGGAGTTGATCTTGGCCGAAGTCAAAGCGCTGCTGTTCGGCGTGATGGCCGGACTGGTCGGCTGTTACCGTGGCCTGACCGTCAAGGGCGGGCCCAAGGGCGTCGGCAACGCGGTCAACGAAACCGTCGTCTACGCGTTCATCTGCCTGTTCGTGATCAATGTGGTGATGACGGCCATCGGCGTACGAATCTCGGCGAAGTAACACATGAAGGAAAGCAAGCGATGGTGATGAAGCGATGAGCTATGACGTCACTATCCGCTTCCGCCGATTCATGTCCCGGCTGCAGGAGCCGGTGGACAGTTTCGGCGAGCAGGCACTGTTCTACGGCGAAACCGTGCGCTACATCCCCAACGCCATCACCCGATACCGCAAAGAGACCATCCGGTTGGTCGCCGAGATGACCCTGGGTGCGGGCGCGCTGGTCATGATCGGCGGCACGGTCGGCGTGGCGGCCTTCCTGACCCTGGCCTCCGGCGGCGTCATCGCGGTCCAGGGCTACTCGTCGCTGGGCAACATCGGGATCGAGGCGCTCACCGGATTCCTCTCGGCGTTTTTGAACGTGCGCGTCGTCGCACCGGTGATCGCCGGCATCGCCCTGGCGGCCACCATCGGCGCCGGCGCCACCGCCCAGCTGGGCGCCATGCGGGTGTCCGAGGAGATCGACGCTGTCGAATGCATGGCGGTCCACTCGGTCTCGTACCTGGTGTCGACCCGGTTGATCGCCGGCCTGGTCGCCATCATTCCGCTGTATTCGCTGTCGGTGCTGGCCGCGTTCTTCGCCGCCCGCTTCACCACGGTGTTCATCAACGGGCAGTCCAAAGGCCTTTACGACCACTACTTCAACACCTTCCTGATCCCGTCTGACCTGCTGTGGTCGTTCCTGCAGGCGATTGTGATGTCGATCGCGGTGATGCTGGTGCATACCTATTACGGCTACAACGCCAGCGGCGGCTCGGTCGGCGTCGGCATCGCCGTCGGTCAGGCGGTGCGGACGTCGCTGATCGTGGTGGTGGTCATCACCCTGTTCATCTCGCTCGCCGTGTACGGCGCGTCCGGCAACTTCAACCTCTCTGGATAAGGACTCGATAGGACCATGGCGGGCGGATCGCGACGCACCAGCGTGCGGGTGGCGGCAGCGCTGCTGGCCGGCCTGATGGTGGGGTCGGCCGTCCTGACCTACCTGTCCTATACCGCGGCCTTCACCTCGACCGACACCGTCATCGTGTCCGCGCCGCGGGCCGGGCTGGTGATGGAGAAGGGCGCCAAGGTCAAGTTCCGCGGCGTCCAGGTCGGCACCGTCGAGGACATCACCTATAGCGGTGACCAGGCACGGCTGCGACTGGCCATCAGAAGCGGCGAGATGCATTTCATCCCGTCCAACGCGACGGTTCGCATTGCCGGCAATACCATTTTCGGGGCCAAGTCAGTGGAGTTCGAACCGCCCAAGACTGCGCCGTCGCCCACGTCGCTGCGCCCCAACGCGCATGTCGAGGCACCCCAGGTGCAGCTGGAGGTCAACACGCTGTTCCAGTCGCTCATCGACCTGCTGCACAAGATCGACCCGGTCGAATTGAACGGAACGCTCAGCGCGCTGTCCGAGGGCCTGCGCGGCCACGGCGACGACCTCGGCGCGCTGTTGTCGGGGCTGAATACGCTGACGCGCCAAGCGAATCCGAAGCTGCCCACCCTGCAGGAGGATTTCCGCAAGGCGGGCATCGTGACCAACGTCTACGCCGACGCCGCACCCGACCTCAACACCGTCTTCGACAGCCTTCCCACCATCAACAAGACGCTGGTGGACAAGCAGAAGGACCTGAACACCACGCTGCTGGCCACGATCGGCCTGGCCAACAACGCCTACGAAACGCTGGAGCCCGCCGAGCAGAACTTCATCGACGCCATCAACCGGTTGCGGGCCCCGCTCAAGGTGCTCTCCGACTACTCGCCGGAATTCGGCTGCCTGTTCAAGGGAATCGGGCGCGGTATCAAAGAATTCGCGCCGTTGATCGGGGTCCGCAAGGCGGGCCTGTTCACCTCGTCGAACTTCGTGCTGGGCGCGCCGGCCTACACCTACCCGGAGAGCCTGCCGATCGTCAACGCCTCCGGCGGGCCGAACTGCCGTGGTTTGCCCGACATCCCGACCAAGCAGAACGGCGGGTCGTTCTACCGCGCGCCGTTCCTGGTCACCGACAACGCCTACATCCCGTACGAGCCGTTCACCGAGGTGCAGGTTGACGCGCCGTCGACCTTGCAGTTCTTGTTCCATGGGGCCTTCGCGGAACGGGACGACTTCTGATGGCGGACGGGGGCATGCCGTCGCATCGCTCGATGGTGATCAAGGTCAGCATCTTCGCGCTGGCGATGTTGCTGGTGGCCGCGGCGCTGGTGGTGGTCTTCGGCGATTTCCGGTTCGGCCCGAAAGCCACCTACCACGCCACGTTCACCAACGCGTCCCGGTTGAAGGCCGGCCAGAAGGTGCGCATCGCCGGCATACCGGTCGGGGCGGTGTCGGGGGTCGCGCTGAACCCGGACAACACCGTTGACGTGACGTTCGGAGTCGACAAGCGCTACACGCTGTACTCGTCCACGCGTGCGGTGGTGCGGTACGAAAACCTGGTCGGCGACCGGTACCTGGAGATCACCTCCGGGCCCGGGGAACTGCGCAAGCTGCCGCCGGGCGGCACCATCAACGCCCAGCACACCCAGCCGGCATTGGACCTCGATGCGCTGCTGGGGGGACTGAAGCCGGTGCTCAAGGGCCTTGACGCGGACAAGGTCAACACGATCACCAGCGCGGTCATCGAGTTGCTGCAAGGCCAGGGTGGCGCGTTGTCCGACGTGCTCGGCGAAACCAGTGCCTTTTCGACGGCCCTGGGCCGGCGCGACCAGCTGATCGGTGACGCGATCACCAACCTCAACACGGTGCTGGCCACCGTCGACCAGAAGAGCGCTCAATTCTCGGCCAGCGTCGACCAGCTGCAACAGCTGATCACCGGGCTCGCCAACAACAAGGACGCGATAGCCGGGGCTATCCCGCCGCTGGCCTCGACGACGACCGATCTCACCGACCTGCTGAGAAATTCGCGCCGGCCGCTGCAGGGCATCCTGGAAAACGCCCGGCCGCTGGCCACCGAGCTCGATGACCGCAAGGCCGAGATCAACAACGACGTCGAGCAGCTGGGCGAGGATTACCTGCGGCTGGCCGCACTGGGCTCCTACGGGGCGTTCTTCAACATCTACTTCTGCACGGTGACGATCAAGATCAACGGCCCAGCCGGCAGCGACATCCTGATCCCGATGGGTGGCCAGCCGGATCCCAGCAAGGGAAGGTGCGCCTTTGCAAAATAACCAGCAAGATAGCAAGCCAAGCAGAAAACGCGATCGCGACCCGCTGCGCACCGGCATCTTCGGGGTGGTGCTGGTGGTCTGCGTCGTGCTGATCGCATTCGGCTACGCCGGGCTGCCCTTCATTCCCCAGGGCAAGACCTACGACGCCTACTTCACCGACGCGGGCGGCATCACGCCCGGCAACGCCGTCTACGTCTCGGGCTTCAAGGTGGGCAAGGTCTCGGAGGTGAGCCTGGCCGGTGACAGCGCCAAGATCACCTTCAGCGTGGACCGCAAGGTCGTCGTCGGCGACCAGTCGCTGGCCGCGATCCGGACCGACACCATCCTCGGCGAGCGGTCCATCTCGGTGACCCCGGCCGGCAGCGGGCATGCCACCACGATTCCTTTGAACCGCACCACCACGCCCTACACACTCAACGGCGCCCTCGAGGACCTGGGCCGCAACGCCAACGACCTGAACAAGCCCCAGTTCGAGCAGGCCTTGAAGGTGCTCACCGAGACGCTGCACGATGCCACCCCGCAGCTGCGCGGTGCGCTGGACGGCGTGACGTCGCTGTCGCGCACCCTGAACAGTCGCGACGAAGCGCTGCAGGGCCTGCTGGCGCACGCCAAGACGGTAACCGGGGTGTTGTCGCAGCGCGCCGCGCAGGTCAACAAGCTGATCGATGACGGCAACCAGCTGTTTGCCGCGCTCGACGAGCGCCGTGCCGCGCTGGGCGCGCTCATCTCCGGCATCGACGACGTCTCGGCGCAGATTTCCGGCTTCGTCGCCGACAACCGCCGAGAGTTCGGCCCGGCCCTCTCCAAGCTCAATCAGGTGCTGAGCAACCTCAACGAGCGCCGCGACTACATCACCGAAGCCCTCAAGCGGCTGCCGGCCTACGCGACCACGCTGGGTGAGGTCGTCGGATCCGGACCGGGATTCAACGTCAACGTCTTCAGTGCGATTCCGGCGCCGCTGATGGCCATGGTGTTCGACATGGTCTACCAGCCCGGCAAACTGCCGGACAGCTTCGCCGACTATCTGCGCGGGCTCATCCAGGAACGCTGGATCATCAGGCCGAAGTCACCATGACGACCGCCATACAGCGACGTTTCGGCCGCCGGGGCTTGCGCACCGTCACCATCATCGCGTTGGTCGCGGTGCTGGTGGGCGGTATCTACGTGCTGGCTTCGGTGGGCGGCAACGGCCGTAAGATCGTCGCGTACTTCACCTCCGCCGTCGGGCTCTACCCCGGCGACGAGGTCCGCATCCTCGGGGTTCCGGTCGGTACCGTCGACACCATCGAGCCGCGGCCGTCGGACGTCAAGATCACCATGTCGGTGTCCGAGGACGTCAAGATTCCCCACGACGCCCAGGCCGTCATCATGTCGCCGAACCTGGTGGCGGCGCGGTTCATTCAGCTCACCCCCGCCTACACCGGCGGCGCGGTGCTGCCCGACGGCGCCAGCATCGAGCTGTCCCGCACCGCGGTCCCGGTGGAGTGGGACGAGGTCAAGGAGGCGCTGACCCAACTGTCGGTCACGCTCAGTCCGGCGGCGGGGGAACTGCAGGGCCCCCTCGGTGCGGCGATCGACCAGGCCGCCGACACCCTCGACGGCAACGGCGACTCTTTCCACAAGGCGCTGCAGGAACTCTCGCAAGTCGCCGGGCGGCTGGGGGATTCGCGCAGCGACATATTCAGCACGGTCAAAAACCTGCAGGTGCTGGTCGACGCGCTGTCGCAGAGCAACGAACAGATCGTGCAGTTCGCCGGGCACGTGGCGTCGGTGTCGCAGGTGCTCGCCGACAGCTCACGCAATCTGGACCACACCCTGGGCACGCTCAACCAGGCACTCTCCGATATCCGGGGCTTTCTGCACGAGAACAACTCGACCCTGATCGAAACGGTCGGCCAGCTGGGCGACCTTACCCAGACCTTGAGTAACCAGAGCGACAACATCGAGCAGGTGTTGCACGTGGCGGGTCCCGGTATCGCCAACTTCTACAACATCTACGACCCCGCGCAGGGCACCCTGAACGGTCTGCTGTCGATACCCAACTTCGCCAACCCCGTGCAATTCATCTGCGGCGGCTCGTTCGACACCCCCGCGGGAACTTCGGGACCCGACTACTACCGGCGCGCCGAATTGTGCCGTGAGCGCTTGGGACCGGTGCTGCGCCGGCTCACGGCGAATTACCCGCCGATCATGTTCCACCCGCTCAATACGATTACGGCCTACAAAGGCCAGGTCATCTACGACACTCCGGCCACCCAGGCCAAGGCCGAGACGCCGGTTCCGGAGTTGACCTGGATTCCGGCCAAGCCGGCGACACAGCCCGCGCCGGGCAACGCCACGGACCTGCAGAGCCTGCTTGTTCCGCAAGCGCCGGGCCCCCCGCCCGGGTACGGTCCGCTGCCGGGGCCGCCACCTGCCTCGGCTGCCGCCCCGGCTCCTGCGGCACCGCTGCCCGCCGAGCAGGGGGCCGGCCGATGAGACGAATCATGTTGCGCGCCGGTGTCTTTGCTGCGGGCACCACGCTGCTTGCGGGTTGTCAGTTCGGCGGGCTGAACTCGCTTCCGTTGCCCGGGACCGCCGGCCACGGCGACGGCGCATTCACGATCACCGCCGAGATGCCCGACGTTGCGACGCTGCCGCAGAACTCGCCGGTGATGGTGGACGACGTCACCGTCGGCAGTGTCGCCGGCATCGACGCCATGCAGCGGCCCGACGGATCCTTTTATGCCGCGGTGAAATTGGCCCTGGACAAGCAGGTGGTGCTGCCGTGCAACTCGACCGCCACGGTCGCCCAGACGTCGCTGCTGGGCTCGATGCACGTCGACCTGGTGCGGCCGGCGGACCATCCGACCGGCAGGCTGGGCGACGGCAACTGCCAGTCCATCCCGGAGTCCCGCACGGGCCGCGCGCCTACCACCGAGGAGGTGTTCGCCGCGCTCGGGGTGGTGGTCAACAAGGGCAATGTCGGTGCGCTGGAGGAGATCACCGACGAGACCTATCAAGCCGTGGCGGGCCGGCAGGGTCAGTTCAAAGACCTGATCCCCAGGCTCGCGGAATTGACTGCCGGACTCAACAAGCAGGTCAACGACATCATCAACGCGGTCGACGGGCTGAACAGATTCGCCGGAATCCTGGCGCGGGACAAGGACAACCTGGGCCGGGCGCTGGACACCTTGCCCGACGCGCTTCGGGTGCTCAACAAGAACCGCGCCAGCATCGTCGAGGCGTTCGCCGCACTGAAAAAGCTGGCCATGGTCACCTCGCACGTGCTGTCCAAGACCAAGACCGACTTCGCCGCGGACTTGAAAGACCTGTACTCGGTCGTGAAGGCGATCAACGACAACCGTAAGGAATTCGTCACCGCGCAGCAGCTGCTGCTCACCTTCCCGTTCCCCAACTTCGGCATCAAGCAGGCGGTGCGCGGCGACTATCTCAACGTGTTCACCACGTTCGACCTGACCCTGCGGCGTATCGGTGAGACGTTCTTCACCACGTCGTATGCACTGGACCCGAACATGGCGCACATGGACGAGGTGCTCAACCCGCCCGACTTCCTGACCGGGGAACTGGCCAACCTGTCCGGACAGGCGGCCGACCCGTTCAAGATTCCGCCCGGTACGGCTTCGGGTCAGTAAGGGTCAGTAAGGGTCAGTAAGCGTCGGTAAGGGGCAGTAGTGATGCGGAGATGATCGACAGACTCACCAGGATCCAGCTGGCCATCTTCGGGGTGATCACCGTCATCACCCTGGTGGTGATGGCCGTCTTCTACCTGCGGTTGCCGGCCACGTTCGGCCTCGGAACCTATGGTGTCAGCGCCGATTTCGTGGCCGGGGGTGGTTTGTACAAGAACGCCAACGTCACCTTCCGCGGTGTGCAAGTGGGGCGGGTGGAGTCGGTCGAGCTGAATCCGTCCGGCGTCACCGCCGAAATGCGGCTGAACAGCGGCACTCCGATTCCCTCGAACGTCACCGCCACCGTGAAGAGCGTGTCGGCCATCGGCGAGCAGTACGTCGACCTGGTGCCGCCCGCGAATCCGTCGCCGGCCAAGCTGCGCAACGGATCCAAGATCGAGCGCAAGAACACCCGGATCGGCCAGGACGTCGCCGATCTGCTGCACAAGGCCGAGGCGCTGGTCAACAGTCTCGGCGACACGCGGCTGCGGGAATTGCTGCACGAGGCCTTCACCGCCACCAACGGCACCGGTCCGGAGCTGGCCCGGCTGGTGGAATCGGCGCGGTTGCTGGTGGACGAGGCCAATACCAACTACCCGCAGGTCGCGCAGCTGATCGACCAGGCTGGTCCGTTCCTGCAGGCTCAAGTCCGTGCCGGCGCTGACATCAAGTCACTGGCCGACGGGCTGGCGCGGTTCACCGCCGAGCTTCGTGCGGCCGACCCGCGGCTGCGCGACACCCTGGCCACCGCTCCGGACGCGATCGACGAGGCCAACACGGCGTTCTCCGGTATCCGGCCCTCCTTCCCGGCGCTGGCGGCCAGCCTGGCCAACCTTGGGCGGGTGGGCGTGATCTATCACAAGTCGATCGAGCAGCTTCTGGTGGTGCTGCCGGCGCTGTTCGCCGCGCTCACCACCGCTGCCGGCGGGGTGCCTCAGGACGAGGGCGCCAAGCTGGACTTCAAGATCGACCTGAACGACCCGCCGCCATGCAACGTCGGCTTCATACCTCCGCCGCTGATCCGCTCGCCCGCCGACGAGGGACTGCGGGAAATCCCGACGGACATGTACTGCAAGACCGCCCAGAACGACCCCAGCACGGTGCGTGGCGCCCGGAACTACCCGTGCCAGGAGTTTCCCGGCAAGCGGGCACCGACGATCCAGTTGTGCCGCGACCCGAAGGGCTACGTGCCACTCGGCCGCAACCCGTGGCGCGGGCCGCCGGTTCCGTACGACACACCGGTAACCGATGGACTGAACGTGTTGCCGCCCAACAAGTTTCCCTACATTCCGCCGGACGCCGATCCGGACCCGGGCACGCCGATCGCCGGGCCACCGCCACCGGGTGTGGTCCCCGGTCCCGGACCGGCGCCGCACCAGCCGGCGCAGCCGGCGCCGCCGCCCAACGACAACGGCCCGCCGCCGCCCTTCACGTCGTGGATGCCGCCGGATTACCCACCGCAGCCACCGCTGCTTCCATACCCGAAGACGCTGCCGCCGCCGCCCCCGCCGGTGGGCACCGGACCGGAACCGCAAGCCAGCGGCCAGGCTTACACGACCTATGACCAGAGCACTGGAGTCTTCAAGGACCCGGCCGGCGGCACTGGTATCTTCGCGCCTGGCATCAACGGCGCGTCCAGCGCGGAGAATTGGGTGGACCTCATGCTTGCTCCGAAGGCTATGTAGTGGCACCACAGCAGCCGGGCGCGCAGCGGGTGCGCCGGCGGGCGTCTCGCGCGGCGGGTCCGGCTAAAGCCGCATCGAGCCAGCGTGAAGCAGCCGAAACCCCCGTCGAGGTCACGTCCATGGCCGAGCCGAAGCGGCCGGCCAAGCCGGTCACGGCGGTCAAGGCCCGGTCGGCGGTCCGGCCGCCGCCCCGGCGACGGGCCCGGGGCAGGCTGGTGGCCTGGATCTCGCTGGCCGCCGCGGTGGTGGTCATCGCCGCGCTGGGCTGGGGGGTGCTGGCCCTGGTCGGCCAGCACCGCGACGCCGACGCCGAGCAGGCCCGCGAACGACGCTTCGTCGACACCGCCACGCAGCTGGTGGTCAACATGTTCAGCTACACGCCGAACACCATCGACGAGGCCGTCAACCGATTCGTCAACAGCACCAGCGGTCCGCTGCGCGGGATGCTGAGCGCCAACAACAACGTCGACAACCTCAAAGGTCTGTTCCGCGCCACCAACGCCACGTCCGAGGCCGTCATCAACGGTGCCGCACTGGAAGGCATCGACACCGTCAGCGACAACGCTTCGGTGCTGGTTTCGGTACGGGTGACGGTTGCCGACATCGACGGCGTCAACAAGCCGTCCATGCCCTACCGGTTACGGGTCATCGTGCACGAGGACGAGACCGGACGGATGACCGGCTACGACCTGAAGTATCCCGACGGGGGCAACTGATGCGAATGCGGCCCGTATGGCGTGCGCTGGGTGCTGTTGCCGGTGTCCTGCTAGTCGCCGCGATCGTGGGACTGGCCGCGGCCGGTGGGTGGTTCTACTGGGACCGGGTCGAGACCACCGGCGAGCGGATTGCGCGGGCGGAGTTGCCGAAGGTGGCCGCCGACCAGATACCGAAGGTGTTCGCCTACGACTACCAGACGGTGGAACGCAGCCTCAACGACGCGTATCCGTTCTTGACGCCCGACTATCGCCAGGAGTTCAAGCGCAGCGCCAACGCGCAGATCATCCCGGAAGCCAAGAAGCGCGAGGTGGTGGTTCAGGCCAGTGTCGTCGGCGTGGGAGTGATGTCGGTGCAACGAAATTCGGCGTCGGTGATGGTGTACATGAACCGCACCGTGACCGACAAGTCGCGCCAGCCGCTCTACGACGGCAGCCGGCTGCGGGTGGACTACAAACGGATCGACGGCAAGTGGCTGATCGCCTACATCACGCCGATCTGAGCCCCGTCCTGAGCGATCGAGGCCGGAGCCGACGCAGCTGCGCGACCCGGAAAAATTATCTGTGACCTGGCGCACAATCTAGGCGTACCCTAGAGGCGTCTCTTGGAGAAGGGAGACGCAATGAAGGGTGCATATCGCGATCCGGTGGAACACTCCCGAACCACCCAACCGCATGCCGGTGAATCGTTTATCGACACGCTGTGGCTGCCGGGGTTGTTCCTCATCGTCCTCGGCGTGATCGGCCTGGCCGGGATTGTGGCTTCCCTGGCCTACAACCATCGCGAGCTGCTACTGACGCTGGGCTCGGCCGCGGCGGGTTTGCTGATCGCCGGTGGTTTGTTGATCATGGCCGAGCATCACCGGGTGCAACGCGTGGAGCGTCGGTGGCTGGCCGAACATCCGGACTACTGGCGTCAGCAACACCACGCTGTGTAGTTCCGGCTAGGGTACTCAGGCGCCCGTCGACAGCCGACGAGCGCACTGTCGATGCTCGCGCCCGCAGTCCTGCTGCTCCGTCGCCGGTCAGTAGCAGATCGCAATTTGGTTGCAGCGCAACGGGTACCGTTCGATCGGGCTGGGCGGCGGCCCCACCAGCTGGAGCGAGAACGGTTCCTTTTTCATGTCCGGCGCCAGACCACAGACCGCGCCATGCAAGGTGGTGTGCGTGCCGCTCATGTTCTCGTCGCTGAACGCATAGGTTTCGGTCGATGGCGCGGTGCTGCCGTCGGGGCATAACACGCCCTCTGCCTGGTTCACCTGGAAGGTCCACAGGACACTGGTCAGCCGAGCCCTGGCGCTGAAGTTCTGCAGCTTGTCGGCGCGGGTGATCTGTTGGGGCGTCGTGCTCGCGATATTGAGCGCACACTGGAACGCCCACGTGACCGGGTCGGAGTAGTCGTTCATGTTGCGCGTTCCGGACGGCTGGTCGCATAGTGCGGTGATGGTCCAGGTAACCCCGGAAACGCCGGCCTCACTGAAGGAGTAAGCACCGTCGGGCGGTGGCGCGACGGCATGGGCCGGTTCGCCTGATTCCAGCGCGGTCGCCAGTGCGACGGCTGAGACGATGCCCGCGCCGGCGGCCAGTCCGTGACGGATGTTCACGTCGCTTCCTCCTTGATCTTCTTCTCTGCCTACCGCGCTGCGGTGCTGCATCGAGTATCACAGCGTTTCGGCGGGAACACCATGGCTTCGCAACGCCGGCCGGCGCGCCCAGCTCAGGCCAGCTCAGGCCCGGTTAGACCTGGTTATGCCTGGTTAGGCCCCGCCCAGACCTCCGTGCCGAGGACTTCGTGCGCCAGCTCTCGAAGGGCACGGCGATCGTTGGCCAACGCCGCGCGGCCGGCTGCGGTGGCCCGGTAGACGCGGCGCGCCCGGCCTGTCACCACCTGTTGCTCCGACACCAGCAGACCGTCGGCCTCCAGCCGGTGCAGTGTCGGATACAGCGTGCCGGGGCTCACCTGGTATCCGTGGCGGCTCAGTTCCCCGGTCAGCCAAGCGCCATGGACTTCTCCCTCGGCGGCGTGATGCAGGATGTGCAGGCGCAGCGCGGCCCGCTGAAACTCCCGCATGGACAACCCCTTTCGGGACAACCCCTTCGGGTCAGTGACGAAGCCGATATCGGGTTCCGATTCTACGGTGTGCAGGTCTAGGAGCAGCGCAGCAGCGTCATGAAACCGAAGTCCATGTGTATCTGTTGGTGGCAGTGCAACAGCGACAGCCCCGGTTGGTCGGCGGTGAAGTCGACTTCCATGATCTGGTAGCCGCCCAGCATCGCCACGTCCTTGCGAACACCCGCTGTGGGTGTGCCTGCGACATGGGTGATTTCGAAGGTATGCCGATGCAGATGCATCGGGTGGATGTCGTCGGTGGCGTTGCGGAACCGCAGCCGGTAGCGCCGGCCGCTGGCGACGTCGAGGACCGGTTGCTTGGTGTCCATGGCGTACGCTTCGCCGTTGATTGTCCAGATGTTGAAACCGTCGCCGGCGGCGTTGCGCTTCTCGATGAGCAGGTCGATCACCTGGTCGGCGGCCGGGGCAGTACCGCCGCTGCCGAACACCCGGTAGTCCCAGGCGAACTCGGGCGGCGTGGCCCATTGCGGCTCGCCGGTGCGGCCGGCGTATTCGACGACGGTGCCCATGCCCGCTTGACGGTCCTCGTCGGAGAGGTCGCCGAGTATCCAGACGCCGGGGTGGTTCATCTCCACGATTGCGGAGACGCGTTCGGCGGCACCGAGCCACAACACCGGAACCGCAACGGGTTTGGGCACCGGGTTGCCGTCCAGGGCCACCACGGTGAAGGTGTGTCCGGGCAGGGCTAGGCTGCGGTTCTCGGTGGCGCTGCCGTTGAGGACATGCAGCATGACCCGCTCTCCGGTGTTGACCCGGATCGGTTCCCCGTGCCCGAGAACGCGGCCGTTGACCGTGAAGACCTCGTAGCCAACCTCGTAGCCGTGCGGCCTGCCGGCTGCCAGCGAGGCGTTCATCGCTTGCTCGCCTTGGTTTTTCAGCTCGGCGACCTGGTCGCCGGCCAGGAAACCGCCGGGCATGTCACCGCCCTGGCTCAGGCTGGGCTCGAACTCCTTGAGCGTCAGGAACACTTCGCGGTCGTAGGCGCCCGGTTCATGCTTGGGCTCGATGTAGACGGGACCGACCAAGCCACCGTATTGCCCGCCCGTCAGTTCGGCACCAGGGTTGAGGTGGGTGTGGTAGAAGCGGAACCCCGACGGGCCGGGCACCAACGAGATCCGGCGCATGCCGTGGGCGGCGATGAAGGGGGTGCCTTCCTCGGCCGAGCCGTCGACCTCCACCGGCAGGTGTTGGCCGTGCCAGTGCAGCTGTTCTGGGGTGCCGGTGTCATTGTGGACGTCGACGGTGATCTGCTTGCCCTCGGTAAACCTCAGCAGCGGCCCGGGGAATTGGCCGTTGTAGGTGGTGGTCGAGACGTGTTTGCCGGGGGCGACTTCCACCTGGCTGTGGCCGATGCGCAGCGTGTAGTCGGCCTTACCGGCCGGTGGGTGGTTCGAGCAGGCGCTCACCAGGCCGGTGGCGGTGAGCATTCCCAGGCCGCTCCACGTGAGGAAGCCACGTCGATCAACCGGCATGGACCAGCCGCGCATCCAGTGACCACCGGCCGGGACCGGCCCACAGCAAAAAGATCAGGCCGAGCAGCATCGACAGGTCGGTGCGTGCGTCATGGGCCATGCCCCAGAAACCCTGCACACCGAGAAAGCCGCCCGGCCGCAGCTCTGGAATCTTGGTCAGCGTGATCGCACCGATGATGTCGACGAGCAGTGGAACGGCCGCGACCCGGGTCAGCAGACCCAGGACAATCATTGTGCCACATACAATTTCGACGACCCCGTCCAGATTGGCGAAGAAGGTGGCAGCAGGTATTCCGATCCGCTCGAAGCGCCCCGGCCCGAGCTGCTGCGGATAGCGGAACTTCTGGATGCCCTCGCTGAGAAACACCAAGCCGACCAGCAGTCGTATGCAGATCGCGGCCGGCGGTCCCTCGGCGTGCAGCAATCGCCGCCAGAAATCTCGCCTCGAACCCGTCGCTGCCAACTCGGACTCCGATATCGTGTTCCGATAATCTTCCGGGTGAGCGTACCGCAGCTGTTGCTCGCGACCGACCCCGGGCAGATCGAGGCTTGGCAGGATTTAGCAGTGGATTTAGCAGTGGATGCCGATTCGGTGTTCGAATTCGCCGACGTTGTCGTCGAACGTGACCGGGTGAAAGCGCTGGACGGGTTCACCGCCGTGATTCCGGGGCACGGGGTGACGGCGGTGTTCGGCCCGTCGGGATCGGGCAAGTCGACCCTGCTGCGGTTGTGCAATCGACTGGAGGTGCCGACGAGCGGACGAGTATTGTTCTGCGGCAAGGATATTGCCGAGACCGACCCATTGTGGTTGCGGCGCCGGGTGGGCATGTGCTTCCAGCGCCCGACGCCGTTTCCGGGCACGGTGGCCGACAACATGCGGGTCGCCGAGCCGACCGCGTCGGAGGCGCAGATGACCGAGACGCTGGCCCGCGTGGCGCTCACCGGGTCATGGCTGGACCGCGACGCGACCGCGTTGTCGGGCGGGGAAGCGCAGCGCATGTGTCTGGCCCGCACGCTGATGGCCCGCCCGCAGGTGCTGCTGCTCGACGAACCCACCTCAGCCGTCGACGCGGAAGCGGCACGCGTGATCGAGGGCGCGGTTCGCCGGCTGGCCGGCGACGGGATTCCCGCCCTGTGGGTCACCCATGACGCGGCGCAGGCCGAGCGGGCCGCCGATCGGATATTGCACATCGAACGGGGACGCTGCCGGGGACTCGTCGAGGTCGGGTCCAAGCCGGCCAGCGATCAGGCCAACGATCAGGCCCAGCCGTGAGCGGCCAGGTCGGCTGGATCGGGCTGGCGACGTCGCTGGCTTTGGTGGTGCTGGCCGCGGCGATCTCGCTGTGGCAGCGGCTGGGCCTGGAAAGACAGGTGCTGTGGGCGGCCACCCGCGCGCTGGTCCAGCTGCTGCTCGTCGGGGGCGCGCTGACGCTGCTCTTCGCGCCCGGCCGGTCGTTGTGGTGGTCGTTGGCGTGGACCGCGGGCATGATCGCCTACGCCGGCGATGTCGCCCGCCGGCGGGCGCCCGAGGTACCGCGGCTGGCGCCGCTGGCCATCGCGGCGTTCGCCGCGGCCGCCGCGATCACCCTGGGCGTGATATTCGGGCTGCGGGTGTTCCCCCTGCAGGCCCGGACCCTGGTGCCGATTGCCGGGATGATGATCGGCAACTCGATGACGGCCATGGTGCTGGTGGCCCGGCGCCTCGTCGACGAGCTGCGCGACAAACGCGACGAGGTCGAAGCCCGGCTTGCCCTCGGGCAGCCGTCGCGCCAGGCCGCGGCCCCCTATCTGCGGATCGCGCTGCGCTCGGCGATATCGCCGCAGATCGAGACCACCAAAGCCACCGGTCTGGTGTTCCTGCCGGGCGCCATGACCGGACTGATCCTCGCCGGCGTGCCACCGGTGCAGGCCGTGCTGGTGCAGGCGGTCGTGATGTTCCTCATCCTCGGCTCGGTCGCGGCCACCACCGTCGTCGTCGCGCTGGGGCTGGTGCGCCTGGTGTTCACCCGAGACCACCGGCTACTGCCGCTGCGTTCGCGGCCCCAGCGCTAGCTGGCATGCCCCGGACGCGCCTCGGCGAGTGCGTCAAGGAACGAGCGGGCCCAGCGGTCCACGTCATGGGCCAGCACCTGGCGTCGCAGCGCCCGCATCCGGCGTCGTCCGGCCTCGACCGACTGGTTGAGCGCCTCCTCGATGCCGTTTTTGACGTCTTCAAGGTCGTGCGGATTGACCAGATAGGCCTGGCGAAGTTCGGCGGCGGCTCCAGTAAATTCGCTGAGCACCAGCGCCCCGCCGGAATAACTGCGGCAGGCGACGTACTCCTTGGCCACCAAGTTCATTCCATCCCGCAACGGGGTGACCAACATGACATCACTGGCCACGTAGAAGGCGATGAGCTCGTCGCGCGGAACCGGGCGATGCAGGTAGTGCACCACCGGATGACCGACCTCGCCGAACTCGCCGTTGATGTGGCCGACCTGCCGCTCGATGTCGTTACGCAGGATCTGGTAACTCTCCACCCGCTCCCGGCTGGGTGTCGCCAGCTGGATCAACACGGTGTCGTCGCGCTTGGCGCGTCCCTCGGCCAGGAGCTCGTAGAACGCTTTGAGCCGCACGTCGATGCCCTTGGTGTAGTCCAGCCGGTCGACGCCGAGCAGAATCTTGCGGGGGTTGCCCAGCTCCGCACGGATTTCCTTGGCGCGGCGCCTGATATCCCGGTTGCGGCCGGCGCGGTCGAGCGCGCCCGAATCAATAGAGATGGGAAAGGCGCCCACCCGAATGGTGCGTGAACCCAACACCACCTCACCGAAGCGTGACCGCACGCCGACCGAGCCCCGGGTGGTATCGGCGCCCACCAACCGCCGGGCCAGAATCATGAAGTTTTGAGCCCCGCCGGGCAGGTGAAAGCCCACCAGGTCGGCGCCCAGCAAGCCCTGGATGATCTCGGTGCGCCATGGCAGCTGCATGAACAGCTCCACCGGTGGGAAGGGGATGTGCAGAAAGAAGCCGATGGTCAGGTCGGGGCGCATCGTGCGCAGCATCTTCGGGACCAGTTGCAGCTGGTAGTCCTGAACCCACACCGTTCCGCCGTGGCCGGCCGCGCGTGCGGCGGCTTCGGCGAAGCGACGGTTGACGTCGACATACCGCTCCCACCACTCGCGGTCGTAGAGCGGCTTGACGATGACGTCGTGGTAGAGGGGCCACAGTGTGGCGTTGGAAAACCCCTCGTAATATTCGGCGACGTCGTCGGCGGACAGCTGCACCGGATGCAGCCGCAGCTCGTCCTGGACGATGGGCTCGTCTACCGCGTCGACATCGGCTTCGGCAACACCGGGCCAGCCGACCCAGGCCCCGCGCCGGCGCCGTAGTAGCGGCTCGAGCGCGGTGACCAGCCCGCCGGGGCTGCGCTTCCAGGTGGTCGTGCCGTCGGGAAGCCGCTCCTGGTCGACGGGCAGCCGGTTGGCCACGACTACGAAGTCCGAGTCCCCGAAGACTTCGGTGGGTGGGGGCTCCGTGGACCGCCGTCCGCTGGAAGCCATTTAGCTCTCGAGCTTCGCCGGCCCAATACCGAGCATGGACAAGAAAATGCGGCACTCATCGGCGTCGTTGGCGTATGCGGCGACGACCCGCCTGGCCTGGCTCGCGGTGCTGTCGGCCACCGGTTCCACGTCGCCGATATCGCCATGGTCAGTTTTGGTTGGCATTACACAACTGTAAGCGAAGCTAAATCCGGCACGCAGCCGTGGCGGCTAGTCCGGCGCCGGTTCTGCGGAAAGACCTCGCGGACCGGTGCCGCAGCAAACTTTTCCGAGCGCCGGTCCGCGCGTCGGCGGCCCGGCTCGCGACCTTCTTACAGAGTCGCCGTAATCTGTAAAGTCGATACCGGCCCCAGACGACCCGCGAGACAAGGTAGGTGGGTGCGATGACACTCTCGGACAGCGCCGATACCCAAGCCGATACCCAAGCCGATACCCACGCCGATACCCACGCCGACGGAGCCAAACCCGCCGAGCTGGTGGCCTACGAAACCCTCGACGACGGGCGGATCGCGCGGATCTGGCTCAACCGTCCGGAGGCGCACAACGCGCAGAATCGAACCCTGTTGGTTCAGCTCGACGAGGCGTTTTGCCGGGCCGAGGCCGACGACGCCGTGCGAGTGGTGATCCTGGCCGCACGGGGAGATAACTTTTCCGCCGGGCACGACCTCGGGTCGGAGGCGGCGATGCTGGAGCGTAAGCCCGGACCGGCGCAGCATCCGACCTTCCGTTCCCACGGCGCCACCCGCGACGCGGTCATGGAAAAGCTGTACCTGCAGGAGTGGCACTTCTACTTCCAAAACACCTGCCGCTGGCGCGATTTGCGCAAGATCACCATCGCCCAGGTCCAGGGCAACGCGATCTCGGCGGGCCTGATGTTGATCTGGGCGTGCGACCTGATCGTCGCCGCCGACAATGCCAGGTTCAGCGACGTGGTGGCGGTGCGACTGGGTATGCCGGGTGTCGAATACTACGCGCACCCTTGGGAATTCGGTCCGCGCAAGGCCAAAGAGCTGCTGTTGACCGGTGATTCGCTGGATGCCGACGAGGCCTACCGGCTCGGCATGGTGTCCAAGGTCTTTCCGGCCGCAGAGCTGGAGGAAAAGACGTGCGAGTTCGCGCGGCGCATCGCCGAGCGTCCCACTATGGCGGCGTTGCTGGTCAAGGATTCGGTCAACGCGGCCTCCGACGCCATGGGCTTCACCGAGGCGCTGCGGCACGCGTTTCACGTCCACGAGTTGGGACATGCCCACTGGGCCGCCCACAATCAGAACAGGTTCCCGGTCGGCCTGCCGCCCGACGTCGAAGACTGGCGTACGGCCAAGCCGACCAAGGTGGCCCGCCGCGATACCCCGTAGTCGCAGTCACATCCGTTGCGCCTGTCCCGTTGAGGTGATCCGCCTCCGCGAGAGACCGGTGTGGCAGCTGTGACGATAGTGTTCGGCGGCACCGGGGACCGATGCCGCGCCGACGGCCGCATGGTTCGATAACGAGAACCTGTTTCAGCTTCACCGTGAGGGGCTCGAATGCAGCTTTCCTTTCAAGACCGGACCTACCTGGTCACCGGCGGCGGCAGCGGAATCGGAAAGGGGGTGGCCGCCGGTCTGGTGGCGGCCGGGGCCTCGGTCATGATCGTCGGCCGCAACCCCGACCGGCTGGCGGGCGCAGTGCAAGAACTCGAAGCGCTGAAGGCACGCGGCGGATCCATCCGCTACGAGCCCGCGGATGTCACCAACGAGGAGGAGACCGCCCGTGCGGTCCACGCGGTAACGGCATGGCACGGGCAGCTGCACGGCGTGGTGCATTGCGCGGGCGGGTCGGAGACCATCGGGCCGATCACCCAGATCGACTCGGCGGCCTGGCGTCGCACCGTCGACCTCAACGTCAACGGCACCATGTATGTCCTCAAACACGCCGCGCGCGAAATGGTGCGCGGCGGCGGCGGGTCCTTCGTCGGCATCTCCTCGATCGCGGCCAGCAATACCCACCGTTGGTTCGGCGCCTACGGGGTCACCAAGTCCGCGGTCGACCACCTGATGCAGTTGGCGGCCGACGAGCTCGGCCCGTCCTGGGTGCGGGTCAACAGCATCCGCCCGGGCCTGATCCGCACCGAACTCGTCGCGCCGGTCACCGAATCGCCGGAGCTGAGCCGCGACTACGCGGTCTGCACGCCGCTGCCGCGGGTCGGCGAGGTCGAGGACGTCGCCAACCTGGCGATGTTTCTGCTCAGCGACGCGGCCGGGTTCATCACCGGGCAGGTGATCAACGTCGACGGCGGCCACATGCTGCGACGGGGCCCGGACTTCTCGGCGATGCTGGAACCGGTGTTCGGCCGCGACGGACTACGTGGAGTCGTCTGAGGCCATGGAACGACTCCACAGCCAGCGGATCCTGGTGACCGGCGCCGCCTCCGGGATCGGTCAGGCCACCGCACTGCGGCTGCTGAACGAGGGGGCGGCGGTGATGGGCAGCGACATCGCGGCCGACGGCTTGGCCACGACAGCGGCCCGCGCCGCCGGGGCCGGGACCGGGGGCAGGTTCACCACATGCGAGATGAACGTCGCCGACGAGCTGTCGGTGATCGAGGGGGTGCGCCGCGCCGTCGACAGCCTGGGCGGCCTGGACTCACTGGTCAACGCCGCCGGCATGCTGCGCGCCGCGCACACTCACCAGACCGGGACCGAGCAGTGGAATCAGATCATCGCGGTCAACCTGACCGGCACCTTTCTGGTGGTCCGGGAAGCCCTGCCGGCGCTGCTGGCCAACCAGCGCAGCACAATAGTGAATTTCAGCTCCACCTCGGCGTCGTTTGCCCACCCGTACATGGCTGCCTACGCCGCGAGTAAAGGCGGTGTGCAAGCCTTCACGCATTCCCTGGCACTCGAGTATGCGAAGCGCGGTCTGCGGGCGGTGTGTGTGGCGCCGGGCAGCATCAAGTCCGGCATCACCGATGCCACCGGCGGTTACCTCCCGCAAGACGCCGACTGGTCGCTGTTTACCCGGCTGATGCCGGTTTTGCCCACCACCGAGACATCCAGCGGCGCCGGAATGGCAGATCCGTCGGTGGTCGCCGGCGTCATCGCCATGCTGGTGTCGCAGGACGGTGCGTTCATCACCGGCACCGAAATCCGCATCGACGGCGGAACACACGCCTAGCTAATTCACCCAGCGTGCGGTGCGCGCGTCAGTTCACACAGGGAACTCCACCGCCGTCGATCGGCATTCCGTGATCGGGCGTCGGGTATGTGCTGGTAGTACCGCCGCTGTAATAGGTGTTGTACTTGTTCTCGGTCGTCCCGGTCGTCCCGGTCGTCCCGGTCGTCCCGGTCGTCCCGGTCGTTCCGGTCGATGTGGTGGTCGCGCTGGTTTCTTGAGATTCGTCGAGGGCCGGCATCGCGAAGTCGGTATCCACGGTCAGCTGGATGTGTCCGGGTGCCAAGCCGGGGTCCGCTTTCAACGTATCGACGCCGAGCAGGCTGGCCAGATTCTGCGCGTCGGTTTGGGTGCCGGTGCCGTATTTGATGGTGCTGGTCGAGGGGTCGCCGGCTTGGCGGTCCCGGACCTGGCCGGCGGTGTAGCCGTGCTTTCGCAGCGCGCTGGACACCTGGCTGGCCATCCCGCTGATGCTGCCGGCATTGACCACGTCGACGACGGTGGACGGGTCCGGCTTCGCGGCCGGGGTCGTGGTTGTCGCCGCCGGGGCGCCGGTGCCGATGGCCGCGGCTACCTCGGCCTTGATCGCGGCCGGGTCGATGATGTTGACGTCTTGGCCGTCGATGTTGTCATAACGCACCACCGGCAGGGTCCGGAACTCGACGTTCCCGCCCGCCAGTTCGCCCATGCGGCGGAACAGGTCCTGATCCCAGCCGGCCGACAGCACGACGTCTTTACGGGCCACGGCCATCAGGCTGTCGAGGCGATCCAGGTTGGTGAAGGTGCCCGAATCCTGCAGATCGTGCATCACCGACGACAGGAATGCCTGCTGCCGGTGGGTCCGGTCCAGGTCCCCGTTATCCAGACCGTGACGCTGCCGCACGAACGCCAGCGCCTGGGCGGCGTCGAGTCGCTGAAGTCCGGCGGGAAAGTCGGCGCCGGAATACGAGTCGGAGACGGCGTGGTTCAGACACACCTCGACGCCGCCGAGCGTCTCGGCCAGATCGTAGAAACCAGCCAGGTTTACCTCGGCGAAATAGTCGATCGGAACGCCGGTCAGACTGCGTACCGCCCGCAGGGTGGCGGCGCGGCCGGCCTCGCGGCCCCGGGTCTCCAGCTCTCGCTGAGAGCTCACCCCTTGGTTGGCCAACTGCTGGGCGACGTACTGCTTGGTGAGCCCGTACGCTTCCTTGATCTTGATGTGGTTGTATCCCGGAACGCCGGCGAAGGGCACCCAGTCGTCACGGGGGATCGAGAAGGCGACGACCTTTCCGTCGGCGCCGACGTGCACGAGGATCAAGGTGTTGGTGTTGTAGCCCCCCTGGTCGGAATCACCGGCGTGCAGGTGTTTGAGGATCGACCACGGCAGGTCGTTGCCCTCCTGGTCTTTGCGGGAGTCGAGCCCGATCAGCAGGATGTTCATGTTGTTGCCGGTGGACCGCGGGTCCTCTGCGGTCAGGGCCTGGGAAATGGTGATGCCGCCCAGTGCGCCGTGAGCCACCCAATATCCGGCCCCGGTCATGCCCAGGGCCACCACGGACACCAGCGTCATGAGACTTCGCGACAGCCGTCGGCGCAGCGACGACGGCTGACGAACAGCGCGACGGCGGTGACGTCCGCCCGAACGACCCATCACAAGCCTCGACCAGTCCCCGGTCCACCGGCCGGCATTGGACCGGCGGTTTGCGGGGACGTCGCTTGCTGCATGCCGTCTAGTATGCGGCAGATTGCTGCGTGGCCCCCACTCCAGATGCGCGGATGTGGGCAGATTCACGCGTTGAGCAGCGGCTACGCCGCGGCCGGTTCATTTCCCCTACCTGCACCTTCTGGCTACAATTCGCCAAGCGCGGAAGTACCGGGGAGCTGTCGGGAGGGGTGTCGGGCACGAACATGGCATCGGGCGATATCGACCCTAACTGGCCCCCGCCGGCCTACGAGCCGTCCGACGATGTCGATACGACTCCACCGAATCCGCCGTCGGGGCCGGCCCGGTCCGCGCGCGGCGTCTGGCTGGTGGCGGCGTTCCTAGCTGTCGTAGCCGTCGTTGCGCTGGTCATCGTGGCGGTCGTGGTGTTCTCGGGCAAGCCGCGTCCCGGCGCCGGTCCTTCGGCGGCGCCCGCCACCGCCCCGTCGAACCCGCCGACGACGACGTCCACCGCGCCCGCGGGCCCGTGCGGGCCCGATGAGGCAACCGCGGTATCCGCGGCGCTGGCCCAGCTTCCCGCGGACAAGAAGACCGGTAAAGCGTGGAATCCCACTCCGGAGTTCAGTGACTACGATCCGTGCGCGGACTTGTCGGCGGTGGTGGTGACGGTGGTGGATGCCACCCGCAGCTCACCGGACCAGGCGCTGATGTTTCACCGCGGGGCGTTCGTCGGCACTGCCACCGCGGTGGCGTATCCGTTCACCGAATTGGAGGTTCCGGCCTCCACCGACGACCTGGTCGTCCTCACCTACCGGAGCCGACAAAGCTGTGACGCCTGCGATGACGGCACCCTGACCACCGTCGGGTTTCAGTGGCAGGGCGACCACGTCCAGATGCTCGATCCGCCCCCGGAGTCGTTGGACTCACCGCCGTGATCCGCCGCACCCGGCCGAGCCCTCACCGACCCCGACGTTGAATGGAGCGTGACCGTGCCGACTTCACCGCCGGCAGGATGGTATTTCAATCCCGACGGCTCGGGCGGACAGCGATATTGGGACGGTCAGCACTGGACCAAGCATTGCCGCGCGGACCGCTCGACGGCACGCTCACCGTTTCGGGCCGTTGCCAACGGGGTGCGCCGGGGCTGGTCAGGAATGCCGGTGGCACTGCGGCTGCTACTTCCCATCGCCATGGTGCTGACATTGGTCGGAATCGGATTCGCGTTCTGGGTGAAATCGCCCCGCGACGACTGGGCGCGCCTGCCGAAGCAGCTCAACTGCCAGCTGCAGGACGGACCGAAGCCGCCCGACAACCTCACCGTGGCGTCCGTGGACGTCGGCCATCCCCGAAGCGGCGTGTTGCAGCTGGTGGTTCGATTCGCGCAGCCGTTGCCGCAGTCGCCGGCGGGTAACCACTCGTCCGGCTTTGTGGGTTACGTCCTGACATACAGTGTCGCCAACAACGGCAAGAAATTCGTCGAACTCGGCCCGGAACAGGACACCGACGACCTTGCTATCGTGCGCACCCAGGACCCCGCCAGCACTGATGCGTCGATGCGGCCCGACCGGGACACCAACGCCCGCAGGATCACGCCCGACACCATGCAGATCAACCTCGAACTGAAGCGGCTCGGCGTCGAAAATCAGCCGGTGATTCCCGAGCTCACCGTCGACTCCCAGTTCAACACGCCGTCTACCACGACCGTGCAGTATGCGCCGCAAGTCTGCCGGGGCTAGCCAAATCCGTTATGCGCCTTGCGCTTACGAGTTTCCTCGCCCGATGTGTAATACCAGCGGATGTTGGTGCCGGTGATCATTTCCAGGAGGAATACCCCCAGTGGTTCGACCTCGTAGTAGTAGTGAACGTCGCCGTTTGCGTCCAACGTGCTGGCGCAGCTGCGGCTCGGTGTCCCGCACCGTTGCTTGATCGGCATGGCTAGCGCGGCGATCACTAGCACGACCGAAAACCACACCCCAAGCGGGACTCTTCTCAATGCGAACCTCGTCTGCGAAGAAAGCATTACTGCAGGCAGTGTATGTGGCTGGCTCGCGGAGCGCCTTGGCCCGCATCGGGCAATCGAAATCCGGACCAATCGGTTAATGCGCGGCTAGTTTGAGCACCCGGTTGTTATTGCTGTCGGTGACGTAGACGTTTCCGGCTTCGTCTACCGCCACTCCTTCGGGATGGTTGAGCCCGCCCAGCGGTAGCACTGTTTGGAAGTCGGCTCCCGCCGGTAATTTCAGGATCTGGTTCTTGGGGGAGTCACTGACGTAGACGGCGCCGGTCTTGTCTACCGCCACGGCGGTGGGGAAGACCAGCTCGGTGAACGGCAGGACGATCTGAGTGCTCGCTCCGGCGGGCAGTTTGAGTACCCGGTTGTTGTACGCGTCGCAGACATACACCGCGCCCGAGCTGTCGACCGCCACGCCGGCGGGAGCTTTCAGGCCGGTGAACGGCAGCACGGTCTGGGGGCCGCCGCCGCCGGGCAATTTCAGCACTCGGTTGTTGGGTGTGTCGACGACGTAGACGTTGCGGGCGGTATCGACCGCCAGACCCGCGGAATCCTCGGCGCCGGTGTCGGCCAGCTTCGACGCGCTGGCGGCGCCGGCGGGCAGGGTGAGCACCTCGCCACGGGCGCCGGAGACATACACGGTGCCGGTGCTGTCCACCGCCAGGGATTGGGGGCGATTGAGTCCGGTGAACGGCAGCTCGGTCTCGGCGAACGAACCGGACGCCAGCTGCACCACCCGATTGTTGTAGTAGTCGCCGACGTAGACGGCGCCACCGGGGCCGACCGCGACCGGGGTGGGGCCGTCGAGCCCGGTGAACGGCAGCACGACCGGTGCTGGCCGGAGCGGCTCGGACGGTCCCGCAACCTGCGATACGGGATGGGCCGTCGGGTTTCCCGCGATCGCGCCGACCCCGACGACGGCGATGACCAGGGCGGCGGCCGCACCGCCGAGTTGCCACGGCCTGCGCCGGTGCCATGCCGGTGTGGCCTGCGAGGGCGGTGGCGTGACCGTCTTCGATCGGGCTGGCTTCTCGGCGGTGCCGCTGGTGTCGGGTGTCGCGCCGGGCCGCTGCGGTTCCGCCGGCGCTGCGGCGTCGCTGTTCGGGGTGCGCGCGGCGCCGCACGGGCCGAGCTCTGATGCGTCGTCAAGCACCTGGCGTGCCGCCGCGGCCAGGTCCCGGGCGGTTGGGTAGCGCTGGTCAGGGTCCTTGGCCAAACCCCGTGCGATCACCTCGTCGAACCCGGCCGGCAGTTCGGGCTTGACGTCGGTGGGCCGTGGCGGGTCCTGTGTCGTGTGCCCGGTGAACTGCTGCTCGAGCGTCTCACCCGAAAACGGCAGCTGCCCGGTGAGGCACTCGTAGAGCACACACGCCAGCGCGTATATGTCGACACAGGCATCGTTGGTCCCGTCGGTGAAACGCTCCGGCGCCATGTAGCCCCAGGTGCCCAGGATCGAGCCGGTGTAGGTCAATTTCGGGGCGGCTTCGCCACGGGCGATCCCGAAGTCGATCAGGTAGACGAACTCGTCGTCGGTGATCAGCAGATTGGACGGCTTGACGTCGCGGTGCACCAACCCCTGTTCGTGGGCGGCGTCAAGCGCCACGGCCACCTGCTCGACGATCGTGACGGTCAGCTCGGGGGTCAGGTGACCGTCACGGTTGAGCAGGGCCTGCACGTCCGTGCCGTCGACCACGGGCATCACCAAATACAGCTGGCCGTCGATCTCGTCGGCCTCGTGAATGGGGATGACGTGCGGTTCGTTCAACTGGGCGACACCGTATGCCTCGCGGCGGAACCGTTCCCGGTATCCCGGCTCGGTGGCCAGCTCCGGCGCCAGCACCTTGACGGCAACCTCGCGACGCATCTTGGTGTCGCGGGCACGATAAACCTTGCCCATGGCTCCCTCGCCGATCACCTCGATCAGCTGGTAGCGCCCGAACACCGTATCCACAATCCGCCTCCTGACAGGGCTTGCATGCTACCCAACGGCGGCGTCAATTTGCCGCGACCCGAGTTGCCCGCGCTGCCGGCAGACGGCCGTCTACGCAGGTCGAAGCGGTAAGCGGGCCGATAAGTGACAAACGTCGCAGCTGCGGTCGCTCCATGAGGTGCTAGCGAGACGCCGGCGGCTTTCCGAGCGGCGGTGCAGGGCGGCCGGGCCCGCCGGGTCCCTCACCGCAGAAGTCGACGCTGCCGCGCCGGTAGTGTTGCTCACCTATGACCACCGCAAGCTCGGCGGATGCTTCATCGCCGCCCAAGCGTGTGGAGGTGCTCGGCAATATCGGACCCAACTGGTTCGCCTCGGTCATGGGCACCGGAATCGTGGCCATTGCCGGGGCCACCCTGCCGGTCCACGTGCCGGGCCTGCACGCGTTCACCGAAGCGATCTGGGTGATCGCCGCGGTGTTGCTGGTCGTGCTGATCGTGCTGGTCGGCGGGCACTGGCTGCGCCACCCCACGGTGGCGCGCACGCACGCCCGCAATCCGCAGATGGCCCACTTCTACGGCGCAGCGCCCATGGCGCTGATGACCGTCGGCTCGGGCGCACTGCTGGCCGGTTCACACCTGATCGGCGAGCGCATCGCCGTCGACCTGGACTGGGTGCTGTGGACCGCGGGAACGCTCGGCGGCCTGTTCACCGCCGTCAGCATTCCGTTCCTGATGTTCACCCAGCTTCGCGTGGAGCCGGACGCGGCCTTCGGCGGCTGGCTCATGCCGGTGGTCCCGCCGATGGTGTCGGCCGCGGCCGGGGCGCAGCTGCTGCCGCACATGCCGTCGGGCACCGGCCGCGAAACCATGCTCTTCGGTTGCTACGCGATGTTCGGACTGTCGTTCGTGGCGTCGTTGAACATCATCGCGATGATCTGGAGCCGGTTGGCCTTGTACGGCACCTCCGGCTCGGTGCGAGTGCCGACGCTGTGGATCGTGCTGGGGCCGCTCGGCCAATCCATCACCGCCGCAGGACTTTTGGCGGCCGGTGCGATGACCGGCGCGGTGCCGCACGAGCTGGCCGAGGACATGGCCGCGTTCGCGATCATCTTCGGGGTTCCGGTGTGGGGTTTCGCGATGCTCTGGATTGCCTTGGCCACCGCGTTGACGGTGCGAACCCTGCTGCGCGGCATGCCATTTGCCCTGACATGGTGGAGCCTCACGTTCCCGGTAGGCACCTTCGTCACCGGTACGTCGCAGCTGGCCGTGCACACGCAGCTGCCTGCGTTCAAGGTGGCCGCCGTCATCGCTTACGCCGGTTTACTCGCCACCTGGGTTCTGGTGACCCTCCGCACCGCCAAGGGCAGTCTGCGTGGCACACTGCTCGTGCCGCCCGGCTCGGCCCCGGTCACGGTCGGCAAGAACCCGCAAACCTGACCGCGCCGGCCGGTCCGGCGCCCCGTGCGGATCGCGGTCAACGGCCGCCGTCAATGTGCCGGTTGCCGGATTTGCCCGTACCTGGCCGTGGCCCAGGCCAGCAACACGAATGCTGTTGCGCCACATGCCGCGAACAACAGCCCCAGCGGTGTCTGGGTCCGTTCGTGGAACGCGCCGACAGCTGCCATGGCGGCGCTGACCACGAGATAACCGATGCCGCTCACCAGACCGCCGATCAATCCGAGATTACGGACGAACAGGCCCATCGCCAGGCCGTACATCTGCGGGCAGAGCACCCCGCACCCGGACAATGCCAGACAGGAGCCGATGGTGAGCGCCCACGGGTCGTTTCCGATCAGCAGTCCCGATCCGACCAGTATCGAGGTGCCGATGCCGAAGACCGTCAGCGCGCCCATGGCGAGCCGACGCGCCGAGAGGCGAATCGCCAGAATGCCACAGGCCAGTTCGCCGCACAGATTAGCCACCCCGACGATCAGCGCCATCAAACCGTAAGCCGCCGGCGAGAAACCCAGGTTCTGCTGGTAAAGGAAAGGTCCGGCCACCCCGAAGGCAAGCTGCGCCGAGGCCATCAAGCCGAACACCAGCACGAAGCTGGTGAACACGCGATGCCGCAGCGCGTCGGCCAGCACCCGGATGACCGCCCCCGGGTGAATAGGTGAACGCTTCTGCCGCGCAAGCGTTTCGGGCAACAGCAGCACCACGACCAGCGCGGCCAGCGCGGCCAACCCCGCGATCGAGGCGAACACCAGCCGCCAGTCGAGAAACTGGACCAGCACCCCGCCCGCGGCGGGCGCCAGCACCGGCGCCAGCCCCCATGCGACGCCGAGCAGTCCCGACACCGATGTCAATCGCCGGCCGCGGAAGCAATCGGCGGCAATGGCGTAGGGCACCACCATGCAGGCGGACGCGGCCGCGCCCTCGACGAACCGCGCCGCGAGAAGCACCGGCACGCTGCCGGCTACCGCGCACAGCACACTGGTGGCGACAACGATGCCCAAGCAGGTCAGCAGGACCGGTTTGCGGCCCCGGGCGTCCGCGACGACTCCGACGGGGACGAACGCCAAACTCATCCCGAGGAGGTAGGCGGCAACGGTGTGTTGCATCGACGTCGGCGAGGCGCGCAGATCGACGACCATCTGGGGCAGCGCCGGGGTGTAGAGGTCCAGCGGGATCTGGCTCATCGGCACGACGAACATCAGGATCGCAACGAGATACCGTGGCGGCGACGCGGGCCCATGTTCGGGATACGCGTCCCTCACAACGCCGGATCATAGACCGGATCGTCGCTCGTCAAGGCGAATCGCTCGGAGATCGAACCCCGGGGCGCGCTGGGGTGGCCGGTCGATGCGAAGATTGCAGCCCGTGACATCAAATTGGGGTGCGGTGCTGGCCAGTCTGGTTCCGCTCGCGCTCGTGATCGCCGTTTCGCCGTTGACGGTCATCCCAGCGGTCCTGGTTCTACACGCGCCGCGGCCGCGGCCGACGGGTCTGGCATTCCTGGGTGGCTGGCTGTTGGGGCTGGCGGCGGTGACCGCGATCTTCATCGCGGGGTCCGGCCTGCTCGGCGGCCTGCACCGGACGCCGCCGGCCTGGGCGTCCTGGTTGCGGGTGGTCCTTGGTTCGGCGCTGATCTTGTTCGGCGGCTACCGCTGGCTGACCCGCCATGGACACGCCGAATCGCCGCGCTGGATGCGGTCGTTCTCGACGATTACGCCGCGGCGCGCCGGCATTACCGCGGCGGTGCTGGTGGTGCTGCGACCGGAGGTGCTGATCATTTGCCTGGCCGGCGGATTGGCCATCGGCACCAGTGCGCTCGGCGTTGCCGGTAAGTGGATATGCGCCGCGGTCTTCGTCGCCCTCGCCGGGAGTACGGTCGCCTTCCCGATAGTGGGTTACCTGAGTGCCGCCGATCGCCTCGACGAGCCGCTGACCCGGCTCAAAGATTGGATGGCGAAGAACCACGCCGCAATGCTCGCGGTCGTGTTGGTCTTGATCGGAGCGATGGTGCTCTACAACGGAATCCGTGCGCTATGACGTGCTTTCACCGGCGTCCGGGCTTGGCTGCCGCGATGACCGTGATGCCCAGCGCGACCGCGCCCACGGCGATCAGCGGCCGCCACCACTGTTCGCCGAGCCAGTAGATGTTGGCGCCGAGCAGCCCGGGATGGTCCGCGTCGCCGAACAGCCAGCTGCGTACGACGGGCGTTGCCAGCGCAAGCACCGCGCCGGCCAGAGTGACCGATAGCAGCGCAAAGAGCGACCTGCTGGAGAACTGCCATGTTCCCAGGACGATCAGATAACTACCGGTTCCGGCCATGATCAGGCCGGTAACGCCGAGCACCGTTGCCGATTGAATCGCGGTGGCAACACCGAGGATCAGCAGCATCACGCCGACCATGATCGTGGTCCGGGCAATACCTTTGGTCAACGACACCACCCGGTATCCACCGAGCGCCAGCGTTCGCAGGGTGACCACGGATGGTTTGAAAGCACTGGGAAGCAACCGAATTGAGCCCGCCGCCGCGGATGCGGTCGCGACGGCCTTCGCGAGGGTTTGCGCCATCAGCGGTGATCGCTTGTCGCTGGCAAACGTTTCGCCCGCGACCGGGTTCTCGTTCAGTAGAGCGTATTTGGCGTCCCCCGGTGTTGCGGCCAGCACCTTCTTGGCCCAGCTGCGCGACGTTGTCGGGCTCCAATCCGGCCGCTGTCCCGGCTGCGGGTCGATCACCGTGTCGGCCAGCGTGTCCAGCTCCTCGTCGAGGATTCGTCGGTGCCACGACTGCGCCAGCCACAGCGCGGTCAGCGGAATGCTCGTCGGCAACGGCATCGTCGGGTCGTCCAGAAATGCCAGCTCGTCGAGCACCATGGTTTCGGTCAGTAGCTGGTCAGGGCCGCCACCAAAGGTGGGCAGCCGGTAGCCCGAACGCGGAAACTCAGCTGCGCCCAGGGCCTTGAGCTGCCGCAGAAACCACTGCGACCGGCTCTCCGGCCCGGGCGTGCCGACCCGGGTCTGCGCAATCCAATGCACACGTCGTGGGTTCAGCAGGACATGAACGAGCCAGCCGGCTCCGTCGAGCCGTCCCCACATCCAGTCATTGATTCGCCAGGACCGCTTGTAGAAGGCGCCGAACTGATGGAACTGCATACCGGTGAGCTTCTGCTGGGCACTGCGGCAGTCGGGCGCGAGCAGACTGCGGGTATCGGCACTCACCTGCACGAGCTCCACCGGCTGCTCGATGCCCGAGTCTGCCGGCAGCATGGCCCGCTGTGTCGCGGCCAGATCGAACAATTTCGTCGCTATCGTCGTGGGGTCGTCCCCGGCCCCCAGGTAGTCCAGGTAGGTGTCGAGCGCACTGGGACCAACGCGATCGTGTGACGGCAACCCGCCTCGCTCGGCGCCAGCAGCCGCTGCGGCGCTGGCGCACAACCGCTTTAGCGTGCCATAGCCGTTGACCAACGCGTCGCCGAGCCGGTCCCAGGCGTCCTGTTGCACCGCTAACTGTTGGAGATAGCCGTCGGCGATCAAGGCCGCGGCATCCTTGAGCGACCCTTCGCGGATGGACGTGTTCTCGCATACCGCGCGAACAAGATCCCCCAGATCGACTGCGGTGGGCGACGGGCCAGCGGCATGGATGGCGCCGGTGAGCGCTGCCAATTCGGCGATATCGGCGTCCGACTTCGCCAGGTGGTATGCCGCCTGGGCGACGGCGAGCGCGCTGCCTTTGGCAAGCTCGTATGCCGGCTGCCCATACCGGGCGAGGTCGGCGGTGCTCTCGGGCAGCGGCTGGTGGGGCGGTTGCGACCAACAACTCAGTAGCGCCTCGGTGATGTGTTGGCGGCACGCCTTCTCGGTGTCGACTGCCGCCAGTTCGGGCTCCCAGCTCTTGGGAACCCGTTCGGTCGCGGTGCTCGACGCCGGTAGCCAGCTGCCGAGCTGGCGGAACAGCGCATCGGTCAGCTCGCGCGCATGTTTCTGCGCCTCCCGTGCCTGGTAGTCGGTCAGCAGCGGCGGTGTCAGTAGCCGAGAGCCGTGCGGCAGCGTCGCGGCCAGCTCGGCCAGGCGCAATTTCGCGTCGATCCGCGCCGCCGTGCGGTCCTGATGGCCGCGAATCGCTCGCAGGTCGGTCGCGATGGACTGAGTGGTGATCGCCCCCAGATCCCGCAGCAGGCTGGCGAGCAGTCCGAGCTGCTCGTCGGCGCTGTCCGGTGCCGCCTGTTGGATCAGGTTCGGTGGGGGTCCGGACGACGGCACGACGAACAGCAGCACCCGGCGCACCGGACGCCGGGCGGGGCGGTCGCAGATGCGTTTGAGCAACACGTCAATGGGCCGGTTGTCGAGCAGGCTGCCGTCGGCGACCCAGTGCGGCCGGGTGATATTGGCGTACGGCGCCATCGGTGGCCGGGCCGGGACAGCGCCCTGCGCGGGGGTCCCCTCCATGAAGGGCACGAACGAGGGCTCGAACGCGAGCGGAAACGAGGCTGAGCTGCGCGCGGCCAGCGCCAGGGCCGCGGCGATTCCCTTGTTCGTCAGGTCTGCCTCGGTGAACGTGAACAGGCCACGCCGGTTGACGTATTGGACGCGAGTGCCGAACGAGTCGGTGAAGCTGCTCGCCTCTCCGGACAGCAGGGTTGTCGTGATGTACAGGGTGGTCGACGGAATCCGGATACCGCCGGGAAACTCCGCGGGCGGGAACGGGCCGATCTCGAGTCTGGGCAGCTGCGTCGCCAGCGTGGCGAACAGCTTCTCGTCGCCGTACAGCAGGGACGGCGTGAACTCGTCTCGCGGGTCTCGCAACAGGTCGGTCAGGGACCCGAGATCGAGCCACAGGTCACGGAGCCCACCGAGGTCAGCGCCCGAGATGCGCGACGACGCAAGCAATGCCGCGTTGATGCCGCCCCCGCTTGTCCCGGACAGGATGTCGACGTCGACGATCATGTCGAGCAGGTCGATGAGTTGGGCATAGAGCCGCAGGGATGCCGTCGACTCGGTGGTGAGCCCGCTATTCGTCGGGAAGGTCCCGCCTGCCCTGCGCCATTGCGAGGCTTGCGCGAGCAGGTTGAGTTCGCGCGCGACGCCGGCTATCCAGACCGCGAGACTGACTCCGCCCGTCATCATCGTGGCGAGTCGGAGTTCCAGCGTCAGCTGGGTGACCGGTGTCGGCTTTTCGAATGCCATCGCGCACCCTTCAATGTCGGGGGCCGGCTGACCGAGCCGAGTCCCGGGGCTTAGATTAGCCAGCCGGGGCCGCATCAGAGCGTCTTAACATCAGCTGATGACGACTGCACCGGAATCGTTTTCGATCCAGGGGCCGGGCGGTGTCCGCATCGTCGCCGACCGATTGGGTGATCCGCGGGCGCGCGCCGTGGTGTTCCTGCACGGCGGCGGGCAGACCCGTCGCTCCTGGGGCCGGGCGGCTGCCGCAGTGGCCGAACGGGGTTGGCAAGCCGTCACCGTCGACTTGCGGGGCCACGGCGAGTCGGACTGGTCCGACGAAGGCGACTACCGCGTGGTGAGCTTCGCCGGCGATGTTCGGGAGCTACTGCGCGGCCTGCCGCCGCGCCCGGTGCTGGTGGGTGCCTCGTTGGGTGGGTTCACCGCGATGCTGCTGGCCGGCGAACTCGCGCGGGGCATCGCCAGCGCGGTGGTGCTCGTGGACATCGTGCCGAACATGGACCCGTCCGGGGCGAATCGGGTGCACGCGTTCATGGCCAACCGGGTGGAATCGGGGTTCGGTTCACTCGACGAAGTCGCCGACATGATCGCCGAGTACAACCCGCATCGCCCGCGACCGTCAGATCTGGACGGTCTGACCACCAACCTCCGCCGCCGCGGCGATCGCTGGTATTGGCACTGGGACCCGCAATTCATCAGCGGCACCGCGGCGTTTCCCCCGATCGAGGTCACCGACGCCGATCGTCTGTACGCCGCGGTCGGGGCGATCCTGGATGGCGGCGTACCCATGCTGCTCATTCGCGGCCAGATGAGTGACCTGGTCAGTCAGGAGCGCGCTGACGAATTTCTGTCCCGCTTCCCGCAGGTGGAGTTCACCGACGTGCGTGGTGCGGGGCACATGGTGGCCGGTGACCGCAACGACATCTTCGCCGATGCTGTCCTGGACTTCCTGGCCCGCCGGGTCGACAACGGGTGACCCCGGTTGCGGCCCGCCCACGCGTCGGCGCACGGCCGACCGGTCAGCGCTCGAGCGCCCGGGTGAGGAGATTCTTGATCTCGGCGGTGGACGTTTCCAGCGAACGGATGCGTTGGTTGGAGTCGTCGGCGGTGGCTCTCATCTCACCGGCGTAACCCCGAAGTACGTCGGCAAGCAGTTGCTGCGTTTCGCCGAAGGCCTTGATGGCCTCGACCATCGAACGGTAATCGGCCTGCGATCTCTCCACCGCCGCGACGCGCGCTTTCAGATTCGCCAGGACGCCGTCGAGATCCTCTGGTGTGGCCACGTCGGCATCGTAAGGGTTGTGCGGATTGATCGTCGGAATTTCCTCGTCGGCAGGGTCGGCGGTGCCGAGATCCGCAGCCGGCGGCGCGGGCGTCAGGAGGCCATTCCGGCGTCGACCAGGCTTTGCACTCCGCTGGCACAACCACGCAGGAAGTCGGCGTCATTGACCCCGGCGACGGCCTGCACCGAGGCCAGTTCCCTGGCGCAGACCTTGTGCACCTGGCTCGAGATGACGATCGCGTCGTCCGGAAAGCCCATGGCGCGCATTCTGCCGACCGTGAAACCGCCATCCTGGACCGCCTTGGTGTAGCCCAGCTGATAGGACGGGCCGGTTTCCGCGACGTCGGCAAAAGCGGGCGCGGAGGCCAGCAGGGCTGCTCCGGCGGTGGCGACGACGAGCAGACGCGAGAGCCGCCCGGCGGTGCGGCGCCGTTGTGACGGCAAGGCGTGGTTCGTGGTGGCTGCGCTGTCTGCCATGGCGTTAACCCCGATCTGGTCTGGTGAGGATCTCGTTTCGTGCGACGGGCCTCCGTGCCGTCTCAGTACCTCACGGTAGGTACATTACGTGTTGTGTTCCAAAAATGGAATACACTCCCGAAAAAAACATCAATGCCGGTATCCGGCCCGGTCAGGTTCCAATAGCGTGTCTGGATTGACGCGTTCCGGAACCGACACTATGTTGGTGGGATGCCAAGACTTAACCGAGCGGGTAAGGACCTTGGCCGCGTCCTGGAGTGGCTGCTCAACCGCGACGTTCCGGACAGCGAAATCGGTTCCGCACTCAAACTGCCCAAAGCCACCTACTCCCGGCGCAAGGAGGCCGACGACTTCCCCGACTTTGCCGAGCTCATCGCGGTCGGCGAGTACTTCGATCTGTCGCCGCGGGTGCTGCAGATCGCCTTCGGCTGGCGCGGCGAGGACGAGCTGATCCTGCTCGACGTCGACGAGATGCGCCAATACATGGAGCAGGCCGGTGTCGCGCTGTTCGGCAACGAGCGGATTCGCCGCTATATCGAGCAACGCGAAGGCGCCGACTACCCGTTGGCCGCGGCAATCCTGAAGATGGGCGCCAAGGATGCCAACCCGGCCGCCCAAGGAAACTGACCGGACTCACCCGGGCGCGTGTGCTACGAATCGGCCTCCAGCAGCTTCACCCGGGGTGTGGCCCGCTTCGGCAGAAACGACGCCGGGATAGCGATCATCGCGGTCAGCACCATGGCGACCCCGAACACCCCGGAGTAGGAGAGCGCGAGGTCGTCGGCGAGTTGCTCGTGGAAGTGGGGCGCGAGCACCGGCGACGGCAGCTTGGACAGGTCGGCCGACAAGCCCCGCCGGGCCGCGTGCTCCCGCACCGAGTCGGCTTGTCTGGCCGCGGCGATAGCGGCACTGCCGTTGAACCGGCTGGTGAGGATCACCGACATCAAGGCCGTGCCGACGGACGCGGCGACGTTGTGGTTGACGTTGAACAGTGTCGAGCCGTGGGCCACTTCACTGGAATCCAGCGTCTGCACGGCAGACCAGGTCACCGGAACCATCAAGCAGGCGGTGCCCAGGCCGAAAAGGCCGAGCCCGCTCAGCAGCACCGTGAGGTCGGCCCCCTGGCGGCGGATGGCGTGCGCGAACATGGCCATGCCCACGACGGTCACCGCAATGCCGACCAACACCACGCTGCGCGGTCCACGGGATTCCATCAGCCGTCCCACGATCGGGATCACCGCGGCAGCGGCCACCGTTTGCGGGATGAGAAGCAGCCCCGACTGCATGGGAGTCTTGCCGAGCACCTGCTGGAAGTACGCCGGAAACAGCAGGCAGCTGCCGAAAAAGGTGACGGCGAACAGAAATCGGGTCGCGTTGGCCGCCGCCACCGAGCGATACTTGAGCAGCCGCAAATCGATCAGCACACAGTCGGTCCGGCGCAGCGCGTGGGCCACGAAAGCGCCGATCAGCAGCACACCCATGGTCGCCGGTACCCAGACATGTGGGTCGGCGACGGTGCCGCGCTCCGGCAGCTGTGACACACCGTAGAGCAGCAGCACCAGCCCCGGTGACAGCAGCACCATGCCGACCAGGTCCAGCGATTCCGCAGGCA
The DNA here is from genome assembly GCF_000157895.3 of Mycobacterium kansasii ATCC 12478. NCBI lineage: Bacteria > Bacillati > Actinomycetota > Actinomycetes > Mycobacteriales > Mycobacteriaceae > Mycobacterium > Mycobacterium kansasii. The sequence continues at coordinate 2,552,019 of NC_022663.1, read as the reverse complement.
GCGAATCATCTCGGGGCAGCGTCACCACCGCCAGAACCAGGGTCAGCACCCCGATCGGAAGGTTGATCAGGAAGATCCACTGCCAGCCGAACGAATCGATCAGCCAGCCGCCCAGAATGGGCCCGGCGATGGGGGCTAACAACACGGTGATCATGCTGATCGTCATCACCCGGCCCAGTCGCGCCGGACCGGCCGCGCGCGCCAGGATGATCAGCTGCAGCGGCAACAGCATCCCGCCGCCGAAACCCTGCACCGCCCGAAAAGCCACCAACAGCGCGATATTCGACGCCAGCGCGCACAGCAACGATCCCGCGGTGAACATCAGCACCGACGCCATCAGGAGCCGCTTGGTGCCCAGCCGATTGGCCAGCCAGCCGGTGAGCGGAATCACCGCCGCCAGCGCCAAGGTATAGCCGGTCGACGCCCAGGCCACCACGGCCTGGTCCGACGCGAACTCTTCGATGAACGTCCGCTGCGCCACATTGACGACCGTGGTGTCCAGCGTGACCATCAGCGGAAGCATCATGCAGGTCACGGTGATCAGCAAAAGCCTGGAATCCAGCCGGCAGTCCGGACCGGGATCCGGTACCGCGGGGCTGCCGCCCGTGCGGGCATCATCGTCCAGACGCTGCTGACTTCTGGCAGGAGTGCTGGCTACGGTCGTCGGTGCGCGCGGTGGCCGACCCGCCTGGCGGCGCATCGTGTCACTGTATCTCCTGAAATGGCCGCGTAAGGCCATCTCTTTCCAAGGATTGGCCGGCGGCGCTGACCAGCACGCGCGCCACGCCCGGAGAAGGCATGCTGTAGTTGCGGTCTGGCTCGAGCAGTGCCGCGAGGAGGTGTGCCGTGGGTGACCGCGTCGATGCCTCCCGCCTGGTGGTCGGCCACGAGCACGAAGTGCGCCACCGGCTGCAGCGATGCGTTGCCGCACTGCGCCGCATGGTCGACGACGGCTGGTTCACCGGCCACCAGGACTCCATCGGCATGGAGGTGGAGCTTGATCTGGTGGACCCGTTGGGCCGGCCGCGGCTGGTCAACGATGCGGTCCTGGCCCACCTTGGCCGCACCGACATGCAGCATGAGCTGGGCCAGTTCAACGTCGAGCTGAACCTGGCGCCCCGCCGGCTGCACGGCAGCGTGCTGCGCGACAGCGAACGCGACCTCGCCGAGGTCCTCGACGGGTGCCGGGCACGCATCGAGCGGCTGGGCACCCGGCTGCTCGCGGTCGGCATGTTGCCGACGTTGAGCGCCGAGCAGCTCACTGTCGAGCGCATCTCGCACAACCCGCGCTACGAACTGCTGACCAGCCGGATGTCCGCCGCTCGGCAGCGGCCATTCCTGGTGCGCATCGTCGACGGCTGCGAGCCCGTGGAGTTCACCACCGATTCGGTGGCACCCGATGCGGCCACCACCAGCCTGCAACTGCACCTGCGGGTGGCGCCGGAGCGGTTCGCCGCCTACTACAACGCGGCCCAGGCCATTGCCGGGGCGCAGGTGGCGGTGGCGGCTAACTCGCCGTATCTGCTGGGCCGCCAGGCATGGCAGGAGACCCGCATCACCCTGCTCGAACAGCTGCTCGACACCCGCCGCCGCAACGAGGTGCGCGCCGGTGCGCCCGCACGGGTGCGGCTGGGGGACCGCTGGGTCGACGGGCCCGTCGAGCTTTTCGACGACCTCGTCCGGTTGTTTCCGCCGCTGTTTCCGATGCTGGAGGCCCAGGACCCCGATGCCGCCCTGCAGGCCGGTGACGCGCCTACCCTGCGCGAGCTTCGGCTGCACAACGGCACGGTGTGGCGCTGGAACCGACCGGTTTACGACGTCCAGGCCGGGCACCCGCAATTGCGCATCGAAAACCGGGTGCTGCCAAGCGGTCCGACCGCCGTCGACATGGTCGCCAACGCCGCCTTCTATTACGGGCTGGTCCGGTCGATCGCCGACAGCGACGCCGCGCCGTGGCGGCAGCTGCCGTTTGCGGCGGCCGAGCAGAATCTGCATCGCGGCGCCCGCGACGGGCTGGCCGCGCGGCTACATTGGCAGGGGGCCGAGCAGCCGGTCGAGCGGCTCGTCGGTGAGTGGCTGCTACCGGCCGCCGCTGCCGGGTTGGATGCCTGGGGAGTCGATCCGACCGACCGCGACCGCTACCTCGGTGTCGTGGCGGCGCGGGTGCGCACCGGGCAGACCGGAGCGGCCTGGCAGATCGGGGTGGTGCGCCGCCTCGAGGACCGCGGGATGCCGCGCATCACGGCGCTGCACGAGATGACCCGGCGCTATGCCGAGAACGCGCACACCGGCGCTCCGGTGCACGAATGGCCTTGAGCGGGAACCTAACTCGCTGCCACCGCGGTCGCCGGATGCCGCTGTGCCCAGGGGCGGGCTTCTTCGAGTTGCGCGGCCAGCTGCAACAGGTCACCGTCGGCGCCGAGCCGTCCGACGAACTGCACCCCCAGAGGCAGCCCCTCGTCAGTCCAATGCAACGGCACACTGATGGCGGGCCGCCCGGTCAGATTGGCCAGTTGCGTGTAAGGCACCCAGCCCAGGCTGTCCTGAATCAGCTGATCCAGAATCCCGCTGAGCGCCAACACTTTCCCAGCATGCAGCTTGCTCAGCACCCGGGCCACCGTCTGCAGGCGGGGTGACGTCGCCGTGGCGCCGACCGTAAGGGGTGGCGTGGCCAGGGTCGGGGTCAGGAAGTAGTCGTAGCTCTCGTGGAACGTCGTCAGGGATTGGATGTAGTTGTTGATGTTCTCCAGGGCCTGCATCGGCGCCAGCACACCGGCGGATCGCGCGAGCTCACACATGCCCAGCGTGTCGGCCTCGAAGTCACTGTCGCGGGCGCCGATTCGCGCTTTGATGTCTGCGACGTGGCGGTAGAGCTGAGCGAACCAGATGGTCAGAAAATCACGCGCCAGGGCGGCGTCGTCGTAGGGCGGCTTGACCTCCTCCACCCGGTGACCGAGGTCCTGTAGCAGCTTTGCCGCGCCGTCGACCGCGGCGACGGCCTCCCGGTGGGGGCGTGGGTTGATTGCCGACGACGTCGAGTAGCCGATCGCGAGGACGCCCGGACGATTCTTGATGTGTTCGGTGAACGGGGCGTCGGGGAGCCGAACCTGGTAGCCGGCACGGGGATTGGGTCCGACGATCGCGTCGTAGAGCCCGGCGCTGTCGCGCACGGTGCGGGACACGACACCCTGGACCGCCATGCCGAACATCGGTTCGCCGGTCTGCGGGCCGTAGGGGGACAGCCCGCGGCTGGGTTTGAGGCCGACGAGCCCGTTGCAGGCGGCGGGGATGCGGATCGACCCGCCGCCGTCGTTGGCCCCGGCTGCCGGCACGATCCCGGCGGCGACCGCAGCTCCCGATCCGCCCGACGAGCCGCCCGGGGTGCGCTGCAGGTTCCACGGGTTGCGGGCCGGACCCCAGTACTCGGGCTCGGTCACGCCCTTGGCCCCGAACTCCGGGGTGTTGGTCTTGCCGAAGATCACCAGGCCGGCGTCCAGGAACCGCTGGGTGATCAAGGCGTGCCGGTCGGCCACGTCGTTGGCCAGCGACCGGGATCCGGACGAGGTGGGAAAGCCCTGGTATTCCTGGTCGAGGTCCTTGATCAGAAACGGCACACCGGCGAATCTGCCCTGCAACCGCGGGTCGGCGGCTTGCCGGTCGGCGACCTCGTCGAGGCGACGAACGATCGCGTTCAACCGCGGATTGACCGCATCTGCACGTTGGCGCGCCAGGGCGAGAAGTTCGGCCGGGGTGACCTGTTTGCGTTCGACGAGCTCGGCCAGAGCCGTCGCATCCAGGGATAGGTACTCGTCAAGCTGCATTGACCGATCCTACGAGTCGGGCCGCTGCCGCGCCGTCCGGCTCGAAGCGCAGGGCCCACCGCAAGCCAGGAATCGCACCGACGCGGTGCCGACGGTCCGCCGAGGCGTCACCGCATTTCGGGGCGTCAGGTTTACGCGCTGCCAGAACGGGTAACCCCGGCGGATGCAGTGTGCCCGGAATCGGTAGCCGGCTGCGGATCGGGTGGCGAATCGGGTGGCGGATCGGGCGGCGGATAGCTGATACCCGCAGCGAGTCAGGGGAGACCATTGTGGAAAGACTGAGCGGGCTGGACGCCAGTTTCCTGTACCTGGAAACCGTCACGCAGCCGTTGCATGTGTGTTCTCTGCTGGAACTGGACACATCGACAATGCCGGGCGGTTACACGTTTGACCGGCTGCGCGACGCGTTGGGGATGCGGATCAAGGCGATGCCGCAATTCCGCGAGAAGCTGGCGGACAGCCGGTTGAATCTGGATCACCCGGTATGGGTGGACGACAACGCTTTTGATCTGGGCCGCCATCTGCGGTGCGTCGGCGTGCCAACCCCGGGCGGGCGGGCGGAGGTGGCCGAGGTCTGCGCGCAAATCGCCGCGGTGCCGTTGGACCGCGATCACCCGCTGTGGGAGATGTGGGTGATTGAGGGCCTCGCCGGCACGCCCGCATCCGCCGGTGGCCGAGTGGCGGTGCTGACGAAGGTGCATCACGCCGCGGTGGACGGTGTCATGGGCGCCGACCTGCTGGCACAGCTGTGCAGCACCGAACCGGACGCGCCTCCACCAGATGCGGTGGCCGGCGCCGGCGGTGCCCATTGGCTGCAGATTGCCGCGAGTGGGCTGGTGGGCTTTGCCGCCCGATCGTGGCGGCTTGTCAACGTGTTGTCGCTGACGGGTGCGTCGCTCGTCGAGACGGCTCGCCGGGCACGCTGCGGGCGAAGCATGGCGCGCCCGTTCGCCGCGCCGCCGACGGCGTTCAATGCCGCCGTAACCGCCCAGCGCAACATCGCTTACACACAACTGGAGCTCTCCGACATCAAGAAGGTCAAAGACCGGTTTGGCGTCAAGGTCAACGACGTGGTCATGGCGCTGTGCGCGGGGGTGCTACGGCGCTGGTTGTCCGACCGCGGCGAACTGCCGGCCAAACCGCTGGTGGCGATGGTTCCGGTGTCGGTGCGCGACACCTCCGGTCGGCCCGGTCATAACCAGGTCTCGGGGATGTTCTCGCGGTTGGAGACCCATATCTCCGATCCGGGCAGACGGTTACAGGCCATCGCGCAGGCGAATTCGCGTGCCAAGGACCATAGTTCGGCGATCGGAGCCACCCTGCTGCAGGACTGGGCGCAGTTCGCCGACTCGACACTGTTCGGTACCGCGATGCGGCTTTTCGCCAAGACCCCGCTGACGCATACACCGGTGCACAACGTGATCGTCTCCAATGTCGCCGGTCCTCAGGTCACGTTGTATTTCCTGGGCGCAAGGCTGACCGCGATCTATCCGCTTGGACCCATCTTTCACGGCTGCGGGCTCAACATCACCGTGATCTCGCTCAACGGCAAGCTCGATTTCGGCATCATCTCCTGCCCGCAGCTATTGCCCGATCTGGCGGTCCTCGCCGACGACTTCACTGTCGAGTTGCAAGAACTGCTCGCCGCTTCACCGCCCGGCACCTGAGGTGATCTCCGATGTCGACGCCGATGTGGTAGAGCACTTCGGCGATGAGCACCGGGTCGTGTCTGGTGTCGGCGGCGGTCCGCTCAGCGACGGTCACGATGTCGGTGAAAAGTCCTGATCTGGAGGGCATTTCGGCTCTGGCAGCCACCGCGATGACCGGCTTGGGGGCGGCGCGCCGGGCGACGACGGCAGGTCCTGCTGAGGTCGACGGCGCCGGAGACGTCCACCCGACGGATTCGGTTGAGCGCGTGGGCCTCCGGTGTGATCGGTTGGCCACCGCTGTCGTGGAAGGTGTAGCCCAGCGCGGCGAGCAAACCGGCGCCTCCGTCGGTGCTGGCGCTGCCGCCGAGCGCGAGGACAATGCGGCGCACACCCAGGCCCACGGCGTGCCGGATCGCTTCGCCAAATCCGTAGCTCGAGGCGGTCATCGGGGCCAGTACATCGCGCGGCAGCGTGGCTAATCCGCAGGTGTTGGCCACTTCCACGACGGCGGTTTCGGCGTCGACAGCGATCGTGGCGGTGTGCGGCCTACCCAGCGCGTCGGCGACGGGCCACGGGTGTGGCCGCATTCCGGCGGCCACTGCGGCGGCGACGCTGCCGTCGCCGCCATCGGCCAACGGCAGGGTCACGGTATGCACGCCGGTTGCGGCCAGGCCGTGGGCGAGGTTGTCGGCGACCTCGGTGGCCGACAGGCTGCCCTTGAACTTGTCAGGTGCGATGAGTGCCCGCATGCTGCGCTCCGGTTGCGACCAGTGCCGGTGTGGCGGCCTCAGCACCCAGCTCCGGTAGACGAATGCGCTTGCCGGCAAGCACCTTTCGGGCGCGATCCAGGTCGAGTTCGCCGTTCCACCGGGCCACGAACAGGGTGGCCACCGCGTTACCGATGAAGTTGACCAGGGCTCGGCATTCGGCCATGAACTTGTCGATCCCGAAGATCAGCATGATCCCGGCGGCCGGAATGTGACCGACGGTGCTCAGCGTCGCGGTCAGCGCGATGAACCCGCCCCCGGCCGTGCCGGCCGCGCCCTTGGACGTCAGCAACATGACTGCCAGCAACCCGATTTGCGCGCCGACGCTGAGGCGGGTGTTGGTCGCCTGGGCGACGTAGACCGCGGCCAGGGACAGATAGATCGCCGCGCCGTCGAGGTTGAACGCGTAACCGGTCGGCACGATCAGCCGCACGGTGGCCGCGCTGACCCCGGCCTGTTCGAGCTTGCGCATCAACCCCGGCAGCGCGGGCTCGGCGCTGGAGGTACCCAGGACCAGCAGCAACTCCGCCCGCAGGTAGCCCAGCAGGTGAAAGATGTTGAGCCGCAAATACGCCATCACCGAACCGAGCACCACCACCACGAACAGCGCCGACGTGACGTAGAACAGCAGGATCAGGCCGGCCAGACTGGTGAGCGCGTGGACGCCGTACCCGCCGGCCGCAAACGCCATCGCGCCGAATGCCCCAACCGGTGCCAGCTTCATGAGGTAGGACAACACTTTGAAGACCACCGCGGTCAGCCGGTTGACCGCGTCGAGCACCGGTCCGCCGACCTGGCCCACCGCGTTGAGCGCCACCCCGAAAAGCACTGCGAGAAAAATGATCTGCAGCACGTTGCCGTCGACGAACGGGCCTACCACGCTGCCGGGAACGAGGTGGGTCAGCAACTCCCACACGTGATTGCCTCCGGTGACCGGCTTCGGCACCGAGTCGACGGCGGGAGTCTTGCCCGGGTCGGCGTTGACGCCCTCGCCGAGACGGCACACGTTGATCGCCAGCAGCCCGGTGACCATCGCGACGATGGTTCCGGCCTGGAAATAGGCCAGCGCCTTCACGCCGGTCAAGCCGACCTTCCGCAGGTCCGCGACGCCGGCGATGCCCCCGACGATGGTCAGAAACACGATGGGCCCGATCAGCATCTTCATCGCGGTGACGAACGTGGCGCCGAGCGGCTCCATCGCCACCCCGGTGACCGGCGCCAGCCAGCCCACCACGATGCCCGCCGCGATGGCGACCAGCACCCAGAAATACAGCTGCCGGTACCACCGCGTGTTCCCGGGTGCGGGCATGACATGACTTCCCGTGTCCATCGGCGGTGCGGGTCAGGCCGCGCTGCGGAGAGAAGTCAGTGCCGCGATCACCGCGTCGGTCATCTCGTCGGTGGTGGCCGTGCCGCCGATGTCGCGGGTCAATATGCCGCTGCCGGTGGCGATTTCGATCGCTGCTTCGACGCGCCGAGCCGCGTGGTGCAGCCCGAAGTGATCGAGCATCAGCGCGGCGCTGGCGATCGCGCCGATGGGATTGCTGATCCCGCGCCCGGCGATGTCGGGTGCCGAACCGTGGACGGGTTCGAACATGCTGGGAAAGCGCCGTTCGGGGTTGAGGTTGGCGCTGGCGGCCACGCCCAGGCTGCCGGCCAGCGCCGAGCCCAGATCCGACAGGATGTCGGCGTTGAGGTTGGACGCCACGACCACCGACAGGTCTTCGGGGTGCAGAACGAACTTGGCGCTCATCGCGTCCACCAGCACGCTCTCGTGCGCCACGTCGGGATAGTCCTGGGCGACCCGGGCAAAGACCTCGTCCCACAACACCATTCCGTACTGCTGGGCGTTGGACTTGGTGACGCTGGAGACCTTTTTCACGCGCCGGGTGCGGGCCAGGTCGAACGCGAACCGGATGATGCGCTCGCAGCCCTTGTCGGTGAACAAGGCGGTTTGCAAGGCCACCTCGTTGCCTGGCCCACGACCGCTGAGATTGCGCCCACCCAGTCCCGCATACTCGCCTTCGCTGTTTTCCCGGACGACCACCCAGTCCAGCTCGTGGTCGTCGGCGTTACGCAGCGGTGAGAGCACGCCGGGCAGGAACTTGACCGGCCGGACGTTGGCCCACTGGTCGAAATTCTGGGTGATGTTCAGCCGCAGTCCCCACAGGCTGATGTGGTCGGGCACGCTGGGCCAGCCGACGGCGCCGAAGTAGATGGCGTCGAACGCCTGCAGGGCTTCCAGCCCGTCGGCGGCCATCATCCGCCCGGTCCACTCGTAATGCTCGCAGCCCCAAGGGAACTCGGTCCACTGGAACGCGAACCGCCCCGACTGGGCCGCCACTGTGTCCAGGACCCGCCGCCCCGCGGCGACAACTTCCTGGCCTACGCCGTCACCGGGAATTGCGGCGATCTTGAAAACCTGCCGTGTCGGCCCTGTCATGGGAAGCCTCCGTTCGCTGACTCTGTGGTTCCTGCACAGTCCATTAGCGGGGCGCACCTGGGCCGGCGTCCAAGACCAAGATGCGATCCGCGGTATAGGCTGCGCCTATCGAAGGCCTATCGAAGCTGATCAGAGGAATAGCCATGGATGTCAGACAGCTCAAGTTCTTCTTGGCGGTCGTCGACTACGGCGGCTTTGGCAAGGCGGCCGAACAGCTGATGATTGCTCAGCCGTCGTTGTCGCAGGCCATCGCCGGGTTCGAACGTGAACTGGGGATGCCGCTGTTTCACCGCGTCGGTCGCGGGGTGGTGCTGGCCGACGCCGGCAAGGCGTTGGTGGGTCCGGCCCGGGTGGTACTGCGCGATATCGACGAGGCAACCGCGGTCATGCGGGAGCTGAAAGGGCTACGCGGCGGGCGGGTCGACCTGATCACCATGCCCTCGCCGGGCATGGAACCGCTGACGACGATCTTGACCGCGTTCACCGGCGACCATCCCGGTGTGACCGTCAACGTGGCGGGCGGGTTCACTCCGCAAGAGATTCTGGACAGCGTGCGCAGCGGCGCAAGCGAGATCGGGGTGCTGGGATCTGCCGAACCCACCCGTGCTGCCGACCTCGACGTCGTTGCACTGGAAAACCAAGCGCTGGTACTGATTTCGCGATCCGATGACGACGGGCCGACGGGCCCGACAATGCGGCGCGAAGACTTGGCCGGGTTTCGGCTGATCGTGTCTCAGCGCGGCTCGTTGATGCGCGCGCTTGTCGACGACGTTCTGGCCGAGGGCATTACGGCCAGCATCGTCGCCGAGGTTGCCCACCGCACCTCGATCCTGCCGATGGTGCTCAATGGAATCGGCCGGGCTGTCATGCCGTCGTCGTGGACGCGGGTGGCGCAGCGCGCCGGCGCGCGAGTGCAGCGCATCGTTCCCGAGACCTGCCTTTACGTGGCAGCCGTCAGCCGACGCAGCCACCTGAGCGCCGGCGCCGCCGCGCTGATGGACACGGCCCGCCGCTACAGCGAGCTGGCACCCGGGCCGACGAAGTTCTAGCCGGGTGAACGTCGACCCCAGGCCGGCTGGGCCGGCGATCTACCTGACCGGACGTCTCTTCGCCACCCGTAGAACGACGTCAAATACCTTGGAGCCCTGGAATTTTCGATCCTACCCGGATGACCGACGGTCGCACCGCAGGCACCGCTGAAGCCCAACGATCGATCTGCGCACTCATGAGCACTACGGCCTGTTCAACAAAGGTACAAATCCCCTATCGGGATGGGTATCGCGCCAACGAAACTGTACGTCGCTCGAGAAAAGCAAGACCGGCGTCACTGGCCGCAGGCGAGTGGAGGTGTCAGATGTCGTTTGTGATCACGGCCCCGGAGACCATGGCGGTGGCAGCAACAGATCTCGCGGACATCAGCTCGACGATCAGTTCGGCCAACGCGGCAGCGGCGGCGCCCATCACGGGGGTGGTGGCTGCGGGCACCGATGAAGTGTCGGCGGCGATCTCCGGATTGTTCAACGCGTACGGCCGGGAATTTCAAGCCCTGAGCGCGCAGGCCGCGACATTCCATGAGCGGCTGGTGAGCCTGTTGAATGGCGGCGCGGCAGCATATCTCGGCACCGAGATCGCCAACGCCGAGCAGGCGTCGATCAGCGCGGTAAATGCGCCCGCGCAGACCTTGCTGGGACACCCGTTGATCCCGACCGGCGGCCCCTCGGCGCTCGGACAGGGCGTCGGTGCGATGATGGCCGCCGGGCGGGGTGCGGTCGCTGCGGCTGCCGGGTCAGCCGCGGCGTTGGCGGCGGAGGCGACTCCGGGTATTGCCGGCCCGTACCAGGACCTCATTGCGACCACATCCGCCAACCTGCAAAGCCTCGGCAGCACGTGGGCTACCAACCCGGCGCCGTTCTTGCGTCAGATCGTTGCCAACCAGATGGCATATGGTCAGACCATCGCCACATCGCTGCAGAACGCGGCCCAACACCTCGGTATGGCGCTGTCCGACCCTTCGGCGCTGAATCAGGTCGCGACAGACCTATTCCCGATCACTGCCATTCCCGCGCAGATCCAGCAGAACCTCGTCAATATCGGGACCACACTCACGAAGGTGACGCCGGCGGTGGCCCTCGCGGCATTAGGTCCCTCACTCAGCACCCTCGGAGGATTCGGGACCGCCATGGCGGCCCTTACCGGCGCGGTGCAGACCGGCGATGTCGCGGGAGCATTAGGTGCGCTGATCGATGCTCCTGCGTTCGTCGCCAACGGCTTCCTCAACGGCGAAGTGACACTACCGTTGTTGCTGCCGCTTGGCTTGGGGCTGGTGGTGCTTGACATCCCCTTTGACGGGATTCTTGCTCCGCCACACGCCATGACAGGAACTCTGGTGTGGTTCTTGCCGCCGTTTGTGGACGACATCTCCGGTCCGCCCGTCAGCGGCATTCTTCCCACCCTGATGAACGTTGTGCCGCAACAACTCGCGCTGGCGATCACCCCGGCGTAGTCGTCCTGACGCGGCCACCCGCGGCGGTGCGGGTCGGCATGCGAGCAACGGCCACGATGCATTTTCTCGATACCCGCGTGTTTTCCGGTACTGGGCTCCATGATGACTAGTACGCGTTAGCACGAGGGGTAGGCGATGTCATTTGTGCTGGTGGGGCCGGAAGCATTGGCGACGGCCGCGGCGGAGGTAGCCCAGATCGGTTCGGCCGTCAGTGTCGGCAACCTGGCGGCGGCCATTCCGACGACCGAAGTGGCAGCAGCGGCCGCCGACGAGGTGTCGGCGGCCATCGCGGCGCTGTTCGGGGCGCATGCCCAGGAGTATCAGGCGGCGGCAGCGCAGGTCGCGATGTTCCACGAACAATTTGTGGGCACCTTGAGCGCCGCGGCCGCGTCGTATACCGGCGCCGAAGCGGCCCTTGCCGCTGATCTCGGTGCAGCCGTTTCCAACGGATTCCAGACCGCGGTCTACGGCCCGATCCACACCGCGGGTCAGGCCTGGATCGGCAGCCCGTTGGGCCAACTGCTCGACCCGGTCATCAATGCCCCGACCGGCATGCTGTTGCACCGCGATCTGATCGGCAACGGAGCCGCCGGCACGGCGGCAAACCCGACCGGTGGCGCCGGTGGTTTCCTGTTCGGCGATGGCGGACCCGGCTATACCCCTATCAGCGGTCCCGGGGCGGTGCCCGGCGGTAACGGCGGCAGCGCCGGGTGGATCGGCAACGGCGGTCCCGGTGGCGCCGGCTTCGGCGGCGGGACCGGGGGCATGGGCGGCACCGGCGGATTGTTCATGGGCAACGGCGGCATGGGCGGTCTCGGCGGTGCCGGCGGGGCCGGCGGCCAGGCCTTGTTGTTCGGCACCGGCGGCCTCGGCGCGACCGGCGCGCCAACTGGCCGTGGCGGGTTGATCATCGGCGAGCCGGTCAACGTCTTCAACTGGCTCAACCCGCCCAGCGGCAACGAGCAGTCGATCGTCATCGACTTCGTGCGGCACGGGCAGACGACGGCCAACGTGGCCGGCTTGATGGACACGGCGATCCCGGGTGCCAATCTCACTGCGGTGGGCCAGCAACAGGCAGTAGACATCGCCAACATACTTGCGCCGCAGGGCCCTTTCGCCGGGTTGTTCGACTCGCAGTTGGTCCGGACGCAGCAGACGGCCGCTCCGCTGGCAGCGATGCTGGGCATGACCCCGGGGGTATTGCCGGGGCTCAACGAGATCAATGCCGGCATTTTCGAAGACTTTCCCCAGATAAGTCCCGCCGGTCTGCTCTACTTGGCCGGCCCGATGGCGTGGACCTTCGGTTTGCCCATCGTGCCGATGCTGAACCCCGGTTCGATCGACTTCAACGGGGTGGTTTTCGGTCACACCTTCAACGGTGCGGTGCAAACCATGTACGACGCCGCCCTGGCCAACCCGGTGCCGTCGGCGGACGGCAAGGTCACCGTCGTCTCGTACTCGAGCGCGTTCACCATCGGCGTTGGCACGATGATGGCCGTCGACAACCCCAATCCGCTGCTCATACTGACCCACTCGCTGCCCAACACCGGCACGGTCGTGTTGCAGGGTGATCCCACCGGCGGCTGGACGATGACCAGTTGGGACGGGATACCGGTCGCGCCGGCGTCACTGCCGACCCAACTGTTCGTCGACGTGCGCAACCTCATCACGGCCCCGCAAATCGCGGCGTTCGACATCGGTTGGTCGCTGTTCACCGGCGATCCGGCGACGATCGTCAACGCGGTTCGCACCGGAATCGACGAGGTCGGCACGGCGGTGGTGCAGTTCCCGATCGCGGTCGCCGAAGACGTGATCCACGCCGTGTGGGGTGCCGTTCCGGTCCCATGACCGCTGCAGCCCGTCGCGATTCTGTTGGGGGGTTTGGCTTCGCGGTATTTGCCGCGGGTCAGTTGTTGGCCTTACGAGGTGTGACTTAAGTCCCCAAATCACGGGCCTTGGGTCACAGATCGCAAAGGTTCGGCGATGCTTCGAGCGGGCGCGCGTAGCGTCTCGAAACAGTCTTAAGGGTCCTACTCGGACTCGCCACCCGCTCGTGATCGGGGTTAGCATGTCATCTTTCTTGTTCGCCGTGCCCGACGAATTGGCCGCGGCGTCTTCCAGCTTGACCAGCCTGGGGTCGTCGATCAGGGAGGCCCGTGTGGCGGCGGCGGGCTCGACGACGTCGATTGTGGCGGCGGCTGAGGATGAGGTGTCGGCGGCGGTCGCGAGGTTGTTTGGTGGTTACGCCCAGCAGTTTCAGGCGCTGGGCGCGCAGGCGTCGCTGTTTCATGACCAGTTCGTGCAGGCGCTGAATGGCGGTGGGTTCTTGTATGCGGCCACTGAGGCCGCCAGCGCGTCGCCGCTGCAAGCGGCCGCGTCTGCAGCCGCGGGCGTGCAAGACGCGATCAATACGCCGGTCCAGCAGTTCACGGGACGGCCGCTGTTTGGGCCGGGCACCAATGGCGCGCCGGGCACCGGGCAGGCCGGTGGTCCCGGTGGGTGGTTGTGGGGCAATGGCGGCGATGGCGGGTCGGGCACGCCCGGTACGGCCACCAGCCCCGCCGGTGGCAGTGGGGGGGCCGGTGGGTCGGCATTCCTGTTCGGCTCGGGCGGTCACGGCGGGTCCGGTGGGACCGCCTATGCGGGCAGCGGCGCGGCCGGCGGTACCGGAGGCAACGGTGGTGCAGGCGGGCTGATCTTCGGCGGCGGCGGGGCCGGTGGTGTCGGCGGGCTGGGTGCGGCCGGTTCGCCCACCGCGGCGCCCGGCATGGGTGGTCACGGCGGGGCCGGCGGCACCAGCTATCAGCTGTGTGGAGCCGCCGGTGCCGGTGGTGCCGGTGGGCAGGGCGGCCCCGGCTATAACGCCGCCGCCGACCCGATGGCCGCGCCTGGCGCGTCTGGCGGCCATGGCGGCCCCGGCGGGGTCGGTGGCGTCGGTGGCCGCGCGTTCGGGCTGTTCGGAAGCGGCGGGGGCGGCGGTGTCGGCGGGGACGGCGGCGTGGGTGGCACCGGCGCGCAGGGCGCCGCGGGCACGCTGTTTTCCACGGCCGGCACCGGCGGTAATGGCGGTGAGGGCGGCACCGGTGGCGTCGCCGGGGCCGGCGGCTCCGGCGGATTCTTCGGGTCCGCTGGTGCCACGGGCGGCGCCGGTGACGGCGGCAGGGGCGGCACCGGCGGGCTGGGCGGCGCCGGCACCTCCGTGAGTGGGGGCGGGGCTGGCGGCACCGGCGGCAGGGGCGGCCTTTCCGGCGGCGTCGGTGGCACCGACGGTGCCGGCGGGGACGGCGGCCAGGGCGGCAGCGGCGGGGCTGTCGGTACCGGTGCGACTGCTGGCGCCGGCGGGGCCGGTGGCGCGGGCGCCGCAGCCACTAGCGGCGGGCCGGGCTATGGCGGTGGCGGCGGTGGTGGCGGCGGGGGCGCCCGGGTGCTACCCACCAGCGGTGGCACCACCAGCGGTACCGCCACCGGTGGTGAGGGCGGCGTCGGCGGCGCCGGTACCACCGTGGCCGCCGGCGGGGTTGGCGGCCAGGGAGGTAACGCCACCCTCGCCGCCAGCGGTGCCGGCAGCTCCGCCGACGGTACCGCCACCGGCGGGGCCGGTGGGGCCGGCGGCACCAACCACGCCAACGGCGGCCGCGGGGGCACCGCCAGCATCAGCGCCAGCGGGGGCGCCACCATCACCGGCGGCACGGCCACCGGCGGCGTCGGCGGTGCGGGCACCACCAGCGGCAGCGGCGGCACCGGCGGTTTCGGTTACCTATTTGCCAGCGGTGCTGGCAGCTCCACCAGCGGCAGCGCCATCGGCGGCGTCGCGGGCGCGGGCACCACGGGTGGCGTCGGCGGCAACGGAGGCGGCGCCCGGATCGGCGCTTATAACGGCGGCACCGTCACTGCCACGGCTACCGGCGGCTACGGGGGTGCGGGCACCACCAACGGCCGCGGCGGCTCCGGAGGCGGCGGCTACGTCTTCGCTAACGGCGCGGGCAGCTCCGCCAGCGGCACCGCCATCGGCGGCGCCGGGGGCGCGGGCACCACCGGCGGCACCGGCGGCGACGGAAGGTACGGCGCGATCAGAGGTTATAACGGCGGCACCGTCACTGGCGGCACGGCCACCGGCGGCGCCGGGGGCGCGGGCACCACCGGCGGCCTCGGCCGCTACGGAGGCGGCGCCACCCTCTTCGCTAACGGGGCGGGCAGCTCCGTCGGCACTAGCTCCGCGACCGGCGGGGCCGGCGGGGCCGGCAGCGACGGCGGCCTCGGCGGCGCCGGAAACATCGCCCGAATCAACGCCACCGGGGGCGGCACCGTCACCGCCAGCGCCACCACCGGCGGGGACGGCGGTGCCGGCATCACCGGCGGCTTCGGCGGCAGGGGTGGGCAATCCGTCTTCACCGCAAACGCCGGCGGCACCATCACCACCAGCACCGGCACCGGCGGTGCCGGCGGTAGCGGCACCGGCCTGGGCAACACCGGCGGCGACGGCGGGGCCGCCGACCTCACAGTTCCCCCTCCCGCCCTCGTGACGGGAGCGGTCGTTATCGGTGCGCCCGGCGCGAATGTGCCGTGACAGTTCGCCGCTGATCGAAACGCAACCGCGGTTGCCGTCATACGGTGCTGCGACTGCCCGGTCGAGGCATCGGGTTGCCGCTGCATCCGCGCAGTCGCTCGCACCGGCCCACCTGGAGCGACTGGGCATCCCGCATCGCCTAACCAGCCCCACGGGCTCGGGGACTGTCCCGTTCAACGCATGCTCGGTAGGCAAAAAGCGCCTTACGCAATGCCGCTATTCGCTCTCTGAGAGAGAACAAACCTCACACGACCGTCAGCCCGGCGGGAATCCTCTCCGGGTCCCGCCAGAAGGCGTCGTGGATGAAGCGGTTGAACAGATCCGGCGGTAGCAATGTGTCGCGCGGCTCGGCCGTGACCGTGGGGCGCACGGTGTGCAGTCCCGGTGTCCCGGCGCGCTCGTCGAACTCGGTGACGTCGTACTCGACATGGCCGAAATCGTGGTCGAACACCGGCTCACCGAGAAACGAGTAGATGGCCTGCATCGCCTTGGCCGGGTCGGTGCTCAGGGTTTCGTACTGCAGCAACAGAAGTCGATCCCGTTGCGCTCCGTAGCATGCCTGCCGCAGGGCATCGTAGGGGCCACCGACCATGCCATCGGGCGCCACCACACTCGTGGCGCGGCTGAAGACCGTGCCGCCGGCGCTGTAATTGAAGATCGACGACGGGCTGAAGACGTTGCGTTGTATCAACCGCTCGATGCTGTCCACCACCCACTGCAGTTCACGCACACAGGCAATCACTTTCGCCTCGGGAAACAGCCGCGCAATCGCCGGCATCCACGCACACCAGCCGCGATTGGTGTCAAAGATCACCTCGGCGGTGGAGTCCGCATAGAAGTCGTCGAATAACCCGCGCAGGATGCGCTCGCGCTTGGCGTCGTCGATGAACACCGAAAACTCGTTGCGCCCGCTCATCTCGTCGAGCAGGGCGCCGAACAGGCCGGCCAGCGGACCTGACATTCCCGCCTGGAACCGCGGGTTTTGTCGCAGCAACGCGGCCAGCAACGTCGAACCCGAACGCGGCAGACCGGAGATGAAATGAATGGCTTTCACGGCACACCCCCGACCTAACTTCCGCACATGGAATGCCCTGCGGACGTCTACCCGTGTGATGCCGTCATGTTAACCGATGGCAAATGCCTTTATCGGCTGATCGCACACGAACGCGGCCGCCCGCCATGAGCCAGACTTATCAAGATCAGCCTGCGAACACCGAGGCGGAGCAATTGCCCCTCGAGGCCCACGCTTGTCATGGGGAAGGGTCCGCTCTAAGACGGTCAGCGTCGATGCGGGTGAGGTGAGCCCGTCGTAGTGGTCCAGTCGTTATGCGACTTCATTGCCCGATGTTCGGGCAGGAAGAATGAGCAACGACATGGCATCGAACAAGCGCCGGCGGCATACGCCGGATCAGATCATCCGCAAGCTGGCCGAGGGCAACAAGCTGTTGGGCTCCGGCCAAGAACTCAACGAGGTGTGCCGGCATCTTGAGATCGCTGAGTCGACGTGGCATCGCTGGCTGGCCCAATACGGCGGCATGAAAGCCAGCGACGCCAAGCGACTCAAAGACCTCGAAGCCGAGAACGCCCGGCTCAAGAAGCTGGTCGCCAACCAGGCTCTCGACATCGACATGCTCAAGGAGATCTCGGCTGACGCTCCTATAGATGTCAAGTGCTGAGTTGGGCGTAGTCGGCGCGGAGTGAGTGGAAGATTTCGCGGGCCAGGTAGCGCTTTTGGCAGCGGATGATTTCGGGCATGGACAGACCTTCGGTGGTGCGGCGGTCAGCGTAGGCGCGGCTGCGGGGGTCGTAGCGCAGTCGCACGACGGTGGCGATGTGCAGCGCGCTGTTGCTGGCGCGGTCGCCGCCGCGGTGTAGTCGGTGGCGGTGGGTTTTGCCCGACGACGCCGGGATGGGGGCGACGCCGCAGAGGTGGGCAAATGCGGCTTCGCTGCGCAGCCTGTCGGGGTTGTCACCGATGGTCACCAGCAGTGCCGACACGGTGTCTGGGCCGAGCCCGAATATCGCGGCGGTCGCCGGTGCGGCGGTCTGGATGAGGTCGTCCAGTTGCTTTCGTAGGGAACGTGTTTCGGTGTCGAGATGCTGAGCCCGTTGGGCGATCGAACGTAGGGCCTGTTTGGCCGACTGGGCGGGGTCGAGGAGGTTGGTGGGGTCGGGCCGCAGACGTGCACAGGCGGTAACGAGCTGCGCCGAGGATAGAGAACGTAGCTGGGTGCGCAGTGGTTCGGGAGCGGTGATGACCATCGAGCGCAGGGTGTTGAGGGCGGCGGTGCGGGCTTTGACGGCACCGTTGCGGGCGACGCGCAGCATCCGGATGGCTTCGATGGGACCGTCGGCGAGCTTCGGCGCTCCGCTTGCTTTGCCTGCCAGTACGGTTCGTGCTGCTGCTTCGGCGTCGATCGGATCGCTCTTACCGCGTTGGCGGCGGAGTCGTCGGTCAGGTCGGGGAACTTCGAGTACCTCGATGCCCTGCTGGTGCAGGTAGCGGGCAAGCCCGGCCCCGTAGGCGCCGGTTCCTTCGACACCGACCTGGCCGAGTTTCCCTTTCGACCGCATCCATGTGAGCATCGATGCGTAACCTACTGGTGTGGCGGAGAATTCGGCGTCGGCGATCAGCCGGCCGTTGCGGTCGATGACCGCGGCGTGATGGGTGGCGCAGTGCGTGTCCACGCCGCCGATGACGAGTCGTTTGCTGCCGGCCATGTGCACGGTAGTCCCTTTCCGTTGGTCGGGTCGTACGAAAAGGGGTGGACAGGCCAGTGATGGGCCGCGGGCGAGCACGCTCCTATCAGGTCACACCGCTTCGCGCCGAAGCCCGAGTTCTCATGTGGTGGATGCCGCCCCGAGGCTCGACAGGTCCTCACGAAAGGCACTCGATCGGCCAGGAAATTTCGGGGTCAGATCCTCGGGCCGGCATCCGATAACCATCATCACTGGAAACTTCTGACCCCGAACCGCAAGCGCACTGCCGTCACGGCTCTGCGCGAGCGGTTCGGGGTATCCGAACGCCGTGCCTGCACGGTCGTGGGTCTGCACCGATCGACGATGCGCCTGACGCCGCCGATCATCACCACCGAGGAGGCCGAGTTGCGCGCCTGGCTGCGCCGGTTCTCCACCGACCGGCCTCGCTGGGGGTGGCGGCGGGCAGCCAAGATGGCCCGTCGAGCCGGCTGGAAGGTCAACAACAAGCGGATCCGCCGGCTGTGGCGCGAGGAGGGCCTGCGGGTCCCGCAGCGCCGCAAGAAGAAGCGGCTTGACCGGTATCGGTGTCGAGGTGGGGGCGATGTCGCCGATTCGCCCGAACGTAATCTGGGCGATGGACTTCCAGTTCGACACCACCGCTGATGGCCGCACGCTCAAGATGCTCAACGTCATCGATGAGTTCACCCGCGAAGCACTGGCGATCGAGGTCGATCGATCCATCGACGCCGATGGCGTCGTCGCGGTCTTGGATCGCCTGGCCACACTGCGAGGAGCGCCGGTCTATGTGCGTTTCGACCACGGCCCGGAGTTCGTGGCGTATGCCGTGCGTGATTGGTGCCGATTCAACAGTGCTGGTTCACTTTTCATAGATCCGGGCTCGCCGTGGCAGAACGCTTGGATCGAATCGTTCAACGGCCGGCTCCGTGATGAACTACTCAACTCCTGGCGCTTCGACTCGCTGCTGGAAGCCCGGGTAATTATCGAAGACTGGCGCCGCGACTACAACGCCAACCGGCCCAATTCGGCCCACGGCGAACTCACCCCAACCGAGTTCGCCCTACAGTGGACCACGACCCACCGACCCCAAGCCGCATAGCGACTGGACCATCAAATGGGTCCCCCTCACAACCTGACGCACTGGTATGTGCAATCTGAGGCGGCCAAGGCTCGCGCTGCCGGCCAGCCAACCATGGCGACCATCTGCGGCGGCAGCATGGCAACACCGCCCGGCCATCTTGACGACAAGGGGCGCTCAGCCGAACCCGGCCTAGTCAAGCCCAAGACGATGCGGGAAACCGAGTATGAAGACGCTGCGACCGGGCTGTCGTGGGTGTGGCGAGTCCCCGTTACTGAGTCCACCTGGTCTCAATCACCGGGAACACGCCATCGCCTCCGAACCGGAGAACTACTAGCGAGACAGCGCCGACGACTTGCATGAGATACGCCGCCGGGCCCTTAATGGGAACCAGACTCATTGTCGAAGTGTTTACCTGCTCCAACCAGGCTACTGGTCGCATGCCACGCACTATCTTGTTCGTCTATATCTACTTCGAGCCTTTAGAACAAATCGGCAAAGACTTCTTTCTCCTCAGGCTTCCCGTAGCGGCTCACGAACCGCAGCGCAGTCGATCCATTTGTTGTTTCGATCGTGGGATCAGCACCGCGCTCGCGGAGCAGTCGCATGATGTTGAGGGCAGCGGGTGTGGTGTTGCGGACGGCGTTGTACAGCGGCGTCTCCCCTTTGGTGTTCTTGGCGTTGACGTCGGCGCCGGCATCCAGCAGCAAGCGAACGGCTTCGTCGCTTTCTCCTTTGGTCGCAAAGTGCAGCGGTGTGGAGCCTTCGTCGTCGATGGCGTTGACGTCGGCGCCGGCATCTAACAGCCGGCGCGCGTTCGCCAACATGAATTCCACTATCTTGCGGTGGTTTTCGGCCTTCAGCTCTGGATCGGTTAGCGCTGCTGTGTGGTCCAGACCCACTGGCGCGTCAATCACCGCGTAATGCAGCGGGGTCCGTCCCGCACGGTCGCGATCGTTCATATCATCCTGCCTCTCTCGGTAGTTCGGATGCGTGGCTGAGGTTTCCTGGCGCGTCTTCGACCTGGTAAAGCCCGGGGCGGTTGCAGTACTCGATGAGCTGCTGTCGGGTCCAGTGCTCCCGGATGGCCATGTCTCGAATGCGCCACCATTCCTGACCGCTGACATGGCCGAGATGGTAGGTGGGGTCTACGGGGTACCGGATGCCGTCGGCGCCGAGGTAGTACTTGCCGTCCGCGCTCTTCGGCAGGTTCAGAATCGCGTCCTCGTATTGTTTGGACACCGGGACCAACACATTGTCATCGGTAGCGCTGATGTAGTACTTCCCGTCGGGCGTCCTTTCTGGCTGCCGCCTCAACAGCTTGTCGGGTTCCGACCCTGATGTAGGGCCGCGACAACAGGTCAAGGCCTTCGGTGCCCAACAACCCCGGGATGGCGCCCTCGGCTAGGAACAGCTGTGCGCGAGCGGAGAGCAGTGGCGACAGTTCACCCACCGCCCGTACCGCGTTGCCGAGGGCACTAGCGGTCGGCAGGCTAGAGGCTTCGGCTGCGACCCGAAACTCGCGGATAATGTTCGCGATCCGTGCACCGGTGGCCACCAAACGCGCTACATCGACGACCTTCGACACACCCTCACTTATGGCCGCCGTGAACGGAATAAGAACCGCGGCAACGGCTTCGGTGACCGCTACAGTCGCCCCAAGCGCGGCCATCTCATGCAGGATCTTCGAGTGCGCGTCATCGATTGCCTGCGCGTAATCCGAGCACGCCGTCCCTGCCGCGTCGAAGCCGTCAGCAACCGCTTTGAGCGAATCTCGCTCCAGAGCGCAGTTGGTGGCCGCAACCGGGAACTCTGGTGACTTTTGCGCACGCACCGACTCGATCACACCGTCGTTGGCGATATCGGCCGCAGCGCGCAATTCCCGCGCCGCCCCATGCCAGGCGTCGGCGGCCGCACGCAGCTTGTCTTGGTGACCATTGGGCCACATCTCGCCCTGCACATAGGCCTGAATGGTGTGCCACCACCCGGGCACATCACTATGCCCGCCCTCCGCGGACGGGATGGCCGGCACTAAGAACATCGGTTTAGCGGTGGGCGGAAACGCCGGCGCACCAGCGTTGTTCATCGCTGACTGCTGATCAGCGTTTTGATGGTTGACCGCCGTGGTGGCCAATAAATCCGAGCACTGAGCTGCACCCATGATCGCGGCGGTCGCCGCCTCCATCAACCCCGCCCCACCTGCACGCCCGCCGACCAGCGCGTCGTACTTCAGACCCCAGGCATGGGCGCCGGTGTCGGTGCCGGCCATACCAGCGGACCCTTTCAACACCCCCGCCAAGTGCTGTACGGCCGCAGCTGCGGCGTCATAGTGCCGTAGACGCGTCCGGCTTCGGCGACGACTGCAGGATCGACGTCTTGAGTCATGGCCACATCGTTGTGCTGAGTTCCGCCACCCCGGTGTAGTTGCGGTGCGCCAGCTCAGCGTTTCGTCGTAATTCGTCGAGGCCCTCACGCATCTGCTGATCGGCAGCCATCCACTTCTGGTGGTATTCGCGCTCGGCGTCGGCGCCCGCACCTAGCCAGCTGCCGTGCAATTCGGCGACGCATTGATCCACAGCGGTGGCGATCTGTTCCGCACGCGCAGTGAACTTGGCCAGCCGATCGGCAAAGGCCAGCAGGGCATCCAAATCGACCGTGTAGCGCCGGCTCACACTGCTGGACCTTTCCGGTACAACGCTTCGAAAGCTTTCGCCGCAGTGTTTTCATGGTCGAGCATGAGATCCACCGACCGCATCAACAGCTGCGAATGTTCCTCCAGGATCGCCGCAGCCGTCGCAGCACCCGAATACCACTCCTGCCAGGGCGGCTGATATGCCGACGCGGCGACACCGGTCCACGTGGACGACAGCTCGCGCCACTGGCGGGCGATACTGTCCAGCTCGTCCTTAAGCTCATCAGCCTGATTGGTCAGAACATGCGCGGCCGTCGCCATCGCCTCCAACTTCATTGCCAGCTCGTAGGCCAACGGCGTTCGCTCCTTTTCGCGCGCAGGGTCAGGGTGTTCTCGGGTAAGCGTCATTGGCACCACGCTTATCCTTGACCGGCCCGCAGTTGCGTGCGTCGGGAGGGTCTGCCTCCTCGCAAGCTAGCCGCCGCGGACGTCAGCCCGACCTTCTAACTAGATCGTCGACTGATCCCACGGAGCATCGCCGATAGTCGCTGGCAGATCGGATTCCGATATGCCGTGAGCCGCTGCCCACCGCCGCCGGGCCGCCCACCACTCATCGAGGCCCCGCTCCCACGTCAGGGCGTCCGTGTGTACCGGCCAGCCCGGGAATTCCAGCAGCTCGCGCGGTAGCGTCGCACCGTCGTAACGGCGTCGCATCACGCGCCCCTCTCGTCGTCGCGGTTGATGAGTGCCAGCAGCCGGCGGCGTCGTTCAGCCCAGGCGTCCACCGCTCGTCGGTACGCGACGGGCGTCGAGTACCGACGGCCGTTGAACAGAAACCCCAGTAGCGGATCAACAGGCCGGCGCCGCATCATGCACCCGCGATCCCGTAGACGCCCCTGGCAGCTCCACGCCGCTGGGGACGACGCAATACAGACGGGTCGTCCTGATCGCCACTCGGCAACCGCAGCGACGCGGCGAGCCGGGCCAGCACTATCCGCTGCTGCTGCGCAGCCGTCAGCGCCGGATGCGCCTTCGCCCCGTGCGGACCTTCCACCCACCAGGCCGTCGCGCTCGGTGATCGCATGCAGCTCGTCGAGCGGGTCGACACAGCGCACCATCTCCCTAAGCAAGGCCAGTTCGTGCTGCTCAAGCTCATACCGGGCCATAACGTCACGCCACAGCACCCGCCCGCTCGATCGTGCGCCCTTCGGCGGGGCCGGTATCTGCGCTCTCGCCATCGTCAGCTCCTGTTCTGACTTGAACTCCGTTGTGTTCCAAAGGTTTTTGCGCTACTTCCCCCCCACACACAAAGCCAAAAACGTGCGCGCCGCAATTGCCAAGGCCAGTCGTGCGGCGCGGGCCTGGTCGTCAAGGCCGAGAATCTGCGGCGGCATGCTCTCTGCTAGACCACCTCAAGGTCGGCGCCGTGGTCATGTCGTGCCCAGTACCGTATGCCGTCAAGGATGAAGTCGGAGCCGGTGTGGGCTATGGCTTCCCGGGCGCGGCGCTTGCCTCGTCTGGCCCATTCACGCGGGATGCGGATATGGCCGTTGATGATGGGCAGCGCCTCGACTGCGGCGACCCCGACACCGAAGAGAAGAGCCAAGGCTTGCATATCGAGCATCGGTTCACCGCCAATTTCCTTGATGGTGACGACAATGATGTTGGTCACGCGGATGTGCCTTTCTGGATAGGGATTCGATAGTGATGGACCTGTCTGCCTGGTAAGGGTTGGCCCGGCCGCACGGTGTTGCGGCAGGCATCGCCGGGAGGGGCGCCACAGAGGCCGCAACGTTGCGTCAGGGACGCGGCGATGTCTTGGGCGTCGGCCGCGAGTTCCGGTTCACCGTGGCCGCGCATGCGTTCGTTGCGCAGCACGAGCTTGCACTCTTGGCACAGGCCGGTGATCTCGTGCGGGTTCAGCAATGCGGCGTCGCAGATGGCGCATGAGGTGGGGATGCCGGTCATGCCGCTGACCCCTCCCGACTCTGGCGTGCCGCTGGCACCGGCATCGGGTCGTTGCCGGGCCGTGGTGCCTGCCGGTGCCCGCGCGGGGTTGGGGCCGGATCACCGGGTGGTGCCGGCGGGCGGGATGAGTTGAGATCGGCGTTGGGTACATAGATGGCGCATAGGCCATGCCGCAAGGCCACCAACTCGGGGCGCGCAGCGGTCATGACGCCAGCTGCCGGCACCATTGGCACGGCTGCGGCTGGTCGGCGCAGAGGCAGCCGGGCCGCCGAAAATCAGTGCCAGAAATAGCGGAGGGTACGTGTAGGGCACCGCTGCTTTCTTGCCCTCTTCTATGGGGGCTAGGGGTATGTAACGCTAAATCTGGTACTGATTGGGGATCGAGTGCGTGCGGATTGATACCGTCGGTCAGGCTGTAGTACCAGCGCGTCACGTCCTTACCCGACCAGGTGATCTCTTCCTCCTCGCAGTCCAGCACGCCGAGCATGTGCAGCGCCTGCAACTGACGGTCGACGGTGGCGCGGGGTTTGCCGAGTTCTTTGCGGATGTCGGCGGTCGAACTGTGTGGGTGCTTGGCCAGGTAGTCGATGATCGCCAGTCGCAGCGGCGGCATGGAGTCGCGGGCACAGCGGATCGCTAGGCGCACCGCGGCGGCCCGGTCCATGCCGAGAGCCACCCCGCCGCGCACCACCTGCGCCAGCTGCTTGGCGAAGCGGGTGGGCATCTCCGGGGCGTGCGCGTCGATCACATCACCGCGGTAGTCGTACTCGACGCCGGTGCGGGCCAAGGTCACCAGATCGGCTGCCGCCAGCAAGACGTCCGTCTCGGCCGTAACAGCGATGGGGCGGGTGTCCATCCCGGCCAGGACACCTGCCACCGCGTCGGCCAGTTCGGCGCGCATCCTGATCTCAGATCCGGTGTTGCCGATGGCCTTGCGGCCGGCGGCCTGGCGCCCGACAGTGCTGTCGATGCGAATCAGCACAAACCGGTCGCCCATGGACGCGATCGCGCTGTGCGCCTTATCCCACGCAGTCGTCACAGCACCGATGGCAGCAATACGCCCAGCCCAGTCGAGGGTAAGCCCGCCATCGGTGCCGACATTGCGGGACCAGCGCCCGTCATACACCTCACGCAACGCGCCGAGGACTTCGGCGCGCGCTTCGCCGGACATTGACAAGATGCTGGTCACGTCCTTGACTACCAGGACGCCGCGCGGCTCTAGCTTGCGCAACAAACCGCCGGTCGCGTCCTTGGCGCGCTCGCGTTTGGGGCTGGCTGAGAGTAGCGCACCGGGTGATGAGATGGTGCTGGTGACGATTGCACCGATACCGTCGAGTGCTTGCACGGTCTCGGTTTTGGCGTTGCCGGACCCGGAAATAAGCAGCAGCCAGAGCGGATCGCCATCCAGCCGCTCAACGGCCGCTGTGGCGAGTACCGCATCCACCGCGTCGGTGTCGTAGTCGTCGCCGAGCCAGCGGCGAAATACGGCGTGCGCGTCGGCGAGTGAGATCGGTTGCGCCCCCTGTGTCTCCGCCACCAGCGCCGCCGCGATGTCATCCACCGACTCGACCCGTTCGGGCATCTCTTCGGCGACGCGGGTTCGGACCTCGTCGAGGTTGGCCGCGAGTGCCTGCCCGACCGCCCACGCGAGGACGCCGGCCCACTCGGAATCGGCGACGCTGCCGGTGCGGCGGACGCCGGTCGACCCGCCGAGCGCCACCGCGCCGAAGAAGATCGGCTTGAGCGCGGCGATCGCCTCGGCTGCCGGAAAGTATCCGGCCCGAGCCTCTTTCATTGCGCCGGTGACGACTGAGACCGCACTCATGTGGCAGGATTCGCCGCGCTCGATCTTGCCGGAAAGCGCAGACACCCAGCTGCGCAACACTTCTGGGCGACTAGCGGCACGGTGCTCTGCGAGGAATGCGGCCACTACAGCATCGCTGACGGCGTCCTCGGCAGATGCGGCGTCCGGGAGCAGCTCGGCGATGTCGGCGGGCAGCACTGGGACGATACCTGCATGCGCCCAGCGGTATTCGCCGCCTTCGGGGTGCCATGACGGTGCGGCGATGATGACGCCGTTGGCGCCGCGGATTTCGCCCCAGGCTCCGCCGAGACGCCCGGTGCCGTTGCCCAGTGTCTGGCCGGGCGGCATCGCGAAAACGTAGTGCCCTCGCCGCGGCGTGTCCGGTCGGCTCGATTGGTGCGGCGCTGTGTCGAGATGCCGCGCCAGGACATCCGGCATGGCATCCGGGTCGTCGACGTCGAACACCACGGCGCCGGATCGGCCGCAGTGCAGCGCAATTCCGTGGTCGGTGGCCGCGTACCAGGCGGCGATGACCTGGGGGTCGCTGCTGGACTTGTGGTGCCATTCGTGGCCGACGATACCGCCGGGGTGTTTGCCCGCTTTGCCGGCGACGCGCCGGACCGGCAGCACGTACCACCCGGCGGCGGCGTAGGCCAGCGCGGCGGTGAGGCAGTCCGCGTCGGCGGCGATCTCGGGGATGGCCAGCTGAATACCGTCACCGCTATCCACGAGTTGCGATGCCTGCGAACGCTTCTCGGCCACTACGCCACCCCCCGCGGGATGTACGCACCGGTGCGCACCGCGTTGGGGACGCGCGTCGCTGAAGACTCCGAACATCTTTTGCGGGTCACCGTCCGCCAATTCGTACCATGCCGGCGTGCCCGGCCAGGGGTCTCGCGCCATATCGGCCGCGCAGGACTGGGGCGCGCATTGTCGAGCAATTGCCCGACTCAGACGGCAAGCCGTTGGCCGAGGGCGAGTGGAGTCCCTCGGTGAGGTTGTTGCCATCGTGGATTGAGTTTGACTTCGACAATCGCCGCGGTGGGCCAGATCTCCACTGCCGCGTTGAGTTGCGTCACGATGTGCCCAGATTGGTTGAATTAAGTTGGCGCGCAACAGAAGATCAGAGGGAGATTCGCCAGAAAGACCTCCGCGAAACGGAGGTCGCAACACTTGTAAACACCATCTACGGAACATGCATCTTCGAAGTGCGTGATGTTTGGCGCGACAGGGACGGCGCGGCGGTACGCGCTCAGCTAGGTGAAATCGACGAGAGCGAGCAGTGGCGGGCCATCCGCGGGTTTCTGCACGACCTTCGCGCGGGTCGGCGACATGTCAACGCGGAGCTTCTGCGCCAGGTCGCCGAGGTCTACCGCGCCAATATCGACAAGGCCCCCGCTGAGGCGGTCGGACGAACATTCGGAGTCAAACAGAGGATGGCGCACGAGTATGTGCGGCGCGCACGGGAGCGCGGATTTCTGCCGCCCACAACGCAAGGCAAGAAGAAGGCGTGAGGTCTACATGAGTCGCCAACAGTTACAACCACAAATCAGGAAGGTCGAGGTCGTCGACCGTAGCACTGGAAAACGCGCCGTGCGCTACCAAGTCACGGTCGACGCGGGCAAGTCGGCAGACGGCAAGCGCCGCCAGGTGCGGCGGCGCTACGCCTCGGAGCGCGAAGCGCGCGATGCTCTCGCGAAGATCACCGGCGGCGTTGTCGACGGCACTTTCGTCGCTCGCTCCGCGCTTACTATCGAACAGGCATGGTAGCGATTGGCTCGCTGGCTTGCACGACATCGAGCCGACGACCCCCGTGCGTACCACCCGGACACCCTGTCGGACTTCTGGCGAGAACTGTGCGGCGAGGCCAAGGTGCGACAGATCCGGTTGCACGACGCCAGACATTCCTGCGCCTCGATCATGCACGCGCCGGGCGTCCCGATCGCAGTTATCTCGGCGTGGCTCGGCCATGCCGATCCGGCGTTCACCATGCGGACCTACGTTCACGCGCAGAACGATGCATTGAAGGCGGCCGCTGCCGCTTTGCAGAAGGTTGTGACACGGTCGTGACACCGAAGCCTTGGATCGAGCGCTCTCTCAGCACACTGCCTGCGAAGTTTGCGCAGCTAGATGAGTAAGTCGAGCCCCCTGTCAGGATTGAACTGACGACCGCTCGCTTACAAGGCGAGTGCTCTACCACTGAGCTAAGGAGGCCTGGTTAACCGGTGCCAGCCTAACGGGTCAGTGCTCGCTGTCGATGATGCGTTGCGAGCGCACCGACCGAGACGACGAGCGTGGCCGGCGGCCCGGCAGCGGGATGCGCTCGGCGATGTTGCTGAGCGGGTTGACCACCATGGTGAGCGCAATGACGGCGTCTTGCAGCGTGGCAATCGCGGGCTCGAGCGCCTCCATGCCCGGCGCCAGCCGGGCCAGGGTGTCGGCCACGCCGGCGAGTTGTTCGAGGGGTCCGTTCTTCGACGTCAGCTTGTCGATCAGGCCGCCCTCGGCGAGCAGCCGATCGGCCAGCCCGTCCTCGGAAAGCACCCGTTCGACCAGGCCGTCTTCGGCCAGTATCTGGTCGGCCAGCCCGCCCGGTTGCAGCGCGCGCTGCATCGCACCTCCCTCGGCGGTGAGGCGGTCCAGCAATCCGCCGGGCGCGGTCAGCAGGTCGACCACCCCACCCGGGCGCAGCATTCGGTCCATCGGCCCGTCGGGTGCGATCGCGCGTCCCAGCGGTGCGTCTTCGTCCAGGAGCTTGGCCAGCCGGTTGGCGCGCACGATCGCCTCTTCGATCCCCAATACGCTGGCCATGGCGTTGGACCCGGCATCGCCACCGGTCTCACCGAGCGCTTGCTTCGCCAGTCCGACCGCTGCGCCGGCTAGGTTGAGGCTGGTTTCGGCGGCGGCGAGACCGGCACGGGCCGGCAGGGTAGCGATCGCCACGAGACTGTTGCCGAGATTCATCCTGCGAGTCTATTCGCGACGCGACCAAATAATTGCGCATGGGTTCAAGCCAATCAGCCGACTCCTGGCAGACTATTATCAGTCGACTGCCAACGAGCTCTCAGGAAGTACTCAATGAACGTGAAGCTAGTACTCAACTACGTGCTGCAGGAATGGTTGTCATGACCGCAGTGAACCCGGGAGAAGCCGGCACACCGGAAGCTCGCATCCTCGTCGTGGACGACGAGGCCAACATTGTCGAGCTGCTGTCGGTGAGCCTGAAGTTCCAGGGATTCGAGGTCCATACGGCCAGCAACGGGGCCCAGGCGTTGGACCGGGCCCGGGAAGCCCGCCCGGACGCGGTGATCCTCGACGTGATGATGCCCGGCATGGACGGCTTCGGGGTGCTGCGCCGACTGCGGGCCGACGGCGTCGATGCCCCCGCGTTATTCCTGACCGCCCGCGACTCCCTGCAGGACAAGATCGCCGGCCTGACTCTGGGCGGCGACGACTATGTGACCAAGCCGTTCAGCCTGGAGGAGGTTGTCGCCCGGCTGCGGGTCATTCTGCGCCGCGCCGGCAAGGGCAGCGCCGAACCGCGCAATTCCCGCCTGACGTTCGCCGATATCGAGCTCGACGAGGAAACCCACGAGGTGTGGAAGGCCGGCCAGCCGGTGTCGCTGTCGCCCACCGAGTTCACCTTGCTGCGTTATTTCGTGATCAACGCCGGCACGGTGTTGAGCAAGCCGAAGATCCTCGACCACGTGTGGCGCTACGACTTCGGCGGGGATGTCAACGTTGTTGAGTCCTATGTCTCGTACCTGCGCCGCAAGATTGACACCGGCGAGAAGCGGCTGCTGCACACCCTGCGCGGAGTGGGCTACGTATTGCGGGAGCCACGATGAGCGCGCTTCGTGTGGTGCCCGGCCCGGCTAGGTAGTGGAGTATGGCCACGCACCGTCGACGCGGAATACCGCTGCGGGTAAGCCTGGTCGCGGCGACCCTGGTTCTGGTGCTGTGCGGTCTGCTGGCTTCGGGCGTTGCGGTCACCTCGATCCTGCGGCACAGCCTGATCAGCCGGATCGATTCGACGCTGCTGGACGCCTCGCGCACCTGGGCGCAGTCCCCGTGGAAGCATTCGATGTCCAACGGGGAAGGGCCCGATCCCGCCCGGCCGCCGTCGAAGTTCTACGTGCGCGGCA
Source organism: Mycobacterium kansasii ATCC 12478 (assembly GCF_000157895.3). Lineage (NCBI taxonomy): Bacteria > Bacillati > Actinomycetota > Actinomycetes > Mycobacteriales > Mycobacteriaceae > Mycobacterium > Mycobacterium kansasii. The sequence goes on along the minus strand of NC_022663.1, from coordinate 2,521,924 downwards.
TCAGTCCCGACGGCCACACCGTCACGGCCATCAACGACCGCAATGCCGAGCCGGCGTTGCCTCCTAGCAACGACGTCGGCCCGGATCCGACGACCCTGCATTCGGTGAACGGCTCCGATATCGAATGGCGCGCGGTCTCGGTGCACGGCACTCATGGCGGCCTGACCACAGTGGCCATCGATCTGTCTGACGTCCAGCACACGGTTCGATCGCTGGTCTGGTTGCAGATCGGCATCGGCGCTGCCGTACTGGTTGTCGTCGGTATCGCCGGCTACGCGGTGGTGCGCCGTAGCCTGCGGCCATTGGCCGAGGTGGAACAGACCGCCGCGGCGATCGCCTCCGGACAGCTGGATCGCCGCGTCCCCGAGCGCGATCCCCGAACCGAGGTGGGCCGACTTTCGCTGGCGCTCAACGGGATGCTGTCCCAGATCCAACAGGCGGTAGCGGACTCCGAATCTTCTGCCGAGAAGGCCCGCGGGTCCGAGGATCGGATGCGCCGATTCATCACCGACGCCAGCCACGAACTGCGCACGCCGCTGACCACCATTCGCGGCTTCGCCGAGCTGTACCGCCAGGGTGCCGCCCGCGACGTCGCCATGTTGCTGTCTCGGATCGAGAGCGAAGCCAGCAGGATGGGCCTGCTGGTGGACGACCTGCTGATGTTGGCCCGCCTGGACGTCCAGCGGCCGCTGGAACATCACCAGGTGGACTTGCTGGCGTTGGCAAGCGATGCGGTGCACGACGCGCAGGCGATCGACCCCGAGCGCACGATCACCCTGGAATTCCTGGAAGGCCCCGGCACTCCCGAGGTGCTCGGCGACGACGCGCGGCTGCGCCAGGTGCTGAGCAACCTCGTCGCGAATGCGTTGCAGCACACCCCGGCAAGCGCCGACATCACCGTCCGCGTCGGCACCGAGGGTGACGATGCGGTGCTCGAGGTGGCCGACAGGGGACCGGGCATGAGCCAGGAAGATGCGTCGCGGGTTTTCGAGCGCTTCTACCGCACCGACTCGTCACGGGCACGAGCCAGCGGCGGTACCGGCCTGGGACTGTCGATCGTCGACTCCTTGGTCAGGGCTCACGGCGGTGCTGTCAGCCTGGCGACCGCGCCGGGGGAGGGGTGCTGTTTTCGCGTCACCCTGCCGCGTGTCAGCGAGGTTGCGGCTCAGGTCAGTTGAGCCAGTGCGGCCTTGATCTTGGCCTGCGCCTCGTCGAGTGACTCCGGCGACGGGTTGCGGTCGACGTTGGCAAATCCGAAGTCACGCAGGCTGCGGGTGGGGAACACGTGGATGTGCAGATGCGGGACCTCGAGCCCGGCGATGATCACGCCGGCCCGTTCGGTGTGGAACGCCTTGCACACTGCCTTGCCGATCAGCTGGCTGACCTGCATGACGCGGGCGAACACCGCGCCGTCCACGTCCTGCCACTGGTCGATTTCGGCGCGCGGCACCACCAGCGTGTGGCCTTGGGTCATCGGCTCGATCGTCAGGAAGGCGACGACGTCGTCGTCCTCGTAGACGAAGCGGCCCGGTAGTTCGCGGTTGATGATCTTGGTGAAGATCGACGCCATTCGTCCAGCATAGGTGGGCGCATCGGCGGCCCGCGGTCACCCGAACAGGTTGGGCGCGGAGCCGAAAAGGCCACGCGCCACCGAGTTCACCACGTCCGCGGCGGTCGGCAAGCCGACCAGTGACCCGTGTGAGAAATACGGTCCAGCATCAGGGGTCAGCGACGAATAGCCGTCGTTGACAATCGGCTGCAGAACCGAGTTGAGGGTGTCGACGATCGGTTGTGGAACACCGATATCCTTGAGCGGCAACAACATTGGCAGAGTTGGAGCGGGAATCATGTAGGTGGTGATGGCGCCGCCCAAGGAGGTGGTCGTACTGGACACCTGCACCGCGTCCGACAGCGAGGCCAGTGATGCCGTGTTGTGGTAGTAAGCCGCCCCGAACAGCGAGTTCACCGCTGCCGGCAGATTCCAGGGTCGATCGGGCGGATTGCCCCAGAAATCGTATTGGCCGTACACCACGCTGACGTCGTACTGGGTGTTCGGTAGGCCCTGCACCGTGTAGTTGATCAATGGCACGGTCATCCCGTTCGGCAGGTAGATGTTCGCCAGACCGAGCTCGGGGCTGGAGAACATGGCGAACTGCAGAGCATGAGGCGGCGGAGCGCTCGGGTTGGCTGCCAGGTAAGCCAATTCGCGGTTGACGACGATGGTGCCCTCCGACAGCCCGGCGATGTGTACCGGTGAGCCGCTACCGTTGGCAAACGCATTCATGATCTGGTCGTTGAGCGCTCGCTGTCCCATGGCGACGGCGTCGTTGGTGGTGGGAGCGGCCAGGCTACCGCTGAGGATGCCGATGCTGGCTGGGTAGTTGACCAGTTGAGCGGTGGTGCCGGGGAACCAGTTCTGTCCGATGGCATGGTTGAGCAGCTCGTACCCCTGCAGGATTGATACCGAGCTTGGCCCCGGGACGCCGCCCTGAAGGAGCACCTGCCCGAGGTAGGGCAGCGTGGTGATGAAGTTCGGGTAGTACAGCGGCCCTGCGCCGGGCACCGTGATCCTCGTGCCCGCCGCCGCGGTGGCAGTCGGGGCAAGACCGGCAGCGCCACCCATAGCCATCGCGCTACCGGCGTTGCTGAATGGCTGGCGGCCCAACAGTGCCCGGGCCGGAACGTTGACCGCGTTCCGCAGCGTTCGCTCAGCGTTGGCGGTCTCGGTGGTCAGATACGAGCTCGCGGTTGCAGCCATGGTGCTTACGAACCGCCGATGCAACTGCGCTGCTTCTGCGACGACCGCCTGGTATTCCAGGCCGTGCGCGCCGAACAACGCCGCAATGCGGGTGGACACCTCGTCGGTGGCCGCGGGCAGCAACGACGTTGTGGAATTGGCGGCCAGCGCGTTCGCCGCGCTGACCGCCGAACCGATCTCGGCCAAATCGCCGGCGGCAGTGACCAGCAACTCGGGAGCTGCCACGACGTACGACACTGGTGCCTCCTGGCGGAGCGAACACGGGCAAACATCAACGCCGTGTGGGCCCGACGCAATCAGTGGCTGTGAGGGTACTCGCCGCTGGCGGCCTGAGCGTGGCTTTTCACGGGCCGGAGCAGCACCAGCTTTTCGGGGCAGGCATTCACTATCGAGATTGGATCACCGCCACGTTGTTGTCGCGCTTGGTGACGTAGACGGTGTGGGTGCCCGGATCCGCGGCCAGCCACCCCCCGCTCTTGCCGAGGGGCACGGTGGCGGTAACCCGGTAACCCGGTAACTTGGAACAGCCGACGGCGCGGCAGAGTGGGAACTGGCGGTAGGACCCTGACCACCCGAAGAGCCCCGGCATCCAGCTAGGGACACGGCTGACACGACTGCTCCGATGACCGCCAGCACGCCCCTCAGCGCCGGTATCGGCGCGAGCCGCCAGTGTTGTCGGGTTGGTTGATCATCGGCGCTGGCGATCATGTGCACGCTCCTGGCCGTCTGTTGCCCGGTTGCAGCGTGCGCCCGGCGCCTCACCGCCGTATGCGAATTCGAGCTGTTGGTTGCCGCCGAGCACTCTGAACCGCCGGTCCGTCATCTCGAGGCGAAACCGTTAACATCGCGTTGCCGTGTCGTTGTCCGCGATCGCGACAATCCACTTAACCCAATGCGCGGGAGGGGCCCCGGTGCGGTTTCCCACAGCAATGCTGGCTGTTCCTACGGCATTTCTGGCCGCGTGCGCGATTTCTCTTGTGCCCGCGGCGCTTTCCCGGAACCTTCCACCGAACGCGCGGGCGGCAGCCATGTTCGGCCCGTTGGCGCCGCCGAATCCGTTCATGGCGCCGAACGGGTTGGCGTCCATGCACAACGACGCCGCCTCGGCCGACGCGGGACCGCTACCCGGACCCGGAGCCCGGCCCTCCGCGATTCTGGCGTACCCGCTGGTGGCCGCGTGCCCGACCATCACCCAGGGGACCGACGGCCTGGTGCTGGCGCTGTGCACCTCCGACATCACCCAGGCCCCGGTGGTTCACCTGATCGATCCCAACGGCATTGTGCCGCGGGTCATTCCGCTGGCCAGCATGGATATCGCCAAGGGCGGCCTGCTCGGTGGCGTCTATGCGTACCTGGACAACAACAACCAGCTGGTGATGATCGACGGAACCAACCATCTGCTGCGCATCGCTCACGCCAAGGACGGCAAGGGCTGCTGGCAGCTGATCGTCACCGAGTCCACCGATGTGTCCAGCGTGATACCGCCCGGCGACCAATCCGTCGGGGTGGTCCCCGATTACCTGGGCAATGTCTGGTTCGCCACCGGCACCGGCGTGGTGGGCGTGGCAAAAACAGGTGGGGGTGTTGCCAGCGTGCAATTGCCCGCCGGTGAGCAAGTGGCGAACAGCATCTCGGCGGCACCGAGCAATCGCGTCGCGGTCGCCACCACCTTCGCCCTCTACGAACTCAACCTGGACGGCATGGGCAACCCGCAGATCCTGTGGCGTCAAGCCTACGATCGCGGACCGGCCCGCAAACCAGGGCAACTGAGCTGGGGAACAGGCTCCACCCCAACCTATTTCGGCCCGACGGGTGCCGACTACCTGACCATCGTGGACAACGCCGATCCGCTGGTTCACGCGTTGGTCTACCAATCCGGAACCGGCACGCTGTTTTGCGAGCAACCGGTGCTGACCCAAGGCGGCCCCGGCAGCGAGAACTCTCCCATCGGTGTCGGGAATTCGATGTTCATCGCCAGCACCTACGGCTACCCCTATCCGGCGGTCCCGGCGGGCGCCGGTCCGGCAGTGCCGCCGACAGCGCCGTTCGTCGGCGGGATGACCAGGGTGGACGTCGAGCCCACCGGATGCCGCACGGTATGGGACAGTCGAACTCGCAGCGCCGCATTGCCGCATCTGTCCATCGCCGACGGCCTGATCTACACCATCACCCGGATCGGATTGGACAACACCACACCACTGGATGTTTTCGCGTTCGCCGTCATCGACCCTGACAACGGGAGAGTGGTTCTGCAGCAACCGAAATCGGCTACCATCCTCAGCGACCCGATTCAAACGGCCTGCATGGTGCTGATGGGTAACAAGATCATGCAAGGCAACATCACGGGAATCGGCCGGATCGGCTGATACGCCTATTCCTCCTTGCCGAACGTCATCATGTCGAGGTTCCAGTAGCCGCGCATGTTGGTGATCAGCCCCACGTCGTCGACGCGATAGGTGAATATGCCACGGACCTCGCTGGTGAAGCCGCCTGGAAACCTGCTGCGCAGCACCAGGATATGGGCGATTTCGTTGGGCGAACTCGACGGGAATGTCTCCTCGCAGGTGATCGTCAACTGATTGGCCGCGATGTTGGTGTCGTAGAAAGCGGCAACGCCGTCCTTGCCGCGCACCCCGGTGCCGTCCGGGTTCGTGACGGACTCGCCGATCGGGTCCTCGATCACCACATCGTCGGCCATCAACGCGAGCCAACCCTGCCGATCGTGAGCTTGCACGCAGCGCCACGACGATTGTGACGCCGTCAGTGCCGGAGATTGGGCCGTCTGGGTCATCGATCGGCGTCCGTGAATCGGATGACGCCGCGAATATTCTTGCCGTCCAACATGTCCTGGTAGCCGTCGTTGATCTGCTCCAGCCGGTACTGGCGGGTGATCATGTCGTCCAGGTTCAGCTTCCCGGCCCGATACATCGACAACAGCTGCGGAATGTCGTACTGCGGGTTACCGCCACCGAAGATGGTGCCCTGCAGGTTCTTCTGCATCAAGGTCAACATCGCCAGGTTCAGCGTCACATTGGTGTCCAGCAGGCTGCCGATGGCGGTGAGCACGCAGGTGCCGCCCTTGGCGGTGATGGTCAGGTAACTGTCGATATCGGCGCCCTGGAGTTCGCCGACGGTGATGATCGCCTTCTTGGCCATCAGACCGTAGGTGACCTCGGCGATGCCCATGAGCGCGGCGTTCATGTCGGGATAGACGTGAGTGGCGCCGAATTTCAGCGCCTGGTCGCGCTTCCACTCCACCGGCTCGACGGCGAAGATGTAGCGCGCGCCGGCGGCGACCGCGCCCTGCAGCGCGGCCATCCCGACGCCGCCCAGACCGACGATGGCGACGTCGTCACCGGGCCGGATGTCGGCGGTGCGCACCGCCGAGCCGTAGCCGGTGGTGACGCCGCAGCCGACCAGGCAGGCGACCTCGAACGGGATCGACGGGTCGATCTTCACTACCGAGCTGCGGTGCACCACCATGTAGGGCGAGAACGTGCCCAGCAGCGTCATCGGGTAGACATTTTGCCCGCGGGCCTGAATGCGGAAGGTGCCGTCGCTTACCGCGGCGCCGGCCAGCAGCCCGGCCCCCAGATCGCAGAGATTGCGCAGCCCGGCCTGACAGGTGGGGCACTTCCCGCACGACGGGATGAACGACAACACCACGTGATCGCCCGGGGCGATGTCGTCCACACCCGGACCCACCTCGGTGACGATCCCGGCGCCCTCGTGTCCGCCCAGCACGGGGAAACCCGCCATCGGAATACCGCCGGTAACCAGGTGGTTGTCGGAGCGGCACATGCCCGCCGCCTCCATCTGGATCTTGACCTCGTCCTTGACGGGGTCACCGATTTCGATGTCCTCGACCGACCATGGCTGGTTGAATTCCCAGATCAGAGCGCCTTTTGTCTTCACGGTAGACATGACCTCATTTCGCCGTTGAATTGAGACTGCCCGGCCCCATCGTGCCGAGCATCGGTGGTGACGAGTACCACAGGGCACCCCCGGTGGCGCCAGCATAGCGCGCCAAACAAAACAAATGCTTGGTTGGGTCCCGGCGGGCGGCTCACCACAGCGGTACCGGAGCCTGGCCCAGTGGGTAATACCCGGGCATCTTTTCGCCTGACAGGCCCCGGTCGATCCGTTTGCGCATGCCCTCCGACAATTCTCCGTTCTTCATTAGCTGCATGTAGAGCGCCGAGACGTGCCCGAAGTCGAAGAAATCCCGCTGCCACTCGATGAGTTTGTCCGCGTTGAGCCGAAACCAGCTGCCGCCGATTCCGTAGACCTCCTGCCGTCCGCCGTCGGCGTCGACGACGACCTGCTTCCAGAACCCGACGATCTCGCCCTGGCGGTCGTCGACGATGACCTTCTGGTAGGGATACTGCCAATCCTGCAGGCCCTGCATCTCCAGGCCGAGCGCGATGTCGCGGATCTCGTCGATCCCGACGCACATCACGTCTTCCTTGGGGCCGATATTCCAGCCATAGGTGGCATCGGCGGCGTAGAAGCCGGCCAGCGGCGTCCAGTCGCCCGCTTTTTCGCAGTCCTCGTTGGCCCGCAGCCACGACTGCACCCACTCGTCGAGTTCGGCGCGTTCGAAAGACACCATTTTCACCAGCCCTCTGTCAGTCCTGTTGTTTGATGAAAAGAGCTTGCGTGGGGCATGATCGGACCGCTCGCTCGATTTCCGGGCGCGCCTCCTCGGGCGGCTGCGCGTCGACGATCTCGACCTTGCCTCGCTTGGGCACCCGGAAATAGTCGGGCGCCTCCAGTTCGCACATCGCGTGGCCCTGACACAAATCCGGGTCGGCCTCGATCCGGTAAGCCATGGTCAGCCGCTTCTTCTGCGGCGGTAGCGCACGGTGGCCGGCCGCGCCAACTGCACCACCATCTTGGAGTGGTCGTTGCGGTAGCTGTCGGGCGGCTGCGCCATCTCGAATTCATACTCGCGCAACAACACCGAGAAAATCGCCTTGATCTGCATGGTGGCGAACGCCGCGCCCACGCAGCGATGCCGGCCGGCGCCGAACGGAATCCACGTCCATCGGTTGATCAAATCCTCTTGGCGCGGCTCGTCGTAACGCTGCGGCACGAAGTCGTCGGGATCGGGGAAGTCTTCGGGAATCCGGTTCGAGATCGCCGGTGAGGCCGCCACCAGTTCGCCTTCGTGTATCGGGTAGCCCTCGACCTCGAACTCGCCCTTGGCCACCCGCATCAGAATGATCAGCGGCGGGTGTAGCCGCAGCGTCTCCTTCAGCACGTTCTCCAAATGCGGAATCTGGCGCAGCGCATGGAAACTCACCGGCTGCCCGTCTGCGTAGAGCTCGTCGAGCTCGGCGATCACCTCGGCGTAGGCGTCCGGATGGCGCAGCAGTTCGATCAGCGTCCACGCCGAGGTGCCCGAACTGGTGTGGTGCCCGGCGAACATCAACGATATGAACATGCCGGTGATCTCGTCGGCGGAGAACCGCGGGTGGCCGGCCTCGTCGCGGATCGAAACCAGCACGTCGAGCATGTCGCGGTCGCGTTTGTCGATGGGCGGGTTGGCGATCCGCTGGTGCATGATCTCTTGAACCAAAGCCACCAACCCTTTTCGGGCTTCGTCGCGTCTGCGGAAGCTGTCGATCGGCAGATACGGGTCGACGTAGCACAGCGGGTCGGTGCCGCGCTCGAGTTCGTGATAGAAGTGTGCGAATCGTGAGTCGAGCTGGTTGCGGAACTTGGTGCCGATCAGGCACGAGGTCGAGGTGTAGATGGTCAACTCGGCGAAGAAGTCCAGCAGGTCGATTTCGCCTTCGTCGCACCAGTTCTCGATCATCCGGTGCACTTCGCGTTCGATCGTCGCGGCATGGCCCTTCATGTGCTCACCGCGCAGCGCCGAGTTGTGCAACATCTCCTTGCGGCGCTCGGGGCTGGCGTCGAACACCACCCCCTTTCCGAAGATCGGCGTCATGAACGGATAGGCCTGCGCCTGGTCCAGCTCCTCGTCGGAAGACCGGAAGAAGAACTCGTTGGCCTTGGCCCCGGAGAGCAGGACGACGTGCTTGTCCGCCAGCTGGAACCACCCCACGTCGCCGCACTCGTCGCGCACCCGCTGCATCAGGCCGATCGGGTCGGTCCGGAACTCTTCGAGATGCCCGTGTTCGTCCTGGCCGCCGGACACTCGCGGCACGATGGCTGTGGTCATGAATCCAGCGCTTCCTTGTCGACCCTGAGCTGGTGCCGCTCTGCGGCGGCGGCCAGCGGCGCTTCGGGCTGCAGCTCCATGTTCACCACAAAGCCGCCCCGGGGCGTCTCGGCGACAAACGTGATGGCCCGGGCGATATCTGAGGCCCGCAGGAAATAGTTGTGGCGCGCCTGACCCCATTTGGCCCAGTCCTGCAGGGCCGGTCCGATCGACTCGACGGGCAAGCTCCAGCCCATCCCCGTCTTCGTCGGGCCCGGGTGCACGATGGACGCGCGCACCCCGGTGCCCTCGAGCTCCATCTGCAGGTTGGTCACCATCGCCACCAGCCCGGCCTTGGCCGCCCCGTAGGCGCCCATGTGCGGACGCTGGCGCAACGCCACATCGGAGCCGACGAAGATCAGGTCACCGCGCTGGCGTTCCAGCATGCCCGGCAGCACAGCCGTGGCCAGGCGGTTGGCCCCGATCAGGTGAATCCGGACCTGTGACTCGAAGGTCTCGGTGTCGGTTTCGTGCAGCCTGCCGAAATAGGTGTCGCCGGCCCCGGCGACCAGAACCTCGATGTTGCCGAGCTTTTCGGTCGCGTCGCACACGAAATCCGTGACCGATTCGGGATCGGTGACGTCGAGCGGTAACGCCACCGCCGCGCCCCCGTCGGCTTGGATCTTCTCGGCGATCTCCTGGCATTTATCCACGCGCCGCGCACCCAGCGCGACTGGAAACCCATGGGCGGCGAGCTCTATCGCGGTGGCCGCGCCGATGCCCGAGGACGCGCCGGCAACAATCGCTGGCCTGCGGTCCGGGTGCGGTGGAAAGCGTGGCATTCAGCGGACCTCCACGGCTATGGGCAGGGCGGCGAACCCGCGGACATTGCTGGAGTGGACGCGGACGGCATTGGCCTCGTCGACTTCATATCCGCGGATTCGCTTGAACAGTTCGGTGAGCGCCACCCGGGCCTCCATCCTGGCCAGATGAGCCCCCAGGCAAAAGTGCGCGCCGCTGCCGAAACTCAATAGCCTGGAACCGATTTCCCGGCCGATCAGATACTCGTCGGGCCAGTCGAACACCCGCTCGTCGCGATGCGCCGACCCGGGCAGCAGTAACACGACGTCGCCATCGGGAATCCGGGTGTCGTAGAGCGTGAGCTCGCTCACGACGGTGCGGGCCAGGATCTGGCTGGACGTGTCGTAGCGCAGGGTTTCCTCGACCCACAGCGGCACCCGCGACAGGTCCGCGTAGACCGGCGCCAGCTGGTCGGGGTTCCGATGACCCCAATATGCCGCATTGGCAAGGAGTTTGGTGGTCGTCTCGTTACCGGCGATCACCATCAGGAACATGAACCCGAGGATCTCCTCGTCGGTGAGCCGGTCGCCGTCGATCTCGGCCTCCAGCAGCGCCGAGGTCAGATCGTCGGCCGGCGTCGCGCGACGCTCGGCGATCATCTGCTGGTAATACAGGATCAAGTTGATCGAGGCCTCGATCGCCGACGCCGGCACGTCGGTGACGCCGTCCTCACGGTGCATGACGCCGTCGGCCATGGCCCTGATTCGGTCGCGATCGGCGACCGGCACGCCCATCAGCTCGGAGATCACGTCCATCGGCAGCTTGCCGGCGAATTCGGCGACGTAGTCGACGGTTCCGGACGCGGCCTTGTCCAGCATGGTGTCCAGGTGCTGCACGGCCAGCTCGGTCACCCGCGGCTCGAGCTCTCGAATCCGGCGCGGGGTGAACCCTTTTGACACCAGCGTGCGCAACCGCAGATGTGCAGGGTCGTCCATGGCCAGAAATGACATCGTCTTGGCGGCATGCGGACCGCGGGACACCGGATCGAGTGAAACGCCGTCGCGGTTGGACAGCGTGGTGCTGTTGCGGAAACCCTGATGCACGTCCCGGTGCCGCGACAACGCCCAGAAGCCGAGTTCTTCGTTGTGGTACAGCGGGGCCTCGTCACGCAGCCGCCGGTAGTACGGGTACGGATCCTCGTGGAAGTCGTAGTCGTAAGGATCCAGGACCACGTCGGACTTGCCGGTATGAATAGTCATGCGTCACCGGCCTTCTCGGCCCCGGCCAGGATCAGCCGCACCGCATCGGCCAGGCGGTCGGCGATCTCGTGATAGGTGAACTCGCCGCTGCCGGCTTGCACCAGCGCCCCGAAAAACGCCATCTGCAAGGCGGATACGGTGGTGGGCTCGGCGCCGGGTCCAATGGCCGACGCGATGCGCCGGTGGATCTCGACGCCGATACGCTCGCGGGCCGCGCGTACCGCGGGGTCTGCGCCACCGCCGAGCAGCGCGGTGGTGCACGCGGCGCCGACCTCGGGTTCGTCGGCGACTACCAGCGCCAGGTGCCGCAGCGCCTGATCCACCCTGACGGGCATCGGGACGTTGACGTCGGTGAAGTAGGGGACTTGCCGGACCAGGTCGAGGTAGACCTCGGCGATCAGGTGATTCTTCGACGAGAAGTACGTGTAGGCGGTGGCCGGAGCCACCTTGGCGCGGGCAGCCACCATGCGCACCGTCAGGTCGGTGTAGGAGTTCTCCCGCAAGGTCTGCATGCCGGCTGCCAGCACCTTGCGGAACGTTTCTTCCTGGCGCCGGTTGCGTGGCCGGTCGTCGACTGCCTGCGCGGCCCGATCCGTCACCGCCACCAGTGCATCGCTGGACACCTGTCCAAACTAGCGGACGGTTGTGGCGCCGGGCAACCATGCTGGCTGAAAATCCAGTTCGTCCCGCATATTGGCGCCGGTACGACGACGGTCTCCGGTGCCGGCCCTTGCACCGCTACGACAGGCGAAGCTATGGTTCGAAGCAAAGATATCGGACAGTTGTCCACCCCAGTTGTCCAGCGGGTTGGATGTCTTCATCAACGATCAGGTGGGAGCGCTAGATGGCCTTGTTGGCCGACGGAGTCAGCTCGTTGTTCATCGACGGGAAGTTGTCGGAAGGCAGTGCCGGCACCTTTCCGACGGTCAATCCGGCCACCGAGGAAGTGCTGGGCGTCGCCGCCGACGCGGACGCGGCAGACATGGGACGCGCCATCGAAGCCGCGCGGCGTGCCTTCGACGACACCGACTGGTCACGCAACACGGCGTTGCGGGTGCGGTGCGTGCGTCAGCTGCGCGATGCGATGCGCGAGCACGTCGAAGACTTACGAGAACTGACCATTTCCGAAGTCGGTGCGCCGCGGATGCTCACCGCCGCCGCTCAGCTGGAAGGCCCGGTCAATGACCTGGCGTTTGCCGCCGACACCGCCGAGTCCTATTCCTGGAGGCAGGATCTCGGTCAGGCGGCACCGCTGGGCATCCCGACCCGGCGCACCTTGGCACGGGAGGCCGTGGGCGTCGTCGGGGCCATCACACCATGGAACTTCCCCCACCAGATCAACCTGGCCAAGCTGGGGCCGGCGCTGGCCGCGGGCAACTCCGTCGTACTCAAGCCTGCGCCGGACACACCGTGGTGTGGGGCCGTGCTCGGCGAGATCATCGCCGACCACACCGATTTTCCGCCCGGAGTGGTCAACATCGTCACCTCCAGCGACCACGGCCTGGGCGCGCTGCTGGCCAAAGACCCTCGGGTGGACATGATTTCGTTCACCGGCTCCACCGCGACCGGGCGCAGCGTGATGGCCGACGCAGCGGCCACCATCAAAAAGGTATTCCTGGAGCTGGGTGGCAAGTCGGCGTTCATCGTGCTCGAGGACGCCGATTTGGCCGGGGCGTGCGCGGTTTCGGCGTTCACCGCCGCTGTGCACGCCGGGCAGGGCTGTGCAATCACCACCCGGCTGGTGGTGCCGCGGGCGCGCTACGACGAGGCCGTCGCCATCGCGGCGGGAACGATGTCGTCGATCAGGCCGGGCGACCCCAAGGACCCGGGAACCGTGTGCGGGCCGTTGATTTCGGCGCGTCAGCGCGATCGGGTGCAGGGCTACCTGGACTTAGCGGTCGCCGAAGGTGGGACGTTCGCCTGCGGCGGCGGACGGCCGGCGGGCCGGGATGTCGGATACTTCATCGAGCCGACCGTCATCGCGGGCCTGACCAATGACGCCCGGCCCGCGCGGGAGGAGATCTTCGGGCCGGTGCTGACGGTGATCGCCCACGACGGTGACGACGACGCCGTACGGATCGCCAACGACTCGCCCTACGGCTTGTCGGGCACGGTGTTCGGCGCCGACCCGGACCGGGCGGCCGCGATCGCCGCGCGACTGCGGGTCGGGACCGTGAACGTCAACGGTGGTGTGTGGTATTCGGCGGACGCGCCGTTCGGCGGCTACAAGCAGTCCGGCAACGGGCGCGAAATGGGACTGCTCGGCTTCGAGGAATACCTGGAAGCCAAACTCATTGCCAAGGCAGCAAATTAGGAGACGGTGTGGGTCAATTCGACGACAAGGTGGCCATTGTCACCGGGGCTGGGCAGGGTATCGGCCGGGCCTACGCCGAAGCGCTGGCGCGCGAAGGCGCGTCCGTGGTGGTCGCCGACATCAACACCGGCACCGCCGAGGCAGTCGCCAAGCAGATCGCTGCCGACGGCGGAACCGCAATCCCGGTGGCCGTTGATGTTTCGGACGAGGAATCGGCCAAGGACATGGCCCAGCGCACCGTCAGCGAATTCGGCGGCGTCGACTATCTGGTGAACAACGCCGCGATCTACGGCGGCATGAAGCTGGACCTGCTGCTGACTGTGCCGTGGGACTACTACCGGAAGTTCATGAGCGTCAACCATGACGGTGCGCTGGTGTGCACCCGCGCGGTATACAGGCACATGGCCAAGCGGGGCGGCGGCGCCATCGTCAACCAGTCGTCCACCGCGGCCTGGCTGTACTCGAACTTCTACGGCCTAGCCAAGGTCGGGGTCAACGGGCTCACCCAACAGCTCGCTCGGGAGCTGGGCGGAATGAAGATCCGGATCAACGCGATCGCGCCCGGGCCGATCGACACCGAGGCCACCCGAACCGTGACGCCCGGCGAGCTGGTCAAGGACATGGTCAAACAAATCCCGTTGTCTCGCATGGGGACTCCCGAGGATCTGGTGGGAATGTGCCTGTTCCTGCTCAGCGACCAGGCGTCCTGGATCACCGGACAGATTTTCAATGTCGATGGCGGGCAGGTCATCCGATCATGACCGCGCCACCCCGCCTCGGATACATCGGCCTGGGCAACCAGGGTGCACCAATGGCCAAGCGTTACCTCGACTGGCCGGGCGGGCTGACGGTCTTCGATGTACGGGCCGAAGCCATGGAGCCGTTCGTCGAGGGTGGCGCCACAGCGGCGGCGAGCGTCGCCGAGGTTGCCGGCGCCGACATCATCAGCGTGACGGTGCTCGACGACGCTCAGGTGCGCAGCGTGATCACCGGCGACGACGGGCTGGCCGCGAACGCCAAGACCGGCACCATCATTGCGATTCACTCCACCATCAGCGACACCACCGCCGTCGAGCTAGCGCGACAACTCGAGCCGCAGGGCGTCCACGTTGTGGACGCCCCGGTCAGCGGCGGCGCAGGGGCAGCGGCCGAAGGCAAATTGGCCACCATGGTGGGCGCCGACGACGAGACGTTCCAGCGGATCAAGGAGCCGTTTCGCCGGTGGGCGTCGCTGGTGATCCACGCCGGCGAACCAGGCGCCGGTACCCGGATGAAACTGGCCCGCAACATGCTGACATTCGTGTCCTACGCGGCGGCTGCCGAGGCCGAAAAGCTGGCCGAGGCAAGCGGTTTGAGCCTGCGGTCGCTCGCCAAAGTGGTGCGCCACAGCGATGCCCTGACCGGTGGTCCCGGAGCCATCATGTTCCGGGAGACCACGGCCGCGATGAAACCCGACGACCCGCTGCGTCCGCTGCTGGAGCACACCCGGGCACTCGGGGAGAAGGACCTGAGCCTGGCACTGGCGTTGGGGGAGTCGCTATCGGTTGAATTGCCGTTGGCCAAGCTGGCATTGGAGCGGTTGGCCGCCGGCCTCGGGGTGCCGCACCCCGATCTAGCTGAGGAGTCGTGATGGACGAGTTGCGCCGCAAGGGCCTGGACAAGATGAACGAGGTCTACGGCTGGGAGATGCCCAACATCGAGGGCGACGCGTACTTCGACCTCACCGTCGATCACCTGTTCGGCACCGTCTGGACACGGCCGGGCTTGTCGATGCGCGACAAGCGGATCATGACGTTGACCGCGGTGACCGCGATCGGGAATCGCGACCTGGCCGAAATCCAGATCAACGCCGCGCTGCTCAACGCAGAGCTCACCGAGACCGAACTGAAGGAGATGGCCGTCTTCCTCACCCACTATCTCGGGTTTCCGCTGGGTTCTGCGTTCAATGGGGCGGTTGACACCGTCGTGGCAAGGCGTAAGAAGGCCGCGGCCAAGGGAGCCGACGAGGACAAGAAGGCCAACGTCGACGCCGCGTTGAAGATGCACTCGGGTAAGGCCGCCGACTAGGGCGTACGCGCTCGATGACGGCGCGGCCGTGGTCCCGTAATCCCTTGTGTCACTGTGGTTTCAGTGGTCACATGACGGCGATTGTTGTCGGTGGCTGTTCGTAGAATTTCAGGCATGGGTTCGAGCAGTCGTGAAGACATCGTCGGGGTCTTCAACACGCTCGACGCGGATCTGGATCGTTTGTGCGAGTTGTCTTTTGACGTGCTCACCACCCCCGAGCGAATGCGCGCCCTGGAGCGCCTGGAAAGCTTGGCGCGCCGGCTGCGGACACCGCAGCACACGCTGATCAATCAGCTCGGCGCGCAGGCCGGCGAGGAAGAACTGGGCGCCAAACTGCGCTCGGCGCTGGCTGATCGGTTGCGTATCACCAAGGCCGAAGCGAGCCGGCGCATCGACGAGGCAGCTGATCTCGGGCAACGGTGGGCGCTCACCGGTGCGCCATTGGCGCCGCAGTTGACCGCGACCGCGGCCGCCCAGCGCGACGGGCTCGTCGGCGACGGGCATGTGCGGGTCATCCGCAGCTTCTTCGCCCACCTGCCCGCCGAGGTGGACCTGGCTACCCGGGAGGCCGCCGAAGCCGACCTGGCCCGCAAAGCCTGCGGGTATCGCCCCGACGAGTTAGCCAAATACGCCCAACGGATCATGGATTGGCTCAACCCCGACGGGGAATGTCGCGACCAGGAGCGGGCCCGCAAGCGCGGGATCATGCTGGGCAGGCAGGAATTCGACGGGATGTCGCGCATCAGCGGCATGCTGACCCCGGAGTTGCGCGCCGCCGTGGAGGCCGTGTTGGCCAAGCTGGCCGCCCCCGGGGCGTGCAACCCCGATGACCAAACCCCCGTCGTGGATGAGACGCCCGATGAGGATGCGGTGCGCCGTGACACGCGCAGTCAGGCGCAACGCAACCACGACGGCGTCCTTGCCGGACTGCGGGGGCTGTTGGCGTCGGGGGAGTTGGGCCAACACAACGGGTTACCGGTGTCGATCGTGGTGACCACCACGCTGCAGGACCTGGAATCCGCCGCCGGCAAGGGCCTGACCGGCGGGGGCACGCTGTTGCCGATGAGCGATGTGATCCGCCTGGCCAGCCACGCTCACCACTATTTGGCCATTTTCGATCGCGGCAAGGCCCTGGCGCTGTATCACACCAAACGGCTGGCTTCCCCCGCGCAGCGAATCATGCTCTACGCCAGGGACCGTGGCTGCACGAAGCCGGGATGCGATGCCCCCGCCTACCACAGCCAAGTCCACCACGTCCAAGGCTGGAAGGCCACCGGCCGCACCGACATCGACGAGCTGACCCTGGCCTGCGGAGTCGACAACCGACTCGTCGAAAAAGGCTGGACCACCCGCAAAAACGCCCACGGCGACACCGAATGGATCCCGCCACCGCAACTGGACCGCGGACAACCGAGAACGAATAGCTATCATCACCCGGAGAGACTGCTGGCGCCCGACGACGAGGAAGCTGATTGACGTCAGGAAAGCAGGCATTACACAGCCGGCTGTCGAGCTAACGCGCATACGATGCAAGCGGTGCCGTGATGGGACAAGTCACCTCGGCCGGAACCGACCGCCCTCCGCTAAGCCGCGCCGGTCCGTTCCCGCTGGCCAGAAAAGACCCGACGGGTCGGTGGCCTGGGCCGGGACTTGCGCGGCTACGCTGACCTCTCGTGCGCGTCCTGGTAATCGGCTCCGGTGCCCGTGAACATGCCCTGCTCTTGGCGCTGGCCAGGGATCCGCAGGTCACGCACCTCATCGTGGCTCCGGGCAACGCCGGTACCGCCCGCCTGGCCGAACAGCACGATGTCGACATCACCTCCGGCGCGGACGTCGTCGCCCTGGCGCAGCGGGTCCAAGCCGACATGGTGGTCATCGGTCCCGAGCTGCCGCTGGTGCTCGGGGTGGCCGACGCCGTGCGCGCCGCCGGCATCGTCTGCTTCGGTCCCGGCAAGGACGCCGCCCGCATCGAAGGTTCCAAGGCATTCGCCAAGGACGTGATGGCCGCGGCCGGCGTGCGCACCGCCGCCAGTCAAATCGTCGACAACCCAGCCCATTTGGATGTCGCGCTGGATCGGTTCGGGCCGCCCGCGGGCGACCCCGCCTGGGTGGTCAAAGACGACCATCTGGCCGCCGGCAAGGGCGTGGTGGTCACACCGGACCGCGCTGTCGCCCGCGCCCATGCCGCGGGCCTGCTCGAGGCCGGGCATCCGGTGCTGCTGGAGTCCTATCTCGACGGTCCGGAGGTGTCGCTGTTCTGTGTGGTCGACGGCGAGACCGTGGTGCCGCTGCTGCCGGCGCAGGACTTCAAGCGGGTGGGCGAGGGCGACACCGGACCCAACACCGGTGGTATGGGCGCGTACGCGCCGCTACCGTGGCTGCCCGACGAGGTCTACCGGGAGATAGTCGGCCAGATCGTAGAACCCGTTGCGGCTGAACTCGTTCGCCGCGGCAGCCCGTTCTGCGGCCTGCTGTATGCCGGTCTGGCGATCACCACGAAGGGCCCCGCGGTGGTCGAATTCAACTGCCGTTTCGGCGATCCCGAAACTCAGGCGGTGCTGGCGCTGCTGGAGTCGCCTCTAGGGCAGTTGCTGTACGCGGCGGGTACCGGAAAATTGGCGGAGTTCGGCGAATTGCGCTGGCGAGACGGCGCCGCCGTGGCGGTAGTGCTGGCGGCCGAAAACTATCCCGGGCGGCCCCGGGTGGGCGATGTCGTCGTCGGCTCCGAAGCCGACGGGGTACTGCACGCCGGGACGATCCGACGCGAGGACGGCATCGTCGTGTCATCCGGCGGCCGGGTGCTGTCGGTGGTGGGCACCGGCGCGGACCTGTCAGCGGCGCGAGCGCACGCATACGACATCCTCGGTTCAATTCGGTTAGCCGGCAGTCATTTCCGCAGCGATATCGGCTTACGCGCCGCAGAACGAAAGATCAGCGTTTAGCTACCGCGACGGCGCAATGCCGCCGCGGTCGGAGACGTGCCCGACGTATGACTCGCCCGGCTGTGATGTCGACACGGGGAGGCGTTTTCCGCTACCCCCGGTGTTGCGGACAGAAGGCGCTGATCGCCGCGTTGACGCCGGCGGCAGCCTGTGCGGGCGAGATTCCGGTGTTGTTCACGGTCGCGGCGGCGGCATCATCGGGGCTTGCCCCGTTCTGAAGGTCCGTGCACACGCCACGGCCAGTGGCGGCGGCAGTTGCGGGGTCGGTGACGATGACACCGGGGATCTGTGACACGAGACCGAGAAAGGTCTGTTCGGGGTCGGGTATCGGTTGCTGCGGGACGGGTGCCGGGCGTCGGGGCGCCGGCGCGGCCGCAGCGGATGCCGGAGCTGGAATGTCCCTGCGCGTTGGCACCGTTGGCGGCTGCGCCGCTGTGGGTGGCGGCACGTACTGCGCCACCTGCCGAGGCGGCGCCACCGCCGGTGGTGGCGGGTAGTCCGCCGGCTGGCGAGGCGACGCCACAGTCGGCGATGCGGCGAGCGGCCCCGCTATCGAGTCGGTGTCGAACGGGTAGTCGCTGGCTCCGACGGCGGTGACCGCGACAACCGTTGATGCTGCGGCGAAGAGCCGCCACCGACGACGTCGTTGCCGTGTGCCGGCCTCAGCCACGGCCGAGACCCCCACGCCGTTGAGTGGCCCGCTCGCCAAGGGTCTCGGCATGGTCGAAGCCGACGCTATCGGATGTTCGACGCGACGGGCTGCGCGTGCGAACGCGTCGGCGAAATCAGTGCAGCATGCGAAGCGATCGGCGGGGTCCTTCGCGAGCGCTACGGCAAGCACCGGGTCGAAGGCCGCGAAGGGCGGGTGGATCTGCGCTAGTGCCGGAGGCGGGGTGGTCAGGTGGCGGCTGATCACAACCGCAGGGTTGGTGTGCGGGAACAGTGTCGATCCGGCCAGCAGATGGTAGGCGGTAGCCGCCAGCGCGTACTGATCGGCGCGTCCGTCAATCTCTGCGCCCGTTAGCTGTTCGGGCGCCGCATAGGGAAACGTGCCGATGGTCATGTTCGTCGCGGTCAGACCACTCGTCTCGCCGATGCTCCGAGCTATTCCGAAGTCGCCCAAGAGAATCCGCTGATCGCCGCCGTCCGGGTCGGCGAGCAGGATATTCGCGGGGCTGACATCGCGGTGCATGACATTGTGGTGCTGATGCGCGTGGTCTAGTGCGCTTGCGATCGCTGCGATTATCGTGACTACTTGATCTGCCGGCATTCCGGCCGGAAAGCGGTTCCGCAACAGGCTGGCTGCGTCGGTTCCGTCGACGAAGTCCATCGAGATCCATAGCTTCCCATCGAACTCGCCTCGGTCGTTGACCCGCACGATGTTCGGATGCCACAGCGCGGACGCCACGTCCGCCTCTCTGATGAATCGCCGGCGAAAGTCGTCGTCAGCGGATACCTCACCGCCCAATATCTTGAGCGCTTCGCGGCGCGGCAGCCGTGGGTGCTGGGCAAGGTAGACTTCGCCCATTCCCCCGGCGCCCAGCAAACGGACAATCGTGTATCCGGCAAAGATGTCACCGACTTTTAACCCGATACCCGGGCCTTGATCACCTAACCCAATCATCGCACCGTCCATTACCGGAATGCCGAGTACATTCTCAGCTCAGTCTGCGATTAGCTGGGATTGATATTACCCAGCGCTTTACCGTGAGGCCACCCTCTGTTTTCTATGAGTTTACCGTTAGTTCACCGTTGGTTCGGCGGCGTGTAAGGTCCCACACCTTGGTGCCGGTCCCGCCAATGGACTTGTCAACGAAGGCCGACATAGTGTCGGGGCGAAACGCGGGTCACGGTTTCCCGGCGCGATGCCCGGTGCCCGGAACCGAGCGAGTTCTGGCGATTGCAGCGAAGCGGTCGGTGGTGAGCACGGGCGCTGGCCGGTGCGCGGCATGTGAGCATCCTACCGCGTCCTGAATTCAATCCGCCTGCCAGGCAGCCACTTTCGAAAGGATCACGGTGCTGGCGGCTGAAGGCAGCATCAGCGTCTCAAAGTGCGGCGGGCGACCGCCGCGTCATGGACGGGCGGCACCACACCCAACCCCAGTTGCCCAACTCTCGGGAGGGTGCACGCGACCCGCCTCGCGGCGCGACCGAATCGGGGCGCCGTGGGCGAGGCACAGTGTGAGATTTTGACTACTGGGTATCAGGAATTGAATCGGAGGTCCACCACGATGACCCGCCCCGCGAAACGATTGATGGCCGGCAGGGAACCACGGCGATGATAAGGGTGACTGCTCCGCTCTGGATCGGTGTCATCGTTGGAATGCTGCTCGGAGGCATCGGTGAGCTTTGGGGAATAGCGAATCCCGAGACCGTGATCCGGTTAGCCCGATGGAAGGACAGGCTGCTAGTCGGCTGCATAGCCATCGCCTCAGCAGTTGGCGCCGTCACCTTGTACGGGCTGTATTCGATGGGGTTCTCCATGCATTTTTCACCGAAACCGGTATACGTTGCCGGTGTTATGCTTGGTGGGCTTCTTTTCGGTGCTGGAATGGCTATTTCCGGCTATTTTCCGGGCTCAGAGTTAATGGCGCTGGGTGAAGGACGTCGCGACGCATTGTATGCATTTCCCGGTGGTATTCTCGGTGCGGTCGCGTAAACACTGGTGTATCCGACGGCGGTTGGCCGCTGGCTAGTAAATAGGGCAAATTACGGTAGCCTTATTGCGTCTGGATCAATAGATCACATTCGCCCGGTATTCACGCTTCTCATTGCTGTCGGCTACGCGATTGCGATTCTTGTCGGCACGGCATTGCTTCCGCGCTACCCCCATGGCAGGAGTTGTTTATCTCGGCGTGGCCGGGGGAAGGTCGACCCACGCGAGCCGGAGCTGATCTCGGACACCCTTGCGTACCTCGCGGAAGGCGGCTTGGATCAGGGCCGGTTGGGAAAGCTCGACAGCAGGATCGTCGCCGACGTCGCCGACGGTAATTCTTACTCGCGGGCGAAGCTGGGAACGAGCGCATTACTCGGTATTGCGGTGGTCGCGGCGATTTTCTTGCACCAGATCGTCGGCGAATCTAGCACATACTCGTGGTTTGCCGGCCAGCTGTTCCTCCCGAACTCTGAATATACTCATTTGGTGACTCAAAAGGTAGGATGGGAGCCATTTTCGGATATCGGAACCTTCCTGGGTGCCTTGATTACGGCTGTATTGGTGAGCCGTTACTTCCAGGGGTTCAAGCCGATCGTTCCCCCGTCGTGGCGTAATAGGTTTGGGGCGAGTCCAGTGAAGCGCGCAATTGGTAGCTTCGGCGGCTTCTTCATCTTGATGTTTGGCGCGCGAATGGCGGATGGGTGTGCCAGTGGGCACATTCTCAGTGGTGGCATTCAAATGGCGGTCAGTGCCTGGTGCTTCACGGTAGCCGTCTTTATCGGCATGATCGCGACGGCTCGCGTCACCTATGGGGATGCCAGCGAAAAGGTATCAGGATGAAAACAGGTGACAAACGGTTGCTCGTCGTTGTGTTGTGCTGCGCTGCCGCGACCTGTGCGGTTGCGGGACTGGTGACCCACAATCGCACGTCCACACCGTTGACTTTGGGTGAAGTGCTGGTCACGGCCGTCGTCCCCCTGGGACTGCTCGCCTACCTCACGGTGTACTACACACGGAAGCGGGTACCTGATGACGACTCGACCGACCAAAACCCGGCGAGCCGGTAGGACAATTGATCAGGAGGCGCACGGTGCAGGTTCAGCAAGAAGAATGCGCATTGACGCGTGGAGTATTCGGCATGCCCAAGCCGCAGGGATGGACCCTCGAACGGGTCGTGAGCCTCATCGCCGGCGCGGTAGTGATTACCACGCAGATGGTAGGGGGCGAGCGTTCGGCCCGGCTGCGCTTGTTCACCGGATTCGTCGGCGCGAACTTGCTGCTCAACGCGGCCGTGGGCTGGTGCCCGACAAGCCTGCTGCTGCATCGTCTGGGCTTGCCAACGGGTGCCGAGCGCGCGCTAGACCGTGGCGCGTGAGCCGGTCGGCGACGCTTTTGGCACGCGGCCGCGAATGGCGTAACCCGCAGTGAGCACTGTTCATCCAGCAGCGGTGAGCACGGGCGCCGTCGTTGCCGCGGCGCCGTTCGGCATCTTGATCGGGCTCGCACTCGGAGCCCTCGGCGGCGGTGGATCGATCCTGGCAGTGCCTGCCCTTGTCTACGGAGTGGGCGAGACGGCCCATACAGCGACGGCGACCTCGCTGGTGACGGTGGGAGCCACGGCGCTGGTGGGGATGGTCGGGCACCTGCGGACGGGCTCGGTGCGGCTCTTCTCCGGATTGACTTTCGGGCTGGCCGGCCTTGGCGGCTCGCTACTGGGTTCGCTGCTCAGCCGTGCCGTCCCCAACGATGTTCTGTTGCTTTCGTTTTCGGCGTTGATACTGGTGGCTGCGTGGCGTATGCACGCACGGCAAGCTGAGACGCCCTGCCACACCAGACAATTAGCGACAGTCGCTGCCGACGGTGCCAGAGATCAATCCGCAAGCGTGCGTGATGCATCCCCGGCGACGAAGTCGGCGGGCAATGTCAGTGGTCACCGGCGGACTGTGACGGCCACGGCCTGGCGGGTGCTGATCGCCGGCAGCGTCGTGGGCTTTCTCACCGGCTTCTTCGGGGTAGGCGGAGGCTTTGTGATCGTGCCGGCGCTGGTCCTGGCGCTCGATTACGAGATGCCCGTCGCGGTCGGGACCTCGCTGCTGGTGATCGCCATCAGCTCGGCAGAAGGTGTTCTGTTCCGCCTGTCGAGCGGCGGAATCGAGTGGGGGGTGGCGATCCCTTTTACCGCGGGGGGAATCGTCGGGGTGCTCCTCGGAGATATGATCGCCAGCCGAGTCCCGGCGGCGCGTCTCACCAGGTGGTTCGTGTGGCTTCTCGTCGCTGTCGCCTGTTATACGGCGGCCCAGTCGATTCTGTCGATGTGACCGGGCAAATCGGTCTCGAGACCAGAGAAGCGCCGGCAAGTGCGCCGAAAACCCTGGAGAGGCGCGCGTGATCGCGAATCGTCGTGCGCACCGAAATGCCCGGTTGCCAAGCTATTTCGTGGCCCATCAGCCTTAGGTGGTTAACCGCCTCGCGCGACGATCACAGGTGTGCGTACCGCGTGCACCACCGCGGTGCTGACCGATCCGAGCAGCATTCCGGCGAAGCCACCACGCCCGTGGCTTCCGACGACCACCAGCTGCGCTGATTCCGAGCGCTCGACGAGGTGCTGCGCGGGCCGGTTGACGACGACTACACGTTCAACGTCGACATCGGGATAGCGGTCCCGCCAGCCCGCCAAACGCTCCGCCAATGTTTCGTCGGCTTCCGATTGCAGAGTTGACCATGACGTCCTGGTCAATCCGGTCCACTCGCGGCTTGGCGTGCCGGGAACTTCGGCATCGGTCCAGGCGTGCAGTGCCACCAATTCCGCGCCCCGCCACGAAGCCTCCTCGAAGGCGATGGCGGTCGCCCGCTCCGATGCCGGCGAACCATCGATGCCGACGAGCACTGGTCCCTCGCGCGGTGCGGGAATGTCGTTGTGGATCACCGCGACCGGGCAATGGGCGTGATGGACCAGCCCGGTGCTGACGGATCCCAGTAGCATGCGTTTCACAGTTCCCTGTCCGCGGCTACCGACCACGACCATGTCGGCTTTTGTGGACAGGTCGACCAGCGCGGGGACGGGCGCAAGGGAAGTCAGTTCGCTGTTGATCCGCGGGCGGCGGTCTCCGGTTATGTTTTCGACGAGCTTGATTGTGTCGGCGAGCACCCGCCGTGCGCTTCCATCCAGCTGCTGCATCAATTCGTCCGGTATGGGGTCTCCCGACCACTCGAGGAGCGGCGAGCCGCCAGGCACCGGGGCTGCGGCGTGCACAAGAGTCACTGCCAGGTTGCGCATCGTCGCCTCACGGACGGCCCACCGCGCCGCCGCGTTTGAAAAAGTAGATCCGTCGACGCCGACGACGATTCCCGGATCCGTAATCTCGCTGGACATTTTGCTGCCTCGTTTCCTAGGGAATTGTGTTCAGCACGTTCGACATTAGAACTCCGTGACGCGTGATAGGAGGTATCGGTCCCAGGCGCTGGGGGCCGAGCGACCTTCCCACCCGGGCCCACGGTCAGCCGGGACCACCTTTGCCGGTTCCGGGCGGCGCGCACACCGCCGGCGGGGAGCCCAGGCACCGTTCGGCTGGTCGCCCGCGCGCGTCGGTGCGGCCGGAAACATCTTCGGTCGCTCACGGTGGATGCACGACTGGCGATTGCCCTTCCCGGGTGTGGTGGCCGAGGTGCAACTCCTCACGCATGCGCGGCACCATGTGCGGGTAGTGCAATTCGAAAGCGGGACGTTCAGATCGGACGCGGGGCAGTTCGGTGAAATTGTGCCGGGGCGGTGGGCAGGTGGTGGCCCACTCCAGCGAATTGCCGTATCCCCACGGATCATCGACGCTCACCGGTTCGCCGTAGCGCCAGCTCTTGAACACGTTCCACACGAACGGCAACATCGACACTCCGAGGATGAGCGCCCCGATGGTGGAGACGATGTTGAGCGGCTGGAACCCGTCGGTGGCCAGATAGTCCGCGTAGCGCCGTGGCATACCCATATTGCCCAGCCAATGTTGCACCAGAAACGTGGTATGGAAGCCGATGAGGGTCAACCAGAAGTGGAGCTTGCCCAGCCGCTCATCCAGCAGACGGCCGGTCATCTTCGGAAACCAGAAGTACACCCCGCCGAACGAGGCGAACACGATGGTGCCGAAGAGCACGTAGTGGAAGTGGGCGACCACGAAATAGGTGTCATGAACATGGAAATCCAGCGGCGGGCTCGCCAGCAGCACACCGGACAGCCCACCGAGCAGGAAGGTGACCAGAAAGCCGAACGCCCATAGCATGGGCGTTTCAAAGGTCAACTGCCCCTTCCACATGGTGCCGATCCAGTTGAAGAACTTGATGCCGGTGGGCACCGCGATCAAGTACGAGGTGAGCGAAAAGAACGGCAGGAGAACGGCTCCGGTGGCGAACATGTGATGAGCCCACACCGTCATCGACAGCCCGGCAATCCCGAGAGTGGCGTACACCAAGGTGGTGTAGCCGAAGATTGGTTTGCGGCTGAACACCGGGATGATCTCGGTAACGATCCCGAAGAACGGCAGCGCCACGATGTAGACCTCGGGATGGCCGAAGAACCAGAACAGGTGCTGCCACAGAATTGGGCCGCCGTTTGCCGGGTCATAGATATGGGCCCCGAGGTGGCGGTCATAGGCCAAGGCGAATAGTGCGGCGGTCAGGGGCGGAAAGGCTATCAGCACGAGGATCGAGGTCACCAGGATGTTCCAGGTGAAAATCGGCATCCGAAACATCGTCATCCCGGGCGCACGCATACTCACCACGGTGGTGATCATGTTGACCGCACCGAGGATGGTGCCCAGCCCGGCGACGATCAGTCCCATGATCCACAGGTCGCCGCCAGCGCCAGGGCTATGTATGGCGTTGCTCAGCGGGGTGTAGGCGGTCCAGCCGAAGTCGGCGGCGCCGCCCGGGGTGATGAAACCTGCGAGAGTGATCAGTGCGCCGAACAAGAACAACCAGTATGAGAAGGCATTCAGCCGCGGGAATGCCACATCGGGGGCGCCGATCTGCAGCGGCAGCACCAGGTTGGCAAAGCCGAAAACGATTGGTGTGGCATACAGCAGCAACATGATGGTGCCGTGCATGGTGAACAGCTGGTTGTACTGCTCGTTGGACAGGAACTGCAGGCCCGGCGCGGCGAGCTCGGTGCGGATCAGCAACGCCATCAGTCCAGCCACAAAAAACAACGCATAGCTGGTGACGACGTACATGACGCCGATCGTCTTGTGATCAGTTGTTGTGACCAACTTGTAGACCAGCGCGCCCTTCGGGCCCGACCGGGCCGGAAACGGGCGGCGCGGGTACAACGGTGCGGCAGGCGGCGCTTCGGCAGTCATGGTGCTCCTATGTGTACCCACGACGATGAGCGTGATAGCCGTCATCGCCAGCGGGATACCAGCGAGGTGTGGATGTGTTCGTCACATCGGTGCGACCGCCTACCTGGATCGACGCATGACGGCCGCAGCTTGCGCGCACCACTGCGTATCGGTAGCGGAAAATGGTGCTGGCATTTGGCTTGACCCCTGCCAGGCTCACTGAGGCTTACGCCTCACCTAGCAGCGTGGCGTCAGCCTCGGTGAGACTGTCGAGGCGCTCTTGCAGCTCGGTGTTCGCGGTCGCCAGACGCTCGTTGCGTTCTTGAGCTTCATGGAGTTTGGCGGTCAGCTCCGTCTGGTTTTGGTACCAGGCCGAGTGGATGCAATTGGTGTAGTAGCCGTTCTCCGCGATCAACCACTGCGCCAGGTCCATCACGTCGTTGCACGGCGGTGTGTTGTTCATATCCGCACTATACCGATACCCGTATGGGTATTATGGCGCCGGGGATCGTGAGCTGGTCAAACCACCCACGGGTGTCGCTACGAAGACGGCATACCGGGAGACAATCTCGATAATCAGGACGCTGACGCTTGCCATCCTGTCGGCCACCGCTTCCCACCTGACCTGGTAGACCCGTGCAACTGCCGTCGGCACTTGCCATGCCCACGGGCATCGCTGGCCACGCACATCCTGGTTGTTCCGCGCCCCCCACCGCGTGGGTCGCAGGTGGCGTTCTACCCAGAACGCCGGCGCGGTGCCGCGGATGGCTAATTGAGAGTGACCTGGCAGCCTGTGACACGGACACACTTGGGGTGCCCACGGCACCACAGGCGCAGCTGTGGCTTGGCCGAAACGCAGCAGCGCCTCGTAACGGCAGGGCAGCGGGCGGTGTGCGAGGGCGAATGCGGTAACCGCCGGGGAGTGAGTGTGGATAACGCCGCCCACGTTTGGCCGGGCCCGATACACCGCGGCGTGCATGGGAACAATCTCGGCGACGGCGGGCTCAAGCTGTCCGTCGAGCGGTTTGCCGTCGTGGTCGACGACGGCGAGCCGATCGGTGGTGAGGTTCCGCACCCTGCCCGATGCGGTGAGCAGCATGCGCTCGTTGACGAGGCGGACGGAGGCGCTCGCATGTCCGGCATGGGACATCACCCGGCCTCGAACATGCGGTGTATCGCGACGACGAGCGTTTCCCGCTGCTCGCTGAATTGCTGCGCCGTCCCGCCTACCCCCTGTACCTGCGAGTCTTGCCCGCCGGGTACCCGGCTAGGTGCTCAGCAAACCGCCGCTGTTGGCAACCCAAAATTGGACCGCAGCCGCGCAGGGAAAAGTAGCCGAACTCCTGCGGACACCGCTGGGTCAGAACGCCACAGCCTGACCGTCGCGGCGCGGGTCACTGGCCGCGACATATCCGTCATCGAGACGCCAGATCGCCTGGCAGCTGCCGAACTGGTTGTAGTCGTCCACCGTGACCAGCTCATGCCCGCGCCTGCGCAAGTCGTCGAGTGTTGCCGGCGGAAAGCCGTTTTCGCAGCAGACCTGCAGTCCCTGCACCCACCGGAATCGGGGGCCGTCGCACGCCGTCTGGGGGTTCTGGCCGTAGTCGGCGATGCGGACCAGCACCTGCACGTGGCCTTGTGGTTGCATCTGGCCACCCATCACGCCGAAACTCAGCACCGGCGCGCCGTCCTTGGTCACGAACCCCGGGATGATGGTGTGGAAGGGCCGCTTGCCAGGTCCGACCTGGTTCGGATGACCTTGCGTCGCAACAAAACCCGAGCCGCGATTCTGCAGTGAGATGCCGGTTCCCGGCACCACCACGCCGGACCCGAAGCCCAGGTAGTTCGACTGGATCATCGACACCATCATTCCGGAGGCATCTGCTGCGGTGAGATACACGGTGCCGCCCCTTGGACTTCCAGCCGACGCCGGCTTGGCGTGTTTGAGATCGATCAGCGCGGCGCGCCCCCGCAGGTACTGTTCGTCGAGCAGGTGCTCCGGAAGCAGCGGCATGTGGTCGATGTCGGCGACATAAGCCTGCGCATCGGCGAACGCGAGTTTGAGCGCCTCGATCTGCAGATGCACGCTGTCCGCGGAATCGACTGGCAGCGAGGCCATGTCGAACTGCTCGAGTATCCCGAGCGCGATCAGGGCGACGATGCCCTGGCCGTTGGGCGGGATCTCGTGAATGGTGTAGCCGCGGTATGTGCCAGTGATGGTGCCCACCCAGTCGCTGCGATGGGCGGCCAGGTCGCTGACTCGCATCGCGGCGCCGTTGGCTCTGGCGTGCGCTTCGAGCTTTTCGGCCAGCTCTCCCCGGTAGAACGCTTCACCATGGGTGGCGGCGATCTTCTCCAGGGTGTCCGCGTGGTCTGGAAACCTGAACAGCTCACCGGGTTTTGGCGCGCGGCCACCGGGCAGGAACGCCTCGGCGAACCCGGGCTGCGACGCGAGCAGGGGTACCTGAGCCTCCCATTGCGCGGCGACGATCGGTGACACCGGAAACCCCTTGCGGCCGTGAGAGATAGCCGGCTCAAAAAGTCGTTCGAACGGTAGGTTTCCGAACTCCGCGTGCAGATCGGTCCACGCCGACACGGCACCCGGTACCGTCACCGAATTCCAGCCGAGCGCGGGAACGCCGTTGCCGCCGAAGTATTCCGGCGTCCACGCCGCAGGTGAGCGGCCGGAGGCATTCAACCCGTGTAGCCGCGTGCCGTCCCAGACGACGGCGAAGGCATCGGAGCCGATGCCGTTGGACACCGGTTCCACCAGTGTCAGGGTGATGGCGGTGGCGATAGCGGCGTCTACCGCGTTCCCCCCTTCGGCGAGCATCCGCAGACCGGCCTGGGCGGCGAGCGGCTGTGAGGTGGCGACGACGTTTCGGCCCAGGATCGGCATTCGTGGCCAGGCGTAGGGAAAACTCCAACCGAACGGTCTTCCAGACGGGTTCACCGGGCGATCCTCGCATGCCCTGGCGGTCACGCCGTCAGCAGCGGTGCCATCCAGGTCAACTCGGCGGGCAGCTGTGAGCTCCAAAACCCGCCGTTGTGCCCGCCGGGGGAGAACCCGCCCGCGGGCGGGTTCGGTAGTTGAGCGATGAACTGTTTGGTCGCCGAATAAAAGGGATCGCTGTCGCCGCAATCCACCCGGATTGGAATGGAACCCAGCGCGGGCATGCCGAACACCGAGTTCGCGGCAAAGTCGTCGGCTCCGTCGAACGCGCCGGGTGCGGCCGCGCCGGCCGTCAGCCATAGCGCCGGGCTCACCGCGCATATCGCCGCGGTCCGAGCCGGTCCGAGTCGGCCGCCGAGCAGTAACGCCCCGTAACCGCCCATCGACCAGCCCAGAAATGCCACCCGCGAGGTGTCCAGGTTATGGGTGTCCAGCAGCGGGATGAGCTCACTGAGCACCATGGCCCCGGAATCCTCGCCGGAAGCCCGTTTATGCCAGTAGCTGCCGCCCCCGTCGACGGCGACCACAGCAAACGGCGGTAGCCCGGCGTTGACGGCTTGTGCCAGGCCCTGTTCGACGCCGCCGGCCATCACGGTGGCCGCGTCGCTGCCCTTGCCGTGCAGCGCGATCACCGGCCGCAGCGGCTTGGTCTGGCCGGGCGGACGGGCGATGGCCCAGTTGGTCGATATTCCCCCCCGCGCCGCCGATACGAACGAGCCGGTCGTCATCGTCGGCGCGGCCTGAGCCGGTGGCGGTGGATCGAGCGGTCGTGTCGGCGCCAACGGAACGTTTGTGCCAATCGCCGGCGCCGGAGTGGCATGCGAAGTCCGTGGCTGGAGCAGCATGTCGAGTGCGAATACGCCGCCTGCGCCAAGGGTCGCGCTGGCGCCAAGGCCGAGCACGGCGCGGCGACTTAAGTCCGGCATGCGGGCCATCATGCCATGGCCGTTTAGCGAAAATGGCAATGTAGTACCAATTTCACTGGCAGCATGGGTGGGCGTGACGGCAGCTGTTACTCCAAAAGGAGAACGTCGGCGGTATGCGTTGGTCAGCGCCGCTGCCGAGCTGCTTGGCGAGGGCGGATTCGAAGCAGTACGTCACCGGGCCGTCGCCCGGCGCGCCGGACTGCCGTTGGCCTCTACCACTTACTACTTTTCGTCCCTCGATGATCTGATCGCCCGCGCGGTCGAACACATCGGGATGATCGAGGTGGCGCAGTTACGGGCGCGGGTCAACGCGCTGCCGCGGCGGCGACGGGGACCCGAGACCACCGGTGAAGTGCTGGTCGACCTGCTTGTGGGGGACGTGGACGGCCCGGGGCTCGCCGAACAGCTGATATCGCGATACGAGCGGCATATCGCCTGTACCCGCCTGCCCGCGTTGCGGGAAAGCATGCGCCGCAACCTACGCCAGCGCGCCGAGGGGGTTGCCGAGGCCATCGAGCGATCCGGCCGGTCCGTGCGCATCGAACTGGTGTGCACCCTGATCTGCGCGGTCGACGGTTCGGTGGTCTCCGCGCTGGTCGAAGGGCGCGACGCGCGCGGCGCCGCGCTGGCAACCGTGGTCGATCTCATCGATGTGCTTGCGCCGGTCGACCAACGGCCGATCCGGGTGTAGCGCCGCGGGCAACGTCGGCGTGACGACGTAGCCGGTCGCGAAGTCTCCGTAGACGGTGATGTCGGACGGGCGGCGTTCGGCGTACCGGGCTACGTATGCGCAGACCACGGCGTCGATGGGGTCTTCGGCGCGGCGCAGCTCGCACTTGCGCACGGCGGCCTGCACCTGCCGGCGCAACGAGAGCCAGTCGGCATGGCCGGTCACGCGCAGCGGCGGTGACGTCTTTTCCAGTCCCTCGATGCCGTCCATCAACCGCAGCAGCTCCGATTTGAGCTGTTCGGCACTGCGGCCGGGCTTGGCCTTGTACTTCAGCGTGCGGGACAGCCGAAACAGCGCCACCGTCGCCGCATGCGGGTAGACCTCGATGGCCCGCCGGGGGCCCGCCGAGAACGGATCCATATCCAGGCCCAGCGCACCGGACAGCCGTGCCGCGCGCGGGCCGTCGGCGAACTCGGGTCTTCCGGCGTTCGTCGGATACGCACCAGCCTCGAATGCGCGGAAGTCGCGGTTGAGTGCGGTCTCGGCCGGCCGTTGACCGGACGGGTTGGTCACCACCAGCGGCGCGTCGAACGCGACCCGGCAAGGGCCGGCGGTGTACGGCCGCAACGCCGCCAGCACCTCCGCGTCGTCGCGGACGGCACGCACGCGCACCAGCACGCCGTCGTCGTCGATCACCGCAACACCCGTGGGATTGCGGCCCGCCCAGGCGAGGTCCACACCGGCGAAGTACATAGGCCGAAGGGTAGGCGTGGTCGATCGAGCGCGCCCCGAATCCAAGCAGAACGCCTGGGCCGGACATGTCCCCCGATACACCAGACGCCGACGACCGAATGCTGCCGACGCTGGCCGCCGCTCAGGCCTGGTGGACGTCGCGAAAGAAATGCGTGGCCGCGGCTTGCCGGCTAGGTCAACCCGTCCAGGCCGAGCAGTATCCCCCCGGCGCCGGGGGTGCCACCGGTGCCGGCCACGAAGCCCGTCCCACCCTTACCGCCGTTACCGCCGTTGCCGATCAGCATGGCGTCGCCGCCGGCCCCGCCTTTGCCGCCGGTCCCAAAGCTCTCCCCGCCGGCACCGCCGCCACCGCCGTCGCCGAACAGCCCGGCCTTGCCGCCGGTGCCCCCGACCCCACCGGTTGCGGGGCCGAACCCGCCGGTGCCGCCGGCCCCGCCATCGCCGGAGAGCATGCCGGCGTTGCCGCCGGCACCGCCGGCCCCGCCGACGGCCCCGAGGCCGCTGCCGAACCCGCCGGCCCCGCCGGCGCCGCCGGAGCCGAAGAGGATGCCGGCGTTGCCACCGGCCCCGCCGACCCCGCCTGTGCCGCCAGCAGTTTGGCTGCCGCCGGCCCCACCGGTGCCGCCGGTGCCGAACAGCAAGCCGGCGCCGCCGGCCCCGCCGGCCCCGCCCGTGCCGCCGGCCAAGATGCTGAGCCCGCCGGCCCCGCCGGGCCCGCCCGCGCCGAACAGCCCGCCGATCCCGCCGGCCCCGCCGGCCCCGCCCACAGCGTTGCTGGCGCCCGTGCCGCCGGCGCCGCCGATGCCGAACAACAACCCGCCAGCCCCGCCCGCACCGCCGGCCCCGCCGCCGACGAGTGCGGCGCCGCCGGCGCCGCCGTTGCCGAACAGCCCGGCGGCCCCCCCGGCACCGCCAACCGTGCCGGACCCGCCCGCGCCGCCGTTGCCGTACAACCACCCGCCGGCCCCGCCGGCTGCCCCGGACCCCGCCGCCGCATTGGCGCCGTTGCCGATCAGCGGGCGCCCGGTAGCGGCCAGGAAGGGCGCGTTGAGTGCGTTAAGCAGCGGACTGGTTATCGACGCGGCGCTGGCGGCCTCGGCGGCCGCATAGGACCCCCCGCCGGCGGCCAAGGCCTGCACAAGCTGGTCATGAAACGCCGCCGCCCGCGCACTCACCGCTCGATAGGACTGGGCGTGCGCGCCAAACACCGCCGCCACCGCCGCCGACACCTCATCAGCGCCCGCGGCCAGCACCGACTCGACGTTGCCCGCCGCCGCGGCGTTGGCCGCCCCGATCGTCGAACCGATTCCCGCCAAGTCCGTGGCCGCTGCGGCCATCAACTCCGGCACCGCGATCACAAACGACATCGGACACCTCCCACTAGGTCATGGCCCAATAAGCCAGGACGGACCCCGGGAGATGCCCCGGGTCACCATCAACCCTTGGGCAGGAGCGAATCATAGCGCCGCACGGGGTGCGAAATCCCGATTTCGCCTTGATCATCCAAAATGCCCGCGTACCCTATTCGTTGCCGGACCGGAAAATTACCAGGGTGAGTGGGCAGGCGCAGCTGTCGGATCGGCGCGGGCGGCACGAATGAGGACCGCAGCAGCCCCTTTTCGGTGAGCTTGGCCAGCCAGACAGCGTCGCGTTTGTCGGTTTTGGGCCGGCCGGGCACTTTTTCACGGCACGGGCGTTGACCAGCTGCACGTCGAGTCCGGTCGCCTCGAGCAGGTAGTACCGGATCCGCCAGTAATCGGAGGTGGACTCCACGGTGACCTTGTCGACTTCCAGCTCGGTCAGTTGATCGGCCAGGTCGGTAACCGCGCGGGTGGGGCTTCCACGTCCCACACCTTGCTGACCCGCCGGCGCTCCCGCGGGGTCCGCACGCACACCGTGCCGGATGCCTTGGCCACGTCGATGGCGCATACCCGTTCGATCACCAATTCGTGTTCGGCGTCGGGAATCTCCTCCGGCACCGGTGTCTGTTTCGGCTTCGAACTCAATTCGCTTGTCCTCCAAACACATCCACACTCCAACGGGGCGGACCGCCTGGGGGCCTCGGTCAAGGGAACCGAAAGTCTGACCGGCGTGCTCGAAGCAACAGTGCGTGACCCTTCCAGGTCGGGCCCCGGCGCCCAGGCTCACGTGCGAGTTCGTTGATCCCAGGGAAACGTCGGCGTCGGCAGGCGACCCGAGCCCATTTTCACGCCTGCGAGGCGTCCCGGAAACGGAACTGGAGGCTCACGTGAGAATGCGCTTACCGGCGGGTGCCCTGCCCCGTAGCGAAGTCAAGTGCTTAGGCGGGCCGTCGGTTGACCCGCGAGGACGGCAGCTCGCTGAGGAGCCACGAAATCCAATCAGGCCCGCGCCAGACCGTAAGCTGTGTCTTCGTGGGCATTCCGAACGTGCTGGCCTCCCGGTACGCCAGCGCCGAGATGGTCGCGATCTGGTCGCCGCAAGCCAAGGTGGTCGCCGAGCGGCGGCTATGGCTGGCGGTGCTGCGGGCACAAGCCGAACTGGAAGTGGAGGTTCCGCAGGAGGCGATCGCCGACTACGAACGGGTGCTCGACGACGTGGACCTGGACTCGATCGCGGCCCGGGAGCGGGTGCTGCGCCACGACGTCAAGGCCCGCATCGAGGAATTCAACGACCTCGCCGGTCACCAGCACGTGCACAAGGGCATGACCAGTCGTGATCTGACCGAGAACGTCGAGCAGCTGCAGATCCGGCAATCGCTGGAGTTGGTTTTCTCTCACGGCGTGGCGGTGGTGGCCCGGCTGGCCGAACGGGCGGTGGCTTACCGCGACCTGGTGATGACCGGGCGCAGCCACAACGTCGCCGCCCAGGCCACCACCTTGGGCAAGCGTTTCGCTTCGGCGGCGCAGGAAACGCTGATCGCGTTGACCAGGCTGCGAGAACTGATCGACCGCTACCCGTTGCGGGGCATCAAGGGCCCGATGGGCACCGCGCAGGACATGCTCGACCTGCTGGGCGGCGAGCCGGCCAGGCTGGCCCGACTGGAACGCCGCATCGCTGACTTCTTAGGTTTCTCAACCGTTTTGACCAGTGTCGGGCAGGTGTATCCGCGCTCGCTGGACCATGACGTGGTGTCCGCGCTGGTGCAGCTCGGCGCCGGACCGTCGTCACTGGCCCACACGATCCGGCTGATGGCCGGGCACGAGCTGGTCACTGAGGGTTTCGCGCCGGGGCAGGTCGGCTCGTCGGCGATGCCGCACAAGATGAACACCCGCAGTTGCGAACGGGTCGACGGGTTGCAGGTGGTGCTGCGCGGGTACGCCTCGATGGCCGCCGAACTGGCCGGGGCGCAGTGGAACGAGGGCGACGTCTTCTGCTCGGTGGTGCGCCGAGTTGCCTTGCCGGACAGCTTCTTTGCCATCGACGGACAACTGGAGACATTTCTGACGGTGCTCGACGAATTCGGCGCCTACCCGCGGGTGATCCAGCGCGAGCTGGATCGCTACCTACCGTTCCTGGCCACCACCAAGGTATTGATTGCGGCGGTGCGCGCGGGTATGGGCCGCGAGAGCGCGCACCACGTGATCCGCGAACACGCGATCGCCACCGCACTGGCCATGCGCGAGGGCGCCGAACCCGACCTGCTGGACCGGTTGGCCGCCGATCCGCGGTTGCCCCTTGACCGCGCGGCGCTGGACGCCGCCCTCGCCGACCGCAAGGCGTTCACCGGCGCTGCCGCCGACCAGGTCGACGAGGTGGTCGCGATGGTAGACAAGCTGGTAGGCCGCTACCCGGAAGCCGCTAAGTACACGCCAGGAGCAATCCTATGACTCTCGCGGGCGCGCTCTCGAGCATCGACTTCACCGACCTGGACAACTTCGCCAACGGATTCCCGCACGAGCTCTTCGCGGTCCACCGCCGGGAAGCGCCGGTGTACTGGCACCAGCCGACCGACAACACCCCCGACGGCGAAGGCTTCTGGTCGGTCGCCACATACCCGGAAACGCTTGCGGTGCTGAAGGATCCGGTGACGTACTCGTCGGTCACCGGCGGCGAGCGGCCGTTCGGCGGCACGCTGCTGCAGGACTTGGCCATCGCCGGCCAGGTGCTCAACATGATGGACGACCCGCGGCACGCCCAGATTCGCCGGCTCGTCAGCTCCGGGCTGACGCCGCGGATGATCCGCCGTGTCGAGGATGATCTGCGGGCCCGGGCGCGTCGGCTGCTAGACGCGGTGCAGCCGGGCGAACCGGTCGATTTCCTGGTCGACATCGCCGCCGAACTGCCCATGCAGATGATCTGCATTCTGCTGGGAGTGCCGGAGTCCGAACGGCATTGGCTGTTCGAGGCGATCGAGCCGCAGTTCGACTTCGGCGGCTCCCGCAAGGCGTCCCTGTCGCCGCTGTCGCCGGTGTCGGTTTCCGAACAAGCGGCGCAGGCCGGGTCCCGGATGTACGCCTACGGCCAGCAGTTGATCGCGTCCAAGCGCGCCGACCCCACCGACGACATGTTGTCTGTCGTCGCGAACGCGATGCTCGACGATCAAGATGCGCCGGCTCTGTCGGATCTGGAGCTCTATCTGTTCTTCAGCCTGCTGTTCAGCGCCGGCGCCGAGACGACACGCAACGCGGTGGGCGGTGGGCTGCTGGCGCTGGCCGAACACCCCGAGCAATTGCGGGCGCTGCGCAACGATCTCGAGATGTTGCCGTCGGCGGTCGAGGAGATGGTTCGCTGGACGTCGCCGTCGCCGTCCAAGCGGCGCACCGCCACCCGCGATGTCAGCCTGGGCGGACACTCGATCCGGGCGGGGCAGAAGGTACAGATCTGGGAGGGTTCGGCCAACCGCGACGCGGCCGTGTTCGACCACGCCGACGAGTTCGACATCACCCGAAAGCCCAACCCGCACTTAGGGTTCGGCCAAGGTGTGCACTACTGTCTGGGAGCCAATCTGGCTCGGCTGGAACTGCGGGTGCTGTTCGAGGAACTGCTCTCGCGGTTCGCCGGCGTGCGCCTGGTGCGGCCGGTCGAATGGACTCGCAGCAACCGGCACACCGGCATCCGCCACCTGGTCGTGGAGCTACGTGAGGGACAGTGACACTTCGGCTCGCCGATGCCGAGCCGTCACCCGATGTCTTCGCCGCGGTGATGGCGACCGGCATCGTGTCGATCGCCGCTGAGAAGCACCACTATCGTCTGATCAGCGAGACCATGGGCGTTCTGGCGTCGCTTGGTCTGGTGTTCCTGACCGCCCTGGTGATCCTCACCCGCCGGTTTCGCGTGTGGGACCTGCGCGATCCTGACATCACGCTGCGGCTGTTCACCTTCGTCGCCGCGTGTGCGGTGCTGGACAGCCGGCTGATGGCCAACGTCGCGGTGGTGCTGACCCTCGGCGTGGCCGCGTCGTCGTCCTGGCTGGTCTTGGTGGTCCTCACGGCCCGCAACATCACGGCGCGGCCGTGGACGCGGCTGCGCGACCGGGCGCACGGCGCCTGGGAGCTGGTCAGCGTCGGCACCTCCGGCCTGGCGATCGTGGCCGCCAAGGTGGCCCGATCAACCGGTGAGCCCGGCTGGCTGGGCGTCGCCATGCCCATCTGGGTTTTGGCGCTGGGCAGCTACGGCTTGATGACGTGGCTGATCGTGTGGCGGGCGGCAGAAGACCGACGGGACCGGGAAAATGCCGAGCCTGACAGCTGGATCCTGATGGGCGGCCTGGCCATAGCGACATTGGCCGGCGACAACATCCACCGGGTGGCAGCGGCCTGGCTGGCCCGGCCGGTGTGCATCGTGACCGTGGTGACCTGGGTGGCCGCCACGCTGTGGATACCTCCGCTGGTGTACTTCGGCCTGCGCCGCTTCGGCCGGGAGCCCGAAGCGCTGCGCTTCGGCGGGGTGTGGTGGGCGTTCGTGTTTCCCCTGGGTATGTACTCGGCGGCCACCGAGGCCACGGCAGCCGAGTTGGGCCGGCGATCGCTGAGCACCGTTTCGCTGGTGTTCTGCTGGATCGCGGTGACGGCGTGGGTGATCGTGGCCGTCGCGGGCCTGCTGCGACTGCGGCGCGCCGTGGTGGGCAACCGCGATTAGTGTCCCCGGAGCCGCACGCCCGCCGCTCGCAGTTCGAGTGCGGCCAGGCCCCGGATGGTGGCGGGATCCTCACGGCGCCAGCCGCCGACCGGATCCGCGCTGACGGCGGCCAGTTTGGCCGGCGACCGGTTGGCCAATGCCCGCAGCGCCAGCAGCTGCTGACCAGCCGCGGTGGTGGCCAGGGTCGTCACGGTCCACTTGCGGCGGAAGAACCGCAGCCGCAAGAACAGCCACGGCATGGCCACCGCGAGGATCGGCGTCGCGGCGACCGCCAGTGCCAGCAATACGGCCAGCCAGCTCGCGGTGGTGTCCAGGCTGTGGCCGGCGCCGGCGATGTCGAGCGCGGCCTCGCTGGCGGCCGTGAAGGGCTTGCTGACCGCATCACCCACCAACGGGATGTGCTGAGCTCCATGACCTGCCGACTCCAGGTTGCCGGCAATGCCCTGGGAGCCGTTCTCGATTTGACGGCCCGCCTCGGCGATGGTCGAGATGGCGCTGTGGACGGCCAGACCGACCAGCACCCAGACCGTCGTCCACGCGGCAACGGTGATATCGCTGAACAACTGGATGGCCAGCCGGACGGGTCTGGTCGAGTAGGGCACAAACCGTGATCGCATAGCACTGATACCAGCACAGTGCGCGGCCCGACCCCACCGATAGGCTGGCCCGATGTTGCGTCCTGCATTGTCCGACTACCAGCATCTGGCCAGCGGCAAGGTCAGGGAGATCTACCGCATCGACGACGGCCACCTGTTGCTGGTCGCCACCGACCGGATCTCGGCGTACGACTACGTCCTGGACAGCACCATCCCCGACAAGGGCCGCATCCTGACCGCGATGAGCGTGTTCTTCTTCGGCCTGGTCGATACCCCCAACCACCTGGCCGGGCCGCCCGACGATTCGCGCATCCCCGATGAGGTGCTGGGCCGCGCGCTGGTGGTGCGCCGACTGGAGATGCTTCCGGTGGAATGCGTGGCGCGCGGCTATCTGACCGGCTCGGGTCTGCTCGACTACCAGGCAACCGGAAAGGTCTGCGGGATTGCCCTGCCACCGGGTTTGGTCGAGGCCAGCAAGTTCGGTGCGCCGCTGTTCACCCCGGCGACCAAAGCCGCGCTGGGCGACCACGATGAGAACATCTCGTTTGCCCGGGTGATCGAGATGGTAGGTGGGGTGCGCGCCAACCAGCTGCGCGACCGTACTCTGCAGATCTACGTTCAGGCCGCCGACCACGCCCTGCGGAAGGGGATCATCATCGCCGACACCAAGTTCGAGTTCGGTATCGACGGCGACGGCAACCTGCTGCTGGCCGACGAGATATTCACCCCCGACTCGTCGCGGTACTGGCCGGCCGACGAGTACCGGCCCGGCGTGGTGCAGACCAGCTTCGACAAGCAGTTCGTCCGCAATTGGCTGACCAGCCCCGAGTCCGGCTGGGACCGCGGCGGCGACCAGCCGCCGCCGCCGCTGCCCAGCGCCATCATCGAGGCCACACGGGAACGTTACATCGAAGCCTACGAACGTATCTCGGGTCTGTGGTTCGGCGACTGGATCGGACCGAGCGCATGACGGACCACGCCGCACCGCCGTTGGCCAAGCGAGCCGAGACCCGGCGGGAGCACCACGGTGACGTCTTCGTCGATCCCTACGAATGGCTGCGCGACAAGGACGATCCCGAAGTGATCGCCTACCTGGAGGCGGAGAACGCCTATACCGACCAAGCGACCGCTCATCTGGAACCATTGCGGCGCAAGATCTTCGACGAGATCAAGGCGCGCACCAAGGAAACCGACCTGTCGGTGCCGACCCGGCGCGGCAACTGGTGGTACTACGCCCGCACCTTCGAGGGCAAGCAATACGGCGTCCACTGTCGTTGTCCGGTTACCGATCCCGACGACTGGGACCCGCCGCGCTTCGACGAGAGTACCGAGATACCCGGTGAGCAGGTGCTGCTCGACGAAAACCAGGAGGCCGACGGCCACGACTTTTTCGCGCTGGGCGCGTTGAGCATCAGCCTGGACGACAACATACTTGTCTACTCCGTCGACGTTGTCGGCGACGAGCGATATACGTTGCAATTCAAAGATTTACGCACCGGGGAAAGATATCCCGACGAGATCGCCGGCATCGGCCCCGGAGCGACGTGGGCTGCAGACCACCGCACCGTCTACTACACCACCGTGG
Organism: Mycobacterium kansasii ATCC 12478; assembly: GCF_000157895.3. Taxonomy (NCBI): domain Bacteria; kingdom Bacillati; phylum Actinomycetota; class Actinomycetes; order Mycobacteriales; family Mycobacteriaceae; genus Mycobacterium; species Mycobacterium kansasii. The sequence continues at coordinate 2,482,094 of NC_022663.1, read as the reverse complement.
ACGACGCGTGGCGCCCGGACACGGTCTGGCGCTACCGGCTCGGCCCCGGTGCCGTATCCGAGCAGGTCTACCACGAGTCCGACGAACGGTTTTGGCTCGCGGTGGGGCGCACCCGCAGCAACGCCTACATCGTCATCGCGGCGGGCTCGTCGGTCACCTCCGAGATCCGCTACGCGGACTCGGCCGACCCAGCCTCGCAGTTCGCCATCGTGCTGCCGCGCCGCGACGGCGTCGAGTACTCCATTGAGCACGCGATCATCGGCGGACAAGATCGCTTTCTCATCCTGCACAACGACGGTGCGGTGAACTTCACCCTGGTAGAAGCCCCGGTTGAGGATCCGGCCCGGCAACGCACGCTGATTGCGCACCGCGAGGACGTCCGACTCGACGGCGTGGACGCCTTCGCCGGCCACGTGGTGGTCAGCTACCGGCGCGAGGCGTTGCCCCGGATCCAGTTGTGGCCGTTCGGCCCCGAGGGGGAGTACGGCGAACCGGAGGAGATCGCCTTCGACTCCGAGCTGATGGCGGCCGGGCTGGGTCCCAATCCCAACTGGGATTCGCCCAGGCTGCGCGTCGGCGCGGGATCTTTCATCACTCCGGTGCGGATCTACGACATCGATCTGCTCACCGGCGAGCGCACCTTGCTCAAGGAGCAGCCCGTCCTGGGCGGCTACCGTCGCGAGGACTATGTGGAACGCCGCGATTGGGCTCACGGGGACGACGGCACCCGCATCCCGGTTTCCATCGTGCACCGGGCCGACATCGAATTCCCCGCGCCGGCGGTCATCTACGGTTACGGTGCGTACGAGATGTGCGAAGACCCCCGGTTTTCCATTGCCCGGCTGTCGCTGCTGGACCGGGGAATGGTGTTCGTCGTCGCGCATGTTCGCGGCGGCGGTGAGATGGGCCGTTTGTGGTACGAGCACGGCAAGATGCTGCACAAGAAGAACACCTTTTCCGACTTCGTCGCGGCGGCAAAGCATCTGGTGGATTCGGGGCTGACCCGCCCGGAGCGGCTGGTGGCCCTGGGCGGCAGTGCGGGCGGTTTGTTGGTGGGCGCGGTGGCCAATATGGCGCCGGAACTCTTCGCCGGAATCCTGGCGCAGGTGCCGTTCGTCGATCCGCTGACTACCATCCTCGATCCCTCGCTGCCGCTGACCGTTACCGAGTGGGACGAGTGGGGAAACCCCCTCGACGACAGCGATGTCTATGCGTACATGAAGTCGTACTCACCGTATGAAAACGTGGCAGCCAAACGGTACCCGGCCATTCTGGCGATGACTTCGCTCAACGACACCCGGGTCTACTACGTGGAGCCGGCCAAATGGGTTGCAGCGCTTCGGCACGCCAATACCGACGGCAATCCGGTCCTGTTGAAGACGCAGATGAACGCCGGGCATGCCGGGATAAGCGGACGATACGAACGCTGGAAGGAGACCGCGTTCCAGTACGCCTGGCTGTTGGCCGCCGCCGGATGCGACACCGAAGCCGGAGAACACGGGCCGCGAGCGTGACGCTGCAGTCACATTCGGACCCGAACGTGACCGCAGCGTCACATAGCGAACCCTGAGTCGAGATTGCCGCTACCCAGACGTAGGTTCAAACGCTCACCGCGCCCGCCGGTGTCTTGGGCAGGAACGCCGCGGGGATCAGTGTCGACACCACCAGCACGACCGCGATCACGAACACCACCGTGTAGGCATGCGAAAGGTCGTGCAGTACCCGGCTTGCGAAGTCGTGGGCAAGGGCCTGCTGCGGTATCGCCGACGGGTCGACCGCCACGCCTTGTCTGACGGCCTGCTGCTGTAGGGCAGCGATTTTGTTTGCCGCACCGATGTTTTCGCTGCGGTTGAACTGGTTGGTGAGGATCATCGACATCAGCGCGGTTCCTATCGAGCCGCCGACCTGCTGGGTGACGCTGATCACCGCCGACCCACGGGCGATCTCGCGCGGTGCCAGTGCCTGGATCGCGGCGCCCGAGAGCGGCATCATCGTGGCGCCCGTCCCCATGCCCAACACCAACAGGCCGACCAGCAGGGTCGGCAGGTAGCCCGTCTGCCTGGCGACGCCGAAAGCGAAGATGCCCAGGCCGGCGGCGATCAGGGTGAGGCCCACCAGCACACTCTTGCCCGGTCCCCGCCTGTCCATGAAAGCGCCGGCGAACGGCATGGTCAGCATGGCGCCCAGCCCGTTGGGAATCAGGTGCACCCCCGACTGCATCGGTGTTTGATGCAGAACCTGCTGGAGATAGCTCGGCAGCAGCAGCGCCGCACCGAAATAGGCGGCGGCGAATGTCACGAAGGTCAGATTGGCTCGGGCGAACACCCGGTTCGTGAACAGCCGCAGATCGAGAAGCGGATGATCGGCTCGGTGCCAGGCATGCCACCCGAACAACGCAACCAGCATCAGCCCGACGATCACCGGAACGGCCACGTAGCGGTCGGTCACACTGCCGCGGCCCGGGATGGACGACACCCCGAACAGAAACGTTGCCAGGCCGGGCGACAGCAGCAGCACCCCGACGAGGTCGAAGCTCTCCGCCGGTGCGGGCCGGTCCTTGGGGAACACGATTGCCGCAAGGGTGAACGCGATCAACCCGATCGGCAAGTTCACCAGGAAGATCCACGGCCAGCTGAAGGCGCCGATGAGCCAGCCGCCCAGGATCGGCCCGCCGATCGGACCGAGCAGCATCGGGATGCCCAGCACCGCCATCATGCGTCCCAGCCGCTTGGGGCCGGCCACCCGGGTCAGGATGGTGAACCCCAGCGGCATCAACATGCCACCGCCGATACCCTGAATCACCCGGAAAGCGATGAGCGCCAGAATATTTGGCGCCAACGCACACAGCAGTGAGCCGAGCGTGAACGCCAGGATGGAACCCATCCAGAGGCGCTTGGTGCCGAACCGGTCGGCCGCCCAACCTGTCAGCGGGATCACAGTTGCCAGCGCCAGCGTGTAGCCGGTCATGGTCCAGCCGACCACGGCCTGGGTGGAGTCGAACTCGGTGATGAAGGTGCGTTGCGCGACACTGACGATGGTGGCGTCGAGGATCGTCATCACCGAGGCCAGCACGCAGACCCCGGCGATCCGGAAAAGTCGCGCGTCGAGCCGGTCCGGGTAGACGTGTTCGCCGGGGCTGTGCTGCCCCGTGGCAGTTGTGGGCAGCGCGGCGTCGGCCGGTGCGGAACGCGCCTTGTCCATGGCGCTGCTGAGCATATCGACATGTGTCACCGCTACCGCTGCCGGGACCGGCTCGGCCCCGGGTGACCGGCCCCGCGGCGAGCCGGATATCCGCACGTCAGAGGCACTGGATAGACGCCTGTTGGCTGCGTGTACTTCACCGTCCGGAAACCTGGCATCGGCAAACTGAACGCGTGTCTGGAAAATTGATCGTCTCGGTCTCGGGGATAGGTGAGCGCACCCTGGCCGGCGTCGAGGAATTCTGCGCGGAGATGGATGCCCGATCGGTGCCGGTGTCGCTGCTGGTTGCTCCGCGGCTCAAGGGGGACTACCGCCTCGACCGGGACCCCCGCACCGTCGAGTGGCTCGCCGCCCGGCGTGCCGGCGGAGACGCCCTGGTACTGCACGGCTACGACGAAGCGGCCACCAAGAAACGGCGCGGCGAATTTGCGACGCTGCTTGCCCACGAGGCCAACCTGCGGGTAACGGCCGCCGACCGGGTACTCGAACATCTGGGGCTGCGTACCCGGCTGTTCGCGGCGCCCGGCTGGGTGGTGTCCCCGGGTGTTGTCAAGGCATTGCCGGGAAACGGTTTTCGGTTGCTTGCGGATTATCACGGGATCACCGACCTGGTCCGCAAGACCACCGTGCGTGCCCGAATACTGGGCATCGGTGAGAGCTTCCTGACCGAGCCGTGGTGGTGCCGGATGGTGGTGTTGTCGGCCGAGCGCATCGCGCGGCGTGGCGGTGTGGTGCGCGTCGCCGTTTCGGCCCGGCAATTGTCCAAGTCCGGTCCACGCCAGGCCATGCTGGATGCCATCGACCTGTCGATGATGCACGGCTGCACACCGACGGTGTACCAATGGCGGCCCAATAGGGCTGTGCTCGACGCCGCCTAGCTGACGCCCGGCCGCATGGTCAGCCGCCATGAGCGGTGGCACTACCCTGTACCGACATGAGTGATGCTTCAGTAGGTTCGGGGCCCGTGTCGGACGGGTTTACGGCTGACGCGATCATCGTCGGAGCTGGACTGGCCGGTCTGGTGGCCGCCTGCGAGCTGGCGGACCGCGGCCTGCATGTGCTGATCGTCGATCAGGAGAACAGCGCCAACCTGGGTGGGCAGGCGTTCTGGTCGTTCGGCGGCCTGTTTTTCGTGGACAGCCCGGAGCAGCGCCGGCTGGGCATCCGCGACAGCCATGAGCTCGCATTACAGGATTGGCTGGGGACGGCCGCTTTCGATCGGCCCGAAGACCATTGGCCGCAACAATGGGCCCATGCCTATGTCGATTTCGCGGCGGGGGAGAAGCGCAGCTGGCTGCGGACCCGCGGACTGAAGATCTTCCCGCTGGTGGGCTGGGCCGAGCGTGGGGGTTACGACGCGCAGGGCCACGGGAACTCGGTCCCGCGGTTTCACATCACCTGGGGAACCGGACCCGCCCTGGTCGAGATCTTCGCCCGTCAACTGCGGGACCGCCCGAACGTGCGCTTCGCACACCGGCACCAGGTTGACCGACTGATCGTTGAAGGGGACGCGGTGACGGGCGTCCGGGGCACCGTGTTGGAGCCGTCGGACGAACCGCGCGGCGCGCCGTCGTCACGAAAAGCGGTGGCTAAGTTCGAATTCCGCGCGTCGGCGGTGATCGTGGCCAGCGGTGGCATCGGAGGCAATCACGATCTGGTGCGCAAGAATTGGCCGAAGCGGATGGGCCGTGTCCCCAAGCAGCTGCTCAGTGGGGTGCCGGCGCACGTCGACGGCCGGATGATCGGCATCGCCCAAAAGGCCGGAGCGCGGGTGATCAACCCCGACCGGATGTGGCATTACACCGAGGGCATCACCAACTACGACCCGATTTGGCCGGACCACGGCATCCGGATCATTCCCGGCCCTTCCTCGCTGTGGCTGGATGCAGCGGGAAATCGGTTGCCGGTGCCGTTGTATCCCGGTTTCGACACGCTCGGCACCCTCGAGCACATCACCCAGTCCGGTTACGACTACACCTGGTTTGTGTTGAACGCCAAGATCATCGAGAAGGAATTCGCCCTGTCCGGTCAGGAGCAGAACCCCGACCTGACCGGGCAAAGCGTGCGTCAGCTAGTGCGGTCGCGGGTCCGGTCCGGACCACCGGGACCGGTGCAGGCCTTCATCGACCGGGGCGTGGATTTCGTCAGCGCCGACTCGTTGCCTGAGTTGGTGGCCGCGATGAACGAGTTGCCCGAGGTCGAACCGCTGGAATACGAGACAGTGGAAGCCGCGGTCACGGCCCGCGATCGTGAGGTGGCCAACAAGTTCACCAAAGACGGTCAGATCACCGCGATTCGCGCAGCCCGCAGCTACTGGGGCGACCGGTTGGGGCGGGTGGTGGCGCCGCACCGGTTGACCGATCCCAAGGCAGGCCCCTTGATTGCCGTCAAGCTGCACATCCTGACCCGAAAGACTCTGGGCGGCATCGAAACCGACTTGGACGCGCGGGTCCTCAAGTCCGACGGCACCCCACTGACCGGGCTGTATGCGGCCGGCGAGGCCGCCGGATTCGGCGGGGGCGGTGTACACGGTTACCGGGCGCTGGAGGGCACCTTCCTGGGTGGTTGTATTTTCTCGGGCCGCGCCGCCGGTCGCGGCGTCGCCGAGGACATCACATAGCGGCGACCTTCAACAGGCCCTGGCAAAAGCCCCCGCACGCCCGGCGTCAGCGGCTATTGCGTCTCGCCCTAGAAGGTGACCGCGCTTTCCTCCGGCAACACCTGGAAATCGGTGTCGGTCAGCTCGGTGAGCCGGCCGTAGTAGATGCTGCGCGCGTCGGGAGCAATGATCCCTTGGTGGATCGGCACCGCCCGAGCCGGGGCGACCGCACGCAGATAATCGACGGCCTCGGAGATCTTCATCCACGGCGCGGCGGCCGGAGTCGCCAATACGTCCACCGGCTCGTCGGGCACGAACAGAGCGTCACCCGGGTGCATCAGCCTGGCGCGGCGGTCACCTTCGTCGACTAGATACGAAATGTTTTCCACCACAGGAATTTCCGGGTGGATCACCGCGTGCTGACCGCCCATGGCCCGGATGGTCAGCGCGCCGACCGCCAGTTCGTCGCCGACGTGCACCGCCCGGCACGGTGCGCCCAGCTGCGCGGCTGTTTGCGGATCCGCATACAGTGCCGCATCCGGGTTGTCCTCGAGCAGCGCAGGCAGCCGCGCAGCATCGACGTGATCGGGATGTTGGTGGGTGATCAGGATTGCCGCCAGGCCGGTGATCCCCTCGAAGCCGTGCGCGAAGGTGCCGGGATCAAAAAGCACGCTGGTGCGGCCGAACTCGGCGAGCAGGCAGGAATGCCCGAAATGCGTCAGTTGCATGTCCACGATTGTGCCCCGATGCGGTCCGCACCGATGCGTGTCCCCCGGGGATGTTCGCGTCGCAGCCGGACGGGCACGGCCAGCGGCACCCAGTCCACACTCGCCTCGGTGCCCACGTGGCGAACTGCAGCTCGGTGGCCGTCGAGGATCGCCACGGCGGCGCTTCCGGGTAGCCGCGGACTCACGGGCGGGCGCGGCGCCGGAATTCGGCCTGGCGCAATTGGTTTGCTGCATGCGGATCCGGCACACGGTAGGGTCGGCTCATGCTGACACTCGACGTTGTCTACAGTGCGGCGACGCACACCTGGCCAGAGCTGCGAGACAACGTGCTGCGGGCCGAAGCGGAAGGGTATGGCACCGCGTGGGTTTACGACCACATGTCGGGTGCGGTGTTATCGAGTCCCCGAATGCTGGAATGCTTCTCGCTGGCCGGCGCCTTGGCCGCAGCCACGTCCGCGATAGGGATCGGCACTCTGGTGGTGAATGCCGCCAACCGGCCCGCGGGGGTGACGGTCGCTGGGGCAGCCTCCCTGCAAGAGATCAGCGGCGGGCGCTTCATGTTCGGCCTTGGCGCCGGTGCCGCCCCGGGTAGCCCCTGGGCGGTGGAGCATGAGCTGCTCGACTTCCCGCTGCACCATTCGATGCGGGAGCGGCACGGTCACCTTCGCGACGTGCTGGACCTTTGCGACGTCCTGTGGGATCCGCATCGAGCCGACAAATGGGCAGGCTTTCCGTTGCCGTCGCCCCGCCCGCCGGTGCTGCTCGGAGTCAATAGCGTCGCCCTGGCCTCGCTAGCCGGTGCGCGATGCGATGGCGTCAACGTACGCCTCGATCACCCGCGGATCGGGCAGTTCTTCGACGCGGCGCGTCGGGCCCGGGCCGCGTCCGCCAATGCCGGTGTGCCCTTCGATATCAGCGCCACGACGCCCATGAGCGAAGCCGCCCTCGATCCCGACGGGCCGGCCCAACGCCGGCTGGCAGAGCTGGGTGGCCACCGGCTCATCCTGGTTTCCTGAACGGAATTGGCGCTTACTTATCGGGACGCTGCCGCACCTCGTATCGCATCGCCCGATTAGGGCGGGACTTGGTCCCGCATCGACGTGCCTCTAGTATCACTGCGTTGATTTCGGCTGCACGATCGAAAAATGTCATCCCCGCGTATCGATGATCGGAGGTAACTGGCGCTTTAATTCGCTGACCGCACGTTTCAGGCATGCCGGAGGTTATTCGCATCGACGTACCGGCCCCCGATCGAATCAAAAAACTTGCGCCCCTGCGCATCCCATGGAAGGAATCAGTGAGCAGGTTATGCCGTACACCATCAAACAAACATTCCGGGTTGAAATAGGCCACCGCACCTGGAGCCATCACATGCCCACCAGTAGAGGTGGCAGCGAATTTTACACACCGGATTTGATAGCGAATAAATGTGCAAACATTCACGGCCACACGATCTTTGTTTCCGTGACTCTGGTCGGGGACAGTCTTGACGAGCAGTATTTCCTCTTGGATACCGACCTACTGGAACAGGCATTCCGGCCGATCCTGGACGAGTTCGACTTCGCTTTCGTGGTTGACCGGCACGACCCGCTCTATGAGGACATCGCCGCGGTGGTGCACAAGGGTGGGCTCAAGCTATGCACGGTGGATTTTTCGCCCACATTCGAAGGTCTGGTTCGGCACTTTTATGACCGCCTGCAGGCCGTTATCGCGGAAAAGGGGTTGGCCGACCAGCTCCGAATCAAGGAAATGAAGGTGCTCGGCGAACTGACGGTGGAGGCGACCTACAGCGGCGAAGGCGAATAGGCCGGCGCACCCGGCGTGGCGGCGGCGCGCAGGCAAACGCGGCTCGGCGCGGGCCGCCCGCGGCGATCGTCGCTGGCGCGAGAATCCCCGTCGGACAAGAGGTTTCACCAAGAACGCGAAACCAGTTTGGCGGCAGAAATCCGACGCGCAGCCATCGGCCGGGTATCCCCCGGTGTCGCCGCGGTGTGCGGCAGCACCAGGGGCCGATACCGCTGTTGTTGCTGCCGGCATTGCCGAAGCCGATGTTGTTCGATGCGGCTGTCAACCCCGGCCCCACGTTTCCGAACCCGATGTTTCCGCTACCGAGGCTGCCGCTGCCGTAGTTGGCGCTGCCGCGGTTGCCGCCGCCGACGTTGCCGCTGCCGACGTTGCCCAACCCGAAGTTGAGGTCACCGATGTCGGCGTTGCCGATGTTGCCCCGACCGTCGTTGGCCAGGCCGAAGTTGCGGAAACCGAATTGTCGGGCGGCTGCCGTGCCGGGGGAAGCGCGCCCAGCGGGTCCAACGGTGGATTCAGGCTAAACCACGAAGTCGAAGAATCACACGATGGCCTGCTACGCCACGTCGGTGGATTTGACCCAAGGTCTTGGCCTTGCCTGGAAGTGGATCTAATATTCACTCCGTGACACTGACGGGAGGTCGTTTCACAGATCGACAATCCTAGCTACGTCGTGCTTGCCCCCGGAGGTGTCGAACCATGAGCCATACGATCGAGAAGACTTTTAGGTTCGATGCGGGCCATCGTTCTCTGGGCTTCAACTACAAAAAAGAAGAAACCATCCACGGCCATACCTGGCAGCTAAGACTGATCCTTGAATATGGGGACCAGCTGGATGATATGAAGACCGTTTTCGACACCAATGAGCTGGCCGTCATAGTCGAGCCGATAATAAGCGATCTGGACCATTCCTTCATTATCTGGGACCAAGACCCGATATACGACGACTTCCTCAAGGTCTGTGAGCTGGCGGACGTTGCGGACAAGGTGTATACGGTCGATTTCAACCCCACCATCGAGGGGCTCGTCGAGCACATCTATGAAAGGGTGAACAGCCAGCTCAGGCTTTCCGGCTGCGTCTTGAGGCGGGTGGAACTCCAATGCGCGTCGACACTCAAAGCCAGCTACGGACTCAATTAGCCAAAGTCGTGCGTCGATCACACCCAGGGAGTAGGTCATGCCGTATACGATCAAACAAACCATCCGTCTGGAAATGGGTCACCGCACCTGGACCCACGACATGCGCACCAGCCGAGGCGGTAGTGAACTTTACACTCCCGAATTGGTGGCCAACAAATGTGCCAACCTGCACGGACATACGATCTTTGTCTCGGTGACCCTCACCGGAGACAGTCTTGACGAACAATACTTCCTCTTGGACACCGACCTACTCGAGAATGCATTCCGGCCGATCCTCGACGAGGTCGACCACGCGTTCGTGGTGGACAGGAAGGATCCGCTGTACGAGGACATCGCCGCGGTGGCCCGCAAGGGCGGGCTGAAATTGTGCACGGTGGACTTTTCGCCCACCTTCGAGGGGCTGGTACGGCACTTCTACGATCGCCTGCAATCGGTCATTCAGGAAAAGGGGTTGGCCGACCAGCTCCGAATCAAAGAAATGAAGGTTCTCGGCGAGCAGACGGTCGAGGCCACGTACTGCGGGGAGTAGCCTCAGCACGCCTGGGACGCGGCGCGGCAGCTGCCGCCGGTAGAGTTGGCCCCGAGCAATCGGATCTGAGGAGGAGCGCCGGTGGCGCGGGTGGTCGTGCATGTCATGCCCAAGGCGGAGATTCTCGATCCGCAGGGTCAGGCAATCGTTGGCGCGTTGGGCCGGCTCGGTCATGCCGGAATCTCGGATGTGCGGCAGGGCAAGAGGTTTGAGCTCGAGGTCGATGATTCCGTCGACGACTCCACGCTGGCCGAGATCGCCGAATCGCTGCTGGCGAACCCGGTCATCGAGGATTGGACGATCAGCCGGGACCCGCAGTGACAGCTCGGATCGGTGTCATCACGTTTCCGGGCACGCTCGACGACGTGGACGCCGCGCGCGCGGTACGGCAGGTGGGCGCCGAGGCGGTGAGCCTCTGGCACGCGGACGCCGACCTCAAGAAAGTCGACGCGGTCGTGGTTCCCGGTGGCTTTTCCTACGGCGATTATCTGCGCGCGGGTGCGATCGCCAGTTTCGCACCGGTGATGGGCGAAGTGGTGGTCGCCGCCGCGGGTGGTATGCCGGTTTTGGGTATTTGCAACGGATTTCAGGTGCTCTGTGAGGCGGGGTTGCTGCCCGGCGCCCTCACCCGCAATGTGGGGTTGCACTTCGTCTGCCGCGACGTGTGGCTGCAGGTAGCGTCGACGTCGACGGCCTGGACATCGCGTTTCGAACCGGACGCCGACGTGCTGGTGCCGCTGAAGTCCGGTGAGGGCCGCTATGTGGCACCCGAGGCAGTGCTAGAAGAATTGGAAGGTGAAGGGCGAGTGGTGTTTCGGTACCACGACAACGTCAACGGCTCGCTGCGCGACATTGCCGGCATCAGCTCGGCCAACGGTCGGGTGGTCGGGTTGATGCCCCACCCTGAACACGCGATCGAGGCGTTGACCGGTCCGTCCGACGACGGTCTAGGCCTGTTCTATTCGGTTTTGGACGCGGTGCTGGTGGCCTGACGCCGACGCTGAGATGTCGGCGCGCACATGACACCCGAACCTGTTGTCGTGCATAGTGATCCGGTCACACGACACATGCGGGCCGAAACCGAGCACGCACCGCGGTATTCCCGACTAATGGGAAGTGCCTGGCCAGTCGGACAGCATTCCGGCAGAACTGGCTCAGCTCAAGTTAGTGGGCACGTCAGCTGGGATCTTGATGGGGGCCCGGGTATCGGGTCGGCGGCGGTGCGGGCTTGATTGGCGAGGAAAGTCTTTATGCCCCAACCTGTTTCAGACTTGATACGGTGCTACTGATCAGCCTGTTGGGTGTTGCTGGTGGTTGGGGTTGGAAGGGTTTGGTACCACCACCAGTGGGCGCGTTCGCCGGTGGGTCCTGGGCAAGGCGCGACGGCGGGTGGGGGTTGGGTGGGTGGGCGCGCCAGCGATCCTGGGGCGCAGTACTCGGCCGTCGGTGTCGGTGACGGTCAAAGCGTCGGCGGGTCCGGTGATGGTGATGACGCCGCGGTGGTGGCTGCGGTGGTGATACGGGCACAGCGGCGGAGCCGTAAGTTCATGACCCGCCCGGACGAGCTGAAGCGAGTGCGAAGAGAGTGCGTGCCGAGGATCGGGCTGAGGTGACGGTGGTTCTTGAACCCACCGGAAACGCCTGGATCGTGATTGCCGAGCGGTTTCGCCGTCGTGGTGCGAAAGTGGTGATGGCGCCGACCACGCAGTCGGCTGACTTGCGCAAGTACTACTGCAAGCACGCCAAGAACGACCGGATCGACTCGGAGCTGTTAGCCCGGGTGGCGCTGCTGCACCCGGAAGGATAGCGCCCCTATACCGGCCAAGGCCCGGCTGATCCGTTGCGGCGGCCGACCAAGCAGCGTTCCACCATGGTCAAGCGCCGCACCGCGGTCTATGCCGGTCTATGCCCGCCCCGACGCGCTGATCGAGCTGCTGGGACCGGCCTGGTATGCGGTACTGGGCTCGAACTACGGCGACGCAGCGCTGGAATTTTTGGCCCTTTAAGCAGATCCGGTCGCGGTGGTCCGGCTCGGCCAGGCCGGGCTGGCCAGGTTCCCCATCGCCCGCTCGTGTGGAAACTGGCGCCAGATTGGCCCGCCCGAGGCAGGCGCCGCACCGTGTGGATAACAGAGCTATGTGCGCGAGCTAACCGAAAATAGACGAATCATTGTGATAATTACCAAGTTCCAGCGATCCACGAGCCTCACCCGGCATCGAGCAGCAACGGCTCTGTGGGTTGCGGCAACCCGGCAACCGGCGTCAACTCGCCGAACAGATCCACCGCGGCGTCCAAGGCGCGGTCGACGGTATCGGCGAACTCGTTGAACCGGACGAGACTCGGAATCCATTGGGAATTGCAGGCGGTGACGCCGACGCGCTGCGGATCGGAAGACCCGTGCACGATTGCGGTCACTGCGTGATTCCGGGTGTTCCACAGGTCTGCGAATTGTGCCAGCCGGGCCTGGTCCGCGGCGGGGAAAAAGTATGCGGGTGTGACCCGGATGGTGAACACGCACGGATGCTCGAGCGAGATCTCCAGGTGGACGTGCAATCTTCGCGGGTAAGCGTTTGCGACGAAGAAGAACTCACCGTCATGCCGGCCGCGGAAGTATCGCTTACCGCGGCTGCACAGATAGCGCTCGATCAAGTTCGTGGACAGTGGCTCACCCAGCGGCGACGATGTCATGATGCCCATGTTGAAGCGGCTTGGTACGGAAATCCTTTGAATCAGGCAAGGCGGTTGCGAAGAATCAGTTGAGAATTCGCTGAGCGGTGCGGACACCGCTCGCCCGCGGACGCAACCAGCCGACGGCAAAAAGGCACCCGCTAACTTTCGTGGCAAAGGTCGATCGAAGATACCCGCTGCTGCGGAGCAACAACTACCGCCGATAGCAGATTTTTCAACCGGGCGGTTAAGGCCTCGATGGTGGCGGCGTCATAGACGTCGGTGCGGTACTCCACGACTCCGCTGATTCCGGCGGGCGCACCGGAGGCGGTGAAGTTCTCTTCGAGGAACAGTGCCAGGTCCATTCGAGCGACGTTGGTTTGTAAGTGGACAGCGGTGACGTCCAGATCGCCCAGCATCCACTCGGCGGGTCTGTTGGTTTGCCAGCCCAGCATTACTTGCCCCAGCGCGGTGCTCGGTGATCCATGGTGATTGAGCCGCTCGGTGAGAACCCGGAAGGGGATGTCTTGGTGGTCGAAGGCCTGCAAGCTGCGCGCGCGTACCACGCCGAGCAAATCGGTGAAGGTGGCGTCCTCAGCTACCTCGACGCGCAAAACCAACCTGTTGACGAACACGCCGATCAGATCATCCAATGCCGGGTGAGTGCGACCGGCGACGTTGATCGCGACTGGAATGTCCGTGCTGGCGCTGAGCTTTGACAGCAATGCAACCAGGGCTGCGTGGACCACCATAAAAGCGGTAGCCCTGCTTTCGTGGGCGAGGCGCGCTATGTCCTGGTGCAGCGACGGTGGCCAATGCAGGGCCACTGTGCCCCCGTTGCCGACCGTGGCTGGTGGGTAGGGCCGGTCGGTAGGCAGTTCCAGCCGCTCGGGCATTCCGGCGAGGGTTTCCTCCCAGTACCGTAGCTGACTCGCGATGATGCTCGTGGGATCGGCCAGGTCACCCAGGTATTCATGTTGCCAGAGCGCGTAATCGATGTATTGCACCGGCAACGAGGCCCATGCTGGCGCCCGTCGGGCGCATCGACTGCGATAAGCCACAGCCAAATCGGCCGCAAATGTGGCCATCGACCAACCGTCAGCGGCGATGTGATGGATGGTAATCGCCAAGATGTGTTCGTCGTCAGCGACGCGGTAAAGTCTGGCGCGCAACGGAATCTGGATCGACAAGTCGAAGGGATCGCGGGCATGTCGACTGAGAGCTTGGTCGAGCTTCTCGGTCGACCACTGGGTGGCATCGACTATTTGCCAGCCGAGATCTGCCCGTGCGGGGGGCAGCACGACTTGTTGCGGTATGCCATCGACGCTGACAAAGACGGTGCGCAGGGGCTCATGGCGGCCGACCACGTCATCCAGCGCATGGCTTAGCGCCTGGACATCCAGACCGCCGCTCAATCGCAGCGCTAACGGAATGTTGTAGAGCGCGGACGGACCCTCCAGCTGGTCGACACACCACATCTGCTGCTGTGCGAAGGATAGGGGGATTTGGGGGGGTCGGGGTCGGGTGGTCAGTGGTGGCTGGGCTGGTTTGGGGTTGGGGGTTTTGATGGTGGTGGTTAGGCCGGCGACGGTGGGTGTGGTGAATATTGTTCGGATTGAGATGTCGATGCCGAGTTCGGCGCGGATGCGTGCTGCTAGGCGGGTGGCTGATAGGGAGTGGCCGCCTAGGTGAAAGAAGTTGTCGTCGATGCCGATTCGGGTTAGTCCGAGGATTTCGCCGAAGAGGGTGGCCAGTGTGTGTTCGTGGTGGTCGCGGGGGGCTCGGTAGGTTTTGTCGCTGACGAACTGGGGGGTGGGTAGGGCTTGTCGGTCGAGTTTGCCGTTGAGGGTTAGTGGTAGGGCGTCGATGGTCATGATCGCTGCGGGGATCATGTGTGGGGGGAGTTGGGTGGCTGCGTGGCGGCGGATTTGGGTGATCAGTTCGATGGCCGAGGGGTTGTTGGCGTAGTTGGTGATGTCGTGGAGGGGGTGGGTGGGCAGGTAGACGTTGGTCAGCGCGGTGTGGGTGGGGTGGGGGGTGCGGGTGTAGATGAGGTCGATCAGGCCGGGGGTGGGTGAGTAGGTCAGGGTGGTGGTGTATCCCAGGTGTTGGGCCAGTTGGTGGCATTGGTGGGGTAGGACTGTGGTGGTGGGGATGGTTGGGCGGCGTTGGTGCAGCGCGGTGGGGTCGTGGGTGTGGGTCAGGGTGTGGGCCATGGTGATGTCGGGCCAGATTCCGCCGTGGGGTATTCCGGTGATGCGTAGCTGGTCTGGCTGTTGGGTGTGGAGGTAGTGGGCCAGCTTGTCGAGGCTTTGGTAGTGCTGCCAGGGTTGGGTGGGCAGCTCGGCTAGGCAGTGTATGGGTGTTGGTGCTTTGCGCAGTATGACGTCGTAGCGGTAGTTGCTGAGTTCGTTGACTGCTGTCATGTGTTTGAGTTGGATGTCCACGGCGGCGATGTCGCTGAGGTGTTGGGGCACAGCGGCGAAGAATTCCGGTGCTAGCAGCAGTTCTTGTTCGGCGAGTATTTCGTGGCGTATTCGTTCGCGCAGCGCCGCGGGGCTGGCGTGGGTGCTGGTGGTGTCGGCGCAGACCACCCCGGTGATAAATGCTTGCAGCAAGCTCAGGTTGCGCACGTCACCGATAAACAATGCCCCGCCGGGTGTGAGCAGTTGCAGTGCCGTGGTGAGCACATCGAGTAGATAGGCCACGCTCGGGAAGTACTGGATCACCGAGTTGAGGATCACCACGTCAAAGTGACTGTGCGGCAATCCCTTGGCCGAGTCTGCGGGCTGTGCGTGCAAGCGCACCCGATCACCCCACGGTTGGCCAGCCGCCGCGACGCCTAGTGCCTTGATCGTGGATTCGCAGATATCGGTGCCCCAATACTCGAGACACTGTGGGGCCAGCTGTCCCAGCAACAGCCCGGAACCCACCCCGATCTCCAGCACCCGCTTGGGGTCCAACCCGGTTATCCGACGCACCGTGGCTGATCGCCAGTCCCGCATTTCATCCGGGGGGATGGGCGCTTCGGTGTAGCTGCTATTCCAACCGGCGAAATTGTCGCTTAGGGCTGCTGGCAGCATGCCTGCGTCAAAAAATGCCGAATGCAGATTGTCGTAAACTCCCCGCCACTGCTCAATCAGTTGCGATTCTCGCTGCTCGTCCCGCGTTAGCGTCGTCTCCCGATCGAGGACCACATAGGCCAGCAATTGCTTCTCAGCCGCGTCATCGGCGGTGGGCTCCAAGGCCGGTGTGTGCGCTACGACGACTGCCTGGGCCACTCGGGGATGGCCGGTGAGCACTGCTTCGATCTCGGCGGGCTCGATGCGGTACCCGCGGATTTTGACCTGCTCGTCGGCGCGCCCGAGGAACTGCAGCTGCCCATCAGCGCCCCAGCGCACCACATCCCCGGTGCGATACATCCGTGTTCCCGCCGCCGCGCCGAAGGGGCAGGCCACAAACCGCGAGGCGGTCAACCCACCCCGGCGCACATACCCATAACCCACCCCGGCCCCGGCCACATACAATTCCCCGGCCACCCCGACCGGCACCGGACGCAAACCCGCATCCAACACAAACAACGCCGCCCCCGGCACCGGCGACCCAATAGGAACCACACCCGCCCCCGGACGCAACGACGCATGGGCCACATACATGGTCGTCTCCGAAGGGCCGTATTGATTGATCAGTAGCTGCCCGGTCGTCCGGCACCGGTCCACCAGCGCGGGCGGGCAGGCCTCACCACCAAAGATCACCGCATCCAGTTGCAGCCGAGGGCTTGGTTGGTGTTGTGGGACCTCGGCTGCCCGCAGGAGCGCAGAAAATGCTGACGGCGTCTGGATCACCACGTTGACGTGTTCGGTGGTCAGTAGTCGGTGCAATTCGGTGGGGGAGCCGGTGATGGTTTCAGGGACGACGAGCAGCCGGGCGCCGTGCAGCAGGGCGCTCCAGATCTCCCATACCGATACGTCGAAGCCGTAGGAATGGCAGTGGGTCAGTGTTTGCCCGGCGGCCGGGGTGAAAGCTGTTGGTGCGGTGAGCAGTTGGGTGATGTTGTGGTGGCTGATAGCCACGCCTTTGGGTGTTCCGG
Source organism: Mycobacterium kansasii ATCC 12478 (assembly GCF_000157895.3). Classification (NCBI taxonomy): domain Bacteria; kingdom Bacillati; phylum Actinomycetota; class Actinomycetes; order Mycobacteriales; family Mycobacteriaceae; genus Mycobacterium; species Mycobacterium kansasii. Next base: position 2,465,337 of record NC_022663.1, on the reverse strand, counting down.
TGGTGCCGGAGGTGTAGATGATGTAGGCGATATCGTCGGGGCGGGGATGGTCGAGGGGGTAACTGGGCGAACACCTAAGGGTCGGGTCGTCGACGGCGATGAGCGGTAGCTGGTGGCCGCTCAGGCGTGGGCGCAGTCCGGTGGTGGTCAGCGCGGCCACCGGCATGGCGTCGTCGATCATCAACGTGATGCGGGCATCGGGAAGAGCCGGATCGATCGGCAGATAAGCCGCACCGGTTTTCAGTACTGCCGCGACAGCGATCACCGCCTCGGCTGATCGCTGCAGCAGCAGCGCCACCACGTCACCGCGGCCAATCCCGTGCCCGGCCAATCGCCACGCCAGCTGGTCAGCGGCCTGATCCAGCTCACGGTAGGTCAACGTGGTCCCAAGGAAGGTCAGCGCCGGCGCCGACGGGCTCCGAGCCACCTGCTCGGCAAACAACCCAGGCACAGTCGCCCCAGCCAACCCGGCCGGTCCGGTGGCGGCGGTGGTGTTGGATCGAGTCAGCATCTGGACGCATTCGGCGGGATCAAGGACGTCGATCACCTCGATACGCCGGTATGGGTCGGTAGTGACGGTGTGCAGCAGGCGTAGGTAGTAGCCGGCGAACCTTTCGATGGTGTCGCGGTTGAACAGGTCGGCCGCGTATTCGATGCTGGCGGGCATAGCTTGCGGCTTCCCGGCGGCCGGGGGCAGATCCACCAGGTTGATGAACAAGTCGAACTTGGCCGCGCCGGTGGACACGGTCAGAAATTCGATCTCTATCCCGGGCAGTTCGACTGCAGGCACGGGATTGTTTTGCAGAGCGAATGCCACTTGGAACAGGGGATGGTAGGCCGTCGACCGTCTCGGGTTGAGCACCTCTACCAGACGTTCAAACGGAGCGTCCTGGTTTTCATAGGCGGCCAGCGCCTTGGCACGCACCTGCTGGAGCACGTCAGCGAAAGTCGGGTTGCCGGAGGTGTCGACTCGCAACACCCAGCTGTTGACGAAAAACCCGATCAGGTTGGTCAGCGCTTGGTCGGTGCGTCCAGCGATCGGTCCGCCGATCGTGACGTCATCACCGGCGCCGAGTTTGCGTAACAGCACCGCCAACCCGGCCTGCAGCATCATCGACATGGTGGTGCCTGTGTCGTGAGCCAGCTGCTGGAGGCGCTCGCGCAGCTTGGCGCCGATGGTGAACGGCACCATCCCCCCGCGAAACGACTGCCGGGCCGGTCGGGGTCGATCTGAGGCCAACGTGATGTGTTCGGGCGCTCCGGCCAGCTCGTCACGCCAGTACGCGACCTGCCGCGCCATCTGGCTGTTGGGATCGTCTTCGCAGCCCAGGATTTCGTGTTGCCACAAGGTGTAGTCGGCGTACTGCACCGGCAGCGGTGACCAATGCGGCGGTTGGCCGAGACAGCGCGTGGTGTAGGCCGCGGCCAGATCATGGGCCAACGGCACCAGCGAGGCCCCGTCGGCGGCGATGTGGTGCACCACCAACACCAACACGCACTCGGTGGCCGATAGTTGCAGCACATCGACCCGTATCGGGATCTGAGTTGTCAGATCGAAGCGATATTGAGCGGCCTGAGCCACCGCTTGCGCCAACTCCTGTTCGTCGGCGACCTCGGTCACCGATACCGGCGAATCCACCGCTTCGGCCGGCACGATCCGCTGCCAGGGGACACCGTCGGTTTCGGGGAACACCGTGCGTAGCGCTTCGTGACGGGTCACCAGGTCGCCGATGGCCGCAATGAGTGCCTCGACATCGAGTTCGCCGGTCATCCGCAGCGCTAACGGAACGTTATAGGTCGCTGAGGGGCCCTCGTACTTGTGGATGAACCACAACCGAGACTGTGCGAAGGATAGGGGGATTTGGGGGGGTCGGGGTCGGGTGGTCAGTGGTGGCTGGGCTGGTTTGGGGTTGGGGGTTTTGATGGTGGTGGTTAGGCCGGCGACGGTGGGTGTGGTGAATATTGTTCGGATTGAGATGTCGATGCCGAGTTCGGCGCGGATGCGTGCTGCTAGGCGGGTGGCTGATAGGGAGTGGCCGCCTAGGTGAAAGAAGTTGTCGTCGATGCCGATTCGGGTTAGTCCGAGGATTTCGCCGAAGAGGGTGGCCAGTGTGTGTTCGTGGTGGTCGCGGGGGGCTCGGTAGGTTTTGTCGCTGACGAACTGGGGGGTGGGTAGGGCTTGTCGGTCGAGTTTGCCGTTGAGGGTTAGTGGTAGGGCGTCGATGGTCATGATCGCTGCGGGGATCATGTGTGGGGGGAGTTGGGTGGCTGCGTGGCGGCGGATTTGGGTGATCAGTTCGATGGCCGAGGGGTTGTTGGCGTAGTTGGTGATGTCGTGGAGGGGGTGGGTGGGCAGGTAGACGTTGGTCAGCGCGGTGTGGGTGGGGTGGGGGGTGCGGGTGTAGATGAGGTCGATCAGGCCGGGGGTGGGTGAGTAGGTCAGGGTGGTGGTGTATCCCAGGTGTTGGGCCAGTTGGTGGCATTGGTGGGGTAGGACTGTGGTGGTGGGGATGGTTGGGCGGCGTTGGTGCAGCGCGGTGGGGTCGTGGGTGTGGGTCAGGGTGTGGGCCATGGTGATGTCGGGCCAGATTCCGCCGTGGGGTATTCCGGTGATGCGTAGCTGGGCTGGTTGTTGGGTGTGGAGGTAGTGGGCCAGCTTGTCGAGGCTTTGGTAGTGCTGCCAGGGTTGGGTGGGCAGCTCGGCTAGGCAGTGTATGGGTGTTGGTGCTTTGCGCAGTATGACGTCGTAGCGGTAGTTGCTGAGTTCGTTGACTGCTGTCATGTGTTTGAGTTGGATGTCCACGGCGGCGATGTCGCTGAGGTGTTGGGGCACAGCGGCGAAGAATTCCGGTGCTAGCAGCAGTTCTTGTTCGGCGAGTATTTCGTGGCGTATTCGTTCGCGCAGCGCCGCGGGGCTGGCGTGGGTGCTGGTGGTGTCGGCGCAGACCACCCCGGTGATAAATGCTTGCAGCAAGCTCAGGTTGCGCACGTCACCGATAAACAATGCCCCGCCGGGTGTGAGCAGTTGCAGTGCCGTGGTGAGCACATCGAGTAGATAGGCCACGCTCGGGAAGTACTGGATCACCGAGTTGAGGATCACCACGTCAAAGTGACTGTGCGGCAATCCCTTGGCCGAGTCTGCGGGCTGTGCGTGCAAGCGCACCCGATCACCCCACGGTTGGCCAGCCGCCGCGACGCCTAGTGCCTTGATCGTGGATTCGCAGATATCGGTGCCCCAATACTCGAGACACTGTGGGGCCAGCTGTCCCAGCAACAGCCCGGAACCCACCCCGATCTCCAGCACCCGCTTGGGGTCCAACCCGGTTATCCGACGCACCGTGGCTGATCGCCAGTCCCGCATTTCATCCGGGGGGATGGGCGCTTCGGTGTAGCTGCTATTCCAACCGGCGAAATTGTCGCTTAGGGCTGCTGGCAGCATGCCTGCGTCAAAAAATGCCGAATGCAGATTGTCGTAAACTCCCCGCCACTGCTCAATCAGTTGCGATTCTCGCTGCTCGTCCCGCGTTAGCGTCGTCTCCCGATCGAGGACCACATAGGCCAGCAATTGCTTCTCAGCCGCGTCATCGGCGGTGGGCTCCAAGGCCGGTGTGTGCGCTACGACGACTGCCTGGGCCACTCGGGGATGGCCGGTGAGCACTGCTTCGATCTCGGCGGGCTCGATGCGGTACCCGCGGATTTTGACCTGCTCGTCGGCGCGCCCGAGGAACTGCAGCTGCCCATCAGCGCCCCAGCGCACCACATCCCCGGTGCGATACATCCGTGTTCCCGCCGCCGCGCCGAAGGGGCAGGCCACAAACCGCGAGGCGGTCAACCCACCCCGGCGCACATACCCATAACCCACCCCGGCCCCGGCCACATACAATTCCCCGGCCACCCCGACCGGCACCGGACGCAAACCCGCATCCAACACAAACAACGCCGCCCCCGGCACCGGCGACCCAATAGGAACCACACCCGCCCCCGGACGCAACGAGGCGCTCATCGATGTATAGATCGTGGTCTCGGTCGGACCGTATGCGTTGATCAGTAGCTGCCCGGTCGTCCGGCACCGGTCCACCAGCGCGGGCGGGCAGGCCTCACCACCAAAGATCACCGCATCCAGTTGCAGCCGAGGGCTTGGTTGGTGTTGTGGGACCTCGGCTGCCCGCAGGAGCGCAGAAAATGCTGACGGCGTCTGGATCACCACGTTGACGTGTTCGGTGGTCAGTAGTCGGTGCAATTCGGTGGGGGAGCCGGTGATGGTTTCAGGGACGACGAGCAGCCGGGCGCCGTGCAGCAGGGCGCTCCAGATCTCCCATACCGATACGTCGAAGCCGTAGGAATGGCAGTGGGTCAGTGTTTGCCCGGCGGCCGGGGTGAAAGCTGTTGGTGCGGTGAGCAGTTGGGTGATGTTGTGGTGGCTGATAGCCACGCCTTTGGGTGTTCCGGTGGTGCCGGAGGTGTAGATGATGTAGGCGATATCGTCGGGGCGGGGATGGTCGAGGGGGTAACTGGGCGAACACCTAAGGGTCGGGTCGTCGACGGCGATGAGCGGTAGCTGGTGGCCGCTCAGGCGTGGGCGCAGTCCGGTGGTGGTCAGCGCGGCCACCGGCATGGCGTCGTCGATCATCAACGTGATGCGGGCATCGGGAAGAGCCGGATCGATCGGCAGATAAGCCGCACCGGTTTTCAGTACTGCCGCGACAGCGATCACCGCCTCGGCTGATCGCTGCAGCAGCAGTGCCACCACGTCACCGCGGCCAATCCCGTGCCCGGCCAATCGCCACGCCAGCTGGTCAGCGGCCTGATCCAGCTCACGGTAGGTCAACGTGGTCCCAAGGAATGTCAGCGCCGGCGCCGACGGGCTCCGAGCCACCTGCTCGGCAAACAACCCAGGCACAGTCGCCCCAGCCAACCCGGTAGTGGTCAACGCGGCCGCGTTATCCCACGCCGACAGGCATGACTGTTCGTCGCGCACGTCGGCTTGCGGTAACCCGAAGGACTCGGCATTACGCATTCGAGTCACCTGCCTGCTCAACGGCCATATGTCCAATTACGTTCGGGCTGAGCATCGCTCGGCCGTCAGTCGACGATCGTTCACTGCAAGACGACCTGCGGCAAACGGACAGCACTCGGTGGCGATCTCATATGGCGTCTTCGCCGGTGTTGTTCAAGGACATCCGCTTTGCCTCGAGCGCCTAACGCAATTCGCCCGTTGATTGGCGACGCCCACTGGCAACGAACGACGTACGGCGGGCCGATTCCGGCGACATCACGGTCGGGTTCGGGTCGACAGGTGGTGTTGGAAACCCCCGGGCTGCAGTCCTATTGGTGCTGCGATCACCGCACCGCCCGTCGTGGACATGGATTGGACACAGCGAAAAGGAACTTTCAACGACTCAGCTGGTTGAGTCATCGGGTTCTGACAGCGCATCGCTCGTTGTGAGTCCGACTGCCAACCGCGGTTTGCGGCGGCCTGATCCGGACACGGTCTCAACAGTCAAGACAGCTGCATGGCCATGCCTGCGGGGGCAACGCACGAGCGCCGTTGCGTCGTGCCAGCGTGCTGGTGGTCGATGCCATGTGCGCAGCAGGACCCGCAACGTCACGCGCATTCCTCCTTGAGGCAAACCTTCGTCGGCATCGACCAAACCGGTAAGAATGGTCAACATCATGTGCAGAGCGTTATCTGTTGCACTCTATGGGGTTTCGAGACCATCCGGAAGTAATTAACACCAGCTACGGAGTTGTCGCCAGGGTTAAACCAGCTCAACTGTTTCGTTCGGATGAGGCAAAGCGCCCCGGATGATCAGTTGCGGTCGCGCGGTGTGTGCACATATTCCCGTGTCGCCACGACACCGCGACACTCTGCCCCAATGCCGGAGCTGACTTGGGTCGCAACGGCCCATGCCTGCACCGCGGATATCCCACTGCCCGGGTGTATCGCCGGCAGCACCTCACTGAGTATCGACCAGTCCCTCGTCCAGCAGTGCAGGGCGTCGACAGTCGCCCATAACAGCCGACGAGTGTCGGCAACGGAGCGTAAACCAGTGACAGCCAATCGAGTTCGGGATGTTTGGAGGAGATTCGGCCGTGCGCGTATTTCAGGCATCGGGACGACCAGTTATATGCGTGATCCCAATCGCGCCTGTGCTTGCACGAGCAGCTGTCAGGCGCAGTAAATAGGCGCATCATGTTGTGCCGCAACATATTATAGCCAACTCGGGCCCTGTGCCGTTCGGTCCGACTATGGAACGGCCAGGTCTCAGCTTGATGACAGACGAACAACGGCTCGGGCCGCAGGGCCGAAGTTGTCGGTAGCGTGTGCCTGCCCCGCCCGCGGGATGTATGTGTCGTCAAGCTAAGAAAGGCTTTCGGTGAAATACGGACAGCGTGCAGAACTCTCGCGTCGGCAATTCTCAATTGGCGCAGCGTTGTTCGGTGGTGCGGGACTTTTCGCGCCGTGGGCTACGCCGCTGATGAACACCGCCTATGCGACCGGGCCGGATTCCAGTATTGTCACCGGGTTTGACCCGCAATTTGCTCTGGACGTGCCGCTACCATTGTGCCTGGCCGCCTATTCGGTGACGGACTGCAACAACGTGCCGCTTCCGCCGGGATTTGTTCAGACCGCGTTGATCAAGGTCGATGCCATTACTGCTGGGAAGAAAGCCGCAAAGCATCCCGAGGTGACACAGTTGGCCTTCAATGCCAACATATTTGGGCTGATGGGGCGCAATGCATCTACCCGTACCGCGTTCGTGGCCTTCCGCGGCACCATCACGTTTGACGATGTGATCACCGACTTGGGCGCCATACCTGAACCTTATGAACCAGTAGGCGGGTTCGGGTATGTGCATTCGGGCTTTCAGACTGTCTACCAGTTGGTTCGCGAAAGCGTGGTCAACAACATCGCCAGCGCGGCTACGGGCTGCGACAGAATTCTCGTTACGGGGCACAGCCTTGGCGCAGCGCTTGCGGTGCTTGCTGCGCCCGATATCTTCCGCAACATGACGCCGAACCTACGACCGAACACCATCACCTTCGCGGGACCTATCGCAGGGCTGTGTGACTTCGCAAAGGCTTTCAATCAGGCAATCACGAGCTGTTATCGGGTGGTGAACTTCCTTGATCTGGTGCCATACCTGCCGCCGTTTTTCTACAAACACGTGGGCAGGGCGATCGAGGTCGACAGCGGCGGGTCGATCGACCCACTGTGGCGCCATAGCCTGTTCGCCTATAAGGCTGGGCTGGAAAGGATTATCCACTCGAATGGCTGATGTGGGCCGCGAGTCTGTCAACTATGCCATTGGGCAACCCGAGCAGCGGCCGGACACGTGCAGCGAGGCGTGGCGCGGTTAGGCTTGGTTGAGATTGGGATTGCCGAGCCATCGCTGTCGGAGCCTTGGCAGGGTTCCGTTCTCCTCCAGGGCGGCCTGTGCGGTGGTGATCCGCTCGAGAAGGTCGTGGTCCGTTTTGGGGACCCCGATTGCGATCTTTTCTACCGATATGCCCGTACGCTGGACGACCTCGACGCCTTGCACCGGCTTGACCAGCTCGGTCAGCACCGGCGCCAGCTTCATGAAGGCGTCGCAGCCGCCAGTGGTCAAGTCGGTTATCGCTGAACGGACAGCGCCATAGTCGTATACCCGCACGGCGCCGGCTCGACCTTCGGCGACAAGGCGATTCGCGATTGGCTGGCTGGTGTTGCCCTGCTGGACGCCGATTGTCAGTCCAGACAGGTCGTCAATGGATCGCACGTTCGGCAGCCGGGCGGTGTCGACGGCCAGTGACTGACCCGAGATCAGGTATGGCGCAACGAATGCCGCTTGCTTCTCACGTTCGGGTGTTACGGTGGTTCCGGCTGCGACGCAGTCGTAGTCACCGCTGTTGAGCGCACCGAAGATGCCGTTGAAGTCGGCGCCTTCGTAGCGAATGAAGCTGACTTCAGTGCCTAGGGCTCGGGCAATCTCGGTCATCAGGTCGATGTCGAAACCGCCACCTGTGGGCATGCCGTTGAAGGGCGGATCAGGAAACGCCGCTCCCACCCGTAGGGTTCGCCTATCGTTGGGCGGCCTGCCCGCGACGTCGCATGCCGCCAATCCGGCGGAAGCCGCCACGGCCACGCCGGCAACCACAAGCTGCCGCCTCCGAACCGACATCAACGTGTCTCCCTTTCAGTTAGTGAACTCGGTGTCGTCATGCGCCCGATGTCCCTCCTGTCGGGAGCTCGACGGATTTCATTGGCTGATTGAATCCCATTCGACTTCGCACCGCAGGTGGATTGTGAGTGGGGCCGATCCGTCACGTTCAACTGTCGCTTTGACTTGATGTACCAAATCAATGTTCCCGGTCAAGGCGGCATCACCGTTAGGCGTGACGATGTAGGGGGTATCGGCCCTCCCGCACCTGACGGCCGTCCTTCCAAAATTACCGATATGTCTACACGCGGAATGTGCGGCTGGTCCAGGTTGAGGTACCGGACGTTGCGGAAATCACATGCGTTGGAACTAGCCACGGAGCGTCGTGGATGGCTGCCTTGTAAAATGCGTTGACAAATGAACGAATCCTCACCATGGATCGATGGCACCATGGACCTGCATTCGCCCTCACGGGCCGGTTGTACCGCGTCACTAATTTGCCGAATGTAATGTGGCACTTTGTCGCCATCGTGGATCTGGTCGGGAAGTTCTGCACCCAGCTGAGCGAGGGATACACGAGCTGTGGGCACTTTGTCTCACATCGGCCCGGCGAATGAGTCGATGTGACTCTGGCGCGCCCCCACTGGCGTGCTGTTTATTCGATGAGAGGGCGAGCGCCGACGTGGTACAGCGTCCTGGATGACGTGAATTGACCGCATGATCGACCTCGTCGGGGATTGTCATCTTCCGGCGAGATTGGCTCCATCGAGGAAAGCGTGACTATGGAAAAAAATGCCAGACCTGATAGTTGTAGCAACCGCTCGCAGGCAGGGTCCGGGCTTGGCGGCAAGGGTTGCGTAGCTGCCGCGAAGATTGGCGACGGGATAACAACACCTCCTGCACCTGGGGTGCCGGACCCGCCGCCGGCGGAATTCAGTAGGCAACAGCCTGTGGCAGCTGGTCCAATGTCTGGACGTCGGCGATGCACCGGCCGACGAGGCGGTGTCAGGCGTTCCCGCCGGGTCTCATGCGGGGCCGGCTCCGCGAGGCCGGCGAGTCGGTGACGGGAAGTCGTCGCTGGCAAGTTCCGCGGCCATCATCTACTCGAAATTCGCTCCCCCAATATCACAGCAAGCTGAAGGAGGTGACGATATGACCTATGAACTGCTTTTCACCGAGAACGAAGCAGCCCTCGCATTCAACAGCTCAGCGATGTTCACTTGCGACAACGTGGCCGAGTGAATGGCCAATCCGAGTTGGCGGCGCTGTCGGCGCGGGATCATCATACGGGAATGAGATCCCTCGCCGCCGGTCCGTCGACCAATGTGTGATCTTTAACTGTCAGATGAATTGATAGCACTAATGAGTGCCCCCGGAGCCGCTGTTTTGAATTCCGGCGCCTTTCATTGAGCCTGGAGGTTGCTTTTGATAGCCAACCTGGCCGGCGCCCGGACGGGTGGGTCGGCGTCGTTTTCAAAGATCTCACGGCGATGAGCGGCGCCTGTGTACGTCGGCCGGTCCCGATATCACCCCGATATGACCCCGATTTCACCGGGGACGAGAGCACAAGAACACGTTGATGACGAAATCGTGGTGCTGGTCAGAGTTAACACCCTAGCGGTCAGTCCCGCATCGGTGTCGGCGCACGACCCGACGGACGTTCGCCGACAACCGGCAAGTCGCTACTACCCGGACGGCCGGACTCTGTTGGATGTTTCGTGACGACGTCGAGCCGATGGTCGGCACGCTCACGGTCGGTGAGAACGCCGCCGGTCCGGTTTCGATGTGCTGCCAAAAGCGTTGCTGCCCAATGGCTTGAGTCTGCGACGAGCCGATATCAGAGCGAGGAGGCGTGAGCGTTGATCCCGTGGTGCAACTTGCAATATGGAAGGCCATTGAAAGCCATTGAAAGCCATTGAAAGCCACTGCCTTTGCCTGCAGATCGCGCCCGACTGCGCCGTACCTCACGGCCGCGCGTTCCCTTCAGTTGATCGGACAGCCATCCAGATTCAGATCGAATCGCCACTCTGACACGCGGTGGCGATGTAAAGACCGTTTACATTTCCGGTGCATATAGTTCAGCCGTACCAGGAATGTCAAAATATCCGACATCTAATGGCGGAATAATGGCTGCGTAACAAGTAAGTAATTGCAAGGTAACGTAGCATTATGCTATAGTTTCACTCGGAGGTTATTGCACCACCGCATTATTTCGGTGCGCAGTGGCCCGAGCGGACCGTCGACGACGACGGAGCCCGCCCCGGATGGCCGATTCCTCGTCTCCCGGAGGTTTCCTCATGGTGATTCTCGTGCTCATCGGTCGTCGTAGCGGCGTACGGGAAAACAATTTTCAACGGGCCTGAAGATCCGGTACGCGGACCGTTACTGCAAGCGCAATGGTGCGCCACTCGCGCTGGTGTGCATTGTTGTATCCGTTACCAGCCGAGCCGAGCAAAAGCAAAGTCCGCAGTCGGTGTGGCAAATAGTTGTGCGCAATGTGGAAGGCATTAGGTATGACCGCGTTCGCTCGGGTATCCGGCACATCAGAAGAGCCTGTTCAGCCGCCTCCTGATGCCGCGGCGCGTCGGGTCAAGGTATGTGGCGTTTCGGCCGCCGACGGGTTTCCGGTCGAGGTGGTCGAGGCTGGGCCCAGTATTGCGGCGCGGTTGGTGGCGATGACATCGCGATTGACGATCAGGCCGATGCTGACAATGGTCGGCTTTTTCCCGCATCTTCCGCTGCCGCTGCGCCTCATCGACCCCGTCTGCGGTTTCCTGATCCCGCCTGAGCCGGGCACTACCCGGACCACAATCAGGTTGCCTAACGCCACCGCGCAGTATGTGTGCGCGCCGGGGGTGCGGCCTACGGAAAACCCGCGCCGGGTGGTGCTGTATCTGCATGGAGGCGCCTTCGTGACCTGCGGCGCTAATTCGCATAGCAGGATCGTCAGGTCACTTTCACGACATGGCGACTCACCCGTCCTGGCGGTCAACTATCGGCTGCTGCCCGAGCACTCGATCGCAATGGCGCTCGACGACTGTCATGATGCATACCGGTGGCTGCGAGCAACCGGTTATCGGTCGCAAGAGATCGTGTTGGCCGGCGATTCCGCGGGCGGTTACCTCGCGCTCGCGCTCGCGCAGCGGCTGCAGCAGGACGATGAGAAGCCGGCGGCATTGGTCGCGATGTCCCCGCTGCTGCAGCTGGCCAAGGAGCCCAAGCAGTCGCATCCCAACATCAGGACCGACGCGGTGCTTCCGGCGAAGGCATTTGATGCGCTTACTGCTCTTGTCGGCAGGTCCACCGCAAAGCAAACGGTTGACGGCGGGCCTGAGGAACCTTATGAGCCGTTAGACCATATTCGCCCCGAGCTGCCGCCGGTACTGTTGCACGTCTCCGGTTCGGAGGTGTTGCTTTACGACGCGCAGCTGGCTGCCGGCAAACTAGCTGCGGCCGGAGTACCGGCCGAAGTGCGCGTGTGGCCGGGTCAAATTCACGTTTTCCAACTTACGGCGCCGCTAGTGCCCGAAGCGAACCGCTCGTTGCGTCAGATTGGGCACTACATTCGCGAAATCACTGGTCAGTCAAGCGCATCCAGTGAATAGAAATTGTCGAACTTCATACGGCCCGATGCCGTTCTGAAGAGCATATTTATCGGGAGTACCATGAGGCGTTTTGGACGCATACCCAAATCAAGCGAGTGCACGTCGCTGATTTCTGAGTGCCATAGGCTGACTGCCACGACCCTGCTAGTCGCCTCACGTGGGCGACGCGGTGAACATCGCGGCGCCCACAACGAATGGCCGCGAGAAAGTGTTCAACAAAAAACTGCGAAATCCGGCCGCAATGACGCAGTGGCGGTTATGCCGCGCAGATCACTCGAATCGTTTCGACGATGCGGCAACGCTTGTTGTGGCGGCACCGAGTCGGCCCTGGCTCAGGCGCCTTCGTGCAGAAGGTACTCCGATGGTCCACGTTGATGTTCACCCGAAGGTTGAAAGCCCGAGCGCCGCAGAGCCGCAGCGCGACAACGGTCCTGCGCCAAGGCAATCCCGGGTAGTCCGGGCAGGTAAGCGGGTCGTCGACGCTGTGCTGACACACGGTGATAGCCAGTTGTTCGGAACCGTGGCGGCTTTCGCCGCCAGGCACGCCTGGCTGGTTATCGGGTGTTGGGTGTTGTTGCTGGGAATGCTGAATCTTTCGATACCGCAACTGGAAGTGACGGTTGCCGAGGACTCCGCACCGTTCATGCCGGCCCACCTTCGGGCAGCGCAAACCCTTCAGGATATGTCGGCTGATTTCGGCGTCCCACAATCATCAGCCATTGGCAGCATCGTGGTCGTCGACGAAGCGGGCCTGAACGACGCGGACAAGACGTTCGCCGGTCGGCTCATCGAGGCGCTGCGGGCTGACAAAGACGATGTCGCTTATGTCCTCGATACATTTTCCAACGCGAACCTGCGCGATATCTCGATTAGTCCTGACGGCAAAGCAATCAACCTGTTCGTCGCCGGCACGGGCAAGGTCGGCTCGGCCAAGGCCAAGGCAAACATCGTCGACGTTCGCAGGATGGTGGAATCGCTACCGAAACCCCCTGGCGTCCATGTCTATTACACGGGGTTTGCGCCGACGTTGGCGGACCTGTTCGACGAGATTGACCGATCACTTCTGGCTATCACCGCGGTATCGATCGTGTTGATCGGGGTGCTGCTGCTGGTGGTGTACCGATCCGTGGTGTTGGCAACGATCCCGTTGCTGACGGTCGGGGTTTCGCTGGGCGTGGCTCGCCCCATCGTCTCGTTGCTCGGTCTAACGGGCAGCATGACGGTTTCCAACTTCACCATCGCCTTGATGACCGCGATGGTACTCGGTGTCGGTACGGACTATGCCATCTTCATCCTCGCGAGCTATCACGAAGGTCGGAGAGGCAAACTCCCTGTGACTCAGGCGATAACCCGCTCTGGTAAGAAGATTTCGGGAATTCTGATCGCCTCTGCAGTGACTATCGCGGTCGCATTTTCGGCGATGATACTCACCAAGATCGGTTTGTTCCGGGCGGCGGGTCCGCCCGTCGCCATCGCTGTGGCGATCACGCTCGCAGTATCGGTCAGCCTGCCTTACGCTCTGCTGTCGATCGCGGGTCGACGGGGCTATGCAGAGCCGCGCGCAATCAACGAGTTTCGCTGGCGTCACATCGGTGCTCAAATTGTCCGACGCTCCGGCTGGCTAACGGCTGCATCGCTGGTGGTGTTGGTATCGCTCGCCTTGGTGTTGGCGACGATCAAGATCAACTTCGACGAGAACTCGATGCAGCTTCGTGGAACCGAAAGCCGTATCGGATATGAAAAGGTCTCTGCGCACTGGGGTCATAATGAAGCCGCCCCGGAATTCCTGGTCATCAGGTCAGACCACGATATGCGGGACACAGATGATCTGGCTGCGCTCGAGGTTGTCGCTACAAACATCGCCCGACTTCCCGACGTGGCCTTCGTAAGATCGATTACCCGGCCGCTCGGAACGCCTTCCAAGCAGACCGCGATCGGCTATCAGGTCGGTCTGGTCAGCGATCGGCTTGGCGACGCGTCGCGGCGCATCGGCGAGTCGGCCCCCGATCTCGAGCGGCTTGGGCAGGGGGTAACGCAGTTGCTGAACGGTGCTGAGTCGGCAAAAAGCCAGTTACCCCAATTAGTCTCGGGCGTAGCGGAGGTTTCGCGGATGGCTCGCAACATGTTGAACAGTTACGGTGCCGCCAGCTCTGCCCTGGCCACGATGACGGATGGCCGCATGGGCGTGCCAGCAGCAATCGGCGATTTGAACTCGTCGCTGCATCTGCTGGATCTGGTCTTGGATTCGTTGAGCAAGGATGATTTGGCTGCGGCGGCCATCGGTTCAGCGAACGCGGCTTTGGGCCCAATGCTGACGCCTGAGCCGACCGCGGAGTGCACCGGCAACCCGCTGTGCATGCGAGGGCGCGCCGACTTGGCGGATCTGAACGAGCTTACGAATGGCGCCGTAGGCCGAGCGCTGACCATCTTGCAAGCAGCAGCTGCGGTACCACGTGAGGCGATCGATAAGGTCCGGGCTTCATTGCCGTTGCTGAAGACTCTGTTGGAACAGCTGCAGTCGATGGCGGCGCAAGTTGGCGGCAAATCGCCGGCTGAGCTCAGCGCACGGCTAACCGCGCTATCGCAGGGTGCTGAACGGCTGTCAGGCGGGATGGCCCAGCTGGTCATCGGCCTGGATCAGGTCAAGACCGGGGTGGACATGGTGAGCAGCCTCACCGGTCAGCTCGGGGCAGGATTGCAGGATGCCTCCAGCTACCTCGGCGGCCTCAGCATGCATACGACGGCCGGCAGCGGGAATGGCTTTTATATGCCCCCGCAGGGGTTTACGGACGCGGCATTCCATGCGGGAGAGAACCTTCTGTTCTCGGCCGATGGGAAAGTCGCCCGGATGGTAGTGGTATGGAAGACGAACCCTTACAGCTCCCAGGCGCGCGACACGGCAAGGGTTTTGGCGCAGACGGCACAGCACGCCGCCGTCGGCACCCCGCTGCAAGATGCACGATTCGCTACAACGGGTATCGCCTCCATCTCGGCGGACATGGGTGATCAAGTGTGGCATGACTTTGCGGTCTTTGGGTTCGCAGCGATCGTGGGGGTGTTGCTGGTACTGATGGTGCTGCTGCGAAGCATCCTCGCTCCGGTCCTGCTGGTGGCCATGGTTACGTTGTCATTCACATCTGCAGCAGGACTAAGCGTGTTGGTGTGGCAGCACATCATTGGGATCGATCTCGACTTCTCCGTACTACCCGTAGCGTTTATGGCACTGATCGCGGTCTGTGCCGACTACAGCATGCTTTTCGCTTCGCGGATTCGGGAGGAGTCTCGAGAGGGGATGATACGCGGGATCATTCGCGGATTCGGGAAGACCGGCAGCGTAATCACAACAGCAGGCGTAGTGTTCGCGCTCACCATGTTTGCGCTCATGAGCGGCAGTGTCATCCAGCTGGTACAGATTGGGTTCACAATCGGTGCGGGCCTTCTGATCGATATCTGCGTGGTCCGCTCCGTACTGGCTCCGGCAGCGATGGCTCTCATTGGTAACCGGATCTGGTGGCCCGGCACCGCTGAACCGATGGCGCAGGAATAGGACGGCGCAACACGCGCCGCACCCGCTGTGAGCCGAGGTGTCCCGATCGTTGCCAATCGTCAGTCTTTTCCGATGGGGGTAGACTCTCCTGCCGGCCCTTCGGGCACCGGCGATGTTGTCAAGCAGTGGTTTTCGGACGCTTGAGTCCGGGTAGTTGTGTGCAGGATGTGGAAGCTGCGCGCATCATCACTTCAAGGTCGCCGTTTGTGGTTGCGGTGGACAGGTTGGAGAGGGCGCAATCATCACGTCACTGGCCGCAGGCGTTGCCGCCGAGCTCAGAGCCCAACAATGTAAGGCTGGCCAGGGCCGGCGGTAATCCGCACGCTTCGTCCCCCTCATCGTGGTCCCGATTGAGCTCACGCCCCGGCGTGCGACGCACCCGAATCCTGTCGCTGTCGGTCGAAATCAGCGGTGTAACAGGGTGGTACGCGACGTGATCAACGCGGTCGCACCGCTGACATCCAAGCCTGGGAGCATCGGCTTCGTCCAGCGGCCGTTACCGCGAACTCAACCATCACCGTGGGCTCGTGTGGTTGCCGTACCACTCCAGCGCCTCGAGGGCCACGGCCACATGGACGTAGGACTGCGGGAGGGGACGGGGGAGCATACGTGCGGCTGCCTCGAGTCGCCGTAACAGCGTATTGCGGTGGCTGTAGAGCAGTTTGGCGGCGCGGGACACGTTGCATTGTTGGCGAATGTAAGTCAGGAGAGTCGCACGTAGCTCCGGGCTGGCTGAGGCGAAGTCACCTAGCGTGCTGGAGATGAAATCTTCTGCCGCAGAGGCATCCTGAGTGATCAGATTGACGAGCTGAATGTCGGCGAAGAGCGCGATCCGTCGGGGTGACTGCAGGCGTGTCATCATTCGCTGTGTGGCCAGCGCGTCAAGATGGCTGCGGCGGAAACCTTCGATCCCGGACGCATTGGGACCGATGGCGATACGGGCTCCCGGACAGTTGGTCAGCGCTTTTTCGATAGTGTCGACATCAAGGTCAACGGCGTCGGGCACCCATATCCAGCGGGTAGCAGCAGTAGCGGTCACGGTTAATGCCCGGGTTGAACCGAGAGCGTAGCTGACCGCATCGGCGGCTTTGTCGAGGAAGATGTGGTCGCCCTCGAAATCGTCGCTCCACAGAATGGCAGCGGTGTGTGGCTGATCCAGTGAGTAGCCCAATCGCGCTTCAGCACGCTCCTGACCAATCGCGGCGCCATCAAGTATGAGCTCGACGATCTCGCGGCGTTCAGCATGGGTGCCACAAGCCAACTCGTTCAACTCCAGTTTCAACTGCGCGGCGATGCCCGCGAGAGTAGCGCTGATGAAGTCACTGATCGACAACGATGAGACGACGAGGACTTCACGCAGCTCGTCTGGGTCTGCGGTGAGCCCGAAAACAATCTCGATCCAGTGCCGCCACGCGACATCCTGTCCGACGCGGTAGATCTCGAGCGTGGTCGAATCGAGTCCGCGACGAACCAAGTCACGAGCCAGGGCAAGCGGCTCGGGCCCGAGGTTGGCTGCAACAGGCGCACCCGGATCACGTACGTTCGCCGCCGCCCAATGCAACAGGTTGGCGCGGCTCGCACGCCGAACGGCCGCCGCAAGGACGGGGTCTTCGGCGATGACTGCATTCTTGCCGAGGGTGGCTTTGTCGAGGCGATCCAGCCACTCCTGGTTGGGGTTGAGGGCGATTCGCGCACCGGCACGGATCAATTCGCGCGTTCTTGCGGATGGCCAGTCTTGCGACGCCGAGTCGGCGGCATAGGGCTGGTTGCGTGTGAGTTGGGACATTTAGGTTCTCCTGCAAAGCGTTTGGTGAGGATCGAGTCGGCCTTTGCTGCTCGGCGCCCTAGCGAAGGCGGCGAATCGACTGCGATTGGTTTGGCCTCGAAATCAATTGACACGGAACGTAGTTACGTTGCGTATGGCGTGGCTAGGCAACATCGACCCGGGCGGTGGATCGCTCGTAGCGAAATTGGAGTGCGTGGGCCCGATGCAGTTGCGGTCCAATGGAGCCCATCGGATGTCACCACCGCCGCGACAGCGGACCCGCAGGTTTGCGACATGCCCCTTACTTCCTCATTGCGAAGAATCCAAATCGGCCGGGCCGGCAGAACCTGCGATGGCCGCTACCGGCCCCGGTTGAAATCGTTGCCCGGCGAGCACTCGGCCAGTGATGTTGCCGCAGAGGCCTTGTGGGTAACCGCATCCTCGGGGCAGCACCTCATCGTATCCAACCCGCCCCAACCATTGTGCACCGAGTTAGGATACCCCGGTATCGTACAGATGGTGGACCGCGAAGGTCGGATCTCTTCCCCCGGTAGCAGGAATCGCTTGTACGCCGAATGGGGGACAGCACGGTAACGGCGCGACCGGCAACGCATTGCGGTCGGGCTGTCCGGCCGCAGACCCACCCGGATACATGGCGTTGCACTTGCGTTTCAGCGGTGTCGTCGACCCAAGCGGTGTTGGGCGCTGGTGTCAGCGGAGCTGATGGTGGTCTCGGCCCGGTGGTTGTGCGCACTGTTAACGCTCGGATCGAAAAATGTTATCCGCGTTGCCTACTGGCCCGCGGTCCGGCGATGCTGTGCCAATCTCTCACGCAGCGCCTTCGGGCGAATATTGGTCCAGTTCTTGTAGAGGTACTCCGGAGTGCATCGGGAGAATCCGGACCGGAGACTGCCTCGCCAGGATGAGGCGACATCGACGAAAGTTGACCATAGCCCGTACTGCTTCTCGTCGTTGACAAAGGCCGACAATGTAGCACCCTCGTTGTCAAAAGGATTGACACTCACGTTGTTACCCCTAGCCTGATGGCGTCGCCGCATGTAGCGGTATCGGTAACGATTGCACCGCCGGCCTGTAGCGCAGATTGCCCCGGGGAGCTGCCTGAACATCGTCGACGTCGCCCCGTTGATGATTAGAGCGAAATTATGACCTGAACGGTGCTCATCCCCACGAACAATCCCGACGCCCGAACTGCTGCTGCCTCGGTGAGAAATTCAAATCGGAATGAGCTGAACGGTTTATCGATCCGATTGGCGCGACCGCTGAGCTTGTCGATCCACCTCGACGGTCGTGTCACTCGGCCCAGCGGGGAGACCCATTGGTGATGCACCGCCACGTGGTGCATTGTGCCGAAGAGTCCATTCATTACGCGGCATTTTGTACTTGTTCCTTCCGCTGGCGCGGATCCTGGTCGCAGTTTGACCCGCTTCGCGCCACTGATCGGGATGCTTTGACCCTGGTAACTTCGGCGCCGCCGGCGATGATTGTCGATGGATCGCGGCTGACGTGCAGTACCGCGCGAGGATGCTGAACCACAAAGGTACTGCCGCCGCCGGGCTCGCTAGGTGTCTGGCGGGCGTAGGCCCGTTTCAAGGAGGAATGCGCGTGACATTGCCAGCGGTGCCTGAGCGCTTGGCCGCGGCCAGCGCGCAGGTGGCAGCACTGACCGCTCGGTTGGCTGCCGCACATGTTTCGGTTCTGTCGCTGATTGCCGCCACAGCGCCTTCCCGAGTTGATGTGGTGTCGATCCAGACTGCCGCCCACTACGGTGCTGGCAAGAATGCCAGTGCCGCGGTGACGGTTGAACGAGTCGGGGAGTCGGCTGGATGCGCTACCTTCGGCCATAGCTGGGGATAGTCGCGCTGATCCTCGTAACCAGCGGTTTCTCACACCGCAAAGCCCGACTCATCTGCGACGGGCGGATGGACCGCGGTGAACACGGCGGCCCAGAGCTTGCCGTTGACCGCCGGGGCTGGCGCAGCCAAATGCCCGACAGTGGTCGCGGACAACGCACAGATATCAGGACTTACGGCGGCGAATCAATGTCGTCGGCCATTCTTTTTGCGGATGCTGGTAGACATTGCGTGCTGCAGTCGAGCGCTTGCAGCGCACCATCAGCCCGTCCGCGTTATATGTCCAGTAGGTTTACATGGCAACCGGGACCGCAAAATGCCAGATCGGCGTCCACAAGTTTTACACGGCGCTACGCAGAAGTTAAATCCCAGGTCATAGCCTACGCAGACACATGCCGACGTCGAACGTCGGTCACGTCGAAACCAAATCGGCAGTTTGGTCAAACCAATCAGGGGAACCCAAAACCGATCGATCGGGGGATACATCGAATTCGGTAGGCAACGTAATCTCGGAGCAGAAATGTGGCCGGGCGTAGTCCGATGGGGCGCCAGACAATTGAGAAGGAAATTTCGGCTTGTCCAACCGGTGTATGAGATGAGTGACATTAAGGAAGTGGGTTGCGAAAGGGTTCGAGTTGCTTGTCTGCCCAATCCGTACGGTGGTCGGCAGGGGGGCGTCTCCGGGTACCGGGGCATTGACGGGGCCGAGCGAGCTTGGCGACTGCGGTTTCGGGCCTTGCGACACGGCCCGACGCTTCCCGGCCAGCGACGCGCTCCGGGCCACCGGCAGCGGCTGACGCACCATTGCCGGCGGCCGGCCGAAGCCGGACTTACCGCCTCGTCCGGCGGGTTGGGTTGGCGTCTTTTCCTCATCGGTGGATCCGCGGGGACCCTCTTCGGATACTCGATCGCGGTCAGCAACGACGCCATCGGGCCAATCCGGCAGCAATACTCACTGTCCGGACTAGCGGTCGGAACAGTTGTCAGCAGCTTGATCGTCGGCGCTCTAGTTGGGTGCCTTTTCGCCGGCGGCGCCGTCGAACGCAACGGCCACCGGCTCGTTCTTGGGGTCGCCGGGGTCGTCGCAGCGTTCGGATCGGTCATCGCAGCAACAGCTCACGGCACTCCGATGATAGTGATTGGACGACTTATTCTCGGTGTCGCAGTGGGCGTAACAACGGCGGTCACACCCAGCTACATTGGGGAACTGGCTAACGTTGACAAGCGGGGGCCGATGATGGCCGCCTACCAATTCTCCATCGCCAGTGGCTTTCTGTTGGCGTTTACGGTTGGCGCCCTGCTCAGCTTTGGCGGCCACGAGTGGCGGATCATGTTCCTTGCCAACGCAATCCCAGCAATCTTGCAAACCGCGACAATGACCAGAGTCCCATCCAGCCCGTACTCGCTAGTCGCTCGTGGCCGACCTCACCAAGCGCGCAACACCCTGACGGCGATCCGCCATCGCGACGAGGTCACCGCCGAGTTGCAAAGCATCATTGCTGCGCATCGAGAACGGGGCCGGCCCGTCTCAGTCATAAGCGATCCGTCGCTGTGGCGACCCATCATGGTCGCCATGGGAGCGTCGTTGATGGATGTGCTCGTTGGTATCTGCGCCGTTGTCTACTACTCCACCGCGGTATTCGCCATGGCGGGTGTCGGTGGCCATGCTGGTGCCGAAATCGCCTCATTCTCAGTTGGATTGATTGATGTCGTCTTTACGGTGATAGCGGTGAGTCTGCTCAACAGACATGGCCGGCGCCCGTTACTTACCGTTGGGCTGACGGGAATGATTCTGGCGCTTACCGCGACAAGTTTCGGACTGCTGTCACCGTCCGCGGTATCCGGTGCAATAACGATCGCCGCAATGCTTGCCTTTACGGCTTGCCATGCGTTCTCAGCCGGACCAATTGGGTGGCTCCTGGTAGCCGAAGTGCTCCCTACCCGCATAAGGTCTCGTGGGAGCGCGGTGGCAATCGCGCTCAACTGGGTTGCCAACCTGGTAGTGGCCCTGCTGTTTCCGATTCTCGTGGGCAGTCCCGGCCAACCATCGCGTGCCGCGATCGGATTTTTGATCTTCGCTGGAATCTCCCTTGGGTTTCTGGTATTCGTCCGCGTCTGCGTCCCGGAAACCAAGGGTCTGACTCTTGCCGAAGTGGAAGCGAAGCTGACCGGCCGCAACATCGATGTGAGGCAAGATGATCCCACCGATTGACGATGCACCGGCCGCGGGACGTTGGGTGAAGGCCGCTCACCTTGTGTTTGGTTCAGGGCTCCGGCACCGGACCGGGCCAATCCGGGAACTGCAACAGACTGCGGCCGCGGCGGCAACGGTGCGAGCGGTAGGCGGCGGCGATTCGGGTGACAGTACGGTGGTTACCGTCGGTGATCTCGTCTTGATCGATCGATTGCGTGCGGTACTGGCGATTGATCCGCTCCAGATGAGCGGATGTGTCGACACCGGCAACCGATACGGCGAACTGACATCGCAGTGGTACCGCGGCGGCTTGGCCCTCGAGAATCTCAGCTCGATGACACACATGTCCGTGGCCGGCGCATTCTTCGGCGGAGTGCATGGACCAGGAAACCGTGATGGATCGGTATCGCACGCAGTCACCTCCGTTGCGGTGGCGCACAGGTCGCTTGCAGCGCAGAAGCGGGAACTGCGATGCAATCTCTGACGATAGAGCCGGGCCGAAGGGGATCGATGCAGGTGGTCGAGCTGCCCGAGCCCATCGCGGCTACCGGAGAACTCTTGGTCGACGGGTTGGCGCTGGGTGTCTGCGGCACAGACAAGGAACTTGTCGCCGGCGATATCGGATTGCCCCCGAGTGGGTCGTCGTGGATGGTGCTCGGTCATGAATCGCTCGGCAGGGTGCGGCAGGCGCCGCCAGGCAGTAGCTTCTCGGCCGGTGATCTGGTGGTGGGTGTGGTGCGTCGGCCCGATCCGGTGCCCTGTGGGGCGTGCGCCCGCACCGAATTCGACAACTGCCGCAACGGCCGCTACTCGGAACGCGGCATCAAAGAGCTACACGGATACGGCAGCCAAACATGGTGCGTTGAAGAAGAATACGCGGTGCGGCTGGACCCCGCGCTGAAGCACGTTGGTGTCTTGACTGAGCCCACTTCGGTGGTAGTCAAAGCATGGGAGCAGATAGACCGGGTCGGTGCTCGGGGTTGGTTCGAGCCGGAGCGAGTGTTGGTCACCGGCGCCGGGCCGATCGGACTGCTGGCTGCTTTGATGGCGACCCAGCGAGGCCTGGAAACCCATGTGCTGGATCGGGTGACCAGTGGCGCCAAGCCCGCAGCGGTGCGGGTGCTGGGCGCTACCTATCACCACGACGACGTCGAGCTTGTCGCCAAGAGGATTCGTCCGGACGTCGTAATAGAGGCCACCGGGGTGGGCACCGTCGTTGTCGACGCGATCCGCAATACCAACTTTTACGGAATCACCTGCCTGCTCGGCCTGCTGTCCAGCGAACACCACGTGGACGTCGACGCCGGCATCCTGAACCGAGACATTGTGCTGAAGAACGACGTAGTCGTCGGGTCGGTCAACTCCAACCTGCGTCACTTTCGCGGGGCCGCTGACGTTCTGGCACGTGCTGATGAAGCTTGGCTGCAACGGTTGATCACCCGCCGCGTTCCGCTCGCAAGAGCCGCCGAGGCCTTCGAACACCGCGCGGCAGATATCAAAGTGGTCATCGAACTCGACGAAGCTGGATAATCAGTCCTTGGTACCAGTTGACTTCCGAGCGCGTCTGTGAAGTCGGCATACGGGGTATAGTAATAGCGATCCCGCAGCTAGTGATGCGGCAGCGATCAATCAGTTCATGAATCCTCCACCGCGACATATAATTCTGAGAACAAGTAGGTATCTGTTGTGCGTATGCCCCGCATGTGACGTATACCATTAGGGGGTACCCAAACCATCGCGGTATGGTATTTGCACGGAAGTTGGAAGGGGCTGCTCGGCCACCGCATCACGCATGGACGCACCGGTAGCGTGGTCGCTCACTCGGTTGCTGCGCAACGGCGGGATTGGCGAAACGTGACGAAGAAGCGATGATTGGAGCAAGGAGCTTGAAGACACAGCGGCGCGCAGACCAGGTTTCGGATTCACAGTGTTTGCCTGTCGACCGCGAACCGGGGGTCAGGGCATGCCACATTGACGTCAGTCGTCATGTGGCAACATTCGATGGTCTTGGCGCCCAGCGATATCGATGGAACGAGTGTGCATCGTGACCGCCAGGACGTGGCTCCACACCGCCTTCGTGCCGCGGGACAACAAGCCCATCACCCGCCCGGTGTTGCTCGGTGTCGTGACGATGGCCAATCTTATGGGTATCGGTGTGGTGTTGCTTCTGGTAACCGTAGCTATACCCGTGCCCAATGTGTTCGATCCGCACGTCGTGTGGATTTCGGAAGAGGTTGTGCCACTTTATGTTGCCGCTTCGATTGGGCTGGGCTGGGTGTGGATTACCAAACGTATCCTTGACCAACTGCGTTGGAAAAACGACGACCGGCCGCTGACGGCCAAAGATCAACGCAACGCCTTCCTGGCGCCATGGCGGTTGGCGTTGGTTCCGATTGTGCTGTGGACCATCGGTGCCGTCTTGTTCGCGCTGCTTTACGGAAGCGTGAGCTCCGAGTACATCCCAAAGTTTGTCTTTGGTTTTAGCTTCAGCGGAATCGTGTTGTCGGTGAGCTGCTACTTCTTCGCCGAGTTGATGCTTCGGCCCGCGGCTGCCGTCGCACTTGAGGCGGGGCGTCCAGTGCGGCGGCTTTCGCCCGGTGTGATGGGTCGGGCCACGGCATCGTGGCTGTTCGGTTCCGGTGTTCCGTTGATCGCCATCATCTTGGCGGTGGCGTTCGCGCTACTGGAAAGAACCATGAACGTCACCGAGCTCGGTGCGGTGGTGCTATTGCTGACGATGGCGGCCTTCGTCTTCGGTTTGGCGTCCAACCTTATCGCCGCATGGCTCACCGCTACGTCGGTGCGAGATGTGCATTCTGCGTTGCAACGCGTGGAGGGCGGCGACCTCGAATGCCAGCTGGAGGTGTTCGACGGAACCGAACTCGGTGAGCTGCAGCGCGGGTTCAATGCAATGGTCGAGGGGCTTCGGCAACGCGAGCGCATCCGTGATCTGTTCGGCCGACATGTCGGACGCGATGTGGCGGCCGCCGCCGAAGGACAACAGATCGAACTCGGTGGTGAAGAGCGCTATGTGGCAGTACTTTTCGTGGATATCATCGGCTCCACCCGCTTGGTAACGGCCCGGCCTCCAGCCGAGGTCGTCCGGCTGCTCAACTGTTTTTTCGCCGTCATTGTGGAGGAAGTCGGCCGCCGCCACGGCCTGATAAACAAGTTTCAGGGCGACGGCACTTTGGTGGTCTTTGGCGCACCGGCGGGTGTCCGTTCTCCGGAAACCGACGCGCTGGCCACCGCTCGAGCCATTGCACACCGACTCGCCGCCGAGGTGCCCGAGTGCCAGGCCGGTATCGGCGTGGCCGCCGGAATAGTCCTGGCGGGCAACGTAGGTGCTTACGAACGATTCGAATACACCGTCATCGGCGAGCCAGTCAACATCGCTGCTCGACTGTGTGAATTGGCAAAAACGGAGCCGCACGGCATCCTTGCTTCAGCCCAAACCGTGCAGGCCAGTGACGCCTACGAACAGACGATGTGGGATCTGGGCAGGCAAGTTGTGTTGCGCGGTCATGGCAAGCGGACCAGATTGGCCAGCCCAAGCCAAGCGCCGCACGAGCGGATCGCAGCGCTATGTGCCGGGACACACCGAAAATGATCGAATCGTCTTGATCATCAGCCGATCCGCTGCGCGGCAGCGGCAGCTGAAATTGTCGCGACACGCTGTGACGAGCTCTTCGGATCGGGGAGTGGCAAATCTGCGCCGGCTTCACCATTATTGCAGCGATCGTCGCAGACTGCGCAATTCCTGTTCATTGGTCGCTGCGCGGCCACGGTGCACGAAGGGCGGGGCACCGACTCGCTAACCAGCCATTTAATGAGCGCATCTGGAAAAGTATTCTAGTCAGGACGTGCATGAGGATTCACGCTTCACCGCTCCGGGGCTACCAGGGGTGCGGTGATCGACAATTTATTCGAATGGAACGAAGGCGTCAGCGCACTCATATTCGGAATTCCCTTGATGCATCCCAGCGGCGCTCGCGGTCACCGGGAATTCGCGATCCACCTTGCTCGGTGCCGGTGCCAACGACCCAGGGCGGCAAACAAACTCGTGCATCGACCATCGGCTGGCTGCTGTTATTCTCTATCTAAGGCATAAATGGCGTACCCGTTCAAGTCAACGGTGTGCGCAAGTACATCCAATCTAAGGAAGGTTGCGAATGGGTTCAGGAACTGAGCTCTGCGACAAGACGACGAAGATAATTTCTGGGATACTCTTGTCTATGGGATCGGGAGTTCCCGACCCGGGTGACATCTTCACCACCGGATCGTCTTTGTTGAGGCAAGTCAGCGACAAGATGGAACTGGCCATACCTGGCGCCAACTGGATTGGTGCATCGGCGGCGGCGTATTCGAGTCAAAACCTCGCTCAGCAACTCCGTACGAAGGCGATGAGCGACATCGACAAGCTGGCCGGCAATCTGGTCTCAAACCAGGCCAGACACATCCGCGACGCACGTAAGGTGTTGTCGGCAATGATCACGATGGTCAATGGTGTGCGGAAGGCCTGCAAGAAGCTTGAAAAGGTGCCACTTGTCGGCAAGGGCTTATCACTCGCGCTCGCGGTACCGCCATGCGGCACTGCGATGTCTGTGGTCGGTGGGGCGCTGCTCTATTTAACGCTCACGACCATGAACAACGTGATGAACCTCAAGGGATTGCTTGGCAGGCTGATCGAGATGTTGACCGCGCTGCCGAAGTTCGCCGGGCTACCGAAGCTACCGATCCCCGGTCTGCCGGAGATTGCGTGGCCGCCGAAATTGCCTGAAATTCCGATCCCCGGTCTTCCGAGCATCCCGGGGCTGCCCGAATTCAACTGGCCACCAACCCCAGGCGCTCCCGACTTCACGCTGCCGATCCCGGGGCTGCCCGAATTCCAATGGCCGTCTATGCCAGGCTTTCCCCAATTCAACTGGCCGCGCCCCGGATTTCCTATCCCCGGGTTTCCCGGTTTGCCTGGGCTTCCGACGATTCCCGATGTCTTCCCCGGACTTCCGGGATTGGACGACTTGCTGTCGGGCGTCGGGATATTGGGCAGGTTGCCTACCTGGGTAGAGGTGGCTAGCTTGCCGGAATTTCTGGCCGGCTTCGCCGGGCTGCCCAGCTTGGATTTCGGCGAGCTGCTGAGCTTTGCGCAACTGCCGGCAGTGGGTCAGCTCACTGAAACCATGAATCAGCTGGCTCAGCTAGCTTCGGCCGGTGGCCATTCCAGCAACATCGTCAACATGGCAGGTCAACAAACACCGATGATCTCGTCGCTGGCGCGGCAGAGCGGGCCGCCGCAAGGCATCCTGGGCGTCGATACCGATAACGAAGTCAGAACGGATGCTGCCGCAGGCGCCACTGTCGAGCGCGCGCCTATCGACACCGCGAGTGACGGCACCCAACTGGAGAGGCGGCTTGCGTGACG
Organism: Mycobacterium kansasii ATCC 12478; assembly: GCF_000157895.3. NCBI lineage: Bacteria > Bacillati > Actinomycetota > Actinomycetes > Mycobacteriales > Mycobacteriaceae > Mycobacterium > Mycobacterium kansasii. The sequence continues at coordinate 2,438,792 of NC_022663.1, read as the reverse complement.
GGACAATCCGCGCCACGCGGGCCGTACCGCCCGGCACCGCGCGATCCGGTCGGCTGCAAGAACGGGCCGCAGGCGACTGGGCGCTTGAGGGCGCTCCCGTAGTTCGAGTTACTTTCTCCCCCAGGCAATGTCGTTAATAGTCGCTTAGCCAGCGGCGCGATCAGGCCTGCCGGCAACGGATGGCGCTTGCGACCCCGCCGCAACGGCGGGGTCGTGCTGCGCTTTCGAGGTCACATTCACACCTTTGCGGCGACCGGTGGCAACGGTTAGACAATCACCCCATACGTGTGATGTGTGCGGGACAAGAACCGGGTCCTTGCCGGCGCGCCACCGCTTCCCGGCGAGGACCTGCCCACAGTTCGTCGTCGTCGGCGACTCGAGCGTGAAAGTCACCGGACTCCAAGGCATTCAGCACTGCTCGTGCGACCCGTGCGTACCATTGGGCGACGTCGGTGGGATAGTCGGCGTAGCTGCCGTTTTCCCGCAGGATGGGACCCTCCACCGTGGCAATGTCGGTGACGCCGTCGAAATCGCGCCGGTAGGGTTTGCCCAGTCGCGCCGCCGTCGTCGCGTCGATGGTGGCGTCCAGTTTTACCCATCGGTTGCCGAGATGGGCTTCGCCGAGGGAGTGCCACGGCAACGGCCTGCCGGATTTGCCTCCCCACAGGGCGCGGACCTCCGGGGCGAGAAACTCCTTGTCCGGGGAGCTCAACGTCTGGAAGGCGATGCGGGCCGGCACGCCCACCGCTCGGCATAGGGCGACGAACATGCTCGCCTTTCCCATGCAGAAGGCGACACCGTGCCGGAGCGCGTCGCTGGCCCGGTGTTCGCCCCGGGCGAGGTAGCGGAATGCGGCAAGGATGTCGTAGGGCAGATCACGCACATAGTGATAGATGCGTCCGACCCGCTCGATATCGGATGCGGCGCCGGGCACCAGCGCGGTGGCCGTCGCGCGGACCAGCGGATGGTCGGCGTCGATGTAGTCGGTCGACACCAGGAACCGCCCCATATCGCGGGCAACGGTCATGAAGCCCTGACCCCCGATTTGAGCAGCGGGATGATGTCACGACCGATGGCGTGCAGATAATCGGACTCCATCACCCGCGGAACCGTGAAGAGGAAGTGGGTGACCCCGCCGTCCAGGTACTCGCGGATGCGCTCCGCGCAGCGATCCGGGTGCCCGACGATGAGGCCGGACGCCGGAATAGAGGCGAACTCCAAGCGAATTCGCGCCTCGTCCGCAGCGGAATCGGTCGGTGCCAGCAGTACCGTCACCGACAGCTGCAGACTGGACGGGTCACGGCCGGCCGACTCGCAGGCCCGGGTCAGGAAACCCCGGCGTTGGGACACCTGCTGCGGTGACCACCACCGCACGTTCAGACCTTGCGCCAGCTTGGCCGCGATGCGGTGTACTCGGTCCCCCTCACCCCCGATCCACAATGGCGGGTGGGGCCGCTGGATGGGAGGCGGATCGCAGATCGCGCCGTTCAACGTGTAGAACCGGCCGGCAAAGGTGGGGTTCGGCTCGGTCCAGACCGTCCGGATCACCTCCAGGGCTTCGGCCAGTGCGGAGACTCGGTCACCCACCGGCGGAAACGGAATGCCGTAGGCCTCGAACTCGCGCTGAAACCAGCCTGCGCCCAACCCCAGATCGAGGCGTCCCTCGGAGATCACGTCGAGAGTGGCGGCCATTTTGGCCAGCACCGAGGGATGGCGATACGAGTTGCACAGCACACTGGTGCCCAGGCGCAGCCGGGTGGTGTCGCGAGCCAGCGCCGTCAAGGCCGTCCAGCCTTCCAGCAGGGGAAGCGATGTCGGCCGTGGTTCCCGGCCGGTTTCAGCGGACTGGCTGCCGATGCCGGCGTCTTTGACGTAGTCGTCCGGGCTGACGGTCAGGAAATGATCGCAGAGCCAGATGGAGTCGAATCCGTAGTGCTCTGCGGCTCGCGAGACGGTGACCATATCGGGGTAGCTGCTGACCGCCAGCCCGTTGACCGTCAGCGCCAGGACAAGTCCGAAGTGGGGGTCATTCGATCCGGCAATCTTCATGGGAATTACGACCTTTCGATGATTCCGGCACCCGGCTCGGGCAGCGTTCGCGGCAGTGTGACGGAGAACCGGTACCGATCGGGGCGGTAATGGAACACCACCACCTCGAGCGCTTTGCCGTCTTCGCCGTAGCTGGTGCGGTCGAGCACCAGCACCGGCGCGCCCACCGGCAGCTCCAACGCCCCGGCCACTTCGGCGGATGCGCCGGCCGCCGATATGTCGTGGGTGGCCTTGGCAATCCGGATGCCCAATCGTTGCTCCCACATGGTGTAAGTGGTTTCGGTATCGAGGGCACCGGATAATAGTGGTTCCACAGCATCGCCCACACTCGGCGGTAGGTAGGCGGTGACCAGCGCCAAGGGTTCGTCGCCCGCGCTGAAGCGCCGGCGAATACCCAAGACCTCCGGCAATGCCAGTGCCGCGGCTATGGGTTGCGGTGGCGCGCAGACGCTTTGGGACAGCACCTCCACTCGCGGGGTGACACCGGAGCTCAGCAGCACCTCGGTGATGGTTCGCACCCCCGAACCGAGTTCTTGCCTGACCGGATCGGCGACGAAGGTGCCCAGTCCCTGCCGACGGACCAGCCACCCCTGACGCTCGAGGATCCCCACCGCGGAGCGTACCGTCACCCGGCTCAGCCCCGACTTGTCGATCAGCTCCCGTTCGCTGGGCAGCCGACCACCGCTGGGCAGCCGTTGTTTGACGATCTGCGTCTTGAGTGCCTCGGCAAGCTGGGCGCTCACCGGCACGCTGCCGCGCGATATCCGGAACTCGGCGGCATCCAGGTCCAGCTTGACACTCGTCATAGGACGTATTAAAACGTCTTATCGCGTCGGCCGTCAAGGGCTGACGGCACACCTGCCCGGAAGGTCGTCACAATGTCGTCGTCAATCGCGGTCATCGCCCGGTTCAGCCCCCGTCCGGAATCGATGGACGCGCTGCGTGTCCTGCTTGCCGGGATGACCGGGCCGACCCGCGCCGAAGACGGGTGCCGCACCTATGACCTCTACGAAAGCGCCGACGGCGCCGAGTTGGTCCTGTTCGAGCGTTATCGCGACCACAGCGCTCTCGACGAGCACCGGGGCTCCGCGCATTACCGGAGTTACCGCGAACAGCTGCCCGCCCTGCTGAGTAAGCCGATCGCGGTCACTGTGCTCAGCCCACTCGACGAGGCGACCGGATCAGAGCGGATACAGCCCCGGTAGGTTGACCACGATCGGCTCCTGGGTGCTGCGCGCGATGACCACCTCCGCGGGCGTGGTGGGGTCGGGGTTCTCTTCCCGGTGCGGCAGATACGGCGGGATGAAGATGTAGTCACCGGGCCGGGCTGAGATGCGCACCTCCTGGATGCCGTCGTGAAACACGAACTCGGGATGGCCACTTCGTACATAGATTGCGGTTTCCGAGTCGCCGTGATGGTGGTTGGCCGACGCCGTTTCGGGCGAGACGTGCGTCTCGCCCATCCACAGCTTCTCGGCGCCGACGGAACGTCCGCTGAGCGCGGCAAATCGCCGCATCCCCTCTGATTGTGCTGTGTCGGAACTGATTTCGGATGATCTGACATGGTGTACCCGGTTGCGCGCGGCCACGCCCGGCGTTGCGTCGCGGTGAAATTCCGGGTGAAAGGCGTCCGAGGTCACCATGAGCACTCCCTTGCCAGTTCATGTCCGACCACCGCGACGCGCAGGTCCGACAGACTGCAGCGATCCGGGACGTTGTGCCGGACCGGGCCGGCGCCGAGCACGGCGTCGCCGTAGGAATCGTCGGGCATCTCCCAGTCCTTTCGCCGGTCCTTGTGTCGACGCTACGCCTCCAGCAACCAAACTCGTGGCGAATTGACGCCAGATCGGCACGCCGGCAACAGGTTTGCAGATTTGCTGATTATCGCCGCCCGGCGGGACTAAGTTTGGTGGATCCGCTCCTGGCGAGTAGAGGAGTCATGATGCCGCCAAATTTCGCGTTGTTGCCGCCGGAAGTCAATTCGGCACTGATGTTCGCGGGCGCGGGCCCGGCGCCGTTGCTGACGGCGGCCGGCGCCTGGGACGCGCTGGCCGAGGAGCTGAGCCTGTCGGCGGCCGAGTTTTCTGCGGTGACGGCGGGCCTGACCGCCGGATCGTGGCAGGGTCCGGCCGCGGCGGCGATGGCGGCCGCGGCGGCCCCGTATGCGGCGTGGCTTGACGCAACAGCGGCGCAGGCCGCCGGGGTGGCAGGTGGTGCCCGAGCGGTCGCCGGGGTGTTCGAGGCGGCGCAAGCCGCCATCGTCCACCCCGCGGCGGTGGCGGCCAATCGCTCTCGGGTGGTGTCGCTGGTGTTGTCGAACCTGTTCGGGCAGAATTTCCCGGCGATTGCGGCCTTCGAGGGCGCCTATGAGGAGATGTGGGCCCAGGATGTGGGCGTGATGGCCGGTTACCACGCCGGTGCCTCGGCGGCAGCCGCGCAGCTGACGTCCTGGCAGCAGTCGCTGTCCAGCGCACTGGGGCTCCCGCAGAACATCGGTGTCGGCAACAACGGCAGCGGCAACGTGGGCAACGGAAACCACGGTGACGCCAACGTGGGCAATGGAAACGCCGGCAATTCCAATGTGGGCAGCGGCAACACCGGTAGCTCCAACCTGGGTAGCGGCAATACCGGCAGTTCCAACCTTGGTGGCGGCAATCGCGGCGACAGCAACGTGGGCGGCGGCAACTCGGGCACCAGCAACGTCGGCGGCGGCAACAGCGGCACCCAGAATGTGGGCTTCGGCAACGAAGGAAACGCGAACATCGGCGGGGGCAACAAGGGCGATGGGAATGTCGGTTTCGGCAACGTGGGCCCCACGAACAGCCCCGCGCACAACAACATCGGCAGTGGAAACACCGGCAGCTTCAACCGGGGTTCGGGCAATACCGGGGATTCGAACTGGGGCTTCGGCAACACCGGCAATGGCAATATCGGCTTCGGCAACACCGGGAACGGGAACATCGGCTTCGGGCTCACCGGAGACAATCAGATCGGTATCGGTGGGCTCAACACGGGAAGCGGGAACATCGGGTTCGGCAATTCGGGCACCGGAAACATCGGCTTTTTCAATTCCGGCACCAACAACGTCGGCTTCTTCAACTCGGGTTTTGCCAACGTCGGTTTTGAGATATCGGGGACAAACAATACCGGCTTTCAAACCACGGGCGGCACCGTCACCGGTTTCTGGAATACCGGGCTGCAAGATACCGGCTTCGGCAACACCGCCGGGGAAGCCACGGGTGCATTCAACTCCGGCCGCAACGCCACCGGTTTCTTCAACTCGGCGAACGAGAATACGGGCATGTTCAACTCGGGCCGGGGGAACACCGGCTTTTTCAACTCGGGTGAGCGAAACACCGGCTTCTTCAATGCCGGCGCCACGAACACCGGGTTCGGCAATTCGGGCAATATCAACACCGGTGGCTTCAACTCCGGCAACCTGAACACGGCCATCGGGCAGGTGGGCGACGGGCCCGGCCAGAGTTCGGGCTTCGGAAATCTGGGCACCGGCACCTCGGGCTTTTTCAACCAGGGCGACGATACCTCGGGCTTCACCAACGCAGCGGAGAAGTCATCTGGCGCGCGTAACTTGGGGCCGTTGGGTTCCGGCTTCAACAACTTCGGCTTCGGCGGCTCGGGCTTCTATAACTCAAGCGATAGAGGTTCAGGCTTCTTCAATGGTGTCAACGATGGCGTGGGATTCCAGAACTCGGGGTTCTTCAACATCGGTATTCGCAACTCGGGCGTCGGAAATATCAGTGAATTCCCCGGCACCGATAGCGGCCACTCGGGCTTCTTCCACCGCTGAGCTGCCATCGGCGCGGATCTCGTTCCGGGCGAGCCGGAGCTAATACCAGCCCGGCTCTTTGACCGGGAACATGCCGGGGTCGAAATCCAGCTTCGATCTGGCGACTGCACCAAGTTCGCCCAGCAGCCTGATGAGTTCGTCGCGACCGTCGTCACCGAGGCGTTTGCGGATCGCCCGGTCTAGGGCAGCCGCTTTGCGCAGGCGCGCAGTGACGTACTCGATGGCTTTCGGTGCGAGCTCGACAACCTTCTCGCGCTGGTCGGTCGTCGACGGCTTGACATGCACATAGCCGCGACGACGCAAGTCGGCGACAACCTTGCTGGCGGCCTGGCGACTGACGCTGAACTGCCGCCCCATTTGGGAAATCGTCACGGGCTCCGGTTGTGCATACAGCGCGAACACATAGATCATCGGGAACTGTAGATCCGGAAAACCCGCGGCCTCCATTTCGACATCAATTCGCCGGGAATAGCTCCACCAGGCAATCCGCAATGCTAGGCCGAGTTCTGTCTGCGGTGCTCGGGTGCTTGGTCTGGCCGCCACGATCGACAGCATAGGCGATGGGCTTTACGGCGGCCGTCGTCACACGCGCTGGAGCCACTGCGGCGGCAAGACGCTGGCCGGGCGACGCGACGGCGGCCAACGGCACCGCGGCGTCTCTGCGACTTCACGGTAACGGTTCTGTCAATCATGATTGACAACATGGGCAGCGCGGTCATAGCATCATATTGTCAACTGCTGAAGACAAATTGTGGGAGTGAACCGCGTGGATGCAGCTGCCGCCGGAAACGGCGAGCAGGCCGGGGCGACGATGCCGCCGGGCGCGGAGCCGTCCTCGCCCCACTACGAATCACTGTGTGCCACGGACGTTTCAGCGTCGACGCTCTCGCAAGATTGTAGTGGGGCTCGTTTCGGCCAACCTCGAAAGGTATTCGGAATGTCGAAGATCCGTATCATTTCGGCCGGTGTTCTCTGCGCCGTTGGCGTGTCGCTAGCGGCAGGCCCGCTGGGTAGCGCGGTAGCTTCCGCCGACCCCGGCCCGCCACTTCCGCCCCCGACGCAGGACGTCGGGCCCGGTGCGGGCGGCGGCCCTCCGGGTGAGCAGGCGGGCCCTCCGGGCCGGCACGCCGGTCCTCCGGGTGAGCAGGCGGGCCCTCCGGGCCAGCAGGGGGGTCCTCCGGGTCCGTTGGCGGGCCCGCGGGGTCGACGCGGCGGTCCTCCGGGTGCGCAGGCCGGTCCGCCCGGTCAGCAGGCCGGGCCTTCGGGGCCGGTGGGCGGTCCGCAGCCGGCCGTGGGTATGCCGCCACACTGACGCAGCGGCACGCGCCGGGGTGCCGCCGCCCAACCACTGACCACCACTGACCAGGGCACGGCGAACCGCTGCAGTCAACGGGTTTCAACACGGTCCGCAAAGGCCCGCCGAGGACACCGGGCTCGCAATTCGAAAGGAAAGCTCAATCGATGTTGACAGAACAATCCATGGCGCTCGCAGATGTCGGGGGCGTGAACTTCGACGCCGCAGATCGACTGGCAATCATGAACTTGTTCGGTGCTTACGCCTACACGTACGACCAAGACAGGCTTGACGACTTTCGTGCCTTGTTCACCGATACGCCGGAGCTTGTCTTGCTGCACGACAACCGCGAGCTTACGGCGGACATCGATACCGTGATGCGGTTGCTCTCGGCACGGAAATCGGGTTTCAGGGCCGCCGGAAACAAACGGCGTCACGCCCTGAACTCGTTGTGGTTCACCGGCCAAAGCGCCGATGAAGCTACCGGGCACTGCTACGTCCAAGTATTCTCAATCCGGCAAGGCGGTTCGCCCGTCGCCGACCTCACCGGCTGTTACGACTTCACCGTGGTCAAGCAGCAGGGCGTGTGGCGGATCAGTCGATGGGTCGTGACCGCCGACCAGACCGAAACCGGACTCCCGAGCGACGCCGGCTCGGCAAGCGTGAGCACGGTGTCGTCAGTCGCTTAGGCGGCGCGGGGGCCGGTGCGCAACAGCAGCGAGAGGACGCGCATGGCCCCCACCGAGGAAATCATCACGCCCGGGGGCGATCTCGAAGCCGTGATCAGCGCCATGATGCGCAGCGAGCCGCCCGCCGCGCAAGTCATCGATCGCGTCGCCGTGCAAATCCACCGGAACGTCGTGGTGACCACCCTGTGTAAGCCGCAGGCGCACAACGCATTGAACCTGGCCGCCTGGCGGCGCCTGAAGCTGCTGTTCGACGACCTGGCACGCGAATCAGACCTGCGGGTGGTGGTTATTCGCGGCGCGGGCGATGCGGCGTTCGCCGCGGGCGCCGACATCAGCGAGTTTCCGCGCACCCGGATGACCGCCGTGGACGCGGCGACCTACAACGAGAGCGTCGCAGCCTGCCTACGGGCCGTGACCGCACTACCGGTTCCGGTCATCGGAGCGGTCCGCGGACTTGCCGTCGGTGGCGGCTGTGAACTGCTCGCCGCCTGCGACGTCCGTATCGCGGCCGACGACGCGCGCTTTGGCATCCCGATCGGCAAGCTCGGCGTCACCCTTGGCCTCACTGAGTCCGACACCGTAGCCGGGCTCATCGGTCCGGCGGCCTTGAAGTATCTGTTGTTCAGCGGAGAACTGGTCGACGTCGAGCAGGCCGCGCGTTGGGGTTTGGTGCAGAAGGTCGTCGCAGCAGCCGAATTGCCGGACGCGACAGCCAAACTGGTCGGCCAGATCTGCCGGCAATCGGCGGTGACGATGCGCGCGACGAAAGTGGTTGCCAATATGCACGGTCGGGCGCTGACCGCGGCCGACACCGATGCCCTGATCCGATTCGGTGTCGAGGCCTATGAGGGGGCCGACGTGCGGGAAGGGGTGGCCGCCTTCAGCCAGCGGCGGCCACCGAGATTCGGTGACAGCCAGGAGATCTGAGGTTTCAGCGCAACCGGACGACGACGCGCTGTGGCGGCTCGAACTGACCGAGCTTGCCGCGCTTATTCGCACCCGGCAGGTCAGTTCGGCGGAGGTGACCGATGCGACGCTGCGCCGAATCGAGAAGCTCGATGCGGGGCTGAAAAGCCACGCATTCGTCATGGCGGACTCCGCGGTCCAGGCCGCTCGCACTGCCGACGCTGAACTCGCCCGGGGGCTCTGGCGGGGAGCCCTGCATGGTGTGCCAATCGGTGTGAAAGATCTCTGTTACACCGCCGACGCCCCCACGGGCGCAGGCACCGTCATCCGTCGCGAGTTCCGGTCGTCGTATGACGCCACGGTCGTGGCGAGGCTGCGCGCTGCCGGTGCCGTGATCACCGGCAAGCTGGCCATGACCGAGGGCGCATACCTCGCATACCACCCCGACATTCCGGCACCGGTCAATCCGTGGGACCCGGCGACCTGGGCCGGCGTGTCCTCGAGCGGCTGCGCCGTGGCCACCGCGGCGGGGTTGTGCTTCGGTTCGATCGGTTCGGACACCGGGGGGTCGATCAGGTTTCCGACGAGCATGTGCGGGGTTACCGGGATCAAACCAACCTGGGGCCGGGTGAGTCGGTATGGAATCGTCGAGCTGGCAGCAAGTTTCGACCACGTCGGACCTATCGCCAGAAGCGCTGCGGACGCGGCGGTCCTGCTGAGCGCCATTGCCGGATTCGACGTCCGCGACCCTATGTCATCGCGAACGCCCGTGCCCGACTATGCGGCTGACCTCGCGCTGAGCCGGGTCCCCCGGGCCGGTGTGGACTGGTCGCAACTGTCCGGTTTCGACGACGACACCACATCCATGATGGCCCAGGTCGTCACGACACTGGAAGGAATCGGTTGGCCGGTCGTCGAGGTCACGCTGCCCGCGCTGGATCGGATGGTCGACGTGTTCGCCAAGATGCGCGGGGTCGAGACGGCGATCGCGCATGCCGAGACCTATCCGGCACGTGCCGACGCGTACGGACCGGTGCTGCGCGGGCTGCTCGACAACGCGCGAAACCTGAGTGCCGTTGAGTACCAAGGGCTGATAATCCGCCGGCGGGAGTTCACCGAAGCGCTGCAGCGGGTGTTTACCGACGTGGATCTGGTGTTGCTGCCCAGCGCCGGTCTGGCGTCGCCGACGGTGGCCGGCATGCGGATGCTGGGTGTGGACCCGGTGCTGTCCGCCACGTTGGCCAGACCGACTGCCCCGCTCAATGTCACTGGTAACCCGGCGATATGCCTGCCCGCGGGAGTCACGTCGCGCGGAACGCCGCTGGGGGTGCAGTTCGTCGGCCGTCATTTCGCCGAGCAGTTCCTGGTCCAATGCGGGCACGCGTTCCAGCAGGCCACCACGTTCCACCGGCGCCGTCCGCAACTGTGAATCCGCCGGTATCGACCCGCTTCAGTCCGAGGGCGGGCTGAGCGCCACCGAAGCCTCGGCGGTGTAGCACAGGAAGGTCAGGGTCTCCTGTAGGTAGAGCTGCACGCTGTCGGCGTCGTGGCTGGTATAGCCGATCGCGACATCGGTGCCCAACTGCAGGTCGAAGTCACCCCCGCGGGTGGTCAGCACGAAAGCGCCGTCGATGGCCGGCGCCCAGATGATGTCGCCGTCGACCAGCCGGTTCAGGTGCTCGCGAATCGGGTAGCCGTGTTCGGTGGTTTCGCTGACCTTGGTGTAGACGTCGGCGGCCAGCAGCACCGAATACGGCCCGTCGACGCCGGCCAAGCGCAGCTCGGTCAACGCCTGCGAGATGACATCCGGGATTTCGCGCGGGTCCTCGGGCAAGGTCAGTGGCCGGTTCGAGCTGGCGCTGCGGATGCCCTCGATGGAGGCGGCCGCGTAGCCCTCGAAGATGGTGCGGTCCTCGACGAACGCCAGCTTCTTGGCGGCCGCCTTCACCGGATCCCAGTCCGAGTCCTGCGAACCGCGCTCGACGTCGTCGATCTCGTTGCGCGACAAGGTGAACGGAACCCGCAGCCGCACCAGGGGCTTGCTGGCGCGCAAGTGGGCGATGACGCCGTCGGTAGGCGCGGTGACGTCGATCAGCCGGCCGGTGCCGACGGCCGCCGAAGCCGGTCCGCCCGGACCGCTGACGTCGACCACCCGGCGCCCGGCGAGGTGCCGCTTGAACGTCCGCGTTGCCTCCAATTCGATTTCGGCCCAAGCGGCTTCGGTGACCGGAGCCAGTTCGCGGTACAGGTTGTTCATCGGGAGGTTCCTTTCAGGCTGCCGATCGAGAGTGAACCGTCTTCGGGGGCCGGCGCGGCCGGCCGAGCGGGTGCCGGTGATTGGGGCAGGGCCGGTGGATCGTCGAGGAAGTCCATGGTGGGGGAGAAGAACAGCCCGCCGGTGACCGCGGTGGAGAAATCCAGAATGCGGTCCGTGTTGCCGGGAGGCTCGCCGAGAAACATGTTGTGCAGCATCCGCTCGGTGACCTCGGGGGCGCGGGAATAGCCGATGAAGTAGGTGCCGTACTCGCTCTTGCCGACCTCGCCGAACGGCATGTTGTGCCGCACGATCTTCAATTCGGCGCCGTCGTCGTCGGTGACGACATTAAGCGCGACGTGCGAGTTGGCCGGCTTCACGTCGTCGCCGAGTTCGATGTCTTCCAGCTTGGTGCGCCCGATCACCCGCTCCTGCTCGGTGACCGACAGCGAGTCCCAGGACCGCATGTCATGGACATACTTCTGCACGTGCACGTAGCAGCCGCCGGCGAACGCCGGATCCTCGTCACCGATCGCGGTTGCACTGACAGCCGTTGGGCCGCTTGGGTTTTCGGTGCCATCGACGAAACCCAACAGGTCGCGGTTGTCGAAGAAGCGGAATCCGTGCACCTCGTCGACAACGGTGACCGCGCCGGCCATCGCGTTGAGAATGCGCCCGGCCAATTCGAAGCACACATCCATGCTTTCGGCGCGAATGTGGAACAACAGGTCCCCCGGGGTAGCCGGCGCGGTGTGCCGCGGCCCGTGCAGTGCGACGAACGGATGCAGCTTCGCCGGTCGCGGGCCGGAAAACAACCGGTCCCACGCGTCGGAGCCGATCGAGGTCACCACCGACAGATTCTTGTTCGGGTCGCGAAACCCTATCGCGCGCACCAGGCCCGAGATGTCGGCCAACCCGTCGTGCACGGACGCGTCGCCGCCGTCGTCGATGGTGGCCACGAGAAAGATCGCGGCCGGCGTCAAGGGCGTGAGGATAGGCTGCGGCTGAACCGATGGCACTCTGCCGACCCTAGCGTGAACCATGCAGTCCCCGACAGCGATGATGGTGGGCATGTCCGGCGGGCCCACACCCTCAGCCAGCGCGCGAGGCCTCTGCGAGTTCATCGACGCCTCGCCGTCGCCGTTTCACGTGTGCGCCACGGCGGCCCGGCGGTTGCTGGACGCCGGGTACACCGAACTCGCCGAAACCGACCGCTGGCCGCGGCAGCCGGGCCGTTACTTCACCGTGCGGGCCGGCTCGCTGGTCGCCTGGAACAGTCAGCTCGCCACCGGCACCCCCGCCCCGTTCCGGATCGTCGGCGCGCACACCGACAGCCCCAATTTGCGGGTCAAGCAGCACCCGGACCGGCTGGTCGCCGGCTGGCAGGTGGTGGCGCTGCAGCCCTACGGGGGCGCGTGGCTCAACTCCTGGCTGGACCGCGACCTGGGTATCAGCGGGCGGTTGTCGGTGCGGGACGGCTCGGCGGTGCGGCACCGGCTGGTCCGCATCGACGAGCCGATCCTGCGGGTGCCGCAGCTGGCCATCCACCTGGCCGAGGACCGCAAGTCGGTGACGCTGGACCCGCAACGGCACGTCAACGCGGTCTGGGGCGTCGGCGACGCGGCCGGTTCCGTCATCGGCTATGTCGCGCGGCATGCCGGGGTGGCCGAGGCCGACGTGCTGGCCGCCGATCTGATGACCCATGACCTGACACCGGCGGCGCTGATCGGGTCTGACGGGTGCCTGCTGAGCGCACCCCGGCTGGACAACCAGGCCAGTTGCTATGCCGGGCTGGAAGCACTGCTGGCCGCGCAACCACGCGAGGTGCTGCCGGTGGTGGTGATCTTCGACCACGAGGAGGTCGGCTCGGCTTCGGACCGCGGCGCGCAATCCAACCTGCTCAGTGCCGTGCTGGAACGGATCGTACTGGCCGGCGGCGGGGCCCGGGACGACTTCCTGCGGCTGCTGCCGGCGTCGCTGCTGGCGTCGGCCGACATGGCCCATGCCACCCACCCCAATTACCCCGATCGGCACGAGCCGGGCCACCTCATCGAAGTCAACGCCGGACCGGTGCTCAAGGTGCACCCGAATCTGCGATACGCCACCGACGGGCCTACCGCCGCGGCCTTCGCGATGGCCTGCCGGCAGGCCGGGGTGCCGCTGCAGCGCTATGAGCACCGGGCCGACCTGCCGTGCGGGTCGACCATCGGGCCGCTGGCGTCGGCCCGGACCGGCATCCCTACCGTCGACGTGGGCGCCGCCCAGCTTGCGATGCATTCGGCGCGGGAGCTGATGGGCGCCGCCGACGTGGCGGCCTATTCCGCAGCCTTGCAAGCATTTCTGTCACCCGGGGCATAGGGTCTTGGGGTATGACGCTCAGCGTGGAGATGGTCACGTTCGACTGCAACGACCCGGCGCGGCTGGCCGGCTGGTGGGCCGAGCAGTTCGGCGGGGCGACACGCGAGCTGCTGCCGGGCGAATTCATCGTGGTGATCCGCGACCAGGGGCCGCGCCTGGGGTTTCAGAAGGTGCCCGATCCCACGCCCGGGAAGAACCGGGTGCACCTGGATTTCACCGCCGAGGACGTGGATGCCGAAGTGGCGCGGTTGACGGCCGCCGGCGCCACCGAGGTGGAGCGGCACCAGTTCGGCGAGAACTTCCGCTGGGTTGTGCTGACCGACCCGGAGAGCAACCTGTTCTGCGTGGCGGGGCAGTGACCCAGGCGTCTCGCCGAGCGTGACGTGGCTGCGAGAATTGCGCGCTGATCGCGCGCTGACGTCACGCTCGGCGAGAAAGACCGCCCGACCTAGACTGTCTGGCGTGACGAGCGCGCACCGGCACGTGATTGACACCGTCGAACACGCCGCCACCACCCCTGACGATCCGCAACCCTTTCACGAGCTGGGCCTCAAAGACGACGAATATCAGCGGATACGCGAGATCCTGGGCCGCCGGCCCACCGACACCGAGCTGGCCATGTACTCGGTGATGTGGAGCGAACACTGCTCGTACAAGTCCTCCAAGGTGCACCTGCGCTACTTCGGCGAGACCACCACCGACGAGATGCGCGCCGGGATGCTGGCCGGCATCGGCGAGAACGCCGGCGTCGTCGACATCGGCGACGGCTGGGCCGTCACCTTCAAGGTCGAATCGCACAACCACCCGTCCTACGTCGAGCCTTATCAGGGTGCGGCCACCGGTGTCGGCGGCATCGTGCGCGACATCATGGCCATGGGCGCGCGCCCGGTCGCGGTGATGGACCAGTTGCGGTTCGGCGCGGCCGACGCCCCCGACACCCGCCGCGTGGTCGACGGCGTGGTGCGCGGTATCGGCGGCTACGGCAACTCGCTGGGCCTGCCGAACATCGGCGGGGAGACCGTGTTCGACCCGTGCTATGCCGGAAATCCGTTGGTCAACGCGCTCTGCGTCGGCGTATTGCGCCAGGAGGACCTGCATCTCGCGTTCGCCTCCGGAGCCGGCAACAAGATCATCCTGTTCGGGGCGCGCACCGGGCTCGACGGGATCGGCGGGGTTTCGGTGCTGGCGTCGGACACCTTCAGTGCCGATGGCGCCGGAGCCGCTGCCCGCAAGAAGCTGCCATCGGTGCAAGTGGGCGACCCCTTCACCGAGAAGGTGCTCATCGAATGCTGCCTCGAGCTCTACGCGGGCGGGCTGGTGATCGGCATCCAGGATCTGGGCGGCGCCGGGCTTGCTTGTGCCACTTCGGAATTGGCTTCTGCCGGGGACGGCGGTATGACGATCCGGCTCGACGCCATGCCGTTGCGCGCCAAGGACATGACCTCGGCCGAGGTGCTGTGCAGCGAGTCGCAGGAACGCATGTGCGCGGTGGTCGCCCCGGAGAACGTCGACGCCTTCATGGCGGTGTGCCGCAAGTGGGAAGTGCTGGCCACCGTGATCGGCGAAGTCACCGACGGGGACCGGTTACGGATCAGCTGGCACGGCCAGACCGTCGTCGACGTGCCGCCCCGCACCGTAGCCCACGAGGGCCCGGTGTACCACCGCCCGGTCGCCCGCCCCGAATGGCAGGACGCCCTCAACGCCGACACCTCGGCCGCACTGCCGCGCCCGGCGACCGGCGACGAACTGCGCGCGACTTTGCTTGCGCTGCTGGGCAGTCCGCACCTGTGCAGCCGCGCGTTCATCACCGAGCAGTACGACCGGTACGTGCGCGGCAACACCGTGCTGGCCGAGCATGCCGACGGCGGCGTGCTGCGCATCGACGAGTCGACCGGCCGCGGCATCGCGGTGTCGACAGACGCGTCCGGACGCTACACCCTGCTGGACCCCTACACCGGCGCCCAACTCGCGCTGGCCGAGGCGTACCGCAACGTCGCCGTCACCGGCGCCACCCCGGTCGCGGTGACCGACTGCCTCAACTTCGGCTCACCGGAAGATCCCGGCGTGATGTGGCAGTTCGCCCAGGCGGTCCGCGGGCTCGCCGATGGCTGTGCGGCCCTGGGCATTCCGGTGACCGGCGGCAACGTCAGCTTCTACAACCAGACCGGGTCCACCGCGATCATGCCCACCCCCGTGGTCGGGGTGCTTGGTGTCATCGACGACGTGAACCGGCGTCTGCCCACCGCGCTGGGCCGTGAGCCCGGTGAAATGCTGATGCTGCTGGGCGAGACCCACGACGAGTTCGACGGATCGGTCTGGGCCCAGGTGACCGCCGACCACCTGGGTGGCCTGCCGCCCAGAGTCGACCTGGCCCGCGAGCGGCTGCTGGCCGAGGTGCTGCGCTCGGCCTCGCGCGACGACCTGGTGTCCGCGGCGCACGACCTGTCCGAAGGCGGGCTGGCCCAGGCCGTCGTCGAAGCAGCGCTGGCAGGTGAAACCGGTTGCCGGATCGTGCTTCCCGAAGGAACCGACCCTTTCGTGATGCTGTTCTCCGAGTCGGCCGGGCGGGTACTCGTCGCGGTGCCACGCACCGAGGAGAGCCGGTTCCGGGCGATGTGCGAGGCGCGCGGCCTGCCCGCGGTTCGCATCGGCGTCGTCGATCAGGCCTCGGAGGTCATCGAGTTCCACGGATTGTTCACGGTGTCGCTGGCCGAACTGCGCCAGACGTCCGAGGCGGTGCTCCCGCGATTCTTCGGGTAAGTCGGCTTCGCGCAACATCTTTGGCCGCCGGCCTGGTCGGCTGGAGCTTTGTCGCGCCGCGGCTGCCCACTGCGTGGCGGGTAGGGTTGCAGGCCGGGCTCGGGTGCTTGCTGGTGTGGCTGACCCGGGCGCCCGTGGGTCTTCGGCCGCCACGGCTGTGGGCGGGTTTGCGACTGGGAGCGGCGGCCGCGGCGGTGACGACGACGGCGATCGCGGCGAGCGCACCGGTGCCCGTGGTGCGCTTGTCGATGTCCGAACGTGAACTGCCGTCGTCGGCGCCGGGCTGGCTGGTGCTGCACATCCCCTTCGGGACCGTGTGGGCCGAGGAGGCCGCGTTCCGGGCGGCGCTGGCCACCGCCGGGACCCAGGCATTCGGACCGGTGGGCGGACGGCTGCTGCAAGCGGGCGCCTTCGGCCTTTCCCACATTGCCGACGCGCGCGCGACGGGCGCGCCGGCGGTGCCCACGGTGCTGGTCACCGGCCTGGCGGGCTGGGTGTTCGGATGGCTCGCCGAGCGCTCCGGCAGCCTGGCGGCGCCGATCCTGACGCATCTGGCGATCAATGAGGCCGGCGCGGTCGCGGCGCTGGCCGTCCAGCGGCGGCAGGCGAGCGCTGCGGGCACGCTGGCACGCCGTTATACTTGACGCGCTGTTTCCCAGCGATCACCAGACCGAGAGGGTTGGCACCTCAGGTGCACAGACTTAGGGCCGCGGAGCATCCGCGGCCGGAATACGTTCTCCTGCATATCAGCGACACGCATCTTGTCGGCGACGATGGTCCCCTTTACGGCGCTGTGGATGCCGACGGCCGACTGGGTGAGCTGCTCGAACAGCTGACCAGCTCCGGGATGTGTCCCGATGCCATCGTCTTCACCGGCGACCTGGCCGACACCGGTGAGGCTCAGGCATATCGCAAGCTGCGAGCGGTGGTGGAACCGTTCTCCGCCGAGCTTGGCGCCGAACTCATCTGGGTGATGGGCAACCATGACGACCGGGCCGCGCTTCGCAGCTTCCTGCTCGACGAGGCGCCGTCGATGGCACCGCTGGACCGGGTGCACATGATCGACGGCCTGCGGATCATCACCCTGGACACCTCGGTACCCGGATACCATCACGGCGAACTGCGGCGCTCCCAATTAAGCTGGCTGGCAACACAATTGGCGACTCCGGCACCGCACGGCACCATCTTGGCGCTGCATCATCCGCCGATCCCCAGTGTCTTGGACCTCGCGGTGACGGTGGAACTCCGGGATCAGGCCGCCCTTGGCCGGGTACTCGACGGCAGCGACGTGCGGTCCATTCTGGCTGGGCACCTGCACTACTCGACGAACGCCACCTTCGTCGGGATCCCGGTTTCGGTGGCATCGGCGACCTGCTACACCCAGGACCTCACCGTTGCCGCAGGGGGAACCCGCGGCAGGGACGGCGCGCAGGGATGCAACCTGGTGCACGTCTATCAAGACACCGTGGTGCATTCGGTGATCCCGCTCGGTGGCGGAAAAACCGTGGGCACCTTTGTCTCTCCCACCCAGGCGAAACGTCAGATCGCCGAAACCGGGATGTTCATCGAGCCGTCGCGGCGCGATTCGCTGTTCAGCCAGCCTCCAATGGTGCTGACGCCAGCGGCGCGGCCGGGGCCGGCCCACTGACGTCCGCGGCCACCTTTTCCCACGGCGCGGGGATCGGAAAGTACCGCTCCAAGAAGCTGACCACCCGTTGTGCCCGCTCGGCCGGGTCGACTTCGGGGAAGCTGCCGTCGTTCAGACAGAAGAAGTGGTACTGGCGGTGTTTCCGCAATTCCTCCAGCAGGTCCAGGCCCGCGTGGGTGGTGGTGTCGACGTAGCGAACCTTGGCATTTTCCTGTTGGACGGCACGGCCGGTCATCAGCGCGTAGTAGTGGTACAGCGAGTTGGTTACCGAGATGTCGGTGGCCGACCGGAACGCGCTGGCCCGGGTGCACGCGAACTCCTCGGGGAATTCCTGCTCCATCTCGATGAGCACGCTCTTGCGCAGCGGGACCGCGGTGTGCTCGAGATGGCGCGTGATCAGCTGCCCGAACCGCTCGAATAGCAGCCGCCGGTTGACTCGTGCCGCGTTCTCGTGACCGCTGCGGGCCGGATCGTTGGTGCCCAGCCCTATCCGGGTCTTGGCCTCGATGAACTTCGTGACGCCGCCGGGGGAGAAGAACATGCTGGCCTTGACCGGCCGCCCGAAGAACATGTCGTCGTTGGAATACAGGAAATGCTCGCTCAGCCCCGGGATGTGGTGCAGCTGGCTCTCCACCGCATGCGAATTGTAGGTGGGCAACGCGGCACGATCCGAGAAGTGATCCTCGGCTCGAACGATGGTGATTTTCGGATGGTCGGCTAACCACCGCGGCGGGGCTGAATCCGTCGCAATGAAGATACGACGAATCCACGGGGCAAACATGTTCACCGACCGCAGGGCGTATTTCAACTCATCGATTTGCCTGATGCGTGCTTCGGCGTCGTCGCCTTCGCCGACCACGTACTGCGACATTTGCGCGGCACGCCGCGCCCGGAAAACCGGGTCACTGCCGTCGACCCAGGAGAACACCAGATCAATGTCGAACGTCACGTCGCTGGCATGGGGCGTGAACATTCCCTCCAGCGTCGGCCACTTGTATCCGTACAACTTGACGGTCGCCGGGACCAGCTCATTGCGGGGCAACACTTTGCGGGTGAGTGAGTTCTCCACCGGACAACGGATCACCGTCTCGTCGAAAACCCAGAATTGAAGCTCAACTCCGAATGCCGGACCATACCGGAATCCGCCCGGCGCAATCCGTTGCCGATACAGCCTGAGGATTCGCGGGTCGCCCATTGCGGAAAGCCGGCCATTGGCCAGCAACACCGCCGGAATGCCCTTCTGATCGATTGTCTTGGCGTACATCGGCTCGGTGACACACGCCGCAGCAAAGGCTTGCTCGACCGCGGGACGCAGTCGGATGTCGACGGCCAGGATCGGCCTGTTTTTGTGGTTGCGAACCAATAGAAACGGAATGTTGGCCCGATTCAACGCCTTTCGCACAAAAACCAGGTCCTCGAGCTGTGCCTCGTGCGGGGTAAGGCTGGATTCCAGGCGGGCGATTTTGCCTCGCCGGGTGACGATGATGGGAGCCAGGCTACGCTCGGCGGGCCGGCCGCCATCGCACGAAGGGATTCTGGGCATCGGAACACCGCCTTAGGTAGAGGTGATTAGGGCACGGAGAGGATCTCACACTTTGTGCGCCGGTGCAGAGTGAGAGCGCTCCCCGCTATCGAAGCGCATGAATGCGATGCGAGCCAAGTCTACAACGCTTGTGCGACAGCCGATTTAGCACCGCCTGGATACGCGCTGGCAATCTGCTGGCTTGCGGCTGCGTATCACCGATTCAGTTTCAGTGGACCCGGTCCTGCTGGTCGGGCAACACGGTGCCATCGGCTTGACGAAGCGGCGCCTGGCCGCCGTCGGGCTCGTTGAATCCCTGGGTTGCGCACCGGTAGGGCGGGCTCACCGGCAGGGGATTGATAAAGACCGGGTTGACCATCCACTTGCCGTCGGCATTGGCGTACGCCCAGCACATCAACTCGATCTGGTTGCGATTCAGGACGAGGCGCAGTTCGGTCGCGTCCGTGACGAACGTCACGTCTCCGTCGGAGTCGCCCGCGGCGAACACCTGCCGACGCTGCTCCGGAGACTGCTGGAAGGCAGCTGCGCTCTCGACGCCGAACACCTGCTCGTTGACCCGGCATCGCTTGCCCTCGTTGAAGGGGATCGACGGTTCGCCGCCACACACTGCCAGGCGAGACGTCAGAACGTCACCGTCATGGTCCGTGCGCACGCCCATCACGTGGTCAGCCGGGATGCCGATGCCGGTCGCCCACACCCGGACCACCGGCTCAGCCGACGCGGAGATGATCCGCACGTCGAACCCGTCGGCTTGCAGCGTGCCGACGAGGTCTCGCATCTGTGTGTAGTAGCGCACCCAACCGGTCTGTCGGGTACTGCCCACGGTCTGCTCGGATCCCTGGGTGGCGTCGAGGTTCTGCTTCCTGGCCGCGGTAGCGAATTCGGTGACCTCGGCGTCGGTCCAGCCGGCCAGCAGCTGGGCCGCCCAGGCGTCGCCGGGTTGTATGCGGCGGTGGTTGTAACCAGTGAACGCGGTTGCACCCGAACGGGTTTCGCGCGTGGCATAAACGGCCACCAGCTCATCAGCGCAGCCGGTGCTGGAGCCGGTGGGCAGCGGTTGTCCGGGATCCGCGAGGCCACCGCAAGCGGCGGCCAACGCCGCCGCGGCTTCGGTGGTGAGGTATGCGCTGGTGGTGGACCAGCTGCCGCCGGCAGGCTGACGCACTTTGGAGTTGTTGATCATCCAGAAGAACGTCGCACTCCCGACGTCGTTTCGGACCATGGTGTTGTCCCAGTCGAACAACGCCAGGGGAGCGCCGGCGGCAACAGATCCGGTCTTTCCGCAGCTGCCCAGCCGGTTGATCAGCGCGTCGATGCGCTCGCGATTGTCGCCATACCAACCCGGGTCGGCGGCCACGATGCGGCAGTTGTGCGCGGCCGCATCCGAATGTCGGCCGGTGTAGCTACAACCGGTGAGGGTCAGCACCGGTGTCAGCGCAGCGGCAAGCAGGCGCAAAGGCCAGAGCCTCATCGATTCTTCCCGTCTCTGGCCTCCGTCAAGGATTGATCGTGTACTCGCCGAACTGACGTCCCCAGACATATTCGGTGAACATCGGCTGGCCGAGTTCGACATGGTTGTAGGGCGCCACGCTGGCGCCGACATCCATCACCAGAAACGGGGCGGGCCACAAGTCGTGAGTGATCGGTTGCCAGCACCCCGGTTTCCCGCCCGGTCCTCCCCGGGCGTTGACCCGCGGCAGGTTCTCCGGATAGATGTAGGGGCTGGGTGCGCCGGTAATGCTGCCGGAAGCGGCCCCCAGCGAGTAGCCGGTGAAGCCGAGTGCAGCGCGGATTTTGGGCCCGACTTCGTTGTAGTTGCGGATGGTACAGAAGATTTCGGGGCTGTACTCGTCGAGCAGCTGGCTGGGGATAACCAGATCGGCGGCCCCCCGGGCCAGATATGGCCCGCCGCGACCGAACACGTCAGAACCGTTGTTGCCCAACCCAACCGCCGCCAGCAATGCGGCATCAAGGCCGGCCTGCCCGTGGTTCGTGGTTCGCGCGGTAGTCACCGCCTGGTCCAGCGCAGTCCACAAGTCCGGCGCCGCATCGGCGTAGACGTCGCCCAAGGCCGCCAGTCCCTGTATGTCGGCCCGAACCATCGGTAGCCGCGGGTTCACGTCGTCGAGGATGGCGCTGCCGTTGACCAGTGCGGCGCCGAACTTGTCCCCGAGGCCGCTCAGGGCCTGAGCGGCCGCGCCCAGCGTCAGGTTGAGCTTGACCGGATCGACCTTTTCGGCAATCGCCGTCAGCGTCTGGAACAGCGTGTTGAATTCCGTCGTCACCGCCGTCGCGTCGATCACCATGGACGGGTTGATGTGTTGTGGATCAGCGATTTTCGGTGACGTCAGCGACACGTACTTGTTGCCGAAGACCGTCGTCGCCTTGATCTCGCCGCCCACATTGGCCGGAATCGAGTCGATGTACTTCGGATCGACGTCCAGTACCAGCTTGGCCGCCGGAACGCCGTCTCGCGTGACCTCCGAAATGCTGGCCACCCGCCCGATCTGCACACCGTTGTAGGTGACCTTGGCGCCCGGGTCGGTCACCAGACCCGCGCGCGGAGCAAGCATCGTCAACTTGGTCTTCGGGATGAAAGCCCCGCGAAACTGGGCGTAGAGCCCGGTGCCGACGAGCGCCAACACCATCAGCCCCAGCAGACCGATGATCTTGTACGGTGGCCGCGTTCGCGGATCCATGATTCTGAGACCCTAGAGCATGGCCACCCGCGGTAAAGCCGATCCGGCTAAGACTCGGCAGGCTGTGTTGGCCGTCGCGGACTGGCTGCACGACGAGACGCACCCGGCGCCCGACCGGGACGCGCTGGGGACCGCGGTTCGGCTCACCGCGCGCACCCTGTCCGCGCTGGCTCCCGGCTCCAGCGTCGAGGTCCGGATCCCGCCTTTCGCGGCGGTGCAATGTGTTTCCGGGCCTAAGCACACCCGCGGCACACCGCCCAATGTCGTGGAAACGGCTCCGCGCACCTGGCTGCTGCTGGTCACCGGACTATTGACCGTCGAGGACGCAGCGGCCAGCGGAGAGCTGATCGTGTCGGGTTCGCGGGCGCGTGAGATCGCGTCGTGGCTGCCGCTGGTGAACCTGTCGAGCTGAATATCGGCGGCATCCCGCCGCTGCGCCGGCGTACGGGCAAGACTCGCGGTCCCCGGACACGCCCCGTCGATTCGGCGACACGCCCGGATTACCCGTAGACTCCCTATACGTCACCATTCGTGCCCCAGGGAGTCGCCTAACCGTGACCGTCCAGCAGCCCGAGCAAGACCTGAACTCGCCCCGTGAAGAGTGTGGTGTATTCGGGGTTTGGGCCCCGGGGGAAGACGTCGCCAAACTGACCTATTACGGCCTGTACGCGTTGCAGCATCGCGGCCAGGAAGCCGCCGGGATCGCGGTAGCCGACGGCTCCCAAGTGCTGGTCTTCAAGGATCTCGGCCTGGTCAGCCAGGTATTCGACGAGCAGACTCTGGCGGCCATGCAGGGCCACGTGGCCATCGGGCACTGCCGCTACTCCACCACGGGCGACACGACCTGGGAGAACGCCCAACCGGTGTTCCGTAATACCGCTGCCGGCACCGGGGTCGCCCTGGGACACAACGGGAACCTGGTCAATACCGCCGCCCTTGCCGCCCGCGCCCGCGAAGCCGGATTGATCGGTGGCCGCTGCTGCCCCGCGCCGGCGACAACCGACTCCGACATCCTGGGCGCGTTGCTGGCCCACGGCTCCGCCGATTCCACCCTGGAACAGGCGGCGCTCGAACTGCTGCCGACCGTGCGCGGCGCGTTCTGTCTGACGTTCATGGACGAGAACACGCTGTATGCCTGCCGAGACCCGCACGGTGTGCGGCCGCTGTCGCTCGGGCGGCTGGATCGTGGCTGGGTGGTGGCCTCGGAAACCGCTGCGCTCGACATCGTCGGCGCATCCTTTGTGCGCGACATCGAACCGGGCGAATTGCTGGCGATCGATGCCGACGGCGTCCGGTCCACTCGCTTCGCCAACCCCACGCCCAAGGGCTGCATCTTCGAATACGTCTACCTGGCTCGTCCGGACAGCACGCTGGCCGGCCGGTCGGTGCACGCCACCCGACTGGAGATCGGTCGTCGGCTGGCCCGCGAATGCCCGGTCGACGCGGACCTGGTCATCGGGGTGCCGGAATCGGGCACACCCGCCGCGGTGGGATACGCCCAGGAATCCGGTATCCCGTACGGGCAGGGCTTGATGAAGAACGCCTACGTCGGGCGCACCTTCATCCAGCCCTCGCAGACCATCCGGCAGCTGGGCATCCGGTTGAAGCTCAACCCGCTCAAAGAGGTGATCCGCGGCAAGCGGCTCATCGTCGTCGACGACTCGATCGTGCGGGGCAACACCCAGCGCGCGCTGGTGCGCATGCTGCGCGAGGCCGGCGCGGTGGAAGTGCACGTGCGGATCGCCTCGCCGCCGGTGAAGTGGCCCTGCTTCTACGGAATCGACTTCCCGTCGCCGGCCGAGCTGATCGCCAACGCCGTTGAGGCCGAAGCCGAAATGCTCGAAGCGGTCCGGCATGCCATCAACGCCGACACGCTCGGATACATTTCGCTGCGCGGACTGATCGCGGCGACCGAGCAACCCGCCTCCCGGCTGTGCACCGCCTGTTTCGACGGCGTCTACCCCATCGAACTGCCCAGCGAGAGTGCGCTGGGTAAGAACGTCATCGAGCAGATGCTCGCCAACGCGGCCCGTGGAGCCGGGTTGGGTGGCCTCGCCGGCGACGAAGTACCGGTCGGTCGCTGACCAAGCCAACCCCGGTAGTTGATTCCGATAGGCGATCGGCCTGAGAGCGCCGGTCGCCGATACCGGTGATGGGTGCGGCCCGGTAGCCTTTATCGCGATGACGGAACCGCCACAAAGTCCAGAAAGCTCCCTCAGAGGCCCGAGTATCCAGGGCATCACCTATGTCTCGGCGGGGGTGGACATAGACGCCGGTGACCGCGCCGTCGAGTTGTTCAAGCCGCTGGCAACCAAAGCCACCAGACCCGAGGTGCGCGGCGGTCTGGGCGGTTTTGCCGGGTTGTTCGCGCTGCGCGGCGGCTACCGCGAACCGGTGCTGGCCGCCTCCACCGACGGGGTCGGCACCAAGCTGGCGGTTGCTCAGGCAATGGACAAACACGACACCGTCGGCCTCGACCTGGTCGCGATGGTGGTCGACGACCTGGTGGTCTGCGGTGCCGAACCGCTTTTTCTACAGGACTACATCGCGGTCGGTCGCACGGTGCCGGAACGGGTGAGCGCGATCGTCAGCGGTATCGCGGAGGGCTGCGTGCGTGCTGGTTGCGCACTGCTGGGTGGCGAGACCGCTGAACATCCCGGCTTGATGGAACCCGACCACTACGACATCTCGGCCACCGGCGTCGGCGTGGTGGAGGCCGACGATGTGCTGGGTCCCGAGCGTGTGAAACCTGGCGACGTGATCATCGCGATGGGGTCGTCGGGTCTGCATTCCAACGGATACTCGCTGGCCCGCGCGGTCCTGCTGGAGATAGACCGGATGAGCCTGGCCGGTTACGTGGAGGAGTTCGGTCGGACTCTGGGCGAAGAATTGCTGGAGCCCACCCTGATCTACGCCAAGGACTGTCTGGCGCTCGCCGCCGAAACGCACGTCCGCACGTTCTGCCACGTCACCGGCGGCGGGCTGGCCGGCAACCTGGAACGGGTCATTCCACACGGTCTGGTCGCTGAAGTAGACCGAGGCACATGGACACCCGCACCGGTGTTCGCCATGATCGCCCAGCGTGGCCGGGTAGTACGGCAAGAGATGGAAAAGACGTTCAACATGGGCGTCGGGATGATCGCCGTCGTGGGTCCCGAAGACACCGACCGGGCGTTGGCCATACTGACGGCCCGGCACCTGAACTGCTGGGTTTTGGGAACCGTGCGCAAAGGTGGGAAAGACGGTCCGCGTGCGACATTAGTCGGCCGGCATCCTAGGTTTTAGACACCGGCCCCATTCTGTTTGCGCTGATCCCCGCCTCGCGCTCGGCGCGGACAGCACGAAAGTCCCTTCTGCGATTGCGCCGGGTTGCACTGCCATACGGCGGAAAAAGGTCCGCCGACTGCGCTTGGCGCGGGCGACCGGGCTAGCCGGAGGCCCCGCTGAGCCCGGCAGCGCCCGGGTCGCCGCTGTGTCCGGGTGCGCCCGCATCGCCCGGCACAGCCGGTCCGCCTGCCCCGCTCGCGCCGCCTGTTCCGCCGGCGCCGCCTGCGCCGCCTGCGCCGCCTGCGCCGCCTGCGCCGCCGGTGCCGCCGGTGCCGGGGCTGCCTGAACGGCCGAACAGTCCGCCCGCGCCAGCGGATCCGCCGGCGCCGCCATTGCCGCCGCCACCGCCGTCGCCGCCGTCGCCGCCTGCCCCGCCGTCACCGCCGGCGCCGCCGGAAACCCCGGATCCGCCGTTGCCGCCGCCACCGCCGACGGCGCCATGCGCACCGTTGCCGCCGTTGGCGCCGCCGCCGCCGGCGCCGCCGTCACCGCCGACACCGAACAAGAGGCCACCCCGACCGCCGGCGCCACCGTGCCCGCCGCCGCCACCGCCATGGCCGGCCACTCCGGCACCACCGATGCCGCCAGCACCACCGCCGCCTCCAGTACCGCCAACAGTGCCGTTTCCGCCGTTTCCGCCGTGGCCACCCGGCGCGCCGATACCGCCTACGCCGCCAGCACCGCCGCCGCCACCGCCGCCGCCGTCGCCGTTGCCGCCATTGCCGCCGTGACCGCCGGGCGCGCCGGCACCACCAGCACCACCGACGCCACCGCCGCCACCACCACCCGCGCTGGAGGATTGTCCGAGCCCGCCAGCACCGCCGCCGACGCCGCCGCCGTTGCCGCCGGAACCGCGCGGGCCGCCGGCACCACCGTCGACACCGCCACCGGGGCCACCGGAGACGGCCGAACCGCCGCTACCGCCGCTGCTGCCGATTCCCCCGCCGCCTCCTCCTCCACCACCAGCGCCGGAGCCGGAGTCGCCGGTGCCGCCGGCGCCGCCGCTGCCGCCGGGCGCCCCGGGGCCGCCCGCCCCACCAGCACCACCACCACCGCCACCGTTAGCGCCGGGCGCGGTGCTGTCGGTGCCGCCGCTGCCGCCGCCGCCGCCAGCTTGCCCGCTGACCGTGCCGTCGGAGCCGGGCCCACCTCCGGCATGGGCGCCGGCGTCGGTGCCGTGAGCCGCCGGCGTGATTGGTGTGGCGAGGCCGGGATTGACCCCGTCTGCGCCGAGTGCCCCGGCTCCGCCACGCCCGCCGGCTCCGCCGACGCCGAACAACCCGGCATCACCGCCGGCCCCGCCGCTGCCACCCATGCCCCCCGCTACGGCCGCGGCCCCGCCGGACCCACCGACACCGCCATTGCCGTACAGCCAGCCTCCCGCACCGCCGGCGCCACCGGCTGCACCGGCCCCACCGGCACCCCCAGCGCCTCCATTGCCGATCAATCCCGCGGCTCCACCAGCACCACCGGCGACGCCCGCGGTCGTGCTGGCACCCCCATTGCCGCCGTTGCCGTATAGCAAGCCCCCGGGCCCACCGGGTTGACCCGGCGCGCCCGGCGTCCCATCACCAATGAGCGGACGCCCCACCAACGCGCGCGCCGGGGCGTTGATCGCATCGAGCACCAGCTGCTGCACATTGACCGCTTCGGCACCGCCATATGCGTTTGCTGCGGCCACCAGCGCCCGCACAAATTGCTGTTCAAAGGCCGCAGCCCGGACGCTGAGCACCTGGTAAGCCTGCCCGTGGCTGGCAAACAACGCGGCCACGGCCACCGACACCTCGTCGGCAGCAGCTGGCGCCACCGTCGTGGTCGCCCTCGCCACGGCCGCATCCGCAGCATCAACCGCCGATCCCACCCGGGCCAAGACCGCCGCTGCCTCTACCATCCACACCGGTTGGGCCACCACAAACGACATCGCACGCCTCCGTTCGACGGCCACCACGCCGGAATCAGACGTCCCGAGTATGACAGCAGATACTCACCCGGAGTCCCCCATTTCGTCGCAAGAGTGCGGATCGACCGGGCTGCAAACGGCGATATCTGTTTATGCCCGCGTGCTGCTCAGGATGATTGAGCCGATTCTTATCGGCGTCGCTTGGCATAGCGACAATAAACGGACAACGTCCTTGCGGGAGGGACCGAATGCAACACCACCCGCACCCCGGTCCACCAGGTCATAGGTCCACTCGCACCTCCGGTAGAGGTGGATCGCCCCCCACCGATGGCTCACCGGTAAACTTGGCTCTTTCGCCGGGTATTCATACGCGTATTTGTGAAACCAGCCCGACGGCCCGCACGGCCGCAGAATGGGGGGAAACGGGGGCGTGGGTGCCCTTCTAGCGGCGCCAGCTGTCCTCGTCGGCCCACGAGTCGTCGACGTCGTCGTCTACCTGGTCAGATGCATCGGCACTTGCTCCCGACAGCTCGCGCTGAAGCCGCTGGAAGTCGGTCTGCGGGGAGCTGTATTTGAGTTCTCGAGCAACCTTGGTCTGCTTTGCCTTAGCCCGGCCGCGGCCCATGGGGGGACCCCCTCGCGAAATAACGGAGCGGCCTACGAGTAGGCGGCTCCGATCTCTTAGTGTCGTTATTGTCCTGCCGACAGCTTACCGTGCCCGTGCGTGAGCGTGGGCACGCCCTGGCACCCAAGTGCCGGCAGCATGGCGGACGTCACAGGTTTCACTGGACACCGCGTCGTAATCGTTCGACGGCCAGCCGCCCAGCGCCAACTTCGTCGGCAGGCGGCACGGACTCGGCGTCAATCACCGCGGCGATGTCGGCATCTGGGCCGGTCATGAGCTCGGTGTCGGCCGGCAGCCCACGCTTGACCAGAGCCAAAGCGACGGGGCCGAGGTCCACGTGCTCGACCACCGTTCCGACGCGTCCGACAGCGCGACCGCCCGCCATCACCGCATCACCGGTCGACGGCCGATCCCCCGAGCCGTCCAGATGCAACAGCACCAGCATCCGCGGCGGTTTGCCTAGGTTGTGCACCCGCGCGACGGTTTCTTGTCCGCGGTAGCAGCCTTTGTCCAGGTGTACGGCCCCGAGCCCGGGCCCGCCGATCCAGCCCACTTCGTGGGGAATCGTTCGTTCGTCGGTGTCGACGCCCAGCCGGGGGCGTCTGGCCGCCACGCGGTGCGCTTCGTAGGTCCACACCCCGGCCGGTCGGACACCCGCTTGCGTCAAGCGGTGCTGCCAGTCGGCGCAGTCTTCGCGCGGCACAAGCAGGTCCAGTTCGATCTGGCCGGCGGGAGCCGGCATCCGGCGCACGAATCCGCCGCCGGCGAGCGGGACCGCGGCCATTTCGGAAGGCAATGCATCCAGGCCCACCACGTCCAGCACCGCTCGATCGGCCAGCCGCGGGCCCAGCAGCGACAGCACCGCCAGATCGGCGGCCTCAGGGGTGACGGCGGCCCAGAACACCATCTTTCGCAGATAACTCAACAGCGGTTCGCCGCGCCACGGCTCGGTGTCGAGGTAGGTGGTGTCAGCCAGCTCGGTTTGGATCCAGTGGTCTTCTACCCGGCCTTGCCCGTCCAGGCTGAGATTCTCGGTGCTGGCACCTTCGGGCAGATCACTGACGTGCTGCGTGGAAATGCTATGCAGCCAGGTCTGCCGGTCCTTGCCGGTCAAGGTGATGACGGCCCGGTGGGAGCGGTCGACGAATACGCTCTCGGTTTCGGCCGCGCGCTGTTCGCCCAACGGATCACCGTAATGCCAGATCGCGCCGGCGTCGGGTCCTGGATCCGGGGCTGGAACTGCGGTCACATGTCGACTCTACGGAAACGCGATGCAGCGAACTCCCCGAACCGAGCGGGCTTGAACCCGCTGCGCGCGGCACTGCCGCGCTTGCGATCGGCGGTGACGCCTGGTGGCGACCCGCTGCGCGCGGCACTGCCGCGCTTGCGATCGGCGGTGACGCCTGGTGGCGACCCGCTGCGCGCGGCACTGCCGCGCTTGCGATCGGCGGTGACGCCTGGTGGCGACCCGCTGCGCGCGGCAGTGCCGCGCTTGCGATCGGCGGTGACGCCTGGTGGCGACCCGCTGCGCGCGGCACTGCCGCGCTTGCGATCGCCACGAGGCCATTAGGCTCCTGGGGATGGCTGGGCAGACGGGCGTTGTCGTCACGCTCGACGGTGAAATCCTCGAGCCGGAGACGCCGTTGTTGCGGGCCGATGACCTCGCCGCGGTCCGGGGCGATGGGGTCTTCGAGACATTGCTGGTGCGCGACGGCGCGGCATGTCTGGTAGAGCCGCACCTGCACCGGCTGACCCATTCGGCCCGACTGATGGATCTGCCCGAACCGGACCTCGCCGGTTGGCGGCACGCCATCGACCTGGCGACGCAGCGGTGGGTTGCCGGCACCGGCGACGAGGGTGCGATGCGGCTGATCTACAGCCGCGGCCGGGAGAGCGGTCCCCCGCAAGCGGCAGGTGCGCCCGCCGCTCCCACGGCCTACGTGATGGTCAACCCGGTACCAGAGCGGGTCGCCGAGGTTCGGCGTTCCGGCGTCGCGGCGATCACCCTGGACCGCGGACTGCCGGCCGCCGGCGCCGACACAATGCCCTGGCTCATGGCCGGCGCCAAGACGCTGTCCTACGCGGTCAACATGGCCGCCCTGCGGCACGCCGCCCGGCAGGGCGCCGGCGACGTCATCTTCGTCAGCACCGACGGCTACATCCTCGAAGGGCCCCGCTCCACGGTGATCATCGCTACCGACGATGACGGCATGGCCAGCGGTAAACCGTGCCTGCTCACGCCGCCGCCGTGGTATCCGATCCTGCGCGGCACCACCCAACAAGCTCTCTTCCACGTGGCCCGGGCCAACGGCTACGACTGCGACTACCGGGCCTTACGAGTATCCGATCTGGTTGCCGCTCAAGGGGTTTGGCTGGTATCAAGCATGACCCTGGCGGCTCGGGTGCACACCCTCAACGGCCGGCGACTACCCCCCGCCCCGATCGCCGCCGCATTCGCCGAATTGGTCGATGCGGCCATCGTCAGCGACCGCTGAAGGCGCCAATTCTGTTGTCGGCAGCTCGAAGTGCGGGTACGGTCAGCCGTACACAGGAAAGGAGGTGGTCCGCGAAATTGATAGCTTCCTAGCGGACCACCTAAAGCCACACTTCACAGGCGGTATTTTCAGCCCCGCCCCGGCGTCACCCCGGCGTCCGCGCGACTGATGTAGCCCGGCGAGGTTTCTCCAAGCACAACCATGGCAAACTTGTCGCCGTGGAGCTTTTGAGGAAAGTGACCTAGAAGCACCGATTTGCTCAGCGGGTGCTGAGGAGGAGTCAGGATGCCGGAAAACCAACCCCCGAGTCAGCCGCCGTTCCCACCGACGCCGCCTGGCGGCTACTATGGCCCGCCGCCCGGCTACTACCAGCCGCCGCGCAAGAAGCGGAAAGTTTGGCCGTGGGTCCTGCTCGGCGTTTTTGTGCTGTTCTTTGGCGGTTGCTTTGCATTCCTCGGGGTTATCGGCTCAGCGGTGCACTCGAGTAGTGAGCAACGATCAAGCGAACGGGCTGCGGCGTCTGCGCCGTCTGCGGCAATGCCCGGCATCGGTCAAGAAGTTCGTGACGGGAAATTCGCGTTCACCGTCACTGGCGTGACGAGGGCATCCTCGGTGGGCACAACGCAAGCGCGCGGCGAGTTCGTGATTGTCGCGATGACTGTGAAAAACACAGGTGACCAGCCGCAAGACTATTTCTCATCGAATCAAAAGCTCTTTGACACCGCCGGGCGAGAATTCGCGGCTGACCCGATGGCAATTGCAAAGGATTCGATGGTGGTCAACCTCAATCCTGGGTTTGACCTCAACGTGAAGGTTCCGTTCGACGTTCCTGCAGGGACGACGATCGCCACAATTGAATTGCACGATTCCGCATTCTCGAACGGTGCAAGGGTCAGACTGAAGTAGCGCACACTACCCGACCAAGCTAACAACCTTCGCCTTGGCGGGCTTCGGCTCTGGCAGGTTGTTCGGCACGCCGCCGTCCTCAGCCGGTATGTACGCGCCGTAGGTGTTCAGGGTCAGGGTTTAGTTGGCGTGCCCCAGCCACTTCGACACCTGCATAAAGTGCAGGCCCGCCGAAAGTTGTAACGCCGCGAAGGTATGCCGCGTGTCGTGCAGGCGAGTGCCTTCTAGCCCAACCGTTTTGAGTGCAGACCGCTACACGCGCTTCGCCCAGCCGTCCAGGTCGCACGGCGCGGTGTAGTCGAACAGCAGCGCGGGCCGGGGCGGGCGGTTGTCGCTCGTGGGCAAGTAGGGGCCAATTGGGTACGCACCGCGCACCCGCCTCGGCCACAGCGGGCCTCGGGCTAGTCGGCGGCTTCGTGCGTATTTGCCAGGTACGCAGCAAGTTTCTTAGCCAGCCAGGGCGGTAGCGGCACCGTCCTGTTGCTGCGCTTGGACTTCGGTGTGTCGGTAACCCGCTGAGCGCCCTTGCGGGCCTTGGTGAGCTGTACTCGCACACTGCCGCCTGTAACGCCGGTAGGTCCGGTGGTCAACGTCAGGTCGCGCAGCTCTAAGACCTGCGCCTCGGTTTTGCGTAAGCCGGTGTAGCACATGAATAAAACCAGCAGCTCATCCACCGCGCCACGTGCAGCCACATGTTGCGCAAGTGCTGCAACCTGCGGGCCGGTAAGCGGGCGGTGCTCGCGGGGCGCTGTGGCCGGCACCGCATTACGCCCCACCCCGCGCCCAGGATTAGCGGCCAAAGCACCATCCGCCTCAGCGTAATCCAGCACCGCCATCAGCACCTGCCACGCTAGCCGTCTAGTCGCCCGCGACCTGTCGCTCAGGCCGGCCAAGAACGCCAACATGTGCGCGTAATCGACCCAACCGCACGCGACCCAAACGATTTGGTCAAGTCCAGGGACGTGGTGTACGACGTCGATCGTGTGATTCTTCGATTTTGTGATTTAGGCGGTCAGTGCTGTGGGGGTGTTCTCCTGTTCTGTCGGTGTGGTGGTGGTCGGGCGGGATTTGCTGAGGACGTCGAGGCCGAGGTAGCGGCGTGATTCGGCCCATTCATCGTGTTGTTCGGCCAGCACGGCGCCGACTAGGCGGATCAGGGCGTCACGGTCGGGGAAGATGCCGACAACGTCGGTGCGACGCCGAATTTCCTTGTTGAGCCGCTCTTTTATCCGGCCCTCAGGGTGGAGGTCAACCCGGTGTGGGTTCGGCTTCAACGATCGAGGCGTTGGAGATGGTCGGTGAGGGCATGGGCTACGCGGTCGTGGCGGGCTGCTTCGTCGGTCCAGCCGCGGTTCTCCGCGTCGGATTTGAGGGCTTGGACGTCGGCGAGTTGGTTAGTGAGGGCGCCGCGGAATTCGGGCGCGGTGATGTAGTTGTCGCAGGTTTCGCAGATGTTGGCATATGGGCAGGCGCCGGCGGTTGGGTGGCGCGCGCAGTAGCCGTGCCCGACACGGGTTTTCAGCATCTCACTGTGTAGCCAGCTGACCTTGTCGGGCAAGATGGGTCGACCGACCGGGGTGAGAGTGAACTGGCGACGCATCTTGCCCATGGCGTCGTCGTAGGCGGCGCGCAGGGTTGGCGAGGCAAGGGTGGCGTAGCGGATCGTCA
Source organism: Mycobacterium kansasii ATCC 12478 (assembly GCF_000157895.3). Classification (NCBI taxonomy): domain Bacteria; kingdom Bacillati; phylum Actinomycetota; class Actinomycetes; order Mycobacteriales; family Mycobacteriaceae; genus Mycobacterium; species Mycobacterium kansasii. Next base: position 2,405,863 of record NC_022663.1, on the reverse strand, counting down.
TCTGCGGTGTGACATGTCCGAGCAGCGCCATCAACGCTTGCATACTCATTCCGGCGTTGGCGAGTTCGGTGGCCCAGGTATGACGCAGCTGATGAGGCGTGACGACGAGGATGCCGCCGTCGGGTCCGCGTAGCCCTGAGGATTGGGCCGCGGCCAGCAGCCCGTTGCGCAGTCGGGTGTAGCCCAGGCGGCGGCCGTACTGGGTGAACAGGAAGTCGGTGAGCACGCCGGTGCGTGGATGGGCCAGTGGCCGGTGTGCGTCACGGTGGGTGACCCATTCGTCGAGCGCAGCGGTAGTGGCCGCCGATAGCGGCACCATGCGTTCGGTAGCCAGCTTGCCCAGCGGTACCTTTAGCCAGGTGCCAGCCGCCCCGTAGTCGATGATGCTGCCCAGTTCCAGGTCGAGCAGCTCACCCACCCGCAGCCCCGCTCCGCGCAGCACGGTCAGCCCGATACGAGCGAATGAATCATCTAGACGGGCAACAGCATTCATCACCGCCGCATCGATGTCAGGGGCCAGTGCCCGCGGCAGCGGCTGGTCAAGCTTGGGAACGTCGGCGGCGAAGACCAGTCGCCGCGGCGGTGCTTCTTCCCAGCCCCAGGCGGTGATGTCATCGAGCAGGTTGCGCAGGCTTAGCACCGCCGACTGGGCAACCGCAGCCGAGACGGTGCGCCCGGCGCCGGCGGCGGCACGTTGCCCGCGCCAGCCGCGGGTGCGGTTCCAGGTCAGATAGTCCTCGATGCAGGCGCGGTCGAGCTCGCGCAGGCTGGTCAGCTTCGAGTGGTGGGCGGTGAGGTATTCGACGAACGGCAGCAGGTCATTGATCAGCGATTCCACCGATTTGGGCCGCAACACCGCGGCTCGGACCCGGATATAGCGCAGCAGGGTGTCGAGGATCGGGGCAGCCATAGCCACGTCGGTGAAACGTTGCTCGAGGCTGCGTGCCCACGGTCGTCGTCGCGGAGCGGCGTCGAGGACCCGGACCTCGTAGAGCAGCTGGCGCAAGCTGGCCAACCGCGCCCGGTAGGCGCGCCGTGACGATCGCGGGATTGAACTCGCCGACAACGCACTGTCGAATTCATCGATCGCCTGCTCGGTGAGGTCAGCGACCAGCCCACCATGGCAAGCCACCAGCACCGCCAAGCACTCGCCGAGCACAGTTTCAATCCAGGAACTGCTCCAGCCCAACCGGTTTCCCGCTTCACGCATCGCGGAGAACCCGGCCGAATCACGCATCTCCACCGCGGCACCGAGCCCGGTCAGCTGCTTAATGACGGCCAGCTCAACATCCAGCCGCAACCGGCCGGCACCGATCGCATAGCACAGCAGGGGCCATGCCCCACTCGACCGAAGCTCGCCAGCCCGCTCAACCGCCGGCAGAGCCATCCACGCCGCCAGATCCGGGTGACGAGCAAGAAATTCCCGTGCGGTTCGGATCCGGTCCCGAATCGCCCGATCACTCAAGCGCAGGCGAGCGACGTGGTCGAGGTAGTCACTCAACAAAGTGCCGGCGTCAATGGAGTCCTGAACCGTAGCGACGGTCATCGCCGTGCTCCGGCCAAGGAGGCGCGGGCGGCACCATATTCGGCGGCGAGCTGCTCCAGTGACAGGTGCACGTAGCGGGCCGTGGTCTCCGGTGAGGCGTGTCCCATCAACGCCCGTAATGCAAGCAGATCAATTCCCGCAGAAGCCAATTCGGTACCATAGGTATGGCGCAGCCGATGCGGACGCACCCGGATGGACCCGGAGAGTTCACGGTGACGGCGAAACAAGCTGCGCAGCCCTGCCTCACTAACCGGCGCCCCCGTCGTCGGACCGCGCAGCACCACGAAGCACTGCGGTGTCGACAGCCCAGCCGGGCGCTCCAACCGCAGATAGGCAGCAACCTCAGTGAAGAATGCCGCATCGACCGGCACGTAGCGTTCCTTGCCGCCCTTGCCGATCACCCGCAGCCGCCGCCGCCCCATGTCCACATCGGCCAGCAGCAGACCGCGCGCTTCCGCCGACCGCAACCCGCCCAGCAGCATCGCCAGCACCATGGCCCGATCCCGATGTGACCCCAGCGTTGCGACAAATGCATCGATGTCGCTGGCCGGCAACGATTCCGGAAGCAGCTGCGGTTGGCGCACCAACCTGCCGCCAGGACGGGCACGCCCAGGACCCAGATGACCTAGCAGGCCGCGCTCCGAGCGGCGCAGCCCTTGCCCACGCCGCGGCGACGGGACCGGGTTGTTCCCACGGCGACCGGTCATCGCCAGGTACTCGAACAAGGCGCGTACCGCCGCCACCCGACGGTTCACCGTCGAGGCTGCAGCTGAGCCCGGCTGGGGCCGACCGGTGCGGCGTACCCCTTGCCAATCGATCCAGTCGAATACCAGTGGAGCCTGCACTTCGGACAGCGTCACATCGCGCTCAGTGAGGAACCGCGCCAGATTCGCCACGTCGAAGGCATACGCCCGAACCGTCGCCGCGCTAAATCCCCGTCCGGCCAAATGCGTGAGAAACGCATTGGCCGAATCCAACCCCTCCCAATCCCCACCGAGCCGATACCCCTCATCGACGCGCTGCACCCGCACCGTCATCACTCGACCTCCTGATCTCGGGGCCGCCCTCAGCATCTACCCGGCTCTGGGAACGGTCCCGGATCTCACGCCGCAGTCAGATTCGTGTCTCCTGAGGGCCGGTTAACGGATAGGGGGTTGTTGGACCAGATTTGGCGCCAGATCTGCTTGGGAAAAGCAGTGAACGCCAGCAAGTCCGATCGGGCGGCTTCGAGGTGATCGGCGACCTTGGGCAGCTTGTCGGCCAGGGCGTCGATGATCCGATCATATTGCGCAGCAACGGATGTGGCGTCGGGCTGATCGAACACCGAATGCAGCAGCGTCTTGACCCAGGGCCAGGAGCTCTTGGGGGTAATGGCCATCAAGTTGGTGGCGTAGTGGGTGCGACACCGCTGCCAGGATGCTCCGGGCAGGGTTGCCCCGATCGCGGAAAGCAACCCAGCATGGGCGTCACTGGTGACCAATGCCACCCCCGATAGGCCGCGGGCGGTCAACGAGCGCAGAAACGTCAACCAGCCGGCGCCGTCTTCGGCGGTGCTGACATCGATGCCTAAAATTTCGCGGTAACCCTCGGCGTTGACCCCCACCGCGATCAGCGCGTGCACGTTGACCACGCGGCCGGCCTCACGGACTTTAAGCACCAGGGCATCGGCGGCCATGAACGTGTACGGGCCAGCATCGAGGGGACGAGTCCGGAAGGCTTCCACGGCGGTGTCGAGCTCTTTGGCCATCACCGACACCTGCGACTTCGACAGGCCGGTGATCCCGAGAGTTTCGACGAGTTTGTCCATCCGCCGCGTGGACACCCCGAGCAGATAGCAGGTCGCCACCACGGTAGTCAGGGCCCGTTCGGCGCGTTTGCGGCGTTCCAGCAGCCAGTCCGGGAAGTAGGAGCCCTGGCGCAGCTTGGGGATCGCCAAATCCAAACTTCCTGCCCGGGTATCGAATTGGCGATGCCGGTAGCCGTTGCGGGAGTTGGTGCGCTCACTACTGCGTTGGCCATAGCCTGCGCCGCACAGCGCGTCGGCCTCGGCGCCCATCAGCGTGTGGATGAACGTGGCCAGCAGTTCGCGCAGCACATCAGGATGGGTGGTGGTGAGTCGTTCGGCCAGCACTGCAGGCAGGTCGATATCGTGGGCAGCGGTCATCGCGTCGATTCCTTTGCTTGAGTGACTTTGGACGGTCTCTCGAAGAATCACGCGATGACCCTCATCTACCCGGCTACGACACGCCGGTCCTCAACTCACGGCCCGACTCGTACACCACCTTGGTGGACGCAACCAACGATTTCAGCGCGTATCGGCTCAGATAGCCGTGACCGGACCCCGTGAACTGGTCCACGGCGAACGAGAGTCGTTCATTGGTGGGTGCAGGTGGCAGCGTAGTGGGCGGGGGCTTGGTAGCCCAAGGCAGAGTGCCGCCGGTGATGGTTGTAGTCATGTTTCCAGTCGCTGATGACCACGCGGGCCTGGGCTAGAGACCAGAAGCTGTTGATGTTGAGGCATTCGTCGCGGATGCGGGAGTTAAATGATTCGACGTAGCCGTTTCGCCAAGGTTCACCGGGCGGGATAAAGTGCAGCCCGACGTGACCGTCGGCCCAGTCTGCCATTGCCGCACAGGCTAATTCGGGTCCGTTGTCACATCTGAGCACGTTCGGATAGGTACCGCGTTGAGCGGCGATGCGGTCAAGTTCGTCGATGAGGTCCTCGCCGGTGATGCTGCGGTCTACCTTGTCGCCGAGACATTCGCGGGTGTGCTCGTCGATGATCGAGACGATCTTGAACGGGCGCCCATCGGTAGTGGAATCGAACTGAAAGTCCACGGCCCAGACCCGGTTGGGGGCATCGGCGCATACCTCGGGCCGGGCGGTGGAGCTACCGCGTCGTTTACGGCGCCGCCGCTGCGGCACGCGCAAGCCTTCCTCACGCCAGAGCCGTTGCACCTTCTTGTGATTGACTTGCCAACCTTCAGCGCGGGCATCGTGATAAGCGGGCCGAAACCCACGCCGCGGATGGTCTTTGGCGTAGCGGCGCAGCCAGGCCCGCAAGCCGGCATCGGGGTCCTGGGCAGTCTCGGCGGCGGGTTCGTGGCGTTGGGTGGCCCGATGCTGCCCGGTCACGCGGCAGGCGAACCGTTCGCTGACCCCCAGCACACGCTGGAGGTGACGAACGGCTGCCCGCCGACGCTCCGGGCCTAGAAGTTTCCCCGCGCGATCTCCTTGAGTGCAGCCTTCTCTAACTCGGCATCTGCCAAGAGCCGCTTCAGCGTTGCGTTCTCGCGCTCGAGGTCCTTCAGGCGCTTGGCATCCTCGGCCTTCAAACCACCGAACTGATTGCGCCATCGGTGATACGTCGCCTCCGACACACCCAGCTCGCGGCACACTGCCGCTGTGTCCTTGCCCTCGGACAACAGCCGATCCGCCAGCGTCAGCTTGCGCACGATCTGCTCGGGGCTATGCCGCTTCCTTGTTGCCATGATCTTGTTGAGCCTTCCTGCCCACAGCGTGGGCTGCAAGACTCTCATAAGCCATGGACCAACCGATCGGGGTCAGGCCAGCCGCTATAGCTGTCGTAGCTGCCCTGCTTGAGCCGCCCGTTGGCCACCTTAAGCTGCTGCGCCGCCAGCCATTTCGCCGCGTAGTCGCCGAACGTCCGCGCCGCCTTCACTTCGCGTCGGCCAAAGCCGCTGTGCCGCCGAGGTGGTGCTTGGCGTTGTTCAGTTCGTCGCGGCGCGCCTCAGCCGCCTCACGGGTTGGGCAGCTCTCCTGGCGGGCGCGGGTCTTGCCGGTGGGCAGGCCCGTTGTTGGGTCGCAGGCGGGCTCGCGCCACACCACCTCGTACCGCTTCACCACCTTGCCCTTGCGCTTGATGGTCGTGTTGTGTGCTCGTATGTACGCCATGATTACTCGTGTTCCTGTCGAGTTTAATGCCGACGCCAGCGTGTTTTGGCAGGTGCGTGCGCCTGTGACCTACGACGAATCAACCCGTACTTTTCTCGCCAAGCTGCCGGGTAGGGCATTCCCTGTCGGCGATTAGGCGACGCGCCAAGGGCAGCGCCGCGCCAAAACGCAAGTGCGGCAAGTAGCGGAAGAGGGCACGGAGCGCTGGAGGGGGTGTAGCCCGTCGTGCGGCCCATCGGATCACAATGGGGCACGTGAATGCGATCAGTGACTTCTGGGCGACAGGTGCCGCCCAATTACGTGCAAACTTCGAGCGAACGCGCCAAACGCAAAGGGACTCCCACATCAAAGGTGGCGCGAACGAGCGAGCACTCGCGGACTTTCTCAAAGAAAACCTCGGGGCTCACCGGGTAGCTGTCAGCTCATCCATCATCGACCCCGAGGGCCGTCAATCCGACGAGGTCGATGTGGCGGTCGTCAACGAGTTTCAACCACTTTGGACCGGTGACAGCCAATCGATGTTGATTGCACACGCCGTGGAAGCCGCATACCAAGTCAAGGCTCGGCTCAGTACCGAAGAACTGCGTCGAGCGATGAAGAACGCGCGGTCGGTAAAGCAGCTCTATCGGCGCCCAGGCAAGGGCGGTGAGGTCTTCGCAGCACCCACGGATGTCCCTCGATTCGTCGAACGCATTCCTTTTTTCATCTTCGCGTACACAACGAACATCTCTGGTGAAGCTGCGATCAAGCTCATAAGAGACGAGTTCAAAGACAGCCCATGGCACGAGCAGGCCGATGGAATCTTCGTGCTGGATGGCTGGGCAGCCGTCAATATCGGCAACAACGACGGGGCCCAGAGGGTGTCACCATTAGAGCGCCGAGGCTTTGTTCTGGCTGACGAACTTCCCTCGCTTGTACAGATGCTCTGGACTCACTGCAGGTTGCGTCCACCAAGGTGGTGTACGAGTCGGGCCGTGAGTTGAGGACCGGCGTGTCGTAGCCGGGTAGATGAGGGTCATCGCGTGATTCTTCGAGAGACCGTCCAAAGTCACTCAAGCAAAGGAATCGACGCGATGACCGCTGCCCACGATATCGACCTGCCTGCAGTGCTGGCCGAACGACTCACCACCACCCATCCTGATGTGCTGCGCGAACTGCTGGCCACGTTCATCCACACGCTGATGGGCGCCGAGGCCGACGCGCTGTGCGGCGCAGGCTATGGCCAACGCAGTAGTGAGCGCACCAACTCCCGCAACGGCTACCGGCATCGCCAATTCGATACCCGGGCAGGAAGTTTGGATTTGGCGATCCCCAAGCTGCGCCAGGGCTCCTACTTCCCGGACTGGCTGCTGGAACGCCGCAAACGCGCCGAACGGGCCCTGACTACCGTGGTGGCGACCTGCTATCTGCTCGGGGTGTCCACGCGGCGGATGGACAAACTCGTCGAAACTCTCGGGATCACCGGCCTGTCGAAGTCGCAGGTGTCGGTGATGGCCAAAGAGCTCGACACCGCCGTGGAAGCCTTCCGGACTCGTCCCCTCGATGCTGGCCCGTACACGTTCATGGCCGCCGATGCCCTGGTGCTTAAAGTCCGTGAGGCCGGCCGCGTGGTCAACGTGCACGCGCTGATCGCGGTGGGGGTCAACGCCGAGGGTTACCGCGAAATTTTAGGCATCGATGTCAGCACCGCCGAAGACGGCGCCGGCTGGTTGACGTTTCTGCGCTCGTTGACCGCCCGCGGCCTATCGGGGGTGGCATTGGTCACCAGTGACGCCCATGCTGGGTTGCTTTCCGCGATCGGGGCAACCCTGCCCGGAGCATCCTGGCAGCGGTGTCGCACCCACTACGCCACCAACTTGATGGCCATTACCCCCAAGAGCTCCTGGCCCTGGGTCAAGACGCTGCTGCATTCGGTGTTCGATCAGCCCGACGCCACATCCGTTGCTGCGCAATATGATCGGATCATCGACGCCCTGGCCGACAAGCTGCCCAAGGTCGCCGATCACCTCGAAGCCGCCCGATCGGACTTGCTGGCGTTCACTGCTTTTCCCAAGCAGATCTGGCGCCAAATCTGGTCCAACAACCCCCTATCCGTTAACCGGCCCTCAGGAGACACGAATCTGACTGCGGCGTGAGATCCGGGACCGTTCCCAGAGCCGGGTAGATGCTGAGGGCGGCCCCGAGATCAGGAGGTCGAGTGATGACGGTGCGGGTGCAGCGCGTCGATGAGGGGTATCGGCTCGGTGGGGATTGGGAGGGGTTGGATTCGGCCAATGCGTTTCTCACGCATTTGGCCGGACGGGGATTTAGCGCGGCGACGGTTCGGGCGTATGCCTTCGACGTGGCGAATCTGGCGCGGTTCCTCACTGAGCGCGATGTGACGCTGTCCGAAGTGCAGGCTCCACTGGTATTCGACTGGATCGATTGGCAAGGGGTACGCCGCACCGGTCGGCCCCAGCCGGGCTCAGCTGCAGCCTCGACGGTGAACCGTCGGGTGGCGGCGGTACGCGCCTTGTTCGAGTACCTGGCGATGACCGGTCGCCGTGGGAACAACCCGGTCCCGTCGCCGCGGCGTGGGCAAGGGCTGCGCCGCTCGGAGCGCGGCCTGCTAGGTCATCTGGGTCCTGGGCGTGCCCGTCCTGGCGGCAGGTTGGTGCGCCAACCGCAGCTGCTTCCGGAATCGTTGCCGGCCAGCGACATCGATGCATTTGTCGCAACGCTGGGGTCACATCGGGATCGGGCCATGGTGCTGGCGATGCTGCTGGGCGGGTTGCGGTCGGCGGAAGCGCGCGGTCTGCTGCTGGCCGATGTGGACATGGGGCGGCGGCGGCTGCGGGTGATCGGCAAGGGCGGCAAGGAACGCTACGTGCCGGTCGATGCGGCATTCTTCACTGAGGTTGCTGCCTATCTGCGGTTGGAGCGCCCGGCTGGGCTGTCGACACCGCAGTGCTTCGTGGTGCTGCGCGGTCCGACGACGGGGGCGCCGGTTAGTGAGGCAGGGCTGCGCAGCTTGTTTCGCCGTCACCGTGAACTCTCCGGGTCCATCCGGGTGCGTCCGCATCGGCTGCGCCATACCTATGGTACCGAATTGGCTTCTGCGGGAATTGATCTGCTTGCATTACGGGCGTTGATGGGACACGCCTCACCGGAGACCACGGCCCGCTACGTGCACCTGTCACTGGAGCAGCTCGCCGCCGAATATGGTGCCGCCCGCGCCTCCTTGGCCGGAGCACGGCGATGACCGTCGCTACGGTTCAGGACTCCATTGACGCCGGCACTTTGTTGAGTGACTACCTCGACCACGTCGCTCGCCTGCGCTTGAGTGATCGGGCGATTCGGGACCGGATCCGAACCGCACGGGAATTTCTTGCTCGTCACCCGGATCTGGCGGCGTGGATGGCTCTGCCGGCGGTTGAGCGGGCTGGCGAGCTTCGGTCGAGTGGGGCATGGCCCCTGCTGTGCTATGCGATCGGTGCCGGCCGGTTGCGGCTGGATGTTGAGCTGGCCGTCATTAAGCAGCTGACCGGGCTCGGTGCCGCGGTGGAGATGCGTGATTCGGCCGGGTTCTCCGCGATGCGTGAAGCGGGAAACCGGTTGGGCTGGAGCAGTTCCTGGATTGAAACTGTGCTCGGCGAGTGCTTGGCGGTGCTGGTGGCTTGCCATGGTGGGCTGGTCGCTGACCTCACCGAGCAGGCGATCGATGAATTCGACAGTGCGTTGTCGGCGAGTTCAATCCCGCGATCGTCACGGCGCGCCTACCGGGCGCGGTTGGCCAGCTTGCGCCAGCTGCTCTACGAGGTCCGGGTCCTCGACGCCGCTCCGCGACGACGACCGTGGGCACGCAGCCTCGAGCAACGTTTCACCGACGTGGCTATGGCTGCCCCGATCCTCGACACCCTGCTGCGCTATATCCGGGTCCGAGCCGCGGTGTTGCGGCCCAAATCGGTGGAATCGCTGATCAATGACCTGCTGCCGTTCGTCGAATACCTCACCGCCCACCACTCGAAGCTGACCAGCCTGCGCGAGCTCGACCGCGCCTGCATCGAGGACTATCTGACCTGGAACCGCACCCGCGGCTGGCGCGGGCAACGTGCCGCCGCCGGCGCCGGGCGCACCGTCTCGGCTGCGGTTGCCCAGTCGGCGGTGCTAAGCCTGCGCAACCTGCTCGATGACATCACCGCCTGGGGCTGGGAAGAAGCACCGCCGCGGCGACTGGTCTTCGCCGCCGACGTTCCCAAGCTTGACCAGCCGCTGCCGCGGGCACTGGCCCCTGACATCGATGCGGCGGTGATGAATGCTGTTGCCCGTCTAGATGATTCATTCGCTCGTATCGGGCTGACCGTGCTGCGCGGAGCGGGGCTGCGGGTGGGTGAGCTGCTCGACCTGGAACTGGGCAGCATCATCGACTACGGGGCGGCTGGCACCTGGCTAAAGGTACCGCTGGGCAAGCTGGCTACCGAACGCATGGTGCCGCTATCGGCGGCCACTACCGCTGCGCTCGACGAATGGGTCACCCACCGTGACGCACACCGGCCACTGGCCCATCCACGCACCGGCGTGCTCACCGACTTCCTGTTCACCCAGTACGGCCGCCGCCTGGGCTACACCCGACTGCGCAACGGGCTGCTGGCCGCGGCCCAATCCTCAGGGCTACGCGGACCCGACGGCGGCATCCTCGTCGTCACGCCTCATCAGCTGCGTCATACCTGGGCCACCGAACTCGCCAACGCCGGAATGAGTATGCAAGCGTTGATGGCGCTGCTCGGACATGTCACACCGCAGATGACGATCCGCTACGCCACCCTTGCCTCGCCAACCCTGCGCGCCGCCTACGACGACGCCATGGGCAAGATGCGTCGCCAGTTCACTCTCACCCCGGTCGGTCGACCCATCTTGCCCGACAAGGTCAGCTGGCTACACAGTGAGATGCTGAAAACCCGTGTCGGGCACGGCTACTGCGCGCGCCACCCAACCGCCGGCGCCTGCCCATATGCCAACATCTGCGAAACCTGCGACAACTACATCACCGCGCCCGAATTCCGCGGCGCCCTCACTAACCAACTCGCCGACGTCCAAGCCCTCAAATCCGACGCGGAGAACCGCGGCTGGACCGACGAAGCAGCCCGCCACGACCGCGTAGCCCATGCCCTCACCGACCATCTCCAACGCCTCGATCGTTGAAGCCGAACCCACACCGGGTTGACCTCCACCCTGAGGGCCGGATAAAAGAGCGGCTCAACAAGGAAATTCGGCGTCGCACCGACGTTGTCGGCATCTTCCCCGACCGTGACGCCCTGATCCGCCTAGTCGGCGCCGTGCTGGCCGAACAACACGATGAATGGGCCGAATCACGCCGCTACCTCGGCCTCGACGTCCTCAGCAAATCCCGCCCGACCACCACCACACCGACAGAACAGGAGAACACCCCCACAGCACTGACCGCCTAAATCACAAAATCGAAGAATCACACGATCGACGTCGTACACCACGTCCCTGGACTTGACCTCACTGCATGACCGTGCATCGCATCTTTTACCGCGAGCACCCGATCCGGCGATACCACCCGTTCCCCAGCCAGCCCCCTGAAACGAAGTAGGGGGACATCGGCGGCGGCATTCTCACACGAGCGTCGGGGTTGGGGGTGTCAGGATGCCGTGCAAACTAGCGAGTCGCTCCGACGCCCTAACTGACCCTGGGCGTCGCCCCGGCGTTACCCCGGCGACAGCGGGCAATTTGTAGGCGTACCGGCGCCGTACCGCGGTCGTACTCTAGTCAGCCCGAAAACGGTCGCCGACGTGCGGGAAGGGACCTGAATGCTATGGTCGAGACACACAGGAAAGGAGGTGGTCCGCGAAATTGATAGCTTCATGGACATGTGAGGTGGCTGCGCGCTAGCTGCAATGGCTCGGAAGAGCCGGCGTTCTACGCACGCTGGCGAATCCCACGTAGCCACCCGGCCCTCGAGCTTCCGGTCTGTCCAACCGGAAAAGCGCTCGGGGGCCGCTCCATATGTAGCCGGTGTTACTTCGCCGCTTTGGTACTCATCTGTTCCGCGATCTGGCCGGCTCCGTCAGCGATGTCCGTACCGCAGGCCTCCACCTCGATGACGACATCCGATACCGCCCTCAGCACATGCTGGCAGGCCTTCCCGCTGCCGTTGGTCTCAGTGCGTACCTGGGCAATTTTAGGGGAAGCCCCGGTCACATCCCCGAAGGTCCATTCGCTGGCTTTGGTCGAACTGGTGAACTTGACGGTCTGGTTCGCGCAGGTCGCCCATTTGTCTGCGGATGCCTGGACGAATGCCCGAGCCTTCTCGGCCGACGGGAAGGTTGCTGCGGCTTCGATCACTCGGTGCGCCGGGTTCTCGCCTTGGGTGTGCAGGACCTGGCTGCGCACCTCGGTAGGGGCATGGGGCCGATACACCGACTCCTGGAAGGGCTCGTAGGCCGCCAGACATGCCGGTTCCGACAGCGTCCCCTGCGGGGCGCGCAGTTGATCGCCGTGCGCAGAGACCATCATGTTCTGGTCGCCGAGAATCTGTCCGACTTCTGCGGCGCCGAGCAGCATCGGTTCGATGCGGGATGCGGCCGCCGGAGCAGCCGGAGCCGTGGAGCTGCCCGGCCTGGCCGCCGGTTTCCGGTTGCCTCCCTGGGTGGCGAACACCGCAATCAACGCGACCGCGACGACGACGGCCACGACGGCGCCGCCGATGACGAGCAGCCGCTTGTTCGACTGGCCATTGGCACCGCTTGGCGCGACTTGCGCCGGTGACGGCCGAGACTGGGTGCTGGGCGCGGACGCCGCCTCGGCTGCCGGCACCGGACTCGGTTGCGGTTTGGCTTGCGGTGTTGACGATGCACCGGCCGGACCCGCTTCGACGGCGCCGATTTCAGCGAGCACATTGTCGATTTCGGTGCGGGTGCGGTACGTGACGTCGTGTCGCATCCGCAGCATGCGCAGCAGCTGGGCGATGTCGCTGCGAGCGCTCGGATCGTCGCCGTCCTCGTCGAGCCCGGATCGCAGCTCCACCAGCAGCTGAAGCTGTTGCTGGGGACTGAGTTCCTTTTCGGCCAGGGTGTCGCCGAGCCGCATCAGGTAGCCGAACGGTACAGGTGGCTCCTCGGGCAGCGGCGACGGCAGCGCCGGGGCCTTTTCGCGCAACGCGTGTATTGCCGTCACCAATTGAATGCCGGCATCAACGGTCGGGTTCTGGTAGTTGATGATCTGCAATGTCGAGACGGGATTTACCCGCACACTGTCGACGGGCCCGACCTGTACCGGAAGGATTGGCCGCTGCAGGGCTTGGGCGTAGCGCAACTCGGCCTGACTGGGCTTGGACTGCAGCCAGTGATTCGACAGCGCGACGATGAACACGTCGGATGCGCGAATCTGCTCCAGTATCTTGTTCCACCAAGCGTCGCCGCCGCCGAGCTCTTGATCGAACCAAACTTGCTGCTGGGCACGCCGAAGCGCCGCCGTCAGGGCTTCCAGCGACGACCGGTCTTGGCTCGAGTAGCTGATAAATATGGCCATAGCAGTCTCCGATTGAGGGGGCGCGGGGAGCTAACACGGCGAATCCGTCAAGCGACGGTAGCGCATGGCATTGAGCACAGCAATCTGGCTTTGGCAAACGTGCGCTGCATCATGACGCCGGTTGGCGCCGATGGGTACTACTATCCGGTCCCTCGTGGGCGTCCTCTTCCTCCGGCGGACGAAGTTCGACATAGCGGCGGGCGAACTCGTCCCCCGGGACTGGCCATTGCTCGCCGTCACTGCCGCGTACCACCCAGTCTCCGTCCGCGGCGATCGTCGGCCCTTCCAGGGTGTTGATCGTCTCGCCCGCATGCGCGGGCCGACCCTGCACCTGCCCCTTCCTGCGCCATTGTCCGTCGCCGACGTCCTCATAGGTGGCCCGGAAGATGTCGTCGCGCACCGACCAGGTCTTACCGTCGGCTTGGACGGCCCAGTCTCCCGCGGCCGCGCGCATGGTCTGTCCCGAATCCGACTTCCAGGTCCACGGGCTGCCCCGCTGCTCAGCGGTGACCGTCCCGACACGAGTGAAAGATCGCCACAGCGGGCGTGACCGGTAGCCCAGCTGGCGCAGGCTCCAGAGGGTGGCCGCCAGGCTGCGCACCGCGGCGTTGAGCAGGTCGGGGTTGCTTTCCACCTCCGACCAGTCGACCAGCTTGTCGTGGATTCGGCGGGAATCGTCGCGGGGGGTTCCGTATTTCCAGCCGTTGCGACGGTAGTAGCGACACCAGTCCTCATGTTCTGCCTTGGCCATGCTCAGCGCCGAGTAGCGGTCGAAGCCCATCAGGGCGAGCTGTTCTAGCGGCGGCAGATCGGCCATGTCCCGGCCGGACAGCTGGGCCGGCGGGCTGCCCCAGGTGTTCCAGGTGTGTCCGGCGATCCGTTCGACCATCCATAGCGCGTTGCGCACCTGGCGACGGTTGGACCCGCGGTAGAACTCGTCGAGTTGGGCCCACGGCATCACCGCCGGGGATCTCGGCGCGTTCGGGTCGATGGTGGCGACATAGCGCTCGTGGATCAGCCTGGCCGCGCGTTCCCAGGCGTCCTGTACCTGACCCTGACGGGTGTCCAGCGCCAGGCTGTAGGTCTGCAGCAGGCCGACGATCTGCGAGGAATCCTCGGTGCCCCGGGCATTGGGGTCCCAGGCGTAGACGGGCATCGCGGGCAGGCGCGCGCCCAGCCTGGTTCCGGTGGCCGCGGAATGTGTGTCGACCAGAATCACTGCGCACGTTGCCGGGTCGGCGTCACCGATGAGACGCAGCAGGGTCGGTACCGTCGGCGCCTCGGGCACCGCGTCGATTGCCGGTCCGTCCGACAAGAAGCCGGCCTGCTGGCGGTAGAACTGGTGGTCTTTGAGGTAGTCCTCGGCGTCTCGTTCCACCAGCGTGAGCGCCGGGAGAGGTGGCACCCCGGGCGGGGTGTAGAAGTCGCGTTCGAGCGCTCGCCGGGTCAGGTCGGCGCACAGTGCCAGCGTCAATTGTGAAGTGCCGCAGATAAATACGCGTTGTATGTTGGGCGTCGCGATGATGCCGTCGAGTAGTCGGCCGGCGGTGACCTCGTACCGGCCGACGACGTCGGCGGCCCATCTGGTGTCGGAGCCGCCGAACTGCTGGGCCCGCCACGCCTCGGCCAGCCACGGGTCGTCGATGCGAACGATGAGCGGCAACCGCTGCTTGTCGCCGATCTCGGCGAGCCGACGACCGATCAGGTCCAGCCACATCAGGTTGGTCGCCGGATCGGGCGACATCAGATAGAGCCGCCCGAGATGGCGCCACAGTCGCAGCGACACCAGGGTGGACGGGGCGTTGAGGTCGACCAGCACCACCCGGGCGCCCAGCCTTCGGACCCGCTGCACCCGGTCGTCGCCGGCGTTGGTGATCACCACCAGGGTGCTGCGCCGATCCAACGTCCGCGCGATCGCGCTGACCATCGATTCGGTGTCGTCGTCGACACCCACGATCGCGGTGACCGAATCGGCGAGATTGGCCCGCAGCCGGTCCACCTGGGAGCGGAAGACACCGACCACGACGCCGCCCAAGCCGGTGAAGATCGCCGACAGCGCCGCGATGCGGGCCAGTTCCAGGCCGACAGGCGTGGGATTGGGGCAGGTGCGCCCACTCAGCGAGGTGTCCCCGGTGCTGCCTTTGACCAGTTGGGCGGTCCACATCAACGGGGTGAAGACAGCCGGATGGTTGGCGTCATGACAGCCCCAGTACGAACTGAGGCCCAACACGGCGCTCATCGTGATGAGCAATGCAATCACGGTGAACGAAACACCCACCAGCCGGTGGCTGCCGTTTCCCCGGAAGTTCAGCACCGAGACAGCGATCAAAACCGACACCACGACCGCGATGGTCGCCATCGACCCCGGGCGGCCGAACCAGCTCAGCCAGGACGGCAGCACATCGAGAATCGCTGGTTGCAGGGCTACCGCGGCGAGATAGGCGATCAACAGCACCCCGATGACCGACACCACCCAGCGAGCCACCGGCGAGGGTGTCCTGCTGCGCGCCATCCGCCGGCTCCTTTCGTTCGTGTATCGGCTGCTCGGACGTCGAACAGTACACGCAGAACCAGCGGGCGAAGGCAACAAATGGGTCGGTTAGCTTCGGGCGGCTCAGGCCCGGGGGGCAACTCTCAGCCGACGAATCTGGACAAGCGCGCCGACAGATGCGGCACCAACCCGCCGTCGGCGTCCACCCGCTCCTCGACATAGGCGAGGTCGCCGCCCTCGACGATGCCGTAGAGCCGCTTGGCCCCGCCGACCAGCACGCCGGAGCGGCTCCGGGCCAACGCGTCGGTGACCAACTCCCAGGACGACTGGTTGCGCGGGCGGCCGTAGAACAACTCGACGTAACCGGCGGAGTGCGCCAGTAGCAGCTCGATCGCCTGCGACTCGCTCGGGTCGTCGGGATCGCTGACAAAACGCCAGAAGCCCGTCTCGCGTAAACCCGGTTCGAGGTACTCACCGGTGTCGGTGAGACGCCACGACCGGGCTTCCCAATTCAAATAGTCTCCGCCGTCGTGCGACACGACGATCTGCTGGCCGAAGCGGTAGTCACCGTCGTGTCCGCGGCCCTCTCCCTCGCCGCGCCACACACCGACCAGCGGCAGCAGTGCCAGCAGCGCGTCGTGCAAGCTGGCGCCTTGGCGCAGGTTGGCGGTGTCGGCGGGTAGTGGCAAATCGTCGAAGACGGGAATATTGCGGGTCGCGGTCAGCTTGGCACGTTCCGCCGCTTGAAACATTCCGGCGACGGCGCGGTCGCCGGAGCCCGCACCCGGCCCGTGATGGCCGTCGTCGGAGGTCACGATTCGTCGGTGATCAGCCGATACAGCGCATACAGCGCGAACCAGGAGATGACCACGGTCGCCAGGACCAGCATGATCTCGAAGAACAGCACCACGCGGATGAGTCTATCCGGGATCAGCCTGGAGCGGCTGTCAGGCGATCTTGACGTCGACCTCGTGAATGCCCGCGCCCGACGGTCTGACCACCGCGTCACCATTGCCGACTTTCGACAGTGCGCGCACCGTCCAGGAGCCCGGCGCGGCGAAGAACCGGAAGTCGCCGGTGGCCGACGCGACCACCTCCGCCGTGAACTCGTCGGACGAGTCCAGCAGCCGGACGAAGGCGCCGCCCACGGCTTGGCCGTCGCGGTCCACGACACGACCGGTGATCACTGTTTCCTTCTCCAGGTCGACACTGGCAGGCAGCGTCAGTCCTTGCTTCGGCGCAGTGCACATATCAGTTTCCCAACTCGATCGGGGCACCCACCAGGGAGCCGTATTCCGTCCAACTGCCGTCGTAGTTCTTGACGTTCTTGTGCCCGAGCAATTCGTGCAAGACAAACCAGGTGTGCGAGGACCGTTCCCCGATCCGGCAGTACGCGATCGTTTCCTTGGTGCCGTCCAGACCGGCGCCGGCGTACAACTGGGCCAGTTGCTCGTCGGACTTGAAGGTGCCGTCCTCGTTGGCGGCCTTGCTCCACGGCACGTTGATCGCCCCGGGAATATGGCCGGGCCGCTGGCTCTGTTCCTGCGGCAAATGCGCCGGCGCCAGGATCTTTCCGGAGAACTCGTCGGGGGATCGCACGTCGACCAGGTTCTTGGCGCCGATGGCCGCGATCACCTCGTCACGGAATGCACGGATGGCATTGTCCGGCGGGGCCGCGCTGTAGGAGGTCGCGGGCCTGGTGACGGTGTCGGTGGACAGCGGGCGGCCGTCGAGTTCCCACTTCTTGCGGCCGCCGTCGAGCAGCTTGACCTTCTCGTGGCCGTACAGCTTGAAATACCAGTAGGCGTAGGCGGCGAACCAGTTGTTGTTGCCGCCGTAGAGGACCACGGTGTCGTCGTTGGAGATGCCGCGGTCGCTGAGCAATTTCGAGAATTGCTGGGCGTCGACGAAGTCGCGTTTGACCGGGTCCTGCAGATCGGTGCGCCAGTCCAGCTTGATGGCGCCGGGGATGTGGCCGTCGTCGTATGCGCTGGTGTCCTCGTCGACTTCGACGAAGACGATGTTGGCCGCTTCCGGATTGCTGAGATTGCTCTCAGCCCAGTCGGCAGAGACCAGGACGTCGGAGCGTGCCATGGTGGGGATCCTTTCGATTTGCGTCAGATAAACAGCAGTCAGGCGGGAATGGCGCCGCGCCGCAGGCGGGCCAGCAGCGGGTAAAGCTGGCAGCCCAGGCAGATGCCGAAGGCCGCGTTGAGGAGGGCGGCCGCCAGCGCGAACGAAGTCGCAACGACGCCCACCACAACCGGGCCGACAGCGAAGCCGATGATCCCGCAGATAGCGAACACAAATCCGACCAGTTGGGCGAACTTCAGCGGTGGCGCAGGTTCCCGTTCTCGCACCGGTCCCAGGCGGGGCGACACAAACGTCGAGTACAGCAGCCCATAGGGATGCCGGCGAGGCCCGAATGCGGCACCGACAGCGAACACGACCGCCTGGATGCTCAAGGCAACTGCGGCAGCTGCCGAACTGAAGGCGGAAACGATCAGGACGAGCCCCAGAACCCCCGTCGTCAGCCACGCGGCGAATCGCGGCCCGCGGACGTCGACACCCACTTGGGCGGGGGTGCTATTACTCGACACGAATTACTCCTAGATACGCCGATTGCACGGAAAAGGTGGGAGATACGCCGCGGTGGGTCTCCGAGGCTGCTCCGAGCGCTGCGTGGACGACGCGGCTACTCAGCAGCTACAGCAACAGCAACAGCAACAGCCCGTGGTGCGGCACAGATCAACTGCGCGTCGCTTGGTGAGCTTGAGCTCAAGGCGGGCTGACACGTCGGTCAGCTTACCCAATGACGTAGTGATCAAGCCAACAGCATCGTCGGGGCCGGGGCGGCCGGCGTTGAGCTTCCGTGGGGCGTCGATCCGGTGATCATGACTGCCTGAATCCGGTGAGCGCAACGGTCACGTCGTAGGTGATGCCCTCGATGATGACGTCCGACCCGCGTGCGCCCACAGTGTTCGGCGCCACCCCGAACGGCAGCTTCTGGTTGGGCAGCCTGCTACTGAAGGCGTGCAGTACCGCCTCCCGTTTGTCGTCCGGAACGGGCTGGTCCGCGGTGTCCGGGCCGGTCACCACCCCTGTCGGTGTGATCACCAAGGTCTCCTGGCTGTGGGGATCGATGGACAGATCCACCGCGACGCTGACCCGACGATCGAAGTCGGCTGACTTCGGTGTCCCGCTGAAAACGAGCCCGTGACTGCCCGATATCCCCGATTCGGTGGTGCCGCCGGTGGCATCGTTGCTTTCCTGGAGAGGCGCCTGCACCATCAGATCGGCCATCCCCAGATAACGGCCCAGGTGCATGGAGTCGATGATGATGCGGCTTTCCAGCTCGTGCACCGACAACCTCGCGTCGGGCTGTATCAGCCAGGATGCGTGAGACAGATCGATGGAATGCATGGTGGCTTCGAGCGTGGCTGTGCCCACCGTCGAGTGCTCGATGGCGTACGCCTTGATCTCCAGCTCGCCGTAGCGATCTCGCATCGCCTGCGGGATGAACGGAAAACCGAGGATGGCGACGAAGGGATCAGAGCCCAGGTTGGCTGCCTTGCGCACACTGGTCGAAAGCCGATATTCGGCGTAAATGCTGGCGCCGAAGTCGACGCCGACGGCGCCGAGGACGACGACGGCCACGGCGGCGACACCGATCAGCACCTTGCGCATCCGCATATTGTGGCCTATCGCCCCGGCGCTATCCCTGGCTGAGCTCCCGGGCGTCGCCGTCCACGGCGTTTCATGGCCGGATCTGAATCTTGACCCGCTGGCGGCAGGTCCGAAGCTGCGGTTGAAGCCGGCTGCAGCGCCGGGGTTTCCAAGTGCCGCCGACATAGCTGCCACATGTGCCTCCGGATCCGCCGGTACGCGCTGACTCACCAAGAGTGCCCGGCTTGGAGCGACAACCGCCGCGCTCGGCTGCGCACCCGTTGTCGCTGCGAGCGATGCGGGCGCCACACCCCGGCGTGAAGAGATGAAGGTCGTGGGCTGGTGCGGTTGGGTCGACGGCTGGCGGCGTCGACTGTGCGCTGGCGGCGTCGACTGTGCGCTGGCGGCGTCGACTGTGCGCTGATGGCGCCGACTGTGCGCTGATGGCGCCGAGTGTGCCGTCAGGGCGGCCGATCGTGGGCAGACCCCGCCCTGCATGCACCCTCAAAGCCGTCACCGCACACTCGATACGGCGGCATGGCCGCCGATTCAGTGAGTACGTGAGGTATCTCCCGAACGCCCGCCCTCACAAGAGGTTCGAGCGGAGGTGCCGTATCGGCGTGCCGAAAATTGGGCCAAGGTTTCGTGGGTTTCCTAGGTGCTGGTCAACGATTGAATTTTCTCGTGACCTGGGCACACACGCAGATCCCCCGCACCGGCTGGGGCAGATGGGGCGAATGTGACATGACGCGGCGCCCGGTGCCAACTTCGCAGGCCGCGTCGTCGATTGCCCGGCTCCTCAGCAGGCGGTGCCTGCATCGTCACCGGGCTGTCGTCGGATTTGCCCGGCTCCTCAGCAGGCGGTGCCTGCATCGTCACCGGGCTGTCGTCGATTGCCCGGCTCCTCAGCAGGCGGTGCCTGCATCGTCACCGGGCTGTCGTCGGATTTGCCCGGCTCCTCAGCAGGCGGTGCCTGCATCGTCACCGGGCTGTCGTCGGATTTGCCCGGCTCCTCAGCAGGCGGTGCCTGCATTGTCACCGGGCTGTCGTCGGATTTGCCCGGCTCCTCAGCAGGCGGTGCCTGCATTGTCACCGGGCCAAAGACCAGGTGGCAGGTTATCGTTAGACGATCCGGCCGCTAAAGTTCACCGGTTGCGCTGACTCAGGGAGATGCCTTCCCCCGACGCTGGAGGGGATCGTTGGAATTACTACTACTGACCTCGGAGCTGTATCCCGACCCAGTCCTGCCGTCGCTGTCGCTGCTTTCGCATAACGTGCGGACGGCGCCGCCGGAGGCTTCGTCGCTGCTGGAGGCCGGTAACGCGGATGCGGTGCTTGTCGACGCGCGCAACGACCTGTCGGCCGCGCGCGGTCTGTGCCGTCTGCTGAGCACCGCGGGTCGGTCCGCGCCGGTATTGGCCGTGGTGACCGAGGGCGGGCTGGTGGCAGTCAGCGCTGACTGGGGGCTGGACGAGATCCTGCTGCCCAGTACCGGCCCGGCCGAGATCGACGCCCGACTGCGCCTGGTGGTTGGCCGGCGAGGCGGTCTGTCCGACCAAGAAGGCGTCGGCAAGGTCAGCCTGGGGGAACTGGTGATCGACGAAGGCACCTACACCGCGCGACTGCGGGGCCGACCGCTCGACCTCACCTACAAGGAATTCGAACTCCTGAAATACCTCGCCCAGCATGCCGGACGGGTGTTCACGCGTGCGCAGCTACTCCACGAGGTATGGGGATACGACTTCTTCGGCGGCACCCGCACGGTCGATGTGCACGTCCGGCGATTGCGCGCCAAACTCGGCCCCGAGCACGAAGCCCTGATCGGCACCGTCCGCAACGTCGGTTACAAGGCGGTGCGGCCTGCGCGGGGCCGAACCGCAGTCGCCGAGCCCGACGACGAAGGATCGGGGCCCGATTCCGCAGATTTCCAGGACCCGCTGGTCGACCCGCTGCGCAGTCAGTGACGCCGGGGGAGTGGCGCTCGGCGCTGACAGCCGGTCAGCAGCAGGAAGTACACGAAATAATCTCGGCGGCAACAGAATTCGACGGTGTGGCGCCGGTGGGCGAGCAGGTGCTGCGAGAATTGGGACAGCGGCGCACGCACCATCTGGTGGCCACTGATCCCCGAGCGGGCAACGCGATCGTCGGCTATCTCAACCTCAGCCCGGCGCGCGATGCCGATTCCGCAATGGCCGAGTTGGTCGTGCACCCGCAATCCCGGCGTCGCGGTGTCGGCACCGCCATGGCGCGCGCCGCGCTGACAAAAACCCATGGGAAAAACCAATTCTGGGCGCACGGCACCCTGGAAGCCGCCCGGGCCACGGCCGCCGCGCTGGGTCTGGCCCCGGTGCGCGAACTGGTGCAGATGCGCCGCTCGTTGCGCGATATCCCCGAGCCGACAATCCCCGACGGGCTGCGGATCCGCACCTACGCCGGCCCGACCGATGACGCCGAACTGCTTCGGGTCAACAACGCCGCGTTCTCATACCACCCCGAACAAGGTGGCTGGACCCAACAACAGCTGGCCGAGCGGCGCGGCGAACCTTGGTTTGATCCGGCGGGCCTCATCCTGGCGTTCGACGCTTCCCCGGGCCACGAGGCGAAGCTGCTGGGTTTCCACTGGACCAAGATTCACCACCAGCCTGACCTTGGCGAGGTCTACGTTCTCGGCGTCGATCCGGTAGCGCAAGGGCGTGGGCTCGGCAAGGCGTTGACGTTGATTGGTCTCAGCTCGTTGGCGCGGCGGCTGGCCGGCGTGAACCCTGCCGAAGAACCCACCGTCATGCTGTATGTGGAATCGGACAACGTCGCGGCCATGCGGACCTATCACAGCCTGGGATTTGTCACCCATAGCGTCGACACGGCCTACGCGCTGGCCTGCTCAGATCCGGCACTCGGCTGACGATCGCCAACCGGCAAGTTCCGGCACGACGCATAGTTAATGGTTGACTTGGCAATTCGTCCTGAAGACGGCCGTGCAGCGCCGCAATCGTCGTAAATGCATTCAGGGAGCGAGATCGATGAGGCTCGATACGGTGGTCAGGGCATTCGCGGCGGCGGTGGCGGTGATCACCGCTTGCGGTGGGACCCTCACCGCATGCGGTAGCGATCAAAACCCCGGTATTTCCTCGGCGAATGGCTCCGCAGCGCCGTTGCCAAAGGCCGACTGCAGCGGCCGAGATGCGCTGACGGCAGAGGGATCGACTGCCCAGCAGAATGCCATGGCGTTGTTCAACCAGGCATGGGGCCAGGCGTGTCCGGGTAAGAAAGTGTCGTACAACCCGACCGGGTCAGGGGCCGGTCGCGAGCAGTTCATCGCCGGTCATGTCGACTTCGCGGGATCGGACTCGCCCCTGGTCGCCGAGCAGATCGGTCCGGCGGCCGACCGCTGCAAAGGAAACCCGGCCTGGGACCTGCCACTGGTATTCGGGCCAATTGCGTTGGTGTACAACCTCGCTGGCGTAACGAACCTGGTTCTCGACGCCGATGCGATGGCAAAGATCTTCAGCGGGTCCATTCGGACCTGGAACGACCCGATCCTTGCGGCCCTCAATCCTGGTGTGGCACTTCCTAATATCAAAATCATCCCGGTGTACCGGAAGGATTCGTCGGGAACCACGGACAACTTTCAGAAGTACCTGACCGCCGCCGCGCCACAAAGCTGGAGCCGAGGTGTCGGCGGCGAGTTTCACGGCGGTGTCGGGGAAGGCGTCGAAAGGTCGGCAGGTGTGATCCAAGCCGTACAGGTCACGCCAGGTTCGATCGGTTATGTCGAGAAAGGTTTCGCTGACCGCGCCGGCATACCGTTCGCCCAGATCGACACCGGCAACAACGTCGTACCGCTCACCGAGGAAACGGCTCGCAAGGCAATCGACTCCGTCACTTTTGCGGCCAACGGAAACGACCTCGTTCTGGACCTGAATTCGATCTTCGCCATCCAGGACCCGGGCGCCTACCCGTTGGTACTGGCGACCTACGAGATTGTGTGCTCGAAGGGATACCCGCGCGACATCGGTGCCGCGGTCAAGGCGTTTCTCACCACTGCCGTCCACAACGGTCAGACCGGCCTTCCGTCGGCCGGCTACGTTCCGGTGCCAGATAAGGTGGAAGAACGCCTGGTCACCGCCATAAACGCCCTGCAATGACTGCTTGACCACGGACGACGCTGATAAAAGAGGAGCCAACAAGCACCGCAGTGACAGGATCGACGGGATCGCAGTGACAGTGCCCGACCCAGCCGAGGCGGGTGCGATCGTTGCTGCGCCTTTTCCGGAGCCGCCGGCAACCTCCATCAACCCTTGGGGTACCGGCAAACCGGGTCTGGGGGACCGGGTGTTTCGCGGGCTATCGCAGGGTTCCGGCGTCTTGATCATCGTTCTGATCGCCGCGATCGGCGCGTTTCTGCTGTGGCGTGCGATACCGGCGCTGGCGCGCAACAAAGAAAACTTCTTGACCTACGGCGGAACCTGGAAGACCGCCGACCCCTCGGCGATGCACTTCGGAATCCTCGATCTGTTGCGAGTGACCACGTTCGTATCGCTGTTCGCACTGGTGCTGGCCATGCCCGTCGCGCTGGGTGTCGCCATATTCCTAACGCAGTATGCGCCGCGACGGTTCGCCATGCCGCTGGCCCACCTGGTCGATCTGCTGGCCGCGGTGCCGTCGATCATCTACGGCGTATGGGGTTTGCACGTGCTGGCGCCACACCTGCGACCCGTCGCGACCTCGCTCAACCACACCCTGGGTCACTGTTTCCTGTTCGCCGGCGGCAATACCTCAATTGGGGGCGGGGGCAACGTCTTCACCGGCGGCATCGTCCTGGCGGTGATGATCCTGCCGATCATCACCGCGGTCACGCGCGAAGTGTTCGCCCAGACCCCGCACGGCCAGATAGAGGCGGCGCTGGCGCTCGGCGCCACCCGCTGGGAGGTTGTCACGACAACGGTGTTGCCGTTCGGACGGTCCGGATACATCAGCGGCGCGATGCTGGGCCTGGGACGGGCACTGGGAGAAACGGTCGCGCTGTTGATCATCTTGCACGGTACCCAGCAAGCCTTCGGCTGGTCACTGTTCGATGGTGGTTCGACCTTCGCCACCAAGATCGCCGCCGCCGCATCGGGCCTCGACAACCCCTACCAAGCCGGTGCCTACCTGGCCGCGGGACTGATGCTCTACCTGCTCACATTCGTGGTCAACGCCGCGGCACGCGCGGCTCTGGCCGGAGCGGGAAGGGCCACCCGATGACCTCGATGCTGGACCGGCCCGTCAAAGCGCGTGCACTGCCCGCGTTAGGCCGGCGCCGTCGAGTCACCGACAACATGGCCGCCGTGCTGGTGACGCTATCGATGGCGATCGCGCTGACACCCCTGGCGTGGGTCCTGTGCTCGGTGCTGGTCAACGGCCTCCGGACGGTCCTGTCGAGCACCTGGTGGACGCATTCACAGGCCGGGATGACGTCGTTGAAAGCCGGCGGTGGTGCCTACCACGCAATCGTCGGCACGGTGTTGCAGGGTGTGGTGTGTGCGGCGATATCCATCCCGATCGGCGTCCTGGTGGCCATCTATCTGGTCGAATACGGTGGCGCTAGCGCGCTGCGCAGGGTGGTCTCCTTCATGGTGGACATCCTGACCGGCGTGCCGTCGATCGTGGCGGCCCTGTTCATCTATGCGCTGTGGGTCGCGGTCCTGGGCTTCCCCCGCTCCCAACTTGCGGTGTCACTGGCGCTGGTGTTGTTGATGCTGCCGGTGATCGTGCGCTCGACCGAAGAGATGCTGCGTATCGTCCCGGTAGATCTGCGAGAGGCGAGTTACGCGCTGGGAGCGCCCAAGTGGAAGACCATCGCCAAGATCGTGATCCCGACCGGGTTGTCCGGCATCGTGACCGGCATCCTGCTGGCCTTGGCCAGGGTGATGGGCGAGACGGCGCCGCTGCTGATCCTGGTTGGTTATGCACAGACAATGAACTTCGACATATTCAGCGGGTTCATGGGGTCGCTGCCGGGCATGATGTATGACCAGGCGACGGCGGGCGCCGGCATCAGCCCGGTCCCCACAGAGCGGCTGTGGGGCGCCGCGCTGACGCTGATGTTGCTGATCGCGATGATCAATATCGGCGCCAGGGTGGTCGCCGCCATCCTCGTCCCCAAGAAGTCGTAGGCAGGAGCACTCAGTGGCCAAGCGGTTGGACCTCAAGGACGTCAACATCTACTACGGGGCGTTTCAGGCCGTCGCCGATGTGTCCTTGTCGATTCTGCCTCGCAGCGTGACGGCATTCATAGGCCCGTCGGGGTGCGGCAAGACCACGGTGTTGCGCACGCTGAACCGGATGCACGAAGTGGTGCCCGGCGGGCGCGTCGAAGGCACCGTGCTGCTCGACGACGAAAACATCTACGGGCCCGGCATCGACCCGGTCGGGGTGCGGCGGGCGATCGGAATGGTTTTCCAGCGGCCCAACCCGTTCCCCGCGATGTCGATTCGCGACAACGTGGTCGCCGGCCTGAAGTTGCAGGGCCTGCGCAACCGCAAGGTGCTCGACGAAACCGCCGAATATTCGCTGCGCGGCGCCAACCTATGGGATGAGGTCAAAGACAGGCTGGACAAACCCGGCGGCGGGTTGTCCGGCGGCCAGCAACAGCGGTTGTGTATCGCGCGGGCCATCGCCGTCCAGCCCGATGTGTTGCTGATGGACGAGCCGTGCTCGGCGCTGGATCCCATCTCCACGATGGCAATCGAAGACCTGATCAGTGAATTGAAGCAGGACTACACGATCGTCATCGTCACGCACAACATGCAGCAGGCCGCCCGAGTGAGCGATCAGACGGCGTTCTTCAATTTGGAGGCCGTGGGCAAGCCGGGCCGCCTGATAGAAATCGACGACACCGAGAAGATCTTCTCCAACCCGAGCCAGAAATCCACCGAGGACTACATCTCCGGCCGATTCGGCTAGCGCGGTCGAATTAGCGCGAGTGAGGCGTCGTTTCGTCTTCGGGAAACCTCCCGGTCGCCTGGAAGATCACGCGTCGCGCCACTTCGACGGCATGGTCGGCGAAGCGTTCGTAGAACCGGCCCAGCAACGTCACGTCGACCGCCGCTGCCACGCCGTGCTTCCATTCCCGGTCCATCAGAACGCTGAACAAATGCCGGTGCAGATCGTCCATCGCGTCGTCTTCCTCGCGGATCCGGGCCGCTTTCTCCGGGTCGCGGGACAACACGACCTCCTGCGCGCTGTTTCCCAATTCGACTGCGACTCTGCCCATTTCGGCAAAGTATCCTTTGACCTCTTCGGGTAACGCATGCTGCGGATGCCGCCGGCGGGCGATCTTGGCGACGTGCAGGGCAAGTGCGCCCATCCGGTCGATATCGGCCACCATCTGGATCGCGCTCACGATTGCCCGGAGATCACCGGCGACCGGGGCCTGCAGTGCCAGCAGGACGAACGCGCTTTCCTCGGCCCGGGCGCTCAGCGTTGCGATCTTTTCGTGGTCGGAGATCACCTGTTCGGCCAACACCAGATCGGCCTGCAGCAAGGCCTGGGTCGCCCGCTCCATGGCGATGCCTGCCAGCCCGCACATCTCACCGAGCCGCTCGGACAATTCCGAGAGTTGCTCGTGGTAAGCGGTTCGCATGTGATAAAGCCTACGTTCTCGACGCCGGATACGCCGTGAAGCGCTTACTCGCAGGTGGTGTCGGCGGCGTTGGTGACGGTCAGATCCTCGGGCAGCTTGGTCGGCGGAGTGCTGGAATTCCGGTTGATCTGCATGCTGACCGACGAGCCGCTGGGCGGCGGGGTGGTCACCGAACTGAAATCCGGGCCGAGGACTACCTGAACCACGTGTCCGATCCCGGTGACCCGCTCGACTTTCGAATTGCCGAACGCCGCGGCCACGGTTGCTGCGGCCTGCTCATTGCCCGGGGAAAAGAACACCGTGGTGGCCTTCAACGAACTCGGGTAGTCGTCCGGCGTCATCACGTTGAAGCCGTTTCGCTTGAGCTGGTTGGCTGCGGTGGTCGCCAGGCCGGCGGTGCTGGTCCCGTTGGAGACCTGCACCGTGATTTCCTGCGGCGACGTGGTGATCACCTGTTCGCGCTGGACCTCGCCGGTGCCGTTCGGCGGGGGCGTCTTCTTCGTCGTGGTCGGCGCCGTCGTCGGCGAGTTCCCCAGCGTCTGCGCGTTGTGGTCGTTCTCCAGCGGCAGCGGATCGTCGTTGATGATGGCGGCGAACAGCGCTTTCATGTCGGCCGTCCGGGGCGGTTCGTCGCCGTTCTGGTCCGTCACGCCGGTCGGCACGGTGACGAACGTGACGTGGCCGGCCGCCATGTGCTGCAACGACTGGCCCAGCTGTACCAGGTCCTTGGTCTTGACGTTGTCCACGTAGCTGTTGCCGATGAACATGTTGACGACGTTGTTGAGCTTGTTGAGGTTCATCAACGTGTCCTCGGAGATCAGCGAACGCAGCAGTGACGACAAGAACAATTGCTGACGTTTGATGCGACCGTAGTCGCCATTGCTCTCGGTGGTGACTTGGCGGGCTCGCACATAGTTCAACGCGGTCGGCCCGTCGATGATCTGACGTCCGGCGTGTTCGAGCACCGTACCCAATTCGTAGTCGCGCAGCGCAGTGGTGCTACACACCTCGACGCCGCCGAGGGCTTCGACCATTCGCGCGAAACCGACGAAGTCGATGGCGATGAAGCGGTTGATGCTCAGGCCGGACAGCTTCTGGATGACCTTCACCAGGCACTTCGGGCCGCCGAAAGAAAACGCCGAGTTCAGCTTCGTCTCGGTGTAGACCATCCGGGGACCCCACGTCCCCTTCTTCTCGTCATAGATGGGCCCGTACTTGCCGGTGTCGGGGTTCCAGGCCTCGCACTGGATCGGGGTGATCGCCAGGTCGCGGGGGAACGACACCGCCACCACCCGCTTCCGGTTCGCCGGGATGTTGACCAGCATGACGGTGTCCGACCGGGCACCGCCGGCGTCCTCGGTGTCACCGGCACCGATCTCGGAATTCGCGCCGGCGCGCGAGTCCATGCCGACGATCAGGAAGTTTTCGTCGCCGTACTGCCCGTTGGGGTCGACGATATCGCCGGAGTTCGGGTCGAGCGCGCTTACCGTGTTCAGCCGTTCGTTTTTCGATGCGCTCCACTGCCACGCCCCGCCGGTCAGGACCAGCGCCAGCACGGCGAACATGGCCGCCAGTGACCGCCCGGCCAGCAGCATCGGCCGCCGGCGCGAACGCCGTTTCTTTGCCCGGTTCTCCCGGCGCTTCGGGGTTTTTGAGCGCTTGACGACAGGCGCCCGCGACGACGCGGCCGGCTCGCCCTCGGGTGGCTCGGCGGCGACGGTATCCGGTGCGAAGGCGGCCGACCCGAGGTCGGGCAGCTCGGAGAGGAGTTCTGAAGAGTAGGCCGGAATGGCGATGACCTGGGTGTCCAGTTGGTCCGCGTCGTCGTCGGGGACCTCCACGTCCATCCGGGATGGTTGCGACGGCTCCGCGACGGGATCGGGGTCCGGCGCGCTGTGGCGATGGGTGGGACGGGCGGGCGCAGGTGCGCCGAGTTTGGCGATCAGCTCCGCGACGCTGACTCCGCCGTTGACGTGACAGCCGACCTCTGCGGGCTCTGCGTGGTCCGGGCCGCCGTGATGTCCGGCCGCATCGCCGGATGACACTCCCGACCAGCGGAGCAAGCTGTCCTCGGGCGGCGGCGCGAACAACCGCTCCCACGGCGCGGCGCCCGGTGTCGCCGGCGGGTTCAGGGTGACCGGTTGGGCGTCGTCGCGGGAGCCGGACACGCGCCGAAGGTCAGGAGTGGCGTCTTTGTCGCCGTCACTCATGTCCCATCGGCCTCCGAAAAATATGATCCGGACATCTGGGTTGTCCGTGCGCACACGTCAGCGCAGCGCCGAGCCGATCGGCGCCGCGCCATGCATAAAGCCCACATCGTACTGACTTGTGGTCGCAGACGCGATCTCGGAAGAGTTTCGGTTCAACCACCAGAATGCATGACGTCGGCTCCGTCGGGCACCCGGCAGTCGTCGGCATCGTCCAGCCAACCGTCGGGAAGGGCCACCCGGGCGGGTGAGCCCTGCCGGCCGCGGGGGCCGTTGCCGGCACTCGGGAACGGGACGCTGCCGTCCAACCGGTTCAGCAGGTCGTCGAGTTCGCTCAACGTTTTGACCAGCGCTAACGCTCGCCGGACGTCTGATCCGGCCGGGAACCCATGCAGGTACCAGGCGATGTGCTTGCGGATATCGCGCATGCCCTTGTCCTCACCGAAGTGTGCCGCCAGTAGGGCTCCGTGGCGGCGGATGACGTCGGCGACCTCACCGAGTGTGGGCGGGGTGGGAGCCGGGCGGCCGGTAAAGGCGGCCGACAACTCGGCGAACAGCCATGGTCGGCCCAGGCAACCGCGGCCGATGACAACGCCGTCACATCCTGTGGTGGCCATCATGGCTAGCGCGTCGCTGGCATCGTAGATGTCCCCGTTGCCCAGCACCGGGATGGTCGTGACCTGCTGCTTGAGCCGGGAGATCTGGTCCCAGTCGGCGGTGCCGGAGTACCGTTGCGCGGCCGTCCGGGCGTGCAGAGCGACCGCGGCGGCACCTTCGGCCTCCGCGATGCGGCCGGCGTCCAGATGGGTGTGGTGAGCGTCGTCGATGCCGATGCGGAACTTGACCG
Organism: Mycobacterium kansasii ATCC 12478; assembly: GCF_000157895.3. Lineage (NCBI taxonomy): Bacteria > Bacillati > Actinomycetota > Actinomycetes > Mycobacteriales > Mycobacteriaceae > Mycobacterium > Mycobacterium kansasii. The sequence continues at coordinate 2,376,034 of NC_022663.1, read as the reverse complement.
TCACAGGTATCCCGGTGCCTTCGGCGGCACGCACCGCCGCAGCCACGATCCGGCCGAACAGCCGTCGCTTGAACGGCAGGGCCGCCCCGCCACCGCGCTTGGTGACCTTGGGCACCGGGCACCCAAAATTCATGTCGATGTGGTCGGCCAGGCCTTCGTCGGCGATCATTCGCGCCGCCGCGTAAGTGGTGTCGGGGTCGACGGTGTAGAGCTGCAGCGAGCGAGGCGATTCGTCCGGGGCGAACGTCGTCATGTGCATGGTGACCGGATGCCGCTCGACCAGCGCGCGGGCCGTCACCATCTCGCAGACGTAGAGTCCGCCGACCGTGCCGACCTTCGCCTGTTCTCGTGGCGATCGCAAGGGCGGTGAAGCCGGACGCAGCGGGTCGCCACGCATCGAACCGAAGTCACGGCACAGGGTGCGGAACGCGACATTCGTCACACCGGCCATCGGTGCCAACACAACCGGGCTGGCAAGCTCGATTGAGCCGATACGCAACGGCCACTACCGCCCGGTCATCCTCAGCGTGCCCTTGGTGGTGAGCACCTTCCTGGCGGTGATGCGCTCATCCATGCGGGCCTGGCGCGCGAGGTAGCGCTGCTTGGACGCCTCGAACTTGTCGCACTCCGCCTCGAGCTCTTCCATCAGCTTGGCGAGGTCGTCGCGCATTTGTGCGGCCTCGCCGGTGAAGTCATCCCGCTCGAAGATGCGCCACTTCTTCAGCACCGGCTTGACCACCTCGTCGAGGTGAATGCGAATGTCATAGACGCCGCCGACGGCGATGATGACCGCCTTGCGGCGGAACTCGGGCACCAAGAAGCCGGGCATTTTGAAGTGGCGCAGGATCAGGTGCAACGACTTCATCGCCTGGTTGGGCGCCAGGTCAAACGCCGCCTCGCTGACGTCGCGGTAGAAGATCATGTGCAGGTTCTCATCGGCGGAGATCCTGGCCATCAGCTGGTCGGCCACCGGGTCGTTGCAGGCCTTACCGGTGTTGCGGTGCGAAACCCGGGTTGCCAGCTCCTGGAAACTCACGTAGATGACGGAGTCGGTGACGCTCTCGGCGAAATATTCGCCCTGGTGGTTCTGGCCCGGGCTGAAGCCCCGGTTGACCACCTCGAGGCGAAGCTTCTCCAGCTCCACGGGGTCGACCGATCGGGTCACTACCAGATAGTCGCGCAGCGCGATGCCGTGCCGGTTCTCCTCGGCGGTCCAGCGGTTGACCCACTGTCCCCAGGCGCCGTCCATGCCCATGTTCATCGCGATCTCACGGTGATAGGACGGCAGATTGTCCTCGGTGACCAGGTTCTGCACCATGGCCACCTGGGCGACGTCAGAAAGCTTGCTCTCTTCCGGATCCCAATCCTGGCCGCCGAGCGCGTAATAGTTCTTCCCGTCCGACCACGGGATGTAGTCGTGCGGGTTCCAGTTCTTGTGCATGCTGATGTGCCGGTTGAGGTACTTCTCGACGACCGGTTCGAGTTCGTGCAGCAGCTGTAAGTCGGTCAGCTGGGCTGACATAGTCCCTCCGGTTATCTGTGTCGATGGGTTGCACTCAATATATCTGTGTCGACCGGTATCAACAAGTTTGCCCGCCGCGCGGCGAGCCACGACTGTGACTGTTGTGACTGTGGCGACGTCAGTCGCGAGGCCGCGCCGCAGCGGGGTGCCCGGCTTCCTGGCCGGGTCGGTGCGGCACATGGCTGGCCGCCGCATTGAGCAGCATGTCGACGCAGTAGTCGATGAATTGCTGGCGGGTGGCCCCTAGTTGACCATTCAGATAGGCGGTAAACAGGCCGGTCAGAGCGCCGATCAAGCTGGTGGCGACCAGTTTCTGCACAACCGGGTCGACAATGCGGGAGAGTTTTCGCTGCAGCAGTTCGATGAAGTTGGGCATCCACTCCGCGCCGGATCGGGTCAGCACCGGTTCCACCGTCGGCGCCAACAGCAGCACCCGCCCGCGCACCGGATCATCGACCATCAGGGCGACGAATCTTTCCACGGCTTCCCGGGCGGTATGGGCTGACATGAGTGTGGCCATGGCCCGGGTACAGACGTCGTCGTACACCGCGCGCACGAAGTGTTCACGGTCGGTGAAGCTTTCATAGAAGTAGCGCTCGGTCAGGGCCGCCTTGCGGCAGACCGCACGTACGGTCAGCGCCGGCCCGTCCTTCTCGCCGAGCAGTTGCACGCCGGCGGCGATCAGATTTTCCCGACGTACGGCGTGGCGATCTTCCAGCGGGACGCCGGTCCAGCGGCCTCGTTTTTGACCGGCCTGCACATCGCTCCTAAACTTCAAGTGACAACGCGTGTAGTCAGAATTGCTGACGTCGCCCTAACCACCGGGAAAGCACCAGTGACTCAAGATACGTCTGCTTCGTGCCCGCTGACCAGCGCTAAGGTGCAACCCTCGACTGGCGCCGCTGCCGCTGCGGCGCCGAACGGCGCGGTACCCGCCGGTTGCCCGGTTTCGCCGCAGGGTTACGACGCACCACCAGTGCCGCTCGGCCCGGATTCGCTGACCTGGCGATACTTCGGTGACTGGCGCGGCATGCTGCAGGGTCCCTGGGCCGGGTCCATGCAGAATATGCATCCCCAGCTGGGTGCGGCGGTCGAGGAGCACTCGACGTTCTTTCGGGAGCGCTGGCCGCGGCTGTTGCGGTCGTTGTACCCGATCGGCGGCGTGGTTTTCGACGGCGAGCGAGCTCCGGTCACCGGCGCCGAGGTGCGCGACTACCACGTGGACATCAAGGGCGTCGACGCGTCGGGGCGCCGCTACCACGCGTTGAACCCCGACGTCTTCTATTGGGCGCATGCCACCTTTTTCGTCGGGACCCTGCACGTCGCCGAGCGGTTCTGCGGCGGCCTGACCGAGGCGCAGAAGCGTCAGCTTTTCGACGAACACGTCCAGTGGTATCGCATGTACGGCATGAGCATGCGGCCCGTGCCGGCGTCCTGGGAGGAATTTCAGGTCTACTGGGACGACATGTGTCGCAACGTGCTGGAGAACAACTTTGCGGCGCGGGCCGTGCTGGATTTGACCGCGTTGCCCAAACCTCCCTTCGCCCAATGGATTCCGGACAGGTTGTGGGCGCTGCAGCGCAGGCTGTTGGCGCCGTTCTTCGTCTGGCTCACGGTCGGCCTCTACGACCCGCCGGTGCGCGAACTGATGGGCTACCAGTGGTCGCGCCGGGATGAATGGCTACACCGGCGCTTTGGTGACCTTGTCCGTCTGGTCTTCGCCGTCGTGCCACGCCGGTACCGAAAGCACCCGCGGGCGCGGGCCGGCTGGGACCGGGTCAGCGGACGGATCCCGGCCGACACCCCGCTGGTGCAGACTCCGGCGCGCAACCTGCCGCCCCTGGATGAGCGCGACAACCCCGCGCACTACTGCCCGAGGGTCTGAACCCTCGACTCAGCTGTGCGCGTGGCTGTGCACCTCTTCAAGGCCTTCAAGGCCTTCGAGGCCGCGCTGATGGACGTGCTCGTGGGTGTGCTGGGTCCCGTCGTCGTGTGAGTGTGGGTGCTCATGGGCGACATGCTCGTGCTCATGGCTGGTGTGCGCGTGGCTGTGGGTTATGTCGCCGTGCTGATGGTCGTGCGTGTGCGGTGCGTCATGGGTGTGGGTGGCTACCATGATAGTTACCTCCTCAATGTGAAATATGTTGTGGCGCTGGTGGATTCGGTTATCCAGCATCTGGTGTTGCGGAGACTGCCTGCAGTCCGTCGCCGCGGTGGTGGCGGGGCACGCCGGGACCGGCGTGCTCGGCGTTGAAGACGGCGTCGATGACGAGTTGGCGCACGTGGTCGTTTTCCAGGCTGTAGAAGATCGTCGTACCGTCGCGGCGGGTGCGAACCAAGCGCGCCATCCGCAGCTTGGCCAGATGCTGGGACACCGACGGCGCCGGCTTGCGTACGTGTTCAGCCAGCTCGTTGACCGACATCTCCGTAGTTGCCAGGGACCACAGAATCTGCACGCGGGTGGCGTCGGCGAGCATCCGGAACACCTCGACCACGAGACCGGCCTGGTCGTCGGGCAACCTGGTCGGTCTGTTATTTGCGTGCATACGCAGATAATAGTGCAGTTTGACGTGCTGTCAACCGGCGTCCAGGTCGGCGCCCGTCTAACCGGCCGGTACGGCGGTGGCCGTGCGCCGTCCGCCGTTGCGCTCCTGCCAGAACCGGTAGACGTCGACGGCGGCGGGGCGCGGCTCGTACCGCATTGGCAGGCGCCGATCCCGCCAGCCTTTGGCGAATTCGTCATAGAAGGTGGCAAGTTCGAAGTATTTGCGGTCGTCGACATAATGCGGTTCGTAGGAGTCGCGCGTCGTCAGAAATACCACTTCGTCGGGCGAGCAGTAGTACAGCGATCCGAGGCACATGGGGCACGGGTGCGCCAACACGTAGATAGTGGTACCCACCAGGTGCTCGGTGCCCAGCTTGGTGCAGGCCTCGCGGATGGCAAGGATCTCGGCGTGGGCGGTGGGATCGTTGGTCTGCGCGACCTTGTTGGCGCTTTCGGCAAGGATCTCGCCGTCTTTGACGATGACCGTCGCAAAGGGGCGGCCGCCCTCGGCCACGTTCTGGCGGGCGAGATCGATGGTGCGCTGGGCGAAGTCGATCATGGTTGGTCAGAGTAGTCCGGCAGGCGCGATCGAGCCTGTGATAGTAACTAGGTTATCTATCTTTCTTCTGGTTCGGCGAAGGAACTTCCATGGCGCGTACCGAACGTGATCGCTGGGATCTTGCGACGAGCGTCGGCGCGACGGCAACCATGGTGGCCGCGCAGCGCGCGCTGGCCGCTAGCCGCGAATTCGCCTTGATTGACGACCCGTTCGCCGCGCCATTGGTGCGAGCGGTCGGTATGGACGTCTATACCCGGATGGTGGACGGGCAGATCCCGGTCGAGGAGGATTCCGAGTTCAACCCGGAGCGCGTGGCCCGCGGGATGGCCTGCCGGACCAGGTTCTACGACCGGTTCTTCCTCGAGGCCGCGGGGAGCGGCATCGGCCAGGTGGTCATCCTGGCGTCCGGCCTGGATGCCCGCGCCTATCGGCTGCCGTGGCCGAAGGGCACCGTCGTCTACGAAGTCGACATGCCAGAGGTGATCGCGTTCAAGACGTCAACGCTGAGCGGTCTCGGCGCCGAGCCCACCGCCCAGCGTCGCACCGTCGCGATCGATTTGCGCGACGACTGGGCCGCCGCGCTGCAGGCCGCGGGATTCGACGAGCAGGTCCCCTCGGCCTGGAGCGCCGAAGGGTTGCTGGTCTACCTGCCTGAGGACGCGCAGGACGCCCTGTTCGACAACATCACCGGGTTGAGCGCCCCCGGCAGCCGGCTGGCGTTCGAATTTGTGCCCGACACCAAGATTTTCGCCGACGAGCGGTGGCGCTCCCATCACGACCGGATGAGCGAACTCGGGTTCGACATCGACTTCAACGACCTGGTGTATCACGGCCAACGCAGCCATATCATCGAGCATCTATCTCGCCAGGGCTGGCAGACGTCGTCGCACACCGTCAAGGAACTCCACCAAGCCAATGGCTTCGAATATCCCGACGACGAACTCGCGACCGCGTTCGCCGACGTGACCTACACCAGTGCGGTGCTCGGGTGCTGAGGTAATCGGCCCTCGCCTGACTGGTTTATTGGCGAAGCAGCTCGTCTTTGAGGCGGGCGGTGATCAGGTCCTGGAACACTTCGCGGGCGGGACCGTACAGGTCGGTCAAGGTGGACACGAGCGCGTCCCGGTTGTATTCCGGAATGGAGCCCCCCACCGGAGTCCAGAAGCTGTCGATATCCATGAGGAAGAACGGACCGGTCTGCGGCGGCGTGATGCGGCGCAGATGGTAGCTCTGATCCAGCGCCTGGCCCACACCGGGCCCGTACCGCAAGATCAACGACTTGCCCGGTTGGGGTTCCCGGTAAACCGCGGCACCCTGCCACTCGGTCAGCGACAGGCCGCCCGGTGCGATGCGGTAGGGCCCGAGCAGCTGCTCGTCGATCCAGTTGCCCCAGTTGACCCGGCCGTCGACTCCAACCGGGACCCGGATCTCGAGGACATATCGCAGACCGATGCGCTCTACTCCGACGATCGACGAAACCTGCGCGCGGGCGTCGGCGACCCGTAACACGAGGTCGCAAAAGGTCTCGAAGTCGCGGTAAGCGCTGGTTTCGACGACGATGGCCTGGTTCTTCAGTGAGGCCGAAACGGTATTGTCCCGGTTGCCGTAGCGGACGAAGCGGTCCGCAACGGGGGTCGGGGCGGCGCCGGGTGCCGTCACTCCCCAACTCACGTCCTGCGCCTGGCGCTCGATCGGCAAGTCATTGATGAGAAGGTGTTTGAGTTCCCGGCTGGTTGATTCGGTGAGGGAATCTGTTGCCGGGTGCCGGATTTCCATCGTCACCAGGGCGACGGGCGCGTTGGGTTGGATTCCATCCTGACTCATTTCGGGAAGCATAACCGCAGCATAGCCAAGCGATGTGCGGCTCTGAACGCGGGCTGACCATGCGCGCCTCGGTTGGAGCCGCTCGTTGCCAGGAACCCGGCGATCGGCGGGATCGGCGGCCGCGGTTGGGGCGGCTGTGCGGGCAGTCTGAACGGTGATGAGGGGCGATCGGCCGGTGCGCCGCCCGGCGTCGGCGGGGGGCGAATTCGTGGTTCTCGGTGCGTTCTCGGTGCCCCCACCAGGACTCGAACCTGGGACCTGCGGATTAAAAGTCCGTAGCTCTACCAACTGAGCTATAGGGGCGCGGAGTCCCAGGATACTGCGTGCCCGGGCGAAGCTCGTTTGAGGATTAGGCCCGGGGTGACCTAAGCTGACGTGGCTCCCAATGATGACCACATTGCGAGTGCCCCGGAGAGATTCGGTTCTGCCCCCTTCGTCTAGACGGCCTAGGACGCCGCCCTTTCAAGGCGGTAACGCGGGTTCGAATCCCGTAGGGGGTACCCTGCGATGCGGGTATCGCGGAGCAGTAGCACAGCATGGCCCTGTGGCGCAGTTGGTTAGCGCGCCGCCCTGTCACGGCGGAGGTCGCGGGTTCGAGTCCCGTCAGGGTCGCCGATACGGCCAGGCACATGCTGCCTTCCGGCCAGGTAGCTCAGTCGGTATGAGCGTCCGCCTGAAAAGCGGAAGGTCGGCGGTTCGATCCCGCCCCTGGCCACTGTGTATCAGCCCAGCTCAGGGCATCAAATCGCTCCTCCTGCGCGCAGATTCCCGTCCGGTCGGAGCGCTTCACGCATACCTACTTGATTGGCGACCATGTGGCGGTCCACTCAGATACCGGTTCGCGGTTCGGGTCCTCCCCCGAATTGGGCGGTGGCTGGGAGGTTAGACAACTGTTGGTGAAGACCCGTTGATAGGGACCCCAACGCGCCGAAAGGGTTCCGTCCGGGCGGAAGATGTAGGAGATCGGCCCGGACATCTCGGCGGTGCCGGTGCATTCGGGACTTTGTGGATCTGGATTCGTCGCGTACGACCTGGCGTATCCGGTCACCGTCATCCCGGACAGCTTCCCCGTCATCGTGCCTGTGTACGTCTCTGTCGGCTTAAGGTTCTTCAAAGTTTCGTTGCAAGTTACCGAACTCGCGCGGACATGGCAGTCGGAAACCAGGTCGCCGTACTGAATCTCGAAATGCTCAGGCAAGGTCGCCTCACCGCCACCCGCAGAGGAGGTTGAGGTCGACATCGGAGCAGTGGGGCCTGGCTCGGCCGGCGTCGGTTGTACGGATTGGTGGCTGCCAGCCGTGCAGCCCGCAATTTGCCATGCGGTCACCCCCGCCGCCGCGGCCAAGAGAAGTTTGGGCCTCAGTCGCGTCACCTTCTGCGCCTTGCCGTCTTTGATGGTGTGGCCGGCCTCGACGACCGGCGGCTTGCCAAGGGGCTGTTTGTCCGGACTGCAGCCGCTGACAAGACGCAGTGCGGTGACTTCAGGCAATGGGTCGGTGGCCACGCGAATGGGTGTTGTCTGCATTGGTTCTCGCCTCCCTGTTCGGAGTGGCTGGACGTTCGACGGTGGTGCACCTACTCGTTGGCTGACCATTCGACCGGTCCTTCGAAGCCTTCCACCGTTTCGGTGAACGTCCCTGAGCACGTGCCGCTGAGAGTCTGCTCGTTGTGCCCCTGCCCCATCTTCAGGTGGCCAATGCCGTCAGATTTGAATTGGTAGGTAACAGGCCAGAAATAGTCGACCGTGAAGACGCAACCCTGTAGGGAAGGGCCCACGAAGTAATCTGTTCTCTTTCCCGTCATGGTCGACCCGGACAACGTGGCCGAAATCCATTTCGTCGTACTCGGATCGCTGCTGTCCGGTCTTGCGGTGCAGTCAACGGTACTTCCGCTGACTATGGAGTCGAAGTCCTCTCCCCGGATCGTGGAACGCTTTGGCACTACTGCTCCGTTCCCGCCTCGGGTCGGGGTCGACGTTGCGGGCGGAGAAGAGCTGCCACCGCCGCTGGCACCTCTGTGGATGCAGGAGTTGAAGGCCTCCATGCATGTGCGCACGTTCTCGGCGGTGACGTAGGGCGCCCCGTGGATTCCGGTCTTGGCGCTCAGCCGCAGGCACTGTGGCAGGTCTTCGCCGCACGTCGGCGAGGGCGCGGCACCGGCGACACACCCGGTCGCCATGGGTGATCCGAGCGGGCAGACATACAGTCTCACCGCCCCTGCCGTTGCGAGCGCTATCCGAGGGGCGACCACTGCGCCGTTCCCTCAGTCTGCGCACTGGTCTGCGAGGAACTGTTCGAGCAGCTGCCGTAGTCGGTATGTTGCCACTGGAGCGGGCCGTTGCGCATCGCGACGGTTCCGTCGGAGTTGAACACATACGTGGCGGGACCGCTGGCCTCCTCGGTGTAGAAGCAACCGGGCGAGCCGTCGTAGTGCCCTTCTACACGTATCGTCTGGGTGCCCGTCATCGTCATGCCCGAGAGCGTTCCGTTGATCTCACCGATCCACGAATCCTGGTTCCCGACAGGTGCATTCGGGTTGATGATCTTGCAGGACACCTTGTCTCCGCTGACCTTGCAGTCGTTGACGAGCGTGCCCTCGTAGGTGATGCCCAGATGCGGCGGCAGACCCTTGCGGCCACCGCCCCCGGTGGACGTCGTCGGCGGGGGAGTGGCCCCGCCTGCACCGGCACCCCCGTGGATGCATTCGTTGAAGGCGTCGACGCACTTCGCGACGTCGTCGGCGGTGACGTATCGCGCTCCGTAGATGCCGGTCTTCGCGCTGAGCCGCAGGCATTCCCGTAAGTCACTGCTGCAGGATCGCGAGGGTGCCGCGCCGGCTACGCCGTCACACCGGCTTGCCATCGGGATCCCCAGGGTGGCGACATACAGCCCCATCGCCGCCACTGTGGCCAGCGCCAGTCGTGTCACCATGGGCCGGCCTCACCCCTTGGTGATGCTGTTACCGGTGCCGAGGTCCGCGACGCTCGGATCACCGTCGCGATAGGTGACGGTATTGTTCAGTCCGGCGACGGTGAGTTCGGTCTCGATGTTTTCGAAGCTGATCTTGTTGTCGTCACCGCCGATGATCACCTTCGCGCACCGGCCCTTGACGGTGAGGGTGTTCTTGGACCCGCCGATGTTGAGCGACTTGCCGCCGGCGCAGTCGAGGGTTTCGGTCTTGCCGAAGGTGCCGTCATTGATGGTGTTGTTCATCTCGGCCACCGGCGGCTTGTCGACGGCCTGCTGCTTCTTGTGGCAGCCGGGGACGCCCAGCGCGGCGACAATCACCATCGATCCGATCAGAAGCTGAAACAATCTGGTGCGCATGATCTCTCGCTTCCGTCGTGCAGTCAGCTATGTCCGCGACCACGTCGCGGCGAAGTCCAAAGCGGGGGAATGGATGTTGTTGGAACCCGCCCCGGTGGGGCAGGTGTAGTGCACCGTCTCGTCGAAGGGCTCTGAATGCACAGCGACAGTGCCGCCCAGGTTGAAGACGAAATTGAGGGAGTGGGATTCAGTCGACTCGAGGCTGCACCCCGCTGAGTTGTGGTACCTGGTGGTGCTTGTCGCCGTGCCCGACATAGTGAGCCCCGACAGCGTCCCCGTGATGGACTGACCGAACGAATCCACCTCGGCGGGAGCGGTTTTCCACGTGGTCTTACAGGAGACGGCATCTCCGTTGCGTGAGCAGTCGTAGGCGAAGTGTTCGCTGTCGATGCCGAAGCGTGGCGGCAGACTGCTCTTGCCGCCACCGGTGGTGGGCGGCGGGGGTGGAGCGTCACCGCCACCGCTGGCGCCGCCGTGGATGCAGGCATTGAATGCTTCCACGCATTTGGCGACGTCCTCGGCGGTGACGTACCTGGCCCCGTAAATGCCGGTCTTCGCGCTCAGGCGCAGGCACTCCCGCAAATCGCTGCTGCACGTCGGCGACGGTGTGGCCGACGCCGTGCGCAGACACGCCCCGAACGGTCCGAACATGGCGAACGCCGTGACGTAGGGTCCGACCGCAGCCACCGTGGCGAGTGCCAGCGTCGACACCACTTTCGGCATGGTCGATCACTTCCCTCCTCCCGCTGGAGGAGGCGGGCCATGTCCGTCCTGCTCCAAGGAGTGCGGGTATGGTATCCGACCATTGGTCAGACAACGGTAGAGACTTAAGACCCCATCTCGGAGGCCTGCGTCCACCCGTTTTCGACACCGCGAGCGCTACGACGATGGGTCAGCACGGCGTTCATATTGGTCACGCGTTTGGCATAGCGGTGATCTCGGCTGCCCGCGCCGTCGCCGCCCACCCTGCGACGACAACACGCCGCCGATCGATGACATCGACGGCTATCCGCTGGCCGCTAGCCGACGGGACTACGGCGACCAGAGCAGCGACGGCGCGCGGGGAAGACGAGCTTGCCCCCGTTGTGGGGGTCCTTCGACAGCACTTGGAGGATCGACGTTAGCTCGGGAACACTCGGCTGGGCACGGGCACGTCGCCAAAGCGGTTGCGGCTAAGGCTCACCCCGGCGCCACCCCGGCGACCCAGGGCGATTTGTAGGCGTACCGCACTCGTACCTCCTCCGTACCGACAACACCTGAAAGCGCTGTCTTGCAGTCGGGTCTGCATGCACCGGAATTCTGCGGCTGGCTCGCGTTCAGATGGCAGAACCCGCGCAGCGTTGACGGGGCCAAATATCGGACCGACGCGGCAGATTAGTCGCGCTGGTCCAGCAGGGTGACCATCGTGGCCCTGCGCAACGACGGGCTGGCGAATCGCGCACACCGACGTCGAGCTGACACCGAAGGGTGTTGCCCTATCAGACCTTCTCGGCGAGGGACGCGCTGCACTGGGCACGCCATAACTTGCGCTTTGGGTCCACCGTCACCGGCAACGAACCCCGGTGCGCGGCTTGCCGCGCTAGCTCTCCACCAGGTCCGGCAACGGCTCGGCACCCGTCAGCCAGTGGCGTCCGGTCTGCCGGGCCGCCTCCCACTTGGGCACGCTCACCGCGTCGTCCTGTCCCAGGTCTTCGGGCGTCGGGCCGATGCGCTCGGCCAGGGCGGCCAGCGCGCCCAGGTCGAAGTTGTACACCTCCGCTGCCGCCAGGCCCAGGATCTGCCGGGTCTCCGCTACGGGAATGTCCCAGAACGAGCGTTTCAGCCAATCGCGGGTGTGCGGCCAGGTCCCTTCAGGATGGGGAAAATCGTTGCCCCACAGCATGTTTGAGACACCGATCTCGTGGCGGCGCGCCAATTCCCGGCGCTCGGTGGTGGTTGCGCCGATAAAGCAGTTGCGGTCGAAGTACGCCGAGGGCGGCATCGTCAGATCGCCCTCCATCCGCCGGCTCATCTTCTTGGCCGAGTGCTCACGCAGGTACCGCGTGTCCATCAGCCAGAGCAGGTCGCTGGCCCAAAACGCGCCGCACTCGGTGGCTCCCCAGCGCAGCCGGGGGAAGCGTTCGAAAACCCCGGACCACAACGCGAACCACAGCGGCCGGACCCCCCACCAGCGCACCTCGGTGACATAGATGCCCAGGTGCTCGCCGTAGTCCTCCTGCGGGGCGGCGCCGACGTGGGTGTGTACCGGCATCTGCAGGTCCTGGCAGGCGGCCCAGACCTTGTCGTAGCGACGGTCGTGGTAGGGCGGGTAGCCGGCCCAGCGCGCCGGGATCATGATCCCGCCCCGCAACCCGGACTCAGCGGCGCGGGTGATCTCGGCCACCGCCGCATTGATGTCCGCCAGTATCGGTACGACCGCCACCCCGGCCCGCCGCTCGGGGCTGTGGCTGCACAGCTCGGCCAACCAGCGGTTGTGGGCCCGTGCCCCGGCCATCGCCCGGCCCGGGTCGAGGTCGCCCGACTGGGCCAGGCCGGCGCCGAACGGGGCCCCGGCGACCCCGCTGACGGCGTCGGCGTCGGGGAAGATGACCTCGCCGACCACCCCGTCGCCGTCGAGCTCTTTGTCCCGCAAACCCACATCCCACCCGCCGGCGATGCCGTCGCCATGCTCGGAGAACCATGCTTGCGCGAACTGCTCGTCGATCAATCCGCCGACCTGCGCCGCAGCTGCCTTCTCGACCAGGAAGGCCTCGAAGTCCTCGCGGTATTCCGGGTCGATGTACTCGCGGTACCGCTCGGTCGGCAACTCGGCGTGGCAGTCTGCGGAGATGATGATGTAGGGGTCCCGGCTGTCCATGGGTGGGGTCCTTTCACTACCAGGCACGGATGGGCTCAGGCTCGAAGGCGGTGCTGGTCGCGTCGGCGGGCACGGCCGCCAGCGGCTCGGCGACTTCGGCCACGGTCGGTCCGATTCGGTCGGCCAGCGGTGCGAGGGCCTCGAGGTCGAAGCGGTAGACGGCGGCCGCGTTCCCCCCCACCATGGCCGCCACCTCGTCGGCCGGGACGTCGCTGAAGGTGTGGCGCAGCGCCTCGCGGCTGTAGGGAGCGGTCCCCTCCAAGTGCGGGTAGTCGCTTGCCCACATGATCCGGTCGACTCCGATTCGGTGGCGCTGGGCACACTCGACCGGGCGCAGGAAGCTGGCACCGGCGTAACACTGGCGGGCCCAGTACTGGCTCGGTTTCAAGGGCAGCGAGCCCGCGGTGGGGCCGGCGAAGCGGGCGATCGCCGAGTTGGCTCGCCCGAAGCGGACCGCTGCCACGTCGAGCGAATCGAGGGTCGCCGATATCCATCCGGTGCTCTGCTCGGTGAAGACCACGGTGAGGTCCGGATGGCGATCGAGTGCACCGCTGAAGATCAGGTGCCACAGCGCCCGGTGCGACCACCAATGTGTCTCGTACACCCACACCGCGAACGAGCTACCCCACCCGTCGGTCGGGGTCGGTCCGGCGTTGCCGCCGTGGTGGTTGACCACCACGCCCGTGTCCTCGCACGCCGCCCAGAGCGGCTCCCAGTGTTCGGCATAAAGCGCGGGAATGCCGGTACCCGGGACAACCCCGGGCAGCAGCACGCCGCCGCGCAGCCCGAGCTTGGCGATCTGGGCCACCTCGGTGACGGCCTCGTAGAGGTCCCCGAGCAGGATCTGGCCCACTCCGGCGCGCCGCTCGGGCGACAGGGAGCAGAAGTCGGCCAGCCAGCGATTGTGCGCGCGCAGGCCGGCCCAGCGCAGTTCGAGTTCCCGGGCGGTCTGCGGTGGCGGGGCGGCCAGACTGCCCTGGGGAAAGAACGGCGGCACCGTATTGGGAAAAAGGACTTCCCCCGCGATGCCGTCCTCATCCAGTTCGCTGTTGCGCCGATCGCTGTTCCAGTTGCGCTCGGCGTCGGGCTCGGTGAGGTCGCCGAACGGGTTCACGAACGTCGGCGCCCAGCCGTCAAATTCCTCCCGGTATTGCGGATCGAGGTACTCGCGGTAGTCGAGTAGGTCGGCGCCGGCGTGGCAGTCGGCCGAAATGACGGTGTATCGGTCCATGGCTTACACCCGTGCCCGCTCGGGGGTCGGGGACGCCGACAGGACCGGATCGTCGTAGCGCTGGTGTACGTAGGGCAGCAGCCATTCCTGTGGCACCCGCTCGGCGATCCTGGCCACCTGGATGGTGCGCCGGCGGCACCAGGTGATCGACCTGATCTCGCGGATCACGATGTCGGCCACCGGGTCCAGCGGCGACTCACCCAACTCGAGGGTGCCCTCGATGTTGTCCAGCAGCTCGTAGTGGCGGTGGTATTCGCCGTAGACCAGGTGCGGGTCGGTGATGCCGTTGCCGTCCGGGGAACGCAGGAATTTGAAGTAGAACTCGGTGTCGACCCGGTCGTCGGGCAATTCCGCCGGGCCGGTGACCCGGCCTTTGAGCGTGATGAGCCGATACCCCATCCGCTCCACGGTTGCGGTGATGCGGTCCCCGTCGCGCTGCACCTCGATGCGGCCCAGTTTCTTGGGCTCGCCGAATGTTTCGCGCCCGCCCGTGACCGATTGCTCGGTCGACTGGGGCATCAACAGGGGGTAGTCGCCGCGGCGCTCGCCATGGCGGGCGGTCACCGAAAACACCGCCGACCCGAACGGCGGCCTGCCCTCTATCCGGACCCGCTGAAGCTGGACCCGCACCAACGGTTCATCCGCCGGCTCCAGCGGCTTGGGCAGCACGGCCGCGACAATCTCCGGATCGGTCAGATAGGTGACGGTCACCGCCTCGGTGGCGATGGGCGCCTTGGTGACGTCGATCTCGTGGTCGACTTGCGCCTGTGGTGGGCGGGGACCATATCGGACTGCGGTGCTCAACGCTGCGCTCCTTCGGTTTCTTGTTCCTGCCCGGCGTGCCGGCTGAGGACGTCGACCAGGTAGTCGGGGTTGCTGCGGGCGACGATCGACGCCGCTTTGCGGCTCACGACCTCGTCGGCGGATGTGGGCGGACCCATCACCCAGAAGCGGTCCGCCCTGATCCCCTCAACCAGTTGGTCCGCGACTGTCTCGAGCGGAGTGAACTCGACGCGGCGGCCGCCAGCTTCGAAGCGACCCACCACCGCCGCCAGCGTCGGCTCGGGTGTCCGGCGCTGCTGGGTCGCGGCGTAGCGCTCCGGCCGGTGCCGCCAGGACTCCCAGATCCCGGTATTCAAGAAACCGCTGGGAAAGAGGACATGCGCCCGCACCCGCGTGCCGGTCATCTCCAGGTGTGTGTAGAGGCTCTCGGTCAGGCAGAGCACCGCGGCTTTGGTCATCGGGTAGACGGCATTGGCCGGGCCGCCCAGGGCGCCCCGGGCGATCGGCGCGAACCCGCCGTTGCCCGAACAGGTGTTGACCACGTGTCCCTCGCCCTGCTCGAGCAGGATCGGTACGAAGGCCTTGATGCCGTGGATGACGCCCAGCACATTGACGTCGATCCCCCAGCGCCAGTCGGCTAGGTCGTGTTCCCACATGTAGCCCTCGGAGACCCCGCCGGTGCCGGCGTTGTTGCACACCACGTGCACCGCGCCGAATTGGCGGAGCGTCTGCCTGGCCAGTGACTCGACCGAGGAATAGTCGGTAACGTCGGTGACGACCCCGGCCACCTCTATGCCCGCGTCCGCGAGTTCGCGGGTCGCCGCACCGAGCGGCTCGGCGAGGACGTCGGCCAGCACCACCTTCATGCCCTCCTGGCCGAAACGCCTGCCCATGGCCCGGCCGATGCCTCCCGCTCCGCCGGTGACGACCGCCACCTTGCCCTGAAGGTCCCTCATCGCGGCCACCGTCACATGGTGGACCATATCGACTCAATCCGTCGCGTAATTCGCCCACAATCGTCAATGTCGCTGACCCACCGGTGCAACCTTCGCTGCTCGTATTGCATGCCCGCCGACGGCCTTGACCGGATGGCCGATTCCGACCGGCTCACCGATGGCGAAGTCGTGCGCCTGGTTGGCATCGTGGTAGCTCGGCTTGGGATCCGCGAAGTCCGATTCACCGGCGGTGAGCCCCTGCTGCGCCGCGGCTTGGAGTCCACCGTTGCTCAGGTCGCACGATTGCGCCCCAGACCGCGGATCTCGTTGACCACCAACGGTATCGGGCTGCACCGGCGTACCGCCCAACTGGCTGCCGCCGCTGTGAACCGGGTCTCGCTGTTGCGTTTTGCGGGGTTGTCACGCTGTGCGGCCACCTGTGCGTCCGCCGCCGATCATCGCGACCTGGGACCGGGCACGCACAACCCTGTCAGTGCATGAGGCCCGAACCGGGTTCATCGTCAGGTACGCGAGATGGCCTGGCGCGCACCGCACATCGCACGGCCGACGTCGACGCCGCCATTCCGTTCGCGACCTCATCGGAGCCCACAACGTCACCGTCTTTTCATTTGCGCGGCGCGCATTTCTGTTCCCGGTGTACTGTGAGGCCGCCCGCGACGCCCCATACTTCGGCGCTCAGGAGTGACCATGGTTCCATCAGCGGCGCTGTGTGCGCTGGACAGCGCAGTGCTCGGCGGCTTGCATACCACCGACGAGCTGCGAGCGATCCTCGGCGAGCGAGGGTTGCTGGCCCGCTTCCTGCAGGTCGAGGCGGAGCTCGCGGCGGCACAAGCCGACCTGGACATGATCCCGGCCGAGGTCGCACCGGCGTTGCGCGCCGTTACGCCCGACCACCTCGACATCGCGCGCCTCGCCGCCCGCACGCAGGCGGCCGGGTATCCGATCGTCGGCCTCGTCGAACAACTTGCCGCGATAGTGCCCGACGGTCTCGGCCAGTACGCCCACTGGGGGGCCACCACCCAAGACATCATGGACACGGCTGCGGTCCTGCAGATCGTCGCGGCACTTGACGTCATCGAGCGGGATCTCCTGCACACGTTGGCCGCGCTGACGACTCTGGAAACCCAGCATGGCAGCGAGCTGATGGTCGGTCGCAGCCAACTGCAGCACGCCCTGCCGATCACCTTCGGATACCGCGTGGCGTGCTGGACCGCGCCGCTGCTGCGCCATCTGGACCGGCTCGCCGAGCTGCGGCCCCGGGTCGCGGTGGTTCAACTCGGCGGTGCCGTCGGCAGTCTCGCCTCCATGGCGCCGCACGGTCTGGATATTCGTCGCGAGCTAGCCCGTCGTCTCGGCTTGGCAGCACCGTCAATCAGCTGGCACGCCACCCGTGATCGCTTCGTCGAGGTCGTCGCCTGGGCCGCACAGGTGGCGGCCTCGCTGGGCAAGATCGGGCTCGACATCGTCGTGGGTTCCCAGACCGAGCTCGCCGAGCTGAGCGAGCCCAGCGCACCCGGCCGCGGCGTCAGCAGCACCATGCCACAGAAACGCAATCCCATCGGCTCACAACAGCTCATCCGAGCCGCGCGGCTGACCCGCTCCTACCTGGACCTTGCACTCGACGGCGCCGTGGCCGACTGTGAACGGGCCACGGCCGTGTGGTCGCTCGAGTGGCACACGGTGGCCCCAGCGCTGGCCGTCTGCGGCGGCGCCGTTCGCACCGCGGCCGACGTGCTCGCCGGGCTGCACGTGGACTCCGCGGCAATGGCGGCCAATCTCGACCGGACCCACGGGATGATCATGGCCGAATCGGTGATGATGCGGTTGGCGCCGGTCCTCGGCCGCCAGGCCGCCCACGACCAGTTGGAAACGCTGGTCACCGCCTCCCTCGAGAGTGGCGAGTCGTTCGCCACCCTTGTTGCGCGCCGCGACCCGAAGCTGGCCGACGCCGTAACGCCGGCCGCATATCTCGGGCACGTCGACGAACAAACCGTCGCCGTCATGTCCGAGGCGGCCGCGCGAGTAGGCGGACAGACATCGAGGCAGGGCACCGCGACATGACCCGATCGCCGTGCGGAACGCCGTCGGTGACCCCTCGCAGGTTGGTGACCACCTGGTAGACCCCGGGCAACGTTGCATGCACGGTCATCGACGTCTGCGCCGATGTCACGCCGGTCGCGCCGGCCAGCGTCAAGCCCCGAGCGGGAGACCCCCAGCAGTTCGCACATCCGCGTGATTCTTACGCCACGCGCTTGGCCACCAGTGCATTTCACAATTGGCGAACGATTGCCGAAAGGCCGCGTGGGCATCATTGATCACGCAAACACTGCGCTTGCCGTAAACGGTCAGGGTCGCGGGCTCACGGTGCCTCGGATTCCGCCTTACTACTGAGGTCTCCATATGTCGTTTCTGATCACAACACCGGAACTGCTGACAGCAGCAGGTGAGGAGCTCGCAGCCATCGGCTCAGCGATCGACGCCGCCAATGCCGGCGCAACGGCGGCAACAACGCGCATAGCCGCGGCGGGTACCGACGAGGTCTCGAGGGCTGTTGCGGCGGTCTTCGCCGCGCATGCCCAGTCATGTCAAGCGGTTAGCGTCCGCGCGGCGGCCTTTCACTACCGATTCGTTGCCAGCCTCTTTGCCGGCACAGAGTCATATGTGGCCACCGAAGCTGCTAGCGCAATGCAGAATTTGCTCAATGTGGTCAACGCACCCACCCAAGCGTTGTTGGGGCGCCCTCTTGTAGGAGACGGCGTTAACGGTGCCTCGGGCACCGGGCAAGACGGCGGGCCCGGAGGAATCTTGATCGGCAACGGCGGGTCCGGCGGGTCCGGCGCCCCAGGCAAACCCGGAGGCAACGGCGGGTCCGCCGGGCTGATCGGTCATGGCGGCAACGGCGGCGTCGGTGGGAACTCATCGAATGGCGGGGCTGGTGCCGGCGGCAATGGCGGCAACGGCGGGCTGCTGTACGGAAACGGCGGATCAGGCGGTGCCGGCGGGGCAGGTGGCATTGGCACCTTCGCCGGCGGGCCCGGCGGAATTGGCGGTAACGCTGGGTTGTTCGGCGACGGCGGGGCTGGCGGGCCCGGCGGCATTGGAGGTACCGGAGCCGCCGGGGTCGACCCGCCGCGTGACCCTCCACCGAAACCCCCAGACGGCACCACCAATCCTCTCTACGGCACCGGATTCGACGGGAGCGCCGGCTTGAACGGCACCGCGGAAGGACAGGCCGGCGGGGAAGGAGGCACGGGCGGCGACGGCGGAACGATATTTAACGGAGCGAGAAGTGAAGGTCGACTGGGTGGCGACGGCGGGCCCGGCGGCACCGGTCATGACGGTGGTGTCCCAGGCGGCGGTGGCGGTGCCGGCGGTGCCGGCGGCGCCGGTGGTCATGGCGGGCTACTCATCGGCAACGGCGGTAGCGGCGGCAGCGGCGGCACGGGCGGCAGCGGTGGCACCGGCGCTTCCGGCGGCGCCGGCGGCAGCGGCGGCATCGGTGGCAACGGCGGCCCAGGTGAAAACACGGGTTTCGGCGGTGATGGCGGCGATGGAGGTAGCGCTGGCATGGGCGCCCCCGGCGGAGCGGGCGGTGCAGGCGGTGCTGGCGGCGCCGGCGGCAATGCGGGACTCATCGGCAACGGCGGCAATGGGGGGATCGCCGGTGCCGGCGGTGCCGGCGGCGCCGGTGGTGCGGGCGGCACTGGCGGTGGCGGAAGTATCGGTGGCCGCAGCCCCCATGCCGAATTTTTTGGCGGTGGCGGCGGGGACGGTGGGCGGGGTAGCACAGGTGGTGCGGGCGGGGTCGGCGGCAGCGCCGGCGCCGGCGGCGACGGCGGCAGCGGAGGAAAGGGCGGGCTTCTCATCGGAAATGGCGGCCACGGGGGCAGCGGTGGCGCCGGAGGAGGGGGTGGCGGGGGCCGAGGCGGCGACGGTGGCGGCGGCGGGGGTGGCGGCGCGGGCGGCAGCTCTGACAATCGTGCTCCAGGACGAGCTGGTACCGGCGGTGACGGCGGTGACGGTGGCAAAGGGGGAAACGGCGGTGATGGTGGGGCAGGCGGACACGGTGGCGCAGGCGGCACCGCCGGGATGTTCGGCCAACTCGGTCGTCCCGGCGACGGCGGAGTGGGTGGAGCCGGGGGCTTCGGCGCCGGCGGGATAGGCGGTCTACCCGGACAAGGCGGTCTTGACGGCAGCGGCGGACATGGCGCAGCCGGCCAACTGGGATCCCCGGGCAAAGACGGTACCCCTGGGCGACCCGGACCACCCGGCTGATGGGGCCAACGCACGAAAGCGTGGCGGTGTGAAATGCCGAATAGATCTTCGCAGCCTGACGGCTTACTATGCGCTACCGAAGCCGAGACAACGTCGGCGGCTATCCGTCAATTGACATCGCGCCCTGCGTTCCGAACCCGTCTCGAAAAGGGAAAGCCGCCTCACGGTGCTGCGCGAGTGCCGTCACCCAGGCTCAGTGGGGTAGGCAAGTCGGCAGGGCACTATGAAAGCCCTAGAGACCCTTTGTCGCTGGAGAAGATGCCGGCACTTCGCCGTCGTTGCCCACTTCCACCAGCTCCGGGGTTGAGCCAGACCGTCCAGGCCGATCTCTGGACCGCTCCACTTACCCCAGCTTCGTACTACCAATCGTTCAAGAAAACCAGACGGGCGCCGCGATGTCGTATGTGATCGCAACAGCGGAGCTACTGGCGGCGGCGGCAGCGGATGTGATGGGCATCGGCTCGTCGTTGGATGCCGCAAACAGCGCTGCGGCCGTGCCGATTACCAGGGTGTTCGCCGCCGCTGGAGATGAGGTGTCAGCGGCGATCGCTGCGCTGTTTTCCAGCCACGGCCAGGCTTATCAGTCGGTGAGCGCGCAGGTGGCGGCGTTCCAAACGCAGTTCGTGCGGGCATTGACCAATGCTGGGGCCTCGTATGCAAGCGCCGAGGCGGCCAATGTGTCGCCGTTGCAGGCCCTCGAAGAGGGGCTGCTGGGTGTCATCAATGCGCCCACCAACCTGCTGTTGAGCCGTCCGCTGATCGGGAACGGCACCAACGGCACCCCCGGGACCGGGGAAAACGGCGGGTCTGGCGGGATCCTATGGGGCAACGGTGGCAATGGCGGATCGGGCGTAGCCGGCGGGGCCGGCGGGGCCGGCGGCGCCGCGGGGCTGGTTGGTGCGGGCGGGATCGGCGGCGCCGGAGGGGTCGGCGGCGGCGCCGGCGGTGCCGGCGGCACGGGCGGATGGCTATGGGGCAATGGCGGTGCCGGCGGTGCCGGCGGTGCCGGCGTCAATGGAGGGGCCGGCGTCAATGGAGGGGCCGGCGGTTCGGGCGGCAGTGCACTGTTGTTCGGCAACGGCGGCGCCGGCGGCGTGGGCGGGGCTGGGGCACCGGGCGCAGCTGGCACCGCGGGCGCTCCGGGCACCTCGACGTCTGTCGGCGGTACTGGCGGCCCGGGCGGTGACGGCGGCAACGCGGGTATGGGCGGAGCCGGCGGCAACGGCGGCTTCATATACGGCTCGGGCGGTGCTGGCGGCCCGGGCGGCGTAGGCGGGTCCGGCGGGGTCGGTGGGGCTGGTGGCGCCGGTTGGGATGCGGACGCAGTCGGGGCAACGGGCGGCAACGGCGGCAACAGCGGCAGCGGCGGCCACGGCGGCAGCGGTGGCATGGGTGGAACCGGCGGGCACGGCTCGTTCCTATTCGGCGCGGCAGGCGCGAGTTGCAACGGCGGGGCTGGCGGCGCCGGCGGCAACCCCGGAGCACCAGGAAATGGCGGTATCGGCGGCATCGGCAACGCCACCACTGACGGGGGAACCGGCGGCAACGGTGGCGATCCCGGCAGCTTTGGCGTCGGCGGCACCGGCGGTGTGGCCGGTGGCCAAGGGGCCACCGCCGGCGCTAACGGCGCGGTTGGCGCCATCGTCCCCGGCAACGGCGGCAACGGCGGCACCGGTGGCCACGGCTACGACGCTGACAGCGACCCCTCGGCGCGATTCGGTGCATCCGGGGGCAAGGGCGGGACCGGAGGTAACGGCGGTAGCTACGGCAACGGCGGCACCGGCGGAGCCGGTGGCAACTCCGCGCTCGGCGGTGGGGCCGGCGGCGACGGCGGGACCGGCGGCAAGAGCGGTTTGTTTGGCGGTACCGGCGGTACCGGTGGTACCGGCGGGAACGCCACCGGTGCTGGCAGCGGCGGGAACGGGGGCACCGGCGGGGCCAGCCAACACGAAGGACCCGGTGACGCGATCGGCGGCATCGGCGGTAAGGGCGGCATCGGGTACTCGGGCGGCGGAAACGGCGGCACCGGCGGTGCAGCGATCAACAACGGAACCGGAGACGCAATCGGAGGTGCCGGAGGGGCCGGCGGCATCGCCCAGATGAGCGGGGGAAGCAGCGGAAGCGGCGGGGGCGGCGGGATCGCGATCAACAACGGAAGTGGAAACGCCGTTGGCGGCGCTGGAGCGAACGGCACCAGCGGCGGCAACAACGCCGCCGGTGGGAACGGAGGATCCGGCGGCAGCGCATCCATCACTCACGTCGCCGCAACGGGCACCGCGACCGGAGGCAACGGTGGGGCGGGCGGTAGTGGTGCCGTGGGTGGCGGGCACGGCGGAATCGGCGGCTCCGCCAGCAGCGCTTCCGCGACCGGGGACGCGATCGGCGGTACCGGGGGCGACGGTGGCCGCGGCTTCGGCATCGGCAAGGGCGGTTTCGGCGGCGGCGGCGGCAGCGCGGGCCTCACCAACGCCGGCGCTGCCGGCAGCGCGACCGGTGGCGAAGGCGGGGCTGGGGGCAACGGCACCATCGGTGGGACGGGCGGGAGCGGCGGTGATGGGTCCACAAATGGAACCGGCTTCGGCATCGGCGGCACCGGTGGCGACGGCGGGGACAGTTTTACCCCCTCGGCCAAGGGCGGCAACGGTGGCAACGGTGGCGATGCCCACGCGCCTGATCCGGACAACGCCACGGTCGGCGCCGGCGGCGTCGGCGGCGCAGGCGGCCCCGAAGGTTCGCCTGGCGCAACCGGGAGCAAGGGAACGGTCTTCTGATCAACCTTCCGGCCACGTGCCGTCCACAGCTACCGACCCCAGCGCGTCGCGCCTACGCGCATTGTGACTTCACGAAGTACGGGAGGACGGTGGTGATACCCCGAACTGCGCGGAAAGGAGCAGCTGGCGGGGGCCTTCATCAGCAGCGACGCCGTGTTGTGCGGCGATGATCCCGAGCTACTCGACCACGAGCGGGGCATCCCACACTGCAAGGGATTCGCCGGGCGGATCGTCAAACTAGCTGAGCCGCTGGCCTTTTCGACCGCGGCCCGGAGAGGATGACAATGGCACGCCGGACGGGCCGCTCAGTGGTTGTTAACCGGATCCTCGCGATCACCCAGCCGCGGGGCAAGGTCGCCGAGGTGCGCGCCCGGCGTGGGGGTGTCAGGGTCGCCCCGGGACGATCCCGAGCTCGACCACGACGCATATCTGGACAAGCAGGGGTAGGCGCCTGGACGCGTTCACATTTCTGCGCCCCTGCGGACGAGACGATTGATTTCACAGGTGGTGGTATGACGACTAGCCCGAAGCCACGGCGGCTCGGCCGCGACGCCCGTGCTGACTGCAGTTTTGGCGAAGGTGTCGGTCGTTGCGGTGGAGCATTTCTTGATCCGGACGCGGACGATGGCGGGCGCAGTTGGTTATTGCCGAATACTGTCAAGCCATGGTTTCGGACGCCGTCGGCGCCTCACCTCCCTCGTTAATGCGAGTGCCATGTTGCTGGTGCCCGCGATGATGGGATTCTCCACGGTGCTGTGCTTGGCGCGAGCACCGAGCCCGCTGACGCTGGTTGCCATCCACGAGTACCTAGGACGTGCCAGGATTTTCGACCGGATCTGGCTGCTCGCCGCGTTCGGGTGGATCGGTTGGGCCGGCGTGCAGGGCGGCGCGCCGGGCTGCACCGTCGCGGCCGGAGCCGTCGCGCTGGTGTTGTCAGGCCTCCACTTTTGGCTAACGGGATCGCTGCGCGGGATGCTTGCGCCGCTGGTCGGGGCAATTCTGCGCGCTGGGCCGGTGACCGCAGTGGGCGAGGACGGGATGCTTGTTTCTCGTCGTCGGACCCGCGAAGACATTCCCGTCCTGCCGGTCGATTGGGCTGCCCGAACACTCGCGTTGGTGCTGCTGGCGGATATCGGGCTCTTCGTCAGCGTCGCCCTGGTCGCGGATCCGTCGTCATTCGGCCTGGCCATTCTGGTCGGCGGCTTCTGGCTCTCGCTCGGCGTCATCGGGATCGACTTGGCTCAGGACGTGTGGCCCGGCACGACCTCGGCGGCCCGCCTCGCCGAGTGCTCCCGGTACTACGTTCAGGTGTTCGAGCAGTGGAAGAACATCGGAGTGCTCGTCGGCTTTGGCACCGTGTTGATCGGCGCACCAATCGCCTGGGCGATCGGGCGTGCTGGTGCCCCGGTGCTCGCGTTTCCGCTGTGGACCGGGGCCTGCCTCGTCTTCGCTATCTCCTTCAACAAGGTGTTGCAGCGCATTGGATGGAACCGAAGCCGGGTGCCGTTGCCGGTGTCGGTGAACGAATACAGCGCGACACATCCACTGTGGGCCCATTCCTTCACCTTGATTCACCTCGTGATGGCCCTCGCGCTGCTCGCCGGTCTCGTCGCGCTGCACCCGGTTCACGCTTAGGTTCGCCCTCGGCTGGGCAGCGATTCGGCTCTTTCCCGCTACTGCATGGCCGGCCCTGCGGTGGGCGGTCCGCCGTCCAGCTCGACGCGGGCCGCACCCACACCAAGCACACCATTTGCACGGTCTGCGCCATCGGCTGCCAGCTTCGCCCCGTGATCGTTGACGGTGTACCCGCGAAGGTCTTAGGCCAGGAAAACCCGGCATGAGAACGGTCATCCCTGGTCGCCGATCACCGACCAGTAGTACTCCTCGACGACGGCGAAGCCGGCGATGTCACGATCGCTGCGAACGCGATCGCTAGAGTTCCCCCGCCTTAACATTTCAATTTCTTAACAAAAATTGAGGACCGCTAAGCTACGCTGGGACGGCACCTGATTACGTCGACGAGGATCGCGATGACAACATCTGTCGGTGTCCTGTGACGACCGATCCGGCCGAAATGGGGCGTCGCAAACGGCGCCACATCGATGTCTGCCTCAACGGCGACGTCAACTTTGCCGGCGTAACAACCGGGCTGGAGCGTTATCGCTTGCCGTTCAACGCCCTGACCCAAACCAGCCTTCACGACATTGACATGTCCGTCGACTTCTTCGGCGCAAGCCTGCGTGCGCCGATCCTGATCGGTGCGATGACCGGCGGCGCCGAACTGTCGGCGACAATCAACCGCAATTTGGCGACCGCCGCGCAGCGGCTTGGTCTGGGGATGATGCTCGGATCGCAGCGGATCATGCTGGACAGATCACGGGGGGAGCGGGCCGCGGCCAGTTTCGAAGTGCGTGACATGGCCCCGGACGTGCTGCTGATCGGCAACATCGGCCTGGCGCAGCTGACGAAAGCCGCCATGCCCGACATCAGCAACGCGCTGGACCGGGTGGGAGCCAATGCCCTTGCGGTGCACGCTAACTCGTTACAAGAGGCCATTCAGGGCAACGGGGACACCGACTTCACCGGATCGCTGCACCGGCTGTGTGATGTCGCCGGCGCGCTGGATTGCCCGTTGCTGCTCAAGGAAGTGGGCCACGGTATCGGCGCCCGGGCGGTCGCGCTGTTGGCCCAGCTGCCCGGCGGTTTACCGGTGTCGGGTATCGACGTGGCCGGCGCCGGGGGCACCTCGTGGTCGAGAGTCGAGCAGCTGGTTCGCTACGGTGAACTGCGCTACCCGGACTTGGCCGACTGGGGCATACCGACGGCCCAGGCGATCGTCGAGGTGCGCCAAGCGCTACCGACGATTCCGCTGGTCGGCTCCGGCGGTATCCGCACCGGGATGGACGCGGCCAAAGCGATCGCCCTGGGTGCGGACGTGGTTGCGCTGGCTCGTCCGCTGCTGGCCCCCGCGATTGAGTCCGCGGACGCCGTCGAAGATCGGCTGCAACGGTTCATCGAGGAGCTTCGCATCTGCCTGCACTGCTGTGGCGCAACGGATCTCAATGCGCTGCGCGCCGTCGGCGTGATCCCGACCCGGTAGCCGGCCCCGGCTCGGCCGTTGCCGGTTTCGGCGACGGCTTTCGCCGCCTGCCGGGTGCCGCCTTCGCAGATTCCTCGGTTCGCGCCGCCGACCCCGGAGGCGGGTAGAGCTCGCTTTCAAATGCAGACATCCCCGCGATCATCGCCGTGAATACCTTGTGGGCGCTGCGCAGATCGCGGTCAGGCAGCTCGGCCAGGGACGCACGCAGATGCTCACCCAGGGGCCTGAAGAACTCGTGAGCCAACTCCATGCTGCCGTCCTGCAGCCGCAGCAGCGACCTGCGGCGGTCCTCGACATCCGGCTCACGGCGGACATGTCCGGCGTCGATCATGCGATCGGCAAGATAGGTGATGGCCGCCGCCGACACGTCCAGGCGCTGGCTGAGCTGGGCGGGTGTCAACGGTGTGCCCGCTGTCTCGGCCACCATGAGATGCAGCAGGGCGTGAAAGTCGCCGTGGCTCAAATCGTTCTGCCGGGCATAGTAACGGCCGACCCGGTCGGAATGAGCAGTCATCATCCGGAGGTCGGCCGAGAGCAGCCTCTCCAACTCAGCCCGAGTCGGCTGTCGATTCGCAGCGACGCGCTTGGTCACTTGCCTGCATCCTTCATGGCGATAAGGCGATAGCTTAGCCGGTGCCCCTTTCACATGGTCCTCGACGCGGTCCTTAATTGTCTTAACAGTGCCGCGGCGGAAACGCGGTAGCTAGCCGTTGGCCGTTCGGACCGCCCCCACGGCTTCACCGACTGCACCGGCCTCACCGGCTTCACCGGTCTCGCCGGCGAAGATCCGACGGTGCATAGCGGCCAGCGGTTGCGGCGCCCACCAGTTCAGGCTGCCGAACACATGCATGAAAGCCGGTACCAGCAGCGCCCGTACCAGGGTCGCGTCGACCAGCACCGCGATCGTCAGCCCGACTCCGAACATGCGCATGAAGGACACGTCGGCGGATATCAGCGCCGCAAACGAGATCGACATCAACAGCGCGGCGGCGGTGATCACCCTGCCGGTGTGGGCCAGACCCAACGCGATGCTTTCGTCGTTGTCGGCGCGTGCCCGGGGGGACTGCAGCCAGTACTCGCGAATGCGTGCCAACAGGAAGACCTCGTAATCCATCGACAATCCGAATGCGATACAGAACATCAGCACCGGAATGTTGGCGACCAGCGTACCGGTCGGTGTGGTGCCCAGCGCACCCAGATGCCCGTCCTGAAAGATCCATACCAGCGCGCCGAAAGCCGCTGTGAGGGAAAGCATATTGAGCAGCACGGCCTTGATCGGCAGTAGCAGGCTGCCGGTCATCAGGAATAGCAACACCACAGTGACCGCGGCGATGAAACCGAACACCACCGGCAAACGTGAGGTGATCCCGTTGACGCAGTCGCGGTTCATCTGGGCGATTCCGGTCATCTGGACCGCGTGACCGCCCGGAAGCGCGACGGCATGCAACCGGTCCAACTGTGTCTCCGATGCCTGTGTGTACAGCGGTGCGGCGCTGTCCACGGTCAGGTAGGCGCTGCCGGCTGCCATGCCGGCTGGCGCCGACGGCGGCCCCGTGAGCCGGCCGGCCACGAACGCGCCCGTCGGCGCGGACACCGCCGCCACCTCGGGCACCTGGGACAGCTGAGCGGCGTACGTGTCGAGGTCCGACGTTGTCAGGCCGGCGGTGTCGGGGATGACGATCGTCACTCTGGTGGCGGAGTTGGAGGTGAAGTCGCTGCGGATCCGATCGCTGACCATCCGCGCCGATGCCGACGACGGCAGCACCCGGTCGTCGGGGTAACCCCATTTGATGCCGAGGAACGGTATTCCCAACGCGATCAATAGCGTAATGATGGCCAGGCCCACCGGAATGGCGTGACGCATAACAAATTTGGCCGTGCGATACCAGAAACTCTGCGCGATGGGCTGCCGCGTCGGCTCGGGGCGGCCTGATAACCGCCGGCCCAGCTGCCGTACGTTGAGCGCATCGAGCCGATCACCCAGTAACACAAGCACGGTCGGCGCCACCACCACGGCGGCCAACGCGGAAAAGACCACGACCGCGATGCCGGCATAGGCGAAGGACTTCAGGAAATACATCGGAAAAGCCACCATGGCGACCAGCGACAGGGCGACCGTCATCGCGGAAAACAGCACGGTGCGCCCTGCCGTCGTCATGGTACGCACCAAGGCGTCGTCACGGTCCCGTCCGTCGGCGAGCTCGTCGCGGTACCGGCTGACGATCAGCAAGGTGTAGTCGATCGCCAAGGCCATCCCCAGCGCAACCGTCACGTTCAGCGCAAAGATCGACACGTCGGTGACCAGGGCAATCCCACGCAGCACCGCGAGTGAACCCAGGATCGCGAAGCCGCCAACGGCTACCGGCAATGCCGCGGCCAGTAACCCGCCGAATACCCACACCAGCGCGACGAAACTCACCGGAATCGCAATGAATTCCATTCGCAGCAAGTCTTTTTGGGTCTGCTGATTGACCTGCGCGTAGACCATTGCCGCGCCGCCGGCCTGTACTGTGACGCCGTCGCGGTGCTGCGCGAGCCGCTCTGCCAGGGCCTGGGCGTGCGCGGGTGCGCTGCTTTCATTTCCCTTGAGCGCGGCCACGATTATCGCGGACTTGCCGTCGGTGCTGACCATGCCGGGGGCCGGTCGGGGTGTGTCCCAGGGGGATGCGACCTGAGCGACGAACGGTGACTCAGCAAGCTGTCGTGTGATATCGGTTCCGATGACCCGGGCCGGGCCGTCTTGCACGCCACTGTCCGAGTTCACCAGCAGCACCATCTCCATGTCGCCCCGATGGAACTTCTCGGCCAGCACCGTTGCAGCGCGCGCGGATTCGGATGCCGGATCCACGAACCCACCGGGGGCGAGACTGGTCGCGGCGGGGATGCCGAAGATCGCGGCGCCGGCCATCACCAGGATTGCGGTCGCGATGATCCGTCGTGGCGCGGCCAGAGAGATGCGGGCCATTTTCGACAGCATGTGCGGCGTCCTCCGGGGTTATTTAGCCGATGGCGACTTCATCGACGCGCTCGCGGGCGCTCCCACAGCAGCAGAACCGCGGTGACCATCGCGAAGCCGAACAGGAAATCCTCGATCGGGATATCGAGCGGGAACCGCAGGCCCGTCGTTTGGCGTTCGTCATAGCTGACGATCGGCGAGTTGAGTTTGGTCAGCCAGCCGTCGACCGGGATTTGAAATCCGAGCACGATCAGCATCGACACCCAGTACGCCGGGCGCCGAAACATGCCGATGCGCAAGAGCTTCAGCTCCAATGCGCTGACGGCCACCACGGCCAGCACGGCCGGCAGCGTATATCCCAGCCCGGTCATCGGCGGGTGAGCCGATCGAGAATCGTGCTGACCGCGTTGTAGGTCAGCAGCGCGCAGATCGGGATCACCACGAAGAACAGCACTTCTTCTACCGGCACCCGAAACGGAACGGCCACGCCGCTGATATAGCGCGCGTCGTAGGTCCATATTCCGGCGGCGACGGCTACCTCATCCCAGATGAGGAACACCGCCGCAACCGGCAGCACCGCTCTCAGCAGTCGCAGCGGTTGGCGATAGACGCCGTTGCCGAAAAACTCCAGCGGTGCGGTGATTGCCAGGCAGGCGGCCAGGACCAGCAGGTATTGCCAGTGATCGTTCATGCGGCACCCGGCTCGGCTGGATCGGACGCATCCGGGACGCTGTTGCGGGCCAGCCAGGCTTGGATCAGTCCGGCTCCGGCGACCCGGAGTCGTCGTGCCTGCCCGACGGTGGCACGGTGACTGAACACCTCGAAATCGTCGTCTTCGATGCGATCCAGAATTTCCGAGTACAGCGTCAAAGCGGTTGCCACACAGGGCCGGGAGCGAGGCGCCAGCATGGCGATCCCGTCAGCGGCGAACCGATAGGTGTTCCTGGTGATTGCGTGCTGGGCCGCCAATGCGTTACGTACCCGATTGTCGGTGCACCGATTCCGGTGGCACCACATCAACAGATCCCGGTCGACGCCGTCGCCGGCGAGCTCGTCCGCGGGCAGGTAGACCCGGTTTCTGGTCAAGTCTTCGTCGATGTCCCGGATGAAGTTGGTGAGCTGGAAAGCGCGTCCGAGGGCGGCAGCGTACGGGGCCGCCTCCGCGACCGGCACCACGGCGCCCAGGATCGGAAGTACCTGCAGCCCAATCGCTTCCGCTGAGCCTCGCATGTAGTCGTTGAGCGCGTCGCGGTTGGGGTAGTCGGTGATCGTGAGGTCCATTCGCATCGATGCCAGAAAATCTTCGAACGGCGCGGTATTGATGTCGTAGCGGCGTGCGGTGTGGCGCACGGCCACCAGCACCGAGTGGTCGGTGAGGTCGGCGCCGGCGAAAAACCCATCGGAAAGTTCTTGCAGTCGCTGGGCGCGAACGTCCATGCCCAGATCGGGATCAAGCGAGTCGAGAATGTCGTCGGCATGACGGGCGAAACCGTACAGTGCGTGCACCGGCGGTCGTTGGTCCGGCGCCAGCAATCGGGTGGCGAGGAAGAAGGTACGTCCGTGGGCGGCATTGATCCGCCGACAGCGGCGATACGCCTCGCGCAACCGCGGATCGTGGATGCCAGCGGCGTCTAACTCGTTGTGAATCATGACATCTGCGCTTTCACGTCGACTCTCATGTCAAAGTTGCGTGCTTGTCGGCGCACGCCGCCGGTGATGCGATCGGCGGCAAGCCGCCCGGAGATGAGCGTGGTCGGCACACCGACGCCGGGAATGGTCGACGACCCCGCCAGCACGGCATTGTCGACGCCGCGAACCATGTTTGCCGGCCGGAACGGCCCCGTCTGGCCAAACGTGTGCGCCAGCGCGAACGGTGTGCCTGCCGCCATGCCCTGACGCGCCCAATCCAGCGGGGTGACAACGTCGAGCACGTCGGCACTGTCGCGAAGCTCCGGCAGCAGCCGGTCGCCGACGGTGTCGATGATCGATTCCGCGTAGGCGTTGCCGGCGGTGGGCCAGTCGACCGCACCGGCGGCCAGGTTGGGTGCCGGTGCAAGCAGGTAGAACAGGTCGCGGCCGGTGGGGGCCAGCGTCGGATCGCTCGCTGTCGGCCGGGTAACCAGTAGCGACGGGTCCCGCATCAGAAGGCCGTCACGAATGATGTCGGTGAAAGTCTGCTCCCACGCTGCCCCGAAAAGGATTGTGTGATGAGATATCGGACGGTCCGCCGACGAGACGCTGCGGCAGCCGGCGTGGACGACGACGGCGGACGGCGAGGCCCGCAATGCACGGACGCGACGCGGTGTGCGGCCCAATAGTCGGTACGTCGTGGGTAGTTCGGTGGTGAGCACGACGGCGTCGCAGGGGATGCGCTGTCCCCGGTCGGTGTGCACGGCGGTGATGCGGTTGCCGCTGTGTTCGAGTTCGGTGGCGCTGCAACGGTAATGAAACTGCACGCCGGCGCCGGTTCCGGCGGCCGCCAGCGCATCGGGTAGCGCTCGGACGCCGCCGCGCGGGAAGAACACGCCCGACACGGTGTCCATGTATGCGATCACGGCATACGCGGCCAAGGCATCGCGCGGGGCCACACCGGCGTACAGCGATTGGAAGGTGAAGATCCGTCGCAGCCGCGGGTCGCTGAGGTAGCGCCCGACCATGGCGTCCCAGTTGCGGAATCCACCGATCGCCGCCAGCCGAGCCAGCTGTGGTGTCAGCAGCGACAATGGCGAATCGAAATTGGCGGCGATGAACCCGTCCATTTCGGTGCGGTACAGCCGTGTCAGCCACTCGCGCAACTGGCGGTAGCCGACGGCCTCCCGGCTGCCGGCAAACGTCTGGATGGCCGATGCCATCCGGTCGGCGTCGCAATGGACGTCGAGAGAGCTGCCGTCGGCGAACATCGCGTGGTAAGCCGGGTCCACCGGGAGCAGTTCCAAACGGCCAGAGCTGGTTTCGCCTACGGCGGCGAATACATCGTCGATGATGTCGGGCATGGTGAGCACCGTTGGGCCGGTGTCGATTTGGTAGCCGCCGACGTCGAGTCGTCCCGCGCGCCCGCCCGGCCACGGTTCGCGCTCGACCACCGTGACACTGCGGCCGCGGCCGGCCAGATGCAGTGCGGTGGACAGTCCCGCCAATCCCGCACCGATCACCACCACGTGGTCGGTGCGTCCCTGGATGGTCCGCATTACCGGGCTCCTATCATGCGGTGCGCTCCACGCAGGCCTCCGCCAAGGTGGCCAGCGCCGTGCGTGCGGCGCAGTCGATCACGATGTGGTCCAGGACATTTCGGGCACGGTCAACGCGGCGTCTGATCATGCCCTCGATGCGCTGTGCGGCACCCGTCGCGATGATTACCGCTCGGAAGCGATCCAGCGCTGCATCGTCGAGGTGATCGGCACGCACCAGCTCGGCAAGCTCCCGGCGTGCCGACTGGTCGGCCATCTCATGGGCGGCCACCACCACGCTGGTGGCTTTGCGGTCGAGCAGATCCCCGCCGTTGGGCTTGCCTGTGGTCGCCGGCGGGCCGAACACGCCCAGTAGGTCGTCGCGCAGCTGGAAGGCCTCGCCGACATCGGCACCGTAGAGCCCGAGTTG
Organism: Mycobacterium kansasii ATCC 12478; assembly: GCF_000157895.3. Classification (NCBI taxonomy): domain Bacteria; kingdom Bacillati; phylum Actinomycetota; class Actinomycetes; order Mycobacteriales; family Mycobacteriaceae; genus Mycobacterium; species Mycobacterium kansasii. The sequence continues at coordinate 2,343,732 of NC_022663.1, read as the reverse complement.
GGTCAATGTGCGATCGTCGCAGTCGGCCATCGCCGCGCCCATTTCCAACGGCCGGCGCACCGTGTAGTTGCCCGACTTGCGCCGCGCGATGTCGAGGACGGTCCGCAGCGACGGACGGTCGCGGATATCGTTGGCCAAGTCGGCGAATTGGCCTACCGCCAGCTCGATGCGCATCGCGTCGTATCGCGGCCACAGTTGCTGCAGCCGGCGGGCTTCGACACCGCTTTCGCGCAGCATCTGTTCGGCCCAGATGAGGCAGACATCGCCCAGCAGGATCGCCGCCGATTCACCGAATCGCCCTGCCGGGCCGGATAATCCACGTAGCCTGTACCACTCGGCAAGCTGGACGTGCACAGCCGGGCTACCGCGCCGCTGTGACGATCGGTCCATCACATCGTCCTGCAGGAGCGCAAACGCATGCAGCAACTCCAAGCTGGCCGCAGCCGACAGGGCCGCGCGGCTCGGCGCGGCGCCGCACAGCCAGCCCAGGTACATGAAGGTGGACCGCAGGCATTTGCCGCGTGAGACGAACGTCAACAAGATTTCGCCCGCGGCCGCCGAAGCTGCCTCGTCGAGCTGGGATGCACTGCGCGTCACGACGAACTCACCGACAGTGGCCAGGACCGCCCGCCGAAACATGGCTCGCCAAGAAGCGGAATCGACGGTGGGTGATCGGTAGCCGGCGGTCGTCGGCGGCGAATCCACCCCGGCCGCCACTGACACCGTAGGCAGCTCGGCCGTCGGCGGTTGGCGCGAAAAGCTAGCACACACCGGCTCATGCCTCCCTGTTCGTTGGGTAGCAAAACGGTCTGCACCACGTTGAGAAGTGGTTGCGACGCTAGTGGCAGCTTAGAGGAGAACCGGGCGAATCGCTTAATAAACTTAAAAATCAATTATATGAAGTGTATGTGAAGCCGCAGGTGCCGTTCGGGGAAGGCGCGTAGCGGCACACCCCCGGCTCTTGGGGGGCCGTTCGGTTGCGGATGGGCTGTCGAGGCGCGTGGTCGCGCCGGATATGCCCGGACTGACCGCTAGTGCAGCCTGGTCAGTTGACGGTGGCCGAGAACGAATTGACGGCAAGGCCGATGCCGCCGTTCCACGGCTCGAATCCGGCCTGAATGCTGGTGAGGTACCAGGAACTGGTTATCGCGCCCCGGTTGCGGACGTCGCTGACGAAATCCAGCACGTCGAAGCTCCACGAGTTGATCGGCGTCGGCGCGACGTAGGAGATCACGTTGTTACTGCCGTTGCTGCCTTGCCAAACATCCCAATTGCGGCCACCGATAGTGGCCGTGCCGACCTGCGCGCCGACCGGCTGGATGGAGCCCTGACGGTTGAACCAGATCATGATCTCCATCTGGTTGACGCCGTCCTTCTTCGGTGTCGGATCCAGCCAGATGTCGTACGCCGCGTCGTAAGTGCCACTGGCGTAGCTGTAACTAATGCTGCTGTTAGCACTGGTGAGCTCGCTCAGCTGGGCCGGCAGCCTGCTGCCCGGGGAGCAATTGCTGTAGTGGCAGCCCAGGTAGACCGACGGATATGACAGCGGAGCGCCGTTGGTGGGTGCAGAGCCGTCCTCTTTGGTGATGGCGAACCCGGTAGCGGTGACGTTGATGCACTGCGCGGCGCTGGTGCCCCACCGATTGTTCTGAACGACGTAGGCGCCTCCGATCGTCGTCGTTCCGAACTGATCGCAAATCTGGGTACCGCTGGTTGCGGTGCTCGTGGTTGTCGCCGGAGTCGTGGCCTGGCTGGTTGATACCGATCCGCCGGTACAGGACTGGCCGTTGAGCAGACAATTCGCCGGTGGCGCATATGCGCCCGTCTGAGCGGCCTGGAAACCGACGGTGACCGAATTGCCCGGAGCGATTGTGCTGTTGTAAGACTCGGGAGTCAGGACGTAATGCGTACCGGATTGGGCAAGTTTGCTGCTCCACGCATTGGTGATGGATTCGCCGGCGGGCAAATCGAATTCGAGTTTCCAGCCGTTCAGCTGCGCGGCGCCCGGGTTGGCGATGTTGTAGTTGGCCACGAAGCCGGTGTCCCATTGCGAGGTCACCGCAAACGTCGCGGTCGCCGCGCCGGGGGTGGCGGCCCCCGTCGTCGAGGTGGTGGTCGTCGGTGTCGTGGTCGTCGTGGTCGTAGTGGTCGTCGTGGTCGTAGTGGTCGTGGTGGGAGTGGTGGGAGTGGTGGGAGTCGTCGTCGCAGTGGTAGCCGTGGTGCTCGGGGTCGATCCGGTGGTGCAAGGTTGGCCATTGACCAGACAATTCGCCGGTGGTGAATAGGCGCCGGTCAGCTCGGCCTGGAAGCCGATGCTGATGGAGCCGCCGGGCGCAATCGTTCGGTTGTAATCTTCGGGGGTCAGGACGAAGTGCGTTCCGGACTGGGCCAGCTTGCTACTCCACACATTGGAGATCGATTCGTCTGCAGGCAAATCGAATTCGACCGTCCAGTCGGTCAGCTGAGCCGAGCCCGAGTTCACTATCTTGTAGTTGGCCACAAAGCCGGTGTTCCACTGCGAGGTCACCGCCAAGGTTGCGGTCACCGCGGCCGCATGAGCTATCGGCGATGCGAGGATGACGGTGAAGGCAATGACGACGAATGCCGACACGGCAACGTGAAATGCTGGGCGCCAGCATCTCTCACACGTGTTCGATTCGCGCATCCGGGCAACGTTATAGCTGAGCCAATGGCAATGGCGCTAATCGACTTCCAAAGCTGCCGTATCTTCGCCCAACCGAAACCGTCATGAAATATCCGCATTTACCGCTATTCCGCGATGCCGCGATCTGCCCGAAATGCCCGCGGCTCAGTGTCTCGGCCGCAATATCATTACGTTAGCCAAGTACCGGGAGCAGAAGTCGCGACGACGAGCGGACGGTGTTCAGGCTGCTGGTACCGACGCTGGCATGCCGGAAACCCATGATGGCGGGCACCGACGGATCTTGGTCGTCGCTAGTGAGCACCAGCTGGATCCGGTGCCCGCTCTTGAACCGGCGAGCGTTGGGAACCAATGGGATTCGATACACGACGTCTTGTCCTACCGGTATCCCCTGAGCGTTCGTACAGGGCAAGGCCGGCGCCCCGGGGCGGCTCGCCGCCTCGTCGAGCGCACGCATGCTCGCGCGCAGCCAGCCCGCCGTCACATCGGTGGTTTGGCCATCGGGCGCCACGTCCTGCAGCGTGACAATCCACGCGGTGTCGATCGCCGTCGCCGATGCCACCAGTCGCAGCTCGATGTCGCCCACGACATCGAGGCCCTCGCTCAACGGGGTGCCGGTCCAGGTCAGTATCGACGGTGGATCGATAGCACTCGCCTTGACGCGGCCCAATCCCGAACCCAGCACCATGAATTCGCGGCTGCCCGGCTCACCCTCGTCCGCGCGCAACGCGCCGTCGGCGCGCAGGGCGAGTTCGCGGTGCGGCGTCATCGACGGCGGCCATGCCTCGGCGGTACGCCATTCATCGGCGCCCGGCAGAAAATAGCGGATCGGCGGCCCGTCGAGGATTCCGGTGTCGCGGCCCTTGAGCCAGTGGTCGTACCAGGCAAGCGCTTCGACGTGCAGACTTTCCCATGGCCAGGTCAGGCCGAACTTTCCGAGTAGACCCATTCGCACACAAGCGTTGTCCGACAATGCGTTCCAGGTGGCAAACGTTGACGGGAGGTGTAGTGGCACGTTGTCCCAGTCGCAGCCGAGGTAGACCGGGATGTCGATTTCCTTCAGTAGCGGCAACAGGTTTCGCTCCTGCCACCACTGGTCGCGGGTTGGATGCCTGACCGCGGCGTCGAGCCACAGCTCGTCCCACGGATGCGGATTGTGCGGTAGGCGGAGGAGCTGGCGCAGCATGGTGAGCGCCGACTCCCCGTTGAGGGTTTCGAACTTCTTATGCACCCGCGGGTTGTTGAGCACCCGGCGAAGCAGACCGACGGGCTTGCTGCGCCAGAGCTTGTCGCTGCGCGCGGCCGTCAGGCCGGTCATCGCGAGGAAGGGTGTGACGAAAGACGAACTCAGCAGGCCGTGATGGTTGGCTCCCTCGTAGAGGTCGGTGGTGACCGCCACGGGGAAGATCGCCTTGAGGTGCGGCGGGCGCTCGACGGCGGCTTCGAGCTGGCTCATCGCGAAGTAGCTGATGCCGATCATGCCGACGTTTCCGTCGCACCAGGGTTGTGCGGCGACCCACTCGACAACGTCGTAGAGGTCTTGGCGCTCCTGTGCGTCGAAGAAGCTGAACGTGCCGCCGGACCCGCAGGTGCCGCGGAGGTTGGCGATCACGTGCGCATAGCCGCGCGACACCCAGAAGTCGGTCGCGCCGGCCTCGATGAAACCGGCGGGTGCGCCGAAGTCCTGCATCTGCCGCGGGTAGGGCGAAGCGGCCAGCAGCGCGGGGAAGCGGCCGTCGGAATCGGGGCGGTGCACATCGGCCAACAACCTGGTCCCGTCGCGGACCGTGATCGCCGCGTTGGTGTCGGTGCGGGGGGTGTGGCGAGGCTCGCTGAGGTTGCGGTATTGCCGGCCGGTGGTCTGGGGGCCGTTGAGTGTGCTCGTCATAGTTTCACGCTACGTTGAAACTAGTTTCAACGCAAGATGAAATTTCGCGGGTATGGTGTGACTGTGGCGAAACGATCCGGCACCCCCGGCCCGCGCGACGACCGCGGCGTGCTGGCGGCGCGCATCCTGACCGCGGCCCGCGACGAGTTCGCCGAACACGGCTGGGCCGGCACGGCGATTCGCGCCGTCGCCCGCGCCGCCGACGTCGACCCGGCGCTGATCTACCACTACTTCGGCTCCAAGGAAGGCCTGCTCGACGCGGCCACCACGCCGCCGCAGAAGTGGCTCGACTCGGTCGCCAAAACCTGGGCGGCGTCACGAGATCAGCTGGGCAGGCAATTGATCCGCAACGTGCTCGACATCTGGACGGATGAGGAGGTCGGTCCCGCGCTGCGCGCAGTGGTGCTCACCGCCGCCCACGAACCGACGACCCGCGAAAAGCTCCGGCTCATCGTCGAGCGCGGGCTGATCGGTGAGTCGACGCTCGGCGACGACGAGGGCGAACGGCTGCGTCGCAGTGCGTTGATCGCCAGTCAGCTGATCGGCTTCGCCCTGCTGCGCTACGTCTGGAAAATCGAGCCGATCGCGTCGATGCCCGACGACGAGGCGGTGGCAGCGCTTGCGCCCAACCTGCAGCGCTACGTCGACGGCGACATCACCTGAAGTGCGTCAGGCGATTACCCGCGCGGGGCCGGAGATCGGGTCGTCGCCCGGAGGTCAGCACCTTGCCTCGGCTCGAGGGTGCCGCCGCGTCCGGCACGGGGCGCCGGCCGGCCCGGGGAAAGTCGTAGTCGTCAAGATCCAACGACGGCGGCGGGAAGTCCCACGGCGGCTGAGCCGACCCCTGCGCCCACTCGATCACGGCTCCCCGCATCCACGCTTGGGCAAGGTCCTGTGGTGACCTGCCGCAGGCCGGCAGCCGGGCTGGCCCCGCCGGCGCATCGCCGGTGACCTGCGTCGCGACGACGCCACGCAGCCAGGCCACCGCGGATTCCGCGTCGGCATGCACAGCTGCCGCGCGGTACCGCATCGGTGGGCGACCGGCCTGGAGGTGGCGCAGCACCTGCGGGTAGTTGTCGGGATGTGCCGCCAGGTGGTCGGCGATGCGGTGCGCGTCGGCCCGCAGCGCGGTTTCGGTGTGCGCGGACAGCAGCAGGCACGGAACGGCCGGAGTGGTCGCGGCCGACTCGTAACCCTGTTCCACGATCGCATGCGCGTTGATGCCGCCGGCGCCGAAGCTGCTGACCGCGGCCACGCGGGTACGCCGCGCCGGCCACGGCCGCGCTTCGGTGGGAATGTAGAACGGAACCGCGCCGTCGCCGATTTCCGGGCTGAGTCGTCGAAAGTTGACGTTCGGCGGAATCACCGCGTTGCGCACCGCCAACGCCGCGCGGATCAACCCGGTCACGCCGGCGGCCACCCCCAGGTGGCCGACCTGGCTCTTGAGCGAGGACAACCCGCATGAGGCAGGTTCGGTGAGCCCGTAGCCCTGCTGCAGCGCGTTCACCTCGACAGGGTCGCCCAGCCGGGTGGCGGTGCCGTGAGCTTCGACATACCCGATTTCGGTGGCGCTGCGCCCACTGCGCCGCAACGCCTGGGCGATCACCGTGCGTTGTCCGGCCACCGACGGGGCCATGAAGCTGTGTTTGCGTGAGCCGTCGTTGTTGATCGCCGACCCGGTGATCACCGCGTGGATGGTGTCGCCGTCGCGTTCGGCCTGAGACAGGCGCTTGAGCACCACGACCGCGACTCCGCTGGCGCCCAGCGTGCCCTCGGCGTCGTCGCTGAACGGGCGGCAGACGCCGTCGGGCGCCAGGAAGTAGTGCGGCCGATGCCGGTACCCGTCGGTCAGCGCGGTGTCGACGTTCACGCCCGCCACCAGCATCACGTCCGCGTCGTCCTCGCGCAGCAACCCGGCGGCCAGATGCACGGCCACCAGCGAGCTGGCGCACGCTGCCTGCGCGGTGAATACCGGTCCGGTCAACTGCAGGTAGTAGGCCGCCTTGGCGGCAAGGAAGTTCTTCTCGTGCAGAATTTCCATGCTGAGCCCGCTGGGGAGGTCGGCGGGATCGGCCTCGCGCATCATCGCCTCGTAGTAGGTGTCATAGCCGCCGGTGGCCACCAGCCCGACGCGGGCCGTGCCGGGCTCGGCGATGCCGGCGTGGGCCAGCGCTGCCGTGCAACTCATCAGCAGATGCCGCTGTTGGGGATCCATCAACCGGGCGTGGCGGTGGCTGATCCCGAATCGGTCCGGGTCGAACGCCAGCATGCCGTCCAGCTGGCTGCGGGCGCCGACGAGGCCGTCGGCCGCCTCGAAGTGCTCCACGCCCGACCCGCCCGTTTCGACCAGGCGCCAAAATGACGCCAGATCGGGGGCGCCGGGTGCCCGCACCGCCATCCCGACGATCGCGATGGCTTCGGCGACCGGGCCGTCGCGGTATTCTCTGGCCGCCGGTCGCGGGCCGGGTGCGGGAGCTGCCGAGGCCTGCGACGTCTCCAGATGGCGACTGAGCTCACGGATGCTGAGGAACTCGAAGAGGTCGGCGACCGTGAACGGCAGTCCGAGCTCGGTGCTGCAGCGCTGCTGAAACCGCATCAGGTCCAAACTGGTGGCGCCGGCATCGAAGAACTTCTGGTCCGGTCGCAGCGGCTTGCCGGTCGCCGCCAAGAACTCGCCGTAGAGCCGGCCTTCCAGCGCCGACACATCCCGCCACGCGGTAACCGTCGCAAGCTCGCGTCCCTGCACGGTCGTCGCGGCCCGACGGTCGAGTTTGCCGCTCGGGGTGAGCGGCAGCGCGTCCACCCGCCGGAAGTCGGCGATCCGGGCATGCGCGGGCAACAGCCCGGCGAGGTGCGAGTTCAGCTCGTCGACGCTCGGATCGTCGGGGCCGTGGCATTGCACCAGGGCGCGCAGCGAGCCGTTCGCCGGGATGACGACGGCTCCCCCGATCCGTGGGTGGCGCAGCAGGGCGGCCTCGACCTGACCTAATTCCAGCCGGTGGCCGCTGATTTTGATTTGCTCGTCGTCGCGCCCGTCGTAATGGAACAACCCGTCGTGGTCGACGTGGGCGAGGTCGCCGCTGCGGTAGAAAAGTCCCTGCCCGGGCACCGCGGTGAAGCGGGTCCGGTTCAGTTCGGCATCGCCGAGGTAGCAGGGCGCGGCCATCTGCCCGCCGATGAGCAGCCGGCCGGTGACGCCGGGCGCGACGGGGTCACCGGTGTCGTCCACCACGCGCAGCACCGCGTTGGCTACCGGCCGGCCGATCGCGGGCCGTTCCGGCCACGTCTCCGGATCCCCGTCCAGCACCAGGGCGCTGACGACGTGCGTTTCGGTGGGGCCGTAGTGGTTGAACAGCCGCGCACTCGGCAGCCGCGCGAACCAGCTGCGGACCGCCGGGGTACAGATCAGCTGCTCTCCGGCGGTGATGACCTCGCGTAGGCGGGACGGGTATCTGTCCAGCCGGACGCCGTGCTCGGCGAGCAGTTGTAATGCCACGTACGGCAGGAACAGGCGCTCGACGCCGGCGGTCTCCAGCTGGTCCAGTAGCTGCGGCAGATCCCGCCGCCATGCCGGGTCCACCAGATGGAGCCGCCCGCCCGAACACAGCGTGGTGAAGATTTCCTGGAAGGACACGTCGAAGGACAGCGCGGAGAACTGCTGGGTCACCGCGGCGCCGGCAAGCCCGCCGTGCTCGCTTTGCCAGTGCAGCAGGTTGCACAGCGTGCTGTCGGGGACGTCGACGCCCTTGGGCGTGCCGGTGGAGCCCGAGGTGAACAGGGTGTACAGGGGCCTGCGGCCGTCATGCGGCGCGGCGGCGCACGGTATGGCCGGCGCTGCGGCCGCCAGCGTGACGACCAGCCGGGGCACGCCGTCCGGCGCGACGGCAGCCACCTCGGCCTCAGCGCCCGGCAGCATCAGCACACACAGCGGCTCGGCCTGGCGCAGGATCTGGCCCAGCAACTCGGCGGGATAGGCCGGGTCCAGCGGAACGGCGGTGACGTTGAGCCGAGCCGCGGCCAACAGCGCAACCACATGCTCGGCCGACGGCGGCAGGTACATCGCCACCCGCGCGGGTGCGGCGGGGTCGGACACCTGGGGGAGTTGGGCGGCCAATGCGGCGGCGTGGGCGTCGAGTTCGGCGTAGGACAGCGCGTGCTCGCTGGTCGTCACGGCCGGGGCGTGCGGTGTCCGGGCGACCTGACGCGCGAAGCCCTCGGCCACCGTGACGAAGGACGGCGTCGACCGTGGACCGCGACCGTGGCCGGCGATGTCCGCCCGATAGGGGGCGGCCAGCTCGGTCAGCGTGCCCGAGCTGTCGCTGATGAGCAGGTCCACCGCGCGATGAAACAGCTCGGCGGCCGCTTGGATCCGGTCGCCGTCGAACGCGCCCTCGGCGTACTCCCAGACGCAGTCGGGGCCGGCTTCGCGTTCCAGCACGAACAGCGTCAGCGGGCATTTGGCCTGGGCGGGCTGCGGCCAGAGGTGACGCACCCCGCAATCCGGCAGGGCGAGGGCGCCGTAGTCGGTGCTCTCCAGCACGAACAGGAATTCCAGCGGCGAAACCCCCGCGGGTACCGGGGTGTCGGTCAGCACGTCGGCCAGCGTCACGTCCTGACGGTTCAGGACCTCCTGGGTTGCGACGGCCTGCCGTTGCAGCTGGGCGCGCAGCTGCGCATCCGGTGCGAGGTCGACGGGCAGCAGCACCGTGTTGGCGAACATCCCGACTGCCGACTCGAACTCGGCCATCGGCCGACCTGCGACCGGCGTGGCCACGATCGGGCGGGTGCGGCCGGTGACGCCGTAGAGGCTCCACGTGAATGCGGCCAGTAGCAGCTGGAACCGGGTCAGCCCCAGTTCGGCCGCTAGCCGGGCGATGCCGGCGCGCTGCCCGGCGTCCAGCGAGCTGCGGAACAGCCGGGCGTTGCCACCGGCCGTCTCGGCGCGCGGGGTGGGCCACTCGAGCCCGGCGTAGTGGCGGCGCAGGGCGCGGCGCTGGTCCTGGTAGCCCGGGCTGCAGCGAAGGTCCCGCTGCCACAGCGTCGCCTCGACCGGGGTGTGCGCCGGCCGGTGCTCCGGCAGGGCCTGGCCGGCGGCAAGCGCGGCGTAATCGGCGGACAGCTCACGGAACAAGACGTTGAGCGAAATGCCGTCGACGGCGATGTGGTGCAGGTGCAGCAGCAGCATGAAGCCGCCGGTTGCCGCCGGCCGGGCACTGCCGCCGAAATCGCCGTGGGGTGCCAGGCCCGCCCGCAGCATCCGCGGTTGCGCGAGGTCGAAGGCCGGAGCGAAAAACCGGTCGGCGGTCAGTTGCCACGCTTCGCCGTCGCGCGCGTCCACCGAGTCCCACGGGTCGTACGGATCACCGACTTCCTGGCGCAGGCCGTCCAGGGCGGCCCGCAACCCGGTGCGCAGCGCGGGATGGCGGGCCACCAATCGGCATACCGCGACGCGCAACGCAGCCACGTCGGGAGCGCCCTGCAGCTGGAAGGCCAGCCGCACGTCGTAGGCGCGGTTCTGCGGGTCGCGCTGCTGCAGCAACCACAGCCGTTGTTGCTCGGACGTGGCCGGCGCGCTGCGCAGGCCGGTCGGGGCCGGCACCGGCGGGTAGTGGCCGGCATGGGCGCCGGTGTCGATCGCGTCGGCCAGGGCGGCGAAGTCCTTGCCGATCACGTCAGCAGGTGGGACGTCGACCTGCCAGCGCCGCTGGATTTCGAAACGCAGCCGCAGCGCGGTCAGGGAATCGCCGCCGCTGGTGACGAATCGGTCGCTCGCGGCGAGATCCGCCACGCCAAGGACGCCGCCCGCCAGCTCGAGTAGCTCGCGCAGGGTGGCACCGGCGTGGCACTCGACGGTCCGGGGCCGGCGCCACGGAGCCACCGCGCAGTTCAGCAGCGCCGCTTCGTCGACCTTGCCGTTGGCGGTGTGCGGCAGCGCATCGACGACGTAGGTGTGCTGCGGACGCATGTACGGCGCCACGGTGTCCGCCAGGTGCCGGTGGTAGGCGTCGAAAGTCAGGTTGGCCGCCAACACCAGGTAGGCCAGCAGCTCATGACGGCCGTCGGGATGGCGGCGAGTGCACACGCGGACCTGCCGTATCGCGGGGTGGGCCGCAAGCTGCCGTTCCACCTCGGCGGGTTCGATCCGGAAACCGCGGACCTTGACCTGACGGTCCGCGCGCCCGACGAACACGATCAGGCCGGCTTCGTCACGGCGGACCAGGTCGCCGGTCCGGTACCAGCGCTGGACCCCGTCGTCGTGCCAGGGCAACCGCACGAAACGGCTCGCCGTTTCGTCCGCCAGGTTGCGGTAGCCGTCGGCCAGGCCCGCGCCGGACAGGTACAGCTCCGCCAGCTCGCCCGCCGCGGCGGCGCGGTTGCCGTCGGCGACCAGCACCGCCGCGGTCGAGGGCAGGGGTCTTCCGATCGGCACGACATCGCCGGCGAAGTCGGCCGGGATCGGGTGATACAGCGCGAATGTCGTGCATTCGGTGGGGCCGTAGACGTTGACCAGCTCGGTGGCGCTGGCCGGGTTGTCGCGGTACCAGCGGCGGATGCGGGCGGCGTCCAGCTGCTCGCCGCCGATCAGCACCCGCGAGACCGTGGCGAAACAGTCCGGTACCGCGTCGATAAGGGTGTTGAACAAAGCCGTCGTCACGAACACGGTGTCGATGCGCGACCTCCGCAAAGCCTCGGCCAGCCGCCGCGGGGTTTGCAGATGCGCTTGGCCGTTCAAGCCGGTCGAGCCGTTCAGGCCCAGACCGCCGAACACCACGCAGGTACCGCCGGTCAGCAGCGGCGTCCACACCTCGAAGGTCAACGCGTCGAAGGCGGGGTTGGACATGCTGGCAACCCGCGTGCCGGGGTCGAAGCGCAGCCATCCCGGCTCGGCCAGCCGCAGTATGCCGGCGTCGCAGACTTCGACGCCCTTGGGTAGTCCGGTCGTTCCCGAGGTGTAGAAGACGAAACCCGGGTCCTGCGGCGGTGCGTCGACTCGGTCAAGGGGCCCCGGCCCGGCGTCGAGCAGGTCGGCCACTCGCAGTGCCCGCACCGAAGCCGGCGTCGGCGCCGTCTCCGGCGTCGCGCACACCACCGCCACGCTGCCCGAGTCCGCAAGGATGTGGTGTTGCCGCGTAACCGGGCTGTCCGCGTCGAGCGGCACCACGGTGGCCCCGGCACGGCGAATTCCGAGCATGACGCAGACCAGCTGCCACGATCGGGGCAGGCAGATGGCCACCGCCTGTCCCGGACCGATACCGGCGGCGTGCAGGCCCCGCGCCACTGTGGCGCTGAGGCGCTCCAGATCGTCGTAGGCCAGAACCCGATCGCCATCGACCACCGCGGGTGCCTCGGGGGTGCGGCGCACTTGGTCAAGAACGGCGGCCGCGAGGCTGCGCCGGGCCCGGTCGTTGGGTGCCGTGGCTGCGGCAGTCGGCGTTTGTGGGTCCACGCTGGTACTTTCGCCCGCGCGACCGGTTGCTGTCTGTCGTGTTTTCAGCCCTACTTCGAGCGGAGCGGCCGTCCCCTGATCGGGTGACGATGCCTTCCCCCTGGCATAGACGGCCGTCTCGGTGACTTTCTGCTCTTGTCCGGGGCGGCGGATAGCTCACTATGGAAGTGCGGCAGTCGCTGACCAACATCGACAAGCCGTCGAATCGGTTGCCAGGAGGACCAAATGAACGCTGTAGCTCACGAGCAGCATGTGGGGCACGACCATCCGCATGGGCATGGATGTGGGCATGTCGCGATTCCGCACGGTGATCACGTCGACTACGTGCACGACGGTCACCTGCATCGACAGCATGACGATCACTTCGACGAATGCGAACCGGCCGGCGGCCACGCGATGCATGAGGGGCACGACCACGCGCACGGCGAGGGCTGCGGACATGTGGCGGTTCCGCACGGCGACCACGTCGACTATGTGCACGACGGGTGCCGCCATGCCGCCCATGACGGTCACTATGACGAACACTGACGAACACTGACGAACACTGAGTAATCCCCGGGTTCATCGCCCGTCCGCTGAGCCGTCCGCGAGGCCGGTATCGGTTCGGTAAATCGTTTGCCGAGTTTCGCCGCCACAGGTGTGGCTGCGCAGCCTAAGGCTGTACCACCCGCGACAATGTCCGGATGCCTGGAATGCGGCGATTCTGTGCGGCCGTGGTCGCCGTGTTGCTCGTCGCGGTCTCGGGCGCCTGCCAAGACCCCGGTGTCGGGGCCCCCACGTCCTTGCCGGTCCGGCCCGTCGGGACCACGGTCCCGTCCGGCCCCGGCGTGCCGCCGGTCAGCGACGCGGCGCGCGCGGCCGGGTTCGTCGACGTCCGAAGCGTGCTGCCCGACGCCGTCATCGACCTGCGGTACGCGACCACCAACAACTTCACCCACACCCAGCTCTATCCCGCCGATGCCAGGTGCCTGGTACACCAATCCATGGCCCAAGGACTTGCGGCGGCCGCGGTCGCACTGCGCCCGCAAGGGCACGTGTTGGTCTTCTGGGATTGTTACCGGCCACACGAGGCGCAGGTCAAGATGTTCAACGCGGTTCCCAATCCCGCGTGGGTGGCGCGGCCCGGACCGTATGCCCGCAGCCACGAGGCCGGCCGCTCGGTCGATGTGACGTTCACCAGCCCGCAACAGAGCTGCCCGGCCGAGCGGCAGGTGCACGGACTGTGCCTGGCCGACATGGGCACCGACTTCGACGATTTCTCTTCGCGGGCAACGGCTTTCGCGACCCAGGGGGTGACCGTGGCGGCTCGGGCGAACCGGACCGCGCTGCGGGAGGCCATGAACTACGGCGGGCTGAACGTGTACTCCGGCGAGTGGTGGCATTTCGATGGTCCCGGCGCCGACGTCGACCGTCCGGTGCTCAACGTCCCCGTCGACTAGCTATCTCATATATTGAGATAATAATTTCAAATAGTGAGTTGAGGTTATAGGCTGGCGCCACCGACGACGCGCCGACCAAGGGACCCCGCAAATGAACGACCGCTCTGCGACCAGCTACACGCACGGACATCACGAGTCGGTGCTGCGCAGTCATCGGGTGCGCACCGCGGAGAATTCCGCCAGCTACCTGCTGCCGCACCTGAAGCCGGGGATGACGGTGCTGGACGTCGGTTGCGGGCCCGCGACGATCACCGTCGAGCTCGCCGCCCGGGTGGCGCCGGGATCGGTGACGGCCGTCGAGCTCACCGACGACGCACTGCGCCTGGGCCGTGCCGAGGCCGAGCGGCGCGGCGCGGCGAACGTCTCGTTCGTGACCTCCGACGTGCACGCGCTCGACTTTCCCGACGACACCTTCGATGTCGTCCATGCCCACCAGGTCTTACAACACGTCGCCGATCCGGTCCAGGCACTGCGGGAGATGAGGAGGGTGTGTGCGCCGGGCGGAGTTGTCGCGGCTCGCGATGCCGACTACGGCGGATTCATCTGGTATCCACGGCTGCCCGCACTGGACCTGTGGCTGCGACTCTACGACGGGGCGGCTCGCGCCAACGGCGGCGAGCCGGACGCGGGCCGGCGGCTGCTGTCCTGGGCGCTGGCGGCCGGCTTCGACGACATCACGCCGACCGGCAGCATCTGGTGTTTTGCGACGGCCGAGACCCGCCAATGGTGGGGCGGAATGTGGGCCGACCGCATCCTGCAGTCGGACCTGTCTCGTCAACTTGTGGACTCGGGAATGGCCACAATGGTCGAGCTGAAAGAGATCTCGGCGGCGTGGCAGGCCTGGGCTGGCGCCCCGGACGGTTGGCTGGCGATGCCCCACGGCGAAATCCTTTGCCGGGCCTAGGGATCAGCTCGGAGCGGCGGGGAAGCCTCCGCACAGCGATTCGAAGGCGGCGGCAACTCTCAATACGTTGGCATCGTCGAATCGCTTGCCCACGATCATCATTCCGGCGGGAAGCCCGTCGACCAGGCCGGCGGGCACCGAGATCGCGGGGTGGCCGGTGATGTCCATGGGTGCGGTGTTTAGCGCCTTGCCAAATGTGTGTGGCAGTAACCCGACATCCTGCGGGCTGCCCTCCGGCAGCGGATTGGCCGTGCCGGGCACCGTGGGCATCACCAACACGTCGTAATGCTCGAGCGCCCCGTCATAAGCTGCCCGCAGGTGCGGCACCAGATTACGCGCCTTGGCATAGACTGCGCCGCCCAACCTGTTTCGGCTGTAGTGGCCGCACAGCGCCGTCGCCTTGATGGTGCTGGCGAATTCGTCGGCCTTGACCACGCGCTGTCGGGCGAAGTGCGCCATGAGTTCCGGGTCGTAAAGTCCGTCGACGCCGAGCCCGGATCCGTTGCCCTCCAGCATCTGGTAGGTCGCGCCGTCGGTGATGATGACGTTGAAGACGTGGATCGCGCGCCGGTGCCAGGGCACGCTGATCTCGCCCACGGTACAACCGATTTCGGCGAACCGGCGGGCCGCCGACCGGACCAGCTCGTCGACCTCGGGCCGGGATCCGGTCCACCCGAAGCCCTCGCTGAGCATGCCGACCCGCAGACCGGTCACGTCGCCGGTGAGTGCCGCCCGATAGTCGAGTGGGGCTATCGCCGCGGACTGGCGGGGATCATGGCCGTCCGGGCCGGCAAGCACCGTAAGCAGTACTGCCGCGTCGGCGACGGTGCGCGTCATCGGGCCGAGGTGATCGATGGTCCGCTCGATGGGAAACGCGCCGGTGTAGGGCACCAGCCCGTACGTCGGCTTGAGCCCGACGATGCCGCACAGGGCAGCCGGGATGCGCACCGACCCGCCCTGGTCGCCGCCCAGTGCCAGCCCGACTTCACCGGTGGCGACGAGCGCGCCACTGCCGCTGGATGATCCGCCCGTTTCCCGCGTGGTGTCCCACGGATTGCGCACCGGTCCGGAGGCGGAGGTGAAGCTGGATCCCGAGCAGCACAGGTCTTCGCAGACGCTCTTGCCGGCGATGGTGGCCCCGGCGGCGAGCAGCCGCCGCACGACGGTCGCGTCGCGGCTGGGGACAAATCCCTCCACCGCGCGTGATCCGTTCATCATCGGGAGGCCTGCCACGGCGATGTTGTCTTTGATCGCGACCGTCCTGCCGGACAGCGGACCCTGCGCGCCGGAGGCGATGTCGGCCGTGACGTACCAGGCGCCGAGCGGATTGTCGCCCGGCTCCGGGAATCGATATACCCGATCGGGCGCCTGAGGCTGAGCGGAGTGGTCACAGAGGTCGCCGTAGAGTTCGTCGACCACGTCGTAGGACCTGAGTGTGTGCCCGACGGCCGCGAGGTAATCCCGTTGGTCGTCGGCGTCGAGGTGGAAACCGAAGTGCTCGGCGGCGGCACGCAGGTCCGCCGCCGACGGCCGGGGAACCGCCATGTCGCCTCCGTCATACGTTGCTGGGTCGCTCGGGTGCGGCTGAGCGCGGATCAGCCGAGGCCGACCGCCACCGCCGCCCAGCATTCTGCTATCTCACCTGGTCAGGCCAGCGGTATTGGCATTCTCTTTTTTTGCAAGTACGTTATTCATCGATGGATAATGAAGCTCAGACCGCATCGGGCATCCCGGTTGCGCCGGTGTACGGGCCGCAGGACCGCGAGTCGGAACCCCCGGGTCCGGGGGAGTTTCCCTTCACCCGGGGGAACTTCGCGTCGGGCTACCGCGGCAAGCTCTGGACTTTTCGTCAGTACTCCGGATTCGGCACCGCCGAGGAATCCAACCGCCGGTACCGGTATCTGCTGGAGCAGGGTGGGACGGGTCTCTCGGTGGCGCTCGACCTGCCCACCCAATGCGGTTTCGACTCCGACGACCCCGACGTCGTCGAGGAAGTCGGCCGGGTCGGCGTCGCCGTCGACACGCTGGCCGACGCCGAGATCCTGTTCGACGGCATCCCGTTGGACAAGATCAGCACCAGCATCACGATCAACGGCACCGCAGCGATCCTGCTGGCGTTCTACGTCGCCGCGGCCGAGCGCCAGGGCGTACCGCGGGCCAAGCTCACCGGAACCATCCAGAACGACATCCTCAAGGAGTACGCATCGCGCGGGACGTGGATCTGGCCGCCCGAACCGTCGCTGCGGCTGATCGCCGACACCATCGAGTTCTGCGCGGCCGAGGTCCCGAAGTTCAATGCCATCTCGGTGGCCGGAGCGCACTTCCGCGACGCCGGCGCCACCGCCGTGCAGGAGATGGCCTTCACCCTGGCCGACGGCGTGACCTATTGCGACACCGTGGTGCAACGCGGCCGGATGACCATCGACGAGTTTGCGCCGCAGATCTCCTTCTTCTTCTACACCCACGGCGACTTCTTCGAAGAGATCGCCAAATACCGTGCGGGACGGCGACGTTGGGCGACGCTGGTTCGGGAACGCTACGGCGCCAAGACGGACCGGGCATCGATGTTCCGTTTCGGTTGCGTATGCGGCGGCGCGTCACTGTATGCGCCGCAGGCGCACAACAACGTGGTGCGGGTCGCCTACGAGGCGATGGCGGCGGTGCTGGGCGGCGTGCAGTCGATGTTCACCGCGGCCTGGGACGAGCCCTTCGCGCTGCCCACCGAGGAATCCACCACGTTGGCGCTGCGCACCCAGCAGATCCTGGCCTACGAAACCGGCGTGGCCAGGGTCGCCGACCCGCTCGGCGGCTCCTACTTTGTCGAGGCGCTCACCGATGCCACCGAAGCCCGCATCATCGAGATCATGGCCGACCTCGAAAAGCACGGCGGGATGGTCAGTGCCATCGAGGACGGCTACCTGCAGGGGCTGATCGCCGACGAAGCCTTCAAGATGCACAAGGACATCGAGACGGGTGCGCGGCCGGTGGTCGGGGTCAACAGGTTCGTCTCCAAGGAACCCGAGCACGACATCATGACCTACGAGCTCGACGCCGAGGGGCGCGACCTGCAACTCAAGCGGCTGACTCAGGTCAAGGCCGAAAGAGACAATGCCGCAGTACAGTCCACGCTCACCGCGCTGGCCCGCGGCGCCGAAGGCACCGACAACCTCATGCACCGGCTGATCGACTGCGCCAACGCCTACTGCACGGTCGGCGAGATGGTCTCCGCGCTCAAGGCGGTGTGGGGCGAATTCCAGCAGCCGGTGGTGTTCTGATGGCTACTCGCATCTTGGTCGCCAAACCCGGGCTCGACGGGCATGACCGCGGCGCCAAGATCGTTGCCCGCACGCTGCGCGACGCCGGTTTCGAGGTGATCTACACCGGGATCCGGCAACGCATCGAAGACATCGCGTCGATCGCCGTCCAGGAAGACGTGGCCGTGGTGGGGTTGAGCATCCTGTCCGGCGCACACCTGGCGCTGACCGTGCGCACCATCGAAGCGCTGCGCGCCGCTGACGCCGCCGACATCGCCGTCGTCGTCGGCGGAACGATCCCGCACGCCGACGTGCCCAAGCTGCTGGAGGCCGGCGCGGCGGCGGTATTTCCCACGGGGACACCGCTGGGCGTGCTGGTACGTGACATTCGCGCTTTGACCGGCGGCCCGCAACCTGCCCCGGAGGAACCATGCGCGTCGGAGTGATGGTCGGTCCCGAGCGTGGCGATTCGGCCCGCAAGGTCATCCGGATGCTGGCCGACATCGACTGGGCGGAGAGCGCCGGCCTGGACAGCGCCTGGATTCCACAGATTCCCAACGACTTTGACGCGTTAGTGGCGGTGGCCCTGATGGGCACCCGGACCAGCCGCATCGAGCTGGGCACCGCGGTCGTCCCGCTGCAGGCGCAGCATCCCATTGCGTTGGCGCGCCAGGCGTTGTCGGTGCACGCGGCTACCGGAGGCCGGCTGGTGCTGGGTGTCGGGCCGTCGCATCACTGGATCATCGACGACATGCTCGGGCTTCCCTACGAGCGGCCAGCCGGCTACACCCGCGACTATCTCGACGTGCTGCACGCGGCCTTCGCCAATCCCGGCCCGGTCGACGTGGAGAACACCACCTTCCGGGTGCACAACCCCCTCGACCTGGCGCCGGTGGCGCCGCTGCCGGTGCTGGTGGCCGCGCTCGGGCCGGTGATGCTGACGTTGGCCGGCGAGCGGGCCGACGGCACCGTGCTGTGGATGGCCGACGAACGCGCCGTCGCCGAGCACGTCGTGCCCCGGATCACCAAGGCCGCCGACAACGCCGGTCGCCCGGCGCCGCGCATCGTCGCCGGCGTACCGGTATGCCTCTGCAGCACAACCGAAGTCGACGCCGCACGGGAGCGCGCCAACCGAATCCTGGGCGAGGCCGAGGTCTCGCCGAATTACCAGCGGCTGCTGGGGTACGGCGACGCCAAAGACGTCGGCGATATCTGCGCGGCCGGCGACGAGGACGCCATCCTGGCCCGGCTGCTCCGATTCGCCGACGCCGGTGTGACGGACCTGTCCGTGCGTCTGTTGCCGATCGGTGGCAACCGCGACGCGCTTGTCGCGTCCAAGCGCCGGACCCGCGAGATGATCGCTTCGCTGGCAACGGAGTTGCGGTGACTGGTCGAGGTCCGCTGGCGGGGATACGGATTCTCGAGGTCGGCACCATGCTGGCCGGGCCGTATGCCACGATGCTGCTGGCCGATCTCGGTGCCGAGGTGATCAAGGTCGAGCCGCCGGACGGCGAGATCTCCCGCAGCGTGGGGGACAGTTACTTCGCCAGCCTCAACCGGAACAAGTCGAGCATCTGCCTGGACCTGAATACCGAAGCGGGACAACGGTGCTTGGGTGAGCTCGCGGCGCAATCGCAGGCGCTGCTGGTCAACCTGAAGCCGTCGGCCGTTCGCCGGCTGAGGCTCACCTACGAGGCCCTGCGGCGGTGGAACGAACGGATCGTCTGCGTGGCGATCACCGGTTACGGTCTCAACGGCGGCGATGATCCGGCGTTCGACTACGTGATTCAGGCCGCTACCGGTATTGCCGCTTTGACGGGTGAGCCAGATGGTCCGCCGACATTGCCGGGCTACTCGTCGGCGGACAACTCCACCGGCATGTGTGCGGCACTGGGATTGTTGGCCATGATCGTTTCGGGTCGCGGCGGGCAGGTGGACGTGTCGCTGCGCGACGTCATGCTCTCGCAGCTCAATTACCATGCCGCCGCTTACCTCAACGAGGGTATTGAGCCGCACCGCCGGCCCTATGGCGCGCATTCGTATTACGTTCCCGCTCAGCTTTTTCCGACCGCTGACGGGTATCTGGCGCTGTTCATCACGCACGACGGGTTCTGGAAATCCTTTGCCGACGAGGCGGGTATCGGCGGTTTCGAAACAATGGCCGAGCGCGCGGCCCGGCGCGACGAGGTGCTCGGCGTCGTCACGGCGATGCTGGCCACCGATACCGCCGCCGGCTGGGAACGACGGCTGCGTCCGCTGGGCGTGCCGGCGGCGGCCGTCCGCACGCTGCCCGAGGCATTGCAGGCGGCGCCGGAAACTATTGTGCGGGCTGGTGATTTACGTCTCGTCGGGAATCCTGTGCATGTTTGCGGCTATGAGCCCGACTACCGGCCGGCGCCACGGCTGGGTGAACACGGCGACGTGCTCAACGCTTGAGCTCGATGACGTGTTGTCAGCCCCTCGCGCACTATCTCGCCCAACTGCAGCTTAGGATCAGCTCAATGTCAATTGATTCTGAGTTGGTAGCTGTTGATCTGACTAGCGATGAGCGCAGCTTCATACAGCATGCGCTGTACCAATGGCAGTTTTCGGCGACTGCGACACCGTTTCCGATCCGCGTGCTGGGGTTGTCGACGTGGGAGGAATTCGACGAGCTCACTGGTCGTCTTTCTTACGCAGTCGTTGGTGGCCAAGCGCTTACTAGCTTGGATTGGGCTCGGGTGTTGTACTTGACGGAATGCTCCTGGGCCAGCGAGTTGGTGGGCGCGGGATTGGACTTTGCGACCGTTAGCGGGATCTCCGATACGGAGGCGGTGAGTTTACTGCGCGGCTTGCAGCGCAAGATCGGCCGCATCACCACGGCTGAGTTGTTGTTTCCTGGGAGCGGTCGGCACTCAAAACCCGCTGATGGAGGCTAGCGTCCTGCTCCTAGTCGAAGTCTCGGGGATTTTCCCACGGGTCGTCTTCTCCCAAAATGGGGAGGTGATGGGGGATGGTATGCGGTGGGTGCACAACGTGGGGTCCCAAAAGGCGGTGCGGGTCCGCCGGGAAGCATCGGCCCTTCGACACCTTTGGGTAGGGGCGCTGGCTTGGGTGCCGGTGGCGCTTCAACCGGTGGCGGTGGTGGGGGTGCGGGTCGCGGAACCGGTGGAGCGGCGGGTGTAGGTGGCGCCATTTCGCCGGGAGTAAGCGGTGGAAACCGTCCCGATGCAGGGGGAGCAAGTGGTTCGACGGCCCTAGTCGGAAGTTACGACGGGTTCTGACTGGGGATTAGTGTTCTGAGCTGGCGCTATGGGCTGTTGTCTCGTGCTGATATGTAGTCACGAATATGTGCGTGTCATTCGTATCTGATCGGCGTAATCAGGCTATGATGCTTTGTATGCCGCGTAACCAGGGCAAAGCTCACGTAGTCAGAGTTAAAAAGACGCATGTGGATAAGCAGGGCAAACAGCGCGTTTATCAGTCGGTGCTGTTGCGCCGCACCTTCCGCGACGGGCCCAAGGTGCGCAACGAGACCGTGGCCAACTTGTCGATGTTGCCCGAGGCGGCGATCGCCGCGCTGGAGGCGACGCTGAAGGGACACAGCCTGGTGCCCGCTGGTCAGGAGGTGACGGTGCTACGCGCGTTGCCGCATGGGCATGTGGCCGCGGTCGCGGCGATGGCCCGCCAGCTGGGACTGCCCGCGCTGCTGGGGTCGCCGTGTCGGTCCCGCGATCTGGTCTACGGGCTGATCGTCTCGCGGGTGATCCATCCGGCATCCAAGCTCTCGACGCTGTCGCGCTGGGCCGATTGCACCCTGGGCGCAGACCTGCAGATCGCCGGCGCTTCCACCGACGAGATCTATGCGGCGATGGACTGGCTCAGCGACCGCCAAGACGGCATCGAAAAGAGGCTCGCCGCTAAACACCTTGGTCCAGAAGCCAATCCGTCACGGATGGCATTGTTTGACCTGACCTCATCGTGGGTGACGGGCCGGCATTGCCAGCTGGCCAAGCGCGGCTATTCCCGCGACCGCAAAAAGGGCTTACCGCAAATCGAATACGGGGTGCTCACCGACCCTGCCGGCCGGCCGGTGGCGGTGCGGGTCTTTGCCGGTGATACCGCCGATCCGGTCGCCTTCACCGACATCGTGGAGGTCATCCGCACCGGCTTCGGGCTGGATCGGCTGGTGCTAGTCGGCGATCGCGGCATGATCACCGCCGCTCGCATCGCCGCGATCAAAGAACTCAACGACACCGGAACCGATTTCGGGTGGATCACCGCGCTGCGCGCTCCAGCGATTGCCAAACTGGCCGCCGACGACGGGCCGCTGCAGATGAGCCTGTTCGATACCCACGACCTGGCCGAGATCACCCACCCCGACTACCCACACGAACGGCTGATCGCCTGCCGCAACCCCGCCCTGGCCGCTGAACGGGCCCGCAAACGCAACGAACTGCTGGCCGCCACCGAGACCGCCCTAGCGCGTATCGCCGAACGGGTCGAGCGCGGCAGCCTGGCCGGGGCCGGCAAGATCGGCGAAGCTGTCGGGCAGATCGTCAACAAATACAAGGTAAGCAAGCACTTTCACCGCACCATCACAGACACCAGCTTCGCCTATGAACGCGACCACGCAGCCATCACCGCCGAAGCCGCCCTCGACGGCATCTACGTCCTGCGCACCTCGGTGCCCGCCACCGACCTCGACGCCCCCGCGGTGGTCACCGGGTATAAGAACCTGGCCTATGTCGAACGCGACTTCCGCAGCATCAAAACCGACGACCTCGACCTACGCCCCATCCACCACCGGCTGTCTGAGCGCGTCAAAGCCCACGTACTGATCTGCCTGCTGGCCTGCTATGTGACCTGGCACTTACGCAAAGCCTGGGCGCCGCTGACCTACACCGACGAACACCCACCAACCCGCGACAACCCCGTCGCACCCGCACAACGCTCACCACATGCGCACACCAAAGCATCTCGCCACCAAACCACCGACGCCACTCCACTGCGCAGCTTCCGCGCTCTGCTCGATCACCTGGCCACCTTGACCCGCAACCGAATCCGCTACCAGGACACCAACATCGAAATCGAGACTCTCACCGAACCCACCCACGACCAACGCCGCGCCTTCGACCTCATCAAGGCCACCATCCCCCTCACCATCGCGGCGTAGTCAGACCTAAAACACCCAAAACCAACAAAACCCCACGTCAAAGCCCGAATCACCTATCCAGACGGTCGCAACTTCGGCCTAGTGTTCTGCTCGAAGTATTCCAGCGGGGTTCGCCACGGAGTCGTCGCAGTCGGCTTGGGTTCGAAGGCAGTTCCATAGTCGCCGTCCTGCGGATTGATGAAAATAATGGTTCCATCGCTCTTCAGCAGCGTTAGTCCGCCGGATTTGATGCTGGAACCGATCCGAGTATTGGGGTCCTTCATCGCGTCGTAAATCGATCTGGCCAGGTCTTCTGGCGTCTTTCCCGGAAAATGCTTCAAGGCATGACCGTTGGCGATTTCGACAGCTACTTGTCTCATTTGCTCGTCGGTCCAGCCGGCAAACGGATTGCCCGGTGGTCCCGGTTGCGGTTGTTGTGGGCTGTCTTTGAAGGTGTGGTTGTCGACGGCCTGGATGCGAGGTTTGGGGTCGTGAGGTGTCTCCGGGAAGGTGGTGGCCGCGATTCCGGCCGTCGCGGCGGTGATTTTGCCGGCTACGTCGCGTTCGACCCCGAGCAGTTGGGCGACGCGTTGGCGGATGTCGGCGGCGAATGCGTGGGCTTGGGCTTGACGAGCCGCCTGTTCGGCCGCGGATCGGCTGGTTCGGCTGTCGATGACCGAGAAGTCTTCTCCCACAGCAAAACCCGCGTTATGGGTGTCCTCGATAGCAAAGAGGACCCTGCGTTGGGCGGCGCCGATGGTGCCGGCGCCGTCACGGGCAATCTTGCTCGCTTGGCGCAATTGGTCGGCTTTGGCGCTCACGACTGTGAAGTCCGCGCCGGTTCGCGCCCGCAGCGCATCACCGCCGGCGCCTTCCCACATCAGGGTGTGGGATTGGTTGCGCATCTGCAAGAACACGTCTTCCCACTGATCGGCGGTCTTGGTCCAGTAGCCGGCCGCCTCGATCAGATGCTGGGTGCTCCAGGTCCGGACTTGGGAAAGGGTCGCCACTCCCTACACCAATCTCGGTCGCGCGGCCGCCATCTCGGCCACAGCGGTCGCTTCGTTGCTGGCATATCCCGTAGCACCGGCCTGCACCGTGCTGGCCGTCGCCTGTGTCCGGGCCAACAACGCCGCGGCGGCAAACTCAACCGCTGCGTGGGCACCGCGCACCGCCGCGGTGGTGCGTTGAAACGGTTGCCCTAGTGAAGGCGGTGCTAGGACGGCAAGTTCCAAGCTTCGCTGACCCCATTGACTGGCCACGCCTTCTAGCTGTGGGACATCGATCCGCAGCTGACCCCGTTCCATCCTCCGGAAGTGTAGTGGCGGGCCTGGAGCAACTCACCTTAGGTCGAGCGACACTGCGCCCCCGCCGGTCGCCTTGCCGTCGTTGTCGTAGACAACTCAGCTTCGCATGCGGTGCAGCAGCGGCGCTGATGCCGCGGCTTTGTCACGCGGGTTGACGTCAGCGTCGTATTGCATGGGTACGCCCGGAGGCGAACGGCCTGATCCCAGACGTGCAGTTGACCATGATTCAGCCAAGTATCAGTCGTGGGCGGTGGTACCGCGCGGAGCGTCGCTGCGCTGAGCATCCGTGTTGCTTTCCGGGTATCCAACACCGCGTGTTTCGATGCCGGGTCGAGGGTCGGATTGCCCTCTGTCCGTCGGGTTCACAGATGCTCCCGGCGCGGTAGGGGTTGCCGCCGGGCCGGCCGAGGCGGCGTCCACGTCTTCGGATGATTCTGTCCGCTGGGTGGGCACCTCGTAGCCCATTGCCCTGCGCACCTGAAGGACATCACGAAGCGGCGGGTTAGCTGGGTCTTGCCCGAGCAGCACCAACGTTCCGGTGCCGAGGCGTTCAACGGTTGCGCCAGCTGGCAACAAGGCCATGTCGAACTTTACCGAATCGGAATCGCTGAGTAAATTAGCCCACCCTGCCGGGTGTCCGATCAATTGACCAGCAATTATGCCGCCATTTTCCAGCCGCTGATCTGGCTGGCGCTGTTTGTCGACTAGATCGTGGTTCGTCCAAACAGCATGATCGGGCTGCCATGTGTCGACCACGATATTCAGCAATTTCGCTGCGACGGCCGGGTCATATATGTGACCTGAGCCGGCGCCAGGTTTGGGCAGATTTAAGATGAAGCTGTTCGTTACGTATGGTGAGGTCCGACCACATCCGACAGAAAGGCCGATCGATGCATCTGGGTTTCCGTTCCACCAAGACACAGAGTAGCCGAGTTCATCAATAACCTGCCTGTTAGTGTCTCGGCGATTGCGTCCTGCAAGGAGCCGAGTCACTAGATCCGTATGATCGGATATCACAACCGGTTGCTCGATAGCCCTTCGTTTGGATCCCGCCCCTTGGCGCCAACCAGTTAAGAGTGGGTCAACGTGTGCGAACTGTTCAATCAGCGTGGTCAGACGCTGTGCGCACTCGTCCACAGACGCCGCACGGATCCCCAAGTACGCACCTAGGTAAAAACTCGGTGACATATTTTCCTTGGCACCCGAGATGGGCATGAACCGAACGTCGCTTTGCACGGTACTTGTAGGCGAATGGCTGCGAACTTAGACATCGTGGGCACGATTCAATAAAGAACTATTTGTCGTGCGCGCTGGTGCCGCGCTGAGCGTCGCTGCGCTGAGCATCCGTGTTGCTTTCCGGGTATCCAACACCGCGTGTTTCGATGCCGGGTCGAGGGTCGGATTGCCCTCTGTCCGTCGGGCTCACAGAGGGTCCCGGTGCGGTAGGGGTTGCCGCCGGGCCGGCCGAGGCGACGGCCACCTCTTCAGATGATTCTGTCCGCAGGGTGGGCACCTCGTAGCCCATTGCCCTGCGCACCTGAAGGACATCACGAAGCGGCGGGTCAGCTGGGTCTTGCCCGAGCAGCACCAACGTTCCGGTGCCGAGGCGTTCAACCGTTGCGCCAGCTGGCAACAAGGCCATGTCGAACTTTACCGAATCGGAATCGCTGAGGAAATTAGCCCACCCCGCCGGGTGTCCGATCAATTTCCCGAGTACATATCCGCGGCCATCCTTCGTAGGCCGATTTGGCTCTTTTTGTTTATTGCGAAGATCGTTGTTCGTCCAAACACCCCACTCGGGTCCGAAGACATCTAAAAGCGTCTGGATAATGTGGCGCGCGGTCTCCAGTCTGTACAAGCGTGGCGCCGATTCTTGATCGGGAAGATCGAGCATAGCATTATTTAGCCCGATAGCTGATGTCCCAGCGATACGGATCGACAATTTAGCAGCTGGCCGGCTGTTGTCGGAGCCCCCATTCCACCAGTGTGCCGCGTACCCGTACGGTTCGATGACTTCGTTGTTGTCGGGGCGGCGATTGCGCCCTGCAAGCAGTCGCTCAACCAAGTCGGCGTGATCGTTGGTTACCAACGGCTGGGCTAGTGCTTCGCGCTTTGACGGACCCCCGTCACGCCAGCCCGACAGCACTGGATCGAGCGCTGCCAGCGTCGTCACGAGCCGCGCAATCCGATAAGCGGATTCATCCACCGATTCGGCACGGGGTCCCCAATACACCCCCACTTCCGCTCTAGGCATGCGACCCTCTCTACTTCGGCGGAACCACTATGACGTTGATGGCATACCCGTTTCTTGTCAGAAGATCTTCCACGAGCGCCGCGGTTTCTGGCTGAGCGAATACCCATTCTATCGGTGTTGTCCCGGCGACCCGTATTTGATTATACGCCTGATTGAGTATTCCTTGCTCGCCGGTAAACCAGGGCTTCCAGTGGCCGTTCTCGGTAAACTGATCATAATAGCTTTTAACCTCAATTAGCGCTCCGTCTGTGAATCCGTCGAATTTCACCCCGTCGACGATGTATCCCTCGGTGATGGGGTGTCCGGTGATCTGCATTTGGTATTGGGCGGCGCGGTCGGACATCGACTCGGTGACCGGTTGCCAAGTGCCTGGGCCATGCGGGACTGGTGTTGGTGAGTGTGGTGGCGGTTGCCATGGCTGTGCCCAGTCCGGGACCAGGCGTGTTCCTTGGGCGGGCACGGTCTCTGTCTTGCCTAGCTGCGCCTCCAAGGCGCCTTTCCGGGCATTGAGCGCATCTGCTTCTCGGTTGTAGGTGGCGACCGCGCTGGCGTCATCGAGCGGGGGTCGCCACGAATTATGGTCGCGGATCTCCCCTTTCAGTTGGTTATAGGCTGCCCGTGCTTGTTCAGGTGTCATCCGCGCCGGATCGTCCGGTGGCTGCGGTTGTTGTGGGCTGTCTTTGAAGGTGTGGTTGTCGACGGCCTGGATGCGAGGTTTGGGGTCGTGAGGTGTTTCCGGGAAGGTGGTGGCCGCGATTCCGGCCGTCGCGGCGGTGATTTTGCCGGCTACGTCGTGTTCGACCCCGAGCAGTTGGGCGACGCGTTGGCGGATGTCGGCGGCGAATGCTTGGGCTTGGGCTTGACGAGCCGCCTGTTCGGCCGCGGATCGGCTGGTTCGGCTGTCGATGACCGAGAAGTCTTCTCCCACAGCAAAACCCGCGTTATGGGTGTCCTCGATAGCAAAGAGGACCCTGCGTTGGGCGGCGCCGATGGTGCCGGCGCCGTCACGGGCAATCTTGCTCGCTTGGCGCAATTGGTCGGCTTTGGCGCTCACGACTGTGAAGTCCGCGCCGGTTCGCGCCCGCAGCGCATCACCGCCGGCGCCTTCCCAAATCAGGGTGTGGGATTGGTTGCGCATCTGCAAGAACACGTCTTCCCACTGATCGGCGGTCTTGGTCCAGTAGGTGGCCGCCTCGATCAGATGCTGGGTGCTCCAGGTCCGGATTTGGGAAAGGGTGGCCACCGATTACACCAATCTGGCTTGCACGGCTGACATCTCGGCCACAGCGGTCGCTTCGTTGCTGGCATATCCCGTAGCACCGGCCTGCACCGTGCTGGCCGTCGCTTGGGTGCGGGCGGTCGACGCCGCCGCAGCCAGGTCAACCGCTGCGTGGGCACCGCCCACCGCTACGGCGGTGGGTTGAAACGGTTGCCCCGGCAGGGGCGGTGCTAAGACAGCAAGTTCGACGCTTCGCCGACTCCATCTCAGCTTCGCATGCGGTGCAGCAGCGGCGCTGATGCCGCGGCTTTGTCACGCGGGTTGACGTCAGCGTCGTATTGCATGGGTACCCCGGAGGCGAACGGCCTGATCCCAGATGTGCAGTTGACCATGATTCAGCCAAGTATCAGTCGTGGGCGGTGGTACCGCGCGGAGCGCCGCTGTGCTGAGCATCAGTGTTGCTTTCCGGGTATCCAACACCGCGTGTTTCGATGCCGGGTCGAGGGTCGGATTGCCCTCTGTCCGTCGGGTTCACAGATGCTCCCGGCGCGGTAGGGGTTGCCGTCGGGCCGGCCGAGGCGGCGTCCACGTCTTCGGATGATTCTGTCCGCTGGGTGGGCACCTCGTAGCCCATTGCCCTGCGCACCTGAAGGACATCACGAAGCGGCGGGTCAGCTGGGTCTTGCCCGAGCAGCACCAACGTTCCGGTGCCGAGGCGTTCAACGGTTGCGCCAGCTGGCAACAAGGCCATGTCGAACTTTACCGAATCGGAATCGCTGAGGAAATTAGCCCACCCTGCCGGGTGTCCGATCAATTTCCCGAGTACATATCCGCGGCCATCCTCGGTTGAGCGATCCGGCTCTGTTTGCTTGGCGAGAAGTTCCTCATTAGACCAAAGCACCGAATCGGGGTCAAAAATATCCACGAAAATATGTAGAAGTTTATGCGCGATGCCCCGGGTGTAGAGGCTCGGGACCGCATCGGGTTCGGGCAGCTTGAGCACCACATGGTTTCCCAGTGCACTAGAACCGATATGGATATTCAAGTTAGCCGCCGCCTGGTTGTCCTCGGCGCCGTTCCACCAGTAGACCGAGTAGCCCATATCTTCCATGATTTGTCGGCCAACGTCGGTGCGGTGTCGTCCGTCCTGTAATCGCTGCACCAAGTCGGCGTGGTTGGTGGTGACCAAGGGTTTGGCGGTTGCCTCCCTTTTGGACCGGCCAAGATCGCGCCAGCTCGACAGGGCTGAGTCGAGCGCAGCGAGCGCCGGCAACAGTTTCGCAACCCGGCCTGCGGCTTGGTCGACCGACTCGACACGGCCTCCCCATCCGACACTCACATTCGATTTCGTCATTTACCGATCCTTTGCTTAGGGTGGCGGTATAACCACGTAGTCAATAGCACCCTGTAGACCAGGAACATCGTTTAACATCTGCCTCACTACAGCGGCAGTTTCTGGTTCCGCGAATACCCATTCTATGGAGTTCCGTGCGCAGCGCTTACTTGATTCAGTGCTTGGTTGACGAGACTCTGTTGTCCGGTGAAGAACGGCTTCCAGTGGCCGTTTTCGATGAACTGTGAGTAATAGCTTTTAACTTCAATTAGCGCTCCGTCTGTGAATCCGTCGAATTTCACCCCGTCGACGATGTATCCCTCGGTGATGGGGTGTCCGGTGATCTGCATTTGGTATTGGGCGGCGCGGTCGGACATCGACTCGGTGACCGGTTGCCAAGTGCCTGGGCCATGCGGGACTGGTGTTGGTGAGTGTGGTGGCGGTTGCCATGGCTGTGCCCAGTCCGGGACCAGGCGTGTTCCTTGGGCGGGCACGGTCTCTGTCTTGCCTAGCTGCGCCTCCAAGGCGCCTTTCCGGGCATTGAGCGCATCTGCTTCTCGGTTGTAGGTGGCGACCGCGCTGGCGTCATCGAGCGGGGGTCGCCACGAATTATGGTCGCGGATCTCCCCTTTCAGTTGGTTATAGGCTGCCCGTGCTTGTTCAGGTGTCATCCGCGCCGGATCGTCCGGTGGCTGCGGTTGTTGTGGGCTGTCTTTGAAGGTGTGGTTGTCGACGGCCTGGATGCGAGGTTTGGGGTCGTGAGGTGTTTCCGGGAAGGTGGTGGCCGCGATTCCGGCCGTCGCGGCGGTGATTTTGCCGGCTACGTCGTGTTCGACCCCGAGCAGTTGGGCGACGCGTTGGCGGATGTCGGCGGCGAATGCTTGGGCTTGGGCTTGACGAGCCGCCTGTTCGGCCGCGGAGCGGCTGGTTCGGGTGTCGATGACCGAGAAGTCTTCTCCCACAGCAAAACCCGCGTTATGGGTGTCCTCGATAGCAAAGAGGACCCTGCGTTGGGCGGCCCCGATGGTGCCGGCGCCGTCACGGGCAATCTTGCTCGCTTGGCGCAATTGGTCGGCCTTGGCGCTCACCACCGAGAAGTCCGCGCCGGTTCGCGCCCGCAGCGCATCACCGCCGGCGCCTTCCCAAATCAGGGTGTGGGATTGGTTGCGCATCTGCAAGAACACGTCTTCCCACTGATCGGCGGTCTTGGTCCAGTAGCCGGCCGCCTCGATCAGATGCTGGGTGCTCCAGGTCCGGACTTGGGAAAGGGTGGCCACCGATTACACCAACCTGGCTTGCACGGCTGACATCTCGGCCACAGCCGTCGCTTCGTTGCTGGCATACCCTGCAGCACCGGCCTGCACCGTGCCAGTCGTCGCCTGTGTCCGGGCCAACAACGCCGCGGCGGCAAACTCAACCGCTGCGTAGGCACCGCACACCGCCGCGGTGGTGCGTTGAAACGGTTGCCCTAGTGAAGGCGGTGCTAGGACGGCAAGTTCGACGCTTCGCCGACTCCATTGACCCGCCGTAGCTTCTAGCTGACCGACATCGATCCGCAACCGATCCTGCTCCATCCTCCGGAAGTGTAACGGCGGGCCTGGAGCAACTCACCTTAGGTCGAGCGACACTGCGCCCCCGCCGGTCGCCTGGCCACCCGTGCGCTTTGCCGGTGTCATCGCAAAACGCGACAAAGTACTGGCCACCAACGCCTTACGGAACAGCCGAATGCGCCTTCCCGCCTTCCGGTCAGCAAGGGCGTCGCGCCGGACAGAACTTGCGTGGAACTGGGCCGAAAATCCGAGCCTCCAGCGAATTCGACCAGGGCACGGGCCGTTTCGGGTAGGGTTGCATCCACCCGCCAGTGGAAGGCCCGGCAAATGACTGAACAGCCGCCTATGCCGCCGCCCTCCGGATACCCACCGCGGGCACGCGCGGGATATCCACCGGTCCCGGGTCAACCGATGCATGACTTTCCGATGGCGGCCTACGCATCGTGGATCCGGCGAGTTGGCGCCTATCTCATCGACTACATGCTGGGGTTCGTTATCGGCGTGACGCTCGGGATCGTCGGCGGCGTGACCGCCACCTTGGTCGGTGGCGGCTCACGTTTCCAGGGCATCGTGGCATTGATCGTCAATCTGGCGTTGCTGGCGTACTGGGTCTGGAATTGGGGCTACCGCCAAGGGATTACCGGCTCGACCGTCGGCAAGTCGGTGCTGAGGTTCAAGGTACTCGGCGAACGGACCGGCGCGCCCATTGGCGTCGGATCGTCGATCGCGCGCTACTTCGCCCACTTTCTGGACGCGATCACCTTCGGCATCGGCTACCTGCTGCCGTTGTTCACGGCCAAGCGCCAAACGATCGCCGATATGGTCATGGACACGGTTTGCGTGCTCGACGAACCCCCGCGGGCGCTGCGCAGCCACACTGCCCGACCGGGACTGCGGATGGTGGTTGGCGCCGTGGTGTTGGTGATCGCGGCCGCGCTCACCGTGCTGGCTTGTCTGAACGCCACCAGCCACTGGGTCTGCACGGTCGGCGGCCAGTATCGCCACTGCGGAAACCAGGTGTCGGTCGGCCCGATCTCATATCCCGCCTGGAAAATCTTCGATTCATATGTTCAGGCGACGCTGGTAACTCCGTTGTGGACCGCAGGGATTCTGATCCTGCGGCGGTACTACCGGGCGACATATGCGCTCATCCCGGTGGCCGGCATCGTGGCGATGACGGTGTTCGCGCAAGGTCGCTATGACTGGGGCTGGCAACACAATTGGTTCGCGTTCCTGGCATGCGTTGCTGCGACGACGGCAGCCTGTGCCCTCATCGCGCGAGGCATCACCCGTTCGGTTGCGGCACGTCAAAGTTGAGTACCGGCGGTCACGCGAAAAGCGTTCAGGCCGTAGGTGATCACGCCGTCGGTGGGTACGCGCTCGTCACCTCGAGCAGCCGCATCACCGGTGGGGGATCGAACTGCAGCGCGTCGGACATGTGCAATCGGCCGGCCGAGGCAACCATGTTGTCCAGGATCGCCTGCAGGTCATCGCCTTCGATCTCGTAAAGGGCCACATACGGCCCCGCACCGTTCACCGGCCTCAGGCGCCGCGCCGAGACGAATCCGTCGAGCGCCACCAGTTCGGGTATGTGAACCTCGTCGTACCAGATGTTGTATTCGCGTTCGCGATCGGCTGCGCTGGGGCGAGTCTCGACATAGATGATTCCCTTGGCCATGGCGCCTTCCTGGTGACTACTCGTAACGCACCGTGATCGAGTCCGTGTCGGGTACTCCTTGGCAGGTCAAAATGTAACCCTCGGCCACTTCGTCTTCTTCGAGCGCGTCGTTGACTCGCATGGTTGCGCTGCCCTCGATGAGCCTGGCCATGCACGTTCCGCAGTTGCCGGCCTCGCAATTGAAGGGTGGGTCCAGGCCCGCCCGGCGCGCGCTTTCCAGAAGGGTCTCGCCCGGGACCAGGGGTACCGACACTTTCTTGCGGTCGAGCTGGATCGTCACCATGCCTGGCTCCGTCATCACCGCCCTCTGAGGCTAGCTGCACTTGCGTTCTTCAGTATAGAGAATACTATTCTCCTGAGACGATAGTATCTTCTCAAGACTGTCAGGGTTCCCCCGGGGAAGGACGAGACGTGACCGAGCCGGCCGCGCTCGTGGTCGAGGATCGGCGCTTCAGCCGGCCCGCGCTCGACGCACTGATCCACGGTCTGGCTGCGAGCCTGAGCCACCACGGTGTCCTCGCCGGCGAACGGGTTGCGGTCATGGCTTCCAACCGGCCGGAGTTCGTCGCCGCGTTGCAGGCGATCTGGCGGCTGGGGGCGGCGGCGGTGCTGATCAGCCCGGCCTGGAAACGCGACGAGGTCGACCACGCCCTGGGACTGACCGACCCGGCCCACGCCGTCGGCGACCACCCGGTGCTGGCTGACCTGATGCCGATGCTGCACCTGGACGAGCCGGCCGCGTCCGCGGAGCCGTTGACGCGTTCCCCGCAGCAGCGGGACGACGCGGTGCTGGTGTTCAGCTCGGGCACCACGGGTCTGCCAAAAGCCGTGCGGCACACCCACGCATCGCTGGATGCTGCCGTTCGCCACTGGCGCGAGGCGCTGCGGCTGACCGAGCGCGACCGCATCCAGGTCGCCACGCCGCCGTCGCACATCCTCGGCCTGCTCAACATCCTGACCGCGCTGCGGACCGGCGCGTTGGTGCGCCTGCATCCGCGGTTCGACGTGGATCGGATGCTGCAGACCATCGAAAACGACCGCATCACAATCGAAATGGCGGTTGCGCCCATTGCGCAGGCCATCGCGTCGTGCCCCCGGCTCGAGTCCTATGATCTGTCGTCGCTGCGGTTCATCATGTGGGGCGCCACGCCGGTCACCGCCAGCATCGCCGAGACCGTGACCCGGCGCACCGGCGTCGGATGGGTGCCGGCATACGGCACCACCGAGTTACCCGTCATCGCCTGCAATCCTGTGCAAGGCGCCCGGCTGGACTCGGTGGGCCGGCCGGTTGCCGGTGTGGACGTGCGGATCGTGTCACCGGAAACCGGCCAAGTGCTCGGCCCGGGGCAAGTCGGCGAAATCCAGGCCCGCTCGACATCTCTGACGGCCGGCTATCTGCCGGTCGCGGCTAACGCCGAGGCGTACTGCGCCGGCTGGTATCGGACCGGCGACATCGGTTGGCTTGACGGCGAGGGCTGGCTGCGCATCACCGACCGGCTCAGGGAGATGATCAAAGTGCGGGGATTCCAGGTTGCGCCGGCGGAAGTCGAGGCCGTGCTGCACGGCCATCCGGTGGTCAAAGACTGCGCGGTATTCGGTGTTCCCGACGGCGCCAACGGGGAAGCGGTCGTCGCCGCCGTCGCCACGCACGTACCCGGCAACGCCGGGGTGGCTGCCGAGCTCACCGCACGGGTGGCGGCACGGCTGGCCCCCTACAAACGGCTGAGCCGGGTCGTGTTCGTGCCCGACATTCCCCGCCTGCCCTCGGGCAAGGTGTTGCGCCGAGTGCTCAAGGAGCTTCATGGATGTCCGTCTGACAGCTGAACAACGACAACTGCGTGACGCCGCAGCGAAATTAGCCGACGATCTCGGACCAGGGGCGGTGGCGGATCTGGCTGACGAACACCGAATTGCCCGGCTGGACCGCCAGATTGCCGCGACGGGCTGGCGATCGCTGCGTTCCGACGGGGCTTCGGGGGTCGAAGTCGCCATTGTCACAGAGGAATTCGGCCGCCGATTGGTCGATGTCCCGTTTCTCGGGCCGGTACTGGCCGACGACCTGGCCCGCCACCTGGACACCGAGCGGGGCGACGCGACCATCGCCGTCGACGGCCTGGCGTTCGATACCCGCGGCTATCGGCGGGCCCTGCTGATATCGGGCACCACGGTGCTTGCGGCTGAACTGGACACGGACCACTGCGGTGCGGACCTGACGCGAGTGACAACGGGCATTGCCGGGTCACCGCGGCGTGTCGGCGAGGTAGCCGCCGACACCGCCGGACGATGGCGGGCGCTCGCGCTGGTGGCCACCGCGGCGGACCTGCTCGGTGCTGCCCGCGGCGCGCACGCGCTGGCCGGCGACTACGCGAAAATCCGCGAACAGTACGGAAAGACGATCGGTTCGTATCAGGCCGTCGCGCACCTACTGGCCGAAAGCCTGGCCCTGATCGAAGGTTCCATCAGCATCCTGCGGCACGCCGCATGGGCGGTGGACGAACTCGAACCGGCCGCGGCGCTGCACGCTGCCCGGGTCGCCAAGGTGTACTGCGGGCGTGCCACCCGAACGGTCTGCGAGACCGCGGTGCAGGTACACGGCGGCATCGGCAATACCTGGGATTGCCCGGCGCACGTGTACCTGCGCCGGGCCTTGACGTCGACCGAGCTGTGGCCGGTGAGCCTGAAGGAGGTCGGTCGTGGACTTTCGTGATTCCCCGCAGGAGGCCGCTTTCCGGGAACGACTGCGAACCTGGCTTACCTTGCATGTCAAGGAGTTCTGCGCTACCGGCGACGAATACTGGGCCCGTCAGGCCGACTGGCATCGGGCGCTCTATCGAGCGGGATTCTTCGGGTTGTCGTGGCCGCGCGAATACGGCGGCCAGGAGCTGCCGCCGGTCTACGACGTCATCGTCGACGAAGAGCTGGCGCGCGCCGGCGCACCACCACGCCCCAGCGTGGGCTACCTGGTCTTCGGGATCGGGCGGCACGGCAGCGAGGCACTGCGGCAACGCTTCCTGCCCGGCATCATCGACGGCAGCCAGCGCTGGTGTCAGGGCTTCAGCGAGCCGGGTGCCGGCTCGGATCTGGCGTCGCTGACCACTACCGCCACCCGCGAGGGCGACCATTACGTCCTGCACGGACACAAGATCTGGACCAGCTACTCCGACGTGGCCGACTGGTGTCTGCTGCTAGCCCGCACCGATCGGGAAGCACATCGCCATCGCGGCCTGTCGGCGTTCGTCGTCGAGATGAAACAGCCTGGTGTGCAACAACGTCCGCTGCGCATGATGAACGGCGTCAGCAACGAATTCGGCCAGGTGCTCTTCGACGGCGCAACCGTCCCGACAGACCGCATGGTGGGTGCGCCCGGTGACGGCTGGGCGGTGGCCATGACCGTGGTGGGCCACGAGCGCGAACCGGCCACGCTCGGCTATGCGGCCCGTTACGGCAAGCTGGTGCGAGAATTGTTGGCGCGCAGTGAGAATCCGCCATCCGAGGAGCTCGCCTGGGCGGCGGTCCAGGCGGAGATGCTGACCCACCACGTGCGCCGCCGGCTGTCCGAACAGCTCGACGGGGTCTCGCACGGACCCGAAGGATCGCTGGACAAGCTGCTGATGACGTGGGTGGAGCAATCCGTCGGACACGCCGCATTGGCCGTCGGCGGAACCCGCGACCCGGACCTGCTCAGCGCCTACCTGTACAGCCGCGCGCAAAGCGTGATGGGCGGCACCTCGCAGATACAGAAGAACATCATCGCTTCGCGAATCCTGGGATTAGGGGTTTGAAATGTACGACATGCCAGCAGAAATCGACGTTCGTGCCGACGGGGCGTTGCGCATCATCACCCTGAACCGCCCCGATGCCCTCAACGCCGTCAACGACAATCTGCATGTCGGGCTGGCGCAGCTGTGGCCGCGATTGAGCGACGATCGCACTGCCCGCGCTGCGGTGCTCACCGGCGCCGGCCGGGCGTTCTCGGCAGGCGGCGATTTCACGTATCTGGCCGAGTTGGCCCACGACGCCGATCTGCGCGCCAAGACCATTGCGCACGGGCGCGACATCGTGCTGGGTATGGCACGCTGCCGAGTGCCGGTGGTGGCAGCGGTCAACGGCCCGGCCGTCGGGCTGGGCTGCAGCCTGGTCGCCTTGAGTGACATCGTCTACATCGCCGAAGACGCCTACCTTGCCGACCCGCATGTGCAGGTGGGACTGGTGGCCGCAGATGGTGGTCCGCTGACCTGGCCGTTGCACATCAGCCTGATGCTGGCCAAGGAATACGCGTTGACCGGCACCCGAATTCCCGCTCAGCGAGCCGTCGAACTCGGGCTGGCCAACCACGTGGTGGCCGACCCCGTCGCCGAGGCGGTGGCCTGCGCCCAGCGGATCATGGAGTTGCCCCAGCAGGCCGTCGAAAGTACCAAGCGGGTACTCAACATCCATCTCGAACGAGCCGTGTTGGCCAGCTTGGACTATGCCCTTTCGGCCGAACACCAATCCTTCACCACCGAGGACTTCCGCTCGATCATCACCAAACTGACCGCCGGCAAGAACTGACGAGCGTAACGCCACGGCGAAACATCGGTCTCTGATTTTGCCCGTCGCGTTACGCTCGCGCGGGGCCGCCCCGGTCGTGGTGACCCAGGAAGTCCCGCAGCAGCGCGTCGAACCGGTCCGGTTCTTCGATGAAGGGCAGGTGGGCACTTCGCTCGAAGAACTCGAAACGTGAGCCGGCAATACGGCGGTGCATGTCGCGCATGTGTTCCGGCGAACATTCGTCATACCTGCCGGCGATCAGCAGCGTTGGCAGCGTGATCTCAGCCAACCGTTCGACGATGTCCCAGGTCCGGATGGTGCCGACAATGTGAAAGTCGCTGGGGCCGAACATCATTTCGAAAATCTCGGTGCCCATGTTGCGGAATGCTTCGTAGAGTTCGCCGGGCCAGGGTCGGGTGCGGCACAGATACGTCTCGTTCCAGGTGGTGATCGCTGCCTGGTATTCGGCGGAATGCGTGGTGCCGGCGGCTTCGTGGCGGTCGATGGCGGCTTGGGTCGCCGGGTCCAACCTCGACTTCAGTTCGATCACGTGGTCGGCGAACCGTGGTATGGACGCGGTGCTGTTCGAGATGATCAGGCTGACGGCACCGGATGGCACGTCAAGGACATACTGCTGGGCGAGCATCCCGCCCCACGAGTTGCCGAAGATGTGAAAGGCGTTGAGGCCCAGCGCTCTTATCACGGCATCCATTTCGGTTACCGAGCGTTGCATCGTCCAAAGATCCGGATTCGACGGACATTCGGAGTTCCCGCAGCCGAGCTGATCCCAGAAGATGACTTCGCGTTCGTTTGCCAGACGTTCCAGCGAGGTCAAGTAGTAATGCGGCAGACCCGGGCCGCCGTGCACCACGAGCAGCGGAAGGCCTGGCCCGCCGCCGACCCGCTTGAACCACACGTTTCCGCCCGGGACCGCGATTGTCGCCTCTGGTCGAGTCATGCCACCAGCCAACCACCGACCCCGACGAAGGCTGTGCTGCGCCGGCCCGCCGCCCGCTGGCGTAGGCCGAGTCCAGCTTGCCCCGGCCGTGGTTTTCGACCTGGCAGCCTGTGGCCGATCCGTGGAGCCGCAATCCAATAGTCACGCCATATCTGACCATTTTGGCCAATCACCGCACTATGCAGGGAATCACGTGAGTAATGGCGGTCGAATCTGTCAATACCTCGACGCATCATTCCGGACCACCGGGGCTACCGGAGCAGCTCAATGCGGTGGCGTAGTGCGGGTACGATCTCAGCAAGCAAGGCTAGAGGCCCAAAGACCCTAGTGACCGATCTTGCTCAAGCGGAAGGTCGATTCGGCTGTACAAGTCGAGTCCGAGAGAAGGACCCGGGAATGGGAGTTTGCTCGTTGAGCAACGGTATGGGGGTGCACCTGTGAAGGCCTTCACCAAGATTCTGCTTGCGGTGTTTGTAGCCCTACCGTCATTTCTCTCGGTGTCGTCGGTGATGCCCCCGCTGGCACGGGCCGAGGGCACTGCGTGCGAAAGCCGTGGTTTCGACTTAGCAACGTGCGATCAGTTCTTCCTCGAGGACCTGAGGGATCGCGGCGTCCCTTTTACGGACCCTGCGGCGGCGATCAGGGTCGGTCACGGCACCGCTGACTACCTGGCCCAGCACCCCACGATGAAGGGGATCACAGCCATAGCCAACAGGCTCATCAGGGACAATTCGAATGTGAATTTCACCGTTCAGAATGCGGTCAACTTCATCAAAGTCTCGGTGCATTACTACGGACCACCGGGGTTGGAGCAGCAGCTCGACGCGGCGGCATCGTGAGCCTTGAGGCGGCAGATTACTGCTGGCCTCGGTCCGCATGAAGGTCAGAGAAATCGCTCGGACCAGCGAAACCATTCTTGATTGCCGCAGTCAGCTGTTGCGGGTTCGCAGTCGGTGCGTTGCCGAGGCTGTCGGACGGGCAAGTCGTGTCGTCGGCACAGTTGAGCGCGAAGGAGCCGATGCCATCGGTGGGGTCCGCGGCGGGGTCGGCCATTGCGGGCGCTGCCGCCCCGACGGCGGCGCCGAGGACGATGGCCGCGCTGACCAGTACTTTCGTCAACATAGGTTTTCTCCTAAATCGGTTGCTTCGCATCGTACGCTCTGCCGGTCCTGGATGGCCGGTCCTGGATGGCCGGTCGCAGCTGTGCCAACACAACGCGCTGTGGGGCGGATAGGTTCCTGTCGGCCAGTTTCCTGGCGCCAGCTATTCGGCTCGATAACGTCCAGAGCCCAGGCTCACCGCCAATCCGCTTGAACATCTCCGACCGTGGCCGCGATTGTTGTTGCCGGCTGAGTCAAGTCCGCAGCCGTTGCCGGTGTGCTTTTTCGAGTCATTTCGGGTACCCGTTTGGTTCGGCGCGGTCGGGCGACGATCACCCAAAGGTCGCTGGGCCCCCCAGCGACGATCCGAACGCCATTGCCAGCCCCGCGAGATAGGTCACGATGACAATCGCAAGACCCAGAGCGGGCCAGGTCCACCTCGCAGTGGCCCTACGGTGCGCCACGATGAGCCCGGCGATGGCGACGACGACGCCGACCAGGATCCCGGCGAGGGTTACTACACCGCCCGTGGCCAAGAGGTCCGGGTTGCAGGTCCCTTCGGGCGAGATCTTGTACGAGCAGCGCGCCGCATTGTTGAAGGCGTAGGTGCCAAAGTAGGAGCCGATCGCCACCAGCGGTACCAGGACCGTCAGGATCGGCGTCAACACGATGTCGGCGGTGCTCGGCCGGCGGACTTCATCAATAGGGGACATTGCTTGCTCCTCTTTGGCGTTGGGCGGTGGGTGTTGCCGGCGTTGCGCGGCCCGGAATCGGTTCCATAGTGAACCAGCCAAAGTGAACTAGCGATTGCCACCGGCGGCGAGGCCTACCCAGGTCGCGGCGGCCCACCTCCTTGCAACTCATACTCTCGGAATGAGAGAATAGTGTTCTCGCCAACCTGTGGATGGAGAAGACCTGTGCCAGAAGCCGTCATCGTGTCCGCCCTGCGTACGCCCATCGGCACTGCGCGCAAAGGAACCCTGCGCGACACCAGCGCATTCGACCTGGCCCATCACGTGGTCAGCGAAGCCGCAGCCGGTCTCGACCCGGCACTGGTCGACGACGTGATCCTGGGCGAGGGTCTCTACGGCGGCGGCGTGATCGCCCGCCACGCGGCCATCACGGCCGGCCTGAGCCACGTGCCCGGCCTGGCGAACAATCGGCACTGTGCGGCTGGGCAGGCGGCCGTGCAGAGCGCCGCGGCCGGTGTGCGCGCGGGAATGGACCAGCTGGTCATCGCCGGCGGAGTGAACTCGGCGTCAACGTCGCCGCGGTCTCGGATGCAGGTCGACGGCGAATGGGTCGACTGGTTCCCGCCGACCCACCCAGACCGGCCCGACGCGCCCAACCTGGACATGTCCATCACGGTGGGGTGGAACGCCGCGGTCAAAGCGGGCATCAGCCGCGAGGAGATGGATGCGTGGGCACTGCGGTCACACCGCAACGCGATCGCTGCGATCGACGAAGGCCGGTTCAAGGAAGAGATTGTGCCGATCGAGACCCCGCACGGGTTGTTCGCGGTCGACGAACATCCGCGGCGCGACACG
Organism: Mycobacterium kansasii ATCC 12478; assembly: GCF_000157895.3. Classification (NCBI taxonomy): domain Bacteria; kingdom Bacillati; phylum Actinomycetota; class Actinomycetes; order Mycobacteriales; family Mycobacteriaceae; genus Mycobacterium; species Mycobacterium kansasii. The sequence goes on along the minus strand of NC_022663.1, from coordinate 2,303,528 downwards.
ACCATGGAGAAGCTGGCTGCGCTCAAGCCGTTGCATCCCGAAATAGCGGGCTTCTCGATCACCGCGGGTAATGCCTGCGGCGCCAACGACGGTGCCGCCGTGCTGACCATCGCGAGCGACCGGCTGAGTGACCGGCTGGGACTTCCCGCGCTGGCCCGCATCGTGTCCTGGGCCTCCGTCGGTGTGGACCCGGCGGCCACCGGCTTGGCGCCCGTCGAGGTGATCCCGAAAGCCCTTGCCCGCGCTGGACTTTCGATCTCCGACGTGGACCTGTTCGAAATCAACGAAGCGTTCGCGTCGATGTGTGTGGCCACCGTGAAAATGCTCGACCTCAACCCGGACCGCGTCAACGTCAGCGGCAGCGGCTGCTCGCTGGGCCATCCCGTGGCGGCGACCGGTGCCAGAATGCTGACGACGCTGGTGCACGAACTGCGCCGCCGCGGCGGTGGTATCGGCGTCGCGGCGATGTGTGCCGGCGGCGGCATGGGCTCGGCAACGGTCATCGAGGTTGCGGCGGCATAACGATCCGTAGCGAGCCGTTACGCATGGACATCGCCGATCTGATTGCCCGGGCGCGCAACGGATCTCCCCGCGCGACAGGTCGGCTGCTGAGCCTCGTCGAGGGAGAACGTCGCGACGAGGTACTAGCCGCCATCGACCCTGCGCCGGTGTCGGAGATCCGCGTCGTCGGCATCACCGGGCCGCCGGGCGCCGGAAAATCGACGACGATCGCGGCCCTGGTCGGCGCCTACCGGGAGCGCGGCCGCCGGGTGGGGGTATTGGCCGTGGACCCGTCGTCGCCGTTCAGCGGGGGTGCCCTGCTCGGCGATCGGATCCGGATGACCGCACACATCGACGACTCCGACGTACTGATCCGCTCGGTGGCCAGTCGCGGGCACCTCGGCGGTCTGGCCGCCGCCGTTCCCGCCGCCATCCGGCTGCTGCAAGCCATCTGTTATGACGAGGTCCTGTTGGAAACCGTCGGGGTGGGCCAGTCGGAGATCGAGATCGCCGCCATCGCCGACCCGACCGTCGTCATCCTCAACCCCGGCACAGGTGATGCCGTGCAGGCCGCCAAAGCGGGTCTGCTCGAGGTCGCCGACATCGTGGTGGTCAACAAGGCCGACCGAGACGGCGCCGAGCAGACGGTGCGGGATCTGCGGGCCGAAACCGATGTTCCCATCGTCAAACTCGCGGCCGCGCGCGGTGACGGCGTTGCGGAGCTGGTGGCCGCGATCGACGCACATCACCGCCGCGACAGCCGCCACCGCCGGCTGGCCCGCGCCCGCGCGCTGATCCTGTCCTTGGCACACACCCGGCTGCGGGCCCATGCGGACCTCGATCGGCTCGCCGAGTCGGTGGTCGACGGCGGCGACGATCCGTATACGGCTGCCGAGCGGTTGCTGTCCCCGCACCCGCGACAGGACTGAACCCCGACCGAAGCGCGGCGCCTCGCGCCGGGCGGAGGACACCAACTCCGTCGATCGGAGGACAGCATGATTCCGCCAGCAAAGTGCCCGCTCGCCCGACAGACATCGGAGGGGAGCCACGGCACTGTTGTGTCATGTCTTTCGTGACCAGTGAACCCGAGGCGCTGATCTCGGCAGCAGGGAACCTGCAGTCGATCGGTAGCGCCATGAACGCGAGTAATGCGGCCGCGATAGCTCCCATCACCGGCGTGGTACCGGCTGCCGCAGACGAGGTGTCGGCCTTGACCGCAGCTCACTTCGCTGCCCACGGCACTCTCTATCAAGCGGTCAGCGCACAGGCCGCGGCGATCCACGAACTCTTTGTGACCACCCTCGGAGCCAGCGGCGGTTCCTATGCGGCGACCGAGGCGGCCAACGCGATCGCAGCCCGCTAAGGACGGATTCCGCAGCGATGGTGTACGGGGCGCTGCCGCCCGAGATCAATTCCGGACGCATGTACGCCGGGCCGGGGGCAGGATCGATGCTGGCCGCCGCCGGCGCGTGGGATGGACTGGCCGTCGAGCTGAACTCCATGGCAATCGCCGTCGAGTCGGTGGTCATCGGACTGATCAGCGGGCCCTGGCTCGGCGCCTCCGTGACCATGATGGCCGCTGCCACCACACCGTATGTGACCTGGCTGAAAGCCACCGCTGCTCAAGCTGAGCTGGCCGCCGGCCAAGCCAAAGCGGCGGCCGCGGCTTACGAGTGCGCCCACGCGATGACGGTTCATCCGGCCCTCGTGGCAGCCAACCGTGCACAGCTGGCGGTCCTGATCGCCGCTAACCTGCTCGGCCAAAACTCTCCGGCGATCGCGGCCACCGAGGCCCAGTACGGCGAGATGTGGGCTCAGGACGCGGCCGCGATGTACGGCTACGTCGCCGCGTCGTCCGCCGCAACCAGCTTGACCCCGTTCACCCCGCCCCCGCCGACGGCCAACCCGGCGGGGCTGGTCAGCCAGGCCGCGGCAGTTGACCAAGCCGCCGGCAACTCGGCGGCCAGCAACGTCGCCACGGTGCTGTCCGAGCTGATGTCGGTGTCGACCGCCAGCGGCACGTCGATACTCCCGGATTGGATGCAAGACCTGCAGACGATGATGAGCATTTTCGGTACGCCGTTCTTCGTCTGCACCTCGTCCGCAGGCCTGATGATGTCGGCGATGTCGGCCTTCAAGGGCCTGTTCCCGGCGGCGGCCGCGGTCGGCGCCCAGGTCGCGGCGGCGGCGGAGGCTGCTGCCGCGGGAGCCCTGGGTTCGGCGGGCATGGCAGGCCTGACCGGCGCGGTGTCGGCCGGCATGGGTGGAGCGGCGACGGTCGGCGGCTTGTCGGTGCCAGCGGCGTGGGCCGCCTCCGCACCAACCCTGAGTCATGCCGCGGTCGCGGCGTTGCCGGGCGCCGTCTCCAGCGGCGCTTCCTCGCTCGGCTCCGGCGCGGCCCCCGGTCTGCTCGGCGGGTTGCCGCTGGCTAGCGCATCCGAACGGGCAGCCGCGGCCGGCAACGCCGCGCAGGACGGCATCGAGCCGCTTCGGGTGCTGCCGCAGCTGATCGGATAGCGACTCCGACAGCGACTCCGGCAGCGACTCGGGTAATGACGAGCCCCAGGCGGGTCCGGGCAGCGCGGCCGTATCCGTCCGTATCCGGGCGGACATGTCCTCCGATCGGTGGACCCAGATCGCGGCGGTTTTTCGGCCGATCGGCGGAGTTATCGCAACGTGATCATCTCTACCGTTCAATTGGTGACGAAAACCGCGGCCATCGCCGGCAGCGAACCGGTGCTGACCTCTGGCTCGGACGTCGATCTCCCTACTGCTTTGCTGCGGCTGCGAACGCTGGCCGCCAGTCATCCGGGCCGGTATGCCGGCGGGCACTGGGCCTGGTTCAGGGCGGCGAGGGCCACGCACTCCGGCGCGGCCAAGGTACTCGGCGCCCGTGCCGGCCTCGACCTGCGTCGCCGGATGTCGGATTCGCACACGTCATCCCACTCGTCCTGCCGGCAGGGGCTGCCGGGCGTCATATGGCTGCTGCTGGGCGGCAACCTGGTGGTGCGCGCGGCGGGGTTCGCCTATCCGTTCATGGCGTTTCACGTGGCCGGGCGAGGACACACCGCCGGCGCTGTCGGCGCGGTCCTGGCCGCCTTCGGGGTCGGCTGGGCAGTGGGTCAACTGGCATGTGGCTGGCTGGTGGACCGCACCGGCTCGCGCGCGACGCTGGCGTCCACCATGCTGGTGGCGGCCACGGTGCTGGTGCTGATGGCCCAGGCCCGCAGTGTGCCGGCATTGCTGATCGGCGCTCTGGTCACCGGTGTGGTCTACGACGCGCCGCGCCCGGTGCTGGGCGCCGCGATCGCCGAGCTGGTGCCCGATCCCGCGCGGCGGGCGAAGATCGACGCCTGGCGCTTCGGCTGGATCGTCAGCATCGGCCGCGCGATCACCGGCGGTGTGGGCGGTCTGCTCGCCGGCTGGTCGGGCGTTCCCGTGCTGTTCTGGATCAACGCCGTTGCGTGCGCGCTGCTGGCGCTGCTGGCGGCCTGCTGCATCCCGGCCAGGGAGCATCGCCGGTCCCAGGCGGCCACCGAGCCGGTTGCGCAGACTGCTGAAATCGGTTACCGCGGAGCGTTTTCGGATGCACGGCTGGTCCTGCTGCTCGGGTCCAGCCTCGCGACACTGACGGCGGTCCGTGGTCTTTATGCCGCGGTACCCATGCTGATGGCCGACAGCGGTTTGGGCGCAGGCGAATTCGGCTGGGCGCAACTGGCCAATGCCGTTGCCGGGATTGGCCTCACCCCGGTGATGACACCGTGGCTGGGCCGTAAAGCGGCGGCCCGCTTTCGTCCGAGGCTCGACATTCTCGCCGCCGCCGGCGTGTGGACGGCGGTGAGCATGTCGGGCGCCGCGCTCGCACACACCACCCTCGGCTTCACCGTCGCCACGGCGGTCTGCACCCCGGGCGAGATCGCCTGGTTCGTGATCGCCGCCGGCATCGTGCATAGGATCGCTCCGCCCGCCAACGGCGGCCGTTACCACGGCATCTGGTCCATGACCCTGGCTATCGCTTCAGTGGTAGCCCCAATCATCGCCTCCTACAGCCTGGTTCATGGCGGTCATCGTCTGGTGGCGATCGTCACCGTGACGGTCGGGCTGACCGGCGCCGCGCTGTGTCTGCCGCTGGCCCGCGCGCTGCGCCGGTCCGCTTCAGTGCCGGCCCTGAGGTCGCCCTGAGGCGGCGCTACTTTGCCGCACACGGCACGTCACAGGCGTCGAGCAGCCGGGTCACCAAGCCGCGCCGAGGTGACGTCATGGGTGCAAGCGTTCATCACCGCTCGACCCGTGCCGTGTCCCCTGGTCGGAGGAACGGGCGTTCATCAAGCGAGGGGGCCGATCGGCGGTACCCCGCGCGGACCCGCGTCGCTACCTTGAGGCCCGTGGCCACAGGAACAGCCCTCGCAGCTATCGCGGGTGAGGATGTGGCGAACAGCCATCCGGACGCCGCGGTTGCTTCGGTCTCGTCAGCCGTGGTGCGGCCGGACCGCGATCGCTATCCGGCGGTGATGTGGATACTGCTGGCCGGCAACTTGCTAGTGCGCTCGGCAGGCTTCGCGTATCCGTTCCTGGCCTACCACGTGGCCGGACGCGGTCATCAGGCAGGAGCCGTGGGCGTGGTCCTGGCGGCCTACGGTGCGGGATGGGCGGCGGGGCAGCTGCTGTGCGGCTGGCTGGTCGACCGCTACGGAGCCCGGTCGACGCTGGTCTCCACAATGGCGGTGGCGGCCGCGGTGCTGATGCTGATTGCCGCGGCGCACAGCGTTCCGGTGTTGTCGGTGGCAGCCATGATCGCCGGATTGACCTGCGACACACCACGTCTGGTGCTCGGCTCCGCGATTACCGCGTTGATTGCGGATCCTCGGCACCGGGCCAGACTTGACACCTGGCGCTACGGGTGGGTTCTCAACATCGGCGCGGCGATCGCGGGCGCGGTCGGCGGTCTGGTCGCGGAGTGGATGGGCACCTCGCTGCTGTATTGGATCAACGGGATCGTATACGCAACTTTCGCGGTGATGACGGTCCGCTGCATACCGGCCGGCCGGTACCGCGCGGCGACGCCCGTGACCGCTCATGACCGGGGTGATTACCGGCAAATCTTCGCCGACAAACGGCTGGTTCTGTTGGTCGCATCGGGCTGGGCGACTCTCACGGTGCTGATGGGCATCTTCGCCGTCGTTCCGATGCTGATGAATGCGTCCGGTCTGGGTACCGGCGCTTACGGCTGGGTGCAGGTGGTCAACGGTGTGGCCGTGGCGGCCCTAACCCCTTTGATGACACCGTGGTTGAGTAAGCAGCTGGCGGTCGGCCCCAGGCTCGACATGCTGGCCGTCGCGGGAGTGTGGGTGACTCTGTGCATGGGCGTGGCCGGGATCGCCCACACCACGGCCGGTTTCAGCGCTGCCGTTGCGGCGTGCTCACCGGGTGAGATCGTCTGGTTTGTGGTCAGCGCCGGCATCGTCCACCGGATCACTCAACCTGCCAGCAGCGGCCGCTACCAGGGGGTTTGGTCGATGACGACGGCGGCTGCGGCGGTGACCGCGCCAATCCTGGCTTCCTGCAGTCTCGCACACGGCGGGCGACTACTGATGGTCGGCGCCACCGTGACCGCCGGCCTGCTCGGCACTGCACTGTGCGCACCCCTGGCACGTGCTTTGGCCGGGGCCGACATCGGCAGGGCGCCGCGCAACCACGGCCGCAGATGCTGCTGAACAGCCCGCTGATGAAGCCGGTCCCGAGGGTCCGGCCGGCTCCAGACCCGGCGGTGAAACGCCGCCGTGAGTACGGTATTCCCGTGGCAGTCACCAGCGACGTGGAACTGGAGCGGGTACGCAAGCTGCACCAGCTGCGCTCATACCGGATCGTCTCGGTACTTCGCATCGGGGTCTTGGTGTTCGTCATTGCCGCGATGATCGTCGGCACTCCGACGCACGAATGGGGCCAGCAAACCGTCTTGGTCGCTTTGTATGGAGTTGCCGCACTGTGTGCCCTGGCATTGGCTTTTTCCCCGGCGCGACGACTGCTCGAAGCGGAGGAATCGTCGGGCGTGCGCCGGTGGGAACCTCTGGTATTCACCGCCGTCGACATCGTGGCATTGACCGGCTTCCAGCTGCTGTCGGCCCACGGACTGTATCCACTGCTGATCATGACGTTGCTGCCGGTCCTGGCGGGCGTCGATATCTCGTCACGACGAGCTGTCACGGTGCTGGCGTTCAGCCTGCTCGGGTTCGTGCTAGCGGGGGTCCACGACGGTGTGCTCCTCGGCCCGACGGGCTGGCCCCATACCGCTTTTCTCTTCTCGCTGTATGCATTTCTGTGCGCCACAGCGTTGGTGGTGGTGCGCATCGAGGAGCGCCATATTCGCTCGGTGGCCGGGTTGAGCGCGTTGCGCGAGGAGTTGCTGGCTCAAACCATGACGGCCTCTGAGGAGTTGCAGCGCCGGATCTCGGAGTCCATTCACGATGGGCCGCTGCAAGATGTGCTGGCCGCGCGCCAGGAACTCGTCGAGCTGCAGATCGCGTGGCCAGGCGACGAACGGGTGGACCGGGCTTTGGCCGGCTTGCAGGATGCCTCAGAACGTCTGCGGCAGGCCACCTTTGAGCTGCATCCGGCCGTCCTCGAGCAAGTCGGGTTGGGGGCCGCGGTCCTACAGCTGGCCGCCTCCACCGCGCAGCGTTCGGGCATCGAGATCAGCACCGACATCGACTATCCGGTGCGCAATGAGATCGACCCGATCATGTTCGGTGTGGCCCGTGAGTTGCTGTCGAACGTGGTGCGTCATTCCCGGGCCCGCACTGCGTCGGTCAACCTCGGGATCGCCGACGGCACCTGCGTTCTAGATGTTGCCGACGACGGGGTGGGAATCAGCGGCGACACCATGGCTCGTCGCCTCGGCGAGGGGCACATCGGCCTGGCTTCGCATCGGATGCGGGTCGACGCCGCGCGGGGCATATTCGTTTTTCTGGATACCCGGGCGGGCACCCACGTCCGCGTGGCAGTACCGCTGAAATCCTGATTGCGGCACGCAATTGCTGGCCCAGCGGCAGTCGGTCGAGCGGCAGTCAGTCGAGCAGCCCCTGCCGCATGGCTTCGGCGACTGCGGCCGCACGGTCGCTGACGCCAAGCTTTTCGTAGAGCCGCTGCACATGGGTTTTGACCGTCGATGGCGCCACATACAGTTCGCCGGCGATCGCGGGGATGCTCTGGCCGCGGGCAATACGATTGAGCACCTCTCGCTCGCGGGCGCTGAGCACCGGAGCCGTCGGGGCCGCTCGTTGGCGGATTTCGCCGGCAAGGCCGCCGACCAGGGAGGGCGCGACGACGTCGCGTCCCTTGGCGCAATCGAGTACGGCTTTGACGATCTCGGTGCGTGTCGAATCCTTCAGCAGGAATCCGGCGGCGCCCTGCTGTAATGCCTGGTAGACGATCGCCGATTCGTCGTGCGCCGATATCAGCAGGACGCGGGTCGGCAAGTCGTAGCTGCGCACCGCGGCGGCCACCTGGGCGCCGTCCATGCCCGGCATCCGGTAGTCGAGCAAGGCGACGTCGGGCAGCTCAGTCTTGATCAACTCCAGCGCCGTCGCGCCGTCATCGGCCTCACCGACCACGTTGACCGAGCCGCTCAAGGAAAGCGCGCGCACCACGCCCTCACGAAATAGCGGGTGGTCATCGCCGACCACCACACGGACTTTTTCGGGCGCCGTCATGTTCGCGTCATGTCCCTATCATGTCCGGGTCATGTCCGGGTCATGTCCGGTCATGTCCGGGTCGGCCGACCATGGCGATGAGTGTAGCCGCTCGCCGCGACTATCTGCCCGCAATTCCCGGACAACTCGCGGGCCTGCCCGACAGTTTGCTCTGGCGGATCGGTGATATTGCCGCGCAACCTCCCAATCGCATCCGCGGTCATGACTACGGTGTTCTTGTGGTAGAGACCAGCGACGCGGAACTGAAACGGGTGCGCAAGCTGCACCAGTTGCGCTCCTACCGAATCGCTTCGGTGCTTCGAGTCGGAGTTGTGGTGTTGATGGTCGCCGCCATGCTGGTCGGCACCAACCGCTCGGAATGGCTGCAGCAATCCGCGTTGATCGTTGCCTACGCGTTGGCCGCGCTGTGGGCCCTGGCATTGGCGTATTCGCCGTCGCGACGCGTCATTGTGTTGCGTCGATTCGTCCGGATGGCCAGATACGAGCCCGTTGCGTTCACCGCGGTAGACGTTTTCGCGTTGACCGGTTTTCAGTTGCTGTCCACCGACGGGATCTATCCGTTGCTGATTATGACCTTGCTGCCGGTGCTGGTGGGCTTGGACGTGTCGTCGCGGCGGGCGGCGGTGGTGCTGGCTTTCACGCTCGTCGGATTTGCCCTCGCGGTGGTCCAGGATCCGGCGATGGTGTGGGCAATCGGATGGCCCGAAGCGGTATTCCGATTCGTGCTCTATGCATTTCTGTGTGCCACCGCATTGATCGTCGTTCGAATCGAGGAGCGCCACGCCCGCTCGATCGCGGGTCTGAGCGCGTTGCGTGAGGAACTGCTGGCTCAGACCATGACCGCGTCTGAGGTGTTGCAGCGCCGGATCTCGGAGTCCATTCACGATGGGCCGCTGCAAGATGTGCTGGCCGCCCGTCAGGAGCTCATCGAGTTACAGACGGCTGCGCCCGACGACGAGCGCGTCAACCGGGCTTTGGCCGGTCTGCAGAGCGCATCGGAACGTCTGCGACAGGCCACCTTTGAGCTACATCCGGCCGTCCTGGAACAGGTTGGCCTCGGCGCGGCCGTCGAACAGCTGGCCGCGTCCACCGCGCAGCGTTCGGGTATCAAGGTCAGCACCGACATCGACTATCCGGTGCGCAATGAGATCGACCCGGTCATGTTCGGGGTGGCCCGTGAGTTGCTGTCGAACGTGGTGCGCCATTCCCGGGCCCGCACTGCGTCGGTCAACCTCGGGATCACCGATGGCATCTGCGTTTTGGATGTTGCCGATGACGGGGTGGGAATCAGCGGCGACACCATGGCTCGTCGCCTCGGCGAGGGGCATATCGGGCTGGCTTCGCATCGGGCCCGGGTCGACGCCGCCGGCGGGACTTTCGTCTTCCTGGATACTCCGGCGGGCACCCACGTCTGCGTGGAAGTCCCGCTGAAGTCCTGAAACGACCGCTACCGCGGGTCGACGGATGCGCCGGTGGCGGCAGCGTAGCCGGCGCGGTACCCGAAAACCATTGCGGGGCCGATCGTTCCGCCCGCGCCGCCGTAGGCTCGGCCGGTAACTCCGGCCATCGTGTTGCCTGCGGCGAACAGACCGGGTATGGGGTTGCCGCTGACGTGGAGCACGCGTCCATCGCGGTCGGTGCGCGGTCCGCCCTTGGTGCCCATCGCACCCACACAGATCGGTACCGCATAGTAAGGGCCGGTGTCGATCGGGCCGAGGGTCTTGCCGGCAAGTGTGGTGGCACTCTGATCGCCCCAATAGCCGTCGTAGGCACTGGAACCGCGGCCGAAGTCGGGGTCGCCGCCGGCCGCGACGTTGCGGTTCCACCGCTCGATGGTGCGCGTCAGCCCGTCGACGTCGATGCCGGTCTTGGCGCCCAATTCGGCCAGGTCGGCCGACTCGCAGAACCAGCCGGGAACCGGTTGAGCGTGGGTGACACCCAGAAACCCGTAGCGCTGCAGGTGAATCGAGTCAAACACGATCCAGCCGCGGTCGTTGACGTAGCCGTCCCGGGGATCGAGGTAGTGGAAGGGACCGGCCATCGAGTTGTAATCGCATGCTTCGTTGACGAACCGCCGCCCGGCCCGGTTGACGATGATGCTGCGCGGGCGGGTTCGCTCCAGGCGCACGCTGCGGCTGCGTTGCCTGGCGCCGATGGTGTCGCCGGGGATCTGCACGATCGGAACCCACCACGCTTCACCCATATTGGCCAGATCGGCGCCGCGCGCCATCGCCATGCGCAGTCCCTCCCCGGTGTTGTTGGGCGGCGAGACCGCGCCGTGCATGGGTCCGCGAAGGAATGCCCGCACCAGAACGGGATCCCATTCGAACCCGCCCGTCGCCAGGATGACCCCACGACGGGCCCCAACGCTGATGCTGTGTTCGGGGCGCGCGATTCGCACTCCGGTGACGGCTGAGCCGTCGACGATCAGTTCCTCGGCCGGCGCGTTCGGGCATGGTTGCACTCCGGTGTCCAGCAGGCCCTTCAACAGTCCGGCGATCAGCGCGGTGCCGGCCACGCACATGTTGCCCGGCCCGGGGTCGACGCCGGTATGCAACCGGGCGCGGGTCTCGGCGTCGAAACCGACGTTGGACCAATCGGCGGGGAATGAGGTGATGCGGCCGGCCCACTCGCCGATTCGGTCGAGATCGAACGGCGCCGCGCTGAGCGAGCGCCCACCTGCGGGCTGTCCTCCGGGCAGCTCGGGCCGGTAGTCCGGGAATCCGTCGGCGACCTCGAAGCGCAGACCGCTGTGTTTCTCGACGAAGTCGAGCATGGCCGGGCCGGTACGCACGAACGTTTCCACCAGTGCGTCGTCCATCGATCCCCACGATTGCGCGCGCAGGTATTGCAGGGCCTCGGCCACCGTCAGCTCACGGTCGGGACAGCGGTGATGAGCCGGAATCCAGGCTATGCCGCCCGAGACAGCGGTGGTCCCGCCGATGGTCGGCGCCTTCTCGAACACCGCTACCGATGCGCCGGCGACCGCTGCGGTCAATGCGGCGGTGAGCCCGGCACCGCCGCTGCCGAGCACCACGACATCGAATTCCTGATCCCACCGCATGCCCGGCGTCCCTTCAGCTCAGCAGTGTGGACAACTGTGTGGCGGCCGCGATGACCGCGTCCTTTCCCCGGCACACCACGTCTTCGCGGTGGGAGATGAGGTTGATGCAGGTCGGCGGGGACGGCGCGACGCGGCCCACGGGCACGGCCAGGCCGTAGGTATTGGGTTCGATCTCCCCGTAGGTCATCACCCAGCCCCGCTCCCGGGTGGCGGCTATCAGGTCCCGTTCACCCGGACGCGGCGGCATGCCCGCCAGCAGGGCTATTCCGGCGGCGCCGCGGTCCAGCGGATACCTGCTGCCCTCGTGGAAAGCGAGCTGGTAGGCGACCTGGGTCGGCACGATGACCGCGATCGCCACTTGCTCGTCGCCCTCGGCGACCAGCAACGATACCGTGGTGCCCAGCTCGTCGGCCAGCGACCGCAGGGTCGGCAGACTCAGCTGGCGCAGGTTGTGGTCGAAGGACGAGCCGAGGACCGCCAGCGCCGCCGCCGGCCGGTAGCGCCCGTCCTCGCCCTTGGCGACCAGCCGGAACTGGGTCAGCGTGGCCAGCAATCGGTAGGCGATGGTCCGGTGTACGCCTACCTGGTCGGCCACCTCCTGCATGGTCAGCCCGCGGGGTGAGCCCGCAACCAGCTGCAGCGCGGTCAGCCCCCTGGCCAGGGTCTGCGAGCCGGTCACGGTCTTGACAGGCCCCCGGACGAGAGCAAAGCTCTATATATAACGCACATTAATGTGCGATATTAGCACAATCCGGTACCCGTAAATGAGAACCGGACTTCCGACGGAAGGAACCGTGGCGGAGTTCGAGAGCGTGTGGAGCGATCTCCAAGGTGTCCCGTTCGAGCAGGGTTACCTCAACGCCGCGGGGATCCGGACGCGCTATCTGCGCGCCGGCGATCCCGGTAAGCCTGTGCTGGTGCTGTTGCACGGGTCCGGTGGTCACGCCGAGGCCTACGTCCGCAACCTGGCGGCGCACGGCGAACATTTCTGGACCTGGTCGATCGACATGCTGGGTCACGGATACACCGACAAACCGGGGCATCCACTCGAAATCCGGCACTACGTCGAGCACCTGATGGCGGTGGTGCGCAGCATCGGGGCCGACCGGATCAAGCTCAGCGGTGAATCGCTGGGTGGCTGGGTGGCCGCTCGCGCCGCCATCGACCATCCGGACGTCGTCGACCGAATGGTGCTCAACACCGCCGGCGGCTCGCAGGCCGACCCGGAAGTCATGGCGCGCATCATCGCGCTGTCCATGGCAGCCGCGGAGAATCCGACCTGGGAGGCCGTGCAGGCGCGGATCAAATGGCTGATGGCCGACAAATCCAAGGGCTACGACGACTTGGTTGCCGCCCGGCAACGCATCTACCGCCAGCCCGGGTTCGTCGCGGCCATGCGCGACATCGTGGCTTTGCAGGACCCGCAGATCCGGGCCCGCAACCTGCTGGGTCCCGACGATTACGGGGTCATCACCGCGCCGACGCTGGTGCTCTGGACGACCCACGACCCGACGGCCGACGTGTCGGAGGGCCGCCGGATCGCGTCGATGATTCCCGGCGCGCGCTTCGAGGTGATGCCGGGCTGTGGCCACTGGCCCCAGTACGAGGACGCGAAGACGTTCAATCGCCTGCACCTCGATTTCCTGCTGGGCCGCTGATGACCGGGAACGGACATGAGGTAGACGTACTGGTGGTCGGCGCCGGCCCGGTCGGGCTGACGTTAGCCAATATCCTTGGGCTGCAAGACATTCACACGTTGGTGGCCGAGGAGCGAGCCAGCCTGATCGACTATCCGCGCGGGGTGGGGCTGGACGACGAGGCGCTGCGCACCTTTCAGTCGATCGGTCTGGTCGACGAAATCCTCCCGCACACGGTGCCCAACCAGATTCTGCGGTTCTTCGATGCCAAGCGCCGGGTTCTGGCCGAAATCGCCCCGCCCGACGCGCGTTTCGGCTGGCCCAAGCGCAACGGTTTTGTGCAGCCGCTGGTCGATGCCGAATTGTTGCGGGGGCTGGACAGATTCGACCACGTCGAAGTGTGGTGGAACCGTCCGGTGATGTCCTGCGCGGAAACCGGCGACGCGGTGACGGTCGAGTGTGGTGGCGAAGGCGGCGTGTCGCGGGTGCGTGCCGACTATGTCATCGGCTGCGATGGTGGCCGCAGTGTCATCCGTCGGACGATGGGGGTTTCTTTCGAAGGCACCACGTCGCCCACCCGGTGGCTGGTGGTCGATATCGCCAACGATCCGCTGGGCCACCCCAACAGCGAGGTCGGCGCCGATCCGGAGCGCCCGTACGCCTCGATCTCCATCGCACACGGGATCCGCCGGTTCGAATTCATGATTCACGCCGACGAATCCGACGAGCAGGCGGAGGATCCGGCGTTCTTGACCCGCATGCTGGCACGCGTTGTCCCATACCCCGACCGGGTCGAGGTGATCCGCCGGCGCGTCTACACCCATCACTCGCGAATCGCCGGCGCCTTCCGTAGCGGGCGTCTGCTGCTGGCCGGCGATGCCGCACACCTCATGCCGGTATGGCAGGGGCAGGGCTACAACAGCGGCATCCGCGACGCGGCGAACCTGGGATGGAAGCTTGCCGCGGTGGTCACCGGGCAGGCCCGCGACTCCCTGCTCGATACCTACGACATGGAACGCCGCAAACACGCCCGGGCGATGATCGACCTGTCCACCATGGTGGGCAAGGTGATTTCCCCCACCGACCGCAGGGTCGCGGCCGGCCGGGACCTGATCGTGCGCGCCGCTTCAATTGTGCCGGCGCTCAAGCGCTATGTGCTCGAGATGCGGTTCAAGCCGATGCCAAGCTACGAGCGCGGCGCAGTCGTGCACCTCGGGCCCCGCAACCCACGATCCCCTGTGGGTACTTTGTTCGTTCAACCCCGGGTCAACACCCGCACCCGCCGCAACGTCTTGCTGGACGACGTGCTGGGCGCCTGGTTCGCCGTGTTGTGCTGGAACAACAACCCGCGGAAGATCCTTGGCGAGCCCGCATTTGCGACGTGGCAGGCGTTGGGTGCCCGGTTCGTTGCCGCTCGTCCGCAGGTGCAGCTGCGCTGGACCGGACACGACGATCCCGATGTCGTGGTCGTCGGTGACCACACCGGAGACCTCAAGTCCTGGTTCGACGCTCACGGCGAGTCGGTGGTGTTCCTGCGTCCCGACCGGTGTATCGCCGGCGCATGTATCGCCCAACTCGCTCCCGAGTTGAGCGCATCGCTCGTCAAAGCCCTCACCCTCACTCCGAGAGGCGGTGATTTCCAAAGTGCCACTGGCTCTGTGCTGTATGTCCCACAGCCCGCTACTGAATCTACCGGGGCCGCCGCGGGACCTGCTTGACGAAGTGAATACCGCGATCGCAAAGGCACGGGAATTCGTCGGCGAGTACGACCCCGAGCTCGTCGTCATCTTCTCGCCCGACCACTACAACGGATTCTTCTACAAGGCGATGCCGCCATTTTGTATCGGCATGCACGCCAACGGAGTCGGCGACTACGGAAGCTACACCGGCCCACTCGACGTTCCCGAGCAGATCGCGCAGCGGTGCGCCAAGGCCGTGCTCGGCGCGGACATCGATGTCGCGCTTTCGGCGAGCATGGACGTCGATCATGGAACGGTCCAGCCGCTGGAGAAACTCTTCGGCACGGCGACCGCGCGCCCTGTGATACCGATCTTCATCAATGCGATCGCCACGCCGCTGGGACCACTGCGCCGCTGCCGGGCACTGGGCACCGTGGTAGGCAATTTCCTTGCCTCGCTGGACAAGCGGGTACTGGTGATCGGATCCGGCGGGCTGTCGCACAGCCCTCCGGTGCCGACTCTGGACGACGCCGGCCCGGCCGGTCTGGAGCGGATCGTGCACGGCCAGCCGATGAGTTCCGAGCAACGCCAAGCCCGGCAGACGGCGGTGATCGACGCCGCCAAGAGCTTCGCCGCGGGAGACAGCAATCTTCAGCCCCTCAACCCGGCCTGGGATCAGCGCTTCCTGGAGATCGTCGACGGGGGACACCTGGACGACCTGGATCAGTGGTCGAACTCGTTCGTGATGCACGAGGGCGGTGGTTCCGCGCATGAAATCCGCACCTGGATAGCCGCTTTCGCTGCCCTGGCGACCGCGGGAACGTACCGGACCACGCTTCGCTACTACAAGCAGGCTCCCGACCTGATCACCGCGTTCGCCATCAGGACGGCGGCGCCGAGCCCATGACCCATACCGGCAGCGAAGGGTTCGACCACGTGGTCGACGTGCTCGTGGTGGGGTCCGGCGCGGGCGGTATGACTGCCGCGCTGGCCGCCGACGCCGCCGGCCTGCAGACGCTGGTGGTGGAAAAGTCCGGACACTTCGGCGGTTCGACCGCCTTGTCCGGCGGCGGTATCTGGGTACCCGGCGCGCCGGCGCAGCGCCGAGCGGGCTACGCCCCGGCATCCGCTGATGTGATCGAGTACCTGCGCCGGGTCACCGGCGGTCTGGTAAGTCCGGCACGGATCCGGCAATACGTCGAATCGGCCCCGCGGATGCTGGAGTTCCTGGAAGGGCTCTCGCCGTGGCTGGAATTCGTCTGGAAGCCCGGCTATGCCGACTACTATCCGAACCTGCCCGGCGGCTCCGAACTGGGCAGCACCATCAACGTGCCGCCCATCGATCTGCGTTCACTGGGTGACGACGAGGAGAAGCTGCTCCGGCCGCTGGCGCTGGCGCCGAAGGGAATCTGGCTGGGTCCAAACGAGTTACGTGCGTTCTACCGGATCCGCCAGTCGTGGAGCGGAAAGGTAGTGCTGCTGAAGCTGATCGCCCGCATGGTCAGGGCCAGGGTGCTCGGTGAGCGGATCGCGGCGATCGGCCAGTCACTGGCGGCACGGTTGCGACTGGCGATGAAAGAGCGTGACATTGCGCTGTGGTTGGACTCGCCGATGGCCGAATTGCTCACCGACAGCGACGGATCGGTGATCGGTGCGCTGGTGGACCGGGCGAGGGTGCCGACACGGATCGGCGCGCGACACGGGGTGATCCTGGCTAGCGGCGGTTTCGACCACGACCTGCCGTGGCGCAAGGAACAGCAGCCGATCGTGGACCAGGATTGGAGCTTCGGCAATCCCGTGGCCACCGGCGACGGCATCCGGGCTGGCCAGCGGATCGGCGCGGCCACCGAGCTGCTGGACGAGGCATGGTGGTTTCCTGCCATTCAATGGCCCGACGGCCGAATGCAATTCATGCTCAACGAGCGGATGATGCCCGCGCAATTCATCGTCAACGGTGACGGCAGGCGCTTCGTCAACGAGGCCGCTCCCTACCTGGATTTCGGCCACGCCATGATCGAGGGTCAGAAGTCCGGGGTCACCCACATCCCCTGTTGGCTGATCACTGATCACCGGTCCTGGAATCGCTACGTCATCGCCGGGCATCTGCCGATACCGAAGATTCCCGGCGCGCCGGTGCCTACCGGGCGGACGGTCCCCGCGGCCTGGCTGGAGACCGGCGTCGTCAAAGCGGCGCGGACGTGGGAGGAGCTGGCAGGTAAGATCGGCGTCCCGGGCGCCCAACTCCGGGCAACGGCAACGCGTTTCAACGAACTCGCCCGCAACGGCCACGACGACGACTATTGCCGCGGCGACAGTGCCTACGACAACTACTATGGCGACCCGACGCTGCCCAACCCCAACCTCTACCCGCTGGGCGATCCGCCCTACTACGCGTTCCGCATCGTTCTCGGTGACCTCGGCACATCGGGAGGCCTGCGCACCGATGAACACGCACGGGTGCTGCGCTGCGACGACACCGTGGTGCGTGGACTCTACGCGGTGGGCAACACCTCCGCACCGGTCATGGGCCGCAGCTATGCCGGCGCCGGGGCAACCATCGGACCCGCCATGACCTTTGGCTATGTCGCAGTGAAACACGTCGCGGCACAGGCACGTAATGCTCATAGGAGGTAAGCATGAAGATCTCGCTGTTCTACGAATTCGCCCTGCCGCGTCCCTGGACCGCCGACGACGAACGCATCCTGCTGCAGGATTGCCTCGACGAGGTCGAGGCCGCCGACAAGGCCGGCTTCGCCACCGTCTGGCTCACCGAGCACCACTTCCTCGAGGAATACTGTCATTCCACTGCACCCGAAATATTTCTGGCCGCGGCCAGCCAGCGGACCAAGAACATCCGGCTGGGATTCGGCATCATGCACCTGCCGCCCGCAGTCAACCATCCGGCGCGGGTGGCCGAACGTATTGCCACCCTGGACCTGCTGTCCAACGGGCGGGTCGAGTTCGGCACCGGCGAATCTTCCTCGGTGGGCGAACTCGGGGGATTCAACATCGATCCCGCCGACAAGCGGGCGCAATGGGAGGAGGCACTGGAAGTCGCGATTCGCTGCATGATCGAGGAACCGTTCTCCGGTTTCCACGGCGAGCACATCCAGATGCCGGCCCGCAACGTCATTCCCAAGCCGACGCAAAAGCCGCACCCGCCGGTATGGGTAGCCTGCACCCGGCCGGCCACCGTCCAGATGGCCGCCCAGAAGTGCATCGGCGCACTGAGTTTCGCCTACACCGGCCCGGGCCCGCTGACCGAGCGGGTGAACGGCTACTACAAGGAATTCGAGGAGAACGGCGTCCCGGCGACCCCACGGATCAACCCAAACATCCTGGCCATCGGCGGTGACCTGTCGATGATGGTCGCCCGGACGGACGACGAGGCGCTGCGGCTCCTCGGGCAGGGCGGCGGGTTCTTCTCGTTCGGCATCATGCACTACTACATGACCGGTGTGCACACGCCCGGGCGCACGGGTGTATGGACCCGGTATCTCGAAGAGGTGCAGAAGGATCCGACGCTGGCGTACGGGCCGGGACGCGGCGCCATCGGCTCGCCGGCCACCGTGCGCGAGTTCCTGCGCGGCTACGAGGAGAGCGGCGTGGACGAGATCATCCTGCTGCTCAACCCGCGTAGTCACGAGGGCACCATGGAGTCCATCGAAATCATGGGCGCCGAAGTGCTGCCGGAATTCATCGAGCGCGACGCCAAGGCGGTCGCCGACAAGGCCGCCAGGCTGGCTCCCGTCATCGAGCGAATCGAGGCACGCCGGCCGGAAACACGACCCTTTGGCGCACCCGCCTTCGACGAAAACTACTCGTTCGGCGGCCTGCCCACCGGACGCGGCGGTAAGTTCACTGCCAGCGAGATTCCCGAAGCCATGGCGGAGATCAACGAGGGCCGCGTCATGGCGGCGCGCCGCGCGAAGGAGCAGCGTCAATGACACCGGAAGCTGGCTAGGCGTTGGGCCTGATCGACGACCTGTGGTGCTACGACGGCCGCCGTGCAGTGGTGACCGGATGTTCCTCGGGCATCGGCGCGCAGGTTGTACATCAACTCACCGAACTCGGCGCGCACGTGGTCGGCTTGGACAAACAGCGACCGGGCCACGAGATCAACGACTTTCACCAGGTTGACCTCGCCGATCCGGATTCCATCGATCGGACCGTCGCGGCTCTCGGCGGACGCGTCGACATGCTGTTCAACGTCGCCGGCGTCTCATCGGGGATCGGCGACCCGCTACTGGTTGTCACCATCAATTTCCTTGGGCTGCGCCATCTCACCGAGGCGCTGATCCCGATGATGGCCGCGGGTGCGTCGATTGTCAGCGTGTCATCGCTTGCCGCGGCGGCCTACCGGGAACATCGGTCTGCAGTGGCTCCGCTGCTGGATACCACGACGATGCAAGAAGGCATCCAATGGTGTCATCGCCACCCCGAGGCGGTTGGCAGCGGCTACCAATTGTCCAAGGAAGCAGTCATCCTCTACACGATGCGACGCACGGCCGACCTCGGTGCACGCGGTATCCGGATCAACTGCACCGGGCCCGCGGTGACCGAGACACCGATCCTCGACCAGCTGAGGCGTGCCTACGGGCCGGAATTCCTCGACGACATCTTCAAGCCGCTGGGCCGGGTGGCCGATCCGGCCGAACAGGCCGCGGTGCTGCTGTTCCTGAACAGCCGTGCCGCCAGTTATATTTCGGGTCAGGTCGTCTGGGTGGACGGCGGAAACCTGGGCGCCGCAATCGCCGGTGAACTCGAGAAGGGACGGGCGTCATGGCCAGCCTAACCGAATTCAGGAGGGTGGCAAGCGATCTCAGCAACTGGGGCCGGTGGGGTGACACGGACGAACTTGGGACGCTGAACTTCATTACCGCCGACACCGTCCGGCACGCCGCCAGCCTGGTCCGGCACGGGAAGGTGTTTCCGCTCGGCGTGGATTTCGGGTCGTCCGGCCCGCAGGGCGCTTTCGGGTTCCGGCACAACCCGATACACGTGATGACCGTGGACGGTGGCGATGCGAACACCCTGGGCAGGTACGGGCCGGGATGGACGCAGAACCCCACCGCCGAACAGATGGGCAGCTACCTGGTCGACAATCCGTTCCGGTTCAACGACGACATGGTCATCATGCCGTTGCAGGCGGCGACCCAGTGGGACGCGCTGTCGCATGTCTACTACGACGACCTCCTCTACAACGGCTTCCCGGCGGGGTCGGTGACCAGTCTGGGGGCCTTCCACTGCGGCATCGACAAGGTCGATGTCAAGGGCATCACCTCGCGTGGCGTGTTACTGGACCTGGTGCGTCATCGCGGTGCGGAAGTCTTTCTCGAGCATGGCAACCCGATCACTCCAGAAGAGCTGGACGACGTCGTTCGTGCCCAAGGCGTCACCGTCGGCCGCGGCGACATCGTGCTGATCCGAACCGGTTGGTGGGCACGGTTTCTGATGACCGGCAACAAGACCGAGCGGTACTCCGGGTTGGACTGGCGCTGCGCCCAGTGGCTGCACGATCACGAGGTCGCCGCGGTCGCTTCCGACAACCTTCAGGTGGAGGACCCGGTTTCGGGAGTCGAAGGCCTGTTCTTGCCGTTTCATCTGCTGTGCCTGCGTGACATGGGGCTGATGCTGGGCGAATACTGGGACCTCACGGCCTTGGCGGCCGACTGCGCCACCGACGGGGTTTACGAGTTTCAGCTGATCGCGCCGCCGCTGAGATTCATTGGCGCCGTGGGATCGCCGGTGAATCCCGTCGCGATCAAGTGATGCCGATACACCGCCGCACGGCCGTGGTCGACGGGCTGGTCACCAGTTATCTGGAGTCGGGTACGGGTGACCCGGTGGTGCTACTGCACGGTGGCGAATTCGGGGCCACCGCCGAATTGGGCTGGGAGCACAACATCGTCGCGCTGGCTGCGCGCTACCGGGTGCTGGCACCCGATCTCCTCGGGTTCGGGCAGTCCGCCAAGGTCGTGGACTTCGTCGACGGCCGCGGGATGCGCATCCGGCACGTGGCACGGTTCTGCGACGTTGTCGGTGTCGACTCCGCGCATTTCGCCGGCAATTCCATGGGCGCCATCATGCTGCTGACCGATGCCACCTCGGATGCACCCCGGCTGCCGATCCGCACCATGGCGATCATCTGCGGTGGGGGAGAGATTCAGCAGAATCGGCACTTCGACGCCCTGCAGCGTTACGACGCCACGCTGCCGGGGATGCGCCGCATCGTCGAGGCGTTGTTCCACGACGCCCGCTATCCGGCCGACGAAGACTACGTGCGGCGCCGCTACCAGTCGAGCATCGCTCCGGGAGCGTGGGAAGCCGTGGCGGCAGCGCGTTTTCGCCGCCCCGGCGCTGGGCCG
Organism: Mycobacterium kansasii ATCC 12478; assembly: GCF_000157895.3. NCBI lineage: Bacteria > Bacillati > Actinomycetota > Actinomycetes > Mycobacteriales > Mycobacteriaceae > Mycobacterium > Mycobacterium kansasii. The sequence goes on along the minus strand of NC_022663.1, from coordinate 2,282,570 downwards.
GGATCTGAGCCGGAATCTGCACCGGCCTCGGAATCGTCGAGTGCGCGCCGCTATCAGTGCATCACCGTGCCGACGCTCGTGGTCGAGGGGCGTAACGACAAGCTGCTGCCCGCCGGGTGGGCCGCGCAGCTCGCCGAGCAGGTCAAGGATGGACGCGCGGTGGTGATCGACGACGCGGGCCACTGTCCGCAAATCGAGCAATCCTCGGCCGTCAATGAACTCCTGCTGGACTTCTTCAGCCGTCAGAAGACGTAATCCAGGCGCGTCATCATGCCGGCCGCCAGGTGATACATGTTGTGGCAGTGCATCACCCACGTACCCGGATTATCGGCGACGAGCACTGCTTGGACCTTCTGCTTGGGCAGGACGATCACGGTATCCTTGCGGGCGCCGAGGGAACCGTCGGCTTTGATGATCTGATAGGTGTGGCCGTGCAGGTGCATGGGGTGCCACATCACGGTGGCGTTGTCGAACACCAGAAGTTGGCGCTGGCCCTGGTGTACCTGTAGTGGCTTGGTCCTGCTGTAGGGCTCACCGTTGATCGTCCAGTCGTATTTCGCCATGGTGCCGCCCAACACGACGGGGAGTTCGAGGCCGGGTTCGGCCCGGCCCAGATTGGCCGACGTTGTGGCGGTGAACATCTCGATGGTGCCCACCTTCTTGGTGAGTTCCGCCGGCCGGAACTGCGGATCGGGCGCGCTGCCCGCACCGGTGGACAGCAGCGAACGGGCCACGGCGTTCTTGCCTTCGGCGAGTGCGACGAGCGGGAAGACACCGGATGCCGCCGTCACGATGACGTCGTAACGTTCGCCCATACCGATCAGCAGGGCGTCGACCGGTGTCGGAAGCACCGGGTAACCGTCGGTGTGGGTGACCGTCATCGAATGTCCGGCCAACGCGACACGGAACGCGGTGTCTGCGGCGGCATTGATGATCCGGATCCGGATTCGCTGTCCCGGTTTGGCATTGAAGGTCGTGGGGGCCGCGGGGATACGGCCGTTGATCAGGTAGTAGGGGTAGGCGACGTCGCCGGCGTCGCCGCCGAGCAAGTCGCTGCTGGCCACGTCGCCGCCGGGCATCCCGGGCATCGGGGACGACGGCGTGGTCTCGGTGGTGGTCGTCGTACTTGTGGCACTTGTCGTGCTCGTCGTATCTGTCGTGGTTGGCGGGGTCGTGCTTGGCGGGGTGGGCGTGGGCATTGCGGTGGGCTTGTTCGGGTCGACCAGGGCGTCGTAAATCTGTTGCGGACTCTTGCCGACGCCGTCGGTCCAATCGTCAAGCACAACAATCCATTCCGCGTCGTAGCGCCCCGGCTCGGTCGGATCGTCGATGATGACCGGCAGATAAAGCCCCATGTCCTCCTCGAGGCCGACGTGCGGATGAGCCCAGTAGGTGCCTGGATCGGGTACGGAAAACCGGTAGGTGAAGTCGTGGCCGGCCTCGATGTTCGGGGTGGCGGGCACGACACCGTCCATGTCGTTGCGCAGCGCGATGCCGTGCCAGTGCACCGACGTCGGGCGGTCGAGCCGATTCGTCACCGCGACGACAATCTCATCGCCGACGGCGGCCCGGATCAGCGGTCCCGGGACCGTGTTGCCGTAGGCCAGCGTATGGGCGATCGGCCCACCGAGGTCGATCTCCGCCTGCTGAGGGACCAGGCTGGCGGTAACGGTTCGACCGCTGTGCGGCCGGGCCCGCTCGGCCGCGTCGATTGCGGCAGCCATGGCCGCCTCGCCTGCCGAGTGTGTCTGTGAGTGGCCGCAACCGGCCAGCGCCAACCCACTGGCGATTCCGGCGCCGATAAAGCCGCGCCTGCTGAGCTGTACTCCGCCCAGGGGATGACCGCTCGCTGGCAGTACCGGCATGGACAGCTCCTCGTCTCCGTTGATTCGGGCCCGCGCTACTACCCTGCTAGGACATCGACCGCCGCGCAAGCCGCAATGCCGCACTTTACGTGATACCCACCGGGGGTATATAGTGGCCGACGTGAACCTTCGGCAGGCGGTGTGGACGCGGTCCGCGCGGATTGCGATCGTCCTGGTCGTGGTCGTCGCCGCGGTAGCCGCTCAATGTTGGCTGCCGCAGTTGGATCGCCAACCGGCGCATCCGAGCCACCCGCTGTCGACGGCGATGGGCAGTGAATTCGCGGTGAACATCGGTCACGCACATCTCACCGACGACTCGGCGTCACCGTGCCCCCCGCTGCAGGCCGGCGCGGTGATGCCGCGACCGGACACGCCGGCGTTCGAAGCTGCCGTGGTGGTGGTCGCCGGCGGCATCGCGAGCATGCCCACCGCTGCTGTGGTGGTCGCCGGGCGTGGACCGCCGACCCTGCCGGTTGATGTCCGCACCGGTCAAGACTTGTTGACTCGGTTCTGCCTGTCTCGTTGCTGACCGGTCAGTGTCAGGCCCTGGTGACCATTTCGCCATGGCCGATGACTGCTGACCCTTATCACCTTGCCGCACTTGATCGGCGGCTCGAGACCGAAGCGACGACACCATGAACATCAACGTGCCCGTGAAAAATCCGGCCCACCTGAACAACTCACGCGTCCTACGTCCCAACCGCCCACATCTCACCTCGGTCCGGCGGCAGAACCGGGATCGTTACCGTGTCATCCCGCAGGCTTACCAGCTCCCGCCAAGCCGTAACCGCCAGCCCGGCACCATGGTCGGCAACACGCCGGTGCTGTGGATATCGGGAAGCGCCGGGCCGGTCGGTAGCGCCGACCGTGGATTCTGGGCCAAGCTCGAAGGATTCAACCCCGGCGGCATGAAAGACCGCCCCGCCATGCACATGGTGGAACGCGCCCGCGTCCGCGGCGACCTCGCGCCCGGTGCCGCGATCATCGAATCAACCAGCGGCACATTGGGATTGGGGTTGGCACTAGCCGGCAACGCATACCGGCACCCGGTGACCCTGGTCACCGACCCGGGACTGGAACCGATCATCGCGCGCATGCTCACCGCCTACGGTTCCCGCGTCGACATGGTCACTGAGCCGCACCCGGTCGGCGGATGGCAGCAGGCCCGCAAAGATCGGGTCGCCGAGCTGCTGGCCGCCGACCCAGCCGCCTGGAATCCCAACCAGTACAGCAACCCCGACAACGTCGACGCCTACCGGCCACTGGCGCTGGAGTTGGTCGCCCAGCTCGGGAAGGTCGACGTGCTGGTTTGCTCGGTGGGCACCGGAGGCCATTCGGCGGGCGTGGCACGGGTATTGCGCGAGTTCAATCCGGACATGCGGCTGATCGGCGTCGACACCATCGGGTCGACGATCTTCGGCCAGCCCGCCACCAGCAGGCTGATGCGCGGACTGGGATCGAGCATCTATCCCCGCAACGTCGACTACGCCGCATTCAACGAGGTGCACTGGGTTGCGCCGGCCGAAGCTGTCTGGGCCTGCCGCAATCTGGCCGCCACCCACTACGCCAGCGGCGGCTGGAGTGTCGGGGCGGTTGGTCTGGTCGCCGGATGGGCCGCGCGCACCTTGCCGTCGGACACCACGATCGCCGCGGTGTTTCCCGACGGCCCCAACCGCTATTTCGACACGATCTACAACGACGAATACTGCGACGAGCACGGGCTGCTCGGCGACCGGCCAGCCACCGACCCCGACGAGATCGCCTCACCCTCGGCTGCGGTCGTTACCCGCTGGACACGCACCACCGCGGTGGTGGACCCGAGCCGGGCGGCGGCGTGATGGGATTTCTCACCCAATTCCGCAGCTTCAACCGACCCAGCCGGCTGCTGATGATCAACCAATTCGGCATCAACGTCGGCTTCTACATGCTGATGCCGTACCTGGCTGACTACCTGGCCGGTCCGCTGGGGCTGGCCGCGTGGGCGGTCGGTCTGGTGATGGGGGTGCGCAACTTCTCCCAGCAGGGCATGTTCTTCGTGGGCGGCACGCTGGCGGACCGCTTCGGCTACAAGCCGATGATCGTGGCCGGCTGTCTGATCCGTACCGGTGGATTTGGCTTGCTGGTGTTCGCACAGTCCTTGCCCACCGTGCTGATCGCCTCGGCCGCAACCGGTTTCGCCGGTGCACTATTCAACCCCGCGGTGCGCGCCTACCTTGCCGTCGACGCCGGCGACCGGAAGATCGAAGCCTTTGCGATGTTCAACATCTTCTACCAGGCGGGCATCCTGCTCGGCCCGCTGGTGGGATTGGCGTTGCTGGCATTGGACTTCCGGATGACCGTGCTGGGCGCTGCGGCAGTGTTCGCCGCGCTGACCGTGGCCCAGCTGCTGGCGCTGCCGCGGCCGTCGGCCGACCCCGAATACGAGAAGACCTCGATCCGGCGGGGCTGGTGCACTGTTGCCCGTAACCGAGCGTTCTGGTGCTTCGCCGCGGCCATGACCGGCGCCTACCTGCTGTCGTTCCAGATCTACCTGGCGCTGCCCATGCAGGCATCGGTGCTGGCGCCGCGCAACCAATCTCTTTTGGTGGCGGCAATGTTCGCGGTGTCGGGCGTGGTCGCGGTCGCCGGGCAGCTACGCATCACCCGATGGTTCGCCGCACGCTGGAGCGCCGGCCGCAGCCTGGTCGTCGGCGCCGGCATCCTGGCTGCGTCGTTCGTACCGCTCGCGGTGGTCCCGGACGTCGAACGGTTCGGCACCGCCGCAGCAGTCATGGCGTTGTTGCTGTCGGCGAGTCTGCTGGCGATTGCCTCGGCGGCGTTGTTTCCGTTCGAAATGCGGACCGTGGTGGCATTGTCGGGCGACCGGTTGGTGGCAACTCACTACGGGTTCTACAGCACCATCGTGGGAGTGGGCATCCTGCTGGGAAACCTGGGCGTCGGCTCGCTGTGGGGCACGGTGCACCGGGTGAACTCCGACGCCGTGTGGGGCGGTTTGATTCTGGTGGGACTCGCGACCGTCGCGGGGCTCTACGCGTTGGACCGATCTTCCCAAGCGGCGCCCCGCCCCGCCTCCCTTCGGGCGCTGCCCGGCTCCGACATCACGATCGACAGTAGGTCCGATAACGATCCCGTCCGAACCTCGCGCCGGCTTGTCGACGCTGCGCAGCCGGCGGTTATGAAGAGCGCCAAGGTAACTGACTTCGGGCCGCAGATCGGCCAACCCGAAGCCAGGCGGCGACCCGGAGGTGCGGCGAGGTGGATTTCGGAGCATTACCACCCGAGATCACTTCGGCGAGAATGTATGCGGGTTCTCGGTCGGAGCCGCTGCTACGGGCCGCGGCGGCCTGGGACAAACTGGCTGACGACTTGTACGGCACTGCCGCGTCCGTGGGTTCGGTCGTTTCGGCGCTGACCGACGAGGGGTGGCGGGGCTCCGCGTCGGACTCGATGGCTGCCGCGGTTGCGCCCTACCTGCGTTGGCTGACCGGCACCGCAGCCCAGGCCGAGCAGATTGCGGGCCAGGCCAGGACGGCTGCCTGCGCATTTGAGAACGCCTTCGCCGCCACCGTCGCGCCCTCGGTGATAGCCGCCAACCGGGCTCGCTTGGCCTCGTTGACCCACGCGAACGCGACCGGTCAAGACACGCCCGCTATCGCGGCCCTCGAAGCCGACTACAACGAAATGTGGGCACAGGACGCCTGCGCGATGTATCGCTACGCTAACGCTTCGGCGTCGGCCGCGACCCTGACGCCGTTGGCGCCACCCACACCGGGTGAGAGCGCGCCCGGCTTCCTGGCGTGCGACGACGACGCCGGCACGCTCGACATGTTGGCCCAGACGATGGCCCAGGTGCCTGCGGCGCTGCGTAGCCTCGGGCGGCCGGTGCAACCCGTGTCTGTCGCCTCGACGATCGCGGACATGATGCGGCTCAAGCACTTCCCGTCGCCGGTGAGCGCCTTCGTGTCGGCGATCAGCTCACCGTCGGCCGCGATGGCGACCACGACGCCCGGAGCGTCACGGTCGGCGGTATCGGCGGCCTGGGGTCGCGCGGTAGTGGTCGGCACGTTGGCGGTGCCGCGTGGTTGGGGAGCGGCGGCCATCGCCTCGGTGAGGTCGATTGCGTGAGCTCGGCCCGCGACCGGTTCCCGCTGCCGCGTAAATCAACTGCTTGACTTAAGGCGGTGCGCGTCGATTAACTCGTCGTGTGGTCAACGAACTGGCCGGCAAAGTCGCTGTCGTCACCGGTGGGGCGTCGGGTATCGGCCGTGCCACGGTTGAGCGGTTCGTGACCGAGGGTGCGCGGGTGGTCATCGCCGACGTCGACGAGGACGCCGGCCGAGCGCTGGCCAGCGCGCTAGGGCCGGATACGTTGTTCCGGCGCACCGACGTCTCCGATCCCGAACAGGTCGAGGCGATGGTGGCAACCACGGTCGACACCTTCGGCGGCTTGGACATCATGGTGAACAACGCGGGCGTTTCCGGAACCATGCACCGGCGATTCCTCGACGACGACTTGGCCGACTTCCACCGGGTCATGGCTGTCAACGTCCTGGGGGTCATGGCGGGCACCCGCGATGCCGCCCGGCACATGGCCGCCCACGGCGGCGGATCCATTGTCAACATGACGTCCATCGGCGGGATCCAGGCCGGCGGCGGCGTGATGACTTATCGCGCGTCGAAAGCTGCGGTCATCCAGTTCACCAAATCCGCGGCAATCGAGTTGGCGCACTATGAAATTCGGGTCAACGCCATCGCGCCGGGCAACATACCCACGCCGTTACTCGCGACGTCGGCGGCGGGTATGGATCGAGAGCGCATCGAGCAGTACGAGGCGGCGATTCGACAGACGATGCGGGACGACCGTCCACTGAAGCGGGAGGGTACACCGGAGGACATCGCGGAAGCGGCATTGTATTTCGCCAGCGAGCGGTCCCGCTATGTCACCGGAACCGTGCTGCCGGTGGACGGCGGGACGGTGGCCGGTAAGGCGATCCGGTCCCAGCGCCGAACGTGAAGCCACTGCGAACTTTTCGCGGAATTGTCGCGTTCATTACACGTTGGGCGACGCGGCGACGGCGGCCCTAGTCTTGACGGGCCGCTTCTTGGGCGAGTTGCACCCGGGAGGTCACGCCGAGCTTGGTGTAGACGTGGGTGAGATGTGATTGCACGGTCCGCGGTGAAACGAAAAGCCGGCTGGCGATGTCGTTTCCGCCACTGATGCTTCATAGCCGGCGTCGTAGATCTTGAACCGCACCAACCCCATTCGCTCCCGCATCGCCGCTGCGGCGGCGAAGAGCCGCGCGGCTTCGCGGGTGGCTTATCACTCGAGTCGCTGAGGGCCGGGTTCATGTTCTGCCCGTCTGTCATCGACAAGTTTGTTGTGCCCTGGAGCCCTGGTATCAATCAGGTATCATGCCGTCATGGGGATGACGCTACGCACGAGTGCTGAGCAGACGGAAGCGCTGCGCAGGCAGGCGATCGCGGAGGGACGGTCGATGCAGGCCGTCGCATTGTCGGCCATCGACGAATACATCGCGCGGCGCACGCACAAGGCGAAGGTTGCCGTGGCTCTGCAGCGCGTGGTGCGGGAGGAGGCCGGGGTCCTGCGACGTCTTAAGGACGCATGACCGAGTACCTGGATCTCGACGATCTGCTCGACATTGCCCGTGAGGCTGTCGGTTCGGGTGTCGTGGTCGGGGATTACGGCTTGCTTGAATCAGCTCTCGCACGCCCTTGCGCGTCGGTGTTCGGTGACGATGCCTACCCGAGTCTGCACCTCAAGGCCGCCGCGCTGCTGCACTCCCTGGCGCGTAACCACGCGCTGGTAGATGGAAACAAGCGACTGGCGTGGACGGCCTGCCGGACTTTCCTCGCCATCAACGGCCAGTGGATTAGTGCCCCCGAGGATGACCGCTTCGAATTCGTCATCCAGGTCGCGACCGGCGCAGTGCCCGATCTTGCCAAGATGGCCGAACAACTACGCGCATGGAGCTACGACGAGGGCTGAGTCAACCGTGGCGGCACTGCATCGGCTTCACCCGACGCGCCGACCTTCTCCAGCGCGTACTGGCGCACCGTTTCCAGCAAGCGGTAACGCGTTCGGCCGCCGGTGTTTTCGGCGACCACGATTGTCTGGACATCACCCGGCAGGGGCCGGCGCCGATGCTGACCTTCGGCGGTGGTGTGCACTACTGCCTGGGCGTGCCTGGGTGCGCATCTGGCCAGAGTCGAACTCGCCGAAGCGCTGGTAGCCGTGACCCGGCTGATGCCGCACGCGCGCCGCAGCGGACCCGTCACGTGGAAGCCCATCGCGGGAATCAGCGGCCCGACAGCGCTGCCCGTCGAATTCGACGCCCGACCCGTGTGACGGGTGGCCAAGCCGGGCGCGGGGACGAGGACCGCGAGGAATCGAGGACCTCGATCCGGCAATTCGGCCCGTGCGCACGGGCGAGCCGAGCGTCCAGCGTGAGCAGCGTCGCGTCGAACGCCTCCGCCAGTGCCACGTAGAACGCGTCCCATCCGCGAACCGAGGTGCGCAGTTGCCATGCTCGCTCCAGCAGCCAGCGATGCCCGAATCGTTCGCCGGGCCAGTCCCGTAGATCGGCGAGGGCTTGGGCGGCGCCGTGCTGTCCATCCGCCCGCGGAGGTGTTGAGCGCGGATCACCCCCATCACCTCGACGTCGATCACGTGCGGCGCCACCTGGTCGGTGTCGGAACCCGGGCGGGTCGCGATCTCGCCGGCCCGCGGTGTGTCCGCGACGACCTCGAACAGGCAGGACGCGTCAACGACCACCATGGGGCCACTCGCCGCGCCACTCGTCCAGCGTCGCCAGCACCTCGGCCGAGGATATCTCCGAGGGCCGCCACCCGGTACGTGCCAGCCAGTGGGTGACCGACGGCCGCGCCGCCAGCCGGGCGGCCTCCCGGCGCAGCAACTCGGGCACCGTAATGCCCTCTGCGGCGGCGCGCCGCGCCAAAGCCGCGTACATGCAGATATGCGCCGGAGCCGAGCCGGGCCGGTCTAAATCAAGCGCTTGACTTAACTGCCGGGCGGGCGGTTCACTGGACGGCATGACCAGTCTCGGGAGGGCCGTGCGTAGCGAGCGCGCCAGCTCCACGCAGGAGGCGATCCTGGCGGCCGCCGAGCGGCTGTTCGCCGAACACGGCATGTTCGCGGTGTCCAACCGGCAGGTCAGCGAGGCCGCCGGACAGGGCAACAACGCCGCGGTCGGCTATCACTTCGGCACCAAAACCGACTTGGTGCGTGCCATCGAGCAGAAGCACCGGCTGCCGGTTGAACGGCTCCGCGAGCAGATGGTGGCCGAGCTGCCGAACGCTCCGGCGATGCGCGATTGGGTCGCGTGCCTGGTGTGCCCGCTCACCGAACATCTCGAGGCTCTGGGTAATCCCACGTGGTACGCGCGGTTCGCCGCCCAGGCGATGACCGATCCCGCGTATCACAACATCGTCGTCAAGGACGCGCTGAGCTCGCCATCGCTGGTTCGGGTGATCGACGGCATCAACGGCTGCCTTCCCGATCTACCGCTCGACGTCCGCTATCAACGCAACCTCATGGCCCGGAACCTGCTGATGCATACCTGCGCTGATCTCGAACGTGCTCTGGCGACCGGAACCTCGACGCCCCGGCCTTCCTGGCGGGCTACGGCCACCGCACTCATCGACGCGATCGTGGGCCTGTGGCTGGCCCCCGTCACAGCGTGCAAGTGAAGGGCCGGCAGATGAAAGTGACTGTGGACCAAGATATTTGCGCCTCCTCCGGTAACTGCGTCATGCATGCGCCCGCGGTGTTCGACCAGCGCGACGAGGACGGTGTGGTCATCCTGCTCACTGCGCACCCGCCCGCCGAGCACGCCGAGGGCGCCCGCAAAGCCGCCGCCGCCTGCCCGGCAATGGCCATCCACATCGAGGAGTGACAGTGTCGGACACGCTTGCCAGCAGCGCCCCCGAGGCAGCGCCTGAGATCCCGGACTATCCGATGGCGCGAGCCGCGGGCTGTCCGTTCGCGCCGCCTCCGGGCGTGATGGCGCTGGCCAACGCCGGGCCGCTGTCGCGGGTGCGGATCTGGGACGGCAGCACACCGTGGCTGATCACCGGTTATGAGCAAGTGCGCGAGCTGTTTTCCGATTCGCGGGTCAGTGTCGATGACCGGCTGCCCGGATTTCCGCACTGGAACGCCGGCATGCTGTCGACCGTCCACAAACGTCCGCGATCGGTGTTCACCGCCGACGGCGAAGAACACACCCGTTTCCGGCGGATGTTGTCAAAGCCGTTCACGTTCAAAAGGGTTGAGGGTCTACGTCCGACCATCCAGCAGATCACCGACGACCACATCGACGCGATGCTGGCCGGTCCGAAGCCGGCCGATCTCGTTGCGGCACTGGCTCTGCCGGTTCCATCGCTGGTGATCAGCCAGCTGCTCGGGGTGCCCTACGAGGACGCCGGGATGTTCCAGCACCACGCCAGCGTCGGTCTGGCGCGGTATGCCACCGGCGAGGACACCGTCAAGGGTGCGATGAGCCTGCACAAGTACCTGGCGCGCCTCGTCGAGGCCAGGATGGACAGTACCTTGGGAGAAAAAGAAGACGCGGTGTCCGATCTGGCCGAACGGGTCCGGGCCGGCGAGCTCAGTGTCAAGGAGGCCGCCCAGTTGGGTACCGGCCTGCTGATCGCCGGACACGAGACCACCGCGAACATGATCGGCCTCGGTGTGCTTGCCCTGCTGGAACATCCCGAGCAGGCGGCCATATTGCGCGATGCCGAGGACCCGAAGGTCGTCGCCAACGCGGTCGAGGAGTTGCTGCGTTATCTCAGCATCATCCAAACGGGCCAGCGCCGTGTCGCCCTCGAGGACATCCACATCGCCGGCGAAACCATCCGCGCCGGTGAGGGGATCATCATCGATTTGGCGCCGGCGAACTGGGATCCGCGCGCGTTCACCGAGCCGGACCGGTTGTATCTGCATCGCTCGGGGGCCGACCGGAATGTGGCATTCGGGTACGGCAGGCATCAGTGCGTGGGCCAGCAGCTGGCCCGCGCGGAATTGCAGATCGTCTACCGAACGTTGTTGCGGCGCATCCCCACCCTCGCGCTGGCCATCCCCGTCGAAGACGTCCCGTTCAAACACGATCGGCTCGCCTACGGGGTCTACGAACTGCCGGTCACCTGGTGACCACTTCCGCCGATCCGAATGGAGGCTCCACGATGTCGGCTCAAACCAGCACAATGTCGCTCTACCCGCCCGAAGGCTTCGGCGCACCGAAGAATCGCCGCGGACACGCCGCGGGTACCGACCCCGGCCTGCCCGAAGGGACGGTGGTGTTCTCCGCCGACAACCACATCTCGCTGGCCGCGGACATTTTCTACGAGCGCTTCCCGGATGAACTGAAGGACAAGGCACCCCGCATCTGGTACGAGGACGGTGCCTATCAGGTGGGGCGCAAGGGCCAATCGTTCCTGCCGGGCGACTTCAGCGCGGTACTCATGCAATACGACGACCTGCCCGGGGCGGCAAGCACCAACATCGAGGCCCGGATCGAAGAGCTGCACGACGACGGCGTCGACAAGGAGCTGGCATTCCCCAATGCCGTCCTGGCGCTGTTTCACTATCCCGACAAGAAACTCCGCGAGCTGGCCTTCCGAATCTACAACGAGTACATCGCGGACCTGCAAGAGCGTTCGGGTGGGCACTTCTACGGCGCCGGGCTGATCAACTGGTGGGATCCGGAGGGAACGCGGCGCACCCTGGCCGAGCTGAAGCCTTTGGGGCTCAAGACGTTTCTGATGCCACTCAACCCGGGCAAGGATGACGACGGCAACCCGATCGACTATGCCAGCGACTCGATGAGCCCGGTGTGGGACGAGATCGAGGCTTCCGGTGTTCCCGTCAGCCATCACATCGGCGAAACCCCGCCGAAGAGCCCGTGTGAGTTCAACAGTGTGGTCGTCGGGATGATGATCAACATCGACGGGTTCCGGGAAACATTCTCCAAGTACATCTTCGGTGGCATCCTGGACCGGCACCCGCGGTTGCGGATCGGCTGGTTCGAAGGCGGCATCGCCTGGGTACCGTGGGCACTGCAAGACGCCGAGCACCTGGTGGCGTCCTACCGACATATGTTCAACCGGCCGCTGGAGCACGACATCCGCTATTACTGGGACCGGCACATGAGTGCCTCGTTCATGGTCGACCCGCTGGGGCTGGAGCTGATCGACCGGATCGGCATCGACAAGGTCATGTGGTCCTCGGACTACCCGCACAACGAAAGCACCTACGGCTATTCCGAGAAGTCGCTGGCGTCGGTGGTGCAAGCCGTCGGGCCGGCCGATGCAGCCCGGATCGTCAGCGGCAACATCACCGAATTCCTGGGCCTGCAACGGTGACAACGCTAGCGCAGTTGCAGATACCCGACACTCCGGACCTGACCCGGATGCGCCGGGAAACCGGTGTGCGGCTGCGAAGGGCGATGGCCGAACGCGGAATAGACGCGCTGATCCTGCTCGGCAATAGTGCCGTCGTCTACGCCACCGGAGCCAGTTGGCCACTGGGCGACGCCGGACTCTCCCACGTCGAGCGGCCGGTGGCGGTGGTACTCGCCGGCGACGAGTGGCCGCATCTGTTTCTGCCGTTTCGTGCCGGCGCCTCGCAGGAGTCGGAGTTGCCGTCCGACCACCTGCATGGACCGGTATACCTCGAATTCGACGAAGGTGTCGAGCTTTTCGCCCGGCGGCTGGCCGGCCTGACGCCCAACGGGGCGACCATAGCGGTCGACGAACTGACCGGCGCCATGTCGCGAGCCCGCAATTTGTTGTTCCCCAACGGCTCTCCCGAGGACGCCACCGCCGTCGTCGGCGCCGCAAAGGTGATCAAGACTCCGGACGAATTGGCGTGCATCCGCTCCGCGGTGCGGATCACCGACGAGGCGATGGTCGAGGTCCACCGGGCGCTGGCACCGGGCATTCGCCAAATCGATTTGTCGGCACGATTTTTACGCCGCTCCTTCGAGTTGGGTGCCACCGCCAGCATGCTTGAACCGATCTGGCAGGTGATGCCGCAGAGCAGGGCCGAGGGCGTGTGGACGACGCACGGTGATCTGGCGCTGCCGCTGCTCACCACCGAGCGGGAACTGGCCGAGGGCGACGTGTTGTGGACCGACGTGAGCATCACTTACCGGGGTTATTGTTCGGACTTCGGGCGGACCTGGATCGTCGGCCGGGACCCGGCGCCGCGCCAGCAGGCGCAGTTCGACAGATGGCGAGAGATCATGGCCGCGGTGGTGGGCGTGGCCCGCGCCGGGGCCACCGCCGCCGAGTTGAGCCGGGCCGCGACACAGGCCAACGGCGGCGTCCGGCCCTGGCTGCCGCACTTCTACCTGGGCCATGGCATCGGCGTCAACGCAGCCGAAATGCCGATGATCGGAACGGATCTCGGCGACGAGTTCGACGAAGGCTTCGTGCTGCGGCCCGGCATGGTGCTGGTCTTAGAGCCGGTGGTGTGGGAGGACGGCACCGGCGGCTACCGCGGCGAAGAGGTGCTGGTGATCACCGAGGAGGGCTCGATCCGGTTGACCGACTATCCCTATGACCCTTATGCCGACTGAGGTCCTGCCCGACGACCGGGCGTTGCGCCTGGGGCGCCGGCAACGGGCGCTGGAGCAGATGGCCGCGCACGATCTCGACGTCCTGGTTCTCGGTCGCCAGGCCAATGTCCGTTATGTCTCCGGCACACCGCAGTTGTGGGTCGCCGGGACCCGCCCGTTCGGCCCGACGTGTGTGCTGGTGCGCGCCACGGGCGCCGTTCATCTGCTCAGCACCTGGGATGAGGGTGTCCCCGACGACATCCCCCACGAGAACCTGTATGGGATCTCCTGGAATCCGCTGACCACCATTGCGGTGTTGCAGCGCATCGAGGGCGCCGCGACCGCCCGGCGGGTGGGAACCGACGCGCTGTCACCGGTTTTCGCGCGCCTGCTGCCGACGGCTTTTCCCAATGCTCAACTGGTGGACGGCGAATTGGCAATGCGTGCCGCGCGGCGGATCAAGACCGACGACGAAGTGGCCGCGTTGCGTCAGGCCATCGCGGTGGCCGAATCGGGATTGGCCGCAGCCGTAGCCGAGTTGCGGCCCGGGGTTCGCGAACAACTCTTGGCCGCGGTGCTGTTGGAAGCTCTGGCCGCCGGCGGGGTGAGCACGCCGTCGAATCAGGACGTCGCCTGGGTGACCTCGCGCGATCACCCGTGGCGCCTGGCGAGCCGTGACGGTCACGTGCACGACGGCGACTTGGTCGCCTTTTCGGCCGGAGTGCTGGCCGGCGGCTACATCGGTGAGGTGGGCCGGACCTGGCCCGCCGGCGGCGGTGCCGGCGCCACGGCTCTTTACCGGCGCTGGGAAAGCCTGTGGGACCGGCTGATTGCGGCGTGTCAACCGGATGCCGGCGCCCGCGGGCTGTTGGCGGCTTACGCCGCATCCGGAGAGCCGGACCCGCCGATGCCGGTGGCGCGGGGACTGGGCATGGGGTTCGACCCGCCGCTCATCTCCACACAGCTACCGCAGACAGCGACCGACGAACGATTGGAGCCGGGAATGGTTCTTGCCGTGACGGGGTACGTCTGGGAACCGGGGATCGGCGCGGTGTTCGGCCGTGAAGCCGTGTTGATCACCGCCGACGGACCCGAAGTGCTGACGGCCAGCCCGATGTGGCGGGCATAGTGATGGCCGGATCGGATCCACCGGTGGACAAGGTCATTCGTTACGAAAAGGACGCCAAGACGCGCATCGCTACCATCACGTTCGACCGGCCCGGCCACCTCAACGCGCCGACGATCGCCGCCCGGTTGCGCTACGCCGACCTGCTGCACCGCGCGAGCATCGACGACGACGTCAAGGTGCTCGTGATTCGCGGTGCCGGAGAGGATCTCGGTTCGGGTGCCGATCTCGAGGAATTCATGGACGTCATGAATTCGGAGGATCAGGGTCCGCGACTTGCCGAGTTCCGCATCGGCGCAGACGAAGTCAAGTATCCACCGATCGGTTCCTTCCGGCACGGCGCGTCGGTCAGCCAGTGGTATGCCAACCCGAACTCCGGCATTCGTGGCCTGCAGGACTTCAAGAAGATCAGCATCCTGGAGGTGAAGGGCTACTGCTACGGTTGGCACTTCTATCAGGCCGCCGACGCTGACTTGGTGATCTCCAGCGACGATGCGCTCTTCGGGCATCCTTCGTTTCGGTACTACGGGTGGGGTCCGCGAATGTGGTGGTGGGCGCAGACCATGGGCATCCGGAAATTTCAGGAGATGGTCTTCACCGGAAGGGCTTTCACCGCCGCGGAGATGTATGACTGCAACTTCCTCAACAGCGTGGTGCCCCGCGACCAACTCGAAGCCGAGGTGGCGAAATACGCATTGGCGTGTGCGCGAAACCGGCCCAACGACACCGTGTTCATGCAGAAGGTGTTCTTCGAAATCATGAAGCAGTTCCAGGGTGAGTATCTGGGCAGCCTGCTCAGCGGTTTCTTCGAATCGATGGGCAGCGGTGTGCGGGCCGACTCCGACGACCTGATGCTCGACGACGCCATCGAACAAGGGCTCGGTGCTGCGGTCAAGGACTATGACAGCCGGTTCCCTCCGGAGTGGCGGCTCAGCAAGAAGCAGCGTCCCAACCGCAAGAAGAAGAAGGGTGAGTGACGGAACAACCAGCGGTCGAGCCGCCCCTGGCCGGCTACACGGTGGTGGAGTTGTCCACCGGTATCGCGGGCGCCTACTGCACCAAACTGCTGGCCGACGGCGGCGCCGACGTCATCAAAGTCGAACCGCCAGAAGGTGATCCGTTGCGCTCCTGGTCTGCTTCGGGAGCCGTCATCGACCCGGGGGCCGACGGGGCGTTGTTCAGCTTCCTGAACGGCGGCAAGCACAGCGTGGTAGCCGATCCCGCCAGCGCGGCCGACCCCGACTTGGTCGAGACGTTGTTGGCCTCGGCTGACGCGGTGGTGTGGTCAGCCGGTTCGGCGGTCGCCGCGCGTTTCAGACCCGAGGAGATGCATCACCGTCATCGGCACCTCGTCGTCACGTCGATCACCCCTTTCGGACTGGAAGGCCCGTGGCGCGACCGTCCCGCGACCGAGTTCACCCTGCAGGCGTGGTCGGGTGGCATAGTCGGCTTGGGACGCGGGGTCCCGGACCGGGCGCCGGTGTTCGTCGGCGGCCAGGTCGGCGAATATCTGGCCGGGGCATACGCGAGCGCTGCCACCCTGGCATCTCGTTATCGCCAGATCGACAGTGGGACTGGCGAACTGATCGACTTGTCGATGCTGGA
Organism: Mycobacterium kansasii ATCC 12478; assembly: GCF_000157895.3. NCBI lineage: Bacteria > Bacillati > Actinomycetota > Actinomycetes > Mycobacteriales > Mycobacteriaceae > Mycobacterium > Mycobacterium kansasii. The sequence goes on along the minus strand of NC_022663.1, from coordinate 2,266,377 downwards.
ATCCCAGATACTCGGGCTGACCTACTATCCCGTGACGTACTTCGAGATGCTGGGACGGCCCTGGCGCGACGCCCGCAAGCTCACCGTGCCGGGGGTGGCGCAGGCGCGTGACGGATTGGTGGACCTCGGATGTGGAACCGCGCAGCAGTGGTTCGACCTGTGTGCGATGGTCGGCCGCCCGGAGTGGATCGACGAGGACTCACCGCTGTCCATCACCGAACAGGCCAACATCCACGCCGACGAGATCTATGCGTGGGTGCGCAGTCGCCCCGTCGACGAAATCCGGGAACTCGCGACAGCGTTCCGCATTCCCAACGCGCCGGTGGCCAACGGCGCGAACATCGGGTCGCTGGACCACTTCCGGGAGCGTGGTTGCTTCGTGACCAATCCGCGCGACGGGTTCCTGCAGCCGGGTCATCCGTATCGGATGTGGCCGGCTCGGCTTCGCCGGCCCGAACCGGCACCGCGGTTGGGCGAACATACTAAGCGTTACCGGTCCATCCGCCCGATTCCCAGGCCATCACCAGCAGTCACCGCAACATCGCTGCCGCTCAGCGGAATTCGCGTCCTCGACATGACGACCTTCTGGGCGGGGCCCTGCTGTACGCATTTCCTGGCCATGCTCGGCGCCGAGGTCATCCACATCGAGTCCACAAGTCGCCCCGACGGCACCCGGCTGATCGCCGGCATCCCGGTGACCGAGGATCAGTGGTGGGAGAAGTCGCCGATCTTCGCGGCACTGAACAGCAACAAGAAGGACCTCACGCTTGACCTGGGCAGTCCGCGCGGCCGAGAGGTGTTGCATCGGCTCATCGCGACCTGTGACGTGATCGCGGAGAACTTCACGCCCCGGGTAATAGAGCAGATGGGCCTGGATTTCGCGACCATCCAATCGATTCGTCCCGATGTGGTGATGCTGCGCATGCCCGGGTTCGGTCTCGACGGGCCGTGGCGGGACAATCCGGCATTCGCGTACGTCATCGAATCCGCGGCCGGAATCAGCTGGCTGACCGGCTATCCCGACCTTCCGCCGTTCGAGCCGTACTCGGTCGGTGACCCCAATTCGGGCGTGCATGCGGTCAGCGCGCTGCTGCTGGCGCTCGAGCACCGCCGCCGCACCGGCCAGGGCGTGCTGGTGGAATCGGCAATGGTGGATGCGGCACTGAGCATCGCCGGCGAGCAGATTATCGAATACACGGCCTACGGGGCAGTACTGCAGCGCACTGGCAACCACGGCCCGGGAGCCGTGCCGCAGAACCTCTACCGCACCGCCGATATCGACGAGTTCGGCCGTCTCGACAGCTGGGTAGCCATCGCGGTCGCGACCGACGAGCAGTGGCACAATCTCTGCGCCGCGCTCGGATCACCCTCCTGGGCAACGGACCCCGCGCTGGCCACCGCCGACGGCCGGCGTGCCCGCGAGGACGCGATCGACGACCATCTGGCGCCATGGTGTGTGTCCCGAAGCGGCGATGAGATCGTCGCAACGCTGTGGAATGCCGGTGTGCCGGTGGCCAAGGTGATGCAGCCGCACCGGCAGCCGGAGCTGGCGCAACTGGTCGCGCGCGGCTTTTTCGAGGTTATCGACCACCCGGTTAATGGCGCGGTTAGGCTCAGCAGCATGCCGATGCGGTTGTCCGGCGGGCCTTGCCGGTTCCACACCGAGCCGGCGCCATTGTTGGGACAGCACAATCGCGAGTTACTGACCGGGCTGGGCCTGCCGGCTGCCGAGATCGCCGAATTGGAAGCCGACGGCGTGATCGGCCGGACACCGGCCATGTACTCGGCAACCTGAAGTGCGCCATGACGATCGACCCGTCGGACATTCTGCTCAGCGGCCGCGTCGCGGTGGTAACCGGCGGCGGGTCGGGGATCGGGCGCGGTATCGCCGCCGGTCTGTCGGCCTTCGGCGCTTCGGTGGCCATCTGGGAACGCGACCCCGAAACATGTGCGCAGACAGCAGAATCCCTCGGAGTACTGGGCATCATCACCGATGTTACAGCGGTCAAGTCGACGCCGCACTGCGGCGCACCGAAACCGAGCTGGGGCCGGCGAGCATCGTGGTCAACAACGCCGGTGGAGTGTTCTCGTCGCCGCTACTGGAGACCAGCGAGAACGGCTGGGATGCGCTCTACCGCGCCAACTTACGCCACGTGCTGCTGTGCACGCAGCGCACCGCACGGCGCCTGGTGGCCGCTGGATTGCCGGGCAGCATCGTCAATCTGACGTCGATCGAAGGTGCGCGCGCCGCACCCGGCTACGCGGCATATGCGGCGGCCAAGGCCGGCGTGATCAGCTATACCAAGACCGCGGCTTTGGAGCTGGCACCGCACGGCATCCGGGTCAACGCGATAGCACCGGACATCACGCTGACGGAAGGCCTGGAACTCCTCGCCGGTGGCGCGGAGATGGCCGGCATCGGCAACGTAGTGCCGCTGGGCCGTCCCGGGCGTGTCGACGAAATCGCCAGTGTAGCAGTATTTCTTGCCTCTAACATGTCGAGCTACCTCACCGGCCAGACGCTGCACGTGGACGGCGGCACCCACGCTGCGGGTGGCTGGCATCATGGCTCGCGGACCGGTGAGTACCGGCTGGGCTGACGGACCTGCGGCGTGGTGCGGTAGCCGTTGCGCGAGCCCTGGTGCCATCCTCGGATGCCCCACACTCGCGTGCTCACCGGGTCGACTGTTGTTGCCGCCACATCGAGTGTGCGGTGAGGGCTTTGGGCGTGCTCGTAGGGCGGGAATATCACGATCTGCCCGCCCTGGCGGCACATTCGGCGCCGTCGAAGCACACCGGACGCCGTCGAAGCACACTCGGCGCCGTCAGCGCACACTGGACGCCGTCGAAGCACACTCGGCGCCGTCAGCGCACACTGGACGCCGTCGAAGCACACTCGGCGCCGTCAGCGCACACTGGACGCCGTCGAAGCACACTCGGACGCCGTCGAAGCACACTCGGCGCCGTCGAAGCACGACAAACGGACAGCGAACGCGACAGGGTCGTCAAAATAGCCCGGTCGCTGTGTGACCGTCAGACTGCATGGTCTCCCTCGGCCGGTGACTGCTGTGTCCGATGGCACGCCTTAGTGGCACCAACCCTCGGCGGCCTGCTGGTCGAAGGTGCGATCGATCCGCTCGAACCTGCGGCGGATGGAGGCCCGGGCGGCCTGGTGCGGCAGCACATAAAGGCGGTTGGCCGCAATCGCGTCGGCCGTCAGCCGCGCGACGTCGTCAACGGTGAGGCTGTCATCTTGCGCCGGCAGCGAACCGGTCGTCCCAGTCACGTCCGGCGCCGCCGACAGCCCGTAATCCGCGCCACGGATTCGTTCGGAGTTGGAGACCAGTTTGGTGTCAACGACCATGGGGCACAGCACCGAAACGCCGACTCCGCGGTCCTTGACCTCGCGGGCCAGGGTTTCGGCCAGGCTGACGACGCCGTACTTGGCGACGCCATACGCCCCGAGGCCGGCATTGGGCACCAGCCCGGCGAAGGATGCGGTGAACGCGATATGACCGCCATGTTCGAGCAGACCCGGCAAGAATGCCTCGACGGCATGAATCGAGCCCCACAGGTCGATATCGATCACCCAGCGCCAGTCGTCGTGCGTCATGTCGGCGATCGGACCCGCGACGACAATGCCGGCGTTGCTGAAGACGATGTCGACGCGGTCCAGCAGGCGGGACGCCTCGTCGGCGAGATGGGTGACTTCGCGCAGATGGCGGACGTCGCACATCACGCCGTGCGCCTCGAAGCCACCGGCACGCAGGTGCGTGACGGCCTGTTCGAGCCCGGGCTGGTCTACGTCGGCGAGCACCACAGCCGCGCCGCGACGGGCGAACTCGGTGGCGGTGGCCAAACCGATGCCGCTCGCGCCCCCGGTGATGACCGCCCCGCGCCCGGCAAATCCGGTAGATCCCGCCATGGGAAGGAACCTTATTTCAGGCAGCCGCCCGCGTCGACGGGCAGGGTGACACCGGTGATGTACCGGGATTCGTCGGAGGCCAGGAACAGCACGGCATTGCTGATGTCCTCGGCCTCAACCCACGGAATCGGCAGCGTGTGGAACATCTGACAGATCGGCGCCATGTCGTCGGGACCCGGATTCTCCAGGTCCGGACGGAACATCTTGAAGGTGCCCTCGTTGTGCAGCATCGGGGTGCGCACATGTGTCGGATGCACCGAGTTTACCCGAATCATGTGCTGTCCCAACTCGACTGCGAACGACCGCATCAGGCCCACCACGCCATGTTTGGCCGCCACATAGTTCCCGCAATGGGGGTAGGCCTTCAGCCCGCCCACCGAACTGGTCAGGATGATCGAACCGCCGTGGCCGCCGGCAATCAGATGGGGCACGGCGGCTTTGACTGTCTTCCACACACCCGACAGGTTGACGTCGATCATCTCTTGCCAGTCGTGTTCGGTGGTCTTGTCCAGGGTGTCGCCGCCGTTACCGATCCCGGCGTTTGCCACGATGATGTCCAGACGGCCCAGCTGTTCCACGCCGGTATCCACCGCAGCTTTGAGTGCGTCGTAGTCGCGCACGTCGACCTCGGCCGTGAAGATTCTGCGGTTGTGACCCTTGACGAGGTCGGCTGTCTCGGCGAGGTCCTCGGGAGTCGAGGCCGGGATGGTGGTGTTGGCGACGATTGGTTTGCACACGTCGACGGCGATGATGTCGGCGCCTTCCTGCGCCAATCGCACCGCGTGGCTGCGGCCCTGACCGCGCGCCGCCCCGGTGATGAAGGCGACTTTTCCCTCGACACGGCCTTGACGGTCTTCAGCCATGGTTACCTCATTTCTCAAGTGGCTCAGCCGATGACGGCCGGCATGGTCTCCCAGCCCCGCACCGTGGAGGTGGGGGACAGCTTTGCCTGGCTGAGGTCCACATCCCATTCGGGGAAGCGCTTCAGGATCTCTTCGAGTGCGATCCGTCCCTCCAGTCGGGCCAGCGCCGAGCCGAGACAGTAGTGGGTACCGACGCTGAACGTCAGGTGCTGACGCGGTTCGCGCCGGATATCGAAAACGTCTCCGTCGGGCGGGAATTGGCGGTGGTCGCGGTTGGCAGCTCCGATGAGCATCATCATGACGCTGCCCTTGGGCACCTGCCGGCCGTAGTACTCGACGTCGCGGGTCACATACCTGGCCACGTGCGGAGCGGGCGGCTCATATCGCAACAATTCCTCGACGGCCTGCGGAATCAACGACGGGTCGTCGACCAGCGCACGCCGCTGATCCGGATGCTCGGCCAGCACCTTGCCCGCCCAGCCGATAAGCCGGGTGGTGGTTTCGTTGCCCGCTCCGGAGACGACGCTGACATAGATGAGAAGTTCGTCGCGTCGGAGCCGGCGCACCGTCCCGGTCTCGTCTTCGAACTCGACGTTGAGCAGTTCGGTCATGATGTCGTTGGCGGGATGCTCGGCGCGCCAATCGATGTACCGGGCAAAGAAGTCGCCGCTGACCATGCCGTCGGTGGAAGCCTTCATCGGCTTGCCGGCCTCGGTCCGCAGCTGGGCGTTGGCGAAATCGCGTGCGGCTTCTTGGTCTTCCTCGGGCACGCCCAGCAGCATGCCGATGACCCGCATCGGCATCTGCGCCCCGAGATCGGCGACGAAGTCAAACCTGCCGGTTCCGACCAGCGGATCCAGGCTGCGCGAACAGAATTCGCGGATCTTAGGCTCCAGATCATTGATCTTTCGCGGAGTGAACATGCGCGACAACAACTTACGGTGAACGTTGTGAATGGGCGGATCCTCGAATACCAGCACACCCGGCGGGATGTCGATGTTGGCCTTGATGATTTCCAGGATCGCGCCCCTGGCCGAGCTGAACGTCTGATAGTCGACGATCGCCCGTTCGACGTCGGCGAACCTGCTCAGGGCGTAGAAGTCGTGCTGGGCGTTGTAGTACAGCGGTGCCTCGTCCCGGAGCCGGCGGAACATCGGATAGGGGTCGGCGTTGAGCTCGACGTCGTAGGGATCGAAATACACGTCGCTGGCTGCGGTGACTGTCACGGGTTATCGCCTCTCGCCGGAACGCGCTCACCCGTTTCCCCAGGGGAGCGCGAATCGTGCCGCACCTGAACTCTGTCATCATTCACCAATAGGTGTCAACGCCGGATTCGTTTCTGCTAGTGATCATTCTTAATCACAGAGAATCGAGTTCTCAAAGGCCCGGCGCGGTACGACTCGGTTGCGACATTCAGGACCGCTACGCGCCGGCGAAGCCGCGTGAACAGAAGTCCCATACCTCCTCGGCGGTGATGGGATGGACGGTCGCCTCGTCTTTGCCGCCGCTGGACTGCGCAATGAACATCACGGTCTGCATGGTCATCGCGGCCATCCGCCGCGGATTGACATCTACGCGCAGCTTGCCGGCTTTAGCGGCGTCTTCCATGAGCTCGGTTAGCAACGCCAGCAGGGGCGCGTGAGCGATCTTGACCTCAGCCGGATGCGTAACAAGCAAGCGCGGCGCAAAGTCGGTGAACAGGGGCCGCTGGGCCGTGGGGTCGGGCCGTGAGGCCTCGTACAACAGCTCGATGGCGACCTTCAGCCGCTCCAGCGGGTCGGTGTGGCCGTCCGTAGCGGCCCGGATCTGGTCGGCCGAACGACTCAGCGCATCCTCGAACAACGCAAGCAGGAGCTCGTGCTTGCCGTCGAACTGCAAATAGAAGCTCCGCAACGACTGGCGGGAGCGGTCAACGACTTCCTGGACGGTGAAATCCGTGCTGCCCTTTTCGATGATGATCGCCTGCGCGGCATCCAGAAAACGCTGAACCCGCTGTGCCGCACGCAGTTTCGCGGTCTTGATGGAGCGTTCGACGGCGCGCTGCTTCCAGGCCGGCTCTTCGCTGGCATTGGTCACGGGCGGCTCTGATGACTGCCGCGGGGACAAAACATGGTTGGACTGTACCGGAGAACGCCGTGGCATTGCTGCGCTCGACCTCCTCACGGGCTTGTCGACGATGTCTCTGAGATTGTAACTTCCTCGTGACGAGAATACTATTCTCTTGCGCGCGTGTTTGGGAAGCGCAATCAAGAGAGCGGGTGCCCAGGAGTGCCGTGCAGCTGACCTTTGATGCCGATGTCGAGGCATTTCGCCGTGAATTCGTCGCGTTTCTCGACCATCATCTGCCCGACGAAGCTGCCGGGATGCAGCGGCCGCGGTCGTGCTCGCATGTGCCGGAGTGGGCGCGCCGGTGGCAGCGGCTGCTGTTCGACAACGGGTGGCTGCTGCCGGGGAATCCGCCGGAGTTCGGTGGCCGCAACGCCTCGCTCTTGCAGCAGTACGTGTACTTGGAGGAATTGGCCCGGCGTCGGATTTATCGCAGCTTCAACCCCCAGGGTGTGGGGATCATCGCCGAATCGTTGCTGTCGTTCGGAACTGAGGAGCAGAAGCGGCGCTGGGCCGTGCCGATTCTGCGGGCCGAGATGACCGCGTCGCTCGGGATGAGCGAACCCGGCGCCGGTTCGGATCTGGCGTCACTGAAAACCCGCGCGGTGCTCGACGGTGACCACTTCGTGGTCAACGGACAGAAGGTATGGACGTCGGGCGCCCATGATGCCGACGTGTTGCTGACGTTCGTGCGCACCGACCCCAACGCGTCAAAACACAAGGGCCTCAGTGTCTTGCTGATCCCGACGGACACTCCCGGGGTGCTGCGACGGCCGTTTCCGTCGGTATGCGGCCACGACGATGTCGAGTTCAACGAGGTGTTCTTTACCGATGTGCCGGTACCGGCCGAGAATCTGGTGGGAGAGCTCAATGGAGGCTGGCGGGTGGCAACCGGTTCGCTCGGCCACGAACGTGTCATGCTCTGGCTGGGATACGCAAACCTCTTGGGCGAGCTGACAATCGATTTCACTCCGTCGGATGTGCTGCAGCGCGATCGTTACGCCACCCTGGTGATGGATACCCACGCGATGCGACTGCTGGGGTCTGCGGCGCTGGCCCGGGCCGCGCGCGGGGACGAAGATGTGCCCGCCCAGTCGGTGCTCAAGCTGCTCGGTTCGGAGGCATTGCAGCGTGCTTCGGAAGATGCGCTGAACGCCGCGGGAGCCGACGGGCTCCTGCACCCTTCGGTGACGGCCCCATTCGCACCGCTGAACCTCGACGACCACTACGGCAGCTGGTTCGACCGGTATGCGCGCACCTTCGCCGGCACCATTGCCGGCGGGACTTCAGAAATCCAGCGCAATATCATCGCCGAGCGCATCCTCGGTCTGCCGCGGGGCTAGGCCCCGGGGGCGTGGGATGGTCAACTGATCACGGCCATTGCCACGCGTTCGGCGCGGTCGCCGGCTGACGCCGCCGCCGGCCCAACCGGGCACCCTAGAGGGGTTGTGTATACCAAGATCGGGCTTGCGTTGCCGGCGATCTGAACGGATACGCGCTACTAGGGCCTAAAGACCATACCCATGTAGGGTACCTATGTGGCATCGTTCAATGGATGACGCAAACACCAGAACCTGCCGAACCGACCGTCCAAGCGGAGCAGCGCGGGTATGAGGATCGATCTGGCCGGCCCGGCTGGCTCGATCAACTATTGACCTGGGTGGGCATCATCGCCGGTGTCGTGTTCATCGTTGCGCTGATCTTCTTCTCCGGGTTCTTCTTGGGTCGGGCTACACACGGCCCCTATGGCGGACGTGACGGCGGCTGCTCGATGATGGATTCCGGCGGACGGATGGGACCCGGCGGAATGGGTGGGGGAGGAATGATGGGTCCTCACCAGACGCCCAGCCCGACAACACCGCAGGCGCCGCACCCGTAGTCGGAAATGCTAGGGCCGCACCAGAATTAGCAGCGCTCAGCCTCTTCATCTTCCGGCACAGCCGCTTTCGTGCGTCATCTGGCCCTACTCACACCGCTGGATTGCAGATCGCAGAAAGGGGGGTCGGGAAAATGATGACGACCCGACGTCGGATCACGCTCGTAGCAGCCACCATAGGGGCTACCGTCGGGCTGATGGTCCTAGCGCTCCCGCTGATTCCGCCGTTAGATGCCCATATCGACAGCGCTGTGCTGTCCGAAATGGGCATGCTGCCCGAGGTGCCGGTCCCGCCGAGGATTCACTATGGCGCCATCGCCTATGCCCCGACCGGCGAGTGGGGCAAATCACGGAATTACTTGACCCTGGCAAAAGCGGAGGAGGTTGCATTGGACCAGTGCGGCCTCGACACATGCAAGGTGCTGATCAACTTCAAACGATGCGGCGCGGTCGCCTATGACGGCTCGACCTACCACGGCGGAAGCGGCCTCACGCTCAGCGATGCTATGGCGGATGCCATCAACAGGCTTGGCGCCGGGCGGATCGTCAACTGGCTGTGTAACGGTTTGTGATTCCGCGCGGCCAGCCCGGTCGCGAGTGTGAATTGCTCGAAGCCGCGCCGGTTGCGTCGTGAGATTCACTGTCGCGGCCGGTGACGATAGAAAGTCGGTTGACCAGCGGCCCTCCCGGGTGCGATTCTTTTCAGCTGCCCTGCCCCTGAACAACCACGAGCCGATGAACCTCACCCATGACAATCTGGTCGAGCTGACCGATCTGACCGACGGCGCCAACGTGCGCCGCCGGCCGATCACCGATGTCGACGCATGGCTCGACGGACTGGACTACGACGTGCGTCCGGCACTGCACGCACTCGGGGAGCTGCTGGTCGGCGTCGCCGAACGCGAGGGCGCCGAAAGCGCAGACCGGTTCACCGCCCGCTGCCTGGGCGCGGCGGATTGCGGGCACCTGCTCGATGAGGAACGCGAACTCAATCCGGTCTCGCGGTTGACCACTGCGCTGGCGCTGGCCGAATGGATCGAGGAGCACGAGCCTGTCTGCGAGATCGGCCCCGGCGAGTGCACCCATCCCCCAAAGTGGACCCAGACCGAGATCGGTGGGCGGCGCTACCGCCACCCACTCTGTTTGAGTGTGCACTTCCCCGCCGGGACGCTGCTGGACGAAACCGGATGCGTGATCCGGATCGAAACTCGCGAAACCGTCATGTACTCAGCCGAAGTGAGCGCATACGTGACGCCCGACAATCAGGCCCACGCGCGAGCGGTGCTGGACCGCATCGCCGATCGCGCAAACGAGCTCAACCCCTACCGTGGACGGGCGGTGCGCGCCACCAACAGGCATGGGCTGAGCTTTGCCGTCATCGACCTGCCCGCGACCGCGACGCGTCGGAACGTCATCGTCGCAGACGAGGTGTGGGCCGAGGTCGACCTCGGTGTGATCGCCGCGCGGGACCGTCACGGCCTCCTTAACGCGCACAGCCTCGGGGCGCGCCGTGGAGTGTTGCTGTGCGGTCCACCTGGCACCGGCAAGTCGGCGGTGAGCGCTGTGATAGCCAGGGAAGTCGTCGGGGAATTCACGGTCATCTACGTCGAGGCCAAGGCCGGTGCGCAGCTGCTGACCGCCGTCGTGGAGGAAGCTCAGCGGCTCGGCGGTCCGGTGCTGCTGGTGCTCGAGGATGTCGACCTGTGGTGCCACGACCGCACGACGGGTGATGCCGGGCTGTCGGAGCTGTTGCAGGCCACGGACATCGAACCCGACGCTCGCATCCTGACGTTGGCCTCCACCAACGACGCCGCCACCCTGGACAAGGCGGCCATCCGCACCGGGAGGTTCGATTCGATCGTCGAGGTGGGCTATCCCAGCCGCGCCGACGCCGCCCGCATCCTGACGGCGCTGCTCCGCGACCTTCCCGGCGGCCGCGCCGTCGACGCCGCCACGGTCGTGGCCGCGCTGCCGGAGAACACCAGCGGCAGCGACATCCGCGAAATCGTGCGCCGGGCCGTGCTGTCCGGCGACGACGGAAACGTCAGCACCGCAACGCTGCTCGCGGAGGTGGGCAACGGTCGCTACCGGGCTCAGGCGCCGGCCGGGATGTATCTCTGATACGAACGCGGCGTCGATGGCACATGTGTCCGCCTCCGGATATGTGACGCTGCTAGCCCGCCGCCCCGGGGACGCCGTACAACAGTCCGCCGGTGCCGCCCGCCCCGCCTGGCGCACCGTCGCCGCCGGTTCCACCCTTGCCGCCGTTGCCGATGAGTTGGGCGTTTCCGCCATTGCCGCCGTTTCCGCCGGGGCTAGCGGCCTGGGCGCTCATTCCGCCATTCCCGCCCGCGCCGCCGTCGCCATAGAACAGGCCGCCGGCGCCGCCGTTACCGCCGCTGCCTCCCGCAAAACCCGCTCGGAGGCTGGCGCCGGAATTACCCCCTACGCCTCCAGAACCGCCGGCTCCGATCAGCAAGGCGCTCCCGCCACCCCCTCCGGAACCACCTTGGCCGCCGACTCCGATGAGATTTCCGTTACCGGCGTCGCCGCCGGCCCCCCCGGCCCCACCGGCCCCGCCGCTGCCATAAAGCAGACCGCCGGTGCTGCCCGCGCCGCCGGTTCCGCCGGCGCCGCCGGTACCGCCGACTGATCCGAAACCGGTAGCACTACCTCCTGTCCCGCCGGTTCCGCCAGCGCCGCCGCTGCCGCCATTGCCGAAGAGCACGCCGCCGCTACCGCCGGCGCCGCCGGCCCCACCGCTGCCGCCGTCGAGTCCAGTTGCCCCGATGTCACTGCCGGTCCCGCCGGTCCCGCCGTTCGCGCCGGCCCCACCAGTGCCGAACAGCCCCGCGGCGCCTCCGCTGCCGCCCGTACCGCCGTTCCCGCCAAACAATCCCGCCCCACCGGCACCGCCGTTGCCCCCGGCCCCGGCGTCGCCGTACATCAGTCCGCCGACGCCGCCGTTGCCCCCGTTTCCGCCAGTCCCGCCGATGGAACCGCTGATGGTGGACCCGCCCATACCGCCCGATCCACCGGCGCCCCCGGCGCCAAACCATCCGGCGGCGCCGCCGTTGCCGCCGTTGCCCCCGCTCCCGCCGTTTTGACCAGGCCCCCCGGCCGCACCGGGCCCGCCATTACCCCCAGTCCCGCCGTTTCCCCACAGCCATCCGCCGTGGCCCCCCGCACCGCCGGCAGCGCCGACGCCGCCGGCCGCGCCGATGCCACCGTTGCCGATCAACCCGGCCGCGCCACCCGCGCCGCCGGCCACACCCGGGTTCAGCCCGGGCGCGCCGTTGCCGCCGTTGCCGTACAACAGCCCACCGGGAGCACCGGCCTCTCCGGGCGCCGCCCCGTCGGCGCCGTTGCCAATGAGCGGGCGCCCCAAAATTGCCTGGGCTGGGGCGTTGATGAGACCCAGCACCTGCTGCTCGAGGAGCTGTAACGGCGTGGCGCTGACGGCTTCGGCGCTGGCATACGAGGCGCCCGCACGAGTCAACGCGTCGACGAATTGCGCGTGAAAGACCGCCGCCTGACGGCCCAGCTCCTGATAGACCTGGGCGTGTCCAGAAAAGAGCGATGCGATGGCCGTCGACACCTCGTCCATGCCAGCGGCCGCCACGGCGGTAGTCGACGCCGCGGCCGCGAAATTCGCTGCGTTCAAGCTCGATCCGAGTGCTGACAAGTCTACTGCGGTCGCGGTCAGCAGTTCCGAGGCCACCACCACATACGACATCGCTGCCTCCTTGCCAGATCGGGCGTTAAGTGCCGACGAGCATTCAGTATGGGTCGGCTGCGATGCGATATTTCCGCGTTTCGACCGATCTCTTAGGCCGCTGCGCGGCCGGGAGTATGCCTTTTCACGTGAACCTCATGGGTTTGACCAGTTAGCGTGCGCGCATTCTATCAGAGCGGACCCCGAGGATCGCTAACCCGCCCATTGCAGTGGGCTTAAAGTTGCGCGAGCCGGGGAGCAAACCCCTTGACTTGCAATGCAACTCCAGCTTCCCGGATGAGCTCATGAGCGCTGCCCAGCAGCCCGTCGAGCACCAGCGACCGCTTGACGTGGCGGTGCAGCTGATGTTCGGCGGTGAAGCCGATGCCGCCGAGCACCTGTTGGCAATGTCTGGAGACGGTCAGTGCGGCCTGGCCCGCGGCAGCCTTGGCCAGCAAGCACGCGAGCTCGCCGGGTTCGTCGGTGGCGGCCTGCACCGCGGCTTCGGCGCCGTCGAGGGCGACGAGCGACTCAGCCAGGCGGTGTCGGACCGCCTGGAAAGACGCGATCGGCCTCCCGAACTGGACGCGGTCCAGCGCATGCCGGCATGCCAGCGCCAACATCGCCCGGCCGGTGCCCACCAGCCACCAGCCCACCGCGCGCCGGCCCGCGGCCAGGGCCGTCGCGGGCACCGAATCAGCTTGGGCCACGCGGTGTATCGGTAACTCGTCGTCCACCATTGACGTGGCCCGTTCGGTTCGTTCCCAGAGCACCCAGGAGCCGCCGGCGAATGGCAGCGGCACCGTGCCGCCGCCGGCGCGCCCGGCCGCGTGCAGCACGACGTCGTTGAGGACCGGTGCGTGCGCGCCGGACTCCCCGAGCAGCCGGAACACCAACGGTATTGCGATATCGGGGATTTCAGCGAGCATGTCGAGCCAGCCGACGCCCGCCAACCCAGCGTCGAGCTTGCCGCCGGACGCGCCGGACATCATCGTTCGCATCATGTCGGCCAGTAGCCGCAGCGACTCGGAATCGGTTGGCTCCACCGTCATTCCCTCCCGAGCTCGAGCAACCGGCGGGCGATGATGTTGCGCTGAATCTCGGCGGTACCGCCGTAGATGGTCGCCGCCCGCGAGTACAGGTACTCCGAGCGCCACGGTGAGTCGTCGAGCTCCAGCGTCCCGGGCAGCAGGTCACGGACCGTGTCATAGAGGCGCTGCTCGGCGGTTGCCAACAGCACCTTGTCAATCGAGGTCTCCGGCCCGAGTCGCGCTCCGCCGGCAAGTCGGTGCTGGGTGGCGCGGGATCGGCAGCGTAGCGTGTGCAACGCGAGATAGGCTGCGCCAAGCGCCGATTCGTCGGGATCATCGGCCTCGGCGATCAGCGCATCGAATCGGGAATACAGATAGGCGATCCGTTGCCAGAAGCAGGTCGAGCGCTCATAGGGCAGCAGGTCCATCGCGAGCCGCCAGCCGTCTCCCGGGCGCCCGAGCATCCGGCTGGCCGGAATCGCCACGTCGTCGTAGTAGACCTCGCAGAATTCGTCCACGCCGTGCATGGTGCGCAGTGGGCGAACGGTGATGCCGGGCGTGTCCAGATCGACCAAAAATGCGGTGAGTCCCTCGTGCCCCGGCGCGGTGCGGGTGAGCAGGATGCACCGAGTGGCGAATTGCGCAAAGCTGGTCCAGACCTTCTGCCCGTTGACAATCCAGTCGTCCCCGCGAGGGGCGGCGCGGGTGGACAACGACGCCAGGTCGCTGCCAGACCCCGGCTCCGAAAAGCCCTGACACCAGTGCTCACGTCCGCTCAGCAGCCGCGGCACCAGCTGTGCAGCGAGTTCTGGTGGCGCATAATCGATCATCGTGGGCGCGAGCACCTCGACCATCGAATACGGGCCCGGTTCGGCCAGACGGCGACCGACCACCTCCTCGCCGACGATCGCACGCAGCAGCGCGGGCCCGCCCAACCCGCCGACGTCGACCGGCCAGCCGTAGCGCATCCAGCCGGCGTCGTACAAAGCCCGGTGGACGCGGGCGAGTTGCCGCATCTGCGCTTGCAGCGAGTGGTCGGGCCCGGGTGTCAGATCATGGTCGTCGAGCCATGCGCGCAGGTCGGCCCGGAACTGCGTGACATTCACGGTGCCGGACGTCCGACGGCGTGCGGACGTCCGGAGTCGTGCACGCCGCTACGCCGAATGAACGTCATCGCACGGGTTTTCAGCCGCCAGCCGTCGGCGGTGCGCACGTAGCTGTCGCGGTAGTAGCCGATGCGCATGTCGTGGGTGGCGTGTTCGATGAAGCACAGCGGCTGGGTACCGGTCGCCGCGTCACCATCGAGTTCCACCAGCGCGGTTCCGGTGAGGAACAGGCCCTTTGGGGCCGCGGCCACCAATTCCGGGAACCTGTCGAGGTGGTAGGTGTCGCCGAATGCGCTGTAGGTTCCGTCGGGTGTGAAGACGCTCAGCAGTCCCTCGATGTCTTCCCGGGTGATGGTGACGGCATAACGTGCCAGCAACTGCTGGATCTCGACCAGGTCGTCAGTTCTGCTGTGCATAAACCTTGCCGCCCTTCATCACGAAGCCGACGTTGCGGGTAACGGTGATGTCTTCCAACGGATTTCCCGGCACCGCAATGATGTCGGCCAGCTGCCCATCCGCGAGCCTGCCCCGGTCGGTGACGTTGATCAACTCGGCTGCGGTCACCGTGGCCGCCCGCAGCACGGCCAGCGGCGGGATGCCCCACTCGACGAGGGTCACCAGCTCGTCGGCGTTGCGGCCGTGCGGTATTGCGGGTGCGTCGGTGCCGACGGCGATCTTCACGCCGGCCCGGTAAGCGGCCAGCATCGAGGTGCGCGCCCGTGGGAACATCTCGGCGGCCTTGGCCTGCAACTCGGGCGCGGCATGGGAGACGTCCATCGCGTTGCCGTCGGCCAGACGCCGCGTGCTCACCAGAAACGTGCCGTGCTGCACCATCATGGCGATCGCCTCGTCGTCGACGAGGAAGCCGTGCTCGATGCAGTCGATCCCGGCGGCGACGGCGTGCTTGACCGCGTCCGCGCCGTGCGTGTGCGCGGCGACCCGCAGGCCGCGCCGGTGCGCCTCGTCGACGATGGTACGCAGCTCTTCGTCGGAATAGTGTTGTGCGCCAGGCGGTCCGGTCAGCGACATCACTCCGCCCGAACAGCAGACCTTGATCAGCTGGGCGCCATGTTTGATCTGGTAACGCACGGCCTTGCGGATCTCGTCGACACCGTTGGCAATTCCCTCCTCGACGGTCAGGTCCAGCACATGCGGGGCGAAGGCGGCGAACATCGTCGGGTCCAGATGCCCGCCGGTGGGCGTAATGGCATGGCCGGCAGGCACAATCCGAGGTCCGTCGATCCAGCCAGCGTCGATGGCCTTGCCCAGCGCGACGTCGAGCAGGTACCCGCCGGTCTTGACGAACAGGCCCAGATTGCGCACGGTGGTGAACCCGGCGCGCAACGTGCGGCGAGCATTTCCCACCGCACGCAGCACCCGCGTCGGCGGGTCATCCTGTACCTGGGACAAACCCGGCTTCTCGCCCCGCCCGCCCATCAGCAGATTGACTTCCATGTCCATCAGCCCGGGCAGCAGGATCTGGTCGCCCAGATCGATGACCTCACCAGCGGAATCGCCACCGATGCCGGCAATCCGGTCGCCGTCGACCCGCACGACGCCGGGCCGGACGATCTCGCCGGAGTCGACGTCCAGCAGTCCGGCAGCCCTGACCGTTATCACCTTGTCAGATCACCGGCTCCTTGATCAGTTCCACCCACGCGGCGCCGCTGTCGGGTACCCGCGGCTGCTTCCAGGCCTCCACCGGAAACGACACCATGATCAGCGATTGCATCATGTGCATCAGCGTCCGTGCGTCCTCGGGCAGATCGTCGAGCGGATACTTGTCACAGTAGGCGATCGCGTCGTTAAGGCGGGGGAATGCCGCGTCGTAAAAGGCTTGCATCTCCGACATGGAAGAGGCCAACCGCTTGGCGTAGCGCTCGGGCTCGTTGGCCAGGTCCCAGTCCAGATACGGGTCCAGGTCGGCGAATTCAGCGGGCAGCTTGCGTGGCGTGGCCATTGTTGCGGTACTCCTTGACGTAGTCTCCGGTCATCTTGTGCAGATGGCGAAGCAGGATCTCCTGATCGCACAGGGGAAAGTCGGTGACAACCTTGGTGCCGATCATGGTCTGGGTGGCCTCCAGGGTGTTGGCGTCCTGCAGCGCGTATTCCTTGAATGTGACGGCGGCCAGCTCCTGGGCCAGCCGTTCCCGCGCGTTTCGTGGTGGCACGAAGTACAGGCTGGTCTCGAAGATGTGCTTGTCCACGGTGGTCGGCCAGTAATGGTAGGTGAGATACCACCCGGGCGCCCAGATCAGCAGCATGAAGTTCGGGAAGAACAGGAAAGAGTCGATGCCCCACTGCTTGGCCTTGCACGGGTTGATGCCCGGCGGCAGCTCGCCGAGCTCATTGATCACGTCGGGCCGGTCCCAGGGACCGAACAGCCCGCTGCGCAACACCCGGTCCATCGGCTTGACCATGCTCAGGTCGGCAGGCGGCGACTGACCGCCCCAGACCGAGATCATCGCGTGCGGGCCCGTCAGCTCGTAGTGCAGCGCCTCGAATCCGTACTTCATCATCTTGGCGGCCTCATCCTTGGTGTACTGGCCCTGATGCAGGACCGGCGCATGGTAGAACTCCGCGAACGCGTCGATGAACAGCTTCCAGTTGCTGCCGACTTCGGCCTTGTACGAATAGACTTCGGTCATCTCGTGGAAGGGGTATCCCTCCAGACCCTTGGCCATCGGGCCCAGATATTCGGCTAACGGGGCCGCGTCCGGATCGAGGTTGACGAAGACGAACCCCTCCCACACCTCGCAGCGCACCGGCTTGAGGCCGTACTGGCTCTTGTCGACGTCGAAGAACTCGTCCTCCTGCTGGATGAAGGTCAGTTCGCCGTCGAGGCTGTAACGCCAGGCGTGGTACTTGCAGGTGAACTGCCGGCAGGTACCCGCGGTCTCTTCGTGCGGAAAGTCGTTCCACACCAGCTTGTTTCCGCGGTGGCGGCAGATATTGTGGAAAGCCCGGATCACGCCGTCCTTGCCCTTGACGACGATCACCGACATGCCGGCACCGGCCGCCGGCAACTCCTTGGTGAAATAGCTGCCCGCGCGGGGCAGGCGTTCGACGCGGCCGACGTTGAGCCAGGTGCGCCGGAAAATGGCCCGCTGTTCGTCGGCGAAGTACTGCGGGTCGATCGAATCCGTGTAATCGACCGGTGCGGTGCCTAATTCGGGATAGTTTTGCGTCCAGCTTCCCGCGGCTGGTTTGGTGAAGTGGGGCAAGGCACTACCTCTCTTGTTTCGAGTCTTGTTTCGAGTCTTGTTTCGAGTCTTGTTTCGAGTCTTGTTCGAGCTCGACGCCAAAAGTGTTGAAGGCCATGGCCAGTAGCGCGTAGCAGCCGACCGTGAAGACGTAGTCCATGCGTTGACGGTCGTCGAGGCGTTCGCCGAGAGCGGCCCAGGTCTCGTCGGACAACTGCGACTGCTCGTCGAGTTCGTCCACCCCGGTCAGCACCGCGCGTTCGAAGGCGTCGGCGGCTGCACCGCGGCGGACGGCGGCCACCTCGTCGTCGCTGATTCCGGCCTGTCGGGCCAGCGATACGTGATGGGTCCACTCGTAGGCGCAGCCGCGTCGATGCGCAATCCGCAGGATGGCCAGTTCACGGACCCGGGGCGGCAATGTGGAGGCGAACAACAGGTGAAGATTGAACCTCAGGAACGCCTTGGCCAGCGCCGGGTGATTGGCGAACGTCGACAGCGCGTTGCCGGCGTCGTGCGGATTGCAGCGTTGCGGGGACAGCATGCCCGAGAGCGACTGCCGGACAGCCTCGTCCCACTGGTCGGCCGGCAGCGGCGGCAGACGCATCCGACGGCCTCCTCTCAGCGCGTCGTTCGAGCCCCTCTCCCATGCGGAGAATCAGATTCTCATTTCCAACTAATAGACTTGCACGATTCGTTTCCGGGGTCAATGCCGGGGCGTCTGAGCTTCGCTGCGCCCGACCGCACAGCTGCCCTGAATGTTGATTCTCGCTTCGCGAGAAGATAGTTTCCAACTAGAGAGCCTGGAGGCAGGTGGCGGTTCGCCGATGCCGGCTCGGTGGCCGCGTGAAGATTCTCGAAGGACCCAAGGGAGAGGGGTACGGCCATGAACAAGGAGGACATGATTCTGATCAGCGTCGACGACCACACCGTCGAGCCGCCGAACATGTTCAAGAATCATCTGGCATCGAAGTACCTCGACGACGCCCCGAGGCTGGTGCACAACCCCGACGGCTCGGACATGTGGAAGTTCCGCGACACCGTCATCCCCAACGTGGCGCTCAACGCGGTGGCCGGCAGGCCCAAGGAGGAGTACGGCATCGAGCCCACGGGCCTGGACGAGATCCGGCCGGGTTGCTACAACGTCGACGAACGGATCAAGGACATGAACGCCGGGGGAATCCTGGCCTCGATCTGCTTCCCGTCCTTTCCGGGATTTGCCGCGCGACTGTTCGCCACCGACGATCCCGATTTCTCGATCGCGCTGGTGCAGGCCTATAACGACTGGCACATCGACGAATGGTGCGGTGCGTATCCAGCGCGGTTCATCCCGATGGCGATCCCGGTCATCTGGGATGCCGAGGCGTGTGCGGCCGAGGTGCGGCGGGTGTCGAAGAAGGGTGTGCACGCGCTGACCTTCACCGAGAACCCGGCGGCGATGGGCTACCCCAGCTTCCACAACGAGTATTGGAATCCGCTGTGGAAAGCATTGTGTGACACCAACACCGTGATGAACATCCATATCGGATCGTCGGGCAGGCTGGCCATCACCGCGCCCGACGCGCCGATGGACGTGATGATCACGCTGCAGCCGATGAACATCGTGCAGGCCGCCGCGGACCTGCTGTGGTCGCGGCCGATCAAGGAGTTCCCGGACCTGAAGATCGCGCTGTCGGAGGGCGGCACCGGGTGGATCCCCTACTTCCTGGAGCGCGCCGACCGTACCTTCGAGATGCATTCCACGTGGACCCACCAGAACTTCGGCGGCAAGCTGCCCAGCGAGGTGTTCCGCGAGCACTTCCTCACCTGCTTCATCAGCGACAAGGTGGGTGTCAAACTGCGCAACATGATCGGCATCGACAACATCGCCTGGGAGGCCGACTACCCCCACAGCGACTCGATGTGGCCGGGCGCACCCGAGGAGCTGTGGGATGTTCTGTCGCTCAACGATGTTCCGGACGATGAGATCAACAAGATCACCCACCAGAACGCGATGCGCTGGTACTCGTTCGACCCGTTCACGCATGTTCCCCGGGAGCAGGCCACGGTCGGGGCACTTCGTAAGGCCGCCGAGGGACACGATGTGTCCATTCGCGCGCTCAGCCACCACAAGGACACCCGGGCGGGTTCGTCGTTCGCGGAGTTTGCCGCCAGCGCGAAAGAACTCACCGGCAATAAGGACTGAGGCGCCTCGTGGCGGCGAGCAGACGCAGAATCGCATAGTGCCGGTGACAATCATGCGATTCTGCGTCTGCTCGCGCTGAAGGAAGGTGGGTGGGATGGATTTCGAGCTGACCGGCGACCAGGAGTTGATCCGCCGGTCGGTTGCGGAACTGGCGCGCAAGTTCGACGACCACTACTGGACGGAAAAGGACCAGGCGCACGAATTTCCGACGGAGTTCTATCAGGCCATAGCTCAGGGCGGCTGGCTGGGTATGACGATTCCGGTCGAGTACGGTGGGCACGGCCTGGGCATTACCGAGGCGACGATATTGCTCGAGGAAGTCGCCAAATCGGGCGGTGGCATGAATGCCGCCAGCTCCATTCACCTGTCAATCTTCGGCATGCAACCGGTCGTGGTGCACGGCTCGGCGGAACTCAAGGCGCGCACGCTGCCGCGGGTCGCAACCGGCGAGGTACATGTGTGCTTTGGAGTGACCGAACCCGGTGCCGGGCTGGACACCTCGCGCATCACCACGTTCGCCAAACGCGACGGCGATCGCTATTTCGTCAACGGACGCAAGGTGTGGATCTCCAAGGCGATGGAGTCCGACAAGATCCTGCTGCTGACCCGCACGGAGTCGCTCGACGACGTCGAAAGACGGGGCGCCAAGAAGACCGACGGCATGACGCTTTTTCTCACCGACCTCGACCGCAGCCGGGTCGACGTCCGGCCTATCCGCAAGATGGGCCGCAACGCCGTCAGCTCCAACGAATTGTTCATCGACAACCTCGAAGTACCGGTGGAGAACCGAATCGGCGAGGAAGGCAAGGGTTTTCAATACATCCTGGACGGGCTGAACCCCGAGCGGATGCTCATTGCCGCCGAGGCGCTCGGCATCGGCAGAGCCGCTCTGGACAAGGCGGTCAAGTACGCCACCGACCGCGAGGTGTTCGGCCGGCCGATCGGCATGAACCAGGGCATCCAATTTCCGCTGGCGGATTCGCTGGCCCACCTGGACGCCGCCGAGTTGATGTTACGCAAGGCAACGTGGCTCTACGACAACGGCAAACCGTGTGGGCGCGAAGCGAATACCGCCAAGTACCTGTGCGCCGACGCCGGCTTCACCGCGGCCGACCGGGCGTTGCAAACCCATGGCGGCATGGGATATGCGGAGGAATATCACGTCGCGCGCTACTTTCGCGAGGCTCGGCTGATGAAGATCGCACCGATCAGCCAGGAGATGATTCTGAATTTCCTTGGGGAGCATGCCTTGAAGCTGCCGAGGAGCTATTAGCGGGCGCCGTCCGGCGCAACTCAGGTGTTGCTCTGGTCGATCCCGAGCACCCAGCGGCTGAACCGCCATACCCCATGCTGCTTGACCGCCGTGAATTCGTAACAGGCCGTCAGGTCGGCGGTGGGCGGGCCGCCGTCACGGATCGCGAAAACCTGGACATAGCAGTGTCCGCTCGCCTCGGTGGCTGTTTGGCTGGTGAACCACACCGAGTCGATCGCATGGCGCCGACGGTTGTTCTCGGCGTTGAACGCCGCTTTCCGTGCTGCCGCAAGGGATGCCACCGTATCCATGTCGGCCGACAGGGTGTGGTCTTCTTGCACCAAGAACAGTTCCGGTGACTCGGTGAACAAGCCGCGATGCTCGTCGAGGTGGTCTTGGTCGTAGAGATAGGCGTAAGCGCCCAGCAAATTGATGATCGCCAAGCGGTCGGCAGCATCGAACGTCGCATCGCCGGCGTCCATCGTTTCGACCGGCGTCGTGCTCAACATGGGTACCTCCACAATCTCATTGTCAATTCGGTCACTAGCGGATGGATGACCCGATGGAGATGCCGCCATCCACGTCGAGCACGACACCGGTGAGGTAACCGGCAGCCGGCGAGGCAAGGAATGCCGCGGCCTCGGCGATATCGTCGGGTCGGCCGACACGTTTCATGGGAATCTTGCCGATCAGTTTGCTGCGGGCTGCGCCATCCATCGAGGCCAGCATCGGGGTGTCGATCAGACCGGGCGCAATCGCGTTGGCGGTGATGCCGTGCCTGGCGCCTTCGAGGGCGATGGCGCGGGTCAGACCGACGATTCCGGCTTTTGCTGCGACGTAATTGGTCTGACCGAAGTTTCCGCGCCACGACATCGATGAGAAGTTGACGATCCTGCCGTAACCCTGATCCGTCATCGGCCCGAATGCGGCGCGGGCACAGTAGAATGCGCCGCTGAGGTTGACCGCCAGGACGGAATGCCAGTCGTTGTCCGCGATGTTTTCCAGGCGGTTGTCCCGGATGATGCCGGCGTTGTTGATCAGCACATCGAGACGGCCAAATTCCGTGGCGATCTTAGCAATCCAATCGTCAACCGAGCCGGAGCAGCTAACGTCGACGACATCGCAACGCATCGGACCGCTGACCCGCGCGGCAATCGAGTCGCCGGCACCGGCGAGAGCATCTGCGCGGACGTCGGCCATTGCGACGGCGGCGCCCTCAGCTGCGAACCGCTGGGCCATGGCCAGCCCGAGCCCTCGGGCCGCACCGGTGATCGCGACGACGCGGCCGACATATCGGTTCATCGGACTTCTCGCTGGCTGACCCGGTGCTGCAGAAATGCCCGGACGGCTGCCGGAGGATGGCCGGTATCCCAGTGTTGCGCAAAGGCTTCGAGCTCTACCTGCAGCGCGCGGACGGTATCCGCCGAGTCGATCCGATGCAGCAGCGCCTTGAGGCTGCGCTGGGCGGGCCCGGCACGTTCGGCCAATCGGGCACAAACCGTTTCGGCCGTCTCGTCGAGCCGATCGGGGGGAACGACCCGCAGGATCCAGCCCGCGTCGGCGAGTTCGCTCGCCGGCAACAGTTCACCGGTGAGCAGCAGCCACCGGCACCGGCCATGCCCGACCGCACGCGCCAGCCGCATGCTGGAGCCGGCGGCCGGGAGCAATTGATTGTTGAGGTGACCGTCGCCGATCATGGTTCCTGCTGCGGCGATGACGACGTCACAGGCCAAGGCCAATTCCAAGCCTCCTGCGACGACGTGCCCGTGTAGGACCGCTACCCACGGCACCGGGCTGGCCTCGATCCGGCTGAAGCAGTCCGACACCGTCTTCAAGAAGTGCACCGGATTGTGGCCCCGCTGGTGCAACTCAAGAAAATGACGGAAGTCGCCGCCCGCGCAGAAGCTGGGCCCGTTGCCGGCCACGGCCACCACCGCGGTCTGTGGGTCAGTCTCGGCGCGGGTGATCTGCTCGGTCAGCGCCTCGACCAGCTCACGGTTGAGCGCGTTGCGTTGCGCCGGTCTGTTGAGCCGCAGCCATCGGACCGCGCCGCGCTGCTCGACCTGCAGGCAACCGTCAGTCCCGTTGCCGCTCATGTGGTTTGCGGCTCTGCTGCTTCTTGGCGTTGCCGGCGCAACACCGACCGCTGAACTTTTCCGCTGCTGGTCTTGGGCAGTTCGTCGACGAAGTGCACCTGCCGCGGGTACGCGTGGGCGGCGTAGTTGTCTTTGACGAAACGCTGCAACTCGGCCGGGAGTTCTGCCGACCGCGGGTGGTTGCCGCGCAGCACGACGTAGGCCTCGATCACCTCGCCGCGAACCTCGTCGGGTGCGGCCACCACGCAACATTCGGCGACAGCCGGATGCCGCGACAGCACCGACTCGACGTCTGCCGGGCCGATGCGATAGCCCGCCATGATGATCACGTCGTCGTCGCGCGCGAAAAAGAAGAAGTCTCCGTCGTCGTCGACGCGGGCGATATCACCGGTGAGGTAATAGCGGCGATCGGCGCTGAACCGGCCGCCATGAGCCTGATCCTGGTAGCCGGTGAATGTCAGCAAAGGACTGGCCGCCACGTCGATGGCGACGCGGCCCAGAACGCCCGGAGGCGCCGGCCGGTCATCGTCGCCCAGCACGGTCACCGACCACCCGGGCAGCGGGCGGCCCATCGACCCGGGTTTGACCGGTCGCGCCAGTTCGGGGTGATGGTGGTTACCCATGACCATGCCGAGTTCGGTTTGACCGAAGTGGTCGTGCACCAGCAAGCCCAGTGCCCGGCGCGCCCATTCGTTGACTTCGGCAGTGAGCGGTTCTCCGGCGCTGGAGGCGCGGGCGAGGTGAAGGTCGGCGGGCAGCACCGTCGACGACGCTCGCAGGCTGCGGAAAACCGTTGGGGCAGCAGCGAAATTGGTGACCCGGTGTTCGGAGAGCGTCCGCCAAGTCGACTCGGCACTGAAGCCTCCCCGGAGCAGAATGCTCGAGATGCCGGCGGCCATGGGTGCGGCGATGGCGGTGTAGAGCCCGTAGGCCCAGCCCGGGTCGGCCGCACACCAGAAGCTGTCGTCGGACGTCACGCCCAGGCTGTATTCCAGGTAGGCCTGAAAACCGGCCAGATAGGCCACGGGGTGCACGACACCCTTGGGTTTTCCGGTGGTGCCGGATGTGAACATGTGGACCAGCGCTCCGTCGCCACCGACCGCGACACGGTCGACCGGCTCCGGTGCAGCCGCCGCGACGGCGTCGGCCAGCAATCGGTCGCCGTCGGGCGTGACCGGCGCGGCGCCCGTGACCAGGACCGTCCGGTGGGCGCTGGGGGCCAGCTTGTGGCGTTGGTCGGGGTCGGCGACCACCAACACCGCGCCGGACCGCTCCAGACGTTCGGCGATTGCGTCGGCCCCGAAGGCGGTGAACAACGGTACGTACACCGCGCCGAGCCGCCAGGTGGCCAAGATGGTGACGACGAGATCGACGCTCTTGCCCATCAATGTCGCCACGCGATCGCCCCGACGTACGCCCGCGGCGCGAAAGGCCTGCGCGGAGCGGTGGGACGCGGTGGCGAGCTCGCCGAACGTCATGGACACCGACCCGCCGTCGCCGACCACGGTGAACGCGATGCGCTGGGCCGGATGGCGATCGCAGAGCAACCATGCGACGTCGGCGTGCGCGTCGGAAAACTGTTCTCGGAGCTCGTCGACTCGTTGCCGGGAGTTCATCCGTTCACCGAGTGGGTACATATTGACGTACAATAGTACCCATTAAGTTACCAAGGCTGGGAATATGGTTACAGCTGGCTGTGTTGTGCCCCCAGCCGGTCAGTGCGCTCCGAGACGGCCGCCCGCACCGGATAATGAGGCGATGAGTACGGCGGCCGACGGTGGCGCGTTCGACGACAGCGGGTCCGTTCGGCGGCGCCGGGTCGACCAGCGGCGACGCGCTCGATTGCTTGCCGACCTGGAAGATCTGTTGCTCGCCGAAGGCTTCAAGAACCTGACCGTCGACGACATCGCGCAGCGGTTGCGCTGTTCCAAAGCCACGCTGTACAGCCTCGCGGGTAGCAAGGAACAGCTCTCCGTGGTCATCACCAGGCAGTTCTTCCGCAACGCCACCGCCGAGATCGAGGAGGCCGTCGCCACCGTCACCGATCCCCGGGTGCGCATCTCGGTCTATCTCGCGGCGATCGGATCGGCGATGAACCGCTGCTCGCCCAGCTTCTACGCGGACATGAAGAGCTATCGCCCCACCGCCGACATCTACCGGGTGAATTCCGCCGCCGCCGCACATCGGGTCCAGCAATTCATTGCCGACGGTATCCGTGCCGGCGCGCTGCGCGACGTCAACGGGCTCTTCGTCGGACAGCTGATCGCTCTGGCGATCGACGGCGTGCAATCGGGCGCGCTGCTCGACCCCACCGGGCTCACCGCGGGCCAGGCGTACCAGGAAATCGCCGACCTGTTGCTGCACGGACTCAACGCATCGCCGGCGTCGGCTCGCTGAGGCCTCGTGCTGGGGCGGGCCGAGCTCGCGGCCATCGCGTCGACTCGCTGAGGCGTCCACGGACCGAAGCTGCCTAGGAGCCATTGAGGGCCTTGCCAACCGTCCAATCGTGCGGGATCTCGAAGCGGTGCAGGCAGGGTACAAACGCAGGTCCACTCATTCGCGTTATTCCGGCTGGCCGACAACTGGGCGTACTGGTGCTAGCCGCCGGGTTCCGGCGCCGAAACGTGCGTTGCAGTGGGTCGGGTTGCCAGATTCGTTAGTGGAAGAAACCCGACAGTGAGGTTCCGGTGTTGAAGCCACCCGAGCTGAGGGTAGCCGAGTTCGCCACGCCGGAGGTGCCGATGACGATGTTGGGGGCGGAGTTGGCGATGCCCGCGTTACGGGCGCCCGTATTTCCTATGCCAACGTTGGCAAAGCCCGAATTGTTGATTCCCACGTTGGAGGCGCCCGAGTTATTGATACCCGAATTCACGCCACCGACGCCCGCGTTGAAGAAGCCCGAGTTGAAGCCGCCGGTACTGGTGTTGAAGAAGCCCGAGTTGTTCGCGCCGGTATGACCGAAGCCCGAGTTCGGGCCCACCGAACCCAAATTACCCACACCCGTGCTCAGGTTCGTCGAGTTGAGAAAGCCCGTGTTGATGTTGCCTGAGTTTCCCCACCCCGTGTTGGTCATACCGGCATTCCCGAAACCGGTATTAACGGTTCCCGAGTTTTCCCAGCCCGTATTTTGGATGCCCGCGTTGCCGAAGCCCGCATTGACATTTCCCGCGTTTCCGTAGCCGGCATTCAAGATGCCTGCGTTCCCATAGCCCGCGTTGAGGCGGCCTGCGTTCCCGAAGCCCGTATTGGTATCGCCCGCGTTCCCGAAGCCCGTGTTGGTGAAGCCCGCGTTCCCGAAGCCGGTGTTGCCGCCGCCCGCGTTCCAAAAGCCGCCGTTGGTGGCTCCCGAGTTCCCGAACCCGACATTGCCGTTGCCCGAGTTGAAGAAGCCCACGTTGTTATTGCCCGAGTTGAAGAAGCCGATATTGTTGTCGCCCGAATTCCCGAAACCGATGTTGTTGTTTCCCGAATTCAGTCCGCCGATACCCACCTGGTTGTTGCCGGTGAGCCCGAAGCCCACGTTGTTGTTGCCGTGGTTTCCAAAGCCGACGTTGTTGCTGCCGAGGTTACCGCTACCCAGGTTGAAGTTGCCGAGATTTCCGCTGCCTAGGTTTGTGCTGCCGTTGTTCCCGTCGCCGACGTTTCCGGGGCCGATGTTGCCGCCACCGAAGTTTCCGTTGCCGATGTTTCCGAAGCCGAAGTTGCCGGTGCCGAAGTTGCCGGCGCCCATATTGGCGGTGCCGTTGTTTCCGGCGCCGGCGTTTCTGATGCCGATATTTCCGTCGCCGAAGTTTGCGGAACCGAAGTTTCCGTTGCCAACGTTGATGTTGCCCTTGTTCCCGCTGCCCAGGTTGGCGTTGCCGATGTTCCCGCCGCCCAGGTTGGCGTTGCCGGTGTTTCCGCTGCCCAGGTTGGCGTTGCCGATGTTCCCGCTGCCCAGATTGGAATCACCGGTGTTTCCGCCGCCCAGCTGTAGGTTGCCGTTGTTCCCGACGGGTGTGGCGGCCGCTGCCCCGGCCGCCGCACCGGCTGCTGCGGAGCCAGCCGCGGGGTTTTGCGCCGCAGCCGCGGCAGCGCTGGCAGGTAGGCCGAGCACGCCCGACAACGCCTGCTGCAGACCCCTCTGCCATGACTGCAAGTGCGCCGCCGCCGCCGACGCTCCGCCGTGATAACCCACCATCGCGGCAACATCGGCAGCCCACATCTGCTCGTACTGGGCCTCCGCCAAGGCAATCGCCGGCGCATTTTGACCGAACACATTCGACAACACCAACCGCACGAACGCATTGCGATTGGCCGCCACCGCCAACGGGTGAACCATGGCCACGCGAGCCGTCTCGAACGCGCTCGCCACGGCTTTGGCCTGAGCCGACGCCGCCGCAGCCCGGGCCGCCGCCGTGCTCAACCATCCCGAGTAGGGCGCAGCCGCCGCCACCATTGCCCTCGACGCCGCACCTTGCCACGCCTGACCCGCCAACCCCGCGGTCACAGACCCGAACGACTCCGCTGCCGAGCCCAACTCAGCGGCGAGGCTGTCCCAGGCCACGGCGGCCTCCAGCATCGGCGCCGAGCCCGCGCCAGCAAAGATCCGCAACGAGTTGATCTCGGGTGGCATTACGGAAAAATTCATGACAGTCGCCTCTTTTCCGGCCGGCGTTCCATGAGACTGGCCAGCGCGGGTAGCGCCTCCCAAACGCCATGTGGGCGACCACGCCAACTCGAGCACCTTGGCAGGAAGAGATTTTACGTCACACGCCACACCACATCAGGGTTTCGTTGAGATACGTTCGATGGACCGCCGAATGTTGCAAGGCTTCTTTTACTGGGTTTACTGGCTTTACTGGTCGGTGGGGCAGGTACCGGTATCGAGATCGGAGCAGACGCGTGCGGGAAACAGTCATCGTCGAAGCCGTCCGTACCGCTGTGGGCAAGCGCAACGGCGGACTGTCCGGCATCCATCCCGCCGACCTGTCCGCGGTCGTGCTCAACGAACTGCTGGAGCGCACCGGGGTCAGCCCGGAAATCATCGACGACGTGATCTGGGGCTGCGTGTCGCAGGTGGGCGACCAGTCCAGCAATATCGGCCGCTTCTCGGTCCTGGCGGCGGGCTGGCCGGAGAGCATTCCGGGCACCACCGTCAACCGGGCGTGCGGATCCAGCCAGCAGGCCCTCGACTTCGCGGTGCAGGCGGTGATGTCTGGCCAGCAGGATGTCGTGGTGGCCGGCGGTGTCGAGGTGATGAGCCGCGTGCCGCTCGGGTCCGCCAGGGCAACGGGGATGCCGTACGGCCCGAAAGTGCTTGCCCGCTATGACAATTTCTCGTTCAACCAGGGCCTGTCGGCGGAGCTGATCGCCAAGAAGTGGGGCTTGTCCCGTAGCCGGCTCGACGAATACTCGGCGTTGTCGCACGAGCGGGCCGCCGCAGCCCTGGACGGCGGCGCCTTCACCGGGCAGATCGTCCCGGTCTTTGGCGACGACGGAGCCGTCGTCAACGCCGACGAGGGCGTGCGGCGCGGCACCACCGTCGAGAAGCTGGCCGCCCTCAAGCCGGCGTTCGTCGAGGACGGAGTGATCCATGCCGGCAACTCGTCGCAGATCTCCGATGGCGCGGCGGCACTGCTGGTGACGACGTCGCAGATGGCGCTGGAGCTGGGCTTGACGCCGATCGTGCGGTACCGCGCCGGCGCGGTCACCGGTGCGGACCCGGTGCTCATGCTGACCGGACCGATTCCGGCGACCGAAAAGGTGCTGCGCAAGTCCGGCATCGCGCTCGACGAGGTCGGCGTGTTCGAAGTCAACGAGGCCTTTGCCCCGGTGCCGCTGGCCTGGCTGGCCGAGACCGGCGCCGACCCGCGCCGGCTGAATCCGCTGGGTGGGGCGATCGCGCTCGGTCACCCACTGGGCGCCTCCGGCGCGGTGCTGATGACTCGCATGGTTCATCACATGCGCGACAACGGAATTCGCTACGGCCTGCAGACCATGTGCGAAGGCGGCGGCACGGCCAACGCCACCGTGGTCGAGCTGATGAACTAAGGCCGCCATTTCGGCATGTCCCGTCGCCGTATTCGCGGTCAGCGCGAGGTCACGTTGACGCCGGCCACCTCCTATGGAAATGTCATACTCATCAGTGAGAGGGAGGTTCTCGTGAGTGATTACGGCGAGATGGACTTCTTCCGCGACAAGCGGCTCGTCGAGAATCCGTACCCGTATTACGAGGCGCTGCGCGAGCGCTGCCCGGTGACCCGCGAAGGCCACTACGGGGTGACCATGGTGACCGGCTGGGATGAAGCCGTGGCGGTGTTGAACGACGCCGAGACGTTTTCGTCTTGTATCTCGGTGACGGGGCCATTTCCGGGCTTCCCGGTGCCGCTCGAGGGTGACGACGTCACCGAGCTGATCGAGCAGCACCGCGACGAGCTGCCGTTCAGCGACCAACTGCCCACCCTGGACCCGCCGACACACACCAACCATCGCGCCCTGTTGATGCGGCTGATCACCCCGAAGCGTCTCAAGGAAAACGAGGACGCCATGTGGCTGCTGGCCGACCGGGTGCTCGACGGGTACCTGGCTGCGGGACAGGGCGATTTCATCAAGGACTTCGCGAGCCCGTTCACGCTGCTGGTCATCGCCGACTTGCTCGGTGTTCCCGACGAAGATCGCGGCACCTTCGTCACCAACATCCACCGTCACGCGGGCGGCGGTGTCGGCGGCACCGGTGACAAACCGTTGGCGCACAACCCGCTGGAATTTCTCTACGGAACCTTCGCCGACTACGTCCGCGACCGCCGCCGCCAGCCCCGCGACGACGTGCTCACCGGCCTGGCGACCGCCACCTTCCCCGACGGCTCCATTCCCGATGTCGAAGACGTGGCCCGGGTCGCCTGCAATGTCTTTTCGGCGGGGCAGGAAACCACGGTGCGGCTGTTGGGTGCGGCCTTGCAGGTCATCGGGGAGCGCCCCGACATCCAGGCGCAGTTGCGCAGGGACCGCAGCCTGATCCCGAACTTCATCGAGGAGGCGCTGCGCATCGAGAGCCCGGTCAAGGGCGACTTCCGCTTGTCCCGGGTACCGGTCAACGTGGGCGGTGTCGACCTGCCGGCCGGTACGACGGTGATGGTTTTGCAGGCCGCGGCCAATCGGGATCCGCGCCGGTTCGCCGAGCCCGCCACGTTCGACCCGGAACGCAAAAACGCCCGCCAGCATCTCTCGTTCGGGCGAGGGATCCACAGCTGTCCCGGTGCGCCGCTGGCGCGTGCCGAAACCCGGGTGGCAATCGAGCGGCTGCTGGACCGGACATCGGAGATCAGGATCGACGAGCGGATGCACGGCCCCACGAAAGACCGCCGCTACCACTATGTTCCGACTTACATTCTGCGCGGTCTCACCGAGCTGCACCTGGAGTTCACGCCGGCATGAGGGTGTGGGTGGACGACCAGTGCTGCCGCGGGCACGGCATGTGCCTGACGCTGTGCCCCGAAGTCTTCAGACTGACCGACGACGGTTACGCCGAAGCGATAACCTCGGATGTGCCAACGGAATTGGAGGCGGCTGCCCGCGAGGCCATCGAGTGCTGTCCGGAGCAGGCGATCAGAGAGCGCTGACCGGCTCAGCCGGACAAGCCATCGAGGCCGGCCGCCCCGGCGGCACCGGTCCGGCCCGCGGCGCCGGCAATTGCGGTGGCACTGCCTGTTCCGCCGCCACCGCCACCAGCCGGGAAAGGCTCGCTAGTCGCCAAGCGAAATCGCTTGGCGGGGGCACTGCCGCACCGCCTCGCGCACCAGCGCCTCGTTTTCGGGAGTGACCTCCGGCTGCAAGACGGTCAGCATGTCGTCGTCGCCGACCCGGAACACCTCCGGGGCGATGCCCATGCATACCGCGTTGCTCTCACACAGATCCCAATCGACTTCGATTCTCATTGCGGCCTCCTCACCGCAGCACCCGCACCGGCACGTTCTGCCAGCCGAGGACATTTTGCATGTGGACCCTGTTGCAGTTTGCCCAGTCAACCTCGTAGCGAGGCATGAAGTCCAGCAGCTTCTCCAGCGCGATTGCGCTCTCCATCCGGGCCAGCGCCGCGCCCAGACAGCTGTGAATCCCGTATCCGAAGCCGAGATTGGTGGCTTCGTGCGGGTCGCGGTCGATGTCGAATCTGTCGGGATCGGTCCAGGCTTGCGGATCGCGGTTGGCGGCGCCGTTGATGAGGAACACCGGCTTGCCGGCCGGGATCGTGACACCGTGCAGTTCCACGTCTTTCATCGAACGGCGGACCTGATACTGCGACGGCGCCTCATAGCGCAGCAGTTCCTCGACCGCGGCGGGAATCTTGCTGCGATCGTCGAGGAGCTTCTGCCATTGTTCGGGAAACCGCGCGAACACCACCGGGGCGTTGCCGACGAGCTTGGTCACCGTCTCGGCGCCCGCCCCGCCCAATAATGTTGCAAAGCCTGCTATTTCGAGGTCGTCGAGCTTGGTGAGCTGTCCGTCGTCACGTTCGATCTCGGCGTTGATCAACTTGGTGAACAGGTCGTCGCGCGGTTCGGAGCGACGTTGCTGGACCAAGTCGTAGTAGAGCATCGCCGTGTTGATGTTGGCTTGCATGCCCTTTTCGCCGACCTCCACCTGCCCGGGCTCGCGGTGCAGCGACTCGTCGATCCAATGCCGCACTTGCTGGGCATATTCCTCGGGCACGCCCAGCATGGTCGTGATCACTTCGACCGGGAACGGGCCGGAAAACTCCTGCACCGCGTCGAAACCATTGGGATCAACCGCGCCCAGGTACTTGTCGATCTTGTCGATGACCGTCTGCCGCTGCGACTGGATGGCGCGCGGCGTGAAGACCTTGTTGAGCAGGCTGCGCATGTGGCGGTGCTCGGGGGGATCCATGAAGATGATCGCCTTGTGCGGCGACGGCTGCCCGGTTCGCACCATCGCAAGGTCGATTCCGTAGGCCGACGAGTACGTCTGGAAGTCCTTGAGGCCCGCGGCTACATCAGCGTGGCGAGTGAGCGCGTAGAAGTCGTATTCCTCGCTGTAGTAGACCGGCGCTTCTTCCTGCATCCGCCGGTAGGTGTCCCAGGGGCCGTTGAAGAATTCTTCGGAGAACGGGTCGAAGACAATCTTCGAGGTGGTCATGGCACACTCCTTGAGCACCGGGTGGCGGGCGGGATCGTTACGACTGAGCGTTCGACTGTAACGGTAACGGTAGCGGCTTGCGGGCGGGTGGGAAACATCAACCGGCCTCCTGATCGTCGGCTGTCGCCGGGGGTAGTTCCACGCACTCCTGCACAAACGCAAAGACCTTGCGGTGATAGTCGGCGGCGCTGTGACCGAGACTGAGATTGTGCCCGGCCTCGTCCTGCAGGTCGCTGACGAAACATGCTGCCGCCGAGAACATGTCGGCAATTTCGGCCAAGGCCTGCGGGTCTGATCGAAAGACGTTGTCGTGGCGGCCGAGGGTGAACCGCACCGGGACCCGCACCGCAGGTGCCAGCTCGGGGAAATCCCGGTGCGACCAGTTCAATGCCACGCTCCGTTCGTAACGGGGGGCGACGGACGAGTTGGTGATTGCGCTGATGATGTCGGCCGGATACAACCGCATCGGCTCCCACAACAGCTCGCGCACCCCGGGTGGGCGGTCCTGTTGGGCGGCCGCTCGCATGACTTCCTTGGCGGCCGGGTGGTAGCGCCGTCCGGTGCCGCCCAGTTCGAGGCCGAGCAGCCCGGCGGCGAGCGGGCTGGCGGCCATCCGCAGCACCAACTCGCAGCCACCGGAATGGCCCATCAGGAACAGGCCCGCGCCGCGCGGGCGCGGTCCCAGGATGCGCTCCACGGCTCCGAAGGCAAGCTCAACCCGCTGCTGCGGACTGTGCACGGCTTCGGGATACGGCGCCGAGCTGCCGTGGCCGGGGCGGTCGAGTGCGACCACGGTGAAACCCAGCGTCGCGCCGAGCCGTAGCAATGACAGCTGCGGGTGGCCGGGACAGTCGAAATAGGTCGACGTGGTGCCGCCGCCATGCAGGGCCACGATGACCGCCCGGGGATCTTGGGCCTCGGCGACCAGTCCGGACATCGGCACGCCGTCGACCATGACCACCCGGGGACGCACGGTTGCCCGGTTCATGCGTCAGCCCGCAACAGGAGCACACCGCTGGGCGTCAGGCCGCCGCTGCTCACCACGCCGACGCGGGCGCCGGCGACCTGGCGTGCGCCGGCTTCGCCGCGTAGCTGGCTGACGGCCTCGTGCAGCAGACCCATTCCGTGGGTGCGGCCGTGCGAGAGCTGGCCGCCGTGAGTGTTCAACGGCAGCACGCCGTCGCGGGCGATGTTCTTGCCGCCGTCCAGGAATTCTTTGGCTTCACCGATTCCGCAGAATCCCAGGGCCTCGATCCAGGACAGGCAATTCATGGTGAACCCGTCGTAGAGTTCGGCGACGTCGACGTCGGCAGGCCGCAGCGAGGTGCGGGTCCACAGGTGCGCGGCCTGGCCCAGCACCTGCGGTTCGTGCGTGAGAGTGCTTTGGTCCCAATCGATTCGCTCGATGATCTGCGTCCCGACGGCTTCCACCAGCACCGGGGGCTTGGCCAGGTCGCGGGCGGCGTCGACCGCGGAGACGACGACGGCTATCGCGCCGTCGCACGGGACGTCGCAGTCGTAGAGACCGAAGGGTGTAGTGATGGGCCGCGCGTTCAGATAGTCGGCCATGGTCATCGGTGACCGATAGATCGCGGTGGGGTTGAGTTCGGCGTTAGCCCGCTGGTTCAGCGCGATCCAGCCCAGCGTTTCTTTGGTGGTGCCGTAACGGTGACAGTGCCGTTGCGCGTTGATCGCCAGGGTGTGCGCGGCCGAGGTGGCGCCGAACGGGATCTGCCAGCTGGTGGTGCGGCCCCCCGATCCGAATGGCGGGGCGACCCTGCCCTGTTTCATCAGCTCGTTGAAGGTGGCTTCCCACAGGGTCCGGAAGCACAGCACGTGGCGAGCCAGACCACCGGCCACCGCGAGCATCGCCGCGATCACCGATCCGCCCGGGCCGAAGGTTTCGATGCCGCCGTTGTGCCAGGTGGGCCGGATGCCCAGCGCCGCCTCCAGGGCGGTCACCCCGCCTTCGCCGAACCCGCCGAGATTGCCGCCGCCAGGGTAGGTCGACAGTCCGTCGATGTCGGCGAAACTCAGCCCGGCGTCGGCGATGGCGGCCTCGCAGGCGTCGACCGTCAGTGACAGCGGCGCCACCATCAGCCGGCGCCCGATGGCCGACATGCCGATGCCGGTGAGGGCGACCTTGTCCTCGAACTTCGTCGTCGTCAGCATGGGACGGACGTACTCGCCGAAACGGTGTGGCTCGATGTCGTCGCCCGGCAGTGCAGCCGACGCCTCGGCAGTGGCCGGCCGAAACAACGGTAGCCAGACGTCCTCGATCTGCTCGAAGACCACGTCGACGGGTTGACCGAGCTGCAGCCGATCCGGCTCGCACTCCACGATATTGGTGGTGAGCCGCACCCGGGGGTCTTCGGCGATCGACACCTGCGCCACCACATACGGCGCCGGCAGACCGGGCAGGCTGAACCGGTGGTTGACGGTGAACCCGGCCAGCGTCGCCCGGCCCGACACGGCACGCACGTCCGTTTCACGGGATCGGCAATAGCGACACACCGGCGCGGGCGGATGGATCAGCGCTTCGCAGGCCGAACAGTGCTGGAACCGGAGTTGGCCGTCCGCGCCTGAGGTCCAAAAGAATTCGTTCTCGGCGGTGATCTGGGGCAGCGGACGTCCCGGTGCTGCTGACAACTTCACCTCCGCGGTGAATCTGGTAGCCGCGTTATGCGAATACGAGAATTACGTTATCATCTTGGCACAGCCCCTTCCGGGGGTCGACACCATCGAGCGGGTCTGATGTGACGGAGACGTTGGTCAAGGAGACGCCTCGCTCCGGTGTCGTGGTGATCCGCCTCAACCGGCCCGAGCGGTTGAACGCGATCAATGACGCGATGTTGGCGGAGTTCACCCGGACGTTCGCTTCCCTTGCCGCCGACGCGTCGGTCAAGGCCGTGGTGCTCACCGGCGCGGGCCGCGGCTTCTGCTCCGGCATCGACGTGCGCGACTTCGGGGCCGGCGCGCCGGATGCCGGCGACCCGGCCATCGACCGAATGCGCTTTCAGGAGGCAATGGCGTCCATACCGCGGGCCATCCGCGACCTGCCGCAGCCGGTTATCGCGGCCGTCAACGGACCCTGTGTCGGTGCGGGACTGGCGTTGTGCCTGGCTGCGGATATCCGGATCTGTTCGGCGGCTGCGACATTCGGCAATGCGGCAATCCTTTTGGGGTTGTCGGGGGCCGAGATGGGGATGAGCTATCACCTGCCCCGCATCGTCGGCACCAGTGTGGCCGCGGACTGGATGCTGACCGGCCGTACCGTGTCCGCCGCCGAGGCCGACCGACGAGGGTTGGTGAGTCAACTCGTGGCACCGGAAGGGCTGTTGGACCGGGCACTCGAACTGGCGGGCCGAATCGCCGAACTCGCGCCGTTGGCCGTCGCACTGACAAAGCGTGCGCTGCAGGTGAATACGGACGCTACCGGGTTGGCTGCGGCCCTGGAGCTGGAGAATCGCAATCAAGTGATCAGTCACGCCACCGAGGAGGCCGCGGCCCTTCGTGGGAAATGGTCGACATGAGCCGGCCTTCGACGGCAGGCGGTCGAAACTGCGCTCAGCGCGCGATCTCGTGGCGCTGGCATGATCTGTGCGCAGTATCGATGCCGCCACCGCAGGCTCGAGCCCAAGTACGTCAGTGAGCTGACCACCAGAGCGAAGGGATTGGCGCGTGGCGTGGGACTTTTCCACCGACCCGGAGTGGGCGGCACAGCTGGAGTGGGTCGACGACTTCGTGCGGTCCGAGTGTGAGCCGGTCGACTTGCTGGTCAAGGAATCCCACGACCTCAACGACCCGGTGCGCCGGGCGCTGATTCCACCGCTGCAGCAGATCGTGAAGGAGCGTGGCCTCTGGGCCACCCATCTCGGTCCGCATCTGGGTGGACCGGGATATGGACAGTTGAAATTGGCGCTACTCAACGAGATCCTGGGCAGATCGGAATGTGCGCCGATCGTGTTCGGTTCGCAGGCACCAGATTCCGGAAACAGCGAAATCCTGGCTCACCACGGCACTCTTGAATTGAAGAAGCGATACCTCGAACCGCTGCTCGACAACCGAATCGTGTCGTGCTTTTCGATGACCGAGCCGCAGGGCGGCGCCGATCCGAAGGTGTTCACCACCGAAGCGGTGCAGGATGGCGACCAGTGGGTCATCAACGGCGAGAAATGGTTCTCCTCGTTCGCGCAGCTGGCGTCCTTCCTAATCGTGATGGCAGTGACCGACCCGCAAGCCCCTCCGTACCAACGTCATTCGATGTTCGTGGTTCCTGCCGAGACGCCGGGGATCACCATCCTGCGGGAGGTGGGACTGGGCTATCAGCCGATCGGCGGTGGTCGCGAGTGCTATGTGCGGTACGAGAACGTGCGCGTGCCGGCCGACCATATGCTCGGCCCGCGGGGCGGCGCTTTCGTGGTCGCCCAGACCCGGCTCGGCGGTGGCCGCATCCACCACGCCATGCGCACCGTCGGGTTGGTGCGCCGCATCTTCGACATGCTGTGCGAGCGCGCCGTTTCCCGGCGCACCCAAGGGGAGTTGCTCGGCGACAAGCAACTGGTGCAGGAGATGATCGCCGACTCCTGGATGCAGATCGAGGCGTTTCGCCTGCTGACGTTGCAGACCGCCTGGAAGATCGACCGGCACAACGACTATCAGGCGGTCCGCGCCGACATCTCGGCGGTGAAGGCGATGATGCAACAGGTCCTGCACGACGTGTCGGCACGGGCATTGCAGTTGCACGGTTCCCTGGGCACCACCCATGAGATGCCGTTCGTGCAGCATCTCGTCGAGTCGTTTGTGCTCGGGCTGGCCGACGGGCCTACCGAGGTGCACAAGACCACCTTGGCAAGGTTGCTACTCAAGGGCCGTAAGCCGGCTCCGGACATGTTCCCGTCTGAGCACCTACTGCGGCTGCGGCAGGCTGCCGAGGAGAAGTACGCCGCGAAGCTCGCCGGTATTCCTCGGACCTAATCCACCCTAATCCACCCTAATCGACCCTAATCGAGCAAGATGCAAGCTCGAGACAGCAAGTGCGGCAACACTTGCGCCATAGCCTCCACGTTGGCGTCGGGCCGGTGGCGCCGACGGTTGTGCTTGACGATCAGCGACCAGGTCGCTGCGGATTTGAAGCACGCCAGCGCCTGAAACCAGGCGAGATCGGGCAGCCGATATCCCGCTGCCGCGCAATATATCGACACCAGCTCGGCGGGGCTCGGCGTTGCCCCGGCATAGGGGGTGGCGCGTTGATACGTTTGCCGATCACAGTTGATGAGAAACCATCCGACGTCAACCCGAGGGTCACCCACCGACCAGATCTCCCAGTCGAGCACCCCGGTGATCCTGCCGTCGACGGCACGCAGATTGCCCAGCCGAAAATCGCCATGGACCACGGCGGGAGGCAGCGGTGGCGGCGCTGCGGCGCGCAACGCCTTGCCGAGGTCTATCCACCCCGCCGCCAGCGTCGGATCCACGGTTTCCAGTGCGCGACACCAGCGATCGATCTCGGCTTCCGCCCCGACGATCGGTTCGCTTCCCAGTCCGATGGCAGCCGGTTGGATTCGGTGCAGCTGCGCCATGGTGGCCGCGGCGCTCCGAAAGCGCTCGGCCACAATGTCTTCGCTCTCACACGCGCAGTCAAGATCGAACAGCGGCTCCAGCGAGCTGCCGTCGATCCAGGACATGACGAACAGGGGAGGTATTTCAGGAGGGTCGCCGGCATCCGCCCACAACACGTC
Source organism: Mycobacterium kansasii ATCC 12478 (assembly GCF_000157895.3). Classification (NCBI taxonomy): domain Bacteria; kingdom Bacillati; phylum Actinomycetota; class Actinomycetes; order Mycobacteriales; family Mycobacteriaceae; genus Mycobacterium; species Mycobacterium kansasii. Next base: position 2,228,149 of record NC_022663.1, on the reverse strand, counting down.
GGGGACGGGTACGGGTGTGGCGCGGAGTGCCTTGATGATGCGGCACTGGCGCAGCACGTCGCGATTCCGAGTCGGCTGGATTCCGGGCGGAGCCATCTTCACCACGACCCGATCGCCCAGGCGTTGTCCGGCGTAGGTCAGGCTGGAAGCGCCACCGGTCAACGGACGCAGGTCCTCGATGTGTGCGGGGGCAAGTCGCCTGCGCAGCCGCTCGAGGTCAGGGTCGGTCAGCTCAACCATCCCAGTTCGCGCAGGAATGGCTGCGTGTGAGCGATGCGACCGGTCAACGACTTCGGGTCGCCGGTGCACAGCTCCAGCGCCGTCTGGACGATCAGTTCGATGTCCTCGGTGTCGGACTTGGCCAGATCGAGGCGGCCCGCGCCCGGCGTCGCCACCGGCTTTGACGGGGCGGCCGCGTTGACGGCGATGCCGTCGTCATACAGTTCCGCGGCAAGGCTTTTCGTGAGCCGGTTCAGCGCGGCCTTGACCGTGCCATAGATTCCGAAGCCCGCGCTGCGGTCGAAGTCGTCGAACGGCGGCCCGCCGGGCAGGTCTGCGCCGACGGAGGTCACGTTCAGCACCCAGCCGCGGCGCCGCTCTCGCATGGCCGGGATGGCCAGTTGGGTGAGGTGCAGGGGGGCAAGCACATGCATCTCCATCATGAGTCGCACCCGCCGCTCCGGGAACTCGTCGAGCGGTCGCAAGAACGTGACGGCCGCGTTGTTGACCAGGATGTCGGGGGCGCCGAGGCGGTCGACGACTTCGGCGAAGAGTCGTTCTCGTTCTTCGGTTTTCGACAGGTCAGCCGCAACGGCGATGGCCGCACCGCCGTCGGACGTGATCTGTGCCAGCGTTTCCCGAAGGCAGCCCCGGTATTTCGGATCCGGATCCATGGTTCGGGCCGTGAGAGCAACCGCGGCTCCCTCGGCGGCCAGTCGCTGGGCGATCGCCTTGCCCAGACCCCGGCTGGTACCCGTCACCAAGGCGATCAGCCCGGCGCAGCGTCCGGTCAACGCGTGAATCCCCACTGCGCTTCGTTGGACTCGGTCTTGAGATGCTCGGCCGGATCTTCCGGGCTGGCGGCGAACGGATGAGCGACCTCGGGTGGGCGGTCACCGATTTCGGTGATGGCATGCACCGGGCAGTCCATCAGGGCACGCATGACCGCCTCGCGGTCCGCTTCGGCGACGGTGCCGTCCCCGACCAAACACGCGTATCCCCAGTCGTCGAGTGAGAAGTAGGACGGGGCGTGCTTGGCGCATACGCCGAAGCCGTCGCAGACGGTGCGGTCAAGACGGATTCTCACGCGATCACCGCTGTGGCCTGGTAGGGACGCTCGGCGCGAAAAGCGCCGGCACTGCATTGCCGGCAGTCGCCGCTCAGATGGCGGGCCACCTCGTCAGGGAACTGGCCGAGCAGTGTCCCGGCAACGTTGGTCGCGGCATCGAGCGTCGCGCAGGCGCCGCGCCCGCGCAGCACCACAGACCAGCGTCGCAGCCGGTCAACGTCTTCGGGTGTCGCGGCGGAGTCGCGCAGCGCCGAAGCGACGGCGGCCATGGCAGCCGTGCCGTTGAAACACGAACCGCACTGCCCGGCGTTCTCGCGGTCGAAGTAGGCCAGCACCGAAGCGGCAACCGCGACCGGGCAGTCGTCGGTGATCACCGATATCGCGCCGCAGCCCAAACCGCTGCCGGCTCGCCGCATCGTCTCGTGGTCCAGGGTGGTATCCAGCACGCTGCGGTTGAGTAAGCCGGCGAAGTAGCCGCCCATCAGGGTTCCGCGCACCTGTTCGGATGAGACACCATGCAGCGCAAGCAATTCGGTGAAACGCAATCCGTGCGGGAGTTCGTAGAGCACAGGCGGGCGGTTGGCTCCGGCGACGGTGGCCAGGAATGTCCCCGGCGATGACGGCGTGCCCTGGGTCCGAAACGCCGAAGACCCGCGCTGCTGCAGGTAAGGCAAATTGGCCAGGGTCTCCACATTGCTTACCAGGGTGGGCCGTCCGCGTACGCCGACTTCGTATGGACGTGGCGGTTTGTCGGTCGGTTTGGCCGGGCCGCCGTTGATTGCGCGGACGGCCGCGGTCTCCTCGCCGGCCACATACCCGGGCGGCACCGTCCACACGCTGATGCCGACGCCGCCGAGTGTGTCGGAGCCCAGCTCGGCGAGAGCGGCCTCGGCACCGCGCGCCGCGTCCGGGTCGGACACGTACACATAGCCGCGTTTGGCGCCGACGATCGTCGCGGCCAACCGCAGCCCGTCCAGCACCAGGTGCGGGCGGTTACGCAGCAGCCAGCGGTCCTTGATCGAAGTCGGCTCTCCCTCTTCGCCATTCGCAACGACGACGGCGCCTCCGGCGGCACGCCCATTGCGCCGTACCGCGCGCAATTTCACCCCGAGCGGGAAGGCGGCGCCGCCCCGGCCGAGCAGTCCGGCGGATTCGATTTCGTGGAGCAAGGTGTCCGCGTCGGCTAGCGGTCGGTATCCGCCCTGCTCCCGATAAGCCGCGATGTCCTCGGGTTCGCGGCTCTCCCGCAGCAGCCGGGGCGGGCTGCCCGGCCAGGCTGCGGTCCTGAATACGGTGTCGGTGGCTTCCATCGATTAACCTGCCATCGCTGCGGTTACGCTTGCCCGTATGCGGACTGCGGTGGTGCGGGTCAACGTCGACCCGACCGGTGCGCTGGCGGATGCGCGGTTACGCGAGGGCATGGCCACGCTCCGCGGGCTCCTTGCCGGGGTCGGCGCCGACTTGGTGGACAACGACCTCGGGGCCAGGCCGGGCGGTCGCCGCGACCTCGAACTGCTCATCGCCTGCGAGGACGTCGAAGCCGCCAAGAAGAAGGCAATCGACCTGTGCGCCAAGGCCTTCGACACTGCGCCCGTGGCCGGGGTGGTCACCTTCATCAGCCGGGGCACCGACGACGACGCCCATGGTGTGCTGTCGGCTTTCGGACTCACCGGTGAGGTAACCCGCCGGCTCGACGATGATGGCTTCGACATCGTCTACGTGACACTGCGCGAAGCCGACCTGGGACGCGTCCCGGAGAGCCGGATCCACACCGCGCTCGAGGCGTCGCTCAACTGTGAGGTGCATATCCGCAGCACGTGAGCGCATCACGTGCCCAGGAATTCGAGGATCGCGGGCGCGGCCTGCACCCAGGTGTCGAACATGTTGAAGTGCTTTACCTTTCCGGCTGCGCGTTCTTCAGCCGCACGCTCCCAGGCGTCCTCCGGCCACGGCGGATCGATCAACGTGGATCCTTTGATCAGGCAGCTCACCTCCAGCGAGGTGCGCTTGGGGTGATCCCAGTCGTTCTCACCGCCGCGGATGATCAGCGTGGGAACCTTGATGCGGCCGAACATTTCGTCGTCGACTCCGGGGATCGTCTGCCCCGGCTTGGGTACGAACGCGTTGAGCCAGCGCAGCATGACGGTGAGGAATTCGTCGGCGTTCAGATCGAGGAACCGCTGCTTGTTGGCCGGGTTCTGGTCGATGCGCTCGCGCCACTCGGGTACCTTGAGCAGCCCCTCGATACCCGACCAGCGCACCGCCTGGATACTGGGCAGCACGTAGTAGGCGCCCAGCTGGTACATGCCGTACACGCCGCCGACGATGTTCCACACCACCAGCTTCTCCACCAGCTCGGGATAGAGCATCGTCGTCAGCATGGAATCGCGTGCCCCGCCGGAACCGCCGGCGATGATGCAACGGTCGATCCCGAGGGCGCTCAACAAGCCGCGCAGCGTTTCGGCACGCATGTGCGACTCGCTTTGACCGTAGAACTGCACATCGGAGGCACCGCAATTCGGCCTGTCCCACAACAGGACCCGATAGCCACCGTCGACCAATGCCTCGGCCAGCGGACGCAGGCCGGGAATATCCTTGCCGAACCGGCCGCCGGGTGTCAGGACAATGAGATCGCCTGACGCGCCGATGATCTCGTACACCACGTTGCCGCCGTCCACCTCGACGGCACAGACCTGACTCTGCCGTGGAGTCATGCCATCACCAGGACGTCATTGCCCACCACCCGGACCGGGTAGGTTCGAATACTCCACTCCGGTTTGACCGCCGTTGTCCCGGTTGCCAACTCGAAACCCCATTGGTGCCAAGGGCAGTAGATGAATTCCAGATCGCGGACCATGACCGCGTCGCCGGGGGCGCTTTCGTCCACGATGGTGCGGCCCCGGGCGCGGCCCGAGCACAGCGGGCCGCCTTGGTGCGGACAGTAATTCGCGATGGCGTAAAAGGTGCCGTTGACGTTGTAGACGCCTACGCCGTGCCGCCCGATCGGCACCAGTTTGTGGGTGCCCGGCGGGATCTCGTTCACCGTCGCGACGACGTGTTCGCGGCCCTGGGCGAGGCGGGCCGGTTTGGGTTGCCCCGCAATTTCAGCGGTCAATTCAGAGCACCCGCGTCTGGCCCTCGAGGACCGGCACCGACTCCGGCAGATGATAGGTGGCGATGCCGTTCTTGTACATCACCGCATCCCGGGCGGCCTTGGGCAGGTGCTTGACCAACCAACGTGGGTCGTCGAACGTCCAGTGCGGGTAGTCCGACGAGAAGAGCAGGATCTTCTCGCACTCCATCCATTCCAGCGCCCGGGTCAGTTCGGTCTTGTCTTCCGGGTAGTCCAGCGGCTGGGTGGTGAACTTGATGTGTTCCTTGACGTACTCCGACGGCTTGCGCTTGATGTCCACCCGAGACTTGCGCGCCGCATAGATCGCATCCATGCGCCACATCAACGGCAGAATCCAGGTGAACGCGTGCTCTACGAACACGATCCGCAGTGTGGGGAACCGGTCGAAGACGCCGTCGAAGATCAGGCTCATCACCTGGTTGGCGGCCAGCAGCGAGTAGGTCACCATGAAGTCGTGGTTATAGCTGGGAAAACCCACCGGCGGTGTCGGCAGCATCTCGTAATTGCTACGCGACAGGTGACAGCTCACGGTGATGTCGTGCTTGGTCGCGGCCGCCCAGATGGGGTTGTACATCGGGTGACCCCATGACGGCCGCGGCTCGGCCTTGATCAGCACCTGCGCCATGTAGGGGTGCCCGGCCCACTCCTCGATCTCCCGGGCGGCCCCCTCGGGGTCCTCGACGGCGGCGCAGATGGAACCGCGCCAGCGCTGATGCCAGTTGTTGTGGCTGTCGAGCCAGTGATTGGCCTGCCAGTGATTGAGTGCGGTCGAATAGGCCTGGTGGGCTTCGGGCAGGCGCGGTGTCCGGCCGCCGGGCTCGAGGATCGCGATGTCGGAGCCGGCCTCCATGATCAGCTGGCGAAAGGCCATATCCGGGTCGCTGCCGGGGAATTCGCCGTCGGGCGGGAAGGTGTCGACGCGCATCGCGAAACTGTGGGCGTAGTCGGGGGCGTCGTAGTAGATCAGCTCGCCGACCTTGTGGTCGAGGAAGTACTTGCTGCGCCACGGTTCCGGGATGTACTGGGTGATTTCACCGCGTCTGGGCACCGGGTGAACGTCGGAGTCGACGCACCGGACGGCGATGCGCTCGGCTGCGGGAACCCGTTCGTGTAGATGGGTCAGCGTCATCGTGATCTCCTCAGTCCCGTCTCATCCCCGTGTCATCATTGTGCGACTGCGGGCCGGCTAACCTCTAGCGACATCGACAGGAATCTCGATCCCGTAGAGGCCGGCGGCGTTGCGCCAGCACAGCTTCTCGCGCTGGTCGGCGGACAGCGCCGTGGGAAGCTGCCGGATGTCCCCGACGTCATGGCACTGCCAATGCGGATAGCTGGAGCCGAACATCACCATGTCCTCCTTGCCGGTGAAAGCCAGCCACTCACCGGCGAAGTCGGCATCACCGGGACCGTCGAGTCCGCCCTGCACGAAGTACACGTGACCGGGCAGATAGTCGCTCGGTATCCGTGGCGCCCAAGGGGTTTGTTCCAGGTGCGGCCGGCCGAACACGTCCATCCGCCAGATGAACGGTGTCACGAAGTCCGCGGCGCCGTCGGCCCAGACGAACTTCAGGTTGCCGAATCGCTCGAACACCCCCTCAGCGATCATGTTCATCAGGTGGTAGAGGTAGTTCAGCGCCATGAAGCCGACGTATTGCTCGTAGGTGCGGGTGTGCCCGGACGGCGTGGGCGGAAATCCGATGCCTTCGCCGGATTCGATGTGAACCGCCACCGGCAGGTTCGCGTCGGCCGCGGCCTCCCACAGCGGCCAGAATTGCGGCTTGCCATAGACCTCGCGGGATTGCAGCGGAACGCCGATCTGAACGACGCGGGGGTGGGAGCGCCACTTTTCGATTTCGCGGACTGCGCCGGCGATGTCGTCGGGGTTGACCCGGATGGTGCCGCGGAACTTCTCACCGAATTCGTCGTGTTCGAGCCAGCGCGACACCATCATTTCGTTGTGGGCGGCGTGCAGCGCGCTGCCGAGGTGCCGGTCGGGCATGATGCCGCGGCCCATCGGATGCAGGATCGCCACGTCGACACCGCGTTTGGAAAAGAGTTCGTCGGCAACGAGTTCCACGCTCGAACCCGGGTATTCGCGGTTCGGTCCCTCGGCGTTCGGCGCGTACTCGCCGCCGGGTGCCCCGTACCAGTCCATCTCGTAGTCGGGAAAGCCGCGGCTCTTGAACGGCTCGCGCAGGAAGCCGCGCAGGTCTTTGTTGGACGGAAAGAAGATGTGCACACTGGCGTCGATGACCGGCGTGCGCGTTCCCTCGGCATCCTCGATCACGAAACCCACCCTCCGGCTCCGGCGACGACGAGCCCGGCCAGGGCATCTGATAGACAACCTAACATTTCCGTCGGTCGCCGATCAACGCCTTTCCGGTAAGCATTTCGATTAATCATCTGCCCTGCTACGCGGTGTTGTTGCCGGCCCTACTGCCAGTATTGTTCTTCAATACGGATAATATCATTCTCTCATTGCATGAGAGGCGCTCCGAGCGGGATCCGAAATACCGGGATGGACTTCGGTGTGCGGATCCCGGGGCAGCCACCGCGATCGGCAACGGCTAGTTGCACGCCCAGTCGACGATCCGCCCGCCACCTAGGTTGGCCATGGCGTGTGCTTCCGCCGCGCTGCGGTTGTACCCGTAACCGCCGTGGTACTTCGCGCCGTCGTGGGCGACCGCGCCGCATCGGGTGAAGACGCTGACCACTGTGCACGTGTCGATCCCGCACAGCTCCAGGGCGCGGTGCTTGGCCTGCGCCTTGGACAGGTGCCGCCATGCCTTGCCATTCGACCCGTCGTGACCGTAGGCGATGGCGCCGTAGTAAACCGGGAAGGGCGGCATATTGGACACATGGGTCATCTCGCCCCGGTGGATATGCGCGCCTGCCGGATGGATCTGCGTGACGGTCATGGCGGCCGCAACCGCCAAGCCCGACACTGCCACTACGGCTCGGCGGCGAAGCTTTCCGGTGCTTCCTTCGGCTCTAGTCACCTGGGCTCACCTCCACCACAACCTCACTGTTCTCGATGCCCCGATGGATGAGGGCGCCGACGCTATATGAAATGTGAAATTTACTTGGAAGAAACATTCGTCACCTACACTACCGGGGCGTTGGCCGGTATTGGTTGCGTGAATCGGGCTTCATAGGCAATTCATGACGTGGGTTGGCCGTCTCGCGGGCCGGCAATCTCGAACATCGGGACGTCACATCCTCAGGCGTGCTATGTATCGAAACCGCTTTGGCCGCAGCCGTATCGCCGATGCCGGCATTCAGCACAGGCCGCTGGGAATGCCTCTGGTGGGCGTCGTTTCCTGGCTGGGCATCGCCTGCGGGTAGGGCACCCGGTAGGGCGGGTTCAAGCGATAGGTGCCTGTTAACGCGCCGATGCCGAGGCCGCACTGAGCCAGTTCCGGCAGCACCCGTCGGGATTGGTTCAACTTGGGTGGCGACGGGTTGGGTGGGACGGCGAAGTTGAAGGCCGACGTCATGTCGCCGGTCACGCTTCGGCGCCATGCGGTGAGGTTGGGCACCGGCACGCCGAACCGTTTCTCTATCAATCGGAGTTGGGAGGTGTGATCGAACACGTCGTGGGCCATCAGCCCGCCGCGGCTGAACGGTGAGATAACCAGGCAGGGAACGCGAAAGCCCAAGCCGATCGGTCCGCGGATGCCGCCGGACCCGGCCACGCCGTCGATGTCGGGCACCGTCAGGTATTCGCCCGCGGTGCCCGGCGGCGCCGTCGGCGGCACGACGTGGTCGAAGAAGCCGCCGTTTTCGTCGTAGCTGACGATCAGCGCGGTCTTTTCCCACACCGCCGGATTGGACAGCAGAATCCGCAGCGTGTCCGCCATCGCGACGGCGCCGCCCGCGTCCGGCATCGCCGGGTGTTCGGACACGAGAATATTCGGAACCAGCCAGGAGACCTGCGGCAGCCTGTTGGCTCTGACATCGGCGGCGAAGTCCCAGGGATAGCGGGGGGCGACGCCGAATCGAGCCAGATCCGACCGCGGGTCTGCGGCCTGTTTGAACCACCGCACGATCTCGCCGTAACCGACGTAGGCGTTGACGGCGGGCCCTAATGACTTGTCGCTGTACACCTTCCAACTGACGCCGGCATCGCTGAGGTTCTGCGGCATGATGCGCCAGTTGAACGCCCCGATCGGCGCGGTGGAGGAGGTCTCCACCAATGGCCCCCCGTTGGTACCGGCGGGGTCGATCCAGGCACTGAGCCAATACAGCCGGTTGGGAGAGGTCGGACCCAATACCGAACAGAAGTAGTGATCGCAAACAGTGAAGGTGTCGGCCAGCAGGTAATGAATCGGGATGTCTCGACGGGTGTGGTAGCCCATTGTCGCCGGGGTGTTGGCGGCCGAACGGGTCCGCGCTTGCGCCGGCAGCCAGTTGTCGTTCGCGCCGCCGTTCCACGACTGATGGATTGCGATCCAATCATGGTCGGGATCGTTGATGCACGCGCCGTTGAGAAAGGGTGCTCTGGTGGTGTCGAAACGGAACGGGAGGGTGATGCCGGAGGGATCCAGCGACTGGGTCCGCGGGTCCCAGCCCTTTTGCTGGAACAGCGGCGAGGCGGTATCGAATCCGTCGATATCGGAAAGTGTTCCGAAGTAGTGATCGAAGGATCTGTTTTCTTGCATTAACAGCACGATGTGCTCGATGTCGGTCAGCTGACCTGAGCACGGCCCGGCGCCGTAGGCCTTTTCGATCACCGGCCCGACTAACGACATGAGAGAGGCGGCAGTGGTAGCAGCGGCGGCTTTAGCCAAAAACTCGCGGCGCGTCATCGTGTCAACCGGGTTATTGCCCATCACCGCGGGTCCTTCCGCACAGTTGGGCGAACTGTATCTTTGCGGCGGCGATCTGCCCTGACACCTCGGCGGGCGTGTCGTGGCGAATGCGCTGGGGCGCTTAGACGCAAATCCGCCGGGGCGCGAATAGCCGGCGTGCCGCCAACTGGATTACTGCCTAATCGGCTGAGTGCGCGACGAAAAACCGGGCGGCCTTGCGGATGGAATCTTCCACCGGTTCCGGTGTCCAGCCCAGTTCGCGTTCGGCTTTGCTGTGATCCAGCGGCGACATCAGTTCCGCCATGCGCGCGCCGACGTAGGCGAAGAGCAGGTCGCGACGCAGCAGGCGGGCGGCCAGATCGTTGAGGCGCGCCGCGGCACGCATGACGGGCATCGGGATCGGAATGCGCGGGGGGCGTATGCCCACCGCGCGGGCCGCGATTTCGTGGATTTCCCGGGTGCTCAGGTAACGATCGGAAATGATGTAGCGCTCGCCGACGCGGCCCCGGTCGGCCGCCAGAAGCATGGCGCGGGCGGCGTCTTCGATACCGACCACCTCGGCGGAGAAGCCGAGATAAAACGGGAACCGCCCGGTGGCGACGCGCGCGATGAGCGAACCATGAGGGGTCGGGGCCCAGTCGCCGGGCCCGTAAGTGGTCGAGATACACATCGCGACCGCCGGCAACCCCTTCTCGCGCACGTACTGCATGACCAGGTTCTCCCCGGCCACCCGGGATTCGATGTAGGCGCCGCCGTCGTTCCAGTTGTGCGGATCGTCCTCGGTGACGGGCCGCTGGTCGTTGATTGCCAATGTGCCGGTGCTGCTGGTGAATACAAACTTGCGCAACTGTGCGTCGAGGGCCGCGTCGAGCACATGCCGCAGGCCTTCGACATTGGTGCGGAACAGCGGAGTGGGGTCGCGCAGCCACATCCGGGCGTCCACGACGCAGTAGTAGACGACGTCGCAGCCGGCCATGGCTTCCCGCAGCGCGGCGTCGTCGAAGATGTCGCCGTAACAGCGTTCGACTTTCCGGGTCTGCAACAGGTCGTCGATGCCCTTGGTGACACTGGTGCGCCGCACCATGACCCGCACGTCCTGCCCTGCAGCGACGAGTTGGCGGGTGACGTGTGAGCCTAGGAAACCGCTGGCCCCGATGACTAGTTTGGTGGTTCCGGCCATCGCCGCCTCAGAAGGTGGTGGGTGCCAGCGCGTCACGGCCGTATTTCGTGCCGATCAGCGCCCACGGGTCGGCGTACGGACCTCGGTGCTCGAGTCGCCGTTGCACGTCCAGAAGCGCGCGGATCGCCGGACGGATCACGGGGCCAAGCGCTTTCAACACGGTGCGGCGTCGTCCCATCTCAGCGGCAATCCACGCCAGCGTGTCGGACCAGTCGTGTTCCTGATAGCCGAGCAGGGCCTGGGATCCGCTGGTGTCGAACCACCCGGTGAAACACCACCCGCGGTCGTCCTCGGGATTGCCGGGCAAGCCGGCCGTCGGTCCGAGTCGGCCGATGCCGACCGCCGCCATGACGTCGTCCTGCAGGTCGCTCATCAGGTGCACATAGGTGTCGTTGCCGGCAATCACCAGCACCTTGCCGTCGACGGCTTCGCGGCGGTCCACGGCGTTGGCGAAGGCCAGCGCGGCATCACGGGCATCCACGGCGTGCATGCGGTTGTCCGTCGGGGTGGCTCGTACCAGCAGTAGGTAGTCGGCGTCGAGATTGGCCGAGCCGTCCGGAGAGATGACTCCGCCCAGCCGCAATATGGCGTAGGGCAGGCCGCTTTGTGTGAGGGCGGCCTCGGCGAGGACCTTGTCCTGGCCGTACTGGTCGATCGGGTTGACCGGGGTGGCGGCAGTGATGCGCTCGGGTTGCCGGTGCGGGTTGCGGGATCCGTACACAGCGGCACTGGAGGCGAACACGAACAGCGGCGGGTCGCTGCGGGACTGCGCTGCCCTCAGCAGGTTTCGGGTGCCCTCGACATTGACCTTGCGGGCCAGCCGGGGATCGCGGTAGGAGGGCGGGGACACGATTGCCGCCAGATGCACGATCGCGGTTGGCCGGTGGCGGGCCACCCCGGCGGCGACCGCACCGGCATCGGTGAGGTCAGTGAATTCCGGTACCAGCGTTGGGAAGTGGCCGGCCAGTGCCGCCGCGGCAGCCGCTGTCCGGTCGTTGCGCACATCCACGGCGACCACGGTGTGGCCGCGGCGCAGCAGGATTTCCGTGCAGCGCTTGCCGATCTGGCCATACGCGCCGGTGACGAGAACGGTCTGGCGGTTCACCGGCCGAGCCGCCGCGCCAGCAAGGCCGCCGTGTCCCGCAGCCGAGGCGAAATACGCACGGAGAAAATGGGATTGAAGATATCCTCACGCAGCCGGGTCAGCGTCGAGGACTTGATCAGCCAACTGCCGTCGAGCTTCTCGTAGGTTTCGTGGTAGTGACCGCGCCCGTTGAGATTGACGCCCGGGCCCAACCGCACCACGTCCTCGAGCGCCCAGATCCCGGTCGCGGTCGTCGGCGACGTCAGCGTGATTTCGGGGGCGTGCACCTGATGCACCGTGGGTTGCGACGGCTTGCCCAGGGCGTGGCGCACGTAGGACACGAACTCGTCGGCGCCCCGGATCACCCTCCCGCCCGACTGCGAGGTGTCGCTGACGAAGTCGTCGGTGAACAGCCGCCGCCAGTCATCCCAGCGCTTGGTGTCCAGGTATCGGCAGTATCGGGCCTTGAGTTGCTTGATCGCCTCCATCTCCCACAGTGTCGTGGCGGTGTCGGACATCGTCGCTCCCTAATGCACCTCATAGCCCGATTGCGAGATTACTGCTTCCATATCAGAGAATGCTATTCTCGCATGATAGCGACGACAGGAGGCGGCCCGAATGCTGTTGGAGTTCGATGCCGATCAGCGCTTGTGGCAGGACACCGTGCGCGATGTCGTGGCCAAGCAGTGCCCGCCGTCGCTGGTGCGCGCCGTGGCCGAAGACGGCGTCGACACCGGTCCGCTGTGGAAGGCGTATGTGGATCTCGGCTGGACGGAACTCAACGATCCGGCCGGCGCGGTGGAGCTGGCGATCGTGCTGGAGGAGTTGGGGCATGCCACCGACCCCACCCCGTTCCTGGCGACGATGAGCCAGTTCGCGCCGCTGGCCACGGCTCATTTCGATCCGCACCAGTCGGGTACCGCCGTGTACAGCGGGGTGACGGCGCGCCGGGACGCCGACGGATGGGTGCTCGACGGTACCGCACGCCACGTTCTCGACGGCGATCGCGCCGACCAATTGGCGGTGGTCACCGACGCCGGGGTGTTTATCGTGGCCGCCCATCAGGTCTCGGCCCGTCGCGAATCCGTGTTCGACCCGGTGCTGCATGTCGCCGACCTGTCCTTCGATCGGATTCGGGTGCCCGAGGGTGTCCGGGTAACCGTCGACCGGGAACGTGCGCGCCACGTTGCGTTGACCGGCATGGCCATCACGATGGTCGGCGCGTGTCAGCGCATCCTGGATCTCGTGCTCGACCATGTCCGCAGCCGGCATCAGTTCGGGGTTCCGATCGGGTCGTTCCAGGCCGTGCAGCACAAGGCGGCCGACATGCACGTCGCGGTGCAACGGGCCCGGGCGCTGGCCTACTTCGCCGCGCTGACCATCGCCGCCGACGACCCGCGGCGGCGGCTGGCCGCCGCCATGGCCAAGGCCAGCGCCGGGGAGTGCCAGTCGCTGGTGTTCCGGCACGGCTTACAGCTGCACGGCGCAATGGGATTCACCTGGGAGAACGACCTGCAATTCGCGCTCAAGCGGGCCAAGGCCGGCGAGCTCATGCTCGGCGGTGCGGCGGAGCATCGGGCTCAGATCGCGCAGGAGTATCGTGCAGCTGACTTTTGATCCCGACGTCGAGGCGTTCCGGGCGGAGTTCGCGGCCTTCCTCGACGAAAACCTGCCTGCGGCAAGCGAAACGGGCGAACGACCGCGGTCGGTCTCGCACATGCCGGCTTGGGCGCGCCGTTGGCAGCGGTTGCTGTTCGACAACGGCTGGCTGCTGCCGGGCCAGCCGCCGGAGTTCGGCGGGCGCAACGCTACGGTGGTGCAGCAGTTCGTGCACCTCGAGGAACTGTGCCGGCGACGGATCTATCACAGTTTCAACCCGCAGGGTGTGAATATCGTTGCCGCGTCTCTGTTGTCGTTCGGCACGGACGAGCAGAAGCACCGGTGGGCGGTGCCGATCCTGCGGGCCGAGATCACCGCTTCGCTGGGGATGAGTGAGCCCAGCGCCGGATCCGACCTGGCGTCGCTGCGCACCCGGGCGGTTCTGGACGGAGATCGCTTCGTCGTCAACGGCCAGAAGGTGTGGACCTCCGGCGCCCACGATGCCGACGTGTTGCTGACGTTCGTACGCACCGACCCGGATGCGCCAAAACACAAGGGCATCAGTGCATTACTCATCCCGACCGACACCGCGGGTGTGGTGCGCCGGCCGTTCCCGTCCATCTGCTCGGCCGACGACCTGGATTTCAACGAGGTGTTCTTCACCGATGTGTCGGTGCCGGCGGAAAACCTGGTGGGTCCGCTCAACCAGGGCTGGCGCGTTGCCAATGGCTCCCTCGGGCACGAGCGCACCATGATGTGGCTGGGTTTCGCCGATCGGCTGGACAATCTGCTGGCCGACTTTCGTCCCGCCACGCAACTCGAACGCGACCGCTACGCCACCATGGTGATGGACAAACAGGCCCTGCGCCTGTTGGGTTCGGTCGCGCTGGCCCGCGCCGCCCGCGGCGAGGACGACACCGCCGCCATCTCGGTGCTCAAGCTGCTGGGATCGGAGGCGGAGCTGCAGGCTTGTGAGCATGCCCTCTCGGCCGCGGCATCTGACGGACTCGTTCACCCGGCGCTGACCGGACCCTATGCGCCGATGAACCTCGATCACTACTTCGCGAGCTGGTTCGAGCGTTACGCCCGCAGCTTTTCCGGAACCATCGCCGGGGGCACGTCGGAAATACAGCGCAACATCATTGCCCAACGAGTGCTGGGCTTACCCCGGGGCTGAATTCTCTCGCCGAGCTGAGGGCACCTGGCGCTTGCCGAGCAGACACACAATCGCATGAATTCTGGCGCTGCGATGCGATTCTGTGTCTGCTCGCCGGGGTGCCGAGGTGGTCCAGGCTCACCAAATGACGGCAGCCTCTTTGCGTTCGGTGACGGGCCTGGCGAGTTCCTGCTCGTCGCAAATGCGTTGCAGCTTGTCAAGGGTTTCGTCAAGGCCCGCGCCGACCTTGTGGCCGGGTGTGAAGGTGGCCGGTAGCTTGCGCATACCCTGGATGACCCCGATGGTCTCGTAGTGGACGGTGCCCGCAGGGTCGCAACGGTAGTCCGGCATCCGGTCGAGGACCGCGGTCAGCATGGACTTGAAAACGGTGCGCGCCACGTTGGATCCGATGCAGCGGTGCACACCGATCCCGAAGCTGAAGTGCCGGTTACCTTTACGATCAAGGATGACCTTGTCCGGGTCGGGGAACACCGCGGGGTCGCGGTTGGCCATCGCCCACGAAATCCACAGCCGCTCGCCCTCTTTGAAATGCAGCCCGTCCAGTTCGACGTCGTCGGCGAAAGTCCGGCCATCCCCGGGAGCGGGGGTGAAGTAGCGCAGAAATTCCTCGGTCGCCGAGTCGAGCAGGGTTTCGCGTTGCCTGCTGAGCAGCTCGCGCTGTTCGGGGTTTTCCGAAAGCCATTCCAGTGCGTGGGCGGTCAGGGCCGTTGTGGTGTCAAAGCCACCACCGATGAGCAGCCCGAGATTGCCCAGTATTTCCAGCTCGGGCGCGGGCTTGCCGTCGATGCGCATCTCGAGCAGGGCGTTGACCACCCCGGGTCGCGGATTGTCGCGAATCTCGACCATGTTGTTGACCAGGTCGAGCCCCATCTGCCGGTGCATCTCGGTAACCCGCTGGATGTCCGGCGAGTGCTCCGGGGTATACACCGCGGCGTGGGTCGGCTCGCTGTACATCTTCCAGTTCTGCAGCGGAATACCCATGAGCGCCAAGGTCAGAACCGCGGGCACGACGTTAGCCAGATCGTCGACGAAGTCGATGCTGCCGTGCTCGATCCTCTCGTCGAGGCAGGCGCGCGTGATGTCGTCGACGAACGGCACCCAGCGCTTGACGGCGGCCGGCGACAGATACGGGTTGAGCACATTGCGGTAGCTGCGGTGCTCGGGGTCGTCCATCTCCAGGATGCCGCCGCGCACGCCGTTGATCCGGCTGGCCGTCGGAATCGAAATGCCCTTGTAGCCACGGCGTTCGTTGCTGACATCGTGATCGTTGGACACCGCGGGACAGCGGGCGAGCTCGAACACTTCGTGGCTGCCGGCGGCGACCCAGTGCCCGCCGTAGGTGTCGCTCCACGCCATCGGGCACCGCGCGTGCATCTCCTCGGTGATCGCCTTGAACCGTGACCGGTACTCCGCGGAGTGCCGGTCGAAGTGGTACCGGTGATTCTCGCGGTCACTGACGCTCAACCCGCTGTCTCCCTTTACCCGTCTTACCCGTCGGTGATGACGATGGCCTGCTCCGGGCACGATTGCGCGGCTTCACGCACCCGGTCCTGCTGGTCGGCCGGTACCACTTCGCTGACCGCCGACGAGGTGCCGTCGATGTCGCTGAGCCGGAAGGAGTCCGGGGCGATCATGGCGCACAGGGTGTGGCCCTGACAGCGTTCGGGGTCAACCCAGACCTTCACGACGCCTTCCTTCCCGGCTCAGGTGTTCCGGCCGCCGTTGACGCCCAGAATCTGGCCCGTGATGTAGCCGGCTTCCTCGGACACCAGAAAGGCGCAGGCCGCGGCGATGTCTTCGGGCCTACCCATCCGCCGCACCGGAGTGCGGGCGATGTTCTCTTCGATGTCGCCGAGAAACCCTTGCTCCGCGGCCTTGCGCAGCATCGGAGTATCGATGAACCCGGGCGGTATGGCGTTGACGGTGATGCCGCTGGGCCCGTACTCGAGCGCCAGTGTTTTCGTGAGGCCGTTGACCGCGGATTTGGCCGCGACGTAGTGCGCCATGTAGGGGGTGCCGGAATGTGTGCTCGACGACGATATGTTGACGATCCGTCCCCACCCGGCCTCGACCATGTCGGGCAGCACCGCCTGAATGGTGTGGAAGACGCCGTTGAGGTTGACGTCGATCACCCGCTGCCAGTCCTCGAAGGTGATGTTGGCGAACCGCTTGAACCCGTCCAGGCCCGCAGCGTTGACCAAGATCGTGACCGGTCCCAGTCGGTCGCGGATCGCCGATAGGGCGGCATCGACCTGCGGGCGGTCCGTCACGTCGGCGGTGTAGGCGAGCTCGGCATCGCTGGGCTTGAGGTCGACGGTGGCCACATCGATACCGTCGGATCGCAGCCGATGGGCGACCGCCAGCCCGATGCCCGACGCGCCGCCGGTGACGACGGCGGTCTTCATGCCCACGACCTCTCAATCATAAAGAATCTCCCTTACAATTATGAGAACCTTACTCTCGCCCTGGAGCGACCCGCAAGCCCGTGCCGAAACTGCGTCCTGCCTGCGCCTAACGCCGTAATCGGGATGCCGCTGAGCGATTGCTTAGCACCACGGCAGGTCGGTCCGATGACGGGGCGTTCTTGAACTCTCAAATGGCGAATGTAAGATTCGCAAAGGATGAGAATGAAATTACCGTGACCGTCAGCACACCGAGGGGGCCGCAATGCCGACGCAGCAGACGGCGGGAACCATCGCGGAGGCGGGAACAGCCGCCAGCCGAGCCGGCACCCCCGCATCGGTCGACCGGCGACTGTTGATCGACGGCCGGCTGGTCACCACCGATACGAGATTTCCCTCCATCAACCCCGCCACGGGCACAGTCCTGGGGTACGCACCCGATGCCGGGACGGCGGAAGCCCGGGCGGCGGTCGCGGCGGCCCGGCGTGCCTTCGACACCACCGCCTGGCCGACCGACGTCGAGTTGCGGACGCGCTGTCTCGACCAACTCCATCAGGCATTGCTCGACCACGCCGAGGAATTGCGGGAGCTCACGATCGCCGAAGTCGGCGCCACCCGCGCCCTGACCCACGGAGCGCAGCTCGACGAGCCGATCGGCATCGTGCGCTATTACGCCGACCTGCTGCGCGGCTATCAGTTCTCCGAAGACCTCGGCGACAAGGAATCGCGGGGGATGCGCCATCACCGCTGGGTGGAGAAGGAAGCCGCCGGGGTGGTCGCGGCGATCATCGCCTACAACTATCCCAACCAGCTCGCGTTGGCCAAGCTGGCCCCGGCCCTGGCCGCCGGCTGCACGGTGGTGCTCAAGGGCGCGCCGGACACCCCGCTGGTCACGCTGGCGCTCGGTGAGGTGATCGCCAACTACACCGATATCCCGCCCGGGGTCGTCAACGTGCTGAGTTCGTCCGATGCCGCCGTCGGAGAGCTGTTGACCACCAGTCCCGACGTCGACGTGGTCACCTTCACCGGGTCAACGGCGGTCGGCCGGCGGATCATGGCGGCGGCCAGTGGGACCGTCAAACGGGTGTTCCTGGAGTTGGGCGGCAAGTCCGCGGTGATCATGCTCGACGACGCCGACTTCGCCGGCGCGGCGATGTTCGCGGCGTTCAGCATGGTCACCCACGCCGGCCAGGGCTGCGCACTCACGTCGCGGCTATTAGTGCCCCGACAGCACCACGACGAGATCGTCGAACTCATCGCGCAGAACTTCGCCAAGGTGCGGCACGGCGACCCGGCCGAGCCGAAAACATACATGGGTCCGCTGATCAACGAACGCCAGCGGGACAAGGTCGACGGCATGGTGCAACGGGCCGTCGCGGCCGGGGCGACGCTGGTCACCGGCGGCAAGCGACTGGATCCCGGCTATTTCTATGCTCCTACCCTGCTCACCAACGTGGACCCGGACAGCGAGATAGCCCAGGAGGAGGTGTTCGGTCCGGTGCTCGTCGTGATCGGATTCGACGACGATGATCACGCCGTCCGGATCGCGAACAACTCGATCTACGGCTTGGCCGGTGCGGTCTTCAGTCGCGACCAGGATCGGGCGTTGGCGGTGGCCCGCCGGATCCGCACCGGATCGTTTTCCATCAACGGCGGCAACTACTTCGGCGCGGACAGCCCGTTCGGCGGCTTCAAGCAGTCCGGGGTCGGCCGCGAGATGGGGGTCGCCGGCCTGGAAGAGTTCTTGGAACGCAAGACTTTTGCCGTTCCGGTCGGACCCGCGCAGGGAGCCCGCGGATGAACCCCCTCGAAGGCATCCGCATCCTGGAAGTCGCCATGTACGGGTTCGTCCCGTCGGCCGGCGCGGTGCTCGCCGAATGGGGAGCCGACGTCGTCAAAGTCGAGCATGCGGTGACCGGCGACCCGCAGCGCGGCCTGCGGCAGACCGGCATGCTGCGGGTGGAGGGCGACCCCAACCCCAACATCGAGCACGCCAACCGCGGCAAACGCAGTATCGGCCTGGACATGTCGGTGCCCGAGGGCAAAGACGTGCTCTACGAGCTGGCCCGCCGCTCCGACGTATTCCTGACCAGCTTCCTGCCCGACGCACGACAGAAGTTCGGCATCGACGTCGACGACATCCGGGCGGTGAACCCGTCGATCATCTACGCCCGCGGCAGCGCGCTCGGCCCGCGCGGCGACGAAGCGACCAAAGGCGGCTACGACATGACCGCCTTCTGGTGCCGGGCCGGAACCGCTGCCACCATCACTCCGATGGGTTATGCGGGGATGATCAATCCGCCCGGGCCCGCCTATGGCGACACCATCTCCGGCACCAACCTCGCCGGCGGCATCGCGGCGGCGTTGCTCAAGCGTGAGCGCACCGGGGAACCGTCCGTGGTCGACGTGTCGCTACTGGGCAGCGGATTCTGGTCGCTGGGCCACACCGTGGCCTTGACACGGCATTTGGGTCAGCGGATGCAAGCACCGCCGCCCGGTGTGCACGGCGCGCCCAACAACCCTCTGGTGGGGCTGTATCCGACGTCCGATGGCCGCTACATCTCGTTCGTGATGATGCAGCCCACCAAGTTCTGGGCCGACGTGTGCCGTCACATCGACCGGCCCGAATTGGCCGACGATCCGCGCTTCGCGACCGTCGAGACCATCTCCGCCAATACCGCGGATGCCGTCGAGATCTTGACCAAAGTGATCGCAACACGCACGCTTGCCGAATGGAGCGAACGCTTTGCGACGCTCGCGGGACCGTGGGCGCCGGTGCAGGACACCCTGCAAGCGGCCGACGACGCGCAGATCCGGGCGAACGAGTATCTGGTGCGCGCTGGCCAACTCGAGCTGGTCGCCAACCCGGTGCAATTCGACGTCACCGCGCCCCATACCGGGCCGGCACCCGGATTCGCCGAGCAGACCGACGAGATCTTGTTGGAACTCGGCCTGGACTGGGATCGCATCATCGAACTCAAAACGGCCGGCGCCGTCACCTGAGACCCGCATGAGACCCGAGCCCGCAATGCCGAATGCCGCCGTTGTCGAAACCCTCGCAGCCGATCGGCCTTGCCGGACACGGTTACCGGTTTCCGGTTACACCTGGGCGCGGCATGAGCCATAATCGCCACAGGCTGCAAGACGTGGGGGCCGGGTCGGGCCGGCATTGCTTGCAAGCGCCAACTCACGCGACGGAACGGAGGACTGGCGTGAGGGCGGTAACCGCTCTTCACGGCGAACCCATGCCCTCTGGGGGCAACCGATGATCGTCGCTGCCCGGGTTATCTTGGCGCGCAGCCACATTGGTCACATGGCCGCCGGAGGGCCGGGGGGCCATGGCCGGTAGGGGGGCGGACCGCTGGTCACCGGGCATCACGTTGGGGCGTGGGTCCAAACCCATGCAGGCGGTCGGGGGGCTATTCGCGATGTCGGCGGACGCCATCAAGTTCGTGTTCCGGCGGCCCTTCCAGTGGCGGGAGTTCCTGGAGCAGTCGTGGTTCGTCGCGCGCGTCTCGATGGCGCCGACGTTGCTGGTGGCCATCCCATTCACCGTCCTGGTCAGCTTCACGCTCAACATCCTGCTGCGGGAACTGGGCGCGGCCGATTTGTCCGGTGCGGGGGCCGCTTTCGGTGCGGTCACCCAAGTCGGTCCGCTGGTGACCGTGTTGATCGTCGCCGGCGCGGGCGCGACGGCGATGTGCGCAGACCTTGGTTCGCGAACGATCCGTGAGGAAATCGACGCGATGGAGGTACTGGGTATCAACCCCGTGCAGCGCCTGGTGACCCCCCGCATGCTGGCCTCGGGCTTGGTCGCGCTGTTGTTGAACAGTCTCGTCGTCATCATCGGCATCTTGGGCGGCTATGTCTTTTCGGTGTTCGTCCAAGACGTCAACCCCGGCGCGTTCGCCGCGGGCATCACCTTGTTGACCGGGGTGCCCGAGGTGATCATTTCCTGTGTCAAGGCAGCGCTTTTCGGCCTGATCGCCGGTCTGGTCGCATGCTACCGGGGGCTGACGGTATCCGGCGGGGGAGCCAAGGCCGTCGGAAACGCCGTCAACGAAACCGTGGTGTACGCGTTCATGTCGTTGTTCGTCGTGAACGTGGTTGTCACCGCTATCGGCATCCGCATGTCAGCCAAATAAACGCAAGGGGAGGCCTAGGGACACGCTGTGACACTGCGAGCAGCCTATCCGCGACTGACGCGACAACTCCAGAAGCCGGTCGGCACGTTGAGCCGCATCGGCGATCACACGTTGTTCTACGGCAAGGCGCTGGCTGGCGCTCCGTTCGCGGCCACCCACTACCGGCGGGAAATCGTTCGTCTTGTCGCCGAAATCAGCATGGGTGCAGGAACTTTGGCAATGATCGGCGGGACCCTGGTGATCGTCGGCTTCTTGACGCTGGCCGCGGGAGGCACGCTGGCGGTCCAGGGCTACAGCTCGCTGGGCAACATCGGCATCGAAGCGTTGACCGGATTCCTGGCCGCTTTCATCAATGTTCGCATCTCGGCGCCCGTGGTGGCGGGAATCGGGCTGGCCGCCACTTTCGGCGCGGGCGTGACCGCACAGCTGGGCGCGATGCGGATCAACGAAGAGATCGATGCGCTGGAATCGATGGCGATCCGCCCGATTTCATATCTGGTCAGCACCAGGATTGTCGCCGGGATGCTCGCGATCACCCCGCTGTATTCCATCGCCGTGATCCTGTCCTTCCTCGCCAGCCAATTTGTCACCGTGGTCCTGTTCGGCCAATCGGGTGGCCTCTATCAGCACTACTTCACGACGTTCCTGAATCCGATCGACCTGTTGTGGTCGTTTCTGCAGGCGGTGCTGATGGCACTGACCATCTTGTTGATCCATACCTATTTCGGTTATTTCGCCTCGGGCGGACCGGCCGGTGTCGGGGTTGCGACCGGTAACGCGGTGCGCACCTCGCTGGTCGTGGTCGTCTCGGTGACATTGCTGGTGTCGCTGTCCATTTACGGCTCCAACGGCAACTTCCACTTGTCGGGCTAGGGGAAAACGACAGTGACGAAGAACCTCGGGCCGGGCCCCCTTCACCGTTCGGAAACCGCTAGCGCCGCAAGACCTATCGCGGCATCACCCGGCCGGCACTTCGGCGTGCGGTCCTACGTCCGCCCCTTGGCGGGTTTGGCAACCGTCGTCGTGGTGGCCGGTATCGCCGCCGTCGCGGTGGGTTTGTTCCAGGGCTCTTTCACCGACAGCGTGCCGGTGACCGTGGTTTCGCCGCGAGCCGGCCTGGTGATGAACCCCGACGCCAAGGTGAAGATGCGCGGGGTAGAGGTGGGCAAGGTCGCCTCGATCGAATCCCGGCCGGACGGCAAAGCGGTGCTGCACCTGGCCATGCAACCGTCGCAGCTACATCTCATTCCGTCCAACGTTCTTGTCGACATCGCGTCGACGACCGTCTTCGGCGCGAAATTCGTCGAGCTGGTGCCGCCCGATAATCCGTCGTCGCAGCCGCTGCGCGCCGGTGACGTGCTCGAAGGCCAGCACGTCACCGTCGAAATCAACACGGTATTCCAGCAACTCACCTCGCTTCTGAACTCCATCGATCCCGCCAAACTGAACGAGACCCTCGGCGCCATCGCGTCGGCGGTGAACGGCCGTGGCCACGAGATCGGCCGGATGCTCTCTGATCTCGATCACTTCCTGGCCACCCAGGACCCGAGCCTTCCCGCGCTTCGCCACGACCTCGAGACGCTGCCCGCGGTCAGCAACGCCTATGCCGACGCCTCGCAAGACCTGGTCACCACGGCCGACAACGCCATCCGGATCAGCAAGACGATTGTCGACGAGCAACGAAACCTGGACGCCTTCTTGATCAGTTCGATCGGTCTGGCCGATATGGGCAACGACGTGATAGGCGGCAACCGGCAAGCGCTCACCGATGTCCTGCATCTGCTGGTGCCGACCACCAATTTGACCAACGAATACCACCAAGCGCTGTATTGCGGTCTGGCCGGGTCGTTGGTGAATCTGCACGCGCCGCCGCTGCCCACCCCCGGCGTGTTGGTGTTGGTCGGTTTCGAGTGGGGGGCCGAACGATATCGCTACCCGGTCAACTTGCCGAAGGTGGCCGCGACCGGTGGCCCGCAGTGCTGGGACCTTCCGGTGGTGCCCTTTGACGTGGCTCCGCCGTTCGTGGTCGCCGACGTGGGCGCCAACCCCTGGCAGTACGGAAACCCGCACCTGCTGCTGAATTCGGATGCCCTCAAACAGCTGTTGTACGGGCCACTCGACGGGCCGCCGCGCAACACGATGCAGATCGGGCAGCCCGGATGAGCAGCTCACGCCCGATGATCATCAAGTTCGGCATCTTCGCCGTGATCATGACGGTGCTCACGGTGTTCTTGTTCTTCATTTTCGGCCAGTACCGCACCGGTTCGACGAATGGTTATTCCGCTGTCTTCAACAATGTCTCGCGACTCAAGGCCGGACAGACGGTACGCGTGGCTGGCATCCGGGTGGGCACCGTCAACAGCGTCACGCTGCTGCCCGACAAAAGGGTGCGGGTGAAGTTCGACGCCGATCGCAGCGTCGTGCTCACCACCGGCACCCGGGCCGTCGTCCGCTACCTCAACCTGGTCGGTGACCGCTATCTCGAACTCGTCGACGGTCCCGGGTCCACCAAGGTGCTGCCTGCCGGGGGCGAGATCCCCCTCGACCGGACGGCGCCCGCGCTCGACCTCGATCTGCTGCTGGGTGGCCTGAAACCGGTTATCCAGGGCCTGAATCCGCAAGACGTCAACGCGCTCACGGCGTCGCTGGTACAGGTGTTCCAGGGCGAGGGCGGCACCCTGCAGTCGTTGCTGTCGAAAACGTCATCGTTCTCGAATACGTTGGCCGACAACAACGAAACCGTCCAGCAATTGATCGACAACCTCAACACGGTGGTCGCCACGCTGGACAAGGACGGCGACAAGTTCTCCACCGCATTGGATCGGCTGCAGCGGCTCGTCAGCGCGTTTTCCGACGACCGGAATACGATCGGCACCGCGATCGACGCCCTGGACCAGGGAACCGCGTCGATCGCGGATCTGCTCACCCGGGCCCGGCCGCCGCTGGCCGGCACGGTGGATCAGCTCAACCGGCTGGCGCCGCTGCTTGACCAGGACAAGGACAAGATCGACGTTTCGTTGGCGAAGCTGCCCAACAACTACCGCAAGCTGGTGCGGCTGGGCTCCTACGGTGCCTGGATTCCGTACTACCTCTGCGAGCTGAGCCTTCGCGTCTCCGACCTGCAGTACCGGACCGTGGTATCGCCCATATACCGCCAAGAAGGCGGGCGGTGCGCGGAGCCCGATGAAGGAGACCGATGAACAAGTACCGCGGCGCCGGTCTCGTTCGGGCCGGATTCATCGGCACCGTGCTGGTGATCATGGTCATTGCGGTCGGACTGTCGCCCGAGCAACTGATCCAATGGGCCACCGCCGTCAGATACCAGGCGGTGTTCTCCGAAGCCGGTGGCCTGGCCCAGGGCAACGACGTGACGATATCGGGCATGAAGGTCGGCTCGGTCTCGGATGTGGCCTTGCACAACGGCGATGCCCTGGTGACGTTCAACATCAAGGGCTCGGTGCTCCTCGGGTCGGACACCACCGCACACATCAGGACCGGTTCGCTGCTGGGTCAGCGGGTGCTCACACTGGAATCGGCGGGTAGCGGCAAGCTGCATCCCATGGATGTGATACCGATTTCACGCACATCCTCGCCGTACTCGTTGAGCGAAGCCCTCAGCGATCTCACGACCGACGTCGCCGGCACCAATACCGATACGCTCAACCAGTCGCTGGACACGCTCTCGACAACGCTTGACCAGATCGCCCCGCAATTGGGTCCGGCCTTCGACGGGGTGACCCGGCTGTCGCAAACCCTCAACAGCCGCAACAAATCACTGCGCGACCTCTTACAGGGCGCCGCCGATGTCACCAAGATCCTTTCGCAACGCAGCGCGCAGGTGAACACGCTGATCCTCGACGCCAACACCCTGCTGTCCGTCCTGGTGGCCCGTCGGCAAGAGATAGTGCAACTGCTGGCCAACACCTCCGCGGTGGCCAAACAGCTGTCCGGCTTGGTGCACGACAACGAAAGCAAATTGGCGCCGACGTTGACCAGGCTGAATTCGGTGATCGCGATGCTGGAGAAGAACCGCGACAATCTCTCGCAGGCGCTGCCGGGCCTGGCCAAGTATCAGCTCACCCAGGGCGAGGCCATCTCCAACGGGTTCTACTACACCGCGTTCGTCCCGAACTTCTTGGTAATGGAGATCTTTCAGCCGTTCTTCGACTATTTCTTCGGCTTCCGAGCCTACGGAGCGCCCGGTCAGCCACCGGATACCGCCGGTCCGCGGGCATTGATCCCGTTCCCCTCCAACGCGATTCCACCGTGCCCCGACTGCCGGGTGCCCGGACTTCCGCCCTTCCCCGGAGGGTCGTGATGATCACCCGCACCGTGCTTCGGGCCGGCCTGGCGATCACGCTGGTAGCGCTGGTGGTCGTCGGCGCCGCAGTGGCCGTTCGCAATACGTTCTTCCGACCGAAGACGATCACCGCCTACTTCACCAAGACCACCGCGATCTACCCGGGCGACGACGTGCGGGTGTCGGGTATCAAGGTCGGCACCATCACCGCCATCCATCCGGAGGGGACCACGGCCAAGATGGTCATGCACGTCGATCACGACGTCCCCATTCCGGCGGATGCCAAGGCGGTGATCGTCGCACAAAATCTGGTCGCGGCTCGCTATGTCCAACTCACCCCGGCCTACCGGTCCAGCGGTCCCACCATGCCCGACGGCGCCGTGATACCGGTCGACCGGACCGCGATACCCGTCGAGTGGGACGAGGTCAAAGACCAATTAATGCGGCTGGCAACGGAATTGGGGCCCAACAGCAAAGTCTCGACGCCCTCGGTGGCGCGGTTCATCGACAGCGCCGCCACCGCGCTGGGCGGCAACGGCGCGAAGCTCAGGCAGACCCTGGCCGAACTGTCCGGCGTGGGAAGGGTTTTGGCCGACGGCAGCGGCAACATCGTCGACATCATCAAGAATCTGCAGACTTTCGTCAAGGTCCTTCGCGACAGCAACCAACAACTGGTGGTGTTCAACAACCAGCTGGCCACGCTGACCAGCGTGCTCGACGACAATAAATCCGACTTGGACGCCGCGCTCACCGATTTGGCCGGCGCCGTCGGTGAGGTGCAACGGTTCATCGCGCAAACCCGTGACCCGACCTCGGAGCAGATTGCGCGATTGGCCGACCTGACCCAGATCCTGGTCGACAACAAGATGGCTCTCAAGAACATCCTGCATGTCACGCCGAACGCACTCGCCAACGCCTACAACGACTACGAACCCGACATGGGGGCAATCCGCGGCGCGTTCACGATCAACAACACGGCCAACTCGGTGAACCTCTACTGTTCGCAACTCGGGGCCATCGAGAACGTCACCGCGGTCGAATCCGGCAAGCTGTGCGGGCTGTATCTGAGTCCGGCACTGCGAGTGTTCAACCCGCTGTTGCTCTTCAACTGGAACTATCTTCCAATTCCGATCAACCCGATCCTGGCGTCGTCAGCGGACCCGCAAAACATCGTCTACACCGAGCCGCGGCTGGCGCCAGGCGGTGAGGGCCCCAAGCCCGGACCGCCCGAGCTGCCACCGGCGGTGTCGGCGTATACCGGACTGCCCGGCGATACGCCGGACTATCCGCCGCCGCCGGGGCCACCGGCACGGATACCGGGTGCCGCAATGCCCGAGCCGCCGGCACCCACCCGCCCGGGTGAGTCACCGCCGCCGTCGCCGGCGCCGATACCCGGCCTGCTCCCAGCCGAAGGGACGCAGCCGTGACCGCCCGGGTGTTGGCCCGCCGGATGCTGGTCCTCGGTGCGGCCGTCATGCTGAGTGTGACCGGATGCGCATTCAATGGCCTGAACTCGCTGCCGCTGCCCGGTGCGGTGGGACGTGGCGCGGGCGCCGACATCTATCACGTCGAGATCGCCAATGTCGGTACCATGGAGTCGAATTCGCCGGTGATGGTCAACGACGTCGTGGTGGGCAGCATCGGCAGGATGCGCGTGACGGGCTGGCACGCCGACGTCGAGATCTCGGTGAAGCACGGTGTTGTGATACCCGCCAACGTGATTGCCAGTGTCGGTCAGACGAGTCTGCTGGGATCCATGCACCTGGAGCTCAATCCGCCGCCCGGAAAACAGGGCGAAGGGAAGTTGCAACCGGCGGCCGAATGCGCCCGGCTCCACCTCGCCCAGCCGCCCTGCGCCACCGTCCCGCTGGACAAGTCGTCGACGTACCCGTCGACGGAACAGACGTTGTCGTCGTTGTCGGTTGTGATCAACTCGGGCGGCTTCACCCAAATCGGCGACATCGTGCACAATTTCAACGCGGCCTTGTCCGGCCGGGCAGCCGATGTTCGCGACCTGATCGATCGCCTCGACCGTTTCGTGGGAACACTCGACCAACAGCGTGGCAACATCGTCGCGTCGATCCAGGCGCTGAACCGGCTTGCCGGCACGTTTGCCAGCCAGCGCGACATCATCACCCAGGCGCTCTACAAGGTGCCGCCCGCCCTGGACGTTCTGATCCGCGAGCGGCCGCGCATCACGGCCGCGTTGGACAGACTCAGGGTGTTCAGCGACACCGCCACCAGGCTGGTCAACGATGCGGGCAGCGATCTGGTCACGAATCTGAAAAACCTTGAGCCGACCATCAGTGCGCTCGCCGACGTCGGGCCGGAGCTCGACGCCGCCCTCGCCTACGCGCCGACGTACCCGTTCACCCAGAACCTCATCGACCGAGCTATCCGAGGTGACTTCGTCAACGGGTTTTTCGTTCTCGACCTTACGAACGCCCGGCTGCGCAAGGGGCTGTTGCTGGGCACCCACTGGGGACGGTTGGGCGCGGAGTTGGTTCCGGCGCCCGGGGACCCGTCGTACCTGCAGTACCAGTACACGCCCGACCCGCGGAATCCATCCGCTCCTGGGCCGGTGGCGCCGCCGGTCGGTGCGCCGTTGACGCCGACGGCGGCGCCGGGGCCCGCGACACCGGTACCGCTGCCGTTGCCGCCGCCGGGCGTGCCGCCGCCGGTGCCGCCACCACCGCGGCCACAGTTGGGCCCGGCGACGCCCGAATTCGGTCCGCAGGTGCCGGGCACGCCGCCGACCGCCACGCAGCCAGCGGATGCGGGCTCGTAAATGCTGACCCGGTTCGTGCGTATCCAGCTGGCGATCTTCACGATCGTGGGCATCGTCGGTGTGGTCGTGATGGTACTGATGTACATCCAGGCGCCGACGCTGCTCGGAATCGGGCGGATAACGGTCACCCTGGAGGTGCCCGCGGCCGGCGGCCTCTACCGCTTCAGCAACGTGACCTACCGCGGGGTGCAGGTCGGCAAGGTGACCGCGGTGGGGCTGACGTCGCACTGCAGCGACCCCAAACGCAGTCCGTGCACGAATGCGACGCTGTCGCTTGGCTCTTCGCCGAAAATCCCGGCGGACCTGCAAGCCGACGTGCGCAGCATCTCAGCGGTCGGTGAACAGTACGTGGATCTGCGGCCGCGCACCAACTCGCCGCCGTACCTGCACAACGGCTCGGTGATCCCGATGAGCCAGGCCTCCGTTCCGCAGCCGATCGGGCCGGTGCTCGATCAGACCAGTGCGTTGATCGACAGCATCCCCAAGGACAAGCTCGTCGCGTTGCTCGACGAGGCATTCAAGGGTTTCAACGGGGCGGGCTACGATTTCGGATCGTTGTTCGACTCGGCGGCAAAGGTTTCCGGTGACCTCAACGGTGTCGCCGACCGGGCCCGAACCCTCACCGAGGACACCGGGCCGGTTCTGGACTCGCAAGCGCAAACCACCGACGCGATCCGCCTGTGGGCGCGCAGCCTTGCCGGCGTCACCGGCCAATTGGTGACCAACGACCCGCAGGTCCGCACCCTACTGGAGCAAGGCCCCGGCGCATTTGACGAGGCGTCTCGACTGCTCGAGCAGATCAAGCCGACCCTGCCGGTGCTACTGGCCAACCTGACCACGGTCGGCCAGATCGCGGTGACCTACCACGCGTCGCTCGAGCAGGTACTGGTGTTGCTGCCGCCGTTCGTTGCCGCGATTCAATCGTTCGTCGGCACCAAGAACCCGACGGGCTACGCCCAGGGCGACTTCGCGGCTCTGGTCGACGATCCGCCCGGCTGCACGGTCGGATTCCTACCGCCGAGCCAATGGCGCTCGCCGGCCGACACCACGACGATCGATACCCCGGACGGGCTGTACTGCAAGCTGCCGCAGGACTCACCGATTTCGGTTCGCGGTGCCCGGAACTACCCCTGCATCGAGCACCCGGGCAAGCGCGCGCCGACGGTCGAAATCTGTGACAGTGACCAGCCTTTCGAGCCACTGGCGATGCGCCAGCACGTCTTCGGCACCTATCCGCTGGATCCGAACCTGCTGGCGCAGGGCATCCCGCCCGATGACCGGGTCAACTTCTACCGGGACCGGATTTTCGGGCCGGTTGAGGGCACCCCGCTGCCACCGGGATCGCCCGGGCCGCGGGGAACGCCGCCGGGACCGCCGAGTTCGCCGGTGCCGCTGGGGCAACCGCCGATCCCGCCGGGATCGTCGGTACCGCCACCGGCCAACTTGCAACCGCCGGTGCCGGTGGACCTTGCGCCCGTCGCGCCGATGGATGTTCCGGACGGCGCCCCCCCGGCCCCGGTTGGCGGGCCGCAAGCCGCACCAAGCGCCTTCGGCCGCAACGGTTCTCGAGTAAACCCGGGTTTGAGCGTGGCGCAGTACGACCCCCGCACCGGTCGCTACGTCGGTCCGGACGGTCAGCTGTATCGGCAGTCAGATCTGGTCAAGGCGCCCAAGACCTGGGAGGACATGCTCTTGGCGGCGTGAGCGGCGACCGGTCAGATCTTGTCGAGCCGGAACGGCATCATGACGACGAGCCACTTGTTGACACCGCATGCGCCGCTGGGCCCGACCGTCTGGTCTTTGCCCGCGAGTGTCGGCGACCCGGTCTGGATGGTGCCGTCCGGCCCTGCCGGATAGAAGGTGAATGTCTGCACTCCGGTGAACGAGGTGCCGTCGGGGCATGTTTCCCAGTTGGGCACTTCGTGTTTGACGGTCCACATCACTCCGTCATGCATGTAGAGCGGTGCGCTCCAACCCTGGTCGCTGGTCACCCGACCGGTGCAGTCCTGGGCGGTGGCACAACTGGACGATACGGTCCAGGTGCTGCTGACGGTCGGTTCGTCATGAAACGATTGATTCGTCTTGGCCCATTCACCGACGGACGTGGCGCGGTAGGTTCCGTTGATGGCGGGGCCGTCGGTGGAGGCCCGGGCCGGCGGCGCTGTGCTCGAGGCGCCAATCATCGTGGCAGCCACCGTTATTGCGCTTGCGACAGTGCCCATTGACCGCATCACGTGCTCCTCGACGCGCTGGCGTCACTTCCCACTGAGACAGTAACACCGGCGCCGCCGGGTGGGCGAGGGCTTTGCCGCGGAGCGCGCGTTCGTCACAGCGAGTCGAGCTTGGCGATGAGCCAGGATCCGTTGACCTTGCGCAGCGTCACCCGCACGCTACTGGTGGTTTTCACCGGTTCGGGTTGGTCCTTGCTGGTGGTCTTCAGACTGATGAACACAAGTACGACAGCTGAATCCGGGCGCAACTCCGCCGCGGCGGCTCGAATGACGCGGGCGCTGGTTGTGATTTGGCCCCGCTGTGCCGCGGGCGCCACGATCTGCTCGGTGAACCGTTCGTAGTAGGCCTGGTAGTCGTCGGTGAGACGCCATCTCGCATTGTCGAAATCGCGGCTCAGGCTGTCGGGCGAATACGACAGGAGTGCGACCGTGCCTTCGGAGGCCGCTCTGATCGCATCGCGTGCCGCCGCGTCGTCGGTCTGTTGATCCGGACGGTAACCGAAGTAGAAGAATCCGGCAGCGAAGCCCGTCGTGGCAATGACCAACAGCCCTAACAGAATTGGACGCCACCGCGTCAGGCACCGGCGGATCCGGCGGCGTGCCACCCTGAATCGGCGGCGCGGCGCCGCGGTGTCCTCCGGCAAAGCGGTCGGGTCGTCGAGTTGGGGACCGTCGTCGACTGTCACGGCAGCGCTTCGACCTTCGCCACTTTGAGCTGTCCGCCGTCGCGTTGCAAGGTCATCACGATCCGCCACGACCGCGGCGCCAGTGTTTCTTTACCGGAATTGGGGCCTGGATTGGCCTCTGGATTGGCGACCTCGGCCCTGGCCGCGACCAGGACCACGGCGGAATCGTCGGTCATCGACTGGACAGCGACGCCTTGCACGGTCGCCTTGGTGCTGACTCTGGACTGCTCGACCGACTGGACCAAGTCGTCGGCAGCGATCAGCATCCCGCCTTTGAACGCGCCGGTGGTGCTGTCGATGATGCGCTGTACATCTTCTCTGGCCTTGGTGGCATCAATCGACATCAGGGTGATCGCGCCCTGCCGCGCCGCGGCCGCGAACTCGGCGGCGCGCTGCTGTTGGTGCGCCACGGTGCGGTGGTGCCACACCAGATAGCCGCTCGCGCCGAGCGATCCGCAGCCGACCACTGCTGCGGCCATCGCAGCCAGGCCGGTGCGTCCCGGGCGACGAAGCCACCGAGGCCGCAACCGGAGTCGGCGGCGGGCGGCGGCGGCCCGGTCGTCGGTGGTTGTGCTCTCGGTCTTCGCGTCATCGGACGTGCCGGCGGACTGCGGATCGCCGGCCAGCGCGGCGGCCTGGTGACTCAGCTGTCTCGCGTGTTCGCGGGCCGCGCGGGCCCGGGCTTCTGCCACGGCGACGGCTTGCTCTGCTTGGGTGAGCGAAAGACCGTCGGCGTCAAGGTCCTCAGAAAGAGGCTCTCGCGACGGCATTGTCACCTCCTGGCCACGCTCTCAGCGAGAGCAACATTATCGATCACTCACCGAACGGGCCCGCCCTCGAATACGTTGATTCGTGTCCTCTCCGAGCAGGAGAGTTTTCTTCTCAATTGTGCAAGAGTAATAGCGTGCGCTCACTCGTGGCAGCGATTGCCGCGTTGCTCGGCATGACGGTATTGACGGCACCACCCGCCGCCGCGGGCCCGACGGTGTGCGACTATCCGGCCTGCACGCCCGGAATCACCCCGAACGTCGTCCTCGGCGCACCCTGCGACAACACCACCTACTACGTCTTCGGCACCGCCGACTACTACGTCTCGTTCGCTACCGAGCCGGGGCGGCTGATGTTCTGCGGTTCGCCGCGGCGATACGAGCCCAGATGGTTCCGATCACCCCCGATGGCCGGAATCAAGGACGAGAACTCCGACTGCACCAGGTACCCGGAGTACTACGTCGCCCAGGCGCCCGACGGCCTGTTCCTCGTCTGCGTGGCGCAGAACGGTCACGCCCGGTGGGTGCGGGGCGACACCTAAAGGGGCTTAGCGGTAGAAGGTGCGCCGCGGCCACTGGGCGCGCCGCCGGTGCCGTCGCCGCCCGCGCCTCCGTTACCGAAAATCTGCGCTTTACCGCCGTTGTCACCGCTGTTACCGGCCCCGTCGTTTCCGCCGGATTGGCCCCTGCCCCCAGCCCCGCCCTGCCCGGCGTTGCCGCCCGCCCCGCCTGAACCGATCACTCCGGCATTGCCGTCGTCGCCTCCGGCTCCGCTGTTGCCTCCATGCCCGCCAGCCACACCACCCCTTGAGTTCCCGCCTGAGAACCCGTACCGCCAGTCCCGCCATCGCCGAACCAGCGCGCGGCGCCACCGGCACCACCGGTCCCACCGGTTCCGCCGGACCTGCCAACGCTATTGCCTTCGCCCGGGCTACCGGATCCGCCGGCCTCGCCATTGCCGCCGTCGCCGAATAGCCCACCCGCTCCGCCGTTGCCGCCATGGCCGAAAAACCCTGCCGCACCACCGTTTTCGCCGTTTTGGCCTGCGGCCCCGGATCCGCCGTTGCCGATTAACCATCCGCCGGCCCCGCCGTTTTGCCCGGTGCCTGCGGCGCCGTTGGCGCCATTGCCGATCATTCGGCGTCCGACGAGCCACTCGCTGTCGGTATTTGCTGTCTTGAGCGCATTCTGCGCTGCATTCTCGATCTCGGTGGCCCAGTACTTCCCAGCGCTGCCGTTGAGGAGGTCGACAAACCGCTGGTGCAGCCACTCATAGTCTCTGCTGAATGCTTGCCAGGTCTGGCCGTGGCTGGTCAGTAAGGCGGCGATATCTGCTGATATTGCATCGGCGCCAGCGGGTAGTGGCCCCGTAGTCGGAATGGCCGCGGCGGCGGTTGCCTCGCTAAAAACCGAGCCGATACCTGCCAAATTTGTTGCAGCGTTTTCCAGAGCCTGGGGCATTATGGTCACAAATGACACAGCGCATCCTCCTCGTATTTGCCATCGGCGGATGCGGTTGCTTGCGTCGTTGGCAGGGGGGCGGCAGTGACCCGAGTCCTTGCACGGCAGAACTGGACAGCACACTGGGCTGTGATCCGGCCCAGGTCGGCGGCACCGATACCGCTCCGAGCGTGTTGGCCTGACCCAATGCTGCGGACACTCCGCCATCGGGCATTCCAGCCCCGCCGACCCGGGGCAGTGCCATGGCGGAACCAGCACCGCCAGCAAGCGGCGATGCCGACAACGACAAACCGGTGGCTCCCAGACCAGTGGCTGCACCGCCCAATCCGGCGGTAGCCCCGCGTGCGCCTGACACCAGGATCATCGACGGCGACATTTCCGAGGTGTTTTCTGTTAGGTCGAGACGAATGGCGCGAATCATACTGCTAACGGTCGGTCCGACCTCCTCGAACGTCCACCAGATTGGTGCTTAAGCGAGCATTTCAATCGAGCTGAAAGAAACTATCGCCTCGGCGATTCCAGATATCAAACTGATAATGTCTATCATGCAGTACACAGCATTCATCAACATGCGGCTTCGGGCGCAAAGCGTCGGCCACGGTTTTGCCGAAGTTGGTTGGTTGTGGACGTTGAACGGCGAAAGTGCTTGTCCCGCAGTGCTCAAGCTGGCGCCCGACGGATAACCCGCTCGAGCGATCCCTCACCCCACTTCGGTGGGATCGGCCCAGTCGCGCGCGCCGACGAGGCGGCGGGTGATGCGGCGCAATTGCGAACGCAGTGCCTCGTCGTCGATTTCGGCGACCAAGGGGTGCATCACGCCGACGGCAATCGCTCCTGACAGCATCGCCGCCGAAACCCGCGCGTCCTCGGCGGCGTCGTCGACGAGCACGCCGTAGAGCCGGGCTATGAAGTGCTGAAACGGTTGGTGCTGGGCCAGCAACCGCACGATGACCGGGTCGAACTGCAGCGTGCTCGCCGCCCCCCGGCGTTCGACCGCCATATCGATCACCCGATCCAGCAGCAGCTCGCGTGCCCGCGGTTGGCCGGCCTGGGTTTCGGCGGCCTCCAGTGCCTCTTCCAGGCCGCCGAGCTCACGTTCGGTGAGGGCGATGACGATCTGCTCTTTGGTTTTGAATTGGTGGTACACCGCTGCTTTGGTAACCCCGATGGCGTCGGCGATCATCTGCAGCGACGTACCGCCGACGCCGTGCTCGGCGATCAGTTGCAGTGCCGCATCCAGAATGCGGGTCTGCGCGGGGCTGCGGGTGATGAAGCGGAACTGGCCGGTCGGCGGCGTGAACACCACATCGAGAGCCTAGCCGATCGGCTATTGACCGCAGATAGCCGATCGGCTAGCTTCGCTGAGAAGCCGCACCCCGCGATCGCCCAACGACCCGCGGACCGGAAGGAGTCCCCGATGTCCGGCACCGGTGAGCACCGAATAGCCCCGCCACCGGCGTCACGGCGTACCGATGGCGAGCTGATCCTGTTGTGGACGGTGCCCGCCGTGGTGATCATCTGGGTCTCGGCGTTCCTGTTGTTTCCAGGCTTTACGCCACCGATGTCGCCCAGAATGCCGGCCGAACAGGTGGCCGCCTTCTATCGGGAAAACCAGTCCGGGGTCCGCTACAGCATGATCCTGTTCAACTGGTTCTGCGTGGGCCTGATCCCGGTCCTGATCCTGCTGGTGATGCAGATTCGCCGGATGGCTCACCGCACACCGATCTTTTCCTACTGCATGCTCGGGTGCGTGGCCGGCGGTCCCACCCTGTTTCTCATCGCCAACGTCTGTTGGTTGCTGGCCGCGTTCCGCCCGGAACGCAACCCCGAGCTGACCCAGATGTTCAACGATCTGGCCTGGCTCACCTTTACCACGCAGGTGCCCTTCCTCATCGGGCAGAGCGTGATTCTTGCCCTGGCGATCTACTTCGACGATCCGTCGCATCCGGTATTCGGCCGGTGGGTGGCTCATTTCAATCTGCTCATCGCCGCCGCGCTGGTGCCGGCGGCGTTCGCCGGCCTGACCCCGTCCGGCCCCTTGGCGTGGGACGGAGCGTTGTCGTTCTGGCTCAAGAACATCGCCATCGCGGTGTGGATAGTGGTGTCGGCAGTCGTCCTCGGCCAGGCTGTTTACCGGGAGCGCGCCGACGAATCTGCGGGCGCATGATCGCAGTGGCGACACAGCCCAAGCGCGAGTTGTGGCTGGCCTGGTGGACGCTCGTGGTCTTCTACAACTTGTTCGTCCTGGTGTTTTTCGTGCTGACCCGCACCCAGCCCCCGCCAGACCCCTCGTGGGACACACCGAGGATCGTTCGGTGGTTCCAGGACAACCACTTTGGGATACTCATCGGCTTTGCCATCATGTTCGTCATCGCCGGCATGACGACCATGAGCAATGCGCTCATCGCCTATTCCATGCGCCGCATGTCGGTCAGCTCCGCATTCGCGTACTCGTACCTGGTGTTGTACTCGCTCAGCGCGATTCCCGGAATGATGCTGATGTGCATTGTGCTCACCGCGGGGGCGATGCGCCCCAACCGCGATCCAGAACTGATCGGTTGGCTCTACGACTTCGGCTTCCTGTCCTTCATCGGGACCATGGGGGTGTTCCTGATCGGCTCGCTGGTGTGGATGCTCGCCATCCTGATCGATAAGAACCAGGTTTTCCCAAAGTGGTTCGGCTACCTCAACCTCTGCAACGCGCTCACCGAGATCGTGGTCTCTCCGGCCTGGATTTTCCGCCGGGGCGTCCTGGCCTGGAACGGGCAGATCGCCTGGTGGCTCGACATGGTCGTATTCGGTATCTATACGGGCGTTTTCATCGTCCTGCTGCGGCGGATGATCCAGCGTGAGAACTTCGGTACCGGGACGCTACCCAAGCTTGCGCCCGGGAAGGTGGTCGCGCTATGACCGCGGGTGCGAACAAGACGCCCAGGTTCGTCCCCGGCCAACCGGACATGTGGGCCTTCGTGCTGTTCGAGACACTAGTATTCACTGCTTATTTCAGCTTCTACCTGTTCTACCGCACCCAGAGCCCCGAGCTCTTCCTGCGCTCCCAGGTGCAGCTGGACCTGCGTATCGGGGTATTCAACACACTTATTCTGCTGCTGAGTTCCTGGTCGGTGGCACGATGTGTCCAGTCGGCCCGCGCCCACGCATACCGGGCAGCGCTCACCGACGCCTTTCTCACCGCGTTCTTCGGCCTGGTGTTCCTGGGCGCCAAGGTGTTGGAGTGGGCCAGGCAGATCCGGATGGGCAATTCCTTGACCGCTAACGACTTCTTCACTTATTACTTCTTTCTCACCGGTATCCACTTCGCGCACCTGCTGATCGGATTCGTCGTCATCGGAGTCGCGGTGTATCAGCTGTGGGGCTCGGCACGAACAGGTCAGGGGTCTCGGGGATCTCAGCAGTTGGTCGAGACCTGCGCCACGTACTGGCACACAGTCGACTTCCTCTGGGTGCTGATTTTCGCACTGCTGTACGTGGTGAGGTGATCCGAAATCAGATTCAACAAGCGGCTGCTGGTCGTCTGGGTGGTGCTGGCGTCATTGACGTTCTCGTACCTGTGGTTTGATTACGCTGTCGACGGAACCCCGAAGGCCGGCGCGGTCATCACGTCGAGCGTGATCGTGATCGCACTCATCAAGGTACGCATCATCTTTCGCGAGTTCATGGAAGTCAGGCAGTCTCCCGCGATGCTGCGCCACCTGACGGACGCGTGCGTGCTGGTTGTCGGGGCTGCGCTGCTGGGCAGCTATCTGGTCGGGATGATGCTCCACTAGGACAGTTGTTGACTTTGTCCTGGCCCGGCGATCACATGCACGATTTGCCTGCCTTTCGGCGACAAGCCAAGGTGCGCAACGAATTTTTCGCGTAAGGCCGGGCGCAAACCAACATTCGGTATCCGTGCGGATTGATGTGGCTGATGTGAAAGTAGCAGTTGACTCCTACAACTCGGGGCACCAGATCAGCGCCATCCTGGGTCCGTCGCGGGGATGCACGCTTGCACCGACGGGGCCTGGGTTTTCGCGCCCTCGGGGATGGCGATGGCGCAAGCTCACGGAGTCGGTCCGGTCCAGTGGCGTGCAGATAGCCGGCCCCAACTCATCGCTTCGCGCAAATCGGAAAGTGTTCCTAAAACCGCAGATTCATCCAATGCCGCCGAGGACCAACAAGTAGACACGAGTGGCGTAATGATATTGACCCACTGGGCGTGGACGTGCATGATGATGCTACGAAGATCACAGTTTAATAACGGTCAGATCTCTTTTGCGTCGCGCCGCCAGGGAGGTGTGCCTCCACGCTGGAGAGCATCTGGCAGGTCCGCTGATAGCCGAGAACCTATGAGAAGTAGGTGGCCCCGTGACATTCGTGATTGCAGCACCAGAGATCATTTCCTCAGCGGTCTCGGATCTGGCCGACGTGGATTCGGCATTGAGCGCAGCCAATACGGCGGCGGCGGTTCCGACCACCACGGTGCTGGCTGCCGGTGCTGACGAGGTGTCGGCCGCGATCGCGTCGCTGTTCGCCGGCTACGCCCGCGACTATCAGTCGCTCAGCGCTCAGGCGGCGACGTTCTACCAGAAGTTTGTGCAGGCGCTGAGTGGCGCGGGAAATTCCTATGCGGTTGCCGAGGCGGTCAATGCTTCGATAGTGCAGACCATCGAGCAGGACCTACTGGGTCTGATCAACGCGCCGGCCCTGGCATTGCTGCATCGCCCGCTGATCGGCGACGGCACCGACGGTGCAGCGGGCAGCGGGCAAAACGGCGGGCCGGGTGGGCTGCTGTTCGGCAACGGTGGCAACGGCGGGTCCGGCGCTCCCGGACTACCGGGCGGCCGGGGCGGTGATGCCGGACTGGTCGGCAACGGTGGCCAGGGCGGTGCGGGCGGGAACGCCATGCTCGATGCCTCGGGGGTGCCGGCCGGCAACGGCGGGGCCGGCGGCGCCGGCGGCCACGGCGGGCTGTGGTACGGCAACGGCGGTAACGGCGGTAACGGCGGCAACGGCATCAACGGCGGCGCGGGTGGGGCCGGCGGGCAAGGTGCGCCATTGTGGGGTCATCCGGGCGCCAACGGCGTTGACGGCACGAGCACCGGCGGCGGCACCACCGGCACCGGCACGGATGGCGGTACCACCGGTGGGGGCACCGGCACCGGCGGCGGCACCACCGGCACCGGCACCGGCACCGGCGGCGGCACCACCGGCACCGGCACGGATGGCGGTACCACCGGTGGGGGCACCGGCACCGGCGGCGGCACCACCGGCACCGGCACCGATGGCGATACCACCGGTGGGGGCACCGGCACCGGCACCGATGGCGGTACGAGCACCGGGATAGCGGCGACATACAGCATGGGGTCGCAATGGGATAACGGCTTCACCGGCAGCTACACCATCACCAATTCGGGCGCGACGTCGCAGACCAACTGGCAGCTCCAATTCGATTTGCCGGCAAATGAATCCGTTACAGGTGTGTGGAACGGACAGGTTGCCCAGTCCGGCACGCAATACGTCATAACGCCGGCGTCGTGGAATCAAACGATTGCACCAGGCAGTTCGGTCACAGTTGGCTTCGAAGCAACCCGGACCGGCGCTTACTCGCCGCCGACCAACTTGTTGATCAACGGACAACCAGTCGCCGGGGGCACGGGGACTGGCACCGGGACCGGCGGCACCGGCACCGGGGGTACCGGTACTGGGGGCACCGGCACCGGGGGCACCGGCATCGGTGGGACTGGCACCGGTGGGACCGGCACCGGCGGGACGGGAACGGGGGGGACGGGCACCGGGGGGACCGGCACCGGGGGTTCGACGTCGGGCCAATACTCGCCTTACGTCGACATCACGCTGTATCCCGGACCTAACGGATACGACTTTTCCTCCGCCGCGCAGGCGGGAGTCAAGAACGCCACGTTGGCCTTCATCACCGCCGACCCGAATGGTCAGGCGGCCTGGGGAGGATATTCGGCTTTCGACGTCACCGGCGGCTCCCAGAGTTCGTTCATCAACAACCAGATCGCCAACATGCACAGCGCGGGCATCAATGGGACCATCTCCTTCGGGGGCGCGGCCGGCACCGACCTTTCGGCCGTCAGCGGTCAGACCCCCACAGCGCTGGAGCAGCAGTTCCTGTCGGTGGTGAATACCTACAAGATCTATCACCTCGACTTCGACGTCGAAGGCGCGTTGCAAGGCAACACCCAGGCGCTGACGACACAAGCGAAAGCCATCGCCCTGCTGCAGCAGCAGGAGGCGGCCAATGGCACGCCAGTGACCGTCTCCTATACCCTTCCGGTGCTGCCGACGGGGCTGGTGCCGGGTCAGGGTGGCGGACTGAACGTGCTCCAAATCGCCACGGCCAACGGTGTCAACATCTCCCGGGTGAACATCATGGCCATGGATTACGGCCCCGGTTTCGATCAGCCCGGGAATCCGGGGATGGGCACGTA
Organism: Mycobacterium kansasii ATCC 12478; assembly: GCF_000157895.3. Classification (NCBI taxonomy): domain Bacteria; kingdom Bacillati; phylum Actinomycetota; class Actinomycetes; order Mycobacteriales; family Mycobacteriaceae; genus Mycobacterium; species Mycobacterium kansasii. Next base: position 2,188,642 of record NC_022663.1, on the reverse strand, counting down.
CGCGATCGACGCGGCGACGGCGACCCACGGTCAGTTGATGACGTTGTATCCATCGCTGACCAGCGAGCAGGCGTGGTCGATGCTCGGGGTGACGCCGCTCATTGGAATCAACGACGATCCGAGCGAGGTCTTCACCCTCGCCGACGCGCAACAGCTGACCACGTTCGCGGTACAAAACCACATCGGCGAATTGTCCATGTGGGAGCTCCCGCGCGACACCACAGGCACATTGGGCGCAGTAGATGCCGTCGACGGCAGCGGAGTGGCGCAAACCCCCTTCGAGTTCTCCAAGATTTTCGAGCAGATCGAAGCCGGCTCCCAACTTTGATGCCGGTCGCTGAACGGGGCGGCCCGAAGACGCCCTGGACTCCGGAAGCCGCTGTGCCACAGGCTTTTCGGGAATCACCCGACGGGAGCGTCGGGGTCGAGCGGTTACCCCGTCGGCGTGAACGTCAGGTGTAGTTCGGTGAGGCCGCGCAGGATATAGGTCGGTTCATAGCGATAGCGGCGATCGCCTGCCGGCCCGTGTCTGGCCTCGTCGACGGCGATGTCGGCCATCCGGTCGAGGATGCGCTCGATCGAAACACGGCCCTCGACGCGGGCAAGCGGTGCGCCGGGGCAGGAGTGGACCCCTCGGGCAAAGGCCATGTGTTCGCGAACGTTCTTTCGGTCCAGGCGAAACTCGTGCGGATTGTCGAACCTGCGCGGGTCGCGGTTGACGGCCCCGGGCAACACCACCACGACGGTGCCGGCCGGGATGTCGACCCCGGCGACGGTGGTGGACCGGCGGGCGAGCCGCGAGTCGCTCTTGACCGGGCTCTCCAGGCGAAGCGATTCCTCGATGAACGACGGAATCAGGCTGCGGTCCTCACGGAGCCGCTCCTGGATGTCGGGCCGCTCGACCAGCACCTGCAGCGCGGCGCTGAGCAGTTTGGCCGTTGTTTCCTGCCCGGCGGCGAAAAGGAATGTGGCCGAACGGACTACGTCAATGACCTCGGGTGTGGATCCGTCCGGATACTTTGCCGTCGCAAGCGCGGTCAGCACGTCGTCACGCGGTTCGCGGCGGCGGTCTTCGATGTAGCTGCTGAACTTCTCGTCGAGCCACTGCAGCGGGTTGGTGCCGACCGATTCGTGGTCGAGCCCGCCCACCCGCGAGCCGGGACGCTCGGCGCCCAACATGACGCGAAACTCCTTGTGGTCGTCTTCGGGAACACCCAGTAGGTCGGCAATCACCAGGGTGGCAAAGGGTTTGGAGTATTCGCTGATGAACTCGCACCGGCCGTTGCCCAGGAACTCGTCGAGCTGGCGGTCGGCCAGGCGCCACATGAACTCCTCGTTCTGTTTCAGGCGGCTGGGCGTGAGCAGCCGGCTCAGCAATGACCGGGCCCGGGTGTGATCCGGCGGGTCCATCGTGACCATGTGCTCATACATCGGGAACTTCTCGCGGTGCTGGTCGATCTGGGCGTTGATGTCGTCACCCGCGGGCTCGAAGGGCAGCGGCGGGAACGGTCCGCCCAGTGCGACGCAATTGGAAAAAGAATCGGTGTCCTTGTAGACCGCGGCGGCCTCTTCGTACCCGGTGACGGCGACGACGCCGTGATGCGGCAGCCTCAGTACCGGGTTGCGGCTGCGCAAGTAGTCGAAATACGGGTACGGGTCGGGAACCAGCGACGGGTCGGTGAAAAAGTCGATCGAATCGTAGTCGCTCATGTCGCGCGTGCCTCCCGCAGCTGGGTTGCCGAATGGGCCGTCGGCGGCGATAGCTTCCGCCGCCCGAATCCGACGATGTGCTGAGCACCTGCTTAGCATGGCGCTATTGTCATGGTCAAGGCGGCCCGCCCGGCAACCACGGCGACGTCGCTACGATCGGCGTGGTCGACATAGAGGCATCGAAAATACGGAGTGAGGGCATGACATCGGCTCGCCGGATCGGGGCGCCGGACGCGAAGAATCGCGGACTGTTGCTCGACGCGGCCGAGCAATTGATGCTCGAAGAGGGCTATGCGGCAGTGACTTCGCGCCGTCTGGCTGGCAAGGCGGGGTTGAAGCCGCAATTGGTGCACTACTACTTCCGCACGATGGATGACTTGTTTCTGGAGGTGTTTCGGCGCCGCGCCGAAGCTGGTCTGCGGGTGCAGGACCGGGCGCTCGGGTCGGCGCAGCCGCTGTGGGCGCTGTGGCGGTTCGGCACCGAGCCCGGATTCGCAAAGATGACAATGGAATTCATGGCCCTGGCCAACCACCGCAAGGCGATGCGGTCGGAAATCGCTTACTACGCGGAACGTTTCCGCGAACGGCAGCGGGTGGCGTTGACGGCCGCGCTGCAGCGCTACCACGTCGACACCCAGGACGTGCCGCCGGTGGTGTGGACGGTCCTCATGACGAGCATTTCGCGATTTCTGGTGATCGAGCAGGGGCTTGGCATGTCGGGCGGGCATGCCGAAACCGTGGCAGTGGTCGAGCGCTACCTGCGTCGCCTGGAAGGTGAGCCACAGCCACCCGAGGGGTAAGCGCCGGCCGCCGAATCACCAGTTGCGCAGCGAACAGAGCACGCCGCGGGGACCGTCCTTGGCGACGACGACGACCCCGTCCACGGCGATCTCGCAATGAAACATCGGCGTGCCCGGTTCCGGGCCGGTGCTGGCGGTGACGGTGGCCCACTGGTCGGGGTTGGCCAGCATGACCTGCATGGTCCACGGCCTGTCCGGAGCGATGTCGGCCTGGATGTTCGGCGTGAATTGGTATGGATTGTGGCTGTAGTCGGAAAAGACGGCCGGGTCCTGGTCCTGGTAATAGATGTCGGCGTAAATCGGGTTCTTCGCCGAGACCGTGTACCGGACCTGATGCATGGGTGTGTCGTCGGCGTGTGACCGGCCGGTGCCTACCGCGAGAGCCGTGCCCGTCAGCAACACCGCGAGGCCGCAACCCAGCCGCCGCGTCGTCGTGGTCATATCGCGCCTCCAGCTGGCCGGCGGGGACCGGATGTGCGGTTCATCACCCGCGCTGCGGCCTGCCAATGAGGCTCCGCCACCCACAGTCGTGCAAAGGATGCTATCGCTTCATCAGCCGAAACACCGCTGATTACCCGCTTGATCTCGGTCGCCGGGTGGCGCGCCAGGGCTGCGGCAACCGATCGCCACCCGCGATCCGGTGAGTCGAACGAGGCCCGGGGCAGCACCAGATCCACCAGGCCGATGCGTTCGGCCTCGACGGCGTCGAGCGCCGTTCCCGTGCCGGCCAGCAGCAGCGCCCTGCTCTTCCCGACCAGCGCGGCCAGTCGCTCGGCGCCGCCCCAGGCCGGCATGATCTCCAGCTCCACCTGATTGAACGCGATCTTGATGTCGTCGGCGGCAATCCGGATGTCTGCGGCGACAGCCACCTCGGCGCCACCGCCGAAGGCGTGGCCGTTCAGCACGGCGATCACCGGAGCCGGAAAAGCCGCGAGCTGGTCGCAGATGGCGCGCATCCGCTTCGCCATCGCCGCGGCGTGCTCCTCGGTTCTTAGCACGCTCAGCTCCTTGAGGTCCCCGCCCGACACGAAGGCTCGGTCCCCGGCGCCCTTGATCACCAGCGCTCGCGCACCCGCCGCCGCCTCCAGCGCCGTCTCGAGCTGGTCCATGGTGTCGAGCGCGATGGCGTTGCGGGCGTGCGGGCGGTCGATGGTGAGCACCGCCAACCCGGTGCCGGACTTGTCGAACTCGAGGTCCACCATGCGTCGATGCTTCCGGGGCGAGCGGGCGATATTGGTATTCTCTCATCCGGAGAATAGCATCATCGCTGAGACTCAAGCTCTCCCTGCGCAGCATCCGAGGTGGCACGTGCAACACCGAATCGGGGCAGTGAGCACAGCGGCCGTAGCGGCACTGTCGGTAGCCGTTCTCGGGGCCTGCGGCGCGCCGTCAGCCGCTCGCATCTCCAGCACCGCAACGGTGAGTGTCAACGGCAACGAGGTGCGGCCACACCTCGTCAGGTGCGTTCAGTTGGAGTGGTACCGGACGATCGAGGTCGGTAACGGTGACTCGGGAGCCACCGTGGTCATCGATCAATGGGCCGTACCGATTACCGCCAAGTCGGTGCGCATCCGCAATCTGGCCGGTTTCACCGGCCTGTACTCCGAAGGTGACGGTGGCAGCGCCAAGGCCGGCTTCGGCGACAGCGGGTTTACCGTCAGCGGTACTGCCGACGGCTTCAACACCGTTGCACCCAACCAGCCGGCTACCGCCGAGTTTCGGATCGTCGCCCGCTGCTGATCAACGCCACAGTGGCGCCCGTTGCGACCGCGCGGGCAAGAGAATAATATTCTCCCAAATCGCGAAGGAGGATTTCATGTCGTCGGGCATGCTGTCATATCCGCTGTTCGATGCGGACAATCATCTCTACGAGACCGAGGAATCGCTCACCAAGTACCTGCCCCAGCAGTACCGGAACGTGATCCAGTACGTCCAGGTGAAGGGGCGGACCAAGATCGCGATACGGGGCCAGATCAGCGACTACATCCCCAATCCCACCTTCGAGGTGGTCGCCAGGCCGGGGGCGATGGAGGAGTACTTCCGGGTGGGTAACCCGGAGGGCAAGAGCCGCCGGGAGATCTTCGGCGAGCCGATGCGTTCGATCCCGGCGTTTCGCGAACCCGGCCCGCGGCTGGAGCTGATGAACGAGTTGGGCGTCGACCGCAGTTTGATGTTCCCGACATTGGCCAGCCTGGTCGAAGAACGCATGCGCGACGACCCGCTGCTCATCCACGTGGTCGTGCACGCGCTGAACCAGTGGCTGGACGAGGTGTGGGGTTTCAACTATCAGAACCGCATCTTCACCGTGCCGGTGATCAGCCTGCCGATCGTGGAGAAGGCGATCGACGAGCTGGACTGGGTGGTGCAACGCGGCGCCCGGGCGGTTTTGGTGCGGCCGGCCCCGGTTCCTGGGTACCGCGGTCCAAGGTCGTTCGCGCTGCCGGAGTTCGACCCGTTCTGGCAGCGCTGCGTCGAGCACGACGTACTGGTGGCCATGCATTCCTCAGACAGCGGCTACGCCCGCTATACCGCGGAGTGGGACGGCGGCGACAAGGAGATGCTGCCCTTCCAGACCAATGCATTCGCGATGCTCAACGAGTGGCGCCCGGTGCAGGATGCGGTGGCGTCCTGGGTGATTCACGGTGCGTTGTACCGTTTCCCGCGCCTCAAGGTCGCGGTCATTGAGGCCGGGTCGAAGTGGTTGTTCCCGCTGCTGGAACAGCTGGCCGACGTCTACAAGAAGACACCGGAAAGCTTTCCCGGCGGCGACCCGGTCGAAGAGATCAAGAACCGCATCCACATCAGTCCGTTCTACGAGGACGGGATCCGGGACCTCGTCGACCTGATCGGCGTTGACCATGTCCTGTACGGCTCGGACTACCCGCATCCGGAAGGGCTCGCGGCACCGCGGCATTACGCCGATGCGCTGCAGTACCTCAGCGTCGACGATCAGGCAAAGATCATGGGCGGCAACCTCTCTCGCCTCGTGTCGGTATGACGCAGTCGGCGCGGCAGCGCCGGGACGAACCACCATGGGAGACCATCCCCGAGATGGTCCTGAGCGCGGGCGAACGGTTCGGCGACGCCGAAGCCGTCGTCGACGGGCCACTGCGCCTCACGTTCGCCGAATTGGCCGAGCGGGTGCGCCGTGCCGCCGGTGCCTTCGCCGCGGCGGGGGTCAACAACGGCGATCGGGTTGCGATCTGGGCACCCAATTCGGCGGAATGGATCATCGCCGCGTTCGGCCTGCTGACCGCCGGCGGCGTGCTGGTTCCGGTCAATACCCGCTTCAAGACGGCCGAGGCGGCCGACATCATCGGACGCAGCGGCGCCAAGGCCGTGTTGGTTGAAAAGGGTTTTCTCGGAATGGATTTCACAGCTCCTGCCGGTATCCCGGTGGTCGACGTGAAGTCTGGATTCCTCGACAGCGGCAAGCCCTTCGAGCGCGCGGTCAGTGGCTCAGACGTCGCCGACATCATCTACACCTCGGGAACCACCGGGCGGCCCAAGGGTGTGATGATGGACCATGCGCAAACGTTGCGGCACTACGCGGAGTGGTGCGACCGCGCCGACCTGCGCCAGGGCGACCGCTATCTGATCGTCAACCCATTCTTTCATATCTTCGGGTACAAGGCCGGTTGCATCGCGTCGCTGATCCGGGGCGCCACGATCGTCCCGGTGCCGATATTCGAACTCGAAAATGTGCTGAAACTGATTGAGCAGGAACACATTACGATGCTCCCGGGACCGCCGACACTGTATCATTCGCTACTCGGCGCCCAGGGTGGGCGGGACTTGTCGTCGCTGCGGGCGGGCGTGACCGGGGCCGCCGACATTCCGGTGGAGCTGGTCCGGCGGGTGCGCACCGAGCTGCCCTTCCAGACCCTCATGACCGGGTACGGCCTGACCGAGGCGGGCACCGTGACGCTGTCGCGGCCCGAGGATTCGTTCGAGGACATCGCGACCACCGCCGGCGTTGCGTGCGACGGGATCGAGGTGGACATCGCCGCCGACGGCGAGATCCTGGTGCGCGGGTACAACGTGATGAAGGGCTATCTCGACGACCCCGTCGCCACTGCCGAGGCCATCGACGACCAGGGCTGGCTGCACACCGGGGATCTGGGCAGCCTGGACGAGGCGGGCCGGCTGCGCGTCGTCGGCCGCAAGAAGGACATGTTCATCGTGGGCGGATTCAACGCCTATCCGGCCGAGATCGAAGGCTTTCTGTTGGAGCACGAGGCGGTGGCTCAGGCCGCCGTGATCGGAGTCCGCGACGACCGGCTCGGACAGGTGGGAAAGGCGTTCGTCGTCCGCAAAGGTGCGGTCAGCGCTGACGAATTGATCAGCTGGTGCCGCGAGCGCATGGCGGGGTTCAAGGTGCCGCGCTCGGTGCAGTTTGTCGAAGCGCTGCCACTCAACGCCACCGGCAAGGTGGTCAAAGACCAGCTGCGTTGAGCGCGGCGGCAGCATCGGGCTTGTGTCGTCGGGTTTCGCGAGGCTGCGAGCGGGGCGATGTGTTCCGTATAAGAATGCTATTTCCGCTGGATGTAGGATTGTTTGGCCGTGGCTGCGGCGTGACCTCGGGGTGGAAGGTGATGACTTGGCTCTCCAAGGACCGGCGATGCCGAGAGCCGGCGCCAGCACCTGGCCGGTGACCGCAACGTCGGCCCGGGTGCTCGCGTGATATCGGCTTTGGCTAGTAGGGTTGCGCAACAGCGACGTCTGGCCACTGGCGGACCAGGGGTAGAGGAGATCCGCGTTGAGTTACCCGAGCAGTCGCCCCGTCGGGCCGGTGAATCATGAGCGCCGGCAGCAACCAAAACGCCGCTGACCCGAGATCGGTTCTGGTGAGCGGCGACGAAAACGCAAGCACCGCAGCTGAATTGCGGGCATTGGCCGAACAGGCCGAGGCTGAGGCCGCCGAAGCCGAAGCCTTGGCCGCCGCCGCCCGCGCCCGCGCCCGCGCAATTCAGTTGCGCCGCCGGGCCGAAGTCGCCGAAGGCCCGGACGAAGGTCCGGACACCGAAGAAGGGCCGGCCACCGAAGGAGTCGGCGCGGAGGTGTCCAAGGGTGAGCCGGACGCTTCCGAGCCCACCGTATTATCCGAAGTATCCGAAAACGTCGAGGCCGAGCGCGGTTTGGACGGCGGGGGCGAAGGCAGCGACGTCGACGTGTCCGCCGATGCCGATGAGGCGCCGGCGCGGCGCCGGCGCAGGCTGCGGCTCACCCGGTCCGCGGTTGCCGCTGCGCTAGCCGTCATCGTCATTCTGGCCGGGCTGTCGGGCAGCCTGTTCATGCTTGTGAAGCATCGCGATGCCACTCGCCACCGGGATCGAGTGGCTGAGTTCGCCGCAGCTGCGCGACAGGGCGTCGTGACGTTGACATCGCTGGACTTCACCAACGCCAAGCAGGGCGTGCAGCGCATCCTCGACAACTCCACCGGGACGTTCCGCGACGATATGGCAAAGGTGGCAGACGATTTCATCAAGGTGGTCGAACAGTCGAAGGTGGTCGAGCAGGGCACCGTCCAGGCCGTCGCCGTCGACGTGGACACCATGACCGACGACTCGGCGGTAGTACTGGTCGCCTCGACGTCCGAAGTCACCAATGCTGCCGGAGCCAGGCAGGATCCTCGCAAGTTCCGGTTGATCGTGACCATCACCCGCGACGGTGATCAGCTCAAGATGTCGAAAGTCGAGTTCGTGCCATGACCGCGGAGGAAACGTCGATCGAGGAGGCTGCGGAGCCCGACCCGGCCTTGTCAAACGACGACGACCGGCCCGCACGGCCGAAGCGCCGCGCGGGCTGGGTGAGCAAGCTGTCGTCGGGCAAGGTGGTCGCTGCGCTGGTGGCGTTACTGGTGGCGGCCTCGCTGGCGCTGCTGGCAGGACTATATTTCTTCTCCTACCGACCGGATCGCGAGGTCGATGCCCAAGCCGCCAAGTCGGCGGTTGCGGCGGCTACCGATGGCACCATCGCCATCCTGTCGTACTCTCCGGATACTCTGGAGCGCGATTTCTCTTCCGCGAGATCACATCTGACCGGCGACTTCTTGTCGTATTACGACCAGTTCACCCAACAGATCGTCGCACCGGCCGCCAAGCAGAAGTCGGTCAAGACGAGCGCGGTAGTGCTGCGCGCCGCCGTATCCGAATTGCATCCGGACTCGGCCGTCGTACTGGTGTTCGTCAACCAGAGCACCCAGAGTGCCGACCGGCCGGAGCCGACGTTGACGTCCAGCAGCGTGCTGGTCAAGCTGACCAAGGCCGACGGGAAGTGGCTCATCTCCTCGTTTGATCCGGTGTAGATCCGGTGTAGATCCGCGGGTGACGGGAATACGACCATGACCAACGACATCCATTCGATGGTGATCGCGTCCGACTACCGGGTCCCGGATCCGAGCCGAGTGTGGCCGTTGTTGCAGCGCAAGAAGTCGGCGCTGGCCGCTATCGGAGCCCACCACGTCCTGGTCTATACCTCGACCCACGACTACGGCCGCGTCCTGGTGATGATCGGCGTGCACAGCCGCGAACCGATCGTGGAACTGCTGCGCTCGCGGGTCTTCTTCGAATGGTTCGACGCGGCGGGCGTCGCGGACATCCCGGCGGTCTTCGCCGGCGAGATCGTGGACAGGTTCATTGCCGAGACTCCGGCCGCGGGGGCCGCCGGCCGGGCGCCGGGGGTCGTGGTAGCGGGAATCGCGTCGGTGGACGATGTGGCGACACTGACCGCGGAGGTCGGCCTTGCGATGGCGCGGTTCACCGCGGCCGGCATCCGAAAGACGTGGGTTTTCCAGGCTTTCGACGACGAGCACGAGGTCCTGATCCTTCAGGAGTTCCAGGACGAAGAGCGCGCCCGGGCGTGGATCGACCATCCCGACGCCGCGGCCCAGTGGATGGGCCGCGCCGGGGTCGGTGCCTACCCACCGCTGTTCGTGGGCCGGTTTGCCGAGATGATGCGGATCGAGACGGATTGAGCGGAACGCTCGATGTATGTCTGCCTGTGTAACGGCGTCACCAGCCAGATGGTGGCCGAGACCGTTGCTGCCGGCGCCTCGACGACCAAGGATGTCGCCCAGGCCTGCGGAGCGGGCGCCGACTGCGGACGTTGCCGGCACACCATTCGCGCGATCCTTGGTGCTCGTCGAGGCGGTGCTGCCGCGGAGCCGACACCGCACCGGTGCTGAGTCAGCGGCGCGCGGTGCCGTCCGACGACGTGGGCGCGACGAGATCGCTGAGCAGATGCGGGATTTCGAGTCGTGGCAGCACCGCTTCGACGAGCACCAAACGGTCCCGGTGCGCCGCGGCCGCGGTGAGTGCATCGTCGAGTTCGCCGTAGGTCCGCGCCCGAAATGCCAGGTGGTCGGTCACTCCCAGCGCGCTGGGGACGGCGGTCCAGCTCCAGGCGGCGATGTCGTTGTAGGAGGCAGTTTCGCCGTGGATCGCCCGTTCGATGGTGTAGCCGTCGTTGTTGACCACCACGATGACGGGGGACAGGCCCTCGCGGGAGAAGTTGCCGATTTCCTGGACGGTCAGTTGCGCGGCCCCGTCGCCGATCAGCAGTACCGTCCTGCGGTCACGATGCGCCACCGCGGCCCCCAGCGCCGCCGGCAACGTGTAACCGATTGAGCCCCAAAGAGGTTGACCGATGAAGGTGACCCCGTGCGGCAACCGGTGGTCGGCCATGCCGTAGAACGAGGTGCCCTGCTCGGCCAGCACCACATTGCCGGGGGTAAGCGCGTCGTTGACCCGGTCCCACAACATCCGCTGGGTCAGAGGGTCATCGCGCTGCGGAGTCGATGCCGGACGGTGGTCATCCGGAGCCGGCACGGGGGGTGAGGTTATCCCGCGCCCGGTCAGGATCTCGGCGATCGCGCGCAGGGCGGCGCTCATCTCGAGCGGCGCGAACACCCGGCCGGCCACGGTGCTTTGGTACTGGCCGATATCGATGGTGCGCGCCGGGTCGATCCGCTGGCTGAAGAATCCGCTGACCATGTCGGTGAACACCACCCCGGCCGTCACCAGCACGGGCGCCTGCTCGATCGCCGCGCGCACTCGCGCGGCGCTGGCGGCTCCGGCATAGATGCCCAGGAAGTTGGGCGAGCTCTCGTCGAGCAAACTCTTGCCCCACATCAGCGTGGCATGCGGCACCACGTCGGCGGCCAGCAACGCCTCCAGCTCGTCGACCGCCCGCAACCGATGGACCAGCAGGTCGGCCAGCACGGTCAGCTGGTGCTCGCCGATCAGTGCGGCGGCGGCCTCGGTGAACAGTGACAGCGCGCGCGGACTGGTGCCGCCGCCGTAAGGGGGTAGCGGAGCGCCGGGCGGCTCGGTGGGGAAGCGGGCCACGTCGGTGGACAGCAGCAGGTATCCGGGCCGCTTCTGCTCCCGCACCTCACACAGCACCCGGTCGATCTCCCGGCATGCCGTTGCCGGCATGAGATTGGCTTGGGCGCAGGTGATTTCGCGGCTGATCCGAAAGAAGTGCTCGAAGTCGCCGTCGCCGAGCGAATGGTGCAGGGCCCGCCGGGTGCCCTGGGCGTCTTTGGAGGGACCGCCGACGATGTGGACCACCGGCACATGCTCGGCGTAGCTGCCCGCGATCGCATTGGCGGCCGACAGTTCACCGACACCGAATGTCGTTACCACAGCCGACATTCCGCGCAACCGCCCGTAGCCGTCGGCGGCATAGCCGGCGTTGAGCTCGTTGGCGTTGCCCACCCACCGGATGGCCGGATGGGCCACGATATGGTCGAGGAACTCCAGGTTGTAGTCCCCGGGCACGCCGAAGATTTCGGAAACGCCGAGTTCGGCGAGTCGGTCCAGCAGGTAGTCGCCGACGGTGTACACGGGTTCGTTGGGGCCAGCCGCGCGATCGGTCACGAAGACGACGGTACGCCCGGCCGAAACCATTCCGGCAATGACGCGGTCGCGCTATCGTCGGCGCCATGGCAGTCAAGGAATCCCGCGAAGTAGTCATCGAAGCAAGCCCCAAGGAGATCCTCGACGTCGTCGCCGACATCGAGGCAATGCCCGAGTGGTCCGACATCCATCAGAGCGCACAAGTGCTCGAACGTCACGACGACGGGCGACCCCGGCGGGCCCGGATGAAAGTCAAGACCGCCGGGGTCACGGACGAGATCGTGCTCGCCTACACCTGGCGTGACGACGGCGTCACCTGGACGCAGGAAAGCGGGAAGGCTTCTCGTAACCAAGAGGGCGGCTACACGCTCACGCCGGAGGGCGACAAGACCCGGACGAAGTTCGACCTGAGCCTGGATCCGCTGGTGCCGCTGCCCGGCTTTGTGATCAAACGCGCCATCAAAGGGGTCATCGAAATCAATACCGACGGGCTGCGCAAGCGGGTGCTCAAGGTCAAGAAGGGCGGCTAGCCACCGTGACCGGCGGGGGGCCCTTGGCCGGGGTGAAGGTCATCGAACTCGGCGGTATCGGACCAGGTCCGCATGCCGGGATGGTGCTGGCCGACCTCGGCGCCGACGTGGTGCGGGTGCGCCGTCCCGGCGGGTTGACCATGCCGTCGGAGGACCGGGATCTGCTGCATCGCGGGAAGCGGATCGTGGACCTGGATGTCAAGGCGCAGCCGGGTGCGTTGCTGGCGTTGGCCGCCAAGGCCGATGTGCTGCTGGACTGCTTTCGGCCGGGCACCTGCGAGCGGCTCGGCATCGGTCCCGACGACTGCGCGGCGGTCAATCCGCGATTGATCTTCGCGCGCATCACGGGCTGGGGACAGGACGGGCCGCTGGCATCGACGGCCGGCCACGACATCAACTACCTGTCGCAGACCGGTGCGTTGTCGGCGCTCGGTTACGCCGACCGGCCGCCGATGCCGCCGCTGAACCTGGTCGCCGACTTCGGCGGCGGCTCCATGCTGGTGCTGCTGGGCATCGTGGCCGCGCTGTATGAGCGGGAGCGGTCGGGCAAGGGCCAGGTGATCGACGCGGCGATGGTCGACGGGGTCAGCGTGCTGGCCCAGATGATGTGGACCATGAAGGCAATCGGGAGTTTGCGCGACGAACGCGAATCGTTCCTGCTCGACGGCGGCGCCCCGTTCTACGGCTGCTATGAAACCGCCGACGGCAAATACCTGGCGGTGGGCGCCATCGAGCCGCAGTTCTTCGCGGCGCTGCTGGCCGGGCTCGGCCTGAAGGCCGACGACGTGCCCAACCAGCTCGACGTCGGCTCCTACCCGCGGATGCGCGACATCTTCGCCGAGCGGTTCGCCGGCCGGACCCGCGACGAGTGGACCGAGGTCTTCGCCGGCACCGACGCGTGCGTGACTCCGGTGCTGACCTGGAGCGAAGCGGCCGGCAACGCCCACTTGACAGCCCGGTCGACGGTGATCAACGTCGACGGTGTGGACCAGGCCGCACCCGCGCCGCGCTTCTCGCGTACCCCGGCCGGACCGGTCGCGGCGCCACCGGCAGCAACCACGCCGATCGACGAAATAAATTGGTAGTCACCTAATCTTTCGAATTGTCCCGAATACGTCCGCGAATAGGACGGCGTTGCTAGCTTGAGCTTGGTGGCCGTCAAAGCATCGCGGGAGATCATCATCGATGCGCCTCCGGAAGTGGTCATGGAGGCGCTGGCAGATGTGAGCGTGCTGACATCCTGGTCACCGCTGCACAAACGGGTGGAAGTGATCGATTATTACCCGGACGGGCGCCCCCATCACGTGAAAGCCGTGGTCAAAATTCTGGGGCTGGTCGACAAGGAGATCCTGGAATATCACTGGGGCCCGGACTGGATGTGCTGGGATGCCGACCAGACTTTCCAGCAGCATGGCCAGCACATCGAGACCACCGTCAAGCCCGAAGGCGTCGACTCGTCACGGGTGCGGTTCGACATCACCGTCGAACCGGCCGGCCCGATTCCCGGCTTCATCGTCAAGCGGGCCAGCGAACACGTGCTGGATGCCGCGGCGAAGGGGCTGACCGAACTGATCAGCAGCCGCAGCAACCGGGATGATCTGACATAGTTCCGTTTCCGCCGCGCCGCAAGCCGGCCCGTGGTTGCTAACTTGGTGGCAGTGGCTGTCCAAGCGTCGAGCGAAATCGTCATTGATGCGCCCCCTGAGGTGATCATGGAGGCGCTCGCCGACATGGACGCGGTGCCGTCATGGTCTTCGGTGCACAAGCGGGTCGAGGTCGTCGACACCCATCCCGACGGTCGACCGCACCACGTGAAGGTCACCGTCAAAGTGACCGGCATCGTGGACACCCAACTGCTCGAATACCATTGGGGGCCGGACTGGATGGTCTGGGACGCCCACAAGACCGCTCAGCAACACGGGCAGCATGGTGAGTACAACCTGCGCCGCGAGGGGGAAGACAAGACCCGGGTGCGGTTCACGCTCACGGTGGAGCCGTCGGCGCCGCTGCCCGAGTTCTGGATCAAGCGGGCGCGCAAGAAGATCCTGCACGCAGCCCTGGAGGGACTGCGAAATCACGTCATGAAGACCGGATAGCCCCGTCGCGCAGTGCGGCAAGTCGCCTGATCGCCTCGTCGAGGGTATCCTCCCGTTTGCAGAAGGCGAAGCGCACCAGGTGATTCCACAGGTCGGTGTGCTGTGCCGCGGGGTCGCAGAACGCCGACATCGGAATGGCGGCCACCCCCGCCTGCTCCGGCAGCGCCGCGCAGAATGCCGCGCTGTCGTGGTAGCCCAGCGGACGCGGATCGGCGCACACGAAGTAGGTGCCGTAGCTGTCGTGTACCTCGAAACCGATCTCGGTCAATCCCGAGGCCAGCCGATCGCGTCTGGTCTGCAAAGAAGTGCGCAGGGTGGCCACCCAGTCGTCCTGGGTGTTGAGCGCAAGAGCCACCGCCGGCTGAAACGGTGCGCCGCCCACATAGCTTAGGTACTGTTTGGCCGCGCGCACCCCGGAGATGAGTTGTGCAGGGCCGCAGGCCCATCCGATCTTCCAGCCGGTGCAGTTGAACATCTTGGCCGCGCTCGAGATGGTGACGGTGCGCTCGGCCATGCCGTCGAAGGCGGCCAGCGGCAGGTGATCGTGGCCGTCAAACACCAAGTGCTCGTAGACCTCGTCGGTGATCACCAAAAGGTCTGCGGCGACGGCAATCTCCGCGATGGCCGCCAGCTCGGCCCGCCCCAGCACCGCACCGGTCGGATTGTGCGGAGAATTGACGATCAACGCCCGGGTACGCGGCGTCACGGCGCGTCGCAACGCATCGGTGTCCAGGGCGAAGCCCCGGCCATCGGCCACCAGCGGCACGGCCGCCCGATGCGCGCCGGCCATCGCCACGACCGGCGAGTAGGAGTCGTAGAACGGCTCGATCAGCAGTACCTGCGAGCCGGGTTCGACCAGTCCCAGTACCGACGCGGCAATGGCTTCGGTGGCCCCGACCGTGACCAGCACCTCGGTGTCCGGGTCGTAATCGATGCCGAAAAGCCGTCGCCGCTGGGCGGCGATCGCCTGCCGCAGCTCCGCGATGCCTATTCCGGGCGGGTACTGGTTGACCCCGGCGGCGATGGCCTCTTGTGCGGCCCGCAGCATCGCCGGCGGCCCGTCCTCGTCGGGAAACCCCTGCCCGAGGTTCACTGCGCCAACACGCGCGGCCAGCGCCGACATCTCGGCGAACACCGTGGTCGCGTAGGGCTGCAGCCGCGACACCGTCATGGCGATCGAGCTTAAGGCTCAATGTCGGATCGTTCGGGACCGACGGCGATTGTCGACGATCTGCCGGTGATGTTGGTTGTGCCGCGGTGTGAGTCGGTCGGCGAGCACGGCGGTGCCGATGCGCCCGACGAGGTTCGCCGGTCCCGCAAAGCACCCGGCTGCCCGCGATGACATCGACCCGGCGGCGCCGGGCAGAGTCAAGGACAGCTGCGACGGGCCTGCCGCCCAGCGAAGAAACTCGCCGCCGCAATCGGGGGCTCAACAGCGTGAAGACGGCAAATCGTGAGCCTGCCGGCGCGCGGGTTCCGTGCCAACGATCACAGCCGCGCAGTCGGACCGTGACCCCGCGACATCGGCCCAACCAACAGGTTGGCCGAGCACCCTGTTAGTGTTCCCCTACTGGACCTAGTCTTTAAGACGGACCTAGCCCTCCCTTTCCCCGAACAGGAAATCGACATGCCCGAAGAAGCCTTTATCTACGAGGCCATCCGCACCCCGCGTGGCAAGCAGAAGAACGGATCGTTGCACGAGGTCAAGCCCTTGAGCCTGGTCGTAGGCCTGATCGAGGAGCTGCGCAAGCGTCACCCCGACCTGGACGAGAACCTGATCAGCGACGTCATCCTGGGCTGCGTTTCACCCGTCGGTGACCAGGGTGGTGACATTGCCCGGGCCGCGGTGCTGGCGTCGGGCATGCCGGTCACCTCCGGCGGTGTGCAGCTCAACCGGTTCTGCGCATCGGGCCTCGAGGCCGTCAACACCGCCGCGCAGAAGGTGCGCTCCGGGTGGGACGACCTGGTGCTGGCCGGCGGCGTCGAGTCGATGAGCCGCGTTCCGATGGGCTCCGACGGCGGCGCGATGGGGCTGGACCCCGCCACCAACTACGACGTCATGTTTGTTCCGCAGGGCATCGGCGCCGATCTGATCGCCACCATCGAGGGCTTCTCCCGCGAAGATGTCGACCGCTACGCGTTGCGCAGCCAGGAGAAGGCCGCCGCCGCGTGGTCGGGCGGCTACTTCGCCAAGTCGGTGGTTCCGGTCCGTGACCAGAACGGCCTGCTGATCCTCGACCACGACGAGCACATGCGGCCCGACACCACCATGGAAGGTCTGGCCAAGCTGAAGCCGGCCTTCGAGGGCCTGGCGGCGATGGGTGGTTTCGACGACGTCGCGCTGCAGAAGTACCACTCGGTCGAGAAGATCAACCACGTGCACACCGGCGGCAACTCCTCGGGGATCGTCGACGGTGCCGCACTGGTGATGATCGGCAGCGAGAAGGCTGGGCAAGCGCAGGGCCTCACCCCGCGGGCCCGCATCGTGGCCACCGCCACCAGCGGCGCCGACCCGGTGATCATGCTGACCGGCCCCACCCCGGCCAGCCTCAAGGTGCTCGACCGGGCCGGGCTGACCGTCGACGACATCGACCTGTTCGAGCTCAACGAGGCGTTCGCGTCGGTGGTGCTGAAATTCCAGAAGGATCTGAACATCCCCGACGAGAAGCTCAACGTCAACGGCGGCGCCATCGCGATGGGCCACCCGCTGGGTGCTACCGGCGCGATGATCCTGGGCACCATGGTCGACGAACTGGAGCGCCGCAATGCCCGACGGGCGCTCGTCACGCTATGTATCGGCGGCGGCATGGGCGTCGCGACGGTTATCGAGAGGGTTTAAACGTTATGCCCGACAATACAATCCAGTGGGACAAGGACGCCGACGGCATTGTCACGCTGACCATGGACGACCCGTCGGGGTCGGCCAACGTGATGAACGAGGCCTACATCGAGTCGATGGGCAAGGCCGTGGATCGCCTTGTCGCCGAAAAGGATTCGATCACCGGCGTGGTGATCACCAGCGCGAAGAAGACCTTCTTCGCCGGCGGTGACGTGAAGACCATGGTGCAGGCCAGGCCCGAGGACGCCGGCGATGTGTTCAACACCGTCGAGACAGTCAAGCGGCAATTTCGCACCCTGGAGACGCTGGGCAAGCCGGTGGTCGCCGCCATCAACGGCGCAGCACTTGGCGGCGGACTGGAGATCGCCCTGGCCTGTCATCACCGCATCGCGGCCGACGTGAAGGGCAGCCAGATCGGGCTTCCGGAAGTGACGCTGGGCCTGCTGCCCGGCGCCGGTGGGGTAACCCGCACGGTGCGGATGTTCGGCATCCAGAACGCGTTCGTCAACATCCTGTCGCAAGGCACTCGCTTCAAGCCGGCCAAGGCCAAGGAAATCGGACTGGTCGACGAATTGTTGCCCACGGTTGAGGAATTGGTGCCCGCCGCCAAGGCTTGGATAAAGGCCAACCCGGATTCCCATGAGCAGCCCTGGGACAAGAAGGGCTACAAGATGCCGGGCGGCACCCCGTCGTCGCCGGGGTTGGCGTCCATCCTGCCGTCGTTCCCCGCGCTGCTGCGCAAGCAGCTCAAGGGTGCGCCGATGCCGGCGCCGAAGGCCATCCTGTCCGCCGCCGTCGAGGGTGCGCAGGTGGATTTCGACACCGCCACCCGCATCGAGAGCCGTTACTTCGCCTCACTGGTCACCGGCCAGGTCGCCAAGAACATGATCCAGGCGTTCTTCTTCGACCTGCAGGCCATCAATGCCGGTGGTTCGCGTCCCGACGGGATCGCCAAGACCCCGATCAAGAAGATCGGGGTGCTGGGCGCGGGCATGATGGGCGCGGGCATCGCCTACGTCTCGGCCAAGGCGGGCTACGACGTGGTGCTCAAAGACGTCAGCTTGGAGGCCGCGCAGAAGGGCAAGGGCTACTCCGAAAAGCTGGAGGCCAAGGCGCTGGAGCGGGGTCGCACCACGCAGGAGCGCAGCGATGCCCTGCTGGCGCGCATCACCCCGACGGGCGACCCCGCGGATCTCAAGGGTGTCGACTTCGTCATCGAAGCCGTCTTCGAGAACCAGGAACTCAAGCACAAGGTGTTCCAGGAGATCGAAGACATCGTCGAGCCCAATGCGGTCCTCGGGTCCAACACCTCCACGCTGCCGATCACCGGCCTGGCAACCGGCGTCAAACGGCAGGAAGACTTCATCGGGATCCACTTCTTCTCACCGGTGGACAAGATGCCGCTGGTCGAAATCATCAAGGGCGAGAAGACTTCTGACGAGGCGCTGGCCCGGGTGTTCGACTACACGCTGGCCATCGGCAAGACCCCGATCGTGGTCAACGACAGCCGCGGGTTCTTCACCTCACGGGTCATCGGCACCTTCGTCAACGAGGCGCTGGCTATGCTCGGCGAGGGCGTGGAACCGGCGTCGATCGAGCAGGCCGGGTCGCAGGCCGGGTACCCGGCCCCGCCGCTGCAGCTCTCCGACGAGCTCAACCTGGAGCTCATGCACAAGATCGCCGTCGCTACCCGTAAGGGTGTCGAGGATGCCGGCGGCACCTACGAGCCGCATCCGGCCGAGGCGGTTGTCGAGAAGATGATCGAGCTCGGGCGGTCCGGCCGGCTCAAGGGCGCGGGCTTCTACGAATACGTCGACGGCAAGCGAACCGGCTTGTGGCCGGGGCTGCGGGACACGTTCAAGTCGGGGACGTCGGCGCCACCGCTGCAGGACATGATCGACCGGATGCTGTTCGCCGAGGCCCTGGAGACCCAGAAGTGCCTCGACGAGGGTGTGCTGACGTCCACGGCCGACGCGAACATCGGGTCGATCATGGGCATCGGTTACCCGCCGTGGACCGGCGGTAGCGCGCAGTTCATCGTCGGCTACCAGGGACCGGCCGGGATCGGCAAGGAAGCCTTCGTGGCGCGCGCCAAGGAGTTGGCCGCCAAGTACGGCGACCGCTTCCTGCCGCCGGAATCTCTGACCTAGTTTCGGCCGCGAAGCAGACGTAACGGCCCCCGAAAACCGAGGTTTTCGGGGGCCGTTACGTCTGCTGCTCGCACTTACACAGAGTCAGCGGTTCGGCGGCGCCGAGCGCTCGGACTTGTCAAGGCCAAGGAGTTTGAGGGCCAACGATTTCAACGCGGGGTAGTCCACCTTGCCGAGTGCTGTGCGGGGTACACGATCCACCGTGAGCATCACCTTGGGAGCCTTGAAGGCGGCGATGGTCTTGCGGCAGTGGTCTTGGAGCTGCTCGAGTGTCAGTGTCGCGCCGACGCGCAACTGCACGACGGCCGTCACCTGTTCACCCCATCGCTCATGCGGCGTACCGACCACGCCGGCATCGAAAACATCTGCGTGTTCCAGCAATACGCCTTCCACCTCTTCGGGGTGGATCTTCTCTCCGCCTGAGTTGATCGTCACCGAGCCGCGTCCGAGCAGCGAAATGCTGCCGTCATGCTCTCGGCGGGCGAAGTCGCCGGGTATGACCCAGCGCTTGCCGTCGATCTCCTTGAAGGCGGCCGCCGTCTTCTCCGGGTCGTTGAGATAGCCCAGCGGGATCGGGCCGCTGCGCGCCAGCATGCCGACTTGCCCGACCGGGCAGGGCCGCCACTGCTCGTCGACAACCATGACGTCGGGTCCCGCATCGAACAAGGGTGTGGTCCGAGGCGTGCCGTCATCGATCCGGGTGGCGGTGGTACCCGACTCGGAAGCACCGTAGCTGTCGTTGATGATGCAGTTGGGTAAGGCCGTGTGCAGCTGCGCCCGCACCGCGGCCGATAGCGGCGCCGCGCCGTTGGACACCGCTAGCAAACTGCTGAGGTCCCATCGTCCCGGTTCGGCCAGCAGTGCCTCCGCAAGCGGCCGGGCGGTCGCGTCACCGAGCACGACCAAGCTGATGACGTTGGCCTCCGACGCGAGGTCGAGCGTCTTCGCCGGGTCGAAACTGGGCAGAGTGGAAAGCACAAAGGTGGCACCGGCGACGTGGCAGTTGCCCATGATCCACTGGCTGCCGCCGTGCATGAGCGGTCCGACGGTGAGCAGCCGCATCGGGAACTCGTTGGCGGCCGCCTCGGCACCCAGCTGCTCGACGCTGTCCAACGGGGCGCCGTAGCGCAGGGCGTTGAGCGCTCCGCGGATCAGGTCTTCCTGCCGCCACACCACGCCTTTGGGCAGGCCGGTCGTGCCGCCGGTGTACAGGATGTAGAGGTCATCGGAGCTGCGACCGGTGATGCGGCGCTCCGGCGATGCGCCGGTTAGCGCCGTGTCGTAGTCCTCGCCGAGCACCAGCAGCTGTCGAAGGGCGGGCAGCTCAGGGCGGATGTCGTTGACCAGCTCGACATATTGAGGGGCGACGATCGCCAGCACGGCCCCGGAGTTGCCGTAGACGTGCTTGAGTTCGTTGTGCCGGTAGCGGTAGTTGACGTTGATCGGGACCGCTCGAGCTTTCATGATGCCGTAGAACGCGTCGACCCACTCGATGCAGTTCATCGCGTGCACCGCTACGTGGTCACCGGGCCGGATACCGGCGGATACCAGGTGGTTGGCCAATCGCGTTGTGCGGTCGTCGATTTCGGCGTAGGTGTATTCGCTGGTCTCAGTGATCACCGCGGGCCGGTTGCCGACGGAGTCAGCCATCTGTTCGATGATCTCGGCGAGGTTGAACGGCCGCGCACTCATCGCCAAGACTCAAATCGGCTCAAATCGGCCGATGCCACACGACGACATCGGATTCCGCAGCAAAGCCGCCTTGGTCATCTCACGGCCGGTACTTCGGCGTTCTCACCCAGTGCGACGACTTCCTCGAAGCCCTCCCGCAGGGACTCGAGCAGGACGTCGTGGTCGGGTACCGCGCTGGTGTCGACATTGACGCCGATATCACAAGTCCCTCTGTAGGAGATCAATGTGATGTTGAACGAGGCCCCGATCGTCGGTCCGAACCCGAAGAAACCGGTGACCTCGGCGCCTGCCAGATAGATCGGCACCGGACTGCCGGGCAGGTCGCTCGCCAGGAAGTCGACGTGCTTGAGCATGCCGCCGATGTAGCCCACGGGCAGAAAGATGAGGCCTTCGGCGATCACCTCTGCGAGGTGACTCGCGGGCTCGTTGCGGACCGTTTCGACGACGCGGTGCACCTTGTGCATGCGGGCGGCTGGGTCGGCTTCGGCCACCGGGAGTGCGATCCGGGCCAGCGTGATCCGGTTGCCCCAGGTACCAGCATCCGCTGCGGTTCGGATGTTGATCGGCATGGTGACGCGCAGCGACTCGACGGTCGCGTGGTGTCGCTCATGGTAGCGACGCAGGCCGCCTGTGATAGCTCCGAGGAACGCGTCGTTGACCGTTACCCCGATGCCCTTAGCCGCCCTATTGAGCGCGTCGAGAGGGATTTCCATCGTCGCGAGGCGGCGAACCATCGCGCGCTCGCGCATCACCGGTGACATGGTGTCGGGCATGGGTGCAGCGAAACGGTAGACAGAACGCGTCATCGCGACGACGTTGCGGGCCGTGCCGATGGGGTGACGTGCGGTGTGCAGCAGCGTCGGTACCGCGGTCTCGGCTCCCCGGCGGGCCCGATGGACCACCCGCCCGAGTGACGAGCGCAGTGCGCCGGTCATCACGGCCCGCGCGCCCAGCCTCTCACCGGTCGGGGCCGGTGGCATCGGTCCCAGATCATCGCCATCGCGGTGCATGTCGAATAGGACATCCATCATCTGCATGCCGCCGACACCGTCCGACAGCGAGTGGTGGATCTTGAAGATGACCGCGGCTTCACCTCCCTGCAGACCTTCGACCAGGGTGAACTCCCACAGCGGGCGCTCCCGGTCGAAGGTGTCCATCGCCGCCTGCCGCGCCAGCTCGAGCACCGTGTCTCGCGTACGCGGCTCTGGTGCGTTGACGCGGCGCAGGTGCCAGTTCAAATCGAAGTGGTCATCGCTCACCCACCGGGGAGTCGCCAATCGTAGTGGCGACTCGACGACATGCTGTCGCAACGACACCATCGATCGCGATGCCCGGTCGACACGGTCGGCGAGTACCTCCCAAGTGGGCGACCGGTCGAGCCAAATGACGGCGACAACCGTCGAGCGCAGCGCGGGATCACGCTCCATGTTCCAGGCGAACGCATCGATGGCCCGCATGTAATTGCTTGCCATGAAGGCGAGGCTACGGTCCGGTCAGCCGGCCTTATAGAGGCCAAGGTCCCCACCTGCGGCACATCTTCGGCGGCTCGCGGCCCGGGGGCGTCGCCGGAACGCCGATCCGCGTCGAAACTTCGGCCGTTGCTATGGTTTTCGTCGTGTCGTCGCGGCAGGCTAAGTGTCGCGAGCCCGCTAACTGCGGGTTAGCTCGCTGTACTCCTTGAACCGCATCGAGTCATAGAGTCGCACGCCCTTGGTGTTCCGCGCCGCGACCGACCGGGTGAGCCGGGCGGGCAGCAGTGAGACCAGCCGCGCGCCGCGGGTCAACGCCCACACACCCGTCGCGGAGCCCGGCACGATGCTCTTCGCCATCGCTTGGGCAAACGTGCGGCTGCGACGTACCGGGTCCGCCATCTGTTGCTCGTAGGCCGCGAACGCGCTTACGTAGTCTGCACCCGCCTGCGCCAGTTCTCCGGCCAGTATGTAGGCCCCCAGCACGGCGATGCTGGTGCTGCCGCCGACCGCGGGACCCGGGCAGTATCCGGCATCCCCGACCAGGGTGACCCGCCCGCGCGACCAGCTGTCGAGCTGCAACTGCGTGATCGAGTCGAAGTAGAAGGTGGGTGTGCGGTCGAGCTCGTCGAGCCAGCCGTCCACCTGCGGGTGCATCCCGGAAATCGCGCTGCGCAGTAACGCCTTCTGCCGCAGGATATCTCGGTGGTGATAACGCAATTGCTGCTTGCTGCGGAACATGAACAATGCGCGCGCATCGTCCAGTGGGCGCGCGGTGTAGATCATGGCGATGCGGCCCGGGCCCAGGTGAGCTATTGATTCTCCTTCGCGGGCAAGTGTTTTCGGCACCGACAGCACCGCAAGGTAACCGCCCAGGAACTGGATGCGTCCGGAGTCTGCACCGAAGACCAGGCGCCGCACGTTCGAGTGCAGCCCGTCGGCGCCGACGACCACGTCGAACCTGCGCGCCTTGCCATGCTCGAAAGTCACGTCGCCATCGGATGATATGGCCGTAATCGAGTCGCCGAAAAGATACTCGACATGGTCGCGGCCGGCGCGGTAGTACGCCTCACTCAGATCGTCACGCATGATCTCCACGTGCCGGTCGGAAGCGGCGGCGACGATCTTGGTGAGGTCGACCCGCGTGGGTCGTTGGGCGCCTTGGCGATACAGCGTTAGTCGGCTGGTGCCGGTGGCCAGTCCCTCGATCTGCGGCAATGCCCCCATCTTCTCCGAGATCTCCATGGCCGGCCGGAACAGGTCGACGGCGTGGCCGCCGGTCTTGCGTAATTGCGGGGCGCGTTCGACCACGGTGACATCAAAGCCGTACCGGGCGAGCCAGTACGCCAGGACCGGACCTGCGATGCTGGCGCCCGAGATCAATATGCGCATGACGTCCTCGTTTACTTAACGTCCGTAAAGCTAGCACAGGTGCTTACCTATCGGTAAGTCAGTTACGCTGGCGTGGTGACCAAGCCCAGGTCGGACACCAGGCAACGTATCCAAGAGGTAGCCCGCGTGCTCTTCCTGCGCCAGGGCGTGCAGCGCACCAGCCTGCAAGACATCGCCGACGAGCTGGGGATCACCAAACCCGCGCTCTACTACCATTTCAGCTCCCGAGAGGACCTGGTGCGCAGCATTGTGGTGCCGCTGATCGAAGAGGGTGAGCGATTCGTCGCCGATCGGGAGAACCGCGGCGACACCAATGCCCGCGAGTTGCTGGAGGGCTATTTCGATTTCCACTACCGGCACCGCGAAGACCTCATGCTGGTGGTGGCCGAATTGACGATGCTGGCCGATCTCGGGCTTGTCGACACGGTGCTGGGCTGGCGCGAACGGCTGGGAAAGCTGGTCTTTGGCCCCATGCCGACGCTTGCGCAGGCGACTCGTGCGGTGGTGGCATTCGGCGGATTGCAGGACTGTTGTCTGCAGTTTCCCGATGCGCCGCACCTGGAGTTGCGAACCTGCTCGGTGGAAGCGGCATTAGCCGCCTTAGGTGCGTGACATCGGGCTAAAGTCCCAGCTATGCGCTTCGGACTTTTCATCCCGCAAGGCTGGCGAATGGATTTGGTCGGCATCCCGCCCGAAAAGCATTGGGCTGTCATGCGCGACCTTGCTACCTATGCGGACGGAAGCACGTGGGATTCACTGTGGGTTTACGACCACTTTCATACCGTCCCGCTGCCGACCGATGAAGCCACTCATGAGGCGTGGTCGTTGATGGCGGCATACGCCGCGACCACGTCGCGGATCAAGCTGGGACAGATGTGCACCGCGATGAGCTACCGCAACCCCGTCTACCTGGCCAAGGTCGCGGCCACCGCTGACATTATTTCCGGCGGCCGGATCCAGATGGGTATCGGCGCCGGATGGTACGAACATGAGTGGCGCGCTTACGGTTACGGGTTTCCGTCGGCCAAGGTACGGTTGGCTCGCCTGGACGAGGGTGTGCAGATCATGCGGGACGCCTGGCGCGACGGAAAGGTGACTTTCACCGGGGAGCACTACCGGGTAGACGGTGCAATAGTAGCGCCAAAGCCGTTGCAAGCCGGCGGTATTCCGCTATGGATTGCCGGCGGCGGGGAAAAGGTGACACTACGCATCGCGGCGAAGTATGCCCAGTACACCAACTTCACACCCGAGCCCACCGCATTCGCCCGAAAGTCGGAACTGCTGGCTCAGCATTGCCGCGAACTCGGGACCGACTTCGACGCCATCGTTCGCTCATCCAACTTCACCGCCGTCGTCGGCACCTCGGAGACCGATGTCAAGGATCGGTTGCAGCGGGTGCGCGACCGCCTGGTCGGCTATGTGCCTGAGACGCTGGTGGATTCGATGGTCGCGGGCCTTTCGGATGCGGCGACGGGCACGCCGGAACAGGTGATCGAGCAGCTGGCCAAGACCCGCGACCTCGGGTGTGACTACGCCATTTGCTATTTTCCCGAGGCCGCCTACGACCGTTCGGGCATCGAGCTTTTCGAACGTGAAGTGATTCCGGCGCTGAGTTGATTGCCTGCCGAATGTGCCGGGTGCTGCTGTCAGATGTCGGTCGTCACGTACCTGGTCTTGACGGGAGGCGCGGCGAGCAGCGGCGGAAGCTCCGTCAGCCGGCCTTCGCCGGCGCGAAATCTGCGGTAGGCCTCGTCGTGCTCGACGGTGTCCCAGAGTTCGTAGATGAGCCAGTGGGCTTCGTCGTCTTGATCGACCAGCACGTCGGTACCGAGGTTGCCGTCGAACGCCCGGGTGGTTTGCAATGCCCGGCTCATGACCTCGCGCGCCGCGGGCACCGCTTCGGGTTTGAGCTTGAGTTCAAGTATCACCGTGACAGGCATCGTCGGGTCCTCACATGGAGTTCAGTTTCGTCGGCAGGGGCGATCTGGAGAAGATAGCGAAGGGCCCGGAGTCCGCCGTCGGCGGCGGTCGGTCCAGCGCTTCGCAGATGACGAGAATGATATTTCCACTCTGTTTGAATGCTGTTGTACTGTTCGGTAAAGCGTATTATTCTGCGGCCGACGACGAAGGATTGCGCGATGCAGAAGGCCCTGGCCCCCGACATCTCGACCTGGCCGAACGACAACCCGCAGCTGATCGGCAGTTGCTGCGGGGACTGTGGTGCCACGACTTTCCCCGTGCAGCAGTGGTGTCCGCGCTGCAGCGGCGCGGACATGAGCGAGGTGTCGTTGCCGCGCCGCGGCACCCTCGTGGCATGGACCACGCAGGGATTCCCGCCCGGCCCGCCCTATGCCGGGCCGGCCGGCAAGGATTTCGTGCCGTTCGGCATGGGCTTGGTCCAGCTCGGTCTGGGAGAGGAGGCGGTCATCCGGGTCGAGGGCCGGCTGACCGAGAACGACCCGGCCAAGCTGCAGTTCGGCCAGGAGGTCGAACTCACCATGGTGCCGCTTTTCGCCGATGACGACGGCAACGAGGTGATGACATTCGCGTTCCGGCCGGTTTCAAAGGGCCAGGAAGGACTTTGACGATGGGCAACGAGGTGGCGATCATCGGCGTGGGCCTGCATCCGTTCGGCAGGTTCGAGAAGACCGCGATGCAGATGGGCGCCGAGGCCATCCGATCCGCGCTGACCGACGCCGGTGTGGAATGGAAGGACATTCAGTTCGGGTTCGGCGGCAGCCACGAGGTGTCCAACCCCGACGCGGTGACCCGGCTGGTCGGACTGACCGGCATCCCGTTCACCGATGTGTTCAACGCGTGCGCCACGGCGGCCAGCGCCGTCCAGCAGACCGCCGACACCATCCGGCTGGGCAAGTACGACATCGGCATCGCCATCGGCATGGACAAACACCCGCGTGGTGCCTTTACCGACGACCCCGCCAAACTCGCGCTGCCCCAGTGGTATGCACAGAATGGTCAGTTCGTCACCACCAAATTCTTCGGCATGAAAGCCAACAAGTACCTCCATGACCACAACATCTCCCGGGCCACGCTGGCCAAGGTCGCCGCCAAGAACTACCGCAACGGCGCCATGAATCCGAATGCGTTCCGTCGCAAGGCAATTCCTGAGAGCGAGATCCTCAACTCGGCGGTGCTCAACTATCCGCTGACCCAGTACATGTTCTGTGCGCCCGACGAGGGCGCCGCCGCGGTCATCATGTGCCGCGCCGACATGGCGCACACGTTCACCGACAAACCGGTGTATGTACGGGCATGCGAGATCCGCACCCGCCGCTACGGCGCCTACGAAGTACACGCCACATCGGCTGCGCTGGACGAGGACGCCGCACCGACGGTGTACGCGGCTCGAGCCGCCTACGAGGCCGCGGGAATCGGACCCGACGACATCGACGTCGCGCAACTGCAGGACACCGACGCCGGCGCCGAGGTGATCCACATGGCCGAGACCGGGCTGTGTGCCGACGGCGAGCAGGAGAAGCTGGTCGCCGACGGTGCCACCGAGATCCACGGCTCGATCCCGGTCAACACCGACGGCGGGTTGATCGCCAACGGTGAGCCCATCGGCGCGTCGGGGTTACGGCAGGTGCACGAGCTGGTGCGGCAGCTGCGGGGTACGGCTGGCGAACGTCAGGTGCCCGGCAACCCGCGCGTCGGCCTGGCGCAGGTATACGGCGCCCCCGGCACCGCGTCAGCCACCATCCTGTCGACCTAGATCGCCGGGCCCAACAGGTCGTCGGCGTCGCGGATGATGTAGCCGTAGCCCTGCTCGGCCAAGAACCGCTGCCGGTGCGCGGCGTATTCGGCATCGAGACTGTCGCGAGCCACCACCGAGTAGAAGATGGCGCCGCCGCCGTCGGACTTGGGCCGCAGCAGCCGGCCCAACCGCTGCGCCTCCTCCTGACGCGAACCGAAAGTGCCCGAGACCTGAACCGCCACAGAGGCTTCCGGCAAGTCGATGGAGAAGTTGGCCACCTTGGACACCACCAGCGTCGCGATCTCGCCGCGGCGAAAGGCGTCGAACAACGCCTCGCGTTCGCTGGTCCTCGTCGATCCCTGGATAACGGGAGCGTTCAGCTCGGTGCCCAGCTCCTCGAGCTGATCCAGGTAGGCGCCGATCACCAGGGTCTGCTCGCCGGGGTGTTTGCCCAGAATCGACTTGACCACAGCAATTTTGGTGTGCACAGTCGAGCACAGCCGGTAGCGCTCCTCGGGCTCGGCCGTCGCGTACTGCATCCGCTCGTTGTCGGTCATCGTCACTCGAACTTCGACGCACTCCGCCGGTGCGATCCAGCCTTGGGCCTCAACGTCTTTCCACGGCGCGTCATAGCGCTTCGGGCCGATCAGAGAGAACACGTCGCCCTCGCGGCCGTCTTCGCGGATCAACGTGGCGGTCAGCCCGAGTCGCCGCTTGGACTGCAGGTCTGCGGTCATCCGGAACACCGGCGCCGGCAGCAGATGCACCTCGTCGTAGATGATCAACCCCCAGTCGCGGCTGTCGAAGAGTTCCAGATGCCGGTATTCGCCCTTGGTGCGACGGGTAATCATCTGGTATGTCGAAATGGTGACGGGCCGAATCTCCTTGCGCTCACCGGAGTATTCGCCGATCTCGTCGTCCGTCAGCGAGGTGCGGGCGACCAGCTCGCGCTTCCACTGCCGCGCGGCCACGATGTTGGTGACCAGGATCAGGGTGGTGGCCTGGGCTTTGGCCATTGCGGCCGCACCGACCAGGGTCTTGCCCGCGCCGCACGGCAGAACCACCACCCCGGAGCCGCCGGACCAGAACGAGTCCGTGGCCATCTGCTGGTAATCCCGCAGCTGCCAGCCATCCTCGTGCAGACTGATCGGATGCGCCTCACCGTCGACGTAGCCGGCGAGATCTTCTGCGGGCCAACCGATCTTGAGCAACAGCTGCTTGACCCTGCCCCGCTCGCTGGGGTGGACGACAACGGTGTCCTCGTCGATGCGGGCGCCGAGCATCGGTGCGATCTTCTTGTTGCGCAGCACTTCCTCGAGCACGGCACGGTCCAGGCTGAGCAGGGTCAGGCCGTGTGCGGGATTCTTGACCAATTGCAGCCGCCCATAGCGGGCCATGGTGTCGACGATGTCGACCAGCAGCGGCTGTGGCACGGCGTAGCGGGAGAAACTGACCAGCGCATCGACGACCTGTTCGGCATCGTGCCCGGCGGCACGGGCATTCCACAACGCGAGCGGGGTGATCCGGTAGGTGTGCACATGCTCGGGCGCGCGTTCCAGCTCGGCGAACGGCGCGATAGCGGCGCGTGCGGCACCGGCCAGGTCATGGTCGACTTCGAGCAGCACCGTCTTGTCGGACTGCACGATCAACGGCCCGTCGGTCACAAGAGCGCTCCACGGCAATCGGGTGGTCGGGTCATGGGTTCCATTATCGGTCGTCGACCGACATCACCGAGGTGATGCGATGGATGGCGAAGTCACGCAGCTTCCCCGACGACGAGTCGAAGGCCATCAGCTGCCCACCGCGGACGGCGATCGGTGACACCACCCGCTGGGTCGCCACGCCGGCGGCGTCGAGGTAGCCGATCAACACCGTAGCCTCGTCCTTAATTGCGCGCTGCAGTAGCGACATTGCGACGGCCGGGTCGACGCGGATATTGCCGAACGGCGCCGCCGTCACCTTACGTAACACCGCGACCACCGCGTGCAACGTCTCGCTGCTGGGCCGCGGCGGCGGGCGGTAGGGCCGGCGTTGGTTCGGTGCGGGTACGCGGGCGCCGCGCGGGCGGACGTCGACGATCGCGCCGGTGGAATCTTCGGCGGCCGGAGCGAAGCCCGCATTCCGCAAGGCGGCCAGCACCTCGGCGATGGGCGCGGGTGACACCGCGACCGTCGGCGCCAGGGCCCGTAGCTGCAGGTCCCCGGCGGCGGCCACGGCATGGGCCAACAGTGCGGGGTCCTCACACCGCACGAACGACGCGGCCATGCCGATTCTGAGTTGCCCATGACGGCGTGCGACATCGTCGATCAGGTAGGTAAGTCCCTGCGGCACCGGTGTCTTGGAGTGGCCGGCGAAGAACCCGTGCATCCAGTCGCGGCTCTTGCCGACGTCGAGCGCATGCCGGATGGACTGCTCGCTGACCCGGTACACCATTGCCGCACCGGCCGATTCGACAGTAGCCACCGTGGCCAGCTGATCGGCGAGTTC
This sequence comes from Mycobacterium kansasii ATCC 12478, assembly GCF_000157895.3. Lineage (NCBI taxonomy): Bacteria > Bacillati > Actinomycetota > Actinomycetes > Mycobacteriales > Mycobacteriaceae > Mycobacterium > Mycobacterium kansasii. Next base: position 2,158,901 of record NC_022663.1, on the reverse strand, counting down.
GCGTTGCAACGGCCCCGGTACCACGACGGTCAGATCCGCCTGTACCAGGAAGTGGTCGATCGGCTTCGGTAGCGCCCGCGTCATCGCATCGACCACCGGGGCGGGGTTCCCAGCGTCTCGATCACTGTTCAGCAGTGCCCGGCCGGGCGTGCTGATCGCACCGCGACCGACAAGACCCAGCGCGTGGCCTTCGGTCAACAGATCCGCGACCGGCCCCGGCTGCAATCGCCGGCCCCACCGCGGACGGCGCCAGATCAGGGCCGCCGACGCAGTTGCCGCATCGACACCGGCACCGGCAGCCAGCTCCGCGAGCATCCCCAGCAACAGCCGCCGATCCAGCGGCGCCGCCGTCGAAAACAGCGAATCACTCAAGGCGGCATACGGTTTGCCGTCCGGGCCGCGGCTACCGAGCAGCGCCGGCCGGCCCGGCAGGTCGAGCCAGGTGCGGGCCAGCAGGTGCCACCGCTCGGCCGGGGACATGTCGGCGAATCGGTCGGCGGCCGGCGTCGGCGCCCAATAGGGGCCTTCGCCGTGGGATGGCAGCGGCTCAGGCATGCCGCCGGCGATCAGCCCGGCCGCGGCCACCACCTCGAGGATCAGACCCAGACGTGGTTCGTCGATCCCGGTTGCCTTGGCAAGCCGCTTGATTTCGCGTACGCCGAGCCCGCCGGTGCGTAGCTCGGGAACCGGTGTGGCGCTGAGGTTCTGCAACAGAACGTCGATCTCGCGCAGCAGGTCGATGACAGCTCCGGCGGCCGCGGCGTCGACGTCGCGGAGCGCGGTGGTGGCCACCACCGGATCGGGCGCCGTCAGCTGCATCGGACCTGGTTCCTCGCCGCGGAGCACCTGCCCGACTTGGCGGGGCAGGATCACCGTCTCAGCATCGACACGCCGCAGCAGCCCCGTGGCCAGCAGCCGGGGCACCGGGCGGTGCGGCGGAGCGCCCGGTGCGGCGTCGCGAGTGCGCCCCATCGGTGATCCTTCGACGAGTTTCTCCAGCACCTCACGCTGGGCCTCGTCGAGCCCGGCGATCAACTCGGCGATCTGCTCGCCGGTGCGCGAGCCGTATTCGAGGGTGACTTGGCCCGGGTGCCACGGCAGCGCCGTGCCGGTGTCGGCGGCGACCCGCACCGCACTGTCGCCCCAGACCAGGGCTCGTTTCTTGAGGTCGGCCAGCGCATCGGTCACATCGGCTTCGGCGGCGCGGTCGCCGATCGACGAGAGCAGCTTGGCGATCGGCACGGGCGCGGTGTCGGCTTGCAGCACCAGCAGGGCGTCCAGCACCGCCAGTCGCAGGAAGTCGAGGTCGTCGGTGGCGGCCTTGACCGACTGCCGGGCCTGGGCGCGCGCTGCCAGTGCGGCGATGCTGCCGGGTGGCGGCTGAGCCAGATCCGGGCGGTGTTCCAGCAGCTGGATCAGCCGTTCGTCGGGTAGGTCGGCCAGCCAGGACCCCAGCGGGATCTCCGGAGTGTGTTCGGTCGGGGCTTGCTCAGGCATTGCTGATCAGCGTAGGCCCGACCTGCGACCTTGCGCCGCGGGCGGCAGCAAGACCTGTCAGAATGGATGCCGTGGCTGACAATGACGGCAAGGCGCGCAAGACCAAGTACGTGGACAACGGCTGGCCGACCACCGACCCGGACGACCATGCGGTAAGCGAACTGGTGACCGACCGCACGGGTGCGTTGTCACCCTTCGGCGAGCTGGCGTTCCCGCTGGCCGCCGATGACCTCCCGTACCTCCATCCGGTGACGGTCGTCAACAGGTAGGACTCCGCCGATGGCCACGGCGTCCGACTTCCAATCGGGCGGATTGTCGCACCTGGATGAGCGGGGAGCCGCGCACATGGTCGACGTGACGGAGAAGTCGGCCACCCGGCGCACGGCCGTTGCTGCCGGCGCCTTACGCACCTCGACGGAGGTGGTGGCGCTGATCTCCACCGGGGGCCTGCCCAAAGGTGACGCGCTGGCTACCGCACGGGTAGCGGGCATTATGGCGGCCAAGCGCACCAGCGACCTCATTCCGCTGTGTCATCAGCTCGCGCTCACCGGTGTCGATGTCGACTTCACCGTCGGCGAGTCGGATGTCGTGATCACCGCAACGGTTCGCAGCACCGATCGAACGGGGGTCGAGATGGAGGCGCTGACCGCGGTGAGCGTGGCGGCTCTGACGCTCTACGACATGATCAAGGCGGTGGATCCGGCCGCCCGGATCGACGACATCCGCGTGCTCCGCAAAGAGGGCGGCCGTAGCGGAAGCTGGGCACGGTGACCGGTGCGCGATCTGCCCGGGTCATCATCGCGTCGACTCGCGCATCGTCGGGCGTCTACACCGATGAATGCGGGCCCATCATCACCGAATGGCTGGCGCAGCGCCGTTTCTCGCCCGTCGAGTCGGAGGTGGTCGCCGACGGGAATCCGGTTGGTGAGGCGCTGCACAACGCGGTCGAAGCGAGGGTCGACCTGATCATCACGTCCGGCGGCACCGGTATCTCGCCGACCGACACCACCCCGGAACAGACCGTGGCGGTGCTGGATTTCGTCATCCCCGGGTTGGCCGACGCGATCCGTCGCTCGGGGCTGCCGAAGATTCCGACGTCGGTGTTGTCGCGCGGGGTGTGCGGCGTCGCCGGCCAATCGTTGATTGTCAATTTGCCGGGTTCACCCGGCGGGGTTCGCGACGGGCTCGGGGTGCTCGCCGGCGTGGTGGATCACGCACTCGACCAACTCGCCGGCCAAGATCACCGGCGATGACGCAGGTCCTGCGCGCTTCGCTGACCGACCAACCGATCGATCTGGCCGAGCATGAGGGTCTGGTGAGGCATCACGCGGCCGGCGCTGTCGTCGGGTTCGTCGGAGTGGTCCGCAACCACGATGGCGGACGGGATGTGGTGCGGTTGGAGTACTCGGCACATCCGTCGGCTGCGCAGGTTCTTGCCGACGTGGTAGCCGAGATCGCGGAGAACGCCACCGGGGTGCGTGCGGTGGCGGCCAGCCACCGCATCGGTGCCCTCGCGGTCGGGGAGGCGGCCTTGGTGGCCGCCGTCGCCGCCGATCATCGGCAGGCCGCGTTCGCCACCTGCGCGCAGCTGGTGGACTCCATCAAGGAGCGGCTACCGGTATGGAAGCATCAGTTCTTCGGCGATGGTTCCGAAGAATGGGTGGGTTCGGCCTGAACCGTTGATCAGCCGATGACGGTCGGCTGCGCGAGCGCGTCCAGCGCGTCGTTGCCGCTGACGTTTTGGCCCACGATCGCCTGCCAGAGCTTCTTGGTGTAGGCGACATTCGAGACCTGGTGGATTTCCACCGGTGCGTTGGCTGCATCGGCAGGCGCTGGCGCGTCGGCCGGGTCGGTCAGCGGCAATCCTGCCTCCAGGACTGCCGGGGCCTCCGGCGCCGCCGGAATGGCCTCCGGAGCGGGAGCCAGGTCGGCCGGGGCGGGCGGCAGGTCGGCAGGTGCGGGTGCCAGGTCGGCAGGTGCGGGTGCCAGGTCGGCAGGTGCCGGCGCCAGGTCGGCAGGTGCGGGTGCCAGGTCGGCAGGTGCGGGTGCCAGGTCGGCAGGTGCGGGTGCCAAGTCGGCAGGTGCGGGTGCCAGGTCGGCAGGTGCGGGTGCCAAGTCAGCAGGTGCCGGCGCCAGGTCGGCGGGTGCCGGCGCCAGGTCGGCGGGTGCCGGCGCCAGGTCGGCGGGTGCCGGCGCCAGGTCGGCGGGTGCCGGGGGCAGGTCGGCGGGTGCCGGGGGCAGGTCGGCGGGTGCCGGGGGCAGGTCGGCCGGAGCCGTCAGCTCGGCAGGAGCCTGCGGAGCCGGCAGTTCATTACCGGCGAATTGCACCTGCGGGGCCGGGTCGGCCGGCTGTGCGACGTCCGCGGGGGGTGGGGCGTCGGCCAGCGGGGCCGGTTCGCCATTGACATCCGGCGCATCGACGGGCGCGTCCATCGCCGCCGGAGCAGGAACGTCGCGGAGAGTGGCAGACGACAGCCCGTGACCGCACACCGGCCAGGCGCCGCGGCCCTGGGTGGCCAGCACCCGCTCGGCGACCGCGATCTGCTGTTCTCGGGTGGCCAGTTGGGCCGACGGGGCGAACTCGCCGCCGCCGTGGGAGGCCCAGGTGCCTGGAGTGAACTGCACGCCGCCGTAGTAGCCGTTGCCGGTGTTGATCGCCCAGTTACCGCCGGACTCGCAACGGGCTACCTGATCCCATTCCCAATCGGTGGCCGCGGCCGCATGACCGGCCATGGCGATGCCGCCGCCGCCGAGCACCGCGCCGGTAAAGGCGACTTTGGCGACGCTGACGCTTGATGTGGTGGGCTTACGGTGACGTCCACTCATACGCTCGGTTATTCCTCTCTGTGCACGCCTACGAGGTCAGCTGTCGGGTTCGGGTTGGTTCAAAACCAGAGAGGCCACCCGGCCAGCGTCGTACTCCGGTGAGACGACGTCGGCTTCACCCCAAGGGCCGTGAACGGCCCCGGTCCGATCTCGGCGGACCCGGTGGGTCCCCCGCCTCCATCCGCGGTCGGAACCCCTCACCTACTGGATGGAGCTCGGCGCGTGGTAGGCAGGGTGGGCAAGTCAGTGGTTCGTTGACGAGCCTTCGGAGACGGTAGCGGTTTCAGCCAATCCCGTCACGTGTGAGATGGACCGGCGTTTTGCTCACAAACGCCGGCCAAAACCCCAGGAAGCGCACTTATTTGCGCAGGTCATAACGCTCGACACCGCACCGTGTCCGGCTTGTTATCGTTCCGTTACGTGACAAATCTCACAGCGATCAGCCGCCCGCAAACGGGGGGAGTACATCAAGTGTGTCGCCGGCGGATAACGGTGTGGCGTCGTCTCGGACGGCAATACCGTCGCGCAGATAGGAGCATCGGTCCAACACCGTTGCCAGCCGAGCGTTGCGTGCGGCCAGGTCGTCGACCAATTCGGCCACCGTGGCCCCGGGTCGCAACGTGACTGTTTCCGACTCGATACCGGCGGCCGCCCGCGCCGCCGCGAAGTAGCGGACGGTCACGTGAATTCCGGTGACATCTGCCGTCGAGTTAGCCGTCGAGTTAGCCGTCGAGTTAGCCATCGAATTAGCCGCCGAGTTAGTCGCCGAGTCAGCCACCGATGGCGCTCATCGGACGGTCGGGCTGCACGAAATCCGGATCGTTGATGCCGTGGCCGGCCGGCTTGCGCCACATCGCGGCGCGCCATGCCCGCTCGATCGTGTCGTCGTCAGCGCCGCTGCGCAGCAGGCCTCGCAAGTCGGTCTCCTCGCTGGAGAACAGGCAGCTGCGGATTTGGCCGTCGGCGGTAAGCCGGGTGCGGTCGCAAGTCGAGCAGAAGGCGTGCGAGACCGAGGCGATGACCCCGAACTTCCCGGTCGGCGTGTCCGGGCCCGAGTCGACCAGCCAGAGCTCGGCGGGGGCCGAACCTCGCGGCGTCGGATCGGGCCGCAAGCGGAAGTGTGGCCCCAGCGCCGCCAGCACGTCGTCGGCGCTCAGCGCGGCGCCGCGGCGCCATTGGTGGCCGGCATCGAGCGGCATCTGCTCGATGACTCGCAGTTGGTAGCCGTGTTCCAGGCAGAAGCGCAGGAGCGCGACGACGTCCGTACGGCCGGTGGCGGGGTCGAGCACGGCGTTCACCTTGACCGGCGTCAGGCCGGCATCCTTGGCGGCGGCCAGGCCGTCCAGCACGTCGGTGAGCCGGTCCCGACGGGTGATGGCCGCGAAATGGGCGCGGTCCACGCTGTCCAGAGACACGTTCACCCGGTCCAGGCCCGCGTCGGCCAGTGCGGCTGCCCGCCGCGCCAGTCCGACGCCGTTGGTGGTCAACGAGATCTCCGGACGAGGCCGCAGGCCGGCCGTTGCGCCGACGACCTCTTCCAGGTGACGTGCTAACAGCGGCTCGCCGCCGGTAAACCGCACGCTGGTAACACCGAGCCGGTGGACGGCGATGTGGATCAGCCTGACCAGCTCCTCGGGGCGCAGCAATTGCTGTCCGGGCAACCAGTCCAGGCCCTCGGCCGGCATGCAGTAGTTGCACCGCAGATTGCAGCGGTCGGTCAGCGAAACCCTTAGATCGGTTGCGACCCGGCCGAAGCTGTCCAGCAAAGGGCCTTCCACAGGAGCGGCGTCCGGCGGGGCCGCTGGCTCTGGCAACCGCCCACGCACCGTCGGAACGCCCAGCGCCGTCACCGTCATGCGGTCACGCGTTCGATTCGAGCCGGCGCGCCGACGGGAACGATCTCCTTGCCCAACGGCACCAACGACACCGGGATCAGTTTGAGATTGGCCAGGGCCAGCGGAATGCCGATGATCGTGGCGGCCATCGCCACCGCGCTGACCAAGTGCCCGATTGCCAGCCAGATGCCGAACAGCAGCACCCAGATGACGTTGCCGAGCAGGGCACCGGTCCCGGCGCTCGGCTTGTCGACGATCGTCCTGCCGAACGGCCAGAATGCGTACGACGCGATGCGCAGGGCCGCGAACCCGAACGGGATGGTGACGATCAACAGGAAACAGACCAACGCCGCGACCAGGTATCCGATGGCCAGCCATAGGCCACCGAAGACCAGCCAGATAACGTTCAGGATCAGGCGCATATCTCCTCCAGCGGTAATCCCAGCCTACTCAGTACGCGGTAAACACGGATGCTCGGCGGGCGATGGTCCGAGTAGGATCTGAGATCGTCATCGCGTCCTGCGCAGGCGGGGCGCGTCTTGGTGTGGAATTCCCAGCGATCCGTTAAGACAAGCAGGTGAGAGCAGTGCCGACCGGCAAGGTGAAGTGGTACGACTCCGAAAAGGGGTTCGGCTTCCTGTCGCAAGAGGACGGCGAGGACGTCTACGTCCGTTCCTCGGCGTTGCCGGCGGGTGTCGAAGGACTCAAAGCGGGGCAGCGCGTGGAGTTCGGGATCGCATCCGGGCGGCGCGGGCCGCAGGCGCTTAGCCTCAAGCTGATCGACCCGCCACCGAGTCTTTCTCGCACCCGCCGGGAGGCGGTCGAGCACAAGCACAGTCCCGACGAACTGCACGGCATGGTCGAGGACATGATCACCTTGCTGGAGAGCACGGTGCAGCCCGAACTGCGCAAGGGCCGCTACCCCGACCGCAAGACGGCTCGGCGGGTCTCCGAGGTCGTCAAGGCCGTGGCCCGGGAGCTAGACGCCTAGCCGCGCCGGCTGCGGACGTTGCCGGCGCGGCCGTTCCTGTCGGATCGGTGGCGCACCACGGCACCGTGCCGCCGTAACCGGCCTTGCAGCGACACCGACTCGGTGGGTTCGCCGGCCAGGCTTATCCGGCAATGCTTTTCGTCTGTAACAGCGCGCCGGGCCGGGCGGCGCGGTGTTTCTACGCCCGTCCCCTTGGACTCGGAGGCGCGGGGCTGCGCTGGGCGATCGCACAGTTTTTGCCCCGGCCGGTAAGGGTCATTCGGGCCGCCTCTCGTCGTACTATCGGGCAGGAACCGGGTAATCAACCCCCATGTCGGTTCATCGGCGAGGAGGCCGCGATGGCGCAGCAAGTGCAAGTCACCGAACAGCAGGCGAGAGCGCTTGCCGAAGAATCGCGCGAAAGTGGTTGGGATAAACCATCTTTCGCCAAAGAGATTTTTCTCGGCCGCTTCCCGCTCGAACTCATCCACCCGTTTCCGAAACCGTCGGAAGCCGAGGAGGCTCGCATCGAGGCGTTCCTGGGCAAGTTGCGGGAATTCCTCACCACCGTCGACGGCAGCATGATCGAGCGTGATGCCCAGATTCCCGACGAATACGTGAACGGCTTGGCCGAACTGGGCTGCTTCGGCATGAAAATCCCGACCGAATATGGCGGATTGAACATGTCGCAGGTCGCCTATAACCGCGCGTTGATGATGGCCTCGACGGTTCATCCGAGCCTGGGCGCACTGCTGTCGGCCCACCAGTCGATCGGGGTGCCCGAGCCGTTGAAGCTGGCCGGAAGCCCGGAGCAGAAGCGGAAGTTCTTGCCGCGGTGTGCTGCTGGCGCCCTGTCCGCATTCCTGCTCACCGAGCCCGACGTGGGCTCGGACCCGGCGCGCCTGGCCGCGACGGCCACGCCGGTCGAAGACGGCAAGGCGTACGAACTCGAGGGCCTCAAACTGTGGACCACCAACGGCGTGGTCGCCGAACTGCTGGTCGTCATGGCGCGGGTCCCGAAGAGCGAGGGGCATCGGGGCGGCATCAGCGCGTTCGTCGTCGAGGCTGACTCACCCGGGATCACCGTGGAGCGGCGCAACAAATTCATGGGACTGCGCGGTATCGAGAACGGCGTCACCAGGCTGCACCGCGTGCGGGTTCCGGCCGAAAACCTGATCGGTCGAGAGGGAGATGGTCTGAAGATCGCGCTGACCACACTGAACGCCGGACGGCTGGCGATACCGGCGATGGTTACCGGATCGTGCAAATGGTCGCTGAAGATAGCGCGTGAATGGTCTCGTGAGCGGGTGCAGTGGGGCAAACCGGTAGGCAAACACGAAGCGGTGGCCGGCAAGATCGCGTTCATCGCCGCCACCACTTACGCGCTGGACGCGGTGGTCGAGCTTTCTGGTCAGATGGCCGACGAAGGTCGCAACGACATCCGGATCGAGGCGGCGCTGGCCAAGCTCTGGTCCAGTGAGATGACCTGTCGGATTGCCGACGAGCTGTTGCAGATCCGGGGCGGGCGAGGGTACGAGACCGCCGAGTCGCTGGCCGCGCGAGGTGAGCGCGCGGCACCGGTGGAGCAGTCGCTGCGGGACATGCGGATCAATCGCATCTTCGAGGGATCCAGCGAGATCATGCGGCTGCTCATCGCCCGGGAGGCGGTGGATGCGCACCTGACAGCTGCCGGTGATCTCGCCAAACCCGAGACCGATCTGCGCCAGAAGGCCGCAGCTGCGGTCGGCGCCAGCGGATTCTACGCAAAGTGGTTGCCGCAGCTCGTATTCGGCGAAGGGCAACGACCCACGGCATATCAGGAATTCGGCCCGTTGGCGTCGCATCTGCGATTCGTCGAACGCTCCACGCGCAAGCTGGCCCGCAACACGTTCTACGGCATGGCGCGCTGGCAGGCCAGGCTGGAGCAGAAGCAAGGGTTCCTCGGGCGCATCGTCGATATCGGTGCGGAGCTGTTCGCCATGTCCGCGGCATGCGTTCGGGCCGAGGGGCAGCGGGTTGCTGATCCGGTTGTCGGTCATGAGGCCTATGAGCTGACCGAAATCTTCTGTGAGCAAGCGACCCTTCGCGTCGAGGCGCTGTTCCACGCGTTGTGGGCCAACACCGACAGCAGCGACGTTCGCCTGACCAACGATGTGCTGGACGGCCGCTACACCTGGCTGGAGGAGGGGATCATCGATCAGTCGGAGGGCACCGGACCGTGGATCGCGCCCTGGGAACCGGGCCCGTCCACCGAAAGCGATGTGGCGCGGCGAATTTCGACGGTGTCCTCGCCTGGGCCGGTCGGGCGAACGCAAAGCGCGTGAGTCCCGCCGCGAAGCTCAGCATCGAATTGGCCCTAGCTTGGCTTGAAATCGGCGGTATCGTTCGGCGCGGCCCGGCCGGCGCCGGACGACCAGCCAACCGACCGCTAGGAGTATGAGCCACAACGGAAACCACGCCAATGCGACCAATGTTTCGGTATTTGTGGTGAGCGTCCAGATCACGAACGCGAAGAAGGCGAGTACGGCCCAACACATCATGACGCCACCGGGCATCTGGTAGTTCGAGGTCGCATGACGCTGTGGGTGCCGGCGGCGATAGGCAAGGTAGCTGAGGATGATCATTGCCCAGACGAACATGAACAGCAACGACGACATGGTCGTGATGAGGGTAAAGGCGCCGATCACCGAACCACCCGCATAAAGCAGCGGGATGGCGCTGAGCAGTAGCACCGCGGTCAATAGGAGCGCCGGCGCCGGTACGCCGCCGCGATTCAGTTTCCCGAAAATTGCTGGGGCGCTGCCTTCGTCAGCCAGTCCGAACAGCATTCGTCCGGTGGAAAACACCCCGGAGTTCGCTGCGGAGGTGGCGGAGGTTGCGACGACGAAGTTGACCACAGATGCCGCTGCGGCAACTCCGGCCAGGGAGAACATCATCACGAAGGGTGACTGGCCGCTGCTGAACTGCCGCCAGGGAACGACCGCCAGGATTGCCAGCAGGGCGCCGATGTAGAAGATCGCTACGCGCACCGGCACGGCATCGATCGCGCGGGGCAGGGTGCGTGTCGGGTCGGCCGTCTCTGCGGCGGCGGCGCCGACGAGTTCCACACCGATGTAGGCAAAGAACGCGATCTGGAAGCCACTGACCAGACCCATGAAGCCGGTAGCGAAGAACCCGTTGTCATTCCAGAGGTTGGCAATCCCGGCCGGGGCGCCGTGCGGGGAAACGTAATGTGTGGCTCCCATGATCACGGCGACGACGATCAGGCAGCCGATCGCTGCGAGCTTGATCAACGCGAACCAGAACTCGATCTCCCCGAAATTACTGACGCTGAACAAGTTGCAGCCCAAGATCAGTGAGACCGTGATGACAACCGGTAGCCAGGCTGGTATGTCGGGCCACCAGAACTTCGAGTATCCGGTTATCGCAACCAGGTCGGCGATACCTGTGACGATCCATGCGAACCAATACGACCAACCCATGAAGAATCCCGCCGCCGGCCCTAACAGATCGGCCGCGCAATCGACAAACGACTTGTAGTTCAAGTTGGAAAGAAGCAATTCTCCCATCGCTCGCAGAACGAAAAAAACGAAGAATCCGATGATCCCGTAGACGACCACAACCGCCGGACCAGCCAACGAGATTGTTCGCCCGGACCCCATGAACAGACCGGTGCCGATGGCGCCGCCGATCGCGATCAACTGAACATGCCGGTTGGCAAGACCTCTGTGCAGCTGTGCGACATCGGTCGCGGCGTTGGCGGTGGCGACCGGGTCCGTGATGTGTGAAGTCTTCGGCACAGGAGTTGGTTTCATCATCGCGCTAACCCGCAAACGGTGGTCGCACCATCACTTTGGGACGAAAACCGTATCGGGGAGCGCTGCCCGCCGCGTTGACTCCGGGGCCGGCTAGCGGCATGCCGCCGAGCATGTTGCTGCTTTCCGAAGCGGCCTCCGGCAAGGCGATATTGCTGACCAAGGGCGCGGATACCGACCCTACGGACGGAACTGGTACCGGGCCGGTCGCCGACCAGCCTGGCGGTACCGATAACTTGCCGACGGCCGGCGCATTGCCCATACCCGCGGCTATCGGTGCACCGCGGCCCAGCGTCCCCGCAGCGTCGGCCGCGGCGCCGCCCGCGGAAGCTGCCGCCGCACCGACCTCCGGACCGATCGCTCCGACGGCTCTTGCCGTCGAAGCAAGGCTGTTGGTAATACCGATCCCGAAATAGGGCAGGCCCGTGACGTTGTACCAGGTACCGGTCAACGGAGCAATCAGGTTCAGGAAATCCTCTAGCCACACCACCCATGTGGGTGGCGTCGGGGCTGCTCCCGCGGAAGCCAATAGGGACGAGAGTGGCGTCGCCAGATCAAGTAAGGCGTTCGGCGCCTGAGAAACCAGCTTCGACAGCAGGTTTTGTATCCCTCCAGCAGCGGTGCCTGCGGCCTTCGCGACGGCCGCGCCTTGCCAGGCCGAAGCGGATGGGCTGGTGGTTTGCGTTGGCGACGTGAACGGTGTGAGTCGGGAGGCATTCGCGGAAGCGGCGGCATACACATACATGGCCGTCGCATCCTGAGTCCACATGTCGCCGTACTCCGCTTCGAGAAGCGCTACCCGAGAGGTGTTTTGGCCAAAGACGTTGGTCGAGACCAGCAATGCCACCTGGGCGCGATTGCCCGCAACCAGAGGTGGGGGAACGACTGCCGCTACCGCAGCCTCGTAGGCGGCGACCAGCATGCGCGCCTGGGTGGCTGTTTGCTCAGCCTGTGCTGCAGTGGCTCTCATCCACGCCACGTACGGTTGGACTGCACCGGCCATGGATGTCGCCGCCGGGCCGATCCAGTCCTCGCTCTGCAGTCTGGCGACTATGGTCTCGTAATCGTCTGCGGTAGCAGTTAATTCGGCGGCCAATCCGCTCCATGCCGATGCGGCGGCCAACATCGGCGCCGACCCCGGGCCGGAATACATTCGGATTGACGTGACCTCCGGCGGTAAAACGCCAAAATCAATCATTGCTCTGAACCCCTTACGTCATTTCCGTCGCTGTTATGTGTGAACTACCTTCTGGGCCAGGCGCCCTCGGCGGTGACTCGCTCATGGCGGCTAGATATGTACCCTGCTAACCAATTGCCTTCGGGCTGATCACCGTAATACGTGATCCCTGTTGGCGTTTGACGAAGTGTGTGTCTTCGCGCATGCCACCTGTCCGCATGCCGGGAATCAGGCCGGTTGGTCCATTTCCCGGCACGGCGTTGTTGACCACCATCGGCGCCATCCGCACCGCTTCGGGGTGCGGCGTTGAAGCCGAGGTAGTCCAGCTGGTCGGCGCCGACATCAGCCCGACCTTGTCGGCCTTGCCCATACTCGCCGACACTTCAGCTGAGCTCACGCGGGCAAATCCAGAGCCGACAGGGTGCCCGCTGACGCCGGTTGATGCGGCAGCGGCACCGGTTGCTGCTTGCGCGGGTGCCCACGCCAGCGACTGAATGAGCTGCAGGACGTTTAGTTCGTAGCCCTGGGTGTCGTAGATCAGCGCCCCGTACATGTATTCCAGGTTCAGCAGCTGGTCCCACACCGGGATCGGGATACTCTTGAGGAAGTCCCAGATTCTGATGTACCAGGGCGGCGACGAAAGGTGTTGCAACACTTGGGTTGCAACGGCGAGGTCGATCAATTTCGGGGTAAGTTGTGATATCGCGGACGCGGTCCTGCCCACCGGCGTCGTGGCGGCGTTTGCGACCGCAGCGGCTTGTCTGGCCAGACCGTCGGAGTCGGCGGTTCGGGGTGGCGCTGTGAACGGAGTCAGCATCGAGGCGCTCGCGCAGGATGCGGCATAACCGTACATCGCGGCGGCATCTTGCGCCCACATCTCGGCGTAGTGGAACTCGGTGGACGCGATCGCCGGGGTGTTCTGGCCGAAGAAGTTCGTCGCAATCAGCGTCAGCAGCAAGCTCCGGTTGGCTGCGACGACGGGCGGGGGCACGGTCATCGCGTGCGCAGTTTCAAAGGCTGCAGCGGCGGCCCGTGCCTGTATTCCGGTCAGCTCTGCACTCCTGGCGGTTGCGCTGATCCAGACTTGGTGTGGCACGATGGTGGCCACCATCGCCATCGACGCGGGCCCCAGCCACTGTGAGCTGGTCAACTCCGAAATCACCGAAACGTAGCCCGCCGACGCCGCGGTCAATTCTGCGGTCAGCGCGTCCCACGCCGTTGCCGCGGCGATAAGCGGCCCCGATCCGGGGCCGCTGTAGATCCGAGCTGAATTGATCTCGGGCGGTATTGCGCCGAAATCGACGGACACCACTTGACATTGGGTCAGGGGCTGCTCCATACCGGCGTGGGTGTCGTTGGCGCGAAAGGTCATCTAGCCCACCATGTGTATGGGTCGCGTGCGCGACACCGTCGTCGGGGCACAGCAGACCGATGAATACAGCGATAGTCCGTGACTGCACTACGGAGCGGTGGAAATCATCGTCTACGATTGTTTTCGTTGCGTTACCTTTCTGTAGCGTCCTGTTCTCCGGCGGTGACCCATCGCGACCGTGGCCGCGGTGCCCTCGGGGCGGTGGAAACGACGGCAGCACACGGCTATGAGATTCGGCGGAGCCAGCGTTCGACCGCCAACTGTCAAGCGCTTCGCCCGGTGTGTCCGCCAAGGCATCATGGAAACCATGGCCGCTTACGTCGCCGGGACAGGCGAATTCAACCGCGACACCAACTACATCACCACCCGTATCACCGCCGACGGACGCGACGGCTATCGGGTCGAGCCGGGCCGCTATCGGCTTGTCGTTGCCCGTGCCTGTCCGTGGGCCAACCGCACGAGCATCGTCCGTCGGCTGCTTGGTCTGGAACCCGTTCTGTCCATTGGTTTTTGCGGTCCAACCCACGACGAGCGCAGTTGGACGTTCGATCTTGATCCCGGCGGCGTCGACCCGGTGCTCAAGATTCCCCGCCTTCAGGATGCCTACTTCAAGCGTTTCCCCGGCTACCCGAAAGGCATCACAGTTCCCGCGATCGTCGACGTGAGGAGCGGAGCGGTGGTCACCAACGATTTCGCGCAGATAACCCTGGACTTTTCCACGGAGTGGGCCGCATACCACCGCGACGGCGCGCCGCAGCTGTACCCCGAGGCATTGCGGGACGAGATCGACGAGGTGAGCAAGAGGGTTTACACCGAGATCAACAACGGCGTTTACCGCTGCGGTTTCGCCGGATCACAGCAGGCCTACGACGCAGCCTACGACCGGCTGTTCACCGCGCTAGATTGGGTCAGCGATCGCCTGTCGGCGCAGCGATACCTGTTGGGGGACACCATCACTGAGGCCGACGTGCGGCTGTTCACCACGCTGGTCCGCTTCGACCCGGTATACCACGGGCATTTCAAGTGCAATCGAACCAAGCTGTCCGAGATGCCGGTGTTGTGGGCCTATGCCCGAGACCTGTTCCAGACGCCGGGTTTCGGCGATACGGTCGACTTCACTCAGATCAAGCAGCACTACTACATCGTGCACGCCGACATCAATCCCACACGCATCGTGCCCAAGGGGCCTGAGCTAGCCGGATGGCTCACACCACATGGGCGGGAAGCATTGGGCGGCAGGCCTTTCGGCGATGGGGCGCCACCAGGTCCGCCGGTCGAGGGGGAACGGGTGTTGGCGGGTCACGGAGCGTAGGGGATTCCGGCGTCGAGGTGTCTGGCTTAAATGAGTTGACGGGCATGCCGCCCTGGTATGGCTGGCGCGCCTGAGGGATCAGTCCGCTGCGTCACCTTTGAGCTTGAGGGCTTGTCGTTCTCCGGCGGGCGTGAGGCCCAGCCAGATCGTGAGGTCCCACGATTCGCGGTTGTCATAATGGCGGACGAAGAGGTCATAGACGCGCTGCGTGGCGGCGTCGATCGGGAGGTCCCAGCCTGCGAACTTTTGCCCGGGTAGGGGAGGTCCCCAATCTGCATGAGCCCGTCTTCCAAGAGCGATCGGATGGTTCGCAACGCGAACTCTTGTCGGGCGGGAAGGGTTTCAATAAGGTCGCCGCGGGTGATCAGCGATTCCACCTCCGCCAGCGGCACCAGGTCGTACAGCGCACTAACGAGCAGCTCGGCGCGCAGCCGGTCTTGTGCCGCTTTGATTGGCTGGCTCACCGGCCGCCTATTCTCATCGGGTCGAGTCATGATTCTCCATACTTGGGTGGTGTGCTTGTGCTGTCGTGTCTTAGCGACTGGTCGGAGTAAACGTCAGAGGCGTCATCCGGGGTTGAATTCGTCGAGGTCAGGTAGCTCGTCTTTGCCCAGCACCGGCGGCCCGTGGTGGCTGTGGGGCGGGTGAACAGGGTGTGGGATGGATTCTGGCGGTACCGGGCCGATACCGACCGGTGGCGGTACGCGACCGGGTGATGCCGGTGCGGAGGGTGGACGGGTCACGGCGGGGGTTTCGACCGGCGGACTGACGGGTGGCGGCTCAGGTGGCCCCGGCCTGAGGGGTGCTGGAATGTCGGGTACGTCGCCCCGCGGATTGATGTGCACCTTCGTATAGCCCCCTTGACTGGGGATATCGAAGTCAAGGACCGGCTTGCTGGTGGACTCGGCGGACCAGCGTTGCCAGATTATCGTGCCGTCTGGCAGTCGGTAGCGGATGCCTTTGCTGGGATCTCCATAGCCGTTCGGGATTTCCACCCCGTTCTGTTGGGCCCACCTCCACAGGTTCGCAAGATCCTCCGGTGAACGGACCTCCGCGTCTCGGTGCGCAGCCTGTCGGCTGCCGCGCCTCGCCAATCCACCGCTAGCGCGTCTCGCCAGACCTGGTTGGCCACCCGTAGCAGCGCCCACCGACAGCCTCCCAGTGGTCAGCGGCCTCGGTGAGATGCTCGGTGGGCCAGGCCAACAGCTGCGAAAGGGTGGGAAACGCGGGGACCACTGACATGTGCTAGGCGCGGATCACCGGACTGGCCACGGCGGCCAGCATATTCGCCGAATCCGTCTCGTTGGCAACGTAGCGAGTATCAGCCTCGACGACATGGGCGGCCCGGCAGATCGCCAGTGGCGGCGAGCGCCGCCGAGAACGCCGTGACATCGGCGTGGGCGCCGTCGACCGCGACAGCGCTGGCTTGACCCGACAAACCCGGCCCCGTCGGAGCCGCTGTCGCGTTCAGTTCGCCCGCCGCAGCGCCCCAGCGGGTGGCCATGGTCTGCAGACCACCGCTATCGACACGCAGATCCTGCTGCATGGCGGCAGTGTAGCCACCCTCTTCGTCGCCCGCACTTCGGCGTCAAAATACCAGGCGCACAGACCATTCCGCGTGTGGCGCCTCGCGCAACTCGCCGGAGGCGGGGTCGACCACCAACGTCAACAATTGCACCACAATCCCGGTCAGTCGGCCCCGATGCGGGTCGACGGTGGGGATGGTGACCGCGAGCCGGCTGTCGGGCCGAAAGATGGTGGCGGCGGCATCGGCGGGATCCTCGTAGAGCTGCAGGAGTCGCCACGGTGCCCGCGAAATGGCTTGCGGCACCGAGAGCTGCACCGGATCGCGTTCGTTCACCGGCAGTTCGCCCTGGGTCTGCGGTGTCTCACACTCGTTGAGCCGCAACACGTTGCAATACATGTACGGACCCACGCGGGTCAGGTGCCCGTGTGAGTACGCACTGATCTCAGGTCGCTGCGGACCGGAATCGCGCACCAGCAGCCACGCGCCAAGCCCCGCCCCGACGGACAACAGCAACACCACGACCGCGAGAAGCGCAACGCCCCAACGTTTCACTGCGGCATCATCGCCGGGCCACGACGCGTGCTCTCCTGCTCGGCCAGCACCGGCCGATTACCGCCGAGACCCGGTATCAACGAGTCACCCCGGAAGCTTACGATCGTCTGCGCCAAACCCAGGATCAGCAAGGCGCTGACGACGGTGAACCCGACCCACAATTCGGTGTAGACCAACACGCCGACCGCGCCGCCGAGCACCCAGGCGAGCTGCAGCGTCGACTCCGAACGGCCGAACCCCGACGCCCGCGATTCCTCGGGTAGATCGTCTTGCAGCGAGGCGTCCAGCGAGGCTTTTGCGATTGCGCTGCAGCCCGACGTGAACAGGGTCGCAATGGCGGCCGCCACCAGATTGCCGGCCACCGCGGCCGCCAGCGCGAACACCGTCACCACCACGGTGCAGCGCACGACCAGCACCGCCGGCCGGCCCAGTTGCAGGCGGGCGCTGGTGAAATTGCCGGCGAAGTTGCCGATCGCGGCCGCTGCGCCGATCAGGCCCAACATGGCCAACTGAACCCACCCGTCGGCGTCGTGGGCCTTGGCGACGAACGCCGGATAC
The DNA here is from genome assembly GCF_000157895.3 of Mycobacterium kansasii ATCC 12478. Lineage (NCBI taxonomy): Bacteria > Bacillati > Actinomycetota > Actinomycetes > Mycobacteriales > Mycobacteriaceae > Mycobacterium > Mycobacterium kansasii. Next base: position 2,141,459 of record NC_022663.1, on the reverse strand, counting down.
AAGAACAGGAAGCCGACCATCACCTTGATGGTGCAGTTGCCCCACAACGAGGTAATGATGTTGCGGCCCAACGGCTGTCGCAGTGTTCCACCGAGGTTCTTGACTTCCTCCGGCCAGCTTCGCCGCGCCTTGCCGGCGTCGCGGTGGTAGCTCAGAGTGGCCGGCACCTCGCCGGTGGTCACCTCGACCCAGCTTGGAATCCGCATGGACAAAACAGCGCCGGCGATGGTGATCGCGACGACGACGAACAACGCGCCCGGAAGTTCCAACAGATGGGTACAGCCGAACTCGACTCCGGCGGCGACGGCACCGCCGGCCATGGTGCCGCCGAGCAGACCGAACACCGTCAGCCGGGAGTTGACCCGCACCAAATCGATCGTCGGCGGCATCACCCGCGGTGTCACCGCGCTGCGCAGCACGCTGAATGATTTCGAGAACACCATCATGGCCAGCGCGCACGGATAGAGCACCCACGACGGGAAGCTACCGGTGGCGCCGTCGTAATTCATGATCAACACCAGTGCCAAGGCGGTCCGAAGTCCGAACGACAGAGCCAGCGCCACCCGTCGGCCGTGCTGCAGCTTGTCCAGCGCGGGACCGATCAGCGGCGCGATTACGGCGAACGGCGCGATGGTGATCAATAGGTAAAGAGCGACCCGCGATTTGCTTTCACCGCTGGCTGCGGCAAAGAACAAGGTGTTGGCCAGCGCAACCGCCATCGCGGAGTCGACCGCGAAGTTGGCCATCACCGGCCAGGTCAGCGCGGTCAGGCCCGACTTGTCGGCGCCGTCGGCGGTGGCGGCACGCTGCACCATCCAATACATCCGCGAGCCCATTTCGCGGCTGCGCATCGCCGCGGCCCGGGTGACGGTGATCCGTTCGCCGCCGTTGAACTCGCGCGGCGGCGGCTGGCTGTCGCGCTGGCGTTCCTGCTCCTGACCCAGCGGCGGGAGGTAGCGGTTGGCGCTCGGCATGGGCGGCGGACGGCGCGGGCGTCGATAGTCCGCGTCGTCAGCGGGATAGTTGGCCATGCCGGGGTGCTCGTTGACCGATCCGTTCCGGCTCCGGCGGCCCCCAGCCGGAGCAGCCGTACGGCCCGGGTGATCACGCCGCCGTGCAGACACGCATCAATTCTGGCTTATCCCGTCTCCACGCGTAGGCAACCGGGTGTGGCTCGTCCACCGTGTCTTCCGGCAGTATGGATACGCAGTGCAGAGAGGGAAGAGTGTGACCGGACCCTTGGAGAAGTCGGTGGAATCCGCCGTGGCGACCGTGGCCGAGTGGCCGCAAGATTTGGCGTCGGTGCTCACCGGCGCGGTGGACCAGGCCAGGGCGGCGGTCGCCGAGTTCAGCGGGCCCGATGCGGTCGGAGACTACCTCGGTGTCGGCTACGAAGATCCCAATGCGGCGACACACCGATTCCTTGCGCATTTGCCCGGGTACCAGGGATGGCAGTGGGCCGTCGTCGTCGCTGCCCATGCTGGTGCCGATCGTGCCACCATCAGCGAGGTGGTCCTGGTCCCCGGCCCAACGGCCTTGCTGGCGCCGCCCTGGGTGCCCTGGGAGCGGCGGGTACAGCCGGGAGATTTGAGCCCGGGAGACTTGCTGGCGCCGGCCAAGGATGACCCGCGGCTGGTACCGGGCTATAGCGCCAGCGGCGACCCGCAGGTCGACGAGACCGCTGCCGAGATCGGGTTCGGCCGACGCTGGGTGCTGAGCGCGTGGGGCCGCGCCGGCGCGGCGGAGCGCTGGCACAACGGCGACTACGGCCCCGACTCGGCGATGGCACGGTCGACCAAACGAGTCTGCCGCGACTGCGGGTTCTTCCTGCCGCTCGCCGGAGCGCTGGGCGCAATGTTCGGGGTGTGTGGTAACGAATTGTCGGCCGATGGCCATGTCGTCGACAAGCATTACGGTTGCGGCGCGCATTCCGACACCCCGGCCCCGGCGGGCAGCGGCTCCCCGATGTATGACCCGTACGACGACGGGGTGCTCGATATCTGGGAGAAGCCGCCGGAATCGTCCGATTAGCCTTTTTCGGCGGCCGCCTTGATCTTCGCCAGCGAGGTGTTCATGCCGTCGACCAATTCGCGTTCGAAGTTCGTGGTGCCACCCAAGAGGGCGTTGACCGACAAGTTGGAAAACGCGCTGACCCCGTTTTCGGCGTGGCGGCTCTCGGTGACCCGGGTGCCCTCGCCGTTCGGCTCCAGCTCGTAGCTCCAGATGCTGCGGTTGGTGTCGACCCGGAACGCCAGCTTCTGCTCCGGGATGACCTCGACGACAGTGCAGGTTGTCGGCCAGAACAACCGGTTGCGGCGGTTGAGGTTAAGGGTGCGGGCTCCACGGCGCAGCGGACCGAATTGGTGCGTCCAGCGACACTGCGGGCTCCATTGCGGCATTCGCCGCAAATCGGATATCAGCGCCCAGACTTTCGAGGGCGGCGCATCGATGTCAACCTGTGCCTGTAGCAGCGGAGCTACCATTTGTCCTCCCAGATGTGTTTTGCGCCACTATTTTGGTCTTATTGTTGGTCCAGATACGTCTCGAGTCCGGCTTGAGCGCCGCGAGCACCGCGGCGGGCGGCAGCAAGTTGCCAGACGAAGATGCCCGTGCCGAGCAACCCCACCGCGAGGCCGGCCACTGTCACCGGACGCCATGTCTGAAGACTGGGTACGGCGAACGCGGCCACCGCGGCAGCCACCCAGCCGAGTGCGCCGACCGCGATGACCGGCCACACTTCCAGTAGCGCTGCCGGTAAAGGTGGCGGCTCGAGATTGTGGTCGGGTTCGTCGCTCATCGGGTTTCAACATAGCTCGCCGCGATGCCGGGCGCTGTACGGGCGGAACGGGAGCGCCTGGGGGTGCCCGGCGCCGAGGGGTGTCACTAGGAGCGCTGAAGGGGCTGCACCCCGAGGTGGGGAGATGTAAATCGTGGCCTGGTGCGGCTGGGTGCGTGTCGGGGTGCGCTCGGGTCGTGGTTGACGCTTACGGGGTGATTCGGCGGCCCCATCACGTCCGCAACCCGTCATCAGGGGCGCGCGGGCTCATCGGAGGCGGTCATGTCGCTCAGGGTGTCGGTTTGCGCTGGCGCCGCGGGCGTCGAGTGTGCAGCGATGGTGCCGAGCGTGCCTTCAGGGCGCCGAGCGTGCCGTCAGGGCGGGCCGCCGCGGATCTTCCCGCCCTACGCGCACGATCAAAGCCGTCACTGCACACTCCGTATGGCGGGCATGACCGTCGGCCCGGTGAGCACGCGATTCTTCTGCTGTCCGCCCCCGAACACCCGCCATCACAAGAGGTTTGAGCAAAGCCGCGAGCATTGGCGTGGCCGAAAACCGACGCCAAGGTGTGCGCGCAGCCCAAGCTGCGGGTGCAGACATCGGTGACCGGCAGCCGTGTGGCCTCGGGACGGCTTTTCATCGCCCAACAGATCACCGAACGAGATGACGCATGCGGTGGGCGAGTCGACACAGGGTCCTAATAGCGTCCTGGGCCTCTCGGGTGTCTACCCGTGCAGCGACCGATGTGACAGCTGGTATGGATGTGACGCTGCTGGACAGAGCGGCGCAACGGTTTCAGCATGCCGGGGGAGTGTGGCGACGGGGTGCGGACTCAAGGTGGGGGCGTAATCGTTTGCCGTCGTTCTGATCGCGAGCATTGGGGTTCCGTTGTAACCTCGCGCTGTGCCTGACAGCGATGCGCAGCTGGCGAGCGACTTGTCGCTGGCGGTCATGCGTCTGGCGCGCCAACTTCGATTCCGGAATCCGTCATCTCCGGTGTCCTTATCGCAGCTGTCGGCATTGACAACCCTGGCCAACGAGGGCGCGATGACGCCCGGCGCTCTGGCGATCCGGGAGCGGGTCCGCCCACCGTCGATGACCCGGGTGATCGCCTCCCTGGCCGACGTGGGCCTGGTGGACCGCGCCCCGCATCCCGTCGACGGCCGTCAGGTGCTGGTGTCGGTATCCCAAGCCGGCGCGGACTTGGTCAGGGCTGCACGGCGAGCCCGTCAGGAGTGGCTGGCCGAACGGCTTGCGACGCTCGACAGCGGCAAACGTGACACCCTGCGCCACGCCGCCGACATCATGATGGCACTGGTCGACGAAAGCCCGTGACCGGTTTCGACGTCGACGTTCAAGACATCAGCGATCCCGACGATCCGCGCCTCGACGATTTCCGCGACCTGAACAGCGTCGACCGCAGGCCCGACCTGCCGTCCGGGAAGGGCCTGGTGATCGCCGAGGGTGTGCTGGTCGTGCAGCGCATGCTGGCTTCGCGCTTTACCCCGCGAGCAATGCTCGGCACCGACCGCAGGCTGGCCGAGCTCAGAGATGACTTGACCGGCAGCACGGCCCCCTACTATCGAGCCTCCGCGGAAGTCATGGCGCGGGCCGTCGGATTTCACCTCAACCGGGGGGTGCTGGCCTCGGCAAGCCGGTTACCGGAGCTCACAGTGGCCCAAGTGGTCGACGGTGCTCGCACCGTCGTCGTGCTCGAGGGGGTCAACGATCACGAGAACCTGGGCTCGATCTTTCGCAACGCGGCGGGGCTGGGCGTGGACGCGGTGGTCTTCGGCAGCGGTTGCGCCGACCCGCTGTACCGTCGTGCGGTCCGGGTGTCGATGGGGCACGCTTTGCTGGTGCCCTACGCCCGAGCAGCCGACTGGCCCGCAGACTTGTTGATGTTGCAGCAACTGGGCTTTCGACTGTTGGCGATGACCCCGCACGGCGATGCCCGCGAACTGGGCGAGGCCATGGACGCGGTACGTGAGCAACCGATTGCGTTGCTGGTGGGCGCCGAGGGGCCGGGACTGACCGCCGCCGCGCTGCGGATCAGCGATCTGCGGGTGCGGATCCCGATGTCGCGGGGCACCGACTCCCTCAACGTGGCGACGGCGGCGGCGTTGGCGTTCTACGAGCGGGCTAGGCTCTGCCCGTGAGCCGAGAGCTCGAAGATCGCGACGAATCTGTCCCGTGGGCAACGGGTTTGGTGGTAGCCGGTTTTGTCGCCGCCGCGACCGGGGTCGGGATGGTGGTGCTCAGCCTGGGACTGATCCGAGTGCACGCATTGCTGGCGGTCGGGCTCAACATCGTGGCGGTCGGCGGGCTGGCGCCGACCCTCTGGGGCTGGCGGCGCACTCCGGTGCTGCGCTGGTTTGTCCTGGGTGCAGGAGTAGGGGTAGCGGTGGCGTGGTTGACGCTGCTCGCGATGACCGGGTTGGGGCGTGCTTAGCTCAGCGCTGCCCGCCGGAGCGCACGCCGAGCAGGACGTCCTCCCAGGCCGGGATGGCCGGCTTGCCCCGTCGATGGCTGGCTGGTGGTTCCGCCGCCGGGGCGGGTGCCGGCTTCGCGGGTTCGTCGAAGGCGAGGTGGGCCACCGGAGCCAGCTGCCGAGGTTTGAAGTCCGGGTCGATCAGCTCACTGGCCGCGTCGTCGATCGCGGTGACGGTGCCGCCATGCGCGCCCGGTGTGAAGCGGAAGTGCGCGAGGTTATCGGAGTGGCCGGCCTGCCATGCAAGCTGCACGGTCCAGCGGCCGTCTTCGTTGCGCCACGCGTCCCAGCTGAGTTTCTCCGGGTTGAGGCCACGCGTCAGCAGCGCGGCGGTGATGGTTTCGAGCAGCGTCAGCACCGCGGGGCCGTCCGACAGCATCGGGTGCGCGGCCGTTGCCAGCTCGGCGGCACGCGACCGTTCCAGCAACACCGGGTGGGCGAATCGCTGAATGCGCGCCAGATCGGAGCCCGACGCCGCGGCCACCTGCTCCACCGATGCCCCGGCGCGGATCCTGGCCTGAATTTCCTTGGGACTCAACATATTCGTTATTTCCATGTCCAGGTGCGGTTGAACCGGGTGCGTCGTATTGCCGCTCAGGACCGCCCGCAATCGGTCGTCGGCCGGCAGCTTGAATGTTTCGGCCGGTTTGGCGCCCTCGCAGATGAGGTATTTGCCGTCGGCATCCAGTCCAACCAGTTTGAGTTCCCGCATGGCTTCTCCTCGCAGGCTCCGTGCCTCTGAGCACCGGACCTGTTACGTGCGCACTTTAATGCAGCCACCCCCGCAACCCGCGCTGACACGCGGGACGGTTGCGGGTGGATAACGAGCAGGTTAAAGCCGCTCGACCACCCAGTCGATGCATTGGGTGAGGGCGCTGACGTCGTCGGGTTCGACGGCGGGGAACATCGCCACCCGCAACTGGTTGCGGCCCAGTTTGCGGTACGGCTCGGTGTCGACGATGCCGTTTGCCCGCAAGGTCTTGGCCACGGCCGCGGCGTCGACCTCGTCGACGAAGTCGATCGTGCCCACTACCTGCGACCGCAACTCCGGGTCGGTCACGAACGGCGTGGTGTACGGCCGCTCCTGCGCCCATGAGTACAACCGCTGCGAGGAGTCCGCCGTCCGCTTGACCGCCCACTCCAGGCCGCCGTTACCCAGCAGCCAATCGAGCTGTTCGGCCAGCAGTGCCAGCGTGCCGATAGCCGGTGTGTTGTACGTCTGGTTCTTCAGACTGTTCTCGATCGCTATCGGTAGCGACAAGAAGTCGGGAACCCAGCGCCCCGAGGCCGCGATGGCCTCGACGCGGGCCAGCGCGGCCGGGCTCATCAGCGCCAGCCACAGGCCACCGTCGCTGGCGAAATTCTTTTGGGGCGCGAAGTAATATGCATCGGCCTCGGTGATGTCGACCGGCAGACCGCCGGCGCCCGAGGTGGCGTCGATGACGATCAGCGCGTCGCCCGAGCCGGCGGGACGTCGCACCGGCACCGCCACCCCGGTCGACGTCTCGTTGTGAGCCCAGGCGACAACGTCCACCGACGGGTCGGCCTGCGGCTGCGGCGCGTCGCCCGGGTCCGCCTTGATGATGATCGGGTCGCCCACGAACGGGTTCTTGGCGACGGCTGAGGCGAACTTCGCGCTGAACTCGCCGTAGGCCAGATGCAATGAGCGCTTGTCGATCAGCCCGAACGCGGCGGCGTCCCAAAAGGCCGTCGCGCCGCCGTTGCCCAGAATCACCTGGTAACCGTCGGGCAGGGAGAACAGCTCGGCCAGGCCGGTGCGGACCCGGCCTACCAGATTCTTGACCGGCGACTGCCGGTGCGAGGTGCCGAACAATGCCGCCGCGGTGGTGGTCAGCGCCTGCAATTGCTCGGGCCGCACCTTGGACGGGCCCGACCCGAAGCGCCCGTCGCGGGGTTTGAGGTCAGCAGGAATTTCGAGGGCAGTCGTGAGCTGGTCGGCCATGGCAATCAGGGTAGTGAGCGGTGGGGGACCGGCGACCACGCGGGCCGAATAATGCCGCGTCAAGCCAGCCGACGTGAGCAGCGTCACACTCAATCGATCGATACGGGCCAGGCCACAGCCTGCCCGCGGGTCTGGAGAATTCCCGGTACCAGCGGTACCGTGTTTATCAGAAGTCCGAAGGTAAACCTCAACACAAACCTCATTGGGGAGGCTTCTCAGTGGACAAGACGCGGATGGTTCGGCGTTGGCGCCGCAACATGGAGGTTCGGGACGATACCGAGTACGTGGAGATGCTCGCCACACTGTCCGAGGGGTCGGTGCGGCGAAACTTCAACCCGTACACCGACATCGACTGGGAGTCACCGGAGTTCGCGGTCACCGACAACGATCCCCGGTGGATCCTCCCGGCGACGGACCCGTTGGGCCGCCACCCCTGGTATCTGGCGCAGCCCGACGAGCGCAAGATCAAGATCGGGATGTGGCGCCAGGCCAACGTGGCCAAGGTCGGGCTGCACTTCGAGTCCATCCTGATCCGCGGCCTGATGAACTACACGTTCTGGATGCCCAACGGGTCACCGGAATATCGGTATTGCCTGCACGAATCCGTTGAAGAGTGCAACCACACCATGATGTTCCAGGAGATGATCAACCGCGTCGGCGCCGACGTTCCGGGAATGCCGCGGCGGCTGCGCTGGGTTTCGCCGTTCATCCCGCTGGTGGCCGGCCCGCTGCCAGTGGCCTTCTTCATCGGGGTACTCGCCGGTGAGGAGCCCATCGACCACACCCAAAAAAATGTGTTGCGCGAGGGCAAGGCGCTGCATCCGATCATGGAGCGGGTGATGTCCATTCACGTGGCCGAGGAAGCTCGCCACATCTCCTTCGCGCACGAATTTCTGCGTAAGCGATTGCCGCAGTTGACCAAGCGGCAGCGATTCTGGACGTCGCTGTACTTCCCGCTGACCATGCGGATGCTGTGCAACGCAATCGTGGTGCCGCCCAAGGCGTTCTGGGAGGAATTCGACATCCCGCGTGAGGTGAAGAAGGAGCTGTTCTTCCGGTCGCCCGAGTCGCGGAAGTGGTTGCGCGACATGTTCGCCGACGTACGGATGCTGGCTTACGACACCGGGTTGATGGAAAGTCGCCTGGCCCGGCTCATGTGGCGGCTGTGCAAGATCAACGGTGAGCCGTCGCGCTATCGCAGCGAGCCGCAGCGTCAACACATGGCCACCATGCCGGCCGCGTAAGCCTTTATGCCGCACGTTATTACCCAGTCATGCTGCAATGACGCGTCATGCGTCTTTGCGTGCCCGGTCAATTGCATCCACCCCTCACCGGACGAGCCGGGCTTTGCGACGTCGGAGATGCTGTATATCGATCCGGTGGCGTGCGTCGACTGTGGCGCCTGCGTGAGCGCCTGCCCGGTCGGCGCCATCGCGCCAGACAGCAGGCTGGAATCGCGGCAACTGCCGTTCGTCGAGATCAACGCCTCGTATTATCCGAAGCGGCCGGCCGACGCGAAGCTGCCGCCGACGTCGAAACTGGCCCCGGTGATCCCGGCCGCCGCGGTGCGTGCGCGCCGTCATCCGCTGACCGTTGCCATTGTCGGATCCGGGCCCGCGGCGATGTACGCCGCCGACGAGCTGCTGGTCCAACCGGGCGTGCACGTCAATGTCTTCGAGATGCTGCCCACGCCCTACGGTCTGGTGCGCGCCGGGGTGGCACCGGATCACCCGAACACCAAGAGGGTTACGGCCCTATTCGACCGGGTCGCCAGCCACGATCGGTTCCGCTTCTATCTGAATGTCGAGATTGGCAAGCACCTCACACACGCCGATCTGTTGGCCCACCACCACGCCGTGGTGTATGCAGTCGGCGCGCCCGACGACCGTCGCCTCAACATCGACGGGATGGGGCTAGCCGGCACCGGTACCGCGACGGAGTTGGTCGCGTGGATCAACGGTCACCCCGAGTTCGTCGATTTCCCAGTCGATCTCGGCCACGAACGGGTGGTGATCATCGGCAACGGCAATGTCGCTCTCGACCTGGCGCGGGTGCTCACCGCCGACCCCGGGGACCTGGCCCGAACCGACATCGCCGATCATGCGCTGCAGGCGTTCCGCGGCTCGGCGGTCCGTGAGGTGGTGATCGCTGCCCGCCGCGGACCCGCTCACTCGGCGTTCACCCTGCCGGAGTTGGTCGGGCTTACCGCTGCATCCGACGTGGTGCTCGACCGCGACGACCACAAGCGGGTCCTCGAGGACTTGGCAACCGCCTCGGCACCCTTGACGAAAGCCAAGCTGCAGATCCTGAGCACCCTGGGCGACGGGTCGGTCCCGGCGTCGCGCCCACGAATCCGGCTGGCCTATCGGCTCACGCCCCGGCGCGTCCTGGGACCTCAACGGGCCACCGGCATCGAGTTCGCCGTCACCGGGACCGATGAGGTGCACCGACTTGACGCCGGCCTGGTGCTGACGTCAATCGGCTACCGCGGCAAGCGGATTGGCGATCTGCCGTTCGACGAGGCAACGGCCGTCGTGCCCAACGACGGTGGGCGGGTGGTCAATCCGGGTACCGGGCAGCCGGTGCCGGGTGCCTATGTCGCGGGCTGGATCAAGCGCGGGCCGACGGGCTTCATCGGCACCAACAAATCCTGCTCTTGGCAAACCGTTCAGGCGCTCGTGGCCGATTTCAATGCGGGCAAGCTCACCGATCCTGCGGGCAGGCTGTCGGCGCTGGACCAGCTGGTGGCCGCGCGTCAGCCCGACGTCATCGACGCCGGGGGCTGGCGTGCCATCGATGCCGCCGAGGTCGCCCGCGGTAGCCGCGACGGCCGGCCGCGCAACAAGTTCACCGACGTCGGCGACATGCTCGCGGCGGCGACCGTCGCCCAGCAGGCGCCGCCGTTGCGACGGCGCCTGCTGACGCGGCTGCGCAAGCTGGCCTGAACTAGCCGGTTGCCTGCGCGGACATGGCCTCTTGAATCTCGTCCATGCTGAGCTCCCGTACGGGTTGCCCCAGTGACCAGTGGTGGCCGAACGGGTCGGCGACTACTCCGTATCGGTCGCCCCAAAACTGGTCTGCCAACGGGATTACCACGGTGGCACCGGCGTCTACTGCCCGCTGGAACTTGGTATCGACATCGGTGACGGTCAGGTGGATGGTGACCGGGGTGCCGCCCAGTGACCTCGGTGTCGTGGACTTGCCGCCGCAGGTTTCCGGGAAGTCGTCGTTGAGCATCACCAGGAAGCCGTTGATGCGCAGGGCGGCGTGGATGAGTTTGCCGTCGGGCCCTGGTATGCGTCCCAGCTCAACGGCGTCGAAGGCCTTGACATAGAAGTCGATCGCCGCCGCGGCGTCGTCGACGACGAGGTGGGGGGACAATGCGGGTTCCACGGTGATTGCCACGTTGCTCGCTCCTTTGGATAGTTGGTATCGCCCGCGCGGGGCTCACAGGTACTGACCGAACGTGGCGGCGATTTTCATCGCGCAGTCGGCGACGGCAGCGGCGCTTACTGTCGCAAGCCTCGGCACAGCCGTGCGGCCGCCGGGCGCGCCGCGGGTCGGGCCACCTCTTGCGATGTGACGTAGCGAACTGATATAGATGTGTCGACTGCTGTTGATACAACTGTTTCACCATATGTCTCAGTATTAGCCGACGAGGATGCCCGCGTGTGCGCTGCCCGATTGACCATCCATCGCACGATGGACGCGCGTCAGCTGGAAGTACGTACCCGGCTGCTTCAGGCAGCGCGACAGCTGATCCGCGAGCACGGTCATGAGGCCGTGGGCATGGAGTTGATCGCCACGACAGCAGGGGTATCGAGGGCGACGACGTACCGCTACTTCGCGTCCAAGGAACATGTCGTCTGCGAGGCCGCGCTGGCCTGGGGTCATGACGTTGCGGCGCGCTTGCCGCAGGTCATCGAGGCAGCCGGGGAGACGGTTGGCGCCATCGACGTCGCGATCGAACAGGTGGTGCACGAGGCAGCGTCGGATTTGTCGATGGTTCGGGCCACCATGGCGTCGGTGCTGGCGCAGGGCCCGGTCGCCGACGAGTTTCGCCGGGGTGTGCGTGAGATGTTCCGCGCGTTGTTGGCCGGTGCCGTCGACAACATGCCGGCCACCCTTGACCCGTCGATGACGTTGCTTGGGCGGGTCTTTTTCGCCGACCTGGCATTGCTGGGTGTCGGCGATATCAGCGTCGAGCAGTGCATCGAAGAGCTGCGGACGGCGGCACAGCGCTTACTTACCGGTACTACTCACCACAACTAGGAGCGGACCCATGAGTCAGGTATCGCCTTTCCAACCGATCTGGGATGAGCTATTGAACCTGTTGGGTGTCGGCTTCTTCGAATTTCCGCTGTATTTTCTGCCCGTCGTCGTCGCGGTCGTCTTGCTGACCGGCATCGGCTTTTCGATAGTGGATGTCGCGATCTACCGGCGGATCTCGGCCAAAGCGGCCACGACGCTCGGAATTCGGATCATGTCGACCTATGTCGGCGCGGCCGTTTTGCTGTTCGTGCTGCACGCGACGTTTCACGTCTGGACGGCCGCGGTCCCGGATGCCGCGCCGACGCCGCCTGTCTTTGTGGCCCAACTCATCGGTTTCATGGTGGTCGGCGAATTTCTGACCTATTGGTGGCACCGGCTAGAGCACGGCAGCCGCTTTGTGTTTGAGAAGGTCCACTACGTGCACCACCGGGTCCAGTCGCCGTTGACCATCTGGACCAACTTCGTCGTGCATCCCGTCGAAGGCTTGATGGTGATGCTGTGCCTGTACGTTCCGCCGCTGCTGGTTGGTGCGCATCCGCTGGTGGTGGTCGCGTATGCGATCACCAACACGACCGCAATGGTGATCACGCACAGCGGATACGACATCACGTTTTATCCCCGCTGGTTGTTACCGGCCGCGTCGGGCCATGAATTGCATCATTCCGAGCGGCGTCCCACCAACCTTTCCGTGGTGATGACCTACGGCGACAGGCTGTTTGGCACGTACAAGAATCCGGTCGGATCACGTCAGCCACTCATGTCGCAGGCATGACCGGTACTCGCAGGGATCCCGGGCATCCGGCGAGCAACTTGCCGAACGCGGCGCGTGATCAGTTGATTAGGAATACTTTTGGTATCACCATGGGTACTTTCAGATCTCGACACGGGTACTTTTTGGTTTCAACACCAATACTTCTCCATCACAACGACGGGTCGAACGAAACCACAAGCGGCACCGAATCCCCCGACGGCCCTGCCTCACAGCGTCTTTGTCGGCGACCAACCGGCCCATGGCCAAGGCTCGACAGGAGTATCCCGCCAAGGCCGGACGGTCACCACGAATCAGCGACCCGGGCCCGCTCCGTGCCTGGTTGGCCAACCATGGAAAGGATGTTTGAGCAACCGGGGCTACGAGACCGGTAACGTAGCGAAACCCGCTGTGCAGCCGAGCACCTCAGCCGCCGTTCACATCCGACACGTCGACCGGCCAAGGGTTCACGTACGTAGGCGAGGCTTCCGTTGAAACGACGACCAGCGCCTGTGAAACCGCTGGCTCTCTGCGGGGTCGGGGCACCCACATCGGTTGCTCTCCAACAGTATTCGAATGACGCCGAATCAGGCGACAGTTGTTCACCGTTGCTCGCCCGGTAGACGAGCGGCAGCTTCGCAAGCCTGCTCAGCCCGCCCTCTTCAAAATCGCAACCCAATGTCGTTGTATGTCAGCATTTTTAGCGAAGACATGGCAACTTCTCGGTGTCACCCCAGAAGGCTCGTGGAATGAGCGGAGGGTTGCTTCTGCCGCCGAGATTATCGAGGCCGGGCAATTGCGTGCGACGCGCGGCACGCGTCACCCCGCCTCCGAGCGGGTGCCTCGCCGAACTCGGCAACTTGTTGAAAGTGCCGGCGGGACACCCGAAGGCGATTAGGTCAGCTACCCAAAGTCGGATATTGACAATGGCTCTCGTGGCGCGGCAAACTTCGCTCGGCATTCGCACCTCGGGTTCAAACACCTCTGATGTCAGGTGCGCAACGCGACCCGAAAATGCTACGGCAAGCAACGACGAGCACCGAATTATCCACTGACAGTTCAACAATCACCGGCCCACTAGTGGATGCGCAAGGAGAATCCATGGGTTATGCCAGGCGTATCGGCGGCGTCGGGGCGATAACCGCTGTTCTGTTGGCTGGCAGCACGCCGACCAACCCTACGGTCGGTTACGCTGCGCCAACGGATTCGGGTTCCTCGGCTGGCGAGTGGGCAGACGTGCCGTCACCGCCAGCCGGGTCGGACACGGGCGCGGTAGCAGCCGGGGTACCGGGAGCGGCGGCTGCGGTGCCGGGCGGGGCAGCTGGGGTGCCGGGCGCGGCGGCTGCGGTGCCGGGCGCGGCAGCTGCGGTCCCGGGCGCGGCGGCTGCGGTGCCGGGCGCGGCAGCTGCGGTCCCGGGCGCGGCCCTGCCGGGCGCCAGCGCGCAACCGGTCGACCCTGCCAGCATTCCCGATGACCTGCTCAATGCCGTGATCGATTTTCTGGCCGCGGTCCGCAACGGGGTTGTGCCCGTCATCTTCAACCGGACTCCGGTCGCGACCCCCCAACAAGTCAGCATCCCCATCAACGGCAGCACCGGCCCCGTTCCGTTCACGGCCTACGACCCCGACGGCAACAGGATGACCTTCAAGGTCAATCCGCGCGGTACACCTGGCGGACCGCAGCACGGCGTCGTCAACATCAACCAACAAACAGCCAGCTTCACCTATACGGCCGATCCGGGTTTCGTCGGCAACGACACCTTCACCGTCGCCGTCAGCGACGACACCAGCCTGCACGTACACGGCCTGGCGGGATACCTGGGTCCGTTCCACGGACACGACGACGTCGCCACCGTGACCGTCTTCGTGGGTGGCGTCCCGACCACGACGATAAGCGGTGCCTTCAGCATGCTGACCTACAACATTGCCGGGCTGCCATTTCCGCTATCCAGCGCAATCTTGCCGCGCTTTCTGTACACCAAACAGATTGGGCAGCGGCTCAATTCCTACTATGTCGCCAACGTCCAGGAAGACTTCGCCTACCATGATTTCCTGGTCAAGAAATCGGATATGCCCGGCCAGACACCGCCCAGCCCACCCACGCTGCTGTGGCCTATCGGCGTGCCCTTCTCCGACGGACTCAATACCCTTGCACAGTTCAAGGTGAAAAGGCTCGACCGGCAGACATGGTGGCAGTGCAGCGCCGACAACTGCCTCACCGTGAAAGGCTTCAGCTATAGCCAGCTGCAGCTTCCGGGTGGTGAAACCATCGACCTTTACAACCTGCATACGAATACCGGCGGGGGCGCGTTCACCAACGCCAACCTTGCTCAGCTCACCAATTACATCCAGCAGAATTCCGGGGGCCACGCGGTCATTGTTACGGGCGACTTCAACGCCCTGTATTCCGACGACCAAAGCGCGCTTCTGCAATTCGCCGCGAACAATTTGCTGACCGATGCGTGGGTCCAGGTCCAGGGTGGTCCCACCAGCCCACCCTTCGCACCTACGTGCAAGGTCGGCAACGAGTGCGAGCTGCTGGACAAGATCTTCTACCGAAGCGGTCAGGGCGTGACGTTGACCGCGACCGGTTACAGCAACGAGGCGCCGAAGTTCTTCAATTCCAATGGGCAGCCGCTGTCTGATCACAGTCCGCCCATGGTCACCTTTCAGTACACCGCCGACAATGTGGGTCCCTAGACTGCCAACCGTCCCCAGGTCTCGACGGCCGGCGGTTGCCTTTCAGCGCCTGACGACTGTGGGCAACCAACGGGACCGGCTGCGCGGTGCGAGGGCTTCGCGTCGAAAATCGCGTTGAATCAAGCGGACGTGAGAACCTGGTTCCACCCTGCGACAGATTCGGGGCTGCGCGGACCCGGCCCGACATAAATGGCCGACGGGCGGACCAGCTTGCCGAGTCGCTTCTGCTCGAGGATGTGCGCACACCAGCCAGCGGTACGCCCGCAGGTGAACATTGCCGGCATCATATTCGCCGGCACTCGGGCGAAGTCCAGGATGACGGCGGCCCAGAACTCCACATTGGTCTCGATCGCCCGGTCCGGGCGGCGTTCCCGCAGCTCGGCCAGTGCAGCCTGCTCCAGCGCCATGGCGACGTCGTAGCGCGGTGCGCCCAACCGTTCCGCGGTTGCGCGCAGTACCCGCGCCCGCGGGTCCTCGGCGCGATAGACCCGGTGTCCAAAGCCCATCAGCTTGTCGCCACGATCCAAGATCTTCTTGACCAGACCACGCGCGTCGCCGGTGCGCTCGACTTCTTCGAGCATCGGCAGCACCCTCGCCGGCGCCCCGCCGTGCAGCGGTCCGCTCATCGCGCCGATCGCCCCGGACAGCGCTGCGGCGACGTCCGCACCGGTGGAGGCGATCACGCGTGCGGTGAACGTCGAGGCGTTCATGCCGTGCTCGGCCGCCGACACCCAGTAGGCGTCAATGGCTTCGACATGCCTGGGGTCCGGCTCGCCTTGCCACCGGGTCATGAAACGCGCTGTAACCGTTGAACATTCGTCGATGACTCGCTGTGGTACGGCCGGCTGATAGATGCCGCGCGCGGATTGCGCGACGTAGGACAGTGCCATCACCGATGCACGGGCCAGCTGTTCGCGGGCCGTGCGATCGTCGATGTCGAGCAACGGCGCATACCCCCAGATGGGGGCCAGCATCGCCAGTCCCGCTTGCACGTCGACCCGCACGTCGCCGGTGTGGATGGGCAACGGGAACGGTTCGGCCGGCGGCAGCCCATGGCCGAATTCGCCGTCCACCAGCAACGCCCACACGTCTCCGAATGTGACCCGTTGACTCACCAGATCTTCGATATCGACGCCGCGGTAGCGCAATGCGCCGCCGTCTTTATCCGGCTCGGCAATCTCGGTGGTGAAGGCCACCACGCCATCAAGACCAGGGACAAAACCTTCCGGGACCACAGTCATAGGCAAATTCTCGCACCCCACCTCCCCGCGGACGCTACCGGCTGGTAGCGACACCGCTAGCGTTGACACGATGACAGATCATCTGGCTGGGATGCGGGTTGAGTACGGGTCCGCCGAGAAGGACGGAAGCCCCGACCTCGATGAAGCCTGGCTCGCGGACGGATGGCTCGCTTTGTTTCGCACCTGGCTTGCCGACGCTCAACGCGCCGGCCTCGTCGAGCCAAATGCGATGGTGCTGGCTACCGTCGCAGCGGGCCGGCCGGTCAGCCGATCGGTGCTGTGCAAGGGCGTGGACGAGACGGGGATCACCTTTTTCACCAACTACGAGTCGGCCAAGGGCGCCGAGTTGGCGGCTGTGCCTTATGCGTCGGTCACATTTCCGTGGTATCAGCTGGGTCGACAAGTCCACATCCGGGGCCCGGTGAGCCGGGTTGATCCCCGAGTGACCGAGCAGTACTGGTCCCAGCGACCGCGTGGGTCGCAGCTTGGAGCGTGGGCGTCGCACCAGTCGCAGCCGATCGCGTCGCGCGCGGCGCTGCTCGATCTACTTGCTGAAGTGACTGCGCGGTTCGCCGACGCGGAGCACATTCCGGTTCCGCCGAACTGGGGCGGTTATCTCATTGGCCCTGAGGTGGTGGAGTTCTGGCAGGGCCGGGAAAACCGGGTACACAACAGGATCCGGGTGGCCGGCGGCCATATCGAGCGGCTGCAGCCCTAGCGGGCCGACGACGCGGGGCGCGAAGCGCCATTGGGGCGATGCGCGCCGCCGACGCGGCGCCGCGAAGCGGCGGTATAGGGGAGAGTAGTTCCCATATCAAACCGCTGGCGGGCCGAGTGTGCCGAGTGTGTAGTGGCCGGTTCCGAATGTGAGCTCACGGTGGCCCAAAGGGCCGCGGGCCCGCCGCAGCCGCACGCTCGACACCGTGACTGCACACTCGACGCCGCAGCCGCACGCTCGACACCGTGACTGCACACTCGACGCCGCAGCTGCACGCTCGACGCCGTGACTGCACACTCGACGCCGCAGCCGCACGCTCGACGCCGCAGCTGCACACGCGACGCCGTGACTGCACACTCGACGCCGCAGCCGCACCCTCGACGCCGTGAGCGTGCGCTCGAGACCCCGCAAGCGCGCGATGGCCTACCCCAATGCGCGGACAAGCCCGGAAAGACCCGACAAGCGCCGCACGACCGGCAGATTCGACCCCGGGCAGGCGCTCCGTCGTGTCAACGACTACCTTCACCTATACGCACCGAGTGGGGCTGCCATATCAGCCAGAGCGCAAAGGGGTTCTCGTGGCCGACACCGACGACACCGCAACTCTGAAGTACCCGGGGGGCGAGATCGACCTGCAGATCGCCCATGCCACCGAAGGCGCAGACGGGATTTCGCTCGGTCCACTGCTGTCCAAGACCGGCTACACCACATTCGACGTCGGCTTTGTCAACACCGCTTCGTGCAAGAGCTCCATCACCTACATCGACGGAGACGCCGGCATTCTGCGTTATCGCGGTTACCCGATTGACCAGCTGGCGGAGAAGTCGACCTTCATCGAGGTCTCCTACCTGCTGATCTACGGCGAGCTGCCCACCCCTGACCAGCTGGCCGAATTCACCGGCCGCATCCAGCGCCACACCATGCTGCATGAGGACCTGAAGCGGTTCTTCGACGGCTTTCCGCGTAACGCACACCCGATGCCGGTGTTGTCCAGTGTGGTCAACGCCCTCTCGGCGTATTACCAGGATGCCTTGGACCCGATGGACAACAACCAGGTTGAGCTGTCAACCATCCGATTGCTGGCCAAGCTGCCTACCATTGCTGCCTACGCCTACAAGAAGTCGGTCGGCCAGCCGTTCCTCTACCCGGAGAACTCGCTGACATTGGTGGAGAACTTCCTGCGGATGACGTTCGGCTTCCCGGCCGAGCCCTACCAGGCCGACCCGGAGGTGGTGCGGGCGCTGGACATGCTGTTCATCCTGCACGCCGACCACGAGCAGAACTGTTCGACATCAACGGTGCGGCTGGTGGGCTCGTCGCGGGCCAACCTGTTCACCTCCATCTCCGGCGGCATCAACGCGTTGTGGGGGCCGCTGCATGGCGGCGCCAACCAAGCGGTGCTGGAAATGCTCGAGCAGATCCGCGAGAGCGGCGACGACGTGGGCGAATTCGTCCGCAAGGTGAAGAACCGCGAGGCCGGCGTCAAATTGATGGGCTTCGGCCACCGGGTTTACAAGAACTATGACCCACGCGCGCGGATCGTCAAGGAACAGGCCGACAAGATCCTGTCCAAGCTGGGCGGCGACGACTCGCTGCTGGGTATCGCCAAGGAGCTCGAAGAGGCGGCGCTGACCGACGACTACTTCATCGAGCGCAAGCTGTACCCGAACGTCGACTTCTACACCGGCCTGATCTATCGTGCGCTCGGTTTCCCGACTCGGATGTTCACCGTGCTGTTTGCGCTGGGTCGGCTGCCGGGTTGGATCGCGCACTGGCGGGAGATGCACGACGAGGGCGACAGCAAGATCGGTCGCCCGCGCCAGATCTACACCGGCTACACCGCGCGCGATTACGTGGCCATCGATGGGCGGTAATCGCCGCTAATCGGAGTGTTACTCGAGTGCTAGTCGAGTGCTAGTCGAGTGACGCCAACACCGCCATGGCGGCGTTGTGCCCGCCGATGCCCGATACTGCGCCGCCGCGGCGGGCACCTGAGCCGCACAGCATGATCCGTTCGTGGCCGGTGGCCACCCCCCATTGCCGGGCCGGTGTGTCCAGCGGCTCGTCGTCCTCGGCGAACGGCCACGACAGGGCGCCGTGGAAGATGTTGCCGCCGGTCATGTGCAGCGCGTGCTGCAGGTCCAGCGTGGTGGTGGTCTCGATGCACGGCCGGCCGCCCGCGTCGGTCATCAGGAGATCCTGAATAGGTTCGGCCAGAACCGAGTCCAGTGACGAGAGCACCGACCGCGTGAGCTGGCCGCGCACGGCGTCCGGGTCGGCGCCGGAGCACAGCGAATGTGGCGTGTGCAAGCCGAACACGGTCATGGTGTGCACTCCCGCGTCGCGCAGCCGGTCCGACAGGATGCTGGGATCGGTCAGCGAATGGCAGTACGCCTCGCACGGCAACGGATCGGGCAGCCGCCCGCCGGCTGCGTGCGAATACGCAGTGTCCAGCTGGGTCCAGGTCTCGTTGACGTGCAAGGTCCCGGCAAAGGCCTGCTCCGGGGTGACGCCGGCGTCCCGCAACCGGGGTAGTCGGCGTACCACCATGTTCACCTTGATCTGGGCGCCCGGGGTCAGCAAGGGCTCCCGTTCGCCCAACAGGCCGGCCAAAACCGCCGGTGTCACGCCGGCCAGCACGAACCGCCCTCGGATCACATGCTCGTCGCCGTCCGCGCGGTAGCGCACCTCCCCGGTCGGATCTACCACGAAAACATCTGCGCCAGTAGTTATTTCGGCGCCATGGCGGGCGGCTGCGGCAGCCAGGGCCCACGTCACCGAACCCATGCCGCCGACCGGGACGTCCCAGTCTCCGGTGCCCCCGCCCAGCACGTGATAAAGGAAGCAGATGTTCTGCCTCAGCGACGGGTCGTCCAGTCGCGCGAAGGTGCCGATCAGCGCGTCGGTCGCAATCACCCCCCGGACCAGGTCGTTAGCCACCGCGCCGGTAATGGCGTGTCCGATCGGCTCGTCGATCATGGCCTGCCAGGCGCCCGCCGCCACCCGGCCGGCGCGGTCCACGACGTGGCGGCGTGCCTGCTGCCGGGTGCGCAGTGGCTCCATCAGCGTCGGCCAGAGCCGTTCGGTCACCAGTCGGCAACGACGGTAGAAGGCGTCGAAGCCATGCTCGTCAGCCGCGGCGCCGATCGCAGCGAATGTGCCCGCGCCGTTCGGCCCGACGAGCAGACCGGACCGCCCGGCGGTAGCCGGGTCCGGCGTATACGACGAATACGGTCGACGGGCTAGCCGCACGGGTGCGCCCAGTTCGTCGACGATGCGCTGCGGCAACAGGCTGACCAGGTAGGAATACCGCGATAGCCGGACCTCGACACCTTCGAAGGCCTGCGCCGACACCGCGGCCCCACCGATGTTCGGCAGCCGCTCCAGCAAGCGCACCGCAAGCCCCGCCCGGGCCAGGTAAGCGGCCGCGACCAGGCCGTTGTGACCGCCGCCGACGACGACGGCATCGTATTCCTGCATGGTGGTGTCGACAGGCAGCCCGGATCGGGGCTAGCTGAGCGCTAGCTGAGGTACCCCTCGACTTGGCCGCCGGGACGCAGATGTGCCTCGCGCGGGTCACCACCGGTTTCGCGCAGTGCCCGTCGCTGCCGCAGCAGGTCCCAGCACTGGTCGAGTTCGACTTCGATGCGGCGCAGTTGCTGATGCTCGTCGGACTCGGCGACGTCGCCGTGCTGCAGCCGCGTACGCAGCGCCTTCTCCTCAGCGACCAGGTCGCGGATCTGCGCCAGGGTCTCGCTGTCCGTTGGTTTGCTCCCGCTAGCCATTGCTCCAGTGTGCCTGACATTCGCGGTTTCGCCGCTGGACAGTCGGTAGGCTGCATATCGCCCGAGGGCGGTACAGATAACTTTTCAACGGCGAGAGGCGGGGCAATGGCGGGTACCCAGCCGGTCTCAGACACGGCGCCCGCACCGGCCCACGCGCGCAGATTCCGCCGGCACCCGCTCGGCGTCGCCTGGCTGATTGCGCTGGCGGTTATTCCGTTGCTGATGGCGGCAATCGGTTACGGCGCATTCGGTCGTCCCACGTCCGTCACCGCCCCGACCGGTGACCTGCCCACCCTGACAACGATCAGTAGCACGCCCAACGCCTCCGATGTGTCATGGTCGCTGCTTTCAATCAGCCGCAGTGGCAACACCATTACGCTTATCGGCGACTTTCCCGACGACAATGCCAAGGCGGCGCTGCTGGCGGCACTCAGGAACGTGCTGACTCCGGGCGTCACCGTCATCGATCAAATCCGTATCGATCCTCTGGTCCGCGCCCTCGATTTCGCAAACGCGGAACCGGTTTTCACCGCCGGCGCCGCAATCCCGGACTTCAGCCTGAAGGTCGAGAGAAACACCGTGACCTTGTCGGGAACCGCCGCATCGCCCGATCAGAAAGATGCGGTGGAGCGTGCAGCCAAAACTTCTTGGCCCGGAGTCAAGATCGTGAACAACATCGAGGTCAAGGGGCCGGCCCCGACGCCGGGCGCCAGTCCACCGCCAGGCTCGGGTGCCGCCGGCCCGTGTGCCGACCTACCGGCGGTCATCAATGCCCTGACGGGCGGGGCGATTGCCTTCAAGAACGACGGGGTCAGCCTGACACCTGCCGACAACCAGATCCTGAGCCAGGTAGCCGCCAAACTCAAAGCCTGTCCGGACGCACGAGTGACCGTCAACGGCTACTCCGACAACGGCGGCGGCGAGGGCATCAACTTTCCGTTGAGTGTTCAGCGAGCCACCACCGTCGCCGATTTCCTGGCCGCCCAGGGAGTTGCCCGCGATCACATCACCGCCCGGGGCTACGGTTCCGCCAACCCCATCGCCAGCAACGACACACCCGAGGGTCGCGCCAAGAATCGCCGCGTCGAAATCGTGGTCAGCTAAGGAGAATCCAGCGTGGATTTCGTGATCCAGTGGTTGTACTACCTGGCTGCCTTCGTGGCAGGCTCGGCTCTCGCATGGGTGATCGCCACCGTCTTCGTCAAGCCCGCCGGCCAAGAACAGCAAGAACTGCAAGAGCACGAGGCGCATGAGACGGAGGCAGCGCCGTGACGGGCCACGTGCACTGGTGGCTGGTGGGGCTGGCTTTCGCCCTCGGCATGCTGCTGACCTTCACCCTGATGGTCGGCCCGGTCAAAGAACAACTACCGCAACACAAGTCGGGCACCATGCCGCGCCGGCCGGCGAAGAAGGCCACTGCCGCCGAGACGCCGCGCAAGAGGGCCGTCGCCCACAAAAGGGCACCGGCGAAGAAGATCCCGGCCGCCAAGAAGGTACCCGAGACCCCCGATGCGGACACTGCGTCAACGCAAGAGATCGCACCCGCGAAAGTTACGCCGGCACAGCAGGTCCCGGACGCAACGGAGTCGTCGGCCGAGCAGACCGTGGTAATCGGGGAATCTTCGCTGCAATCCCCGGCGCGGTTTGCCCCCTACGGTCCGGGCTCCGCGCGCGCCGGCGCCGACGGCAGCGGACCGGAGGGATGGCTGGTCAAGGGCCGCACGGATACCAGGCTCTATTACACCCCCGACGATCCCGACTACGACGCGACCGTGGCCCAGGTCTGGTTCCAGGACGAAGGTGCCGCGGCACGGGCCTTTTTCACGCCTTGGCGCAAAAGCGCGCGACGGGAGTGAAACCGGCGTTCGGTTAGCTCGGGCCGGGAAGCTTCAGCAGCAGCCGCGCGCCGCCCAGCGGGCTGTCCTGCAAAGACGCGGTCCCGCCGTGCAGCTGAGCCTGCTGCGCCACCAACGCCAGCCCGAGACCGGATCCCGAATGGGACGCCGTCGATCCGCGGGAGAACCGGTCGAACACCACCTGGCGCTCTTCTTCGGGTACTCCGCTGCCGTTGTCGTCGATGGCGATCTCGACGCCGGCCCGCGAACTGACGGCCGACAGCTGCACCCGGGTGGCGCCGCCGTGTTTGACGGCATTGGCGATGGCGTTGTCGACGGCCAGCCGCAAGCCGGCCGGCAGCCCGACGATGATGCAGGTCGGCGACGGCACCAGCGAGACGTCGAGGTCGGGGTAGATGCGTATCGCATCGTGGGCCGCGCGGTCGAGCAGCTCGGTGATGTCGACCGGCACATGATCGTCCGAGGTCGACAATTCGCCCTGGGCCAGCCGCTCCAGGGCGCTGAGTGTGGCTTCGATGCGCGATTGGGTGCGGATCACGTCGTTGAGCACTTCTTTGCGTTGGTCTTCGGGCAGGTCCAGGGTGGACAGCACCTCGAGATTGGTCCGCATCGCGGTCAACGGAGTGCGCAATTCGTGGGAGGACACCGCGGCGAAGTCGCGAGCCGACGCCAGCGCCTCCTTGGTGCGGATTTGCTCGTTCCAGATGCGCTGCAGCATGCCGCGCATCGCCTCGGCGATCTCGATGGCTTCGCTGGCGCCGTGCACTTCGACCCGCGGCGCCTCGTCCCCGGCGTCGATCGACCGCGTTTGTTCGGCCAGCTGTTTGAACGGCCGCACCGCGAACACGGCCAGCAGCCAGGCGAACACCGCTGCCGCGCCGATGGCGAAGGCACAGATCAACAGCACCCGGCGGTGCAGGTTGTTGGTCTCGGCGACGGTGGCGTCATAGGTCGCGCCCACCGCTACCGACGTCGGCTCGGGCCCCGGGATCTCCACCGTGCGCACCCGGTAGCGCACTCCGCCGATGTAGGTGTCGGCGTAGTCATTGTGCAGTTTGGGCAAAGTGATGTCGGAATTCGACTTGACCAAATCACCGCGGCGGACCGTGATGAGGGCGTCGCGGTCGTTGGGGGAGCGCGGGATTTCGTCGAGGCCACGTGGCACGAACGGGATCGCGAATCCCGCCGCCTCGTCCAGGCGGCGGTCCAGCCGCTCTTTGCGGTCGTTGGTGATCCCCACCCAGACCACGGTTCCGACGATGAGTACCGGTATCGCGGCGCCGATCGCCGTCGCAACCACCACCCGCGTCCGCAACGAGGGCGTACGGGCGAAGATCCGCGACAGGATGTTCACTCACTGCATCCTGAGCACGAAGCCGACGCCGCGCACGGTGTGCAGCAGCCGGGGTCCGCCGTTGGCCTCGAGCTTGCGCCGCAGGTACCCGATGAACACGTCGACGACGTTGGTGTCGGCGGCGAAGTCGTAGCCCCATACCAGCTCCAGCAGCTGCGCGCGCGACAGCACCGCCGTCTTGTGCTCGGCCAGAACTGCCAGCAGGTCGAACTCGCGCTTGGTCAGGTCGACGTCGACGCCGTTGACCCGGGCGCGCCGGCCCGGGATGTCCACCTCCAGCGGGCCCACCGTGATGGTTTCCGAGGAGGACGTCGCGGTGGAGCCGCGGCGGCGCAACAGCGCCTTCACCCGGGCCACCAGCTCAGCCAGCACGAACGGCTTGACCAGGTAATCGTCGGCACCGGCCTCCAGACCAGCGACTCGGTCGTCAACCGAGCTGCGTGCCGACAGCACGCAGACCGGCACGTCGTTGTCCATGGCGCGCAGTGCCGTGACCACACTCACGCCGTCCAGCACGGGCATGTTGATGTCGAGCACGATCGCGTCCGGGCGGGTCTCGGTCGCGCTGCGCAGGGCCTCGGCGCCGTCTACCGCGGTCGAGACCTCGAACCCGGACAGCCGCAGGCCGCGTTCCAATGAGGCCAGGACATCGGAGTCGTCATCGACCACCAAGACCCGAGGTGAGCTCACACCAGTCTCCATGCCGCTCATTTTGCCTGATTGTCACCCGCGGCGGTGGGACGCCGCCCGCCGGGTCGCTTGTGCCTGTCCGGCGGCTTACCGCCAGCCTGTTCGACTCACCTCGACGGCGACGGGAGCCGCGGCGGCGGCGACGCCGACGCCCGCGCCGCAGGCGCCTGGAACCCGACCAGACCGAGCGGGAATTCACCGCTTGCAGCGCGGCGCTATCGCGAGCAGGAACGTGCGGCGCGGGCATGTTCCGTGTAGGCACTCCTCGAATGTTGCGGAGGTCCGACGGCTCGATCCCGGATCGCCGCTGCCGCGGGCCCGGCAGGTGGCGAACGTCAATGTTGGCTGAATGGTTACGGATTCGACGCTACGCTGCGACTGCCAGATATCACTGGCATGTCATCATCGAAATCAGGTGGCAGGTCAAGATATTCGATGTCCTGACCGGCATTTGCCGTTGCGGGTTCGATATTTCGGCGCCATCTTCCCGTAACGAGATCGGGAGACGAATTCTTCGTGACTGAAGTGAGGTGCGCGCCGGGGACAGCGGCGCGGCATCCGTCGCCGGCAATCGCCGTAGCGCCGGAGCGGCGCCGGGCGGCAACCGATCTCAAGCGGCTGTTGCCGTACCTGATTCCCTATCGCACCCGCTGGATCGTCATCGTGGTAGCCGCGACTGCCAGCCTGGTTGCGACGGTGGGTATTCCGATCATGACGAGAGCCGTCATCGACGGACCGGTGCGCCACCATGACCAACGCGGGCTGTGGGTACTGGGGTCCGCGGCGATGGGGCTCGGCCTGTGCGAGGCGGGGATGCTGTTCATCCGTCGCTGGCTCACCGCGCACGCGACCATGGGAGTCGAAGCCGATATCCGCCGAGACCTGCACGCGCGCCTGCAGATCCTGCCGATGTCGTTTCACCAACGATGGCAGTCCGGCCAGTTGGTGTCGCGGATCATGAACGATCTCGGCACGATTCGCGACTTGCTGTCATTCGGCGCGGTATTCATGATGCTCAACCTGCTGCAAATCACCGTGGTGACGGTGTGTCTGCTGGTGATGTACTGGCCGCTGGGTCTGGTCGTGTTGGGTTCCATCGTGCCGATCGTCGCCACGGTGCTGCACTACCAGGGGGAGTTCACTCGGCTGTCGCGTCAGGTGCAGGACCAGACCGGCCACGTCGCAACGCATGTCGAGGAGTCGACGCTGGGCCGCGACGCGGTCCTGGCATTCGGGAGCGAAGATCAGGTATTCGAGCAGTTCGACTCGGCGATCACGACGCTCTACCACGTTGGTCGCCGCAAGGTGTCGGTAGCCGCAAAGTTCTGGACCCTTCTCGAGGTCATCCCCAATGTGGCCCTTATCGTCCTGTTGGGCTTCGGCGCCTATGCGGTGGGCCACGGACTGGTCACCATCGGCACCCTGGCCGCGTTCATCACGATGACGCTGTCGCTCGTGTGGCCCGTCACCGCGATGGGTTTCCTGCTGTCGATGACCCAGGAAGCGATGACGGCGGCGAACCGCATCGCCGAGATATTCGATGCCCCAGGTGAATTCGACAACGGAGTGCAGTCGGACTCGGCGCCCCGCGGTCGACTGGAATTGCGTGACGTCGGGTTCCGAGTTCCGGGCGACGCTGGTGGCAGGTGGCTGCTCCGGCATGTCACGCTGAGCCTCGAACCCGGCGAGACGCTGGCGCTCGTCGGCTCCACCGGTGCGGGTAAGTCGCTGCTGACCGAGCTGCTCTCTCGGATCCACGACGTCTCGGAGGGCCGGATTCTTCTGGACGGGCGTGACATACGTGAGTTGTCGCTGTCGGCGCTGCGCCGACTGGTTTGCCCGCTGTTCGAAGAGCCGACGGTGTTCTCGATGTCGGTGGCCGAGAACCTACGGCTGGGCCGGCCGGCGGCCGGCGACGCAGAACTGGTCGAGGCGATCGAGCTGGCCGGGGCACAGTTCGTCTACGACCTGCCGTTCGGGTTCGACACGCGTATCGGCGAGCAGGGCATGCGGTTATCCACCGGGCAACGGCAGCGGCTATGCATCGCCCGGGCACTGGTTGCCGCGCCGGCGTTACTGATAATCGACGACGCCCTGCCCGCAGCCGACATGTTGCCCCGGGCGCTGCGCGGGGCCAGCAGCGTGGTGGTTACCCGCCGGCCGTCCACGGCCCAACAAGCCGACCGGGTCGCGCTACTCGAGCACGGCACCATCACCCACATCGGCACGCATGCCGAGCTGCTTGCCCAGGTGCCGCGGTACCGCCATCTCATGACTGGCGATCATATCGATTGTTCTGCAACGATTTTCGCGAGCTCATTGGTGGAGAAACCATGACGACACTGGATACCCGGCCGAGGGTGGTCCACGGCCGCGACGCCAATCGCGCCGACCATGATCCCGCCCTCGACGAGGCCATGGCCCACGGCCGCCGCGCGCGTGTACTGCTGGGCTCGCTGATGCGGCCGCACACGTCGACCCTGCTGCTGCTACTACTGCTGGCGGTGCTGGAAAACGCTGCGCGACTTTCGGTTCCACTGCTTGTCCGGCGTGGCATCGACTACGGGATTCCCTCGATCATGCATGGCGGCTCGGCCGGCGCGTTATTGCTCATCGTCGTCACGCTGTGCGGAGCGGTGCTTATTCACGGCCTGTGCCGGTGGTTCTTCCTCAACCGCGCCGGGGCGGTCCGCCTGACGGTCCTGTTGGATCTGCGGCGCAAAGTATTCCGGCACTTTCAGCGGCTCGACACAGCCTTCCACGACCGGTATACGACGGGCCGGGTGGTCAGCCGGTTGACCAACGACGTCGAGGCCGTCCAAGACATGCTTGCCGCCGGGTTCGATTGCCTGATCACGGCGGCGCTGACGCCGCTCGGTATCGCCGTGCTGCTGGTCGTGCTCGACTGGCGGCTGGGGTTGGTCTGCGTGGCGGTGTTTCCGGTATTGCTGGGCCTGGGCGCGTGGTTTCGGGCCGAATCGTCGAAGACCTACCGTGAGGTGCGGGAAAGCACGGCGCTGGTCATCATGCAGTTCATCGAGTCGATGGCCGGCATCAAGACCCTGCAGGCATACCGGCAGGAGCCGCGAAATCAGGTGGTGTTCGAAGACATCGCCGATCAGTACCGGGTGATCAACGAAAAGTCCTTCAAGCTGATGGCCGTCTTCACGCCGGGCGTGAAAGTGATCGGCAACCTAACCATCGGCTTGGTGTTGCTCTACGGCGGCAGCCGGGTGCTGCACGGCGAGATGACGATCGGAACGTTCGCGGCCTTCCTGCTGTACCTGCGCATGTTCTTCGAGCCGATGCACGAGATCACCCATTTCTTCAACGCATTTCAGGCTGCCACGTCGGCGCTGGAGAAGTTGGCCGCAGCGCTGCGCCGGCGGCCCGCAATCGAATACCCGGGCACGCGCACGTTGGGTTCTCTGCGCGGAGCCGTCGCGTTCAACAACGTCCATTTCGGTTACGTGCCGGGCCGTCCCGTCCTGTCCGGGCTGTCCCTGACCGTGCCGGCAGGCCAGACGGTGGCGCTGGTCGGCGCGTGCGGCGTCGGCAAGAGCACCGTCGCCAAACTGCTGGCCAGGTTCTCCGACCCGACATCGGGATCGATCACCCTGGACGGCGTCGATCTACGAGATCTGTCCCGCGCCGAGCTGCGCCGGCATGTCGTGCTGGTCGGCCAGGAAACCTTTGTGTTCTCCGGCTCGATTGCCGACAACATCCGGTTCGGCCGGCCCGGCGCCAGCGATGCGCAGGTCAGGGACGCGGCCGCCGCGGTCGGCGCCGACGACTTCATCGCCGCGCTCCCGAACGGATACCGCACCGAGGTCGCCGGCACCGGCGTGCCGTTGTCCGCGGGCCAGCGACAACTCATCGCCCTGGCGCGTGCGGTGCTGGCGGACCCGACGGTGCTGATCGTGGACCAGGCGACGTCGTTACTGGACGTCCCCGGCGAACGCGCGGTGCGACGGGCCCTGCAGACCGTGCTGGCGGGCCGGACCACGCTGGTCATTTCGCAGCGGCTCGACGCGGCCGAGGGTGCCGACCGGCTGGTGGTTCTCGGCGAACGGGGCCAGATCGTCGCCGACAATGCGCCGGGCACTGTCGTGGGGCACGGCCACCCGAAATGGATGGCACCAGGCGCCGAGAGCTAGGCCGGGGGGGTCTAGGTGTGGTCTAGGTGTCTTGAGGCAACCCGATGCGTCGATAGCGCGCCAACCGAGCGGCCATGCGTTCGGCGTCGGGAACCGACCGCAGCGCATGCACCTCGGCCGCGATGGCGCGCGACAGCCGTCGGGCGAACTCGACCGGCTCGGCTGCGGCGTCGGGATACTCGGGCACGACGACGTCGACAATCCCGGCGGCCAGCAGGTCCGCCGACCGGACGCCTTGGGCCGCGGCCAGCTCGGCGGCATGGGCGGTGTCGCGGAACACGATCGCACTGGCACCCTCCGGCGGCAGCGGCGCCAGCCAGCCGTGCAGCGCGGCCAGCACCCGGTCGGCGGGCACCATCGCCAACGCCGGCCCACCGCTGCCCTGGCCCAGCAGCACCGACACCGTCGGGGTGTCCAGTGTGACGAGGTCGGCAAGGCTCTGGGCGATCTGTCCGGCCAGCCCCCCCTGCTCGGCTTCGGCCGACAGCGCGGGTCCGGCGGTGTCGATCATCAGCACCAGCGGTAGCCGCAGCTCGGCGGCCAGCGCCATGCCTCGCCGGGCTTCACGCAGCGACACCGGACCGACGAGTCCCCCGACGACTCGCTGCTGGCCCAGCACCACCGCCGGCTGGCCGCAGAAGCGAGCCAGGGCCAGCAGCGTCGTCGCCGCTTCGCCATAGCCGGTACCCGAGAGCAGCACCCGGTCGGTGGCGGCATCGCGTAACAACCGCGCCACACCCGGCCGGTCGGGCCGTCGCGACGCCACCACCGAGTCCCAGGTCGGCACGTCGGGTACCGGCTCGGGCTGCGCCGGCGCCGGCGGCGGCTCGGGAGCATCGGTGAGCACCGTCAGCGCCCGATCCACCGTGCGGCGCAGCTCGTCGAGCGCGACGACGCCGTCGATCACGCCATGGCGTTGCAAATTCTCCGCGGTCTGAACACCGTCGGGGAAGGGTTCGCCGTAGAGCAGCTGGTACACCCGTGGACCCAGGAAACCGATCAGGGCACCCGGTTCGGCGACGGTGACATGGCCCAGCGAGCCCCACGACGCGAACACCCCGCCGGTGGTCGGATTCCGCAGGTAGACGAGGTAGGGCAGGTGTGCCTGCTGGTGCAGCCGGACGGCTGCGGCGATCTTCACCATCTGCAGGAAGGCGACCGTGCCCTCCTGCATCCTGGTGCCGCCGGAACTCGGTGACGCCAGCAGCGGCAGGCGCTCGGCGGTGGCGCGCTCGACGGCGGCGGTGATGCGTTCCGCCGCCGCAACCCCGATCGATCCGGCGAGGAAGCCGAATTCGCACGCCACCACCGCGACGCGTCGCCCGAAGATGCGCCCCTCGCCGGTGAGCACCGATTCGTCGCGGCCGGTGGCGGCGCGGGCCCGCGCCAGATCACCCGCGTAGGACTGCGATACCGGCACTGGCAGCGGGTCGGTGTCCCAACTGGTGAACGAGCCCTCATCCAGCACCGCGTCGCGCAGTTGGTCGGTCGTGATACGACTCACCCGATGAGGCTATATAGGCTGGCGCAATGATCGGTATCACCCAGGCCGAGGCCGTGCTGACAATCGAGTTGCAGCGCCCGGAGCGCCGCAATGCCCTGAACTCCCAGCTCGTGGAGGAGCTGCGGGAGGCATTCCTGAAGGCCGGTGACGGCTCAATCCGGGCGATTGTGCTCACCGGACAAGGCTCGGCGTTCTGCGCCGGAGCGGACCTGTCCGGCGACGCATTCGCCGCCGACTACCCCGACCGGCTCATCGAGCTGCACCGGGTGATGGACGCCACCCTGATACCGGTGATCGGCGCCATCAACGGTCCGGCTATCGGCGCGGGCCTGCAGCTGGCCATGCAGTGCGACCTGAGAGTAGTCGCGCCGGAGGCGTTCTTTCAGTTTCCGACGTCCAAATATGGTCTGGCGCTGGACAACTGGAGCATCCGTCGGCTCTCCTCGCTGGTCGGTCACGGACGGGCGCGCGCGATGCTGCTGGCCGCGGAGAAGCTGACAGCCGAGATGGCGCTGCACACCGGAATGGCCAACCGGATCGGGACACTGGCCGACGCGCAGGCCTGGGCCACCGAGATCGCCGGCCTGGCGCCGCTGGCAATTCAGCACGCCAAGCGGGTGCTCAACGACGATGGCGCCATCGAGGAGCCCTGGCCGGAGCACAAGGAGCTTTTCGATCGGGCCTGGAGCAGCCAAGATGTCATCGAGGCACAGGTTGCGCGCGTGGAGAAGCGGCCGCCGAGGTTTCAGGGGGAATAGTCGTGGTGGTGCGCCGAGCGCTACGACTGGCCGCCGGCACGGCCTCGCTGGCGGCAGGTGGCTGGCTCGTGCGGGCACTGCACGGCGCACCGGCTGCGCTCGGGGCAAACCCCGCGACCATCCGCGCCATTTCGGAGGGGTCGCCACACTACCGGGACGGCAGCTTCGTCAACCTCGACCCGGGGTCCATATACGTCATGGGCCGCGAGGAACTGCGGCTCATTCTCTGGGAGTTCGTGGGTAATCGCGGTGGCAGCAGGCCCGCGAAACCGATCCCGCTGGCCGCCCCGGAGATCTACAAAGGTGACGCCAGCCGGCTCGCCGTCAGCTGGTTCGGTCACTCGACGGCGCTGGTGGAAATCGACGGTTACCGGGTGCTGACCGATCCGGTGTGGAGCGACCGGTGCTCGCCCTCGGATCTCGTCGGGCCCCAGCGGCTGCATCCGCCGCCGGTGCAATTGGAGGGCCTTCCGGCCGTCGATGCGGTGGTGATCAGCCATGACCACTACGACCATCTCGATATCGACACCGTCATCGCGTTGACCCGCACCCAGCGCGCGCCGTTCTTCGTGCCGCTCGGGGTCGGTGCCCATCTGCGGGCGTGGGGCATTCCCGAGCAGCGCATCGTCGAACTCGATTGGCAGCAGAGCGGTCAAGTTGACCAGCTCAGGATCGTCTGTATGCCGGCACGGCACTTTTCGGGACGCTTCCTGAGCCGTGACAACACCTTGTGGGCGTCGTGGGCGTTCATCGGTCCCCGTCATCGCGCCTACTTCGGCGGTGATAGCGGCTACACCAAGAGCTTCGCTCAGATCGGTGCGGACCACGGGCCGTTCGATCTGACACTGATGCCGATCGGTGCCTACAACACCGCGTGGCCGGATATCCACATGAACCCCGAGGAGGCGATCCGGGCCCATCTGGAGGTCACCGATTCCGGCGCGGGGCTGTTGGTGCCGGTGCACTGGGGCACCTTCCGGCTGGCTCCGCACCCATGGTCAGAACCGGTCGAGCGGCTGATAGCGGCCGCTGAGCCCGAGCGGGTCAAGGTGGCGGTGCCGCTGCCGGGTCAGCGGGTGGATCCGGCCGGGCCGTTGAGATCCAACCCGTGGTGGCGGCTTTAGCTCGGCAGCGCTGGACCCGGCCGCGTGCCACGTCGCTCACGCGGCACGATTCGGCACCGGGTTAGAGTGAGCGGCCATGACGAGACGCGCGGCGACGGCCGCATTAGTTGGGATGTTGCTGGCGCTGGTGGCATGCGGGCCCGCGCAGCGGGCATCCGGCCCGACGTCGGCGCGATCCAACGTTCCGCCCAATGAGGTTTCGGGCCTGGACATTCCGGCCGGGCGTATCGACGAGGCGGTGGCGAAGCTCGACGGCCTGGTCGCCGAGCTGATGAAGACCAGCGGCATCCCCGGCATGGCCGTGGCCGTTGTCCACGGTGGAAAGACGTTGTACGCGAAGGGTTTCGGCATCAAGGATGCCAGCAAGACCGACGGTCCGGACAACCGGGTGGACGCCGACACCGTCTTCCAGCTGGCATCGGTGTCCAAATCGGTCGGTGCGACGGTGGTGGCGCACGAAGTGGGCACCCACGTGGTCACCTGGGATACGCCCGTCGTCGCGAAGCTGCCGTGGTTCGAACTCGGCGATGCCTACGTCACCAGCCATGTGACCATCGCCGACCTCTACTCGCATCGCTCCGGATTGCCGGACCATGCCGGTGACCCGCTGGAGGATCTGGGTTACGACGGGCAGCAGGTGCTGCAGCGGCTCAAGTACTTGCCGCTGGCACCATTTCGGATCAGCTACGCCTACACCAACTTCGGGGTGACCGCTGCGGCCGAAGCGGTCGCGGCCGCGGCCGGCAAGCCCTGGGCGGAGCTGTCCGACGAGGTGCTCTACCGTCCGCTGGGAATGACGTCAACCAGCTCGCGGTTCGCCGATTTCCTGGCCAGACCCAACCACGCGGTAACCCACATCAAGGTCGCAGACAAATGGGAGGCCCGTTTCCAACGGGATCCCGATGCCCAAACGCCCGCAGGCGGGGTCAGCTCCTCGCTCAACGACATGACGCACTGGCTGACCATGGTGCTGGCCAACGGCACCTACAACGGTCAGCAGATCACGTCGCCCGAGGCGCTCTTGCCGGCCATCACACCGCAAGTGATCTCGACTCCCGCGCGGTTGCCCAAGGCGCGAGCGGGCACCTATGGTTACGGATTCAACGTGTCGGTGAACTCGTCGGGTCGCACCCAGTACGGACATTCCGGCGGATTCGGCTTGGGGGCCGCGACGAATTTTACGGTCCTGCCGTCCGAAGACCTCGCCATCATTGCCCTGACCAATGCCGCACCCTACGGAGTGCCGGAAACGCTGACGGCCGAATTCATGGACCTGGTGCAGTACGGCCAGGTCCGCGAGGACTGGGCGACCCTGTATAAGCAGCAACTTGCCCCGCTGAACAACCCGGAGGGGGCGCTGGTCGGCAAACAGCCTCCGGTCAGCCCCGCGCCGGCACGGCCGTTGAGCGACTACGTCGGGGTCTATGCCAACGACTACTGGGGTCCGGCCACCGTGACCGAACGTGACGGCCAGCTGCAGCTGTCGCTGGGGCCGAAGAACCAGACATTCACGTTGACGCATTGGGACGCAGACACTTTCACTTTCCCGCTGTCGACCGAAAACGCCTTGCCCGGATCCATTTCCAAGGCTGTCTTTTCCGGATTCCCTGTCGCCACGCTGAACCTCGAATACTACGACGCCGACAAGCTGGGAACGTTTACTCGATGAGCGCCGCGCCCGGCTTGACCGATGCCGAAGTGGCACAACGGTTAGCCGAGGGCAAGAGCAACGACATCCCGGAACGGACCACCCGCAGCGTCGCGCAGATCATCCGGGCCAACGTGTTCACCCGCATCAACGCGATCCTGGGCGTGCTGCTGGCGATCGTGTTGGCGACGGGCTCGGTGATCAACGGGCTGTTCGGTCTGCTCATCATCGCCAACAGCATCATCGGCATGATTCAGGAGCTCCGGGCAAAGCAGACGCTGGACAGCTTGGCGATCCTGGGGCAGGCCAAACCCTTGGTGCGCCGGCGATCCGGTACTCAGACCCGGTTTCCGAGCGAAGTCGTCCTGGACGACATCATCGAACTCGGGCCAGGAGACCAGGTCGTCGTCGACGGTGAGGTCGTCGAGGACAGGAACCTCGAGGTTGACGAATCACTGCTGACCGGTGAGGCGGACCCGATCGCCAAAGACCCCGGTGACCCGGTGATGTCGGGCAGTTTCGTCGTCTCCGGAACGGGAGCCTACCGCGCGACCAAGGT
This sequence comes from Mycobacterium kansasii ATCC 12478, assembly GCF_000157895.3. NCBI lineage: Bacteria > Bacillati > Actinomycetota > Actinomycetes > Mycobacteriales > Mycobacteriaceae > Mycobacterium > Mycobacterium kansasii. The sequence goes on along the minus strand of NC_022663.1, from coordinate 2,107,115 downwards.
GGGCCGGGAAGCGTACGCGGCCAAGCTGGCCGCCGAGGCCAGCAAGTTCACTTTGGTGAAATCCGAACTGCGCAACGGTATCAACAGGATTCTGCAGTTCATCACCTACCTGTTGGTGCCGGCGGGACTGCTGACCGTCTATACCCAGCTGTTCACCACGAAGGCCGGGTGGCGGGAATCGGTGCTGCGGACGGTGGGCGCCCTGGTGCCGATGGTGCCCGAAGGTCTGGTGTTGATGACGTCGATCGCGTTCGCGGTCGGCGTCATCCGATTAGGCCAACGCCGATGCCTGGTGCAGGAATTGCCCGCCATCGAGGGGCTGGCCCGAGTCGACGTGGTTTGTGCCGACAAGACCGGCACGCTGACCGAAAGCGGTATGCGGGTATCCGAGATCAGTGGATTGGGCACTGCTGACGATCGTATCGTCGACGTGCTGGCTTCCCTGGCTGCTGCCGACGACCGACCCAATGCCAGCATGCAGGCGATCGCCGCGGCCTGTCATTCGCCGCCCGGCTGGAGCTTAACTGCGACAGCGTCTTTCAAGTCCGCGACAAAATGGAGCGGCGCCTCGTTTCATGATCACGGCAACTGGGTGATCGGCGCACCCGATGTGCTGCTCGACTCGGCATCGACAGCCGCCGAACAGGCCGAGCGCATTGGGGCGCAGGGGTTGCGGGTGCTGCTGCTGGGTGCTTCCGACGTCGCCGTGGACCATCCCGACGCGCCCGGACGGGTCACCCCGGTCGCTCTGGTGGTGCTCGAGCAGAAGATCCGGCCCGACGCCCGCGAAACGCTTGAATACTTTGCCGACCAAGGCATTTCGGTAAAGGTGATCTCTGGCGACAACGCCGTGTCGGTCGGGGCGGTCGCCGGCAAGCTCGGGCTGCGGGGCGAGGTGCTGGATGCGCGTCAACTCCCTGCCGAGCCCGCCGAACTGGCCGACACGTTGGAATCCTTCACGACGTTCGGCAGGGTGCGTCCCGACCAGAAACGAGCCATTGTGCATGCCCTGCAGTCGCACGGGCATACAGTGGCGATGACCGGCGACGGCGTCAACGACGTGCTTGCCCTCAAGGACGCCGACATCGCCGTGGCGATGGGGGCGGGCAGCCCGGCTTCGCGCGCAGTAGCGCAGATCGTCTTGCTGGACAACAGGTTTGCCACCTTGCCCTACGTGGTCGCCGAAGGCCGCCGGGTGATTGGCAATATCGAACGAGTCGCGAATCTGTTTCTGGCTAAAACAGTGTATTCGGCGCTGCTGGCGTTGCTGGTGGGGATCGAGTGCTTGCTTGCCAAGCCACTGGGGGCTGATCCGCTGCTGTATCCGTTCCAACCGATCCATGTGACCATCGCGGCGTGGTTCACCATCGGCATTCCGTCATTCATCCTGTCCCTGGCGCCCAACAACGAGCGCGCGTATCCCGGCTTCGTTCGGCGCGTGTTGACCTCTGCGCTGCCGTCCGGACTTGTGGTGGGCACCGCGACTTTCGTTTCCTACCTCGTGGCCTATCCTGGCCGTCACTCGACATGGCATGAACGGACGCAAGCCTCGACGGCAGCCCTGATCACGCTGCTCGTGACCGCGCTATGGGTGCTTGCGGTGGTGGCACGGCCCTATCAATGGTGGCGTCTTGGACTGGTTATGGCCTCCGGCGCCGCCTATTTGGCGATCTTCAGCCTTCCGCTGGCGCAGCAGAAGTTTTTCCTGGACCCGTCGAACCTCGTTGTGACGTCGATTGCCTTGGGCATCGGCGTGATCGGGGCCGGCGTGATCGAGGCGACATGGTGGATTCGGGCCAGGGTGCTCGGCGTCAAACCGCAGGTATGGCGGCGTCCGGAAAAGTAAACGACCAAGACGTCAATATGGGCGGAAGTCAAAGGCGTGGCATCCCGGACCGCAGGTGTATAAATACTTTACATTTCGGGGCTATCTAAGAATGTTTCTTTGTCGTGGTCTGTTTTTCCGAAAACGCGAAATTCTTGCTGCGCTCGCCGTATGCTGACGCGAAAATCCGCTTGACGGCAACCGGCTGAATCCCGGTGACCGCCGGATTGTCGCAGGCAGTGATCGATGGGTGGCCCAGAGGCGACGGCCACCTGGGAGAGGTTGCCGCGAATGAATTTTTCGGTCTCGCCACCGGAGATCAATTCGGCCCGCATATTCAGCGGTGCCGGGGCAGGTCCGATGCTGGCCGCGGCGGCGGCCTGGGACCAGTTGGCCGGCGAGCTGGGATCGGCGGCGACCGCATTCTCGTCAGTGACCTCGGAGCTGGTGGGTTCTTCCTGGCAGGGCCCGGCGGCGACGGCGATGGCAAGTGTCGCCGGAAGCTATCTTGGATGGTTGTCCTCGGCGGGAGCGCAAGCGGCGCAGGCGGGTGGTCAGGCTCGGATCGCCGCGGCCGCGTTCGAGGCAACCCGCGCCGCCACGGTGCATCCGGCAGCGGTTTGGGCCAACCGTTCTCAGCTGGTTTCGCTGGTTGCCTCCGACCTACTCGGCTTCAACGCGCCTGCGATCGCCGCCGTCGAGGCCGTCTATGAGCAGATGTGGGCCCAGGATGTGGCGGCGATGTTCGGGTATCACGCCGGTGCTTCGGCGGCCGCGTCGGCGTTGACGCCGTTCATCCAGTTCGTGCAGAACCCCGTCGCCGCCGGTGAGGCATTGGTCGCGGCCGCGCAGGCCGCCGTCTTGAGCCCGCCGGGTCGGGTGAGCATTTTTAATGCGGGGTTGGCGAATGTGGGGGTGGGCAATGTTGGGTTCGGGAGTGTGGGTGATGGGAATGTGGGTGGGGGCAATGTTGGTGGTAGTAATGTGGGGTTTGGGAATCTGGGGGGTTGGAATTTTGGGTCGGGGAACCTGGGGAGTTTCAATGTGGGTTCGGGGAATATCGGGTTGTATAACTTCGGGCCGGGGAATCTGGGGTCATACAATGTGGGGTTGGGGAATGGCGGGGATTACAACTTTGGTTTCGGGAATACCGGGATCGGCAATATCGGGTTCGGGAACACGGGTAGTCATAATATTGGGATCGGGTTGAGTGGTGATGGTCAGGTCGGGTTCGGGGGGTGGAATTCCGGTAGCGGGAATGTGGGGTTGTTCAACTCGGGTGCCGGGAATGTGGGGTTGTTCAACTCCGGGACCGGGAACTGGGGGGTGGGCAACTCCGGTGAGCTCAATACGGGGTTGTTCAACCCGGGCCGGTTGAACACCGGGGTGTTTAACACCGGGTTGCTCAACACCGGGGTGGGTAATGCGGGTTCCTACAACTCGGGCAGTTTCAATGTGGGGGCCTCCAACACCGGCTCGTGGAATGCCGGGGACACCAACACCGGCTGGTTTAACCCCGGGAACCTCAACACCGGGATCGCCAACACCGGTGATGTCAACACCGGCGGGTTCAACCAGGGCAACCTCAACAACGGCTTCTTCTGGCGCGGCGACGGCCAAGGCCACGCCGGGATCGACTACACCCTGACCATCCCGGCGATCGGGTTGAACCTCGGCGTCGACGTCCCGCTCGATATTCCCGTGACCGGCACCATCGGGACCATCGTCAACGGCGGTCCCCCCCAAATCACGGTTCCGGGCTTCACGATTTCGACCTTGCACCTGACCGGCGACGCGCTGTTCGGCACTATTGGGCCGATTGTGGTGGATCCGATCACGATTACGGGTCCGTCGGTGGATTTGCATGTGGGCGGCGCGGGTGAGTCGTTGCAGTTGGGGATTTCGGGTCCGGGTGTGGGTCCGGTGGTGATTCCGGTGTTGCAGGTGGCGGCGGGGCCGGGGGTGGGGAATTCGACGGGTGGTGTGTCGTCGGGGTTCTTTAATAGTGGTTCGGGTAGTGCGTCGGGGTTTGGGAATGTGGGTGGGGGTTCTGGGTGGTGGAATTTTGGTGGGTCTTCGGGTGCGGGGAATGTGGGGGTGTTGGGTTCGGGGGTGTTGAACCTCGGTGATGGGGTGTCGGGGTGGTTTAACACGATTCCGAGTATGGGTTCGGGTGTGGGGAATGTGGGGGAGCAGCTGGCGGGGTTGTTCTCGGCGGGTCCGGGGGGGCCGAGTGTGTTCAATGTTGGTTTTGGTAATCAGGGTGGGTTGAACCTGGGTCATGCCAATGTGGGTGGTTTCAACCTGGGTGGCGGCAATGTGGGTGATCACAATGTGGGTGGGGCTAATGTGGGTGATGCCAATGTGGGGGTGGGTAATGTTGGTGGTCACAATGTGGGTGGCGGCAATGTCGGCGACCTGAATGTGGGGGGCGGCAATGTGGGGGATGCGAACCGGGGGTGGGGTAATAGCGGGAGTTTCAATGTCGGGTTCGGTAATACGGGTTTCGGGAATTTCGGGTTGGCGAACCAGGGCGCCAATAATATCGGGATCGGGCTGACCGGGGATAACCAGATCGGGTTCGGCGGGTTCAATACTGGTGTCGGTAATGTGGGGTTGTTCAACTCGGGCAGCAACAATATCGGGTTCTTCAACTCGGGCAACGGTAACTTCGGTATCGCCAACTCGGGCAGTTTCAACACCGGGATCGCCAGCACCGGTAGCACCAACACCGGGGTGTTCAACGCCGGGCTGGGCAACACCGGCTGGGCCAATAGCGGTGACTTCAACTCCGGTGGGTTTAACGCCGGTGCCTTTAATACCGGCTCGTTTAACCCCGGCGACACCAACACCGGCTGGTTCAACATCGGTGACCTCAACACCGGAGCGTTTAACACCGGCGATATCAACACCGGCGCGTTCATCACCGGCGACGCCAACAACGGATTCTTCTGGCGCGGCACCGGCCAGGGCCTCATCGCCGCCGACTACACCATCACCATCCCCCACATCCCCCTCACCCTCGGCGGAGGCGGCTTATTCGAGTTGCCCATCACCGGCCACATCACGGGACTGACCGTGCAGTCATTCATGGTGCATGGGATCGGCGACAGCAATACCGGCATACCGCTGAACCTCCAGCTCAATGTGCTTGGACAGCAGACCGATGAGATCGGCGTCCACGTTCACATCCCGGTGATCGACAAAAACGTCACCATCCCGCTACCGGCCCTGCCGATCAGTTTGGGCATAACCGTCGACAATCAGATAGGCGCAATCCTCGTCCCGCCGATCACCATCAATCCGATTACGTTTAATAACTTCATGGTGGGCAATAATACGACGTCGTTGTCGGCGGATGTGGCGGGTGGTATTGGGCCGGTGACGATTCCGGTGTTGCAGCTGGCGGCGGCTCCGGGGTTTGGGAACAGTACGGGTGTGCCGTCGTCGGGTTTCTTTAATTCGGGTGTGGGTGGCGGGTCGGGTGTCGGCAATAGTGGTAGTGGTGTGTCGGGTTGGTGGAATGTTGGGTCGCTGAGTTCGGGTTATCAGAATTTGGGTAATCTGGTGTCGGGTTTCATCAACAAGGGTGAGTTGCTGTCGGGGATCAACAACAGCAATATATTGGGTCTGTCGACCTCGGGTGTGGGTAATGTCGGGGACAACGTGTCGGGACTGTTCTTCCAGGGCGCCGACCGGATGAGTATTTTTAATGCGGGGTTGGCGAATGTGGGGGTGGGCAATGTTGGGTTCGGGAGTGTGGGTGATGGGAATGTGGGTGGGGGCAATGTTGGTGGTAGTAATGTGGGGTTTGGGAATCTGGGGGGTTGGAATTTTGGGTCGGGGAACCTGGGGAGTTTCAATGTGGGTTCGGGGAATATCGGGTTGTATAACTTCGGGCCGGGGAATCTGGGGTCGTACAATGTGGGGTTGGGGAATGGCGGGGATTACAACTTTGGTTTCGGGAATACCGGGATCGGCAATATCGGGTTCGGGAACACGGGTAGTCATAATATTGGGATCGGGTTGAGTGGTGATGGTCAGGTCGGGTTCGGGGGGTGGAATTCCGGTAGCGGGAATGTGGGGTTGTTCAACTCGGGTGCCGGGAATGTGGGGTTGTTCAATTCCGGGACCGGGAACTGGGGGGTGGGCAACTCCGGTGAGCTCAATACGGGGTTGTTCAACCCGGGCCGGTTGAACACCGGGGTGTTTAACACCGGGTTGCTCAACACCGGGGTGGGTAATGCGGGTTCCTACAACTCGGGCAGTTTCAATGTGGGGGCCTCCAACACCGGCTCGTGGAATGCCGGGGACACCAACACCGGCTGGTTTAACCCCGGGAACCTCAACACCGGGATCGCCAACACCGGTGATGTCAACACCGGCGGGTTCAACCAGGGCAACCTCAACAACGGCTTCTTCTGGCGCGGCGACGGCCAAGGCCACGCCGGCTTCGACTACACCCTGACCATCCCCGCAATCGCACTAAACCTCGACGTCAAAGTCCCCCTCGACATCCCCATCACCGGCCACCTCGGCGACATCGTGATCGGCAGCTTCACGATTCCGACCTTGCATCTGAACGGTAATAATTTGACCGGCACTATTGGGCCGATTGTGGTGGATCCGATCACGATTTCGGGTCCGTCGGTGGATTTGCATGTGGGCGGCGCGGGTGAGTCGTTGCAGTTGGGGATTTCGGGTCCGGGTGTGGGTCCGGTGGTGATTCCGGTGTTGCAGGTGGCGGCGGGGCCGGGGGTGGGGAATTCGACGGGTGGTGTGTCGTCGGGGTTCTTTAATAGTGGTTCGGGTAGTGCGTCGGGGTTTGGGAATGTGGGTGGGGGTTCTGGGTGGTGGAATTTTGGTGGGTCTTCGGGTGCGGGGAATGTGGGGGTGTTGGGTTCGGGGGTGTTGAACCTCGGTGATGGGGTGTCGGGGTGGTTTAACACGATTCCGAGTATGGGTTCGGGTGTGGGGAATGTGGGGGAGCAGCTGGCGGGGTTGTTCTCGGCGGGTCCGGGGGGGCCGAGTGTGTTCAATGTTGGTTTTGGTAATCAGGGTGGGTTGAACCTGGGTCATGCCAATGTGGGTGGTTTCAACCTGGGTGGCGGCAATGTGGGTGATCACAATGTGGGTGGGGCTAATGTGGGTGATGCCAATGTGGGGGTGGGTAATGTTGGTGGTCACAATGTGGGTGGCGGCAATGTCGGCGACCTGAATGTGGGGGGCGGCAATGTGGGGGATGCGAACCGGGGGTGGGGTAATAGCGGGAGTTTCAATGTCGGGTTCGGTAATACGGGTTTCGGGAATTTCGGGTTGGCGAACCAGGGCGCCAATAATATCGGGATCGGGCTGACCGGGGATAACCAGATCGGGTTCGGCGGGTTCAATACTGGTGTCGGTAATGTGGGGTTGTTCAACTCGGGCAGCAACAATATCGGGTTCTTCAACTCGGGCAACGGTAACTTCGGTATCGCCAACTCGGGCAGTTTCAACACCGGGATCGCCAGCACCGGTAGCACCAACACCGGGGTGTTCAACGCCGGGCTGGGCAACACCGGCTGGGCCAATAGCGGTGACTTCAACTCCGGTGGGTTTAACGCCGGTGCCTTTAATACCGGCTCGTTTAACCCCGGCGACACCAACACCGGCTGGTTCAACATCGGTGACCTCAACACCGGAGCGTTTAACACCGGCGATATCAACACCGGCGCGTTCATCACCGGCGACGCCAACAACGGATTCTTCTGGCGCGGCACCGGCCAGGGCCTCATCGCCGCCGACTACACCATCACCATCCCCCACATCCCCCTCACCCTCGGACTAGGCGGCAAACTCGACATCCCCATCACCGGCCACATCGCCGCCATGACCGTCAACCCCATCACCCTGCACGGCGTCGGGGGCAGCACCACCGGCATACCGGTGAACGCCCACTTCACCCTCCTCGGCTCCACCGGTGGCACCACTATCCACTTCAACATCCCGGGCACCGACCTAGGTTTCAGCTTCGACCTACCGTCCCTGCCGATTTCCATCGGAGTGGACATTGGTGATCAAATAGGTGCAATCACTATTCCGCAGATCACGATTAATCCGATTACGTTTAATAATGTTGTCGTGGGCGGCGATACGACGTCGTTGTCGGCGGATGTGGCGGGTGGTATTGGGCCGGTGACGATTCCGGTGTTGCAGCTGGCGGCGGCTCCGGGGTTTGGGAACAGTACGGGTGTGCCGTCGTCGGGTTTCTTTAATTCGGGTGTGGGTGGCGGGTCGGGTGTCGGCAATAGTGGTAGTGGTGTGTCGGGTTGGTGGAATGTTGGGTCGCTGAGTTCGGGTTATCAGAATTTGGGTAATCTGGTGTCGGGTTTCATCAACAAGGGTGAGTTGCTGTCGGGGATCAACAACAGCAATATATTGGGTCTGTCGACCTCGGGTGTGGGTAATGTCGGGGACAACGTGTCGGGACTGTTCTTCCAGGGCGCCGACCGGATGAGTATTTTTAATGCGGGGTTGGCGAATGTGGGGGTGGGCAATGTTGGGTTCGGGAGTGTGGGTGATGGGAATGTGGGTGGGGGCAATGTTGGTGGTAGTAATGTGGGGTTTGGGAATCTGGGGGGTTGGAATTTTGGGTCGGGGAACCTGGGGAGTTTCAATGTGGGTTCGGGGAATATCGGGTTGTATAACTTCGGGCCGGGGAATCTGGGGTCGTACAATGTGGGGTTGGGGAATGGCGGGGATTACAACTTTGGTTTCGGGAATACCGGGATCGGCAATATCGGGTTCGGGAACACGGGTAGTCATAATATTGGGATCGGGTTGAGTGGTGATGGTCAGGTCGGGTTCGGGGGGTGGAATTCCGGTAGCGGGAATGTGGGGTTGTTCAACTCGGGTGCCGGGAATGTGGGGTTGTTCAATTCCGGGACCGGGAACTGGGGGGTGGGCAACTCCGGTGAGCTCAATACGGGGTTGTTCAACCCGGGCCGGTTGAACACCGGGGTGTTTAACACCGGGTTGCTCAACACCGGGGTGGGTAATGCGGGTTCCTACAACTCGGGCAGTTTCAATGTGGGGGCCTCCAACACCGGCTCGTGGAATGCCGGGGACACCAACACCGGCTGGTTTAACCCCGGGAACCTCAACACCGGGATCGCCAACACCGGTGATGTCAACACCGGCGGGTTCAACCAGGGCAACCTCAACAACGGCTTCTTCTGGCGCGGCGACGGCCAAGGCCACGCCGGCTTCGACTACACCCTGACCATCCCCGCAATCGCACTAAACCTCGACGTCAAAGTCCCCCTCGACATCCCCATCACCGGCCACCTCGGCGACATCGTGATAGACCCCATCACCATTCCGCTGATCCACCTGACCGGGACCGGCGGTAATAGTCTGACTGGCACTATTGGGCCGATTGTGTCCGACCAGATCACGATCACCGGACCGTCGTTAAGCCTAACCCTCGGGGGTCCGGGTGAGTCGTTGCAGTTGAGTTTTTCCGGTCCGGCGCTGGGTCCGGTGGTGATTCCGGTGTTGCAGGTGGCGGCGGGGCCGGGGGTGGGGAATTCGACGGGTGGTGTGTCGTCGGGGTTCTTTAATAGTGGTTCGGGTAGTGCGTCGGGGTTTGGGAATGTGGGTGGGGGTTCTGGGTGGTGGAATTTTGGTGGGTCTTCGGGTGCGGGGAATGTGGGGGTGTTGGGTTCGGGGGTGTTGAACCTCGGTGATGGGGTGTCGGGGTGGTTTAACACGATTCCGAGTATGGGTTCGGGTGTGGGGAATGTGGGGGAGCAGCTGGCGGGGTTGTTCTCGGCGGGTCCGGGGGGGCCGAGTATGTTCAATGTTGGTTTTGGTAATCAGGGTGGGTTGAACCTGGGTCATGCCAATGTGGGTGGTTTCAACCTGGGTGGCGGCAATGTGGGTGATCACAATGTGGGTGGGGCTAATGTGGGTGATGCCAATGTGGGGGTGGGTAATGTTGGTGGTCACAATGTGGGTGGCGGCAATGTCGGCGACCTGAATGTGGGGGGCGGCAATGTGGGGGATGCGAACCGGGGGTGGGGTAATAGCGGGAGTTTCAATGTCGGGTTCGGTAATACGGGTTTCGGGAATTTCGGGTTGGCGAACCAGGGCGCCAATAATATCGGGATCGGGCTGACCGGGGATAACCAGATCGGGTTCGGCGGGTTCAATACTGGTGTCGGTAATGTGGGGTTGTTCAACTCGGGCAGCAACAATATCGGGTTCTTCAACTCGGGCAACGGTAACTTCGGTATCGCCAACTCGGGCAGTTTCAACACCGGGATCGCCAGCACCGGTAGCACCAACACCGGGGTGTTCAACGCCGGGCTGGGCAACACCGGCTGGGCCAATAGCGGTGACTTCAACTCCGGTGGGTTTAACGCCGGTGCCTTTAATACCGGCTCGTTTAACCCCGGCGACACCAACACCGGCTGGTTCAACATCGGTGACCTCAACACCGGAGCGTTTAACACCGGCGATATCAACACCGGCGCGTTCATCACCGGCGACGCCAACAACGGATTCTTCTGGCGCGGCACCGGCCAGGGCCTCATCGCCGCCGACTACACCATCACCATCCCCCACATCCCCCTCACCCTCGGACTAGGCGGCAAACTCGACATCCCCATCACCGGCCACATCGCCGGCCTGACCGTCAATCAATTCACCCTGCATGGGGAAAACGGTCCGGGGATTCCGCTGAACCTCTTGCTCGCTATTGACGGGGACTCAGGCGGAACGAGTATCCACGTCAACATCCCGGACACCGATATCGGCTTCACCATACCTATAGACGGTCTTCCGATTACATTGACCGTCCCCTTGAACTCTGAACTGAGCCCCATCGTCATTGAACCAATCAATATCGGCGCAATCCCGCTGGACCTCACGCTGGGCGGCGAGACAATGCAGCTCAACGCCAATCTCGGCGCCGGTATCGGACCCATTACCGCTACCCTCTTCCACCTCTCGCCCGTTCCCGGCTTCGGCAACTCCACCGGTAGCCCATCGTCAGGCTTCTTCAACTCCGGTGCCGGTGGTTCGTCAGGCTTCGGCAATTTCGGCGATACCCTCTCGGGCTTCTGGAACGTCGGCTCTGAGGGTTCGGGGTTCGAGAACTACGGTGGCAGCCTCGTGTCCGGCATCACCAACCTGGGCGGCGCCTTGTCCGGCATCGACAACACCAGCGGTCTCGGCCTCGCGCTGGCCGGCCTGGTCTCGGGTCTCGGCAACATCGGCAGCCAGCTCTCCGGCCTCTTCCTCAGCGGCTCGGTGCCATAACCGCAGGCCGAAGCTGGTTTGGGCGCCACCAGCACCGGCAAGTAGGGTTCCTGCAAGACGTTGCGGATCCCCGCGGAAGGAATCGGTTGCGCATGGGAATCATGGACAAGGCAAAAGACCTGCTGTCACAGAACGCCGACAAGGTCGAGACGGTGATCGACAAGGCCGGCAAATTCGTCGACGACAAGACGCAGGGCAAGTACTCCGACACCATTCACAAGGTGCAGGAGCAGGCCAAGAAAGTAGTCGACACGGGCGACCAGCAGAACTGAAGCCATGGCGAAACTCTCCGGATCCATCGATGTCCCGTTGCCGCCGGAGGAGGCGTGGCTGCACGCCTCGAATCTGTCCCGCTACCGGGAGTGGCTGACGATCCACCGGGTCTGGCGCAGCAAGTTGCCCGAAACGCTGGAGAGGGGCGCGGTCGTCGAGTCGATCGTCGAGGTCAAGGGGATGCCCAACCGGATCAGATGGACGATCGTGCGCTACAAGCCGCCGGAAGGCATGACGCTCAACGGCGACGGAGTCGGCGGCGTCAAAGTCAAACTCATGGCCAAGGTCGCGCCCAAAGAGGAGGGCTCCGTCGTGAGCTTCGACGTGCACCTCGGCGGACCCGCCCTGTTCGGGCCGATCGGCATGATCGTCGCCGCCGCGCTCAGAAGCGACATCAGCGAATCCCTGCAGAACTTCGTCGAGGTGTTCGCACAGGCCTGACGCCGACCTGCAACGGCGCCCGCCGCGGAACAGCTGACCTATCAGCCGATGAGTTTCCGGGGTGACCGCAGTCCATACCGGTGAAACCACACGGCAAGGAGGACATCATGCCCATCCGTCACGGCGCGCCGCTGGGCGCCCCCTGCTGGATCGACTTGACCACATCAGACGTCGACCGCGCCCAAGATTTCTACGCCACGGTATTCGGCTGGACCTTCGAATCCGCCGGCCCCGAGTACGGCGGATACGTCAATGCCGCCAAGGACGGCCATCCGGTCGCCGGACTGATGGCCAACAATCCGCAGTGGCAGTCGCCGGACACCTGGACCATCTATTTCCACACCGCCGACGTCGACGCGACCGCTGCCAAGGTCAGCGCCGCGGGCGGCTCGGTGTGCCTGGATCCGATGGAGGTACCCGCCAAGGGCTTCATGAGCCTGGCGAGCGATCCGACGGGCGCGGTGTTCGGCTTGTGGCAACCGCTGGAGCATCGCGGCTTCGAGGTGATCGGTGAAGCCGGCACACCCGTCTGGCATCAACTGACTACCCGCGACCACCGCGCGGCCCTCGACTTCTACCGCGAGGTCCTCGGGTGGCGGACCGAAGACATTTCTGACACCGACGAATTCCGCTACACCACAGCGTGGTTCGGTGACGAGCAATTACTCGGCGTCATGGATGGCGCCGGTTGTCTGCCCGACGGTGTGCCGTCGAACTGGACTACCTTCCTCGGTGCCCACGACGTCGACAAGACACTGCAGCTGATCACCGACAACGGCGGGGCCGTAGTGCGGGCGGCCGAGGACACCCCCTACGGGCGGCTTGCCGCGGCCACCGACCCGACGGGCGTCGCCTTCAACCTGTCTTCGCTGCAGACAAGCGTGGCGTGACTCGATGCGAGTTGGCGCCCTATTACGCTCGCATGCATGATTCGCCGGCTGCGCCCGGGTTGGCTGGTGGCGCTTTTCGCCGTGATCGTGTCGGTCAGCACGTGGCTGCCGTGGTTGACGACGACGGTCGGTGGCGGGGGCTGGGCAAATGCCATCGGCGGCACCCACGGTAACCTGGCACTTCCGCCTGGGTTCGGCGCGGGCCAGCTGATCGCGTTGCTGTCGTCGACGTTGTTGGTGGCCGGGGCGATGGTGGGGCGGGGTTTGTCGGCCAAGCTGTCTTCGGTTGTCGCGCTAGTGGTTTCGCTGCTCATAGTGGCGCTCACCATCTGGTACTACACGATCAACGTCAACCCGCAGGTGTCGGCGGAGTACGGCCTGTACGTGGGCGGGGGCGCGGCCGGGTGCGCGGTGGTTTGCTCCCTGTGGGCGGTGGCCGCCGCGACCCTGCAATAGACTTCACCATTCGTGGCGGACAGTGATGATAGTGATGCCCCGTGAGTCCGACGCTCGGTGAAGTCTTCCGGGTCATCGACCTCGCCGGTGTCTTCGGCAACGCGGTGCTCGGTGGCATTGTCGCCACCGAGGAACGTCTGGACCCCGTCGGGTTTGCGGCGCTGGCCATTCTGTCCGGCCTGGGCGGCGGGCTGATCCGCGACACCCTGTTGCAGCACGGTCCCCCGGTCGCGCTGACCGACTACCTGTATCTCGTGACGGCTATCGCCGGGGGCGTCGTGGCCTTTCTGGTGCCGGTATACGGCCGCACGTGGAACCTAACGCTGCCGGTCATCGACGCGATCGCGCTGGGAACGTGGGCGGTCGCGGGAGCACAGAAGACACTCGGAATAGGCCTGGGCTGGGCGGCGGCACTGCTGATGGGCACCATCACCGCAGTGGGAGGCGGGACACTGCGTGATATCGCGGTCCGCCGCACTCCACTGATCTTCGGCGGTAACACGCTTTACGCGACCTGCGCGGTCATCGCCAGCGGTGTGGTGGTGCTCTTCGCCCACTACGGGCAAGCCACCGTGGGGGCGGTGGTTGCCACCGTCGTCGGTGCTGTCTTGTGCCTGGTCGCCCGCTGGCGGGGGTGGCAGTTGACGGAGGGGCCGGCATGGCACTACGCCCTGCGAAGACAGCCAGGTAAGCGGCTGCCCCGGATTACGTTGCGGGTCAACAGCGACGACTCACCGCTGCCGCTGGTCAGTGAAAAACGCAAGCCGCGGAAGCGCTGACGGTCTCAGCTCGACGGGAACTCGTGGATGCCTGAGGCCGAGCTGTCGGCGGGCTCGTTGACCCCGTACACGAAGGGCGCGAACACGACTTCCCGGCCGTCCGGGTCGCGGAAGGTGACCGCTCCCGTCGCTTCCCAGTACGGGTGCTGCTCGACGGGCTCGACCCCAGCCGTCCGGAGCCGTGCCATTGCCGCCTGATGGGCCTGATTGTCCGGGAAGTACAGGCACAGCTGTTCGTGGTGGTCCACCGCGACCTCGTCGACCGCCTCGACGATCTCGAGGGTGAGGTTCCAGCTGGGCAGACCGAAGATCGCACCGTTGCTCCCGTAGCTTTCCCCGAATGTCTCGTAGAGCGGGAGCCCGACCAGGTCGCGGTAAAAGCGCACTGCCTCCTCGAAATTCGAGGAGCGACGGGCGAAGCGGATAGAGCCGATGCACGCCAACTCCTTGGGCCAGTGTGTCGTCCGGCTGTGCTTGTTGTTGTTCACTGCTCCTCCGTTTCACCGAGCCTGTAAATTCGCAGGCCGCTACTCGTAGTCTTCCTGCCGTATTACAGGCTCGCGAGCATCACAGCCCGACAGCACCCGCCGGCGACTCGGCGTGATGCCAGCGCCGCAATTCGGCGCCGGGTACCCACGTCGAATGGGTGCCGCTGGAAATGCGTTCGGGCAGCTGTAGTTTGCACACCGGGCCGTCACCGACTCGGGCCGCGTCGAAGACCAAGCAGTAGGAGGTGTCGTCGTTCATGTCGGTGGTCAGCGTGACCAGGTAGCCGTCGTCCTCGGCGGTGCCGCCAACCCGTGGCGCCATCTGGGTTTCGCTTCCATAGACACCGTCACCGAACGAGTAGCCCTCCTGGTTTCCGGTGAACAGGTCGTGTTTGACCAGTCCGTCGAACAGGAACCAGCCCGGTTTGCCGGTAGCGGCATAGGCGTAGCGGTACTGGCGCGCGGCGTAGCCGTCGTTGATGGTCCCGAACTCGGTGATGGACTCCGACAGCTGTTCTTCTTTCACGGCGCCGGTGACCAGGTTGAGGCGCCACCGGTGTAGCCGGGTTTGCAGGCGATCCAGCGCCAGGAACCGAAACAGCTTCTCCCACTTGGTTCCGCCGGTGTCCAGCGGCTGCGGATCGGCTTCGTAGAAGCCGTCGAGCACGATCTCGTCGCCGTCTTCGTAGGCGTTGGTGAAGTGCAGCACGAACGTCGGTTCCGCTTCGAACCAGCGGATGTCGCCGCTAAGCCCGCGGCGCGGGATCACCGCGAAGCGCGACGGCATGTCCGGGTAGAAGCGCGGCAGGTGCACGTTGTGCTCGAGCAGCCGGGGATCCCAGAACAGCGGGAAATCGTTGAGAATGGCGTAGTTTTCGGTGAACGCCATATCGTGCGGCAACCGCGGGCCGGGCAGCGGGATGTCGACGTAGTGTGCCAGCTCGTTGTTCTGGTCGACGACGCCGTAGTGCATATACGGTTCTTGCTTGCTGTAGTTGAAGAACAACAGCTCGCCGGTCCCGCTGTCGACCTTGGGGTGAGCCGATACGCCCCAGCCGAACGGAAAGTGCCCGTTCCAGGTCTCCTTGCCCAGGGTGTTGCCCGAGTAGGGGTCCAGCCGGTAGAGGTCGCCGCATTGGTAGAAGCTGGTGAGCGCGATGCCGCGGTGGACGATGACGTCGGTGCTCGACGCGTCCTTCATCAGCGTGCGAGCCCCCCAGCCGGTGTCTCGTTTGGCGAATTGCACCGGCTCGGCCAGTCCCGGCCACAGCGGCCCGCCCGCCTCGTTTTCCGCCAGGAAGCCCTCGGTCTGGACAAAGCGGTTGCGGTAAAAGGACTTTCCGTCGCGGAAGCCGACGACGTGCACCATGCCGTCGCCGTCGAACGGGTGGTAGGTCTTGAACGCCGGATGCAGCGGGTTCTCGGTGTTGCGCAGGTAGATGCCGTCGAGATCGCGGGGGATCGCGCCCTCGACGGCGGTCAGCGCGTCGGCGTCCCACTCGGTGGTCTGTGGCCGCCACGGACCGGTTCGGTACGGGTGGTCGTCGTCTTCGGGCAGGGTCGACAGGTATTTCCCGACGATCTCGACATGCATCATCAAACACCTTTGCTGACAACGAAACTGACGGTGGTAGCGGTGCTGCCGCCGAAGTTCAGGGTGCCGAATCTTCGCGCTCCCTCGACCTGATAGTCACCGGCCGTGCCGCTGACCTGCTTGGCCGCGTCGAGAAGCATCCGCACGCCGGAGGCCCCGACGGGATGTCCCCCGCCGATCAGCCCACCGCTGGGGTTGATCGGCAGCCGCCCGCCGATCTCGATCTCGCCGTTTTCGATCGCCTTCCACGATTCGCCCGGGCCGGTCAGTCCGATGTGGTCGATGGCCAGGTACTCGCTGGGGGTGAAGCAGTCGTGCACCTCGAACCCGTCGACGTCGTCGAGGCTCACCTGTGCACGACGCAATGCGTCGAGCACGGCCGACCGCACATGGGGCAGCACGTAGGGATCGTGAGCGGCGCGCTCGAGTTTCTGGCGCAAACCCAGCCCGACGGTGCGATGCCCCCAGCCTTCGATCCGGCCGATCGGGCGTGCGTCGGGATGGGCCCGCAGATAGGCGTCGTTGACCAGCACCACTCCCGCGCCGCCATCGGTCATTTGGCTGCAGTCCAGGCGCCGCAGCCGTCCTTCGGTGATCGGGTTGGTCGTGTCGTCGTCGGTGATCGGGTCGGGAATCGTCCAGCCCCGAGTCTGGGCGTTGGGATTGCGGCGGGCGTTGGCGTAGTTGAGTGCGGCGATGGCCCGCAGGTGGGTGTCGTCCAGGCCGTAGCGCCGGTCGTATTCGTCGGCGACTTCGGCGAACATCGACGGCCACAGGTAACGCGCCTCGGCACCCTCGTGGCCGGTCCACGCCGCCGCACCCAGGTATTGCGCCGCGGTGTCACCGGGCACGGTCTTTTCCAATTCGAGGCCGACGACGAGCGCGCAATCGTATGCGCCTGAGCGCAGGTCGGCCATCGCCGCCAGCGTGGCCACGCTGCCGGACGCGCACGCGGCCTCATGCCGGGAGGCCGGGGTGTCCCAGAGGCCGTCGCACATGGTCGCCGGCATCGCTCCGAGATGGCCCTGAGCGGCGAACATCTCGCCGAAAGCATTAGCGACATGGATGACGCCGGTAGCGGCAATGCCGGCAGCGTCGACCCGGGCTTCATTCAGCGTGCCGGCGACGACCTCTGCCGTCAGGTCGGCAAAGTCACGGCGCTCCTTGGTGAGGTTGCGAGCGAAATCGCTTTGGTAGCCGCCAAGAATCCACACGCCTGCAGTGCCGTCCATATGCGGCACGGTACCCCAGGTTGGTGCTCCCTTTCGGTGATATCCGGTGAGCCGCGCCAGCCGCCGGAACGTGGGCGGCCCCATCGGCTCTCGGGCTGAACCGACGGGACCTGGGAAGGCGTAAAGGCCGGCCGATACGCCCCCCTCTTGTGGGACATTGCCATCGGCGGCGATTGACAAACATCTTCGCCAAAACGGGTCTCGAGACTCGAAGAATGGTGCTGAGCTGCTGCAATTCCGTAGATCGCGGGTGTGGCAGTACCGCTGGCTCAGTTAGAGCGGACGGTTGCCCGGTGTTCCTCCGGCGGGCGGCGGCTGCTGGATCACCACGACGGTGGGCTTGCGCTTGGGTTCCCCGTCCTCCTCCGCGGCGGCTTCGTTGGGGACACGTGGCCCCATGCCGCCGGCGCCGCGTCCGGCCAAACCCGCCAGCGCCATCCCGCTCAGCAAGCCCATCGGAGCCCCTCCAAGATCTGTGGGTGCGGCGGTCAGGCCGGCGCTCGGCAGCGACTCGACTGCCAGCTTGATCTCTGGGGCGGCCATGGTCCAGCCGTGCGGCACCGACAACCCCCCTACCAGGGCCGCCTGGCCGCTACCCGCCGACACGGGTGCGCTAGCGACGCTTCGCGGCGACGACGCCAACACCTCTCGCTCCGAACTGATGGGTTCACCTTGAGTGGGTTCTATCCCGCCGGGGCTTGGAGCGGGCCGAAATCCGTTGTAGCCGAAGTACCACGGTCTCGCGGTGTTGACCACGGCCAGGGACAGGCTGGCGGTGCCGATGGCCGAGATATACAGGGCCAATACATCCAGGTCCCCGATCGGGGTTGGGATGGTGATGCTGGCGGCCGGCTCGGGTAGCTGTGATCCGAGCGGAGCAGATGACGCGGCCGTCGCGAGTAGTTGCAGCGTTTCGGGACCGATGGACGCTGCCGGTCCCGCCGCGGCTGACGCGTCGGCACCCCCGGCGACCTGTGCGGCCTGGGACGCCGACGCCGTCGGGTCGGCGGTGTGCGCCGGTTGGCTGAAGGGCATCAGCGTCGACGCGGTCTCGGACGCTTCGGCGTACTGGTACATGACGGCGGCGTCCTGCGCCCACATCTCGGCATAGTCGGCCTGGATGGCCTCGATCGCCGGGGTGTTTTGACCGAAGGTGTTCGTCGTGACCAACGTCGCCAATTGGCTGCGGTTGGCTGCGATCAGCGGCGGCGGTACCGCCGTGGCCCGCGCCGTTTCGTACGCCGCCGCCGCTGCCGATGCTTGGGCGGCGGTCTGCCGGGCCTGCTCCGCCGCGGCGCTCAACCATTCCGCATAGGGCGCGGCCGCAGCTGCCATGGACGCCGACGCGGGACCCAGCCACGACTCGAGCGTCAGCGCCGAAACCACCGAGGCATAGGAAACCGCTGCGGAGTTCAACACCGCGGTAAGGCTTTCCCACGCGGTGGCGGCCGTCAGCATGGGTCCAGACCCTGGACCCATGTACAACAAGGCGGAATTCACCTCCGGCGGCAGCGCACCGAAGTCCGTCGCTAGCACCCTTCTCGGCCAGCCTTAGCCGGTCTAACCGGCCGCGATGGCATTGGCCGCCTCGGTCGCCTCATAGGAGTTCGCACTGGCGGTCAGGGCGGCGACGAAGGCCTGGTGAATCGCGGCGGCCTGGGCACTGACTACCTGGTACACCTGCGCGTGTGCGCTGAAGCGCGCCGCCGTCAGCGCCGACACCTGGTCGGCAGCGGCCGGAGTCACGCTTGTCGTGTGAGCCGACGCGGCGACGTTTTGAGCGCTGACTGCCGATCCGATCTCCTGCAAATTCCCGGCCGCCGCCGCTAGTGTCTCCGGCTGGGTGACCACAAACGTCATCACATTCTCCTAACTCGCAGAAGGCGCCGGATTGCCTGTCCGATAGGTGAATTAGACGAACAGGCGCCCCGAAAACCCCGCAGGAAGGCACTCCCTAGCTGCAGGGTACTTCGTTGCCTGCTCGCTGAACCCCGTTTGGCCGAGATCCATACCGGATGGATAAGGAGGCGTTGCGCTATTCGGAAGTCATTCGGTGTCGGCGACGAGGGCGACCGGCTCCGGTCCCTCACGACGCTCGTCCAGGTGCATCCGTTCACGTTCGGCTAACAGCCGCTGGGCGTCGGCGCGATCGACGTCGGCCAGGTCAACGCCGTTGGTCTCGCGGGCGACCAGGACGGCGACGGCGCTCACCGAGGCGGCAGCCGCCAGGTACCAGGCAATGGGCGTCGCGGACCTGTAGGTTTCGAGCAACCGGACAGCGATGATCGGCGCCAGTGAACCGGCCACGATGGAGGTGACCTGATAACCGAGTGAGACTTCGGAATAGCGCATCCGGGTTGGGAACATTTCTGCCATGGCCGCGGGCTGGGTTGCATACATGAGGCCATGGAAGACCAGCCCGATCACCACGGCTGACAAGACGATTGCGTTGCGACCGCTGTCCATCATCGGGAAGGCGAAAAAACCCCACGTGGCGGCGGTGACGGTACCGACGAAATAGATTGGGCGCCTGCCGAATCGGTCACTGAGATGTCCGGCCAGTGGGATGACGGCAAAGTGTGTGGCATGGGCGGCCAGCAGCCACCACAGGATGGCCACGGTGTTGGCGTGCACGTGCACCTTGAGATAGGTGATGGAGAAAGTGACCACCAGGTAGTACATGGCGTTCTCCCCGAACCGCATCCCCATCGCGGTGAAAACGGCACGCGGGTAACGCTTTAACACCTCGGTGAGGCCGAACGACGTCGCGTTGGCGCGCTCGCTTTGCTGTTGCGCCTCGAGAAAGATCGGCGCGTCGGTGACCTTGGTGCGGATGTAGTAGCCGATCAGGACGACAACCGCCGACAACCAAAATGCCACCCGCCAGCCCCAGCTCAGGAACGCTGCATCCGACAACATCGAGGTAAGGACCAGCAGCACCACGGTGGCCAGCATGTTGCCGCCGGGCACTCCGGCCTGCGGCCAGCTCGCCCAGAAGCCGCGGCTGGCGTTGGGGCTGTGCTCGGCGACGAGCAGAACCGCACCGCCCCACTCGCCGCCGACGGCGAAGCCCTGGATGAACCGCAGCGTCACCAGTAATGCTGGAGCCCAGTAGCCGATCTGGGTGAAGGTCGGCAGGCAGCCCATGAGGAACGTGGCGGCGCCCACCAGCAGCAGGCTCAGTTGCAGCAACTTCTTGCGTCCGAACCGGTCGCCCAATTGGCCGAAGACGATGCCACCCAACGGGCGGGCGGCGAAGCCCACGGCATAGGTCACAAAGGCCGCCAGGATGGCGTCCAGATCATTGCCGCCCTGGGCGAAGAACACCTTGCTGAACACCAGCGTCGCCGCGGTGCCGTAGAGGAAGAACTCATACCATTCGACGACGGTGCCGGCCATGGACGCCGCAACCACCCTGCGCAGGTACGTTGGCCGGAAATGGTCGGGCGGCAAACGATCACCCACAGTCACCCGGTTGTCCTCCTCGTCGACCCCCCGCAGGGGCCTGCGGCAGCGTACCCGGTCACGAGTGGTGGCGCAGGGCATCGATGCGATGACGATGCCGCTGTTTGCCGTGCTCCGGTGCCAGTGCGGGGTATGCCGACATACCCGCCTAAGCGCGACAACCGGGCGTGGTACCGGGCAACGGCCGCGCCGCTACTACGGAGCGGGCGGGGCGGGAGGCAAGGGGGGTGCTGAAGCCGGCGATTGGAGCGTGGTGAGCGTGGGCGGCGGCGTCGTCGGGGTGGTGACGTCGACAGTGGCGGTCACGGTGTCCGTGCCCTCGGTTGCCGTGATGGTTGCGGGAGCCTGTTTGAAGGCGGTGTCCGCACTCGAGGTGCCGGTCATCCCGTAGCTCATGAGAGCCGCGGCTGCGAAGCCAATGCTGGCCATGCCCAGTCCGGCGCCGATCGGCTTGAGCCGGATTTTGTGATCTGTCACGTGAAACTCCTGTCTTCATTACTTGCAATCGGTCGTTGCCGATCCCGGAAGGCAGCGGGACGAGGGTCGGCCACTTCCAGTTGTTCGGCCTGCGGTCGAGGGGCGTTACAAGTCACTCGCGCCGCTTTGCGGTAGGCGGGTGATCGGTTTGCCGGCTCGGCTAGTCAACCCGGTTCGAGCGCTTTACCTCCTGTCCGTCAGCCCGGGTCGATGATCCGCAATGCGATTCAATATAAACCGCGATACGGATCTTTGGAAGGAGTGATGGCTCCCGCGTTGCCAAAGGAAGGCTCGGAGCGCCATTCGGTCCAGAAGGTTGGCGGCAATCGCCGGGAGGTTGGGTGCCGTCGCTGAGCCTCGATCGTCGTGGTGGCGAGCGGAGAGCCGCGGGATCCGGGCCGTGCGCGAGCGGCGCGAGCAAGGTCTCGGACTCGTCTCGGTAGACCGATGTCGCCGCTGGCCTTGGTGAGCTGGTGCCCCCGGCAGTGTCTGGCGCCCCCGGCAGGATTCGAACCTGCGACACCGGCTTTAGGAGAACCTGCAAGCCCGTCTGGTCGAGACGCCGAAAGGGCATCCGAGCTGGCCATATAACGCCATCGCACACCACGCGAAACCACGGGATGTCGCGGATCACCGACCAAGCACCGACCACAGGCGGGCCGCACACTGATGGATATCAACAGTTAATGAAATGCGCTTGCACGCCGCGTCATTGCCGGCGACCGCGCGGAGGAGCGGGGGTATGCGCACATTGCGAATCGAACACAGCGGTTATCCATGACCAACTCCGCCATTTTCATCAGATGGATAGCGTCCCGTGAATTGGTGGACTTCGGATCTCGGCGTGGTTCCGCGTTGTGATCGACGAGTCTTGTTGAACGCTAGGTGGTTGGCGGCGATTACTGTGCGTAGCTCGACATCAGCCCGAGGCTTGATCTCCTTGTTTAACCGCTCTATCGGGTTATCTGCCAATGGGCCTTCGGGAACGCGGTGAACGCCAGCACATCGGTCTTGGCCGGCTCATCATGGCGGCCACCTTCGGGAACGACCCGGCCAGGGTGTCGGTGACGCGGTCCCATTGCGCGGCGACCTCGGTGGGGTCGGCATGGGCGAAGATCGTCTTGACAGCCGCGGTCACGCGGGGGCGTGTTTGGCAGCGACGGCAGTGTGTAAGTTTCGCATGAAATGCACCCGGCAGCGCTGCCACGAAGACCCGGTGAACTGCTGGGCCACAGCAGCTTTCAACCCGGCGTGGGCATCGGAGATGACTAGATACACCCCGGATAATCCACGGCCTTGAGCGAGGCCAGGAACTCGCGCCAGAACTCATAGGACTCGGTGTCGCCGACGGCGGTGCCCAGCACCTCGCGGATGCCCTCGATAGACACCCCGGTAGCCACTACCAGGGCCTGCGAGACCTCGTGCGCGCCGATGTGGACCTTGCAGAAGGTGGCATCGCACAACACGTAGGGAAACGTGGTGTGGGTCAGGCTGCGGGTGCGAAACGCCTCATTCTCCTTGTCCAGGCCCGCGCAGATGCGGGAGACCTCCGACTTGGACCCCCCCGACTGGGTACGACCTAACACAGCAGCTCGGCACAAGCCGCGAGTTTTTCAGGTCGAAGTAGCTAGGCGAACATCGGCGCAACAAATTTATCGACGAGCCGGCGCTCGGCATCGTCGTCTTCTCCTGGCCAGTACATCAGTGACACCACGACGCGAACCAGATACTTCGCGTCGTCAGGGTCATCGCCGGTGAGCCCCGTAAGGTCGCGAGCAAAGTCGGAAAGCTGCGGCATCTCTGCGAGCCAGGCCACTTCACCGGGGCCGCCACGACCGAGGTGATCATGAGTTGGCGTAGCGGCTCCGGCCGAATTTCATGAACTGTCAGGAAGATTGCGGTGCTGACCCGCTCCGGCCCACTCAACATCTGGACCGCCAAGCGCGCAGTTTCGGTGATGCGGGCCGCAACCCGGGCAACGACCCCGTCTTGGATTTTGGATTTGCCGCCAGCGTAACGGTAGAGGGGTCGCTCGCGAATGGGGGACACTGGAGGCCAACTCGTCGAGGTCGAGTGAGTTCATTCCGCTGCGTCTTATGAGGTCGATAGCGGCATCGTAGATCCGAGCTGCAGCGGCCAAGCGGCGATCGCCACCGACCACCCAATCCTCACCAGGTACTGCTCTGTCCTTTCCGTAGCGAAGGCCCAGTGCATTTTCTAGCACTTGAAACAAAGTTGACATTATTTATCGCTAAAGACGCAGGTCACCACATCGCGCTGAGACAACCCCGGTCGCACGCGCCGGTGGCCCATTTCAACTTGTCTCAAACCCGTTGACCTGCGGGTTTGCCATGTTCATGATCATTCGATCAATGCCTCTCGAACGGGGTGCTGGACATCGCGGATGCCGCCGATGGGCGTGACAGCCGGGTAGACGAGTGCCAACGCAGGCTCGTCGATTTCGGGTCACGAGTCGCTGAGGTGTGCGGCGTGAGGAAGGTTTGACCATGAGTTTCTTGGTACTGCCACCGGAGATTAACTCAGCGTTGATGCTCGGTGGCGCCGGCTCTGAACGGTTGTTGCGCGGCCGTGGCGTCCTGGAACGTCTGGAACGTGCCGTCGGGAGAATTGGATTTCGCCGCAGCCTCTTTCGGGGCGCTAACAACGGGGTTGGTAGGCGCCTGTCCGGCGTATTCAACGTCAACCCCGAAGTCTTATTCGGCGGTTCGGGCTACCAAAACGTCGGCTCCGCCATTTCGGGCCTGCTCAACCTCGGCAACGCCTCTCTCCGGCATCGCCAACATCGGCAACCCGGGCCTGAACTTCTTCGCCAGGATCTGAGCAATGACCGCCGCGTGCAAATGCAATGAGCATGACTCGGGCGGAGTCGGCAAGTGCCGCACCGCAATAGCCAAAATGTCTTCGACCCGCATGATGGAAGGAAAGTGACATGTCGTACCTGGTTGCCGGTCCAGAGTACTTGTCTGCCGCCGCAAATAGTCTGGCCGGTATCGGCTCGACCCTGGGTGAGGCAAATGCAGCCGCGGCAGCTTCTACGACCCGCATATTCGCCCCTGCGCTCGACGAGGTGTCGAAGGCTGCGACGGCGCTGTTTAGCCAGCACGCGCAGGCCTACCAGGCATTCAGTGCCCACGCGGCGAGGTTCCACGAGCAGTTTGTGCGAACTTTGGCTACCAGCGCGGGCTTATACCACAGCACCGAGACCTTCAACGCGCTGGGCGCCGCGGCGGCAACCAACCCGCTCACCGCGATGAATTCGGCGGCTCAAAACCTGCTGGCCCCGGTCAATGCGGTAAGCGCTGCGGCAAACGCCCAGTCTCTCGCACTTACCGGCCGCCCCCTGGTGGGCAACGGCGCCAATGGGGGTCCCGGCCAGCCTGGCAAGCCCGGCGGGTGGTTAGGGGGTAACGGTGGCCGCGGGGGTGACGGTCTGCCCGGCCAGCCTGGAGGCCGGGGCGGCGATGCGACGTTCGGCAACGGCGGGGCCGGCGGCCGCGGCGGGATTGGGGGCGGCGCCGGCGGCCATGGGGGCAATGTGCAGATGCTCGGCAACGGCGGGGCGGGCGGTGCGGGCGGAGTCGGTGCCCCCGGTGTAGCCGGCGTCAACCCGATTCAGAGCATTACCCAACCTGCGGCGTCTGCGGGCAGCGCTGGCGGCCCGGCGTCGTCCGGCGGGGCCGGAGCCGACGGTGTCGCCGGGCAGCCGGGCGGGGCGGGCGGCGCCGGCGGGATCGGCTCGACTTCTGTCCCGGGCGGCACCGGTGGCGGGGGCCACGGCGGCGACGGGGGCGACGGCGGTACCGGCGCGCCAGGCGGCGCCGGGGGGCGCGGCGGCGCGGGTGTGGGCGGGCAGCCCGGTGGCGGCGGCGGTGACGGCGGCGATGGCGGCGCGGGTGCGCCGGGCGGCGCCGGCGGCAACGGGGGCGCCGGGACCGGCATCACCGGTGGTGGCGCCGGTGGCGACGGTGGTGACGGTGGCATCGGCGCGGCCGGCGGCCGGGGCGGTGCCGGTGGACCCGGCGCACCGGGTGGCGCTGGCGGCGACGGTGGCGACGCCGCTGGCCCCAGAAGCGTAGGCGGGCATGGTGGCGCGGGTGGTGCCGGCGGAAACGGTGGGCACGGCGGCTCCATGGGTGGCAACGGGGGGGCCGGCGGCGTCGGCGGAGCCGGGGGTGCAGGTGGCGTAGGAGCCAATGGCGCCACCGGCGGCATCGGCGGACTTGGCGGCACGGTGGGTGCCAACGGCGGCGACGGAGGCGACGGTGGCGCTGGTGCGGCGGGTGGTCAGGGCGGCCTCGGCGGGGCAGGCGGTAATGGCGGCAACGGCGGCCTGTATGGCCGCGGCGGTGCCGCGGGCGCCGGTGGTGTCGGTGGTGTCGGTGGCACCGGCGGAATCGGCGGCACCGGCGGTGCCGGCGGCGGAGCCGTGGTCACGGGCACCGGTGGTACCGGTGGCGCCGGCGGCAGCAGCGGCGCCGGCGGCGTCGGAGGAATGGGTGGCCCCGCAGGATTGCCCGGGGCAGGCGGTCCTGCCGGCCCCGACGGTCCCGCCGGCCCGATCGGTGCGGCCGCACCCGGCGGACGCGGAGGCGCCGGAGGCGCCGGCGGGGTCGGCGGCCGGGGCGGCAGCGGTGGCACCGCGCTGCACGGCGCCACGCCGGGCGTTGGCGGCCCGGGCGCGAGCGGCGGTGCAAGTGGGGCCGGTGGTGTCGGCGGTCCTGGCAGCCCAGCTGGCAGCATCGGCGCCGCCGGTAAGGCCGGCCTCACCGGCAGCAATGGATCCACCGGTGCGAAGGCTCCCGTTTTGGGGTTCTAGCCTGCTGGCCATAACGCGGCATTTTGAATATACAGCGATTTCTGAATTTCGAAACCGCTATGCGTTAAACATGTGGCACACCCATATACAGACATTTGCTTGCGGTAGACATGAAAGCGGCATGATGGCCTTTTACTCAAGGCCGATCACAGCTAGGTCTTGCCTGATCCGAAATGCGGCGCACTATCGGTCTTCGCAGCGTGTAGTCGATTGACTATGTTGCGTAACAGAATATTTCGATTTTGCGTGGCCCCACTGCGGCGATGGGGTGACACCTATGTGTGCGACCAGCCTTTGAACGTTCGTTTGATTCGCGGAACTTCCACGAGATAATTGTTGAATAGGTTTGCTGCGTGCTATTTGCTTCACTTAGCAGTAAGGAGTTAATATCACAACGTCAAGTATGGATATGACCATTCTGGCGAAGGCGGCCGAATGTCCGTGTCGCTAACTAGCATGGAAGGATCACATGTCGTTTGTAATCGCAGTGCCCGACATCGTGGCGGCAGCCGCGGCGGACTTGACCAGCCTGGGTTCGACACTCGCCGAGGCCAACGCGACCGTAGCCCACTCGACAATAGAGGTGCTGACCGCGGCTGAAGACGAGGTGTCGGAGGCGATTGCGGCGTTGTTCTCCGCCCACGGCCGCGCCTATCAGGGGCTCAGCGCGCAGGCCGCCGCGTTTCATGCCCAGTTCGTGCAGGCCCTGACCGCCGGCGCGGGAGCCTACGCCAGCGCCGAGGCCGCGAACGCCGGACCATTCCAAAGCCTGCTGGGGGCGATCAATGCGCCCGTGCAGGCGCTGACCGGGCGCCCCTTGATTGGCGACGGCATGGCGGGAGCCGCGGGCACAGGACAAAACGGGGCGCCGGGGGGGTGGCTGCTCGGGAATGGCGGGGCCGGCGGGTCGGCAGCGGAAGGTACAGGCCAACGAGGCGGGGCCGGCGGGGCGGCCGGGCTGATCGGCATAGGGGGTACTGGTGGGGCCGGCGGGAGTTCAGCCACGGGTTTCGGTGGAGATGGCGGGGCCGGCGGCGCCGGCGGCTGGCTGTGGGGCAACGGCGGGACCGGCGGGATAGGCGGAGCCAGCACGTTCGCTGCGCCTACCGGGCCAGTCGGGTCGGGCGGGACCGGCGGGGCAGGCGGCGCCGGCGGGGCCGGCGGGCTGTTCGGCAGCGGCGGACTGGGCGGGGCCGGGGGAAGCGCATCGACCGCCGACGGCGTCGGCGGCTTCGGCGGCACCGGCGGCACCGGCGGGGCCGGCGGCACCGGCGGGCTGCTCGCCGGACTGGTCGGCGGCACCGGCGGGAACGGCGGAGCCGGCGGTGCGGGTGCCCTGGGGGGTACGGGCGGCGTCGGCGGCTCCGGCTTGTTAGCGGCTCCCAACGGTTTTCCTACGGTTAATCCCACCGGCATGCTTATCGGTTCAGGCGGTGCTGGCGGCGTCGGCGGCACCGGCGCCGTCGGAGCGGGGGGCTTGGGTGGTTGGGGCGGGGACGGCGGGCTCCTGTTCGGCAACGGCGGCACGGGCGGAAACGGCGGCACCGCCCCTGGCGCATTCGGAGGGAACGGCGGGAACGGCGGCGGTGCTCTCCTCTTCGGCAACGGCGGCAACGGGGGCAACGCCGGCGCCGGTCTCGGCAGCGGCTTTGGCGGCATTGGTGGGGCTGCCGGGTTGCTGTTCGGCGCCAAAGGACTCGACGGGTCGAGATAGTTGATCTACGCCCGCCGCCTTCTCTGCTGCCCGGGGATCGCCGATTGGCAGTAGCGCAACCAGTGTCCTGGGTCTGAACCGGGTTTACGCGTGTGGGCCAGGATTTCGTCGGGGGTCCCGCGCCGCCAACTGCGAGTGGTTTGCGACAACTCGTGCGAAATATGCTGCGGAACAGCTTGTTTCGAGCTGCACCCATGCGTCGGCGTTTGACGTCGTGGTCGCGCGGCGCGGCGCTACGCCGTTGGCCTCATGTACGTACATTCGGCGGCGGCAGGGTGCCGTGCTGTTCGGCGAGTACGTCGTAGGCTACAAGCGGTGGTGTCAGGGAGCGAGTGCTAGTTTCTTGCACTCGTTGCATTCGCTGGAAGTCACTGTGGTGATGCTGATTTGGCGTCGGCGCAGCTGTACCTGCAGGCGCGGAAGAATTCGTGGGTTGTCGAGCGCGATGTCTTGTTGATGGCCGCCATCTTCGCGCACGACTTCGACGTCGGCGTCGCAGTCCCATAGTGCTAGTGCCTGGCCGCTGTTGTAGCCAGATCGGTAATGAATGCCGGTGATTTCGGGTCCAGCGGGTTGGTCTTCGTAGATGGCGCGGGCCCACTGCTGTGTTAATGAGCGGGCTTCGTTGCCGTCGCCGAGGGCCGGCAGCGCGCCGATCGCCATTGCCGCGCCTTTTGCTGCAAGGTTGAACATCGCCAGCGTGGTGGTGGGGGCGATGATGGCAACCCGGTAGTTGGGGCAGATCGCGGCGATCCCCGCGTCGCCGAATACCTCGCATGCCGAAGTTGCCAAGTCCTCACCGACGTAGAGGACTCGCCGGCCCGTTGTGTCCACGACCGGAGGGTCCGCAGGCAGGTGATGGTCGAACCGCGCCGTTGGCCCATGTCGCCGGAAGGTAATGCCGTCGGGGACGTGTTTGCCTTGGTGATAGACCCGACACCACCACCAGCGCCCTGAGGCGGCCGGTGGATTCCACCTCCAGACTCGTTTCGCTTTGGGTAGCGGGCGTGAGGGCGGGCCGAGCTTTCTTACCATCCGGCCGCGGTCAGGTTGCGCGCGACCCTGATGACCGACCCGCTGCCGTGGGTGATCGCTTCCTCGCGCGGGGTGCGCCCGTCGAATTCTGGGTTAGGTCGCATCATCCATCGCGAGAGGCTCACGGGTCCGCCCGGAAAGGCTGCCTGTAGAACGTTCAGCTCGGGGAGGGTACCTGTGGTGTTGTCTGGGGCGAATTGCCAACGAGGCAGTCGCCATTCACGGCCCACCTTGATACCGACAAGCTTTCGTGATTCGAGTTTGTCGGTGATGCTTTGCGGGCTGATTCCTAGCAGTTCGGCGGCTGCTTCTCTGCTTATGCTGTTCGCAGCGAGGTCGCGTCGCTGCGCGAACTGCTCGGTGAGATCGGCAACGACTGCCTCGGCTGCGGTCATCGAGTCTGGCGCGGGTCCCCAGAAGCGCTCATCGAGGCCGTCGTCGGGCGATACGCTCACCGCCTCCTCTAGCCGCGCAAGCTCGGACTCGTTGGCTTCATTGACTAGAGCTTCCAACTCGGCACGCAACCGAGACTTGTCATCGGAGCTGGGATCGGCCGGTGACGGTGCTTCGTCGACTTTTTCGACCGCGATGATGGCCAGTCCGGCGTTCTGCAGGGCCTGCTCGAGTTGATCGCGTCCGGGGATGTCCCACGGCAGATTCTTCGGGAGTCGGCGAGTGCCACGCCTGCCGACGATCATGCGCTCAACCACCAAGATTTCAGCCATGTCTGCAGGATACGCAAGCTATGCTACCTACGCTAGGCCTGGGCCCTGGTTCGGCATGGTAGTCAGACTGGTGGTCCCGTTGAGCGCGTCGAAGCACGAATCAGTGGTGACAACGCTGAACCGCTGCGCGGCTCGTTCCCGACAGACCTGGACGACATCACTTCCCGACTCGACGCCGCGCCTTGATTGACTATCGCCCGCCACGGCACATCATCTGATGTCAATAAATCAGCGACCACAGCACCGACCAGAGCAAGCCAGGGTCGGTCGGCGGGCAACAAAAAACCAACGCTGACCTGCATCAACAGTGAGTGCCCCCGGCAGGATTCGAACCTGCGACACCGGCTTTAGGAGAGCCGTGCTCTATCCCCTGAGCTACGAGGGCGGAGGGACGTCTTAACTGACTAAACCTAGCTGAACCTTTCCCACGGTGTTCGGTCCGTCCTGATGCGATCCCAGACCCGCCGATACGAAGTGTCGACCCTGTCACGATGAGTGAAGTTCGGTATGCGACAGAAGACGACAAAGGGAGCCAAACGCAAGACCATCGCGGTTCGGCCGGTGGCGTCGCAGCCAGCAGCGGACCAGCGGGCCCGCTAAACCACCGCCAGCACAGGGCAGCCCAACCTACTGCATCGGTAGTCACACCGCCACGACGCGGATCAGCTTCTCCAGCCCCGCGAAGTCCTCGGCGTTTCGACTGTAGAGATCCAAGCCATTGGCGTGCGCCGTCGCGGCAATTAACATGTCCGCGAACCGGCTTCGCGGTTTTCGTCCTTCGTGCACCACGGCGGCAACGATGAGCCCGTAGCTGCGCACGGCGGCCCCGTCGAACGGAAGGGGCTCCAGCCGCGATTCGACCTCCTGCAATCGGGCCTGGCGTCTGGCCGCCTCGATCGGCGTCGTGGCCAGCAGCGGACCGGCGGCCAACTCGGCAACCGTAATGGCCGAGATCGCCATCTCGTCGGGCAGTGCGGCAACGATCGCCGGGTCGTGCCAGTCGATGACGACCGACGTGTCCAACAGGCCGGAGGTCATTTCACAGACTCTGGTCGATCAACCGGTCGAGGTCGGCGCGGAACTGACGATGATCAATGCGCACCGCTGTGCTGGCCAGTGCGGCGACTTCGTCGCGAGTGATGAATCTGCGGCGAACGGCCCGCAGCGGGCGAAGTTCGGCCACCGGTTCGCCGTTGCGCGTCACCACGAACGTCTCACCCGCGGCCACCTCATCGATCACCTTCGCGTTGTTGTTGCGGAGGTCGCGCTGGGGGATTGTCTTCGCCACGTAGCGAATCGTAGCGTATTCTGCGACGGCACGCTACGCCGGACCCCGCGCTGCACCAGCTGATCCGTCGAATGCCGCGCGGACGTCGGAATCCATTGCGACAGTGCCCAACAGCGGCTCCAGGATCGCCTCGTATCGTCTTCATGTCAGCGATCAGGTCTTCGGCACTCCAACCGGCACAACGCGTGGGCAATCCCGAGTTCGGCGTCGGTGACACTGCCGACGTCCCTGCGCGGCTGGCCCGGCGCAGCGGCACCAAATGCGTGAAAGTCGGCCATTGACAAAGCAATTCGACCCTAGTCGACGATGATTCCGCCGGTAAGGTTGGCAACCGTACCGGTCATCGCGGCGGCATGTTCTGAGGCCAGGAAGACCGCCGCCTGCGCGAGTTCGGCCAGGGTGGTTGCGCGTTTGCGATGGGTATTGGCGGCCATGGTCGCCGCGAATTCCTTGCTGGTGACGTGATACGCGCTGGCGTGCAATCCGAAGACGACGTCGATCGTCGGGGTTTCCTCGATGCCTGTGGTTCGCAGGCACACCGCACGCACCCCATAGGACGCCCACTCCGCCGAAAAGGCGCGGTTGAGCGCTTCCATGGGCCGCCCAGGCCGGACTCATCCCGCCCAGCAGCGGTATGGCCAACCGCGCCGGCTCCGGGGTGTGCATCAAGACCACGCCAGATTTCTGGCCGATCATGTGCCGGGCGGCGGCTCGACCGGTCACAAAATGCGCCCGCGCATAGGTGGTGATCGGCAGTGAGAAGCTCTCCACCGCCAGGTCGGTGAGCGGGATCCCTTGCATGCCCTGTTGCGGAATCCCGATGGCGTTGACGAAATATCGATCGTCCCCGCCGTGTCGACGACGGCGTCGAGGTGGTTGGTCACCGCCCGCTCGTCGAGGGCGTCGACCGGAGCCGCTTGCGCGGACCCGCCGGCAGCGCGGATCTCGTTGGCGAGCGCGTCGATACCGTCGAGGTGACGTCCCGTCACAAACGCGCGGGCCCCTTCGCGAGCAAACGCACGAGCCACCGCGCTTCCGACGGCTCCGCCGGCCCCTCACCCTGACCGGCGAGCGGATCTGCGCGCTCACCCGGTTCGACAACGACGTACTCCCGTCGTTCGGGCTGCCGCGATCGCTTCCCGGCTGACCGGCTGTTGCATGCACAGACCCATGCATGTATACATGCATTGTGGCCACCAAGACCATATCGATCGATCTCGACGCCTATGAGCGTCTTCGGGCGGCTCGGCGTTCGCCCAACGAATCGTTCTCCCAGGTCATCAAGCGGGCACATTGGCGCAACGAAATGCCCACGGCAGCAGCACTTCTCGATGCGCTCGCTGAGCTACCGACGGTTACCGGCGACGTTCTCATGCGCCTCGATGAAGCACAGCACGCTGACGCGCCACCTGAGGATCCATGGCTCCGCGGGTGAGCGTCGACACGACGTTTCTGATCGACCTGCAGCGCGAACGATCCACTGGCGACGACGGTGCTGCGCATCGATTCCTCAAACGCTCGCCGGACGCAGAGCTTTACCTTTCCACGATCGCGCTCGGCGAGTTCGCCGAAGGGTTCGACGGAGCGCAGCACCCAGTCCTCAACGCCATGCGCGAGGGCCATGTCCTCGTTCAGGTGGATGATCAGATCGCGTTTACCTACGCGAGAATCGTGCGTGAGTTGCGTCGCCGCGGCGAACTGATTGGCAGCAATGACCTGTGGATCGGTTGTACGAGTTTGCGTTTGGGTATCCCGATCCTTACCGCGAACGTGGCGGATTTCCGGCGCATCGACGGCCTGGGCATCGTGCAGTACTGCTGAACCCGGTGGCGCCTGCTGGTCCGAAGCTCGCCACGAACCGTTCAGCGTAGTTCCGCTATCACCTTCGCGAAGTTGTCCATGTGACTGTCCTGCACGGTGAACGACGTCACGCCATACCTGTCGCGATATCCGCCCAACGTGTCGGCGATCTCCCGCGGTGACCCGCTGAGAACCGAGTGCAGCGCCAGTATTTCCTCGTCGGACAAACCGGGCGTGTACCTGCGCGTCAGCGCCAGATTCGGGATGCGCTCACCCTCGGGCGGCACCGCCGTGATCGCCAGGTTCAGTTCGAGCGCATCGAACCGCTCGCCGGCGGCCTTGCGGACGAACTCGATCCGCTCGGCCAGCGGGTCTTCGGCGTCGTGAACCCTGGCGCCCGTCAGTCCGACGATGTCGGCGTGCCGGGCGGCCAGCGTCATCACCCGGTCGCCGTTTCCGGCGATCAGAATCGGAACCTCAGGATGATGTTCTTTGAGGTAGGCCGTCATGTGTTCGAGATAGTCGACCCGCGCTCCGGCGCTGGGGTAGGGCAACTCGGCGGCCTCGAACTCCTCGCGGACGTAACCGGTGCCCAGGCCTACCTCGAGCCGGTGGTCGCTGAGCAGGTCCAGCGCCTCGACCTCGCGACCGAGCAGGGCCGGCTTGTAGAACGCGGCATTGAGCACGTACATGCTCAGCCGGATTCTCGTGGTGACCATGGCCGCCGCGGTCAGCGTCGGAAAGGGCGCCGCCGCGCCGAGATGATCGGGCACACACAGGACGTCGAACCCGAGATCTTCGGCCCGCCGCACCTTCTCCTGCAGCGCGGACCGCGATTTGATGAAGCGAACGCTGAGTCCGAAGCGAAAGTCCTTGGCCACCAACAACCTCCGTTCACCCGCAACGACACTTACCAGGAACGCGCCGCGGCCACCAGTCCCCCCACCAGCGCCGCGGTGACCGGGGACAGGCCGTCGGCTCCCGGCAGGGGACTGCGCGGGCTGAGCCCCCGCACGCGCGCCGACAGCTCCAGTTGGGTTCCGCCGCCGCGTATCCGGTTGACCGGATTGCCGGAATGCAGGCCGCGCAGCTCCAACGGAATGGCCTCCAGATCGGTGACCACCTGGTAGCCGGGCAGCTGGAGGTGCCGGGCAAGGTGGGCGGCCAGCGCGCGGTTTCCGCCCCCGGCCAGCAGCTGCGTTTCCCGCCCGATGCGACCGTAGCCGTGCAGCGAGACCGCGACGTCGACGTGGTCCAGGAACTCCGCGAGCCGCGCGGACTCCGCCGGGTCGAACCGGGCCGAGGGTAGGTGATGCGGATATCGGTCGGGATGCCGAACGAGGTACACCGATGCGTCGGCGGCCTCGGCGGCGTGTTCGGCGATCACGTCGGTCATCTTTTCCAGGTCGCCGCCGTGGATCGCAAGAAAGCCGAAACGCGACCGCAGCCTGCTGACCTCGCGTACTCCGGGCTCACGCAACAGCGCCGAAAGTGATTGCGGCGCAGGCTCCGACGTGGCTCGCGGGTTGGCCCGCGGCCAGCGCGCGGGGTCCCAGCGGTGCAGAAAGTCGATCCAGCGTTGCGGTAGCCCATGGTGGACGGCGCCGCCGATGATGCGGGGCAGATAGCCGGGCCGGGGCGGGCCGGCAGTGACCCGGTGGTCGATGTACACCCAGGCCGGCGTCGGTCCGGTGTCGGTGTGCACGCTGCGCCGGTAGCGCCGGTAGCGGACCGGTACGCCTTCGGCGCTGTCCAGGGTGGCCAGGTCGCGGTCGGAGACCTGCCAGAGCACCCCGTGTACCTGGCTTCCGGTGGACGGCTCGACGGTGGCCACCCCGCGCTGGTTGATCAGCCAGTCGTGGTCCGACAGCACCGCCGGCCGCGGATCAGCCGCGTCGGGGCAGCGCGCCGCCATCTGGCGGACGCACAGGTTGGAGCCGTATGCGAAGTAGGGCTGGTGAGCGTTCACCATGAGATCGCGACGCGAATGCCGGGTAGCAAAGCTGACCTCCCGGGGGCTCAGGGACGACGACGTTACTCATCTTGCCCCACCTGCGGAAATGGCCATCCCAAAATGGGGTGATGGAGGCCGATTACCCCACCACCGTCAGGCAAATCAGCACCGCGTTGAGCAGGCTGATCATCACTGCGACGACCCAGCCGACGACGGTGGTGGCGCGGTGGTTGGTATCGCTGCCCATCACCTCCGGGTCGCTGGTC
Organism: Mycobacterium kansasii ATCC 12478; assembly: GCF_000157895.3. NCBI lineage: Bacteria > Bacillati > Actinomycetota > Actinomycetes > Mycobacteriales > Mycobacteriaceae > Mycobacterium > Mycobacterium kansasii. The sequence continues at coordinate 2,072,273 of NC_022663.1, read as the reverse complement.
AGCCGGACCAGCGGCAGCACCGCGAACGGTATGCCGAACGACAGCACCACCTGCGAGAGCACCAGCGTGCGGGTGGGGTCGAAACCGATTGCCAGGATCGCCACCGCAGGGCACAGCGTGACCAACCGGCGTACCGCCATCGGAACAGACCAGTGCAGCAGTCCCTGCATGATCGTCGCCCCGGCGTAGGCGCCCACCGAAGCCGACGCCAGACCCGACGCCAGCAATCCGATCGCAAACAGCGCCGCGATCGTCGCGCCCAGCGTAGCGTGCACCGCGGCGTACGCGCCTTCGATCGACGCCGTATCGCCGCGACCACGCATGTTGAGCGCGGCGACCAGCAGCATGGCGGCGTTCACCCCGCCGGCGAGCACCATCGCTAGGCCGACGTCCCAGCGGGTGACCCGCAGCAGCCGGCGCCGGAACGGCCCCGGCTCGGGGTGCCCGTGGCGGTCGCGGGCCAGACCCGAATGCAGATACACCGCGTGCGGCATGACGGTGGCGCCCAGGATGGCGGCGGCCAGGAGCACGCTCTCGGTTCCGCGGAACCGCGGGATCAGCCCGGCCAGGACGGCATCCGACGGTGGTGTCGCGACGAAGAAACTGGCGGTGAAGCCGACGGCGATGATCATCAGCAAACCGGTGATGACCCGTTCGAACAGGCGCTGGCCGCGGCGGTCCTGAACCGTCAACAGCAGCAGCGAGATGACCCCGGTGATGATCCCGCCGACGGGCAGCGGCACGTCGAACAGGATGCGCAACGCGACAGCCCCGCCGATGACCTCGGCCACGTCCGTTGCCATTGCCACGATCTCGGCCTGCGCCCAGTAGGCGAGCCGGGCCGGACGGCCCATCCGCTTGCCGATCGCCTCGGGCAGCGAGTTTCCCGTGACCAGCCCCAGCTTCGCCGACAGGTATTGGACCACGCCGGCCATCACGTTGGCGGCGACGATCACCCACAGAAGTAGATAGCCGAACTGGGTGCCGGAGCTGACGTTGGCGGCGACGTTTCCGGGGTCGACGTAGGCGATTGCCGCGACGAAGGCCGGCCCGAGCAGATACCAGCTGGTCTTCAACGAGGCCCGGGTGTCCTGCGCCAACTCACCGACCTTCGATCCACGACCTCGAACAAACCTCGAACAAAAAAGTGAGGTTAGCCGAAACCTGGCCGGCCGGCCACCGCGCGGTCCGACTACTCGCCGGCGGCGTAGAGGCCCTTACCGGTGATCAAGGGCAGCTCGAGCGTCGTGCGGATCCCCGGCTCGGCGGCCACCACCGCCGGGATCGCGTTGACGAGCCGCATCGCCGTGGCGACGAGTCCGGCATGGTTGTGGTCGCCGTGGCGGCTGCTCAGACAGATGTCCATGGCGTAGGACGGTTCGCCGGTGATCTCGATGCGATACGAGCCGCCCGGCTGTGCGGGCTGCGGCCAATCCGGGCACAGGTCTGCGCGCAGCCTGGTGACGTGTTCGAGCACCACGGCGGGCGCACCGTCGACCAAGCCCAGCACCTCGAACCGCAGCGCGGCGGCACTGCCCTTGGGAATGTGACCCGCGGCAATGTCGAAGGCCTCCGGAGCCGGTTCCCGGACGTACATCTCCTCGACGACGCCTACCGAAAGGCCAAGGCCGGCAGCCAGTTGGCGCACCACCGAACCCCAGGCCAAACTCAGCACACCGGGCTGCAGCAGCATCGGAATCTCGTCGATCGGCTTGCCGAATCCCATCACGTCGAACATGACGACGGCACTGTCATAAGTGGCGTAGTCGACGATCTCCATGCAACGGATCTGCTCGATGCTCTGGCAGGTGCCGGCCAGTGCCAGCGGCAGCAGGTCGTTGGCAAAACCCGGGTCGATGCCGCTGACATAGAGGCTCGAATTACCTTCCCGCGCGGCATCTTCCAGCGGCTTGACGAGCTCGTCGGGAATTACCTGCCACGGGTACTGCAGGAAAACCGGTCCACTGCCGACGATGTTCACCCCGGCCGCCAGCACCCGCCGATAGTCGTCCAGCGCCTCGGAGAGGCGGTTGTCGGCCATCGCGTTGTAGACGGCGCACTGCGGTCCGCTGGCCAGGACCGCATCCAGGTCGGTGCTGGCCTTGACGCCGGTCGTTTTGGTGAATCCGGCGAGCTCGGCCGCGTCCTTTCCCGCCTTCGCTTCCGACGACACCCACACCCCGGTGAGCTCGTAGGCCGGGTTGGTGATGAGCGCCCGCAGCGAATGAATTCCGACGTTGCCGGTGCCGAGCTGGACGACGGGTATGGGCATGCTGGCTCCTCACAGATCCGGGACGGGAAGGTCGAGGTTGGGGTGGGTGAGGCCGCCGTCGACCTCCAACGTCTTGCCGGTCAGGAAGCTGCCCGCGGGCGAGGCCAAATACACTGCGGCGGCGGCGATGTCGACGGGATCGCCGAGCCGGCGCAGCGGTGTGGCCCGTTCCATCGGCGCGCGCAGTTCGTCGTTGGCGGCCACCACGTCCAGTGCGGAGGTGAGGATCGACCCCGGGGCGATCGCATTGACCCGGATGCGTGGACACAGATCCAAGGCCGTCAGCCGCGTGTAGTGGGCCAGGGCCGCCTTCGCGGTGCCGTAGGCGGCGAAACCACGTCCGGCGAGCCGGCCCATGGTCGACGTGATGTTGATGATGCTGCCGCCGCCGGAGTGCTCCAGCATCAGCGGCACCGCCGCGACGGTCAGCGCGTGGGCGGTGGCGACATTGAAGGTGAAAGCGTCCTTGAGGTCCTTGGTCGAGGTGGTCAGCAACATGTTCGGCATGGTGCCGCCGACGTTGTTGACGACGATGTCCAGTCTTCCGAACGCCTCGACCGTCTGACCGGCCAGCTCCGCGGTGACCTCGGGATTGGCCAGGTCGGCGGCGACGACGTGGGCGCGCCGTCCGATGGCGCGCACCCCTTCGGCGACCTCGTCCAGCTGGGAACGCGTTCGCGAGGCGATGACCACATCGGCGCCGGCCTCGGCGAAAGCCAACGCGATAGCCGCACCCAGGCCGCGGCCACCGCCGGTGATGACGGCGACCTGGTCGTCGAGGCGGAACCTGTCGAGGATCACTGCGGCTCGTTTCGGTTGTCGGCCGAGACGGCAGCTTCCCTCGCCGTCTGGGCTGCAGGTATTTCTGGAACGGGTTCTACTTTCTCACAGCGGCGCAAAGATGTAACGGCTCCGGACACCCTGATGGGCTCGGGCGAGTCGCAAGTGTGATTGGCCGGCAGGTGCGGCTTCACGAACGCCATATGTCTGCACGGCGGCCGACTGATGAACTGGTTTAAGACTGCCGATTGTTACTGTAGCCTCGTGCTGCGAGAGAAGCGGCTGGTTTGCGCGCCGTGGCCAAGTGCGGTCCGGCGAATGTCTACCGTTAGGAACTGAATTGAAACTCAACGGATTTGGCGCCACGCTGAGTATCCTGGCTTCGGGCGCTCTGCTCTTGTCCGGGTGTGGCAGCGACAATAACGCCAGCGGGGGCGGCTCTACGGCGGGCCAATCGTCGGGCAATGTGAATTGCGGCGGGAAGAAGACACTCAAGGCCAGCGGGTCCACGGCCCAGGCCAACGCGATGACGCGCTTTGTCAAGGCATTCGAGGAAGCCTGCCCGGGTCAGACGCTCAACTACACGGGCAATGGTTCGGGTGCCGGAATCAGTGAATTCAACGGGAACCAAACCGATTTCGGTGGTTCGGATTCGCCGCTGAGCAAGGACGAAGCCGCGGCGGCGCAACAGCGCTGCGGCGGCTCGCCGGCGTGGAATCTGCCGGTGGTGTTCGGCCCGATCGCGGTCACCTACAACATCAGCGGGGTCAGTTCGTTGAACCTGGACGGTCCCACCCTGGCGAAGATCTTCAACGGCACCATCACCACCTGGAACGATCCGGCGATCCAGGCCCTCAACTCGGGCACCAACCTGCCCGCGACGCCCATACACGTGGTGTTCCGTAGCGACGAGTCCGGGACTACGGACAACTTCCAGCGCTACCTTGACGCCGCCTCCAACGGCGCATGGGGCAAGGGCGCCGGAAAGGCATTCGCGGGCGGTGTCGGCGAGGGCGCCAAGGGCAACGACGGCACGTCGGCCGCGGTGAAGGGCACCGAAGGGTCCATTACCTACAACGAGTGGTCGTTTGCTCAGGCGCAGCACCTGAACATGGCCAAGATCGTCACCTCGGCCGGTCCCGAAGCGGTGGCCATCAGCGCCGAGTCGGTCGGAAAGACGATCGCGGGAGCCACGATCAAGGGGCAGGGCAACGACCTGGTGCTGGACACGATGTCGTTCTACCGGCCGACGCAGCCCGGGTCCTATCCGATTGTGCTGGCGACCTACGAAATTGTCTGTTCCAAGTACCCTGACTCCCAAGTCGGTACCGCGGTGAAAGCGTTCCTGCAGTCGACCATCGGCGCCGGTCAGAATGGGCTGGCCGACAACGGCTATATCCCCATTCCGGACGGGTTCAAGTCGAGGTTGTCGACCGCGGTGAACGCCATCGCCTGATCTGGGGTCGACGTGGTCCGAGGCCCGCTGGCCAAGCCTGCGCTGGTAGAGGTCGACGCGCGCGCGTCGCGGCGGGCGGACCGGTTGTTCAAGCTGGCGGCATCGGCCGCCGGTTTGACGATCGTGGTCGCAATCGCGCTGATCGCGGTATTCCTGTTGCTTCGTGCCGTGCCGTCGTTGCGCGCCAACCACGTGAATTTCTTCACCAGCGCCGAGTTCAACACGGCTGACGACGAGAAGTTGGCGTTCGGCATCCGCGACCTGTTCATGGTCACGGTGCTCAGTTCGATAACCGCGCTGGTGCTGGCCGTACCGGTTGCGGTCGGGATCGCGGTGTTCCTCACCCAATACGCGCCCAGAAGGTTGTCGCGTCCGTTCGGCGCGATAGTGGATCTGCTGGCCGCGGTGCCGTCGATCGTTTTCGGGTTGTGGGGAATCTTTGTGCTGGCGCCAAAGCTGGAGCCGGTCGCAGGTTTTCTCAACCGCAACCTTGGCTGGCTGTTCTTGTTCAAGAAGGGAAATGTGTCGCTGGCCGGTGGGGGCACCATATTCACCGCCGGGATCGTGTTGGCGGTGATGATCCTGCCGATCGTCACCTCGGTATCCCGCGAAGTGTTCCGTCAGACGCCGCTGATCCAGATCGAAGCGGCCCAGGCATTGGGCGCGACGAAATGGGAGGTGGTGCGGATGACCGTGCTGCCGTTCGGCCGCAGCGGCGTGATCGCCGCGTCGATGCTGGGGTTGGGGCGTGCGCTGGGCGAAACCGTGGCGGTGCTGATCATCTTGCGGTCGGCGGCGCGGCCCGGAAACTGGTCGTTGTTCGACGGCGGTTACACCTTTGCATCCAAGATCGCCTCCGCGGCGTCCGAGTTCAGCGAGCCGCTGCCGACCGGCGCCTACATCTCGGCCGGGTTCGCGCTGTTCGTCCTGACCTTCGTGGTTAACGCCGCCGCGCGTGCGGTGGCCGGCGGAAAGGTCAACGGATGAGCGTCGACGCCCTCGACCGGCCGGTCAAAGCGGTGGTGTTCCGTCCGCTGAGCCTGGCGCGACGGATCAAGAACAGCCTGGCGACCGTGGTGTTCTTCAGCTCGTTCGCCATCGCGTTGGTGCCACTGGTCTGGTTGTTGTGGGTAGTGATCGAGCGCGGCTGGTATGCCATCATCCGGGTGGACTGGTGGACTCATTCGCTGCGCGGCGTGCTGCCGGAGGAGTTCGCCGGGGGCGTGTACCACGCGCTCTACGGGACATTGGTACAGGCCGGGGTGGCGGCCGCGCTGGCCGTGCCGTTGGGCCTGATGACCGCGATCTACCTGGTCGAATACGGCACCGGCCGGATGGCGCGGGTGACCACGTTCATGGTCGACGTTCTTGCCGGGGTGCCCTCGATTGTGGCGGCGCTGTTCATCTTCAGTCTGTGGATCGCCACCCTGGGATTTCAGCAGAGCGCCTTCGCGGTGTCGTTGGCACTGGTTTTGTTGATGCTGCCGGTGGTGGTGCGCTCTACCGAGGAGATGCTGCGGTTGGTGCCCGACGAGCTGCGCGAAGCCAGTTATGCGTTGGGCGTTCCGAAATGGAAGACGATCGTGCGCATCGTCGTTCCGATCGCAATGCCGGGCATTGTGTCCGGTGTGCTGCTGGCGCTGGCGCGCATCATCGGCGAGACCGCCCCGGTGCTGGTGCTGGTCGGCTACAGCCGTTCGATCAACCTCGACATCTTCAACGGCAACATGGCCTCGCTGCCGTTGCTGATCTACACCGAACTCACCAACCCCGAACGCGCCGGCTTCCTGCGGGTGTGGGGTGCCGCGCTGACGCTGATCATCCTGGTGGCCTTGATCAATGTGGTCGCGGCGGGGATTCGCTTCGTGTCCACCCGTGCGTCGACGATCGGCGTGATCCGGGCGGGGCTTCGCCTCCTGGTCGCTCGGTAGTGGGGAACCGGCGCGCCCTATGAGCCCTGGGCGAGTTTGAGCACCCTGCCGTTGCCGCGGTCGGCGACGTAGACGTTGCCCTTCTTGTCGACCGCAACCGACAGCGGGGTGTTGAGGCCGGTGAACGGCAGTTCGGTGGAAGCGGTTGCGCCGGCCGGCAGCTTGGCCACCGCGTTGTTGTCGTGTTCGGTGACGTAGACGTTGCCGGCACCGTCCACGGTGATACCCCACGGCGCGGTGAGGCCGGTGAACGGCAGTACCGATTGATTGCTGGTGCCGGCTTCCAGCTTTACCACCCGATTGTTGTCGGTGTCGGTGACATACACATTCCCGTCGGCGTCCACGGCCACACCGTCGGGGTTCTTCAGGCCGTTGAACGGCAGCACCGTCTGGCTGGTCGAGCCCGCCGCCAACTTCACCACCCTGTTGTTGCCCCGGTCGGCGACGTACACACTGCCCTGAGCGTCCACTGCGATGCCCTCGGGATAGTTGAGTCCGCTGAAGGGCAGCTCGACCTGGCGATTCGACCCGGCCGCCAACGACACCACCCGGTTGTTGAAATCACTGACGTAGATGGTGCCGGAGCCGTCGACGGCCAGGCCCTGCGGCTCGTACAGCCCGTTGAACGGTTTGACGGTCGGCGTGCTGGAGTCCGCCGGCAACGTCACCACCCGGCCGTACATGGTCTGGTTGGTGACGTAAACGGTGCCCTGGTCGTCGACCGCGACCCCGCCCGGGGAGAAGCGGAAGTTGAGCCCGTTGAAGGGCAGCACCACCTGACCCTGCGGCGGTGTCGAGCCTTTCGGTCTGGTGGCCACGAATGCGCTGATGCCGGCCACCACCAGGATGACGGCCGCGACGACGGCCGCGACGGTCCACGTCTTGCGCTTGTTGCGCGGCTGGCGCGTGGGTTGAGATTGCGACGGCGGGCCGAACGACGGTGAGCCCCCGGAACCGGCACCCTGGCCGACGGGCCCCTGGCCGACGGGGGACAGCCCGGGCTGGCTGGGCCAACCGGTGCCGGTGACGATGGGGGCAGCCTGGGTCTGTTGGTCGGAACTGTGTGGTTTAGACCGCCATCCCTGGAGGCCGGACGGCACCGGCCGGACCGCGGTCTCGTTTTCGGTGGGGTACTGCGGTCGAGGAGCGATCGGCGGCGGGGGCTGTGGTTGGGGTTGAGGCTGGGGCTGGGGCTGGGGACCCGCGCCGGTGTAGTTGGTCCAGGCGCCGCCGAAACCCGCATTGGCGATCAGCGTCGCGTTGTCGCCCCGCTCCAGGATGGTCGCTTCCTGACGCTGCTCGGGCATGGTGAGCGCATCGTGGGCGGCGATCGCCAGGTCTCCCGCGCTCATGTAGCGCTCCTGGGGATTCTTCGCCATGCCCTTGGCGATCACCTCGTCCAGAGCCGGCGGAACTCTGCCGGGTCGTAGCACGCTGGGCCGTGGCGGCGGCTCCATGAGGTGTGCGGCGATCAATCGTTCGACGCTGTCGGTCCGATAGGGGGGCGCCCCGGTCAAGCATTCCCCCAAAACGCAAGCCAGCGCGTAGATGTCGGCGCGGTAGGTGATGTCGTCGGCGGTGAATCGTTCCGGGGCCATGTAGTTGTAGGTTCCCACGGCCATCCCGCTCTGGGTCAGTCCCGGGTCGTGGGCAGCACGTGCGATGCCGAAATCAACCAGATAGGCGAAGTCGTTGGCAGCGACCAGGATGTTCTCGGGCTTGACGTCGCGGTGGGTGACCCCGGTGGTGTGCGCCGCGTCGAGTGCCGCGGCTACTTGCCGCACGATGGCCACTGCCCGTGCCGGGGCGAGCGGACCGTACTGGGTGAGCAACGTGCGCAGGGATACTCCGTCGATGAGCCGCATCTCCACATAGAACTGGCCGTCGATCTCGCCGTAGTCGTGGATCGGCACGATGTGCGGTTCCGTCAGCCGTCCCGCGGTGTCGGCCTCACGCTGCATCCGCGCGCGAAACACCGGGTTCTCGGAGTACTGCGTCGAAATCAGCTTCAGCGCCACGATGCGGTGCTTGCGAGTGTCCTCGGCCTCGTAAACCTCGCCCATGCCGCCGCGTCCGATCAACCGCACCAAGTGGTAAGGCCCGAAGCGCGACCCAACCCGCGAACCCGGCTCGGTCTCGCTCACCGTCGACGCTCCCTTCGTCCGGCCCGCCAATCCACCGGACACCGTTGGTTAACACACGGTAAATCCTCAAAGACCGGGGACACAACAAAATCGGGCTTACTCTCAGTGATTTCTGACCCGTGGCTCAGGATAAAATTTGGATTGGATTACCACGGCGGCAACCGGTTGCCCGCCGAGACCATTGCGACACTTGGCGATTCGTCCCGTGATCGGCATAATTCCGCCGGGCCGGACCGGCGCCGCAATCGCCCCGCCTCGGGTGACGGCCGATCATGCAATGGCGTTGACCACCGGGATCAATTTCGATTGGAACGAACTCGGCAGCGGAATATACCCGTACTCGTCCAAACCGATCTGGCCGTCGCCAATTGTGGCCTGCATAAACGCTTTTACGGCGGCACCGGTGGGTGCGTCGGGATATTTCGAGCAGACGATCTCGTAAGTCACCAGCACGATCGGGTAGGCACCGGCCTTGGTGGGCCGATAGAACGAGGACGTGTCCACCACCAAGTCGTTGCCCTGACCCTTGAACGTGGCCCCGGCGATGGTCTTGCCGACGGTCTCGGCGGTGATCGTCACCGGATCCGGGCCGGCCGAGGTAATGATCTGGGCCATGTTCAGTTGATGACCCACCGCGTAGGACCACTCGTTGTAGGTGATCGAGCCGTCGGTTCGCTTCAGCGCCTGAGACGTGCCGTCATTGCCCGCGGCGCCTTCGCCGACACCTCCGTTGAATGTTTGGCCGGTGCCTTTGCCCCACGCGCCGTTGGAAGCGGCGTCGAGGTATTTCTGGAAGTTGTCCGTGGTGCCGGACTGGTCGCTGCGGAAGACGACGTGAATGGGTGTCGATGGCAGACTGGTACCCGAGTTGAGGGCGGTGATCGCCGGGTCGTCCCATTTGCTGATGGCGCCGTTGAAGATCCTCGCCAAGGTGGGGCCGTCCAATTTGAGCGTGCTGACCCCGTTGATGTTGTAGGTGACCGCGATCGGGCCGAAGACCACCGGCAGGTCCCACGCTTCCGACCCGCAGCGTGCCGCGGCTTTGTCGGGCTCGCCTTTCGCCGGATCCATCGGGGAATCGGAGCCCGCCAGATCGGTCTGGTTGCCCAGGAAAAGCTTCATGCCGGCGCCCGAGCCATTCGCGTTGTAGTCCAGCGTGTGGCCGGGGCAGGCATGAATGTAGGCATACACGAACTGTTCGATCGCGTTCTTTTGTGCTGTCGAACCCGCCGCCAGGAGCTTCTTCTTACCGCCGCAGTCCACCGGGACACTGGGGGTGCTGGATCCGGTCGACGACGACGTGTTACCGGAACGACCGCCGCAGGCTGCCAAGACCAGAGTGCTGACCAGTAGCAGGCTCAGCGCGGCTCGAGTTCGTCCAGATCGGGGGAACTTCACGGGATACTCCTCTCGGCAGCACGACGAGCATAGGCCAACAGCGCCCACCCGGGTCAGGACTTGGACGCTTGTTTCGCGGGGGCCTTCTTCCGTGCCGGTGTCTTCTTCGCCGGCGTCTTCTTGGCGACCTTCGCCACCGGTGGTTTCTTTTCGCCCGAGCGCGCCTTGACGCTGGCTTCCAGTTTGGCGAGCAGATCGGAGACGTCCTCGGTCTCGTCCAGTTCGGTCGGTTGCTCCTCGGTGGTAAATGCTTCTCCGCCTTCGAGTTTGGCGTCGATCAGTTCCTGCAGCTGCTCCTGGTAGGTATCGCGATAGCGGTCCGGGTTGAACTCTTCGGCCATCGACTCCACCACTTGGCCGGCCATCTTGAGCTCCGCCGGTTTGATCTCGACCTTCTTGTCCAGTACCGGGAAGTCGGGGTCGCGAATCTCATCCGGCCACAACAACGTATGCACGACCATGACGTCACGCTTGCCGAAATCCTTGACCCGCAACGCCGCCAGCCGGGTCTTGTTGCGCAGGGTGAAATGCACGATCGCCATCCGGTCTGACTCTGCAAGCGTCTTAGCCAGCAGCACATAAGATTTCGACGACTTCGAGTCGGGTTCCAGGAAGTAGCTGCGGTCGAACATCATCGGGTCGACTTCGTTGGCGGGCACGAATTCGAGCACCTCGATCTCGCGGCTGCGTTCCTCGGGCAACGTGGCGATGTCGTCGTCGGTGATGATCACCATCTGGCCGTCGTCGGATTCGTAGGCCCGAGCCAGGTCGCCGTATTCGACCACCTCGCCGCACACCTCGCACACCCGCTTGTAGCGGATGCGTCCGTTGTCCTTGGCGTGGACCTGGTGAAACTTGATGTCATGGTCTTCGGTGGCGCTGTACACCTTGACCGGCACGTTTACCAGGCCGAAGGCGATCGAACCCTTCCAGATGGAGCGCATGCAGTCAGTATGCCCACAACGCGGGGCGGTTAACAGCGACGCCACGGCATGCCTGCAGGTCGGTGGGTTTGCAGTGCCCGGATGCGAGCGACGTCGATGCCATGGTCGGTGCCGGGCAGACTGACGTTTGCAGCTCGGACCCGTTGCAATCCAGCGTATTTCGACCTGATATCTGGTTGATCGGCATCGTCACGGCCTCAGCTGGATACGTATCGCCGACGGCTGACGCAGTTCGGGCCACCGACGTCATGGGTGAGACGTCTCGAGACTTCCCGCGGTTGATCGAGGCGGCCTGCCGTCGTCTGGGGACGGTCCGGGTGTCTGCGTGCCCGCAGATCGCGGGATAGGAAGTACTACAAGGGTTTTGGTGTGCCGGCGGTGCAGCGTTACACCGGGCTGGCCGGACCGCGTGGCCGGGAACTGCACGGCGCGGTTTCGAATCATGCGCGCGAATCCGGTAGTCGGGCCCGTCCGGCCCACGACAGGACCTGCCGTCGGACTCGGCCCTAACGCCGGACGTGCGAACGCCAGCGGCGGAGCTCACGGGTGATTGACTGGAGAGCAGCACGCGCTGGCGCCAGGTCACCGGCCCTTGACACGGCCATAGCCCCAAACAGCGCCGCTTGGATCAGCCGGGCGCGGTCCTGCGACGATCCAGCTTCGATGTCCCCGGCCCGGGCCGCCGTATCGAGCGCGGCCTTGAGGGCTCGCTCGATCCGGCGCCGGTAGGCCGCCACCAGTTCCTGGACCTCCGGAATTCCGTCTCCGACCTCCACCATGGTGTTGACCATGAAGCAACCGGTCGGTGAAGCAGGAGTCTCCAGCACGGCCCGAACGCGATCGATGAACCGCACGATGTCGGGAAGGCCGCGCGCGCCCGATTCGAGTTCGCCGAGTATGCCGCTCATCTCGCACTCGTACCGCGCCAATGCGGCGGCGAGTACACCCTGCTTGCTTCCGAATGCCGCGTAGAGGCTCGACAGGCTCAGACCTGCTTCCGCGGCGAGTTGTTCGACGCTCGTTGAGCGAAAGCCGCGACTCCACAGCGCGCGCTCGAGCGCCGCGGTGGCAGCGTCGAGGTTGAACTCACGCGGCCGACCACGCTTTCGGCGGGGGGCGGAACTCGTTGACATTCAGGAGTGAATACTACAATATTTATTTATAGAATACCTATTCCTGAATTAAGGGAAGGCGACGCGCCAATGCCCCATTCCGAACGAGCTCTCACCCTGCTGCCCCGCGACCCCGGGGATGCCGACCCAACGGTCGCGGCCATCCTGTCCAAGGCCCGGTCCAAACTAGGTTTCCTGCCGAACATGTACCGCAACATGGCCAATGTGCCTGGGTTGCTGGACACGTACATGGTTGGTTACGACGCATTCCGCAGCGACTCGGGACTGACACCGGCCGAACAGGAGACCGTGCTACTGGCGATCAGTCGTACGAACGGCTGCCAGTACTGCGTCGCCGCGCACAGCACGATCGCTGATGCTTCTGGTGTGCCGACGGAGATCACCGAGGCGCTGCGGGACGGTCGGACACTCCCCGATGCGCGCCTGGATGCGCTCGCAAAGTTCACCACGGCGATGGTCGAGTCGCGCGGACTTCCGACCGCCGCCGAGCTGGAGTCCTTTCTCGCCGAGGGGTTCGCCGAGACCGACGTGTTGCAGGTGCTTCTCGCGATCGCCGTGAAGACGATCAGCAATTACTCCAACCACCTATTCCACACCGACGTCGATGCCGCCTTCGCCGGTCAGATCTGGGAGGCGTGATTGTGGCCGTTACGTCGACCGACACCGGCTATCGCTTTGCCCACCCCACGATGGCGACCGTGCTCAGCGACATGCGAATCCCTGGTACCGACCCGCGCCCGGGCGACGCGATCCCCGAGTTCAGCGTGACGACCACCGACGGAGCCGTTATCGACAACGCGAGCCTGCGCCGTGACGGTCGGCCGGCGCTGATCGTGTTTGGCTCGCTGACGTGTCCGATTACCGAGAGCGCGGGCGATGGCCTGCGTGAGCTCCACGCGCGCTACGGCGACCGCGTTCGCTTCATCGTGATCAACGTCCGGGAGGCGCACCCCGGGGCGTCGACGCCGCAGCCCCGGACGTACGAGCAGAAGGCCGGCCACGCGTCGCGACTCAAGGAGCATCACCGGTTGCCGTTCGAGGTCGCCACCGACGATCTCGACGGTACCTTGCACCGCGCGTTCGGCCCTCGGCCGAGCTCGGCCTACCTGGTCGACCCGTCTGGCGAGATCACGTTCCGCGCCCACTGGTCCAACGTCACGCCCGCCATCGAGGTAGCCGTGGCAGCCGCGGCGTCCGGCGTTCGCCCGCCGCGTGCCGAGGTCGGCCAGACCGTGCGGGCGATGGCGCGGATGACCGGTCACGCGGGGCAGGCGCTCCAGACGGCCGGCCGCGGTGCCACCCGCGACACCTGGAAGATCGCCCCGCCGTTCGCGGCGATGATCGCCATTTCGAGGCTGTTCGGATTTCTCCCGGCCAGCCGCCGCGGTGTCGCGGTGATGGTCACCTTGGCATCGGTGACGATTGCTGTCGGGGTTGCGATCGCCGCGTTCATGTGACGGCCGGGTTCAGCCTAATTCGCGGCCGGGCTGCGAATCGATCGCGACGCCGGGCCGCTTTCGATTCGCCCGCCTGCGGATCCGGGCGGCATGCGCGGACCGGACCGTCCCGGGGTCGGCCGCGTCGCCCGGGGGCGCAGATTGGCCCCAGTTCGGAGCCCATGGTCACAGACGCCGGTGCAGGAAATCGCGAATCAGCGCGGTGATCTCAGCTCCGTGGGTCTCGAGCGCGAAGTGTCCGGCGTCCAACAGATGGATCTCGGCTTCGGGAAGGTCACGTCGGTAGGCTTCTGCCCCGGCTGGTCCGAAGATTTCGTCGTTACGGCCCCACGTCACCAGAGTCGGAGGCTGGTGGGTGCGGAGGTACTGCTGGTAGGCCGGGTAGCCGTCGAGATTGAACTGGTAGTCCCAGAACAGTTGTAGCTGCACCGCGTCGTTGCCCGGCCGGTCCAACTTCGCCTGGTCGAGTTGCCACGTTTCCGGCGCGATCCGGGCCAGCCGGTCGGCCGGGACGCCGTGCGTGTACTGCCACCGGACGGACTTGGGCTGCAACAGTTCTCGAACACCGGCAGCGTTGGCTTCCCGGTCCTTGGCGTGGGCGAACAAGATGTCCCAGAACGGCGTGAAACCCTCCAGGTACGCATTGCCGCTCTGGGTGATCAATGCCGTCACCCGCTCCGGTGTCCGGCTCGCGATCCGCAGCCCGATGGGTGCTCCGTAGTCCTGGATGTAGAGCGCAAAGCGCTGCAGGCCGAGCTTGTCCACGAGGCCTTCGACGATCTCGGTCAGATTGTCGAAGCTATAGCGGAACTCGTCGACCGACGGTGCGGCCGAATTGCCGAAGCCGATGTAATCGGGAGCCACCAGGTAGTACTCGTCGGAGAGCGCGGCGATGAGATTGCGGAACATATGCGAGCTGGTGGGGAAGCCGTGCAGCAGGAGCAAAGCCGGGTTTCGCGGATTGCCGGCCTCCCGGAAGTACACCTCCAAGCCGTTGATGGACGTAGTCCGGTGCCGGGTGTCGAAGGTAGTCATTGCGGTTTCCTTTCGGTGATGGTCGGGTGCCGGTCGGGAGAACGAGCGTTCTCACGGCTGGTTGTAGTCTAGAGAACGATCGTTCTTAGCGCAAGGAGGGAATGCCATGACCGAAGGCGAGGACCGGGATAATGTGCTCGCCGCAGCCGATAGGTTGTTCAATGACCGCGGTGTGCAGGCGGTCGGCATAGACGACATTCGCGATGCCGCGGGCGTACCGCTCAAGCGGCTCTACAGGGAGTTTCCGTCGAAGGCGCATCTGGTTCGGGCGGTTCTGCAGCGGCGCGACGCCGACATCCGGCAGGCGATCGTCACATTCGTCGAGGCCCGCGCGGCCGAGCCGCGATTTCAGATCCTCGCGGTGTTCGACTTTCTCTATGAGTGGTTCTCGCAGCCGGATTTCCGCGGTTGCATGTTCATCAATACCGCCGGCGAGCTGGGGGGCACGTCCGACGACGTTGCCCGGATCGTGCGCCATCATAAGCTGGCGGTCCGCGGTTACCTGGATCAGCTCGTCAAGGCCGCCGGGTATCCGGCCGTGCTAGCTGATCAGTTGCTGATTCTGGCCAACGGCGCGATGGTTACTGCCGCGATCAACGGCACCCCGGAGTCGGCCCGGCATGCTCGCGATGCTGCCGAAGCGTTGTTGACGGCGCAGCGCGAGGGCCCGTAGAAACTGCTCACGTAACGCTGCCGCTGCACCGCGGGCCTCAATCCAGCCTTGCCCGTGTGGGGCAACTGCTACTACTACTACTTTGGTACCCCTCGACCCGGCTGCGGTCCGCAGCGCTTAACACGGCCCCGAATGGGGCCAACCAACACGAAATAACCAACGATCCACCGTTACCGGGGGTCCTCAACACAGATAAGGGGGACGGGGAAACGGATCTGCTTTGCAGACACCGCGCCCCTAACTGCCAATGGGTTCGGCGCAGGTGTGGCCTCCGGGCGGGGAGGATGGTCCGCGGGTCACGCTGACCAACGCCGACAAGGTGCTCTATCCGGCGACCGGGACCACCAAGCGCGACGTCTTCGACTACTACACCCGCATCGCCGAGGTGATGGTGCCGCATATCGCCGGGCGTCCGGCGACCCGCAAGCGCTGGCCCAACGGAGTCGACCAACCTTCCTTCTTCGAAAAACAACTGGCGTCGTCAGCGCCGGACTGGTTGCCGCGGGCAAGCGTCGTGCACCGGTCCGGAACCACGACCTATCCGATCATCGACAGCGCGACGGGGCTGGCGTGGATAGCCCAGCAGGCGGCGCTCGAGGTGCATGTGCCGCAGTGGCGGTTTGTCGCCGAATGGACACGAAGCGAGGCGGAGCAGTTGAAGCCCGGCCCGGCTACCCGATTGGTGTTCGACCTGGACCCGGGTGACGGCGTGACGATGGCCCAGCTGGTCGAGGTCGCACATGCGGTCCGGGAGCTGATCAGCGGTATCGGGCTGAGCACCTTCCCGCTGACCAGCGGCAGCAAGGGTCTGCATCTGTACGCACCACTGGACGAGCCGGTGAGCAGCAGAGGCGCCACGGTGCTGGCCAAACGCGTTGCGCAACAACTGGAGAAGACGATGCCCACGCTGGTCACCGCGATCATGACCAAGAGCCTGCGGGCGGGCAAGGTGTTTTTGGACTGGAGCCAGAACAACGGGTCCAAGACCACCATCGCGCCGTACTCGCTACGCGGGCGCGACCAGCCGACGGTCGCCGCGCCCCGCACCTGGGACGAACTGCACGACCCGGGGCTGCGCCAGCTGCGCTATGACGAGGTGCTGGTCCGGGTCGCCCGCGACGGGGACCTGCTCGCGCCGCTGGATGCCGACCTGCCCGCCGGGGACCGGCTGACCAAGTACCGCAGCATGCGCGACGCGTCGAAGACCCCCGAACCGGTTCCTCGGTCCAGACCTGTTGTCGGCCAAGGCAATACCTTTGTCATCCAGGAGCACCACGCCCGCCGGCTGCACTACGACTTCCGGTTGGAGCGTGACGGCGTGCTGGTGTCGTGGGCGGTGCCGAAGAACCTGCCGGAAACCGCATCGGTGAACCATCTTGCGGTGCGCACCGAAGATCATCCGCTGGAATATGCGACATTCGAGGGCACGATCCCGAAGGGGGAGTACGGCGCCGGGAAGGTGATCATCTGGGACGCCGGCACGTACGACGTCGAGAAGTTCCGCGACGGGGCCGAAAGCGCGGCCGAAAAAGGACCCCAAAAAGGACCCCAAAAAGGACCCCGAAAAGGAGAAGTGATCGTCAACCTGCATGGCAAGCGAATCTCCGGGCGGTACGCGCTGATCCAAACCAACGGTGACCAGTGGCTGGCGCATCGCATGAAGGAACAGCAGGCCTTCGACTTCGACACCCTGGCTCCGATGCTCACCACACACGGTTCGGTGGACCGTCTCAAGGCGGGACAGTGGGCCTTCGAAGGCAAGTGGGACGGCTACCGGTTGCTGGTGGAGGCCGACCACGGCGCCGTGCGGCTGCGCTCCCGTAGTGGCCGTGACGTCACCAAAGAATATCCGCAATTGCGTTCGCTGGCAGCAGACCTCGCCGATCACCACGTGGTGCTCGACGGGGAGGTGGTCGCACTCGACGCCGCCGGCGTGCCCAGCTTCAACGAAATGCAGAACCGGGTCCGGGCCACCCGCATCGAGTTCTGGGCATTCGACCTGCTCTACCTCGACGGCCGCTCGCTGTTGCGTGCCAAGTACCAGGACCGGCGCAAGCTGCTGGAAACCCTGGGCGCCGCAGGCCATCTCACTGTTCCGGAGCTGCTGCCCGGTGACGGAGCCGAGGCCATGGCTTACTCGCGCAAACGCGGCTGGGAGGGTGTGATCGCCAAGCGGCGTGATTCCGGTTATCAGCCCGGCCGGCGTTCGGCAGCGTGGATCAAGGACAAGCACTGGAACACCCAGGAGGTCGTCATCGGCGGCTGGCGGGCCGGGGAGGGCGGTCGCAGCAGCGGCATCGGCTCGCTGCTGATGGGCATTCCCGGCCCTTCCGGGCTGCATTTCGCCGGCCGAGTCGGAACGGGCTTCACCCAACGCAACCTGGACAGCCTGAAAAGGACGCTGGCGCCCTTGCGCACCGACGAAAATCCTTTCGGCGCTTCGCTTCCGGCGCGTGAGGCTAAGGGCGTCACGTTCGTCGAGCCGACGCTGGTCGGCGAGGTGCGCTATAGCGAATGGACCCCCGACAATCGGCTGCGTCAAACGAGTTGGCGTGGGCTGCGGCCGGACAAGGACCCGAGTGAGGTGGTGCGGGAATGAAGTGGGTGACCTACCGCAGCGACGACGGCGAACGGGCCGGCGTGCTCTCCGGCGACACGATCTATGCGCTGCCACCGGGATCGGCGCTGCTCGACCTGCTCGGCGGGGGCGCCGACGGGCTGCGCACGGCCGGCGAGGCCGCGTTGCGGGCACCGGCTGCCGTCGTCGGTCTCGCCGACGTGTCGCTGACGGCGCCCATCCCGCGCCCGCCGTCGATCCGTGATTCGCTGTGCTTCCTGGACCATATGCGCAACTGCCAGCAGGCCATGGGCGGGGGCCGGGTGCTCGCCGACACCTGGTATCGCATCCCGGCGTTCTACTTCGCTTGTCCGGCAACGGTTCTGGGGCCCTACGACGACGCGCCGACGGCACCCGGAAGTGCCTGGCAGGACTTCGAATTGGAAATCGCCGCGGTGATCGGAACCGGCGGCACGGACCTGACCGTCGAGCAGGCCGAGCAATCGATCGTCGGCTACACGATTTTCAACGACTGGTCCGCACGCGACCTGCAGATGCTGGAGGGCCAGCTGCGGATCGGACAGGCCAAGGGCAAGGACAGCGGAGTCACCCTCGGCCCGTATCTGGTCACCCCGGATGAGCTGGAGCCCTACCGCCGCGGCGGCAGGCTGCACCTGCAGGTCACCGCGTTGGTCAACGACACGGTGATCGGCACGGGTTCGACCGGGGCGATGGACTGGACGTTCGGCGAGGTGATTTCCTATGCCTCCCGCGGGGTGCTGCTGCGACCCGGCGACGTGTTCGGCTCGGGCACGGTGCCCACCTGCACGCTGGTGGAGCACCTGGGTGACCTCGAGTCGTTCCCGGGCTGGCTGCACGAAGGCGACGTGGTGACCCTGCGCGCCGAGGGACTTGGCGAGACGCGCCAGACCGTGCGCGTCAGCAAACCGCCCCATCCGCTGATGCCCCGCCGCAACCCCGACGCGCCGCCGGCGCGGGCCCGAGTGAATCGGGCCCCGGCGCGGGTCCCCTACACGCGGGGCCTACATGAAGTCGCCGACCGGGTATGGGCGTGGACGCTGCCGGACGGGGGGTACGGCTGGAGCAACGCCGGGCTGGTCGCCGGCGACGGGGCATCGCTGTTGGTGGACACGCTGTTCGACCTCGCGCTGACCCGCGAGATGCTGGACGCGATGAAGCCGATCACCGATCGTGCGCCCATCACCGACGCGCTGATCACCCACTCCAACGGCGACCACACCCACGGCAACCAACTGTTGGATCCCTCGGTGCGGATCATCGCCGCCCAAGGCACGGCCGAGGAGATCGCGCACGGCATGCACCCGGAGATGCTGGCCCGGCTGCAAACCGCGGACCTGGGCCCGGTCGCCACCGGCTATGCGCGAGACCGCTTCGGGCACTTCGGCTTCGGTGGCATCACGGTACGCAACGCCGACCAGACCTTCGAGCGTCAGTTGACTATCGAGGTCGGCGGGCGGCGAGTGGAACTGCTGAACCTCGGACCCGCACACACCGCAGCCGACTCGGTGGTGCACGTGCCCGAGGCCGGTGTGCTCTTCGCCGGGGACCTGCTGTTCATCGGCTGCACGCCGATTGTCTGGTCCGGCCCGATCGAGAACTGGATCGCGGCCTGTGACGCGATGATCGCGCTGGAGCCGTCCGTCGTGGTGCCCGGCCACGGCCCGGTCACCGACTCCGACGGAATCCGTGCCGTCCGCGGCTATCTCGTGCACATCAGCGAACAGGCCGAAGCCGCATACCGCAAGGGGTTGTCGTTCGTCGAGGCCGTCGACATCATCGACCTCGGTGAGTACGCGACCTGGCTGGACTCCGAACGGGTGGTCGTGAACATCTATCAGCGTTACCGCGAACTCGATCCGGCCACCCCGCGGCAGGAGTTGCTCGGGCTGCTGACCATGCAGGCCGAGTGGTTGGCCAACCGCTAGCGTTGTGCGCGAAAAGAATTGGGACGTCAACGATGGCACGGCGCCCCGGCTCGGAATGCTGGCCGCGCGTGGGCGCACTCGGTCGGCGAGTGGCCGGGCGGAAGCGTCACGCCCGCGGCGGGCTTCGTTGTTCTGGCGAACAATCATGTCCGAAAGTGCGAAACACGCTGCATAGTCGCGCTACTGTCCCCTAACGTCAGGTTGTCACCAGATCCGACCGAGTGACACCAGTCTTGAAACCGCTCGATTTGGGGAGGATAGAGATGTCATTCGTAGTCGCAAGTACGGAGATGCTGGAGGCGGCGGTTTCGGATCTGGCCAATGTCGGTTCAACTATCCACGTGGCGAATGCGGCGGCAGCGTTCCCGACGACCTCGGTGCTGGCCGCCGGCGCCGATGAGGTATCTGCGGCCATTGCGGCACTGTTCAACACGCACGCCCAGGCCTACCAGTCCCTCAGCGCTCAAGCCGCGAGCTTCCACGCCCAATTCATACAGACCATGAACGCCGGAGCGGGCGCGTACGCGGCCGCCGAGGCCGCCAACGCATCGCCGATACAGGCCCTGTTCAACGCGATCAATGAGCCCACCCAGGTGTTGCTGGGGCGCCCGCTGATCGGCAACGGAGCCGACGGCACGGCGGCGAACCCCAACGGCGGGGCCGGCGGGTTGCTCATCGGCGACGGCGGCAAAGGCTACAGCCAAGCGGCGGGCAGCGGGCTGGCGGGCGGTAACGGCGGCGCTGCCGGATTGATCGGCAACGGCGGTCACGGCGGGGCCGGCGGCAGCAGCGCCACCGGCGCTGGCGGCGCTGGCGGCAGCGCCGGCGCCGGCGGGCTGCTCTTCGGCAACGGTGGGACCGGCGGTGGGGGCGGTGCGACCACCTTCGCCGGCAGCAACGGCGGCAACGGCGGGGCCGCCGGCAACGCCGGGCTGTTCGGCAGCGCCGGTTCTGGCGGCGGCGGCGGGAGCGCCACCACCGGCACCGGCGGACACGGCGGGCTCGCCGGCAACGCCGGGCTGTTCGGCAGCGGCGGTTCTGGCGGCGAGGGCGGGAGCGCCACCACCGGCACTGGTGGCGCGGGCGGCAATGGCGGAACCGGAGGCTGCCTGAACGGCTATGGCGGGCTTGGTGGGTTTGGCGGGGACTCCGCCAGCGGCACGGGCGGCCGCGCCGGGGCCGGCGGCGACGCCGGGCTGATTGGCTACGGCGGTGTCGGGGGAAGCGGTGGAAACTGGGACACCGGAGGCTCTGGCGGTAACGGTGGAGCCGGTGGCCGCGGCGGGTGGCTGTTGGGCGACGGCGGGATTGGCGGCGCCAGCGTTGCCGAAGGCGGAAACGGCGGCAACGCCGTACTGATCGGCAGGGGCGGACCCGGCGGATTCGGTGGTATCGGCGGCTACGGCGGCAACGGCGGGTGGCTGTTCGGCGACGGCGGCAGCGGCGGCGGCGGCAGTGACATCGTCCCCAACAGCACCGGCGGCAGTGGCGGAAATGCCGGGTGGCTCTTCGGCAGCGGCGGTGACGGTGGCTCCGCCGTCACAGGTGGCCACGGCGGCGCGCCCGGCAGGGCGGGGCTGCTGATCGGCAACGGCGGCAACGCCGGCGCGGGGTCGCAAAATGGAATGTTGGTGGCAGGAGCTGACGGCGGATGGCTGTTCGGCAACGGCGGAGACGGCGCGACCAGCTTCAACTCGGCGGGTGCTGACGGCGGTAACGGCGGACTATTCGGCAACGGCGGCAACGGCGGGGCCGGCGCAAGTGGGACGGTAGCCGGCGAGAGCGGAAGCAACGGCGGCAACGGTGGCAACGGTGGGTGGCTGATCGGCCATGGTGGGCACGGTGGAGCCGGTGGCAACGGAAGCTTCTTCAACGTGGGCAACACGCCAGCCGGTAATGGCGGTAACGGCGGCAACGGCGGAGCCGGCGGCCTGCTGTACGGCGACGGCGGGGCAGGCGGGACCGGCGGCACCGGCGGAGTCGGATCCCTGGTGCCCGGCGGTAACGGCGGTAACGGCGGCAATGGCGGCAACGCGAAGTTAATCGGCGACGGCGGTAATGGCGGTAACGGCGGTAACGGCGGGTTTGGAACTACTTTCGGGACCGGTGGTGGCGGCGGTAAAGGCGGCAGCGGTGGGTCGTTGGTCGGCGTCGACGGAACGTCCGGTAAGGCCGGCATGTGAGCTATCGTGTGCGGAAGTCTGCCGCTGGCCGGCAGCGGCTTGACCGGAGCGTGGCATCCACCACCTACTCCGCTGTAACCTGCTGACAGTACGATCACGTTGGCGGACAACATGATTGGTTGCGTCGCAACGTATCGGCACTCGCGAGGTGCGATTTCTGCGTTCCTGCCGAATGGCTGAGCCCCCAAGGTCGACAGAGCTACTCCGTCTCGTCGTCTTCGTCTGCGTGGAGCAGTTTTTCGGGGTGGTGCATGTTGGTGCGGGGTTGGCCCGTTGATCCAGACGAGTCGAGGTGGGGTGGGGGTGTCCATTCGGTGTCGCCGTGGGTGTTTTTGCGGGTGCTCCAGCCGTTGTCGGCTAACGGGTGGTGGCCGCCGCAGGCGAAGGTGAGTTGGTTGACGTCGGTGCTGGGGGATTGGGCGTAGGGGATGACGTGGTGGATCGATTCGCTGCCCCGGCGCGGCCAGCCGTTTGCTGTGATACAGCGCCAATGTCTTGCCGCCGTCGAAAACCGCCAGATAATGGCGGGCGTGGCGGGCCAGCCGAATCACATCGCTCATCGGCAGCAGGGTGCCGCCGCCGGTGAGTCCCTGTCCGGCAGCGGCTTCCAGTTCGGCCAGCGTGGTCGACACGATGATCGGCGCGGGTAAGCCGTTGTGCTGACCCAACTCTCCGGACGCCAACAGGGCGCGCAGCCCGGCCAGCAGCCCGTCATGAGAGCGTTGGGCCGCTGAGCGGGTGTCGGTGTCGATGGCGGCCTGACTGGGACTGCCGTCCACACCGGGGGTTTCGGATTCGGGGTTGCACATGCCCGGGGCGGCCAGCTTGGCCAGCACGGCTTCCAGGGTGGCGCGCAGCTCGGGGTGATCCGCGCGCGCAGCTCCGACATGCCATCGGCTTGCTGGCTGCCCAACATCAGAGCGCGCCGCCGCGCCCGGTCCTCGTCGCGGTAGGTGCCGTCGGGGTTGAGGCGATCAGCGATCGTGGCGGCCAGCCCGGATAGTTGTTCGGGGCGAACCTGGCCGCCTTGGCGGGCCAGCTGAGCTTCGGCGCGCTCGCGGGTGGCTTGATCGACCCAGCCCGGCAACTGCCGGCAAAAGCGGCGGATCACCGCGATGTGCTCGGCGCCGATCGTGCCGTCGCATTGGGCGGCGGCGGCCCCGGCCAGTACCGGGGCGATCGGTTCCCCGGTCAGCGCGCGCCGCGGCCCCAGATCGGCGGCGGCGTTGCTGCGCCGGCTGGCCTCGGTGCGGCTGGTCAGCGCCCAGTCGGCGATGGCATGCGACAGTTTGCCGCCTAGTTCTTCGGCGCTGGCCTGGCGGGCCAGGTTGTTGATCAGCTGGTGCTCAGCCACCGGCAGGCGTCGGCGCACCTTTTCACAGCGCCCCAGCAGCACCAACCACTCCGGAGTCGTCAACGCATCAAAGTCCAGACCCACCAACCTATCCGCCGCGGCGTCGAGTGCATCAAAGATCGCCGTAACTGTCTGCCGATCCACGACACCGCGCGAGCCCATACCCGCAATCTATCGACCGACACCGACAGGAAACCGGCAGAAAGTGACTGCCGAACAACCGATTTCACATGTTCACTCACAGCGAACAGCCACCCATTTTCGCCGGGCCTATCGCGGCGCGGCGATACCTCGGGTAGCAACGGGTTGCAACGGGTTGCAAACGCACCAATGCCGCCGACGGCCGAACCCACACGGACAGCGTCCCTACACCAGGCCCCGCGCGATCGCCTCACCGCGCCAGCGCCGTAACTGCAGGACTCGAGATACCGTGCGGGTATGGCCGCAGTCGAATTGCAGACGCTCGAAGATGACATCGCGCTGGTCACGTTGAACCGGCCCGGGCTGTTAAACGCCATTGACGGCTCGCTGATCGACGCGATGGATGGGGTGTTGGACGTGCTCAACCGGGCCGAATTCCGGGTGGCGATCCTCACCGGAGCCGGACGGGGATTTTGCGCCGGCGCCGACCTGAGCGGCACCGGCGAACCGTGGGTCAAGGCCAAGCCGGCCAGCCCCGCATTCAAGGCCAACTACGACTCCCAGGTGCGGCTGGCCGATCTCTATGTGCGGCTCTACGAGCTGCCCATCCCGGTGATCGCCGCGGTCAACGGTGCCGCCGTCGGGGGCGGGCTGGCGTTCGCGCTGCACTGCGACATCCGGATCGCTTCCGAGCTAGCCCGGTTCGGCTCGGTGTTCATCAAGGCCGGCTTCTCGTCGATGGACATGGGCACCAGCTACCTGCTACCGAAGATCGTCGGCGCCGGAGTGGCGCGGGAACTCATGCTGACCGGACGCATCATCGACGCGGCCGAGGCCTACCGCATCAAGCTGGTCCACGAGGTGGTGGCGCCGGACGACCTGATGCCGGCGACGCTGGCCAAGGCTCGCGAGATCGCCGCGAACAACGCTTTCGGCGTGTGGCAGACCAAGATCGGGCTCAATACTGCGCTGGATGCGCCCAGCTTGCGGCATGCCATCGAGATCGAGAACCGCACCCAAATGCTCACCGGCTTCACCGATAACCCGGCCGAAGCCGCCAAAGCGCATCGGGAAAAGCGGGCACCAAAATGGGATCCACTGTGACGCCTAGACTTTGGCGATCACCTTCTCCGCATACCGTTCGAGGTGACGGATCTTTTGCTCCAGGGGCTCGGTGTCGGGCCCCTTGACGTAGGGCCAGCGGAAACCCACGATGACGTCGGTGACGCCCTTGTCCTCGAGCCGCTTGACACCGTCCGTGGTGTAGGCGTCCATCGAGATCACATGGATCTCAAACGGGCCGGTCTTCCCCTGCTCGTCACGAAACCTCTTGACACGGGCGATAAGTCGGTCGAGTTCTTCAGCGCTGGTGCCGCCGCCGTGCATCCAGCCGTCCAGGCGTGCCGCGCGCCGCAGGGCGGCATCGGCGTGGCCGCCCACCAGGATCGGGATCGGCTGGGTGGGAGCGGGACTCATCTTGGTCTTCGGGATGTCGTAGAAGTCGCCGTGGAATTCGAAGTAGTCTCCGGTGGTGAGCCCCTTGACGATTTCGATGCATTCGTCAATTCGCTTGCCCCGCTTGGCAAACGGCACGCCCATCAGCTCGTAGTCCTCCGGCCACGGGCTGGTGCCCACGCCGAGCCCCACCCGGTTGCCGATCAGCGCTGCCAGCGAACCCGCTTGCTTGGCCACCAGTGCCGGCGGCCGGACGGGTAGCTTGAGCACAAAGAAGTTGAACCGCAGCGTCGTGGTCACCGCGCCCAACGCGGCCGTCAGGACGAAGGTCTCGATGACCTCCTTGTCTTCCAGGAATTCCCGATTGCCGTCCGGGGTGTAGGGGTACTTCGAGTCGGACTGGTACGGGTAGGCCAGGCTGTCGGCGATCGTCATGCTGCTGTAGCCGGCAGCTTCGGCGGCCTGAGCCAGCGGAATATAGAACGCCGGGTTGGTCAGTGCCTCTGCATAGCTGAACCGCACGTCATCCGTACCTTCTGTATTCGGGCGTCATGCCCGAATACTAGAACGCGTTCTCATTCGCCGGGTGGGTGGCCGACGGCGTCGGCGCTTGCCGTGCCGTCCGCGCGGAACACGAGCGGCAACCACCCCGAAAACGGTCGACGCACCGGCACCGCGGTCGTCGGCAGGTGGATCGTCACCGGCTAGAGCTGGTTTTCCGGGCCGATGATCGCCCAGACCGTCTTGCCGGACGATGTGGGAGTGCTGCCCCACGCACGGCACAACGCATCGACAATGGCCAGGCCGGACACGTCGATGCCCTTGGGCGGAGATTTCAGCCGTATGGCCGGTGCAGTGCTGCCGTCGGAGACCGCGATCGTCGCCGTCGGACCGTCGCTGAACACCCGTACCATCGGCTCACTGCTGGTGTGTTTGAGCACGTTCTCGACGAATACGTTGACGACCACCAACGCGACAGGGATCAGCCCGGGCTTGGACCAGGAGGTGAGCCATTCGCGAACCAGTTGCCGCGACTCGCGAAGGCTGTTCAAATGTGCGGGCAGTTGTGCCTGGGCATGCCGGACGTTGCGGCGCGCCAGCCGGCCGACGGCCTTGATCGCGCCCTTCTCGGTGGGATAGACCGGCATGAATGCCGCGACTCCGGAGCGGGTGACCGCGTCCCGGCCGGCACGACTGGCGCAGACGAGCACGATCGGAACGTTCGGCCGGGTGTCGGCCTGCCAGCGTGCGCCGATAAAGGCCGACCATGCAGCGTCATCGGGAACCTGCAGCCCGGTCACGTTGACGATCACCGCGGTCGGCTCGTCGAGCGTCGCCTTCATGATGCTGTCGCGCAGCGCCGCCGAGTTGGCCGCGCCGAGCACTCCCTCGACTGCCAGCATGACTGCCGACTGCTCGAGCCGAGTGGCAACGGCCAGCGAGGTCGACTTGGCGACCGCGCTCACCGCGGCTGACCTTCCCGGGCCGTCTCATCCAACCGCGGCCTGCGCTTCGCGGCGGCAAGTCTGGCGACACAACGGCGGGACGTCATGAACCGGCCTCCCGGGTCCGTCCTGTGTCCGGTTCCATGTCCTGCTCCTCGAACTGGCCCCGGCAACTGCGCGAGGGTGCCGCACGCGTTAGCGGCGGAGACTTCCATCTTCGACCAAGTATCCCGATTTGTGCACGGCCGGTGGCGCGACCGGACCGTGGGGTGATTGATCGTGGCGGTCGCTCGGCGGCGCACCGGCGCACGCGGGTCGGGTCAATCCCCGGCGCCCGCCGCTTCCAAGAGCCGAACGCTACCTCGCCGACCATGCCGCTCTCGTCCGTGTCGTCGTCTGCCGCAGCACCAGCCACCCAGGGCGGTTACCCGCATTAGCCACGCGGTCAACCTCTAGTCTGGCAAGCACTCAGCCTATCGGGATTTGCCCGGTCGAGCGGGAGGAATCGGCGCAACGGTGGCGGGGAAGCCGCTGCTACCGTCCGCTTGGCGGGTAGGGTGGTGCCCCCACTCCGGCCACGGAGTGCGTGCCCCAGGGTGTTTGTTCGACGATGCGGGCCGGTGCGCTGCGGTCACCGACGGTCAATGTCGCGGTCCTTGATTGGGTGAGCGAATCAGGCGGCAGGGGATCGAAAACGGTCCCCTGCCAATGGTAATTACCGTCGATCGGATCGAGGTGACCGGCGAGGCGGACGTGCACCGGTAGTCGGGTTCCGGCCAGCTCCAACGTCGCCGCTCCGTCGTAGGTGTCGTCGTCGGGCGCATCGGCGGACAGGTCAAACGCCCGGGACACCCGCTGCGCGTGGACGGGTTTCAGTTGGGCGCGTTCGTTGAACACCTGCTGAGTGCTGCGCAGCACCTCGATGCGGGTGCTGGCGGTGCGGTTCATCAGGTCCAGGGCCTCGGCAACGTAGCGGAGCTGTACGGCGGCGTTGGCGTTATCGGGGCCGGAGATGAAGAAGTAGTTGGGAAAGCCGTGCACGGCGATACCCAGGAAGGGCTCCATGCCGTCCTGCCAGGCCTGTCGGATGGTCACCCCACGCGACCCAACCAGGGTCTGCTCGGGCAGCTGATCGGGGATGGCGAACCCGGTGCCGTAGATGATGGCGTCGGCGCCGTACTCGACACCGTCGTCGGTGCGGACGCCCGACGGCGTCAGCGCCGCGATCGCCGACCTGGCCACCCTGGGCGATCGCCGCGGCTGTCCGCCGCGCAGCTTGCGACGCAGCCAGCGCCGGGCCCGGGTGGTCTGCAGTGGCAGGTCGGAGACCACCCGGCGCGGGGCATGGGCGACGACGGTGACCGAGTCCGCCGATTCCACGAGCCGGTCGAGATGACAGGCGAGGGCGGTATCGATGCCAACCGCGGCGATGCGTTTGCCGGCGGCATCGAAGGTCGGATCCCAGGCCGCCGCGTGAAACGATTCGCCGCCAAAGTCGTCGCGCCCGGGCAGATCCGGTATCCACGGGACATACGGCGGCCGGTGGGCGGCGATGACGACGCGACCCCGGACAACCTCGCCGCCGCCGGTGCGCACCGCCCAGGTGTCGGTGTCGTCGTCGAACACCGAACCGAGCACTTCCGCCTCGGGGTTTGCTGCGCTGTCAATGATCACGATGTCGCCGGCACCGGCGGCCGCCAACGCGGCTCGGCCGCGGGCACCCGCGCCGACGACGACCACGTGGTGCACGTCGGGTGCCTGGATCACAGAAACTTGCTGCGCTTCCAGGCCCGGCGCGCGATCGGGCCCATCAGCCCGACCTCGGTCAAAAATGCTGCCAGTGGCGCGAATCCGGCTATCTGCATCTGGTGGCGGTGTGGGCTGTTGCGGGCAGTCATGCGTGCCCGCTTCGGGTCCAGGCCGGCGCGCGCGTACGGGATCGGATTGCTGAACAGGTACCGGAAGAAGTACCCGCCGAGGCCGTTGATGTTGGCCATGAACCATCGGTTGAGCCGCGGCATTTCGGCCGCCCGCTTGCGTGCGCCATCACGCGCGAACTGGATATGGCGGGCCTCTTCGGTGACGTGAATCCGCATGAGCCGCTGGATAATTGGCTGTAGGTCCGGGTCGTCCATCATCTGTCGTTGCAGCGAGTCGAAGATCTCCTCGCCGATCAGCGCGGCCACCCACAGCATCGAACCCCGCTGGAAGGCCAGCGGAAGCGCGTTGATGACCATCCGGTGCAGCCGCCGGGGACGCACCGGCTTGGCGCCGATCCGCTCGATGGCCTTGCCGAACATGACCATGTGGCGGGTCTCGTCGCCGAGCTCGGTCAGCTTGTAATGCGTCGACCGGCTGGTCGGGTCCTCGTGCAGGATGGTGCGCAACAGCGACTGATTGAGCATGTTCTCGAACCAGATCCCGGCCGAGAGCGTGTTGACCAGTTCCTGTTTGGACAGCTCGATTTGCTGCTCGCGGGTCATTTCGTCCCACATCGGGGTGCCGTACAAGGACACCAGCTTGGGCGGTAGATAGAACTTGTCCGGATCCAGCGGGGCATCCCAGTCGATGTCGACGACGGGCTCATAGGACTTCTTGACCGACCCCTTGAGCAACCGCTCCGAGAATTCCTCACGACTGGGTCCACTTGACTTGGGCCCACTTGGTTTCACCGCGGTGGTCATCGTTGGTGTCCCTTCATCAGGTGGTTCAGACGTTAGGGAGATCACACTCGATAGTCAATACCCAGGGTACTAGGTACCGGAGGTCTCGGGTAGGTATTTCGAGATCTGAATTACGTTGTGTTGCATGGGTCGGCACATCCACGTCATCGGCATCGGCGCCGGAGACCCCGACTACCTGACTGTGCAGGCGATCAACGCGCTCAACGACGCGCAGGTGTTCTTCGCCATGGACAAGGGCGAGACCAAGAGCGACCTGGTGGCGCTGCGGCGCGCGATCTGCGAGCGGTTCATCCGGGAGCCCGGATACCGGTTCGTCGAGCTGCCCGACCCCGAGCGTGCGACCGACACCGACTACCGGAAAGCGGTCTTTGACTGGCATGCGGCGCGGGCGCGGATCTGGTCGGCGGCCATCGCCGCCGAACTGGGTCCCGACGGTGTGGGCGCCTTTCTGGCGTGGGGCGATCCGTCGCTGTACGACAGCACGCTGCGCATTCTGGAAGCGGTGTCTTCCGAGGTCGACATCAGCTATGACGTCATCCCGGGAATCACCGCGGTTCAGGCGTTGACCGCCCGGCACCGCATCCCGCTCAACGACGTCGGCGCTCCCGTGCTCATCACCACCGGCCGGCAGTTGCGTGCGCGGGGACTCACCGGTTCGGCGGTGGTGATGCTCGACGCCGAGTGCTCGTTTCAGAGCTGCCCGCCGCAAACCCGCATCTGGTGGGGCGCGTACCTGGGTACTGCCGACGAATTGCTGATGGCGGGCACCGTCGGCGAGGTCGGGACGCGCATCGCGGCATTGCGCGCCGAGGCCCGGGCGCGGCATGGCTGGATCATGGATACCTACCTGTTGCGAGCGCCAGATTAAGCACAGCATGAGCTTCTTGACGGTTTGTCAAGAAGCGTGCGATTGACCCTCCAGTTCGCGATAGCATCGGTTACCTCTGCATTGTGTCGCACGTCACTTCGCGATTGCGGGGAATCTGCACTGATGGGGAGGTTTGTACATGTCGTGGGTGATCGCCGCGCCCGAGTACGTGGCTGCAGCGGCCAACGATCTGGCAGGTATTGGTTCGACGCTTAGCCAAGCGAACATGGCAGCCCTGGCCCCGATATCGGGCGTGCTGCCCGCGGGCGCCGACGAGGTGTCGTTTGCGATCTCAGCATTGTTCGACGCCCACGCTCAGGCATATCAGGCGCTCAGTGCCCAGGCGGCGCTGTTTCACCAGCAGTTCGTGCAGCTCATGAGCGGCGGCGCCGGGCAGTACGCGGCCGCAGAGGCCGCCAACGTGTTGCCGATGCAGGTTGCGGCAGCGGCGATCAACGATCCCGTGCAGGCGCTCACCGGGCGTCCGCTGATCGGTAACGGCGCCAACGGCGCCCCGGGCACCGGGCAAAACGGCGGGCCCGGCGGGTGGCTACTGGGCAACGGCGGCAACGGCGGCTCCGGCGCGGTAGGCCAAAACGGCGGCAACGGCGGATCGGCCGGGCTGTGGGGCAACGGCGGTAACGGCGCACCCGGTGGCGCGGGCGCCGTCGTCCCGGCCACCGGTGGAGCCGGCATGCCGGGCGGCAACGGTGGCAATGGCGGCAACGGCGGGTGGCTGTACGGGCTCGGCGGACAAGGCGGTATGGGTGGCAACGGCAGCAGTGCCGTCGCCGTCCCCAGCGGCGCGGGCCTCAACGGCGGCGCGGGCGGCAACGGAGGCCCCGGCGGCAACGGCGGTCTGCTCTTCGGGCATGGCGGTGTTGGCGGACTCGGTGGCAACGGTGGGGACGCCACCGGCGCCACCAACTCCTCCTCTGTCGCCGGCATCGGCGGGCAGGCCGGCAACGGCGGCAACGGCGGGCACAGCGGCTGGATCTACGGCGACGGCGGTGCCGGCGGCAACAGCGGCGACGGCGGATCATTCGTGGCCGGCAGCGGTATCCTTGCCGGCGCAAGCGGCGGCAGCTTCGGCGCGATCGGGGGCACCGGCGGCGACTCCGGACTGTTCGGCAACGGCGGTCCCGGCGGCAACGGCGGATTGGGCGGCGCCGGCCAGGCGGCAACCGGTGACTTTACGACTGCTGGTCAGGGCGGCGGCGGTGGCTTCGGCGGCAACGGGGGCAACGGCGGCTTCCTTTACGGCAACGGCGGCACGGGCGGCGGCGGCGGGAACGGCGCCGACGGCGGCGACAACAGCGGCGCCACCTTGTCCTTCAACGGCGGCGGCGGCTTCGGCGGGTTCGGTGGCTGGGGCGGCCAGAGCGGGCTGATCGGTAGCGGGGGTAACGGCGGTGCCGGCGGCAACGGCGGCAACGGCGGCAACGGCGGCAACCACGGCGGTGACGCCGGTCCGGGCGCGCTTGGCGGCTTCGGCGGCGACGCCCAGCTGTGGGGCAACGGCGGCGCCGGTGCCAACGGCGGCAACACCGGCAATCCCGGAAACCTGAACGGCGGCGGCACCGGCTCGGTGTACCAGACCAGCAACGGCGGCAACGGCGGCCAGGGCGGCTTCTTCGCCGGCAACGGCGGCAACGGCGGCAACGCCGGCAGCATCCCCGCGGGCTTCATGGCCCCGGCGGAGAACGGCATCGGCGGCAACGGCGGCGGTGCCCAGTTAGTCGGCAACGGCGGCAACGGCGGTGCCGGAGCCGGAGCCAGCCAGGGCGGCACCGGCGGCACCGGTGGCCGCGGCGGCGACCTCTTCGGTCAGCCCGGCGCCGACGGGCCCCCGTAGCCGTCGCACTCGCGGGCGGTTGGACACCTGCCTGACGCGGTCGGCAGACTGGACTGGTGCCCGAATTGCCCGAGATCGAAGCACTGGTCGACCATTTGCGCAGGCACGCCGTCGGTTTGCCGATCGGCCGCGTCGACGTCGCCGCGCTGTCGGTGCTCAAGACCTTCGATCCGCCGGTCAGTGCCCTACACGGCCACACCGTCACCGCGGCCGACCGATGGGGCAAATACCTGGGCCTGCGGGCGGACCCGCTGTGGTTGATCGCTCACCTGTCGCGGGCGGGCTGGCTGCGATGGTCGGACAAGCTGGCCGCGGCGCCGCTGCGGCCGGGCAAGGGGCCGATCGCGTTGCGCGTGCATCTTGGTATCCCAGGTGAGGCACCGGGTTTCGACCTCACCGAGGCCGGCACGCAGAAGCGTCTGGCAGTTTGGCTGGTCGACGATCCGAAGCATGTCCCGGGTATCGCGGCGCTCGGGCCGGATGCGCTCGAACTCAGCACCGAGGATCTGGCCGGGCTGCTGGCCGGCAATACCGGACGTATCAAGACGGTGATCACCGACCAGAAGGTGATCGCCGGCATCGGCAACGCCTACAGCGACGAAATCTTGCACGTGGCCAAGATCTCGCCGTTCGCCACCGCCGGCAAGCTGTCGGCCGGACAGCTGGCCACCCTGCACGACGCGATGGTGTCGGTACTGTCCGACGCGGTGCACCGCTCCGTCGGCCAAGGCGCCGCAATGCTCAAGGGGGAGAAGCGCTCCGGGTTACGGGTGCACGCCCGCACCGGCTTGCCCTGCCCGGTGTGTGGAGACACCGTGCGGGAAGTGTCGTTCGCGGACAAGTCTTTCCAGTACTGTCCGAGGTGCCAGACCGGAGGAAAGGTGCTGGCCGACCGGCGCATGTCGCGGCTGCTGAAGTAGCCGATATGCTCACCCGGATGACCCGTCGGAAAATCCTCATCACCGGCGCCAGCTCCGGCCTGGGCGCCGGGATGGCCCGCACGTTCGCCGCCAGGGGCCGCGATCTGGCCCTGTGCGCCCGTCGTACCGATCGGCTCGGCGAACTGAAAGATGAACTTTCCCAACGTTATCCGTCGATCAGGATCGCGGTGGCGGCCCTGGACGTCACTGACCACGAGCAGGTGCCCAAGGTATTCGCGGAGCTGAGCGACGAACTGGGTGGCATCGACCGCGTCATTGTCAACGCCGGTATCGGCAAGGGCGCGAGGCTGGGGTCGGGCAAGTTGTGGGCCAACAAGGCGACCATCGAAACCAATCTCGTGGCCGCACTGGTGCAGATCGAAACGGCGCTGGAGATGTTCACCAAGAACGGCTCGGGGCATCTGGTGCTCATCTCCTCGGTGCTGGGCAACACGGGCGTGCCGGGCGTCAAAGCCGCCTATGCCGCCAGCAAGGCCGGGCTGAGCTCGCTGGGCGCATCGCTGCGTGCGGAGTACGCCACGGGGCCCATCAAGGTCTCGGTGATCCAGCCGGGCTACATCGAATCGGAAATGACGGCCAAGTCGAACAGCACAATGTTCATGGTCGACAGCGAAACCGGCGTCAGGGCGCTCGTCGACGCCATCGAGCGCGAGCCCGGCCGGGCCGTGGTGCCGTGGTGGCCGTGGGCGCCGCTGGTGCGATTGATGCGGGTGCTGCCGCCGCCGCTGGCGAAGCTCTTCGCCTAATGGGCGCGCATGCCCGCGTTGCCCGCGTTGCGCGAGCAGACGCAGAATCCCCTCGACACGCCGTGTGAGAGGGGATTCTGCGTCTGCTCGCCGAGTTAGCCCGCACGCCCCCGTTCGGTGCGGTAACGACGCACCAGCGCGTCGGTCGAGCTGTCCGACTGCGGCGCGGGCGCGGCGTCGCCGGTGATCACCGGAAGCAGGGCCTTGGCCTGCGTCTTGCCCAGCTCCACCCCCCACTGGTCGAACGAGTCGATCCCCCACACCACACCCTCGGTGAACACCTGGTGCTCATACAAAGCGATCAGCTGTCCCAGCACCGACGGCGTCAGCCGGTTGGCCAGAATCGAGGTGGACGGCCGGTTGCCGGGCATCACCTTATGTGGCACCACCTCGGCCGGGGTGCCCTCGGCCGCGATCTCCTCGGCGGTCTTGCCGAACGCCAGCACCTGGGTTTGGGCGAAGAAGTTGCTCATCAACAGGTCGTGCATGCTGCCGGTGCCCTCGACGGTCGGCAGGTCGTCGAGCGGTTGACTGAAGCCGATGAAGTCGGCCGGCACCAACCGGGTTCCCTGATGCAGCAATTGATAGAAGGCATGCTGGCCGTTGGTTCCCGGCTCGCCCCAAAAGATTTCGCCGGTATCGGTGGTCACGGGGGTGCCGTCGGCGCGGGTCGACTTGCCGTTGGACTCCATGGTCAGCTGCTGCAGATAGGCCGCGAAGCGGGCCAGGTCATTGGAATACGGCAACACCGCACGCGATTGCGCACCCATGAAG
The DNA here is from genome assembly GCF_000157895.3 of Mycobacterium kansasii ATCC 12478. Lineage (NCBI taxonomy): Bacteria > Bacillati > Actinomycetota > Actinomycetes > Mycobacteriales > Mycobacteriaceae > Mycobacterium > Mycobacterium kansasii. Next base: position 2,038,080 of record NC_022663.1, on the reverse strand, counting down.
TTGGAGTACCACAGGCCGATAAGACCAAGCAGCGCAGGCGCATTGGACTCCAGCGGCGCGGTGCGGAAGTGTTCGTCGACGATGTGGAACCCGGATAGGAAGTCGGCGAAGGCTTCTCGGCCAATAGCGGCCATCACCGACAGTCCGATCGCCGAATCTACCGAATATCGCCCGCCTACCCAATCCCAGAAGCCGAACATGTTGTCGGTGTTGATGCCGAAATCGTCGACCAGGCGCTTGTTGGTGGAGACCGCGACGAAATGCTTGGACACCGCCGCGTCGCCCAACGTGTCGGTCAGCCAACGACGCGCGGCGGTCGCGTTGGTCAGCGTCTCCAGCGTGGAGAACGTCTTGGACGCGACAACGAAAAGCGTTGTGGCAGGGTCTAAATCGGCTAGTTTGGCGATGAGGTCGGCCGGGTCGACGTTGGAGACGAAACGCGCCGAAATCCCGGCGTCGGCGTAGTGGCGCAGCGCCTGGTACACCATCACCGGGCCGAGGTCCGAACCGCCGATGCCGATGTTGACCACGGTGGTGATCCGCTTTCCGGTGGCTCCGGTCCACTCGCCGCTGCGCAGCCGGTCGGTGAAGTCGCCCATCGCATCCAGCACGGCATGCACGTCCTGCACCACATTGCGGCCGCCGACAACGAGCTCGGCGTCGCGGGGCAGCCGCAGCGCCGTGTGCAGCACGGCGCGATCTTCGGAGGTGTTGATGTGCACGCCCGAGAACATCTGGTCGCGGCGCTCCTCGAGCCCTGCCGCACGGGCTAATTCGATCAGCAACCGTAGTGTCTCGCGGGTGACGCGGTGCTTGCTGTAGTCGATGTAGAGGTCACCGACGGTGATCGTGAGATCGCGGCCGCGATCGGGATCATCGGCGAACAACTGCCGAAGGTGAGTTTCTCCGATCTGATCGTGGTTCTTGCGCAGGGCGTCCCATGCCGGGGCGGCGATGATGTCGGGGATTGATGGCTGGGCGGTCATGATTTGACCCTAATGCTCCGGGACCCGGGGCAGTCGGTGCGTCAGCCGCGTCTGTCTAAGCCGTGCCCAGCGCTTGCCGAAGATCGGGCAGCATGGCCTGTAATTGTGCGCCCCAATATGACCAGGTATGGGTGCCGTTAGCCGGGAAATTGAACACGCCGTTGTGCCCGCCTTTGGCTTTGTACCTGGCCTGGAAAATCTTGTTGCTGATCCGCGTGGCGGATTCCAGCAGGCTGGCATCGAGCTTGCCGGCGGCCTCCAAGTCCGATTGGCCGCCGTTGCCGGTATACACCCAGATTCGGGTGTTGTTGGCGACGAGTGTCGCCGCATTGGCCGTCGGGTCGTTGGCCGCCCAGGCGGGGTCGGTGGGCGGGCCCCACATCGCCTCGGAGCGAAAACCGCCGGCGCCCAGTTGCGCGGCGCTGACCAATGACGGCCATTGCCCGGCGGACAGGTTGAGAAAGCCCGACATCGAGGCCGCGTAGCCGAAATTCTGCGGATGTCTGGCGGCCAGGATCAGTGCTGCCGATCCGGACATCGACGCACCGACCACCGCGTTTCCCGAAGTGCTGACGGCCTTGTTCGTCGCCAGCCACAGCGGCAGCTCGTCGGTCAGGAAGGTTTCCCATTTGTACGTCCAGACCCCCCCGTTGCCGGCCGCGGGCTGATACCAATTGGAGTAGAAGCTGGCCATGCCGCCGACGGGCATGACGAGCGACAGCCCGGATTGGTCGAACCATTCGAACACCGGCAGGTGCATGTCCCAGCCGTTGTAGTCGTCCCTGGCGAGCATGCCGTCGAGCAAATACACCGCATGGGGGCCGCCGCCCTGAAATTCCACCTTGATCTGGCGGTGCATCGACGGTGAGGGCACCATCAGATACTCGATCGGCAGGCCGCGCCGCGACCACGCGGACGAGGTGGCCGAGCCACCGGCCAGCGCTGCCAGCAGGGCGAGTACTGCCGTTGCCGAAACGACCATCGCACGGCTCAGTCGCAGAACCCCAGCTGACTTTGCTGTAACCATTTCGGCGGAATGTACCGCAGAAACCAGGATATCCGCGATAAGCAGCGGAAACGTGACATATTAGTGACCGAGACGACCCCGGCCCAGCCGTAAAAGCAGCATTGCCAGGTGCTTACCGTCGGGTCCGAGTTCGCTGTAGCGCTCGATGACCTGCATCTCGCGGTTGTGGACCAGCCGGGTGCCTCCGGAGGCCATTCGGACTCTGCCGATCGCCTGCGACACTTCGGCGCGCCGTTTGACCGCGGCCAGGATTTCACGGTCTAACCGGTCGATCTCTTCGCGCAGTTCCTCGATGCTGGGCAGCTGTTGGGTATCGGTGTTCATTTCCGCTGACTCCGCGTTCTCGTGATGTGGGGATTCTGGTCTCATCCGGTATCGGGCCTCACACAAGAGACGAGCCCCGAATCGCCGAAGCGGACCACGGGGCTCTGCGAGAGCAGCTAGACCACGGGCACCGCTGGTCGGTACCCGTAGAAAAATCGGCGCTGCCTGTTGAGCACCAACCGAGTGTGCCACCAAGGGCGCCGGCTGCGCAAAAAGCCGGCGACCTGTTGGCCGGAAATCGTGGCGGGCAGGCTGCGGCCGATGGACCCTGTCCGGTCCCGCGGGTTCGCCGCGTGCGGCGGAGCGTCGATTCGATTGGCGAAAAGTAGCGCGAAAACGCCCATCATGCCGCAATGCCGGCCGTAAGCTCTACGCGCTGTGTCGGCGAGTGTGGCACTGGTACAAGGGGAGCCGGCTGGGTCGGGCCCAGGGGCGGAAGGACTGTGGTGATGAATTATTCGGTGTTGCCTCCGGAGATCAACTCTTCGCGGATGTTTGCGGGTGCGGGCGCGGCTCCCATGCTCGACGCCGCGGCGGCCTGGGCAGGGTTGGCCGAGGAACTGAGTTCGGCGGCGTCGTCGTTCGGCTCGCTGACTTCGGGGTTGGCTGCCCAGGCATGGCAGGGGCCCGCGTCGACCGCGATGGTGGCAGCGGCCGCACCGTACGCAAGTTGGCTGAGCGCGGCGGCAACCCAGGCCGTAGCGGCGGCCGGGCAGGCCCGAACGGTCGCCGGCGTGTTCGAGGCGGCGCGGGCCGCGACGGTCGTGCCGGCCGCGGTGGCGGCCAACCGGAATGCGTTGGTGCAGATGGTGCTGTCGAACTGGTTCGGGCTGAACGCGCCGGCGATCGCGCACATCGAAGGGCTGTACGAACAGATGTGGGCTCAGGATGTGGCCGCGATGGCGGGTTATCACGGTGGAGCTTCGGCAGCGGCCGCCGGGCTGGCTCCGTGGCAGCAGCTACTGCAGAACATCCCGGGCCTGAGCGCGCTTTCGGCCGTCGGCAACATCGGTGCCGGGAACCTGGGCTTGGGAAACATCGGCAGCGGGAACCTGGGCAGCGGCAATACCGGTAATGCAAACTTCGGCAGCGGGAACAATGGCAACCTCAACTTCGGCGACGGAAACCTGAGCGGAATCCTCAATTTCGGCAGCGGAAACACCGGCAGTTTCAACATGGGCAGCGGAAACAGGGGCAGCAGAAACTTCGGTGCCGGTAATCGTGGCAATGGCAACTTTGGCTTCGGAAACTCTCAGGCCACCGGTGGTGGAAACATAGGGAGCGGCAACAGTGGCAGCGGGAATATTGGCAACGGGAATACCGGCAATTTCAATGTAGGCAGCGGAAATTTTGGTAATGCCAACTTCGGCTTCGGCAACAGCGGTCCCGGAGCTATGCCCACGGCAGGAAACTCGAATGTCGGACTTGGCAATACCGGCAACTCCAACATCGGTATAGGTAACTTTGGTAACCTCAACATTGGGCTGGGCAATACCGGCGAGTTCAACATCGGCTTCGGCAACTCGGGGAACAACAATTTCGGCATCGGTCTGACCGGCGACAATCAGTTTGGAATCAACTTCAACGGACTGAACTCCGGCAGCGGCAACATCGGCTTATTCAATTCCGGCGACAACAACGTGGGCTTCTTCAATTCCGGCGACGGAAACTGGGGCATCGGCAACTCGGGCGACGTAAACACGGGAATCGCGAACTCCGGCAATACGAATACCGGTATCATGAACTCCGGTAACCACAATTCTGGTTGGGTCAACACGACTAACACCAACGTCGGATTCGGGAACTCCGGCCACGGAAATGTCGGTTTCTGGAACGCTGGAAGCGATAATGTGGGCGTCGGAAACGGCGGCGGCTTTGCGGTAGGCGCCTTCAACTCGGGCTCGAGCGGCACCGTGGGCTTCTTCAACTCCGGTGCGAGCAGCGTGGGCTTCTACAACTCCGGCTCCGGCAATACCGGGTTTGGAAATTCGGGCAACACCAACACCGGATTTTGGAACTCGGGGAGCATAAACACCGGCGCCGGAAATGCCGGCGATGTGAATACCGGCTTCGGCAGCGCAACCGACACCGGCGCCACAAACTCCGGTTTCGGCAACACCGGCACCGGAACCTCGGGGTTCAATAACCATGGGAACAGTACTTCCGGATGGGAGAACACCGGCAATTCGAGCGAGGGCTACGGAAACATCGGTAACTTCCAGACGGGCTTCCAAAACACAAATAGCCGCAATACCGGGTTCTCCAACTCGGGGGTCAACTCCGTCGGATTCTCGAATACCAGCAGCTTTGGTATTGGCTTTGCGAACGGCGGTGTCACCGGCAACGTGGGCTTCATGAACACCGGCACCGACAATTCGGGCTTCGGCCAGTCCGGGACGTTGAATTCGGGCTGGGGCAACTCGGGAAGCAACAGCTCGGGCAGCAATCACACGGGCAACGACCAGTCCGGGTTCGAGTAACCACACCGTTCCGAACGCTCAGCCCGCCTGGCCCGACGAGTCGTCGGTGGGCGGCGGTAAGTTTGGACCGACATGAGTGTGCACGCGACCGATGCGAAGTCCGAAACAGATCAGCTGCTCGACGGCCTCAACCCGCAACAGCGCCAGGCGGTGCTGCATGAGGGCGCGCCGCTGCTGATCGTCGCGGGCGCGGGTTCGGGTAAGACGGCGGTGTTGACCCGGCGGATCGCTTACCTGATCGCCGCCCGCGGTGTCGCGGTCGGTCAGATTTTGGCGATCACCTTCACCAATAAGGCCGCCGCCGAGATGCGGGAACGTGTGGTGCGCCTGGTCGGCGCCCGGGCCCGGTACATGTGGGTGTCCACGTTTCATTCGACGTGTGTGCGCATCCTGCGCAACCAGGCGTCGCTGATCGAAGGTCTTAATTCCAACTTCTCCATCTACGACGCCGACGACTCGCGGCGGCTGCTGCAGATGATCGGCCGGGACATGGGCCTGGACATCAAGCGGTATTCGCCGCGGCTGCTGGCGAACGCGATCTCGAACCTGAAGAACGAGCTGATCGACCCCCATCGGGCGCTGGCCCACCTGACGGACGACTCAGATGACTTGGCACGTACCGTCGCATCCGTCTACGCCGAGTACCAGCGGCGGCTACGGGCGGCCAATGCGCTGGATTTCGACGACCTCATCGGCGAGACCGTCGCGGTGTTGCAGACCTTCCCGGACATCGCCCAGTACTACCGGCGGCGGTTCCGGCATGTCCTGGTAGACGAATACCAGGACACCAACCACGCGCAGTACGTGCTGGTGCGTGAGCTCGTCGGGCGCGACACCGAAGATGACGTACCCCCAGCGGAGTTGTGCGTCGTCGGCGACGCCGACCAGTCGATCTACGCGTTCCGTGGCGCCACCATTCGCAACATCGAAGACTTCGAGCGCGACTACCCCGACGCGACAACCATTCTGCTGGAACAGAATTACCGCTCCACACAGAACATCCTGTCGGCGGCCAACTCCGTGATCGCCCGCAACGCCGGGCGCCGGGAGAAGCGACTGTGGACCGACGCCGGCGAAGGGGAGTTGATCGTCGGCTACGTCGCCGACAACGAGCACGACGAGGCCCGGTTCGTCGCCGAAGAGATCGACGCGCTGGCCGAGCGTGGCGAGATCACCTACAACGACGTCGCCGTCTTCTACCGCACCAACAACTCGTCGCGGTCCTTGGAAGAGGTGTTCATTCGCGCCGGAATTCCATACAAAGTCGTTGGGGGCGTGCGCTTTTACGAGCGCAAGGAGATCCGCGACATCGTCGCCTACCTGCGTGTGCTGGACAATCCCGGTGACGCGGTCAGCATGCGGCGCATTCTCAACACGCCACGGCGCGGCATCGGCGATCGCGCCGAGGCGTGCGTGGCCGTCTACGCCGAGAACACCGGCTCCAGCTTCGCAGACGCGCTACAAGCCGCGGCCGAGGGCAAGGTGCCGATGCTCAACACCCGCGCGGAGAAGGCGATCGCGGGCTTTGTGGAGATCCTCGACGGCCTGCGGGGCCGCCTCGATGACGACCTCGGTGAGCTGGTCGAGGCGGTGCTGGAACGTACCGGATACCGTCGGGAGCTGGAATCGTCCACCGACCCCCAGGAGCTGGCGCGGCTGGACAACCTCAACGAACTCGTCAGCGTCGCACACGAATTCAGCGCCGACCAGGCGAATACCGCTGCGCTGGAACCGGACAACGAAGACGTGCCGGACACCGGCGTGTTGGCGGCGTTTCTGGAACGAGTGTCGCTGATCGCCGACTCTGACGAGATCCCCGAGCACGGTGCCGGTGTCGTCACGCTGATGACGTTGCATACCGCCAAGGGGCTGGAGTTCCCGGTGGTATTCGTGACCGGCTGGGAGGACGGGATGTTCCCGCACATGCGGGCGCTGGACGACCCGACCGAACTGTCCGAGGAGCGGCGGCTGGCCTACGTCGGCATCACGCGGGCCCGGCAACGGCTTTATGTCAGCCGGGCCATGGTGCGGTCTTCTTGGGGACAGCCGATGCTGAATCCGGAATCGCGCTTCCTGCGCGAGATTCCGCAGGAGCTCATCGACTGGCGCCGCACCGCGCCGAAGCCGTCGTTCAGTGCGCCGGTGAGCGGAGCCGGCCGGTTCGGCGCCCCGCGGTCGGCGCCCACCCGTTCTGCTGGGGCGAGCAAGCGCCCGCTGCTGGTGCTACAGCCCGGCGATCGAGTCACCCACGACAAGTACGGCTTGGGCCGGGTCGAGGAAGTCTCCGGCGTAGGGGAGTCCGCGATGTCGCTGATCGACTTCGGCAGTTCGGGGCGGGTCAAGCTGATGCACAACCATGCCCCGGTCACCAAGCTGTAGCGCTCTTGCACCGACCGTGAACTCGCCGCGAAATGCGTGAAAACCTCATAGTGGCAACATGTTCGGCGAAGCCGCTACTCCACGAGCCAGCGTTTGGTCGCCGGATGCAGGGCCAACACCGCGCTGGCGATCGGCAGCAACGGCAGGGTGTGCACGATCCACCCGACGCGCGCACCCGCGATGAACACGCCACCGTAGGTCAACACCGCGACCACCGCACCCGCCGCGATCAGATAGCGCCCCAGAGACCGGCGAAGCAGCAACATGATCACGCCGGTGACGGTGGCCGCGGCGAAGACCAGGGCCAGAAAGCCCACCGCGATGCAGAACAGTCGATCGGTCCGCCACCATCCGGCAATCAGGTCGGTGGCCACCACCGTGGTGGCCCATCCGCTCACGATGCTGACCGCCGCAGCCGCGACGGCCGTCCAGGGGCTCGGCTCGTGGCCGATCGCGGCCGGTAGGGGCGGAAAGTGGTCCACCCGGCCGGTCGCGTCCGACGCTGCTGGGTGGCGCGAGATCTGGGTGGCCGCAGAATCGGATATCGCGGGCAGTGGTCCGGTCGGCGCCCGGCGGATGATCCGGGTGCGCGGTTCCTCGAGAGATCCAGTGGGCTCGGACGGGTTCTCAGGCGCGGGGGGACGGCTGGCTGCGGTCACCGGTCAGCCGGCGTAGTTGCCTACAAAGATTCCGCGCTTGGCCAGCCACGGCACGGGGTCGATTCGCTCGGTGCCGCCCAGGAGCACTTCGAAATGGAGGTGCGGGCCGGTGGAAAAGCCCCGGTTGCCCATGGTGGCGATCTGGTCGCCCGCCATCACGCGCTGACCGACGCTGACCAGCGTGGTGTTGACGTGCCCGTAGAGGGTCACGGTGCCGTCGGCGTGGCGCAACTTGACCCACATGCCGTAGCCGGCGGTAGGGCCGGCGTCGATCACGACACCGTCCGACACCGCGTAGATCGGCGTCCCGATGGAGTTGGCCAGATCGATACCAGCGTGCAGCACACCCCAGCGATACCCGAAATTCGACGTGAATATGCCTTTGGCCGGCAAGACATACAGCGGCTGCTGCAGTCGTGCCTCACGCTGGGCGCGTTCTTGCGCAAACGCCACACCATGGGCCAGTTCCGCGTTGTGCACTGCCGCACTTGCCGCCGGCTGCGCGGCAATGACCTGAACCCCCCGGGGGGTGCCACCCGACCCTCCGGTGAGGGCCGACGCATTAGCGCTCAACACGGTGTCGGCCGTGGTGGTGTCGGTTTGATGAGTTGCCGTATGCGCAGCGGCCGCGGCGGCACCTGCGGCCATCGCCGAGATCAGCAGGCGTCCCTTGGCAGCGCTGGTCGGCTGCTTGCGGTGCTGCCCGCCTCGCCGGGGCACCGGGGTGACAGTCGCGGCGTGCGGGCGCGGGGCAGGTGCTTGGCCGCCGGACTCGATGCTCAGAGCGGCCAGCACCTCGGTCGGGCCGGCCAGCCACGCGGGGGTGAGGTCGTCGGTCTCATGCAGGTCGTCGAGTTCGGGGGCCTGCAACAACTGCACGTCAGTTCCGAACTCGGGATCGCCAAAGTCCAGCTCGTCGAGGTCGGCGAGTTCCAGCTCGTCGAACCCGTCGAATCCGTCCAGCGGGATGATTTCGGTGATTTCGTTACGGTGGTGATGGTGAAGCCGACGATCGCGGGATGCATAAAGCCCGCCTGCAGCGGCAGGACGGGCGAATCGGTGCTGGGACAACGCTGAAATGTCCTCGTATCGTGACCATAACGTTATCTGGACCCTGAGACGGTATCCGCTCATCAATGGGGCTTGCAACCTCAGGACAATAACCCACCCGCAAATGTGATCTGTATCACGTTTGGAAGCCGGCGGTATTTGGTGACGTCCGCCACACCGATGGGATGCGATCACGGCGGTCGTTTGGCGCCTCGCTACAGTTCCAACCGTGCGGTTTGCCGAATCTGGCTTTGCCGCCTATAGGCCTGCCTACAGGCCCAGCAGATAGCCCAGCGACGACAGTGAGCACATGGACCTTTTCGAGTATCAAGCCAAGGAACTGTTCGCCAAGCACAACGTGCCCAGCACGCCCGGCCGAGTGACCGACAGCGCCGAGGGCGCCAAGGCGATCGCCACCGAGATCGGTCGTCCGGTGATGGTCAAGGCGCAGGTCAAAATCGGCGGGCGGGGCAAGGCGGGCGGCGTCAAATACGCCGCCACTCCAGACGACGCCTACCAACACGCCCAGAACATCCTCGGCCTGGACATCAAGGGCCACATCGTCAAGAAGCTGCTGGTCGCCGAGGCCAGCGATATCGCCGAGGAGTACTACATCTCCTTCCTGCTGGACCGCGCCAACCGCACCTACCTGGCCATGTGCTCGGTCGAGGGCGGCATGGACATCGAAGAAGTGGCCGCCACCAAGCCCGACCGCCTGGCCAAAGTCCCGGTGGACGCCGTCACGGGCGTCGACTCGGCGTTTGCGCGTTCCATTGCCGAGCAGGGTCACCTGCCGGCCGAGGTTCTCGACGCCGCCGCGGTCACCATTTCCAAGCTCTGGGAGCTGTTCGTCGCCGAGGACGCGACCCTGGTGGAGGTCAACCCGTTGGTCCGTACACCCGATGGCCAGATCCTGGCGCTGGACGCCAAGATCACCCTCGACGCCAACGCCGATTTCCGTCATCCCGATCACGGCGAGTTCGAGGACCGCGCCGCCACCGATCCCCTGGAGCTCAAGGCCAAGGAGCACGACCTCAACTACGTCAAGCTCGACGGGCAGGTCGGCATCATCGGCAATGGCGCCGGCCTCGTGATGTCGACCCTCGACGTCGTCGCCTATGCCGGTGAGAAGCACGGCGGCGTCAAGCCGGCCAACTTCCTCGACATCGGCGGCGGTGCGTCGGCCGAGGTCATGGCAGCCGGATTGGACGTGGTGTTGGGCGACGAGGACGTCAAGAGCGTGTTCGTCAATGTGTTCGGCGGCATCACCTCCTGCGACGCCGTGGCTACCGGGATCGTCAAGGCGCTGGAAATCCTGGGCGGTGAGGCCAACAAGCCGCTGGTGGTGCGTTTGGACGGCAACAACGTCGACGAAGGCCGGCGCATTCTTGCCGAGGCCAACCACCCCCTGGTAACGCTGGTGCCGACGATGGACGAGGCCGCCGACAAAGCCGCCGAGCTGGCGAGCGCCTGAAAGGACCACACGACAATGGCGATCTTCCTGACCAAAGAGAACAAGGTCATCGTCCAGGGCATCACCGGCTCTGAGGCCACCGTCCACACCGCCCGGATGCTCAAGGCGGGCACCCACATCGTCGGCGGCGTGAACGCCCGCAAGGCCGGCACCACCGTCACGCATGAGGACAAGGGTGGCCGGCTGGTCAAGCTGCCGGTGTTCGGCAGTGTCACGGAGGCGATGGAGAAGACCGGCGCCGACGTCTCGATCATCTTTGTGCCGCCCAAGTTCGCCAAGGACGCGATCATCGAGGCGATCGATGCCGAGATCCCGCTGCTGGTGGTCATCACCGAGGGCATACCGGTGCAGGACACCGCCTACGCCTGGGCCTACAACATGCAGAAGGGCGGCAAGACCCGCATCATCGGCCCCAACTGTCCCGGCATCATCACGCCCGGCCAGGCCCTGGTGGGTATCACCCCGGCCAATATCACCGGACCCGGCCCGATAGGCCTGGTGTCCAAGTCCGGCACGCTGACCTACCAGATGATGTTCGAGTTGCGGGACCTCGGTTTCTCCACTGCCATCGGGATCGGCGGTGACCCGGTGATCGGCACCACGCATATCGACGCGATCGAGGCCTTCGAAAAGGATCCCGACACCAAGCTGATCGTGATGATCGGCGAGATCGGCGGTGACGCCGAAGAACGCGCGGCCGACTTCATCAAGGCCAATGTGTCCAAGCCGGTCGTGGGTTACGTCGCCGGCTTCACCGCGCCGGAAGGCAAAACCATGGGCCATGCGGGCGCGATCGTGTCCGGCTCGTCGGGCACCGCGGCCGCCAAGAAAGAGGCACTCGAGGCGGCCGGCGTCAAGGTCGGCAAGACGCCGTCGGAAACCGCGGCCCTAGCCCGGGAAATCCTGAAGACTCTTTAGCGCGCTGAGCAGGCGCAAAACCCCCGACAGGCCGAGCGTGCGGGGGCTTTTGCGGCTGCTCGCGCCCAGGCCGTTACGGTGTGCCGGGCTTGCCGGGCACACCGAGCAGTTGCCCGCCGTCGCCGCCTTGGCCGCCGGTGCCCGGGGGTGCCCCAGGCCCGCCGTTGCCACCGTTTCCGCCGAAACCTATGAGCAACGCGGCGCGTCCACCGGTGGCGCCGGCCCCGCCGGGAGTGCCGCTGGCGGCTCCTCCTGCGCCGCCAGCGCCTCCGTCGCCGAATAGCAAGCCAGCGTCGCCGCCGGCACCACCGGCACCTGCGCCGATACCTCCGCCGTTCCCGCCGCCGCCACCGGCGCCACCCGAGCCCGACAGCGTGCCGCCGCCACCGCCGGCCCCGCCGGCACCACCGAGGGGACCGAAGCCACCGACGCCGCCGGTGCCCCCGGTGCCATTGAAGAATCCACCGTGGCCGCCGATCCCCCCGGTACCGCCGGAAGTGCCAGCCACTAACCCGTCCCCGCCGGCACCGCCGCCCCCGCCGGAGCCGAGCAGGGTTCCGCCGGCGCCACCGAGGCCGCCCAAGCCACCGGTGGTGCCGGGGATGATGGTGGCGCCACCGCGGCCGCCGTCGCCGCCGATGCCGATCAATCCGCCGGCGCCGCCGGCGCCGCCCGCCCCGCCGTCGCCGCCGAGTGTCGCTGCCGCGCCGGCGCCACCAACACCGCCGGTACCGAAAAAGAGCCCGGCGGACCCGCCGGCGCCGCCTGCACCGCCAAAGACGCCTCCGTTCCCGCCGGCTCCGCCGTTACCGAACAGTCCACCGGCTCCACCGTTGCCACCGGGGGCCGCGGGCCTGCCCGTGCCGCCGGCTCCGCCGCTGCCGAACATCCCGCCGGCCCCGCCGTTCCCGCCGGCGGGATGGGCGGCGGTGCCCGACCCGCCGGCTCCGCCGTTGCCGATCAGCAGTCCGCCGGGCTGGCCGTCTGCCCCTGGCTCTCCGTTGGCCCCGTTACCAATCAGCGCGCGACCCAGCAGCAGCGTGGTGGGCGCATTGATGACGTCGAGAAACTGCTGCTCCAGCAGCTGCAACGGCGAGGCATTAGCGGCCTCGGCGAGGGCGTAATGCCCCGCGCTCGCGTCCAAGAGCTGGACAAATTGGCGATGAAATTCCGCAGCCTGAGCGCTCAGCGTCTGATACCCCGTGGCATGCTCCGCGAACACGGCGGCGATCGCAGCCGACACCTCGTCGGCGCCCGCCGCCAGCACACCGGCCGTCGGGGCCGCGGCGGCTGTATTGGCCGCAACGACTGCCGAAGCGATATCTGCCAGATCCGAGGCAGCCACCGCCAGAAATTCCGGTACCGCGACGACAAACGACATATGCCACCTCCCGAGAAGGTGTGGGCACCGATCGATGACTTTCGGAGGTCCGATCGATACGTCGGCAGGCCATCATGGTAGAGCCGTCGGGGCTACTGATCGGTGGCTTTCATGACATTTACCGGCCAGGCCCGCCAACCCGCCGGCTCGGCGACAGCGGGAGTCGAGGGACGCCTGCGCTTGTGCCAGCCGCATTCCCGGCAATTCAACAACGCGCCGGCCGAATGGCGTTTGCCCAGCGTTACGTCTTAGCGCGAGCAGCCGCAACAGCCCCCGACACGCCGAGCGTGCGGGGGCTGTTGCGGCTGCTCGCGGTCAAACCAAAGTGGCCAGCCTGCCGGCCAGCCGCTCCACATACGCGGCGACTTCGCTTGCGGAGCGGTCCGGCAGGCCGAACAGCACCTCGGTCACTCCCAATTCGGCCCAGTGCGCCAGCTTCTCGGGCACCGGCTTGAAGTCCAGGGCTACGATCTGGGGCGCCCCGTCGCGGCCGGCGGCCGCCCAGTTGTCCTGCAGCAACCTCACCGGCTCGTCGATGTCGACGTCACGCGGCGTGGTGATCCAGCCGTCGGCGCTACGTGCAATCCACCTGAAGTTCTTCTCGGTACCGGCGGCGCCCACCAGGATCGGAATGTGTGGCTGCACGGGCTTGGGCCACGCCCAGCTGGGTCCGAACTTGACGAATTCGCCGTCGTAGGCGGCTTCCTCTTGGGTCCACAACGCCCGCATCGCTTCGAGGTATTCGCGCAACATGGTGCGCCGGCGCGCCGGCGGCACGCCATGGTCGGCGAGTTCGTCGGTGTTCCAGCCGAATCCGACGCCGACGCTGACCCGCCCCCCGGATAGGTGGTCCAGCGTGGCAATGCTTTTGGCCAGCGTGATCGGGTCATGCTCGACCGGCAACGCAACCGCTGTTGACAGTCGGACCCGGGAGGTGACCGCTGAAGCCGCGCCCAAACTCACCCACGGGTCCAGCGTGCGCATATAGCGGTCGTCCGGCAGCGACGCGTCACCCGTCGTGGGATGGGCGGCCTCCCGTTTGACCGGGATGTGCGTGTGTTCGGGCACGTAGAAAGTGCGAAAGCCATGGTCGTCGGCCAGTTTCGCGGCTGCCGCGGGAGAAATGCCACGGTCGCTGGTGAAAAGGACAAGCCCGTAATCCATGAACAGAATTAGAACGTGTTCTACCTCAGCCGGGCAAGCGGCTCATCCGCCGATCGTCGGCAGTGGTGACGGGGCCGGTATCACGGGGGCAAGGTCGCCACGGCGCGAGTACCAGGCCGTGCGCTAGCGTGGGTCATCGAATCGTGTCGCAGGGAGCAATCGTCGCATTGCAGCAGGCGTAGCGACGGCACTGGAGGTAACAGGAGGAGCCATGACCTACTCACCAGGTAGTCCCGGATATCCGCCCGCGCAATCGGCCGGCTCCTACGGAGCCGCCACACCGTCTTTCGCCAAGGCCGACGACGGTGTCAGCAAGCTTCCGATGTACCTGAGCATGGCGGTTGCCGCGCTCGGGCTGCTGGCGTATCTGGCCAGCTTCGGGCCGATGTTCACGGTGAGCTCAGAACTGGGCGGGGCCGGCAGCGAGGTTTCCGGCGACACCGGGTTGGCTGTCGGCCTGGCTCTGCTGGCCGCACTGCTTGCCGGGGTGAGTCTGGTGCCGAAGGCCAAGAGCTACGTCGCCATCGTCTCGGTGGTCTCGGCGTTGGGCGTGTTGCTGATGATCTCGGCTACCTTCAACAAGCCCAGCGCTTATTCGACCGGCTGGGCGCTGTGGGTTGTGTTGGTGTTCATCGTGTTTCAGTCGGTTGCCGCGGTCGGTGCGCTGCTGTTGGACGCGGGTGTCATCTCGGCGCCGGCGCCGCGGCCCAAGTTCGATGCCTACGCGCAGTATGGCCAGTACGGCCAATACGGACAGTACGGCGGTCAGCCCGGCGGATATTACGGTCAACCGAGTGCGCAGCAGCAGGCCGCGCCCAGCCCTGCGCAGCCGTCCGGATACGGATCGCAATACGGTGGTTATTCGTCCAGCGGCGGCTCCAACCCGTCGACCGGCGGATTCGGCGCCCAGCAACCCGGCCAGTCGGCGCCCCAGCCGATGCACCAGGGTCCGTCCACCCCACCCACCGGCTTCCCAAGCTTCGGCCCGCCGCCGCCGGTCAGTGCCGGAACGGGATCCCAGGCCGGGTCGGCTCCGGTCAACTACTCAAACCCCGCCGGGGGACCGCAGTCTTATGGGCAGGGGTCCGGCCAGCAGTCGTCGTCACCCGGTTCGGCGCCGGTCTAATCGGGCGCTCTCGCGCTGAGTAGGCACGTGCGCGAAGAGTGAACAGGGTGTCGGCAAACAACGAGGACAACCGAGCAGCGGGTGCTCGCCAGGCACGCGACCTCGTCAAGGTTGCGTTCGCGCCTGCGGTGGTGGCGCTCGTCATCATCGCCGCGGTTACGCTGCTGCAGTTACTGATCGCCAACAGCGACATGACCGGGGCGTTGGGCGCGATCGCCAGCATGTGGCTGGGCGTACACCAGGTGCCGATCTCGATCGGCGGTCGCGAACTCGGCGTAATGCCGCTGCTGCCGGTACTTCTGATGGTGTGGGGCACCGCGCGTACGACGGCCTTGGCCACCTCGCCCTACTCCTCTTGGCTCGTTGTGCGATGGGTTGTCGCGTCGGCGCTGGGCGGGCCGCTGCTGATCGCGGCGATCGCCCTGGCAGTCATCCACGACGCGTCGTCGGTGATCACCGAACTCCAGACGCCCAGCGCGCTGCGGGCGTTCACCGGCGTGCTGGTAGTGCATGCCATCGGCGCGGCGATCGGGGTGTGGTCCCGGGTGGGCAGGCGGGCTCTGGCGGCTTCGCCGCTTCCGAATTGGCTGGGCGATTCGGTGCGCGCCGCCGCCGGCGGGGTCTTGGCATTGCTGGGACTGTCCGGCTTGGTGACGGCAGGGTCGCTGGTTGTCCACTGGGCGACGATGCAAGAGCTCTACGGGATCACCGACTCCATCTGGGGGCAGTTCAATCTGACGGTGCTGTCGGTGCTGTATGCACCCAACGTCTTCGTCGGCGCCGCGGCGGTCGCGGTTGGGTCCAGTGCCCATATCGGCTTTGCGACGTTCAGCTCGTTCACCGTTTTCGGCGGCGACATTCCGGCCGTACCGATCCTGGCCGCGGTACCCACACCGCCGCTCGGGCCGGCGTGGGTCGCTTTGCTGATCATCGGAGCAGCATCTGGGGTCGCGCTGGGGCAACAGTGCGCCCGCCGGCCGCTGCCGTTGCTTCCGGCAATGGCCAAGGTGCTGGTGGCAGCGCTTATCGGGGCGTTGGCGATGGCACTGCTCGGTTATGCCGGCGGCGGCAGGCTGGGCAATTTCGGCGCTGTCGGCGTCGACGAGGGGGCCTTGCTGATCGGTGTTTTCTTCTGGTTCACCGTGGTTGGCAGTCTCACCGTGGCGATGGCCGGCGGGATCACCAGGCGTCCGCGCTCGCCCAAACCGCGGCCCGCCCCGCCAGCTGACGAGGCTGAGACGCCTGCGGTCGCGTTCGACGAGGGCGATCAGCCCCACGATGTCGTCGATGAGCCGTCGCAGCCCGAGGACGTCGACGTTTCTGGCGACGACGGCGTGTCCTTAACAGGTGAAGCCGAATCGGACTCAGCCCCCCAGCGCGAGGATTAGGCCGTGTGTATTGTGCGCCGCCTGCTGCGGCGGCGCGGTGTTCCCGCACGAGCCTGAACTGACCCTGTACTGACAATGTCGAGTCTGCGTACAGCGCGCGACACGCCGGGTGGCGCTAGCTGTGGATGCAGGCTCGACGCGCCTACGCGGCCCGTTCGGATATGGCGGGTCGCGTAGGCGCGCACTAGGCCCGATTGTCTGGCTCCTCCTCCGGCCGCTGGCGCGCCCGGCTCGGATATGGCGGGTCGCCCGACTAGGCCCGATTGTCTGGCTCCTCCTCCGGCCGCTGGCGCGCCCGGCTCGGATATGGCGGGTCGCCCGACTAGGCCCGATTGTCTGGCTCCTCCTCCGGCCGCTGGCGCGCCCGGCATCGTCGCCCGACTAGGCTCGCCGTGTGCAGGAACCGCTCCGGGTACCCCCGAGTGCACCGACGCGAGTGGTAGTGCTGGCATCGGGCACCGGATCGCTGCTGAACGCGCTGCTCCAAGCCGCCGTGGGCGACTATCCGGCGCGGGTCGTGGCCGTCGGTGTGGACCGCGATTGCCGGGCCACCGAGATCGCCGCGCAGGCATCGGTGCCGGCGTTCACGGTCCGGGTCGCCGACTACCCCGGTCGCGATGCCTGGGACGCGGCCATGACCGACGCCACCGCCGCCCATTCACCCGATCTGGTGGTATCGGCCGGATTTATGAGAATCCTTGGGCCGCAATTCCTTTCACGCTTCAGCGGACGTATCCTCAACACCCATCCCGCCCTGCTGCCGGCATTCCCGGGTGCCCACGGCGTGGCCGACGCGTTGTCCTACGGTGTGAAGGTCACCGGCTGTACGGTGCATCTGGTGGATGCCGGCGTGGACACCGGGCCGATACTGGCGCAGCAGGCCGTTCCGGTGCTCGACGGTGACGACGAAGAGACATTGCACGAGCGCATCAAGGTCATCGAACGGCGACTCCTCGTCGACGTGGTGGCCGAGATTGCCACCGGCGGCCTGACCTGCATCGGACGAAAGGTGACCCTGGGATGAGCAGAGTATGACCGGCGACAGCGTAAGGAAGCCGATCCGCCGCGCGTTGATCAGCGTGTACGACAAGACGGGGCTGGTCGAGCTGGCCCAGGGCCTGATGGCGGCCGGCGTCGAGATCGTCTCGACCGGATCGACGGCGAAGACCATTGCCAGCAAAGGCATTCCGGTAACTCGCGTCGAGGAGCTCACCGGCTTTCCGGAGGTGCTCGACGGCCGGGTCAAGACCTTGCATCCCCGAGTGCACGCCGGGCTGCTGGCCGACCTGCGCAAGCCCGAGCACCAGGCCGCGCTGGACAAACTCGGCGTGGCGGCGTTCGAACTGCTGGTGGTCAACTTGTATCCGTTCAGCCAGACCGTCGAATCCGGCGCCGGTATCGACGAATGCGTCGAACAGATCGACATCGGCGGGCCGTCCATGGTTCGGGCGGCGGCCAAGAACTTTCCCAGCGTGGCCGTGGTCACCGACCCTCTCGGGTACGACGGGGTGCTTGCCGCGCTGCGCAGCGGCGGATTTAGCCTCGGCGAGCGTAAAAAGCTGGCGTCGCTGGCATTTCAGCACACCGCCGAATACGACATCGCCGTCGCGAGCTGGATGCAGTCGACGCTGGCGCCCGAGCAACCCGAAACGGCTTTCCCGCATTGGTTCGCCAGAAACTGGCGCCGTCAGGCGATCCTGCGCTATGGCGAGAACCCCCACCAGCAGGCCGCCCTCTACACCGACCCGGGCGCGTGGCCGGGGCTGGCACAAGCCGAGCAGCTGCACGGAAAAGAGATGTCCTACAACAACTTCACCGACGCGGATGCGGCCTGGCGGGCGGCTTTCGATCACGAACAGATCTGTGTGGCGATCATCAAACACGCCAACCCCTGCGGCATTGCCATCTCGTCGGTTTCCGTCGCCGACGCACATCGCAAGGCCCATGCCTGCGACCCGCTGAGCGCCTACGGCGGCGTGATCGCAGCCAACACCGAGGTCAGCGTCGAGATGGCGGAGTACGTCAGCACCATCTTCACCGAAGTGATCGTCGCGCCGGCCTATGCACCCGGTGCGCTTGACGTGCTGGCGCGCAAGAAGAACGTGCGGGTGCTGCTGGCGCCCGAACCGCAGAACGGCGGCACCGAATTACGCCCGATCAGTGGGGGACTGCTGATGCAGCAGCGCGACCAGCTCGATGCACCCGGCGACAACCCGGCCAACTGGACCTTAGCCACCGGCGAGCCGGCCACCCCGGCGACGTTGACCGATTTGGTATTCGCCTGGCGTGCCTGCCGTGCCGTCAAGTCGAACGCGATCGTCATCGTCGCCGACGGCGCCACCGTCGGTGTCGGCATGGGTCAGGTCAATCGGGTCGATGCCGCGCGGCTGGCCGTTGAACGAGGTAATGCGCGCGGCGGCGAGCGAGTGCGCGGCGCCGTCGCGGCATCGGATGCGTTCTTCCCGTTCCCCGACGGATTACAGACGCTAACCGCTGCGGGGGTCACGGCGATCGTGCATCCCGGCGGGTCGGTGCGCGACGACGAGGTCACCGCCGCGGCGGCCGAAGCCGGGGTCACCTTATATCTCACCGGAGCACGCCACTTCGCCCACTGAGGTCCGCCAAGTACCGGGAAAGTCACAGTTCAAATCCACTCTCGTCGCCAGAAGAAAGATGGCGTCGTAGCGTGGAGTGGTGACTTCACCGAGCAACCTGCCGCGCACCGTCGGCGAGCTACGTGCCTCCGGTCATCGTGAGCGGGGGGTCAAGCAAGAAATCCGGGAAAATCTGCTGACCGCACTGGCCGAGGGCGAGAATGTCTGGCCCGGCATTCTGGGCTTCGAGGACACGGTGTTGCCGCAAGTGGAGCGGGCCCTGATCGCAGGCCATGACTTCGTCCTGCTCGGCGAACGCGGCCAGGGCAAGACCCGGCTGCTGCGTGCGTTGACCGGACTGCTCGACGAGTGGACGCCGGTGATCGCCGGAGCCGAATTGGGGGAACACCCGTACCGGCCGATCACGCCGGAATCGATCCGGCGGGCCGCGCAACTGCGTGACGACCTGCCGGTGGCGTGGAAGCATCGCAGCGAGCGCTACACGGAGAAGCTGGCCACCCCCGACACCAGCGTGGCCGACCTGGTCGGTGACATCGACCCGATCAAAGTCGCCGAGGGTCGCAGTCTCGGCGACCCCGAGACCATCGCCTACGGCCTGATCCCGCGGGCACATCGCGGCATCGTCGCGGTCAACGAATTGCCCGACCTGGCCGAGCGCATCCAGGTGTCGATGCTCAACGTCATGGAGGAGCGCGACATCCAGGTCCGCGGCTACACGCTGCGGCTGCCGTTGGACGTCCTGGTCGTCGCCAGCGCCAACCCCGAGGACTACACCAACCGCGGCCGGATCATCACGCCCCTCAAGGACCGGTTCGGCGCCGAAATCCGTACCCATTACCCGCTGGAGCTGGACGCGGAAGTGCGTGTGATCGTGCAGGAGGCGCACCTGAGCGCGCAGGTGCCCGACTATCTGATGCAGGTGATCGCGCGGTTCGCCCGGTACCTTCGGGAGTCGCACTCGATCGACCAACGGTCCGGGGTGTCGGCCCGGTTCGCTATCGCAGCGGCGGAGACGGTCGCGGCCGCGGCCCGGCATCGGGGCGCGGTGCTGGGCGAGACGGATCCGGTGGCGCGGGTGGTCGATCTGGGCACGGTGATCGACGTGTTGCGGGGCAAGCTGGAGTTCGAGTCCGGTGAGGAGGGCCGCGAACAGGCCGTGCTCGAGCATCTGTTGCGCCGCTCGACCGCCGACACCGCGTCTCGAGTGCTCGGCGGCATGGACGTCGGCCAACTGGTGACCGCCGTCGAGCGGGGTTCGGCCGTGACGACAGGCGAGCGGGTGTCGGCCAAGGACGTGCTGGCCGCGGTTCCGGGGCTGCCGGTCGTCGACAGGATCGCCAGAAAGCTGGGTGCGGAATCCGAGGGTGAGCGCGCCGCCGCGCTGGAACTCGCGTTGGAGGCGTTGTACCTTGCCAAGCGCATCGACAAGGTGTCCGGGGAAGGCCAAACCGTCTATGGCTAAGCCTTTTGGGGCGCACTCTTCGCGCTACTCGGCATACACCGGCGGACCCGACCCGCTGGCGCCGCCGGTCGACTTGCGCGAGGCGCTGGAGCAGATCGGGCAAGACGTGATGGCCGGCACCTCGCCGCGCCGCGCGCTGTCCGAGCTGTTGCGCCGCGGCACCAAGTCCATGCCCGGCGCCGACCGGTTGGCCGCCGAGGCGAATCGGCGCCGACGGGAGTTGTTGCGCCGCAATAACTTAGACGGTACCCTGCAGGAGATCAAGAGACTGCTCGACGAAGCGGTGCTGGCCGAACGCAAGCAACTGGCCCGCGCACTGGACGACGACGCCCGATTCTCGGAGCTGCAGCTGGATGCGTTACCGTCGTCACCGGCCAAAGCGGTTCAGGAGCTTTCCGGGTACAACTGGCGCAGTACCGAGGCCCGCGAAAAATACGACCAGATCAAGGATTTGCTCGGCCGTGAGCTGCTCGACCAACGCTTCGCCGGGATGAAGCAAGCACTGGAAGGCGCGACCGACGAGGACCGTCAGCGGGTCAACGAGATGCTCGATGATCTCAACGACCTGTTGGACAAGCACGCCCGCGGTGAGGACACTCCGCAGGATTTCCAAGACTTCATGGACAAGCACGGCGAGTTCTTTCCGGAGAACCCGCGCAACGTCGAGGAGTTGCTGGACTCGCTGGCCAAGCGCGCCGCCGCCGCACAGCGGTTCCGTAACAGCCTGAGCCAGCAGCAGCGAGACGAGCTGGATGCGTTGGCGCAGCAGGCATTCGGATCGCCCTCGCTGATGCAGGCGCTGAGCCGGCTCGATAGCCATCTGCAAGCCGCACGCCCCGGAGAGGACTGGACCGGATCCGAGCAGTTCTCCGGTGACAACCCGTTCGGTATGGGCGAGGGCACCCAGGCGCTGGCCGATATCGCTGAGCTGGAGCAGCTGGCCGAGCAATTGTCGCAGAGCTACCCGGGCGCCACCATGGATGACGTTGACCTGGACGCGCTGGCCCGCCAGCTCGGCGACCAGGCCGCCGTCGACGCCAGAACGCTCGCCGAATTGGAACGCGCACTGGTCAATCAGGGTTTCTTGGATCGTGGTTCCGACGGCCAGTGGCGGCTGTCGCCCAAGGCGATGCGCAGGCTGGGCGAGACCGCGTTACGTGACGTGGTGCAACAGCTTTCCGGACGTCGTGGCGAACGGGACCATCGGCGTGCAGGGGCCGCCGGAGAACTGACCGGTGCGACCCGGCCCTGGCAATTCGGTGACACCGAGCCGTGGAACATCTCCCGGACGCTGACCAATGCCGTACTGCGCCAGGCCGGGACGACGTCGATGCCCCGTTCGGGCATTCGGATCACCGTCGACGACGTTGAGGTGTCCGAGACCGAAACCCGTACCCAGGCCGCGGTTGCGCTGCTGGTCGACACCTCGTTTTCGATGGTGATGGAAAATCGCTGGCTGCCGATGAAGCGAACGGCACTGGCACTCAACCACCTGGTGTGCACGCGTTTCCGCTCAGATGCCCTGCAGATCATTGCGTTTGGCCGCTACGCCCGCACTGTGACGGCGGCCGAGCTGACGGGTTTGGAAGGTGTCTATGAGCAGGGCACCAACCTGCATCACGCACTGGCGCTGGCGGGGCGTCACCTGCGCAAGCACCCCAATGCACAGCCGGTCGTGTTGGTGGTGACCGACGGTGAGCCCACCGCCCATTTGGAGGATTTCAGCGGGGAGGGGACGGGTTCTGCTGTCTTCTTTGATTATCCGCCGCATCCGCGGACCATTGCCCACACGGTACGGGGTTTCGACGACATGGCCCGGTTGGGTGCGCAGATCACGATCTTCCGGCTGGGCAGTGACCCGGGTCTGGCCCGGTTCATCGACCAGGTCGCACGACGGGTGGAGGGCCGGGTCGTGGAACCCGACCTCGACGGGCTGGGGGCGGCGGTGGTCGGCGACTACCTCCGGTCGCGGCGACGCAGGTAGGTGGCAACACCGCGGCGCAATGATGCACTGGCGAATTCCATTGGCGTAATCAATTTTTGGCGTTGCGTGGATTGTGCTCCTGGTTGGCCGGGGCAAACGGCTATGCCGCACCAGCCACACTGGTCTCTGTGGGTGACTGTGTTGATTGTGCCCAACTGATAGCGACAAACCCTGCGCGACTTGGCTTCTCGCTGCGAGGCGGGCAAATCGTGTACCGACCTATCCCTGGGACTCCTGGCGGATATGGTTGGCGGACCAACCGAGTCGCCAACTCAGGGCTACGCATTACACGAAAGTGGGCGCAGGCATTTGGGATATCCGCATTCCGGGTGCCCGAGCATAAGTTGCCTTGGTCAACCGCGAGCTTCGGCTTGGGCAATGGCCCAGGCCGCATTGACCAGCCCGATGTGACTGAACGCCTGCGGGAAGTTGCCCAACAGCTCGCCGGTGCCGGGGTCGACCTCTTCGGAGAGAAGTCCTACGTCGTTGCGGTAACTGATAGCGTGCTCGAACACTTCGCGCGCCCGGTCGAGCTGGCCGGAGGCTGCCAGGGCTTGCGCCAACCAGAATGTGCACAGCAGAAACGTGCCCTCTTGTCCGGTCAGGCCGTCGGCATTGGCGTCGACGCTGGTGCGATACCGATAGACCAAGCCACGCGAGTCGACGAGCTGACCGGCGATGGCGTCGATGGTGGCCAACACTCGAGGGTCGTCGGCGGGCAAGAATCCGACCAGCGGAATCATCAGCGCTGAAGCGTCCAGGTCGTCGCTTTCGAATGCCTGGGTAAACGCGTTGGCCGCGTCGCTCCACCCGCGAGTAAGGATCTGATGCCGGACGTCATCGGCAGCTTTACGCCAGCCGTCGACCCTGTCCCCGGCGCCGAGTGCATCGACCATGGCGATGGCGCGGTCGAGCGCGACCCAGCACATCAGCTTGGAGTAGAGGAAGTGTTGCGGCTCGCCGCGGACTTCCCAGATACCCGAATCACGTTGCTGCCAAAGACGTGCGGCGGCATCGGCGGATCCGATGAGGAACTCGCGTCCCGCGGCGGCGCAGGGGCGGTCCGGGTGCAGCTGTTTGGCCAGGCGGTGTGCCGCACCCAGCAGTTCGCCGTACACGTCGATCTGGCTTTGCCCCCACGCGCCGTTGCCGACCCGAACCGGGCGGCTGTCGCGCCAACCGCGGAGATGACCGAGCTCACGTTCGGACAGATCATGTTCGCCACCTATGCCGAACATGATCTGGAGAGGTTCGTTGGCGCGTAGTTGTCCGGCGGAGCTGACCGCGAGGTAGTCGAAAAACTGCTCCGCCTCGTCTGGACATGCGGCTACCCAGAGGGCTTCCAGCGTGAGGCTGGCGTCCCGGACCCACGAATAGCGGTAATCCCAGTTACGTTCTCCACCAATCTCTTCCGGCAGGGACGTCGTCGGGGCGGCGACCACGGCCCACGTGGGTTGGTAAGTCAATGCCTGCAGAACTCGGCCGCTGTGATGCACCAGATCGCGCCATGGCCCGTCATAGCTCTGATGGACCTTCGACCACAACCGCCACGCGTCGATTGTCGCCGTGAGCGCTGCCTCGAGCTCGGCCGCTGACATGGATTCAGGACACGCTTCCGAGGTGGTGCGATGTTGCAACCCGAGGGACATCCGCTCACCCTCGTGCATCCGGAATCGGCCACTGGCGTCGGAATCGGTAATACCCAGCGGAATTGGGCAACACAGGAGCAGGACGTCGGCGCCACCGCGGACCAGGATGCAGCCGTCGTCCTTGGACACCAAGGGTGTGACCACCCCGTATTCCGGGCGTGCCGAGAATTCGACGGTCACCTCGA
Organism: Mycobacterium kansasii ATCC 12478; assembly: GCF_000157895.3. Classification (NCBI taxonomy): domain Bacteria; kingdom Bacillati; phylum Actinomycetota; class Actinomycetes; order Mycobacteriales; family Mycobacteriaceae; genus Mycobacterium; species Mycobacterium kansasii. The sequence goes on along the minus strand of NC_022663.1, from coordinate 2,013,829 downwards.
CCTCGCCCGCGGTACACGTTAGCGACCGCACCAGCAGCCGAGGGGCGGTCGCGCCCAACTGGTGCGGGTCATCCACGTACCCGGTGGCGAGCGCATCGGATAGCACCAGCGTGCCGGTGCCGGTGGTGAACGTCGTCTCGAGCACCATGGTCTGGTCGACGTAACGGCGTTCGATCTCCGCGCCGGGATCGGTGGGGTGCACCGAGAAAAACCCGGCGTCAGCGTCGAGCAGTCTGGCGAACACCGATGGCGAGTCGAACCGGGGCAAGCAGAGCCAGTCGACTGAACCGCTGCGACTGACCAGCGCTGCAGTATGCCGGTCAGAGAGCAGGGCGTAGTCGGCGATTGGTGTGGTGCTCACCGGGTGCCTCCTAGGTACCGCGTCGTTCCCGCTTGCCTACCACACAGTTGGCCGTGTCGTGGCCATTCTCGCGGCGCGGCTTCCGGATTGCGGGTACACCGCCGTTGTGTCGTCGTGGCAGCCGCCGATTCGCGGTCCTTCCGCTACCGCCGGTTTCAGCGCATCGGCAGGCCGGCAACCGTTGTTCGTCAACGCAATTGTGAACCGCCGAACCGAGTGGCCGGTGTGACCTCGACTTCGCCCGACTGCGCCGACCTGGCGGCTGACAACTTGCCGTGTGTATCGCGCATGTATACCGAAGGGGAGGGTATCCCGTCTACAGCAATCGGCATGGCGGGTGCCCACCGATTGCCGAGCCGATTCACCTGTTGTACTGGACCGAGGAGATCGATATGACTGCGCACCGAAGCACAAATGCCTGGCCCAGCTTGCGGGTCGACGAGTGGACGCCAACCCGGGAAACGCTGCATATGTGGACTCAGATCGTCGGCAAGATCCGGCTCGCTCATGCCCCCATGGTCAACCATTGGTGGCAGGTGACGTTGTACGTTACCCCCCGCGGGTTGACGACGTCCGCAATCCCTTATGGGAACGAGATATTCGATATCGAATTCGACTTCATCGACCATCAGTTGGTGATCTGCAGCAGCACCGGTGCCAACCGTACCGTCCGACTGGAACCGAAATCGGTCGCCGACTTCTACGCCGAAACCATGACGACCTTAGCCGAATTGGGCTTCCCCACGAGCATCCAGTCACACCCCAACGAGGTCGACCCGGCTCCTCGGTTCGCCGAGGACGTCGAGCACGCCTCGTACGACCCGCACGCGGCGAACCTGTTCTGGCGCCAGCTGATTCAAGCCCACCGTGTGTTGAGCCGGTTCCGGTCCCGGTTCGCCGGAAAGGTGAGTCCGGTACATTTCTTCTGGGGTGCAATGGATATCGCATGTACCAGATTTTCCGGGCGTGGCGCACCCCGCCATCCTGGCGGCGCCCCCAACTTGGGCGACTGGGTTATGGCGGAAGGATATTCGCGGGAACTGAGCAGCTGCGGGTTCTGGCCAGGCGGTGGTGAGGAGGGCGCCTTCTATGCCTACGCCTACCCCGAACCCGACGGCTTCGCCGGTCACGTCGTCAATCCCGAGCAGGCGTACTACAGCAAGGACCACGGCGAGTACCTGCTGCCCTACGAGATCGTGCGACAGGCAGCCGACCCGGATCAGGTACTTCTGGGATTCTTGCAAGACACCTACGAAGCGGTGGCCACCAGAGCTGAGTGGGATCGCGCCCTGCTGGAAGAAGATCCGGATCGTTGGAAGGAGCGTGAAACTCGTTCCTGAGGAATGTCTTTGAACATCGGCGACATGACGACTGGATGGGTTCTCGACGTGGTTCGCAACCACTGTGACTGGTGCCGGGCTTATCGGAGCGCCGACCGCGGATCAATATGCGTCGCGGGTTCGGCCACCTGGGGATCCGTACAGGTATGGGTAGTGGACGTCGGGGTCGTTGGGGGGCCGCATGTTTAGTGGTGGTGGCGCCGTGCGCCACGCGGCCGGGAGGTGACAGCCGGTGTCGTAGGAGTAGGACAGTGGGCTGTGCTCGTCGCCGTTGACGAGACGGATCAACACGCCGTCGTCTCGGATTTGCGAATCGTTGGCCGATCCCAAAGGAAGCGGGGCATCGCCCGGTGCGGCGTTGTTAGGCCGAAAACCCGCCGCCTTGAACACCGGCGCCAACTCGGTCACAATCCGCAGCCATTGCTCTGGGGTGGGTGCAGGTTCGCCGAAGAAATGATCGCTTCCCACTTGCCGGCCGATGGTGCGGACGAAGGGGTCGTTGCAGCCGTTGGTCGGATGACTCACTGAGGTGCTGGAGAACTTTGTCTGTGGCGAGTATTCGGCGATCACCGCCCGGATGGTGGCATCGAGGTTGGCGAGCTGCTGCTGGACCGTCTCCAGGTCGGGTCGTTTGTTGACGATCTGCTGTAGGCGATCCAACTCGCCACGGCCTGGGTTGGCGTACGGATCCAACGTATTGGGTTTGAGGCAGCCGGTGAGCAGTAGCGTGACGCTGAGCAGTCCGGCTGTGGCATAACGGTGTGGCCGGTTCATACGTGCTGCCGCGGGATTGGAGGCGGTACTTCATAGGGGCCGGCGCCGCCGGGCAGCCGGTCCACGCCGACGGCACGGGGTGTGATGAGGTCGTCGGGCAGTCCGGCCAGCACCGCGGCCATGTTGTACCCGCTCATGCGCAGTTCGCCGTTGCTTCCCATGCGCGCATACTCCGAATGACCGTAGGCCCGCTCATGAAGGTTGCCGTCACCGTAGCGACCGCCCAGTGCCAGCCCAGTACTGGTGGACAGCTCAGTCATGCCCGGTACGTCCTGCGGTGCGGCACCGAATGCGCCGAACTCGGGAATCACTTGAGAGACATCATCATTGACACCGATCATGTAGTAGGCATGTCCCGGCTGAACTCCTAGCTGGGAAGCGTTGGTGAGCTCGGTACCCGGCGAACCGTACAGTACGACGTCGCTTACCGGTGCGCCCTGCTGCAACGCAAGACTGGTCACCAGGGAGCCGTATGAATGCCCGAACGCGGTGATGTGCTGATCCGCGACATTGCTACCAGCCGCTATGCCCTTGTAGAAGCGGTTCAATGGCCCTGCGGCATCGCGCGCCGACCAGTCATGCGTCACGTCCTTCAGGCTGTCAGGTGCGTCATATCCGAGCCACGCAATGGAAGCGACCGCATCGTAATTCGGTGCACCCGCCAACCTCCTCAAGTCCGATGCTTTGCCTTGTTGGACTTGAGCTTCCCTGAGCATCGCTTCAACGCTGGAACTTACTCGCGTGTTCAATCCGCCCACCGTTACACCCACCCGTTGTGCATTGTCGACGTCGCCGACCCCCACCGCCGCCAACACCTTGCGGGAATTACTGGCGGTGTCCAACAGAATCAGGCTGCTGCCCGGGTTGTTGGTAAGCGCTCGCTGTAACGCCTGCAGATCCGCCAGCTTCTCAGTGTCCGTATGCCACAAGCCATTTCCATCCAGCCAACCGCGCTGCAGCCGGTCGAGTTCGCGTTGCAGCACCGGTACATTGAGTTCGTTGCGAACTCTGGTCGGGACGCCGTCGAGGTTGCGAACGGCGTTGGGGAACCACTGTTTGACCCGATCCTGCTGTCCCGGTGTCAGCGAATGCCACCACTTGCTCACCTCCGTGGGATCGCTGTCCGGCGGCGGCATCTGCGGCATCTTGGGTGGCTCATGGCTGAGTTGGGTGTTGACCTGCTCAGGTGACAAGTCCCCGTCGGCGCCCCGAATCGCCGCGGCCAGATCCTCATCGGCGGTCTCGGCGTCAGCCAGCAGACGCTTGGTGCTTTCCGTCAGGCTGATCGCGGCATTGAGAATCGACTGCTGATCAGCAGGGGAGTACGACCACAAGTCAGCAGGCGGCAACGCCGTACCGGTCGCATTGTCAATCGTCAGGTGGTAATCCCGGGCACTATCGCGAATGGCATGCAGCCGCAACTTGATTGCGGCCACCTCTTCGGCCGATTTCTCCGCGGCCCGTGCGACCGCCTCGCACGCATCGGCATGGTCGTCGAGAAGCATTGTCGTGCGGTGCGTCGCCGCCAGCGCGGCATCGGCGGCATCACCACCGAAGTCCAGCAACCGCATGGTGTCACTGAGCGCCGCCGATGTGGTGCGGGTGCCGTGTGCGCGGTCAATCGCCGCCCGAAACACCGTCCTGATTGCCGCAGGATCCCAGCGCTCAATATCAGCTAACGTCAGCGCCATCGAATCGACCGCTGCTGCCAGCCTGCGCACGGACCGCGGCCAGCGCCGCGGCGTTGCTCTGGTCCATCTCAGCGAAGCCGACCGCCGCGAGATGCATGCCGCAGGAATGCTCACCGAATCGGTCGGCGTGGGTGGCGCTGACCGTCTCCCAGCTACCCAGCAACCCCGACAGCGCGCCAGCCGAGGAACCGACCCATCCCGACCGCGCGCCTTCGGCGGCACCGTGGCATGACTGGTGCAAGACCAGCAGTGACTCACCGTGATTGGCCAACTCATATCCCACCCGGGTCAGGACTTCGGGAACGACACGCAACGGCTTCATCATCGACCCTCCCGATCAGCCGGCAAGCAAACCTCCGGGGAGTATGGCACACACCCGCCAACCGGGCTATTCACCTTTGGCGGCCGTACCGGGCTACTTGCGGGGCTTGCGCGCTTTACGCTTGATGCCCACGCCGCCCCAGAACGAGAAGCCGCGGATCTTCACCTTGGGTGCACCCCGGCTGCCCTCGCCCACGACTTCGCGGTCGAAGTTGCCCATCACACCGCGGCCGCGGATTTCGACGTGTACTTCGGGGGGCAGCAGGATGGTCTGCACACCCATGATCGAGTAGGCGCGGATCTCGACCTCGGTTGAGGTGAAGTCGGCGTAGCGCAAATCCAGCACGCCGGTTCCCCAAAGCGTGAAGGTGGTCAGCTTCTTCGGCACATTCCACCGGCCGCGCCGCTCGAACCCACTCATCAGGGCGAGCAACAGGGTGGACGGTGCCGGGTTGCAGTTGCCGCCGCGACGGGGGCTTACCGAGGCGCCGGGCAGGTCGGCTCGAAGCTGGTCCAGCTCTCGGTAGGTGGTTGCCGCGTAAGCCCTGGTAAGCCGATCTTCATACTCGTTCAGCTGCAGGCGACCCTGTTCCGCCGCGTATGCCAGCAACTGCGCGATCTGGATGCGATCGGTGTCAGCCGCGAGCGACGAATCGTCACGCGTGTCCTTCGTGTCGCGCTGGGCCGGGTTGCTCATCACCCACGAGCGTACGACGTCCACGATTTGCTGCAAGCTGGTTGGCTAAACTGCAACCTTGCCCCCGGCTAAGTCCGACTCGCCCAGCCGGCAATGGTGCTGCTCAGCGACTCGCCGGGTCGGCTTTGACCCAACTCGGTGGACGTTTCTGCAGGAATGCCAGCATGCCCTCGCGCGCTTCCTCCGAAACGAACAGCCGCGCCGACTCCTCGGCGAGCCGTTGGGCGTCGCGGTCGAATCCTTCCAGTACCGCGGGGGTCGTCAGCGCCTTCGACGCCGCCAGGCCCTGCGGTGACCCGCGACCCACCTCGGCGACCAGCTTGGCCACCGCAGCGTCCACATCGTCGGCTGCCATGGTGACCAAGCCGATCTCCGCGGCTTCGCTGGCGCCGAACGTCTCGCCCGTCAGGTAGTACCGCGCCGCCGCGCGCGGCGATAGCTTGGGCAGCAACGTCAGCGAAATGATCGCCGGGGCCACGCCGATCCGGGCCTCGGTCAGCGCAAAGGTGCTGCGCGGGCCGGCGACCACTATGTCGCAGGCCCCGACCAGACCGAACCCGCCGGCTCGGACGTGCCCGTTGACCGCGCCGATGACCGGCCGTGGGGACTCGACGATGGCGCGCAGCACCGTCGTCATCTCCCGGGCCCGCGCCACCGCCATGTCGTATGCCGATGGTGGCGACCCGCTTCGCCCGGCTGCGCCGCGCTCGCGATCGCCACCGGCCGATGGTGGCGACCCGCTTCGCCCGGCTGCGCCGCGCTCGCGATCGCCACCGGCCGATGGTGGCGACCCGCTTCGCCCGGCTGCGCCGCGCTCGCGATCGCCACCGGCCGATGGTGGCGACCCGCTTCGCCCGGCTGCGCCGCGCTCGCGATCGCCACCGGCCGATGGTGGCGACCCGCTTCGCCCGGCTGCGCCGCGCTCGCGATCGCCACGCGGGTCGCCGCCGCCGGCCTCGCTCAAGTCCGCGCCCGCGCAGAAGGTGCCGCCGGTGTGGGTGAGCACCACCACCCGTACCGCCGGATCCGCGGCAGCGTCTCGCAATCCCTGATGCAGCTGGCTGACCAGGACGCTCGACAGTGCGTTGCGGTTGTGCGGCGAGTTGAGCGTCAACCGTGCCAGCGGACCGCCGCACTCGTCCGGCCCCGCGTATTCGACGAGAGCGTCCATCAGTAAGACCGGGGCAGGCCCAGCGATGTCTGCGCGACGAAGTTGAGCACCATTTCGCGGCTGATCGGGGCGATCCGGGCCAGCCGGGCCGACGTCATCATCGCGGCCACGCCGTATTCTTTGGTCAGCCCGTTGCCGCCCATGGACTGCACGGCCTGGTCGACCGCCCGGGTCGAGGCTTCGGCCGCAGCGTATTTGGCCATGTTGGCCGCCTCGGCCGCGCCCACGTCGTCGCCGTGGTCGTAGAGCGTGGCGGCCTTCTGCATCATCAGCTTGGCCAGTTCAACCTCAATGTGGCACTGCGCCAACGGATGCGCCAACCCCTGATGCGCGCCGATCGGGGTGGACCACACCTGACGCGTCTTGACGTAGTCGACGGCCTTGCCCAGCGCGAACCGCCCCATGCCGACGGCGCTGGCCGCTCCCATGATGCGCTCGGGGTTCAGACCGGCGAATAGCTGTGCGATCGCGGCGTCCTGGGCGCCGACCAGTGCATCGGCGGGCAGTCGGACGTCGTCGAGGAACACCTGGAACTGGCGTTCTGGGCTGATCAGCTCCATCTCGATCGGCGTATAAGTGAAGCCTGGTGCGTCGGTGGGCACCACGAACAACGCCGGGCGCAGCTTGCCGGTCTTGGCCTCTTCCGTGCGACCCACCACCAGCACCGCCTGCGCCTGGTCGATCCCGGAGATATAGACCTTCTGGCCCTTGAGAATCCAGTCGCTGCCGTCGCGACGCGCGGTCGTGGTGATCTTGTGCGAATTGGACCCGGCGTCCGGCTCGGTGATTGCGAACGCCATCGTCAACGACCCGTCGGCGATGCCAGGCAGCCAGCGCTGTTTTTGCTCGTCGGTGCCGAACTTGGCGATGATGGTGCCGTTGATGGCGGGCGACACCACCATCAGCAGCAGCGCGGAGCCCGCTGCCGCCATCTCCTCCATCACCAGCGACAGCTCGTACATGCCGGCGCCGCCGCCGCCGTATTCCTCGGGCAGGTTCACTCCGATGAACCCGAGTTTTCCTGCTTCGGCCCATAATTCGGTGGTGTGCTGATGCGCGCGGGCCTTCTTCAGGTAGTACTCGTGGCCGTAGTTGGACACCCATTCGGCCACCGCCTTGCGCAGCGCCTGGCGCTCTTCGCTTTCGATGAAGCTGGTGTCTGTCATTGTGAATCTCCTTGTGCTTCGGGTCCTTCCACGCGTGCCAGCACGGCACCGACGTCGACCTGCTGGCCGGTGTGGACGTTGAGCTGGGTGAGTACACCGTCAGTCGGCGCGCTGATGGTGTGTTCCATCTTCATGGCCTCCAACCAGATCAATGGCTGGCCCGCTGTGACGGTTTCGCCGACCTCGGCGCCCAAGCGGATGACGTTGCCGGGCATCGGCGCCACCAACGATCCCTGCTCGACGGCCGAACCGGGCTCGGGAAAGCGGGGTAGTGCGACCAGATGCACCGGTCCGCTGGCGGAATCGACGTAGACGTCCTGGGCGTAGCGCGCCACCGTGAAGCCGCGGTCCACGCCATGACCGTCGGCCAGCACCACCTGGTCCGGCATGGCCGATACCAGTCGGACGGATTCGTCGCCGGGAAGTTCCAATCCCTTTCTGGTGAACCGGTATTCGATACGATGTTCCTCGCCGCCGTCGTCGAGGTACGACTTGACCTGATAGCCCGACGCCAGGTTGCGCCAGCCACTGGGGATGGAGCCGAACACCGCCGCGATCGTGCGATTGTGCGCGGCGTCGGCCAGGGCGGCGGCGATTGCCGACAACCGGATGGTCGTCGCGTCGGCAAGCGGTGCCGACAGCTCCGCCAAGTTGTGTGTGTCGAAAAATGCTGTGTCCGTGGCCCCGTCGAGAAATGCCGGATGACGTAGCACGTTGACCAACAGCTCACGGTTGGTGCGCAGGCCGTGCAGGCGGGTACGGGCCAGCGCGTCGGCGAGCACCAACGCCGACTGCCGGCGCGTCGGAGCGTAGGAGATGACTTTGGCCAGCATCGGGTCGTAGTGGATCGACACCGTCGAGCCGCCGACGATCCCCGAGTCCAGCCGGATCCCGGTCCGGTGCCCCAATGTGCCGAACTGCGCGCGCACCGACGGCACGTCGATGCTGTGCACCAGACCCGCCTGCGGCTGCCAGCCGCGCGCCGGGTCCTCCGCGTAGAGCCGGGCTTCGATCGAATACCCTTGGGCGGCAGGAGGTTCGGCATCGAGTCGGCCTCCGTCGGCGACCGTGAGTTGCAGTTCGACCAGATCCAGCCCGGTGGTCTCTTCGGTGACCGGGTGCTCGACCTGTAGCCGGGTGTTCATTTCCAGGAAGTAGAACTCGCCGTCATCATCGGCAAGGAACTCCACGGTGCCGGCGCCGGCATAGCCGATCGCGGAGGCGGCCAGCCGGGCCGCGTCGAACAGCTTGGCGCGCATGCCCGGGATGCGCTCCACCAACGGTGACGGCGCCTCTTCGATGATCTTCTGGTGGCGGCGCTGAATGGAGCATTCCCGTTCGCCGACAGCCCACACGGTGCCGTGCACGTCGGCCAGGACCTGTACCTCGACGTGGTGTCCGGTGGGCAGATAACGCTCGCAGAACACCGTCGGGTCGCCGAAGGCGGACTGCGCTTCGCGCCTGGCGGCCTCGACTTCGGCCGGCAAAGCTGACAATTCGCGAACCACCCGCATCCCGCGGCCACCACCGCCCGCGGACGCCTTCACCAGCACCGGCAGCTGGGCTTGGGTAACCGTGTCCGGGTCGAGCTCGTCGAGCACCGGCACTCCGGCGGCCGCCATCAGCTTCTTGGACTCGATCTTCGAGCCCATGGCCCGTACCGCGTCCACCGGTGGGCCGACCCAGGTCAGTCCCGCCTCCTGTACGGCCGCGGCGAAATCGGCGTTCTCCGAAAGGAATCCGTAGCCGGGGTGTACGGCGTCGGCACCGGCGGCCCGTGCGGCCGCGATGACGGCCTCGGCGTTGAGATAGTCGTTGGTCTTGGGCAGCCGCACCCGGGCGTCGGCCTCGGTGACATGCGGCGCTGCGGCATCCGGTTCGGTGTAGACGGCGACGGTGCCCAAGCCCAGCCGGCGGCAGGTGGCGAACACCCGCCGTGCGATCTCGCCGCGATTGGCAACCAGTACTCGAGTGATCGGCATTTGCATCACATCCGGAAGACGCCGAAGTTCGACGTCCCCTTGATCGGGCCATTAGCGATGGCGGACAAACACATTCCCAGGACGGTGCGGGTATCGCGCGGGTCGATCACCCCGTCGTCGTAGAGCATCCCGGACAACACCAGCGGTAACGACTCGGCTTCGATCTGGCCTTCGACGGCGGCACGCATCGCGCTGTCGGCCGCTTCATCAACCTGCTGGCCGCGGGCCTCGGCGGCGGCGCGGGCCACGATGGACAGCACCCCCGCCAGTTGCGCGCCGCCCATCACGGCGGACTTGGCGCTGGGCCAGGCGAACAGGAACCTCGGGTCGTAGGCGCGCCCGCACATCCCGTAGTGGCCCGCGCCATATGACGCGCCGATCAACAGCGAGATGTGCGGCACGGTCGAGTTGGACACGGCGTTGATCATCATCGAGCCGTGTTTGATCATGCCGCCCTCTTCGTAGACCTTGCCGACCATGTAGCCGGTGGTGTTGTGCAAGAACAACAGTGGCGTGTCGTAGCGGTTGGCGAGCTCGATGAACTGGGTAGCCTTTTGCGACTCTTCGCTGAAAAGTATGCCGCGCGCGTTGGCCAGGATGCCCAGCGGGTAGCCATGCAGCCGGGCCCACCCGGTCACCAGCGACGAGCCGTACAGCGGCTTGAACTCGTCGAATTCGGAGCCGTCGACAATGCGGGTGATAACCTCCCGCGGGTCGAACGGAATGCGCAGGTCCGCCGGGACGATGCCGATCAGCTCCTCGGCGTCGAACAACGGCTCGGTGACCGGCCCGGGCGCGGGCCCCCGCTTGACCCAGTTCAGCCGGGCCACGATGCGACGTCCAACGCGGATCGCGTCGAGTTCGTCTTGCGCGAAGTAGTCGGCCAAACCCGAGATGCGGGCATGCATTTCGGCGCCACCCAGCGACTCGTCGTCGGACTCCTCGCCGGTGGCCATCTTTACCAGTGGCGGGCCCGCCAGGAACACCTTGGAGCGTTCCTTGATCATCACCACGTGATCGCACATGCCGGGAATGTAGGCGCCGCCCGCGGTGGAGTTGCCGAATACCAGTGCGATAGTCGGGATCCCGGCTGCGGACAGCCGGGTGAGGTCGCGGAACATTGCTCCGCCGGGAATGAAGATCTCCTTCTGAGTCGGCAGGTCCGCCCCGCCGGATTCCACCAAAGAGATCACCGGAAGCCGGTTCTGGAACGCGATCTGGTTGGCCCGCAGGATTTTTCGCAACGTCCACGGGTTGCTGGTCCCGCCTTTGACCGTCGGGTCGTTGGCGACGATCAAGCATTCCACGCCGGACACCGCACCGATGCCGACGACCGTGCTGGCACCGACCGTGAAGGCGCTGCCGTATGCCGCCAGCGGGCTCAGCTCGAGGAACGGCGAGTCCGGGTCGACGAGCAATTCGATGCGTTCCCGGGCCGTGAGTTTGCCGCGGGCGTGATGACGGTCGACGTATTTGGGCCCGCCGCCCGCCAGCGCCTTCGCCAGTTCGGCGGCGATCTCGTCGAGCTTTGCCGCCGTCGCCGCTGCCGCTTCGGCGTATGCGTCGGCATTGGGGTCGAGGGTGGACTGTAAAACGGTCACGATTGATACCCCAGCAGTTTGGCGGCGAGCGCGGTCAGGATTTCGGTGGTTCCGCCGCCTATGCCCAATATCCTCATGTCCCGATACTGGCGTTCCACTTCAGATTCGGCCATGTAGCCCATCCCGCCGAAGAGCTGGACGGCCTGGTTGGCCACCCATTCGCCGGCCTCGACGGCGGTGTTCTTGGCGAAGCACACCTGCGCAATCAGGTTCGTCTCACCCGCGAGCTGACGCTCCACCACATGGCGGGAGTAGACCCGGGCGACATCGATGCGCCGGGCCATTTCGGCGAGCGTGTTCTGCACCGCTTGACGCGAGATCAGCGGACGCCCGAAGGTCTCCCGGTCGCGGCACCACTGCACCGTGATGTCCAGGCATCGCTGCGCGCTCGAATATGCCTGTGCAGCAAGCCCGATACGCTCGGAGACAAATGCCTGGGCGATTTGGGCGAATCCGGTGTTCTCGCCGCCGACGAGATTGGCAGCCGGCACCCGCACGTCGGTGTAGGACAGCTCGGCGGTGTCCGAGGAGCGCCAGCCCATCTTGTCCAGCTTGCGAGAGACCTCAAAACCTGGCGTGCCCTTCTCCACCACCACCAGTGAAACCCCGGCTGCGCCCGGTCCACCGGTGCGCACCGCGGTGACGACGTAGTCGGCGCGCACCCCCGAGGTGATGTAGGTCTTGGCGCCGTTGATCACGTAGTGGTCGCCGTCGCGCACCGCGCTGGTGCGCAGATGCCCGACGTCCGAACCGCCCCCGGGTTCGGTGATGGCCAGCGCGCCGATTTTCCCACCGGCCAGGGTGGGACGAACGTAGCTGTCGATCAACCGTGCATCGCCGGAGGCGATCATGTGTGGCACCGCGATGCCGCAGGTGAACAGCGACGCGAAAACCCCGCCGGGCGCCCCGGATTGGTGCATCTCCTCGCAGATGATCACCGAGTCGGCGCCGTCGCCCCCGCCACCGCCGACGGCTTCGGGAAACCCGGCTCCCAGCAGGCCGGCGGCCCCGGCGCGCCGGTGCAAGTCACGCGGCAACTCGCCGACTCGCTCCCATTCGTCGATATGCGGCAGGATTTCTCGTTCGGCGAACGAGCGGACGGTCTTTCGCAGCTGCTCGCGCTCCGGTGTGGTCCAGATATTCACAACAGCGTCTCCGGAATGTCGACGTGGCGGCTGCGCAGCCATTCGCCCAGCCCCTTGGCTTGCGGATCGAAACGCGCCTGGTAGGCGACGCCCTGACCCAGGATTCCCTCGATCACGAAATTCAGCGCCCGCAGATTGGGCAGCACATGCCGGGTGACGTCGAGTTCCGCCGTCTCGGGCAACAGTTCCTTGAGAAACTCGACGGTTAACGTGTTGGCCAGCCAGCGCCACTGCTCGTCGGTGTGCACCCACAGCCCGACGTTGGCCGAACCGCCCTTGTCGCCGCTGCGGGCGCCGGCGATCAAACCCAGCGGCGCACGCCGGGTCGGTCCCACCGGCAACGGCTCGGGAAGCGGCGGGGGAGCCGCCGGTGCCAGCTCCAAAGTCTCGGAAGCGCAGGCGATTTCACTGCGGGTGCCGTCGGGATGGACCGCGATGTGCGGCACCTGGGTGGCGTCGACGTAGCCCGGGGTGTACACGCCGTACACCTGACCGTCGCCGGGCGGGGCGGTCACGGTGAAACCCGGATAGCTGGCCAATGCCAATTCGACTGCCGCCGAAGAGAATTGCCGTCCGACATTCGCGGGATCGGGATCGCGGACCACGCAGCGCAGCAAGGCGCTGGCCGCCTCCTCGGTGTCGGCGTCGGGGTGGTCGGTGCGGGCCAGGGTCCATTCGAGTTCGGCAGGTTTGACGGTCAGTGCGGCTTCGAGCTGGCGTCGCACCAAATCCGCCTTGGCTTCGATGTCGAGGCCGGTCAGCACGAATGTCATGGAGTTGCGGAAGCCGCCGATGCTGTTCAGCGACACCTTGAGGGTGGGCGGCGGCGGTTCGCCTACCACACCGCTGATGCGCACCCGGTCCGGGCCGTCAGCCGAGAGCGTGATGGTGTCCATCCGCGCCGTCACATCCGGGTTGGCGTAGCGGGCGCCGGTGATCTCGTAGAGCAGCTGCGCGGTGACGGTGTCGGTGCTGACCAGACCGCCGGTGCCGGGGTGCTTGGTGATCACCGAGGAGCCGTCGGCGTGGACCTCGGCGAGCGGGAAGCCGGCGTGGATGAGGCCCGGCACGTCGGTGAAGAAGGCGTAGTTGCCGCCGGTGGCCTGTACCCCGCATTCGATGACGTGACCGGCGACCACCGCTCCGGCGAGCTGGTCGTAGTCGGTGCGGCTCCAGCCGAAGTGCGCGGCCGCCGACCCGACGACCACCGAGGCGTCGGTGACCCGGCCGGTGACGACGACGTCGGCTCCGGCATTGAGGCAGTCGACGATGCCCCACGCACCCAGGTAGGCATTGGCCGTCAGCGGTGTGCCAAGGCCGAGTTCGGCGGCCTGGGACAGCAGGTCGTCGCCTTCGACGTGGGCGACCCGGGCCGGCACGCCGAGGCGCTGGGCCAGGGCCCGGATTGCGTCGGCCAATCCGGCCGGGTTCAGGCCGCCGGCGTTGGCCACAATGCGCACCCCCCGGTCGCAGGCCAGCCCCAGACAGTCCTCGAGTTGGGTCAGAAAGGTCTTGGCGTAGCCGCGCTCGGGGTGCTTCATCTTGTCGCGACCGAGGATCAGCATGGTCAGTTCGGCCAGGTAGTCGCCGGTGACGTATTCGACGTCTCCGCCGGTGAGCATCTCACGCATGGCCGACAGGCGGTCGCCGTAGAAGCCCGAGCAATTGGCAATTCGCACGGCTCCGGACGCGCCACCAACTGAGGCCATGCGCGTCCTCCCTTCATTGGGATTACCGATGGGGCCGAACCCGGCCAACCAACCGGTAGGTCAGCATAGCCGTAAGCTTCGAGAGGTGTGATACCCGCCTCTCTCGCCGACGTCACGCTCCGTTTTGGCGAGCTGGAGCTCACCGACTACCCTTTCAACGACACCCGTCAAAAGGGTAGTGTCGCCGTCCGGCCGACGGGTTCGTCCGCGGCTGTGCAACGCGACATGCACCGACCCAACCCCGATCGAGGAGTAAGGCCCCACCATGGCGGTACCCAAGCGCAGGACGTCGCGCGCGAATACCCGAAGCCGGCGCTCGCAGTGGAAGGCCACCTCGACCGAACTGGTCGGTGTCACCGTGGCCGGCCGGAAGCACAAAGTGCCCCGCAGGCTGCTCAAGGCGGCACGCCTGGGCCTCGTCGACCTCGACCGGCGCTAGCTGCTCCCGGGAGGGGCTACTGTGGCGCATGTGACGAGCCCGCCGGTCGAGCCCGTCTTCTCGACGGCGCGCCTCTCAGGCCAGTCTCAGGCGGTCGTACGAAACTAGTGTCCGTGCGAATCCTTGTCGTCGACGACGATCGTGCGGTACGCGAGTCGCTGCGCCGGTCGCTTTCCTTCAACGGCTACTCGGTCGAACTGGCCCACGACGGGCTCGAGGCTCTCGACATGATCGCCAGCGATCGACCCGACGCACTCGTGCTGGATGTCATGATGCCGCGGCTGGACGGCTTGGAGGTGTGCCGCCAGCTCCGCAGCACCGGCGATGACCTGCCGATCCTGGTGCTGACCGCCCGTGACTCGGTTTCGGAGCGGGTGGCCGGCCTCGACGCCGGGGCCGACGACTACCTGCCGAAGCCGTTCGCTCTCGAAGAATTGCTGGCGCGGATGCGGGCATTGCTGCGCCGCACCAAGCCCGACGACACCGCCGAGTCGGTGGCCATGCGCTTCTCCGATCTCAGCCTGGACCCGGTAACCCGTGAGGTAACCCGCGGGCAGCGCCGCATCAGCCTCACCCGCACCGAGTTCGCCTTGCTGGAGATGCTGATCGCCAATCCGCGACGCGTGCTCACCCGCAGCCGCATCCTCGAAGAGGTGTGGGGCTTCGACTTTCCCACGTCCGGCAATGCGCTGGAGGTCTACGTGGGGTATCTGCGCCGCAAAACCGAGGCCGATGGCGAGCCGCGGCTGATCCACACCGTCCGGGGAGTGGGTTACGTGCTACGCGAAACGCCGCCCTGATGCTCGGGTTCCGCCGCCGAGCACGGGTACCGCTGCGAACGACCAGTTCGTTGTCCCTGCGGTGGCGGGTCATGCTGCTGGCGATGTCGATGGTGGCGATGGTCGTCGTTCTGATGTCGTTCGCGGTGTACGCGGTGATCTCGGCCGCCCTCTACAACGACATCGACAATCAGCTGCAGAGCCGCGCGCAGTTGCTGATCGCCAGCGGGTCGCTCGCCGCCGACCCGGGCAAAGCCATTGAGGGCACAGCCTATTCGGATGTCAATGCAATGCTGGTGAACCCGGGCCACTCGATCTACACCGCCAACCAGCCCGGACAGCACCTGCCCGTCGGAGCGCCGGAAAAAGCCGTGATCCGCGGCGAGTTGTTCATGTCGCGGCGGACGGCGGCCGATCAGCGGGTGCTTGCCATTCACTTGCCCAGTGGCAGTTCCCTACTGATCTCCAAGAGTTTGAGGCCGACCGAGGCGGTCATGACCAAACTTCGCGCGGTACTGCTGATCGTGGGCGGTGTCGGTGTGGCGGTCGCTGCGGTGGCCGGCGGGATGGTCACCCGGGCGGGGCTGCGTCCGGTGGGCCGCCTCACCGAGGCGGCCGAGCGGGTAGCGCGAACCGACGACCTGCGACCCATCCCGGTATTCGGGAGCGACGAATTGGCCAGGCTGACCGAGGCGTTCAACCTGATGCTTCGGGCGCTGGCCGAATCCCGGGAACGACAGGCCAGGTTGGTCACCGATGCCGGGCACGAGTTGCGCACCCCGTTGACGTCGCTCCGCACCAACGTCGAACTGCTGATGGCGTCGATGGAGCCGGGAGCACCGCGACTGCCGGAGCAGGAGATGGTCGGCCTGCGTGCCGATGTGCTGGCCCAGATCGAGGAATTGTCCACTCTGGTAGGCGATTTGGTGGACCTGACGCGCGGCGACGCCGGTGAAGTGGTGCACGAGACGGTCGACATGGCTGACGTCATCGACCGCAGCCTGGAGCGGGTGAGGCGGCGGCGCAACGACATTCACTTCGATGTTCAGGTGATTCCCTGGCAGATCTACGGTGATGCCGCCGGGTTGTCGCGGGCGGCCCTCAACCTCATGGACAATGCGGCCAAGTGGAGTCCACCCGGGGGCCATGTGGGCGTCACGCTGAGACAGCTCGACCCGTCACATGCCGAGCTGGTGGTTTCGGACCGCGGGCCCGGCATTCCCCCGCAGGAGCGGCGTCTGGTGTTCGAGCGGTTCTACCGGTCCGCGTCGGCGCGGGCGATGCCGGGTTCGGGCCTGGGCCTGGCAATCGTCAAGCAGGTGGTGCTCAACCACGGTGGATCGCTGCGGGTTGAAGACACCGTTCCGGGTGGCCAGCCCCCGGGAACATCGATTTCCGTGCTGCTGCCGGGCCGCCCGATGCCGGGTGCGACCTACCCGGCGACCCCGGCCGATACCGGCGCCAGGGCCGAGGCCGCCCATTCTGATGAGGGCGCCGGGGACTCTACGAACTCACGGAGTTCGACGAACGTTATCTCAGTGGATTCTCAGTCCGCGCGCGCAAGGTAGTGGTGCAGTTACTGTTGACAACAAGCCCATGCCCGCAGCGCATGGCCAAGCACAGGGCTCACTAAGGCCCTAGTAGAGGAAGAGCAACTTAGCGACATGACGAATCACCCGAGGTATTCGCCACCGCCGCAGCAGCCGGAATATCGTGCCGCGTCGAACCAACCGGTGCCGCCGGCTTATGTGCAAGGGTCTGCGCAAACGTACAATCAACAGTTCGACTGGCGCTACCAGCGATCGCAGCCCCAGTACGGTCGGCCCCATGACCCCTTCGCGGGTACCGGCCCACGCCCGCTGCCGGGCGGTACCGGGGTGGGCCCCATCCCGGGTGGTACCGGACAAGGCCCTGTCGGTGGCGGCCCGGGCCCCGGCCCGATAACCGGCATGCTTCCGCCGATGTCAGCGCCTCCCACGGTGATTCAGCAGCGACGTCCCCGCGCAGGCATGTTGGCGATCGGCGCACTCACCATCGCCGTAGTGTCGGCCGGTATCGGTGGCGCGGCCGCATCGGTCGTGGAATTGACCCGCTCACCGGCGAGCAGCAACGGTGGCGGAGTGGTAGCCAGCGGCGCTCCCAGCATTCCGGCAGCAAACATGCCGGCGGGTTCGGTCGAGCAGGTGGCCGCCAAGGTGGTGCCCAGCGTCGTCATGCTGGAGACCGATCTGGGGCGCGCATCGGAGGAGGGCTCGGGCGTCATCCTGTCCAGCGACGGGCTGATCCTGACCAACAATCACGTCGTCGCGGCCGCCGCGAAACCGCCCGCCGGTGCTCCGCCGCCCAAAACCACGGTGACCTTCTCCGACGGCCGGACGGCACCGTTCACGGTGGTCGGGGCCGATCCGACCAGTGACATCGCCGTGATCAAGGTCCAAGGTGTCAGCGGACTCACCCCCATATCGCTGGGATCATCGTCGGATCTGCGGGTCGGTCAGCCGGTCCTGGCGATCGGTTCACCGCTGGGTCTGGCCGGCACGGTGACCACGGGAATCGTCAGCGCCCTCAACCGGCCGGTGTCGACCACCGGCGAGGCCGGTAACCAGAACACCGTCTTGGACGCTATCCAGACCGATGCCGCCATCAACCCCGGCAACTCCGGTGGTGCGCTGGTCAACATGAACGGTCAGCTGGTCGGCATCAACTCGGCGATCGCCACATTGGGCGCGGATTCCGGCGATGCCCAGAGTGGATCGATCGGCCTGGGTTTTGCCATCCCGGTCGACCAGGCCAAGCGGATTGCCGACGAGCTGATCAGCACCGGCAAGGCGACACATGCCTCGCTGGGCGTTCAGGTGACCACTGACAAGGGCATTCCGGGCGCCAAGGTGGTCGAGGTGGTGCAAGGCGGTGCCGCCGCCACTGCCGGAGTGCCCAAGGGGGTCATCGTCACCAAGGTGGACGAGCGGCCCATCAACAGCGCTGACGCGCTGGTCGCCGCGGTGCGGTCCAAGGCGCCGGGCGACAAGGTGGTGCTGACCTTCCAAGACCCATCGGGTGGCAGCCGCACCGTGCAGGTAACGCTAGGCAAGGCGGAGCAGTGATGAACGCGGGTCCTCCGTTGTCAGAACTCGGATATACGGTTGCACCCATGGAACAGGGTGCGGAGTTGGTGGTGGGCCGGGCGCTTGTCGTCGTCGTCGACGATCGCACAGCCCACGGCGACGAAGACCACAGCGGCCCGTTGGTCACCGAGCTGCTCACCGAGGCCGGGTTCGTTGTCGACGGTGTGGTCGCGGTCTCGGCCGACGAAGTCGAGATCCGCAACGCGCTGAACACCGCGGTGATCGGCGGCGTGGACCTGGTGGTGTCGGTCGGTGGGACCGGCGTCACGCCCCGCGACGTCACACCGGAGGCCACCCGCGACATCCTGGACCGGGAAATCCTCGGTATCGCCGAAGCCATCCGCGCTTCGGGGCTGTCGGCAGGGATCATCGACGCAGGCCTGTCGCGCGGCTTGGCGGGAGTATCGGGGAGCACGCTGGTGGTCAATCTCGCCGGTTCCCGCTACGCCGTGCGAGACGGCATGGCGACGCTGAATCCGTTGGCCGCTCAGATCATCGGGCAGTTGTCGAGTCTCGAAATCTGAGTTTCGGAAGCAAACCCGCGGATCAGGTGTCCGCGCGAGGCCCGTGGTTGGGCGGTGGGGACACAGCCGCGGCAGTGCCGCCATGCTTGCCCGACGGGCTTTCGCCGTTCGTTTGGGCCAGCAAGTCCCGGATCTCGGTGAGCAGGACCACCTGCGCGTCGTCCGCCTGCTCGACCTCGCCTTTTCTGCGCAGCCTGTTGTACGGCAGCACGATCAGGAAGTACACCACGGCGGCGATCAGCACAAAGTTGATGGCCGCCGACACGAGGATGTTCAAGTCGATGGCCTGACCGCCGCCGATGTCCAACCGCAAGATGCCGAAGCTGGTCTGCTGGTTGACACCGACCCGGGTTATCAACGGCGTGATGATGCTGTCGGTGAATTTGGTGACCAACGCCGTGAACGCGGTGCCGATGACCACCGCGACGGCCAGGTCGACGATGTTGCCCCGCGCGAGAAACTCCTTGAACCCTTTGAGCATGGGTAGCGCCTTTCACAGTCGATGTCGTCTGATCCTGTCCTGCATGCCGGGCCGTTGTCTCGGCACGTCGAAGGCAGACGGTATCTCAGATGCGGGTTGGCTCCAGGGGTGACGTGAGTATTCGTGGCCGGACCCTGGTTTGGGCCGATTCAATGCAAGGTCAGGGTCACCGTCTGCCCAAGCACCGCGCCTGCGACCGTATTCGCCAGGCGTGCCGGCAGGACGACCAACACGACGCGGTCATCGTGTGACTGAAGCTCCGGTTTGGCCGACACCAGCACGACGACGGCGTCGGTGGCCACGACCTTGCTCACCGGCGACGCAGCCGCCGGTGAGTCGGTAGCCGGCGCGGCAACTACGTCCACCACGTCGCCGACCCGGACAAGGTCGATCAGCGCGCTATCGGCCAGATGGAGCGGGACGATGCGGGCGCCGGGACCGGCCGTCGACTCGGCCAGTCGGCTGCCCAGGACCCGCACATCGGTGAGCACCTCGCCGCGTCGCGCCGGGCCCGCCAGCGTCGAGCCGACGACTGCACCCAGGTCGGTCTGTGATCCATCGGGAAGCGTTGCCGCCGAACGCGTTTCCAGCCGGATGTCGTTGTAGGTCAGGGCACTGCCCGGGCGCAGATCTCGAGCGGCGACCACCACCTTCGAACCGTCGGCGTCGGTATTCGACCGCAGCGCTGCTACGCCGGCCAACAAGACGAGCCCGCCGGCGGCGATGCGCCGGGCCAGAACGGTCCGGGTCCAGTCGGGACGCAGCAGCATCGTCAGGCGGCTGAACAGGGATGCGTTCAGCGATGGTTCGGCCACGTGCACACCGTATGCGCGAAGCAGCGCCGGCGATGCCGGTCAGGAAGCGGCCTGTGGATAACCGATCAGCTCGCGGCGGCCGCGGTAACTGGCGCGGCGGTGCTGGTGGACTTCTCTGCCGGGCTCGACGACTTGGTCTCGCTCGACGTGGACTCGCTCGACGACGAGCCGTTGGTCGAGCTCTTCGACTTCTTGTCGGTCTCGCGGCTGTCGGTGCGGTAAAAACCGCTGCCCTTGAATACGACGCCAACCGAGTTGAACAGCTTGCGCAGCCGACCGGAGCACTTCCCGCAAGTGGTCAGCGCTTCGTCGGTGAAGGCTTGCACAACGTCGAAGCGGTCGGCGCACTCGGTGCACGCGTAGCTGTAAGTCGGCACAAGAACCTCCGGATAATTCGGCTTGGGCTAGCACTCTACCTTCTCAAGTGCTAGAACCACCACGTGACATCAGTCATTCCCACACGGGAGCGCGATCAATCCGCGTGCGGGTGTGATGACGTGTGTCATTCGCACGTCGTGTGCTTCCTGCGGCAGGTCGTCGACCAATTCCTCGTCGCGGATCAGCGCAATCAGCCGTGTGTGCGGGTTCATCCCAGCCAGAGAGCGGTCGTAGAAACCAAGTCCCTTGCCCAGCCGCACACCCCGGCGGTCGACGGCCAGCGCCGGCACGAGTACCAGGTCGGCCTCGGCTACAGCCGATTCCTGAAGCCACGGTTCGGGCGGCTCCAGTAATCCCCACCGGCCCCGCACCAGCTCGCCGGGGCGGTACTCCCCCCACAACAGCGGCAACGGAACCTTGTCCGCGGCGACCCGGGCCACCGGCAACAGCACCCGTGCCGCGCAGCGCCGCAATGCCATGAGCATGTCGATCGACCCGGGCTCGCCGCCCACCGGCACATAGGCGCAGACCGTGGTGTGACAGCTCACTAACGGCTCCAGGTGCCGGGTGAACAGCCCAGCCTCGGTGGCGCGGACGTCGTCGGCAACCAGGCGACGCGCGGCCAGCACCCGTCGCCGCAACGCCGCCTTGCCCGCGCTTGTCACGCCCACAACGATGACAGGCGGGGATTTCGCCACTCCGAACCCACCCGGCAAATCCGGTGAGAGTTATCGTGTGAACGATGTCATCAGATGTTCCGGTCCCTTTCACGGCGATCGTCCCGGCAGCCGGCCTGGGCACGCGGTTTCTGCCGGCGACCAAGACGGTGCCCAAGGAGCTGTTGCCGGTGGTCGACACGCCCGGCATCGAGCTGGTGGCCGCCGAGGCGGCTGCCGCCGGTGCCGAGCGCCTGGTGATCGTCACCTCCGAGGGCAAGGACAGTGTGGTCGCCCATTTCGTCGAGGATCTGGTGCTCGAGGGAACCCTCGAGGCCCGCGGCAAGACGGCCATGCTGGCCAAGGTGCGCCGCGCTCCGGAGCTGATCAAGGTGGAGTCCGTGGTGCAGTCCGAGCCGCTGGGGCTCGGGCACGCCATCGGCTGCGTCGAGCCCGCGCTGGCGGCTGACGAGGACGCCGTCGCGGTGCTGCTGCCCGATGACCTGGTGCTGCCGACCGGGGTGCTGGAGACCATGTCGAAGGTTCGGGCCCGGCTGGGCGGCACGGTGTTGTGCGCCATCGAGGTGACGCCCGAGGAGATCAGCGCCTACGGGGTCTTCGACGTCGAACCGGCCCCGGATGCCGAGATGGCCGATGTGCTGAGGGTCAAGGGGATGGTCGAGAAGCCCAAGGCGCAGGACGCCCCGTCGATGTACGCGGCAGCCGGTCGCTATGTGCTCGACCGGGCGATCTTCGATGCGTTGCGCCGCATCAACCGCGGCACGGGCGGGGAAGTTCAGCTCACCGACGCCATTGCGCTGCTGATTGCCGAGGGCCATCCGGTGCACGTCGTCGTGCACCGGGGATCCCGACACGACTTGGGAAATCCCGGCGGCTACCTCAAGGCTGCGGTTGACTTTGCATTGGATCGTGACGATTACGGCCCGGAGTTGCGGCGATGGTTGGTGGCGCGATTGGGTCTGACCGAGCAGTAGCCGGGCAGAGTGGGGCGACCCGCCCTCGGGCCGACCCGGGTGATCGGGTCCAGCTCGCCCACCTGGCTCGACGGAAAGGCGCGCTGTGCGTTCTGTGGAGGAGCAGCAGGCCCGGATATCGGCCGCCGCAGTAGCCCCGAGACCGATCCGAGTCGCCATTGCCGAGGCGCAGGGTTTGATGTGCGCCGAAGAAGTGGTGACCGAGCGCCCGCTGCCCGGTTTCGACCAGGCCGCGATCGACGGCTACGCGGTGCGCAGCGTCGACGTGATGGGAGTCGGCCAAGACCTTGGCCCGGGGGCCACCGAGCTCTTTGCCGACGACGCGAGCCTCGAGGGTCGCGAGGTGGTGACCCTGCCGGTCATGGGCACCATCGAGGCCGGTGCGCGCACCCCGACGAGGCTGCAGCCACGGCAGGCGGCCCGGGTGCAGACCGGGGCCCCGCTGCCCACCTTGGCCGATACCGTGCTGCCGCTGAGGTGGACCGATGGCGGGATGTCGCGGGTGCGGGTGCTGCGCGGCGCGCCATCGGGTGCCTATGTGCGCCATGCCGGCGACGATGTGCAGCCCGGTGACGTCGCGGTGCGCGCCGGCACCATCATCGGCCCTGCGCAGGTGGGGCTGCTGGCCGCCGTGGGCCGGGAACGGGTTCTGGTGCACCCGCGTCCGCGGCTGTCGGTCATGGCCGTCGGTGGCGAGCTGGTCGACATCTGTCGGACCCCGGGCAACGGGCAGGTGTATGACGTCAACTCCTACGCCCTGGCCGCCGCCGGCCGGGATGCCGGGGCCGAGGTGAACCGGGTCGGTATCGTCAGCAACAACCCCAAGGAACTCGGCGAGATCGTCGAGGGTCAGCTCAACCGCGCGGAGCTGGTGGTGATCGCCGGCGGGGTCGGCGGCGCGGCCGCCGAAGCGGTGCGCGCGGTGCTGTCCGAACTCGGCGAGATGGAGGTCGTCCGCGTCGCGATGCATCCCGGATCTGTCCAGGGGTTCGGGCAGCTGGGGCGGGATCGGGTTCCGACGTTTCTGCTGCCGGCCAATCCGGTCAGCGCGCTGGTGGTTTTCGAGGTGATGGTCCGGCCGCTGATCCGGCTGTCGCTGGGCAAGCGACAGCCGATGCGCCGGATCGTGCAGGCCCGCACCTTGTCGCCGATTACCTCGGTGGCCGGGCGCAAGGGTTACCTGCGCGGTCAGCTGATGCGCGATCAGGACAGTGGCGAGTACCTGGTGCAGGCGCTGGGCGGGGCGGCGGGCGGATCGTCGCACCTGCTGGCCACCTTGGCCGAGGCCAACTGTCTGGTTGTGGTTCCCACCGGAGCAGAGCAGATCCGCACCGGCGAGATCGTCGACGTCGCCTTCCTGGCTCAGCACGGCTAGGCGCAACCGCGGCACCTTCTTGTGAACCTGTTGCGCTCGAGTTACCGGCATCCCGGGTGGCCGATGAACGTCGGGCCGCTGCGGGTCAGGGCCGGAGTGATCCGGTTGCGACCGGTCCGGATGCGCGACGGCGCGCAGTGGAGCCGGGTGCGGCAGGCCGATCGTGCACACCTGGAGCCGTGGGAGCCCAGCGCGGAAGGTGACTGGGCGCTTCGGCATTCGGTTGCCGCGTGGCCGGCGGTCTGTTCGGGTCTGCGTTCTGAGGCGCGCAGGGGCCGCATGCTGCCCTACGTCATCGAGCTCGACGGGAAGTTCTGCGGTCAATTGACCATTGGCAACGTCACTCACGGAGCGCTGCGATCGGCGTGGATCGGCTACTGGGTACCGAGCACGCATACCGGTGGTGGGGTGGCCACCGGAGCCTTGGCGCTGGGCCTCGACCACTGCTTTGGCCGGGTGGGACTGCATCGGGTGGAGGCCACCGTCCGTCCGGAGAATGCCGCGAGCCGTGCCGTTTTGGCAAAGGTCGGCTTTCGCGAAGAGGGGTTGTTGCGCCGTTACCTCGAGGTCGACTCGGCGTGGCGCGACCACCTGCTGGTGGCGATCACCATCGAGGAGGTCGACGGGTCGGTGGTGTCGAGGCTGATCCGCGCGGGGCGGGCCGGTTTGCCCTGACCCGGCGCCGCGGGGTGCGGTCAGCAAGGCCCGGGCCAGCTGCCGTCGGTCGGGAAAAGTGTGGCTGACGCGACACGTGTGACCAGTGGTGCTTGTGAGAGGCAAATTACAGGTGTGTAATTGCCTAAGGCGCATGACCGGCCGCGTCGGCCAACGATCTGCCGCGTGGAGAAAGGAGCAGGTCACCATGCCAAGCATCCCGCAGTCGCTCTTGTGGATATCGCTCGTGGTGCTCTGGCTGTTCGTGCTGGTACCCATGCTCATCAGCAAACGCGACGCGGTGCGGCGCACCAGCGACGTCGCCTTGGCGACCCGGGTGCTCAACGGCGGCGCCAGCGCGCGGCTGCTCAAGCGCACGGGTCCGGCTGCCGGTCATCGCAGCGACCCCCACTGGAAGCCCGAGGACGACTGGGGTCACGAGCCCGTCGGCCAGGCCGAAGACGACGCGGAGCAGGACACCGCTCCGGTCCATGACGTGGCGAGGGACGCCGAGGTTGCCGACGACGTCAGTCGCCCGGGGGCGGTCGTCTTGAAGGCTGGCGACGCGCGTGCGGCTCGCGGAACCGAGGTCGACAGGCCGGACTACCTGGACGTCGAGGTGGTCGAGGAGACCGCGGGGGCGCTTCCGGTCGGGGACAGCGCCCAAATGGCCGAGCCCACGCCGCTGTCAGTCGATGGCCGATCCGCTGTGGACGAACCCGCCGTCGACGACGACACCGCCGACGAGTCCGAACTCGACACCGCAGAACTGTTCGCCGTGCGAGCCGGCGACCGGGAACGTGCCGAGCGTGCCGATGACGAGTATGAATACGTCGAGGACTCGTCCGGTTTGGAACCGCCGGAGGATCCGCAGGACGACCATGACGCGCCGGCAAGTTTCATCCCGGGCGCCTCGCGGCGGCGCCGATTCGACACCAAGACCGCCGCCGCGGTGAGTGCGCGCAAGTACGCATTTCGCAAGCGCATGCTGATGGCGATGGCGCTGGTCCTGGTGGGGTCGGCGGTTGCGGCCTTCGAGGTGACGCCGCTGGCCTGGTGGTTGTGCGGTACCGCCACCGCGGTCACGGTGCTCTACCTGGCCTATCTTCGCCGGCAGACCCGGATCGAGGAGAAGGTGCGTCGTCGCCGGATGCACCGGATGGCGCGGGCGCGGGTCGGCGTGGAGAACGCACATGACCGCGACTACGACGTGGTGCCGTCCCGGCTGCGGCGTCCCGGCGCCGTGGTCCTGGAAATCGACGACGAGGACCCGATCTTCGAGCACCTCGACAACGCGGTGCCGATGCGGCACTACGGGTGGTCACGCGATCTGCCGCGCGCCGTCGGTCAGTAGGGCCGGCAGTTCGGCCATCGACTGCCGCGGCTGGTAGCCTGCTAGCGATCAGGGGCTATGGCGCAGTTGGTAGCGCGACTCGTTCGCATCGAGTAGGTCAGGGGTTCGAATCCCCTTAGCTCCACTCTGCAAAAGCGCAGCTGATCAGAACAATTCTCGTTAGCCAGGGCGCAATCCGGTTTTCGCCAGTACGCAGCAGATCGCATCGCCACGTCCCAATTCACCGCGACGGCGGCGAGGTTGTAGTCGAACGAGTCTGCTGACACGTCGAGGGTCATCGACGCCTTGGCGTATCCGAGCATGCGCTGCAACGCCTTGACGTTGGCCCCCCGCCGTCACCGCCAGGCTCGCGGCGGTGTTCGGGCGTCGTGCGGAGTGATTGACGGAAAGCTCTCGTCGGCTTTCTGGCACTTGGTCACCACCCCGGTGAACACCCGGGCGCCATTTGGAGTTACGCAGCACCCCGCCGGGCGTGTCGGCAAACACCAGATCGTTGCGGCCCTTGCCGACCATCAGCCCGGCAGCTCGTCGGCCAGCGTGGCTGGAAATGGCACTGAGCGACGTTCCCACGTCTTCGGTGTGCTCCACACCGGGGTGCCCGACTCGGTGACCGGTCGCCACACGTTCACGCGCCGCCGCAACGTGTCGAAGGACCCCACGTGGTCGATGTCCTGCCTCGCTACCCGACTAGACGGACGTACCGCTGGCCAAAGTAGAGCACCGCAACAACTCCGATACCGGCGTCGTCGACGAATTCGCCGAGGCGGAGGCGGCCGGCTGTTCCGCTGAACTGCTTCCACCAGAAGCGGGGAACGGATCGACTGCTCGGAATAGGCTCATAGTTGTGAGCGATCCAGCGAAGAACGGCGACGGAGGGTTTGCGCTCCATTTCGACGGCAAGCGCGGCCTAGTCGTCGGCTTCGTCGGCAACGTCCTATCGCTATTACCGCTATGACGACTGCGGAGGCCTAATCCGTGCGCCGCACAACCGTGTGTCGATCGAAGCCGTCGTAGGTAGCCAAGACTTTATTTTCTCCACTGACGGGCAAAGAGGAATAAGCGGTTGCCCAGTTTTCGCTCCCACTCGGGCTGGATTCGGGAACATCCTTGATCTGAGTGATCTGCATCCATGGCAAGTTCCCCGCTGGCTTGATCACCTGGGCGGTACTTTGCATGACGTGGCTGCTGCCGTACCCAGTGTCTCCGCGGTGAACCGAGCAGGCGACGTACTCCGTGCGCTCGCAGTGACCCCAAACGTGAGCACCACCATCGGACCCAACGAGCACGGCATCGAGGAAATTTTTCAAGCCCTCGACACGCTTGAAGCGTGGCGCGCTGCGCATGCCCGTCCCCTTCAGGCCGCGACCATGGGCCTGCGTTCGCGGGTAGCCACGATGGGCTGCTCGCAGATCGAGGTATCACAGCGGCTAGAACGCATTCCGACGATCATCGACAAACTGCGTCGCGAACCGGGCATGAACCTCGGGCGGATGGCAGACATCGGTGGCTGTCGAGCCGTTTTGCGCGACGTCGACGAGGTGCGGCGCGTACAGTCCCGCTACGCCGGCGCCGCCGTTACCGTCAGAACCAGGGATTACGTTGAGCAGCCAAAGTCGGACGGCTATCGCGCCGTACATGTGATCGTCCGCTACCACGGTCGCCTGATCGAGGTTCAGCTGCGAACGCAGGTGCAACACGAATGGGCCTATACGGTGGAGAGCGTTACGTCGCGCTTCGGGCTCGACATCAAGGCCGGTGGCGGGCCGCGGCCGGTGCATGACTGGTTCGTAGCGGTGTCAGAAGCGATGGCGCTGGAAGAATACGGTGAGCCGGTAGCGCCGGAGCTGTTGCGGCGTGTAGATACACTGAGGGCAGCCGCCCAGCCTTACCTGCAAGGAGTACGACGATGACTGCATCGCTGAATCACTTCTTGCTCGTCTTCGACCACAGCCGGGCCGAGCTGGTGGACCTGAAGAACTTCGGCACCGACGCGAAGAGTGCGATGGCGGAATACGCCCGCTTAGAGCGAGAGCACATGGGCAAGTCGGACGCGATTGAGATCGTGCTGATCGGTTCCGATTCACTGGAAACGGTAAAGGTCACGCACGCCAACTACTTCGATGGCACCGTTGCGGTCTCAAAGTATTTTGCTGGCATCTAAACGCCGGTCCCGTGCATCTGCAAGCCCGCCCCCTCACCCCGCCGCAGGCACAAAGACAAAATTGTTGACGTAGACGCCGCGGACCGCCCACGGGTCGTCCGGGCCGCCGATGTGTGCCGGGTTCTGATGCTGCGCCGGGTCGAACTCCTCGACCGCCCGCCGGGCGCCATCGAATTCGAAGTAGCCCGCATAGCCGAATCCGGTCAACAACGCGGTGATGTCGGCGACGGCGCCGGGGCGATGGCGTTCCTCGGCTTCCACCAGAATCACCGGCCGGTTGCGCCGGAGCGTTTCCGCGGCGCCGCGCACCACGGCCAGTTCGTGGCCCTCGACATCGATCTTGATCAGGCCGACGTCGTCCAACTGCAGATCGTCGAGGCGTTTGACCGGCACGTCGATGCTGTGGACGTCGCCGCCATCCACGTCGCTGAGCACGTTGTCGGTGTCGATGGTGCTTCGGCCCGGTTCGGATTCGACCACTCGCATGGCCATCACGCCGGGCCTGTCCGACAGCGCCACAGCTTCGACCCGCACCGCGGCGCCGACCGCTGCGAACATGGCCGCCAGATCGCGAGCCTGGGCGGGCCGGGGTTCGAACGCTATGACCGACCGCGACACCGGCAGCATCGCGATCGCGACCTCTCCGACGTCGGCTCCGATGTCCAGCGAAATGCGGTTCGGATCGCATAACGACGCTGCCAGCCGCGCGTCCGGGCTGGATTTGCCGAGGCGTTGTAGTAAGCGGTATTTCCGCCGCCAGAACAAGCGTGGCGCGACAGCTTTTGCTGCCGGGGCCAGCCGGCGTTTGACCGAGTGTGCTACGGACATTTGCCCTTTCTCCGGCAGTGTTTCCCCGCGATCACCGGCTGGGAATCCACGGCCATCCGCTACGGCTACGTCGTTGCTGGGCGTGAACATACGCTGCGGCGTGGATCCTACGCACTCCCGACCTGCTCTTCGAGGCGGGCGAACCACTGATACCTGCCGCGCGATCCGCCCGCCACTGTCAGGTAGCAGGGGCCGGCGCGGCATACCGCGAGTCAGCAAAATTCGCCATTGTTCGGCCTTACGCAGCGATCTTGACGCTACGTTGCACGGTGATGCTGCATAATGTGCTCGCGGTCAGCGCGGCGGGTGCGCAGTAGACAGTATCGGCCCTATTCGTGTGACGTCGGGTCAAGAAAGGGCAGTGGATGGATTTCCGCACCTTCGTTCAGACCCTCCTCACCCGCTGGAAACTCGTCGCGGCCGCGCTGCTGGCCTGTCTGGCCGGCGCGGCGGCCGTCACGATCTTCCAAAACAAGGCGTACCAATCGTCAGCCACCGTTCTCATCTCGATTGCCG
This sequence comes from Mycobacterium kansasii ATCC 12478, assembly GCF_000157895.3. NCBI lineage: Bacteria > Bacillati > Actinomycetota > Actinomycetes > Mycobacteriales > Mycobacteriaceae > Mycobacterium > Mycobacterium kansasii. The sequence continues at coordinate 1,984,791 of NC_022663.1, read as the reverse complement.
GTGCGACCGACGTCACCGAGGTGTACTGGGGCGGGCAGGCCGCACAAGACCGGTTGTCGTCGTACGCCGAGATTGCCGGTGGGCGTGCCGTAGCAGAGCGCGCCGTGAGTCGGCTGCAACTCCCGATCAGCGGCGACGCCCTGGTGAGCAATACCCAGGTGAAATACACCCCGAAATCGATGCTGTTCACGATCACCGTCACCGATACCGATCCCAAGCGTGCTGCGCTGCTTGCGGGAGCGATGGCCGATTCGTTTGCCACGCTGGTCCCGACACTCGACGTCAACGCGCGTCCGCAGGGCTCTCCGCTGGGCAGGGACGCGCCGCAGCCGCCCAAGCCGATTCCGACCGCCACAGCGATCGTCGTCAAGCAGCCCGAGATACCCAGTCGTCCGAGCAGGCCGATGCCGTTGCGCAACATGGCGATGGGACTCACCGCCGGGGTGCTGCTCGGCATCGCGGTGGCACTGACCCGGGAGGCCAGCGATCGCACCGTCCGCAGCCGCGGGAAGCTGGAACAACTTTCCGGTCTGCCGACTTTGGCCGAGCTACCCGGAAAGCACGGCAGCACACCGCGATTCGGCACCGACGTCACGGCCGACGACGCGGTGCGCGGCTTGCGCACCCGACTGCTCAGGGCCATCGGACCCGAGGCCCGCCGGGTGCTGGTGGCGGCGCCGTTCGGCGGTGAAGGAACCACGACGACAGCGCTGAACTTGTCGCTGGCGCTTGCCGAACTCGGCGAAGACGTGCTGCTGGTCGAAGGCGATACCCGCCGGCCGGTGATCGCCGGTCTGCTGCGAGTCGAATCGGGGGAGGGACTGGCCAATGCGCTGGCCAACCCCGCTATTGCCGCCGAAACCGTGAAGCGGACGCCGATTTCGAAGCTGTTCATCCTCGCGTCCCGATTCGTCCGCCGCGAGACCTCGCCCTGCAGCGCCTATCTACCGGAAGTGATCGACACCGTGCTGGCGGACTTGTCGTCGCGTTTCGACCGAATGTTGGTCGACGGGCCGCCGGTGCTGGCTACAGCCGACACCGGTCTACTGGCGGGCGCCGTTCAAGCCACGGTGCTGGTGGTACGGGCGGGACGCACCACCGTCGATGAACTCAACGACGCACTGACCGCGCTGCGCGCTGCCGGCGCGCAGATCGCCGGCACCGTGCTGACCGACGCCCGAGTGCCCCGGCACACCAGAGCCGCGGCTCGGATATACCGGGCCAAGGTCAGCGGGACGCCGTGATTCTCTACGTAAGGGATCGCCATCGCCTGGTGACGGCCGGAGTAGTGCTGGCCGTTTTTCTGTTCGGGTGCTTTCTGGTCGGTGTGTTCGCGGTACGCCAGACCGGCCAGGGACTGATGCTCATCGCCGCGATATTCAGCCTGGTCGTGTACTGGGCAAAGCCCGAAGCGATGGTCTGGGTCGCGCTTTTCTGGGCGTTTGCGGCACTGCCGGCCGACTTGCACGTCGGCAAGGTCGTCGGCCCGGCGGTGATCTACGCCTACCAGGCGGCGCTGGTGCTGGCGATTTTTTACCTGACCCCCGTCGTGAAACCGCGGTTCTCCGACTTCGCGGTGCCGGGGCTGTTCGCGTTGATGGTGCTGTTTTCCACCGTCGCCGGATTGGCCACGGGACACGCCGCCTGGGTGGTGATCCGTGAATCGACGACGCTGCTCGAGATGGTCGCCGGGTTCATCCTCGCGTTGCTGATCGTGAAGGGCAATTACGTCAAAGGTTCGATCCACGCGATGGTCGTGATTCTGTGGTTTTCGGCGGCCATGGCGATCGTGGGTTCGTTTCATGCCGTCCGGCTCGCCGGCCGGGCAGAGACCCTGCAGGGCACCGGCGCCGGCGAGGCCCTCCGGATCATCCTGTCGGCCCAGACACCGGCCACCGCCGTGCTGACCGCCCTGATCGCCGCCGCGATCGTCGGGGGAGTCAGGCCCGCAATGTATCTGGCGCTGGGTCCTCCTGCGTTGATCATTACGCTGCTGTCATTCAGCCGAAACCCGTTGATCTCTTTCGCGGTGGCCGCCGTCGTCGCCGTACTTGCCGGCTTCAGCTGGTCGACCCTGCGCCGATCGGTCACCCTCACCGCGATCGGCGCGGTCGTCATAGCGGTGACGCTGGCGTGGTCGCTGTTTCTGCTGAAGGGTTCGTCGACCGGGGCGTGGGTCGCCGAGCAGTTCAGCGCATTCAATCGCCGGGTGCTCGGCGGCGTTTCGACGGGTGCGCTCGCGGTGGACCCATCGACGCTGGACAGGCTGCGAGAAGTGGACAACCTCGACCGCGCAATCGCCCAGGCGCCGGTGTTCGGCCACGGTCTGGGTTACGCCTACCAGCTGCCCTACGGGAGTGACCCGAACGAGTTCACCATGAAGTTCTATCCGACCTACTCCCACCTGTTCTACCTGTGGTGGCTCGCCAAAGCCGGGGTGGTGGGCATGGCGGCGTTTGCCGTGTTCGCACTGACGCCGTTGGTCCGGGCGCTACGCCGGGCCTCGGCGCCGGCGAAGGTCAGTGCGGCGGTCAGCGCCGGCCTGCTCGCGATGTCCACCGTGTGGCCGTTGCCGGAGATGCCGACGGACGCGGTTTCGCTTGGTCTGGCCCTGGGCGCGACGATGGCGTACGCCGGTGCGCGGCCCACGGGCCCGGTTGCGGACGAGACGGCCGCCAACCGGGCGCCGGCTCGCACCGGTGAACACGGGTGAATTGGGCGGAAGAGATTTCGGTGCCGGACCCGCTGCGGGTGCTGGTGGTGGGTCCGGCACCGATCGCGGCGGACAGCCGGGGCGGCATGGCTGCGGTGATCGCGCTCATGGCGGCACATCCCGACGAGCGAATCCGCATCACGGTGGTGCCGACGTTCGTCGACGAACCCCGGTGGCGGCGGCTGTGGGTCGGTGTCCAAGGAATGGTGCGCGCCACCTGGCTGGTGCTGCGCGGGCACACTGATGTTCTGCACGTTCACCTGGCGCATGGCGGCAGCGTGATCCGCAAGGCATTGCCGCTGTGGGCGGCGCGGCTGACCGGCATACCTACCGTGGTGCACGCCCACAGCTACGACTTCGGCGGCTGGTTCGATCGACTGCCGCCGCTGGTCCGGGCAGCGGTACGGCGCATGCTGGCCGCCGATTGCTGGCTGGTGCTGGGCGAGCGTCACGTCGCGGAGTACGCCAGCCGGCTGCGGCTGGCCGACAGTCGAATCGGTCTGTTACACAACGCAGTCCGGATTCCCGACACACCGGTGACGCAATTCGGCGCGGAGCCGGTCCATGCGGTGTCGTTGGGTCGGCTGGGGGCACGCAAGGGCAGCTACGACGTGATCGCCGCCGTCGCCTCGCTCGACGCAACGGTTCGCCGCCGGCTGCGGGTGACGCTGGCCGGCGACGGCGAGGTCCACGAGGTGCGCGCGGCGGTCAGCAGCGCCGGAATGGGTGCGACGATCCGCGTGGCGGGCTGGCTGGACTCCGCGGCACGCGACGAATTACTCAGTAGCGCACATATTTTCGTGTTGCCCAGCTACAACGAAGGTCTGCCGGTGGCGCTGCTGGAGGCGATGGCGTACGGGCTGGCGCCGGTGACCACGATGGTGGGCAGTATGGGGGAGGTGGTCAGTGATCGCGTCGACGGTCTGATCGTCGGCCCCGGCTGCCCCGGTGAGATTGCCGAGGCGCTGAGCGCACTGGTGACCGACGAACAGTTGCGGGCGCACCTGGGCAGCGCCGCACGCGAGCGGGCGAGCGACTTCGGACTCGACCGCTGGTATCAACAGCTGACGCAGCTGTGGACCCGCCTGGCGAGCACGCCGGCAGCGCTTTCGCGGTAGGTGGTTCGTGTCGACCGTATCGGTGAACCGGCTAAATTCAGTTGCCACACCTTCGCACAGACGGGAAGCGCCGCGTTGACGCAAAGCGAAGAGTCCGCCGAGCAGTTCTTCGAATTGCAGACGGAGTCCAACAAAGAGTATTGGCGCCGGCTGGGAGTCGCGGCCCCGGACTGGACCGGCAAACGCGTGCTCGATGTCGGCTGTGGCCTCGGAGCGCTGTCCATCGAAATGGCTCAAGCGGGGGCCAGTGTGCTGGGCGTCGATCTGGACGAGAACCTCATCGCATTCGCCAACCGCAAGGTGGCGCAGGAATTTCCGCAGTTGCTCGACCGCGTGACATTTCGAGCGGCCGATGCGATGTCCCTGCCGGTAGCCGAACCGTTCGATGTGATCGTTTCCAAGGACACCTTCGAGCATGCCCCGGACGTCGCGTCGTTGCTGAAGGCGCTCGACAAGCAACTGGCCCGGCCACAGGGAATCCTCTACGCAGGTTTCAGCCCGCTGTATTACAGCCCCTACGGCGACCATGGTCGCACCGGGCTGAAAGTGCCGTGGGCGCATGCGGTTTTGCCCAAGCGCGTGGTGTATGCGGCCGCGGCCCGGCACAACGGACATCCGGTGGGCTCGCTCTTGGACATCGGCCTCAACGGCAATACCCCCGACCAGTTCCGGGCCGCGTTCGACGACAGCGGGCTGCGGATCATTCGCCTCGCCTACAACTGCGGCGACAAGCGGTTGCTGCCGGTACTCGAGAAAGCTCGCAAGCGGTTCCGGCGGCTCGATCGATTTACCACCGTCAGCATTTATGCCGTCTTCGCTGTCTGATCGCCATAAGTCGATCCGGCCGGAATTGTTCAGCCTTGTTTTCGGTCCGAATAAATCACCCTCTTGCGGCCGCCGGCTCGACCGATTACTCTCGCTACGCGGCACTTGCCGGCTGCAGCTGTTTCGAACGCCGCAATGCAGATTCACGGACGGGCGACCTCAAAGAGTCGGGGCGGATGTCAACCTGGTTGCGGGATGCCGCTACGGGCGTCAATTCCAGGCGATCGTTGTCCGGTCGTGCTCGGGCACGACGGTGGCGGCACCTCATCGAGACCTTCCCGTCGCTCCGGGAAATGCGAGTGCTGGACCTCGGCGGAACACCCGAGTCGTGGCGATTGGCGCCGGTGCTGCCGAAATCGGTCACCGTGGTAAACCTGCTGCCGCAGGAGTCGCCGGTCGACGGCGTTGTCGCGATCCAGGCAGACGCGTGCGACCTGCCCGGCTCGGTCGCGAGCGACCACTTCGATCTGGTGTACTCCAATTCGCTGCTCGAGCATGTGGGCGGCCACGTGCGGCGCCAACGAATGGCTGACAACGTCCGCTCGCTGGCCGACCGCCATTGGGTACAGACGCCATATCGCTATTTTCCGATCGAACCGCACTGGCTTTTTCCCGGTATGCAATGGTTGCCCTACGAGGCGCGCGTGCAGATATCGTTGCACTGGAACCGCGGCCACATTCGGACCCACACTCGTGCAGAGGCGCAGGAACAAGTCGACGAGATTGATTTGATTGGTATTTCGCAGATGCGTCGATACTTCCCGTCATCGACCATCTGGTACGAACGATTTGCCGGATTGATCAAGTCGTTGGTCGCCATTCAAACCGGACCGGCGTAGGTCTTTCGGTCGCCGGGATTCCTGCGGCGCCGACGGCAGGAACCCCGCGAGGCTTGTTCAACCCTCGGCCGTGGCTGGCTGCGACTTGCGTATGACGTAGGTGAGATTGTTGTGCCGCCAGGCTAGAGCACCAAACGACAAGGCCGACAAGGCTTTCGCGTATGCCCGAATCGCCCGGACCCGGGCACCGGTGCCGCGTACATAGTAGGTGTGGCCGCGCTCTTCCAAGATTGAGCATCCGTTTCTGCTGCAGAAGTCGCGTATCCCGTCACGGGAAATGAGGGGCGCATAGTAGGTGGGAAACGGCGAGTGGCCGGGCTTTCCAGCACCCGGGTACCGAACGAAGTACCGGTAATAAGCGATGTGAACCCGGAAGGGCATGCGCCTGGCGGTCCAGCCGTATACCGAGTCCCGGTCCGGGATCCGCAGCACCAGCAGTCCATTCGGCTTGAGCCCGTTGAGCATGTTCACCAGCGCGCTCTCGGCCTCAGGTATGTGCTCGAGAACGAATGAGTTGTAGATGACGTCGTAGCGGCCGGCCGGAATGGTCGCCGGCAGCGTCAGGTCGCCGATGATCGCCTCGTCCAGGTCTCCCATCTTGTCGATACGGCTTTGGAGCGCATCAGCATCGAGGTCGATACCGGTCAGCCGATAGTCGACGCCTTCGAGATCGAGCGGCCAGTCGAGCCCGCAACCGGCTTCGAGGATTTCCAGTGGGCCGCCAAGCCCTTTGATGATCGACGAAACGAGCGTCACTTCCTCGTTGTAGGTGTCGACGGTCTTCAACTCCGTCCGAGTACTCACTTGGTCCTCCGCACGTTTCGTCGATGACCGGCTTCCCGTCCGTGACCCGAACCGTAGCCGCCGTTGTAAACCGGCTGATCGTGATACGCCCTCTGCCGGCCGCCGGTGTCACACGTTGACCGGGCCACTTCAGGTGGGGCCGTCGGCGGAGGCGACCGGATTGGCCCGTGTCCTCAATCGATACTTCAGCCGCGCCGCACCGTATTGCGCCCACCAGATCGCTCGTTTGTAACCAACGGTCCTCTTGCAAAGCTGCAGATACCGGCGTGAACTCCCCGCGTCTACCGCGTGCCTGTCCTCCAACAACCGCACACACCGCAACGCGAGGTCGAACGACCCGTAGCAGTAATGCGCGATCATCGCCAGCTGCTTCAGCTGCTCGTCGGTCATCCCGTCCGGGTGGACGAAGTCGCGCACATAGACGATATCGGTCTCCAAGATCTGATTCAGCGGCCGGAAGGGATCACCGACCGCGAAGTCCCCGATCACCCATTTCTTCACGTCGCCGGGGATGCAGTGCGGAACAAAACCCTGACGGCGCAGCTCCAAATCGACCTCCCCGAATGGGGGCTGGTCTTGATACACCGTAATAAACGACACCTCGGTCTGAATTGCCACCGCTTCGGCGAGCTTGCTGCGCCCATTTTGAAATACGGTCAGCTCACCTCCCTGGATGTCAATTTTCAGCAAATCGAGATGCTCGATTTCGCGGATGTCGTCGAGGCGCTGGGTGTCGAGTGGGACGCGCTCGATGACCCGGCCGAACCGATCGAAGAGACTGAACAGTCCCTGCGTCAGCGCATCGGGTTCGAGCAGGCTGGTCATCGCCCCGGGTGCCGGACAGACCTTCAGTGTCTGCGAGCTGCCGTCGCCCAGCGCAAACGGAAGGTAGCGCTCGTTGGGGCCGCTTTTGGTTTGCAACTCGAGCAGCGCCTCCCGACCCGGCTCGAACCCTGTCACAAAACACAGGCCGGCGCCGAGCATCGACGCGTACGGCCAGTCGCCGCACCGCCGGCTGGCTCCGACGTCCACTATGTGGGTGAGCCGCGACGGGGAAAGTATGTCCGGCACAGTGTTATTCAATCCATCACCGCCGGTTGCTGTGGTGCGCCGGGTAAGACAGCAGATTCCACGCCGTGACGGAGCCGTGGATCCCGCGTTTCAGTCTCGGCAACACAATGACGCATCTCGGCCGTCGAGCACATTGTGCTTGAAATCGACGAACGCCGGCACCCTTGACACCGTCGGAAGAGTCCACTGCTCCGGCCCCGTCGACGCGTCACCACCGGCCATCCGCACAGTGAACCGGGGCGGCCCGGTACGGGCAGCTAAAGACGTCCGCGTCGACCACCGCGTCGAAGGCAAGCACCGACACACAATATCGGGCGCCCTTTGGGGAAGACGGCCATTGCAGCAAATGCAAGTGACACCGGACCATCCCGGCGCGTTTTCGACCGGGACCCACCAAACACCGTGGCACCTGGGCAACAATCCGGCAACGCGTTGCAGCCAGACCTAGTGAGCGGTCGTTAGAGTTCGATGGGTGATGGCAGGAATCAAGGGTCTCGCGCCGCACGCGACCCGCGCGACCCTCAAGAACTTCGCAGCCGGATTGTTGTGTGCCGCGGGTGTTCCGACGCTCGCCCGGCGGCGACACCGCAACCTGCTCGCCATCGTGATGTTCCATGGTGTGGAAAGCGAACCGCTGTCGCCGGCATGCTGGCATGTGCTCGGCTCGGTGCTGTACCGACGTCAACTTGAGTACATCCGCAAGCACTTCAACGTCCTTCCGCTCCAAGAGGCCCTCGATCGACTTGCGGCGGGGACATTGCCGCCGCGCGCGATGGCGATAACGTTCGACGACGGCACCCGCAACCTCGCCACGCACGCGATCCCGGTGCTGCGTGATCTGAAGCTACCCGCGGCGGTATTCCTGGCGACGGGCGTGATTGGCAGCGACGAAGCCCTCTGGCCCGACCGGCTTTGGCTGGCGATCGCTCGCACCAATGCAAGCCAGATCGATCTGGCCGTGCTGGGACTGGGCACTCGATCGCTCGACGGTGCAGTCAACCGCGGCGCAGTCTACGCGGCCGCGGTTGAACGGATGAAACACTTGGCCGACGCGCAACGGATCGCCGTGCTGGACGAGATGCTCCGGGTGCTGGGCTACCGCGATGGCAGCGACGGCGGTCCGTTCCGGATGCTCTCCTGGGACGAAGCCCGTGACATTGCGAGCGATGGCCTGGTGACGTTGCATCCGCACACGGTGACCCACCCGATCCTCGCCCGCTGCAGCGATGACAAGGTCGAGCAGGAGATCGCGAATTCCTGTGCGGCGATTGAGCGCGAGACTGGTTGGGCACCAACAATTTTCGCGTACCCCAATGGTCGGCTGCGGGATTTCGACGCGCGCGCCAAGGACGTCCTGCGCGGTCGTGGCGTGCGTTGGGCGTTGACGACCACGGCGGGATTCGCTCATCGTCGCTGCGACCCACTGGAATTGCCACGGTTGGCGGTCGGCAGCGATTCGTCGTTCGACTACTTCCGGCTCATGGTCTCCGGCGGGCTGCCGCGTCGCTATGGCGGTAGCCGCGGGATGGCCGCCGCAGGCTGAAACCCTTGCGGCGCCGCGATGCGGCAGCGAGCCACACGTCGTGCAATGCGTCCCGCCAGCGCGCGACGTCGAACTTGCCGGCGCGCGCATAGGCGGCCGCGGCCAGCCGATCGCGCAACTCGGCATCGACTAAGAGGTTTTGCAGGGCCGCCGCCAGCTGTCCGGGGTTGCCGGGCTTGACGAGCACGCCATTCACCCCGTCGGTCACCACTTCCGGTATCGCGCCCACCGGAGTGGTCACCGGTACCACCCCGTTGGCCATCGCCTCCAGCAACGCCATCGGAAGACCCTCGCTGTAGCTGGGCAACACGAAGATCACCGATTCGGCCAACAGCCGGTCCCTGTCCGCTGGGCCGACCCACCCGGCGACGTCGATGGTGTCGTCGAGTGCATTGGCGCGGACGAACTCACGTACCTGCTCCACCTCGCCGTCACCGGCCAGCGTGACCCGCAGGTTGGCACGAATGTCGTTGGGCAGCAAGCCGATTGCCCGGACGAGGTCATAGCTTCCCTTGTTGGCACCCAGTCTGCCCAGAGACGCCACCGACAATGGTCGGCGGGTCCGCGGCGACGGCGCGGCGCGCGGCATGACCACGGGGTTGTAGAGGAGTCGGGCTTTGGACACCTCGAATCCGAGTCTCGCCGAGGACGCCACCATATGAGATTCACCGAGCAGAACCACGTAGTCGGCGCGCAGTGCCGCGCGTACGGCTCGGCGCAGCAGTGTCGGCAACCCATCGAACCAGGTGAAAAAGTGAGAACTGTGACAATGGATAATCGTCGGGATGCCCCGTATTCGCGCTACGAATAGCGGTACGGATTTGCGGACCACGCTGCCGCGCAACGAAAAGTGCACGTGCAGTACGTCGACCACCCCGGCCAACAGCAGCGCCGAAGCCCTGAGCATGCCCGAGATCCCCGTCCATAGCCAAGCGGGCAGGGAGTCATCGACGTAGGTGGCCACCGAGCGGACGTGGAACCGCGGGTCGTTGTCCTCGATCAGCAACTGCATTACCGCCGCCATGCCGCCGCGGCTGTTGGGTCCGGTTGGCGCGGTCCCGACCGTAAGCACCCGGATCGGATAGCGGACCGGCCCTGTTGGTGTCGATTGGTTGCTACCTGGATGGTTCTCGCGGAGCCGTAGTTTAGGCAACGACGAGGCCTCCTGGTTCTGGCTGCGTCCCCGGGCCGCCCACCTCAGGCCCGGCTGCCACCGCGACACCTTGATCAGCCGGAACTCTAGCAAGCATCATGGAGGACTTTCAGCCAACCGACCCAAGCCACAAGAACTTCGTGCGAGCGGGCGTACAAGCGGGTGAGTCCCCGCCGCCGACTCGCTACCCCCGGAGACCTCGGGGGCAAGTAGCGCTAGTTCGGGCCAGGTGTCATTTGTAGGACGCCGCGCGTCGTCGCTCGGACGCTTTCGCGCAATACCAACCGGCGTACAGCAGCGGCGGGTTCGGCCAGTCACCGCAGGTTCGGCTGCGCCCGATAGCCACGAAATGTGTGAAATGCGACGGGAAAAGTATGTCCGGCACCGTGCCCGTCAATCGTGCGGTTTGGGTGATAGATCAGTTGCCCGCCCCGACGGCGAGTGAACACGCGTCTCGGGCTCGTCTACAAACCTGCTAATCCTGCTCAGCCGTGCATCATTCGGCTTGGCCACGGACGACACCCTGGCCACCTCGGCCCTGCCTTACAAATGGCTCAGTGGATACCCAGTGAGCTGCACCCGCGATTCAGCTCTATTGCCTTTCGACGCGGCTTCAACACTGCATACTGTTCCGGTGATGGGTCGGAAATATATGGGCAGAGTCATTGCGCTGGCCGCTGTGATCGGATTGTTGACCGTCAGCGCCCCCGCATCATGGGCGGAGCCCACCGAACCGGGCACCACGACCGAGCCCGGCGAACCGGCCCGAACGACGGCCTCGTTGACCTTGGCGTTGTCCGATATCGGTTCCAGCTCCACCATGGCTTTCTACGGCTTGGACGGCACGATCCAGCTGAGCGTGCCGGTCCCGCGCGGGCTGACACCGGCGGCTTTGAACGCGATCGTGGAACCGCCGATCAACCTGCGGTCCGGGATCATCACCGTCACGCAGGACGAGCGCCAAATCGCGAAGGTGAACCTGCCCACCACCGACCAAGCGCCGATCGTCATCCCGCTTGCCGGAACACAAGTGATCAATGATTCGGCGACGGTGTTGCTGCGCGCACATCTGGTGCCGCAGGAGGGATTCTGCGTCTATCCATGGAGTCCGTTGCGGTTGATCAACGGAACCGTCGGCTACACCGGGGTTGAACAGCCGCCCACCACGGTGGCCCACTTCCTGCCGCCGGTGCTGCGCAAACTGACCATATTTGTGCCGGAATCGCCGTCGGCAGCCGAGTCCGACACGGCAATTCGAGTGGCCACCTCCGCCGCCGCGCACTACGGCAAACAGAACCCGGCGATCGACGTGGTGCCGTTGAAAGAAGGGCAGGCCGGGCCGCCGACGCCGCCGTCACCACAGGAACGCCAGATCGTCGTCAAAGAGGGACCCGACAACGGGCTTTCCCTTCAAGGCGCCACCGGCGTGCCGTGGCTGTTGATCTCCGGACCGCTCGGGCCGAGCAACGCATCCGACACAGCATTGTTGTTCAGCGAGCTGTCCGGGTTGGCGCTGGCTTCCAAGGCTGTCGTCACATCGCTGCAGAGCGGCATCCAACTGCCCGGCGACACCACCACGCTGCGTGAGCTGGGGCAGCCCGTGGTCAACTCCACGGGGCTGCAACCACGGGTGGTGATCGGCTTGGACCAGACCCGGTTCGGCAGATCCATCCACTCGGTTCGAGTGCATCTGCGGGGGTCCTACTCTCCGACGCCGACCACGATGAGCGGTCAGATAGAAGTAACGGTCGGCCCGGAAATCATCGACCACTGGCCCACCGACGGCCACGGCGCCATTGATCGCTGGATCGATGTCCCGGATCGGCTCCTGCAGCGGTGGACCGGTCTTACTGTGACGCTGGATATTTCGGGCAACGTTGGACGGTGCGGAGACTTCTACGTCGCCGGCGCGGGAGACCAGCTGCTGTCGTTGACCATCAACGGCGACACCACCGTGCAGAGCAGCCCCGCCAAGCCGCCGGTGCCCGATGGGCTGTCATCGGTGCCGCAGGCACTCATGCCCAAGGTCCAGGTGGGCATCGAGCCCCACTCGTTCAGTGACACCGCGCGCGCCGTCGAACTCATGGTTGGCCTGCAGCGAACCAGCTCGATACCCATCGACACCGCCGTGACGAGCCCACAACAAGCCATCGATTCGTCAATTCCGGCGATCGTGATCGCCGCCGACGGATGGAACCATCCCGACATCGTGCTTCCGGTGTCCGCGGGGCCCACCGGGCCAATCACCATCAATGCCTTCGGATCCGACGGCAAGCCCACCAAGCTCACACTGGACCCGACACTGCGGTTCGCATCCCTTCAGACGGTCTTCAACCGCGGCCGGTCGCTGCTGATCGCAACCTCCAACGGCGCGTCCGCGCAGCTCGACGACCTCCTCAGATGGCTCGACGCCGACAGCAGTCGATGGCCGAGCGTCAAAGGTGTCGCGCTGGTGGCGGTACCCGGACAAGACCCGGTGACCGTCGATCGCCTGGGCATGCCCGGCCCGGTTGCGGCATCCGAGAGTCACTCCGACTGGGGATGGCTGTGGTGGTTCGGCGGAGCGTGGGCTGTGCTGGCCGTCGCCGGCGCAGCGGTAATCGTGCTGCGTAGCCGTCGCGGAAGGCTGCGGGGCTGACGGTCAACGGGGAATACCAGTGGAACCCAGGGGAGCCAAATTAATCTCGCGCTACAAGAAGACCTACGGCATTCCGGCCGAGGTGAACATCACCGAGCAGATGATATTAGCTCACTGGGATCTGGAAAAACGATTAACCTCAGAACTGCGTCAATCGGGGCCCGAAGACCGGTGGGATACTTTTGATCACTGCTACACCCGCCTCTATGCGGAATTGGAGTGGCTCAATCAGTTTTCCGGGAAAGCCGATCCGCAATCGCCTCATCAGAAATTTGGCAGATGGCTCGAACTGATCGGCGAACCTCCCAAATCGATCTATGAAATCGGTTCCGGCCAGGGCGGCCTGATTTCGTTCCTGGCGGCTCGTGGTTATGACTGTCGAGGCACGGAGATCACCCGCGAACGCGGACAGAAATTGATGCCCGAGTCGCGCGCGAATCCTTCCTGGGCGATATCCGACGGGGTGCACCTCGATGCGTTCGAGCCTCCCGAAACTTACGACATCGTGGTGTCAGACCAGGTCATCGAGCATATCCACCCCGACGATCTGGATAGTCATCTGCGAAGCGTCCGAACTATATTGAAAGGCGGTGGTAAATATATCTTCAACACCCCTCATCGATATACCGGCCCGCACGACGTCTCGCGCGTATTCAAATGCGGCGAGGCGGCGGGGATGCACCTGAAAGAATACACGTGCCGGGAACTCGTCGACGCCGCGCAGCGGGCCGGTTACCGCTCCATACGTTATGGATTTGTACCCAGGCGATTCCGACTGATGCTCACCGCATCGGGCGTAAATAGATTCGCCGGACCGGACGCGGCGGGGATTCTATTCCTGCGGGCCGAATTCTTGGCGGAAAGATTTCTGCGCGTCTTAAGCGCTCCCGCCGTACGCCGTGGGTGCGGGAAAATGCTTTCCGCGTTCGGCGTTTTCTCCGAAACCCTCTCCCTCGTCGCCGAGAAATGAAATTCGCGCGCTTCCTGGTCAAGGCCGGGGGGGCACGACCGCTGCGATGACGTCCAGCAAGCGATCCGCGGCGTGGTCGGCGGCGAATCGCCGCGCGTAGTGGCGTGCTGCCGCGGCTCCCTGTCGTGCCGCGGCGGCCGGGTCGGCCAGCGCGTCGAAGGCGGCGGCCAGACCGGCCACGTCGTCGATACCGATTGGCGGGCGGCCGGGCGGCTGGTATTCGGGCAGCGCACCGGCGGTGGACACGATCGGCATCACGCCCAGCTGCATCGAGAGCACCTGCACGCCGCTTTGTGAAGCGCGCCGGTAGTGGGCGACCGAGCCCTTCGCGGCGGCCAGCGTCGTAACGACGTCGCGGTAGCGATAGCTGCCGGGAAGCCAGCGGGTGTGCTTGGGCAGCGGGCCGGCGTCCAGTGGCCCGCCGATGAGCACCAGGTTGTCACCGCGCCAGCCGCTGCCGACGTGTCGCTGCCAGGCTTGCAGCACCACCTCGACGTTCTTGTAGGGGTGCAGCCGGCCGATCATCACGAAGTCATGGCGTCCTTCGGGCCCAACGAGCGGCGGCACCAGGGCCGGGGCCAGGTCGCTGGTGAGCGGCACGACATGCACCCGGGTGCCCGCGACGTCGAGTCGGGTGGCGACGGCCGCGGCGACGTAGTCGCTGTAGGTCACGGTGGCCGCCGAGCGGGCGCCCCAGCGGTCAAAGATGGCATGTTCGTAGGCCGGCCGGTGTTCGATGGCGTCGTGCGGACTGTCGTCGTGCACCAGCTGGATGCGCGGAGCCCGCCCGGCCAGTGCGATCCAGCGGGGATCGCGAACCAGCTCGGCGATCACGACATGCGGCCGGTAGTCACGGACACGGCGCCACGCCCTGAGGCTCGCGGGCCAGGTTGCCGCCGTGCGAAACCGTGGGTCGAGCACCAACTCGTAGTCACGGGCGTCGTCGGACTCCGGATGCTGGTCGGAGGTCACCAGCAGTACCTCGGCGCCGTGCCGGATCAGCGCCTCCGCCTGCACCCGTGCCAGCGGCCGCATCCACGGTGAAAGCCAAAGCACCCGAGGCGAATTCATAGCACGGCGTCGATCGCATCGAGGTAGGCATCGGCCATTGCCGCAACCGTGTAGTGCTGTTGCATCCGTTCGAAGCCGCGCCGACCAACCGATGGCAGCGCGGCGGGGTCTGCCAGGATCTTGGCCAGCTGTTCTCGCCATCCCGACACCGACACGGGTTCGACGACGAACCCCGCCCTTCCGAAGTCCAGCATTTCCGGCACCGCGCAAACCGCCGACGCCGCAACCGGCACCGCCCAGGCCATCGCCTCGAGTATCACCAGCGGGAAGGCCTCGGAACGGCTTGGGACGCAAAGCAGATCGGCGTCGGCCAGTGCCGGCCCGGGGCCCGCCGACCAGCCGCGCCACTGAACCCGGTCGCGCAGCTCGGCCGGAGTGCGCGCCTGCAACCGCTCCCGGTCGGGGCCGTCACCGAAAATCGAGAGCCTCCATCGCATCTCGGTGAGGCCGGCCAGCGCTTCGACCAACAGGTGCGGGTTCTTGTGCTCGACGATCCGCGAGAGCATCACCAGGTGCGGCGGCTGACCGACGCCCCGGATCGGGGGGGCCGGGTCGCCGGCCGCGGCGACGCCGTTGGGTGCGACGAATCGCCGTCCGCCTAGTCGATGGTGTGCGGTTAGCATCTCCCAATGACGTTGTGCCAGAACAATAAATCCGTCAGCACGGCGCATCGCCGCGGTCAGTGGCCGAGAGTAGATGGGCCGGTTGTCTTCCGGCGGAATGTGCGCGGCGACCAACCATCGCCGGCTCTTGGCAGCTGCGCGCCACAGCGTGGCAAATCCAGTCTCGGTGTTGGTGTCGCCGCTGATGAGCACCGCCGGACCCGCCGGAATGTCGACGATCGGCGCCCACCAGGGCTGGCGGACCACCCGCACGCTGTGCGGGATTTCGTTGATCAGCGGGCCGAACCGTTGGACGCAGACAATGGTGACCGGATAGCCCCGTCGATCCAATTCCGTTGCCAGCAGCGCTTTTTGACGCTCAGCACCGCCGTACACGAGGCGGTTGGTGACGATCACGATCGCCGGCAGGCCCGTTCGATGGCCGGCCGCAGCGCTGCTGCCGGCGGCGCGCTTCGATCGTTGCAGTCGCTCCACCAGCTTGGTGGCGGCCAGGTAGACGTCCGCGTGGTGAACGCTGTGTTGATGTTCGAGCAGCAGCGCGGCGTTGGCGCGCGCCAAGTCCCGGTTGCGGTCGTGTTGGGCTGCCGCGACGGCGCCCTCGTGAGTCGAGCCGGTAACGTGCGCATCCGCACCGGTCACCCGATTACCCCGGTCGGCGCCCACTTCGTCGGCCAGCAGAATGCGCCAACCCGCCGCGCGGGCCCGGTTTTGCCAGTCGGCGGCCTCGCCGTAGCGAAAGAACTCCTCGTCGAAACCGCCGATGGCGTTCCATGCCGTACGGCTGATCGCCAGACAGGTAGCTCCCAAACAGCCTTCGATGCTTTGGGATTCGGGTGGCTGGCGGGCGTAGCGGGGCGAGATCGGCATGCCGCGCAGCGAGTCGGAGTAGCCGGCAGCGGCAACCAGCGCCCGGATCAGGGTCTGGCGGCGGGCCGCGATATCCCACGGTGGCCGACCGGGTGCGGTGTCGTCACACACCATCGGCGACACTGCCGCCACCCAAGGCCGGCGAAGCAGTTCTCTGGTGCGGGTCAACGGTCCCCGCACCCGGGCATCGGCATGGAGCAACAGCAGATCGGTGTCGCTCGGTGCGTGCGTCACCAGCGTATTGAAGGCTGCGGCGAAGCCACGGCTCACCGGTCCCGACACCCAGTGAACCGCCGGGTGGCGGGCGACCAGTTCCTCGCGACCGGGGCGTCCCCCGCCGCGGCTGTCATAGACATAGACCGGCAGCTTAGGTAAATGCTCGGCGACACTGTGAAGGCACGTCTGGAGGCCGTCGTGGTTCTTGCAGGACACAATCAGCACCGCAAGTGACCGGCCGGACGGCAGCGCGGGCGGGTCGCCGGCTGGGCGTTGCAGATATGCCCGGTCCGTTTCGCGGGTCATGCCAGCAACGCTTCCCGTGCCAGGGCCGCGGGAGCGCGGAGGCCGTCGCCGCAACCGCCGTTAGGACAATCGTGGAGGCCCCAGAGCAGCAGCGGGACAACGATATTCGCTCTTGTTACCGGCACCGTCAATCCTCGGTGAGCGCCGTACCCGGGTGGCGGTCGTTGACGATCCGGGCCGGAGAGCCCGCGACGTCGACGTCGTCCGGCACCGATTTGGTGACCACCGCACCCGGTCGGATGGCGACGCGGTTGCCGACGTCGGCACCCAGCACCATCGCCATCGGCGAGATGAACACGTCGTCGCCGATGGTCGGGAACTGGCCTGGACGCCCTTCTCCTATCGTCACTCCGTGATGAATCCGGCAATTCGCGCCGACCCGAGCTTTGTAGTGCACGACTATCAGGCCGGCGTGGGCTATCGACAGACCGGGGCCAAAGACGTTGCGCGGGATGTCGAATCCGAGCCGTTCGCCCAAGAACTTGGTTCGTAGCCTCAGATATGCGGCGACGACGTGTGCTGCCGGCGTCCGCGCGGTATTTGTCCAATACTCGGATTTTCGCAGTAGGCGCTGAAAATGGGCTGGGCGCTTCAAGATTCGGTGGCGGAGCCGCCAACGCTGCAGGCCGTGTGCTTTCAGGTCCGCCGCCAGGTATGCCCGCAAGTCCTCGCGAGTCCTGATCACGGGCACACGGTACTACACGTATCAATCAGGTGACCGGCCTTTACTTGTGGTATTGCCGGGCTCGGGGGTCCCGGCGGTAACACCCCCGTATCGCCGGCCGGGCTCCTCAGGCACGCGCGGTCCGTTCTCACCGTCATGCCGCCAGCCGGTGGCGGCTCGGCAAGGTCCGCAACGAGGCTAACGTCTGCCAGGTGACCGGGCCGACCACTGCGCTGGTTGCCAGGTATGCGGCGGCGGCTGCACCCAGAACGAGAGCCACGTGTTGACCCGAAAGCAGCAGCGTCACCGCGACACTCGCCGCGGTCGGCACCAGCAACCGCAGCAGGAACGTCACCGGTGTGCGGTAACCGCACTGACGGTGTAGGCACCAGCCGGCAATCGTCATGTTGGCCAATTCCGTGCACACCAGCGCGATACCGGCGCCCACCGCACCCAGCCGCGCGCCCAGGGCGAGATTGAGCGCGACGTTGAACCCAAGGGTGGCGACGGACAGCCAGAACCAGAACCGCTGGCGGTGGCTGGCGAACAGACCCTCGCCCAGGGTGGTGGTGACGAAGCGCAATGCCACCGCGACGAAGAGCAATGCCAGCGTCGGCGTGCCGCGGCCAACGAATGCCTGGTTGCCGAACAACCTGATCAGTGGTCCGGCGAGCAACGCACCGACAACCGCCACCGGGATCGCCAGAAAATACATCAGCTCGACACTGCGGCGCATGAAGCCGGCAAACGCCGCGACGTCGCGCGAGAACAGTTCGGTGGCCGTCGAGAGTGTGGACTTGAGGAAGAACACCGACACCACCAGGGTGTTGAGCGCGATCGAGGACGCCAGGCCGTAGACGCCTACCTCGGAATGGGTGTTCACCAAGGACAAGATCACCCCGTCGGCGCGCCAGTACAGGACGGTGACCATTGTCACGCCCATCGGAAAGAGGCTCTCCCGCAACAGATCCGCGGCCTCGCGCAGCGCGAAGCTGGGACGCAACGAAACATGGCGCGCCGCAGCGCTGCTCTGGATCAGCACCTGCAGGGTCGTCGGAATGAGCTGCACTACCGCGAACCAGATGACATCGGCGCGTTCCGCTACCAGAAGCGCGATCACGGCCAGCGTGGCCAACCGCCCGACGACGTCGGAGACCGCCACTGCGAAGAACCGCACGGTGGTCTGAAACACCGGCTCGAGCCGTGTCGTCATCGTCACGATGAGCAGTTGCGTCGACAACACCACGAGCATCACCCGCACTTGGTGGTCGCGGTACAGCAGCAATCCGGTTCCCGCCGCCAACGCCGCGAGCGGAACGCAATACAGCAGGGACAGCCCGTTGTAGATCCGGACCAGGCGCTCCAGATCGTCGCGGCCGGAGGTCACGCGACGCACGATCACACGCCCGACGCCAAGATCGACCAGGCTTGCCCACATTCCGATGAATGCGACCGCGATGGTGAGCTGGCCGTAGCGGTCGGGACCCAGGTAACGAGCGGTCATTGCCACCGAGACCACCGAGGCCAGCATCCCCAGCATGCGGCAGATCAGCTGGATCGAGAACGCGTGAGCCAACCGCGCGACGGGCACCGATGGTGCGACCGCACCGGGCGCCGTCGGCTCAGTCATGGCTCACGGCCACCTAGTATGCTCCGTGACCCGTCAAGACGGCTTTCACCGTCTTGGCGATGATCATGAGATCACCCGCCATCGACCAATTGTCGACGTACGACAGATCCAGCCGCACCGACTCTTCCCAGGTGAGTTCTGAGCGGCCGCTTACCTGCCATATTCCGGTAACTCCCGGCTTCACCAGGAGCCGCCGCTTCACATCACCGTTGTAGTTGTCGACTTCTCGGCTCAACGGAGGGCGCGGGCCGACCACGCTCATGTCCTGCTTGATGACATTGACGAATTGGGGGAGCTCATCGATGCTGAATCTGCGGAGTAATCTTCCGACAGCAGTGACCCGGGGATCTTGACGCATTTTGAACAATATTCCACCAGCGCCCTGATTCATCGATAACAGGCGGTCGATTTGTGTGTCGGCGTCTGCCTCCATGGTTCGGAGTTTAAGCATCATGAAGGGATCGCCATTAATACCTATACGTTCGGACCGGTACAATACCGGTCCTTTGCTGGACAGCTTGATCGCGATAGCAGACGCAATGAGAAGTGGCGATACCAGGATCAGCGCCGCCAGCGCGAAACAGAAGTCGAATGTCCGCTTTTGAAAGCGCTGGGCCCCGGTGTATAGCGGCTTTTCGACATGCAGCAGCGGGAATCCGGCGACCGGTCGCACGGTCAATCGCGCTTCCGCGATGTCCATCACCCCCGGCGACAACACCAGGTCCACGTCCATCGTCTCCAACTGCCACATCAAGTTTCTGATCGCGTGCTCGCCGAAATGCTCGGTCTGGGTCACCACGACGGTGTCCGCGCCGCAGGCGTCAAGCGCTGCCACCGCATAGGATTCGTCACCGAGAATCGGGACTTTGCGGCCTTCGACCGTCAGGATTTCGCCGCGGGGCGGGCCATAGCCGGGAATGCAGACACCGACGACGACGTAGCCGTCGAGTGGGTTGCGGTCCAGTTCGTGTGCCAGGCGTGAAAGTCCTTGGCGGTCTCCGATAGCCAGTGACATCGTCTGGTATTCGCCCCGGGTTCGCTTCCGGCGGATATACCTGCGCCAGCTGTTTCGGCTCGTCAGCAATCCCAGGGTGCCGACGGGAAGCGCCACCGCCAGATAGCCCCGGGCCAAGTCAATCTTGGCGAGAAGTGTCACCATTGCGATGATCCCGAATGTCCAAAATGATGCGCTGCTGATTCGCCGGTACTCGTCGATTCCCACTCCGACAACGTGCGGTGATCGCGTGTGAAATATCGCCAGAGAGGAAAGCCAGAGCGCTGCGAAGAGAAAGGAGAACAGCGTCATCACCGGGCCCGGGTAACCCGACTTGTTCGGCGAATCGCCGAAGCGGACGTATTGGGCGAGCATAACCGAGGCGAAGACGATCACCGAGTCGGTGATCAGCAGCCGCTGTGAATACCGGTGCTGCCAGCGCCCGATTGTATTGCGGTCGGGCGTGCGCACCGGAGCCAGAGTTACCCGCGAATTGTCGGTTCGGCGATGAAGTGACGGGATCACGCTGGCTCGCTTTCCCTTACACGGTTGCTGGCTCGGGCCGCGCGGCATCGCGGACGGCGCCGCTGATATCGCGGCGATCACTTGGCGGCGTGCCCGGCCAGCCCGCGCTGGGATAGCAGATCAGCTGCGCGCGTGCGGTACGGAGCAAGGCGATAGGGCCCTGCAGCAAATAACGGCGGGCCAGCCGCCGCGGCTCGCTGATCAGTCGGTGCAACCATTCCAGGCCGAGTTTCTGCATCCATCCCGGTGCTCGTATGGTCTTGCCGGCCAGGAAGTCGATGGCGCCGCCGCAGGGCAGCAAGACCCGGGCACCCGTCGCGCAGCCGTACCGGTCAACCCACTGTTCTTGACGCGGCTTGCCGAGGCTGACGATCAGGATATCGGTGCGCGCGGTGCGGATGGTCGCCGCCAGCCGCTCAGAAAGCGATTCGATGTCATCGGCGTCCGGTGCCCACATCCCCGAAATGGCAAGCGCTGGATGACGTTTCCGCAACAAGCCGGCAAGCAGCCGATGGGTTTCGGGGCTACCGCCAAAAAAGCCGACCCGCTGGCCGGTCGTTTCGGCCAGCGCCAACACGCCGGGAAGCAGGTCGGCCCCGGTGACCCGGGGCCACGGCTTGCCGGTGAGCAGTTGGCCCCGCCAGGCGATCGGCATGCCGTCGGCCAGTAGCAACCACTCCAGGGGACCGGTGGGCGCCGACATGACCTTGCGGAAGTGGTACAGGTGGTCGAGGTTCACCGAGCCCACGGCCAAGCTCGCCGTGGGTGAGGATTGCAGTCGTGACGCGATGATCGACAGCACGTCGTCGAACTCCCGGCGCTCGACTATGGTGCCGCCGATGATCATGCGCACACCGGTTTCGGGCAGCGTGTCCACGCTCATCAGCTGATGTCCTGCTCGATGCCGTTCTCGACGGCTTGGGGGAGCACCGGATGCAGCTGCGCCGGAGAGATTCCGAGAACCTAGCCATTGAACGGGCATGTCGAGGCCTACGTGTATCCGGCAGCCGGTGGACGGGTCATTACCGTGGGGACAATCCCGTATCGGGGACCGACAGATCGGCCCGGACCGGTCAAACCGGATCGCGGCGCCGCGCCCAATAGGCTTGGCGCCGCGTTGGCAGCATCGAGGCCGTTCGGCAACGCGGCGGCGGCGCCCATGTTCGCCGTCGGGATCACGCTGGTCCAGCTCGCCGGCACCGACAACGGGCCCAGTGAGGCCGCGTTGCCCATGCTGCCCACCACGCCGGGACCCACGGATGCAATCAGACCTGCCCCCGAGCTGACCGCACCCGCTGCCCCTTCTGCTGCCGCTTGCGCAGCCGCAGCTGCCCCACTCGCCAAACCCTGTGCGGTTTGGGCCATTCCGAGGATGGAGGACAACGAATAGAGCGGGGTCGCCGCGGCCATGAAATAGCTGGGAAGTGCATAGACCGGGACGGTTGCGAGGGTGGGCATCAGCGACGACGATGATTCCGCAAGCCCGGATAGGGGTGAGGCCAGCCCGTCCAGCATGGCCGGAACCGAGGACACCAGGCCGGCCAGCGATAGTTGCTCTGCTCCCGACGCGGCTGCGGCGTGGGCGACTGCGGTGCTCTGCCCGGCCAGACCGACCGGGTTGATGACCTCCGGAGGCGATATCAACAGGGTCAGTTCGCAAGCGGTCGCCGAGTTTGCGGCATATTCATACATCGCCGCGGCGTCCTGCGCCCACATCACGCCGTATTCGGCTTCGGTGGCCGCGATCGCCGTCGAATTCTGACCAAAGAAGTTCGTGGCGACCAGTGCCGCCAGCAGAGCCCGGTTGGCCGCGACCACCGGCGGCGGCACCGTCATCGCGAAGGCCGCCTCATAGCCCTCGACGGCAAGCACGGCCTGACTAGCCGTCTCCGCTGCGCGTGCGGCCACCCCGGCCGTCCAGGCCACATAGGGTCCGAGTGCCGACGCCATGGACAGTGATGCGGGGCCCAGCCAGCGTCCGCTGGTCAATCCCGCGATCACCGACCGGTAATGACCTGCTGTCGCGTGCAGTTCGGCGGCCAAGCTGTCCCACATCCCCGCGGCCGCCGCCAGCGATCCCGGGCCGGGGCCGGCATACATCCGCACGGAGTTGACCTCCGGCGGTAAGGCACCGAAATCCATCACGTCAAACCCTGGCCGTAGCTAGGCTCCTGAGATGCGGCGAAGCGCATCCCCCTCGCGGCCGAGTCGGCTGCCGCGGGCCGCACTTCTGCTGCAGGAGCTGCCGAAGCCAGCTTTCCGCCGGTCATCGCGGAGCCCCGGTGGCGAAAGACATTCACTTCTCCCCTAACGCGTGCAGGCTGACGGATACGGGAGCCGAGCCACAGTGCTCGTTCCGACCGTCAGTATCCGAACTCGTTACCTACCCTCATAGATGTGAAGATTTCAGCAGGTCAGTAAACTGACAGTCGTATGATAGCGGTTCTAACATCCTGTCCGTATCGTTTTCGTTCGCTGAGCCACGCGGCAGTCCGTTTTCCGGGTCCGGGGTTCTCGGCGTTCAGTAGCGCGCCGGTCGCGGTGACTACACCGGCAACGCAAGCACCTCGAAGCGGGGTCCAATTTCGCTACCCCCATCGAGCAGCGTCGTCAGAAAAACGGATTGCTGTTCGAGTACCGCTTCGCCTCTTCGGGGCGCGGGCCGTAACGCCGGATGTATTCCTCGTGCATCTTGGCGTCTTTCTCCCGCTTGATCGCATCAACCAGGTTCGGGTCCAACCCATGCTGGGCCAGGCGGTGCCGCCGCCACACCTTGTTCAGTGCGAGCGAGATCAGCAACGCCCAAATGTAGATCGGTAGCGTCATCTCGAGATGCACGTACAGCGACGCGGGCAGTAGCCAGAACGGTGCCAGTACCAGCAGCGGCGGTATCGCCGTCAAGAGCATGTACCGGCGGACCGCTCCCTTGCCGGCCAGATCCCGTGCGACCCAACTTCGCATTGAGTCGGGCAGGCGTCGAAGGCCGTACGAGTACGCGAGGTATTGCAGGAAATTGGGTCGTCCGGCCGCCGGAGAAGTCATCGCCGCTCCTCATGGTTCGGTCGTACCCATGTATGCCCGTGCATACCCGCAAGCGTTCGGTCTGGCCCGTCGCACCGCCGGGGACGGTGCTTGCCAACGATGATCCGCTCGAGAAGGGGGCGGGGCAATCGCGAGCAGCGGCTCAACTGGGGTGAGCGCATCGGCCGGACATACCCGGGCCTGGGGCCGCTGCTACCCGTCGCTGTTGAAATCCCTTGACTGCAAAGCAGTTTCATCCCGCGGGCGTTACCCGACCATTTCCCGGACCGTGCGGGCGACCGGTCAGGGATATGCGGCGAGATACGTTTCGTTGCTCAGACCAGCGGTCAGTTCCTCGACGTCGAACGGCCGGCGCAGCCGGGCCCGGAGCTTCTGCGGGTCGACAAGGAGCCGGACTTCGGCGGTTTGCTCGGCAAACAGCCGCCCGATGAATGGGTAGATCCGCCGCATGACTGCGCGCTCGGCAGGTGTGCAGCGTGACGCGCAATAGCCGACATGGCCTATCTCGTCGGTAAGGATTTCGCTGTAGAGCAGTTCGATTCGCCCGGCGACATCGGGTTCGTCGGCGAACAGCTCGATGCCGACGCGGCGCAGCTCGTCGAACACGATGCACCCGGCCATCTCTGCGGCCCCGACGAACACGAAGCCGAACCTTTCCGGCAGGAACACTCCAACCTTGACGAGCTGTCGCATCACGAACGGCGGAGCGGCCACCCGGAATGGCAGATCGAAAATGTCCAACGCGTATGCCAGCAACCGGGTGTGGTAGTGCTCTTCGAGTTCTACGTACACCCGCTCGGGTGCCACATCCTCAGCGCTGTTGCGCCCGTAGGTTTCGCCAAGCCCCACGCCGAAGCGTTCTGCCTGATTGAGCTTCGCCGTCGCCAGCAGGAACAGCATTTTTGGGTCCAAACCCGGTTCGGGTCGCCGCCGGCGCAGGTTCCGAAGAAACGTCGACCGGTCCGCCGGACGGGCCGACCGCACCGGGTGAGCCTCAAGGTCTTTGATGAACTCCTCCCGATTCGTCAGGCGCCGGTTGAGCAGGTCCGCTTCGCCGTCGCGCCGCGCCAGGAAGTCCCTGTAGCCATCGATACCGGTTGTCTTCATCGTGTCTCCATCCCTTTGACAATCGTTGTTACGTACCGGCTCAACACGGCATCCGCTGTCGGCGAATGGTGTGCACCGGTGGCAAGGAGGGCGTAGAGCCCGGTCAAGAAGAAGACCGCGAGATCGCGCGCGTCCGCATCCGGCGTGACCTGCCCCGCGTCCTGCGCCCGGCTGATCGCGTCGATCAAGAACTCCGCTAGCGGGTGCCGGCTCAACTCGTCCTCACCCGGGCGCGTCGACGAGAAGTGCAGACCCAGCATGTCCCGGAAAACCACTGTCCCCAGCCGACGTTCGGCATCTAGCACGTGGTGCACCAACCGGGAAAGCACCGATATCAGATCGCCGGCCTCGGCCCGGGCGCCGACGAGTTCCGCGACGATGCGGGTCTCCTCGTTTCGCTCCAACTCGACCAGCACTTGTTCCTTGGTGGGGAAGTGGAAGTAGAACGTCCCCCGTACCACACCTGCCGCCGCGGCGATGGAGCTGACGTCGGCGCCGCCGATTCCGTTCCGTGCGATCTCCGCCAACGCGGCGTCGAACAGACGTGCCCGTGTTTCGAGCCGTCGAGCTTCCCGGATGCCGGCTGGTGATTCCGCTGCGGTGCTGTCCTGTGGTGACCGCACCGAAACACCGTACGTCCATTCACTGGCACCCGTCAATGACGGTCGTCAGCGACTGTTGGAGAAGCGCCGCCATTCAAGGTCGACCTTGGGCAGGTCGGGAGGTTATGACGAGCCGAGCGACAACAATTCGGGCGCCACGGTCCCGGTCACATGGGTCCGCCCGCGCGACGAAACGGTGAGCACGATTCGCGGCGGTTGCGCGATGGCGGCCGAGAACGCCGTCACGTGCTGCAACTCGGTGAGGAAAAGCGCCGTCTGGCCCGGGGGTATGTCGTAGGGCACCGGGGTCCCCGACGCCCGGGTCGGCTCCAGTGACGTGCCGTCGGGATCGGAGCGGACCGCCCAGCCCGCCACGGGTAGCGGGGCCCGCCCCGCGTTGACCACCCTGACGCCGATGACGTATCGGCCGCCGGGAAGTTGCGCCGCTGCGTTTTCCAGCGACGCCCGCGCCTGGCCGCCGGCATCGTTGGTCACCAGCCCGTCGGGTGTCAACAGACCCACGACCGGCGAAAGCATCGGTGCCGGCCCCGTTCGTAGCCGCAAAACCTGCCAGGTCAGCAAGGCCACCGAGAGCACGGTGCCAACCAGGCCGAGCACGAATCCGGCGACGCTCACCGTGGCACGCTGCAGGGGACGATCATGAGCGTGCAGGCTACTGCCCCCGTGTTCGAAGTCGAAGGGCGGCGGGGTCGCCGAGGACGCAGTTCCCCCCAGCCACGTTATTGTCGCGGGGCCTTCGATAATGGTATTGCGTTGCGGCGGAGGCGATCCGGCGCCGAGTCTGATGAAGTTCCAAATTTCGACTGAACATTTGCTAAGACCGCGTTTCGCGAGCGGTGCCGCGTATTACCGCGGCCCTAAAGTCGGGGCATGAGCACCAAGTACTACCTGCAGAAAGTGCCCGTCGAATCGGTGGAACCGGGCTTTTCGTTGGCCGTCGAGCACGACGGCGGCTATCACCTGTTCCAGGTCGACTGCACGCAAATGTCGCGGCGCAGCGGCCAACCGGTGATGATCAGGCTCGCCTCGGAGCCAGTTGACGGCGGCGATCCGTGGGTCGTGGAGTACGAAGCGGGTACGCCGGTGGTCCGGCTCCTCGGCGTCTGCGAGGCCGCCTCGTAGCTCGGCTTCAGCACGGACCGCTGGGAATTCCGCGGGCGGGCGTCGTCTCCTGCGTGGGCATTACCTGCGGGAAGGGCACCCGATAGGGAGGAGTGACCTTCGCGAAAGTTGCGACGGTGTCTGGAACGCATTGCACCTGCGGCGGAATGGCTTGCAGTGCGGGGTGGTCCAAGTTCGGTGGCGCTGGGTTGGGCGGGACGGCGAAGTTGAACGTCGACGTCATATCGCCGGTCACGCTTCGTCGCCAGGCACTCAGGTTGGGGACCGGCACACCGAACCGTTTCTCGAGCAACCGCAGCTGCGAGGTGTGGTCGAAGGTGTCATGCACCATCAGCGGGCCGCGGCTGTAGGGCGAGATGATGAAGCAGGGCACGCGATAGCCCAGACCGATCGGCCCGCGGATGCCGCCCGAACCCGTGACCGCGTCGATATCGGGCACCGTGACGTACTCTCCGGGAGTTCCCGGTGGCGCTGTAGGCGGTGTCACGTGGTCAAAGAAGCCGCCGTTCTCGTCGAAGCTGACGATCAACGCGGTCTTTTCCCACACCTGGGGATTGGACAGCAGGATGCGGAGGATATTCACGATCGCGGTGCCACCGACGGCCGGCGTTACCGGTAGTCCGGGATGCTCGGACACCTGGAACCCGGGCAGCACCCACGAAACCTGGGGCAGCCTGTTGGCTGCGACGTCGGCGACGAAGTCCAGGGGATAGGTCGGGGCGATGCCGTTGCGGGCAATGTTGGAGCGTGGATCCTGAGCCTGCTTGAAGTCAACGAGCATCCCGTTGTAGCCGATGACCGTGTTGTTGAGCGCTCCCAGCAGCTTGTTTTGGTACACCTTCCAACTGATGCCGGCATCGCTGAGGTTGTCCGGCATGGTGCGCCAACTGAATTGGGCTTGCGGTTGGATGTTGGGGTCTATCAGCAGCGGACCGCCCGCAACGCCGTCGGGGTCGATCCAGGCGCTGATCCAGTACAGCCGGTTGGGCGAAGTTCCGCCCAGCAGCGAACAGTAATAGCCATCACAGATGGTGAAGGTGTCAGCCAGCAGGTAATGGATCGGTTGATCTTGGCGGGTGTAATAGCCCATCGACACCGGGACGTTGCCTTGCAGCGTTTGCTGTTCGGCCTGCGCGGGCAACCAATTGTCGTTGGCGCCGTTGTTCCATGACTTGTGGATGGTGATCCATTGGTGGGCTGGGTCGTTCACACACGCGCCATTGAGGACCGGGCCCCTGGTGGTGTCGAAACGGTACGGGATGGTCACGCCGGCAGGGTCAATCGATTGGGTCTGCGGGTTCCAGCCCTTTTGCTGGAATGACGGCGAGGGTGTGTCGAATCCGTTGATGCCCGACAGCGTGCCGAAGAAGTGATCGAATGACCGGTTTTCCTGCAACATCAACACGAAGTGCTCGATATCGGTCAAATGGCCGGAGCAGGGGCCGGCCCCGTAAGCTCTTTCGATCACCGGACCAGCCAACGACATCAACGCCCCGGCGCTGCCTGCGGTGGCGATTCTGGCCATGAACTCTCGCCGCGACATCCCATCGACTGGGTGCTTACTCACCACCGTGTCCTCCCGCATACATTGCGGGTTCAGCGTAGATTTGCGGCGACGATTCACCACGACGCGAATCCGGTGTGTCGTGCGCCGTTTTTTGGCGTTGTTCGCCAAAAGCAATGCGTCGTTTTCGAAACGGGTGAGCCTTCCTGGAATTCCGGGCACACGCTGGCCCCGGCTTTCGGCGTTGTGGCGCCGGTTGGATTGACCGACGATGTTGCGCCGCAGGGCTTTACATTCGACTAGGCAACGGTTTGGAAGGCATTTTTCGCTGATTGCGCGCCGATCAAATCACCCGAGCATCCACGGATCGGTGCTCACCGGGGCTTGGTGGCCGCGACGAACTGCAGTGCCCGCTGTGTCTGCTGCTCGATGTCGACCAGACCGGCCGAGGAGAACAGGTCGACGAAGCTGCTTCGGTCGAACATGGTGAGCCCGATCAGATTGGCTGTTGCGGTCAGCGCCTTACGGATTGGCGCCGCTTGCCCGGCATAGCTGGTCAGGATCGCGATCCGGCCGCCGGGCCGCAATACCCGCAGCATCTCGCGGGTGATGTCGAACGGTTCGGGCATCAGGTACAGCGCGCCGAAACAGCAGACCGCATCGAATGTTTCGTCATCGAACGGCAACACGCGGGCATCGCCGCGGACGTAACAGGTCTGCGGCCCGTCGTTGTCCACCACGGCACGAGTCAGCATCGGTTCGGAAATGTCGAACCCCACCGCGAGAGCTCCGGCCGGCAGACAGCGGGCCAGCGGTGCGGTGAAATTCCCCGGGCCACAGGCTACATCGAGCAACCGGTGGGCAGTCGAAAGGCGCAACGCCGCGGCGGCACGCCGCTGCTCGGCCCGGGCGGTGATACCGCTTGCGAGGTAGAAGGACGTCGGACGCCACAACCGCTCGTACACGGTCGCGACGAACCGGCTGTTCATCGCCCGCTGCGCAAGCGTCGGAACCGGCGAACTCGTCGATTCGCCCAACACGTCGAGGAAGCCGTGCCGCAGCACGGCGGCCGTATTGAGCAGACCACGGGTCGACTCGCGGGGATCCGGGCTGGTGTTCATCGCAGGTCTGGTCCAAGAGGCCGGGGTTGAATTGTCCGCTGTCAGGCTAATCTGCGCCGTGCGGTGTTGCTGCAGCGGCAGCCGACGCCATAGCCTGGGGCGGATCGGACCGCGAGCCGGGCTTGGCGCTGTGGCGGATTGGACGGGATGGCCGAATTGACCGGCGCTAGGACAGCAGAGCTCGCCGGAATGGACATCTTCGCGGGATGTCCGGCCGACGACCTGCTGCCGCTGGCTGCCCGGCTGGCTCCGCTGCGTGCCGCGGCCGGCCAGGTTCTGATGCGGCAGGGTGAGCAGGCGGTGTCGTTCCTGCTCATCTCGTCGGGTAGTGCCGAGGTCATCCATGTCGGCGACGACGGTGCGGTGATCGTCGAGCAGGCGCTGCCGGGCATGATCGTCGGGGAAATCGCCTTGTTGCGTGACATCCCGCGAACCGCGACGGTCACCACCGTCGAGCCGCTGACCGGTTGGATCGGGGGCACCGACGCCCTGGACCGGATGGTCAACATCCCCGGGATCATGGATCGGCTGGTGCGCACGGTCCGCCAGCGTCTGGCCGCGTTCATCACCCCCGTCCCGGTACGGATTCGCGACGGAACCCAACTGCTGCTGCGCCCGGTGCTGCCCGGCGACAGCGAACGCACCGTACACGGGCACATCCACTTCTCCAGCGAGACGATCTATCGGCGGTTCATGTCGGCCCGGGTTCCCGACGCGGCGATGATGCACTACCTGTCCGAGGTGGACTACGTCGACCACTTCGTGTGGGTGATGATCGACGGCATCGACCCCGTGGCCGACGCGCGTTTCATCCGTGACGAACATGATCCGACGGTCGCCGAAATCGCGTTTACCGTCGCCGACGCCTATCAGGGCAGGGGGATCGGCAGCTTTCTGATCGGCGCACTGTCCGTCGCTGCCCGCGTCGGCGGCGTCGAGAGGTTTTCCGCGCGGATGCTTTCGGACAACGTGCCGATGCGCACCATCATGGACCGCCACGGCGCGATCTGGCAGCGCGAGGACATCGGGGTCATCACCACGGTCATCGACGTGCCCGGCCCGCGCGCTCTGGACTTCGGGCGCGAAATGGCCGAGCAGATCAGGCGAGTGGCCCGCCAGGTGATCGAGGCCGTGAGCTGAGGGCCGGCGACCATGCGGCCGTTGTGGATTGGCGTGATGGCGACGGCGTTGGCGGCTGCATGTGCGCAATCGCCGGCGCCGGTGACTGCGCCGACCCATACCTCGCCGTCGGCTCATCCCACCACCGTCAACCCGGCCAATATCAAAAGAATCAGCCGTGAGCTGCCGCCCGGTTACGAAGTGACCAGGGACATTCCCGCGGGCGCGTCACCGCGACTGGTTTTCGGTCTTGGTGCCAACGCGACCGCCCAGCCCGCACCATGCGCGACCCTCGCCGACCCCGGCCACGGCCGCGACCAGTCCGCGCAGGGGGTGTCCGGGTCGGGGGAGGGCGGCATTGTCGGCGCCGTCGTGGTGGCCGTGCGGCCGCGGCCGGTGGCGCCGGGAAGCGACGTGGTTGCCGGCTGCGCGCAGTGGACGATGTCGGACGGACACACCAGCGCGGCCATCCGTCTCATCGACCCGCCGCATATCGACGGCGCGCCAACTCTGGCCATGGTGGCCGACGTCCGCACATCCGTGGAGTCCGGCACCGAAATCGATTCGCGCACCTACACGTTCATCGCCTACCTGGGCGACTACTACGCGTTCACCACGCTGACCACCGACCCCGGGTCCATGCTTCCGCCGCTGCCACCGCGGTTCGCCGCCGATCTGCTGGTCAAAACGGTGTCGACGTTACGCGGCTGAGCAACCGCGTTGGGTAGGGTGGCCACGATGTCGAAGGTGGTGCTGGCGCTGGTAGCGGTGTGCCTGCTCGTCGGTTGTTCGCCGGGCGCCTCCCAGTCGCCGAAGGCCGACATCGCCAAGGTCATCGACGTCAAGGCCAGCTTCGGACCGGGGTTCACGGTCAACGACGTCCCGCCGAGGGCAATCGATCCACAGTTCTTCGCGGCCCGCAAGCTGCCCGACGGCCTGAGTTTCGATCCGGCGAACTGCGCGAAAGCGGCTCTGGGCCCCCAGATGCCTTCCGGTGTGCAGGGCAATATGGCCGCCGTGACAGCCGAGGGCAACGGGAACCGGTTCGTGGTGATCGCGGTGGAGACCTCCCAGCAGCTACCGTTCAACGACCCGGGTAAAGAATGCGGCAGGATCGCCTTCTCCGGCGCACAGGTGCGAGGCGGCATCGAGATGGTTGCAGCGCCGCACATCGACGGCGCCCAGACGCTGGGCGTGCATCGCGTGCTTCAGGCGCTGGTCGACGGGTCGGCCCGCACCGGCGAACTTTACGACTACTCCGCGCAGTTCGGTTACTACCAGGTCAACGTGATTGCCAACCCGCTGGTGATTCCGAATCAGCCGGTTGCGCCGGTCGATGTCCAGCGTGCCCGCGACCTGCTGGTCAAGGCGGTGGCCGCGATCCGGGGTTGACAGCGGCCGCTAGCGCACGTCGCGGGGCCGGAACTGGATGCTGACCCGCGGGCCGGTCGGCGCCGTCGTCTTGGGCACCGCATGCTCCCAGGTGCGTTGACACGATCCGCCCATCACCAGCAGGTCGCCGTGCGCCAGCGGGAAGCGCAACGAGGTTCCGCCGCCGCGCGGCCGCAGCGCAAAGACCCGGGTCGCGCCGAGGCTGACGATCGCCACCATGGTGTCTTCGGTGCTGCTGCGGCCGATGGTGTCGCCGTGCCAGGCGACGCTGTCGGAGCCGTCCCGGTAGTAGCACAGCCCGACGGTGGTGAACGGCTCGCCCAGCTCACCTCCGTAGATGTCGTTGAGGCGCCGGCGAATTCGCGTGAGTTGCGGATGCGGCGGGTCCTCGACGGTCAGGTCGTGAAAACTCACCAGGCGCGGCACGTCGACCACCCGGTCGTACATCTGGCGCCGTTCGGAGCGCCACGGCACACCGGCCAGCAGCGCCGCCAGCAGGTCATCGCCACCGTGGAGCCAGCCCGCCCGGATGTCGATGAAGGCACCGTTGCCCAGTTGTCTTCGCTCGTTGTGCTCGAACAGCGAGCCCTGAACCGCGAACGCCACGCCCGCAAGTTTATCGCACACCAGTTCGAGGAGTGGGTGTGCGGCGCCTGCCGGCTGGCCACGGCTACGGTTTGATGCTGTGGGCGTCGAGTTGGGATCCAATTCCGAGGTGGGCACGCTACGGGTCGCCATCCTGCACCGCCCCGGCACCGAACTGCGCCGGCTCACCCCGCGTAACAGCGACCAGCTGCTGTTCGACGGACTGCCCTGGGTGTCGCGCGCGCAGGAGGAGCATGACGAGTTCGCCGAACTGCTGCGCTCGCGGGGGGTTACGGTGTTGCTGCTGTCCGAGTTGCTGACCGAGGCGCTGGCCAGCGGGGCCGCCCGGATGCAGGGCGTCGCCGCCGCGGTTGACGCGCGCCGGCTGGGATTGCCACTGGCGCAACAGCTTTCGGCGTATTTGCGTAGTCTCGACCCGGTTCGGCTGGCGCATGTGCTGACGGCCGGGATGACCTTCAACGAATTGCCGTCGGATATCCGGACCGACGTGTCGCTGGTGGTCCGCATGCACCAGGGCGGGGATTTTGTCATCGAGCCACTACCGAACCTGGTGTTCACCCGGGACTCGTCGATCTGGATCGGTCCGCGGGTGGTCATCCCGTCGCTGGCGCTGCGGGCGCGGGTTCGTGAGGCGTCGTTGACCGACATCATCTATGCCCATCACCCGCGCTTCACCGGGGTGCGGCGGGCCTACGAATCACGCACCGCTCCCGTCGAAGGTGGCGACGTGCTGTTGCTGGCCCCCGGCGTGGTTGCCGTCGGTGTCGGCGAGCGCACCACCCCGGCCGGCGCGGAAGCCTTGGCGCGCAGCCTGTTCGACGACGACCTTGCGCATACCGTGCTCGCGGTGCCGATCGCTCAGAAGCGTGCGCAAATGCATCTGGACACCGTGTGCACCATGGTGGACGTCGACACCGTCGTGATGTACGCCGCCGTCGTCGACACGTTGTCGGCGTTCACGATCCGGCGCTGTCCCAATGGCGCGACGATCAGCGATGCGGCCCCGTTTGTGCAGGCCGCCGCCGACGCGATGGGCATCGAGAAGCTGCGGGTCATCGGCACCGGCCTGGACCCCGTCGTCGCCGAACGCGAACAATGGGACGACGGCAACAACACGTTGGCGCTGGCGCCCGGGGTCGTCGTCGCCTACGAGCGCAACGCGCAAACCAACGCCCGGCTGGAGGCGGCGGGCATCGAAGTGCTGACCATCGCCGGCTCGGAGCTGGGCACCGGCCGGGGCGGGCCGCGCTGCATGTCCTGCCCGGCCGCGCGCGACCCGCTATAGCGTATGCGTCGCAAATCCGTGCACCGCCAGGCCGAGCAGGCCGACAATCTCGGCGGGTCGGCGCGTGGCGGGCGCCAGGGCTTTCGGGCCGATTCCGTTGAGCGCGTTATCGGTAGGACCGCGGAGATTCCGGCCCGTCGCCGTCGCTGAGCGCCATTGGCCTGCAAATCGTTGTTGCTCTTCAGCCCAGGCCGATATGGGCGGGGAGAGGCCCGCCGGTTCGCTGGCGCCCCGGCCGTTAGCAAACGGGGCTCGGCACGAACCGCAGGGCCGCGGAGACGGCGATGGGCACACGATTGCGCGAAGTGATCATTGCTCCCGCTTATCAATGGTTAGGCATTACATATTGGACCGCTGGTGTTCTCTATTGGCATGCTGCGTGTCGGGAAGAAAGCTTTATAAAGCAAATGGCTTGAGGGGAAGTTCACGATATTGACCACTGCATTCGGGACGACCGTGAGTCCTTTCTGTCGCAACGGACTGGGCAAGCGCCACAGAGAATCCACGATCAGCGCAGCGATTCCGTATCGGCGGCACGCCGCCGGGATTTCATCGCGCTACGGGTATCGGCGACATCAGCATGTACCCGCGCCATCATGCAAAGGCACCTGGCGTCCACGCGCCGAGCGTAGGAACAAAGGTCGAGCTGTGAGACTGCTAATGGGGCTACTACTAAGTGCTTTCACTACGATCGGCATCGCGGCGCCCGCACTCGCCGACGCGGGCGTTGACCTCGGTGCTCGCGATGTGGGTTTCCTCGGTGCCCTGCAGGATGCTGGCATCACGTATTCAAATCCAGGTCACGCCGTCGAGTCCGCCCATGCGATGTGCAGGAACTTGCATCACGGCGAATCAGGGCTGCAAGCCGTCCAGCAGGTGAAAATCCAGAATCCACCAATTGATTTGGACACGGCATCCCGATTCGCCGTGATAGCCGCGAAATATTATTGTCCTGAACAGCTCTACTAGGTAATAGCCGGCTGCCCCGCGCTATTGATAACGTATTCACGCCGCGGTACCGGAGCTTCAACGTCGAAAGGACCGGGCAGTCGCCGTCGTAACCGATTGCTGGCAAATTTGCGGGCATCGCCGCGGAGACATCACCGCCAGCTGGGCAGCCAGATCTCCATGTTCCAGGTCTGCTGTGAGATCGGCAGGCCGGTAAGTATCGGGAATAGCCAGGCGAAGTTGGTCACCACTAGAGCCACATAACAGCTCACCACGATCAGCCCCAGGGTGCGCCGCTCCCGGCCCTGACCGGGTTGGTAGAGGACGTCGCCGAGAATCAACGCGATGGCCATCACCAGAAACGGCGCCATGGTCGCCGCGTAGAAGAAGTACATCTGCCGGTCGATGTCGGCGAACCACGGCAGCCAGCCGGCGCAATAGCCGACCAACACCACCGCATAGCGCCAGTCCCGACGGACGAACATCCGCCAGGCGGCATACAACAGGACCGGCACCGCCAGCCACCACATAGCCGGAGTGCCGACCAGCATCTCGGCTTTGACGCACGACTGGCCACCGCAGCCCGACACGTTTTGTTGGTCGATGGCATACAGCACCGGCCGCAACGACATCGGCCAACTCCACGGCTTGGACTCCCACGGGTGGTGGTTGCCGGCCGAATTCGTCAGCGTCGCGTGGAAGTGGAATGCCTTGGCGGTGTAGTACCACAGCGAGCGAACCGCGTCGGGCAGCGGGAGGACGCTGTCCGGGCCGATCGTCTGACCTACCTGGTGGCGGTCGATCGCGGTCTCGGATGCGAACCAGCCGGCATAGCTGGCCAGGTAGACCGCGAACGGAATCAGCGCCAGCGCGTATCCGGTGGGCAACAAATCCCGCCGCAACGTCCCCAACCAGGGCCGCGGCACCTGGTACTGGCGGCGTGCCGCCACGTCGAACGCCAACGACATCGCGCCGAAGAACGCGATGAAGTACAGACCGGACCACTTGGTCGCGAAGGCCAATCCGAGCAGCACCCCGGCGCCGAACCGCCACCAGCGCACCCCCAGCCGTGGTCCCCACACCGTCTCGGCGACCCGGTTCTCGCTCAGTGCGACGTGCATGCGCTGGCGAACCTGATCGCGGTCGACAATGAGTGCGCCGAAAGCCGCGACCACGAAGAACGTCAGGAAGCCGTCCAGCAGCGCGGTGCGCGCGGCGACAAAGCTGACTCCGTCACAGATCAGCAGCACGCCGGCGATGCCCCCGACCAGGGTCGACCGGGTGATCCGCCGGACGATCCGGGTCACGAGCGCCACCAGGATGACGCCCAGCACCGCGCCGCTGAACCGCCACCCGAACCCGGTGTAACCGAACAGGGCCTCGCCGATCGCGATCATCTGCTTGCCGACCGGAGGATGGACGACCAGGCCGAAGCCGGGATTGTCTTCGACGCCGTGGTTGTGCAGCACCTGCCAGGCCTGGGGGGCGTAGTGCTTCTCGTCGAAGATCGGAGTGCCGGCATCGGTCGGCGAGCCGAGGTTCAAAAACCGGGTCACCGCGGCGAGCAGCGTAATCACGGCGGTGACAATCCAGCCGCGCATCCGGTCTACCGGTCCGAAATCGGCGATCGGTACCAGCGGCCCGGGGCTGATGACGGGTGCCGCACGCTCCTCGGCCAGGCCGGAAGTTTGTTGGGGCGGGGCGGTCATCAGCTCGATCGTAGGCTGTCCGTCATGAGTTCCGGCCGCCTGTTGCTCGGCGCCACTCCGTTGGGCCAGCCCGCGGATGCGTCGCCACGCCTGATCGACGCGTTGGCCGGAGCCGATGTGGTGGCGGCCGAGGACACCCGCCGGGTGAAAACTTTGGCCAGGGCGCTTGATGTCGAGATCAGCGGGCGGGTGGTGAGCCTGTTCGACCGGGTCGAGGCGTTGCGGGTGACGGCGCTGGTTGACGCGATGCAAGCCGGCGCCACGGTGCTGGTGGTCAGCGACGCGGGATTGCCGGTGATCAACGATCCGGGATATCGACTGGTCGCGGCCTGTATCGATGCCGGGATCACGGTGACCTGCCTGCCCGGGCCGTCGGCGGTGACAACCGCGCTCGTGGTGTCCGGTCTGCCGTCGGACAAGTTCTGCTTCGAAGGGTTCGCCCCGCGCAAGGGTGCGGCGCGGCGGGCGTGGCTGGCCTCGCTGGCCGACGAGCAGCGCACCTGCGTGTTCTTCGAATCCCCACGACGGCTGGCCGCATGTCTGCGCGATGCTGTCGAACAGCTTGGCGGGGCGCGTCCGGCCGCGGTCTGCCGGGAGCTGACCAAGGTGCATGAGGAAGTGGTGCGTGGATCGCTCGACGAGTTGGCGGACTGGGCTACCGGCGGGGTGCTTGGCGAGATCACCGTGGTACTCGCCGGCGCCGGCGCGACCCCGACCGCCGACCTGCAGTCGCTGGTCGAGGAGGTCGAGCACCTGGTCGCGGCCGGCATCCGCGTCAAGGACGCCTGCAGCGAGGTGGCCGCGGCACATCAGGGCGTGCGCTCACGTCAGCTCTACGATGCGGTCCTGCTGGCCCGCCGCGAAACCGATGCGGCGCCCTAGAAAGACTTTGCGACCGGTAGTCCCGGTCCGGGTCAGGGTGTGCAGGAACTCCCGATGGGACCGATTGTCGGGGTGCACAACTGCGGGTGCGGGGGAATGGGGGGCCCCTGGATGGTCGGGAGCTGGGGTGGCGGGGGCAGCGCCGGAGCCGGCAGCGCCGGCAGACCGCCCGGCAGCGCCGGCAGCCCGCCCGGCAACGCCGGCAGCCCACCCGGCAGCGCCGGCAGACCGCCGGCGGTCAGTGCGGGCAGTGCCGCGGCCAGCATCGCCGGGTCAACCGCCGGAAGGCCGCCCGGTAGACCTGCCGCCAGCGCCGGCAACGCCGCGGCCAGCATCGCTGGATCCACGCCCGGCAGCGCCGGCAGACCGGCCTGCAGCCCGGGCAGAGCGGACGCCAGCTGTGGCAAGCCACCGGCCGCCAGGGCCACCACATCGGTGGGCGACACTCCGGGCAGACCGGGCAGTCCGGCGGCCGCCAGCCCCAGCAGATTGGTCGGCGACACTCCCGGCAGACTCGGCAAGCTCAGGTTTGGCAGACCGCCCACCCCCGCCAACGCGATCAGGCCCGCCGGCGATACCCCCGACAGAGCCGGTAGGCCCGGCAGACTCAACGTCGGCAAACCGACCGAGGGTAGACCCGACGGGAACAGCATGGAGCCGATTGTGTTGGCGGTGGAGTTGAGTTGCGGCAGGATGCCCGAGGACTGCAAGGCGTTGTAGGCAAGGACCACATACGTGACCGCCAGCGCGCTGGACGTCGTGACGCCGGCGATGGTGCCGCCAATCCCCAGGACGCCGTTCACGACCGAGGTGGCCGTTCCGACCGCGGCAGGTCCGTTGGCCAGGTTCGGCACCCCGGGCAGGCCGAGGCCGGGGACTCCGAGGTACGGCGTGCCGATGTAAGGCGTGCCGATGTCAGGCAGGCCGGGTCCCGCCGGAAGCGCCGCGTCGGGCAGGGGAGGGGCGGCCGGCAGCGCGGCCGGACCCAAGTCGGTGACACCGGGCAGTCCCGGTCCCGAGGCCACTCCGGGTACCGCGCGGGCAGCCTCCGGCGCGGCGCGCGGCGCCAATACGGGGGTCAGCGCATCCGTCGGTAACTGTGCCGGCGCCGGCGCTGCCTGTGCGGGTTTGCCCGGCTGCGCACTGGTGCCGGGCATCAGCACGGAGGCCAGGCGGTCGCATTGCTGGCCGGCGGTACACGTCCCTTGGTTCGGGGTGCGCATCGGCCCGCTCATCGTCAGCGGCGCAACCGCCAGCGTTCCCCCCACCATGGCCGCGGCCGCAACGCCGACGACACCGACTCTCATGACGGACCCCTCTCGCATTCGACCACGCGATACACGCGGGTCGCCGATTAGGAGCTTAGGCGCACCAGGCGTGCCATGTGGGCGTTACGCGAAATTCCGCCGAGCCGCACCTCGCCACAGTTTGCTGACTAGCCGACCCGGGTGGCGGTCGCCGGGACCGCCATCCCGACGATGGGTGCGGCCTTGTGCAGGCATTCCTGCCACTCGGCGTCGGGGTCGGAGTCCGCGGTGATCCCGCCGCCAACGCCCAGGACGGCGTTGCCCGCGGCATCGAATTCGACGGTGCGAATCGCAACGTTGAGTTCGGAACCGGCGATTGGTGATGCGAAACCAACTGTGCCGCAATATATTCCGCGACGATGCTGCTCCCACTGTGAAATCAGTTGGCGGGCCCGTAGTTTGGGCGTTCCAGTAACCGACGCCGGCGGGAAGGCGGCGTCCAGCAGCGCCGACATCGGCAAGTCGGCCGGAACCTGGGCCGCCACGGTGGACACCAGGTGCCATACGCCCGGCGCGCGGCGCACCACCAGTAGCTCGGGCACGGTGACCGTGCCGGTAATGGCCACTCGGCCAAGGTCGTTGCGGACCAAGTCCACGATCATGATGTTCTCGGCCACTTCTTTGGGTGATGCCCGCAGCGCCGACGGCCAGGCCTCCAGTGGCAGCGTGCCCTTGATCGGGCTGGACGCCACGCCGGTGCCGTGGCGCCGCAGGAAAAGTTCCGGGGATAGCGATGCCACCGCGCCCCACGGGCCGCCGACATACGCTGCTCGGGACGGGGAGGTGCCGGCGGCGTCAACGAAGTCGATGAAGAAGTCCAGCGCGGACCCGCTGACGGTCCCGGTGAACTGCGTGCACACGCAGGCTTGGTAGACCTCGCCGGCGGTGATCGCCGCCAGGCAGGCCAGCACGCCGCCGCGATGAGCTTCCCGGTCGGCCGCTGCCCAGTCGATCCGGCAGGTGCCCGGCACCGGCCGGCCGGCGGGCGCCGGTGTCGTGGCCAGGGCGCTGACCAGCCAGTCCGGCATGGGTGCGTCCGACAGGCTCTCGTACCACCAGTGGCCGTCGCGGTCGCGGCGCAGCACGCAATCGGTCCAGCCACCGGCGGCTTCGGGGATCCGGCTTCCCCGCCCGTCCGCGCCGGGATCGGGGTAAGACAAGTAGCCGACCCAGCCGCCGCCCACCGCGCCCGAGACGGGTGCCACCGGTTCACCGGGGGCCTCCC
Organism: Mycobacterium kansasii ATCC 12478; assembly: GCF_000157895.3. NCBI lineage: Bacteria > Bacillati > Actinomycetota > Actinomycetes > Mycobacteriales > Mycobacteriaceae > Mycobacterium > Mycobacterium kansasii. The sequence goes on along the minus strand of NC_022663.1, from coordinate 1,945,229 downwards.
GGACCGGAAACGCGTCGCCGCGGTCCACCGGCCGCACCGACACACTCGGGGCGATCACCGCCAGCGCGCCGAACCACTCGCCGGTCAACGCGGCCGGCGGCGCCAAGCCCAGCCGGACGGTGGCACGAGCGACAGCGCGTAGCACCTGCGGTGCTCCGCCGAGGTCGCCGAGCCGATCGATTCGCACCGCCCTAGCTTGACAGAGTGGGGGATATCCGCGCGCCGGGAGTTGCGATCAGCCGCGGCTGATCTCCCGCGGGCTGGCCAACGCCGTCAGCTTCTCGGGATTGCGCATCACGTAGAAGTTGGTGATCTTGTCGTCGACGATCTCCAGCGTGATCACGCCCTCCAGGTGCTCGCCCAGGTAGAACAACACCGCCGGGGCGCTGTTGCAGGTTGCAATCTCGACCCGCAACAGCGCTCCCGCCTTGCGCATCAGTCCGGTGATGGCCCTGGCCACCCGCTCGGCGCCGACCACCGGCCTGCGTGCCGCAGACACCTTGCCGCCGCTGTCGGCCATCCAGGCGGCATCCGGAGCGAGCATCGCCATCAGCGCCTCCACGTCGCCGCTGGTGGCCGTCTCCAGGAACTGTGCGGTGATCTGGGCGTGGCGCTGCGGGTCGACCGGCCGCGCGCCGTATCGCTTGCGCCGCGCCTGCACGTGTTCGCGAGCGCGGTGGGCGATCTGGCGCACCGCCGGCCCGGACTTGCCCACCGCGTCGGCGATCTCGGCGTAGTCGAATCCGAAGACTTCGCGCAACACGAACACCGCCCGTTCGTCGGGGCTCAGCGTCTCCAGCAAGACCAGCATCGCCATCGACACCGATTCGGCCAGCACGACGTCGGCAGCCGGGTCCTGTTCGTCGAGCAGCAGTGGCTCCGGCAGCCACGGCCCCACGTATTCCTCGCGGCGGCGGGCGCCGGCCCGCAAGGCGTTGAGCGCCTGGCGAGTGACCAGCTGAGCCAGGTAGGACTTGGTGTCCCGCACCGTCTCCAGGTCGACGCCGGCCCAGCGCACATAGCTGTCCTGCAGCACGTCCTCGGATTCGGTTGCCGAGCCGAGGATTTCGTAGGCGATGGTGAACAGCATCGGCCGCAGCAGGGTGAACCGTTGGGCGTGCTCGCCGGGTGACTGTGTCATCGGGGGGGTCATCGGGGGGGTCATCGGGGGGTCATCGGGACTTCACCGCAGCCTGCTGCTCGGCCGGTAGCTGTGCGGCCCGCTTGCCGCCTTTGAACCAGAAGTACGAGCCGGGTTTGGCGGCTTCGTGCCGGATGGACCACACCGTGCCCTTGCAGATCGCTTCCTTGATCGCGGCGCCGGTTCGGCCCCCCACGGCCACGTTGACCGGAGTGTCGTCGGAGCGCGACAGCTGCACGGTGCCATGGGAGCGGCCGAGGCTGATGCATTGCCCGACGAACGCCTGGCTGAGCATCGCCGGGGTTTCGCCCGCGATCCTGCTGAGCACGGTATTGGCGGCCTGGGCCCCTAGCGGCCCGGCCGCCTGGCAGCTCATCCGCAGCGGCTGGCCCGATGGTGCGGCGCAATCGCCCGCGGCGACGATTCGTTCGTCGTCGGCGCTGGTCAGTGTTTCGTCGGTGAGCAGCCGGCCCAGAGCGTCGGTGCGAAGCCCGCTGCGCGCGGCCAGATCCGGCACCTCGAATCCGGCGGTCCACACCGTGACCGCGCTGGTCAGCACGGTGTGGTCACTGAGCACCACGGCATCCCAGCGCACCTGGCTGACCGCGACCGATTCGAGCACCGCGACGCCCAGTCTGCGCAGCTGCCTGGCCACCGAACGCCGGCCCCGCTTGCTCAGCGACGGCCCCAATGGGCCGCCGCAGACCAGCGTCACCGGGCGGCCCTGCTCGGCAAGCTCCGAGGCGGCTTCGATGCCGGTCAACCCGCCGCCCACCACGACGACGGGAGCGGCGGCGGGCAGGTCCATCAGGATGTGCCGCAGCCGGGTCGCGCCGTCCAGATCGGCGAGTGAGTATGCGAATTCAGCAGCTCCGGGAACCGCCGGCGTGGCTCCGGTGCTGCCCACGGCATAGATGAGGTAGTCGTACTCCAGTTGGGCACCTGAAGCCAGCCGCAACCTGCGGTCGGCGGAGTCGATGCGGTCGACGGTGTCGACGATCAGCTCGATGCCCTCGCCCAGCAACGTGCCGTACTCGACGGTGGCGGTGCCGCTGCCCGCCGCCAGCTGGTGCAGCCGGATCCGTTCGACGAACACCGGGCGTGAGTTCACCACCGTGATGTCGATGTCGGCGTTGAGGCGCAGGTGGTTGGCGGCCACCGTGCCGGCGTAGCCGCCGCCGACGACGACGACGTGAGTACGTGGGCCAGTCAATGGGGTCGGCTCAAACATTGGGAGTCTCCTGTTCTTCATTGTGGCGGGATCATCCGGGATCACCGATGACTGCTGCACTGGAGACACCACAGACCAGCCTGCTGTGACAGCCGTGATGGAGATTGTGAGCCGGTTCACTTTCCCGACTTTTCCAGGACCGGACGTTGGGCGCTGAATTTTGGCCCTCGACAAGTCGAGACATGTCGAGGCGCCGGAATCGAGGTCGGCGCTTACACATTGGAGCGATGCGAGTGCTGAATTCCGGGCGGGCGAAATGGGGCGCCGTGCTAGGCTGTCGCAACGAAAATGGACTGAATTCCCAGGTGAACCCGGTAGACAACCAGGCAGACCAGGGCCCCTCCAATGCGCAGCGGCGAGCATTCGACAGGAGCGACCCCTAAGACCGTCCGTCGACCGAGTAGTCGCCCACATTGGACACGTGCACACATCGGAGGGGATCCCTTGCCGCGCAGCTTGGACCTCGTCGTCACCTCCGTAGCCACCCAGCTGATGGAGGCGACCGCATCCACCGCAACGCAGGTGAGCCAGCGGGTGCTCGCTCAACTGGTCGAGCAGTTCGATGTGGACGCCAGCTTCTTGCGGCACCACGACCACGAGATTCGCGCCTCGGTCCTGGTTGCGGAGTGGCCGCCGCGGCGTGACGTTGCGGACCCGGACCCGGAGGGCGTCGTCCACTTCACCAGCGCCGACCCGGTGCTCACCCAGTGCGAGCACGGTAGGAAGCCGGTTGTCATCCGGCCGCACCGAAACAACCGGTTCTTCCGGCGCTGGCTGGGCGGCTCCATAGCAGCGGCGTCGCCATCGGTGGCTGCGGCTCCGCTGGTCTCGGGGCAGGCGACCACCGGCGTGCTCGGCTTCGTGAAGTTCGGCGCCAGGAAGTGGAGGCATGAAGAGATCAACACGCTCGAGGCCGTCGCCGCGTTGTTCGCACAGCTGCAGGCGCGGATCGCCGCCGAGGAGAAATTGCGCTACCTGGCCGAGCACGACGATCTGACCGGCCTGCATAACCGCCGCGCGCTGCTGGCGCATCTGTCGGAACGGCTTGCGGCGGGTACACCCGGGCCCGTCGCCGTGCTGTACTTGGATCTGGACCGGCTGAAGTCGATCAACGACTATCTGGGCCACAACGCCGGCGACTGGTTCATCCGCCTCTTTGCTCAGCGCCTTCGCGGGTGCGTCGGCGGTCAAAGCATGATCGCCCGACTGGGCGGCGACGAATTCGTGGTGATCCCCGATCAGGCGATGTCCAAAGGAGCCGCCGAATCGTTCGCCCGCCGGCTTTCTTCAATGCTGCGGGAACGGCTGGCAATCGGCGGCCATCAGATCACCCGGACGGTGAGCATCGGTCTGGCCGTGGGCATGCCTGGCCGCGACGACGGCACCGATCTGCTGCGCCGGGCCGACGAGGCGGTGCTGACCGCCAAACGCGCCGGTGGCAACCAGGTGGCGCTGGCTACCGACGACATGTCGCTCAAGAGCGCGTTCCGCAACGACATCGAGCTGCATCTGCAAGGCGATATCGACAGCGATGCGCTGGTGCTGCACTACCTGCCGGAGGTCGACTTGTGGACCGGCGCGGTCGTGGCGGCCGAGGCGCTGGTTCGCTGGCGCCACCCCATTTGGGGGTTGCTGCTGCCGGACTCGTTCATCGGGGTGGCCGAGTCCACCAACCTCGCCGGCGAACTCGGCCGATGTGTGATGCGCAGCGCGTGTGCCGAATTCAGCCGGTGGCGCAAGAACGGCGTGGGGCAGAGCGCGGTGTTGCGCATCAATGTTTCGCCGGTCCAGCTGATAACCCGCGGCTTTGTGCGCAGTGTGGCCGACACCATCGAGGAGTTCGGCATCGACGGCGGATCGGTGTGCCTGGAAATCACCGAACGTGCCGTCGTGCACGACATCGAGGCGACGCGAAAGACGTTGTCAGAGCTCAAGGACGTCGGTGTGCAGGTGGCCATCGACGATTTCGGCACCGGTTACGCCGTGTTGTCGCATCTGAAGTCGCTTCCCGTCGACATGCTCAAGATCGACACCGGCTTCGTCCGCGACCTGGGCACCAACGCCGGCGACCTGGCGATCGTTCGCGCCATTATCGGCCTCGCCGAGGCGTTCGGACTGCAAGTGGTCGCCGAGGGTGTCGAAACCCCTGCGGCCGCGCTGACTTTGATGCAGCACGGTTGCCACCGGGCGCAGGGATTCCTGTTGTCGCGCCCCGTCCCGGGCAACGCCATGGAGGCGTTGCTGTCCGCTCGCTGGATGCCGATGCCGTTCCTCGCCGACCGCGAGGCACTGACGCTCGGCGCAATCTAGCTCAAATGTGAAAATGGTTCGAGCAATTAGAAAATCATCGATCGTTGCCGCGTGCGCCGTCTTGCTGCCGGGTGGGGCGCTCACCGGATGCAGCAGCCACCAACCCGACAACAGCCCGCTGACCGCGATGGTCAGTCCGGCCATACCGTCGACGGTCCAGGAGATACCCAACCCGTTACGCGGCCAGTACGAAGACCTCTTGGAACCGCTTTTCCCGCAACGCGATCCGGCCCAGCAGCGGTATCCGGCGTGGCCAGCGTCCTACGACGCCAGCCTGCGGGTCTCGTGGCGTCAGTTGCAGCCCACCGACCCGGCTACGCTGCCGCCGGATGCCCCCGACGAGCGCAAGTACGACTTCAGCGTGATCGACGACGCGCTGAGCCGGCTCGCCGAGCGGCGCATGCGGATGACGCTTCGGGTGTACGCCTACAACTCCTGCTGCAATGCGTCGTATCCCAACAACACCAACATCGCGATTCCCGACTGGGAACGCGCCCGGCCGGGCACCAACACGACTTATCCCGGGCCGGCCAACGGTGCCGCGGCGGGAGTGCTGCAGGTGGTGCCGAACTTCAACGATCCGACCTATCTCAACGACTTCGTACAACTACTGGCGGCACTGGGTCGCCGCTACGACGGCGACGAGCGACTCAGCGTTTTCGAGTTCTCCGGGTATGGGGATTTCAGCGAAAACCACATCGCCTACCTGCGCGACTCGCTCAACGCCGCCGGTCCGGCGCCCGAGGACAGCGTTGCGGCATTGGGGTATTACAGCCAGTTCCGTGATCAGAACATCACCAAGGCGTCCATCCAGCGCCTGGTCGAGGCCAACGTCAGCGCATTTCCCCGCACCCAACTGGTGACCAGCGCAGCCAACCCGGAGATCATCCGGGAACTGCTCGCCGACGACGTCACCAAGAAGCTCGCCGCGCCGGTGGGAATGCGCTCGGACTGCCTGGGCGTCTATGCGCCCATGCCGGCGTGGGCCGACGGCAGCGCCGCCCACTACGTGCAGACCAACGATCCGGTTGTCGCCGCATTGCGCAAGCGGCTGTCGACGGCTCTGGTGATCACCGAATGGTGCCAGCTGCCCAGCGGAACAACGCGGCAGGCTTACTACGAGAAGGGCCTGCGCGACATCATGAGATATCACGTCTCGATGACCTCGAGCATCAACTTCCCGGACGACGATGCGACCTCGCCGATGGACCCCAAGCTGTATGTGCTGTGGGCGCAGGCCAATGCGACGGCGGGCTACCGGTACTCGGTGGAGGCCAAGCCCGGGTCGCAGGGGTTGAGCAAGGACGGCAAAGTCGCGACGATCTCGGTTGTCTGGACCAATTACGGCTCCGCGGCCGCGACCGAGAAATGGGTCCCCGGTTACCGATTGGTAGATTTCACCGGACAGACGGTTCGGACGTTGCCCGCAAGCGTGAATCTGAAGTCCCTGGTCCCGGAGGCGCCCGGGGACCGCACCGCCCAGCAGCCCATACCGGCGTCGGCCTCCGAGACGGTTCGCGTCGAGCTGGCCGACTTGCCGGCGGGGCATTACACGTTGCGGGCGTCGGTGGATTGGCAACAGCACAAGCCGAACGGTGCGCATGTGGTCAATTACCCGCCGATGCAGTTGGCCCGCGACGGCCGTGACGATTCCGGCTTTTATCCCGTCGCGACGCTCGACATTCCGCGCGACGTGCAGACCGCAACGAACGGCGCGTGAGGCGGCTTGGCAGGCCGAAGTCCGGCCTTGGGCATACCACTCGCATGGAAATATCCATTAGCCGTACCGGCAGTATTTCGCTTGGCGGATAGTGCTGCCCCGCGTGAAGCGTCGCAGCGAGAAACCGGGCTGATACCCTCGAAATCGGCGTCAATGCAACCTGAGGCACAGCCGGTAAGCAATCACGAGATGACCATCTGGCTTCCCCGCTCGAGGAGGGCATCGCGAAGGTGACGGCGGTCGTCCTGCCCGGTGGTTCCGGTTTCGGAACCGCTCGAGACAGCCTGGAAACAGACGCCATCCATGCGCAGCGCGACCGTCAGCGGCGGCCGGCATGAATTCTTCGGCTCAGACCACGACCGACTCGACGAGCGGGCGAGCGGACACCACGCGCCAACAGATTCTGCAGGCCGCCGCGCATCAGTTCGCCCGGCGCGCGTACCACGACGTCGGGCTCGACGACATCCTCGCGGCGGCCCAGCTCACCAAGGGTGCGATGTATTTCCACTTCCGGTCCAAGCACGCGCTGGCGGTGGCCATCATCGAGCAACACACCGCCGCCGGCCGGGGTGTCGTCGAGGAGCTGCTGGCCAGGCAGCTTTCCGGCCTGGAGACGCTGGTCGACTTCGTTTATCTGATCGCCGTCCGCGACATCAGTCAGGACATGGACAGGGCGGCCTCGAATCTGCTCGGCTCGGTCGGCCGAACGGAAGGCCTGCAGACGAAATTGTTGGACGGCTGGATCGAAGCCCTGGCGAGTGTGGTGCGGCGGGCGATCGTCGAAGGTGACGTGGCCGAAGGATGCGACCCGCAAGACGTTGGCCGCCTCATCGTGTCGATCTACATGGGTTTGCGGCAGGCCAGCGACCTGGATGCGCCGGAGCGGTTTCTTCGCGATCTGGAAAAGAGCTGGTTGCTGGTGCTGAGGGGCATCGCCCAGCCGGACAGAGTGGACTACTTCACGCAATTCATCGCGCGGCGGACCGTGCTGGCCATCCGCTCGGCAACGGCGCTGGTGGCACCCGATTGACAAAGTTCAGAGCCATGGCGGCTGTTAAGGCCCGCCCGCTGACTAGGAAAGTACGAGATGCGGAGGTCCGGAGCCCGATCGGATCCGCCGCACTGGCGGAGGTACGAGTGCGATGGCACGCCAGGTTCGATCCGAGATAACCCGGCGAAAGATCCTCGATGCCGCCGTCGACGTCTTCGGCGAGGCCGGATACGCGGCCGCCGGGTGGGGCACGATCATCGATCGGACGGGCATGACCAAAGGTGCCCTGTATCACCACTTTGATTCCAAGGAAGCGCTGGCGTCGGCGATTATCGAGGAAGGGTCCGAAGCGCTTCTCGGCGCATTTCGCAACGTTTGCGGGTCGGCGTCACCCGCCCTGGAGAATATGATTCACGGCACCTTCGCCGTCGCGCACCTGCTCAGCGTCGACAAGGTGGCCCGCGCGGCCGAGCAGCTAACCGCCGTCCTTGCCGGATTCAACGCCGCGGCTGCGCATTTCTTCAGCGCGGGAGTCGGCGAGATGGCCGAGCAGGCCCGGCGGGCAATTGCCGAAGGCGATCTCCGGGACGACGTCGACCCCGAACTGGTCAGCGAGTCGATTGTCGGCGCGACGTTCGGGATGCGGCTGCAAGCCAATGCGTTATCCGGACCCGGCGCCAACGGGTACGGGGTCGAGAGCCCCGCCGAGCGATTGGGTCAACTGTGGGGACTTCTGCTACCTGGCATGACGGTTGAAACGTCGCTGCCCTACTTCCGGGAATTCCTTGCTCGCGAGGCGATGCGTAGCCGCCAGTGATCGCGGCCGTGCGCGGTGAAGTCCGCCGCCAGCGGTCGTGGCAACACCGCGGACAGTCAGCGCTCCTCTTCCCACAGTTGTTCGGTCAGATCCTGAAACACCGCGAGAGCAAAATTGTCGTCTGCACGTCGCACGGCCGACCTGCTCATCAGCGCTCGCACCACCGAGCCGTCCTTGTGGGCCAACTCGACGACCATGTTGGCCAGTGCATGCACGAATGACAGCGTCGACGATGCCGAGTCCGGGCACTGATGGAAGATCTCGTGGAACCGCAGCGACAGCACCTCGTCCGGGTCACGGCCCACCATCTGGGCGAATGCCGTGTTGGTGAACAGGATGCTGCCGTCATCTCCGGTGGCGAGTACGGGGACCGGAATCCGCTCCAGAACGACCAGCGCAGGCAACTGCTGCAAGGCGATCATCGGCGATTGACTTGCCTGCCGGTTCCGTCGGCGCTCCACAGCCCCTGATTATTGCCTATGACAGCGAGTTGGCCGGGCGGTTTCCGGTAAGTCGGAGTTCGCTGCGGGTTCGCGACAGGTGCCCCTGCATTTCGTTGCGAGGCACCGGGCGACAGGGGGTCGTTGACGACGCCGCCGCGGCGGCCACCGCAGCGAGCGGCAACGAATTGCTTGTAGCGCAAAGCAACTATGACCTCGTGCCGAGATGTCCGGTTCCTCACGAAGGGCGTGGGATCGGGGTGTCCGGCGTTCGGCTGGTTTCCGCCTGGACTTTGCTGTAGCGCTCGTTCCCGTCACTCGACTTCGGTGCTTGATGCTCGTCTCGTTCCCGTCACTCGCTGCGCTGGATTGTTCGTCTCGTTCCCGTCACTCGCTGCGCTGGATTGTTCGTCTCGTTCCCGTCACTCGCTGCGCTCGTTCCGCTCACTCGACTTCACGGGCTCGTTCCGCTCACTCGACTTCGGTGCCTGATGCTCGTCTCGTTCCCGTCACTCGACTTCGGTGCTTGATGCTCGTCTCGTTCCCGTCACTCGCTGCGCTGGATTGTTCGTCTCGTTCCCGTCACTCGCTGCGCTCGTTCCGCTCACTCGACTTCACGGGCTCGTTCCGCTCACTCGACTTCGGTGCCTGATGCTCGTCTCGTTCCCGTCACTCGCTGCGCTGGATTGTTCGTCTCGTTCCCGTCACTCGCTGCGCTCGTTCCGCTCACTCGACTTCACGGGCTCGTTCCGCTCACTCGACTTCGGTGCCTGATGCTCGTCTCGTTCCCGTCACTCGACTTCGGAAGGCGGCTGGTAACGCGGGAAAACCCCTGTGGGCGGCGGCAGTTGGGTCCCCGGCGCGAGCCGGGTGCCCACTGCGCTGAACGCCCGCCGGTCGTCGGGTTGGCCGAGCAGGTCCAGCATCTTGGCAGCGGACTCCGGCATGACGGGCTGCACCAATAGCGCTGCGATGCGAACCACCTCGCAGGTGGTGTAGAGCGTGGTGCGAAACCTCGCCTGGTCGGCCTCGGACTCGCTCTTGCGCAGCACCCACGGCTGCTGTGTCGAAAAGTACTTGTTGGCGTCGCCGAGCATCAGCCAGATCGCCTCCAGCGCCAGATGCATTGCCTGACGGTCGAAGTGGGCCCGCACCCGATCCAACAACCCGTCAGCCGTCGCCAGCAACTCGGTGTCGGCATCACAGAACTCCCCGGGTTCGGGCACCACCCCGCCCAGGTTCTTGGCAACCATCGACAACGAGCGCTGGGCCAAGTTGCCGAGCTCATTGGCCAGATCGGTGTTGATCCGGGTGACGATGGCCTCGTCGCTGTAACTGCCGTCCTGCCCGAACGGCACCTCCCGCAACAGGAAGTAGCGGACCTGATCCACGCCGTATGCCTGGATCAGTGCCACCGGGTCGATAACGTTGCCCACCGACTTGCTCATCTTCTCGCCGCGATTGTGTAAGAACCCGTGGGCGAACACCTTTCGCGGTAACTCGATGCCCGCCGACATCAGGAAGGCCGGCCAGTAGACGGCGTGGAACCTGATGATGTCCTTGCCGATCATGTGCAGGTCGGCGGGCCAGTAGCGGCGGAACGACTCCGAGCCGGTATCCGGGTAGCCGGCGCCGGTCAGGTAGTTGGTCAACGCGTCCACCCAGACGTACATGACGTGGTCCGGATGCTCCGGCACAGGCACGCCCCAGTTGAACGACGTCCGCGACACCGACAGGTCTTTGAGGCCGCCGGACACGAAGCTGATCACCTCGTTACGCCGTACCTCGGGTGCGATGAAGTCGGGGTGGGCGTGGTAGTGGGCCAGCAGCTTGTCGGCGTAGGCCGACAGCCGGAAGAAGTAGGTCTGCTCCTCGGTCCAGGTCACCGGGGTGCCGGTCTCGATGGCGATCCGGGTGCCGTCGACGAGTTGGGTCTCCGACTCGACGAAAAACCGCTCGTCGCGCACCGAGTACCAGCCGGAGTAGTTGTCCAGGTAGAGATCACCGGCGGCCTCCATCCGGCGCCAGATCTCCTGCGACGCCGCGTAGTGGTCGGGGTCGGTGGTGCGGATGAACCGGTCGAAGGAGATGTTCAGCGCCTCCTGCATGCGCTGGAAGACGTCGGAATTGCGCCGGGCAAGCTGTGCGGTCGGCACGCCCGCGGCCGCGGCGGCCTGCGCCACCTTCAGGCCGTGTTCGTCGGTACCGGTCAGGAAGCGCACGTCGAAGCCGTCGAGTCGCTTGAACCGGGCGATTGCGTCGGTGGCGATGTATTCGTATGCGTGACCCACATGCGGCGCAGCGTTGGGATACGCGATCGCGGTGGTGACGTAATAGGGCTGCAATGGCTTCATTGGGATCCCACCCTATTGGGTGGTCCTATTGTGTGCGCGTGAGCACCAACCGGCCTGCCACACCGCAAGCACCGCCCGCCCCGGAGCCGTTGGCCCCGCTGATCGACGCCCATACCCACCTCGATGCGTGCGGCGCCCGCGACGCCCGGGACGTGGCTGAGGTCGTCGACCGGGCCGAGGCCGTCGGGGTGCGTGCGGTGGTCACCGTCGCCGACGACCTGGAATCGGCGCGCTGGGTGACCCGGGCAACCGAGTGGGATCCGCGGGTCTACGCTGCGGTGGCACTGCACCCCACCCGCGCCGATGCGCTCACCGACGCCGCGCGTGCCGAAATCACCGAACTCGTCGCCCATCCGCGCGTCGTTGCCGTCGGCGAGACGGGCATGGATCTGTATTGGCCGGGCCGCCTCGACGGATGCGCACAGCCCGTCGTGCAGCGCGAGGCCTTCGCGTGGCATATCGACCTGGCCAAGCGCACCGGAAAACCGTTGATGATCCACAATCGGCAGGCCGACCGTGAGGTGCTAGACGTGCTGCGGGCCGAGGGCGCACCGGACACTGTGATCTTTCACTGCTTCTCATCGGGCAGCGCGATGGCCCGCGAGTGTGTGGCCGCAGGATGGTTGCTGAGTCTTTCCGGAACTGTGACCTTCCGCAACGCCCGGGACCTCCGGGAAGCTGTTCCGCTGATACCGCTGGAGCACGTTCTGGTGGAAACCGACGCGCCGTTTCTCACCCCGCACCCCTACCGTGGCACAGCGAACGAGCCGTATTGCCTGCCCTACACCGTTCGGGCACTGGCTGAGCTGGTCGATCGCCGTCCCGAGGAAGTGGCCCAGATCACGACGAGCAATGCCGCGCGAGCATATGAACTGGGTCACACAGCTGGTGGGTGGCCCTAACACCCGGCGTGCCGGAGTTGCTCAGCTTTGATCGGTTCGTTACCGTCTTGTGATCGTACGGGTGGGCCTCTGGGGCCCATTTTGGCGTTTTCAGCTGAATTCGGCTGAAATGTCTGGAACTTGCTGCTGGGTCGTTGCTGAGGTTGTTGGTTAGGTCGGGGATAGTCGCACATTGAATCTGCTTACGAAACTTCATCAAACCGAATCACCGATGTTGCGCCTTGTGGTTGGCGCCTTACTGCTGGGACTGGCGTTCGCCGGCGGGTATGCCGTTTCGGCGGCCAAGACGGTGACGCTGACCGTCGATGGAACCGCGATGCGGGTCACCACGATGAAATCGCGGGTGATCGAGGTCGTTCAGGAGAACGGCTTCTCCGTCGACGCGCGTGACGACCTGTACCCCGCGGGGGACGTGGTGGTCCACGATTCGGAGAACATCGTGTTGCGGCGCAGTCGCCCGCTGGAGATCTCGCTGGACGGCCACGACGTCAAGAAGGTCTGGACGACGGCGTCCACGGTGGACGAAGCGCTGGCCCAACTGGCCATGACGGATACCGCCCCTGCGGCCGCCTCGCGCGGCAGCCGGGTCCCGCTGGCGGGGATGGCGCTGCCGGTCGTCAGCGCCAAGACGGTGGAGATCAACGACGGCGGGGTGGTACGTACCGTGCACCTAGCGGCGCCCAACGTGGCGGGCCTGCTCGACGCCGCCGGCGTACCGCTGCAGGGCAGCGACCAGGTGGTGCCCGGTGCGACGACGCCGATTACCGACGGCATGCAGATCCAGGTGACCCGGTACCGCATCGAGCGGGTCACCGAACGGTTGCCGCTGCTGCCCGATGCGCTTCGCATCGAAGACCCGGAAATGAACATGAGCCGCAAGGTCGTCGAAGACGCGGGGACTCCCGGTGAGCAGGATGTGACGTTCGCGGTGGCCGAGGTCAACGGCGTGGTCACCGGAAAGCTGCCGATCGCCAACGTCGTGCTGACGCCGGCGCGCGACGCGGTGGTGCGGGTGGGCACCAAGCCGGGCACCGACGTTCCTCCGGTGAGCGACGGAGACATCTGGGACGCCATCGCCGGTTGTGAGGCGGGCGGCAACTGGGCGATCAACACCGGCAACGGGTACTACGGTGGGGTGCAATTCGACCAGGGCACCTGGGAGGCCAATGGCGGGCTGCGGTATGCGCCCCGCGCCGACCTGGCCACCCGCGAAGAGCAGATCGCAGTCGCCGAGGTGACCCGCCAACGCCAGGGCTGGGGCGCGTGGCCGGTGTGCAGTGGACGAGCGGGGACACGCTGACTATCCGGCTGCTCGGACGCACCGAGATCAGGCGGCTGGCCAAGGAACTCGAGTTCCGGCCACGAAAATCGCTCGGACAGAATTTCGTGCATGACGCCAACACGGTGCGCCGGGTGGTTGCGGCCTCCGGGATCACCCGGGCTGACCAGGTGCTGGAAGTAGGGCCCGGCCTGGGCTCGCTGACACTGGCGCTGCTCGACCGCGGCGCGACCGTGACGGCCGTCGAGATTGACCCGGTACTGGCCGCCCGGCTGCCGCAGACCGTGGCCGAGCACTCCCACAGTGAGATCCAGCGCCTGACCGTGCTCAATCGCGACATCTTGAGCCTGCGCCCGCAGGACTTGGCCGACGAGCCGACCGCAGTGGTCGCTAACCTGCCGTACAACGTCGCGGTTCCGGCGTTGTTGCACCTGCTGGCCGAGTTCCCGTCCATCCGGGTGGTGACGGTCATGGTGCAGGCCGAGGTCGCCGAACGGCTTGCCGCCGAGCCGGGCGGCAAGGAGTACGGCGTACCCAGCGTCAAGGTGCGCTTCCACGGACGGGTTCGGCGTTGCGGCATGGTGTCGCCGACCGTCTTCTGGCCCATCCCGCGCGTTTACTCCGGACTGGTCCGCATCGATCGGTACGAGACGTCACCGTGGCCGACCGACGGCGCGTTTCGGCAGCAGGTGTTCGAACTGGTGGACATCGCCTTCGCGCAGCGCCGTAAGACGTCCCGTAACGCGTTTGCCCAGTGGGCGGGCTCGGGCAACGAGTCGGCGAATAGGTTGCTTGCGGCCAGCATCGACCCTGCTCGACGCGGTGAGACGCTGTCGATCGCCGATTTCGTGCGTTTGCTGCAGCGCACTGGGCAGGGGGCCGGTGAGGTGGCGCAGACCAGCGGCGCCGCCGGCGAACAGCAGGTCTCGGCTGGTTGATGGCGAGCCGCCGGGCGCCGTTGCGTGTGGTTCGACGGTTACAGCGATAGTCTGCTGCGGTGGTCAGGGCGTCGGACGGCAACACCGCTGAGTTGTGGGTGCCCACCGGGTCGGTCACCGTACGGGTGCCCGGCAAGGTGAACCTATACCTTGCGGTCGGCGACCGCCGTGGCGACGGCTACCACGAGCTGACGACGGTGTTTCATGCCGTCTCGCTGGTCGACGAGGTGACGGTCCGCAATGCCGATGTGCTGTCGCTGGAGCTCGTCGGCGAGGGGGCGCACGAGCTGCCCGTCGACGAACGCAATCTCGCCTGGCAGGCGGCCGAGCTGATGGCCGAACATGTGGGCCGGGCACCGGATGTGTCGATTCTCATCGAGAAATCCATCCCGGTGGCCGGGGGAATGGCGGGCGGCAGCGCCGACGCGGCTGCCGTGCTGGTCGCGATGAATGCCCTGTGGGAACTCAGCCTGCCTCGCCGCGACCTGCGCCTGCTCGCCGAGCGGCTGGGCAGCGATGTGCCGTTTGCGCTGCACGGCGGTACCGCGCTGGGCACCGGCCGCGGTGAGGAGCTGGCAACGGTGCTGTCCCGCAACACCTTCCATTGGGTGCTGACGTTCGCACACAGCGGGCTGTCCACGCCGGCGGTATTCACCGAGCTCGACCGACTCCGCGAGGTGGGCGACCCGCCGCGCCTCGGCGAACCCGGACCGGTGCTGGCAGCGCTGGCCGCGGGCGATCCGCAGCAGCTGGCGCCGCTGCTGGGTAACGAAATGCAGGCGGCCGCGGTAAGCCTGGACCCGGCGCTGCGTCGGGCGCTGCGGGCAGGTGTGGAGGCCGGTGCGCTGGCCGGCATCGTGTCGGGTTCGGGTCCGACGTGTGCGTTTCTGTGTGCCTCGGCGGAGTCCGCGATCGACGTGGGCGCGCAGCTGTCGGGGGCGGGGGTGTGCCGCACCGTGCGAGTGGCCACCGGACCGGTGCCGGGCGCCCGGGTGGTCCCGGCTCCGGTGACCCCCGAATAACCGGTGTGACTTCGCTGTGAAATCCGCCTCAAACGCCCTAAGAGTTTGGCAGTTACTTAAGAGTTGCTTAAGATAATCGGCGGTGACGGCTAGCGGTAAGCAAGGGAATGCGATTTCGTCGTCCGCCGGGCAACGCGCCGGGCGGTCTGCGAACCGCCTTCGGTCCAGGCAGGCCCGGATATCGGGCCACGCTCTTGCGCATCGTGCGGTCCGGCGTTGGATCGTCAGCTCATCACCGAACCGAGACCTAACTGCTCCCCAACTGTGTGCGCGCGCCTGCTACCAAGTGCCGTCCAGCAGGCGGAACATAAGAACCCGGACCCCCGGCCCGGAACCGAGGAGGATGCTTTGAGCAGGTTTACCGACAAGATGTTCCGCAACGCCCGTCAGAGCGCGAAGGGCATGGTGACCGGTGAACCCCACACCCCGGTTCGGCACACCTGGGGTGAAGTCCACGAACGGGCGCGGCGGATAGCCGGCGGTTTGGCGGCCGTCGGCGTCGGCCACGGCGACGCGGTCGGTGTGCTGGCCGGCGCGCCGGTGGAGATCGCCCCGACCGCCCAGGGGCTGTGGATGCGCGGCGCCAGCCTGACCATGCTGCACCAGCCCACCCCACGCACCGACCTCGCGTTGTGGGCCGAGGACACGACCACCGTGGTCGACATGATCGAGGCCAAGGCGGTCATCATCTCCGACCCGTTCATGGCCGCCGCTCCGGTGCTGCAAGAGCGGGGCATCAAGGTGCTCACCGTCGAGCAGCTGCTGGCGTCGGACCCTGTCGACCCGATCGAGACCGACGAGGACGACCTGGCGTTGATGCAGCTGACGTCGGGTTCGACCGGCTCCCCGAAAGCTGTTCAGATCACCCACCGCAACCTGTTCGCCAATCTCGAGGCGATGTACATCAGCGCCGAGTACAACGAAGACACCGACGTCATGGTCAGCTGGTTGCCGTTGTTCCACGACATGGGGATGATCGGCTTCTTGACCGTGCCGATGTACTTCGGCGGTGAGCTGGTCAAAGTCACCCCGATGGACTTCATGCGCGACACGCTGCTGTGGGCCAAGCTGATCGACAAGTACGGCGGCACCATGACCGCGGCGCCCAACTTCGCTTATTCGCTGTTCGCCAAGCGGCTGCGCAAGCAGGCCAAGCCCGGCCAGTTCGACCTGTCCTCGCTGCGCTTCGCGCTGTCGGGCGCCGAGCCGGTCGAGCCGGCCGACGTCGAGGACCTGTGCCAAGCTGGTGCGCCGTTCGGGCTCAGGCCGCAGGCCATCCTGCCGGCCTACGGCATGGCCGAGATCACGCTCGCGGTGGCGTTCTCCGAGTGCGGCGCCGGCCTGGTGGTCGACGAAGTGGACGCCGACCTGTTGGCCGCGCTGCGGCGCGCGGTGCCGGCCACCAAGGGCAACACCCGCCGGCTGGCCTCGCTGGGCCCGCTGCTGCAGGGGATCGAGGCCCGCATCGTCGACGAGGACGGCAACATCCTGCCGCCGCGCGGCGTCGGGGTGATCGAGCTGCGGGGCGAGTCGGTGACACCCGGCTACATCACGATGGGGGGATTCATCCCGGCGCAGGACGCGCAGGGCTGGTATGACACCGGCGACCTCGGCTACCGGATGGAGAATGGCCACGTCGTCGTCTGTGGCCGCGTCAAGGACGTCATCATCATGGCCGGCCGCAATATCTATCCGACCGATATCGAGCGGGCTGCCGGCCGGGTCGAGGGGGTACGTCCGGGTTGTGCGGTGGCGGTGCGGCTCGACGCCGGCCACTCGCGCGAGACTTTCGCGGTGGCGGTCGAGTCGAACGCTTTCGAGGACCCCGCCGAGGTTCGCCGCATCGAGCACCAAGTGGCCCACGAGGTGGTCGCCGAGGTGGACGTGCGTCCGCGCAACGTCGTGGTTCTCGGTCCGGGCACCATCCCGAAGACGCCGTCGGGCAAGCTGCGACGAGCCAATTCGGTCACCCTCGTCACCTAGCTTTCGGTCGCGAGCAGACACAAAATCGCCCATTTCCCAAGGAAATTGGGCGATTTTGCGTCTGCTCGCGGATGCCAGTGGTGGAATGGTCTTGCCAACCGATCGTGGGTGGCCCGAATGATGTGTGACCGCTGCGGAGCGCTGCGTGCCGAACAGCCGGCCCCATCGAAAACCGAAGGGAGCAGTGCCCATGTTGTTCGCCTCGCAATCACTGATGACGCGAGTTGCCGCTGGCCTTTCCGTCGTGGCGCTGACCGCGGCGGCGTGCAGCAGCACCAAGAACAGCGCTCCGCAATCAACGAATTCGCCTGCTACGAGCAGTGTTTCAAGCCAGCCGCGCACCGTGTCGACAAGCTTCATCAGCTATACCTCGAACCAGAAATTCGAAGCTACCGTCGATGCACTGCAGAAGGCGGCCGCCGACAACGGGATGATGATCGTCGGCGACCTCAACCAGGATGCGGTGCTGGCGGCTACCGGGCTGCAATTGCCGGGGGCGCATAGCTTCTTTGTCGGCAATCCGCGGATCGGTAAGACGTTTTTCGACGCCACGCAAGCGATCGGCGCGGTCATCCCGGTACGCGTGCACGTCTGGGTGGACGGCGACGGTCCGGCCCATATCAGCTACTTCGACCCGGCCCCGGAGTTTACCGCCGTCGACCCGGCTCTCGGCGATGCCGGTCAGCAGATATCCCAGTCGGTCCGCACCATCGCCGAAGCCGCGGTGGGCGCCGGCGCCGCACCTCAGGCAACCCCTCAGGTAACGAAGGTCGACACCACATTCATCACCGTCGACACGTCGAGTTCGTTCGAAGGGACGATTGGCGCGTTGCACACGGCTGCCGACCAGAACGGCATGACCGTCCTCGGCGACGTGAACCAGGCCAGCAGGCTCGAGGCGATCGGATTGCAGTTGCAGCGGTCGCATAGCTTCTTCGTCGGTAATCCGCAGATCGGCAAGACGCTCTTCGGCGCCACGCAAGCGATCGGCGCGGTGGTTCCGGTACGCATGCAGGTCTGGGCGGAGAGCCGCGGACCGGCGCACATCAGCTACTTCGACCCGGCACCGCTGTTCAGCGTGGTCGACCCGGCTCGCGCCGACGTCGGGCAGCAGGTGTCGCAGGCAATCCGCGCGGTCGCCGACGCCGCGGCGGCGACGCACTAAAAGCGATCCGCCCGACGCGGATCACCCCTGCCAGGCATGGACCCGATTTTGCGCGGTCTCCAGTCCCATTTCGATGAGCAACTCGGTGGCGTCTGCCGCCTGCTCGCAGATGGTCGGGACTTCGGCACGTTCGGCGGTGGTGAAGTTCTCCAAGACGAACGCCGCGGGGTCCTTGCGTCCGGGCGGACGGCCGATGCCGATACGCACCCGCTGAAAGTCCTTGGTGCCCAATGCAGCCGCCACCGAGCGCAGCCCGTTGTGGCCGCCCTCGCCGCCACCGAGTTTGAGCCGGATGCGACCGAAGTCCAGGTCGAGGTCGTCGTGGATGACGACGATGTCGGCCGGCGCCACCGAGTAGAACGTGGCCAGCGGGCCCACCTGGCGGCCCGACTCGTTCATGTAGCAGCGCGGCTTGGCCAGCACCACCGCGCGTCCCGCCAGCCGGCCGGTGACGACTTCGGCCCCGGAACGCTTGTGCCCCTTGAATTTCGAGCCCAACCGCGCAGCCAACAGGTCGGCAACCATGAACCCGAGATTGTGCCGGGTGCGCGCGTAGGTGTCTCCGGGGTTCCCGAGGCCGACGACCAGGAACGGCTCGGCCACGTCGTGAGCCGCCTACTCGGACTTTTCTGCGGCGGGTTCGGCTTCGCCAGCCTCTTCTTCGGCTACCGCGGCTTCGGCAACCTCTCCTGCGCCCTCTTCGGCGAGATCTTCGGCCGTCGGCGCGTTCACCACGTTCACCACCAGCAATTCCGGGTCGGAGATCAAGTTGACGCCCCGTGGCAGCGCGATCTTCCCCGCGGTGAACTGGGTGCCGGGCTCCGCATCCTCGACCGACACGGTCAGGTGCTCGGGAATCGACAGCGCCTCCGCCTCGATCTCGATGGCGTTGGCTTCCTGGGTCACCAGCGTGCCCGACGCGGCCTCGCCTTCCACCACGACGGCGACCTCGACGACGACCTTCTCACCGCGCCGGACCACCAGCAGGTCGGCGTGCTGAATGGTGCGGCGGATCGGGTGGATGTCCAGCGCTTTGGTCAGCGCCAGCTGCTCCTTCCCGGCGATGTCCAGGGTCAGCACCGCGTTGGTGCCCGAATGCCGCAGCACCGCGGCGAAGTCGTGTCCGGGCAGCTCCAAGTGCTGGGGTTCGGCGCCGTGGCCGTAGAGGACTGCCGGAATCCTGCCGTCGCGGCGGGCTCGCCGGGACGCGCCCTTGCCCGTCGCGGTCCGTACCGTGACCTTCAGTTGGTTGACTGCAGCCTTGGCCATTGTGTCGCTCCTGTGTGCTCTGAACCCAAGTCATAGGGCACGGCAAGGATCGCGACGAAAGTGTCGGTCTCCGTCGATAACGGTGCTGGTCTTTCGCACCCTCGCCGTGACGCCCGGCCAGGTTAGCGCATCGGCACAGCAGAGGGGAAATTCGCCTGCCCTCGCGTCATCACCGCGACTTCACTGCTACCACGAAACCGCGGATGATCGCCTCGATGTCGGGCGCATTCGCGGCCGCCTCGGTGGCCAGGCTGGTGATCGTGAGCTGAACCAGATACCGCTGATTGTCCGGCGGTGGCCCGGTGGGCACGACGACCCGGTTCCAGCTATGTAACCGCGTGCCGTCGAGGTCGTAGCTGCCTTGCATCATCGACGACGGAAAGCCGTTGAAGTCTGCCGTCGAGGCGTCCAGTTGCTTGAAGTTGTCGAACAGTTGGGCGTCTTCGTTGCCGCGCCTGGCTACGTCGGCGGGATTGAAGTCTCCGCGCAGCTTGAACACCACCAGCCTGGCCGTCGGATACTTGCCGCCTTTGGAGATGATCACC
This sequence comes from Mycobacterium kansasii ATCC 12478, assembly GCF_000157895.3. Classification (NCBI taxonomy): domain Bacteria; kingdom Bacillati; phylum Actinomycetota; class Actinomycetes; order Mycobacteriales; family Mycobacteriaceae; genus Mycobacterium; species Mycobacterium kansasii. The sequence continues at coordinate 1,925,122 of NC_022663.1, read as the reverse complement.
GTCTCCGGGGAGATCTTGGGCCCGCTGTACGGCGACCAGCCCGGTGGTGTCGGAATGGACACCGTCAGACCGCTCAGTTTGCTCGGCGCAACCTGTTCTCCGCTGACCCCGATGCTTTCCAGGTACTTCGACAGCGGAACCGGCCGTGCCGTCGTAGTCAGCGTGCTGGTGGTCACACCCGTCGTCAAGATGGACTGAAAGTCCGGGGGTTTCGCCGGGGAGCAGGCGACCGATGACATCACCACCGCGATGGCGACGACGGCCGTGTTGCGCCGGCGAGCGATCACAGAATCTCGCGAACGGCGTCGACCGGCCGAGCCAGCCGGGTGCCCTTCGAGGTGACCACAAAAGGCCGTTCGATCAGGATGGGGTGCTCGGCCATGGCGTCGAGCAGTTCGTCATCGGTGGCGTCGGCGAGGTTGAGTTCGGTGTAGAGCGGTTCGCGTTTGCGTACCGCGGTCCGTAGCTCGATGCCGGCGTCTCGGATCAGCTGCACCAGCTGTTCCCGGGACGGCGGGGTTTTCAGATATTCGACGATGACGGGCTCGAGGTTGTTGTCGCGCAACAACTCCAGCGTCTTGCGGGAGGTGCTGCACCTGGGGTTGTGGTAGATGACGGATTCCCCTGCGGCCGCGGGCATCTACGCGTCTCCGTCGAAAAGCCCTGTAACTGAGCCGTTTTCGAAGACCGCGCGGATGGTGCTGGCCAGCAGCGGCGCGATGGACAAGACCGTCAGCTGGGGGAAACGCTTCTGCTCGGTGATGGGAAGCGTGTTGGTGACGATCACCTCGCGGGCGCCGCATGCCGCCAGCCGCTCGGCGGCCGGGTCGGACAGCACGCCATGGGTGGCCGCGATGATCACGTCGGCGGCGCCGTCGTTGTGTAACAGCTGTACGGCGCCGGCGATGGTGCCGCCGGTGTCGATCATGTCGTCGATGAGCACACAGGTGCGGCCGGAGACTTCACCCACCACCCGGTTGGACACCACCTGGTTGGAGACGCGCGGGTCGCGGGTCTTGTGAATGAAGGCCAGCGGGACGCCGCCCAATGCGTCGGCCCACTTCTCGGCGATGCGCACCCGGCCCGAGTCGGGGGAGACCACCACCATGTTGCCGTCGGGATAGTTGTCCCTGATGTAGCCGGTCAGCAGGTTCTGGCCGCGCATGTGGTCGACCGGTCCGTCGAAGAAGCCCTGGATCTGGTCGGTGTGTAGGTCGACGGTCACGATGCGGTCGGCGCCGGCGGTTTTGAGCAGGTCGGCGACCAGCCGCGCCGAGATCGGCTCACGGCCGCGGTGCTTCTTGTCCTGGCGGGCGTAGGGGTAGAACGGCATGACCGCGGTGATCCGCTTGGCGCTGCCCCGCTTGAGCGCGTCGATCATGATCAGCTGTTCCATCAGCCAGGTGTTCACCGGGGCCGGGCAGGACTGCAGGACGAATGCGTCGCAGCCGCGCACCGATTCGTTGAAGCGCACGAAGATCTCGCCGTTGGCGAACTCCCGCGCGTCCTGCGCGGTGACATGGACGTCGAGTTCCTTGGCGACCTGCTCGGCCAGCTCCGGATGGGCGCGGCCGCTGAAGAGCATCAGGTTTTTGCGATTGTCGGTCCAGTCGTGGCTCAACGCGCTGCCCTCGCCGTATCGGGATCGAAATGGATGACTTATCGTACGGGGCCTGGAGGTGCTGCCGGGTAGCCGGCACCCTGATTCACGCTGTCTGGTTGCCTTCGGAATTCCGCCCGGCCTTTTCGGCGGCTTCTGCTGCCTGAGCCGCCGCAGTTCCGGGCCGTTTGCGCTGCACCCAGTTCTCGATATTGCGTTGCGGACCCGCGGACACCGCCAGCGCCCCCGGGGGCACATCCTCGCGGACGACTGTGCCGGCCCCGGTGTAGGCGCCGTCACCGACCGTCACGGGTGCCACGAACATGGTGTCCGAACCGGTGCGAACATGCGAGCCGATTGTGGTGCGCTGCTTGGCGGTGCCGTCGTAGTTGACGAACACGCTGGACGCGCCGATATTGCTGTGCTCGCCGATGTCGGCATCGCCGACGTAGGTCAGGTGCGGAACTTTGGTGCCGGTGCCGATGGTGGAGTTCTTGACTTCCACGAAAGCGCCCAATTTGCCGTCGGCTCCCAGCACGGTGCCGGGCCGTAGATAGCTGAAGGGGCCGACCGTGGCCCCGTCGCCGATCGATGACGATGTGCCGTGCGTTCGGATCACCGTGGCGCTGTCGCCGACGGTGACGTCGGTCAAGGTGGTGTCCGGACCTATGACGCAGTGGCCGCCGATCTGGGTTCGGCCCAGCAGCTGGGTGCCGGGGTGGATGACGGTATCGCGCCCGATCGCGACGTCGACGTCGATCCACGTGGTGGTGGGGTCGATGACGGTGACGCCGGCCATTTGGTGCGCGGCCACGATCCGGCGGTTGAGCTCGGCGCCCAGTTGTGCCAGTTGGACGCGGTTGTTGACGCCGGCCACCAGCGCACTGTCGTCGACGTGGCGGGCACTTACGGTGTGCCCGTCGCGGCGCAGGATGGCGATGACATCGGTCAGGTACAGCTCCTGCTGAGCATTGTCGGAGCTCAGTCGGCTCAGGGCAGACCGCAGAGCGGTGATGTCGAAGGCGTAGACGCCGGTGTTGACCTCGCGGATGCCGCGCTGTGAGGGGGTCGCGTCGGTTTGCTCGACGATCGCCATCACCTCGTTGTCCTGGGTCCGCAGAATGCGGCCGTAGCCGTGCGGGTCGCTGAGCGTCGTGGTCAGCACCGTGACCGCGGCCTTGCCCTGGGGGGTTGCCGCGCTGTGGGTGGCGATCAGATCGGCCAGCGTGTCCGCGTCCAGCAGTGGCGTATCGCCGGAGGCGACGACCACGATGCCGGCGTAATCGTCGGGCAGTGCCGACAGGCCGCATTGCACGGCATGCCCGGTACCCAGCGGCCGGTCTTGTAGTGCCACGTCGATGGTGCGCCCCAGGGTCTGGGCCAGCTCGGCGACCAGCGGCGAGATGCGCTGGTGATCGTGGCCGAGCACCACGACCAGATGCTGCGGCGCCAGCTTGGTCATCGCGTGCAGAGAGTGCGCCAGCATGCTGCGCCCGCCCAGGGTGTGCAGCACCTTGGGGGTGTCAGACCGCATCCGGGTGCCCGGTCCGGCCGCGAGGACCAGGACCGCGGTGTCGCCACGAAACGTCATCGACCCTCCTTACGTGTCGCGCTCGCGAACGCGCACGCTCGCGGCAACGATCTTGGGAAGATCCCGGGAGCCACGCTCCGTCGCCAGGACTCGAACCTGAACTCTCAGAACCAAAATCTGATGTGCTGCCGATTACACCACGACGGATTGCCGGTCGATGGCGAGCATTTTGCCCGCTCACCACCATGAGACTCTAACGTTAAGCGGATCGACTCCGGAGCCCCCGGCGTCGATTGTCGAAACGATTGTGAAGTTGTGGCCTCGGGTGTGCGAATAGGGCGGCAAAATCACGGCTCCGGCGGCCCCTGACGCACAGTCGGCGCCGTCAGCTCACACTCGGCGCCCTCGACGCACGCTCGGCGCCGTCAGCTCACGCTCGGCGCCCCTGACGCACGCCCGACACCCTCGACGCACGCTCAAAGCCCTCAGCTCACAGTCGAAGCCCTCCATGCACGCTTGACACGGCTAACCCCCGCCCGACCGGATACCCTAATTGACGTGGCTGTTCCCGAAAAGGAGCCGGAAAGGGAAACGCGGGCGCCGCGCGCCCGGATGACCGGCAGCGAACGCCGGCACCAACTTATCGGCATCGCCCGAACGTTGTTCGCCGAACGCGGCTACGACGGAACCTCGATCGAGGAAATCGCGCAACGCGCCAACGTCTCCAAACCGGTTGTCTACGAGCATTTCGGCGGCAAGGAGGGCCTGTACGCGGTGGTCGTCGACCGGGAGATGCAGGCGCTGCTGGACGGCATCACCTCGTCGCTGACCAACAACCGCTCCCGGGTGCGTGTCGAGCGGGTCGCGTTGGCCCTGCTGACCTATGTCGAGGAACGTACCGACGGCTTTCGCATCATGATCCGCGACTCGCCGGCGTCGATCAGTTCGGGCACCTACTCCAGCCTGCTCAACGACGCCGTCAGCCAGGTCAGCTCCATCCTGGCCGGTGACTTCGCTCGGCGGGGCCTGGACCCGGACCTGGCGCCGCTATACGCCCAGGCGTTGGTCGGTTCGGTGTCGATGACCGCGCAATGGTGGCTCGACGCGCGGGAACCCAAGAAGGAAGTCGTCGCCGCCCACCTGGTCAACCTGGTCTGGAATGGCCTGACCCATCTCGAGGCCGATCCCCAGCTGCAGGGGGAGTAGGCCCGTTACCCGCAATCGCGTGACAACAGGTCGGCGATCGTTTCGCGGCGAACCAGCTCCCGGGCCCGGCCGCCGTTGACTGCCACCAGCGGCGGCCGCCCGACCATGGTGTAGTTCGACGCCATGCTGTGGTGATAGGAGCCGGTACACGCCACCGCGAGCAGGTCGCCCGCATGGATATCCGACGGCAGCTCGACATTGCGGGCGATCTCGTCGCCGGCGCCGCAATGCCGGCCCGCCACGGTGACGGACCGCTTGACGCCCAGGCCATGCCGGTTGGCCAGGGCGACCGTGTACTGTGCGCCGTCCAGCGCCACCCGCGGATTGTCGCTCCTTCCGCCGTCCACTGCGACCACGGTGTGGCCGTTCGGCCGGGTCTTCACCGAGCAGACGCGGTAGAGCGTGACGCCGGCCCGCGCGCTGATAGCGCGACCGGGCTCTACGACGACGGCCGGGCGCGGGAAGTGTTCGGCGGCGCAGGCTTCGTCCAGCGCGTCTTCGATGACGCCGGCCAACTCGGCGAGGTCGAGTTCGGGGTCCCCGCGCAGGTAGGGGACGGCGTGGCCGCCGCCGATATTGAGTTCGGTGAGGATGACGCCGTGGTGTGCCCGGATGTCGGCCATTGCCGCGATCAGGCGGCGGATCGCTTCGCCGTAGCGGGCCGGGTCGCTGACCTGTGGGCCCAGCTGGCAGTGCAGTCCGATCAGGTCGAGGATGGGATGCGCCAGCACCGCCCTTACCGCGTCGGCGGCATGGCCGCCGGTGAGGGTGAACCCGCAGGTCGGGTCGCTGATACCGGTGGTGACCGCCCGGTGGCCGTGAACATCGACATCGGGGGTCACCCGGATGAGCACCCGCTGGCGCCAGCGCGCCAGTCCGGCCAGGTAGGCGATGCCGAGGCTGGAATCCAGGACCAGGCGCCCGACACCGACGGCCACGGCGTCGCGCAGCTCGTCGGGCGAGGTGGCATTGCCGTGCATGACCATGCGTGACGGGTCCACGCCACCGGCCAGGGCGACGGCCAGCTCGCCGGGTGAGCAGACGCCGATGCCGAGTCCCTCTTCGCGGGCCCAGCGTGCCACCGCGGTGGTCAGCAACGACTTCCCGGCATAGACGACCTCGACGTCCCGCAACACCGCGCGGTAGCGACGGGCGCGGTGGCGGAAGTCGGTTTCGTCGATCACGTAGGCGGGGGTGCCGAACTCGTCGGCGATGTCGGCGAGCGGCACGCCGCCGGTGCACAGCCGGCCGTCCTCGTCGGAGCTGGCGGTGGTCGGCCAGATCGCGGGGTCGAACCGCCGCGGTGCCGCGTGCCCGATGGACGGTAGCAGGTCGAGCAGGGTCATGGCTCCACGATGTGCCGGCGCCGGGGCCGGTATCGGGGTCCTTACGCATTCTTGACGGCGGCAGGCTCGATTTTGACGAATCGGCTGCGCCCTAGAATGGCCGCATCATGACCGCACCGGGGGCTGCTAGCCCAGATACCCCGATCGCGGGGCTCGTCGAATTGGCGCTGGCCGCGCCAACCTTCCAACAGCTGATTGCGCGCGCCTCCGATCGACCTGACGACTTGACGCTGGTAGGGCCGGCTAGTGCGCGCCTGTTCGTCGCCAGCGCGCTGGCGCGGCTGGGTCCGTTGCTGGTGGTCACTGCCACCGGTCGCGAGGCCGACGACCTGACCGCGGAACTACAGGGTGTTCTCGGCGGCGCGGTCGCGGTGTTTCCGTCGTGGGAGACGCTGCCGCATGAGCGACTCTCCCCGGGTGTCGACACCGTGGGCGCTCGGCTGCTGGTGCTGCGCCGGCTGGCTTATCCCGACGACGCCAGGCTGGGCCCGTCGTTACGGGTGGTGGTGACCGCGGTGCGCTCATTGCTGCAGCCGATGACGCCGCAGCTGGGTCGTCAAGAACCGCTCGCCTTGAGTGTGGGTCAGGAGATCGACTTCGACGGGGTGATCGCGCGGTTGGTCGAATTGGCCTACACCCGCGTGGACATGGTGGGCCGCCGCGGCGAGTTCGCCGTACGCGGCGGGATTCTCGACGTCTTCGCTCCGACCGCCGAGCATCCGGTGCGGGTCGAATTCTGGGGCGACGAGATCACCGAAATGCGGATGTTCTCGGTGGCCGATCAGCGTTCCATTCCGGAGATCGAGGTTGACACGCTGGTCGCGGTCGCCTGCCGTGAGCTGCTGCTGACCGACGACGTGCGGGTGCGGGCCGCCGAATTGGCCGCGCAGCACCCGGCCGCCGAGAACGCGGTGACCGGCAGCGTCTCCGACATGCTGGCCAAGCTGGCCGAGGGCATCCCGGTCGACGGGATGGAGGCGCTGCTGCCGGTGCTGCATCCCGCGCAAGATGGGGCAAACGGGGCCCACACGTTGCTGACCGACCAGCTGCCCGAGGGCACCCCGGTGTTGTTGTGCGACCCGGAGAAAATCCGGACCCGGGCGGCCGACCTGATCAAGACCGGGCGTGAATTTCTGGAGGCGTCATGGTCGGTGGCCGCACTGGGATCCGGTCCGGAAAATCAGGCTCCGGTCGACGTCGAGCAGCTTGGCGGATCGGGCTTTGCCGAGCTGGACGAGGTGCACACGGCGGCCACCGGGTCCGGCCACCCGTGGTGGACGCTGAGCCAGCTGTCCGGCGAGGCGGTTCTTGAACTGGACGTCCGGCCGTCACCGTCGGCGCGTGGGCATCAGCGCGATATCGACGGAATCTTTGCGATGTTGCGTGCGCACGTGTCGACCGGCGGGTATGCGGTGATGGTCGCGCCGGGGACCGGTACCGCGCATCGGATGGTGGAGCGGCTGACCGAATCCGACATCCCCGCCGCCATGCTCGACCCGGGCGCCACACCCAAACTCGGCCTGGTCGGGGTCTTCAAGGGTCCGCTGCATGACGGCATCGTGGTACCGGGCGTCGTACCCGGCGCTGACCTGGTCGTGGTCACCGAATCCGATCTCACCGGCAGCAGGGTCACCGCGGCCGAGGGCAAGCGCCTGGCCGCCAAGCGGCGCAACACCGTGGACCCGCTGGCGCTGACGGCCGGCGACCTGGTGGTGCACGATCAGCACGGCATCGGCCGGTTCGTCGAGATGGTCGAACGCACGGTCGGCGGCGCCCGGCGCGAGTACCTGGTGCTCGAGTACGCGTCGAGCAAGCGCGGTGGCCAAAACAGCACAGACAAGCTGTATGTCCCGATGGATTCGCTGGACCAGCTGTCCCGGTATGTCGGCGGACAGGCGCCGGCGCTGAGCCGGCTGGGCGGCAGCGACTGGGCCAACACCAAGACCAAGGCACGCCGGGCGGTTCGCGAGATCGCCGGCGAACTCGTCTCGCTGTACGCCAAACGGCAGGCCAGCTCCGGGCATGCGTTCGCGCCGGATACTCCGTGGCAGGCCGAGATGGAGGACGCGTTCGGGTTCACCGAGACCGTCGACCAGCTCACCGCGATCCAAGAGGTCAAGGCCGACATGGAAAAGCCGATCCCGATGGACCGGGTGATCTGCGGCGACGTCGGCTACGGCAAGACCGAGATCGCGGTGCGGGCGGCGTTCAAGGCCGTTCAGGACGGCAAACAGGTAGCGGTGCTGGTGCCCACCACGCTGCTCGCCGACCAGCATCTGCAAACCTTCGCGCAGCGAATGTCCGGGTTCCCGGTCACCGTCAAGGGTCTGTCTCGGTTCACCGACGCCGCCGAATCGCGCACCGTGATCGACGGCCTGGCCGACGGGTCGGTGGACATCGTGATCGGCACCCACCGGCTGCTGCAGACCGGCGTGCGCTGGAAGGACCTGGGCCTGGTGGTGGTCGACGAGGAGCAGCGGTTCGGCGTCGAGCACAAGGAGCACATCAAGTCGATGCGCACCCACGTCGACGTGCTGACCATGAGCGCCACCCCGATCCCGCGCACCCTGGAGATGAGCCTGGCCGGCATCCGCGAGATGTCGACCATCCTGACCCCGCCCGAAGAGCGCTATCCGGTGCTGACCTACGTCGGACCGCACGACGACAAGCAGGTTGCGGCGGCGCTGCGGCGTGAGCTGTTACGCGACGGGCAAGCCTTCTACGTGCACAACCGGGTCAGCTCCATCGACCGCGCCGCGGCCCACGTCCGTGAGCTGGTGCCCGAGGCGCGGGTGGTGGTGGCGCATGGACAGATGCCCGAGGAGCTGCTGGAACGCACCGTGCAGGGCTTCTGGAACCGCGAGTACGACATCCTGGTGTGCACGACGATCGTGGAGACCGGCCTGGACATCTCCAACGCCAACACGCTCATCGTCGAGCGCGCCGACACCTTCGGCCTGTCCCAGCTGCACCAGCTGCGCGGCCGGGTCGGCCGCAGCCGGGAGCGCGGCTACGCCTACTTCCTCTATCCGCCGCAGGCACCGCTGACCGAGACGGCCTACGACCGGCTGGCCACCATCGCCCAGAACAACGAGCTCGGCGCGGGCATGGCGGTGGCTTTGAAGGACCTCGAGATCCGGGGGGCGGGCAATGTGCTGGGCGTCGAGCAGTCCGGGCATGTGGCCGGCGTCGGGTTCGACCTGTACGTGCGGTTGGTCGGTGAGGCCGTCGAGGCGTACCGGGCCGCTGCCGACGGCAAGACGGTAACCACTGCCGAGGAGCCCAAGGACCTGCGGATCGACCTGCCGGTCGACGCGCACCTGCCGCCGGACTACATCGGCAGCGACCGCCTGCGTTTGGAGGCCTATCGGCGGCTGGCCGCCGCCTCGTCCGACAACGAGGTCGCGGCCGTCGTCGAAGAGCTCAACGACCGCTACGGGCCGCTGCCCGAACCCGCCCGCCGACTGGTGGCGGTGGCGCGGTTGCGCCTGCTGTGCCGCGATTCCGGCATCACCGAGGTGTCGGCCCCGTCGGCGGCAACCGTGCGCCTCGCACCGATGACACTGCCCGATTCCGCCCAAGTTCGCCTCAAACGGATGTACCCGGGGGCGCATTACCGTGCGACGACGGCTACCGTGCAGGTCCCGATTCCACGTGCCGGCGGTATCGGTGCGCCGCGCATCCGAGATGTCGAATTGGTGCAGATGGTCGCCGACCTGGTGACGGCGCTGGCCGGCATACCGCAGAAAGATATTGGTATAACGAGTTCGTCCGGCGACGACGCGGACCGCCCCGTGTCGAGTAAGGAGCGACGAGCGCGATGATTGTCGTCCTGGTCGACCCGCGCCGCCCGTCGCTGGTGCCCGTCGAAGCCATCGAGTTGCTCGGTGGCCCGGTGCAATACACCGAGGAGATGCCGGTCGCGGTGCCGTGGTCGCTGCGCGACGCGCACCCGGTGCACATGGGAGCCGACGCACCGGTGTTGCTGTCATCCGATCCCAACCATCCGGCCGTGGCGGCACGACTGGCCGGCGGGGCTCGGCTGATCTCGGTACCGGATCGCCGGCGCGGGGAACGACTGCTCGACGCCGTGGCCATGATGGACAAACTTCGCACCGACGGACCGTGGGAAAGCGAGCAGACCCACAACTCGCTGCGCCGCTACCTGTTGGAGGAGACTTACGAGCTGCTCGACGCGGTGCACAGGGGCGATGTGAACCAGCTGCGCGAGGAACTCGGTGACTTGCTGCTGCAGGTGCTTTTCCATGCTCGCATCGCCGAAGACGCGGCGCTGCTTCCGTTCACCATCGACGACGTCGCCGACACGCTGATCCGCAAGCTGGCTAATCGTGCACCGGGAGTTCTTGCCGGGCAAGAGATTTCGCTGCACGAGCAGATGGCTCAGTGGGAAGAGCGGAAGGCGGCCGAGAAGTCCCGGAACTCCGTTTTGGACGAGGTCCATACCGGTCAGCCGGCGTTAGCTTTGGCGCAGAAGGTCATTCAGCGGGTCAGCAAGGCGGGCCTACCTCCGCAGCTGATCCCGTCGGGCATCACCTCGATCCGTGTTTCGGCCGAGGTTGATGCGGAAAATTCCTTGCGCGCAGCTATTTTGGACTTTATCGACCAGGTCCGCAGCGCCGAGAAGGCGATTGCGGCCGCGCGCCGTGGCGACAGTGTTGCCGAGGAACTCGACGTGACGCCCATCGGCACGATCACCGCAGAAGAGTGGCTGGCCCACTGGCCATCCGGTGCCTCGCTGGTCGATGCGGCGCCAGCCGCGGTGACGCTCGAGACGGACGAGCCGGCCTTGGGCTCCGAACCTGTCTTCGAAACAGTGGATGTGCCCGGCGAGGCGGACGATGCACTGGAAACCAGCCCCGAAACCGACCCGGCAACGGGTAAGGAGTCCCGCGGCGGCTCGAAGAAGCGCAAAGGCAGGCGCTGAGCCGCCTGTCGCGGGTACACAGGATTTTTGGCCACGCCGGGCCGGTTTGCTCGGTCGTTGCGAGCACTCAGAGCCCAGCCACGGCAAGCGATCACCGCAAAGTTTGCGACAGATGCGTTTGCTGCCAACAAAACCGGGAACAGCGATAGCCAAACACGCTCCCAGCTAACCGATGTCTACGTCATAAGAACGGCATGTCCGGGTGCTGAGCCGTGAATCAGAAGGGGCACGCTCCGAACCCGTGGGACGATGATCATGACCACAGCAGCAGCAGACCGGAATAGGACGTAAGGGAAGCGGCGGTCGGGCCTGGGCACAGCCACACACGGAGCCCCCAACAGAGCCCAAGGAGCCACGAAGGAGCAGTGTGACGCCGAGACGTTGGTTGCGCGCGGTCGCCGTGATAGGGGCGACCGCGATGCTGTTGGCGTCCAGTTGCACCTGGCAGCTCAGCTTGTTCATTCCCGACGGTGTGCCGCCGCCGCCGGGGGATCCGGTGCCGCCGGTGGACACGTATGCCAGCGGCCGGCCCGCCGATCAGCTGCGAGAGTGGGCCGAGCAACGTGCTCCGGCCCTGGAAATGCCGGTCATCGCTCTCGAGGCCTACGCCTACGCCGCTCGCGTCGCGGAGGTCGAGAACCCGAAGTGCCACATCGCGTGGACGACGCTGGCCGGTATCGGGCAGGTCGAGAGCCATAACGGCACCTATCGCGGCGCGACCATTGCGCCCAACGGTGACGTGACTCCGCCCATTCGTGGTGTTCGCCTCGACGGCACGGGCGGCACGCTGCGCATCGTGGACAGCGACCGCGGCACCGTCGACGGCGCTTCCGACGGAGACGGGGTGCAGCGCGCGATGGGGCCGATGCAGTTCATCGCCGAGACCTGGCGACTCTACGGGGTCGACGCCAACAACGACGGCATTGTCAGTCCCGACAACATCGACGATGCCGCACTCTCGGCGGCAGGTTACTTGTGCTGGCGCGGAAAGGATCTCGCGACGCCGCGCGGCTGGATCACTGCGTTGCGCGCCTACAACAACTCCGGTGTCTACGCGCGGGCGGTGCGGGACTGGGCGACCGCTTACGCGGCGGGTCACCCGCTGTAGCAGGATAAAGCGCCGAGCCAAGCTTTACGCTAATGGGCGGTCCGGGGACCATAAGAGAACCACAGCGCAAAGGAGAATCCAGTGCCGATTATCGAGCAGGTCGGGGCCCGCGAGATTCTGGATTCCCGCGGCAACCCGACGGTCGAGGTCGAGGTGGCTCTGATGGACGGCACCTTCGCCCGCGCCGCGGTGCCGTCGGGCGCATCGACGGGCGAGCACGAGGCCGTCGAATTGCGCGACGGCGGCGACCGCTACGGCGGCAAGGGGGTCAAGAAGGCAGTCCAAGCCGTACTCGATGAAATCGGCCCGGCGGTCATCGGCCTCAACGCCGACGACCAGCGGCTCGTCGACCAGGCGCTGGTCGACCTGGACGGCACGCCCGACAAATCCCGGCTGGGCGGCAATGCGATCCTCGGTGTCTCGCTGGCCGTTGCCAAGGCCGCCGCGGAATCGGCGGAATTGCCGTTGTTCCGTTACATCGGCGGCCCCAACGCCCACATCCTGCCGGTGCCCATGATGAACATCCTCAACGGCGGCGCACACGCCGACACCGCCGTCGACATCCAGGAGTTCATGGTGGCCCCGATCGGCGCCCCGAGCTTTGCCGAGGCACTGCGCTGGGGCGCCGAGGTGTACCACGCGCTGAAGTCGGTGCTGAAGAAGGAGGGGCTGTCCACCGGCCTGGGTGACGAAGGCGGTTTTGCCCCGGACGTGGCCGGCACCACCGCGGCGCTGGATCTGATCAGCCGGGCCATCGAGTCGGCGGGTTTCCAACTTGGCTCGGACGTGGCACTGGCACTCGACGCCGCGGCCACCGAGTTCTTCACCGAGGGCACCGGCTACTCCTTCGAGGGTTCGACCCGCACCGCCGAGCAGATGGCCGAGTTCTACGCCGGACTGTTGGCGTCCTACCCCCTGGTGTCCATCGAAGACCCGCTGTCCGAAGACGACTGGGACGGCTGGGCCGCGCTCACGGCGTCGATCGGCGACCGGGTACAGATCGTCGGCGACGATATCTTCGTCACCAATCCGGAGCGACTCGAAGAGGGCATCGAGCGAGGCGTGGCAAACGCGTTGCTGGTCAAGGTGAATCAGATCGGCACGCTGACCGAGACACTCGACGCGGTGGCGCTGGCTCACCACAGCGGATATCGCACGATGATGAGCCACCGCAGCGGCGAGACCGAGGACACCATGATCGCCGACCTGGCGGTGGCCGTCGGCAGCGGACAGATCAAGACGGGTGCACCGGCCCGCAGTGAACGGGTCGCCAAGTACAACCAGCTATTGCGGATCGAAGACACGCTCGGCGACGCCGCCCGTTACGCCGGCGACCTGGCCTTTCCCCGATACCTTGGGGATCAAAAATAGGTTGGCCGCCAACTCGAGGCGCGGCTGAAACGACATGCCCGACGCGAAACGACCCGATTCGAAACGCCGCTCCCCGGCTTCGCGGCCGGGCAAGGCCGGCGACACGTCCCGGGCCCGTCGCTCGGCGTCGCCGTCGCGGCCCGCGTCGTCGCCGGCCACCGGCCAGACCACCCGCACCCTGCGCGAGCATGTCGTCGAACCCATCAAGCGCTCGTTCACCGAATCCCTGGAACAGCGGTCCGATCAGCGGCTGGGGTTCACCGCCCGGCGGGCGGCGGTGCTGGCCGCGGTGGTGTGTGTGCTCACGCTGACCATCGCCGGGCCGGTACGCACCTACTTCGCGCAGCGCACCGAGATGGAACAACTGTCGGCGACGGAAGCCGCGCTGCGTCGCCAGATCGCCGACCTGGAACGGCAGAAGAACCAGCTGGCCGACCCGGCCTATATCGCGGCCCAGGCCCGCGAGCGTCTCGGGTTCGTGATGCCGGGCGACATCCCGTTTCAGGTCCAGCTTCCGCCGACGGCGGCGGTGTCGCCCCAGCCTCGCGGCGATGCGCCGACCCCGGCCAAGAACGAGCCCTGGTATACCGCGTTGTGGCATACCATCGCCGATGCGCCACACTTGCCGCCTGCCGCCGCCCCGGAGCCCACACCCGAACCCGGTCCGCCCGGTGCGGTGCCGCCCAACCCGACGGCACCCGGTGGTTGACCGGGCCGACCTCCAGGTGGTGGCGCGTCAGCTCGGCCGGGAGCCTCGCGGCGTGCTCGAGGTGGCTTATCGATGCCCCAACGGTGAACCCGGCGTGGTGAAAACCGCCCCGAAACTGCCTGACGGCACGCCGTTTCCGACGTTGTACTACCTGACGCATCCGGTGCTCACGGCGGCGGCGAGCCGGCTGGAGACCACCGGGCTCATGCGTGAGATGACCCATCGGCTCCGATGCGACTCCGGCCTGGCTGCGGCTTACCGGCGGGCGCACGAGTCGTATCTGGCCGAGCGTGACGCCATCGAACCGCTGGGGACATCCGTGTCGGCCGGCGGCATGCCCGACCGGGTGAAGTGCCTGCACGTGCTGATCGCGCATTCGCTCGCCAAGGGTGCCGGGGTGAATCCGCTCGGCGATGAGGCGGTGGCGCTGCTGGCCGCCGATCCCGCGGCAGCGGGTTTGATTGTGGGGGAGCAGTGGCGATGAGTGGATCGGGAAGAAGGATTGCGGCAATCGACTGCGGTACCAACTCGATTCGCCTGTTGATCGCGGAGGCGACCGGCGCCCGCCTGCACGATGTGCATCGCGAAACGCGGATTGTCCGGTTGGGTCAGGGAGTCGACGCGACCGGCGAATTGGCCCCGGATGCCATTTCGCGCACCCGCGCAGCGTTGACCGACTATGCCGCATTGCTGAGGCTGCACCGTGTCGAGCGGGTGCGAATGGTTGCCACGTCGGCCACTCGCGACGCCGCCAACCGAGACGCCTTTTTCGCGATGACGGCCGAGGTGCTGGGCGCCGTCATCCCCGGTTCGGTGGCCGAAGTGATCAGCGGCGCCGAGGAGGCCGAGCTGTCGTTCCGCGGCGCTGTCGGTGAATTAGACAGCGCCGGTGCGCCTTTCGTGGTTGTGGATTTGGGCGGCGGCTCCACCGAGATTGTGCTCGGGAAGGCTGATAACGAGGTGGTCGCGAGTTATTCGGCCGACATCGGCTGCGTCCGGCTGACCGAACGCTGTTTGCACTCCGATCCCCCGACGGCTCCGGAAGTTGCCGCGGCCCGCGAGGTGGTGCGCGAACGGTTGGCGGTCGCATTGCAGGTGGTACCTGTCGAGGCGGCCCGGACCTGGGTCGGCCTCGCCGGAACAATGACCACGTTGTCCGCGCTGGCTCACAACATGGCGGCCTATGATGCTGCGGCCATTCACCTTTCGCGGGTGCCGGGGGATGAGCTGCTGGCCGTGTGTGAGCGGCTGGTGAAAATGACTCGCAAACAGCGCGCCGCCCTGCCGCCGATGCACGAGGGCCGGGTGGACGTGATCGCCGGCGGAGCGATTGTGGCCGAGGAGTTGGCGCGCGAATTCCGCGACCGGGCCGGTATCGACGAGTTGACGGTCAGCGAGCACGACATCCTGGACGGCATTGTGCTGTCGCTGTGCGGCTGAGTCACATCACAGCGTCAAGCGCGCCGTGGGCATCATCCCCCACCGCCGCGTGCACCCGGTTTTGCCGATGCGCCGACGCGATCGCAGATGCCCGTTCGGCTCGCCGTCATCGCACAAGTCTTCGCATAAGATGCGAACGCCACCGAGCAGAAGCTACGTCAGATAACCTTCACACGGCATCTGGGATGCCACCGTGGCCCACGGCATGGCTGCTCCAAAAACCGAACGGGACATGCACTCGTGCGCAGCATCGAATCAACGTATGACGCAATTGTCGTCGGCTCCGGCGCGGCTGGCTCGTGGGCGGCCAAGGAACTGACGGAAGGCGGCCTGAAAGTTGTCCTGCTCGAGGCCGGCAGGAATCTGGACATTGTGCGCGACTTCCCTGCCCACGCCGCGGCGAAATCCATCGGGATCGTGCCGCGCATCAAATCGGCGATTCGGGGCCAACACGTTCAGGCGCGATCCGTAGCCTTTTCCGACGCGACCAGGCACTTTTACGTCAACGACCGGGAGAATCCTTACACCACGGCACCGGGAAGCACATTTCGCTGGTACCGGGGCCGACAACTCGGCGGCCGCCTCCATACGTGGTATCGGCATGCGCCCCGCATGTCGAATTTCGAATTCAAAGCCGCAAGTGTCCGTGGTGATGGCATCGATTGGCCGTTGTCGTACGAAGACGTGATGCCGTACTACGATATCGTCGAACGGACCCTTGGCGTCTACGGGGTATCCGCAGGAATTCCCAACTGCCCAGACGGTCAGTTCCTCGGGCCGGCGAAAACGACAAAGGTCGAGGAAGCGTTCCTGGGCAAAGTCGAGCGGCTTCTCCCGAGGGTTCGCGCGACATACGCCAGGAAAGTCAGATACGACAAAGAGCGGATCGCGCTTCCCGTCCGGCTCGCCTTGGCAACCGGCCGCCTCGACATACGAACGGACGCCGTCGTGAGCCGATTGCTCATCGATGCGCAGTCGGGGAAAGCGACCGGCGTCGAATATATCGAGCGCCTGACGGGACACCTCCGGGCGGTTTATGGGAAAGTGGTGGTCCTCTGCGCGTCGACGATCGAAAGCGTGCGGATCCTGCAAAACTCGGCGTGCGCGACGCATCCGTCAGGTGTCGGCGGATCGTCGGGCCATCTCGGTCGCTATCTGTGCGACCACGTGGTGTGCACGCTTGTCGGTAAAGTGCCTGAGAGCGAGGTCGAACTGGGCCTGGACGAGGATGGGTTCGACTTCGGAAACGTGGGGCTCTACATTCCGAGCTTCTGCGAAAGGGAATCGAAGAACTTTCCCGGTGGCTACGGCATACAAATATCGATCGGACGCGGGCGCCCGCGGTGGGCGATGACCGCTTTTGGCGAAATGCAGCCTCGATACGAAAATCGTGTATCGCTCGACCCGATTGTCAAAGACGCGTGGGGGATCCCCGTAGCTAAGATCGAATGTCGCTATTCTCGTGCCGAGACTAATATGGTCGCCCACATGAGGCAACGGCTTCCAGAAATTGCGGCCGTCGGCGGCCTGCGAGTCGACACGGTGCTCAATCGCATTCTCCACTCCGGGTTGCCTTACCCGCCGGGAGTCGCCATCCACGAGACCGGCGGCGCGCGTATGGGCGATAAACCGGACAACTCAGTGGTGAATTCGTACTGTCAGTGCTGGGACGCCGACAACGTTTTCGTGACGGACGGCGCCTGCTTTGTCCACAGCGGATTCCAGAATCCCACGCTCACGATAATGGCTCTTACGGTTCGGGCGTGCCGATTCATCGTGCACGACTATGCGAAATGTGTGAGCTGAGTGGACTACGGGAAGGTTGCCGGGGTTGATAAACCGGTTTCCCGTATTGTCTTCGGCACCGATCGATTGCGGGGCCGGCTACTGCCGTGGCTGCCCGATCGAGACCGCGAGCAACACGCCTTCTCGTTGCTAGATCAGGCATTCGAACTCGGATGCAATTCGTTCGACACGGCGCGCTTATATTGGGATAGCGAAAGGACGCTTGGGGCGTGGCTTCGGAAACGCCGCAATCGCGACGACGTGGTGCTCATCAGCAAAGGGTGTCATCCCAGCCTGCCCTTGAGATCCCCGCGGCTCTCTCCGGCGGACGTTACGCACGACCTGCACGCATCTCTCCGGGTTCTCGGCACCGATTTCATCGATCTCTATCTGCTCCACTACGACCACCCCACCGCGCAGATCGAACCGGTCGTGGAACGGCTCAACCGCCATATCGACGAAGGCAAGATCAGCGCAATTGGTGCGTCCAACTGGTCTCATGAGCGCATTGCCAGGGCCAACACGATTGCTGCCGGCAGGGGCCTGCATCCGTTTAGCGCCTCGAGCGTTCAATTCAGCCTTGCCGACTGGACGCGATCGCTGTGGCCCGGTGCTGTCACGCTTGGTGGGGCTGGCCAGCGTGCCGCACGGGAGTGGTATGCGGCGCACGGGCTGCCGGTGTTCGCGTGGTCCAGCCTCGCCCGCGGATTCTTTTCACCTCACTACGAGCCGACCAAGCCCGACCGCAACCGCGTCAGCCGTCGGTGTACCACCTACTTCGGCACCGAAGCGAACATCCAACGGCTGGAGCGCGCAAAGACGTTCGCACGCGAGCACCGTTTGACCGTCGCGCAGGTTGCGCTGGCGTATGTGCTCTGCCAGCCGCTCGATGTGTTCGCCGTGGTCGGCTGCAAGACCGTTGAGAAGTTCGCCGAGAACGTGGGCGCGTTGTCTCTGACCCTGGATGAGGCGACACTGCACTGGCTCGCCACCGGCCATGGTCGGTGAAGTGGTCATACCCCGTCGATAACGCCGTGGCCGCGGCCGCTCGAAAACATATTCAAGACCGAGTCCCCAAGCGGCAACGTTAACAATTGGGGCCGACCCCGGCCTCGGGTATCAAACTCTGAACCGGCCGGGTTCATTTTGTGCATTGTTCAACCTACGGCCACGGAGAGAACATAGAATCTCGACGCGCTCCGCCACATTCGTACCGAGGGCGAACCGAAGGTTGGTGGAAACGAAGGTTTTCCAACCCTAAGCAGATGGAGGCGACGATTACTGATGGCTGGCCCAGCTTCTTTGTCGGAATTGCTGCGGGACCGAGCGAGTCGGCGGCCCGAAGATGTTGCATACAATTTCATCGACTACGAGGCTGACCCGACCGGCATTTCCGAAACCCTGACCTGGAGTCAGGTTTATCAAAGAGTGCAGGTCATTGCCGAAGAACTCTTGATGTGCGGATCGATCGGTGACCGGGCCGCAATAGTGGCGCCGCAGGGACTTGAATACATCATGGCTTTCCTGGGAGCCCTGCACGCCGGGTTCATAGCCGTTCCGCTGCCGCACCCACAGTTCGGTGTTCACGAAGAGCGGGTCCACTCGGCACTGCGAGATTGCGCCCCGTCCGTGATTCTCACGACGGCCAGCGCCGCCGGCGAAGTCGCCAAATACGCAGCCGGTTGCCGCGACGGTGCCGCCGCAGCGGTCATCGAGATCGATTCGCTGGACCCCGAAGCTCAGTGCCGACTGGAGCCGGCGCGCTGCAGACCTTCCCAGCCCGCCTATCTGCAGTACACGTCCGGATCGACCCGGCGGCCCACCGGAGTCATGATCTCGCACCGCAACGTCATGGCAAATTTTCAACAGTGGTCTCGCGATTTGTTCCCAGCGGACAGGGAGATGACTGTCGTGTCGTGGCTGCCGTTCTACCACGACTTGGGTTTGATGATGGGGATTTGCCAATCGGTGCTGACCGGATTTCCCGCTGTGCTCATGAGTCCGGTCGCGTTCGTGCAACGGCCGGCCCGCTGGATACGGTTATTGGCCACAAATAGAGGCGTTTTCACGGCGGCGCCGAACTTTGCCTTCGAACTGGCGGCCCGGAAAACGACTGACGAAGACATGGCCGGGCTCGATCTTAGCGATTTGCTGATCTTCTGCAGCGGCGGCGAACGAGTGCAGCCCGCGACGCTGCAGCGCTTCACGCGGCGCTTCGCACCGTTCAACTTGCCCGAAGCGGTGATACGGCCCACCTACGGGCTCGCAGAGACAGTGGTGTACGTGTCGACCCGCACGCCGGCCCAGCCGCCCGAAGTCGTTGATTTCGATTCGGAGGAACTGTCCGCAGGCCTTGCGCAGCGGTGCCGGGATGGCGGTACCGCTCTGGTCAGTTATGGATTTCCGTCCTCACCGATGGTGCGAATCGTCGACCCTGACACCCGCACCGAACGGCCGGCAGGGACCACCGGCGAGATTTGGGTGCACGGCGAAAACGTGGCCATGGGGTACTGGCGTAGGGCTGAACAAACAGAGCAAACTTTTCGGGCAAGCCTCGTTGATCCACCAGCCGGCACGCCGCTCGGGCCATGGCTGCGAACCGGCGATCTCGGGGTTATGTCCGAAGGTGAGTTATTCATTATCGGCCGTATCGAGGATCTGCTGATCGTGGACGGTTCCAATCATTATCCGGACGATATCGAAGCAACCATTCACGAAATAACCAAAGGCCGTGCCGCGGCTGTGGCTGTCCCGAATGAAGGGACAGAGCAAGTAGTCGCCATTGCCGAGATTAAGACAACAAACAGTTCCGGCGAAGATCAGCAGGAAAAACTGCGTTCGATCAAATATGAGGTGACCTCGGCGATTTCAAATTCCCATGGCCTTCGCCTCGCGGATCTGGTTTTTGTGGGGCTTGGCGCGATTCCGACCACGACCAGCGGGAAGGTTCGACGTTCCGCCTGTGCCGAGCGTTACCGGCGAGGTGAATTCGAACGTGTCGAGGTCACGCCGTGACGGCGACCTTTACTGATGGTGTCGAACTGAAAAAGTGGTTGATCGGTTACGTCGTTGCCAACATTGATTGCAGCCCCGATGAGATCGACCCCGACCTGTCGCTGAAGGACCTCGGGCTGGGTTCCCGGGATGTCATCAACATGTCAGGAGAACTGGCCAAGCTGCTGGGTCGTGCGGTCTCGCCGGTGGACTGTTGGCAGCACCCGACAATTAACGCTCTCGTAGCTTTTCTCACCGCGGCGGAACCCGATTCTGGAGCCGAAGAGACACATTCGGCGCATCCTTCGGTCAGCGAACCGATCGCAGTTATCGGCATGGGGTGCCGGTTTCCGGGTGGAATATCTGAACCCGAAGCATTGTGGCGGTTCCTCTGGAAAGGCCACTGCGCGATAGGGGAAGTCCCTGCCGAGCGCTGGCGGCCCTTCGACGACGGATCACCAGAGGTATCGGCAACCCTCGCCCGGACAACCCGGTGGGGTTCGTTCCTGGGCGATATCGACGGGTTCGATGCCGAGTTCTTCGAGATCTCGCCAAGCGAAGCCGCCAAGATGGACCCCCAGCAGCGGTTATTGCTGGAAGTGGCCTGGGAGGCCCTCGAACACGCCGGCATTCCGCCGACGTCGTTGCGTCGCTCGCAGACCGGAGTGTTCGCCGGGGCTTGCGGCAGCGACTACGGGTATTTGGCGGCCGCCGATTTGCCCGCGGTCGATGCGTGGAACAACACCGGCGGCGCCCTGAGCATCATCGCCAATCGGCTTTCGTATTTCCTGGATTTGCGTGGCCCCTCCGTTGCGGTGGACACGGCCTGCTCGTCGTCGTTGGTGGCGATCCATCTGGCATGTCAAAGCCTGCGGATGGGTGACTCCGACCTGGCGATTGCCGCCGGAGTGAACCTGCTGCTGGCGCCGGCGGTTTTCCATGGTTTCGATCAAGCCGGTGTCTTGTCCCAGAGCGGTCTGTGTCATGCCTTCGACGCCGCTGCCGACGGGTTTGTGCGCGGCGAGGGCTGCGGGGTCGTGGTGCTCAAACGGCTCAGTAATGCCCTGCATGACGGCGATCGGGTGCTGGCGGTGGTGCGGGGTTCGGCGGTCAATCAAGATGGCCGTTCCAACGGGCTGATGGCTCCCAACCCGGCGGCGCAGATGGCGGTGTTGCGGGCGGCTTATGCCAACGCGGGTGTACAGCCACGCGAGGTGGACTATGTCGAGGCCCATGGGACCGGGACCTTGCTGGGCGATCCGATCGAGGCGCGCGCGCTGGGCAAGGTATTGGGTCGCGGACGGGCGGCAACGTCGCCGCTGCTCATCGGAGCGGTCAAGACGAATCTGGGTCACTTGGAGGCCGCAGCGGGGATCGCGGGGTTCATCAAGGCGGTGCTGGCGGTACAGCGAGGACAGATCCCGGCGAGCCTGCACTTCGAGAACCCCAATCCGCATATTCCTTTCGATCAGCTGCGCCTTAAAGTCGTTGCTGAGCAACAGGAATGGCCCGCAGTAGCACGGGCACGGCGCGCCGGTGTGTCATCGTTTGGGTTCGGCGGCACGAATGCGCATGTGGTGCTGGAGCAAGCTCCTGAACCGGCTGCCGTCGTAGGGGACCCGGTTCCCGCGGTGAGCACGCTGGTGGTCTCGGGCAAGACGCCAGAGCGGATCGCCTCAGCAGCAGGCGTTCTAGCGGAATGGATGGCCGGTGCGGGTGCCGAGGTGGAAGTGGCAGAAGTGGCCCACACACTCGCTCATCACCGGGTGCGTCATCCCCTGGTTGCCACGGTATGTGCGCGGGAACGGGCCCAGGCGCTGGTCGGCTTGCAGGCGCTGGCAGCCGGACGGGCGGCGACTGGAGTGGTGGGCCCGCACGAGGGGGAATGCGGGCCGGGCACTGTGTTTGTGTATTCGGGTCAGGGCTCGCAATGGGCGGGAATGGGCCAGCAGCTGCTGACCGACGAACCGGCGTTTGCGGCAGCGGTGGCCGAACTGGAGCCCAGCTTCGTTGAACAGGTGGGCTTTTCACTGCAGCAAGTACTGGCCGAGGGACAACCGGTGGCCGGCGACGCGCGGGTGCAGCCGGTGATTGTGGGCCTGCAGCTGGCGTTGACGCGGCTGTGGCGGGTCTACGGGGTCGAACCGGATGCGGTGATTGGCCATTCGATGGGGGAGGTTTCCGCGGCGGTGGTCGCCGGGGCGTTGACACCCGCCGAGGGATTGCGGGTAATCGCGATTCGATCGCGGTTGATGGCGCGGATGGCCGGCCAGGGCGCGGTGGCCCTGCTGGAGCTCGACGCTGATGCCGCGGCCAGGTTGCTGCACACCCTTCCCGGGGTCAGCGTGGCGGGTTTGCTCTCGCCGCGCCAAACCGTGATCGCCGGACCCCCCGCTCAGGTGGCTGCGGCGATCACCGCTGTGCAGCAGCAAAACCGGTTCGCCCGCCGGGTCAACATGCAGGTAGCCTCGCATACTGCGTCGATGGATCCGATCCTTGCCGAATTACGTTCGGCCCTAGCCGGTTTGGCGCCGAAGCTGCCCGTGATTCCGTTGCTGTCCACCGTCACCGACACCGGCACACCACGGTTGGACGCCGACTACTGGGTGGCCAATGTGCGCCAGCCGGTGCGGCTGAGCCAAGCCGTTGCCGCTGCCGGGCAAGACCACACGACCTTCGTCGAAATCAGCCCCCACCCGATGCTGACGCAGGCGATCACCGAGACGCTGGGCACGGCAACCCACCACCACAGCATCGGCACACTGCGGCGCGACGCTGATGACACACTGAGCTTCCACACCAACCTCAACGCCGCCACCACAAATCACCCACCACGCATGCCGCACCCGCCCGGGCCGCACCAGGTGCTGCCGGCCGCCCCGTGGCGGCACCGTCGGCACTGGATTTCCGCCAAGCCGACGGCCGCTGCTGCCGTGGCTGGTCATCCGTTGTTGGGCACTGGTGTCACTGATCCCACGACCGGGATTCGGGTGTGGGAGCGCACGCTGGGTCCCGACTCCTTATGGCTTGACCATCACCGTATTGATGGCGCGTGTGTGCTGCCGGGCGCGGCGTATGTCGAGTTGGCACTGGCTGCGGCGACGGAGGCGTTCGGCGCCGAGGTCGATAGGCCGTGGGCGGTTGCCGAGTTGCTGCTGCACCAGCTGATGCCGATTCGCGAAGGCACGGTTGTCGTCACCAGGCTGAGCGGTGCCGCATCGGGGCCAAGTGTGGAAATCCGTTCGGGCAGTGCTGATTCAGGCTGGACGTTACATGCAAGCGCGGCGCTGGAGCGCCTTGCGGCCACCGCCGCTGAGCCGATCGATGTTGACGAGTCATCGGTGACGATGCTGGATGCCGACGATCTCTATCGACGGTTACGCAGTGCGGGTCAGCAGCACGGTCCTGCCTTTCAGGGAGTCGTCGGGCTGCGCGTTTTCGGCTGCGGCGCGGCGCGCGCCGAGGTGCGGTTGCCGGTGCAGGCCAGTCAGGGCGCGCGACGGTTCCTTGCGCATCCGGTGATGCTGGATGTTGCGGTGCAAGCCCTTGGTGCGACGCGGCTGGCCACCGAGCTCGCCGGTGCCGGGGACGCGGGAACGGTGGCGGTGCCGGCGCGGTTTTCCGGAGTACGCGTCTACGGGGATGTGACGGAGGGTGTTACCGCGCACGCAGTGTTGCGGCCCACGCCGGATCCGGATCGGTTCGTGGGCCGGGTGGTGCTTAGCGGCGCCCAGGGTCAGACGCTGATGGTGATTGATGAGATCGACATGGCGGTGCTGCGGGCGGCAGCCGAGACCGCGCTGGCCAGTCACGCGTTCGACTTGCGTTGGGAGCCGATCGATTCGGGTCATCCGGCCGCGGAAACGGGCCCGGTGTTGCTGGTCGATGAACAAGGCGTCGGCAACCGCGGCTCGGATGAGCTGTGGGAAGCAGTATGTGCCGGCCTTTCGCGGCGGGCGTCGCGGTATCGCGTGGTAAGGGCACGGGATCAGACCGGGCTGCTCGACGCGCTGACTCATGAGTCGTGGCACGCAGTCGTTCTGGTATGCCCGCCACGGTCGGCAGATGAGGCGTTGGCCGATGGCGAGCAGTTGGAGTTGGCTCAGTCGCGCACATTATTTGTCGCTGGCATGGTGAAGACCTTGTCGCAGCGCGATGTTGGCAGCGGTCCGCGGTTGTGGATCGTGACGCGCGGTGCTCAGCAGGTAAGTTTCGGTGAGTCGGTGACGTTGGCGCAGAGCACGCTTCGGGGAATCGCTCGGGTGTTGGCGTTTGAGCATCCGGAGCTGGCGACCACCATTATTGATGTCGAGGCCGAGGGCAGCGGGTCAGCCGGCGCGCTGGTTGACGAGTTGTGTGCCGAAAGCAGCCATGACGAGGTGGCTTTGCGCGATGGGCAACGATATGTGCATCGCCTTGTGCCGGTGGCTGTTTCGGCGCAGAGTGAATTTCCGGTTGAGCGGCGTCCGGTGCGTGTCGATCTCGATAGCGGCGGCGCGGTGAGGTTGCAGATCGACCAACCCGGACGGCTTGACGCGTTGGCGGTACATGCGATGAGACATGTTCCACCGGCCGCGGATCAGGTCGAGATCCGGGTGGTGGCCGCGGGGGTCAGCGCCGGCGACGTGCTCAAGGCGACGGGTGGGTATCCCACGGGGGCCGACGGCGCGGCGGTCCTGGGCAGTGAATGCGTGGGATACGTGACCAGGCTGGGCGCGGCAGTGGATTCAGTGCGGATTGGGCAGCGTGTCATCGCGTTCGGGCCCGGCACCGTCGCTTCGCATGTCACGACGTCGGCCGATTTTGTCGTGCCGGCGCCGGAAGCGCTATCGGATCACGAAGCCGCCGCGGTGGGAATTGCCTATCTGACGGCATGGCACGGGTTGTGCGAGGTGGGGCGGCTGTCGGCTGGTGAGCGGGTACTGATTCATTCGGCCGCCGGCGACGTCGGGTTGGCGGCGCTTTGGATCGCCAAGGCGACGGGGGCTCGCATCTATGCCACCGCCAGTTCGGCGGTCCAGCGAAAGATGTTGGCGCAGTTGGATGTCGAGTATGTCGGCGATTCGAGCAGCAGGGAGTTCGCCGACGAGATTCGTGTGGCCACCGACGGTCAGGGTGTCGATGTCATTCTCAATTCGCTTGCTGGCGAAGCAATTCGACGCGGCCTGCAGATGCTGGCGCCGGGTGGGCGGTTTGTGGACCTGGGCAGAAGCGACGTCTGCGCCGACGCTCAGTTGGGGCTGGCGTTGTTGGCCAGGAGCGCGTCATTTGCGGTGGTCGACCTGGATTTGAACCTGCGCCTGCGGCCGCGGCGTTACCGCGAGTTGCTGCAGAAGCTTCTGCACCAACTGGTGGCCGGCCAGCTGCGGATGCTCCCGGTCACCGCGTTCAGCCTCGATCACGCCGTTGACGCCTTCGAGCTGATGGCCTCGGACGCTCATGTCGGAAAAGTCGTCATCTCGATGCCGAGCACGGGCCGCATCGCCGCGCTCGCGCAGCCGCCGGCGCAACCGCTGGTCCGTCGTGACGGTGGCTACATCGTGGTGGGCGGCATGGGCGGGTTGGGGCTTGTCGTGGCGCGTTGGCTGGTGGCGCAGGGCGCGGGTCTCGTTGTGCTCAACGGACGTTCGGTGCCCAACGCCGACGTTGGCGCGGCGATCGCAGCGATGAACGCCGCGGGTATCCGGGTGCAGGTCATCACCGGCGACATCGCCCAACCCGATACCGCGGCGCGGTTGGTGGCGGCGGTCGAGCAGGCCGGAGCGCGACCGGCCGGTGTGGTGCACAGCGCGATGGTGTTGGCCGACGAGATCGTGTCGAACATGTCGGAGTCGGCGGCGCAGCGGGTATTCGCCCCGAAGGTGGCCGGCCACTGGTGGTTGCACACGGCCACCGCGCACCTCGATCTGGATTGGTGGCTGAGCTTTTCGTCGGCTGCGTCGATGCTGGGTTCACCCGGGCAGGGGGCCTACGCGGCCGCCAACTCATGGGTGGACGGGCTGGTGGCCTACCGGCGCGCCCACGGCCTGCCCGCGATTGGCATCAACTGGGGCCCGTGGGCGCAGGTGGGTCGTGCCCAGTTCCTGGCCGATCGGGGGCTCTCGATGCTGCGCCCCGAGCTGGGGCTGGCCGCCATGCAACAGCTGCTCATCGCCGATCGGGGCCGCACCGGGGTGTTTAGCCTCGACGCCGGCGAATGGTTCCGGTCCTTTCCGGCCGCGCAAGCATCTTCACTGTTCGCCGGGCTGGCCGACACGAGCGTGGGAGAGACGAGCCTCATCGACACGCTGCGCCGCGCGGACCGGCAGCAGCGCCGGCGGCTGCTCGAGTCATACCTGTGCGAGTTAGCGGCCAGCAAACTGGGCCTGACGCCGTCGCGCCTGGACACTCAGGCGGCTCTGGACCGCCTCGGAATCGATTCGCTCACCGCGCTGACGCTGCGCAACCAGATTCAGCATGACCTGGGCATCGCTGTTCCGGCCGTCCAGTTGCTCGACGGCGGCAGCATCGCGGGCCTCACCGACTGGCTCGCCGAGCAGCTGTGCGGCGCAGGCCCCGATCAGCCCGACCCGGTCGCGGCAGTCGACAGCGCGGCGCAGCCCAGCGAGGACGCGACGGCCGATGTGGCCGGCTCACCGTGGATCGACCTGCTGACCCAGGTGCCGCAGGTTTCAGACGACGACGTCGACGAACTACTTCGTCAGCTCATAGCCGCCAAGGGAGAACCAGGATGACAGATAGTTCCAGGGACCCGTCGATTGACATCGCCGGACTCTCCGCGCAGGAGAAGCGGGCGCTGTTGTCTCGACTGCTGATGGAGCGCGCGGCGGCTTCGGCGTCGGCGCATCCGCTGTCCTACGGGCAGCGCTCCCTGTGGTTTCTCTATCAACTCGCGCCCGACAATCCCGCCTACACCCTCACCTATGCCGGTCGGGTCAGCGGCGACCTCGACGTGGCGGCGCTGGAACGCGCCGCCCAAGCCCTTGTTGAACGCCATGCGATTCTGCGCACCACCTTCGCCGTGCGCGACGGGCAGCCGGTGCAACTGGTCCATCCGCACTGGCCGGTGCGCATCGCCCGACAGGACGTCGGACCGCACGACATTGACGAATGGATACACCGGGAATCCGATGGCGCGTTCGACCTGCAAACCGGACCGGTTTTCCGTTTGACGCTGCTGCGCCAATCACCGCACGAGCATGTCCTGGTGCTGGCCGTCCACCACATCGCCGCCGATTTCTGGTCCATTGACGTCATCCTGGACGAGCTGTGCAAACTGTATGCCGCACAGCGTGGTTCGGACGCACCTCCGGTTTGCCCGGAGCGTTATGTCGGCTACGCGGATCGGCAGCTGCAGCTGATGTCGGGCGCCGAGGGGGATCGCCTCTGGCAGTATTGGCGTGACCAGCTGGCCGGCGAGCTACCCAAACTCGGTCTGGCTACCGACCGGCCGCGATCGGCGTCGCCGACGTATCACAGTGCGCTGCAACGTTTCAGTGTTGACGGCCGCCTGGCGTCGGGACTCAGGGAGGTGGCCCGCGGTGCCGGCGCGACACCGTACATGACCTTTCTGGCTGCCTACGCCACGCTGTTGCACCGCTACACCGGCCAGGACGACCTCCTCGTCGGCTCACCATTCGCATGCCGCGATCGGGTCGGGATGGAGGGTCTGGTCGGCTACGTCGCCAACACCGTCGTCTTGCGTACCGACTTGCATGGTGATCCGGCCTTCTCGTCGCTGCTGGGACGGGTCAAGAAAACGGTTCTGGGTGCGCTCGCGCATCAGGATTACCCCTTTGCGTTGCTCGTCGAGCGGCTCCGCCCGTCCCGCGACTTGAGCTACACACCGCTCGTCCAGGTTTCGTTTGCGTGGGAACAGGCCCGCCGGTTCCAGGGCGGTGCCGCGGATCCGGAAGCGCTTGAACTGAACACGATTCACGTCGGGCAGGGCGGTGCGGCGTTTGACCTGATGATTCAGGTGGCCGATGTGGACGGGAAGTTCAGCTGCGATCTGCACTACAACGCGGACCTTTTCGACGCCGCGACAATAGCGCGGATGATCGGGCACTTCACCACGCTGCTCGACGGCATCGTCACCGATCCGGCCCGCCGCTTGTCGCAGCTGCCGCTCCTCACCGAGTCGGAGCGCCGTCAACAGGCTGCGTGGAACGACACCCGCGTCTGCTACGACGCCCCCGACTGCCTGCACGACATGGTGGCCGAAACCGCCCGGCGCACCCCAGACGCCGTCGCCCTCGCGTTCGGCAACCAGGAGATGACCTACGCCGAACTCGATGGGCGAGCCAACGCGCTGGCCGCTCAGTTGCAGCGCCTCGGAGTGGGCGCCGACGGCATCGTTCCGGTCCTCCTGGACCGGTCAACGGAGCTGGTCGTGGCTCTGCTAGGGGTACTGAAGGCCGGTGGTGCCTTCATGCCGCTCGATCCCGCGCAACCCGTCAGCCGCATCGCGGCCATGATCGGCAACGTGCCCGACGCGCCCGTGTGCGTCACGCACCAGCGGCATTCGGACAAACTGTGGGGGTTCACCGGTCACCGCCTGTGCCTGGACCTGTCGTCGGCGCCGGCGCCATCGAACGGGTTCGTGGCGCTCGACCGCCGCGGCCGGTCGGTCGGCCTTGCCTACGTCGTCCACACCTCCGGTTCCACCGGGACGCCGAAGGGTGCGCTCAATACCCACGCCGGGATCCGCAACCGCCTGTTGTGGATGCAGGCGGCCTACCAGCTCACGCCGGCTGACCGGGTGCTGCACAAGACTCCGATAACCTTCGACCCGTCGATCTGGGAGATCTTCTGGCCGCTGATCGTCGGCGCGCGGCTTGTCATCGCCGAACCGGAAGCGCACAAGGACCCCGCGGGCCTGGTTTGCACCATCGTCGATCAGGCCGTCACGACGGTGCATTTCGTGCCGTCGATGTTGCGTTCCTTCCTCGCCGAGCCCCGGGTGACCGACTGTGCCGGGTTGCGCAGGGTGTTCTGCAGCGGCGAGGTGCTGCCGTATGACGTGCAGGAGCGCTTCCTGGCGACGTTGGACGCCGAGCTGTACAACCTGTACGGCCCCACCGAAGCGGCGATCGACGTCACCCATTTCCATTGCAGGCGCGGTGAATCCCGCTGTCCCGTTCCGATCGGGCGACCCATCGCCAACATTCGCATTCACCTGCTCGACGCTCATCTGCAACCGGTGCCGGTCGGAGTGCCGGGCGAGCTGTTCATCGGCGGGGTCGGGGTGGCGCGCGGCTACCTCAACCAGCCCGACGCGACGGCGGCTGCCTTCCTTACCGATCCGTTCGCGGCGGATCCTGATCAGCTGCTGTATCGGACCGGTGACCGGGCACGCTACTTGCCCGACGGCAACATCGAATACCTGGGACGCCGCGACGACCAGGTGAAGATCCGCGGCGTGCGGATCGAACCGGCCGAGGTGGAGGTCGCGCTGCAACGACACCCCGGGATCGTGGAGAACGCGGTGGTGGCCGACAACGACGGCCGCGGCAACACCCGGCTGGTCGCGCACATCGTGGCGGCGCGCGGGGCTGCGCCCAGTGCTGCTGAGCTGCGCCGCTTTCTGCTCCAGCAACTGCCCGCTGCCATGGTGCCCGCTGTCTTCGCGGTTACCGAGTCGCTGCCGCACACGTCGAGCGGAAAGGTGGACCGCCGCGCGCTCCAGGCACGGGGCGAATTGGATTGTCGCGCACCGGATTTCGTTGCTCCACGGACACCCGCCGAACAGCTCCTCGCCGGCATCTGGTGTGATGTGCTCGACCTGGAAACCGTTGGGGTGCATGACGACTTCTTCGCTCTGGGCGGCTCCTCGAGCCACAGCCTGGAGGTGGCGGCGAAAGCCAATGCGGCCAACCTGCCGCTGCGGCCGGAGTCGGTGTTCGCATTCGGCACCATCGCCGAGCTGGCCGCCGAGTACGGCCAGGCCGTGCAAGGCTCCGAAGATTTTGCTGCGCGGGCGGATACCGAACCCTTCGGCGGCTCGGACGGGTCCGGCAAGGAGCTTGCCGCCTCGGCACCCGAGGCTACCGAGGCTCCCGAGGCTACCGAGGCACCCGAGGCACCCGAGGCACCCGAGGCTACCGAGGCTCCCGAAGCTCCCGGGACCAGCCGGCGGCGACGTAACACCGTGATCGAAAGCATCGGTGTGTATCTGCCGGCGGGAGTGCTGTCGACCGAAACCGTGCTCGCCGGGTGCGTCAACGAGATCGGCATACCGCTGGAACGCCTGACCGGCATCAGCAGCCGGCGGGTGGTGGCGCCCGGCGAATTCTCGATCGACCTCGCGCGAAACGCGGTGGCCGACTGCCTGGCTCGGTCGAGCTATGCGCCGGAGGAGATCGAATTGGTGATCTGCTGCAACATCTCCCGCTACGACGGACCTGGGAAGGTCATGTTCGAGCCCAGCACGGCGGCGCGGTTGCGGGAGCAGTGCGGCCTTACCGATGCCATTGCCTTCGATGTCTCCAACGCATGCGCCGGCATGTTCACCGGTGTCGCCGTGGCCGACGCGTTTCTGCAAGCGGGACTGGTCGAGCGCGCCATGGTGGTCAGCGGCGAATACACCACCCACGTCACCGAGACCGCGCAGCGGGAGATCGAAGGGCCGATGGATCCGCGGCTGGCCTGCTTGACCATTGGTGACGCCGGCGCCGCGGTGATCCTCGAGCGCGGTCCCAACGACCGCGCCGGTTTCCACGATATCGACATGGCGACCTTGAGCCGGTACAGCACCCTATGCATGGCCAAGGTAAGCAGTGCCGCCCACGGCGGCGCGATCATGACCGTCGACTCGATCAACTTGACCGCCACGGTGGTCAAGCGTTTGGTGCCGTACACCGCCGCCGTGATGAACCGACACGGGTGGCGCGCCGAGCACTGCGACCACTTCGTCATACACCAGACCTCGAAGGCATCGCTGAACGACGCGATGGTCGCCATGAACCAGGTGTTCGGACCCGGCGCCGCCAACTCGGCTAACGTCATCAACAACCTGACGGAACGGGGAAACACCGCCAGCACCACCCATTTCGTAGCGCTGAGCGACCAGATCCAGGCCAATCGGATCAACCCTGGAGACAATGTGGTCTTCGGCATCAGCGGCACCGGACAGACGATCGGCACCGCGCTGTACACCTTCGACGATCTGCCGGCCCGGATGCGCAGGGCGCCCGACAACGGGCGCAACCGCACCTTCGTCAGCCGCCGGAGACCCGCGGAGCTATCGGCTGCGGCTGGGGTGCGAATCGAATCGATCGGTACGGCCCCGGCCCAGCAGCACGCTCCCCGCAGTGCGGTCGATCTGGCCGCGCAGGCGGCCAGACGTTGCCTGGACCGCAGCGGGCTCGACCCGGCAGAGCTCGGATTGGTGATTTACGCCGGGGTATATCGGGAAGACTTCATGGCCGAACCGGCCATTGCGGCGCTTGTCGCCCACGAACTCGGCGCGAACGAAGACATTGACTCTCCGTACGGGCCCAAGACGTTCGCTTTCGATGTGCTCAACGGCGCCGTCGGGTTCCTCAACGCGTGCCAGGTGGGAGTGCAGATGATCGGCGCCGGAAAGGCTGAGCACGTGATGATCGTGGCTGCCGAAATAGAGAACAACAGCGCCGGCAGCGGGCACCCGTTGTACGGCGTCCTCGAGACGGGTTCCGCACTGATTTTGGGTAGGGACGCAGGTCATTGCGGTTTCGGCCGGTTTGTCTTCCATCACCATCCCGAATACGGCGCGGCATTGGAAACCTACTTACAGCAACGCGACGGAAAGAGCTGGCTGCAGATCGACCGCGATCCGCACCTGGCCGCACGCTATCTGGACTGTATCCCCGCCGCCGTCGAGGAACTGCTGAAGCTCGAGGAGCTCGACTGCTCCCAGATCGCTGCCGTGTTCCCGCCGCACCTGTCGCTGGCAGGTCGTGCCGAACTTGCTGCGCGCCTTGACATTCCGGTGTCACGATTCGTTGACCTGCCGACTGGATCCGACGCGTTCTCGTCGTGTCTGCCGTACGGACTGGAGTGCGCCTCGCGGAATCAGCTGGTAGGCCCGGGTGATATCGGGTTGATCGTGAGTGTCGGGTCGGGCATTGAGGTCGGTTGCACCACCTACCGCTTCTGACGCCGATGCTCATAAATGCCAGCCCCTCGTGCATCTTTGCCATGTTGTCCACGCTGCCACGCGAAAGGTGACAATCCATCGTGAAATTCGCAATGGTCTGCTATGGAACCCGGGGTGATGTGGAGCCCTGCACCGCGGTAGCGCAGGAGCTGCTGCGGCGCGGGCATGAGGTGTGCATGGGCGCGCCGCCCAACCTGCTCGGCTTTGTCGAGTCGTCCGGGCTCACCGCGGTTCCCTACGGACCGGATTCACGCAAGCAGCAGGACGACAATTTCGCCAGGGATTTCTGGAAGATGTTGCGGACTCCAAAGGCGTTTCTACGCAGCGGCAGCGACTTCATCACCAGGGGCTGGGCAGAAAAGAGCGCAACTTTGACATCGCTGGCAGCAGGGGCCGACCTCATACTGTCGAGCTGGATGTATCCCGGACTCGCCGCCAATGTCGGCGAGTACTATGGCATTCCCGTTGCCGCGCTGAATTTCGTTCCGCTGCAAGTAAATAGCCAACTGCTTCCGAAGCTGCCAGCCCCGTTGAGCCGCAATGCGCTTGCGACGGCGTGGTGGATGTACTGGCGCATGACGAAGGAGGCCGAGGCGGCCCAGCGCCGTAGCTTGGGCTTGCCAACGGTGCCGGCCTCGACGTGGCGACGGCACGGCGACCGCGGATCGCTCGAGATCCAGGCCTACGACGAGCTGCTATTCCCCGGGCTGGCAACGGAATGGGCCGGGCGATGGCCGTTTGTTGGCTCGCTGACCATGGAATTGCCCACGGATGCCGACGATGAAGTCACGTCGTGGATTGCGGCCGGGACGCCGCCGATCTACTTCGGGTTCGGCAGTCGACCGATCAAGTCGCCCGCCGAGATGATCACCATGATCGGCGGGGCCTGCGAGCAGTTGGGCGAGCGGGCGCTAATCTGCACCGCTGACAACGATTTCGCTCCCGCGCCGCATTTCGACCATGTCAAGGTCGTCAGCGCGGTCAACCATGCGGCGGTTTTCCCGGCTTGCCGCGCCGTCGTGCATCACGGCGGCGCAGGTACCACGGCCGCGGGCCTGCGAGCTGGAATTCCCACGTTGATCCTCTGGTTCACGTCCGATCAGCCGATCTTCGGGGCCGCGGTGAAGCGACTCAAAGTCGGTGCGGCCCGGAGTTTTGCGGCCACCACGCAGGAATCGCTGGCCGCAGATTTGAAATCCATCCTCACACCAGAACATGACGCCAGGGCCCGCGAGATCGCCAGCCTGATGAGCAAACCCGCCGAAAGCGTCGCCACCACCGCGGACATCTTGGAAAAAGCGGCCCCCCTAAGGGGTTTGGCTGATGGCCGCGCCGAACCCAGGACGACTGGACGCCCGCATTGAGACGGAGCAAGGAGGATTCGATGCCTGAAGACAGCGGGATCGCGGCGCCACCGAGTTTGTTGGACGTTCTGGTCCGAAACGCCGAGCGCTATGCAGACAAGGTTGCGTTCGACTACTGCCGGTATTTGCCTGGCGGGGAGGAACATAGCCGCCTCACCTATCGCGAACTGGACATCAAGGCTCGCGCCATCGCGGCCGTTCTGCAGCAACACGGCCTTGCGGGCGAGCGGGTGTTGGTCCTGTGCCCGTCGGGTTTGGATTTCCTGGCGGGCTTTTTCGGGTGCGTCTACGCCGGGGCCGCCGCCGTGCCGGTGCATCCGCCGGTTCGCGACCGGGTGATCGGGCGCGTGTCGTCGATCATCGCGGATGTGCGAGCGCGCTTTGTGCTCACCACCGCCGAAGTGCAAGCCAAGGTCAAGGGTGTCGTAGACGGCTTGGCGGAAGGAAGTTCCCTGCAGTGGTGTGCCGTAGACGCCGTGCGCCCGGAGGGTGCCACGGACTGGATCGCGCCCGACGTAGACCCGGACGCAATGGCACTCGTGCAGTACACCTCGGGCTCGACGAGCACGCCAAAAGGCGTGATGGTCACCCATCGCAACCTGCTGTCCAACCTGGAGACCATCCGCAGGGCCACCGGGTGGGTGGATTCCTACGTCGCCGTGTCCTGGCTGCCGCCGCACCACGACATGGGCCTTATCAGCATGATTCTCGGAACGGTTTCCTTCGGCGGTAGTTGCCATTTCATGCCGCCCGAAGCTTTCATCGAACGCCCGATGCGGTGGCTGGAAGCGCTTTCCCGCTATGGCGGCACGATCACCGCCGCGCCGAACTTCGCCTACGACCTGTGTGTCGAACGCAGCAGCGCGGCCGAACGTGCCGCCCTCGACCTCTCCAAGTGGCTATTGGCCGTGTGTGCGGCCGAGCCGGTGCGCGCCGCTACCTTGGACAGGTTCGCGGACGCGTTCGGCCCCAGCGGTTTTGCGCCCGAGGCGTTCAAACCAGCGTACGGGTTGGCCGAAGCGACCCTATTGGCGTCCGGTCAGGGGGATTGGATCGTGCCACTGGTGCGCCACGTTGATCCGGTGGCGCTGCGCGAGCACCACGTGGTCGGCGTCGCGGCGGAACACTCGTCCGCCGTCACGCTCGTAGGCTGTGGCCCCGCGCTGTACGGCGTAGAAGTTGTCATCGTCGATCCGGATACCCGGATGCGCTGTGCGAACGGTGGGGTCGGGGAGATCTGGCTCGGCGGCGGCGGAGTCGCGCAGGGGTACTGGGGCGAGCCGAGCAAGACACAAGAGACGTTCTCGGCGTTCCTCGCGGATTCCGGTCGTGGACCGTTCCTGCGCACAGGGGATCTGGGGTTCTTTCTTGACGGCGAGTTGTTCGTCACGGGGCGACTCAAGGATCTGATCATCATCCGCGGTCGCAACTACTATCCCGAAGACATCGAAGCCGCGGCGCAGGACAGCCATTCGGCGCTGCTGCGGGGCCGTGGGGCCGCCTTCTCGGTCACACCGTCATCGGATGACGCCGAACAGCTCGTCGTGGTGCAGGAGGTGGACCGTGAGCGGATCCGTGAAGCCGACGTCGGCGCGGTTATCGCCGCGATCCGCACCGCGATCACCGAGCGTCATGAGATCGCGCCGCACGCCGTCGTTTTGGCCGAACCGCTACGCATCCCGACAACCTCGAGCGGAAAGATCCGGCGCAACGCCTGCCGGCAACGGTTCCTCGACGGCAGCCTCGAGGTGTTCGCCGAGTGGCATGCGCCGGCCCCGCGCGATCCGGGCCCTGCCCCATCGCCTGTCGAACAGTGGCCAGCACGCACCGGGCGCAGCACCGCCGAGATCGCGGCGTGGTTGATCTCCCGGTTCGCGCAGGAACTCGGCCTGCCAGCAACGGAAATCGACACGTCGGTGCCGTTCGCGCACTACGGTCTGGACTCCGTCCGTGCCATCCGGCTGACCTCGGCATTGGAAACGTGGCTCGGGTGCGAACTCTCGCCGACGGTCACCTACGAGCACCCCACGATCGATCTCCTCTCCAAATATATGGCTGCGCAACAATGTTCGGACGCACCCACCGACATACCGGCGGCGGTAGCCGAGGACGGTGCGACGGGCATAGCCGAGCCGATCGCCGTCATCGGGATCGGTTGCCGCTTCCCGGGCGCCGACGGGCCTGCGGCATTCTGGCAGCTGCTCCGCGATGGCGTGGACGCCGTCACCGAGACACCGCCGGACCGCAGGGACCCGGACGCCTCGGGCAACGGCGGCACCCGTCGCGGTGGGTTCCTGGAACAGATCGACCGGTTCGACGCTAACTTTTTCGGCATCTCGCCGCACGAGGCGGGCCGCATGGACCCCCGGCAACGCCTGCTTCTCGAAGTGGCGTGGGAGGCTTTGGAAGACGCCGGGCAGGTGCCGGAGCGGCTCGCCGGCAGTCGCACCGGCGTGTTCATCGGCATCTCGGCCAACGACTACGGCAGCCTGCAGCATGGCGGGCCCGCGCTGATCGAGGCCTACACCGGAAGCGCGTCGAGCATTGCCGCCAACCGTCTTTCCTATGCGTTCGACTTCCGCGGACCAAGCATGGCGATCGACACCGCCTGCTCGTCGTCGCTGGTCGCCGTTCACCAGGCGTGCCGCAGCCTGTACGACGGCGAGTCCACGATGGCGTTGGCCGGCGGCGTGAACGTCATCCTCTCGCCGGCCATCGGCGCCAAGCTCGAGCAGGCTGGGATGATGGCGGCGGATGCCCGCTGCAAGGCCTTCGACGCCCGCGCAGACGGATACGTCCAGGGCGAAGGTGCCGGGATCGTCGTGCTCAAACCGCTGAGTCGAGCGTTGGCGGACGCTGACCCGGTTTACGCGGTGATCCGGGGCAGCGCCGTCAACCACGATGGGCGCACGAACGGATTGACGGCACCCAGTCGCGGATCACAGGAAGCGGTGCTGGCCGACGCCTACCGCCGGGCGGGTCTGTCGCCCGGTGTGGTGCAGTACGTCGAGACACACGGCACGGCAACGTTTTTGGGCGACGCGATCGAGGCGGCGGCTCTCGGCGCAATCCTGGCGAGGGGCCGCATGCCGGACAGCCGGTGCCTGATCGGCTCGGTCAAGACCAACATCGGTCATCTGGAAGCAGCTGCCGGAGTGGCAGGGCTCATCAAAGTTGTTTTGGCGCTTCGCCATCAGGCTATCCCGCCGAGCTTGAACTTTGCAGAGCCCAACCCGCATATCCCCTTCGACACCTTGCCGCTGCGCGTCGGGCAGACCCTAGTTCCATGGCCCGAGGACGGTCGACGAGCAGTCGCCGGCGTCAGCTCGTTCGGCTTGGGTGGTACCAACGCACATGTGGTTGTGACGGAGGCTCCACAGGTTCGGGTCGCCCGGGCGGAGGATGACGCGGCGCAGGGTCGCGCTGAGCTCCTGCCGCTGTCGGCGCGGTCACCCGAGGCCCTGGCGGAACTGGCGCTGCGCTATGAGACGGCCCTAGCGGCCGGAGCGCCGCTCGCCGACCTCTGCCATACGGCCGGCGCGCGCCGTGGCCATTACGACTATCGGCTGGCCGCTGTCGGCGACTCGGCCGCGGAGCTGTCGGCGGCTCTTGCCGCCTACCGGAAGGGAACGTCTCACCTCGGACTGTCAACCGGACGTTGCCGGGCCGGCCGGCCCGGGGTTGTCTTCGTGTTCTCAGGCCGGGGCTCGCAGTGGTCTGGCATGGGCCATCGGCTGTTTTCCGAAGAGCCGGCTTTCCGGGAAGCGCTGGGTGCCTGCGACGTCGCCCTGCAAGCGCATATGCAGGAGCCGTTGCTGACGCAACTTTTCGATGGGTCGGCCGGGGCGCGGCCGTGGCTTGCCGGCGCCGCCGAGCCTGCGATCTTCGCGATACAGGTTGGGCTGGTTGCGCTGTGGCGTTCGTGGGGGGTGGAACCCGAAGCCGTGCTCGGCCACGGAAGCGGTGCGGTGGCGGCGGCTTACGTTGCGGGCGCCTTGACCCTCGACGATGCCGCACAGGTGATCTGTGGGGTCGGCCATGGCTTCGAGGCGGAGGCGCTTCGCGATAGCCTGGCCGGGATCCGGCCAGCGCAGCCGGCCGTACCTATGTACTCGACCGTGACGGGCGATCGGTTGGTCGACCGTGTGCCGGACGCGGCCTACTGGGTTGAGAATCTCTGTGCGCCAGTGCTTTTCCCTGCCGCAATCGGGCGCCTTTTTGACGCCGGTCACGACACGTTCCTGGAGATCAGTCCGCACCCCATTCTGTTGAGCGAGGTGCACGCAGGCGCCGACGAGCGGGGTATCCCCAGCACGCTCCTGCGATCTATGTGCCGCGACGAACCGGAACGTGCCACCATGCTCGCGTCACTCGGAGCTCTCTACACCCACGGGCAAACCGTTGCCTGGGAGCAATTGCATTCCGGGAGCGGCCGATGCGTGCCGGCCCCCACATATCCGTGGCAGCGGCAGCGTTTCTGGCTGGACGAGCGCAACGCCGCCGAGGTCGGCATCAACGACGGGGCGCCGTCGCCTGTCGGCGTGGAGCCCGCAGCCGGCGGCGCGCCTGCCGAGGGAGCCAGCCTCAACGAAGCGCTGCGCCGCGCTGGCCGGCAGGAGCGCCAACGGTTGCTCGAGTCATACCTGGGCGCTCAAGCCGCTGGCAAACTCGGTCTGACCGCCGCTCGGCTGGACACTCAGTCGCCGCTGAAGCACCTGGGGCTCGGCTCACTCACGGCTACGAAGTTGCGGAGCGAGATTGAACGCGACCTGGGCATCGACGTCCCGGTCATCAAGTTGCTCGATGACGCAAGCGTTGCGGGTCTGGCTGATTGGCTCGCCGACCAGCTGTCCGGAAGGGGCTCGGCCCAGCCCGATCCGGCCGCGGCGGCGGACCCGAGCGCGACGCAGCCCAACGGGCAGACCGACGCGACCCATGTCGCAGGTCCACCGTGGATCGACCTGCTGGCCCAGGTGCCCCAGGTTTCAGACGACGACGTCGACGAATTGCTTCGCCAGGTCATGGCCGGCCAGGACAATCAGGATGAGGGGCGATGTTGAGCAGATGCTCGTAGGTGTCGACAACGGTGTGCGGCACACCGCGGGAGCGATCGCCTCGGCGCCGAGCAGATCGGACTCGGCGCGACGTCGGCGAGCCCGAAGCCGGGGACTTCGACCACATCCGGGCCGCCACGGCCCAAGGGCGGCGCCGCGGTGAAAGTGGCGCCTGTCAGTCAAGCCTCGAAGCGGTAGCCCATTCCGGACTCGGTCAGCAGGTGCTTGGGGTGTGACGGGTCGTCTTCCAGTTTGCGCCGCAGCTGCGCCAGATACACCCGCAGGTAATGGGTTTCGGTGGCGTAGGCGGGTCCCCATACCTCCTTGAGCAGCTCCTCGCGGCCGACCAGCTTGCCGCGGTTGCGGACCAGGACCTCGAGCATGCCCCATTCGGTCGGGGTCAGATGCACTTCGGCACCGTTCTTGGTGACTTTTTTGGCGGCCAAATCGACTGTGAACGCGTCGGTTTCGACAACCGGCTGATCCACCTCCGACGCCGCGGCGTTGCGGCGCACCGCCGCGCGCAGCCTGGCCAGAAACTCGTCCATGCCAAAGGGTTTCGTGACGTAGTCGTCGGCGCCCGCGTCCAGGGCCTCGACCTTGTCGGACGAATCGGTGCGCGCCGACAACACGATCACCGGCGCCGTCAGCCAGCCGCGGAGCCCGGCCAGCACGTCGATGCCCGAAATGTCGGGCAGGCCGAGGTCCAGGATCACCACGTCGGGCGGGTGCTCGGCGGCGGCGCGCAGCGCGCCGGCACCCGTCGAGGCGGTGATCACCTCGTAGCCGCGCACGGTCAGGTTGATGCGCAGCGCCCGCAGGATGTGCGGCTCGTCGTCGATCACCAGCACGCGGGTCATCGGCGCCGCTCCTCTTCATCGCTTCGCTCTGCATCGTCGCCGGCGCGGGTCATAAGTCACCGTCTTCGGGCGGCGCGGCCAGGTCGACGACGACGGTCAGGCCGCCGCCCGGCGTATCTCCCGCGGCGACTGTGCCGCCCATCGCCTCGACGAAACCTCGCGCCACCGACATTCCCAGACCGACCCCGGTGGTGTTGTCGTTATCGCCAAGGCGCTGAAAAGGTTCGAAGATCTGCCCCTGGCTTCCCGGCGGGACCCCGGGGCCCTCGTCGATGACGTTGATCAGCACGCGATCGCCCACCCGGCCGGCATTGACCCGCACGACGCAGTCCGGCGCATAGCGCAACGCGTTGTCGATGAGGTTGGCCAAGACCCGTTCCAGCAGACCGGCATCGGCCATGACCACGGCGCCTCCGACGTCGACCTTGACGCGGTCGATGGCCGATCGGTAGAAGCCGGTGGCGCCCTTGCCGATGCTGACCAACGCGCGCTGCACCTCTTCCTCCAAGTACACCCGCTGCAGATCCGGGCGTAGCACGCCGGCGGCAAGCCGCGACGAATCGAGCAGGTTTCCGACCAGCGCGGTGAGCGCGTCGATGGATTCTTCGATGGTGGCCAGCAATTCGGCGGTGTCCGCCGGGGAGAAGGCGATGTCCTGGGCGCGCAAGCTGGACACCGCGACCTTGGCCGCGGCCAGCGGGGTGCGCAGATCGTGGCTGACCGCCGACAGCAGTGAGCGTCGCAGCTCGTCGGCACGCACGATCGCTTCGGTGCGGCTGGCTTCTTCGGCCATCTCGCGCTGCCTGACCAGACCCGCGGCCTGTCTGGCCACCGCGTTGAGCACTCGGCGGTCCCGTGCGGAAAGTTTCTTTCCGGCCATCAGCATCCAGAATTCGTCGTCACCGACCTCGATCGCGGTGTCGGCGGAATCGACTGTGGCACAGGGCTCTTTGCCGACAGAGGCCACCACTTCACTGCGGGTGCGGTCTTCGTCGGCATACTCGCGCAGCATGCTGACCGCGCGCTGCGAATAGGTTTCGCGCACTCGCTCCAGCAATGTTTCCAGGTCTGCGCCGCGCAGCACCGATCCGGCGAACAACGTCAGCAGCTCGGCCTCTTGTGATGCGCGGCGGGCCTCCCGCGCTCGTTTGGCCGCACCGTCCACAAGGACCGCGACCGCGACCGCCACCAGAAGCAGGACCGCCTCGGTCACGGCGGCCGAGGGTTCGGCGATGGTGAACGTGTGACGCGGATCGGTCAGGTAGTAATTCAGCAGGAGGCTGGATAACACCGCCGAAAGGACAGCCGGGGCAACGCCTCCCAGCAGCGCCACCACGAGGACCCCGACGAAGAACAGCGCGCTTTCACCGCTGGTGTCCAGATAGCGGTCCAGCACGGCCACGGTTATCGCGCAGATCAGCGATGGGACGATGACCGCCGCCAGCCAAGACGCCACCCGTCGCTCCCGGGGCGCGATCGGCGTGGTTCGCAGGCCGCGCCTGGACTCCTCGTGAGTGACCAAATGCACGTCGATCTTGCCCGACCGCTCGACGATGGCCTGGCCGATACCCTCCTCGAACAGTCGCGCCCACCGGGTCCGGCGCGAGGTGCCGATCACCAGCTGAGTGGCGTTGATTTCGCGGGCGAAATCCAGCAGGGCGTCGGCGACGTCGTCACCGACCACGGTGTGCAGCGAGGCGTCCAGGCTGCCGGCCAGTTCGCGGATCTTGCTCATCCGCGCCTCCGACAGACCCGCCAGCCCGTCGCCGCGGATGACGTGCACCACCATCAGCTCGGCACTGGATTTCGATGCGATCCGCGATGCCCGCCGCACCAACGTCTCTGATTCCGGGCCGCCGGTGACGGCCACGACGACGCGTTCGCGCGCTTCCCACAGGTCGGTGATCTGGTTCTCCGCGCGGTATTTGGCCAGCGCGGTGTCCACCTGGTCGGCCAGCCACAGCAGCGCCAGTTCCCTCAGCGCGGTCAGGTTTCCGCGGCGGAAGTAGTTGGACAACGCCGCGTCGATCTTGTCGGACGCATAGACATTGCCGTGGGACAGCCTGCGGCGCAACGCCTCCGGTGTGATGTCGATGAGTTCCACCTGAGCCGCCTGCCGCACCACGGAATCCGGCAGGGTTTCCTTCTGTTCGATACCGGTGATCTGGGCGACGACGTCGTTGAGGCTTTCCAGATGCTGGATGTTCACCGTGGAGATCACGGTGATTCCGGCGTCGAGCAATTCCTCGACGTCTTGCCAGCGTTTGTGGTTTTTGCTACCCGGGGTATTGGTATGGGCCAGCTCGTCGACCAGTACCACCTGCGGGTGGCGCGCCAGCACGGCGGGCACGTCGAGTTCGGGGAACGTGGTGCCGCGGTACTCGACGTAGTGCGGGGGAATGATTTCGATGCCGTCAAGCAGCGCAGCGGTTTTCATGCGCCCATGGGTCTCGACCACGGCCGCCACCAGGTCGGTGCCGCGTTCCAGCCGGCGATGCGCTTCACCGAGCATCGCGTACGTCTTGCCGACTCCCGGCGCCGCCCCCAGATAGATGCGGAGTTCTCCGCGTTTGCGAGGGGGGTCGACGGCGCTCACACAACCATCATCCACCCGCAACGCTAGGCCGGGTATCTGCGGTCGAGTTCCAGATTGAGCTGCAGCACATTGACGCACGCCTGGCCGAATATGTCCAGGGTGCGGCCGCTTCGCGTCTGCGTT
This sequence comes from Mycobacterium kansasii ATCC 12478, assembly GCF_000157895.3. NCBI lineage: Bacteria > Bacillati > Actinomycetota > Actinomycetes > Mycobacteriales > Mycobacteriaceae > Mycobacterium > Mycobacterium kansasii. The sequence goes on along the minus strand of NC_022663.1, from coordinate 1,882,951 downwards.
ACCACGGCTCGGATCTGATCCGGTGTGGCGTGCCGGGCCCGGGCTACCCGGGGAATCTGCAGCTCGGCATAGGCCGGGGAGATGTCCGGGTCCAGCCCGCTGCCGCTGGCCGTGACGGCATCGGCCGGAACCAGCGGGACCTCCGGTGCCGCGCCACGAATGGGCACGATCTGGCCGAGCGAGTAGTTCTCGCCGAACACGGCGCACTGGACCGCTACGCCCTCGTAGCGGTCCAGGAACGGCTGTTTGACGTCCGGGCAGGGCTCGTTGACGCTGACCACCCTGGTTGGGCGCGAGACATTGCCGCGCGCATCGCGCGGACCGATCACCGACAGCACGGCCCCCACGCCGCCGGGTGTGCAAAACGGACGTGATCCGGCCGCCACCTCGAGGCCCTCGAATCGCGCCACCGCCACACTGCGCGAACACACCTGGGTCAGCAGACCGGGCCGGAATCCGGCCTCGGCCGGACTTGCGCCGGCAGCCAGCTTTGCCGGGTCGGCGGGCGCATCCACGATGCTCTCCGGCCCCAGATTGCTGCCGCCGCTGGACAACGGGTCATATCCGGCACCGGCGGCCGACGGCCGGCCCTGGAAGTACTGCGGCAACGGGCGGCCGGCGGCATCGAGGTAGGACTGTCCGATCAGCCTGCTGCCTACCGGCTTACCGCCGGCTTCGACAATGGAACCTTGCGCCTTGTCATGCAGCCCGGGAAGCCCCGCCACCAACCAGATGAGCAGCGGGTAGCCGACGCCGAGGAGAACGGTGAAAACGAGTAGGGCGCGCAGCGCGGCCCAATGTTGGCGAACCATCTACGACATCCCGGGCAGTAGTTGGACGACCAAGTCGATGACCTTGATCCCGATGAACGGCGCTATGAGCCCACCGACGCCGTAGCGGTAGAGGTTGCGGCTGAGCAGTTTCGAGGCACGGCTGGGCGTGTACCGAACCCCGCGCAATGCCAGTGGAATCAGCGCGACGATGATGACGGCATTGAAGATCACCGCGGACAGGATTGCCGATTGCGGGCTGTGTAGCCGCATCACGTTGAGCAAATCCAGGCCGGGGAAGAGGGCTACGAACATCGCCGGGATGATGGCGAAATACTTGGCGATGTCGTTGGCGATCGAAAATGTGGTCAGCGCACCGCGGGTGATCAGCAATTGCTTACCGATTTCGACGATCTCGATGAGCTTGGTGGGATCGGAATCCAGATCCACCATGTTGCCGGCTTCCTTGGCGGCGGCGGTGCCGGTGTTCATCGCCACCCCGACATCGGCCTGGGCCAGCGCCGGCGCGTCGTTGGTGCCGTCGCCGGTCATCGCAACCAGGCGCCCGCCGTGCTGCTCGTGCTTGATCAGCATCAGCTTGTCCTCGGGTGTGGCCTCGGCCAGAAAGTCGTCGACACCGGCTTCGTCCGCAATTGCTTTGGCGGTCAACGGGTTATCACCGGTGATCATCACGGTGCGAATTCCCATCTGGCGCATCGCGTCGAAGCGCGCCCGCATGCCCTGCTTGACCACGTCCTTGAGGTGAATGACGCCGAGCACCTGCGCTTTTCGGTGATCCACGCGGCCCACCACCAGCGGCGTGCCCCCCGCAGCGGAGATGCCGTCGACAATCTGTCCGAGTTCGGCCGGAACATCGCCGCCGTTGCCGCGTACCCATTCGGCGACCGAGCTGGCCGCTCCCTTCCGCAGCTTTCGCCCGTCCAGGTCGACACCCGACATCCGGGTCACCGCAGTGAATTCCACCCAGGAGGCGTCGTCGAGGTCTCCCGGGGTGTGGGCGCGCAATCCGTACGCCTGTTTGGCGTAGACCACGATGGAGCGCCCCTCCGGTGTTTCGTCGGCCAGGCTGGACAGCTGTGCGGCGTCGGCGAGCTCCTCGGCGCTGATCCCGTGGACCGGAATGAATTCCGATGCCTCCCGATTGCCGAGGGTGATGGTCCCGGTCTTGTCCAGCAGCAGCGTGTTGACGTCCCCGGCGGCCTCGACCGCCCGTCCGGACATGGCCAGCACGTTGCGTTGCACCAGCCGGTCCATGCCCGCGATCCCGATTGCCGACAACAGCGCCCCAATTGTGGTGGGAATCAAGCACACCAGCAGCGCGACCGCCACGATGCCGCTGATGCCGCCGGCGCCAAGAGCCTGGGTATCGGGCACACCCGGGTTGTTGGCTTTGGAGTAGATCGCCAGCGGCTGCAGCGTGGCGACCGCGAATACGAAGATGATGGTCAGCGCCGCGAGCAGGATGTTGAGCGCGATCTCGTTGGGGGTCTTCTGCCGGTTGGCGCCCTCCACCAGCGCGATCATCCGGTCCACGAAGCTCTCGCCCGGTTTTTGGGTGATTCTGATGACGATGCGATCCGACAGCACGGTCGTACCACCGGTCACCGACGAGCGGTCGCCGCCGGATTCGCGGATCACCGGTGCCGACTCGCCGGTGATGGCCGATTCGTCTACGGAGGCAATGCCTTCCACCACGTCACCGTCTCCGGGAATGACCTCGCCCGCCGCGACGACGACGATGTCGCCCGGCTGCAGCAGTGGCGCGGCGACGTCTTCGGGGTCTTCGGGTGTGCCTGCAGTTCCCGGTGACCAATTCCGGAGCCGGTGTGCGACGGTGTCCGCCTTCGCCCGCCGCAAGGTGTCGGCCTGCGCTTTGCCGCGTCCCTCGGCAACCGCTTCGGCAAGGTTGGCGAAAATGACGGTGAGCCAGAGCCAGAACACGACGAGCCAGCTGAACCAGGTGTTGTCGCCGATCGCCAGGATCGTTGCCCACCCGGCACCGATCTCGACGATGAACATCACCGGATTGCGCCACAAGGTGCGCGGGTCGAGCTTGCGCAGCGCGTCAGGCAGCGACCGCACCAGCAGCCCCGGATCGAGCAGGTGTCTAGCCGAAGTGGTGGTGCGCGTCACGGTTTCAGTGGATCCCTTCGGCAAGCGGTCCGAGCGCCAGCGCAGGCAGGAACGTCAGGGCCACCAGGATGACGGTCACCCCGACCACCAGGCCGACGAACTGCGGCCGGTGCGTGGGCAAGGTGCCGGCCGACTCCGGCGTCGCCCCTTGCCGGGCCAGTGAACCGGCCAGTGCCAGCACCAGAATCATCGGCAGGAAGCGCCCGAAGAGCATCGCCAGGCCCAAGGCAGTGTTGTACCAGACCGTGTTGACCGCCAGACCCGCGAACGCCGAACCGTTGTTGTTGGCCGCAGAGGTGAACGCGTAGAGCACCTCCGACAAGCCGTGCGGCCCGGTGTTGGCCATGGCGGCGCGCGCGCCGGGCAGGGCCATCGCGACGGCGGTGCCGACGAGCACGATCAGCGGAGTCACCAGAAAATATCCGGCCGCCAGTTTCATTTCCCGCGGCGTGATCTTCTTGCCGAGGTATTCCGGGGTCCGCCCGACCATCAACCCGGCGACGAACACGGTGATGACGGCCAGGATCAGGATGCCGTACAGGCCGGAGCCGGTGCCGCCGGGTGCGACCTCGCCGAGTTGCATGTTGAACAGCGTCATCATGCCGCCCAGGCTGGTGTAGGAGTCGTGCGTCGAGTCGACGGCGCCGGTGGACGTCAGCGTGGTGGCGTCGGCGAAGACCGCCGAGTCGGCAACTCCGAAGCGCTGCTCGACTCCTTCGGTCGACGCACCCACCGCGGTGGGCACGGTGCCGTGGTGCTGCAGCTGGAACGACATCATCGTGGTGACGCTGAAGACGGCGATCACCGCGACGATCGCCGCAATCGCGTAGCCCTGCCGCTTGCTGCCCACCAGCCGGCCGAACGTCCGGGGCAGCGCGGAGCTGATGACCAGCAGCAGGAAGATCTCCACCCAGTTGGTCCAGGCGGTCGGGTTCTCAAACGGGTGTGCCGAGTTGGCGTTGTAGAAGCCGCCGCCGTTGGTGCCGAGTTCCTTGATCACCTCCTGGCTGGCGACCGGGCCGCCCGGGATGGTCTGCGGTGTTCCGGCCAGCGTGGTGACAACCTGATCGTTGAGATGGAAGTTCTGGACCACGCCGCCCATGACGAGCACCACCGCGCCCAGCACGGCTATCGGCAGGAGGATCCGCAGCGTGCCGCGCACCAGGTCCACCCAGAAGTTGCCGAGTTCACCGGTGCGGTTGCGGGCAAATCCCCGGACGAGGGCCACGGCAACGGCCATGCCCACCGCTGCGGACACGAAGTTCTGCACCGCCAAACCGGCCATCTGCACCAGGTGCCCCTGGGTGGATTCTCCGGAATATGCCTGCCAATTGGTGTTGGTGACGAAGCTGACCGCCGTGTTCCAGGCAAGTGCCGGTGTCATCGGTGTAGCCGGATGGGCAAGGTGCAGTGGCAGCTTGTCCTGCACCAGCTGCAGGGCGAACAGGAATATGACGCTCACCGCCGAAAAAGCCAGCACGCTACGGGCATACGCCGCCCACGTCTGTTCGGCATCGGGATCCGCGCCGATCAATCGGTAAATGAAACGCTCTGTGCGCCAGTGTGTTTCGGAGCTGTACACGCGAAACATGTAGTCGCCGAGCGGGACGTGTACCGCCGCGAGTGCGGCGACCAGCAGCCCGAGGAACAACACGGCCGCTGTGGTGTCGCTCATCAGAACTTCTCCGGATACACCAGGGCGGCCACCAGCAACAGCGCCACGAGCACCGCAAGGGCCAGACCGACGGCGTTGGCGGCGCTCATAGGTCCAACCTCAGCAGTGCGTTGAGCACGGCAAAGACGGCCACGGTCAGCGCCAGGTAAACCACCACGGACATATCTGTCTTTCTCGACACGCAACGACGAACGGCTCTCCGGTAGAGGGCCAGACAGAGGCCCAGACAGAGGCTAGGTGCCACCGAGGCCGGGCGGGAGCGGCCTTAACGGTTTCTTTACGGCGTCATCCGCGAGTTTTACGGCCGTTGCGGCGGTGCGGCTATCGGATGTCCGTGCCCGGCCGGTCCATCATCGGCAGTCTGACCCGAAAGACGGTGTGGCCGTGCGCGGACTCTGCAGTCACCGAGCCGTCATGCGCCTTGACGATCGAGTTGACAATGGCCAGGCCCAATCCATGGCCGGCCTCACCCGAGCGCGTCGTGTTGGCGCGCACGAACCGCTCGAAAAGTTGGGGCACGACGTCGGGATCGATGCCGGGTCCGTCGTCGCTCACCGTCAGCTCGGCGTATGACCCGTTGGTCGCGTCGGTATGGCAGGTGATCGCCGTGGTCACGGTGACACCGGGCGGGGTATGCACCCAGGCGTTGGTGAGCAGATTGCTGACGAGCTGATGCAGCCGGGCATGATCGCCGTTGACCCACACCGGCTCGTCGGGCAGCTCTTTGACCCAACAGTGGCTCGGCGCTGCCACCGTCGCATCGTTCACGGCGTTCATGACCAGATCGGTCAAGTCGAGCTCTTCGGTTTGCAGGTCTTCGCCTTCACCCAACCGGGACAGCAGCAGCAGTTCGTCAACCAATGACGCCATCCGCCGGGCTTCCGATTCGATGCGTGCCAACGCGTATTCGGTGGTGGGGGGCAGGGCCGAACTGTCTTGACGAGTCAGTTCCGCGTAACCCTGGATTGCGGCGAGCGGGGTCCGCAGCTCGTGGCTGGCGTCGGTGATGAATTGCCGCATCCGCAGGTCCGATTCGACACGGTGCTGCAGTGCGCTATCGACGTTGTCCAGCAATCGATTCAGGGTGTGGCCCACGATCCCGACTTCGTTGTCCGGGTCGGTGTCTTCGGGTCGGACCCGCACGCCGATCCGGTGGTCCTCGCCGGCGAGCGGCAACGCGGCGACTTCGGCCGCGGTCGCGGCGAGCCGGCGCAGCGGCCGAAGGGCATATCCGACCACCCAGGCCGTGAGTACCGCCGTGATCACCAGCGCCGTGGCGACCAGCACGGTGGTGGTGATGTTCTTGCGGGAAATGATCTGGTCGGCGAGGTTTAGCGAAACGCCGACGATGAGTCGGTCGGATCCGGCGGCGCGGCTGGCAACCTGGTAGGAACCCAGGCTGCCCAGCGTTTCGACACGGGCGGGGCCGTCGTCCCAGGATTGGACTTCGATGGCGCGGATGACGTCGGCCGGCGCGGGCTGTGGTTCGTCCTCGGAGAAGACGGCCGAGCCGATGACCACACCGTCGCGTAGCACCGCGATGAGGTTGCCCGGGGTTTGCCCGGTGAACTCCAGCAGCGCCTGGGATACCGGGGGAGTACCGGTATGTATCGACGTGTGTTCGCCGTTGCGGTATCTGGCGTATGCGTGACTGAGCGCATGTAAGGACTCCGCGACCTCGGCGTCGTTCATCGCGGTGACGTAACCGCGCAGGCTGAGTACGGAGACGGCGCCCACGGCCACCAGCACTACGGTCACGACAGCCAGCACGCCGAGCAGCAATTGCCCGCGTAACGAACGGGGAAACCAGCGAGGGGTGTTGCGGTCCCCGGTCACTGCCGGCTCATTCCGCTGGTCGCAGCATGTATCCAATCCCGCGGACGGTGTGGATCATCGGATCGCGGTCAGCGTCGATCTTCTTCCTCAGGTACGAGATATAGAGGTCGACAATGCTGGTGCGTCCGGCGAAGTCGTAGTTCCAGACCCGGTCGAGGATCTCGGTGCGGCTCAGCGCGCGGCGCGGATTGCGCATCAGGAACCGCAGCAATTCGAACTCGGTCGACGACAGCGATATCGGCGTTCCGCCGCGGGTGACTTCCCGGCTGGCGGCGTCGAGCTTGAGGTCGCCCACTTTGAGGGACTCGTCGGCCGGGGGCGCCAGATGGCTGGACCGGCGCAGCAGTCCGCGCAGCCGGGCGACCAATTCCTCGAGGCTGAACGGCTTGGTCATGTAGTCGTCGGCGCCCGCGGTCAGACCGGTGACCCGATCCATCACCGAATCCCGGGCGGTCAGGAACAGGGTGGGCGTGTAGTCGTCGGATTCGCGGACCCGCTGCAGAATCTGCAGCCCATCCACATCGGGCAGCATGATGTCCAGGACCAGAACGTCCGGGCTGATTCTTTCGAACTTGGCGATGGCTTCCCGGCCGTTGTGGGCTATCTCGACGTCCCAGCCTTCGTAATGCAGCGCCATCTTGACCAGATTGGTCAGCGCCGGCTCGTCGTCGACCAGCAAAACCCGGATCGGTGAACCGTCAGCACGGTGAATGCGGGGCAGCTGCCCCAGGATGGCTTGGCGCGGACGTTGAGTGCGCGGTTGTCCGGTCATTGCGGTCATGATTCCCCATACTGTCAAGCTCACATGGGATCGTCACGGAGCTCATAACAACCTCAAATGTAGCCATGCCCGGTCACGTCCGACGCTACCAACAGGAACTCGGGCGTATACGTGTTATATGCAAGTGTTTTATATGCATTTTGTCGGTATGGGCTATTGGGGTGCCCACCTGCCGACTTAACAATGCTTCTCGATTCAGCGGTTGCCGGGGTTGTCGAATGCAGAACTCGGTACCGACGGCCGTCATTGAGCTGGTACCCCGGCGCGGGTCACGCCAGCTGCCGCTCGGAGGCATGGTCGGGCGCGAGGCCGACGGCCCGGTTCACCGCGTCGGGGTCAGTTCGTCGGTGATTCCGCATTCGCCGATGGGCGGCTAGGTATGGGCGCACACAAGTGTGGCCGCACACCTGGCGGTGTGCGGCCACACTTGTTGTTGCCGGCTTTAGGCCCAGCTGGAGCCGACGGCGCTGTCGGTCTGTGCCATGTTGCTGCCGGCGGCCTGGACCTTCTGGCCGTGGGCGTTGGCCTGCTCGTAGATCACCTGGAAGTTGCGACCCAACTGGGTGATGAACTCCTGGCAGGCCACCGAACCGGCGCCGCCCCAGAAGTCGCCGGCAGCCAGCACATCGCGAACGATGGCCTGGTGCTCGGCCTCGAGCGACGCCGCCTGGGCACGAATCGTGGCGCCGTGGGCGTCGACATCGCCGAACTGGTAATTGATGGTCATTGGTCTTGTCCTCCTGAATCGAAGCTGTCGGGCCGGGGCTAGCTGCTGAGGATCTGCTGGGAGGCCTGCTCTTGCTGCTCGTAGTTGTTGGCGTCGCGGATCAGCCCGTCACGCACTCCGTGCAGCATGTTCACAATGTTGCGGAAGGCCTGGTTCATCTGGCCCATGGTGTCCAGCGAGGTGGCCTCGGCCAGACCGCTCCAGCCCGCGCCGGAGATGTTCTGCGAGGACGCCCACATCCGGCGGGCCTCGTCCTCAACCGTCTGAGCGTGCATCTCGAAGCGGCCCGCCATGTCCCGCATCGCGTGCGGGTCGGTCATGAAGCGTGCGGTCATGGTTCCTGTCTCCTTATATCGCAGTCTGAGTTTTAAGAGTTCTAGCACTTGAATGGTGCGGTGGTAGCCGCTTCGCGGAATACATTACGGCGCGCCGGTAAATTGCCGGCCTCCAACGAGTGACATGTCCCCCTTTTCTCGGCCGGGTCTTTCGGGTTACACGACGACCTGTTTGGGCATGACGATCGGCTTGAAGCCGTAGCGCGGCCCGGCGTACGCGCCGGCCCCCTTGGCGGCCGCCGCCATCCCGGGCATCCCGGCCATTCCGGAGACCGGTCCGGCTTCCTCGGGGACGCTCCAGCCGCTGCCGGACAGTAGGCCGGCGGTGGAAGCCGCCGCCGGTGTGGCGCTCGACCAGCTCGCCGGCACCGACAGGCTGCCGACCAGTGACGCCTCGCCCAAACCGGCGGCTACCGCGCCGGCGCCGGCCGCCGGTGCGACGCTTTCTGCCAGCCCCGCGCCCGCTGCGGCGGCCGCGCCCGCCGCACCTTCGACGGCTTCGGCGGCTGCCGTCGTCGGCGCGAGGGCGTTGGAGAGGAATATCGCGTTGGGGATCGCCGCCATGACAAACCACGCGGCGGTGTTGATGCCGCCGTTCAAAATGTTGGCCACCATCGGAATCGCGAGCAGGTCGTCGATGCTTTGCATGATTCCGGTCAGCCCGGTCGCGTCGGCAACCGAGGTGATCGGGGAGGCGAGGCTCATCACCGCGTTGGGCAAGTCGGTGATCAGACTGCTCAGACCAACCTGGTTGACCGTGGCAGCCGCGGCGGCCTGACCGACCGCCGCCGACTGGGCGGCCAGCCCACCCGGGTTGGTGCTCTGCGACGGCGTGGTCAGTGGGTTGAGCGTTCCCGAGTTCGCCGAGGAGGCCGCGTAGGCGTACATGGCCATGGCGTCTTGGGCCCACATTTCCATGTAGTGGGCCTCGGTGGCCATGATCGCCGGCGTGTTGATGCCCAGGAAGTTGGTGGCGACGAGCGCGGCCAGCAGAGCCCGGTTGGCGGCGATGATCGGCGGCGGTACGGTCGCGGCAAATGCCGCCTCGTATGCCGCAGCGGATGCCATGGCTTGCGCGCCAGCGTGTTCGGCCGACGCGCCCGTGTAGGTCAGCCACGCTATGTAGGGTTGGGCCGCGGCGGCCATCGACAGCGACGCCGGGCCCAGCCACTGTTCGCCGGTCAGCAGCGTGACGATCGACTCGATGGAGGCCGCTGTGGTGTTCAATTCGAGGGCCAGGCCGTTCCAGGCCGCCGCGGCGGCCAGCAGCGGGCCGGCACCTGCGCCCGCGTACATGCGTCCGGAGTTGATCTCAGGAGGCAGAGCTGCGAAATCCATTGGTTCCCACCTTTTTGAGTAGTCTCGCTCGTTGATTTGTGCAATTGCGCTGTGCGCAGCGCCTATACGCTCACCGGTTTGGGCATGACGATGGGTTTGACGCCGTAGCGCGGCGCACCGAAGCCGGCGCTGTTGCGCGCGGCCGAGGCCAACCCGGGCACGCCCGGGTAGAGCATGCCGGGTGCGGCTTGTGGGGCGGCGGCGGTCCAGCCGGCGCCCTGCAGCGCTCCGGCGGTGGTGCTCGAGACCAAGGTCGCCTGTCCAGCCCAGCTGGGCGGCACCGACAAAGCACCGATCGCCGACGCCTCGCCGATTCCGGCCGCGACGGAACCTCCACCGAGCGCCGCCTCCGCCGCGCCGAGTTCGCCCAGTGCGGCTTCCCCGCCGAGGAAGGAGTCGGCGGCAGCGGCCTCTTCGGCGGGTAGCAGTCCACCGCCTGCCAAGCCGAGCAGGTTCGATGTGGCGGACGCCCAGTTCCCCATGCCGATGTTCATCATGTTGGCGAAGCCGCCGTTGAACGAGTCCGGAATCATCCCGGTGGTACCACCGATGAGGCCGCTGATGCCCGACGTGAGTCCGGAGAGGGGCGAATCCGCCGCCGCCGAGTTGAGCGACTCGGTGGCACCGTAGGTACCGGCGCTGAACCCCAAGGTGTTCACGAACATGTCATGCATGGCCGCGGCCTCGGCGCTGACCTGCTGGTAGAGGGTGCCGTACGCGGTGAAGAGGGCCGCTTGCAGCGCCGATACCTCATCGAGAGCCGCCGGAGCTATCGCAGTGGTAGGCGCGGCGGCGGCCGTGTTCTGTGCGGTCAATGACGTGCCGAGTGCCCCTAGCTGCGTAGCCGCGGCTGTCAGCTCTTCCGGCACTATCTGCAGGAATGACATTGGTGCCTCCTAATGTGAAACATGGCGACCTGTTGACTCCCCGGGTCAACCCTGTGTGTTTGCGTAACGACCCCTGTGTATTGGCGTAACGCTAACCAGCCATGCCCCCACATTCGGCGCTGAAAGGCACAGGGTGACAGACGTTTACGGCCTCTTAACGCCAACGCCGGCAGTTTTAACAAGCTCTATGCGCGCGATACGGCCATGTCATATGCCCCAGATGGGCGCCACTGCGACCCGGCGCGCGGCGGGCGATCCTACTCAAACTCCGACCGAGGCGCACGCTAGTGTTTTCTGAGTTCGTATCCAGGAGCGGATATCTCGTGCCGGGCGTCCGCGCGTTACATTCGCCGCCTGGCCCCCATAGCCCAATTGGCAGAGGCAGCGGACTTAAAATCCGCCCAGTGTCGGTTCGAGTCCGACTGGGGGCACCCACGTTCTTGCAGGTAGAGGCAATCCTTGTCGCGAACACATGAGCGGTGACGATCGTCGACGGCCTGCCGCGTCCACACGGCGCCCACACACCACACACTGGGCCCTTGCCGCATGAGTCGGCAATCCGCTATTGCACTGACTTCAGGGCAGTACATGTGCTCGGGTCTTCGGCACACTTTGCAGACGTTATTTCATGAAACGTATGATCACAGCTGGCGACATGCCTACTGAACTGGCGACTCATCCTTTCGCATTGACCGCTTTACGGCAGTGGTCATACACTATTGGTATGGATGTCCATACCGAACGCCTCTCTAGGCTCCAGCGGAAGTTGAGACATCGATGAACGTGAACAGCGCCGCTCCCAATGTCTTCGAAGCCGGACTCCCCACGTTCAGCTACGACCTCAACGCCACTCCCCACGACATCCTCGAAGATGTTCGAACTGCACAATCGTGTTCGCCCATCGCCATCGGGCCGCTTGGTCCCGAAATCCTGTCCTACGAGATGGCTCGCGGGATACTGCGCGACAACAGATTCCGCCTGCCACCCGGTGTGACTCTGGCGGCGCAGGGCATCACCTCGGGTCCGTTGTTCGACAAGATGGCAAGCAGCCTCCTGGGCCTGGACGGTGCACGACATGTCCGCTTGCGCAAGTTGGTCTCCAAGGCGTTCACTCCGCGTGCGACATCGCGCCTGCAAGAGACGATCCACGAGGTGGTGAACGGGCTGATCGACCGGGTGGTGGACGACGGGCGGTGCGACGTCGTGACCGACATCGCGTATCAGTACCCGACCCCGATCATCTGCACGCTGCTCGGCGCGCCCCGCGAAGATTGGCAGTTGTTTGCGGACTGGACTGAGGAGATTTTCAAAGCTCTCAACTTCCAGCCCGACGTCACCTTCGATGAGTCCGCGATCATGCGCGCATGGGGCGAACTCGACGCCTACGTGGACGACATGGTCGCCGCCCGCCGAGACAACCTCACCGATGACCTGCTCTCGGAACTCATACGCGCAGAAAGCGACGGTGACCGGCTCAATCTTGACGAACTCCGCATGCTGGTCGCCGGGTTCCTGATGGCGGGAACGGATACGACGCGAAACCAACTGTCGGCGTCCGTGCAGGTGCTCTGCGAGCACCCGGACCAGTGGGCAAAGTTGCGCGAGCAACCGGAGCTTGCGATGCAGGCGGTCGAAGAGAGCATGCGCCACTCACCCGCAGCCTGCATCGTCCCGCGAGCCGCCGTTGACGACGTCGAGTTCGGTGGGCACACATTCCCGGCAGGAACCCTCGTAGTCGTCAACACCTTTGCCGCCAACCGAGACCCAGCGATCTACGACGACGCTGACCGCTTCGACATCACGCGCAATGACCTCCCCGCGATTCTGACGTTCGGCGGTGGCGCGCACTACTGCCTCGGGGCGAACCTCGCACGCCGGGAACTGGCGGAAGCACTCACCGTCCTTGCCCGTCGCCTCACCGGCCCCCATCGTGTCGGACCGGCTCCGTGGAAACCCCTTCTGGGAATGACCGGCCCGACAACCCTTTCGATTGAGTTCACCAGCGAAAGGCTTGTGACGGCGGATGCGTAGTCGTGGCTGGGGGGGTGTCACTCCCTCATCGGACGAGGAAGCTATTTCGCGCATTCTGAGCGCGGTAGACGAGGAGATCGCGGAGCATGGAGCGGCATTACGCCTTGCCGACGTCGCCCGCAGGCTGGGAGTCACTCGTCAGACGGTGTACCGCTACTTTCCCAATGCCGACGCGTTGCTCATCGCCAGCGCAATGCGAGCCGTCGACGGATTCATCGACCAAGTTGTAGAACACGTTCGGGGACTCAACGACCCAGTCACCGCAATCGTCGAAAGCGTGTCGTTTGGAATCGACAATCTCGCCGGTGATCCACAGCTGGAAAACCTGCTGACCCGGCGGCATGAAGGCGAAGCCGCCACCTCCCTGACGTCCGACACGGCTATCACAATCTGTTTGTCCACCTTCCACCGCTTCGATGTGGATTGGAGGCTTCACGGTTTCGACACCACCGCGCTCAGTGAGCTCGCCGAAATGACCCTGCGCACAGTGCAGTCCATCCTGACCGATCCCGTACAGCCACCCCGCGAGGGAATCGAACTACGCCGGTTCATTACTCGATGGCTCGGTCCAGCCATCCTGTATCCACGGATGATGTCGCTGGTTAGCGCTGCACCGTAGCTATCCATGTAGCTCATGTGGTCGGCGATCGACCACCCCACCAGGCGCCGGGAAAAGCAATCGATCACTGTCGCCAAGTACAAGAACTGGCCCTGTCCGCACGGCAGGTACGTGGCGTCGCCGACGTACTTGGTGTTGGGCTCGGTGGCGGTGAAATCTCGATCGAGCAGGTCCTTGGACGCGGTGTCAGCGGGCTCGGGAATCGTGGTGCGATGCTTGCGGCGCAGCCGCAATCCCTGGATTGCGTTCTCGCGCATGACTCGCCCGATCCGTTTGTGGTTGATCCGCTGATCGGCCGGCTTTCCGTCGTTGATTTCGGCAGTGATCCGCGGCCGCCCGCAGATGTTGGCCGCGTCGTGCACGGCGCGGATGTGCTCGGCCGGCTCGGCGTCAGCTGCCACGCGTGCGGCCCTGGCCTCAGCGGCGCTTAACCACGCGCAATACGACGACCGGGATATGTTGGTAGCCTGGCATAACCGCTTCACCTCGAAGGTGTCGGAGTGGTCGGCGACGAACTGGAAGCGGTTCACCAGTTCGTCTCCCCCGGCGAAATATTTGGCCGCCGATCGCAGGATGTCACGCTCGGTTTGGTCGCACCCTCGGTGACGCGGTACAGCTCAACGGCGTTGCGGCGGAACTCTTCACTGTAATTCCTCTTTGCCATCGGGTTGGATAATCTCGCTTCCCCCGGTCTGACACCGGGATTAAGCGTGTCCAGCACGCGGGGTCAAGGTCCAAGGTCGATCGCGAAGGGGTTCGCTTGATAGGTGATCTGGCGCCGTTTTCGCGAATAACCCACCACCGGTTGATAGATCACCGCGGCGCGCCTTCAGCGGCCAGACGTTCCACGATTCCCGGACAAGTGTTCACTAAGAGAGTAGTAGATACCCCTCCCTGGGGACAGTGCAGAGAAATATTGACCAGTTCGGAGTCGAGAGCAAACACATATCAGCAATATTCGCCGAATCACCGCGGACACCCGCCTCGCTGGATATTCTGAACAGATGTCCGGAATCACCTTCCGAGGCGGCGTCGATCGTCCCATCCAGAGGCGCAGGGACAAGCGCGCTGAGCAGAGTGTTCGCCGGCTTCTCGATGCCGCCGTCGAAGAACTGGCCGAGTCCCCATACGCCGAGCTGACCGTGCGCGGAGTCGCCGCCAGGGCCGCGGTTTCCCCGACCACCGCCTACACCTATTTCAAGTCGAAGGACACCCTGATCGGGGAGGTCTACCTACGACTCCTGCATGACGCCGACACCTTCGTCGACGTCAACGACAATGCCGAGACCAGGGTGAAGGCCCAGCTGCGAGAGTTGCTACTGCTCGTCGCGGACATGCCTTATCTCGCCGACGCATGCACGACGGCGATCATGGCCGACGACCCGGTGATGGACGACATTCGGGGACGGATCGCGGTGGAGGTCAGCCGTCGTATCACCGCGTCACTCGGGCCTGGCGCCGCAACCGAGGTCGCGGCAACCCTGCACATGGTGTTCTCCGGGGCGCAGATGCATGCCCGATCGACAGCGGGCGGCTACCGGGCCGTCGCCGACAAGCTCGACGACGCGGTATCCCTGATCATGAATTCGCAGCGAGACCCGCACACCGCCGGAAAACATTGATATATATGGGTTTTCGGCACCGCCCTGTTGGCAAGCGACCCCCGGATCACACCGGGGAAGCGGCAGAACGCAACGGGTTCACCACCTTCTCCAGTTCTGGGCACAGCCACACTCCGACCAAGCTGGCCGGTGACGAGTCGCGCCACATCACCCGGCAGAACCCGTCATCGATGCCGGTTCATCCACGACGGCAACGGCTGTTCCCGCCGTGAAAACGATGCGATCAAAGAACTGACGGGCGGCTGATATGCGTTTCACCTTCTCGGACTCGATGACGCGTTCGGAGTATCTGCCCCGCCTCGTGACTGCAGCGGAATCTGCGGGGTACCACGGGTTCGCCATCCCCGATTCCATCGGCTATCCGCAGCATTCCGATGCTGTTTATCCGTACACCGCAGACGGTGACCGTAGCTTCCTGGAGGGCAAGGAGTTCATCGAGCCGTTCGTGCTCGCCGCCTATCTCGGTGCGCTCACCCGACGCATCCGCTTCAACACCTTCGTGGTGAAGTTTCCGGTCCGCTCACCCGTGCTGGCTGCGAAGGAGGCGTTCTCAGTGGCCACACTGACCGGCAACCGTCTCGGCCTCGGGGTCGGCATCGGTAGCAGTCCGTATCCCGACGACTACTTGATGGCCGGCGTTGACCCCGCCGGCAAGGGCGCCCGTCTCGACGAGGCGATCGACATCTTTCGGGGGCTGGAGTCCGGGCAGTTCTTTGAGTTCCACGGCCGCTTTTATGACGTGCCGTCGATGAAGGTCTGTCCGGTGCCCACTCACCCCATTCCGCTGTTGATCGGCGGCCACTCGGAGGCCGCCCTGCGGCGCGCGGCGACCAAAGCCGACGGGTGGATGCACGCGGGCGGTCCGAACGACATGCTGGAATCGATGCTGGGCAAACTGCAGGCGTTTCGCGCCGAGGCGGGAAAGTCGAACGAGCCCTTCGAGATTCATGTCGCCAGCCCCGACGGGCGCTCGGTTGACGGATGCGAGCGGCTGGAGGGCCTGGGTGTCACCGACGTCATCGTGGGTTTCCGAAATCCCTACACCAAGGGTGAAGATCCGCAGCCGCTGGCGGACAAGGTGGCCAAGCTCGAGCGCTTCGCCGAAACCGTCATCACCAAGGTCAGCCCCTGAAAGGACGTCGTGAAAAGCTTCTTCTACTTTGACTGGCGCACCTGGTGGGCGATGGTCCAACTGGTTCGCTTCGAGCAGGACCCTGCCCGGCGCCGGCGCCAGTACCGCACCCTGTGTGCCGTCGTCCCGGCCATGGCTCTTCTGCACGCGGTGACGTTCGCACTCGACCCGATCGTCTTCCCGGCGTTGCGGCGCACCGACGTCCGGCAGCCCGTCTTCGTGGTGGGTCACGCCCGCAGCGGCACCACTTACTTGCATCGGATGCTCGCCAATGATCCCCGGTTCTCGTATGTCCTGCTGTGGGAAATGTTTTTCCCGTCGCTCATCGAGAAGAAGGTTTTGCGGGCGGTGTTGCGGTGGGACCAGCGGCTGGGTGGCCGGCTGCGCAGGCGCATCGACGCCCTCGATGAACGGCTTTTCAGCAAGAGCAACCAAGTTCACGAGTCGGGGCTGTTCGCACCGGAGGAGGACGAGTTCCTGCTGACGATGTCGTGCGCCTCAGGCTATTGGGTCGTGCAGTATCCCCGGGCTCAGCACCTGGACTTCTACTACGTCGACGACCGGTGGCCGGCGCGCAAGCGGCGCCGCGTCATGCAGTTCTACAAAGAGTGCGTGCGCCGCCAACTGGTCCTCAATGGACCCGGCAAGACGCACCTGTCCAAGGCGCCGATTCACTGCGGCCGCGTCGAAAGCCTGATCCAGACCTTCCCGGACGCCAAATTCGTTGTGCCGGTGCGCAATCCGTACGAAACGATCCCGAGCTTCCTGAAGCTGATGCAGTTTGCTTGGTCGGCCCGTAGGCAATCGGAGAGCGACATGCAGGCGTCGTTCCGGTCGTTCGTGGAGTCGTCGTATCACTACTACCAGCACCCGCTGGAGGTGTTGGACGCCCACCCCGAGGTGCCCAGCGTGATTCTGAACTACCGCGACCTGGTGACCGATCCGTCCGGCACGATGCACCAGGTGTACGACAAGCTCGGTCTTGACATGGCCCCAGAGCAAGAGAAAGCGCTCGCGGCCGAGAAGGGGCGTGAGTACCGATCCGGTCACTCGTACAGCCTCGAAGAGTTCGGCCTGGAAGCCGACGGCATCCGTATCCACCTGGCGCCGTTGTTCGATCGGTTTGGTTGGGAGGCTGACCGTGTCGGATGACCATGCCGCCGCGTTGCGCGGTGCCTGGGACGAGATGATCGAGCGGTTGGGTAGGGCGCGGGATGCCCTGGAATCTCCCGAGCTATACGCTCCGCCGCAGTCCGGGCCGCGCGAGCTCGCCGAGGGCTATCGCTATCTGCTCGGCTTCGTGCACTCGGCTGTGGAGCGCGCCTTCTTCGGCGATCCCGCCTTTCCGTACTTCCGCCGCGCCATCGGGGTGCTCGACAAGGCCACCATCGACAATGCCGACGCGATGTACCTCTCGACACCCATCGACGGCCGGTATGAGTACCGGATCACCGGCCAGGTACCGGACTCACGCCACTGGCGCGGTGAGCCGCCGGCGCCGTCGGGTGCCATTGCGCCGCAATACCTCATCGTCGAGGCCCATACCGGCTACGCCGGCGACACCGGCGACCTCGCTGAACTGCGGCCCGGCGTGCGCGGCAACACCGGCAAGCTGGACTCCGCCGAGCTGACTATCGGGCAGGACGGACGTTTCGAAATCATCCTGGCCCCCGAGCGGCCAGCCGGGTACGAGGGCAATTTCATCTCCACCCAGCGCATTTCAAAGGGCTCCGACGTTCATTATTTCGCGGAGTATGTCACCGTGCGGGCGTTGTATCACGACTGGGAGCGCGAGGAGGCCCCCGAACTGCTGATCCACCGCCTGGACAAGGTCGGCGAACATCCACCCGCGCTCGACGCGCCGGCCGCCGCGGCCGCGATGCGCCGCGTCGGCGAGATCGTCGACAACCAGACCCGGTTCTGGAACAAGTTCTACGACGTGGTGCTCGAGGCGCACGGAGATCGCAACGGCGACGGGCTGACCTTCATGCCGCGCAACGGGTTCAACGCCCCGGCCGGTGCGTCACTGGCTACTGGCGGCGGACAGAGCACCAACGTCTATTCCGGCGGGATGTATGACCTGGCCGAGGATGAGGTCCTGCTCATCGACACCGAAGTGTTCGAACCGCCCGCCTACATGGGCTTCCACCTGGCCAACGTCTGGGGCGAGTCACACGACTACGCCAACCACGTCAGCAGTCTCAACGGCACCCAGGCCCGCCGCGACGACGACGGGCACTACCGTTACGTCGTCGCCCACCGCGACCCCGGTGTGCCCAACTGGCTGGACACCACCGGGCTACGCCGGGGCTTCATGACCATGCGTTGGACCTATTCCCAGCCGACAGAGCGGCTGCCCGTGGTGACGGCGCGCAAGGTCGTTTTCGACGAGATTGACGATCACCTACCCGCGTCGACACCCAGGTTCTCGCCCGAGGACCGGCGCGAACAAATACGTGTCCGCCAGGAACACGTCCAACGTCGCTACCGGCAGTACTGAGTGGGCTCCGGACTCGAACCGCAACGCCGAAGGATCCGGCGCCCGGGAATCCATGGAGGATCGGCAGAGGGCCTCAACACTCGGTATTGAGGTCCAAAGTCCCTGTACGAGGAGCACCCCGAACAACGAGCGTGGCTTCATGATCCGTTTGAGCTGCCTTGTTGCCGCTGTTGTTGCGACCGTGAGTACGGCCGCGCCGGCCAGCGCCGACCCGCTGAGTGACTTGACGGGCTTGCTGCCGGCAGGCTACGGCAGCGGCGTATGCAAACCGACCGCGGCCGGGGCGGCACTTGCCGCTGTGAGCTGCGGGGCCAACTCGCTGCCCGGCGGCCCGACGGCGGCAACCTATTGGCTGTTCGGCGATGACAAAGCGATGCAAGAGGCATTCGCGTCCGCCTTGAGTGGTCCGGATTGGACGCCTGCGGCGTGTCCCGGCATGCGATCGTCTCTTCCAATTCCGCTGACGAAATCCGACGGCACCAGATACGGGTCGGTGGTCTGCGGACGCGCGAGCACCTTCCTGCCCGACCGAGATGGCGGCATCGCGTGGACGCGAGACGCGGACAAGCTTCTCGGCGTGGCGTATGTGGGGTATCAGGGCCAGGCGTATCCGGCCGGTCTGTTCGAGTGGGTGCGGGCGCAGCAGACCTAGAGTCCTTATCGCGCCGCCGGCGACCAAGCAAAGGTGTCCACGCCGGTGTCTACCCGGGTAGGGCTGCGGTTGTCGAGATCCGTTACCACCAGCCAGTTCCCGGAGGACGTGTCCAGGTAGGCGACGAAGTCGCCGGCACCCCACACCGGTTCCTGGGCGGCATTACAAACGCTCCCTCCGCGAGGGGAGTCTTGACAGGTCAACATAACCGCGACGTCGGTGACCGTCGTGCGCGGCAGCGACGAACCCGCGTCGAGGACCTGGATTGTCTTCGATGGATCGGCGGCGCCCCGCCCGGGAGGTTGCGTCGTGAACGCCACAGCGCCGGAACCCAAGGCCGTGATGTCGCCGTAGTACGAACCCGGCTTGGCGAATAGTGGAGTGGGTGCGGGCCGCTTCCCGCCGGTTTCGGCGGCGGCGACGGAGTAGATGCCGCCAGTGCGGACGGCGAATGGGGGCACGCCCGCGTCCAGCCCCGATGCGTCACCGTTGGCGAACAGTATTGCCTGGCCATCCTTGGAGTAAGTCACCGAGGAGGCGTTCGTGTCGGTGGCGACAGGCGTGGACGCACCGCCGACGGCAAGGACGTTGACATCCACCGGCCTCACGTCGCTGCGTGCCTGAACCCAGGCGATGTGGCGGCCGTCGGGCGCCCACGCGAAGCCGGATTCGGCGAACAGCTTCTGTTGTGTGGGTGCGAGCGCACCGGTGTCGGCCGCCGCGACCAGCAGGTAGCCGCCGTCCACCGCCCCACCGGTCGGGTTGTCGACGAAGGCAACCTGTTTCCCCGTGGGTGACCACCGGGGACTGGCGACCATCGCGGGTACGTCGCCGCTGCCATGCGCAAGGGCGGCTGGATCCACTAACCGCCGCGGTGGACCGACGGGTGCCAGTTGCGGTGACAGGTCGAGTATCCACAGTTCACCGCCATAGTCGGCGGCTGTCGCCTTGCGGACGAATACCACGTGCGACAGGTCTGGGGACGGCGCCGGCTGCGCATCCGCGGGTCCGTCCGTCAGCTTTCGGCCGGGGGTACCGGCGGGTTCGCTGACGTAGAGCGACCCCGTCTTGGTGTAGAACAGCGCACCCGGTCGCATGGTCATCGGGGCAGTTGTCCCGGACGTCGCGGTGGGTGGCGGCTGCGAGGCGGGTGAATTGGTTCTGGTCCCCGGAGTGCATGCGGCCAGCGCTGACACGGCCAGCAATGCGGCCCACCAACTCCTGCGGCGCCGGATCGTGGGCGTCGCCCGACTGTGGGCACCCATGTCGAACGGTTAGTCGCCGTCTTCGATGATGTGCATCGCGGCTTCCTCAGCCGAGGCTGCGCCGCCGCTGATACCGACGTCCTCGGCGACCAGTTCTGCCTCGGTGTCTTCGCCGAAGCCCAGGTCAGGCGCGACGAGGCGCCCCGCTCGGGCCCGTCCGACCTCGCCGTGCCGCGGAAACTCGGCTTCGCGCTCGGCTTCGTCGGAGCGTTGCCGTTCGTCTTCGTCCAACAACACATCGATTCGCGACGCCGGATCCGGTTCTTCCTCCGCAAGCAGCTGGTCCAGTGTTTCGGAAGGGCCGAAGGCGCCAGGTGCGTACGGACGCTCCGGCGGGGAGTACCCCTCGTCGAGGATGTCGTCGACGCCCCGGTCGATCAGCGTGTCCTCGGGTTGAAGCTGATTGTCGTCTTCGGTGCCGTATTCACCTGCCGCCGGGCCGGCCCAATAGGCATTGCTCACGGTGTCCCTCCTCCAAATCCTGATCACGCGGAATCGTTCGACTCGCGGGCAATCCACAACCTAAAGCGTTACGAGTGCTCCGCCCTAGGGTCGTTGGGCCTTCATGGGCGGCGACGTTGGGCTCGTCGCCCATACCCGCAGCTGCGAATGAGGGTCTTATTCCTGCCTACTCGATCACCGACCACTTCTCGGAACTTTCCCATATCCCGCCGTTGCCGGACTCTGAGCCTGTGCAACTGCCGCTGCGAGTCGAGTGCACCTCTCCGGGTCCCCCTCGCATCACCACCGTCCCGTCCAAACTGAAGACATAGGTAACGGGATCCGACGTATCCGTGGTCCAGATGCACGAGCGATCCGTCTCGTCGGGGTACCTCTGGTGCGTGGTCTGCGTTCCCGTCAACGTAACCCCGGACAAAGTGCCGGTCATGGTTCCTTCAAACGACTGCACCATGTACGACGGTTCCATGCTCAGGGTGCACGTGACCGCATTGCCGTTGACGTGGCAGTCGTGCACAGTGCCGTAGCGTTGGTCGCCGATCCGGAAGTGCTTCATGGGCGGCAGGCCGATGCCGGACGAGGTGGTGCTGGCTGGTCCGTCTTTGCGGCCATTCTCCGGCTGGGCTACCGGCCTACCCGTCGTCGTTGAGTGGCAGCCCGCAAGCCAGAGCGTGACCATCGTCATCGCCGCGACGGCGCCCGGTGTTTGTCTATGTGCAGGTAACTGCATGATTCCCCGATTTCGACGGTGCTCAGTCCACCGCTGTGTCCAGCTGTGATTTAGGAGCTGCGGCTAGTTGATCGCCCACCAGGGGAAGGATGCTTCTTCTTCCGGAATCGTCTTCTTCCGGAATCGTCGTGGTATATGAGTTGCCACACTTGCTGTTGTAAGTCACTTCCATCTGACTCGGTCCTTTGCGTATCACCACTGTCCCATCAGGACTGAAAACGAGCATGGCCGGATCGGAGATACTCGTCACGAAATTGCAACCGTCGGAACCGAATTGTTCGACACGTTTTGTGTGGGTGTCCGTCATCGTTAAGCCTGACAGGGTTCCGGTGATCTCCTCACTCTCCGTCATCGTCCCTAACTGATGTGTTACCGCGCATCTCATTGAGTTTCCATTTACCCGGCAATCGAAGTCGGCGCCGGCCAACGGTAACAACGGCATCCGGTTGTCAATAGAGACTTTGGGCCCACACGGATTGTCCGGGAGCACTGTTCAACAGTTTCGGGTGCCGCCCACATAGCAGCGACCAACTACCTGCGAACTGAGGTCTGAAGTCCCTATTCGGCGAGCGCCTCAGCGGACGAGGGTGCCCTTATGATCCGGCATTGCCTGCATAGTTGCCGCAGTCGTCACCACGTGTCGTCGTGGCGTTATTGGTTGCTGGCCGGTCTGGGCATGACGGTGATCTCGGTCGCGCCGGCGGTTGCCGCCCCGCCCGGCGACGACAACCCATCACCGCGGGATGACCTCGACCGCTATCCGCTCGCCGCGGGCCTCTACGAAGGCGTTTACGGCAGCCTCACGCCACAGACGCCCAACTTCTGGGGGTACTGGCTCTACTTCAAGACACCCGGGGGATGGTCATGCGGCCTGGCCCCCAACGGCGGCCCGATCGGCTGCGACATGGTGCCCGCCGACGCACCGCCGGGCACCAACCAGACCTTCGCCGATGCCGCCCATCCCGCCGGATATCGCCAATCCAATACTGCGACCTTCACCCGTGACGTCCCGGTGCTTCCCGCCGGTCAACGGGTGCAGACGGTTGGTGCCAGCTGCGCGATCGACGACACCGGCGCGGTGCACTGCCAGACGGAGGGCAACCACGGCTTCATCCTGTCCGCCAGCCACGGCGTGCTGTGGTAGCTGCGCGCTGCGGTTGCGGCACCGGCCATAAACTGAGCCTTCGTGGGTATGCTCTTTGGTTTCGCGCCGTGGATCGTCTACTGGGTGTTGGTCGGCAATGTCCCGTTCGAGATTGCCGTCGCGGTGTCGCTGTTGATCGCGCTGGCGGTGTTTGCGGTCGGGCGGGCCACCGACAAGCCCGGCCGAACGATTGAAATCGCTGCTGTCGCAACGTTTTCAGTGCTGACGGTGCTGACCTTTGCGCTCAGCGAGCCGGTGATGGCGCGGTGGATACAGCCGTTGAGCAACGCGGGGATCTTGCTCGGGGCGCTGGCCGGCCTGCTGATCGGCAAACCGTTCGTCCGCGAGTTCGCCGCGGCCGAACAACCGCCCGACGTGGTCAAGACCGAGCTGTTCGACGGGATGACCGTGACGTTGACCTGGTTGTGGGTCGCCGCGTTTGCCGGGATGACGCTGTCATCGGCGATCCCGCCTATCGTGCTGCGCGACGCCACCATCCTCGACACGAAGACGCCGCTGTCGTTCATCGGTTACTGGGTCGTCCCGTTTTCGCTATTGGGCCTGGCGGCCCTGGCGTCCCGGCTACTGTCCGATCGGATGCTGGCCGGGGTGGGCGACGCCGTCCGGGAAACCTCCTTCGTCGCCTACGACGAAGCCACCATCGACGAGCTGTACTACCTTGCCCAGGAGCACGCCAATCGCGAAGTCGGCCCAGGTAAAGAGGCTTACAACGTCAAGGTCGGCGGCATGGGAACGCCGCTGACGGGCGACGAGTCGCGCAAGTCGTGGCCCTCGACCTACAAGGTTCGCGACAAGAAGCGCTAGCAAATCTCGGCTCCCGTTACCCGCGCGACAACTTCTCCTGCTAAATCATGCCCATGGCGAACACGACGAGATGGTGGGTTGCGACGGTAGCGGTATCGGCAGCGCTGACGGCCTGCTCGTCGAGCGCGTCCGACTTTACGGGTGCGCATCCGGGCAGGGTGGACCTGAGCACCAAGGCCGGAACCGCGCTTACGATCACCCCGGACCGGATGCTGGCCGCCACCGGAGGCCTGACACCCGTGGCCTTGGGTAAGCCAGCGCACGGAAAGATCGCATACGCCGCAAACGGGGCACTGACATATACCCCCGACGGCGGCTTCACCGGTACCGACGAACTCAGCGTCACCGTCAGTCGCGCCGTCAAGACCTACGCCGAGAATCAGCTGCCCCTGGTCACCATGGGCGGTGTCGCCATCAAGGCCAGTGCGCACGGGTCCGGGATAGCCGCGGTACCCGGCGTTTCCGATGAAATCTACGGCCTCACCGACCGCGGCCCCAATGTCGACGGGCGTGCCCCCAACGAAAGGGTGTTCCCGGTACCGGATTTCCAGCCGCATATAGCCAAGCTCAAGCTCGCCGACGGCGTGGCCACAGTCGAGCGGACTATCCCGCTGCGCGGTTCGGACGGCTCACCGTTGGTCGGGCTGGTCGACCGGCAGGCCAATACCGGCGAGTCGGCGGTCGACCTCGACGGCATGCCGCTGCCGACTTCGGACTACGGAGTCGACCCCGAGGGCTTGGTCGCCACGCTCGATGGCAACTTCTGGGTGTCCGACGAGTACGGCCCCTACCTCATCCACTTCGACGCCAATGGCAAAGAGCTGGAACGCCTTTCGCCCTTCGACGGCACATTGCCCAAGGAGTTGTCGCTGCGCAGCCCCAACCGCGGAATGGAGGGGCTGACCATCAGCCCCGACGGCACGATGTTGGCCGGGATCATGCAGTCGGCGCTGCAGACACCGGGGCTGCAGGGCTCCGCAAAATCGGTGCCGCTCGCCCGCATCGTGACCGTCAACGTCGTCGACCCCCAAATCGTCCACGAGTATCTGTATCCGCTGGCCAATCCTCAGGACACCGACTTCGCGGTATCGGAGATCACGGCGCTGAGCGCCACCACGTTCCTGGTCGTCGAGCGGGACAGCAAGCCTGCGCCCAACGCGAACAAGAAGATCTACGCGGTGGACATTGCCGGGGCCACCGACGTCGGCCCCCGCTCGACGGTGCCCGGTGCGTCGTATCAGCCCGACGCCGGCGGCCTGCTCATCAACGGCGTCCCGATCGAAACCGCCATCGGTGTAGGTACCGATGCGGACGCCGTCGTCGCCAAGCTCAGGGCCGCCGGGATCACCGTTGCCGCCAAGACGCTGAAGCTCGACCTTGAAGCTCTGTTGCGAACGCTGTCGGCCAGCGGTGATTTCTACGGACACGACAAGATCGAAGGCCTCATCACCCCAGACGGTGGTAAGACACTCGTCATCGCCAACGACAGCGATTTCGGCCTGGCCGGCCTGGCTTCGGTGACCCCGCCGATGCGTCTGCGGCCCAAGATCCTGCCCAACGGGACGCAGGACAGCGGCGAGATTCTCGTCGTCGACACGACAGCGCTGCCGCCGAAGACCGAATCAATGAAAGTTCCGATCAAAGTCCGCTGAACGTTCAGCCGGTCAGTGGGCGCAGCCGAAACACCCTGATCTGTCGTGGAGCGCACTTGGCGCGGTAGCGCTCGTAGCCGGCGTAGAAATCGGTGGCGGTGGCCCATGCTCTGGCGCGATCGTCGCCGGTGAGCAGCTCTGCGCGGTACCGCCTGGGCGGTCCCTTGAATTCAACCGTGCATTCGGGGTGTGCCAGCAGGTTGGCGCTCCACGCGGGATGGTTGGCCCGCCCGTAGTTGGACCCGATCGCCAGCAGACCGTCGGAGTCTTCGAGGAATACCAACGGCTGGCTGCGCGGCCGGCCTGACTTGGCGCCGGTCGACGTGAGCAGACCAACCTTGTTCCAGCCGACCGAGCTCAGCCGGCCTCTGGTGCGCGGGATCAGCACCTTGTCGACGCGCGGCGCTACGTGAAGCGCGAACAGGTAACCCATCGGGCTGATCAAAGCGCGTTCCATGAGCGCCTCGTCCAGCCGCAACCGTCGTCCGCGAGTCGGGCTCTCCCGCCTCAGTGCCACGGCTAGACGGTACTCGATAGGTTGGACAGCCGGGGGCGAGAAGAGGCTGCGCCAGACAAGGAGGGTCACGATGAACGCTGTCAGTCCGGATGCCATTCGCGCGGAAACGATCACGATCACCGGGCACCGCGGCGACCAGATCGAGGCCTATCGGGCCATGCCGCTTGCCGAGGGCTCGCGCGGCGGCATCGTCTGGATCCACCACATGCCGGGCTACGACCGCGAGACCAAGGAGTTCGTCCGGCGGCTCGCGGTCAACGGTTACCACACCGTGGCGCCCAACCTGTATTCCCGTGAGGCCCCGGGCGCCGAATCGGACGATGCCGCCGCCGCGGCTCGGGCAGCCGGTGGTGTCCCCGACGAACGCCTGGTCGGCGATGTTGCCGGCGCCGTGGAGCACTTGCGCTCGCTGCCCGGAGCAAACGGTAGATTCGGCGTCATCGGGCACTGCTCGGGCGGGCGGCACGCCTTCCTGGCGGCATGCTGGCTGCCGTTCGACGCGGCCGTGGACTGCTACGGCGCTTTCATCGTCGAGGAGCCCCCGGAAGGGATGCCCAAGACCATGCAACCGATCCTGAACCTGGCGGCGAACCTGAGCTGCCCGCTGCTGGGGTTGTTCGGGGTCGAGGACCGGTTCCCGGCGCCCGCTGGGGTAGCCGCGCTGGATGCCGAGCTGACCAGGCGGGGCAAGCCGCACTCGTTCACCTCCTACGAGGGCGCGGGTCATGCGTTCTTTTCCGTCGACCGGCCGGCATACCGCGCGGAGGCGGCGCTGGACGGTTGGCGCCGCATCGACGAGTTCTTCGCTACGCACCTGAAAGGCTAGGTGTCCCAACGCATGTGCACTTACCTGACCGAACACCTGCAGATCGACGGCAGTGCCAAGGGCGCGACCGGGTGGTTCGGCGCCAGCCGGGCCACGGTGTATGTCGATCACCCCGTGCATGCCCGCTACGGCCACACGGTGAACATCGATGTGATCAACCCGGATCTCGGCCCGTCCGCTCGGGTCGCGCTCGAACTCACCGAGGAAAGCGCGCTGGCGTTGGCCGACGCAATCCGCAACGCGATCGCCCACGCGCCGGCCGGCCTGGCTTCCAAATACCAGAAGGACCAGTAGCCGACAGATGGGCATCGATCACGACTACCCACAGATGGCGGCCGCGCGCGGACGCATCGAGCCGGCGCCGCGCCGGATCCGCGGCTACCTTGACGACGCGCTGGTATTCGACACCACCGCCGCCCGCTATGTATGGGAATTACCTTACTACCCAACGTATTACGTGCCGATTACCGATGTCCGCAGGGAATTCCTGCGTGACGAGGACCATCCCCAAAAAGTTCAATTCGGTCCGTCGCGGTTATATTCGCTGGTCGGTGCGAACCGGACCCACCCGTCGGCCGCGCGAGTATTCGACGCCGACGGCGACAGTCCGCTCGCGGGCACGGTGCGCTTCGACTGGGACCCGCTGCGGTGGTTCGAGGAGGACGAGCAGATCTATGGCCACCCGCGCAATCCGTACACCCGGGTGGACGCGCTGCGCTCGCACCGCCACGTCCGGGTGCAGCTGGACGGCGTCGTGCTCGCCGACACCCGGTCACCGGTGCTGGTGTTCGAAACCGGTTTGCCGACCCGCTACTACATTGATCCCACCGACGTCGCCTTCGAACACCTGGAACTCAGCTCGACGCGGACGCTGTGCCCGTACAAAGGAACGACATCGGGCTACTGGTCGGTGCGGGTCGGCGACACGCTGCACGCTGACCTGGCATGGACCTACCAGTACCCGTTACCGGCCGTCGCCGCCATCGCCGGTTTGGTGGCGTTTTACAACGAAAAGCTCGACATCATTGTCGACGGTGTCGTGCTACCACGCCCACGCACCCAATTCAGCTGAGGTGGCCGCGGGAACCGGCTTAGCGCATTGTGATATTCGCCTCTGTTGGCCGTGCAATATAAGAATTTCTTATCTAACGACCGCGTAATTGCTCGGCAACAAGTTAGCCCCAGGGCTGAAGTGGCTGACACAGCAGCTATCCGTGTTTGCTGTAAGCCCGCTGACAAAATGCCCGATTATTGCAGCCTGAGTTTAGCCTGAGGCCGCGGGGTGACGTGGGTAACAATGCTGAAATCGAAATCTTTTCGTCGATAATTCAACGGCTAGACTCTTGCGAACGCGGTCAATCAGTGCTTTTTGGTGCTGAAATCCGGGTGGTCCCCGGGGCGGTCAGGTCGCACAGAGCAGTGGCGATGTCTGAAGCCCGCGCAACACAGCAAAGGCGGTGCCAACGTGAGCGATGTGAACGGCCAAAACACCGGCTGGGATGAGCGGGATGGCGCACAGGTCCAACTTTTCGGGTCCGGCGCTACACCGGATTTGCCGGCCGCGGTCGAGATCCGCCTGAACAACGGCCCCATCGCTGCCATGGCCATGAGCCCCGACGGCAGCCGGCTGCTGGTGACCAATTACAGCGACCACAGCGTGTCGGTCATCGACACCGACAACTGCCGGGTGGTGGAGACCATCGCCGGCGTCAACGAGCCGTTCGCTATCGCCACCGGCAGCGCGCCGGCCGCGCGGGCATACGTCAGCATCGTGTCGCCGTCCTACGACTCGATCGGCGTCATCGACACGTCCACCAACACCCTTGCCGCCACCCACCCGCTGACGCTCAGCGTCAACGATCTCACCGTCGACCCCGGCGGCAACTACGTCTACGTCAGCCGGAACGGCGCCCGCGGTGCCGACGTCGCTGTCCTGGACACCGCCACAGGCGGCGTCGAGGCCATCGACATCGCGACCGCCCCGGGCACCACCGCCGAGTGTGTGCGCAGCAGCACCGACGGGACCCGGCTCTACGTCGCCATCAACGGACCGTCCGGCGGCCAGCTGGTCGTCGTCGCGACGCGCGCGGAGCCCGACCCGGATGGCGGCGCCACCGGCCGTTCGCGCTGGCGCCGCAAGAACCCCAAAAACGCCCACGTCGCCCAGGACGGTAAGCCGAAACTGCGCGTCGTCGACACCATCGACATCGGTTCGGCGGTTCGCGATGTCGCGGTGAGCCCCGACGGCGCCACCGTCTACGTCGCCAGTTGCGGCGCCGACTTCGGCGCCGTCGTCGACGTCGTCGACAGCCGCGCCCGCGAGGTCACCGCTACCCGCAAGATCGACCAGATCGGTGGTTTGGTCACCCGCCTGACCCTGAGTAGTGACGGTGATCGGGCCTACCTGGTGAGCGAGGACCGGGTCACGGTGCTGAACACGCTCACCCAGGACATCATCGGCACCGTCCGCGTCGCGCAACCGTCCTGCGTCATCGAGAGCCGGGACGGCGGCCACGTGTACATCGCCGACTACACCGGCACGATCACCATGGTGCCGGTCGCCGCGACCGTCGCGCGCATCGACGACGCTCGCGAGTACGAGGCGTCGACCGAGTGGATCCTGCCCGAGCTGCTGCAGTACGAGGCGGCGCTGGCCTGACGGTCGTGGCCGGGACCGCTCCGGCCCGGCATTGAACGCGGTTCTCGGGGGAACCCGTTCTCATGACTTGCCCGCGGCGATAGCATTCGCCCGACCAGACATGAGGCGGTGCTGCGCCGAGATCCGTAAGGCGGTACATCTGATGTACAGCACGATGCAGGAATTCCCGCTGACCATCACCGCGATCATGCGGCACGGCTGCGGTGTCCACGGCCTACGCGAGGTGGTGACGGCCACCGGCGACGGCTATCGGCACACCAACTACCGCGACGTGGGGCAGCGCGCCGCCCAGCTGGCAAACGGATTGCGCCGCCTCGGGATCACCGGGGACCAGCGGGTGGCCACCTTCATGTGGAACAACACCGAACATCTGGTGGCCTACCTAGCCGTGCCGT
The DNA here is from genome assembly GCF_000157895.3 of Mycobacterium kansasii ATCC 12478. Taxonomy (NCBI): domain Bacteria; kingdom Bacillati; phylum Actinomycetota; class Actinomycetes; order Mycobacteriales; family Mycobacteriaceae; genus Mycobacterium; species Mycobacterium kansasii. The sequence goes on along the minus strand of NC_022663.1, from coordinate 1,853,420 downwards.
CGATGGGCGCGGTGCTGCACACGCTGAACATCCGGCTGTTCGCCGAGCAGATCGTCTACGTGGCCAACGAGGCCGAAGACCGGGTCATCCTGGTCGACCTCTCCCTGGCCAAGCTGCTGGCCCCGGTGCTGTCCAAACTCGACAGCGTGCACACGGTGATCGCCGTCGGGGACGGCGACACCGCGCCCTTACAGGCATCCGGTAAGACCGTGCTGCGCTACGCCGAGGTGATCGACGGCGAGTCGGCCGAGTTCGACTGGCCGCAGCTCGACGAGAATTCCGCGGCCGCGATGTGCTACACCAGCGGCACCACCGGCAATCCCAAAGGTGTTGTCTACAGCCACCGTTCGAGCTTTCTGCACACCATGGCGACATGCACCACGAACGGCATCGGGGTGGGCTCCAGCGATCGGGTGCTGCCCATCGTGCCGATGTTTCACGCCAACGCCTGGGGGCTGCCGTATGCGGCCCTGATGGCCGGTGCCGACTTGGTGCTGCCGGACCGGCATCTCGACGCCCCGTCGCTCGTCCACATGATCGAGAACCTGCGGCCCACTTTGGCCGGCGCGGTGCCGACCATCTGGAACGACGTCATGCATCACCTGGCGAAAGACCCCGGCCACGACGTGTCCTCGCTGCGTCTGGTCGCCTGCGGCGGCTCGGCGGTCCCGGAATCGCTGATGCGCACCTTCGAAGAAAAGCACGGCGTCCAGATCCGGCAGCTGTGGGGCATGACGGAGACCTCGCCGATGGCCACCATGGCGTGGCCGCCCCCGGGAACCCCGCCGGACCGGCACTGGGCCATCCGGTCGACGCAGGGCCAGCCGGTGTGCGGGGTGGAGGCCAGGATCGTCGACGACAACAGCCAGGTGCTGCCCAACGACGGCAAAGCCGTCGGCGAGGTGGAAGTTCGCGGTCCGTGGATCACCGGTTCGTATTACCTGGGATATGACGAGTCGAAGTTCGACTCCGGCTGGCTGCGCACCGGCGACGTCGGCCGTATCGACGAGCAGGGTTTCATCACGCTCACCGACCGGGCCAAGGACGTCATCAAGTCGGGCGGCGAGTGGATTTCGTCGGTCGAGCTGGAGAACCTGTTGATCGCGCATCCCGACGTGGTCGAGGCGGCCGTGGTGGGCGTGCCCGACGAGCGCTGGCAGGAACGGCCGCTGGCGGTGGTCGTCACTCGCGAGGGAGTCGACGTGAGTGCCGGTGATCTGCGGAAGTTCTTGGCGGACAAGGTAGCTCGGTGGTGGTTGCCCGAACGGTGGGCCGTTGCCGAAGAGATCCCGCGGACCAGCGTGGGCAAGTACGACAAGAAGACCATCCGGTCCCGCTACGCCGAGGGCGGTTACGACGTTGTCGAGGTGCACAACTGAACGCCGCGGGGGCGCCATCCGCTGTGCCCGAGCAGTCATAGAATCGCATAGCCACGCGGCAAAACGTGCGATTGTGTGTCTGCTCGCGAGGAAGGTGAGTTCGAGGACATGGGTTTGAGGGTCGTTCAATGGGCAACCGGGTCGGTGGGGGTCGCCGCGATCAAGGGTGTGCTCGAGCATCCAGAGCTCGAATTGGCCGGCTGCTGGGTGCATTCCGAGGCCAAGAACGGCAAGGACGTCGGTGAGATCATCGGCACCGCACCGCTGGGAGTCGTCGCCACCAATAGCGTCGACGACATCCTGGCTCTCGACGCCGATGCGGTGGTCTACGCGCCGTTGCTGCCCAGCGTCGACGAGGTCGCGGCGTTGCTGTGCTCGGGCAAGAACGTCGTCACTCCGGTCGGTTGGTTCTACCCGAGCGAGAAGGAAGCCGCGCCGCTCGAGGTGGCCGCGCAGGCCGGCAACGCGACCCTGCATGGCGCCGGTATCGGGCCCGGAGCTGCCACCGAACTGTTTCCGTTGCTGCTGTCGGTGATGTCCACCGGTGTGACTTTTGTTCGTTCCGAAGAGTTTTCGGACCTGCGGAGCTACGGCGCCCCCGATGTGCTGCGTTATGTGATGGGCTTCGGCGGCACCCCGGACAGCGCCCTGACCGGTCCGATGCAGAAACTGCTCGACGGCGGATTCATGCAGTCGGTCCGGCTGTGCGTCGACCGTCTAGGCTTTGCCGCCGACCCGAAGATCCGCGCATCGCAGGAGGTCGCCGTTGCGACCGCGCCGATAGACTCGCCGATCGGGATCATCGAACCGGGCCAGGTTGCCGGGCGCCGGTTTCACTGGGAAGCGCTCGTCGGGGACAAAGTGGTGGTCGAGATCACCGTCAACTGGTTGATGGGGTCCGAAAACCTGGATCCGCCATGGTCTTTCGGACCGGCGGGGGAGCGCTACGAGATCGAGGTGCGCGGTAATCCCGACACCTTCGTCACCGTCAAGGGGTGGCAGCCGGAGAGCGTGGCAGCCGGGCTGCAGAGCAACCCGGGCATCGTCGCCACGGCGGCGCACTGCGTCAACGCGATCCCCGCGACCTGCGCCGCCCCGGCGGGCATCCAAAGTTTCTTCGATCTGCCGTTGATCACCGCCCGGGCCGCACCGGAGTTGTCGCGGTGACCACCGGGGCGCGCCGTGCCCGATACCGCCGTTAGAGTTGTCCGGAAATCGATTTCGAGACAAAGGGGATGGGCAACTGACACGCTCTGTCGTGGTCGAGCAATCGCGGGCGATACCCGTCGCCGTCGAGGACGCCTTCAGTCGAACGCTGCCGATAGCGCTGCCGGTGATCTGTTCTCGGTGGTATGGGGTGATCCCGCCGATCAAGGAGGTCCGGGACCAAACCGGCGATTGGGATGCGGCGGGCCAAAGCCGTGTCATCGCCATGGTCGGCGGCGGCCTGGTACGCGAGACGCTGACCAACGTCGACCCGCCGCGATCATTCAGCTACACGCTCACCGACATCAAAGGTCCGTTGGCGCCGCTGGTCAGCCTGGTGGAAGGCAAGTGGAGCTTCGTGCCGGCGGGGACGGGAACCAGGGTCGCCTGGCAGTGGACCCTGCACCCCAAATCGGGCGTAAGCGCACCGCTGCTGCCGCTGTTCGGCAGGATGTGGAAGGGCTACGCCCGCATCGTGCTCGAGAAACTCGCCGAGCAACTGGTGGGCTGAACGGCGGCGCGCGGCGCTCGCGAATCCGTCGACGGCCTCAGCGCAGAGTCGGGCCGTACACCTGCCGGCCGGCGAGAAACGTCGCCCGCACCTCGAGATCGGCGATCTCCTCGGGGGCGACCGTGCGCGGGTCTTGCGACAACACGACCATGTCGGCGTATTTGCCGACCTCCAGCGAGCCGATCACGTCGTCGGCGAACAACTGCCACGCCGCGTCCAGCGTCTGGGCGCGGATCGCCTGCTCGACCGTCAACCGCTCCTCGGGCGCCAGTACCCGCCCGCTCGGCGCGGTACGGGTGGCCGCGACGCTGATGTTGCGCAGCGGTTCTTCGGGGGTGACCGGCGGATCATTGTGCAGCGATATCCGCATTCCGGCGGCCACAGCGGAACCGGCTGGCGCCCAACGTGATCCGCGCTCGGGCCCGAAAAGACCGTCGACCAGGATGTCGCCCCAGTAGTGGATCTGGTCGACGAACAGGCTGGCGGTGACGCCGAGGTCGGCGGCGCGGCGCAGCTGGTCCGGGCGCAGCATCGGGGCGTGTTCCAGCCTTAGCCGGTGATCGGTTCGGGGATACTTGCGCAACGCTTCCTCGTACACGTCGAGGATGGTGTCGACGCCGGCGTCACCCATGACGTGACAGGCCATCGGCCATCCCAGCGGGAAGTAGGCGTCGACGATCTCGGTCAACTGCTCGCGGCTGTAGTTGGCGTGGCCACAGGAACCCGGCGCGATACCCATGGCGCGGCTGGCGCCGGTGTTGAGATAAGGAGCCGAAAGGTCGATGTTGCCGATCCACGGCGAGCCGTCGACCCAGATCTTGATGCCAACCTGGCGCACCATGTCGTCGCCGTTGTCAGGGGTCATGTCGGTGGTCAGCGCGGCGGTGGAGATCTCGTAGGTGCGTAGCCGGACGGTCAGCTCACCCGCGTCGTTCAACTGGGCAAGCATCGGGCGAAAGCTGGGCTCAAACGCCATCTCCGAGCACGTCGTCAGGCCCGCCTGATTCAGCCGGGCGCACTCGGCCCGCAGCATGGCGGGGTAGTCGGCCGGGTTGATCGCCCCGGCGACCAGTGGCAACAACGCGGCGGTCTCCTCGGCGGTGCCGTCGAGGTCGCCGTTGGCGTCGCGACCGTAGTTGGCGCCCTTAGGGTCTGGCGTATCGCGGGTGATCCCGGCCTGCCTGGCGGCAGTCGAGTTGAAGTAGGCCTTATGACAGGAGTTGTGAAAGATGACCAGCGGGGTGTCGGCGGCCAGGCCGTCGAGCCAGTGCAGGGTCGCTTCCGGGAGACCTGGTTGCAGCAGTGGATCCCAGCCGAACAGGTACGCGCCCGTCGCACCACGTGCGGCCACCTCCCGCCGAATCGCGCCGACCACGTCGTCCGCGTCGCGGACCGTGACCGGGCGGATGTCGACCATCCGGTTCGACAGCACCATGGACTCCAGCAACGGGTGCCCGTGTGCCTCCACCAGGCCCGGCAGGACACAGCCCGATCCGGTGTCGACGACCGGCGTATCGGAGCCGACCCAGCCCTCGACATCCGACCAGTTGCCCACCGCGACGATCCGGCCGTCTTTGACGGCAAGGGCTTCGGCGGTAGGTCGGGGGTCGTCGACGGTCAGTACCACACCGCGGATCACGAGGTCAGCAGCTGCCATGGATGGCCTCCCGCCTGATATGCCGCCGGCAACCGGGACGCCACCGAGCGCTAGCCCGTATTTGACCACACCGGAGCACCGCGGTCATGACTTTGCTGATGCGCCGTTCGGCCGGTGACTGCCGGTGACGGCCGGGCAGCCGGGGCCCGCCCAGGGCCGGGTAACGTCGAGGCCATGTGCCGACTCTTTGGCCTGCACGCCGGGAATGAGGTTGCCACGGCGACTTTTTGGCTGCTGGACGCCCCGGACAGTCTGGCGCGGCAAAGCCGCAGAAACCCCGACGGCACCGGGGTGGGGGTGTTCGACGAACACGGTCGGCCGCAGTTGCACAAGGAGCCGATGGCGGCTTGGCATGACACCGCGTTCGCGACCGAGGCTCGCGAGCTGACCGGCACGACGTTCGTCGCTCACGTGCGCTACGCGACGACCGGTTCGCTCGATGTCCGCAACACCCACCCGTTCTTGCAGGACGGCAGGATGTTCGCGCACAACGGCGTGGTCGAGGGCCTCGACGTCATCGACGGACGACTCCGCGAGCTGCGCGCCGCGGACCTGGTGCTCGGCCAAACCGATTCCGAGCGGGTGTTCGCGTTGATCACCGCCACGATCCGCGCTCACGGCGGCGACCAGTCAGCCGGCCTGGTCGACGCGCTGCGATGGCTGGCCGCGAACGTGCCGATCTACGCCGTCAACGTGCTGCTCAGCACCGCCACCGACATGTGGGCGCTGCGTTATCCGGACTCTCATGAGCTCTATGTGCTGGACCGGCGCGATCCGTCGTTATGCGGTCCGGAATTTCACCTGCGCAGCAACCGGATTCGCGCGTGGTCGTCGCACCTGTGCACGCGGCCGTCGGTGGTTTTCGCCACCGAGCCGATGGACGAGGATCCGCGTTGGTCCTTGCTCGGCCCGGGCGAGTTGGTCCATGTCGACACCGCGCTGCAGCTGACCCGCGATGTGGTGCTGCCGGATCCTCCCGGTCAGCTGCTGCGGCGGGCGGAACTTGGCTCGTCGGTGATGGCAGACTAGGCCGACGTGGCAGGCAAACGGGCGCTCGTGCTGGCGGGCGGCGGCCTGGCCGGAATCGCTTGGGAGACAGGTCTTCTCCGCGGCGTCACCGAGCAGTCGCCGGCGGCGGCCCGGCGGTTGCTGGATTCGGATGTGCTGGTGGGGACATCGGCCGGATCGGCGGTGGCGGCGCAGATCAGCAGCGGTCGGCGCCTGGAAGAGCTGTTCGATCTGCAGCTCGCCGAGACATCGGCCGAGATCGACCCCGGCGTCGACATCGACGCGATTACCGAGCTGTTCCTCCAGGCGTTGCGCGCCCCCGGTGAGCAGGGGCCGTTACAGCGAATCGGCGCCGTCGCGCTGGCGACGCGCACCGTTCCCGAGCCGGTGCGCCGGACGGTGATCGCCGAGCGGCTGCCGGTGCACGACTGGCCCGACCGAGACCTGCGGATCACCGCGATCGACACTGCCACCGGCGAATTGGTGATCTTCGACCGCCACTCGGGTGTCGACCTCGTCGATGCGGTGGCCGCCAGCTGCGCGGTGCCGGGAGCGTGGCCGCCGGTGACGATCGCGGGCCGCCGTTACATGGACGGCGGCGTGGCCAGTTCGGTCAACGTCGGCGTCGCCGGCGACTGTGCGGTGGCGGTCGTTCTGGTGCCGTCCGGCGCGGACACGCCGTCCCCGTTCGGCCCCGGGCCGGCCGCCGAGATCGCGGCATTCCCGGGCAGCGCATTCGCCGTGTTCGCGGACGACGAGTCGCTGACGGCGTTCGGGCCCAACCCGCTGGATCCGCGCTGCCGGGCAGCTTCAGCCATGGCGGGGCGAGAACAGGGCCGTCGGGAAGCGGCGACCCTCGCCCGCTTCCTGGGTGTCTAATTCAGCCCTCGATCGCCGGAGGGGTCGGTTGCTCGTCGTCGGCTTCGAGGGCATCGAGGGCACGTGCGGCCAGGGCCCGACCGGCGGCGATCACCTCGACGGCCCGGTGGAATTCCAGGCTTCGGCACGTCGCACGCGGCACCTCGATCAGCAGGTCGGCGGGATAGGCCGCCAGAGTGTGGCGGGCCAGCGCGGACTGGGCGATGTCGATGGTTCGGTTCATCACCTCGAAGCTGCCCATTCTGGGGATTTCGGGCGCCTGATCCTCGGCAGTGTCCGTAGCGTCGGCAGCGTCGGCGCCTTCGCCGAGGTCCAACTCCGCGTCATCGGAAAACGAATCCGGCTCCGGCGAACCCGCACCGAACCGGCTCAACACCGCCCGCGCCGTTGGCCGGTCAAGCAGTGCCCGGGCGGCAGTGGCATCGAAGATCGCCGAGGTGCTGCGGACCACACGGTTCAACCATTCGGCGGTGACGCCGGGTTCGGAGCCGCGTGGCAGCCCCGCTTCGCTGCCGTTGAGGCTGACCGCGATGGTCAGATCGGCATTGACCGCGGCGATCGGCGCAATCGGCAGCGGATCCAGGATGCCGCCGTCGGCGAGCAGGCGTCCGTCGAGTTCGTGCGGGGCGATGACCCCGGGTATCGCGATCGATGCTCGGATGGCCTCGTCGAGAGGTCCACGCTGAAACCAGACCGACTTGCCCGCCAACAGGTCCGTCGCCACCGCCGTATAGGGGATCGGCAGTTGTTCGATGGTGACCGGGCCGAGGATGTCGCGCACCGCATCCAGGATCTTCTCGGCCCGCAGCACCCCGGCCGCGGTAATGGACGGGTCCAGCAGCCGCAGAATGGTGCGTTGCGTCAACGACTTCGCCCAGTCGGTGAACTCCTCCAGCCGCCCGGCCGCGTGCAGGCCGCCGACCAGCGCTCCCATGGAGGAGCCGGCGACCCCGACGATGTCGTAGCCGCGCTCCCGCAGCATCTGGATCACCCCGATGTGGGCGTAACCACGGGCGCCGCCGCTGCCGAGCGCCAACGCGACACGACTCGGCGACGATCCCCTCGCCCGCACGGCTGTTGGCCCGGTCATCCCTTCATTCTGCGTGGCCGTTATGGCTCCCGCGGAACCGGTCGGAAGTTTCTTGCAGCCGTGATCGCAATTGTGCGACCGGCTGGAACCGCCCGGCGGATGGCTATCCGCATTCGTTGTTGGCCGCCGCGACCGCCGCCACGATCACCGCCGCCTGACGCGCCGGGGTCAGTTCGGCCCAGCGGACGTTCCAACTGCCGGCAACGCCGGAGTGCGAGGTCTGCACCATCGCCAGATACGGCTCGATCAAGGCCTCGCCGGTGCCGGGCTGGGTCTGCATCCACACCTTGGCGGCATGGCAGGCCTGGAAGTATTCCTCCTCGGTCGACTCGGCGGGCACGTCGACCCGGGTCGTCACGCCGGTGGGTGAGACCCCGACAACACCCGGCGGCAGCGAACTCGGCGCCGTTGGTGACGGCGCCGACGACTTGGCTGGAGATGACGAAGAAGACGCCGCCCTACCGCCGCCGCCGGCATGCCAGCAGCCGGTGACGACTGACACGCTCGCCGCGACAACCAGCGGCCCCCACAGCAAGGTGCGCGCCAGGCCCCTAGGTCGCGATCCGCGCATGGTGCCAATTTATGCAACACTGGCTGCCGTGATGAAGTGCGTCGGATTTTTCGAGTGTTGTCGGCCCTGACCTGCCGTCGATAACCCGATCCGCTTTCGCACTCTGGAGTCCCCAGCATGGCTATGCCACTTCTCACCTCACCTGCCGTTGCCTCCCCTTTCCCCGGACCCACCCGGCTGCGGGTACCCGACCTGTTGCACGCCACCGATCAGGTCGCCGACGACGTGCTCAGCGGGCGCTATGACCACCTGCTGCCCCGTGGCGGCCTGCCCGAGACGGAGCGCTGGTTTGCCCGCGTTCACGGGGACGACGACCTCGATATCTGGCTGATCAGCTGGGTCCCCGGGCACGCCACCGAATTGCACGACCATGGCGGTTCGATCGGGGCGCTGACGGTGCTGTCCGGGTCGCTCAACGAATACCGGTGGGACGGCCGGCGGTTGCGGCGCCGCCGGCTCGATGCGGGTGATCAGGCCGGGTTCCCGCTGGGCTGGGTGCACGACGTGGTGTGGGCGCCGCGCAAGGCGCCCGTTACCGAGCCCGCCGTCGAGCCGCTTTCGAGCCCCATCGCGCCGACGCTGAGCGTGCACGCGTATTCGCCGCCGCTGACGGCGATGTCGTATTACGAAGTCACCGAACGCAATACGCTGCGCCGCCGGCGCACCGAATTGACCGACCAACCCGAAAAGTCGTGATGAGCCGGATCGATCGGATGCTGGATCTCGCCCGCAGCCGGTATCGGCGCCTGCCCGCCGGCGAGGTGCCCCAAGCGTTGCGACGCGGTGCGGTGCTCGTCGACATCCGCCCGCAGGCCCAGCGCGCCCGCGAGGGCGAGGTGCCGGGAGCGTTGCTGATCGAGCGCAACGTCCTCGAATGGCGGTGTGACCCGACCAACGACGCCCGCCTGCCGCAGGCCGTCGACGACGACGTCGAATGGGTGATCCTGTGCTCGGAGGGCTACACCTCCAGCCTGGCTGCGGCCGCGCTGCTGGACCTCGGGCTGCACCGCGCCACCGACGTCATCGGCGGCTACCACGCGCTGGTGGCCGCCGGTCTGCTGGCCGAACTCGAGCCGCTGGGCAGGTGTTAGCCTGACGAGCCGAGCGGCTTGGCGTCGGAGTGCAACACCGGCCGCAGGCGCTCGGTCATCTGCTGCGTCCAGCCGGGCGGCGACAGTATCGCGGCCCAGGCGTCGACCGCATCGGCGACGTAGTGGTGCCCGTGTCCCGGCGGCACCTCCACTGCCACCGCCATGTCGGCGGTGACTTGCAGAAATGTCACCACCGGGATCCAGCGAGTCTGCGGCAGCACGTCGTAACCGCGCGGTTCGCGCAGCCAGTCGGGTTTCTTGAACAACAGGTCGGGCGTCCACCACGCGATCGGATCCGAGGCGTGCTGGAGATAGACCACCCGCGGCCGCCCCCAGGGCTCGTCCGGGCGTTGCAGATCACTCGGGCGGGCGACGAACCGCACATTGGCGCCGTGGTGATAAATCGGCAGCCACTCCGGTGAACCGGGATCGCGAGTCGAGGTCAAGTCGTTCCAAATGGTGTTGTTGAAGGTCGGGCCGCTGAACAAGGCGCCGTCGGTGCGGGCGAGGACATTGTCGAGAGTCATGAACGGCGCCTCGCCGCCGAAGGATCCGAGGCTCTCACCGAACACCACGAGCTTGGGACGCTTGAATTCCGGCATCTGCCGGATCAACTTGTCGACCGCCTCGAACAGGGCCTGCCCGGCGTGGCGGGCGTTCTCCTTGTCCACCAGGAACGACAACCAGCTCGGCAGGTACGAGTACTGCATACTCACGATCGCGGTGTTGCCGTTGTAGATGTACTCCAGCGCGTCGGCTTCGGCCTCGTTGATCCAGCCCGTGCCGGTGGTGGTGGCGACGGCGACGACAGCGCGTTGCAGACCACCGGCGCGCTGCAAATCGCGTGCCGCCAACTCGGCCGTCTCGGTAATTCCCTTCGCCGAGTCCAGTCCGGCGTAGGCCCGGATCGGCTCGGTCGCCGGGGTTCCGCTGAACTTGGTCAGTTCGGCGACGGTGGGACCGGCCTCGACGAAGATGCGGCCCTGGTGCCCCAGCGAGTCCCAGGACACCAGCGACTGCGGGCCGCCCGATCGCAGCGATGTCCTCGGGGGCGCCGTGTTGGGGTTCATCTCCTCGTTGACGGAGGCAAAGGTGCTGTTCATGGAGCGCATCGCGAACTTGAGCACGACACCGTTGAGCAACGTGATCGTCAGCGCCACCAGCAGGACCACCACGATGGTCGCAGACACCCGGAAAGGCGCGATCCGGTCGACTTGCCTCACCAGGAAACCGACCAGCCGCCGGATGAACTGGCCGATCTCGACAAGGGTGAACAACGCGATCAGCGATACGGCCGCGGCCAGCGGGTAGTCGTACCACTTCAAGTGCTCGACACCCATCAGGTCGCGCACGTCGTCCTGCCAGACGTGGAACCAGATCGCCATCAGGACCATGCCGACCGCGCCGACCGCGATCAGCGGCAGCCACACCCAGCGCGGGGGTGGCGGACTGGAATTCTGCGAGCGCATGTACCGGACCAGCCAGACCGTGAAGACGCCCAAGCCATACCCGATGGCGCCCGAGATGCCACTGACCAGACCCTGGTAGAGCGGACCGCGCGGCAGCAGTGACGGCGTCATGGAGAACCACAGGAAAATCAACCCGAGCGCGGTGCCGGTGAAGGTGTAGTGGCGTATCCACCACGCCTTACGAACCGCTTGCGGCTCAGGCGTTTTCGCGACCGGAATGGCGGACGACTCGGTGCCGCCGGCTTTCGGTTCGGTGCCGGTGCCGGTGCCGGTGCTCGTCGCAGAATGCAGTTCGCTCATCGGTGGGTGAAATGAGGCGGCCGCTTCTCGATGAAGGCGGCCATGCCTTCCGATTGATCGTCGGTGGCAAAGGTGGAATGGAAGAGCCGGCGTTCGTAGAGCAGTCCTTCGGCCAGAGTCGATTCAAAGGCTCGGTTGACGGCCTCTTTGGCCATCCGGGTGGCTGACCGTGACAGTTGCGAGATGGTGGTGGCGACGGCCTTAGCCTCGGTCAGCAGGTCATCGGCCGGCACGACCCGCGAAACCAGGCCACTGCGCTCGGCCTCGGCGGCGTCGATGGTGCGCCCGGTCAGGATGAGATCCATGGCCTTGGCCTTGCCGATGGCCCGGGTCAACCGCTGCGAGCCCCCCATACCGGGCAGCACGCCGAGCTTGATCTCCGGCTGGCCGAACTTGGCGGTATCGGCGGCGATCAGCAGGTCGCACATCATGGCCAGCTCGCAGCCGCCGCCCAGCGCATATCCGGCCACCGCAGCGATCGTCGGGGTACGCACGGCGGCGAGTTTGCCCCAGGCAGCGAAGAAGTCGGCGTCGAATGCGTCGGCGAACGTCAACCCAGCCATTTCCTTGATGTCGGCGCCCGCGGCGAACGCCTTGGCGGAGCCGGTGATGACGATCGCCCCGATGCCGGGATCGCCGTCCAATTCCGTTGCTGCGCTGGTGACTTCGTTCATCACCTGGCTGTTGAGCGCATTCAGCGCTTGGGGGCGGTTCAGCGTGATGGTGCCGACCCGCTCGTCGCGCTCGACCAGAATCGTTTCGTATCCCATGGATTGCCTTCCTGGAAGCTCCTAGAAGCTCAAGTCGTCATCGACCGGCTCGAAATACGCTGCCACGTCGGCCCGGGTGATCTCGGCCAGCGCCGCCGGCGACCATTTCGGCTTGCGGTCCTTGTCGATTAGTTGCGCGCGGATGCCTTCCGCCAGATCGTGGGAGCGCAGCGACGCCGACGATACCCGATAGTCCTGGACCAGAACGTCTTCCAGCGTTTCCATGGCGGCGGCGCGGCGTACTGCCTCCAACGTCACCGACAGCGCGATAGGGGAGCGGGTGGCGATCAGCTCGGCGGCGTCGTTAGCCGGTTGTGCACCATGATCCCGCAGCTTGGCGACGATCTCGGCGACGGTATCGCCGGTGTAGCACTCATCGATCCAATCGCGTTGTGCCGCAAGCTCACTGGGTGGAGGTTCGACGGTGTAGTGCGCAAGTGCGCTCGCCACGCCGTCGGAGGTGATCGCGGCGCGGAACGCGTCGAGGTCGGCGTGCGACACGTAGTGGTCGGCAAAGCCCATCGCGATGGCGTCGGCTCCGGAAAACGGCGCTCCGGTCAGCGCGGCGTGCAAACCCAGCGAGCCCGGTGCCCGGGACAGCAGATACGCCCCACCCACGTCGGGGATGAACCCGATGCCGACCTCGGGCATCGCGACCTTGGAAGTGTCGGTGACCACCCTGACGTCGCCGTGGGCGCTGACGCCCACGCCGCCCCCCATCACGATGCCGTCCATCAGAGCCACGTACGGCTTGGAGAATCGGCCGATCTGGCCGTTCATCAGGTACTCGGCGCGCCAGAACCGCCGCGCCTCGACCCCGTCCTTGCGGGCGCTGTGGTAGACCGCGACGACGTCGCCGCCCGCGCACAAGCCGCGTTCGCCGGCCCCCGAAACCACCACGGCACGGACTTCGTCGTCGCGTTCCCAACGAATGAGCACCGTGCTCAGCAGGTCCACCATCGTCTGGTTCAGCGAATTGATCGCCTTCGGGCGGTTGAGCGTAACCAAGCCGACGCCGCCGTCGACGCGGGTCAGGACTTCGTCGGATTCGCCAGTCACGGCCTCAGTCACGCCTTAGTCTCCCCTCGCAGGAATCCGTCCCAAGTCTGCCCATGAGTTTGACGAGCAATCTAGATCGTGACTCGCCCCGGGGTGCCCGCGGGGCTAAGGTTTATCTTGAGCCGGACGACAAAACAGCAGCTCCGCTGGGAACCCGGCCGGGCCACTGATCGTTGAGCAGGTGTTCGCACAACTCGAAGCTGTAGTCCGAAGCTTCCGAAGCTGTAGTCATATGTGAAGCTGTTGTCATATGTGGAGCCACAAGAGAGGATCCGACGGTGCGGGAGACAAGTAACCCGGTATTTCGTTCGCTGCCGAAGCAGAGGGGCGGATACGCACAATTCGGTCCGGGCCTGGCCCAGCCGGGATACGCGGGCGACCCTTACGCAGCTCCCTACCAGGAAACCCGGGCTGCGCGCCCGCTGACCATCGACGACGTCGTCACCAAGACCGGTCTGACCTTGGCGACGCTGACGGCCAGCGCCGTCGTCTCCTACTTCCTGGTCGCCCAGAACCTCAACCTTGCGATGCCGCTGACCCTGATCGGCGCGCTCGGCGGGTTGGCGCTGGTGCTGGTGGCCACCTTCGGTCGCAAACAGGACAACCCGGCGATCGTCCTCACCTACGCCGGACTCGAGGGCCTGTTCCTGGGAGCCTTCTCGTTCGTCATGGCCAACTTCTCGGTGGGCTCGGCCAATGCCGGAATGCTCATCGGAGAAGCCATCCTGGGCACTCTGGGCGTGTTCTTCGGCATGCTCATCGTGTACAAGACCGGGGCCATTCGGGTGACACCCAAGTTCACCCGAATGGTGGTCGCTGCCCTCTTCGGCGTGCTGTTCCTGATGCTCGGCAACTTCGTGCTGGCGATGTTCCATGTCGGCGGCGGCGAGGGTTTGGGCCTGCGCAGCCCCGGTCCGCTGGGCATTATCTTCTCCCTGGTGTGCATCGGTATTGCGGCGTTCACCTTCCTGATCGACTTCGACGCGGCTGACCAGATGATCCGGGCCGGAGCGCCGGATAAGGCGGCATGGGGTATTGCCCTGGGCCTGACCGTCACGCTGGTCTGGCTGTACATCGAGATCCTGCGCCTGCTCAGTTATCTGCAGAACGACTAGTTCGGGCGACAAAAAGCCGGCACGTACGTGCCGGCTTTTTGCTGCGCTGTGTGCCGTTGGCGTCGGGTGTGTGCCGTTGGCGTCGAGGCCTGGCGTGTCTTCGCCCCAGACGCACAGTGAGCGCCCAGGACGCACACTAATGGGTCTTGATCGGCCTGCCGTTGAACGGGTTTGTGGCCCGTGTGCGGCAGGCTGGTCACCGAGCGGCTGGCTGGTGAGCACTTGCTCACACTGGAGTGTTCGATCGATTCCTCGAGTCGAGACCGTGCCCCAGTCGGTCGTGAGGTCACCTGTAGCGCTGATGGGATGGCGTGCCGGTCGAGCACGTGCATTAGGTCGCCGCGGGGTGTCCTCCAGCTCAACCTGGTTGGTGAAGTTCTCGAAGGGCAAGAGAGGTGGTGACCGATGATCTTCGTGGGTGACGACTGGGCCGAAGACCATCATGACGTGTGGGTGATGAATGAGGCCGGGCGGCGGCTGGCATCGCGGCGGCTGTCGGAAGGAATCACCGGCATGCGGCAATTGCACGAGCTGATCGGCGTGCACGCCGAGGAACCCGATCAGGTGGTGGTCGGTATCGAGACCGATCGCGGCCTGTGGGTGCAAGCCCTGGTCGCCGCGGGGTATCAGGTGTTTGCGATCAATCCGCTGGCGGTGGCGCGCTACCGCGACCGCCATCATGTCTCAGGCGCCAAATCCGATGTCTCAGATGCCAAACTGCTGGCCGATCTGGTGCGCACCGATCGGCACAACCATCGCCCCCTAGCCGGCGACAGCGCCGAGGTGGAGGCGATCAAGGTGCTCGCCCGCGCCCACCAGAGCCTGATCTGGGCACGCGTCCGCCACACCAACGCGCTGCGCAGCGCGTTGCGGGAGTACTACCCGGCGGCGTTGGCGGCCTTCGAGGACCTTGACCACGGCGACGCCCTGGGGGTGTTGGGTCGTGCCCCCACCCCCGATACGGGTGCCAAGTTGAGTCTGTCGGCCATCCAGTCCGCGCTCAAACGCGGAGGCCGCCAACGCTATATCGCCAGCCGAGCCAAAGAGATTCAAGCCGCGCTGCGCTCACAACAGCTGACCGCCCCACCAACGGTGGCGACGGCGTTCGCAGCCACCACCCGCGCTGCCGTGGCCATCATCGCCGAGCTGAATCGACAGATCACCGAGCTCGAAACCAGCTTGGCCGCCCATTTTGAGGCACACCCGGACGCCGACATCTACCGCTCCCTGCCAGGACTTGGTGTCGTACTCGGCGCCCGGGTGCTTGGTGAGTTCGGGGACGACCCGAATCGATACACCGACGCCAAGTCTCGCAAAAACTACGCCGGAACCTCACCCCTGACCGTCGCCTCCGGCAAGAAATGCCGCGTCGTCGCCCGCTACATCCGCAACAGCCGCCTCTATGACGCCATCGACCAGTGGGCCTTCTGCGCCCTTTCCACCAGCCCGGGCGCCCGCGCCTTCTACGATCAGCGCATCAGGGCTAAAGACAGCCACCACCAAGCCCTACGCGCCCTCGGCAACCGCCTCGTCGGCATCCTGCACGGCTGCCTCCGCCACCACACCCTCTACGACGAAGACCGAGCCTGGGCCCACCGAACCCCCATCGCCGCTTGACAACTTACAAACCTGGGATGTCTCGACCCGGCCAAAACGCAGGCTCGATCGGCTGGCCGGAGCGCCGCTAACTGAGCCGCTCGATCACCATCGCCATACCCTGGCCGCCGCCCACGCACATCGTCTCCAGACCGAATGTCTTGTCGTGGGTCTGCAGGTTATTCAGCAGCGTGGTGGTGATGCGTGCGCCGGTCATGCCGAACGGGTGTCCCAGGGCGATCGCTCCGCCCGAGACGTTCAGCTTGTCCTCGTCGATGCCCAGCTCGCGGGCCGATCCCAGCACCTGCACAGCGAAGGCTTCGTTGATCTCGACCAGGTCGATGTCGTTGATCGACATGTCGGCTCGTTCGAGTGCCTTCTTGCAGGCCTCGATCGGGCCGAGGCCCATGATCTCCGGGGACAAACCGCTGACGCCCGTGGACACGATGCGTGCCAAGGGTGTCAAGCCGAGTTCCTTGGCCTTGGTATCGCTGGTGATCACCAACGCAGCGGCGCCGTCGTTGAGTGGACAGGCGTTCCCGGCGGTGACGGTGCCGTTGGGCCGGAACACCGGCTTGAGTTCGCTCACCTTCTCGTAAGTGGTTCCGGGCCGGGGGCCGTCGTCAGCGCTGACCATGGTGCCGTCCGGGAGCGTGACCGGAGTGATCTCGCGCTGGAAGAAGCCGCTCTTGATCGCCTCCTCGGCGCGGTTCTGACTGCGTACACCCCAGTGGTCCTGGTCTTCGCGGGAGATGCCGGTGAGGATCGCGACGTTTTCCGCGGTCTGGCCCATCGCGATGTAGACGTCGGGCAGCTTGCCGTCGGCACGGGGGTCGTGCCATTCCTCGGCGCCGGCGGCCGTTGCGGCCGAGCGTTCCTGAGCCTCGTCGAAGATCGGGTTCTTGGTGTCCGGCCAGGAATCGGAGTTGCCCTTGCCGAACCGGGAAACTGTCTCCACCCCCGCGGAGATGAATGCGTCGCCTTCGCCGGCCTTGATCGCGTGGAATGCCATTCGGGTGGTCTGCAACGACGACGAGCAATAGCGGTTGACCGTGGTGCCCGGCAGGAAGTCATAGCCGAGGGCAACGGCGACGACGCGCGCGATGTTGAAGCCCGACTCGCCGCCGGGCAGACCGCAGCCCATGATCAGGTCGTCGATCTGATGCGGGTTCAGCGCGGGCACCTTGTCCAGTGCGGCACGCACGATCTGTACGGCCAGGTCGTCGGGCCGCATGGTGACCAGTGAGCCTTTCATGGCGCGGCCGATGGGAGAGCGGGCGGTTGAGACGATGACGGCTTCCGGCATGACGGACTCCCTCCATTGGGGTGTGCGAAGCCGAATCTAGCTTGGCGACGATGCGGCCCGCGAAGCGGGGCGAGGAGGAGGCGGGCAATTGGGGTGAGCTTGGCGACGATGCGGCCCGCGAAGCGGGCACCCCCGAGCTGGCGGGCCGGACAACCCCGGCCGAGGTCAGCCCCCG
Organism: Mycobacterium kansasii ATCC 12478; assembly: GCF_000157895.3. Taxonomy (NCBI): domain Bacteria; kingdom Bacillati; phylum Actinomycetota; class Actinomycetes; order Mycobacteriales; family Mycobacteriaceae; genus Mycobacterium; species Mycobacterium kansasii. The sequence continues at coordinate 1,836,238 of NC_022663.1, read as the reverse complement.
GCCGGCGCGGCGACGGCTGCGGGCACGGCCGGCAGCGGACGCCGCCATAGCCGCGACACGATGCTGCCTCGGGTGGGCTCACAACCGCGTGCCGGCGCAGCGGGTCGGGATGGCTGCTCAACCCTCGGTCGGGCAATCTTTCCGCGCAGCGCGTCGCGCAGGGCGAGCAACAGCTGGTCGGCTGCCAACGCGTAGGCGGTCGCCGATGGGTGGTATCGGTCGGCGGAGAACATGCCTTCGGGCGCGGCCCGGAATTGGGGCGCCAGCAGATGTGCCAACGGCACCGGCACCCCACCGGCCGCTTTGACGGCGACGGTCTGAGCGCGGGCCAGCCGCGTAGCACGCGTGTGCGCCAGGGAACGCAATGGCTGGGGGATGGCCGTGATGACGCCGAAGTCGGGACAGGTGCCGACGACCACGGCCGCGCCGCGGGCACGCAATCTGCGCACCGATGAGGCCAGCCGCTCGGCGGATTCTCCGATGCGGTTGAGGGACGTGACGTCGTTGGCGCCGATGATGATCACCGCCGCGTCCGGCGGCGGTCCGGCCACGAACATCGCATCGACTTGACCGCTAACGCCTTTCGAGGTGGCGCCGACGATGGCTTTGGTGCTCAACCGGACGCGCTTGCCGGTCTGCTCGGCGAGTTTGCGGGCGATCAGCACGCCCGGGACTTCCTCGCCGCTGGTACACCCGTATCCGCACGCCGTCGAGTCGCCGAACATCATCAGGTGCAGATCGAATGGTGTTCCGCGGCGCCACCGTTGTACCGGCCCGCCGCCGCGGGTGTACACGCCATCGGCACGAGGCGGCATGTCGCAGGCTCTGGGAATGACGGTGCGCGCGTGTGTCGCCTGGCCGACCAGCAAGTTGCGTGCGCCCAGATAAGCCGTGCCCGTCGAGGCGAGTGCACCTGCTGTGGCCAAAGCGATAGTCGAACGCCGCGGCACGCTCATGCCCACGAGACCAGTTTAGATCGGCTTCGCTGTTTGCGCGGGTAGCTGACAAAACAGGTGAATTACGGTGCGGATCAATTGTGATATCGAATCAGACTCTACGAACGTTGCCTCGGGAATATGCTGTCAAGCTAAGTCGGACGAGTTGGCTGACCGCTTCGGGGAGCAGGTGAACCGGACGCTCACCCTATTCGTCACATGCTGTATCGGACTACAACGGCGTAGGAAGTGTTGAGCATGACGGCACCGAACAGGGTATCCGGTTCCCCCAGACATCCGATTCGCCCACGCGACGCGCTCAAGGCACGTAGACTGCAGGCACGCAGATTTGCCATCAGCGACGGCGCTCCGGTTGAGGTCGTCGAGTCTGGCCCGAGTATTGCTGCGCGAGTTGCTACGCTGGCGTCGCGGCTGACGATCCGGCCCGTTCTCACTGTGGGTAGCTACGTTCCACATGTGCCGTGGCCGTGGGGCCTGATCGACCATGCGGCCAAGATGCTGCTTCCGGCACCGGTAACCGTCAGGGCCTCGGTGAGCTTGCCTAACGCGTCGGCGCAACTGGTTCGGGCGCGCGGCGTGCTGCCCGCGGACGGTACCCGACGAGTGGTTCTGTATCTGCACGGCGGCGCCTTCTTGACCTGTGGAGCAAACTCGCACGGGCGGCTCGTCGAGTTGCTGTCACAGTTTGCTGATTCGCCCGTCTTGATCGTCAACTATCGGCTGATGCCCAAGCATTCGATCGGGATGGCGCTCGACGACTGTCACGACGGCTACCGTTGGCTGCGGCTGTTGGGTTACGACCCGGAGCAGATAGTGCTGGCCGGCGACTCCGCCGGCGGCTATCTCGCATTGGCGCTCGCGCAGCGTCTACAGGACGAGGACGAGGAGCCGGCAGCGCTGGTGGCGATCTCGCCACTGCTACAGCTGGCAAAGGAAAATAAGCAGGCGCATCCGAACATCAAAACCGACGCGATGTTCCCGGCGAAGGCCTTCGATGCGCTCGGCGAATTGGTTGCTAGCGCAGCGGCCAACAACGCCGTCGACGGCAAACCCGAGGAGCTTTACGAGCCGCTGGAGCACATCCGGCCGGGCCTGCCGCGAACGTTGATTCACGTGTCCGGATCCGAGGTGCTGTTGCACGACGCACAGCTGGCCGCGCGCAAGCTGGCGGCGGCCGGGGTGCCCGCCGAGCTTCGCGTCTGGCCCGGCCAGGTGCACGACTTCCAGGTCGCCGGGCCGCTGCTGCCCGAGGCGGTGCGCTCGCTGCGCCAGATCGGCGAATACATCCGGGAGGCCACCGGCTAGCAGCTGGATGTACGCGGGCCCAAACCGCCTGAGACCATGAACGCATGCGGATCGCGCAGCACATCAGTGACCTCATCGGCGGCACACCACTGGTCCGCCTGAACTCGGTCGTCCCGGACGGGGCGGCGACCGTGGCGGCAAAGATCGAATATCTCAGCCCGGGCGGCAGTTCCAAGGACCGGATCGCGGTGAAGATGATCGACGCCGCCGAGGTCAGCGGACAGCTCAGACCGGGCGGCACCATCGTCGAACCCACCTCCGGCAACACCGGGGTCGGGCTGGCGTTGGTAGCACAGCGCCGCGGGTACCGGTGTGTGTTCGTCTGCCCGGACAAGGTCAGCGAGGACAAGCGAAATGTATTGCGAGCCTACGGCGCCGAGGTAGTCGTGTGCCCGACGGCGGTGCCGCCCGCCGATCCGGACAGCTACTACAGCGTCTCCGACCGGTTGGTCAGAGAAATCGACGGCGCCTGGAAGCCCGACCAGTACGCCAACCCCGAAGGACCGGCCAGCCACTACGCCACCACCGGGCCGGAAATCTGGGCCGACACCGACGGCAAGGTCACTCATTTCGTCGCCGGCATCGGCACCGGCGGAACGATCACCGGCGCGGGCCGCTATCTCAAAGAGGTGTCCGGAGGTCGGGTGCGCATCATCGGCGCAGACCCCGAGGGCTCGGTGTATTCGGGCGGCGCCGGCCGGCCCTATCTGGTCGAGGGGGTCGGCGAGGACTTCTGGCCGGCGGCCTACGACCCTTCGATTCCCGACGAGATCATCGCGGTGTCAGACGCCGACTCGTTCGACATGACCAGGCGGCTGGCCCGGGAGGAAGCGCTGCTGGTGGGTGGGTCGTGCGGGATGGCGGTGGTGGCGGCATTGAAAGTCGCCGAAACCGCCGGACCCGACGCCCTGGTTGTCGTCCTGCTGCCCGACGGCGGCCGCGGCTATATGTCGAAGATCTTCAATGACGCGTGGATGTCGTCGTACGGATTCCTGCGGACCCGTCTCGACGGGTCGACCGAGGAAGCCACGGTCGGTGACGTGTTGCGTCGCAAGTCCGGTGCATTGCCCGATCTGGTGCACACCCATCCGTCGGAGACGGTGCGCGACGCGATCGGGATCCTTCGAGAGTACGGGGTGTCGCAGATGCCCGTCGTCGGCGCCGAGCCGCCGGTGATGGCAGGCGAGGTCGCCGGCAGCGTGTCCGAACGCGAACTGCTGTCGGCCGTTTTCGAGGGCCGCGCCAAGCTGGCCGATGCCGTGTCACAACATATGAGCCCGCCGCTGAAGATGATCGGGGCCGGCGAATTGGTCAGCGTGGCCGAAAAGGCGCTGCGGGACAGCGACGCGTTGATGGTGGTGGAGGAAGGCAAACCGGTCGGGGTGATTACCCGCTACGACTTGCTGGGTTTCCTGTCCGAAGGGGCGGGTCGACGCTGAGCGACAACGGGGGATAGGCACGCGACACAGCGCGGCCGGCGGCTTTCGCCCAGCCTCCCAACGGCATCCGACCTCAGGTACTGTAGGGCCGCCTCAAGCGAATCCTGAGTGGAAGGTTGCTCCCATGACCGATCAGCCGCCCCCCGGCGGGTCTTACCCCCCACCGCCACCGCCTCCCGGCTCCTCCGGTGGGTTTGAGCCACCGTCCCAGCCTTCGCAGCCGAGCGGCGGCTCCTACCCGCCGCCTCCGCCGTCTGGCGGGTCTTATCCGCCACCGCCACCCCCGCCCGAGGGCGGCTATCCGCCACCGCCGCCGCCGTCGGCCGCCGGCTACGCGCCGCCGCCGCCCGGGCCGGCGATCCGTTCCCAGCCGACGGAGTCCTACACCCCGTGGATCACCCGCGTACTGGCGTTCCTTATCGACAACGCTCCTGTCGTCGTCGTCTACGGCATAGGTTGGGTGATCGCATTGGTCACCCAGCAGTCGTCGTGCGTCACCAGCGTCAATCAGTACGACGTGAGCCAGTACTGCTACGTGCAGGACTCGATCATCGGCGTGCTGGCGCAGGGGCTGGCGTCGCTGGCGATACTTGCCTACTGGGTGTGGAACTACGGCTACCGCCAGGGCACCACCGGATCGAGCATCGGCAAGTCGGTGCTTAAGTTCAAGGTGGTCAGCGAAACCACCGGGCAGCCGTTGGGCTTCGGGATGTCGCTGGTACGCCAACTCGCACACTTTGTCGACGCGATCATCTGTTACGTCGGCTTCCTGTTCCCGTTGTGGGACGCCAAGCGACAGACGCTGGCCGACAAGATCATGACCACGGTCTGCCTGCCGGTCTGACCCGGGCAGCGACTCGGCAAGGCGCTATCCCGGTCGTGACGCGACGGCCCGGGGTAGCGCCTTGCTATTAGGCTGGCCACCGATGAATGACGACCGCCGGGGGCATCACCAGTTCGTAGGGCTAGCCACAAAAGCCATCCACGCCGGCTACCGGCCCGACTCGGCAACCGGAGCCGTCAACGCTCCGATCTATGCCAGCAGCACGTTCGCCCAGGACGGTGTCGGCGGACTGCGGGGCGGCTACGAATACGCTCGCACCGGCAATCCAACGCGGGCCGCCTTGGAGGCGTCGCTGGCCGCCGTCGAGGAGGGCGGGCACTGCCGGGCGTTCAGCTCCGGGATGGCCGCCGCCGACTGTGCGCTGCGGGCCATGCTGTCACCCGGGGACCATGTGGTCATCCCCGACGACGCCTACGGCGGCACCTTCCGGTTGATCGACAAGGTGTTCACCCGGTGGAACGTCGAGTACACGCCGGTGGCGCTTTCCGATCTGGATGCGGTGCGCGCCGCGATCACGCCGCGCACCCGGCTGATCTGGGTGGAAACACCGACCAACCCGTTGCTGTCGATCGCCGACATCGCACAGATTGCCCAGCTGGGCGCGGACAGCTCCGCAAGAGTGTTGGTGGACAACACGTTTGCATCGCCGGCGCTGCAGCAGCCGTTGACGCTGGGCGCCGACGTGGTGTTGCACTCGACCACCAAGTACATCGGCGGGCACTCCGACGTCGTGGGCGGTGCCCTGGTCACCAACGACGAGGAGCTCGACCAGGCGTTCGGCTTCCTGCAGAACGGGGCGGGAGCCGTGCCGGGTCCGTTCGACGCCTACCTGACGATGCGCGGGCTGAAGACCTTGGTGCTGCGGATGCAACGGCACAGCGAAAATGCTTGTGCCGTAGCCCAATTCCTCGCCGAACATCCCGCGGTCAGTACTGTCCTGTATCCGGGCCTCCCGGAGCACCCCGGGCATGACATCGCCGCGCGGCAAATGCGCGGCTTCGGCGGCATGGTCTCGGTGCGCATGAAAGCGGGGCGGGAAGCCGCCCGGAATCTCTGCGCCAACACCGGGGTCTTCATCCTGGCCGAATCGCTGGGCGGGGTGGAATCACTGATCGAACATCCCGCCGCCATGACCCATGCGTCGACGGCTGGTTCGCAGCTCGAGGTTCCCGACGATCTGGTGCGGCTTTCGGTCGGCATCGAGGACATCGCCGACCTGCTCGGCGATCTAGAGCAGGCACTGGGCTAGGCGCGCCGACGGCTTACCGGGGGCGCCAGGATTAGGAGTGATACGGCTCCGCGCTGACCAGGGTGACCTCGACGGTGTTGCCGTTGGGCACCTTGTAGCTGCGGGTCTCACCGACCTTGGCGTCGATCAGCGCGCCGCCCAGCGGTGAATTCGGCGAGTAGACCTCGAGCTTGCCGTCGTTGACGCCCTCCTGGCGGGTGGCGATCAGGAACGTTTCGGTGTCGGACTCGTCGCCGTTGTAGTAGACCTTGACGACCGAGCCGGGCAGGGCCACCCCGGACTGCGTGGGCGCTTCGCCGACCTTGGCATTGCTGAGCAGGTCCTGTAGCTGACGGATGCGAGCTTCCTGCTGGCCTTGCTCTTCGCGAGCGGCGTGGTACCCGCCGTTTTCGCGCAGGTCACCTTCCTCGCGGCGGTCGTTGATTTCGGCGGCGATGATCGGACGATTCGCAATCAACTGATCGAGCTCGGCCTTGAGTCGGTCATGTGACTCCTGGGTCAACCAGGTCACCTGAGTATCCGTCATCTCGTCGCGCTCCTTGTGTTCTCTTATGCGTATGTGCATAAGGTGCTGATCCCGCTGTCGGTGTGCGGGTTCCCGCCCGGTTGCTGTCACGCCGTTTTGCTCACGGCCGTTAATGCAGCAATACACGGTCCAAAGCAGGACCGTGCATCCACCAATGTTACCACTGCGGAAACACTCGATGACGGCATCTGCGCAGTTCGGCTCACGATGAGCCGGAAGATGTGCCTCAAGACGAGCGCAGGTATGCGGGCACGTCTGTGCCGCAACCATATATGTCCGCCATCACCGGCGGCTTGCTCGATTTCAGCGTCGTCGTCACCTGCACGGTGTTCTGATCCGACGGTGCCACCAGCACTTCGCGCCGACCCGTCTCGCTGCCGTCGTGGGCGCGAACCCGCACAATGCAGTCCACGGGTTGCGACGGGTCTTTGCGGGTCACGCTGATCGTCACCGATGCTGTTTCGTTGTCGATCACCCGGTAGGCGGCCAGCGAGCCGGTGACGGCATTGGTGCCGATCCGTTGGTAGGCGACGAAGGCCACGGCCAATCCGGCCGCCACGGCCACCGCCGACAAGGCGATGGCCAGGCGGCGCCGCGACCGGCTGGACAGCCGTGCTCGCCCGTAGCGGGCTTCGGGACGGGAAACGGGTACTGGTTTCATACCTGGATGGTTGGCGGGAGGCCGGGGTACGGCCGAGGAGGATGGGACGATCGAGAACTGGAATTATAGGGTCGCAACCGGGCGCGCAGCAGACCGGCCGGCTGGCACAGGAACAAGGGAGCACGTGAGCGAACTGCGGTTGATGGCGGTGCACGCCCACCCCGACGACGAGTCCAGTAAGGGCGCGGCCACGCTTGCCCGCTACGCCGACGAGGGCCATCGGGTGTTGGTGGTGACCTTGACCGGCGGCGAGCGCGGCGAAATTCTCAACCCGGCGATGGACCTGCCCGACGTGCATGGCCACATCTCGGAGATCCGCCGCGACGAGATGGCCAAGGCCGCCGAGATCCTCGGTGTGGAGCACACCTGGCTGGGCTTCGTCGACTCCGGACTGCCCAAGGGTGACCCGCCACCACCGCTGCCCGAAGGCTGCTTTGCGCTGGTCCCGCTGGAGGAGTCGATCGAGGCGCTTGTGCGGGTGGTCCGGGAATTCCGGCCGCACGTCATCACCACCTACGACGAGAACGGTGGGTACCCGCATCCGGATCACATTCGTTGCCATCAGGTCTCGATCGGCGCCTACGAGGCAGCGGGCGACTACCGTCGATTCCCGGATGCCGGTGAGCCGTGGACGGTGTCCAAGCTGTACTACATCCACGGCTTTTTGCGGGAGCGGATGCGAATTTTGCAGGAGGAGTTCATCAAGCGCGGCCAGGAGGGTCCCTTCGCGAAGTGGCTCGAGCACTGGCATCCCGACCACGATCCCTTTGCCAACCGGGTGACGACGCGCGTGGATTGCTCTAAGTACTTCGCTCAGCGTGACGACGCGCTGCGCGCACACGCCACCCAAATCGACCCGAACGCCGAGTTCTTCGCCGCTCCGCTGTCCTGGCAGCAGGAGCTATGGCCGACCGAGGAATTCGAATTGGCGCGCTCGCGCGTGCCCGTTCGCCTGCCGGAGACGGAGTTGTTCGCCGGGATCGAGCCGGACCAGTGAACGGCGTTTTGCTCAGCGTGATTGCCGACGATGCGCCCCGCAACCACGGCCCCGATTTCGGTAAGGCCAGCCCGGTGGGGCTGCTGGTCATCGTGCTGCTGGTGGTCGCCACGCTGTTCCTGGTGCGATCGATGAACCGGCAACTGAAAAAGGTTCCCGAATCGTTCGACCGCCAGCACCCCGAGCCCGACCAGGCCGCCGACGAGGGTACCGACCCGGTCACTCCCGACGAGCCGCCGGGTGCCGACGGTAACGGATCCGCGCGACCACCGGGACCCGCCGATGACCCCGGCTGACCCGTCCGGAGCCAATACCCTGGCGGCTGCCACCAGCCCTTACTTGCGTCAGCACGCCGACAACCCGGTGCACTGGCAACAGTGGACCCCGCAGGCACTGGCCGAGGCGGCCGCGCGCGACGTGCCGATTCTGCTGTCGGTGGGCTACGCCGCCTGCCACTGGTGTCACGTGATGGCCCACGAATCCTTCGCCGATGACGAGGTGGCCGCCGCGATGAACGCCGGATTCGTCTGCATCAAGGTCGATCGCGAGGAACGGCCGGACATCGACGCGGTCTACATGAACGCCACCGTCGCGCTGACCGGGCAGGGCGGCTGGCCGATGACCTGTTTCCTCACCTCCGACGGCCGGCCCTTTTTCTGCGGCACCTACTACCCGAAAGATGCTTTTCTGCAACTGCTTTCGGCCATATCCGAGACCTGGGAGCAGCGCCGCGACGAGGTCGAACGGGCCTCGGACCATATCGTCGGCGAGCTGCGCTCGATGGCGTCCGGCCTGCCCGGCGGCGGGCCGGACGTTGCGCCGCAGTTGTGCGATCACGCCGTGGCGGTGGTGCTGGGTGACCAGGACACGGCTCACGGCGGCTGGGGCAGGGCGCCAAAATTCCCGCCGTCGGCGTTGCTCGAAGGGCTGCTACGACACTACGAGCGCACCGGTTCCTTGGCGGCGCTTCAGGCGGTGTCGCGCACCGGCACCGCGATGGCCCGGGGCGGTATCTACGACCAACTCGCCGGCGGCTTCGCCCGATACAGCGTCGACAACGCTTGGGTGGTACCGCATTTCGAGAAGATGCTGTACGACAACGCGCTGTTGCTGCGCGCCTACGCACACTGGGCCCGGCGCACCGGGGATCCGCTGGCCCGCCGAATCACCGACGAGACCGCGCGATTCTTGCTCGAGGAGCTGGCCGACGGTGACATGTTCACGTCGTCGCTGGATGCCGATGCAGACGGCCGCGAGGGCTCGACATACGTGTGGACCCCCGCGGAGCTGACCGAGGTGCTCGGCGCCGACGACGGGCGTTGGGCGACAGAGGTTTTCGCCGTCAGCCGGTCCGGCACCTTCGAGCACGGGGCCTCGGTGCTGCAGCTACTCAGGGATCCCGACGACCGGCAGCGTTTCGAGCGGATCAAGGGCGCGTTATTGGCGGCCCGGCTCACCCGTGCCCAGCCCGGGCGCGACGACAAGGTCGTCACCTCCTGGAACGGGCTGGCCGTCACCGCGCTGTCCGAGGCCGGCGTGGCATTGCCGGAGCCACGACTGGTGCAAGCCGCGCAGCGCTGCGTGACCGCCCTGCTGGACTTGCACGTCGTTGACGGCCGGTTGCGGCGTGCCAGTCTGGGCGGGGTGGTGGGCGACAGCGCCGCCATCTTGGAGGACCACGCCATGCTGGCCACCGGTCTGCTGGCGCTGTACCAACTGACCTCCGATGCGGCCTGGCTAACGGCGGCTAGCGGCCTGCTCGATACCGCGTTGCAGCACTTTGCCGACCCGCAGCATCCCGGCCGGTGGTTCGACACCGCCGACGATGCCGAGCAGCTGATGTTGCGGCCGGCCGACCCGCTGGACGGGGCGACACCGTCCGGCGCGTCGTCGATCGCCGAGGCGTTGCTGACCGCCGCGCACTTGGTCGGGCCGGGCCGCGCCCAGCGTTATTTGCAGGCGGCCACAGACACGCTGCGCGAACATTCGGTTTTGCTGGCCCGTGCGCCACGGTCGGCCGGTCACTGGCTGTCGGTCGCCGAGGCGGCGGTGCGCGGGCCGCTGCAGATCGCGGTCGCGTATGCCGATCCGCAGTCACCGTTGTTGGCCGCCGCCCGCCGACTCGCGCCCGGAGGGGCGATCGTCATCGGTGGCCGGATGGGCTCGTCGGCGCTGCTGATCGACCGGGACCGGGTGGGTGGTGCCGACGCGGCTTACGTGTGCCGGGGACGAGTCTGTGACCTGCCGGTGACCAGCTCAGACGAACTCGCCGCCGCTCTGCGACCGCCGGGATAGTAGCGTGCCCCACATGCCGCACCGCACCGACAGAGCCCAGGCGATCGCTGACACCGTCCACCGTTACATCGCGGTGCTCAACGACGGCGGCGTGGAGGACTTGGTCAGCTTCTACGCCACCGACGCCACTCTCGAGGATCCCGTCGGTGGGGAGGTGCACATCGGCACGCACGCAATCCGCGGCTTCTATTCGGCGATCGCCGGGCTCGAGCGGGTATGTGAGTTGGTGTCGCTGCGGGTGTCCGGCAACGAGGCAGCGTTCCAGTTTCGGCTGACCGTGACGGCGGGTGACGACGCAATGCGGGTGGAGCCCATCGAAGTGATGGTTTTCGACGACCGCGGCAAGGTCACCGCGATGAAGGCGTACTGGTCGGCCGACGACGTCACCCGGCTCTAGCGCGCCGACGATCCCGGCTGTGGAGCGGCCGGGGGAGGAGGTGCGCAATTGGGTTCTAGCGCGCCGACGATCCCGGCTGTGGAGCGGCCGGGGGAGGAGGTGCGCAATTGGGTTCTAGCGCGCCGACGATCCCGGCTGTGGAGCGGCCGCAGCCCATCTCAGCCGCCGCCGTTGCCGCCGTTGCCGCCGGGGAGCCCGGCCCCGCCTACGGGCTGCGGGTGCGGGCATACCGCCGGCAGAGACACCAACGCGGCGGTCAATCTGGGCCGCCGCGGCCACACCCATCAGGACCCCGACCGAACCCCGTACCCCCGAGCTTGGGGGTGCCACCCGCTTGCGGGGGAGAGGCCGGGCCACCAATGTCCGCCGACGGGACAGCGCTGACCAACACCCCTCGTATTGGTGAAACCCGCCCGAATGACGCGGAAACCGACGTTCACACCGCCTCGGCGGCCTGAACCGACGACGCCCGAGAAGGGCGGTTCCGATTACTCATCAGAGTGGTTCGACACGCTCTAGAACACCACAAACCACATCGCGATGTAATGGCAGATCGCCGCGACCGCGGTGCAGGCGTGGAAGAATTCGTGATAGCCGAACGTCGACGGCCACGGGTCTGGCCACCGTACCGCGTAGAGAATGCCGCCAATGCTGTACAACGCGCCGCCGACGAACAGCAACACCAGCGCCGTCACCCCCGCGTTGTGCAGGATCGTCGCGGTGTACCAGACGGCCACCCAGCCCAGCAGGAGATAGAGGGGCACGCCGACCCAGCGGGGCGCGGTCGGCCAGCACATCTTCAGCAGGACCCCGGCGATCGCGCCACCCCACACGATCGACAACACCACTCGCCCGGCATGGCCCGGCAGGGCCAATAGCGCAAACGGCGTATAGCTGCCCGCGATGAACACGAAGATCATGGAATGATCGGCGCGCTTCATCCAGGCGCGGGCCGACGGGGATTCCCAGTTGACTCGGTGGTAGGTGGCGCTGACGGTGAACATCACCACGGTGGCCATGATGTAGGCCAACGTCGCCAGCCCGGCCTCGGTGGAACTGACGGCCCACGAGACCGCGACCAGCGACGCCCCTGCGAAAACGGCGGTACCGGCCGAGTAGACGTGGATCCAGCCCCGGAAGCGGGGTTTGGTCAGGGCCCGGGTCACGCCCTCGACGATGTGGTGGGCAGCATTGGACGGCGTGAGCCCGTGTGAGTCGGGTGCTGCGGCGGTAGCCGTGCTGGCCTGGCTGCTCATGTCTCCCATCTCCCCGTTGTGTTATTGCCGGTAACCGTCACAATCACCCTAGTCGGGTCGGTCGACGTAGACCGTTACGACGTGGGCGCGCGTGCGGTGATTTTGGCCCGGATCAAGGCCGGAATCTGGTGTCCATCACAGTAGTCTGGATTCTTGTGGAGATCATCCCGCCGCGGCTCAAAGAGCCGTTGTATCGGATTTACGAGCTTCGGTTGCGGCAGGGTCTGGCCGCCACTCGATCCGAATTGCCGAGACACATCGCTGTGCTGTGCGACGGCAACCGCCGGTGGGCGCGCAGCGCGGGTTACGAGGACGTCAGCTACGGCTACCGGATGGGTGCCGCCAAGATTGCCGAGATGCTGCGGTGGTGCCAGGACGCCGGCATCGAGATGACCACCGTCTACCTGCTTTCCACCGAGAACCTCCAGCGTGATCCCGATGAGCTCGCCGGACTGATCGAGATCATCACCGACGTCGTCGAGGAGATCTGTGCCCCGGCCAACCGCTGGAGTGTGCGTACCGTCGGCGATCTGGGGCTGATCGGGGAGGAGCCGGCCCGCCGGGTGCGCGACGCTGTGGAATCGACCCCCGAGACGGCGTCGTTCCACGTCAACGTCGCGGTGGGCTACGGCGGGCGCCGGGAGATCGTCGACGCGGTTCGGGCGTTGTTGAGCAAAGAATTGGCCAACGGCGCCAGTGCCGAAGAGCTCGTCGACGCGGTGACCGAAGACGGCATTTCCGAAAATCTCTACACATCGGGCCAACCTGACCCGGATTTGGTGATTCGCACCTCAGGCGAGCAACGCCTGTCCGGTTTCCTGCTGTGGCAAAGCGCATATTCGGAGATGTGGTTCACCGAAGCGCACTGGCCCGCGTTTCGCCGGGTCGATTTTCTGCGCGCGCTGCGCGATTACAGCCAGCGCCATCGGCGGTACGGCAAGTAACCCGTGCCGATCGCGAGCGCGGCGATGCCGGGTGTAGCGGGTCGGCACGAATCGGACCCCGTGCCGATCGCGAGCGCGGCGATGCCGGGTGTAGCGGGTCGGCACGAATCGGACCCCGTGCCGATCGCGAGCGCGGCGATGCCGGGTGTAGCGGGTCGGCACGAATCGGACCCCGTGCCAAACTGGATGCATGGCTGCGCTGTCGGCGGCGGTGTTCACGCTGAGCCTGTGGCTGGGGCTGTACCTCCTGGCCCGTGATCCGCGCAAGCCGGTGCTGGTGTTGGCGGCGACTGGACTGTGCGGTTTCGCGCTGGTGGTGGCCTTGGATGCGGTGCGCACGACCAGCGTCGGGCACGCCGCGCTGCTGAGCCGACTGGAGATCTACCTTGTCGCCGTCCCCGGCGTCGCGTGGTTGGCGGTGCTTCTTGAGCTGGCCCGGCCGTGCGACAGCTGGCGGGCGCGCACCCGCGAGCTCGTGCTCATCGGCGGTGTCGCGGCGCTGACCTTGTTCGGCGCGACGATGGCGGGCGGCGTCACCGGCCCGTTGCGGGCCGGCCACCTGATGATGTTGGCGGTGATATCCGCATCCACCCTCGGGGCGATGGTGGTCGCGGTGCTGCGGCCCGCGCAGCCGACGCCCGTCGTTGGCGTGGTGATCGTGGCAACCCTGTTCTTCGCGCTGGCCAACGCCATCCTGATCATTCCGCTGGGCCTGGTGCCCAGCTGGCTGGCTCTGGCGTCGACGGGTTTCGACGTCTTGGCGCTCGGGGTGGCGGTTGCCCTGTGGGACGCCTTCGACGAGGGCCAGGCGTTGCGGGCAGACATGTTGCGCTCGTTTTTCGGCACGCTGGCGGTGGCGGTGTTGTTCGGCGGTCAGGCGCTGATCAGTTTGGCGGTGACCCGCACCGAGCCGGCGGCGCAGACCGCGCTGACGGTGCTGCTTTTCACCAGCCTGGCGATCGCGATCATCGTGCAGGTGCTCGCCGATCCGCTGGCCGGGCTGCTGGACCGGCTGGCGTTTTCCCGGTCGCCCGCGCTACGCGCCGACCGGGCCGCATTGCGGCATACCGGGGCGGGTTTGCCGCTGCGGTCGGTGAACCCCCTCGCCGACGTGGACGACGACACCTTCGTCCGGCTCACCCGCCGGGCACTGGGCCACTATGGCGATCTGACCAAACTCGTCGCCAGCCCGCTGACCGCGTTGCCGGTGATCGATGAGCGGTTGGCCGCACGCGGGGCACCCGATCATCCTTTGGAGCGGGCCAACGAACTCAAGGCCGTGCTGGCCGACGGCATTGCCCGGCTCAAGCCGCGCGACGCCGGCGATTTCGGAACCACCGAACACTGGCGTTACTACAACTCGGTGTATTTCCCCTACGTCGTGGGCGTGCGCGCCTACGCGCAAAACGCCACCGCAGCTGGTTTGGATGCGACCGCCCGCCAAGCCTGGCAGTGGCTGGTGACTGAGGTGCCGCAGCGCTCACTGCACAATTGGCAGAACGCCGCGGCTCGGCTGATCGCCGCCGATCTGCGCGGGCGGGTCGCCGTTCCCAGCGATTAACCCGGGCGCTGGCCGGCGTACCATCCTCAGCGTCCTGAGCGTCGAATACCTGGTTGGGTAGGCCGAAAGGGTAGTCATGGCAGCAAAGCTTCCGCCGGCCGGGGTCGTGCGGATCGTCGAGACGGTGCGGCATCACCTCGGTCGACTGCATCGCGGCCTGGTTCCGGCACCGGTCGCCCTGATGGAAATGATCCTGCAGGCCTGGGCGGCTCAGGCGATCACCGTCGCCGCGGACCTCGGTATCGCCGACGCGCTCGCCAATGGGCCGATGACCGCCGATGAACTCGCGGCAGCCGTCGGCGCCGATGCCGACGCCCTCAGCCGGCTACTGCGGGCCCTGATCGGACGCGGTATCTTCCGGCGATGCCGCGATGGCCGCTACGCCTTGACCCCGCTGGCGGACGCTCTTCGCAGCGATGCCGACGTGTCGTTGGCCGGGATGGCTCGATTTGTCGGTGCTCCTGCTCATCGAGAGCACTGGAGCCGGCTCACGGATGCGGTGCGCAGCGGCCACACCGTCGTCCCGGCATTGCGCGGCAAGCCGTTCTTCGACTATCTCGCCAGTGAACCGGCGCTCACCGAAATCTTCAACCAGGCCATGACAAGTTCGTCGGAACTGTCGATTGCGCCGGTGGTCGCCGCCTATGACTTCAGCGACTGTGGGACCGTCGTCGACGTCGGTGGCGGACATGGTCGGCTGTTGGCCGCGGTCCTGACGTCGGCGCCGCAGGCACGTGGCATCCTGTTCGACCTTGGCCACGTGGTTGCCGGAGCCCCCGACCTGCTTTCCGAACACCTGGTCGCGGACCGGGTTCGGATCGAAGCTGGTTCGTTCTTCGACGAGATACCGACCGGCGGCGACGCCTACGTCCTCAAGCACATCATCCACGACTGGCCCGACGACGACGCGGTGCGAATCCTTCGCAACGTCCGTGCGGCGGCGGCAGCGGGCACGAAGGTCTTGCTCATCGAGCAGGTGATTCCGCCGCACGACCGGGAATTCATGGGTAAATGGGTCGACCTGGAGATGCTGCTGCTCGCGGACGCGCGCGAACGCACCGCCGAAGAGTACAGCCGACTCCTGGGGCGCGCGGGCTTTCGCATGACCCGTGTGGTGGCAACCGCCTCGCCATACAGCCTGGTCGAGGGCATCGCGGTGTGATCTTGGCCCGTCGATGGCAGTAGCTGGCAGTGCCATGCGTCGATCTGGCAGTGCTTGGGCGGCACCGTGAAACCTGTTCCACAAACCGCCTTCCATACAGCCAAGGAGTAATGGCATGACCGCTCTTTCCGATCCGACAATCCGGCCGCTATACGACTCGACGGACTCACTGCTGCGGTTCGCGATGCGTGCCGATGCCACGTTGACGGGACTGCTGGGTTTGGCCGTCGCCGTCGCCGCCGACCCGATTTCGAAGATGACGGGCCTGGCGTCCGGCCAGGAATACAGCATGGGCGCTTTCTTCGTGCTCTACGGCCTGGTGGTGTTCGGTCTTGCCGCGCTGCCGAACCTGCGCCGGGCAGGTATCGGGGTCGTCGTGGGCAACATCGTCTACACCCTGGCCGCTGTCGTGGCCGCCGAGCTGGTGCCCATGACCGCCGTTGGCGTGGCCGCGACCCTGGCCAGCGGCGGGTACACGGCGTTGTTCGCCGGTCTGCAGTACCTGGGGGTGCGCCGGCTGACGGCCTAGTCGCCGTGTTGCTGACGCGGGGCGCCGCTGGATGCCGTGGACGCCCCGCGTCCGCCATTCCGGCGGCGCTTTCGGCAAAAAGCGGAAGATGTCGTTTCCGGCGGCGATACGCTCCAATTTCCGGTCATTGCCGGTGGTCGACGTGATTCAGGTGCGGAGATTGGGGGCAGCCATGTCGTTCGTGATCGCGAGTTCGGAAATGATGGCCGCGGCGGCCACCGATTTGGCCGGAATCGGTTCGAGCATCAGCGCGGCCAACGCGGCTGCGGCGGCCCCGACGGCCGGCGTGGTGGTGGCTGCCGCCGACGAGGTGTCGGCGGGTGTTGCCGCACTGTTTTCCGCCTACGCGCAGGCCTATCAGAAGCTCGGTACGCAAGTGGCCGGTTTTCATGCACAGCTCGTGCAGGCTTTGACGGCAGGCGCGGGCGCGTACGCGAGCACCGAGGCCGCCAATGTCGAGCAGACCCTCCTCAATGCGATCAACGCGCCCACTCAGGCGTTTCTGGGGCGGCCATTGATCGGTAACGGAGCTAACGGCGGACCCGGGCAGCCCGGGGGTCCTGGTGGGCTGCTGCTGGGTAACGGCGGTAACGGCGGAAACGGCGGGCCCGACCAGCCTGGCGGCGCCGGTGGGTGCGCTGGCCTGATCGGCAACGGCGGCAACGGCGGCGCCGGTGGCGTCGCCAACGGCGGGATGGGGGCTGGTCTGCCCGGAGGCGCGGGCGGCGCGGGCGGCTGGCTGCTCGGCAGCGGCGGGCAGGGCGGCATGGGCGGCGACGCCGTGCTGGGCCCCGGCGGCCAGGGCGGTGCCGGTGGCAGCGCTCACCTGGTGGGCCACGGAGGTGCCGGCGCCGAGGGCGGCAAAGGTGGCGGGGATGGCCAACCAGGCGGCTCCGGCGGCGACGGCGGTAACGGCGGCTTGCTCTGCGGCGACGGCGGCGTGGGTGGCTTGGGCAGCTCGGGCGGCGGCCATGGCAGCTTGGGCGGCAACGGCGGAAAGGGCGGCAACGCCATCCTGATCGGCGACGGCGGTAACGGCGGCAACGGCTCCAATGGCGGCATCGGGGGCGAGGGTGGGACGGGTGGCCTGCTGTTCGGCAAGCACGGAGTCCACGGCGCATCGCCGGTCTGATTCGGCACCGGCTCGACGCGGGCCGTGCTACAGCTTGCGCAGCCGCAGCCGGTTGATCGCGTGGTCGGCGTCTTTGCGCAGCACCAGGGTGGCACGCGGCCGGGTCGGCAGGATGTTCTCGACGAGATTGGGCCGGTTGATCGACCGCCAGATCTCGCGGGCCGCGACCACGGCCTGCGGGTCGGACAATGCCGAATAGTGGTGAAAGTGTGATTCCGGGTTGGCGAACGCCGTGCTGCGCATGGCCAAGAACCGCGACACGTACCACTGTTCGATGTCCTCGATGCGCGCATCGACGTAAAGGGAGAAGTCGAACAGGTCCGAGACCATCAGGGTGGGCCCGGTCTGCAAGACGTTGAGCCCCTCCAAGATCAGGATGTCCGGATGGCGGACCACGTGTTTGGCCCCGGGAATGATGTCGTAGTGCAGATGTGAATACACGGGCGCACACGCATATTCCGAGCCCGACTTCACCGAGGTCACGAACCGCATCAGCGCCCGGCGGTTATAGCTCTCCGGAAAACCCTTGCGGTGCATGAGGCTTCGCCGTTCCAGCTCGGCGTTGGGGTAGAGAAAGCCGTCGGTGGTCACCAGGTCCACCCGCGGATGGTGGTCCCAGCGGGCAAGCAGCGCCTGTAGCACACGTGCGGTGGTCGATTTGCCGACCGCCACGCTGCCGGCCACACCGATGATGAACGGCACCGGCCGGTCCGGGTTCTGCTGCGGCTCGCCGAGGAATTCGGCGGTTGCGGCGAACAACCGCTGACGGGCGGCTACCTGAAGGTGGATGAGCCGGGCCAGAGGCAGATACACCTCTTCGACTTCCAACAGGTCGATCTGCTCACCCAGACCACGCAGGCCGACCAATTCCTCTTCGGTGAGGGCCAGTGGGGTCGACATACGGAGCGCGCGCCATTGCTTTCGGTCGAACTCGACATACGGGCTCGGCTCGCTAAGCCGTGGCATGGTGTCAGTCTTGCAGGGATCGACGCGGGTCTGACGGCTGGGCCGGGTAAAGCGTGCGCCAAGCCCACGGCGAAGTGCCCGGCTTTCAGCGACGACCGAACCCGCCGGACAGGGTCGCCGACGGGTGGGCAGGTCGTTACCCGGTTACCCGCCGGACAGGCGAGACCTCCGGTAGCCGCGGCGATCACGGGATCGGGTGCGTCGAACACGATCAGCCGCGAAGCGCCACCCTCGATAGACTGGCGCCCGTGACTGCCGCACCTGACGCCCGTACTTCTGCCCGCGTAACGGCCCCTGAGACCAGCTCGGTCATGTCCGCCCCGCTGGCCGAGGTCGACCCCGAGATCGCGGAGCTGCTGGGCAAGGAACTCGGCCGGCAACGAGACACCTTGGAGATGATCGCCTCGGAGAACTTCGTGCCGCGCTCGGTGTTGCAGGCCCAGGGCAGCGTGCTGACCAACAAGTATGCGGAGGGGTTGCCGGGCCGGCGGTACTACGGCGGTTGTGAGCACGTCGACGTCGTGGAAAACATCGCCCGGGACCGGGCCAAAGCGCTGTTCGGCGCCGATTTCGCCAACGTGCAGCCGCATTCGGGCGCCCAGGCCAACGCCGCGGTCCTGCACGCGCTGATGACCCCGGGGGAGCGGCTGCTGGGTCTGGACCTCGCCAACGGCGGCCACCTGACCCATGGGATGCGGTTGAACTTCTCCGGCAAGTTGTACGAGAACGGGTTCTACGGTGTGGATCCCACGACGCACCTGATCGACATGGACGTGGTGCGCGCCAAGGCGCTGGAATTCCGTCCCAAGGTGATCATTGCCGGCTGGTCGGCCTACCCCCGGATTCTCGACTTCGCGGCGTTTCGCGCCATCGCCGACGAGGTTGACGCGAAGTTGTGGGTGGACATGGCGCATTTCGCCGGTTTGGTTGCCGCCGGATTGCATCCGTCGCCGGTGCCGCACGCCGACGTGGTTTCCACCACTGTGCACAAGACGCTCGGCGGAGGCCGTTCCGGCATGGTCCTGGGCAAGCAGGAGTACGCCAAGGCGATCAACTCGGCGGTGTTCCCCGGCCAGCAGGGCGGGCCGTTGATGCATGTGATCGCGGGCAAGGCGGTTGCCCTGAAGATCGCTGCCACCCCCGAGTTCGCCGACCGCCAGCGGCGCACCCTGTCAGGTGCCCGGATCCTCGCCGAACGACTGCTCGGTGACGATGTCGCCAAGGCCGGCGTCTCGGTCGTCAGCGGCGGAACCGACGTCCACCTGGTGCTGGTCGACCTGCGCAACTCTCCACTGGACGGCCAGGCCGCCGAGGATCTGTTGCACGAGGTCGGAATTACGGTCAACCGCAACGCCGTGCCCAACGACCCTCGCCCGCCCATGGTGACCTCGGGCCTGCGGATTGGAACGCCCGCGCTGGCTACCCGCGGGTTCGGCGACGCCGAATTCAGCGAAGTCGCCGATGTGATCGCTACCGCCCTGGCCGACGGCAGCGCTGCCGATGTCCCGGCGCTGCACGCCCGGGTGACCCGCCTGGCCAGGGAGTTTCCGCTCTACGCGGGCCTCGAGGACTGGAGCTTGGCAGGTCGCTAGCCTGCAGCGAAACCGTTGTCGGCGTTATCACGCGGGTAAGCCACGACACGCGCAGCCCCAATTTCACGAAACCTGTGTCGTCGGGTTACAGTTACTGCATGGCACAGAAACCTGTCGCTAATGCGCTGACCCTGGAACTCGAGCCTGTGGTGGAAGAGAATATGGCTCGACATCTTGACACCGAGGACATCTGGTTCGCCCACGACTACGTTCCGTTCGACCGCGGCGAGAATTTCGCCTTCCTCGGCGGACGGGACTGGGATCCGTCCCAGGCGACGTTGCCGCGGGTCATCACCGACGCCTGCGAGATCCTGCTGATCCTCAAGGACAACCTGGCCGGCCATCACCGCGAACTGGTCGAGCACTTCATCCTCGAGGAGTGGTGGGGCCGCTGGCTTGGCAGGTGGACAGCGGAAGAGCATCTGCACGCCATCGCGCTGCGCGAATACCTCGTGGTGACCCGCGAGGTGGACCCGGTCGCCAATGAAGAGGTCCGCGTCCAGCACGTCATGAAGGGCTACCGCGCCGACAAGTACACGCAAGTGGAGACCCTGGTCTACATGGCGTTTTACGAGCGCTCCCTTGCCGTGTTCTGCCAAAATCTGGCCGCACAGATCGAAGAACCGATCCTGGCCGGGTTGATCGACCGGATCGCCCGGGACGAGGCGCGCCACGAGCTGTTCTTCGCCAACCTGGTCACACACTGCCTCGACTACTCCCGGGACGAGACGATCGCTGCGATCGCGGCCCGCGCTGCCGACCTCGAGGTCGTCGGAGGCGACATTGACGCCTACCGGGACAAGGTGCAGAAGATGGCCGAGGCCGGGATCTTCGGCCCGCAGCAGCGGGGCCAGGTGATTGCCGATCGCATCACCGCGTGGGGTGTGGCCGACGAGCCTGCGCTCAAGCCGTTCGTCACCGTCTAGTCCCGACCTCCACGGAGCGCGTCGGCGCGCCTGTCCTGCGGGAGTGTCGTCACCGGAGTAGCGTCGCAGACGATGGTCAGCGACATGCTCTGCTGCCAGGGCGGCACCTTCCGTCACTACAACGGCAGGACCGGCCCCGGTCCTGGTGCCGCGGCCCGCGCCGACACGCTCGTGTGGGTTCGCGCGAGCGTCATTCGCTCGAGGAGCGTTTCGTGACCGATATCCGGACGTATGTGCTCGACACCTCTGTGCTGCTGTCCGATCCCTGGGCGTGCAGTCGGTTCGCCGAACACGAGGTGGTGGTTCCGCTGGTGGTGATCAGCGAACTGGAGGCCAAGCGTCACCACCACGAGTTGGGCTGGTTCGCTCGCCAGGCGCTGCGGCTGTTCGACGATCTCCGGCTGGAGCACGGACGCCTGGATCAGCCCATTCCGGTTGGCACCCAAGGCGGCACGCTGCACGTCGAACTCAACCACAGCGACCCGGCGGTGCTGCCCGCCGGCTTCCGGACCGACAGCAACGACTCCCGGATCTTGAGCTGTGCTGCCAATCTCGCCGCCGAGGGCAGGCGAGTCACGTTGGTCAGCAAGGACATCCCCCTGCGGGTCAAGGCTGCCGCGGTGGGGCTGCCCGCCGACGAGTACCACGCGCAGGACGTCGTTGCCTCCGGGTGGTCAGGGATGCGCGAGATCGAAACTGCTGCCGAGGAGATCGCCACTCTGTTCGCCGACGGCGAAATCGACCTGGCCGAAGCCCGGGACCTGCCCTGCCACACCGGGATTCGGCTGCTGGGCGGTAGTTCGCATGCGCTGGGCCGGGTGAACCCGGCCAAACGCGTCCAGCTGGTTCGCGGTGACCGCGAAGTGTTCGGGCTGCGTGGCCGGTCCGCCGAGCAGCGGGTGGCGCTCGACCTGCTGCTCGACGAGTCGGTGGGCATCGTCTCGTTGGGCGGTAAGGCCGGCACCGGGAAGTCGGCGCTGGCGTTGTGTGCGGGTCTGGAGGCTGTGCTGGAGCGCCGGACCCACCGCAAGGTGGTCGTCTTCCGCCCGCTGTATGCCGTCGGCGGCCAGGAGCTGGGCTACCTGCCCGGCAGCGAGAGCGACAAGATGGGCCCCTGGGCTCAGGCCGTTTTCGACACGCTCGAGGGGCTGGCCAGCCCCGCCGTGCTGGACGAGGTCCTGTCCCGGGGCATGCTCGAGGTGCTGCCGCTGACCCACATTCGGGGCCGCTCATTGCACGACTCGTTCGTCATCGTCGACGAAGCCCAATCGCTGGAGCGCAACGTGCTGCTGACCGTGCTGTCCCGGCTGGGCGCCGGGTCGCGGGTGGTGCTGACCCACGACATCGCCCAGCGTGACAACCTGCGGGTCGGCCGCCACGACGGGATCGTCGCGGTGATCGAGAAGCTCAAGGGTCATCCGCTGTTCGCCCACATCACGCTGCTGCGCAGTGAACGGTCCCCGATCGCCGCGCTGGTCACCGAGATGCTCGAGGAGATCGCCGGGCCACGCTGACGGGTCTCCCGGGCAGGCGCCCAGAGAAACAGCCGAGGTCGAGTGTGCGTCCAGGGCGGCGAATCCGGCGGATTGCGCCCTGATCACCCCCTCGACGCCGCGAGCGCACACTAGACGCCCGGTAAACTTCCTAGGTGCCCAAACGACCCGACAACCAGGCCTGGCGCTACTGGCGCACGGTCATCGGTGTCGTGGTGGCCGTCGCGGTGCTGGTGATCGGCGGGCTGACCGGCCACGTCACCCGCGCGGACAACCTCAATTGTTCGGTGGCCAAGTGTGTGGCGCTGACCTTCGACGACGGGCCGGGACCTTACACCGACCGGCTGTTGCAAATCCTGAAAGACAACGACGCCAAGGCGACGTTCTTCCTGATCGGCAACAAGGTGGCGGCCAACCCGGCGGCTGCCAAGCGGATCGCCGACGCCGGCATGGAGATAGGCAGCCACACCTGGGAACACCCGAACATGACGACGATCCCTCCCGAGGACATCGCCGGCCAGTTCGCCAGGGCGAACGATGCGATCACCGCGGCCACCGGGCGCACGCCCACGCTGTACCGTCCGGCCGGCGGCCTGTCCAACGACGCGGTGCGGCGAACCGCCGCCACCTTCGGCCAAGCCGAAATCCTTTGGGACGTCATTCCTTTCGACTGGGCCAACGACTCCAACACGGCGGCAACGCGACTGCTGCTGATGACCCAGATCAAGCCGGGCTCGGTGGTGCTGTTCCACGACACTTACTCCAGCACCGTCGACCTGGTGTACCAGTTCATCCCGGTGCTCAAGGCCAACGGCTACCGGCTGGTGACGGTCAGCGAGCTGCTCGGGCCGCGTGCGCCCGGAAGCAGCTACGGAAGCCGGGAGAACGGGCCGCCCGTCAACGAACTCCACGACATCCCGGCCGCTGACATCCCGTCGTTGCCCAACACGCCCTCACCCAAGCCGATGCCCAACTTCCCGATCACCGACATTCCCGGCCAAAACTCGGGCGGGCCGAACAACGGTGCGTAGGGCTCGCGGATCCGCAGCCGACGCGCATCCGCCAAGCGCCCGCAGGTTGTTGGCTCACTATGCGCTCGGCCTCGCCATCGCCTACGTCCTCGCAGTCCTCGACGCATCGGCCGTCTTGGTTCCGCTGAGAGGCCACACCTACGTCGACTTCGCCGAGAAAAACATGGTGTTGGTGTCGGTGTTGGTCGTGTTGGGGACGGTCGGCGTCGCGGTGGGTGGTGTTCTCCTCCTGGCTCCCACACTGCGGTGGTTCGTCCCCGGCGACGAGCCCACCCCGCAGCAGCGAGAGTCCGCGATCAAGCTCGGCGGCCGCCAGTCGGCCATCTTGGTAGGTGCCTGGTCAGCGTCTGGCTCGGTGCTGATGCTGATCAATCATGCTGACGGCGCCAAGATATTGCTGCCCATTCTGCTCGGAGTGCTGCTAGGTGGACCCGCCGCCGCGGGCACCGGCTTGCTGCTCGCACAACGCACCCTGCGGCCGATCATGGGAGTGGCCACCCGAGGATGTCAGCCGCGCCTGGCGGTCCCCGGCGTGTTGGCGCGACTGGTCCTGTTGTGGTTTTTGTGCAGCGCGATCCCGATCGGGGTGATCGCCGCATTTGTCGTGCTGCGGTCCTATGGCTGGCTGATTCAGGAGACCGCATCGCTGGATGTGCCCATCTTGGTGGTGTCGCTGGCAGCGCTGCTGCTCGGGCTGCCGACCATGATCCTGACGTCGCGATCCATTTCCGATCCGCTCGACGAGATCGTCGATGCGATGGCGCAGGTCGAACACGGCAACATCGCCACCTACGTCGGCGCCTACGAACGTTCCCAAATAGGGCGACTGCAAACCGGATTCAACCGGATGGTCGCCGGGCTCGAGGAACGGGAGCGGCTGCGTGACCTCTTCGGCCGGTACGTCGGAACGGATGTCGCCCGCCGGGCCATCGAAGAGGGCTCGTCGCTGTCGGGCGACGTGGTGGAGGCGGCAGTCCTCTACATCGACCTGGTGGGTTCGACGCAGCTGGCCGAAAATCGTCCGCCGCAAGAGGTGGCTCACGTGCTCAACGACTTCTTCCGGATAGTCGTGGACGCCGTGGACGAATATCAGGGCTTGGTCAACAAATTCGAGGGTGATGCGGCGCTGGCGGTCTTCGGAGCGCCGCTGCGCACGAGCAAACCGGCGTCGGCGGCGTTGGCGACGGCACGTGCGCTGGCGAGCCGATTACATGAGCTGCCGGACGTCGACTTCGGGATCGGCGTGTCGGCAGGACGGGTGTTTGCCGGCAATATCGGCGCCGAGAACCGGCACGAGTACACCGTCATCGGCGACGCCGTCAATGAAGCCGCGCGGCTGGCCGATCTGGCCAAAACGTCGGACCGGCGGATCCTGTGCTCGGCGGCGGCCGTCGAGCGCGCGGCCGAGGACGAGCGTGGACGCTGGGCCGAGCGCTATTCCGCGGTGCTGCGTGGCCGCTCCGAAGCCACGCACATCTCGGCACCCGTCGGCGATGCTTAGTGGTCACCCATGAGTTCGTCGGCGGTGGGGATCGCGGTCCTTGCGTCGCGATCGACGGTACCGTCAGACCTTCTCGCGATTTTCGGCGCGCGTAGATCTCGACACTTGTCGCATGAACGCCGGCCTCATGGCAGACCGACCGCCGACGAATTTGGGAGTGCGACCACCCGGCTAGGCGTTGGGGGGACGAGTCGGCGCCGACGACGTCGACGCCGGTGCGGGCGAACTCGTCGATACCGCGGTCTGGCTGGCGGGGGCACCCGGAGCCTGGCTGACCGCGATGGTGCGCATGTGTGCGCCGGGCAGCTCATCGGCTGTGGTGGCGGCGAAATCGACCCGCAGATCGTAGAGATGATCGGCTGTCTGATATTTGAAAGCGATCGGAATGTAGGGTTGCTGCTCGAAGCCGGCCACCATGTTGGGTGCGCCGAAGACGGCTCCGACGTCGGTGGCGGTACTGTCCCAGGTCCATCCTTCGGGGAGTTTGCCCCGGTAGAGGTATTTCTGTTCGCGGATGTCGTTGTACAACACGACGCCCACCACGGTTGCGTGTTCGTCAGGAACCAGCCCGAACCCCTCGTTGGGGACTCGGACGATATCGGTCAGGGCGCGGATATCCTGCGGGTCCGGGGTTGACTGTTGACAGAGTTTGGGGTCGCCGTAACAAACCCGTCCGGGTCCGCCCGGTACCGAGTTGAGGTAGTCCCGCAACGTCGGGTCGGTGAGCATGCTTTTTCCCAGCGCCCATTGCCATATCTCGCCGCTGGGTGCCGCCGGCACCGCTGCCGCGGGCACCGAGATCACGGTCCACGCCGAGGTCAATACCGTCAAGACCGCCGCCAACGCGAGGCAGCACTTGCTTATCAGTCGAGCCATATCGGAAGTATGGACGTGCGGGCGCGATTCGTCATGATTTCGACACCTTCAGCGCGGCGATCACCTTGCCGATCGTTGCCGCCGAGCCGGCGTCGCCGATGGGGGTCGCGCCCATGAAGATGGTGACCGGCTTGGTGTCCACCGCGATGATGGTGACGGTGTCACCCTTGACGTGCCGCGAGGTGTCGCCGATGGTGATGTCGGCGTCCACCCGGGCGGCCTTGACGCCGTCGACCGTCATCGACGACGTCTTCGTGGGCCCCAGGGTGGGCTGGGACTGCGAATAACCGGGGCCGCTGGCCACACATTGCATCAGCTTCGAGGCCTGCTTGCTCACGTCCATGCTGGAGACGAAGTTGGTTATCGCGACTTCGGCCTGCATCATCCACTGACTCGCGCCGGGCACCTCTTGGCCCACTCCCACCGCGTCGATCAGGTTGGGGCTCTGGTCGTCGGAGAACGGCGCCCATCCCGCTGCCACGCTGGCGGGAAACGACAGTTTGCCGGCGCTGATCGTGCCGTCGTCGGGCTTGTCGCCGCCGGACACGTTGGGCGTGCAGTCGGTCGCGGTCTGCTCAGAACCGTTGGGCTGGGAGGTCGGAGCGCTCGTCGTCGGCGAGGAGCCCGGGGAACCGGCCGTGGTCGAGCTGTCGCGGTGGTTGAGCACCACCACCAGGACGATTACCAGCGCGATCACGCCCACCACCGCGACGCCGGCGAGGATCAGCCACGGCACCTTCGAGCCGGGCGGCTTCGGCGGTGGTCCGGGCGGGTACTGCCCCGGGGGCCAGCCGGGCGGGTATTGCTGGCCGGGTTGCGGATATTGCTGGGGCGGGTAGGGGGCCGCCCCGTAGGGATCCGTGCCTTGAGGGCCCGGGTAGGGGCCGGGCGGTGGATACGGGTACTGGCCGCCCTGCGGCTGGCCACCCCAATAGGGTTGCTGCCCATACTGATTCGGATCGGGACCGTATGGGCCGCCCGGAGGAGCCGTCATCTGCTGAACCACCCTCGCTTTCAGGGACTACCCCAACCAAGGTAGCCGTGCATTCGCGTCGCCGCAGATCCGCGTGACGCCGGTGTCGAGCTGCCTAATCGTCGGCCGCTTCGACCTTGGCCATCGCCAACACGTCGAGGCGGCGGTCGAGCTCCTCGATGGAGAGCTTGTCGCCGACCAGGCCGCGATCGATGACGGTCTGGCGGATCGTCTTTCGCTCCTTGAGCGCCTGCTTGGCGACGGCGGCCGCCTCCTCGTAACCGATGACCGAGTTCAGCGGCGTGACGATCGACGGTGACGACTCGGCCAGCTCGCGCAGGTGCTCGACGTTGGCGGTCAGCCCGGTGATGCAGCGCTGCGCGAACAACTTCGAGACGTTCGTCAGCAGCTTGAACGACTCGAGGATGTTGCGGGCCATCATCGGGATGTAGACGTTGAGTTCGAACGCGCCGTTGGCTCCGCCCCAGGCGACTGCGGCGTCGTTGCCGATCACCTGCGCGGCGACCTGGGTAACCGCCTCGGGGATAACGGGATTCACCTTGCCCGGCATGATCGAGCTGCCCGGCTGCAGGTCCGGCAGCCGGATTTCGGCCAGCCCGGTCAACGGGCCGGAGCCCATCCACCGGATGTCGTTGGCGATCTTGGTCAGCGACACCGCGATGGTGCGCAACGCCCCCGACGCCTCGACCAATCCGTCCCGGGCGGCCTGGGCTTCGAAAGAGTTTGCCGCCGTCCGCAATTCGGACAGGCCGGTCTGGGCCACCAGTACTGAGACCACCTTGACGCCGAAGCTCTCGGGAGCATTCAGACCGGTGCCGACGGCGGTGCCGCCGATCGCCAGTTCACCCAGCCGCGGCAGCGTGGCGCGTACTCTTTCGATGCCGGCCTCGATCTGGCGGGCGTATCCGCTGAATTCCTGACCAAGGGTGATCGGGACGGCATCCATCAGGTGGGTCCGGCCCGACTTCACCACCGTCTGCCACTCGAGAGCCTTGGCCGCCAGCGCATCGTGCAACACCTGCAGGGCGGGGATGAGATGGCTGACCGCGGCCTCGGTGGCCGCGATGTGGGTTGCGGTGGGGAAGGTGTCGTTCGACGACTGCGACATGTTGACGTCGTCGTTGGGGTGCACCGTAACGCCGTTGGCGGCGGCGATGCTCGCGATCACCTCGTTGGTGTTCATGTTGGAGCTGGTGCCCGAACCCGTCTGGAAGACGTCGATGGGGAACTGGTCGTCATGTTGACCGTCGGCGATCTCGGCTGCGGCGGCGATGATGGCGTCGGCCTTTTCCGGCGCCAGCAAGCCGAGGTCCTTGTTCACCTGCGCGCAGGCGCCTTTCAACAGGCCCAGGGCGCGGATCTGGGCGCGCTCCAGGCCCCGCCCGGAGATCGGGAAGTTCTCCACCGCACGCTGGGTTTGCGCGCGCCACAACGCTTTCGCCGGCACCCGGACCTCGCCCATGGTGTCGTGTTCGATGCGGTAGTCGGTGTCGTTATCAGAGGCACTGTCGGCCATTGATCGGATCCTTGGTTGTGGGGAACGGTTTACGGCAGAGGGTAGGCGGCGTTGGTGTCGCCGGTGAAGTCGATCGCCGAGTACTCGTTGAGCTTCGAAAGCCGGTGGTAGGCCTCGATCATCCGCACGGTGCCCGACTTCGACCGCATCACGATCGACTGGGTGGTGCAGCCGCCGGGGTAATAGCGCACACCCTTGAGCAGGTCGCCGTCGGTGACCCCGGTGGCGCAGAAGAAGACGTTTTCGCCGGCGACCAGGTCCTTGGTGGTCAGCACCTGGTCGAGGTCGTAGCCGGCGTCGAGCGCTTTACGCCGCTCGGCCTCGTCCTTGGGCGCCAGCTGGGCCTGGATGGCCCCGCCCATGCACCGGATCGCCGCGGCGGCGATGATGCCCTCCGGGGTGCCGCCAATACCGGCCAGCATGTCGGTGCCCGACTCGGGCCGGCACGCCGAAATCGCGCCGGCCACATCGCCGTCGGTGATCAGTCGGATCCGCGCCCCGGTAGCCCGCACGTCGTGGATCAGCTGCGCGTGCCGTGGGCGGTCCAGGATGCACACCGTCATGTCCCGTACCGACAATTCCTTGACCTTGGCCACCGCCCGGATGTTTTCCGAAATCGGGGCGGTGATGTCCAGCACGTGTGCGGCATCGGGGCCGACGGCGATCTTGTTCATGTAGAACACCGCCGACGGGTCGAACATCGCACCACGATCGGCCACCGCCAGCACCGAGATGGCGTTGGGCATGCCTTTGCTCATCAGCGTGGTGCCGTCGATCGGGTCCACGGCGAAGTCGCATTCCGGGCCGTCGCCGTTGCCGACTTCCTCGCCGTTGTACAACATCGGCGCGTCGTCCTTTTCGCCCTCGCCGATCACCACGACCCCGCGCATCGAGACCGAGTTCACCAGCTCGCGGATTGCGTCGACCGCCGCGCCGTCGCCGCCCTCCTTGTCGCCGCGGCCCACCCAGCGCCCGGCGGCCATGGCGCCGGCCTCGGTGACCCGCACCAACTCCAGGGCCAGGTTGCGGTCCGGAGCTTCCCCGCGCGGCGGCCGGCTGGCCGAAGGGTCGGTTTTCGCAACCGTCGCCGGCGACGAACCGGATCCCTGTGCAGTCATGGTTGCTGATTGTCCCAGAAGCGAATCACGCGGCACGAGCTGGGATACTGGCCAGGTGACTGTTGAGCCGCAGCCGGCCCCGAAGCCGGCCAAACCACGGTTGCTGCAGGACGGTCGCGACATGTTCTGGTCGCTGGTGCCGCTGGTGATCGGCTGCATCCTGCTGGCCGGCATGGTCGGGATGTGTTCGTTGCAACCGGGCGGAACGAACCGGGGACGGATCCCGTCCTACGACGCTGCGAGGGCGTTACGGGCAGACGCCGCAACGCTGGGGTTCCCGATCCGGCTGCCGGTACTGCCAGCGGGATGGCAACCCAACTCCGGTGGGCGCGGCGGTATTGAGAACGGGCGGACCGATACGTCCGCCGGTCAGCGGCTCAACGCGGCCACCTCGACCGTGGGATACATCAGCCCGACGGGGATGTACCTGAGCCTGACCCAGAGCAACGCCGACGAGGACAAGCTGGTCGGTTCCATCCATCCGGGCATGTACCCCACCGGAACGGTCGACGTCGGCGGAACCAACTGGGTCGTCTATGAAGGCGCCGACAAGAACGGCGCATTCGAGCCGGTGTGGACCACCAGGCTGGCCAGCCCGGCCGGTCCCACCCAGGTCGCGATCACCGGCGCGGGCAGCGCCGAGGAGTTCCGCACGCTGGCCGCTGCGACCCAGTCGCAGCCGCCGTTGGCCCCGAACCGATAGGAGAGACGTATCGTGAGCGGACCCGAAGCAGACCTGTCCGGGTGGTCGGCGTCGTCGTTCACCGGCGGCGGCTACACCCACGACGTCTATCGCAAGGGGTCCGGCCCGGGAGTGGTGCTGATCCCGGAGATCCCGGGGATTCATCCCGGGGTGCTGGGCCTGGGTAATCACCTGGTGGACAACGGGTTCACCGTGGCAATCCCGTCGCTGTTCGGTGCGCCGGGCAAGGCGGTATCGGCCGGCTATATGGCCGCCACGCTCAGCCGGGCGTGCGTGGCCCGGGAGTTCGCGGCGATGGCCACCAACAAGCAGCGCCCGGTGGCGCAGTTTCTGCGCGCGCTGGCGCGCGATCTCAACGCGTCGACCCCCGGTAAGGGCGTCGGTGTGATCGGCCAGTGTTTCACCGGCGGCTTCGCGCTGGCCGCCGCCGTCGACGACAGCGTGCTCGCCCCGGTGCTCAGCCAGCCCTCGGTGCCACTGCCGCTGACGCGCGCGCAGCGTCGCGACCCCGGGCTGAGCGAATCCGAGCTTCGCGTCGTCGCCGACCGCTGTGCCAACGACGGCTTGTGCGCCATGGGATTGCGCTTCAGCGAGGACAAGATGGCGCCGCGGGAACGGTTCGCCACGCTCAAGCAGCGGCTCGGTGACGCGTTCGCGGTGATCGAGATCGACTCCAGCCCGGGCAACGCGGACGGCTTCAGCCGGATGGCGCATTCGGTGCTCACCGACGAGGTCCGCGAGGTGGACGGTCAGGCGGCGTACGAAGCCCGCAAGCGTGTGGTCGAGTTCCTCACTGAGCGGCTGAGTCGGTAGCCGCGCCTGCCGGGGTGTCCCCGGTTCGCCGCGGGAGCCACTTGCGACGGCCGGGCGGGTCGTGGTGTTCCTTGAGTTCGACCCCCTTGTACACCGCCAGGTAGACGTCGATGGTGGTGACGATGAGGATCATCAGCACCGGACCGATGATGATGCCCCACGGGCCGAACATGCCGATGCCGGCAAACACCGAGAGCAACATGAGTGCGGAGTTCAGCCGGGCGTCGCGCGGAACCAGGATCGGACGTAAGAAGTTGTCGATGTTGGTGACCACCAGCAGATGCCACAGCACCACGAACACGCCGCCGGCGATGTTGCCGTAGAAGATCATCCCGATGCCGAACGGGATCGTCACGATCCCGCCGCCCAGCGGAATGATCGACAGCGCGGTCAACACGATCGCGAAGATGAAGAACCCGTGGTGAAATCCGGCGAGGTAGATGGACGCGGCGCCGGCCACGCCTTGGCACAGGGCGATGACGAACTGGCCGTTGACGGTGCCACGCACCATCGAGCCCATCTTTCGCAGGTACAAATCGGTAACTTCCTCGCCCAGCGGGTTGAGCTGGCCGATCAGCGTCCTTAACTTGTCCCGGTTCAGCAGCAGGGCCACGAAAACATACAGAAAGACGATGGCCGACGTGACCGCGCCGGCGAGGCTTCCGGCCGCGCCCTGCAGGACATGCAGCAGCCAGGTGCCAACGGTGCGGGCCGCCGAGATCATCGCGTTTCGCAACATCTCGGGAGTCACGGTCACATGCAGGAACGGCACCCTGGCCAGCAGGTCGTTGACCAGGCGTAATACCTTGTCGCCGAGCTCGCTGGGATCGGTCGTGTTGAACCACTCGGCCACGTTGTCGACCATCCGGGCGACCTGGACTACGGCCAGCGCCACTAACAGCGCGACCGGAATGAAAACGCTGGCCAATGCCGTCAACACCGTGCACGTGGCCGACAAGCCCGTGCTCAGCCGCTTGTTGAACCAGGTGAACAGTGGCGTGAACAGATAGGCGCCGACCGCGGCCACCACGATGAGCACGAAATAGTCGCGCAGGAAGTAGGCGCCGAACAGCAGGGCGACCATCGTCAGGATTGCCAGCGCGCGCTTCTGGGTGAGCGTGAATTCCGTGTTCATGCCTAGGCTCGCCCGCCCTCCGCATCGGTGTTGAGCGTCACCCTAACCGGAGACTGAGCCGTAAGGGCGAGAAGAAGGCCACGCCCCGGAAGTCCTGCGTGAAGGGTCGCCGGCTACGCGGAAAGCGGGCACTGTCCGGCGAGGTGCGCGTTGAGCTCGAGCTGTTGGCCGAGCACCCGGTTTCGAAGCGGCGTGGTTCATCTCCACTACGGTGTGGCCCGGAGGCCTTTCGGACCGCCTGCGGCCACCGGTCGTTAACCTGAGATCAGGCATGGGAATGGGAGTTTCAGGGGTATGGCGATCGACGATTGTGTGGTCGAAACCAGCTACGGCCCGGTCCGGGGCACCGGCGACGTGCGGGCCAAGACCTGGAAGGGCGTGCGATATGCCGCGCCGCCGCTGCGTGACCTGCGCTTCCGGGCGCCACAACCGCCCCAGCGATGGACCGAGGTGGCCGACGCCACCAGCTTCGGCCCGGCCTGCCCGCAGCCGGTGGTCCCGAACATGCCACTGGATCTGGGAGCGCCCCAGGGCGAGGACTGTCTGCGACTGAACATCTGGGCCCCGGCCGGCGTCGAGCCCGGCGACGGGAAGCCCGTGATGGTATGGCTGCACGGCGGCGCCTACCTGCTCGGGTCGGGCAGCCAGCCCCTCTACGACGGCCGGCGCCTGGCCGCCAGCGGCGACGTGGTGGTGGTGACCATCAACTACCGGCTCGGAGTGCTGGGTTTTCTCGACCTGTCGTCGTTGGGTAGCGCGCGGCGCGGTTTCGACTCCAATATCGGGCTGCGCGACGTGCTGGCCGCGTTGCAGTGGATCCGCGACAACATCGCGGGGTTCGGCGGTGATCCCGGCAACGTCACGCTGTTCGGCGAATCCGCGGGAGCGGGGATCGTCACGACGCTGCTGGCCGTCCCGGCGGCGGCCGGGCTGTTCGGGCGCGCGATCGCCCAAAGTTCTCCGGCCACCTCGGTATACGACCGCGACAGGGCCCGGCGGGCGGCGATGTGCGTTCTCGGCAAGCTGGGAATCGGCACCTCCGAGGTGGACCGGCTGGTCGATGTCCCGATCGCCGCGATCATCACCGCGTCGAAAGAAGTGTTCGACGAAGTGCCCGTCCGCAACCCCGGCACCCTGGCGTTCGTCCCGATCGTCGACGGCGACCTGTTGGACGACTACCCGGTCAAAGTGGCGCAGGAGGGCCGCTCTGAACCCGTGCCGTTGATCATCGGCACCAACAAGCACGAGGCGGCGCTGTTCCGGTTGATGCGCTCGCCGCTGATGCCGATCACTCCGCACGCGATAACGTCGATGTTCACCCAGATCGCCGCCGAACAGCCCGACCTGCAATTGCCTACCGAAGAGCAGATCGGGCTGGCCTACTCGCGCATCCGGCGCAAGGCGCGGCCGCTGAGCATCGCCACCGATGTCGGGTTCCGGATGCCCTCGGTGTGGCTGGCCGACGGACACCGCAAGGTGGCGCCGGTATACCTTTACCGCTTCGACTATTCGACGCCGTTGCTCAAGCTGCTACTGGTCAACGCCGCACACGCTACCGAATTGCCTTATGTCTGGGGCAATCTCGGGGGACCCCACGACCCGACGCTGCGACTGGGCGGGGTCAGGACCGCCAAGGCGGTTTCGGAAAGAGTGCGGACCCGATGGGTCAACTTCGCCAGGCACGGTAAGCCGGCGGGCGAGCCGGACTGGCCGTCGTACGACGACGCCGACCGGGCCTGCCTGGTCATCAACAGAACCGACAGCGTTGCGCGCGATCTCGACGGCCACCTCCGAGCTGCCTGGGGCGGCGAGGTCGTGGGCTTCCGCTAGCCGCGGCTGGATCGAGAGGTGGGTGCGGTGAGCTCCAACGCCCCGACATCGCGAGCCTTGGTCCTGGAGGCGCCGCGCCGCCTGGTTGTCCGGGAGCTTGCGGTGCCGGAGATCGGCGCTGACGACGCGCTGGTGCGGGTGGAAGCCTGCGGATTGTGCGGCACCGACCACGAGCAGTACACCGGAGCGCTGAGCGGCGGCTTCGCGTTCGTTCCCGGTCACGAAACCGTCGGGATCATCGAGGCGATCGGGCCGCAGGCGGCCCGGCGCTGGGGCGTGGCCGCCGGCGACCGGGTGGCGGTCGAGGTGTTCCAGTCGTGCCGACAGTGCCCGAACTGCCTCGCCGGTGAGTACCGGCGCTGCGAACGCCACGGTCTGGCCGACATGTACGGCTTCATCCCGGTGGACCGCGCACCCGGCCTGTGGGGCGGTTACGCCGAATACCAATACCTGGCGCCCGATTCGATGGTGTTGCCGGTGCCGGCCGGCTTGGATCCCGCGGTGGCCTCCCTGTTCAATCCGCTGGGAGCCGGAATACGCTGGGGTGCAACGCTTCCGGGCACCGGTGCCGGTGACGTGGTCGCGGTGCTCGGACCGGGTGTCCGTGGACTGTGCGCCGCCGCGGCGGCCAAGGAAGCCGGCGCGGGATTCGTCATGCTGACCGGGCTGGGGCCCCGTGACGCCGACCGGCTGGCGCTGGCCCCTCAGTTCGGGGTTGACCTCGCCGTCGACGTCGCCGCGGACGACCCCGTGGCCGCGCTGCATGACGCGACGGGTGGGCTGGCCGACGTC
Organism: Mycobacterium kansasii ATCC 12478; assembly: GCF_000157895.3. Taxonomy (NCBI): domain Bacteria; kingdom Bacillati; phylum Actinomycetota; class Actinomycetes; order Mycobacteriales; family Mycobacteriaceae; genus Mycobacterium; species Mycobacterium kansasii. Next base: position 1,801,699 of record NC_022663.1, on the reverse strand, counting down.
GTCGTCGACGTCACCGCCAAGGCGCCGGCGGCGTTCGCACAGGCGATCGCGCTCGCGCGGCCTGCCGGGACGGTCGTGGTCGCCGGCACCAGAGGCCTGGGCGCCGGCGCGCCCGGATTCTCGCCGGACCTGGTGGTGTTCAAGGAGTTGCGCATACTCGGCGCGCTCGGGGTGGACGCCACCGCCTACCGGGCGGCGCTGGCGCTGCTGGCATCGGGTCGCTACCCGTTCGAGAGCCTGCCGCGACGCTGCGTGCGCCTCGACGATGCCGAGGAGTTGCTCGCCACCATGGCCGGCGAGCGTGCCGGTTTGCCGCCCGTGCACGGAGTACTCACGCCATGAGCCCGCAGCGGGCTGACCTGCGCTTCGTCATCATCGGCGCCGGAATGGCCGGGGTGTTGGCCGCCATCAAGCTGCGCGAGGCCGGCTTCACCAATGTCAGCGTGTACGAGAAGGCCGAGCGGCTGGGCGGAACCTGGCGGGAGAACACCTACCCCGGGATCGCCTGCGATGTGCCGGCACACCTGTACACCTACAGCTTCGCTCCGAACCCGGAGTGGAGTCATGCGTTCGCGCCCGGGCCGGAGATTCTGGCGTATTTCGATGGCGTCGCACGCCGCTACGGCGTCGAGGAACTGGTCCGCTACGGCCGCGAGGTGCGCCGCCTCGAACACGACGGAAGTCGTTGGCGCATCGAGACATCTATCGGCGAACGCGACGAGGCCGACGTCGTCATCGCCGCCACCGGCGTGTTGCATCACCCGCGCTACCCAGATATCAACGGGCTCAACGAATTCGGTGGCAGCATCTTCCACAGCGCCCGCTGGGACCACAGCGTGCCGCTGGAAGGCATGCGAGTCGGTGTGGTCGGCACGGGCTCGTCGGCGGTGCAGATCTCCGGCGCCATCGCCGAAGTCGTGCGCGAGCTGCATCTGTTCCAGCGCACCCCGCAGTGGATCCTGCCGGTCGACAACCCGCCCGTCGACGAGGCCGGGCGGGCACGCTACCGGTCCGACCCGGCGGCGCTGACCCGGCTGCGCGCCCAGCTGAACCGGGACTTCATCCAAAACTTCGCCAACGCGGTCGTCGACGCCGACTCGCAGGCGCTGAAGACGCTGCAACGGGTGGCCCGCACCAACCTCGAGGACAGCGTCGCCGACCCCGGGCTGCGGGAAAAGCTACGGCCCGACTACCGCGCCGGGTGCAAGCGCCTGATCATCTCCGGCAACTTCTACCAGGCGATCCAGCGGCCCAACGCCCATCTGGTCACCGAGGGCATCGACCGCGTCGAGCCCGACGGGATACGCACCATCGACGGAACGCTGCATCGCCTCGACATGCTGGTGCTGGCCACCGGTTTTCGGGTAGATCGTTTCCTGCGCCCCATGGAGGTGGTCGGCCGCGGCGGTGTGCGTCTCGACGATGTGTGGGGACAGCGGCCGTTCGCCTACTTGTCGGTGTCGGTGCCCGGTTTCCCCAACCTGTTCATGCTCAATGGACCCAACGGGCCGGTAGGCAACTTCTCGCTGATCGACGTCGCCGAGGCCCAGATGGCTTATCTTTTACAGCTTTTCGAGCTGCTGGCCGATGGTCGGTGTAGCCAGATCAGCGCCACCCGCGAGTCGACGGCGCGCTTCGAGGCCGACCGTATTGAAGCGGCGAAAAAGACGGTGTGGGTGACCGGTTGCCGCAGCTGGTATCTCGACGACCGCGGCGTTCCGGTGGCGTGGCCGTGGACGTTCACCCGGTTCCGCGACGTCATGGCGCGTCCCGCCCTCGAGGACTACGAGCTCCGATAGCGGGTGCTCAGGCCTACCGTAAGTTCTGGCGCGGCTGACACTGGCCCCCGTCGGCCGGGATGCTCCAGGTCCAGGTCGATCCGGCAGGCCGCTTCCCCGGATGCGACCAACCGGCAGGTGTACGACATCGACCACACCGTGTCCTATCTGCGCGGTCTGATTCATCCGTCGAACTGCAAGCTGCTGTGCCGCTACCAATGTCGGGTCAATCCCTCTAGCCCATGGTCATGTTCCCCTAGCGGTGTCTTCATGACATCAACCGAACGGGTTCAATCCGCAGCATCGATGCCCGCTTTTCGCAAAGTGTTGTGCGCCGTGTACGCACTCATCGCGGTGGTCGCGTTTGTTGCGACGTGGAGTCAGACCGTCGCGTATACCCACAACGGCATCGTTGCTTTCTTCGACAACTTCTGGCACGACGCCCGCGTGAATGCCTCGTCGCGCAACATCACCACGCCCGGATGGCGGCTGACCCGCCGCCCTTCTAGCTCAGGCGAACGCGCTACTCCGGTGGTGCCGCGTCGACCACGGATACCAGATGGGGTTTGGCTGCGGCCTTGACCTGTTCGAAAAGGTCTTTGTAGTAGGGCAGGCATTCGGCCAAGGCCTGCTCGGTGGTGAACAGCGGCCGGTAGCCCAGATCACGCTGCGCCTTGGCGATCGAAAAGTAGTTGTCGAGGTAAAGCCGCTCCACCGCAAGGGGTTCCAGTGGCGGCTTCGGCAGCCCGAACCGGAAGTGCAGCCACTGCCACGCCGACATCAGGTCGCGCACCAGGCGGCCGGATACCCTTATCCGCGGCCAGCTTTCGCCACACGCGGTGACGACAGGCCGGGCGAACTCGAACATGTTGATTGGCTCGGCGTCGTTGATGAAGTACGCCTGCCCGGGCGCGGTTCCGCCGGGGACCAAGTGCTGCGCGGCCAGAATGAAACCGTGAATCAGGTTGTCCACGTAGGAGTTGTCCAGCCGGGCCGATTTGCGGCCGACCAGCACCTTGACCTGGCCCTTGACCACGCTTTCGAACAGCTTGCGGAACATCGTCTGGTCGCCGCGGCCCCAGATGCCGCTGGGCCGGATAGCGCAGGTAAGCATGCCGTCAACGCCGTTCTGCGACAACACGAATCGCTCGGCGGCCACCTTCGTCTCGGTGTAGAGGTCGTTGAACCGGCTGGTGTAGGGCATCGTCTCGTCGCCACCGGCAATATTCTGGCCACCCATCACCACGCTGTTGGAGGAGGTGTAGACGAACCGCTTTACCCCCGCCCGCTGCCCGCCGTGCACCAGGTTCTCGGTGCCGCCGACGTTGACCGCGAAGCTGCGCTTCCGGTATTCGTCGGTTACCGATGCGCCGCCCATCAGCTCGATGATTGCGGCGGTGTGGAAAATCGTGTCGATGCCGTCAACTGCGGTGGCGCAGGTGGCCGCGTCGGTGATATCACCCTGCAGCACCTCGAGCTTCGGGTGCGGGGGCAGCGGCGACGGCGCGCGGTCGAAGGAACGCACCTGGTATCCCCGCTCCAGCAGCGTGGTAACCAGGTTGGCCCCGACGAAGCCTGAGCCGCCGGTTACCAGGACGCGGCCGAGTTCAGTTGTCAACGATGCATCACCCATGCGGCGAAGCATAACTAAAACGTGTTCCAGTTTGGAATAAGGTTTGCCCAGTGAAACCGGCGGGCATCGGTATGCGCTAGTCGTCCGAAGCCGCGCCGGCCGCCAGCGCATCGGTTACCCGTTGCCGAGCGCCAGCTAAGTGCTCCTCACACCTTTTGGCGAGTTGCTCGCCTCTTTCCCAAAGCTTCAGCGACGTATCGAGGTCCAGGCCGCCCTGTTCCAGCAGCCGCACGACCTCGATCAGTTCGTCGCGGCACGCTTCATAGCCGAGCTGACTAATGGGTGTAATGGAGCCGTTCCCGTCGTGGTTTTCGCCGTTTTCGTCAGCAGCCATCGGTATGTCCTTCGCTTAGCGCCGCAATGGCGCCGTCGGCAACCCGCACCCGCAGCCTGGTGCCCGCTGGCGCGTCATGGACCGACCGCAGCACCCCGGTCGGTTGTCCGGCGGCCGAAAGCCTTTGCACAACGGCATAGCCGCGGGCGAGCGTGGCCGCCGGCCCCAGCGTGGTCAATCGTGCCGAAAGGTGGCCGACCCTTTCGGTCTCGGCAGCGATCAACCGGTTGATGTCGCGGCGAACTGCGGAGCGGGCCCGCTGAATTTCGTCGTGGCGCGCGGTGAGCGCCTTCAGTGGGTCGGCTAGCACCGGGCGGTTGCGCAGGTGGGCCAGTGCCCGCTCCTCACGAGACACCCAGTTGCGCAGCGCTTGCGCGCTGCGCCGGCGCAGGTCGACGATCAACCGTTGTTCGGCGGCGGTATCGGGAACGACTCTCTTGGCCGCGTCGGTGGGGGTGGCGGCCCGCAGATCGGCGACCAGGTCGCAGAGCGGGTTGTCGGGTTCGTGACCGACCGCGCTGATCACCGGTGTGCGGCAGGCCGATATGGCGCGGCACAGCGTCTCGTCGGAGAACGGCAGCAGGTCTTCGACACTGCCACCGCCGCGGGCCAGCACGATCACGTCGACCTCGAAGTGGCGATCGAGATCGCGCAGCGCCTCGACGATCTGCACGACGGCGTTGGGCCCCTGCACGGCGGTGTTGCGCACCGCGAACCGCACCGCGGGCCAGCGTGTCGCGGCCACCGTCGTCACATCCCGCTCGGCCGCGCTCGCCCGGCCGGTGATAAGTCCAATCATGTTGGGTAGGAACGGTATTGGGCGCTTGAGCCGCGGATCGAAGAGGCCCTCGGCGTCTAGCAGCCGCCGTAGCCGTTCGATGCGGGCCAGTAGCTCGCCGATGCCTACGGCCCGAATCTCACTGAGCCGCAGTGAGAATGTGCCGCGCCCGGTGTAGAACGAAGGCTTGCCACAGACCACCACCTGGGTGCCCTCGGTCAATTTCACCGGCGCGCCCAGTATCAGATCACGGGGACAGGTGACGTTCAGCGACATGTCGGCTGCCGGGTCACGCAGCACCATGAACACCGTCTTGGAGTTGGGCCGCATGGTGATCTGGGCCAGCTGCCCCTCGACCCAGACCGTGCCCAGTCGATCGATCCAGCTCGCGACCCGGATGGCTACCGCGCGGACCGGGAACGGATTCTCGGCCGAGTTCGCGTCGGAAGCCCGGGTCACTTGGCGGTCGCGCGGGTGATCCTGTTGGCCAGCAACGTCTGGAACGGGGCGCGCGCCTTGGTGGCCTGCTCGTAGGCCAGCAAGGCTTCGAGCTCGTTGACATCCAGCGATTGCAGCCGGGCCCGGAGCTGGGCCAGGGTCAGCGACGGATAGTCGAGTTCACTCGCGATCGCAGGTGCCGGGACCGCCGAATTCGGCGACGATGTCTTCGGCGGCTTGGGTTGCCTGGCAGGCATCGGCTTGGTCGGGGAATCGACGTCCCTGGACTCATCCGCGTCGGATACCGAATACAGTGCGAACCGTCCCGCGGACCGGCGGTCGGCGCCGGCGGCGTCGGGATCCGGCAGCGCCGTGAAAGACCCGTCCCAGCCCTCTGCGGCGTCGAGTTGGTCCTCGTCGAAGGTCGCCCATTCCGGCTGCTCGTCCTTCGGGGGGAACAGTGTCTCCAACGTGCTGTCGCCCTTGATGACCAGTTCAGCAAGGTTCTGTTGGAACCGCATGACCAGGTGTGCGGCCTGGCTGATCAGTGTCATCGGGTACATGAGAATGGTGCGCGGCAGTTTGATCGTCTCCTCGACGGCGACTGTCGCCGCGCCGACCAGTAGCCGAACCCCATACGGTGCAGTAGCCATGGGTCCAAGACTGCCTCAAGCGGCGGCTAACTCCAAGCGGGGCCGCCATGAGGCGGGGTTGTGTCATGGTTGTGTCGCTGCCGGCGGCCGGAAAGTACCCTGGATGCATGGTGCCGACTGTCGATATGGGGATTCCTGGTGCGTCGAGGTCGGTGAGCTCGGTAGCCAACGCCCCAACCCACAAGCGGGTGCTGCTGGCCGAGCCGAGGGGCTACTGCGCGGGTGTGGACCGGGCCGTCGAGACGGTCGAACGCGCACTGGAAAAGCACGGCGCGCCCGTCTACGTGCGGCATGAGATCGTGCACAACCGGCACGTGGTCGACACCCTGGCCAAGGCCGGGGCGGTGTTCGTCGAGGAGACCGACCAGGTTCCCGAGGGAGCCATTGTGGTGTTCTCCGCGCACGGGGTGGCGCCCACGGTCTACGCGGCCGCGGCCGAACGCAACCTGCAGACCATCGACGCCACCTGCCCGCTGGTCACGAAGGTGCACAACGAGGCCAGACGCTTTGCCCGCGACGATTACGACATCCTGCTGATCGGTCACGAGGGCCACGAAGAGGTTGTCGGCACCGCCGGAGAGGCGCCCGACCACGTGCAGCTGGTCGACGGCGTGCAAGCCGTCGACCAGGTGACGGTCCGCGACGAGAACAAGGTGGTCTGGCTGTCGCAGACCACGCTGTCCGTCGACGAGACCATGGAAATCGTCGAGAAATTGCGTCAGCGCTTCCCCAAGCTGCAGGATCCGCCCAGCGACGACATCTGTTACGCCACCCAGAACCGACAGGTGGCGGTCAAGGCGATGGCACCCGAGTGCCAATTGGTGATCGTCGTCGGCTCCCGCAATTCGTCGAACTCGGTGCGGCTGGTCGAGGTGGCGCTGGGCGCCGGGGCCAAGGCCGCCCATTTGGTTGATTGGGCTGACGACATCGACCCGGCCTGGCTGGAGGGCGTCACCACGGTCGGTGTCACGTCCGGCGCGTCGGTTCCCGAGGTGCTGGTGCGCGGCGTGCTGGAACGGCTGGCAGAGTTGGGCTTCGACATGGTGCAGCCGGTGACCACGGCCAACGAGACGCTGGTGTTTGCCCTGCCGCGGGAGATCCGTCCGGCGAGGTAAGGCAGGCCCACCGGCTCGGAACCGGGCTCAGACGTCGTATTCCCAGGAGTCGGGCTGGGGTCTGCGCGGTGTGCGGGAACGATTCCGGCGCTCAGGTGGCGGCTCATCGCGCGGAATGTCACGTAGCTCGTCATAGGGGGCCGAGCCGCGGTAACGGACCTGCGAGATCGGGTGGTGGGTCGGGTTGGCGGCGGTTGGCCCGCCCGGGGCGGAGCGCCGGCGCGGCGGCTCGTAGGGCTCGTATCGGGTCCCCCGCCGCTCGTACCGGTTGGGCGGCTCGGCCGGCTCGGGCGGCTCGTAGGGATCGAAGCGGCTGCTGCGTGGGGCCGGCCGTTCGTAAGGATTACGGCGGGTGTGCGGATCTCGGCGCGTCTCCCGTGGCGGCTGGGCGCGCAGGTCGGGATCGTCTTGTGGCCGGGGCCGGCGCCGTGATCGAGGCGGCGGGTCGGCGGCTTCGTAATCGCGGTAATCGCGGTAATCGCGTGGCTGCGCCGGACGCCGGCGGCGCGGACGTTCGGCGGCCGGATCGACCGGGTCATCCCCCCCGGAGCGGGCGTGGCGGGATCGGCTCCGATCGGAGCGTCGGGAGGCAGTCCGACTGTTCCGGGAGGTCCGGGTGCTGCGGGACGTGCGTCCGATCGCATGGGCCGGTTGTGAGCTGGGGTCGGGAGCTTCCTCGGTGGTGTCGCCGGGGCCGAGCCAGGCGCTGAGTTTGGCTACAAGACCGCTAATCGCAGACTTTCGCGGGGTCGTGGCCGTCGTGGCGTCTTTGGCTTTCGCGGCAGTGGTCGTGCGCTGGGTCATACCGAAGTACCACCGGATCAGACCGATCAGCAGGACACCGCCGGCGGTACCCAGCATCAGCGGGAAGCGCTCGATAAGCGGATAACCGCAATTGATCAGCAGATCTTTGAATTTGCCGATCTTGCTCCCGTGGAACAGCCAGTAGGCGCCGGGCACCGTGAAGAAAAGGATCAGCGGCGGCTGGATGACCGCGGTAAACAAGCCCGACTGGCGCACGGCCAGCACCGCCGCCACGCAACCGGCGACGTAGAACCCGGCGAAGACGTGCGTCAAGTCCTTGTGGCCGGCGTCGAACGCGTACCCCACGGCGGTGGCCGTGACGGCTATCAGCACGGCCGCCCACCAGGGCACCCCGGGGATGTTGGGGACGATGGAGCGGTGACTTGGCTCCACCGCTGAACTCGCCCGCTGCGCTGACACATGTAGACCGTACCGGCTGTGAGCCCGAAGGCTCGTCAACACCTCGCGAGCGGTCGGCGGCGTGCCATCCCGAGCCGATGGTGCTGTGCACGGGGCAGCAGTCACATCTGTCCCAGGGGTCTCACGAGCGGAGTCGGTCCACAGTTTGTCCCTCCCATCGTCATGCGCCGCGAGTGTCACGCCCGCCGGGGGCGGAACTAACGCGAGGTGACGCTGTGACCGACGTCATAAGCGGTGCCGCCCGGACGGCCGGCAGGGTGCCGGCGCGCTGCCGTCCTAGACTTGGGTCCCTGTGAGCCTGAGCCTGGGAATCGTGGGTCTGCCCAACGTCGGAAAGTCGACCCTTTTCAACGCGCTGACCCGCAACGACGTGGTCGCGGCCAACTATCCGTTCGCGACCATCGAGCCCAACGAGGGTGTCGTTTCGCTGCCGGACTCGCGACTGGACAAACTGGCGGAGCTTTTCGGATCCGAGCGCATCGTCCCCGCACCGGTGACGTTCGTCGATATCGCCGGCCTGGTCAAAGGGGCCTCGGAGGGCGCCGGCCTGGGCAACAAGTTCCTGGCGCACATCCGCGAATGCGACGCCATCTGTCAGGTGGTGCGGGTATTCGCCGACGACGACGTGACCCATGTGGCCGGGAAGGTCGACCCGCAATCCGATATCGAGGTCGTCGAAACCGAGCTGATCCTGGCCGACCTGCAAACTCTCGAGCGGGCCCTGCCGAGGCTGGAGAAGGAAGCTCGCACCACCAAGGAGCGCAAGCCGGTGTACGAAGCGGCGGTGGCTGCCCAGCAGGTGCTCGACGGCGGCACGACGCTGTTCGCCTGTGGAATGGATGCTTCGCTGCTACGGGAGCTGAATCTGCTGACCACCAAACCGTTCCTGTACGTGTTCAATGCCGACGAGGCGGTCCTGACCGATTGCACCCGGGTAGCCGAGCTCCGTGGGCTTGTCGCGCCCGCAGACGCCGTCTTCTTGGACGCCGCCATCGAATCGGAGCTGGCCGAACTCGACGACGACTCGGCCGCCGAGCTGCTGGAGTCGATCGGGCAGACCGAGCGCGGCCTCGACGCGCTGGCTCGGGCCGGGTTTCACACCCTGAAGCTGCAGACCTTTCTGACCGCCGGCCCTAAGGAATCGCGGGCGTGGGTGATCCATCAGGGCGACACCGCGCCCAAGGCGGCGGGGGTGATCCATTCCGACTTCGAAAAGGGCTTCATCAAGGCCGAGATCGTGTCCTACGACGATCTGGTCGCCGCCGGGTCCATGGCGGCGGCCAAGGCGGCCGGCAAGGTCCGGATCGAGGGCAAGGATTACGTGATGGCCGACGGCGACGTGGTCGAGTTCCGGTTCCAAGCGGCGTCCGGCGGCAAGGCGGCTGGTCGCTGACCAAGCGAAAACGGAAGCATCCGCCGGCTCGTCACGGCGCCAACGTCAAGGTCCACCGACCCTAGACCGGGCCTGTGCAAGCGTGGACTATGTGTTGAGGGTGCGACAAGTGAGAGCTTCGGATGGCTGAATCAATGCGCACGGCGCAACAGGATCATCGCCAAGAGGCGGTCGCGCAGCGCAAGCAGGCGGCGGGCGAACGGGTGCGGGCCGCGAGTGAGCGCGAAGCGTCGAGACAGAAGGCAGCGGCTGACCTGCGCCGAGCCCGGAGCCAGGGGCCGAACGGTGGTCGCTGATCATCGCGCCGATGCGCTCAACGAGCTTGACCGCCGAGCCGCCGACCTCGACGAACGCGAGAAAGCGCTGCAACGACGCGAGGCTGCGCTGGCAAGGCGCGAATGGCTCGCTTCCGAGCGGGATCGGATGGCGGCGGAGCGGGACCGGGTCGCCAACGATCGTGAGTTGTCCGCCGACGAACGAGAAAGACGCGCAGACCAACGCGAGGGCACCGCCGCTGACCGGGAACGCGAGCGCTTGCAGCGTTCCGCCGACCGGGACGAGCGGCTGCGAGCCCATGCCGCTCGGGAACAGGCGGAGATCAGGCGTCAAATGGATGAGTCCGAACGACGTCGCGCTCAGATCGACCCAGACGAATAGCGACGTGACGCGGTCGAGTAAAGCCCGGCCGCCAAATTCCGGCGGGCTTCCTGTTCGCCCAGTGGATCTTCGGCGAGCAGATCATCGCCGCCGTCGCCGGCCGCGCGCCGCCGGAATCAGTCGATGTGCGCGATGTGATGGTGCGGTCGACGAGAACGACGATGAAAGACCGGCCGCATCCGACCGGTTAACCAGTCGGGGGACTGACCAGGTGCCACCAACGAGTAAACGCACAGTTGCAGCGACAATCGCGCGCATTCGCTGCAATGCGCCATTTCTGCTGCTCACACCCCTGCCTGGCGATAAGCTTGTGATTCAGTAACAGTTTGCTGAGTGCACATTGATCACTTCTGTTTCAATTTCTAGATAAATGCGTGACATACTTGCCGTATATGCAGGTCAGACGATTATCTGGTTAATCGTGATAACCACCACATTATTTGGTTTCCTATACATATTGTCGGTAGTGTCCCTGCCCATGATTGCTTTAGCAACGCTGTTGACGCTTATCAACCAGGTTTCGGGAACCCCGTATATTCCAGGTGGCGATTCGCCGTCCGGTACCGACTGTTCGGGGTTGGCTTCGTGGGTGTCGAATGCGGCTACGGACCGGCCCATTTTCGGTGATCGGTTCAATACCGGCAACGAGGAAGCCGCTTTGGCGGCCCGGGGCTTTCAACAGGGCACTGCTCCCAACGCCTTGGTGATCGGATGGAATGGTGGCCACACGGCCGTCACATTGCCGGACGGCACTTCGGTGGCCAGCGGTGAAGGCGGCGGGGTGCGCATCGGTGGCGGTGGCGCCTACCAGGCGCAATTCACTCATCACATGTACCTGCCGATGGATGCCGACGCGGTCGCGGACGACGCGCCTCCGCCCGATGCGCCCGCTGTTCTGGTCGATGCCGTGGACCCGGACGCACCTGCCCCGGCGCCCGATGATGCGGGTCCGATAGGCGATCCGGAAATGGTGAATACCTGAACGATCCCGCACAATCCAGCTGCTATGTGACGCGAGCAACTGCAATTCTGCGACCTGGGTCACACATATCATCCCGACGGATAAGCGCAGCCACGCCCAACCGTTATTGTGTGCCCAGTCACAACGCGGTACGGGTGTGGCTGCGCCATTTTGTCGAGTATTAATTGTCGATTATTGGCGGCTGGCGAATTAGATTCCAGGGATGCGGTGGAGATCTGTTCACACTGGGCTTGGGGCTCGATCGGCCGGTCGTGCTCCTTGCCATTGCCGAGACGGCAGAAGCTTTGCTTGTGACATCCCAAACAGCCGAGCACAGGACCGCTTTGGGCCTGTCATCGCCGCCACCCGGGAGGCGGTGTCCGCCGACCGGGAAAGCGGGCGGGTGGTGTTCCAGGCTTCGGCCACCGCGCACGATACGGTGGCCAGCACGGTAACGCTCGGCCAGTATCAGGTCGAGGTCGACGAGCCACGACCGCTTGGCGGCGAGGCCTTGTATCCAGGAAGGCTCCGAACCCCGTGGAGTACCAACTGGCCTCGCTGCTCTCCTGCCAGATCGTCACCTGGCGCTGCTGGGCGGAAGAGCTCGGGATCGCGGTCGACGACATCACTGCGCATGCCGAAGGTGATCTCGACGTCCAGGGCTTCTTCGGGTTCGACGACAACGTCCGCTCCGGGTTTCAAGAGGTGCGCGTGGTGATCAGCGTGACCGGGCCCGAGACGCCGGAACGCTATCGTGAGCTACAGCAGGCAGTCGACCGGCACTGCCCGGTGCTGGATCTGACCCGCAATGCCACCCCGGTGACCACCCGAGTGCAGCTCAGTTGACCGGGGTCTGCTGGGTATTCTGACCCTGCCGCCCGAGCGTCGGGCCAGCGGCAAGAGTGGGGAGCGGCAGTGATCTTCATCGTCGTCAAGTTCGAAACCAAGCCCGAGTGGAGCGAGCGCTGGCCGGATCTGGTGGCGCCGTTCACCGCGGCCACCCGCGCCGAAGCGGGCAACCTGTGGTTCGAGTGGTCGCGCAGCCTGGACAATCCGGCCGAATACGTTCTGGTCGAAGCCTTCCGCGACGGCGACGCCGGCGCGGCCCACGTCAACAGCGATCACTTCAAGCAGGCCATGCAGCAGCTGCCGCAGGCGTTGGCGTCCACGCCCAAGATCATCAGCCAGACCATCGACGCCACCGGATGGTCGGTCATGGGGGAGATGTCGGTCAGCTAGCCGACGATGACGGCGATCTCGTTGCCCAGCCGATAACCCGGCGCCAGCGGCAGCGTGTCGCCGCTCCAGAACTTGCCCGGGTCGAACCAGTTCTCGTCCTTGTCCGTGGCCAGCAACCCCATCTCCTCGTAGGTGATGGCCACCGTCTCGGCGCAGTACGCTGTCTCCAGGCCCATCGCCCGCCGGGTGGCCTTGCGTCGCTGCGTTTGTTCGCGAACCTTGCTGTCCACCAACGGAATTCCGCGGATCCAGTCGTTGAGAGTGGGCAGCCGGCCGCGCAGCCAGCGTCCGGTCAGCCGAGCCGTCGTCGGGAATGGGGTGCCGTCCATCCGCGCGATGACCCGCAGCAGTTCGTTCTCCTGTTGCCGGTTGGCATACGGGGTCAGTTGGCGCAGCCAGCACCGCTGCTGGTAGCGCCCGGTCCACTGCTCCACCACCTGGCGTGCGTCGTTGAGCTGCACGCCGCGGTGCTGGGTGCCGGTCCACACGTCGATCAGTTTGTCGCCCAATTCGGCATGCCAGATCAGCGGCGGTAAGTCGTCGATGGCCACCGTCATACCGACGTGGTTGACCGGGCTGTTGGTCAACGTCTGGATGGCGCGGTCCGGCCCGGACCGCCCCCGAAACAACCACAGGTCGCCCGTCCGGGTCTCGGTCAGCGCTTGGTCCAGGGTGAGCGTGCTGGTTTCCACCCCAGCACCTTAGGCAGAGATAGCCTGTCGTCATGCGCAGCATCTGGAAGTGGCTAGGCCTGGCCGGTGTCGCCGGCGTTGTCGCCGGAGGGGCGCTGGTGGTGCGCGACGAACGCAAGCGCCGCGCGTATAGCGCCGACGAGGTCCGGGCCCGGTTGCACCAGAGGCTGGCCGAATCCGGCGCAGCCGGCTATCAGTCCCCGTCGGACACGGGCGGGGACGTCACCGCGAACAAGCGGTAGCTGCCGGAGAAGCCCTTCAATTCGACGTCGCAGCCCTCGTCGAAGCCGATGCCGTCGCAATCGCCGACGGCGTCGCGAACCGGTTGGCTCACCCGTATTTCGCCGCCGGCGGCCTGCCCGGCAACCCGGGCCGCCATGGCGACGTTGCGGCCGAACAGGTCGTCGCCGCGGCGTACCGAGCGGCCCATGTGGATGCCAATTCTGACCCTTATCACGTTGCGGCGCTTACGCTTTGCTTCCCTGTGTAGCGCATCCTGGATGTCGATGGCGCACCGTAGGGCCTGTTCGGCCCGGGCGAAGGCGACCATGAATCCATCGCCTTGACTCTTCACCACGTGGCCGGACCGGCGTTCGACGAGCTCGTGAATCATCTTGTCATGTGCGGCAATGAGTTTGACCCAGGCTCTATCACCGATTCGCTCGTTGAGTGCGGTAGATTCCTCGATGTCGGAGAACAAGATCACCACGCGACCGTCCGGGGTGACTCGCGCCAGGTCCGGCCGCTCGACTTCGGCCCAGTCCGCCAGGTCTTCGATCGAGCTGCGCACCGCCGCGCCGAAGCCCTCCTTGCGCACCAGGTTTGCGGTCTGCCATACCGTCTTGACGGCCTCGCGGCCACCGGACAACAACCAGTTGCGGGCATCGGCGCGGCGTCGCAGCTCCTCGACCTCCTGACGACTGCGGCTCAGCAACCGCCACAGCACGACCAGCCCGACGGCTTCCGCCACCGCGATCCCGGCCAGCACATAGACCGCGATGTGTAGCGCAGCACCGGAGCCCAACACCCGGTCCATTCTTCCCGGGCCCGGCTGAGTCGATCTTGTCGGGCCAGGAGGCAATGTCTAGGGTTGAGGTCGGCCACCACGGGAAGTAGCTGTCAAGCCGTTGGGTGACTTTCGCAGATGACGTCCTGGAGGTGGGCATTGGCCGGTAGCGTATCTAGTGCCTCAGACGTGTTGGTGATCTTCGGAATTACCGGTGATCTGGCGCGCAAGATGACTTTCCGCGCGCTGTACCGGTTGGAGCGTCGGGGGTTGCTGGACTGTCCGATCGTGGGTGTGGCCAGTGACGACATCCCGGTGGACAAGCTGGTCGAGCGGGCCCGGGAGGCCATCGGTCAGTCGGGGGAGAAGTTCGACGACAAGGTGTTCGCCCGGTTGGCCAGCCGGTTGTCCTATCTATCGGGCGACGTGACCGACAGCGCCTTGTACACATCGCTGGCCAAGCAGATCGGTTCCGGACGTCGCCCCCTGTACTACCTGGAAATGCCGCCTGCGTTGTTCGCCCCGATCGTCGAGAATCTGGCGGCGGCCGACCTGGTTCGGGGCGCACGCGTCGCGGTGGAAAAGCCCTTCGGCCACGACCTGGCCTCGGCGCGCGAACTCAACTCCAGGCTGCGCGCGGTGCTCGACGAAGAGCAGATCCTGCGCGTCGACCACTTCCTGGGCAAACAGCCCGTCGTCGAGCTGCAATACTTGCGCTTCGCCAATCGCGGCCTGGCCGAGTTGTGGGATTCCAAGAGCATTTCCGAGATCCACGTCACCATGGCGGAGAACTTCGGCGTCGAGGACCGCGGCTCCTTCTACGACGCGGTTGGGGCGCTGCGTGACGTCGTGCAGAACCATCTGCTGCAGGTGTTGGCGCTGGTGACGATGGAGCCGCCGGTCGGCGCCAGCGCCGACGATCTCAACGACAAGAAGGCCGAGGTGTTTCGCGCGATGCCGGCGCTGGAGCCGGCGCGTTACGTGCGCGGCCAGTACCGGGGCTACGGCGATGTTGCCGGGGTGACCCAGAATTCGCAGACCGAGACCTACGTCGCGCTGCGGACCGAGATCGACAACTGGCGCTGGGCGGGCGTACCGATATTCCTGAGGGCCGGAAAAGCGTTGCCGGAGAAGGTAACCGAGGTTCGGATGTTTCTGCACCACGTTCCCGGGTTGGCGTTTCTGCCCAACCGCAGGCCGCCCGAGCCCAACCAGATCGTGCTGCGCATCGATCCCGACCCCGGGATGCGGCTACAGATTTCGGCCCACACCCACAATGCGTGGCAAGACATCCACCTGGACTCCTCGTTCGCCGAAGACCTCGGTGAGCCGATCCGTCCCTATGAGCGACTCCTGCACGCCGGATTGCAGGGTGATCGCCAGCTCTTCGCCCGCGAAGACAGCATCGAGGAGACCTGGCGGATCGTGCAGCCGGTGCTCGACAACCCGGGCGAAGTCCACCAGTACGACCGCGGTTCCTGGGGACCCGATGCCGCGCAGACGCTGCTGCGTGGTCACCGCAGTTGGCAACAGCCGTGGCTGCCTCGCGGCGCAAGAACAGCACAGTAAGGGAGACGAAATCATATGCAGCTAGGGATGATCGGTCTGGGCCGGATGGGTGCCAACATCGTCCGTCGAGTGGTCAAAGGTGGGCACGAATGCGTGGTGTACGACCACAACCCCGACGCCGTCAAGGCTTTGGCGGGGGAGGACAACACCACCGGGGTGTCGTCACTGCGGGAGCTGCGTGACAGACTCTCCGCGCCGCGAGTCGTGTGGGTGATGGTGCCAGCGGGCAACATCACCACCGGGGTCATCAAGGAGCTGGCCGAGACCCTGGACTCCGGAGACATCGTGATCGACGGCGGTAACACCTATTATCGCGACGACATCACGCACGCAAAGCTGCTGTCCGACAAGGGAATTCACTTGCTGGACACCGGCACCAGCGGGGGCGTGTGGGGCCTGGAGCGTGGCTACTGTCTGATGATCGGCGGGGATGCCGGCGCATTTGCGCACGCCGAGGCGATCTTTGCCACCGTCGCGCCGGGCGTGGAGGCGGCGCCGCGCACGCCCGGCCGCGATGGCGAGGTCGCGCAATCGGAGAAGGGCTACTTCCATTGCGGGCCGTCCGGGGCGGGACACTTCGTCAAGATGGTGCACAACGGCATCGAGTACGGGATGATGGCCTCGCTGGCCGAGGGCCTGAACATCCTGCGCAATGCCGACATCGGCACCCGCGTGCAGCAGGGTGACGCCGAGACCGCGCCGCTGTCCAACCCGGAGTATTACCAGTACGACATCGACATCCCCGAGGTCGCCGAACTGTGGCGCCGCGGCAGTGTCATCGGCTCGTGGCTGCTGGATCTGACCGCGATCGCACTGCACGAATCGCCTGAGCTGCAGGAGTTTTCGGGGCGGGTCTCCGATTCCGGGGAGGGCCGGTGGACCTCGATCGCGGCGATCGACGAGGGCGTGCCCGCGCCGGTGCTCACCACCGCGCTGCAGTCCCGGTTCGCCTCGCGTGACCTCGACGACTTCGCCAACAAGGCGTTGTCGGCCATGCGTAAGCAGTTCGGCGGACACGCCGAGAAACCGGCCAACTAGCGAAGCTAGAAAAATTAGGTCGCGGCAACCGTCCGCCTGACGAAGTCCACCACCGCATCGCTGAAGGCGTCATTGTCGTCGCCGGCGGCGGTGTGGCCGGCGTTGGACAGCTCGACGAACTCCGCGCGCGGCACTTTGGCCAAAAAGTCCTGGACCCCTTCCGGGCTGACCACGTCGGAGAGTTTGCCGCGGATCAACAGGATCGGGATCTTCAGATTCACCGCCGCCCGCTCGAAGTTCTCGGTGCGCAGGTCCGGGTCATCCAGGGGTGCGGTCATCATCGCCGGATCCCAGTGCCAGTACCACCGTCCGTCGCGCAGCCGCAGATTCTTCTTCAACCCCTCGGGACTGCGCGGCTTGGTGCGGTGCGGCAGATAGGCCGCGACGGCGTCGGCGGCTTCCTCGAGCGAAGCGAAACCATCAAGGTTGGTGCGCATGAAATCCCGGATGCGGGCGCTGCCCTCCTTCTCGTACCGGGGTACCACGTCGACCAGCACCAATCCCGTCACCCGTTCGGGGCCGGCGGCATCGGCGACCAGGATGCCGGTCAGCCCGCCCATGCTGGCCCCGATTACCACCACGTGACGACCGATCGCATCCATGACCTGCAACACGTCCTCGGTGAGGGTCTCGACGGCGTAATCCGCGGCCGGCGCTCGATCGCTGTCCCCATGTCCACGGGTGTCGAGCGCGACGACGTGAAACCCCTCGTTCGCCAGGATCTGCCCGGTCTTCTTCCAGGAGAACCGGTTTTGGCCGCCGCCGTGCAACATCAGGATGCTCGGCCGATCGGCCGCCTCGGCGCCGCGGTTCCATTCGTCGGCGACCAGCGTGATTTCCCCGACACCGGAAAACTCGACAGTGCGGGGGCTGCTCACGGTGCTCACGCATTCCGACGTTACCTAGTTCGTTTAAGCACATTCATCCAGGGTGGCGACGTGACCGCGGGCCATCTCCGCCGCGGCGGCCGCAGGAGCCCGGTCTCACAGCAACTTCACGGCTGACACCCACCCCGACACGCCGTCTTATATGTCATCCTAGGTTGACAAAAATTTAGGGCCTTGCCGGCCAGGGCGACATGGCGCGGACCAAAGGAGTTCTCATTCTTACGCTTTCACCTAGGCGCCAGGCATTCCGACCGGCCGGCCGCGTGTCGTTGTGCACGCCGCGGGTGTGGCTGGGCCCGATCATCGTCGCGGTCGCGCTGATGTACGGGTTGGGTCTGTTCTACGTCGGCGGCGCCCTTAACCCCGGTGCTAACCTGCGACATTTTCCGATCGCGATCGTCAACCAGGACACGGGGATGACGGGCCGACTCATCGCCGACGGGCTTGCGGCCAATATGGACAGGAACCAGTTCGACATCCGGGTGCTGCCGGCCGATCAAGCGCGCGACCAACTCGAGACCGGGAAGGTTTACGCGCAGGTCTTGCTGCCCTGGGACCTGTCCCAGCGACTGTTCGCGTTGCCGGATGCGACCTTGCAGCCGGGGCAACCCCTCAAGCCGGTCATCACCATCTCGACCGGCCAGCGGTCCGGCGCCGTCGCCGCCGTCATCGCCGAGAAGGCGATGCGGAAGGCATTGGCGGTCGTCAACGCCAGGGCCGGCACCATGCTCACCGCGCAACTACGACGGCAAAGCGACGGCGCGCCGGTGCCGGGAGGCGCCTTGATGGTGCTGGCCAGCCCGATCGACGTCGACACCATCGGGGCCGAGCCTCCCGACGGCGGGAGTGGAGTTTCCGTCTTGTACTGCTCGTTACTGCTGGTGATCGGCGGCGTTACGGCCGCGGTCGTGGTGAGCCTGACCGCCGGGGCGCTACTGCGTTCGGCGCCGGTAAACCATGGGCGATGGCAGCGGTTAGCCGACCGCATTAGGGTCTCCCGGCTGCAGGCGTTGCTCGTGGAGTGGACGCTACTGTCGCTGCTGGCCCTGCCGACATCTGCGGTCTGCCTAGGGATCGCGGTTGCGCTGGGTATGCCGGCGCCACAGCTGCTGGCGGTGTGGTTGTTCGGTGCCTTCATTGTCGCCACGGTTGGCGTCATGTCGAGTTCGCTGATCGCGGCCCTGGGCACCTGGGGTGCGTTGATCAGCGTGTTCGTGTTCATCTTCCTGGGGATTCCGTCGGCTGGTGCCACCATCCCGTTGGAGGCCTCGCCGCGGTTCGTGGCCTGGCTCGCCGAATTCGAACCGGTGCGCCAGGCATTCCTGGGCTGTCGGTCCTTGCTTTATTCAGACGGCGCCGGCGGTGCCGAGCTGATCCGATCGGTCACGGTGTGCGCGCTGGGCCTGGGCATCGCTTTGTCGGCCGGTGCCTTGGTCACCTACATCCGCGACCGCGACCGGCTGCCCCGCATCGAGGTTTCCGCAACCTGCTGACGCCAGTGTCGCCAAGGAGGCGACGAGGGGCCAACGTCTCGTTGAGTTTCCGGCTGTTCTGCGGCCGGACGCTCGAGGCGCGGACAAGAGCACTGCGACCTCAGCGAAGAAGCACCCATGTTCAACCGCCGTGTCGCCGCGATCTGCGGCATCGCGCTGGTGGCCATTCCCCGGGTCGTCGGACCGGTACTTCTCGCGTCGGGCCAAACCGCGCAATCACCGGTTGTCTTGCCGCCCATGCCGTCTGCCCGCAGCATCGGAGCCGCAGGTCAACCCGGAGCCCCTCGACACCATCCACCGCGAGGCCTTGAAAATCGGCCAAGACGACAGCGACGCAATGCAATTCGGTCACGCCATCTGCTGGGGACTGGATGAGGGCCGGTCCGGCACAACCGCAGGAGGGCGCGGCCGTGCAAGCCGGTCTCAGCCGGGTAGGTGCGCACGAGTTCGTGGCCATTTCGGTCCTGAGCCACCGCCCGCAGCACCGGCATCAGCTGGGCTAGCGTCCTGCGCCAGAAATTGAACGAATAAATATATGCTTTGTTGGTGGCGAGCAGGGGACGGCCGGTGGCCGAGTTGACGTTGACAGATGATGAGCGGCAGACGTTGGAGCGTTGGGCGCGGCGACCGAAGTCCTCGCAGGCGCTGGCGCAGCGGTCTCGGATCGTATTGTGTTGTGCAACAGGTAAATCCAATAAGGACGTCGCCGCCGAGGTGGGCGTGTGGCCGCAGACGGTGTGTAAGTGGCGGGCACGGTTTGTCAAGGATCGGTTAGACGGTTTGACCGATGAGCCGCGACCCGGCGCTCCGCGCACGATCACCGACGACCGGATTGAGCAGGTACTGGTCGACACGCTGGAGAGCCAGCCCAAAGCCGCGTCCAAATGGTCGCGCAAATCGATGGCCGAGCGAAGTGGGCTGTCGAAATCGACGGTGGGCCGAATCTGGAAGGCTCTTGGACTCAAGCCCCATCTGGTCGACACGTTCAAGCTCAGCGACGATCCGCAGTTCATCGACAAGGTTCGCGATGTCGCCGGGTTGTATCTGGACCCCCCGGAGAAGGCCCTGGTGCTGTGCGTGGACGAGAAATCCCAGATCCAGGCCCTGGACCGCACTGCCCCGGTGCTGCCGATGATGCCGGGATTGCCCGAACGTCGTACCCACGACTACGTCCGCCACGGCATCACCACATTGTTCGCCGCTCTGAATGTGGCCACCGGGCAGGTCTACGGATCGATCCACCGGCGCCGCCACCGCGCGACGGAATTCAAGAAATTCCTGGTCAAACTCGACGCCGAGGTTCCCGCCGGCCTCGATGTGCATCTGATCTGCGACAACTACGCAACCGACGAGTCTCCGGTGGTGGCGAAATGGCTTGCCGCGCATCCCCGCTTCCACATGCACTTCACGCCGAACTATTCGTCCTGGCTCAGCCAGGTCGCACGGTGGTTCGCGTTGCTGACCGATGAGAAACTGCGCCGCGGCACGCACCGATCAATCCCGGCTCTGGAAAAAGACATCCGCAACTGGATCACGGCGTGGAACGACAACCCCCAACCCTTCGCCTGGACCAAAACCGCCGACGAGGTCCTCGAACGACTCAACTCGTATCTTCAACGAATTCCTGGTGCGGGACACTAGTGTCCTGCCCAGGAATTCACTTACATAGTTGTAACTGCTGGTTGTCGACCCTGGTCAACGCGAATTCCGTTGATGAATACGATGATTCGGGTGCGACGAAGCGAGGGCGAACGAATACGGAGCTGGTGCTGACCGATGAGGAGTGCGAGACGCTGACCAGGTGGGCACTTCGGCGCAAGTCGGCGCAGGCGTTGGCGTTACGGGCGCGGATCGTGCTCGCCTGTGCCGAGGGGCTCTCTAACACGGAGGTGGCGGCGCGGGAGCGGGTTTCGCGGCCGACGGTGGGTAAGTGGCGCTGCGGTTCCTTGACCCGAG
The DNA here is from genome assembly GCF_000157895.3 of Mycobacterium kansasii ATCC 12478. Classification (NCBI taxonomy): domain Bacteria; kingdom Bacillati; phylum Actinomycetota; class Actinomycetes; order Mycobacteriales; family Mycobacteriaceae; genus Mycobacterium; species Mycobacterium kansasii. The sequence continues at coordinate 1,780,855 of NC_022663.1, read as the reverse complement.
GCTGGACGGGCTGGCGCACCCACGGTCTAACGTGCACTTCACCCCGACCTACTCGTCGTGGCGCAACCAGGTCGAGCGTTGGTTCGCGCTGCTGACCGACAAGAAGCTAAGACGCGGAGCGCACCGTTCCATCCAGGTTCTCGAGAAAGACATCCGCGCCTGGATCCAGAACTGGAACGACGACCCACGGCCGTTCACTTCGAACAACCGCCGACGAATTCCTCGAACGACTCGCCTCATATCATCAACGAATTCCTGGCGCAGGACACCAGTCCGGAGTTCACCAATTCGCTCAACTCAAGGAGGTTGGATGTCCACCGCCGCTTGGATGACCTCGATAACGCTACTGGCCGCGACACTCATGTTCACGCTCAATCGATGGCCAATGGAAATAGTCGCTTTGGGCTCCGCCTTCGCGTTGGTCGTCGTCGGCGTGATATCACCAGATCAAATGATTTCTGGGTTCTCCAGCCCGACCGTAATTCTCATAGCCTCGTTATTGATCGTTGCCGAAGCGCTGGATGCTACCGGTGTAACCGCGTGGGTGTCAGGAATCATTGATTCGAGCGCTGGCAATAGCAGAAGCCGTGCGTTGGTCCTAACTATGACGGTGGCAGCGTTGATGGGGACTGTCATAACTGCGACCGGCGCAACAGCGGCGTTGGTTCCCAGCGCGGTCAAGGTCTGCCAGCGCATGGGAATGACTCCGTCACGAATGCTTATGCCGCTGGCCTTCGCTGCAAAGGTGGGGCCGCTGCTTATCCTGGTGGGTTCACCGATCAACATCATGATCGCTCATGCCATCGGAAACACCACGGGCATGACGGTCGGCTTTTTCACATTCGGAATACTCGGTGCGCCACTTCTCCTTGCAACTGTCGTAATCACCTCGGTCTTAGTGTGGTTGCTGCCCCCTCGCAGGTCCGTGTCCCAGTCCGCGGATCTGTCGAGCCACGGGGAGACCCTCGCCCAGCATTATGGCCTTGATCATGTGTTCCATCTTCGGCCTACAAAGAGCAGTCCGTTGGTCGGTGCGCGGATCAGTGACCAGGCTATACGAGCTGACCGCATCAAGTTGATACCGTCAGCTCGTGGTGGACCAACGCTAGCAGCTCGGTTCGATCGCACTATTACGGAAGGGGAACTCCTTACCGTAATTGGTGATCGATCATCGATCGAAAGCTATGCCCAGAAGAATGCACTGGAAATTGTTGATCAACACTCGGGTTCGGAGCCCCTCAAGAACTTTCTCAACGTCCAAGGCGGCATCGTCGAGGTCATGATCCCCCCGAGATCGCGCTACGTACACCAGGAGGTGAATGCAGGCCAGCGGCTGCTTGAAACCGATGTCGTAGTGCTGGCGGCGCATCGGCTCGACCACGAGATTCATCTGCCCGCGAAACTCAATGTCGGCGACACGCTTTTAGTCGAAGGGTCATGGGATAGTCTCGAGGCTACATCGGCGAACCCTGATGTACTTCTCGTTGATGCACCCAGTGAGGTGCGTAGACAAACGGTCAAACTCGGACGGGGGTCCGGACGAGCGATCGCAATTGCAGTCACAATGGTTGCGTTGATGGCTACGGCGTTACTCACCCCCGCAGTAGCCGGAATATTGGCAGCAATTATGGTCATCCTTACCGGCGTCATCGCACCAGAAGACGCCTACCGCCGAGTCCAGTGGGGCACCGTCTTTTTGATCGCAGGGATTCTCCCGATGTCGACTGCCGTCGAGCAGTCCGGCCTTGCTGACGTCATAGCGGGCACCATTGTGGACGCTGTGGGCCGCCTCGGGCCGGCTGCGATACTCGCGGTGATCTTCGTTGTCGGCATGCTGCTGACTCAAGTCCTTACTGGTATCCCAGCAACGCTGATCATGATCCCCATCACACTTTCGGTCGCAAAGACGGTTGGCGTTAGCCCCGTACCCCTCTTGATGGGCGTGTTGATCGGTTGTTCTGCGGCATTTCTCACGCCTGTCGCCGCTCCGGCCAACGCCATCATCATGGGACCTGGCGGATATCGATTCATGGATTACCTCAAACTTGGCCTGCCGGTGACCATCGTTTTTTTCCTCGCAGCCGTCATTTACACACCGCTGTTTTGGCCCTTCTGACGCCTAGGCCGGGAAGTCCGTGGCGTGGCAAGTTTTCTGCCGATTTCGGCGATCGCCTCGCGGAGGTCGTCGGGTAGTGGTCGGCGGCGGACAGGATTGGTTGGCCAGCTTGATTTTGGCGGTGCGGTAGCGGCGGGCCGTGTGCACGAATTTCTTGATCATCCAGCCGGTTTGGGTTTCGTTGTAGTGGCTGACGGCCAACGCGGCGACCACGATGCTTAGCAGCTGGTGGTAGGCGTCGATACGAATGCCGAGCATTGGGTAGTCAGGTTGGTGGTGTATCCCTTCCACCCGGGCCGGCGCAGGCGTCTTGGCCTCAAGGTCCGGTTAACGTCGGTTGCCAGAAATAAGGGGCCAGCTTGGCGGGGGTCTTGCCAGTAATGGGACCACCTGGCAAGCCGCGACGCGCCGCGCGTGCGGTTCTGAACGATGTTGCGGTGAGTTTTCGTCGTCGCCGGGGTCTATCACAGCGACGACCCCCCGACGACCCCCGACGACCCCCGACGACCCCCGACGACCCCCGACGACCCCCGACGACCCCCGACGACCCCCGACGACCCCCGACGACCCCCGACGACCCCCGACGACAAGGAGACGGCCATGCCATCGATCACGCCCGCACTCTGGTTCGACCACAATCTGGAAGAGGCGGCCCAGTTCTACACCTCGGTGTTCCCGAACTCGCACGTCGAGAGTTTCAATCGCTACACCGAGGCCGGCCCGGGTGAACCGGGCGCGGTGGTGTCGGGCACCTTCGTCCTGGACGGGGTGCGGTTCGTCGGCATCAACGGTGGCCCGGAATTCCGCTTCACCGAGGCGGTGTCCTTCATGGTCGACTGCAAGGACCAGGACGAGGTCGACTACTACTGGGACCGGCTGACCCAAGGCGGCGAAGAATCGCAGTGCGGCTGGTGCAAAGACCGCTTCGGGCTGAGCTGGCAGATCGTCCCGGCCCGGCTATACGAGCTGCTCACCGACCCCGATCCTGCCGTGGCGACCGCGGCGACCACCGCGATGCTCGGCATGCGCAAGATCGTCATCGCCGAATTGGAAAGGGCCGCAGCGCAAGTGTGAGCTACTTGGTGAGCCTGGCGATCCATTCGATCGCCGTATCGATGATCGGCGCGACGTCGTCGGGGTTCTCGCAGTCGGCGATCATCAACGACGACTCGGCGATCGTCGCCATCAGAAGGCGGCTCAGCAGTTGGCTGCGCAGCGACGTGTCGGGCGGCAGCACGGCTAGCAAGCGGCGGAAGGCGGCCGACATCCGGTCGCGGCGGACGGTCTCGAATCCGGCGGGCGTGTCGCCGGACGACAACACCCTGGCCCGGCATCGGTTGTCCCACATCGCCTCCAGGTAGGCCCGCACGTGAAGTTGCAGTGCGTGTCGCGGGTCCGCGCCGTCCGGGCCGGTCCGGAGGGCGTGCTGCATCGCCGCCTCGATACGGCGTTCCACGTCGTCGGCCAGCTGCTCGAAGATCGCCAGAAACAGTTCGCTCTTGCCGCCGAAATGGTGGTAGATGCTGCCGATGCTGGCACCTGACTTGGCCACCACATCGGCCATCGTCGCCGCGGTGAAGCCCCTGGCCGCGAAAACCTCGGTTGCCGCATCCAGGATCCTCCGCTGAGTGGCGCCCGTTTTGGCCCGTCGGCGGACAGTGTCCGCATTGCTCACCGAACCCGCCCGCCTATCAGCCGACCACCTCCGGCAGCACCCGCAGCGAGCCGAACTCCAGCCGGGACGGGCCACCGGTCATGCCTCGGGAACTCAACTGCGCCAACGGCATTCCGCCCAACAGCGTTCCCGGACTTGCGGCGTCCAGTACGTCGACCGCGGCGGCCAGCGCCGACCGAGGCAACGGCGTTGCCGCCGCGGCGGTGGCCGCCGGGGCCACGGGGGCCGTGGCGGCCCAGCTCTGGGGCACCGACAGGGCGCCGACCGTGGTCGCGTTGCCCAACCCGGCCGAGACCGCCGCGGTCAGCGACGACGACGTCAGCGCGCCGGTTCCAGTCTGCGCGACCGACGTCGCGATCTGGGCGCCGGCGGCGGCCGCCGCGGGGAACAGACCCTTGAGGTTCGACAACATCGACATCCCCAGCCCGGCCAGCGAGGTGGAGGCGAAGAACGGCGTCCCGAAGATGCTCATCACGGTCTGCAGGTCGCTCACCCATGACGGCAGCGCCGACGGCGCCGCCATACCGCCGATGCCGGCCAGGGCGGCGGGCACCGCGGACGTCAGCTGCGCAACGGCGTTGGTGATTTCGGTCGCCACGGAGTTGCCGGTGGCCTGGACCAGCGCGGCCAGGTTCGCGACCTGGCCGGACGGGTCGGAGATCTCGGCCGGCGCGGTGAACGGGGTCAATGTGGTCGCCGCCGTCGAGCCGGCGGCGTAGCAGTACATCGCGGCCGCGTCCTGGGCCCACATTTCGCCGTATTGGGCCTCGGTAGCCGCGATCGCCGGGGCGTTCTGACCCAGCACATCGGTGGCGATCAGCGACTCCAGCTGAGCGCGGTTGGCCGCGACCAGCGCCGGCGGGACCGTCATCGCATGCGCTGTCAGATAGGCCGCCACCGCGGCTCTTGCCTGGGCCGCGGCCTGCTCGGCCTGGGCGGCAGTGGTTTTCAGCCATGCCACGTACGAGGCGGCGGCGGCCGCCATGGCCGTCGCGCTGGCACCCAGCCACGGGCCGCTGATCAGCCCGCAGATCATCGAGTCGACCGACGCCGCCGTGGCGTACAACTCGCCGGCAACCGTCTCCCAGGCGCTCGCCGCGACCAACATCGACTCCGCTCCGGGACCGGTATACATCCGGCCCGAGTTGACTTCTGGGGGTAACGACGCGAACATCATCGTTGCTTGGTCCTCCCGTTGACGACGCTGAATTCAGGGTGCCGTGACGGCGGCGCGACGTCTGTCGGCCAAGCGGCCACACCGGGGATGAATGCGAAGTCCCCCGATCGACGGTCTTTTTGTCCCCCATGCGTCCCGGTTACGTTGGATCATGCGCGCGCTGCAGGTGGCGATAGGAGTCAACATGAGGAACCAAGCTGCCGCGCCGGGCGCCACGCCCGGCATGATTGGCAACGCCGCGACCGACCACGCCAACGCCGACCAGGAAGCCTGTCATGCCTGAACCCCACTGGATCGACGTCCCGGGCGCCGGTGCTGATCTCAAGGCCCTGACCTGGGGCCCGGCCGGCGCCCCGATCGCCTTGTGCCTGCATGGCTTTCCCGACACCCCATACGGCTGGCGCAAGGTCGCTCCTCGGCTGGCGAAGGCGGGTTGGCGGGTCGTCGCACCCTTCATGCGGGGATATGCGCCGTCGTCGATTCCGGCCGACGGCTGTTATCACGTGGGTGCGCTGATGCACGACGCGCTGCGGGTGCGCGCGGCCGCCGGCGGAACCGACGACGACGTGGTGATTGGGCACGACTGGGGCGCGATCGCCGCCACCGGTCTGGCCGCGATGCCCGACAGCCCGTTCGCCCGGGCGGTCATCATGTCGGTGCCGCCCGCGGCGGCATTCCGGCCGCTGGGCCGGGTACCCGACCGCGGGCGGCTGGCCCGCGAGCTCCCGCATCAGCTGTTGCGCAGCTGGTACATCGCCTACTTCCAGTTGCCCTGGCTGCCCGAGCGGTCCGCCGCGTGGCTACCCACGCTGTTGTGGCGCCGGTGGTCGCCGGGTTATTACGCCGAGGAGGATCTGCGCCACGTCGACGCCGCGATCGGCACACCGGAGAGCTGGCGAGCGGCGCTAGGCCCATACCGGGCCACCATCCGTAACACCCGGCCGCCGGCCGCCTACGCCGAGTTGAACCGATGGTGGACCGAGCCGCCGCGGTTGCCGAGCCTGTACCTGCATGGTCGCGACGACGGTTGTGCCACACCAGCTTTCACGCATTGGACCGAGAACGTGCTGCCCGCCGGCAGCGACGTGGCGATCGTCGACCACGCCGGGCATTTCCTGCAGCTGGAACAGCCGGAGAAGGTGGCCGAGCTGATCCTGACGTTCGTCGGCACACCCGGGTGAGGCTGTGGCGGCACACCGGATGGCGGCCGTCGACGCGCAGTTCTACTGGATGTCGGCCAAGATTCCCAATGACCAGTTCCTGTTGTATGCCTTCGACGGTGAAGCCGTGGCTGTCGAGCGGGCTGTCGCGCAGCTCCTGGACCGGGCCCACGCCTGTCCGCAGCTGCGGATGCGGGTCCACGCCCGATCTGCCCTGACCTATCCGCAGTGGGTTGCCGCGGGTGTCGAGCCCGAGCAGGTGGTCCGCCACGAGCCGACCGACGACAGTTGGCATGGCTGCCTGGCGGCCGTCACCGGGCTGGCCGACGAGCAGCTCGATATTCGCCGGATGCCTTGGCGGGTCCACGTATTCACCCCGGTGACCGGGATTCCGGGGGTCCGGGGCGCGGGCACCGTTGCGGTCGTCCAAGTCGCGCATGCGCTCGGCGACGGCGCGCGCGCCTCGGCGATGGCGGCCTGGCTGTTCGGGCGGGCGGCTCCGGTGGCGCCGGTCACCGGGCCGCGGCGGGGTGTCCTGCCCTGGCGGGCCGCCGCAGCGGCCTACGCGCACCGCCGGCTGGTTCGCGACACCAGGTCCGGGCGGTTGGCGCCGAGTGCCGGTTCGCGGCCGCTGCTTTCCACCAACGCCCGGCCCGAGGGTGTGCGAGCGGTGCGCACACTGGTGCGGCAGCGCTCGCAATTGCCCGGTCCCACAGTGACTATCGCGGTGCTGGCCGCCGTGTCCACGGCGCTGTCCCGGCTGCTCGGCGGGTCGGCCGAATCGCTGGCAGCAGAAGTGCCGATGGCTAAACCGGGTGTGCCGCAGGCGCATAACCATTTCGGCAACGTCGTCGTCGGCCTGTACCCGGCGCTCGGTCACGCCGAGCGGGTTGGGCGGATAGCCGCCGATGTAGCCAATGCCCGCCGCCGCATGCGACATCCCGCCGTGCGGGCGGCCGACCTGGCCTTCGCTACCATTCCGGCAGTGCTATTGCGGTGGGGCGTCAGCCAATTCGATGCCGACGCCCGGCCGGCCCAAGTGGCCGGCAACACCGTCGTATCCAGTGTGCACCGCGGAGCCGCGGATCTCCATTTCGGTGACGCGCCGGTGGTGCTGACGGCCGGCTATCCGGCACTGTCACCGGCGATGGGGCTGACCCACGGGGTGCACGGTATCGGCGACACGATTGCGATCAGTGTCCACGCGGCCGCGTCGGCAATACCCGATATCGACGCCTATGCGCAATTACTTGACGCCGCCCTGCAATGAATACTATTGGGCATCACCAGATCTGGCCGCTTCTTCGCGGGTCAGGCCCACGGCCAGGATCAGCTCCTCATGCAGTTCGAACCAGACGGTGTGATAGGAGTCGATGAGCGGCCTGGTGAGCCAGGCGATATCGCCGGACTTGACCTTGTCAAGCGCGGCATTCAGTTTCGCCGAGTAGGCGTGCAGCCGCGGCAGCTGCGTTGCGGCGGCCGCGATGATCGGCTCCACGCGCCGGTGCACATTGTCGAGACGGGCCAATACCGCGTCGTCATAGCCGGCATCGTCGTGGACATTGGGTTGGCCGCCCTTGAGTTGCCAGTCCGTGACCACAACTTTGAAATCGGCGTTGACGCTGCGAAACTCGTTGTAAGCGGCGGCCATTGCCGCCGGGTCGACGCGGGTGCGCTCCTCGGCGAGCAACGCATTGAGTCGGGTGCGGCCGCTGGGGCTGATCCGCAACGTCGCGCCCTCGAGCAAGAGGCCCGATGCGGTGAGCTGATCGACGATTTCGGTGATCGCGCGGAGGTCTTCACCTAGCGTGGTAGCCAGGTCGGTTGGGCTCACCCGGCCCTTCAGGCGGACGGCTTGTAACACTTTGACGTGCATTCCGGGTGCTGTGGGGTTGGCTTGGCTTGGGGTTTCGTTGTCCATGTCACCGGGTCTCGTCGTTGTCTGGGTTAGCCCAGCTCCGCGTGTCTGTTTCCCGGCTGCGGTGATTCGCTTAACATCGCATCGTTTTCGCAGGCCGGCAAGAATGCGAATAACACCTGTCCGCCAAAATACAATATCCAGTTGGCGGCATACAGGTCGAATGTCGGAACATTTCGATCCTGCCCCGGTGCCAGCCACGTGCTGAACAGGTACAAGTCTGATAGCGGGAGAAGCAGTCCGCCGATTAGTACGGGCAACGCCGGCAGGCTGAGTCGGTTCGCCCAAAAATACCAAATACTGAAGCTGATCATCAGGGTGTAGATGACGAGGTTGAAAAGGAAGCTGCCAAGCTCGAGGAACTGATGACCGGCCACTGGCTCCCGCACGTACGAGATCCAGCCCACAGTGTTGGCCACCGCAATGATCATCAAGACGAACCACCGCATGCGGTAACCGGTTCCGCCACGTTGTGCGAGTCTGGGCTGAGAAAAACGGTAGAGGACGTAAACGTACAAGGTGTACCCGGCGCCGAACAGAATGATCGCGGTGGACAGCTTTTGGCTGATGGGTTCGATGCCGGATATGGCGCTATTGACCACGTCTCCCACGGCGCACATTGCCATTCCCGCGATCAGTATGCGCGTATACCTTGCCACCTGCGGGGAAAGCCGCTGCTGATAAGCCAGGCGTACGGTGATGACAAAGAGCATCAGAGCCACATGCCAGATGTGATAGATCGCCGTGGGTGGCCGGGAGATATTACCCATCCAGAGTACTTCTGTTGTGACGCTGAGGGCGAGCAGGCTCAAAAGTATTGTGGCGTATGGAAATTTCATGGGCGCCTATTCTTGAGGCTGGTTCCGGTGTGCGCGATGGCCCACGGCCATCGTCGAGTCTGAGCAGTGCCGAGAATCCTCACAATGGCCCGACTGTATAGCACCAGACCTGGTTGGAAATTGAGAGGGGAAATGACCAGTGTCCGGTAGGTCTGTGCAGCGAACTGGTTTAGCTGCAGCTGGCAGCTGCCCTCTGGTCCTCGCCCCGCCTGAAGGTCGCGGGCACAAATTTCGGGGTATAGCCCGACTGACCCGAAAGTCGGGTCTCGATGCGCGCCGAGAGGATGTCGGTCTGGGTGTTCAGCGCGTCGATCTGGCTCAACAGCATGCGCGCGAGTTCGGCGTGATGCTCACGAAGCGACCGTCAAGCGCGGTGATTCAACTCCGAGCGCTTGGCTTTCATCTTTCCGCGTGCCAGTTCGGCCAGCCCGTAGGGATCGCGCTCTCCGGCGATCAGGGCCTCGATCATGTTCCGCGTTACTGCGGGTGTTGATCAGGGGTGTGGGGCGTGAGGTCGCGGGTCGGTGGCGGTGCGGGGTTGGTTGTGGTTTCGGGTGTCCGCGATGTGGGGGGTGGCCGGGTTGTGCGCCAATGTGTTTGGGTTTCGATGCGGTGCCGGTGGTGGCCGGCTCGGGTAGCCGCGTTAGTTGGGTGTTGGTGGTGGTTGGGGTTGGAAGGGTTGGTACCACCACCAGTGGGCGCGTTCGCCGGTGGGTCCTGGGCAGGGCGCGACGGCGGGTGGGGGTTGGGTGGGCAGCTGCCCTCTCGTCCTCGCCCACGCCCGAAGGTCGGTGACGCGGGCACAAGTTTCGGGGGTAGTAGGGCGTCGACGCCGGGTCAGTTCAATTGCGCCGCCGCGGACAAGTGCGCTACGCGGTGGCGACGGCTTGGGCGGAGCGTGTTGCCCGGTATCAATCAGCCGATGCCCGCAGCGCGTGCAACATGGCGATCAGTGGCGTGTCCGACACGACATCGCGATGTCCGGCGGTCATGGCCGCGCGCACCGCAGCTTCGGAATGATCCTCCAGCCTCGGGTAGTCGCCGGTGGCGTGCGCTCGCAGCGGGCTGAGGCGTAATGCGATGCCGGTGAGTTCCCGCAACTCCGGAGTGTCGTTTTCCGACCACGCGGACAGCGACAGGCTGCCGTCGCGCACTTCGCCCTCATGTCCGTCGACGGTGATCTGTTTGCCGGCCAGGGTCGCGGCTACACCGTGGCCGCAACCCACGACGGCAACCCGGCCGAGCTCGCGGCTGACCACTGCCGCGTGGCTGGCCGCGCCGCCCACCTCGGTGACGATGCCCTGTGCGGCCAGCATGCCCAGGACGTCTTCGGGCCTGGTGTGGTCGCGCACCAGGATGACCGGCTCGCCCCGCTCGGCCGCGTCCAGCGCCGCATCCACGTCGGTGTAGGCGATTCCGGTTGCCACGCCCGGGCAGGCGGGCAGACCTTTGGCCAAAAGCGGTGCGGCCAAGCGTGTTTCGGGTTGCAGGGCGGGGCGCAGCACGGCTTCGACGGCTGCGGGGGTCACTCGGCGCAGGGTCTGGGCGTCGTCGATGAGACCGTCGTGTCGCAGTTGCAGAGCCAGCCGCACCGCGGCTTGCGCCGACCGCTCGGCGGACCGGGTCTGCAGCAGCCACAGTTTGCCGTTTTCAACCGTGAACTCGATTTCTGGGACGTCTGAGGTCAGTTGCTCCAGGCGGCGGGCGGCCTCGATAAGCTCGTCATAGACGGCGGGTAGCTCGTCGCGCAGCGTGGCGATCGGCTCGACGTCCACCAATCCCGAGACCACGTCGTCGCCCTGACCGCCGGGCAGCCAGTCGCCGAACGGTTCGTTTGCGCCGGTGATCGGGTTACGGGAGGAGAGCACACCGGCGCCGGAGCGGGCCGTCTGGTTGCCGAACACCATCGCCTGCACGACCACCGCGGTACCCCCCTGGTCGTCTCGACCGTAGTGCTCGCGATAGGCCTTGGCGCGCGGAGAGTTCCAGGAAGTGAAGACGGCCCCGATGCCGACGCGCAACTGCTCGTATGGATCCTCGGCGGGGTGCTGGCCGGTGACTCGCCGATACATACGGTTGAACCGCCGTCGCGTGTCACGCGCAAATTCAGCGGTGCAAGCCCTCGCCAGGGCCTGCTCGACGGCGTCGTTGACGCCCAGGTCCAAGATGGTGTCCATCATCCCGGGCATCGACTGGGTGGCGCCCGAGCGCACGCTGACCAACAACGGCCGCGGCCCTCGGCCGAACGTGCGCGAGGTCTCGGCCTCCAGCCAGCCCATCCGCTCGATTACGACGTCCCAAATCGCATCCATGGTCGGGTCGGGGTCGGCCAGGTACCGCACCCCCACCTCGGTGGTGATGCAGAACGCGGGCGGTACCGGCAACGCGTGGCGGCGCATCACGTCGATGCCGTGGCCCTTGTTGCCCAGAACCTCTCGCGAATGTTCCGCCTGTCCGTCCAGCAAGACCACCGGGTCTTTCCAGATGCGCTTCGGGGGGTCTTCGAGGGGATCCCTGCCTCGCGGGATACGAGCCATGTGATGCACCCCCTGGTGGTCGGGCAAGCCTGAAGCGGTTGCGGGGAAACGTCGGAACGCCCGCAATGTTTCCACACGGATCACCGGAACCGGCGGCTCGCCGTTGCTGCCGGGAGCTGGGCCGGATGATCTAGTTTTGACGGTATGACTCCGTATGACGTCGGGTTGCTGATCCTGCGGCTGGTGCTGGGCCTGACACTCGCCGCGCATGGCTTGAACAAGTTCTTCGGTGGCGGCCGGATACCGGGGACGGCGCGGTGGTTCGAAAGCATCGGTATGAAGCCGGGGAGGTTTCACGCGACGGTGGCCGCCAGCACCGAGACTGCCGCCGGACTGGGGTTGGCCGCGGGTCTGCTCACGCCCATCCCGGCCGCGGGTTTCGTCTCACTCATGCTGGTCGCGGCGTGGACCGTGCACCGGCCCAACGGCTTCTTCATCGTCAAGGAGGGTTGGGAATACAACCTGGTGCTGGCGGTCAGCGCCGTCGTCGTCGCCACCCTTGGCGCGGGAAGGCTCAGCCTGGACTGGATGATCTTCGGAAAGAACTGGTTCGACGGGTGGGGCGGCCTGCTGATCTCACTCGGACTCGGCCTCGCCGGCGCCATCGGGCAGTTGCTGATCTTCTACCGGCCGCCGGTCCAACGAACCGGGTAGCGGATATCCGGCACGCGACCGGACGGGTCCGCCTGGGCTCTCACTGGCCGTTGTTGCCGTCCTGGCCGAGCAGCTGCCCGCCGGTGCCGCCGGCGCCGCCCGTACCCGGCGTCACGCCGATTCCGCCGTTGCCGCCGTTGCCGCCGTCGCCGATCAGCCATGCGCTGCCGCCCGCACCTCCATTACCGCCGGTGCCGGTAGCCGACCCGCTGTTCCCGCCGGCGCCACCGTCACCGCCATTGCCGATCAGTCCGGCCTTGCCGCCGACTCCTCCGTTTCCGCCGAGACCGCCGAATCTGCTGGTGCCGCCGGTACCGCCGACGCCACCGTTGCCGTAGAGCACGCCAGCATTGCCGCCAGCTCCGCCGGGCGCACCGATACCTGACTGGCTGATACCGGCAGCGCCGCCGGCGCCGCCGTTGCCGCCGAGGATGCCGGCGTTGCCGCCGGCTCCGCCGGACCCGGCGATGTTGGCACCGAACCCGCCGGTACCGCCGATCCCGAATAATCCCGCTGGCCCACCGTTACCGCCCGGCATGCCGGGCGCGCCCGACCCGCCGGCCCCGCCGTTGCCGATCAAGATCCCGCCGGCCCCGCCGTCGGCGCCGGTCCCCGGGGCGGCGTTGGCGCCCCAAGGTTGCCAGATGTCCTGGATGTCTTGCGCGGACGTTTGCGGGCGCGTTGATCGCCAGCGATACGTATCGCGGTCCGCGGCGCAACGAGCCCGTTCAATGCCCGACCCAGATAGGCTGTCGGGGTGGTTCCGCACTGGTGGGTAGGACCGCTGACGCTGCCGGTACATGGCATGTTCGTCGGGCTGGGCGTGCTGGTGGCCACGGCAGTTTTCTTCGCCGAAGCCCGCCGCCGCGGTGCGGTGAACGACCAATCGCTGGTGGCGGTGACCGGAGCTCTGGTCGGCGGGGCAATCGGCATGCGGCTGTCCGGGTGGGCGGAACACATCGATGTCCGGCTCAACCCGACCTTGTTGCAGGCCTGGGAATTTGGGTCGCGGAGCATCCTGGGCGGCCTCGCGGGCGCCTACGTAGGCGTGCTGATTGCCAAGCGGATCGGCGGCTTCCGCGGCAAAACCGGCGATCTGTTCGCCCCGGCGGTCGCACTGGGAATGGCTGTCGGTCGCATCGGGTGTCACCTCACCGAAGCTCCCGGCCGGCCGACCGGCCTGCCGTGGGGTGTGCATGCCCCAGCCGCCACACCGAAATGCCCGGGTTGCCTCATTGGCGCCGCGATGCATCCGTCGTTCCTTTACGAGATCGGTTTTCAGCTGGCCGCGTTCGCCGTTCTGCTGTGGCTGCGCAATAAGCTCACCCAACCCGGTGAGCTGTTCGTCCTCTACGTCGCGGGCTACGCGGTGTTCCGGTTCTTCGTCGAGTTCGTCCGGGCCAACGAAACCGTGTGGCTGGGTCTGACACGGCCGCAATGGTTTCTGCTGCCCTCGGTTGTTCTCATCGCCGTTCGGCTGGGCTACGGATACCAGCGTGGTCACTATGACCCACTGCTGCACAGGCAGGCACTGCCAGCATGACGAACCCACCTCCGGGTTGGCCTCCGCCGGGCTATCCCTACGACCCGAACCAGCCCTACCCCGGCTGGCCTCCGCCACCCCGCAGGTCCGGTGGGGAGATCTTCGGGGCGGTCGTGGTCGGTGTATTCCTTTATTTCGGAATCAATCTGGTGGTCGGGTTCATGGTGATCGCCGGCCTTGCCCAAGCCGTCTCGTCCCACGCCGCTCTGGTGACGGGAGCTATTGTCCTGGGGCTGATCGCCTTTGGCGGCGGCGGCGTGCTGGTTGCGCTGCGAAACCCTTGGGCCAGGGGAATTGGGATGGGGTTGATGATCGGCTGGGCGGTCGCGTCGATCGTCACGGTCGGCTTCTGCACCGGCTTGAATCCGACGCTGTACGGAACTGCCGGATGACCGGCATGGATTTGCGGGGCGACAGCATTCATCGCTACGTCAACGCGTTCTGCCCGCGCTGTCACGACGAGGAACCGGATCGTCCGTTGAGTAGTGTTGCCCGGCTCAGTGGCTGGCTGGCCGTGCGCGACGGGCTGGTCTGGCTGGAGCGCGGCTGCCGCTCCCACGGGCTGGTCCGAACCCTCTACGACGAAGATCCCGAAATCCTTGCCTACCTTGAAGAATGGACGGCCCCGACGAAGGCTCACATCCCCGATACGCCGGGTAACTTCGACCCGATTCCGTCGGCGTATCTGCGTGGTCTGCCGCAGATGCAGACACAGCACACCTGCATCCTGCTGGAGGACATCGCCGAGACGTGCAACCTGCGCTGCCCGACCTGCTTTGCCGATTCATCGCCGGACCTGCGTCATGTCGTGGCGATCGGCGACGTGCTGGCCAACGTCGACCAGCGTCTCGAGCGCGAGAACGGACGCCTCGATGTGCTGATGCTCAGCGGCGGCGAACCCAGCCTGCATCCGCAATTACCGGAGTTGTTGGCCGAACTGAGTGCGCGGCCAATCACGCGAATATTGCTCAACACCAACGGAATCCGAGTAGCCCAGGACGACGGATTACTCGACGTGCTCACCGAGCACCGCGAGCGCGCCGAGGTGTACCTGCAATACGACGGGCTCTCGCAGGCCGCACATCGATACCATCGGGGCGGGGATCTTCGTCGGATCAAGCAAGACGCGTTGCGCCGGCTGTCCGAACGGGAGATATTCACCACGTTGGTGATGACGGCCGCGCTGGGCGTCAACGACCACGAGATCGGCGACGTGGTTCGGCTTGCCCTACGAACACCCTATGCGGGCGGGGTCTGCATTCAGCCCCAGTTCGGTTCGGGGCGTTCGGGATTCATCGACGCCGACAATCGGCTCACGCACACCGGTGTGCTCAGGAGGCTGGGGCCACAGACCGACGATCTGGTCACGTGGCGGGATCTGACCGCGCTGCCGTGCTCACACCCGCATTGTTGTTCGGTGGGGTACCTGCTGCGCGACGACGGCGGGCGGTGGCGCTCACTGGTGGCCTTGATCGGTCACGACAACCTCAAAGACAAGCTGGGCCTGGTCGCAAACCGTATCGCCGACAGGGATATTCCCCGCGAGTTGCGGCTGGCGGTACGTGAATCGCTACTGGCGTTGCTGTCGGAGCAGTCGTCGTTGTCGCACCCGCAGATGTCCGACGTGTGGCGTCTGATCTGCCAGAATTGCGACCTGGGCATGGCAACCCTGCTGACCCTGGCCTCCAGCGCGCTGCCCGGGCGACGGCGCCAGCTGCGGCGGCTGCTGGGGGAGCGGGTGCTGCGTATCACCGTCAAACCGTTCATGGATATGTCGACGATGATCGAAGAGCGGCTGGTGCAGTGCTGCGTGCATGTCGGCACGCGGTCGTCACAGGATCAGTGCGCACCGTTCTGCGCGGTCCAGGCCTGGCCGGCGCTCGGCCGGCAGCGGTTGTCGGTGGCCGCCGAGCGGCTCCTGCCGGTGGTGTGAGGAATCCGGCGGCCGCACCTAAGCGACGCGATCGCACACCCGGCGGCTATTGCCGCCCGATGTTGCCGTCCTGCCCGAGCAGCTGCCCGCCCTTGCCCCCGGTGCCGGCCTTACCCGGCGGCGTGCCGGTCCCGCCGTTACCGCCGTTACCGCCGTCGCCGATCAACACGGCGTTGCCGCCGGTTCCGCCGGGGCCGCCCGCGCCGCCGTGACCGTCGGCGCCGGCGCCGCCGTCACCGCCGTCGCCGATCAGGCCCGCTCGGCCGCCGGCGCCGCCGGCGCCGCCGTTGGTGAGCGGGCTGAGGCCGGCAGCGCCGCCGGCCCCGCCGGAGCCGCCGGAGCCGTTCAGGATGCCGGCGTCGCCGCCGGTGCCGCCGGTCCCGCCGTTGGCGCCGAACACGCCGGCACCGCCGCTGCCCCCGGCGCCGCCGGAGCCGAAGAGGAATCCGCCCCGTCCGCCGTGGCCGCCCGTCCCGCCGGTGCCGCTGAAGACGGCGCCGCCGGTACCGCCCGCGCCGCCGGCGGCGCCGAGACCGAACACGCCGGAGTTGCCGCCCACCCCGCCCGCTGCGCCGGTTCCGGACAGCCCGAACCCGCCGACGCCCCCGGTGCCGCCCGCACCGAACATCCCCCCGTTGCCGCCGGCCCCGCCCGTCCCGCTGGTGGTGGTGCCGGCTCCGCCGGCCCCACCGTCGCCGCCGCCGGCGAACAGCCCGCCGCTGCCGCCGGCCCCGCCGGCCCCGGCGATGCCGCCGAACCCGCCGTACCCGCCGACCCCGCCGCTGGCGAACAGCCCGCCGGTGCCGCCGGCCCCGCCGGTCCCGCCTTTGCCGGGGCCGCCGCCGGCCCCGCCGGTCCCGGCGGCACCCGAGAGAGCGCCCGCGTTGCCGCCCGCGCCGCCCGCGCCCCCGGTGAAGGGGCCCGGGGTGGCGGCGGGAGCCACCGCCGTACCGCCGGCCCCGCCATTGCCGCCGGAGCCGATCAGGAAGGCCGACCCGCCTGCGCCGCCGGACCCGCCGGTGGTGACACCGGGGCCACCGGCGCCGCCGGCCCCACCGGAGCCGAACAAGATTCCGCCGGTACCGCCGTTTCCGCCGGGCCCGCCGGTGGCGCCGGCCGCGCCGGATCCGCCGATCCCGCCGTTACCGAATAGCCACCCCCCGTCTCCGCCAGCCGCCCCGGTGCCAGGAGTCCCGTTGATGCCGTTGCCGATCAGCGGACGTCCGGTCAGCGCCTGGACGGGCGCGTTGATGGCGTTGAGCGCCTGTTGCTGCATGGTGTGCACGGGTGAGGTGCCGGCGGGGGCGTTGAAGCCGTCCAGACCCAGCAGCTGGCCGCCGATACCGCCGGCGCCGGCCTTGCCCGGGACGGTGCCGGTCCCGCCATTGCCGCCGTTGCCGCCGTCGCCGATCAACACGCCGTTGCCGCCGGCGCCGCCGCTACCGCCCTTACCACCGGCGCCGGTCCCGCCAGCGCCGCCGCTACCGCCATTGCCGCCGTCACCGATCATCCCGGAGCTGCCGCCCGCGCCGCCGTTACCGCCGGCCGTCGTACCACCCTGCCCGCCGGCGCCGCCGGCACCACCGGAGCCGGCAAGCATGCCGGCGTTGCCGCCGGTGCCACCTTTGCCGCCGTTCGTGGCGCCGAATCCGCCGTTGCCGCCGGCCCCGCCGTCGCCGAAGAACATGCCGCCGGTGCCGCCGGCTCCGCCCGCCCCGCCGAGTCCGCCCGGGGTGACACCTTCCCCGCCGGCGCCGCCGGCGCCGCCGGCCGCACCGAGGCTGAGCATGCCGGCGTTGCCGCCGGTCCCACCCATGCCACCGCTGGTTGCGCCGTGCCCGCCGCTGCCACCGGTGCCACCCGCGCCGAACATCCCGCCGGCCCCGCCGGCCCCGCCGACTCCGCCGTTGCCGCCCAAGCTCTCTCCGCCGACCCCTCCGGTGCCGGCGGGGCCGAACATTCCGCCGGTCCCGCCGGCGCCGCCGGTCCCGCCGGTCCCGGCCTCGCTGAATCCGCCGGCCCCTCCCGCGCCGCCGCTGGAGAACAGCCCACCGGCCCCGCCGGCGCCGCCCGTCCCACCGAGCGCGGTGTTGCTCTGGGTGAACCCGCCGGCGCCGCCGGTCCCGGCCGCGCCGAAGAGCGTGCCGGCGTTGCCGCCGGACCCACCGGTCCCGCCGGCCCCCTGGATCGAGCCCCCGCCGGCCCCGCCGGCCCCGCCGGCGCCGAACAGCCCCGCATTGCCGCCGTTGCCGCCGGCGCCGCCGGTGCCGGTGGTGGCGGATCCGCCGGCCCCGCCGGCCCCGCCGTTGCCGATCAGCCCTGCGGCCCCGCCGGTGCCGCCGGCTCCGCCGTTGGCGCCGGTGGCTCCGGACCCCCCGGCACCGCCGTTGCCGATCAACCAGCCGCCGGGTGTGCCGTTCTGCCCGGTGCCCGGGGCGCCGTTGATGCCGTTGCCGATCAGCGGGCGCCCGGTAGCCGCCTGCACCTGCGCGTTGACCCCGTCGAGCAGGTTCTGCAGCGGGGAGGCGTTGGCCGCCTCGGCGCGCGCATAGGTCGTCCCAGCAGTGGAAAGCGCTTGCATGAACTGTTGGTGAAACCGCGCGGCCTCGGCACTGAGGGCCTGATAGACCTGGGCGTGTCCCGAAAACAGCGACGCCACCGCCGCCGACACCTCGTCGGCGCCGGCGGCCAGCACCCCGATCGTCGGGGCCTTGGCCGCCGCGTTGGCCGCACTCAACGCCGACCCGATGTTGTCCACATCGGCTGCCGCTGACGCCAGGAATTCCGGGTCGACTGACACAAACGACATCGCTATCCTCCCTGTCGTCATCGCGTGCTCCGGGGAACTCCGAGCCGCACGCGAATGCGTCAAGGATGGGCAACGAGACGGCCAAGAACGTCGGTCAGAAGACGTAGATGACCCGAGTTACGGGTCGTAGATTTCCCGCGAACGGGGTTTGACTGGACGCCGTGGCTCAGCCGCGGCTGGCACCCTCGTGGGCCAGCTGGACTCGTGAGTTGATGCCGAGTTTCGCGTACACGTGGGTGAGGTGGGTTTGCACCGTGCGCCGCGAGATGAACAGCCGCGCGGCAATCTCGTTGTTGGCCAGTCCGTCGGCCACAAGCCGCACGACGTCGCGTTCGGTGGGGGTCAGCGATGCCCAGCCGCTGGCTGGGCGCTTGCGTTCGCCGCGGCCGCGCCGCACGTAGGCGATCGCTTGGTCGATCGTTAGGCCGGTCCCTTCGGCCCACGCGGTGTCGAAGGCCTGCTGCCCCAGGGCGTCCCGAGTGATCGCGACGGTTCGTTCGTAATCGGCGTCGTAGACGGCGAACCGCGCGGCGCCGAAGCGTCGCCGGATTTCGTGTGCCGCGCCGAAGAACCGCGCCGCGTCCCGATGACTCCTGCCGTCCGGGGCCAGCCGTCCCAGGCACTCGAGGATGTCGGGGACGGCCAGGTTTGCCTGGTGTTCTGCGGCGCACACCAGTGCCTTATGGGCGTCGCGTTCGGCTTGATCGGGGTCGCCCTTGGCGATCGCTATGCGAGCACGCGTCGTCAGTGCCCGGGCCAGGTGCCAGCCCGCCGACGCCGCGACCTCTTGGTCCGCCCAGCGTCCCGCCGTGATCAGATCCCCACGCGCCAAGGCAACTTCGGCCATCGGGTTGGTGTTTGCGCCGGCGAGTTGGCCTTGCACACTGAGGCGCTGCCGCGCCGCCTCGCTCGCCTCGGCCGCCGCGGCAACATCGCCTGCGGCCACTGCCGCGGTGGCCAGCACCGCATAACTGAAGCCTTCGTTGTACGGCCACAGGTCAGCGGCGGCGGCCAGCGACGCGGTGGCTGCGACCCGAGCTGCCCCGGTATCACCGCGGAAGGCCAGCGCCTGGCTGAGGGCTAGTCGGCTGCCCCACCGGAACAACACGTCGTGAGCCGCGTCGGCGTCGGCGGTCACCGCGCGGAATTGGGCGATCGCGTCGGGCACATCGCCTTCCATCAGCTGCGCCAGCCCGAGGGTCCAGCGGCACGAGCGCGCGTGAAACTGGTCGCCGATGGCCTCGGCAAGGTCGAGCCCTTCCTGCGAGGAAGCGCGCGCGGCCACCGGATCACCGGCGTAGAACGCGCCGTACGCCTGCCAGGTCAAGATTTGGGTGAGCCGCCACCGGTCGCCGAGTTCGCGGGCGATGTCGAGCGCCTCGGCGAGGTAGGGCCGGGCCGCGTCGGCGCTGTAGGAACTGATCGCGCCGCAGGCGGTGAGCCCGCGGGCCAGCAGCGCGCGGTCGTTGAGCTTGCGCGCGATCGCGACGGCTTGTTGCGCCTGATCGAGGTTGTCGTGCACGCTGCGCGACGCGTCGAGGGCCGCCTTGTCGGCCAGTGCCCGCCCGCGCACCACCGCCGCGACGGCGCTCATGTCGTGATCGGTGAGGACGGCGTCGAACCAGGCCAGCCCCTCTTGAATGCGTCCCCGCGTCAGCCACAGCGGCTGCAATGACGACGTGAGCTCCAGCGCCCGATCGGTCTCACCCGTTTCGCGCGACCAGGCAAACGCCGCCCGCAGGTTGTCGATCTCGATCTCCACCTGCTCGATTTGGCGCTGATCACGCTTCTCGCCCGGGCTGTCCAGCAGGGCGGCCAGCCGCGCATAGTGATCGCGATGGCGGGCGCGCATCGCATCAGCTTCCCCTGCGTCCGGGCCGTAGTCGCGCAGCTTGGCCAGCGCATAATGGCGCACCGTCTCGAGCATCCGGAAGCGGGTCCGGTCCCCGGCCGGTTCGGCCACCACCAGCGACTTGTCCACGAGCCGGGTGAGCAGGTCGAGGACCTGATGCTGATGCAGGTCATCGTCGGCGCAGACGGCCCGTGCGGCCTCCAGGTCGAAGCCGCCGTTGAACACCGCCAGTCTGCGGAACAGGACGCGCTCGGGTTCGGTCAGCAAGGTGTGCGACCAGTCGACGGAGGTCCCGAGGGTCTTCCTGCGCTGCGACGCGGTGGGCGTGCCATCGGTGAGCAGCCGGAAGCGGTGACGCAAGCCGTCGAGGATCTCGCTCAGCGACATCACCCGCACGGCCGCCGCCGCGAGCTCGATGCCCAGCGGCAAGCCGTCGAGACGGGCACAGATTTCGCCGACCATATCGACGTCGGCAGCGGTGACACCGAACTCCGGCCGGGCCAGTCGCGCACGGTCGACGAACAGTTCGATCGCCTCGTCGGCGAGCGACAGCGACGGCACCCGCCAGGTCAGTTCGCCGGGCACCCCGATCGGGGCTCGGCTGGTCGTCAAAATCGTCAGCCGCGGACACGCCCCCAGGAGTTCGCCGGCCAGCGCGGCGCACGCGTCGGTCAGGTGCTCGCAGTTGTCCAGCACCACCAGCAAGTCCCGGTCACCGACGAATCGCACCAGGCTGTCCATCGCGGACCGGCCGGGCTGGTCCGCGATGGACAGCGCCCGCAGCACCGCGACCGGCACCACGTCGGGATCGCTCACTGGTGCCAGATCGACAAACCACGCCCCACTGCCGACTTCCGCCGATGCCGCCGTAGCAATCTGGACCGCCAGCCGCGTCTTGCCGACACCGCCGGCACCCGCCAGGGTGACCAGCCGATGGTCGGCCAGGAACTTGCACACGTCGTTGATCTGCGCGGCCCGCCCGACGAACCGAGTCAGGTGTGCCGGAAAGCCATGCAGCGCAATGCTATCGGGCGCGTGCAGCGGTGGGAACTCGATACGCAGATCGGGGTGGCACAACTGCGCTACGCGCTCGGGGCGCGCCAGGCCGCGCAGCCGATGGGTGCCGAGGTCTTTCAGCCACACATTGGCCGGCAGCTCGTCGATGACCAGGTCGTGGGTCGTGCCCGACAGCACAATCTGGCCGCCATGCGCCAGATCCCGCAGTCGCGCCGCCCGGCTGAGGGCCGGCCCCCCGTAGTTGCCCGGCTTGCGCTGCGTCA
Source organism: Mycobacterium kansasii ATCC 12478 (assembly GCF_000157895.3). NCBI lineage: Bacteria > Bacillati > Actinomycetota > Actinomycetes > Mycobacteriales > Mycobacteriaceae > Mycobacterium > Mycobacterium kansasii. The sequence continues at coordinate 1,759,362 of NC_022663.1, read as the reverse complement.
CCTCTCCGGTATGCACCGCGACGCGTAGCTGGATCGGCGCCAGTGGTGCCTGCTGCAGATCGACGGCGCATGCCAGGGCATCGGTGGCGCGCGGGAACACGGCCACGAAGCCGTCAAAGCCATCGGAGCCTTCAAAGCCGTCGGAGCCGTCGGAGCCGTCGGAGCCGTCGGAGCCATCGGAGCCGGGCTCGACAGGACCCACCCCGCCATGGGCCGTGACCATCTCGGATGCGGTGCGGTCGAGACGCCCGACCGCGGACGCCATCGCCTCGCGCTGGGTCTGCCACAGCTGCGCCGAGCCCTGGACGTCGGCGAGCAACAGGGTCACTGTCCTCGTCGGCAGGAACTCGCTCACGCACATATGCAACCCGATCCGTGGCCGTGTCCGGGTAGGTATCCACGACTAACTCAGTGTCACGCACCGTGACCGGCAACGGTTCAACATGAGTCGAAAAATGTCGGTGATGCCCTCCCGGCCGCGCAGTCCCAGGGCAGTGCCGTAACCGGCCACGGACGGCGAGGCTACGACCCCTGACGACGTCGATCTACGACCCCCGCGACGGCTGGATTTGCGCGTTGTGACCGACGTTCGCCGGCCGGTGCGGCCCGCATCCTTGACTCGTTTCGCACTTCACCGGGTCGCGACGAACGTCGCCGCACCTGCGCCGAGGGATGGTCGCCATGAACTTTGTGATACTGCCGCCGGAGATCAATTCGGCGCGGGTGTATCTGGGCGCCGGGTCGGGACCGATGCTGGCGGCAGCGGCGGCCTGGGACGGGCTGGCCGGTGAGCTGGGCTCGGCGGCCGGTTCCTTCGGCTCGGTGACGTCAGGGTTGACGGGGGCGGTGTGGCAGGGCCCGGCCGCGACGGCGATGGTCGAGGCGGCGGCCCCGTATGTCGGGTGGCTGTCGGCGGCCGCGGCTCATGCCCAGGGCGCGGCGGGTCAGGCCCGCACGGCCGTGTCGGCGTTCGAGGCGGCGGTGGCGGCGACGGTGCATCCGGTGGCGGTGGCGGCCAACCGCAATCAACTGGTTTCGCTGGTGGTGTCCAATCTGTTCGGCCAGAACGCGCCGGCGATCGCGGCCGCCGAGACCGCTTACGAACAGATGTGGGCACAGGATGTGGCCGCGATGGTTGGTTACCACGGCGAGGCCGCGGCGGTGGTCGCCCAACTGGCGCCTATGCAGAGTGGTCTGCAGCAGGCACTGCAAACTCTGCCGGGCATGCTCGCCAATCTCGGCGTGGGCAATGCCGGTAGCGGAAACCTGGGTGGGGGTAATCACGGCGACAACAATCTGGGCAGCGGCAACAACGGCAGCCACAACGTCGGCAGTGGGAACGCCGGCAATACCAACCTCGGCAACGGGAATTCCGGCAACAGCAATGTAGGCAACGGCAATCGGGGCGACCAGAATTTCGGCAGCGGCAACTCCGGCGGCACCAACACCGGAAACGGGAATATCGGCACCGGGAACGTCGGTAGCGGAAATCTTGGCAACGGAAACCTCGGTAACGGAAACCTCGGAAATTCCAACGTCGGCAGCGGAAATCGTGGCGACAACAATATGGGCTTCGGCAACCGCGGCAGCAGTAACATCGGCGTCAGCAACACCGGAAACCACGATTTCGGCTTCGGTAACACGGGCAACAACGACATCGGGTTTGGTCTCACCGGGGACAACCAGGTGGGCTTTGGTGCGCTGAACTCGGGCAGCGGCAATATCGGATTCGGAAACTCCGGAAGCGGAAACGTCGGCTTCTTCAATTCGGGCACCGGAAACGTGGGGCTCTTCAACTCGGGCGGTCATAGCTTCGGTGCCGAGAACTCGGGCAGCTTCAACACCGGTCTCACCAACTCGGGCCAAGGGAATACCGGTTTTGTCAACGCCGGCTTCAACAGCCTCGGCTTGGCAAACGCCGGGGCCAACAACATGGGCGTGTTCAATGGTGGCTCCCAGAATTTCGGCTTCGGAAACTCGGGCTTCCAGAACACCGGTAGCTGGAACGCGGGCTCGATCAACACCGGCGACTTCAACGCGGGATCCATCAACACCGGCTGGGCCAATTCCGGTGCCAGCAACACCGGCGGCTTCGACTCGGGCAGCCTGAACACCGGCTTCGGCAGCATGCTGACGCCGGTTGGCGCCAAAAACTCGGGTTTCGGCACGACGGGCCTGGATTCGTCGGGCTTTTTCAACTCCGGTGGTGACACCTCCGGTTTTCAGAACACCGGCCTCGCCTTTGAGTCAGGTTTTCACAACTCGGGCAACGGCAACAATGCGGGTATCAATAACACCGGCAGCTTCCTCGCCGGCATTGGCAACACCGGCTTCGACAATATCGGCATCGCCAATTCCAATGTGTTCAACTCGGGCATCGGTAATTCCGGTAACGACGACTCCGGATTCTTCAACAAGACCGATGCGCAGTCCGGATTCTTCAACTAGTTCGGTTGCGGGGTCGGATATGGATTTCATGCTGTTGCCGCCGGAGACCAATTCCGCGCTGATCTATGGCGGGGCGGGTTCGGGATCGCTGTTTATGGCCGCGGCGGCGTGGGAGGGGCTGGCCGCGGAACTGCAAGCCGCTGCATCGTCGTTCGATGCGGTGATTTCGGGGTTGGCGGCCGGGCCCTGGTCGGGTCCGGCGGCGGTGGCGATGACCGCGGCAGCGGCGCCCTACGTGTCGTGGTTGGCGGCGTCAGCAGCGCAGGCCCAGGGCGCGGCCACCCAGGCGCGAGTCGCGGCGACGGCGTTCGAAGCGGCGCAGACGTCGACGGTGCATCCGGCTGCGGTGACGGCGAATCGGGTGCTGCTCGGGGCGTTGGTCGCGACGAACTTCGTGGGCCAGAACACCCCGGCGATCGCGGCCACCGAGTTCGACTACATGCAGATGTGGGCCCAGGACGTGGCCGCGATGGTGGGATACCACGCGGGCGCGATGTCGGTGGCCGCGACGCTGCGCCGAAATTCGTTGGTGACACCGCGCCCGCGATGAAGGGGACGGGGATATCGGCGGGTGTGGGTCAGGCGCGGCTGGTGGGTGCGATGTCGGTGCCGCCGACCTGGTCAGGGTCGATACCGGCGCAGCTGGCCAGCTCGGTGATGCCGGGGCTGGGCGCGATGGGTGGACCTGTCGAGCCGGCCCGGGCGGCCGGGGCCACCGGTGGAGTGCCGATGATGCCAATGCCGATGGGTGGCATGGGTGGCGGCGGGATGGCCGCGGGCATGGTCGGCCGCGGTGGGTCGAGTGCGCATGTGATGCAGTCGCGGCCCAGCGTGGTGCCGCGGACCGGGATCGGATAGGGGGGTCGGATAGGTGGGGTGATTTCCCTGGTTTCGCCATGTGGACAAGTGATCCCGATCACTTCGCTGGGTGTCGTGGCCTCTTGACAAATAGACCAACTAAGGACTAATACCTTACCCAGCAGTAAGATTCTTTAGCCTCTTGACAAACGATCTACTTGTCATGTGTCAAGAGGCGATTCAAAGGAGTTTGATATGTCTTTTGTGATTGCGGCGCCGGAACTGGTGCAGGGCGCGGCCCACGATTTGGCTGGTCTCCGGTCGTCGCTGGCCGAGGCCGCTGCGATCGCAGCGGGGCCCACGACGGGGATAGCGGCGGCTGCTCAGGATGAGGTTTCGATCGCCATCGCCTCGATGTTCGGCAACTTCGGCCAGGAATTTCAGGTTCTCAGCGCCCAAGCGCAGGCGTTCCATGACCGGTTCGTCAGCCTGTTGAATACGGGCGCCGGTGCATACCTGAGCGCCGAGGCCGCCAACGTCGAGCAGACCCTGCTCGGTGGCGGCGCCGGTGGGGTGACTCAGCTGCTCGGCAACGTCGGCCAGGAAGTGGCCGGACAGATTCAGACTGGCGCACAGGCCATTTCGCAGGCGATCGGTGGCCTACAGACGGGGCTCGGGGCGCTTGCGACCGGCGGGTTACCGGGGCTGCCCGACGGCTTGGCCAGCTTTGGTGCCACGGTCGCCGGCCCGTACCAAACCCTCTTCGCCACTACCGGCGCCAATCTGCAAAGCCTGCAAAGTGCCCTCGCCGCGAACCCGCAGCCGTTGCTGCATCAGATTCTCAGCAACCAGACGGGCTACCAACAGACGGTCGCCACCGCCTTGCAAAGCGCGATCCAGAACTTCCCCGCCGACCTGGCCACCGTGCCGGCGGACATCCGGAATCTGCTGTCGGGTGATCCCGCGGCGGTGCTGCAGACGATCATCAACCAACATATGGGTTACGCCCAGACGATCAACACCGCCCTGCACAGCGCCGCACAGGACTTCCGCACCGGCGCGGCCGGCCTGCACAGCGCCTTCCAAGCCGCCTTCCAGGACCTCGCGACCGGCAACGTCGACGGCGCGGTGGGCGACATCTCGACCGGCCTGCGCGACCTGTTCTTAACCGGCTTCGCCCCCACCGTCGACCTCGATACCGGGATTATCACCATCACGCCGACAGGCACCTTGGGAGATCTGATACCAACCCTCGCCATCCCGGGACAGATGGCGCAGAACTTCACCAATCTGCTACCCGCCGGCTCCATTCCGGCACAGATATCGCAGAACCTCACGAATGTGATCCAGACGGCGACCAGCACCACACAAACGCTGGATCTCGGCACCGGTGCCCTCCACGTCGGATTGCCGTTGGTGCTCGCTCTTGACGCGATAGGCCCGGCGGTCACCACAGCAAACGCGTTCGGATCCAGCGCCAGTGCGGTTATCGGTGCGATGCAAACCGGGGACATGCTCGGGGCCGTCACCGCCCTCATCGATGCTCCGGCCGTCGTCGCGAACGGCTTCCTCAACGGCCACGCGACACTGCCGCTGGCACTGTCGGTCCTGGGGCTCGACACGACGACCAATATCCCCCTCGGCGGTATTCTCACACCCGCCGAAACCGCTTCCCTCACACTCACCGTCTTCGGGGAGACGGGGACACTTCCGCTCAGCGGCACAGCCTTTGGAGGTATCGTCCCCGCGCTGCTGACGTTCCTGCCCGAACAGCTTGCCGAGGCAATCGGTGCACCCCTACCCGGTCCGCCCACCATGTGACAGGGAACGGTTGATTCGGGGCACGCGGCGTCGCTGAAGGCCGATCATCAGGCGATCGTGCGGCATGTGTTGGCCGCCGGGCCTGACCGGCAGCCCCCGGGAACGCGCAACCAGAAAAGCAGGTCGGCTCCTTGCCCAGAGTCGAATTACGTTGCTGCGAAAGGGATTCAGGCCGCCAGCACTTCCGACGCGGCGCGCTCCCCGGAGCGGATTGCGCCGTCAACCCATCCGCACATGGTGGCCGAGCTCTCGGTTCCGGCCCAGTGGATGCGTCCGCACGGCGGACGCAGGGTGTAGCCGAATTGGGTCAGCACACCGGTCGGAGCGTGACTGATCATCCCGCCGCCGGAATAGCGTTCCAAAATCCAGTCCTGCTCATGGAATTCGCGCGGAGCACGCGCCGTGGCGCCGAACCGGTCGGCGAGTTCGCCGATGACCACCGCCTTGCGCTCGGCCTCATCGAGCCGCGCCAGCCGGCGCGCGGCAGGTCCCTCGGTGATGACGCACATGATTCCCGGCACCGCGGTGTCCGTGCAGGCGTCGATGGTCAACGTGGCGGGGGAACCGGGCGCGGCGGACTGGCCGGACAAACCGTCGGCACGCCAGAACGGCTCGTCGTAGACGATCGAGATCTTGTAGACCGCGCCGCTTGGCATCCGATGATGCAGCAGCGCCCGGTCCACCGGAAGCACCGGCTCGTAGTCGATACTGTTGGCGATTGCCAGCGGGATCGCCACGATTGCTCGCCGTGCGCGCACCGTGAGATGGTCCGAGCGGATCGTCACGCCGTCGCCGTCCTGGGCGATGAGCCGCACCGGCTGTGAAAAGTGCACCGCTTCACCAAGTTCGGTGACCATCGGGCCGTAGATGGCACCCATCCCGCCAACGGGGCGGGCGTCCTGCGCGCCGCCCTTACCCGAAATGACGAAGGTGGGACCACCTCCGGAGGCCATTTGCAGCAGCACCCACAGCAACGACGTCTCGGATGCCGCGGAGGTGTAGGGCCCGGCCAAAGCCATGTCGAGCATGTCGCGGGCGGGCTTGGACAAGGTGTTCTTGTCGAGCCATTGCCCCAAGCTGATGCGGTCCCATTCGTCGGCTCGCTTTGCCTCCCATGGGGCTTCGCGAGGGATCGACTTGCACATCTTCTCTACCGCGGCCAAACCAAGGCCAAGGTTGGTGACCGCCCACGGGCTCAGCGTCCACGGGATCGTGCCGCCATAGCGATGCTTTTTGCCGCCGACGATCATCATGGCCTCGCCGTCGTTGTACTGCTTGTATTCGGGTACCCCGAATTCCGCCATCAGGGCGTAGATGCGGTCCTGGCCCGGTCCGATCCATGCGCCGCCGCGGTCGATCCATACCCCGTCGTCGCGGGTCACGGTGTAGGTGCGGCCGCCGGCCCGGTCACGAGCTTCCAGCAACACCACCGAAGCACCGGCTCGGTGTAACCGCAGCGCCGCCGTCAAACCGGCGAACCCGGCACCCACCACGCAGAAATCGACATCCGCCACGATTTGCTCCTCGGTTGATGCGCCGTTGGCCAGCAAATTACACCGATTGCGGCCTCTCGGCGGTCGAATTCGGGCGGATGCAACGGCTCGGACAACAGGCCCGCGGGGAACTTCTGGCTCGGATCAATGCGGCAGTAGCCGTTGTTTCTGCTCGGTGAATTCGTCCTCGGTGAGGATTCCCGAATCGCGCAGGGCCGCAAGCTCACGCAGCTCCGCCGCGATACCCGTGATTGGCCCGGTTGCTGAGCTGGCCGCCGCTGATAACGGATCTCGCTTGACCGCGCCGACCCGCTCACGCAAGCTCCCATTGCCGGCACCGGCCATCGCTCGCCCGGCCATGCCGGCCAAGGCCATTTGGCTGAACAGGCTTCCGGCGCCACCGGCGGAGACTTCCGCCGCGCCGAGACTGGTGGCAGGCAATGCGACTGCCAGAGAGCGGATCTCGGGTGCGGCCGCGGTCCACGTCGGCGGCACCGACAGCCCCGCGATCGAGTTCGCTTCGCCCAGACCGGCCGAAACCGCCGACCCGCCCAGATCCGTGATGGATGCCGACGGCACTGGCGCGGTCCCCGGAAACGACTCGATTCCGGCCCACTCACTGACGATGTCATCCGTGTGGACACCAATCTGGTAACCGACAATGTCGTAGGGAAGTCCGGTAATCCCGACGATCGAGTCGAAGCCAAGTCCCGCGGCCCCTATTTCCGGGTCGACTAACAGCCCACTAAGCCGAAGTTACGGCGTGTTTGAGCGCTAATTGTGTGTCTGGTCTGCGGCTATGGTGTTGTTAGCGGTCTCGAAACGTAGCCAAAAAACTATGGTGTGTCAGGTCTGGATTTCTTGCGAATAACGCTATGATGCAGCATATGGTGCGGCGGTCAGGCGCGATGCATGTGGCCAGGATCAAGAGTAGTCATGTGGATAAGGCCGGTCAGCGTCGCGACTACCAGTCGGTGTATCTGCGGCGCAGCTTCCGCGACGGCGGCACGGTTAAACACCAGCAACTGGCCAACCTGTCCGCCCTGCCCGAGGCCGCGATCAGCGCGATCGAGGCGGTGCTGTCGGGTGCGACGATGGTGGCCGCCGGCGACGCGGTGCGCATCGAATCATCGCTACCACACGGCCACGTCGCTGCGGTACACACCATGGCGCGCACATTGGGCCTGCCGGCCCTGCTGGGCCCGCCGTGCCGGGCCCGCGATTTGGCCTATGGGCTGATCGTGTCCCGAGTGCTGAGGCCGGGTTCGAAATTGTCCACACTGACCGGGTGGGCCGATACCACCCTGGGCGCCGATTTGGGTATCACCGGCGCGAGCAGCGACGAGGTGTACGCGGCGATGGACTGGCTGCACCAGCGCCAAGATCACATCGAAAAGCAGTTGGCGGCAAGGCATCTGGACCACGAAGTGAACCCGTCGCGGATCGCGATGTTTGACCTGTCCTCTTCGTGGGTGACCGGTCGGTGTTGTGAATTGGCCGCCCGCGGCTATTCCCGCGACGGCAAGAAGGGCTGCCCACAAATCGAATACGGGTTGCTCACCGACCCCGCCGGGCGCCCGGTCGCGATCCGGGTGTTCGCCGGCAACACCGCCGACCCCACCGCGTTTCGCGCCGCGGTTACCACGGTCAAAGACCGCTTCGGACTGACCAACATGGTGATGGTCGGTGACCGCGGCATGATCACCTCCGCGCGCATCACCGCCCTTAAAGACCTCGGCGGAATCGGCTGGCTGACCGCGCTGCGCGCCCCCTCCATCGCGGCCCTGGCTGCCGATGACGGACCGCTGCAGATGTCGCTGTTCGATGACCACGACTTCGCCGAGATCACCCACCCCGACTATCCCGGCGAACGGCTGATCTGCTGCCGCAACCCCCTGCTGGCCGCCGAACGCGCCCGCAAACGCGGCGAATTGCTTAACGCCACCGAACAACTCCTGGCCCCTATCACCGCCGCCGTGGCCGCCCGGCGACTGGTCGGCGCCGATCAGATCGGCCTCAAAATCGGCAAAGTCATTGACAAATACAAAATGGCCAAACACCTGCACGTCACCATCACCGACACCACCGTGACCATCACCCGCAGGCACACCCAGATCAGCGCCGAAGCCGCCCTCGACGGCATCTACGTGCTGCGCACCAGCGTGCCCGCCAGCGATCTGGCCAGCGCCGCCGTCATCAACGCCTACAAGAACCTCGCCAACGTCGAACGCGACTTCCGCAGCCTAAAAACCGACGACCTAGACCTGCGCCCGATCCACCACCGCCTTGAGGACCGCGTCCGCGCCCACGTCCTGATCTGCATGCTCGCCGCCTACCTCACCTGGCACCTGCGTCACGCCCTGGCGCCGCTGACCTTCACCGACGAAAACCCCCCTACCCGCGACAACCCCGTCGCACCAGCGCAGCGATCCCCCCAAGCCGCCACCAAAGCAGCCCGCAAAACCACCACCGACGCCCAACTGCCCACCCACAGTTACCAAGGACTGCTCACCCACCTAGCCACACTCACCCGCAACCAAGTCCGCTTCGCCGGCACCAAAACCCCCGTGCCCATGCTCACCGAGGCCACCGACACCCAAACCCGAGCCTTCCAACTCCTCAACACAACCATCCCGCTAAGCCTGCAGTAGCCAAAACATCCACACCCGAAAACACCGAACCCCCAGCTCAACTGGGGGTTCGAGCGCCCTCACCGCCGTAACTTCGGACTAAGGTCCGCCAGCAAGTCCAGCCACTCGAGTGGCGTCAGTGAGGGAATGGCCGCCGCCGGGCTCGCGAGGCTTGACAGCGTATTGGGCACCGCGGACACCGACCGGCTGGTGCTGGACGCGTTGTGCCGCGCGTTGCCGGCTGAGGCCCCGGTGGCCCGGGCCACCGCGGCGGCTTGGACCGATAATCCGCCGGGCTCTGTGTTGGGCGGTGGCGGAGTGAACGGGGTCAACCTGGTCGCCGACGCCGACGAACCCGCGTAGCCATACATCGCTGCGGCATCCTGGACCCACATGTCGGCGTACTGTGCCTCGGCGACCGCTATGGCCGGGGTGTTCTGCCCAAAAAGGTTGGTCACGATCAGCGCCGTCAGCAGCGTGCGGTTGGCCGCGACCACGGGCGGAGGCACCGTTTGCGCAAACGCCGTCTCGTATGCGGCGGCCGCGGCCGCGGCCTGGCCGGCCGCCTGCTCGGCTCCCGCGGCGGTGGCTCTCGTCCACGTCACAAACTCGGCGGCTGCGGCAGCCATCGACGCCGATGACGGGCCGACCCAGGGACCGCAGGCCAACCCCCCGATGACCGACTCATACGAGCTCGCCACCGAGTGCAGCTCGGCGGCAAGCCCGTCCCAGGCCGTTGCGGCGGCCAGCATTGGTCCCGAGCCGGGACCGGCGTATATCCGGGCAGAGTTGATCTCGGGAGGTAGTACCGCGAAATCCAATGTCGTTTCTCCGATCGATGCGGCGCGGCCGGGACGGTGCCAGCACCGGTGACGGCATATTAGGGGCGCAGCCCCCGCCCCGCGAACCGAACTGGAGCCGGGCTCATCGACATTCGACACGTCGCCTCGCGTCCGCAGGCCATGCCGTCCTCGTGCGCGGCAATCAACGACACCAACCGCGATCGGGCGTTCGCACGCCGAGGACTCGGCTCACCCGCTTGTCGGTGCAGCGCCGCCGCGCTCCGTGAGTAGTTGCGGGACTGCGCAATTGGTCATCGCCCAGGATCGGTATCGACGAGATTGCCTACCCAGAGCGGCACCGCCGTTTGACGGTGTCGTCGGCCGCGGTTCGGGTCGCACGGTGTGCACGGCGAGGGCTGCGTAACGGAACTCGGGGCCGGTTCGTCGACCCGTTAGGTGACCAACGCCACGTAGTCGGTCGTGGGTGCCTCACGCACGCATCCCCGAATTCGTCACCCTGCGGCGTCCGTCACTTACCCGCGGGCCTTGACGACGCACGCCCATGGATTTCAAATATCGCAGCCGCGATGGGACCGACTCTGAATCGCCAAATATCGGACATGCCGGTCAGTTCACGCTTGACGTTCAGCGGAAATTCGACGTGCTCAATTAAGCGCACAGGAGGCATTGTGGTAGACGAACAACTGGTCGACGGGAATGTCGCGTCGACAGTTTCTGGCCAAGCTCGCCGCTGCAACCGGCGCCGCGGCTTTCATGTCCGTGGCCGGCCCGGCGATCGATAAGGCTTATCCGGCAGGCCCCTGCTCGGGCCATCTGAGCGACATCGAGCACTTCGTCTTGCTCATGCAGGAGAACAGGTCATTCGATTCGTATTTCGGCACCCTTTCCGGGGTCAACGGATTCGACGGCGCCTCGCCCGCTTTTCAGCAGAAGGGCGGGAACCCGGCTACCCAGGCGAAGGACCCGTCCGGCATCACGGTCCCGTACCGTTTCGACACCACCCGGGGCCCGCTTCTCGACGACGAATGCGTCAATGATCCGGTCCGCCGTATTGCCACACCAGGCTGTGATCGCCGGTCATGGTCGGGTTGCACCACATCGTCCGGCCGCTGGCGTCCTGGGTGGTCGCGTGCAGCACGGTACAGGAATCACCCGGAGACGGCGCCTGGGCCGCAGCGATGCCGCCGCCCGCGACCACGATCGGCGAGAACAGCGTCACGATGGTCAATGCGACACACCGCCATCTGCTCACGTGGACACGGTATCCGCGGGCGCAGCGGCAGGTAAAGAATTGGACGCCAAGATGAACCCACGCGGCTAGAACACGTTCTAATCTGGGTCACCATGGGATTCCTCAAACCCGAACTGCCGCAGGTCGACGTCGCCGAATGGAGCAAGGGCACCCGCAGCGAGAAGATCCGCCCGATGGCCCGGCACTGGGCCGAGGTGGGTTTCGGCACACCCGTGGCGCTGCACCTGTTCTACGTCGTCAAGATCGGCCTCTACATCCTGGGCGCCTGGCTGGTGGTGCTGAGCACGAAGGGCATCGACGGGTTCACCAACGTCAGGTCGTGGTACTCCGAGCCGATCGTTTTCGAGAAGGTCGTGCTGTACACGATGCTCTTCGAGGTGATCGGGCTCGGTTGCGGCTTCGGACCGTTGAACAACCGGTTCTTCCCGCCGCTGGGGTCCATCTTGTATTGGTTGCGGCCCAACACCATTCGACTGCCTCCGTGGCCGGGTAGGGTCGCGCTGACCAGGGGCACGGCGCGGGCTCCGATAGATGTGCTGCTGTATGCGGCGCTGTTGGTGATGACGCTGTGGGCGTTGTTCTCCGACGGCACCGGTCCCGTCCCGGAGCTGGGCACCAAGGTCGGGTTGTTACCGGTGTGGCAGATCTGGACGATCCTGGCGATCCTGGCCGTCGCCGGATTGCGCGACAAGGTGATTTTCCTGGCCGCCCGCGGTGAGGTCTACGCCTCGCTGACCGTGACGTTCCTGTTCGGCGGTGCCGACCTGATCGTCGCCGCCAAACTGGTGTTTCTGGTGATCTGGATGGGGGCGGCGACGTCGAAGCTCAACAAGCACTTCCCGTTCGTGATCTCCACCATGATGTCCAACAACCCGCTGATCCGGCCACGGTTCATCAAGCGGAGGTTCTTCGAGAAGTTTCCCGACGACCTACGGCCCGGACGGTTGTCCCGGATCATCGCCCACGTCAGCACTTTTATCGAGATGGCCGTGCCGGTGGTGTTGTTCTTCGCGCACGGCGGCTGGCCGACCGCGGTGGCGGCGTTCGTGATGGTGTGTTTCCACTTGGGCATCCTGACGGCGATCCCGATGGGAGTGCCGCTGGAGTGGAACGTCTTCATGATCTTCGGCGTGCTGTCGCTGTTCGTCGGCCATGCCGAACTCGGCCTTACCGATGTGAAAAACCCTGTGCCGGTGGGAATTCTGTTCGCCGTGGTGGCCGGCACCGTCGTGCTGGGCAACGTGTTCCCGCGCAAGATCTCGTTTCTGCCCGGCATGCGTTATTACGCCGGCAACTGGGACACCACGCTGTGGTGCATCAAGCCGTCGGCAAGCGAGAAGATCGGCAAGGGCATCGTCGCGATCGCCAGCATGCCGGCCGCGCAGCTGGAGCGCTTCTATGGCAAGGACAAGGCGCAGATTCCGATGTATCTCGGATATGCGTTCCGCGCCATGAACACTCACGGCCGGGCGCTGTTCACCCTGGCGCACCGGGCCATGGCCGGGCAGAACGAAGACGACTACGTCATCACCGACGGCGAGCGGATCTGCAGCACCGCGATCGGGTGGAATTTCGGCGACGGCCACATGCACAACGAGCAGCTCATTGCCGCGATGCAGGAGCGCTGCCACTTCGAACCGGGCGAGGTACGCATCGTCCTGCTCGACGCGCAACCCATCCACAAGCAGACCCAGGCCTACCGGCTGGTCGATGCGGCGACCGGCGAATTCGAACGCGGTTACGTGCGGGTGGCCGACATGGTGACCCGGCAGCCCTGGGCCGACGACGTGCCGGTTCACCTGCTATCGGACGAGTTTCGACGGGTGTGAGCGGCCGTTGGCGTGTCGCGTTGGCGTCGAGTGTGTAGCGAAGGCTTCCAGCGTGACTGTACGGCGGCCGAAAAGCGCTAGGGCACACCGTGGACTCACAGTCAAAGCCGTCACTGCACACTCGGCCGGGCCAGTTCGCGGCATCACGCCGGTCCTCATCACGCCGGTCCTCATCACGCCGCTCCTCCGCACGCCGCTCCGCGGCGTCGCCGAGCGTAACGCCACGGCGAGACTTCGCGCCGAAAGTCGCCGTGGCGTTACGTTCGCGAGCCCGGAACTACACGTCCGCGCGGACCTCCCGGGCCGCGGCCACCATGTTCCGCAGTGACCCGGTGACCTCATCGACGTTGCGGGTCTTCAGGCCACAGTCCGGGTTGACCCAAAGCCGCTGCACCGGAACCGCTTTCAATGCCGCACGCAGCGACTCGGCCATCTCCTGGGAACTCGGCACCCGCGGCGAGTGAATGTCGTAGACGCCCGGGCCCACACTGTTGGCGAAGCCGGCCGCATTCAGGTCGTCGAGCACCTCCATGTGCGAGCGCGCCGCTTCGATCGACGTCACATCGGCATCCAGATCCGCGATGGCGCCGATGATTTCACCGAATTCGGAGTAGCACAGATGGGTGTGGATCTGCGTCGAGTCGGCGACACCCGAGGTCGCCAACCGGAAAGCGGTTACGGCCCAACGCAAATACTCGTCCTGCTCCCCGCGACGCAACGGCAGCAACTCCCGCAGCGCGGGCTCGTCGACCTGGATGACCGCGATCCCGGCGGCCTGCAGGTCCACTGTCTCATCGCGGATCGCCAGCGCCACCTGGTTGGCGGTCTCGGCCAGTGGTTGGTCGTCGCGCACGAACGACCACGCCAAGATCGTCACCGGACCGGTCAGCATGCCCTTGACCGGCTTGTCGGTCAGAGACTGCGCGTAGGTGATCCAGTCGACCGTCATCGGGTGCGGTCGCGCCACGTCGCCGTAGAGGATCGGCGGGCGCACGCAGCGGCTGCCGTAGGACTGCACCCAGCCGTTCTGGGTGGCGAAGAACCCCTGCAGCTGCTCGGCGAAGTACTGCACCATGTCGTTACGCTCCGGCTCACCGTGCACCAGCACATCCAGCCCGAGCTGCTCCTGCAACGAGATGACGTCGGCGATCTCGGTCTTCATCCGGCGGACGTACTCGGCCTCGTCGATCTCGCCGGATCGAAAAGCCGCGCGCGCCTTGCGAATCGCCGCGGTCTGCGGATAGGAGCCGATGGTGGTGGTCGGCAGCGCCGGCAGGTGCAGGCGTGCATCCTGGCTGGCGCGACGCGCGGCCGCGTCACCCCGGTGGGCGCCCGACGCCACAATCGAGTCGATGCGGGCCCGAACCTGCCCGTTGCGCAGGCGCGGATCCCTCCGGCGCGACGCCACCGCCGCATTGGACGCCGCGATCTCCTCGGCGACCGCGTCACGCCCGTCGCGCAGGGCCCGCGCGAGCACGACGACCTCGCGCACCTTCTCCGCGCCGAACGCCAGCCAGCTGCGCAAGTTGTCGTCCAACTCGGTTTCCGGCTCCAGCGAATACGGCACGTGCATGGTGGAACACGACGTCGAAACCGCAACCGTGGCCGCCGAACCCAGCAACGTCGCCAGCCGGCCCAGTGCCGCCTCCAGGTCGGTGCGCCAGACGTTACGGCCGTCGACGACGCCGGCCACCAGCGTTTTGCCGGCCAGCTCGGGCACCCCGGCCACCGCGGTGCGCGCACCGGCCACCAGGTCCACTCCGATGGCTTCCACCGGCGTGCGGGCCAGCGCCGGCAGTGCGGCGCCGGGATCACCAAAATAGGTGGCGACGTGGATGGCGGGCCGGTTGCTCAGCGACCCCAGCGCCGTGTACATCCGCTCGGCCAGCGCCGGCGCGTCGGGGCAGATGTCGGTCACCAGCGCGGGCTCGTCGAGTTGTACCCACCGGGCGCCCTCGCCGGCCAGCAGGGACAGCAGTTCGGCGTAGATCGGAACCAGCTCCTGGAGCCGTTCGATCGGTGGGGCGGCACCGTCGACGGCCTTGCTCAGCAACAGGAAGGTGACCGGCCCGATGATCAGCGGACGCGCCGGAATACCGAGCTCCTGTGCCTCTTTGAGCTCGGCGAGCACCTTGTCGGGGTTCAGCGTGAACGTGGTCGACGGCCCGATCTCCGGAACCAGGTAGTGGTAGTTGGTGTCGAACCACTTGGTCATCTCCAGCGGCGCGACGTCGGCGTTGCCTCGCGCGGCGGCGAAGTAGCGGTCCAACCCGTCGGAGATCCCGCTCACCCGGGCCGGCAGCGCACCGAGCAGCACCGCGGTGTCGAGCATCTGGTCGTAATAGGAGAAGGTGTTGATCGGCACCGAGTCCAGGCCGGCGGCGGCCAGATCGGTCCAGGTGCCACGGCGCAAGGTGGCGGCGACGGACTCCAACTCGGATCGGCTGGTGCGTCCGGCCCAGTACCCCTCGGTCGCTCGCTTGAGCTCACGGCGGGGGCCGATGCGGGGGGAGCCGGTGATGGTGGCGGTGAACTTCTGAGAACTATGAGCGGTCACGACGTGTCCTTTACTCGACGGTGTGGTCACCGCCCGCGGACGTGCAGCCGAATCCGGTTGCGGTGCAACACCGTAACCGGTACGGCCAAACGCCCACTCCACGAGGCGATGACCCGCCGGACGCGGCGCGCCCGGCACGGCTGGCAGGTCTTCGGACTCGCAGGCGCGCACCGGTGGTGGTGCTCCTAATGGCCGTCGCTTCCCAGTCGTGCGACCAGTGCTGTTGACGGCGGTCGTTCCTGCATACCGCTGCGGGACAGTTCCGGATTCCCACCGGATTCCCTCTCGCGGGGCATCGCTAACCTGCCTCGCTCGATGCCGGCGCCGCATTGCTGCGACGACGGCAGACCAGCTGCGTGGTCCAGGTTACGCTGCGGCCCGGCCCGGTGGATCGGCTGCCAGGGCTGCGGCGGCTAGGGCATCGGGACGCGGCCCATGATCAGGTCGAGGATCGGTTTGCCCGGCGGGTAGGCGCCGGTGAGCGACGCCATGGTGTGCCCGTAGTCCACCAGCAACGTGATACCGCTGATCCCGAAGGCGGCCGCGCTGTTGAGGAACACCATGACGTCGCCCATCTGCTCGGGAGTGTGCACCTTGGAGCCGGTCTCGTCACGGTAGTCCTGCGCGTAGCTGAGCCACAGGTCCGCGTTGGCCTGGGCCAACGGGGTGTCGGTGGGCCCGGGGCAGATGGCGTTGATCCGTATCCCCTTCTTCAGCAGGGGATAGGCCTGCATCGCCACATAGGCGTTGACCGCCTTCTTGCTGAAGCCGTAGTGGATGATGCCCTCGGCCTCGTGCGCGGCAACCCAGTCCTGGGCCGCCGCGTAGTCGGGCGTGGCCAGGAACTCCTGCAGGCGCGGCAGGTCGTTGTCCCATCCCATGCCGGCGACCGAGGAGATGAAACAGATCGCCGAGCCGGACGGCAGCAGGTCGTTGTCCAGCAGCCGCTGGATCAGATGGCGATGGCCGATGAAGTTGATCTTCATCAGCTCCGGGCCTTCGGCCACCCCCGCTGCGGAGAACACCGCGTGGACCGGTCCACCGAGTTGCCCGATCGCCGAGTCGATCGATGCCGGGTCTCGCAAGTCGACCTGCAGCGACTGGGCGACGTCAAGGGTCACCGGCGCGTAGTCCATGACGGTGACGTCGGCGCCGAGTTCGGTTGCCGCCCTGGCCGCCGCGGCGCCCATGCCCGTCGCGCCGCCGACAACTAACGCCCGCTTGCCGTCGTAGCGCAGCCGATCCAGAACAGTCATGGAGATCCCTTCCCCGCGGGCCCTACGTATTCGCCGCTTACCTGCCCCACTCTAGGGAGAACATATTTTTGGTTCAATACTTTCAAACCGCGGACACAACTGGCGTCACGGCTCGCCGCGTACCGCGGCGCCGCGTAACACCGTGTCACGGGCATGAATTAGGGCGGCCCGCGGGCCGACGGCGCGAAGGATGTTCTCCGGTATCCACTGCAAGGCGATGACGGATCGTGCCAGCATCGCCAGGGACGGGGTTTCGATCCGTATCTCGTCGGAGCGGAAACCTTCGGAGAGTAGTGATTTCAGCTGCCGCAGCCGGGTGGCATACAGCCACCCCGGGTTGGGGGTGTTTGGCGGTGACTGCCGCATCCAGGCGAGCTGTATCCGGAATTCGTCGGAAAACTGATCCAGCGCATTGATATTGATCCAGCTCAGCGCGTCCAGCTTTTCGATCGGCGTGGCATCCGAGCGCAGTACGCTGACCCAGCCGGCCTCGACCTTCTGGCCGAAGGAGCGCATGATCGAAGCCAGGAGTTCGTCCTTGGATCCGATCACCCGATAGACCGTGCCGGTGCCCATACCGGCCGCAGAAGCGATGTCTCTGATCGTGGTGACTTCATATCCCCGGCGCCCGAACTCGGTTCGGGCTACGGCACGGACGCGGGCTGCTTTGTCGCCGGGGTCGGCGTCCTTGTCGTCGGTCCATGTCGCGATGGCGTCGTTGGCGGCCGCCAAGGCGCTTGATCCGTCCAGCTCCGGATCATCCGGGGGTCGGGTTGCCAACCCCTGCAGGATGATTCGGCACATCAGCCGGGCGACCTGGTCGGCTGAGGCGTGGTGCCGGATCACGTCGAGCCCCACCTGCAGCATGGTCTGGCAGATGCGGTCGGCCAACGTCGGAAGATCCATTTCCGGTTTGATGTAGCCGCTCCACCTGGCGGCGCGCAGCGTCTGCACCATCGCCTCGTGCAGCGCCGCGGGCCGCTGCTGGGTGAGCTTCATCAGTTCGGGATCCGCACTCGGTCCCTCGTAGAACGACATCTGCAGGGCTGCTTGGTGCGCTACCGCACAGTTGGCGATCGCCGATCCCAACTCGGTGATCTTCTCGGCCACCGGCCGCGAGTCCGGTTCGTCCAGTTTCTGCTGCGCGGTTAGGCCGACGCGATTCAGATCGTTTTGATAGCGGCGGATCAGTTCGATCAGGATCGCTTCTTTGGACTCGAAGTGGTGATAGAGGCTGCCCGGCAGAATGCCTGCCGCTTCGGCGATTTCCTGCAGCGACGTTCGCAATCCCGACGACGCGATCAACGACGCCGCGGTCTGCAGAATCTCGGCCCGGCGCGTCCGGGAGTCGTCGGCGACGGCTTCGTCGGGGCGATCTACCGGCTGGCGGCCTTTTGCCAACGTGTTGGCTTTTGCCATAGCTACCGGGACGCACGTCCGGAGGACCGCGGCTTGGCAGACAGCGGCTTGGCAAACCTACGCACTCGCCCTCCCGCCGAACCAAATCTTTGTTGTTGAAGACTATCAGACCGTAGACCGGTCGACGCGCTGCTGGAGGTGGTTGACAGGCCGATTCTAAAACGGGTTGTTCCGGCTGGCCGCGGATTGGCATCGGGCGGCTCCCGCGAAGCCTCACCCGTTGCGGCCCGGCGCGCGGCGCATCCGCCGGGAGGGGGCTACGTGCCGGCCGGCCCGCCCGGCGATGTGGCCCAACTGCCGGCCCTTTATAGGTGATTGACAGGTGGCTTTGAGGATATTGGCAGGAAGGTTTGGTGCGAAAGCCCTGATTTTCTGCGTCGCACCGCCTTAGCATTCGGCCGTGGCGCAAATAGTCGCACGAGGTGACTGTTGCTGCGGGTGCGTGTCGTAGTGAAGGCAGTCGGCGGGAGTGGATGTCCGAGCCGTTAATACGGCCGGAGGTTTGGGGTTGGCATGATTCCTGAGTTTGCGTGGTTGCCGCCGGAGGTCAACTCGGCACGAATTTTCGCCGGTGCGGGATCGGGTCCGCTGCACACGGCGGCTTCGGCGTGGGAGAGCCTGGCTGCGGATCTGCGGGCGTCGGCGGCATCGTTTGATTCGGTGGTCAGCGGGTTGGCGGCCGGGCCGTGGTCGGGGCCGGCCTCGGTGTCGATGGCGGCGGCGGCGACACCGTACGTGGGGTGGTTGAGTGGGGCCGCGGGGGAGGCCGAGTCGGCCGCCGTTCAGGCGCGCGCGGCGGCGACCGTTTTCGAGGCGGCATTGTCGGCCACGGTGCATCCGGCGGCGGTGACCGCCAATCGGGTGTCGGTGCTGTCGTTGGTGGCGACAAATTTCTTGGGGCAGAACACCCCGGCGATCGCGGCCGCCGAGGGCGATTACCTCGAGATGTGGGCTCAGGACGTGGCCGCGATGGTGGGGTATCAAGCCGGAGCGACGTCGGTGGCGTCGACGCTGACGCCGTTCAGCCTGCCGCCGCTGACGATGGCGGGGTTGGCCGGGCTGGCATCGCAGGCCGCCTCGGGTGTCACGGCGATAGCGTCGTCGGCGGGCGCCGCGATAGCCACACCGGTGCAGGGAATCGTGTCGGCGGCTCCGTCCGCACTCTCGATGCTGCAGTCTTTGCCGTTGTCGTCGTTCATGTATCCGGTGAGCATGGCCATTTCGCCGTTGATGAGCGTGCTGACCAATGCGGCGCGCACTCCGGCCGCGGGGTTGGCCGGTGCCACGGCCGGCGGAGCGGCGGCAGGCGAGCCGAAGTTCGTGGGCGCCGCTCATCCTGGGACCAAGCCGTTTGCCGGCGGCGGGCTGGGTTCGGCGATGTCGGCGGGTCTGGGTAAGGCCCGGATGGTGGGGACGATGTCGGTTCCGCCGACGTGGCAGGGGTCGACGCCGACGCGGATGGCGAGTTCGCCGTTATCGGGCTTGGGTGCTGCAGGCATGGCCAATCCCGCGGAGCTGACCGGAGCGGCGCGGCCCGCCGGGATGCCGATGATGCCGATGCCGATGGGCATGGGCGGTGCCGGCGCCGGGATGCCCGGCGGCATGATGGGCCGCGGTGGAGCGGGCGGGAATCCGGTGCAGTCGCGGCCCAGCGTGATTCCGCGGACCGGGATCGGATAGGCCCGGATCGGGACGGCCGAGCGGCCCGCGGCTTTCGGAGGGGCAGTGCGGCCGGAGCCAATTCGAGAAGCAGCATGCCGCCGTCGCCGACGACGTCAGGACACGTTACTGATCAACGGAGTTGGTTGTCGCGCGGGCGCGTGCCCCGGCAAAGCCGGGTTGGCCTACCAGCTTCCCGCCCGAACCGCCGGCGCCGCCAGTGCCGGTCCAGTGCCCCGTCCCGCCATTACCACCGTTACCGCCGTTGCCGATCATCGAGGCATTCCCGCCGTTACCGCCGTTTCCGCCGCTGATATAGCCGCCGCCGCCGTTACCGCCGTTGCCGCCGTCGCCGATCAGTCCGGCGTTGCCGCCGTTGCCGCCTGCTCCGCCGTTGCCGCTCAACCCGATTCCGCCACCGCCGCCGGCGCCGCCCGATCCGAAGAAATGGCCCGCGTTGCCGCCGGCCCCACCGTCACCGCCGTTGGCGATGCCCTGGCCACCGGCGCCGCCGGCGCCGCCGTTACCCGAAAACCAGGCTCCGCTGCCGCCGTCGCCGCCGCTACCACCGTTGGTGGTGCCGCCCACTCCGCCGGTCCCACCATTGCCGCCGTCACCGGCGAGCCAGCCGGCGTTGCCGCCCGCGCCACCGCTGCCTCCGTTGTTGTTGCCGTATCCGCCGGTGCCGCCGTCACCGCCGTTTCCGGAGAGCAAACCGGCATTGCCGCCGGCCCCACCGTTTCCCCCGTTGTTGACGGCGCCGGCGCCACCGGTTCCGCCGTCGCCACCGTTACCGGAAAGCCACCCGCCGTTGCCTCCGGATCCGCCCTGGCCGCCCGAGCCGGAGGTTCCCGCCACTCCGCCGGCACCTCCGGCGCCCCCCGATCCGGCAAGCCACGCGTTGCCGCCGGCCCCGCCGGCACCTCCGTTTCCCGTGCCGGACCCGCCGGCACCGCCGGTCCCTCCGGTGCCGAAAAGTCCGCCGGTTCCACCGGTTCCGCCGGCGCCGCCGGTGCCGTTCATCGACATACCGCCGGCTCCGCCGGCGCCGCCGGAGCCGAACAACCCGCCGGCGCCGCCGGCGCCGCCGGCCCCGGCGGTGCCGTTCACGGAGTTTCCACCGGCTCCGCCGGCGCCGCCGGAGCCGAATATCCCGCTGTCACCACCGTTGCCGCCGGCATGGCCGGGCGCACCTGATCCGCCGTTACCGCCGTTTCCCCAGAGAATGCCGCCGTCCCCGCCGTTTTGCCCCGTCCCGGGAGCCCCGTTGGCGCCGTTGCCGATCAGCGGGCGTCCGAACAAATACTCGGTCGGTTCGTTGATGACGTGCAGGACAGTCCGCTCGGCGTTCTCCAGCTCGGCGGTCGCATACTTGATGGCACTACCGTTGAGGGCATCCACAAACTGCTGATGAAGCCACGCAGCGTCCTCACTGAACGTTCGCCAGACTTGCGACTGCGCGGAAAATAGCGCTGCGATCGCGGCCGAAACATCGTCGGCGCCTGCGGGAAGTATTTCCGTTGTAGCTGTGGCCGCAGCGGTATTGGCCTCGCCGAGCGAGGATCTGATAGTCGCCAAGTCGGTTGCGGCGGTCTGCAGCGCCTCAGGCACCGTGGACACAAATGACATGGGGATCTCCTAATCGCACTGAGCGCTTGTCGGGTAACCACTTGCTCCCGGACTGCACGCGCCCATTCCCCTCCGTGCAATTGGGTCTCTGCAGAGTAGCACCGCAGTCGCTCGGTTGCAGCATGTCTTTCGACGTCGTTGTTCAGAGTCCCTGGCGTACGCAATATTTCGGCCAAGCACCGACTTTGGACGACGCGGTGGGTTCGTCGGGAACGAGGTCTTGCCAAGGTACTTCAGGTGATTGCACTACTTCGCACCGGCAGTGCCGGCGCCCAGCGGGGCACTAGAAGACAGTCAGCCGGCGTGCGGGACACTCCGTATGTGCGAAATAGGGCTTATAGAATACGAATTCGTAACCTTCGCCTACGTAAGCGTAGCCAGAGAAAACAGTTGACAAGGCGTATGGTTTGTGGGAGTTTTTGTCCGGCTGAAGATCCCCGTTCGGCTGCGGTTCCCGACGGCCGCGATGTGACAGCGGATAACGGTCCGCATTGAAAAGGCTGGATTCACTGGATGACTCAGATACTTGTTCACGGATTATAACTGCTTTGTGGTGCGCGCGAACTAGTGCGGCCTCCGCTGTTATATGGAATGTCGTTCTATGTCAGCGTGATTCGGCACCGGCTTGATCGTGTGGTACTCCATTTCGGATCAAGGAGCGTCGCGCAAGACGGCTCGTTGTCACTGACCAGGTCGAATTGATCTGTGGCGCAACGAATACCGTTGCGCCTATATTTTGGCGAACGGTCCTACCGGCTCGGCGACTAAGGCCGCCAATGCCAGCCAAAATCCTAACCGTTCGGACATGACCTCCTGGCCTAGGCCATTGTCGTGGAGAGCGCAGAGGTTGACATCTGAAGGCTGACAAGAGAACTACCGGAGATTTCTAGCAGTGCGTCCGAGCCGTGTACGGCGGAAGGGTTGGGGTTGAGATGATTTTGGACTTTGCTTGGTTGCCGCCGGAGGTCAATTCGGCGCGAATCTTCGCCGGTTGCGGGTCGGGCCCGCTGTTGCGAGCGGCTTCGGCCTGGCTGAGCCTGGCAGCGGATTTGCGGGCATCGGCAGCGTCGTTTGATTCGGTGGTAACCCGATTGGCGACCGGGCAGTGGTCAGGTCCGGCATCGGTGTCGATGGCGGCTGCGGCGGCACCATTTGTGGGCTGGCTGAGCGGGGCGGCCGGGGAGGCGGAGTTGACCGCTGCTCAGGCTCGGGTTGCGGCGACAGCGTTCGAGGCGGCTCTGTCGGCGACGGTGCATCCCGCCGCGGTGACGGCCAATCGGCTGAGATTGCGGTCGCTGGTGGTGACGAACTTCTTGGCTCAGAACACCCCGGCGATCGCAGCGACGGAGTTCGACTACCAGGAGATGTGGGCGCAGGATGTGGCCGCGATGGCGGGATATCACGCCGGCGCGGCGTCGGTGGCCTCGACAATGGCGCCGTTTAGTCCGCCGCCGTCCAATCCTGGGTTGGCCGGGTTGGCGTCGCAAGCTGCCTCGGGCGTGCCGTCGGTGGTTTCATCCGCGGCAGCGCCGGCGCAGGACATCGCGGCGATAGCTTCAGCCGCGGAGTCGGGCCTGGATTCGCTGCCGTGGTCGAGCGTGTCGTTGTTGATGTATCCGCTCAGCATGGCGATGTCGCCGCTCATGAGTTTGATGAGCAATGCGACGCGCACGCCAACGGGCGGGATGGCCGGTGCGCTTGCCAGTGGGTTGCCCGCGGACGTGCCGAAGTTGATGACGGTTCCGCATGCTGAAATCACGGCATCCGGTGGCGGAGGGCTGGGTTCGGCGATGGCGGCGGATTTGGGTAACGCTCGGATGGTTGGAGGCATGTCGGTTCCGCCGACTTGGCAGGGGTCTGTGCCGGCTCCGATGGCCAGTTCGGCGATGTCGGGCTTGGGTGCAGCCGGTATTCCCACCCCGGCAGCGCTGACCGGGGAGCCAAGTTCGCCGGGTATGCCGATGATGCCGATGATGCCGAGCGGTACCGGTGGTGCCGGGATGCCCGGCGAGATGATAGGCCGCGGCGGGGCCAGCCCCAATGCACCGCAGTCGCGGTCCGGCGTGATACCGGTAACCGGGATCGGATAGCGACTGGGACGGCGCTGTTCCAGTGCCCGAGTTGGAGGACGCGACTGCCGCTTTCCCATAAGCCACCTCAGTCTCCACGCGTTTAGGGCGCGCGCTGTGCCTGGTCTGTCAGCGATTCGTTGCGCACCTTTGCGTGTCGCTTCAAAGGTAGGCACCCTTGATGAGTCAGCGTGTACGGGTTGGGACAGAGGTCAATGTGACCGATGTGCTTGTCGCGGCCGGGAAGTCGCCGAGCGCGGTGATTGGATCAGCACGTCTTAGGTAGTCACGCCAAGCCGCGCGCAGACGCTGAAAACCTCTTCGAAAATCGAGCCCGGCGCGGTGAACGGTTCGGTGGCAGACACTTCCGGCCAGTGCGTCGCGATGTCCTCGGCGGTCGGTTCGCAGTCAGCACCGGCTGACCATCCCTGACTCAGACCGACGAACAGCCGCGCGAAGCGCCCGGCGCAGGCCGAGTAGTTGTGATGGGTGACCTCGCAAACCCGGCTCGCCAAAATGACCACGATCGGTACCACCAACTACGTCGAGCCCGCCGAAGTGCTCCACGGCGGCCTGCACTATCGCCTCGCCACCCTGCGGGCCGGCCACCGAGTCGTGCGACGCCAGCGCGGTTCCGCCCGCACTGTGGATCTCGGCAACGACCTCGTCGGCGACGCTGGAGTCGGAGCCCTCGCCGTGCATGGTCGCACCGACATCGTTGACCATCACCGCGGCACCGCGGCGGGCCAAATCCAGCGCGTACAACCGGCCGAGCCCCCGGCCGGTGCCCGTGACGATCGCGACCTGGTCGCGGAAATCGATCATCGGTAGGCCTCCGCTTTTGGATGCGCAAGGCGCGCACCGACTTCGGTAAGATAGCGGTCGGGTCCACCCAGAAATGCGCTCCAGCTCAGCAGGCGTTTGAGGTACAGGTGAGTGTCGTGCTCCCAGGTGTAGCCGATGCCGCCGAAAATCTGTATCGCCGTGTCGGCGACGGTGGCCAGCCGCCCGGCGAAGGCCTTGGCCCGCAGCGCGCACAAGTGGTGCTCGTCGGCGTTATGGGGCAAGGCATCCGAGGCCCACAATGCGTGGATCACACCGCTGCGGGCCAGCTCGACCGTCTCATACATGTCGACGCACAGCTGCTGGATCGCCTGGAACGAGCCGATGGCCTGGCCGAATTGCTTTCGCACCTTTGCGTATTCGACGGCCGAGCCCATGACGGCGCGGGCCGCGCCGAGCGCATCGGCGGCCATGGCGATCAGCACGTCGTCGACGACGGCCGCAACGGCGGCCGGCGACGGGGTGGCCAACCGGTGTGCCGTCACACCGTCGAGCTCGACCCGAAACGTCTTGCGGGTCTGGTCGATACCGCGCTCGGGCGTCACCGAAACGCCGGGGGAAGCGGTGTCGACCGCGAAAAGCTCGGCGCCGTTCGCGTTTCGAGCGAAAACCAACAGCACGTGGGCGGCTGCGGCGTCGGGAACCGATACGAGCTCACCATTGAGCGACGTGCCGTTTGCTGTCGGCAGGGTCGCCACGTCCAACGGGCCGACGGTGGCGATCGTGGTCCCCGCGGCAATCCCGGTGAGGATCTCGGCGGCCTCCGGGCCGGCGTCGCACCGGCGCAGCGCCCGCGTCGCCGCGACCGCAGTGGACAACCACGGTCCCGGGTGCAGGGCGGCGCCGAGTTCCTCGGCGACGATGCCGGCCTCGACCATCGTCATGCCGGCGCCGCCGTATTCGGGTGACACCAACAGCCCGGTTGTCCCAAGCTCGGCCAGACCGTGCCACACCGGCTCGGTGGTGCCGGTCGGTTCGTCGAGCAGCGTGCGCACGTGTCCCGAAATCGGCGCCTTCTCGGCCAGAAAACGCCGCACCGTGTCGCGCAGCGCCACCTGCTCCTCGGACAGTTCCAGGTTCATCGGCGCGGCAACTCCAGCACCCGCTGCGCGGTGATGTTCGTGTTGATCTGCGTGGTGCCGCCGGCGATGGTCAGCGAACGCGACGTCAGCCGGTAATCGGCCCACCGGTGTGCCTGCGGACCCAGCACGTCGAAAGCCAGCGCGGCCAGATCTTGCCCGATCTCGCCCCATACCGTCTTGGCCAGGCTGGCCGACCCGAAGGCGGTGATTTCCGAGCCGCCATGCAGGGTCGCCGAAATCGACCGCAGACACAGCACTTCGAGATACTTGACGCGCACCGCGATCTCACCGAGGCGCCGCAAGGTCACGGGGTCTTCGCCGACCCCGAATGCGGCGAAGTCCGCCGCCAGCTCCTCGAGTCGCACCTGCAGTTCGGTGTAAAGTCGCGCCGCCCCGGCCCGCTCGTGACTCAGCGTGGTGGTGGCGACCTGCCAGCCCGCGTTGAGCGGACCCAGCAGCGCGTCGGCCGGTACCACCACATCGTGGAAGAACACCTCGGCGAAGTCGGTGTCGCCGTTGAGCGTGACCAGCGGCCGAGCCTCGATGCCCGGCAGCCTCATATCGACGATCAGGCAGGAGATGCCCTGGTGTTTGGGCGCCTCGGGATCGGTGCGGACATACAGTTGACACCAGTCGGCGCGGTGCCCGAGTGAGGTCCAGATTTTCTGTCCGTTGACCACGAAGGTGTCGCCATCGCGCACCGCGCGGGTACGCAGTGCGGCGAGGTCGGATCCGGCGTCGGGCTCCGACATGCCCTGGCACCAGATATCTTCCGCGCGCAACATCCGGGGCAGCAGTGTCGTCTTCTGGGCTTCGGTGCCGTATTGCATGATCGCCGGAGCGATGTTGTTCATGCCGATGACGTTGAGCGGCAAGGGCGCTCGGGCGCGGGTGGTTTCCTCGGTGTAGACCAGCTGCTCGAGTACGGTGGCGCCGCGGCCGCCGTACTCGCGGGGCCAGGAGACGGCCGCCCATCCGGCGTCGGCCAACGCGGCGTTCCAGGCGCGCAACATGTCGAATATCGTGTCGCTGCGTCCGGGGGATCGGCGGGCGGTGATCAATTCGTCGGTGAGATTCGCCGCGAGCCAGCTGCGCAGCTCGTCGCGGAACTGTTCCACTTCGACGGGATATGAGAAGTCCACGTGCGTGTGTCGACCTTGCGCGATTGACTGCCTGTCAAGCCGGACTCTACGTTGGAACAGATATTTGGTCAACACGAACAACCAGGACGAACCGCTTGACCGGCGACCAGCACAACACCGATCGGCTGCCGCGACTGGGCATGGTGGCCTCGGCCATCGCGGGCCGTACGGTGCGGGTTGCCCCGGCCGGTACCGGCGAGTCGGCATGGACCGATGGCCGCACCATCTTTGTCGACGCCGACCTGCCGGGGCGCGATCAGCTGCAGTCGCTGGCCGTACAGGCGTCGCTGCTGGCGGCGGGAAGTCTCGAACCGGATGTGATCCGCGCGCTCACCCGGCGCCCCGCGGTGGCCAGGCGGTATCTCGCGGTGGAAGGGCACCGGGCGCTGGCGGCCAACGAATACTGGCTACCGGAGCCGACGCGGGGGTTGATCGACCGCGACATCGCCGCTCGCACCGATTCGCCGGCCACCTCGCTGGCTGCCGCGCGGAGCCCGCACCCCATCGCCGGCGTGCCGGCGATTTTCGGCGCTATCCACGCCCGGAAGCTGCTGGCGCAGTTGGCTACGCACGGAGATGCGCCGACAGTCGGTGCGCATGGTCGCCAAGCCGGCCCGGCGCTGGCCGCCCCCGACGACGATCCCGCAGACCCACAGGAGGCTGCCGACGCCTTCTCCACCCCGATCGGCGGCGCCGGAGCCCTCGGCCGGTTGCTGCGCCGCATGCTGCACCCGGTGCGCCGGCTCGGGGACAGCGGTCAGCCGGGGGCCGACGCCCCCGCCCAGCGCAGCCGCTCAGGGATCGGGTCCGCGCCAGGAGTGTTGTCGACGGCACCGGCCGGATTGTTCGACGAACGCGCCGCCGGCCCCAGCGGGAAAGCAGGGTCGGTCACCTATCCCGAGTGGGATGTCCACCGTCGCTGCTATCGGCCGAACTGGTGCACGGTGCGCGAAATACCGGCGGTTATCGGCGACGCCTCGTTTCCGGATGGCCTGAACCGCTACGCATTACGGCGCTCCCTGGCCCGCCTCGGGCTGGGGCCGGACTGGTTTCGCCGGCAGCTGCACGGCGAGGACATCGATCTCGACGCGGCCGTCGAGGCGCGCGTCGACGCCGTGGCCGGTTCGCTGCCCACTGACGCGATCTACCTCGATCGGCTGCGCCGCCGACGCGATCTTGCGGTGCTGCTGCTGCTGGACATCTCCGGCTCGGTTGCCGAGCCGGGCGCGACCGGAAAGACGGTGCACGAACAGCAGCGGGCCGTCGCTGCGGCACTCGCTGTCGCCTTTCGTGATCTCGGAGATCGGTTGGCGCTCTACGCATTTCACTCGCAGGGGCGGGCGTCCGTGCAGCTGGTGCCGGTCATGCGTTTCGACGATCCGCTGGATGCCCCCGCGCTGCGAAGGCTCGGCGGCCTGGTGCCCGGGGCGTATTCGAGGCTCGGTGCCGCGATCCGGCACGGTGCGGCCGTGCTGGAATCCGGTGGCGGCACGACGCGGCGGCTACTGGTCGTGGTGTCCGACGGGTTGGCCTACGACCACGGCTACGAACGCGCCTACGGGGCGGCGGACGCCCGTCGTGCGCTGGCCGAAGCCCGCGGCCGTGGCACCGGTTGTGTCTGCCTGGCAGTCGGGGCGAGCACCGATCCCGAGGAACTGCAGCGGGTCTTCGGCAGCGCGGCGCTGGCCGCCATCCCGGAACCGGAGCAGCTGCCGCGGGTGGCCGGGCCGCTGTTCCGCGCGGCCCTGCGCTCGGCCGAAGTCCGCAGGCCCATCGATAGTTGAGCCAAATATCTGTTCCGCGTTACGCTGCGGCCATGCCAGGCACAGGCAACGACGGGACGACACCCGCGGCTGCCCGCCCCTTTTACGTCTCGGTGGGCAATGAGGAACAAGTCTTCAAGGCTGCTTTCCGTCAAGGCCTCTCGGTATTACTCAAGGGGCCCACCGGCTGCGGCAAGACACGGTTCCTGGAAGCCATGGCCCATGATCTGGGGCGGCCGCTCGTCACCGTGGCCTGCCACGACGACCTCACGACCGCGGATCTGGTCGGGCGGTTCCTGCTGCGCGGTGGGGAAACGGAGTGGGTCGACGGCCCGCTCACCCGCGCCGTTCGTGGGGGCGCCATCTGCTACCTCGACGAAGTCGTCGAGGCGCGCCAGGACACCACCGTCGTGCTGCACCCCCTGGCCGATCACCGCCGCCAGCTTCCGATCGAACGTCTGGGCGTGACACTGGACGCCGCACCCGGCTTTTGCCTGGTGGTGTCCTACAACCCCGGGTACCAAAGCGTCCTCAAGGATCTCAAGGACTCCACTAGGCAGCGCCTGGTGGCCATCGAATTCGGCTTTCCCGCAGCAGATGTCGAGGAAAAGGTCGTCGCTCACGAGGCCGGCGTCGGCTCCGACGTGGCCGCCGAGTTGGTGCGATTGGCCCAAGCGATCCGGCGGCTGGAGAACCGCGGACTGCGTGAGGTGGCGTCGACCAGGGTGCTCATTGCCGCTGGCCGTTTGATCGCCGAGGGGCTCAGCTCCCGGGAGGCGGCCCGCGCCGCCGTCGCCGGCCCGTTGACCGACGACATTCACACCGGTGACGGCCTACTGGAGCTGATCGATGTCTACCTGTGCGACACCTAGCCGGTGGCGATTGACGCTGCACCGCCCACCGCGCTAGTGTCAGAACAAATTTTAGGTTTGTCGGGACAGCCGCTGACGGAGATGGAGACTTGTCCTACGAGAGCACCGCGCAACCGATCAAAATCGGCTACCTGTTCGACTTCCTGCTGCCGGAGTTCTACCCCCAGGAGATGCGCGACGACCTGACCCGACCGTTCGAGTTGGTATTCGCCGACGGGCTGCGGCAGCGCATGCTCGACCGTCCGGTGGAGATCGTGTACCGGGAAGTGGAGGGGCTGCCCAAAGGCGCCGTCAAGGCCGTGATCGACGCCTACGGCGAACTGGTCGACGAGGGCTGCCTGGCGGTGTTCGGGCCGCACATCAGTGAGAACGCGGTACCGGCCAAGGAGGCGATCGAAGAACGGTTCCGGGTTCCGGCCGTCAACGTCTGCGGCAGCGACGACTGGTTGGGGGAGTGGACGTTCGCGTTCCCGCAAGGGTCGATGACCGACGAGCCGATCTTCTGGGCGGACTTGCTCGCCAAGGGGGGTCACACCGAGGTGGCGGTGCTGGTCGAGCAATCGCTGGTCGGCCAGAGCTACCTCGCCAACTTCCGAAAAGCGGCTCAACGCAAGGGTATCCGCATTGTCGCCGAAGCGCAGATCGCCCAAACCGCCCAGGACGTCGGCCGGGCGATCCGCGCGCTGCATGAGGCGAAGCCGTCGGCGCTGGTGCATTGCGGGTTCGGCTTCGGGATCGTGTTCATCAACCCGGCCCTGGCCGAACTCGACTGGGATCCGCCCCGGTTCACCAGCACCGCGTTTCAGAACGCCTGGATCAATCCGATTATGTGGCAAGCCTTGATGGGCTGGACGGGGATCGACCAGTACGACGAGGCCAACAGCGTCGGCCAGGCCTTCCTGGACCGCTACGAATCGGAATGCGGCCGTCGCCCCCAATATTGCGTTCCGGTGGTCAACCACGACGTCGCCAATACGCTGCTGCATGCCTTCGCCGACGCCTACCCGCTGAGCCCCCGCGGCGTCAAGGAGGCATTAGAGCGGGTGAAGATGCTGCCGGCCGCCTCGGGCGCCCCGGGAACCAGGGTCTCCCTGGGCAAATGGACCCGGCGGGCCTGGATGGGCGCGGGCTACCTGGTGGCGCGGAGGCTGGATCCCGACGGCGTCAACTCCCACCTCGTCGATCGCTTCGGCGCCGGGTAGGCGATGACCGCCCGGCAGACAGCGCCGTCGATCACGCCCACGCGCCAGACGGGCTCGATGTGGGCGGTCGCGTGGATATTCGCAGCCGTCGCCGTGCTCGCCGTTGTCGCCCACTACGCCCGAAAGGGCGCCGTCTCACCGCGAATTCGCAATCCGGAGGTCACCGGCGTCCCCCGTCCGGTCGAGCCGTTGTTCGGCTATCAGCATTGGCTGGGGCTCTTCCAGATCTTCACGATCATCTCGATGTCGATCATCATCGCGGTCTATGTGGTGGCATGGCGCCGCCACCCCGCCCACCCCGTCCTGCTCATGGGCATCGTGACCACGCTGATCGTTTGGCAGGACCCGATCATGAACTGGGCGCCGTATGCGGTCTACAACCCGCAGCTGTGGCACTGGCCGGAAGATTGGCCGCTGGTGTCGCTGTCACCCACGGTGGAGCCGTTCCTGGTGATCGGCTACATCATGTTCTACCTGGGCCCCTACTTCCCGGCGATCTGGATCCTGCGCAAGATCCAGGCCCGAAGCCGCCTTGATTCGTTTGTCTGGCGCCATCCGCTGATCACGCTGGCGGCCATCATCCTGCCCGTGGGCATGCTCATCGACGCGATGCTCGAGATGACGCTGGTGCGCACCGGCTTTTACATCTACTCGCAGGTCATTCCGTTCGGGTCGGCCTTCGCCGGCCAGACCTACCAGTTCCCGTTCATCTGGGAAACGGTGATGGTGACCTTCGTGATGATCCCGGCGGGGGTGCTGCTCTACCGCGACGACACCGGCCGCACCGTCGCCGAAAAACTCGCCCAGCGAACCCGGATCTTTCCCCGGAAGCCGAAGCTGGCGATGTTCGTGGTGATGTTCGCCCTGATCAACCTCGCCTACCTCGGCTACGGCACCGGCTTCGCCGTCATCAAGTG
Source organism: Mycobacterium kansasii ATCC 12478 (assembly GCF_000157895.3). Lineage (NCBI taxonomy): Bacteria > Bacillati > Actinomycetota > Actinomycetes > Mycobacteriales > Mycobacteriaceae > Mycobacterium > Mycobacterium kansasii. The sequence continues at coordinate 1,727,878 of NC_022663.1, read as the reverse complement.
GACCCGGACGGCCACTTCCGTCGCCTGCCCGTGGCCCTATCCGGAGGCCAAAGTCTATGATCCGCAAGGCTTTTACGAACGCGACGGCCAGCCCGGCCCGTATTCGGTGGGCATCTGGTCGACCTGGATGAGCGCGCAACCGCACGGCCGCCCGGACGTGACGCCGCCCGCCGGCGGTGGCCGCTGTGGACCGGCACATGGATGAGCCACCTGCCGTCGTCATCACCGGCGCGTCTCGCGGGCTGGGCCTCGCGTCGGCTGCCCACCTGTACCGGCAGGGGTGGCGGGTGGTGGCCGCGATGCGCTCACTTGAGTCCGGCATGGCGGCCTTGCGGTCGACGGCCGCTGCCGCAAAAGAGGATTCGCGCCTGATAGCGGTCCAGCTGGATCTCACCGACCAGGCATCCGTCACGGCCGCGGCCAAGGCGATCGAGGAGGCCGTCGGCGCTCCGCGGGTGCTGGTGCACAACGCGGGCATATCCGCGGCCGGGACGGTCGAGGAGACGCCCATCGACCTGTGGGAGCGAATGTTCGCGACGGCCGTCTTCGGGCCGGTGCTGTTGACCAAGGCGCTGTTGCCGTCGATGCGCGCCGCGGGCCGAGGGCGCATCGTGATGATCTCGAGCCAGGGCGGCGTACGCGGCATGCCGGAGATCGCGGCGTACTCCGCGGCCAAGGGCGCACTCGAACGGTGGGCCGAGTCGCTGGCGGCCGAGGTCGCTCCGTTCGGACTGGGTGTCACCGTTCTGGTGGCCGGGACCTTCGACACTGACATCATCACCGACGCGGGAACCTCGGATCACCGCGACCTGGCCGGTCCGTACGCCGCGCTGCACACCAAGGTCGACCGGCGCGGCCGGACCGCGATGCGATTGGCGCGCCCACCGGAGCAGTTCGCGCGAGCGCTGGCCGGGGCCGTCGAGGACCGCTCGCCCTTCACTCGGCGCGCCGTCGGACCCGACGCCCGGATGCTGATGGTTGCCAACCGGCTGCTTTCCGGTAAGGCTCTCCATAGGGTGACCCGGCTGGCGCTGGGTCTCCCGCGCTCTGGGGCACTACGAGCGCCGGAATAGTGAGCCTCGTCTGAAGAGAGCTGAACAAACATGGCTGACACTGTAAAGGTCCGGTTCGAATCGAAGATGATGATCGACGGCAAGCTCGTCGACGGTCAGGCCGGCACCTTCACCAACATCAACCCGGCCACCGAGGAGCCGATCGGAGAGGTCGCCGACGCGTCGACGGCGGATATGCACCGGGCCATCGACGCCGCCCGGCGAGCCTTCGACGAGACCGACTGGTCGACCAACCGCGCGCTACGCAAGCGTTGCCTGGAGCAATTACAAGAGGCCATCGAAGCCGAACGGGAGGAGCTGCGGGAGGAGCTCATCGCCGAGGCCGGCGCGCCCCGGGCGATCACCTACGGACCGCAACTGGATGCGCCGCTGGCCGACGCGCTGCGCTATCCCGCCAAGCTGATCGACGAGTACCCCTGGGAAACCGACCTGGGCGACGTGCTGGTCAGCATCACCGGCCAACTGACCAGCCGCAAGGTCTTGCGCGAACCGGTGGGCGTGGTCGGCGCGATCGTGCCGTGGAACTTCCCGTTCGAGGTCACCATCAACAAGCTCGGCCAGGCGCTGGGCACCGGCAACACGGTGGTACTCAAACCGGCGCCGGACACGCCGTTCAATGCCACCCGCCTGGGCCGGCTGATCGCCGAAAAGACCGACATCCCACCAGGAGTCGTCAATGTCGTCACCGCATCGGACCATCTGGTCGGCGAGGAGCTCACACTGTCGCCCAAGGTCGACCTGATCTCGTTCACCGGTTCGACCGTAGTCGGCAAGCGGATCATGGAAAAAGGCGCGGCGACGCTCAAGCGGCTGTTCCTCGAACTCGGCGGCAAATCGGCCACCATCGTCCTCGAAGACGCCGAGTTCGGGTTGGCCTGCGCGATCGGCATCGCGCCGTGCATGCATGCCGGGCAGGGCTGCGCCAACCCGACCCGGATGCTGCTGCCGCGGTCCCGCTACGACGAGGGTGTGGCGATCCTGCAGAGCATCTACGACAACGTCATGCCGGGCGACCCCCAGGACCCAGCGACGTTGTGCGGCCCGGTGATCTCCGACAAGCAACGCAAGCGGGTGCTCGGCTACATCAGCAAGGGTGTCGAGGAGGGTGCCACCTGCCTGGTCGGCGGGCCGGACGCGGCCACCGGTTTCGACAAGGGATTCTATGTCCGGCCAACGCTTTTCGTCGACGTCGACAACTCGATGACGATCGCCCAGGAGGAGATCTTCGGCCCGGTGCTGGCCGTCATCCCGTTCGACGACGAGGAAGACGCGATCCGGATCGCCAACGACAGCGTGTACGGGTTGGCCGGCAACGTGATGTCGGGTTCGCTGGAACACTCGCTGGCGGTGGCCCGGCGGCTGCGGGCCGGGTTCATCGGTGTGCAGGGCGCCGCCCCCTACGGTGCCGACACCCCGTTCGGCGGCTACAAGGACAGCGGGATAGGCCGGCAGAACGGGATCGCCGGATTCGACCAGTACACCCAGATCAAATCGGTGGGGTATCCAGCCACCTGAGGGGGGCGCGCATGCAGCTGTTCGACGATCTCGAGGACTTCGGTGCCTTCGACGACGTGGTATCCGGCGACGTCCGCGATCCCTACACCGAGTTGGCCCGGCTGCGGCGCGAGGAACCGGTGCAGCGCATCGACTTTTCGGCCATGCCGCATGAGGAATCCAAGCCGGTCTTCATCGTCTACCGCCATGAGGATGTGGCGCGGCTGCTGCGGGACAACGAGACGTTCTCGTCGGCGATCATCATCGACGCCTTCGGCGACGTGCTGGGCCGCCACGTCATGCTCGGGATGGATGAGCCCGAACACGGCCGTCATCGCGCGCTGGTAGCAAAAGCTTTCTCGCAGAAGGCATTAGCGCGCTGGGAGGATGAGCTGGTCGGCAAGGTCGGCAACGAGCTGATCGACCGGTTCGCCGGCCGCGGCCACGCCGATCTGGTCAAGGAGTTCACCTTTCCCTATCCGACGCAGATCATCGCCGGCCTGCTGGGTCTGCCGCGCGAGGACTATCCGCAGTTTCAGCGCTGGTCGATCTCGCTGTTGAGCTTCACCGTCAACCCGCAGCGCGGCCGGGCCGCCTCGCAGGCGTTGCAGCAGTACTTCACCCCGATCCTGGCCGCCCGGCGCGCGGAGCCGCGCGACGATCTGATCAGCGGCCTGGCCCACGCCGAGATCGACGGCGAGCAGCTGTCCGACGAGGAGATCTTCTCCTTTCTGCGGTTGCTGCTGCCGGCCGGCGTCGAGACCACCTACCGCTCGCTGGGCAACATATTGTTCGGATTGCTGTGCAACACAGACCAACTCGATGCGGTGCGGGCCGACCGCGCACTGCTGCCGCAGGCGATCGAGGAGGCGGTGCGCTGGGAGCCGCCGCTGCTGACCATCACCCGCGTGGCCACCCGCGACACCGAACTGAGCGGCGTGCCCATACCCGCCGGCTCCTCGGTCATGCCGATGCTGGGCGCGGCAAACCGGCAAGAGGACAGATACCCCGACCCGGATCGCTTCGACATCTTCCGCCCGGCCAGGGCGCACATCGGTTTCGGTCACGGCGTTCACGTCTGCCTGGGCATGCACCTGGCCCGCCTGGAGATGCGGGTGGCCCTCAACCTGCTGTTGGACCGCCTGCCCAACCTGCGCCTTGATCCCGACGGCGACGATCCCCACATCCGCGGCCAGATTTTCCGGTCACCGACCGCGCTTCCGGTGCTGTTCGACGCGACTTCGACCCAACTTCGCCCCGGGGTGTCCTGATCGGGCCTATCCCGATCGTCCTCTTGATGAGATCCGGGATTGGACCGGATGATCATCGGGACAAGGAGGACACCATGCCGCAATACGCCGCACTGACCTACACCAGGGACATCGACTGGTCGGCCCCCGAGCAGGCCGCCGACATGGCCGACTACATGAAGTTCGGCCAGGAGCACGCCGCCGCGATTCGTGGTGGCACAGCGCTGTATCCGACGTCCACCGCGACGACGGTTCGCGTCAAAGGTGCCCGCGGCGGTGACGTCGTCACCAGCGACGGCCCCTATGCCGAGACCAAGGAGGCATTGACCGGCTTCTATCTTATCGAGGCCGCCGATCTGGACGAGGCGCTACGGATCGCCGCCGAGATACCCGCAGCGTGGGACGGTGCCGTCGAGGTGCGTCCCATCATCGAATTCGGTTGACCGCCGAATCCGCGCTCGCCGAAACCGTCCGGATCGAGGGAACCCGCATTCTGGCGACCCTCGTCCGGGCGGTCGGCTCGCTGCAGATCGCCGAGGATGCGGTACAGGAAGCGGCGCTGCGCGCGCTTCGGGACTGGCCTCGCAACGGCGTGCCCGACGAGCCGCGCGCGTGGCTGACGGTGACCGCCCGCCGGGTCGCTATCGACCTACTGCGCCGTGAGGGTGCTCGAGCCCAAAAGGAGCGTGCCAGCATGGAGCTCGCGGTTCCCGATATGCCGCCCGACAGCATGGTGGCCGACGACCGGCTGCGGCTGATCTTCACCTGCTGCCACCCGGCGCTGGGGCTTGAGGCTCAGGTGACGCTGGCATTGCGCACCTTGTGCGGTCTGTCGCCGGCGCAAATCGCGGTGGTGCTGCTGACCAGTGAGGCCGCTATTGCCAAGCGGCTCACCAGAACCCGAGCCAAGATCGCGCGGGCCGGCATCCCGTACCGCGTTCCGGCCGACGAAGACCTGCCGGCGCGCCTGGCGGCGGTGTGTGCGGTGGTGCACTCGTCCTACACGATCGCCCACACCGCGGCCGGCGGCGACCGGCTGACCGATGTCGACGGTGCCCGTGAGGCGGTGCGCCTGGCCCGCTTGGTACACGAGCTGATGCCCGATGAACCGGCACCGATGGCGGTGCTGGCGCTGTTGCTGCTGACCGAATCCCGGCGCGCCGCACGGTGCGACGACGCCGGCGATCCGGTACCGCTGTCCGAACAGGACCGCTCGCGCTGGGACAGCGATGCGATCACGGAAGCGCTTGCCCTGCTGGATGAATCGCTACGCCGAACCGCAGCGGTGGCCGATCCCTATCAATTGCAGGCCGCGATCGCAGCAGAGCATGCCCGGGCCGCGTCGTATGCCGCTACCGACTGGGCGGAGATCGTCCGGCTTTACGACATGCTGCTGTCCGTGCACCCGAGCGCTCCGGCTGCCTTGGCCCGTGCCGTGGCTGTTGCCGAATCAGACGGGACCGCAGCGGGTTTGGCGGAGCTCGAGGAGCTCGAACCCGATCAGCGCTGGCATGCTGTCCGCGGTGAACTGCTGGCCCGGCAAGGCAGATTCGCCGAGGCCGTCGCGGCGACGCGGGCTTCCCTCGCCGATTCGACCACCGCACCCGAACGGCGATACCGCCAACGGCGCATCGCGCAATGGGCTGCGCAACAAGGAGTGACATGAAAGTCGATGTGGTCAGCGAGATCCTGATCGCGCGGCCCCGCAGCGACGTGGCCGCCTATGCCTGCGACCCGGACAACGCAACCGCCTGGTACGTCAATATCAAGTCGGTGCAATGGAAGACGCCCAAGCCGGTGGCCGTGGGATCGCAATTCGCCTTTACTGCAAGGTTTCTCGGGCGTTCGTTGAGTTACACCTACGAGGTGGTCGACCTGCAGCCGGGCAGCAGGTTCGTGATGCGCACCGCGGAAGGGCCCTTTCCCATGGAGACGACCTACCTGTGGAACGACGGCCCGAACGGTACGACGACGATGACCCTGCGCAACCGCGGTGAGCCGTCCGGGTTCGCCGGAATTACGGCACCCGTCCTGGCGAAGGCGATGAAGCGGGCCAACGCCAAGGATCTGGCCCGACTCAAGGCAGTGCTGGAGGCGTCGGCCTAGCCGTCGGCTAGCTGAAGGTTGCGGTGCAGCGCCCACGCACGGGCCCGGACGCAGCCGCGATCCACGACCCACCGGGAGGCCGGGCGCTCTATGCGGGTGCGTTGGCGCCGCGCAGCACCTCGGTGGACACCCCAGCGACCGCGGCATGCCAGAGGCACACTGCACGGTGCGCACCGACAGCCGCGCGCCGGAGGCAAGGCGCTCGTTGGGCTCATTCATCGGGAACAAACCACCCGGTATCGGTCCCGACGCAATGGCATCAGGCCGGTGACGGGCCTTCCCGCCGAAACGCTGGACGCGCTCCGGGAGGGCCAGTACGTAGGTTCCCACGTTCACTGTCAGATCGATCGACAGGCGAAGGTGCCCAGCTATGCTCCTGCGGCATGGCCACGGCTACGCCGCGGGCCTTCACCGTGACCTCCCGGCCGGCGGTACAAACCGATCGCGGAGTTCCCCGCACCACAACGTGATACGAGTGTGCGCCGCTGCCCAGCCCAGATCCGCCAGATTCGAGCTGGTCGGAACGGCTCGAGGAGCGTTCAGTCGCTGGTTTCTCACGTACACCGTCCTGTCTTGCTTGCCGGACCCGTGTCGTCTGGCAGTGCCGACACGTCCCGTCTTCGTCAGGGCTGCTTTCCACCCTCATCGGCGCCCACCGAATCAGGCTGCCCCAGCTTCAACCCGCTGCCGCGACAGCGGTCAGATGAAGGTCTCTCACCTCCATTCGATCTCACAGCGCCTCGTGGCGCTCTGAACCGGTGCACCCAGTCGGCAGCGAGTAGTGCCGGCGGTGATGCGGACCTTCTTGGGCCACACCACGCCTTGCCAACCGTTGGCCCGCTTAGAGCCGTCACAGTGACCCGAATCGATGCGGTCGGCGTCTACTTTAGGACGCGTTACACAAGGCGCTGTCGAGTAGCCCGGCGACGTGTTGCCAGTACAGCCAGTCGGCGATGGCGGCACGCTGGGTGTTGGGATCGGCCGCGGAGTGCGCCTGGTGCAGGGCGAGTTCTTGAGCGTGAGCAGCATAGGCCTGGAAGGCCTGCAGGTGTGCGGCCTCGCGGCCAGTTGCGCTGCTGGCCATGGGTTTCATCACCTCGAACCACAACATCTCCCGCTGATGTGCCGGGAGATCCGCGGCAACAGGAGCTGGCGGCACCAGTTTGATCAAACACCGATCTTCGGTGTCGGCCAGCCGAGCTGCGGCCGCAGGACTGACCAACCCGAGCCGGGACCGGCCGGTCATTTTGCCGCTGTCCGGGATGTCGTCGGACTCCAGGATGATCTTGGCGACCCCGAGATCGCAATCGGCCAACTGCTCCGCGGTGCCGATCACCGCACGCAGCGTGGCGTGATGATGCGTCGCCCAGGCCTGCACGGCCAGCAGTGGGTAGGTCGCACAGCGGGCCCGCTCGCCGACCGGGATGGCGTCATCGGCGCTCGCCATCTGCACGACGTCCGGTAATTCGACCCCTTCGGGGATATAGGCCAACCCATAGCTATTGGCTACCACGATTTTCCCGTCGGTGGTCACCGCGGTGATCCAGAAGAAGCCCCAATCGATGTCGCCGCGACCGCCGGGTGCGTTCAACGCCGCCGCGATGCGGCGCGCCAACCGCAGCGGATCAGTCTTGGCGTTACGGCGACCGGCGAAAGCAGCGGCCACGGCGTCGCGCGCCGCCCGCGCCGCGGCAACTGGGATCATCGGTGCCGCCGTGGGAGTATCTTCCGACTCGCGCTCATCGGTGCGATCGGTGTGATCGGTCGCCGGCAAGCGTGCGGCCGATGCACTGTGCGCCGACGCTCGGGTGGACGCCGCGCGCCCCCGGCCCGTACCACCCAATCGGGTCGGGCCAGCCGAAGCGCGTGATCCCGCGCCCCACGCCGTGGCCGGACCGGCGCTGCCCGAATCTGCGACAGCGCCGAGTCCGGCCCCCTTCGGTGCGCCACTGGCCACCCGCGCGGGCGGTACGCCGGTCACTGCGGTGGGCGCAACGCCAACCGATGACTCCTCGGAATGCGATGGACCCGCCTGCGGCGCCCCCGGCTGATCGGTAGGCCCACCCGCAACGGGCGCCTGCTCCGTCGACGTTGCGGGTTTCACCTGAGCTGCCGGCTCGGCCCGCCGGCCCGCAGCCGGACGCGGGCTCGTTCCGAGGCTTGGTGGCGGCGGGGATGGTACTGCCCCCGAGGTAGCCGGTACCGGAGTTACGGGTGTAGCCGGCGGGGCCGGGATGGCCGGAGCCCCAGGCGTTTCAGGTGTTGGGTTGACCCCGATGCCCGTGGTATCCGGGATTGTGTTGACCGGCGCTGGGGCGACCCGGGACGGTACGTCTGGCAGCGGTGGTGCTTTTTGGTTGAGCAGCTGCTCAAGGGCGTTCTTCGGCGGCTTCCAGTGCTTGGATTCCAGAACCTGCTCTGCGGTGCTGGAAACCACGCCGACACTGGCCCGGTGCGCCGCGCGGACCAACGAATCGATTGCAGCGGTTTTCTCGTCGGTGTCGAGGTTTTGGTCCCTCTCCAGGGTGTTGATTTCCCGTTGAGCGGCGTCGACATTGTTGCCGATATCCGATTTAGCTTGCACAATCAAATCGGCTATATCACGGTGCCAGGTAATCACAGTCGCGAGGTGATGCTGCAGCATCACCAATTGATCGATGTTTGCGCCGAGACCGTCGTTGGCGGCATTAGCGGCACCACCCGACCAGACGCCGCCTTCGAAGACGTGAAGCCGCTGCTCTCGACACTTATCCAAGATGTTGGTGATTTTCTGCAATGTTTGGCTGTACTGCTGGGCCCGGTCGTAGAAGGTGTCCTCATCGGCTTCTGGCCACCCGTCCGGGTCCAGCATCAGCTCGGCATATTCACCAGTCGGCTTCGCGATACTCATCGCTTGCTCTCCTCCCAAATACTGGAAGGCCGCATAGATCACTATCACGAGTTGTTCGGGTGGAATCACGGCCGTATCGGGTTGCGAACACCTTTTTTTCTGCTGCGGCAGCCTCCTCCGGCGTCGGCAAGTTCAGCGTAGTGCCGACGAATTCAAGCAGCTGGGCGCTGTGTTGTTCGTTCTTGATCTCACGCACGCTTTGGAGCATGAAGGTGTACTGAGCGGCCCGCGCTTTCTGCCGGGCCAGGTCGGCAATAACAAATATCTCTTCCGCGAGCTTCGGTTCAGCCATGGTGGTGACTTCCTCCGACAGTTCGACCTGGTGGATTATTCCGCCCAAGAGAGCCGACACCGACACGCTTCCTTGTGGATTGGTCACCGTGAACAGTTCGTATTCCTCTTTATTGTCTTTATTGTCCGCCTCTGTCGGCTTATGGAGGACGGTGAAGTCGACATCAGTGTGCTGCGGTTCGGCCGGCGCGAAAGCGCGCAACGCGCCAATTGCGGATTCCTTGCGCCCGTTGGCGCAGGAGAAATTTAGGGCGGCCAGATTGCTGTGGGCGTTGCTGTGGGCATTACTGTGGGCCTTGTATCCGGGCTGGTCCATTATGGCGTGCCTTTCTGGGGTGGTAGCGGGCATAGTGAGCGGTCTTTAGGCGTCGGCGTCGTCAAACCAGGCGCCGGCAGGCAACAGCTCTAGCAGGCTGTCGAGCGCGCGCTGCAGATTTTGCTGGGTGCCAGGCAGAAAACATCCGTACAGCTCGCCGCCGACGCACCGTGGAAGCGACACCAGCCTGCCGAGCGTCGAGTCGAGGACACCGGCGGCCGCATCGGTCTGCGTTGTGGTGCCGCCGGAGTGGCGTTGACTAGCGACTATCTCCACCCAACTGGACGGGTTGTTGACGATCTCGGTAAAGACGCGGGTGGTAGCCGCTGGGACACCGTGCCTGGCTGGCGGGGCCGCGGTTGTGCACTCGGCCAGTTCGGAGGCCACGCCCGCCAGCGGTTCGACGTTCGCCGGTAGGGCAGGCCCCAGCACGGTTGTTATCATGCCCGCCAGGCCGACCTGGGGCTCGACCAGCTGCAGCACCAGCATCTGGCCGTCGCGCGCGGCGACGACATGACGATCGCCCTTGCGGCATACCACAAAACGCGCCATGGCGCCGCCCACATAGCGCCGCCACCAGCGACCCTCCAGGGTCCGGTCCGGCCGACTGAGGGTGTCGACCATCGCCGCGACCGTTGGGTGGGGTTGCCCGTACTGGTCGAGTACTCCTTGGGCGGTGAGGTCACGTCGTACCCGGTCCCAGACGACGTCTGGCAGTTCCTTTTGCGGGATGTTGGGCCGGATACCAAGCGCCGTAGGGAAATCGACCATGGGCAACCGCTCGGCGATCACCAGCACGCTGTCGATGGTCAACTTGACGCCGGCGACGTCATCAACCAGGCCCGCGCCATCAGTAGCGAGCCGACCGGACATGATCAGCCATCAATCTGCTCGCCGAGGATCTCGGCGCTGTTTAGGTCGGTATTGACGTAAGCGGTGAGTGCCTTGTTCAGGCTCTTGGAAAGTCCGGCTGCGACGCCTTGCAAGGCTTGGCCGGCATGGGCGCGGACGGCTTCATAGGCCCTGAGCGCATTGTTGAACTCCGATGTGAACGTACCGTGGGTGGTGGCAACGTCCGAGCTGATCCCGGCGGGCGCCACCGTCGCGGCATGAAGGCCGGTGATCGTAGCGTCGTGCCCTTTCGCCAGTCTGTTGATGACATCGGGCCGCAAGGTCAGGATTTCATTCATGGGTTGGGCTTTCCTCTCGGTTGACGTTTGCTCGCTTGGTTGCGGGCTAGTGACGGATTTTGGGCCGCAAGTTTTGGCGCCTCGATGGCTCGAGCCGGTGGCCGCTTGTGGTGGTGTTGTTGGTTAGGCCGGCGGCTGGTTGATCGCGCCGGAAATGGTGGCAAGTGTTTCGGCAAGCGTTTGGCCCGACTGTTCGTCAAAGACGCTGACTGCTCGCTGCGCGTTCTGCAGCGCCTCGTTGACCCGCTCGGCGACTCCCTGGGCGCCCACCTTTTTCAGCAGACCGTTTTCGATGCGGATGCCGGTGAGCCATTGGTAGCCGTTAAGTGTCACGTGGACGGACTTTGTCTCGTCTGAGGCTTTGAAGATTCCGTTGTTCATCTGGTGGAGCCGCCCCTGTAGAGCCGACTGAAACTGCGACATCAAGGCCAGAGCCCGGGCTGCTGTGGGGTCCAATTTCACTGCTCCTCGTTCTCGTCGGGCCGGCCGATTCCGATGAGGCCCTCGGTCCAGGCACGTGTCTCGGTGTAAAGCGCTTCCTCTTCTTGCTGAGCGCTCTTGTTCTTGGCGTTCCCTTGGCCCTGACCGGGCACGCCCATTGGCATGCCGCCGCCCATCAGGCCTCCTCGGGGCACGCTCCCGCCCGCGGTGCCGCCCGCCGCACCGGCCGGCACGGACTTGGCATCAATTCCGGGAGCCCAGGGCTTCGCCAGCGCGCCGCCGCCGAGGCCTCCGCCGGCTCCGACCGACGCCGGTTTCACCCCCACGTCGGGCGCCAGCTTCGCCGCACGGCGCGCCGCGTCAGCCGCTGCTTGCATGTCGTTGCCGCCCGGCGCCCCGGTGAACGGCGTCATCGGCGTGAGCGGCGTGGGCGGCGTCATCGGCATCCCGCCCCACGGGATATCGCCGGAGCCGCCGTGGGGTTGCGGGTCACTTCCTGTGGGGGCGGGAGGCGGCTTTGGCGGATTCACTGGTTCGACGATTGCTTTGTTGAAATATCCGGCCAGCACCTCCTCCGATTTTTGCTGATAAGCCGCGTATTTCTTCATGCACTGCTCTGTAAGTCGTGTATTGCGCTTGGCGGTGGCGTTGGCGTATTCGAGTTGAAGAGTGACGATCTCCTCCATCGTGGGATGGCTACTAATGGCCCAGTGGTGCGTCTGGGCAAGGTCGAAGGCTTGCTTGGCCAGCGTGACGCTCAATTGCGCCATCAAGCGCAGCCAGTCTCTCTGCTGAACGAATGCGGCCTGGATCGTGGCGGCCGCGTCGCCTTCCCAGTCGTCAAATTCCCGGAACCGACCAAGGGATTCCAGAAGCGTGAGATTGTACTTATTCCAAGCCGTTGCAAAGGCCTTGAGCGATGCGGCTTGGTCAGGTTTATCGAGCATTGTTCTTGCGTCTTTGAGCTCGAGGAAGATCGGAGGTTTCGGTGGCGACGCCACCTCGGTATCGCTTAGTGCTGCCGGGCCCGGGTTTGCGTTCGCAGTGAGCATTGCGGGCAACAGGCAACCTTGGCCGCCGTAGTTCAAGGCGGTCGCGGATTCCTGGTCAACATCGTCGTAGGCGTTGGCTACATTCCTCATGAACTGGGCGAGGCGTTGGCGCTCCGTGGCGCCCGCGGCAAGGTAGGTCCGCATGTTCTCGGCGGACAACATGATTTGCCTGGCCGCGGTAGTGGCCGCGTCTAGGGCGCACGCGCCTACGACGACGTTGCTCGGTGGGTCCGCGATCGGGGACTCCACCTCGTCGGCCCTGGCCAAAATCTCGCTCTGATTCACCGTCAGCGTACGCGACTGAGACATAACCGAATCTTCATCTTCCTGCTTGGTGTCGCAAACAACTGTAGTCGCCGAATTTACTGGGTTCCTGCACCAGTTTCAAAATCATGGTTCCAGAATTAGCTTCCAAAATAAAGCAGAACCCAGTTCCAAAAACAAAACGAAACCAGCTTCCAAAACAAAACGGAACAACGTTCCAGAGTAAATCAGAACTAGTTTCTGAGATAGAAAGATTTCTAAATCAAACTTGCCTAATAGGACGGGCTCATCTATAACTACTTCGGCCCGCCGATCTGGTTGCGGCCTCTCAACTGAATAAAAGCGCTCGCAACCCCGCGACGGCGGCCGCGAACCTGTTGACGTCGTTTGCGGCCCGGGACGGGTAGGCGCTGGCGCTGAACACATCGGCTTGAGAAGAACCCACCCAGACGGGCGAGGAGGTCCAAGACATCGCCCGCACCGGTTCGCACGTCGACGACCGCGCCGCCGGTCTCGGCGTGCCAAGTCCAATCAAGACCACGTCGGAACAAGAGGTAGGGGAAATCATGCTGTGGCACTCAATGCCACCGGAACTCAACACCGCGCGGTTAATGGCCGGCGCAGGGTCAGCGCCGATGCTGGCAGCCGCCATCGGGTGGGAGGCGTGGGCGATCGCCTTGGACGCTCAGGCCGCCGAGGTGTCCGCGCGCCTGAACTCCCTGCGCGAGGCGTGGACCGGAGCAGGCAGTGACAAAGCGATTGCTGCTGCCACGCCGATGGTGGGCTGGCTCGCCGCTGCCTCGGCGCAGGCGAAAATGCGTGCGACGCAGGCAACGGCACAAGCCGCGGCATACACCCAGGCGATGGCTAACACACCGTCGTTGCCCGAGATCGCAATGAATCACATCACGACCGCGGTCCTAACGGCTACCAACTTTCTCGGTATCAATACGGTGCCGATCGCAGTCAAGGAAACGGACTATTTCGTCCGGATGTGGAATCAGGCCGCTGCTGCGATGGACGTCTATCAGGCGGAAACGACCGTCAATACGCGTTTCGAAAAACTTGAGCCGGCGAAGGCCATTCTTGCTCCCTCGACGACCCGGTTTTTGGTGAACGGGTTAAATAAGGCTGTCACGATCTCCCGCAAGGGCGCTTTGCCTTCGAAAGAGGCGATCCAGCAAACGCTGACTCAGGTGTCGGGAATGAGCGGCTCGATGCAGCAACTGGCCCAGCTGCCGGCCCAGATGACGTCGCTGTTTAGCCACATCGGCGGCAGCATGGGCGCGGGGCTGGGCCAGGACGAAGGCGCGCAGATAGGTCTGCTGGGTGCCAGCCCGCTGTCCAACCACCCGTTGGCGGGTGGCTCAGGCCCAAGCGTCGGGTCGGGACTGCTGCGCGCGGACTCGTTGCCAGGCGCAGGTGGTTCGCCACCGCGTACCCCGCTGATGGCGGGGTTGCTCGATAAACCCACCGTGCCTATGGCGCCGGCCGCCGTCAGCGCCGGATCGCCGGCCGTAGCTGGCACCGCCCCCTTGGGGTCGACGGGCCATGGCCTAAGAGCCGGCGGCGGCAGCTCTAGGCCAGGGCTCGGGGTGCGGGCGTCTTTGGTAAAAGAACTTGAGGAAAACGACCAGAACGGCTGGGACGACGGCGAAGACTGGTGAGTCGCAGCAGGTTTGACCGCCTCCCGGCGGGCGCCCTAAGAGCTGTGCGCGAACCCCGGTGGCGCTGCTTGCCGGCAAGCGGATGCCGAGGCAACCTCACATCAACGGAACTGTCGCGGTACTAGCCGACCCTGGCGGATACGCCAGCGGATCTGCCTGCTGGCCTTGGCTTTTCCGCCGAAGGCGGATTGGCCTCTTGCCCAACCTGGATCCCCGCCATTGAAACTGAATCACTCACCACGACGCCGGACTTGTCGGCGGGTCATACCCGAAGCCTGCCAATTGTGGCCATATATGCGACCGTGACTGCCCAACAGACCGTTCATTCACGCGTTTCGCAATGTCACATGGATTGGCCCCGCCCTCATAGGCCAACTCAGGTTATCACCGCGACCGCCGTGAAGCCGTTGACGCGTGGCGCCGTCGTTGTCGTCGCCTTCTTTCACATGATCGGCCAGGGGTGCCTGCTGCTGAGAGCCGTGTTGGGCCAGCGAGGAGATCAGTTGTGCGTGTCGGCCGGCCACGTTGGTGAGTTGGCTGAGCCCGCTTGCCGCCTGCGACAGCCCGCTGAGCTGGCTCAGGGGTGCTGGCAGTCGAGCCATCATGGGCAGGCCGCCCGGGGTACCCGAGAAGTCGCGTAGCACGGCGAAGTCGTTTGCCATGGACACCGTGGGCAGGCCACCCGGGAACACGTCGGGCAACCCGGGCGTGCCGGTCACGTGGGGGATGGGCAGGTCGGGCGCGCCGAAATCGGGGAAACCGGGACTCGGCAGGGCGGGTGTGCTGAATTCAGGCGAGCCGGGCAGGTCAGCCAACGCCGAGGACACATCGGGTGTCTTGGGGAGGGGGGGGCGAGGTGTCGTCGGGCAGGCCCGCGAGGGTGAGGGCCAAGGAATGGCCGGCGGCGTCGAACTCCGGAGGGAAATGTGCTGGGGGACAGGGCACGTCGGGCAACCCGGGAATCGCGTCGGACAGTGTCGGTAAAGTCGCGACCAGGTCGGTCAACCTCCGCGTCACAGCCTGCAGGTTGCTCGCATTGGCGTGTTCCTTGTTCTTCAAATCGATCAGTATGTAAATGGCGGCACCTATCATGGCGGTGCAAAACCACACCGCGACCCAAAACATAGCGATTGCCGCGTCTGGCTCTAACATAACTTCAGCGGTAAGGCAGGCAACTCCGACCACGCCAACGGCGGCCATCATTTCAATCACTTTTTCGCGAGCGGTTAGATTGGCGTAACTCTCGGATAAAACGAGGCCGGAGGTGAGACGGTCGAGATCAGCCGTCAGCTTTGCACGCTGTGACTGTGCGAGGTTTTGGGCTACATAGGCCTGCGCCGCTGAGCCCTGCCAGCTACCGTCGGGGACAAGGGCCGCGATCTGGGCACTGATCTCATCAAACATCGATCCACTGTCCACGAAGCGATCACCTTGATCGGGTCTTCCCTGCCCCAGTAATCCCAGCACGCTGCCAAGGAAGACCTCGGTCAAAGCGCAAACAATGGATCCCCGCTTCCACCACTTCAGCCTCTCCCGGACGGCGTCCACCGGTATTTCCTCGGATGACATATCCGAGATCGTTATCGAGGGGTCTGAAGGTGGATTAGGAAGTGGTTGAGTCATGAGTTGGACTTTCCTCTCGGGTCTAACGCCGCACCGGCGCTGGCCTGGGCTGGTGAGTGCGTCGGCTGTTAGGGCTTTGGTGTGGTGATGGCTGGACTGGTGCGGCCTCTACAGGACGCGCCCCTCGCGGTGTTCGGAGGGGCCGGTTGCGGCATCAACGGGAGCGGGCTCTGCGGTGGTTGTGCCGCCGGCGGCACCGTCGTTGTCATCATCTTTTTTGACATGATCGGCCAGGGTTGCCTGCTGCTGGGCGCTCTGCTGAGCCAGTGAGGAGATCATTTGTGCCTGTTGGCCGGCCACGTTGGACAGTTGGCTCAGCCCGCTGGCTGCTCCCGAGAGCTCGGTGAGCTGGCTGAGCCGTACCGCCAGCTGAGCCACGGTGGACAGGTCGGCCAGGCCCAGGCAGGCCAAGGCGCTCGACACGTCAGGCAACGCGGCCAATTGAGGGATGGGTAAGTCGGGCGCGCCGAAATCGGGGAAGCCGGGGGACGGCAGGGTGGGCATGCTGAATTCGGGCGAGCCGGGTAGGTCAGCGAAAACCAAGGAGACATCGGGTGTGTTGGGGGTGGGCCCGGTGTTGTCGAGCAGGCCAGCGATGGCGGGGGGCAGGGTGTGCTCGAATTCGGAACGGGAATCTGCTGGGGGGCAAGGCAAATGGGATTTCCCAGGAATCGGGTCAGACGGTGTCGGCAACGTCGCCAGCATATCGGTCAATCTGTGGGTCGCTGCCTGCGCCGTGCTCGCATTCTGGGACGTCGTGATCCACAAATCGATCAAGAAGCCGACCAGGACAGCTAGCGCAACACCGCATACGGCTGGTGCGACTTGAGACGACAAAATTTGGCCCGCCGGGCCCATCGTCGTTTCCGCGTAAATGCAAAATGCCAACGCAGCGGCAACCGCGGCCATCTCTGTATACACGACGTAGCGAACTCGCTGAACGGCGTCGGCTTGAGCGGAAACCAGGTCGCCGGCGAGATGTTCGAGATCACCGATCAGCTTCGCGTGCTGTGATTGTGCGAGGTTTTGGGTCACGTAGGCGTGCGCCGCTGAGCCCTGCCAGCCGCCGTCGGGAGCAAGAGCCGCGATTTGGGTGCCAGCGTCATCGAACATCGATCCACTTCTCACGAGGCGATCACCCGAGGCTGGACTCCCCTGTCCAAGCGATGCCAGCACGATGCCAAGGATGACCTCTGTCCCGGCGCAAACAACGGATCCCCGCCGCCACCTCCGCTCCCGTGCCTCCTCTGCTAGATACTCTTGTAGTGCCTCTTGCCACGTCTCTACGTGATGCCCGGCCTCGACGGGATCGGCTGGGTTCCCGCCGAATCCCAGGTTCAAGACGGCCCAGTCCGCTAACGGCCAAACGTGCATGGGTTGGATGTTCCTCTCGGGTCTCGCCGTTGCACCGGCTGAGGTCGGTGGTGAAGGCGTTGGCTGTAAGGGCTTTGGCGTTGTGAACTGGGTGGCCCTACAGGACGCGCTGCTCGCGCTGCGGGAGATGTCGGTTGCGGCGTCGACCAAGGCAGGCTCCGCTGTAGTTGTGCCGGCGGCGGGTGAAACTAGGCCAGTCATGCGTCCGGGCAAGGTCTAAGGCTTGCTTGGCCAACGTGACGCTCCATTGCGCCATGCGGTGCAGCCGGTCTCTGTGTTGATCGAATGTGGCCTGAATAGCGGTGGCCTCTTCGCCTTCCCGGTCTTCAAATTCCCGGAACCTACCAAGCGGTTCCTGAATCGTTAGGTTGTACTTATTCCATGCCTCCGCAAAGGCCGTGAATGATCCGGCTTGGTCTGGTTTGTCCAGTATCGTTCTTGTCTCTTCGAGTTCAATCAAGTTTGGAGGTTCGGCAGATCGGACCGTGGCGGTATCGCACAGTGCTACCGGGCGCGGGGTGTTGTTCGTCAGCCCTTCGGGCGACACGGGACCTTCGCCACCGTTGTTCAAGGCGATCACAGTCTCCTCGTCAACATCGTCATAAGCCCAGGCCACGCTCCTCATGAACTGCGTAAGGCGTTGCTGCTCCATGGCGCCCGCAGCAAGCTGGGTCCGTAGGTGGTTTGACACCGGCGTGTAGGCCGCGTCCAGGGCGCACGCGCTCACGACGCGGCGCTGCTCGGTGGTTTCGGAATTGGGGATTCCACCTCGTCGGCCCTGGCCGAAATCTCGTTCTGATTCACCGTCAGCGTGCGCGGTTGAGACATAACCGAATCTTCCTCCTTGGTGCTACAGCAACTATAGTCGCTTAATTCAGTGGTTCCTGCGCCAAAATTCGGCACCCGGGTTTCGGAACTTGCTTCCAAGATAAAGCAGAACTAGCTTCTGAAATAAGATGATGATAAACCGATCTTGTCTAATGGGGAAGGGCTTACCTAATAACTATTTTGACCAGGCTATTGGGTAGCGGCATTCTTAAGTGAATAAAAGCGTTCGTACCGCAGCGACGGCGGGTGCGACTGTATCGACGTCGGCAGCTTTATGTCGCGACCCTCGTGCCCCCGGGGCGTCGGGCCAACGAAGAAGTCAAGCCGACAGATCATTAATGCCTGTTGACCGGCCATGCTGGTGAGCTGGCTTAGCCCGCCGGTTGGCCCGACAGTCCGCTGAGCTGGCTTAGCGTTGCTGCCCGGATCGGGGCTTGTATCTCCGAGGCCTGCCAGGATGCCGCCAAGGGCGCACTCGGTCACAGCGCAAAGACCGCTTCCACGCTGTGCAAACTGGCGGTAGTACGCCCTGTTGTTACGGATGTATGGCGGCGCCACCGAAATTAGACTCATGGGTTTGAACTTGCTTAGGGCTACCGTTGTACCGGCTCTGGTCTTGACCGGCCATGGCTTTGGCGCGGGGATGGCACCCCCGCCGGCCTTACGGGACGCGCTGCGGGCGCGCCTGGGAAGAGCCGGTTGCGGTGTCGACCGGGGCTCGTCCTGCGGTGGTTGTGTCCGCGGCGGCTACGACGGTGTCGTCGTCTCGGGTGGCATGGCCGGCTAGAGTGGCGTGCTGTTGGGCGCCCTGGCCGGCCAGTGACGAGATCATTTGTGCCTGTTGGCCGGCTGTGTTGGCGAGTCGGCTGAGCCCGCTGGCTGCCCCCGAGAGCCCGGTGAGCTGGCTGAGTCGTGCTGTTAGGGGGGCCATGGTGGGCTGCGAGGTCGTCGTGGGGTTGGCCAGGTCCAGGCCGTGCATGCCATCGGGACTGCAGAACAAGTCACCCAAGCTGGGCATGCCGGCTAACTGGGGAACGCGCAGGTAGGGCGTGCCGAGATCGGGGAAGCCGGGGGTGGGGAGGTCGGGCATGCTGAATTCAGGTGAGCCGGGTAGGTGAGCGAACGCGGAGGCAACATCCGGTGTCTCGGCGGTGGGCGCGTTGTCATCGGGCGGGCCCGGGATAGTGGCGGGCACGGTGTGGTCGGCTGTCTCGACGTCGGAAGGGGAATGTCCGGGGTGGAAGGACACATCGGGCGACCCGGGAACCGGGTCGGACAGTGTCGGCAATCTCGTCATCGTATCGGTCAATTCCTGCGCCAATATCTGCAGGTTGCGCGTATTCCGAGATGTCGTGATCATTAACCACACCAGGCAGGCATCGACGGCGGACAGTGCAAGAGTGCACCCCTTTAGTGCGAGTTGATACGACAGGATTTGGCCGGCGGGTCCCCCGTTTAGTTCAGCGGTTACGCAAATGACTAGCAGGAAGCCAACAAACACCATGATGAGAAATACGACCGTGCGAGCGTTCTGAATTGTTTCGGCTTGAGCGGAAACAAGGTCGCCGCTGAGATGGTCGAGATCGCCCATGAGCTTCGCGCGCTGTGACTGTGCGAGGTTTTGGGCTAAATAGGCCTGCGCCGCCGAGCCCTGCCAGCCGCCGTCGGGAACAAGAGCCGCGATCTGGGCGCTGACGTCGTCGAATATTGCCCTACTGGCCACGAATCGATCACCCGTGTCGGGGGTTTTGACTCCAAGGCCTAACAACACGGTGCCGAGAAGGAGCTCGGTCCCAACACAAAGACCGCTTCCCGCATGCGCCTGTACGAACCGCCGGACGTCCTGCCTGTTCCGGAACTCTTGCAGAAACATCCAAATTTCATCCATTGTTTGAACTTTCCTTTAGGTCTAATCCCCAGCGTGCTCCGGCCTGGGATCATGTTGGCAGTGGCATTAGGGCGGTGGCGTGGTGATGGCACCACCCGCTGGCCTTACAGGACCTGGCGCGCCTGGGAGGAGCCGGTTGCGGTGTCGACAGGGACTCGTCCTGCGGTGGTTGTGTCTGCGGCGGCGCCGACGGTGTCGTCGTCTTGGGTGGCGTGGCCGGTCCGGGTGGCGTGCTGTTGGGCGCCCTGCTGGGCCAGTGAGGAGATCATTTGTGCCTGCTGGCCCGCTGTGTTGGCCAGCTGGCCGAGCCCGCTGGCCGCCCCCGAGAGACCGGTGAGCTGGCTTGGCGGTGCCGTCGCCTGAGCCATCGCGGGTAGCTTGGCCAGGCCCCGGCTAGGCGGGGTGGCCAAGGCGTCCGCAAAGCCGGGCAGTGCGACCAAGTCATTGTTGGTGGGCACCATAGGTAGGCCATCAGGGGACACGTCGGGCAGGGTTGGCATACCGGTCAAATGGGGGATGGGCATGTGAGGTGCGCCGAAATCGGGGAAGCCGGGGGCCGGCAGGTTGGGCACACCGAATTCAGGTGCGCCGGGTAAGTCGGCGAAAACCAAGGAGACATCGGTTGTCTGGGGGAGGGGCGCGTTGACGTCGAGCAGGCCCGCGATGGTGGGGGGCAAGGTGTGGTATTCGGAAGGGGAATATGAGGGGAGGAAGGCCATATCGGGCGACCCGGACATCGGGCGGGACAGTGCGGGCAACCTCGTCAACATCTCGGTCAATTTTTGGGTCATTGCCCGCGCCTTGCTCGCATTGCGGGATGTCCTGATCGCTAAATCGATCAGAAAGCCAACGACGACAGCTAACGCAAAAGCACATATCACCGTTGCAGTTCGCCGTGACAGGATTTTTCCAGCCGGCCCCATCGTCGCTTCACAGTAAATGCAAAATGCGAATGTGCAGCCTATCGCGACCATCTCTGTGATCACGACTGAGCGAACTCTCTCAACGGCTTCAGCTTGATTGGAGACCAGCTGGCCGATCTGGTAGTCGAGATCGCGCATCATTTTCGTGTGCTGTGATTGTGCGAGGTTCCGGGTTGAATAGGCCTGCGCCGCTGAGCCCTGCCAGCCGCCGTCCGGAACAAGAGCTGCGATCTGGCCACTGACTCGGTCGAACATCGCCCTACTACCCGCGAAGCGATCACCGCCGTCGGGGCTTCCGTCTCCAAGCCATGGCAACACGCCGCCAAGGACCAACTCAGTCACAAGACAAATGACGGATCCGGGCACCTTCATCGAGTTGGCGTCCGGGACGTTGTGAATGGCGTCCGCGGGAAAGCCGTCCCCGATGTCCGACATTAAGCTCGAGACCTCCGACCTGTCCGAGATTGGCGGCGAAGGGTGAGTCATGGGTTATTTTCCTCTCACTGGTTGGATTCTCCTCTGGGGTCAAACGCCACACCGGCCGCGGTCTTGCTGATGACGGCGTCGACCGTGCGGGCGTCGGCGTGGTGGTGGCCGACCCGGCGGCCTACGCGACGTGCTGTTGGCGTCGTTGGGAGGTACCGGTTGCGGCATCGACAGGGACGCGCAGTTCGGTGGGCGTGCCCGTTGCGGCGCCGGCGATGTCGTGATCGGCCGGGGTGGTCAGCTGTTGGACGCCCTGCTGGGTCACTGAGGAGATCATTTGTGCCTGTCGAGCGGCCGTGTTGGCCAGTTGGCCGAGCCCGCCGGCCGCCCCGGAGAGGCCGGTGAGCTGGCTCAGGGATGCCGCCAGCTGAGCCATCGCGGGCTGCGAGGTCATGGTGGCCAGGTTGGCCAGGTTCAGGCTGGGCATAGCGGCCAAGGCCTCCGCCAAGCCAGGTAGCGCGGGCAATTCGTCTGCGGTGGGAACGTTGGACATGCCACCGGCGAACACGTCGGCCAAGTTGGGCCGGCCGGTCGACGAGTTGGGCAGGCTCGGCATGCCGGCCAACTGGGGGATGGGTAAATGAGGCGCACCGAAATCGGGGAAGCCGGGGCTCGGCAAGTTGGGCACGCTGAATTCAAGCGAGCCGGGTAAGTCCGCCAGTGCTAAGCAAATATCGGGTGTCTCGGGGCGGGGTGCGGTGTCGTCGGGCAGGCCCGCGATGGTGGGCGGCACGACGGGGTCGGCGCCGTCGAATTCGGAACGCGGATGTGCTGGGGGGAAAGTCGAATCGGTTAACCCGGGAATGGGACCAGACCGTGTCGGCAAACTCGTTACCAGATCGGTCAATCTCTGGGTCATTGCCTGCAGCTTGCTCGCGTTCTGGGAGGCCGCGACCGCTAATTCGATCAGGAAGACAACGACAAGAGCGACTGCAGGACTGCACATGAATAGCGCGATTTGAAACGACAGGATTTGACCGGGGGGCCCCATCGTTGCTTCGCAGGTAGCGCATACTCCCAACGCAATTCCAGCGATGACCATTCCAATATTCGCGGCTTCCCGAGCGTTCACCACGGCTTGGGCTTGAGCGGAAACCAGGTCGCCGGTTTGATGGTCGAGATCTCGGATTACCTTCGCGCGCTGCGATTGTGCGAGGTTTTGGGATAAATAGGCCTGCGCCGCCAAGCCCTGCCAGCCGCCGTCGGGAACAAGAGCCGCGATCCGGTCGCCGACTTCGTCGAATTTCGACCCACTGCCCACGAAGCGATCACCCGTGTCGGGGTTGCCAAATCCAAGGGATACCCGAACGATCAGTAAGCCGCCCAGGGTCGAAGCGCAAATAACGGATCCCCGCACTCTCGGCGCCCTCACCGGGTCGTCGTGTGGTATGTCCGGGATAGCGTCCTGGGGGAAGCCGTCCCCGATGTCTGACATGCGGCCCGAGACTTCCGAGTCCGATTCCCAAGGTTGACTCATCGGTTTAACTTTCTTCTCACGGGTTGATTTTTCCGCCGGGTCTAACGGTGCACCGGCTCCGGTCTTGGCTGGTGGTGGCTTTGAGCGCCAGGGCTTTGGTGCGTTGATGGCGCCTCACCTGACGCGCTGCCGGCCCGGTTGCGAGGGGCTGGTTGCGGTCTCGACGGGAGCGCGCCGGGCGGTGGGTGTGCCGTGGCGGCGCTCGGGGTGTCGTGGTCTCGGGTGACATGAGCGGCCAGAGTTGCCGGCTGCTGAGTGCCTTGCTGGGCGAGCGAGGAGATCGTGTGTGCCCGTTGAGTGGCCACGTTGGTGAGTTGGCTGAGTGCGCTAGCTGCCCCCGAGAGCCCGGCGAGCTGGGCTAGCGGTGCCGCCAGTTGAGCCATTGGCGGCTGCGTGGCTACGGTGGGCAGATCTGCCAAGCCCAGGCTGGGGAAAGTAGCTAACGCGCTCCAAATGTCTAGCGAGCTTCGCAAGCGGGCCAAAATGGGGATGGGCACGTGGGGCACACCGAAATCGGGGAATCCGGGGGTTGCTACGGCGGGCACGCTGAATTCGGGCGAGCCAGGCAAGTCAGCGAAAACCAAGGAGACGTCAGGTGTTTCTGGAGGTGGCCCGTTGCGCTTGGGCCGCCCCGCAATAGAGGGGGCCAGGGTGTGATCGGCGGCGTCGAAATCGGAAGGGCAACATGCTGAGGGGAAGGACACGTCCGGCGACTGGCGAGTCGCGTCGGGCAATGTCGGCAAACTCGTCACCATTTCGGCTAATCTCTGGGCCATTTCCTGCGCCTTGCTCGCATTCCGCGATGTCGTGATCGCCAGATCGATCAGGAAGCCAGCCAAGACAGCTATCGCGACAGTGCATACGGGTACTGCAACGTGAAGCGACAGGATTTGGCCAGTGGGCCCCATAGTCGTTTCGGCGTAAATGCAAAATGCCAACGTAGCGGCAGCTGTAGCGATCTCTGCAACCACGACGTAGCGAACTTCTTGAACGGCTTCGGCTTGAGCGGAAACCAGGTCACCGGTTTCTTGGTCGAGATCTCCGATTACCTTCGCGCGCTGTGATTGCGCAAGGTTCTGGGCTGAATAAGCTTGCGCCGCTAAGCCCTGCCAGCCATCGCCGGGAACAAGGGATGCGATATGGGCGCTGACTTCGTCGAACATCGACCCGTCGGACACGAGGCGATCACCCGTGTCGGGGCTCCCATCTCCAAGGCATGCCAGCACGCCGCCAAGGACGCACTCGGTCGCGGCGCAAACGACTGATCCCCGCCGCAGCACCCGCCTCCGCGGAATGTGTTGTGTTTCTTCTGGCCACTGCAGCCCTGCCGGTGGCTCCAGTGGCCAGGGATCACCGTTGCCCAACAACTCGGCCTGCAAATGCCAAGCCGACCCAATTCGACTCATGCGTTGAACTTTTCCTCCCGTGTCAGTTGTTGTACCGGCTCTGGTGGCTGGTGAGGGCGTTGGCCGTTAAGGCGGCTTCGGCGTGGTGATGGCGTGGCCCGGGTGGCCCTACGGGACGCGCTGTTGGCCCGGTTGGGAGGGGCTGGTTGCGGTGTCGATGGGAGCGCGCTGGCCGTTGGCTGT
Organism: Mycobacterium kansasii ATCC 12478; assembly: GCF_000157895.3. Classification (NCBI taxonomy): domain Bacteria; kingdom Bacillati; phylum Actinomycetota; class Actinomycetes; order Mycobacteriales; family Mycobacteriaceae; genus Mycobacterium; species Mycobacterium kansasii. The sequence continues at coordinate 1,703,656 of NC_022663.1, read as the reverse complement.
GCCCGCGTCGGCGCCGGGGGTGTCGTCGTCCGGTGTGACCTGATGGGTCAGGGTGGTGTGCTGTTGGGTGCTCTGTTGGGCCAGGGCGGAGATCATTTGGGCTTGTTGGCCGGCCATGGTGGCCAGTTGGCCGAGCCCGCTGGCCGCCCCCGAGAGCCCGCTGAGCTGGCCCAGCGGTGTCGCCAGCTGCGCCATGGTGGGGAGATTGGCCAGGCTCAGGCCGGGCACAGCGGCCAAGGCGCCCGACAAGTCGGGCAGCGCGGCGAATTCGTCTGCGGTGGGCACCGTGGGTAGGCCGGGCAACGCGTTGGGGAGATTTGGCATGCCGGTCAAGGTGGGGATGGGCAGGTGGCGAGCGCCGAAATCGGGGAAACCGGGGCTCGGTAGGTCGGGCACGTCGACTCCAGGTGAGCCCGGTAAGTCCGCCAACACCACACCGACATCGGGTGTCTCGGGGCGGGGGCCGGTGTCGTCGGGTAGGCCCGCGGTAGGGGACGATGTTGGGGACGAGGGCACGTCGGGGAGCCCGGGAATCGGGGTAGACGGTGTCGGCGACGTCGTCGCCATAGCGGTCAATCTCTGGGTCAGCCCCTGCAGGTTGGTCGCATTTTGGGACGTCGTGTTCTTCAACGAGACCATTTTGTCGATGGCGACACCAAGCGCAGCGGCGCAAACGACTACTGCGACGGCAAGCGATGCCTGTTGGCCGGCAGGGCCCCCGAATTCTTCCAGGGCCAAGCAACCAACGCCCACCGCGGCAACGGTGATCATCTCGTAAAGCAGCCACCTGCGAGTGTCCGAAACGGCGGGGGCCTGAGCAGAAACCAGGCCGCCGGCAAGACGATCGAGATCACCCATCATCTTCGCGCGCTGTGATTGTGCGAGGTTCTGGCCTACATAGGCCTGCGCCGCCAAGCCCTGCCAGCCGCCGTCGGGAATAAGAGCCGCGATCTGGGCACTGACGTCATCGAACACCGACCCACTGGCCACCAAGCGATCACCCGCATCGGGGCTTCCATCGCCCAGCCATCCCAGCATGCCGCCAAGGGCGCACCAGGTCACATAGCAAACAACGGATCCCCGCAACACCCTCTTCTCCGGGTTGTCGTCCGAGATGTTCGGGAGCTCATCTTCCGAGTCGGTCGGGAACTGGAACGAGCCTGTCGAGGTGGCGTCGTCGTCAGGGGGGAAGCTCCAGGACGGCGGCAACGTCTCCGCCCCGTCAGAGGAAGACAAGGATGAGCGCAGGAAGCGCTGGATGTCCGACCACTCGGACGAGATGTCCGACGAGACCGAAGGCCCGTTCATAGGTGGAACTCTCCTTTCATGGGTTGAACTTTCCGCTGGGGCCCGACGTTGCGCCGGTTCTGGTTGGGCTGGATGGCGCTGGCTGTTAGGGCTTTGGCGTGTTGATGGCTGGGCCCGGCTGGACTTACATGACGCGCTGCTGGCCCTGTTGGGAGGGGTCGGTTGCGGCGTCTACTGGAACGCGCCGTGCGCCGGGTGTGCCCGCGGCGGCGCCGGCGGTATCGCCGTCCCGGGTGACCTGATCGGCCGGGGGTGCCTGCGGGCGGGCGCCCTGTTGGGTTAGTGAGGAGATCATCTGTGCCTGTTGACCGGCTGTGTTAGTGAGTTGGCTGAGCCCGCCGGCTGCCCCCGGGAGCCCGGTGAGCCGGCTGAAGGGTGCCGTTAGCTGAGCCATTATGGGCAGCCCAGCCAGGGCCCCCGAAAAGTCGGGTGAGGCGGCCAGTTCGTTTGCGGTGGGCACCCTGGGTAGACCATCCGCGCCGCAGAACGGGTCGGGCAAGGTTGGCATGCCGGTCAACTGGGGGATGGGCAAGTGGGGTGCGCCGAAATCGGGGAAGCCGGGGCTCGGTAGGGTGGGCAGGTTGAATTCGAGTGAGCCGGGTAAGTCGGCGAAAGCCAAGGAGATATCCGGTGTTTCGGGGAGCGGCCCGGTGAAGTCAAGCAGCCTGGCGGCGTCGAATTCCGGACGGGTATGTGAAGGCGGGAGGGCCCCATCTGGCAATCCGGGAATCGTGTCGGAGAGTGTGGGCAACATCGTCAACATATCGGTCAATTTCTGCGTCGCTGCCTGCAGATCGATTGCATTCTGGGATGTCGTGATCCACAAGTCGATCAGGAAACCAGAGAGGACAATTATCGCAACGGTGCATACGGCTACTGCAACTTGAAACGACAGAATTTGGCCAGCAGGCCCACCTGTCACCTCGTAATAAATGCAGAATGCGAACGTACCGGCAACCGCGAGCCTCTCTGCCACCACGACGTAGTAAACTCTTTGAATGGCTTCGGCTTGAGCCGAAACCAGCTCGCCGGTTCGACGGTCGAGATCACCCATCATTTTCGCGCGCTGTGATTGTGCGAGGTTCTGGGCTGAATAGGATTGCGCTGCTAAGCCCTGCCAGCCGTCATCGGGAATGAGAGCCGCGATCCGGGCACTGACATCAGCGAACATCGGCCCACTGGCCGCCAAGCGATCACCCGGATCGGGGCTCCCGTCTCCAAGCAATGGCTGCAGGCCGCTGAGGCCGCGGATGGTCCAACCGCACACACTGGATCCCCGTGGCCTCTCTGGGAAGTCTTCTGCCAACTCTTGTGCCGCCGGCTGCTTTAACAGCATCTCCGCCACCTCCGGGGTCTGCTCGATCCACGCGTCTTGCCACAGGTCGCAAAAGAGCTGCCAGACATCCATAGGTGACTTTTCTCCCTCGGGGTCTTATGTTGTGCCGGCGGTGGTTTTGGCTGGTGATGGTGTTGGTCGTTAAGGCTTCGGCGTGGTGGTGGGGTGGCCCGGGTGGCCCTACAGGATGCGCTGTTGGCCCGGTTGGGAGGGTCGGTTGCGGTGTCGACCGAAACGCGCTCTGCGGTGGGCGTGCCCGAGCAGGCGGTGTCGTGGTCGGTGGAGACCTGATTGGCGAGGGGTGGCTGTTGGGTCCTCTGTTGGCCCAGGGCGGAGATCATTTGGGCTTGTTTGCCGGCCATGGTGGCCAGTTGGCCGAGCCCGCTGGCTGCCCCCGAGAGCTCGCTGAGCTGACTGAGTGGTGTCGCCGGCTGAGCCATGGTGGGTAGGTTGGCCATATTCTCGACGGAGAATGTGATTTTCCTGGCCTCGTGTAAGGCCTGCGCGCCCACGATGGCACTGCTCTGTGGGTCCGCTTTCGGGGAGGCCAGCTCGTCGGCCCTGGCCAAAATCTCGCTCTGGTTAGCCATCAGAGCGCGCGGTTGATGAGACATAGCCAAATCTTCCTCTTGGGGTTACTGCAATAATAGTGCTGAATTCACGTGCCTCCTGCACAAAATTCAGGAGGTGGTTTTCAGAACTGGCTTCCAAAATAAAGCAGAACAAGTTTCCAAAACAAACCAGAATTACTTTCCGGAATAAGATGATTTGCGCAGCCTCTCGTCTAACGAAGCCGGCTCATCTATAACGAGTTAGGCCAGGCCGTCTGGTTCGAAATGCGATGGTTTGTGCTATGGTTTTCCGGGGCGTGGCGGGGCGTGGAATTAAAGCCGCACTGCTTTTTGAAGGACCGTAGCGAGAATGACCGCACCAGTATTGCATGACGCCCCGTTGGGCGCTTGCACGCAGGACCCCGAACGCTGGACAACCAGTCCCGATGACCAGGCAAAAGCACTGTGCCGCGCTTGCCCGTGTCGGTGGTCGTGTGCCCGCGAAGCGGTCGAGTTGCCGGGTGCACAAGGGCTGTGGGCCGGCGTCGTGATCCCTGAGGCGGGTCGGCTGCGCGCGTCTGCGTTGGGTCGATTGCGGTCGCTGGCCGAGCGTAACGGTTACCCGGTGCGTGAATCTGCATCATTGGCCTGATTCGCTGGCCCCGGCGCCGGCTGCTGGGAGTTACGTCCAGGACGTGGTGTATGGGGGTTAGGCCTGGGCCGCGTTCGCGGCCAGCTGCAACCTGCGCGACATGGGCACCTACGTATGTGGGCTGCCCACCGTCTGCCTCGGCTGCGTCCATGCACGGCCGAAAAAGACTGCGGCACCGGTGTTTCGGCGGATGATCGCTAGCCACACCCGCGCGCTTGCTAAGGCTCGTAACCACGGTGAGCCGGCCGGACAGCTCGCCGCCCGCGAGCTTGAACTCGATCGCCTTCGCAGCGCCTTGCGCCGCGCCGAGGAACTCGACAGCTACCGACTCAACGACCGCGACCTCGGCCGCACCCCCGCGGCCGCCACGACTGAGGAATAATCACCAACCACCTATCCCCAGGGGGTCAATTTCACCTGTGGGAGGGAGATCTCATTGTGGGCAAGCACCAGAGTTCGGCGATCGGCACCCTCGTTGAGCGTGAGACCCGCTTGATCCGGCTGCTGCACCTGCCGGCCCGCGACGCCGATGCCCTGCGCATCGCGATCACCGGCACCGTGAGCGATTTGCCGGTCACGCTGGTGCGCTCCATCACCTGGGATCAGGGCATCGAAATGGCCGGGCACATCGATATCACCGCCGACCCCGGTGCGCCGGTCTACTTCTGCGATTCGCGCTCACCGTGGCAGCGTGGCAGCAACGAAAATGCCAATGGTCTGCTACGGCAATACTTCCCGAAAAGAACCAGCCTCGACGCCTATACCGCAGAGCACCTACGCGCAGTCGAGGACGAGATCAACCACCGACCTACGAGCATCCTCGGAGACCGAAGGCCCGCTGAGCTTTTCACCGCCCTGCTAACCGCACCACACCATCAACTGTTGCGACAATGACTGGAACCCACCCTGCCGCCAGGGGGCCAAAATTCAGCTGCCGCCGGCAGGCTGTGGCGCATTGATGGCCGGGGTTGTTACCGGGCGTGCAGCTGGCGTTGTGGGGCGGGGCTGGTTGCGGCATCAACTGGAGCGCGCTGTGCGGTGGGTGTGCCCGCGGCGGCGCCGACGGTGTCGTCGTTCTGGGTGACCTGATCAGCCAGGGTGGCCGGCTGCTGGGCGCTCTGCTGGGCCAGGGAGGAGATCATTTGTGCTTGTTGGGCGGCCAAGTTGCTCAGTTGGCTGAGCCCGCCGGTCGCCCCGGACAGCCCGCTGAGCGCGCTCAGGGGTGCCGCCAGTTGAGCGATGGTGGGCAGGTTGGCCGGGCCCAGGCCAGCCCTAGCACCCGAGACGTCGGGCAGCGCGGCTGATTCGTCGGCGGTGGGAATCGCGGGCAGGCCACCGGGAAACACGTCGGGCACACTGGGCATGCCCGTCAAGGTGGGAGTGGTCAAGTCGGGGGCCCCGAAATCGGGGAAACCGGGACCCGCCAGGTCGGGCACGCTGAATTCCGGTGAGCCGGGTAGGTCAGCCAACGCCAAGCAGACATCGGGTGTCTCGGGCAGGGTTACCGTGTCGTCGAGGACTCTCGCGAGAGTGAGAGACCCGCTGTGGTCGGTGGCGTTGAATCCGGAAGCCGAACCTGACCTGGGAGAGAAAGCACCGGGTGATCCGGGAATCGGGTCACTTAGTTCAGGCAACCTCGTCACAATATCGGCCAATTCGGAGGTCAATGCCTGCACCTTACCCGCATTCTGGAACGTCGTGACGATCAAATTGACCACTGCGCCAGCTAAGACAGCAAGCGCAATCCCGCAGACGACCTTTGCGAGAATCAGCGATTGCCCTTGACCGGCAGGCCCGCCCAATGTTTCCAATGCGAGGCAACAAAGGCCTGTCGCGGCGACGACACCCGCTGCAACGATCACGATACGGCGAGCAGTTAAAACGGTTCGGGCTTGAGCGGCAATCAAGTCGCCGGTGAGACGGTCGAGGGCGGCCATGGTCTTTGCGTGCTGTGATTGTGCGTGGTTGTGAGCTACATAGGCCTGTGCCGCTGAGCCCTGCCAGCCGCTGTCGGGAACCAGAGCCGCGATCTGGGCACTGACGTCATCGAGCATCGACCCACTGCTCAGGAAGTGACCACCCGTATTGGGGGATCCAAATCCAAGCAATGCCAGCATTACACCAAGCAAGCCCTCGGTTGCGAGGCAAACTACGGATCCTCGAAGAACGGTTTCGTCCTCGGGAACTGTTTGCTGCATCGGGTTGGATGGCCCCGGTGGCTCTCGTAGGTGCGGGAATCTTTCCTCGAAATCAGCCATGGCTTGGTCGATTAGTGCCTGCAGCTCCGATGATCGGTCCGGTAGCGGCCATCCTTCAGCGAGTGGCCAAGTCAATGTGCGTGCTCCTTGCAGTGATCTTGCGTAGCATCTCTTCGCGTTTGTGCAGGGCACGTTGAGTCTAACAGCACGCTGACCGGCGAAGATGCATGAAATTTGTTGCGGTAGCGGTCTTTGGCGGCACGACTTGCAGCGCTGGCGAGCACGGTGACGTCGACGGGCCCGGCGCACGTCGCGGCCACGTGCACCAGCTTCACCTACTGTCGCGACCAGCGCGCATCGACGCCGAAGCTGGACGGGCATCTACGTGCTGCGCACCACCGTCGACGCCGAGGCCGTCGACCCGCCCCGGTCGCCACTAGTGCAGTGTTCAGTTGGCCAGGTTGTTGTCCGGTCCGATCCGTGCGGAGGGGCCGGTTTGCGGTGTCGACCGGAACGCACCACCACGCCGAAGCCTTAACGACCAACACCATCACCAGCCAAAACCACAGCCGGTGCAAATTCAGATTCGGCAGAAGGGTCGAAAGCTACAAGAACCTCGCCAACATCGAACGCGACTTTCCCATCATCAAGACCGACGACCTGGACTTGCGACCCATCCACCACCGCCTAGCGGACCGCGTCAAGGCCCACGTGCTGATCTGCATACTCGCCTGCTGCTTGGTCTGGCACGGGTTGTCGAAGACGCGGCTGCCTTCGCTTGCCCGATTCTTTGCCCAGGCCCCGGGGATCTGGCCACATGGGGACTGGCTGAGGCTGAGACATAACCTAATCTTCCTGCTTGGTGTTGGAAACAGCTATAGTCACTGAATTCACTGGCTCTCTCCGTCAAATTCAAAAGCCCGGTTTCAAAATTCGCCTCCAAAACAAGACAGAACTAGGTTCCAGAATAAATCAGATCTAGTTTCTGGAATAGAAAGATTGCAAAACATTATTGTCTATTGGGCCCGGCTCATCTATAACGACTTCGGCCGGGCTATCTAATTGCGGCTTTCCCAATGGATAAAAGTGCTCACAACCCGGCAATGCCGGGGCGAATTGACGTCATTTGCGGTCCAGGGCGGGTAGGCGCTGGGCTGAACATAACGGCTGAAAAAGAACTCACACGCAGGGGCGAGCCGGTCCAGGACATCACCCGCGCTGGTTCGCAAGTCGACGACCGCGGCGCGGCTCTATTGGCATGTTGTGTCCATCGAGGACACATCGGCATAAGAGGTGGGGATAATCATGCTGTGGCACTTAATGCCACCTGAACTCAACATCGCGCGGTTAATGGTCGGCGCGGGCTGAAGGGCTGAAGGGCTGAATATCTTGCGCAATACCTTCGGCACCCGCGTGCAAAAGGGTGGCCAAGACCGCGCCCCTGTCCAATCCCGACTTCTACCTCACCGCCGTCGGTGAAGCGGTCCCGGCAAGAGTCGGCCTCGTGTTGGTCTTTGCAGTTGACCGTGAAGGACGAGGAATCCCAGTGCGGCTGGTGCAATGACCGCTTCGGCCTGAGCTGGCAGATCGTCCCGGAGCGCCCCTATGAACTGGTCACCGATCCGGATCCGACCCGAGCGGCAGCGGCCACCATCGCGATGTTCGGCATGCGCAAGATCATCGCCGCCGAGCTGGAGAAGGCGGTACGAGCTGGGAAGGGCGGTGGAGGATTCGCAGCGAGTTCACTCGGTGAGCCGGCCGACCCAGTCGATCGTCGCCTCAATGATCGGCGCCAGGTCGTTGGGGTCCTCACACGCCACGGCCATCTTCGATGACTCTTCTATGAGCGCCAGCAGAGCTCGGGTCAGAAGTTGCCCGCGCCGGGACGAATCCGGCTCCAGCCCAGCCATGCCGGTGCGGAATGCAGCCGTCAAGCGGTCGCGCCGGGTGTTCCGGAACTCGGGGGGCCGGTCTCCTGCCGACACCAATTTGGCTACGCGCCGGTGGTCCCACACTGCCTCAAGGTATGCCCGCACATAGAGTGCCAAAATCCGGCGGCGGTCGGTTTCGCCTGCCGCTTGCTTGGACGCCTCCTTGATCCGCTGTTCAATAGCGCTGGCCATTCGGTCGAAGATCGCCACGAAGAGTTCGGTCTTGCCGCCGAAGTGGTGATAGATGCTGCCGATGCTGGCGCCGGAGCGGCTCACCACATCGGCCATCGTCGCTGCGTTGAAGCCGCTGGTCGCGAACACGTCAACAGCGGCGTCGAGGATGCGCTGCTGGGTCGCGTCGGTCTTGGCCCAGCGGCGAGCCGGCAAGCCCCTGCCTTGATCGTCATTGTGGGGCCCGTCCATAGGCACTTGAGACCCCGAGAAGGTCATCATGGCTATATACGTTAACGCCGATTGCCAAAGTCCACTGCCAGGGCGGCTCATTTCGTTACCAGGCGCTAACCCACGCTGCTGACGCAGCAGAGATTGCATCAAGGATCACCGCGGCAGTTTCCGCTACGTTTGCATTGGACCGCACGGGGCCAGCGCTGGCGCCACCGCACGAACCTACCCGCATAGTGCCCCAAGTGCCCTCAGGTCGAAGTCCCTGCCACGGTCGGGACACACTGGAACGCAATATCAGCCGCTTCACCCGTGGTCCCTGGGGCGGCCGCCGAGCCCGCTGCCGCAGGCTAAAACGCATCCTGGCCGACATCTTGACCCGAGGCGGGTGCCGTCAACCTCTCCCGACTCGCCACCCTGGGCCTGCGCCAGACCCTTAGGTGCTGGGCCATCGCCTGACCGCATCCCCGATCGTTATCCAGAGATCAATTCTCAAATACCGTGCCAAATCAGAATTCTCACGCCGTCGACCTACCTCGGTGTTGTCCTAGGTGAGGAAGGGGTTGAGAACCGGCGGGATGATCTGGTTGCCGGTCACGCCGGTGAGCCGGACCCAGATCTGTGCGGGGGTGTTAAGCGACTGGTAGACGCCGGCGCCGAGCCATGAGACGGGTAGCTGTAAGAAACTGGGCACCGCATCGACGATGTTTTGTATCGGGGAGTACACCAGGTAGGGAATCGTGGCCGCCACCGTGCGCGACCCAAGGCTCAGGGTGGTCGCGATATCGGGATACCCCTGTCCGGCGAAATCGGCGCTGAGCACACTGAACAAGTTGGGGCCGGGATCAACGTAAGTGCCGTCGAAGTTGGCGGATGTCAGCGGCGCACCCTGCATATACGGCAGCGGCGGAATGCCGAATTGATCCATGATCGTCGGCGTCGTGCTGACGATTTGCCACGAGTTATTGATATAGCCGTCTCTCACATCATTGAAGGCCGGATCGAAGATGAGGAATGTCGCTGTCTCACGGGGTGATTGGAAGCCATGCGTGATGCTGAAATTTTGAGGCCCGATTTCACCATGATCGGTAACCACGAGCGTGGAGAACTGCTCGGTCGGGTTTGCGACCTCCCAGTCGGCTACCGCCCCCAACAGGCCCGAACCGCCCATACTTGTAGGAAGTTGCCGACCGAGGTTGTAGTCCATGTTCCGAATGGCCTCTTGGTACTGCGGCGAATCACCGCCGTACATGTGCGCGTTTTCATCGACACCTATGAAGTAGGAGAAGATGAGATTCCGATCAACAGGAAATTCGCGTCTGGTGCCATCGAAAGCAGAGCAAGGGCCTGTGCTTGAGACACCGACAGGACTGCTGGATGCTCCCCGACGCTGCCAGTGGCTCCCGGGGCGCCGAATAAGGACAACGCGCTTCCGCCCAACCCACCGGTCCCGGCCGCGACGGATCCTATGCCGAGCCCGCCGGTGCCGCCGACTCCGCCGTTACCGATCAACCCGGCAGTGCCGCCGGTCCCTCCCCGCTGACCCACCCCGCCCCGGCTGCCGATTACATTGGTTAACAATGTACCCAGCACCACTCTGTCAAAGGAGACATACCCATGGCTGAAGCCGTCATCGTCGAGGCTGTACGTTCCCCGATCGGCAAGCGCAACGGCGGGTTGTCCGGAGTGCACCCGGCCGACCTGTCCGCGCAGGTCCTCAACGGTCTGGTGCACAAGGCCGGCATCGACCCCGAACTCGTCGACGACGTCATTTGGGGATGCGTCATGCAAGCCGGCGAGCAGGCCCTCGACATCGCCCGCACCTCGCTGCTGGCAGCCGGCTGGCCCGAGACGGTCCCCGGGGTAACCGTGGATCGCCAGTGCGGGTCGAGCCAGCAGTCCGTGCACTTCGCGGCGGCCGGCGTCGCGGCCGGTCACTACGACGTCGTCGTCGCCGGCGGGGTGGAGTCGATGTCACGCACCCCGATGGGGTCGTCGCTGGCCAACGGCGGGCGGCCCTATCCCAAGGCCTTCCTCGACCGCTACGAAGGCAAGATCCCCAACCAGGGCATCGGCGCCGAGATGATCGCGCAGCGATGGGGCCTCGACCGCCTCGCGCTTGACGAGTTCTCCCTCGGATCGCACGAAAAAGCCGCAGCCGCACAGGATTCCGGCGCCTTCGACGACCAGATCGTCGGCATCAAGGACCAGGACGGCAATACGGTCCTCAGGGACGAAGGCATCCGCCGCGGCACCCCGATGGAGAAGATGGCGTCACTGAAGCCGGCGTTCAAGGAAGACGGCGTGATCCACGCCGGCAACTCCTCGCAGATCTCCGACGGCTCGGCCGCGCTGCTGTTCATGTCCGCAGAGAAGGCAAAGTCGTTGGGGCGCAAGCCGATTGCCAAGGTCCACTCGGTGGCGCTGGCCGGGGCTGACCCGGTGATCATGCTGACCGCGCCCATCCCGGCCACCCAGAAGGTGCTCAAGCGCTCCGGGCTGTCCATCGGCGACATCGGGGCATACGAGGTCAACGAGGCGTTCGCCCCGGTGCCCCTGGCCTGGCTGCGCGACATCGGCGCCGACGAGAAGAAGCTCAACCCCAACGGCGGCGCGATCGCGCTCGGCCACCCGCTGGGCGGCTCGGGCGCGCGGCTGATGACCACCCTGCTATATCACATGCGGGACAAGGGAATTCGCTACGGACTGCAGACGATGTGCGAGGGCGGCGGTCAGGCCAACGCCACCATCCTGGAGCTGTTGTGACCGAAGCCGACGGCGCTACGCCGGCCGTACTGGTCGAGTGCCGCGGCAACGTCATGGTCATCACGATCAACCGGCCCGAAGCCCGCAATGCCATCAACAGCGCCGTGAGCGTCGGGGTGGGCAATGCACTCGACGAAGCCCAGCATGATCCCGAGGTACGGGCCGTGGTGATCACCGGCGCCGGCGACAAATCGTTTTGCGCCGGCGCCGACCTCAAGGCGATCGCCCGGCGGGAAAACATCTACCACCCCGACCACGGCGAGTGGGGCTTCGCCGGATACGTGCACCACTACATCGACAAGCCCACCATCGCCGCGGTCAACGGCACCGCCCTGGGCGGCGGCACCGAACTGGCGCTGGCCAGCGACCTGGTGGTGGCGCACGAACGGGCCAAGTTCGGGTTGCCGGAGGTCAAGCGTGGACTGATCGCCGCTGCCGGTGGCGTCTTCCGGATCGTGAACCAACTGCCCCGCAAATTGGCGATGGAACTGCTGTTGACCGGCGAGCCGATCACCGCAGCCGACGCCTACGACTGGGGCCTGATCAACCAGGTGGTCAGGGAGGGTGCGGTGCTGGACGCCGCGCTGACGCTGGCCGCGCGGGTGATCGTCAACGCGCCGCTGTCGGTGCAGGCCAGCAAGCGCATCGCCTACGGGGTCGACGACGGCCTCATCACCGACGAAGAAGCGGGCTGGCAGCGCACCACGCGCGAGATGAGTTCGCTGATCCGGTCCGAGGACGCCCGGGAAGGGCCGTTGGCGTTCGCCGAGAAGCGGGAGCCGGTCTGGAAGGCGCGCTAGCGCGCCAGCGCGTTGACCGCCCACTCGAAAACGGAAGGCAACAGCTCACCCGCCGGCACGATGGCCCGGCGAGCCGGGTAAGGCGTACTGCCCAGCACCAGACCTCGGGTGAGCCAGCGGTAGTTGCGGGTAACCCGATGCCAGGCGGCCTCATACGACGCGGGTGCGTCGTCGACGATGGCCCGCACCGCCGCGGCCGCCTGCTTGACGGCCAGGCTGATGCCCTCACCGGTCAGGGCGTCTTCGTAGCCGGCCGCGTCGCCCACCAACAGCACCCGCCCGGCAACGCGACGGGACACCACCTGCCGCAACGGGCCGCAGCCGCGCGCGCGCCCGGGTTCGGCGTCGCGCAAATGACGGGAAAGCCAGGGAAACCACGAAAGTTCGGGACGCCGACGGGACAGGATCGCAACGCCCACCAGGTCCGGTTCCACCGGTGTCACGTACGCCTCACCCCAGCGCGACCAGTGCACTTCGACGAACTCCGACCACACCGGCACCCGGTAATGCCAGCGCACCCCGTAGCGCCGTGGGCTACCCGCCGTCGCGGTGATTCCCACCGCCCGCCGCACCCCCGAATGCAATCCATCGGCCGCCACCAGCCACCTCGCGCGCACATCGGCGGCCGTCACACCGTGGGCGTCCTGCGACACACCGGTCACCCGCGTCCGAATCCATTCGGTGTCTTGCTCTTTGGCGCGCGCCGTCAACGCCGAGTGCAACGTGGTGCGCCGCACGCCGCGGCCCGGACCGCTGCGAAACCACGCCTCGGCGCGGCGATTTTCGCTGACGTAGGCGATGCCGTGAAACGGCATGCCGGCCGGGTCGACGTCGAGCGCTGCCAGTTCGGCCAGACCGCCGGGCATCAGTCCTTCGCCGCAGGCCTTGTCGATCGGGCTCTCCCGGGGATCGGCGACGATGACCGAAAGTCCGTGCCTGCGTGCGTGTAATGCCGTGGCCAGACCTCCCGGGCCGCCGCCGACGATCAGCAGGTCGGTGTCGTAGGTCATGAATAGCCCAACACGGAGTTCTCCACCCGCAGGCGCACCGTCAACAACATGGCGTTGGCCACGGTGAAACCGAGTGCGGTCAACCATGCGGTGTGCACCATCGGCAGCGCGAACCCTTCGGCCACCACCGCAACATAGTTCGGGTGGTGCATCAGCCGGTAGGGCCCCCGCCGCACCAACGGCTCGTGCGGCAACACGATGACCCGGGTGTTCCAGCGTCGTCCCAGCGACTTGACGCACCACCAGCGCAGCCCCTGGCTGAGCAGCAGCACACCCACCATCGGCCAGCCCAGCCAGGGAATGAACGGCCGGTGCAGCGCCCAGGGTTCGACGAGGCAGCCGAGCAGCAGCGCGGTGTGCAGAGTGACCATCACGACGTAGTGGGGACGGCCGAACTCCTTGCCGCCCTGAGCGAAAGACCAGCGCGCGTTGCGCCTGGCCACGATCAGCTCGGCCAGTCGTTCCACGCCGACGGCCAGGACCAGCAGGTAATACATGGCCTACCAGCCGAGCAGTACGAATTCGGAAGAAAAACCCGGGCCCATGGCGATCATGATCCCAAACGATCCCGGTGGCGGCGGCGGATCGGCCATGGTGGCCCTAAGCACGTCCAGCACCGACACCGACGACAGGTTGCCGTTGTCGCGCAATGAGTCTCGGGTGCGATCCAGGGCATGAACGGGTAGCTCGAGGGCATTCTCGACGGCGTCGATGACCCTGGGCCCGGCCGCGTGCAGCACCCACGTCGACACGTCGGCCGTGGTCAACCCATGGTCACCCAGGAAATTGCGGATATCGTCGGCCACGTATTTCTCCACGACAGTCGCCACCTCGACGGATAACACGATCCGGAACCCGTCACTGCCGATCTCCCAGCCCAGTACGTCCTCGGTGTCGGGGTAGGTCCGGCTGCGGCTGGCCAGCAGCCTGGGCCCGGCCCGCCTTCCGGAAGCCAGCTCGGCCCCCATTGCGACGACCGCGGCGGCGCCGTCACCGAACAGGCTGGACGCGACGAGATTGGCCACCGAGTGGTCGTTACGCTGAACGGTCAGCGAGCACAGTTCCACCGCCAGCAGCGCTGCGACCTGGTTGGGGAAGCCCCGCAGGTAGTCATGCACGCGCGCTACCCCGGCGGCGCCGGCCACGCAGCCCAGCCCGAACAGCGGAATGCGTTTGACGTCCTGGCGCAGCCCCACCCGGGTGGCCAGGCGCGCTTCCAGGGTCGGCACGGCCAGCCCGGTCACCGTCGTCGAAAAGACGACATCGACATCCGCGGGCTTGACCCTGGCGTCATCGAGCGCTGCCAGCAGTGCCTGCCCACCCAGGTCGAGGGCGACGTCGACCCAGGCGTCGTTTGCTTCGGTGAAGCCGCTCAGATGGCCGTAGCGAGACAACGGCAGCGCGGTATGGCGTGCGGTGACTCCGCTGCTGTTGGCGAATCGGCGAAAATCCGGGCCGGCAAAGGTCATCAGCGCACCGATGGTTTCGTCCTGGCTGTACCGGTGTTGTGGGAATGCCACCGCCACGCCGGCTACGCACGGGCTCGTCGTCAAAGCCGAAGTCGTCAATACCGAACTCGCCTGCGCAGCGACACGCGCCGGCCTACCCCCTGTGAATGTATTCATGTGGGGAGTCACGTCGGCGCCGCCGGATCGGTTCACAGCCGGTGCCATCGCCTGCCATTCGCCGCCGTGCGGCTAGCTTGGATGTCATGCGGATTCTGGTCACCGGCGCCACCGGCTATGTCGGATCGCGCCTCGTGACAGCGCTCCTCGCCGACGGCCACAAAGTCCTGGCCGCCAGCCGGAACCTGGCTCGCCTGCGGCGGTTGGGCTGGTCCGACGACGTGACACCGGTCCTGCTCGACGCCTCGGATCCCGCGTCGGCGCGGGCCGCGATGGACGCCGCGGGTCACATCGACGTCGTCTACTACCTGGTCCACGGGATCGGTCAACCCGGATTCCGGGACAGCGACAACGCCGCGGCCGCCAACGTGGCCGTCGCCGCCCGCGCTGCCGGAGTGCGACGCATCGTCTACCTGGGTGGCTTCGTGCCCGACGCCCCCGAAGACGAGGCGCTGTCCCAGCACCTGACCAGCAGGGCCGAAGTGGCGGCGGCCCTGACCGTCGAGAACGGCCCGGAACTGGTGTGGCTGGGCGCGGCGATCATCATCGGCGCCGGGTCGACGTCGTTCGAGATGCTGCGCTATGTCGGAGATCGGTTCCCGGTCATGCCGATGCCGAACTGGATGGACAACCCGATCGACCCGATCTCGGTTCGCGACGTGCTGCATTACCTGGTGGCCGCCGCCGACTCGGACCGGGTGCCGGCGGGTGCCTACGACATTTGTGGACCCGACACCACGTCCTACCGGCGGCTGCTCGAGGCCTACGCCCGCATTTGCGGCAGATGGCACGCCGCGGTGCCGGTGGGCAACACGCTCGATACCGCGATAGCGTCGCGCATCACGGCGGCCGCGTTGCCCATTCCGCCGGGCCTGGCCGCGGGCCTGGTCGAATCACTGGATCACCCGATGCGGGCCTCCGCGACCGGCCTGCGAGACCGGGTGCCCGATCCACCCGGTGGGTTGCTCGGCGTCGAGGACGCCATCGCGCTGGCCTTGGCGGACGACCCGCATGCGCCGCCGGCTCCGGTCAACGTGCTGGCCGATCCCCATCACCTCGCGGATTCCGATCCCTCCTGGGCCGGTGGGGACGCGCTGCGCATCCGGCGGCTCGCCCGCGCGGTGACGCCACCCCTCGCGCGACCCACGTTGAAGCTGCTGAACATCGTCCCCGGCCCACTCGCCGGCGCACTGCGAACTAGTCTGGACATCCTCATCGCCCTGACTCCGAAAGTTCTGCCCGCATGAGCCAATCCACCACGCCCCGCCCCCGAGCGATCCAGGATCTTCGCCGTGCGATGACCAATGTCGCAGTGCCGCATCATGAGCCACCTGCGATAGTGCTGCGGCGGCGCATCGTGGTCGGCGTCGTGCTGCTGATCGGTGCGGCGGTGCTGGGCCTGTCGATGAGTCGCCGCCCCGGGGAGTCGACGTTCCACTGGCTGACGCTGGGCCTGGCCGTGATCTGGGCTGTCGGGGCACTGGCGTCCGGACCGTTGCATCTCGGCGGTATCTGTTGGCGGGGACGCAACCAGCGTCCGGTGATCACCGGCACCACGGTGGGCCTGGTTCTCGGTGGCGTGTTTGTTCTGGGCGGCTTGGTCACCAGGGAAATCCCGGCCGTGTCCGACCTGATTGCCCGCGTCCTGCGATTCGCCGAGCACGGATCGGTTCTCGTTGTCCTGATCACCTTGATCAACGGTATCGCCGAGGAGATGTTCTTCCGCGGCGCGCTGTACACCGCGCTGGGCCGCTTCTATCCGGTACTGCTCTCCACGGTGGTGTACGTCGCGGCCATCATGGCCACCGGCAACCCGATGCTGGGATTCGCTGCGGTCATCCTGGGAACGGTGTGTGCGTGGGAGCGGCGTTTCACCGGCGGTGTGCTTGCGCCGATCCTGACCCACGCGGTGTGGGGCTTGATCATGGTGCTTGCGTTGCCGCCGTTGTTCGGCGTCTGATCGGCTATCCGGCCGACGCGATGACGTCAGCTGCCAGCGCACGCAGCGCGGCGGTGTAGAGGGGCCGCAGCATCGCCCAGGACAACCGGCCCGGGATGCCGCGGGGATAGACAATCGCCCGCTGGGTGTACCTGCGCCGGGGCGTGACCGTGATCTCCAGCCACACCGGCCCGGGTAACCGGGTGGCGGCAGCCAACCGCAATGTGGTCGCGCTGCGTTCGGCCACGCGCCACCGCTGCCCCGAGCGCCGCCCCCCGGACGCCAAGATGAACGAGTACCACCGGCCGCTGTTGACGGCGTCTTGAGCGGATGTCCAGATGTCCTCGGGCGCGGCGGTAGTCGCGGCGGTGCAGACGTCGCTGTAGACGATTTCGCCGGCCCACTTCGGGTCGCTGGGCAGCAGGTCGGCGGGCTCGGAGTGCAGCGAGTCCCAGGTCGGGGCCGGCCGCCCCCGGGCCGCGCGCTCGAGCGCCAACTCAACCGCCTGGCGATAACCGGTCAGACCACCCGGCGGTGGCCCGACGATGGCGTCGATATCCGAGTTGCGCATCACCGCATCGCATTCCAGCGACTCGATCAGGGGCCGCGCCAGACCGGACGGGATCGGTGTCACGGTGCCGACCCACAGGCTGGCAATCCTCGGTGTCAGGAATGGAAGCACCACCAACCGGCGCTGGTGCAGTCCGGCTACCTCGGCGTATATCCGCATCATGTCGCCGTACTCCAAGACATCTGGGCCGCCGATGTCCCATGTCCGAGACGACGGCACCGCTACCGTGGCCGCCGCCACCAGGTAGTACAGCGCGTCATGTACGGCAATCGGCTGGATGCGGTTGTGGACCCACTTCGGCGTGGTCATTACCGGCAACCGGTCGGTGAGGTGCCTGATCATCTCGAACGACGCCGATCCCGATCCGACCACCACTGCGGCCTTCAGCACGACGGTCTCGATACCTGATTCGATCAGCGTGTCACCCACCGCCCGGCGCGACTCGAGGTGGGGTGAGAGTTTGCGGCCTTCGGGGTGCAGCCCGCCGAGGTACACCAGACGTCGCACTCCGGCACGTCGCGCTGCCGTCACGACGTTGCGCACGGCCCGGGCTTCCTCGGCGGCGAAGTCCGTGGCGGTGCCCATCGAATGGACCAGGTAATACACCACGTCGATGCCGTCGAAAGCGGTGATGAGCGAATCGACGTCACCGAGGTCGCCCCGGGCCAGCTCGGCCCGCTCCCGCCATGGCACGTCTGCCAGCTTGTTCGGGTCGCGGGCCAGGGCGCGAACGCGATGGCCCTGGTCCAGCAGGAGTGGTACCAGTCGGGCACCGATATAGCCGGTCGCTCCGGTAACGAGGCAGTTGACCTGTCCAGCTGACAATGGGATCTCCGGGGGTCTTTTACGTTGTCCAACGTTATTCGGAGCCGCCGCCGGTAAGGATTGCCGCTTCGTCCCGGACTCGAGACGCCGCCAGTCCGGCCCAACCGCCGGGGCAATCAGGAGTCGGTGAACGTCGGCGTGCGGCGCTGCTGGAATGCCCTTGCGCCCTCGGCGAAGTCGGGCGATCGCAACAGGACCGACTGGCCCGCGAATTCCCGCTCCAGAGCGTGGTCCAGCTCGGTGAGCGTGGCCGCGTTGATCGCGTCCTTGGTCTTGGCGAACGCGACGGCCGGACCCGCCAGTAACCTCGAAATGACCTGGCCCACTTGGTTTTCGAAGTCCTCGGCCGGATAAACCGCGCTGACCAGACCCCACGACAGCGCCTCGGCGGCCGGCAATCGCTCCGGCAGCAGGGCCATCCGCATCGCCCGGATGCGGCCGACCGCGGCGGCCACCAACGCCGACGCTCCGCCGTCGGGCATCAAGCCGATCTTGGTGAACGCCAGCATGAAAAATGCTTCCTCGGAAGCCAATACGAGGTCACTTGCCAGGGCAAGCGAAACCCCGACCCCGGCGGCCGGACCCTGAACCACGGCGACCACCGGATGCGGCAGCGCCGTGATGGCCCGGATCGCCCGGTTGATCTCCGCGATGGTTTCGGTGCGGGACTTGCCGCGAACCACATCCTCGGCGCTCATCCCGGCCCCGGAGCAAAAGCCCCGACCCGTTCCGCCGAGGCGCACTACCCGGACCCGCGGATCGGTGGCCGCGCGCTCCATCGCATCGGCGATACCCGCCAGCACCGCCGCCGTCAGCGAATTCAGCGTCGCGGGCCGGTCGATGGTCACCGACAGCACACCGTCGGTCAACGTGACGTCAAGTCCGGCGACCGGCGCCAGCGTGTCGATCCCGTCCTGCCCCGGCATGGGGCTCACCTTAGGCGACCGGATGCAGGGTCGTCGGCTGCGGCTGCAAAGATGCGAACGACGTCACCGCGGACGAAAGGTCGGTACATCAATGGCAGGACCGCTACATGGGTTGCGCGTTGTCGAGCTGGCGGGGATCGGGCCTGGCCCGCACGCCGCGATGATCCTGGGCGATCTCGGAGCCGACGTGGTGCGTATCGACCGTCCCGCAGCGGGTTCGGGAGGTGTCGCGAAAGACGCGATGCTGCGTAACCGCCGCATCATCACCGCTGACCTCAAGTCCGACCAGGGGCGCGAGCTCGTCCTCAAACTCGTCGCCAAGGCCGACGTGCTGATCGAGGGCTACCGTCCCGGCGTCACCGAGCGGCTGGGCCTTGGTCCCGAGGACTGCGCCACAGTCAACGACCGGCTCGTCTACGCCCGGATGACCGGCTGGGGTCAGGCCGGGCCGCGCAGCCAGCAGGCCGGTCACGACATCAACTACATCTCGCTGAACGGCATCCTGCATGCCATCGGCCGGGTCAACGAGCGGCCGGTGCCGCCGCTGAACCTGGTCGGCGACTTCGGCGGCGGCTCGATGTTTCTCCTCGTCGGCATCCTGGCAGCGCTGTGGGAGCGCCAGAGTTCCGGCAAGGGGCAGGTCATCGACGCGGCGATGGTCGACGGCTCCAGCGTGCTGGTCCAGATGATGTGGGCGATGCGCGCCACCGGTATGTGGACCGACGTGCGCGGCACCAACATGCTCGACGGCGGCGCGCCCTACTACGACACCTACGAGTGCGCCGACGGCCGCTATGTCGCGGTGGGTGCCATCGAGCCGCAGTTCTATGCCGCCATGCTGTCCGGGCTGGGTCTGGACGCGGCCGACCTACCCGCGCAGAACGACGTGACCCGGTGGCCCGAACTGCGCGCGGTGTTGACCGACGCGTTCGGCCGGCACGACCGCGACCATTGGGCCAAGGTGTTCGCCGACACCGACGCCTGCGTGACGCCGGTGCTGGCGTTCGGCGAGGTGCACAACGAGCCGCATATCGCCGAGCGAAATACCTTTTACGAGGTCAACGGCAGCCCGCAGCCGATGCCGGCGCCGCGATTCTCGCGCACCGCCCCGGATCAACCGCGGCCGCCGGTGGCGGCGGTGAGCGACATCGAAGCGGTTCTCCAGGACTGGGTATAGTCTCGACCAACCGGTCGGTCGGGTACTCGACCGTGCTGAACGAGAAGGGACTCGCATGGAAATCAGGGACGCCGTAGCCGTCGTTACTGGGGGCGCATCGGGACTGGGACTGGCCACCACCAAGCGGCTGCTGGACGCGGGGGCGCAGGTGGTGGTGCTGGACCTCAGAGGCGACGACGTTGTGGCGGAACTCGGCGATCGCGCGCGTTTCGCACAGGCCGACGTGACCGACGAGGCAGCCGTGACCGGTGCGCTGGATCTGGCGGAATCGCTGGGTCCGCTGCGCATCGTCGTCAACTGCGCCGGCACCGGTAACGCGATTCGCGTCCTGGGTCGCGACGGTGTTTTCCCGTTGGCCGCGTTCCGCAAGGTCGTGGACATCAACCTGGTCGGTACCTTCAACGTGCTGCGGCTGGGCGCGGAGCGGATCGCCAAGACGGAGCCGATCGGGGAGGAGCGCGGCGTCATCGTCAACACCGCGTCGGTGGCGGCGTTCGACGGTCAGATCGGGCAGGCCGCCTACTCGGCGTCCAAGGGCGGCGTGGTCGGCATGACCCTGCCGATTGCTCGCGACCTGGCCGGCCACCTGATCCGGGTGATGACCATCGCGCCCGGCCTGTTCGACACCCCGCTGCTGGCCGGATTGCCGGAACCGGCGCGTGAGTCGCTGGGCAAGCAGGTGCCGCATCCGTCGCGCTTGGGCAGCCCCGACGAGTATGCGGCGCTGGCCGTGCACATCATCGAAAACCCGATGCTCAACGGCGAAGTCATCCGGCTGGACGGCGCCATTCGGATGGCACCGCGCTGACGGCCGGAAAATGGAAAACCCCCCGCAATGGCGGGGGGCTCACCTCAGTAAACGGATTCAGTTATCGACGAAACCACCGGCTGACGGCCGGTTCGGCAATAAGGAGCCGTGCAAGCATGCCCATGGTGTGCCTCAGCTTGCCGTAGGCAGCGGGTGCCAGTCTTCGAGCTGCTCCGAGGTCTCGCCTTCCACCAGCATGTCGCCGTGGTAGAGAGCCTCGAAGTCGGCTTTGATGACGTCGGCACTCGAGTCGTCGATCCACATGTCACTGAGCGTAGGAGTCACCCTTAAGGAATCGCTGAGTCACGATTCGGAAAATGGTGGCAATTCTTACCCGTGGGTAGGGTGTCGCGGCCGGGGGTATGAACGCCGTTGAGGCGATGCTTTCGCCTCCCGGGTGAACTGTACCGGTACCCAGGTTCGTGAGTAGGGCAGGCATTGTTTGACGCCTGTAAGTTATCGCTGATAAGTTACCGCGGATACGGCGGCCGCTCGGGGACGGCCTGTGCCGGCGTTGGAGGGGACGCATGATGTTGCAGGGGATCGCACGACTCGCCATAGCTGCGCCGCGCCGAATCATCGGGGCTGCGTTGCTGGTGTTCCTGGCCGCCGCGGTCTTCGGCATCCCGGTCGCCAAGAGCCTGTCGCCCGGCGGGTTTCAGGACCCCAACTCTGAATCTGCCCGCGCCATCAAGGTGCTGACCGACAAGTTCGGCCAAAGCGGTCAGCAGATGCTGATCCTGGTGACCTCCCCCGGGGGCGTCAATAGCGAGGCTGCTCGCAGCGTCGGTACCGACGTCGTCGGCCAGCTGCAGCGATCGCCGTTGGTCTACAACGTGACATCACCGTGGACGGGGCCGGCGCCGGCGTCCGGCGACCTGGTCAGCACCGACGGCAAGTCGGGGTTGATCGTGGTCAACATCAAGGGCGGCGAGAACAACGCGCAGAAGAACGCCCAGACACTGGCCGACGAAATCGTCCACGACCGTGACGGTGTCACCGTGCGCGCGGGCGGGTCGGCCATGGAGTACGCCCAGATCAACGAGCAGAATCAAGCGGACCTGCTGGTGATGGAGGCGATCGCGATTCCGCTCAGCTTCCTGGTGCTGGTGTGGGTTTTTGGTGGCCTACTTGCAGCGGCGCTGCCGATGGCGCTGGGTGCCCTGGCGGTGGTCGGCTCGATGTCGGCGCTGCGACTGGTGACGTTCACCACCGAGGTCTCGATCTTCGCGCTCAACCTGAGCACAGCGTTGGGTTTGGCCCTGGCCATCGACTACACACTGCTGATCATCAGCCGCTATCGCGACGAGCTGGCCGAGGGCAGTGACCCGGACGAGGCGCTGATCCGGACGATGGCCACGTCCGGTCGCACGGTCTTGTTCTCGGCAACCACGGTGGCGTTGTCGATGGCGGCCACAGTGGCGTTCCCGATGTACTTCCTGAAGTCGTTCGCCTACGCCGGTGTGGCCACCGTCGCCTTCGTGGCGGCCGCGTCGATCATGATCACTCCGGCCGCGATCGTGCTGCTGGGTCCCCGCCTCGACGCATGGGACGTTCGCCGCCTCATACGCCGCATGCTCGGTCGCCCCGAGCCGGTGCACAAACCCGTCGAGCAACTGTTCTGGTATCGGTCCACCAAGTTCGTCATGCGCCGGTGGTTGCCGATCGGTCTGGCGGTGCTCGCGCTGCTGGTGCTGCTGGGGCTCCCGTTCCTGTCGGTGAAATGGGGCTTCCCCGACGACCGGGTGCTGCCGCGAACGGCCTCTGCCCATCAGGTGGGTGATCGGTTGCGCAAGGACTTCGCTCACGACCTGGCGATGGCGGTTCCGGTCGTCGTCCCCGACGCCCGCGGTCTGACTCCGGCCGACCTTGACGGCTATGCCGCCGACCTGTCGCGGGTACCCGACGTGTCGTCGGTGAGCGCCCCGAGCGGAACGTTCGTCGGTGGGAACAAGGT
The DNA here is from genome assembly GCF_000157895.3 of Mycobacterium kansasii ATCC 12478. Lineage (NCBI taxonomy): Bacteria > Bacillati > Actinomycetota > Actinomycetes > Mycobacteriales > Mycobacteriaceae > Mycobacterium > Mycobacterium kansasii. The sequence continues at coordinate 1,680,874 of NC_022663.1, read as the reverse complement.
GGGCCCGCCGGCCGGAGCCACCGGGTTTGCCGACGGCAGCGCGTTCCTGACCGTCTACAGCATCGCGCCGCTGTTTTCCCAAGCCTCCGACACCCAGCTCACCCGCTTGCACCAGGTGGGTGGCCCGGCCGGGCGATCCGTCGAGATGGCCGGCGTGGTGCAGGTCAACAGGGACAGCGTCGCTGCGGTGACCGATCGGCTCCCGCTGGTACTGGGCTTGATGGCCGTCATCACGCTGGTGCTGCTGTTCCTGCTCACCGGCAGCGTGGTGTTGCCGGTCAAGGCTCTGGTTTGTAACGTGCTGTCGCTGAGTGCGGCGTTCGGCGCGCTGGTATGGATCTTCCAGGACGGCCATCTGGGGGCTCTGGGCACAACTCCGAGCGGGACGCTGGTGGCGAACATGCCGGTGCTGTTGTTCTGCATCGCCTTCGGGCTGTCCATGGATTACGAGGTATTCCTGGTCGCCCGGATCCGCGAGTACTGGCTGGCTTCCGGAGCTGCTCGGCCGGCAACCCCCAACCCGGCCGAAGCGCATGCCGCCAACGACGAGAGCGTGGCGCTCGGGGTGGCCCGCACGGGGCGGGTGATCACCGCGGCGGCGTTGGTGATGTCGATGTCGTTCGCCGCGCTGATCGCCGCGCATGTGTCGTTCATGCGAATGTTCGGTCTGGGCCTGACCCTTGCCGTGGCCGCCGATGCCACCCTGGTGCGCGTGGTCTTGGTGCCGGCCTTCATGCACGTGATGGGCAGCTGGAACTGGTGGGCGCCCAAGCCGTTGGTGTGGCTGCACGAGCGGTTTGGCATCAGCGAGGGCGCCGCAGTCGAGCATGGGGCCAAGACGGCGAGCCGCTGTGAGGAGCCGGCGATTCCCGCAGCGTTGACGGGTAAGGGTTGACGTGACGATGGGACTGCGTCGCTCACGTGCCCCGCGCGGATCGGGAGACCGGCTGCGCCAGGAAATCCTGGATGCGGCCACCGAGTTGCTGCTGGAGACGGGCCAGGCGCGGGCGGTCTCGATCCGGTCGGTGGCCCAGCGGGTGGGAGTCACACCGCCTTCCCTCTATCTGCACTTCGCGGACAAAGACACGCTGTTGGACGCGGTGTGCGCCCGCTACCTGGCCAGACTCGACGGTGAAATGGAGCGTGCGGCTACCGGCCAGCCGTCCACGGTGGACGTGCTGCGGGCACAGGGTCTGGCCTATGTGCGGTTCGCTCTGCAGACTCCGGAGCTGTACCGCCTTGCCACCATGGGGGAGTGGCGGTCGGGCAGCGACGTCGATCTCGCCCTGGACAGCTCCGCGTTCCAGCACATGCGCGCCTCCGTACGGGCGCTCATGGACGAGGGCGTCTACCGCGTGGACGACCCGACCATGATCGCCCTGGAATTGTGGGCCGCCGTGCACGGCGTGGCCGCGCTATTGATTACGAAGCCGCACTTGCCGTTCGACGACGTGGAGGCGTTCGCCGATCGGGTGCTCAGCGCGGTCCTGTGCGGCCATATGGTGGCCGGTCTGGCCGGTCGGCACGCGACGTCTCGACAGGTGTTGGATTGGGTTATGCGGCATCGCTCACCAGAGGCGGCGCAGGTATGACGCGCGATACCCGGGTCGAGCACCCGTTCTTCGCCCGCATCTGGCCCGTCATCGCCGCCCACGAAGCCCAGGCGGTACGAGACCTGCGCCGAGAGAACCTGGCCGGCTTGTCGGGCCGGGTACTGGAAGTCGGTGCCGGTGTCGGGACGAACTTCGCCTACTACCCGCAGACCGTGAGAGAGGTCGTGGCCGTGGAGCCCGAGCCGCATTTGACGGTGAAAGCCCGTGCGGCCGCAGAGGGCGCACCCGTTCCCGTGGTGGTGATCGGCGATACGGCGGAGGACTTCAGCGCCGGTGAGCCATTCGATGCGGTGGTCTGCTCGCTGGTGCTCTGTTCGGTGAACGACCCGGTCGGGGTGTTGCGACATCTGCGCTCATTGCTACGGCCGGGTGGGCAGTTGCGGTATCTCGAGCACGTAGCCAGTGCCGGTGCTCGGGGTCGGCTTCAGCAGTTCGTCGACGCGACGTTCTGGCCGCGGCTGGCCGGCAACTGCCACACCCATCGCCATACCGAACGCGCGATCGTCGCGGCGGGATTCGACGTGGACACCGCACGACGGGAGTGGACACTGCCGGCGTGGGCGCCGGTGCCGGTGTCAGAGTTGGCGCTGGGCCGGGCGCGGCGCCCGTTGCCCTGACCCCGAAACTGTGCTCAGCGCGCGACCACTTGAGCCCAAGGAGGCGAAGGGCGATCTGTGCGCAGGCTCGATGCGACTAGCGCAGGCTCGACGCGCGAAACTCCAACGCAGCACGGATCCGGCGAATGATGTCGGCAGGACTATCGGTTGCCACCACTCGCACGACGAGCCAGCCGAGCCGCTCCAACGCCTCGCTACGCCTGATGTCCCTGGTGTATTGCCAGCGGTCGAGGCGGTGATGCTCGCCGTCGTATTCGACGGCGACCATCAAATCCGGCCAACCCATATCGAGGTAGTACATCCGGGTGCCATCCGATGGTGCCACCGGGATTTGCGTGGTCGGCCGGGGTAGCCCGGCGCCGATGATCAACAGCCGCAGCCAGCTCTCTTTAGGCGACTGCGAACCGGTGTCGACGAGCTCCAGCGCGCTTTCCAGTTGCCTTAAGCCCCGCGCACCGCGATGCCGGTCGGCTACTTCGGCGACTTCCGCAACTTTGACGTCGGTTGCCCCCAGCAGAGCGTCCAGGTGTGCGATCGCGGTGCCCATCGGCTTTCGCCGTCCAATGTCGTATGCGGTGCGTTGCGGTGTGGTCACCGGGATGCCGCCCACGACGTCGTGCTCCTCGGGCCGGAGCCGCACGTCATAGGTGCGCAGGCCGCGTGGGGGTCGCGCGTTCGACCACACCAATTCGACGGGCAGGAGTTCGTCCACCCATTTCGAGCCGTGCCACGCGGCGGCGGTCAGCCCCGCAAGCACACCGCGGCGATGCGACCACAGCCACGCCGCGACCGCACGCTGGTGCAGCGTCAACTGCTGATCGCGTCGCACGTAGACGTCGGGATACACCGCCCGGAATCGGGAACGCAGCTGGTGGGGCCGCAGTGTTCCGCTGCGCACCGCTTCGCTGCCGACAAATGGTTCCTCGCTGGCCATGACCGCAGAATCGCCCGCCCCGCCGACGCCGGCTCACCGAAACTGCGCTGAGCGCGCGGTCCTGTGGGCGAACCGCGATCTGTGTGCAGTTTCGATGCGAGTATCGCAGGCTCGACCCGAAAGCTAACCCAGCAGCGAAGGCAACCGCTGCAACAACCCGGGCAACGCCCGACTCGCCGACTGGCGTACACAGATCGTCGCGCTCCCGGACAGCGGAGTCGGCTCAGGATTGACCTCGATCACCGGAATGCCGCGTGCCAGTGCCAGCTCCGGTAGCCCGGCGGCCGGGTAGACGATCGCGGAAGTCCCCACCACCACCATCACATCGGCGGATTCGGTTGCCGCGACGGCATGTTGCCACGGCCCTTCGGGCAGCGCCTCGCCGAACCACACGATGTCGGGGCGGATCAGGCCGCCGCAGCCGCAGACCGGCGGCTCCACCTCGATCGCCGGCTCGGTCATCACCGGTAACGCCTCGCTGTAGGGGATACCGCAACGGGCGCAACGGAATTCGAAAAGGCTGCCGTGCAGGTGGTGCACCGGGGCGCTGCCGGCACGTTCGTGCAGATCGTCGACGTTCTGGGTGACGACGGTGACGTCGGCCGCGCTCTGCCAGTCGGCGATCGCTCGATGACCCTCGTTGGGTTCGACGGTGGCCACCAGGTAGTGGCGCCACAGATACCAGCCCCATACGCGCTCGGGGTTGCTCTCCCATCCGTGTGTGCTGGACAGCTCGTAGGGGTCGAAACGGGCCCACAATCCGTTTTTGTCGTCGCGAAAGGTCGGCACACCGCTTTCCGCCGAGATCCCTGCCCCGCTGAGCACCGTCACTCGCATCCCACAAAGATAGCCGTGCTTGGTAGATACTGGGTGGGTGGAGCTGCGCGACTGGTTACGGATCGATGTGAAGGCGGGCAAGCCGCTGTTCGACCAGCTCAGAACCCAAGTTATCGACGGGGTGCGAGCCGGTGCGTTACCACCGGGAACCCGGCTGCCGACGGTTCGCGACCTGGCCGGCCAGCTCGGGGTTGCCGCCAATACGGTGGCCCGCGCCTACCGGGAGCTGGAGTCGGCGGCGATCGTCGAAACACGCGGGCGCTTCGGTACTTTCATCTCCCGCTTCGACCCGACCGACGCGGCGATGGCCGCCGCAGCCAGGGAATACGTGGAAGTCGCTCGCGCACTGGGCCTGACCAAGTCCGACGCGATGCGCTATCTCACGAACGTGCCCGACTGAGGGTTCAGCCGAACTCCAGCAGGGTCAGGCATGGACGCAGCGCGTCGAAGACGGGCATGCGATAGACCGTCGACAGCGCGGCGTTGAACACCAAGCCGCGCCCGGTGGGCAACGGCACGTCGCGAACCGCGCGGATGCCCGGCACCGTGTTCACCAAATCCGCGGCCTGCCCGACGGACAGGCTGAACGGCATCGGCGGAATCTTGTAGCGCAGCGACGTCCGGATGCCGAGCCGGCTGAAGAGGGTAAACCAGCGCGGCGGCAGGTCGAAGAGCATCTGGCCGCCCGGGAATTTCTGCGCGCACTCGCTGATCAGCGCCAGCGCCTGTTCGGGCTGCAGGTACATCAGCAGCCCCTCGGCGGTGATGAACACCCCGCCGGATGGGTCGACGCAGTCCATCCAGCTGTAGTCCAACGCGGACTGGGCGCACACCGACACCCGGGCGGGCGTCGGCAGCAGCCGCGCACGGATATCGATGACCGGTTCCAGATCAACTGTGAGCCAACGAAATTGACCATCCGAAAGAGCGGCGTCCAAACGCCAGAAGCTGGTTTGCAGACCTTCTGCCAGCGCCACCACCGTGGCCGACGGATGCCGGCCGAGATAGGACAGGGCCGCGGCGTCGAAGGCCCGGGCCCGCAACGCGATGTCCTGGCGGGTAGGACCGAACTTCGCGAAATCGAAGTCGATGGAGTCGACCAGCCTGACGGCCATCGGGTCTTCGATGATCGGGTCGCTGCGGCGGGCCTCGGCGGCCCTTGCGTTCAGCGTCAGCAAGGCGGTCTCGGAGACTCCGGTGAGGCTGACCTTCTGTTGGGCGGCTTCGTCGGCGGGGGTCATTTCAGCACCTTGTCCAGGGTTCGCAGGTTGCGGGTGGTGGTCGACGACTTGTAGCGCTTTTTACCCATGGTTTGGCCGATGGCGCTGTTCAATGTGCTTCCCTTCGGTACCTGCCAGTAAACGACGCCGTCGCCGCGGCTGATTTTCTCCGCCGGGCCACCTTGCAGCGCCGCCAGTTCGTCGAGCACCGCGGCGTCGCTGACAAACGTGACGTACGACTGGTATCCGTCGACCTCCCGGTCAAACGGGTACCCGTCGTCGATGGCGTGCACGGTATCGATGTCGTAGACCAACACCCACGCGTCATAACCGAACTGCTCGCGCAACGCGGCCTCGGCAGTGGCGCGCACCTGCGCGGCATCGGAGGATGACTCGAGCAGGACGTTGCCGCTGGCCAGGACGGTGCGCACGTCGGTGAGCCCGGCGTCGGTCAACGCCGCGGCGACGTCGGCCATCTTCAGGGTCACGCCCCCGACATTGACGCCGCGCATGAATGCCGCGTACCGGGTCATGATCCGATTCCACCAGGTGGTCTTGGGCCGCCGCGAGGCAACGTAGGCTTTCGGGCATGGGACGCCACGTCTTCGACGACAAGCTGTTGGCCGTGATCAGCGGAAACTCGATCGGAGTTCTGGCCACCATCAAACGCGACGGACGTCCCCAGCTGTCCAACGTGCGGTATCACTTCGACCCCCGCACCCTGGTGTTCCAGGTGTCGATCACTGAGCCGCGGGCCAAGACACGCAACCTGCGCCGGGACCCGCGGGCGTCGATCCTGGTCGATGCCGACGACGGATGGTCCTATGCGGTCGCCGAGGGCACCGCGGAGCTCACGGCGCCGGCCGCCGCGCCCGGCGACGACACCGTGGAAGCGCTAATTGCCTTGTACCGCAACATCGCTGGTGAGCATCCGGATTGGGACGAATACCGGGAGGCCATGGTCACCGATCGGCGGGTACTGCTGACCCTGCCGATCTCCCACGTTTACGGTCTGCCGCCGGGTAAGCGGTAGACAACCGGGTTAGGCTGCCGAGTATGGCTGCATCGGAGTCCCCGGAGGACGAGACCAAGCGCAAGTTCCGCGAAGCCCTCGACCGCAAGCTGGCCAAGTCGTCAGGCGGATCGGACCACAAGGATGCCGGCGGCAAGCAGTCCCGGGCGCATGGGCCGGTGGAAAGCCGTCGGGAGTTCCGTCGCAAGAGCGGCTAGCCAGGTGATTGCGCTTTCGATCGGTGTGTATCACGCGGTATCGATGTGGTCGACAGTTGACGACGGGCAGCGGTGACGAATGTCGTTGTTGTCCAAGGCGAAGCCGGTGACTGATAGTCCCGCGTGATCCGCCGTCCGGGCCGGTTGCGCCACCAACACTGCGAACTCGCCGCTCACCCATCCGTGCCGGGTGCGCCAGTCAACAGCCCGCCTGCGCCACCAACGCCGCCGAGCCCGTCGACCCCGTCGTTCCCACCCCCACCGTTGGTCCCGGCGGACCCACCGGTTCCGCCATCGCCGCCGTCACCAACCGCCTGGGCGGCCCCACCGTTACCGCCGTTACCGCCGTTACCACCGTTACCAAGGGGGTCGGGAGTGGCGCCGCCGGCGCCACCCGCACCCCCGCCGCCACCGGCACCAAACAGCCACCCGCCGACGCCGCCCGCGCCGCCGGCGCCTCCGCTGCCGCCGGCGAAGGACGTCGCAGAGGCGCCGAGTCCACCTCGCCCGCCGGTCCCACCGTTGCCGACCAGCCAACCGCCGGCACCACCGGCACCGCCACTACCGCCGGTGCTCGGGCCGTAGAGGACAGTTTGCCCGCCGTCCCCGCCGGCTGCGCCGGCTGCGCCGTCACCGAACAATCCGGCAGCCCCACCGGCGCCGCCGGCGCCACCGCTGCCCCCGTGGTAGTTCGAGTGCCCGCCGGCGCCACCTTGACCCGCGGCCCCGGCGTCGCCGCTCAGCCACCCGCCATAGCCGCCATTGCCGCCGTGTCCGCCGTGGCCACCGCCGTTGTAGCCGATCCCCCCGGCCCCGCCGGCGGCGCCCGCTCCACCGGCACCGAGCAGCCCGGCGCCACCACCGCTGCCGCCGGCGCCGCCGTTGCCGGCGAAGTAAGGAGCAACGGGAGCGTCTCCGCCCGCGCCACCTTGCCCACCGCCTCCGGCGTTGCCCGACAGCCAGCCGCCGGCCCCACCGCCGCCACCATTGCCGCCGTTACCGGCGGCGTAGCCCTTGCCGCCGCCGGGGGCCCCGCCGATGCCACCTTGCCCGCCGGCGCCGCCGCTGCCCCACCACCCGGCGGCACCGCCGGCCCCGCCGTTACCGCCGTTACCGCCGTTAAAGCCCGCTAAGCCGGCCCCGCCGGCCCCGCCGGCTCCGCCGTTGCCGTACAGCCAGCCGCCGGCCCCGCCGGTCCCACCGGCCGCACCGGCACCACCGGCCCCGCCGAACCCGCCATTGCCGATCAATCCGGCTGAACCGCCGGAACCACCGGCCACTCCGGCGTTTGCGCTGTTGTCGTAGCCGTTGCCGCCGTTGCCGTACAGCCACCCGCCGTCATAGCCGTTAGGGTGTGACGGGTCACCGTCGGCACCATCGCCGATCAGCGGGCGTCCAAAGATCTCCAAGGGCGCACCGCCGTACAGCCGGCCGCCGATTCCGGCAATGCCGCTGGCCCCGTCGGCCCCGCTGTTCCCGCCGGCCCCGCCAGCTCCGCCGGCGCCGGCCTTGCCGCCGGCACCGGCGGAGCCGATCAGCTGGGCCGCCCCGCCATTGCCGCCGTTGCCGCCGTTGCCGCCACTTGCGGTGGCGGAAGCGCTAGCCCCGCCGGCGCCACCGGCGCCGCCGGCGCCGCCGTTGCCGTATAGCCATCCACCGATGCCTCCTGCGCCTCCGTTACCGCCAGCTCCCCCGATCTCGAACGAGGCGCTCGCTGCCGGAGCTCCGGCGGCCCCGCCTTGCCCGCCGGCCCCGCCGTTGCCGATCAACCGCCCGCCTGCGCCTCCGGTGCCGCCAGCCCCGCCGCTGCTGCTGTAGTACTGGCTTTCTCCGCCAGCCCCGCCAACACCACCGGTCCCACCGTCGCCGAACAATCCGGCGGCACCACCGGCGCCACCGGCGCCACCGGCGCCGCCAAAGAGACTGCCGGAAAAGACCGCATCCCCGCCGGAGCCACCGTGACCGCCGGCCCCGCCGTTGCCGTACAGCCACCCGCCGGACCCGCCGCCGCCCCCATCGCCGCCATTACCGCCGCTACCTTGGTAGCCTCCGCTGGGCCCGCCGCTTCCGCCGTTGCCGCCGGCCCCGCCGGACCCGATGAGCCCGGCGGCTCCACCATTGCCGCCGACGCCACCGACGCCGCCATAGTTATCCCTGTTGGGGGAGCTCCCGTCGCCGCCGGCCCCACCGTGCCCGCCGGCCCCGCCGTCGCCGGCCAACCACCCGCCGTGGCCGCCGATCCCGCCATTGCCGCCGCTGCCGGCGGTGATGCCGCCATGAACCCCGGCGCCGCCGGTGTGGTCGCCGGCGGTCCCGCCGGTCCCGCCCGCCCCGCCGGCACCGCCACTGCCCCACAGGCCGGCCGCCCCGCCGGCACCGCCCGCGCCGCCATTGGCACCGTTGAAGCCCGCCAAGCCGGCTATGCCGGCGCCACCTTGCCCGCCGACCCCACCGTTGCCGTACAACCATCCGCCATGCCCGCCGGCGCCGCCGGCCGCGCCGGCCCCACCAGCACCACCGATCCCGCCATTGCCAATCAAGCCCGCAGCACCACCCGCACCCCCGGCCACGCCGGGGTTCATCCCGGCGGCACCATTACCGCCGTTGCCGTACAACAACCCGCCGGCCCCACCGGCCGCTCCGGGTGTCGTCCCGTCGGCGCCGTTGCCGATCAGCGGGCGACCCAAGAGCGCCAGAGTAGGCGCGTTGATGAGACCCAGCACGTCTTGCTGCACACCCTGTAGGGACGAGGCGCCGACCGCCTCGGCGGCCGCATAGGCCGCCCCGGACCTGGTCAGGGCCTGGACGAACCGTTCGTGAAAAGCCGCCACGTGAGCGCTGAGTGCCTGATAGTCCCGGGCATGTGCGGAAAACACCGCGGTGATCGCCGCCGACACCTCGTCGCTGGCTGCAGCCAGTAGCTCAGTGGTCGGGGCCGACGCTGCGGCGCTGGCCCTGCTCAGTGACGAACCGATACTCTGCAAATCCGTTGACGCCGCCGCCAGTAGCTCGGGTGCTGCAATCACATACGACATCGCAGGTGCTCCAGTTGGCGATTCGAAATATCGGCAACAATTTACCGCGGATCGCAAGGCTGTTCCGGCGGTTTGAGCGATCTGCTGGCAAATGTTGAGCTCCGACGACCGGTGCCGGCGCCACATGAGTGCCAGTAGCTGATTACGCCGGCCATGCATCGAGATGACAAGCCGTTTCTCGTGCCCGGCAACGGTGACAGCTGCGGTGATGCTGTGTCGCAGTTCTAGACTGGGTTGGTGGTGCGTCCAGAAAGCTGGATCAGGCTTGCGGGTGGAAGTCGCGTCCCGGTAGGCACCGGAGCGCCGGGTAGGGGGCCCCGGTTCGTCGTTGAGAGGCGGCGGGCTAAGCGGGGTGTCGAAAGCCTCTTTGGAGGGATCGAGTGCATGGGCTGTAGCGGTAACGCGAACTCTGCAGCCTCGTCACAGTTACAACGGGAGAGCCGAGCCGCTCACTTCACGGTGAAGGCCATGTCTGACGCGCCCTGGTCCGGGTTAGCTCGCCGGGTCTCTTCGGGGTAGGGAGATTACACGTGCACACAAGTCTGGTTCGGAACTGGAGAGGCCCGTCTGCACGTGCCGACGTCGGGCAAGGGACCAGGGATATAAGCCGATGGTGAAAGTCCTTGGAGTGCAGCGGGAGTCCGAGGGGGTCGTAGTGCGGGTGATCGGCGTGCAACATAACGCGCCGGGAGGTAAGGGACCCTGCTGTGGTCACGCGGGCGAAGCGGGCAAGCATGAGGGCATGACCGGTGCTGCCCGAACCAACCACCCCAACGAGTCATCGCTTGTTGTAGCCGACGACCAACTGTTGGTGGTGTCGCCGGTGAAAATGCGACAACTTCAACAGGCACTATGGGCTGCGGCCAAGCAGTCCAAGGGTCGGCGTTTCCATGCCCTGTATGGCCCGATCCACAGGCATGACGTCTTGTGGGAGGCGTGGGAACGGGTGCGTAAGAACAGGGGTGTGGCCGGGGTGGATCGGCTCACCTTGGTTGCGGTGGAAGATTGGCGATGGCGCCTTGGCGCTGCCCGTCCCGCAACGTCAGGAGGTGGCCGCTTAACCATGCGTTGCCTGCGTGCCCTGCGCATATTTCAGCCGATGCCCGCGGTCGGCTCCCCCGATCTCCCTGTCGCCCCCCAGCTGTTGAGTGGACTTCCCGGAAAGAATGAGCGGCCGCACCCCTTTTCGGCGGCCCGCATGTCGGGCACCCCATCGATCATCATGTCACCGGATTCATCCGTGGACCCAGATAAGGCGGGGCGCCGGCACGCGCAACGTCGTCTCCCACACCGTCGGCATGGAGGAAGCAGATGACTTGAACGAAACGGCCTTTCCCCTCGTCCGACCCGACTCAGTATGCGGCGGATCCTCGCCAGCCCCGAGGTCGTTCGTCCTCGCTGCGCTGTGGGCGCTCCACCTCGACCCCGGCTACGGTCCGCAGCGCTTAACACGGGCCCGAACGACGGCCAAACAACATGAAATGACCAACGGATCCACCTTTACCGGGGGTCCTCAACACAGATAAGGGGGATGGGGAAACGGATCCGCTCGTCGGACACCGCGTCCCTGACTACCAATGCCGAAACTGCAGCTTGCCCAGGACCAGGCCGCCGACGCGCTGCTCGACTCCAATCCGTTTGCGCTGCTGGTCGGCATGCTTCTTGATCAGCAGGTGCCGTTAGAGACCGCGTTCGCCGGGCCCAAGAAGATCGCCGACCGGATGGGCGGTTTCGACGCCGGTGAGATAGCGGACTACGACCCGGAAAAGTTCGCCGCACTGTGCTCGGAAAAGCCTGCGATACATCGCTTTCCGGGCTCGATGGCCAAGCGCATCCAGGCACTGGCGCAGGTCGTCGTGGACCGCTACGGCGGGGATGCGGCCGCCGTGTGGACCGCCGGCGATCCCGATGGTAACGAGTTGCTGCGGCGGCTCAAGGGGCTGCCCGGTTTCGGCGAGCAAAAAGCCCGGATCTTTCTGGCGTTGCTCGGCAAGCAATACGGCGTGACGCCGCCGGGCTGGCGCGAGGCCGCCGGACCGTACGGTCAACCCGGCAGCTATATCTCTGTCGCCGATATCGTCGACGCCCGCTCGCTCGGGCAGGTGCGCTCGCACAAGAAACAGATGAAGGCTTCTGCTAAGGATTAGGGCCATCGGCAAAGCCAAGTGAAAGGCGGCAACGTGAAAACACACATAACGTGTCCGTGCGGCGAAGCCATCGTCGGCAAGGACGAGGACGAATTGGTCGAGCTGACCCAAAAACACCTTGCCGACGTTCATCCCGGCCTGGAGTACGACCGCGACGCAATCTTATTCATGGCGTACTGATGCCGCGACTGGCCAGCTGTCGGCCGCGGCGGCGAGTCACGCCGGGCTGTCGTTGCGCCCAACCATGAGCCTGCGCCGCCGCGATACCGAGACCGAACCCGTTCTACGGCACCACCGTTGACCCGATGGTCGGCATGAACTGGCACTGCCGTTCCTTGGTGGTGACCTGACCGAAAATCGTCGACATGATGCTGCCCGAACCGGTGTCGGCGATCACGGTCAACGTGGTCGGCCCGTCCGGATTGATGTCCGGCCGAGGCTTGAGCGTGGCGCTGCCGGACCTGCCGGTCGTCAGGTTCACCCAGGTGACGTTCAACGGCAGCCGCTGAACCTCGGCGGGTCCGGGGGTCCCGACGGCAGTGAACACATACGCCGTCTGGCCCGGCCCCGGGCCGGGTGACGGAATCTTGGCGGGGCCCGCGACCGAGAGCGCGGTGGCGATCACGTTGCTACCGTCGGCCAGGCAATTCGTGCCGATCGAGGGGTACATGAAGTCCTGCGTGGGCGGGGTGTCGGGGCCGAATCCGGGTGCCGCCGCCGGAGCCGCGGCCGGCGCAGGTGGGGCCGCTTCGGGGGCCGGCGCGGGGGCGGCCGACGGTGGAGCCGGCGCGGGCGCCCCACCTGGCGCAGAATCCGGCGCGTGCACGCCCGACGGGGGAGCCGGTGCGGGTGCGGCGGCCGGCGCGGGAGCCGCAGCGGCAGGTGTCCCACCCGGCGGAGAAGCCGGTGCGGGGGCCGCAGCGGGCGGTGCTCCACCGGGCGGAGAAGCCGGTGCGGCGGCCGGTGCGGGGGCCGCAGCGGGCGGTGCTCCACCCGACGGAGAAGCCGGCGCGGGGCCGGCCGCGTGTGCGGGATCGACCCCGGTCGGCAGGTGCGCCAGCATGCCGGGCTCCACACCAGGTGGTGGCACGTGTGGCACCGGGGCGGTCTCGGGAGCCGGCGCCGGCGCGGGCACACCCAGCGCGGGCGAACCGGGATTGGTCGGCTCTGCCACGAACTGGTTCACCGAAGCCGCGACGTTCTTGGATTCCGGCGGCGCAGCCGGATTGTGGACAAACGCTTGCGCCGCGGCCATCAGCAGCTGCGTCGCCTGTCCAGGGTTGCTGGCGGCCTGTTGGATTATCGGACTCAACTGGGTCAACGCCGGCAGGCCGGGTAGCTGCTGGTTGGGGTTGGGCTGCGGCGCCGCCGGGTCGGCTGCCGCGGCCGGGCAAAGCCCGAACGCGGCAGCCGAGGTGACGACGGCGGCGGCCAAACCTTTGGACAGGCTCCACGTGCTTGCCACGGTAGTTTCTCCAGTCCTAGGTAGATGGTCGGCCGGTTGACAGTTGGGTCAGGGCAGTGCAGCTAGCAGCGTCTGGGGCGGACCTGCCGGTGCCCCAGGCGCGGGTGCCGCGGGCGCGGGGGCAGCGGCCGGTAGTCCCGGAATGGCGCCCGAAGCCAACCCCGGTAGGGCCGCCTGGGCGAGACCCGGAATCGCCGATGCCAACCCGGGAAGCGCCGCTGCCGGCGCCGCGGGAGCCGCCGGAGTCAGCGGCGCGGTGACGCCCGGGATCGGTGTGGTCACCCCGGGAATGGCCGGCGTTGCCGCCGCTGCGGGAGCCGTCGGAGCCGCCACCGGTGCGGTGATACCTGGGATCGGTGTGGTCACCCCAGGAATGGCCGGCGTTCCGGCCGATGTAGCCGGTACAGCCGGTGCGGTGGGAGTCAGTCCCGGAATCATGGATGCGATGCCGGGCGCGGCAAGCGCGGGTTCCGGGGCTTTGGGGACTGGCGGGGTGGCTCCCAGGGCCGTCGCGAGGTTTTGCAGAATTTGCGGCGCGTTGGCGGCCGACGCGATCAGCTGCTGCGGGATGTTGGAAACCGGATCCGGCACCGGAGCCGGGTCGGCGTGGGCGATACCGCCCGTGAGTAAGGCGGCGGACGAACCGACCAAGACGGCGGCGGCGCGTACGTAGGTCCACATGGTTGGCATGACTCTCCCTGGTTAGCGGTGACAGGTCCCGCAGCAGAAGCTATCGCGGTACTGGTGTGACTCAAGTGACACATGTGGCATTTATGTGATCGTTACCGATACGAGTGGTGGCGGTGATCCGGCGCTCTCGGATGGTGTCCCACTAATGTCGTGCGGGTAGACAGGACTTCAGCCGTCCTTACGGCGAGAACCACCCGGTGGCAGATGCGGGCAGCGCCGCTGCTGCTGATCCTGAGCGTCGCCGCGCGATTCGCCTGGACCTACCTGGCGCCCAACGGTGCGAACTTCGTGGACCTGCATGTTTACGTGGGAGGGGCTGCGGCTCTGGATCGCCCGGGCACCCTGTACAGCTACGTGTACGCCGACCAGACGCCGGACTTCCCGCTGCCGTTCACCTATCCACCGTTCGCTGCGGTCGTCTTCTACCCGTTGCATCTGCTGCCGTTCGGTCTGCTTGCGCTGTTGTGGCAGCTCGCGACGATGGCGGCGCTGTACGGCGCGGTCCGGATCAGCCAGCGCCTGTTGGGCGTGCCGGCCGGACGCGGTCACCGGGCCGCGATGCTGTGGACGGCGATCGCCATCTGGCTCGAGCCGCTGCGCAGCACCTTCGACTACGGCCAGATCAACGTCTTGCTGATGCTGGCGGCGCTGTGGGCGGTTTACACCACCCGGTGGTGGCTGTCGGGCCTGCTGGTCGGGGTGGCTGCCGGCATCAAGCTGACGCCGGCGATCACCGCCGTCTATCTCGTTGGCGTACGGCGCTGGCTAGCCGCGGCCGCGTCGGCAGTCGTCTTCGCGGCCAGCGTCGGCGTGTCGTTACTGGTCGTCGGCGACCAGGCGCGCTACTACTTCACCGACCTGTTGGGCGACGCTCGCCGGGTCGGGCCCATCGCTACGTCGTTCAATCAGTCGTGGCGCGGCGCGATTTCGCGGATTCTCGGACACGACGCCGGCTTTGGTCCGCTGGTGCTGACAGCGATTGCCGTCACGGCGGTCCTGGCTGTCCTGGCGTGGCGGGCGCTGGATGCGTCCGATCAGCTGGGCAAGTTGCTGGTCGTCGAAATGTTCGGGCTACTGCTTTCGCCTATTTCGTGGACCCACCACTGGGTGTGGCTGGTGCCGCTGATGATCTGGGTGTTGCAGGGGCCGGTGCGCGAGCGCCTTGGCGCCCGAATCATCGGCTGGAGCTGGCTGGGGCTGACCATGATCGGCGTGCCGTGGTTGCTCAGCTTCGCCCAGCCCACCATCTGGGTGATCAGCCGGCCCTGGTATCTGGCCTGGGCCGGGCTGGTCTATCCGGTGGCTACGCTGACGACCCTGGCCTGGGTTGCTGCGACGCGGAGTAGGTCACGCTAGTCCGGGCCAACGGCGCTACCGGCGTTGGAAAATGCGTCCGTGATTGCGGAACCAGGCGATGTTGCCGGCTGAGTCGCGCACGAAATCGGACCGCGTGCCCACCGGCTTGTTGTCGGGTCCGAGGTCGATCGCATGGTCGGGCCGGTAGAAGGCAAGGCCCAAGCGGCTGCTGTCCGTGCCTGGGTCACCGTTGCTGATGGTGCCGTCGAGGTGCCCGTTCCCTACCCGCAAGTCGATGACTGCCTGCCCGAGGCGCCCGGATTCGTCGATGAGCTCGGCGACGTAGCGCCCCTGAAACGGCGCCAGGTCGGCGGCGCTGAGGTGCTGCGGTACCGCGGGCAGGTTGCTGATCCCGGCGAAGCGACGCAGCGCCCAGTCGTCGGCGAACAGGTCTGTGGTCAGCGCCGCTCCGCCTTCGGAATTGGTGAGCAACGTCATTGCGAAGTTGCGCTCCGGCACCATGAAGAACCCGGAGCGTTGCCCGTTCCAGGTGCCGCCGTGCTGGACAATGATCGGGCCTTCCGCGGATGGCCGGAGCATCCAGGCAACACCCATTCCGGTGAGCTCGACTTGCAGGGTGCCGCCCGCGCCGGGGTCCGAGCGCATTGCCGCCAGCGCTTGCGGGCCCAGTAGCCGGCTTCCGTCGGGTGCCGTGCCGTCGCCGAGGTGAAACCTGGCGTAGCGCAGTTGATCTCGCACACTGGAAATCAACGCGCCGGTCGGGTTGCAGCTACGCGGAAAGGACCAAAAACCGGTATCGACAACCGGTTTGCCGTCGACCACGTTGTGCGCGGCCGCCACGTTCAGACCGACGATCTGGTCGGAGAAGTAGTGGGTATGGCCAAGTTGCAGCGGGTCCAGCAGTAGACGTTGCACCGCCGACTCGTACGTCGACCCGGTGACGACTTCGATGATCCGGCCCGCGACCACCAAACCGGCGTTGTTGTAAGCGAATACGGTTCCCGGCGCAGTCAGCTGCGGTAGTCGCGTCATCGATGCGACGTAGGCCGAAAGTGCGTCGTCGCCGCGGCCGAAGTCCTGGACGTCGTCACCCATCCAGCCCGACGTGTGGTTGAGCAGCTGACGCACCGTCACGGCGGCGCCGACCGCCGGGTCGGCAACCGCGAACTCGGGAAGGTACCGGCGCACGGGCGCGTCCAGGTCCACCGTGCCCTCGTCCACCAGTCGCATGAGCGTGGTTCCGGTGAATGTTTTTGTGGTGGAACCGATCCGGAAGACGGTATCGGCGTCCACGGGCACCGGATGGTCGACGTTGGTGACACCGTAGCCCTTGACGTATTCCTGACCGCCGGCCCATACGCCAACCGCGACGCCCGGGATCCCGTAGGCCTTCATGCCCGCATCGATCTTGGCGTCGAGTTCGTCGAAGGCGGACGCGGGTTTAGCGGTTCGGTCAGGCCTGGATGAACATGACGCCAATCCCAGGGCTGCCGCCCCCGTGATGGCTCCGCCCAGCAGAGACCGTCGAGTCACCGTCACGGTGGGGGCGGGGTGATGGCGTAGGGCGGCGGGGCAGTGGAGTTGATACAGCTGGTGTCGGGCTGCTGTGGGTTGTCGAAGAACGATGCGATGACGGCGGCCCCGCAGCGATCGGCGTAAATCCCATGTGCCACGCCGGGGACCGTCACCGAGATCGCATGCGGAAGATGCTGGGCGACATATTGCCCTGATGCCGCGCCGGTCTGCCCGTCGTAACTGCCGGACAGCGCCAGGGCCGGCATTGCGGCGTCGCTGACCCCCCGCACCCAGTCGGCGGCCTTGGGCACATTCCACGCCGCGCAGCCCTGACGCAGGAACGGCAGTTGCGGGGCTTGGGCGCGCACCGAATCAGGCAGCGCGGCGAAAGCCTGCCGGGCGGCCCGCAGTTGGTCGTCTGCGGACTCGAACGGCACCCATTCGCTGCACCAGATGCTCAGCGTCAGGCCCCAGCCCATCAGCCCGGCCTTGCCGGGGTTCACCCACGCCGACGCCCACCGCTGGGCGATACGCGCCGGATTACCATGCGCGAGTTCGTCAATCGCGGCGGGCACCTCGGCCGGAAAATGCGTTCCCAGGGGGACCATCCAGTTCAGCAGGGCGCCGCCGTCGAGCACCACTTGGGTATCACCGGCCCCTTCGACCTTGACGGTGGTGGTAACCGGATGCGCCTCGAGTTGATTGACCAGCCGAACGAAAGTGTCCGCCAGGTTGGGATAGTGGGCTTGGCATGCCGGTTGGACAGTGCAGGCGCTCATCATGTTGTCGAACGCTTCCCGTGCGCTGCTCCAGGTCCACCCCGGGCTCGCTATCGACGGCGGCGTCATCCCGTCGAGGGCCAGCGACCGGATCGCCGGTGCGTCCAGCCGCGAGTAGATCAAGGCCAGGTCGGTGCCGTAGGAATGGGAGAACACGTTCCACTGGTTGACGTGCAGCGCGTTGCGCAGATCGATGAGGTCGTAGGCGCTCTCGGTGGAGTTGAAGGCCGACAGGTCGGCGCCACCGGCCAGTCGGTCGTGGCAGGACTTCACCGCCTGCACATACTCGTCGCCGGTGGTGGCTGCGTCATACACCAGGCTCACCCGGCGGGCGAAGAACTGGTCGATTTCCGGGCAGCCCAGTGTGGGTTCCGACGAATGGTTGCCGCGCTGCGACAACAGGATCAGATCGCGATTGCGGTTGAGCCCCACGCCCTCGGCGATCGGCGGATCCAGGATGGCGTCCTCGCCCGGCCCGCCGGTGATGAAGACAATCGGGTCGGCGGCCGCGGGCTGGGTTTCCGACGGAATGATGGCGACGGCCAGGCGCAGCGTGCGCCCGCCGGGTTTGCTGCGATTTTCGGGAACCACCAACGCCGCGCAATGGCCGCCCTGCAGCTCCGGCACGGGTTGCGGCGCTTCCGGGCAGGGCGCCGACTCATAATGCGCTGGCGCGTGAGCCACCGTGGTCGGCGCTGCTGCCGGAGCCGCCGACCCGGGAGGCGACGAAGGCCCGCCGCTCGGCGGCGATGGCGGATGCGTGCAGGCCGCACATACCAGGGTCAGCGACACCGCCAGCACCAGTCCGGCCCGGCCCGCTCCGCTCGTACCTCGTGTCCGAGCTCCGATCGGGACGGATCCGCGCGGGGTCATAGCAAGACATGTTCACATACCGGGCGCGTCAGCAGACGGCAGATCGGCCCAGAATGGGCCGGCTACTTCCCGACGATCCCGTCGATATCGCGTGCCATGTCGATATCGCGTTGGGTGATCCCGCCCTCTGAATGCGTGACCAACGCGAAAGTTACCGTCCGCCAGCGGATATCGATATCGGGATGATGATTCGTGCGTTCCGCGTGCTCGGCCACCCGGCGCACCGCGTCGATGCCGTCGAGGAACGCCGGAAACTTGACGGACCGGCGCAGGGCACCTTCGGCGCGCTCCCAGCCGTCGAGGCCGGGTAGTGCGGCGTCTACTTGCTCATCCGTTAACACAGCCATATCGCGACGGTACCCCGGTCGCATCGAATCTCTCCAAACCGGCCACGGCGGGCCTGGCCACCCGGCATGGTCTCGGCATCGGGCCAGCTCTGCCAGCTACAGGACACCTAGGACGTTAAGTGTTTGGGGGCCCGCATGTTTCGCTCGTTAGCAGTCGTGATAGCCGTTGTCGCGGGAACGGCCGGCGCCGGCCTGGTCACGCACGCGTCGCACGCGTCCACCCTGTCAGCCGCCGGGATGTGCCCGCCGGGCAGCTATCAGAATTCGAGCGGTGCCTGCGTCCCGCGTCCGGACAGCTCGAACGACGACGTCACCGCAATCTGCCGGGACGGCTCGCATTCGCACAGCCAGCACCGCAACGGCACCTGCTCCGGTCACGGTGGAGTCGGCCAATGGTGTCCATGCAGCTTCTCGTCGGGACACTGGGATCCAGCGGCAGGCCCGCGACGGTATACCGTCATTGCCCATGCCGACGCAGATCGTCGTGGCGGGAGCCATCATCTGTGGCTCCACGGTCCTGGTGGCGCAACGGGCTAGGCCGCCGGAGCTGGCCGGGCGCTGGGAGCTTCCCGGCGGCAAGGTGGCCACCGGCGAAACCGAGCGCGCCGCACTGGCGCGGGAACTGGCCGAGGAGCTCGGGCTCGACGACATCGCCGTGGGTGATCGCTTGGGCGACGACATTCCGTTGGGCGACACCGTAATACTGCGGGCCTACCGGGTGCGGCTGCTTGGCGGCAAACCGGATGCGCGTGACCACCGCGCGCTGCGCTGGGTGACGGCGGAGCAACTGCACGATCTGAACTGGGTGCCGGCCGACCGCGGCTGGCTTCCCGATCTCGCCAAGGTGCTCTGACCCGGTTCCACAGCCGCCTTTCAGCTAACGTCCAGGCCTGCTCAAGGTCGCCGCCGTCCACTGGAAGAAGGACGTGACAAACCACTAACCTGGGATTTGCATGCCGGTAGCGATCGCGGCGGTCCGCTGGACGTCAGTGGCCGGCTGCTATGCCGATGTTGACGCGAATTTCAGCCAACACACCGCGCGAGCCGACGATGATGGGCCACGCGCCGGCTTCGCCTGTTCCGCGAGCGCGATCGACTGGCTACGGCCCCGCGCCTGGTCGTCCATGACAAGGAGGGTCACTGTTGACCATCACACCTCACGTCGGCGGAGCGCTCGAGGAGCTGCTGGAGCGCAGCGGACGCTTCTTCACCCCGGGGGAATTCTCTGCTGATCTGCGCACGGTAACCCGGCGCGGCGGGCGAGAGGCTGACGTTTTCTACCGTGACCGGTGGAGTCACGACAAGGTGGTCCGCTCGACGCACGGCGTCAACTGCACCGGATCCTGCTCGTGGAAGATCTACGTCAAAGACGGCATCATCACCTGGGAAACCCAGCAGACCGACTATCCGTCGGTCGGCCCGGACCGCCCCGAGTACGAACCCCGCGGCTGTCCCCGGGGCGCATCGTTCTCCTGGTACAGCTATGCCCCGACCCGGCTTCGCTACCCGTATGCGCGCGGCGTGCTGATCGAGATGTACCGCGAGGCCAAGGCCCGGCTCGGCGACCCGGTGCTGGCGTGGGCCGACATCCAGGCCGATCCGCAGCGCCGTCGCCGCTATCAGCAGGCCCGGGGCAAGGGCGGGCTGGTCCGGGTCAGCTGGGCCGAAGCCACCGAACTGATTGCCGCGGCTCACGTGTACACCATCAAGACCTACGGCCCGGACCGGGTTGCCGGTTTCTCGCCGATCCCGGCGATGTCGATGGTGTCCTATGCCGCCGGCTCGCGGTTCTTCGAGCTGATCGGCGCCCCCATGACCTCGTTCTACGACTGGTACGCCGACCTGCCGGTGGCCTCCCCGCAGGTGTTCGGCGACCAGACCGATGTGCCCGAATCCGGGGACTGGTGGGACGCGGCCTATCTGATGATGTGGGGCTCCAACGTGCCCATCACCCGGACCCCGGATGCGCACTGGATGGCCGAGGCCCGCTACCGCGGCACCAAGGTGGTCACCGTCAGCCCCGACTACGCCGACAACACCAAGTTCGCCGACGAGTGGATGCCGTGTGCGGCCGGCACCGACGGGGCGCTGGCGATGGCGATGGGTCACGTCATCCTTTCGGAATGCTATGTGCGAAAACAGGTTCCGTTTTTCGCCGACTTCGCGCGTCGCTACACCGACCTGCCGTTCCTGATCAAGCTGGAACAACGGGGCGAGATGCTGGTGCCGGGCAAGAACCTCACGGCGGCGGATCTGGGTGAGGCCGATAAGAACTCCGAGAACGCGGCGCTCAAGCCCGCGGTGCTGGACGAAACGACCGGTACCGTCGTCGTGCCGCACGGCTCGCTGGGATTCCGCTACGGCGAGGACGGCGTCGGGAAGTGGAATCTCGATCTCGGTGATCTGCTGCCGGCGCTCAGCGTGCAGGGCGCAGAAGCCACCAACGGGGATCGGCGCACCGCGCTGGTGCACCTGCCCAGCTTCGACACGGTCAACGGCGAAGGCGCGACGGTGGCGCGCGGCGTGCCGGTGCGCCGGGTCGGTAAGCACCTGGTGTGCACGGTGTTCGACCTGATGCTGGCCCACTACGGCGTGGCGCGCGCGGGCCTGCCCGGCCAATGGCCCACCGGCTACGACGATCCCACCCAACCCAACACCCCGGCCTGGCAGGAGCCGATCACCGGGGTGTCGGCCGCCCAGGCCATTCGGGTCGCCCGCGAATTCGCCCGCAGCGCAGAGGAATCCGGCGGCCGCTCGATGATCATCATGGGCGGCGGCATCTGTCACTGGTTCCATGGCGACGCCATCTACCGTGCGGTGCTGGCACTGTTGATGCTGACCGGCTCGATGGGACGCAACGGCGGCGGCTGGGCCCACTACGTCGGTCAGGAAAAGATTCGGCCGCTCACCGGGTTTCAGACGATGTCGATGGCCACCGACTGGGTACGCCCGCCGCGTCAGGTCCCCGGCGCCTCGTACTGGTATGCGCACGCCGACCAATGGCGCTACGACGGCTACGGAGCCGACAAGCTGGCCAGCCCGGTGGGCCGGGGCCGCTTCACCGACAAGCACACCATGGACGTGCTGGCCTCGGCGGTGGCAATGGGCTGGAGCCCGTATTACCCGCAGTTCGACCGATCCAGTCTGGACCTCGCCGACGAGGCGCACGAGGCGGGTCGCGACGCCGGTGAATATGTGGCCCAGCAATTGGCGCAGCGCAAACTCAAACTCGCCGTGACCGATCCGGACAACCCCGTCAACTGGCCACGAGTACTGACGGTCTGGCGCGCCAACCTGATCGGCTCGTCGGGTAAGGGCGGCGAGTATTTCCTGCGCCATCTGCTGGGAACCGATTCCAACGTGCAGGCAGCGCCGCCGCGCGACGGGATACGGCCCGTCGACGTGGCCTGCGAAGGGGATATTCCGGAAGGCAAGCTCGACCTGATGATGTCGATCGACTTCCGGATGACCTCGACCACGCTGGTATCCGATGTGGTGCTGCCGGCAGCCACCTGGTACGAGAAGGCCGACATCTCCAGCACCGACATGCACCCATATGTGCACGCATTCAGTGCCGCGACCGATCCGCCCTGGGAAACCCGTTCGGATTTCGACGCTTTCGCTGCGATCGCCCGGGCCTTCAGCGCTATGGCCAAGGGTCATCTAGGCACCCGCAGCGACGTGGTGCTCACCGCACTGCAGCACGACACCCCGGATGCGATGACATTTCCCGGCGGTGCGGAAAACGACTGGCTGCATACCGGCGCGACGCCGGTGCCGGGACGCACCATGGGCAAGATCACCGTGGTGGAGCGCGACTACACCGCGATCTACGACAAGTGGCTGACGCTGGGTCCGCTCGTCGAAAAGTTCGGGTTGACCACCAAGGGTGTGACGGTGCACCCGTTCCAGGAGGTCCAGGAACTCGCAGCCAGATTCGGCGTGCTGAATTCCGGTGCGGCAGCAGGGCGTCCGGCGATCACCACCGCGGCGCGGATGGCCGATGTACTGCTGCTGCTGTCCGGGACAACCAATGGCCGCCTGGCCGTCGAGGGCTTCCGCGAGCTGGAGAAAAGGACCGGCCAGCGGCTGGCGCATCTGGCCGAGGGCAGCGAAGACCGCCGCATCAGCTACGCCGATACCCAGGCGCGTCCGGTCCCGGTGATCACCAGCCCGGAGTGGTCGGGCAGCGAAACCGGCGGGCGGCGTTATGCGCCGTTCACCATCAACATCGAGAACCTCAAACCGTTCCACACCCTGACCGGGCGGATGCATTTCTACCTGGCCCACGATTGGATCGAGGAACTCGGCGAACATCTGCCGGTTTTCCGCCCGCCACTGGACATGGCGCGACTGTTCGGCCATCCCGAGCTAAGCTCCCGATCCGGTGACGGAATCGGCCTCACCGTGCGGTATTTGACGCCGCACTCGAAGTGGTCGTTCCATTCCACCTACCAGGACAACCTGTACATGCTGTCGTTGTCCCGCGGTGGCCCCACCATGTGGATGAGTCCGGGGGATGCGGCGAAAATCCAAGTGCGCGACAATGATTGGGTCGAGGCCGTCAATGCCAACGGCATCTACGTGTGCCGGGCCATCGTGTCACACCGGATCCCCGACGGCGTGGTGTTCGTCTACCACGTCCAGGAACGCACGGTCGACACGCCGCGCACCGAGACCAACAACAAGCGCGGCGGTAACCACAATGCCCTTACCCGGATCCGGATCAAGCCCAGCCACTTGGCCGGTGGTTATGGTCAGCATGCGTTCGCGTTCAACTACCTGGGCCCGACCGGCAACCAGCGCGACGAGGTGACCGTGGTACGGCGACGCAGCCAGGAGGTGCGCTACCAATGAGAGGCCCCAGCGACGCTCGCGGAGCGAGACAATGAAAGTCATGGCGCAGCTGGCGATGGTGATGAACCTCGACAAGTGCATCGGCTGCCACACCTGTTCGGTGACCTGCAAGCAGGCCTGGACCAACCGTGCCGGCACCGAGTACGTGTGGTTCAACAACGTCGAAACCCGTCCGGGCCAAGGCTATCCGCGCACCTACGAGGACCAGGAGCGCTGGGGCGGCGGCTGGGTACGCGACAAGAAGGGCCGGTTGCGGCTGCGTGACGGCGGACGCTTCCACAAGCTGTTGCGGATCTTCGCCAACCCCAAGCTGCCCACCATCGACGAGTACTACGAGCCGTGGACCTACGACTACGAAAACCTGACCACCGCACCCGCCGGCGACACGTTCCCGACGGCCGCGCCGAAAAGCCTGATCAGCGGCAAACCGATGAAGGTCTCCTGGGGGCCGAACTGGGACGACAATCTGGCCGGATCGCCGGAAATCCTTTCCGAGGACCCGATATTGAAGAAGGTCAGTGACGAGGTCCGGCTGAAGCTCGAAGAGACCTTCATGTTCTATCTGCCGCGGATCTGCGAGCACTGCCTGAACCCATCCTGCGTGGCGTCGTGCCCGTCGGGTGCGATGTACAAGCGCAGCGAGGACGGCATCGTGCTGGTCGACCAGGACCGCTGCCGCGGCTGGCGCATGTGTGTGTCCGGATGTCCTTACAAGAAGGTCTATTTCAACCATAAAACCGGCAAGGCCGAGAAGTGCACGCTGTGCTATCCGCGAATGGAGGTCGGCCTGCCGACCATCTGCTCGGAGACCTGCGTGGGCCGGCTGCGCTATCTGGGCCTGGTGCTCTACGACGTCGACCGGGTGCTGCAGGCCGCGTCGGTGGAAAACGACACCGACCTCTACGAGGCGCAGCGACGAATCCTGCTCGACGCATGCGATCCTGAGGTGATCGCCGCCGCCCGCGCGGCCGGTATCTCGCAGGAGTGGATCGAGGCCGCGCAGCGCTCCCCGGTGTATGCGCTGATCAATACCTACCGGGTGGCGCTGCCGTTGCACCCGGAATACCGCACGATGCCGATGGTCTGGTACATCCCGCCACTGTCGCCGGTGGTCGACGCGGTCAGCCGTGACGGTCACGACGGCGAGGAACTGGGCAATCTGTTCGGCGCGCTGGAGGCGCTGCGCATCCCGATGCAGTACCTGGCCGAACTGTTCACCGCCGGCGACACCGCCGTGGTCGAGGGCGTGTTGCGCCGGCTGGCGGCGATGCGTTCCTACATGCGCGACATCAACCTCGGCCGGGAGACCCAACCCCACATCCCGGAGTCGGTCGGGATGACCGAAGAGCAGATCTACGAAATGTATCGACTGCTGGCCATCGCGAAATACGAAGAGCGCTACGTCATTCCGACCGCGTTCAGCCCGCAGGCGCGCGAGCTGGAGCAGATGGGCTGCTCGCTGACCGGCGACGGCGGCCCGGGCATGTACGAAGACGGCGGGCCGGTGCCCGTCTCCGTGGAGACATTCCATGCCCAACAGCGTTCGACCCAGGTAGACCTGCTGACCTGGGACGGCGACCAACCACCGGTCGGGATGTTCCCGGAAAAGCAGCAGCGATGAAGCTGCGCTCCCGATCCCGCGAACCCGCGATGCGCGACCGGCTGGTGTGGCAGGCGGCGTCACTGCTGCTGGCCTACCCCGACGACGGGCTGACCGAGCGCCTGGACACCGTCGAGGGCCTGCTGGCGCACCTGGACGGGACCGTCGCCGACCTGCTCGGGCGAACGGTCGCCGCGCTGCGGGCCGCGGAACCGATGGCCGCCGCCATGGACTACGTCGCCACGTTCGACATGCGCAGGCGCGCCACCATGTACCTGACGTACTGGACGGCGGGGGATACCCGCAACCGCGGGCGGGAAATGCTGGCCTTCGCCACCGCCTACCGGGAGGCGGGTGTGGAGCCGCCGCGCAGCGAGGCGCCGGATCACCTGCCCGTGGTGCTCGAGTTCGCGGCGACCGTCGCACCCGGGGCGGGACGCCAGTTGTTGACCGAGCACCGCGTCCCGATCGACGTGCTGCGGTCCGCGTTGGCCGACGCCGCGTCGCCGTATGAGCACACCGTGGCGGCGGTGTGCGAGACGCTGCCGGCGGCCACCGACCAGGAAGTGCGCCGGGCGCAACGTCTGGCAGAAGCCGGCCCGCCCGCGGAAGCCGTTGGGCTGCAACCGTTTACCTTGACCGTGCCGCCTCGACGCGAAGAAAGAGCGCCCGATGTTTAGCAATGTATTGTTCTGGGACATCACTCCTTACGTCACGCTGGCGGTCTTGGTGGTCGGACTGTGGTGGCGATACCGTTACGACAAATTTGGCTGGACCTCACGCTCTTCGCAGATCTACGAGTCGCGGCTGCTGAGCATCGCCAGCCCGATCTTCCATTTCGGCATCCTCGCGGTGTTCGCCGGGCACGTGATGGGATTGTTCATCCCGCCGCGGGTGACCAAGGCGCTGCATGTCAGCGACTACGTCTACCACCTGCAAGCCGTCATCGCCGGATCCATTGCGGGCTTTGCGACGCTGGTGGGCGTTGGTTTGCTGATCTACCGGCGGTTTACCCGCCCGGCGGTGTCGGCGGCCACCACCCGCAGCGACAAGGTGATGTACGTGGTGCTGGTGCTGGCGATCGTGGTGGGCCTCTACTGCGACCTGATCGGCACCGGCCCGCATGGCGGCGAGTTCCATTACCGCTACACCGTCGGGATGTGGTTCCGGCGGATCTGGCTCTTCCAGCCGCACGGCGAAGTGATGATCAACGCACCGCTGGACTATCAGTTGCATGCCCTGATCGGGATGGTGCTGTTCACGCTCTGGCCATTCACCCGGCTGGTGCACGTGCTGAGCGCCCCGATCGCCTACCTGTTCCGGCCCTACATCGTCTACCGCAGCCGCGACGTGGCCGCATCGGACCAGTTGGTCGGTTCGGCGCCGCCCCGTCGCGGCTGGTAGGGCCGTCCCCCAGGGCGCGCCGAGACTGCGCCCAACGCGCCGAGACTGCGCACAGCGCGCCGCTCGCTCGCTTGCGGTAGCGCTGTACGCAGAGTCGATGTACGAGACAGCGCCGGACGCCGATTTTCGCGAACCGGCCACCGGGCTGCCACAATCACCGACGTGCCATTCCGCAATGTCGCCATCGTCGCGCACGTCGACCACGGCAAAACCACGCTGGTCGACGCCATGCTGCGACAATCCGGGGCGCTGGCCGAACGGGGCGGGCTGCAGGAACGCGTGATGGACACCGGCGACCTGGAGCGGGAAAAAGGGATCACCATCCTGGCCAAGAACACCGCCGTGCACCGCCATAACAGCGATGGCACCGTGACTGTGATCAATGTCATCGACACGCCCGGACACGCCGATTTCGGCGGCGAGGTGGAGCGCGGGCTGTCGATGGTGGACGGGGTGCTGCTGCTGGTCGACGCGTCCGAGGGCCCGCTGCCACAGACCCGCTTCGTGCTGCGCAAGGCGCTGGCCGCGCACTTGCCGGTGATCCTCGTCGTCAACAAGACCGACCGGCCCGACGCGCGCATAGCCGAGGTAGTCGAGGCCAGCCACGACCTGTTGCTGGACGTGGCCAGCGATCTCGACGACGAAGCAGCCGCAGCCGCCGAGCACGCGCTGGGCCTGCCCACCCTGTTCGCATCCGGACGCGCCGGGGTGGCCAGCACCACTCAGCCGCCCGACGGCCAGATTCCCGACGGCGACAACCTCGACCCGCTGTTCGAGGTCCTCGAAGAGCACGTGCCGCCGCCGAAAGGCGACCCGGAGGCGCCGTTGCAGGCCCTGGTCACCAACCTGGACGCCTCGACATTCCTGGGCCGCCTGGCGTTGATCCGCATCTACAACGGACGCATCCGCAAGGGCCAGCAGGTCGCCTGGCTGCGCGAGAATGGCGCCGCGACCGCCAAGATCACCGAATTGCTGGCCACCACAGGTGTGGAACGCAATCCCACCGACGAGGCCGTTGCCGGCGATATCGTCGCCGTCGCCGGCCTGCCGGAGATCATGATCGGCGACACCCTGGCCGATCTGGCCGACCCCGTCGCGCTGCCCAGGATCACTGTCGACGAGCCGGCCATCTCGGTCACCATCGGTACCAACACCTCGCCGCTGGCCGGCAAGGTACCCGGCCACAAGCTCACTGCCCGCATGGTCCGCAACCGGCTGGACGCCGAGCTGGTGGGCAACGTGTCGATCCGGGTCCTCGACATCGGCGCACCCGACGCCTGGGAGGTGCAGGGCCGCGGCGAGCTGGCGCTGGCCGTGCTGGTTGAGCAGATGCGCCGCGAAGGCTTCGAATTGACCGTGGGCAAGCCGCAAGTGGTGACCAAGACCATCGACGGCAAGCTGCACGAGCCGTTCGAGGCGATGACCGTCGACTGCCCCGAGGAATACGTCGGCGCGGTCACCCAATTGATGGCCGCACGCAAGGGCCGCATGGTGGAGATGGCCAACCACACCACCGGCTGGGTCCGGATGGATTTCGTGGTGCCCAGCCGCGGCCTGATCGGGTGGCGCACCGACTTCCTCACCGAGACCCGCGGCACCGGCGTCGGCCATGCGGTGTTCGACGGGTACAAACCGTGGGCTGGGGACATCCGGGCGCGGCACACCGGATCGCTGGTCTCCGACCGGTCCGGCACCATCACTCCGTTCGCGTTGCTGCAACTCGCCGACCGGGGCCAGTTCTTCGTCGAGCCAGGCCAGGACACCTACGAGGGCATGGTCGTCGGGATCAACCCGCGCCCGGAGGACCTCGACATCAACGTCACACGGGAGAAGAAGCTGACCAACATGCGGTCGTCGACCGCCGATGTCATCGAGACGCTGGCCAAGCCGCTCGAACTCGACCTGGAGCGGGCCATGGAGTTCTGCGCGCCCGACGAATGCGTCGAGGTGACCCCGGAGATCGTGCGGGTCCGCAAGGTCGAGTTGGATGCCACCTCCCGGGCCCGCAGCCGGGCACGGGCCAAGGCCCGGGGTTAGCTTGGGGCCGCCTGGGGAGCGCCAGCGTAACGCCACGGCGAAATCCGGCCCGGTTTTGCGCCATGGCGTTACGGTTGCGGGCGGGCGGTACCCCCAGCTCGATACCCTGATGGGCGTGCTGCACCAAGCTCGTCATGTCCTGGTGACGGTCGGCGTGCTGATCTCGACGTTGGGTGTGGCGCTGTCCGGTTGCACGGTCAGCCCGCCGCCGGCACCGCAGAGCACGGATACCACGCACGTCACACCGCCGCCGCCGCCGCATCCCACCCAGATCATCATGGGCATCGACTCGATCGGCGCCGGGTTCAATCCGCATCTGCTCTCGGATCTGTCGCCGGTGAACGCCGCGATCAGCGCGCTGGTGTTGCCCAGCGCTTTCCGCCCGGTGCCCGATGCCAGCTCGCCGACCGGTTCGCGCTGGGAGATGGACCCGACGTTGCTGGTGTCGGCGGACGTGACCAGCGAAAACCCATTTACGGTGAGCTACAAGATCCGGCCCGAGGCGCAATGGACCGACAACGCCCCCATAGCCGCCGACGACTTCTGGTACCTGTGGCGGCAGATGGTCAGCCAGCCGGGCGTCGTCGATCCGGCCGGCTATGACCTGATCACCGGTGTGCAATCGCTCGAAGGCGGCAAGCAGGCCGTGGTGACCTTCGCGCAGCCATACCCGGCCTGGCGGGAGTTGTTCAACAACCTGTTGCCGGCGCACATCGTCAAGGACGTGCCCGGCGGTTTTGCCGCGGGGCTGGCCCGCGCGCTGCCTGTCACCGGGGGGCAGTTCCGGGTGGAGAACATCGACCCGCAGCGCGACGAGATCCTGATCGCCCGCAACGACCGGTACTGGGGGCCGCCTGCCAAACCCGGCCTGATCCTCTTCCGGCGGGCCGGGGCACCCGCGGCGCTGGCCGATTCGGTGCGTAACGGCGACACGCAGGTGGCGCAGGTGCATGGCGGTTCGGCCGCCTTCGCGCAGTTGTCGGCCATTCCGGATGTGCGGACCGCGCGGATCGTGACACCGCGGGTCATGCAGCTGACGCTGCGGGCAAACGTGCCGAAGCTGGCCGACACGCAGGTCCGCAAGGCGATCCTGGGGCTGCTGGATATCGACCTGCTGGCCGCGGTGGGCGCCGGCAGCGACAATACCGTGACCCTGGACCAGGCGCAGATCCGCTCGCCCAGCGACCCGGGCTATGTGCCGACCGCGCCACCGGCGATGACGACCACCACCGCATTGGGGTTGCTGGCGGCATCCGGATATGAGATCGACAGCAACACGTCGGCGTCGACTGCGCCGCCGGGACCGGGTTCGACCACACCGGTGAGCACCGGGCCGCCTGAGGTGATCCGGGGCCGGGTCAGTAAGGACGGCAAACAGCTTTCGCTGGTCATCGGGGTGGCGGCGAACGACCCGACGTCGGTGGCGGTCGCCAATACGGCCGCCGACCAACTGCGCAACGTCGGGATCGACGCGACCGTGCTGGCCCTGGACCCGGTCGTCCTTTACCGGGATGCGTTGAACGACAACCGGATTGACGCCATCGTCGGCTGGCACCAGGCGGGCGGAAACCTGGCGACATTGCTGGCCTCCCGTTACAGCTGTCCCGCGCTGCAAGCCACCCAGGTCCCGCCACCGGCTTCGCCGGCGGTTACCCCGACCGGAGCGACGCCGACCGTGGCTCCAGACACCGTTGTGCCCACGCCGCAGCCCGGCCCGCCGGCCGATCCCGGGGCGCTGGTCAAAGCGCCGTCGAACCTCACCGGGATCTGCGATCGCAGCATCCAGTCGAATATCGACGCCGCCCTCGACGGCACCAAGAACATCAACGACGTGATCACCGCAATCGAACCGCGACTGTGGAATATGTCGACGGTGCTGCCGATATTGCAGGACACCACGATCGTCGCGGCCGGCCCGAGCGTGCAGAACGTCAGCTTGTCCGGCGCGGTGCCGGTCGGCATCGTCGGCGACGCCGGCCAATGGGTCAAGACCGGGCCATAGCAGATCTCGCGCGCCTGCCATCAACCTGGGCAATCCGGCGGTAGGAGGGTACTGCGCCAGTGCAGCTGCGGGAAACATGTGTGTTACCTGTGAAGTTGTCATTAGTCCGTTGTGGAAATCGCCATTTCCGTGTAGCGCCCGCGAGCAAGTTTGTTCACTACACATAGTTGCGCGATCGGACGATGTGATAGTCGGCCGTTCGTCTGTTGACCCGGCAGGAGTGAAGATGTCGTATTTGGCAGCAGCACCGGAGATATTGGCCTCGGCCGCAACGGATCTGGCGGGTATCGGGGCGACGCTCAGCACGGCCAACACGGCGGCGGTGGCGGCGACAACGGGGGTGGTGCCGTCGGCTGCCGACGAGGTGTCGGCGGCCATTGCGGCACTATTTGGCGCGCACGGCCAGGCCTACCAGGAGGCCAGCGCCAAGGTGGCGGCATTTCACGACCAGTTCGTACAGGCGCTGAACTCGAGCGCGACGGCCTATGCCGTCGCAGAGTCGGCAAACGCATCACCGCTGCAGGCGGCGCTGTCTGCCGCCGCGGCACCGACGAGTCCCTTCAAGCAGCTCGAACAAATGCAGATCGGCTTCACGACCTCGTTGGTTAACAACGAGATGAGCCTCAACCATGCGCTGGTCGCCAACGAGGTGGCGCTGGAGAAAATGATCTTCGGCACCGACATTGCCCTCAACGGGGTGATCAACCGCAGCTTCAACGTGGGCAACCTGCTATTGGGAACCGTTGAGCAAACGGGCAATGCTCTCGTGGGTGTTACCGTGCCGGCCAACTTCACCTCCGGGCTGCTGCTGGGCAGTTCGGCCCAGGTCTTCAACAGTGGCCAAATCGGCGGCCTGGTGGGTGCTTTCGACCAAAGCCTCATGGTTCCCACCGATTTGGCCGGCATCTTCGTCGGCAACCCAACGCCGCTGCCGGCGGCGCTGGGCGTCTTCCCGGCCTCGGCCCAAGCTCTATCGACAAGTCCGGTAGCTGATTTCATGGCGCAGCTGGAAACGGCACAGCTCGGCTTCAACACCTCGCTGGTCGCCAACGAAACGAGCTTCAACCATGCCTTGCTCACCAACGAGGTGGCTTGGGAGAAGGGCGTATTCGGCACCGACAGTGCGTTGAACGGCGTGATCAACCGCAGCTTCAATGTAGCCAACCTACTGGTTGGCACCGGTGAGCAAGCCTTCGACGCCGTCGTCGGAGCGCAAGTGCCAGCAAACTTTATCTCCGGTCTGCTGACCGGTAGCGGAGCACAGACGTTCAACGGCGGCCAGATCGGCGGCCTGGTTGGCGCCTTCGATCAGAGCATGATGGTCGGCGCCGACGTGGTCGGCCTCCTCACCGGCACATAAATCAATTCTGGTTGGTCGCCGGCGCCGTCCGCGGGATCACTGTGTCGACGATCAGTTCCAGATCCCTGCGGCTCGGCGGTGTTCCGGTCAGCATGAAGTGCTGGTTGATCAGCGCGGGGCCGACCCGTGCTGTCAGCGGAGTCAGCGTGGCGGGATCAATCTGGCCGTCGCGGGCGGCGGCTTGCAGGATCGATTCGATAACTTTCAGGCGGGGGAACACCACCGCGTTGACGAAGATGGCGCGAAGTTCGGGTTCGTGAATGAACTGACCGATGATTTCCAGCCCGGGAAAGTCGGTTTTGCCGGCCAGCACATCACGGTGAGCGGTGAACAACGTCAACAGGCTTTCCCGTGCCGACCCACTGCTGCGCGGCACGGCAAGGGGCGGCACAGCATGTTGCAGCGCCGCGTGCACCAGGTCGTGCTTATTGGCCCACCTCCGGTACAACGCGGCCTTGCCGGTGTGAGCGCGTGCCGCAATCCCTTCCATGGTCAGGCCGCCGTACCCGACTGCCGCCAGTTCCGCCAATGTGGCCGCATACAGCGCACGTTCGAGCACTTCGCCGCGTCGGCGACTCCGGACGTTCGACCTGTCGTGGGTAGGCTGCGCCATGCTGTGATAGTAGCCGCTCGCGTTCCTACTTGAGGCCGACCGAATGCCGCCCGCGCCGGATGCGCCGTCAGCTTCCCGACTACAGCGACGCCGGATAGGGTGCTAGCCGATGCCTGAGACGCCGCGGCTGCTATTCGTGCATGCCCACCCCGACGATGAAAGCCTCAGCAATGGCGCAACGATCGCCCACTACACCGCCCGGGGCGCCGTGGTCCATGTCGTCACCTGCACGCTCGGTGAGGAGGGCGAGGTCATCGGCGACCGCTGGGCCCAACTCGCCGCCGACCACGCCGATCAACTCGGCGGCTACCGCATTGCCGAACTTACCGCCGCGCTGCAGCTGCTGGGGGTGAGCGGACCCCGCTACCTGGGCGGCGCGGGCCGTTGGCGTGACTCCGGGATGGCCGGCACCGAGCAGCGCAGCAAACGCAGATTCGTCGATGCCGACGAACGTGAGGCGGTGGGAGCACTGGTCGGGATCATCCGTGAGGTCCGCCCGCATGTGGTGGTGAGCTACGACCCCGGCGGCGGATATGGACATCCCGACCACGTGCATACTCACAAAGTCACCGCCGCCGCAGTGGCCGCAGCAGACACCTCAGACTTCCCGGGTGACCCGTGGACGGTGCCGAAGGTTTACTGGACTGTCTTCGGGCTCAGCGCATTCCGCGCGGCCAAGCAGGACTTGGCCGCCGAGGACCTGCGGCCCGAGTGGGTGATGCCGCCGGACGAAGTGCCCTTCGCCTTTCCGGACGAGCGGATCGACGCCGTCGTCGAGGGGGACTCGCATGCGCAGGCTGCCAAGGCCGCGGCGCTGGCGGCGCACGCCACCCAGGTGACCGTCGGGCCGACCGGCCGGGCCTGCGCCCTGTCCAACAACATGGCGCTGCCGATCGCGGCTCAGGAGCACTATGTGCTCGCCGCGGGCGTCGCGGGGGACCGCGATGAACGTGGCTGGGAAACAGATCTGCTCGCCGGTCTGGGCTTCACCGGTTACGGCACGTAGGCTGCCAATCAGGCAGCCACGGAAGGAATTCGCATGGACCCCGACCTGGACCCTAACCTGCAGCACTGGCAGGACCGGCTGGACAGCCTGCAGTGGGTCATCGGCTCGATCCTCTCCCAGATCGACAGCGTCCCAACCTGACCGAAACTCAGCCGCGCGCCGTCTCGGGTGAAGAGACCGCCGCCTCCACCGACCCCGCGATACGTGTCGTTGTCTTGGCCTTGCTGGCCGTCGACGGGGTGTTATCCGCACTAGCCGGGGCTCTGCTGCTGCCGTCCTACATCGGTTCGGTGCCCTTCCCGATCAGCGCTGTGATCAGCGGACTAGTCAATGCCGCGCTCGTGTGGGCGGCCGCGCGATGGACCACCTCGCCGCGGGTGGCCGCGTTACCGCTGTGGACATGGTTGCTGACGGTAGCGGTGTTGAGCTTGGGGGGTCCGGGCGACGACGTCGTCCTGGGTGGACGAGGGCTGATGGCCTTTGGGGCGTTGATCCTCATCGGGGCGGGGGTCGCGCCGCCGGCATGGGTGCTTTGGCGGCTCCGAATCCACCCCTGACCGTTACGGCCGGTTACGGCAGCGGTGGCCAGGGCGGGAGGAAGCCGCGGATCCAGCTGATCTCGGTGTTGATGAACTGGTTGACCGACGCCGTGGTGGCCGACCAGAAGTTGCTCAATCCCTGACTGAAGGTGATCGTCCCGTCCAGCCAGTCCAGCGTATTGAACAGGCCGCTCTGCACCATCGGCTCGAACAGGTAGTAGAAGAAGTTGATCTGCGGCGCCAAGATGCCGATATACGGCACCCAACCTGCCGCCCAGGAGGCGACGCTGAAGCCCCATTGCACCCACGGCTCGGCCCAAAGATAGAAATTCTGGATGGCAGTGGCCACCGACACCGGTATGACCGCTGCCGGAGCCGCGGCGGCGCCGGCCAAGGGCCGCAGCAGCGCGCCGCTGCCCGCCAGAGCGCCGAGCCCGCCGGTGGGCGGCAGTGTCAGCGCGCCGACGGCCGCGTTCCCACCGAGCGCGCCGGAACCCAGCGCACCGGATAGGGCGCTGGGTGCCGGGCTCACCGCGTTGGGCACCAGGCCGGTGGGCCCGGTCAACGGTTGCCCCAGCAATTTCGCGGGCGCGGTCACCGCCCCCAACAAGGTCTTGGCGGCGTTGGCCTCGGCCGACGCATAGGCGTTGGCGCCGGCGCTCAGGGCCTGCACAAACTGGTCGTGAAACGTCGCCAACTGCGCGCTGAGCCGCTGGTACACCTGACCGTGTGACGAGAACAGTGTGGCGACCTGCGCCGAGACGGCATCGGCGGCCGATGCGGTGACTCCGGTCGTCGGAACCGCCGCCGCCGCGTTGGCCGCGCTGATTTCCGATCCGATGCCGGCGACATTCGAAGCCGCCGCTGCCAGCGCCTCCGGCGCCGCGGCCAGATACGACATCGCGTCTGCACCCCCGTTCCACCGTGGTCTGGCTAGCGTATCTCGATCGGGTGCTCATCGTGGTGGATCGGCCAAGACGCAGCCAGGCCGGTCAGTGGCGGGCCCGGTCCTGCCGCTACTGTTGCGAATATGGCACCCGCCGAGTTTCGGACCGTTGACGCGCGGACGGAAGTTGTACCAACGTGCCACTGACTTCGCGCCAGGAGTCCACAGCTCTGCCTCACCCCGTGGTGCCGCCCAGACCAGATGCGTCGGCGCTGCGGCGGGTGCTGCGGCGGGCTCGTGACGGGGTCTCGCTGAATCTCGACGAGGCGGCCGTCGCGATGGCGGCGCGCGGCGCGGAACTGGCCGACCTGTGTGCCAGCGCGGCACGGGTACGCGACGCGGGTCTGGAGTCGGCCGGGCGGCGCGGCACGGGGGGCCGGCTGCCGATCACCTACTCGCGCAAGGTCTTCATCCCCGTCACCCATCTTTGCCGCGACACCTGCCACTACTGCACGTTCGTCACCGTTCCGGGCAAGCTGCGCGCCCACGGCGCCGGGATGTACCTGGACCCCGGCGAGATCCTCGACGTGGCTCGGCGCGGAGCCGAATTGGGTTGCAAGGAAGCATTATTCACACTCGGGGACCGTCCGGAGGATCGCTGGCCGGAGGCGCGGGAGTGGCTCGACGAACGCGGCTACGACTCCACGCTGTCCTACGTGCGCGCGATGGCGATACGGGTGCTAGAAGAAACCGGCCTGCTTCCGCACCTCAACCCCGGGGTGATGAGCTGGTCGGAGATGTCGCGGCTCAAGCCGGTCGCGCCGTCGATGGGCATGATGCTGGAAACGACATCGCGGAGGTTGTTCGAAACGAAGGGCCTGGCCCATTACGGCAGCCCGGACAAAGACCCTGCGGTGCGGCTGCGCGCGCTGACCGACGCCGGCCGGCTCTCCATCCCGTTCACCACCGGCCTGCTGGTCGGCATCGGCGAGACGCTGACCGAACGCGCCGATACCTTGCATGCGATTCGCAAGGCGCACAAGGAGTTCGGCCATGTTCAGGAAGTGATCGTGCAGAACTTCCGGGCCAAGAAGCACACCGCCATGGCTGCGGTTCCCGACACCGGGGTCGACGACTACCTGGCGACGGTGGCGGTCGCGCGGCTGGTTCTCGGCCCCGGCATGCGCATTCAGGCGCCACCGAACCTGGTGTCCCGGGACGACTGCCTGGCGCTGATCGCCGCCGGTGTCGACGACTGGGGCGGCGTATCC
This sequence comes from Mycobacterium kansasii ATCC 12478, assembly GCF_000157895.3. Classification (NCBI taxonomy): domain Bacteria; kingdom Bacillati; phylum Actinomycetota; class Actinomycetes; order Mycobacteriales; family Mycobacteriaceae; genus Mycobacterium; species Mycobacterium kansasii. Next base: position 1,644,680 of record NC_022663.1, on the reverse strand, counting down.
CCGCTGACGCCCGACCACGTCAACCCGGAACGGCCCTGGCCCGCGTTGGAAGACTTGGCCGCCGTCACCTCGGAGGCCGGCTACGATTTGGTGCAGCGGCTGACCGCACAACCCAGGTATGTGCAGGCGGGCGCGGCCTGGATCGACCCGCGGGTGCGCAGACATGTTGCGGCCCTTGCCGATCCGGCGACCGGCTTCGCGCGTGACGTCAAGCCGGTGGGCATGCCGTGGCAGGAGCCCGACGACATGGCTTCTGCCGGCCGGGTGGATCTCAACGCGGCGATCGACACCGAGGGCCGTAGCACCGAAGCTCGCAGTGACCTCGACAGCGCCTTCGGCGACTGGGAATCCATCCGTTCGCAGGTGCACGATCTGGCGGCTCGTGCTCCCGAACGCATCGACACCGATGTCCTTGCCGCACTGCGCTCGGCGGAACGGGACCCCGCCCGCTGCAGCGACGAGGAATACCTCGCCTTGGCCACCGCCGACGGTCCAGCACTGGAAGCTGTTGCCGCGGTAGCGGATTCGTTGCGCCGCGATGCCGTCGGCGATGATGTGACGTTTGTGGTCAACCGCAACATCAACTTCACCAATATCTGCTACACCGGCTGCCGGTTCTGTGCCTTCGCCCAGCGAAAGGGTGATGCCGACGCGTATTCGCTGTCGGTCGACGAAGTCGCCGACCGCGCCTGGGAGGCTCACGTCGCCGGTGCCACCGAGGTGTGCATGCAGGGCGGCATCGATCCGGAGCTGCCGGTCACCGGCTACGCCGATCTGGTGCGCGCAGTCAAGGCCCGGGTGCCGGAAATGCATGTGCACGCGTTTTCTCCGATGGAGATCGCCAACGGCGTGACCAAGAGCGGGCTGAGCATTCGCGAGTGGCTGATCAGCCTGCGTGAGGCCGGGCTGGGCACCATTCCCGGCACCGCGGCCGAGATTCTCGACGACGAGGTGCGCTGGGTGCTGACCAAGGGCAAGTTGCCGACGTCGCTGTGGGTCGAGATCGTGACCACCGCGCACGAAGTGGGGCTACGGTCGTCGTCGACCATGATGTACGGGCACGTCGACACCCCCCGGCACTGGATCGCCCACCTCAACGTGCTGCGTGATATCCAAGACCGCACCGGCGGCTTCACCGAGTTCGTGCCGCTGCCCTTTGTCCACCAGAATTCACCGTTGTATCTGGCGGGGGCGGCGCGACCCGGGCCCACGCAGCGCGACAACCGGGCGGTGCACGCACTGGCGCGGATCATGCTGCACGGCCGCATCGCCCACATTCAGACCAGTTGGGTGAAGCTCGGGGACCAAGGCACGCAGACAATGCTCAACGGCGGCGCCAACGACCTGGGCGGCACGCTGATGGAGGAGACGATCTCGCGGATGGCCGGCTCCGAACACGGTTCGGCCAAGACCGTCGCCGAGATGGTGGCCATCGCCGCGGGGATAGGCCGGCCAGCGCGCCAGCGCACCACGACCTACGCGTCGCCGGCCGCACAAGAGCGCATAAGAGCGCGGGCGTAACGCACGCAAGATCCCCGAATGGGAGTCTTGCGTGGCGCTACGCCCGCAAGCTCAGAATCAGTAGTTGTTGCAGGACGCCGCGACCGACTCGACCAGCCCGACGTATTGCGCAGCCCCCGGCATTGCCTGCACCTGCGCGGCCATCTGCGCACGCCGCGGCGGCGGTGAGGCCAGGAACGAATGCAGCCAGCCCTGCGCGATCGGCGAGGCGTTGAACTGCGCAGCGGCTCCCGGGTCGGTGGCGTTCAGCGCCGCCATCACCTGACCGTAGTTACAAGTGGTGTTGATGACCGCGTCCAGCGGATCTGCGGACGCGACTCCGGCGCCAGCGGTCAGCGACAATGCCAACGCGCCGGCGGCGACAGTCAGTCCCTTCAACGACAGCCTCATGTTCGGACACCTTCCCAGTTATTGCACCGCCAACAAGACGTCGACGGCGTCTGCCCAGCGGGTTGCCGTCTTCGGTCAAGGTTAGCAGCCTCCGTGGGCCAACTCATATCAAACGTCTTATCGAGAAGATCCTTCCTCGCGTGACTATCCGCAGGTCAGCGCCATAATGACGGTGATTTCACGCTCAGTGAAATCGAACCCCATCCGATCCCTGCCGGTCACAGTCGGGCGGCAAGCTCGGTGCCCTGCTTGATGGCGCGCTTGGCGTCCAGCTCCGCGGTGACCGCCGCACCGCCGATGATGTGCGGGTCGACACCGCCGCGTCGTAGCGCGGCCTCCAGATCCCGGACCGGCTCCTGGCCGGCGCAGACCACCACGGTGTCCACTGCCAGCACCCGGGGCCGCTGCCGGTGCGCGCCGAAGCTGATCTGCAGGCCGTCGTCGCCGATCCGCTCGTAGTTCACCCCGGAAAGCTGGTGGACACTTTTGGCCCGAACCGATGCCCGGTGTACCCATCCGCTGGTCTTGCCGAGCCGCGTGCCCTGCGGACCTTTGGTGCGCTGCAGCAGGTAAACCTCGCGCGCCGGCGGGGCCGGGCGCGGCGTGGTCAGCGCTCCCCGGGCTTCCGTCGGGTTCGCGGCGCCCCACTCCTCTTTCCATAGCTTGAGGTTCAGGGCTGGCGAATGCTGGGTGACCAGGAGTTCGGTGACGTCGAACCCGATGCCTCCGGCGCCGATCACGGCCACGGCCTTCCCGACCGGCTTGGCGCCGGTGATCGCCTCGGCATAGGTCAGTACCCGCGGGTGGTCGATCCCGGGAATGGCCGGAATGCGCGGCACTACACCGGTTGCCAGGACGACAACGTCGTAGCCCGTCAGCTTGTCGGCGGTTACCCGGGTGCCCAGCCGGACCGTGACGCCGTGCTTGTCGAGCATCGTCGAGAAGTAGCGGATCGTTTCGCCGAACTCCTCTTTGCCCGGGATACGGCGGGCCAGGTCGAACTGTCCGCCGATGAAGTCGTTGATCTCGAACAGCGTGACGCGGTGGCCCCGCGCGGCGGCGTTGACCGCTGCCGCCAAACCGGCGGGACCGGCGCCGACCACGGCCACCGAGCGGGCGCGCCGCGTCGGCGACAACACCAACGTGGTCTCGTGCCCCGCCCGCGGATTCAGCAGGCACGACACCGCTTTCTTGGCGAATGCGTGGTCCAGGCAGGCCTGGTTGCAGGCGATGCAGGTGTTGATTTCCGCGGCTCGGCCCGACTCCGCCTTGGCCACCCATTCCGGGTCGCTCAACAGCGGGCGGGCCATCGAAATCAACCGCACCGGGGTCTCGGCCAGAATGTGTTCGGCGGCCTGCGGCATGTTGATCCGGTTGGACGCCGCAACCGGGATGCCGACGTGTTCGGCGATGGCGCTGCTGATGTCGACGAACGCGCTGTTGGGCACGGAGGTGACGATGGTTGGCACCCGAGCCTCGTGCCAGCCGAATCCGGAGTTGATCAGGGTCGCGCCGGCAGCTTCCACTTCGGTTGCCAGCGCAAGGATTTCGTCCCAGCTTTGGCCATGCTCGACGTAGTCGGCCATCGACATCCGGTAACAGATGATGAAGTCGGCACCCACCGCGGCGCGGGTGCGTCGCACAATCTCCACCGGGAACCGCCGGCGGTTGGCCGCTGAGCCGCCCCAGGAATCGGTGCGCTTGTTGGTGCGCGGTGCCAGGAACTGGTTGAGCAGATACCCTTCGCTGCCCATGATTTCGACACCGTCGTAGCCGGCTTCGCGGGCCAGCCACGCGCACCGCACGAAATCCGCGATGGTGGACTTGACACCGCGCGTCGACAGCGCCCGGGGCCGAAACGGGTTGATGGGAGCCTTGATCGACGACGCGCTGACCGAAAACGGGTGGTAGGCATAGCGTCCGGCGTGCAGGATCTGCAACAGGATCTTGGCGCCCGCATCATGGACGGCGCTGGTGATCCGGCGGTGCCTGCGGGCTTGCGCCGTCGAGACCAGCTCCGAGGCGAACGGCAGCAGCCAGCCCGTGCGGTTGGGGGCGTAGCCGCCGGTGACGATCAGTCCGACGCCGCCGCGGGCGCGTTCGGCGAAGTACTCGGCGAGCCGGTCGATACTACCCGCCCGGTCTTCCAGGCCGGTGTGCATCGAACCCATGACCACCCGGTTGCGCAGCGAGGTGAAACCGAGGTCTAACGGCGACAACAAATTCGGGTACTGGCTCGTCACGGGTTCTCCTGCGGTCGTCGAGGTACTCGTCGAGCCGGTTGTCGGCGGCGACGATCGTGTGGGCCAGCCCACCGGGGCAGCATAAATGTCACCTCGGCGCTGTGCAGCGTGGCGCATGCTGACCGGCGTGCCAGTTGGTTGACGTGTATGTGCAACGTCTAGTATCAGTAACCGAACGCTTCGCCGATCAGCGGCCCGGAATCCGCCGAAGGCAAGCAGCAGCCCCACAACTGAGCAAGCCGAGCAGTAGCCAGCAGTAGCTGAAGTACACGTTGAGGAGACGTCCGTGACATACGTGATCGCCGAGCCTTGCGTCGACATCAAGGACAAGGCATGCATCGAGGAGTGCCCGGTCGACTGCATTTACGAGGGTGCCCGGATGCTCTACATCCACCCCGACGAATGTGTCGACTGTGGCGCCTGTGAACCGGTCTGCCCGGTCGAAGCGATCTACTACGAAGACGACGTGCCCGACCAGTGGACCCAGTACACGCAGATCAACGCCGACTTCTTCGACGAGCTCGGTTCGCCGGGCGGCGCGGCCAAGGTCGGGATGACCGAGCACGACCCGCAGGTGGTCAAGGATCTGCCGCCGCAGGGCGAAGAAGACTGACCAGGTTCGCAGCTCCGCACCCTGGCCGCCGGGTGTCGGCGTCCCTGCCGGATTTTCCGTGGGACACGCTGGCCGACGCGAAGGCGCGGGCCGCCGCCCACCCGGACGGCATGGTCGACCTGTCTGTCGGTACCCCGGTGGACCCGGTCGCGCCGCTCATCCGGGAAGCGCTGGCGGCCGCCGGTTCCGCGCCGGGATACCCCGCCACCGCGGGGACCGCGCGGCTGCGTGCGGCCGCGGTTTCGGCGCTGGCCCGCCGCTACGGCATCACCGGCCTGGCCGAGTCGGCGGTCTTGCCGGTGATCGGCAGCAAAGAGCTCATCGCCTGGTTGCCGACGCTGCTGGGTCTGGGTCCGCGCGACGTGGTGGTGGTGCCCGAGCTGGCGTACCCGACCTACGACGTCGGTGCCCGGCTGGCCCGGGCGCAGGTGCTGCGAGCCGACTCACTGACCCAGCTCGGACCGCAAACCCCGGCGCTGCTGTATCTGAACTCCCCGAGCAACCCCACCGGACGGGTTCTCGGACTCGATCATTTGCGCAAGGTCGTCGGGTGGGCCCGCGACAGAGGCGTGCTGGTGGCTTCCGACGAGTGCTACCTGGGTTTGGCGTGGGATGTCGACTATCCGGGACCGCTGTCGGTGCTGCATCCCGAGGTGTGCGACGGCGACCATAGCGGTTTGCTTGCGGTGCATTCGTTGTCGAAGACGTCGTCACTGGCCGGCTACCGGGCCGGTTTGGTCGCCGGCGATGCGACATTGGTCGCCGAATTGCTGGCCGTGCGCAAGCACGCCGGAATGATGGTGCCCACACCCGTGCAGGCCGCCATGGTGGCCGCCCTGGACGACGACGATCACGAAAAGCAGCAGCGGCAGCGGTACGCGAACCGGCGTGCCGCACTGCTGCCGGCCCTGCGCTCGGCGGGTTTCGCCGTCGACCACTCCGAGGCCGGCCTGTACCTCTGGGCCACCCGCGGCGAGCCGTGCCACGACACGGTCGCGTGGCTGGCCGAGCGCGGCATCCTGGTGGCCCCCGGTGATTTCTACGGACCGCGCGGTGGGCAGCACGTGCGGGTCGCGTTGACCGCTACCGACGACCGCATCGCCGCCGCGATACGGCGGCTCAGTTGAGCGGGCTCACCGCCAGGTGGTGCGCAGCTGGGTGGTGAGTGCGAGGGGGTTGTCGCCGCGGAACAGCTCGAGGATGGCCTGGCCCTCGGGGGAGTCGGCTCGCAGGTGCCGTGGCGGACCGATGTGCTGGCGCCATGACTGCAGCAGACATTCCAGTCGGTCCTTGCGGCGGGCGAACCACTGCGGCACCCCGTGCCAGGCGACGGCGCCGGGCAGCGGCACGCCGATCACGGCGCGGGCCGCGAACAGGCCCCGGGCGACCCGTCCGGTGGGCGGGGTGAGGATCTTGCGCCCGATGAGGTAGCGCGGTTCGGTCAGCGGGGCGAGTAGCTCGTCGAGGGCGGCGGTGAACCGCTGCGACTGCTCGGTGGGCACCCCGCCGAGTTCGCAGCGGATCCAGCCGTCGGGATCCACGGTGATTCGCAGCGCGTCGGATCCGCGGTCGGCGCCGCCGGCGGCCCGCAGCGCGTCCGCGACGGCGGCGGCCAGCTGCTCGAGTGCGTTGGGCGCGTGGGCCAGGCGACGGCTTTCGGCTCCGGCAGCAACGACGAGCACGCCAGCGCTGGTCGCGATGACGGCTCCGGCCGTGGTGGCACCGGCCAGCGGGCCAAGGCTGGTGCCGGCGAACGCGGCGCCGCCGGCCGCGCCGGCCAGGGACACGCCGGCGGCGGCGGCCCTGGCCGCCCGCAGCGGACTGCGCCGACCCGGCAACGACGGGACCAACGCCGACGCCGGGATGCCGGGTGCGGCGATACCCGGGGAGCGCTGGGATCGGATGCGGATGGTTGCCACATCGGTTCCCTGATAGGGCTCACCGATCCGCCACCACGCCCGGGCCCGGCCGCGTTCGGCGACGCGCTGCAGCGCTCGGGCGGTGACGCCGGCATCGTCCGGTGGCGGGCCGTAAGGCGACAGGCGGGGATCGCAATGGGTCACCCCCGACTCGATCAGCCCTTGCGGACTCGCCGCGAAGTACGCGTCGTGTTTGCGCACCAGCCGCAGGTAGTCGGCGTCACCGCGCGGATGGTCGGGACTGATGCAGCACACCGACCAGTTGTCGGCCACCTTGTCGGCGTCGGCGGGATCTCTGCGGAGTGCCCGGCCGCGCATCTGGGTGATCGCTCCCGGGGTTGTCGCACTGGTCAGGTCGACGGTGACGTTGACCGCGGCGCAGTCCCATCCCTCGCCCAGCAGGGCGCGGGTGCCGACCAGCACGCGGGCGCGTCCGGTCATGAAGTATTCCGTGGCCAGCGTGACCCAGGTGCGGGGGCCGAAGTTGCCGATGCCGCGCACGATCCGCAACCCGGGATGGGCCTGCAGCGCCTCGGTGCGCACGAGCGCGCCCCGGGCGGCACAGAAGGCGATCAGGTCGTCTTCGATCGCGGCAGGACAGGCGAAGGTTTGACCCGTCACCAGCAGGGGGCGCAGCGGGGTACCGCGCCGAGTGTCGGACGCGGCAAGCATCGCGGTGACCAGCTGCGCCGACCCGGACAGGTCGTTGACGGGCGCTCCCTTCAGCGACGTGGGGAGCGTGCCGGTCATCGATTCGAAGTCGCACAGCACCAGGGCCCGCAACCGCGCCCCCAGCGCGGTGTCCTCGGCATCGAGGATGTGTGTCGTCGCCGCCACCTTGGACTCCGACAGCGCGCACACCCGGTCCACCGGTGAGGTCGCGACTCGCACCCCGCGACTGGTGAGCCGGTAACCGAGGCCGGGCAACACCCGTTTGATCGCGGTCAGCGCCTGCGCATCACGCGGATCGCCGCTGTCTTGCAGGTGGCCGACGGCGAAGTCGGTCAATACGGTGACCCAATCGTGGGCGTCGGGCGTAACCCGGTGCTGCTCGCGCAGGCGGGCGCCGTCGGGCAGCGGGATGAGGCCGTCGAAGGCAAAGCGCAACCCGCTCGCGGCAAGGGCGGGTTCGGCGCGCTCGAACGTCGACCACGCGATCTGGTTGCCGTCGCGTGTCGACCGGTCCACGATCCGGGTCCGCAGCCAGGCGGCCAGCGACAAGCTGCCCACTTGTTGGTCGACGAGCGCCAGCATGAGATCGGCGAAGCGAGCGCGTTCGGTCGCCATCCAGGCCTGTTCTTCCGGGGTTGGTCCGGTCAGGTAGACCAGCTCTTGATAGGGGGCCAGGTCGCCCTCTTTGACCAGGGCGGGTGTCGGGACGACGAAATCGGCCGTGCCGAACAGCTCGTCATGCAGGGCGCGCTGCCATTCGGTGAGCGCGGTCGCCGGGGTCGCGGTCAGCCCGATCAGCGCCGTCCGTGGCCCCAGCACCGACAGCAACGCCCCGACCAGCGCCCCCCACGTCGCCAGCAGGTGATGACACTCGTCGAGCACCAGCGTCCACGGTCCCAACGATGCGGCCCGCTCGATCAATGCCCTGCCGTTGGGGTGCAGCAGGCCCAACAGGGCTTGGCGGTCCCGGGTGCGCAGGATCGCCCGCCGCACCGTGGCATCCGTTTCGCCGTCGATGACCGCCAGCGACTGATACGTCAGCACGTTCATCGCCGCCGTCAAGGCCCGATCGGTTCCGCAGCCCGGCGCCGACGGGTCGGGTGGCGAAAACCTGGTGTCCCACGCTGCAGCCCACTGCGCCTGCACCGCCGTGTTGGGAACCAGCACCAAGGTGCGCCGGCCCACCCGGCGCGCGGCTTCCAGCCCGATCATCGTCTTTCCGGCGCCCGGGGGCAGCACCAGATACGACCGGTTGTCGCCCCTGGCGACATCGGCGTCGAACGCGTCCAATGCCTGCTGCTGATACCGTCGCCATTCGCCGGCGAAGGCGCGGGAGTGCAGGTCACGACCAGGCTCCACGAGTGCCCACCCTAACCAACCCGCAAACAGACACCGGCTTGGCAGAATGCATCGAATGTTTCGTCAGCGCTCAGGGTGCGCTGCGCCTGGGGTAAGGAGTGGTCGTGACCGCTTTGGCTGGTAATCCGGCTGCCAAGCCGGCTATCCCACTGTCGCTGGGCGACATCGTCAAGCGGGTGTTTCTGGGCAAACCGCTCATCACCGAAAACCTGGGATCCGAGAAACTGTCGAATCCCGTTGCGCTGGGCGCACTCTCGCCGGACGCCATCTCGTCCACGGCCTATGGTCCGGAGCAGATCCTGATCGAGCTGCTGCCGAATGCCGGACTGGCGGCCTTCGCGTTGCTGTTGCCCCTCACGGGCGTCATCCTGCTGATCCTGGTGCTGGTCACGGCTTCGTATCGGCAGGTTGTGATCGCCTACACCCGGGCCGGCGGTTCCTACATCGTGGCGCGGGAGAATTTCGGACCGCGCGTCGCGCAGATCGCAGCTGCGGCACTGCTCATCGATTACGTGGTTACCGTCGCCGTGCAGTCGGCGGCCGGGACCGTTGCGGTGGTGTCAGCCATCCCGGCGCTGGGCCCCTACAGCCTGGAAATCACGGTCGGTGTGGTGATTGTCATCTGCTATGCGAACCTGCGGGGCATGCGCGAAGCCGGACTACCGTTCGCGGCGGCGACGTATTTCTTTGTCATCATGATCGCCTTGACCATCATCACCGGCGTCGTCCGTCGAATATGCTGGGAATTACCGATATACGATCCTGCGCAACTACCGGGGACGGTACCCGTCCACCAGGGGAACGGATTGGTGATGGGTGCAACCATCCTGGTTGTGCTGCGCGCATTCGCCAACGGCGGTTCGTCGCTGACGGGCGTGGAGGCAATCTCCAATACCGTCGATGTATTCCGGAAACCTCAGGGCCGCAATGCTCGTCGGGTTCTCACTACGATGGCCTGTATTCTCGGCTTCCTGCTGGCCGGTGTGGCTTACCTTGCCTATGCTACCCACGCCACGCCCTACCGCACTGAATATCCGTCGGTGCTTTCCCAAATCGGGCGAGCGGTGTTCGGCACCGGGGCGATCGGACACGTCTTCTTCATTCTGGTCCAGGCCTCAACCGCGGCAATCCTTTTCACCGGTGCCAACACCAGCTTCAACGGGTTTCCGGCGCTGGCCAGTTTCGTCGCCGAAGACCGGTTCCTGCCCCGGCAGCTGACCAAACGTGGTTACCGCCTGGTCTTTTCGAACGGCATCATCACCTTGACGGCGCTATCGGTGACGCTGCTAGTGATCACCGGCGGGTCGGTCAACGCGCTGGTCCCGTTCTACGCGATCGGAGTGTTCACCGGGTTCTCGATGGCCGGCTACGGGATGACCAAACACCATCTGACCCAACGCGAACCCGGATGGCGTTACCGGTTGGCCATCAACCTGTCGGCGGGAATCTTGTCGACGGTCGTGGTGGGCATTTTCGCGGTGGCGAAGTTCACCGAGGGCGCCTGGCTGGTCGTCGTCGTGTTTCCGATACTGGTGTATTTCCTGATGCGGCTCAACCGCGAATATCGGTCCGAGGCAGCCATTCTCGAGATGTTCCGGACCGACCGTCCCGAGGTGGTGAGGTATGCCCGGCACCGGGTGTATGTCTTTGTGAGCTCGGTCGATCTCTCGGTGCTCGAGGCGTTGCGGTACGGGAAAGGGCTTCGCGCCGACGAATTGATCGCGGTGCATTTCATGGTCGATGCGGCCCAGGCCGCGCAGTTGCGCAAACGCTGGGACCACTTCGACCTCGACACCCCGTTGCGGGTGGTGGACTGTCCGGATCGGCGCATCAACCGGGCGGCTCAGCTGCTGGTTGCCCAAGCGCGCGATGAACATCCAGATACCAACGTGACGGTGTTGTTGCCACGCCGAACCTTCGCGCCGGTGCTGGGGCGGCTGCTGCACGACCGCACCGCGGACAAGATCGCCCAGGCTGTCAGCTTGATTCCGGACGCCGCGGCCACGATCGTGCCCTACGACGTCCAGTCCCGCATCAAGGAGGCCTACCCGGACGGCTTCGAGCAACGGGTGGCACGGGTTCTGGACAGGTTCGAAGCGTGGGTTTCCCGGGGCGACGGGTCGGCCGTCTATGCCTACGAGCACCCCGAGCGGCCGTCGTCGGTGATCACCGTGGCAGGGCTGATTCCCGGGCAGCGCGCGACCATCGAAGGGCGGGTCAGTCAGGTCGAGGACATCAGCAAACGCGGGCGAACGCAGCGATGGATCCTGGTGGGCGACGAGAGCGGGGACATCCGAATCGCGTTTCGTGATGGGCGCGGCGGCGCCGACATCCAACCGGGCCAGCTGTTGCGGATCACCGGCAAGGCCCGCCAGAGCGGCAACCGGCCCATGTGGATGCTCGACCCCGGCTACCACGTGCTCGAGGAGCCACCGAAGAACCCGGATGCCGGAGACGCCGGAGCAGCGCAACAGGTCGGCAGACGATAACGGCTCGCCGGCGGCTCGCAGTGCACCGGCTACCCGCCGGATAGCGGACGCGGCATCGTGAAACGGCGACGCCCCTTCCGCAACACCGGGGTGCCGGTGTGTCGGGCGACGTTGCCGGTCATCGGCCCCATGCCGAGCAGCCGGTTGGAGATGCCGTTCGGTGAGTCTGCGCCGCCCGCCGGAACAGCGCGAAGACCGGTCCCGCGGGGCTCCGGCAGTGTATCGCCGACGCTGGGCTGTGAGATGGCCGCCGTCCAGCTCTGCGGGACGGACAGGCGTCCCACCGTCGCAACGCACCGCGCCCGGGCAAGCACCGCACCGTTTCCTGACTGTCCCGCCCGCACCGTGGTCGCCCGGGTGATGGGAAGGGCCTTGGCCTCGGCCTGGGCGTCGGAGCGGTAAAGCCCGGTACCGAATCGGCCCGCCGAGGTGATGGTGCGGCTGAGGGCGGCAGCAAGGTTCGCCGGGCCGGTGAGGGCATTGAAGTCGCTGACGAGCGTAAGCAACAGGGTCGGCCAGAATATCCACCAAGAACCCGAATGCCCTGCTGTTGCAAGGATTTGCAGCAGCTGCGCCACGATTTGGCACAGTTTGCCGTGTTCGGCGGTCGAGGTGGCAACCAGATACGCCGCCGCAGCCGTCTCGTCGGCTGGTCCGTCGCCAGTTGCGCTCTGCGGCGGAGGGCTGAGCGGCACCGGTTGCGTGGCAACCAACGACGAAGCGGCATAGCAATACATCGCTGCCGCGTCCTGAGCCCACATCTCCACGTAGGCGGCCTCGGTGGCGGCGATCAGTAGGGTGTTCTGACCGAAGAAGTTGGTTGCCACCAGCGTCGCAAGCACGATGCGATTGGCTGCGACCACTTCCGGCGGCACCGTTGCGGCGTAAGCCGCCTCGTACGCGGCCGCCGCTGCCCGAGCCTGATTGGCGATTTGTTCAGCCTGCGCCGCTGTCGTCAGCGCCCACGCCACATATGGGGTGATGGCGCCGGCCATAGCGATGGCCGCGGCGCCCGACCAGCTGGTGTCCAGCAGCTCCGACAGCACTGTGGAGTAACCGGCCGCGAACAGTTCCAGTTGCGCGGCCAGCGCCGCCCACGCCGACGCGGCCGCCAGCAGCGGTCCCGCGCCTGGCCCGGAATACATTCTGGCCGAATTGATCTCGGGAGGCAGTATCCCGAAATCAAGCATCGGCAGCCTTTCTGTGCATGGACGGGCCGGTTTCAGGTCGCGGACCTACTAGCCGCCGAGGGACGGGCGTGGCATCTTGAACCGGCGGGGCTCCACGCGCAATACGCTGCCGACGGTGGGACGCGTCGAGAAGCCCGCTATCGGCCCCATGCCCGCGGTCGGCGGCCCGGTGAGCATCTCCGGGGTCTCCGACGACCATGACGGGCCGCCGTCGAGTTCGTTGTCGGACAACCACATCGGCTCGTCGGCCGCCGCCAGGACAGGTGGATTTGCCGTCGCCCAGCCTTGCGGAACAGAGAGTCTGCCGACCGGTGCCGCGTTACCTACACTCACTGTCACCTGGCCGCGCAGGGTTGCCGGGCCAACCGATTCCGCACCCTTGGCGATCGCCTTCGCGGCGCCGCCGCCGGCCTGGATCCCGGATCGGTAGGCCCCCGTCAGGAAACTTCCGGCCGACGTACTGGTACGGCTGAAATTCGAGGCCAAACTCGCCGGGCCGGCCAGTGTGTTGAAGGCGCTGAAGGCCGCAAGCACCGTCGATGGCCCCAGCCACCAGGAATGGGCCGGATGACCGCCCGCTGCCAGGGCTTGCAGCTCTTGTGACACCGTTGACATCAATTGCGTCAAGCCGGTCCGAGCATTGCCGGCGGCCGATGCGGCGCCGGCTTGGGCCACCGCAATGGATTGGGCTGTTTGCCCGGTGACGTTCGCGGTCTGGGGTGGTTCCCGGAAAGGGGTCAGTCTGGTCGCTGCCGACGACGCGGCGGCGTAACCGTACATCGCGGCAGCATCCTGAGCCCACATCTGCTCGTACTCGGATTCGGTGGCGGCGATGGCCGTGGTGTTCTGGCCAAAAACATTGGTTACCATCAGCGTCGCCAACTGGTCGCGGTTGGCGATCACCAGGGCCGGTGGCACCGTCGCGGCGAACGCAGCCTCATAGGCGGCCGCTGCCGCACGAGCTCCGCTGGCAGCCTGCTCGGCCTGCGCTCCCGTCGCCGTCGCCCATGCCAGGTATGGTGCGACGGCGCTGCCCATTGCCGCCGACGCACTGCCCGACCAACTTTCGCCTTGCAGCTGCGAGATCACGACGCAGTACGCGCGTGCTGTGGACTCCAAGCCGGCGGCGAGTGCCTCCCAGGCTGCGGCGGCCGTCAGCATTGACGTCGAGCCAGGACCCGAATACATTCTGCCCGAGTTGATCTCGGGCGCCAGGGCCCCGTAGTCGAGTATCAGCTTTTCACCTTCCTCAGTTCCGCCCTCAGTTCCGCTCAGGTTGCGACAAGCCGAGCCGCGGGACTCGCTGAGCATGCGCGGCGAGGTCAGGCAATCGGCGGCTGACCGGGATGTTGCCAAACACAACGGATGTCCCTACAGCTGTTGTGTTGCAACGATTGTGGCTGTCAACGGTGACGCGCAGTCAAGGGTGAGCAGGGCTGCCGGCGCACGTTGACCATCCGTCGCGTACTCATCTTGACTGCGCAAGTCTCACTCTGACCATTAGATAGTTGCATGCAATTGTTGCATATGGATACCAAAACTTACGATGCACAGCAGATTTACAGCTAACCTTCGGGTGTAACGATGCGGTCAAGCGGCCCGGCGTCGAGGAGCTGCCCGGAAAGCCCGACGCGCATGACATTAATTACATTGGGGGGTGGAAGTATTTCGAATCGCAGCATTTCTGGCGGCCGGACATCTCTCCGGGTGACTCCGCCACGGCGGTACCGAATTGACTATTCGACTGGGTTTCAGGCATTACGCCAGCCCGGATATGGTTACACGGCAAGCTATTTCGACCAACCAGGACAATGCCGCAATCCGGGCTAGGGGTACATCAGCGGAAAGCGGTGCGGCTCTCCATCATCGCCGCTGCTGCGGCGCCGGCCGTGGCCCGAAGCCGAGCCGGGCCCGAGTGATCTGAAGCCTCAGCTCGGCTGGCGGCACTGGCCAAGTGAGCTGAAAATCTCCTGTGCGTCAGCGATGTCTAGTTGTCGGGTGACCGCGATTGGGCTTCACTGTCGGGTGGTCGGTGTGACGGCGTGCAGCGGTGCCCGTGTTCGTCAATGCCCAGGTGTCACCGGTCGTCGTCAAAAGCCCCTTAGAACCGCATTGCGTGGCTGTCCGATCGGGTAGTCATTTGTGACGCGGAGGAAGAGCAGTGTCCGTGCACTTTTCGTCAGAGCCCTCGTTGGGAAAGTTAGGCAACCCGCGGCCGGCCGGTGGCGCGTCGTCATACTGACCATCCGTATGCCGGGCGTCCGAACCGATGGGCCGAGCAACGTCGGACGGTTTCGGTGGGCAAGCAACTAAACGCACCGACCCACCTGTTGCCTGATCTTGCTGAGTGAATGCACACTAAGCCACCATGTATTGCCGCTCGGTGGTACGTCGACATCGTCTGTGAAAGGTAAGTACCGTATGGCGCGACCACACCGCATCGCGGATTGGGATGCGGAGGACGCCGCCGCCTGGCGCGACGGCAACAACGTGATCGCCCGCCGCAATCTGATCTGGTCGAACGTGACCGGCCACATCGCCTTCTCCATCTGGTACCTCTGGTCGGTGATGGTGCTGTTCATGCCGGAGAGCGTCTACGGTTTCTCGACCGGCGACAAACTGCTGCTGGCGGCCACCGCGACGTTCGTCGGGGCGATCTTGCGAATTCCCTATGCGATGGCCACCACCAGGTTCGGCGGCCGCACCTGGGCCGTTTTGTCGTCGCTGGTGTTGCTGATCCCCACCGTCGGCGCGATGGTGTTGCTGGCTAATCCCGGCCTGCCGTTGTGGCCATATCTGGTGTGCGCCGCGCTGACCGGATTGGGCGGCGGCAACTACGCCGCGTCGCTGGCGCACATCGAAGCCTTCTACCCGCAGCGGCTCAAGGGCTTTGCGCTGGGCTTCACCGGGGGTTTCACCAACCTGGGGTCGGCGGCCATTCAGGCAGTCGGGCTCGTGGTGCTGGCGACCGCCGGCCACCAGGCGCCCTACGTGGTGTGCGCGGTTTACCTGGTGCTGCTGGCCGTAGCGGCTGTCGGCGCGGCAGTGTTCCTGGACAACCTCAGCCACGTGATCGACGTGGGCCATGTGCGATCGGTTCTGCGGGTTCCCGACTCGTGGGCAATCTCGTTTCTCTACCTGTGCTGCTCCGGCTCGTTCCTTGGCTTCGCGTTCGCTTTCGGCCAGGTGCTGGTGCACAATTTCGTGGCCGCGGGGCAAACCCACGCACAGGCGTCGCTGCACGCGGCCGAGATCGCCTTCATCGGCCCGCTGCTGGGATCGGTGGCGCGGATAGTCGGCGGCAGGTTGGGCGACCGCTTTGGCGGTGGTTACGTGACCCTCAGTGCGTTGGCCGCCATGGCGGGAGCCGGTGGGTTCCTGGTCGCGGTCAGCACCCACGACGACCTCACTCAGGGGATTCGCGGAGGGCCCACCGTCCATACGATGATCGGCTACATCTTCGGCTTCATCACGCTGTTCATCTGTTGCGGCATAGGCAAGGGCTCGGTGTTCAAGCTGATCCCGTCGATTTTTCAGAATCGCAGTCGCGCGCTGAACGTCACCGCCGCCGAACGCCGCCACTGGGAGCGGGTCATGTCGGGAGCCTTGATCGGGTTTGCCGGGACACTCGGCGGGTTGGGCGCCATGGGGGTCAACCTGGTGCTGCGGCAGTCGTATGTGAGCGCCGGCACCGAAACCCCGGCATTCTGGGTCTTTCTGCTGTGCTATATCGGCGCCACGACGTTGACCTGGTGGCGCTACGTACGTCCGCACGGCGGGAGTGGGCCGGCACCGACGTTGCGACAACAAACTGCGGGGGAGCCAGTCGGAGGGGCTGCTGCCTGACACGAGAGGGAGCATCAACGTGCTCTCGCTGGGAGACGTCCGGCCGCCGGCGTCGAAGCCGCGGCCGAATCCAACAGCACGCGTCAATGTCGGTGAATTGATTTCCGGCCCAGGATAATTCGATTTAATGCAGTCCAAACAGCATGATTTCGCAACGGTGTACATTGCCAGATTTTCCTAAAATGCGGCATCGCAACAGGATCAGATTCCGAAACGCCGTAAATACAACATCGTTGACGTATCTGTCTCGTGTGTATAGGTTCGATCACCACAACCGAATAGCGTCGGCATCAACGCGATGTAGTCGAAACACGCAGGGAGTAAACGCAAATGACGAACCGCGTATTGTCCATTATCGGCACGGCAACTTTGATCCCTTGTCTTCAGTTCTTTCTTCCGATGGCTAACGCCCATGCGCATGGCTTTGTCTCGTCTCCGCCCAGCCGTCAAGCCCAGTGTGCACAGGGCGCAGTTCAATGCGGCGCGATCAAGTATGAGCCGCAGAGTGTGGAGGGCCCCAAGGGGCTTACCAGCTGCAACGGCGGCCTCGGGCAGTTCGCCGAACTCAATGACGACAGCAAGCCGTGGCGGTCGACGCCGGTCGGCAATACCGTCTCGTTCACCTGGACCAACACCGCACTACACCGGACCACCGGCTGGGAGTATTACGTCGGCGCCACCAAAGTCGCCGGCTTCGAGGGTAATAACGCGCCACCTGGTGCGACGGTCACGCACACGGTCAACCTGAGTGGGTTCAGCGGCCGCCAGAAGCTGCTGGCCATATGGATTATCGGCGACACTCCCAACGCGTTTTATTCCTGCGTCGACCTGCAAGTCGGCGCCGGCCAACCGCCCACCAGCACAACGACCCCGCCCGCCGGCACCACGACGACGGTTCCGCCGGCGGCCAACGCGTGGGCTGCCGGCGCGACCTATGCGGTGGGTGACACCGTCACCTACAACGGCAAGACCTACCGATGCCTGCAGGCGCACACCGCCTACGACCCAACCTGGACCCCGGCTGCAACGCCGGCGCTCTGGAAGGAGACGTGACCGTTGTCGTCGATCGGGTTGTCCCGCTCATGTGGGGTCGGCATCGGACACGCCATGCCGGTAACCGTGCTGGGCCGTCGTCTCGTGTGTGGCATGCGGCGGCGCAGTCGGGCGATGTGCCGGGCCGCCATCACCTAGGCAGCCCGTCCCTTTCGGCATCTGCTCGATAGCGGTCCACCCACTCGTCGGAACGCTGATCGGCCTGCCGCTCCAGCGCCGGCGCGGGCGCCAGCCGCGGGTCGAGCCCCAACGCCTCGAGGATGGTGCCGACCAGTTCGGTCAGGTTGCGCCACAACACCGGATAGGCGATCTCCATCGGTGTGATGTTCTCCTCGACGAACCAGCTGCGCCAGCCCGCTTCCTGGGCGCGCAGCATGGTGACGACGTGAGCGATCGCCCCGGCGTGATAGACGGCACGAGCGTCGCGGACCGGATCGGGGCGACCCCGCCAGACCCGCGTCTGCACCGCGCGCCAAAACGACACCGCCTGCGACACGACGTCGGGACGGTAGACATAGACAAGGAACGGGTTCTCACCGACGACGTCGCGGATGGCCGCCTTGAGGCCCTCGCCCGAGCGATCGGGAAGCTCGCTCGCGCGATTCACCAGCAGCGGGGTCTGATTCCACATCAGCTTGCCGCCCCAGACACCGTTAGGCGTTCTGCCGACCGTGCGGATGTAGTCGCGCCAGATCTCGGCCGGCGCTAGGTCCGGCTTACCGTCGTCCAGCGGATCGAGCAGGCGCAGGATCGACTCGTCGTCAACTCCGGCAAACCACTCCCGCGGTTGCGGCGGCTGGCTCGTCGTCGGCAGATATTGGAAGAACTCCTGGGGTTCGCCGGCTACGCCGGTGGCGCGCAACGATTCGACCAACAGCGTGCTGCCACTACGCTGAGATGCCAACACCAGGTATGACGACGGGTGGTCTGCCACGAAAAAAGAGTATCCGGACGAAAACTGACTGCGCGCGTGATTGCGCCTCCGTCAACCAGACCTTTCGGTCACGCGCAACCCCAGCGAAAAGAGCAGCCGCACATCGGGATCAGCCAACGACGTCGACAGCAGCTTCTCGATCCGCCGCACTCGATAGCGCACCGTGTTGGGATGCACCTGCAGTGACTGCGCGGCGGCGCCGATATCGCCGAAGCTGTCCAAGTAGACCCGTAACGTTTCGGCCAGCGCCGGATCGCGGGTGCGCAGGTCGGATATCCGCGGGTCGACCAACCGCGCGTGGGTGCCGACCAGCGTGACGATTTCGTCGAGCAGGACTGCGGTGCGTGCTTCGGCCACCAAGGTCACCTGCCCAATCGAGATGGGGTGGCGCACAGCGCTGTCGAGCACGCCGTCCACCTCGCTGCGTGCCGCGGCGATCCCCCGCAGACCCGCGACCGGCGCGGCGATCGCGGCCCGCAGGTGTACGCCCAGCTCGGTGCGCAGCGAGCTGACTGTGCCATGCACCCATGAGGTGACCGCGCGGGCCGTCGCGGTGTGCGGCAACACCACATAGATCCGTGATCCGTTGGTCCCCACCTGGGCGTCACGACGAAAAGCGCTGGCGCTCAACGCCAAGACGTCGGTGAGCCGGGCTGGTTGGTTTTCGGCCGCAATGGTGTCGAAGCCGATCAGCGCGGCGTTCCCGTCGCCGGGCAGCCCGAGTTCGCGCGCGACGGCGGCGACTTCGAGCGGTTCACCATCGGCCAGGCCGAGCAGTTGCTGTACCCGCCGCGCGTGCGTGGAGGGCCGGGCAGCCAGCCGCGACATGATCCGAGCGGCCAGCACCGCAGCGCCCTGCAAAATCTCTTCGGCATCGTCGGCCAGCGGCTGCGTGCCCTGCTGAACCCAGATCACGCCGGCGAACACCGGTGAGCGCCGCGGGTTGATTGCTGGTTGGTGAATCCCGATCGCCAGCCGCGGACGCAGGGCCAGTTCCGGGCGCTCGGCCACCCGGACCACCTCGCTGCTGGCGCGAAGGGCATCGAAGATGCCCCATTGAGCCAGCCATTCCAGATGCTCGGGTGGACCGGCGCGGCCCAGAATGGACAGCCGGCGCAGCTCGTCGGCGTCTTCATTGGACGCCGAGTAGGCCAGCACATGCGACTGCGCGTCTTCGATGCTGACCATGCCGTGGATTCGGTCGGCCAGGGACTGAGCCAGGCCGAACAGGTCGGTGCCCGAGTCGTCCATGGGATCGCCACGGTCCCCGTGATGCTCCAACACGTGATTGACCAGCCGGTAGAGGCGTTCCCAGCGAGCACGCGGTTCCACGGCAACCACCGCCGACCCTGCTCGGACCGCATTGGCCACCACCGCGTCGGACGGGTCCTTGACGAAGATCGCCACCGGCGCGCCGGCTTGGCCGTCGATCCAGCGCAGCGCCTCGTCGTCGGTGACGCCGAGCAGAAAGAAGGCGTCGGCCGAGCCCGCCGCTTCGGCCAGGCCCAGCCTTACATCGTCGGAATCGACCAGCGCCGCCGAGGCCACCGTGAGATCCAGCCCCCGCGGGGCTTCGACCAGGCTGACCAGCGTCGCATCCAGGGCAAGGAGTAACTGGCCCAATCCGACACCAGCCGCCCGCATATTGTCCGATCCTACTAGTATCGGTGACAATTCCTGTCGTATCGGCCAATCGATTGCGGTCCCCGGACGGGGAACCTGGCAGGCATGGACGCTATTACCCAAGTGCCGGTCCCGGTCAACGAGCCGGTGCATGACTATGCGCCGAAATCGCCGGAACGCGCCCGGCTGCGGACCGAGCTGGCCTTGCTGTCCGATCATCCGATGGACCTGCCGCACGTCATCGGCGGCCGACACCGGATGGGCGACGGCGAGCCGGTCGACGTCGTCGCACCGCACCGGCATGCCGTGCGGCTGGGCACCCTGACCAACGCCGACCATGCCGATGCGGCGGCGGCGATCGCGGCCGCGATGGCCGCCAAAAACGCTTGGGCCGCTCTGCCTTTCGACGAGCGTGCCGCGGTGTTCCTGCGCGCCGCCGATCTGCTCGCGGGGCCGTGGCGGGAAAAGATCGTCGCCGCCACCATGCTCGGCCAGTCGAAGTCGGTGTATCAGGCCGAGATCGACGCGCCCTGCGAGCTGGTGGATTTCTGGCGATTCAACGTCGCGTTTGCCCGCCAGATCCTGGCCCAGCAGCCGATCAGCGGCCCAGGGGAGTGGAACCGCGCCGATTACCGTCCGCTGGACGGCTTCGTCTATGCGATCACGCCGTTCAACTTCACCTCCATCGCGGGTAATCTGCCCACCGCGCCGGCACTGATGGGCAACACCGTGGTGTGGAAACCGTCGATCACCCAGACCTTGTCGGCCTATCTGCTCATGCAACTGCTCGAAGCCGCGGGGTTGCCGCCGGGTGTGATCAACCTGGTCACCGGCGACGGCTTCGCGGTTTCCGAGGTGGCGCTGGCCGATCCGCGATTGGCCGGCATCCACTTCACCGGATCGACGGCCACCTTCTGCCACCTGTGGCAGCAGGTCGGCGCCAATATCGGCCGTTACCAGAGCTATCCGCGGCTGGTGGGGGAGACCGGCGGTAAGGACTTCGTGGTGGCACACCCGTCGGCGCAGCCGGATGTGTTGTCCACCGCCTTGATTCGCGGAGCATTCGACTATCAGGGCCAGAAATGCTCGGCGGCGTCGCGGGCGTTCGTCGCTCACTCGGTGTGGCAGCGGATGGGTGATGCCTTCCTGGGCGCCGTCGCCGAGCTGAAATACGGTGACATCACCGACCTGTCGAACTATGGTGGGGCGCTGATCGACCGGCGCGCTTTCATCAAGAACGTCGACGCGATCGAGCGGGCCAAGGGAGCGGCCGGTGTCACGATCGCGGTTGGCGGTGAATACGACGACAGCGTGGGATATTTCGTGCGTCCCACGGTATTGCTATCCGACGACCCGACCGACGAGGCGTTCGCGACCGAATACTTCGGGCCGGTGCTGGCGGTGCACGTCTATCCCGACGGGTACTACGAACGCATCCTCGACGTCGTCGATACCGGTTCGCGCTACGCGCTGACCGGCGCAGTCATCGCCGACGACCGCCGTGCGGTGCTGACGGCACAAGACCGGCTGCGGTTCGCCGCGGGCAACTTCTATGTCAACGACAAGCCGACCGGTGCGGTCGTCGGGCGCCAGCCGTTTGGTGGCTCGCGCGGATCGGGCACCAACGACAAGGCGGGTTCGCCGCTGAACCTGTTGCGTTGGACCTCGGCGCGCACCATCAAGGAGACGTTCGTCCCGGCAACCGACCACCACTACCCGCACATGGCTGCCGACTGATGGCCCGACTGTTCGCCCGCACCCTGCGCCCGGCCCTGCTGGCGGCCGGACGGTCCGATAGGTTGCGGCTCATGACCGGGCGCTCGTCGGTGACCCGGCGGGTGGTGCGCCGGTTCGTGCCCGGTGAAACGCTGGATAGCGTCCTGGAAGTGGTTGCCGCGCTGCGTGATTCGGGCCGCTATGTCAGCATCGACTACCTCGGTGAGAATGTCACCGACACCGACGGCGCCGCGGCCACCGTGCGGGCCTACCTCGACCTGCTCGACGCGCTGGGCCGGCGGGCGGACACGGCATTCGACGGTGTGCGGCCGCTGGAGGTGTCGGTCAAGCTGTCGGCGCTGGGGCAGGCGCTGGATCGCGACGGCCCGAAGATCGCCTTGGACAATGCCCGCACTATCTGCGAGCGGGCCGAGCAGGTCGGGGTGTGGGTCACCGTGGACGCCGAGGACCACACCACCACCGATTCGACCTTGTCGATCTCGGGTGACCTGCGGGTCGACTTCGGTTGGTTGGGCACGGTTGTGCAGGCCTACCTGCGACGCACGCTCGCCGATTGCCGAGAGCTGGCCTCGGTGGGCGCTCGGGTCCGGCTGTGCAAGGGCGCCTACGACGAGCCCACAGCGGTGGCCTACCGGGACGGCGCCGGGATCACCGACTCCTACCTGCGCTGCCTCCACGTTCTGCTGTCCGGCTCCGGGTATCCGATGGTGGCGTCGCACGACCCGGCGATCATCGGCGCGGCCGTCGGCATGGCTGCTGAAGGACGTCGTACCGCACGTGATTTCGAATTCCAGATGCTGTACGGCATCCGCGACGACGAACAGCGGCGCCTGGCCACCGCCGGTAATCAGCTGCGGGTGTACGTGCCGTTCGGCGGCCAGTGGTACGGCTATTTCATGCGACGCCTGGCCGAGCGCCCGGCGAACCTGGCGTTTTTTCTGCGCGCCTTGGCGCATTGAGTGCGTCGGGTGTGTGTTGGTGACGTCGGGTGTGCATTGGTGGCGTCGGGTCTGCATTGGTGGCGTCGAGTGTGCCCACTGGGCGGGTTTTCTGGCGGCTCAGCCGCCCTCACTGCACACTCGACACCGCAGCCGCACACCCGAAAGCCCTAGCCGCACACTCGACGCCGCAACCACCCACCCGACGCCGGCCGCATACTCAGCGCAGCTTCGACGCGGCCCGGGACCGCGGCCGGTCACCGCAGAAACCCCGTACCACATGCGCACGCACGAAATCGGCTACGGCTTCAGGGGCATCGGGGTCGTCCAGATTGCGGATCGGCGAAGGCGTGGTGAACAACGAGAATAGGATGCGGGCCAACCACTCTCCGGCGGCCTCGATATCGAGGTCCTTGCGCACCTCGCCGGTGAGCTTGGCCGCGGCGAGGTAGGGCGCGAAGAAGTCGACGCTTTCGCGCAGCAACTCGGCGGCATCCTTGGTCAGCAACAGGTTGATCGCATCTTCATCGACATAGGTTGCCGACGCGATCGCGCGCCGCGCTCGAGTCACGAATACCGCCGCGCAGCAGAGCTTTTCCTCCAACGTGCTCACCCGGCTCATGGACTGGGCCATTTCGCGGTAGAACTGGTGGGAAGCATGTTCGGCACAGGACTCGACAATGGCTGCCTTGTCCGGGAAGTACTCGTAGACGGTGCTGCGCGAAACCCCCGCCAGCCTGGCGATGTCGACAATGGTCGCCTTCTGCAGTCCGTGCTCGCGGAAACAGACGTATGCGGCCCCGATGATGAGCTCGCGCGTATCGCCCGCCTGGATCACCGCAGAAGCCCGCGTCGTCACGCGCTCACCCGGCCTGCGCGAGAATCAGGCCGCTGGTGGGCACCCCGGTTCCCGACGTGACCAGGACATGTTCGACGCCGTCGACCTGGTTGCGGGAGGTGCCGCGCACCTGACGAACCGCCTCGGTGATGCCGTTCATGCCATGGATGTAGGCCTCGCCCAGCAGACCACCGTTGGTGTTGATCGGCAGCATGCCGCCCAGCGACAGGTTCTCGACGGTGGCGAAGTCCTTGGCCTCACCGCGCCCGCAGAAGCCGAGCTCCTCGAGCTGAACGAAGACAAAAGGCGTGAAATGGTCATAAATAAAGGCGGTTTGGATGTCGGCGGGTTCGAGACCCGAATCCCGCCACAGCCGCCGGGCCACCACCCTCATCTCCGGCAGGCCGGTGATGTCCTCGCGGTAGTAGCTGGTCATCATCTCGCCATCGGAGGCGGCGCCCTGGGCGGCCGCGGTGATCACCGCCGGCGGCTGCCGGAGATTCCGGGCTCGGGCAGCGCTGGTCACCACCAGCGCAACCCCGCCGTCGCTTTCCTGACAGCAATCCAGCAGGCGTAGTACGGGTTCGACGATCCAGCGCGAGTTCTGGTGATCTGCCAACGTGATCGGGCGCTGGTAGAACCACGCGTCGGGATTGCGGGCCGCATGGGCCCGGTCGACAACGGCAATCGCACCGAAGTGCTCGTTGGTGACGCCGTAGGTCGACATGTAACGCTGGGCGTGCAGTGCCACCCATGCTGCCGGAGTAAGCAATCCGAACGGCGCGTAATGCGCCATGAACAACGGGGTTTCGCCGCTGGTGCGCCCGCTGCCGCCGAACCGCATACCGGAGCGCTCGTTGAACGCGCGATAGCACACCACCACCTCGGCGACACCCGTGGCGACCGCCATCGCCGCGTGCGCCACGGTCCCGGCGGCCGCGCCGCCGCCATGGGGCACCCGGCTGAAGAAGTCGAGATCGCCGATACCGACGTTGCGGGCGACCTCGATCTCGTCGCTGGCGTCCATGGTGAAGGTGACCATGCCGTCGACGTCGCCGGGCGCCACACCGGCGTCGTCGAGTGCGGCGCTGACCGCCTCACACGCCAATTGCAGCTCGCTGCGCCCGGACTCCTTGGAGAACTCGGTCTGCCCGATTCCCGCGATGGCCGCGGCGCCGGCCAGCGAGCCGGTCATGCACCCGCCCGGTCGAGCAGGCTGAGCACCGCGGTGCCGGACACGTGCTTGCCCAGGCTGTTGGCGGCCTGAAACGTCACTTCGACGAAGTTCTCGCCACCTGAGCCCGCCGACTTGGCCGTCACGCTGCCGGTGAAGCGTAGCGGGTCGTCCGGAAAGCACGGTACGCCAAGGCGAATCGAGAGGTTCTTGACCATCGCCTCGGGCCCGGCCCAGTCGGTGAGGAAACGGACACACAACCCGTTGGTGGTCAGGATGTTCATGAACAGGTTGGGCGAACCCTGCTTGTTGGCGTAGTCACGGTCGTGATGCACCGGCATGAAGTCCCGCGATGCGATCGCGCCGGCGACGATAACTGTTGCGGTGACCAGGATCTCGAGCGGAGTCAGCTCGTCCCCGACGGCCACGTCGGACCATCTCAGAGTACTGGTCGCGGTCATCGAGATTCTCCCGCGACCGGGGGGCCGGGCCGGAATTGGTGCAGCACCAGGTCGTTCTCGAAGGTCTGGTAGTACACCTCGACCGGCATCCCGACCACGACGTCAGCCGGATCGATGTCACCCAGATTGGACACCAGCCGCACCCCTTCGGCCAGTTCCACCAGCACGACGATGTAGGGGTAATCGAAGAATGGAAACCGCGGCTGGTGCGGCATCACGTAGCTGTAGACGGTGCCGCGGCCCGACGACTCGGCAACCGTCCAGTCCACGGAGCGGCACCCGGGACACATGGGGCGTGGCGGGTGACGCAGCGCTGTGCATCCGGTGCAGCGCTGGATCAGTAGTTTGTGCTCACGCAGACCGCGCCAAAAGAACTCGGTGTCCGGGCTGATTGCCGGTGCCGGCCGGGTCGCCATCAGCGCTTCGGCCTGAATCGCAGGACCCGGAATCGCTGGCGGCCCAACACCTCTGAATGCTGGTCGACATAGGTCGTCACCCAGGTGAGGAAGAAGCCGGTGCCCAGCGCGGTCTCCTTTTCGTCGGAGACGTCCTCGTACACCGTCATCGCACTGATCACGTCGCCCAGGCGCGGGTAACGTTCGATCTCGAACTCCGAGTTCACCGCCACCGTGCTGGTGTAGCCGGCCTCGTCAAGGAAGGCCGTTGGATTGCAAGTGATTTCGGTCGGAGTTCCGCCCCGCTCCCGGATCCCTTCGAGCTTCGGCGCGGGCATCGTCCAGGTCTGCAGCATGACCGGCGGCGACACGATGCCGCCGAACCTCGACGTGGCCGCGAACTCCGGATCCAGGTACACCGGGTTCATGTCGTCGAGCGCATGCGCCCAGTGCCGAATCATCGGTTGATTGACCGGATCCGGCGCCACCAAAGGCTTTCCGGTACCACCGGTGTGCTGCCCGACGAGAGCGCGCAACTTGGCGCGGAACTCGGCTGACGGCACGGCGCCCTCCCGTCGCAGATCGATCAGAACCAGCGAATCCGACACATCGACACAAGGTGTTCGCCAACTGTGTTTACTCGTGTACGGCGTTGCTTGTCAATATGCCTGAAATTGCCGGTAATTCGGGCTAGCACTCGTTGACTCCGACCTGTGACCGGTGTACACCAGGTGTTGATATGACCGATATGCGGTTTGGGGATGCAGATGGCTGAATCACCTCTTGTCGACACCTACCAGCTCTATATCGGCGGACGCTGGGCGGAACCGCACAACGGCCGCTACGACGACATCTCGCCATCGACCGGCGCGACGATCGCCACCGCGCCGGACGCCAGCGTCGGCCAGGTCGCCGAGGCGATCGAGGCCGCCCGTCGCGCATTCGACGAAGGTTCCTGGCCGGCGATGAGCCACCAGGAACGCGCCGCCTGCCTGACTCAGCTCGGCGAGGCGCTGAAACAGCATGCCGACGAGTTCTTCGCGCTCTCCCAAGCCGAATGGGGCTGCACCACCAACGAACGATCAATGCAGATCGACAGCGCGTCCTTCATCGCGCAGCGCGCCGGCCAACTCGCCACCACGCTGCGCGAGGAGCCGATCGGATCGGTAGGCGCCGGTGCCACCGTGCTGTGTCACGAGCCGCTGGGTGTGGTCTCCATCCTGACGCCGTGGAACTTCCCGCACAGCCTCAACGTCATGAAGCTCAGTCGGGCCCTGGCGGCCGGCAACACCGTCGTGCTCAAGCCGTCGCCGCTGACCCCGCTGGCCGGGTTGGCGCTGGCCAAGGTGATCGACGAGCACACCGACATCCCGCCCGGGGTGGTCAATGTGGTCACGCCCGGCAGTATCGAGGCCAGCAAGCTGCTGGCCGTCGATCCGCAAATCGACATGGTCAGCTTCACCGGCAGTTCGGCGGTCGGGCGGGAGGTGATGGCCGCCGCGGCCGGCACCATGAAGCGGGTCCTGTTGGAATGCGGCGGCAAGTCGGCGAGCATCGTGCTCGACGACGCCGAGCTGACCGACGAGTTGCTGCAGCGGATGCTGTTCGAGTCCTGCCTGTTGCATGCCGGTCAGGCCTGCATCCTGCACAGCCGGCTGCTGCTGCCCGACGCGATGCACGACGACGTCGTCGACCGGCTGGTGGCACTGGCGCGTCAGGTGAAAGTCGGCGATCCCGCCGATCCGGAGGTGCAGATGGGCCCGCTGATCAGCGAGCAACAGCGGCAGCGAGTCGAAGGGTTGGTCTCCCGGGCGCTCGGCGACGGCGCCACCCTGGCCACCGGCGGCCGGCGCCCCCCAGCGCTGGAAACGGGCTTCTATTACGAGCCGACGATCCTGACCGGCTCGACCCCGGACGCGACCATTGCGCAGGAGGAAGTCTTCGGGCCGGTGTTGACCGTCATGCGTTACCGCGACGACGACGAGGCGGTCGCGATCGCCAACAACTCGCAGTACGGCCTGTCCGGCGCGGTGTGGGGTACCGACGCCGAACGCGCCGTCGGTGTCGCTCGCCGCATCCGCACCGGCCAGATCGCGGTGAACGGGTTCGGTCCCGGCGACGCGCCGTTCGGTGGTTTCAGGCAGAGCGGCCTGGGCCGTGAGGGCGGTGGAATCGCCGGCCTGCACCAGTACATGGAGCCCAAGGCGATCGGGATGCCCGCCTGACGGGAGGCTGCGAAAGGCGCCCATCCGGGACCCGTCCCGGATTGTCACGAGCAAAGTCCGCATGCGAAGCTCTCGGGATGGTCGTCGCAATTGCCCGTCCCAAGATCGAAGGAAACATCGCGGTCGGGGAGGATCGCCAGATTGGTTTCGCCGAGTTCGGCGCCCCGCAGGGACGTGCGGTTTTCTGGCTGCACGGCACCCCCGGTGCCCGCCGGCAGATCCCGACCGAGGCCCGGGTCTATGCCGAACACCACAACGTCCGGCTGATCGGTGTCGACCGGCCCGGCATCGGCTCGTCGACCCCGCATCAGTACGAGACCATCTCCGCGTTCGCCGACGACATGCGGACCATCGCCGACACCCTCGGAATCGAGAAGATGGCCGTCGTCGGCCTGTCCGGCGGGGGCCCCTACACGCTAGCCTGCGCCGCCGGGCTGCCCGACAAGGTCGTGGCCGCCGGGGTGCTCGGTGGCGTGGCACCGACACACGGTCCCGACGCGATCAGCGGCGGCGTGATGAACCTCGGTGTGCGGGTGGCGCCGTTGCTCAAGCTGGGCGGGAGCCCGCTGCGGCTTTCCGCCAGCCTGCTGATCCGGGCGGCCCGGCCGGTCGCGTCCCCGGCACTGGACGTGTACGCACTGCTCTCACCCCAGGCCGACCGGCATCTGCTGGCCCGTCCCGAGTTCAAGGCGATGTTTCTCGACGACCTGCTCAACGGCAGCCGCAAACAACTGGCCGCGCCGTTCGCCGACGTCATCGTGTTCGCCCGGGACTGGGGATTCCGGCTCGAGGAGGTGACGGTCCCGGTCCGTTGGTGGCACGGCGACCACGACCACATCATCCCGTTCTCCCACGGGGAGCACGTCGTTTCCCGCCTGCCCAACGCCGAGCTGTTCCACCTTCCGGAGGAAAGCCACCTCGCCGGGCTCGGCCGCGGCGAGGAGATCTTGGCGACCATGATGAAGGTCTGGGACGAGGAGGGCTGACCCATGTCCACGACCAAACCCGTCAGCGCCCCGCCACTCGCGCTCTATCTCACCGACATCCCGCGTGCGGTGGCCGAGTACGGGCAATTGGTCAGTGTCCTGCCGCTGCGCCGGATGCTGCCGGTCGGCGACGGGCACCCGGTTCTGGTGCTGCCCGGCCTGCTGGCCGGGGACGGTTCCACCTGGACGTTGCGGCGGCTGCTGGGCCGCCTCGGGTATCGGGCCCACGGCTGGGGCCTCGGCCGCAACATCGGCCCTACGCCCGAAGCGGTGCGCGGCATGGAACTGCGCCTCGAGGAGCTGCACGCAAGCTACGACGTTCCGCTCACCCTGATCGGCTGGAGTCTGGGCGGCATCTTCGCGCGCACGCTGGCCCGCCGTCACCCGGAGGCGGTGCGTCAGGTGATCACCCTCGGCAGCCCGTTTCGCATGGAGGACGAAGGCCAGTCCCGCGCGACCCCCAGCTTCAAGCGCTACGCCCACCTGCACTCCGAACAGCACGCGCTGCCATTGAAGTCCGAAGCCGAACCCATGCCGGTCCCCACGACGGCGATCTACTCGCGCTTCGACGGCATGGTCGCGTGGCAGACCTGCATCAATCCGCCCGGGCCGCGCAGCGAGAACATCGCGGTACTGGCCAGCCACATCGGTTACGGACACCATCCGGCGACGGTGTGGGCCATCGCCGACCGGCTGGCGCAACCGCGGGGCAGCTGGACCCCGTTCCGTCCGCCGGCGGTGTTGCGACCGCTGTTTCCCGGCTCGTCGAAGACCGCCGCTGCGGCCGCCGACGGGTCTGGGTAGCCTGCTCAGGTGCTGCTGGCCTCACTGAACCCCGCCGACCTTTCCACCACCGACATCGCCGACGCCATCAGCATCGACGGCGTCACGCTCAGCCGCAGTGACCTGATCGGCGCCGCAACCTCGGTGGCCGAGCGGGTCGCGGGCGCGCACCGGGTCGCGGTACTGGCCACGCCGACCGCCGCCACGGTGCTGGCCGTCACCGGTTGTCTGCTCGCCGGTGTGCAAGTCGTCCCGGTACCGGCCGACGTCGGTGTGGCCGAACGTCGGCATATGCTGGCCGACTCCGGTGCGCAGGCGTGGCTGGGACCGGTACCCGCCGAAACCGAAGGGCTACCGCACATTCCGGTCCGGTTACGCGCCCGGTCCTGGCACCGTTATCCCGAACCGTCACCCGATGACGTCGCGATGGTGATCTACACCTCCGGCACCACCGGCCCGCCCAAGGGCGTGCAGTTGAGCCGGCGCGCGATCGCCGCCGACCTCGACGCGCTGGCCGATGCCTGGCAGTGGACCGCCGATGACGTCCTGGTGCACGGGTTGCCGATGTATCACGTCCACGGCCTGGTCCTCGGTCTGCTCGGCTCGCTGCGCGTCGGAAATCGGTTCGTGCACACCGGAAAACCGACGCCGGCGGGCTATGCCGCAGCGGGCGGCACCCTGTATTTCGGGGTGCCGACGGTGTGGTCGCGGGTGGCGGCCGACCAGGCTGCCGCCGAGGCGCTCAAACCGGCGCGGTTGTTGGTGTCCGGCAGCGCGGCACTGCCGGTGCCGGTTTTCGACAAGCTGGTCGCGGTCAGCGGGCACCGGCCCATTGAACGCTACGGCGCCTCGGAATCATTGATCACCGTGTCGACCCGGGCCGACGGCGAACGTCGCCCCGGGTGGGTGGGCCTGCCGCTGGCCGGCGTGCAGACCCGACTGGTCGACGACAACGGTGACCCGGTCCCGCATGACGGCGAAACCGTTGGCAGGCTTCAGGTTCAGGGCCCGACGATGTTCGAGGGCTACCTGAATCGGCCGGATGCCACTGCTGAAGCCTTCGACGCCGACGGTTGGTATCGCACCGGTGACGTCGCGGTCGTCGATGCCGGCGGCATGCACCGCATCGTGGGGCGAGAGTCGGTCGACTTGATCAAGTCGGGCGGATTCCGCATCGGCGCAGGCGAAATCGAGACGGTGCTGCTGGGGCATCCGGATGTGGCCGAGGTCGCGGTCGTCGGGTTCCCCGACGCGGACCTGGGCCAGCGCATCGTTGCCTACGTCGTCGGCTCAGCCAACCCGGATGACTTGATTCAGTTTGTCGCCCAGCAGCTTTCGGTCCACAAGCGCCCGCGTGAGGTGCGGATCGTGGAGTCGCTGCCGCGCAATGCGCTGGGCAAGGTACTCAAGAAGCAATTGCTGTCGGAAGGCTGAACCGGCTCGAATTGGCCGCGAATTGGCCGCGAATTGGCCGCGAATTGCTAAGCCGGCACGCCGTCGCCGTGACGAGCGGGTCCGGGGAGGTTGCCGATGTCGCTGCCGCGCCACCTCAGGGCTTCGAGGGCGACGGCGACCTCGACGGAGGTGCGGCCGAGTGGCCGCGGCAGGAGTCGTTGAGCGGACTCGATTCGGCGCAGCAAGGTGTTGCGGTGCGTGTAGAGGCGTTTGGCGGCGCGGGAGGCGTTGCACTGCTCGTTGATGAACGTCAGCAGGGTCGTTTGCAGCTCCGGGCTTCCCGATTCCAGGTCCCCGAGCGTGCTGGAGATGAATTCGCTTGCTGCTTGCGGGTTTTGGGTGACCAGAGCGACCATCTGCACGTCGGAGAAGAATGCCACCCGCTGGCCGGACTGTAGTCGCATCAGGGTGCGCTGGGTGGTCAGCGCCTCGAGGTGGCTGCGCTGGAACCCTCCGGTCCCGGTTGCGGTGGTTCCAATGGCGATGCGTGCCCCGGCGGTGCTGTCCAGTGCCCGCTCAACCGCGGCGATGTCGAGGCCGGCGGCGTCGGCCAGCCACACCCAGCGGGTGGCCGCACTGGCGACCACGGTGAGCTGTTGCGCATAGCCCACAGCGTGGCTGAACGCGTCGGCGGCACGATCGAGATCGCCGTGGTTGCCGTCGATCTCGTCGCTCCAGACGATGGCTGCGGTGTGCGCCCGGTTCAATGGATAGCCCAGCCGAGCCTCGGCGCGCTCTCGGCTGATCGGGGCGCCCTCGAGAAGGAGCCCGACCACCTCGAGGCGCTCGGCATGGCTGCCACGGTTGAGTTCGTGGTGTTCGAGCTGGATTTGGGCGGCGATGCCGGCAAGTGTGGCCTCGATGAAGTCGTTGACCGACCGGGCGGAGACGTCGAGAAGCTCACGCAGCTCCGCCGGATCGGCGGTGAGGTCGAACGCAATGTGCAGCCACAGCCGCCAGGCGATGTATTCCCCGGTTCGATAGACGTCGTGCGCCAAGGTGTCCAGGCCCCGGCGCACCAGGTCTCGGGCCATGCGAAGCGGCTCCGCACCGAGGTTGGGCGGCACCGGCGCGCCGGGGTCGCGCATATTGGCGGCCGCCCAGTGCACCAGGTTGGCGCGGTTGGCCTTTTGGACAACCTTGGCCAGGACAGGATCATCGGCGATGGCCGGGTTGGCCGCGACGGTGGCACGATCCAGCTCCGTGATCCATTCCGGGCCGGGGTTGAGGGCGATCCGGGCTCCTTCTCGGATGAGCTCACGTATTCGCGGCGAGGGTCGTTGCCGTACCACGCGCTGATTCTAGGATCGGCATGTGGTGCCACAGGTGATCGATTTCCGCTTTGTGGCGGGATTTAACCGTTTGTCGCCCTTGGTCTCTCGGATTCACGGCAGCAATGCCTTGTCCGTTTGCCGCCGATGTGGTAGCCGACACAGCCGCAGTGGCGGATTGGCGAAGCCGCTGGTTGCGCGGGCGCGAAACCACTTGACCGCGTGGGTCGGGAAGGCCGTTGCAGTGGCCGGCTGACGGGACCCGACAGTTATGCTCGTCGGGAGGCAAACGGTGATCCGGCAACCAAACCGGTTAGGGCGGCGCCGATCCGCTCAACTCAGGCTGAATATATCTCGGCCACGGCTCGATTGGCGTGGCTCCGCCGCGAGAACCGAGCTCATAGAGCATCCCGGTTTGGAACGGGTTGCGGCGCAGTACGATAGCCGACCCATGATGAGCCAGCGGCCCCCGGTCCGGACAAAGTGCCGCGCTGTACCCACGGTGCACTTTGCACCTGCGACCGGGTTCTGTTGGGAAGATTTCACCGCTGGCCCGACCCGTTGGTGCGTTTTGCACCTCCGGGCGGCCGGTTCGGGTGAGATTAACCTGTTGCCGTCGTTGCGTGTTCGCCATCATCAGCGCCAGTTCATCACCGCGGACCCGACCCGTGGCGGAGAGCTTGGGCCACCGGTGACCCGACGATCAACCTGCATTGCCGGGCGAGTGCCCGGCCTCTCGAGGAGGTAACCGCATGTCCTTCCTGACGGCACAACCAGACGTCTTGGCGGCCGCAGCCGCCAACCTCGGGTCGGTGGGTGCGGCGCTGAGCGCCGGCAATTCCGCTGCCGCGGCTCCGACGACGGGTGTGTTGCCCCCCGCTGCCGACGAGGTCTCGGCATTGGTAGCAGTGCAGTTCGCGGCGCACGCCGCCACCTATCAGGCGGTGAGCGCGAGGGCCGCCGGAATTCATGATCAGTTGGTGGCCACTCTTGCCGCGAGCGCCGGTTCGTATGCCGCCACGGAAGCCGCCAACGCCGCGGCCGCCCAGTAACCGACGGTGTTCCGAGAATAGGACTGAAGATGGATTTCGGAGCTTTGCCGCCGGAGATCAACTCCGCCAGGATGTACACCGGTCCGGGTTCGGGCTCGCTTCTGGCTGCTGCGCAGGTTTGGGATGGCGTGGCTATCGATTTGTACAACGCCGCGTCCGCAGTTCAGTCCGTGATCTGGGGGTTGTTGGTCGGGCCGTGGCGGGGTACGTCGGCAGGCTTGATGGTCGCGGCGGCATCGCCGTACGTGACGTGGCTGGGTACCACCGCAGCGCAGGCCGAACTGACCGCTGACCAGGTCCGGACCGCGGCGACGGCCTACGAGGCAGCCTTTGCCACGACGGTGCCGCCGGCGGTGATCGCCGGAAACCGTATCCAGCTGTTGACGCTGATCGCGAGCAACCTTTTCGGGCAGAACACCCCGGCGATCGCGGTCACCGAGGCCGACTACGGCGAGATGTGGGCTCAGGACGCCGCCGCGATGTATGGCTACGCGGGTTCGGCGGCCGTTGCGGCGGAGACGCTGACGCCGTTCGACGAGTCCCCGGAGATCACCAATGCCGGCGGGCTGGTGCAGCAGGCCGGGGCGGTCGAGGAGGCCACCGATACCGCCGCGGCGAATCAGCTGATCTCCACGGTGCCGCAGGCGCTGCAACAACTCGCCGAGCCCGGGCAAGGCACCACACCCTTCACAGCAGTGGGCGAGCTCTGGAAGGCCATTTCGCCGCATCTGTCGCCGATCAGCAACATCGTGTCGATGCTCAACAATCACGTGTCGATGCTCAGTTCGGGCATGTCGATGACCAACACGGCAAGTTCGCTGTTGAAGGGCATGGCTCCGGCGGCCGCCCAGGCTGTTGAATCCGCGGTCGAATCGGGGGCCAGGGCCATGGGGTCGCTGGGGAGCGGGTTGGGTACCTCCGGGATCGGTGGTTCCGGGGTCGCGGCGGGTTTGGGCCGGGCGCTGTCGATCGGCTCGTTGTCGGTGCCGCACGGGTGGGCGGCGGCGAATCAGACGGTCGTCCCGGCGGCCCGGGCATTGCCGTTGGCCGGTGTGGCGACTGCTGCCGAAACCGGACCAGCGCCCATGCTCGGTGGGTTGCCGCTGGGCCAACTGGCCAACGCCGGCGGTGGCAACGGCGTCAGTGGCGTGCTGCGGGTCACGCCGAGGCCCTATGTCATGCCTCGGACGCCTGCCGCCGGGTAGCGGCTGAGTCGCGATGCGCGCGATGGCGGGCCGTTTCGAGACGCGTGCTCAGACGATTGAGGACGAGGCCCGGTCGATGTGGGTGTCCTCTCCAGTGTGGGCTGGAACGGTCCGTGCTCGGCGCGGTAATCACACCGTTCACACGAATCTCAGGCGATGGTACCCGGCTTGCCCGTATCTGAGCGACAAGCCAAGGTGCGCAACGGATTTGTCGCTGACAGCCGGGCATTTCTGATGAGTCAACGCGGACCCCGAAACCCTGGACGCTGGTGTAGCTGATGTGACCGTCGCAGTTGCGTGCTAGAACTCGCGCATCGGCGATCACGATTCTCTAGCCAGGGGTACGTCGTCGGGTGTGCGGGGCAATGCATAGAGCGCCATCCGGCGATTCGCCATGTCGTGTTCGCCGAGAAATGCACAGCCAGCGCTCTCACAGAACCTGCGCGCCATCTTGTTTCGGTAGTCCGGATCGAACATGACTCGCCGGCATCGCGGTTCGGCGTTGAGCACACTGGCCACCAAGTGCGGCAACACGAATTGGGCGATTCCCTTGTTCATGATCTCCGGGTCGGCCATACCGGCGTGTATGCCCAGGTCATAGGGAGCCCACTCGTACCGGGTGGCGATGGAATCCTTGGCAGCCCAATAGAGTTCGACGTAGGCGTGGTCTTGTCCGTCAATGCTGCCGATCATCGGTCGCGAGTAGCTGCCGTCGAGCTGGGCGCGCAGGTAGCGCTGCCACCGCGACACCGGCCACACGTACTCCCATGCTTCGGCCAGATGGGGCCGGCGCATCCATTCTGCGATCATGTCGGCGTCGGTATCGGGATCGGCCAGCCGGAATGCGTATGGTTGGGGCACTTCGGGTCGGGCGGGCGGCGGCGGGATGTTGCGGACCTCGTCGGGTAGGTCGGTCAGTTCCCGGGGCAGGATCACGTCGGGTTCACTCATGTCTCTCGGGTTTCGGTTGTTGTCCGCTGATGTCCTAGGTGTCGCGATTCGGGAATCAAAATCACGGGGTCACCGGTGCCGCCTGACCTGGCTAACCAGACCGCCCCGAATTCACGGCCTCACGCAGGCTTTTGGGCCGCATGTCGGTCCAGTGTTCCTCGACGTATTGCAGACAATCTGCCCGGCTGGCTTCGCCGTACACCTTGCGCCAGCCGACCGGGATCTCGGCGAACGTCGGCCACAGGCTGTGCTGCTCTTCGTCGTTGACCAGGACGCAAAAGGTGCCGGTCTCGTCATCGAAGGGATTGGTGCTCATCAGTTCTCCTATTAGAAGGGTCGGTTTGGGGTAGCTCGGCGCCCAGCACCCGGTCGGAAAGTAGGCCCAGGCAGCTGAGGTTGGGAAATCCGGGCCCCTGGTTCAGGCCGGCCAGTCCGGGCAGAAACAGCTTCGGCGTGACGCTGTTGACGGCGAGGTCGTAGCCGATCGACTCCTGCAAGCGTTCGCTCCTGAGCGGCCCGCCCAGCCCGAGCTCGAGCAGGTCGAGCGCATCCTGGTTCAGCAGCGTGGTAAACCACAGCGCGTCAACCCCCGAGCCGTCGATGACCAGGTCGAAACCGTGGACGGTTTCGAAGTTTTCGGTGCCCCGGTCGGTGCTCAGGGTGAGCCGGATCTGCTGGTCGCGATCGACCGCGTGCGCAACCCGGCCGCGCAGGTGGCGGATCCGGTCGTCGGCCATCAGTGCATCCTGCACGCTCGACGAGAACACTCCGCGGTCGGTGCGTGCGATCGCGTCGCGTCGTTCCGGCAAAGTCAGGGCGGCCCAGTCGGACGGGTCGGAGAACAGTGAGTTCTCGAAGAAGCCCTCGCCCCGGGTGAACAGCGTGACCTGCGGTGAGATGACGGTGATCGTCGAAATCGGGTGCCGGAACAGCTCATGGAGCATGGCCGCGGCCGTCTCACCGCCGCCGATCATCGCGACCCGCTCGGCGCTGATCCGGTCGTGCTGGGCGGCACGATGCCAGAACTGCGCGATGGAGAGCACCCGCGGATTGCCCGGCAGCAGGGTCCGTTCGGCTTGGCCGGGCCCGGTGATCATCAACCCGTCGGCGTGCACGGTGCGCTCGGGGGTGTGCAGCACCCAGTGTCGGCCGTCGAGGGCGATTCGGTCGACCTCGCCGTAGACCACTGTCATGTCGATTCGCTCGGCGACCCAGCGCAGATACTGGCCCCACCGGCCGTGGGTCGGCGCGGGGCGGCCACGGTCGATCCATTGGGCGAATTGACCGGTGGCGATCAGATACGCCTGCCAGCTGTAGCGCGTCATCCGCTCGTCGAGTTCGGCGTTGCGGCGTGGCACCAACGACGAGCGGTACGGGAAGCCGACGTCTTTTTCCGGGCTGGTGCCCAGGCTTTGGGCGCCGTCGGTCCAGCCGCCGCCGGCCTGCCAGTTGGCGGCCACGCCGGTGCGTTCGACGGCGACGACGTCGGGTGTGTCGACACCCATGGCGCGTAACACCGACGCCTTGGCCGCGACGGCCACCGCCTTGGCCCCGGCGCCGACGACCGCTAGCGTAGTCATGCCACGCACTCCCTGAGAGATTCATTCCAAAGATCCTGCAGCGCGGTCAGTTCCGGCTCGCTGAGGATATCTGGCAGGGCACGCCACTGAGTCAACAACACTTGCTGATCGCCAGAGCCCAGCAGGGTGGCCATGATGACCAGTTCGTGACGCACCGCCACGTTCGGTTCGGGCAGCGGCGGCAGTCCGCCCAGCAGCTCGCGGTCGAGGCGCACGCTGGTGCCGGCGTCACCGACGTCGGCGCGGCCCAGATAGTTCAGCAGCAGCTGCGGCCCTGGAACACTGTTGAGCGCAGCCGCGGTGTCGGCGCGCAGGTAGCGCAGCAGACCGTAATCGATTCCGGCGCCGGGGATAGCCGCCAATTGCGCGGTCACGCGATGCGGGTCGGTGGAATGCACTCGCAGCGGATAGATCGCGCTGAGCAGGCCCACGGTGTCGGTGGTGTCAACGGCGTCACTGGTGTCCTGGTCGGTGTCGTCTACCACAGCGTCGGCGCGGCCGTGGGTTTCCAGGGCCAGCAACGGCGCCGGTGTCGGCTGACCCCGGCGTTGCCGCCACCGGGTCACCGTCCGCGCCGCCGCCGCGACCAGCAGGTCAAACATCGGGACATTCGAATCCAGTAGTTGACCGGTGATAGCGGTGTCGGTCACTGCGGCGCGGATCAGCAGGCCAGCGGCCCGATCACGGTCGGCCTGTACCCGTCGGGCGCCCAGATCCGGGTCCTCACCCTGGAGCTGGGAAAGCCAAAACGGCATGGTGTCAAGGGTTTCGGCACGCCGCATGAGCGCTTGGGCCCACCGCCGGTAGCTGGTGTGCTCGGGAACAGGCGCCGGTGCGTGTCCGCCGGCCAGTACATGCAAGGCGGCGTCGAGTTCACCGAGCACCACCCGCCACGATGCCGGGTCCATCGCCAGCACATGTGCGGCCAGTAGCAGCACCCCCGGTCCGCTCGGCGGCCGCAACCACCTGGCGGACAGCAGCGAACCACGTTCGGGATCAAGGCTTTCCAGAGCCTTCTCGGCGTGTGCGGTGACCGCTGCCGGCAGATCGCCGGACACCGCTGCCTCGTCGAAGAAGTCACCGACCGGGGTGGGCACCAGGACCATGCTGGTGCGGTCCAGGCGGCTACGCAGCACTTCGTGGCCGTCGACGATGGCGGTCAGCGCCGCCCGCAGCTGCTCGGCGGTGATGCCCTCGGGCACCCGGATGGCCTCGACCTGTCCCATTCGCCGTGGCTCACCGTATTCGTAGACCCAAATCGCGTTGGGCAGCAACGGAATCGGTTCGGTACTGTGCTCAGCGTCGCGGGCTGCGCCGGTGGTTTCGGCGTCGATCGCGGCGGCGAGTTCGCGAATGTTGTTGCACTCCAGGATGAGCCGGGCGCGTAGCGGAATGCCGCGGCGGCGCGCCGCCTGGACCACCGAAAGCGCCACGATGCTGTCCAGTCCCAATTCCAGGAAATCTGCGGTCACGTCGACCTCGGGGATCTGCAACATCTCCGAAAGCAACTCGGCTAGCGTGGATTCCGTTGCGGTTTCGGGTGCGGACCCGACGGTGCCGGCATCGACGTCGGGCAGCGCGGCCTCGTCCAGCTTACCGTTGGCGGTCAGCGGGATCTCGTCGACGACGACGATGCGCTGCGGCACCATGTAGCGCGGCAGCCGCTCACCGAGCATGGTCCGCAACTCGGCTTCGGTGGGCGCGGAGCCGTTCGCGGTCGCGGCGCAAGCCGTCAACCGCGCGCCGCCCGGATGTTCGCGGACCACGACATGGGCATGACGAACCCCCGGGTGCGCCTGCAGCGCCGCGGCGATCTCGCCGGGTTCCACCCGATAGCCGCGGATCTTCACCTGCTCGTCGGCGCGGCCCAGATAGACCAGCGACTCGTCGGGCTGGCGGCGCACCACGTCGCCGGTGCGATACATCCGCTCCCCGGACCCGAAGGGGTCGGCGATGAATCGGTGTGACGTCTCACCGGGACGTCGGAGATAGCCGCGCGCCAATTGTGCTCCTGCCACATACAATTCGCCGGCCGCGCCGTGCGGTACCGGGCGCAGCGCGGAGTCCAGCACATAGGCGCGGCTCTGC
This sequence comes from Mycobacterium kansasii ATCC 12478, assembly GCF_000157895.3. Taxonomy (NCBI): domain Bacteria; kingdom Bacillati; phylum Actinomycetota; class Actinomycetes; order Mycobacteriales; family Mycobacteriaceae; genus Mycobacterium; species Mycobacterium kansasii. The sequence continues at coordinate 1,605,689 of NC_022663.1, read as the reverse complement.
CGGGTCGGGCGCCCGATCGACGGCGCGGCGTACTCGGTGATGTCGGCGATCACTGCCTCGACGGTGGTTTCGGTGGGACCGTAGCAGTTGTAGGCCGCCATCCCGCTGCGCGCGCACGCGTCGCGGATCATGTTCCAGGTCGGCGGGACGACGGCTTCGCCGCCCAGCGCGAGCACCGTCAACGGCACGCTCGCGAGCAAACCGAAGGCTCGCAGCTGGGCGAACATCGATGGGGTGGTGTCGATCATGTCGATGCGGTGCTCGGCGATCGCCTGCACCAGCGACTCGGCGTCGCGCTGGGTGCGTTCGTCGACGACGTGCACGGTGTGGCCGTCGAGCAGGGCCACCAACGGCTGCCAGGCGGCGTCGAACGCGAACGACCAGGCATGCGCGATCCGCAGCCGACGCCGCAGCCGGGCGGCGGCGGGCCGCAGGACGGTGTCGATGTGGTCGTCGGCATAGGCGCCCAGCGCGGCGTGGGTTCCGATGACGCCCTTGGGTTCTCCGGTGGTCCCGGAGGTGAACACCACATAGCCGGCTTGGCTGGGGTCGACGTCGACGGGACGGAAATCGACGGCCTGGTCGGATGCCTCGGAGTCCACCGACGCGACCATGTCCTCGTCAATGACGATGGTGGCACCGGTCTGGCGCAGGATCGACTCCACCCGCTCCGGCGGCGTTCCCGGTTCCAGCGGCACGCACACCGCGCCGGATTTGAGCACCGCGAGTAGCGCGACGACATACTGCGGGCCGCGGGAAAGCCGAACCGCCACCGGCTTTTCCGGTTGGGCCCCGCGACCGATCAGTACCGCGGCCAGCCGATTGGCCGCCGTGTCCAGCTCGCCGTAGGACATGGACCCGCAAGTCCAGCTCAGTGCCTCCTGGTCGGGACCGGCCTGCGCAGCCGCGGCGAAGCGGGTGTGAAAGCCTGCTGTCGGGCGGGCCGGCGCCGTGCCGGCGGCGCGCAGCGGCCGGGTCTCTGCATCGAACAACACGCTGACCTCGCGCAGCGGGCGCTCCCAACTTGACAGCAGCCGCTCGGCGGTGGCCAGCACGCGCCGGCCGAGCATCTCACCGGTGGTAGCGCCCAGTGCGCCGCCGAGCACCTCGACGAACATGACCAGCTGCCCGTCGTCCAGGTGGGCGGCCAGCGCGACCGGGAAATGCGTCACGCTCTCCAGCCCGGCCGGCCGGAATGTCACACCGCCCGCGGTCAACTCACCACCGTCAGCCAGTCCCGATGTGGGGAAGTTCTCATAGACCAGCAGCGTGTCGAACATCTCGCCGACGCCGCCGATCGTCCGTAGCTGCGCGTGGCTGAGATAGCTGTGGTCGCGCAGCATCGCAGCACTCCGTTGCAGCGCAACGCATTGCGCGCCGACTTCGGCGTTGGCGTCGAGCCGCACCCGCAGCGGCACGGTGTTGATGAACAACCCGATCATGGTTTCGACGCCGGACAGTTCGGCGGGCCGGCCCGAGACCGTGACGCCGAACACCACGTCGTCGCGGTCGGTCAGCCGTGACAACACCAGCGCCCAGGCCATCTGCATCAAGGTGTTCACGGTGATTCCGCGCGAGCGGGCACCGTCGTTCAACCACGCGGTGGTCTGCCGGTCGGTGCGCAGCTCGGTGCGCCGGGGCAATCCGGTCCGGGGCGCTTCGGTGGCCATCGACGCCGCCAATAGCGTCGGGCCGGGCAACCCGGCAAGGTGCTCACGCCATACCTGCTCGCTGGCCGAGCGGTCCCGCGCGGCCAGCCACCCGATGTAATCCCGGTACGGCCGCGGCTTGACCGGCAGCGCGTCCGGGTCACCCCCCGCCCCGTACAGCGCGATCATCTCCGCCGCGAACACCGGCAGCGACCACCCGTCGATCACGATGTGATGCGCGGTGATCACCAAATGCCAACGGTTATCCGGTAATTCGATCAGCAGGAAACGGATCGCCGGTGTCTTTTCGAAGTCGAACGGCCGAGACCGTTCCGCGGCCGCCAGTTTTTCGATATCCGCGGGCTTGGCTGTAACTTGGCGCCAGGGCAGCTCGACCCGCGACGGCACGACCTGCACGGGCCGGGGGATGTCGCGGCTGACGAAGCTGGCCCGCAGATTCGGGTGGCGCATCAGCATTTCCGCCGCGCAGTCCTTGAGCAGGTCGACGTCGAGCGGACCGGCGATATCGGCGGCGATCCCGACCAGGTACGGGTCGTCGACCGGAGACCCGGCACCGGCATCGGCCAGCCCGGATAGCACCGTCAGCGAATACAGCCCTTCCTGCAAAGGGCTCAGCGCCATCACATCCTCGATGCCTGAGGGGGCACCGGTTTCGGTGGCGGTCATTGGTTACTCCACGATTGCGTGACCGCCGCCAGCTGCTCGGCGGACAGCCCGGATGTGCTCATCGGCTCGTGGTGGGTATCGGCGTCGGCAGCGCCGTCGGCCCCTCCGGAGTCCAGGACGGCGCCAGTGGATTCCACACCCGATTCCACCGCGGCCGCCAGCTGCTGCACGGTCGGGTTCTCGAACACCAGCCGCGGACTGACCGGCAGACCGGCCGCCCGCGCCCGCGCCGCCAGCTGCACCGACAGGATGCTGTCACCGCCGAGGGTGAAAAAGTCGTCGAAGCGCCCGATTTCGTTGATCGGCAGCAGGTCGACGAAGATCTCGGCCAGCGCCCGCTCGATGTCGGTGCTCGGCGGCTCGCGGTGTCCGGTGGTGCTCACCGACGGCCGCGGCAGGCCGGGCCGGTTCAGCTTGCCCGACTCGGTCTTCGGCATCTCGTCGAGGACGGTGATCGACGACGGCATCATGTAGCCCGGCAGCACCGCGGCGACTTCGGCCCGAACCGCCGATGCGAACGCCGATTTCGCCTCCTCGCCGGGAGCAGGGTGGTGCGGCACCACATAGCCGGCCAAGGTGATGCTGCCGTCGACGTCCCAGGTGCGCGCCGCCGCCACGGCCACCCCGTCGGCGGCCTTCAAGGCGGCTTCCACCTCGCCCAGTTCGACGCGGAACCCGCGCACCTTGACCTGATGGTCGGTGCGGCCGACGAATTCGAGTCGGCCGTCTTGCGTCCAGCGGGCCCGGTCACCGCTGCGATAGAACCGCGCACCGGGCTCGGCGGCGTACGGGTTGGCCACGAACCGCGCTGCCGTCAGGCCGGGCCGTTTCCAGTAGCCGCGCACCAATTGCCCGCCGGCGTAATACAATTCGCCGACCACACCGGGCGGCACCGGGTTCAGGCCGTCGTCGAGCAGATACACCTGCGCGTCGGGCATCGGGGTGCCCAGCAGCGGCACCGGCGGGGTCATCGGTCCGCGGACCAGCGCGCCGGACGTTTCGGTGGCGCCGAAGTTATTGAGCAGCTGCGGGCCTGAACCTGAACCGTCGGAGCCGTAGTGGGCCAGCAACCGCTCCTGCAGTGACGCGGTCAGCGGCTCGGCGCCGCACACCAGCCGGTACAGCGACCGCAGCGCCTCGGGCCACGTGTCAACGATGGTCGAGACCAGGCTGGGCACCGCGGTGACCTGGGCCACCGAGTGACGCCGGATCAGCGAGGCCAGCGCCTCGGGATCGCGGTGCTCGGTGTCGTCGGCCAGGATCGTGGTGGACCCGGCGGCCAGGCCGCCCAAGGTTTCCATGCACCCCTCGAGGAAGTTCCACGACGCCTGCGCCAGGCGGATATCTTCGGTGTCGTTGCCGGCTACCGGGTAATTCCATAGCTGCCAGTTCAGCCGGGTGGTCATCGCCCGATGGGTGCCCAAGACACCCTTCGGTGTGCCCGTCGATCCGGAGGTGAACACCAGATACATCGGGTCGTCCGGATGAGCGGCGGGCAACGGATCTGCCGACGGCTCTCGGTCCAGAGCCTCCTGCACCGCCGGGTCGTCGAGCGAAATAAACGTCACCTCAGGCGATTCCGGCATAGTCTCCAGAGCCTCGGACGTCACGACCACCACCTGCGGCGCGACGTCGTCGAGCATCAGCTGTTTGCGCGCGGCGGGATAACCGGGGTCCAGTGGGAAGAAGCCGGCGCTGGCTTTCATGATGCCGACCAGCGCGACCACCATGTCGATGCCGCGCCGTGTCGACAGGCCCACCAGCGATCCGGGCCCCACGCCCCGCTCGACAAGCAGGTGCGCGAAGTTGTCCGAACGACGATGCAGCGCAGGGTAGTCGATCTGCTCGTCGGCGCAGCGCAGCGCGATGCGATTGGTGCCCCATCGGCGGCTGGGCTCGAGCAGCTCGGCGATCGTGCACGCGCGCTCGGCCGGCGGCTCGGGGCCGCGGCTCCACCGGGCGAGAATGTGCTGCCGCTGCTCGGCATCGAGCAATTGCACGTCGCGCAGCCGCTGATCGACGTCGCCGGCAAATGCGTCGATGACCTGCATCAGCCAGCCGACCAGCCGTTCGATCGTGCTGCGGTGATACAGCTCGGTGCGGTAGAGAATGTTGCCTTGATATGCGGCTTCTTCAGCATCGGAAGTGGCGAAGAAGTTGACGCTCAGATCGGCGTGGGCGATGTCGAACGTCGGCTCCAGCGCGGTGAATACGGTGTTGCCGGCCGCGCTGGTGTCGATCACCCGTTCGCCGGGCAGGTGATCGCGGACGTGCACGACGGTCTGGAACAGCGGGTTTCGCGACAGCGTCCGCACCGGGCTGACCGCGTCCACGACTCGGTCGAACGGCAGGTCCTGGTGGGCGTAGGCGGCCAGCGCCGTTTCGCGGGCCCGGGTCAGCACCTCGCGCAGCGACGGGTTGCCGTCCAAGTTGTTGCGCAGTACCAGGATGTTGATGAAAAAGCCGATCAGTTGGTCGAGTTCGGGCTCGGTACGCGCCGCGATCGGTGTGCCCAGCGGTATATCCACGCCGCCGCCGGCTTTGTGCAGCACCACGGCGACAGCCGATTGCAGCAGCATGAATTCGGTGACACCCAGCTCCCGGCACAGCTCGGTGAGCTTGCCGCGGGCCTGTGCGCCGATGCTGAACTCGACGGAGTCGCCGGCGCCGCTGGGCACCCCCGGACGCGGAAGGTCGGGCCGCAGCCCGGTGTCCTCGGGTATGCCCTCCAGCTGGCGCACCCAGTAGTCGCGTTGCGCTCGGGCGATGCTGGACTGGTCGTCTTGCTCCGACAACAACTCACCCTGCCAGGCCGCGTAATCGGCGTATTGGAGCGGCAACGGTGCCCAGGACGGCTGTTGCCGGGAGTGGCGAGCGCGGTAGGCGGTGAGCAGGTCGGCGAAGAGCACTCCGCCCGACCAGTGGTCGATCGCGATGTGGTGCACCACCAACGACACTACGTGCTCATCACCGGTATGCAGCACCGCGGCGCGGATCGGCCATTCGCGGTCCAGCTGGAAACTGTAGTGGCGCTCGCTGTCCAGCTGCTGCCGCAACCACCCTGCACCCTCCCCGGCCGCCTGCCGCACCGGCAGTTCAGCGGCGGGTTGGACCACTTGATAAGGCACACCGTCGATTTCGGTGTAGGTGGTGCGCAGGATCTCGTGGCGCCGAACCACGTCGCTGACGGCGGCGACCAGCGCGTCGACATCGCACGGCCCGCTCAATCGGGCGGCGAAGGGGATGTTGTTGACCTCGCTGGGTCCCTCGATCTGGTAAGCGAACCAGGTTCGCAGTTGGGCGGCCGACAGCGGCAGCGGACCCTCGTGTGGGGTTTTGACCAGCTTGGGCCGCTTGAAAGTGACCGCACCCGACTGCACCTGGTCGACACGTTCGGCCAGCCGCCCCACCGTCACCAGCTCGAAGACGTCGCGGATCCCGAGTTCGGCACCGCATTCGGAGCGGATCGCGGCGACCAGCTTGGTGGCCACCAGCGAGTGCCCGCCGAGGTCGAAGAACGAGTCGTCCACACCGACCCGGTCGTGGCCCAGCAACTGGGTGAACAAGCCGGCGACAATGCGCTCGGACGCCGTGGTGGGTTCGCGATATTCGGCGGCCGACGCGATCTCGGGCTGCGGCAGCGCGTCCCGGTCGATCTTGCCGTGCGTCGTGATCGGGATTTCGTCGAGGACGACGTAGGCGGCGGGGGTCATGTAGTCCGGCAGCGCGGCGGCCACCCGGGCCCGGATGCGGTCCACGTCGACGGTTTCGGTGCCGCCGTCGGACGGAGTCACGTAGCCGACCAGGCTCTTGCCGAGCCCCGGCAGATCGATGGCGATCACGACCGCCTGCCCGACGCTGGGATCGACCGAGATGGCCGCGGCGATTTCGCCGAGCTCGATGCGGAAGCCGCGGATCTTCACCTGCTCGTCGGCCCGGCCGACGAATTCGATGTCGCCGTCGGCGTTGCGGCGGGCCAAGTCCCCGGACCGGTACAGCCGCCCGCCGGGGGTGAACGGGTCGGCGACGAAGCGTTCGGCGGTCAGCGCCGGCCGGCGGTGGTAACCATGGGCCATATGCGTTCCGCCGATATAGATTTCGCCGATCACCCCGACCGGGACGGGCTGCAGCGCATCGTCGAGCAGATACACCTGGGTGTTGATCTTGGGCCGGCCGATCGGGACGATCCGGGTGCCCTGGGTGCCTTCGACCTGATAGCTGGTGGCGTTGATGACGGTCTCGGTCGGTCCGTAGAAGTTGTACAACAGCGCGTCGAAGGTGGCGTGGAACTTGTCGGCGACCTCACCCGGCAGCGGCTCCCCGCCGATCGGCACCCGGCGCAGGGTGCGCCACTGGTTGACACCGGGCAGCGACAGGAACAGGCCGAGCAGCGATGGCACGAAGTGCATCGAGGTGATGCCCTCGCGGTAGAGCAGATCGGTCAGATAACCGATGTCGCGCAACCCGTCCGGCCGCGGAATCACCAGCCGGCCCCCACAGATCAGCAGCCCGAAGATCTCGGCGATGGACACGTCGAACCCGGGCGAGGCCACCTGTAGCAGCCGGTCGGTCTCGTCGACCTGGTACTCGTCGCCGAACCAGACGAAGTATTCGGTGACCGGGGCATGCGGCACCGGCACCCCCTTGGGCAGGCCGGTGGATCCGGAGGTGTAGATCAGGTAGGCGGTGTTGGCGGGCCGCAGCGGCCGGACCAGCTCGTCGGGCGCCGGGTCGGCCGGCGAATACCCTGCCAGGTCGGTAACCGGTTCGCGCAGCACAAGTTTGGCCTCGGCGTCGTCGAGGATGTAGGACAGCCGGTCTTCTGGATAGGTCGGGTCGACCGGTAGGTAGACGGCACCGGCTTTGAGGACGCCCAGGGCGGTGATGACCAACTCCGGAGACTTGTCCAGGACCACCGCTACGCGGTCCTCGGTCCCAACGCCCTGGTCGATCAGCCAGTGCGCCAACCGGTTTGCTTCCTCGTTGAGTTCGCGGTAGGTGTATTGACGGTCCTCGTAGACGACGGCGACGGCGTCGGGCGAGGACGCCGCGCGTTCGGCCACCAACGCCGGCATGGTGGTGGGTGTCGTCGAGAACTGCTGGCCGGTGGCGACTTTGCGCAGCCACTCGGCTTCGGCGGCACCGAACAGCGAGAGCCGATTCAGCTCGGTGTCGGGGTCGGCCAGCGCGCTGTCGAGCAGGATGGCGTAATGCTCGAGCAGCTGAGTGGCCAGCGGCGGATCGAGCACCTCGACGAGGTACTCGGCCTCCACCAGCGCCCCGGTTCCGGACAACTCCACCGTGAAGCTCAAGGGCAACTGGCTGAATTGGCCTTGCAGATCGCCGCGGCGGCACTGCACGCCGGGCGGGCAGAAGCCGCCGCCGTCGGATTCGCGGAGGCCGAAGCTCACCCGGGTCATCCGGTCGGCGCCGTGGCGACGGTCGGGGTTGGACTCCCGCACCAGCCAGTCGAGGTTGACACGCTGGTGGGCGAAAGCCCCGGTGGTGACGTCGCGGGTGTGCGCCAGCAGGTCACGGAATGTCTGCCGCGGCTGCGGCTGGGCTCGTACCACGACGGTGTTGCCGTAGTAGCCGATCGCATTCTCGGCCCCGGCATTGCGGTCCGTAACCGGTGCCGCGATCAGGAAATCCGTGGCATGGGTGTAGCGGTGGATCAGCGCGGCGAATGCGGCCAGCATCACCACGTAGGGGGTGGCCTCGCACTTGCCGGCCAGCGCGGTGACCCGGCCGAGGGTGTCCGCGGACAGCTGAGCCGACACCCGTTGCGCTCGCCAGGTGCTGGGCACCGCAGAACCGTTGGCACCCGGAAGTTCCAGCGGCTCGGGCAGATCCGCCATCAACGATCGCCAATAGGCCAGATCCTCGTCGAGGGTGCCGGCGGTAGCAGCCGGCACCGGTGGCGTCGCGCCGTCGAGGCCGGCGGTGTCGGAGTAGGCACGGGTCAAGTCCGTGAAGAACGGGCCCCACGATGCGTCATCCCAAGCGATGTGATGGGCGGTGATCAACAGCATCAGCTCGTCGTTGCTCAGTCGCACCGCGGTGACCCGCAGCGGGGAGTCGGCGGCCAGATCGAAGGGACGGCGAAACTGCCGTTGCGCCAGTACTTCCAGCCGCAACTGCCGGGCCTGCTCGGACAGCCCGCAAAGGTCGTGTTGGGCCCAGCCGGGCCGCAGGTCATCGTGCACCACCGGGCGCGGATCTCCGTCGTCGTCGGCGTGATAAGTGGTGCGCAGCACCGGGTGCCGAACCGCAACGGCGTCCAGCGCCCGGTGTAACCGCCCGACGTCGACGGTTCCGGTCAACCGGTAGGACGCGCAGACGTTGAGCAGTGAGCTGCTCGGGTCGATCGACTGCACGAACCACAGCCGGCGCTGACCATCGGACAGCGGGGGGCCGGGGTCCTGCTGTGAGTCCTGGGGAGGCGACGCGGACCAGGCCAAGTCAGGCTCGGGCAGCCCACGGCGTAACGACGTCAGGTCTTGGTGGGTGTCAGTCACGCGAGGATCTCAACCTTTCTCGTCTTTCGGGATTCGCGGTAGACCCGGGCTCCGCCGTCGGCTCCGGGCTTGCGGCTGGGCGGTCCGCGCTGAGAGCCGACTGCAGAATCGCGATCAGCTCGGCGCCGGTGATACCGCCGAGCAGTCGGGCTGCGGGCACCGATTGGCCGGTCCATCGACGTAACCGGTCACGCAGGTCCAGCGCCAGCATCGAGTCCGCGCCGAGGTCGACCAGCGCCACGTTCAGGTCGACCGCCGCCGGACCATCGAGACTGAATGCCGCAGCGATCTCGGCGCGTACCAGCTCACTGATCGGTCGCTGGTCCGGACTCCGGCTGTCGGCCGCCGAATCGTCGTCGCTTTCGGCGGTTGTCGTCGAGGTGAACGGCATTGCGGCGCCCTGGCTTTCGAAGAACACCCGAAGGCGGTCGAAATCGGCGGCCAGAATCAGCGGGTCGCCTTGACGGCACCCGAGACCGGTCGTGATCGCCGCGTCGGGGTCCATGGCGATCAAGCCGGACCGCTCAATGCGGGCGACGTCGTCGGCGCCGGCGATCGTGGTGCCCTGCCACAAGCCCCACCGCACCGACATGCAGTTCAATCCGTTACCGCGCAACTGGGCGGCCACGGTGTCGAGCATCCGGTTGGATGCCGCATAGCCGGCGTGCCCGTAGCCGCCCCACACTCCGGATACCGAGGAACACAGCAGGATCCGCGCATCCGGCCGCAGCGGCCAGGCGTCGGTCATCCGGACCAGGCCGGTTACCTTGGCGGAGAACACATCTGCCCACTCCAGGCCGCCGAGTTGGTCATGGGGGGCGAAGCGGGCTGCGCCGGCGGCGTGGATCAGCAGCGACGCGCCGTCGCCCGCGTACTCGCCGGCCACCGCCGACAGCGCGTCGGCGTCGGTGATGTCGCAAGCCGGGGCGTGCACTTGCGCGGGGTATCCCGCCGTCAACCGGTCCAGCTCGTCCCGGTCGACGCTGTTGCGGCTCAACAGCGTGACCCGCCGAGCGCCGTGTTCGACGCAGTGCCGGGCGTACCGCAGGCCGATGGTGCCGTTGCCGCCGGTGATCACCACATGGTCCAAAGCCGCGGCGTCGACGCCTTCGGGCGCGGATTCGGCGGACTGGCGCAGTGTCCGGACGAAGCTATCGAGCCCGGTGCCCGAATCGTGTGCGCGCACCGCGACTTCGGTGTGATCGTCCAGCAACACATCGATGCACCGGCGGGCTGTCGCCTCGTCGATTTCCCGGCCCGGCACGTCGAGGTGGGCGAATGTCTGGTCGGGGAACTCGAAACCGACGCTGCGGTGCATCGCGGCCAGCGCGGCCTGCGCCGGCAAAGCTAGCGGTGCGCGAGCGTCCACCTGTTCACCGCACATGGTGACCAGCCAGACGCGTCGACAGCGCGGACCGACCGCCTGGTGATAGTCGAGTTGTTTCGCGCCGCTGCGGAGTTGGCCGGCTGCGGCGACCGCGTCCGGCTGCAGCAGAGCCGGTGCGATGATCACGGCGATCTCCGCCTCGGCTGGTCCCGTCAGGGCGCACGCGGGATGCGCCCTGACCGCCTCCGTCAGCCGGCGCGCCAACCGATCGCCGGCCGAGTCGGGCGTCACGATCGCGACGGCGGTGGCCGGCCGGTCGGCCGCGCCGTGTTGACCCTGGTCGTGCGCCGGCAGCTGCTCCCACCGCTCGTAGGCGACCACCAGAGCCGACCCGGGTGCCGGCGGCAACGGCTCGGGGGTGGCCCACAAATGTACGGCCCGCATCGGCGCGGTCGGGAAACCCCGCAGCAGCGGCTGGTCGCCGACGCCCGCGACGTCACTCCAGCGGTAACCGGGATTGGCCACCGCGGCAGCGGCGATGCTGGCGGACAGGTGCTCCACGACGGGTTCGTCACGGCGCCCCGAACCCAGGATCAGGGCGTCTTCGGCCAGTTCGGCGAGTGCGTAGCGCAGCGACGGATGCGCCGACATTTCCACGAACGTGCCCGCGCCGCGTTGCCGAGCCGTTACCGCGGCCTGATCGAATCTGACTGTGTTGCGCAGGTTCTGGTACCAGTAGTCGGTGAAGTCGGTGTCTGGCGTGACGACGTCGCCGCGAGCCGAGCTGACGAACTCCACCGGTGCGTCCAAGAACTTCGATGCGGGCAGCAGTTCGCGCAATGTGTCGCGCAGCGATTCCAGCTTGCTGGTGTGCCCGGGATAGTCGACGGTCAGCTCGCGGGCGAAGATACCGTCCTTTTCGGCTCGTCCCACGATGGCGGCCACCGCGTCGCGGTCCCCGGAAACGACACTTGACGACGGCGAGTTGACTGCCGAAACTTCCAGCCAGCCCGGCGTTTCGGCGATCAATCGCTCGGCCCGGTCGGCGCCCATGCTGAGGACCGCCATCCCGTAGCGGCCCGACAGCCGGCCGACCACCGTGGCCCGGGCGGCCACGACCGCGACCGCGTCCGCCAGCGTGATGGTGCCGGCCACATAGGCGGCCGCCGCCTCTCCCAGGCTGTGCCCAATGCTGAGGTCCGGCAGCACTCCGCAAGACCGCCACAGCTGCGCCAGACTGGCGGCGTGGGTGAATTGTGCTCCCTGGATGTCGATCTGCGACCAGCCGTGGTCCGTGTGGGCTGAGGAGCCGGCCGGCAGCTCGCCCAACAGATAGGGCAGCGGCGAAGGCAAACCCGCGGCGGCGAACGCTTGCGCGCATCGGTCCGCCTCGGCCCGGTACGCCGGAAGGCACTGGTAGGCCTGGGCTCCCATCGAGGGCCACTGATTGCCCTGACCCGGGAACGCGAACGCGGTTCGAGTATTGGCGTTCTCCGAAGAGCGGGCGACCAGCGGATGCCGTTCTCCGGCGGCCAGCGCGCGCAGCCCGGACTCGAGATCAGCGCGGTCGGCGGCCCGCACGACCGCGCGGTGTCGGCGCACCCGCCGGGTGCGCAACAGCGTGGCCGCCACCGCCGGGGTCACGTCGTCGGTTCCGGGTTGCGTCGCGAGGTGCTCGAGGTAGTCGAGGATGGCCGCGGCATCCTGACCGATCAGCTCTTCTTCATGTGCGCTGAGCAGCACCGGCACGCGGTTGTCGGGAAGTCGGTGCGTCGCCGTCATGCGGCACCTGCTATCGAGGCCATCGAGACGATCACGTGGGCATTGGTGCCGCTGATGCCGAAGGCGGAGACCGCGCCGATCCGTTGCCCGTCCACGGCCGGCCACGGGGTCAGTTCCTGCGCTAGGCGCAAACCCTGACTGTCCCAATCGATTTCCCGGCTCACCTCGGCGGCGTGCAGGGTGGGCGGAACGGCGCCATGTTCGGCGGCGACCAGAACCTTGGCCAGTCCTAGCCCGCCGCCGGCAGCTTGCGCGTGGCCGAAGTTGGACTTCACCGACCCCAGCAGTGCGCCGCAGCCCGGTTCGGTGTTCCCGTAGGTTTCGGCCAGCGCCTGCAGTTCGGTGCGGTCACCCAGCCGGGTGCCGGTGCCGTGTCCCTCGATCATGCCGATCTGCTCGGGCCCGAGGCCGGCCTGGGCCATGGCCCGCCGGAACAGTCGGCGCTGCGCCGCGCTGGAGGGGGCCGCGAGCCCGGCGCTGCGGCCGTCCTGGTTGAGGGCGCTGGCGCGGACCTCGGCCAGGACCCGCCGGCCGTTGCGCAGCGCAGCCGACTTCCGCTGCAGCACAAACATTGCCGCGCCCTCGGCCCAGACGGTTCCGCTAGCCTGCGCGCTGTAGGGCCGGCAGTGTCCATCGTCGGACAGGGCGTGCTGCTTGGAGAACTCGACGAAGAAGCCGGGAGAGCCCATCACGGTGACTCCGCCGGCCAGGGCCATGTCGCAGTCGCCGGCCCGCAATGCCTGCACCGCAACGTGAAGTGCTGCCAGCGCAGACGAGCAGGAGGAGTCGATCGTCAACGCGGGGCCGGCCAGCCCCAACAGGTAGGAGATCCGGCCGGAAATCACGCCGGACGCGGTCCCGGTGAGCAAGCGTCCGCTGTGGCCGGAGAACTCCGCCATGTCGGGTCCGTAACCAGAGAGGTAGGCGCCGACGTAGCAGCCGACGTCGTGTCCGGCCAGGTCGTCGGGGTTGATGCCGGTGCCTTCCAGGGCGCGCCAGGCGACTCGCAGGGCGACCCGTTGCTGCGGGTCCATCGAGATGGCCTCGCGCAGCGAAATGCCGAAGAACGCCGGGTCGAACGTAGCCGCCCCGGTCAAAAAACCGCCGCAATTGTGAATCCGCTTGAATCCCTCACGGCAGGATCCGGTCAGCAGGTCGCGAATCGGCCAGCCCCGGTCGGTGGGCAGCGGGCACAACCCTTCCTGTCGTTGTGACAGGAAGTCCCAGTAGTCCGCCGCGGTGTCGACACCGCCGGGTGCTTCGATCGCCATGCCGACGATGACGATCGGATCGGGGTCGACGACGGTGCTCGGCTGGCGGTCAGACATCTCAGACATCCTCGTGTGCCCCGCCTCCGCTCGCGGCGGCCGATCGACGCACGGAGGGCCGGGCGCCGCCGCACCCAACTGGGCCCCGTCCGGCCGAGCCATGGGTTCGTCCATACCCATGCTGGTCCCGGCCAAACGTCGGGGCACCAAGGCCCAACGCCGCCAATGCCGCCAATGCCGCCAACGCCGCCAACGCCGCCAATGCCGCCAATGCCGCCAATGGCGCCAATGGCGCCAGTGCCCCCAGTGCCCCCAGTGCCCCCAATGCCCCCAATGCCATAGCCACCTCCCCCCATGATCAGCTCCATATGTTCAGCTTTGGCCGGCCGGCAGATCGGCTGGCGACGCTACGGCGGCGAGCCATCAAAGCCGCCGACGAGGCGAAATCAGCGAAAACCGCTGCGCAGTCTGCACATACGCAGACCGTTGCGACCCGCATACCCGCCGCCGCTAGCCGGTAAACACGCAGCTGAGAGGGCACCGCGCGGTATCTGGACGACCCGATGAACGGACGTTCACCGCCGCACCGGCCACGACGCGCGCGACATGCTGAGGCGCATCCCCGGCGCGCATCCTGGTCATGACCATCGCCGGCGCTGAGACTGCCCTATCGCAGGCGATCGTGACGGCCCGCTATTTCGTTACCCCCGTCATAGTTTTGACTGAGTCTGCGCAGGGAATCGCAGTGAATGTGTTCGAGCGGCTCGGCGGGCAGCACCTGGCGCGGACTGGCTCCGGGGCGGTGGTGTTGGTCGCACCGGTCGCCTTCGAAGCCGATGACGCCGATGACGCCGATGACCATAGGGACTGCGCGGTGCTGCGGCGGACCCGCGACGAATCTCAGTCCGGGCCGCAGCGGCACCCGATCCCGAATCAGATGCCGTGTGACGGTGCCGTCGAGTCGAACGCGACGCCCGCGGCACACCAGAGCGCACCGACAACCAAGGAAGACCCGGTCAAGAAAAGCCGGGCCGCCACCAAGCGATGCCCCACACGGCACCCACTGACGCACTGACGATCGATGAAAGGGCAAACATGTCAACCACATTCGCGGCCTGGATCAAACACGTGCCGGGGCCGGACCGACAATCTCACCGCGGCGCTATCGTGGTGTTCCCGCACGCCGGAGCGGCGGCCGCCAGCTACCGGAAACTGGCAGCGGCCCTGGCCGCCGGCGGCGACACGTTCATCGTCCAGTACCCGCAGCGGGCCGAGCGGCTGAACCATCCGGCGCCCAGAGATATCCACGACCTGGCCCGCGGGCTGTTCCAGGCAGGACCCTGGCACCGCGCGGCGCCGCTGCGGCTGTTCGGGCACAGCATGGGCGCGGTGGTCGCTTTCGAGTTCGCCCGCATCGCCGAACAACGCGGCATCGCGGTGCGCAAGCTGTGGGTGTCGGCCGGGCCGGTGCCGTCCGCGGTCGCCGATCTGCCCGAACTGCCGACCAGTGACACCGAACTGCTGGCCGACCTTGCCAACATGGGCGGGACCGACCCGCGGCTGTTGGCCGACGAGGAGTTCGCCGCGCTGCTGACCAATGCGGCGCGATGCGACTACGAGGCGCTCAACCGGTACGACTGCAGCAACGGCGTACGCATTCGCGCCGATATTCATGTCATCGGCGGCCGCCACGACAACCGCGTCGATGCCGGGTCGCTGCACCGGTGGGCCAACCACACCGACGGCAGATTCACGTTGTCGTTTTTCGACGGCGGGCACTTCTACATCAACGAGCACACCAACACCGTCGCCAACCGCGTCGTGACCAATGTCTGATGCCGCGTTCGTCGCGCACCGGGAAAGGACCGGAAACGGGGTCGGCGGCCGTCGCCGCCAAAGTGGTCATCCCGGCGCAGGGCCGGCATTGACCCGTTGACGGGTCATCCCGGCCGCGCAGCGCCGGCATTGACTCGTTGACGCGGTGCATGTTTGCCCGGCGACACAACCCGCAATCGATCGGAGGCTGACAAGTGCCAGTGCGGATATGGCCGGCGCGAGCGCTGCAGACGCTTCGGAAAAGCACTGCACCCATCGGCGAAGTACCGCCGGACAATCAGCTGTCGTCCATGGACCAAGCCATGTTTACGCTGCTGCGCGCCATGGACCGGGCCGCTGTCGTCCAATGTGTCTGGGTATACGAACATCCCGTCAACTTCGAGGCACTGAAACGCTTCCACCACACCCTCGGCTACGGATTGCTGGGGCGGCGCATCGAGCGTTCGCCACTGCCGTTCGCCCGCCACCGCTGGGTCTGCGACCGGGGGCCGGCGGAGATGGACGTAGCCGAGCATCCGCGTCGCCGTGGTGAACTCAGCGACTGGATCGACGAGCGCGCCCAGAAACCGATCGATCCGGAGCGGGGGCCGGCCTGGCACCTTGGCGTCCTTCCGCTGACGGACGGCTCGACCGCGGTCAGCCTGGTGGCGTCGCACTGCCTGATCGACGGGCTGGGGATAGGCCTCGCGGTCGCCGAGGCGGCCATCGGCAAGAGGCGCAACCTCGGCTATCCGCCGCCGCATTCCCGCACCCGGCTGCGGGCGCTGGCCCAGGACGTCCGCCAAACCGTGCGGGGCGCGCCCGAGGTTGGCCGGGCCCTTGCCGGGGCGGCGAGAGCGGCCCGGCGTCGTCGCCACGAGGAGGCGACCGCCACCGCCTCGACACCGTCGCGTTCCGTCGCCGCCGGGAGCGGCTACGGCGACGAACGTGTCGTTGTACCGGCTATCGCCATCCACGTCGATCTGGATCGGTGGGATGAGCGCGCCAACGCCCTCGGCGGAACCAGTCACCACCTGGCTGCCGGGTTGGCGGCCAAACTCGGCGAGCGGATGGGGCGGATGCGCGCCGGCAACAGCACGGTCACCTTGCAGGTGCCGCTCAGCGATCGCACCGAAGACGACGCCCGGGCCAACACGCTGTCGTTCGTGACTGTGAGTGTCGACCCGAGCCGGGTGACAACCGACCTGTCGCAAACCCGCGCGGCCATCAAGCAGGTGTTCAACACCTTGCGCGAAACCCCGGAAGTGGCTTCGCCGATGCTTCCGCTTGCCCCGCTGGTGTCGTTCGTCCCGAAGCCGGCGCTCAAACGGCTGGCCGAAGCCGCATTCGGCTATGGCGATCTGCCCGTGGCGTGTTCGAGTCTCGGCGATCTGGCCGCCGTGGCGGCCTGCCCGGACGGGACCGAAGCCGAATACGCGTTCGGCGGTGGTGTGATCCAGCGGGTTATGCGGGAGCATCTCGAGCGCCACGGCGAACTGTCGCTGGTGTTCGTGCGGATCAGCGGCAAAATGTGCGTCACCGTCGTGGCCTACCAGGCCGGTGAGGTCTGCTCCAAGCCCCAATTGCGTGAGCTGGCGGCACGCACCCTCGCCGAGTTCGAGCTCAGCGGGGTGATCGAGTAACCGGGACTCGCTGTCGCGCATAGCAAACTCATAAAACTGTCAACCGTTTTGGACGTATTTCGCCGGGTATCCCTCGTTCATGACCCTCGCCCTAGCGGCCGGCCGCGCGATCACCGTCTCGCGTGGTTGCCGACATGAGTGAATCGGGCGGGCCCGCCGGCCCGGCCGGCCTCGCCATCACGACGGCCAAGTTGCCGCCGGCGCCACCGCGGGTAATCCCCAAGGGCCTGCAGGGCATTGCCTTCTTCGCTGCGCGGCGGCGGGCTACCGAGCAACTCGCACGTCGCTATGGCGGTGCGTTTCGGCTCGATGTCCCGGTGTTCGGACGCCTAGTCATCGTGGCCGACCCGAGGCTGGCCAAAAAGGTATTCACCAGCACGACAGACGAACTCGGCGCCATTCAGCCGAACCTGAGCCGGCTGTTGGGCTCGGGTTCGGTATTCGGGCTCGACGGCGAAGAGCACCGCCGGCGCCGAAAGCTGCTGGCGCATCCCTTCCGCGCCGGCAACATGAGGAATTACGAGCGGATCGTCGAGCAGGAGACTCTGCGCGAAATCGCCGACTGGCCCGACGGTACCGCATTCCCGACGTTGCCGGCGATGAAGCGCATCACCCTCAACGTGATCTTGCGCGCCGTATTCGGCGCCGAGGGGGACGACTTCGACGAGCTGCGCCAGGTCATCGTGCCGTGGGCGAAGTGGGGTTCCCGTTTGTCGACGCTGCCCCTGCCCAACCGAACCTATGGCCGCTACACCCCGTGGGGCCGGCTAGCGGAATGGCGGGGCAAGTACGACACGATCATCGACAGAATCATCGACAAATCGCAATCGGGCGCCCAATCGGGCTCGGAGTTGGAGGACCGCGGCGACATTCTCTCGCTGATGCTGCGCAGCGCATACGACGACGGTTCACCCATGTCGCGAGAGGACGTCCGGGACGATCTGCTCACTCTTCTGGTCGCCGGACACGAGACCACCGCAACCACCTTGGCCTGGGTGTTCGAACGGCTGACCCGCCAGCCCGAGGTGTTGTCGGCGCTCGTCGAGGAGGCCGACACCGACGACAACGAGCTGCGCCATGCGGCGATCTACGAGGTGCAGCGCACCCGGTCGGTGATCGACTTCTCCGGTCGCCGGGTGCGGGCACCGTCATTCGAGTTGGGGGAGTACGTCATTCCCGAGGGCTATTCCATCGTCGTCAGCATTTCGCGGTGTCACGCCGATGCCACCACGTTCCCCGATCCCGATCGCTTTGATCCGCAGCGCTACATCGAGGGGAAACCGTCGCCGTTTGCCTGGGTTCCGTTCGGGGGCGGAACCCGCCGCTGTGCGGGGGCCGCGTTCGCCAAGATGGAAATGAACGTGGTGCTACGAACCATCTTGCGCCACTTGACCATCGAAACCACCACGGCACCGCCGGAGAAGATTCGGGCGGGCGGGCTCGGCTTCCTGCCGAAAGACGGGGGGCGCGTCGTCGTGCACCACATCGGGCGGTGAACGGTCACCCGTGCGAACCGCCGGGGCCGGTGTAGGCGACCGGTCGATCAACTGGGTTTGCCCCCGGCACACGGGGGGAGGGGGAATGTGCCGGGGGCAAAGCAGGGGGTCGATCAGGGGACAAGTGCCCAGAACGGATGGGTGACCGACCAAACCGGGTGGGTCAGGTCATCGGTGTAGTGGTAGATCGGATGGGTTGGCGGCGGCACCGGGTGCATTGGAGCCACGCCCGGGCGCATCGGACCTGAAGCGTGGTTCATCGGCCCCCGGCCCGGGTGAAGCGGGCCTGCTACGGAGTTCATCGGAGCCCCGCCCGGATGCATCGGACCGGCGAAAGACTGCCCCGGTGCGGCCGATGCTATAGCGGGTCCGGCAAACGTCCCCGCGAGCGAAAGGCCAAGGGCGCAGAGGACACCCGTCGACAAGGTGCGAATGGTTGACATGTCGAACTCCCTTCGGTTCGGTATGAGGCTGTTCGGCTCGAAAGCCCCCGTTGTCGACGCTGAATGAACCGGGCCTGCCGGCAAGCCGTTACCGTGTCGTCGAGCCCTCTCGGCTCCTGGCTGTCATCCATAGTTGACAATTTGACGGTAGGGCCACGCGCCCACATTGTCAACGACGGTTGCGTAATGTGACGATCGTCGCACACCCGACGAGGCTCAGCCTGGGGCGCAACGGGTTTCGTCAGGCCGGGTAGCGGTCCCGAGCTCTGACTATCCGCATGCTCGGTATTGCTCAGCATCTTGGCAGTAAATTCACGGCGCTGGAACGGAATCCGGTCGGCTTCGTGGCTTATCGTCATCGCCGTGTACGGAACCGCGGACACGGCCAGCGGCGCAGTGGCCGGCAGCGGGACGGGTGAGCCCAGCCCGCTGGTAACGCCGATGAGAAGGGTGGCGCTTGCCTGCGTCGTCGGCTCGGCGGTCGAGTACTACGACTTCTACATCTACGGCACCGCGGCCGCGCTGGTGTTTCCCTCGGTGTTCTACCCCGGTCTCGGCCCTACGATGGCCACCGTCGCCTCGATGGGGACATTCGCCACGGCGTTTCTGTCGCGGCCACTCGGTGCGGCGGTGTTCGGACATTTCGGGGACCGACTGGGCCGTCAGAAGACCCTGGTCGCGACGTTGCTGATCATGGCCGTGGCGACGGTCACCGTCGGCATTGTTCCGGCGACGGCCACCATCGGGGTGCTGGCCCCACTGATCCTGATACTGCTGCGCCTGCTGCAGGGTTTCGCCGCCGGCGGTGAATGGGCCGGATCGGCGCTGTTGAGTGCCGAGTCAGCGCCTGCGCACAGACGCGGCTATTACGGGATGTTCACCGCGATCGGCGGCGGCATCGCACTGGTGCTCAGCGGCCTCACCTTCTTGGTGGTGAACTACACCGTCGGAGCCGACAGCTCCGCTTTCATGCATTGGGGATGGCGTATCCCGTTCCTGCTGAGTGCGGTGCTCGTCGTCATCGCCTTGTTTGTGCGCCTGAAGATCAGCGAGACCCCGGTCTTCGCCACCGAGATGGCCAGGACTGATGCTGGGAAAGCAACCGGTAGCCCCGCTCCGTTGGCGGAAGTGCTGCGCCGGCAGCGCCGCGAACTGGTCCTGGCTGCGGGTTGTGTGCTCGCGGTCTTCGGCGACCTGTATCTGGCCAGCACCTACCTTCCCTCGTACGCGCAAACCCGCCTGGGCTATTCCCGCGACTTCATCCTGCTGGTCGGGGTGCTGGGCGGGCTGACCTGCATCGTGTTCGTGTCGACGACGGCGGCGCTGTGCGACCGGTTCGGGCGCAGGCGCCTCATGCTGGTCGGGTGGGCAGCGGGTCTCCCGTGGTCGCTGTCGGTGATGTCGCTGATCGATTCCGGCGATCGCACCTGGTTCGCAGTCGCCATCCTGGGCGTTTACGCCATCGCGGCGGCTGGTTTCGGACCCGTCGTCGCACTGATCCCCGAACTGTTCGCCACCCGCTACCGCTACACCGGCACGGCCCTGTCGATCAACCTCGCCGGCATTTTCGGGGGGGCGGTGCCGCCGTTGGTCGCCGGCACCCTGGTGGCCGTCTACGGCAGCTGGGCGGTCGGCGTGATGATGGCCGCTCTGGTGGCGGTCAGCCTGGTGTGCACCTATCTGCTTCCCGAAACCACCGGCACCGCGTTCGGCTCGCTTATTTGAGGGCTAGTTGGCGTGCAGATCCTCGTTGAGGGTGATGCCTTCCCGGTCACGGGCTACCACCTCGACGGCCCCGGTCACCGAATTGCGGCGGAACAGCAGGTTGCTGTGGCCGGAAAGTTCGCGCGCCTTGACCGCGGTTCCGTTCGCCATGGTGACCTTGGTGCCGGCGGTGAGGTAGAGACCGGCCTCCACCACGCAGTCGTCGCCCAGGGAGATGCCCAGCCCGGCGTTGGCGCCGAGCAGGCAGCGTCTGCCGATCGAAATGACCTGGGTGCCACCGCCGGACAGGGTCCCCATGATCGACGCGCCGCCGCCGATGTCGGAGCCGTCGCCTACGACCACGCCCGCCGAGATCCGGCCCTCGACCATTGAGGCGCCCAGAGTTCCGGCGTTGTAGTTGACGAAGCCCTCGTGCATCACGGTGGTGCCCGGCGCCAGGTGGGCACCCAGCCGCACCCGGTCAGCGTCGGCGATGCGCACCCCGGTGGGCAGGACGTAGTCGACCATCCGCGGGAACTTGTCGATGCCGTAGACCGTGACCGGACCATGGCGGCGCAGCCGGGCCCGCACCGCTTCGAAACCCTCGATGGCGCACGGTCCGCGATTGGTCCACACCACATTCGTCAACACCCCGAACAAGCCGCCGGCGTTCAGCCCGTGCGGCGCCACCAATCGGTGCGACAGCAGATGCAGCCGAAGGTAGGCGTCGTACGCGTCGGCGGCGACATCGTCCAGCGAGCCGATGACGGTGCGGACCGCGACGACTTCGGTGCCGCGATCGTCGTCGCGGCCGACCAGCGCGACCAGCTCGGGGGGAATGTCGGACAGCGCCAACCGGGAGGTTCCGCTGCTATCCGATTCCGTCAGCTCCGGTGCGGGGAACCAGGTGTCGAGGACCGATCCGTCGGCGGCGAGGGTCGCCAGGCCGATGCCTGCTGCTCCAGTCACGCCTGGACACGCTACTTGCCTGCGCGAGCAGACACAGAATCGCACCCCAAGCCTGTGGGGAGTGCGATTCTGTGTCTGCTCGGCGCTCTAGGCTGGGGGCGTGCTGGACTTGCGCGGGGATCCGATCGCATTGACCGCGGCCCTGGTCGACATCCCCAGCGAGTCGCGCAACGAGGCTCGCATCGCCGACGAGGTGGAGGCCGCGCTGCGAGCCCAGACAACCGGCTTCGAGATCATCCGCAACGGCAACGCCGTGCTGGCGCGCACCAGCCGCAACCGGCCGTCGCGGGTGCTGCTGGCCGGACACCTCGACACCGTCCCGCCAGCCGGCAATCTGCCCAGCCGGCTCGAGAACGGCGAGCTGTACGGCTGCGGCACCGCCGACATGAAGTCGGGCGACGCGGTCTTCCTGCATCTGGCCGCCACCGTCGCCGAGCCGGTGCACGACCTGACGCTGGTGTTCTACGACTGCGAGGAAATCGAGGCTGCGGCAAACGGTTTAGGCCGCATCGAAAATGAGCTGCGGGACTGGTTGTCGGCCGACGTGGCCATCCTGGGCGAGCCGACCGCCGGCTATATCGAGGCCGGCTGCCAGGGCACGCTGCGCGTCGTGATCAGCGCCACCGGAACCCGCGCCCATTCGGCGCGTTCCTGGTTGGGCGACAACGCTATTCACAAACTGGGCGCGGTCCTGGACCGGTTGGCGCGATACCAGGCCCGCAGCGTCGACATCGACGGTTGCACCTACCGCGAGGGTTTGTCGGCGGTACGCGTCGACGGCGGTGTGGCCGGCAACGTGATTCCCGATCGCGCGTCGGTCACCGTCAACTACCGCTTTGCCCCCGACCGGTCGGTGGCCGCGGCCCTGCAGCACGTCCACGAGGTGTTCGACGGGCTGGACGTGCAGATCGAGCAGACGGACGCCGCCGCGGGTGCCCTGCCCGGGCTGTCGGAGCCGGCCGCCAAAGCACTGGTCGAGGCCGCCGGTGGGCAGGTCCGGGCGAAGTACGGGTGGACCGACGTGTCGCGCTTCGCGGCGCTGGGCATCCCCGCGGTCAACTACGGACCCGGTGATCCCAATCTGGCGCACCGGCGCGACGAGCGGGTTCCGGCCGCCCAGATCACGGTGGCCGTCGACATGTTGCGGCAATACTTGAGCGGGTAGCGCATTCCCATATTGCTTGATTCATAATGTGGTAGCGCGTAGCAGGATGGTGCCACGGCGCTAAGTGGTGGACAAGCTGCGGTCTGGACCCGGCCCGATTCACGGGCCCGCGCTTAGGTCCCTGGTTCCGTACGACGCGGGCGCGACCTCGCATAGCGAACCACGTTGTAGCTGCCCGCTGTGGACAGTCCGAATAGTGCACTGTGCCCATTGCACAAGTAGTTCGCGTGGTCGTTTCGCACAACTCGGCATCGCCGTCGACCGCCAACCGGAGCGCTCTGCCACGTGCTGCGGGGTGGATTGGGATGATTTGGCCCTGTAACTCTCGTCTGCAGCTGGTCAAGAATTCATCAGGCGCGTTGCTCGTGCGCTTGGGGCTTCAAAGGCTTTTTGCCCCAACGGTTGTGAGCATGCGGACTTCCAGCGCGGCAGATTCGTCGATCACTTGAGGAGTTGCGGTTGATGTTACGAGTGGTTCCTGAGGGCTTAGCGGCGGCAAGTGCAGCGGTGGACGCACTGACGGCTCGCCTGGCTGCTGCACATGCTGCCGCAATACCGGCGATTACGGCGGTGGTACCACCGGCGGCGGATCCAGTGTCGCTGGAGACCGCGGCCGCGTTCAGCGCGGTGGGCTGCGAGCACGTTGCGGTCGCCGCCGAGGGAGTCGAAGAGCTTGGCCGTTCGGGGGCCAGTGTTGCTGAGTCTGGTGTCAGTTACGCGATTGGTGATGCTGCAGCGGCGGCGTCGTACGTCGTTTCGAGTGGTCTGTGATTAAGCCTTCGATCTGGATAGGTACGCCGCCGGAGGTGCATTCGGCACTGCTTTCCAGCGGGCCGGGGCCGGGTCCATTGTTGACGACCGCGGCGGCGTGGAACTCGCTGGGTGCCGAATATAGTTCGGTGGCAGCCGAGTTGGCTGCCGAGTTGGCCGCCGTGCAGGCTGGGGTGTGGCAGGGACCCAGCGCTGAGAGTTACGTGGCCGCGCATCTGCCGTATCTGGCGTGGCTGAATCAGGCCAGTGCCGTCAGCGAGACAACGGCGGCCCAACACGAACTCGCGGCGGCCGCGTATGTCAGTGCGTTGGTCGCGATGCCGACATTGGCCGAGTTGCAGGCCAACCACATCCTTCACGGAGTGTTGGTCGCAACCAATTTCTTCGGAATCAACACCATCCCGATCGCCCTTAATGAAGCCGACTATGTGCGCATGTGGATCCAGGCTGCCGCGACAATGGGAACCTATGCGACAGTTTCGGGCGCGGCCCTGGCCGCAGTGCCCCACACCGCACCGGCGCCAGTGGTGGTCAAGCACCCCGGAATCGGACACCTCGGCGATATACTTCCGATTCCTCCGCCGGAACCGCCGTGGTGGCTGGAAATCCTAGCCTGGCTGCAAAAGTTCGCCACGCTCTTAGAAGAAGTGCTGACTACGTTCGTCAACGAACTGTGGATGTGGATACAAGAGGCGCTGCTGGTGGCAGCGGAAATACTCGAAACTTTCCTCAGTGAACTCTGGATGTGGGTGCAAGAGGCCCTGCTCGTGTTCCAGGAGATAATGACGGCGTTTTTCCAGGGGCTGGCAAGCATTCTGGAAGTGGTCGGTGAGGTGCTCTATGTTGGAGCCTTACTGCTGGGAGAATTCCTCGCTACGGTCCTGGAGGTATTGGCCGAGGCCCTTGTGGTGGCGGCACAAGCTATAGCGGAAGCCATCATCACACTATTGGCCCTCTATCCGGAGATCATCGTGGTCGCCCTGATAGCGGCGGGAATTCTTGTTCCGCTCGGTCTCGGCGGTGCAGTGCTGGCAGGAGTTGGCACCGCTATCGCGGTACCGCTCGCGACCGGCTTGGGAATCGGGATCCCGGCGTATGTCAATTCCATCGATCAGCTGAGCGATGACACTTCCGAGAGCATCGTTGGCCCGGCTGCGCCGGATTACGGCGAAATCGTGACATCTGACAAAACTGAGGCGTTTACACCCAACAAGGGTGAGGTTTTCACGCCCAACAAGGGTGAGGCGGTGACACCGGGTAAGTTCGACATGGCTGCGGCCCCTGGTCGCGAAGTGCCGGCGGGCATGGTCGGGGTGTCGGATACCGGGGCTGGACCGATTGGGTTTGCCGGTACCGCTCCCTCATCTGCCGTTCCCAGTGCTTCAGGGATGGCCACGTTGGCTGGTGAATTCGGTGATAGCGCCGTTATGCCGATGGTGCCAGCGACATGGGACGTGAGTTTAGTCGGGGCGCCGGCGTGAGGATGCGTCTAAGCCCGGTGATCTAACGGCAAAGTATGCAGGAATCGAATCGAAGGGAAAATGTATGAGTTTGTTGGATGCCCATATTCCGCAGTTGGTATCGTCGCAGTCGGCGTTTGCGGCGAAGGCGGGTTTGATGCGGCACACTATTAGCCAAGCTGAGCAATCGGCGATGTCGGCTCAAGCGTTTCACCAGGGTGAATCGGCGCTGGCATTTCAAGGTGCCCATGCCCGCTACATGGAGGCGGCCAGTAAGGTCAATGCTTTGCTCGATATTGCGCAAGCTAATTTGGGCGACGCTGCGGGTACCTATGTCGCCGCCGATGCGGCCGCCGCATCGACTTATACCGGCGCCTGAGTCGACCACTATTAGCTTGAGAAAGGACTTGTGATGTCACAGATTATGTACAATTACCCGGCGATGGTGGCCCATGCCGGTGATATGTCGGGATACGCGGGAACGCTACAGAGCATGGGTGCTGATATCGCCGGCGAGCAGGCCGCGCTGTCGAATGCCTGGCAGGGTGATACCGGTGTGACCTACCAGGCGTGGCAGGCGCGGTGGAACCAGGCTCTGGACGATCTGGTGCGCTCGTATCAGTCCATGGCAAGCACCCACGAATCCAACACGATGGCAATGATGGCTCGGGACCAGGCTGAAGCCGCAAAATGGGGCGGCTAGCTCGGCGCCCCGTCCGTGGGTGGCGTTCGCCCGCCGCGGGTTGGTCGGTCGGCTGAAGTGGTGCCGAAGTCGGCGCCTAACGCCTGGTTTCACGAAATTACGGACTGTTCCCCGGTTCTCACCACGCGAGCCGTTTGTTGCCCACTGGCGCACCGCGTCAGTGGGCAACAAACGGGCTGGTCTCGGGCCGGCAGGTTAGCTGCACGCGGTGCTGATACCAGAGTTGACTCGGCAGCGCTCATCAGGAATGACGGAACGGCGTCTCGTGCTTCAAAGCTGCGCTCCCGCAACAGATCTGAAAGTAGGTGTGAGAAAATCCCCGGCTTTGCCGCCTCTGGTGCCGGGTGGCGGTTCTTGCCGCCCCGGCGTTCGTACTTGACCGCAATGGCTTCGGAGCATGCCGCGCCCTGTCGCGTCGCGGTGGTCGGTGCGCCATCGAAGGATGCCGACGCCTTCGTACCTGACAGCTGCCCTTGACATGGAGTTTCGTTTCCATCAGCCGCAAGCCGAGCCGTTCGGGAGACGGCGGAGAGAGCCAACATTGTGAGAATGTCCCCGTCCGGAAGGCGACCCATCATCGTCTGGCCGGACACCTGGCGCGTCACGCTGGCGGTGTCGGTCGGGATTGCGGCGGCGCTGGCCTATCCGTGGCGTTCAACACACGACCGGTGGGTGTTAGCCGTCGCTGTCCTCAGCGTGGTCGTGTTGTTGAGTTATTGGCGCGGAGTACACCTGACGACGAACGCCCGACGCCGAATGGCGATAACCCGTGGCCGTCGACCCGGAATCCATCGACGTCGCGGGTCGTTGTTCAGCGCGAGCATTGACGAAACGGCAACCGCCTTGATACGCGTCGAGCCGAGGGCCGGCAGGCGGGACGCACTTCCGCTGCCGCTGATAGCCAGTTACCTGGATCGCTATGGTATTCGCACCGACAACATCCGAATCATCAATAACGAGAAGATAACCGGCATCGGCCAGACTTGGATTGCCCTGACTGTGTCAGCGATCGCAAACCTGGCGGCGCTGCAGGCCCGCGCTGCGCACATACCCTTGGACCAGACAACGCATGTCGTGGCGCGTCGGCTTGCAGATCACCTCCACGAGCTCGGCTGGACAACCAGGGTCGCGCGGCCCGGCGACCTTCCGCAGTTTGGCGCTGGAACAGGACGCGAGACTTGGCGTGCGGTTGTGCGCAACGATGGCGTGGATTACCTTGCGGCGTACCGGATCGACATAACTGATGAGTTGCCCGACGTCTTTACGCAGATTCGGTCGCACCCGGTGGCCGAATCCTGGGTCGTATTGGAGATTGCCAGGGCCGCGACAGGTTTCAGTCTAGGAGCCGCATGTGTCTTTCGCACCGCCGCGATGCCGCGGCGACGAGCTCCCTTGGCCGGCATGACGCCCCAGCACGGTAACCATCGGCAGGCGCTGATGGCACTGGATCCGTTTGCGGCGCAACGACTGGAGGGGCACACCGCGGTGCCCGACGAACTGCTTGGCCGGTTGCTTTGGCCCGTCCTTGCGCGCGGCGCACGCGCCGTGCGCCTCTCCGAGGCGGGAAGAGTCATCGGCGGCATCGGGACAGCTGCTAGTGAGGCGAGTGGTCTTCCAGAGCGGCCGCGCGCGGTGCGAAATGCGTGATAGCGCAGGCTGAAACCTGTCAGGAAGCCCATCAACGGCGCTAATCCAACGCAGATTCCTATGCGGGAGAACAACATTCCCACGCGAAAAAGAGCCGAGAAAACTCTACCAGACCGTGGGAGCACCGGCCGCATTGCCGGGCTGCACTGCCCAGCTGGTGATTGAGAGCAGCCGCCCCGCGGCTCACGTAGCGCCCAGATCCGTCCCGGCGAGCAACTGTTCGGGTGTCACCGGCGCGCCTCGGCGCCACGACGATTGGATCGCTCACAACCCATATGCGCACACACAAATAGCTCTGTGGTCGAGCGCAATCGAGCGATCAGTCGCCAGTGCTTCGCGGTGCTGCGCGACATTGCCGCCGCGGCCCGCACCGAACCGCGATGTCGGGAGAGCCGTCGCGACGCCAACTGGGTCCGAGAGTCACGCCGAGCCCGACTGGTTCGCCACCGCGGCTGCTGCTGCGTCAGAAGCCGCGGCGGTCATCCCGATCGCGGCCGGCTCTTCGGCCACCGCGGTCAGCGCGGCAGCGTCGCCATCGGCGAGCGCGCGGGCTTGTTTGGCGACGAGATCGCCTACCGGGCAGTCGATTTCGGTGGCCAGCCGGGTCACCGGGACCACCGCCCGGATGTCGCCGAGGCGAACGGCATCATGCCAGGCCCGCAGTGCAGCTGTCGACTGCCCGCCCCGCTCGGCGGTCCGCGCCGCCTCGCGGGCATCGGCGATGGCGCCGGCCTTGTCCCGGGCTGCCGCTTTGGTCCACGCGCGGGCCAGCATGAGTTCGGGTGCGAACAACGCTGATTTGGTGCCGTGTCGGGTTTCGGCGCGCCGCAACGCTTTCGCTGACTCGGCGATGCGGCCCTGCTGTGCGATGGCGGTGGCCAGCAGCATCAACGACAGCGGACCCCAGGAATAGCCGGTGCGTTCCAGTTCGGCGGCCGCCGGCTCCAATAGCGTGGCCGCAGCATCGAATTCGCCCTTGGTGAGCATCACGTGTCCCAGCAGCACCTCACCGATGGCCCGACCGGGCTGCTGCAGCTCGGCAAAGTCGGTGAACTGCTGGGCCAGCACCTGAGCCTGGCCGATCTCACCCGCCATCAGTAGCGAGGTGATCTGAGCCAGGCCCACGGTGAATCGCAGCAGCCCGGGATGCTCGGCGGCCGACGCCCGTTGGGCCAGTGGCTCGACGTCGCGGAAGCGACCCATCCGAGCCGAGGACAGCGCGGCCGCGCTGGCCGCCCAGGCCACGGCCGTGTCGCCGGGGGACGGCTGGGACAGCACCTGGTCGGCCAGCGTGATGGCCCGCGGCAGGTTGCCGGCGTTCATGGCGAACGTCGCCGTCAGCGCGTCCAGCTCGGCCTGTGCGGTGGGCTCGGTCATCCGGTTTCGGGTCGCCTGCAGGAACGCCGTGGCCCGCTCCGGCTCGCCGAGCATCCAGAACTGGTTGGCCGCCCGCGGTACCGCCCACGCTCTCAGCTCGGTCTCGGACAGGCCGTCAGGGTCCACCGCCGCCAGCACCGCGGCGGCTTCCCGGCCGCGTCCCTGCCAGCTCAGCGCCTGGGCCAGCACCAGTCGCGCATCCAGTCCGGCCGTGCGATCCAATGCCGCTCGCGCCAACCGCTCGGCCAGCCGCACGTCGCCCAGGCGCAGCGCCTGCTGCGCGGCGGCGACCACCTCTGTCACCGGCTGCTCGGCTTTGCTGTCCAGGCTGCCCAGGGCCAACGCCGCCAGCCGCAGCCGGTCGCTGAGGTGTTCGGTCGGATGCCGCGACAACAGCATGACTATGTCGGTTCGCCGTCGTCGCGCGCCGTCGTCGCCCAGCGCCGCACGCGTGCGTTCGGCGAACAACGGGTGAGCCGTATAGACCACCGGATCGTCGGCGCGTCCGCCGCGTACCCGGGTTTCCGCGGCGCCCAACTCCTCGGCCTGCTGCACGGCGCCGTCACCGGCGAGCACCGTGAGATCGGCGAGCGACAAGGGCTCTGCGATGGCGAGGTAATCCAGCACCGAGCGCGCCGGGCCGGGCAGCTCGGCGATGAATTCGTCGACCTCGGCCGGGGCGGTTGGTCCGCCCGGCGGCTCGATATCGATCCGATCCAGCAAACGGTCGGTCCACAGCGCTGTGATGGCCTCGGGCGCGGCTACGGCACCCGAGGCACCCGAGGCACCCGAGGCACCCGAGGCACCCGAGGCACCCGAGGCATCCGGGGTAGCCGGGGTAGCCGGGGCATCCGGGGTAGCCGGGCCGCGCGCGGTGACGATCATCCGGGCCGCGCCGGTCAGCGCCAACTGGTACACCAGGGTGGCCGACAGGATGTCCAGATCGTGGGCGTCATCGACGATGAGCAGCAGCTTGCCTTGCGTAGCGTCAGCACACAGCGATGCCCGGGCGGCCCGCAGTAGGGCGGCCGGCTTGCCAATTTCGGCGATGCTCACCAGATGGCCGAAGGCGCCGAACGGAACCACGCGCTCGGTCGGGGTGCCGATGACCCAGCGGATCAGCGTGGTCGGGTACCGGCGGCAGAATTGTTCGGCGGCCAACCGGGCCAGCGTGGATTTGCCGACTCCGTCGGGTCCGAGGACGACTGCCCCACCGCCAGCGGATGCGTCACCCAGGGCGGCTTCCAACCGCTCCAGCGCGGCCGCCTGTTGCGGGACGTTCCATCGAATGGGCACCGCTGAAATCTTATGGCGCTCGATCCGACGGGGCACAATGGTGGCTCAGTTCTGCTTGCGTTCCGCCGCCCCCGGGCCGGTGTTGGTCTACGTTTCGGTATATGTGCCCAAGACTCGACTCAACCGAACACGAGTGGGCCGTATGTGTCTACTGCGCGGCCGGACCGACGCACCCGGAATTGCTCGAGCTCGCTGCGGAGCTTGGAGAGGCAATCGCCGACTCCGGCTGGACCCTGGTCTGGGGCGGCGGCAACCTTTCGGCAATGGGCGCTGTCGCCGGGGCGGCGCACGCGCGCGGCGGCCGGACCGTCGGCGTGATTCCCAAGCTGTTGATCCGCCGCGAACTGTCCGACGCTGATGCGGCCAACGAGCTGATCGTCACCGACACCATGCGTGAACGTAAGCACATCATGGAGGAACGCGCCGAAGGATTCATCGTGCTGCCGGGTGGTTTAGGGACGTTGGATGAGCTTCTCGATGCCTGGACTACCGGCTATCTGGGTATGCACCGCAAACCGATCGTGATCCTCGACCCGTGGGGACACTACGACGGTCTGTTGGCGTGGCTGAACGGATTGGTCAACACCGGTTACGTCGCGCAGGTAGCAATGGAGCGGCTGACGGTGGTCGACAAGGTGAGCGCGGCGCTGGAGTTGTGCGCACCCCTCTGACCGGCCATGGGCGCCGCGCCCGTCAATTCTCAGAAGCGAATGGAGGGAGAACGTGTCCGATCACCAGGGTGGCGGGCGCGCCCGGGTCAAGCTCACCGACGTCGCAGCTCGGGTGCCCGGAGTGCTGGCCGACACACCGTCGATCGTGCGGGGGGCTGTGACCGGTTTGCTGGCCCGGCCGACGTCCAAGGCATCGATCGGGAGCGTTTTCCAGGACCGGGCCGGCCGCTTCGGTGACCGGGTGTTCGTGAAGTTCGGCGAACAGCAGTTGACCTATCGCGAGGCCAATGCGATCGCCAACCGGTACGCAGCGGTGCTCGCCGCCCGAGGTGTCGGCCCCGGCGACGTGGTCGGCATCATGCTGCGCAATTCGCCCAACACGGTGCTCGCGATGCTGGCCGTCGTCAAGTGCGGCGCCGTTGCCGGGATGCTCAACTACCACCAGTGGGGTGAGGTGCTCGCCCACAGTCTGGGCCTGCTCGACGCCAAGCTGCTGCTCACCGAATCGGACCTGGTCAGCGCCATCAGTGAAAGCGGTGGCCCGGCCGGCGAGGTGCTGACCGTCGACGACCTGGAGCGCTTTGCCGCGACCGCGCCCGCGCATAACCCGGCTTCGGCCGCGGCGGTGCGAGCCAAGGACACCGCCTTCTACATTTTCACCTCGGGCACCACCGGGTTCCCCAAAGCCAGCGTGATGACTCACCACCGGTGGTTGCGGGCGCTGGCGGTGTTCGGCGGCATGGGACTGCGGCTGAAGAGCTCGGACACGCTGTACAGCTGCCTGCCGCTGTACCACAACAACGCGCTGACGGTGGCGGTGTCGTCGGTGATCAATTCCGGGGCGACGCTGGCGCTGGGCACGTCGTTCTCGGCGTCGCGGTTCTGGGACGAGGTGATCGCCACCGAGGCCACGGCGTTCATCTATATCGGGGAGATCTGCCGTTATCTGCTCAACCAGCCGGCCAAATCGACCGACCGGGCGCACCGGGTACGGGTGATCACCGGCAACGGTCTGCGGCCGGAGATCTGGGACGAGTTCACCGAACGGTTCGGCATAGCGCGCGTCTGCGAGTTCTATGCGGCCAGCGAGGGGAATTCCGCGTTCATCAACATCTTCAACGTGCCCAGAAGCACCGGCGTTTCGCCGCTGCCGCTGGCCTATGTGGAATACGACCCGGATACCGGCGCCCCCCTGCGTGACGACAGCGGCCGGGTACGCCGGGTGCCCCCCGGTGAGCCGGGGCTGTTGCTCAGCCGGGTCAACCGGCTGCAGCCGTTCGACGGCTACACCGACCCGGCGGCCAGTGAAAAGAAGTTGGTGCGCAATGCATTTCGGGACGGCGACTGCTGGTTCAACACCGGTGACGTGATGAGTCCGCAGGGCATGGGGCACGCCGCGTTCGTCGACAGGCTGGGCGACACCTTCCGGTGGAAGGGCGAGAACGTCGCCACCACGCAGGTCGAAGCGGCGCTATCGGCCGACCCCTCAGTCGAGGAGTGCACGGTCTACGGCGTGGAGGTGCCCGACACCGGCGGCCGCGCCGGCATGGCCGCGATCAAGCTGCGCGACCGCGCCGAGTTCGACGGGCAGTCCCTGGCCCGGGCCGTCTACGGTCAACTACCCGCCTACGCGCTGCCGCTGTTTGTGCGGGTAGTCGAGTCGATGGCGCACACCACGACGTTCAAGAGCCGCAAAGTGGAGCTGCGCCAGCAGGCTTACGGCGCCGAGGTCGAGGATCCGCTGTACGTACTGGCCGGGCGCGACGAAGGATATGTGCCGTACTACGCCGAATACCCCGACGAAGTAGCGGCCGGTAAACGCCCCCGGGCCTGACGGCGCCGAGGTGGCGCACCCGTCAATTGAGCTGGTTCGCAGCCTCTGGGGCCGGCGTTGTCGTCGAGCCTGCGCTGACCGCGTCGAAACTGCGTCCACAGCCCGTGAGCCGTCGTCCGAGTAGCGCTGAACGCAGACTCGATGGTCCGGCACTATGTAGACGTGCACGCAATGCTGTGCGGCCGCCCAGTCGCCGCGGATCGCCCGCTGATCATGGCGATCGTCAACCGCACCCCGGATTCGTTCTACGACAAGGGTGCGACCTTCAGTGAAGGGGCCGCCCGAGAAGCCGTCCACCGGGCCATCGATGAGGGCGCCGACGTCATCGATGTCGGCGGCGTCAAAGCCGGACCCGGGCAGGACGTCGACGCCGGCACCGAGATCGCCCGGCTGCTGCCCTTCGTCGAGTGGCTGCGTGATGCCTACCCCCACCAGCTGATCAGCGTCGACACCTGGCGCTCGGAGGTGGCCCGGCTGGCGTGTGCGGCCGGCGCCGATCTGATCAACGACACCTGGGGTGGTGTCGACCCCGCGATACCGGATGTGGCGGCCGAATTCGGCGCGGGTGTGGTGTGCGCCCACACCGGGGGAGCACAGCCGCGTACCCGTCCGTTCCGGATGAGTTACGGTACGAGCGCCCGCGCGGTCGTGGACGACGTCATTCGTGAGGTCACCGCCGCGGCCGAGCGAGCAGTCGCAGCGGGAGTAGCCCGCGACCGGGTGTTGATCGACCCCGCCCACGATTTCGGGAAGAACACCTTCCACGGGCTGATGCTGTTGCGCCACGTGGACGATCTTGTTAAGACCGGTTGGCCGGTGCTCATGGCTTTGAGCAACAAGGACTTCATCGGGGAGACTCTGGGGGTGGACGTGACCCAACGCCTCGAGGGAACACTGGCGGCCACCGCGCTGGCAGCGGCTGCCGGAGCACGCATGTTTCGGGTGCACCAGGTCGCGGCCACCAGGCGGGTGCTGGAGATGGTGGCCTCCATTCAGGGGACGCGACCGCCGGCGCGCACGGTGAGAGGGCTCGCATGACGGCATCGGAGTTGGTCGCCGGCGACCTCACCCAGGACGCGGTTCGGGCCGCAAAACCCGGCGACATCTGGTTGTCGGACCGCAGCTGGAACCGTCCGCGCTGGACGATCGGCGAACTGGTGGCCGCCAAGGCCGGACGGACGATCTCGGTGGTGCTGCCGGCCCTCAACGAGGAGGAAACCATCGAGTCGGTGATCGAGAGCATCTCACCGCTGGTCCACGGCTCGTCAGGCCTGGTCGACGAGCTGATCGTGCTGGATTCCGGCTCCACCGACGACACCGAGATCCGTGCCATCGCCGCCGGTGCCCGCGTCGTCAGCCGCGAACAGGCGCTGCCCGAGGTGCCGACTCGCCCGGGCAAGGGTGAGGCGCTGTGGCGCTCGCTGGCCGCCACCAGTGGCGACATCGTGGTCTTCGTCGACTCCGACCTGGTCAACCCGCACCCGATGTTCGTCCCGTGGCTGGTCGGCCCGCTGCTCACCCGCGAGGGCATCCACCTGGTGAAGAGCTTTTACCGGCGTCCGCTGACCGTCAGCGATGCCGGCGGAGCCGCGGGTTCCACCGGTGGCGGCCGGGTTACCGAGCTGGTGGCGCGACCGCTGCTGGCGGCGCTGCGCCCCGAGCTGGGCTGTGTGCTGCAGCCGCTGGGCGGTGAGTACGCGGCCAGCCGTGAACTGTTGACTTCGCTGCCGTTCGCGCCCGGCTACGGCGTGGAGATCGGACTGCTGGTCGACACCTTCGACCGGCTGGGTCTGGACGCGATCGCGCAGGTCAACCTCGGGGTACGGGCACACCGCAACCGGCCACTGGCCGAGCTGGGCGTGATGAGCCGCCAGGTCATCGCTACCTTGCTGTCCCGGTGCGGAATCCCCGACTCCGGGGTCGGCCTGACCCAGTTCTTCGCCGTCGGCGACGGCTACACCGAGCACACGTGGCCGGTCTCGCTGGCCGACCGGCCACCGATGAATGTGGTGCGGCCCCGCTGATCGCCGGGATGTCGGTCCCTTAGGGCAAGATCGTCGGCGTGGCATTGGTATTGCTGTACCTGGTGGTGCTGGTCCTGGTGGCCGTCGTGTTGTTCGGTGCGGCAAGCCTGCTGTTCGGGCGCGGCGAGCAGTTGCCGCCGCTGCCGCGGGCGACGACGGCGACGGTGCTGCCCGCGTCCGGCATCACCGGGGCCGACGTCGATGCGGTCAAGTTCACTCAGGTGCTGCGCGGCTACAAGACCAGCGAGGTCGACTGGGTGCTGGATCGGCTCGGCCGTGAGCTGGATGCGCTGCGAAGCCAGCTGGCGGCCGTCCACGGATCGCCCGCCGGTGCAGCCGATGCCGAGGGCCCGCACGCAGGCAACGTCGACGCCGTCGCTCACGACCGCCCCAGCCCGACGTGAGCGACGACGGCCTGGTGCGCTGTGGCTGGGCGGTGGTTCGCGCCGGGCCTGATGCCGAGCTCTACCGCAACTACCACGACCAGGAGTGGGGGCGTCCACTGCGCGGCGGGGTGGCGTTGTTCGAGCGAATGAGCCTGGAGGCTTTTCAGAGCGGCCTGTCGTGGTTGACCATCTTGCGCAAACGGGAGAACTTTCGCTGCGCGTTTTCCGGCTTCGACATCGAGACGGTCGCCCACTACACCGACGCCGATGTGCAGCGATTGCTGGCCGACGCGGGGATTGTGCGCAACCGGGCCAAGATCGAGGCGACGATCGCGAACGCGCGGGCTGCTGCCGAGCTCGGGTCAGCGCAGGACCTGTCGGACCTGCTGTGGTCGTTCGCGCCGCCGCCCCGGCGGCGGCCGGCAACCTTATCCGAAATCCCTTCAGCCACTGCGGAATCCACGGCGATGGCGCGCGAATTGAAACGGCGTGGGTTTCGCTTCGTCGGGCCCACCACCGCCTACGCGCTGATGCAGGCCACCGGGATGGTGGACGACCACATCCGCACGTGCTGGGTACCTCCGCGGTAAGTGGGCGGCCCTGGGCCGGGGCGATCGGGACAGCAAAACTTCTCGATCAGACGGGTTGCATCCATCTCGTGAAGCCGAGCGCCGAAAATGCCGTCCGGGGGGCCAGCATGCGCTTAGGACAGCCCTGAGCGGCCACAGAAGCGGGTCTTGTGCACCGGGTGAACCGGAATAGGGAACAATAGAGGGGTGATTTGGCAGTTCAATGTCGGGTACGGCTGGGAATCCGCTTACGGGGCATGCTCGGCGCCGACCAGGTCCGCGAGCGCGGGCCAGCTCGAATCTGGAGGGAGCACTCGATGGCGGCGATGAAGCCCCGGACCGGCGACGGTCCTCTGGAAGCAACCAAAGAGGGGCGCGGCATCGTGATGCGGGTACCACTCGAGGGCGGCGGCCGTCTCGTCGTGGAGCTGACGCCCGACGAGGCCGCGGCCCTCGGTGACGAACTGAAGAGCGTTACCAGCTGAATCAGCACCGGGCGAGTGGTGTGTCACCGGCACACCTTCCGATAGACGTCGAGCGTCTGCCCGGCGACCTGTGCCCAGGAGAATTCCTCGATGCAGCGCTGACGTCCCGCCTGGCCGTAGCGCTCGGCGGTGGCAGGATCGGCGACGAGCGCATTGACCGCCTCGGCTAACCTGGCCTCGTAACCGGCCGGGTCGGCTGGATCGTAATGCACCAGGGATCCGGTGACCCCGTCGGCGACCACCTCGGGTACCCCGCCAACGTCGGAGGCCACCACCGCGGTCGCGCAGGCCATTGCCTCCAGGTTGACGATCCCTAATGGCTCGTATACCGATGCGCATATGAAAACCATTGCAGCAGAAAGTATTTCACGTAGCTTCCCGGTCGGAAGGATGTCGCGGACCCAGAACACGCCGGTGCGGGTGCGGGCCAGTTGGGACACCGCGGACCTCACCTCGTCGGCTATCTCGGGAGTATCTGGAGCGCCAGCGCACAGCACCACCTGAATATCCGGGCTGAACTGGTGTGCGGCCGCCAGCAAATGGGGAACTCCTTTTTGCCGGGTGATTCGGCCGACGAACACCACGATCGGCCGGCTTGGATCGACTCCGAGCTCGGTCAGGACCGACCCGGTTCGCACGGGGCCGGCCGGATACCACACGTCGGTGTCGATCCCGTTGCGGATCACATGCACCACATCCGGGTCCAGCGTCGGATAGATGCGCAGCAGGTCGTCGCGCATGCCCGCGCTGACGGCGATGACGGCGTCGGCGGCCAGCACGGCGGTGTTCTCCACCCAGGACGAGACCTGGTAGCCGCCGCCCAGCTGCTCGGCTTTCCACGGCCGCATCGGCTCGAGCGAGTGCGCGGTCAACACATGCGGGATGTCGTAGAGCAGCGCGGCCAGATGGCCCGCCAGGCCCGTGTACCAGGTGTGTGAATGCACCACGGTGACCCCGCTCGCGGCGTTGGCCATCACCAGGTCCGCGGACAGGGTGGACAGGGACGGGTTGGCGTTGCGCAGCCGCGGGTCGGGCTGATGAGTGATGGCTCCCGGCCGAGGCGCGCCCATGCAATGCACGTCAACCGCACACAAACGCCGCAGATGGGATACCAGTTCGGTGACATGTACCCCGGCTCCGCCGTAGACCTCCGGTGGGTATTCCCGAGTCATCATCGCTACCCGCATACGCAGCACCGTAGTTCGGCGACGAGACGGCCCGCATTGCGGGCAGTTGAGGAGCCGGACGTGTGGGTGGTGTCGGCGACGAGACGGCCCGCATTGCGGGCAGTTGAGGAGCCGGACGTGTGGGTGGTGTCGGCGACGAGACGGCCCGCATTGCGGGCAGTTGAGGAGCCGGACGGACCGGCCAATTACCTTGGCCACCAGCCCGTCACAACGGCGCCTAGTCGGGATGCCCCTGGCAGCGGGTCGCGGGTGCCGATAGGTTTGAGGCCATGAGGGAAGCGCCACACGTGCTGGGCGTCGTTTTGGCCGGCGGTGAGGGCAAACGGCTTTACCCGTTGACGGCGGACCGGGCCAAACCCGCGGTTCCCTTCGGGGGCGCCTACCGGTTGATCGATTTCGTGCTTTCCAATCTCGTCAATGCCCGATACCTCAGGATCTGCGTTCTCACCCAATACAAGTCACATTCGCTGGACCGTCACATTTCGCAGAATTGGCGGTTGTCGGGTTTGGCCGGTGAGTACATCACTCCGGTGCCGGCGCAGCAGCGTCTGGGTCCGCGCTGGTACACCGGCTCGGCCGACGCGATCTATCAGTCACTCAATCTCATCTACGACGAAGATCCCGACTACCTGGTGGTTTTCGGGGCCGATCACGTATACCGGATGGACCCGGAACAGATGGTCCGGTTCCACATCGACAGCGGTGCCGGCGCTACGGTGGCCGGTATCCGGGTCCCGCGTGCCGGTGCCAGCGCGTTCGGATGCATTGACGCCGACGACTCCGGATGCATCCGCAGCTTCCTCGAGAAGCCGCTGGACCCCCCCGCCACCCCCGATGACCCCACCAGCACGTTCGTCTCGATGGGCAACTACGTGTTCACCACCAAGGTGCTGATCGACGCAATTCGCGCCGACGCCGATGACGATCACTCGGATCACGACATGGGCGGGGACATCATCCCGCGGCTGGTGGAGGACGGGATGGCGGCGGTATACGACTTTTCCGACAACGACGTACCGGGTGCCACCGACCGCGACCGGGCTTACTGGCGTGACGTCGGGACGCTGGATGCGTTCTACGACGCCCATATGGATCTGGTGTCGGTGCACCCGGTGTTCAACCTGTACAACCGGCGCTGGCCCATCCGGGGTGAGTCGGAGAACCTGGCGCCGGCGAAATTTGTCAATGGAGGTTCGGCGCAGGAGTCGGTGGTCGGTGCCGGCAGCATCATTTCGGCGGCGTCGGTGCGCAACTCGGTGTTGTCGTCGAATGTCGTTGTCGACGACGGCGCCATTGTGGAGGGCAGTGTGATCATGCCCGGCACCCGGGTCGGCCGGGGCGCGGTGGTACGCCACGCGATCCTGGACAAGAACGTCGTTGTGGGGCCTGGCGAGATGGTGGGAGTGGACCTGGACCGAGACCGGGAAAGGTTCGCGGTCAGCGCCGGCGGCGTGGTCGCGGTGGGCAAGGGCGTCTGGATCTGAAGCGTATCGAACGACACCGGTGAGTGGTCAGATGCTGCCGATCAGCGTCCGATCACGCTCGGCTAGCCGCATTCATTACACCCGGCACGGTTTACACCGGGTTTGGTAGCGGCGCGGGCCAGCAACGTGTCGCGATCTGGACTGTCCGGCCGTGAGCGGGTCAGGGGATTTCTGGGACCAGCAGGTGGGCGTCGTAGCGGGGGCCCCAGCGCAGCGTGATTCGACTGCGCGGCGGGTCAGGATAGGCGGCCGGGAATTGACCCGTGAGCGGGTTGCGCGGGGATAGCCATCGGCCGGCGATTACCAGGCGCAGTTGCTCTCCGGCGCGAAACAACGTCGCCGACGGACCGAGGGCGATGTCAACGGCGACCACATCGCCCGGGGTAGCCGGCTGCGCCCGGACGCACGCCGGGACCGGCTGCCAGGGCCGGGAGGCTTCAGGGTCCAGATCGCGCAGCGCGACCCGTTGCCAGCCGGTGGTGACCCGGTCGCGGCCCCAGCCGTAGGACCCTTCGAATCCGACGAACCGCCCGTCGCGCCACTTCTCCACGCCGACGAACAGGTTCACGTCTTGGCCGCCGTCCAGCTGCACCCAGAGCCGGGCCGCCATGGGTCCGGTCAGTTCGATGTCGTATGGCACTGTCCAGTTGAAAGATGCTGCGCGAGAATGTGTTTCGAATGTGACGCTGCCGGCTCTCGGCGGTCTCTCGGCCGTCAGCATTCCGGCAGCGGCGAGATACATTGGCCGCCAGCGGGTGCGGGCGAGGGGCCATTCGGCCTCCTCGCGCACCGCGGCGATTGTGTCGCGATCCTCGCGAACCTCGAGGCGAACGCTGCGCGACGTGGGTGCGCCGTCGAGCACGTCGCGGAAGAACTCGAGCTGCTCGGCCAACGCGGACTCGGAGTAGAACGTCTCCCACTTGCCACCGCGATGCGTATAGAGCCGGGCGTGCCGGGAGCCGCCATCGGTGAACGCCCGGATCGAGCCGCGACTGTGCAGGTTGTTGTCGGAGAAGCTGCCGCAGACCAACATCGGCACCGTGATCGCAGATAGATCGGGAACGATTGCGCGCCATTGCTCGTCGCGCAACGGATGGTCGGCCTGCATCTGCTCCAGGTCGTAGGCCTGCCGGGTACGACGCACGTTGCGTGACCAAAACCGGGTGAAGCCGATCTCGCGAATTCCGCCGGGAAACGCCAGGTCACGGTAGGCATCGGTGAAGCCCTCCCACGGGCAGATGGCCCGCAGTGCCGGTGGCTGCAGGGCGGCGACGGCGTACTGGCTGATGGCCAGGTAGGACACTCCGAGCATGACCACCCGGCCGTCACTCCAGGGCTGGTGGGCCGCCCACTGCACCAGGTCGTAGGTGTCTTCGGCTTCTTGGGCCGAGAGCAGCCTCCCCGTGCCGTTAGAGCGACCGCAGCCGCGCGAGTCGGCATTGACCACGGTGAACCCGTGTGCGGTCCACCAGACGGGGTCCGGCGCCTCCCAACCGGTCAGGGCGGAGAATTTCACCGGCTTGGGTTGGCGCAGCGCCCGGTATAGCCGGGGGACGGTCCAGCGCTTGCGCCGCCTGGTCGGCAGATCGTCCTTGCCGTACGGATGGATGCTGATGATGACCGGTTGGGCGGCCCCGCCGGATCGCCGGAAAACGTTGACCCGCAATACGGTCCCGTCGCGGGTAATGACGTCGACGTCACGCTCGACGAGGACGTCGGCCGGGGGATCGGTAACCGTGACCGGGGGTTTGACGATTCCGCAAATCCGGCTGAGTGCGTACCGAAGAGCGCCCGGCCGTCGCCACGGCCGGTCCAGGGCGGGTGCCGGATCTCTGGCCACGCCGTTACCTTAGAACGTGCCGGCTTGGCGGCAACCGAATTTCGCCACTCCGATCCGACTTGCTACCAGACGTGGGGCAGTAACCGGTAGCGCACTCGCTTCATGTAATCGCGATATCCATCCAGTTCCACGGCGAGTGCCTTCTCCTCGTCCAGGATGCGGAAAACGAGGACGAGCGTCCCCGGGATGACACCCAGCAGGCCCCAATAGGAGCCGAGTGCAAGCGGCATGCCCATCATCAAGATCACGTTGCCGACGTACATCGGGTGCCGAACGAACCGGTAGAAACCGCTGGACACTACCCTCTGGCCCGCCTCCACCGTCACCGTCGCGGCGGCATAACTGTTCTGGACGATCACCAGCATGGCGATTCCGAGCCCGGTCGCGACGAGTAGGTCGCCGACCACGCATACCACCACCGGCACTGCCGACCAACCGAATCGATGGTCGAGCACGCTGAGCACCATGATGGCGAAGACGGCGACGAACGCGCCCATGATGATGAATTTTTGGGCCGTTCTGGTTTCCGCGCGCGGTCCGGCGTGCATGCGCCGCTGCAGTGCGGCCGGGTTTGTCCGGGCCAGGTAGATGCTGGGCACGATCGTTGCAACCATGAATACAGCGATGAAAACCCATGCCTGCCAATAGTTGAACGTGCCCGCAGGGTAAAACAGCACGAATCCAAATACGACCAGACCGGCCAGACCCGAGATAACGGCCCGCAGACCAGTTTTCATTTCCCTCCCGATGCTCCCGGCTAATTCCGCATGTCACGCCGTTGAAAGGCCATGGCGCCCAAAGTAATCAATCCCGCATCTATAGCCAGCAGCCACAGCAGCGGCTCGGCGGTGAAGTCACTGCCGCCAACTCGTGGAGTGTGTGCGAAAGGTTCCAAGTTCAGTAGCCACTGCGGAAACCCCGACAACGAACCAAGCAGGTACAACGCGACGAAGCCGACCAGCACGCCCCACGCTACCGGAGTGAACCGCGGTGTCACACCGAACAATGCGATGGTCACCGCGGACAGCAGCCAGACACCCGGCAGCTGGACCGCTGCGGTGGCGACAGCCGTGGTCAGCTTGCCGCCGAGGTCCCCGGCTGCGGCGCCGTAGGTAAGGCCGGCCGCCACGCCGCAGAGCAGTATCGCCGCCGCGGGCGCGGCCAGCGCGATCACCAAATGGCTTGACAGTAAACGAATTCGCGACACCGATCCGGCGAGCACGGTCTCGGCGCGCTGTGCGAGTTCCTCCTGGTGCAGGCGTAGCGACACCGACACGGCGAACGCGGCGGAGATCATGCCCAGCATGGTGAAGCCCACCGCGACAAAGGCTTGCTCCAGTACGCTGGTGCCGCCCAACCGCGCGACGATGTCGCGTACCGCGGTGCCACTGCCCAACTCCTGCCCGATGCCGTGCACCACGCTGCCGATCAACAGGCCGTAAAGCACCAGCCCCACGGTCCAGACCAGCACCGCGCCGCGGTCAAGCCGCCACGCCAGCCCGAAGACGTTGCTCAGCCAGGGTGCGGCGGTGGCGGGGCCGCCGCGTTCGGCGATGAGCCCGGCGCCGACGTCGCGGGCGGCAAGCAGCCGATAGGCCACCACGGTCAGCGCGGCGGCCGTCGCCAGATGCAGTAGCAACACCCACCA
Organism: Mycobacterium kansasii ATCC 12478; assembly: GCF_000157895.3. Taxonomy (NCBI): domain Bacteria; kingdom Bacillati; phylum Actinomycetota; class Actinomycetes; order Mycobacteriales; family Mycobacteriaceae; genus Mycobacterium; species Mycobacterium kansasii. The sequence goes on along the minus strand of NC_022663.1, from coordinate 1,563,841 downwards.
GCGATCCCCCGCATAGGGCCTGACCTGAAGTGACCACCCCAGCGGCGAAAGCCAGGACAGCGCGCCCGATCCGGCGTCACCGACGGCCCGAAGCGCGAACACCGTGCCGAGCACGGCGAACGCGACACCCCGGGTCACTCGGGCGCTGGGCGATAGCTGCGCGGCGGCGGCGGCCACGGCGGTGAACACCAGTCCCGACCCGGCCAGGGCCGCGCCGAAGGCCAGCGACCCGGCCGGCGCCACCTTGGTGGTCAGCAGCCCCGCCGCACCGATAGCACCGGTAGCGATCGATGCCGAGAACGACAACAGCAGTGCCGCACTGAGGCTCGCGTAGCGGCCGACGGAGGTGGACTCGATCAGCTCGGCACGGCCGGTCTCCTCGTCGGCCCGGGTGTGGCGGATCACGGTGAGGATGACCGCCACCGCGATGAGGGTGTGAAACATTCCGGCTTTCCAGAGGCCGACGGCGCCGAGACTGTCGTTGTAGACCTGACCATAGAGCGCTCGCTGGGCCGGGCTGGCGGCGATCGAGGCCGCGAACCCGGCACGATCTTGCTGGGCGGGGTAGACCTTCTCGATGCTGCTGACGTACACCGTGGCCAGCGGCACCGAGAGCAGCAACACCCATAGCGGCAACACCACGCGATCGCGACGCAGGTAAAGCCGCAGCAGTCCGAGGGTGCCGGTGAAAGCCGAGCCGCGTGGCGGTGCAGATTGTGGTTCGGGGCGCGGGCGATTCAGCGTTGCGGTGCTCATGTCGCCGGTACCTCCCGGGTGTGTTCGGCGACTCGCGAGCCGACGCTGTAGTGGCGCAGGAAAAGTTCCTCGAGCGAAGGTGGCTGGCTGACCAGACTGCGCACCCCGGCGTCACCGAGCACCCGGACCAGTTCACCCAGGCTTTCGCTGTCGACCTGGGCCCGCACAGTGGTGCCCTCGACCGTGACGTCCTCGACGCCCTTGATCCTGGTGAGATCGCCCGGGTCGCCGATCATTTCGGCTTTGATCGAGGTTCGGCTGAGGTGGCGCATGGATTCCAATGAGCCGCTCTCTACGGTCTTGCCGGCCTGAATGATGGTGACCCGCTCGCACAGGGCTTCCGTTTCGGCCAGAATATGGCTGGAGAGCAGGATGGTGACCCCACGGCTGCGTGCTTCCTTGACGCATTGCTGAAAGACGTTCTCCATCAACGGGTCCAACCCGCTGGAGGGCTCGTCCAGCAGCAGCAGCCTGGCCCGTGACGAAAATGCCGAAATCAGGGACACCTTCTGGCGGTTGCCTTTCGAGTAGGTGCGCACCTTCTTGCGCGGGTCGAACTCGAAGCGCTCGATCAAGTCCGCACGAAGCTTCTCGTCGACCCCGCCTCGCATCCGAGCCAGCAGATCGATCGTCTCGCCACCGGTCAACGTCGGCCACAACGTGACATCGCCTGGGACGTATGCAATTTGGCGGTGCAGCTGAACCGCTTCCGCCCACGGGTCGCGACCCAGCAGCCGCGCACTGCCGCCGTCAGCCTTGGCCAGGCCCAGCAATATCCGGATGGTCGTCGACTTCCCGGCGCCGTTGGGTCCGAGAAAGCCGTGCACCTCGCCTTCGTGCACCGTGAGATCAAGGCCGTCGAGCGCACGCACCACCCCGAAGTTCTTGATCAGCCCTCGAATATCGATGAGGGCCGAGGCGTTGTCACTGGACATCGGATTCTCCTTGCTTCTCTTCGGCGAGGAAGGCCTCGTACATGGAGCGATCGGTCAGCAGGCCGTCGGTGTAGACCTCCAGCGCCGGAAGCACCATGTCGCGCGTGTAATCGCGGAGTACCGCACGCAGATCGGTTGGGGTTGCATGCATTTGCAGGTACAACAGAAAGCCGCCACCCCCGGTGATGGCCAGGTATTTGGCCCTGGCTTGCGGGTCGCGGCTGGGTTTGACGGTGCCGGCGCGCACTCCTTCCTCGAGGTAGTCTTCGGCATTGTCGATCATCTTCTGCCACAACGTCATTGCCAATTCACCGCCGGATTGCATGCTGCGCACCAGGTAGGCCATCAGCGGTGCGTAGGACTCGACTTGGGCGAGCTGGCCCAGCCAGGTGGCCGGGTCTCTGGACTGCATCGCCGTCGACTTTTCGCTGCGGATCTCTTCGGCCACGTAGTCGTCGCAGGCCTTGCGCAGACCGTCCTTGGAGCCGAAGTGGTGGATGACCAGGGCGGCGCTCACCTCCGCGGCTTCGGCGATGGTTCGCAGCCCAACGCCGAAGCCGTGCTGACCAAACTGCTCGATCGCCGCATCCCTGATGCGGGCTGCCGCAGTCAAGTCGACTGAACGCATGTTCAGTACGTTAAACGACTGTTCAGTGAAAAGTCAAGAGAGGCGGCCTGTGTGTCTGCGGACCTTCGTTCAGTTCTGCGACACGACCGCGGCGCACGCGGCTGCCCATGCGTCATCGGCCTGGCGTTTGGTCAGCCGACCTCGCAGTGCCTTGTCTGCCGCCGCTCGCGCCGAGAGCCGGTCCGGACGTTTGGCGACAGCGTTAGTGCTAATCATCGGCTGGTTGTCGGGGCGCGGGGCGGGGTGAGCTGACGAGATGCCCCGACCTTCCCCATGTCCCGACCTTCCCTATGTGATGTCGGCCGCAACGCGTCCGTGCGATTACGCAATTTGAGATCGGTAGCGGCGCCACCACTGTGTACTTGGGCGCAGCAAAAGGGAGGACACGCTCCGTTACGGATGGGCGCGGACAGGGACGCGGACATGGACGCGGACAGGGACGCGGACAGGGACGCGGACAGGGACGCGGACAGGGAAAGGAAAACGATATGGTCAGCACGGTCAAGCGGACGCTCGTCGGTGCTCTGATTTCGGGCTTCGGCGCGGTCGCCACCTTGTGGCTCGCCGCCTTGGGGCCGGGTGCCGCGACCGCGCGTGCCGATGTTCGGTGCGACCCGGTCTGCCACGGCACCTGGTGTCCGGGAGACCCAGTTGATTTTCGGGTCCGAGACCTGGCGACCGGCTGGGACATGAACACCTGCCACGAATACCACCAGGTATCAGGCCAGCCGGGGCTCTACGCCGAAGGCCCACTTGACCCGGGCACGTTTGTCTGCCCGCCGATTTCGTTCATGTGCCCCTGACCGTTAGCCGGTGTGCCTCGCTGGGTTATCGGCCTGAGCAGTGAAGCCCAGGCGGGGGCGGTCGGGGAACTGGTGGACGCGGAGGGTCTGGTTGACCATCTGGTGTCTGACGGCAGCATGTTCGTTCCTGGCCGCCCCCGCCGGAATCTGTCCGGCGATGAGGAGTTCGAAAACCTGTGTTCCCTTCAGGTCGGGCCGATCCATGTGGCCGGCACGGGTGGATTCACCGTGGACGACCACCCGAGCGACGCAGAACCCGGGCGATCACCGACCCGAGCTGGCGTCCTAATCCCGGACGGCGGCCAGCAGCCCATCACCCAGCGGCACCAGGGCCGGGGTGAGCCGTTCGTCCTCGGCGATCAGTCGGGCCGCCTCGCGGACCGCGGTCACCTCGGCGTCGCGTGCCGCCGGATCACCGGCCCGTCCGCCCAGCGCTGCCCGGTGCACCACGATGACCCCGCCGGGTCGCAGCAACCGCACACCCTCGACCACGTAGTCCGGTTGGTCGACCGGGTCGGCGTCGACGAACACCAGGTCATAGGCCTCGTCGGCGAGTCGGGTCAGCACCTCTTGGGCACGCCCGCCGATCAGTCTGGTGCGTGACGGACCGATTCCCGCCTCGTGGAAGGCCTGCTTGGCGAGCCGCAAGTGCTCGGGCTCGATATCGATCGTGGTCAGCACGCCGTCATTGCTCATGCCGGACAGCAACCACAGTCCGCTGACACCCGCTCCGGTACCCACCTCGGCGACCGCCTTGCCGCCGCTGAGCTTGGCCAGCAGGCTCAGCAGGGCGCCGACCGCGGGCGACACCGCCCCGGCGCCGATGTCCATGGCCCGTTCACGGGCGCTGGTCAGGATCGCGTCTTCAGATATCGACCCCTCGGCGTGCGCAGACATCAGTTCGGCTCGACTGGGGGCCTGCGGGCCGTGGGCGACCGAGCTGTCACCGGTGCCGTCCATGTCGGCAGCGTATGCCGGATCGGCGACGCCGTCGGGCAGGCGCGCCCGATGGCCGGACCTGGGCCGGCACCGCGCAGCCGCTGCGGACACGCCCGGGATGCGTCGCGCGATGAAGGTCACCCCGCCACCGAAAAGCCCAGGAAAATCCAGGTAACGGAATGGTTTCTCAGCTAAAGCTCAGTTTGCTCATATACCGCCCACACGCCGGTACGCGACGGTATCGGTATGGAACGAGGCGGACGCTGGGCGGGGAATACTGAATGGCAACTTCGCGTTGCCGGAGACGAGCTGCCAACGCTTGATGGCAGGGGAATTCCGGAGGGACACGACATCGCCACTTTGAGCACGACAACCATGTCTCACCCCCGACAGATCCGCGACGATGAGTGGGTCGAACCATCCGACGGGTTACTTGGTACTGCGGTATTCGACGCGACCGGGGACAAGGCCACAATGCCGTCGTGGGACGAGCTGGTGCGCCAGCACGCCGACCGGGTGTACCGGCTGGCCTACCGGCTCTCCGGCAATCAGCACGATGCCGAGGACCTGACGCAAGAAACGTTCATCAGGGTTTTCCGGTCGGTCCAGAACTACCAACCGGGGACCTTCGAGGGCTGGTTGCACCGCATCACCACCAACCTGTTTCTCGACATGGTCCGCCGCCGGACCCGCATCCGGATGGAGGCGTTGCCCGAGGATTACGACCGGGTGCCTGCCGACGACCCCAACCCCGAGCAGATCTATCACGACGCACGTCTGGGGCCCGATTTGCAGGCTGCCCTCGATTCGCTGCCGCCGGAGTTTCGTGCCGCAGTCGTGTTGTGCGATATCGAAGGTTTGTCCTACGAGGAGATTGGCGCCACCCTCGGTGTCAAGCTCGGCACCGTGCGAAGCCGGATCCACCGCGGACGCCAGGCGTTGCGCGACTACCTCGCCGCGCACCCCGAACACGGTCAGGCCTACGCACGCTCGGGTAAGACTGGCGGTTAAGACACGCGCCTGTCGGTTTGGCTACTGCATGGTTGCCAACCGGTCCCAAATCCTCGGGTTTTACCCGCCGATGATGGTTATCCGGCCCCGCACCGCGCTACATTCGAACTACCAAGCCGACAAAAGGCTAGTTAAGGCTAGTCAAGGCCTAGAAACGGCTCGAAAGCGCAGGGAAGGAGCTGGTGATGGCCGACCGGGGACATGTGTTTCGGCGCGCATTCTCCTGGCTTCCCACCCAATTCGCTTCCCAAAGCGATGCGCCGGTCGGTGCGCCGCGTCGGTTCCGGTCCACCGAGCACCTGTCCATAGAGGCCATTGCCGCGTTTGTCGATGGTGAGCTGACAATGAACGCCCACTTGCGCGCGGCGCATCACCTGTCGCTGTGCCCGCAGTGCGCTGCCGAAGTAGACGACCACAGCCGTGCTCGTGCCGCGCTACGCGACTCGCGCCCGATCCGCATCCCCAGCACGCTGCTCGGGTTGCTGTCCGAAATCCCGCATCAGCCGTCCGACGACGCGACGCCGCTGCCGGATCCCTTCGCTCAGCGCGATGTCCGTGGCCAGCGGAAGCGTCGCTAGCTTGGTTGGCTGGCTGCACCCCGAATGAAGGCCGGCCGGCTGCTGGCTTCAGCCATCAGAAATGTCACGGATACTAGGGTGGACACCGATAACGCCGCGTCCGGTAGGACGGGCCGTCGTGGTCCGTGTCGCCAACGCCCAGCAGAGAACCAGAAGAGGATCACGTGACCTCCGACCAAGGCAAAAACAGTGGCAGTACCGGTGTCGGGGACGGCGGCCCCCGCCTGGCGCCGCGTCCCGTCTTTCGGCCACCGGTCGATTCCGCATCGCGTCAAGCGTTCGGGCGACCATCGGGGGTGCAGGGTTCGTTTGTAGCGGAGCGGGTGCGTCCGCCGAAGTACCAGGACCAGGCCGAGTTCCGGTCACCCGAGCAACCGCCCGATCCGGTGCTGGAGGAAGCCTTCAGCCGGCCACCCGGTGGCGTCGACTCGCTGCAACGCCACCCCATCGACGCCGGGGCGCTGGCCGCCGAAAAGGACGGCCAACAGGACGAGCCTGATGATCCGTGGCGCGATCCCGCCGCGGCGGCCGCTCTGGGAACCCCGGCGCTGATCCCACCGCCACCACACAGCGCCCTCGGCCAGCGGGGCAAGCTCGGCGTCCGCGATGTGCTGTTCGGCGGCAAGGTGTCCTATCTGGCGTTGGCTGTGCTGGCCATCTTGGCGCTGGTGATCGGGGTGATCGGCGGTGTGATCGGTCGCAAGACCGCCGAAGTCGTCGAGGCGTTCACGACGTCGAAGGTGACGTTGTCGACCAGCGGCAACGCCGAGGAGCCGGCCGGCCGGTTCACCAAGGTGGCCGCGGCGGTCGCCGACTCCGTCGTGACTATCGAGTCCAAGAGCGACCAGGAGGGCATGCAGGGTTCCGGTGTCATCATCGACGGTCGCGGCTACATCGTCACCAACAACCACGTGATCTCCGAGGCCGCCAACAGCCCCAGCCAGTTCAAGACGACCGTGGTGTTCAACGACGGCAAGGAGGTACCCGCCAGCCTGGTGGGCCGCGACCCCAAGACCGACCTGGCCGTCCTGAAGGTCGACAACGTCGACAACCTGACCGTGGCCCGGCTCGGTGACTCCAGCAAGGTCCGGGTCGGCGACGAGGTGCTGGCTGCCGGAGCCCCGCTGGGGCTGCGCAGCACCGTGACGCATGGCATCATCAGCGCGCTGCACCGCCCCGTCCCGCTGTCGGGCGAGGGTTCGGACACCGATACGGTGATCGACGCGCTGCAGACCGACGCCTCGATCAACCACGGCAACTCCGGCGGTCCGCTGATCGACATGGATTCGCAGGTGATCGGCATCAACACCGCCGGTAAGTCGCTCTCGGACAGCGCCAGCGGGCTGGGCTTCGCCATTCCGGTCAACGAGATGAAGGTGGTCGCCCAAACGCTGATCAAGGACGGAAAGATCGTCCACCCGACGCTGGGTATCAGCACCCGTTCGGTGAGCAACGCGATCGCTTCGGGTGCGCAGGTGGCCAACGTAAAGGCCGGAAGCCCCGCTCAGAAGGGCGGAATTCTGGAAAACGATGTGATCGTCAAGATCGGCGACCGTAAGGTGGCCGACTCCGATGAGTTCGTCGTCGCCGTGCGGCAGCTGACCATCGGGCAGGACGCGCCGGTGGAGGTGGTCCGCGAGGGTCGCCACGTCACGCTGACGGTCAAGCCCGAACCCGATACCAGCTCGTGATGATCGCAAGCGCGGCGCAGCCGGGCGCAGCGGGTCATCACCATCCGACCTGATGTTCGCCAACGTCGGCTGGGGGGAGATGCTCGTACTCGTCGTGGTCGGGCTGGTGGTGCTTGGGCCGGAACGGCTCCCCGGTGCGATCCGCTGGACTGCGGGCGCGCTGCGTCAGGCTCGGGAGTACCTCAGCGGTGTGACCAATCAGCTGCGCGAGGATATGGGGCCGGAATTCGACGATCTTCGCGGGCACATCAGCGAGCTGCAGAAGCTGCGGGGCATGACGCCACGCGCGGCGCTGACCAAACATCTGCTCGACGGCGACGATTCCTTCTTCACTGGCAACTTCGACCAGCCGGCCGCCGCGACTCCGGCGCAGCCGCCACATCCGCCGCCGGGGACGGAACGGCCCGTTCCCGACGAGCCCGCACGTCCTCCGTTCGATTCGGACGCGACCTGAACAGCCGCTCAGCGCCGGGTCGGGTCGAGCCCCAGCGACATGCCGGCCAGTCCGCGGCGCCGTGCCGCCAAACCCTCGGCAATGTTGAGTAGCTCCTTACCCACCGCCGAATCCGGCGCACTCAAGACCAGCGGCACGCCCGAGTCACCGGCGGCCACCAGCGCGGGGTCCAGCGGGATCCGACCCAGCAGCGGCACCTCGGCGCCGACCGCACGGGTCAGCCGCTCAGCCACCTGCTGACCGCCGCCCTCGCCGAACACCTGCAGCGTGCTGCCGTCCGGCAGCGTGAGCCCGGACATGTTTTCCACGACGCCGACGATCCGCTGGCGGGTCTGCAGGGCAATGCTGCCGGCCCGTTCGGCCACTTCGGCGGCGGCCAGCTGCGGCGTGGTCACCACCAGGATCTCGGCGTTGGGAATCAGCTGAGCCACCGATATGGCGACGTCGCCCGTCCCGGGCGGCAGGTCGAGCAGCAGCACGTCCAGATCACCCCAGTACACGTCGGCCAGGAACTGCTGCAGCGCCCGGTGCAGCATCGGCCCGCGCCACACCACCGGCGTGTTGCCCTCGGTGAATTGCGCGATCGAGATGACCCGCACCTCATGGGCGATGGGCGGCAGGATCATCGACTCCACTTGCGTCGGCCGGTCGGTGGTACCCATCATCCGGGGAATGGAATGGCCGTGAATGTCGGCGTCCAGCACGCCGACCGACAGGCCACGGGCGGCCATCGCCGCAGCCAGGTTGACCGTGACGGTGGACTTGCCGACGCCGCCCTTGCCGGAAGCGACGGCATAGACCCGGGTCAGGGAGCTGGGCTGGGCGAACGGGATGACCGGTTCCCGCGCGTCACCGCGCAGCTGTTTGCGCAACTCGGTGCGCTGCTCGTCGCTCATGACGTCCAGGCTGACCCGGACGGCTCCGGTGCCGGGAACGTCGGACACCGCCCGGGCGACGCGCTCGGTGATTTCCGACTTCTTCGGGCAGGCCGCGGTGGTCAGGTAGATACCGACATGGACCTCGCCCTGCGGGCTGATGTCGATACCCTTGACCATTCCGAGTTCGGTGATGGGTCGCCGTAGTTCGGGGTCGATCACTTTCGCCAGCGCAGCGCGAACTGCGGCGGTCAGGTCGGCGGCGTCGTCTCGAGTTTGGGACATCACGCCGAGTTTATGCGGCGGCGGCTCCGGCCGACCGGGCGGTCGACGGGTCAGCTCACCGGAGTGAGCACCGGCCCGCCGGGCACGGGCGTAGTCGGCGCAGGTGCGGGCGACGGCCCGGCCGGTTTCGGCGACGCCGAGCCGGACGGTGCCGGGGCAGCCGGTGGTGGCGGGGCTGGGGCTGCCGGTGGCGGCTGGCCAGGGTCGCCGGGGGGCGGCAGCTCGGGTGGTGGGGGAGCGGCGGGCGCAGCCGGCGGTGCAATCACGATGCCCCCGAACGGCACCGGAGGACCTCCGGGCGGAACTGCCTCAGGCGGGTTCTGTGGGGTGATGCAGATCAGCGTGCACCCGGGTTGCGGCGCCTGGGGCTGTGGGGCGGGTTGTTGCAGCCACGGCCACAGCGGCGGCGGCGTGTTGGGCAGCTGCGGCGGGCCGAAGTCGATCAACGGAATGTGGCCCATCGGGTCGAAGGCGCCCAGGCCGTTGACGTTCATCGGCAGGTTGGGCCCCAGCCCCTCCGGATGCTCCAGGTGCGCGTCGCCGATCGGCGGGGGCGGCCCGGTGATCGGCGGCAGGTCGACCGGTACCACGCCGGTGGCGTACGCCGCCGCCCAGCCCAGCACGTTCTGGGCATAGGGCATCGAGTTGTTGTAGCGCAGGATGGCGGCCATGACCTGCGCGGGGTCCCGCAGGTTCAGTCCGCCGCTGCACAGGTAGCGAGCGGCCGCCAGGGTGGAGTCGAACAGGTTCTGCGGATCGGGTACGCCGTCATTGTCGCCGTCGACGGCGTAGCGCGCCCAGGTGCCGGGCAAGAACTGCATCGGGCCCATGGCACGGGCGTAGGTGACGCGGTTGCCGATCATGCTTTGGATGATGACTTCGTTGCCCGGCAACGTGCCGTCCAGGGCGGGGCCGTAGATCGGGCTGACCGCGGTACCGCGTGAGTCGACGGCGCCGCCGTTGGCGTGCATCGACTCGATCCGCCCGATCCCGGCCAGTAGGTTCCAGCTGATGCCGCACGCCGGCGCGGCAACGGCCATCTTCTGTTCGGCGTTGCGGTAGGCCGTCAGTGCCATAATTGGAATGCCAAGCGCACCAGGCGAATTCACGACCATGGGTGGCGGTGGGGCGGAGGTGGTGGCCGCGGCGACGTGGAAGCCGGTCGGCGGACGCGGGACGGCGATGACCGTCGGTCCGGACAGGTCGACGAGCGGCGACGGGGCGACCGCGGCCACCGGCGTGATGGCGGTGCGCGCCGACGGCGTCCGTCCGTGGGACGCAGGTGCCGCGCCGCTGACCGCTCCGGCGAACACCAGGGGGGTGATCATGGCTATGCCGAATACCGGTGACTTCGTGAGGCGCATGGCCCGCCGGCGCACCGAATCCCACAACTGGGTGGCGCCTTCAGTAACGGCCGGGTGAGCACCCCAGCGGCCCCCTATGCGCACCTCGACCGTCCTCTAAATTATGCGACCCGTCGAATAACTATGCTTTTTAGCCTCGTGAACTAGATCACCATACATAACTCTTGTGACGGGAGTGGCGCAATGGGGGAGCTGGTTCTCACAGGGTTTTCCTCGCTCGGCGTTCCGTCCCGTCAGTCGCCTGCGCCGGGTCGGCGTCCGGACGGGCAGACTGCAAATCGGCCATCAGAGTACGCAGGCTCTCCAGTTCGTGTCGCAGGTAGTCCCGCGTCGGGACCTCGCCGATGGCCAACCGCAGGGCGGCCAGCTCCCGCGCCAGGTATTCGGTGTCGGCCTTGGTTTGTGCGGCCCGGCGCCGGTCCTCTTCCAGGGCGACACGGTCACGATTTTCCTGACGATTCTGGGCCAGCAGGATCAGCGGCGCCGCGTAGGCGGCCTGGGTGGAAAAGGCCAGATTGAGCAGGATGAACGGGTAGGGATCCCAGCGCCAGTGGGCCGCGAACAGGTTCACCGCGATCCAGATCAGCACCAATAGCGTCTGCAGCAGCAGGTAACGGCCGGTGCCGAAGAACCTCGCGATGCGTTCGGTGGTCTGCCCGACGGTCTCGGGGTCCAGCCGCGGCGTGAACCTGCGCGAGGTCCGCGGTGTGTACAGCCGCCGCGGAGCTGGGGGCTTGCTCACCGGGTTCCTCCGGATTTGGCGGGTCGGCCGGCGGGGTCGAGCTGCTGCACGTCCACGCGCCAGTCATGCGGCAACAGATGGTCGAGCAGGTCGTCGACCGTCACCGCGCCCAACAGATGGCTCTGGTCGTCGACCACCGGCCCGCACACCAGGTTGTAGGCGGCGAAATAGCGCGTCACCGCGGCCAGCGGGGTTTCCGGTGTCAGCGTCAGCAGGTCGGTGTCGACGATCCCGCCCACCAGTTCGGCCGGCGGTTCGCGAAGCAGTCGCTGCAGTTGCACGCAACCCAGATAGTGGCCGGTCGGGGTGGCCGTCGGCGGACGTGCCACAAAGACCATGGACGACAGCGCGGGGGTCAGGTCGGGATCGCGGACCCGGGCCAGTGCTTCGGCAACCGAGGTGTCCGGGGTGAGCACCACCGGATTCGAGGTCATCAACCCGCCCGCGGTGTCGGGCGAGTGCTTCAGCAGCCGTCGCACCGAATTGGAGTCGTCGGGATCCATTCGGGTCAGCAACGCCTCGGCATCGTTCGGATTCAGCACCCCGAGCAGGTCGGCGGCGTCGTCGGGATCCATCTCCTCGAGCACATCTGCAGCGCGATCGGTCCCCAGTTGGGACAAAACTTCGGCCTGATCCGATTCGGGCAGCTCCTGCAGGATGTCGGCCAGCCGTTCGTTGTCGAGCGCCCGGAACACCTCGTAGCGGCGTTTGGACGGCAGACCGCGGATGGCGTCGGCGACGTCGACCGGGCGCCGCCCCTCGAACTGGTCCAGCAGTTGTGCCACGGCCTGACCGGGCATGGCCAGGGCAGATGGCGTCAATCCGTGCACGAATTGCCAGTCCACGATGTGTACCGGTCCGCGCCGGCCCAGCCGTCGGTGGGTGCGGACGGCGACCCTGGTCACCAACCAGTCGCGGGTTCGCGTTTGCTCGATGCCCAGATCGGTCACCACCAGGTCGGCGCTGGCCAGCTCCGGCAGGGCCGGGTCGTTGACCTTGACGGGCGTGTCGAGCACTTGGCCGATTGCCAGGACCTCACCCGGCCGCTGTTCGAAGTGGCGTAACGACACGCTGCCGGTGGCGAGTGTCACCGCGTCCGGCTCGATCGCGGCGACTCGCAGGATCGGTATGAAGATGCTGCGGCGGGTCGCCAGATCGACCACCAATCCCAGCACACGCGGTTGCTGGCGGACAATGCTGATGCTGATCACGACGTCGCGAACCCGGCCGAAGGATTCGCCAAGCGGACCCAGCACCATCATCCGCGACAGCCGCGCCACATACACCCTGTTGACCGAGCCCATGATTGAGAGCGTAGGCAGCCCGATGGCAGGTGCTAACGGGAGCTAACGGGTTCTCATGGGACGGAATGCTGAAGGTCGCGACGATCAGATAGACCAGCAGCGTCGCGACGCTGATTACGACGCCGCCAACCGCCAGGCCATAGCCGTCGTCAGGCCATGGCCGTCGTCTCGGGTTTGCTTGATCTGGTTGAGCGTGATCGTGCCCAGCACGACGGACACGATCGAGCCGATGCAGCAGAACACGCCCGCGAACGACGACACCAGCGAGACGATCGCCATGGTGTTGGTGCCCGGCATCAGCCGGGCCCGCCGGGGGCCAACAGCCGCCCAGATAATTCGGCGGCGGGAAATTGCCGTGGGGGAACCAGGCTGCTCAGGGCTTTGCCCACCGGCCGCGGGAGGTGGGGTCGTGCAGTCGTGAGCACCCTCCTCGGGCGAGCCGCCGGAAGCTGTCGTGGTGATCAACCTAGTCGACGGGGCCGGGCCGACGCCCGTGTGCGGGCGGCGCCGGGCGCCCGTGAAATGACGGCAAACTCATTCGTCGGGCTCATTCGTCGGGCACGGCCCTCGCCGGGCGAAATATGGGTAGTACCCGGTGCGAGCCGACCGGTTCGCGGTCGTCCTGATAATGCGCGGACGTCGCGAAGATGAAACGATGGCCAGGGCATAGCAGGGCAGAGGAGAATGAAGACCGATGACTAGCCCATTCCAGCCAGGACAGGTTCCCGGTGCCACACCGCCCACGGGGCCTGCTGGTCGACGGGTTGTGCCCGGATTGCCCACCCCGCCCAAAGGCTGGCCGGTCGGGTCCTATCCCACCTACGCCGAGGCGCAGCGCGCTGTCGACTACCTGTCGGAGCAGGAATTCCCGGTTCAGCAGGTGACCATCGTCGGCGTCGACCTGATGCAGGTGGAACGGGTGACGGGCCGCCTGACCTGGCCAAAAGTGCTCGGCGGCGGTGTGCTCAGCGGCGCTTGGCTCGGCTTGTTCATCGGCTTGGTGCTCGGCTTCTTCAGCCCCAACCCGTGGGCCGCGCTGGTCACCGGCTTGGTGGCCGGGGTTTTCTTCGGGCTGATCACCTCCGCGGTTCCGTATGCGATGGCGCGCGGCACCAGGGATTTCAGCTCCACCATGCAGTTGGTGGCCGGCCGCTACGACGTACTCTGCGATCCACAAAACGCGGAGAAGGCACGCGATTTGCTGGCGCGTTTGGCGATCTGACGCCGGTGCCGGTGGCAAAGGTGAGGCGGCGGCTGGGCGCGGCCGTGCTGGCGGCGCTGATGGTCGCGTCCGCGGTCTCGGCATGCGGGTCGCACAGCCATGGACTAGTGCTCAGCTTCTACACCCCGGCCACCGACGGGGCGACGTTTACCGCGGTCGCGCAGCACTGCACCGAGCAGGCCGGCGGCCGATACGTCATCGAGCACGTGAGCCTGCCTCGATCACCCGACCAGCAGCGACTACAACTGGCCCGGAGACTGACCGGAAATGACCACACCCTCGACGTGATGGCGATGGACGTCGTCTGGACCGCCGAGTTCGCCGAAGCCGGATGGACACTGCCGCTGTCGGAGGATCCCGCCGGGCTGACTGAGGCCGACGCCACCTCCGATACACTTCCGGGCCCGATCAGGACCGCCACCTGGAAGCACCGGCTGTATGCCGCGCCCGTCACGACGAATACCCAATTGCTTTGGTATCGGTCGGATTTGGTGCCTCAACCGCCGGGGGATTGGAACGGCATGTTGGCCGAGGCGGCCCGATTGCGCGCCGCCGGCCAGCCGAGTTGGATCGCGGCGCAGGCGAACCAGGGCGAGGGTCTGGCGGTGTGGTTCAACACCGTGCTGACCAGCGTCGGCGGTCAGGTGCTCGCCGAGGACGGCAAACGGGTCACCCTGACCGACACTCCCGCTCATCGGGCCGCCACCGTCGCCGCACTGCGGGTCCTGAAATCAGTGGCCACCGCACCCGGAGCCGACCCGTCGATCAGCCGCGCGGAGGAGGGCACCGCCCGGCTGGCGTTCGAACAGGGAAAGGCGGCTCTGGAGGTCAACTGGCCGTACGTGTTCGCCTCCCTGCTGGAGAACGCGGTCAAGGGTGGGGTGCCGTTTCTGCCGCTCAACCGCCTTCCCGAGTTGGCCGGCAGCGTCGACAGCGTCGGCACCTTCGTGCCCAGCGACGAACAGTTCCGCATCGCCTACCAAGCCAGCCAGAAGGTGCTCGGCTTCGCGCCCTATCCCGGGGTCGTGCCGGGCCGGCCGGCCAAGGTGACCATCGGCGGGCTGAACCTGGCCGTGGCCAGTACGACCCGCCATAAAGCCGAGGCGTTCGAAGCGGTCCGGTGCCTGCGTAACCTGCAGAACCAGAAGTACGTTTCGATCCAGGGCGGTCTTCCCGCGGTGCGGGCCTCGCTGTACTCCGACCCGCAGTTTCAGGCGAAGTATCCGATGTACGAGATCATCCGCCAGCAGCTCACCGACGCCGCCGTGCGGCCGGCGACGCCGGCCTACCAAGCGGTGTCGCTGCGGCTGGCGGCGGCGCTGAGTCCGGTCACCAAGATCGACCCGGAACGCACCGCCGACGACATCACCGCGCAGGTGCAAAAGGCCGTCGACGGCAAGGGCTTGCTGCCGTGACGCACGCTTTCGTGCGCTCGGGGAACCGCCGGGCCGAACAGCGGCTGGCGTTCATCCTGGTGGCGCCGGCGGCGCTGTTGATGCTGGCGGTGACGGCCTATCCGATCGGTTACGCGGTGTGGCTCAGCCTGCAGCGCAACAACCTGGCTACCCCCGACGAGACGGCGTTCATCGGATTGGAGAACTACCGAACCGTTCTGACCGACCGGTATTGGTGGACGGCGCTGACGGTGACGCTGGCGATCACGGTGGTGTCGGTGACGCTCGAGTTCGTGCTGGGTCTGGCGCTGGCGCTGGTGATGCACCGCACGCTGATCGGCAAGGGGCTGGTGCGCACCGCGGTGCTGATCCCATACGGGATCGTCACGGTGGTCGCGTCGTACAGCTGGTACTACGCCTGGACCCCGGGCACCGGATACCTGGCCAATCTGCTCCCGCACGGTAGTGCCCCGCTGACCCAACAGGTCCCGTCGCTGGGTGTCGTGGTGATTGCCGAGGTGTGGAAGACGACGCCGTTCATGTCGCTGCTGCTGCTGGCCGGGCTGGCGCTGGTGCCCGAGGATCTGTTGAAGGCCGCACAAGTCGACGGGGCCGGGGCTTGGCGGCGGTTGACCAAGGTCATCCTGCCGATCATCAAGCCGGCGGTGGTGGTGGCACTGTTGTTTCGGACTCTGGATGCCTTCCGCATTTTCGACAACATCTATGTGCTGACCGCTGGCGAGAACAACACCGAGTCGGTGTCAATCCTGGGCTACGACAACCTGTTCAAGGGTTTCAACGTCGGTCTCGGCTCAGCGATCAGCGTGCTGATCTTCGGTTGCGTGGGCATCATCGCGCTGACGTTCATCAAGCTGTTCGGCGCTGCAGCTCCAGGGAGTGACGCGGATGGCCGCTGAGCCGTTGAGCGCCCGTCGCACCATGGCCTGGGCCATCATTGACGTATTGGTCGTGGTGTACGCGTTACTTCCGGTGCTGTGGATTTTCAGCTTGTCGCTCAAGCCGACGTCAACGGTCAAGGACGGCAAGCTGATTCCGGCGTCGGTGACCCTCGACAACTACCGTGGTGTCTTCCGGGGCGAATTCTTCAGCTCGGCGCTGATCAACTCCATCGGTGTCGGGTTGATCACCACGGTGATAGCGGTGCTGCTCGGTGCGATGGCCGCCTATGCCGTGGCCCGGCTGGCGTTTCCGGGCAAGCGGGTGCTGATCGGCGCGACGCTGTTGATCACCATGTTCCCGGCAATCTCGTTGGTGACACCGCTGTTCAATATCGAGCGCGCTGTCGGCCTGTTCGACACCTGGCCGGGCTTGATCCTGCCGTACATCACTTTCGCTCTGCCGCTTGCCATTTACACGCTGTCGGCCTTCTTCCGGGAGGTCCCCTGGGATCTGGAGAAAGCGGCCAAGATGGATGGCGCGACACCGGGGCAGGCCTTCCGCAAAGTGATCGCGCCGCTGGCGGCTCCGGGGCTGGTGACCGCCGCGATTCTGGTGTTCATTTTCGCCTGGAACGACCTGCTGCTCGCGCTGTCGCTGACCGCGACCAAGGCGGCGATCACCGCGCCGGTGGCGATCGCCAACTTCACCGGTAGTTCGCAGTTCGAGGAGCCGACGGGATCCATCGCGGCCGGCGCTATGGTGATCACGGTTCCGATCATCGTCTTCGTTCTCGTCTTCCAACGACGGATTGTCGCCGGCTTGACGTCCGGGGCTGTGAAGGGATAGTGCAATGGCCGAGATCGTGCTCGAGCACGTCAGCAAGAGTTACCCCAACGGCGCGGCGGCAGTAGACGACCTCAGCCTCACCATCGCCGACGGTGAATTCCTGATTCTGGTCGGGCCGTCCGGCTGCGGCAAGACCACCACACTGAATATGATTGCCGGACTTGAGGATATCTCGTCGGGAGAACTGCGCATCGATGGTCAACGGGTCAACGAGAAGGCGCCCAAAGACCGCGATATCGCCATGGTGTTCCAGTCGTATGCGCTCTATCCGCATATGACCGTGCGACAGAATATCGCGTTTCCGTTGACCTTGGCGAAGATGAAGAAGGCCGACATCGCGCAGAAGGTCTCCGAGACGGCCAAAATCCTCGACCTGACCGATCTTCTGGATCGCAAGCCCTCGCAGTTGTCGGGTGGGCAGCGCCAGCGGGTCGCGATGGGCCGGGCGATCGTGCGCCATCCCAAGGCCTTCCTGATGGACGAGCCGTTGTCGAATCTGGACGCCAAACTCCGGGTGCAGATGCGCGGCGAGATCGCCCGGCTGCAGAAGAGGCTGGGCACCACCACCGTCTACGTCACCCACGACCAGACCGAGGCCATGACGCTGGGTGATCGGGTGGTGGTGATGCACGGCGGTGTTGCGCAGCAGATCGGCACTCCCACAGAGCTTTACGAGCACCCGGCCAACGTATTCGTGGCCGGCTTCATCGGCTCGCCGACGATGAATTTCTTTCCCGCGACTCTGACGTCGATCGGGTTGACCCTGCCCTTCGGTGAGGTGACACTGGCGCCGGAGGTGCAACAGCTGATCGCCGCCCGCGCGAAAACCGAGAACATCATCGTCGGCGTGCGGCCCGAGCATCTTCAGGACGCCGCGCTGATCGATGCCTACCAACGCATCAAGGCACTGACCTTCCAGGTCGGCGTCGACTTGGTCGAATCGTTGGGGGCGGACAAATACGTCTACTTCACCACCTCGGCTCCCGCCGTGCACTCGGCTCAGCTGGATGAGCTGGAGGCGCAGGGGGAAATGCGCGAAAACCAGTTTGCAGCAAGGGTTTCCGCGGAATCGAAGGCGGCTATCGGGCAGTCGCTCGAGTTAGCTTTCGACACCACCAAACTGGCCGTTTTCGACGCCGACTCCGGTGTCAACCTGACTATTCCCGTTGTAGGGTGATTTTCGGCGGATCTGCTTGTGGTTGGCGTCGAGTGTGCGTCCGTGGTGTCCAACGTGTATCCAGGGCGGCGGAATCGCGAGAATGCCGCCGTCGGCTCACGCTGGGCGCCGTCGGCTCACGCTGGGCGCCGTCGGCTCACGCTGGGCGCCGTCGGCTCACGCTGGGCGCCGTCGGCTCACGCTGGGCGCCGTCAGAGCCAGTTCCGATTGCGGAAACTGAGGTAAAGGAACAGGCAGACGAGGACCATGCTGCTGATCACCGCCGGGTAACCCCACCTGGAGTCCAGTTCGGGCATGAAGTGGAAGTTCATGCCGTAGATGCCCGCAATCATGGTCGGCACCGCAATGATGCCGGCCCAGGCCGAGATCTTGCGCATGTCCATGTTCTGTTGCATACCGACCCGGGCCAGCGCGGCCTGTATCAGGGAGTTGAGCATGTCGTCGTAGCTGGCGATCTGCTCGGCGGCCTCGGTTTGGTGGTCGGCGACGTCGCGCAGGTAGCGCCGGACCTCTTTGGAGATCAGGTCCTTGTTCTCGGTCTGCATCCGCTGGAACGCGGCCGACAGCGGGTTGACGCAGCGGCGCAGCTCGAGCACCTCGCGCTTGAGCAGGTAGATCGGTTCGACGTCCAGCTTGCTGCCGGGCGCGAAGGCAACTTCCTCGATGCTGTCGATGTCGGTTTCGATCAGTGATGTCACTGCCAGGTAATGGTCGACGACGTAGTCGGCGATGGCGTGCATCACCGCGTACGGCCCCAACCGCAGATGTTGCGGATCGGCGTCCATCCGGTTGCGCACATCCGACAGTCCGCCGTGTTCCCCATGCCGGACCGTGATGACGAAGTCGTCGCCGACGAAGATCATGATCTCGCCGGTTTCGACGATCTCGCGGGCGAGCACCACCGAGTCGTGCGGCACGTAGTTGACGGTCTTCAGCACGAGGACCAGCGTCTCGTCGTAGCGTTCCAGTTTGGGCCGCTGGTGGGCGTGCACGGCGTCCTCGACGGCCAGCGGATGCAGCCCGAAAACGTCTGCGACGTCTTGCATCTGGTGATGGTTGGGCTCGTGCAGCCCGATCCACACGAAGGCCTGTTCGCCTTCCAGTTCCCGCTCGCGCACCTCGCGGACGGCATCGGTGTAAGCGTACTTGCCGGGCATCCGCCGTCCGTCGACGTAGACGCCGCAATCAACCAGCGCCTGCGCTGGGGAACTGGGTGTGGGATGGACGTGCTGCGGCCGCGATCGCGCGACCGTCCGCAGCGATTCGGGCAGCGCGTCAAATCCTTGAAACATCCTCAGCCTCCGATCGCAGCGCAGGTCTGACCGGGCGGTGGTCCATGCTACGCCGTTTAGCCACGTCAACGCGGCAGGAGCAGTGCCGGCGCGGGTCCATAGATTACGGACAGGGCCGGTGCGCTAGTTTCGACGCGATACCCGAACCCTTCGTAAGCCTGTGAACCTCTGTTACGCAGACATCTCCCAACAAGGAGCGAACCGACGTGAGCGCAAGTCCCCTCAAGGTCGCCGTCACCGGTGCTGCCGGCCAGATCGGCTACAGCCTGTTGTTCCGCCTGGCCAGCGGCTCGCTGCTGGGTCCCGACCGGTCGATCGAGTTGCGGCTGCTCGAGATCGAGCCGGCGCTCAAGGCGCTCGAGGGTGTGGTGATGGAACTCGACGACTGCGCGTTCCCGCTGCTGGCCGGCGTCGAAATCGGCGCAGACGCCAACAAGATCTTCGACGGCGTGAACCTGGCCCTGCTCGTCGGCGCCCGCCCGCGCACTAAGGGCATGGAGCGCGGTGACCTGCTCGAGGCCAACGGCGCCATCTTCACCGCTCAGGGCAAGGCGCTCAACGAGGTCGCCGCCGCCGACGTCCGCGTCGGCGTGACCGGCAACCCGGCCAACACCAACGCGCTGATCGCGATGAGCAATGCCCCCGACATTCCGCGCGAGCGCTTTACCGCGCTGACCCGTCTGGACCACAACCGGGCGATCTCGCAGCTCGCCAAGAAGACCGGCGTGAAGGTCACCGACATCAAGAAGATGACGATCTGGGGCAACCACTCGGCCACCCAGTATCCCGACGTCTTCCACGCCGAGATCGGCGGCAAGAACGCGGCCGAGGTGGTGGGCGATCAGGCCTGGATCGAGAACGACTTCATCCCGACCGTCGCCAAACGCGGCGCGGCTGTCATCGAAGCGCGCGGCGCATCCTCGGCCGCGTCGGCCGCCTCGGCGACGATCGACGCTGCGCGTGACTGGTTGCTGGGCACCCCCGCGGACGACTGGGTGTCGATGGCGGTCCTCTCCGACGGTTCCTACGGCGTCCCGGAGGGGTTGATCTCGTCGTTCCCGGTGACCACGAAGGACGGCGACTGGACGATCGTCAGCGGTCTGGAGATCGACGAGTTCTCCCGCGGCCGTATCGACAAATCGACCGCCGAGCTGGCAGACGAGCGCAGCGCGGTCACCGAACTGAAGCTGATCTGAGCGGAGGGCGCGTTATCGTCGCGGGGTGAGCGGGGTCCGGACCCCCGGACGCACCGCCCCGGATCAGCCGTCCAGACCGTGCTGTCCGTTAGCGCCGGTTGCGCCCTGACTGCCGGGAGTTCCCGGATTCCCGAGGTTCAAGCCGATCCCTCCGGCGCCGCCGGTGCCGCCCACGCCGCCTGAACCGCCGAGACCACCGGCGGCGCCGGCGCCAGGGCTACCGGACTGGCCGAAGAGACCGGCCGCACCGGCGGCGCCGCCGTTTCCGCCGGCGCCGCCGGCCCCGCCAGCACCGCCATCGCCACCATCGCCGCCATTACCGGCCAGGCCGGTATTCAGCGGTCCTCCGGTGCCGCCCGCGGCTCCGCCGTCGCCGCCGTCGCCGCCGTAGCTGCCGTTGGCGCCGATTCCGCCGTTACCACCGACACCGCCGACGGCCCCGGCGCCCCCGGTACCGAATAGCAGACCGCCGCGCCCACCCGCACCCCCGAAGCCGCCGGCACCGCCCGCGGCCGCGGAAGCACCGACACCGCCGGGTCCGCCGTCACCGCCATCGCCCCCGTATGCCAGACCGCCGGCTTGAGTGGCCGCTCCGCCATTGCCGCCGGTACCACCTGGGGCGCCGACGCCGCCAGCACCACCGGTACCGCCGGCGCCACCGAAAACGGTGCCGATGCCAGTCGTCGTGGTGGCGTCGCCGCCAGTGCCGCCGTCGCCACCGGCCCCGCCGGCACCACCGGCCCCGCCGGCGCCGCCGGCGCCGCCTCTGGTGTCGCCGGCGCCGTTATTCGTGGCGGCTCCGCCGACGCCGCCGTCACCTCCCGAGGCGAAGGTGCCGCCGGCGCCGCCAGCCCCGGCGGCACCTCCCGAAACGGCGCCATTAGCGGTTCCGTCCCCGCCAGGGCCTCCGTCCCCGCCCCCTATGCCCGGGTTGACGCCGTTGTCGCCGTCTCCCGCGTTGCCGCCGTTGCCGTTGGTGTTGTTATGCCCAGGATCGCCGATAGGCGCCCGCTGAACCTGGTGATAACCCGGGTTGACAGCGTCGGCGCCGGTTGCGCCGGCCGCACCGGCCCCGCCCGCGCCGCCGTCGCCCCACAAACCGGCGTTGCCGCCGGCGCCACCATTACCGCCGTTGCCCCCCACGATGCTGGCCGCCCCGCCGGCTCCGCCAGCCCCCCCGTTGCCATAGAACAGCCCGCCATTGCCGCCTGCACCTCCGTTGGCGCCGGCTCCGCCGGCCCCGCCAGCGCCGCCGTTGCCGACCAGCCCGGCCGCACCACCGTTACCGCCCGGCTGGCCGGGAGTGGTACTCGAACCGCCGTTGCCGCCATCGCCGTACAACAATCCGCCGTTTCCACCGTTTTGGCCCGGCCCGCCGTTGGCGCCGTTTCCGATCAGTGGCCGCCCCAATAGCAGCTGGGTGGGCGCATTGACAACATCCAAGGTTTGCTGCAGCGGCGACACGTTTGCCGCCTCGGCAGCGTGATACATCCCTGCACCCGTCGTCAACGTCTGCACGAAGTGGGCGTGGAATGTGCTGACCCGAGCGCTCCACGCCTGGTACTCCTGAGCATGCCGACTGAACAACGACGCTACCGCTGCCGACACCTCATCGGAACCGGCGGAAACCAGCACGGTGGTTGGACCAACTGCCGTCGCATTGACCGCACTCAACCTTGAGCCGATGCGTTCCAAATCCGTTGCCGTCGAAGCTAATAACTCTGGAATCGCCATCACGTGCGACAACGTTGCGCTCCTTGGGGGCCCCTTGAACTACCGGAAGGGGTACACCGTACAACGGACACAACTGGCAGAGCCCGCAGTTTGGTCAAACGCATAGACGTAGCAGGAAACCCGTGTGTTCGCCACCGATCGGCGATAGGGCAGTCGGCGTCGCACCCGGGTAGCCCTGCGCCAAGGTAGATATGACCGCCTCAGCCGTATCCGGCCCATAGGGTTGTGCGCGCGGCAACGTACCCTCATGGCTGTGTCAAACGTCGAGCCGTTAGCCGCGCATAGCTCATCCGCCTCGGGCCCGCAGGTCGCCATCAGGAGCGACGAAATCTTCGCGGCGCATGTAGGCGGCAAGCTTTCGGTAGCGCTGAAGTCGCCGCTGGACACCCAGCGGGCTCTGTCGATCGCCTATACCCCGGGTGTGGCGCAGGTCAGCCGTGCGATCGCCGCCGATCGGACCTTGACTGCGCGCTACACCTGGGCGAACCGGCTGGTGGCCGTCGTCAGCGATGGCAGCGCGGTCCTCGGACTCGGCGACATCGGACCCGCGGCCTCGCTGCCGGTGATGGAGGGCAAGTGCGCCCTGTTCCAGGCGTATGGCGGGCTGAATGCGATCCCGATCGTGCTGGACACCAAGGATCCCGACGAGATCGTCGAAACCCTGGTGCGGCTTCGGCCGACGTTCGGCGCCGTCAACCTCGAGGACATCTCCGCACCCCGCTGCTTCGAGATCGAGCGACGGCTCGTCGAGGCGCTGGACTGCCCGGTGATGCATGACGACCAGCACGGCACCGCGATCGTCGTGCTGGCCGCGCTGATGGGCGCCACCAAGTTGCTAGGCCGCGACATGTCCTCGCTGCGGGTGGCGGTGTCGGGCGCCGGGGCCGCAGGTGTTGCGTGCACGAATCTCCTTCTGGCCATGGGTGTTTCGGACATCACGGTGCTTGACTCGCGCGGCATCCTGCACACCGGGCGCGACGACATGAACAGCGTCAAGGTCGAGATGGCGCAACGCACCAATCCCGACGGTCGCACCGGCGGCCTGGTAGAGGCGCTCGACGGCGCCGACGTTTTCCTCGGGGTGTCGGCCGGCGTGGTCCCTGAAGAGTTGATCGCCACCATGGCGGCCGACGGGATTGTTTTCGCGCTGTCCAACCCGGACCCGGAAATCCATCCCGAGGTTGCGGCCAAGTACGCGACGGTGGTGGCCACCGGCCGCAGCGACTTTCCCAACCAGATCAACAATGTGCTCGCGTTCCCCGGGGTGTTCCGCGGCGCGCTGGACGCCGGGGCGCGCCAAATCACCGAGAAGATGATGGTGGCCGCAGCCGAGGCGATCTACTCGGTCGTCAGCGACGACCTGGCCCTCGACCGGATTGTTCCCAGCCCACTGGACTCGCGTGTCGGGGATGCGGTGGCCAAGGCGGTGGCTCTCGCGGTAGAGCCTTCAGACACCGCAGGGTGAGGATCGGCAGGCTGGCCCCGCTGCTACTCGCCGCCGTGTTGGCGGTGGCCGGCTGCGCGGCCGGCGCCGGCAAACGCCCGGCGGAGTTGGTGGTCGGATCCCGGCCTGACACCGAATCGATGCTGCTGGCCGACATCTATGTGGCCGCGTTGCGGTCGTACGGTTTTGCCGCGCGGGGCGACACCGCCGCCGACCCGATGACGAACCTGGACGCCGGGGCCTTCGCCGTCGTGCCGGCATTCACCGGCCAGGTGTTGCAGAGCTTGCAACCCGGCGCGTCGGCCCGTTCCGACAAGTCGGTTTACCAAGCGATGGTTGCCGCGCTACCCGAGGGCGTGGCCGCCGGCGACTATGCCACCGCCGCCGAAGACAAGCCCGCGCTGGTGGTGACGCCGGCGACCTCGACGGCCTGGGGCGGTAGCGAGCTGGACCTGTTGCCACGCCACTGTGACGGCTTGGTCGTCGGGATGCTCACCGGTGCCCACCCGCCGGCGGCGGTGGGATCGTGCCGATTGCCCACGCCGCGTGAATTCGCTGACTACCCAGCGATGTTGACCGCGTTACGTGCCGGACAGCTGACCGCGGGATGGACAACCACCGCCAACCCCGCGAACCCCGCCGATCTCGTGGTGCTGAACGACGGTAAGGACGCGTTGATCCAGGCTGAGAATGTGGTGCCGCTGTATCGCCGCAACACGCTGACTGATCGGCAACGGCTGGCCATCAACGAGGTGGCCGGTGTGCTGGACACCGCCGCCCTGGTCGAGATGCGCCGCCAGGTGGCCGGTGGAGCGGACCCGCAGGCGGTGGCTGCGGCGTGGCTGGGCGAGCACCCGCTGGGCCGCTGAGGATCGGGGGCATCGAGTCTGCGGCCAGAGACGCCCCGCGCGATCAAGAGGCGCGCTGATCGCAGGCTCGATGCCGGCGCTGCAGGCTCGATGCGACTCGGCGGGATCAGCGGTGCGGCGCCGGGATCAGCTTGCCGAATAGCGGCATGAACAGCCGCTGATATCCCGAACCGGTCACCCGCACCACCAGGTCCAACACCTTTGCATCCGGACCGACGAGCACCCGCGCTTTGTTTTTGCGTACCGCGTCGAGAATGACCTTGGCGGCCCGCTCCGGGCTGGTGCGCGCCGCCCGCTTGTCGAACAGCTTGGCCAATTCGGCGGCATCGAGCCCCTCGGCGGCGGTGGCATTGCGGGCGATCGCGGTCTTGATGCCGCCCGGGTGGACGGTGGTCACCCCGACCGGATGGCCGGCCAGGATCATCTCCTGGCGCAGCGCCTCGGTGAAGCCGCGGACGGCGAATTTCGCCGCGTTGTACGCCGCCTGCCCGGCGCACGAGAACAATCCGAACACGCTGGAGATGTTGATGACGTGGCCGTCCCCGGAGGCGATCAGGTATGGCAGAAACGCCTTGGTGCCGTTGAGCACACCGCCGAAATCGACGTCCATCACCCGGTCGATGTCCTTGAATTCGCAGACCTCGACGTCGCCGGTGTGGCCGATGCCGGCATTGTTGTAGATCTGGTTCACCTTGCCGAAGTGCTCGTTGACGGCGTCGGCGTAGGCCAGAACGGCCTCGCGTTCGGTGACGTCGAGTCGGTCCGCCTTGACCGGCGCGCCGATCGCCTTGAGCATTTCCTCGGTCTGCGCAAGTCCGTCGCTGTCGACGTCGCTGATCGCCAGGCTGGCGCCGGAGCGGCCCAGCTCGAGGGCCAACGCCCGCCCGATGCCCGATCCCGCGCCGGTCACCACCGCGACCTTTCCGGCAAACCCCTCCACGAATCCCTCCTCGGTAACAAGCGACCTACTGCGGCGTCGACCAGGCATGTCAGCCCTGCGAGTCGACACTCGGCTGACTACCCGAACGCCGTGTCGAGGATCTCCTGCTGCTCGACGGCATGCACCTTCGACGAACCCGACGACGGTGCCGACATGGCCCGGCGCGAAATCCGCTTGAGCCCGGTCAGCTTGTCGGGCAACAACTCCGGCAGCTCCAGGCCGAACCGCGGCCAGGCACCCTGATTGGCCGGCTCCTCCTGCACCCAGAAAAATTCGGTGGCATTGGGATAGCGGTCCAGCGTCTCGTTGAGACGGCGTTTGGGTAGCGGGGCCAGCTGCTCGATGCGCACAATCGCGATGTCGTCGCGGTTGTCCTTGGCCTTGCGTGCGGCCAGCTCGTAATAGATCTTGCCGCTGGTCAGCAGGATCCTCCGGACCTTACTGCGGTCGCCGATGCCGTCTTCGTAGGTGGGTTCCTCCAACACCGAACGGAACTTGATCTCGGTGAAGTCCTTGATGTCGCTGACCGCGGCCTTGTTGCGCAGCATCGACTTGGGCGTGAACACGATCAGTGGGCGCATGATCCCGTCCAGAGCGTGCCGGCGCAGCAGGTGGAAGTAGTTCGACGGGGTCGACGGCACCGCGATGGTCATCGACCCCTCCGCCCAGAGCTGCAGGAAGCGCTCGATTCGGCCGGAGGTGTGGTCGGGCCCCTGTCCCTCGTGTCCGTGCGGCAGCAGCAGCACCACATTGGACAATTGGCCCCACTTGGCCTCGCCAGAGCTGATGAATTCGTCGATGATCGACTGTGCACCGTTGACGAAATCGCCGAACTGCGCCTCCCACAGCACCAGGGCATCCGGGTTGCCCACGGTGTAGCCATATTCGAAGCCGACGGCGGCGTACTCCGACAACGGCGAGTCGTAGACCAGGAACTTGCCGCCGGTGGGGGTGCCGTCCTTGTTGGTGGCCAGCAGCTGCAGCGGCCAGAACTCCTTGCCGGTGTTGCGGTCGATGATCACCGAATGCCGTTGGGAGAACGTGCCGCGGCGGGTGTCCTGCCCGGAGAGCCGTACCAGCTTGCCCTCGGCCACCAGCGACCCCAACGCCAGCAGTTCGGCGAACGCCCAGTCGATCTTGCCTTCGTAGGCCATTTCCCGGCGCTTTTCCAGCACCGGTTGGACGCGCGGATGCGGGGTGAACCCGTCCGGGAAGGCCAGGAACGCATCGCCGATGCGGGCAAGCAGCGCTTTGTCCACCGCGGTGGCCAGGCCGCGTGGAACCTGCTGCTCGGACTCCACCGACATGCTCGGTTGCACGGCGTGCTTCTCCAGCTCGCGGACCTCGTTGAACACCCGCTCCAGCTGGCCCTGGTAGTCGCGTAGCGCATCCTCGGCTTCCTTGAGCGAGATGTCGCCGCGGCCGATCAGGGCTTCGGTGTAGCTCTTGCGGGCCCCGCGCTTGGTGTCGACGACGTCGTACATGTAGGGGTTGGTCATCGACGGGTCATCGCCCTCGTTGTGCCCGCGGCGCCGATAGCACAGCATGTCGATGACGACGTCCTTGTGGAATTCTTGCCGGAAGTCCACGGCCAGGCGCGCCACCCACTCGCAAGCCTCCGGGTCGTCGCCGTTGACGTGGAAGATCGGCGCGCCGATCATCTTGGCGACATCGGTGCAGTACTCGCTGGACCGCGAATATTCCGGCGCGGTGGTGAAACCGATCTGGTTGTTGACGATGATGTGGATGGTCCCGCCGACCCGGTAGCCGGGCAGATTGGTCAGGTTCAACGTCTCGGCCACCACACCCTGGCCGGCGAAGGCGGCATCACCGTGCAACATCATCGGGACCACGGAAAAGCGCTGTTCGCCGTCGGAATCCAGCAGATCCTGCTTGGCCCGCACCAGGCCCTCCAGCACCGGGTCGACAGCCTCCAGGTGCGACGGGTTGGCGGTCAACGACACCTGAATGTCGTTGTCGCCGAACATCTGCAGGTACACCCCGGTGGCGCCGAGGTGGTACTTGACGTCGCCGGAACCGTGCGCCTGCGACGGGTTCAGGTTGCCCTCGAACTCGGTGAAGATCTGCGAGTACGGCTTGCCGACGATGTTGGCCAGCACGTTGAGCCGGCCGCGGTGCGGCATCCCGATGACCACCTCGTCGAGACCATGCTCGGCGCACTGGTCGATCGCCGCGTCCATCATCGGGATCACGCTTTCGGCGCCCTCCAGCGAGAATCGTTTCTGACCCACGTACTTGGTCTGCAGGAACGTTTCGAACGCCTCGGCGGCATTGAGCTTGCTCAAGATGTATTTCTGTTGGGCCACAGTCGGTTTGACGTGTTTGGCCTCGACCCGCTGCTGCAGCCACTGCTGTTGTTCGGGCTCGAGGATGTGGGTGTACTCCACGCCGACGTGGCGACAGTAGGCGTCGCGCAGTATCGAGAGCACGTCGCGCAGCTTCATATAGGGCGATCCGCCGAAGCAGCCGTCGACCTTGAACAACCGGTCGAGGTCCCACAGCGTGAGCCCGTGGGAGCACACGTCGAGGTCGGGGTGGCTGCGGAACCGGGTTTTGTCCAGCCGCAGCGGATCGATGTCGGCCATCAGGTGGCCGCGGTTGCGGTAGGCGGCAATGAGTTCGATGACCCGGGGGTTCTTGTCGACGATCGAGTCCGGGTTGTCCGAGCGCCAGCGCACCGGCAGGTAGGGGATGCCCAACTCACGGAAGATCTCGTCCCAGAAATCGTCGGCGAGCAGCATCTGGTGGATGGTGCGCAGGAAGTCCCCGGATTCCGCGCCCTGGATGATGCGGTGGTCGTAGGTCGACGTCAGCGTGATCAGTTTGCCGATGCCCAGCTCGGCGATGCGCTCCTGGCTGGCTCCCTGAAACTCGGCCGGGTATTCCATGGCGCCGACGCCGATGATGGCGCCCTGCCCGGCCATCAGCCGCGGCACCGAGTGCACGGTGCCGATGGTTCCGGGGTTGGTCAGCGAAATCGTCACGCCGGCAAAGTCTTCGGCGGTCAGCTTGCCATCACGGGCGCGACGCACGATGTCTTCATAGGCGGTGACGAACTGGGCGAATCGCATGGTCTCGCAGCGCTTGATACCGGCCACCACCAGTGAGCGTTTGCCGTCTTTGCCCTGCAGGTCGATCGCCAGGCCCAGATTGGTATGCGCCGGGGTGACGACATTCGGCTTGCCGTCGACCTCGGTGTAATGGCGGTTCATGTTGGGGAACTGCTTGACCGCTTGCACCAGCGCATAGCCCAGCAGGTGGGTGAACGAGATCTTGCCGCCGCGGTTTCGCTTGAGCTGGTTGTTGATGACGATCCGGTTGTCGATCAACAGCTTGGCCGGGACGGCACGGACACTGGTCGCCGTCGGCACGTCCAGCGACGCCGACATGTTCTTGACGACGGCCGCCGCGGCGCCGCGCAGCACCTGCAGCTCGTCGCCCTCGGCCGGTGGCGGCGCAGCGGCCTTGGTTGGAGCAGCGGCGGGTGAGCCGTTGCCCGCGCCCGCGGCGCCGGCCGGCTTTGTCGCGGGCCGGACGGGCTCTGCCGCGGGCCGGACGGGCTCGGGCGGCGGGGCGGTCGCAACTTGCTGGTTGTCGGCCGGGGCGCTCTGAGCCGGCTCGGGGTTGTAGTCAACCAGGAATTCGTGCCAGCTTGGATCGACCGAGGAGGGGTCGTCGCGGAACTTGCGGTACATCTCCTCGACCAGCCATTCGTTTTGCCCGAACGGTGAACTTATGTTGGCCACGGCCGCTGCTCGCCTCGATTCTCTGTTCTTGACGTCCTACAAGCGCCATGGCGCGACGCCTGCGATTTCTTGCCCGCCCCGGCTGATGGGGCACCTCATACCCATGGCGGTCCGGCACGCTGCCGCCTCATAAAGGCTAACGCTTTGCTGGCGATTCGCCAGAGACACCCGAGCCGGCCTGCCCGCTAGCTGGCGTCCCGAACAGTCGGCAGTACGTACAGCGTGACCGGCCAGCGAGCCGGCGGCGCGCCGAACGCCGAGCGCGCATTGCGGACCAGCTTTTTGCCCACCAACCGGTTGCCGATGGCGCCGATGACAGCGCCGATGCCGGCCGGCAACAGCTTGCCGAACATCAGCGCCCCGCGCTTCAGCGCGAATCTCTTGGCGAAATACTTGAACATCCGGGTGTTGAACTTCGACACCGCCGGGAGTGGCAGTGACGCAACGCTTTCCGAGACCCAGCCGCCGCTGGTGCGACCGGAACCCATCAGCTCGGCAACCGCACTCTTGCTGTTGTCGCCGACCAGCACCGCCAACACCAGGGCACGACGCCGTTCCCGGTGGTCGAGTGGAATGCCGTAGACCGAGGCCAGCGCCAGCACCAGGAGCGCGGTGGCCTCGAGGAAAACCGCGGTCTCGCCGGCCGCCGCGAGCAGCGCGGCCAGGGTGCCGATTCCGGGCAAGGTGGCGACGATACCGATGGCCGCGCCACTGGCCGTCACAGCGGCCACGAAGCGTTTCTCGATCTTGGCGACAATCTCGGCCGGGCCGGCAGCCGGGTGTGCTCGACGCAGGCGGGCCACGTACGCCTCCGCCGCCGGGGCCTGAACATGTGCGCTGCGTTCGATGACCTGTGCCAACGCCCGCGAGGACGCTTTGGGCCGGCCGGTGGCGGCCGGCTGCTCGTCGGGGTCGGACCTCTTGGTTCGTCGAGCGCTCATGTTGCCTCTCCTGGGAACGGCGTACCTTCAGGCTAACCCGGATGTTTGGTGGGGTTGACGTGGTGGCCTGATCGGTCCGGATCGTGGTTCTCGACTCTGATCAATGGATGGCGGACGTGAGGGCGGGTCCTCATCCAAGCGCCAGCACTACCGCCGTATCGAGCATGACCCTGCCGGGATCGTGGCCGGCCATCGGCTGACGCCAGGGCTCTAACAACTCCGACAACGCGCCGGTCAGGCCCCCTGGTTCCACACGGCAGGACAGCAGCACCGGCGTGCGACACGACACTGGTTGCCCGGCTATCCGCCGACTCCTTCAGATTGGTGCTCGATGAAAGCCGTAGACATGACCGTCACCCGCTGGCTTGAGGATTCCTGCACAGGGAAGGCGGGGTCAGCGTGGGGCGGTGACTCGACGCGCTTCGACGTGTTGTCTGCGCTGTCAGATGCCGCAGGCTGAGCGTGGTTTCGCTCAAGGCGTCCTCCCTGCCATAAAGCAGCTCACCGTCTCCGCCGTTTCCGCCTGCGCCGCCCGGGATACCGTCGCCGGCACCCTTGCCGCCGGCTCCGCCGTTGCCGCCTGCGCCGCCGTTGCCGGCCGGTAGTCCGCCGTGGCCGCCAGGGGGATCCAGGCACGAGGTGGTTGACGTGGCTTAGGATGACCCGGTCGTCAGCAAGCCGAAATTATCGAAGTGCACGGCACCTTTCTTCGTTCAAGACCCTGCAATCAACTACAGCCTGCGTGGCAGCGGAGGCTAACGCTGGCGCACGGGTTGCGCGCCGAGCGGAGTTGCGACTCCAGGGCATTCAGGCGCATGGCGGTCGAAAGGGCGCTCCGGAATAATGCACGTGGATTCGGTAGCCGAAACGAGGTGGGTAGATGACCACGGCCACGAGCCGGATGCCCGCAGCCAGCTACTCGGGGAGCCCGTGGAACGCGCTGTGGTCGATGATGATCGGCTTTTTCATGATCATGCTCGATTCGACCATCGTCGCCATCGCCAACCCGACCATCATGGCGGTGCTGCACGTCGGCTATGCCACCGTGGTCTGGGTGACCAGCGCCTACCTGCTGGGGTTTGCGGTGGTATTGCTGGTGGCCGGCCGCCTCGGCGACCGGTTCGGGCCCAAGAACCTGTACCTGACAGGACTTGCGGTGTTCACCGCCGCATCGATGTGGTGCGGCCTGTCGGGCAGTGCCGGCGCGCTGATCACCGCTCGAGTTGTGCAGGGTGTGGGCGCCGGGCTGCTTACCCCGCAGACGTTGTCGATCATCACCCGGACCTTTCCGGCTGCCCGTCGCGGTGTCGCGATGAGCATGTGGGGAGCGACGGCGGGCGTCGCCAGCCTGGTCGGGCCGCTAGCCGGGGGGGCGCTGGTCGGCGGGCTGGGTTGGGAGTGGATCTTCTTCGTCAACATCCCGATCGGCGTGCTCGGGCTGGCGCTGGCGGCCTGGCTGGTCCCGGTCCTGCCGGTGCGGGCACAACGGTTCGACCTGATCGGGGTGGCGTTGTCCGGAATCGGCATGTTCTTGCTTGTTTTCGGGCTGCAGGAGGGTCCGTCCGCCGGGTGGCAACCGTGGATCTGGGCGGTGCTCGTCGCCGGCCTGGGATTCATGTCGGCGTTCGTCTACTGGCAATCGCTCAACCGACACGCGCCGCTGATCCCGCTGGAGATCTTCCGGGACCGCGACTTCAGCCTGTGCACCGTCGGGGTGGCCATCACCGCGTTCGCGACCACGGCGATGATGCTGCCGCTGATCTTCTATGCGCAGTCGGTGTGCGGGCTGTCGCCCATTCGCGCTGCTCTGCTGATTGCACCGGTGGCGATCAGCAGCGGCGTGCTGGCACCGTTCGTCGGCCGCATCGTCGACACGTCCCACCCACTGCCGGTGGTCGGGTTCGGCTTTTCGGCACTGGCGATCGCGATGACGTGGCTGTCGATCGAGATGGAACCGGATACCCCCGTCTGGCGGCTGGTGTTGCCTTTTTGCGCGATAGGCGTCGGGATGGCGTTCGTCTGGTCGCCGTTGGCCGCCACCGCCACCCGCAATCTGCGGCCCGACCAGGCCGGCGCGAGCTCCGGCGTCTACAACGCCACCCGGCAGATCGGGGCGGTGCTGGGCAGCGCCAGCATGGCGGCGTTCATGACGTCGCGGATCAGCGCCGAGATGCCGCCCCCACCTGACGGGGCGCCCGGATTCGGCGGCGAGGGTGGCGGCCTGCAGTTGCCCGAGTTCGTGCGCGCGCCGTTCTCGGCCGCCATGTCGCAGTCAATGCTGTTGCCCGCGTTCATCGCCTTGTTCGGAATCGTGGCCGCGCTGTTCCTGGTCGGCGGCACCGGTGCGACGGCCTCGCGCCGGCTGCTGCCGCAAGGGGACCACGGCGACGACTATCAGGAGTCGGACGAGGATTTCGATGACGACGATTACGTCGAGTACATCCTGCAGCCGGAACCCGATCGGTGGCACCGGTCGGATGGCGAAATCCCTTGGGCTTATAGGCAATCTTGCGGCGAACCGGTAGACGTCCCCAGCGACGTCGTGCGCAATGGCTCGCACATCGACTCGTCACCGCAGACATCGACGCCGTCGCTGCTCGGGTCAGGCCAGTCGGCATACCGCGCGCATTACCTCGACGATCCACACGGCCCCGCCGGCTAGCGTTTTCTCCGGCGTTGCCCCGCTGGGGGTGACGGGCGGGGTGGCGGTCGAGGCCGTGGTGGTCGGCGTCGTCGTGCTCGTCATCGGGGGTGGCGTGACGCCACTGCCTGTGCAGGCCTGGCCGTTGATCGTGCAGTTCGAGGGTGTGCGGCCCAGAATGACGTCGCGTCACTGACCCGCCGGTCGCAGGCGATCGCCAATTTGCAAGCGGACGGCACGGCCGCGGGTAACCCGGTGCGCGTCTCGTTCACGCTTACGGTGCTTCCGACCGGTCTGACCGCCGACGGGCTACGGGTGGTGCAGAACGCCATTGCCAACGGTGTAGACATCGGCCAGGTGGACGTGATGGCGATGGACTACGACGACCCGGCCTTCGATTACAGCGGCAAGATGGGCGACCTTGCGATTCAGGCGGCCCAGCGCGTCCACGATCAGCTGGCTCCGCTGTATCCGTCGAAGTCCGACACCCAGGTCTGGGCGATGGTGGGAGTGACACCGATGATCGGAGTCAACGATGACCCCAGGGAGGTGTTCACGGTTGCCGACGCCGACAAGCTGACGGCTTTTGCCCGGCAAAAGGGCCTGGGCCGGCTTGCCATGTGGTCGGCCAACCGCGACTCACAATGCCCGGCCGAACTCCGCAACCGTCGAACACGTGCAGCGGTGTGACGCAAACCGCCTGGGCGTTCTCGAGTTCCTTCAAGCAGTTCGGCGGGTGATCGAAGTCGGTTGCGTCAGCGCGCCGCCCCGTTGCTATGGGGGTGGCCTCGAGGTCAATGCCAGGAAGGCCCCCAAGTCGATCAATCCCGCGGGTGTGGTCGGCAGATATTGGGTCAGTATCTCGGAGCGCACGACAACCGCCGCGTACTGTGCCCGGCTGATGGCCACATTGAGCCGATTCCTGTTGAGCAGGAACGACATTCCGCGGGGAACGTCGTCTGCCGAGGAGGCTGTCATCGAGATGAAGACGACTGGTGCCTGCCCGCCCTGGAACTTGTCGACGGTGCCGACTCGGATTCCGTCCAGGCCGGCGGACCTCAATCGCTGCCGCAGCAACCCCACTTGGGCGTTGTACGGCGCCAGCACCAGCAGGTCGGAAGCCGCCAATGGCCGGGTACCGCGCTCGTCGCTCCACGACCGTCCGAGCAGCGCCAGGATCTCGGCCAGTATCGCCTCGGCCTCTTCCGGGCATTCGATCGAATTACCTTGGTGTGCAACAGAAAGCGCATGCACGCCGGGCTGGTAGCCAGCAACGCGGCGGGCGGTGGTGCACGCGGCGTGGGACTGCAATCTGCCCTCGTACGACAGCATCGAAACGGCAGCGCAGACCGCCGGATGCATTCGATATGAGCGGTCCAGAAAATAGCCACGCTCGTCGGGCAGAGTGCGCTGCCCGTCGACCAGCCAATCCAGCGCGGAGGCGTCGACTGGTTCGGGATGAGTGCCCTGACTGACCTGAGGAAGCTGTTGCGGGTCGCCGAGCAGCAACATGTTCGTCGCCGCCGGCGCCACCGCGATGGTGTTGGCCAGACTGAACTGGCCGGCCTCGTCGATCACCAGCAGATCCAGGCTGCCGCGGGGCACGCGTTGCTCGTTGGCGAAATCCCAGGCGGTGCCGCCGATCACGCATCCCGCATGGTCAGCGATGAATGCCGGGTAGTGCTTCTCGTCGATCTGCTGCCAGCGCGGAGCAGTGCGGTCATACTTTTTCTTGGCGACGCACCCGGGATCCAAGTCGGCGTCGATCACACAATCCAACAGGTTCTCCACGGCGGCGTGTGATTGCGCGACGACGCCGATGCGCCAGGAATGCTCGACGACCAATCGCTTGATCACCCGTGCGGCGGTGTGCGTCTTGCCTGTCCCCGGCGGTCCATGTACCGCGACGTATGAGGCGTCCAGTCCCAGCACCGCCACCGTAATGTCGGCGACGATGTCGGTTCCGCGCGGTAGCCGGGTGCGCGGCGGATGCCGCAGCAGCACGTCGACCAGCGCGGTACGGGGCAGTCGTGGCAGCCCGCCGGCGACCGCGGATGCGGTGGCCTCGATGGACTTGCGCAGCACCGTTGTCGGTACGGGTGGCCCGGGAGTCAGCGCGAACGGCAGTTGCTCAAACGTGTTGCCGTCACTGCCGGTTCGCTCCAGGATGACCACCTCGGTCGGCAGACCGGGGTCGTCGACCCCGACAACCTCGGCGTGGCCCGCGGCCCGACGGTCGGGGTCGTCGCTGATGCCGGGCGGAGCCGGCGGGTTATAGAGGGCGAACACGCTCGTCTTGAGGTCGCCACGCGCCAGCCCGCCGGTCAGCCGCACCCGCCGTTGCGGTTTACGCGCTCGCGCAGGCGTATGCCAGGCGGCAACCACCGACGTTTCGTCGGCAACGAAAACGTCTGTGCTGTCCGACCATTCGTCGAGCGGGTAGTTCAGCCGGTCGAAGTGCCCCCACCAGAACGGCTTATCCTCGCGGCGGTGGTAGCCGCGCGCCGCCGACAGCAACGCGACAACGTTCTGTTCCGGTGTGCGGTTGGTCGCTGCGTCGTCACCGACGAAGGTCGCCAATGCTGCGGCCAACTCATCGTGATCTTCGACCCTGCCGCTGTCGGCAACCGGCTGGACCCCGATCGGTGTGACCCCTGCTTCCCAAGCGCGCATCAGTAACCAATCGCGCAGTTCGCGGGTGGAGCGGCAGTCGTAGTGGTTGTAGTCTTCGATCTCCTTGAGCACCGCCGCGGCCTCATCCGTGCAGCCTTCGGCGCGTAAGTCGCAGTAGCGCGCGTAGCAGGTGATCGAGTCGGCTGCCGTCGTGACCTCACCGGCACGCAACCGGGCGCCCATATAGAGCGGCTCCAGCGCCTTGAGGCTGAACGACTCCGCGCCGGCGCGAAGACTTTTGCGCACCAACGGGTAGAGGTCGACGAGAACACCGTTGCGCAACAGCTCGTCGATGTCGTCCTCACCCACGCCGTAGCGCCCGGCAAGCCGCAGCAGTGCCGTTTTTTCGTAGGGCGCGTAATGGTAGATGTGCATGTTGGGATGGCGACGGCGACGTTTGGCAACCAGCGCCAGAAAATCCTTGAGGGCCTGACGTTCCTGTGCCCGGTCGTGCGCCCATAGCGGCTGGAAGGCTCCCGCCGGCCCGGCTTCCAATACGCCGAACAGGTATTCCAGCCCCCACTCGTGGCCATCGGCGGTCCACAGCGGATCGCCTTCGAAGTCGAAGAACAGGTCGCCGGCGTCGGGTTCCGGCAATAGCGCCAGCGGCTGCGGGTCGACGATCTCGTATTGCGGTTCACCAGTATTACGTTGCCGCACTTGTAGTTTGGCTTGCGCGGTCAACTTGCCGAGGACGCTTGGAGCCAGGCCCGGCACCGGTTGGGTGTGTTCGGCCAGCTTGTCGATTGTGGTGATGCCGGCGTCTAGCAGCTTTTCCCGCTGGGTGACACGCATACCGGCCACCAGCAGCAGGTCGTCGGTTGCGCGCAGTTGCTCGGTACACAGCGGACAGCGAAAACAGGCGCGAACGCCAGGATCGTCCCAGCACACCGCGGTGCCCGAGGCGTAATGATTATCGAGCAGCCGCTGCAATACCGCGCGCTGGGACCGGTAAACGGGGATCAGGTCGCTAATCCGGTACCGCACGACGGTGCCGTCGCCAAGCTCCAACTCGGCCTCCGGCGCTACCGGCACCCCGCAGCCGGCTAGTGCGTCAGCGTAGGCCGCCAGCTGCAGCAGTGCGGTGACTTGAGGTGAGCGCGCCAGCTTGGTGTCGGCGATCCGATAGCGTTCACCGTCTCGGATCAGGAAGTCGGCGAACCCCACGAAGCGGCCGTCGAACAGCGCAGCCTGATACACCACCCGGGCATGGTTGGCGATGGCGTGCCGAGTCGCCGCGGCGGCGGCCGTCAGCCCGGCGAGTGTGTATGCCGGACGGCCGATGACAGCGACGCCGTCGCCGAACTCGTCGCGCAGTCGGTCGAGGCGGCGTCGTTCGTGTTCGTTCCCCAGTACGGCTGCTCTGGCGAGCAGTTCGTCCGCAACCGGCGCTGCCGGGCCGCGGCCGAGCTTCGCGTCGAAATCCCTGAGCAGCGCATACTCGCAACGCGCGGCGGAGGCGAGATCCGATGCGCTGTAGACCAGGGTGTCGTCGCTGAGGAACACAACCGCAACGGTAGGTCAAGGGTCCGACATCGATGGCGAACAGGCGTAAACGCCTTGTTGGCTTTGGTGGTAGGAGCACGCCGCCGGGGGGCGGGGGCGGGCCAGGTGCCGCCGCTCGGTGCGAAAAGCCGGTGATCTGACCGGAAATCTGGCGACCATGCTCCGCGACTTATTCGGTTACCCGCCTGGTGTGTTGCCGAGGACTTCGACGCCGCTGCCGTTCCACCGGAATTTCACCAGGCTGTTCAAGCCGGTGATCCCGCCGGAGTACGTCAACGCGACCGTGTCTCCCGTGGACTGCGACTCGTCCACACCGGTGAACCCGTAGGTGTCGGGGACCCCCTGCTTGATGAATTGGCCAAGGTGGAACATCACCGCGCGGGTGGTGGGATTGGTGTCGTTTGTGTTGGCCTTGACGATCACCGCGGACAGCTGCGCGCACTCGTTATAGTTGCCGGCCAGCGGTTCCGGATTCCAGGGCTGCTGACTGCGGGGATCGCGAGGCAGCTCGGACACGACCCGGACGATTGCGGGCGAGGCGAGGTTGACCGCACACGGGTCGGCCGGGGCCGCACTACTGGTGGGTGGGAGAGCCGCCGCCGACGACGGGGTCGTCGGGCTCGACGCGCTGGAGGCAGCGACCGGAGGTGTGGTTGCCTGCGGCGTCTTCGCGACCGTGGAATCCCCCGAACCACAGCCCGTCAATGTCGCGGCGACCAATGCCGTCGCAGACACGCCTATCAGTGGCGCGGCACGGCGGGGGAGCGACCACACGACGGGAACCGTACCGCGATCGGGCTGCAGATTGTGTCAGGCGTGGCCGTGCCAGCGAGATCCGGCGCGGGCTGGCCCGCCGCATTCACCCCGCACGGTCCGTCGGTGGTTTGAGGTGAAGCCTGAATCACAGGTGCCACAGGTGTCACCGGCGGACACAGTGTTGTCGGTTTGCCCGGCTACCAGCGACACTCTTCGAAGCGAATGTGCGGCAGCGTGATTTGCTCAAAGCCGGTCAAATAGGCACACCCGACCTCGGGGTGATTGCAGCAGTTGTCAATCGTGAGCCAGGTCGGTGTACTTCCTGTCCGCGTCAGCGACGCGGTGCTTGTCCGACGGGGCGACACGGAATACCGATATGCCGAATGACTGCCGCGAAAAGCATTGCATCGAGCCACAATCTGCGACTACCTACTTGACCGGTGGCGGCATCGGCGCGTACTTCGACGCCTCGACGACCCTGAAGGTCGCCTTCTTCATCGCATCGTGCTTGTCGCTGGCTACGAAAACGAACATGTCCTTCCGGGTGGCTTGACCCGGCGCAAGCACCTCGACGAAAGCGGTGTCGCCTGCGATGCGATTTCCGCTGGCGTCCAAGGCTTCAACGTCGACGCTGAAGGATGCGCTCTTATTGCTCTTGTTGCGAAGCGTGACAATCATCTTGCCGGACCTGTCCGGATTGTCATCGGTGACAAATTGACCGAACTGGACGTCGAGATCGTTCCGCAGAATATCTTCCGTGCTCTGGCCAGTTATGGCCTTCCGTGAGTCGCCTCGGTCCTTGAAGGAGTTGGCGATGACAACAATCCAAAAGGTCGCCAGGATCAGTGCCAGCACGCACAGGAGCGTGCCGGCAATGGCCATGGCTTTGCCTGCCCGGACTCCTTTGCTCGCCCGAATCATCGCGATGACGCCACACGCAAGGCCCACCACGGCGAACGGAAAGGCCGCTATCCCGAGGGCGGGAACCAGCCCTAGACAAGAACCGAAGACGCCACACAAAAGAGCAGTCACCGCGAAACCGTTGCCTCTTTGTGGCTGCGGCGGGTGCTGCGAAGGAACTTGCGGGGGCAGCCCACCCGCTGCTGGGGCATGTTGCCACGCTTGAGGTGGCGGTTGGGAAGACATACAGACCCCGATCGGTGAAAGCGTCGTTGCTGATGGACGGAAGCTAAGCCGCAGTGCTTGCGGCACCAGTAGTGCCAGAAGTCCCTGACCAGAAGCTAAATGGCCCTTTCCGGCCAATTGGGCCAAGACGGGACGAGGCCAGGCTCTGTAGCAGGACAAAAACCCCCGACGGGCGGCGGCGGGAGCCGCAAACGCTCGCTGCTCTCGCCGACAGTGATCGCCGTCGGCGTGATTGTCTACCGTGCGGCGTTGGTTGCCATGTTCCTGGCGCACGTTCGTAAGGTGCCGTCGATGCCGAGGGCATCTGTGGACACCCGAATTCGTCGTCGAGATATCGAATCACCGCGGCCATCCCCCTTGGCGGCCGATCGGCCGCCGTGCCGTACGGCATAGCGGCGGATCCCGGCTAAACTCCGTGTGAAATGCTCACCCCGGACAACATGCCCGTCGCCCCTCCCGACACCTTCGTCGACCTGCAGATCCATCCCTCGGTCTTGCGGGCGATCGCTGGCGTCGGCTACGAGTCGCCGACGGCCATCCAGGCCGCGACCATCCCGGCGCTGATGGCAGGTTCCGACGTGGTGGGGCTGGCGCAGACCGGCACCGGCAAGACCGCCGCGTTCGCGATCCCGATCCTGTCCAAAATCGACGTCACCAGCACGGCGACCCAGGCGCTGATTCTGGCGCCCACCCGGGAGCTGGCGCTGCAGGTCGCCGAGGCGTTCAGCCGCTACGGGGCGTATCTGCCGAAGCTCAACGTGCTGCCGATCTACGGCGGGTCGTCGTATGCCGTGCAGCTGGCAGGGCTGAGGCGCGGCGCGCAGATCATCGTCGGTACGCCCGGTCGTGTCATCGACCACCTGGAGCGCGGGACCCTGGACCTGTCCCGGGTGGACTATCTGGTGCTCGACGAGGCCGACGAGATGCTGGCCATGGGTTTCGCCGAGGACGTCGAGCGCATCCTGTCCGACACCCCGGAATACAAACAGGTGGCCCTGTTTTCGGCGACCATGCCCCCGGCGATCCGCAAGATCACCACCAAGTACCTGCACGACCCCCTGGAAGTCACGTCCAAAGCGAAAACAGCTACCGCGGAGAACATTTCGCAGCGCTATATCCAGGTAGCCGGTCCGCGCAAGATGGACGCCCTCACCCGAGTCCTCGAGGTCGAGCCCTTCGAGGCGATGATCGTATTCGTCCGCACCAAGCAGGCGACCGAGGAGGTTGCCGAAAAGCTAAGGGCTCGAGGTTTTTCCGCGGCGGCCATCAACGGCGACATTCCGCAGCAGCAGCGGGAGCGGACCATCACTGCGCTGCGTGAGGGCGGCCCCAACGGCATCGACATCCTGGTCGCAACCGACGTGGCGGCCCGCGGACTCGACGTCGAACGCATATCGCATGTGCTCAATTACGACATCCCGCACGACACCGAGTCCTACGTGCACCGCATCGGACGCACCGGCCGGGCCGGTCGTCCCGGGGCCGCGCTGTTGTTCGTCTCCCCACGCGAACGCCACCTGCTCAAGGCGATCGAAAAGGCCACCCGGCAAACGATGACCGAGGCCGAGTTGCCCACGGTCGAGGACGTCAATGCCCAGCGGGTGGCTAAGTTCTCAGACTCGATCACCGACGCGCTCGCAAAACCTGGCGTCGCGCTGTTCCGCAAGCTGGTCGAGGACTACGAACGTGAGCATGATGTCCCGATGGCCGACATCGCCGCGGCGTTGGCGTTGCAGTCGCGAGACGGCGAGGCATTCCTGCTGGCACCCGAACCACCACCCGAGCGGCGCAGCGAGACCAAGAAACCCGCAAGCGACCAGCATGCCGAAAAGCGCAGAAACGGCCCGGCGCTGAGCACGTACCGGATCTCGGTCGGCAAGCGTCACAAGATCGGACCCGGAGCAATCGTCGGCGCGATTGCCAACGAAGGAGGGTTACACCGCAGCGAATTCGGCCACATCAGCATCGGGCCGGATTTCTCGTTGGTGGAGCTGCCGGCGAAGCTGCCACGCGCAACGCTCAAAAAGCTTGAAAGCACCCGGATTTCAGGCGTGCTGATCAACCTTCGGCGAGATGGGCCGGTGAAGGCAAGCCGCTACGACCGCGGCAAACCACGACGGAAACGCATCGGATGACCCTGTCCAAGGCCGAGGACGACCAAGGCGGACTCGAGCAGATCTCACACGTGGACCGCGTCGCGTCGCTGACCGGAATCCGGGCAGTCGCCGCCCTTTTGGTGGTCGGCACCCACGCGGCTTACAGCACCGGCAAGTACACCCACGGCTATTGGGGCCTGGTGTCGTCCCGGATGGAGATCGGTGTGCCGATCTTCTTCGTGCTGTCCGGTTACTTGTTGTTCCGTCCCTGGGTGCGCTCCGCCGCCACCGACGGCCCTCCACCTTCGTTGAGCCGTTATGCCTGGCATCGGGTCCGGCGGATCATGCCGGCCTACGTCGTCGTCGTGCTGATCGCCTACGTCATCTACCACTTCCGCACCGCCGGGCCCAACCCCGGACACAGCTGGATGGGGCTGGTGCGCAACCTGACGTTGACCCAGATCTACACCGATGGCTATCTCGGTTCCTATCTGCATCAAGGGCTGACCCAGATGTGGAGCCTGGCGGTGGAGGCAGCTTTCTACGTGGCGCTCCCATTCCTGGCCTACGTGCTCCTGGTGCTGGTCAGCCGGCGGCGCTGGCAGCCCAGGTTGATGGTCGGGGCGCTGGCGGGAATGGCAACCATCACGCCGGTCTGGTTGGTCCTGATTCACACCGTTGGCTGGTTTCCCGACGGAGCTCGCCTCTGGTTACCCAGTTACCTGGCCTGGTTTCTCGGCGGCATGATGCTGACCGTCCTGCAGGCCATGGGAGTGCGCTGTTACGCGTTTGCCGCACTGCCGTTGGCCGTCATCTGCTATTTCATCGCCTCCACGCCGATCGCCGGCGCGCCCACGACCTCGCCGTCGGCGGTGACCGAGGCAGTGGTCAAGGCGTGCTTCTACGCCGTGATCGCAACGCTGGCGGTGGCACCGCTGGCCCTCGGCGATCAGGGCTGGTACTCCCGGTTGCTGGCCAGCCGACCGATGGTGTGGCTTGGTGAGATCTCCTACGAGATCTTCCTGGTCCACCTGGTGACCATGGAATTCGCCATGGTTCACGTGGTCCGCTACCGGGTATACACCGGATCGATGCTGAACCTCTTCATCGCGACGATGGTGGTGACCATCCCTGTGGCATGGCTGCTGCACCGCTTCACCCGAGTCAAGACGTAGGTGTCGGCGCCGTCCGGTCGTTCAGCATTTTAGGTTACCCTGCCCTAAATTGATGCGAACGCGACGAAGGAACGACAACTCATGACCGAACACAAGGCATCACGGGGCTGGCAGGGTGCGGTGTTGAAGCTCATGCGGGCCGGTGACTACCGGCTGACGGTGACTGGCTGGCGCGAGATCAGCCCCCACTACCTGCGGTTGAGCTTCGACGACGGCGGGATGTTGGGTGAACATGCCGTGCATCCGACCATGTGGATCCGGATGTGGTTCTCCGATGGCGACAAGTCGCACCAGCGTGGTTATACGCTGG
The DNA here is from genome assembly GCF_000157895.3 of Mycobacterium kansasii ATCC 12478. NCBI lineage: Bacteria > Bacillati > Actinomycetota > Actinomycetes > Mycobacteriales > Mycobacteriaceae > Mycobacterium > Mycobacterium kansasii. Next base: position 1,521,451 of record NC_022663.1, on the reverse strand, counting down.
TCGACCCCGATCCGGCTGCGGGTGCATTCGACGTCGAGTTCGCCCTGCATGAGGGCATCGCGTCGGACTGGGCACGCAACGCGCAACCCGGCGACACCATCGATGCGACGGTGCTGGGCAGCAAGTTCGCCATCCCGGATCCGCCACCCGGCGGCTACGTCATCGTCGGTGACACCGCATCACTGCCGGCGATCAACTCCTTGCTGGAATCGATCGGCGAGGCCCCCGCGCGAGTGTTTCTCGAGGCCGGCTACGACGAGGACAAATCGCTACCGGTCGCCCGCACCGACGACGTCACGTGGGTGGATCGCAAGGACGACGGCAATGCGCTGCTCGAGACGGTGCGCGGGGCGGCATTCGACGCGGGCGATCACTTCGGCTGGGTTGCCAGCAGCACCCGCACCACCCGCTCGGTCGCCAAGGCACTGCGTGAGGACTTCGGCATTCCGCGCAAATCTATTAAGGCACAAGCCTATTGGATGGCCTGACCGGCGAAGCGGCTCAGGTCGACCCCGGCCAGCGAATCGAACGGTGACCGCCGGCATATGGGGCGTTCCTCTCGACGCGTAACAGCCGATTACTTCCGCATCACCGGCACCGTCGGGATCCTTGGCTCCACCGGAACCCGGTGTATGGGCGGTACGGGCCTCGGAGTGGGTGTCGGAGGTGGCGTGGGCCTCGGAGGTGGCGGCGGCGTCACCGGCGGCGTGGTGGGCGGCGGGGTCGTGGGAGGCGGCGGCGTCACCGGCGGCGGGGTCGTGGGCGGCGGCGGCGTCACCGGCGGCGGCGTGGTGGGAGGCGGGGTCGTGGGCGGCGGGGTCGTGGTCGGCGGGGTCCCGCATGGCGGTATGGGTATCCGCGGCAGGCCTCGCAGTAACTGCTGAATGGGGAACAACTGCGACCAGGCCTGTGAGACGCCGACGTGGTATCCGAACATCGCCGAGACGTCCCGGGCCCACATCTCCTCATATTCAGCTTCCATTGCCGCGATCGCCGGCATGTTGAATCCAAAGATGTTGGTATTTGCCAGGGCTCGGGTGATGGCCCGGTTGGCGGCAATAATCACCGGCGACACCGTGGCGGCGCACGCCGCCTCGAAAGCCGCCACCACGGCGCCGGCTTGGCAGGCTGCCCCCTCGGAATGGGAAGCAGCGGTGGCGAGCCACGCCGCATACGGTGCGGCCGCCTCGGTCATCTTCGCCGCCGCCGCACCCTGCCACGCTCCGCACGCCAGGTCGGAGGTCACGGACGCGAATGACGCTGCCGCCGAGCGCAACTCGCCCGCCAACTCACCCCAGGCCGTTGCCGCCGTAAGCATTGGCCCCGATCCGGCGCCAGAACATAACAGGGCCGAATTGACCTCTGGCGGAAACATGGCGTACGACATCGTCGATCCTTCCTTACCGGCACCTCACCCAGTTGCTTTCGCGCACGTATCCGTGCACAGCCGGCGTCCACGCCGGCAGGCCCCTTGACTGCCTACCAAATCCGGTCGTTGAGGAACCGGGTTCTCAGCTGTCCGTCGATAACGGCGAGCGGCGCACGGCCAACCTCGGCAACCGGCCGGCCAGCGGCAGGGTGGGCCGTCTGCTGCGCTTACCGACATGCCGCGAAACCACCTCCACCCCGGCTGAACATTCCAGTCTGGTCGCCGAAGCGCCAAGCCCCCGGCGCAGGATTCGCCTTATCTTAGAACGCGTAGGCCGTGACCAAAACGGGATTCAAGAAAATGCGGCCGATGCAGCCGATACAGTGCTCCGGCGGCACGCCGATGAACGAAGCGCCTTAGCGGCAGGTGTTTTCGCATGCCCGAACCCGGGCGTCGGTACCGGCGGAAGTCGCGGGTTGCCGCGGGAAGCTCGATGGTCATCTGGGTGGCGCGAACGTCCGGCAGCCGCATCATGACGTTGTGAAGTGGCTATGGGGAGGCCGATACCGGGGCAACGACGGGGACGACGAAATCTTCGATCATGGCCCGCTCGTCGGCTTCGTCGCGTCCCGGGAACGTCAGCAACGAGATGATCACGCGCACCGCCCAACGGGCCCGGCGCTCGACGGCGGCTCCGCCAACGGAGCCGAGCGACTGCAGGAACGCAGCAGCCAGGGCGGCGATCACCTCCGACTGTCCGGCCAACTCGCCGCCGATCGGCGGACGGGTCGCGGCAAACCACGCCGCCAGCGCGGGGCTCTCGCGCACCATCCGCAAGGTGGCGGCGATGCTCGCGACGAGCCGTTCTTGCGGATCCTCGACCCCGCTGATCTGCTGCATGATTTCACGACCGAGCCGCCTGGTCTCCCGGTGCACGTAGGCAGTACGCAACGCCTCGCGGCTGTCGAAGTACCTGTACAGCGTCGCACGGGAACATCCTGCGGCCCTGGCGATCTCGTTCATGCCGATCGAGGCCGGGTCGCGCACAGTGTAGAGCTGCGCGGCCGCGTCGAGGATGCGGTCTGCGGCCACCTCGGTGCGGCGCGCGGCCAGCCAATCGGTTCCGGCCATTACGACTTCACCCGAAACGGCACCGACAACGGCCGGCGGACGTAGCTTCCCCCGGACCACACGATTGCGGGCTCGTCGATTTCGAAGTCCGGGCAGCGCAGCAGCAGTTCGGTCAGGGCGACCCGTGACTGCATGCGCGCCGCGGCGGCACCCAGGCAATGGTGGGCACCATGACTGAAGGTCAAGATGTTGCGTGGGCAGCGGGTGACATCGAGTTCACCTGCGTCCGACCCGTATTGGCGCTCGTCGCGATTGGCGGACCCGTACAGCAGCAATACCTTGCGGCCGGCCGGGACGGTGGTGTCACCGATCGTCACGTCGTTGGTCACGGTGCGAGTCAAGCCCTGTACGGGCGAGGTGAGCCGCAGTAGTTCCTCGATTGCGTCGGGTATGCGTTCTGGTTGGTCCACCAGCAGCTGCCGCTGATCGGGCCGCTGCTGAAGCAACGGCATCGACCCGCCAAGCATTCCGGTGACGGTGTCGTTGCCACCGGTGACCATGGTGAACGTAAAGGCAAGAATCGAAAGAGTGCCGGCGATGTCGCCGTCTGCCCCGACCCCGGCGGCGACCAGGTGTGAAATCGTGTCGTCCCCGGGTTCGGTTCGGCGGCGCTCGATCAATCCGGTGAAGTAGGCCATCATCGAGCCGACCGCATCGCCGACCGTTTCCAGTGCGCCGGCGATGCCGCCTTCGCCGGTGTTGGCCGCGACGATGGCTTGGGTCCAGCCGTCGAACTGGGCCCGATCCTCTTCGGGCACCCCGAGATAGTGCGCGACCACCATCGACGGCAGGGGTTTGAACAGCTCGGCGGCAATGTCGCCGCCGCCGTTGGCGCGCAGCCTCTCGATGCGTTCGACGACGAACTCTTTCACCTTGGGCTCTACCGCCTCGACTTGGCGTGGGGTGAAACCGCGCGATACCAGCTTGCGAAACTCGGTGTGCAACGGCGGGTCCTGCATCACCATCGGCGGGTTGTCTTGCAGCCCAATCAACTCCAGCTCACCGTAATTGACCGTGAGCCCCTGTGCGGAGGAGAACGTCTGATGGTCGCGGGCCGCTGCCCAGACGTCGGCGTGCCGGGACAGCACGTAGTAGTCATGGTCCGGACTATCGGGCGGGACGACATGGTGGACCGGGTCGTGGTCTCGCAGTGCCCGGTACATCGGCCAGGGATTGGCCCATGTTTCAGCGGTGGCGAGCTGAAACACCGGCGGAGCACCATGAGACACTGCAGCTATCATGTCTCATTGATACGACAATGGTCGGTTATATGTCAACAGTGCGCTCCTGGGCAGTGCCGGTCGAGTCACATCAGCCACACGAGTCTTCGGCGGCGTGAAGTGTGTCTGATGAACGGCAAATCCGTTGCACACCTTCGCTTTACTTGCGGGTCTCTGACCTCGCCCGCCCCCTGCTCGATCGGCAGACTGCTAGCGAATGTGCATCCAGGGATTCGAATGCGCGCCCTTGGCGGAGCTCAGGCGTCTGGCCGCGCCGTCGCCGCACACTCGGCGCCCTGGCGGCACACTCGGCGCCCTGGCCGCACACTCGGCGCCCTGGCCGCACACTCGGCGCCGTCGCCGCACACTCGGCGCCCTGGCGGCACACTCGGCGCCGTCGCCGCATGAACCGCCCCGCGCCGTAGCCACGGTCCGCGACCGATCAGATCCCGCTGCCGGGGTTGAGGATGCCCAGCGGGTCCAATGCCTGCTTGATGCGCCGGTTGAGATCCATCGCGTCAGGCCCGAGGTAACCCGCCAGCCACGGCCGCTTGAGCCGGCCGACGCCGTGTTCGCCGGTGATGGTGCCGCCCAGCCCGACGGCCAGGTCCATGATTTCGCCGTACGCGAGCTGGGCGCGCTCGGCCATTGCGATGTCTGCGGGGTCATAGACGAGCAGGGGGTGGGTGTTGCCATCGCCGGCGTGGGCGATCACCGAGATCATCAGCTCGCGTTGGTCGGCGATCCGCGCGATCCCGGTGACCAATGAGCCCAACGCCGGCAAGGGCACCCCGACGTCTTCCAGCAATAGCGATCCCTTGGTCTCCACCGCCGGAATGCAGAATCTGCGGGCGGCGACAAACGCCTCGCCCTCATCCGGATCATCGGTCGAAAAGACTTCTGTCGCACCGTTGTCGGCGAAGACGGCGGCCATGACCGCGGCGTCCTCGGCGCCGGCGCCACCGCGCTCGTCGGAGCCGGCCACCAGCATGGCCGCCGCGCCGCGGTCCAGGTCCATGCGCATGGTGTCCTCGACGGCGTTGATGGCCACCGAGTCCATGAACTCCAGCATCGACGGGCGAAGCCGCGCCGTGACGCCGAGCACCGCGTCGACGGCCGACTCCACCGAGGCAAAGCTGGCGACCACGATGCTCGACGCATGCTGCGCGGGCAGTAGCCGCAACGTCACCTCGGTGATGACGCCGAGCGTGCCTTCGCTGCCGACGAACAGCTTGGTCAGCGAGAGCCCGGCCACATCTTTCAAGCGGGGCCCGCCCAACCGGACCGCGGTGCCGTCGGCCAGCACCACCTGCATGCCCAGCACATAGTCGGTGGTGACGCCGTACTTCACACAGCACAATCCGCCGGCGTTGGTGGCGATATTGCCCCCGATGCTGCAGATCTCGAACGACGACGGGTCCGGCGGATACCAGAGGCCGTGTTCGGCGGCGGCCTGCTTCACCTCGGCATTGAACAGGCCGGGCTGGCATACCGCGGTCCGGGTGACCGGGTCGATGGTGATGTCGCGCATCTTCTCCGTCGACAGCACGACGCCGTCGTCCAAAGCGGTGGCCCCGCCCGACAATCCGGTGCCGGCTCCGCGGGTGACCACTGGTACCCGGTTGGCGGTGGCCCAACGCAGTACGGTCTGCACCTCGTCGGTGCGGCGCGGCCGGACCACGGCAAGGGGCTCGCCCGCCGACGGATCCAATGCGCGGTCGTGACGGTAGCCGTCGGTCACCGCGGGGTCGGTGACCACCATCCCGTCGGGCAGCGCGGCGATCAAACTGGCCAGCGCCGGTGCGTTCAGGGCGTCGACGGCGTTCACCGAACCGATCCTACGGCGGCCGCTGTACAGTGAAGCGGTCCTGGGACGGGTTCGGGCAGAGTTGGTGTCGGTTGTTTGGAGGAAGGAAACTCGGCAAGGTCGGTGTTCGCGCGTTTGCCGATGTGTTGAGCGCTGAGCAGTCGATCATCTCGATCACCATCGCCAACCCGAACCCGGTCAGTAACACCGAGGTTGGACGCTGCGGCTGCGGGTCATACCGGAAACCGAGCCGTGGTTCGAGGCAAACCTGACGGCGGTGTTCCCGGAGTCGACCAGGCCGCGGCCCGGAATGCGACTGGCGGTGATCTATGACCCGAAAGATCACAACCGAATCGAACTGGACCACCAGCAGGCAGCAGCCGGTGTGGCCATGGACGCCGTCACCGCGGTTGCGCAACCGGACCTGGCCGACACTCAGGTGCTGGGGATGCCCCTTGGCGACATCATCCGCCAAGCCATGGCCGACCCGAACGCGTTGCGGGAAACGATGATGCGCCGGGGCATGGAGATGCAGGACCAGGCGGTCAATGTGGTCTGGTCCAGCGCCCCACCGCATAGCTCGGAACCGATCGACAGGTTGGAAAGACTGGCCGCGCTCAAAGAGCGCGGCATGCTCACCGACGCGGAATTCGAGCAGCCGAAGCGCCGCATCCTCGGCAGCTGACCGGCTACACCGGCGAACTTTGCCGAGGCATCTCTTCGGGCGCGCGGTCCAGTTCCCGAAGCGATGGGAGGCGCGTGCACACCAGTCCGGTCAGCAAGATCGGTAGCGCCAACGCCAAGAACGTCACATTCAGTCCGGCGGCATCGGTCAGCGGGCCGGCCAGCAGTAATCCCAACGGGCCGGCGGCATAGGCCAGCGACGTCATCACTCCGACCACCCGGCCGCGCAGATAGTGCGGTGCCCGGGTTTGCATCACGTAGTTGTAGATGGGCTGGATCGGCCCGTAGACCAGCCCGATCACTGTGCAGCACACCAGGATGACCGGCAACGGTGGCAGCAGTGCGATGACAGCCGTCGCGCCACCAAGGGTGAGCACCGCGGTGAGCATGATCGTGCGCCGGCTCACGTAGTTCGACACCGTGGCGTAGCCGAGCGCGCCGACCAGGCCGCCAAGACAGATCGCCATCAACACCGAGCCCAGCTGGGCCGGTTGGTGGCGGTCGGCGAAGTACTTGGGGAACAGCACGCTTTCCATCGGCAGATACAGCGCGGTCACGCTCAGGTCGATCAGGGCCAGCGCGCGCAATACCCGCAAACTCCACACGAAACGAAGTCCCTCGGCGACCCCGGAGACCAGCCCGTCGGGGCGGGCCGTGTGATGCGGCTTGCCGGTGCCCTCGAGTCGCAGGGCGGCAATGGCCAGGATGGACAACCCGAACGCCACCGAGGTGATCCACATCGTGTTGATGCCGCCGACCGTTGCGATCATGACGCCGCCGATGCCCGGACCCACTACAAAGGCGAGGTTGAGGATGGCCTCGTAGATGCTGTTGACCCGATCCAGCGACCAGCCCGCCCGGGCGGCGGCCTCGGGCAGCATCGACTGGCGGGCGGTTATCCCGGCCGGGTCGAAGGCGGCCGAACAGGCGCCCAGTGCCGCAAGCACAGCCACGTTGACGGCGCCGGTGCCCAACGCCCAGGCCACCAGCGGGACGGCGGCCACCGCGGTCCCGGATAGGGCGTCGGACACCATCGACACCCGGCGACGGCCGAAGTAGTCGACCGCGGTGCCGGCGACCAGCGTCGAGAACAGCAGCGGCAGGGTGGTCGCGCCGGCAACAATCGACGCCTGCCCCGCGCTGCCTTCGCGCTGCAACACCAGCCACGGGAATGCCACGATCGAGATACCGTCGCCCGCACACGCCATCAAGGTGGCGAACAGGATCAGAAATACCGGGCCGCGGCTGCTGTTGTTGTCCATGGGTATCGCGGCTGAATCTAACGCCATAGCCGTATCGGGGACCACTGAATTTCGCCCGCCGTGCACGATGTTGGTGTGCTCATGCATCCGAATACCGGCCGGGCATTCGGGTCTCCGGTCGATCCCGGCACCGGCTGGCCGGGCGATCCGGCGACACCGCAGACCCCGGTGGCGGCCGATGCCGCACAAGTCGTGCAACTGGCCGGCGCGGCACGCTCGATTCGCGAACTCGATGCCCTGGTCAGCGTCTGCCGGGCCTGTCCCCGACTGGTGGGCTGGCGGGAACACGTCGCCGCCGGCAAACGCCGGGCCTTCGCCGATCAGCCCTATTGGGGACGGCCGGTCCCGGGCTGGGGGTCGGAGCGGCCGCGGCTGTTGATCGTCGGCCTGGCCCCGGCCGCGCACGGGGCCAACCGGACCGGGCGCATGTTCACCGGCGACCGGTCCGGAGATCAGCTGTATGCGGCGCTGTACCGCGCCGGCCTGGTGAACCAACCGACCAGCGTCGACTCCGCGGACGGCTTGCGCGCCAATCAGATTCGGATCGTCGCGCCGGTGCGATGCGCGCCGCCGGCCAACGCGCCCACCCCGGCCGAGCGGTTGGCCTGCTCGCCCTGGCTGGACACCGAGTGGCGGCTGGTTGCCGACGACGTCCGGGTGATCGTTGCCCTGGGGGGGTTCGCCTGGCAGGTCGCGTTGCGGATGTCTGGCGCGCTCGCCAAGCCCAAGCCGCGGTTCGGTCATGGTGTTGTGGCCGAGGTGGGGTCGAGACTGCGATTGCTCGGGTGCTACCACCCGAGCCAGCAGAACATGTTCACCGGTAAGTTGACTCCGGAAATGCTCGACGACGTAATCCGCGACGCCAAGACTCTGGCAGGAATTGAGTAAGGGTGCGAACAGTTCTGGTTTCCGGTGCCAGTGTGGCCGGTACTGCGGTTGCGTACTGGCTTGGGCAGCAAGGCTATTCGGTCACAGTGGTGGAACGCCACGCCGGGCTGCGGCCGGGCGGCCAGGCGATCGATGTCCGCGGTCCGGCGCTGACGGTGCTGGACCGCATGGGGCTGCTGGCCGCAGCGCAGGCGTGCAAGACTGGCATCCGCGGCGCCTCGGTGGTCGATCGTGACGGCAACGAGTTGTCCCGGGACACCGAATCGACACCGACCGGCGGCCCCATCGACAATCCCAATATCGAGCTGCTGCGCGACGATCTCATCGAATTGCTCTACGGCGCAACCCAACCGGGGACCGAGTACCTCTTCGGCGACAGCATCACCGCGTTGGACGACGACGGCGCCTCGGTCGCGGTGGCCTTCGAGCGCGCCGATGCCCGCAGCTTCGACTTCGTGATCGGCGCAGACGGATTGCATTCCAACGTGCGCCGGCTGGTTTTCGGTCCCGAGGAGCAATTCATCAAGAGGCTGGGCACTTTCGCGGCGATTTTCACCGTGCCCAACTTTCTGGAGCTCGACTATTGGCAGAAGTGGCATTACGGGGACGCCACCATGGCCGGGGTCTACAGCGCGCGGGGCAACACCGAGGCCCGCGCCGCACTGGGATTCATGGACCCGGATCTGCGGATCGATTATCGCGACAAAGAGGCTCAATTCGCCGAGCTGGAACGTCGGATGGCCACCGACGGCTGGGTTCGCGCGCAGCTGCTGCATTACATGAAGTCGGCGCCGGATTTCTACTTCGACGAGATGTCGCAGGTCGTGATGGACCGCTGGTCCAAGGGCAGGGTCGCGCTGGTCGGCGACGCGGCATACTGCTGTTCGCCGTTGTCCGGACAAGGGACCAGTGTTGCCCTGCTGGGCGCCTATATCCTGGCCGGTGAGCTCGCGGCCGCCGGCACCGACTACCAGCGCGGCTTTGCCAACTACTACGCCGAATTCAGCGGTTACGTCGAGCGCAACCAATGGCTGGTCAGCGACAACATCCCGGGTGGCGAACCGATACCTCAGGAAGAGTTCGAACGCGTCGTGGACTCGCTCACGCTCGAGGACTACCAACGGCGCTGATCCTGCCGCGAAATCGTCGGCCGTGATCGGCACATCGGCCACACCGCCGGTCGCCATGCGCCGCGCTGTGGGTGTGATCGCTCACAGTGGCACGTGTCGCGGTCGAGGTCCCGAGACGTCTCCGCCGGCGCCGGTAAACTTTGTGGCGGCTAGGTGGGTTCGGTCCGCCAGCCCCTTCTCCCGGTAGTCGATCAAGCCGCGCTGCATCGCAAACCCATTGCCTCCAAATAACGGTGAGCTTCGACCGTATCCGGTAGTCCGTGACTCGCCGACACCAGCCAAGACGGAACAAGGAGCCTTTGCGTATGGTTCACCGCTATAGCTACCGCGTCGTCTGGTCACCTGGACACGACAAATACGCGGCCCACTGCAACGAGATACCGGTCGTGTCGTCATTGGCCAGCACTCCGCAGGAAGCTCTCGACCAGATCGTGCGACTGGTTGCCGACCATGACGATGCCACGGACGGCCCGGTCACGAGCGCGATCGTGGAAAGGCCCGCCATCGCTGGGGAGATGCCCGCCGGCTCACCACGATCGCGGCATCGGCCGCGGGTGGTACCTCGGTGGCGCACCCGCTGCTGAGCCGACGAGAGCTGGCTGCGGGTCGACCGGCTCGCCGGCCGCGGCGGGCGTCAAGCCGGATCCGGCACATGACTGTTGATCCACTGCACCACCTCGTCCGCCGGTAACGGCGGACTGTGCACGAAACCCTGGGTGATGGTGCAGCCGTAGCGCCGCAGCGCGCTCAAGGTCACCTCGTCTTCGACTCCTTCGGCAACCAGGTCCGCTCCCAGGCTGTGGGCCAGCGCCACCGTCGACCGCACGATCGCAACCGACCGCGGATCCAGGGCCAGTCGCGCCACGAACACCCGGTCGAGTTTGAGTTCGTCGACCGAGACGTCCTGCAAGCGTGCCAGCGACGACCACCCGGTGCCGTAATCGTCGAGCGAGATGCGAACGCCTAGGTGCTGCAACGCCGCGACGGTATTACGGGACCGCACCGAGTCGGCGAGGGTGCTTTCGGTGATCTCGACAATGAGAGCGTCCGCGGGCACGCCGTGGGCCTTCAACAGCCCCTCGATCGTGCCCTCCAGATCCAGGTCAAGCAGATTTGTCGTCGAAAGGTTAACGGCGACCGTCAAATTCATGCCCTGGTCACGCCAGGACCGGAGCTGGGCGAGCGCGAGATCGAGGGTGCGGTTGGCCACCCTGCGCATCAGCCCGGCACGTTCGGCGGCGGGCAGGAACTCCTCGGGAAGCAGCATTCCGCGGCTGGGGTGCTGCCAGCGCAGCAGTGCCTCGACGCTGTGGACGCTACCGTCGTCGGCGTTGACCTTGGGCTGATAGTGACAGGTCAGTTCGTTACCGTTCAACAGCGCGGCGCGTAGATCATCGACGAGGGCGGGATCGCTGTCGCGATACAGCTCAAACGCCGGGTCGTAGGCCACGACTTTGCTTTTGGCGCCTTTGGCGTGCGGGATCGCCGTCTCGGCGCGGTTGAGCAGCTCCTGCGGATGGTCACAGTGGTCGGGGTAGAGCGCAATGGCGATGCGGGCATCGACCTGCACGGTCACCGGATCCAGCCGGAACGGTTCACCGAAGGCATCGAGCAGCCGACCCGCCTGGGCGCGTGCGGCAATGAGATCCGCGCCTTCGCCCAGTAGGATCGCGAACTCGTTGTCACCGGTGCGCGCCAGCAGATCTTCCGGACGCACATACTGTGACAAGCGATTCGCGATGCGGCACAACAACTCCTCGGTCATGTGACGACCGATCGAACCGGTGATCTCGTCGAACTCGGAGAGATGCAGCAACAGCAGCGCTCGACGTGCTGGGGCTCTGGGCGCCAGGTCCGGCGCGTTGACCGACAGCGCGGTCAGGGCTGTCGCCAGCGAACGCCGATTGGGCAGCGCTGTCAACTCGTCGGTCATGGCGTGCTGGTGGGTTTCGGCCAGCGCGCTGACGTCGCGGAAAGCCACCGAGAACCGCGCCGCGACCGCGATCAGGCTCAACGCGGCCAAAGCGCCCGCGATCCGCGAGTGCGGGCCCAGCACAATGACTCCCAGCGCCACGACGGTGCAGGCCACGGGCGCGGCGTACGAACCGAGTCCACGCTTCGGTGCGGGCCCCGCCGACGACCAGGGCGCCCAGCTGGCCATCGCCACCAGTAGCGAAGACGCGGGCCACAGGGCATCGAACCAGGTTCCCATCCGGTACGAACCGGCGGCGGTTTCGAAGAGATACAGGGTGTCGGCGGCGGCGAACAGCGTGAACCCGGCGACCAGCAGAATCCAGCGAAACTCGTTGCGCAAGCCCAGGATCGGCAGCATGCCCGCCGCAAGGGCCAGGAGGACCAGATCGCCCCACGGATAGACCAGGCCTACCAGCACCGTGGCCGGTGCGCGGGCCGCCGCCGCATGAATGGGCCCTGCGGTCAGGGCGGCGGCAACCGCGGCGCCGGCCAATCCACAGATCAGGGAATCGAGGCGCACCCCAACCGGCACCCTCTTCAGCCGCGCCCGCATGAGCAGCAGCAACCCGGCGTAGCCGAACGGATAGAACGCCAGGTAGAGCGGATCCGCTAAGGACGGCGACTGACCATCGGGCACCCACAGCCAGTAGACGATGTCGCCCGAAGCTAAGCATGCTTGTCCGGCCGCAATGAGCGACCAAGCCACCCGGCCGGCGGCAACGTGATAGGCGCGAGCGGCAATCACCGCAGCCGCCAGCAGGGTCAGCGCCGGATACCAGGATTCGGCGAAGACCCTGTGACCGCCATGCACGGTGAGCGCGGTGTAAACGGCGACGCCGATTGTCAGTAGCGCCAGGGCAATCCGGACGCCCACGGGCGGCCACCAGACTCTGCGGCGCGGCGGACGGTCCCGTTGGGCCGGTGTTGCCGCCGCGTTGCCGGCCAACCGCCGCAGCAGCGGTGCCGTCTTGTCCTGTGCAGGCTCGGAAGGACGGCACGTGTCCGCGCCGGCCCCGCGGGCGGAGGCGTTTCCCGGGGCGGCTGACGGGGTGGCTTCCGGGGTGGCCCGGATGGTCGATACCGGCGCATTGGGATGCCGTGCGTGCGCGTCGGGGAAGGGCGCATCAGGCACGAAACTGCGGATCCGTTCGCCGCCTTCGCGTTTGGCGGCATACATGGCCAGGTCGGCATGCCGGAGAAGCTCGTCGACGGTACAGCTCGATCCCGCGGTGGCGACCGTATACCCGATGCTGGGACGTACCGTGACCGGAACGCCGTCGATGACGATCGCCGCGTCGAATGCGTCGAGTACCCGATGCGCCGCGGCTTGTGTCTCCTCGACGGAGCCTTCGATGAGCACCGCGAACTCGTCCCCGCCCAGCCGGGCGATGGTCGCCGTTTCGTCCAGGGAAGCGGTCAGCAGGCCGGCGACCCGAACGAGAAGCTCGTCGCCGGCCGGATGACCCAGGGCGTCGTTGACCTGCTTGAAGTTGTCCAGGTCGAGGCATAACACCGCGATCGGCGTCGGGCGCTGGTCCCGAGCGGCGATGGCTCGTTCCAATCGGTTGAGGAACCGGGTCCGATTGGCCAGACCGGTCAGGCTGTCGCGAAACGCCTCCTGCGCCACCTCGGCCAGCAAAGCCTGGTTCTCGACCAGGACGACGAGCTGGCGGGCCAGCGCCGCAGCCACCAGAATGCCGAGTGCGGCGAACAGGAACGGCCACCGCCGCACCTGGTCCATGAGGTGGCCCAGGCCGATCGCCGCGGCCAGCACCAGCGGTAGGTACGGCAACCACAGCCGGATCCGGGACGTGACCTCCGCACCCGTCTCGCTCGCCTCGTCCGAAACGGCGGTCGAGGATTCCCTGAGACTGGCCAGCGCGGCCAGCGCCACCAGTCCCAGGCCGGCGACTCGGGGCAGGTCGACCAGCTCACCGGTGTGATAGCTGCCGATCCCGGTCTGGAACACGATCACGATGTCGGCGCCGCCGATAACGGTGATCCCGGCGGCTAACAGGCTCAGGCTGGGCCGCCCCCCGGAGAGGGTTCGCGACAACACCAGAATCGCAGCCGTCATGACGACGACATCGGCGAGGACATGGGTGAAAATCACGGCCCGCGAGCTGCTGGCGTCGCGTACCACGGTGTTGAGGATGAATACCCACGTGGCCACGAACAACGACGTCGCGACGATGACACCGTCGAGGATCAGCCGCCAAGGCACCCGGCGAACGGACTCGGACAGCAGCAGCAACGACGCCGTGGCTCCGACGGGATACCACAGCAGCGCCGTCTCAGCCGCCGTCGGGTGTGCGGCGTGATCGAGCGGCGGGCACGCCTCGAACAGTGCGCAGATGACCTCACCGATCGCCCACCCCGCCAGCGCCGTTGTCAGCGCCAGCCATCCCCATCTGCGTCGCCCGGCGGCCGCGCAACGGGTCGCGTTGCCGGCACATCCCGCGGTGAAAAGCAACGACAACACCGGCACAAGCTGGTTGGCCGGCCGAGCCGGGTAGGCTCCCGGCCAGCCCCCGATCGATACTGCCGCGGTCAGCGCCACAGCGATGGCGTATCCGCCGCCAACAAGCCAACCAGCGCGCGCCGGCAGTCCGAAGCGCCCCCCCGGATTGGGCGTGCCGCGTTTCATAGCCGCTCCAGTCGCTTCGCACCCCATTGCCGGTGACAACTGGCAGCTTCACCGCGCGCTCTAGCGCAGGATAATCCGTTACGACCGGTCCGGCTTGACTACGACCGCGTTTGCCGGGCCGGGGTCAACGCAAAGATCGGGATGGGCCGCGGCGTCCGGCGCTGGTAAACGGTGTATCGATTCGCGGTGTTCTTGTTGGCCAGCTGCCACATCCGGGAGTAGTCCGCGTCGTCCGGGATGACCCGTCGTGCGGTCACCGCCAATCGCCGTGGGCCGAGGTTGATTTCGCATTGCGGATGCTTGCGCAGGTTGTGGTACCAGCCGGGGTGGCGATCGGCTCCGCCGTTGGAGGCGACGATCAGATACGAGTCGCCGTCGCGCGCGTAGGCGAGCGACGTGGTGCGCGGCTGGCCGGTCTTGGCGCCAACGGTGTGCAGCAGCAGGCAAGGTGGAACACCCGGGATGCGGTGCCCGATGCGCCCATTGGTCTTCTGGTAGACCGTGTCATGCAGTCGCAACAGCGGCGCGCCGACTAGTCGCTCGAACGGCGTGAGATTGCTCATGGTCCAGCCTTACTGGCTCGTGTCGATCCGGGCCAGCGCCTCGCGCAGCATTCGCCCGGTGGCCTCACGGTCCGGGTCGCGGCGTAGCACCATCGCCTTGGCAAGCGCCAGCTTGTCGCCGTTGCGCCGCGGTAGCACGTGCAGGTGAATGTGGAACACCGTCTGGAAGGCGGCGCTGCCGTCGTTGATCGCGATGTTGGTAGCGTCGGCCAATTCCGTCGCGCGGGCGGCCTTGGCGATCCGCTGGCCGATCGTGACCATGTCGGCCAGCGTGTCCGGCGGGGTGTCGGTGATGTCCACGGTGTGTCGTTTGGGTAGTACCAGGGTGTGGCCGCGGCTGAATGGGCGGATGTCGAGGATGGCCAGATAGCCGTCGTCTTCGTAGATCGGAATGGCTGGGGCTTCACCGGCGACTATCGCACAGAACACGCAGGGCATAGGGCCCACGGTACTGCGCCCGACGCCGATCCTTCCGGACGGACCCGCAGCCGGCGACGCTTGGGGGAGCACCTGGAACCGCCCGATCGAGCGGGATACGCTGCGGCAGTGGACCCTAACGATCTCGCCTTCGTCGGCGCGGCGGAGCAGGCGCAAATGCTGGCAGACGGTGAGATCACCGCACCGGTGCTTCTCGAGGTCTATCTGGAACGAATCGAGCGGCTGGACAGCCAGTTGCGCGCCTACCGAGTGGTGCGCTACGACGGCGCGCGCGAGGAGGCCGAGGTGGCCCAGCAGCGCCTCGACGCCGGCGAGCGGCTGCCGCTGCTCGGCGTACCGATCGCGGTCAAGGACGATGTGGACCTCGCCGGAGAGGTGACGACATACGGCGGCGGCGGGCACGGTCCGGCGGTGACGGCCGATGCGGAGCTGGTGCGCCGGCTGCGCGCCGCGGGTGCCGTCGTCATCGGCAAGACCAATGTGCCCGAGCTGATGATGATGCCCTACACCGAGTCGCTGACCTTCGGTGCGACCCGCAACCCGTGGAACCCCTCCCGGACTCCCGGTGGCAGCAGTGGCGGCAGTGCCGCCGCGGTCGCTGCCGGGTTGGCACCGGTGGCGTTCGGATCCGACGGCGGCGGGTCGATCCGGATCCCGTCGACCTGGTGTGGAGTGTTCGGGCTGAAGCCGCAACGTGACCGGATCTCGTTGGAGCCGCACGACGACGCGTGGTACGGGCTCAGCGTCAACGGCCCGATTACGCGTACGGTGCGGGACGCCGCGCTGCTGCTCGACGTGACGACCGCGGTGCCGGGTCCCGAGGGCGAATTCGTGGGGGCCGCCGCACGCGAGCCGGGACGGCTGCGAATTGCCTTGAGCACCAAGGTTCCTACGCCGCTTCCGGTCCGGGTTGGCAAAGCGCAACTGGCAGCGGTCGACCAGGCGGGGGCATTGCTGCACGATCTCGGCCACGACGTGATCATTCGCGACCCCGACTATCCGGCCGCGCTGTACGCCAACTTTTTCCCCCGCTATCTGCGCGGTATCAGCGACGACGCCGACGCGCAGGCTCACCCGGAACGTCTGGAAGCGCGCACCCGCAACATCGCCCGGATGGGGTCGTTCTTCTCGGACCGCCGGATGGCGGCGCTGCGCGCCGCGGAAGCCGCGCTCAGCAGCCGGATCCAGTCGATCTTCGACGACGTGGACGTCGTCGTCACCCCGGGTACGGCGGCCGGCCCACCGAGGATCGGCGCCTATCAGCGCCGGGGAGCGGTGTCGACGCTGCTGCTGGTGGCCCAACGGGTGCCCTACCAACAGGTCTGGAATCTGACCGGCCAGCCCGCCGCCGTGGTGCCGTGGGACTTCGACGACGACGGCATGCCGATGTCGGTGCAACTCGTCGGCCGGCCCTATGACGAGGCGACCCTGCTGTCGCTGTCGGCGCAGATCGAAGCCGCCCGGCCGTGGGCGCACCGGCGACCGCCGGTGTCATAACAACGACACTGGAGGACACCGTGGAACACGTGCCCGAGCCGGTCGGCCGCGATATCGCCGATCTGCTCGACGGGCTCGACGGTACGGCGCGCGCGGAGCGCGCCGAGCTGATCGCGTGGCTGCTCGAACAGGGCATCACCGCTGACGAGATCCGGTTGGCCAACCCGCCGCTGTTGCTGGCCACCCGCCGGCTGATCGGCGACGACGGCACGTACGTATCCGCCCGCGAGATCAGCGAGACCTACGGCATCGACCTCGCGCTGCTGCAGCGGGTGCAGCGCGCCATCGGTTTAGCCAGAGTCGACGACCCGGACGCGGCCGTACATATGCGAGCCGACGGTGAAGCCGCCGCAACCGCGCAGCGGTTCGTGGAGCTGGGGCTGAATCCCGATCAAATCGTCATGGTGGTGCGGGTTCTCGCCGAGGGCCTGTCACACGCCGCGGAGGTCATGCGCTATACCGCGCTGTCGGCGATCATGCGTCCGGGGGTCACCGAGGTGCAGATCGCCCAGGCGTCGCAGGCGCTGGTGAGCCGGATCGTGCCGCTACTCGGCCCGATGATCCAGGAAATGCTGTTCATGCAGTTGCGGCACATGATGGAAACCGAGGCCGTCAATGCCGGTGAGCGAGCTGCCGGCAAGCCGTTGCCGGGCGCGCGCCAGGTCACCGTCGCTTTCGCCGACCTCGTCGGCTTCACGAAACTCGGTGAGGTGGTGTCGGCCGAGGAGCTGGGGCATCTTGCCGGCCGGCTGGCAGAGCTGGCGCGTGACCTGACCGCTCCGCCGGTGCGGTTCATCAAGACGATCGGTGACGCAGTGATGTTCGTCTGCCCGGATCCGGTGCCACTGTTGGACACGGTCCTGAAGTTGGTCGAGGTCGTCGACACGGATGCGGCGTTTCCCCGGTTGCGGGCAGGGGTTGCGTCCGGCATGGCGGTGAGCCGGGCCGGTGACTGGTTCGGCAGTCCGGTGAACGCGGCCAGCCGGGTCACCGGGGTGGCGCGGCCGGGCACGGTGCTGGTCGCCGATTCCGTCTGGGAGTCCGTGGGTGACGGAGCGGGGTTCGAGTGGTCATTCGCCGGCACCCGTCGCCTCAAGGGCATCAAGAATGAAGCCAAGTTGTTCCGGGTGCGTCGAGGCGACGGCGGCGACCGGCGGCCCTGATCGGGCAGGCCGCCCCGGAGGACTAGCCATCGCGCATATGGGCAGGCCCGGAGCGACTCTCGGGGGCGTCTGGCTCCGTCTTACGCGGATCCTGCGCTGCCGGATCTCACCCCGATTTCCGGCACTTGAGTTCGGTCGCTTCCGGGCCTGCTTCGCTACCAAAAATACAACTGCGCATTACCCGATAGCAATGGCCTTCCGGCCCGCCCATGGCATGAGCAGGGCCCCGTGCGGCTTGGACGTTCACCGCCAGCGAACTTTATTCCATAACAGTTATTACGGTGTAATCATGTAATTATGAAAGTACACCATATGCACGGACACCGGCACGGGCGACCCGGAGGCTGGCAGCAAGCCCAGCAACCCGATGCCAGCGATGCGGCCGAATGGTTCGCCGGACGTCTCCCCGAAGATTGGTTCGACGGCGATCCCACGGTCATCGTCGACCGCGAGGAGATCACGGTGATCGGCAAGCTTGCCGCACCAGAGGATTCCGGAACGGAGCAGAGTCCGGCACGCGGGAAAGGACGAGCCTCGCGGTTCCGGGAGGAAACTCGCTCCGAGCGGATGCGAATCGCCGATGAGGCGCAGGATCGCTACGGACGCAAGGTGTCCTGGGGCGTGGACGTCGTCTCCGGCACCGGCACCGAGCGGATCCTGTTCACCCACATCGCGGTTCCGGTGATGACCCGCCTGAGGCAACCGGAGCGTCAGGTGCTGGACACGCTGGTCGACGCCGGTGTCGCGCGGTCACGCGCCGACGCCCTCGCGTGGTCGGTCAGGCTGGTCGGCGAGCACACCGAGGAATGGCTGGCCAAGTTGCGCACCGCCATGGCGGCGGTGGACGACCTTCGCGCCCAGGGACCCGATCTGGGGAATTAGCCCCCTACTTGGTTTCCTTGTTGACCTTGGCGATGATCTGGTCGGCGATCTGGCCACCCTGATCGGTGATCTGGTAACCGCAGGCGTTGATGTCGACGATCACGTTGTTCGCCACGCTCATCGCACGCTGGCACTCCCAGCCGTCAGCGCCCTCCTGGGTGTCGATGACCGTCATCTTCGGCGGGCTGCCGACCACGTCGGCGAACGTCCACCGGTAGGTCTTGCCTTGGTTGGTGACGGTCACGGTCTTGCCCGCACAGTTTTTCCATTTGCCCGCCGCAGACTGCAGGAACGAGCGAGCTTTGTCGGCCGACGGAAAGGCCACCACGGCCTGGTTGACCCAATGGTCGTAGGTGTCCCCGGGTTCCGACGACACCAGACCGCTGATTCCGGTGTAACCCGTGCCGGCGTACACCGGATCCTGGCTGGTATACAAGGCCGCCTGGCAGTCGGGCAGCGACAGTGTCACCGGAGAAGTGTCCATCGACGTGATGGGCTTTCCCGGCTGAATGTTCGACGCGCCCATCACGGAGTTGATTTCTGAGGGGCTCAGCAACAGCGCGCTGAGCCGGTCCTCCGAGATCGGTTTCGGCGGCGGCGCCGGCTTGGGTCGGGTGACGAGCCAGATGCCCACTCCTCCGACGACCAGGACGAGCACGATGGCGACGGCTGCCACGATCGGCCCCGGGTTGCGGTTCCGTGATGCCGACGGCTGCTGCCCCTGATTCCAGGCCGGTGGGCCGGGGGGTTGCTGCGGCGGCGGTGTGCCCGGCGGAGTCCCGCCCCAGCCGCCGCCCTGGTAGAACGCCGGGGTGGGGGTCGGCTGGCTGGCCGGCATCGGGCCGCTCGTCGGGGCCCACGAGGGTTGGCCCGCGGGCGCGGCTGGTGGCGGGGTTGGTGCCCGCCCGGGCGGCGCCGAGGCCCCGGCGGGTCCCGGCTGTCCGGGACCCGCCGAAGGTCCTGACGAGGGCCCCGAACCGGCCCCGGCGGGGTAATACGGTGGCTGGCGTTGCGGGGCGGGTCGCGGTGCCGGCGGAGCGGGGGCCGGAGATGCCGAGGGCGCCATCCCGGTGGCCGGCATGGTCGGCGGCGCGACGGCTGTGGGCGGGCCGGGCAGGGTGGCTTCCTGGCTGCGGCGCAGGATGTCGGCAGCGTGGTCTTGATCGGGGTCGCTGAGCGCCTCGTGGGCCGCCAGCGCCAAGTCTCCCGCACTGGCGTAGCGGTCCTCGGGCTTTTTGGCCATGCCGCGCGCGATCACCGCGTCGAAGGCCTTGGGGATGCCCGAGCGCAGGGTGCTGGGCTGAGGGATGGGATCCATCAAGTGAGCGGTGACCAGCATGCTGGCGCTGTCGGCGCGGTAGGGCGGACTCCCGGTCAGGCATTCGTGCAGCACGCAGGCCAATGCATAGATGTCGGCGCGGTAGGTGACTTCGTCGTTGGAGAAACGCTCGGGCGCCATGTATTTCCAGGTGCCCACCGCGGTGCCCAACTGGGTGAGCTTTTCGTCGGTGGTGGCGCTGGCGATGCCGAAGTCGACCAGGTAGGCGAAGTCGTCGCGGGTGACCAGGATGTTCTGCGGTTTGACGTCGCGGTGCATCACGCCGGCGGCGTGCGCGGCGTCGAGGGCGGAGGCGATCTGGGTGATGATGGCCACCGCTCGCGGCGGGGTCAGCGGGCCGAAGCGCTTAAGGATGTGGTCCAGGTCGGTGCCCTCGATGAGGCGCATCTCCAGGTACATCTGCCCGTCGATTTCGCCGTAGTCGTGGATGGGTACCACGTGGGGTTCCTGCAGCCGGCCGGTGATGCGCGCTTCACGCTTCATCCGCTCCCGAAACACCGGGTCCTTACTGAATGTTTCCGACATCAGCTTGACCGCGACCGTCCACTCTTTGACCGTGTGTTCGGCCTCGTAGACTTCGCCCATCCCGCCGCGGCCCAGCAGCCGCTTCAGGCGATAGGGCCCGAATGTCGACCCGACTCGCGAGCCCTGCGCGTCACTCATCGCTGATCCTCCCGGTCACGCCGCGATGCCGCAGACACTATCAACAACAGTCAGCCAGGCGCGTCAGCCGCGAGGCCAGGAAATGGCCCGGAATAGCCAGGGCCGGCGGAAGACCGGCTCCCGTACCGCGATCCGACAACCGTGTCGCGCATCGCTTGGAGCCCGCCCCCCGGCACCCGCCCGGCGAACATCCTTTCCCGGGGCCCGTTGGCGCCAAGAAGTCCGCAAGAATGCGGCAAGCGCGTAGGCAGAAGCTCTCCTCAGCTGTCGAGTCAGCTGTCGAGAAGGGAAGAGACAGATGCCTACCACTGCCCGGACCGGCTTGAAGACCCGCGTGGCCGTCATGTTCTTGATGACCGCCTTGGTCGGGTTTGCGGCAACGTTCCCGGCGCAGTGGCGTACCAGCGCCGGACGCGCCTGGTCCTTCGGGGTGTACTACATCGGATACCGGCTGTTGTCGGTACAGCTCTCCTGCGGTTCGCTGGCCGTCAGCGCGGTCCCGTTCGTCGTGAAGCACGCCTGACAGCCCGGTTCACTTGCGGGCTTTGCGTTGCGGGTCGAGCCGCCTGAGTTGTACAGCGATGAGCATCACCAGCACGATCGCCTGCACCAGGCAAGCTCCGGCGGCGAGCAGCCAGCTACTGACCTTGTAGTCCCACAGCGGATCCTGGTCCCCGCCCGCGGTGCGGCGCAGGTCGTTGAGATCGACGGTGGCGGCGGCCATGGCGTAGGCCCACCGGGACGGGGACAGCCAGGCCAGTTGCTCGAGCGGAGGCCGGCCTTTGACCCCGAACATTCCGCCGCACAGCACCAGTTGGGCCATGACCACCAGTACCAGCAGCGGCATGCCCCGATCGGCGTTGCCGATCAGCGCCGAGATCAGCAGGCCGATGATCATCGAGACCACGGTGACGGCAACGACGGCCACCGCCACCTCGAGTGTCGGCCAGGGCAGCACGACCGATTGGTCCGGTGCGGGCAGGAACGCCGGGCCCAGGAATCCGAGGATGAGTCCTTGGATGGTGGTTAGTGCGGTCAGGACGACGAGTTTGGAGGCTAGGTAGGCGCTGGCGGATAGGCCGATGCCGTGTTCGCGGCGGTAGATGGCTTGTTCTTTGACGATTTCGCGGATGGAGGCCGCGCAGCCCATCAGTGCGCCGCCGATGATCAGCAGTACCAGCAGTTGGGAGGGTTGGGTTGAGCGTTCTTCGATGGCTTTGGCCAGTGAGAGTCCGGCGTTGCCGGGTACGGCGTGGGCGAACAGGCTCAGCAGCAGCGGCAGGGCCAGCAGGAACACCGAGTATTGGCGGTCGGCGGCGATGACGGCCAGGTAGCGCCGGCACAAGATGGCGAATTGGGCCAGCGCGCTTTGTTGGGCCAGGGCTTTGGTGGTGGGCGCTGGTGGGGGTGGGCCGGGTTTGGGGGCCGGGTGGGCGGTGACGGCGGCGTGTAGCGGTGAGGCGTAAAAGCGCGCGGTCCAGTCGGTGGTGGTGTCGCGTTCGAGCAGGGTGAACAGGTCGGCGAAGTCGGTGCAGTGGAAGTAGCTCAAGGCTTGCTGGGGTGGGCCGAAGTAGGCCAGCCGGCCCCCGGGGGCCAAGATCAGCAGCCGGTCGCACATGTTGAGGTGGGCGATGTTGTGGGTGACCACCACCACCGAGCGGCCGTCGTCGGCCAGCGTGCGCAGGGTCTGCATGACCGACTTCTCATAGCCGGGGTCGAGCCCGGAGGTGGGTTCGTCCAAAAACAGCAGCGAGGGTTTGGTCAGCAGTTCCAATGCGACGCTGGTGCGTTTACGCTGCCCGCCCGACAGACTGTCGATGCGCTGATCGGCCTGGGTGGACAGGCCCAGTTCGGTCAGCACCTCCTGGATGCGCTGGTTGCGTTCGGCGGCCGACACGTCGTGGGGAAAACGCAGCCGCGCAGCGTAATTGAGCGCGCGGCGCACCGTCAGCGGGGTGTGCAAGATGTCGTCTTGGGGCACGAACCCGATCCGGTGGCGCAGCTCGGCGTAGTTGTCATACAGGTCACGGTCGTCGTAGCGCACGCTGCCGCTGGTGGCCGGGCGGAACCCGGTCAGCGCCCCCAGCAGCGTGGATTTACCGGCCCCGCTGGGCCCCACCACCGCCAACAGGCTGCGCTGGGGCAGGGCAAAGCTGACATCGGCCAACAACACCTTGGATTTTTTGGAGCCCTTGTTGGTGACCACCCGCAGGTTGGCGGCCTCATAGGAGATGTCGCCGGTGTCAACGTATTCCACCAGCCGATCCCCGGACAGATGCAACAGCTGATGACCGATGCCGACAATGTCGCTGGGCCCCAGCAGCGCCCGGCTGATCCGGGTGCCGTTGACGTAGGTGCCGTTGGCGCTGTTGTTGTCGACCAGCTCCCACTGACTGCCCGAACGGCGCAGCATCGCATGCCGGCGCGAGACCAGCAGATCATTGAGCACCACATCGTTGTCGGGGCCACGCCCGATCGTCACCACCAACTGATCAATGGCATGCACCGCCGTGGGCGGGCGGGCCACCGTCGTCTGACCCACCACCGCCACAGGCTGCGGCGCCGCCGCCTCGGGCCGCCCGCCCGGCGCCAACTGCACCAGCTCACCCGAGGACGCCGACCCCAACATCACCGACACCGGCCGCGCAACGGCCACCCGCTCGACGCGGGCGCCCTCGACAAACATCCCATTGCTGCTGTGGTTGACCAAAACCCAGCCCCCCGGGCCCGGCTGCAACACCGCATGATCACGCGACACCCGCGGATTATCCAACCGCACATCAGCCTCAGCCGACCGACCAATCGTCCACACCCGATTCGGCGTGGCATGCCAGACCCGCCCACCAGCACGCACCTCCAACCGGGGCACATCCATCACGACCGCCTCGGTCCTACCCTCCATACCCAGCCTCCGGCACCTCCACCCCACAACCCCAAACCACTCACCACCCCACGGCGACAATCTTCAGGGCGCGCGTGCGATGCCGCCCCGGAGTCTCGACCGCAGCAGCCCCTAGTTGCAGTACCAGGTCCCGATCCACCCTGAGGTACCGAGGTTCTTCGCGGCGTCTTGCTCTGCGGCCAGCAGCGTAGGCCCGTAACCGCCCGCATGATCACCGCGGCTGTTCTCGGCGATGGCGCCGCAGTCGGTGAAGGTGACGAGCACCTTGCAGTCGGAGTAACCGCATGCGCCCAACGCGGCGCTCTCCGCGGCGGCCCTCGACGGGGCATGCTTGGTGCGGCCAAACACTTTTCCGGACGGCGAGTAGGCGATCGCGCCCACGTACCCGTCGGCCTCGGCTGCGGGCGCCAGCGTGAGGATCATCGCCGTCACCGCTACGAAGTTGGTCACTGAAACCGCAGCTCGGCGTTGAAAAGCGGTCAATGCCATGGTGGTTCCTTTCCAGGTTCGGTGGTCCGGCAAATGCTGAAACGAGAGGGGGCTCGATGTCGGGTTGGGGCCGGCTATGCCGGTTTGGTTGCGGTGACTTGCTTGCCCCAGTCGGACATGGTCATCGTCACGGTCCCGTTCTGGACCGGGCTGATTTCGATCTTGACGAGGTGATAAGACCCGTCCGAGGCGATCCAGACGGTGGTGGGTGTGCCCTGCGCGTCCTTCGGGCTCAGGCGCGCCCCGGCCAGTGTGGTGATGTCGTCGGCTGACGACGTCCCGCTGATCTTGGTGGTCGGGATCCCGTTGATCTGCTCGCTGCCAACCACTTTCGGGTTTTGCAGGTCGGAAAGCAGTTTGGCCAGGCCGCGATTCGGGTCGAGCAGGGTCGACACGTCATAGATCGACGCACCGTTGCCGTAATCGGCGTACGTGCCGGGGTCGGCGACGTCGGAATAGAGATGCCCGTCGACGTAGACGAACTTCGAATCGACCGGGTTCTTGCCGACGACCAGCGTCGCGGTACCGGTGGCGACGGTTTGCGGCGTGTTGGAGACGTCGCCGTCGAGTTTGGTCACTGCGAGGTTCGGCACCGAGCCTTGCACCGTGAGGCTCACGTGCATCCCGGTGACCTTGGCCATGACGTCGGCAGCCTGTTTGACGGTACTGGCGGCGTCGCCATTGGCCGGGCTGCTCGACCCGCCGCCTGCGCCCTTGTTTGAGCCGGAACATCCGGTGAGCACGAGTGCCGTCGCGGCGACGGCGGACACGGCCGCCGCAGCGGCGCGAGACCAGCGCTTCATAGACATCTCCTTCGTCGAGGCAACGGCACGTTGCCGCGGGCAAACTCAGCTGGAGGCAGCGCCAAAGCCAGGCGACTTAGCGTAAACCCGCCGATATCGGCTTGACTACCCCTTCGTCGGTCTTGGTGGCGAGAGGGTGATCGCCGTTGGAGCAAAGCGGCAAGCCGGCGACGCCGCACCGATGACCGGCCCGCAACCAGACTGGTCAGCAACACCGTCAGGCTCGCCGCGCCGATCGCGCGGGCTTACTTACGGCCCTTTCGCTGGGGGTCGAGCCGCTTGAGTCGCACCGCCAGCAGGAGCACCAGGACCACCGCCAGCGCCGCGCACATACCGGCGGCGGTGAGCCAGTGACCGCGGTCGTGATCCCATAGCGGGTCTTCCGCGCCCGGGTGCAGGAAGTTCACCCCCACGGTGGCGGCGGCCATGGCGTAGGCCCACCGGGACGGGGACAGCCAGGCCAGTTGCTCGAGCGGAGGCCGGCCGTTCACCGCGAACATTCCGCCGCACAGCACCAGTTGGGCCATGACCACCAGTACCAGCAGCGGCATGCCCCGATCGGCGTTGCCGATCAGCGCCGAGATCAGCAGGCCGATGATCATCGAGACCACGGTGACGGCAACGACGGCCACCGCCACCTCGACCGCGCCCACCAGATGCTGTTGTGTTTCGTCGGCGTGCTGCGGCAACAGCACGGAGCTATCGGGGGGAGGCAGGAACAGCGTCCCCAGGAATCCGAGGATGAGTCCTTGGATGGTGGTTAGTGCGGTCAGGACGACGAGTTTGGAGGCTAGGTAGGCGCTGGCGGATAGGCCGATGCCGTGTTCGCGGCGGTAGATGGCTTGTTCTTTGACGATTTCGCGGATGGAGGCCGCGCAGCCCATCAGTGCGCCGCCGATGATCAGCAGTACCAGCAGTTGGGAGGGTTGGGTTGAGCGTTCTTCGATGGCTTTGGCCAGTGAGAGTCCGGCGTTGCCGGGTACGGCGTGGGCGAACAGGCTCAGCAGCAGCGGCAGGGCCAGCAGGAACACCGAGTATTGGCGGTCGGCGGCGATGACGGCCAGGTAGCGCCGGCACAAGATGGCGAATTGGGCCAGCGCGCTTTGTTGGGCCAGGGCTTTGGTGGTGGGCGCTGGTGGGGGTGGGCCGGGTTTGGGGGCCGGGTGGGCGGTGACGGCGGCGTGTAGCGGTGAGGCGTAAAAGCGCGCGGTCCAGTCGGTGGTGGTGTCGCGTTCGAGCAGGGTGAACAGGTCGGCGAAGTCGGTGCAGTGGAAGTAGCTCAAGGCTTGCTGGGGTGGGCCGAAGTAGGCCAGCCGGCCCCCGGGGGCCAAGATCAGCAGCCGGTCGCACATGTTGAGGTGGGCGATGTTGTGGGTGACCACCACCACCGAGCGGCCGTCGTCGGCCAGTGAGCGCAGGGTCTGCATGACCGACTTCTCATAGCCGGGGTCGAGCCCGGAGGTGGGTTCGTCCAAAAACAGCAGCGAGGGTTTGGTCAGCAGTTCCAATGCGACGCTGGTGCGTTTACGCTGCCCGCCCGACAGACTGTCGATGCGCTGATCGGCCTGGGTGGACAGGCCCAGTTCGGTCAGCACCTCCTGGATGCGCTGGTTGCGTTCGGCGGCCGACACGTCGTGGGGAAAACGCAGCCGCGCAGCGTAATTGAGCGCGCGGCGCACCGTCAGCGGGGTGTGCAAGATGTCGTCTTGGGGCACGAACCCGATCCGGTGGCGCAGCTCGGCGTAGTTGTCATACAGGTCACGGTCGTCGTAGCGCACGCTGCCGCTGGTGGCCGGGCGGAACCCGGTCAGCGCCCCCAGCAGCGTGGATTTACCGGCCCCGCTGGGCCCCACCACCGCCAACAGGCTGCGCTGGGGCAGGGCAAAGCTGACATCGGCCAACAACACCTTGGATTTTTTGGAGCCCTTGTTGGTGACCACCCGCAGGTTGGCGGCCTCATAGGAGATGTCGCCGGTGTCAACGTATTCCACCAGCCGATCCCCGGACAGATGCAACAGCTGATGACCGATGCCGACAATGTCGCTGGGCCCCAGCAGCGCCCGGCTGATCCGGGTGCCGTTGACGTAGGTGCCGTTGGCGCTGTTGTTGTCGACCAGCTCCCACTGACTGCCCGAACGGCGCAGCATCGCATGCCGGCGCGAGACCAGCAGATCATTGAGCACCACATCGTTGTCGGGGCCACGCCCGATCGTCACCACCAACTGATCAATGGCATGCACCGCCGTGGGCGGGCGGGCCACCGTCGTCTGACCCACCACCGCCACAGGCTGCGGCGCCGCCGCCTCGGGCCGCCCGCCCGGCGCCAACTGCACCAGCTCACCCGAGGACGCCGACCCCAACATCACCGACACCGGCCGCGCAACGGCCACCCGCTCGACGCGGGCGCCCTCGACAAACATCCCATTGCTGCTGTGGTTGACCAAAACCCAGCCCCCCGGGCCCGGCTGCAACACCGCATGATCACGCGACACCCGCGGATTATCCAACCGCACATCAGCCTCAGCCGACCGACCAATCGTCCACACCCGATTCGGCGTGGCATGCCAGACCCGCCCACCAGCACGCACCTCCAACCGGGGCACATCCATCACGACCGCCTCGGTCCTACCCTCCATACCCAGCCTCCGGCACCTCCACCCCACAACCCCAAACCACTCACCACCCCACGGCAACGTAGCAATTTTGCATCCGTTACGGGGTGGAAAAGTCGTGCTTGGGAACCGCCAAGACGGCTACGGTTACACGGTTTGGCCCATCTCGTGCATCTTGGTCATCGCCGCCCATGCCGACAAACCTTGTTGTGCTGCTTGGGCTTCAGCTCTACTGACGGTCCGGATCAGCCGTACTTCGCCCACCAGGTGTGCAGTTCGTCGATGGTGGCCGGATCGCCGAAGACGTCGCTGAGCATCAGCTTTTCTTCGTTGGTCCAGATCACGTTCGGGTGGTTCTTATAGGTGCCACAAGCGATCATGCCGGCCGTCACGTTCGGCGTCCTGTCGTAATGCCAGCCGTCCGGCGACGGCCCTTCCCCGGGGCAGTTCATCAGATCTACCGCGGCGATGTCGTCGTTGAAGGCCTTTTTGAGCGCGTCAAGAGTCGGGAACAGTCCGTAGATGGCGCGGCTGGGGCCGCCCTGGTTGGTGTTCTGCCCGCAGTTGTACATGGCAGTCGCTCCGGTCCAAACGCTGTCCGGCTTGGGACTGGTCGGTGTGCACGTGCCACTGGTGTAGCCGGACGGCAGATAACTCATCAGCCTGCTTTGCGGGTCCCCGGCGGGGGTGGTTGTCGCCGGGGAACTCGGGGTTGTCGGCTTGGTGGTGGGGACGGAGGTCGTGGTGTCCGCCTTCGGGGTGGAATCCGGTCTAGTCGCCAACCAGACCCCGATGGCGGCAACGACGAGAACGACCACCAGTGCGGCAGCGCCGGCCACGATCGGCCACGGGTTGCGCTGGCGCGATGCGGGCTGATTCCAGGGTGCCGGGCC
Source organism: Mycobacterium kansasii ATCC 12478 (assembly GCF_000157895.3). Classification (NCBI taxonomy): domain Bacteria; kingdom Bacillati; phylum Actinomycetota; class Actinomycetes; order Mycobacteriales; family Mycobacteriaceae; genus Mycobacterium; species Mycobacterium kansasii. The sequence goes on along the minus strand of NC_022663.1, from coordinate 1,493,095 downwards.
GCCGAGCTGTTGTGGCGGCGTGCCCGGTGGCGTGCCCCCCCAGCCGCCGCCTTGGTAGTACTGCGGGACCGGGGCGGGCTGACCGGCGGCCGGAATGGGACCGCTCGCGGGTGCCCACGCGGGCTGCCCGGTCGGGCTCGCCGGTGGCAACGGCCCCGAACCAGCCGGTTCCGGGTACTGCGGCGCCGGTGGCGGTGTGGCAGCAGCAAGCGTCGGCGGCTGGGGCGCAAAAGCGGTGCCCGGCAGGGTCGCTTCCTGGCTGCGGCGCAGGATGTCGGCCGCGTGGTCTTGATCCGGGTCGCTGAGCGCGTCGTGGGCGGCCCGGGCGAAATCGCCCGCGCTGGCATAGCGGTCCTCGGGCCTCTTGGCCATGCCGCGCGCGATCACCGCGTCCAACCCCTTGGGAATCCCCGAGCGCACGGCGCTGGCCTGCGGCACCGGATCCATCAGGTGCGCGGTGACCAATGTGGACGCGCTGTCGGCACGATAGGGCGGGGAGCCGGTCAGACATTCGTACAGCACGCACGCCAATGCGTAGATGTCGGCGCGGTAGGTCACCTCGTCGTTGGAAAACCGTTCGGGCGCCATGTATTTCCAGGTGCCCACCGCCGTGCCCAATTGGGTCAGCTTCTCGTCGGTGGTGGCGCTGGCGATGCCGAAGTCGACGAGGTAGGCGAAGTCGTCGCGGGTCACCAGGACGTTGGGCGGTTTGACGTCACGGTGCATCACCCCGGCGGCGTGGGCGGCGTCGAGCGCGGAGGCGACCTGGCTGATGATGGCCACCGCCCGCGGCGGGGTCAGCGGACCGAAACGCTTGAGCAGGGTGTCCAGGTCGGTGCCCTCGATCAGACGCATCTCCAGGTACATCTGCCCGTCGATTTCGCCGTAGTCGTGGATGGGCACCACATGGGGTTCCTGCAACCGACCGGCGGTGCGGGCTTCGCGCTTCATCCGCTCGCGAAATACCGGGTCCTTACTGAACTCCGCGGTCATCAGCTTGACCGCGCACGGCCACTCCTTGACGGTGTTCTCGGCTTCGTAGACCTCGCCCATACCGCCACGGCCCAGCAGCCGCTTGAGGTGGTAAGGGCCGAACATCGACCCCACACGCGAATCTGGCGCCTCGCCCATCGCTGATCCTCCCTCGACCCAACCCGAATTCCGCCGACCCTATCAAGCGGGCACGAGATATCGCAGCGAGTGCGACCCATCGGCCCAGCAACCCGTGACGGTAACCATGACGGTATGCCCTCGCCAACCTGACCGCATGAAAACGGGGCTTATCCGTCCGCGGGCGACCGGGCACCGGGGTGCCCCGTCGATCTTCGGATGAACACGGTCGGCCACGACGGCCGTCCGGTTATGGCCGCGCGCTAGCCGGGTGCCAGGCCGTGCGGTCACCGCGCGGCGAAAAGCCCTGGCGCAGTGCGACACTGAGCCGGCACCCGTCCTGTCCAGCCGGCTCGTCGCGGTCAAAGCAGTTGCGACACAACCGTGCTGGCGCCAGGCTAGCGGTCACGCCGGGCAGCGATCTGAAAGGTGAATTCGTGGTCGCAGATGCGGATGTGATCGCCATCGTTGAGCGTGGCGGCGCCGCGGATCCGCTGGTGCCCTACGTGCACACCGTTGGATGACCGGAGATCGTTGATGATGTAGTTAGTCCCGGTGTCGATGATGACCGCGTGATGGCGGCTGACCTTCGCGCTGTCGAGCACGATGTCGTTGTCACTGAGACGGCCGATACGGGTCGCCGCGGTGCGAAGCGGGTGGTCGTGCCCGGTGGCGATGTCGTGCAGGCAGGCCATGGCTTGTTGTCCGGTCACCATGGTGCGCTGGTCGAGCACGGTGACGGTGCCGACGGCGGTGGACTTCGCATTCATCTTGGCGTCCAACGGTTCCTGGCGCAGGATGCGTTCGTTGAGACCCCGCAGGGTCGGGCCGGGGTCGATGCCGAGATCCTCGGCCAGGGTTGTCTTTACCCGCCGGTACGCGCTCAACGCGTCGGATTGCCGATCGGTGAGGTAATAGGCGGTGATCAGCTGCGCCCACAGTGGTTCGCGATACGGGTGTTCGACAGTGAGGGCCTCCAGTTCGGTGATCACCTCAGCAGCGCGGCCGCAAGCGATCTCGGCTTCCGCCTTGGCGGTGTGGGCGAGAATCTTGTCCTCCACGAGCGCGGTGGCGAACGCGTTGACGAACTGGAAGTCGCGCAGGTCATCGAGCACGGGCCCACGCCATACCCGCAGTGCCGCAGCCAAATGCCGGCTGGCCTGTTCGAATTTGCCGGCAGCGGCCGCGTGTACCCCGGCAGCTTTTTCTGCGATGAACCGCCCGAGATCGCAGCTGTTCTCCGGAATGCTGAGCCGGTAGCCCGGGGGTGCCGCGGCCAATATGGCCCGGGGGTCGACCCCGGCGCCGCTGAGCAGCTTGCGCAGGTTGGACACGTAGGAATGAATGCTGGCCCGGGCCCCGGAGGGAGGCCACTCCTCCCAGAGGGCGGTGATCAGCGCGTCGACCCCGACCGGCCGGTTGCGGTTGATCACCAGCATGGCCAGGACCGCCCGCTGTTTAGGGGTGCCGGTCGGTACCAGGGCGCCGTCGATGCTCATCTCCAGCGGTCCCAGCAGACCGAATTCGAGACGTTTGCCCGTCATCGCGTTACCAGCCATCCCGGGTCCTCCGCGGCTTCATCTGCGCCTCATCTGCCTAGTGTCAAGCAACCGTCATCAATGGTCTTCATCAATGGCCTTCATCAATGGCCTTCATCAATGGCCTTCATCAATGGCCATTGTGGTACGAAGTTCGCCGATCCGGTACGAACCGACTGCCCGGGCACGTCGGTCCCGTCGCGCCGCCGGACCGCAAACGCCCGGTGATCGGTGTCCTCGAAGCGAATCACCTTGTCGCCCTGCGCGACACGCGATCGGCGGGTAGCTCAACGGGCGCGTTGCCGGCGGTGTCTGCCCGCCGCCGCAGTCCCGTGGTCGTCGTCAGGTGCCGGTGGTGACGACCAGGAAGTCGTGGCTGGTGGCCCATGCCTTGATGAAGGTCTCGATGGGGACCTGCTCGTCGCGGCCTTGTTTGGTACCGCTGTCGTTGAGGTGCACGATGCCGTTGGCGGTGTCGACTCCGGTGACCACCACCGCGTGGTCGGAGCGCGGATTGCCGTCGCTGTCTTTGTTTTCGATCGGCTGACCCCAGATCATTTCGGCGTTGAGGCTGACGATAACCTTGTGGCCGCCTCCCAGGTACTGCTCGAGCGCCTCCATGCCCGTGGGAATGCCGGTTTGCGGGGCGTCGTCGGTGTCGGTGACCTTGGCGTCAACGCCGTAGTGCGCCAGCAGGGCCGGTACGTCCCACATGCTGGTGCCCATGCCGGAATTCGGGTTCGACGGGTCAGCGGGCCTGATGTAGATCGAGCCGGGGTGGACGGTGCTGGGTGTCGACTGGGCCACCTTGACGATCGCCCTCTCCGAAGGTTCCTTGCCGGTGATCTGACCGATCACGTCGGCGCTCGACATGATGACGCAGTCGTCGTATTTCTGGTAGCGCCACCACTTGGCGGCCGCCACCGGGTCGCCGTACATCGTGCCCGTCGCCGCATCGGCCGGGACGGCCAGTCCCAGTGCCAGCGCGCCCGCGAAGGTGGCGGCGACGGCGGTCTTGGCGATGGTGGAGATCTTCATCGGTCTTTCCCTTTTTCTCGTTGTCTCGTTCCGCCCCCGTTGGACGGCTGCGGAATGGGCGTTGAGAAAAGGTTCGGATGACGGCCTTTTCGTTATCTCTATGAATCCTTGAAGTGATCTACCGGTGTATGTGGAGTTCCAGAACCGATGGCGGGCAGCCGACCCGGTGCTCGGGTGGCTGCCCGCCATCTGTGGGGCCAAGAACTACTTGTGTGTTTCCTGGGTGACGGTCATGAAGTCGTGGCTGGTGGCCCACGCCTTGACGAAGGTGTCCAGCGGGATCTGCTCGTCGCGACCGTCCGGGTTGCCGCTGTCGTTGAGGTGCACGACGCCGTTGGCGGTGTCGACACCGGTGACCACCACGGCGTGGTCGGCCCGCGGCTGGCCGTCGCTGCCCTTGTTCTCGATCGGCTGGTTCCAGATCATTTCGGCGTTGACGCCGACGATCACCGCGTGGCCGCTGCCCAGATACTGCTCGAGCGCGTCCAGGCCGGTGGCGACGCCGGTCTGCGCGGCGCTGTCCGAGTCGGTGTTGACGCCGTGGACTCCGTAGTGCGCCAGCAGTGTCGGCAGGTCCTCCGGGTTGGTGCCCATGCCCGAGTTCGGGTCGTTCTTGTCGGTCGGCTTGATGTAGATCGAGCCGGGGTGGCTGGCGCTGGGCGTCGACTGGGCCACTTTGATGATGGCCCGCTCCGAGGGCAGCTTGCCCGTGATCTGGCCGACCACGTCGGCGCTGGACATGATGGCGCAGTCGTCGTAGTTCTGATGGCGCCAGTACTTGGCGGCCGCGGCCGGGTCGCCGAACATGGTCCCGCCGACGGATGCGTCGGCCTGGCTGGCCAGGCCCAGTGACAGGCCGGCTGCAAGTGCGGCGGCGACGGCTGCCTTGGCGACGATGGAGATGTTGACGGTCTTCATGGCCGGGTCCTTTCTCAATTCCGCTCCGGTGGCGGGGCTGTTGAGAAAAGGCTCTGATGGTGGCCTATTCGTTATCTCGTCGAATTCTTGGAGTGACCTCGGGCCGCGACCCGACCGTGCGGGGGTGCGTCAGTTGCAGGCCCACGTGTCGATGTAGCCGCCGTCGAGTTTGCTCAGCGCGTCTTTCATGGCGGCGCTGAGGTTGGGACCCGTGCCGCCCCTGTAGTCGCGGTCTTTCGCGGCGACCGCGCCGCAGGCGGTGAACGAGGTGAGCACCTTGCAATCGGAGTAGCCGCACGACTTGACCGCGGTGGCTTCGGCGGCCGCCTTGGTGGGGTAGGCCCACGACCGGCCCCACGACCCGTTGCTGGAATAGGCGATCGCACCGTAGGAATCGGTGGCGCGTGCCGCGGGCGCCGGCGCCACGGTCGCCGCGGTTGTTGCGATGGCCGCGATGGTCGCGATGACAACCGCCAGCCGGGTGACCGTCACGGCGAACCGGCGCCGATGGGGAACCATCATCGTCATTGGTGAATCCTTTCCGAGCGTCGGCGGTCCGGCCGGATCAACATGCCGTGACGCCATCCGCCAGTGGCTAGACCGGTTTGGCAGCAGTGACCTGTTTGCCCCAGTCGGACATTGTCAGCGTCACCGAACTGTTGGGGGCCGGGACGATCTGGATTTGCACGAGATGTGAGGACCCGTCCGATGCGGTCCACACGGTGGTGGGCACCGTGGAAACGTTCTCGGTGGTCAACCGTGAGCCGGCCAGCGTCGCGATGTCGTCGGCACTCGATTTCCCGGTGATCTTGGTGGTGGCGACGCCGTTCACCTGCTGGGAGCCGGCCACCGACGCATCCTTGAGGTTGGCCAGTACGTTGGCCAAGCCCTTGTCGGGGTCCAGCAGCACCGACACGTTGTAGATCGAGGCGCCGTTGCCGAAGTCGGTGTACACGCCAGGTTGGCCGAGGTCGGAGTAGAGGTGACCGTCGACATAGACGAATTTGACGTCCTGGGTGTCCTTGCCGACGAGCATCGTCGCGCTGCCGGTGGCGACGGTCTGCGGTGTGTTGGATACATCACCGTCGAGCTTTGTCACGCGCAGGTTCGGCACGTCGCCCTGCACGGCGAGGCTGAGGTGCATACCGGTGACCTTGCGCATCACGTCGGTGGCCTGCTTGAGCAACCTCGCCGCCTCCCCGCTGGTAGCGGTGGCCGTAGCGCTCGACGATTTGGCGCCGGTATCCGGATGTCCGCAGCCGCTGATCGTCAGGGCGACAGCGAGTCCGGTGGCCGCGGCGGCGACAACGCTTCGACGCGCAAGCTTCATCGACATCTCCTTAGTCAGCCCGCAGTTGCTCAAGCCGAACTCCGAGCTTAGTGAGCCCTGGGTTGCGGCCGGCCGGTCTGGGTCCACCTACCGCGCCGCGGCTGACTGTTGCAGAATGCGCGATGCGGGGATCCCGGTTCTCGGGATCCCCGCATGCTGTGTGGGAGTCGATCAGGTGAGCTGGCTGGCGTACTGCGGGCAGTAGTCCTTGGTTGCGTAGACGACGAAGTAGGCGGCTTGCTTGGAGGTCAGGTTGGTCTGGCTGAGGATTTCACTGGCGATTTGGGATCCGGTTGCGCCGGCCGCCAATTCGGTGCAGACCTGGTGGCCCTCTTGGACCGCCGCCTGTGGCGAGCTGAACGTAACGCCAACCGACTCCATCTGCGAGATGAATGCCGCGTCAGCTGCGGTGGTGGCCGAGGCGACGCCGGCGGCGGCGACGGCAAGCCCGACGGCGGCGGCGCCGACGGCGGTGGCCAGGACTGCGGTGAGGCGTGCTGAGAACATTGGTGAGGTCCTTTGCTGAGTGCTGTGGGTTTCCTGCTTGGTGACCTCAGGTTCGGATCGACCTCTTGGCGAATTCTCAATAACTTCTTGATAACTTCCCGGCACCGGTTCGCCCGGCACGGCGAGGTTAGGCCTGACTCATCGCGTAGTAGGCACCGCGCCGGCCCAGCAGTTCGGCGCGGTTGCCTTGTTCGACGATCCGTCCAGCTTGTACGACCATGATGCGGTCGGCGTCGCGAATCGTCGAAAGCCGGTGGGCGATAATGAAACTCGTTCTGTCTCGGCGAAGTTCGCACATCGCTTGGGCGATGAGCAGCTCGGTGCGGGTATCGACCGAGCTGGTGGCCTCGTCCAGGATCAGCAGTTGGGGGCGGGCGAGGAACGCACGCGCGATGGTGATCAGCTGCTTCTCGCCGGCGCTGATGTTGCTTCCGTCGCCGCTGATCCGGGTCTCATAGCCGTCCGGCAGGCTACGCACGAAACGGTCGACATGCGCCGCTCTGGCGGCTTCGGTTATCTCGTGGGGCGCTGCGTCCGGCCGGCCGTAGGCGATGTTGTCGGCAATCGTCCCGTCGAACAGCCAGGTGTCTTGCAGCACCATGCCGATCCGTGACCGCAGTGCTTGCCGGCTCATCGAGGCGATGTCCACGCCGTCGATCAGGATCCGGCCGGAATCGACCTCGTAGAACCGCATCAGCAAGTTCACCAGCGTGGTCTTGCCCGCGCCGGTCGGTCCGACGATCGCCACCGTGCTACCCGGTTCGGCCACCAGCGATACGTCCCGGATCACCGGGTGACCGGGGTAGTAGCCGAAGCTCACGTGTTCGAACTCGACGCGACCGGGCCGGCTCGGGCCCTGGACCGGCTCCGGGCCCCGGATAGCCGACGCCAGCGCCGGCTCGGGCGATTCTTCGGCCTCGTCGAGCAGCTCGAACACCCGCTCAGCGCTGGCCACCCCCGATTGCAGGGTGTTGTACATCCCGGCCACCTGGCCCACCGGCGTGTTGAACTGGCGGACATATTGAATGAAAGCCTGGACACTGCCCAGCGTGATGTGTCCGGTGGCCACCTGCAGCCCACCCGCCACGGCGACGGCGACGTAACCGAGGTTGCCGATGAACGTCGTCGCCGGTCCGACCAGACCGGACAAGAACTGCGCGCCGAAGCTGGCCTGGTAGACGTCGTCGTTGAGCTTGCGGAATTCTTCTCGCGCGGCGGCCTGGTGGCCGAAGGTCTTGACCACCGTGAAGCCGCTGTATGTTTCTTCGATGTGGGCGTTGAGGCGCCCGGTGCTGGTCCAATGCGCAACGAACAGTCCTTGCGAACGTCGCGTGATCACCCGCGTCACCAGAAGCGACAGCGGCACCGTCAGCACCGTGATCAGCGCCAGCAGCGGCGAGATCCACACCATCATGAAGAGCACGGCCAGCACCGTCAGAATGGACGTCACCAGCTGGCTGATCGTCATCGACAGCGACGACTGGACGTTGTCGATGTCGTTGGTGACCCGGCTCAACAACTCGCCGCGTTGACGTCCGTCGAAGTAGGACAACGGCAGCCGGTGCACCTTGTCCTCGACATCGGACCGCAACTTCGTTATGGTCCGCTGCACCGTCACGTTGAGCAGCCGGGCCTGTGTCCAAATCAAAAGCGACGCAACCACATACAGCGCCAGTGCCAGCGCCAGCGTGCGTCCCACCGCGCCGAGGTCCACCCCCTGGCCCGGCACGACATTCATCCCCGACAGCAGGTCCGCGAAGGCGTTGTCACCACGGGCCCGGGCCGCCGCGACGGCCTGCGCCTTGGTGATGTCGGCCGGCAGCCGTCGCCCGATCACGCCGTTGAACAACAGGTCGGTGGCATGGCCCAGGATTCGCGGAACGACCACGCTGATCGCCGTACCGGTGATACCCAAAGTGATCACCGCAAGGCTGAGCCGGCGTTGCGGCGCGAGCCGTTTCACCAGACGCGCCGCCGAACGCCAGAAGTCTTGCGACCGCATGGTGGGCGCCGGCGCCGCGCCGCGCGGCCGCTGGTTCATTGCCATGCTCACGGGACGCCCCCGGCGCCGACGGTCACCGACTGCGAGACGGCGAATTCGGCATAGGTGGGGCAGTCGGCCAGCAGGGCTTCGTGGGTGCCCGCGCCGACGATCCTGCCGTCGTCGACGACGAGCACCTGGTCAGCCTGGCGCGCAGTCGAAACTCGTTGGGTGACAATGATAATGGTTGAAGCTGCGGCCACCTCGCGCAGGTGTGAGCGAACGCGAGCCTCGGTGTGCACGTCCAGAGCCGAGAACGCATCGTCGAAGAGGTAGATGGCGGGGCGGCGGATGACGGCCCGCGCGATCGCCAGCCGTTGCCGCTGCCCACCGGAGAAGTTGATCCCACCCTGGCCGACGCGCATGTGCAGCCCGTGCGCCCCCACGAAATCGTCGGCAGCGGCGACGCGCAGCGCCTCCCACATCTCCGCGTCGGTTACCGACTGGTTCGGAGCCGCGCCGTAACGCAAGTTGTCGGCGACGGTACCCGAAAAGAGGTAACCGCGCTGGGGTACCAAACCGATTGCTGCCCAAAGCCGTTCGGTGTGATAGTCACGGACGTCGATGCCGTCGATCAGGACGGCGCCGTCAGTGACGTCACGGAGCCGGCAGATCAGCGAGACCAGGGTCGACTTGCCCGACCCCGTGCTGCCGACGATCGCGGTCGTGGCACCCGGCCGTGCGGTCAGCGAGATATCTTGCAGCACCGGGCAATCAGCGCCCGGATAGGTGAACGTCACACCGTCGAGGTGGACCACACCGGTGATCCCGTCGGGCGGAAACGTGGGATTTGCCGGGTTGCCGATGGCGGAGCGGGTGGACAGCACCTCGGTGATGCGTTCGGCGCACACCGATGCTCGCGGCAGCACGACCAGCGTCATCGTCGCCATCAACACCGCCATCAGAATCTGGGCGAAATACGACAGGAAGGCGCTCAGCGAGCCCACCTGCATCTGGCCGTTGTCGATGCGCAGGCCGCCGAACCAGATCACCGCGACGCTGGACGCATTGATGGTCAATGTGGTCACCGGCAGCATCAGCGCTTGCCAGTTACCCGCTGCCAGTGCGGTCTTGGAGAGCGCCGTGTTCGCCCGGGCGAACCTGTCCCGCTCGAAGCCTTCCCGGGTGAAGGCGCGGACCACCCGGACCCCGGACAGTTGGTCTCGCAGCACTCGGTTTATGCCGTCGATCAGGCTCTGCATGCCGCGAAACAACGGCAGCAGGTGCGTCATGATCCAGTAGTTCGCTACCGCCAGGACCGGGACGCTGACCAGTAGCAGCCAGGTCAGCGCTGCTTCCTGGTGAATTGCCATGAGAATGCCGCCGATGCTCATGATCGGCGCGGCGACCAGCACGGTCGCCGTCGTCTGCACCAGGAACACGATCTGGCGCACGTCGTTGGTGCTTCGGGTCAGCAACGTCGAGGCGCCGAACCGGGCGGTCTCTCGTTCCGAGAAGGTGACGACGTGTTCGAACACGGCTGAACGCAGGTCACGGCCGAAGCCGGTCCCGGTCCGTGAGCCGACGTAGAGCGCACCGACCGCGCACAGCGCCTGTAAGCCGGTGACGCCGAGCATCACCACGCCTAGCCGGACGATGATGGTGGTGTTGCCCTTGGCGACGCCATCGTCGATGATCGCGGCGTTGACGGTGGGAAGGTACAGCGACGCCAGGGTGCTGATCAGCTGCAACACCATCAGTACCGCGACCAGCCGACGGTAGGGCCGGAGGTACTGGCGCAGCAGTGCCAGGAGCATGGGGTAACTGTCGCACATCGCGGCTGCCCGGCACCGGCGCCAGGTTCGCTCCTGAGACCGAAAGGCCTGATCAGCGAGCGTGTCGGTGGTTGACCTGTGGGGCTGCGGCTACAGTGCATGCTGTGACCGGCAGAAGAAGAGGTACGCGGTGCGGCGCAATGTGACGACGCTGGTGTTGGCGGCGTCGGCCCTGGTGGCTTTGACGCCCGCGATCGCTGGGTGTTCCAATTCCGGCGCCAACCAGCCGGGTGCGACGATTTCGTCGACGCCCGGCAACGCCGCGGGTAAGCACGGGCCGTTTTTCCCGCAGTGCGGCGGCGTCAGCGATCAGACGGTGACCGAGCTGACCAGGGTCGGCGGGCTGATCAACACCGCCAAGAACTCGGTGGGCTGCCAATGGCTGGCGGGCGGCGGCATCATGGGACCGCACTTCTCCTTCTCCTGGTACCGCGGTAGCCCGATCGGGCGGGAGCGCAAGACCGAGGAACTGTCGCGGGCGAGCGTCGAGGACATCAACATCAACGGCCACAGCGGCTTCATCGCGATCGGCAACGAGCCCAGTCTGGGCGATTCGTTGTGTGAAGTGGGGATCCAGTTCCAGGACGATTTCATCGAGTGGTCGGTGAGCTTTAATCAGAAGCCATTTCCCCCGCCGTGTGATGTCGCCAAGGAATTGACCCGCCAATCGATTGCGAACGCGAAATGAGACGTGTCCTGGTCGGTGCCGCCGCATTGATCACCGCGCTGATTTTCCTGGTGGGTTGCACGAGGTCGATTTCCGGCACCGCCGTGAAGGCGGGCGCGGGCGGGGTGCCGCGCAACGACAATTCCGAAAGGCAATATCCGAACCTGCTCAAGGAATGTGAGGTCCTGACCACCGACATCCTGGCCAAGACCGTCGGCGCAGATCCGCTCGACATCCAAAGCACATTCGTGGGCGCGATATGCCGGTGGCAGGCGGCCAACCCGGCCGGTTTGATCGACATCACCCGGTTCTGGTTCGAGCAGGGCAGTCTGGGCAACGAACGCAAGGTCGCTGAGGGCCTGAAATACCAGATCGAGAATCGCACCATCCAGGGCATCGACTCGATTGTGATGCGGACCGGAGATCCCAACGGCGGATGCGGCGTGGCCAGCGATGCGGCCGGAGTGGTCGGGTGGTGGGTCAACCCGCAGGCGCCCGGTATCGACGCCTGCGGGCAGGCCATCAAGCTGATGGAGTTGACGCTGGCCACCAACGCCTGAGTCGGCGGTTGCGGATGGCGCCAACGGCACCTCTATGCCCGGTCAACCCTCCCGCGGCACATGGAAGGCGACGAGTGCGGCACCGCCGGGTTCGAGGTCTTGCCAGCGGTCGGAGACTCGCAGCACTGCGATCGCCGACGTCGGGAACTTCTCCGAAATACGTTGTGCAGCGGTGTCATTGGTGCCATGGGTGCCATCGGCGGCGGCCAGGATGAGGGCCAGCGCTGAGGTGGTGGGCTCGTGCCCGACCACGAGGAGAGTCTTGACGCTATCGGCTACCCGGTTGATCTCCTCGATCACGGCGCCGGGTGTGGCGCCGTAGAGCCGCTCGGTGTAACGCACCGGCGCATCGACGCCGGTGCGTGCCAACGTCTCTCGGGTGCGGGTGGCCGTCGAGCACAGCACACCGTCGACCCTCGGCACGTTGGCCCGCAACCAGTTTCCGGCCAGCCCGGCCTCGCGGATGCCTCGTGACGCCAGCGGCCGGTCGTGATCGGCAACGCCGTCCGGATACGCCGACTTCGCGTGTCGCATCAGCACAAGGGTGCGGCGCTGCTCATTCATTGGGCTCACGTTAATGAGTGGGGCAGCGGGTGGTTATGCCGCGTCCTCATCGTCGTCTCCGTCGCGCAGGAGTTTCTCCGGGTGGTGGAAGGTGTTGGTGGTGGGCTGGCCGTGGTCTAGATGCGGCGGCGGTATCCATTCGGTGTCGCCGTGGGCGTTTTTGCGGGTGGTCCAGCCGCTGTCGAGGAGTTTGTGGTGGGGTCTGCAGGCCAGGGTGAGTTGGTCGATGTCGGTGCGACCGGTGGTGGCCCATTCCCGCACGTGATGGACCTCGCAGCGATAGCCCGGTACGTCGCATCCCGGTGCGCTGCAGCCACGATCGTTGGCGTACAGGACAATTCGTTGTCCGGGCGACGCGAGGCGTTTGGTGTGGTAGAGGGCCAGGGGTTTGCCGTTGTCGAAGAGTGCGAGGTAGTGGTGGGCGTGGCGGGCCAGGCGAATCACATCCGACATGGGCAACAAGGTGCCCCCGCCGGTGAGCGCCTTGCCGGCGGCGGCTTCGAGGTCGTCGAGTGTGGTGGACACGATGATGGTGGCCGGCAGGCCGTTGTGTTGGCCCAGCTCACCGCTGGCCAGCAGCCCGCGCAGGCCGGCCAGCAGTCCGTCGTGGTTGCGCTGGCTTTGCGAGCGGCTGTCACGCTGGGCGGCCGCCTCGGGTGCCGGGCCGTCGACCACCGGGCTTTCGTCGTGCGGGTTGCACATGCCCGGAGCGGCCAGCTTGGCCAACACCGCGTCGAGGGTGGCGCGTGCCTCCGGGGTCAGATAGCCGCTGATCCGCGACATCCCATCCAGCCCCTGCTTTCCCACGGTCAGACCGCGTCGCCGTGCCCTGTCCTCATCGGTGAAGGTGCCGTCGGGATTGAGGCAGTCCATGAGTCGCTGAGCCAGCTTGGCCAATTGGTCGGGCCGGTACTGGGTGGCCAGCCGGGCCAGATGGGCCTCGGCTTTCTCGCGCGTCTCGATGTCCACCTCGACGGGCAGGTGACGAAGGAAGTCGCGGATCACCCGTACCTGACCTTCGCCGATATGGCCGCCGCGCTGGGCGGCAGCGGTGGCGCCCAGCTGCGGCGCCAACGGTTCGCCGGTCAGCGCGCGGCGCTCACCGAGTTCGGCGGCCTCCGCCACCCGCCGGCTGGCCTCTGCCCGCGTGATCCGCAGCCGGGTGGCCAACGCCGAGGGCGGCCGCCCGCCCAACTCCTCCTCGCTGGCCTGCTCGACGATCTGGTTGATCAATGCATGCTCGGCTACCGGTAGCCGGCGTGCCACCCGCTCCAGACGCTCCAGTACCCGCAACCGCTCAGGCGTGGTGAGCGCGTCGAAAGACGTCTCAATCAACGCGTCGACGTCGGCATCGAGACGGTCGAGCACCGCCACCACCGACTCCCGATCCGAACGCATGTTCGAAGACTATCGCAGCCCACCGACAGACTCGTCGGCGAGCGCAAGCTCCTCGAGCCATGCATCCCCGGGCCCGGATATCCCGGTGACCGGCTTCCAGGGGCCGGTAAGCGGCCATCGGCGGAAATGCCTAATTCCGCGATCCGCGCAGTCGCGTAACAGGGCGCACCCGGCAACTCGCAGTATTGGCCATTTCGCTGATGTTTTGCGATCGGCGTATCCGCATGCTGGCTACCATGAGCGAAATCGACTGGAGCGACGTGGGCATGGGCGAGCTGCCAACCGGAACGGTGACGTTGCTGCTGGCTGACATTGAGGGCTCGACACGGCTGTGGGATACGCACCCCGGCGAGATGGCGGCCGCTATCACCCGCTTGGATCGGGTGGTATCCGAGGCGATCGCCGCCCACGACGGTGTCCGGCCGGTCGAGCAGGGCGAGGGCGACAGCTTCGTGATCGCGTTTGCGCGCGCCTCCGACGCGGTGGCCTGTGCCGTGCGGTTGCAGCGCGCGCCGCTGGCACCGATCAGGCTGCGTATCGGCGTGCACACCGGTGAAGTTCGGCTACGCAGCCAAACCGGCGGAGACGCCAACTACGTCGGGCCGGCGATCAATCGCACCGCACGGCTGCGCGACCTGGGTCACGGCGGCCAGACGGTACTTTCGGGCACCACCAGTGATTTGGTCGTCGACCAGCTCCCGACCGATGCGTGGTTGGCCGATCTCGGCAGTTACCCGTTGCGCGATCTGCCTCGGCCCGAGCGGGTTGTGCAGCTGTGCCATCCAGACCTGCGCAACGACTTTCCGCCGCTACGCACGCCGGAAACCGTTGCGACTCATAATATTCCGGTAGAACTGACGAATTTCGTTGGTCGCCAACCCGAAATCGCGAGCCTGCGCGACACGCTGGCGGGCAGCCGGCTGGTCACCCTGACCGGGGCGGGTGGGGTGGGCAAGACGCGGCTGGCGGTGCATGTCACCGCGCTGATCGCCGACAAGTTCCGCGACGGCGTGTTCTACGTGGATTTGGCGCCGATCACCCATCCCGACGTCGTGCCGGTCACGGCGGCCCGGGCGCTCGGTCTACCGGATCAACCGGGCCGATCAACCATGGACACGCTGTTGCGGTATATCCGCGAGCGTCAGCTGCTGATCGTGCTGGACAACTGCGAGCACCTACTCGACGCCAGCTCCAAGCTGGTGGCTGCGTTGCTTGTCGCCGCGCCGGGCTTGACGGTCCTGGCCACGAGCCGCGAGCCGCTTGGGGTGGCAGGAGAAGCGGCCTGGCAGGTGCCCTCGCTGTCGCTGGCCGACGACGCGGTCGAGTTGTTCGCCGACCGTGCCCGCCTGGCCCGGGCGGGTTTCACCGTCAGCGACGACAACGCCGTTGCGGTGAAACAGATCTGCGCCCGCCTCGATGGCATGCCACTGGCGATCGAACTGGCGGCTGCGCGAGTGCGGACGATGTCGCTGACAGAGATCGTCGACGGCCTGCATGACCGATTCCGCTTGCTGACCGGTGGTTCGCGCACCGCGGTGCGCCGTCAGCAGACGTTGCGGGCCTCGGTGGACTGGTCCCACGCGCTGCTCACCGACACCGAACGCAGCCTGTTTCGCCGGCTCGCGGTGTTTCTCGGTGGCTTCGACCTGGACGCCGCGCAAACGGTTGCCGGAGCCGACGACATCCAGCGTTACCAAGTGCTCGATCAGCTCACCCTGCTGGTGGATAAGTCGCTGGTGCTCGCCGAAAACACGAGTGGCCGAACGCGATACCGGCTGCTGGAGACCGTCCGCCAGTACGCACTGGAGAAACTGAGCGAATCCGAAGAGGCCGACGCCATCCGGGCGCGACACCGCGACTACTACACGTCGATGGCTGCGCTGCTGGACACGCCGGGACGTACCGACTACGAGCAGCTGCTTGTGCAGGCCGAAACCGACATGGACAATTTGCGAAGCGCTTTCACCTGGAGCATGGAAAACTCCGACCTGGAACAGGCGCTGCGCCTCGCGTCCGCGCTGCAACCGCTCTGGCACACGCGGGGCCGCATCCTGGAAGGGTGTGCGTGGTTCGACGCTATACCCATCGACGACGCGAGCGAACACCAAGTCACGGCCGCCACGCGCGCTCGGGCGTTGGCCGACATGGCGGTTGTCACCCTATTTCGGGGCGACAACACGGCTCGAGCGCAGCGCGCCTTGACGATTGCTCGTGAGCTCGACGAACCGGCTCTGCTGGCGCGGGTCCTGACGGCCTGCGGCATCGTCGCGGGCTACCTCTACGACGCCGAGGCGGCCGCAGCGTACTACGCCGAGGCGGCGGGCCTGGCCCGCGCAATCGGCGACCAGTGGAGGCTGAGCCAGGTCCTTGCCCAGCAGTCGAATACGGCTGTCATGCAGGGTGATCCGGTCGCGGCCCAAGCCGCCGCCGAAGAGGGGTGTGATCTCGCCGACGCCGTCGGCGATCGGTTCGGCGCGCGGCTATGTCGCCTCAGTCTCGGCTGGGCACTCTTGATGCGGGGCGAACTGATCCAGGCTGTAGCACAATTCAGCGCGGTGGTGGCCGATTGCCAAGCGGCCCACGATGAGTTTCCCACCGCGTCCGGCCTCATGGGCCTCGGTGTTGCGCACGCACAGCGGGGTGAGGTGAGCGCGGCAGCAGAGGCCGCGGAAGTGGCGCTGGAGGCCGTGGCGGACCTCGGCGAGTATTTTTTGGGATTGGGCTACGTGGCCGCAGCGCAAGCGGCGCTGGCCGGCGGCGATGTGGCGGAGGCACAGGTCGCGAGCGAGGCGGCTTGGCGCTACTTGAGCGTGGCTCAGCCCAAGATGGCGGTGGCGCAGCGCGGCTTCAACGCCGTCGAAGCCGCACGGGCACTGGGTGATCTCACCGCGGCGCGATCGTGGGCCGATGACGCCGTCGCCGTGGCGACCGGCTGGCACCGGGTGGCGGCGTATTTAGCCCGCGCGCGGGTGGCGACGGCTCAGGGCCTGCAAGACCTGTCGGAGCGCGACGCCCATGACGCCCTCACGTGCGCAGCGGACAGCGGCGTGTACCTCCACCTTGCCGACACCCTCGACTGCCTGGCCGACCTCGGCAAAGGCACTGACAATTGCCGAGCGGCAAGGCTTTTCGGCGCGGCCGATGCCTGTCGCCGGCGGATGGGGCAGGTGCTGTTCAAGATCCACCAACCCGACTACGAGGCGTCGGTGGCCGGACTGCGAGACACGATGGGTGATAACGATTTCGATGCCGCATGGGCAGCAGGCGCGACCCTGAGCGCCGAAGAAGCAATCGGCTACGCCCAGCGCGGCCGCGGCGAACGCAAACGTGCGTCCAGCGGCTGGGAGTCGTTGACCCCGGCCGAACTCGACGTTGTCCGGTTGGTCCGCGAGGGGCTGGGCAACAAAGACATCGCCGGACGGCTCTTCCT
Organism: Mycobacterium kansasii ATCC 12478; assembly: GCF_000157895.3. Classification (NCBI taxonomy): domain Bacteria; kingdom Bacillati; phylum Actinomycetota; class Actinomycetes; order Mycobacteriales; family Mycobacteriaceae; genus Mycobacterium; species Mycobacterium kansasii. The sequence goes on along the minus strand of NC_022663.1, from coordinate 1,476,219 downwards.
GTCACCACGTACGGTGCAGGCCCATCTGACGCACGTCTATACCAAGCTCGGTCTCACCTCCCGGGTGCAGCTCGCTCAAGAGGCGGCCCGGCGTTGTCAGTGATGGGTTGATACAGGGCTCTATACGGGGATCTCTACGGACAGCTGACTGGCGTGCGACCTCCGCTGCAGTGTGAGATGTTTCGTCAATCCGCGTGATAACGCAGACGGGAGGATCCGATGGCGTCCAGTAGGCGATTCGCGGCGCGTGTTTGGCGGTCAGGGACGCGCGCGCAGCACCGGTCGTGGCCATACCCGGTGGCCGGGGCGGCGCTAGCCATGCTCGGCGCGTGTGGGGTGACGATGCTTGTGATTGGCCCCCGCGCAAACTCGTCGACGAGTCTGGCATCGCGCGCGGATTGGGTTCTGGCCGGCGCGCTTCCGTCGAGTGACGACTTTCCGGCGGATTGGGGCTATGGCCTGTCTGGGTCGTTGCGCCGCTCGTCGCTCCCGGAAACCACCGCCTCGAGCACCGCGCCGCAGCCTGGCCCGCGAGCCGTGTATGAACCGGCGCAGTGCACAAAAATCCCGCAACTGTTGACCCATTCCGGCGCGGCACTCGCCGCGGAGCTGGACGTCGACCGCTACACCCAGCTGTTCGCCCGCAACGCTCGAATCTGGGATTGGCCGGCGACCGGGGAAAGCGACGAGCACGGCCCTAGTGCGCATTTCGAAATCTCGGTGGTTCCCGACGGTCCGGAGCGTATCGCCAATTACCTGGATTGGCTGGGCCGGTGCGGGTCCTACCAGGTGACCAACTACGACTTCAACGGGCGGTTCAAAGATCACCGCTCGGCCACCACGGTGCGCAAGGACCACTGGACCGACGACGCCGTTGTCGCCGCCGTCGTCACCAGGACATTTGTCACCGCCGGCAGGGACGAACCACCGGTGACCTACCTCGTCAGCTACTACGCGTTGCGTGGCGTCATCCTGGAATGCTCCGTCCACATGGAAACCACCGGGGATCGCGAGCTGGTGCAGCGTCGCGCCGCCGAAACGCTGCAGCGATTGCGCGCCCTATGAGCGGCACATCCGGCGACGGCAGGTCCGCGGGCGCCCAACGTGATTCGCGCGCGCCGCTTTTCAGTGCCGCGCTGTTGTGTTTGGTTGCCATCGCCGCGGTACTGGCGACTGCGCCTGTCGCGCTGCGACATTGGCGACCAACCGTCCAGTCGCTGGCCCCGGGACTGGCGGCGCTGTCTGACCAACAGCTGGCCGACCTGCTTCCCAAACCGGCCGACTTCCCGACAACATGGACCGTCGACACCAGGACCGGCGCCGACAGGTTCGGATACTTCAGGACGCAACCGTTCCGTAGCGGTGACCTGGACTACGATCCGCCCGAATGCGCCAACATCAATGACCTAGCTCCCGGCATCGCCGGCGGCGCCGAAATCGCGGGCCGCGATCCCGCCGATCCGCCCGAACGTTTTGGCCAGCATCCTGACGTCCGCCTGCAAATCGGCCGCGAGTTCAACCAAAGCGGCTTTGACGCGATGACCGCCCGGGTGTCCCGGTGCGCACGATTCACCTTCGCGGACACCATAAACCACACGGTGCATGTGATCGAAGACTCGCGCTCCGCTCGCGGGCCGCGTCTCTTCCGGATCTCGGTCACCACAGCTTTCGCAGGCTCCACCAACGCCGCGAGGACGCAATACCTCTCCTTCGCGCAGCTGTCGAACCTGGTGCTTGTCGGCGACGCCACCACAAGCAATCAGCATGTCCTCGACGTGCTATTCGAAAGCACCCTGCGCCGCATCGGCTCCGGCTGAGCGCGCCCCTTACTGCGCGCGCACGAGCACCGAAAACCCGTCCTAACAACCGATCCGCACCGGGTCGGCTTTCCGGCCGTCGCCGACACTAGCGGTCCAAACGCCGAGCGCGGACGCGTTTGATAACCAACGCTGATCGACACATCGAAACCGGGTCTTGGACGGCTCGTCGCCCACGCGGGGATCGTTGAGGGCAGCGATCCACTGCGATCTTCGATCCAGAAGTTGAGGAGAATGAAATGCTCACGCAGACAAGCACACACGTCGCATCGCTGATTGACGGTGAAAGCGGTGAAATTGTCGAAGAGTCCGACCTCGGTTCCATCCAGCGGCTGACGGCCGACACCTTCCCCATCCTCAAGGGGCTGTCGATCAAGCGGCTGCTGATCAACCCGGGCGCGATGCGAACGCCGCACTGGCACGCCAATACCAACGAACTGACCTACTGTGTTTCAGGCACCGCTCTGGTCTCGGTGCTCGACACCGGTAGCCAGTTCGCCTCATTCGTGGTGCACGCCGGCGACATGTTCCACATCGACTCCGGCTCGCTGCACCACATCGAAAACATCGGCACCGACGTGTGCGAATTCATCATCGCGTTCCGCAACGAACGGCCCGAGGACTTCGGGCTCGGGGCAGCGTTTGGCGCCATGACCGATGCGGTGCTCGGCAACACCTACGACCTGCCGGCCTCGGATTTCGCGGCGATGCGCCGCAGCACCACCGACCGCGCCCTAGCCGCCCGCGCCGGGGCACCCGATGTTCCTGACACGGCGTACTTCAATGACCCACACAAGTTTTCTGTCGATGCGATGACTCCGCCCGTGAGCATGGCGGTCGGCTCGGCCAGGACCGCGCGGCTGCAATATTGGCCGGCACTCAAAGACTTGTCGATGTACTCCCTACGAATCCGCGAGGACGGGATGCGTGAGCCGCACTGGCACCCGATCACCGCCGAGATGGGCTACGTCAACCGGGGCTCGGCGCGCATGACCGTGATGAGTCCCGGCGGCGAGCTGGACACGTGGTACCTGCGACAAGGCGACGTCTACTTCATTCCTCGCGCCTACCCGCACCACATCGAGGTCGTTGACGCCCCGGAAATGCACTTCTGCATCTTCTTCGACCAGCCGACCCCCGGCGACATCGGCTACCGGACGTCGGTGAGTGCTTACTCGCGCGAAGTGCTTGCGGCGACCTTCAACACCCACCTCGAGGACCTGCCCGACTTCCCGTTCACCAAAGCCGACCCGCTGATTGTCAACCGGCTCAACCCACTTGACGCCCACGCTGTAGGGGAGCGCTGAGATCAGGACCGTCGCTGCAATATTTCGATACCCGCCGCATCTGCCACGGCGCCTGCCGGCACGCGACGTCAATTAACGCCGCAGAGGAACTCAACGACTTCGCCGCGAAACCAGAGTGACGCGAGTGATTGCCTGTCAACGACACCGCGGCCCCGAGCCGAACCTGCCGAGCGAGGTCCCGCGACTTGTCGGCACCGAGTCCTACACTCGCGGTGCCTTGATAGACATGCGCTTCAGAGGGAGGTGCCGGGATGCGATTCCTGCACACCGCCGACTGGCAATTGGGCATGACCCGGCACTTCCTCGCGGGTGACGCCCAGCCGCGCTATTCCGCGGCCCGCCGCGACGCAGTCGCCGGACTCAAAGCGCTGGCGGCCGACGTCGGCGCCGAATTCGTGGTCGTGGCAGGCGACGTCTTCGAACACAACCAACTCGCTCCTCAGGTGATCAGCCAATCCCTGGAGGCCATGCGCGCCATCGGAATTCCCGTGTACCTCCTGCCCGGCAACCACGACCCGCTGGACGCGTCGTCGGTCTACACCAGCGCGCTGTTCAAGGCCGAACGCCCAGACAACGTGGTGGTGCTCGACCGGCCCGGCGCGCATGAGGTGCGGCCGGGTCTGCAGATTGTCGCCGCACCATGGCGGTCGAAAGCGCCCACCACCGACCTGGTCGCCGAGGTGCTGGCAACCCTGTCCGCAGCGGATGACACCCGGGTGCTCGTCGCCCACGGCGGCGTGGACGTCTTGGATCCCGACCGCGACAAACCCTCCCTGATCCGCCTCGCCGAACTCGACCGGGCACTGGCCGACGGCCAGATTCACTACGTGGCCCTTGGTGATAAACATTCGCTGACCAACGTGGGCGCCAGCGGCCGGGTGTGGTACTCCGGCTCCCCGGAAGTGACCAATTTCGACGATGTCGAAGCAGACCCGGGTCACGTCCTGGTGGTGGACATCGACGAAAGCATCCCCGAAAGACCCGTAGCCGTCGAGCCCCGTCATATCGGCCGCTGGCGTTTCGTCACGTTGCACAACCAGGTGGATACCAGCCGCGACATCGCCGATCTGGACATGAACCTGGACCTGATGACCGACAAGGTATGCACCGTGGTGCGGCTGGCACTGACCGGCTCATTGACGGTCGCCGACCGCGCCACCTTGGACGCCTGCCTGGACAAATACGCGCGACTGTTCGCCTGGCTGGGTCTGTGGGAGCGTCACACCGACCTGGCGGTGATACCGGCAGACGGCGAATTTGCCGACCTCGGCATCGGCGGGTTCGCCGCCGCCGCGGTCGATGAGCTGGTCGCAACTGCACGCGCGGGCGACACCGAATCGGCTACCGATGCTCAGGCGGCTCTGGCGCTGTTGCTTCGGCTCACCGACCGGAGCGTCGCGTGAAGCTGCACCGGCTCGTCGTGACGAACTACCGCGGGATCACCCACCGGGAGATCGCCTTCCCTGATCACGGGGTAGTGGTGGTCTGCGGTGCCAACGAGAGCGGCAAGTCGTCGATGATCGAGGCGCTGGACCTCCTGCTGGAATCCAAAGACCGCTCCACGAAGAAAGAAGTCAAGCAGGTCAAGCCCACCAACGCTGACGCCGGCTCGGAGGTCACTGCCGAAATAAGCGCTGGCCCTTATCGTTTCGTATATCGTAAGCGCTTCCACAAAAAGCCCGAGACCGAGCTGACGGTGCTGGCGCCGCACCGCGAGCAGCTGACCGGCGACGAAGCGCACGATCGGGTTCGGGCAATGCTGGCCGAGACGGTCGATACCGAGCTCTGGCATGCCCAGCGAGTGCTGCAGGCGGCGTCGACGGCCGCGGTGGATCTGTCCGGGTGCGATGCGTTGTCGCGCGCGCTCGATGTCGCCGCCGGAGCCGACGTGTCCCCCTCCGGCGCCGAACCCTTGCTGATCGAACGGATCGACGCCGAGTACGCGCGCTACTTCACCGCGACCGGCCGGCCCACCGGGGAGTGGGCCGCCGCCATCAACGAACTCGCCCAGGCCGACGCCGCGGTGGTGCAGTGCGCCGCTGCCGTCGCCGAGGTCGACGAGCGGGTTCGTCGCCATGCCGAGCTGACCCGGCGGGTGGCCGAATTAGCGGAACAACGGGCCGCTGCCGGTCCTCGGCTCGTCGCGGCGCAGGCCGCGGCGGACAGGATCGCCGCGCTGACCAACGAAGCGCGGGAAGCACAACTCATCGCCGCCGCTGCGGCCGCGGCCAGTGCCGCATCGACGACAGCACATGCCGAGCGGCTGAGCCTTGTCGCCGACGTCGACGCCGGCGGCGCCGCCGTCGCGGCCCTGCAGGCCGAAGCGCACCAGGCCGTCGACCGGCAGGCGGCGGCAACCGCGGCGGTAGCTGCCTGCGACGCCGCCGTCGAGCAGGCCATGCACGCGCTGTCGGCCGCACAGCGTCGCGCCGAATCCGCGCGGCGCTCGCTCGACCAGATCGTCGATCGCGAGGAGGCTGACCGGCTAGGGGCTCGGCTGGACAGGATCGACACCACCCGGCGCGAACGTGATCGCCTGGATGCCGAACTGGCCGCGGTGACGGTCACCGAACGGGTGATGCGCCGCATCGACGAGGCTGCTGCGGCTGCGGATCGGTCAGACGGACAGCTCGCGTCGATCTCCGCCGCGGTGGAATTCACCGCGGCTGTCGACATCGAGCTTGTCGTCGGCGAGCAGCGGGTGTCGTTGCCGGCGGGCCAATGCTGGTCGATCACGGCCGCCGGGCCCGCCGAGGTGGTGGTGCCGGGTGTCCTCACGGCGCGGATCAGCCAGGGTCCGGCCGCGCAGGAGATGCAGGCTAAACACGTTGCGGCACAACAAGAGCTGGCCCAAGCATTGACAGCCGGTGGAGTAGCCGCCGTGGCGGATGCGCGCGCTGCCGACCGGCGTCGCCGGGAACTGCAAAGCACGTGCGATCAGCTGACCGCCACCCTGGACGGCCTGTGCGGCGACGACCAGGAGGATCAACTCCGAGCCCGACTGGCGCAATTGCAGGCCAGCCAACCCGCCGAGCCGGATCTGTTCGCGACGGACGCCGCGGCCGCCCGAGTCGAACTGCAAGCGGCCGAGGCCGCCCGCATGGCCGCGGAGACCGAGTGCGAAACCCGGCGCCGGACTGCCGCAGCCGCTGCTCGCCAGCTGGCCGAGATATCCACGCAGGCAACGGTGCTTGGGCATCAGGTGGAAACGCGGCGCGCCGAACTCGACGCGGCCCGTGCCCGGTTGGCGCAGGAGCGGTCCTCGGTCAGCGATGCAGACCTTGCGGTCAAAGCCGACGCGGATCTGCGCGCGCGAGAAACGGCCGAGCGGCGGGTGGGCGAGCTGGCCGAAGCGCTTGCCGCCATGGCGCCCGACGCGGTGGCCGCCGAGCTGGCGGAAGCCATCGATATGGCGGAGTCGCTGCGCCAGCGCCACGACGATGCCCTGAACACGTTGCGAGAGATCAGCATTGAACTCTCGGTGTTCGGCAGCGAGGGCCGGCAAGGCAAGCTCGACGCCGCCGAGACGCAGCGTGAGCACGCCGCTGGCCGGCATGCCCGCGTCGGCCAGCGGGCCAGGGCCGCGCGGCTGCTGCGCTCGGTGATGGCGCGCCACCGCGACAGCACCCGCCTGCGTTACGTCGAGCCGTACCGCGCCGAGTTGCATCGGCTCGGCCGGCCGGTGTTCGGGCACACCTTCGAGGTGGAGGTCGACAGTGACCTGAAGATCTGCAGCCGCACCCTGGACGGCACCACCGTGCCCTACGAGTCGTTGTCCGGGGGTGCCAAAGAGCAGCTCGGCATCCTGGCCAGATTTGCCGGGGCTGCCCTGGTTGCCAAGGAGGACACCGTTCCGGTGGTGGTCGACGACGCGTTAGGGTTCACCGATCCAGACCGGTTGGCCAAGATGGGGGAGGTATTCGACACTGTGGGCACCCATGGACAGGTGATCGTGTTGACGTGCAGTCCCGGCCGCTACGACGGTGTCGCCAACGCGCACCGCATCGATCTCCATGGCTAGCGATCCGCGGCCGTCCCGCGGTTCACCGGCGACAGACATCCAGTGCGACTACGTGGTGGTGGGCACCGGCTCGGCCGGGGCGGTCGTGGCCAATCGGCTCAGCGAAGATCCGGCGACCTCGGTAGTGGCCCTGGAAGCCGGCCCCCGCGACAAGAACCGCTACATCGGCATTCCGGCGGCGTTTTCCAAGTTGTTCCGCAGCGAGGTCGACTGGGACTACCTGACCGAGCCGCAGCCGGAGCTTGCCGGTCGTGAAATCTATTGGCCCCGGGGCAAAGTGCTAGGCGGTTCGTCGTCGATGAACGCCATGATGTGGGTGCGCGGGTTCAAAGCCGACTACGACGAGTGGGCGCGGCGGGCCGGCCCGCAATGGTCGTACACCGAGGTGCTCGGATACTTCCGTCGAATCGAAAACGTCACCGCCGCCTGGCATTTCGTCAGCGGCGACGACAGCGGGGTGACCGGTCCGCTGCACATCTCCCGTCAGCGCAGCCCGCGGCCGTCGACCGCGGCCTTCCTGGCCGCGGCACGTGAGTGCGGCTTTGCCGGTGCGCAGCCCAATTCGGCAGAGCCGGAAGGCTTTTGCGAGACCATTGTCACGCAGCGCCGCGGTGCGCGATACAGCGCGGCCGACGCCTACCTCAAGCCCGCGATGCGCCGCAAGAATCTGCGTGTGCTCACCGAGGCCACCGCGACGCGAATCGTCATCGACGGAAACCGGGCAGTCGGCGTGCAATACCAGCGCGACGGCCAAGCCGGTGTGGTCCAGGCCCGTCGTGAGGTGGTGCTCTGCGGCGGCGCCGTCAACAGTCCGCAACTGTTGATGCTCTCCGGCATCGGGGACCGCGATCACCTCGCCGAGCACGGCATCGAAACCGTCTACCACGCGCCCGAGGTAGGGCAGAACCTGCTGGACCACCTGGTCACACCGATGGGGTTCGACGTCGCCGGCGACAGCCTGGCCGCGGCCGAAAAGCCGCGACAGGTGCTTGACTATCTGCTGCGGCGCCGCGGGATGCTCACGTCCAACGTCGGCGAGGCATACGGCTTCGTCCGCAGTAGACCCGACCTCGCGCTGCCTGATCTGGAGCTGATCTTTGCCCCGGCACCCTTTTACGACGAGGGTCTGCGCGTCCAGCCGCCGGGCCACGGGGTGGTGCTCGGGCCGATCCTGGTCGCCCCGGAAAGCCGCGGCCAGGTGACGCTGCGCTCGGCCGACCCGCATGCCAAACCGGTCATCGACCCGCGCTACCTCTCGGATCGCCACGGAGCCGACCGGGCCGCGATGATGGCCGGTTTGCGGATGTGCGCCCGCATTGCCGAGGCGCCGGCACTCAAACGTCTGCTCGGGCACATCGCCCGGCCGCGCAATTGCACCGAGTTGAACGAGGCGACCCTCGAGTTGGCGCTGGAAACGTGCTCGCACACCCTGTATCACCCGCTGGGCACCTGCCGGATGGGCACTGACGACAACAGCGTGGTCGATCCGCAGTTGCGGGTCCGCGGGGTCGAGCGGCTGCGGGTCGCCGACGCATCGGTGATGCCGAGCACCGTCAGGGGACACACTCATGCGCCATCGGTGCTGATCGGAGAGAAGGCCGCCGACCTCCTGCGCGGCTGAGGCACCACCGCTGAACTGCCGGCCTTGGCGGTTCTCGGCAGAATGGTACCCATGGCGGGGCAATACCGATGACGATGAATGCCAAACGGCGCCGGGTGCACGACAAGTTGGCGAAACTGCCGGGGGTGCGGCCGGTGCGCCGGCCGGTGTCACCCGGCAGTGACGACGAGTTCGATCTGTACTACGTGCGCACCGGTCGCAAATCCACGCATCCGCTGGTCATCATCCCGGGAGGGCCGGGAGTGGCGTCGATGCGGTTGTATCAGGGACTGCGCCGGCGCGCCGCCGCGGCCGGTCTGGACGTGATCATGATGGAGCACCGTGGCGTCGGCATGTCGCGCCACGACGACTCCGGTGCCGATCTGCCGCCGCAGGCGCTGACCGTCGACCAGGTCGTGGACGACGTGGCGGCGGTCCTCGACGACGCGCACGTGGACTCGGCCGTCGTCTATGGCACGTCGTACGGCACCTATATCGCGGCGGGCCTGGGGGTGCGTCATCCCTGCCGCGTGAAGGCGCTGATCCTCGACTCCCCGGTGCTGTCGCGCCACGACATCGTGCTGGCGCGCGACGCTCTCCGCAGGCTGCTGCTGAAAGGCGATGGTCCGGAGACGGCCGCGCTGGCGCCCAAGGTTCGGCGGTTGGTCGGCTCCGGGGTGATGAGCGCGTCGGCGGCCCAGGTCGCGGCGGCGATTTACGGCTACGGCGGGGCCAAGCTCCTCGGCCGGCAGCTGGACCTGTTGCTCGACGGCCGAACCATGTTGTGGCGTGCGCTGTGCCGGGTCACCACCGTGGTCGACCGCAAGGTGCCATACCGCTACGAGAACGATCTGGTCAGCCGTATCGCATTCCGCGAACTGGACTACGCCGCCGAACCGGACGGCCTGCCCCTCGACCCCGCGGTGGCGATGCGGGAAACCCTCACCGCCACAGCCGTTTTCGAAGCAGAACCATATGACCTGGTGGCCGAGATGCCGAAATTCAGCTGGCCGACGGTGGTGGTTTCCGGTGGCCGCGACCTCATCACCCCGCCCGCGGTGGCGGAACGTGTGGCGTCGCTGGTGCCCGGCGCGGTGCTCTTGGAGCTGCCGACCATGGCGCACAGCGCCCTGGATTTTCGGGAGCCCGCCGCCCTGGCCATCGCCGAAGCGGTATGTCGTGGCGAACACAACCGGCTCGCCGACCAGGTGCCCATGCTCGACGCGATGCCGCCACGCGCCCCGGTGCGGCTGCTGTGGAAGGCGATCGACATGGCTGCCGCTGCGGAGGCGGCCGTCCTACCGGCGCGGCGCCAGGTCGGCCAGGTCAGTCCCGCATGAATCCGATCGCGGTGTAATCCAGGTCGGCCAGGCCCGTGGCACCGAAGTTTGCCAGCGTGCTGCGCACCGCAATGGTTCCGGGCGATTGGGTCAGCGGCAGGCTGAATCCTTCCGCCCACACCAGTTTGTCGACCTCGTTGGCCAGCTCACGCGCCTTGGCCGGGTCGAGTTCCTGCAGCGTCCGCTCGATAGCGGCGTCGATCTCGGGGCTGCCGATTTTGCCGAAGTTACTTTCCCCGTCGGAGGTGTAGATCTGGGTGAGCGACGACAGCGGAAACGCGTCGCCGACCCACCCGAACAACGCGATATCGAAAGCTCCTACGTTGATGTAGTTGCTGAAAAAGCCGCTGCCGGAACGGGATTGCAGCTCGAGTCGAACGCCGATCGCAGCCAGGCTGTGCTGAGCGACCTGCCCGAACTGCCGAGTGCTCTGGGCGTCGTAGAACAGCAAACGCACCACCAGCTGGCGGCCGTTCTTCTCCCGGAACTTGCCGTTGAGCTTCCAGCCCAGCGCGTCGAGGTCCCGCTTGGCCTGCTCCGGGTCATAGGGGGTGCTGTTGTCTTGGTAGCCCTCCTGCCCGGCGACAAAGATGTGATTGTTCAGCGGGCTCGGATCGCTGGTGAGGCCGTAGAGGGCCACCTTGGCGATGGTCCGGCGGTCGATCCCCTTGCAGATCGCCAGCCGTAGCGCCGGATCGGCGAGAATCGCCCCGGGCGCGCCGTTGATGGTGAAGTGACTCCAGCTCGGAGCGGGAGCCCGCCGGATGGAGATGCCCTTGGTGCGCTCGGCGATGGTGAGTTGATCAAGCGAGCCGATTCCGGTCGCGTCGATCGTCGCGTTCTGCAGCGCCGGCAACCGTGCGGCGTCATCCAGCACCAGGTAGGTGATGCTGTCCAGCCGCGGCCGCTGGCCCCACCATTTGGGGTTGCGGGTCAAGACGATTCGCTGCGTGCTGCGGTCCAGAGAGCTCACGATGAACGGGCCGGCCGACGGGCCCGGCGCGTTCAGCTGGCCCGTGTTGAATGCCTCCGGCGTGGCGGTCATGCTGGCGGGCAGCAGCATCCCGTTGCCGGCGAACATTCCGCGCCACTCCGCGTAGTGCTTGGCGAAGGTCACCACGGCTTGGCGGTCGTCGGCGCCCCGGGTCACCGAGGCCACGCGGTCGGAGCCGTTGAGCGACGCGATCGCGAAGTTCTTGTCGGCGCCGCTGGTCGCGTGGATTTGGCTGGCGATGTCGCGCCAGGTGATCGGCGTGCCGTCGGACCAGAATGCCTTGGGATTGATGGTGTAGGTGATGACCTGCGGGTCGGTCTGGGTGAGTTCGACGCTGGTGAAGTAGTTGGTGTCGACTGTGGTCGAGCCGTCGGGCCCGATGACGAACGCGCGCGGCAAGGTGGCCTTCAACATCGCCGAGACCTCGGCCGAATTACCGTCGATGTGCAGGGTGTTGAAGTTGGGCGGGAAGTCGCTGAGCGCCAGGCGCAGGTTGCCGCCGTCGCGCAGCGTGGCCGGATTCTGCGGGTTGATATCGCTGGTCGTGCCGACGGCGCCATTGGGTGCGCCCGACGGTGTCACGGGCGCGGCCGAGCAGCCGGCGACCATCAGGGCGGCGATCAGTAGCGCAAGGATGACGCGGGTCCTGTTGGTCATGTTTGCCTGGGATTCGGTTGCGGCACCGCTCCAAGCAGCCGCCGCGTGTACTCGTGTTGTGGATTGGCGAAAACTCCCCGGCTGTCACCCTGCTCGACGATGGCGCCGGCGTACATGACGACGACATCGTGGGCGAGGTGTTTGACCACCGAAAGATCGTGGGAGACAAACAGATACGAGAGCCGGAATTGCTCTTGCAGGTCCAGGAGCAGGTTGATGATCCCGGCCTGGATCGACACGTCGAGCGCGGACACCGGTTCGTCGAGCGCCAGGATCTTGGGCTGCAACGCCAGCGCCCTGGCGATTCCGATGCGCTGCTTCTGGCCGCCGGAGAACTCCGCGGGATAGCGGCTGGCATCAGAGCGGCGGAGCCCGACGATGTCGAGCAGTTCGGCCACCCGGGCGTGGGTGTCGGTCTTGCTGAAGCCGTTGGCCTGTAACGGTTCGGCCAGCAGATCGGAGACGGGAAGCCGCGGATCCAGCGAGGCCACCGGGTCTTGGAAGACGACCTGGATGTCGCGGCGCAGCGCGCGCCGGCTCGACGGGGTCAGGGCGGCGACATCGGCGCCCAGCACTTCGATCGATCCCGATTGCGGCACAGCCAATTCCAGGATTTGATGCAGGGTGGTCGACTTGCCCGAGCCTGATTCACCGACGATGCCCAGCGTGCGGCCCTGCTGCAGTTCGAAACTGACGCCGTCCACGGCGCGAACTTCGCCGATCGACCGGCGCAACAGCAGGCCCTTGGTCAGCCGGTAGGTCTTGACCAGGCCGCTCACCCGGACGACGACCGGTGTGTCACAAGGTTCTGGCGCGATACGCTCGGTTTTCACACCGTAGATGTCGGCGGCGCTGCGGCCGTTGACCTGATCGGTGCGGATGCAGGCGGCCCGGTGATCCGCGCCGACCTGGATCAATTCGGGCTCGGCGCTGCGGCATTCGTCGATCACCAGCGGGCAGCGGGGCGCGAACGGGCAACCCGGATCCATACCGGCCAGCGATGGAGGGGCGCCGGGAATCGGCACCAGCCGGGTGCCCTGCGCGGCGTCCAGGCGGGGGACCGATCCCAACAGCCCCACGGTGTAAGGCATCTGGCGATCGCGGTACAGGTCATTGACCCCGGCGGACTCGACGACCCGGCCGGCGTACATCACCAACGCCCGGTCGGCGAACTCCGCGACCACCCCGAGGTCGTGGGTAATGATCAACACCCCGGCGCCGGTGACGTCGCGGGCCGTCCTGAGCACGTCGAGGATCTGCGCCTGCACGGTGACGTCGAGTGCGGTGGTCGGCTCGTCGCAGATCAACAGATCCGGATCGTTGGCAATCGCGATCGCGATCACCACACGCTGCCGCTCGCCGCCGGAAAGCTCGTGGGGGAAGGCGCGGGCGCGTCGCTCGGCTTGCGAGATACCCACCAGCTCAAGCAGTTCCACGGCGCGTCGGCGGGCCTCCTGCTTACCGACTCGGGACTGATGGACCCGGATCGCTTCGGCGATCTGGTCGCCGACGGTGTAGACGGGGGTCAGGGCGGACATCGGATCCTGGAACACCGTGCCGATCACCTTGCCGCGGACCCGTGACATCCCGTCGTCGCCAAGACCGAGCAGTTCGGTTCCCTGCAGCCGCACCGAGCCGCGTACCTCGGCGTACTCGGGCAGTAGTCCCACGACCGCCATGGCTGCCGCGGACTTACCCGATCCGGATTCGCCCACCATCGCCACCACTTCGCCCGGATCGACGCGGTAGCTGATGCCGCGCACCGCGGTCACCGGATCGCCGTCGGTGGGGAAGGCGACGGCCAGGTCGGTCACCTCGAGCAGGGCGGTCATCGCTCACCGCGGCGCAGTGTTCTGCTGCCCGGGTCCAGGGCGTCGCGCAGGCCGTCGCCGGTCAGGTTGGCGCACACCAGAATCAGCACCAGTACCCCGGCCGGAAACAGAAACACCCACGGGTACGTCGTCGCGGACTGGGTGCCGTCGGCGATCAGCGTGCCCAGCGATACATCGGGTGGCTGGATACCGAAACCGAGGAAGCTCAAACCGGTTTCGGCCAATATCGCGGATGCCACGTTCAGGGCCGCGTCGATGATCAGGATCGACGCCACATTCGGGATCACGTGGCCGGTGATGATCCTGCGGCTGGAAACCCCCATAAACCTTGCCGCACGGATAAATTCGCGCTCCCGCAAGCTCATCGTCATGCCACGTACCATGCGGGAGCTGACCATCCAGCCGAAGCCGGCCAGCAGCAACACCAGGAACATGATGTTGGCCGAATTCTTGGTTCGCGGAGTGACGATGGCGATCAGGATGAAGCTGGGCACCACCAACAGCAGGTCGACCACCCACATGAGTGCCCGGTCCCGCCAGCCGCCGAAATACCCCGAGATCGCCCCCACGGTAGCGGCGATGCCGGTGGAGATCACCGCGACACAGACGCCGATCAGCATCGACTTCTGCATGCCCCGCAATATCTGGGCCAGCAGGTCTTGGCCCAGCGCATTGGTGCCCAGCCAGTGCCGCGTGTTGGGCGGTTGCAGCAAGGCGTCGAAATCAAGGTCGTCATAGGAATAGGGGAGTAGCGCGGGCAGCGTGTAACAGCCGACGAACAGCAGCACCAGCACGGCGAGGGAGACCACCGCGGACCGGTTGCGCAGGAAGCGGCGCAGCACCAGGGCGCGCCGCGACGTGAACTCGGCGACCTCGGGCTCGGCTAAGGCGGTCATGCCACTCGCACTCTCGGATCCAGGGCCGCATAAATGACATCGGAGAGCAGGCCGGCCAGCAGGACCACCGCGCCGGAGAACACCGTGATCGCCGCGACGATGTTGGTGTCCTGGGTTGAAATACCCCGGACCATCCATTCGCCCATGCCATGCCAGCCGAAGATCTTCTCGACGAAAACCGCTCCGGTGACCAGTCCGGCCACGCCGTAGGCGAATAGCGTGGCCATCGGTATCAGGGCGGTCCGCAGCCCGTGTTTGATCAGCGCGCGCCGCCGGGTCAGCCCCTTGGCGCGGGCGGTGCGGATGAAATCCTGACCCAGGACGTCCAGCATCGCGTTGCGCTGATAGCGGCTGTAACCGGCGGCAGCTCCCAGCGCCAGCGTGAGCGACGGCAGGACTAAATGCTTCAGCCGGTCAGCGAAGGCTTCCCACGTCCCGGCCGCCACGCCGGGTGCGGTCTCGCCGGTGTAGTCGAATAGTTGCAGACCCAGCGCCCAGTTGACCCGCAGGGCGCCCAGGATCAGGAGGTTGGCCACGACGAAGGTCGGCGTGCTCAGCACCAGCAACGCCAGCATGGTGATGACGCGGTCACTGAGCCGGTATTGACGGATGGCGCCCCACGCCCCGATCGCCACACCCAGAATCGTGCCGACCACCGATCCGATGATGAGCAGCCGCAGGCTGGTTCCGATGCGCCGCCCCAGCTCGGCGCCGACGGGCTGGCCGGTGATGGTGACCCCGAAGTCGCCGCGAACGGCGTGGGAAACCCAGTTGGCGTAGCGGATCGGGATGGGCCGGTTCAATCCCAGTTGGGCGGCTTTGGCGTCGATCACCGCTTGCGGAGGCCGCGGACTGCGCTGCATCAGGCTTTCCAGCGGCGAGAACGCAAGAGAAGTCAGGCAATACGTCAAAAACGACGCCAGCGCCAGCAGCACGAGGTAATTGAGCAACCGGCGCGCCAGAAAGCGTGTCATGCCCCGCCACCGTGCCGCATTGGGACAGGGTAGCGAGACTCGGTGACAGATGGCGCACCGCTTCGGAGCCGACCTGCACATTTCACGACTTCTGAACATTCGCCGAAGGGCGCTCGGACAGGCTTTCCGCGGACTCGGGCTGGCCTTGGCCCGTTTGACGACGCATGGAGGACGCAGATGTCGTTCGTGATCGCAGTACCCGACTTCATCGGCGCCGCAGCAACCGAGCTAGCCAATATCGGTTCGACGATCAGCTATGCCAACGCGCTGGCCGCCCTGCCGACGACGGCCATCCCCGCCGCAGGGGGCGATGAGGTCTCGGCTGCCATCGCGGCGTTGTTCGGCGCACATGCTTGGCAGTATCAGGCGATCAGCGCGCAAGTGGCGGTGTTTCACGACCAATTCGTGCGCAATCTGCAAGCCAGCGTGACCGCGTATGCGAGCACCGATGCGGCCAGTGCCCTTGCCGCAGCAGAGCAACAAGTCCTCGACGTGGTCAACGGTCCCGCCAAGCTGCTGACCGGCCGCCCGCTGATCGGCGACGGTGCTGACGGAATATCCCCCGGCCAGGACGGTGGCGATGGCGGGTGGTTGATCGGCAACGGCGGCGACGGCGCCGACGGGACGGCACCTGGTCAGGCCGGCGGTCGAGGCGGCGACGCCGGTTTCATCGGCAGTGGCGGAAAGGGGGGCAGGGGCACCGATTTCCGCGTGATAGACGGATTGCAGGGCGGGTTCGGTGGCCGGGGAGGTAATGCCTGGGGATTCGGTAACGGCGGCGCCGGCGGGGCGGGTGGAATGCTGGCCGACGGTGGTCGTGGGGGTGATGCCGGGTTCTTTGCCGGCAACGGCGGGCCGGGTGGGGCAGGCGGGGGCTCTCCGCTGCCGGAGAATTTGGGCATCGGTCCCGGCATCCCCGGCGGGCGTGGCGGTGACGGCGGCGATGCCTTCCTTTACGGATTCGGTGGGGCCGGCGGGCCAGGCGGCGCCGGTGGTCCCGGCGTCGCCGACTTCAACAGCGACGCTGTATTCGGCGGTGGGCCCGGGGGCTCTGGCGGTAACGGCGGCACCGGCGGGTTCATCGGTGGTGGCGGTCCCGGCGGCGCCGGCGGGCCCGGCGGTACGGGTACCACGAGCGACGGCGGCGGCGGCGCCGGCGGCAGGGGTGGCGACGGCGGAATCGGCGGCTCCACCCGCCTGATCGGTCCCGGCGGTCACGGCGGCGCCGGCGGCCCCGGCGGTCAAGGCGGGTCCAGTCTTAACGCGGCCCTGGCCAACGGCAACGGCGGTGGCGGCGGCGACGGCGGTGCCGGCGGCTCGGGCGGGATCTCCTTCCCCTATGGCCCGCCGGACAACTTCGTGCAGCAGCTGCTGCAGCACCGTGGCGGTTACGGCGGCGACGGTGGCCCCGGCGGTAGCGCGGGGCAGGGCGCAGGGTTACCGGGCATCGGCGGCACCGGTGGTAAGGGCGGCAGCGGTGGCAATCTCTACGGCATGCCCGGCCTGCAGGGTGTCGACACCGTCACCAATTTCGTGACAGCGTTTGCTACGGGGCAGATGCAACTGACGACTGTAGTACAACCCGGTGAAGCTGGCGGAGTCGGCGAATTAGGTAACGGTCCAGGTGGGATCCTCGGCAATGGTGGCGGCGGTGGAGTCTACGCGGGCGGGGAGGGCGGGACCGGTGGTTCCCCGGCGGGTTAGCTAGACGCGGGTACCTAACGCCCACGTCAGGCACCGTCACATGACCGCCCGGCGTACCCGCCCGGTCTCGATGTGACCAGCTCGATGTGACCTGAAGGCCGCCTCGACATGAGCTGCGCAGGGTGTGGCTATGCCGGCGGCCCGGTTTGGCCCTTGCACTCATATGCGTGGCGGACGTTGATGTCGTTCGTCTGTGCGTTACCCGAGTTCGTCGATGCCGTGGCGGCGGAGTCGGGCCGCGGCTGCTCGACGATCAGCCAGGCGAATGCGGCCGCTTGCTGTCCCGACGACGTCGATCGCGGCCGCTGGGGCCGATGAGGCGTCGGCCGCCGGGTCACCCGCAGCTGGCGGCCAAACCGATTGGACTCGCGACGGAGCCGGCGGGGCAGCAGGATCCGGAGCCGGCCGATCCGCCACGCCGACGTCAACCGCGTCAGGAGCGCCCGGGCTACCGCCCCGCCTCGCGGCCAGCCCAACCACCCTCCAAGCGCCACCTGATCGGATGGACCAGCGCATTTCATGACTTCCAAACGTTCGTCTCAGAGCTCCTCGACAGGCTTTGCCCAGATCCGGGCACGAATGACGTCCGGTTGGGCTTAGGAGGACGCAGATGTCGTTCGTGATCGCAGTGCCTGAGTACGTCGACGCCGCCGCAACGGAATTGGGGCGCATCGGCTCGACGATCAGCCAGGCGAATGTGCTCGCCGCTTTCCCGACGACGACGATCGCGGCAGCAGGCACCGATGAGGTGTCCGTGGCCCTCGCGGCGTTGTTCGGGTCGTTTGGCCAGCAGTATCAGGCGATCAGCGAGCAAATGACGGCATTTCATGACCAGTTCGTGCGCAACCTACAGGCCGCGGTGAACGCCTACGCGAGCACCGATGCGGCCAATGCGCTCGCCGCGGCAGGGCAACAAGTGACCAATGCCGTCAACGGGCCCACGCAGGCGCTGACCGGGCGCCCACTGATCGGCGACGGCGCCGACGGGATAGCCCCCGGTCAGAACGGTGGCCACGGCGGGTGGCTCATCGGCAACGGCGGCGACGGCGCGCCGGGCGCTCCCGGCCAGGCCGGCGGCCGCGGTGGCGACGCCGGGTTCATCGGCAACGGTGGCCGTGGCGGGGCCGGCGGCGCGTCTATTTCTAGGCCGACGTCAACGCCCTTGCCTGGCGGGGCCGGCGGGGACGGGGGTAGGGCCTGGGGGTTCGGTGAGGGCGGCGCCGGCGGGTCGGGCGGAGCCGGCCAAGCCGGCGGCCGCGGTGGCGACGCCGGGTTCATCGGCAACGGTGGGCGCGGCGGGGCCGGCGGCGGGTCTATTTTCGGGCAATTCCCGCTAGACCCCACACGTGGCGGTGCTGGTGGGGACGGGGGTAATGCCTGGGGGTTCGGTAACGGCGGTGCGGGTGGGCCGGGAGGGATGCTCGCCGATGGCGGTCGCGGAGGTAACGGCGGATTCTTCATCGGCAACGGTGGGAACGGCGGGTCGGGAGGAATCACTGCGTTCGGAGCCGCCCACAACGATCCGGGGCTCAGCGGCGGGCGCGGCGGTGACGGTGGTCATGCCTTCCTCTACGGAGTCGGCGGCGACGGTGGAGCGGGCGGCGACGGAGCTCCCGGAGGCCGCGGCGCACTTTTCCAGTCCGCAGTGAACCCCGGCGGCCGTGGCGGTGATGGTGGTCATGGCGGCACCGGTGGGCTGATCGGCGGCGGTGGGGCGGGCGGGAACGGGGGCGCCGGCGGCCGCGGCAGCGAAGACCTTAGTTTTGGCGCTATCGACGGCGGCAATGGCGGTGCCGGCGGCAACGGCGGTATCGGCGGCAGCACCCGGCTTATCGGCCCCGGTGGTTTCGGCGGCGACGGCGGGCCCGGCGGCCGCGGCGGAAATGGCCGCATTGCGGTCGACTTCCAGGGCCAAACCCACATCGGGCGCAACGGAGACGGCGGCGCTGGCGGCAACGGCGGTGCCGCGGGCTCGGGCGGCATTCCCTATGGCTACGGCGGAAACCCCACCTTGCTGCAGTATGGCGGCGGTGACGGCGGCGACGGCGGCGACGGTGGCGACGCCGGCCGTGGGGCCGGCGCAAAGCCCGGGGTCGGGGGTGCCGGCGGCAGCGCTGGTACCGGTGGTTCACTCTACGGCGAAGATGGTTCAGGCGGGGTGACCGGCAAATCCAGCTGAGCCGGGTAGCGGCATCGATGCAAACCCGCGGGCTGAATCCGATCCGGTTGATTTTCATGGCTGAAATCCGGGCAGCCGATTGTTACGATCCTCGGGCGGCATCGTTCTGCGCAGTAAGACACCGATTCCCGAGGAGCCTGGCGTGACGGTCACCGACGAATACCTGTCTCACAACACCGAGTACGCAAAAACTTTCCAGGGGCCGCTTCCGCTGCCGCCCAGCAAACACATCGCGATTGTTGCCTGCATGGACGCCCGGATCGACGTCTACCGCGTGCTGGGCATCAACGAGGGCGAGGCCCATGTCATCCGCAATGCCGGCGGAGTGGTCACCGACGATGTGATCCGCTCGCTGGCCATCAGCCAGCGGCTGCTGGGTACCCAGGAGATCATCCTCATCCACCACACCGATTGCGGGATGCTCACCTTCACCGACGACGACTTCAAGCGCGCCATCCAGGACGAGACCGGCGTAAAACCCCCGTGGGCGGCCGAGTCATTCCCTGACGTCGCCGAGGACGTGCGCCAGTCGTTGCGCCGCATCGAGAACAGCCCCTTCGTCACCAAACACGTCTCCCTGCGAGGGTGCGTCTTCGACGTCGCCACCGGCAGGCTCAACGAAGTGACGCCGTAGCGCTGCCGTCCCACCTGCCTCGGGGGATCACGAATCACGAATCGCGACCCCGCATCCCACCTATCGGCAACTCACGCCTCGGTCAGGCAATCGCTAGGAACTTGCCAGCGGTCCTGTCGTTGACAGCGGCTGCACCGGCTGGTTCCATTGGTGACAATGACCACAAACCTGGTCAATCCAACCAACTTTATCAAGTATGAGGCCCGGACAATGACAGGAAAGCCATGACCAGCGGCGTGAAGGCCGGCCCCGCGCCAGGGCAGTACGAGTTGAGCCATCTGCGCTTACTCGAAGCCGAGGCGATCCACATCATTCGCGAAGTGGCCGCTGAGTTCGAACGGCCGGTGCTGTTGTTCTCCGGCGGCAAGGACTCCATCGTTATGCTGCACCTGGCGCTCAAGGCATTTCGTCCGGGACGGCCGCCGTTCCCCGTGATGCACGTCGACACCGGGCACAACTTCGACGAGGTGATCGCGACCCGCGACGAGCTGGTCGCAGAGTCCGGGGTGCGGTTGGTGGTGGCATCGGTGCAGGACGACATCGACGCCGGGCGGGTCGTCGAAACCCCGCCGTCGCGCAATCCGCTGCAGACGGTGACGTTGCTGCGGGCCATCCGGGAGAACAAGTTCGACGCGGCGTTCGGGGGAGCCCGACGCGACGAGGAGAAGGCGCGCGCCAAGGAACGGGTGTTCAGCTTCCGCGACGAATTCGGCCAGTGGGACCCCAAAGCCCAGCGGCCCGAGCTGTGGAACCTCTACAACGGACGGCATCACAAGGGTGAGCACATCCGGGTCTTCCCGCTGTCGAACTGGACCGAATTCGACATCTGGTCCTACATCGGCGAGGAGAACATCACCTTGCCGTCGATCTATTTCGCCCACCGGCGCAAGGTGTTTGAGCGCGACGGGATGCTGCTGGCCGTGCATCGCTACCTGCAGCCGCGCGCCGACGAGCCGGTATTCGAGGCCACGGTGCGGTTCCGCACCGTCGGTGACGTCACCTGCACCGGGTGTGTGGAATCAGATGCCTCGACGGTGGCTGAAGTCATCGCCGAGACGGCGGTGTCCCGGCTGACCGAACGCGGGGCGACCAGGGCTGACGACCGGATCTCGGAGGCTGGGATGGAAGACCGCAAACGGCAGGGGTACTTCTGATGACTGCATCCACCACGCTGTTGCGCATCGCGACCGCCGGATCCGTCGACGACGGCAAGTCGACGTTGATCGGGCGGCTACTCTACGACTCCAAGGCGGTCATGGAAGACCAGTGGGCGTCGGTGGAACAGACGTCGCGGGAACGCGGCCACGACTACACCGACCTGGCTCTGGTCACCGACGGTCTGCGGGCAGAGCGTGAGCAGGGCATCACCATCGATGTCGCCTACCGTTACTTCGCCACGCCCAAGCGAAAATTCATCATCGCCGACACTCCCGGCCACATCCAGTACACGCGCAACATGGTCACCGGCGCGTCGACCGCTCAACTGGTGATTGTGCTGGTCGATGCGCGTCACGGCCTGTTGGAGCAGTCCCGCCGGCACGCTTTCCTGGCCTCGCTGCTGGGCATTCAGCACATTGTGCTCGCGGTCAACAAGATGGACCTGATCGGTTGGGACAAGGACAAGTTCGAGGCGATTCGGGACGAGTTCCACGCCTTCGCCGCCCGCCTGGATGTGCAAGACGTCGCCACGATCCCCATCTCCGCGCTGAACGGCGACAATGTCGTGACCAAGTCCGACGAGACACCGTGGTACGAGGGACCGGCGCTGCTGACCCATCTCGAAGAGGTCTACATCGCGGGTGACCGAAATCTGGTCGACGTGCGGTTCCCGGTTCAGTATGTGATTCGCCCGCATACTCTCAAGCATCAAGATCACCGCAGCTATGCGGGCACCGTGGCCAGTGGGGTAATGCGTCCCGGTGACGAGGTGGTCGTGTTGCCGATTGGTAAGACAACGCGGATCACCGCCATCGAAGGCCCCAACGGTCCAGTGCCGGAAGCGTTTCCGCCGATGGCGGTCTCGGTGAGCATTGCCGACGACATCGACATCTCCCGCGGCGACATGATCGCCCGCACCCACAACCAGCCGAGGGTCGCCCAAAGTTTCGACGCGACGGTGTGCTGGATGGCAGATTCGTCGGTGTTGGAGCCGGGCCGGGACTACATCATCAAGCACACCACCCGAACCACCCGCGCCCGCGTTACCGGGCTCGACTACCGGCTCGACGTCAACACGCTGCACCGCGACAAGACGGCAACCGCCTTGAAGCTCAACGAGCTTGGCCGGATCTCGCTGCGCACCCAGATGCCGCTGCTGCTCGACGAATACACCCGCAACGCCGCCACCGGATCGTTCATCCTCATCGATCCCGACACCAACGGAACCGTCGCGGCGGGCATGGTGTTGCGCGAGGTCGCGGCCCACACGCCCAGCCCCAACACCGTGCGGCACAAGTCGCTGGTGACAGCCAACGACCGGCCGCGGGGACGCACCGTATGGTTCACCGGGTTGTCCGGCGCGGGCAAGTCGTCGGTGGCCACGCGGGTGGAGCAGAAGCTGCTCGAAAGCGGTGTTCCCGCTTACGTTCTCGACGGCGACAACCTGCGGCACGGGTTGAACGCCGACCTGGGATTCAGTATGGCCGATCGCGCCGAAAACCTGCGGCGGCTGGCGCATGTGGCGGTATTGCTCGCCGACTGCGGCCATGTCGTCCTGGTTCCGGCGATCAGCCCCCTGGCTGAGCACCGCGCGTTGGCCCGGAAAGTGCACGAAGACGCCGGGTTTGACTTTGTCGAGGTGTTCTGCGACACGCCGCTCGAAGACTGTGAGCGGCGCGATCCCAAGGGCCTGTACGCCAAAGCGCGCGCGGGGGAGATCACGCACTTCACCGGGATCGACAGTCCGTATCAGCGGCCGAAGAATCCCGACCTGCGGCTCACCCCCGACTGCGGCCTTGACGAGCAGGCGCAGATGCTGATCGACCTGCTGGAGTCTGAGGCCTAAGGGACGGATCCATAGCGCAACGCTTCGCGTTGCGCATCGTCGCTCAGGCGGTGCCGGATTGCCACGCTCCTTCTCGCAACGCTTCGCGTTGCGCATCGTCGCTCAGGCGGGTGGCACAATCCTGAAGCATGCGGATGTCGGCCAAGGCTGAGTACGCGGTGCGGGCGATGGTCCAACTCGCCACGGCTCCCACCGGCAACCTGGTCAAGACCGACGATTTGGCCCAGGCTCAGGGCATACCCCCGCAATTTCTCGTCGACATCCTGACCAACCTGCGCACCGACCGCCTGGTGCGCAGCCACCGTGGTCGCGAGGGCGGTTATGAGCTGGCGCGTCCGGGCAGCGAGATCAGCATTGCCGACGTGCTGCGCTGCATCGACGGACCGCTGGCGAGCGTGCGTGATATCGGGCTCGGCGACCTGCCCTACTCGGGACCCACCGCAGCGCTGACCGATGTGTGGCGGGCGCTGCGGGCAAGTATGCGGTCGGTGCTGGAAGAAACCACCCTGGCCGACGTCGCCGCCGGCACGCTACCCAAGCATGTCGCACAACTTGCCGACGACTATCGAGCGCAGGAGAGCAAACGCCACGGGTCAACCCGCAGCGGGGATTAGCCGCCCGAACCGTACGGCCGGGTGAGGATCTCCAGGAAATGTCCGGCAGGGTCCCGGAAATACACCCCACGCCCGCCATCGCGATGATTGACCTCGCCGGGCCTGGTGGCACCGGGGTCGGCCCAGTGTGCCAATCCGCGGGATTGGATCCTGCCGTAGATGGCGTCGAATTCCTCCTCGGAGACCAGGAAGGCGTAGTGCTGACGACGGATTTCGTCGTCTGCCGGGACGTCGGCGTAATCGAGGGAGGCGCCGTGTTCGAGTGGGACAACCATGAAGTGGCCGACCGCAACCGGCTTGGGCAAGCCGAACAGGTCGGTGAGGAACTCCGCGGACTCTCGCTTGTCGTGCGACGCAACAATGGTGTGATTGAAGCTGATGCCCATGTGTTGGCCTCCCCTCCTTTGCGGCGCCGTGTCGCGCCCGCTATTTGGGCGCGGTGAGTTCCAATGCAATGTTGTCGGGGTCGCGGAACTCGAGAATGTATGCCGGCCCGATGTCTTTGATCGGCTCGTGCCGGATGCCGAGATCGTCGAGATGTGTAGCAGCAACGTCTAATTCGGCTCTGCTGCCGACCCGGAACGCGATGTGGTCCAGGCCGGTGCGATCCTCGTCGAAGCGGTCGTCGGCTACTGGCCGCAGGCCTAACAGCGCGCCGCCGAGGTCGTAGATGACGCCGCCGAACAGAAAGCCCAACTGCCGGCGCGTTGCATCGTCGGCGTTGTCGGGAACTTCGATCAGCACCGGCCAGCTGAACACGCTCTCGTAGAACCGCCGCGATCGCTCGATATCGGTGACCGTGAGCCTGACATGCGCAATCGACGTGCTGGCGAACCCCATCTAGGCCATGCTGCCAGAATCGCCATCGTGCAGATAGCCATGACCATGCCCGTGATGGAGCCCGACCTCGACGCGGCGGTGCTCAAGAAGTGGGCGCGCGCAATAGACGACGGACCGTTCTCGTCGCTGTGCTGGGGCGAGCGCATCGCGTTCGACAACCCCGACAGCCTGACGCTGCTGGGTGCGCTGGCCGCCTGGACCGACCGGGTCCGGTTGGTGACGACGGTGATCGTGCCCCAATTGCATCACCCGGTGCTGCTGGCCAAAGCCCTGGCCACCGGCGACGTGCTGAGCGGTGGCAGGTTGACGGTGGGAGTCGGGATCGGCGGCCGGCAGGAGGACTACCACGCCGTGGGCGCCGACTGTTCGACGCAGACGATGCGCGGCATGGCCGAACGGGTGGCGGTCATGAAGCGGGTCTGGGCCGGCGAGAAGATCACCGAGTCACGGCGGCCGATCGGCCCGGCGCCGGTGCAGGCCGGCGGCCCGCCGCTGCTCGTCGGGACAATCGGGCCAAAGACCCTTCGCAGCGCCGCCGCATGGGCCGACGGGCTCGCAGGAACAACCCTCGACCTCGACGTCGCCAGGCAGAACGAGCTCTACGACGTTGCTCGCACCGCCTGGGCCGAAGCAGGCAAACCCAAACCACACCTGGGGACGTCGTTCTGGTTCGCCTTCGGGTCGCCGGATCAAGCACGCGCGCAGGTGCATCGTCACCTGCGGCACTACATGAACTGGATCCCGGCCGAATACGTCGATGCCATGGCGCCGATGACCGGCTGGGCGGGTGGTGAGGAGCAACTGCTGGCGGTGCTGCGAAAGTTCGACGAGATCGGCACCGATGAGGTTCAGCTGATCCCGACCAGTGCTGACGTCGATCAGCTTCGTCGCGCCACCGACGTGGTTGCCGCACTGTAGATCAACCAGTCGCCGCCTCGGGCAAGCCACCGACCGCGCGCTGCTGCACGGGTTGGCCCTTGCGTAGCGTCGCCAGCAGCTCGCGGTAGGGGCCGACGAGATAGACGGTGTCGCCGGCCCGCAGCCGTGCCTCCCGGCGCGGATGCAGGGTGACCGGCTCGTCGGCCCTGGTGATCGCGATGACCCGGGTATCGGTTGACAACTCGTACATCGGCAGCCCGTCGAGTTCGCTGCCGATGCCCACTTGCATTCCGCCCACCATGAAGGAACTTTGCCCCACCGAAAAGGTGCCCAGCACCTGCAGGCCCATTGCGGCGCCGATGAACCACGGTGCCGCCAATTCCACGGTCGAGCGCACACTTTCGAAGCCGAACCGCTGGGCCACCGCGGTGCCCAGCGTGCGGTCGTAGACGCGCAGGACGAGCGGAACGCTGCGTCCCTTGGCCTTGAGGCCACCCAGCATTTCCCGCAGCACGATCCCGGCTTCGACGTTGACCATGTCGTCCTGGGTGAGCACCGCCACCGCGCGGGCGTGAGCGACGCAGGCCGATTCCAGTGTCTGTGGCAACGTCGCATCACCAAAGATGACCGGCACCTCCAGCTCGGCCGCCGATGACAGGTATCGGCTGTTTTCGTCGAGCTCGATGACCGCGACGTCGTAGCCGGCGGCGGTCAAGTCCCTGACCACCCGGATGCCGAACGAGCCGAGCCCGACGACGATGACGTGGTTACGTAGGTGGCGTACCCGCATCCGTCCGGCCGAACGGGTGAAGCGGCGCGACAACAGCAGGTCGGCGAGGAAAGCGACCAGAATCGCGGTGAGGGTCACGCCGGCGAACATCAGCGAGATGCTGAACACCCGCAGCCACGTGGGCTGGTGGGCGAAGCTGAAGTCGCCGTAGCCCACGGTCGCGATCGTCTCGGTGCTGAAGTACAGCGCATCCAGCCACGTCATCCCGGGTGGGCGCAGGTAGGCAAAGCGCAACAAAATCGTCGATCCGACGAGCAGGACCGCCATCGCGGCCAAAGCCCGATAGAACATCGGGTTCACGTCGTTACGGAAAGTGCGTACCGCGTCGGACAGCTGGCGAAGCCACAGCAGGCGGAAACGCGTCGCTGTGGGCCGGGGGACCTTGATGCCGCGGACGGCCAGCTCGTCCGCGGTGCCGATCATCGCGGTCTGGTCGCCGGCGTGGACGCGCAGATCGCGGCCCGGACAGGCCACCAGCTCGCCGGGGTTGGACGAGTCCTTGCCGCGGACCACGGCCACCGGCGCAAGGTCGCCGTAGATTTCCCGCAAGGTCGCCTCCCGCGGTGCCTCGGACCGCCAGACGACGAACTTCATGCCGGCCACCTCGAACGGGTGAGCGGTGCGCGCCAAACAGGCCTCGACGACCGAAGGCGCAGCCAGATCAGCGACGTCGAGGATCGCGCCGGGCTCGTTGGCGGCAGTCATCGCTTCGCGCAGGACGTCGTTGGCCAGCCTCGCCACCACACGCACGTGCGGGTCGGCTTTCCTTGCCAGCAGCGCGATCTCGAGGTTTCGCGCGTCGTCGTCGCCGGCGCAGATGACGGCGATCGCCTGCGAAAGCTCGGCATCTTTGAGCTTGTCGGCGGCCAGCTTGACAATGTGGACGCCGGCGCTGTTCAGCTCCTCGACAATCGTGTTCGCCAGCGCGTCGTCACCGCTGACGATGATGTGCCGGCGCGCTCTCACCGATACCGCCGTGGCACCGGGTCGTCTGGCATTTTCAACCCTCCGCTGGCCGCTGTCGCTATCTACGGCTATCTGGCACCGTAACGGTTTGCCGGCCGAACATGTGCCGTAACTCGGCGCGCAGTCGGGTGGGATACTCGGGCCATGCCCACTGCCCGGCGCGGTCAGGAAAGTATCGATATTTCCGCACCTCCCGATCTGGTGTACGACCTCGTTGCCGACGTCACCCGGATGGGGGACTGGAGCCCGGAGTGCTATCGGTGCGAGTGGCTCGACGGGGTTTCCACGGCGGCCCCGGGTGCGCGGTTCCGCGGGTACAACCGGCTCGGTCTGATGCGCTGGGAAAGGACCGCGGTGGTGGGCACGGCCGAGCGGGGCCGCGAATTCAGCTTTACCACCGTCAACGACGGTGCCGGCCGTGAAGAAACACGCTGGCGATACACCATGGAGCCGACGCCGTCGGGCGGAACACTGCTCACCGAATCTTTCGAGTTTCTCTGGTGTTCGATGGTCAACAGGTTGGCCGAAGCGGCTATTCCGCGGGGGCGACAAATGGACCGCGGCATTCAGGAAACACTGCGACGCATCAAGAAAGCGGCCGAAACGGCGGCGTGAATCGCGGATATGTCAAATATCCCGATATGGCACGTTTGACCGAATCACCTCGGCTTTTGGGTACCAACGCCGCAGGTAGCGGCACAGTGACAGGGTTTTGGCGTCGCAGTGTTCGCTGGGCCCCACGAGCACGCCTTTGACCGCGCTTCGGTCGAATTCAAACCGCACCCGCGGGATCAAGCCGATGCGGGACGTGGAATAGAACGTCTCTGACGTATGGGATATCAGCCGCTGTTCTGCTTCGCCGAAGAACTTCTTGTGCTTCATCGAAGCCGCTAACGGAATTATTCGCCGGACCAGGCGCTGCTGAGCCGGATGAATGCCGGTGCCCGGGTCGTCGCCCACGGCGTTGATCAGCTCGTCGATATGGTCGTCGACCAGCCGGGCCACCCGCGCCGACTGCCGCTCCGGTAGATATTCCACCGGATGCAACTCGGGCACCGGGGTGGATTCACTGATCGGAAGTTCGGTGGGCAGGGTCGTCTGCTTGACGGAATCTTTCAGTATTCGGCTGTCGAACTCGATCGCGTAGCCGCCGTTGGCGTAGCCGCGCCACTGGGACAGGTCGTCTCCGAACATCGAAAAGCAGGCCACAAACGGTCCGAAATCGTCGGCGATCAGCTCTTGGGCGCGCAGCACGTTCTTACAGACGCCCAGGATCGCAGACGATCGCAATTCAGGTTCCGTCTGTGTGGACGCTTTAACGTGCTCCCCGTACCGCGCAATCATCGCGCATATGGCTTCCACGCCGTAGGAGAACTCCTGGGAGTCGTTCAGGTACGCGACATGAGTTCCCCAGATTTGTCCGGAGTCGAGAATTCCCTTGAGGCCCTTGATGTCTGTGTAGTGGTAAACGCTGCCGTCGCTTTCACGCACCGGCCAATCGGTTACTTGTTCTGCTGAGCCGCCCGCAGCTGCGTCATCGGACACGTCGCCTAGTGAAGCATGTCGGCCGAGGAGCGCTCCCCGCGGCGGCTGCCGCAATACTGGCCGGGTGCCCTACATCGAACCCGTCGCGTCCCGCGAGATCTATCGCAATCGCTGGATGGTGCTCCGCGAAGACGACATCCGCCGCCCCGATGGCAGCCCCGGGATTTACGGCGTGGTCGACAAGCCGACCTACGCGCTCGTGATGCCGTATGACGGGCGACGATTCCGGCTGGTCGAGCAATTCCGGTATCCCGTCGGGGCCCGACGCTGGGAGTTCCCGCAGGGCACTGCGCCCGATTTGGCCGATCTGGAGCCCGCCGAGCTGGCCGCGCGTGAGCTGCGCGAGGAGACCGGATTGTGCGCGGCGTCGCTTGAGTTGCTGGGCCGGCTCGACACCGCTCCGGGAATGACGAGCCAGCGTGGGTGGGTGTATCTGGCCACCGACATCACCGAGGGGGATTCCGATCCTGAGCACGAGGAGCAGGACATGTGCAGCGCCTGGTTTCCGCGTGGCGATGTCGAGCAGATGATCCGCTCTGGAGTGATCGTCGACTCGCAGTCGATCGCCGCGTATGGGTTGTTCCTCGTACTCGGCCGATGACGCGGATTGCCCTGTGTTGCTCACAGTTTCGACGCTTCTGCAGCCGAACGCGATCGTGTCCGCGCTGAGACCTGATTGCGTCGTCGAAGCCGCACCATATACCCGATGCGTCCGATTTCCAGGTGGGAAGCCCGTGTCGCCGGGATGCTCGCTGCCGCCGTGATCGCGGTGGTCGGCAACCCTGCCGTTGCGCTGCACGCGGCGACGCCATCGTGGAACGGGAAATACTCGCTGGTGCGCTACGCCGCAGTCAAGTCCGGCACCAGCATGGCCGCCGGCCAGGCCGAGCCCACCTTCAGCGCGGACTACGTCTTCACGACGACCTGTTCGGCCGCCAACTGCGTCGCCACTGCCACCAACGGGCCCACACCGAAGAACCCGACGCTGCCCCAGCCTTCTCACTACGCCTGGGATGGCACCAAATGGGTGGAGCACTTCGACTTCCAATGGGATTGCTACCTGGGAGAGGGGGTGGCCAAAGTGTGGGCGCCTGCGCGGTCGTGGGCGTTCTACACGCCTCAGTCAGACGGGTCGATGCGGGGCACCTGGCATACCGACATCGACAACGGTCCGTGCCGCGGCTCCGTCGAAATGCCGGTGGCGGCGTTTCCTGCTCGACCTCAGTAGGGCGGGCCGGTTGCGCCACGACCGAGGTACTGGCCGATAGCCTGATCGCATGACCGTGGGCGAGTCCGTTGCGCAGTCGCTGCAACAGTGGGATCGAAAACTGTGGGACGTGGCCATGCTGCACGCGTGCAACGCCGTCGACGGCACCGCCCGAAAACGCTATCCGGCGTTGGGAGTCGGCACGCGTTTCAGGAGAGTCATCCGGGATTCGCTCGACATCTTCGGTGTGATGGCGACTCCCGGTGTCAACCTCGAAGAAACGCGCTTTCCGGTGGCGGTGCGATCCGATCTGCCGGACAAGCGTCCCGACATTGCCGATGTTCTGTTCGGGATTCACCGGTGGTTGCACGGTCACATCGACGAAGGCCCGGATGGCTTCGAGGTAACGCCGTACGTGAACTCCGGTGCGGTACTGCGCACCGCAAATGACGGCAAAATTCAGCTGACCAAGTTCGCGATCCTGGGAATGCTGGCCGTGGCGGTGTTTGCGCCGGAGAACAAGGGCGAGTCCATTCCGGCCGATTACCAGCTGAGCTGGTTTGACCATGTGTTCTACATCAGTGTCTGGTGGGGTTGGCAAGACCACTTCCGCGAAATCGTCAACGTCGACCCGTCGTCGCTGGTCACGCTCAACTTCGGCGACATGTGGGATAGATGGACGCCGGTTTCGGCGACGGACAAGGCGTAGTCCCTGGGGCATCACCGAATGTCCGGGTCTTCGGCGGCCGTAATTGTCGAGGCCGCCGCCTGCGCCGCAGCCACCTGGCCGAACGCGGACGACGAGGGCGCCAAAGTACCGGGATTCTCCACGACCTCGGTCGCTCGTGCTGCGGCACTGACAACCAGGGCCCGATCCGCCTCGTCCGCCAACTCGCGCTGCGCAGCCCGGGCAACAAGGGCGATCTGGGTCCGCACCGCCGCTCGGCGTGAGGGGTCGACACAGTTCTGGGCGACGGCGCTCAACAGCTGCAGCAGCGCCGCAAGCACCAGCGGTTCGTGCATCCCGTAGCGACGAACCTGCCCACATCCGACCTGAAGGTAGGCAGCAAAGCCAGGGTAGGGAAGCCAGACGAGGAGTTCCCCGGCCCCGTCGCGGCGTACGTCGTCCGGAAGGGCCCGGGCGGCCAGCACCGACTCGACGGCCGAAAGATGGTGCACCACTTGGATCGCCGTGTACGGGTCGTTTATCGCCGGCGACAATGCCCGCAGCGCGATATCGACCAGCTGGCGCAGTCCGAAGCGGACATCTTGGTGCAGGGTGCGCTCGAACCCGATGTGCACATGACGCAAACAGTTTTGGGGGAAGTCTGATACCGGGGGACGCGGCGCCGCGCCGCCGCGCCAGCACCAGCCGAGCAAGCCACCGGCGGTGACGTAGTCGCCGACGAAAGTGACGAGCAGCACGGCATGCTTGTCGACCGCCGCTAATTCAGCGATGTCTTCGATGTCGACGGTTTGCAGATAGCCCGATTGCGGGGCCAACAGCGGCACCGCATCTTGCGGCGGGTTGGGTGGGGTTTCCACGCGCCGATCCGGCGAATCCGGGTCGGGGTACATCTCGTCGATCAGGCGAAGTGTGCGCAGCCGTACCTTCTCCATGATGGTGTCGATCTGGATCGAGTGCATGAGGTGGTGCAGGAAGTAGATCAGCGCGCCGAGGCTGACGAACGCCAGCGCGAGCGATCCGCTGACCGCGACCTTGGGAACAAACGCGGCTCCGCCGACATGCTCCCCGACCGTGTGTAGCCCGCCGGTGCTATAGGCGAAGGTGCAGGCGAAGACCGCCAGCACCACCTGGTTGGGCACATCGCGCAGGAAGGTTCGCAACAACCGGACGGAAAATTGGCTCGAGGCGATCTGCAGGGACAACACCGTCAGCGAGAAGACGATGCCGATCGTGGTGATCATGGTGGCGGACACCACGATCAGCACCCCGCGGGCGTCGCCGGCGGTGCCCTGAAACATCACCTTGTCGATCAGCGAGCCGGATTTGACGGGGATCAGCGACAGGATAGCCCCGGCCCCGAGACCGAGTATGACGCCGAGGGTCGGCAGCACCCAGACCGCGCCCTGCAGGTAATCCCGGATGACGCTGCGTCGGCTGAGGACGCTGCTTGCGGTCACCGATCAAGCATGCACCCTGGGCAATTGATAGGCGCAACGTTTGCCCACGCCGGAGACCCACGTCGCGTTCGTACCGAGGCGGTTTGGTCAATCAAGGCAACGCGGCACTAAACCGGCGCATGTGGGAACCCGGTCGGGGCCGCCGCATGCGCCGAGGCACTTGTTAGTCCGAGGTCACGTACTGCGGGCAGTAGGCCGATGCGGCGTCGATAGCGAACGTCTTGGCGCCCTTGGCGCTCAGACCGGTCGACTCGGCTACCGCGTTGATGACCTCCTTGGCCGAGTGGCCTTCGTCGAGGGCAGTGCAGACTGCGTGCGCTTCGCTGATCGCGCGCGCCGCGGTCGGCGGGGTGATCCCGTCCGCTTTCAGCTGCGCGAGGAACGCGTCATCGACGGAGTTGGCGCTGGCGGCGCCGGCGGAGCCGAGTGCCGCTAGGCCGAGGGTGGCGGCAGTCAGGGCGGCGCCGGCCATGGGGCCGGCGAAACGGCGAGTGAACATCGTGGATCTCCTGGTGCTGATCTGTTTGGGGCAGCGCTGGTGTGCTTGACCTCAGAATCAGTGCCGGGCCTATACGGATCCTCAATAGATTCTTGTCGAATTCGCGATGTCATAATTCGTCCACGCGGCCAGCGATTCGCGCAGCTCACGGAGCCGTTGCTGATTCCGGCGTGTCCGATGAGGCCGAGATAGTTGGGCGTGACGATGCCGGAGTAAGCCAACGCCCACGGAGCCGACGCGGAGAGTTGCTGGTGGGGTCGAACATCGGCGCTGGGCGCGGCTTACGACTGGGCGTCAACCTTGTTGTCAACCGCGGTGACAAATTGGGGTACTACAGATCCCGGCACGTTTCTTCCGCAGAGTTCAAGGTCTATGACGACATTGTTGCGTGCGCTGAGGGCGCGCTGGCAGTTCCAACCCTGAGCCTCCTGGATCATGGTCATTGCGAGAATACCGTCGGCCTGTGAGGCAGGCCCGGTTGTCCAAAAGAGGTTGCGTGGATCGTCTTTCTTAACGTTGCGGGTGTTGATCTCGCGATTGGCGCACTTTTTCCAGCTGGCTGCCGCGTCTGTCACAAAGGCTCGAGCGCCTTGAGCGTCCGAGAAGGACACGACGGCTTGAGTGAGTCGCCATCCTTTTGCTGTCGCGTCGCTCAGTGCTTGCGAACGAACCCCAGTCCAGCTGCTCTGCTCGTACGCCTTCTGCTCGGCAGCCCCTACCACGCCGGCGCAATCTTCGTCGACGATTGCCGTGGCAGCCAGTTTGTCTTGGACCGGCTCTCCCGACAGGGTCTGGGCACCCACCAGGTTCGCGGCTTCCTGCGAGCTCAGTAGCACATCTGATAGCGCAGACGGGGAGACAGTCTTGGTGCCGGTGCGGTGCGGCTCGTACACGATCACCGTGACCAGCAGGCCAATCGCTATCGTTGCCATGGCAATCGTGATCCGCCACCACCGCCGGACGCTGCGGCTACCATCATGCGACCACTGGCGCTGACTGGGGCCAGGATGACCGAGATAGGACGGGGTCGCCCGATTCGGCCAATAGGGGCTACCGGTGAACGGAGGCTGTGGTCCGGAAGAACTGTGGTAGCCAACCGGTGGCGCATGCAGCGGCTTAGCGGGGTGTGACGGAAGGGGGCTCGCAGTCGGGCCGGCCGGCGCCGCCGACATCGGCGCTGGCGTCCAATGTGATTCGGTGTGTATGTCGCGGGGTGGTGACCATTGCGCCGACGGTATGGGTCCGCTGTGCCGTCCACCGTGGTGGTCTACCCGTGGTTGCGGATCGGCGGCCTGCTGGCTCGGGATCCTGGCCGGGCCTACTTTGTCGCCGACGCCTTCTGCAGCAGGGTCGCCGGGAGTGCTCATTTCCTACCTCCTGATCGCGTGGAAGCAGTATTAGTCTTGAGAGCCCAGCACTGGTGGCCCTCCTTTTGAAGGGTCTCCGCGATTCGAAGCTGATCGCTTTGCTTGTTCGGTCCAACGCTGTCCATGTTCACTGCGTCGGTATCCGGGCGGCGACTTTGTTGACGAGTTCGGGGGCTTGATCGCTACCGCCGAAGTCACACACCCTCATGTCGATCACAACGTTGCTGCGGGGCATCAGCGCGCGCTGACAACCCCATCCGGTTCCGCCCGTCTTGACCCAGGACACCGTCAGCACACTGTCGAGAACTTTCGGATCGCCAACAGCGATGGTGCCGCCTTCGTGGCGGTTGACCAGAACCTCAGTTCTGGCACAGTGGTCCCACTTGGGTGCTATGTCTTCGAAGAAGGCCTCGGCATCTTTTGCCGTCGGAAACGCCACAAGCGACTGCAACGTCAATTTCGGGTACACGTCGCCCGGGCCGTGGATTTCCTCCACTAGCGCATCTATGAAGCGCGTACCGCCGTAGACCTGCTTCATGCCCGGCGCCCAAATGCCAGCGCAATCCGGCGGGTCGGCAGTATCCATAAACAAGCCGTTGTTGCTTTGGTAGACAGTCATTCCCGACGTATGCAAGATGTCACCAAGCTCCGCAGGGCTCAAGAGAAGATCTTTGAGATTTTCCGGGTGAACGAGACCCGGTGTCGTCGGTACCGACAAGCCAGGCGGCTCGCGGTGGGGTAAGGCAGAAGGTGCGTTGGCGCTCACCGTGCGGCGGACGAGGATGACGCCCAGCGCAAAAGACGCGAACGTGAAGATTGCCGTGGCCAGTATCAACCATCGTTTGGCGCGCGGGGGGCGGACTGGCCGCGACCCAAACGATGCAGGGGCCGGCCAGGCTGGTGCGCTAGGGGCCTGCGCGAAGAGAGTGTGCGGCCGGTGGCTGTTCCACGAAATGCTTTGTCCTGCCGCGGATGGATCGCGGCTCGCGCCGGAGTTCAAGGGTCGCTGGCTCAACCGGTCAAAGGTATGGGGTGGTTCATTACCTGTCATGCGGTCAGTCCGTTTCGTCGTTATCGCGGGGTATCCCCAATTCCTTCAGACGAGCGGACCCTGGCCGTACGTGCTCGCCCTGTGCGTGATCGAATTCTAGATCGAGATTGTGTTTCGGGAATGCCGCACTTTCTAAGCCACGTTGCGGAATCGGGTCTGGCTTAAGCCCTTCGTCCCAAGCAATCGTCATGCAGTGGCGTCTTGGACGGTGAGTATGAGCGCAGGAACGTCACGCCAGAATCGACGCTGCCAGCGTCGCTATCCTCGGCTATAACCCACGTCGCCTTCTTGATCGTCTTGATCGCAAACGTTGATATCGGCGCACCTGCACCGGGATGCCGGGGAAACTATCTGCGACTCGCTTCACAGCACCCGCGACTTTCAACCACGAGGTCAGATCCGTAAGCTCCGCCGATCCTCGATGTGCGGCCATCTGAAGCTGTGCCCCCGGCAGGATTCGAACCTGCGACCTTCTGCTCCGGAGGCAGACGCTCTATCCCCTGAGCTACGGGGGCGCATCAACACCATGGTGCGCCATTGGGGCTTGAACAAGCACGGACAGACTAGCGCATCGCGGTTGCCGCCGGGCCACCGCTCTGGGTTCGAGCCCCGAGCGGCCCAGACCATAGGATGGACGTTCGTGACCCCCGCCGACCTGGCTGAGCTGCTCAAAGCCACCGCTGCCGCGGTGCTGGCCGAGCATGGCCTCGACACGTCTGCCTTGCCCCAGACGGTCCTCGTGGAGCGGCCACGCAATCCCGAACACGGCGACTACGCCAGCAACCTGGCATTGCAGCTCGCCAAGAAGGTCGGTGTCAACCCGCGCGAACTGGCCGGATGGCTCGCCGCGGCGCTGACGAAAGCTGACGGTATCGCCTCGGCAGAAGTAGCGGGACCGGGATTCATCAACCTGCGCCTCGAGACCTCGGCGCAGGCCCAGATCGTCAACAGCGTCATCGACGCCGGCGACCATTTCGGGCACTCCGACCTGTTGGCCGGACAGAAAATCAACCTGGAATTCGTCTCGGCCAACCCGACCGGGCCGATTCACATCGGCGGCACCCGCTGGGCCGCCGTCGGCGACGCGCTGGGCCGCTTGCTCACCACGCAGGGTGCCGACGTGGTCCGCGAATACTATTTCAACGACCACGGCGCCCAAATCGACCGATTCGCCAACTCCTTGATCGCCGCCGCCAAGGGCGAGCCCACCCCGGCCGACGGCTACGCCGGCAGCTACATCACCGACATCGCCGCGCACGTGCTGGAAAAAGCTCCCGACGCGTTGAGCCTTCCCGATCCCGAGATGCGGGAGACGTTCCGCGAGATCGGTGTCGACCTGATGTTCGCCCATATCAAAGAGTCATTGCACGAGTTCGGCACCGACTTCGACGTCTACACCCACGAAGACTCGATGCACACCACCGGTCGCGTCGACCAGGCCATCGCAAGGCTTCGCGAGACCGGCAACATCTATCAGAAGGACGGCGCAACGTGGTTGCGCACCAGCGCTTTTGGCGACGACAAGGACCGTGTGGTGATCAAGAGCGACGGCAAGCCGGCTTACATCGCCGGTGACCTCGCCTACTACCTCGACAAGCGGCAGCGCGGTTTCGACCTGTGCATCTACATGCTCGGCGCCGACCATCACGGCTACATCGCCCGGCTCAAGTCGGCCGCGGCCGCATTCGGTGAGGATCCGGCGACCGTCGAGGTGCTCATCGGCCAAATGGTCAACCTGGTGCGTGACGGCCAGCCGGTCCGGATGAGCAAGCGGGCTGGCACCGTCATCACCCTCGACGACCTGGTCGAAGCGCTCGGCGTGGATGCCGCGCGCTACAGCCTCATTCGCTCGTCGGTGGACACGGCGATCGACATCGACCTGGCGCTGTGGTCTTCGGCGTCGAATGAAAACCCGGTCTATTACGTCCAATACGCACATGCCCGGCTATCCGCCCTGGCGCGCAACGCCGCTGAACTGGGGCTGATACCCGACACCGCGCACCTGGAGCTGCTCAGCCATGACAAAGAGGGCAAGCTGCTGCGGACCATCGGGGAGTTCCCGCGGGTGCTCGAAACCGCGGCAGCCCTGCGTGAGCCCCATCGAGTGTGCCGCTACCTGGAGGACCTGGCCGGCGACTATCACCGCTTCTACGACTCCTGCCGGGTGTTGCCCCAAGGCGACGAGCAGCCCACCGACTTGCACAGGGCGCGCCTGGCGCTGTGCCAGGCTACTCGCCAAGTCATCGCCAACGGGTTGGCAATACTCGGAGTCACCGCCCCGGAGCGAATGTGACCACCCATTCCGCCGGCGCCCGCCACGCCGAAGACAACCGGCCAGCGCGCCCGCAGTCGGCGCAGGAGCTGCTGCGACTCGACCCGAATGTGTGGCCGCGCAATACGGTTCGCGACCAATCGGGCGTAGCCTGCATTGCCGGGGTACCGTTGACCGAGCTGGCTCACGAGTACGGAACTCCGCTGTTCGTCGTCGACGAGGACGACTTCCGCTCCCGCTGCCAAGAGATTGCCGCGGCGTTCGGCGGCGGGCACAACGTGTACTACGCCGCCAAGGCTTTCCTCTGCAGCGAGATCGCGCGCTGGGTGGAAGAGGAAGGCCTCTCCCTCGATGTGGCCACCGGCGGGGAGTTGGCCGTCGCACTGCACGCTGATTTTCCTCCAGAACGAATCACCCTGCACGGCAACAACAAGTCTGTTGCGGAGTTGACAGCTGCGGTCAAAGCCGGTGTGGGCCATGTCGTTTTGGATTCGATGATTGAGATCGAGCGACTTGATGCCATCGCGGCGCAGGCAGGCGTCATTCAAGACGTCCTGGTAAGGGTCACCGTCGGCGTCGAGGCCCACACCCACGAGTTCATCTCCACCGCACACGAAGACCAGAAGTTCGGGCTGTCGGTGGCCAGCGGAGCCGCGATGGCCGCGGTTCGACGGGTTTTCGCCGCCGACCACCTGCGACTGGTCGGTCTGCACAGCCACATCGGTTCGCAGATTTTCGATGTCGCCGGCTTCGAAATCGCCGCACACCGCGTCATCGGCCTGCTGCGCGAGGTCGTCGGCGAATTCGGAGCCGAGAAGACGGCGCAGCTGTCCACCGTCGACCTCGGCGGCGGTTTGGGCATCTCCTATGTGCCCGCTGATGATCCGCCGCCGATCAGCGAACTGGCGGCCAAACTGAGCGCCATCTTGAGCAACGAATCTGCGGCGGTGGGGCTGCCCACGCCCAGGCTGGTGGTCGAGCCCGGACGGGCCATCGCTGGACCAGGCACCATCACGCTGTACGAGGTCGGCACCGTCAAGGACGTCGACGTGAGCGCCACCGCGAACCGGCGCTATGTCAGCGTCGACGGCGGCATGAGCGACAACATCCGAACGGCGCTTTACGACGCGGAGTACGACGTCCGCTTGGTGTCGAGAGTCAGCGACGCGCCGGCGGTGCCCGCACGTCTCGTCGGAAAGCATTGTGAGAGCGGCGATATCATCGTGCGCGATACCTGGATGCCCGAGGATCTTCGCCCCGGCGACCTGCTCGGCGTAGCCGCGACCGGCGCCTATTGCTATTCGCTGTCAAGCCGTTACAACCTGATCGGCCGTCCCGCTGTGGTAGCCGTGCGGCGGGGAAAGGCGCGCCTGGTACTGCGTCGGGAGACGGTCGACGATCTGCTGAGTCTGGAGGTGAGGTGACCTGTGCCGGGTGACGAAAAGCCGGTCGGCGTAGCGGTTCTCGGGCTGGGCAATGTCGGCAGCGAAGTGGTGCGCATCATTGAGGAGAGCGCTGACGATCTCGCTGCTCGAGTGGGCGCCCCGCTGGTACTGCGCGGTGTCGGCGTCCGCCGGGTGGCGCCCGACCGCGGAGTACCGGTCGAATTGCTGACCGACAACATCGAAGAACTCGTCTCGCGCGAGGACGTCGACATCGTCGTCGAAGTGATGGGTCCGGTGGAACCATCCCGCAAGGCGATCCTGACCGCGCTCGAGCACGGCAAGTCGATTGTCACCGCAAACAAGGCCCTGCTGTCCACGTCCACCGGCGAACTGGCCCAGGCCGCGGAAAGCGCGCATGTCGACCTCTATTTCGAGGCGGCCGTCGCCGGAGCCATCCCGGTGATTCGCCCGCTGACGCAGTCGCTGGCCGGTGACACGGTGCTGCGGGTCGCCGGCATCGTCAACGGCACCACCAACTACATCCTCTCGGCAATGGACAGCACCGGCGCCGACTACGAAAGCGCTCTGGCCGACGCGAGCGCGCTGGGCTACGCCGAAGCCGACCCCACCGCGGACGTCGAAGGCTACGACGCCGCGGCCAAAGCCGCGATCCTGGCATCCATCGCCTTCCACACCCGGGTACACGCCGACGACGTCTATCGCGAAGGCATCACTAAGGTCACCCCGGCCGACTTCGAGACCGCACATGCCCTCGGCTGCACCATCAAGCTGCTGTCCATCTGCGAGCGGATTACGGATGATGATGGGCAACAAAGAGTGTCAGCTCGCGTTTATCCGGCGCTGGTACCGCTGACGCATCCGCTCGCCACCGTCAACGGCGCGTTCAACGCCGTGGTGGTCGAAGCCGAGGCCGCGGGTCGGCTGATGTTCTACGGTCAGGGCGCCGGCGGTGCGCCCACCGCATCGGCGGTGACCGGCGACCTGGTGATGGCGGCGCGCAACCGGGTGCTCGGCAGCCGTGGGCCACGCGAATCCAAGTATGCCCAACTACCCATCGCACCAATGGGTTTGATCTCAACCCGTTATTACGTCAGCATGAACGTCGCCGACAAGCCAGGTGTATTGTCCTCGGTAGCAGCGGAATTCGCCAAGCACGACGTGAGCATTGCCGAGGTTCGCCAGGAAGGCGTGGCGGATGAAGGCGGTAAACGGGTGGGTGCCCGAATCGTGGTCGTCACCCACCTGGCTACTGATGCTGCGCTTTCGAAAACCGTTGCAGCGCTGGCTGATTTGGATGTCGTGCAGGATGTGACGAGCGTGCTGCGACTGGAAGGAACCGGCCTGTGACCACCCCGCGAACTGCCACCCACCAGCCCTGGCCGGGCGTGATCGCTGCCTATCGCGACCGGTTGCCGGTGGGCGACGACTGGACCCCGGTCAGTCTTCTCGAAGGCGGTACCCCGCTGATCGCCGCGACCAGGATCTCCGAACAGACCGGTTGCACAATTCATCTCAAGGTCGAGGGACTCAACCCCACCGGCTCCTTCAAGGACCGGGGCATGACGATGGCGGTCAGCGATGCGCTGGCCCGCGGACAGCAGGCCGTATTGTGCGCGTCGACCGGAAACACCTCGGCGTCGGCGGCGGCGTATGCGGCCCGTGCCGGCATTACCTGTGCGGTGCTGATACCCCAGGGCAAGATCGCGATGGGCAAGCTGGCTCAGGCGGTTATGCACGGCGCCAAGATCATCCAGATCGACGGCAACTTCGACGACTGTCTGGAGCTGGCCCGTAAGATGACCGCCGATTTCCCCACCATCTCATTGGTCAACTCGGTCAACCCGGTCCGTATCGAGGGCCAGAAAACGGCGGCTTTCGAGGTCGTCGACGCGCTCGGCGTCGCGCCCGACGTACACGCACTCCCAGTCGGCAATGCCGGCAACATCACCGCTTACTGGAAGGGCTACACCGAGTATCACCGCGATGGGGTGATCGACAAGCTGCCCCGCATGCTCGGCACTCAGGCGGCTGGAGCCGCGCCTCTGGTACTGGGTAAGCCGGTGAGCCACCCGGAGACCATTGCCACCGCGATCCGTATCGGCGCTCCCGCATCGTGGGCGCAAGCCGTTGCGGCGCAACAGCAATCGAACGGGCGCTTCCTGGCTGCAACGGACGAGGAAATTCTGGCCGCATATCACCTGGTCGCTGGCGCTGAAGGGGTTTTCGTCGAGCCTGCGTCCGCAGCCAGCATCGCCGGCCTGCTCAAAGCCATCGACGACGGTTGGGTGGCTCGCGGCTCGACGGTGGTGTGCACGGTGACCGGCAACGGCTTGAAGGATCCCGACACGGCGCTCAAGGACATGCCGGTGGTGTCTCCGCTACCGGTTGACCCGGTGGCCGTCGTCGAGCAGCTGGGCTTGGCCTAATGGCGATCGCAAGCGCGGCCAAGCCGGGCGCGGCGGGTCGCCGCTCGTCAAGCACCGCGGCGATCGCAAGCGCGGCGAAGCCGGGCGCGGCGGGTCGCCGCTCGTCAAGCACCGCGGCGATCGCAAGCGCGGCGAAGCCGGGCGCGGCGGGTCGCCGCTCGTCAAGCACCGCGGCGATCGCAAGCGCGGCCAAGCCGGGCGCGGCGGGTCGCCGCTCGTCAAGCACCGCGGCGATCGCAAGCGCGGCCAAGCCGGGCGCGGCGGGTCGCCGCTCGTCAAGCACCGCGGCGATCGCAAGCGCAGCGGGTCCGACGGAGGCCTGTTGGTGACCCAGTCACTGCCTGCCGGGCTGGTGGCGAGTGCCGTGGTGGCGGCATCCAGCGCCAACCTGGGCCCGGGATTCGACAGTATCGGTCTGGCATTGAGCCTCTATGACGAGATCGAGGTCGAAACAACGGATTCCGGTTTGACGGTGCTGGTTGAGGGGGAAGGTGCCGATCAGGTACCGCTGGGTCCCGAGCACCTGGTGGTGCGGGCTATCCGGCACGGGTTGCGGGCCGTTGGCGCCCAAGCCGGGGGCCTGGTGGTTCGCTGCCGCAACGCCATCCCGCACTCCCGCGGTCTGGGCTCTTCCGCGGCAGCTGTTGTCGGCGGCCTCGCAGTTGTCAATGGCCTTGTGGTACAGGTTGATTCGAAGCCCTTAAGCGATGCGCAACTGATTCAGCTTTCCTCGGAGTTCGAGGGTCATCCCGACAACGCTGCGGCCGCGGTGCTCGGAGGTGCGGTGGTCTCCTGGATCGACCGCACGGGTGATTGCCCCAATTACTCGGCTGTGCCTCTGCACCTTCATCCCGATATCCATCTCTTCTCGGCGATTCCCGAGGAGCGGTCGTCGACCGCGGAGACTCGGGTGCTGCTTCCGGCTCAGGTCAGCCACGACGAGGCGCGTTTCAATATCAGTCGCGTCGCGTTGCTGGTGGTCGCACTGACCCAACGGCCCGACCTATTGATGCCGGCCACGGAAGATGTGCTCCACCAACCCCAACGTGCGCCGGCGATGCCGGCATCGGCGGAATATTTGCGGCTGCTGCGGCGTCATAATGTCGCAGCGACCATTTCTGGGGCTGGTCCAGCGCTCATCACCATGACGACGGAGCCGGAACTGCCCTCAGAAGCGGTGGAGTACGGCGCCGCGCATGGATTCTCAGTCACTGCGATGACTGCCGGAGACAGAGTTCGCTGGAACCCGGGAGTCGCCATCATCGGTTGATCCGTAGCGGCATGGGAGCGTTTGCTTGCTTCCGGCCAGGAAGCGGGCTATCCTCGGAGCCGTCCAGCAATCGCAGCATCTGCATCTGCAAACATACTGCCTTGCCGCTAGGACAACTACCAATTCTTCTCGTGGACGAGGTTCGCCTTATTCGCGCCGATCCTGGCGATCACCGTTTCAGAGTCGATGATTGGGCGCACTCGGCGATTTGGCTGAATGCAACGAACCCCCCGTGTGACGTGATCAGCGGGGGAAGAAAGGAATTCCGTGACTGATACGGACCTCATCACGGCTAGCGAAAGCACCGGCGCCGAAAAGCAGCCGGAATCCGTGACCAAAGACACTTCAGACGTCAATACCATGGCGCCGGGCGGATCATTGTCCACCATGGTGTTGCCCGAGCTGCGTGCCCTGGCTAACCGAGCCGGCGTCAAGGGGACGTCGGGTATGCGTAAGAACGAACTGATCGCCGCAATTCAGGAGATCACCGGGCAGGCTAACGGTGCTTCGGCCAGCTCGACGTCATCCC
This sequence comes from Mycobacterium kansasii ATCC 12478, assembly GCF_000157895.3. NCBI lineage: Bacteria > Bacillati > Actinomycetota > Actinomycetes > Mycobacteriales > Mycobacteriaceae > Mycobacterium > Mycobacterium kansasii. Next base: position 1,433,454 of record NC_022663.1, on the reverse strand, counting down.
AGGACTCCGACCGATCGGAGCCGACGGTGACCGCGAAGGCAGCCGCTGGTGAAGAGGCCCCCGCAGAGGGCCGCAGCGATTCGGGTGAGACCCAGCGACGGGAACGGCGCAAGTCCTCGCGTGAGGCGGGCACATCCGCCGCCGAATCGGGTGACCAAGCTGCTGCCGGGGAGGATGCGGCCACCACTGACGAGGACGCCAAAGGCCGGCCTGGGCAAGGAGGCGCCAGGACCGACGAACGAGGCGACAAGACCGATGAACGAGGAGACAAGACCGACGAGCGGGAAGACTCGGGCGGCGAGCAGCAAGGCTCAGGTGGCCAGCAGGCCCGCGGCGACGAGGACGGCGAAGGACGGCAGGGCCGCCGGGGCCGCCGGTTCCGCGACCGCAGGCGTCGTGGTGAACGGTCGGGTGACGGCGCTGAAGCCGAGGTGCGCGAGGACGACGTCCTCCAGCCGGTAGCCGGCATCCTCGACGTGCTCGACAATTACGCATTCGTGCGCACGTCCGGCTACCTGGCCGGCCCGCATGACGTCTACGTATCGATGAACATGGTGCGCAAGAACGGGTTACGCCGTGGTGACGCGGTGACCGGTGCCGTCCGGGTGCCCCGAGAAGGAGAAGCGGGCGACAAAAATCCGCGGCAGAAGTTCAACCCCCTGGTACGCCTGGACAGCGTCAACGGCGGATCGGTGGAAGACGCAAAGAAGCGTCCTGATTTCTCCAAACTGACGCCGCTGTACCCCAACCAGCGACTGCGCCTGGAGACGACGACCGACCGGCTCACCACGCGGGTGATCGATCTGATCATGCCGATCGGCAAGGGCCAGCGCGCCCTGATCGTGTCGCCGCCCAAGGCCGGTAAGACCACCATCCTGCAGGACATCGCCAACGCCATCACCAGGAACAACCCGGAATGCCACCTCATGGTCGTGCTCGTCGACGAGCGGCCCGAGGAGGTCACCGACATGCAGCGATCGGTCAAGGGCGAAGTCATCGCCTCAACGTTCGACCGGCCGCCGTCAGACCACACCTCTGTTGCCGAGCTGGCGATCGAGCGCGCCAAACGACTCGTCGAGCAGGGTAAAGACGTCGTGGTGCTGCTCGACTCGATCACCCGGCTGGGCCGTGCCTACAACAACGCCTCGCCCGCGTCGGGCCGGATCCTGTCCGGTGGCGTCGACTCCACCGCGCTGTACCCACCCAAGCGCTTCCTGGGCGCGGCCCGCAACATCGAGGAAGGCGGCTCGCTCACCATCATCGCCACCGCGATGGTCGAGACCGGGTCCACCGGTGACACCGTCATCTTCGAGGAGTTCAAGGGCACCGGCAACGCCGAGCTCAAGCTGGACCGCAAGATCTCGGAGCGCCGAGTTTTCCCGGCCGTCGATGTGAACCCCTCGGGCACTCGCAAGGACGAGCTGTTGCTCTCGCCGGACGAGTTCGCCATCGTGCACAAGCTGCGCCGCGTGCTGTCGGGCCTGGACGCTCACCAAGCCATCGACCTGTTGATGTCGCAGCTGCGCAAGACGAAGAACAATTACGAATTCCTCGTCCAGGTGTCGAAGACCACACCGGGCAACATGGACAACGACTAGCCGGCTGATTTCGGCGCCCGTCGCGGGGAATGCGCGGGCACATCCCGGTGTTTGGGCTGATGGTGATTGAGCTGGCATAATCGTCGCTTGACCACCAGAACCACTTCAGGTTCTCGAGTTCGGCCTGACCCGCCACAACCGAACGCCGGCCGCACGAGCGGCAACGATCGAAGAGGACAGCATGAAATCTGACATTCATCCCGCCTACGAGGAGACCACCGTGGTGTGTGGATGCGGGAACACGTTTCAAACTCGCAGCACCAAGTTGGGCGGCCGCATCGTGGTCGAGGTTTGCTCGCAGTGCCACCCGTTCTACACCGGCAAGCAGAAGATCCTCGACAGCGGCGGCCGGGTTGCCCGCTTCGAAAGGCGTTATGGCAAGCGCAAGGTCGGGGCTGACAAGGACGAAGCCGCAGCCAAGAAGTAACCGGATTACCGACGCCCGAACTGTGCAAGCCGGTGCACAGGCCGGGCGTCGGTTCGTGTATGTGACTGCCCGGTTGTTTCCCGCAGCCGGCTTGGGATACTGCCCCGAGAGGCAGGTGCCCCGGCCTCATGGGGGTATACGCCCAGGTCCGGCAAAGCGGGAAGACTCCCCGCGGACTACCGGGCCCGTAATTGTCGCCGGGTGCATGGTGCAGAGCTGGCAGGAGGTGTGACATGACGCAACCGGTGCACACGATCGACGTCCTCCTGGCCGAACACGCCGACCTCGAGCACGCGCTGTCCGATCCGGAGTTGCACAGCAACCCCGGTGCGGCGCGCAAGGCCGGACGCCGATTTGCGTTGCTTGCACCGATCGTCGCCACTCACCGCAAACTGGTAGCCGCTCGGGAAGACCTGGAAACCGCGCGCGAGCTGGCCGCCTCCGACGACTCGTTCGTAGCCGAGGCCGCCGAATTGGAGGCTCGGGTAGCCGAACTGGATGCCCAACTCACCGACATGCTGGCGCCGCGCGACCCGCACGACGCCGACGACATCGTGCTCGAAGTCAAATCCGGTGAGGGAGGCGAGGAGTCGGCGCTGTTCGCCGCCGACCTGGCCAGGATGTACATCCGCTACGCCGAGCGGCGCGGCTGGACCGTGACCGTACTGGATGAGACCACCTCGGATCTGGGCGGCTACAAGGACGCCACGCTGGCCATCGCGAGCAAAGGTGATTCAGTCGACGGCGTGTGGTCGCGGATGAAGTTCGAAGGTGGAGTACACCGGGTACAACGGGTCCCGGTGACCGAATCCCAAGGGCGCGTACACACATCGGCGGCCGGTGTGCTGGTCTACCCGGAACCCGAAGAAGTGGGCGAAGTCCAGATCGACGAGTCGGATTTGCGCATCGACGTCTACCGCTCCTCGGGCAAGGGCGGCCAAGGGGTCAACACCACCGACTCCGCGGTGCGGATCACCCATCTACCCACCGGGATCGTCGTCACCTGCCAAAACGAACGATCCCAGCTGCAGAACAAGACCCGCGCCCTGCAGGTGCTGGCCGCCCGGCTGCAGTCAATGGCCGAGGAGCAGGCACTGGCCGACGCTTCTGCGGATCGGGCCAGCCAGATCCGCACGGTGGACCGCAGCGAGCGCATCCGCACCTATAACTTCCCGGAGAACCGGATCACCGATCACCGAATCGGTTACAAGGCATACAATCTCGATCAGGTTCTGGATGGCGACCTGGATGCGCTGTTCGACGCACTCGCTGCCGCGGACAAGCAGGCCCGGTTACAACGGTCATGACCTCGCTGCGCCACGCGATCGATTCGGCTGCGGCCCTGCTGGCCGAAGCCGGGATCGACTCCGCGCGTTGGGATGCCGAGCAGTTGGCTGCTCATCTGACGGGCACCGAGCGCGGTTTGCTTGCCGTGCTTGACCACGCCCCCGGTGCTGAGTTCTTCGCGCAATACCACGACATCGTCACCGCCCGCTCGCGGCGGGTGCCGCTACAGCATCTGACCGGGACGGTGTCGTTCGGCCCGGTGGAGCTGCGTGTGGGCCCGGGTGTGTTCATACCGCGCCCGGAAACCGAGGCGCTATTGGAGTGGGCCACCGCGCAACCACTTCCGCAGCGAGCGGTCATCGTCGACCTGTGCACCGGTTCCGGCGCACTGGCGGTCGCACTGGCCCGGCACCGGCCGGCCGCGAGAATCATCGGCCTCGACGACTCCGAAGCAGCCTTGGAATACGCCCGCCGCAACGCCGAGGGCAGCAACGTCGAACTGATCCGAGCCGACGTCACCACACTCGGCTTGCGGCCCGACCTCGACCGGAGGGTCGACCTGGTCATCGCCAACCCGCCCTATGTTCCAGACAATGCCACTGTGGAACCCGAAGTAGCCCAACATGATCCGCGACACGCCGTGTTCGGCGGCCCGGACGGGATGGCGGTGATTGCGCACGTGGTGCGGCTGGCCGGCCGCTGGCTGCGTCCCGGCGGCCTGCTGGCCGTCGAGCACGACGACACCACTTCCGGATTGACTGTCGAATTCATCAGCAGCACGGGCCTTTTCGAGACCATCGTGGCACGCAAAGACCTGGCCGGACGGCCCCGCTTCGTGACGGCCGGCAGGCGGGAAACATCATGACGCCCGCCGAGCTGTTCAACTGTGCCGACCCCGGCCAGCGATCCAGCGGAATCACCGCTGCGGTCGCGGCGCTCAAGGCGGGCCGGCTGGTTGTCATGCCGACCGACACTGTCTACGGGGTCGCCGCCGACGCCTTCGACCGCAGCGCAGTCGACGCGTTGCTCGCGGCGAAAGGGCGTGGGCGCGATATGCCGGTAGGAGTACTGGTCGGCTCCTGGCACACGATCGAGGGGCTCGTTTATTCGGTGCCGCCCGGGGCGCGCGAACTGATTCGCGCATTTTGGCCCGGAGCGCTGAGCTTGGTCGTGGTGCAAGCACCATCGCTGCAGTGGGATCTCGGCGATGCGCGCGGCACCGTCATGTTGCGGATGCCGCTGCACCCGGTCGCCATCGAACTGTTGCGTGAGGTGGGGCCGCTGGCGGTGTCCAGCGCCAATGTCTCGGGTCAGCCTGCCGCGGTGGACGCCGGCGAGGCGCGCCGGCAACTCGGTGACCGCGTCGACGTCTATCTCGATGGGGGACCGGCTGCGCAGCAGGCCGCCTCGACGATCGTCGACCTGACCGGAGCCACCCCTCGCATTCTGCGGCCGGGTCCGGTGAGCGCGGAACGGATCGCCGAAGTGCTCGGGGTGGACGTGGCCACCCTGATCGCCTGAAGTACGGTCTCGAGGTGTCCAGCGATGTGACCAGCCTTGCCGGTGGTTTGCTCGCACTTTCTGTTCGCAGCGCGGGCGTCCCGCTGCGTGAGCTCGCCCTGGTCGGACTGACCGCTGCGATCGTCACCTACTTCGCGACGGGGCCGGTGCGGGTGCTGGCGACCCGGCTGGGCGCCGTCGCCTACCCGCGCGAACGAGACGTGCACGTGACGCCGACCCCCAGGATGGGGGGACTGGCGATGTTTCTCGGCGTTGTCGCCGCGGTCTTCCTTGCTTCGCAGCTTCCCGCCCTTACCCGCGGGTTCGTCTATTCCACCGGCATGCCCGCAGTGCTCGTCGCGGGTGCGGTCATCATGGGGATCGGTCTCATCGACGACCGCTGGGGCCTTGACGCGCTGACCAAGTTCGCCGGTCAGATCACCGCCGCCAGCGTGCTGGTCACCATGGGGGTGGCCTGGAGTGTCCTCTACATCCCGGTGGGTGGCGTCGGAACCATCGTGCTGGACCAAGCGTCCTCGATCCTGCTCACCCTGGCGTTGACCGTGTCGATCGTCAACGCGATGAATTTCGTCGACGGCCTCGACGGTCTGGCGGCCGGGCTTGGCCTCATCACGGCGCTGGCGATCTGTATGTTCTCGGTGGGCCTGCTTCGCGACCACGGCGGTGACGTGCTGTTCTACCCGCCTGCCGTGATCTCGGTGGTGCTTGCCGGGGCATGCCTCGGCTTTCTGCCGCACAACTTTCACCGGGCCAGGATCTTCATGGGTGATTCCGGTTCCATGCTGATCGGGCTGATGCTGGCCGCCGCCTCCACCACCGCAGCAGGCCCGATCTCGCAGAACGCCTACGGGGCACGCGATGTGTTTGCTCTGCTGTCACCGTTTCTGCTCGTGGTGGCCGTCATGTTCGTGCCGATGCTGGACCTGCTGCTGGCGATCGTTCGGCGTACCCGTGCGGGCCGTAGCGCCTTCAGTCCGGACAAGATGCACCTGCACCACCGGCTGCTGCAGATCGGTCATTCTCATCGTCGGGTGGTGCTGCTGATCTACCTATGGGTGGGCATCGTTGCATTCGGCGCGGCGAGCACGATCTTCTTCGACCCACGCCACACCGCGGCGGTGATGCTGGGCGCGATCGTCATCGCCGGCATCGCGACCGCGATCCCGCTGCTGCGCCGCCGCGACTACTACGACGACGAGTAGTAGTGGCGCTGACCTTGTGGTACGGTGCTGCTAGAACCCCGCAAAGAATCTCGCGGGCTGCCGGCCACCCGGCCTGTCGGATGGGTATCCGACCACGCCGATCGACGACCGACACAGGGAGCTACCCCTTGGGTGATTCCACCGCGACCCTTGCGATACGCTCGGCGGGCCACCGCTCAGTCGATCGGTGGTTTTCCGCTCCGTCTACCCGGGATTGAGGTGCTGCAGTGACGACACCAGCGCAGGACGCGCCGTTGGTGTTTCCCTCTGTTGCTTTCCGCCCGGTTCGCTTGTTGGTCATCAGCGTTGTACTGACCGCGGCGGCGATGCTCGTCGCCGGTTTAGGCGGGCACCTGATGGTCGGGGTGTTCTTGGGTGTCGGCTTGCTGCTGGGTTTGCTCAACGCCCTCTTGGTCCGGCGCTCGGTCGAGTCGATCACGGCAAGAGAGCATCCGCTGAAGAGCTCGATGGCCCTTAACTCCGCGTCGAGGCTGGCGATCATCACTGTTCTCGGGCTGATCGTGGCCTACATTTTCCGGCCCGCCGGGTTGGGGGTGGTGTTCGGACTCGCGCTCTTCCAGGTGTTGCTGGTGGCAGCGACCGCGTTGCCGGTCTGGAAGAAGCTCCGCGCCGGTGGGGGCTCTTCCAGTGACGACGGCGGTGTATTGACGGCATCTGAAGGGACGGAAGTGAGGAGCCCCAGCGATGACTGAGTCGATCCTGGCCGCTCAGATCGAGGTCGGCGAGCACCACACCGCCACCTGGCTCGGTATGACAGTGAACACCGACACCATCCTCTCGACGGCCATCGCCGCGGTGATCGTCATCGCGCTGGCGTTCTACCTGCGCTCGAAAGTCACGTCGACGGATGTGCCGGGCGGTGTGCAATTGTTCTTCGAGGCCATCACGATCCAGATGCGCAATCAGGTCGAAGGCGCCATCGGTATGCGGATCGCACCGTTCGTGTTGCCGCTGGCGGTGACCATCTTCGTGTTCATCCTGATCTCCAACTGGCTCTCCGTCCTCCCGGTGCAGTACACCGACAAGAACGGCCAGACCACCGAGCTGCTCAAACCGGCCGCTGCCGACATCAACTACGTGCTGGCGCTGGCATTGTTCGTCTTCGTCTGCTATCACGCGGCCGGCATCTGGCGCCGGGGTCTCGTCGGGCACCCGATCAAGCTGCTCAAGGGGCACGTGGCGATCCTCGCGCCGATCAACGTCGTCGAAGAGCTCGCCAAGCCGATCTCGTTGTCGCTTCGTCTTTTCGGCAATATCTTCGCCGGCGGCATCCTGGTCGCGCTGATCGCACTGTTTCCGCCGTATGTCATGTGGTTGCCTAATGCGATCTGGAAATCGTTCGACTTGTTCGTCGGCGCCATCCAGGCGTTCATTTTCGCTCTGCTGACGATCCTCTACTTCAGCCAAGCGATGGAGCTTGAGGAACATCACTAAACCGCACCGCTAACGAAACCTGGTCAACCGCAACCAGAGTCATCAAGGAGGATAAAAGGAATGGACCCCACTATCGCTGCCGGCGCCCTCATCGGCGGTGGACTGATCATGGCCGGCGGCGCGATCGGCGCCGGTATCGGTGACGGCGTCGCCGGTAACGCGCTTATCTCCGGTGTTGCCCGTCAGCCCGAGGCGCAAGGACGGCTGTTCACCCCGTTCTTCATCACCGTCGGTCTGGTCGAGGCTGCCTACTTCATCAACCTGGCGTTCATGGCGCTGTTCGTCTTCGCCACGCCCGTCAAGTAATTCGGCTGCGATGGGTGACCTGAACTCGATTGTTCTGGCCGCTGGCCAGGCAGCGTCGGGGGCGGAAGAAGGCGGCAAGAACCAAAACTTCCTCGTTCCCAACGGCACCTTTTTCTTCGTGCTGGCCATCTTCCTGGTGGTGCTCGGCGTCATCGGCACTTTCGTCGTGCCGCCGATCCTCAAGGTATTGCGGGAACGTGACGCCATGGTGGCCAAGACATTGGCCGACAGCAAGAAGGCGGCCGAGCAGTTCGCCGCTGCCCAGGCCGATTACGAAGAGGCCATGAGGAAAGCCCGAGTCCAGGCGTCGTCCTACCGCGACAACGCGCGGGCCGAAGGTCGTAAGGCCGTCGAAGACGCGCGCGCCCGTGCCGAACAAGAAGTGGCGTCGACGTTGCAAACGGCCAACGAGCAACTGAAGCGCGAGAGGGACGCCGTGGAACTGGATCTACGCGCCAATGTGGGAACGATGTCGGCGACGCTGGCCAGTCGGGTACTGGGCGTCGACGTCACCACCTCGGCCGCGACGAGGTAGTCAATCATGTCGACATTCATCGGACAGCTGGTCGGGTTCGCGGCCATCGTGTTTCTGGTGTGGCGTTATGTTGTGCCGCCCGTGCGGCGCCTGATGAGTGCCCGGCAGCAGACCGTGCGCCAGCAGTTGGCTGATTCGGCCGCTGCGGCCGACCGGTTGACCGAGTCGACGGCGGCGCACAGCAAAGCAGTGGAAGCCGCGACCGCGGAGGCTGAAAGGGTGGTCGAAGAGGCCAAGACGGATGCCACGCGGATCACCGAACAAATGCGGGCCCAAGCCGAGGTCGAGGCCGACCGTATCAGAGTTCAGGGAGCTCGTCAGGTCGAGTTACTCCGCACGCAGCTGACCCGTCAGCTGCGCCTGGAGCTCGGCCACGAATCCGTGCGCCAGGCAGGGGAGCTGGTTCGCAACTACGTTGCCGAGCCGGCCCAGCGGTCGGCTACGGTTGACCGCTTCCTGGACGAACTCGACGCTATGGCGCCGGCGGCGGCCGAAGTCGAATATCCGGTCGCGGCGAAGATGCGATCGGCCAGCCGACGGGCGCTGCAAAGCCTGGTCGACAAATTCGGCACGCTCGCCAAGGGCCTCGACAATGATGGGTTGTCAACTCTCGCCGACGAGCTGGTATCGGTTGCCAAGTTGCTGGATCGGGAAATCGTGGTCACGCGCTACCTCACCGTGCCGGCCGAAGACGCGACACCCAGGGTGCGGCTGCTGGAGCGGCTGGTCTCCGGCAAGGTCGGCAATGCCGCACTCGAGGTGTTGCGGGCAGCTGTTTCCGAGCGGTGGTCGGCGAACTCCGATTTGATCGACGCCATCGAGCACGTGTCGCGGCAAGCCCTGTTGGAAATCGCCGAACGCGAGGGTCAGGTCGACGAAGTCGAAGACCAATTGTTCCGGTTCTCGCGCATCCTCGATGCCCAGCCTCGACTTTCCATCCTGCTCGGCGATTACGTCGCTGCTCCCGAAGGCCGTGTCCGGTTGTTGCGCAACGTACTCGACCGCGCCGGCAGCAGCGTGAATCCGATCGCGCTCTCGTTGCTGTCCCAGACGGTCGAACTCTTGAGGGGTCAGCCGGCCGAAGACGCGGTACTGCTGCTAGCCGAAGTTGCAGTGGCTCGTCGCGGTGAAGTCGTCGCGCAAGTCAGTGCGGCGGCCAACCTCACCGACGCGCAGCGCAACCGGGTCACCGACGTGTTGAGCCGCATTTACGGCCACCCCGTCACCGTGCAGCTACAGATCGACCCCGAACTGCTCGGCGGCCTGTCCATTGCGGTCGGTGATGAGGTGATTGACGGTACGCTCTCGTCTCGTTTGGCCGCAGCCGAGGCTCAGCTACCCGACTAATGACGAAGCCCGACCGAAACCCGTACTAGTCAGCACAATCCGAAGTAGGAAGACGAAAAGCCATGGCCGAGTTGACAATCTCCGCTGATGACATTCAGAGCGCGATCGAAGAGTACGTGGGCTCCTTCACCTCGGACACCGCCCGCGAGGAGGTCGGCACCGTGGTGGATGCCGGCGACGGTATCGCACACGTCGAAGGTTTGCCCTCGGTGATGACGCAGGAGCTGCTCGAGTTCCCGGGCGGCGTCCTCGGCGTGGCCCTCAACCTCGACGAGCACAGCGTCGGCGCGGTGATCCTCGGTGACTTCGAGAACATCGAGGAAGGCCAACAGGTCAAGCGCACCGGCGAAGTTCTTTCGGTCCCGGTCGGCGACGCGTTTCTGGGTCGCGTAGTCAACCCGCTTGGTCAGCCGATCGACGGTCGCGGCGACATCGACGCCGAGACGCGGCGGGCGCTGGAGCTTCAGGCCCCGTCCGTGGTGCAGCGGCAAAGCGTCAAGGAGCCGCTGCAGACCGGTATCAAAGCCATCGACGCGATGACCCCGATCGGCCGGGGCCAGCGGCAGCTGATAATCGGCGACCGTAAGACCGGCAAGACAGCGGTGTGCGTCGACACCATCCTCAACCAGCGGGAGAACTGGGAGAGCGGTGACGAGAAGAAGCAGGTGCGCTGCGTTTATGTGGCCATCGGGCAGAAGGGCACCACGATCGCCTCTGTCCGACGCGCGCTGGAAGAGGGCGGCGCCATGGACTACACCACCATCGTCGCGGCACCGGCGTCGGATTCCGCCGGCTTCAAATGGCTTGCGCCCTATACGGGTTCGGCCATCGCACAGCACTGGATGTATGACGGCAAGCATGTGCTGATCGTCTTCGACGACCTGACCAAGCAGGCCGAGGCGTACCGCGCGATCTCGCTGCTGCTGCGGCGGCCACCCGGGCGCGAGGCCTACCCCGGCGACGTGTTCTACCTGCACTCGCGGCTCCTGGAGCGCTGCGCGAAACTGTCCGACGACCTCGGTGGCGGCTCGCTGACCGGTCTGCCGATCATCGAGACCAAGGCCAACGACATTTCGGCCTACATCCCGACGAACGTCATCTCGATCACCGACGGGCAGTGCTTCCTGGAGACCGACCTGTTCAACCAGGGCGTGCGGCCGGCCATCAACGTCGGCGTCTCGGTGTCCCGTGTCGGCGGCGCCGCACAGATCAAGGCGATGAAAGAAGTGGCCGGTTCGTTGCGGCTGGACCTTTCGCAGTACCGCGAGTTGGAAGCCTTCGCTGCTTTTGCCTCGGACCTGGACGCCACCTCGAAAGCGCAGCTGGATCGTGGCGCCCGACTGGTCGAGCTGCTCAAGCAGCCCCAGTACCAGCCGATGCCGGTGGAGGAGCAGGTTGTCTCGATCTTCCTGGGCACGGGAGGTCATCTGGACTCGGTTCCGGTCGAAGACGTCCGGCGCTTCGAAACCGAACTGCTGGACCACATTCGGGCCTCCGAAGAGAAGCTGTTGAGCACTATCCGCGACACCCAGAAGCTCACCGAGGAAACCGAGAAGGCGCTGACCGACGTCATCAACCACTTCAAGAAGGGCTTCGCGCCCTCAGGTGGCGGATCAGTGGTGCCCGACGAGCATGTCGAGGCTCTCGACGAGGAAAAGCTCGGCAAGGAAGCGGTGGAAGTCCACAAGCCGGCGCCGAAGAAAGAAAAGAAAGAGAAGAAGTAGCAACCAATGGCTGCCACACTTCGTGAACTTCGCGGGCGGATCCGCTCGGCCGGCTCGATCAAGAAGATCACCAAGGCCCAGGAGCTGATCGCGACGTCGCGTATAGCCAGGGCACAGGCTCGACTCGGGTCCGCCCGGCCTTACGCCGAGCAGATCACGCAGATGCTCACCACCTTGGCCGCAGACGCCGCGCTCGACCATCCGCTACTCGTCGAGCGCCCCGAGCCGAAGCGAGCCGGCGTGTTGGTGGTGTCCTCCGACCGAGGTCTGTGTGGCGCATACAACGCCAACGTCTTCCGGCGTTCTGAGGAGCTGTTCTCCCTGCTGAGGGAGGAGGGCAAGCAGCCGGTTCTCTACGTTGTCGGCCGTAAAGCGCTGGCCTACTACACGTTTCGGCATTGGGATATCACCGAGTCGTGGACGGGATTCTCCGAGCAACCCAAATACGAAAATGCGGCGGAGATCGCGTCAACCTTGGTCGACGCGTTCATGATGGGCACTGGCAACGGCGAAGGCCAGCAGACCGACGACAATCAAGGCGTCGATGAACTGCACATCGTCTTCACCGAATTCAGGTCGATGTTGTCGCAGTCAACGGAGGCCCGCCGGATGGCCCCGATGGTGGTCGAATACGTCGAGGAAGAGCCCACCCCGCGCACCCTTTACTCCTTCGAACCGGACGCGACGACACTGTTCGAGTCGCTGCTGCCGCGATACCTGACCACTCGGGTGTATGCCGCGCTGCTGGAATCCGCGGCATCGGAGTTGGCATCGCGGCAACGAGCGATGAAGTCGGCCACCGACAACGCCGACGACCTGATCAAGGCCCTGACGCTGATGGCGAACCGCGAGCGCCAAGCCCAAATCACCCAGGAGATCAGCGAAATCGTCGGTGGCGCAAATGCGCTCGCAGACGCCCGCTAGGTAGCCCCCACGAGGAAGCGAAGAAAATTATGGCTGCTACTACTGACACCAACGCAAAGACCGACAAGGCGAAAAAGCCGGAGCGCTCGGAGACCAGCGGCCGGGTGGTGCGGGTTACCGGCCCCGTCGTCGACGTCGAGTTTCCGCGCGGCTCCATCCCGGAGCTGTTCAACGCTCTCCATGCCGAGATCGACTTCGAGTCACTCGCCAAGACGCTGACGTTGGAGGTGGCTCAGCACCTCGGCGACAATTTGGTGCGTACCATCTCGCTGCAGCCCACCGACGGACTGGTCCGCGGAGTCGAGGTGACCGACACCGGCAAGCCGATCTCGGTGCCGGTCGGTGAGGCGGTAAAGGGCCACGTCTTCAACGCGCTGGGGAACTGTCTGGACGAGCCCGGCTACGGAGCAGACTTCGAGCACTGGTCGATTCACCGCAAGCCGCCGGCTTTCGAGGACCTGGAGCCCCGGACCGAAATGCTTGAGACCGGTCTGAAGGTTGTTGACCTGCTGACCCCGTACGTGCGTGGTGGCAAGATCGCGCTGTTCGGTGGCGCCGGCGTCGGCAAGACGGTGCTGATCCAGGAGATGATCAACCGCATCGCCCGCAACTTTGGCGGTACGTCGGTGTTCGCCGGTGTCGGGGAGCGCACCCGCGAGGGCAACGACCTGTGGGTCGAGCTTCAGGAAGCCAACGTGCTGAAGGACACCGCACTGGTTTTCGGCCAGATGGATGAGCCACCCGGCACCCGTATGCGGGTCGCGCTGTCAGCGTTGACCATGGCGGAGTGGTTCCGCGACGAGGCGGGCCAGGACGTGCTGTTGTTCATCGACAACATCTTCCGGTTCACCCAGGCCGGTTCGGAGGTCTCCACACTGCTCGGCCGGATGCCGTCAGCGGTGGGATACCAACCGACGCTGGCCGATGAGATGGGTGAGTTGCAGGAGCGCATCACCTCCACGCGCGGGCGTTCCATTACGTCGATGCAGGCGGTCTACGTGCCCGCCGACGACTACACCGACCCGGCGCCGGCGACGACGTTCGCCCACCTGGACGCCACCACCGAGCTGTCGCGTGCGGTGTTCTCCAAAGGCATCTTCCCGGCGGTCGACCCGCTGGCGTCGAGCTCCACCATCCTGGACCCCGGCGTCGTCGGTGACGAGCACTACCGGGTTGCTCAGGAGGTCATTCGAATCCTGCAGCGCTACAAGGACCTTCAGGACATCATCGCCATTCTGGGTATCGACGAGCTGTCCGAAGAGGACAAGCAGCTGGTGGGACGGGCGCGGCGGATCGAGCGCTTCCTCTCGCAGAACATGATGGCGGCCGAGCAATTCACAGGTCAGCCGGGTTCGACGGTGCCGGTGAAGGAAACCATCGAGGCGTTCGACCGGTTGACCAAGGGCGAATTCGACCACGTTCCGGAGCAGGCCTTCTTCCTGATCGGTGGCCTCGACGACTTGGCGAAAAAGGCGGAAAGCCTCGGTGCAAAGCTGTAACGAGCATCGGACCGAGCTGAAAGGTGGTGTGCCATGGCGGAATTGAACGTTGAATTCGTTGCTGTCGACCGCAAGATCTGGTCCGGCAAGGCGACATTCCTTTTCACCCGCACCACCGTCGGTGAGATCGGCATCCTGCCGCACCACATTCCGCTGGTGGCCCAGCTCGTCGACGACGCAATGGTTCGTCTGGAGCGGGAGGACGACAAGGATCTCCGCGTCGCCGTTGACGGCGGGTTCATGTCGGTAACCGAAGACGGAGTCACCATTCTCGCCGAATCCGCGGCATTCGAGTCGGAGATCGACGAGAGCGCCGCCAAACACGACGCCGAGTCCGAGGATCCCCGGATCGCCGCCAAGGGACGTGCGAGATTGCGCGCTATCGGCGCGATCGACTGACACGTCGATGAGCGTGCCCATGGTCGGCATGGTCGTGCTCGTTGTCCTGTTGGGTGTTGCCGTGCTCGCCCTGAGTTACCGGCTGTGGAAGCTACGCCGTGGCGGTACCGCGGGAATCATGCGAGATATCCCCGCGGTCGGAGGTCACGGTTGGCATCACGGCGTGATCCGCTACCGCGGTGCCGAAGCCGCCTTCTACCGGCTGTCCAGCCTGCGCTTGTGGCCGGATCGCCGGCTTAGTAGGAGAGGCGTCGAGATCGTGGCCCGGCGCGCACCACGCGGCGATGAGTTCGACATCATGACAAACGAGATCGTCGTTCTGGAACTGCGTGACGCGACCCAGGATCGCAGGTCGGGGTACGAGATCGCGTTGGACAAGGGGGCGTTGACCGCGTTCCTGTCGTGGCTGGAGTCGCGTCCTTCACCGCGTGCACGACGCCGCAGTGTCTAGCCTCGTCAACTTCGAAAGTTCAAGCGCCCGAAGCGATCTACGGGTGGCCGCGACGGCCGGCGAGGGCGGGCAACTACTGGATAGCTGTGCGGCCTTACTTCTCGGGCTTGTCTTCTCCGGAGCCACCGCCAGGCCGCCACATCAGGTCACCTCGCGGGTTGGCCACCCTGGACAGAATGAAGAGCAGATCCGAAAGCCGGTTCAGGTACTTCGCCGGTAGGACGCTGACCCCTTCCTGATGGGCGCTAACGGCGGCCCATGCCGACCGCTCGGCTCGGCGCACCACCGTCCGGGCGACGTGCAGGAGGGCCGACAGCGGCGAACCGCCGGGAAGCACAAAGGAATTCAGTGCCGGCAGGGCCTCGTTGTATGTGTCGCACCACTTTTCGAGCCGGTCGATGTAGGTCTGGGTGATTCGCAGCGCGTGGTGCGAGGAGTCTTCCGCCGGCTTTTTCAAGGGGGTGGACAGATCCGCGCCGACGTCGAACAGATCGTTTTGGATCTGTCGCAGCACGTCGGTCAGCTGGCGGTCCGGGTTTCCCAGTGCCACGGCCACACCGATCGCGGAGTTGGCCTCGTCGCAATCCGCGTACGCCACCAGGCGAGCGTCGGTTTTCGGGACCCGTGAGAAATCGCTCAACCCGGTGGTACCGTCGTCGCCGGTTCGGGTATAGATGCGGGTCAGGTGCACAGCCATAGCAAAAACGGTACCGGGCGCACTTGGTTGGCCGACTGACAAGCCGATAGCGCTTCACTAGACTGACCCGGGTGGCGGAGCGATTCATGGTGACTGGTGGTAACCGGTTGTCAGGCGAAGTCGCCGTCGGAGGCGCGAAAAACAGCGTTCTCAAGCTTATGGCCGCGACACTGCTGGCCGAAGGCACCAGCACAATCACCAACTGCCCGGACATCCTCGATGTGCCGCTGATGGCGGAAGTGCTGCGTGGGCTGGGTGCCACCGTGGAGCTCGACGGCGATGTCGCGCGCATCACCTCACCAGACGAACCGAAGTACGACGCCGACTTCGCCGCGGTGCGCCAGTTTCGGGCCTCGGTCTGCGTGCTGGGACCCTTGGTCGGGCGATGCAAACGGGCCAAGGTCGCTCTCCCCGGCGGCGATGCGATCGGTTCGAGGCCGCTGGATATGCATCAGGCAGGTCTTCGGCAACTGGGTGCGCGGTGCAATATCGAGCACGGGTGCGTGGTGGCCCAGGCAGAAACCTTGCGCGGTGCGGAGAT
The DNA here is from genome assembly GCF_000157895.3 of Mycobacterium kansasii ATCC 12478. NCBI lineage: Bacteria > Bacillati > Actinomycetota > Actinomycetes > Mycobacteriales > Mycobacteriaceae > Mycobacterium > Mycobacterium kansasii. The sequence continues at coordinate 1,417,541 of NC_022663.1, read as the reverse complement.
TCAGCTGGAGTTTCCCTCAGTGGGAGCTACCGAGAATATCTTGATGGCTGCCGTATTGGCCGAGGGTGTGACCACCATTCACAACGCGGCGCGGGAACCCGACGTGGTCGACCTGTGCACGATGTTGAATCAGATGGGCGCGCAGGTGGAAGGTGCCGGTTCGCCGACGATGACCATCACCGGCGTCCCGCGGCTGTACCCCACCGAGCATCGCGTGATCGGGGACCGCATCGTCGCTGCCACCTGGGGTATCGCCGCGGCGATGACACGTGGCGACATCACCGTGACGGGCATCGACCCGTCACACCTCCAACTGGTACTGCACAAATTGCACGACGCGGGCGCTACCGTCACCCAGACCGATGACAGCTTCCGCATCGTGCAGTACGAACGCCCGAAGGCCGTCAACGTTGCGACCTTGCCGTTCCCCGGTTTTCCGACCGACCTGCAGCCGATGGCGATCGCGTTGGCATCGATCGCCGACGGTACCTCCATGATCACCGAGAATGTGTTCGAGGCGAGGTTCCGGTTCGTCGAAGAGATGATCCGGCTGGGGGCTGACGCGCGCACTGACGGCCACCACGCGGTTGTGCGGGGCCTGCCACAGCTATCCAGTGCGCCCGTCTGGTGCTCGGACATCCGGGCGGGGGCTGGCTTGGTCCTGGCCGGGCTTGTCGCAGATGGTGACACCGAGGTTCACGACGTGTTCCACATCGACCGCGGCTATCCGTTGTTCGTCGAGAACCTGGTCAGTCTCGGCGCCGAGGTCGAGAGGGTATGCTCTTAGATACGCCCGGCAGCCCCGGTCATCTTCTCAAAGTTGGCCGGAACCGGGGCTTGACCAAGCCGCCAGAATCGTATTAAGCTGGCAGGGTTGCCCCGAAGCGGGTGAAGACAAGCAAGCGTGTTGTTTGAGAACTCAATAGTGTGTTTGGTGTAATTGTTTGTTGTTGTTTTTTTGGCTACGCCGTTCACTCCCCGTGTGGGGCGTAGTCGCATATTCAGATGCCAGTAATTGGCGTCTTGTCAGGTATCTCTGATTGTAAATTCGCCTCGTTATCGAGGGGTTTTTGTTTGGAGAGTTTGATCCTGGCTCAGGACGAACGCTGGCGGCGTGCTTAACACATGCAAGTCGAACGGAAAGGTCTCTTCGGAGACACTCGAGTGGCGAACGGGTGAGTAACACGTGGGCAATCTGCCCTGCACACCGGGATAAGCCTGGGAAACTGGGTCTAATACCGGATAGGACCACTTGGCGCATGCCTTGTGGTGGAAAGCTTTTGCGGTGTGGGATGGGCCCGCGGCCTATCAGCTTGTTGGTGGGGTGACGGCCTACCAAGGCGACGACGGGTAGCCGGCCTGAGAGGGTGTCCGGCCACACTGGGACTGAGATACGGCCCAGACTCCTACGGGAGGCAGCAGTGGGGAATATTGCACAATGGGCGCAAGCCTGATGCAGCGACGCCGCGTGGGGGATGACGGCCTTCGGGTTGTAAACCTCTTTCACCATCGACGAAGGTCCGGGTTCTCTCGGATTGACGGTAGGTGGAGAAGAAGCACCGGCCAACTACGTGCCAGCAGCCGCGGTAATACGTAGGGTGCGAGCGTTGTCCGGAATTACTGGGCGTAAAGAGCTCGTAGGTGGTTTGTCGCGTTGTTCGTGAAATCTCACGGCTTAACTGTGAGCGTGCGGGCGATACGGGCAGACTAGAGTACTGCAGGGGAGACTGGAATTCCTGGTGTAGCGGTGGAATGCGCAGATATCAGGAGGAACACCGGTGGCGAAGGCGGGTCTCTGGGCAGTAACTGACGCTGAGGAGCGAAAGCGTGGGGAGCGAACAGGATTAGATACCCTGGTAGTCCACGCCGTAAACGGTGGGTACTAGGTGTGGGTTTCCTTCCTTGGGATCCGTGCCGTAGCTAACGCATTAAGTACCCCGCCTGGGGAGTACGGCCGCAAGGCTAAAACTCAAAGGAATTGACGGGGGCCCGCACAAGCGGCGGAGCATGTGGATTAATTCGATGCAACGCGAAGAACCTTACCTGGGTTTGACATGCACAGGACGCGTCTAGAGATAGGCGTTCCCTTGTGGCCTGTGTGCAGGTGGTGCATGGCTGTCGTCAGCTCGTGTCGTGAGATGTTGGGTTAAGTCCCGCAACGAGCGCAACCCTTGTCTCATGTTGCCAGCGGGTAATGCCGGGGACTCGTGAGAGACTGCCGGGGTCAACTCGGAGGAAGGTGGGGATGACGTCAAGTCATCATGCCCCTTATGTCCAGGGCTTCACACATGCTACAATGGCCGGTACAAAGGGCTGCGATGCCGCGAGGTTAAGCGAATCCTTTTAAAGCCGGTCTCAGTTCGGATCGGGGTCTGCAACTCGACCCCGTGAAGTCGGAGTCGCTAGTAATCGCAGATCAGCAACGCTGCGGTGAATACGTTCCCGGGCCTTGTACACACCGCCCGTCACGTCATGAAAGTCGGTAACACCCGAAGCCAGTGGCCTAACCCTCGGGAGGGAGCTGTCGAAGGTGGGATCGGCGATTGGGACGAAGTCGTAACAAGGTAGCCGTACCGGAAGGTGCGGCTGGATCACCTCCTTTCTAAGGAGCACCACGAAAAGCATCCCAACAAGTGGGGTGCAAGCCGTGAGGGGTTCTCGTCTGTAGTGGACGAAAGCCGGGTGCACGACAACAAGCAAAGCCAGACACACTATTGGGTCCTGAGGCAACACTCGGGCTCTGTTCGAGAGTTGTCCCACCATCTTGGTGGTGGGGTGTGGTGTTTGAGAATTGGATAGTGGTTGCGAGCATCAAATGGATGCGTTGCCCTACGGGTAGCGTGTTCTTTTGTGCAATTTTATTCTTTGGTTTTTGTGTTTGTAAGTGTCTAAGGGCGCATGGTGGATGCCTTGGCATCGAGAGCCGATGAAGGACGTGGGAGGCTGCGATAAGCCTCGGGGAGCTGTCAACCGAGCGTGGATCCGAGGATTTCCGAATGGGGAAACCCAGCACGAGTGATGTCGTGTTACCCGCATCTGAATATATAGGGTGCGGGAGGGAACGCGGGGAAGTGAAACATCTCAGTACCCGTAGGAGAAGAAAACAAAAGTGATTCCGTAAGTAGTGGCGAGCGAACGCGGAACATGGCTAAACCGCACGCATGGGTAACCGGGTAGGGGTTGTGTGTGCGGGGTTGTGGGATCGATACGTCTCAGCTCTACCCGGCTGAGGGGCAGTCAGAAAGTGTCGTGGTTAACGGAAGTGGCCTGGGATGGTCTGCCGTAGACGGTGAGAGCCCGGTACGTGAAAACCCGGCACCTGCCTTGTATCAATTCCCGAGTAGCAGCGGGCCCGTGGAATCTGCTGTGAATCTGCCGGGACCACCCGGTAAGCCTAAATACTCCTCGATGACCGATAGCGGAATAGTACCGTGAGGGAATGGTGAAAAGTACCCCGGGAGGGGAGTGAAAGAGTACCTGAAACCGTGTGCCTACAATCCGTCAGAGCCCTTTCGTGGGGTGATGGCGTGCCTTTTGAAGAATGAGCCTGCGAGTCAGGGACATGTCGCGAGGTTAACCCGTGCGGGGTAGCCGCAGCGAAAGCGAGTCTGAATAGGGCGTATCGCGCGCGAGCGTGTGTAGTGGCGTGTTCTGGACCCGAAGCGGAGTGATCTACCCATGGCCAGGGTGAAGCGCGGGTAAGACCGCGTGGAGGCCCGAACCCACTTAGGTTGAAGACTGAGGGGATGAGCTGTGGGTAGGGGTGAAAGGCCAATCAAACTCCGTGATAGCTGGTTCTCCCCGAAATGCATTTAGGTGCAGCGTTGCGTGTTTCACCACGGAGGTAGAGCTACTGGATGGCCGATGGGCCCCACTAGGTTACTGACGTCAGCCAAACTCCGAATGCCGTGGTGTATAGCGTGGCAGTGAGACGGCGGGGGATAAGCTCCGTACGTCGAAAGGGAAACAGCCCAGATCGCCGGCTAAGGCCCCAAAGCGTGTGCTAAGTGGGAAAGGATGTGCAGTCGCAGAGACAACCAGGAGGTTGGCTTAGAAGCAGCCACCCTTGAAAGAGTGCGTAATAGCTCACTGGTCAAGTGATTGTGCGCCGATAATGTAGCGGGGCTCAAGCACACCGCCGAAGCCGCGACAACCGCAAGGTTGGGTAGGGGAGCGTCCCTCATTCAGCGAAGCTGCCGGGTGACCGGTGGTGGAGGATGGGGGAGTGAGAATGCAGGCATGAGTAGCGATAAGGCAAGTGAGAACCTTGCCCGCCGAAAGACCAAGGGTTCCTGGGCCAGGCCAGTCCGCCCAGGGTGAGTCGGGACCTAAGGCGAGGCCGACAGGCGTAGTCGATGGACAACGGGTTGATATTCCCGTACCCGTGTGTGGGCGCCCGTGATGAATCAGCGGTACTAACCACCCAAAACCGGATCGATCACTCCCCTTCGGGGGCGTGGAGGTCTGGGGCTGCGTGGAGCCTTCGCTGGTAGTAGTCAAGCGATGGGGTGACGCAGGAAGGCAGCCGTACCAGTCAGTGGTAATACTGGGGCAAGCCAGTAGGGAGAGCGATAGGCAAATCCGTCGCTCACAAATCCTGAGAGGTGACGCATAGCCGATTGAGGCGAATTCGGTGATCCTCTGCTGCCAAGAAAAGCCTCTAGCGAGCACACACACGGCCCGTACCCCAAACCGACACAGGTGGTCAGGTAGAGAATACCAAGGCGTACGAGATAACTATGGTTAAGGAACTCGGCAAAATGCCCCCGTAACTTCGGGAGAAGGGGGACCGGAATACCGTGAACACCCTTGCGGTGGGAGCGGGATTCGGTCGCAGAAACCAGTGAGAAGCGACTGTTTACTAAAAACACAGGTCCGTGCGAAGTCGCAAGACGATGTATACGGACTGACGCCTGCCCGGTGCTGGAAGGTTAAGAGGACCCGTTAACCCGCAAGGGTGAAGCGGAGAATTTAAGCCCCAGTAAACGGCGGTGGTAACTATAACCATCCTAAGGTAGCGAAATTCCTTGTCGGGTAAGTTCCGACCTGCACGAATGGCGTAACGACTTCTCAACTGTCTCAACCATAGACTCGGCGAAATTGCACTACGAGTAAAGATGCTCGTTACGCGCGGCAGGACGAAAAGACCCCGGGACCTTCACTACAACTTGGTATTGGTGTTCGGTACGGTTTGTGTAGGATAGGTGGGAGACTGTGAAACCTCAACGCCAGTTGGGGTGGAGTCGTTGTTGAAATACCACTCTGATCGTATTGGACACCTAACGTCGAACCCTGAATCGGGTTCACGGACAGTGCCTGGCGGGTAGTTTAACTGGGGCGGTTGCCTCCTAAAATGTAACGGAGGCGCCCAAAGGTTCCCTCAACCTGGACGGCAATCAGGTGGCGAGTGTAAGTGCACAAGGGAGCTTGACTGCGAGACCTACAAGTCAAGCAGGGACGAAAGTCGGGACTAGTGATCCGGCACCTCTGAGTGGAAGGGGTGTCGCTCAACGGATAAAAGGTACCCCGGGGATAACAGGCTGATCTTCCCCAAGAGTCCATATCGACGGGATGGTTTGGCACCTCGATGTCGGCTCGTCGCATCCTGGGGCTGGAGCAGGTCCCAAGGGTTGGGCTGTTCGCCCATTAAAGCGGCACGCGAGCTGGGTTTAGAACGTCGTGAGACAGTTCGGTCTCTATCCGCCGCGCGCGTCAGAAGCTTGAGGAAACCTGTCCCTAGTACGAGAGGACCGGGACGGACGAACCTCTAGTGCACCAGTTGTCCCACCAGGGGCACCGCTGGATAGCTACGTTCGGACAGGATAACCGCTGAAAGCATCTAAGCGGGAAACCTTCTCCAAGATCAGGCTTCTCACCCACTTGGTGGGATAAGGCCCCCCGCAGAACACGGGTTCGATAGGCCAGACCTGGAAGCTCAGTAATGAGTGAAGGGAACTGGCACTAACCGGCCGAAAACTTACCAACACAAATAATCGCAACCACTTTCCACGCTCACGGTGTCAGCCGTGAGTCCACACCCCCCACCAATACAAATTTACATAGAGTTACGGCGGCCACAGCGACAGGGAAACGCCCGGTCCCATCCCGAACCCGGAAGCTAAGCCTGTCAGCGCCGATGATACTGCCCTTCTCGGGTGGAAAAGTAGGACACCGCCGAACATACAAAAACACCCCCGTTTATCGGGGGTGTTTTTGCATTGACAGGGCTCATTTCAGTCGAACAAAGTCAAATTGACCGATACGCGGTTCTTCTCCAATTCGAGCAGTGCTTGCTTTCGGTCAAGCCCGCCCCCGTACCCGGTGAGCTTTCCGCTGGCCCCAATGACCCGATGGCACGGGACGATGATGGCGATGGGATTTCGCCCGTTGGCCAAGCCGACGGCACGCGCCGCGCCCGGGACACCGATCTGTTCGGCGATTTCTCCATAGGATCGAGTTTCCCCGTAGGGAATCGTCAGCAAGGCTTTCCATACCCGCTGCTGGAATTCTGTGCCACGCAGGTCCAGGTCGACATCGAAATCGCGGAGGCCCCCGGCGAAATAGGCGTCAAGCTGTTCGACTGCGGCTGGAAAGGCACATTGATTCGGTGACCAACCGGATCGGTTCGGCTCATGGGTTTGATCGTCCATCCGCAGGTTGGTCAATACGGCCCCGCGCCCAGCTAGAGTCAACGGTCCGATCGGGCTGTCGATGGTGCGGTAATGAATCATGCGACTTCCTTCGGCGGCTTTTGTGGCCAATGGTTCACCGGGTGCTCGAGCGTGGTCCACAAATGTTGTGTGGCATATGACCGCCAGGGTCGCCACCGGGCGCTTCGCTCGGAAAGTGCGCGTCGTTGTTCGGGCAGGCCCAGTTGTCTGGCGGCCAACCGGACACCGAGATCACCGGCAGGAAATGCGTCGGGGTCACCCAGGCCGCGCATCGCAACGACCTCGGCCGTCCAAGGGCCCACCCCCGGCAGGGCCAGCAACTGGCTGCGCGCCTCCGTCCAGTCGCAACCGGCGTCCAGGCTGATCCTCCCGTCAGCAAGGCCACTGACGAGCGCGCTGAGCGTGCGCCGACGCGCCCCGGGGACGGCCAGATGGGCGGGGTCGATCTGCGACAGCTGCTCCACCGACGGGAAGGTGTGGGTAAGGCCGCCCGCGGCATCGTGCACTGGCTGCCCGTAAGCGGCGACAAGTCGGCCCGCGTGGGTCCGCGCGGCTTTGGTCGAAACCTGTTGAGCCAGCACCGCCCGTATCGCGAGTTCAGCCTCATCGACGGTACGCGGAATCCGCTGTCCGGGTGCGTTGGCGACCACTGGAGCCAACGCCGGATCCCCGCTGAGTGCCTCGACCACCGCGTCGGGATCGGCATCAAGGTCCAGCAGCCGACGGCACCGTGCGGTGGCGGCCGCGAGATCGCGGAAGTCGTCGAGTACCAGCAGACAGCGAACATGATCGAGCGCCGGTGTCAGCGTGACCAGGCCGCTGCCCGAGGAAAGTCGCAGTGTGCGTCGGTACGCGCCATTGCGGACCTCCTCGCAACCGGGGACCGCGCCGGCGGCCAGATGGCCGAAGACGCCCTCATAGGCGAATGGCGTACGGGCAGGCAGCCGCAGGGATATCGCTGCCGGGCCAGCGTGGTGCACGGCGGCCCCGGATTCGGCGGATCCCGACCGGCTTGCAGCGCGCTTGCGCAACGCCGTCGGCGTGCTGTCGCAAACCAGGCGCACGGTGTCGTTGAATTGCCGGATGCTGGAAAACCCGGCCGCAAAAGCCACCTCCCCGAACGGCAGATCGGTGGTCTCAATCAGCACCCGGGCCGTTTGCATTCGTTGGGCGCGGGCCAGTGCCAGTGGGCCGGCGCCCACCTCCGCACGCAGCAGCCGTTGCAGCTGACGCGGGGTGTAACCGAGACGGGCGGATAGCCCGGTGACGCCTTCGCGGTCCACCGTGCCGTCGGCGATCAGCCGCATGGCCCGGGCCACCACATCACCGCGGATGTTCCATTCCGGAGAACCGGGAGACGCGTCAGGACGGCAACGTTTGCATGCCCGGAAGCCCTCCTGTTGGGCCGCCGCAGCCGTGGGCAGGAACCGCACGTTGCGCGCGAACGGCGGCCGTACCGGGCAACTGGGCCGACAGTAGATCCGGGTCGTCAAGACCGCGATCACGAACCAGCCGTCGAACCGGGCGTCTTTGGCCTGGACCGCACGGTAGCAGCGTTCGAAATCTTCGTGCACAGTTCGACAATTACACCTGATCACCGACATGGCTGGCGGGAAAGCGACATCGTAGTAGGCACCGTCGCGCCCGGGCGGGTGGCCGGAGGTCACCTACGCGGTGTGGCCGGTTCGATCGGCGATGCCAGTCGAGTCGGCTGCTTGTGCCCACGAAGCTTCACGTGTCTTCCCAAAGTCCAATGGGCACGCTCACTTTCGCTCGCTGCCTCGACGGTCTGCGCCGAAGCCAGTAACTTGCCGGGGCGTGATTTCGCGCGTTCGCACAGTCGGGCCGCTTCGTTCACCGGCTCGCCGATCACGGTGTATTCGAACCGCTCCTTGGAGCCCACATTGCCGGCAACGACCTGTCCGGACGCCACCCCGATGCCTGCCTGGCACTCCCGCATTTCCTCGGCCAGCCGCTGAGCCAGGGTCCGCGCACAGGCCAACGCCTGGTCTTCGGGTTGGTCCAGATGGTTGGGGGCACCGAAGATGGCCAGCGAGGCGTCGCCCTCGAACTTGTTGACCAGCCCGTAATGGCGATCGACCTCTTCGACCACGATCGCGAAGAAGCGGTTGAGCAACTGCACGACCTCGGCCGGGGGTTGGCTGGTCACCAACTTGGTCGAGCCGACGATGTCAAGGAACACCACGGCGACGTGGCGTTCCTCCCCGCCCAGTTTCGGCCGCTCCCGCTCGGCGGCAAGCGCGACCTCACGTCCGACATGGCGGCCGAACAGGTCACGCACCCGCTCGCGCTCCCGCAGGCCGTGGACCATCGCGTTGAAACCACGCTGCAGCTCACCGAGCTCGGTTCCGTCGAACACCACCAGGTCGCCGCGGAGATCCCCTCGTTCCACGCGCTGCAGTGCCGCTCGGACCACGCGTACCGGTGTCGCCGTGAGCCAGGCCAAGATCCACATCAGGACAAACCCGAAGACCAATGTTGCCATCGACACGATAAGCACGCCGACCGCGAACTGGGTTGCCGTGAGATTCCGCATCCCGATCTGGAAGATCGCGATCAGGGCAATGCCGACGATGGGAACACCCGATCCCAGCAGCCACACCATCATGGTTCGCCCCATGATTCCCGATGCCAGTCGCCGGGGCGGCGGTCCCGCCTCGAGCGCCTGGGCCGCTACCGGACGTAACGCGAACTCGGTGAGCAGGTAGCTCCCGGTGGCGACCAGGAGTCCGCAAAAGCTCACCGCGAAGAGGAAGCGGGGGATGAACATGGTGTTGGCCATGCCGTAGAGCGTCGTCAGCAGCGCCGCGCCGACTCCCCAGAGGATCAAGTCGACGATGGCGACCCGCCAGGGTGTCAGGAAGGTGTTGCGCTCGTCGTCGTGGGTTGGCGGGCGTTCCTCGATTGCCCAGCGCAGCGCGATCACAGTTCGTCGCGTGATCCAATACGCTCCGAGCGCCAACGCCACCACGATGTAGGCCGGTACAACGGCGAACGACACCCACAACGGCGCATCGGAAAAGACACTCGGCTCGGGAATCGCGACCGTTACCAACAGGATGGAGACCGCTATCCCGATCACGTTTGCCGCCACCACCATCACCGTCAAGATGACCTGGATGCGTATCCGCCGGCGCCGTTGGTCCTCCGATACCCTGCCGAGCAGCCAGGAGCCGTAGGCGGGGGTCTCTGATAGCCGGCCGCTCTGACGGGTCACCGTCTCAAGTACCCGGCCCAAACGTTGCGCCATACTTTCCTCGGCCACCATTGTGGCGTCAGTCTAATCTCGCATCATTCGCGTGGCTGACGTGCTGCCCCGAGTGGTTCGGGTCGGTCTGGTTGCGGGCAACGAGTAAACCCTGGTGATGGCCTCGTGGTGCGATTCGAAAATAGCTGCAGTCATTGGCCTTTCGGTTCTCGGCAATGCATGTGGTGATCGGGCGCGGCGTCGATCTCGAAGCTCCGAATTCGGCAGTTGCCCGCTAGCAGTGTTGGTTGGCGACTGGGTTGCTCCGGTCGGTGGCTTGCTACCCGGCTTGTACCGGCGATGCCAGCCGGGTTTGCTGGTCGTGCCCGCGAAGTGTCACGACCTCGCCCAGGGACCACAGGGCACTCTCGTGTTCGGTTGCGCCCCGCACGGTGTCGGCGGTCGCCAACAGTTGACCCGGATGTGATTTGGCCAGTTCGCAAAGCCGGGCCGCTTGGTTGACCGGCTCGCCGATCACGGTGTATTCGAACCGTTCGTTGGCGCCGACATTGCCGGCGACCACTTGTCCCGATGCCACGCCGATGCCCGCCGGGCACTCGGGAACTTCGTTGGCCAGTCGTTCGGCGATGGCGCGTGCGGCGGCCAGGGCCTGGTCTTCGGGTCGGTCAAGGTGGTTGGGGGCGCCGAAGATGGCAAGCGACGCGTCGCCCTGGAACTTATTCACCAAGCCGCGATGACGGTCGATCTCGTCGATGACGACTGCGAAAAACCGGTTCAGCAACTGCACGACGTCGGCCGGGGGTTGGCTGGTCACCAACTTGGTCGAGCCGACGATATCGATGAACACCACGGCGACGTGACGCTCTTCACCGCCAAGTTTCGGCGGCTGGCGTTCGGCGGCGAGGGCGACCTCACGGCCGACGTGCCGGCCGAAGAGATCACGCACCCGTTCACGCTCACGCAGGCCGTGGACCATCGCGTTGAATCCACGCTGCAGCTCACCGAGTTCGGTGGCGTCGAACACCACCAGATCGCCAGCCAAGTCGCCCTGCTCGACGCGCTTGAGCGCCGCGCGTACCACGCCCACGGGCGTTGCTGTCATCCAGGCAAGCATCCACATCAGGACGAACCCGAAAACCATAACGGGCGTCCACAAGATCAGCACTGAAACGATGTACTGGTCATTCTCGAGCTCCCAAAACGTATTTTCGAATAGCGCGGTGAGGGCGATACCGATATTGGGTAGGCCCGAACAGAGCAGCCATACCACCATGGTGCGGCTCATGATGCCTGGCACGAGGGATCGCGACGTTGGTCCTACTTCGAGCGCCCGGGCGGCCACCGGGCGCAGCGCAAATTCGGATAACAAATAGCTGCTGGTGGCCACGAGGACGCCGACCACGCTCATCGAAAACAGGAACCGCGGGATAAATACTGGGTTGGCCATGCCGTAGAGGGTGGTCCACAAGGCCATCCCGAATCCCCATACGAAAAGAACCGCCAGCGACACGCGCGCTGGGATGCGGAACGTGTCGCGTGCCTCGTCTGGGGTTGGTGTGCGTTCCTCGATTGCCCATCGCAATGCGCGAGTTGTTTGCCGGGTAAGCCAAAGTGCGCCCAGCACCACAGCGAGCACGTTATAGGCGGGTACGAGCCCGAAGGACAGCCAACGCGGCGCGTCGAAGATCACGCTCGGTTTCGGGAAGGCAACCGTCAGCAGCAGAGCCGCGATGGTGATCCCGACCAATTGCGCGGCCAGAATGGTGACACTCATCATCACCTGGATGCGTATCCGCTGACGTTGCTGGCTTTCCGATGCACGTCCGAGCAGCCAAGACCCGTAAGCAGGGGTTTCTGACGGCCAGCGGAACCAGCGGGCCACTTTATCAAGCACCCGATCCAAGCGCTGCGCCACGGCCTTCTGGGACGACATCGTGGCAACAGCCTAAGTTGTCGGACCGGCTCTGACTGATTTTCCGCGGAAGTGTGTCGGTAATGGCTGTCGATAGCCGAAAGATCCTGTCCCGCAGCGCAGCATCGAATTGTCTGAGTTTCGCTGCGCATCTGCGGAAGAGGCATTTTCCGGCAGAGCAACCCGAAAACGCCCGCTGCGAGACCGCGACGTTGCACTGATCCATCACCATCCAGGACGGCCCCATCCAAGCCGCCGACACCGGCCGGACAAGTCGCATCTTCGAAAACAGCATCCACACAGGCCAATCCGTGACCCGATGCAAGGCCGAGGCTAAGGTGAGTCGGGTGCGTCTCGTCATTGCCCAATGCACGGTCGACTACGTCGGCCGGCTTACTGCGCATCTGCCGTCCGCGCGCCGGTTGCTGTTGTTCAAGGCCGACGGGTCGGTCAGCGTGCACGCCGACGACCGCGCCTACAAACCCTTGAACTGGATGAGTCCCCCCTGCTGGCTGACCGAGGAATCGGGCCCGCAATCACCGGTGTGGGTGGTCACCAACAAGTCCGGCGAACAGTTGCGCATCACCGTCGAAGAGATCGAACACGACTCGAGTCACGAGTTGGGTGTCGACCCCGGACTGGTGAAGGACGGCGTCGAGGCCCATTTGCAGGCATTGCTCGCCGAGCACGTTCAACTCCTGGGTGAGGGCTACACGCTGATCCGTCGCGAGTACATGACCGCGATCGGGCCGGTCGATCTGCTGTGCCGCGACGAACGTGGCGGCTGCGTGGCAGTGGAGATCAAGCGGCGCGGCGAGATCGACGGGGTGGAGCAGCTCACCCGATATCTCGAGTTGCTCAATCGCGACAGCGTTCTCGCGCCGGTCAAGGGTGTGTTCGCCGCTCAACAGATCAAGCCGCAGGCCCGCACCTTGGCTACTGACCGCGGCATCCGTTGCCTCACACTGGATTACGACAAGATGCGCGGTATGGACAATGACGAGTACCGGCTGTTCTGACAATGGCTCGCCGTCGTAGTCGTCCGATTCGGCAGCAGCCGGTCGCGCCGTCGCCGATCCCGCGCCGGGTCGAGACCGGGCCGGATGGCTACGACTACGAAGTCCGTGCGATCGCGGCTGCGCGTGCCCTCAAAACCTACCGGTGTCCCGGGTGCGATCACGAAATCCGTTCGGGAACTGCGCATGTAGTGGTATGGCCCGCTGAAAAACCGGAAGCTGTCGAAGACCGCCGGCACTGGCACACCCCATGTTGGGCTAACCGTTCGACTCGTGGACCGACCCGTAAGTGGTCTTAGCTCCGGCGCTCAGCGAGCAGGCTCGACCAGTTCGATCAGCACGCCGCCGGCGTCCTTGGGATGGATGAAGTTGATTCGGGAATTCGCCGTGCCACGCCGGGGAGCCTCGTACACCAAACGGACGCCCTGCGAGCGCAGTCGGCGGCTGAGGGCGTCAAGATCGGCGACCCGGCACGCGAACTGCTGGATGCCCGGTCCGCGCTTTTGCAGAAACTTTGCGATCGCCGACGATTCATCCATCGGGGCCATCAATTGAATCTGGGCTGTGGAGCCCGGCACCGCAAGCATGGCTTCGCGGATTCCCTGGTCGTCATTAAGCTCCTCGTGCACCAGGATCATGCCGAGGTGTTCGTGGTACCACTCGATCGCCGCGTCCAGATCGGCGACGGCGATGCCGACGTGATCCAGCCCGGTCACCAAGGAGGTGGCCACAACCTGACGGGCGTCAACTTGATCGGTGGTCATAACACAACGGTAACCTCATGGGAAAGAATCTGCTTCTCCGGGTTGGCTGGATCGGCCGTTCCCACGCTCTTAGGAGGTAGTCATGACGACGTCGGTGATCGTTGCTGGAGCCCGGACGCCCATCGGTAAGTTGATGGGTTCGCTGAAGGATTTCAGCGCCAGTGACCTGGGCGCCATCGCCATCAGGGCTGCCCTGGAAAAAGCGTTCCCAGGTGTGGAAAATCCGGCATCTCTAGTCGAGTACGTGATCATGGGCCAGGTGCTCACCGCGGGTGCGGGACAGATGCCCGCACGGCAGGCGGCGGTTGCGGCGGGCATCGGCTGGGATGTGCCGGCGCTGACCATCAACAAGATGTGTCTGTCCGGCATCGACGCCATCGCGCTTGCTGACCAGCTGATTCGTGCTGGAGAATTCGACGTGGTGGTTGCCGGGGGTCAGGAGTCGATGACGAAGGCCCCGCATCTGCTGATGGACAGCCGGGCCGGCTACAAGTACGGCGACGTCACGGTTCTCGACCACATGGCCTACGACGGTCTGCACGACGTTTTCACCGATCAGCCCATGGGCGCGCTCACCGAGCAACGCAACGACGTCGACAAGTTCACCCGCGCTGAGCAGGACGAGTACGCGGCGCAGTCACACCAGAAAGCGGCCGCTGCATGGAAGGACGGGGTGTTCGCCGACGAAGTGGTGCCGGTGAGTATTCCGCAGCGCAAAGGCGATCCACTGCAGTTCAGCGAAGACGAAGGGATCCGGGCCAATACGACCGCCGATTCGTTGGGCGGTCTCAAGCCGGCGTTTCGCAAGGACGGCACCATCACCGCGGGCTCGGCCTCGCAGATCTCGGACGGCGCCTGCGCGGTCGTGGTGATGGGCAAAGAAAAGGCCCAGGAGCTGGGAGTTTCGTGGCTGGCCGAGATCGGCGCGCATGGAGTCGTGGCCGGCCCGGATTCGACGTTGCAGTCGCAACCGGCCAACGCGATCAAAAAGGCGCTCCAGCGTGAGGGCATCTCGGTCGACCAGCTCGACGTCATCGAGATCAACGAGGCGTTCGCCGCGGTCGCGCTGGCTTCGACGAGAGAGCTGGGGGTTGATCCCGAGATCGTCAATGTCAACGGTGGCGCGATTGCCGTCGGTCATCCCATCGGGATGTCGGGCGCGCGCATCACGCTGCACGTGGCACTCGAACTGGCCCGTCGCGGCTCCGGTTACGGCGTTGCGGCCCTGTGTGGTGCGGGTGGCCAGGGTGACGCGCTGATCTTGCGGGCCGGCTAGCGCCGACAGGCGCGGCGACGTTGCTGGGATCCGTTCGTCGGGTGCCGATGTGATTTTCGTCATATATCGTGGCCGCGACCGCTCAGGCCACTCTTCGGTGATGATTTCCGCCGTCGGATGACGGTCGCCGCCACCGGCTGTACGGTGTGCGACCCCGGCGTGACAGACTTGATGACGTGACACGTCCCCGACCTCCGATCGGGCCTGCCATGGCCGGTGCGGTCGACCTTTCCGGTCTCAAACAACGAGCTCAACAAAACGCTGCAACAGCCGGGGCTGCCGGCCGGACACCTTCGGCTCAGCCCGGTGCGGTCGAGATCACCGAAACCAATTTCGAAGACGAGGTGATCGCCCGCTCCGATGAGGTGCCCGTCGTGGTGCTGCTGTGGTCACCGCGCAGCGACGTGTGCGTTGATCTGCTCGATACGTTGTCTGGCCTGGCCGCAGCCGATCAGGGCACCTGGCAGCTGGCGACGGTCAACGTCGACGTTGCGCCCAGAGTGGCTCAGATATTCGGCGTACAGGCGGTCCCGACCGTGGTGGCACTGGCTGCGGCGCAACCGATCTCGAGCTTCCAAGGACCTCAGCCCGCCGATCAGCTACGACGCTGGCTCGACTCGCTGTTATCGGCGACAGCCGGAAAGCTCAGGGGCCCAACGGGTTCGGGAGAGTTTACCGAGGTCGATCCGGCGGTGGCGCAGGCCCGCGCGGAACTCGAGGCCGGTGACTTCGAGGCGGCCAAGAAATCTTATCAAGCGATTCTGGACGCCGAGCCGGGCAATGTCGAAGCGAAGGCGGCGATCCGGCAGATCGACTTCCTCACCCGCGCAACCGCACAGCGGCCGGATGCGGTCCTGGTCGCCGACGCCGCGCCCGATGACATCGAGGCTGCCTTCGCGGCTGCCGACGTGCAAATCCTCAACCAGGATGTCACCGGGGCGTTCGATCGTCTGGTTGCCTTGGTGCGCAGCACTGCTGGCGATGAGCGCACGAGGGTGCGCACTCGGCTGATCGAGCTGTTCGAGCTGTTCGACCCTGCCGACCCCGAAGTCATCGCCGGTCGGCGCAATCTTGCCAACGCCCTGTACTGAGCGGTACTGAGTGGTGGGCCGAGCAGATTGGCGACTGCTCGCGCTAGGCCGGCTCCAGCCATAACGCCGACGTCGGCGGCAGCACCAGCACCGCCGATGCGGGGCGGCCATGCCACGGGTCGTCGGTGGCGTCGACGCCCCCGAGGTTGCCCACTCCGGTCCCGTTGTAGTCGGTCGCGTCTGTGTTGAGGACCTCGCGCCAGCGGCCCGCCGCCGGGAGGCCGAGCCGGTAGCCGCCGTGCTCGGTGCCCGCGAAGTTGAACACGCAGGCCATCACGGAGCCGTCGTTGCCGTAGCGCAGGAAGCTCAAGACGTTGTTGGCCGAATCGTTGGCGTCGATCCAGGAATAGCCCGCCGGAACGGTGTCCTGGCTCCACAGTGCCGGGTGGTTGCGGTAGATGTCGTTGATGTCGCGCACCAGACGCAGGATTCCGTTCGAGAAGCCTTGTTCGTCGAGCTGGAACCAGTCCAGACCGTTTTGCTCGGACCATTCGGCACGCTGGCCGAATTCCTGGCCCATGAACAGCAGTTGTTTGCCCGGGTGCGCCCACTGGTAGGCGAGCAGACTGCGAAGCCCGGCGGCCTTCATGTGGTTGTTACCCGGCATCCGGCCCCACAGCGTCCCCTTGCCGTGCACCACCTCGTCATGGCTGAGTGGCAGCACGTAGTTCTCGCTGAACGCATACAGCATCGAGAACGTCATCTCATGGTGATGAAAGCTGCGATAGACCGGGTCGCGACGAATGTAGTCGAGCGTGTCGTGCATCCAGCCCATGTTCCATTTCATCGAAAAGCCAAGGCCGCCAAGGCTCGTCGGTCTCGTCACCCCCGGCCACGACGTCGACTCCTCGGCGATGGTGACAATGCCCGGCGCTACCCGGTGCGCGGTGGCGTTCATCTCCTGCAGGAACTGCACCGCCTCCAGGTTCTCCCGCCCGCCGTAGATGTTGGGGGTCCAGCCGCCCTCGGGACGCGAGTAATCCAGGTAGAGCATCGATGCCACCGCGTCCACCCGCAGGCCGTCGACGTGAAACTCCTGCAGCCAGTACAACGCGTTGGCTACCAGAAAGTTTCGTACCTCCGGACGGCCGAAGTCGAAAACGTAAGTGCCCCAGTCTAGTTGCTCGCCACGTTTGGGGTCGGAATGCTCATAGAGGGCAGTGCCGTCGAAGCGTCCGAGCGCCCAGGCGTCCTTTGGGAAGTGGGCCGGCACCCAGTCCACGATGACCCCGATGCCGGCTTGGTGAAGGGCGTCGACCAGCGCCCGGAAATCGTCGGGGGTGCCGAAACGTGAAGTCGGCGCGTAGTACGACGTGACCTGGTATCCCCAGGATCCGGCGAAGGGGTGCTCGGCCACGGGCAGTAGCTCCACATGGGTGAACCCATGTTCCACCACGTAATCGGTCAGTTCACGGGCGAGCTGGCGGTAGCTCAGCCCGGGACGCCAGGAACCCAGGTGGACTTCGTAGGTGCTCATCGGCTCGAACACCGGATTGCGCTGGGCACGCCCAGTCATCCAGTCGGCGTCGCCCCAGGTGTAGTTACTCACCGTCACGCGCGATGCCGTCTGGGGCGGCACCTCGGCGCCGAAAGCGAACGGGTCGGCCCGATCGGTCACGACGCCGTCGGCGCCGTGCACCCGGAACTTGTAGAGGCCGTCGGCCGGGAAACCTGGCCAGAACAACTCCCACACTCCCGAGGAACCCAGCACGCGCATGGGCGCGTCGTTTCCGGTCCAGCCGTTGAAATCACCGATCAGGCTGACGCCCTTGGCATTGGGTGCCCACACCGCAAACGACACACCCTCCACGTCACCGTCGGCCGTGGTGAACGAGCGGGGATGAGCGCCAAGGACTTCCCAGAGTCGCTCGTGGCGGCCCTCGGCGAACAGATGGAGGTCGACCTCACCCAGGGTGGGCAGAAAGCGGTAAGCGTCGGCGACCGTATAGGGGTCTGCGCCCTCGTAGCTGACCTGCAACCGGTAGTCGATCAAGTTGACGAAGGGCAGCGCCACCGCGAACAGCCCGGCGTCGATGTGCTGCATCGGCAATTGGTCGTCACCGACGAGCGCGACGACGCTGGCCGCGTGCGGACGAAATGCCCGGATGACCGTGTGGTCGCCGTATTCGTGGGCGCCCAGGATGCTGTGCGGGTTGTGGTGGGCGCCGGCCACCAGGCGCGCCAGCTCGGCGGGGTCGGGCGCCAAGTGTGTTCCGGGCAGTTGATCGGTTCGGCTATTGGATCGGCTCACGTCGCTCACCTCCTGCGCAGCAGTGTGACTCGGGATTCCTCCGGAATGAGTGGCATGTTGATGACGTGGGCGACTGCTTGCGCCGGGTCGATGCGAACATAATTTGCTTGCCCCCAATTGAATTCCTGGCCGGTTATCTCGTCGCGGACCCAAAACCGCTCATAGGGCTCCATACCCAGCGCGGCCATGTCCAGCCACAGGGTTGCTTCCTCGGGCCCGAGGGCGTTGAGCGTGACCACCACCAGGACACAGTCTCCGGTCGCCGGGTCGAACTTGCTGTAGGCCAGCATCGCCTCGTTGTCGACATGGTGGAAACGAATGGTGCGTAGCTGCTGCAGCGCGGGATGCAGTCGCCGAATTGCGTTGAGCTGCGTGATGAACGGCTCCAGTGACCTGCCTTCGGCAAGCGCGCCTGCGAAGTCACGGGGACGCAGCTCGTATTTTTCCGAGTCCAGGTATTCCTCGCTGCCTTCCCGCACCGCCCGGTGCTCGAACAGCTCGTAACCGGAGTACACGCCCCAGGCCGGACCCATGGTGGCCGCCAGGACCGCGCGGATGGCAAACATGCCGGGGCCGTTGTGTTGCAGGACGGCGTGCAGGATGTCAGGGGTGTTGACGAAGAGGTTGGGTCGGCGAAAATCGGCGAATTCGGCGATCTCATTACCGAATTCGGTGAGCTCCCACTTGGACGTGCGCCAGGTGAAGTAACTGTAGGACTGCGTGAAGCCCAGTTTGGCCAGCCCGTACTGGCGGGCCGGCGGAGTGAATGCCTCGGACAAGAACAACACGTCGGGGTGGATGGTCTTTACCTGACCGATCAGCCAAGACCAGAAGTCGGGTGGCTTGGTGTGCGGGTTGTCGACTCGAAAGAACTTGACGCCGTGGTCGATCCAATGTCGTACCACGCGCAGCACTTCGTCGTAGAGTCCCGCGGGATCGTTGTCGAAGTTGAGTGGATAGATGTCCTGATACTTCTTCGGCGGGTTCTCCGCGTAGGCGATGGTGCCGTCCGGCAGCTGGGTGAACCAGTTGCGGTGTTCACGTGCCCACGGATGGTCCGGCGCGCATTGCAGGGCGAGGTCCAGGGCCACCTCCATGCCCAGGTCGCGCGCCGCGGCAACGAAGTCGTCGAAATCGTCGATGGTGCCCAGGCCCGGGTGGATGGCGTCGTGGCCGCCCTCGTCGCTGCCGATCGCCCACGGAGATCCCACGTCACCGGGCGCGGCGGTGGGGTTGTTGTTGCGGCCCTTACGGTGCACCTTGCCGATCGGATGAATCGGCGGCAGGTACACCACGTCGAATCCCATCCGCGCGATGCGCGGCAGTTCGGCCGCCGCGGTGGCAAACGTGCCGTGTACCGGTTTGCCGTCGTCGTCCCAACCTCCGGTGGAACGCGGGAACATCTCGTACCACGCCCCGAAGCGGGCCACCGGGCGGTCGACCCAGATGCCGAACTGTTCGCCGCGGGTAACCAGATCCCGTAGCGGATAAGTCTTGAGCAGGTCCTCGATTTCCGGGGACAGGGCCAGTGCGGAGCGGGTCACCGGGTCACCGGGATTCCGCAACGCCGCGGCTGCCTCCATCAGTGGCCAGCGTTGCGCGCGCGGCACCCCGGTGGCGGCGCGCTCGAGTAGCGCGGCGCCGATCAGCAAATCGTTGGACAATTCTTTTTCGCCTTGGCCGGCGTCGAGTTTGGCGACCAGGCCATGACGCCAGGTGTGTACCGGGTCACCCCAACCGTCGACCCGGAAGGTCCACAATCCGGCGCTGTCGGGGGTGAACTGGCCGTGGAAGACATAGGGCTCCTGGCCCATCGTCATCGGGAACAACAGCGGTTTGACGCGCTGTTGCTCGGCCGGCCTGGCCGTCGCCTCGGACTCCAGCGCCCGCACCGCCGAGACCCTGCGCACGTCACTGACCAGCGGATAACGCGGGCCGAGGTAGCGCACGACCAGGGTCGCGGCCACTGCTTCGTGTCCCTCGCGCCATACTGAGGCGCTGACCGGCACCACCTCGCCCACCACTGCCTTGGCGGGGTAGGCGCCACATGAGACGACGGGCTGGACGTCATCGATCTCGACACGACCGGGCACCAATCACTCCGTTCTGTTCGTGGCTCGCCCACGCAGGCGGGGAACCCGAGTTCGGCCCATGCCGCCCGTTCCCGGGCTCGTCACCCCGGGGACGAGCAACAGCGGTGTCGCCGGGGTGTCCATCGTGTGTCGTTGTCTGCTCGTCTTAGCGCCCCATACCCACCCTAGTGTCCGGCCACACCGGCGGGGCCCAACCTGTCGCCGAGTGCCCTGCGCCGGGCGGAATCCTCAGTAAGGTAAAGACGCGTGAAAGCCCTCCGCCGGTTTACCGTCCGTGCTCATTTGCCCGACCGTCTTGCCGCGCTGGACCAGTTGTCGACCAACCTGCGGTGGTCCTGGGAAAAGGCCACGCAGGACCTGTTCGCCAGCATCGACCCGGCATTGTGGGCAAGCTGCGGCAACGACCCGGTGGCGGTGCTGGGTGCGGTCAAACCGGCACGCCTGGACGAGTTGGCCCTCGACGAGGAATTCCTGCGCCGCCTCGACGAGCAGGCGGCCGACCTCAACGACTACCTGAGCCGTCCACTGTGGTATCAGCAACAAGAGCAGGGGTATCAACAACAAGAGCAGGGGTATCAGCAACAAGAGCAGGCGGGCACCGCGGCTGCGTCCGGGCTGACGCTGCCCGCCAGCATCGCGTATTTCTCGATGGAATTCGGCATTGCCGAGGTGCTGCCCAATTACTCCGGCGGCCTTGGGATCCTGGCGGGAGATCACCTCAAGGCCGCATCGGATCTGGGATTGCCGCTGATCGCGGTCGGTCTCTACTACCGGTCGGGATACTTTCGGCAGTCCCTGACCGCTGACGGCTGGCAGCAGGAGACCTATCCGTCGTTGGATCCGCACGGGTTGCCGTTGCGCCTGCTCACCCATTCCAGTGGTGATCCGGTGCTGGTCGAGCTGGCGCTGCCGGATTCCGCGCAACTGCGGGCGCGGATCTGGGTCGCACAGGTGGGCCGGGTTCCGCTGCTGCTGTTGGATTCCGACATCCCGGAAAACGAGCACGAGCTGCGCAGCGTGACCGACCGCCTTTACGGGGGTGACCAGGAACACCGGATCAAGCAGGAGATCTTGGCCGGCATCGGTGGGATACGGGCAATCCGCGCGTTCACCGCCATCCAGGGGTTGCCGTCCCCCGAGGTTTACCACATGAACGAGGGTCACGCCGGGTTCCTGGGAGCCGAACGCATCCGGGAACTCATCACAGATTCGGGATTGGACTTCGATACCGCGCTGACGGTGGTGCGGTCCAGCACGGTGTTCACCACGCACACTCCGGTGCCAGCCGGTATCGACCGGTTCCCGGTGGACATGGTGCAGCGTTACTTCGGCGATGACGAGGCGAGGCTGCTGCCGGGGGTGCCGACCGATCGGATCCTCGCGCTGGGCGCCGAGGACGATCCCACCAAGTTCAACATGGCCCACATGGGTCTGCGGCTGGCGCAGCGTGCTAACGGTGTCTCGCTGCTGCACGGCAGGGTCAGCCGGGCCATGTTCAACGAGCTGTGGCCCGGATTCGACCCAGACGAAGTACCGATCGGGTCGATCACCAACGGGGTGCACGCCCGCAGCTGGGCCGCGCCGCAATGGCTGCAACTGGGCCGCGAATTGGCCGGTTCGGACTCCTTCGCCGAGCCGGCCGTCTGGCTGCGGTTGCAGCAGGTGGATGCCGGCCATCTGTGGTGGATCCGGTCTCAGCTGCGCTCGTTGCTGGTTGCGGACGTTCGGGCGCGGTTGCGTCAGTCATGGCTGGAACGCGGTGCCTCTGAAGCTGAATTGGGTTGGATTGCAACGGCTTTCGATCCGGATGTGTTGACCATCGGGTTCGCCCGCCGGGTTCCGACATACAAGCGGCTGACCCTGATGCTGCGTGATCCGGATCGACTCGAGAAGCTGCTGCTCGACCCGGAACGGCCGATACAGCTGATCGTTGCGGGCAAGTCCCATCCGGCCGACGACGGGGGAAAGGCGCTCATCCAGCAGGTGGTGCGCTTCGCCGACCGGCCGCAGGTGCGCCACCGCATCGCCTTCCTGCCCAACTACGACATGTCCATGGCCCGGTTGTTGTACTGGGGTTGCGACGTGTGGCTGAACAACCCGTTGCGGCCGTTGGAGGCGTGTGGAACCTCAGGGATGAAGAGTGCGCTCAACGGGGGGCTGAACCTGTCCATCCGCGACGGGTGGTGGGACGAATGGTACGACGGCGAAAACGGCTGGGAGATAGCGTCTGCCGACGGCGTGGCCGATCCGGAACGACGCGATGACCTCGAGTCCAGTGGGCTGTACAACCTGCTGGAACAGGCGGTGGCACCGAAGTTCTACGAGCGCGACGAACGCGGCGTTCCCCCGCGATGGATGGAGATGGTGCGCCACACCCTGCAGACGCTGGGGCCCAAAGTGCTGGCTTCCCGCATGGTGCGCGACTACGTCGAGCACTACTACGCGCCGGCGGCGCATTCGTGGCGCAAGACCATCGGTGTCGCCGACGACGGCACCGAGTTCGGCGGGGCCCGCGAGCTGGCCGCCTACCGGCGGCGGGCCGCAGCAGCGTGGCCGCAAATCGAGATCACCGACGTGGACAGCGCCGGGCTGCCCGACACTCCGCTGCTGGGCTCCAAGCTGACCTTGACCGCAATCGTGCAGCTGGCCGGACTGCAACCCGACGAGGTGACCGTGCAAGCGGTGCTGGGCAGGGTCGACACCGGCGACGTGCTGCTGGACCCGACCACCGTCGATATGGCGCATACCGGCACTGACGGCGTCAGCCACATCTTCTCGACGACTACGCCGCTGCCGCTGGCGGGGTCCGTCGGGTACACCGTGCGCGTGCTGCCGCGCCATCCGATGCTCGCCGACGGCAACGAGCTCGGGCTGGTCACCTTGGCCGGGGGCTGATCAGCCGGCGGCCGACAGTCGTTGCAGTGCCGCGCGGACCTGCGTGGCGCTGGTGGTCTGCCAGAACGGGGGCAGCGAGGCTCGCAGGTAGTCCCCGTAGCGTGCGGTCACCATGCGCGAGTCCAGCACCGCCACCACACCACGGTCCGTGACCCGGCGCAACAGCCGGCCCGCGCCCTGCGCCAGCAGCAGCGCCGCATGGTTGGCGGCGACCGTCATGAAACCGTTGCCGCCGCGAGCCGCCACCGCGCGCTGGCGCGCGCTCAGCAGTGGGTCGTCCGGGCGCGGAAACGGGATGCGGTCGATCAGGACCAACGACAGCGAGGGTCCGGGAACGTCGACGCCCTGCCATAACGACAGCGTGCCGAACAGCGAGGTGGCAGGGTCGGCGCTGAACTGTTCGACCAGCGCGGAGGTGGTGTCGTCGCCCTGGCACAACACCGGTGTGGAAAGCCGGTCGCGCATGGCTTCGGCTGCTGCTCGCGCCGCGCGCATCGAGGAGAACAGGCCAAGGGTGCGCCCGCCGGCCGCGGTGATGAGTTCGGCGATTTCGGTCAGCTGCTCGGCCGATCCGGTGCCGTCCCGCCCGGGCGACGGAAGATGGGCCGCCACGTAGAGAATTCCCGACTTCGCGTGCTGGAACGGCGATCCCACGTCCAGCCCGCGCCAGCCGGTATCCGAAGGCGGGTCTGACGTCAGGCCCCAGGCCGCCGCCATCGCGTCGAAGGTGCCGCCGATCGTCAGCGTCGCAGAGGTCAGCACCGCCGTCGAGCGGTCGAACACCTGGCGGGCGAGCAGGTCGGCGACCGACAGCGGGGCCACCCGCAGCACGCTGCGCGGCGAACCGCGGTTCTCCTCGTGGTCGAGCCAGACGACGTCGGTGCGCTCGGGAATGGCGGGGGTGAAGGACGTCAGGATTCGCGATGCGGTATCGCAGATGTCGGTCAGGGCCGCCGCGGCTTCGGCCCTGGCGGATGCCGCTTTCGCGTCGCTGCTGCTGTCGATCGCCGATCGGGCTGCGCCGGCTGCGTCGCGTAGCGCCGTCAGGTATGTCGCCAACTCGTCGTCGAGGTAATCGATGCGTCCGGGTGACGCGTCGTGGATCGCCGAGGACAACGTCGCCGATGCCGCTTCCAACCGCTCGAGCACTTCGGGGCCGACCAACCGCGCGATCCGCCGCGCCGCCACACCGAGTGTCGCCGACGTCAGCTCAGCGGTTGCCACCGAGGTCACCCGGTCGGCCAACTCATGCGCCTCGTCGACCACCAGCAGCCGGTGCTCCGGCAGCACCGAGGATTCGGCAACGGCGTCCACGGCCAGCAGCGCATGATTGGTGACGACGATGTCGGCCGCGCCCGCCCTGGCGCGGGCCCGTTCGGAGAAGCACTGGGAGCCAAACGGGCATCGGGCCACGCCGATGCATTCCCGTGCGGAGACGCTGACCTGCGACCACGACCGGTCAGCCACGCCGGGCTTGAGGTCGTCGCGGTCCCCGGAGTCGGTCGTAGCCGCCCATTCGGTGAGGCGTTGCACGTCGCGGCCCAGGGCGGTGACGGCCATGGGGTTGAAGAGCTCCTCCTGCGGCTCCCCGGCCGGGTCACTGGTTGCGCTGCCGTTATGAACCTTGTTGAGACACAGGTAGTTTCCCCGCCCCTTCAGCAACGCGAACTGCGGCCGGCGGGGCAGTGCGGTGGCGAGCGCATCGGCTAAGCGGGGTAGGTCGCGATCGACGAGTTGCCGCTGCAGGGCGATCGTTGCGGTAGACACCACGACGGGCCCGTCGTCGCCGACCGCACGGACAATCGCCGGAACCAGGTACGCCAGCGACTTCCCGGTGCCGGTGCCGGCCTGGACGACGAGGTGCTGGCCGGTCGTGAAAGCCTGCTCGACGGCGTTGGCCATTTCCAGCTGGCCGCGGCGTTCGCTGCCACCCAGCGCGGCCACGGCGACGGCCAGCAGCTCTTGAACGGACAACCCAGGCGTGGCGTGCTCCTTGTCAGATCCCTTGTCAGATCGTCTGCGTCGGGATGGCCGGTTCGCCGGGCGCCAATTTCAGTCCCTCCCAAGGCAAGCTGCCCAACCCGGATGCGACGAGCTTGCGTGCCGCCGCAAGCGCAGCGGTACCCGTATCGGCGACCACGTCCCCGCCGCGAACCAGCGGCGTGGTCAACAGTCGGTGCGGCTCGGTGGTGGCCGGCGGGCGCCCAGCCGGATGCACGATCTCCTCGGTGATGGTGCCGGTGGGCTTCGACAGCCGCAGGGCTTCTTTGCGGCCGCCGCGGGACTCCTTGTGGCTGCTGCGTTTTTGCACCGGGATGCCGTCGACCTCGACCAGTTTGTAGACCATGCTCGCGGTGGGTGCACCCGAACCGGTGACCAGCGACGTGCCGACGCCGTAGCTGTCGACCGGCTCGGCGCGCAGCGCGGCGATGGAGAACTCGTCGAGGTCGCCCGAGAGCATGATGCGGGTCTGGTGGGCGCCGAGTCGGTCGAGCTGATCGCGCGCTTGCCGTGCCAGCACGCCCAACTCGCCGGAGTCGATGCGGACCGCACCGAGCCCGGTACCGGCGGCCGCGACAGCATTGGCGATGCCCATCGTCACGTCATAGGTGTCCACGAGCAGCGTCGTGTCCGCGCCCAACGCCTCGACCTGCGCGCGGAATGCGGCTAACTCGGCCACTTCCGGTGGGCCGTCCCGGCGGGCGTGAAGCATGGTGAACGCGTGGGCGGCGGTGCCTTCGGTCGGTATCCCGTATCGCCGCTGGGCTTCCAGGTTGGACGAGCCCGAAAAGCCCGCGACGTACGCGGCCCGGGCGGCGGCGACGGCGGCGCGCTCATGCGTCCGGCGTGAGCCCATTTCGATCAGCGGGCGGTCTCCGGCGGCGCTGACCATCCGCGCTGCCGCCGATGCGATCGCCGTGTCGTGGTTGAAGATCGACAGCACCACCGTTTCCAGCAGCACGCATTCGGCGAAACTGCCGTGCAATGACAGAACCGGGGAACCAGGAAAGTACAGTTCGCCTTCGGCGTAGCCGTCAATATCACCGCAGAAGCGAAAATCCCGGAGGTAATCCAGGGTCTGGGTGTCGAGGAATCGGGCCAGCAACTCGCACGCGTCGTTGTCGAACCTGAACTGCGGCAACAGCTCCAGCAGTCGACCGGTTCCGGCCACCACCCCGTACCTCCGGCCGGGGGGAAGCCGGCGGGCGAAGACTTCCCACGTGGTCCGGCGATTGGCTGTGCCGTCGCGCAGCGCGGCCGCCAGCATGGTCAGCTCGTACTTGTCGGTCAGGAGCCCAGCGGAGGCCGAGTCATTCACCCCGCAACCGTATCGGTTGGCGTCGGGGTCTCGGTATCCACCGCAGTGGCTCGCTATCCTATGGCTATGGTTGCTGCATCAGCGCCCGCCAAGCCCGGATCGACCGGGCAACGCGAATCCGCGCCGGTCGATGTGACGGCCAGTCCGTGGGTGACCGTCGTCTGGGACGATCCGGTCAACTTGATGAGCTATGTGACGTATGTGTTCCAGAAGTTGTTCGGCTACAGCGAGCCGCATGCCACCAAGCTGATGCTGCAGGTGCACAACGAGGGAAAGGCAGTGGTCTCGGCCGGTAGCCGGGAGGCCATGGAGGTCGACGTGTCCAAACTGCACGCCGCCGGATTGTGGGCGACGATGCAGCAGGACCGGTGAGCTTCGAGGGTATCCGGATCCAGCGTGCGCAAATGGAAGCGCGTCGAAACCCGCAACGGCCCCCGTTTTCGATCCGCCTTGGCTCCCCACGAGGCAGCCCTGCTCAAGAATCTGGTCGGCGCGATGGTCGGGCTGTTCGATGAACGCGAATCGACTACTCCGACAGACGAACTCGAAGAGATTACCGGCATAAAGACCGGCCACTCCGATCGTCCGGGTGACCCGACGCTGCGTCGGCTGCTGCCGGATTTCTACAAGCTGGATCCGGGCGACCCGATGACCCTCGATGCCTCCGAGACGCTCAACGCCGCCCTTCGCAGTTTGCATGAGCCGGCCATCATCGACGCCAAACGCGGTGCGGCACAGCAGTTGCTGCAGACGGTCCCGGAAAACGGCGGTCGGTTCGAGCTGACCGAGTCCGATGCCAACGCCTGGGTTGCCGCCGTCAACGACTTGCGGCTGACTCTTGGAGTGCTGCTCAACGTCGGCCCGCAGGGGCCTGAGCGGCTGCCGGCTGACCATCCCATGGCGGCGCATTACGACGTCTACCAATGGCTGACAGTTCTGCAGGAGTACCTCGTCCTGGTGCTGATGGGTAAACCCGCCGGATGACCGCGACGGCAGCCGGATGAACGCCATCACCGACGTCGGCGGTATCCGCGTCGGCCACTACCAGCGGCTTGATCCCGATGCGTCCCTCGGTGCCGGCTGGGCGTGCGGCGTCACCGTTGTGCTGCCGCCACCCGGAACGGTCGCTGCGGTCGATTGCCGCGGAGGTGCGCCCGGAACCCGCGAGACCGACCTGCTGGATCCGGTCAACAGTGTCCGCTTCGTGGACGCGGTGCTGCTCGCCGGCGGCAGCGCCTATGGCCTGGCCGCCGCCGACGGTGTCATGCGCTGGCTCGAGGAACATCAACGCGGTGTCACTGTCGGTATGGGGGGCGCCGGGGTGGTGCCCATTGTCCCGGCCGCGGTGATCTTCGACCTGCCGGTCGGGGGCTGGAATTGCCGGCCGGGAGCTGACTTCGGCTATCTGGCCTGTGACGCCGCGGGGACCGATGTCGCCACCGGGACCGTGGGCGCGGGCGTGGGCGCACGCGCCGGCCTCCTGAAGGGCGGCGTCGGCACAGCGTCCATCACGCTGCCGTCCGGCGTGACCGTCGGCGCGGTCGTCGTGGTGAACTCGGTGGGCAACGTCGTCGATCCGGCGACCGGCCTGCCGTGGATGGCGGAGCTGATCGACGAGTTCGAGCTGACCAAACCACCCGCCGAGCAGGCCGAGGCGTTAGCACAGCTGCCGACGGAGGCGAGCCCCATGAACACCACCATTGGGGTGGTCGCGACGGACGCGGTGCTGAGTCCGGCGGCGTGCCGGCGCGTCGCGATCGCGGCTCACGACGGGCTGGCCCGCTCGATCCGGCCGGCCCACACGCCGCTGGACGGCGATACCGTCTTCGCGCTGGCCACCGGTGCGGTCGAGGTGCCGCCGGACCCCGGGTTACCCGCGGCTCTCTCACCGGAGACGGGGCTGGTCAGCGCGGTGGGAGCGGCCGCCGGCGATTGCCTGGCCCGAGCGGTCTTGGCTGGTGTCATCGCCGCCGCGCCCGTGGCCGGAATACCGAGCTACCGCGCCATGTTGCCCGGAGCATTCGGAACGCGTGCGGAAGGGAACGGCTGAGGTGCTGGTGATTCGTGCCGACCTGGTCGATGCGATGCTCGCGCATGCGCGCCGCGATCACCCAGACGAAGCCTGTGGGCTGCTGGCGGGGCCGGAGGGTTCCGACCGTCCCCAGCGCCATATCCCGATGACCAATGCGGAGCGCTCGCCGACGTTCTACCGTTTCGATTCCGGCGAGCAACTCCAGGTGTGGCGATCCATGGAAAGCGCGAACGAAGTGCCGGTCGTCATCTATCACTCGCATACGGCGACCGAGGCTTACCCGAGCCGCACGGATGTCAGCCTGGCCGCGGAACCCGAGGCGCATTATGTGCTGGTGTCCACCCGTGATGCCGAGCGTTGTGAGCTACGTAGCTATCGCATCGTCGCCGGTGCCGTCACCGAAGAGCCTGTCCATATCGTCGAGCAGTACTGAGCATCTGTGAAAATCCCGGAAAAGTGCCCGGAAAAATGCGAGGAAGGCCTGCATGAGCGTCACGGTGTCCATCCCGACCGTCCTGCGACCCCACACCGGCGGCCAGAAGCGCGTCTTTGCGACCGGCGACACGCTCGGCGCGGTTATCAACGACCTCGAGGCCAATTACGCGGGCATCTCCGAGCGGCTGATCGATAACGGCAAGCTGCACCGCTTTGTGAACGTCTACGTCAACGACGAGGATGTGCGCTTCTCCGGTGGTCTGGACACCGTGCTGTCCGACGGCGACTCGGTCACCATCCTGCCCGCCGTGGCGGGCGGGTAAGCGGAGCGCATGGCGCGTTACGACTCGCTATTACAGGCCCTGGGCAACACCCCGCTGGTGGGTCTGCGGCAGCTGTCCCCACGATGGGTAGACGAGGCCGACGCAGCGCACGTGCGGTTGTGGGCCAAGCTCGAGGACCGCAATCCGACCGGATCGATCAAAGACCGGCCGGCGCTGCGGATGATCGAACAGGCCGAACAAGACGGGCGGTTGTCGCCCGGCGCCACCATCATCGAGCCCACCAGCGGCAACACCGGTATCTCGCTGGCAATGGCGGCCCGGTTGAAGGGCTACCGGCTGATATGCGTGCTGCCCGAGAACACCTCGGTGGAACGGCGTCAGCTGCTGGAGCTGTACGGCGCGAGAATCATTTTTTCGCCGGCCGAGGGGGGATCCAATGCAGCGGTGGCCGCGGCCAAAGAGCTTGCCGCCGCCAACCCGTCGTGGGTGATGCTGTACCAGTACGGCAATCCGGCCAACACGGACGCGCATTACCGCGGCACCGGTCCCGAGTTGCTGGATGACCTACCCGAGATCACCCATTTCGTCGCCGGCCTGGGCACTGCCGGCACGCTGATGGGTACCGGCCGGTTTCTGCGCGAGCGGGTTCCCGGCATCCACATCGTGGCCGCCGAGCCACGCTACGGCGAGGGGGTGTACGCGCTGCGCAACATCGACGAGGGCTTTGTTCCCGAACTGTATGACCCTGAGGTGCTGACCGCGCGGTATTCGGTGGGCGCGCACGACGCGGTGCGCCGTACCCGTGAACTGGCGGCGGCCGAGGGCATCTTCGCGGGTATCTCGACGGGCGCGGTGCTGCACGCCGCACTGGGAATCGCGGCAAATGTCGTCCAGTCGGGTAATCGCGCGGACATTGCCTTGGTGGTTGCCGACGCAGGGTGGAAGTATCTGTCGACCGGCGCCTACGGCGGTAGCCTTGCTGATGCCGAGAACGCTCTGGAAGGGCAGCTGTGGGCATGACCCGCGCCGGCGACGATGCCGAGCGATAGCGATGAGGAGGAGCGGCGCCAATGACCGCCTATCCGCGAACACCCGCGAAGCAGCCGGAAAGGCGACCGCGCTGGATCGTCGGCGGGGCGACCATCCTCACGTTCGTCGGGCTGCTGTATCTCGTTGAACTGATCGACCAGCTGTCGCGGCATTCGCTGGACGTCAACGGCATCCGCCCGCTGAAAACCGACGGGTTGTGGGGCATTGTTTTCGCGCCGCTGCTGCATGCCAACTGGGCACACCTGATGGCCAACACCATTCCCTTGCTGGTTTTGGGATTCCTGATGACGCTGGCCGGATTGTCGCGGTTCGTCTGGGCGACGGTGATCGTGTGGATCCTGGGCGGCTTCGGCACCTGGCTCATCGGAAATGTGGGCAGCACCTGCGGTCCGACCGACCACATCGGAGCGTCCGGGCTTATCTTCGGCTGGCTGACCTTTCTGTTGGTGTTCGGCCTTTTCGTGCGCAAGGTCTGGGACATCGTCATCGGTTTGGTGGTCTTGTTCTTCTATGGTGGCGTCCTGCTGGGAGCCCTTCCGCGACTGGGCATGTGCGGCGGGGTGTCATGGCAGGGACATCTGTGCGGTGCGCTTGCCGGCGTGGTGGCGGCATACCTCTTGTCGGTACCGGAGCGTAAAGCCCGCGCCCTGAAGAAGGCCGGCAACCGGCAGTTGCGTCCGAAGACATGAGCTCGCCGTTGGCGCCCGTCGGAATCTTCGACTCCGGCGTCGGCGGACTGACCGTCGCGCGGGCCATCATCGACCAACTGCCCGACGAAGACATCATCTACGTCGGTGACACCGGCAACGGCCCCTACGGTCCACTGACCATCCCGGAGATCCGCGCACACGCGTTGGCGATCGGCGACGACTTGGTTGACCGGGGTGTCAAGGTTTTGGTGATCGCCTGCAACTCGGCGTCCGCGGCCTGCTTGCGAGACGCGCGGGAGCGATACGACGTGCCCGTCGTCGAGGTGATCCTGCCGGCCGTCCGCCGCGCGGTTGCTGCCACCCGCAACGGCCGCATCGGGGTGATCGGCACTCGCGCGACCATCACCTCCCACGCCTACCAAGACGCGTTCGCCGCCGCGCGCGACACCGAGATCACCGCGGTGGCCTGTCCGCGGTTCGTGGATTTCGTCGAGCGTGGGGTCACCAGTGGCCGTCAGGTGCTGGGGCTGGCGGAGGGTTACCTGGAGCCGTTGCAGCGTGCCGGGGTGGACACTCTGGTGCTCGGTTGTACGCACTACCCGCTGCTGTCCGGACTCATTCAACTGGCCATGGGAGACCACGTCACGCTGGTCTCGAGCGCCGAGGAGACCGCCAAAGAAGTTCTCCGGGTGCTGACCCAGAGCGACCTGCTGCGCCCGCACGATGCGCCGCCGGCTACCCGGGTGTTCGAAGCCACCGGCGACCCGGAAGCGTTCACCCGGCTGGCGGCGCGATTCCTCGGGCCGGCGATTACCGGCGTGGAAGCCGTTCATCATCCGCCTGTCAAATAGCGTCACGCGAGATTCTGCTCACCTATTGCGGCAATGTTTTTCTCATCGCGGTAATGGGCATGGCACAGTAGTGTCCGTGCGAATAACCGTGCTCGGATGCTCCGGCAGCGTCGTGGGTCCGGATTCGGCCGCGTCGGGTTATCTGCTCCGGGCTCCGGACACCCCGCCGATGGTCATCGACTTCGGTGGCGGTGTGCTCGGCGCACTACAGCGACACTTGGATCCCGGGTCGGTGCATGTGCTGTTGTCGCATCTGCACGCGGACCACTGTCTGGATATGCCTGGGTTATTCGTATGGCGCCGTTATCACCCGACGCCTCCCAAGGGCAAGGCGTTGTGACCGGACCCCGTGAACTGGTCCACGGCGAACGAGAGTCGTTCATTGGTGGGTGCAGGTGGCAGCGTAGTGGGCGGGGGCTTGGTAGCCCAAGGCAGAGTGCCGCCGGTGATGGTTGTAGTCATGTTTCCAGTCGCTGATGACCACGCGGGCCTGGGCTAGAGACCAGAAGCTGTTGATGTTGAGGCATTCGTCGCGGATGCGGGAGTTAAATGATTCGACGTAGCCGTTTCGCCAAGGTTCACCGGGCGGGATAAAGTGCAGCCCGACGTGACCGTCGGCCCAGTCTGCCATTGCCGCACAGGCTAATTCGGGTCCGTTGTCACATCTGAGCACGTTCGGATAGGTACCGCGTTGAGCGGCGATGCGGTCAAGTTCGTCGATGAGGTCCTCGCCGGTGATGCTGCGGTCTACCTTGTCGCCGAGACATTCGCGGGTGTGCTCGTCGATGATCGAGACGATCTTGAACGGGCGCCCATCGGTAGTGGAATCGAACTGAAAGTCCACGGCCCAGACCCGGTTGGGGGCATCGGCGCATACCTCGGGCCGGGCGGTGGAGCTACCGCGTCGTTTACGGCGCCGCCGCTGCGGCACGCGCAAGCCTTCCTCACGCCAGAGCCGTTGCACCTTCTTGTGATTGACTTGCCAACCTTCAGCGCGGGCATCGTGATAAGCGGGCCGAAACCCACGCCGCGGATGGTCTTTGGCGTAGCGGCGCAGCCAGGCCCGCAAGCCGGCATCGGGGTCCTGGGCAGTCTCGGCGGCGGGTTCGTGGCGTTGGGTGGCCCGATGCTGCCCGGTCACGCGGCAGGCGAACCGTTCGCTGACCCCCAGCACACGCTGGAGGTGACGAACGGCTGCCCGCCGACGCTCCGGGCCTAGAAGTTTCCCCGCGCGATCTCCTTGAGTGCAGCCTTCTCTAACTCGGCATCTGCCAAGAGCCGCTTCAGCGTTGCGTTCTCGCGCTCGAGGTCCTTCAGGCGCTTGGCATCCTCGGCCTTCAAACCACCGAACTGATTGCGCCATCGGTGATACGTCGCCTCCGACACACCCAGCTCGCGGCACACTGCCGCTGTGTCCTTGCCCTCGGACAACAGCCGATCCGCCAGCGTCAGCTTGCGCACGATCTGCTCGGGGCTATGCCGCTTCCTTGTTGCCATGATCTTGTTGAGCCTTCCTGCCCACAGCGTGGGCTGCAAGACTCTCATAAGCCATGGACCAACCGATCGGGGTCAGGCCAGTTGTTATACGGCCCGAGCGATACCTGGTCGCGCCTGGGGGCAGCGTCATCGCCCTACGGCGGCGAGATCGACGATTGCTCGGACATCTTCGACGTCCACCACTGGGTGGACGGCGAGCCGGTGACGTTCGGCACGGTTACCGTGGTGCCCCGGATCGTTGCTCACCCGACCGAGTCCTACGGCATGCGTTTTACCGATTCCACCGGCGCCTCATTGGCCTACAGCGGCGACACCGGCATCTGTGACCAGCTCGTCGAGTTGGCTCGCGGCGTTGACGTCTTTCTGTGCGAGGCCTCCTGGACACACTCCCCGGATCGTCCGCCGGACTTACATCTGTCCGGCACCGAAGCGGGAAGGGCCGCGAGGCGGGCCGGCGTCCGCGAGCTCCTGCTGACCCACATTCCGCCATGGACATCGCGCGAGGACGTCATCAGTGAGGCCAAGGCCGAGTTCGACGGACCCGTACACGCGGTGGTGTGCGGCGAGACTTTCGAAGTCCGGCGGGCCTGAAGTTCGCTGGCGAAGGCGGTGGTTCGGCGCAGATGAGCACACCGGCCCAGGATCAGCGCTTACGCGACCTCAAGCTGCTGCGGCGCGCTCGGGACAGGATGGACCGCGAGTATGCACAGCCGCTGAACGTCGACGCGCTCGCCCGAAGCGTGAATATGTCCGCCGGGCACTTCAGCCGCCAGTTCAAGCTGGCCTATGGCGAATCGCCGTATTCGTATCTCATGACGCGGCGAATCGAGCGCGCGATGGCGCTCTTGCGTCGCGGCGACCTTAGCGTCACCGAGGTTTGCTTCACCGTCGGTTGCTCATCGCTGGGCACCTTCAGCACTCGCTTTACCGAGCTGGTCGGCATGCCACCCAGCCTTTATCGAGAGCGGACAGCAGGCGCCGCGAAGGCCATTCCGGCGTGCCTGGAGAAGCAGGTGACCCGACCGATCAGGAATCGAGAAGCCTCGGTTACCGAGCTGCACCTAGCGTGAGCGTCATGGACATCACCATTCATTCGAGCTTCCTTCCGCACGAGGACCCAGAGGAATCGCTCGCCTTTTATCGCGACGTTCTCGGCTTCGAGGTCCGCCTCGACGTCGGCAAGGGCAAGATGCGCTGGGTCACGGTCGGTCCTCCCCATCAGCCTGACACCTCCATCGTCTTGTACCCGCCGAACGCCACCCCCGGCATCACCGACGAGGAGCGCCGCACCATTGCCGAGATGATGGCCAAAGGCAGCTACGGCACCCTGCTCTTGGCAACCAAAGATCTCGATGCCACCTTTGAGCGGCTGCAGACCTGCCTGCACGACGGCCAAGGCGAGGTGATTCAGGCGCCGACGGATCAGCCGTACGGGGTTCGAGACTGCGCACTGCGTGATCCCGCCGGCAACCTGATCCGCATTCAGGAGTTGAGCTGAACCCATGAGCGACACGACGCAGAACATCGACACGCGGGATAGCTGAGCTGGCCGACTGGCGGGGCGACACGCTCGCGCGGATCCGCAAGCTCATCAAGCAGGCCGACATCCGGACGTCATCGAGGAATGGAAGTGGCGCGGCGTTCCCGTCTGGCCACTCGACGGAACGATCTGCACCGGTGAGACCTATACGGCTCAGGTGAAGGTGGTTGAACGTCGTGTGCGGCCGCGCACTGGGACGGACCGCCGCTATGCCGATCTGCGAGGCGTCGGTCTGCCCGAGTGGGCGGATCTGGCTTCGAGGGTGTACACACGGCAGCCGACCGCTTGAACCCGAGGCACGTCGCGACACCGTGGACGCACACTCGATGAGGACGGTGCCCGCTAGGGTTGGCGTCGTGTCCAAACGAGAAGACGGCCGCCTCGACGACGAGCTTCGTCCGGTGGTCATCACCCGCGGGTTCACCGAAAACCCTGCAGGCTCGGTGCTGATTGAATTCGGTCGCACCAAGGTCCTGTGTACCGCCAGCGTTACCGAGGGGGTTCCACGCTGGCGCAAGGGATCTGGTGTGGGATGGCTCACTGCCGAGTACGCAATGCTGCCGTCGGCTACCCATACTCGCTCCGACCGCGAATCGGTCAAGGGGCGAGTCGGTGGCCGCACCCAGGAAATCAGTCGACTGGTCGGTCGGTCGCTGCGGGCGTGCATCGACTTGGCGGCCTTGGGGGAGAACACCATTGCGGTCGACTGCGATGTGTTGCAAGCCGATGGCGGTACCCGCACGGCGGCCATCACGGGTGCCTATGTGGCGCTGGCGGACGCCGTCACCTACCTGGCGGCGGCCGGCAAACTGTCTGATCCCCGGCCGTTGTCGTGCGCCATCGCCGCGATCAGTGTGGGGGTGGTCGACGGCCGGATCCGGGTTGACCTGCCGTACGAGGAGGATTCCCGAGCCGAGGTCGATATGAATGTCGTCGCCACCGACACCGGGACTCTGGTGGAGATCCAGGGCACCGGCGAGGGCGCGACGTTCCCGCGATCGACGCTGGACAAGCTGCTCGACATGGCGCTGGGCGCTTGCGACAAATTGTTCGCCGCCCAGCGGGAGGCGTTGGCGCTGCCGTATCCAGGTGTCCTGCCCGAAGGACCGCCAGCGCCGAAAGCGTTCGGAAGCTGACCAAGATAATCCACCAATCGGAACACTCAAGCCTCAATGGCCCGGGTGTTCCTTCCGAGTGCTCCTAATGAGGCCGGTCAACTTCACAAACGGCACGTCGTTCAACGCCGTTCATGAAGACTATGTCTTTGCTCCCGGTCACCGGCAGTGCGGCGCCGCTCGGCTTGGTCGGTCGTAGCGTTTGGCATTGTCGTCGACTCAATTGTGGCTGGCCAGAGGCGCACACAATACCGTTATGATAAGCTTCTCGACGTCCAATTGAGCTTTGCCAAAACCAATTGTTTTAGGATTAATTGATGGCCAGCCGGCAAGTCCCACTTGAACATGCTTTTCTCAACCACCCGTGGTGGGCAATGGGACAGATGACGAATGCGCATGCGGAACCGCGCATCAACGAGACGGCGACCCGCGCAAGAGCGGGTTTGCTAAACATTATCTCTGCAATCACGATCGCATTATTGCTGATGCGTCCGGAAACCGATCCGGTGATCATTGTTGGTCCGCTCGTGCTTTTTGATATGTTGGCTGCGGCGGCTACCGGATTAACTCCATTCAGCCCCACCGGCATTCTGGGCACCGCGTTGACAATGGGAATTCGTCCGGTGTGGAAACCAACTCGCCCGAAACGGTTTGCATGGTTACTCGGTGGCAGTTTAGCCGCGATATGTCTTGCCATGCGCCTGTTCGGCGCGTCGCCCGTGGCGATGGCGGCTGTTGTTGCAGTCTGTTTTGTCCTGACGTGGTTGGAGGCCACGCTGGGATTTTGTGTGGGCTGTTACATGCACAAATTGATTTGGGGTTGTCAAGACTGCGAAGTCCCTTATGTCAGGGAAATAGCACCGCGACCAGCACTAAACCAGGAAAGTCCAGCAATCAACCTGGAAAGTCGCGCGTAGGCCCCGGGCCGGGACGACTATGTTTCGGATTGATTGGTGACCAAGCTGCTGGTTGCCAGCCGCAACCCCAAGAAGCTGGCCGAACTGCGCAGGGTGTTGGACGGTGGCGGATTGTCAGGGGTGACATTGGTGTCGCTGGATGACGTCGCGTCATTCAACGAGACACCAGAAACAGGTGCGACATTCGAGGACAACGCGCTGGCCAAGGCGCGCGACGCGTTCGCCGCGACCGGTCTGGCCAGCGTCGCTGACGACTCCGGTTTGGAGGTGGCGGCGCTCAACGGCATGCCCGGGGTGCTGTCGGCCCGGTGGTCCGGCGTCCACGGCGATGACGCGGCCAACACCGCCCTGCTACTGGCCCAGTTGCGCGATGTACCCGACGAGCGGCGCGGTGCGGCATTCGTCTCGGCCTGCGCATTGGTCTCGGCGTCCGGCGAAGTCGTGGTGCGTGGCCAGTGGCCTGGCACGATCGCGCGGGAGCCACGCGGTGACGGCGGGTTCGGCTACGACCCCGTCTTCATTCCCGACGGCTATCAGCGGACCGCGGCGCAGCTGAGCCCCGAGGAGAAGGATGCGATGTCGCATCGGGGCCGCGCGCTGAGGCTGCTGTTGCCGGAGTTGGTAGCCCTCGCCTAGCGACCCTTGGTCGCTAGGACCATGAGACTTGTCTTGAGTGCCGCAAAGTACGCCGAGACCACCGTCCCGCTATCTCAGATGCCCACTACTTCTGGGCAACCTCAACCGGCTCGCCCAGAACGAATGTTAAGGAGGTGACTGGCACAGCCGGTACTCCGCTGAGCGCGGGCACCGCCATCTAGAGGTTGTAACGCGACTTGACGTCCCTGGTTTGGAAATGTTCGACGATGATGCCCAGTAGCGGGATGGTACCGGCGAGCAGGACACCGACTGTCTTGCCGATCGGCCAGCGAACTTTCACGGCGAGATTGAAAGCGGCCAACACATAGACGAAGTAAACCCAACCGTGCACGATCTCGATCCAGCGGATCTCGTGGTGGAAGACCAGGTGGGAGATCAGTTCATAACACAGGGCGATGAGCCAGATACCCGTTGTCCACGCCATCACGCGATAGCCGAGCAGCGCGGTGCGGATCTTTTCCGCGGGAAAGATAGTGCTCCGCTGCGTTTCGGGTGTCTCAGGCGTTGTCATGCGCTGTTCCTGTTCTGCCTCTCGGCATCGTGCTTAGCGAGTTCGGCCAAGTATGCGTTGTACTCCTGTAGGGCAGGATCGTCGGAGGGCTGTGGCGCGGGCTTGGGCCGTTCGGGCAATAGTCCGGCTGGTATCTCGGTCATCGCGTTTGGCGGCTCTGGCGGTACCTCTTCATAGCGAACGAACTTGCGGTACGCGTAGATGCAGAACCAGGCGAACATCGGCCACTGCAACGCGTATCCCAGATTCTGGAAGGTGCCAGACACCGACTGGAACC
Organism: Mycobacterium kansasii ATCC 12478; assembly: GCF_000157895.3. NCBI lineage: Bacteria > Bacillati > Actinomycetota > Actinomycetes > Mycobacteriales > Mycobacteriaceae > Mycobacterium > Mycobacterium kansasii. Next base: position 1,379,208 of record NC_022663.1, on the reverse strand, counting down.
TGGTCCACTGCCACCAGCCCAAGGCCAGACAGCCGCACGCGGCGCTGATCGCCAGGGCGATCAGCGCGGGCCTGCGACGGTGCGTAGTCGACACTCTTAGACGGTACCGCGACCATGCGTCATGACTTGGGTCCGACGAACTCGTCGAGACGCGCGACCGCGCAACAATGAATGTCTTGCGGTACACGGCGATGATGTAATGGCTCGACCGCGTCCAGGGGACCCACGTCGTCGAGTGCCCCGGTGAACAAGTCCAGCTTGTTTTCGGATCTGTTCGAGAAGTGGCAGCGAACGCTTCGCGTTCCGCGATCGTTGGCGACCACCCCGGCACCCGTCGCTGGCGATCAATCCGCGAACAACTCCGCGGATCGCAGTTGGCTCCTTTCGGCGTGCTGACCCCAGGTAGGAGAGACCACTGACCGACTCGCCTGGCGCGCCGGACGGTACGATCGGCAGCGCTGCGGGCGTGGCGGAATTGGCATACGCGATGGTTTTAGGTGCCATTGCTCGAGAGAGCTTGAGGGTTCGAGTCCCTCCGCCCGCACCCCTTGCGATTGTGTGTTGGTCGACGATCGCTGCCCCCGGGTGGTGAGGTGCAGCCGGGAGACAGGCGATTTCCCGCTATGCCGTGATGTGACGCCTCCGCGACTGAAAAGAGTATTCGGCTAGCGCCCGGTCGGCGGCTTGGGTCTGGCCGGCGACAAGCCCGATACCGAGCTCTTAACTTGCTTGAATCCGCGGCTCAGCTCAGCAATCGAACAACCTGACCGGGTGACTATCACCGAGCACTATCGAACTACGGCGTCAGCGGCTGTTCACCGCGAAAGCTGTTGGGCAATTGCCGGCTGCGAATGCCAGCGGCCGTGCTGAATGCCCCTGCACCGGGATTTCCCTATTGCCACGCCGGCCGACGCGACGACCACATCGTGCCGAGGATGCTGCGCCAGGGTTATCCGCGGCAATCCGCGGCGTCCTGGCCGGCACGCGTCTCATCTGAAAGCGCATGATCTATGTTCATGAAATGGCGACTTATTCCACTGCACGTATTGCGCTTGGCGCAACCCGCGCTGCCGTCGGTCTCGGCAGCTGGCTCGCCCCGGACCTGACGGCGCGACTCTTCGGCATTGATCCCGTGACCGCAAATCGCTTCCTGACAAGACTTTTCGGTGCTCGAGAACTCGCCCTGGCGGTGGCGTTGCTCGCGGCCCCGAGCGGTGCGGTTCGGGCGGTCGCGGTGGCGGGCGCGGCGATCGACACGGTCGACGTAATCGCAGGATTTGATGAGGGCCGACGCGGAAACCTCAGCACACAGGCGATTCTGTTGGGCGCAGGCGGCGCACTGGTTTTCGCCGCACTAGGGTCTTCCGTGGCATGCGAGAGCGGTTCGGACGACGGCTGAGCGACGCGGCATTGCCCCACGCTCAACTGCGCGGCGAATCGGGGCGATAGTAGATGGTGCCGCGCAGTCGTTGGGCTACCGTCAGCAGGGCGGTCTGACGATCCGCGATCTGGCTGACGCCGTACGGCGCCGAGTTCAGCGCTGCGCCGCTCGCACCAGGTTCGACCCGACGATCAGCCGCTGAATCTCGCTGGTGCCCTCGTACAATCGCAGCAGCCGAACATCGCGGTAGATGCGTTCCACCGGGACGCCACGCATGTAGCCACTGCCACCATGAATCTGCACCGCGAGATCGGCTACCTTGCCGGCCATTTCGGTGCAGAAGAGCTTCGCCGCCGACGGGGCGATGCGGCGGTCCTCTCCTGACACCCACAGCCGCGCGGCATCGCGAACCAGCGCGCGTCCGGCCAGCACGCCGGTCTGCTGATCGGCCAGCATCGCCTGCACCAACTGAAAATTCCCGATCGGCGTGCCACCCTGCGTTGCGGTGGTGGCATAGGCCACGGATTCGTCGAGTGCCCGCTGAGCCGTGCCGACCGCGATCGCGGCGATATGCACCCGGCCGCGTGCCAACGACGTCAGGGCCGCTCGATAGCCGATGTCCTCGGTGCCGCCGATCAGCGCCTCGGCGCCGACCCGGACGTCGTTGAAGTTGACGTCGGCGGTCCAGGCCCCTTCCTGGCCCATCTTGGCGTCCTTGGCACCGACTTCAACTCCTGCCGTGTCCGCGGGAACCAGGAAGACCGCGATACCGGCGCCCTGCTCGTCGGCCGGCCTGGTCCGCGCGAAAACCACGAACAAACCGGCGACCGGTGCATTGGTGATGAAGCGCTTCTGCCCGGATATCACCCAATTGCCGCTGTCCCGAACGGCTTTGGTGCGTAATCCGGCTGGATTCGACCCGGCGCCGGGTTCGGTCAGTGCGAACGAGGCGACGACGTCGCCGGAGGCTATCGGCCCCAGCCAGCGGGCTTTCTGCTCGTCGGTGCCGAAGCCGACCAGTACCTGCCCCGCGATGCCGTTGTTGGTGCCGAACATCGACCGCAACGCCAACGAGGTGTAGCCCAATTCCATGGCAAGTTCGACGTCCTGCGGCAGGTCGAGGCCAAGCCCGCCCCACTCTTGCGGAATCGCATAGCCGAACAATCCCATCTTCTTGGCATGCTCACGCAGGTCGTCCGGCACCCGATCGTTGTCCAGGATCTCCTGCTCACGAGGGATCACGGCGGTGCGGACGAAGTGACGGGTCTGGGCCAGGATCTGCTGAAAGTCCTCGTCGTTGACTGTCACGGGCATCGCGTCATCATATATGAAATATTATATTTGAACGAGCGCCCGGCTGCGGGCGGGACAGTAAGGAATAGTCGATGTCATTGCTTAACGGTCAGACGGCGGTGATCACCGGTGGAGCCCAGGGACTGGGCTTGGCCATTGCCGAGCGATTCGTCGCCGAGGGCGCGCGCGTAGTTCTCGGTGACGTGAATCTCGAGGCGACCCAAGCCGCGGCCCGGAAGCTGGGCGGCGACGGAGTCGCGGCGGCCGTGCAGTGCGACGTAACCAAAGCCGACGAGGTCGAAACGTTAATCCGCACGGCCGTAGAGCGTTTCGGCGGCCTCGACATCATGGTCAACAACGCCGGCATCACCCGCGACGCGACGATGCGTAACATGACCGAGGAGCAGTTCGACCAGGTCATCAACGTACATCTGAAGGGTACGTGGAACGGCACCCGGCTGGCGGCGGCCATCATGCGCGAAAACAAGCGGGGCGCAATCGTGAACATGTCGTCGGTGTCGGGCAAGGTCGGGATGGTGGGCCAGACAAACTACTCTGCGGCCAAAGCCGGAATCGTGGGAATGACCAAGGCCGCCGCCAAAGAGCTCGCCCACGTGGGTGTTCGAGTCAACGCTATCGCCCCGGGATTGATTCGGTCGGCGATGACAGAAGCCATGCCGCAACGTATTTGGGACCAAAAGCTGGCCGAGGTCCCGATGGGCCGGGCGGGCGAGCCCAGCGAAGTCGCTGGTGTCGCGTTGTTTTTGGCCTCCGACCTGTCGTCGTACATCACCGGAACCGTCCTGGACGTCACCGGCGGGCGATTCATATGAGCGACGCCTTCATCTGCGAGCCGGTCCGCACGCCGATTGGCCGCTACGGCGGAATGTTCAAGTCACTGAGCGCCGTTGACCTCGGCGTCGCCGCGCTCAACGGACTGATGGACCGCACCGGCTTGCCGCCCGAGGCGGTGCAGGACGTGATTCTGGGGCACTGCTATCCCAGCAGCGAGGCACCGGCCATCGGCCGCGTGGTCGCGCTGGATGCCGGCCTGCCGGTCACGGTTCCCGGGATGCAGGTCGACCGCCGCTGCGGCTCGGGTCTGCAGGCCGTGATCCACGCCTGCCTGCAGGTGAGCAATGGCGACAACGACCTCGTCATCGCCGGCGGCTGCGAAAGCATGAGCAATGTCGCGTTCTATTCCACCGATATGCGCTGGGGTGGTGCCCGCGGTGGCATCCGGGTGCACGACGGCCTGGCCCGTGGCCGCACCACGGCCGGGGGCCGGCATCATCCGGTGGCCGGCGGAATGCTGGAGACCGCCGAAAATCTGCGCCGCCGGTACGGCATTTCGCGGCTGGAGCAAGATGAACTCGCGGTGACGTCGCATCGGCGTGCGGTCACCGCGCAACAGGACGGCTTCCTGGCCGCGGAGATCATTCCGGTCGCAGTGCCCACCCGCCACGGCGAGCAGTTGATCGGCACCGACGAACATCCCCGCGCCGACACGACGCTTGAGTCGCTGGGCAAGCTCAAACCCGTTCTGCTGAACCAAGATCCGCAGGCCACGGTGACAGCCGGCAACGCCAGCGGCCAAAACGATGCGGCATCGATGTGCGTGGTCACCACGCCGGCCAAAGCCGCCGAGTACGGCTTGAGGCCGTTGGTCCGTTTGGTGTCCTGGGGGCTGGCGGGGGTGGCTCCCGACATCATGGGCATCGGCCCGGTGCCCGCGACCGAGGCCGCACTCGCCAAGGCGGGCCTGCGGCTGGCCGACATCGATCTCATCGAACTCAACGAAGCGTTCGCCGCGCAGGCGCTTGCGGTGATGCGGGAGTGGAACTTCGGTGCCGTCGACCGGGAACGCACCAACGTGCACGGCTCCGGCATCTCGTTGGGTCATCCCGTCGGCGCGACCGGCGGCAGGATGCTGGCCACCTTGGCACGTGAACTGGATCGGCGCCAGGCGCGCTACGGCCTGCAAACCATGTGCATCGGCGGGGGTCAGGGGCTGGCCGCCGTCTTTGAACGGGTCGCATAGACATGCAAGGTCCCGCGTTGCCGTTGAGCGGCATCAGCATTGTCGAGGTTTCCAGCTTCGTGGCCGCACCGCTGTGCGGCATGACGCTCAGCCAGCTTGGTGCGCAGGTGATCCGCGTCGATCCGATCGGCGGCGCCGCCGACGTGCAGCGCTGGCCGCTCGCTGCAACCGGAACGTCGATCTACTGGACAGGTCTGAACAAGGGGAAGCGTTCGGTGACCGTGGATCTGCGGTCGGCGGAAGGACAGCAGCTGGTGCAGCGGCTGGTCGTCGAGGGCGACGGCATCGTCGTGACCAACGCCGGCTTTCCCTGGCTGAGCCACGAGCTGCTGGCCGCCAGGCGCTCCGATGTCATTCATCTCCAGCTGCTCGGGCGGGGCGACGGGTCAACCGCTGTCGACTACACCGTCAACGCGGCCACCGGCTTCCCGCTGGTCACCGGTCCGGTCGGCCATGCCGGCCCGGTCAACCATGTGCTGCCGGCCTGGGACGTCTGTTGCGGTGTGTATGCCGCGCTCGCCGTCGTCGCTGCGGTGTGCCGCCGTGACCAAACGCGGATGGGGGCTCGGGTCAGTCTGGCACTGGAAGACGTTGCGCTGGCGACGGCGGGAAACCTGGGGCTGTTGACCGAGCCACAGGTCAATGGGACGCAACGGCCGCGGCTGGGTAATGCCGTCTACGGCCAGTACGGCCAGGACTTCAGCAGCTGCGACGGGGTCGGGTTCATGGTTGTCACGTTGACCGGACGGCACTTTCGCGATCTGGTCGACGTGACCGGCACCGGGACGGCGGTGTCGGCACTGGCCGAGGCGCTGGGCGTGGACTTCGCCGCCGAAGGCGACCGGTACCGCTACCGCGATGTCCTCACGGGCCTTTTCGCGACCTGGTTCGCCGACCACACCGCGGACGAGATCACTGCGGCACTGTCGGGTACCAGCGTGCTCTTCGAACGCTACCGCAGCTTCGCGCAGGTCGCTGCGAGCTCGAAAGTGACTGCCAATCCCTTGTTTTCCGTGCTGCATCAGCCGGGGGTCGGCGAATATCTGGCTCCGGGCCTGCCGGCCGCGTTCGACGGCGCCCACCCGGCCAGCGCGTCTGCACCGGCACTAGGGCAGGACACCGCGGCGGTGCTCACCGAGCGCCTCGGACTGACGGCCGCCGATATCGCGCGGTTGTCGAGCGCTCAGACGATAGGAACAACGGCGCATGACTAGACTTGCCCAGACCCTCGGGCTGACCGAGTTGCAAACCGAAATCATCAGCGCCGTAAGGAAATTCGTCGACAAAGACATCATCCCCAACGCGCCGGAGCTGGAGCGCGCCGACACCTATCCGCAGGCAATCGTCGACCAGATGCGCGCCCTGGGTTTGTTCGGTCTGATGATCTCCGAAGAATACGGCGGGCTGGGGGAGTCCCTGCTGACTTACGCGTTGTGTGTCGAAGAGCTGGCCCGGGGCTGGATGAGTGTCTCCGGTGTGCTCAACACCCACTTCATCGTGGCTTACATGCTGCGCCAGCATGGCACCGACGAGCAGCAGCAGCGCTTCCTGCCACGCATGGCCACCGGCGAGTGCCGCGGCGCGTTCTCGATGTCCGAGCCGGAACTGGGCTCCGACGTCGCCGCGATCCGCACCCGGGCCCGCCGCGATCCCGGTGGCGACTACCTCATCGATGGCCAGAAGATGTGGCTGACCAACGGCGCCAGTTCGACGCTGGTGGCGGTGCTGGTGCGCACCGACGAAGGCGCAGCCAAGCCGCACCGCAACCTGACCGCGTTCCTCATCGAAAAGCCAACGGGTTTCGGTGAAGTAGCTCCGGGCCTGATGATCCCCGGCAAGATCGACAAACTGGGCTACAAGGGCATCGATACCACCGAACTCATCTTCGACGGCTATCGGGCACCCGCCGACGACATCCTCGGCCGCGTCCCGGGGCAGGGCTTCTTCCAGATGATGGACGGCATCGAAGTCGGCCGGGTGAACGTTGCGGCGCGAGCCTGTGGTGTGGCCATTCGGGCCTTCGAGCTGGCGGTGCGGTACGCGCAGCAGCGCCACACATTCGGCAAGCCGATCGCTGAGCACCAGGCCATCGCCTTCCAGCTGGCCGAGATGGCGACCAAGGTCGAAGCGGCACACCTGATGATGGTCAATGCGGCGCGGCTGAAAGACTCGGGTGAGCGCAACGACGTCGCCGCCGGAATGGCGAAATATCTTGCCAGCGAATACTGTTCGGAAGTTACCCAGCAAAGCTTCCGCATCCACGGCGGTTACGGATACTCGACGGCCTACGAGATCGAGCGGTTGATGCGCGATGCGCCGTTCCTGCTGATCGGCGAGGGTACCAGCGAAATACAGAAGTCCATCATCAGTAAGCGGCTGCTCGACGAGTATCGGATGTGAAGCGATGACTGTCCCGGATTTCGCTGCGCGACCCCAGCTTTCCGACGATGTGGCGAATTTTGTCCGCAAGAGGATTTACGAAGGCAGCTACGCCGCTGGCAACTACATTCGCCTCGATCAGCTGGCCGCGGAATTGGGAATCAGCGTGACACCGGTGCGTGAGGCGTTATTCGCTTTGCGCGCCGAAGGATTGGTCGCCCAGCAGCCGCGCCGCGGGTTCGTGGTGTTGCCGGTGACCAAACGCGACCTCGCCGACGTCGCCAACGTGCAGGCGCATGTGGGCGGCGAGCTGGCGGCGAGGGCCGCGATCAGCATCAGCGACCAGCAGTTGCGTGGCCTCAGGCAAATCCAGGCGCAGCTCGAGGAGGCTTACGCCGCCGACGACGACGAGCGGACGGTCCAGCTCAACCATGAGTTTCACCGAGCCATCAATATTGCGGCCGACTCGCCGAAGCTGGCGCAATTGATGTCTCAGATCACCCGTTACGCACCCGAATCGGTGTTTCCCAGCATCGAGCATTGGCCGGCACGGGCGATCAAGCATCATCGGCGGATACTGTCCGCCCTGGCGAAGCACGACGACAAGCTGGCCCGCGCTGCCATGGCCGACCATCTTGCCGCCAGCGCAATCCCGTTGATTGACCATCTGATTGCGCGTGGAGTGGTGGCGGAAGGCGGAGCGCTCGGCACATCGCGGCCGGGCCGAAGCTAGGGCGGTTAGGCCTAGCAATTCGGCGCTATCCGGTGTTGGCTGGGTATAGGCTGCCGCTAGGCCGAGCCAGATTGAAGAGGACGACATGCCCGATGCATCTCGACCGTCAGCCGCGTTGGTTGCCTGCGTAGCGGCGATATCGCTTGCGTCACCGGCACGTGCCGAACCGGGCGACCAGATCCCCGGCGATGGGGTTTTTCTGGTGGGGACTGACATTGCACCAGGTACTTACCGCACCGAGGGACCGTCGAATCCCCTTATCCTGGTGTTCGGTCGGGTGTCCGAACTCTCAACCTGCTCGTGGTTGATGCACAGCACACCCGCGGCCAGCGCCGACGACATTGTGAATTCGAATACCTCGATGGGTCCGATGTATGTGACGATCCCGGCAACCGTGGCAGCTTTCGAGACGAGAAACTGCAAACTTTGGATGCGGGTCTCCTAGCCTCGATCCGTGGACGGCCCGGCCCTGGTCCGTTTTCGCGGAGCCGACGACTTGGCCGTTTTACGTTGCGGTGACGGCGGTTTGGCTGCTTTCGGCCGTTCCTCGATCAACCGGCCGGCGTGGTCGAGGATGCAGTTGAGGCCGTATTCGAAGTTGGCCTCATCAGGGGTCGCGATGCGGTGTCCCTTCCCGGTGACCCGGGCGATCAACGGTGTGGTTTGCGGGTCGATCTCCATGGCGTCTTCGAGGGCGCGTGGCCCGCTGTCCGCGGACTGGTGCTTCTCGTTGAGTCGATGTAGCACCACCGACCCGCGGACGTGAAGCGAGACCGCGGCGTATGTGTCGAAGGCGTCCTCGGGAGACAAACCTGCCTGCACCAGATTCGCGATGGCCCGCTCCATCTCCTGGGCGCCAAGCCTGGCGGCCCTGGGACTGAGCGCCGACCGGATAAGGATCAGATCGCACAGTATCGGGTTGCCCATGAAGGTCTTCCGCATCAGGCGGGCATGATTGCGTAAGGTCTCACGCCAGTCGTCGGCCTCCACGTAGGGGGTGGCAAAGACGTACTTGCTCAAGGCGCGATCGGTCATCGCGTTAAGCAGATCGTCCTTCTTGCGGAAGTACCAGTAGATGCTGGTGACGCCTACTCCGAGGTGTTTGCCGAGCAGCGGCATACTCAGGTTGTCGATGGACACCTGTTCTGCCAGTTCGAATGCGCCGGTGATGATGTCGTCTGGATTGATGGACCCGCGCTCGCGCCGCTGACGTTTGTCGGCGGTTGCCTGCTTTGCCACTACGCGGCTACCTCCATCGAAGATCTGTGTTGCGTACGCGGTCCTGGTTGTGCCGCCGTTCCGCCTGACCCGGCACCGCTTCAGGCGTCTTTACGTCTGCTACTGTAATACCTATCGTAGGCTTTTTGGTATAAGCGGCTGGGCGGGGCGAGCATGACCGGGCTGAGGCAGCGTGGCAACGGCCGGTGAGGCGCGTGCCTGGGCACGGGGTGCGTTGCGGGGCATCGGCGACTCGCTCTATACGCCGTTTTGCGGGAACGACGGGGACGACATCGACTGGGACGCTTACCGGACGCTGGTCCGCTATTGCGTCGGTGATCTCGGACATCCGATGCTGTGGTGCACCAGCGGAATCGGGGAGTTCTGGTCGCTGACCATCGACGAGCGCAAGCGCTTGCTCGAGGTTGCGATCGACGAAGGGCGCCGCGTAAATCCCGACGTCGTCATCCAGGCCTGCACATCATCCATGACGGCCAAGGACTGCCTGGAGTTGACGCTGCACGCCCAGGCGGCGGGCGCCGACATCGCCTATCTCCAGACACCGATGATGGAGACCCACGGTGGCGACGGAGTGCTGAGATTCTTCAAATATATTGCGGCACACACGGATATCGCGCTAGGCATGTTCAATTCCCCGTCCTCCGGTTATGTGTTGACGCCGGCCGAAAGTGCGCGCATCTACCACGAAGTGCCCGCGGTATGTGCCACCAAGGAAGGCGCCTTCCGCCCGCAAGCCAGTCGGGTGCTCCATGAACTCGCCCCCGGACTGGTGCTCTGGGAATGCGACAAGACTATCTACCGCGCCGGATGGCTGCGCGCCGGGATCGTCTGCCCGGGACAGCTGGGCACGGCCGGCTATCTGATGGAGACGCCGCAACTGCCGCTGCTGTCCGAATACTGGGATTTGGTGTTGGGGGACAAGCTCATCGAGGCGATGGACTATGGACGTGATTCCGGTCTTGACCAGTTCGATGTGGACCTCGGTTCATGGTGGACCTGCTATCCGGGCAGACCTGACTACTTCACCCACTGGGGCGGTGCGTTCAAATACGCGGCGTCGGTGCTGGGCCTGCCGATCGGGTCCTATCCGCATTCACGGCCGCCCCAGGCCGAGTTGCCGCCCGAGGCCAAGACCCAAATCGCCGCTGCCTACCGGCGGCTGGGGCTCATCGATGCCTAACTGCTGCGCCGCGGTGGGGTCGAGGAGACACCGATGAGCAACGATGCTGACGACGCGGTGCTCTACGACGCAACCCCTGGCGGGGTAGCGATCCTCACCTTTAACCGCCCCGATCGTCTCAACGCCTGGGGTCCCGACATTGCCGCGGGGTTCTATGCGGGGCTCGACCGCGCCGAACAGGATCCGGAGATCCGGGTGATCGTGCTGACCGGCCGTGGCCGGGGCTTCTGTGCCGGCGCCTATCTGGGCTCGCCGGATTCGGCGGCGGGATACGGCGCCACCATGGCGACAGCACGTCAGACGGATCTGGCCGATTTGGTCGGTGAACGCCCACCTCATTTCGTGACGACGCTTCGCAAGCCGGTGATCGCCGCGATCAACGGTCCCTGCGCGGGCATCGGGCTGACGCAGGCGCTGATGTGCGACGTTCGGTTTGCCGCCGCGGGGGCGAAGTTCGCCGCCGTATTCGCCCGGCGCGGGCTGATCGCCGAGTTCGGGATCTCCTGGATACTTCCGCGCTTGACAAGCTGGGCGGTCGCACTGGACCTGTTGTTGAGCGGCCGAACGTTTTTGGCCGAGGAGGCTGCAGAGTTGGGTTTGGTCAAGGAAGTCGTCGCGGCCGAGGATTTGATGAAGCGCGCTCTCGAGTATGCGGAGGACATCGCCCGCAACTGCTCGCCTGCGTCGATGGCGGTGATCAAGCGCCAAGTCTATGGTGACGCCACTGGCGATGTCCTCGAAGCCACCGCCCGTGCCGAAGTTCTGCTGCGCGAGGCGATGCCTAGGCCGGACGTTGTCGAAGGAATCGTGAGCTTCCTGCAGAAGCGCGTGCCGCGGTTTCCTTCGCTCACATCGGAATAAGGATGATCATGGGGCACTTGAATTACCTGGCGATCGACGTCGACAACCACTACTACGAACCTCTGGATGCGTTCACCCGCCATCTGGACAAGCGGTTCCGCCGGCGTGGTGTGCAGATGTTCAGCGACGGCCGGCACACCCAGGCGATCATCGGCGACCGCGTCAACCGATTCATCCCCAATCCGACCTTCGACCCGATCATCGTGCCGGGCTGCCTGGACGTGCTGTTCCGCGGCGAGATTCCCGCGGGTGTGGACCCGGCGTCGCTGATGAAGGTCGAGAAGCTGGAATTGCGGCCGGAGTACCAGCACCGGGACGTACGCGTCGCCGTGCTCGAAAGCCAAGGCATCGAAACGATTCTGGTGTTCCCGACCTTCGGCTGCGGAGTCGAGGAAGCGCTCCGGGGTGACATCGAGGCGACGATGGCATCCCTGCATGCGTTCAACCTGTGGCTCGACGAGGATTGGGGTTTCGACCGCCCGGACCATCGCGTCCTTGCCGCGCCGATGATCTCGTTGGCCGACCCCGAAGAAGCGGTCAGAGAAATCGATTTCGTGCTCGCACGCGGTGCACGACTGGTGCATGTGCGTCCGGCGCCGGTTCCCGGTATTCCGAAGAACCGCTCGCTTGGCCACCGCTCGCACGACCCGGCCTGGGCGCGGCTGGCCGAAGCCGGCGTGCCGGTGGCGTTCCACCTGGGCGACAGCGGCTACCTGAAAATCGCTGCGATGTGGGGCGGAAAGGAAACCTTCGAGCCGTTCGCGGCACCGCCCGACCCGCTGGACAAGATACTCGTCGACGATCGTGCCATCCATGACACCATGGCTTCGCTGATCGTCCACGGGGTTTTCGATCGTCATCCCGAACTCCGGGTGGCCAGCATCGAGAACGGTTCGGAATGGGTGCATCGGCTTGCGAAGCGGCTCAAGAAGTTGGCTAACCAGCATCCGCGCTCGTTCCCCAATGATCCCGTCGATACGTTGCGCGAGCACGTGTGGGTGTCACCGTACTACGAGGAAGATCTCGAGTTGCTGGCCGACAAGATCGGCGTCGATCGCATTCTGTTCGGCTCGGACTGGCCCCACGGCGAAGGTCTGGAGTCACCCCTGTCGTTCACCGGGGAACTTGCCGCGTTCAGCGAAGCCGACACCCGAAAGATCATGCGCGACAACGCGTTGGCCTTCCTCGGCATCACGGTGTCTGCGGCGACCTAGGAAAGACCGTGCCCCAATGGACTGGACGCCATCGCGGAGGTCATTCCGGATCACCAGATGACGGTGTGCGGTCCGCGCCGCAGCACCTTCGCCGAGTCGGCGGCGCGAACGGACCGGTTGGCAAACTACCTGCACGGCAATGGTTTCGGAGTCCACCAGTCGCGCGAGACGCTGCAGCGGTGGGAATGTGGTCAGGACCGGGTTGCCCTGATCATGTACAACGACCTGTATCCCGACATGGTGATCGGCTGCCTCAAGGCGCGCGTCGTGCCGGTCAATGTGAACCACCACTACTCGCCGCGTGAGATCGCTGAGCTGCTCGACTATGTCAAGCCGCGGGGCGTCATCTATCACCGCTCGCTTGGTGCGCGATTCGCCGAAGTGTTGCCGCCCCACGAGACCGAGTTACTGATATCCATCGACGACGCGAGCGGCGCTGCCGAGCTGCCGGGCGCGGTTTCGCTCGATGACGCACTGGCAACCTGTGGCGCTGGCCGCACGGTCGCGGGTTCGCCGGACGATCTGATCATGATGTGCACCGGCGGAACGACAGGACGCCCCAAGGGGGTGCTGTGGCGCCAAAGCGATATCTACGTGACGTCGATGGTGGGCGCCGACCACGCAGGCGTCGAAGAGATCCATCAGCTGGTGCGCGCAGGGGGCCCGCCGTGGTTCGCCGTTTCACCGCTCATGCATGCCGCCGGGATGTGGACGGCGTTCGCGGCTCTACTGCACGGCCTCACCGTCGTCATGTACGACGACCGCAACCGGCTCGACGCGCGGTCGGTCTGGGCGACCGCCGAGCGCGAACAGGTGGGCATGATCACCATGGTCGGTGACGCATACGCCGCACCGCTGGTCGCCGAACTGCGGAACCGTACGTACGACCTGTCGTCGGTGCACTCGATCGGCACGGGCGGGGCGGCCACCAACGCGAAATACAAACGTGCATTGATGGAGTTGCTGCCGCAGGCCACCATCATCGAGGGCTATGGCTCGTCGGAGACCGGCAATATGGCATTCGGGTACAGCCGCGACGGAACCGCCAGCGAAACCTTCGAACCCAGAGTCGGTGCGACCGTCGTCTCCGCGGACCGCAGCCGATTCCTGCGGCCCGGTGAGCCCGAGATCGGCTGGGCGGCAAGAATCGGCCGGATTCCCATGGGATACTTCAACGACGCCGACGCCACCCAACGCACTTTCCCCGAGATCGCCGGCCGCCGTGTGGTGATACCCGGCGACCGGGCTTGCCTCGAGAAGGACGGAACCATCCGGTTATTCGGCCGCGACTCCCTGGTGGTGAACACCGGTGGCGAGAAGGTGTTCGTCGAAGAGGTCGAGGACGTACTGCGCACACATCCCGGCGTTGCCGATGCGCTCGTGCTGGGACGGCCCAGCGAGCGCTGGGGACAGGAAGTGGTCGCGCTCGTCGTGTTACGCCCGGATGCCCGCGTCGGTGAACCGGGACTGTATGCCTTCTGTACCTCGCAGCTGGCGCATTTCAAGGCCCCCAAGGCGTTCATAGTCGTCGAGCACATCCAGCGTCTGGGCAACGGCAAGCCGAACTATCGGTGGGCGAGAGAGCAAGTGACGCGGCAGGTCCCGGCACCATGACGCAGACGACGATCGACTGCCTGGTGAACGTCCACTTCGGTGAGGCCGGGTCCCAGCCGACCTGGATGCTCAAGGTTCGTCACGACTACTTCAAGGGCCCCGAGTCGATGTTCGAACCAGTCGAGCTGCCCGCGCTGCTCGCCGAGATGGACGAACAGGGGGTGCACAGGGCGATCCTGATGGATTCGCTGGCCAACCCGTCCGTCACCGCGCGCGCGTTCGTCGAAGCCGAGCCCGACCGGTTCGCGCTGGCCATGGGCGGAGTCGACCTGCTGCGTCCGGTCAAGCCGTTGCGTGAATTGAGCGCCATTGTCAGCGACCTGCCCGTAGCGTATGCCGTTGTCGGGCCCAGCTTTTGGGGAGACGGGCAATACCCGCCCAGCGACGCCGTCTACTATCCGCTCTACGCCAAGTGCGCCGAACTCGACCTTCCGCTGTGCGTCAACACCGGCATACCCGGGCCGCCGATCCCCGGAGAAGTGCAGCATCCGATGCATCTCGACCGGGTGTGCGTGCGGTTTCCGGAGCTGCGGCTGTGCATGATCCACGGCGCCGATCCATGGTGGGACGTGGCGATCCGGCTGCTGCTCAAGTACGCCAACCTGCGGCTGATGACCTCGGCATGGTCGCCCAAGCGATTGCCGGAAGCTCTGCTGCATTACATGCGGACCCGGGGCAAGAACAAGGTGATCTTCGCCTCGGATTGGCCGGTATTGCCGATGCGCAGGGTCATACCCGAGGCGCGGGCCCTGGACCTGCCGTCCGACGTCCTGCAGAACTACCTCTACAACAACGCCCAAGAATTTTTCTTCGGTGAGGAGCGCTGACGATGGACCGTTTCGAATTGCGCAGGCTGGACTACAGCTTGTCCGAGGACCATATCGCGTTGCAGTCGGCGTACAAACAGTTCTTCAAGACCCACTGCTCGATCGAAACGGTCCGTGCCGCAGAGCCATCCGGTTTCGACAAGAGCCTGTGGGAGCGGTTGTGCGGGATGGGCGCCACGACGATGGCGCTACCCGAGTCCGCCGGCGGCGATGGCGCGACGCTGGTCGACCTCACCCTGGTGGCCGAGGAGATCGGCCGCTCACTGGCGCCGGTCCCGTGGATCGACCATGTCTGCGCGACGCGGCTCCTGGCACGTCTCGGGATGCTGGATGCCGAAACCGCGGCCCTGGCCAACGGAGAACAGCTCGCGGCGCTCGACCCGCGGATCGATGGTGGGCCGGGCCGGCGGCTGATTCCGGCCGGGTCGATTGCCGGCCGCGTCGTCGTCGTCGACCGCGACCGTATCCTGAGCCTGACGTTCGGCACGCAGCCGGCGAAGGTGGACAACATCGGCCGGCTGCCGATGGCCTGGGTTGATCCGGCAGCCGCTGACTCTCGGACGGTGGTGGCCCGCGGGTCCGAGGCGCTGGCGAATTATCAACGAGCCCTGGATGAATGGCGACTGCTGATGGCCGCGGCGCTGGTTGGTCTGGTCGAGGAGACGATGACGATCGCGGCGGAGTTCGCCAAGACCCGTTACACACTGGGCGTGCCCATCGCTACGCTGCAAGGCATTTCGCACCCGCTGGCGAACATGGCCATCACCGTGCACAGCGGGCGCAATCTGGTTCGGCGTGCCGCCTGGTTTTTGGACAACGAACCCGGTGAACGACCGGAACTGGCACCGGCAGCGTTTCTGTTCATGGCGGAGGAAGCCGCCAAGGCCGCCACCATGGCGGTCCACATCCAGGGAGGCCTGGGGGTTTCGGCCGAGGCCGCCGCCACCGCCTATCTGGTGCGGGCCCGCGGATGGCCACTGGCCGGGGGTGATCCGGGCGCGTGCGCCCGGCGCATTGCCGAGATCGTGGCCACCCGCGAAACCGCGTCCCGGGCCGCGTGCTTCTAGGAACAGGAGCCCAACGATGGACTTTTCCCTGGTTGAACTTTCCGAAGAGGACCAGGCATTCCGCGACGAGGCGCGCCGGTTTCTGGCCGAGCACGTGACCGACGAGGTCCGCCGTCACGACCGTGAGACGGGCGACAACTTCCATGAGGGTCTGCACCTGAAGTTCGGCGCCGCAGGGTATTTGGCAGCGGAGTGGCAGACGGAATCCGAAGGCGGATTCAGCCGGGTGCAGCGGCGCATCTGGGAGCTGGAGAAACGCCGCGCCCGAGTGCCGTGGGTGACGTGGGGAACGACCGCCATGGTGGCTCGGTCGGTGACGAAGTTCGGCTCAGCCGAGCTCGTCGAGGAGGTATTGCCAGGTGTCTTCAGCGGCCATGTCCGGATGTGCCTGGGCTACACCGAGCCCGAAGGCGGATCCGACGTCGCCACCTGCAAGACCCGCGCGGTGCGCGACGGCGACAGCTGGGTGATCAACGGTTCGAAGATGTTCACCACCGGCGCGCATAACTGCCAATACGTCTTTCTGATCACCAACACCGACCCGCACGCCCGAAAGCACAAGAGCCTGACCATGTTTCTGGTGCCGCTGGACTCGCCGGGCATCGAGATCCGGGGCATCCGCACGGTGGACGGCGACCGGACGAACATCGTCTACTACAGTGACGTGCGCGTCGATGACAAGTATCGGCTCGGCGAGGTGAACGGGGGCTGGACGGTCCTGCGGGAGCCGCTCAACGTCGAGCACGGCGCGGTCGCGCCGGCACCCGACGGGTTGCAGGACACCTCGATCATGATGCACCAGGCCGGTGTCATGGCCGAAGCGGTCGACCGGGTCGCGGCGCAGGTGACCAGGCCCGGTCCCGGCGGGTACCGCCTGCTCGACGACGGGTCGGTGGCATATCGATTGGGCCGCGGCGTCGCGCGGGTGGAGGCAGCGCTGTCGGCACCGGGCATCTTCGGGCGGGTGGCGATCGCGCAAACGATGCGTGACATCTCTTCCGACCTGATGGACGTTCTGGGGACCGCTGCTGCGTTGCCGTTCGGGGCTGACGGCGCGGCCGATGACGGCGGCGCCGAATATGTCTACCGCTTCGCACCGTTGGTCGGAATCTACGGCGGCACATTGGAAGTGTTCCGCAACATGATTGCCGAGCACGTGCTCGGCCTGGGCAAGCAGATCCACGCGCCGCCCGCCAGCAAGGTTTTCTCCCGCCGAGCGTGAACACACTGTGGTGCGCGTCGGCGTGTCGTCGCAGTGGGTTCACGTTCGACGCGGTGCGTGCGACGCGGGTGGCCAGAACAACGTCACGGCATGATGAGCGTGCGCATCACCGGTTCCGCGGTGGCCTGCCGGGCGTTGATGCCGCGCTGCAGCGCGGCCAGCAACGCGTCACGGGTTTCACGGGGGTCGATGAGTTCGTCGAAGCCCATATGCTCAGCCGACCGAAATGACGCCTGCAGCTCCGCGTTTCGCAGCTTGGCGGACAACTCCTGGTCGGCATGTGAGGCGCGGCTGAGCGCCACGGCACCCATGGCGCCCATCGTCGCGCCCGGATAGGCGAAGGTCGCCACCTGGCCGTCGAAGCTGATCAGGCCCATCACCATGGAGCCGAAGCCGTAGGCCTTACGCAATGTCACGTGCAGCTTCAGCGTGGTGGCCGAGGTCTGCGCGGCGAACATCCGTGCCCCGCTGCGCAATACGCCGGCACGTTCAGACCGGCTGCCCGGCAGCATGCCCGGGTTGTCGGCCAGGAAAACGATCGGCAGGTGGAAGGAGTCGGCCACCGTGATGAAGTGTGCGGCCTTGTCGGCAGCGTCGGCGTCGATGGACCCGGCCAGTACCTGCGGCTGGTTGGCGACGACCGCGACCGGATGGCCCCCGAGGTGGGCGAGGGCGCAGATGATCGCCCCGCCGAAATGTGGTTGTACTTCCAGCCAGTCGGGCGAGTCGAAGACGACATCGAGCACCGAGCGCATGTCGTAGATGCGGCGGTTGTCCCGCGAGACGATGTCCAGCAACTCCGGCGTGGACCGCTGCCCGGGTGTCGCCTCCGAGGCCGGCAGCGGCGGTGGATACGACCACGCGCTCGGCGGAAAATAGGACAGGTAGCGGCGAATGGTATCCAGCGCGGCCGCGTCGTCGTCGGCGACATTGTGGATGACGCCGCTGGTCAATGCGACGTCCGGACCGCCCAACGCTTCTTTCGAAATGTCTTCGCCCGTGGACTCTTTGACCACCGGCGGCCCGGCGGTGAAGATCGCGCCCTGTCGGCTCATGACGGTGAAATCACAGATCGGGGCGACGAGGGCGCCGTGTCCGGCCGAGGAGCCGAGCACAGCGGCCACCGTCGGAACCCGGCCCGAGCACCGTGTCTGGGCGAGCAGGTCGGTCGGGCTACGTCCGTAATGGGTACCGGTGGGGCGAAACCCGGCGCCTTCGAGCAGCATCACCAGCGGTATCTTGTCGCGCAACGCCAGCTCGGCGATGCGGTAGCGCTTGGAATTGCTACCCGGCGCGATGGTTCCGGCCAGCGTCGTGAAGTCCTCGGCGCCCACCATCACGGGGACTCCGTTGATCCGCCCCCAGCCGGTGACGATCGCGTCGGCCGCGACCTCGCCGCCGACGATGGTGCCGAGTTCACGGAAGGTGCCCGGGTCGAGGAGCCGTTCGACTCGGGTGCGCGCGTCGAGTTTGCCCAAACCGTGCTGTTTGTCGAGTCGCTCCGGCCCGCCCATCGCCCGTGCCTGCCGGCGGCGACTGTCGAGGTCCTCGAGCGTCTGCTGCCAATCCTCGGCTTTGGTCATGCGTCTGTCCTACATACTGGATTGCTTACTGTAAAGTCGCTCCAATGGGTAGCGCGCCCCGCCTCAAAGTCGACGGGGGCATTCCCAATCAGCTCGCCCGGGTCGTCGAGGCGGCCGATGCGTTGGAGCGAAACGGATATGACGGTGGCTGGACGGCCGAGACCAGTCACGATCCGTTTCTGCCGCTGCTGCTGGCCGCCGAACACACGTCGCGGATCGAACTCGGCACCAACATCGCGGTGGCCTTCGCGCGCAATCCGATGACCGTGGCCAACCTGGGCTGGGATCTGCAGAGCTATTCCCGGGGACGGTTCATCCTCGGGCTGGGCACCCAAATCCAGGCCCACATCGAGAAGCGATTCAGCATGTCCTGGAGCCACCCGGCACGCCGGATGCGGGAATTCGTTGCCGCGCTACACGCGATCTGGTCCGCCTGGCGCGACGGCGGCAAGCTCCGTTTCGAGGGCGAGTTCTACACCCACAAGATCATGACCCCCATGTTCACGCCGGAGCCCCAGCCGTATCCGGCACCGAAGATCTTCCTCGCCGCCGTGGGCGACGCAATGACCGAGATGTGCGGCGAGGTCGCCGACGGCCACCTCGGACACCCGATGGTGTCCCGGCGCTACCTCGAAGAGGTGACCATGCCAGGGCTGCTTCGCGGTCTGCAGCGCTCCGGCCGGGATCGCGGCGACTTCGAGGTGTCCGCCGAGGTGATGATCGCGACGGGCGAGAACGACGCGGACCTGGAGACGGGGGTCGCGGCCCTGCGCAATCGGATCGCCTTCTATGGGTCCACGCCGGCCTACCGCAGGGTTCTCGACGTGCACGGCTGGGGAGACCTGCACAACGAACTGCGCCGCCTTTCCCTGAACGGTGAGTGGGACGCCATGGGATCTCTGATCGACGACGAGATGCTAAGTGCCTTCGCGGTTGTCGGACCGGTCGACGGCATCGCCGCCGCGCTGCGCGATCGGTGCGACGGCGTAGTCGACCGGGTGCTGCCGATCTTCTTCGGCGCCTCGCAGGACTGTATCCGAGCCGCATTGACGGACTTTCGGCAATGACGGTACGGACCGTGGACGAGGCCGCCAAAGTATTGGCGGACCCGCTGGCCTATACCGATGAACCGCGGTTGCACACCGCGCTGACTCACTTGCGCGCCACCGTTCCGGTGTCGTGGGTCGAGGTGCCGGACTATCGCCCGTTCTGGGCGA
Source organism: Mycobacterium kansasii ATCC 12478 (assembly GCF_000157895.3). Taxonomy (NCBI): domain Bacteria; kingdom Bacillati; phylum Actinomycetota; class Actinomycetes; order Mycobacteriales; family Mycobacteriaceae; genus Mycobacterium; species Mycobacterium kansasii. The sequence continues at coordinate 1,359,357 of NC_022663.1, read as the reverse complement.
TCACCAAGCACGCCGACATCATGGACATCGAGCGCGACAACATGCTGTTCACCAACTGGCCCCGCCCCGTGCTGGCAACCAGACAGGGCGACGAGCTGCAGGCGGCGGCGGGTGTCCGCACGCTCATCCACCTCGACGACCCGCAGCACCGGGTGGTCCGCGCGATCGGCGCGGATTGGTTCCGCCCAAAAGCCATGCGGGTGATGAAGCGTCGCATCGACGAGTTGGCCAAGAGCTACGTCGACAGGATGACGGCGGTGGGGCCCGAATGCGATTTCGTGCAGCAGGTCGCCGTCAATTACCCGCTCTACGTGATCATGTCGCTGCTTGGGCTGCCGGAGGCCGACTTCGGCCGCATGCTCACGCTGACCCAGGAGTTGTTCGGCAGCGACGACAGCGAATACCAGCGCGGCACGTCCAGCGAGGACCAGTTGCCCGCGCTACTGGACATGTTCGAGTACTTCAACGCAGTGACCGCGGCGCGCCGCGAGCATCCGACCGACGATCTCGCGTCGGCGATCGCCAACGCCCACATCGACGGCGATCCGCTGTCGGACATTGAAACGGTGTCGTATTACCTGATCGTGGCGACCGCCGGGCACGACACCACCAGCGCAACCATCTCCGGCGCACTGCAGGCACTCATCGAGAATCCGGACCAACTGCAGCGGCTGCGCGACGATCTCGGCCTTATACCGCTGGCCACCGAGGAGATGATCCGTTGGGTCACCCCGGTCAAGCACTTCATGCGCACCGCTGCCGCCGACACCGTCGTGCGCGGAACACCCATCGCGGCAGGCGAATCCGTCCTGCTATCGTATGCATCGGCAAACCGCGACGAAGACGTCTTCTAGGAGCCGTTCCGCTTCGACGTGGGACGCGAGCCGAACAAGCATTTGGCCTTCGGCTACGGCGTGCACTTCTGCATGGGTGCCGCACTGGCCCGGATGGAAGTCAGCAGCTTCTTCGCCGCGTTGCTTCCCAGGCTGGAATCCATTGAGCTCTGCGGTGATCCGCAGCTCGTCGCCACCACGTTCGTCGGCGGTCTCAAGCACCTCCCCATTCGGTACTCGGTGGTGTAACCGCGGCAAGACATCCCGGCGGTGAGGTGTTCCCGATATTCAAGGTGCCCGGCTCACTCGGAGATTCACGGTGACCAGTAGTTGGTGAGTGGGCTGCCCGCTGGTGTTAGGCGGCATCGGCGTGGGGGCGCGGGTGAGCATCGTGTGTTCGAGCGTAACGATGGCAGTTCGCTCGGCGGCGGGATGGCTGACAAGACTGTTATTCCGCCGCATCGGGTGTGCGGTGACGGCTTTGAGTGTGCGTGGAGGGCGGGAACATCCGCGCGATCGGCCCGCCCCGACGGCACACTCGACACCGTCAGCGCGCACTCGGCGTCACACCCCACCACGCACCCAATAACACCAGCCGCGATTTCCATCTCCCCATACCGGGGCGCGGCCCACGCCGGCTCTGAGCGACAAATTCGTTGCGCCCCTGAGGGTGTCGCTGACAGGCGGACAAAGCGGGTACCGGCTTCACCCGACTTGGCCGGGAATGGCCATGGCCCGGGATGGAGTCGGGGCGGTGACCGGCGCAGCGACCGAAGTTTGGCTATCCGGCCGCCGAGATTTCTTTGATGATCGCCGGGCCGTGATTGTCGGCCAGGATAGCCGGCTTGTCCTTGTTCCAGAAGCCGTTGACCAGGATGGCAATTCCCATCGACTCGTTCGCGGGGCCGGCGGGCGTGATCCCTATCCAGCAGGAGCAGCCGCCCGCAGAGGTCAGGCCGTCTTTCCAGATGATCTGGGCCGGACCGGTTTCGACCTGCCAGGCTAGGCCCATCTGGGTGGGTCCTCGGGTGTGCTTGCCGCACATCTCGACCGATAACGGCTCGAGTCGGATCGTGGTGGCCAGTGCCTGCATCAGGTGCTCAGGCCCGCGCACGGCGCCCAGATGCGCCAGCAGCCAGGTGTGCATATCGGCCGCCGAAGACTTCAGATCCGAAGGGGCAGCTGGCGATACCTCCCGGCCGTTGGGGTAGGCGCGCGCTAGCTGTGCGCCGTCAGCCACCGTCGTACCGGTGTCGGGCATGGCTAGTGGCCCGGTGATCTGATCACGCAGCACACCCGCATACGACCCACCCATGCCCGCACACCGGTAGGCCGACACGGCGGCGAAGCCTAACGTGACGAAGCCGAGGTTGGAGTATTGCCAGCAGCTTCCAGGTTGCGGGCCGCGGTGGGTCCGCCACGCGTTGAGCAGGCTTGGCGGCGGCGCGGAGGGGTTGGTGAGGAACAGGCCGTCACCGTCGGCCGGGCCGGTGGAATCGTGCGCCAGACCCGATGTGTGCTGGGCGAGCATCCTCGGGGTGACCAGTTGCATGGCCTTGCTCAGATCTCCGGTGTCGCCGAGATAGGTGCTCAGGTAGCGCTTCAGCCCGGCATCCCAGTCGAAGCAGTCCGGCCGCATCGCTACCCCGGCGGCGAACAGTGCGGCGGTGAAGGTCTTGGTCACGGATCCGATGGAGAAGATCGTTCTTTCGGTGGGCGGGTTGTTCTCGCCCACCGTTCCGTACATGTAGAACGGCTTGAAAGCGCGGCTCGGATGCGCGAAAGCCACCGCGACGCCGTAGTCGCGTCCCGGGGCTCTGGCTCGCAGATGGTCAAGCAGCGTCTGGGCATGGTTGCCGATGATCCGATCGACATCGGACTGGGTAGGCCGGATCGGCCTGCCGCGGGTCTCCGGGCTTGCGGTGGTCGTCGGATCGGGGCGGCGCGGTGTGGGGGTCGCACCACAGGCGATAAGCGCACCGCTTACGCCGGCAACACCGACATGCGTGGCGAGTCGCCCGAACTCGCGGCGAGGAAAAACGCCCATCGCGGCCTTTCGTGATCCGTACTCGACAAACGATCCGGTCGGCATCGGTCTCGGCATAAGTCAATGACATTCGGCGCGGTATCGCTACACTCTCGTTGGAATACGCACGAGGACGCAACGATATGACGCGCAAGACGATTGTCATCACCGGCGCCAGCGACGGCATCGGGGCGGCGGCGGCGCGGCGGCTCAGTCGCAACGGCGAACACGTCGTCGTGGTCGGACGCTCGGAAGCCAAGACCACCGCAGTGGCCGCGGAGTTGGGTGTGGATTACTTCGTTGCCGACTTCGCCGACCTATCCCAGGTGCGGGCCCTAGCGGACAAGATTCGCTCGGAGTACCCGCGCATCGACGTGTTGGCCAACAACGCCGGCGGCATGAGCAGAGCAACTCAGCTCACAGCCGACGGCTACGAGAAAACATACCAGGTCAACTATTTGGCGCCGTTTCTGCTCACCACGCAGCTGTTGACAGTGCTGCTCGATTCTCGCGCGACGGTCATCAATACGACCAGCTCGTCGCAGAAAATGCTGCCCCGAGTGACCATTACCACCCTCGAGAACACGGCTCACCATCGGCCCAGCATTGCCTACGTGCTGACCAAATTGGCAATCGTGTTGTTCACCAAGGAATTACACCGCCGTTACCATGGCAGCGGACTGTCGGCCGTGACGTTTCATCCGGGCTATGTGAACTCCAACTTCGGCGATGCATCGGGATCGCGGGTCCTGACCTTCATGAAACACCACGTACCGATATCGGCCCGATTCACGGCCACGCCGGAACAGGGAGCCGAACAACTGGTCTGGCTGGCGTCCAGCCGCCCCGGCGTCGATTGGACGTCAGGCGAGTACTACTCCCGGCACAAGATCGCCAAAGCCAACCGCGCGGCCTACGATCCGCGTCTGGCCGGCGAGCTATGGGAAAGCACGATGGCCAAGCTCGCTTAGGTGCGGCTCCGGCGTTGCGAATGAGTTCCGGGCGCTGTCCCGCCTCAACGACTGAAATACTGCCAGCTAACATTGCATTTCGTGCTAGGTGTTCATCACGCCGCGATCTGCACCGCTAATGTCGAAAGTTCTCTGCGATTCTGGCGGGACGGTCTCGGGCTGACCGAATTGTTCGACCATACTTTCACCGGTAATTGGCCGGAATTGTTCGGCGCCAAGGCCGACCAACTGCGATCTATCTTCCTGGGTGATCCGCAGACGCCCGATTGCGGGATCGTCGAACTGGTGGAGTTGTTCGGTGCCGATGAGGCGCTACCCGCGCCTCGCACGCCGCGGCACGGCTTCTTCCTGCTGTCGTTGCAGCGCGACGTCGACGCGACGCTGTCCGCGCTGGCGGCTTTGGGTTTCGCCGACGGGGTACGGCGGATCAGCATGCCGGCTCCGGCAGGCAAGACCGTTCCGATGGCGGTCGTCATCGCACCGGACGGCGTCCTTGTCGAGCTGATCGGACCCGCGGTATGAACGCGGTGACTGCCCTGGTAACCGGCGGCTCCTCCGGGATCGGACGAGAAGTCGTGGCGCGGCTCCGCGACGCGGGCCACGACGTCGTCGTGTGGGATTTGTCCGATGCCGACGTCATCTGCGATGTCAGCGATCCCGACGCGGTGGCGGCCGCGATGGCACAAACCGTGCGCGAGCACGGGGTGCCCACCCGGGTGGTCACCTCCGCCGGCGTCGGGGCGTCCGGTCTGTTGCTGAAACAAACACCCGCGGAATGGGAACGTGTCTTGGGGGTCAACCTCACCGGCACCTGGCTGACCATCCGCGCCGCCGCGCAAGCCATGATCGATGCCGGAGTGGGAGGTTCGATCGTCGCGGTCTCCAGCATCAGCGGCACCGTCGCCGACCGCGATATGGGCGCCTACTGCGTGTCCAAGGCCGGGGTGGACATGCTGGTGAAGGTCGCCGCGGTGGAGTGGGGCACCCACGACATCCGGGTCAACGCCGTCGGACCAGGCGTCACACGAACACCGATGCTGCCCAATCCGGAAGCCTGGCCCGGCTGGGTGGACGGCTTGTCCAGGCGGACGGCCCTGGGCCGCCTGGGCGAGGTCAGCGACGTGGCCGCGGCCATCGTCGGCGTCCTCGAACTGCCGTGGGTGACCGGGCAGGTGGTACACGCCGACGGCGGCCTGGCTCTGCACAGCCCGATCGACGCATACGGGCAAGTCGAGCGGCTGATGCGCCTGAAGCGATTGAGAGAACTCAGAGACCAGCGGGAGAACGCCAAGAAGGCTTAGCGGGCATCGAAATCGATGATGCCGCAGATTATTTACCGTTGCACAATTCGGTGTAGGCGGTGTTGATGTCATCGAGGCGGTAGCGCCGGGCGCCAAGCCATCTGCACCAGGACCTCGCCGGCACGGGACGCGTCCGACTCGAATTCCTCTACGAACCAACGCCCCCAGACGTCATGCGGGATCGCGGCCCGGCTCCTCACGCGGCCGGGGTGAACGTGACCGGAAGCTTGTTGGGCGACCGGAACGTGAGCCCGACGATCCTGGATTCCTCACCGGTGCCGTCGTCGGGGACGAAAGTCAGGTCCGTGATCCGGTCGAGCAGGCTGTTGAGCATCACCCGCGTCTCCAACCGGGCCAGATGCATGCCCAGGCACATGTGGATGCCGCCCGCGAAGGCGATGTGTGCGTGCCGCGGACGCCGGATGTCGAACGTGTCGGGGTCGGTCCAGCGAGTTTCGTCGCGGTTGGCCGAACCCATGCACAGGTCGATCTGCGCATCGGCCGGAATGGTCTTGCCGCCGATTTCGACGTCTCCGGTGGTGGTCCGCATGACCATGGTCAACGGGGTTTCCACCCGTAGGCCCTCTTCGATCGCGGTGGGTATCAACGAGCGGTCTTGGCGGACCATCGCCAACTGCTCGGGGTGAGTCAGCAGGAGGTACAACAAGTTTCCCGAGGACCGGTACGTGGTCTCCAGGCCGGCCGGCAGCAGCAGGCGCAAGAACGCGATGATCGCCTCATCGGTGAGCTTTTCGCCGTCGATCTCGGCGGCGACCAGGTCGCCGATGATGTCGTCGGTGAGTTTGCGCCGCCGCTGCTCGACCTGGTCGAGAAAGTAGGCGTGCAGCTCGGCCGCCGCGGTCAACCCGGCCATGATGTCGGTCGGGATCGAGATGAGGTCGAGTGACAGCCGCCGGAACAGGTCGAGGTCGTCCCGGGGCAGCCCCAGCAGTGTCGAGATGATCCGCGTCGGAAACTCGAACGTCAGCGCCTTCACCAGATCGGCGTGACCGTCATGCTTGATTTCGTCGATCAGCTGGTCGCAGACCGGCCCGATGACCGACGGTTCCCAGCGTTCCAGCGCGGTGGCCCGGAAGGCCTTGGCCACCAGGCTGCGGTGGTCGTGGTGCTCTTTGCCGCCCATCGCCAAAATGGTGTGGCCCATAACCAATCCGATGGTCTTGTCGTAGTTGGCCGACGTGAAGATGCGGTCGTCGCGAAAGGCCTGAAACACGCCGTCGTAGCCGAACAACACCCATTCGTCGTTGGGCCGCAGTTCTTCGGGCATCTGCTCGTGGTCCATGAGGGCGCCATGCCACACCGGGTCGGTGCGCCGCATGTACTCGAAGAACGGGTAGGGGCTGGTCTGGCCGCTGGTATCAAGCGTGGGGACGACGGCCTGGCCTTCGGAGTTGGTGGACAGCGTCATCAGCGCTCCTCCCGGTACGGAATGTCGCTATTATAGTATAAATAGCAACGAAGCCAGGCGGTGGTGGCGGCTGCCGTACCGGGCAGAAGGCGGGGTACACCGGTGCTGCAACGGCGACTTGTGTGTACCGTCGACGAACTGCCGCCGGGCACCATGAAGCTGGTCGACGCCGGGAAGTACGGGGTGGGTGTCTACAACGTCGGCGGTGCGCTGTATGCCATCGTCAATTACTGTCCGCACGAGGGCGCCCCGTTGTGCCGTGGCCTGATCGGCGGCACCAACGAGTCGGTCCCCGGCGAACCCGGGCGACTACGCCGGGTAAGGGACGGCCAAATCGTGCGATGTCCTTGGCACAACTGGGAATTCGACGTCACCACCGGCCGCAATGTCGCCGATCCGCGACGTCGGGTTCGCACCTATCACGTCGACGTGACCGACGGGAAGGTGTACCTGACCGCATGAGCCCGGTTATCGATGCCTGCATTGACACCAACGTGCAGCCCCATTTCCGCCACAACGCGGAGATACGGCGTTATCTGCCCACTGCCCATCAACTGCGGTCGATCCCCGACGTTGAACAGCAGTGGTACCAGGCTCCCGGCGGTGACTACCGGCCGGACCTGTATGGAAAGCATTACCCCGGCTCGGATCCCGAGACCGTCAGCAGGCATCTTTTCGACGACGCGGCTGTCGACTACGCCATCCTCAATCCGCTGACCCGGGGCAACATCGCCGACTACCTGCTCAACAGCTGCATCTGCGCAGCGGTCAACGACTGGCTGCTCGACCGGTGGCTAGATCCCGACCCCACCAACCGATTCCGGGGAACCATCCGGGTCAATCCGGAGGACCCCAAGGGTGCCGTCGCCGAAATCGAACGACTCGCCGGTCATCCCAAGCTGGTTCAGGTAGGTGTTCCGATGCAATCGCGCGAGCCGTACGGCAAGCCGATGTTCGAGCCCATCTGGGAGGCCGCCGCCGCTCACGGCTTACCGGTGGCGGTGCACATCAACGGCGGCAACGGCGTCGACTATCCGCCGACGTTCGCCGGGCACGCGCACACCTATCCCGGGTACGCGGCCTTCATGCCGCTGAACTACTTCGTGCACCTGGCCACGCTCATCGTCGAGGGTGTCTTCGGCCGGCACCCCGGCCTCACGTTCGTGTTCGCCGACGGCGGATACGACATCCTCACCCCGCTGATATGGCGGCTGGACACTTTCTGGCTGTCGATGCGTGACCAGACGCCGTGGGTGGATCGCTATCCCAGCGAATATCTGTCCGCTCATGTCCGGTTTTGCTCGTCGGCTTTCGACGGACCCGTCGATGCCGGGCAGATGCCGCGCTGGATGGACTTCTCCGACAAGGCCGACCTGGTGATGTACGGTTCGAGCTACCCCCATTGGTCCACGTCGCCACCCGACGCGGCCGTCACCGGTTTGGATGAGCTTCAGCGCGCGAAGATGTTGTGGCGCAACGCCAGCGAGCTCTACGGCCTGAAGGTGGAAAGCAGCGTTACATGACCACGACCGAACGAGCCGACGCCGGCACGCAACGGCGAGAGATAGCGGTCACCATCGTCGACACCGACGTTCACCCGCTGCCCGTCTCTGTCGACGTGCTCAAGTCCTACGCGCCGGCCGAATGGGTGGCCAAGATCTGGCCTACCGGCAATGCGGTCACGCCGGTGCCGCACTTCTACGACACCCCGGACTCCTACAAGACGATGTCGTTGCGGCTGGACGCCGTCCCGCCGGGCGGCGGGTTCGCCGGCAGCGACCCCGATTTCGCCGCCAAGCAGTTGCTGGTGGATGCCGGCGTCAGCATCGCCTCGCTGGAGCCGATGTGTGACGCGCAATTGCCGCAGGCCGAGCAGGTGCTGAAGTCGACATACAACGACTGGCTGGCCGACGTCTGGCTGGACAAGCACAATGCGCACGGCCGGTGGCGCGGGTCGATCAGCGTCAGCGCCCAGACACCGGAACTGGCGGGCCGTGAGATTGAGCGCTGGGCCGGCCATCCCTATATGTGCCAGATTCTGATGACCCCGCAGACTCGTGGAATCCCTTTCGGCAGTCCGCATTTCGATCCCCTCTACGAGGCCGCGGCCCGCAATGGGCTGCCGGTGGCCACGCATCTGATGGGTCAGACGCCGTTCGAGTTGATCCCGCTGTATCCCGTCGGCAACCCCGCGCACTGGCATGACTTCTTCGCCTCCTGGCCGCTGCTGTACGTGTCGCACTTGATGAGCCTGGTATTCGACGGCGCGTTTGATCGCCATCCGAACTTGCGGGTGGTATTCATCGAAGGTGGCTTCACCTGGGCGATGCCGGTGATGTCGCGGATGGACCAGATGTGGCAGGCCCGCCGCGGCGACCTTCCGCATGTGCGCCGGTCCCCGTCGGAGTATGTGCGCGAACACGTCCGGTTCACCACCCAGCCGCTCGAAGAGGTCGACACCGTGAAGTTTCGCCAGTATCTGGACATGATGGACCTGGGCGACAATCTGATGTTCTCGACGGACTACCCGCACTGGAGCTACGACTCTCCGGCGTATGCGTTCAACCGGTTCCCCCCCGACCAGCGGGAGCGGATCATGCGCGGCAACGCGACCGCGCTCTACGGGCTGCCCGCGACCGTCAAAGCACTGCCCGGAGAACGGCTCGGCGCTGCCTATGGCACTGAGCCGGAAGGCGAGTCATCATGACTCAGACGAATCTCGCACGGCCGCAAGGCCTCAGCCGTATCGACCCGGCGCTGCGAGATACCGCCGCCGCGCTGAGGATCGTCGAATTCAGCGTCGAGACGTTGAGCGCGGAGCGACAGCATGCCGACCGGGTCGCCGCCGAGCAGGCCGCGGCGGTCGACACGGGTGTTGCCGGGGTGAGCATCGAATCGCGATACATTGCCGGTCCTGACGGCGGGCGGCTGGGCTTACGGCTGTATCGGGGTGGCAGCGGGTCAACCGCGCCGATAGTGATCTACGCCCACGGTGGCGGATTCGTCACCGGCAACCTCGACACCGACCACGGGCACTGTGTGGAGCTGGCTCACGCGGCCGACTGCCTGGTCGTGTCGGTCGGCTACCGGCTGGCGCCCGAGCATCCGTGCCCGGCGGCCCTCGATGATGTCGAGGCGAGTCTGCGTTTTGCTGTCGACAACTGCGCCGAACTAGACGCCGATGCCCATCGGCTGGCGGTGATGGGCCGTGACGCCGGTGCGGCACTGGTGGCCGGATTGGCTCAGCGCATGTTCGACGAGGAAGGCCCGCCGATCCTGGTGCAGATTCTGCATCAGCCGATGCTCGATTCCGACGCCACGCCGTCGCGGCGGGAGTTTCAGCGCACCCCCGGTCTCAACGGTCAGGCGGTGTCCCGGGCCTGGGCCCATTACCTGGGCCACACCACGGCGAATCGTCACCACGTTCCGGCGCACCGGGCGAATCTGGAAGGCTTGCCGCCGACATTCATCAGCTGCTCGGAGATCGACCCCTGCCGCGATGAGGCCATCGACTACGCGAACCGTCTGCTGCACGCGTACGTCCACACCGAACTGCACGTCTTCGCGGCGACGTTCCATGGCTTCGACTCCGTCGTCACCGATTGGGTCGTCTCCCAAGAGAACCGGGCGCTGCATGCTCAGACGCTGCGGCGAGCCTTCGCGACCTAAACCGGGGCGAGACCTAGACCGGGTTGAATTTGGTGATCAGCCACTTGCCGCCGACCTGGGTCACGCTCACCAGCACGCTGCTGGGCTTGATGGTCGGTTCGGGGTTGTCCTTGGTGGTGGTGCTCTGGTCGACGAAGACCAGCACGACGGCCGAACCCGGATGCAGCTCCGACACTGCGGCGCGCATCACCTTGGCGGTGGTCTTCAGCGCTTTCTGCTTGGCCCCCGGAACCACGAACTGCTGCGTGAATTGGTTGTAATAGTCCAGGAAATCCCCGCCGAGATGTGACCTGGCGGCGGCGATGTCCTTGTCGAGCGTGTCGGACGAATACGACAACAGCGCGACTGTACCGTCAGAGGCCGCGCTGACCGCGGCGCGTGCGACGCTGGGGCCGACCTGCTGATCGGGCCGGTACAGCTTGGCGTACAGCCAGGCGGTGATGCCGCCGGAAATCAGAATGAGCACGATCAAAATCACCGGGACCGGTTTCAGATTGATCTTTCTGCGCCATAAGTCCTGCGCCCAGCCACGGGCCGGTGCGGGGGAGTCGTCAGCCGGCGCTTCGTCGTCCCACTCGTCGCTCGCCGGGATCACCGACGTCGCTGAATCGTCGAATTCGCTCTCGGCGTCGCCGATGTCACGCATGTGATCGGTCACGGTACGAACTCAACCTTCGACATCTTGTACTGCCCGTCCTCCTCGGTCACGGTCACCTTCAGCCTCCACTCACGTGGTTCCTCTTTGCCGTTCCCGCCGTTGGTGACCCGCGATGTCGCCGAGACGAGCACCAAAGCGGTGTTCCCATCCATGGATTCGACGGCCGTGGCGGTGACCGTTCCTTCCGTCACGACTTTGGACTGCTCGACAACCTTGGTGAAATCGGCTGCCCGCTGCTGGAATTCGTCCTTGAACTCGCCCGTGGAACTGTCGATCACCCGCTGGACGTCTTCCTTGGCTTTGCGGAAGTCCAGGGAAATCATATTGATGATGCCCTTTTTGGCCCCGTCGGCGAACGCCTCGGCGCGTTCGTGACGCTGCGTGGTCTGGTGGTGCTGCCATACCATGATTCCGCTGAGCGCGGCGAAGCCGCAGATGATGACCACCGCGGCGGCCTTGGCGAGTCCGGCCAGCAGCACCCGCAACCACCGCCAGGACCGGCCTCGGGGGGCGGCCGCCTCGGCGGCGTCCTGGCCTTCGACCTCGTCTGTCTCGTCGTCGGCTGCGACAAACTCGTCGTAGTCGACGTACTCGTAGTCGGCGTCGCTGTACTCGGCATCGTCTTCCCCGGCGGCATCGGCTTGTTCGGCCCATGCCCTCACCTCGGGTTGCGAGTTCGCCGACCCCGAGTGCGGTTGCGTTGCGTCAGCCATTGCGGTTACAGCCCGTGGCCATCATTATCGACTGAACTCCGGTATCTCTTACGGTATCGCCCATTGCTAACATCAGAGTCGCCACCGAACTCCGCTCCAGCGAGGACCGATTAGGCGGATGATCAGCCACCCGAGCTTTCCCACCGACGTCCTTTGCGGCGGCGAAGGACGGCCCAGGAGAGTACGGGCGGCATGATGACCGCTGTCGACTCTCCCGAAAACATACTCTTTACCTCCACTACCCACGCATTTCTGCGAAAAGAAGCCTCGCTGCGCCGTGTCCGGGAGTTGCATGCCGCGGGCCTGTCCTTTGACCCGCAGTGGTGGCAACGGGCCGCTGAGCTGGGGTGGACGGCTCTGCTCGTTCCCGAGGATTTGGGCGGCGGCAGCATCTCGGGCAACGGCGTCGAGGATCTGGCCATGGTTGCCGAGCAGCTTGGTAAGACGGTGGCGCCCGGGCCGTTGTATCCGGTCAGCACCGTGCTTGCGGCGTTGGTCGACTGCGCCGAGCCGCACGCGCACGCCGGGGTGATCGCGTCCCTGATGTCTGGCGAAGCGGTGGCCTCGTGGGCGGTCTGCGAACCGGGCCGGGGTTGGTCGCCGCTGGATCCGACGGTCACGGCCACACCCGTCGACTCCGGCTACCGCATCGAGGGCGTCAAAGACCGGGTGGAAGCCGGTGCCCAGAGCGCGCTGTTGCTGGTGGTCGCGCGGTGCGGTGATGAGGTCCGCCAGTTCCTGGTGCCTGCGGATGCGCACGGAGTGCGGACTGCGCCCCAGCAGTCGCTGGACTTGGTCAAGCAGTACGCGAGGGTCGATTTCGACGGCGTCGTGGTGGCTGAGTCGGCGGCGGTCGGCACCGCCGCCGAGACGGCGGGGCTGATCGATCGGCAAAGTCAGATCGCTCAGGTACTGCAGTGCGCCGAGGTGGTCGGCATCCTGCAAACGGTCTTCGACTTCACCGTGCAATGGGCGCTGGATCGGCACACATTCGGACGTCCGCTGGCCTCCTACCAAGCGCTCAAACACAAGTTCGCCGACATGAAGCTGTGGCTGGAGGCTTGCCGCGCCACCACGGCCGCCGCGGTGAAAGCGGTTGGCGCGCGCTCGCCGGCAGCGGGCCGGGCGGCCAGTGTTGCGAAGTCCTATGTCGGTGAAATGGCGGGACAGATCGTTCAGGGTTGCGTGCAGATGCACGGCGGTATCGGCATCACCTGGGAGCACGACCTGCACCTGTACCTGAGGCGAGTTACGTTGTACCGCGCCATGTTCGGCACGCCGGAAGAACACAATCGCCGGGTATACGCGCTGGAAGCCGAAGCGAAGGCGCCTCGATGACGCCGACCCAGTCCGTTGCGGAATTCGCCGCCCGGGCCCGGGCGTGGCTGGCCGACAACATGCCATCTGTCGACCCTATGTCACCGCCTGCGGCGCCTCGCGATCAAGAACGCTCCTGGCAGCGGGCTCGTGAACTGCAAAAGCGGCTCTACGAAGGAGGATTCGCCGGGATCTGCTTCCCCCGCGAGTACGGTGGCCAGGGTCTACCGTATGAATACCAACGGGCGTTCGACGAGGAATCCTTGTGCTACGAGATGCCGTTGATCCTCAACACCCCGACGTTCACCATCTGCTGTGCCACACTGCTCGACACCGCCAGCGAGGAGCAGAAGAAGACTCACATCGGGGCGGCGTTGCGCGGCGACGAGGTGCTGGTGCAACTGCTCTCGGAGCCCAGCGGCGGATCGGACTTGGCGGGCGTCCTGACCCGCGCCGTGCGACGCGGTGACCGCTGGGTGATCGACGGTGCCAAGACCTGGAGCACCAGCGCGTTCGCGGCCGACTACGGACTGTGTCTGGCCCGCACCGACTGGGATGTGCCCAAACATGAGGGGCTGACGATGTTCCTGGTGCCCATCGATCACCCCGGAATCACGTTGCGCCGGATCACCCAGGTGAACGGCTCCTCGGAGTTCTGCGAGGAATTCCTCGACGGGGTGGACGTCGGCGAGGATGCGGTGGTCGGGGAGGTGAACAACGGCTGGGCCGTGGCCTCGCGACAGCTCTATCACGAGCGCCGGGCGGTCGGGATGGGCTCGGAGTTCGCCAGTGGCGGTGGCAGCGAGGGCGGTCACACGACGCCGGTCGACTACGCCGAGCTCGCGCGGCAGGCCGGCCGGGCCGACAGTGATTGGGTACAGGAGACGGCCGGTCGGGCGTTGGTGCACCGCGCGGTGGCCGAGCAGCTGATCGAGCACGTCTACCGCAGCGTCGGCGACGGCACGCTGCCGCCTGCCGGTGGAACGCTGATCAGGCTCTTCCACGCCGAGACGGTGATGTGTGAGATGGACACCGCGCTGGCGATCGCCGGAGCCGCCGGTGTGGTGGGGCAACCCGGCGAGGGCCTGCAGGCCGGACTGCGCTACCTCGCGCGGCAGTCCGTCGCCATCGGCGGTGGAACAACCGAGATGGCGCGCAACGTCATCGGTGAGCGGGTGCTGAACTTCCCGCGGGAATACGCCGCCGACCGCGGCGTGCCGTTCAATCAGGTACGGCACGGCCAGGCGCGTTGATCTGTGCGTCATGTCGATATAGTCCCGTCGCGGCGATTAGCCCGACGAGAATCAGTGCGGCCCACACGAGTTCGTCGGTGTCTAGGCGGTGTTCGGTGCCCAGCAGCGCCCCGATCGCGAAATTGCCGGCCAGGATGCCGACTCCGATGATGGTGTTGTAGAAGCCATAGTGGGTCGCCACCAACCGTTCGCTGGACAGCGACACCACGATGTGCATCTCGAAGGGAAACACCGCTGCGGACGCGACGGCGAGCAAGGCCGCCGCGGCAAGCAACGCCGCGACGGCCGCTGGAGTGCCTAACCGCTGCGAGTCGGGGATGGCGGCCAGCGGCGCAAACGATGCCGCCATCAGCGCCACCCCGATGTACACACTGCGCCCGGGCCGCCATCGTGCCGAGAACCATCGCGTGATGCGCAGCTGGCCGGCCACCGCAACCAGGCCTGACGTGCCGAAAACTGCTGCCACCAATTGTGCTTGGGAGTGTGGCGCCACCACCGAGGCCTGCGCGGGAAGCATGAGATAAATCTGGGAGGACAGCAGATAGGAGCCGGTCATGGTGGCGGCGAACCGCAAGAACGATCTATTGCCCGCGACCGCCCGCCAGTCCGAGATGATCGACGTCTTCGCCGGCGCGGCCGGCCCCGGATCTGCGAATCGGTGCCCCGGTAACGCCAGGAGTTGTGCGAGGGCAAGGACGGCGAAGATCACCGTAGCCGCCAGTACACTCATCCGGAAGTTCGACGTCACAAAGGCCAGTCCGATTAGTGGGCCGAGGAAGATTCCCGCTCGGTTGAACATGTTCAAGGTGGCGAATGCTTCGATTCGGCGGTCGTCGGCTTCGGTGGCGAGATACGCCCGCAGCGCCGGGTTGAACAGCGCACCAGCGAAACCCGTTGCCGCTGCGGCAATCAACAACGTCGATAGCGACTGGGCGATCGCCAACAAACCGAATGCGCCAATGCGCAGCAGACAACCGGCTACGATCAACGGTTTGTAGCCGAGCCGATCGGCGAGCGTACCGCCCACGAAAAACATGCCCTGCTGGCTGAAGTTGCGCACACCCAGCACCAGGCCGACAGCCCACGCTGCCAAGCCAAGGGTCCCTGCCAGATAGCTGGACAAGTAGGGCATCAGCATGTAAAAGCCTATGCTGGCCCCGAATTGGTTGATCATGAGTACGCGGCTTGGGCGGCTGAAGCTGCGAAACTGGGCCCAGAATCCGTTCATGGCACTATCCGACGTACTGTGATTGCGGAAGGACGTTGAGGCGCAACAGGTCTCGCACAACTGCGCTGCCGGCTTGTTGCGTGGACTTCGAACTCGCGGGAATCCCGCCGACCAGGCTGCCCGGCCCGCTTCCCACGCCCAACGGTTGTGCAACCGAGTTGACAGCCGGTATGGCGTCGACGCTGGTGCCGGCCAGTGCTTGCGGAGCGGGGATCGTCGCCGCGGCCGCGCTGGCCGGCATGCGTGGCACCGATAGCCCACCGACCCTGGTCGCCTGGCCCAGCCCGGCCGACACCGTACCGCCGACTTTCACTGTGTCAGCTGCTCCCTGGGTGGGGACCATCCCGACGGTCATGCCGGCGGGCATAGTGAGGTCGCGCAGCGCACCGGGCACGAAGCACAGCAGTGATAACACCGAGATGACCGTGGAACTGATATTCAGCGTCTGCAAGGTCACAACGGCCGCGTGCACGATCTGCTGCGTTTCCGCACCGGCTGCCTGGCCGACCGAAGCGGCGTGGGACGCCAGCCCGGCGGTGTTGGTGGTCCGCGGCGGCCACGCGAAGGGTGTGTGCCTCGTCGCGGCATCCGACGAGGCGGCATAGGCGTACATGGTGGCTGCGTCCTGGGCCCACATCTGGCCGTAACGCGCTTCGGTGGCGGCGATCGCCGGACCGTTTTGGCCCAAGATGTTCGTCGCGACCAACGTTGCCAACAGCGCGCGGTTGGCTGCGATCACCGGCGGCGGCACAGTGGCTGCGAACGCCGCCTCGTACGCCGACACCGCAGCCCTGGCGTGGGTGGCCGTTAGCTCGGCGTGGGCAGCGGTCGCGCTCAACCAAGCCACATGGTGTGCGGCCGCCGACGCCATCGATGTCGACGCGCAACCCTGCCACGTGGCGGTCAGTGCCATAATCGCCGAGCGGTGCGCGTCGGCCGCCGAATGCAGCTCGGCGGCCAACTCGTCCCATGCGGTCGCCGCGGCCAGCATCGGTCCCGCGCCCAGACCGCAGTACATCCGCCCCGAGTTCACTTCGGGCGGCAATGATCCGAAATCCATTGCCATCACTCGGGTTTCAGCGCGCTGCCGTCGCGTTGGCCGCCTCGGCCGCCGCATACGAACGGCCGCTGGCCAGCAGGGCCGCCACGAAATCCTGGTGTGTGGCCAAGGCTTGAGCACTGACCTGCTGGTAGCGCTCACCGTGAATGCCGAACCGCTGGGCGGTCAGCGCCGATACCGCATCGGCGGCTGCGGGGAGCACCGCGGTGGTCACGGCAGCCGCTGCCGCATTTCGTGCCGCCACGGCCGAACTGGCAGTCGCCAAGGCGGCGGCGGCTATGCCGAACTCGTCAGGTTCTGTGATGACGTACATGTCTTCCTCTCCTGGGCCAGATGACAATCCGGCCAAAATTTGATGAAGGTATTGTACGTATAGCAACTATTGAAATTGCAAGTGTGAGCCCTGTTACTATTTGCATGTGAATAGAACCAATGAGGGTGACTCGCGAGCGGGCGTCCGGCTCAGCGAGCTGGATCCCAAGCAGGAACAAGCCTGGGAGCTGTGTATTCATTCGGCTGCGTTGTTGCAACGCACTCTGGATGCCGAGCTGCGTGCCGAGTGCGGCATGAGCCTGCTCACCTTGGACACGCTGGTGCAGTTGTCCCGCGCGCCCGGCCAGGCCCTGTACATGAAGGACCTGGCCACGGCCCTGGTCTACAGTGCCAGCGGAATCACCCGGATTGTTGACAACCTGGAACGATCGGGTCGTGTCGCGCGTAACCCGGATCCGGCCAATCGTCGGGCCACGCTTGTCCAGCTGACCCCGCGAGGACTCGGTGAGCTGCAATCAGCGTGGCAGCTTCATGCCCGCGGCGTCGAACGTTGGTTCGCCAAACACGTCAACCCGCGTCAGGCGAATGTTCTCGTCGAGGTGTTCGGCGCGGTGACCGCGGATTTAGAACGGCTGCGGTAGTGCAGGTTAGTGCCGGCGTCAATCTTCGGCGAAGACGTTCTCGGCGTCGCCGCTGACCACCGGTATCCGGACCAGCGACAAGACGTGGTGTGCCGGGCTGCCCGGCGGCGCCATCAGCGCGCAGTCAGCGCCCTGTTTGCGTGCCCGGTCCCGGGCGGCCACCAGGGCGGCGACACCAGCTGATCCGAGGTGTGTGACGGCACTGAGATCGATCGTCAAAGACGCCAGCCCCGAACGGCTTTCGACGGCGATCTGGCTGTCCAGGGTGGTCGCTGCGTTGGCGTCGACGTCGCCGCGCACGATGATGCGACCGGGCTCGGCGACCAATGTGACGAACTCCGTGTCGATCGCCGCCGGGAAGGCGGTACGGCTGACCACCGCGTCGGTGACGAACTGCGCAGGCCGGGACAGCCGATGGGTGATGGTGGCGGTGGTCCCCTCGGCGTCGTGCCTGACATGCGATTCGCCGACCAGGGCCGCGGCCATCGCGAGTCCACGCCCGCGGCCCTTTTCGCCTTCGCGGTGATCCTTCCACGTGCCCCGGTCGATCACCGATGCCCGCAGTTTGCCGTGACCGTCCAGCGTCGCCTCAATCACGAGACCGTCGGGAACCTCTGTGCCGTAACCATGTTCGACCGCATTCTCGACGAATTCGGAGATCGCGTGCACGACATCGGAGATGTCGGCTGAGTCCGCACCGATCTGCACAAGCCATTCACGGAGCCGAGCGCGGATCCGGCGCGCGGCGTGGATCGTCGCGTCGGTCGTCATGCACAGCGGCGGCGCCGGGATCCGGCGTTGTGCCGCAAGCAGTGTGACGTCGTCGTTGTAACCGGTGGATCGCAGCAGCAATTCGAGTGTTTCCGAGCACAGGCGGTCGATGGGTCGGGCCTGCGCATCGATGACGAAGCCGCCGCCGCTGGCGATGGTTGTCGCCAGTTCGGCGAATTCTGCTGTGCTGGCCCCCAGCGGCCTGCCCGGGCGTTCGACCAGACCGTCGGTGTACAGCATGATCGAATCGTCGATGTTGAGCATTTCGGTACGCACCGGGAATCCGGTCGCGCTGCCGAGCGGACCCCCGCCCGACGGCTCCAGGTAGCGGGACTTCGCATCGGCGGTCACCAGCAACGGCGGTGGGTGCCCGGCGGTGCAGTACTGGAATTCTCCGGTGGCCAGGTCGAGGGAGCCGACACAGATCGTCGCCGAGGTCGAGCCGGGCACCTGATCGTGGAATGCCTCCACCGCCTGCAGGGCTTCGACGATGGTGTGTCCCGCCCAAACCTGCATCCGCAGCGCCGTGCGCAACTGTGACATCACCGCCGCGGCTTCCACACCGTGGCCCACCACGTCTCCGACGATCAGCACCAGCCGATCGCCCAGGGCCACCGTGTCGAACCAGTCTCCACCGGCCGCGGTGTCCCGCGCGGCGACGAGATACTGCGCGGTGAGGTCGGCGCCGGAAACGACGGGCACCGACGGAGCGAGCAGCGCCTGCTGCATCACGATGGCCGAGTCACGGACGTGGCGGTACCGCTCGGAGAGTTCCTCGACCTGCGCTTCGGCGGCCAGTCGTTCGCGTACCCGGCTTGTGACGTCGTCGAAGAGGATCTGCACGCCCTCGATCGATCCGTCGGCCCGGCGTCGCGGCGTGACGACAAAGTCGAAGAATCGCTCCTCGATTCCGGAACCGTCGAAGTCGGCCTGCAGCCGCCACTCGGATCCGGACTGTGGCTCGCCGGTTTGATACACCCGGTCGAACATGTGGTAAATCTGCTGTCCCTCGAGTTCGGGATAGACCTCGCGCGCCAGCTGTCCCACGCCGACAAATGTCGGGCTGAGGGTGCGATACGCGGCGTTAGCTGCGACGAAACGGTGGTCGGGTCCCTCCAACCCCACTAGCATTGCGGGCACATTCTCGAAGATCCGGCGAACGTCCTCTGCTGTGCCGACCTTCCTGTCCCAGTCCATGTCGGGCGCCATGTGGCTGTCCCTCCTACGGACCGATCGAGCAACAAGGCAAGCGCGTTGACGGATCTTGCCAACGGCCAACAATCAGATTAGCAATGCCCACGGCCAGGTCGCGGCACCAAAAGTTCGGTCGGGGTCAGGTGGCATTCGTGTTGAGCACCCGGTCGGCGGTCTCAGGCAGCACCTGCCGATACTTCGCGGACAGTTGGGTCAGCAGCACAAATGCCGCAGGCGCGTCGATGTTGAAGCGTTCCATCAGCACACCGGTCGCTTGCGCGATCAAGTCGCGGTCGACCAGTGGTTCGCGTCGTGCTCGCGTACGGCGGTCGGTTTCGATGGCCATGGCCGCGTGTGCCGCGAACGTCAAGGAAATCTCCTCGGTTTGCTCGTCGAACGCATTCGGGTGCTCGGCGTAGAGATTCAGGACCGCTCCGCCGTCGGAGTGCCCGAACAACTGGATTGACAGCATCGAACGGACCGAGGTCTGTGACAGCACCTCTTGAGTGAAAACTGGCCACCGGGTCTCGCTGTTGACGTCATCCACCCGCCAGATTCGTTGCTCCTTGGGCACTTCGAAGCACGGACCCTGTAGATAACGCTGCGCGATGTTGTCGATGACGAGGGAGTCGGCGTCGCTGGCTGCCACCGAGCGGATGACACCGCGGTGGGTGATTAACGTGATCCCGGCATAACTTACGGCCGGAATATGCACTGCCGCAGCGGCTGTGATCCACTTCAGCCGTTTGGTCGTAGTCATCTCTTTGCCGTAGCCGTCCAGCAATTCCGCTGCGGCGATGTCGATATCGGCATCAATGTCAGCGTCGATATCGGCTGCCTCGGGTGACTTGGCGACGAACTTCTCGCCGGGCCGGTTCACCGCGTCCTCCTGTTGGGTGATGCGCTACGCAAGCTCGACGATCGGGCCGTAGCTTTCGTTTCGGCGCATGCTCGGTAATCGGAACGACTCCAACCAATCCCGGCGCTGGTCTCGGTCGAGATCGGCGATCAGCAACGCTTCGCGCAATTGGGGACGTCTGGCGCCAAGCACGCGTCCTCGTCGCGTCTGCACGTCTATCGGATACCCAGACGGTCCGCTAACAACCCCGGATTCGGTGATTCGGCGAGGTGATGGCGGTGTGGGTTTGTGGTTCTGCCGATCGGGTAGCCGATACCACGCGCGATTACCAAACAGCCCACGCGCACTGAGCGCGATTGAGAGCGAGGAGGACATCAATGGCGCAGGCCCCTCTGAAATCACCGACCGATGTGATCGACTTTCTCGTTGACCAGCACGAGCAGATCAAATCGCGGTTCGCGACGACATTGTCCAGCTCGGGTAAACAGCGAGAAGAGGCGTTCCTAGAGTTGCGTCGCTTGTTGGCGGTGCATGAAACCGCCGAGGAGGAAATCGTTCATCCCCGGGTCAAGCGCAAGATTGCCGGTGGGGAGACCGTAGTCACCAAGCGACTGTCGGAAGAGCACGAAGCCAAGACCGTGCTCAGCGAACTGGAGAAGCTCGACGTCGACAGCGCCGAGTTCACCAGCAAACTCACCAAGCTTCGCGATGCCGTCGTCGACCACGCCGAGCATGAAGAATCCGAGGAGTTCGCCAAGCTGGGCGACGAACTGAGCAGCGACGAGCTCGAACGGATGGGCCGCGCCGCCAGGCTGGCCGAGGCGACCGCACCCACTAGACCCCACGCCGGGGTGGAGTCCCAGATCGCCAACCTGATGGTCGGACCGTTCGCGGCAATGCTGGACCGGGCCCGCGACGCTATCGTCGGGAAAGGCTGACTCGGCGTCCTGATTACGCGCTGACCGGTTTGGTTGCCGGTGCTTCGACCTTCATCACTTCCATCATGTTGCCGCCCATGATCTTTGCGACATCTTCCTGGTCGAAACCGGCAAGTTCGTCGACGAACGAAATCGGGTCCTTCAGGCCTTCGGGGTGCGGCCAGTCGGAACCGAAGACCACCCGGTCGGTGCCCACCATCTTCACGATTTCGGAGAACCGGTCCTCCCAGAACGGGCTGACGTAGATGCACCGCTTGAACGCCTCGATCGGGTCTTCGCCGAATGCGTTCGGCATCTTCTTGTAGACGCCCTTGAGTCCTTTGAACAGGTGCGGCACCCAGTCCGCGCCGTTCTCGATGGACAGGATGCGCAGCTCCGGATTGCGCGACAGCGCGCCATGGCAGACCAGCGCACCCATGGCATCCTCGATCGGACGATGTCCCATCGCCAGGCTCCGGAAGGCGGTCGGCTTGAACGGCAGGAACTCGTCGCCGGGTTCCCACACGTTCATGAATTCCGAATAGCCGCTGTCCGATGCGTGCATCGAAACCGGGATCCCGGCGCGGATGCAGGCTTGCCAGAAGGGGTCGAACTCCTCGAAACCGAACGAGCGGCTGCCGCGGTAGCCGGGTACCGGGGCCGGGCGGACCAGCACCGTGCGAGCGCCACGCTCCAGGCACCACTCGAGCTCTTCGAGCGCCCGATCCACGATGGGCAGGGTGATCACCGGGGTGGCGAAGATGCGGTCCCGGTAGTTGAACGACCAGGTCTCGTACATCCACTGGTTGAGTGCGTGGATGACGTCGTGGGTCATCTCCGGGTCGTCCTTCATTCGCTCCTCGACCAGGCTGGCCAGGGTGGGAAACATCAGCGCGTAGTCGATACCCAGCTCGTCCATGACTTCCAGCCGGGGGCCCGGTTCCCGGAAGGCCGGGATCGCCTTCATCGGCTCACCCAGCACCTCGCGGTAGCTCTTGCCTCCGCTGCCGTGCCGGAAGTACTCCTCCTGGGCGCCCGGGCGGGCCACCACTTCGAACGTCGGGTTGGGGATGTATTCGCTGATATGGCCGCGTACCACGATCTTGGTGCGCCCGCGGATCTGCACGTAGTCGATCACGTGCTTGCGCTTGTCGGGCAGGAACTTGGTCAACGCCTCCTGCGGCTCGTACATGTGGTTGTCGGCGTCGAACACCGGAAAGGGAAGCTCGCGAGACGGCATGGCGATCTCCTTGTAGAAGTCTCGATTCTCAGCATCTGGTAATGACGTTACCACCTCGCGCAAGGGTTCCGCTAACCGCTGTCGGGGGTGTCTTTGCGGTCGATGACGGCGAAATTCACCGTTGCCGTTGCCGCGAGTTCGCTATCGCTGTCCCCGAAAATATCGACCTGCATGACCAGGGATCGCCGGCCGGCCCGCAGCACCCGCGGCACCGCGAGCGCGGAGCCCTGCCTGATGGGGCGCAGGTAGCGGATGAAGAGGTCGGCTGTCGTCATAGCGGTGCCCGGCTGCAGGTACTCCAAGCCCAGCTGTCCTCCGGCCACGTCGGCGAGCGTGGCGATCAAGCCACCCTGCAGCGCTCCCGAGGTGTTGACCACCTGCGGACTGACCGGCATCGTCATCGCGAAGGCGTCGTCGTGGGCGGTGGCTGGGCGCATCCCGATCTGGGCGAACAGTTCGGCCAGTGAGGACACCGGCTGATCGTCGACATCCCGAATGCCCAGGGCGCGGCTGCAGAACTCGTACAGTTGGCCGGCGTCGATGGGCGTTCCGTTCAATTCTGTTCCCAGCCAATGCAATCGGAGCGCACCCAGCACCGTCTGCATGATGATGGCAGCCGCGGCCCCGACGTCGAGTCCGGGGTTGAACACTCCTTCGGTGATGCCTTGCCCGACGATATCGCGCAGCAGTCGATGCAGGGGCGATAGCACCCGCGCGTATTCACGGGGCCGGTTCTCGGCCAGGTACTGGTTGTAGAGGCTCAGCGCCCGGTTGAGGCTGTCCTGGGTAGTGGACTCCGGTCGCGCGCTGATGCGGTCGATGACCAGCTTCAGGGCCGCGGTGCTGTCGAGCCCGGCGGTTTCGGTGCGCCACAGCTGTGCCGTCTGCGCCATGGTCCTGTCGAACAGGGCCAGCAGTAGTTCGTCCTTGCTGCCGAAATGCTGGTAAAACGCCCGCAACGAGGTCTTGGAGCGCGCGACGACTTCCTGCACGGTGAAGTCGGTACGCCCGGTCTCGCCCAGAATTTCGACCGCCGTCTTGATGAAGCGATCGGCGCGCGTTACTTCGGCCACGGGCGTTCTCCTCTTCCGGCGCCACAAGACAGGGCGCTTCGAGAATGAGGTTACCGCGGTTTGCGGTGATTCCCGCGAAGCTCAGAACGGGGGAGGCTCATCTGGTGGCGCGGGGCCGTTTTGGGTGGGATGGTCGGGTGAGGTGGTGCGGGAGTTGCGGTTGCATCGGCGTTCGCCGGCGATGCGCTGGGCTCGCTCTTGGGCGCGGGTGCGGCCGCGTATGGGCATCATGGCGGTTTTGTCGGTGCAGTGGTTCGGTGGTGGTGTGGTGGGTGTGGGCAGCCCGGTGGTGGGTGTGCACAAACTTGGGAACAGCAGGGCGCTGCCGGGGGGTGGTGACATGGGTGCGCCCAGCCGGGGAAGTCAAGATCAACGTTCCGTCGGGCAACTGCTCTTCGCGCCATCCCCAAAAGGTCTTGACCAAATGGTGAGTTCGGCAGTAGCACTTGAGATTTGACGCATGCGTGAGCCAGCCCTGTGGTTGGGCTTGCGAGCCTGGCGTGGCGGTTTGTGCGGCCTGCGGGCTGGCTGGTGCGGGGTTTGTGTCGTGCCGGGGTTGGCGGGTGCGGTTTAGGCTTGGCCGACGTTGGTCTGCGGGCAATGAGTCGGGGGTCTGAGTGGTGGTGTTTGCGGTGGAGCCGGCTGTGGTGGGAGCGTCGGCGGTCAGCCAGGCGGGGTTGGCGGCGCAGCATGGTGCTGGTGTGGCCGGTTGTGCGGCGGCGTTGGTGGGGGTGGTGCCGATGGGTGAGGTTGCTGATTCGGCGGCGTTCGCTGGGGTGGGGGCGGCGTATGTGAGCGCCGCTGGTGAGCATGCGCGGCGCGAAGGGCGTTTTCTGATGCGCAGTCGGGGGCGGCCGGGATGACGGTGGCTAGTGAGGCGTTGCGCGCGGCGGCGATGACGCTGTAGCGGTTCGGGGTTTGGGGTGTCGCATCCGTGGCCGGCGTTTAGCCGGAAGTTACGACGGGTTCTGACTGGGGATTAGTGTTCTGAGCTGGCGCTATGGGCTGTTGTCTCGTGCTGATATGTAGTCACGAATATGTGCGTGTCATTCGTATCTGATCGGCGGAATCAGTCTATGATGCTTCGTATGCCGCGTAACCAGGGCAAAGCTCACGTAGTCAGAGTTAAAAAGACGCATGTGGATAAGCAGGGCAAACAGCGCGTCTATCAGTCGGTGCTGTTGCGCCGCACCTTCCGCGACGGGCCCAAGGTGCGCAACGAGACCGTGGCCAACTTGTCGATGTTGCCCGAGGCGGCGATCGCCGCGCTGGAGGCGACGCTGAAGGGACACAGCCTGGTGCCCGCTGGTCAGGAGGTGACGGTGCTACGCGCGTTGCCGCATGGGCATGTGGCCGCGGTCGCGGCGATGGCCCGCCAGCTGGGACTGCCCGCGCTGCTGGGGTCGCCGTGTCGGTCCCGCGATCTGGTCTACGGGCTGATCGTCTCGCGGGTGATCCATCCGGCATCCAAGCTCTCGACGCTGTCGCGCTGGGCCGATTGCACCCTGGGCGCAGACCTGCAGATCGCCGGCGCTTCCACCGACGAGATCTATGCGGCGATGGACTGGCTCAGCGACCGCCAAGACGGCATCGAAAAGAGGCTCGCCGCTAAACACCTTGGTCCAGAAGCCAATCCGTCACGGATGGCGTTGTTTGACCTGACCTCATCGTGGGTGACGGGCCGGCATTGCCAGCTGGCCAAGCGCGGCTATTCCCGCGACCGCAAAAAGGGCTTACCGCAAATCGAATACGGGGTGCTCACCGACCCTGCCGGCCGGCCGGTGGCGGTGCGGGTCTTTGCCGGTGATACCGCCGATCCGGTCGCCTTCACCGACATCGTGGAGGTCATCCGCACCGGCTTCGGGCTGGATCGGCTGGTGCTAGTCGGCGATCGCGGCATGATCACCGCCGCTCGCATCGCCGCGATCAAAGAACTCAACGACACCGGAACCGATTTCGGGTGGATCACCGCGCTGCGCGCTCCAGCGATTGCCAAACTGGCCGCCGACGACGGGCCGCTGCAGATGAGCCTGTTCGATACCCACGACCTGGCCGAGATCACCCACCCCGACTACCCACACGAACGGCTGATCGCCTGCCGCAACCCCGCCCTGGCCGCTGAACGGGCCCGCAAACGCAACGAACTGCTGGCCGCCACCGAGACCGCCCTAGCGCGTATCGCCGAACGGGTCGAGCGCGGCAGCCTGGCCGGGGCCGGCAAGATCGGCGAAGCTGTCGGGCAGATCGTCAACAAATACAAGGTAAGCAAGCA
Organism: Mycobacterium kansasii ATCC 12478; assembly: GCF_000157895.3. Taxonomy (NCBI): domain Bacteria; kingdom Bacillati; phylum Actinomycetota; class Actinomycetes; order Mycobacteriales; family Mycobacteriaceae; genus Mycobacterium; species Mycobacterium kansasii. The sequence continues at coordinate 1,333,659 of NC_022663.1, read as the reverse complement.
CTTTCACCGCACCATCACAGACACCAGCTTCGCCTATGAACGCGACCACGCAGCCATCACCGCCGAAGCCGCCCTCGACGGCATCTACGTCCTGCGCACCTCGGTGCCCGCCACCGACCTCGACGCCCCCGCGGTGGTCACCGGGTATAAGAACCTGGCCTATGTCGAACGCGACTTCCGCAGCATCAAAACCGACGACCTCGACCTACGCCCCATCCACCACCGGCTGTCTGAGCGCGTCAAAGCCCACGTACTGATCTGCCTGCTGGCCTGCTATGTGACCTGGCACTTACGCAAAGCCTGGGCGCCGCTGACCTACACCGACGAACACCCACCAACCCGCGACAACCCCGTCGCACCCGCACAACGCTCACCACATGCGCACACCAAAGCATCTCGCCACCAAACCACCGACGCCACTCCACTGCGCAGCTTCCGCGCTCTGCTCGATCACCTGGCCACCTTGACCCGCAACCGAATCCGCTACCAGGACACCAACATCGAAATCGAGACTCTCACCGAACCCACCCACGACCAACGCCGCGCCTTCGACCTCATCAAGGCCACCATCCCCCTCACCATCGCGGCGTAGTCAGACCTAAAACACCCAAAACCAACAAAACCCCACGTCAAAGCCCAAATCACCTATCCAGACGGTCGCAACTTCGGTTTAGCCCGGACGCCAACTACACGGTGTTGGCGTCGGGGTCTGGTCCGGCGTCGACGTTGGCGTATGCCGAAACGCTGAGCGCGCAGGCGGCGAACTTGCAGGCGGTGGTGGCGGCCTCGGCGGCCAGTGGGGCCGCCACGTACGGCGGCGGTTGGCGTGGGGTGGGTGCGGCGGCGTCGGCGGTCGCCCAGGCCGCGTTGGATACCCAGCATGAGTTGCTGGCGGCGGCGCTGCTGGAGAAGGCATCCCATGTCGCGGCGGCGGCCGGTGCGCATCAGAGTGCGGTGGCCTCGATGGTCACCGCGCAGGAGGCGGTGGCCAATCGTAGGGATGAGGCCGTCGCGCAGGAGATTAACCCGTTGGTGTGGGGGGCGTTGACCCCGCAGATCGTGGCGTTGAGTCTGGAGTATTACGGGCAGATGTGGCCGCGGAATGCGGCTGCGGGGGCGGCTTATGGGGCGGCGTTGCGCGCGGTGGCGGCCGCGATCATGGTGCCGTTTCCCCCGGCGGTGGCGGGGGGATCACCGGCTGCCGCGGTGGTGGGGTGGCCGAAACCGCGGCGATCAGCGCGGCCGGGGCAACCCTGCAGGCCGGCGAGCAAGGCGCCCACGCGCTCATCCCCCGGCAACAGCCGGTGCCGGGATGGGGGGTTGGGCCGGCGGCGCCGTTGGCCGGCTCGGTCTCAGCGTCGGTGTCTCCGAGTGGTGCCTCGGCGGCCACGCCCGCCGGGGCTCCGACGTTAGCCCGGGCGCCGCAGCCTCCGATGGGGATGTTCGCCCAGGTCGCACACGCCGGAGGAGTCGCCGCCCCCAGCCCAGCCATCCCGGGGTCGGGTTCAGCGCAGCTCAGCGAGGCGATGCAGAGCCGTGCTGGCACCCTGTCCCCGCCAGCCGGATCGGGTCCAGGAACCGGTGGTGTGGTCAGCGGTTATCCGGGTGCGGGCTTCACCAGCTACATCCGGCCTACCGGTGACGGTTTCAGCCCGCCGGCCGCGCAGCGGCCCGGCAGCGGCGCGCCCGCTGGCATGCTCACCACCGCTACGCTGTACGGTCCGGTCACCGCCGCGCCCAGCTCGACGGGGCAGCCGTTGGCCTACGTCCACCCACAGCCACCCCGACCCAGCGGCGCGTCTTCACCAGCGCCCCCGCTCGACCCTGGCGAGACCGCCCACACTCTCAACTCCCCACCCCCACCACAACCTCCGGCATCCCCACCACCGGCCGCCCAACCGGCTACACCGCAGGGCGGCCCACCCGGTCCCTGCACCGGTAGCGACGGCCCTAGCGGCTCCGGGAGCCCCGGCGCCCAGATGCTGGGTTCTGGACCCGGCCAAGCACCCCAGGCGCCACCAATGCTGCCACCGCTGGCGCCGCAACCACCGATTCCGCCGCCACCGTCTCCGCCGCCGGGCACACCACCGCTGGGGCAGCCCCCCATTCCGCCCTGGGCCAGCCCACCGCCACCGCCATCGCTGCAAGCGACACGGGAGGCCTACAACCAGTTGATCAACGACATCGACCACCACAATGGAAATCCGCCCAATCCTTCCGATTGGAACGCGGTTCAGGCTTATAACCAAGAAGCCTGGTATTACAACTCCTTGAAGGCCCAGCTCGAGCGCCAATTAGATGCGGCCAACGCACAATACACGCCCCCCAACGACGCCAAACGCGCCGACATCCCATACTGGACACAACCCGCACCACAACAACCACGTACACCCGGCGCCCGACCACAACCGGGCACGCCCCCAAGCCCAAGTATTGCCGACCAGGCCACAGAAATCGGTAGGGAAATCTCGACTCTCCCGAGAGGAACCAGGCTAGATACTTTAGCGGACAGGATTACGGGACTGCACGTTAGTCAGGAAGAGGCTGTCGAAGCAACAGACATCGCCGCTAAGGCCGCTTTTGGTGAAACTGGGGGAATTGTTAACGTGCCTGACGGAACAAAAGTGGTGCTGCCCGCGGACTTAACGTATGGGAGGGCAATGGTGGTACATCCTGACGGCTCGGTGACGGTTTTTGTGGGCGACCTTCACAAATTCTTGCCGTACATTGGCCGATGAAGGGTGGAGAGATGAACGTATCCGCATATGCAATGATCATTGACTTTGAGGTCTACCTGCTCATGACGATGAGGCTAAGAATGTCAATGGCGAACAAGGAAGCTCAACTCGAAGCCAAGCTGGCCGAGCACGGGCTCTCCTTGAAAGATGCGGAACGCATACATGAGCGAATAGCAAGAGCGCTTAGCGACGAAGATTCCCGGTATGAGAACATGAAAAAGCTGTTAGGCGTTACTGAACAGGACTCTGCAGGATTGAAATACAGCAGTGTATTGTGGCCTGGATTCGACTTCAATGCTATAGCCGGCGACGAAGGAGTGCTTGAATCGGCGGGTTACCGGCACACGAGGCGCGATTCGCCTCCCGTTGATTCCCCTACCGAGCTGCCAACTTGGAGCGTGGACATCGCCGAATTCGCAGAGCGGTTTGGCCCCATGACTCTTCGCGGCAAGTGGCCCCTATTCGATGAGTTCTTGCCAGCATACGAGGAGTACGACTTTTTTTGGAATGGAGAACATTACGGTGCACGATTCGTCTGGGGCCTATTCTTGTCTTCTTCAATCTACTGGGATTGAGCTTCTGCGGAGTGTTGTGGCCGGGATTCGACTTCAAAGCCGTCGCGGGTGAAGAAGGAGCGCTTGAATCGGCGCAGTATTGGTATACGGCGTTGGAGTCACCTCGCCGCCGATTATCCGATCATGACTTGATAGCAGGGAAGACAGTTCTCACGCGCTGTGGCAGAGCAGGTCACGGCTCGACCCGTAATGCGCCGTCGACAAGCTCGCCAAGGAATCGCACCTCGGTGATAACGAGCGTGGGGACGTCAGCGGGCGGGTGTTTCGACAACGTGAGCGACGAAGCATGGCGCGCATCATCTGCGTCGACGTCGACATAGACCGGCCGACGTCGACGACAATCGGCGCTATCGCCGCACCTCGGCGGCAAAGATCTCCGCGATGCGCTCGCAGATGTCAATGCGGCCGCTGCGGCCGACGCCGACGGTATGAAGGCGACGGTGCCGGCCGGGCCGACCGACGTCAGCATCGAGAGTCCGGATCTTGATTGTGGTGCGCCGCATGAATGTCAGCCGGCCTATCCGACGATGGGCCGGTGTGCATGCGGCACAACGGGATTGAGCGCTGCAGCTAGATAAGCTGACTGGTGACTCCCAAGAGCGACCTGAGTTGGAAACCAGCCAAGAGGGTGCCCAACGCGATGTCAGCCGCTATGGGAGCGCCGAACGCATAGACCAGCCCACCGGCGGGGTCGCCGTTGAGTGCTTGTTCCAACCCGCTGAGGAACAGGTTGACGTTGTACGACGGCACCGTGGTGAGGATTGCATTCGCGATGTCGGCTGTCGGAAGCAAAGCGGCGTAGGTGTTTGCAGCCGTCCTGGTAATGAAATTGGTGACAGTCGTGTTCGTTGACTGCAGGAAGTGGATGAAGTCGGTCGGGGAGAACGCCGCCGGCGAGAGCCCGGACAGCAACGACGGTGAGCCGGCCGCGCCCAGTGGAGTCGCCAGCAGCGCGGGTAGGTCCGGAAACGTCGCTATCCCGGCGCTGATGTCGTTCATGAACGCGCTGATTCCCTGCTGGGTTCCGATAGCCAAGTAGCCGGGTAGGGAAGTGGTGGCGCTGAGTGGCGGCAGCACTCCGAACGGTGTGGGCACATTCGGCGGCGAGGTCGACCAGCCATAGGCGGGATCCCCGTAGCCCCAGTTGACCAGATACCTCAAGTTCGGCTGGACCAAATCCGCGATCGGCTTACCGACGAATGGGATTGCCCGCACCGGGTCCAGGAGCGGCAAATTTTGGGTGGGAATCATGTAGTAGCTGGTCGAGGTGGGGCCCACGGTGTTGGTCAACGGAATAGCTGTAGCAAGCTGCTCGGGGGTGAGCGTCGCATACTGGCCGTGTAGGGATTGGATACCCATGAAGGCGTTGAGGTCCGCCAGGACATTGATCGGGTATCGGGGAAAGTCGGCGGCGCCGTCGTATTCGATCGTGAAGATCTTGGTCGGGAAGGCATTGTCCGGTGTTGCGCCGTACATTTCGATCCCCAGGCTTGGGAGACTGAGCCCGACGAAACGCTCGAACAGACCTCCGTTGGGGTTCATCGGATTACCGACCAGCGAAAAGTTCAAATTATTGAAGTACGGGCTTCCGGCGGCCCCCGAATTGGTGGGATTCAGCGACCGCATGACCAGTGACGCGATCATGGCGCTCTGCGATTCGCCCGACACGTTGACGGTGTTTCCGCTGGTCAATAGCCCTGCGTAGGGGGGGTTTGTGCCGACGAGCGTGTTGGTCAGGATGGTGACGCCCTGAGCCACCGACACGTTGAGGGGCAAAGTCTTGATTCCGGTGTCGATATAGAACCCCTCCGGTGTGAAAAGGCTCTGTACGAAGTTCGGATCGACCGGGAAAAAGGGTGCGATGTACCTCGAGACGATGTTGTTGACAAAATCAATCGAAGGAATCGGGTTCCCACTGCCACCCATGACCAGGGTGTTCACCGCTGCCGCCGAGGGAACCGCGGACGTCAGGGGCGCGGCGCCGCCCAGCATCGCACGGACGGGTGAGCTGATGGCGGCCAGCGCCTCCGTCACTGTGGCTGCATTAGCAGCCTCGGCCTGCGCGTAGGAAGTGGCTGCTGTGGCCAATGACTGTGCGAACGCGTCGTGAAACGCGCCAGCTTGCGTCATGACGGCTTGGCATTCCTGGCCGTACGCCCGGAACAGGCTTGCGATGAGTTCCGATACCTCGTCGCGCGCCGCAGCTATCACCCCGGTTGTCGAGGCCACCGTGGCCGCGTTGGCGGAGCCGATCGCCGAGCGGATTTCCGCCACAGATGCCGCAGCGGCCGTCAAGGTGTCCGGCTGCGTGATCATGTAGGTCATCGGACCGTCCTTCTCAACGATGAGGGCCGGAAGCGTTACCAGTGAGCGTAGAGCGGGTCGCACCGGTGTGTCCGGCGTTTATGCCTCCGCATTTCCGGTCGCGTCCACTGTTTGCGAAGCTCAGCCGCCCCGGGCGGCGATCATGGCCGAGCGATTGACCTTGGTAGCCGCCGTGCGGGGAATCCGATCGACGAATTCCACCGTCTTGGGCACCTTGTAGGGGGCGAGCCGGTTCTTGGCGTAATCAATCACCTGTTCTTCGGTCAGCGGCGCCGCGGCTTGCACTACGGCATGGACCCGGCGTCCCCAGTGCGGGTCCGAGATGCCGATGACCACGACGTCGGCGATGTCGGGGTGCCCCGCCAGCGCGGACTCGACCTCGGCGGGAAAGACGTTGGCGCCGCCGGTGATGATCATGTCGGCGCGACGGTCGGTGATGTAGAGGTAGCCATCCTCGTCTAGGTGACCGATGTCGCCGGCGGACCGAAACCCGTCTTCGGTCGACGGAAGTGGCGGCGCGCCACCAAGATAGCGGTATCCCGCGCTCATCGGCGCGCGCAAATACACCTCGCCCTGCTCGCCGGGGCCCAGTGGCTGCTGATCGGCGTCCAGGATGCGGATCTCGGTGTCCCGGAAGCCGCGGCCGACGCTGCCCTGATGCGTCAGCCATTCGTCGCCGCGCAGGGCGGTGAGCCCGAGATTTTCGGTCATGCCGTAGGCCATCACAATCTGTTCCGGGCTCAGTAACTCGAACCAGGTGTGCAGCAGCGTGGGCGGCATTACTGCGGCGCCCTGCAAGATGAAGTCGATGCTGGACAAGTCGCGCCGACTAATGTCGGGAACCGCGGCGATGCGCTTGAGCATGGTCGGGGTGGCCGTGAAGTTGGTGATCCGGTATTGCTCGACGGTGTCGACCACCCGCGCGGCATCGAACTTTTCCAGCACCACCAAATGATCGCCGCCCAACAGGAAGTGCAGGGTGGCAAAGCCGTTGGTGTGGTACATCGGCGCGGGCACCAGTATGGTCTGCGGCTGAGCCACCGATGTCCATGCCGACAAGAACGGCTCGCTGTGCTGAGGCGTCCACAGCGACGGCGCCAGGTTGAGGATCACCTTGGGCACACCGGTTGACCCGCTGCTGCAAATTCCATGGGCAGTGGGTGAAACAGCTTCGGGCAGTGGGCTTTCCGACTCGACGGTGGCGCGCACTTCCAGTTCCCAGCGGCTCCTCTCGTCGATCACCACGGCGGCGTCGATCACGTCCAGCACCCGGTTTCGCTCCCACTCGGGTAGGTCCCAGTGCATGGGAACGGGAACCGCACCGATCTTCCAGCAGCCCAGTACGGTCAGTATGAGGTGCACCGAATTGGGGATCGCGATGGCGACCAGAGAACCTATCTGGGCGCCACTCGCGTCCAGCGCCCGCGCCCATTGATTGGCCCGGGCGTCGAGTTCGGCAAAGGTCAGCGTGCGGGTGCTGCCGTCGGGCGCGACGGTGGTCAGGGCCGCGTCGTCGCTTCGCTGCTCGGCCAGATCCTGCAGTCTGGTTCCGAATGGGATGCCGTCGGCCAGCGGGTTCGGGGTGGCCGAGGATCCGATGGGTTGGGCGCGGCTCATGCCGGCACCGGCCCGGTGCAGAGCGTCTCCAGATAGCCGTCACGGACATCGGAGATCAGGCGCCGGCTGAGTGCTTCGGTGCTCAACGGCAACCGGATCAGCGGTTGGGTGTGCCGGTCCAGCACGCTGATGTCGGACTCGTCGCAGAAGCCCAGCGCGCCGAGCAGTTGGTGCGAGGTGCGCAGCACCTGCCGCGCGGTGTCGGCGGCCTTGAGCCGCAGCACCAGTGCGTCGGCCGAACCCACTAGCGGCGCAGTCGATTGCGATCGGCTCACGGTGTGCTTGGCGAGTTCGAAAAGCCCGCGGGCCGCGACTGACGCATCGGCGACGGCGAACCTGACGGCCTGGAAATCGGCCAGCGGCCTGCCGAACTGAATGCGGCTCCGCACGTGGTTCGTGGCGATGTTCAGCGACTGCTGTACCGCTCCCAGCATCCGCCACGATCCCAGCACAAGGTGAAGGTTAACGTCGCTGTCCGGCACGGTTCCGTCGGGCGCGCCCAGGGTGGCCGGCACCAGAAACGGCCCCAGTTTGGCGGCGGTGCGCGATGCCGGTTGCACCGGATAACGAGTGCCGTCGAGGTCGGTGGCGATCCAGTCACCGGGCAAGTCGCCGTGGTCGACGCGGGGTGCTTGCGGATTCACCAGCGCCAGGCGGGCGCCGTCGATGGCCAACAGCTCTTCGACGACTGGATAGGGTAGCGCGGCGGCGCCGGCGGCCTGGCACAGCACCGCGGCGGCCAGCAGATCGTCAGGCGCGGATCGCACGTCGAGCTCGAATGCACCCAGCTGCGCCAAAGCCTCGCGCGCCGTGTAGCGAACGGTGTCGTCGGTCTCGGCCCGCAGCGCCGCCGGCGGGCCGCCGACCCGCGCGAGCCGTTTGGCCGCGACGGCGGCGAAGTCGGTAATAGCCTGCGGCAGTTCGGTATTCATCGGTGTTCCCCCAAGACGTCTCGTGCCACGAGCATGCGCTGTACTTCGATGGTGCCCGACGCCACGGTGGCCGCCTGCGCGTAGCGCCAGTGATCTTCGATCGCGCCGTGCAGCGGGGCCGTGACACCGCTGTCCAGCGCCGCCGGACCCAGCACGTCGAAAAGCAGTTCGGCGACCTGTTGGTCGCAGATGGTGGTCGCGATGCGGGCGGCGCTGGCCGCCGCACCCGCCCGCGGGTCCTCCTGCAGCGACACCGCTCGATAGGCCAGCAGTCTGGCCACCCGTAAGTCAACAAGCGCGCGCACCCAGCGGATGCGAATGGATTCGGGCAGCCGGTCCCAGTCGTCGCCGAGTTCGGTGCGCAGCCGGTGCAGCAACGATTCGCAGCGCGCGTAACGGGCGATGCCCACGCGTTCGAAGGCCAACGCCTCCCTCATGATTCGCCAACCGTCGCCGGGCTCGCCGAGCACATCGCCGGGGAAGGCGGGTACGCCGTCGAGAAACATCTCGTTGAGGTGATGCGGGCCCAGCATCGACGGAATCGGCCGAACGGTGATGCCGGGCCGGTCCATCGGGATCAGAAACAGAGTGAGCCGCTTGGGTTTAGGAGCATCCGGGTGTGTACAGGCCGCCAGCACGCACCAGGAGGCCATCTGGGCATACGACGTCCACACTTTCTGGCCGGTAATGCGCCAGCCTGTTCCGTTCGGGCCGTTCGGGCCGTCCGGGAGGGCGCGGGTGCGCAGCGAGGCAAGATCTGTTCCGGCCTCCGGTTCGGAAAAACCTTGGCACCACACCACTTCGCCCGCCGCGATCGCCGAGAGGTGCTTGGCCTTCTGCGCCGCCGTTCCGTGTCGCATGATCGCCGGGCCTACCCAGTTGATGCCCATATACTGAGGACCGCGCGGCTCGTGGTGGGCCCACATCTCTTCGCGCAGCACGGTCTGTTGCCAGATCGAACCTCCGCCGCCGCCATGCTCTTTCGGCCACGCCAGCGCCAGCAGCCCTTCGGCGGCCAGGAGTTTGCAGAACGACTCGGTGGTGGCCAGGTCTTGGGGGTCGTCGGTGCAGGCACCGAGGAAGCCGGCCGGCACGTGGTTGGCGATCAACTGCCGCAGCCGGGTTCGCAGTTCAGCGGCGTCATCGCCGAGGTCGTAATCCATCGTCGTCATCCCTTCGGCAGCCCGAGCAGCCGCTCGGCGATGATGTTGCGCTGGACCTCGGAGGTTCCGCCGTAGATGGTCGCGGCAAGCGCATCCTGGCGTTCGAAGAGCAGGTCGGCGTCACCGGTCGAAGCCGGGCCCGCAGCCGCCGCGCTCAGATCCCAAACCCGTTGCAGGGTAACCGATCCGAGCAGCTTGAGGATGTCGGCCTCGGGGGTGGGCCGGCCGGCGAGTTCGTTGCTCAGGGCGCGGTAGCCGGTGGCCCGTAGCGCCTCGGCATCGGCCAGTAGCGAGCCCAGATCGGCGTAGTTGCCGGGGTCGCGGGTGCCGCGTACCGAGTCGAGGCCGCGTTTGATCTCGACCCAGTTCATGATCCAGATCATCTGGCGCTCATGATGCAACGACGCCAACGCCACGTTCCAGCCGCCGTTGCAGGGACCCAGAAGGTTGTCGACGGGCACTTCGACGTCGTCGAGGAAGACCTCGCAGAACGTCTCGTCGGACGCCGACGCCATCCGGATGGGTTCGACACGCACCCCGGGCGAGTGCAGGTCGAGGATGAGACACGAGATGCCGCGGTGTTTCGGCGCATCGGGGTCGGTTCGGGCGTACAGGGTGCACCACCGCGACTCATGGGCCTGCGTCGTCCAGACCTTGTGGCCGTTGACCCGGAACAGATCTCCATCGCGCTCGGCGCGGGTGCGCAGGCCGGCGAAGTCAGACCCGGCCTCCGGTTCGGACATGCCCAGCGCCCACCACTCGTCACCGCGCAGCAGCGGAACCAGCAGCCGGTCGATCTGCTCGGGTGTGCCGAATTGCCGGATGCCGGGTGCGGCGACGTTGGGTCCGGCGATGTTGGGCAGTTTGGGGGCAGAGCGCAGCGCGGCCTGGATCCGGATTTCCATCGCATCGCGCAGGTTCAGCGAACGGCCACCATGCTCGCGGGGCCAGGTGGGTTGGATCCACCCCGCCTCGAAGGCGGCCCGCTGATACTCGCGTCGCAACCGAATGTCCCAGCGGTACTGGCGATATCGCTGGTAGTAGTCGTCGGGCAGGAACTCGGTCAGCCACTCGGCAAACTCTTCGACCGGCGCCGTCAGGGAAGTCGTCATGCCGCACCGCCTGCGAAGCGCCGGCCCACCTCGTGGTACAGCGCGCGGCTGTCGCCCAGCATGGCGGCGCCCTGCCAGGCATGCCGGACATAGAGGTGGATGTCGTGTTCCCAGGTCTGGGCCAGGGCGCCGTGCACCTGGACGGCGGTGCGCGCACAGCGGGTCGCGGCCTCGCCGGCCGCGGCCTTGGCCAGCGCGGCCGCGGCCCAGGTGACGTCGGGGTCGGCCGCCGCCGCGTAGGTCAGGCTGCGGGCGCGTTCGATGCTGACGTAGTTGTCGGCCAGCGCGTGCTTGATTGCCTGGAACGCGCCGATCGGCTTGCCGAACTGGTGTCGGGTCTTGGCGTGTTCGACGGCGCGGTGCAGCACCGCGCTCGCCACTCCGACCAGGTCGGCGGCGGCGGCTATCAGCGGTGTCGTCAGCACCGGTTCGATGCCGGCGACCGGTGCGGTGGCTACCGCGGGCGTGTCGATCTCGACGTCGGCGACGGGTTGCGCGGGATCGGTCGACTCTCGGGGTTGGATGACCGCCCCGTCGCCGACGCGCGCGACCGCGGCCACCGGGCCCTGGTCCGACGTCGCCAGCGTGACGATCAGCTCGGCCCGAACCAGATTGGGCACCGCGACGGCATGGCCGCGCAGGCGTCCGTCGTGCAGCGTCATGGGTGGCCGCGGCAGCCGGTGTCCGGGGGAGTGGACGGCCAGCGTTGCGACGACACCTCCGGCGATCTCGGCCAGCACATCGTCGAGACGGCAGGCCCGCAACACGCCCGCGGCCAGGCCGACGCTGCTCAGCAACGGGATCGGGGCGATGGCCGCGCCGCATTCTTCGAGCACCAGCACCAGCTCGACGGGGCCGAAGTCACCGGCCGAATCGGCCACGGCGAGTTCGGTCCAGCCAAGCCCGACGACCGTCTTCCACAGCGCGCGCCAGCGCTCGGGATCGGTGATTGCCTGCCGGGCGACGTCGGGTGGGCACTCGGCGCGCAGGATGTCGCGCACGGTGTCGCGCAGCGCCAGCTGCTCTGAAGTCAGACCGACATCCATAACACCCCTAACATAATAAAAATAGTAAACTAGGCGATCCGGCGCAATCACGCTGGACACTGCCGGACACGCATGGGTGGGCATATGGTCGAGTGGTATCTGTTCCTGCCGCAGGTGCGGTTGCCGGTGACAGATTTCGTGGAGCGGGCGCGGCAGGCCGAAGCCAGTGGGTTCGAGGGTGTGGCGTTCATCGATCATCTCGAGGCTCCCGGGCAGCCCGCTGAAAACATCTGGGAGGCAATGACGGTCGCCACCTGGGTGGCGGCCAGGACGCAGCGGCTCCGCATCGGCCACCTGGTGCTCTGCGATGCGTTCCGGCATCCAGCCGTTCTGGCCAAACAGGCGGTGACGCTGTCAGCGGCGTCGGATGGCAGGTTCGAGCTCGGCATCGGTTCGGGATCGTGGCCCGCGGAGTTCGCCAGATTCGATGTCGGTCAGCAGGATCCGGTGGCCCGCGTCGAGCAACTGCAGCGCCACCTAGCACTGATCACGCAGTACTGGGCGGACGGGGAGAATGCCCAGTCGCCCAGTCCGGCGCACCCGATACCGCTGATCCTGGGCGGCAGCGGGCGCCGGATGATGGAACTGGTTCGCAAATACGCGGATTGGTGGAACCTGCAGGCCAACCACCTTGACCGGTTGTCCCGCCTGGCCCCGGCTGCGGGATCGGCGCGGATCTCCGTGCAGCAGATGGTGGGCTTTGTCCAGGCGGGAGCCGATCCGGATGCGGTACGCCAGGTGAGCGCCCGGCGATTCGGCTATCTCGGGCCGGGGCTGGTATGCGGTAACGCCGACGAATTGATTGAGCACTTCGTCGGCCTGGCCGCGCAACGGGTCGAGCGCTTCTACGTGTGGTTCGCCGACTTCGCCGCGCCGGATTCGCTGGCCGAGTTCGGCGAGTCGGTGATCAAGGGTTTTCCGGAGATCTGGGAGGCTTCAGCCCCGCGCGACGGCGGGCCTCGGTAGGCACCACCGGTGGCCGGGCGAACGGACCGCGCCGCACCGCGCTGAGTCGGATCTCCGGCAGGTCGACGGACGAGTCGACGGTATCGAGCCAGGCCACCGTTTCGGCGATGTCGGACACCTGGATCGCATACATCTCGAACGGAACATCCTGCAGCATCTCGGTTTCCACGGGTCCCGGGGTCACCAGGTGGACGCTGATGCCGTCGCGATCGACCTCGAGCGCCAGCGCGCGCGCAAAGGCGTTCATGCCGGCCTTCGATGCCGAGTACGCGGTTCGGGCCGGCATCGGCTCGTGCGCGGCCGACGAGGAGATGAAGACCAACCGTGAACCTGGCCCCATGCGGGGCAGCACCGCGGAGGTCACCACAAAACAGGAATCCAGATTGGCCGAGATGATCGTGCGCCACTGCTCGAAGGTCTGCTTGCGCGCATAGGTTCCGCCCAGCGTTCCGGCCGCGTGCACGACGAGATCGATGGTGTCGAGTTGACTTATGGCGGCGGCGAATCCGGCTGGCTCAGACACGTCGGCGACAATGTAGTGCGCGCCGATCTCCGCGGCTGCCGCCCGCAGCGGGCCTTCGCGGCGCGCCACCAACACCACGTCGTAACCCAGCTCGCAAAGCTTGCTGGCACACCCTTTTCCGATTCCACCGCTGCCGCCGGTGACCAACGCGGTTCGCACCGGATTCAGGGGCGCCTGATGTCCCGCGGGCGTGACAGCGCCTGCGGCGACAGGGCATAGATCCGTTGTTCACCACCACCGGACAACACGTAAGTCTGGGTATCGGCGAGGTGTCGGCACGCGATGCGCCGGGCCCGGTCGACATCTCCCTCGGCAATCGTCTCGGCCAGCTTGATGTGGGTGTTGAGGACCGCGCGCCGTTTGGCCAACGACGGGTAGGTGCCCCGCGCCGCGCTCTCGTCGGCCCATTGTTGTTCATGGCTGGTCCACAGGGTTTCCAGACTGCCCACGACCGCGATGATGGTGTGGTTCCCGCAGCCGCGGACGATGAGATCGTGGAATTGACGGCCGATTTCGGTGAACTGCCGCCCGTCATCGAGGTGCTCGGCCATGGCATCGTTGATCTGCTTGAGCTCGGGCACCAAAGTATCTGCGCGGTCCGGTCGTTGGGCCGCCAGTGCGGCGCAGGCAGGCTCGAGTTCTTGCAACGCGGCGCCCAGGTCGCTGACGGCGACGGACTCGCTTTGCAGCAGCAGGCCGAGCATGTAGGCGGCGCTGGTCTTGGCCGGCGCATGCACGACGGCCCCGCCTCGGTTACCGCGGCGGACGGACACCAATCCCTCGGTCTCCAAGATCCGCAACGCCTCCCTCAGCGACACGAGGCTGACGTTGAACTGTTCGACCAGCACTTCCTGGCGGGGTAGCAGATCACCGTCGGCGAGCTCGCCGTCGATGATCTGGCGACGCAACTCATCGGCTACTATTTCGGCGATCCGCGGCGCAGACAGCCTGCGTCGGGTATCAGGGCCAGTTCCCAGGGTGGTCATCCGATCCTCGATAGAACAAGCAGGGAACCTACAGTAGTTTGCCTGCCAACTCGACTGGCTTAACTATTTTAGCAGTAATGCTAAAGATAGCAGTCTCCGATCGAGCATTCCTGATCGTGTGTCCCGCACGTCTTGACTGGTACCACAGAAATTACCCGGTCGCTCCCAGGCTGAGGGTCTCCAACGGCAGCGACACGCCGCTGACCGCGAAATCACGCCTACCTGCCATGCGATTGCCCGTCACGCATCGAAATAGCAAAGGGGGGAGGCTAATTCACAACTCATCCCATCTCTTGCGCTTCCCGCAGGAGCAGTTTACGAACCAGCCGACGTGGTCCGTACGGACGGAGCATCCGACTGGCGGGGCGGGGGCGTACGCGTTGCGGCCACCAGAACCATCGTCCGAGGAGCGCCGCGATGGACGGCGTCATGAATGAGCGCACGATCAGCGTGTCGAACAGCAGGCCGAGGCCGATGGTGGTCCCTATCTGACCGAGCACCCGCAAATCGCTGAACACAAATGAAGACATGGTGGCGGCGAACACCAGGCCGGCGGCGGTGACCACTCCGCCGGAGCCGCCCATCGCCCGGATGATGCCTGTGTTCAATCCGGCGCCGATTTCCTCTTTCAACCGAGAAATCAGCAGCAAGTTATAGTCGGAGCCGACCCCCAAGAGGACGATGACGGCCAGCGCAAGCACGATCCAATACAATTGGATACCGAAGATATGCTGCCATACCAGCACGGACAGCCCAAATGAGGCACCCAAAGAAAGCGCCACCGTACCCACAATGACGATCGCGGCAACCAGGCTTCGCGTGACGATCATCATGATGAGCAAAATCAGGCTGAGTGCGGCTATTCCTGCGATCATCAGGTCGTATTTGGCGCCATCTTGGATGTCTTTGTAGGTCGGCGCGGTGCCGGCGAGGTAGATCTTGGAGGCTTGTAGGGGAGTTCCTTTCACGGCCTCTCGCGCCGCCTTCTTGATCGGGTCGACATGCGAGATACCCTCGGGGGTCGCGGGATCACCCTCATGGGAGATGATCATGCGAGCGGCCTTGCCGTCCGGCGAGAGGAACATCTGCAAACCGCGCTTGAAATCGGGGTTGTTGAAAGCCTCCGGAGGAAGGTAGAAAAAATCGTCGTTCTTGGCGGCGTCAAAAGCCTGGCCCATCGCCGTCGAATTTTCGGTCATCGCGGCCGTCTGGTCGTAGATCCCGGATATGGTGGAGTAGTTCGACAGCGTCAGGTCATGATTAGCCTGCTGGCTCGCGATCTGGTCGGGTATCAGCGCCAGCAACTGCGGCTGGATCGCATCCAATTTGTCCAGAGTTTTCCGCACGCTTTCTAACTGGTCACTGAGCCGGTCGATACCGTCGATTGCGTCAAAGGCGGACCTCGCCGCCCAGCAGGCCGGGATATCGTAGCAGTGCTGCTCCCAATAGAAATAGCTGCGAATCGGCCTCAGGAAGTCGTCCAAATTCGCGATTTTGTCTCGCAGTTCAGTCAACGTGGCGGCCGTTTCGTGAAAACTCACGGCCTGTTCGTGCGTCGCCGCGGCCAATTGTTGCTGGAGTGCATACTGACGCTTCAAAATCTCGATCGATCTCGCGAGCTCGTCAGCTTGCTTCAGCATGTCGGCCGCACGGTCTTGCTGGTATTTCAGGTTCATGACTTGGCCGGTGTTTTGCATGCTGATCTGGAAGGGTATCGAGCTGTGGTCGATCGGGGATCCCAGGGGCCGGGTTATGGACTGTACCTGGGCAATACCGGGAAGGTGAAAGACTGCCCTGGCTATTCTGTCCAAGACGAGCATGTCGGCCGGATTACGCATATCATGATCGGTTTCGATCATCAACAGGTCGGGATTCAGTCGAGCTGGTGAGAAATGGCGCTCCGCAGCCGCGTACCCGATATTGGCCGGGGCGCTCGCAGGGATGTAGTGACGAACGTCGTAACTCGTCTGATACCCCGGCAGTGCGAGCAAACCGATGAGGGCCACCGCGCACGCGACCGTAAGAATCGGCCCTGGCCAGCGGACGATGGCCGTACCGATCCGTCGCCATCCACGCGTCCGCATCTTGCGTTTCGGCTCGAAAAGACCGAAATGACTGCCTATCGTAAGCACGGCGGGCGTCAGGGTGAGCGCGGCCGTCAGCGCAACCAGGATGCCTATCGCAACCGGAACGCCCAGACTCTGAAAATAAGGTAATCGGGTGAAACTCAGGCAGTACACCGCGCCGGCAATGGTCAAGCCCGAGCCCAGCACAATGTGGGCGGTCCCGTGAAACATGGTGTGGAAGGCCGTTCCCTGGTCCTCACCGGTCCCGCGAGCTTCCTGATAACGGCCGACGAAGAATATCGCGTAATCGGTGCCGGCGGCGATGACCAGTAACGTGAGCAGATTCGTCGCATACACCGAAAGCCCGATAATTCCGGAGTCAGCCAGCAGCGCGATGATTCCCCGGGCCGCGAGCAATTGAACAAGGACCGTGAGCAGCACCAGGAACATGGTGACGACGGAACGGTAGACGAAAAACAACATCACCGCGATCACGAGAAGAGTGATCAGCGTGACTTTCACGGTGCCTTTGCTGCCCACTCCGAACTGATCCGCGAGCAGTGGCGCCGCGCCGGTGACATAGGCCTTCATCCGGTTCGGTGGTGGCGTATGTGCCACGATGTCACGCACCGCCGCAACGGATTCATTGGCCAATGCCTCGCCTTGATTACCGGCAAGATAGACCTGGACATATGCGGCCTTACCGTCGGTGCTCTGCACACCCGCCGCCGTAAGCGGGTCTCCCCAGAAGTCCTGGACGTGCTCGACATGCTTGGTGTCCTGCGACAGCTTGTCGATCAGGGTGTCGTAATACCGGTGAGCTTCGTCGCCAAGCGGCTCGTTGCCTTCCAGGACGATCATGGCCGCGCTGTCGGAATTGTACTCGCGGAATACTTTTCCAATGCGTTTCATGGCCTGCAGCGAGGGCGCATCTGCCGAGCTCAGCGCCACGTTATGTGCCTCGGCGACTATTTCCAACCGCGGGACTGCAATATTCGTTATGGCTGCGAGGGCTACCCAGAACAACAGGATCGGAACCGAAAGCCGGCGAATCGTTCCCGATAGCGAAATCCGATGACCGTGTTTGTCGCTCATGAGGACTTGTCCAGGCAGAAGGTGTAGGCATTCACTTTGTTGACGGTCCTTTCGTCTTTGACGACACCGTTGACGGTGATGCGACAGCCGATGGAATTGCTATTGCCCTGTGCCACCACATTGGCGAAGACCGCGGGCTGCGTTGTCGTTATCGTGTAAGACCACGGCAGGGTTGTGTCGAGAACTTGCTGCGGCTGAGCATTCACGTCCAAGTAGTTGATGGTTGCCACCGTCCCCGGCGCGCCGAATACCTCGAGAGTCACCTGCTTGGGGTTGAATGGAATGATCTCATTCGAGATGCCGCCGGCGGCCGAGGTGTCGTCCTGTGAACCGAATATGCCGTGCAAGCGATAGACACCGAACCCGGCGGCGGCTACCACGACCACTGCGACCAGCAGCATCCACCCTCGTTTGATCATGCGGCCAACTGAAATTTTTTGCACCCGTTAGCCTTTCGATGTCGCTCGACACGACCGCTCCGGCACCCAGCAACCGCCTACGCCGCGAGCAGTGAATCGACAGCTTTGACAGTACGGTACCGTACTGGACTCCGCAAGGCTGTGGTCACCCGCGGCTGGCCGGCTCTGCTCCGCCGGCGCCCTGTTCTGTCGTCACTCCGTGGATCGGGTGAGGCTCGGAAGGATGATGTTGTCGACGAGGGCTTGCACTGTGCGCCGGGTGGGGGGGCGGCTCGGAACGATGAATCGAAACATGAGGTAGCCGGGCAGCACGTCCCAGAGTTCGTCGTCGATGGCGGCGCCGTCGATCTCACCGCGATCAACGGCCTGTTGCACGATGTGGTGCATCAGGGCTTTCCGCTGGTCAACGAACTGGTGCTGCATGACGTCGTTCAGCGCGGGATTACGCGCCACCTCAACCAGCACCGCGCGGATGGTGCTGGTGTGCTGACGGGCCTGCTCGCAGACCAGCTCGCCGAGTTGCAGCAAATCGCCTCGTAGTGTGCCGGTGTCGGGCGGGACCACGACCTGGCGAATGCCCTCGACGAACGCGGCCAACACCAATTCGGCCTTCGACGGCCAACGCCGGTACACGGTGGCCTTGCTGGCGCGGGCAGTGGCCGCGACCGCGTCCACGGTCAACCGGTCATACCCGTGTTGCTGCAGCAACTGCAACGTCACGGCCAACAATTCGGCCTCCCGTGGCGACCACGATGAGGACTGCGAGGAGCGATCGGCAATCTGGGTCACAGCGCCCACGATAGAGTCATTACGGCAGTACAGACCAGTACCGTACCGTCGGGAGTTGCGTGCGCCCAGTGCGGAGGTCCCGCGGAATCGAATTATGCTCGGCAGCGTGAGTCAGGGGTTAGGCAGGCGGCCGACACCGCTTGACGAATTGCGCGTCGTCGAAATCAGTGACCGCATAGCCGGCAGCTACTGTTCCAAGCTGTTGGTCGACGCCGGTGCGCGGGTACGCAAAATCGAACCACCGCAAGGGGATCCGCTGCGCCGGTACTCGCCCAGCTGTTCGCCGGTGCCCGACGGTTTGCCGGCCTCGCCGTTGTATTGCTACCTCAATGCCGGCAAGCAGAGCCTGACCTTGGCCCCGGATTCCGAGCGATACCGTGCCGAACTCGCTGCTGCCGACGTCGTGATCGTCACCTGTGGCCGGTCGCAGGCGGCCGCCCTGGGCATCGATCCCCGACGGTTGCTGGCCGAGTCTCCGCGGGCGATCGTGGTCACGATTTCCGATTTCGGCTGGACCGGTCCCTTCGCCGATCGAGCGGCCACCGAGTTCACACTGCAGGCATGGGCGGGCTCGCCCGGCTTCCGGGGTGATCCCGCCGGACCGCCCCTCTCGATCGGCGGTGGCCTAGGCGAGTACATGGGTGGGGTGTTCGCCGCGTTCGGCGCACTGGCCGTGCGCCGCCGCGTCGAACATGGCGGCCCGGGTGAGCATCTGGATCTGTCCATGCTCGAGGCGATGAGCCTGATGCAAAGCAGCGAATGGCTGCATTCGCAGCTGCTGCGGGTACCGCCGGTCCGCCGCACCCTCGAAGTGCCCTCGATCGAACCCGCCAAGGACGGCTACGTCGGAATTACCATGGTCACCGGCCAGCAGTGGCTCGACTTCACCGCGATGGTCGAATGCCCTCAGCTCGAGGAGATTCCGCAGTTGCGATTCCAGATCGGCCGGTGGGAATACCGAGACCTGATCCGCGAATCTATCCGTCCGTGGATGGCCGAGCGGACCGTCGAGGAGATCGTCGCATTGGGTCAGCTGTTCCGGCTGCCGATCGCGGCGTTGGGCAACGGCGCCACCATCCGCGACATGGAGTACGTGACCGAGCGTGGGGTGTTCGTCGACAACCCCGCCGGCTTTCACCAGCCGCGCCCGCCCTGGCTGATGTCGCGGTGCGCGACGGCGCCGGTGTGCCGTACTGCTGAGCTCGGCGCTGATAACGACGAATCACCATGGTGCGCGGGCGAATCCGCCTCTGATCCGGTGCCGGTCGGGCTGCCGTTGGACGGTGTTCGGGTGATCGATCTGACCGCCTTCTGGGCCGGGCCGGCCGCCACCCATCTGCTGGCGGCCTTCGGCGCCGACGTGGTCAAGGTGGAGTCGATCCAGCGCCCGGACGGCATTCGCTACTCGGGGGGCATGCGCACCGATGTGGACGACTGGTGGGAGTACGGCTGGGTGTTCCATGCGATGAACACCAACAAGCGTTCGATCACATTGGATTTGGGCTCCGAAGACGGACGCCGGTTGTTCCTGGCGCTGGCCGCGGATGCCGACGTGGTGATCGAGAACTTCTCGCCGCGCGTAATGGAGCATTTCGGGCTCACGGCCGAGGTGCTGTTGAAGGCGAACCCCCGACTCGTGGTCGCCCGCATGCCGGCCTTCGGATTGACGGGACCGTGGCGTGACCGGGTCGGCTTCGCGCCCACCATGGAGCAGATCGGCGGCCTGACGTGGGTGACCGGATTGCCGGAGGAGCCGCCGGTGACCCCGCGCGGCGCGTGTGATCCACTGGCCGGCGTGCACGCGGCGTTCGCCGTGCTGGCCGCGCTGAACTTCGCCGAACGTAGCGGGGTCGGCCAGCAGGTCGAGCTGCCGATGGTCGAGTCGGTGTTGAATACCACCGCAATTCAGCCGATCGAGCACGAGGTCTACGGAGTCACCCTCAACCGGTGCGGTAATCGTGGTTTCGGCGGGGCGTTACAGAACATCTACCGGTGCGCCGGTGACGACGACTGGATCGCGGTCAGTATTCGTGACGACCAAGACTGGAATGCGCTGGCAGAGTTGATGGAGCGGCCGTCCTGGTGCGACGAGTCGCTGTCGACTACGGCGTTGCGCCGCGAGCGGGCCGACGAGATCGATGGCCGGCTACGGGACTGGTTTGCCGCGCAATCCCTGATGCCGACGGTGGAATCGCTTGCCGCTTCGGGCATTCCGGCTGCGCCGGTTGTCTCGCCGTCGCTGGTCACCGAAAACCCGCAACTGTGTGACCGCGGGTACTTCGAGCCGCTGGTCCACTGCCGTATCGGGCAAGCCCTATATCCCACACCACCTTTCGCGCGGTTGGCCGGCCAGCGGGAGTGGTTGCGCCGCCCGCCGCCAACCCTAGGCGAGCACAATGAAGAAATACTGCGTGAGCGGTGCGGGCTGACCGACGAGGAACTCGCGCGGCTGGCGGCAAGCGGCGTCATCGGGACCCGGCCCAAGGGGGTATAGGGCACTGCTGATCGCCCGCGACCGGTTGTCTCGTGCATCGCGAAGAAGATTGTGTTCGGCTCCATGTGGCGCGCTGCCAGACCGCCGCCGGGGGTGCCTAGCCGGATCCTCGTGCTAGTCCGGGCTAGTGGGACGGAAAGCAGTCTGATGTCCACTCTGGGTGAACACGTGAAATCGGTTGCTCGGCAGGTACTTTCTGTCCGGTTCTTGTCGGTGGCGGTCGATAGATTGCGGGTATGAGCTCGGGCGGTGTCGTGGATCGGGAGACGGTCACGGCGGCCCTGGATGCACTCGACGCCGCGGTCGACAGGTTGGTGGAGTTGAACTTTGATGCGTTGACCACTCCGGAGTGGTTGGCGTTGGTGGAGCGGTGTGAAAAGGTGCGCCGACGGCTGCCGGTGGCTGAGCATCAGCTGATCAACCACCTGGCCCGCCAGGCCAGCGCCGAGGAGCTGGGCGGCAAGCTGTCGCATGCGATCGCCGACTGGGCGTTGATCAGCCGCACCGAGGCCGCCCGGCGCATCAAGGCCGCCGCCGATCTGGGGCCGCGGCGCGGGCTGACCGGGGAGCCGATCGCCCCGGTGTTGGCCGGGGCCGCCGCGGCCCAACGCGACGGAAAACTGGGCGGCGAAAGCATCCAGGTGATCCGACGCTTCTACCACCAGCTGCCCGCCTGGATTGACCAGGCCACCCGGGAGCGCGCCGAAGCCCAGTTGGCCCGCCAGGGTAGTCAGTTTCGCCCCGAACAGTTAGCCGGGTTGGCGGCCACGATCGCCGATTGTCTCAACCCCGATGGCATCTACCGCGATGAGGACCGCGCCCGCCGCCGCGGCCTGACGTTAGGCAATCAGCAAAGCGATGGCATGTCGGAGCTGCGCGGGCTGATCACCCCCGAGCTGCGCGCCACGTTAGAGGCCGTGTTGGCCAAGCTGGCCGC
Source organism: Mycobacterium kansasii ATCC 12478 (assembly GCF_000157895.3). NCBI lineage: Bacteria > Bacillati > Actinomycetota > Actinomycetes > Mycobacteriales > Mycobacteriaceae > Mycobacterium > Mycobacterium kansasii. The sequence continues at coordinate 1,311,876 of NC_022663.1, read as the reverse complement.
CCCGGGCATGGGCAACCCCGAATCCCAAACCCTCTCTGTGGACGGCACTCCCAGTCAAGAGGCCATCGACACCGACACCCGCTCAGCCCCCCAACGCAACCACGACGCCCTTACCGCCGGGCTGCGCGCCCTGTTGGCGTCGGGAGAGTTGGGTCGGCACAACGGCTTACCCGCCTCGATCATCGTGACCACCACGCTGGCCGAGCTGGAAGCCGCTGCCGGACAAGGACTGACCGGCGCCGGCACGATCTTGCCGATGAGCGATGTGATCCGGCTGGCCCGCCACGCCCGCCATTATCTAGCGGTGTTCGACAAGGGTAAGGCGTTGGCGCTGTATCACAGCAAAAGGCTGGCCGCACCGGGGCAGCGAATCGTCTTATACGCCAGAGATCGTGGCTGCAGTGCGTCGGGTTGTGATGTCACGGGCTATTTCTGCGAGGTCCATCACGTCGTTCCCTACGCCCAATCACCCACCACCGACGTCAACCAACTCACCTTCGCCTGCAGCGGCCACCACCCACCAGCCGACAAAGGCTGGACCACCCGCAAAAACACCACGGCGACAGCGAATGGACACCCCCACCCACCTCGATCGCGGCCAACCCCGCACCAACATGCACCACCCCAGAAAACTCCTCCGCACAGACGAAGACGAGGATGCTGCGGAATCCCCGTAATCGTGCAACTGGCGAAGCTATGCCATCGGGAAGGGTAACTTACGGCAAAACCGTTGTGCGACAAGGGTCCCGCCGGAGCCTCGGCGGAAGCCAGCCGGCGCAGCAGTCCGGGGCACCACCGGCTACCCGCTAAATCCCCGTTGACGTTCAATCCCTAAGATAGTAAAAATAGACCTAGTCGTCGAACCACGGTGAGTCAGACGCGGCCTGGTTGCCGCTCGGCCGCGTGGGAAACGGAGATCTCGTGACGCAGACCATTTCAGGCTCGGCTTCCGAATCGGCCCAGGATCCGTCGGAACGAGAGTTCGGTGCGAGCGGGATTGCGCTGTCGTCGTACCGGTTCCCGACGGGATGGTTCATCGTCGCGTTCGCCTCTGACCTGGCTCCCGGCGATGTCAAGCGTGCGCATTATTTCGGCGAGGAGCTGGTGCTGTTCCGCACCGCTTCGGGGCGGGCGCACGTGCTGGACGCCTACTGTCAGCACCTCGGAGCGAACCTGGGTGTCGGCGGCACGGTGGAGGGCGAACACATCGCGTGCCCCTGGCATGGCTGGCAATGGCGCGGTGACGGCACCAACGCGCTGATTCCCTACAGCAAGATCGGCTGCAAGAACAACGTCCGGATCCGCAGCTACCCGAGCATGGAGTGGTACGGCTTCATCCTGGTCTGGCACGAACGCCACGGCCGGGCGCCGTACTGGCAACCGCCGGTGCTGCCGGAGCTGGAAACCAACGAATACTACCCGCTGCACCCGCACAGCCGGATGCTCAACCGGGTCAAGGTGCATCCGCAGATGATCATCGAGAATGCCGCCGACCCGTATCACGTGCAGTACGTGCACAAGGCCGCCAACCCGGCCACCACCGCGTCGTTCGAGGTCTCCGGTTACCACCTGCACGCCACCGTGAACGCCCACTTCGGCGGCGGCAGACCCACGACCTGGTTGACCCCTAACGGCCCGATCGACGCCAAGATCATCTACGACAACTATTCGCTGGGGTTGGGTCTCGTGCGCTTCCCGAACGAGCTGGTGGGCACGGTCCAAGTGACCGGACAGACACCGGTCGACGAGGACTACACCGACTACTTCTACACCCAGGCCTCCCTCCGCGAGCCCGGTGACACCGGCGACGTGCCCACCGGTCGCGCCGCGAAGTTCCTTGCCTTGCAGCAGGAAGTCATCAAACAGGACTTCTTCACCTGGGAGAACATGAAGTACTTGGAGAAGCCGAACCTGGCGCCGGAAGAAGCCCACGACTATGCGGCCCTTCGGCGCTGGGCGCACCGCTTCTACCCGGGGGCACAGCCCTCGGCCGAGGACTTCGGGTACACCGCCGACGGCAAGCCCGACCCGGCGGCTGCGAAGGCGTGATGTGAGCAGGCCCCCGGGGCCCTCCGATTTCGGAGTCGATCGCTTCACCGTTGCCGATGTGCTCGACCGCCGCGCCATGCAGCATCCCGATCGGGTGATGCTGTCGGTAGCCGGCATCGACGTCACTTTCGAGGACGTGCGGCGGCGGTCCTGTGCTGCGGCGAGCATGCTGACCGGCCTCGGAGTCGGTCGCGGTGACACCGTGGCGCTGTTCACCGCAACGTGCCCGGAATGGATCTACTTCTGGCTGGGCGCGGCGCGAATCGGTGCCGTCAGCGCGGCGGTGAACGCGGCCAACAAGGGCGATTTCTTGCTGCATACCTTGCGGCTGTCGCGGGCCACGATGATACTCACCGACCCCGAGCGGCAACACCGCATCGAGGACATCGCCGACCGGCTGGACACACTGAAGGAAGTTGTGGTGCTGGGAGATTCGCTGAGCTCGGCGCTGAGCCGCGATGCCGGCGGCACCCCGGACCGCAGCCTCGGCGCCGCGGAGGTGGCATCGCTGTTCTTCACCTCGGGGACCACCGGGCCGTCGAAAGCCGTTGCCACGAGCTGGCATTACCTGTTCACGGTGGCCGCCACCGTGGCATCGGCCTGGCGATTCGGCCCGGGAGAGGTGCTCTGGACCGCGATGCCACTGTTTCATCTGAGCGCGGCGCCCATTGTGCTGGCCCCGATGCTGGTCGGCGGAACAACGGTGCTCGCCAACGAATTTCATCCTAGCGAGGTCTGGGACGACGTGCGCGCGCATGGCGCCGTCGGTTTCGTCGGCGCCGGCGCGATGGTGTCGATGCTGCAGAATCTCCCCCCGGATCCACGTGACGCCGAGCTGCCGTTGCGGTTCATCTCCGCCGCACCGATTAGCGCGAACGCCTACCGCGAGATCGAAAGGCGTTATGGCTGCCGCGTTGTCACGATGTACGGATTGACCGAGGCATTTCCCCTTACCGTCAAGGGCGTTGCCGACGACGGCGTTCCGGGGACATCGGGCAATCCAAACCCGAATTTCGAGGTGCGCATCGTTGACGACACGGGCAACCCGTTACCCGCCGGAATGGTTGGAGAGATCACCTGCCGGCCTCGATATCCGCACGTGATGAGCGAAGGGTACGTAAGCCAGGAGGCGCCGGGCTTGCCGGTCGATCCACATCAGGACTGGTTTCACACCGGAGACCTGGGCAAATTCGACAACGAACAGAACTTGACCCATGTGGATCGCATCAAGGATTCGCTACGCAGACGCGGCGAGAACATTTCTTCGGTGGAAGTGGAGACCGTCGTGACAGGCCATCCGGCGGTGCTGGAGGCCGCGGCCGTCGGCATCCCCAGCGACGTGGGCGAGGACGACATCCTGCTGCTCGTCGCCATTCGCCCCGGTGCCGTCATCGACTGCGCGGAGTTGCTCGATTATTGTGCTGCCCGCATGCCCTACTTCTGCGTGCCGCGATTTGTGGAGACGGTCGATGAACTCCCGAAGAACGGAATCGGACGAATACGTAAAGATCTATTGCGTGCCAGGGGTTTAACACCGGCAGCATGGGATCGCGAAAGGCATGGCTACCAAGTCAGCCGATAAGTTAACGTAGTCTCACGTCAGTCGGTCCCAACATCCCGCGAGTGTGGCTGGAGAGCACAATGGCGTTGTCCTATCAAGAACAGCAGATGCTGCACGCTGCGACGGGCCGCGCTGCCATTTTGGATTTGACCGCCCGGCACAATCGGGCTTATTCCGACGGTGACCGCGACGCCTGGATTGCCACCTTCCGTCATTCCGGTGCCAGTTATAGCCGTGACGGCGAACCATTCGGTGATCCGCGAGCGGCCTTCGACGGCGGCGACGGGCAACGCCTGGTCACCGTCGACCATGAGATCCACGTCGACGGCGTCGACGCGACGCAGTGCTGTGTCGCTCTGCTCTTTGCGCGCGTGCATGGCGACACCGCGCTGCGAGCCACCGGGACATTCCGCGATCAGCTGATCTACGAACGCGGCGGTTGGTATTTCACTTCCCGGGCACTGCAATGGGATTCGGTACCGAGCCGGCACCCGCTCGTCATGTAATCCGGCCTTGAACGTGACCTACCAACTGGCCTTCGGCAGCTATCAGGATGCGCTGCAGATGGTCGGCGCGACTACGGAACCGCGAACCGCCGCGACCGTGGTCAGCGGCGCGCGCATTCAGCTCTTCGCCGCCATGGTCCGTGACGGTAACCGGTCGTATTGGGACACCGAATACGCCCGGCGGCGGTGGGGCGGCTTGCTGGCTCCGCCGGCGCTGTTGATGGGCTGGCTGATTCCGCCTCCCTGGCAACCGGGAGGCCGGGTTCCCGCGGCATCGTTGGCGTTGCGGGTGCCGTTGCCGGGCACCACATTCGTCAACGCGGCCAACGATGCCGAGTTCCTGCGACCCATCGTCGAGGGTGACCGGCTCACCGTTGTCGAGGAGCTGGTGTCGGTGTCCCCGGAAAAGCGGACCCGGCTCGGGGTCGGTCATTTCGTCGAGACGCTGGAGACCTACCGTCGCCAGGACGGTGCGGTGGTCGCCACATCGCGAAATACGCTGTTCCGCTTCACACCTGGGCCGGGATCATGACCGATCTGACTTGGAACGAAATCACCGTTCCGCTCGGGCTGCCTGAGGTCGTCGACCAGATCAGTTATCAGCGCGTGGTGGAGAACGCGGGGGCGACCTGGGACTATTTTCCGGGCCATTTCGATCCGGAGTACGCCCAAAGCCAGGGGAATCCAACGATTTTCGTCAACACCATGCATCTCGCGGGATTCGCCGACCGGATCGCGACCGACTGGGCGGGTCCGGGCAGCCGGGTGGTACGCCGTTCCATGCGGCTGGCCGGCTCGATCTATGCCGGCGACACCATGGTGGGGCGGGCCCGGGTGGTGGCCAAGCGGTGTGACGAAAGTGTCGACCCGCCGCGTTATCTGGTCGACCTCCGAGTCGAGGTGGCCAATCAACACGGCGGGTTGTGCTGTCCCGTGGAGATCACCCTGCAGCTGCCGCAATGACATTGAGCGGTGGCATTTTTCCGTTGCACAGCACCGATTGCAGCTCGGCGTATTCGGCTAGGCCCTCTGGCCCGAATTCGCGGCCGATGCCCGACTTCTTGAAGCCGCCGAACGGTGTGCTGATGTCGAGCATGTACATGTTGATGCCGTAGGTGCCGGTCCGGATCCGTGCGGCGATTTCGAGGCCGTGGGCGGTGTCGGCTGTCCAGACCGAACCGGCCAAGCCGTAATCGCTGTCGTTGGCGATCCGGATCGCGTGCTCTTCGTCACGGTAGGTCAGAACGGTCAACACCGGTCCGAATATCTCCTCCCGCGCGATGCGCATGTCATTGGTCGCGCCGGTGAACAGCGTCGGCCGCACGTACCAACCACGGTCGGCCGGGCTGTCGTCACCGCCGACCACGATGCACGCGCCCTGCTGCCGCCCGGATCTGATGTAGTCCTGAACCCGAAGCTGTTGGCGGCGGGCGACAAGTGGCCCGATGTCGGTCTTTTCGTCAGCGGGGTCGCCGACGTGCAGCGCCGCCATCATGTCGGCCAAGGCGTCGACGACTTCGTCGTGACGGCGTTCGCTGACCAGGATGCGGGTCTGGGCGACACAGGCCTGGCCGTTGTTCATCAGGCCGGCCGTCTTCAATCCGGCGACCGTCTTGTCGAGGTCGGCGTCGTCGAGGATGATTGCCGCCGACTTGCCGCCCAGTTCCAGGCTGACCCTTTTCAGCTGCTCTCCGCAGATTCCGGCGATCCGGCGGCCGATGGTGCTGGAGCCGGTGAACGCGATCTTGTCCACCCCGGGATGGCGCACCAGCGCCTCGCCGACAGCGGGTCCGCCGGTCAGTATCGAGACGACGCCCTCGGGCAGTTCGATCTGCTCGATCATCTCGGCCAACCACAAAGCGTCCAAAGGAGTTTCGGGCGCGGGTTTGACGATGACGGTGCAGCCGGCGATCAGCGCCGGAATCAGCTTGGGCATGATCAGGCACTGTGGCACGTTCCACGGCACAATGGCGCCGACGACGCCGACGGGGGCACGACGCACATGGGCCTCGCCGAGCACGCCCTGCCGGCGTTCCGCCCACGGGAAGTCCCGGGCGGCCGCCAGCGCCAGATGGATCATCGACGCCGCACCAGCCGCCTGGCCCAGCCGGCTGAAGCTGCGCGGCGACCCCATCTCCGCGGTAATCAGGTCGGCCATGTCGCCGAGGTGTCGCGTGTAAATCGCGGCGAGCTGCTCGATCTTGCTCATCCGCTCGTGCGGATCCAGCAGCGGCCACGGACCGTGGTCGAACGCGTGCCGCGCGGCTGCCACGGCCGCCTCGACATCGCCGGGACCAGCCGCCGGTGCTTCGCCCACGGGTTGCTCCGAGTGCGGCGAAATGACGGAAAGCCGCTCCGGCGTGGTGGGTTTGCGCCAGCGCCCGCCGATGAACAGTTCGTCATAGCGGTGTTGCGGGGATTCTGCCGTCATCGGACATCCCCTCGGGGCAGACGATAGGTAACTTTGCTATTGATGCTAACATAGCGAAAAAGCGTGGCATGGCGCCTGGGAAGGCTTGACATGAGCAGCGACTGGCGCAGTTACCCGTTCCAGCTGGTCGATGGTGACAGCGCACTGGAGTTTCCCGCCGCCGAAGGCGTCCACGCCGACCAGGAATCCGATACCTGGTTTCTCGCGGGCCAACTGGACACAGCCGGTACCAGCCGGTCGTTTGCGTTCCTGACCATTTTCAACAAGAACCGGCCCGGTGGCTCGGTGGTCGCCGACTTCTACACGCTGGCGCTGTTTGACCTCGACACCGGCGAGTACGGCACCTACACCGACTACGACATGCCGCCGGCCAGCATGGCGCCCGGCGCCCAGCCCAAGCTGTCGGCTGCAGCGGGACACCTGGACCTCGAATACCGCAGCGGCGCCGGCACCGTCTCGTGGACCACCTGCCATGACGCCGATGGACAGTTGTTGCCCTACACCTACCGGGTCAGTCTGGTGGGAACCGATCAGGCCGGTCGCTTGATGCGGCTGGATCTGGCGGTGACGCCCACGCGCGCGCCCACCCCGGTGGGGGCGTCGGCCTACAACGGAAAGATCGTCTGCTTCGGCCAGCCCGACACCCACTCCTACTTCCACACCGGAATGACGATGACCGGAACGCTGTGCTGGGGCGAGGCGAGCGAACAGGTCACGGGTACGGCCGGGCATATCGACCGGCAGTGGTTCCCGACGTATGCCGGTGGCGGGGGAGACCCACGGGGCCGGTCGCACGAATGGCGCACCATCCATTTCGACAATGGTGTCGACATGAGCATCTGGAGACAGTTCGACCGTATGAACGGCAATGCGGTGCAACCGTTTACCGGGTTGACGGCCAGCTATCCCGATCCCGGCCGGGCGCCGGAATGCGCCGAGGACATCGAGGTCACTATCCTCAGCTATGTCCGGTGGCCGGATTCCGTGCGGCCGCTGTTGCCTCCGGTCCGGCCGGCCCGCTATATGCCCGACCGCCACCGGATTACCAGCGCTGCAATGCAATTGGACCTCACCGGCGAGCCGCTCGTGGCCGCGCCGGCCCACGGCCTGCCGATCGAATACATGGAGGGCCCCTACCGTTACCGCGGCATGCTGCACGGTGAGCCGGTGACCGCCTTCGCGTTCTACGAGCGATCATTGGCGTTGTATCGCGACTGGGAGCTGATTGACGTGCTGGCCGCTACCGTCGCCAATGCTCGGCCACCGACGCCGGAGCTGGCCGCCCTGGTGGAACGCGTTGCACCAGTGGTGCTTTCGGGCCGTCGCGGGGAGGCCCTGGAGATGTTGCGGACGGGATCAGCAGCGCTTCCGGACGATTGTGATCAGGATTCTCGTGAAGTTCTCGAGGCGCTGATCGGCTCGCTGGCGCAGGAGATTCCCGCGGCGAAGCTGTAATTTGGCAGGAGTCTTCTCGACCTTTTGCTGCGAATCTTCAGCCTCGGCGCAACGCGTCGAGCGCGCGCTCCCATGCTAGGTGACGGTGTTGTAGCCCCGGCTCGTTGCGCCCGAACACCAGTCGCTCCCGCGCGCCCGATTCGAGGTTGGCTTGCAACGACTCGGCCAGTCGATAGTCCTCGTCGCGGACCGTTGCGTGTGCGTACTCGAATACGGCCTGGGCGCCGGTGGCCACCGAATCATCTGAGATGTCCAGCGCGGTGGAGTTCTGGTGGACGGTGACGGATCGGCCCGGCTTCTCACCGGGGTAAACGCGGAACAGCTCGCCGTTGGCGATCGTCACCGACAGCACGATGTTGGGAAACAGCGCGTAGATCACGACCATGTGGTGGAACGGATTCCACTGGTCTTCGGGCGCGGTGTCCAGCTCCATGATGGTGTTCAGCGGAAAGATCAATCGGTGGTGCGGTCCATAGGAGTCGAAAACCGTGCAATTGCTGCGGGCGATGGTGGCGAAGGTTTGCTTGTGCACCGTGGCGAAGTGGTAGTTCTCCGAAAATGTGTCGATCGCCAGCTTCCAGTTGATCCGCGAGTCGAGCACCTTCTCGCCCAGTGGGGACCAGTGCCCGATTCCCCATGAGTCGAGTTCGCCGGCCAGCGGTCCCAGGTGGGTTGCGATGTCCAGGGTGGCGCCCGGGTCCAGTGCAACCCACAGAAAGCCGGCGAATTCGGTGGCCGGAAGCCTGGTCAAGCCGTCGTCCTTCAACGTCATCTCGGGAAAGCCCTCCCGACCCGGCAGTCCGACCAATCGCCCGCTGTTGTCATACGTCCAGGCGTGGTAGGGGCAGCTAAACCGCTTCGCGGTGCCACATCCGGTCGCCACCTGCGCCTGCCGGTGCAGGCAGACATTGTCGAAGGCCCGCACCGAGCCGTCCGACGTCCTGGTCAGCAGCACGGATCGCCCCAGCACCGTCTTGGTGCAATACGAGCCGGGCCGCGGCAGCTCGGAGACGTAGCCGACCAGTTGCGGGCTGGACATCAGCATGGCCCGGTCGCGTTCGTGGCGCTCGAGGGAGGTGTACTCCCGCGCGTGGACCGTATGCTGCCGCGGTGCCAGGTCCGTGGTCTGGTCGCGGGCGAGCTTCAGGGCACGGCGGGTGAGGTCGATGAGCTGGTGGTGATCCATCGCGACCCCCGTTGCGATCGAGTGCGGTCTGCTCGCCTCTAACTTTACTAACTTTGCATTGACAGTAAGAATCGGCTGCCGACCCGTCGCCCAAACCTCTGTTGTGACATTGTGATGCAGATGTGACTGGCGAGCTCAATGAGCCAATTGATGCCGGTGTCGTACTCTGTGGCATGTGGAGGCCTCGCGTCGGGACGTGCTCAAGTACGCGGCGGCGGTGCCCGGCCTGCTGGGCCTTGGCATCGCGGCCGCGTCGCTGCGCGCCGCGCCGGCATCGGCGGGTTCGCTTGGCACCTTGTTGGACTATTCGGCCGGGGTCATCCCCGCCAGCCAGATCAGGGCCGCCGGGGCGGTGGGTGCGATCAGGTACGTGTCGGATCGGCGACCTGGGGGTACCTGGATGCTGGGCAAGCCGATCCAACTCGGTGAGGCCCGCGATCTGAGCAGCAACGGGCTCAAGATCGTTTCGTGCTACCAATTCGGCAAGGGCAGCACGTCCGATTGGCTGGGCGGTGCAGCTGCAGGTGTTCAGCATGCCAAGCGGGGCATGGAGTTGCATGCCGCGGCGGGCGGTCCGGTGAGCGCCCCCATCTATGCCTCGATCGACGACGATCCGTCATACGAGCAGTACAAGAACCAGGTCGCGCCATATCTGCGGTCCTGGGAGTCGGTGATCGGGCATCAGCGCACCGGTGTGTACGCCAACTCCAAGACGATCGACTGGGCGGTGCGGGACGGGTTGGGCTCTTATTTCTGGCAGCACAACTGGGGTTCGCCGAAGGGGTTCACGCATCCGGCCGCCAATTTGCACCAGGTGGAGATCGACAAACGCAAAGTCGGCGGAGTCGGCGTGGATGTCAACGAGATCCTCAAGCCCCAATTCGGGCAGTGGGCCTAATTTTCCGTCCCGTCAGGCCCCGTCAAGCCCCGTGTGCGGCGCAGCTCCAGCAAACACTCGTTCGCTTAGATCGAAGCAGCGCAAAATGCGCCGATTGCGCGGCGCTACGGCCGATGCGACGTCACAGGCCGGGCGCAGCACCCAATTTCAACATAACGATTTGGTAACAATACTGCCTTGATCAGCGCAGTTAGAGCTACTCGACCGTAACCACCTGCACGCAGGACGTTTGGTCCGCGCGCCCGCGCCGACGGTGAAAGCAGGTGTTACCGATGGCGTGGTTACCCGCGCGTAGAACTCGCCAGTAACCGAGCGGCGTCAAAAAAGTGGACTGATCCTTATGACACTCTTATAGAGCCGATGCAGTCCGTCGCGCCACCCGGTCCACGGGCCGGCCCGCCGACAACGCACCGGTCAGACGTTTTCCGGCTGCGATTCGATGCGGAATCGGCCGGAGTTCACGAGGCCCCGCAGGGGCGGTCCGGGCCGGCCGAACGAACCGACACGTACAGGCGCATACAGGAGATAAAGACGGTGACGATCCACGAGCACGACCGGGTGTCAGCTGACCACGACGGGACTGGCCCGCATCGCGCCCATGCTCTGGTCGATCGCCTGACCGCCGGTGAGCCGTTCGCGGTCGCGTTCGGCGGCCAGGGCAGCGCCTGGCTGGAGACGCTCGAGGAATTGGTTTCGGCGGCCGGGATCGAATCGGAGCTGGCCGCGCTGGCAGGTGAGGTGGAGCTGCTGCTCGAGCCGGTTGCCAAAGAGCTGGTCGTGGTTCGCCCGATCGGCTTCGAGCCGCTGCAGTGGGTACGTGCGCTGGCCGCCGAAGACGCGGTCCCGCTGGACAAGCACCTGACGTCGTCCGCGGTGTCGGTGCCGGGCGTGCTGCTCACCCAGATAGCCGCCATCCGTGCCCTGGCACGCCAGGGTATGGACCTCGTTGCCACCCCGCCGGTTGCCCTGGCCGGGCACTCCCAGGGGGTGCTGGCGGTCGAGGCGCTCAAGGCCGGTGGCGCTCGCGACGTGGAGCTGCTGGCGTTGGCCCAGCTGATCGGCGCGGCCGGGACGCTGGTCGCGCGCCGGCGCGGGATCTCGGTGCTCGGCGATCGTCCACCGATGGTGTCGGTCACCAACGCCGACCCCGAGCGCATCCAGCGATTGCTCGAGGACTTCGCACAGGACGTGCGCACGGTGCTGCCGCCGGTGCTGTCCATCCGCAACGGCCGGCGCTCGGTCGTCATCACCGGTACCCCCGAGCAGCTCTCGCGCTTCGAACTGTATTGCCGTCAGATCTCGGAGAAGGAGGAAGCCGACCGCAAGAACAAGGTCCGTGGCGGCGACGTCTTTGCGCCGGTATTCGAGCCGGTACGGGTGGAGGTGGGCTTCCACACGCCGCGGCTGGGCGACGGCATCGACATCGTCGGCAGCTGGGCCGAGAAGGTCGGCCTCGACATCGCGTTGGCCCGGGAACTGGCCGAATCCATCCTGGTCCGCAAGGTCGACTGGGTCGACGAGATCACCCGCGTCCACGAGGCCGGTGCGCGCTGGATCCTTGATCTGGGTCCAGGGGACATCCTGACCCGGCTGACCGCGCCGGTGATCCGTGGCCTGGGTATCGGCATCGTGCCCGCTGCGACCCGCGGCGGTCAGCGCAACCTCTTCACCGTAGGGGCCACGCCCGAGGTGGCGCGGGCCTGGTCGAGTTACGCGCCGACCGTGGTCCGCCTGTCCGACGGCCGGATCAAGCTCTCGACGAAGTTCACCCGCCTTACCGGACGGTCGCCGATCCTGCTGGCGGGCATGACGCCGACCACCGTCGACGCCAAGATCGTCGCCGCCGCGGCCAACGCCGGGCATTGGGCCGAGCTGGCCGGCGGCGGGCAGGTCACCGAGGAGGTCTTTCACAGCCGCATCCAGGAGATGTCGCGTCTGCTGGAGCCGGGCCGGACCTACCAGTTCAATGCCCTTTTCCTCGACCCGTACCTGTGGAAGCTTCAGGTCGGCGGCAAGCGGCTGGTGCAGAAGGCCCGCCAGTCCGGCGCGGCGATCGACGGTGTGGTGATCAGCGCGGGCATCCCGGATCTCGAGGAAGCCGTCGACCTGATCCACGAGCTCAACGACATCGGGATCAGCCATGTCGTGTTCAAGCCCGGAACCATCGAGCAGATCCGCTCGGTGATCCGCATCGCCACCGAGGTACCGACCAAGCCGGTAATCATGCACGTCGAGGGCGGCCGCGCCGGTGGCCACCATTCCTGGGAGGACCTTGACGACCTGCTACTGGCGACCTACTCCGAGCTGCGCTCGCGCGCCAACATCACCGTCTGCGTCGGTGGCGGCATCGGCACCCCCGAGCGCGCGGCCGAATACCTGTCCGGTCGCTGGGCGCAGTCCTACGGCTTCCCGTTGATGCCGATCGACGGGATCCTGGTGGGCACCGCGGCGATGGCGACCCTAGAGTCCACCACGTCACCCTCGGTCAAGCGCATGCTGGTCGAAACCCAGGGCACCGGCGAGTGGATCAGCGCCGGAAAGGCCCGGGGCGGCATGGCTTCCAGCCGCAGCCAACTCGGCGCCGACATCCACGAGATCGACAACTCCGCGTCGCGGTGCGGCCAGCTGCTCGACGAGGTCGCCGGCGACGCCGACGCGGTGGCGGAGCGTCGCGACGAGATCATCGCCGCCATGGCCAAGACCGCCAAGCCCTACTTCGGCGACGTCGCGGAGATGACCTACCTGCAGTGGCTGCGCCGTTACGTGGAACTGACCATCGGCGAAGGCAATTCGACCGCCGACACCGCCGGGGTCTTGGGGCCGGACAGCCCTTGGCTGGCCGACACCTGGCGCGACCGCTTCGAGCAGATGCTCCAGCGCGCCGAAGCCCGCTTGCATCCAAAGGATTTCGGCCCTATCGAAACGGTCTTCACCGACCCGGCGCTGCTGGAGAAGCCGACCGAGGCCATCGCCGCGCTGCTTGCCCGCTATCCGGACGCCGATACCGTCCAGCTGCACCCGGCCGACGTTCCCTTCTTCGTCACCCTGTGCAAGACCCTTGGCAAGCCGGTGAACTTCGTGCCGGTGATCGACAAGGACGTCCGGCGCTGGTGGCGAAGTGACTCGTTGTGGCAGGCCCACGATGCCCGCTACGACGCCGACCAGGTGTGCATCATCCCCGGCCCGGCGGCGGTGGCCGGTATCACCCGCCTGGACGAGCCGGTGGGTGAGCTGCTGGACCGCTTCGAGCAGGCCGCCATCGACGAAGTGCTGGCCGCCGACGGGGAAGTCAGGGACGTCACGTCGCGCCGGTTGGGCCGCCCCGACGCCACCGGACCCCTGGCCGTCGTGCTCGACGCGCCCGACGTGCTGTGGGCCGGCCGCACCGCGATCAATCCCGTGCACCGGATCGCCGACCCAAGCGATTGGCAGGTACACGACGGACCCGAAAACCCCCGTGCCACACACTCTTCCACCGGATCCCGGCTCCAGATCGACGGGGAAAACGTGGCGTTGAGCGTGCCGGTGTCGGGCACCTGGATCGACATCCGGTTCAGCCTGCCGCCCAACACCGTCGACGGCGGTATCCCGGTGGTCTCGACCGAGGACGCCGCTACCGCGATGCGCTCGGTGCTGGCGATTGCAGCCGGTGCCGACGGGCCGGAGCTGCTGCCGCCGGTCACTGACGGCGTGGCCCGGGTGACCGTCGACTGGGACCCGGAGAAGGTCGCCGACCACACCGGGGTCACCGCGACCTTCGGCGAGCCGTTGGCGCCCAGCCTTACCACCGTTCCCGATGCGCTGGTCGGTTTGTGCTGGCCGGCTGTTTTCGCGGCGATCGGATCGGCGGTTACCGACACCGGTGTGCCCGTGGTGGAAGGCCTGCTCAATCTGGTGCATCTTGATCATGCGGTCCGCATGGTCGGCACTTTGCCCGCGGCGCCCACCCAATTGACCGTTACCGCAACGGCTTCGGAAGCCCGCGACACCGAGGTGGGCCGGGTGGTGCCAGTCTCGGTGACGGTCGCCGGGCCTGGCGGCGAAGCGATCGCCGTCCTCGACGAGCGATTCGCCATCCTCGGCCGAACCGGGGCAGCCGAGCTCGTCGACCCGGTGCGGGCCGGTGGTGCGGTGTCGGAGAACGCCACCGACACGCCGCGCCGCCGCCGCCGTGACGTCACCCTGACCGCGCCGGTCGACATGCGCCCGTTCGCGGTGGTGTCCGGCGACCACAACCCCATCCACACCGACCGGGCCGCCGCGCTGCTCGCCGGCCTGGAATCGCCCATCGTGCACGGCATGTGGCTGTCGGCCGCAGCCCAGCACGTGGTGACCGCCACCGACGGGCAGGCCCGTCCGCCGGCCCGGCTGATCGGCTGGACCGCGCGTTTCCTGGGTATGGTGCATCCGGGCGACGAAGTCGACTTTCGCGTCGAGCGCGTCGGAATCGACCGGGGCGCAGAGATTCTGGAAGTGGCCGCGCGGATCGGCTCCGACCTGGTGATGTCGGCGACCGCGCGACTGGCCGCACCCAAGACGGTGTACGCGTTCCCCGGCCAAGGCATTCAGCACAAGGGCATGGGCATGGAAGTGCGGGCGCGCTCCAAGGCGGCCCGCAAGGTGTGGGATACCGCGGACAGGTTCACCCGCGACACGCTGGGCTTCTCGGTGCTGCACGTGGTCCGGGACAACCCCACCAGCATCATCGCCAGCGGTGTGCACTACCACCACCCCGACGGCGTGTTGTACCTGACGCAGTTCACCCAGGTCGCCATGGCCACCGTCGCGGCCGCGCAGGTGGCCGAGATGCGCGAGCAGGGCGCCTTCGTCGAGGGCGCGATCGCCTGTGGCCACTCGGTCGGCGAGTACACCGCGCTGGCCTGCGTCACCGGCGTCTACGAGCTGGAAGCCTTGCTGGAGATGGTGTTTCACCGCGGCTCCAAGATGCACGACATCGTGCCGCGGGACGAACTGGGCCGCTCCAACTACCGGTTGGCGGCGATCCGGCCGTCGCAGATCGATCTCGACGACGCCGATGTCCCGGCCTTCGTCGCCGGGATCGCCGAGCGTACGGGTGAGTTTCTGGAGATCGTGAACTTCAACCTGCGTGGCTCGCAGTATGCGATTGCCGGCACCGTGCGTGGTCTGGAGGCGCTCGAGGCCGAGGTGGAGCGGCGCCGTGAGCTCACCGGTGGGCGCCGTTCGTTCATCCTGGTTCCCGGTATCGACGTGCCGTTCCACTCCCGGGTGTTGCGGGTCGGGGTGGCGGACTTCCGGCGTTCACTGGACCGCGTGATGCCGCGCGACAAGGACCCGGATGTGATCATCGGGCGCTACATCCCCAACCTGGTGCCACGGCTGTTCACCCTGGATCGTGACTTCATCCAGGAGATCCGGGATCTGGTGCCGGCCGAACCGCTCGACGAGATCCTCGCCGACTACGACACCTGGCGCCGGGAACGGCCCCGCGAGCTGGCCCGCGTCGTCCTGATCGAGCTGTTGGCTTGGCAATTCGCCAGCCCGGTCCGCTGGATCGAAACCCAGGATCTGTTGTTCATCGAAGAGGCGGCCGGTGGCCTGGGAGTGGAGCGGTTCGTCGAGATCGGCGTGAAGACCTCGCCGACGGTGGCGGGCCTGGCGACCAATACCCTCAAGCTGCCCGAATACGCCCACAGCACAGTGGAAGTGCTCAACGCCGAGCGTGATGCCGCGGTGCTGTTCGCTACCGACACCGACCCCGAGCCGGAGCCCGAAGCCGACGAACCCATCGGCGAAGTGGCAGAGTCGGTTGAGCCGGCCGGAACTGCCTCTGCCGCACCGGCTCCCGCGCCTCTGGCACCTTCGGGTGCCGCTCGGCCGGACGACATCGCCTTCGATGCCGCCGATGCCACGCTGGCGCTGATCGCGCTGTCGGCCAAGATGCGCATCGACCAGATCGAAGAGCTCGACTCCATCGAATCCATCACCGACGGCGCGTCGTCTCGGCGCAACCAGCTGCTGGTGGACCTGGGCTCCGAGCTGAACCTGGGCGCCATCGACGGCGCCGCCGAGGCCGATCTGGCCGGGCTGCGGGCGCAGGTCACCAAGCTGGCGCGCACCTACAAGCCTTACGGCCCAGTGCTTTCCGATGCGATCAACGATCAGCTGCGCACGGTTCTCGGGCCCTCGGGCAAGCGGCCGGGTGCGATCGCGGAGCGGGTGAAGAAGACCTGGGAACTCGGTGACGGCTGGGCCAAACACGTCACCGTCGAAGTCGCTCTGGGAACCCGTGAGGGCACCAGCGTCCGTGGCAGTGCGCTGGGCAACCTGCACGAGGGTGCGTTGGCGGATGCCGCGTCCGTCGACAAGGTGATCGACGCCGCGGTCGCCTCGGTTGCCGCGCGTCGGGGCGTCGCCGTGGCGCTGCCGTCTGCGGGCGGTTCCGGCGGCGCCACCGTCGACGCGGCCGCGCTGAGCGAATTCACCGATCAGATCACCGGTCCCGACGGGGTGCTCGCGTCGGCGGCTCGCCTGGTGCTGGGCCAGCTGGGGCTCGACGACCCGGTGACCGTGCCCGCGGCGGCGACCGACGCCGAGCTGATCGACTTGGTCACTGCCGAATTGGGCGCCGACTGGCCGCGGTTGGTGGCTCCGGTGTTCGACGCCAAGAAGTCCGTCGTCTTCGACGACCGCTGGGCCAGTGCCCGCGAAGACCTGGTCAAGCTGTGGCTGACCGACGAAGGCGACATTGACGCCGACTGGGCGCGGCTGTCCGAGCGCTTCGAGGGTACCGGCCACGTCGTGGCGACCCAGGCCACCTGGTGGCAGGGCAAGTCGCTGGCCGCGGGCCGGCAGATCCACGCGTCGTTGTACGGCCGGATCGCCGCCGGTGCCGAGAACCCGGACCCCGGACCCTGCAGCGACGAAGTGGCCGTGGTGACCGGCGCGTCGAAGGGCTCGATCGCGGCGTCAGTGGTGGCACAATTGCTCGACGGCGGCGCCACCGTCATCGCCACCACCTCGAAGCTCGACGACCAACGACTGGCGTTCTACCGCACGCTGTATCGCGACCACGCCCGCTACGGCGCGGTGTTGTGGGTGGTCGCGGCCAACATGGCGTCCTACGCGGATATTGACGCGCTGGTCGAGTGGGTTGGCACCGAGCAGACGGAAAGCCTTGGGCCACAGTCGATTCACATCAAGGACGCGCAGACTCCGACACTGCTGTTCCCGTTCGCGGCGCCCCGTGTCGTCGGCGATCTGTCGGAGGCCGGCTCGCGTGCCGAGATGGAAATGAAGGTGCTGCTGTGGGCCGTGCAGCGGCTGATCGGCGGCCTGTCGACCATCGGCGCCGAGCGTGACATCGCGTCGCGGTTGCACGTGGTGCTGCCCGGCTCACCCAACCGCGGGATGTTCGGCGGCGACGGCGCCTATGGTGAAGCAAAGTCGGCGCTGGATGCCGTGGTGAGCCGCTGGCACGCCGAATCTTCGTGGGCGACCCGCGTCAGCCTGGCGCACGCCCTGATCGGCTGGACCCGCGGCACCGGGCTGATGGGCCACAACGACGCCATCGTCAGCGCCGTCGAGGAGGCTGGTGTCACCACCTACTCGACCGACGAGATGGCGGCGCTGCTGCTCGGCCTATGCGACGTGGAATCCAAAGTCGCCGCGGCCAGTTCGCCGATCAAGGCGGACCTGACGGGAGGCCTGGCCGAGGCCGATCTCGACATGGCTGAACTGGCCGCCAAGGCGCGTGAGCAGATGTCTTCCGACGCGTCGGCTGTCCAGGAGGAGTCGGCGCCGGGCATCATCGCCGCGCTGCCATCGCCGCCGCGCGCGCACACTCCGGCGCCGCCGCCGGATTGGGCCGACATCGACGTCGACCCAGCCGATCTGGTGGTGATCGTCGGAGGCGCCGAATTGGGCCCCTACGGCTCGTCGCGCACCCGCTTCGAGATGGAGGTCGACGACGAACTGTCGGCGGCCGGTGTTCTCGAGCTGGCCTGGACCACCGGATTGATCCGCTGGGAAGACGACCCGCAACCCGGTTGGTACGACACCGAATCGGGCGAGCTGGTCGACGAGGCCGAGCTGGTCGAGCGCTACCACGACGCCGTGGTGCAAAAAGTGGGAATTCGCGAGTTCGTTGACGACGGCGCGATCGATCCCGACCACGCGTCGCCGCTGCTGGTATCGGTGTTCCTGGACAAGGACTTCAGCTTCGTGGTGTCTACGGAGGCCGAGGCCCGGGCGTTCGTCCAGTTCGACCCCGAGCACACCGTCATCCGGCCGGTGCCCAACTCCGCCGACTGGCACGTTATCCGCAAGGCGGGCACCGAAATCCGAGTGCCGCGCAAGACGAAGCTGTCGCGGACCGTCGGGGCGCAGATCCCCACCGGGTTCGACCCGACGGTGTGGGGAATCAGCCAGGACATGGCCGCCTCGATCGACCGGGTGGCGTTGTGGAACATCATCGCGACGGTCGATGCGTTCCTGTCCGCCGGCTTCACGCCGGCCGACCTGATGCGCTGGGTGCACCCAAGCCTGGTGGCCAACACGCAGGGCACCGGCATGGGCGGAATGACCTCGATGCAGACCATGTACCACGGAAACCTGCTGGGCCGGAACAAGCCGAACGACATCCTGCAGGAAGTGCTGCCCAATGTCGTTGCCGCGCACGTGGTTCAGTCCTATGTCGGCAGTTACGGCGCGATGATCCACCCGGTCGGCGCCTGCGCGACCGCCGCAGTGTCGGTGGAAGAGGGCGTCGACAAGATCCGGCTGGGCAAGGCCGAGCTGGTGGTGGCCGGCGGGTTCGACGACCTGACACTGGAGGCCATCATCGGCTTCGGTGACATGGCGGCCACGGCGGACACCTCGATGATGCGCGGCCGGGGTATCCACGACTCGAAGTTCTCCCGGCCCAACGACCGGCGGCGGCTCGGATTCGTGGAAGCTCAAGGTGGCGGCACCATCCTGCTGGCCCGCGGCGACCTGGCCCTGAAGATGGGCTTACCGGTGTTGGCCGTGGTGGCCTACGCGCAATCCTTCGCAGACGGTGTGCACACCTCGATCCCGGCCCCTGGTATCGGGGCGCTGGGAGCCGGCCGCGGTGGCCGGGATTCGGTCCTGGCGCGGTCGCTGGCCAAGCTCGGCGTGGGTGCTGACGACATCGCGGTGATCTCCAAGCACGACACCTCGACGCTGGCCAACGACCCCAACGAGACCGAACTGCACGAGCGACTCGCCGACGCGCTGGGCCGCTCCGAAGGCGCCCCGCTGTTCGTGGTGTCGCAGAAGAGCCTCACCGGCCATGCCAAAGGCGGCGCCGCGGTCTTCCAAATGATGGGGCTGTGCCAGATCCTGCGCGACGGCGTCATTCCGCCCAACCGCAGTCTGGATTGCGTCGACGACGATCTGGCGAGCTCCGCGCACTTCGTGTGGGTCCGCGAGACCTTGCGGCTGGGCGGGAAGTTCCCGCTCAAGGCCGGGCTGGTGACCAGTCTCGGGTTCGGTCACGTGTCGGGCCTGATCGCACTCGTGCACCCGCAGGCCTTCATCGCGTCGCTGGATGCCGCGCAACGTGCGGACTACCAGCGCAGGGCCGACGCGCGGTTGTTGGCCGGGCGGCGCCGTCTGGCCGCGGCAATTGCCGGCGGTACGCCGATGTACGAGCGGCCCGCGGACCGCCGTTTCGACCACCATCAGCCGGAGAAGCCGCAGGAGGCCGCGATGTTGCTGAATCCGGTCGCCAGGCTGGGCGACGGCGAGGCATTTATCGGATGACTTCGATCATCCGTTAGCGTGGCGACCCATGGGCATCGTCGGTGTGGGGATCGACCTCGTCTCCATTCCTGATTTCGCCGAGCAGGTCGACCAACCCGGAACGGTGTTCGCGACGACCTTCACCCCCGGTGAGCGGCGGGACGCCTCGGACAAGAGTTCGTCGGCGGCACGGCACCTGGCGGCCCGCTGGGCCGCCAAGGAGGCGGTGATCAAGGCCTGGTCCGGCTCGCGGTTCGCGCAGCGGCCCATGCTGCCCGAGGACATCCACCGCGATATCGAGGTGGTCACCGACATGTGGGGCCGGCCGCGGGTGCGGCTAACCGGCGAAATCGCCAAGCACCTGGCTGACGTGACCATCCATGTCTCGCTGACCCACGAAGGGGATACCGCCGCCGCGGTGGCCATTCTCGAGTCACCCTAGAGTGCTCGCGCTCGGTCAGCGAGCGAGGCTGCGGGCGTATCCGGCACCCATGCCCAGCAGTACCAGACCGACGACGATGAATGCCGCCACCCGGAACATGCCGTCCAGGGTCGCCAGATCGAACACGAATAGTTTGGCGGTGGCGGCGGCCGTAAGCGCCAGTCCGGCAGTGATCGGGGCCGTGCGGTCTTCCCGGCCGGCGTGATGCAGCGCATAGCCGAACAGCGCCGCCGCCATGCCGATCCAGCACACAGTGGCGATCAAGTGCCCGGCCAGGAACCCGACATCGGTACCGCCGAAAAGTACACCGGCGGTCACGGTGAACGCCGTGAAGGCATAGACGACCAGCATCCCGGCAACCACGCTGAGGATCGCCCTCGTGTCGGAATCCTGCACACCTGCGCACGCTCGTGCTATCGCGAACACGGCGGCGATGACGAGCAGGCTGGCGGCAAGAGTGGACACCGCAATCGAGGTCGGCATCACGGTAGCGGTCAGCAAGGCACCGAGTGGCGCATAGCTGTAGCACAGGCCCGTCCCAATGACACCGAATCCTGCTGCGGCCCAACGTGCTACCGCATCGCCACGACCGGCAATGGCGACGATGACAGCCAGCGAGAGCAGCACCGGGCCCTCGACGTAGCCGTCGAAGGCCACGGTAGCGGCGACAAGCGCCGAAATCGCCGACCACCCCGACCAAACCTGTCTGGCGATCATGGGCAGTTCGGTGCCGACCAGCACGATCGCCAGCATGGCTGACGCCAGGGCGGCTGCCAGCACCGCGGCCATTACGCGATCGACTGCCATTCCAGCGGCCAGGGCGGGCAGGGTCCCGGCCGCCGTCAGTACCGCCAATGCGGCGGTATTGCTGATAGCCGGTAGCACGACGAGGCCGCTGGCGATCGCGAGGATCGCGGCGATTCCGCAGGCGGCACCGATCACCCAGGCGCCGTCGTGTCGGACCGACATCAGCGCCACCAGCAGGGGCAGCGTGGTGGCCGCGATCCGGGCAGCGTGCAGCCAGATCCAGTCCTTGCCCAGTTGTACCGGCAGCGCGGCGGCCGAGAGCGCCAGCATGAAGCTGACCAACAATATGTCGACACCGCGGGTGATGACGGGCGCCAGACCGATCAGTGGCACCAGCACCAGCAGACCCAGATGTTCGGAGTCCCACCGCCGAGCCAGCGCCAGACCCGCACCGCCGACCACCGCGGCGAGCAGGAGCCCGGCCGGCGCCGGCACCCACTTGTAGATGGTGGTGAGGGCGATGACGTCCAGGTAGGCGGCGGCAATACCGGTGGCGGCCAACGCGATCGCGCCGATCCGTCCGCCGGGGCGGTTGCGTAACCAGGTGGCCACGCCAACGAGCCCGAGCGCCAAAAGGGTGCCACCGGTGACCCGGATCTCCGGCCGCAGCAGGCCAGCCTGCGCGGCGAGGACGAGCAGCAGCACCACGCCGATCAGCGTCACCGCCACCCCGGCGACGGCCAGCAGCTTGCCGATCCAGCCGGATTCGCGGTCTGAAGCCGGCCGCATCGGTGCCGGAGCGGGTGCAGGTGTGTGCTGAGGTGGTGACGGAGCGAACGGGCGTGGCGGTGCCGGCGCCGCGGGTTGCCAGTGCTGCCAGTACGACTGCCAGTACGGTGCTACGGGCTGCGGTGGTGTTGGGGCGGGCTGGCGTGCGGCGGGTGAATCGGAGATCAGCCGGTCGAGTTGACCGAGTTCGCCGGAGACGCGGGCTATTTGGCGGGACAAAGCATCGAACTCGGCGGCGAGCCGGCTGATCACGGCATGAGGGGATTCGGTCATGGCGGCCACCATGCCGGGTGACGCATAGAAACGGATGAGTAGGACTACCCGAATCCGGCTATTCGTCGAGCCCGTGCTCGATGGCGTAGCGGGTCAACTCCACCCGATTGGCCACCTGCAGCTTGCGGAATGTCGCCTGGACGTGGTTTTCGACGGTGCGGTGACTCAACGAGAGTTTTTCGGCAATCTGCTTGGCGGACAATCCTTTTGCAACGTATCGCAATACCTCGGTCTCGCGCTCGGTGAGGCTGGGGCGAGCCGGTCCCGAGTCGGTGCTCGTGGCGATGCGACGGTATTCACCCAGTACCAGTCCGGCCAAGCTCGGGGTGAACACCGCACGCCCGGCCGCGGTGGCTCGCACGGCGTCACTCAATTCCGCCTTGGAGGCGCTCTTGACCAGGTATCCCGTCGCCCCGGCCTTGACCGCCTCCAAGACGTCCTCGCGTTCGTCCGAGGCCGACAGGACCAGCACCCGGGTAGCCGGGGAGACCTCGAGCACCTCCGTCGTCGCCTGCACGCCGTTGCCGTCGGCCAGGCGCATGTCCATGAGCACGACGTCCGGCTTGACGACCGCGGCCCGTCGCCGCGCCGCCGCCACGCTGTCGGCGGTGGCGACCACGTTGAACCCGTCGTCGGCAAGGTCGCGCACGACCGCGTCGCGCCAGATCGGATGGTCATCGACAACCATCACGGTCGGGGATTGCTGTTCACTCATGAGGTCCTTCCCGGCGCGGTACCGTCAGTTCCCACTCGGTGCCCTCGCCCGTGTTCGTGCTCAGCTGCGCGGTGCCGCCCAGCGCCGCCAACCGCCCCACGATCGACTTCGAGACCCCAAGCCGACCCTGGCTGGCGGCTTCCTCGAGCCGCCCCGCGGCAATGCCGACTCCGTCGTCGCGAACGCTCACCGTCACCACATCGCCCATATCTTCCAGTAGTACATAGGCGCGGGCGTTCGGCCCGGCGTGCAAGCGAACATTGTCCAGAGCATTGCCCACCGCCGCGTCCAACTCTGTGGCCACCCCACGCGCCAACGGCACCGGCGTTCCCGGCAAGCTCATGGACACGTGGTCGGACGCCCGCCGCCGCAACAGGGCACCAATGTCGACCGACTGGTTGCCGCCGTCGTGCTCGGTGTCGGTGGAGACCACCCAACGGCGCAGCGCGCCTTCTTGTTCACTGGCCAGTTCCGCTAATTCGGCTGCTTCGCCGCCTATTTCGTGGCCCCGCTTGGCGACCAGGGCCAACACCTGGATGACTCCGTCGTGAACTTGCCGGGACAGCCGTTCCCGTTCGTGCAGCGCTGCCGACAATTCAGCGGCTCGCTGCAGTTCGTCGTGGGCACGCCGGGCGGTCCGAGCGGCCATCCCCACCGCGAGGCCGACTGCCAGCTCGATGACGATGGTCGCACTACGACCGAGATTGACGTTGACGTAACCCTTGACGGCTTCGTTGGCGGCCGTCACCGCCACGCCGGTCAACATGCCGCCGGCCGGACCGAACTGCAGGGCCGCCGAAATGGTGGCGTTGCTGGCCCACAGGGTCGTCGGCCAGGTCTGGTTATCCAGTGCCCATTGTCCGGTGGCTACCACCTTGGTGGACAGCATCAGCAGCACGACGACGGCAATCTCGGCGATCACCCAGGCAGGCCGCCGCCCGAAGCCGCGCAGGTAGGCGAATGCGCACGCCGCGCTCCAGCCGATCAGCACCGCGAAGAGCGCCCAGCCCACCGCCGGCAGCCGCAGGTCGGAGTTGACCGCGATCTGAAAACCCAGGGCGTAAACGCAGCTCAACAGCCGGAACAGCTGCGCCGCCCGCCAGAGCGGCGCCGCCGGGTCGGGGCCGCGCGTCGCCATATCGGGCTCAGCATAGCTAGCCTCGTGATCGTGACTGATCTGGTTGAGCGGGTTCGTGCGGTGTTGCCGTCGGTGCGGCGTGATCTCGAAGATCTGGTACGCATCGACTCCGTGTGGGCCGACCCGGCGCGACACGATCAGGTACATCGCAGTGCACAGGCAGTGGCGGATCTGTTGTCGCAGGCGGGTTTTGACGATGTGTGGACAGTCAGTGAAGGCGGTGCGCCGGCGGTCATCGCGCGGTATCCGGCGCCACCGGGTGCGCCGACGGTGCTGCTGTATGCCCACCATGACGTGCAGCCCGAGGGTGACCGCGACCAGTGGGCGTCGCCGCCTTTCGAGCCCACCGAACGCGACGGACGACTGTACGGGCGTGGCACCGCCGACGACAAGGCTGGCATCGCAACGCATTTGGCCGCATTCCGGGCCCACGGCGGCCGGCCGCCGGTGGGCGTGACCGTCTTCGTGGAGGGCGAAGAAGAATCCGGATCTCCGTCACTGGGCCGATTGCTCGCCGCCCACCGCGACATGCTGGCCGCCGACGTGATCGTCATCGCCGACTCGGACAATTGGAGCACCGACGTCCCCGCGCTGACGGTGTCGCTACGCGGACTGGCCGATTGCGTCGTCGAGGTCGCCACGCTCGACCACGGGCTGCACTCCGGCTTGTGGGGCGGTGTGGTTCCCGACGCGTTGAGCGTGCTGGTGCGGCTGCTGGCCAGCCTGCACGACGACGACGGCAACGTGGCAGTCGCAGGGCTGCATGAAACCGACGTTGCGGCCCTGAATTTCCCGGACTACCCGCCCGAGCGGGTGCGCGCAGGCGCTGGCCTGCTGGATGGGGTGAGCGAAATCGGTTCCGGCACGGTACCCCAGCGACTCTGGGCGAAACCCGCGATCACCGTGATCGGCATCGACACCACATCGGTTGCGGCAGCGTCGAATACGTTGATTCCGCGGGCTCGCGCCAAGATCAGTCTTCGGGTTGCCCCCGGGGGTGACGCCGTCGCGCATCTGGACGCCCTGGAGACCCATCTGCGGCGGCACACACCGTGGGGCGCGCGGGTCAGCATTCACCGGGGCGAGGTCGGCCAGCCGTACGCCATCGAGGCCAGCGGTCCGGTCTACGACGCCGCACGCGCGGCGTTCCGGCGGGCCTGGGGCACCGATCCCATCGACATGGGCATGGGCGGGTCGATTCCGTTCATCGCCGAGTTCGCACGGGCGTTTCCGGCGGCGAAAATCCTGGTCACCGGCGTCGAGGATCCCGCAACTCAAGCACACAGCATCAACGAGAGCCTGCATCTGGGGGTATTGGAGCGCGCCGCGGTCGCCGAAGCGCTGTTGCTGGCTAACCTGGCCTGATCAGACCGGCACATCGGGGCGCCGTGTCGCGATGTGTCCGGTGGCTTTGACGTTGTACTGGGCGCGCTACGGATGGGCCTCGCACACGAGCAGTTGCACGGGCTGCTAAGGGTTTGTCGTCTTTCCTCGATGTGACCATTTGACGGTGGGAGGCTGCAATAATGCCACGATGACGGATCGGCGGCCACGGGGGTGAGAGCCGCGATCCCGTGCGGGTTTGCCGGATGCGGTCAGACAGCTGCGGTGGTCGAGCTGATTCCTAAGGGTGCCGTCTACGCCGATGGTCGGAAGGACATCTTGCACGAGCTCGATTCCGGCTTTTCCGGCAGGGGCACCTTCAGGGTCAGGGACTTCCTCCGGCACGCGAACTACTCCCTCGCTGTCGCGGACTACGAGGCGGTCGCCACCGTGGTGCGCGGCGAGACCGACGACGTGGCCGCGGCGCTCTACAGGCGCGACAAGGAATATGCGCCGTTCTTCTGCGCAGAGTGCGGGTATTCGTATTGCGGAACGCACTGGAAGCTGAATCCGGTCTTCGACGAATGTGGCTTCGACTACTACACCGGATGCTGTCCCGTCGGGCACCGAAAGTTCATCGATCACTGACGGAGCGTCGCTGAGGCACGCCCGATCCTGCCGCGGAGGAGTTGTGCTCGGTGCCGCGGTCCATCCGGCCGGAACGCCGATCGAGGGTCAGGGCGGGGATTCGAGACCTGAGCAACCGGAGGCCGGGTATCCGAGCGGGCCCGGTGCTCAGAGTCAGGTCGAATGGAACGGCGAGTGGTGAGCGATCGACGGAGATCCCATGAGGGACAAGGGGAGTCGCCGCACGGCTCACATTGAGTACGTGATTACCAGGGGCTGAGATCGTTTGGAAGCGCCGTAGCCACCGTGGCAGTGACTAGCCGGCAGCGGTCGCCTGCGTGATGATCTTCTGGATCAACGTTGCCGTGTGTGCGGCCTTGACGTTGTACTGGGCAAGGGCGATCTTGCCCTTCTCGTCGACGACGAATGTGGACCGGATGACGCCCTGCACGGTCTTGCCGTACATCTTCTTCTCGCCGTAGGCGCCCCAGGCCGTCAATGCCTTGCGGTCGGGATCGGACAGCAGCGGGAACGTCAACGCCTCGGCGTCGCGGAACTTGGCCAGCTTGGCGGGCGCGTCAGGGGAAATTCCGACGACGTCCAGGCCGGCGTCGTTGAGATCGTGCAGGTTGTCGCGGAAGTCGCAGGCCTCTTTGGTGCATCCCGGTGTCGAGGCGGCCGGATAGAAATACACGACCACGCGGCGTCCCTTGTAGTCGGCCAGCGACACCTTCTTGCCGTCGGCGTCGGGCAAACTGAAGACAGGCGCTTTGTCGCCGGGAGCCAGGCGGGTGGACTCGCTCAACGTATGTTCCTTTCTGTTCACCGGAGCGTAGCGACTCGCACCGGCTCATCTAGGGTAGTTCGTCAGGTGCATCGACTTGGAGGACAGACACGTGGCGGACCGTGATCCCGAGACCATCAAGCAGGAGATCGACCTCGCCCGCGACCAGCTGGCGGCGACGGTCGACTCGCTTGTTGAACGTGCCAACCCCCGCCGCCTCGCCGACGACGTGAAGGCCAAGGTGATCGAATTCGTCACCAAACCCGCGGTGACCGTGACACTGGTCGGCGTCGGGTCTGTCGTCGTCATCGTGGTGATCCGCAACATCAGGAATCGGTAAGCGCTGCAGTGACACTCACTGGCTGCGTAGCTGACACCAACCTTCAGTGGTCGGCACGCCTCACACTAATCCCATTGTGCCGGTGGGTTTCTCGCGCTGGCTACGCCGCCGAACACCGCGGTGCCGCAGGCTCCGGGGCCGGGTTGTTTGGCCGCAACGCCGATCCGAGTTTCCCGGTCAAATCGACGACACGCGACGTGATGCGCCATTGAGGTGCGCCGTCAGGGTTTCGAACCCCGGACCCGCTGATTAAGAGTCAGCTGCTCTACCAACTGAGCTAACGGCGCCGTGGACGGCCAGAGACCGCGTACGCGACAATAACAGGCATCGTGGCGCAGTGGGAAATCTCCAGATCAGGACGGGGTGAGGTGCGACACTGAACCAGCCGACAAGCCGACAAATTCTGTCGTGGCCGCGGTTAGACACTACAATACAGGGAACAATCCAGGGTCAGCGGTGACCGGAGTAAGCGAGAGTATCTGGAAGGTCACGTGATGACGCCTTTGCGCAGAAGTCGATCGTGGCTGGCTGCGATCATGGTCCCGGTCGCTGTTCTCGCCGTGGCGTGCAGCAGCGGCAGTGCGGCCGCGCCGGTCAAGGTCATCGTCAACAAGGGCACACCCTTCGCCGACCTGCTGGTGCCCAAGCTGACCGCGTCGGTGACCGACGGAGCCGTCGGTGTCACCGTGGATGCGCCTGTCACCGTCAGCGTTGCCGACGGTGTGCTGGCGGCGGTCACCATGGTGAACGAAAACGGCAAGTCGATCAGCGGCCAGCTCAGCCCCGACGGACTGCACTGGTCGACCACCGACCAACTCGGCTACAACCGGCGCTACACGCTCAGCGCGAAGGCGCTCGGACTGGGCGGCGCGGCGACTCGCCAGATGACATTCCAGACCAGCTCGCCCGCACACCTGACGATGCCCTATGTGAATCCGGGCGACGGCGAGGTTGTGGGGATCGGCGAGCCGGTGGCGATCCGGTTCGACGAGAACATCGCCGACCGGGTTGCTGCGGAAAAGGCTATCAAGATCACCACCAACCCGCCCGTCGAAGGCGCCTTCTACTGGCTGAACAACCGCGAGGTGCGTTGGCGCCCAGAGCATTTCTGGAAGCCTGGCACCGCCGTCGACGTGGCGGTCAACACCTATGGCGTGGATCTCGGTGAGGGAATGTTCGGCGAGGACAACGTCAAAACGCATTTCACCATTGGCGACGAGGTCATCGCGACCGCAGACGACAGCACCAAGGTACTGACAATCCGGGTCAACGGTGAGGTCGTCAAGACCATGCCGACGTCGATGGGTAAAGACAGCACGCCGACCGCCAACGGCGTCTACATCGTGGGCGCGCGGTTCAAGCACATCATCATGGACTCGTCGACCTATGGCGTTCCGGTGAACTCGCCCAACGGGTATCGCACCGACGTCGACTGGGCCACGCAGATTTCCTACAGCGGTGTCTTCGTCCACTCCGCGCCGTGGTCGGTGGGAGCTCAAGGCCACACCAACACCAGCCACGGGTGCCTGAACGTGAGCCCGAGCAATGCCCAGTGGTTCTACGACCACATCAAGAGCGGTGACATCGTCGAAGTGGTCAACACCGTGGGAGGCACGCTGTCCGGCACGGATGGCCTCGGTGACTGGAACATTCCCTGGGATCAATGGCGCGCCGGTAACGCCAAGGCCTGAGCCTGGCCGGCGGGCCTGATCGTCACACCAGACAGGCGGGGGCGGTCACCTCGACGGCGGCGACTCCCCGGCGTCCCGGCACGACGGTGGCCGGACCGTCGACGATCATATGAAAGCGCTCCAGCCTCGGGATGTGCCCGTGTACGGCGGTGATCCCGTTGGACAGGCGATGTGCTTCGTCGAGGTAGACGGTGAATCCCCGGTCGGCAAGTTGCGCCAATAGCTGGCTCAAGTGCTCGGCGGGCGAGCAGGGGGCTGCGGTCTCGACGTAGGGCACCAGTCTCGCGGAAGCGGCCAGTGACTTCTTCAACCCGGGAGCGGTCGGTGAATTGGATCCAGGCGAGGTCGACGACGACGCACCGCTGGGCATGAGGCGGTTAGCCGACTCGATGGCGGTGTCCACGCGGGTTTCGACGAATTTTTCATGGCGGCCGTCGAGTCCGGGGTCCGCCAAGCGGTGATCCTGGCCTCCGGGTTGGACACGCGTGCCTACCGGTTGCCGTGGCCGGGTGGAACAACGGTGTACGAGATCGATCAACCGCAGGTCATCGAATTCAAGACGAAAGCCCTGGCAGCACTGGGTGCCGCTCCGACCGCTGAACACCGCGCGGTAGGCATCGACCTTCGCCACGACTGGCCGGGCGAACTGCGCGACGCGGGTTTCGACATGAGCCGACCGGCGGCATGGAGTGCCGAGGGTTTTCTTCCCTTCCTGCCGACCGATGCCCAGGATCGATTGTTGGACAGCGTGACCGCTCTCAGTGCCGCCGGCAGCCGGTTTGTCGCGGAGAGCCTGGGGCGTTCCGGGGAGCTGCATGCAATGATGCACACCCGCACCAGGGCGGCCGTCGATCGTTGGCGACAGCACGGTTTCGACATCGACCTGACCGAGCTGGGATACGTTGGCGAACGCAACGATGCCGCCTACCTGGAAAGCCGCGGCTGGACGACGGCTTCGACCAAGGTAGCCGACTTGTTTGTCGAGAATGGGCTGAGGTTGCCGGTCGATGAGGCAGCGGAGCAGGCATTGATGTCCTAATCGTTCACCTATTTCGCCGCAACCCGGATATAACGCGTCGGGGCGCGGAAGCCGCCGGCGTCGACAGCGGCCATCGTGGTGCCGGTGCCGGTTAGGCGCTGGGCCAGCGTCGCCAAAATCCCGCTGACCTGTGGGGTGAGTGACGGGACTCGAACCCGCGACACCCAGGATCACAACCTGGTGCTCTACCAACTGAACTACACTCACCATGGCCGCCGGCCGGCCCTCCGGGAGGGCTAAAGAGCGGCGACGTCGATATTAACCGGTCGGAGGCTCCTCGGCCGAATCAATTGTCACCGGTGCGTCGGCTCCGACTTGAATATCGGCGACCACCGCGGCGATTTCGCTGGTAGACGGCCCTGGCGGCGGAACGAACGCGGTACGCCGGTAGTACTGCAGTTCGCGGATGGATTCGTGAATGTCGGCCAGCGCCCGATGCGCCAGGCCTTTGGGCGGCTGGCCGAAGTAGATGCGTGGGTACCAGCGCCGGCAGAGCTCCTTGATCGAGCTGACGTCGATCATCCGGTAGTGCAGAAAAGCGTCCAGAGCGGGCATGTCGCGGGCGATGAACGAGCGGTCGGTGGCGATGGAGTTTCCCGCCAGCGGCGCCGTCTTGGGTTGCTTGACGTGCTCGTTGATGTAGTCGAGCACCATCGCTTCGGCCGTCGCCAGGTCGACGGTGGAAGCCTTGACTTCCTCGATCAGTCCCGAGCGGGTGTGCATCTCGGCTACGACGTCGATCATCGACGACAGCGCGTCGTCGTCGGCATGGATGACCACGTCCACGCCGTCGCCGAGAATGTTCAGGTCGGCGTCGGTGACCAGGACGGCGATCTCGATCAACTTGTCCGAAGCTATGTTCAGCCCGGTCATCTCGCAGTCGATCCACACCAGTTCGTCGCGCACAGCGCTCAAGAGTAGGCCCATCTCCGCTGTCGTAACTGCAACACCCGTGCAAGTAGTGTGATTGCTTTGCCAAGCGGTACGGGTAACGACGGGGAAGAGGTGGCGCGATGAGCACCGAAGCGGCGGCGGCCGGCGGGCTTGGCGGGCCCGCGCAGCGGATCGCGGCGGGTTACTCCGTGGCAGGCCAGGCGCTGGAATTGGGCACCGTGGTCGTCGACGGTAACGCCGACCCGACTGCGCAGATTCGCATTCCACTGGCCACCATCAACCGGCACGGTTTGGTAGCCGGGGCCACTGGAACCGGGAAAACCAAAACGCTGCAGCTCATCGCCGAGCAGCTCAGCGCTGCGGGCGTGGCCGTGCTCATGGCCGACGTGAAGGGCGACCTGTCCGGACTATCCCGGGCGGGAGAGGTCAACGACAAGACGGCCGCACGGGCGAAAGATACCGGCGACACTTGGACGCCGACGGGCTTCCCGGTTGAGTTTCTGTCGCTGGGCACCAGTGGAGTCGGTGTTCCGGTACGCGCGACCATCTCCAGCTTCGGACCTATTCTCTTGTCAAAAGTGTTGGGGCTCAACGCTACCCAGGAATCAACGCTGGGGCTGATCTTCCACTGGGCTGACCAGCGGGGACTTCCGTTGCTGGACTTGAAAGATCTGCGTGCCGTGATCACCCATCTGACCAGCGATCAGGGCAAGGCGGAGCTGAAAGCCCTTGGGGCCGTTTCGCCGACGACTGCCGGTGTCATCCTGCGAGCATTGGTCAACCTCGAAGCCGAAGGTGCTGATACCTTCTTCGGCGAGCCGGAACTGAGACCTGACGACCTGATACGCGTAGACAGTCAGGGTCGCGGCATCATCTCGCTGCTGGAGTTCAGCGGTCAGTCGCTGCGCCCCGTGCTGTTCTCCACCTTCCTGATGTGGGTGCTGGCCGACCTGTTCACCTTTCTGCCCGAGGTGGGCGATCTGGACAAGCCTAAGCTGGTCTTCTTTTTCGACGAGGCGCACTTGCTGTTCACCGACGCATCCAAGGCTTTCCTGGAGCAGGTCGAGCAGACGGTCAAGCTCATTCGCTCCAAGGGTGTCGGGGTGTTCTTCTGCACCCAATTGCCGACGGATCTGCCCAACACGGTGTTGTCTCAGCTGGGGGCGCGAATCCAGCATGCGCTACGGGCGTTCACACCCGACGATCAGAAAGCGCTCAGCAAGACCGTTCGCACGTATCCGAAAACCGATGTCTACGACCTGGAATCGGCGCTGACGTCGCTGGGCATCGGTGAGGCCGTCGTGACCGTGCTCTCCGAGAAGGGCGCGCCGACCCCGGTCGCCTGGACACGCATGCGGGTTCCCCGGTCGCTGATGGGCGCGATCGGCACCGACGCCGTTGCCGCGGCGGCCCACTCAAGCCCGCTGCAGGCCGCCTATGGCCAGACCATCGACCGGGTGTCCGCCCACGAAATGCTGAGCACCACATACGCGTCGGCAGAGGCGCCGCCACCGGTCCAGCCGCCGAGGGGAAAGTACGATCCGCTACCGTGGCCGGACGAGAACCAGGTGCCGCCCATGCCGGCCCCCGTTGAACCCAAGGGTCCGGGCATGTGGGAAGAGATCCTGAAGAACCCGACCGTGAAGAGCGCCATCAACACGGGGGTGCGCGAAATCACGCGCAGCATCTTCGGCACCGGGCGGCGCCGCAGCAAGTAACGACTAGCCTGCGCTGAGCCGAAGCGCGACGGGTCGGGCCAGCCGATGGCTGACGGGTTCGTGGTCCGAACCGCCACGCGACTCGGTGCCGTTGAGCTGAGGCCACGCCTGGCCTATCGCCGAAGTCGTTGTGGGCAGGAAGTTTTGCGTCTGCGTTGGGAATCGTCATGTCGCACGGACACCTCACGCGCGCACCGCAAGCGGGTAGGCAAGCAGGCCCACTGAGCAACGCTCCAGTTCACCGCACGCTGCCGTCTGGTCGCTGCGGATCGTGACCTATCTGGTCCGCGAAGCGGGAGGCGCGCCCTCGCCGACGCCGGAGGTTGCTTGTTGTGGATTGCATGGCTGCTTCGGGTGGCTGCGCGGAAATGTGCGCAAGAACTTCGGGGAACGCTTGCTAAGGGCTGGGGAGGCAGCTAATTCGGCTATCGTGTGTGTGCGGACGTCGCCGATGATAATGGTTGAAAGAGCGCCCGAGTCGAATGTGTAGACTTCGCCATTGGCCGAGATGAAGAAATGCGTTCGCGCCCGCTTGTCAATCGTGCCGGACGCTATTCTCAACCGGGGGTACTTTTGTTTCAATTGCAGTACGCGTTCCTGGAAACCCGACTGATCGATCTGCATTCGTTCTCGCAGGGCGCGTGGCGATCGCAGGTCCCACCACTGAAACAGATGCCAGGCGAACACTGCGTCAAAATTGGACAACGTCCGTGCGATGTTCCCCAAGTCATCAACGTTGCCCCTTGTAACGGTTGTGTTCACTTTGATCGGTATACTGTACGCAGCGCAAACGCTAATTGCGTGTAGAATGCTCGCGACAGATCACTTTTCCTTTGCGGAAATCTGCGATTACGTCTTCTCGACCGCCATCGATCGGTAGTCCCAAATAAGAAACCCTTCCGCTCAACGCTTTGGCCATCTCGGGCGTGAGACTGTATCCCACGGTAATGCCCCAGTTCGCTTGTTTGAGTCGACCACCCCTACTGGCTGCGGATTCCGCAAGCATCGCGCGAACACTGCGGTGGACATCGGGAGCGCTATGTTGCTGGTCTTCCGATAGATCGCAACCAGGACGCGTAGCCCGCATCAACAGTTGGTCGGCTCGGCGCAGCGAGCGAGCAGTGGGCATGCATTGAGCGAGAGTAGTTGCGAGCTGATAACAAACGGTGTCCGTCGGCGCCACCCGAAACTGACGCTCCAGCTCCGCTTCTAGGTCTTTGAAACCAGCGATCGTGAAATTCTCGAACAACAACCGACGCTCGAAAGAACTGTGCCGGTCAACGGACGGTTTGATCCAGTCGACCGGCCGCAGCAGGCTGTCGCTTTGGTGGGATCTCGTTGGGAACACGGCACCGGACTCACCATTTAGTGGTAATACATCAGACATCACATCGACCTCGCCATTGCTAAGGCGCTGTTCGTCGTCTCATTAATGCTCGGATATTCAGTCCATCCTTCCGGCGTCACAGTCGGGTTCGGCGTGGATTCTTTGTGCGAACATCGGAAATACCACCCGCGAAGGATTCAATTGGTGCATGGCCCTCCCGGGGGCCGGCCTGACGAAGATGTCGCGCCGGTGAGCCGATATGGGTTCGATCGGCGCAGCGCCCCATGGCGCATTCCCGCGCCAGATAACTGCATTGTCCGCCGCCACGGCTTATTGCTCACTAGCGCGTGGTCTGAGTGACCCGGATTTTCGCGCCCGCGCTTCATGGCATGTTCAAAACCGTATCGAGAACTTTTCGTTAGGTCAAGCGATTAGTCGTAATAACTCAAATTTATGAATCTAGCGACAATATCGATCGACTGAGTTGTCGAAATTCTCCTAGTCTGAACCGGTTCGCCAGACGTGTTGAAAGGGGTGCTGTAATGACATTGTGGGTAGTTCCTGAGGGTTTGGCGGCGGCCAGTGCTGCGGTGGAAGCGCTGACCGCTCGTTTGGCTGCTGCACATGCTGCCGCGGCGCCGGTGATTACGGCGGTGGTGCCGCCGGCGGCTGATCCGGTGTCGCTACAGACTGGGATCGGGTTAAGCGCGCTGGGCAATGAGCACGTCGCGATGGCCGCTGAAGCTGTCGAAGAGCTGGGCCGTTCTGGAGTAGGTGTGGGCGAATCCGGCGTCAGCTATGCGGCCGGTGATGCTGCGGCGGCCGGGACTTATCTGGGTGCGGGCGGCTTGGCATGACCGAACCGGTGTGGATGGCCGCGCCGCCGGAGGTGCAGTCGAGATCGCTCAACGCCCGTCCGGGATCTCGCCGTGTTGCTGGCGGCCGCGGGTTCGTATGGCGGGTGCCCCGATAATCGGTCGGCCCGGTTCTGGAGCCACGTTGTGTTCGATATCGGTTGCAGTTGATCTGGTGGGTCACAGGTATGTGGTGTCCGCGGGATTTAGGACAACCCGATTTCATTTTGGAAAATGCTTGCAGCACTTGAGAGACCAACCCGGGCCGTTGTCCGTCCGCAGCACTATCGGGGTCCGCCGGCCGCGGTGAACAATTGATCTAACTCCGTGATGAGCCGCTCGGTGGTGGTCGAGCGCTCCACGATGTTGAGCAGCGATTGGCGAGTGTGCTCGTCGATGACCAGGCGGCCCTTGATGACGTTGCCGTTGATGGTGGAATCGAACTCGAAATTCAAGGCCCGCGCCTGCAGTGGAATTCCGCCGCAGACTCGATACCCGCAACGTGGTTCTCTCGCTCGCTCACTCACCGGCTGGTGTGGTCGATCACGGATGCGGCGGCCGCCGAGACCGGCTACCGCATCCTGTTACTAGCCGCCCCCGAGCTTCTTGTAGAAGCTGCCGACGATGGGCGCGACGATGGCACGCGGCGCGTACTGACTTGCCACCGACATGGCCTTCGAGGTCAGGCCGGGAACCACGCGCATTTTGTTGCGCTCCAAGGCATCCAGCGATACCCGGGCGGTGTGCTCCGTCGAGATCCACAAAAACTCCGGCACCAGCCTTTCGACCAGCGACGCCTCGGCCTCATCGGGTAAATCGGTACGTACCGGTCCCGGCGCCAGCAGCGTGACATGCACACCGGACCCGCGTAGTTCACCGCGCAACGATTCGCTGAAGGTGTTGGCGAAGGCTTTAGTGGCGGCATAGGTTGCGTTGTACGGAATGGGCGAATTTCCTGCTGCTGAGCCGGAAATCAAAATGCCGCCGGCCTTGCGCTCGACCATGCCGCGCAGCACTGCCAACGTGAGGTCATGCACCGCAACGGCATTCAGCTGTACTTGCGCTTTCTCGCCCGCCGGGTCGAGCGACGCGAGTGGGCCGAACGTCCCCGTGCCCGCATTGGCGCACAGGATCGAGATGTGCCGTTCCGCTAACTCGTCGCACAGCTTCGTCCGCTCCTGCGGGTCGGCAAGATCGGCCGGCCGCACCTCGACAGCGACGCGATACTTGTCGGTGAGCCGGGCTGCGAGTTCGGTCAGCAAAGCTTCGCGACGCGCGGTGACGATCAGACTGTGTCCGCGTGCGGCCAATTCGATGGCCAACGCCTCGCCGATATTCTGCGAAGCTCCGGTGACAACGGCGCGGGCGTCGGGACTCGGAGCGGGTATCGGCATGCGCCAATCGTAGACAAGCGGCATGCGGAGTCGGGCGCTGCGGGTCGCTGCCAACACGAATCAAATCGGCAGCGATCGCAAGCGCGACGGAGTCGGGCGCTGCGGGTCGCTGCCAACACGAATCAAATCGGCAGCGATCGCAAGCGCGACGGAGTCGGGCGCTGCGGGTCGCTGCCAACACGAATCAAATCGGCAGCGATCGCAAGCGCGACGGAGTCGGGCGCTGCGGGTCGCTGCCAACACGAATCAAATCGGCAGCGATCGCAAGCGCGACGGAGTCGGGCGCTGCGGGTCGCTGCCAACACGAATCAAATCGGCAGCGATCGCAAGCGCGACGGAGTCGGGCGCTGCGGGTCGCTGCCAACACGAATCAAATCGGCAGCGATCGCAAGCGCGACGGAGTCGGGCGCTGCGGGTCGCTGCCAACACGAATCAAATAGAGTGCCGGACATGACCAACCGGGGTTTGGGCACGTACGTGCGATCTCGGGTAGTGGCCTGGGCGCTGTGGGACTGTGGTTCTACGGGCCTGAACGCGATGGTGACCACCTTCGTGTTCTCCGTCTATCTGACCAGCACTGTGGGGGAGGGCATGCCCGGCGGTAGCTCGCCGGCGAGTTGGCTGGGTCGGGCCGGGACGGCCGCCGGGTTGACTATCGCTCTGCTGGCTCCAGTGGTGGGTGTGTGGGTCGAATCTCCACATCGGCGGCGGGTGACGCTGGGCGTCTTGACGGGCCTGACCGTGGGACTGACTGCTGCGATGTTTCTGATTCGCGACAGCCCCGGTTACCTATGGCCTGGGTTGGCGTTGTTGGCAGCGACGGCGTCATGCAGTGACCTGGCCAGCGTTCCGTACAACGCGATGCTGCGCCAGCTCTCGACACCCGAGACGGCCGGCCGGATTTCCGGCTTCGGGTGGGCAGCGGGTTACGTCGGAAGTGTCCTGCTGCTGTTGTTGGTCTATGTGGGCTTCATGGCCGGCGCCGGTGACGTTCGTGGGTTGCTGCACCTGTCCGCCCATGACGGTCTCAACGTCCGGGCGGCGATGCTGTTGGCCGCGGCGTGGCTGGCCTTACTGGCTCTGCCGTTGTTGTTCGTCGCGCATAGACTGCCGGATTCCGTTGGAGTGCCTCGCCCGAATACGAGCATGCTGGGTGGCTATCGAAAGTTGTGGACGGACATCACCGCTGAATGGCACCGCGACCGCAATCTCGTCTACTTCCTTGTGGCCAGCGCAATCTTCCGGGATGGGCTGGCGGCCATATTTGCCTTCGGTGCGGTACTGGGTGTCAACGTGTACGGGCTTACCCAGGCTGACGTCCTGGTGTTCGGGGTTGCCGGAAGCGTGGTGGCCGCAGTCGGCGCGGTGCTGGGTGGATTGGTTGACCACCGGCTCGGCTCCAAGCCGGTCATCGTCGCGTCGCTGGCCGCAATCTTGGCCGCGGCACTGACGTTGATGGCGCTCTCCGGTGCGTTGGCCTTCTGGGTATGCGGACTGCTGCTATGTCTTTTCGTCGGACCGTCGCAGTCGTCGGCGCGCGCATTGTTGTTGCGCATGGCTCAGCATGGCAAGGAGGGGGTTGCCTTCGGGCTGTACACGATGACGGGCCGGGCGGTTGCATTCCTGGGACCCTGGTCGTTTTCGGTCTTCGTTGATGCGTTCAGCGCGGTCCGCGCCGGGTTGGGTGGTATCTGCCTGGTGTTGCTGGTGGGCCTGCTGGCCATGCTGGCCGTGCGCGTTCCGCGCCGCAGCGTCGTCATAGCCAACGAAGCGGTAACCGAGTCGAGTTAGCCGGAGGCGTCGCAGATGGTGAGGCCAACCCCGGTGCGCTGGCGTACCTGAACTCCGGCCACCGTTACCGAGCAGGTCACGTTGTGGCCGATGTTGATAATGGTGACGCTCGCGGGGTGAAGGGAAGACTTGGGCAGGCTCAC
Source organism: Mycobacterium kansasii ATCC 12478 (assembly GCF_000157895.3). Taxonomy (NCBI): domain Bacteria; kingdom Bacillati; phylum Actinomycetota; class Actinomycetes; order Mycobacteriales; family Mycobacteriaceae; genus Mycobacterium; species Mycobacterium kansasii. Next base: position 1,274,017 of record NC_022663.1, on the reverse strand, counting down.
CTCTTTGCTCCACGGCAGCGCGACGTTGAACTCGGTCTGTATGACGTCACCGGTATCGATATAGGTCACGCTGATCGCGCGGCCCTCGCCGGTGACGTTGTAGACGACGGTCTGCATCGCGCCGGGGGTGGGCGTCTCGCTGGGCGTGCCAGAGCCACCTGTCGTTGTGGGCGCCGGCACGATGCTGGGTGTTGGTGTCATTGTTCGTGTCGTCGGAGGCTTGAGTGTTGAACTCGGGGTGGGCATCGGCGGCAGGGGCTCGACAGCCGTCTGGTTCTTGACCGACATGTTCGCGATCACCAACGCGATGACCAACCCGACGACAAGCAGGACGGCCGCGCCGGCAGCGACCCACAACCATCGCGGGGTGCTCGGATCGTGCGGCGGTGGCGCGGCCCCGTGAAGCACTTCGCCCGGCTCCGGGTGGTCCTGCTGCCAATATCGGGGCGGTAATTGCTGGGTCGGGTTCGGTTCGTAGGCGCCGGGCGCCCACTGGGGAATGTGGCCGCTGTAGGTGGGCGCATAGGGCGCCTGGCCGGCGTAAGCCGGGTCGACGGGCGGCGGATTTACGGGACCCTGCGGCCACGTGGGTCCAGGCCCCGGTTGAGGGGGACCATACCGCTGGGGTCGGCGTGGATCGTTCATGCCCACCTCATGGTTTGAAGGGTACCTAAGAGTTGGGCGGCGGTGCCGCCGCACCGCTCCGTCGGCAGGGCCGCGCCGGACGGAGCCCCTACTTGCCTCGGCCCAGGGCAACCACCAACACATTCTTCAACAATCGTTGATGTCTTCGTGCATGCCGGGTATTGTTTCTTCAACAACCGCTGAAGAACTTCTCCACAGGGGGCGCGGCAACCTTCGCGCGGCGGTGACAGGAACCGGGGGTGAACGGCGTGAAATTCGGAATCGATGTACCGACGTGTCTGTCCGGGATGGCCTACCCGGTCCCGTTCGCCACGGCCGACGAGGTGATTCGGATCGCACTCGAGGCCGAGGCGCTCGGCTTTCACGAGGTCGCCGGCAATGATCATCTGAGCACCCAACGGTTCGTGCGGGAGGCATGGTCGGTCCCACCGGACTACTTCGAGCCGCTGATGATGCTGGCGACGATCGCGGCCAAGACATCGGTGGTGCGGCTGGCTACCGGGATCCTCGTCTTGCCGATGCGTGAGCCGGTGCTGCTGGCCAAGCAGGTCGCCACACTGGATCAGATCAGCGGCGGACGTGTCACATTGGCGGTAGCAGCAGGCGGGTATCGAGACGAATTCGAAGCGGTAGCACCGGATTTGGCCGACGCGTCGCGCACCCTGCTGATGGCCGAGGGCATCGCGGCGTTGCGCATTCTGTTTGGACAGCGTCGGTCGAACTATGAAGGCCGGTACCGCCGATTCTGCGATGTCGAGTCGTATCCCAAGCCGGTCCAGTCGCCGTTGCCGATTTTCTCCGGCGGCAATGCCAAGGGTGCCATTCGCCGAGCGGGGGAGCACTGTCAGGGTTGGCTGCCGGCCAAACTCGGTCCGGACGAAATAGCCTCTGGCCGAGACGAAGTCGCGAAATTCGCCCGAGCCGCGGGCCGCGATCCCGCCGAGGTAACTATCGGATTGCAGACGGTCGTGTGCCTAGCCCCGACTGCTGAGAAAGCACGTGAGCGCCTGGAGCGGTCGACATTCGAGCTGTTCCGGACCTCCCTGCGGGACACCATGATGAAAGGTGTGAGTCTGGACAAGTATGTGGCCGACAATCTCATCGGCACGCCGGATCAGGTGTGCGCCAAGGTAGCTGCGTTCGAGCGCGCCGGGCTGGACGGGTTCTACGCCACCTTGTTCGTCGCCAATACCGTGAGCGAAATGCTGGAACAGATGCGGCTTTTCGCCAAGTATGTGATCCCGGCCTTTCCGGACGTCCTGGCCTCCCGGCCGACCCTGAACGCTAGTGGTCAGTGACTCGCAGCGCCGCCACGGTCATGGCACGCATGATGGTGCGGGAACGCAGTACCCGCGCCGATCTGGCGTCGGCCGACTTCATGCTGTGCGGTGTGGAGTTCAGCAGCCCGAACACGGCGTGCGCCATCAGCCGCGCATCGGCTTCGGCCAGGTCGGGATCACGCTCGCGCAGCACCCCCACCCAGACCTCCACGTACTGGCGCTGCGCTTTACGCACCTGTCGTTCGGCTGCTGCCGGCAGGTGCGCAAGGTCACGGTCCTGGATTCGGATCAGATCCGGTTCACCCAGCGCAAAGTCGAGGTGAAAATCAATTAGCCCATCCAACGCTGCGGCCGGATCAGAACCGCGGGCCGTCACATCGCGCGCGCCGGCGAGGAGCCGGGAACTGATGCCTACCAACAATTCAACGAGCAGCGACTCTTTGTTGGGGAAGTGCCGATAGATCGCCGGACCGCTGATGCCCGCCACAGCACCAATGTCCTCCAACCGCACTGCGAGAAAACCGCGTTCGGCGAATAACCGTTCAGCAGCCGACAACAGCTGCAGACGCCGGTCCGACTTCAACTGACTGCGGCGACTCGAGGCTTCAGGTTGAGCGGGCCGGCCGTCCGGAGCGGACGCTGTCATGACGGCCTCCGTAGAAAACTCGTCCTGGACACTTCGGTTAATCGTCACTAACGTAGCACGAGTTAGTCGATGTTAACCCGTACGCGGTAAGCGGCAGGCGGAGGAACCGTGGCAGCCAACGGGGCTGCAGACCACAGCGCCCTTTCTTATGAGCGCGGTCCCAACGTGCCCGCCCTACTGGAGACCACCATCGGCGTCAATCTCGCCGAGACCGCCTCTCGGCACGGACAGCGGCACGCGCTGGTCGACGCGCATGCCGGGCGGCGCTGGAATTACGCCGAATTCCTGGCGGACGTTCGGAGATTGGCTACCGGACTAGTGCGTGCAGGTATCGGCGTGGGTGACCGAGTGGGTATTTGGGCGCCCAACCGGTGGGAGTGGGTGTTGGTTCAATACGCGACCGCAGAAATCGGCGCCATCCTGGTGACCGTGAACCCGGCCTACCGGTCCATCGAGTTGCGTTATGCGCTAAGGCAATCCGGGGTCTGCATGATCATCGCAGCGTCGGGCTTCAAGGATGCGGATTACCGGGCGATATTGGCCGAAGTGGCACCTGATTGCCCGGACCTGCGGGAAGCGGTGTTCATGGACAGCGATCGGTGGGACGAGCTGGCCGGTACGCAGTCCGATTTGGCCGCGCTGCAACAGATCGCGTCGACACTGACCGGCAGTGACCCGGTCAACATCCAATACACTTCTGGCACAACGGGTCATCCGAAAGGTGTAACGCTCAGCCACCGCAACATCCTCAACAACGGATATTTCGTGGGGGAGTTGCTCGACTACACCGCCGATGATCGGATCTGCATCCCGGCGCCGTTTTATCACTGCTTCGGCATGGTGCTGGGCAATCTGGCCGCCACCAGCCACGGCGCTGCCGTGGTGATCCCGGCACCCGGGTTCGACCCCGCCGCCACCCTGCGGGCCGTCCAGACCGAACGATGCACCAGCCTCTACGGCGTGCCGACCATGTTCATCGCCGAACTTGGACTGCCGGACTTCACCGACTACGACCTCACCAGCCTGCGAACCGGGATCATGGCCGGCTCGACGTGCCCGGTCGAGGTGATGCGCATGGTGATCGAACAGATGCATATGCCGGCGATTTCGATCTGCTATGGCATGACCGAAACATCTCCGGTGTCCACCCAGACCCGTACCGGTGATTCCCTGGAGCGCCGGGTGGGCACCGTCGGCCGGGTGGGGCCGCATCTGGAGATCAAGGTGGTGGACCCGGTCACCGGCGAGACCGTGCCCCGCGGCGTCCCCGGTGAGTTCTGCACCCGGGGTTATTCGGTGATGGCCGGTTACTGGAATGACCCGGAGCGGACCGCAGAAGTGATCGACGACGACGGCTGGATGCATAGCGGAGACCTGGCCGCCATGGACGCATGCGGGTACGTGCAGATCACCGGCCGGATCAAGGACATCGTCATCCGCGGTGGTGAGAACGTTTCGCCCCGCGAGATCGAGGAGTTCCTGCACACCCACCCCGATGTCGTCGATGCCCACGTCATCGGCGTGCCCGACGAACGCGTGGGCGAAGAGCTCATGGCGGTGATCAAGCTGCGGGACGGCGCACCGCAGTTGACCATCGCGCGACTACACGAATTCTGTGCGGACCGAATCGCCAGGTTCAAGATTCCGCGGTATGTGCGGATCGTCGACGAGTTCCCCATGACCGTTACCGGCAAGGTCCGCAAAGTCGAATTGCGTCAACAGGCAATCGACTACCTGCAAGGTCGAGGGTGAGGACCCGGATGCTGGTTACCGTCCCTTTACCCACCGCGCGGGCGATGGTATTGTCATGCCCCGGTTAATGAGGATTAACTGAAGGACCCGGCCGGCCGGACAGCGAGGAGACTCTGCGGGTAATGGACAAGGTGGTGGCTACCGCCGCCGAAGCGGTAGCGGACATAACCGACGGGTCCTCCCTGGCGGTCGGCGGGTTCGGGCTGTGCGGCATCCCGGACGCGTTGATCTCGGCGCTGGTGGACAGCGGTGTAACTGACCTGGAAACGGTGTCGAACAACTGCGGCATCGACGGGGTCGGTCTGGGAGTGCTGTTGGAACACAAGAGAATTCGTCGGACGATCTCCTCGTATGTTGGGGAGAACAGGGAATTCGCTCGTCAATTCCTGGCCGGCGAACTCGAGGTGGAACTCACCCCCCAGGGCACGCTGGCCGAGCGGCTGCGCGCCGGCGGAATGGGCATCCCGGCCTTCTACACACCGGCCGGCGTGGGTACCCAGATTGCCGACGGCGGGCTGCCGTGGCGCTACGACGCGTCGGCTGCGGTTGCCGTGGTGTCGCCGCCGAAGGAGACTCGCGAGTTCGATGGTGTCACATACGTTTTAGAGCGGGGAATCCGCACCGACTTCGCGCTGGTGCATGCCTGGAAAGGGGACCGGCACGGCAACCTGGTGTACCGCTACGCCGCCGCCAACTTCAACCCCGAGTGCGCGCCCGCGGGGAGGATCACGATTGCCGAGGTGGAACACCTCGTCGAACCGGGTGAGATCGACCCGGCGATGGTGCATACCCCGGGTGTGTTCGTGCAGCGGGTGGTACACGTGCCCAATCCCACCAAGCGGATCGAGAAGGAGACGGTGCGCTGATGACCGCGCCGACGAAGACGCAGCGGGGGTACCGCCCGCTTGCGCGGGACGCAGCGATGAAGCGGGGGCACCTCCCGCTTGCGGGGGAAGGTGGCGCCAAATGAGCTGGAGCAGAGACGCGATGGCCGCACGGGTCGCCGCCGAATTCCGGGACGGCCAGTACGTGAACCTCGGCATCGGTATGCCCACGTTGATTCCCAACCACATTCCTGAGGGCGTGACCGTTGTCCTGCACTCCGAAAACGGGATCCTGGGCGTCGGGCCATATCCCAAGCCCGAGGATCTCGATGCCGACCTGATCAACGCCGGCAAGGAGACGGTGACCACGCTGCCGGGCGCGGCGTTCTTCGGCTCGTCGACCTCTTTCGGCATCATCCGCGGCGGCCATCTCGACGTCGCGGTGCTTGGCGCCATGCAAGTTTCGGTCACCGGCGACCTCGCCAACTGGATGATCCCGGGCAAGATGGTCAAGGGCATGGGCGGCGCGATGGACCTGGTGCACGGCGCCCGCAAGGTGATCGTGATGATGGAGCATGCGGCCAAAGACGGCAGCCCCAAGATCGTCGAGCAGTGCACGTTGCCCTTGACCGGCGTGGGCTGCGTGGACCGCATCGTCACGGAATTGGCAGTCATCGATGTCTGCGACGACGGCCTGCATTTGATCGAGACCGCGCCCGACGTGACGGTCGACGAGGTCGTGGCGAGAACCGAACCACGGCTCATATTGCGGGATCTGGTTACCCCGTGACCGCCGTCGCCGCGCCATCCTTCGCCGACGAACACCGCCGGCTGGTGGCCGAGTTGAACACGAAGCTCGCCACTGCTGCACTGGGCGGCAGCGAACGCGCTCGAGAGCGTCATGTCAGCCGTGGCAAGCTGCTGCCCCGGGAACGGGTGGATCGGCTGCTCGATCCGGGCAGCCCGTTCCTGGAGTTGGCGCCCTTGGCCGCCAACGGAATGTACGACGACGAGTCGCCGGGCGCGGGGATCATCATTGGAATCGGCCGGGTATCCGGGCGCGAATGCGTGATCGTCGCCAACGACGCGACCGTCAAGGGCGGGACCTACTACCCGGTCACGGTCAAGAAGCACCTGCGCGCCCAGGAGATCGCGCTGCAGAATCGACTGCCGTGCCTCTACCTGGTCGACTCCGGCGGCGCCTTCCTGCCACGCCAGGACGAGGTGTTTCCCGACCGCGAGCATTTCGGACGGATCTTCTACAACCAGGCGACCATGAGCGCCAAGGGAATTCCGCAAGTGGCGGCAGTATTGGGCTCCTGCACGGCCGGCGGCGCCTATGTGCCGGCGATGAGCGACGAGGCCGTCATCGTCCGTGAGCAGGGCACCATCTTCCTGGGCGGACCGCCACTGGTCAAGGCCGCCACCGGCGAGATCGTCACGGCCGAGGAGCTCGGCGGCGGCGACTTGCACTCGCGGACATCGGGTGTCACCGACCATCTCGCCGACGACGACGAACATGCGCTGCGGATCGTGCGTTCTATCGCGGCCACCTTCGCGCCCCGCGATCCGTCTCAGTGGGATGTGGCGCGTGTGGTCGACCCCAAGTACCCGCAGACCGAGCTTTACGACGTCGTGCCCCCCGACCCGAGGGTGCCTTATGACGTGCACGAGGTCATCCTGCGACTGGTCGACGGCAGCGAATTCACGGAATTCAAGGCGAAATACGGCAAAACCCTGGTGACCGCCTTTGCACGCATTCACGGACACCCGGTCGGCATCGTCGCTAACAACGGCGTATTGTTCAGCGAATCCGCGCTCAAGGGAGCGCATTTCATCGAACTGTGCGACAAGCGCAAGATCCCGCTGCTGTTCCTGCAGAACATTGCCGGGTTCATGGTCGGCCGTGACTACGAGGCCGGCGGTATCGCCAAGCACGGCGCCAAAATGGTCACCGCCGTGGCCTGCGCCCGGGTGCCGAAGCTGACCGTCGTGATCGGCGGATCCTATGGCGCAGGCAACTATTCGATGTGCGGACGGGCGTACTCGCCGCGCTTCCTATGGATGTGGCCGAATGCGCGGATCTCGGTGATGGGCGGTGAGCAGGCGGCGTCGGTGCTGGCCACCGTGCGCGGCGAGCAGCTGTCCGCGGCCGGCACGCCCTGGTCTGCTGACGATGAGGAAGCGTTCAAGGCGCCGATTCGTGAGCAGTACGAGTACCAGGGCAACCCCTACTATTCGACCGCCCGCCTGTGGGACGACGGAATCATCGACCCGGTTGATACTAGAACTGTTGTCGGGCTTGCTCTTTCAGTGTGCTCTCGGGCACCGCTGGAACCGGTTTCCTACGGCGTCTTCCGGATGTGACGTGATGTTTGACACGGTATTGGTGGCCAACCGCGGCGAGATCGCGGTACGGGTGATCCGCACGCTGCGCCGGCTGGGTATCCGCTCGGTGGCCGTCTACAGCGACCCCGACGCCGAAGCAAGGCATGTGCTGGAAGCCGACCAGGCGGTGCGGCTGGGGCCCGCCGCGGCGCGTGAGAGTTACCTGGACATCGACAAGGTGCTCGAGGCCGCGGCGCGCACCGGATCGCAGGCGATCCACCCCGGTTACGGGTTCCTTTCCGAGAACGCCGATTTCGCGGCGGCCTGTGAGCGCGCGGGAGTCGTTTTCCTCGGGCCGCCGACCCGGGCGATCGAGGTGATGGGTGACAAGATCACCGCCAAGAACGCGGTCGCCGCCTTCGACGTGCCCGTGGTACCCGGCGTTGCGAAGCCGGGGCTCAACGACGACGACCTGGTGGCGGCGGCCGACGAGGTCGGCTATCCGGTGCTGATCAAGCCGTCCGCGGGCGGTGGCGGCAAGGGTATGCGGTTGGTCGAGGACCCGGCGCGGCTGCGTGACGCGTTGGTGAGCGCGCGTCGTGAGGCCGGCTCCTCCTTCGGTGACGACACACTGTTTCTGGAACGATTCATATTGCGGCCCAGGCATATCGAGGTGCAGGTGCTTGCCGACACGCACGGCAACGTGGTGCATCTGGGCGAGCGTGAATGCAGCCTGCAGCGCCGCCATCAGAAGGTCATCGAGGAAGCGCCGTCGGCGCTGCTCGACACGCAGACGCGGGCGCGAATCGGCGCCGCCGCCTGCAACACCGCCCGCAGTGTCGACTACGTCGGGGCCGGAACGGTGGAATTCATTGTCTCCGCCGAGCGTGCCGACGAGTTCTTCTTCATGGAGATGAACACCCGCCTGCAGGTGGAACACCCGGTCACAGAGGCGGTCACCGGGCTGGATCTCGTCGAGTGGCAGCTACGGGTGGCTGCCGGCGAGAAGCTGCCATTTGCACAGGACGACATCGAACTTTCCGGACATGCGATCGAGGCGCGGGTGTACGCCGAGGATCCCGCACGCGGCTTTCTGCCCACCGGCGGGCGGGTGCTGCGGGTGATCGAACCCGCCGGTGCGGGTGTGCGGGTGGACTCGTCGCTGCTGGCGGGCACGGTGGTCGGCAGTGACTACGACCCGATGCTGAGCAAAGTGATCGCGCACGGGGCCGATCGCGAGCAGGCGCTGGCGCGGCTGGACCAGGCGCTGGCGCACACCGCGGTCCTGGGCGTGCAGACCAATGTCGAATTCCTGCGCTTTTTGCTCGCCGACGAGCGGGTGCAGTCCGGGGATCTGGACACCGCACTGCTGGACGAGCGGCTGGCCGACTTTGCGCCGCTGGCGGCGCCCGACGACGTGTTCGCGGCGGGTGGCCTCTACGTGCAGTGGGTGCTGGCTCGCCAAGCTGCGGGCGACCTGTGGGCCGCCCCGAGTGGATGGCGGGTCGGTGGCGGCAGCGCCCCGGTGCGAACCGCGATGCAGACTCCGTTGCGCACCGAGACGGTGTCAGTGTGGGGCTTGCCGGGGGCGGCCCGGGTGCAGGTCGGCGACGGTGAAACCATGTGCGCCAGTGTGCAACTGGAGCGGGACCGGATGAGTGTGACGGTGAACGGGGTGCGCCGTGATTACCGTTGGGCCGAGGCCGACCGCCATCTCTGGATCGCCGACGAGCGCGGAACCTGGCAAATCCGCGAGGCCGAAGAGCGCAAGATTCATCGCGCTGCCGGCGAGCGGCCGGCCGAAGTCGTCAGCCCCATGCCCGGCAACGTCATCGCGATGCAGTCTGCCTCCGGCGCCGAGGTTGCCGAGGGCGACGTGGTGGTGGTGGTGGAGGCGATGAAGATGGAACACGCGCTCACCGCACCGGTTTCGGGGCAGCTGGAGGTGCTGGTGTCCGTCGGAGAGCAGGTGAAGGTCGACCAGGTGTTGGCCCGGATCAAGGATCAAGGATCATGACGACAATGATTACCGCGGGGACGCTGCCCAAGGAATATCAAGACCTTCGTGACACGGTGGCTGACTTCGCACGCACGGTGGTCGCGCCGGTTTCGGCCAAACACGATGAGGAGCACAGCTTCCCGTACGAAGTTGTCGCCAAGATGGGCGAGATGGGACTGTTCGGCCTGCCGTTCCCCGAGGACTACGGCGGCATGGGCGGCGACTACTTCGCGTTGGCGCTGGCGCTGGAAGAACTCGGAAAAGTCGACCAGTCGGTGGCCATCACCTTGGAGGCCGCGGTAGGCCTGGGGGCTATGCCGATCTACCGGTTCGGCACCGAAGAGCAGAAGCGCAAGTGGTTACCGGATCTGACCGCCGGCCGGGCGCTGGCCGGCTTCGGGTTGACCGAGCCCGGTGCGGGCTCGGACGCCGGCAGCACCCGCACCACCGCCCGCATCGAGGGCGACGAGTGGATCATCAACGGCAGCAAGCAGTTCATCACCAACTCGGGCACCGATATCACCTCCCTGGTCACGGTCACGGCGGTCACGGGAAGCGTGGCGGACGGCAAGAAGGAGATCTCGACGATCATCGTGCCCAGCGGCACACCGGGATTCGTCGTCGAGCCGGTCTACAACAAGGTCGGCTGGAATGCGTCGGACACCCATCCGCTGACGTTCACCGATGCGCGCGTGCCGGCCGAGAACCTGCTGGGTGCCCGGGGAACGGGTTATGCCAACTTCTTGTCCATACTCGACGAGGGCCGTATCGCGATTGCCGCGCTGGCGACTGGGGCGGCGCAGGGCTGTGTCGACGAGAGCGTCAAGTATGCCAAGGAGCGTCAGTCGTTCGGCCAGCCGATCGGTTCGTATCAGGCGATCAGTTTCAAGATCGCGCGGATGGAAGCGCGGGCCCATGTGGCCCGCACGGCATATTACGAGGCCGCGGCAAAGATGTTGGCGGGCAAGCCCTTCAAGAAGGAGGCGGCGATCGCCAAGATGGTCTCCTCGGAAGCGGCGATGGACAACGCGCGCGACGCCACCCAAATTCACGGCGGCTACGGTTTCATGAACGAATACCCGGTGGCGCGTCACTACCGCGACAGCAAGGTCCTCGAAATCGGTGAGGGCACCACCGAGGTGCAACTGATGCTGATCGCACGATCACTGGGGCTGTCGTGAGCAGACCTGCCGGCGAGCGTGAACCTGCCACATCGGCGAGTCGCGTCGCAGAATCCACAGTCGGCGCAAGGATTGTCCAGAGGGGCTTGTGGTTCGAAGAGTTCGAGATCGGCACCACCTACCTGCACCGGCCCGGACGCACCGTCACCGAGGCAGACAACGTCCTGTTCACCACGCTCACGATGAACACCCAATCGCTGCATCTCGACGCGGCCTGGGCTGCTGAGCAACCGGGTTTCCGCGGTGAGCGGCTGGTGAACTCGATGTTCACCCTGTCGACGATGGTCGGGCTGTCCGTGTCGCAGCTGACGCTCGGCACCATCGTGGCCAACCTCGGCTTCTCGGAGGTGTCGTTTCCCAAGCCGGTCTATCACGGCGACACCCTGTACGCCGAGACGGTGTGCACCGGCAAGCGGGAGTCGAAAAGCCGTCCCGGCGAAGGCATTGTCACCCTGGAGCACACCGCACGTAATCAGCACGGCGAGATGGTCGCCCGCGCGGTGCGCACCACGTTGGTCCAAAAACGGGTCCAAAAACGGCCGGTCGAGGAGGCGCGATGAACCTGCGCGCCGCGGGACCGGGGTGGCTGTTCTGCCCGGCCGACCGCCCGGAGCGCTTCACCAAGGCAGCCGCCGCCGCCGACGTGGTTATCCTCGATCTCGAAGACGGTGTGGCCCAAGCGGAGAAGTCGGCTGCGCGTCAAGCTCTGCGGGATAACCCGCTGGACCCCGAACGCACCGTGGTGCGCATCAACGCGGCCGGTACCGATGAGCAGGCCCGTGACTTGGAGGCCTTGGCCGCCACCGCGTACCCGACGGTGATGCTGCCCAAGGCCGAGTCGGCGGCACAGGTTGCCGCGCTCGCACCGCGCGACGTCATCGCGCTGGTGGAGACGGCGCGCGGTGCGGTATTTGCCGCCGAGATCGCCGCCGCCGACGACACCGTGGGAATGATGTGGGGGGCCGAGGACCTGATCGCCACCCTGGGCGGCAGCTCCAGCCGGCGCGCGGACGGCGCTTACCGGGATGTGGCCCGCCACGTGCGGTCAACGATCCTGCTGGCCGCGTCCGCGTTCGGCCGTTTGGCCCTGGATGCGGTGCACCTGGATATCCGCGACGTCGAAGGCTTGCAGCAGGAGGCGGTCGACGCTGCCACGGTGGGTTTCGACGCGACAGTGTGCATTCACCCGAGCCAGGTCCCGGTGGTGCGCAAGGCGTATCGACCCAGCGACGAGAAGCTTGACTGGGCGCGGCGAGTGCTGGCCGCCTCGCGGAACGAGCGTGGGGTGTTCGCGTTCGAGGGGCAGATGGTCGACTCACCGGTGCTGCGGCACGCGGAAATGCTGTTGCGGCGGGCGGGGGAATCCGCGCTCGGGTGACGACCGCTTTGCTGTCTGCGGTCCCGGGGCGCGACCGTCGGACCGCGCCCGGCCGCCACGTCTGACCAGTTGGGGTGCTCCCGACACGTCCGCACCGGCGCAGCCGATCAGCCCGGTGTCTTCGGATTTGGGAGCATAATGGGAGAAGCGCCAGTGTTGCGGCGATCCGAGCCGAATGTTCAGCCAGCTGCTGACTCCGGCTCGAAGCAGCTGCTGGCTCGGCTTTGCTATTGACCCGCCGCACCACGCGCGCCGACGCGAAGATGCGGCCTGCCCGGCGGCATCCTCATCATGGCGTGACGGCGTGAGCTGAGGAGGCGGCATGGCTCGGAAGTGTCAGACACCGATGACGGTCGACCTCGAGCCGGTGCAACTCATAGGTCCAGACGGGAAGCCGACCGCGGAAGAGCGTTACAGCCGTGATCTGTCCGCGGAAACACTGTGCTGGCTCTACGAAATGATGGTGGTCACACGGGAGCTCGACGACGAGTTCGTGAACCTGCAGCGCCAGGGTGAATTGGCGCTGTTCACACCCTGTCGCGGCCAGGAGGCTGCCCAGGTGGGGGCGGCCGCATGCCTGCGTGCGGCCGACTGGTTGTTTCCGCAATACCGCGAATTGGGCGTATACCTGGTGCGCGGCATCCCGCCCGGACACGTGGGCGCCGCATGGCGCGGAAGCTGGCATGGCGGGCTGGAATTCACGACGAAATGCTGCGCTCCGATGTCCGTTCCGGTTGGCACTCAGACATTGCACGCCGTCGGCGCCGCGATGGCCGCCCAACGCCTCGGCGAGGACTCGGTGACTGTCCCCTTCCTGGGCGACGGCGCCACCAGCGAGGGCGACGTCCACGAGGCGCTGAATCTCGCGGGCGTATTCCGGGTGCCGTGCCTGTTCTACGTGCAGAACAACCAGTGGGCGATATCGACGCCAGTCCGAAAGCAGACGGCCGCTGTTTCCATCGCGCACAAGGCAATCGGCTATGGGATGCCCGGCATCCGAGTGGACGGCAACGATGTGCTGGCGTGCTATGCGGTGATGGCCGAGGCCGCCACTCGGGCCCGAGCCGGTAACGGTCCCAGCCTGATCGAGGCGGTTACCTATCGCCTGGGCCCACACACCACCGCCGACGACCCGACCCGGTATCGCGACCAGCAGGAGCTGGATCGGTGGCTGGCTCTGGACCCGATTCCGCGTTTTCGGCGCTACCTGCAGGACCTGGGGCTGTGGTCGCAGAGCCTCGAGGACCGGGTCGCCGCCCGTTCGGCGGGGCAACGGGCCGAACTGCGCGATGCCGTGTTTGACGCGCCCGATTTCGACGTCGACGAACTCTTCACCGCGGTCTACGCCCACATCACACCGGAGTTGGAAGCGCAGCGCCGGCAGTTGCGCGCCGAATTGGCGCGGACCGAGTAGGAGGCGTCCATGACACAGATTGCCGATCGCCCAACCCCCTCGCAGGAAAGGCTGTCGCTGTCGCAGTTAGCTCAACCGCTGTGGCCGGCGCCGCACCCGATCACAATGGTGCAAGCGATCAACCGCGCACTGCACGACGCTATGGTCGCCGACGAGCGGGTCCTGGTCTTCGGTGAGGATGTCGCGACCCAGGGTGGGGTATTCCGGGTGACCGAAGGACTGGCTGAAACATTTGGCGAAGCCCGCTGTTTCGACACACCGCTGGCGGAGTCCGCGGTGATCGGGATCGCCGTGGGGTTGGCGTTGCGTGGGTTTGTGCCGGTACCCGAGATTCAGTTCGACGGCTTCACCTACCCGGCGTTCGACCAGATTGTCAGCCACCTGGCCAAGTATCGCTTCCGCACCCGCGGTCAGGTGGACATGCCCGTCACGGTCCGGGTTCCGTCGTTCGGCGGTATCGGCTCGGCCGAACATCATTCGGAGTCCACCGAAACTTATTGGGCCCACACGGCGGGTCTGAAGGTGGTTGTTCCGTCGGAGCCGTCGGATGCCTACTGGCTGTTGCGGCATGCCATCGACTGCCCCGACCCGGTGATGTACTTGGAGCCGAAGCGCCGGTATTGGTCTCGCGGGGTCGTCGATACCAGCCGGCCGGGGGCCCAGATCGGGCAGGCCATCGTGCGGCGGGCCGGTGGCGATGTCAGCGTGCTGACCTACGGTGGCTTGGTGGGTACGGCGCTTGCAGCCGCGGATGTTGCTGAGCAGCAACGAGGTTGGAATCTCGAGATTGTTGATTTGCGTTCGTTGGTGCCGTTGGACTTCGCCACGATCGCGGAATCGATCAGCCGGACGGGTCGGTGTGTGGTGATGCACGAGGGGCCGCGAAATGTGGGCTATGGTGCGGAGCTGGCCGCTCGTATCCAGGAAGAGTTGTTCTACGACTTGGAGGCTCCGGTGCTGCGTGCCTGCGGCTTCGATACTCCGTATCCACCGGCACGTCTGGAGAAGGTGTGGCTTCCCGGCCCGGATCGGTTGCTGGACTGCGTGGAGCGAATTTTGGGGCAGCCATGAACCCCGAACCGCAGCGGATCAAGGACTTCCGGGTTCCCGACCTTGGGGAGGGACTCGACGAAGTCACGGTGACATCCTGGAATGTCTCGGTGGGTGAGGATGTGCAGCTCAACCAGACGCTGTGCTCGGTAGAGACCGCCAAGGCGCAGGTCGAGATCCCCAGCCCGTTCGCCGGGCGGATCGTCGAGATCGGTGGCGCCGAAGGCGATGTCCTCCAGGTGGGCGCGATGTTGGTGCGCATCGATACCGCACCGGATCGCGCAATGGCGGCAGCAACGGTTGGCGATGGCGAGGCCGGTGCGCCGACGCTGGTGGGGTATGGGGCCGACGCAAACTTCGACTGCAGCAGGCGAGGCGTTCGGTCGGCTCGGCCGCGCGCGGTGCCGTCGGCGCGCAAGCTGGCCAAGGAATTAGGGGTGGATCTGGCCGCACTGCAGCGCGGGCCGGACGTCGCCCGGGTGATCACCCGGGCGGACGTGCTCGCCGCAGCTCACGAGTCCGGGATTGATGCGGACGTGCGACCGGTGCGCGGTGTGCAGGCCCGGATCGCGGAGCGAATGATCTCGTCTCACAAGGAAATCCCCGACGCGCTGGCCAGTGTGCAGGTTGACTGCAGCGGTTTGTTGGAGCTCTCCGAGACGCTTCGCGGCGGCCGCGGGGAAGATGTCACGCCATTTGTGCTGTCATTGCGGTTTGTCGTTATCGCTTTGACCCATAACATTATTCTCAATTCGACATGGGTTGACTCGGCTTCCGGGCCGCAGGTGCATGTCTACCGTCGTGTGCATTTGGGGTTTGCCGTGGCCACCGAGCGGGGACTGCTGGTCCCGGTCATCACCGACGCGCAACAACTGACCACCCGCGAACTTGCTTGCCGCACAGCAGAATTGATCAGTGGTGCGCGCGAAGGCACGCTAACCCCGGCCGAGTTGAGTGGTTCGACGTTTACCGTGTCGAACTTCGGGGCGTTGGGCGTCGACGACGGGGTGCCGGTGATCAACCACCCCGAAGCGTGCATCCTGGGGATGGGAGCCATCAAGGCGCGGCCGGTGGCCGTCGACAACGAGATCGTCTCCCGGCCGACGATGACGTTGACATGCGTTTTCGACCACCGCGTGGCGGACGGCGCCCAAGTGGCCCGGTTCCTGTGCGAACTACGTGACCTGATCGAGTCGCCGGCGACAGCTTTGTTGGACCTGTAACGACAAGTCGGGGTGCGATCCGGTCTTGGCTGCACAACTCCCAAATCGCCACCCCTGGTCGACGAAGCCCACGCCAGACCTGGAACGATTCGGTATGACGGCATAATCGTGTGGTCCGAACCGTCGAAAAGCGGTGTTATTTCACCATGAACTCTAAGCGGCGAGCAAACCATATCCGGATGTCAACAGGCCGGTAACATGGGCACTCGCGGGGGCTCACCCAATTCGCCACCTCCAACCGTTGCCAAACCAGCAGCCTGCGCCACGACCCCCTTGGACACGGTCCCGGCAAAGCCCGGCGTGCCGACACCTCGCTCAGTAGCCATCGCCGGCTCTGCGATTCCGCTGATGTGGTGTCCCGGAGAACCTCCCGACGCCGAGGCCATAGGTGTTGCCGCCGATGACGCTGACATAACCGTCAACGGCTCCACACCGCCGACGGCCGCGCCCGTCACAGGTGCGGCAACCGCAGCCGACATGGTGCTCGCGTTCGTGGCGGCAGCAGCCACTGAAGCCGACAGCGCCGTCTCGGCCGCCAAGGGACTCGCCAGCGTCGAAACAATCCCTGCGCTCAGGTGCGTGATCCAGTAGATCACCGCATTGGCGATGTCATAGCCCAGCACAAAAGGCATCATCATGAAGGCGAGAGCCATCACTGCGATAGCAAACCACGTGAGACTCAGATATTGTAATATATTCGCGGCGAAAGCCGAGTACCCCAGCAATTCGGCTAAGACGAAGGCAAACAGCCATAACGGCGATAGGATTATCACCGAAATTACAAAAAGCGTGAAAAATGGAACACCGATGATCTCTATCAACATGGTTTCCACCAAGCCCCACAGCAAACTCCATAGTGGAAACGGGTCATAGCCGAGCTCCTGACCAATTGCCGCGATATTGCTGGCCTCGCCGGTGCGGGATTTAATGATCACGGGTGCCGGCGGGGCGTGCGGCGCCGAGGCCAACGCTGCGGCACTGAATCCCTCATAGACACTCATCGTGGTAGCGGCCTGGATCCACATCCGCACATAATCGGCCTCGTTAAGCGTGATCGGGATGGTATTGATGCCGAAGAAATTCGTCGTGACCAGCAGCGCATGGGTTGCGTGGTTGGCGGCCAATTCGCCCATTGTCGGCATCGAGGCCAACGCCGTAGCGTAGGCCCCGGCCGCAGACTCGTGTGCGGCCGCAGCGGCGGCGCTATCGGCACTGGCCTGCATCAACCACGCCACATACGGCGCGTAGGCACCCACGCATATCCCGGAACTCGGCCCCCGCCACGCCTCCGCCTGAATGGCGCCCAATACCGTCGAGAGCTCTTCGGCCACTGATGCATACTCAGCACTCAGCGACGACCATCCCGCGGCAGCCGCCAACAGCGAACTTGGACCTGGACCGGCGCTCAGCAGGGCCGAATGCACCTCCGGTGGCGACGCAAACCAGATCGGCGCGGTCATGACAAACCGCCATAAACCCCGCCACCGGCCAGTGCCCGCTGCTCGTCGGCAGCGTCACTTGCCGACCGCGCCAAGCCTGCGGCGTTGTGGGGTGTCACCCTCGTTGCTACCGTGGCGACGGCAGGGGCCCAGGGCTCCGGCGGCAAGCTCAGCAACGCAGCCGCCATGCTTTCCGAACGCATGTTGCCCACCGGCACCCTCCGGTGAGGACACAGATCTAACCGGCACATGACAGACCCGACCCATGAGTTGCTGTCCCTGTCAAGAGTGTGCGGCCACGCTCGCCAGGGTGATTCCGTGCACGTGAGTGCCAGTGCTCCCAACGCCACCCAGGACATGTATATGCTGCGCCGCGATCGGGGCGCTCGGGTGGCGATCAAGGTTGGGTCGAAGTTGGTCGCGACGGCGCGGGCGCCGGTCTTGAGGCTCTGGTCGTCTAGATGGCCGTCGAGAAACATGTGCGCGCAACCTTTCGGTAGGACGGCGGTCACCCGGCCGCGAGTGCGTCGCTGTGTGCGTTTGTCCGACAACGCTGGGTGCTGCGTAGCCCGGGCTACCGATCCGATACGAATGACTGGTTAGCAATACAAATGAATTGTCTGTGCAACTATGATGAGCCGCTGGAACGCAGCGCAACCATCCCCCGAACGGGGGAAAATCAAACCCCCCGGATGGGGGGTCGTGTGTCCGCTGACTGGGGGACATCGGAGCCCTTGCGAGCGAGGGTCGGAAACGAGGAAAGCCCAGGAAGGCCGACGGGTCATTGGTCGCGCCCATGCCGTCGCATCATCGAAGGTTGGGTGCTGACGAAAACATCAACCACACGAAACATATGCGGTGAATACCGATCACCGAGCAGAGGTGCGCGCCGGGTCACGCTGCCGTTGCGGGCACTGGCCTGAGACGGGTGGGTGTACATGCTTACATGGCAGCGAAATGCCGTTGTTCCACAGGGAGATACCGACCGCAACGGCCACGCTGGAGGTGACGCGCACCGAGATTACCGTCTATGCACTGAGGTTGCGGCTGCCGGTTATCGCGTTGACTCGCAACGTTATTCTCAACTCAGCCTGGGCCGATTCGCCCGATGGTCCGCAGGTGCGTGCGCATCATGATGTGCATTGTGGCTTCGGTGTCGCCACCTAACGCGGGCTGCTGGTGCCGGTGAATCGACAATGAGCACACCAAGACCACCGGTGAAGTAGCTTGCGGGACAAATCAATTGATCATCACGGACCGCCAAGTCGCACTCATTCCGGCTGAGCTGCTACGTCTAGCGTTCCAGCTTCGGTGCGTCGGGTGTCGATGCCGGCGTTCCGATGATCAACCATCCCGAGGCGGCCAACCGACGGTGACCCTTATCTGCCTGTTGGACCATCGGGTCGTGGGCAGTGCCCAAGTGCTCAGTTCCTCTGCGAACTGCGTGATCTGATTAAGTCGCCCGAAACCGCCCTGATGGACCTGAAGCGAAATCGGAGCTCAAGTCCGCCGGACCGGCTGGCGTGGGAGGCCTCGCTCACCGTCAGATCGTCCGCGGCTCGGCGCCGGTGGGCGGCCTCGTCCGCAACGAGTACCTACCTGCGCGGGCGACCAGCGCATTTCATGATTGACGAATCGTTGCCGAAGGGGCGGCAGGCACCGTTGGTGGCGAAATGTCCGTCACAGTCGATTCACCCGTTGGATTAGCAACGCGTCAAGCTCTTGGGCCCGCGCGATGGGCGATGGAGTCGATCAGCGGATGCAAGTGGGTTTCCGCGCCGAGGCCTCGAGTACGCGGGTAGTCGAAGGAAAAGCATGTCCCTCGTGACCACGACGCCGGCACTGTTGACCTCCGCGGCAACGGATTTGACCGCTCTTGGGTTGAGCGTTGATGCGGCCAACGTCGCTGCGGCGGCCGCAACCACAGGAGTGCTAGCCCCGGCGGCCGAGGGGGTGTCGACGGCGATCGCCGAGCTGTTTAGCGCGCACGCTCGAAGCTATCAAGCCCTGACCGCTCAAGCCGCGACGTTTCTCGAGGAATTCTTGGAAACCCTGACTGCGGGTGCTCGGGCTTACGCAAGTGCTGAGGCCGCCATTGCGTCGTCACTGCAAGATCTAGTCAGCGAAGCGAACGCGTCCACCCAGGCGTTCGGGCGCTCGCTGATTGCCGGCGGCTCCGGCGTGGCTGGCGAACGTCTGAGCGAACCGACCTGGCAATCGGCGCCGCTGGTCTGAGCCCGGGTCGACAGCAAACGAGAATCACCGGAGGTGCACGATGAGGTCGAGCCGACCACCAACTCAAGTCACGCCTGACACAAGGACAACAAAGGTCACAGTCGGTGCCCCCGGCACGACTCGAACGTGCGACCTAGGGATTAGAAGGCCCTTGCTCTATCCACCTGAGCTACGGAGGCAATGCGCAGGTCAGTCTATCCAAACCGGGATTCAAGATCAGTCCCGGCGACACGACGGGTCTGAAAAGTCTTCCGCTACGCCGAAAATCGGTTATGGTGTGAGCCTCGACACACGTACAACACCGGCCGGTAAGCGGCCGTTAACCGCAACGACGCGTGTGCCCGACGTCGAGGGGTGGGCTTTGTGATGTGCATGGCCAGTGTGACTTCGCGGTGCTCACGTGCTGGTGCCGAGGCGCTGCGGCAGGGAGCGCAGCTCGCCGCAGACGCCAAAGACACCATTCGGTCCGGTGCCGTGCTGCTTCGGGGTTCGCCGTTCGCGCTCGGTTGGGTCGCGGGTTGGGTGTCCACAGAGTTTCCCCTGCACGTATTGACCGGACATGCGCTGTCTCGGGTGTCGCCCCCGGCGATCGGTCGGTTCGGCACCGCCTGGGCGGCGCAGCGAGCGGACCTGGCGCTCACCGCGGCTCTCGAGGAATCTTTTGGTCCGGACTTCCGTGACCTGGTATCGCACCCGAGCGGGGATCCTTCCGCGTTCACCAGGCGAGGCAGCCTGCTGCCGTCGGGGCCTCGCCGCCGCTACGCGGCCCAGACCTCCGACATTTCCTACGGTCCTGGTGGCCGGGCGCATCTGCTCGACATCTGGCGGCGTCCCGACCTGGCGCCGGGGCGCCGTGCGCCGGTGCTGATCCAGGTTCCCGGGGGTGCGTGGACGGTCAACGGCAAACGTCCGCAGGCGTATACGTTGATGAGCCGGATGGTGGAACTGGGTTGGATCTGCGTGTCGATCAACTACAGCAAGAGCCCGCGCTGCAGTTTCCCCGCACACGTCATCGACGTCAAAAGGGCCATCGCCTGGGTCCGTGAGAACATCGGTGACTACGGTGGCGACTCCGACTTCATCGCCCTCACCGGCGGATCAGCCGGGGCGCACCTGGCTTCCTTGGCGGCGCTCACTCCCAACGATCCGAGGTTTCAGCCCGGGTTCGAACACGCCGACACGACAGTTCAGGCGGTCGCGCCGTATTACGGGGTGTACGACTTCACCGACTTCGACAACATGCACGAGATGATGTTGCCGTTCCTCGAGCATTTCGTGATGAAGACCCGGTATGCCCAAGACCCGGAGCGATTCACCTCGGCCTCACCGATTTCCTATGTGCACCGGGACTCGCCCCCGTTCTTCGTGCTGCACGGCGACAAAGATCCACTGGCGCCGTGCGCGCAAGCAAGGGCCTTCTGCGCGGCATTGCGCGGGGCGGGTGCCACCACGGTGGCCTACGCCGAACTCGCCAACGCCCACCACGCTTTCGACATCACCCCGACGGTCCGATCCCGGCTGGCGGCCAATGCCGTCGCTGATTTCCTCGGGGTTGTGTACGGTCGGCGGGCCAGCTCGTTGCTGAGCACCCTGGCCCTGCAGGCGACTCCGGCCAGCTGAACTCATCGGGCGCAAGCCGAACTCGCGTGCCCTCGGAGGTCGTGTCGCGGGGGTCTCCGGCCACCGGAGCCAACGTGCGGATCCTCACTTTCACCGCCGCTGCAACCGGACTAGCGTTGTGTCTGCATTTCGGTTGACGGTCTGACGCAGGAGGCTTGATGGCGGTGACAGGTTTGGCGCGTCGAGTTATCCCGTCCTGGTGGGGTCGTGACCATGGCTGAACCCGTCGAGACCGCCGCATTGTCCGACGAGCTGGGACCCGTCGACTATTTGTTGCATCGCGGCGAGGCCAATCCGCGGACCCGTTCGGGGATCATGGCTCTGGAACTGCTCGATGCCACGCCTGACTGGGACCGTTTCCGGACCCGCTTCGAAAACGCCTCCCGACGCGTGTTGCGGCTGCGGCAAAAGGTCGTCGTTCCGACGCTGCCGACCGCGTCACCGCGCTGGGTAGTGGATCCCGACTTCAACCTCGACTTCCATGTGCGCCGGGTGCGCGTCACCGAACCGGGCACGCTGCGCCAGGTGTTCGATCTCGCCGAGGTGATTCTGCAGTCGCCGCTGGACATCTCGCGGCCGCTGTGGACGGCCACGTTGGTTGAGGGTCTGGCCGATGGGAAGGCGGCGATGCTGCTGCATGTCAGCCACGCCGTCACCGACGGTGTCGGCGGTGTCGAGATGTTCGCTGAAATCTACGACTTGGAGCGGGATCCAGCACCCAGGCCGACGCCGCCACAACCCATTCCGCAGGATTTGTCGCCTAACGACTTGATGCGCGAGGGTATCAATCATTTGCCCATGGCCATTGTCGGCGGTCTTTTGGGCGCGGTGTCCGGGGCGGTGTCGGTGGCCGGGCGAGCGGTTCTGGATCCAGTCTCCACGGTGTCAGGAATTGTGGGCTACGCGATGTCGGGCGTTCGGGTGTTGAACCGCGCCGCCGAGCCCTCGCCGCTGCTGCGGCGGCGTAGCCTGACCACCCGCACCGAGGCGATCGACATCCGCCTCTCCGAGCTGCACAAGGCGGCCAAAGCGGGCGGCGGATCGATCAACGACGCCTATCTCGCGGGTGTGTGTGGTGCGCTGCGGCGGTACCACGAGGCCCACGGCCTGCCGATCAGCACCCTGCCGATGGCGGTGCCGGTGAACCTGCGTGCCGAAGGCGCGGCGGCCGGCGGCAATCAATTCACCGGCGTCAACTTGGCGGCGCCGATAGGCACCGTCGATCCCGTGGCCCGGATGAAGAAGATCCGTGCCCAGATGACCCAGCGCCGTGATGAGCCGGCGATGAATATCGTCGGTTCGATCGCGCCGGTGTTGAGCATCTTGCCCACAGCCGTGCTCGAAGGGATCACCGGTTCGGTGGTCGGCTCGGACGTGCAGGCCAGCAATGTCCCGGTCTATCCCGGCGACACTTTCATCGCCGGTGCAAAAATCTTGCGGCAGTACGGTATTGGCCCGCTACCGGGTGTGGCGATGATGGTGGTGCTGATATCCCGGGGCGGGTGGTGCACCATCACCGCACGCTACGATCGGGCATCCGTGCGAAACGACGAGCTGTTCGCCCAGTGCCTGCTCGACGGTTTCGACGAGATCCTGGCGCTCGCGGGTGAGCCCGCGCCGCGGGCGATCCCCGCTTCCTTCACCGCCACGGCCGGTATGGCGTCTCGCTCGGTGTCGGGCTCATGAACACCTCACCAGAGCGAGGCGAACAACGCGAAACGGGTAAGCCCGCCAGCGATCTGCGGTTACCCGGCTCGGTCGCCGAGATCATGGCCAGCGCTCCGGGGCCGAAGGTCGGCGCGTTCTTCGATCTCGACGGGACGTTGGTCGCGGGCTTTACCGCCGTCATCCTTACCCAAGAACGGCTGCGGCGCCGCGATATGGGTGTCGGTGAGCTGCTCAGTATGGTCCAGGCCGGTCTGAACCATACGCTGGGACGCATCGAGTTCGAGGATCTCATCATCAAGGCGTCTTCGGCGCTGCGGGGACGGCAGTTGAGCGATTTGGAGGAGATCGGCGAGCGGCTGTTTCACCAGCGGATAGAGCCCCGGATCTATCCGGAAATGCGTGAGCTGGTCCGGGCCCATATGGCGCGTGGGCATACCGTGGTCCTGAGCTCGTCGGCGCTGACCATCCAGGTCGAACCGGTGGCCCGCTTCTTGGGCATCACCAACATGCTCACCAACAAGTTCGAGGTCAATGAAGACGGATTGCTGACCGGCGATGTGGTGCGGCCGATCTTGTGGGGGCCCGGCAAAGCCGCAGCGGTACAGCGTTTTGCGGCCGAGCACGGCATCGACCTCAAGGACAGCTACTTCTACGCCGACGGGGACGAGGACGTCGCCCTGATGTACTTGGTCGGCAATCCGCGGCCGACCAACCCCGAAGGCAAGATGGCCGCCGTCGCCAAACGCCGCGGCTGGCCGATTCTGAAGTTCAATAGCCGCGGCGGTGTCGGTCTGCGGCGGCAGCTGCGAACACTCGCCGGTTTCAGCACGATGTTCCCGGTCGCGGCCGGGGCGGTAGGCCTCGGTGTGCTGACCGGTAGCCGGCGACGTGGGGTGAACTTCTTCACCGCCAACTTCTCCCAGTTGTTGCTCGCCACCAGTGGTGTTCACCTGAATGTGATCGGAAAGGAAAACCTGACCGCAAAGCGTCCAGCGGTCTTTATCTTCAACCACCGCAACCAAGTTGACCCGGTTATCGCCGGAGCGCTGGTGCGCGACAACTGGGTTGGCGTGGGCAAGAAGGAACTGCAGAACGACCCGATCATGGGCACCCTCGGCAAGCTACTGGACGGTGTATTCATCGATCGCGACGACTCGGCGGCCGCGGTGGAGACGCTGCACACCGTCGAGGATCGTGCCAGAAACGGGTTGTCAATCGTGATCGCGCCCGAGGGCACCCGGTTGGACACCACCGAAGTCGGGCCCTTCAAGAAGGGGCCCTTCCGGATCGCGATGGCGGCGGGGATCCCCATCGTCCCCATCGTGATTCGCAATGCCGAGATCGTCGCTTCGCGAAATTCCACGACGATCAATCCCGGCACGGTCGACGTCGCGGTCTTTCCGCCGATCCCGGTCGACGACTGGTCTCTCGACGCACTCCCGGACCGTATTGCCGAGGTGCGCCAGCTCTATCTGGACACCCTGAAGAACTGGCCGGTCGACGAGCTGCCCGAAGTCGACTTTTCCGCAGAGCAAAAGGCGGCGAAGAAAGCACAGGCCGCGAGGAAGCAACCGGCCAAGAAGGCGACGGCCAGAAGCGCGGCGAAGAAGCAACCGGCCAAGAAGGCTCCGGCCAAGAGCGCTGCCAAGAAGGCCGCGAAGACCACATCGGGCAAAGCGAACCCCCGCCGCGCGTCGAAGGCCGCCGTCACCGATGGTGAGGCTCAACAGCCGGGCATCGACCAAGCCGATGCCCCCGAATCGTCGAGCCCTGGGCCCGAAGGACTGCCGTGACCAAACCGGTCGCCGACACCAGCGCAGTCCTCACTGCTGAAGACACGCTGGTGCTGGCTTCGATGGAATCGCCGGTCGAGATGCAGCTGATCATGCGTTGGCTGGATGAACAGCGGACCCGTCATCCCGAGGCGAAATTCGACGTTCTGAGGCTGCCGCCCCGCAATGCTCCAGCGGCGGCGCTGACCGCACTTGCCGAGCAGCTCGGGTGCGGGCCCGAAGCTGACTCCGAATGTCTCGAGGATCGATCGATTGTGCCGGTGCGGGTGTTCTGGCTGCCGCCACCGGATCGCAGCAGGGTGGCCAAGGTGGCAGGGCTGCTTCCGGGCCGGGATCCCTACCACCCCAACGCACGTCAGCAGCGCCGCATCCTGCGCTCTGACCCACGGCGGGCCAGGGTGGTGGCAGGGGAGGCCGCCACGGTCTCCGAGTTGCGCCAGCAGTGGCGCGACACCACCGTCGGCGACAACAAGCGCGATTTCGCCCAGTTCGTCACCCGACGGGCAATCCTGGCGTTAGCACGTGCCGAATACCGGATCCTCGGACCGCAATACAAGTCTCCGCGGCTGGTGAAGCCAGAGATGTTGGCGTCAGCGCGGTTTCGTGCCGGGCTGAAGAAAATCCCCGGTGCCACAGTCGAAGAGGCCGGGAGAATTCTCGATGAACTGGCCACCGGTTGGAGCCAGGTGTCGGTAGACCTGATTTCCGTCCTGGGCAAGCTGATCAGCCGCGGTTTCGATCCCGAATTCGACTACGACGAATACCAGGTCGCGGCCATGCGCTCCGCGCTGGAATCGCACCCGGCGGTCTTGCTGTTCTCCCACCGGTCTTATATCGACGGCGCCGTGATACCGGTGGCCATGCAGGACAACAGGTTACCGCAGGTGCACATGTTCGGCGGCATCAACCTATCGTTCGGCGTGATGGGTCCTCTGATGCGTCGTTCGGGGATGATCTTCATCCGGCGCAATATCGGCGACGATCCGCTGTACAAGTATGTGCTCAGGGAGTACGTCGGCTATGTCGTCGAGAAGCGCTTCAATTTGAGTTGGTCTATAGAAGGTACGCGGTCTCGCACCGGAAAGATGTTGCCGCCCAAGCTGGGACTGATGAGCTATGTGGCCGACGCCTACCTTGACGGCCGCAGCGAAGACATCTTGCTGCAAGGTGTGTCGATCTGCTTCGACCAGTTGCACGAGATCGCCGAATACGCCGCCTACGCGCGCGGCGCGGAGAAGACGCCTGAGGGTTTCAGCTGGCTCTACCGGTTTATCAAGGCGCAGGGGGAGCGCAACTACGGCAAGATCTATGTCCGTTTCCCCGAAGCAGTTTCGATGCGACAGTATCTCGGCGAACCGCACGGTCCGCTAGCTCATGATCCGGCTGCGAAATGGCTTGCGCTGCAGAAGATGACGTTTGAGGTGGCGTGGCGGATCTTGCAGTCGACGCCGGTGACCGCGACCGGATTGGTGTCTGCGTTGCTGCTTACTACCCGCGGGACCGCGCTGACGCTCGATCAGCTGCACCACACCCTGCAGGATTCACTTGACTACCTGGAGCGCAAGCAGACCCCGATGTCGACGAGTACGCTGCGGCTGCGTGCGCGCGAAGGAGTGCGTGCAGCGGTCGACGCATTGTCCAACGGACACCCGGTCACCCGGGTGGACAGCGGCCGGGAACCGGTGTGGTACATAGCGCCCGACGACGAACTGGCGGCGGCGTTCTATCGGAACTCGGTGATCCATGCCTTCTTGGAGACCTCGATCGTCGAACTGGCGCTCGCCCATGCCCGGCACACCGACGGTGACCGCATGGCCGCTTTCTGGGACCAGGCGATGCGGTTGCGCGATCTGCTGAAATTTGACTTCTACTTCGCCGATTCTGCAGCGTTTCGTGCCAACATCGCCGAAGAGATGGCCTGGCACCAGGATTGGGAGAGCCAAGTCGCCGCCGGCGCCGACGGGATCGACGCGATCCTTTATGCCAAGCGGCCATTGATGTCAGACGCGATGCTGCGGGTGTTCTTCGAAGCGTACGAGATTGTCGCCGACGTGTTGCGCGACGCTCCTCCCGATATCGGGCAGAAGGAACTGACGGAGTTGGCGCTCGGAGTCGGCCGTCAGTACGTTGCCCAGTCACGGGTGCGCAGCAGTGAGCCGGTGTCGACGCTGCTGTTTGCCACTGCGCGCCAGGTTGCCGTCGATCAGAACCTGATCGCGCCGGCTCCGGACCTGCTGGAACGCCGGATCGCCTTCCGGCGCGAACTGCGAAACATTCTGCGCGACTTCGACTACGTCGAGAAGGTCGCGCGCAACAAGTTCATCGCCCGCGAGTTCCGAGCACGTCAGGGGCACGCCGAGCACAAGTCCTCGGGCATCGCTTAGTCGAAGTGCCATGGTGCTGGCGTGCTCGCCGGGTCGACTGCCATGTCGCCGTATCGAGTGTGCTCAGGCTCGGCGGCGTCAGCGTTGCTCGCTCGACACCATCTGTCCCGCCGCAACCGGACACCCTGATTCACGTGACCGTCTGCGATGTGCCCCGCGCCGCATAACAGGTAGCCAACGCGACGGGGTCGCCGAAAAACCCTTTCAGCGTCAAGCCCAATCGCACCAGCCCGGGTTTCATCTCCCGCACCGGACGCGGCCCCATACACGCTTCCGGCGACAACCGAAGGCGTGCAACTGATTTGCCGCTCAAAGCTGAGCAAGACTGACACCTCACGCCGTGTGCAGACTCGTGTGGATGATGTGACAGTCGCAGCCGCGTCGTACAACGCGGCGCACCGGGATCAGCGCCGTCCGAGGTCATCCTGACGGAACACCCAAGGCAATGCGGAATCCAACGAACTCCAAAATCGTGCGCGCGCTGTCTCAACCGCCGTATGACGCAAGATCCGAGGCCCTGCGCCTAAACATCTGCATTACCAACCGACGCCGACTTGCCGTCTATAGAACATGAGACCAACGGTCGCGCAGGAGTTTGTCCCGGCAATCGGAGACACGGCAACATCGCGAGGCGGCCATCCCCAGTCATGGCTTCTTCCACAGGTTTACCTCGCCAGCGCGCTTTGTTGCTGACTTGTCGGTGACCCGGGGCTCAATAGGCATCGGCACGAGCACTACCTCGCACGAACGGGAAAGGAATGTGGAGTCACATGTTTGAAACGCAGCTGACCGTCGTCGGTCATATCGTCAATGACCTCCAGCGCCGGAAGGTCGGAGACCAAGAGGTCGTCAAGTTCCGGGTGGCCAGCAATTCACGCCGACGCACCAGCGACGGCGGCTGGGAGCCGGGAAACTCGCTGTTCATCACCGTCAACTGCTGGGGCAGGCTGGTCAGCGGCGTAGGCGCGGCGCTGGGCAAGGGTGCGCCGGTGATCGTGGTGGGCCACGTGTACACCAGCGAGTACGAGGACCGCGACGGCAATCGCCGGTCCTCGCTGGAGATGCGGGCGACGTCGGTCGGGCCAGACCTCTCGCGGGTCTTCGTGCGGATCGAGAAGCCCAGCTACACTGGCCCGAGTTCCGAGAACGCTCCGGCAGCCGGAATGACAGGACAGTCCGGGACCGTCGTGAACGACGACTACCTCGCGGCCCGGGTTGATTCCGTCCCGGACGCGGCTGCCGCCCAGAACGCCGCCGACCACACCGCGCTACCGCTGTCGGCTTGATGCCGGTGGGCGGTGCCTAGGATGGTCGGCGGGATACCCCGGATAACCCGGCAAGACCAGAAAGGCAATACCGCGGCATGGCTGAGTTCATCTACACGATGAAAAAGGTCCGCAAGGCGCACGGCGACAAGGTGATCCTCGACGACGTCACGTTGAGTTTCTACCCCGGTGCCAAGATCGGTGTGGTCGGCCCGAACGGGGCCGGTAAGTCGAGCGTCTTGCGGATCATGGCCGGTCTGGACAAGCCGAACAATGGTGACGCTTTCCTGGCTACCGGGGCCAGCGTCGGCATCCTGCAGCAGGAGCCGCCGCTGAATGACGAAAAGACAGTCCGGGGCAACGTTGAAGAGGGCCTGGGAGACATCAAGGTAAAGCTCGACCGGTTCAACGAGGTCGCCGAATTGATGGCCACCGACTACTCCGACGAGTTGATGGAGGAGATGGGCCGGCTCCAGGAGGAATTGGACCACGCCGAGGCATGGGACCTGGACTCGCAGCTGGAGCAGGCCATGGACGCCTTGCGCTGCCCGCCACCCGACGAGCCGGTGACCAACCTGTCCGGAGGTGAGCGTCGCCGCGTCGCGTTGTGCAAACTGCTGCTGTCGAAGCCTGACCTGCTGCTGCTCGACGAGCCCACCAACCATCTGGACGCAGAAAGCGTGCAGTGGCTCGAACAGCATCTCGCCGCCTATCCCGGCGCTATTTTGGCCGTCACCCACGACCGCTACTTCCTGGACAACGTCGCCCAATGGATCCTGGAACTGGATCGTGGCCGCGCCTACCCTTACGAAGGCAACTACTCGACGTATCTCGAGAAGAAGGCCGAGCGGATCGCGGTGCAGGGCCGCAAGGACGCCAAGCTGCAGAAGCGTCTCCAAGACGAGCTGGCTTGGGTCCGCTCCGGCGCCAAGGCGCGCCAGGCCAAGAGCAAAGCGCGCCTGCAGCGCTACGAGGAGATGGCCGCCGAGGCGGAGAAAACCCGCAAGCTTGACTTCGAAGAGATTCAGATCCCGGTGGGACCGCGACTGGGCAATGTGGTCGTCGAGGTCGATCATCTCGACAAGGGCTATGGCGGACGCACGCTGATCAAGGACCTATCCTTCACTTTGCCGCGCAACGGTATCGTCGGGGTCATCGGGCCCAACGGCGTCGGCAAGACCACACTGTTCAAGACCATCGTCGGGCTCGAAGAACCGGACAGTGGCACTGTCAAGATCGGCGAAACCGTCAAGCTGAGCTACGTCGACCAGGCCCGGGCCGGCATCGATCCGAAGAAGACTGTGTGGGAGGTCGTGTCCGACGGCCTGGATTACATCGAGGTCGGTCAAAACGAGATACCGTCGCGAGCCTATGTGTCGGCGTTCGGTTTCAAGGGTCCAGATCAGCAGAAGCCGGCCGGGGTGCTTTCGGGTGGCGAACGCAACCGGCTCAACCTTGCGTTGACCCTCAAGCAGGGCGGCAATCTGATCCTGCTGGACGAACCGACCAACGACCTGGACGTCGAGACCCTGAGCTCATTGGAGAACGCCCTGGTGAACTTCCCTGGCTGTGCTGTGGTGATCTCGCACGATCGCTGGTTCCTCGACCGCACCTGCACGCACATCCTGGCGTGGGAAGGTGATGCCGACAACGAGGCCAAGTGGTTCTGGTTCGAGGGGAATTTCGGCGCCTACGAGGAAAACAAGGTGGAACGGCTCGGTATCGAAGCTGCGCGTCCACACCGAGTTACCCACCGGAGGCTGACGCGCGACTAGTGTCAGGTCTGCCGGTCCCACGACGATGCGGCCGGTGCGGCCGTTGAGGAGTGGGGCAAGTTAGGCACAGTCCCACGACGATGCGGCCGGTGCGGCCGTTGAGGAGTGGGGCAAGTTAGGCACAGCCCCACGACGATGCGGCCGGTGCGGCCGTTGAGGAGTGGGGCAAGTTAGGCACAGTCCCACGACGATGCGGCCGGTGCGGCCGTTGAGGAGTGGGGCAAGTTAGGCACAGTCCCACGACGATGCGGCCGGTGCGGCCGTTGAGGAGTGGGGCAAGTTAGGCACAGTCCCACGACGATGCGGCCGGTGCGGCCGTTGAGGAGTGGGGCAAGTTAGGCACAGTCCCACGACGATGCGGCCGGTGCGGCCGTTGAGGAGTGGGGCAAGTTGAACAGCCCGCGGTATCGGTGGTGAGTTGGGAGCAGTCGGTATGACGAGCGATCCCGAAGTTAAGCAGGATGTCGGGGCGTGGACTACGTTCACCCAGCCCGCTGACGTCCCTGACTGGATCTCGCAGGCCTATCTGGAGAGCTACCGGGGCCAGTCGGACGGCGGGTCGCAGAGCCCCGACTCGCTGCTGACGCCGCGCATGTTGGGTGCGCATTACCGGCTCGGTCAGCACCGTGCGGCCGGTGAGAGCTGTGTAGCTGTGTATCACGCGGACGATCCGGAGGGGTTCGGGCCGGCGCTGCAGGTGGTCGCCGAGCACGGCAGCATGCTGATGGACTCGGTGACGGTGCTGCTGCACCGGCTCGGGGTGGGCTACACCGCCATCATGACGCCGGTGTTCGATGTGCGCCGCAGTCCCGCGGGTGAGCTGTTGCGCATCGAACCCAAAGCGGTCGGCACGTCACCGTACACCGGCGAGGCCTGGATTTTCGTCCAGCTCGCGCCCTCGGTGGACCGCAACGCCCTGACCGAAGTCGAACGGCTGTTACCGAGGGTCCTGGCCGACGTCCAGCGGGTCGCGACGGATGCGGCGGCGATGATCGCCACCCTGAGTGAATTGGCCGAGGCAGTCGACACTGATCCCGAAGGCCAGTATGCGGCTCCTGACCGTCAGGAGGTCGCGGCGTTGCTGCGCTGGCTGGGCAATGGCAACTTTCTGCTACTGGGTTACCAGCCCTGCCGGGTCGACGAGGGGATGGTCATCGGTGACGGGTCCAGCGGCCTCGGCGTGCTGCGGGCGCGGGCGGGCATCCGGCCCCGGCTGACCGATGAAAACAAGTTGCTGGTCTTGGCCCAGGCGCGGGTCGGCAGCTACCTGCGTTACGGGGCTTACCCCTATGCCATCGCGGTGCGCGAGTACGTAGGGGACGGCAGCGTAACCGAGCATCGCTTCGTCGGGCTCTTCACGGTCGCCGCCATGAACGCCGATGTCCTGGAAATCCCGGCGATTTCGCGCCGGGTTCGGGAGGCCCTCGAGTTGGCCGGCAGCGACCCCAGCCACCCGGGTCAGCTGTTGCTCGATGTCATCCAGACCGTTCCACGCCCCGAGCTTTTCACCCTGAGCGCCGAGCGGCTGTTGGAGATGGCCAAAGCCGTGGTGGACCTTGGATCCCAGCGACGCGCTTTGTTGTTCCTGCGGGTGGATCGGCTACAGTTCTTCGTCTCGTGCCTGGTCTATGTGCCGCGTGATCGCTACACCACGGCCGTGCGCTTGCAGATCGAGGACATCCTGGTCCGCGAGTTCGGCGGGACGCGACTGGAATTCACCGCTCGCGTCAGTGAATCGCCTTGGGCGCTCATGCATTTCATGGTCCGGTTGCCCGAAAAGGACGACGGGGTTTCCGCACCCGGCTCGGTGGATGTTTCCGAGGCCAACCGGCTCCGGATCCAGGCGTTACTGAGCGAGGCCGCGCGAACCTGGGCCGACCGGCTGATCGGGGCGGCGGCGGTCGGCTCCGTCGGGCACAACGATGCCGAGCATTATGCGGCTGCCTTCTCCGAGGCCTACAAGCAGGTGGTCAGTCCGACCGATGCCATAAACCACATCGCCATCATCAACGAGCTGACCGACGACTCGGTCAAGCTGGTGTTCTCCGACCGCGACGAACAGGGGCTCGCGCAGCTGACCTGGTTCCTCGGCGGATGCACCGCCTCGCTCAGCGAGCTAATGCCGATGCTGCAGAGCATGGGTGTCGAGGTGCTCGAAGAGCGGCCGTTCACCGTGACCCGTCCCGACAGGCTGCCGGTGTGGATCTATCAGTTCAAGATCTCGCCGCATCGAACCATCCCGCGGGCGACGACGACCGCTGAGCGGGATGCGGCCGCACAACGGTTCGCCGATGCCGTCACCGCAATCTGGCAGGGCAGGATCGAGATCGACCGGTTCAACGAACTCGTGATGCGCGCGGGACTGACCTGGCAGCAAGTTGTCGTGCTGCGTGCTTACGCCAAGTACCTACGGCAGGCAGGCTTCCCCTACAGCCAGTCCTATATCGAATCGGTGCTCAACGAGCATGCCTCGACCGCACGCTCGCTGGTGACTCTGTTCGAGGCGATGTTCGATCCCCGGCCAGCGGGCTCACGGCGCGACGCGCAGGCGGCCGCGGCCGCGGTGGCCGCCGACATCGACGCGGTGGTGGGTCTGGACACCGACCGCATCCTGCGCGCCTTCGCCTCGCTGGTTCAGGCCACATTGCGGACCAATTACTTTGTGACACGCGAGAGTTCGGCCCGGAGCCGCAATGTGCTGGCGGTCAAGCTGGACGCGCAGTTGGTCGACGAGCTGCCGCTGCCGCGCCCCAAGTTCGAAATTTTCGTGTACTCACCGCGGGTGGAAGGCGTGCACCTGCGGTTCGGTCCGGTCGCGCGCGGCGGCCTGCGCTGGTCGGATCGCCGCGACGACTTCCGCACCGAGATCCTGGGCCTGGTCAAGGCGCAGGCGGTGAAGAACGCCGTCATCGTGCCGGTCGGCGCCAAGGGCGGATTCGTCGTCAAGCGGCCGCCGCTGCCCACCGGCGACGCGGCCGCCGACCGCGATGCCACCCGCGCCGAGGGTGTGGCGTGTTACCAGCTGTTCATTTCCGGATTGCTCGACGTCACCGACAACGTCGACCACGCGACCGGAAAAGTCAGCCCACCGCCGGAGGTGGTGCGTCGCGACGGCGACGACGCCTACCTGGTGGTGGCCGCCGACAAAGGAACCGCCACGTTCTCCGACATCGCCAACGACGTCGCCAAGTCCTACGGGTTCTGGTTGGGTGACGCGTTCGCCTCCGGTGGATCGGTGGGCTACGACCACAAGGCCATGGGCATCACCGCCAGAGGTGCCTGGGAGGCCGTCAAACGACACTTCCGGGAAATCGGGGTCGACACGCAGACCGAGGATTTCACCGTCGTCGGTGTCGGCGACATGAGCGGCGACGTGTTCGGCAACGGCATGCTGCTCAGCAAGCACATCAGGCTGGTCGCCGCCTTCGATCACCGGCACATCTTCCTCGACCCGGACCCGGACGCCGCCGCCTCCTGGGAGGAACGGCGGCGGATGTTCGAGCTGCCCCGATCAAGTTGGGATGACTACGACAGGTCGCTGATCAGCGAGGGCGGCGGCGTCTACAGCCGCGAGCAGAAGGCCATTCCGATCAGCCCACAGGTGCGTGCCGCGCTCGGCATCGACACTGACGTCACCGAGATGTCCCCGCCCAACCTGATCCGCGCGATTCTGCAGGCGCCGGTCGACCTGCTCTTTAACGGCGGCATCGGCACCTACATCAAGGCCGAGTCGGAATCGGACTCCGATGTCGGCGATCGGGCCAACGACCCGGTGCGGGTCAACGCCAACCAAGTGCGGGCCAAGGTGATCGGCGAAGGCGGCAACCTCGGGGTCACGGCGCTGGGCCGCGTCGAATTCGATCTGTCGGGCGGCCGGATCAACACCGACGCGATGGACAACTCCGCCGGCGTGGATTGCTCCGACCATGAGGTCAACATCAAGATCCTGATCGATTCGCTGGTCACCGCGGGCAAGGTCAAAGCCGACGAACGCAAACAGCTGCTGGAGTCGATGACTGACGAGGTGGCTCGGTTGGTGCTCACCGATAACGAGGACCAGAACGACCTGATGGGTACTAGCCGCGCCAACGCGGCCAGCCTGTTGCCGGTGCACGCCGACCAGATCAGGCACTTGGTGGCCGAGCGGGGAATCAACCGGGAATTGGAGGCGCTGCCGTCGGAGAAAGAGATTGCGCGGCGGGCCGAGGCGGGTATCGGGCTGACCTCGCCCGAGTTGGCGACGTTGATGGCCCACGTCAAGCTGGCGCTCAAAGAGGAGGTGCTGACCACCGAGCTGCCCGATCAGGACGTGTTCGCGTCCCGATTGCCCGATTATTTTCCGCGGCCGTTACGGGAACGGTTCACCTCGGAGATCCGCTCGCACCAGCTGCGTCGCGAGATCGTCACCACGATGCTGATCAACGATCTGGTGGACAACGCCGGTATCAGCTACGCCTTCCGGCTCGCCGAGGATGTCGGAGTAACCTCGATCGACGCCGTGCGTACCTACGTCGCCATCGACGCCATCTTCGGAGTGAACCATCTCTGGCGGCGCATCCGCGCGGCGAATTTGCCGGTCGCACTGTCGGACCGGCTGACACTCGATACCCGTCGGCTGATCGACCGGGCGGGACGCTGGCTGCTCAATTATCGTCCGCAGCCGCTGGCGGTCGGCGCTGAGATCAACCGCTTCGCCGCGAAGGTCAAGGCCATGACGCCGCGCATGTCGGAGTGGTTGCGCGGTGACGACAAAGCCATCGTCGAGAAGGAAGCGGCTGAGTTCACGACTCAAGGCGCGCCCCACGACTTGGCCTACCGGGTCGCGGTGGGCCTGTACCGCTACAGCTTGCTCGACATCATCGACATCGCCGACATCATCGAGATCGACACGGCTGAAGTCGCCGACACCTACTTCGCCCTGATGGACCGGTTGGGCACCGACGGACTGTTGACCGCGGTCTCCGAGCTTCCCCGCAACGATCGGTGGCAAGCGTTGGCGCGGTTGGCGATCCGCGACGACATCTATGCCTCGCTGCGGGCGTTGTGTTTCGACGTGCTGGCTGTCGGCGAACCCGACGAAAGCGGGGAGCAGAAGATCGCCGAGTGGGAGCACATCAGCGCATCCCGGGTGGAGCGGGCTCGCCGCACGCTCAACGAAATCCGGGAGTGCGGCGCGAAAGACCTCGCGACGCTGTCGGTGGCGGCGCGCCAAATCCGACGGATGACCCGCACCAGCGGGCGCGGGGCGTCCACATGAGCGTCGGTTTCGTAGCGCCGGTGCCGGTGCGCTGGTCCGACATCGACATGTACCAGCACGTCAACCACGCCACCATGGTCACCATCCTGGAGGAGGCGCGCGTTCCGTTTCTCAAAGACGCGTTTGCGGCTGACATCACCACCACCGGCCTGCTCATCGCCGATGTCCGGGTCAGCTACAAAGGTCAACTGCGGCTTTCCGATTCGCCGCTGCAAGTGACGATTTGGGTCAAGCGGCTGCGCGCGGTCGACTTCACCCTGGGTTACGAAGTACGGTCGGTTAGCGCGGAACCGGACTCGAAGCCGGCCGTCCTAGCCGAGTCACAGCTAGCCGCGTTCCATATCGAAGAACAGCGGTTGGTCCGCCTGTCCCCACATCATCGGGAGTATCTGCAACGGTGGCTTCGCGAATAGGGGGCGCGTTAGCGGAGGGAACCGGGGGCGGAGCCGAGCGCGGCCTGTGGCTGGCTGACCCGGCTCACCGCGCGGATCTGGCCACGTTCGTCGAACGTGCGATGCGGCTCGACGACGCGGCGATCATTCGGATCCGGGCACGATCGGCTGGATTGCTGACGGCTTGGGTGGCGACGGGTTTCGACGTGCTGGCCAGCCGGGTGGTGGCGGGCAGGGTGCGGCCCGACGATTTTTCGGTGGGCGCAGCAGGATTGGCGCGCGGCCTGGCCGCGATGGACACGTCGGGCTATGTCGACCCGGGCTATGCGATGGACTCGGCATGGCGGGGTGCGCTTCCCCCGGAGTCCGGTTTCGTCCACCTCGACGACGTGCCGGCGAGGGTGATGCTGGATCTGGCCGCGACTGGCGCACGGCTGGCCAAGGAATACGGCAGTTCCCAGGGTCCGCCGGCCTCGCTGCTGGATCAGGAGGTCATCCAGGTCAGTTCCGGCGACGTCGTCGTCGGTCTACCGATGCGCTGTGTGTTCGCTTTGACCGCAATGGGTTTCCTGCCGCAGCCGGCGGAGGCGATCGACTCCGACGAGATAATCCGGGTCCGGGTTCTGCCGACCTGGTTGCGGCTCGACGCCCGCTTCGGGTCTGTGTATCGGCGGCGCGGACATCCCGCTCTGGTACTGCGCTGACGCCAGAGTCTGTTGCCTAGCGCGGGTCTCGCCAGTGCAAACGGTACCGATAGTAGAGGCCCCGCCGGACTTTGGCATTGGGCAGAACCTCGTTGGCTACCCGTCGGATCTGATCGAGGTTTTCGTTGGGTTCGGTGACCGGTACACCGATGTCACGGGTCTCGCCATGAAGGCGCGACCCTATGCGGGCCCAGGGGGTGCAGAGCAACGACCATGCCCAGTCGCGGATCGTCTTGTTCGCCGCAAGCCCAACGACGGCCAGCTCGCCGCCGGGCTTGAGCAGTCGTCGCGCTTTCGCCAGCGCTTCTCGCAGCGGCTGGTGATGAATGCTGGCCAGGAATGTGATGACATCGAAGCTTTGCCCGGGTGCGGTGAAGCTTTGAAAGTCGCAGCGATCGACCGATGCGTTGTCTATCGACTGCAATCGGCGCCGGGCTCGCTCGACCGTGCCCGCGTCAGGATCGATGCCGACCACCCGGTGTGATACCGCCGCCAGCCGCTGCACCAGCAGCCCCTCACCGCACCCCACATCCAAGACGTCGCCGTGGTGTCGCGCTGCGATGTCGACCAGCCATGGGTGATAGGCGGTGTTGTGGTTCCAGTAGTCCGCCACATTTTGCAAGTCTTCCAGTGTCTGGCCCATCGACGGGCGACCCGAGCTAAACCAACCAGGCCGCGGTGTCCGGTGGCAGCTGCCCGTCGACCAGCGGTCCGCTCGCCATGAGCAGCTCGCCCGGGGGCAGGGTTGTCGGGTGACGGCCCGCATTCAACGCGCACACCAGTCCGCCGCCGCGGCGCCGAAATACCAATGCGTCGCCTGTTGCCGGCAGCCAGTCGATCTGGCTGCCATCGAATTGGTCGTGTTCCCTTCGCAATTGGAGCGCACGACGGAAGAACGACAACGTCGAATCGGGATCTGCACGTTGCTTCTCGACGGTCAACGCGGCCCACTCGCGCGGCATCGGTAACCAGGTGTCGGCGCACGTCGAAAACCCGAACGGGGGAGCGTCGCCTGACCACGGCAGCGGAACCCGGCACCCGTCGCGGCCACGTTCGGTGTGGCCGGAGCGTTTCCACGTCGGGTCCTGCAGTACCTCGTCGGGCAGGTCCACATCGGGCAGCCCGAGTTCCTGACCGTTGTAGAGAAATACCGCGCCAGGCAGGGCGAGTATGACCATCGCCATGGCCCGCGCCCGGCGCAGCCCAGTCACGCCGCCGCCGTAGCGGGTGACCTCCCGTCCCACGTCGTGGTTCGCCAGCGTCCAGGTCGGCGTGGCGTTTTCTATCGCCGCAGCCGCCAGCGAGTTCTGCACGGCATCGTGGATCTCGGTGGCGTCGAACTCGGTCCGGGTCAGCCGGAAGTTGAAGCCGAGGTGCAGTTCGTCGGGCCTGACATATTCGGCCCATCGGGTGTTGTCCTGCACCCAGACCTCGCCGACGGTGACCGCTCCCGGGTAGTCGTCGATAACTGCGCGGATATCGCGGTGGATCGCATGCACATGCGGGCGGTTGAAGCGTGGATCGTCATCGGTGTGGCGCAAGATTTTGGCTTCGTCTGCGGCGTCGGGCAGGCCAGCGGGCTTGGCCATGCCGTGCGCCACGTCGATGCGGAAGCCGTCCACACCGCGTTCCAGCCAGAAGCGCAGTGTCTTCTCGAAGTCGTCGAAAACCTCTGGGTTGTCCCAGTTGAGGTCGGGCTGCTCGGCGTCGAAGAGGTGCAGATACCACTGGCCTGGGTTGCCGTCCGGTTCGGTCACCCGAGTCCATGCCGGTCCGCCGAAGACGGACTCCCAGTTGTTCGGCGGCAGCGACCCGTCCGGGCCCCGGCCGTCGCGAAAGAAATAGCGGTCCCGCGCGTCGGTGCCGGGACCGGCGGCGAGCGCCGCTTGAAACCACGGGTGCTGGGAGCTGGTGTGGTTGGGCACCACGTCCATGGTGACCTTGATGCTCCGCTGATGTGCGGCCGCGACCAGTCGTTCGAACGCTGCCATCCCGCCGAAAAGCGGATCGATGTCCCGAGGGTTGGCAACGTCATAACCGTGGTCGGCCATCGGCGAGACGGTGACCGGGTTGATCCAGATACCGTCGACACCGAGTCGTTGCAAATACTCCAAGCGGGTCGTTAGCCCGTCGAGGTCACCGACCCCGTCTCCGTCGCTGTCGGCGAACGAGCGCGGATACACCTGGTAGAACACCGCGTCCGACCACCACGACCGCGGCTGATCTTTTCGATCCACTGCGGCGGCCATCAAAACGCGGAGTTCACCAACGAGTGGGCTGCCATCTCGAGATAGGCGAGCAACTCGCGGCGGCGCTCGTCGTCCAAGGTCTGTGCATCGATGGAGGCGACAGCGGTGTGCATGCACCGCAACCAGGCGTCGCGATGGATGGGCGTGATCCGAAACGGCATGTGCCGCATCCGCAGCCGCGGATGCCCGCGCTGTTCGGAGTAGGTTCGCGGGCCGCCCCAATATTGCTCGAGGAACATCCGCAGTCGTTCTTCGGCGCCCGATAGATCCTTCTCGGGATAGAGCGGACGCAGGATCTCGTCTTCGGCGACTTGTTCGTAGAAGCGTGACACGATGGCGTCGAACGTCTTGGCGCCGCCCACGGCATCGTAGAAGGATTGTTGTTGCGGTTCCATTGCTTCCATTGTGGTCTATGAATCGCCGACGTCGCGTGATGTCGATCTCACCTTCGGCTCCGGTCCGAGCATCCTAGAGGTTGGAGCCAAACCGTCGCTTGGCGCTCGCCATGTCGGCAGCAAGCCGGTCCAACAGGTCGCGCAGCGGCGACGGCGGCAGCCCTGCGCCACCCGTTTCGAAAGTGCTCAGTTCGACTCCGGCCTTGGCGCACTCGATGAAGGACCAGGGTATCCCCGGTTCGTCGGCGCCCAATCGTTCGGCGATCGTGGCCACCGAGCGCTCTTGCACCGCAGCCATCTCCGCGAGCACCGACATGAGGCGATGCTCGTAACGGGCGCGGCGCATGGTCGTCTCGTCGCTTACCGAGCGCTGATGTGCTGTCCCGATGCTGACGCAGCCGTCTGATGCCACCACGAAGCCTTCCTGGCGCGCAGCGGAGGCGATATCCAACCTATTCCCGTCGAGGAGCTGCATCGCGGAAATGCAGTCATCTATCGCTCGCAGTGCGCTCTGGAGCCGTTCGGGCAGTTCTCGGCGCCGAGGCTCGGCGCGATCGGCGGCATCTCGTTCAGCCAAACCCTTCGCTATCCCGCGCTTGGCGTCCAGCGCGGCTTGCCTGGATCGCGAGAAGCTCAGCGCTACCGGCAACTGTGGATCTGGCTCGGTGATTTCGATGACGCGATTCATCGAGGCGAGCAGCTCCGCCACGGCGGCACGCGGAGTGAGCGGGTTTCGCGCGGTGTGGCGATAGCGCTCTGCCGTGTCCTCGTTACCGGGATCACCTGGCGGACCCGCATCACCCGCCATGTCGTCAGCTCCTGTTCTTGACCGCCGGATTGCGCAGCGCCATCCCGACAAGTGCTGCCAGTGTTGCACTCCGCTAGTGCCGCTGCCGACGGCAATCGGCGGCATCCGTCGGGCAATTATCAGGGAAGGATCGGGCAGGGTACCCCGGTGTTCACCCGATCGACATGGCGTGGTCCAGGCAATTGGCGTGCGGTCGGCAAAAAATCATGGTGGACTGTTCCGCGGAGGATCTATGGCGCAGGGCAAAAAGCGCCGCAGCCATCGCAATAGCGGTGCCGCGGCAGGCGGAACAGGGCCTGCAACCGCGTCATGCCTGCACGGTGCCCACTCCCACCGACCCGCCCTGGGGGTCGAAACCCATCCGCCCAACCGCTCAGAGAGCGCATCGATCTGGAACCGCCGGCGCGTATTGCTGCTGAACTCCACCTACGAGCCGCTGACCGCGTTGCCGATGCGGCGGGCGGTCGTCATGGTGATCTGCGGTAAGGCCGACGTGGTACACGACGACCCCGCCGGTCCGGTCATCCACTCGGCGACCAGCTCGATCGTGGTGCCGTCGGTCATCCAGCTGCGGACCTACGTCCGGGTTCCCTACCGGGCCCGCGTCCCGATGACCCGCGCCGCGCTGATGCACCGCGATCGTTTCTGCTGCGCCTATTGCGGGGCAAAGGCCGATACGGTCGACCATGTGGTGCCACGCAGCCGTGGGGGCGAGCACTCGTGGGAGAACTGCGTCGCGTGCTGCTCGACATGCAATCACCGCAAGGGCGACAAGCTGCTGACCGAACTTGGCTGGTCACTGCGCCGCAAGCCGCTGCCGCCGACCGGGCAGCACTGGCGGCTGTTGTCCACGGTCAAAGAGCTGGACCCCTCGTGGGAGCGATACCTCGGTGAAGGCGCGGCCTGAATTTCTGCTGTCCTCAGTGCCCGGACCGGCCCCGGTGGGATACGGTTTGCGTCGTGAACGCTATGGAGATTCACCTCTTGTTCGTCGGAATCCCGCTGTCGCTGGTGGTCGTGCTGGCATTGATGATCTTCACCCGCAAGGGACCGCACCCGGCAACCTATGAAATGTCGGAACGTTGGACACATCCTCCGATCTTGTGGGCCGCGACCGACGAAGATGTCGGTGGCTCCCACGGCGGGCATGGTTCGTCAGAGTTCTCGGTTGGAGGTGGCGCCAGTGGCACGTGGTGACGTTGCGACGATCGAACCGACCGATCTGCCGAAGGGTTGGGTGATCACCAGCAGCGGCCGGATCTCCGGGGTCACCGAGCCCGGGGAACTGTCGGTGCACTATCCGTTCCCGACCAAGGACCTCGTGGCTTTGGACGACGCGCTGGTCTACAGTTCGCGGGCGTCCAGGGCTCGCTTCGCCGTCTACCTGGGTGATCTGGGTGATGACACGGCCACACGGGCGCGGGAGATTCTGGCCAAGGTGCCCACACCCAACGACGCGGTGCTGATCGCGGTTTCACCCAACCAGTCCGCCATCGAGGTGGTCTACGGCTCGGCGCTGCGGGGTCGCGGTGCCGAGTCGGCTGCGCCGCTCGGCGTGGCCGCCGCATCGTCGGCGTTCGAGCAGGGTCACCTGATCGACGGGCTGATCAGCGCGATCCGCGTAATCAGTGCCGGGATCTCGGCGGCCTAATTCCACCCGCGCGCGGCCGTGCACACCTGCGGCGGTTCGCGATACAGGCGCGGACGCGACGCGCGCGCTATTCGGCCGTGTCGAATCGCCGGGCCCGCAGCGACCGTTTGACGCCGGCTTGGCCCTCCAGCACCAGGCGGCGCAACGGCGGCGGCAGCTCGGGGTCCGGGGCGGACAGGAAGTTGTCGGCGGCGGCGATGCCGTCCTCGCTGATGTCGGAACCGGGATACAGCCCTATCACCACCGATTGGGCGACCTCGCTGGATCGCCGTGCCCACACTCCCGGGATCGCCTCGAAATAGCGTGATGTGAACGGCTTGAGCAGCTCACCTTGCCCCGGCGCGGCGATGCCCGCGATGATCGCGCGGCTGGTGGCGTTGGCCAGGGTGTCGTCTTCGACCACGGTGGTGAAGGCGGTCTCCTTGACCTCGAATTGCGGCCGCGCCGCGCGGGCCTGGGCGGCGTACCGCTTGCCGGTGGCGGTCGGGTCGCGTTGTTCTTCGGCATCGATCGTCGGTGACTGTGGTCCGTCGGCGTCAATGGCGCCGGCGGTTGCCAGCGCGATTACGATGCGCCAGCGCAGGTCGGTGTCGACGTCCAAACCTGCCAGCCCCAATTCGGCGGGGTCACCGTCGAGCAGCGCGGCCACGGTTTCGACGTGGCGGGGCGACAGCACCGAACCGCACAGCGCGTTGACCAAGGCCAGCTGATGGTCGGAACCGGCCGCGGCCGCGCGGGCCAATTCCAGCAGCTTGTCGGCGAACTGCGGCCAACCATGCTCGCGGGCCC
The DNA here is from genome assembly GCF_000157895.3 of Mycobacterium kansasii ATCC 12478. Lineage (NCBI taxonomy): Bacteria > Bacillati > Actinomycetota > Actinomycetes > Mycobacteriales > Mycobacteriaceae > Mycobacterium > Mycobacterium kansasii. The sequence continues at coordinate 1,231,873 of NC_022663.1, read as the reverse complement.
AGCCCGGCTCGGCGTAGGCGTTCAGCGCCGTCTGCGCCTGCATCAGCAACCGCTGCGCCACGCCGACCTCGGTCTCGGCGTGCACGCCACCGGACACCAGTGACACGAAGTCGCGGGCGCGCAATTCGGCCTCGCGGGTCATTTCCCACGCCGCCGACCACACGAGGCTGCGCGGCAGCGGCTCGGCGATGTCGGCGATGCGCTGCAGCGCGGTCTGCAGCGACTCCGGGTCCAGCCGCAGCGAGCAGTAGGTCAGGTCGTCGTCATTGACCAGAATCAGCTTGCCTCGTGGAACGCCCACCAGCGCAGGCACTTCCGATACCGGGCCGGCGACGTCGAGTTCCTCGCGGTGGACCCGGACCAGCTTGCCCGAACCGCCGGCGACGTCGTCGTCGTAAATGCCCACCGCCAGCCGGTGCACCCGGGTCTCACCCGCGCCCGGCGTGGCCCCGCTCTGCTGCACCGCAAAGCGGGTGAAGCTACCGTCCTCGTTGACGTCGAAATCGGGCCGCAGGGTGTTGAGCCCCGTCGTCTTGAGCCACTGCTGGCCCCAGGTCGACAGGTCACGACCGGACGCCTTTTCCAGTGCGGCAATCAGATCGTCGAAGGTGGCATTGCCGAATGCGTGGGTGCGGAAGTAGTCACGCAGCCCGGCCAAAAAATGCTCCAAGCCGACATAGGCGACCAGCTGTTTGAGCACCGACGCGCCCTTTGCGTAGGTGATGCCGTCGAAGTTCACCTCGACGGCGGCCAGGTCGGGAATATCGGCGGCGATCGGGTGGGTCGACGGCAGTTGGTCCTGGCGGTAGGCCCACGATTTTTCGACGGTGGCAAACGTCGTCCACGCTTCGGTGAATTCGGTGGCTTCGCTCTGGCACAGCACCGACGCGAAGGTGGCGAAGGACTCGTTGAGCCACAGGTCGTCCCACCACTTCATGGTGACCAGGTCGCCGAACCACATGTGGGCCATCTCATGCAATACCGTCTCGGCGCGCCGCTCGTAGGAGGCCCGGGTGACCTTGCTGCGGAACACGTAGTCCTCCAGGAAGGTCACCGCGCCGGCATTTTCCATCGCACCTGCATTGAATTCCGGCACGAACAGCTGGTCGTACTTGCCGAACGCATAAGGCAGTCCAAAGTGCTTGTGGTAGAAGCCAAATCCCTGCTTGGTCTGGGTGAACAACCGCTCGGCGTCCATGTACTTCGCCAGCGAAGCCCGGCAGTAGAGACCCAACGGGATCTCGGTGTGCTCATCGCGGTAGGTGTCCTGCCAGGCGGCATACGGACCGGCGATCAGCGCCACCAGATACGTGCTCATGCGCGGGGTGGTGGCGAAGGTGTGCACCCCGTTGTCCACCCCTTTGTCCAACGAGGTGGCCGCGGCGTTGGAGATCACCTTCCAATGCAGTGGTGCGGTGACCCGCAGGTCGAACGTCGCCTTGAGGTCGGGCTGGTCGAAGCAGGCGAACATGCGCTTGGCGTCGGCGGTCTCGAATTGCGAATACAGGTAAGTCTCGCCGTCGACGGGGTCGACGAAGCGGTGCAGACCTTCGCCGGTGTTGGAGTACCGGCAGTCGGCGTCGACGATGACGACGTTGCGGTTGGCCAGGCCGCGCAGCGGGATTCCGGTCGACTCGTCGTAGTCGGAGACGTCCAGTTGTCGGCCATTGAGGCTGGCGCTGCGGACGGTGTCGGCGGCGATGTCGATCACCGTGTCGGCGCCGGCGAGCGCGTCGAACACCACGGTGGTGGTGGATCGGAAGGTCTGTTCGCCGGGGGCGCCATGCCCGTCCGTCACGTCGAGGTTGATCTGATAGCTGTCGACGGAAATCAGGGCGGCGCGTTCGATTGCTTGTTCGCGGGTGAGATTCGGAAGGGCCACGGGATCCAACATATCGGCTGGATGGTTCGCCGTCGGTTGGCACGGCATTGCCGCAACCCGTGGGAACACTCGCGCCGCGGCCGTGGTTGTGCTGGACGGTGTTTTCGCCGTCACCGAACTTTCCCGGAGAGGATCGCAGTATGCCCGACAAGTCTGTTGCCGACTTCTGGTTCGACCCGCTGTGCCCGTGGGCATGGATCACGTCGCGCTGGATTCTCGAGGTGGAAAAGGTCCGCGATATCGAGGTGAATTTCCACGTCATGAGCCTGGCTGTGCTGAACGAAAATCGCGAAGGGCTGCCGGAGCAGTATCGCGAAAACATGAAGAGGGCGTGGGGGCCGGTACGAGTGGCGATCGCGGCGGAGCAGGCCCACGGCGCCGGCGTGTTGGCTCCGCTGTACACCGCCATGGGTAGCCGGATTCACAACAAGGGCAACAAGGACCTCGACGAGGTCATCAGCCAATCGCTGGCTGAGGTCGGACTGCCTGCCGAACTGGCTGCGGCCGCCACCACCGATGCCTACGACGACGCCCTGCGCAAGAGCCACCACGCCGGTATGGACGCCGTGGGAGACGACGTCGGCACCCCGACCATTCACGTCAACGGGGTGGCGTTCTTCGGCCCGGTGCTGTCGAAGGTCCCGCGCGGCGAGGAGGCCGGCAAGCTCTGGGACGCGTCCCTGACGTTCGCCGCCTACCCGCATTTCTTCGAGCTCAAGCGGACTCGCACCGAGCGTCCCGAGTTCGACTAGCCGCAGGGCGATGGCCAGTAGCCGATGACACCGTCGGATTCGAGGTCTGTTTGAGCGAAGTCATTGCCGATCGCGATGAGCGGTTCGTGCGCGAGTTTGGCGGTGGCGTAGGCCATGGTGTCCCCGCAGTTGAGGCCAGCAGGGTGTCGGCCCCTTCCATATCGCAGGTATGCGAGATGCGCGGCCATCGCGAGCTCGAAGTTGAACGGCTGGAAGCCGAGGTTGATTTCGAATCGCAGGCGGTCGAAGACGGTGCGGGCGATGAAGCCGTGTCGGCTAGTGAGCACGATCAGGCATTCAGCTGCGTTCGCCGTTGACATGACCGGACTTCGGTCCCCAGTGAGAGCTGCCGCGATCTGTTCGGTGTAGGGAGCCTCGCCCTGGATGAGCGCGACGAAGGCCGACGAGTCGAGGATCACGGCCGATCACACGCCCGTCGCCGCGTCGTATCCGAGGGCTTGTTCGCGTTCGGACTTGGTGATCGGGGATCGATCGTGCAGCAATGGCCAGATCTCGGTTCTGAGGACGTCGAGGAGTTCATCGGCACGGTTTGCAGTGCGGGACTGCGTGATCTCGATCTGGGCGCGCAGTGCATACCGGATAGCGTCGATGCGGCTCGGGTGGTGAAGACGTGCGGCGAGCTCATCGGCCAAGCGGATCACCTCTTCATCCTTGACGTTGAATGCCACGGGTATGGGGTACCACTCGTCAGGTGTCTGGTACCCGTTGTGCGGGCCTGTGCCGCGGGCAGCGACGGCCTTGCGCCGGGCGTCGGGCACAATGTCGGGCATGCGCGTCTACCTGGGCTCTGACCACGCCGGATTCGAACTCAAGCAGCACGTCATCGAGCACCTCAAGGCGTCGGGACACGAACCGATCGACTGCGGCGCCTTCGCGTACGACGCCGACGACGACTACCCGGCGTTTTGTATAGCCGCCGCGCAGCGGACGGTGGCTGATCCGGGCAGCTTGGGCATCGTGCTGGGTGGATCCGGCAATGGCGAGCAAATTGCGGCCAACAAGGTGCCGGGCGCGCGCTGCGCGCTGGCGTGGAGTGTGGAGACAGCGTCGCTGGCTCGTGAACACAACAACGCCCAGTTGATCGGCATCGGCGGCCGCATGCACAGCGTCGCCGAGGCGCTGGCGATCGTCGACGCATTTCTGTCCGCGCAGTGGTCGGAGGCCGAACGCCATCAGCGCCGAATCGACATCCTCACGCAGTACGAGCGCACCCACCAAGCACCACCGGTACCCGGCCCGGTGGCCTGAGATCTGAGACCAGACCCGGAGACAAGGACGGCAATGCCCGAAGGGCATACCTTGCACCGGTTGGCCCGGCTGCATCATCGACGTTTCGCCGGTGCTCCGGTCGCGGTGTCCAGCCCCCAGGGCCGCTTCGCCGATTCGGCGGCCGCGGTGGACGGCCGGGTCCTGCGGCGAACCAGCGTCTGGGGCAAACACCTGTTTCATCACTACTCCGGCGGCGGGATCGTCCACGTGCATCTCGGGCTTTACGGAGCCTTCACCGAATGGGAGCGTCCGGCGGCTGATCCCCTTCCCGAACCTGTCGGACAGGTGCGGATGCGCATGGTCGGCGCCGCATTTGGTTCCGACCTGCGCGGCCCGACGGTATGTGAGGTGATCGACGAGAGCCAGGTTGCCGAGGTCGTTGCCCGGCTAGGACCGGACCCGCTGCGCCGGGATGCTGACCCATCGTGGGCGTGGGCCCGGATCATGAAGTCCCGCAGGCCTATTGGTGCGCTGCTGATGGACCAGACGGTGATGGCGGGGGTGGGCAACGTCTACCGCAGCGAGCTGTTGTTCCGCCACCGCATCGACCCCTACCGGGCCGGGCAGCGGATCACCGAGGCAGAGTTCGCCGCGGCCTGGACCGACCTGGTGGCGTTGATGAAGGTGGGCCTGCGGCGCGGCAAGATCATCGCCGTCCGCCCCGAGCATGACCACGGTGCGCCGTCATACCGGCCGGACCGGCCCCGCACTTACGTCTATCGGCGCGCGGGCGACCCGTGCCGGCTGTGCGCGACAACGGTGCGCACCGCCGAGCTGGAAGGCCGCAACCTGTTCTGGTGTCCTACCTGCCAGTCGTGACGGCCCATCCCGGTCGGGCCACCGTCGGGGGCAAGAGACGTTCGCGGCTACTGTTTCGGCTCGGGGCACGTGGGTACTCGTCGCAGTATGAGAGTCTCTTCACGCGTAGCCGCAACGACTTTCGCACTGACCGTCGGTTTCAGCCTGGGCGGTTTGGCCGTCGCTCCGGAAATTCAGGCGGCACCGGCTCCCGTCCCACAGTGGTGGTGCCCGGGCGACTTCTGGGATCCCGGCTGGGGCAACAACTGGGACTGGAACAACTGCCATGACAACTGGCGCGGCCCGGGACCCAACCCGAACGGCGGGCCCGGCTGGGGGCCTGGGCCGGGCGGAGGCGGCGGGCCGGGGCCCGGCCCTGTTGGACCTGCCGGACCACGCGGATCTGGAAACGGCGGCCCCGGGGGCGGGCACTGACGCGCGGCTATCCGGCGGCTATCCGGCCGCTATCGGCTGGGTGCGTTCAGCGCGGAGTGACACCGAGCGTGGCGTAGACCTCGTTGCTCAGGGCGACGCTGCGCGGGTCGGCGTTGGCCTTACTGGCGTCGTAGCGGTTCATCACGTACGCGTAGCCGATCCCGTGTTCCAGATCGACAAACCCGAATGAACCACCGAGGCCGCCGTGGCCGAAGGTGCGCGGATTTGGGCCGTTGACGGCGCGCTGGTTGAGCATGTAGCCCAGCCCCCAGCCGTGATCGGCTACCCGGGGACCGAGCACCAGATCGGTGTCGAAGCCGCCTTGCGACACCCGGGCCAGGTCCATGTGTTCCCGGCTGAGCAGCTTCTCCTGGGCCAGCGCGTTGTAGAACGTCGCCAGCCCAAGTGCTGAGACCAGTCCGTTGGTGCCGGGGAACTCCAGCTCACGCCACAGTTGCATGTCGTTGTTGCCGACTTCGTCGGCGGGGGCGAATCCCATCGAGACCGACAGTGCCGCCTTGGGGTGTTCGTTCAGGCTGGTCGGGCAGTCGGGTGCCTGCACGTCAGCGAGCATCCCGCGCACCTTCGGCTCGTTCACCATGTCGGCACAGCGATGCTGTTCGTACCGGGGCAGGCCGATGTGGATGTCGGCGCCGATCGGTTCGGCGATCTCGGTGCGCAGGTAGTGGCCGATCGTGCGACCGGTGATCCGGCGAAACACTTCGCCGAGGATGAAACCGAACGTGGTCATGTGGTAGCCCTGAGCAGTGCCCGGCTCCCACCACGGTGTCGCCGCAGCCAGCTGATCGCAGACGAAATCCCAATCGGTGACTTGCTCCCAGCTCAGTCGCTTGTTCGGCCCGATCACGCCGGATCGGTGGCTCAGCACCATGGCCACGGTCACGGCGTCCTTGCCCTTTTGCCCGAACTCGGGCCAATAGCGGGCCACCGGTGCCTGCAGGTCCAGCTCACCGCGGTCGGCAAGCTGGTGGATGCAGGTGGCTGCCAGGCCCTTGGTGCCGGACAGCACGTTGGTCAGGGTGTCCTGTCGCCAGGGCCGGCTACCGGCGGCGTCCGCCGAACCACCCCAGAGGTTGACGACGAGGTCGCCGTCCACCCATACGGCGACCGCCGCGCCGACCTCGTGACCCAGCTCGAAGTTGCGCTCGAACGCGTCACGTACTTTGCCGAAGTCGGGTGCGCATGAGCCCTTGACGTCGGCGTTACACATGGCGCATTCCCCCCGGGGCAGCTAAGTCTGAGCGGGCGACGGGAATCGAACCCGCGTCGCTAGTTTGGAAGACTAGGGCTCTACCATTGAGCTACGCCCGCACGCATTAAGTCGAGCGAAACTCTACGTGGTGGCCGAGATCAAATCTAATCGACGCAGGTATGTGACGGGCGTCGCATGCGCCGTCAGGTCCCCGGAGGTCCATGCAGGCCCGGTGCCGCCGGGCCGTAGGATCGCGAGGTCAGCGCGGGGTGTAGCGCAGCTTGGTAGCGCATCCGCTTTGGGAGCGGAAGGCCGCAGGTTCAAATCCTGTCACCCCGACCAGCCGACCGTCCGGAACGACCACCGAGGAGCACATCCGTGAAGAGCAGCGTCGAGCATTTGAGCCCCACCCGGGTTCGTATCAATGTGGAGGTGCCCTTCGAAGAGCTCGAGCCCGATTTCCAGCGGGCCTACAAGGAGCTGGCCAAACAGGTTCGGCTGCCCGGGTTCCGGCCGGGCAAGGCGCCGATCCGGCTGCTCGAGGCGCGCTTCGGCCGCGAGGCGATGCTCGATCAGATCGTCAACGATGCCCTGCCCAGCCGGTACGGACAGGCGCTGGCCGAGTCGGAAATCCAGCCACTGGGCCGGCCCGACATCGAGGTCACCCGAAAGGAATACGGCCAGGATCTGGCTTTCACCGCGGAGGTCGACGTCCGTCCCCAGATCACACTGCCCGACCTGGGCCAGTTGACGGTCTCGGTGGAGTCCATCGAGGTCAGCGATGACGACGTCGAGACTGAGCTGCAGTCGCTGCGCGTCCGCTTCGGCACGCTCAACCCGGTCGAGCGGCCGGTGGCGGTCGGCGACTTCGTCACGATCGACCTGACGGCGACGGTCGACGGGGAGGAGGTGCCCAACGCCGCCGCCGAGGGACTGTCCCACGAAGTCGGCTCCGGTCGCCTCATCGCGGGGCTCGACGACGCGATCGTCGGCCTGTCCGTCGACGAGTCCCGGGTGTTCACCGCCAAGCTTGCAGCCGGCGAACACGCCGGGCGCGACGCGGAGGTCACTGTCACCGTCAAGTCCGTCAAGGAGCGCGAGCTGCCCGACCCCGACGACGAGTTCGCCCAGTTGGCCAGCGAGTTCGACACCATCGAGGAGCTGCGGGAGAACCTGCGTGAGCAGGTGCTGCAGGCAAAGCGCGCCCAGCAGGCGGAACAGATCCGCAACGCCACCATCGACACCCTGCTCGAACAGGTCGACGTGCCGGTGCCGGAGTCCTATGTCCAGGCGCAGTACGACAGCGTCATCCACAGCGCACTGAGTGGCATCAACCACGACGAGGCCAGGTTCAACGAGCTGCTCGCCGAGCAAGGCTCGTCACGTGAGGCGTTCGATGCGGAGGCCCGCAGCGCATCGGAGAAGGATGTCAAGAGGCAGCTGCTGTTGGATGCCCTCGCCGACGAGCTGAAAGTCCAAGTGGGTCAGGAGGACCTCACCGAACGACTACTGACGACGTCGCGGCAGTACGGCGTCGAGCCGCAACAACTGTTCGCCTACCTTCAGGAGAACAACCAGCTGCCGTCGATGTTCGCCGACGTTCGGCGCGAGTTGGCGGTACGGGCCGTCGCCCGGGCCGCAACGGTCACCGACAGCGACGGCAACACGATCGACACCGGCGAGTTGTTCGGCACGAGCCCCGAGGCTTCGGAAGAGCCCGACGCGGGTGCCGAAGAGACACCCGCGGGAGCCGAAGACTCCGACGTCCCGGCCGAGGCTGCCGACGTCTCGGCCGAGGCTGCCGACGTCTCGGCCGAGACCGCCGACGTCCCGGCGGTGACCGACGCGACCGATCCGCCCGGCCACGAGCACAGCGCGTGACGCTGTGAGCGAACGCGCCCATTTCAGAGGTGCGGGAGCGCCACACAGGCAGTGCGGTTGGTTAGGGTCGGTTCATACGGAACTCAAGAAAGCAGGTGTCCCACTGTGAGCCAAGTGACTGGCATGCGTTCGAACTCGCAGGGCCTTTCCCTCACGGACTCGGTCTATGAGCGTTTACTCTCCGAGCGCATCATCTTCCTGGGTTCAGAGGTGAACGACGACGTGGCCAACCGGCTGTGTGCGCAGATTCTGCTGCTCGCGGCCGAGGACCCCACCAAGGACATCTCGCTGTACATCAACTCCCCGGGCGGATCGATCAGCGCCGGCATGGCGATCTACGACACCATGACCTTGGCGCCCTGCGACATCGCCACCTACGCGATGGGGATGGCCGCCTCCATGGGCGAGTTCCTGCTGGCCGCTGGCACCAAGGGCAAGCGTTACGCGCTGCCGCACGCTCGCATCCTCATGCACCAGCCGCTGGGCGGCGTCACCGGCAGTGCGGCCGACATCGCAATCCAGGCCGAGCAGTTCGCGGTCATCAAGAAGGAGATGTTCCGGCTCAACGCCGAATTCACCGGCCAGCCGATCGAGCGCATCGAGGCGGACTCGGATCGCGATCGCTGGTTCACCGCCCCCGAAGCCCTGGAATACGGTTTCGTCGACCACATCATCACCCGCGCCACAAGCGTCACCAATGGAGAAATGCAATGAATCCTCAGAGCCAGCCCCAGGCGCGGTACATCCTGCCGTCGTTCATCGAGCACTCCAGCTTCGGTGTCAAGGAGTCCAACCCCTACAACAAGCTGTTCGAGGAACGCATCATCTTCCTTGGTGTCCAGGTCGACGACGCATCGGCCAACGACATCATGGCGCAGCTGCTCGTGCTCGAGTCGCTGGACCCCGACCGCGATATCACCATGTACATCAACTCGCCCGGCGGTGGGTTCACGTCCCTGATGGCGATCTACGACACCATGCAGTACGTGCGGGCCGACATCCAGACGGTGTGCCTCGGTCAGGCCGCCTCGGCGGCGGCTGTGCTGTTAGCTGCCGGGACGCCTGGTAAGCGGATGGCACTGCCCAACGCGCGGGTGCTGATCCACCAGCCGTCATTGTCGGGGGTGATCCAGGGTCAGTTCTCCGATCTGGAGATCCAGGCCGCCGAGATCGAGCGGATGCGCACGCTGATGGAGACCACGCTGGCGCGCCACACCGGCAAGGACGCCGCGGTGATCCGCAAGGACACCGACCGAGACAAGATCCTGACCGCCGAAGAGGCCAAGGACTACGGCATCATCGACACCGTTCTGGAATACCGGAAGCTGTCCGCGCAGAAGGCCTGAACCTAGGCCTCGACAGCCCGCCGGATCTCGGCAATGTCGGCCGGCCCCACCCGGCAGCATCCGCCGACGATGCGCGCTCCCGCGGCAACCCACTGCCTGGCGAGCTCACCAGAAAACCGGCGTGGGCCTACCCAGGCACGGCGCCGGCTGTCCCAATGCTCGCCGCTATTGGGGTAGACGATCACCGGCTTGCCCACGTCGGCACAGGCGATTGCCGCCAATACATCGTCGGGAGCGCAGCAATTGACGCCCACCGCGACGATCTCCGGAACGCCAGCGGCCACCGCGAACGCGTCGGCCAGCGGTTGCCCGGCTCGGGTTCGGGTTCCCTCGATCGTGTAGCTGAGCCACGCCGGCACGCCCACCTGACGCACCAGGTTGACGAGTGCTTCGGCCTCGTCGACATCGGGGATGGTTTCCACTGCCAGCACGTCCGCGCCGGCGGCGGCCAACACCTCCAGCCGGGGCCGATGCCACTTGGTTAGTGCCCTGACGCTGAGTCCGTAGCGGCCGCGATATTCCGACCCATCGGCGAGCGCGGCGCCGTAGGGTCCGACCGAGGCGGCCACCAGAAGGCCGGCCGCGCCGACCTCGTCGCGCGCATTCGCGGCGAGTTCGACACTGCGGCGCAGCAACGCTACCGCTTTGTCGTGGCCGATCCGGTGTGCCGCGAATCCCTCGAACGACGCCTGGTAGCTGGCAGTCGTGGCGATCGTGGCGCCGGCGCGAAAATACGCCGCATGCACCGCGGTGATCTCCTGCGGCGCGTCGGTCAGCAGCCGCGCCGACCACAACCGATCGGTGAGGTCATGACCGCGGGCCTCGAGCTCGGTGGCCAGGCCGCCGTCGCTGATCACCACGGAATCAGCAGCCAACCGCACAACGTCACTGTAGGGTGGTCGCCTGGGGTGTGGGCCGCCACCGGGTGCCAGTTGATGAGCATCGGTTGCATCACGACCGCGACACGCCAGAGACACCGATTGCGCGTCTCGACGAGTGCCGGGCGCCGTCGGGCTATATGTTTCATTCAGACACGAGGCTATGAATACCCAGGAATATCAAAGACGCTATTCGGCGCCAACAGTCGCGGTGGGCCGCAGCAAGCGGGTAGCGTCGGGGAGTACACGCGGCACGGTAAGACGAACGGCGAACAGGAAGTAGGCCCTCACCATCATGGCGCGCATAGGAGACGGCGGTGACCTGCTGAAGTGCTCGTTCTGCGGGAAGAGTCAAAAACAGGTCAAGAAGCTCATCGCCGGTCCCGGAGTGTACATCTGCGATGAGTGCATCGACCTTTGCAACGAGATCATCGAAGAGGAACTCGCCGACGCCGACGACGTGAAACTCGATGAACTGCCCAAGCCCGTTGAAATCCGGGAATTCCTCGAGGGCTACGTCATCGGACAGGACACCGCCAAACGGACTCTGGCCGTCGCGGTCTACAACCACTACAAGCGCATCCAAGCCGGCGAGAAGAGCCGCGACTCCCGGCACGAGCCGGTCGAGCTGACCAAGTCCAATATTCTGATGCTGGGACCGACCGGTTGCGGCAAGACCTATCTGGCCCAGACGCTGGCCAAGATGCTCAACGTGCCGTTCGCCATCGCCGACGCCACGGCGCTCACCGAGGCCGGTTATGTCGGTGAAGACGTCGAGAATATCCTGCTCAAACTGATCCAGGCGGCCGACTACGACGTCAAGCGCGCCGAGACGGGCATCATCTATATCGACGAGGTCGACAAAATCGCCCGCAAGAGCGAGAACCCGTCGATTACCCGCGACGTCTCGGGAGAAGGTGTTCAGCAGGCCCTGCTGAAAATTCTCGAGGGCACCCAGGCATCGGTTCCCCCGCAGGGCGGCCGCAAGCACCCGCACCAAGAGTTCATCCAGATCGACACCACCAACGTGCTTTTCATCGTCGCGGGCGCATTCGCCGGGCTGGAGAAGATCATCTACGAGCGGGTGGGCAAGCGTGGCTTGGGCTTCGGCGCCGAAGTCCGCTCCAAGGCCGAGATCGACACCACCGACCACTTTGCCGAAGTGATGCCCGAGGACCTGATCAAGTTCGGTCTGATTCCTGAATTCATCGGCCGCCTGCCGGTGGTTGCCTCGGTCACCAACCTGGACAAGGAGTCGTTGGTCAAGATCTTGTCCGAGCCGAAGAACGCTTTGGTCAAGCAGTACACCCGGCTCTTCGAAATGGACGGCGTGGAGCTTGAGTTCACCGACGATGCGCTGGAAGCGATCGCGGACCAAGCGATCCACCGCGGCACCGGTGCTCGTGGCTTGCGGGCGATTATGGAAGAAGTTCTCCTGCCGGTCATGTATGACATCCCCAGCCGCGACGATGTCGCCAAAGTGGTGGTCACCAAGGAGACCGTGCAGGACAACGTGCTGCCGACGATCGTGCCGCGCAAGCCGTCCCGTTCCGAGCGCCGCGACAAGAGCGCCTAGCGTCGCGAAGGTACGGGCCCCGACGCCACGAACCGAGCCCGTCGCGAACCCAGTTCTGTACCCGCGCATCGCCCAGCTGCGACACGATCGACCGGTCTCAGACGGTCCTAAGCGCGGTCGGTGAGAAAGTGACCAAGACCACAGTTTGGGTTGCCACCGCAACCGTCGCCGCCCTGACGTCGGCTTTTAGCGAATCGACCGCCCTCCGCCGAGGTTCTGTGACGGCCAAACGCGCAGGAACAAGTGTCATACTTGATACCGCCAGTGACACAAAAACGTGAGGTGGGGGAGCCATTCCGACGGCGTAACCTGAAACCGCACCGGAGTGCTTCTCCTGATTAGGGCCTGATTAAAAGCCTGATTACGGACGGAAGGCGGAGACGTGGATCCGAATGGCAGCGGAGCCGAGTCAGAGTCTCATGCCGTGGCGTCGCATGCCCGGCACGAGCGGCGGCGCCTGGAACATGTCGTCATCCGTTTCGCCGGCGACTCCGGCGACGGGATGCAGCTGACCGGCGACAGGTTCACTTCAGAAGCGGCCCTATTCGGCAACGACCTGGCCACCCAGCCGAACTATCCCGCCGAGATCCGGGCCCCGGCGGGCACCCTGCCCGGGGTTTCGTCCTTTCAGATTCAGATTGCCGACTACGACATCCTGACGGCCGGTGACCGGCCGGACGTGCTGGTCGCGATGAACCCGGCAGCGCTGAAGGCCAATATCGGTGACCTGCCCCGCGGGGGCATGGTGATTGCCAATTCGGACGAGTTCACCAAGCGCAACTTGATGAAGGTCGGCTATGTGACCAATCCGCTGGAGTCCGACGAATTGGACGAGTACGTCGTGCATTCAGTGCCGATGACCACGTTGACCCTGGCGGCAGTGGAAACCGTTGGCGCGTCGAAGAAAGACGGCCAGCGCGCCAAGAACATGTTCGCTTTGGGGTTGTTGTCGTGGATGTACGGCCGGCCGATCCGGACCAGTGAAAACTTCATCAGAGAGAAGTTTGCGCGCAAACCCGACATCGCGGAGATCAACGTGCTGGCCCTCAAGGCGGGGTGGAATTACGGCGAGACCACCGAGGCATTCGGCACGACGTACGAAGTTCCGGCGGCGGCCTTGCCGCCCGGTGAATACCGGCAAATCTCGGGAAACACTGCGTTGGCGTACGGGATCGTTGCAGCGGGTCAGCTCGCCAATGCTCCGGTGGTGCTGGGCAGCTATCCGATTACCCCGGCGTCCGACATCCTGCACGAGCTGTCCAAGCACAAGAACTTCAATGTCATCACCTTCCAGGCCGAAGATGAGATCGGGGGTATCTGTGCGGCCCTGGGCGCGGCCTACGGCGGTGCGATCGGTGTCACCAGCACGTCAGGGCCGGGTATTTCGCTGAAGTCCGAGGCGTTAGGCCTGGGCGTGATGACCGAACTGCCATTGATCGTCATCGATGTGCAGCGAGGTGGACCGTCGACCGGCCTGCCCACCAAGACCGAGCAGGCTGACCTGCTGCAGGCGTTGTATGGCCGCAACGGTGAGTCGCCGGTTGCGGTGCTTGCGCCGCGGTCGCCGGCCGATTGCTTTGAGGTCGCCGTCGAGGCGGTGCGGATCGCTCTCGCCTACCAGACGCCGGTGATCGTCCTGTCCGATGGGGCCATTGCCAACGGCTCGGAACCTTGGCGAATTCCCGACATCACCACCTTCGAGCCCATCGTGCACAAGTTTGCCAAACCGGACGAGCCCTTCCAGCCGTACAATCGCGACCCCGAGACGCTGGCCCGTCAGTTCGCCATACCCGGCACCCCAGGTCTGGAGCACCGCATCGGCGGGCTGGAAGCTGCCAATGGCTCCGGTGCCATCTCCTACGAGCCGATGAATCACGACCTCATGGTTCGGATTCGCCAAGCCAAGATTGACGGAATCCGAGTTCCCGACCTCGAGGTCGACGACCCGACGGGGGACGCGGAGCTGTTATTGATCGGCTGGGGCAGTTCTTACGGGCCGATCGGTGAGGCGTGCCGGCGGGCGCGGCGCAAGGGGATCAAGGTCGCGCATGCCCACTTGCGGTACCTCAGCCCATTGCCGGCGAACTTGGGTGACGTGCTGCGACGTTATCCGCAGGTAGTTGCACCCGAAATGAACCTGGGCCAGTTGGCGCTGGTGCTGCGCGGAAAGTATCTGGTCGACATTCAATCGGTCACCAAAGTGCAAGGGTTGTCGTTCTTGGCCGACGAAATCGGCCGAGTTATCCGCGCGGCACTGGGCGGGACGCTGGCCGAGATTGAGCAAGACAAGACGATGGTCGCCAAATTGGGGGCGGCCCCCATTGGAGCGGGAGCTGTCGAATGACCGGCGCCGCGCCCCGGTGGGGCGCCGCCCGCCAGCGCGGGACCAGGCAATGAGGAGGAGCGGCGCTCATGACTAGCGTGACCGGCGACCTGGCGGGCACAGACCTCGGGCTAACCCCGAGTTTGACCAAGAACTCGCGGGTGCCCACGACGGACCAACCGCAGAAGGCCAAGGATTACACCAGTGACCAGGAGGTCCGCTGGTGCCCCGGGTGCGGGGACTACGTCATCCTCAACACCATTCGCAACTTTCTGCCCGAACTCGGATTACGCCGCGAGAACATCGTGTTCATCAGCGGCATCGGATGCTCCAGCCGCTTCCCGTACTACCTCGAGACCTACGGGTTCCACTCGATCCACGGCCGCGCTCCGGCAATCGCGACCGGGCTGGCGCTGGCCCGCGAGGACCTGTCGGTATGGGTGGTCACCGGCGACGGCGATGCGTTGTCGATCGGTGGCAACCATCTGATTCACGCAATGCGCCGAAACGTCAACATCACGGTTCTGCTGTTCAACAACCGGATCTACGGGCTGACCAAGGGTCAATACTCACCCACATCGGAGGTCGGCAAGATCACCAAGTCGACCCCGATGGGTTCGCTCGATACTCCATTCAACCCCGTCTCGCTGGCCTTGGGTGCCGAGGCGACGTTCGTCGGCCGCGCGCTGGATTCCGACCGCGCCGGGCTTTCCGAGGTGCTGCGCGCTGCCGCCCAGCACCGCGGTGCCGCGCTGGTCGAAATCCTGCAGGACTGCCCGATATTCAACGACGGCTCCTTCGACGCGCTGCGCAAGGAGGGGGCGGAAGAGCGGGTGATCAACGTCCGCCATGGTGAACCCATCGTGTTCGGCACCAACGGTGAATACTGCGTCGTGAGGTCTGGCTTCAGCCTCGACGTGGCCAAGACCGCCGACGTGGCTGTCGAGGACATCGTGGTGCACGACGCGCACGCCGACGACGCGGCGTATGCGTTCGCGTTGTCTCGGCTGTCCGATCAAAACCTCGAGCACACCGTGCTCGGAATCTTCCGCCACATCAGCAGGCCCACCTACGACGACGCGGCACGTTCACAGGTCAGCACCGCCCAGAGTGCGGTTCCGTCCGACGCCACCGCGCTGCAAGCGCTGCTCCGCGGGCGTGACACCTGGACTGTCGGCTGACGTGGGCGAACCGGTGCCGGGCGCAGGGTCACTCGCCGGGGTCGTCTTGGCCGGCGGAGAGTCGCGGCGGATGGGTCGTGACAAAGCGACGCTGCCGCTGCCGGGAGGGGCCACAACGCTGGTCGAGCACGTGGTCGCTGTTGTCGGACAGCGCTGCGACCCGTTATTCGTGATGGCGGCTCCTGGGCAGCCATTGCCCCCGTTGCCGGCTGATGTGCTGCGCGACGAAGTGCGAGGGCTCGGTCCGTTGCCGGCGACTGGGCGCGGCTTGCGTGCGGCCGCAGCGGCCGGCGCGCGGCTTGCGTTCGTGTGCGCCGTCGACATGCCTTTGCTGACAGTCGAATTGATCGATGATCTGGTGCGCCGTGCGGTGCAGACCAACGCCGAAGTGGTGCTGCCGTGGGACGGTCGCAGCCACTACTTGGCTGCGGTATACCGGACCGAGTTGGCCGATCGGGTTGATGCATTGGTTGCCGCCGGTGAGCGCAGGATGAGCGCCTTCGTCGATGCTTGCGACGCTCAACGGATCGTCATGCCGGATTCCGGGGCGCTGTCGAATGTCAATACCGCGACCGACTTGCGGGTACCCGCACAGCCTCGGCACTGACCGTTAGCTCTTTGTCGTGCCCGTGCGACGGGCTGCAAAATTCGCGCCCGGTTTGCGTCGGTCTGTTCTCCCCATCGATCGCAATCGAATTTCTGTGGAGGGCGTAGTATTTTATTTCTGACTGTTTTCTCATTTAAATGTTATTAGTATACGTAGAATTTCGTTCTTTATTAGGGTCATTTTCAGCCACGGACAACCGTGCACCCTTGTGCTGCACCTCCATATGTTGTTGTAACACAGTGCATTTCGGCTGTCAGCTACTTAGTAAGTCGTTCCGCTGCCATCGTCGGTAAGTGTGTCCATGCAAGAAAATCAACAACAGCGCAGCCAACGGCAGGCATCCGGTCGCGTGCAATCAGCGGCTGGGCCGGCGCCGGTATGCCGTGGTGCGCGGCTTACCGCACCGGACCTCGGCGATGAGGTCGTCGTACACGAAAAACCTTATTGGGAAGTCACTTTCGCTGATTGTGAGTTGCGTTCTCGACCCCGCGACGTCCTCCGGGATTGTGATTTCGCCGGGACCTGCGTGGCGGCGAGGTCTACCGGCGATGGCGGGGAGCGGTGCGCTATGAGCTGGGTCACGTTCACCTGCCGACGGATCCGTTGAATAGTCCGGCGACCAAGAGCGGCAAATACGTGGCGCAGCTCACAAAATACACGTGATTCGGCTCACCGTGGCACCGGAGGCACGAAGCTCCGACCGCAGCTATGAACAGGCGCTTGACCTGCGTAGACCATTGTGCGACCGCGTCGTGATCCGCTCGTTATAGAACCGAAATATCACTTCGGTCGGGATGACGAATTCAAATCGTTATCGTACGGTGCGTTTAGCCCGAAACCGGGCATCAGTAGTTGACCACAATTGAATCCACGGATCCCGCGTGTGAGCGGAGCTGAGGGCGGCACCGATCCAGCACAGCCGTCGCAGCAGTCGGGCATAGAAACCCCCGACGGGCAACTCGGGCCCTCCGCTGTCGTGCCGAAACGAGACGGCACGTCCCAAAGCAGCAATTCCACCTGGACATCGCATCCAACCCACCGCCGTGGGCTGGCTCGCTTTGGCGCGCGCGCACCGCGAAAGGAACAATGTTGAAGAACGTCCGTAAGACGCTCATCGTCGCCGCGATCACAGGGACGCTCGTGACTGTGCCGTCCGGTACCGCCGCTGCGGACGAGGGCCTTGACCCGAACGCGGCGCCCGGCCCCGATGCGGTGGACTTCGACCCGAACGTGCCTCCGGCCCCGGACGCCTTTGCTTCCGGCGCCCCGGACGACGCACCGGCTCCAGAGCTCGTCGGGTTCGACCCGAACGTCCCGCCGCCTGCGGCTCCCGACGCGGTGATCGCGCCGGTCGACCTGCCGGATGGGCCGGCCCCGGACGCCGCGCCGCCGGCCCCGGAACCGGTGGACTTCGACCCGAACATGGCGCCGCCGCCGGCCCCCGACGTTCCACCTCCGCCGCCGGCTCCGCGGGCGTACAGCGTGAACTGGGACGCCATCGCGCAATGCGAGTCGGGTGGCAACTGGGCCATCAATACCGGTAACGGATACTCCGGCGGGCTGCAGTTCACTTCCAGCACCTGGCATGCCAACGGCGGTTCAGGCTCGGCGGCCAGCGCCAGCCGTGAGGAGCAGATCCGCGTGGCCGAGAACGTACTGCATTCGCAGGGGATCGGCGCCTGGCCGGTCTGTGGTCGTCGCGGCTGACCACACCGCCAGGCGATATAGCCGAACACCGGGTGCCGGGCCTTCGGGCCCGGCACCCGTCGTATTCGGGGTCGCATGCGCGCTGGGCCGCGCACCGCGGGTAGCGTCTGGCCCGTGACCGCAGCGCCGCGTGAATTCGACATCATCCTCTACGGGGCCACGGGTTTCGTCGGCAAGCTGACCGCCGAATACCTGGCTCGAGCCAGCGGAGACGCGCGAATCGCGCTGGCCGGCAGGTCGACCGAGCGATTGCTCGCCGTTCGCGACACGTTGGGAGAACCCGCGCAGTCCTGGTCGGTCGTCGCCGCCGACGCCGGGTCGCCCGCGACCCTCGAGGAGATGGCATCCCGCACCCGAGTCGTCGTCACCACGGTCGGGCCCTATATGCGCTACGGGCTGCCGTTGGTGGCCGCGTGCGCCGCCGCCGGCACCGATTACGCCGATCTGACCGGCGAGCCACCGTTTGTCCGCGACAGCATCGATCGGCACCACAAGCAGGCTGCCGACACCGGTGCCCGGATCGTGCATGCCTGCGGCTTCGACTCGATCCCGTCAGACCTCAGCGTGTACGCCCTGTACCACGCCGCGCACGACGACGGCGCCGGGGAACTGGGCGACACGCATTTTGTGGTCCGGTCCCTCGCCGGCGGGCTATCCGGCGGCACTATCGCGTCGATGCTGGAGATTCTGCGTGCCGTCTCCGCCGACCCGGACCTGCGTCGGCAATTCGCCGACCCGTACACGCTGAGCACCGACCGCGCCGCCGAGCCCGAACTCGGCCCGCAGCCCGATCTGCCATGGCGGCGCGGCAGTCAACTCGCCCCGGAATTGAGCGGACTGTGGACGGCCGGGTTCCTGATGGCGCCGACCAATACCAGGATCGTGCGCCGCAGCAACGCGCTGTTGGATTGGGCCTACGGCAGGCGGTTCCGGTACAGCGAGCACATGAGCCTGGGATCGTCGCCGCTGGCGCCGCTCGCGTCGGCGATGGTCAGCGGCGTTGGCAACGTGACGACCGGATTGGGCAGCCGATATTTCCGGCTGCTACCGCAAGGGTTGGTGCAGCGGTTGGTGCCCAAGCCGGGCTCCGGCCCGAGCGCGGCGGCCCGCGAGCGTGGCTACTACCGGATCGAGACCTACACCACCACAACCTCGGGCGCCCGATACGTGGCGCGCATGAAGCAGGACGGCGATCCCGGTTACAAGGCGACGTCGGTGTTGCTGGGGGAGTGTGGTCTGGCGCTGGCATTCGATCGCGACAAGCTCTCGGATCTGCACGGGGTGCTGACCCCGGCCGCCGCGATGGGTGACGCGCTGCTGGCTCGCTTCCCGGCCGCCGGTGTGTCGTTGCACACCGAGCGGCTGGTCTGAGCCGGTGACGGAGTACGTCTAGGGTCAGAAGAGTGGTGGCTTGATATGCGACTCCGAAGGCAACCCGCACCGATGCCCGGCCTTGATGATCTCTACACCCAGATTCCTACATCTGACATCGCGCGCAAGCTCGGCGCCGACGAAACCGAGGTGGACGCGGCGGTCCGCACGCTGGTACCGGTGCTGCTTACCGGATTGCACCGGCATTCGCAGGATCCCGAACACGCCGGCCGGATCGAGTCAGCCGCCAGCAGCCACGCCGCGCGTGGCCTGCTCGACGCGGGCGGGGCGCTCGACCAGGTTGACCGGCGCGGCGAAGAAGAGGCCGAAGAGGCCGTCGCCACGCTATTCGCCGGCAATGACAGCGACTGCGTGGCATCGGCACTGGCCAGTGGTGGGGCCGGAAGGAGAGAACTTCTGCAGCGGTTGTTGCCGCTGGTGCTCCCGATCGTGCTGGCATACCTGGGAAATCAGCTCCGGCCGGGCGGCGCACTGCAGGGTACCGCGGTCGAGCACGAGGAACACGAGGAAACAGGCTCCGGTGGCGGCCTGGCTCAGCTGCTCAGCGGGATCCTCGGGGGCGGAAATGATGAAGCGTCCATCGGCAACCTGCTGGGTGGCAGAGGCCGCGCGCTGGGGGACATCATCGGCGGGCTGCTCGGCGGCAAAAAGTAACCCGGCGCAATCAGTCGGCCGGACCGGATAACGAAAGGCAAAGCATGTCAGACACGCTCGGCGAGGGACAGCGGCTGCAGCGAGGAGAATCCTTGGTCTCCAATAACGGGGCCTACACCTTGACCCTGCAAGAAGACGGCAACCTGGTGCTCGCCGCTGACGGCACGCCGGTATGGGCCACGGCGACCGACGGCCAGGACGTGGTGCGCGCCGAGCTGCAGACCGATGGCAACTTCGTCCTCTACACGCCGGAGCGACCGGTCTGGCACAGCGACACCGTGGGCAGCAAGAGCGTCAGGCTGGTGCTCCAGGATGACCGTAACCTGGTGCTCTACGCGGCCGACGGCCCCGCCTGGGCCACCGCGACGCAGACCGACACGCCGCCGGCCGACCTGCAGAAATCTGTTGGCGCCCCGGAGATGACCGGCGCGGCGCAGGCGGCCCAGCCCGTCGGGGAGGCGGCGCCGGAGCCCATCGCAGAGGCGGTCGCCGACGAGCCGGCTGAGCCCGCTCCCAATTCGTACACCGTGGTCTCCGGCGACACCTTGTGGGGCATCGCCGAACGGTTCTACGGTGACGGGAACAAATACCAGGTGCTGGTCGACGCCAACGCAATTCCCAATCCCGACCTGATCCATCCCGGCCAGGTGCTCACGATTCCCTGATCGACTCCTTGATAGTCGTTCACCTGCGGTTTTAGGCGCCTACACGCCGCTACGCGGCGGTTCCTAGAATTGACCGGTGACCGCGCGCGCCCGCTCCGACGCCGACCAGCTGCCCAAGTCGTGGGACCCGGGTGCGATGGAGGGCGCCATCTACCAGAAGTGGCTGGATGCCGGTTACTTCACCGCGGACCCCACCAGCAGCAAGCCCGCCTACTCGATTGTGCTGCCGCCGCCGAACGTGACCGGCAGCCTGCATATGGGCCACGCACTGGAACACACCATGATGGACGCCCTGACCCGCCGAAAACGGATGCAGGGCTACGAGGTGCTGTGGCAGCCGGGCACCGACCATGCCGGTATCGCCACCCAGAGCGTGGTGGAAAAGCAGCTGGCGGTCGACGGCAAGACCAAAGAGGACTTCGGCCGTGAGCTGTTCGTCGACAAGGTCTGGGACTGGAAGCGGGAGTCGGGCGGGGCGATAGGTGGTCAGATGCGCCGCCTCGGCGACGGGGTGGACTGGAGCCGCGACCGGTTCACCATGGACGAGGGGCTGTCGCGGGCGGTGCGGACGATCTTCAAGAGGCTCTACGACGCCGGGCTGATCTATCAGGCCGAGCGGCTGGTCAACTGGTCACCGGTGCTTCAGACGGCGATCTCGGATCTGGAGGTCAACTACCTCGACGTCGAAGGCGAGCTGGTGTCGTTCCGGTACGGCTCGCTGGACGACTCGCAACCGCACATCGTTGTCGCCACCACCCGCGTGGAGACGATGCTCGGCGATACCGCCATCGCGGTCCACCCCGACGACGATCGCTATCGCGACCTGGTCGGCACGAGCCTGCCGCACCCGTTTGTCGACCGGCAGCTGATCATCGTTGCCGACGAGCATGTGGACCCCGAATTCGGCACCGGCGCAGTCAAAGTCACGCCCGCTCACGACCCGAATGACTTCGAGATCGGGATGCGGCACAGCCTGCCGATGCCCTCGATCATGGACACCAAGGGCCGGATCGCCGGCACCGGAACACCATTCGATGGCATGGACCGATTCGAAGCACGGGTCGCGGTGCGCGAGGCGCTGGCCGCCCAAGGCCGCGTCGTCGAGGAGAAACGCCCCTACCTGCACAGCGTGGGACATTCCGAGCGCAGCGGGGAGCCGATCGAACCGCGGCTGTCGTTGCAGTGGTGGGTTCGGGTGGAGTCGTTGGCCAAGGCCGCTGGCGACGCGGTGCGCAACGGCGACACCGTGATTCACCCCGCCAGCCTGGAACCGCGCTGGTTCACCTGGGTCGACGACATGCACGACTGGTGCATCTCGCGACAGCTGTGGTGGGGTCATCGCATCCCGATCTGGTACGGACCCGACGGCGAAAAGGTATGTGTCGGACCGGATGAAACGCCCCCGGAGGGCTGGGACCAGGACCCCGACGTGCTGGACACCTGGTTCTCCTCCGCGCTGTGGCCGTTCTCCACGCTGGGCTGGCCCGAAAAGACGCCGGAGCTGGAAAAGTTCTATCCGACAAGCGTTCTGGTCACCGGCTACGACATCTTGTTCTTCTGGGTGGCGCGGATGATGATGTTCGGCACCTTCGTGGGCGGCGACGACGTCATCACGCTCGACGGCCGCCGCGGCCCCCAGGTGCCGTTCACCGACGTGTTCCTGCACGGGCTGATTCGTGACGAGTTCGGCCGCAAGATGAGTAAGTCCAAGGGCAACGTCATCGATCCGTTGGAGTGGATGGACACGTTCGGTGCCGATGCGTTGCGGTTCACGCTGGCCCGTGGAGCCAGCCCCGGTGGCGACCTGGCGATCGGCGAAGACGCCGTCCGCGCGTCGCGCAACTTCACCACCAAGCTGTTCAACGCGACGCGCTACGCACTGCTCAACGGCGCCACCAAGCCTTCCGAAGCGCCCTTGCCGGCGCCGGCCGAGCTGACCGACGCCGACCGCTGGATCCTGGGACGACTGGAAGAGGTTCGAGCCGAAGTGGATTCGGCCTTCGACAGCTACGAGTTCAGCCGCGCCTGCGAAGCGTTGTATCACTTCGCCTGGGACGAGTTCTGCGACTGGTATGTCGAACTGGCAAAAACCCAACTGGCCGAAGGGCTCTCGCATACCACCGCGGTACTGGCAGCGGCGTTGGACACGCTGCTTCGGTTGCTGCACCCGGTGATCCCGTTCATCACCGAGGCGCTCTGGCAGGCTTTGACCCGGGAAGAGTCCCTGGTGGTCGCCGACTGGCCGCGGCCCTCCGGGATCACTCTGGATCCCGTTGCTGCGCAGCGCATCAGCGATATGCAAAAGCTGGTGACCGAGGTCCGGCGATTCCGCAGCGATCAGGGCCTCGCCGACCGGCAAAAGGTGCCGGCCCGGCTGGCCGGTATCGACGAGTCGGACCTGAACACTCAGGTTGCCGCCGTGACATCGCTGGCATGGCTCGCCGCTGCGGGGCCGGATTTCCGCCCGTCGGTGTCATTGGAAGTTCGGCTGAGCCGGGCAAGGGTCGTCGTCGAACTCGACACCTCCGGCACGATCGACGTGGCCGCTGAACGTCGCCGGCTGGAAAAGGAATTGGCCGCGGCGCAAAAGGAGCTGGCAGCAACCGGCGCCAAATTGGCGAACGCGGATTTCTTGGCCAAGGCGCCCGAAGCTGTTGTTGACAAGATCCGCGACCGGCAGCGGCTGGCGCAAGAGGAAACCGACCGCATCACCGCCAGGCTGGCTGCGCTGCAATGAGTTTCGAGTCGACAGACCGGCCATCCACCGGCATGGCGCCCACACCGGACGAGATCGCTTCGTTGCTGCAGGTCGAGCACCTGCTGGACCAGCGCTGGCCGGAGACCCGCATCGAGCCGAGCCTGACCAGGATCAGCGCGCTGCTGGACCTGCTGGGTTCACCGCAACTCAGCTATCCCTCGATTCACATCGCCGGGACCAACGGCAAGACGTCGGTGGCGCGGATGGTCGACGCATTGGTGACCGCGTTGCATCAACGGACCGGCCGCACCACCAGCCCGCACCTGCAGTCGGTGGTGGAACGGATCTCGATCGACGGAAAGCCGATCAGCCCGGCGCAGTACGTGGCGACGTACCGGGAAATCGAGCCGTTCGTACAGATGATCGATGAGCAGTCGCAGAATGCCGGCGGGCCGGCGATGAGCAAGTTCGAGGTGCTCACCGCGATGGCGTTCGCCGCGTTCGCCGACGCGCCCGTCGACGTCGCCGTGGTCGAGGTGGGTATGGGTGGACGATGGGACGCCACCAACGTCATCAATGCGCCGGTGGCGGTGATCACCCCGATCAGCAAGGACCATGTCGACTACCTCGGGGACGACATCGCCGGGATCGCAGGCGAGAAGGCGGGCATCATCCATCAAGCCGCCGAAGGCTCGCCCGATACGGTCGCGGTGATCGCGCGTCAGCGCCCGGAAGTCATGGAGGTGCTGCTGGGCCAGGCGGTCCGCGCCGACGCCGCGGTCGCCCGGGAGGAATCGGAGTTCGCCGTGCTGGGCCGCCAGGTCGCCGTCGGCGGTCAGGTGCTGCAACTGCAGGGCCTGGGCGGCGTGTACTCCGACATCTACCTGCCGCTGCACGGTGAACACCAGGCGCACAACGCGGTGGTGGCGCTGGCCGCCGTCGAGGCCTTCTTCGGCGCGGGTGCCCAGCGTCAGCTCGACGTCGAGGCGGTGCGGGCGGGATTCGCCGCGGCCACCAGCCCCGGCCGACTGGAACGGATGCGCAGCGCACCGACCGTGTTCATCGACGCCGCCCACAATCCCGCCGGGGCGGCTGCGCTGGCCCGGACGCTGGCCGCCGAGTTCGACTTCCGGACGTTGGTCGGGGTGGTCAGTGTGCTGGCCGACAAGGACGTCGACGGCATTCTGCAAGCGGTGGAGCCGGTGTTCGACTCGGTTGTGGTGACCCACAACGGGTCACCGCGCGCGCTGGATGTCGAGTCGCTGGCCGCGGCGGCCCGGGAGCGGTTCGGACCCGATCGGGTGCTGTCCGCCGCGAACCTGAGCGATGCCATCGACACGGCGACCGCGCTGGTCGACGAGGCGGCCGCCCAACAAGGAGCCGAAGGGGGCTCGTTCCCCGGCTCCGGAATCGTCGTCACCGGATCGGTCGTCACCGCCGGGGCCGCCCGCACGCTATTCGGACGTAACCCGCAATGACCGGCCAGCCGCAAGGGCCCGCCGACTCCGGTGATCCGACACCGCGGGCCGACCCGTGGAAGAGCTTCGGTGCGGTCATGGCCGCGACACTGCTTCTCGAGGCGATCGTGGTGCTGCTGGCCATACCGGTGGTGGGCGCGGTGGGCGGCGGGCTGAGTCCGGCGTCGCTGGGGTATCTGATCGGGCTGGCCGCGGCACTGATCCTGCTCGCCGGGCTGCAGCGCAGACCGTGGGCGATCTGGGTGAACCTCGGCGTGCAGCTGGTACTGCTCGCCGGGTTCGCCGTGTACCCGGGCGTCGGCTTCGTCGGCGTGCTGTTCACCGGGGTATGGGTGCTGATCGCGTACTTCCGGGCCGAGGTCCGGCGGCGGCAGCGAGGGGGAGCGTCGCCGCCAGGCTGAGCCGGGCCTGCCGTGCGAGTTCAGCGTTGGCCATCTACTCTTAGCCACCGTGACTGAACGGACCCTCGTGCTGATCAAGCCGGACGGTGTGCAACGCGGACTGATCGGCGAGATCATCGGCCGCATCGAGCGCAAAGGCCTGACCGTCGCGGCGCTGGAGCTCAGGAACGTCAACGACGAGCTGGCCGGCCGTCATTACGCCGAGCACGAAGGCAAGCCGTTCTTCGGGTCGTTGCTCGAGTTCATCACGTCGGGCCCGGTGGTGGCGGCCGTCGTGGAAGGGCCGCGAGCGGTCGCGGCGTTTCGCCAGCTCGCCGGCGGCACCGACCCGGTGGACAAGGCCACGCCCGGCACCATCCGCGGCGACTTCGGCTTGGAAACCCAATTCAACCTGGTGCACGGCTCAGATTCGGCCGAGTCGGCGCAGCGCGAGATCGCGCTCTGGTTTCCCGGCGCCTAGCGCCGGGAGACGTGCTTGCGAGCCGGATTCACCGGTGTACCGCTCAGACGAGGGTGATCCAGCCCAGTGATATGGGATACTGACTGCGGGTGAACGTCGCCGGACCGGCGTCGAACACCCGAATGAAGACTTCGACAAGCGCGACCATCGCCATCCGATGGGGCGCGGCGTGTCAAGCCGTCATTCAGCACGGCGCCGAGTGTGCTCGCCCGAGCGGCTCGGAGCAAGACCATCACAAGCCCGGGAGAAGTGACCCGAGCACATAGCGGAGCCCTCGCGTGGCCGCGTCGAAACGACGCGCCCGGGGGCTTGAGGAGAATACGTGGTAGACGGTGCCCCATCTTCAGACCCAAAAGAGCCGACACGGCATGAGGAACTGCCGGACCGCCTGAGAGTCCATTCGCTGGCACGAACGCTGGGGACCAGCAGCAGGCGGGTGCTCGATGCCCTCAACGCGCTGGACGGTCGTATCCGCAGCGCACATTCCAGCGTGGACCGGGTCGACGCAGTCCGGGTGCGCGACCTGCTGGCCGAAACGCCCATCGAAGAACCCGCCAACGAACCCAACCAAGCCAAACCAGAAGAAAACGCTGAACTCGGTGTCGCCGCGGCGGCTGTCGCACCGGGCGAAGCTGACGACGAAGCTGACGACGAAGCTGACTACGAAGCTGACTACGAGGCTGACGAGGCCCCGGAACCCGAATCCCGGCTGCTGCTGGAAACGCAGGAAACGGTGCAGGTCGTCGAGACGTGGGTGGAGCGGCCGCATTACCTGCCGCTGTTCGTCGCGCCGCAGCCGATTCCCGAGGCGATCGATGAGGACAACGGCACCGACGACGAGGCAGCCGACGATTCCGATGATGACGACGAACATGAGCAGATCGACCGGCCGAGCGGTCGGCGGCGTCGGCGTGGCCGTCGTGGCCGTGGTCGGGGACGCGGTGAACAGGGTGGATCCGACGGCCCCGGCGAAGATGACGGCGACGAAGCCGACCGGAAAGCGAATGGGGACTCTGCCCGTTCCGACGACTCCGAAAGTGACGATGCAGCGGACTCCGACGACACCGACACCGACGCCGGCGACGATGACAACGGCTCAGCAGAGGGCGCCAGCCGTCGTCGCCGCCGCCGCAGACGACGCAAGTCGGGTTCCGGAGAGGACGGCGACGAGGGCCCAGCGCCCGACGATCCGCCCAACACCGTCGTGCACGAACGCGCGCCCCGCAACGGCGGCGCCGGGGACGAAGAGTCCGGCAGCAACGAGATCAAGGGCATCGACGGCTCGACCCGGCTGGAAGCCAAACGGCAACGCCGCCGGGACGGCCGCGACGCCGGGCGGCGCCGTCCACCGGTACTGACCGAGGCCGAATTCCTGGCCAGACGAGAGGCCGTCGAGCGAGTCATGGTTGTGCGTGACCGGGTCCGCACCGAGCCGCCGCACCCGGGCACGCGCTACACCCAGATCGCGGTGCTCGAAGACGGCATCGTGGTCGAGCATTTCGTGACTTCCGCGGCTTCGGCTTCCCTGGTGGGCAACATCTACCTGGGCATCGTGCAGAACGTGTTGCCGTCGATGGAGGCGGCCTTCGTCGACATCGGTCGCGGCCGCAACGGTGTGCTCTACGCGGGTGAAGTCAACTGGGACGCAGCCGGACTCGGTGGGGCCGACCGCAAGATCGAACAGGCCCTCAAACCCGGCGACTACGTCGTCGTCCAGGTCAGCAAGGACCCGGTGGGCCACAAGGGAGCACGGCTGACGACGCAGGTGTCGCTGGCCGGCCGCTATCTGGTCTACGTGCCGGGCGCGTCGTCGACCGGGATCAGCCGCAAGCTGCCCGACACCGAACGCCAGCGGCTCAAGGAGATCCTGCGCGAGGTGGTGCCGTCCGACGCGGGAGTGATCATCCGCACCGCGTCCGAGGGGGTCAAAGAGGGCGACATTCGTGCCGACGTCACCCGGTTGCAGGAGCGCTGGCAACAGATCGAAGCCAAGGCCGCCGAGGTCAAGCAGAAGGCGGCCGGCGCTGCGGTGGCGCTCTACGAAGAACCGGATGTGCTGGTCAAGGTCATCCGCGACTTGTTCAACGAGGATTTTGCCGGGCTCATCGTTTCCGGCGACGAGGCCTGGACCACGATCAACGACTACGTGAATTCCGTTGCGCCCGATCTGGTTTCGAAATTGACCAAGTACGAGCCGGCCGAGCTTGCTGAAGGTCAGACGCGCCCCGACGTCTTTGCGGTGCATCGTATCGACGAGCAGCTGACGAAGGCGATGGACCGCAAGGTGTGGCTGCCGTCGGGCGGGACATTGGTGATCGACCGGACCGAGGCCATGACGGTGATCGACGTCAACACCGGCAAATTCACCGGGTCGGGGGGCAATCTCGAGCAGACCGTCACCAAGAACAACCTGGAGGCGGCCGAGGAGATCGTGCGTCAGCTGCGCCTGCGTGACATCGGCGGCATCGTGGTCATCGACTTCATCGACATGGTGCTGGAATCGAACCGCGACCTGGTGCTGCGCCGGCTGACCGAGGCGCTGGCCCGCGACCGCACCCGTCACCAGGTGTCCGAGGTGACCTCGCTGGGCTTGGTCCAGCTCACCCGCAAACGTTTGGGAACCGGCCTGATCGAGGCCTTCTCGTCGTCGTGTCCCCAGTGCAGCGGGCGTGGGATCCTGCTGCATGCCGATCCGGTGGATGCTGCGCCGGCGACCGGGCGAAAGTCGGAATCCGGAGGCCGGCGCAACAGGCGCTCGAAGAAGAGTCGCGCCGAAGAGCCCAGTGACAAAGGGATCGTGGCCAAGGTCCCCGCTCACGCCCCCGGCGAGCATCCGATGTTCAAAGCGATGGCAGCGGGCTCGTCCCTGGGACCCGGCCGTGGGGACGGGGAACCCGAGGAGTCCGGTGAGGAGTTCGCGGCCGCGATCGACGAAGAAACTGCGGTGGCGGTGTCCGACGGCATAGATGATCTCGAAGAAGACGCAGACAACGCCGGTGAGCCCGACGACATCGAAGACTTCGAGGACACCGACGAAGAAGACACCGATGAAGAGGACACCGACGAAGATGCCGACGAGGACACCGACGAGGACGAAGAACTCGACGACGAGGAGCTCGATGACGACGAGCTCGACGACGACGACCTCGGTGATGACGACCTCGATGACGAGCTCGACGTCGATGATTCCGACACCGACGACGACGACACCGATTCCGAGCCCGCCGACAGTCCCGATGGCCCGCCGGGACCCGTCGAGGTGGCATCGTTGCCGGAACGTCCGCGGCGGCGACGAGCGGCGGGCAGGCCGGCCGGTCCGCCGATCCATGTGGACTGACCGTCACGACCGCTGCGCCGGTTTGACCCTGTAGCCGCTGGTCACGTAACCTGGGTCAGTTGTCGCCAGGCTGCCAGCCTACGACGGCGATCCGGTCCAATCGCGCCTGCGGTGGCGCTGTGTGCCGAATCGCGAACCAGACCCGCACGCGTAGGCAACCGGTGGCGCGTGCCCGCAAATGTAAGCACGACAACGAGCAGAGGTGCACCCACGATGGCGACCTACGCAATCGTCAAGACCGGCGGCAAGCAATACAAGGTTGCCGTCGGAGACGTGGTCAAGGTCGAAAAGCTCGAATCCGACCCCGGCGCGAAGGTGTCGCTGCCGGTCGCCTTGGTCGTCGACGGTGCCACCGTCACCTCCGATGCCAACGCCCTGGCCAAGGTTGCGGTGACCGGCGAGGTCCTCGAGCACGTCAAGGGTCCCAAGATCCGGATCCACAAGTTCAAGAACAAGACCGGCTACCACAAGCGGCAGGGCCATCGTCAGCAGCTGACGGTCCTGAAAGTCACCGGCATCAAATAGCGGAGGCGACAAAATGGCACACAAGAAGGGCGCTTCCAGCTCACGCAACGGTCGGGACTCGGCCGCGCAGCGGCTGGGTGTCAAGCGGTTCGGCGGCCAGGTCGTCAAGGCCGGCGAGATCCTGATTCGTCAGCGTGGCACCAAGATCCATCCCGGCATCAACGTCGGCCGTGGCGGGGATGACACGTTGTTCGCCAAGGCGGGCGGTGCGGTCGAGTTCGGCATCAAGCGTGGGCGCAAGACCGTCAACATCGTGCCGCAGCCCTAAGCGCTTCGCGAGCGTAACGACAGGGCGGTTTCGCGGGCTTTGTTTCGCCCTCACGTCACATTCGGAGGGTGGGTAACCGATGCCCCGGTTCGTGGATCGGGTGGTCGTTCACGTGCGGGCGGGCTCGGGTGGTAACGGCTGCGCCTCGGTCCATCGGGAGAAGTTCAAGCCGCTGGGCGGTCCCGACGGCGGCAACGGCGGTCGCGGCGGCAGCATCGTCTTTGTAGTAGATCCGCAGGTGCACACCCTGCTGGACTTCCATTTCCATCCCCACATCACCGCGCCCTCGGGCAAACCGGGGATGGGTAGCAACCGCGACGGCGCCGCGGGTGCCGATCTGGAGGTGAAGGTGCCCGACGGCACCGTCGTGCTGGACGAAACCGGGCGGTTGCTGGCCGATCTGGTCGGGGCCGGCACCCGCTTTGCGGCCGCCGCTGGTGGCCGCGGCGGGTTGGGCAACGCCGCGCTGGCGTCGCGGGCCCGCAAAGCCCCCGGATTCGCGCTGCTCGGCGAACCCGGACAAGCGCGGGATCTGACCCTGGAACTCAAGACCGTCGCCGACGTCGGGCTCATCGGATTCCCGTCGGCCGGAAAGTCGTCGCTGGTGTCGGTCATTTCGGCGGCCAAACCCAAGATCGCCGACTACCCGTTTACCACCCTGGTGCCCAACCTCGGGGTGGTCTCGGCAGGCGAACACGCATTCACCGTCGCCGACGTGCCCGGCTTGATCCCGGGCGCGGCCCAGGGCCGCGGGCTTGGCCTGGATTTCCTGCGGCACATCGAGCGGTGCGCGGTGCTGGTGCATGTCGTGGACTGCGCGACCAACGAGCCCGGCCGCGACCCGATCTCCGACATCGACGCGCTGGAAGCCGAACTGGCGGCCTACACACCCACGCTGAGGGGGGATTCGGTGCTCGACGATCTCACCGAGCGGCCCCGGGCGGTGGTGCTCAACAAGATCGACGTCCCCGAGGCCCGGGAACTCGCCGAGTTCGTTCGCGACGAGATCGCCCAACGCGGCTGGCCGGTGTTCCTGGTGTCCACGGTCACCCGGGAGAACCTGCAGCCGTTGATCTTCGGGCTGTGGCACATGGTTGCGCGATACCACGCCGCACGGCCTCAGGTGGTGCCGCGACGGCCGGTCATTCGCCCGGTGCCCGTCGACGACAGTGGTTTCGACGTGCAGCCCGACGGCCGCGGTGGCTTCGTGGTGACCGGGGCCCGGCCCGAACGCTGGATCGGGCAGACCGACTTCGACAACGACGAGGCCGTCGGCTATCTCGCGGACCGCCTGGCGCGCCTGGGTGTCGAGGACGAGCTGTTGCGACTGGGTGCCCAGCCGGGGTGTGCGGTGACGATCGGTGAGATGACCTTCGACTGGGAGCCGCAAACTCCCGCGGGCGGTCACGTCACGATGTCGGGCCGGGGCACCGATGCGCGCCTGGAGCGCAACGAGCGGGTCGGCGCCGCCGAGCGCAAGGCGGCCCGCCAGCAGCGACGCGAACGCGGTGAGAGCTGATGACCAGTGCGCACCGGGAAGCCATCCGGACGGCCCGCAGCCTCGTCGTCAAGGTCGGCACGACGGCGCTGACCACCCCGTCCGGCATGTTCGACGCCGGCCGGCTGGCCGAGCTCGCCGACGCTATCGAGGCGCGGATGAAGGCGGGCACCGACGTCGTCATCGTGTCTTCGGGCGCGATCGCCGCGGGCCTCGAGCCGCTCGGATTATCCCGCCGCCCTAGGGATTTGGCGACCAAGCAGGCTGCGGCCAGTGTGGGGCAGGTGGCGCTGGTGAACTCGTGGAGCGCGGCGTTCGCCCGGTACGGGCGCACGGTCGGGCAGGTGCTGTTGACCGCCCACGATATTTCCATGCGGGTGCAGCACACCAACGCCCAGCGCACCCTGGACCGGTTGCGGGCACTGCATGCAGTGGCGATCGTCAACGAGAACGACACGGTGGCCACCAACGAGATCCGTTTCGGCGACAACGATCGGCTCTCGGCGCTGGTCGCTCACCTGGTGGGCGCCGAGGCGCTGGTGCTGCTGTCCGACATCGACGGCCTCTACGAGGCGGATCCGCGAAAACACCAGGGGGCGCGGTTCATTCCCGAGGTCTCCGGCGTCGCCGATCTGGACGGGGTTGTCGCCGGGCGCAGCAGCCACCTGGGTACCGGCGGAATGGCGTCCAAGGTCTCGTCGGCGCTACTGGCCGCCGATGCGGGGGTGCCGGTGCTGCTGGCGCCCGCAACCAACGTGGCGACGGCGCTCACCGACGCGTCGGTGGGCACCGTTTTCGCGCCGCGGCCCGGGCGCATGTCTGCGCGGCGGTTCTGGGTACGGTATGCCGCCGAGTCCGCCGGCTGGCTGACGCTGGACGCGGGTGCGGTGCGGGCCGTCGTGCGGCAGCGCCGGTCGTTGCTGCCGGCTGGCATCACCGCGGTGTCGGGCAAGTTTTTCGCCGGCGACGTCGTCGAACTCCGTGGACCCGACGCGACCACGGTGGCCCGCGGCGTGGTCGCCTACGACGCGGCCGAACTGGCCGCGATGATGGGCCGGTCCACCTCGGAGTTGCCCGGTGAACTGCGCCGGCCCGCGGTGCATGCCGACGACCTGGTGCCCGTTTGACCTTACGTAGCCGAGGCGGCTTTGAGATACAGTGCGCCCCAAACTATTTCGGTTAGCGTGGTGGCCAGCTCGGCGTCGAACTCGGGTGGTTTCGCCGGCAGGCTCTGCTGACAGACCCGCTCGACCATCCAGGTCAGCGCATCGGCGGTGATGGCCGCGGGCAGTTCGGCACGTTTGGAGCCGCCGGCCTGGCCGTCCTCGATGACGCGGGCCAGACGCTCGGAGATGGCGGTCAGCAGAACGCGATAGGTTTGTGCCGCCATCGGGTCGTAACCGGCCATCTCGCTGAGCGACAAACAGTGGTTGGTGATGCCGATAGCTGGCGATGATGGCCGACATCACCATATGGTCATGGTCGTGGATGCCGGTACCCGTGGCTACGACGCGATCGATCTGTCATCGCGCGCATTCTGGGCGTCGACCGCGGCCGAGCGGGAACGCTCGTTCGCGGTGCTGCGGGCCGAGCGCCCGGTGAGCTGGCATCGACCGGTCGAGGACGCCCTGCTCCAGGATCCGGACGACCCCGGCTTCTGGGCGGTCACCCGGCGTTCCGACATCGTCACGGTCAGTCGCGCCAATGAGGTGTTCCTGTCCGGCAAGGGCGTGATCTTCGAAAACGTGCCCGTGGAATTGCTGGAAGGTTCGCAGTCATTCTTGGCGATGGACCCGCCGCGACACACCAAGCTGCGCAAGCTGGTCAGTGCGGCGTTCACCCCGCGGCAGGTGCGCCGCATCGAGGACTCCATCAAGACGAACGCCAAGGTCATTGTCGAAGAGCTGCGGGCGGCGGGCAGCGGCGTCGATTTCGTCGAGCACTGCGCCAAAGAACTGCCCATGCGCACCTTGTCGGACATGGTCGGGATTCCCGCATCGGAACGCCAGCGCGTGGCGCA
Organism: Mycobacterium kansasii ATCC 12478; assembly: GCF_000157895.3. Classification (NCBI taxonomy): domain Bacteria; kingdom Bacillati; phylum Actinomycetota; class Actinomycetes; order Mycobacteriales; family Mycobacteriaceae; genus Mycobacterium; species Mycobacterium kansasii. The sequence continues at coordinate 1,198,608 of NC_022663.1, read as the reverse complement.
CGCCGCCGACGCATTGGTCTCCTGGGCCGACTCGGTCTACCTCGACGGGCGCAACCCGCTGCAAGTCCTGTTCGAGAATCAGGCCTATCTGCATCAGCTTGCCGCCGAGCTGGCTGCCGAACGGCGCGACCACCCCGGCGATGACCTGTTCAGCGGCCTGGTGAACGCAGAAGTGGACGGCGACCGGCTCTCCGATGCCGATGTGGCGGCGTTCTTCGTGTTGCTTGCGGTGGCCGGCAATGACACCACTCGCCAAGCCACCAGCCACACGCTGCGCGCGCTCACCGATTTTCCCGCCGAAAAGGCTTGGCTGGTAGTGGATTTCGACAATCGGATCGGCACCGCGGTCGAGGAGTTCATCCGGTGGGCCACCCCGGTGATGACATTTCGACGCACGGCAGCAACGGATTTCGAGCTGGCCGGCCAGACCATCCGGGCCGGCGAGAAGGTGGTGATGTTCTATGCGTCCGGCAATCGGGACGAGGACGCGTTCGAGCATCCAGAGCGCTTCGAGCTGAGCCGCAGTCCCAACCCGCACGTGGGCTTCGGAGGTGGCGGTGTGCACTTTTGCCTGGGTGCTCATGTGGCCAGGGCGCAGCTGCGCGCCATTTTCGGTGAGCTGTTGCGGCAATTGCCCGGCATCCAGGCCGGCGATCCGGCCTACGTGCCGGGCAACTTCGTGCACGCTATCCGCACCATGCCCTGCACCTTCTGATGAGCGGCTGGCTCGCCAGTTCGGCGGCCAGCATCGTCAACGTCTCCGAGCATCCGCTGTCGATCTTCACCGCGGCCAAGCCGTCGCCGCGGGTGGGTCCCCGGTTGACGATCGCGATGGGGATCGCCAGGGCGGCGGCGCGGCGCACGAATCGGTAGCCGGAGTACACCGCCAGCGACGAGCCGGCGACCAGCAGCGCTTCGGCCTGATCAACCAGCGAATATGCCTCAGCCACAAGGTCTTTAGGCACGTTTTCACCGAAGTAGACGATGTCGGGTTTGAGTATGCCGGCGCAGCACGGGCAATCGAGATAGCGGAAGGATTCGGTGTGGGCTACCGAGGCGATGTTGGCGTCCGCGTCGGGCGCCACCGCTAATGCGCCGACCGCCGCGGTGTGCTCGATGAATCCGGGGTTGAGTGCCTCCAGCTGTTCGGCCAGCGCGGCCCGGCTGATCGTGTAACGGCAACTCAGGCAGACCACCTGCGCATAGGTGCCGTGCAGATTGACCACGTTGCGGCTGCCGGCCTTGGTATGCAGCAGATCGACGTTCTGGGTGATCACGCCCGTCACCACCCCGGCCCGCTCCAACGCGGCCAGTGCCCGGTGCCCGGGGTTGGGCGCGGTGTCGTCCATATGCCGCCAGCCGACGTGATTGCGGGCCCAGTATCGCCGGCGAAACGCCGGATTTGAGGTGAACTGGCCGATGGTCATGGGATTGCTCGGCGGTGAGTCGGGTCCCCGGTAATCGGGTATGCCCGAGTCGGTGGAAATCCCCGCGCCCGTGAGCACCGCGACCCGGCGGCCGGCCAGCAGCGCGACGAGTTCGGGAGATTCCACCCAACCGAGCGTAGGTGTCCGCGGACACCCCGTCACCCGATCCAGATGGCGATACCGCGACAATGGAGGGCAATGAGCTTCTATTCCGCATACCGGCACGGGTTCGTGCGCGTCGCCGCGTGTACGCACCACACCACCATCGGCGATCCCGCGGCCAATGCCGCCTCGGTGTTGGGCCTGGCGCGCCAGTGTCACGACGACGGCGTCGCCCTGGCGGTGTTTCCCGAGCTGACGTTGTCCGGCTATTCGATCGAGGACATCCTGATGCAGGATGCCCTGCTCGACGCCGTCGAGGATGCACTGCTGGACGTGGTGGCGCAGTCCGCCGACCTGCTGCCCGTCCTGGTGGTCGGTGCGCCGCTGCGGTATCGGCACCGCATCTACAACACCGCGGTCGTCGTCCATCGCGGCAGCGTGCTGGGTGTGGTTCCGAAGTCCTACCTGCCCACCTACCGGGAGTTCTACGAGCAGCGCCAGGTCGCGGCCGGCGACGACGAGCGCGGCAGCGTGCGGATCTGCGGATCGGACGTGCCGTTCGGGCCGGATCTGCTCTTCACCGCGTCGGACCTGCCCGGGTTCGTCCTGCACGTGGAGATCTGCGAAGACATGTTCGTCCCGGTCCCGCCCAGTGCCGAGGCGTCCCTGGCCGGTGCGACCGTGTTGGCCAACCTGTCCGGCAGCCCGATCACGATCGGGCGCGCCGAGGACCGCTGCCTGCTGGCCCGGTCGGCGTCGTCGCGGTGCCTGGCGGCCTACGTCTATGCCGCCGCGGGTGAGGGGGAGTCGACGACGGACCTGGCGTGGGACGGCCAGACCATGATCTGGGAGAACGGGGTGCTGCTGGCGCAATCCGAGCGCTTCCCGAAGGGCGAGCGCCGTTCGGTCGCCGACGTGGACACCGAGTTGCTTCGCTCGGAGCGGCTGCGGATGGGCACCTTCGACGACAACCGGCGTCATCACCGGGCAGCAGCGGAGTCGTTCCGGCGCATCGAGTTCCGGGTCGATCCGCCCACCGGTGACATCGGGTTGCGGCGGACCGTCGAGCGGTTCCCGTTCGTGCCGGCCGATCCGCGACGGCTGCAACAGGATTGCTACGAGGCCTACAACATCCAGGTGTCCGGCCTCGAGCAGCGGCTGCGGGCGCTGCACTACCCGAAGGTGGTCATCGGCGTCTCGGGCGGCCTGGACTCCACGCACGCGCTGATCGTCGCGGCCCGCGCGATGGACCGCGAGGAACGCCCGCGCAGCGACATTCTGGCGTTCACCCTGCCCGGCTTCGCCACCGGCGAGCGCACCAAGACCAACGCAGTCAAGCTGGCGCGAGCGCTGGGGGCCACGTTCGAGGAAATCGATATACGCGACACCGCCGCGCTGATGCTCAGCGAGATGGGTCATCCGTTCGCGCGCGGCGAAAAGGTCTACGACGTCACCTTCGAGAATGTGCAGGCCGGCCTGCGCACCGATTACCTGTTCCGCATCGCCAACCAGCGCGGCGGAATCGTCCTCGGCACCGGTGATCTGTCCGAGCTGGGGCTGGGCTGGTCGACATACGGTGTCGGCGACCAGATGTCGCACTACAACGTCAATGCCGGGGTACCCAAGACGCTGATCCAGCACCTGATCCGCTGGGTTATCACCTCGGGCGAATTCGACGAGCACGTGGGCGAGGTGCTGCAGTCGGTGCTCGACACCGAGATCACCCCGGAGCTGGTTCCCAGCGGCGAAGAGGAGGAGCTGCAGAGCAGCGAGGCGAAGGTCGGACCCTTTGCGCTGCAGGACTTCTCGCTGTTCCACGTGTTGCGCTTCGGGTTCCGGCCGTCGAAGATCGCGTTTCTGGCCTGGCATGCATGGCATGACTCCGAACTCGGCACGTGGCCGCCCGGCTTCCCGCACGACAAGCGCCCGTCCTACTCCCTGTCCGAGATCCGGCATTGGCTGCAGGTTTTCGTCGAGCGGTTTTACTCTTTCAGCCAGTTCAAACGCTCGGCATTGCCCAACGGCCCCAAAGTGTCGCACGGGGGAGCGTTGTCCCCACGCGGGGATTGGCGCGCCCCGTCGGACATGTCGGCCCGGACGTGGCTCGACCAGATCGAGCAGGAAGTGCCACAAGACTGAACACGACTCATCCGGTAATAGAGCGAGTCGTTGCGTGAGGTCTGTGGCAGGAAATTCTGGTAGCCGGCGGGACGGCTCCAGAGTGCCTGCACGGCGTGACTTTCCATGCCTCAAGGACCGGCGGACGGCTGCAGCCGATATGTTCGCCCGCGGCAAGCGTCAGATCGACGTAATAGACAAGCTGGGCGTTTCGGCGCAGACTGCATCGCGCTGACACCGGAATTTCCTGGCCGGCCTGTCTCCAGACACGATCGAGGAGGCCACGCCGCAACCGAATCCAGGGTCAACCGGGTCGGGTACAACTACGACCTGTGTCTTGTCGTGCTCCCATACGGGACTTTCTCCATCTGCGGATCTCCGTAATCCCTTGTGTCACTGTGGTTTCAGTGGTCACATGACGGCGATTGTTGTCGGTGGCTGTTCGTAGAATTTCAGGCATGGGTTCGAGCAGTCGTGAAGACATCGTCGGGGTCTTCAACACGCTCGACGCGGATCTGGATCGTTTGTGCGAGTTGTCTTTTGACGTGCTCACCACCCCCGAGCGAATGCGCGCCCTGGAGCGCCTGGAAAGCTTGGCGCGCCGGCTGCGGACACCGCAGCACACGCTGATCAATCAGCTCGGCGCGCAGGCCGGCGAGGAAGAACTGGGCGCCAAACTGCGCTCGGCGCTGGCTGATCGGTTGCGTATCACCAAGGCCGAAGCGAGCCGGCGCATCGACGAGGCAGCTGATCTCGGGCAACGGTGGGCGCTCACCGGTGCGCCATTGGCGCCGCAGTTGACCGCGACCGCGGTCGCCCAGCGCGACGGGCTCGTCGGCGACGGGCATGTGCGGGTGATCCGCAGCTTCTTCGCCCACCTGCCCGCCGAGGTGGACCTGGCTACCCGGGAGGCCGCCGAAGCCGACCTGGCCCGCAAAGCCTGCGGGTATCGCCCCGACGAGTTAGCCAAATACGCCCAACGGATCATGGATTGGCTCAACCCCGACGGGGAATGTCGCGACCAGGAGCGGGCCCGCAAGCGCGGGATCATGCTGGGCAGGCAGGAATTCGACGGGATGTCGCGCATCAGCGGCATGCTGACCCCGGAGTTGCGCGCCGCCGTGGAGGCCGTGTTGGCCAAGCTGGCCGCCCCCGGGGCGTGCAACCCCGATGACCAAACCCCCGTCGTGGATGAGACGCCCGATGAGGATGCGGTGCGCCGTGACACGCGCAGTCAGGCGCAACGCAACCACGACGGCGTCCTTGCCGGACTGCGGGGGCTGTTGGCGTCGGGGGAGTTGGGCCAACACAACGGGTTACCGGTGTCGATCGTGGTGACCACCACGCTGCAGGACCTGGAATCCGCCGCCGGCAAGGGCCTGACCGGCGGGGGCACGCTGTTGCCGATGAGCGATGTGATCCGCCTGGCCAGCCACGCTCACCACTATTTGGCCATTTTCGATCGCGGCAAGGCCCTGGCGCTGAATCACACCAAACGGCTGGCTTCCCCCGCGCAGCGAATCATGCTCTACGCCAGGGACCGTGGCTGCACGAAGCCGGGATGCGATGCCCCCGCCTACCACAGCCAAGTCCACCACGTCCAAGGCTGGAAGGCCACCGGCCGCACCGACATCGACGAGCTGACCCTGGCCTGCGGAGTCGACAACCGACTCGTCGAAAAAGGCTGGACCACCCGCAAAAACGCCCAAGGCGACACCGAATGGCTACCCCCGGCCCAGCTAGATCGCGGACAGCCCCGGACCAACCCGTATCACCACCCCGAAAGATTCCCACGCGACGGCGACGACGAGCCGGTTTGACGCGTTAGACCTTACGGCAATGCGGCAGATAACCCTGTGCGGCCAACCGTGGTAGGACACCGCCGCTGTCGATGATGTCGAGGATCAACGCCGGCAGGGTGGTCACCGTTCCGCAGGCGCCGGTGGTGTCGTTGCGCCAGCTGCCCTCGGCGAGATCGAACGTTGCCTGATCGCCTTCGGCAAAGATGGTGGTGGCGTGGGGCACTGTCATCGCGGGCAGTCCGGCATTGACCGCATTGCGGAAGAACAGGGAGTTGAACTCCTCGGCGACCAGCCCGGCGATGCCAAGCTCGACGAACAGCGCCGCGACCGGTCGCGATGATCCGACGCCGAAGTTCTTGCCGGCCACCAGGATATCGCCCGGAGACACCCCGTCTGCCCACCCGGGACGGAGCTGGTGGAAGACATGCCGAGCCGCCTCGGGCCGATCCATCTTCATGGCAAAAGCTGGGTACATGGCGTCGGTGTTGAGGTCGTCGCCGAACAGCCAGACTCTGCCGCTGAAAGTGAGTGTCATGCAACCAGACTCCTCGGGTCGGTGATGTAACCGGTGACCGCTGACGCAGCGACGGTCGCCGGTGAGGCCATGAAGATCCGTGCCGCCGTGCTGCCCATCCGCCCGGTGTAGTTGCGGGTACTCGAGGTGATACACACTTCGCCGGGCCCGACCAGTCCCATGTGGTAGCCGAAGCAGGCGCCGCAGGTGGCGTTGGTGACCACGGCGCCGGAGTCGGCGAGGTCCTGTAAGTAGCCGCGCCGCATGGCCTCCCGGTACACCGCTTGGGATGCGGGCGTGACCAGCAGCCGCACCCCCGGCGCGATGCTGCGGCCGCGCAGCACCCGAGCGGCGATTTCGAGGTCTTCGAGTTGACCGTTGGCGCACGACCCGATGAATGCCTGGTCGACCGCCTGTCTGCCGAGTTGCGAAACGGGCAGCCCATTGCGGCTGACGGTGCCCGGAAGAGCGACATACGGCTCGAGCGTGGCCAGGTCGACGGTCCGGATGTCGTGGTACCCGGCGTCGTGATCCGGCGCCGCAACGCGGTATCCATCGATACCCCGCGCGTCCAGGTTTCCGGTCACCATGTCGTCGGCTTCGAAAATGCTGAAATCAGCGGATAATTCGGCCCCCTGGGTCGCGATGGTGCGCCGATCGTGCAGCGGGATAGTGGGTAGGCCGCTACCGCCGTATTCCAGATTCCGGTTGGCGGCATCACCATAACGGCTGGCGATGTGCAGGAAGATGTCCTTGCCGCTGACGGTGTCCGGTTTGACGCCACGCAACTCGTATCGGATGGTCGGCGCGATCTGGTACCAGGTCTGGCCGGTGCACATGATCGAGTACACCTCGTCGGTCCCCAGGCCGCGGGCCGCGGTGTTGTACGCTCCGGCGGCGCAGGTATGGGAGTCACTGCACGCCAGTACTTCTCCCGGCCGGGCCAGTCCGTTCTCGGCGATGACCTGATGGCTGATGCCATGCCTGCCGACGTCGTAGAAGCGCCGGATGCCGAAGTCGGCGACGAATTTCCGGGCATGCTGACCGCCGACCGCATCTCGGACCGTCGGTGCCGGCACGGCGTGGTCCATCACCACCGCCAGTTTCTCAGGGTCGTGAATCCGGTGGGGCTGTATCCATTCTCGCGCGAATTGGAGGTCGATCAGCACGGTCATGTCGACATCGACGACGACGGTGTCACCGGGCGATACGGTGTATTGGCCGGTCTTGCGGGCGAAGATCTTCTCGAGGATGGTCATGCCCATGCGCAGGCCTCCGTCGGCGCGTACCTGGCTTCAATGTCCGACCACTCCGCCAAACCGACCAGGTTGAAGAATTCGGTGGGCGTACCTGCCCGGTGGGTGCTGGGATCGGTCCCGTTGAGCTCACACAGCGCCGCCAGCATGGCCGCCGTCGCGCGCCGAGCCAGCTGACCCGGATGAATCGCCACCGCGTAACCCAATTCCTGCAACCGCGTCACCGGCACCCGCGGAGTCAGGCCGCCGACGACCAGATTGATCAACAGCGGGGCCTCGACTTCACGTGCGATGCGCTCGATTTCACCGATGCTCTGCGGAGCTTCGATGAAGACGATGTCGGCGCCAGCGGCGGCAAACCGGTTGGCGCGTTCGATGGCCACGTCCAGGCCGAGCGGGGCCCGCGCGTCGGTGCGCGCCACGACCAGCAGGCCGTCGTCGGTCCGGGCGTCGAGCGCGGCTGCCAGGGTCTGTTCGAACACCGCGGCGTCCACGACCCGTTTGTCCGGCAGATGGCCGCATCGCTTGGGAAATACCTGATCTTCCAACTGGATTGCGGCCACACCGGCGTTGTCGTAGGACCGGACGGTGCGCACCACGTTCTTGGGCGCGCCGTAGCCGGTGTCGGCGTCGGCGATCAGCGGGATGTCGCCCAGTACGCCGACGATCATCCGCGCCCGCTCGGCCATTTCCGACGCGGTGACCAGGCCGATGTCGGGCAGGCCGTATCCGGATGCCGCCACCCCGGAGCCGGTCAGATACGCCGCGACGTGACCGGTGCGTTTGGTCAGGTGCGCGGAAATCCCGTCGAAAACCCCTGGGGCAACGATGAGTTCACGAGTGTCGAGCAGGGCTCGCAGTCGGCGGCGGGCCGGTGTCGTTGGCATGGATGGCAGTCCTCTCCGGAAACAGGTTGTTATATACATATAACAACCTGTTCCTTCGTGGTGCAACCGCAACGGTGTGGAAGCATGAGAACCGTGCACCAAGTCGGCGGCAAGACCGCACCCGTGTCGGCCGGCGCCGGCGTGCCGCTGCACCGGCAGCTCTTCCTGGTGCTGCACGACGAGATCGAACGCGGCGTGCTCGCCCCCGGGGATGCGCTACCCACCGAACAGGCGTTGTGTGACCAATTCGGTGTTTCTCGGATCACCGTGCGGCGCGCCCTGGCAGACCTGGCCGAGCAGGGCTATATCCAGCGCAGGCACGGTGTGGGTTCCTTTGTGCGCGAAGAGTTTCCTGCGGACCGGTCAGCGCCCGGCCGCTCGTATCTGGAGGGGCTGAGGCAGACCCAGTTCGAAACCGAAGCCGAGATCATCGAACTCGGCGTGCGGCGACCGCCGCGGGCGGTGGCCCGAGCGCTGCAGACGACCGGCGAGCTGCTGCACGTGGTGCGGTTGCGGCGGCAACGCCGCACCGGCGAGCCGCTGATCGTCAGCGACGTCTGGTTGCCGGCCGAACTGGCCGGCACGCTCACCGAATCCGCGCTGCGCAAGGCGCCGCTGTACGAACTGGTGAAACGAACCGGGGCGGTCGTGGACCGGGTGCAGCACGAGATCACCGCCGAGATCGCGGGCCCGCGCTACGCGCAGCTCCTCAAGACCGCGATCGGGGCGGCGCTGCTGCGGATCAACCGGCTCATCTTCGCGGCGGGCGTGCCGCACCACTACCAGTCGGTGCTGTTGTCGCCGACCCGCAGCCGGCTGCTGCTGACGCAGTCCTCCGATGAACTCGAGGCGGCCGACGGTCTGGCGATCGCCCACGACGTGCGCCGCGAACCTAGGTGAGTGCCGCCTCGATCGCATCGGCGGGCGGCGCACAATCTCCGGCGCCCGCCACCGTGGTCGCCAGTGCCCCTGCCGCGCAGGCTCGCTGCAACGCGCGCAGTCGCTGGGCCGGCGAAGCACCGTCCGGTGGCCAATGGGCAGCCAGGACCCCGGCGAATACGTCACCGGCTCCGGTGGTGTCCACCGCGGTCACTGCGGGGGCGGCCACGTCCAGTTCGCCGTCGACACCGACGTAGCGGGCACCGCGCGCGCCGCAGGTGACCACGAGGTGGGCCGGCGACCAACGCCATTGCTGGGCTTCGGACTCGTTGGCGATCACGACGTCGGCCACCGCCGACAATTCGGGCCCGGCGCCGTGCAGTCGGCCGGCCGGGGAGACATTGACCATGACGATTGCCCCGGCCGACCGGGCCTGCCGGGCCGCGGCCACCGCCGTCTCCGGCGGAATCTCCAACTGGGTCAGCAACACGTCGCAGTCGCCGACCGCCGCGGGCGGCAGCTTCAGCTGCCCATTCGCGCCGGGAGCCACCACGATGGTGTTCTCGGCGCCGGTATCGACCACAATGATCGCCGTCCCGCTCGGGCCGGGCACCCGGACCATTCCGTCAATGCCGACACCGTTGGCCAGCAGGTGGGCCCGCAGCTGGTCGGCAGCCGCGTCGTCGCCCACGGCGCCGACGAACTGGACGTGCGCGCCCGCGCGTGCGGCGGCTACCGCCTGATTACCGCCCTTGCCACCGGGCGCACAGTTCAGTGCCGATGCCAGCACCGTCTCGCCCGGGCGCGGCAGCGTGGTGACGGCGAACGTCAGATCCATGTTCAGGCTGCCCACCACACAGACTCGCCGCGCCGTCATTGTGCCGACGTTAACAACGCTCGGCCCGGTCATCACATTGTCGGCAAACATCGTTTAGCCGAGCGTGTCGGCGCTAGTCTGCGAGGTGATTCGGTGCTTGTAGAGCGGAAGCAAAGAGGAAGTGGAGAGGAAGCCGGTGACATCGGGCGAGGCAACAGATTCCGTGCCGGAGGCACCCGCCCCGGTCCGCACGAGCATCATCCCCAAGCGCCTGAGAAAGGAGAGCCGCCGCCGCCCGCGGTTCCGGGTGAGCATCCAGTCCAAGCTCATGGTGCTGCTGCTGCTGTCGAGCATCGTTTCAGTGGCCGCGGTCGTTATCGTCGGTTACCAAACCGGCCGTGCCTCACTTCGGGAAGCAGCATACGAACGGTTGACCGAGTTGCGCGAATCGCAGAAGCGGGCAATCGAGACGCTGTTTTCCGACCTGACCAATTCGCTGGTCATCTATGCGCGCGGCTTGACGGTGGTGCAGGCCGTCGCGCAGTTCACCGCGGGTTTCGACCAATTGGCCGACGCGACCATCAACCCGGCCCAGCAGCAGGCGATCGTCAACTACTACAACAACCAGCTCATCAAACCGGTGGAACGAACGACGGGCGAAAAGCTCGATATCACCGCGTTGCTGCCGACGTCGCCCGCCCAGAAGTATCTGCAGGCCTACTACACCGCGCCGTTCACGTCGGATCAGGACTCGATGCGATTCGACGACGCCGGTGACGGCAGCGCATGGTCGGCCGCCAACGCGCGATTCAACGGCTACTTCCGCGAAATCGTCACCCGGTTCGATTACGACGATGCGGTGTTGCTGGACACCCGGGGCAATATCGTCTACAGCCTGAGCAAGGATCCCGACCTGGGCACCAACATCCTGACCGGGCCGTACCGGGAATCCAACCTGCGCGACGCCTACCTTAAAGCGCTGGGCGCCAACGCCGTTGACTTCACCTGGATCACCGACTTCAAGCCGTATCAGCCGCAACTGGACGTACCGACGGCGTGGCTGGTGGCACCGGTTCAGGCCGACGGGAGAACCCAAGGTGTGATCGCCCTGCCGCTGCCGATCGCCAAGATCAACCGGATCATGACCGCCAACCAGCAGTGGCAGTCCGCGGGCATGGGCCGGGGCACGGAGACCTATCTCGCGGGCCCGGACAGTCTCATGCGTTCTGATTCGCGGCTCTTCGTGGAAGACCCCGACGAGTACCGGCGACAATCGGTGGCCGCGGGCACCCCGCTCGACGTGGTTAACCGCGCGATCCAACTCGGTGGCACGACGCTGCTACAGCCCGTTGCAAGCGCGGGTTTGCGCGCCGCTCAGCGCGGTCAGACCGGAACCATCACCGCCACCGACTACACCGACAACAAAGAGTTGGAGGCCTACGCGCCGCTGGATGTGCCCAACTCCGACCTGCACTGGTCGATTCTGGCAACACGCGACAACTCCGAGGCATTCGCCGCGGTGGCCGCGTTCAGCAGGGCCCTGGTGTTGGTCACCGTGGCCATCATTCTCGGCATCTGTGTCGCTTCGATGCTGATCGCCCAGGCGATGGTGCGGCCGGTCCGTCGGCTGGAGGCCGGCACCCAGAAGATCAGCGCCGGCGACTACGACGTCACCATTCCGGTAACCACGCGTGACGAAATCGGTGATCTCACAGCGGCTTTCAACGAGATGAGCCGAAACCTGGAAATCAAGGAGGGTCTGCTCAACGAACAGCGCCGGGAAAACGACCGGCTGCTGCTGTCGATGATGCCCGAGCCGGTGGTGCAGCGTTACCGCGAGGGGGAGAAGACCATTGCCCAGGAGCACCAAGACGTCGCGGTGATCTTTGCCGACATCCTGGGGCTGGACGATATTTCCAGGGACCTCTCGGGCAACGAGCTGGTCGGAATCGTCGACGACTTGTTCCGGCAGTTCGACTCGGCGGCGGAATCCCTTGGGGTCGAACGGATTCGCACATTGCACAACGGTTACCTGGCCAGTTGTGGGGTGACCACGCCGCGGCTGGACAATGTCGCGCGGACCATCGACTTCGCGCTGGAAATGCGGCGCATCATCGACCGGTTCAACCGACAAACAGGTCACGAACTCCGCCTGCGGGCCGGTATCAACACCGGCAACGTCATTAGCGGGCTGGTCGGCCGATCCAGCGTCGTCTATGACATGTGGGGCGCCGCGGTGAGCCTGGCTTACCAAACGCACAGTGGCTCACCGCAACCCGGAATCTACGTCACCTCGCCGGTGTACGAGGCGATGCGGGATGTGCGGCAGTTCACCCCGGCGGGCACCATCTCCGTCGGCGGAGTAGACCAGCCGATCTACCGATTGTCGGAGCGATCATGAATGTCCTGAGTACGCCGTGGTTTTACTGGGCTGTGGCCATCGCCATCGGATTACCGGTCGGGCTGATCATCCTCACCGAGTTGCACAACTCTCTCGTCCGCCGCAAGAGCCACCTGGCCCGGCAAGTCGGCCTGCTGCGTAACTATCTGCTGCCGCTGGGTGCCCTGCTGCTGCTCCTGGTGAAGGCGTCCCAGATCCCGGCCGGAGACGGCACGGTGCGAATCCTCACCACACTGTTCGGCTTCCTGGTGCTGGTATTGCTGTTGTCGGCGCTCAACGCCACGGTATTTCAGTCAGCGCCGGAAGACAGCTGGCGCAAGCGACTGCCCACCATCTTCCTCGACGTGGCCCGGTTCGCACTGATCGGCGTCGGCCTGGCGATGATCCTGTCCTACGTCTGGGGGGTCCGGGTCGGGGGCATATTCACCGCTTTGGGGGTGACCTCGGTTGTCATCGGCCTGATGCTGCAGAACTCCGTGGGCCAGATCGTGTCGGGGTTGTTCATGCTGTTCGAGCAGCCGTTCCGGATCGACGATTGGCTGGACACGCCCACCGCGCGGGGGCGAGTTGTGGAGGTGAACTGGCGCGCGGTGCACATCGAGACCGGAACCGGCTTGCGGATCACTCCGAACTCGATGCTGGCAACCACGTCGTTCACGAACTTGTCCCGCCCGGGTGGCTCGCACAAGTGCACGATCACCACGAAATTTGCCGCCGCCGACGCACCGAACCAGGTGTGTGCGATGCTGACCCGGATAGCCGGCGGGCTACCGCAACTCAAGCCCGGAACCATTCCGGAAACCGTCGCACTGGGCGGCGGCGAGTACCGCACCACGGTCCGGCTGAGATCACCCGCCGACGACGGTGCCGCACAGGCGACGTTCTTGCCGTGGGTCTGGTACGCGGCCCGACGGGAAGAGCTTCACCTTGACGAGTCCGACGACGAATTCTCGACGACCGAACGCGTGTGGGACGCGTTGCGCACGGTGGTCGGCCCGGAGTTGCGGCTTAGCCTGACCGAGCAGCAGTCATTGGTGCCCTACGCGAGGGTGGTGCGCTACGGCGCCGACGAGATCGTGCAGCACGCCGGCGTCGTTCCCAAGGGAATGGCCTTCATCATCGCCGGCAGCGTTCGCCTGACCGCGACGGCCGAGGACGGTTCGGTTGTCCCGATCGGCACCCTCAACCAGGGCGCGTTCTTGGGGTTGACCGCGCTGACCCGCCAACCCAACCCCGCCGGCGCGGTGGCGCTGGAGGAGATGACCGCACTCGAGATCGACCGCGAACACCTCGAGCACGTCGTCATGAACAAGCCGATGTTGCTGCAGGAGTTGGGCCGGCTCATCGACGAACGGCAAAGCAAGGCGCAGCGGGTGACCGGGCGTGAGCGGGTCGGTTGAGCTGTCGCCCATTTAGGGCGCCGTTGGGCGCCGCCTAGGACGTAGGAATGAAACTGCTGCCCGAAGCGTGTATGACCACGGGTAGGTGCTATTTTCCCGGCGTTCAGCTGTGAGCGGCGGTGTCCTCGCTGCTGGCGCCGGTGGCGTCGGCATCGCTGAGGGCGTTTTGAAGCTGATCGAGCGGATTGCTGCCGGCTCCGGTGCCGAGGCGGTGCGATGGGGCAGACCCGTTGCCGGACACCGGGATGCGGTCCGGGCTGACGTCATTGATGACGTCGGGACCGCCGTTTGAACCGTCGCCCCCGGGACCAAGAACCGGGCCGTTGCCGCCGGGTCCGGGTGGCGGCGGTGGCGGTGTCGGCGTCGACGTGGCACCGGGCGGCGGCGGCGCCGGCAGTGACGTGGATGTCAGTGAGGTTGGCGGTGGTTGGGGGTTGGCGGTTTGCGGTGGCGGCGGCGGGGGACTCGGCGGGAGGTGCAGCGCTTTGATCTTGTCGGTCAGCCGTGCCGCGGCGTCGTTACGGATGCGACGGCGGTCGGGGTTGGGGTCGGTGTTGTCTTGGAAGCAGTGCGGCGGCGCGCCGGAAATGAGTTGCAGCGCACTGTTGTAGCGTTGCTCGGCGCGGGAAATGTCGGCACTGCGAGCCGCCAGGTCACCTTGGGTCTCGCGAACCAGCTCCAAGTTGACGCGTGCCGGGCAGGAGCCGGCGTTGCTGCTGCGGTCCAAGACATCGGTGAAGTGTCTTTCGGCGTCGTCAAGTCGGCCTTCCAGGACGGCGAGATCACCGGCGACATACGCCGCTTGGCCGGGCTCGATGACATTCAGTGTGCTCAGCGTGGCGACATCGGCGCGAAGCGCGTCGATGTCGTGACGAGCAAAGTCCGATACGGCCGCATCGCCGGTCAGCATGGTCGAGATGATCTTTCCGACTGCCAGCAGCGCCACCAGCGCGATCGGCGAGGAGTAGGCGACCAGGCGTCGGCGCAGCCGCAACCGGGACGGCCCGGACTGCCACCACCACGCCGCGCGTTGCCAGGCGCGACGCGCGCCGGTTCGGGGGTCACGTTGCAGCATTGGGCCTCGCTCGTTGTGGTATGCGGTTGCGGCGGAATTCCCGCAGTGTCAACGAGATTTCCCCCAGCGCCAGTACGGCGGCCAGACCGGTGAACACCCAATACAATTCGGTGCGCTCCACTGTGGCCGACGCGATCACTGGCGAGTCGGTTGATCGAGAGCCGGTCAAGTCGACGGCGGGCACGACGGGGGTGATTGGGCCGCTGTCTCGGTGAAAATACGGCATGCCTAGCTGAGCTGCGACCGCCTTGAGACCGCCTTCGTTGAGGCCCGAGTGCGCGGCCCGGTCGGTTTGCTTGTCCCACATGTAGACGCGGTCGCCGTTGACGTAGGCCTGCGGGATGGGGCCGCCGGTAGCGGTTCCATAGCCCAGCACGGCGCCACCAGCGATCGTTGCGTGCGGTATATCAAAGTCGCCCTGGGCAGCTCGTGAGCCGCCGGCGCCCTCGCCGAAATAGAACACGAGGTTTTTCGAGTCGTGGTATTGCTGGCCGGCTTCGGCCAGCTTGATCCGCAGCAGGTCGTCAGCGGCTGCCACGTTGACCTGAAACATCGCGTCCTGCGGGACCTCCGTGTAAGTCGACAGCCCTTTGACGAACGGTTTGAGGCTCCAGACGTCGTCGGACAGCGGCCAGTCCAGGCTGGCTTTGGCCGCAAAGCTGATGACCTCGAAGCGGGCGCGCGGATATTGGTCGATCAGCGCCAAGATGTCACTGCGGATGCCCGACATTCGTGATTTGGCGTCCGAGTAGTCCTCGACGCGTCCGTCCACTGACCGGTCGACGACAAAGAACACATTGGCATTGGCCGAGGAGCCACCGGCGGGCCTGGTGTCAGCGCGCCCGTGCGGGTCGCCCTGCGGAAGGCCGGGGCGGGCCGCGGCGAGGACCAGCAGCAGCCCGGCTGCGGTGAGCGCACCCCAGCGCAGCACCACTCGCAGGTAGCGGCCGGTGCCGGTCCGAACCAGCACCCGGTAGAGGGCGGCCATGCGGATGGTGATGAGCGCGACGGCGACGACGACCAGCACGCCGGCGGACACGATCGGCTGAAATGTCATCGCCGCAGCACCGCCAACGAGATGAACAACAGTCCCGCTACTGCCAGCGAGCAAAGTAGCGGCACGTTGGGGTAATCCCACGATCGATTGGTGATGATTGTGCCGCTTGGCAACACGACATTGGGGGGATTGGCGCGGATCTTGTCCAGCAACGCGGCCAGGGTGAGGTCGGTACCGGCCGGATCGGCACCGGCCGTGCCGGCCGGGTTGTAGACGCTGTAGCGGCCGCCGGTGGCGTTGGCAATCGCAGCCAGCGCCTGATTGGACTGCTCGGGTGACTTGACCACGTCGGCGCGGGCGATGACGTTGATCTGCACACCCGCGGCGGTGGCCATGTCCTTGACTTGCTGATCAGAAAACAACGCCGGACGGTCTTCCGCTGCCGCGCGGAAGCTGCTGTACCCCAAGTAGATCAGCGAACGCCGGCGGATGCTCTTGTCCTCGAAAGACGGAAACCCGGTCATGCACAAGGCCAAGACGTCTTGCACACTGCGCGCATAATCGGCATAACTGACTTCTCGCGAGAAACTGTTGATACCCGCGCGTAGTTCCTCGGCTCGGGGCCCGGACAGCTCTTTGGTGGTCTCCAGTTGGTGCTGAAGGCCCGCCATGCCGGCGTAGCGGCTGAACTGGGAGTGAGCGTAGTCGTAATCGCGGGTCAACGGCACGACACGCAGAGTGGGCGAGGTCATACCGATGCGTTGGGTGTCGAATGTTTTGACCTGCCGGGCGAAGTAAGCCAGGAGTCCGGCGGTGGTGGGGTCGGTGATGGGCTCGCCCACGCACACCATGATGTCTTCTGGGTGCACCGCCTCGAAATTACGGCTGGCCGAGGAGAATCCGACCGGTCGTGAGGTAGTCAGCAGTGCTGTGGCGAACACCGTGAGCAGCAGTACGAACGTGATCAGCATTGACCAGAATTGGATACGTGCCACGCGAACGTATTCGGGCATCCCGGTGAGCCGGTCGACGTGTGCCAGCGGCCGCAGCACCTTGGTGATCTTGGCCATCGGCGCCAGCAGTGCCGCGACGACCACGGCGGCCAGTGTGCAGGCGCCGACGATGAAAACGACCCACCATCTCAGGTCCACGTGCAGATCACCTCCGTCGCCGCATGAATCACGCCGTGCATGTCTATGCGTTCGGTGGCGAACCGGGCGTCGTTTAGGGCCGCGAATATCGTTGTAGTCGAGGCCAGTTGGGCATGCGTGGCGATGTCGTTGATGTGCATGTATTGCACCCGTGCGCCGGTCGACAGGAACAGGAAGCCGCGTAGCGCGCGGCTGATTGCTGCGGCGGCCTGACCCTCTGACAGCTGACCTGCCCCATACTGGTCGCCGATAGTGGTGACCGTTCGGGCGAAGCGCCGCCGCAACAGATAGGAATGCACGCCGCGGATGACCGGGATACGGCGCAGCCGCGCGGCGGGCAGGGTCCACACGTACACCCCGGCGTAGTAGCCGATGACGGCGCCGGCGCAGACACCGGCCACAAGCCACCACCAGCCGGAGTATCCGGTGGGCCCGCCGAGGTAGCGCAGCAGGTCACCCGGCATGCTGGAACGCCTCGGTCAGTGCGACGATCTTGGCACGTATTTCGGCGCTGCCGCCGATGCGGGTGGATTGCACGCCCTGGGTTGTCAGGAACTCGTCCAGTTCGGCGATACGCGCGGCTTCGCGGCGACGATAGGCGTCGATGATGCGGGGCCCCAGGGTGGCGCCGTTGAGGACATAACCCCCAGTAGCCACGTCGTAGCCGTCACGTTCGCCCTCGGCGGATCCCACGGCGGGCATGTCGGAGACCATCGCCCACATCAGGTCGTGACGTCCGGACAGCTGTTGCAGCGCGACGGCGAGCCGGCGATCGGCGTCGGGTTCATCAGAGATCACGATGATCAGCATGCGGCGACGGTAACCCGTTGCTACGTAGGTCAATTGGGTAACGATGTCACTGGTGGCGGGCTGGCTGCAGGTGTGGGTGTAGAAGCGCTGCAGCAGGCTCTCGATGTGGGTTTCGCCGCGGCGCGCCCGAATGTTGGCGCTGCCGCGGGAGTCCCCGTACACCATGCCCAGCTCGTCGGAGCGGCCCAGCGTGATCAACCCGATCGCGCCGATCACGTGCAGCGCGACGTCGCGTTTGACCTCGCCGCTCGGTGCCAGCGCGGTCATGTTCCGGCCGGTGTCGGCGATCAGCAAGATCTTGTGGTGCTTTTCGGAGACATAGCGTTTGATCAGTACCGACCCGGAGCGCGCGGAGGCTTTCCAGTCGATGTCGCGGATGTCGTCGCCGGCCACATAGGGGCGCAGGTCGTCGAATTCCAGGCTGCGTGTATGCAGCAACGCGTAGCGACCTCCGTCGAGAAGACCACGAGTGTCGGTACCGAAATACAATTTGGCCCGATTGAGGTGCTTGCCCATGATGTGCTCAGGGCACCCGCACCGCTTGCAGGACTGCGTCGACCGCAACTTGCGGGGTGATTTTTGCGCTGCTGGCTTCGAAGCCCAGAATCAAGCGATGTCCCAACACCCGATGGGCCAGATGCTGAATGTCTTCCGGCCGCACGTGGTTGCGGCCACGCAGCAGTGCCAGCGCGCGGGCGCTTTCGCAGAATGCAATGGTGGCCCGCGGCGAGGCGCCGTATTCGATCACTCGGGCCAGTTGCGGCGGTAAGAACTGCGACGGGTTGCGAGTGACGGCAACCAGTTGGCTTGCGTAGTGCATCAAGGCGGGATCCATGTGGATGCCGCGCACCACCGCTTGCAGCCGGCGCACATCGTCCAGTCCGATCACCGGATCGATCGGACGGTCTTTGTCGTAGATACCGGCATCGCGGCGGACCATGACCTCCACTTCTTCCTGCGCAGTCGGATAGCGCACGATGTCTTTGAGCATGAAGCGGTCGGTCTGGGCCTCTGATAGCGGATAGGTGCCCTCCTGGTCCACCGGGTTTTGGGTGGCGATCACCAGGAACGGCTGCGGTATCGGGTAGACCGTTCCCGCGATGGTGGTCTGGCGTTCCTCCATCGCCTCGAGCATCGCGCTTTGAGTCTTGGCGCTCGAGCGGTTGATCTCATCGAGCAGCACGATGTTGGCATGCACCGGACCCAGCTGGGTGGCGAACGAGTTCGTTTCCGCTTCGTACACCTGGGTGCCGAGAATATCGCTGGGCAATAGGTCCGGCGTGCATTGGATGCGCTGGAACCGGCCGCGGATCGATTCGGCGATTACCCTGGCGGCTGTCGTTTTGGCAAGTCCCGGAACGCTTTCGATCAACACATGACCGCCGGCGAGCAGCCCGATCAACAGCGACTCACGCAGATTATCCTGCCCAACCACCTTGGTGCTGAATGCATGTGACAGCGCGGCGATGCTGCGCTGGGCGGCATCGACGTCGTGATGGTTGGGTTGCACTCGGATTGCGGTCATCGCGGCCTTCCACATGTCAAGAACGGGGTCTCGGGGCTCATCGAAAACTCAATTCCGGCGGTGTCTTGGCCAGATCAGCGGTGCCCGAAAGGAATTGGCTTGCCTCGCCCTGCTTGGTGGCGCCCCCGGTGGTCCTGACCGTTATCGGCGCTTTGACCTCGCCGAAAAACATCAGCGCCAGCCGATAGGGATCGAAGCTGTCGAATTTGACTGCGCTGATATCCGCGGGCCCCCACGCGGCGGTGCCGTCGGCCAAGCCGTAGGGATCCACGCTCATCGGGCAGCCGGGCGGGGCCAGCAGGTTGGACTTTTGACACTTGGCCATCGCCGCGGCGAGCTGGTCTTTCGCCGCGTCGCGGCCCTTGTCCGACAGCACGAAGGTCGGCTGTATCCAGGTTTCGCTGATCAGCGAAACCTGGTCCAGCAAAATTGGTTTCGCCGTCACTGTGATGTACGGGTTGGTCGTGCCTACGTCGATCCAGCCGGGAAACACATACACCGTGGAGTCACCGACGGGCTTACCGAAGAATGTCACCGTCTTGCCGGCAGCATCCCTGTCGCCGACAAGTCCGGGCTTGACCTTGATCGCCGCCGAGGGAAGTTTCCAGCTACCGTGGTCCTTCTTCATCGACAGGGTGGTGTCGGAAACCTTGTCCCCGAAGTTGGCGACCACATGCACCTGAGCGAAGCCGACCGCGGCACCGGCCCCCGTCGAGTCATCGCTGAGAATCCTGATATTGCTGATCGGCCATTGCGCGATCTGCTTTTTGAGGACCTCGTCGGTGAGTAGTTCTTTGGTGGCCGGCAGGTCAGCGCCGTAGGACAGAGCCGCCTCGGCATCCCCGCGGGCGAGCGCCTGCAGATAACCTTTGACCGCATCGCCGGCCGACCCGCCGCCGCCCGGGCCGCCTCGGCCGGCCAGGGTGATGACCAAGACAATGGCCACCACCACGAGCACCGCGCCGCCAGCACCCAGCGTCACCCATAACGGCTTACGGCTCTTGCGCGGTCCCGGCGCCGATGACCAGCCCGGCGGTTGCCCCGGCAAGGGCGGCCCGATGGGCGTCGGTGCACCCGGATGGGGATGCCACCCGGCGCCAGCGGGAGGCTGCTGGCTGCCCCAGCCGCTCTGCAGTGGCGCTTGCTGCGGCTGCCACGGCCCTGCTGCGGGCGGTTGTTGGGGGGCCCATTGGCCCGATGTCGGCGGCTGCGGTTGCCAGCGATCTGCGCCCGGAGCGATGGGATGCGATCCACCCACCGGGTTGGGGCCTCCGAACCGCCCACCCGACCAATCAGTCAAAGCAACAACCTCCAACTAAAGGCACTGACTGTTCAGTGCGGAATCTTGACGGCCGGACGCATTGCGCGCTGCCTGGGCCACAAATTGCCCCTCGCGTCGGCGCTGCGATACCACGTACCACGCCCGATCGGGCTCGTGGGTCGGTCCGGGCTTGCCCAGATTGCGGCCAGCAGCCCACAGGCAGCTGCTGCCATCACCGGTATGTCAGACAGGGTCTTTGGCCTGGCCGGTTCCGAAAAGCGCCTTCCCGCTGCTGGTGTGAGGCCCTCACCAGTCTTAGCCTCAATTCAACGATGGGCTACTGCCTCTCTCGATCGTGAAAATGAACGCCTTAAGTAAACCGGAACCGCCCGATCACGCAACTCAGCCGGTTCGGCCATCGGAAGACAACAGTGACAACAGTGCAACCGGCTCCCACCACGGTTTCGGAACCTTTGGAACCACCGATTCGGCTGCTGGCATCGGTACCGCCAGGCCGGGCCAGAGCGTAAGCGTGGTGCCCCGGGCCTAAAACCCGGGCGCGGGTGCAGTGTTGAGCCGCATCGGTGACCAAACTCACCAACCAGCCGAGCGAGCGTTTCCGCCGCGCCAATGGCCTGGAAGCAACCATCGATAGTTGAGGCGCTTTAGTCTCGAGCTCAACTTTTGTCGCTACCTGGCCTTAAGCCAGCATCGAGTCGATAGCGGAGCGCGGGACCGATGCCTGGACGGGGCCGGCGGACTCG
This sequence comes from Mycobacterium kansasii ATCC 12478, assembly GCF_000157895.3. NCBI lineage: Bacteria > Bacillati > Actinomycetota > Actinomycetes > Mycobacteriales > Mycobacteriaceae > Mycobacterium > Mycobacterium kansasii. The sequence goes on along the minus strand of NC_022663.1, from coordinate 1,177,422 downwards.
GGCAGCAGCTCACCCGGGTTGAAGAAAAACGTCACCCCGTCGTTGGTGATGGCGAAATTTTGGTAATTCGCGGGATCCAAACCGGCTGTGGGCGCTACCTGCTGTCCGGTCTGCTTTTGCAGGGCGGTTTGCACGATGGGGAAGACGGTCGGTAGCGGGTCGGTTTTGGGCTGCCACAGCGTGTCGTAGGTGATCGGCTTGCGATATCCCTGATCCCAGTTGAACGCCTTGTACTTCGTCGTGGGCTGCCCGCTGCCGACGTTCTGAACGACCTTGAGCACCAAGGACTGGGTGCCGCGAGGCGGTATCGCCGATTCGTAGTTGGTCGAGGTGATCTCCAACTGGTAGGGCGCATCGCGGGGAGCGGACGATTTGGCGACGTTGAGGAAGTCGTCTCGCGTCTGGGCGACGTAGCTTTGCAGCGCCTTCTGGTCGGGGTAGTTACTCGGGAGGCTGATATTGATGGTGTATGCCGGATCCGAAACCTGAATCTGGCATACCTGGCCAGTAGTGGTGCCCTTCAGCTCGTCGCAGTAGGTCTTGGGTGCGGCCGCGGCGATTCCGGGACTGCCGAGCGCGACGACGGCCAGGACAACCAGGGGCACTTTGATTCGCATGCGAGGTTCCCTCCGAGGCAAAGTTGCGGCGCCGGGGTAACGGACCAGTGTCCGGCTGCGGTGACGACCGAGTCGTCGACCAACCGGGCCATCGACCAACATAAGCCATGGCGGCACCCGCGGCGTTCCTGGGGCAGCGGACCCTGGGGCGGCATGTTTTCGGCCAAACCCGATTTTCCCTGCATTTTCGCGTTAGTCTGCTGCGTGATCTGCCGGTCTTGCCGCCGTAAGCGAAAGGAAGCCGAGTGACATCGGGGCAGCCAACGCAACCGGTATCCCAAGAAGAGCCCGCCCCAACCGGGAATCGAGGGCGGCGGCTGCTGCGGTTGTTCCGGGTGGGCATCCAGTCGAAATTGTTGGTGACGCTGCTGCTCTGCAGCATCATGTCGGTGGCGGTCGTCGGCCTCACCGGATATGTGACCGGGCGCAACGCGTTACAGCAAGTGGCAACGGAGCGGTTGCTCGAACTGCGGGAGTCCCACAAGCGACAGCTGGAGGGGCTTTTCGGCGAGTTCACCAATTCCCTGGAGGTATATAGCAGCGGTTTCAGTGCCGTCCAGGCGATCGAGGCTTTCACCGACGGCTTCAACCAGTTGTCCAACGCCACGATCAGCCCGGCCCAGCAGGAGTCGATCGTCAATTACTACAGCAATGCGGTGGTCAAACCGATCAGTCAGCTGACCGGTGACGATGTCGACATCAATGCGCTGCTGCCGACCTCCAACTCGCAGAAGTACCTTCAGGCCAACTACACCCCACAGTGCGCGTCGGCGACCGAATCGGTGTCGTGCAGCGACGCCGGTGACGGCAGCACCTGGTCGGCGGCCAATGCCCGCTACAACGACTTCTTCCGCGGGATCGTCACCCGCTTCGACTATCGAGACGCGTTGTTGCTCGATCTTCACGGCAATGTCGTCTACACCGTGAGCAAAGGCCCAGACCTGGGTACCAACATCTTCACCGGGCCCTATCGGGAAACGGTCTTGCGGGACGCGTACCGAAAAGCGTTGCGCTCCAACAACGTTAACTTCGTGTGGATCACCGATTTCCAGCAGTATCAGCCGCAGCTGGACGCTCCCACCGCATGGGTGGTGTCGCCGATCGGGATGGCCGGCAAGATCGAAGGCGTTATGGCGTTGCCGCTGCCGATATCGAAGATCAACGACATCATGAACGCCCACAAGCACTGGGAAGCCGTCGGCATGGGCCGCTCGACTGAGACCTACCTGGTGGGCCCGGACAATTTGATGCGTTCCGATTCACGGCTGTTCCTGCAAGACCGAGACAAGTATCAACGGGAGGCGATAGCGGGCGGCACTCCACGCGACGTGGTGGACAGCGCGATCCGGCTGGGAACCACCGTTCTGGTGCAGCCGGTCCCGAGCGCGGGGGTTCGGTACGCCGAACGCGGACAGACCGGCGTCACGAAGGACACCGACTACCTGGGCAATCGGGAGCTGCAGGCCTACGCGCCGGTGGATGTGCCGAACTCCGATCTACACTGGTCGATCCTGGCCACCAGGGACGACTGGGATGCCTATCAGCGGCTGTCCACGTTCGGCAAGACTCTGGTACTGGCAGTCGCGGGGATCACCTTGGCGATCTGCGTGGTATCGATGCTGCTTGCCAAGCTGCTCGTGCGCCCGATCCGACGGCTGGAGGCCGGCACCGAGAGAATCAGCGCCGGCGACTACGAGGTAACCGTTCCGGTGCGGTCACGCGACGAACTCGGTGATCTCACTGCGGCTTTCAACGAGATGAGCCGCAACCTCAAGATAAAAGAGGAGTTGCTCAATGAGCAACGCAAGGAAAACGATCGCTTGCTGCTGTCACTGATGCCCGCACCGGTCGTGCAGCGGTATCGCGAGGGAGTGCAGACCGTCGCGCAGGAACACCAGGACGTCGCCGTCATCTTCGCCGACATGGTGGGGCTCGACGACATGTCCGACGACCTGTCCGGAGACGAACTGGTCGCCGTCGTCAACGAACTTTTCCGGCAGTTCGACTCGGCGGCCGAAGCGCTTGGCGTGGAAAGGATTCGAACGTTCCACAACGGCTACCTGGCCAGCTGCGGTGCCACCACCCCGCGGCTGGACAACATCCACCGAAGCGTTGACTTCGCCATCGAGATCCAGCGCATCATCGACAGATTCAACAGCCGGTCCCGACACAAGCTCCGGCTGCGGGTCGGCGTCAATACCGGGAAGGTCATCAGCGGCTTGGTCGGTCGCGCCAGCCTCGCCTACGACATGTGGGGTGCCGCGGTAAGCTTGGCCTACCAAATGCACAGTGGCTCACCGCAACCCGGCATCTATGTCACTTCACAGGTGTACGAGGCGATGCGCGACATCTGGAAGTTCGTGCCGGCCGGCACCATCTCGGTCGGCGGTTCGGAGCAGCAAATCTGGCGGTTGGTGGAACGCCAATGAACATCTTCGGTGCCTCGTGGTTCTATTGGGCGGTCTCGGTCGCGCTGGGACTGCCGGTCCTGATCGTCATTCTCACCGAGTTGCAGCACACGTTGCGCCGCAGAGGAAGTCATCTCGCCAGGCAGATCAGCCTGCTGCGCAACTACTTGCTGCCGCTGGGCGCGCTGCTGCTGCTCATCGTGAATTCGGAGGGCGTCCCGGCCCACGACAACGCCGTCCGGATTCTCACCACGGTATTCGGTTTCCTGGTGCTGGTGCTGCTGTTATCCGGGCTCAATGCGACCGTCTTCGCCGCCGCGCCGCAAGGTTCGTGGCGCAAGCGGTTACCGGTGATCTTCCTGGACGTGGCCCGGTTCGTGCTCATCGGAGCCGGGCTGGCGGTGATCCTCTCCTATGTATGGGGTGTGCGGATCGGCGGACTGTTCACCGCCGTGGGTGTGACATCGGTCGTCATCGGCCTGATGTTGCAGAACTCCGTCGGCCAGATCGTGTCCGGCCTGTTCATGTTGTTCGAGCAGCCCTTTCAGATCGACGACTGGCTCGACACCAGCACCGCGCGCGGACGAATCGTCGAGGTGAACTGGCGCGCCGTCCACATCGACACCGGCAGCGGCCTGCGGATCACCCCGAACTCGGTGCTGGCCAGCACGCCGTTCACCAATCTGAGCCGGCCGGCGGGCGGCTACCAACTGGCGATGAAGACCACATTTTCCGACGCGGACTCGCCCGACCGGGTTTGTGCGTTGCTGTCGCGGATTGCCGCCGAGCTGCCGCAGCTCCACAGCGGTTTCATCCCCACCTCCGAGCCGCTCGGCGGCGCCGAGTACTGCACCACGATCGGCTTGCGGTCACCGGCTGACGAAAGTGACGCTCGAGCGACTTTTCTGCGGTGGATCTGGTATGCCGCGCGGCGGGAAAAGCTACACCTCGACGGCGCCGACGACGACTTCTCGACGACCGAGCGCCTGCGGGACGCCCTGAAAGCGGTGGTGGGACCGGCATTGCGGCTCAACGACGCTGACCAGCAGACGTTGCTGTCGCACGCGAGATTGCTGCGATACGGTGCCGGCGAAATCGTGCAATGCGCGGGCGAGGTGCCCGTGGAGATGATGTTCGTCGTCACCGGGCTGGTGCGGCTGACCGCAACGGCCGACGACGGATCGGTGGTGCCGATCACCACCCTGGAAGAAGGCGGGTTTCTGGGTCTGACCGCGCTGACCCGGCAGCCCAATCTCTCCAACGCCTACGCGATCGATGAGGTGACCACGGTGGAGATCGGTCGCGAGCACGTCGAGCATCTCGTGATGCGTCAACCGTTGCTGCTGCAGGACTTCGGCCACATTCTCGAAGAGCGACAAAGCCAGGTGCGCCAGAGTCTGCATCGGGAATGGTTCAACTGAGGAGACCGCCGTGCCAACCGCATGCCCTTACCCGAGCGGATGCGCTTCTCCTTCGAACACCGTGCCCCAGATGCCGACGTCCTTGAGGCCCTCGGCGCCAACGTCATAGGGGTTTTCCTCGAGCACCGCGAAGTCCGCTTTCTTGCCGGCGCGAATGGAGCCGAGCTCGTCTTCTTTGCGCAGGATCCAGGCGGCGTCGATGGTGATCGCCTTGAGCGCGGTGTGCAGGCTGACCCGCTCCTGCGGACAGTTCAGGTTGCCGTTGATCGTCACCCGGTTGGCCGCCACCCAGGCCAGGGTGAGCGGCGACAACGGCGCCATCGGACAGTCGGAGTGCACGGTGAACGGCATACCCATCCGCTCCAGCATCCCCATGCGCACCATCTGTGTTCCGCGATCCGGACCCAGCCATTGTTCGCTGAAGATGTCGCTGAGCATGTACAGGTAGTACGCGTTGCAGGAGACCAGCATGCCGATCTCGTTCATTTGCCGGCACTGGTCCTCGCTGTTGAAGGCATAGTGCTCCAGCGTGGCGCGATGGCCGAAGCGCGGCTTGACGTCCAGCAACCTGCGGATGATGTCAATATAGGTTGCGGAACTGAGGTCACCGTTGATGTGGGCGTGCAGCTGGTAGCCGGCCTTCCAGAATGGTTCGGCGTAGCTGTATAGCAGCTCGGGCGGGGCCATCCACACGCCCTGGTGGCCGTCCAGATAACCCGGGAAGGCGCATTGGGAGAGTCCGCTGTAGATCGCGCCGTCGGCCTGCAGCTTGAAGTGACGGTCGAACATCACCCGCCGGCTGTTGTGCGTTGCCCACTCTTCGGCCGCCTCGAGCGCTGCTGCCGGGTTGACGCCGCGGGGGATGAAGTCGGCCGTGGTGGGCGTGAGAATGATGCGGCAGGGCGCCTGGGTCGACTCCGCGGTGTCGCGGATCAGTTTGGTCTCGCCGACCGGGTCGCCGAAGATGCCAACTCCCATGTCCAGGCACGTGGTCACGCCGGCCATATGCACCATTTCCAGGAAGTTCTGCATCCCCTTGCGATAACGGTCCGGATCGAAGTGGAGTCTGCCCAGCCGAGACGCGTTCAATAGCTGCGCCCCGTTCTCCCAGAAGTGTCCTTCTTCCCAGTTGGCGTCCGGATGCCCGCTGAACTGCTCTGACGTGACCCCGGTCCAGTTGAGCGCGGCGTCGTTGAGGAACAGCTCGTGAAACGACCGATGCCACAAGATGATCGGCTTGTCGCCGTAGCGCTGAGTCAGGTCGGACTTGGTGAGTTTTCCGTGCCACAGCGGATGGTAGCCCCAGGTGACGAACGGCAGCGTCCAATCCTGGTGTGCCGCAACCAGTTTGTCGAGCCCGGCAAGGTAAGACTCCGGAGTTTTCGCCCCGGGGAACTTCCCGGTCGGCAGGGTCCAGTCGTCGGGCGCCAGAAACGGATACTGAGTCAAGACGGCGGGCAAGGACGGGTGAACGTGCGGGTCGATGAAGCCCGGCATCAGGACCTTGTCCCTCATCCGGTCGTCGATTTCGTACTCGTAGCGGTCGAGCCACGGTTGCAAGCTGTCCAGCGTTCCGACGGCGACGATCCTTCCGCCACCCACGGCCACCGCCGTTGCCGTCGGCATCGCCTCGCACATGGTGATGATCTCCCGCGCGGGGAAGACGGTGATTTTCTCGAATGCTTTGTGCGTGAGCTTCTTGGCCGGCCCGTTTCCGGAAAACGTTTCGTCAGAAGGCATGCATGTGGTCCTTTCCCGTCTTCCCGGCCTGCCGCGTTCCGCCAGCACTCACGACTCGGTCGCATCGGATCAAGTCGCATCGGATCAAGAGGCCCCATTGTGCCGAACCCGCCGTTCGGTTATCGCCGAACGATCCCAGTCGCTGCCGTCCGCGGTGCAATATCTTGCCCCACTCGGCCTCGACGCGATTGGGCGGGCGAATTCTCAACTGCTTCGGCCCGTTCGTTCCCGGCCTGGCTCGCGGCGCCCCGGAACCGGGCCGTCGTACCCGGTCGTCTAACGCCCGTTACGCTGGGGCAATGAGTGTGCAAGCGCCGTCCCCGAGCGCTGGGGGCACCTCCCGCCCCCAGGCCCGGGGGACAACTCAGGAGCGAGAGCCGGACTACCGTCGACAGGTGCACGACGCCGCCCGCCGGGCGCGGGTGGCGGCCCGGCTGCTGGCCGTGTTGCCCAGGACCGTCAAAGACCGCGCGTTGCATGCCGCAGCCGACGAGATCTTGTCGCGCGCCGAGCGGATTCTGGCTGCCAATGCCGAAGATCTCGATGCGGCGCGCGCCGCCGGCACACCCGCCGCGATGCTCGACCGGCTTGCCCTGAACCCGCAGCGTATCGACGGTATCGCCGCCGGTCTGCGCCAGGTCGCGGGCCTACCCGATCCGGTCGGCGAGGTGCTGCGCGGCTACACCCTGCCCAACGGGCTGCAGCTGCGCCAGCAGCGCGTCCCGCTCGGGGTGGTCGGGATGATCTACGAGGGCCGGCCCAACGTCACCGTCGACGCCTTCGGCCTGACCTTGAAGTCGGGCAACGCCGCGTTGCTGCGCGGTAGCTCCTCGGCCGCGAGGTCCAACGAAGCGCTGGTCACGGCGTTGCGCACGGCGCTGGCCGGCCAGGATCTGCCGGTCGATGCGGTACAGCTGCTCCCATCCGCCGACAGGTCCACCGTCACCCACCTGATCCAGGCGCGCGGCCTGGTGGACGTGGCCATTCCGCGCGGGGGCGCGGGCCTGATCGAGGCCGTGGTTCGCGACGCCCAGGTGCCCACCATCGAAACCGGTGTGGGCAACTGCCACGTCTACGTCCACGAAGCCGCCGACCTGGAAGTGGCCGAACGGGTGCTGCTGAACTCCAAGACCCGTCGGCCCAGCGTCTGCAACGCGGCCGAGACGCTGCTGGTCGACGCGAACATCGCCGATCACGCACTGCCCCGGCTACTGGCGGCGCTGCAGGACGCCGGCGTCACCGTTCACCTCTGTGCTGATGAGAAAGCCGACGACGACAACCTGCGCCGGGAATACCTGGCGATGGAGATCGCAGTGGCCGTGGTCGACGGTGTCGACGCGGCGATCGCTCACATCAACGAGTACGGCACCGGACACACCGAAGCCATCGTGACCACCAATCTTGCTGCGGCTCAACGGTTCACCGAACGGGTCGATTCCGCCGCGGTCATGGTCAACGCGTCGACGGCGTTCACCGACGGTGAGCAGTTCGGCTTCGGCGCAGAGATCGGTATCTCCACCCAGAAACTGCATGCCCGCGGTCCGATGGGACTGCCGGAATTGACTTCGACCAAGTGGATCGTGTGGGGAGACGGCCATACTCGTCCGGCCTAGCCGGCCCTGTTAAGGAGAACTGATTGTGACGGTACCCGCTCGGTCCACGCCACTATTCGCCGACATCGCCGACGTCTCGCGGCGGCTGGCCGAGACCGGTTACCTGCCCGACACCGCCACCTCGACGGCCGTCTTCCTAGCCGACCGGCTCGGTAAGCCGCTACTGGTGGAAGGCCCGGCCGGCGTCGGCAAAACCGAACTCGCGCGTGCCGTCGCCCAGGCCACCGGATCCGGCCTGGTCCGGCTGCAGTGCTATGAGGGCGTCGACGAGGCACGGGCCCTCTACGAGTGGAACCATGCCAAGCAGATCCTGCGCATCCAGGCCGGCTCGGGCGACTGGCAGAGCACCAAGGACGACGTATTCAGCGAGGAGTTCCTGCTGCAGCGTCCGTTGCTGACGGCGATCCGGCGCACCGATCCGACGGTGCTGCTGATCGACGAAACCGACAAAGCCGACATCGAAATCGAAGGCCTGCTGCTGGAGGTGCTCTCCGACTTCGCGGTGACCGTTCCCGAGCTGGGCACGCTCACCGCCGAGCGGGCGCCGTTCGTGGTGCTGACCTCCAACGCCACCCGCGAACTGTCCGAGGCACTCAAGCGTCGCTGCCTGTTCCTGCACATCGATTTCCCCAGTCCCGAGCTGGAGCGACGCATCCTGCTGTCGCGGGTTCCCGAGCTGCCCGGGCACCTGGCCGAGGAGCTGGTGCGCATTATCGGGGTACTGCGCGGCATGCAGCTCAAGAAGGTGCCGTCGATCGCCGAGACCATCGACTGGGGACGGACGGTGCTGGCGCTGGGCCTGGACACCATCGACGACGCCGTGGTGGCCGCCACGCTCGGCGTCGTGCTCAAACACCAATCCGACCAGCAACGCGCGGCCGGCGAGCTGCGGCTCAACTGAAGGGACTGCACCGATGGCCACCCGACGTATCCGTCCCACCCGGCCGCTCGCCCCGCACGGGCTGCCCGGCCATCTGGTCGGGTTCGTGGAAGCGCTTCGCGCCGTTGGGATTTCGGTGGGTCCGTCCGAAACGGTGGATGCCGGGCGGGTGATGGCAACCCTGGGTCTGGGCGATCGTGACGTGTTGCGGGAGGGCATCGCGTGCGCGGTGCTGCGCCGCCCTGATCACCGCGAGACCTACGACGCGATGTTCGACCTGTGGTTTCCCGCAGCACTGGGCGCCCGCGCGGCGGTCACCGAGGACGACGCCGCCGACGACGGTTCGCTGCCGCCCGACGACGTCGAGGCGATGCGGCAGTTGCTGCTGGATCTGCTGACCGACAACCCCGACCTGGCCGATATGGACGAACGGCTGGTGGCGATGATCGCGCGCATCGTCGAGGCCTACGGCAAATACAGCTCCAGCCGTGGCCCGTCGTTCTCGTCGTATCAGGCGCTCAAAGCGATGGCGCTGGACGAACTGGAGGGCAAGCTGCTGGCCGGGCTGCTGGCACCCTACGGCGACGAGCCCACCCCCACCCAGGAGCAGATAGCCAAAGCGCTTGCAGCGCAACGGATTGCACAGTTGCGTAAGTTGGTCGACGCGGAGACCAAGCGACGTACCGCCGAGCAGCTTGGCCGGGACCACGTCCAGATGTACGGCATCCCGCAGCTTTCCGAGAACGTCGAGTTCCTGCGCGCTTCCGGTGAGCAACTTCGACAGATGCGCCGGGTGGTGGCCCCGCTGGCCCGCACGCTGGCGACCCGGCTGGCGGCACGCCGGCGCCGGGCCCGCGCCGGATCGATCGACCTGCGAAAGACGCTGCGCAAGTCGATGTCCACCGGCGGCGTCCCGATCGACGTGGTGCTGCGCAAACCGCGCCCGGCCCGTCCGGAACTGGTTGTCCTGTGCGACGTTTCCGGTTCCGTCGCCGGGTTCAGTCACTTCACGCTGTTGCTGGTCCATGCGCTGCGCCAACAGTTTTCCCGAGTTCGGGTGTTCGCCTTCATCGACACCACCGACGAAGTGACCCACATGTTCGGCCCGGAAGCCGATCTGGCCGTGGCTATTCAGCGGATCACCCGCGAAGCCGGGGTGTATGCCCGCGACGGCCATTCCGACTACGGCAACGCGTTCGTCTCGTTCCTACAGGCGTTCCCGAGCGTGCTGTCGCCGCGCAGCTCACTGCTGGTACTCGGCGACGGCCGCACCAACTACCGCAACCCGGCCGTCGACGTGCTGGCCGACATGGTCACCGCGAGCCGCCACGCGCACTGGCTCAACCCCGAGCCCAAACACCTGTGGGGCAGCGGCGACTCGGCAGTGCCGCGCTATCAGGAAGTGATCGCCATGCACGAATGCCGCTCGGCCAAACAGCTGGCCGAAGTGATCGACCAGCTGCTGCCGGTGTGACCCGGCTCAGCGGGTTTTGCGGAAGACGAGCCAGCGCATCGTGATCGGGCTCGTCTCCCGCTCGACGGGGAACACGTCGAGGCCGCTGACCCAGTCGGCATACCAGCTGGTGGGCGGCCAGGCGCCCGGGGGCAGGTGCGCCTTCTCGTAGTCGTAGACGGAGTCGTCTCCGACGAGCTCCAGCGGAAGTCCGCCTGCGGCAGCCGCCATCTCGGGTCGGGTGAAGATGCTCGTGTACACCTGTTGCCCGAACTCCCGGGTGGCCTCGTCGAGGATGTAGTCCGGGTCGGTCAGGAATGCGTTGAACACCAAGCGGCCGCCGGGAACCAGGCACTGTGCCGCCAGTTCGAACAGGCCGCGCAACTGCTGTGTCGTCCGGAAATCAGATACCACTTCGGAGAGCACAATCAGCTGGTAGTCGCGCCGCAGCTCGTCCATGCTCGAAAAGACATCCCGCACGATGACCCGCACGTCGAGGGATTCCCGTTCGGCGTCGCACCGGATGATGTCGGCGAACTTCGGGGTCATTTCCACCACGTCGACCGGATGTCCGCGCCGCGCCAGGGCAAGGGTGTTTCGGCCGGTTCCCGCCCCGATCTCGAGCACCCGGACAGTGCGGGGTTCGGCCGCTTCGTTGGCCAGCGCCCACACCCGTGCGTCAGGCTCGGTCCCGAACAGCGGGGGCTCGCGGGTGCTGATCCAGTTCTCGTATTCCTGGGCCACGGTTCGCCAATGGGCGCGCACCTGGTAGTGCAGGGTGGGGCCGATCGGAGCATTGAACGAGATGATGATGTTCGAGCGATGCGAGGCGGCGTACGCCTCGGCCAATTGGGCCTCGAGGACCTTTCTGACATGGGCAAGTTCGTCGTCGGAAAACTGCCGGCCCACGGTGGCGAAGAGCTTGGCGCACATCGCCACGTATTCGTCGATCATGCCCGGCACGGCCGGCAACGTGATCTCGCCGGTGACCTGGGAGCGGGTGTAGAACCGCCGGGTCATGGACTCCTTCAGCAACGCTGTGGGCTGGTCCGGCCTGGGCGCCATGTTATCCACAGACACCTTTTACACGACCTGGCGCGCGGTTACACCGGCATTGAAGCAATGGTGTAGGCCGGCTTAGGCCGGCTTAGGCCGGCTTAGGCCATGCTGAGGCCCGACGTCCTCCGAACTGGCGCCGGCCAACGAATGGCTGACGGATCGCGGCGCTCGGATCAGCAACTCGATGTCCAGTTCCGGGCGGTCGCGGGGGCCGGTGTGGGAGATGGAAGATCGCGTGCTGGTGCGGTTAGGTCGGTGGCTGGCGGCGCCGAGTGTGCGCTGGCGGCGCCGAGTGTGGCTGGCAGCGCCGAGTGTGCGCTGGCGGCGTCGAGTGTGCCGTCAGGGCGGCCGACTCGTGCACGTGCCCGCCCTACATACACAGTCAAAGCCGTCACTGCACACTCGATCCGGTGGCATGGCCGCCGATTGGGTCAGCACCTGAGGCATCTCCCCAACGCCTGCCATGACGAGCGGTTTGAGCCAAGCTGCGGTATCGGCGTGCCGAAAACAGAGCCCGGCGTCCGGGGGCTGCGCCCAGAGGACATCGTTGACCAGCAGCATTCGTGGTCAGCTCAACCATGAATTTCCGAGTGAGGCGCGGAGACGTCCGGCGCCCGCCGATTCCGGCGTGCCAGGATCCGCCGATGCTCTTCGGCGGTTGCATCCGGCCAGCGCATCGTCGACGATGCAGGCCAGCTGAACCGCGCGACAAGATCCGCGAAAGGTCGAAGTAAGCTGGCAAATCGTGCAAAGGCACCGTCGCAGGCTGGGAGTGATGGGTGGGACATTCGATCCCATCCACCACGGCCACCTGGTGGCCGCCAGCGAGGTCGCCGACCGGTTCGACCTGGACGAAGTGGTGTTCGTGCCCAGCGGCCAGCCCTGGCAGAAGGGCGGCGACGTTTCCGCCGCCGAGGACCGCTATCTGATGACGGTGATCGCGACCGCGTCCAATCCCCGCTTTTCGGTGAGCCGGGTCGACATCGACCGCGGCGGCCCCACCTACACCAAGGACACGTTGCGCGATCTGCACGACCTCGACCCGCAGGCGCAGCTGTACTTCATCACCGGCGCCGACGCACTGGCGTCGATTCTGTCGTGGCACCGCTGGGAGGAGCTGTTCGAGCTGGCGCGGTTCGTCGGTGTCAGCCGACCCGGCTACGACCTGCGCCACGACCATGTCACCGCCGCCCTGGCCGGGCTGTCCGAGGATGCCTTGACCCTGGTCGAGATCCCGGCGCTGGCCATCTCGTCCACCGATTGCCGTCAGCGGGCCGCAGAATCACGGCCATTGTGGTACCTGATGCCCGACGGCGTCGTGCAGTACGTCTCCAAGCGCCGCCTCTACCGCAAACCCGAGGAGCCCGCGAACCCCACGAGCTCCAGCCTGACTGCGGGAAACAGCGCATGACCGCCACTCAGGAAGCCATCGATATGGCGACCGTGGCCGCCGGTGCGGCCGCAGCCAAGCTCGCCGACGACGTCGTGGTCATCGACGTCTCGGGGCAACTGGTCATCACGGACTGTTTCGTCATTGCCTCGGCGTCCAACGAACGGCAGGTCAACGCGATCGTCGACGAAGTCGAGGAGAAGATGCGCCGGGCTGGTTACCGGCCGGCGCGGCGCGAGGGCGCCCGGGAAGGCCGCTGGACGTTGCTGGATTACCGCGACATCGTCGTGCATGTCCAGCACCAGGATGACCGGGACTTCTACGCCCTGGACCGGCTGTGGAGCGACTGCCCGGTGGTGCCGGTGAACCTGGCGCCGACCTCCGAGGATCTGCAATGAGGGTGCGGCGGCTGGTGATGCTGCGCCACGGGCAAACCGATTTCAACCTGGGCAGCCGGATGCAGGGTCACCTGGACACCCACTTGACCGACCTGGGCCGAGCCCAGGCGGTCGCCGCCGCCGAAGCGCTGGGCAAGATGCAGCCGCTGCTGATCGTGTCGTCGGATCTGCGGCGTGCCTACGACACGGCGATGACACTGGGAGAACGGACCGGATTGCCGGTCCGGGTTGACCGCCGGTTGCGCGAAACTCACATCAGCGACTGGCAGGGCATGACCCACGCCGAGATCGACGACGAAGCGCCTGGTGCGCGGCTGGCCTGGCGGGAGGATGCGACATTGGCACCGCACGGCGGGGAAAGCAGGATTGACGTCGCCGCCCGAAGTCTGCCGGTGGTCACCGAATTGGTGTCCGCCGAACCCGGTTGGGGTGACCCTCAACAACCGGATCGACCGGTGGTGCTGGTGACCCACGGAGGGCTCATCGCCGCGCTGACCGCCGCGCTGCTGCAGCTGCCGGTAGCCCACTGGCCCGCCCTGGGTGGTATGGGCAACGCCAGTTGGACACAACTCAGCGGACATTCGGCCAGCAATAACGCCGAGATCCGCTGGCGCCTCGATGTGTGGAATGCCTCGGCTCAGGTTGTCGGCGATGTCCTCTGAGGCTCGGCCGGTGCTGCTGGTCTTCGCCGACTCGCTGGCCTATTACGGGCCCACCGGCGGCCTACCCGCCGACGACCCGCGCATCTGGCCCAATATCGTTGCAGCCCAACTGGATTGGGATCTAGAATTGATCGGCCGCATCGGCTGGACGTGCCGGGACGTGTGGTGGGCGGCGACCCAAGACCCGCGTTCGTGGGCGGCGCTGCCCCGGGCGGGAGCGGTGGTCTTCGCCACCAGCGGGATGGATTCGCTGCCGTCGGTGCTGCCGACCGCGCTGCGTGAACTCATCCGGTACGTCCGCCCACCCTGGTTACGGCGGTGGGCGCGCGACGGCTACGCCTGGGCGCAGCCCCGGTTTTCGCCGGTGGCCCGGTCCGCGCTACCCCCGCACCTGACCGTCGAATACCTCGAACAGACCCGCGGCGCAATAGATTTCAACCGGCCCGGCATCCCGGTGGTGGCATCCCTGCCGTCGGTGCACATCGCCGAGACCTACCGCAGGGCGCACCACGGCCGGAAGGCTACCGCGGCCGCGATCATCGAATGGGCACAGGGTCACGATATTCCCCTGGTGGACCTCAAAGCCGCTGTCGCCGAGCACATTATGAGTGGGCGAGGCAATCCGGACGGCATTCACTGGAACTTCGAAGCCCATCAGGCGGTCGCGGAACTGATGCTCAAGGCGCTGGCCGAAGCCGGGGTGCCGAACGAGAAGCCGCGCGGCTGAGCCATGTCCGTCGTGGTGGTGACGGATACGTCGGCGCGCCTACCTGCCGACCTGCGCGACACCTGGGCGATACGCGAAGTGCCGCTGCATATCCTGCTCGACGGCGCCGACCTTCGCGACGGTGTCGATGAGATACCCGCCGACATCTACCAGCGCCACGCCACCACCGCCGCGGCCACCCCAGCCGAGCTGGATGCCGCCTACCGGCAGGCGCTGGCCGACAGCGACGGCGACGGCGTGGTGGCGGTACATATCTCGTCGGGACTGTCGGGAACCTGCCGTGCCGCCGAGCTGACCGCGGCCGGCCTCGGCCCGGCCGTGCGGGTCATCGACTCGAAGTCGGCGGCGATGGGCACCGGATTCACGGTGCTGGCTGCCGCGCGTGCCGCGGCGGCCGGCAATGACCTGGATGCCGTTGCTCGCGCCGCCCAGGAAGCGGTGCGGCGTACGCAAGCGTTCATCGTCGTACACCGGCTGGACAACCTGCGCCGCAGCGGGCGGATCGGCGGAGCCAAGGCATGGCTGGGTACCGCGCTGGCGCTCAAGCCGATACTTCGCATCGACGACGGGAAACTTGTTCTGGCCCAACGTGTTCGCACGGTCAAACACGCGATGGCGGCGATGATCGACAGGGTGTGCGAGGTGGTGGGCGAAGGCCCTGCTGCTGTTGCGGTGCATCACGTCGCCAACTCCGGCGGCGCCGGGGAAGTGGCGGCGGAGCTGGCCCGGCGGCTCCCGGCGGGTGAGCCGGCAATCGTGACCGACTTGGGGCCGGTGCTGGCGGTACACGTGGGCGCCGGGGCGGTCGCAGTCTGCCTGCACGTTGACCGTTAGCGCTGAAGCGGTCAGGCCAGTCGGTCAAAGACCGTCGTTCCTATCGGGCTGGGATCGTTCCAGATATAGATCGGCCCGATGGAGAAGGGGTAATTCCCGGTATTGAACGGATTGCCCGAGGACACAACGGTTGGGGAGTTGGCAGCAGTGACCGTCTGCGTGTAGAGGGGCACACCGTTGATCGTGGTGACCGTGATGGTTGTGCCTTCGGGAAGGTGATTGCCGACCGCCAGGTCAGGCACCAACGATTGTGGGATGGTTCCGCCCACGCCGCCGGAATCGATGTATGCGGGAACGGTCTGCGGCAGCCCGTTGTTGATCTGCACCTGAACCATGGTTCCCGGCGCTCCATTGAGCTGGACGATGGGCGGCAGTGAATTTGGGCCGAACTCCAGCAAACCGCGAGGCATATTGATGAGCACACCCTGATTCATGCCGACCGGCAAAGCCGCATTTGTGGGCGTGGCGAACGGAAACATGTTGTTGGGACCCACGCCCAGATAGGCGGGTAACAACGAAGGGTCGATGGGGTGGCTTGGCGTACCCAGATATGCGGAGGTGGCGACCGCAACGGTGGCCGACGGGCTGACAATTCCGTTCCCGAAATTCACGGTCGTTTGATATGTCTGGTAGTCGATGTAGAGGCGACCGGTGTTGCTGAGGCCGTAACTGACGGAGCCCGTCCCGGTGGGCGGGCCGAGAGCCGCCACATTGACATATTGCGGTGGGACCAAGAGTCCGGTGGAGCCGGAGTCGACGATGACGGGCAGACTTGGTCCGCCGCCCACCGAGATGTTGAGCAGCGGGTTGCCGTATTGATCCACATAGATCAGAGTTTGGTTCGGGGAAAGCAGGGTGCTGATGCCGGCGGTGCCGGTGTGCCCCCACAGCAAACCGGCACGGCCGCCAATGCCGCCGACGCCGCCGGGACCGCTGGCCCCGCCGGTGCCGCCGTCACCGATCAGGATCGCGGGCCCGCCGGCACCTCCGGGCGCCCCACCGTAAACGCTGCTGCCGCCGGTACCGCCGGTGCCGATCAGACCCGCTGCCCCGCCGGCCCCCCCGGGCACTCCGGCCCGCGTGCTGATGCCGCCGGTTCCGCCGTTGCCGTACAGCCAGCCGCCGGGCTTGCCGGCCGTCCCCACGCCTTGAGCGTTGGTGTACCCGTCGGCGCCGTTGCCGAACAGCGGGCGGCCGGTCAGCTCCAGAACCGGCTCATTGACCGCGTTCGCCACGTTTGTCGCAAGCTGGGTGATGTTGGCGACCTCGGCGGCGGCATAGGCATTCACGCCCGCCAGCACCGTGCGGGTGAATTGGTCATATGATGCCGCGACCTGTCCGGCCAGCGCCTGATACTGGCGACCGTATTCGGCAAACAGCGTGGCCATCACTGCCGAGACCTCATCGGCGCCGGCGGACAGCAGCGCGGTCGTCGGGACGACGGCGGCGCTGTTCGCGGCGCTGATTGCTGAGCCGATACGGGTCAGGTCCGTCGTCGCGACCGCCGCCGGCTCGGGCGCCACGCTCACGAACGACATCTCGTACCTCCCGTCCGCCAACACTTGTGCCGTCGCCAGATGAGGATCTGCATCGGCGATGAAACAGCGATGAAATTATTCTGATATCGCCTGCAGTGGCTTGTACACGGTTGCATGAAAATAGGTTCGGCGTGGCTGTGCGGAGGAACCAAGCCACCTGTTGTGGTTATCGATCCCGCATCGACCGCGCAGGACTTGAAAACCAAAGTACCCGAACGATTTTCTAGAACGTTACGCTCGCCGTGCATTGTGACCGCGCGGGTGGACCACCTGCGGCCACCAGAACCAGCGGCCCAGCAGCGTGGCGATCGACGGCATCAGCAGGGTGCGCACGATCAACGTGTCGAGCAGCAGCCCGATACAGACCGTCGACCCGAACTGGCCGAGCACCCGCAATTCGCTGCCCAGCATGGCGGCCATGGTGAAGGCGAACACCAGACCCGCGGCCGTCACCACCCCGCCGGTGCCGGCCATGGAGCGGATGGTTCCGGTCTTGAGTCCGGCATGGATCTCCTCGCGGAAACGCGAGACCAACAGCAGGTTGTAGTCGGACCCCACGGCCAGCAGGATGATGACCGACAGCGCCGCCACGATCCAGTGGATCTTGAAGCCGAACAGATCTTGCCAAATCAGCACCGACAACCCGAAGGACGCGGCGATCGAGCTGGCCGCGGTGCCGACGATAACCAGCGCGGCGACCACGCTTCGGGTGAGCAACAGCATGATCATGAAGATCAGCGTCAGTGCCGACACCACCGCGATCATCAGATCGTACTTTTCGCCGTCGGCCATGTCCTTGAACGTCGCGGCGGTGCCCCCGAGATACACCTTGGCATCCGAGAGCGACGACTGCTTGAGACCCTCCTGGGCCGCGGTGCGCTCGGCGTCGACGCGCGAGATTCCCTCCGGGGTCATCGGATCGCCCTGGTGGGTGATGAAGAAGCGCGCGGACTTGCCGTCCGGCGACAAGAACATCCGAAGCCCGGTCTGGAAGTCGGGGTTGTCGAAGGCTTCCGGTGGCAGGTAGAAGAAGTCGTCGTTCTTGGAGGCGTCGAAACTCTGCCCCATGACGATGGCGGTATTGCTCAGCTCGTCCATCTGGTCGAGCATTGCCGAGAAGGTGGCCTGCATGGTCAGCGTCAGGGCCTTGGTGGTCTTCATGGTGTCGATCATCGGCGGGATCAGCACCAGCATCTCGTGGGTGGCGGTGGCGGTGCGCTGGATGTCCGCGGTCAGCTCGTCGAATTGCCCGGCCAGCTGGTCGAAGCCGTCCAACGAGTCGAACAGCGACCGTATCGACCAGCAGATGGGAATGTCGTAGCAGTGCTTCTCCCAGTAGAAGTAGCTTCGTATCGGACGCCAGAAGTCGTCGAAATCGGCGATGTGGTCCCGTAATCGGTTGGTGATATCGGCTGTTTCCGCCGTGGTCCGCGCGCTGTCGTCGGCGGCGCTGGAAAGTTCTTGGGTCACCTGGTACATGCGCTGCATCGTGTCGATCATGAATTGCATTTCGTCGGCCATCTTGGTGATGTCGGCCATGCGGTCCTTCAGGAACGCCATGTTCTGCATGGTCGTCTGGCTTTGCATGCTGTTCTGGAATGGTATGGAGCTGTGCTGAATTGGGATGCCCAGCGGTCGGGTGATGTCCTGGATCATGGCGATTCCGACGACCCGGATGACGTTCTTGGCCACCTTGTCCAAGACCAGCATGTCGGCGGTATTGCGCATGTCGTGGTCGGCCTCGATCATCAGCATGTCCGGGTTCATCCGCGCTTGGGAGAAATGCCGGTCGGCGGCGGCTTGCCCGAGGTTGGAGGGCGCTGCGGCCGGCAGGTAGTAGCGGTCGTTGTAGCTGGTCTTGAAGGTCGGCAGCGCGACCATGCCCACCAGCACGATCGCACCGCTGACCGCCAGAATCGGTGCGGGCCAACGCACCACGGCGGTGCCGACGCGCCGCCACAGCCTGCCTTTCCGGGCCGCCCGCCGGGACTCGAACAGGTGGAACCGGCTGCCGACGAAGACCACCGCGGGACCCAGCGTCACCCCGGCCAACACCACCACGAGCATGCCGATCGCCACGGGCGCGCCCATGGTGTTGAACCAGGGCAGCCGCGCGAAGCTCAGGCAGTAGGTCGCCCCGGCGATGGTCAGTCCCGAGCCCAACACTACCGGGGCCACCCCGCGAAAGGTGGTGTAGTAGGCGGTTTCTCGGTCCTCGCCGGCCCGTAGCGCCTCCTGATAGCGGCCGACCAGGAAGATCCCGTAGTCGGTGCCGGCGGCGATCGCCAGCATGGTGAGGATATTGGCGGCAAACGTCGTGAGCCCGAAGACGTTGTGGTACCCCAGAACCGCGACCACCCCGCGCGCGGAAGCCAGCGCGATGCCGGTCATGAACAACTGGACGAGCGTGGTGACGATGGAGCGGTAGACCAGCAGCAGCATGATGGCGATGGCACCGAGGGTGAACAGGGTGATCTTGGCCAGGCTGGCGTTACCGATGATGTGCATGTCGTCACTGAGCGCGGCGGGACCGGTGACGTAGGCCCGCACTCCGGGCGGCGGCTGGTTGCGGTCGATCACCTTTCGGACGGCCTCGACGGATTCGTTGGCCAGCGTGGTGCCCTGGTTGCCGGCGAGGTTCAGCATGACGTAGGCGCCCTTGGCGTCGGCGCTCTGCGCGCCGGCCGCGGTGAGCCGGTCTCCCCAGAAATCCTGGATGTGCTGGACGTGCGTGCGGTCCTGACGCAGCTGGCGAATCAGGTCGTCGTAGTAGTGGTGCGCGTCGTCGCCCAGCGGCTGCTGACCTTCCAGGACGATCATGACCGTGCTGTTGGAATCGAACTCCCGGAAGTTGTGCCCCAACAGCATCATCGCTTTCATCGACGGCGCGTCCAATGGCGTCATCGGCGCGGAATGTTCCTCGCTGACGACTTCCAGTCGCGGCACGGCGACGTTGACGATGACGGTCAGCACCACCCAGGCCAGGATGATCGGCACCGCGAAGATACGGATGGTGTGGGGGATGACGGGCCGGTGCGGGTGGCTGCTGGGGCGGGTCTCGGGGTCTTGGGTGCTGATCGGGCTCGTGGCCGCATCTTCCACGTGTGTCATGCGGATTTCACCAGGCAGAAGGTCTGAGGGTTGACGCCATCGGACTTCTTCTCTTGCCGGACGACACCGTCGACCGTGATGCGACAGCCGATCCGGCTGCCGTCGCCCTGAGCCATGATGTTGGCGCTCACCGAGGGCAGCGTCGTCGAGATCGTCACCGACCACGGCAGCGGTGCGGCGTTGACCTGGTGGGTGTTGGCGTCGGCATCCCAGTAGTTGATGTTCGCGGTGCTGCCGGGCGGGCCGAAGACCTCATAGGTGACGACCTTGGGGTTGAATTGCACGATCTCGATCCCGCCGCCGGCGTTCGCGTTGAGGTCCTGGGAACCGAAGATCCGGTGCAGCCGCATCACCACCAAACCGGAGACCGCAAGCACGATCACCAGGACCAGCGGTATCCATAGGTGCCTGGTCACGCGGGTAATGCGAATCGTTCTCACTTGACCGCCTTCCGCTCACCGCCAAAAGGTCGTCGCGGCCCACCCGGTAAGCCAGGCCCGGTGCAGACAGAACCTTTGCTTGGCTAAGCACCTTACTCTTAGTGCACGTGACCGTTCCTCGGGGGTGCCGGTCGGCTGCCGGACCCGGCGCTAGCGCGCCACGCGGCCGGTGACGGGAGGCAGATCGGCAAGGGTCACAATCCCCGGTTTCGCGGCCACCACCGCCGGCACCGCGTTGGTGACCGGCATCGCGGTGTAGATCATGCCCAGGCCCATGAAACCCGGCTCCGTCCAATCCTTCGGCGGCAGGCAGTGCAGCACGGTGCGCATGTTGGGCAGCCCGAATACCTGGATGACGTGGCCGTGCTCCAGCGGTTTGGGCGGCACCACGTGGTTGCCCATGGTCCAGTTGAATCCCACGCTGACGACGTTGCGGTCGCCCTGCCAGCCGCGGTGGTAGCCGTAGACGCTGCCGACGGTGCCGGCGGGGATCTTCATGAACCCCAGATCGGTATCCGCGGTGGCCGCCGTGAACGTCACGTCGAAGGTCACCCGGTCCAGCTTCGCCCCGATCGCGTCGGCCATCATGGCTGCCGATTCGGCGAAGACCTCGCTTTCGGACCGCACGCTCTCGGCGAGGCCGGGGGTGTCGGGATCCTGCGAAAAACCCATGGCCGTCTGCGTTTCCGCCGACTCGTAGGTCGAACAGTCCACCGATTCGGTGATGCGGATTTAGTCCACCCGCTCACAGGCCGCGCTGAGCACCATGCCGACCATGTTGGTCATACCGGGATGCGCGCCGCTGCCGAAGATCGTCGAGCCGCCTCGTTCGCAGGCAGCGATGATGCGCTCGCGGTCCTGCGGTGTCTGCTTGCCGCCGGTGATCCAGGCCGCGCTGGTGCACACGTTGACACCGGATTCCAGCAAGCGCACCAGTTCATCGATGTTGGGCCACAACGGGTTATAGCAACATGCGTCGGCGCCCAGCGCCAGCAGCGCGTCGATGTCGTTGGTGGCCTGCACGCCCGTCGGCTCCGGCCAGCCGGCCAGGTCCGCGGCGTCGACACCGACCTTTTCCGGGCCGTGCGCGTACACGCCCACCAATTCCATGTCGGGCCGGTCGATGATGGCGTGCAGCGATCGCCGCCCGATGTTTCCGGTGGTCCACTGGATCACGCGCATTGGGCGGTCCGTGCTCATCTAAGGCTCCTTTGCCGGTTGCGATGAGACCCATTATTGCTGCGATATTCAGATGCGCGGGGGCACGGGTATGTGCCAGAGTCGGTTTCGTGACCGTCGCCGCGCCAAAGGCTTTACCGACATCCCTGACACTTCGTAGCCCGACGGAGGACGACTGGGCGTCAATGTACTTCCTGGCGGCCGCCAGCTTTCCGGACTTCATGGGTCCTCGTCCGGCCAACACCTGGCGCAGTCTGGTACCCGCTGATGGTGCAGTGGTGAGTTGCGACGGTGGCGACGTGGTGGGCATGGCGCTGTATCTCGACCTGCGGTTGACGGTGCCCGGCGGCGCGGTGCTTCCAGCGGCCGGCCTCAGTTTCGTCGCGGTTGCCCCCACCCACCGGCGACGTGGACTACTGCGCCTGATGTGCGCCGAATTGCATCGTCGGATCAGCGATTCCGAGTACCCGATGGCGGCGTTGTATGCCAGCGAGGGCGGCATCTACGGCCGGTTCGGCTATGGGCCTGCCACCGTACTGCAGGAGCTGACCCTCGACCGGCGCTTCGCCCGTTTCCACCTCGACGCACCCGATGGCGGAAGGGTCCGGTTGGTGAATCCCGCCGAGCATCGCGACGAGTTCGCTGCGATCTACGAGCGCTGGCGGCAACAGGTGCCCGGCGGGCTGGCCCGTCCTGACGTGCTTTGGGAAGACGCGCTGGGCGAATGCACGAATTCACCACGCGGTGACACAAGATTGTTTGCCTTCCTGCACACCGACGGCTATGCGTTGTATCGGGTGGACGCCACGGATCAGAAGCTGGCGCGTGTCGAGGAGCTGCGAGCCGTTACCGCCGACGCGCATATCTCCCTATGGCGTGCGCTGCTGGGGCTTGACTCGATGGAGCGAGTCAGAGTTATCACCCATCCGGACGACCCGCTGCCGTTCCTGCTCACCGATACGCGATTGGCCAGCCCGACATTTCGCCAAGACGGTCTGTGGCTGCGAATCATGGATATCCCGGCCGCGCTCGAGGCGCGTGGCTATTGTGCCGACCTCGCCATGGTGATCGGTGTATCGGATGGGGGGCGATATCGGCTGCAGATCCGGGATGGACGTGCCCTCTGTAGCCCGACCGATGCGTCGGCGGACGTCGTGCTGGGTCGTGACGTGCTGGGCAGTCTGTACCTCGGGGTGCACCGGGCGTCCACGTTGGCCGCGGCGAACCGGCTGCGCACCAGGGACTCTGGCTTGGTGAATCGGCTTGATGCAGCGTTTGCCAGCGACGTCCCGGCCCAGACGGCGTTCGAGTTCTGAAGGACTTGCCACCGTTACTTACTACAGTCTGGCAAGCTCGTATTCGGCCGATGTTTCCGGTGGTTCACTTTGATTACCCGCAGCGGACGGTCTGCGCTTTCGAAGGCACATCTGCCGCTGCGACGGGACCCATTATTGCCGCGATCGCTCCCCGTCACTCGCCGCTTCAGTTGCGCGGCCGGGCAGCGATCCTGAAATTCCTATGGCCCCATGATCGCCAGACCCCAGTCCAGGTGGCCGTGCCATACCGTTGCGATGCGACCGCCTTGGACCGCGGGCTTCGGGTCCGAGATCGGGCCACCGGCGGCCCGGATCGCGCTCACGGTGGCATCCAGGTCAGGAGAACGCAATGCCAGCCCGATCAGCGCCGGCTCCGCACCGCTGGCCACCACCTCGATGAATGCCTCGCCAACACGGTAGAACGCCATTTCCGGACCGTCTGGCCCACGCGGATGAAAGCGGCGGCGCGGCGGGGTGCCCAATGTCGCTGTGAGAGCGGTGGTTCCGGTGTCCAAGTCGGGCACCGTATACACGACGTGGTCGACGTGCGTCACCCCGCACGGGTGCACCGCACCGGCAAGTGCCGGGCGAACCGTGGTCGGGATCCCGAGAATTGCTGCGTCGCCGTGGGTTTCGTCGAAACCCCAGCAACGCTCGTCGGTGAGCGCACAGCACACCCGGCCGATTTGGATCTCGCGGTCGTCGACAGTGAATCCGAGTGCGGTCCATGCGCGCTCATCTCCGGGTACACCGAGCCAGGTCAGCGCGGTCATGTCGCCGATACGGCGGTTCGGCCACCCGTGTTGGCGGCTGGCTCAAAGCCGGACAAGCTCGTAGTCGCCGAGGTGGTCGATGAGGACGTGCAGGTGGTCCTGGGCGGAACCCAGAGTGTGCTCGATCGCGGTGAGCCGGGCCGCGTAGTGTCCCACCGGATATTCCGCGGTCATTCCGATGCCGCCGTGCAACTGGATCGACTCCTGCGCGATGTGGCGGGCGGACCGGCCCACCTGCAGCTTGGCCCGGGACGCGATCAGCGGGTCGAGGTTGCCGTCGGCGATCGACATCGCTGCGTAGAGATCCATGCTGCGGGCCATTTCCAGCGAGACGTACATGTCGGCGGCACGCTGGGTCAGCGCCTGGAACTTGTTGAGCGTGACGCCGAATTGCTTGCGGGTCTTGAGGTAATCGGTGGTCAGGCGCAGGGCTTCGGACATCGCGCCGACCGCTTCCGAGCACAATGCCGACTGGATGCGAATGATGGCGTCGCGGATCGCCGATGACGCGTCTTCAGCGGCCTCGCCCAGAGGTTCACCGGGCGTCTGGTCCAGGTCAATCTGGGCGCCGCGGTGGGCGTCGAATGTCGGGTACGGGTGCCGGGTGACAGTCTCGGCGTCGACCAGGAACAACCCCACGCCACCGTCGGGCAGTGCGGCGCTGACCACCAGCGTGTCGGCGCAGTCACCGGCCAGCACCGGATTCTTATGTCCGCTGAGCAGCCACGAATCTCCTTGCCGCACAGCGCGAGTCGAGATATCGGCGGATGGCGTCCGGTGGCCGGGCTCCTGGTGCGCGAACGCCAGCAGCAGCTGCCCGGCGGCGACGTCGTCGAGCAGCTGTAGCTGTGCGTCGTTGCCCAGCTCGGCGATGAGCGCACCCGGTGCCAGCGCGGCATGTACCACGGGTTCGGGCGCCAGCCGCCGCCCGACTTCGGTCATCACGACCATGATCTCGATCTGCCCGGACTCGGCCGGGTCGAATCCGAGGCTCAAGATCCCGGTGTCGGCGAGTTGGCTCCACACCTCGCGGCTCCAGCCGAGCTCGGTGCCGATGACCTTGTTGCGGCTCTCCGCGTCGTAACTGCGCGACAACAGGTCGCGGGTGGTGTCACGCAGCAGCGTCTGCTCGTGGCTCAGCTGAAAATCCATGACTGCCTCACAATCCCAGAATGGTGGACGCGATGATGTTGCGCTGCACTTCGTTACTGCCGCCGTAGATGGACGTCTTGCGGTAGTTGAGGTAGCGGGCCGCGCTGGTTTGTGCCCAAGTCGGCGAAGCGATCTCGTCGCCGTGGGAGCCGTCTGCCGGCAGCGCATCGGGACCGGCCACCTCGACCAGTAACTCGGTGGCGATCTGTTGCAGTTGGCTGCCGCGGAGCTTGAGCACCGACGATGCCGGGTTCGGCTTACCGTCTGCGGAGTCCGACACCACCCGGGCCTGGGTGAGTTCCAGTGCCAGCAGCTCGTTTTCGGCTTCGGCCAGTCGTGCCGCGAACAGCGGATCGTGCAGCAAGCCCGTCTGCGCGGCATGCTTTTTCACCTCGGCCAGGCGCACCTTGGTGCGGCCCACCCCGGCGATTCCGGTGCGCTCGTTGCCCAACAGGAACTTCGCGTATGTCCAACCCTGATTCTCTTGTCCGACAAGCTGATCGACGGGTACCCGGACGTCGGAGAAAAAGACCTCGTTGACCTCGTGGCCGCCGTCGATCGTCTTGATCGGCCGCAGGGTAATGCCGGGCGTGGCCATGTCGATGAGCAGAAACGAGATGCCGGCCTGGCGTTTGGGCGCTTGCGGGTCGGTGCGCACCAGGCAGAAAATCCAGTCCGCGTACTGGCCCAGCGTCGTCCACGTCTTCTGTCCGTTGACCACGTAACTGTCGCCGTCGCGGACCGCGGTGGTGCGCAGCGAGGCGAGGTCGGAACCCGCCTCCGGCTCCGAGAAGCCCTGGCACCACCAGATGTCGATGCTGGCCGTCGGCGGCAGGAACCGCTGCTTGATCTCCTGGGAGCCGAATTCGGCGATCACCGGCCCCACCATCTTGGTGTTGAAGTTCAGCGGTTCCGGGACACACGCCAGTTGCATCTCGTCGGCCCAGATTTGGTGTTGGGTGGGTGTCCAGTCCTTACCGCCCCAATCGACCGGCCAATTCGGTACCGCCAGCCCGTGATCGTTGAGGATCTTCTGGCAGCCGACGATGTCGTCCTTGCTCAGCGAGTCGCCGCGGCGCACCCGGTCACGAATGTCTTGGGGGATCTGCGTGGTGTAGAAGGTGCGAAGCTCGTCGCGGAAGGCGGCTTCGTCGGTCGTCAGCGCCAGCTTCATCGGTAGCCTCCTGTGTCGGGTGACCGCCGGTGCGTGCCCCTCGTGGAGCTGGAACCATCCGCATGGCCACCGGCAATCCTGCCCTGCACGTTAGGCGTCGGGCGGGGCCGAACGTCAACCGGGGTGGCGCGGCCGTGGTCAGCCTCGGTCGCGCCGCCACCAGAGGGAGCCGGCGAGCCAAATGTGATAGGCCGCGGACGGTACGGATGAGGTCACGCATTCACAGCCCTGGTTTCATCCACAGACAGGCGTCGCGACGCGGTGGTCGGGGATCGTGGTGGCGGTCGACGCACCTACCGTCGGCGCCATGCGAACTGAACTGCCTGCCGAGCGCTTGCATCGCCGGCTTGGCGCCGACCCGGATTGCCGGCCGGCCGCCAACCCGGCTGCCGTCGAAGCCGAGAGCGCCGATGAAGGCCCGGACGACGACCCGAACTCGCTGTTGCCGCGCTGGCTTCCGGCGACAACCGGCAGCCATGGATGGCTGGCCAAGGTGCGCGCAGATCCGGGACGTGCCGGTGCCATCGCGTTGGCGCTGGTCGCGGCCCTTGCGGTACTGGTCACCGTGTTCACGTTGCTGCGCGACCGGCCTGCTCCGGTAATGTCGGCCAAACTTCCCGCGGTGGAACGGGTTTCAGGGCCGTCGGGAAGCGGCCCGAGACCGTCGGCGACCCCGGGGCAGCCGCCCGGCCCGGACCGGCCGGTGGTGGTCAGCGTCGTCGGACTGGTGCACACCCCGGGACTGGTCACCTTGGCTCCGGGTGCGCGGATCGCCGACGCCCTGCAGGCCGCCGGCGGCGCGGTCGACGGTGCGGACACCATCGCCCTGAACATGGCTCGCCAGCTGGTCGACGGGGAACAGATCGTGGTCGGGCTGGCGCCGGTTCCGGGGCAACCGATTACGCTGCGCAGTTCGATCGGCGCGGGCACCCCGGCGCCGGGACCGGCCACTTCCGGCGCTCCTCATCCGGGCACCCAGCCGAGCTCCAAGCCGGCCGAGGTGCTCGATCTGAACACCGCGACGGTGGAGCAGCTGGACACGCTACCCGGCGTCGGCCCGGTCACCGCCGCCGCGATCGTCGCGTGGCGGCAGGCCAACGGCAGGTTCACCAGCGTCGACCAGCTCGCCGACGTCGACGGCATCGGCCCGGCGCGGCTGGAAAAACTGCGGTCCCTGGTCCGTGTCTGACGCCGGTGCACCCCCTGACCGGGCCCGTCGACCCCGTTCCCGGCGCTGCGGCGCGGCTGGATGTGCGCCTGGTTCCGGCCGCGCTGACCAGTTGGGTGGTGACCGCGGCGGGGATCGGGTGGCCGGTCGGCCGGCCGTGCGCATCCTGCTGCCTGATGGTGGCTACCGGCTCGGCCGCGCTGTGGTGGCACGCCGCGCGCCGGCCGAAGTGCCCGCCCCAACTGCGCGCCATCAGCGCCGCCCTGGTGGCGGTCGGTGTGGTGGGCGCCGGGTATGGATTCGCGATCGCGTTGCGAGCCGATGCGGTCGGGCGCCACCCGATCAGTGCGGCGTTCGGAACGTCCGCGCCGGTGACCGTCACGCCCAGCGAAACCGCCCTGTCGCTGGGGGCCGGCCGATTGATCTTCCGGGCGACCATCCAACGGCTACGGGACGACGAAATATCGGGCCGGGTAGTCGTTTTCGCACGGGCGTCGGAATTCGGCGAGCTGATGGCAGGCCAGCCGGTGCGGTTCACCGCGCGCATCACCCGGCCGACGCGCCGGGACCTGACGGTCGCGGTGCTCACCGCGGCGGGCCGGCCGCGAACCGTGTGCGCGGGTCGTGCGGGTGCGGTGTACCGGGCCGCACACACCGTTCGCGGCCGGTTTGCCGCCGCGGTTCGGGAGGTGTTGCCTGGCGATCAGGCCGCGATGCTGCCCGCGCTGGTGCTCGGCGACACCTCGGCAATCGGCCCGGCGACCGGCCGGGAATTCCGCGCGGCAGGGATGACGCATCTGACGGCGGTGTCGGGTGCCAACGTCACGATCGTGTGTGCGGCAGTGCTGTTTTCGGCACGGCTGGTCGGGCTGCGCGCGGCCGTCGGGCTGACCGTGGCAGCACTGGCGGCATTCGTCGTCGTGGTGCAGCCGACGGCCAGCGTGTTGCGGGCGGCCGTGATGGGCGCGATCGGCCTGGCGGGAATGCTGTCTTCGCGGCGGCGACAGGCGATTCCGGCGCTGTCGGCCAGCGTGCTGGTGCTGATGGCCACGGCACCCCAGCTGGCCGTCGATATGGGTTTCGCGTTGTCGGTGGTGGCGACGGCCGGGCTGGTCGTCATCGCTCCGCTGTGGTCGCGCCGCTTGGTCGCGCGGGGCTTGCCCAAACCGCTGGCGGATGCGCTGGCCGTCGCCGCGGCCGCGCAGGTGGTGACGGCTCCGCTGGTAGCGGCGATCTCCGGCCGATTCAGCCTGGTTGCGGTGTTCGCCAACCTCGCGGTCACAGCGGTGATCGCCCCGATCACCGTGTTGGGCAGCGCGGCAGCCCTGCTGGCCGTCCTGTGGCCAGCCGGGGCGCAGCTGTTGATCCGCTTCACCGGGCCGGAGATGTGGTGGGTGTTGCGGGTGGCGCATTGGGCGGCCGGTGTGCCGATGGCGACGGTGCCGGTCCCCGAGGGCCCGGCCGGCGCGCTGCTCGTCGGCGGCGTCACCGTGCTGGCGGTTGCCCTGTGGCGATTCCGGTGGTTTCGTCTTGCGACGAGTTGGGCGCTGGTGGCCGCCCTGGGATGCCTACTGGCCTGGTCGCTGGCCGGTCTGGTCGGTCCCACATGACACCATCGTGGGGTGAGCGAGATTTCGCCGTTGCATTTGGTCCTGGGCGACGAAGAACTGCTGGTCGAACGGGCGGTCGGGGAGATACTGCGGTCGGCGCGGCAACGCGCGGGAGCCGGCGCCGGCCCGGGCGCCGATGACGTGCCGATCAACCGCCTGCGCGCCGGCGACGTCAGCACCTATGAGCTCGCCGAGTTGCTGAGCCCCTCGCTGTTCGCCGACGAGCGGATTGTCGTGCTGGAGGCCGCCGCAGAGGCGGGCAAGGATGCCGTCGCGATGATCGCGTCGACCGCTGCCGACCTGCCACCGGGCACCGTGCTGGTGGTGGTGCACTCCGGCGGCGGGCGAGCCAAAGCCCTGGCCGGTCAACTGCAGTCGCTGGGCGCGCAGGTGCATCCGTGCGCGCGGATCACCAAGCTCAGCGAACGCCTCGACTTCGTCCGCGGTGAATTTCGTTGTCTGCGCGTCAAGATCGACGACGAGACCGTGGCAGCGTTGCTCGATGCGGTCGGTTCGGAACTGCGTGAACTCGCCGCGGCCTGCTCGCAGCTGGTCGCCGACACCGGTGGTCACGTCGACGTGGCGGCGGTTCGCCGCTATCACAGCGGCAAGGCCGAAGTGAAGGGCTTCGACATCGCCGACAAGGCCGTCACCGGCGATGTGGCCGGAGCCGCCGAAGCGCTGCGCTGGGCCATGATGCGCGGCGAGCCGCTGGTGGTGCTGGCCGACGCGCTGGCCGAAGCGGTGCACACGATCGGCCGGGTGGGCCCGTTGTCCGGCGACCCGTACCGGCTGGCGGCGCAACTGGGCATGCCGCCCTGGCGGGTGCAGAAGGCGCAAAAGCAGGCGCGGCGCTGGTCACGCGACAAGGTGGCGACGGCGATGAAGCTGGTCGCCGAACTGAACGCCAACGTCAAAGGGGCCGTGGCCGACGCCGACTATGCGCTGGAATCCGCGGTCAGGAAGGTGGCCGAGTTGGTCGCCGACCGCGGCTAGGACTCAGCCCAGCTTGTTGAGGGTCCGCGCCAGGGCCGACTTCTTGTTGGCCGCCTGGTTCTTGTGGATCACGCCCTTGCTGGCCGCCTTGTCCAACTTGCGGTTGGTCGACACCAGGAGCTCCGCGGCCTTCTCTTTGTCGCCGGCGTGTGCGGCCTCGCGAAACGCCCGGACAGCGGTACGCAGCGACGACTTCACCGACTTGTTGCGCAGTCGGGCGCGTTCGTTGGTCCGGTTGCGCTTTTGCTGCGACTTGATGTTGGCCACGCGTTGATTCCTTATGTCGATTCGGGGATTGCTCGGGCGCCCCAGTCGCCCGACAACGACTGCTCAGGTTAGCAGTCGGTTACGTTTTCGCCCAAAAGAGCAGTCCCTGGCCTGGAGAAACGCCCGAAGTGAGGCAGCATGACACGGGTGAGTCTTTCTGACCCGATCGAAGCGACCAGACGGCGATCATCCGCCCGTTCGGAGCGCATCTTCGACGGCTATCACAAGTCGGACGGTTACGCCCTGGCCTTCGACGAGATGTTCGACGCGCAAGGCAACGTTCGTGGCCCCTACAAGGGCATCTATGCCGAGCTGGCGCCCACCGACGCATCGGAGCTCAAAGCGCGAGCCGATGCGCTGGGCCGAGCGTTCATCGACCAGGGCATCACCTTTTCGCTGTCGGGTCAGGAGCGACCGTTTCCGCTGGACCTGGTGCCCCGGGTGATCTCGGCTGCCGAGTGGACGCGGCTGGAACGGGGCATCATTCAGCGCGTCCAGGCCCTCGAGCGCTACCTCGACGACATCTATGGTGACCAGGAAATCCTGCGCGACGGCGTGATCCCACGCCGGCTGGTGACCTCTTGTGAGCACTTCCATCGCGAGGCGGTGGGGATCGTTCCGCCCAACGGGGTGCGCATCCATGTGGCCGGCATCGACCTGATCCGCGACGACCGCGGCGACTTCCGGGTGCTGGAGGACAACCTGCGCTCGCCGTCGGGCGTGTCCTACGTGATGGAGAACCGGCGCACCATGGCGCGGGTTTTTCCGAACCTGTTCGCCACCCACCGGGTCCGCGCGGTCGACGACTATCCGGCGCACCTGCTGCGGGCTCTGCGCAACTCGGCGGCCACCAACGAGGCCGATCCCACGGTCGTGGTCCTGACCCCCGGGGTCTACAACCCGGCCTACTTCGAGCATTCGCTGCTGGCCCGCCAGATGGGCGTGGAGCTGGTCGAAGGCCGCGACCTGTTCTGCCGGGACAACCAGGTGTACATGCGCACCACCGAGGGGGAGCGCCAGGTCGACGTCATCTACCGGCGCATCGACGACGCATACCTGGACCCGCTGCAGTTCCGCGCCGACTCGGTGCTCGGGGTGGCGGGACTGGTCAACGCCGCCCGCGCCGGCAATGTCGTCATCTCCAGTTCGATCGGTAACGGTGTCGGCGACGACAAGCTCGTCTACACCTACGTGCCCGCCATGATCGAGTACTACCTGCGTGAGAAGCCGCTGCTGGCCAACGTGGAGACGTATCGGTGCTGGCTGGAGGACGAACGCGAGGAAGTTTTGGACCGGATCGGCGAATTGGTGCTCAAACCGGTCGAGGGCTCCGGCGGCTACGGCATCGTCTTCGGCCCGCAGGCCTCCGAGAAAGAGCTGGCCGCCGTCGGCAAGAAGATTCGCGACAATCCCCGCAGCTGGATCGCCCAGCCGATGATGGAGCTGTCGACGGTGCCGACCCGGATCGAGGGCTCGTTGGCGCCGCGCTACGTCGATCTGCGGCCGTTCGCGGTCAACGACGGCAATGACATCTGGGTGCTACCGGGCGGACTGACCCGGGTAGCTCTGGTAGAGGGCTCCCGCGTGGTCAACTCCAGTCAGGGCGGCGGATCCAAGGACACCTGGGTGCTGGCGCCGCGCGCTTCGGCCGCCGATCGTGAACTGGGCCGCGCGCAAGTGGTGCGGTCGCTGCCGCGGGTGGTGCCCGAGCAACCGCCGACCGACTCGCCGCGCAACGAACAATCCCAGCAACAGCAGAAAGCGACCGACTGATGCTCGCGCGCAACGCCGAAGCGCTCTATTGGATCGGCCGCTACGTCGAGCGCGCCGACGACACGGCGCGCATCCTGGATGTCGCGGTGCACCAACTGCTCGAGGACTCCAGCGTCGACCCCGACCACGCCTCCCGACTGCTGTTGCGGGTGCTCGGCATCGAACCCCCCGACCACGAACTCGACCTGTGGTCGCTGACGGACTTGGTGGCTTTCAGCACCACCGCCCAGGGCGGCTCGTCGATCGTCGCTGCGATCTCGGCGGCGCGGGAAAACGCCAAGTCGGCGCGCGAAGTCACCTCCATCGAGATCTGGGAGTGCCTCAACACCACCTACAATGCGCTGCCGGAACGCGAGCGAGCCGCCAAACGTCTTGGGCCACATGAATTCCTGTCGTTCATCGAAGGCCGCGCGGCGATGTTCGCCGGGCTCGCCGACTCGACGCTCTCCCGCGACGACGGCTACCGATTTATGTTGCTAGGCCGCGCCATCGAGCGGGTCGACATGACCGTGCGCCTGCTGTTGTCGCGGGTGGGTGACAGCGCCTCGTCCCCGGCGTGGGTCACCCTGCTGCGCTCGGCCGGCGCGCACGACACCTATCTGCGGACCTACCGCGGGGTGCTGGACGCCGGACGGGTCGTCGAGTTCATGATGCTCGACCGGTTGTTCCCGCGCTCGGTGTACTACTCGCTGCGGCTGGCCGAACACAACCTCGAGGAGTTGCTGCACAATCCGCAGAGCCGAATCGGGGCCACCACCGAAGCGCAGCGGCTGCTCGGGCAGGCGCGCAGTGAACTCGAGTTCGTGCAGCCCGGTGTCCTGCTCGAGTCCCTCGACAACCGGTTGGCGGGCCTGCAACGAACCTGCCGTGATGTCGGAGAAGCGTTGACCCTGCAGTACTTTCACGTATCACCGTGGGTGGCCTGGACCGATGCGGGGCAGCGTGGCCAACTGCTCGGCAGGCAAGGGGAATCCTGATGTGGCGGATGCGGGTGGTACACACCACCGGGTATGCATACCCGTCGCCGGTCACGGCGTCCTACAACGAGGCGCGGCTGACACCACGTTCCAACACCCGCCAAAACGTCATCCTCAACCGGGTCGAAACCGTCCCGGCCACCCGGTCCTACCGCTACATCGACTATTGGGGCACCGCGGTGACGGCCTTCGACCTGCACGCGCCGCACACGCAGCTGACGGTCACGTCGTCCTCGGTTGTCGAGACCGAGCGCCCGGAGCCGCCGACGGCCAAGACCAGCTGGGAGGAGCTGCACTCGGTGACCGTAATCGACCGGTTCGACGAGGTGCTGCGCCCCACCTGGTACACCCCGACCAGCAAACGCATCGCGGCCGTGGGCCGGCGGATCACCAAATATCACGACCCCGCCGAAGCCGTCGTTGCCGCATCCCGTTGGGCCCGAAGCGAATTGGAATACCTCCCAGGTACCACCGGCGTCTATTCGACGGGACTGGACGCGCTGGAGCAGGGCCGCGGCGTCTGCCAGGACTTTGTCCACCTGACGCTGATCCTGTTGCGCAGCATGGGGATTCCCGGACGCTACGTATCCGGCTATCTGCATCCCGAGCGAGACGCCGTGGCCGGAAAAACTGTCGCCGGACGTAGCCACGCCTGGATTCAGGCCTGGACGGGCGCGTGGTGGAACTACGATCCCACCCACGACACCGAGATCACCGAGCAGTACATCAGCGTGGGTGTCGGCCGCGACTACAGCGACGTGTCTCCGCTGAAGGGCATCTACTCCGGGCTGGGCGCAACCGACCTCGACGTCGACGTCGAGATCGCCCGGTTGGCTTAACCGTCCGGACCGGGATTTCCCGCCCAGCCAATGACCCCGGCAGTGCCGCCACCCCCGCCCTTGCCGGGCGTGCCGGCGCCGAAGCCGTGCCCGCCGGCGCCGCCGTTGCCGCCGTTGCCGATGAAGAAGGCGTCCCCGCCGTTCCCGCCTTGGCCACCGGCCACGCTGTTGATGTTGCCGGCACCGCCGGCCCCGCCGTCGCCGGCGCTGCCGATCAGCCAGGCGCCCGCCCCGCCCTGACCCCCGTAGCCGCCGCCGGAGCCACCGTGTCCGCCCACCCCGCCGAGGCCGAAGAGCACGGCGGCGCCGCCGGTCCCGCCGGCGCCGCCGGATGGGAAAAGGGCATAGTTGCCGGTGCCGCCGTTGCCGCCGGCGCCGCCGAACCCGAAAATCGTCGCCGCCCGGCCGCCGTCCCCGCCCTGGCCGCCGAACACGGTGCCGCCATCGCCGCCCACGCCGCCGGCCCCGCCGCTGCCGATCGCGTAGCCGGCGGAACCGCCGTTCCCGGCGGCTCCGCCGGTGGCGCCGCCGTTGCCGCCGCCACCGCCGATGCCGCCGTTGCCGAAAAGCGCTCCGCCACTGCCGCCGTCGCCGCCCAGCCCGCCTTGGCCACTGAGGTTGAAAGTGTTGTCGCCGCCCTGGCCCCCGGCCCCGCCGCTGCCGAATAGCCAGGCATCGCCGCCGAACCCGCCCATGCCGCCGATGGTGGTCGCAGCCACCCCGGCGCCGCCGGTTCCGCCCGCACCACCGTTGCCGTAGAGCAGGCCGCCCAAACCGCCGTTGCCGCCGCTGCCCGCGAACCCGGTGCCGACGGCCGCGCCGCCGGTGCCCCCGGCGCCGCCGCCGCCGATCAGGAAGGCGTTGCCACCCAGCCCGCCGCTGCCTCCCGTGCCGCCGGTGCCGCCGGTGCCGCCGTTCCCGATGAGGCCGGCGGCCCCGCCGTTTCCGCCGGCCACTCCGGCCAGCGTGCTGTCGCCACCCCGGCCGCCGTTGCCGTAGAGCAATCCGCCCGGCCCGCCGGGCTGACCTATTCCGCCGACGGTCCCGCCGTCGGCGCCGTTGCCGATCCATGGGCGACCAAACAGCGCCAGGGCTGGTGCGTTGATCAGGTCGAGAAGGTTCTGGGCGCTGGCGGCCTCGGCATCGGCGTAGGCCGCACCGCCGGCGGACAGGGCCTGCACCAGCTGGTCGTGAAACGCCGCCATCTGGGTGCTGATGCCCTGATAGCCCTGGGCCTGCGCCCCGAAGAACGCCGCGACGGCCGCTGACACCTGGTCGGCGGCGGCCGCCGGAACGCCGGCCGTCACGGCCGCTGCATTCACGTTGGCCTGGCTGATCGTCGAACCGATTCCGGCCAGCTCGGTGGTCGCCGCAGCGATTGCCGCCGGACCTGCGATCACATACGACATGCCGCACCCCTGAGATCGAGCGAGATCAAGACCACTGGTCGGGGACTGGATCCTATCGCGATATGAGCCCAAGTCCGTGCATTACGGACACGCTATCGCCGCGGGTGCACCTCGACTCGGTGCAGGTCGTCGCCGAGCTCGATCGTTCCGCTGAACTCGGTCGCGGCCAAAGCCCGCCACTGGTCCTCCTGCCCTGCGATGATGGCCGGCACGTAGTGCGTCATCACCAAGGTCCCCACCCCGGCGCGGTTGGCGGTCGCCGCAGCCTCCTGCACCGACGAGTGGTAGTCGCAGACGTCTTTGACCCGCTGCTGCGGAACATGCGCCAGGATGTCCTTTCGAATAACGGTGTGCACCAAGGCGTCTGCGCCGGCGGCCAGCTCGTCCAGGCTGGCGCACGGCACGGTGTCGCCAGCCAGCACCACCGAAACACCGCCGGATTCGATCCGGAACCCGATCGTCGGCGCCACCGGCCGGTGATCGGTGGGCGCCACCCGAATCGTCACACCCTCGCGGTCCCATACGGTGCCTTCTGTGTATTCGTGGACCTCGACCGGCGGCGGTGCGTCGAGATCGGCGTGGTGGGCGATGCGGTAGCCGATGTCGTGCCCGAAGGCCCGCAGCGTCGCCGCCACCACCTCGGCGGTGCCCGGCGGCCCGATGATCTGCAGCGGCGGGGCAGCAGGAGCGAAGTTGGTGACCCAGTTGGTGATGATCACGTCGCCGAGCTCGGCGATGTGGTCGCTGTGCAGATGGGTGATCAGCAGGGCCGACAAGCCGGCCGCGCCCACGCCGACGGCGGCCGCGCGCTGCAGAACACCGCGCCCGCAATCGATCAAGAACACCTGTCCGTCGGCCCGCACCAAGGTGGCCGGCCCGGCGCGGTTCGGATCGGGAATGGGGCTGCCGGTGCCAAGCAAGGTGATCTCGATCATGGCCACATCCTTACCAGCCGGGACCGTGCGCGGCGGCGCAACCCGGCGATTCGCGCGGCGGGCCACGTCGTGTAGGGGTGGCGGCTTTCCCGCCGCGCAAGTTAGCCGTAGCCTGGTGTGAATCGGGTCACTACCGGCGGGAGGCCTCAATGCGGATCGCGGACGTCTTGCGGAACAAGGGGGCGGCGGTGGTGACGATCAATCCCGACGCGACAGTGCGGGAACTGCTTGCCGGTCTGGCTGAGCAGAACATCGGCGCGATGGTGGTGGTCGGCGCGGAAGGGGTGGTCGGCATCGTGTCGGAACGCGACGTGGTACGCCAGTTGCACACCCACGGCGCCAGCGTGTTGTCTCGTCCGGTCTCCAAGATCATGACCAGCGCCGTGGCCACCTGCACGAAATCGGACACGGTAGACAGCCTGAGCGTGCTGATGACCAACAATCGGGTGCGCCACGTACCGGTGCTGGACGGGAAAAAGCTCATCGGCATCGTCAGCATCGGTGATGTGGTGAAGACCCGGATGCAGGAACTCGAGGCCGAACAGCAGCAGCTGCAGTCCTACATCACGCAGGGCTAGTCAGGCCGCCGGCCTGAGACTTCAGCCAGCGGAACACCACGGCGAAAAATCGCGTGGATTTTCGCCGTGGCGTTACGGTCGCGAGCTGGTCTTAACGCCAGGCGTATTCGGTGCGCAGCCGGGCGGCGACCACATCGAAGGTGTCGCGGGGCAGGATCGCCCCTTCCCGGCGGATGCTTTCCTCCGGCACGTCGAGCACCCGGTCCAGCCGGACCCAGCTCTGCTTACCCTCGTAATCCCAATCACCGGAACCGATTCCGACCCAGTCGCGATCGGCGGCGCGGTCTTCCCGGACGGACAGCATGAGCCCCAGCAACACATTGCGGTTACGGCCGACGACAAGCACCGGCCGGTCCTTGCCGCGGGTCGGGTCGTCTTCGTAGACCACCCACGTCCACACGATTTCCCCCGGGCCGGCCCGGCCATCGAGGTCAGGGGCGTAGACCAGCCTGCGCGCCCGCTGTGCGGTGGGAAAGCTGGTGCTGGTCACCGGGCGGCCGGCGGCGATCTCCTGGGGTGGCGGCGGGAGGCCCATCGCCATGATGTTTGCGGTGATTTTCACCGCACGCTGAAGCTCCTGCAGCACGGCCTGCGAATTCTGTAGTTGACGCACTGCCTTGGGAGCCTCGTTGAACACCAGGTTCCCTAAATTCTCGGTGAAGCGCTGGAACGTCTTCCACTGTGACTTCCGGGCGGACGCCATGTTGGCAGCATAGTCGCGCGCGGGAACGCGCGATTGTGTCCCGGAGCACCTGCCTGGATACCCTGGACATACCCACGAACCGCCCAGCTGGCAGGCTCACGACCGTCCACCAGGAGACTCCCATCAGCAGTTTCGCCGACAAGACCTTCACGCCGCCGGCACAGATTCGCAACTTCTGCATCATCGCTCACATCGACCACGGCAAGTCGACGCTGGCCGACCGGATGCTGCAGTTGACCGGGGTGGTCGACGAGCGTTCGATGCGGGCGCAATACCTGGACCGGATGGACATCGAGCGGGAACGCGGCATCACCATCAAGGCCCAGAACGTGCGGCTGCCCTGGCAGGTGACCGGCGGCACGGACGCCGGGAAAGAATTTGTGCTGCACCTGATCGACACGCCCGGCCACGTCGACTTCACCTACGAGGTGTCGCGGGCGCTGGAGGCGTGCGAGGGTGCGGTGCTGCTGGTCGACGCCGCGCAGGGCATCGAGGCGCAGACGCTGGCCAACCTGTATCTGGCCCTGGACCGCGACCTGCACATCATTCCGGTGCTGAACAAGATCGACCTGCCGGCCGCCGACCCGGACCGCTACGCGGGCGAGATCGCCCACATCATCGGCTGCGAGCCGCACGACGTGCTGCGGGTGTCCGGCAAGACGGGCGAGGGCGTGGCACAGCTGCTCGACGAGGTGGTCCGGCAGGTGCCGCCGCCTCGGGGCGACGCCGACGCACCCACTCGCGCAATGATTTTCGACTCCGTCTACGACATCTACCGCGGTGTGGTGACCTACGTCCGGGTGGTCGACGGCAAGATCACCCCGCGAGAGCGCATCGCCATGATGTCCACCGGAGCCACCCACGAGCTGCTCGAGGTCGGCATCGTCTCGCCCGAGCCGAAGCCCTGCGAGGGCCTCGGTGTGGGCGAGGTGGGATATCTGATCACCGGCGTCAAGGACGTGCGCCAGTCCAAGGTCGGCGACACCGTGACGACGGTCCGCAACGGCGCCAAGGAGGCGCTGACCGGCTACCGCGAGCCCAAGCCGATGGTCTACTCGGGGCTGTATCCCGTCGACGGTTCGGACTACCCCAATCTGCGCGATGCCCTGGACAAGCTGCGGCTCAACGACGCGGCGCTGACCTATGAGCCGGAAACATCGGTGGCGCTGGGTTTCGGGTTCCGGTGTGGCTTCCTGGGTTTGCTGCACATGGAGATCACCCGCGAGCGTCTGGAGCGCGAGTTCGATCTGGACCTGATCTCCACCTCGCCCAACGTCGTCTACCGAGTGCTCAAAGAGGATGGCTCCGAGATCATCGTCACCAATCCGTCGGACTGGCCGGAGGGCAAGATCCGTACCGTCTACGAGCCCGTCGTGAAGACCACCATCATTGCGCCCAGCGAGTTCATCGGCACCATCATGGAACTGTGCCAGTCGCGCCGGGGGGAGCTGGGCGGCATGGATTACCTGTCGCCCGAACGAGTGGAGCTGCGCTACACAATGCCGTTGGGGGAGATCATCTTCGACTTCTTCGACGCACTGAAGTCGCGCACCCGCGGCTATGCCAGCCTCGATTACGAGGAGGCCGGGGAACAGGAAGCGCAACTGGTCAAGGTCGACATCTTGTTGCAGGGCGAGACCGTCGATGCGTTCAGCGCGATCGTGCACAAGGATTCGGCGTTCGCCTACGGCAACAAGATGACGACCAAGCTCAAGGAGCTGATCCCGCGTCAGCAGTTCGAAGTGCCGGTCCAGGCCGCCATCGGGTCGAAAATCATTGCACGCGAGAACATCCGCGCGATTCGCAAGGATGTGCTGTCGAAGTGCTATGGCGGTGACATCACTCGCAAGCGCAAACTGCTGGAAAAGCAGAAGGAAGGCAAGAAGCGGATGAAAACCATTGGACGGGTTGATGTGCCGCAGGAGGCGTTTGTCGCGGCGCTATCCACCGACACCGCGGGAGACAAGGGCAAGAAGTGACAAACCGGTGGTGCTTGGTGGCCGCCACGTTGTTGGCCGTGGTCTGTCGAGCGGGTGCACCGCAACGACCGGCGGCAATGCGGGACCGGCGCCGAACATCGTGCCGCATGCGCTGACGGGCCCAGTTATCAAGCACGCCATGATTGACGGCACCGCTTTGGCGATGTTGCTGAACCAGCCGTTCCAGACCGCCTATCGGCCCTGCCCGCCGACTGCCTAGGTGTCGTCCACATGATGCAGCAGGGTCCCTATCGCCGCGCGCCGGTCCAAAACACGGCCAGCGAAATGTGGGGCAGCTGACACCGGTCTCGCCCGCGAGCAGACGCGGAATCGCACGAATTCCGTCGGAATTGCGCGATTATGTGTCTGCTCGCCGCGAAACTCGCCCGACACCGCCTACATGGGCGCGTTGGCCGGCTGGAACATCCCCGACCCGTCGGCTTCTTCCTCGGCGCGGATCACGTGGACCACCGCGTTGATCAGCGCCAGATGGGTGAACGCCTGCGGGAAGTTGCCCAGCTGATGCCCGGTGCGCGGCTCGATCTCCTCGGCGTAGAGGTGCAACGGGCTGGCGTAGGACAGCAGCTTCTCGCACAGCCGTTTGGCCCGCGCCACTTCGCCGATCTCTACCAGCGCCGACACCAGCCAGAACGAGCAGATGGTGAACGTGCCTTCTTCACCGGACAGGCCGTCGTCGGTCTCGTGCACCCGATACCGCAGCACCAGGCCTTCCTCGGTCAGTTCATCGGCGATGGCCAGCACCGTGTTGCGCACCCGCGGGTCGTCGGGTGGCAGGAACCGGGTCAGCACCGCCAGCAGCAGCGACGCGTCGAGGGCGTCGCTGCCGTAGCGCTGGGTCAGCACGCCGCGGGAGTCCACGCCGTGCTCGAGGATGTCGGCCTTGATCTCCTCGGCGATCTGGCGCCATTGCTGGGCATAGCTTTTTTCGCCCTGCCGCGCGGCCAGCTTGGCGCCGCGATCCAGCGCCACCCAGCACATCACCTTCGACGAGGTGAAGTGCTGCGGTTCCCCGCGCACTTCCCAGATGCCGCGGTCGGGTTCGCGCCAGTGCTTGATCGCCTCCTCGACCTGGCGCTTGAGCACCGGCCACAACGTCTCCGGGACCTGCTCACGCGATTTGGCGTGCAGGTAGAACGAGTCCAGAATCGAGCCCCAAATGTCATGCTGCTGCTGGTTGTAGGCGCCGTTGCCGATCCGGACCGGACGCGCGTAGTCGTAGCCGGACAGGTGGTGCAGTTCCTCTTCGACCAGGCTGCGCTCGCCGCCCACGCCGTACATCACTTGCAGCGGATGGCGCTCGTTGTTGTTGGCGCCGGACACGTCGGCGATGAAGGCGAAGAAGTCGTCGGCTTCGCGGTCCAGTCCCAGGGTGTAGAGCCCCCACAATGCGAACGTCGAGTCGCGGACCCAGGCGTAGCGGTAATCCCAGTTGCGTTCGCCGTGCGGTGTTTCCGGCAGCGACGTGGTGCTGGCGGCCAGCAGCGCGCCGGTGGGCGAGTACGTCAACCCTTTCAGCGTGAGCGCGCTGCGTTGCAGGTATGCCCGCCACGGATGGTCGGGGAAATTACCGATGTTGATCCACTGCCGCCAGCACTCGGTGGTTTGCCACATCTTCTGTGCGGCCTCTTCGTAGGTCTGCGGCGCCGGATGCTTGGTCCAGCTCAGGGCGACGAATACGTCGTCGCCTTCCTTCATCCGGGTGCGGGCGCGCGCTTCGCGGCCCTCCAGCCCGATCCGCAGGTTTGTGGTCAGCTGCAGCGTCGGGTGGGTGTCGGGTTGATGGCTGGCCCGGGCGATCGCCTCACCGTACGCGTTGGCCGAGTATTCCCAGGTGGCGCCGAGACGGTGGTAGTCGAACGCCGGCTCGCAACTCATCATCAGCTCGACCGTGCCGCTGACGCAGCGCACCGTGCGCAGCAGGATGTGCTCGGCGTCCCAGTCCATCGGCGTGCGTCGGTGGGTGCGCGATCGTCGTTCGATGTCGTGCCACGGCCCCATCACCAACGCGTCGCGCACGATCAGCCAGCCGGTGTGGGTCTGCCACGTGGTCTCCATGATCAGGCTGCCGGGCAGATAACGGCGTGCCGAGGGCACCGAAACGCCGTAAGGGCCCAGCCGGAAATGGCCCGCGCTGCGGTCCAGGATCGCGCCGAACACGCTGGGGGAGTCCGGCCGGGGCACACACATCCACTCCACCGATCCCGCCGGCGAGATCAGGCAGGTCGTCTCCCAGTCGGACAGGAAGGCGTAATCGGCAATGGGTGGAAACGGATTGCGCAGCGATGAGCTGGATGTGAAAGTGCCCTTCGCGTCGGACTTGACGGACGGGACGGGTGCTGCCTGGAACGCTGGAATGTCGGTGACGTGAGAGACCTGGGCGGCTTCAGCGACCTCGGCGGCCTCGTCTGCGGGTTCGGCGTGCAGGACCATGCGGTCATCATCAACTGTCGACCTACTTCGCGTCCACCACTTCGGCTGCCCTGTTATCCAGGTGAGGCGATGTAGCCGCCGCGCCGCGCGTAGTCCGGCGCGCGCTCGGATAGCGCACCGATCGAGACCAGATAGCCGAGCACCCGCCGTAGCGGCCGTGACCTGCCCACCGGCTGGACGGCCAGCGGCGGCGCCGGGTCGGCGCCGGTCATTGCGACCGCGACCACACGGGCATGGATGGCCCGTTGTAGCGCTTGTGGAGACGCGGTTAGTGCTCACCGGCGCGCCGGTACCCGCGCCGGCCGGCGGGTCGACACCGAGGACCCGTCGTCGCCGCCTAGCAGCCCGGTCACCTCGCTGCTGCGCAGCAACCGAAAAGTGCGCTCCGTCTGCGCGGCAGTGGCCAGTGACTCCAGCAGATCCCGCTGCGGCACCAAAGCGATGTGCTGATGGGGGCTGGGCAGCCGGGTCAGGTCCACCTCGACCGGTTGGCCCTGCAACTCCATCGGGATGGTGTCGCTCAGGCGATGTGGGATCCGGGCGAACCGCGACCCAACCCCAGTTCGTCGAGCAGCCGCAAGGTGCCGGCATGCAAGGCACCGCGGAAGTCGCGCAGGAGGTCGGCGTGCATTTCCATCACCGTGACGTCAACGCCGGCGCGGGCCAACGACAAACCGAGCATCATGGCTGCCGGCCCACCGCCGGCGACCAGACACGTGGTTTCGTCCGACTGCTGGAGCACGCCTGATCTTGTGCGGATCGTGGCACGTTGGATTCGGTTGCCGCGCCGAATAGGGTGTGTTCAGTGAACGGATTCCTGAATTGGTGGGACGGCGTCGAGCTGTGGCTTTCCGGTCTTCCGTTCGCGCTGCAGGCGTTGGCGGTGATGCCGGTGGTGCTGGGCCTGGCATACATCACCGCGGCGGTACTCGATGCCCTGCTCGGCAAGGGCATCAAAGTGATGCGGCGAATCCGCCACTCCGACGAAGCACCCGAGTAAGCCGATGCCGCGGTCGCACGTCACCCTGGTCCTGGTCGCGCTCGTGGTGCTGGTGATCGCCATGTGGTTGCTGACGCGGTAACGGCCGCGCGCTCGACATGGGACTGCGGCCGATTCTGTTAGGCTTCCCGGCATGCACGCGGTAGCCGATCGCCCCGGGCGCGCTCATGGCGCGCCCGGCTGTGTGGTTGCGGCTGTGGCGATCTGCGCCGCCGTCGACGTGCACTGTTGTCGCTGAC
Source organism: Mycobacterium kansasii ATCC 12478 (assembly GCF_000157895.3). NCBI lineage: Bacteria > Bacillati > Actinomycetota > Actinomycetes > Mycobacteriales > Mycobacteriaceae > Mycobacterium > Mycobacterium kansasii. The sequence goes on along the minus strand of NC_022663.1, from coordinate 1,134,613 downwards.
TCCCGCCCGTGCGCGGTCTGGCATGGAGTTGGTGAAGCTCTCCAGTTAGTGACCGATCGCCTTCCGCAGCCACGGGACCGACGCTTACCACTCCCGCACCCCGGAAGGCCACCAATGCCACAGACGCCGAAGACCCCGTGGCGGCATGCCGTTGCCCGCCCGGTGGTGCTCGCGCTGGTCGTCGGTGTCGTCGCGGCGTGTCACGGTGGTCCCAGCGACGTCGTCGGCGGCGGCGGGCCCACCGGCGCGCACACCAGCATCACCCTGGTCGCTTACTCCGCCCCGGAACCCGGCTGGCGCACGGTGATCCCGGCGTTCAACGCCTCCGAGGAAGGCAGGGACGTGCAGGTGATCACGTCATACGGGGCCTCCGGTGACCAGTCCCGCGGTGTCGTCGACGGCAAGCCGGCCGATCTGGTGAATTTCTCCGTCGAACCCGACATCACCCGCTTGGTCAAGGCCGGCAAGGTTTCCAAGGACTGGAATGCCGACGCCACCAAGGGCATTGCCTTCGGGTCGGTGGTGACGCTGGTGGTACGCGCCGGCAATCCCAAGAACATCAAGGATTGGGACGACCTGTTGCGCCCCGGCGTGGAGGTCATCACGCCCAGCCCACTGAGTTCGGGTTCGGCCAAATGGAACCTGCTCGCTCCCTATGCGGTCAAGAGTGAGGGCGGCCGGAACACCCAAGCGGGGATCGACTACGTCAGCACCCTGGTGCGCGAACACGTCAAATTGCGTCCCGGATCGGGACGGGAAGCCACCGATGTCTTTGTCCAGGGCAGCGGCGATGTGCTGATCAGCTACGAGAATGAGGCCATCGCCACCGAACGGCAGGGTAAGGCGGTCCAGCGCATCATCCCATCGCAGACGTTCAAGATCGAAAATCCGCTGGCGGTGGTCACCAGTAGTTCCCACCTTGCCGCCGCGACGGCATTCAAGAACTTCCAGTACACCGCGGCCGCGCAGAAACTGTGGGCGCAGTCCGGGTTCCGGCCCGTCGATCCCGCGGTGGCCGCCGACTTTCGCGGGCAGTTTCCGGTGCCGGCGAAACTGTGGACAATCGCCGATCTGGGCGGCTGGGACGTAGTGGATCCGCAGCTGTTCGACAAGGGCACCGGCAGCATCACCAAGATCTATATGCAGGCCACCGGATGACCGCACCGACCCCGCCGGTTTCAGAGCCGGATTCACAGCCGGATCCACCGGCCGACCGGGTCCTGCTCGCCGACGACAGCGTTCCAGGCCGCCGCGGTCCCGGCCGGTGGGGCAGCACGTCACTGCGGGTCGGAGTTTCGGTGGTGTGGTTGTCGATCATCGTGCTGCTGCCGTTGGCCGCCATCGCCTGGCAAGCTTCGGGCGGCGGCTGGCAGGCGTTCTGGTTGTCGGTCACGTCACGCGCCGCGCTGGACTCACTGCGGGTGACGCTGACCATTTCCGCGGGGATCACTCTCGTCAACACGGTGTTCGGCCTGCTGATCGCCTGGGTGCTGGTGCGCGACGACTTCGTCGGCAAACGGCTCGTCGATGCGATCATCGATCTTCCCTTCGCGCTGCCAACCATCGTGGCCAGCCTGGTGATGCTCGCCCTTTACGGCCCCACCAGTCCGGTGGGTCTTCAGTTGCAGCACACCGCCTGGGGGGTGGGCGTGGCACTGGCGTTTGTCACCTTGCCGTTCGTGGTGCGCGCCGTTCAGCCGGTGCTGCTGGAAGTCGATCTTGAGGCCGAGGAGGCGGCGGCGTCGCTGGGTGCCTCCGGTCCCAAGATCTTCACCTCCGTGGTGTTGCCGTCGCTGCTGCCGGCGTTGTTGTCCGGTGCGGGCCTTGCGTTTTCGCGGGCCATCGGGGAATACGGCTCGGTCGTGCTGATCGGTGGCGCGGTGCCGGGCAAGACCGAGGTGTCGTCCCAGTGGATCCGCACCTTGATCGAGAACGACGACCGGACCGGCGCCGCCGCGATATCCATTGTGCTGTTGACGATTTCCTTTGTGGTGTTGCTGCTGTTGCGCGTCGTCGGTACGCGTGCGGCCCGGCGGGACGAGATGGTCGCATGACGCCCTCGGCCGGCGTCCGTTACCTGCTCCGATCCATCGCGCTCGGATATGTCACGGTGCTGCTGGTGGTTCCGGTGGCGGTGATCCTCTGGCGGACCTTCGAACCGGGCCTCGGCCAGTTCTACGCCTGGATCAGTACGCCGGCGGCGATATCGGCACTGAATCTGTCCCTCCTGGTGGTGGGTATCGTGGTGCCGTTGAACGTGCTGTTCGGGATCCCGACTGCATTGATGCTCGCCCGCAACCGATTTCGGGGCAAGGGTGTAGTACAGGCGATCATCGACCTGCCGTTCGCGGTCTCACCGGTCATCGTGGGTGTGGCGTTGATCCTGCTGTGGGGATCCGCCGGTGCGCTGGGCTTCGTCGAGAAGGACCTGGGGCTGAAGATCATCTTCGGCCTGCCCGGCATTGTCCTCGCCAGCATGTTCGTCACGCTGCCGTTCGTGGTGCGCGAAGTCGAACCGGTGTTGCACGAGTTGGGCACCGACCAGGAGCAGGCGGCCGCGACGCTGGGTTCCGGTTGGTGGCAGACATTTTGGCGGATCACGCTGCCGTCCATCCGGTGGGGCCTGACCTACGGGATCGTGTTGACCGTTGCCCGCACGCTCGGCGAATACGGTGCGGTCCTGATCGTGTCGTCGAACCTACCGGGCACGTCCCAAACGCTGACGTTGCTGGTCTCGGACCGCTACAACCGTGGCGCCGAGTACGGGGCCTACGCGCTGTCGACCCTGCTGATGGCCGTCGCGGTGGTGGTGTTGATCGTTCAGGTGGCACTGGACGCCCGCCGGGCACGAGCGGCCGGCCAGGCCTGAAGAGGAGACGCTGAGATGACCACAGCCATGACGAAGGGTCGCAACGGCTACGCCATCGTTGTGCGCAACGCCGCCAAGCGCTATGGCGATTTCGTTGCCCTGGACCACGTGGACTTCGTGGTGCCCGCCGGTTCGCTGACCGCGTTGCTGGGCCCCAGCGGCTCCGGGAAATCGACGCTGTTGCGCACCATCGCGGGCCTTGACCGACCGGACGCCGGCTCCGTCACGATCAACGGGCGCGACGTGACCGGGGTGCCGCCGCAGCGGCGGGGCATCGGATTCGTCTTTCAGCACTACGCCGCCTTCAAGCACCTGACGGTTCGCGACAACGTCGCCTACGGGTTGAAGATCCGCAAGCGGCCCCGGGCCGAGATCAAGGAAAAGGTCGACCACCTGCTGGAGGTGGTGGGCCTGAGCGGATTTCACGGCCGCTATCCCAATCAGCTCTCCGGTGGCCAGCGTCAGCGGATGGCACTGGCCCGCGCGCTGGCCGTCGACCCGGAGGTGTTGCTGCTCGACGAACCGTTCGGTGCCCTGGACGCCAAAGTCCGTGAGGACCTTCGCAGTTGGCTGCGCCGCCTGCACGACGAGGTACACGTCACCACGGTGCTGGTCACCCATGACCAGGCCGAGGCCCTGGATGTGGCCGATCGGATCGCCGTGCTCAACAAGGGCCGTATCGAACAGGTCGGATCTCCGACCGACGTCTACGACGCCCCGGCGAACGCGTTCGTCATGTCCTTCCTGGGGGCGGTTTCCATGCTCAACGGCGCCTTGGTCCGCCCGCATGACATCCGAGTCGGCCGGACTCCGGAGATGGCCGTTGCCGCCGCCGACGGTACCGCGGAGTCCACCGGTGTCGCCCGCGCCACCGTGAACCGGGTGGTGGTGCTGGGCTTCGAGGTTCGCGTCGAGTTGACCAGTGCGGCAACCGGAGGCGCCTTCACGGCCCAGATCACCCGCGGTGACGCCGAGGCGCTGGCCCTACGGGAGGGCGACACCGTCTACGTGCGCGCCACCCGGGTCCCGCCCATTCCCCACGACATCGCGGGTCCAGGCGATGACGGCGTCGGCGGGGCCGAGACGGATCAGGCCGCGCTGACGTCGGTGTGATCCCCGGTCGATTCGCCTACGCCAAAGGCCGCGGGCCGGCATGCTTCGGGGGCGGAAAGTCCAGCCCGGCCTTACCGCAAAATCCGGGCTAATGCATGCCCAGGACAAGTGCCAGTGCCACCGTCACGAACAGCAGCACAAAAAGCGCGACGGCGACAAGGCTGACCAGCACCGTGGGGGTGACTCGTCGCCGGGGCCGCGGTTGCGGGTCCGACAATCCCGAAGTTTGCGCCGAGTCCGGCGGCGTGGCGCCGGGCGTGACACCTCCACCCGGTTCGAGCGCCGGGGTTGTCGCGGGATCGGGATCAGGGGGCAATGCGGTCATGGGCTTCCTGGCCTCCGTCGCGGCTCGGTGTGGTTTCTGGCAACCCCGTGACTGTGGGGTACCCCGTTGAAGCGAGGTCACCCAATCCGCGCCGCACCTGGCGAGCTGCGAGTTGGCGGTCTGAGCGCTCCATCGGTGTCGGCGAGCACCTGTGAGTCTTGCCGTCGTGCGGCCCGTTTCAGGCGATGGGCAAGCGCCAACCGTGGGAAACCTCACACACCGTCTGCCGTTGCGCCCGAAAGCGCCGGCGCCTCACCGGATTGCCCTGCCATCGGTACCCTCACGAATCTCCATGGACCCCAAGGTGATCCGCGCCGGGAGCTAGACGGCCGCGGTGCGACAGAGGATCGCGAAACTGGCGCGTGCTTCGCCGGCGCTCGCCGGCGACAGGTGCGACAGCCACAGCACGCGGCGCTGAGCGATCTAATTAGATGTACTATCGGTCGGTCGGATCTGGGGCGTAACGCCTCGCCATGCCGGTCAACATACGCAACGGCAACGGCGCCGGTTGAGTCCGCAGCAAAGGAGTGATCGATGAACGGGATAGTGGCTTCGGGTGTCCGCAGCACAGTGACGACTATTGCGGTGGCTGCGGCGCTTGTCGTAATGCCCGTGGCGGGTGCGACGGTTCCGGCGAACGCAATGCCCGGCTCGGGTAGCACGTTCGCCTCGCCGGTTCTGCTCGACGATCCCAGCCCTGGCGATCCCTCCGACGGGGACGCTCCCACCAGCCCAAATGATCCGCGATGCATCCAGATGCCGTTGTCCCCGATATGCCACGGTGGCCCGTACTATCAGGGTCCCCCCACCGGCCCCGACGATCCGCAGTGCGCCCGGATGCCCGGCGATGGGGTGTGCGCCGGGGGTCCGTATGCTCCCAAGCCCATGGATCCCGTGGCCCCACCGATCGTTGCCGCCCCACCGCCGGAGGCCCCGCACGTCGACGCGCCACAGCTGCCCGAGGCCCCGCACATCGATGCACCACAGATGCCCGAGATGCACTTCCCGTCGGAACCCGGTCACATTTAGCGGGCAATGCTTTCGGCCGCGATTGCGGCTGCGACGCACCCGGCGCCGACGCAGACCGCCAGGTGCTCCCACTGCCGGCCGGTCTGGCGCCGAATCCCCCTGAGCGCCAGCGCCTTCGGCGCACGAATCAGGGGCCGGCGGCCTGGCGGCTGAACCCAAGCGCCCGCGACCGATTCCAGCCCTGCGGCGCGCTGGTGTCTGCAGCGTTGCCCGGCGTCAGGCGGCGATGCGCTCCGCCACCGCCTGATCGAAACGATCCAGCACCGTCTCGGCAACCAGGTGGTGTGCACCCAAAGGCGCTGTCATGGGGATGCCGGCGCCATGCGCGTAGGTGTGCACCCGGTCGGTCAACACCCCCGGCGCCAGAAACCACGACGCGATCCGGCGGCCGCCGCGGCCGAGCAGCTGGTCGACGGCAGCGGGGGAGCGACGACGGCGTCAGCCGGACATTCGCCGAGCACCTCGACCAGGCTTGGCGGATTCTGCTCACAAAACGCCACCCGTACGTCAAGGCCCGGCCGCAGGCGAGCCAGGCGGCCCGCCACCGCCCGCGCATTGGCCGCCGACCGGGGATCCGGGCTGCCGTGCGCCGTCAGCACGAGTGCCGTCACGAGGCGTGCAGCCCGCATTCGGTTTTGGCCAGCCCTTGCCACCGGCCGCTGCGCGGGTCGGCGCCGTCGGCCGGTTTGGCTGTGCATGGGGCGCAGCCGATCGACGGATAGCCATCGTACACAAGGGGATTCACCAGCACGTCGTGTTCGGTGATGTAGTCCTGCATATCCTGGTCGGTCCAGGCCGCCAGCGGATTTACCTTCACCAGTTTGAACGCTTCGTCGAAGCTGATCAGCGGGGCGTTGGCGCGGGTCGGTGCCTCGACTCGGCGCAGTCCGGTCACCCAGGCCGAATAGCCGCGCAGAGTCTTGCTCAGCGGGACGACTTTACGTAGCCGGCAGCACTCGCCCGGGTTCCGGGCGAACAGGTCCTTGCCCAGCAATTCGTCTTGTTCGGCGACCGTGTGCTCGGGCCTGAGGTTGAGCACCCGTACGTCATAGACGGATTCGATCGCATCGCGGGTGCCGATGGTTTCCGCGAAGTGGTAGCCGGTGTCCAGGAAAATCACCGGCACGCCCGGTCGCACCTTGGCGGCCAGATCGACCAGCACGGCGTCGGCCATGTTGGAGGCGACCACGTAGTTGCAGGTCGCCCAGCCGCGCGGTCCGTTGACGCCGCCGAAGGTTTCATCGGTCCACCGCAGCAGGTCGGTGGCGCTGGCGCCGTCGAGTTCGGCCGCAGCGCGCGCCGCCAACTCCCGTAGCTCCGGTTCCGTCGGTTTGGTTGCCGGAGAGGTCATCGCAGGTCGTCCTCCTCGGCCCGAATCGCCCACTGCGCGAAGCGTTCGCCGTCGGCCCGATGTTTGATGAAGTTGCGCACCACCCGCTCGATGTAATCGCCCAGCTCGCCGCTGGTGACCTTGTGCTGACGCAGTTTGCGGCCGAAACCACTGTCCAGTCCGAGGCTTCCGCCCAGATGCACCTGGAAGCCCTCCACCGAGCCGCCATGACCGTCGTCGACCATCTGCCCCTTGAACCCGATGTCGGCGACTTGGATTCGCGCACAGGAGTTCGGACAACCGTTGATATTGACCGTGATCGGTACGTCAAGCTGGGAATTGACGTCCTCCAAACGCCGCTCCAGCTCGGGCGCCAATGACTGTGCCCGCACCCGGGTTTCGGCGAAGGACAGTTTGCAGAACTCAATTCCGCTGCAGGCCATCAGATTTCGACGCCAACGTGATGGGTTGGATTGCAGGCCCAGCGCCTCCAGGCCGGCGATCGTCTCGTCGAGCACGGCGTCGGGTATGTCGAGGATGACCAGCTTCTGGTACGGCGTGAACCGGATCCGGTCCGACCCGGCCCGCTCGGCCAGCTCCGCCACCGCCGACAATATGGTGCCGGATACCCGTCCGGCGATAGGCGCAACCCCGACGGCGTTGCGGCCGTTCTTGAGCCGTTGCACCCCGACGTGGTCTATCGGATGCTTGATCGGCTCGGGGGCGGGGCCGTCGATGAGGGGACGCTTGAGGTATTCGGTTCAGAGCACCTGTCGGAATTTCTCGATACCCCAGTCCTTGATCAGGAACTTGAGCCGCGCCTTGGAGCGCAGCCTGCGGTAGCCGTAGTCACGGAATACCGACGTCACCGCGGCCCACACCTCGGGCACCTCCTGAAGGGGAACCCAGGCACCGAGCCGTTGGGCCAGCATCGGGTTGGTCGATAGCCCGCCGCCGACCCAGAGGTCCAGTCCCGGCCCGTGTTCGGGATGGTTGACGCCGACGAACGCGACATCGTTGATTTCGTGCGCGACGTCCTGCAGACCCGAGATGGCGGTCTTGTACTTGCGCGGCAAGTCGGCGAAGTCGGGCTGGCCGATGTAGCGGCGCACGATTTCGTCGATCGCCCACGTCGGGTCGAGCACCTCGTCCAGCGATTCACCCGCCAGCGGCGAACCCAAGATCACGCGCGGACAGTCACCGCAGGCTTCGGCGGTCTGGAGCCCGACCGCGTCCAGCCGCCGCCAGATCTCCGGGACGTTTTCCACTTCAATCCAGTGGTATTGGATGTTCTCCCGATCGGAGATGTCGGCGGTGTCCCTGGCGAACTGGGTCGAAATCTGGCCCAGCGTGCGCAGCGCCGCCGCCGAGATCGCGCCGCCGTCGCAGCGAACCCGCATCATGAAGTACTTGGCCTCGAGCTTCTCGATGTTCTCGTCGCCGGTCCAGGTGCCGTCGTAGCCCTGCTCACGTTGGGTGTACAGGCCCCACCACCGGAACCGCCCGCGCAGGTCGTCCTTGTCGATACTGTCGAATCCGCCTTGGGCGTAGATGTTTTCGATACGTTGCCGGACATCGAGCGGGTTGCCGGCCTTCTTCATCTCCTCATTGGCGTTGAGCGGCTCCCGATCTCCCAGCGCCCATTGGCCCTCATTGCGGGGCCTGACGGGACGGGTTGTGGTCATTGGGCCGTTCTCCTTCACAAACATTGCCGACCTTGGCGCGCGGAAACCACCGATTCGTACGGGGAGGCGCAGATCCGGTGGCCAGCTGGAGGGACAGGTGGGCTGGGTCTACGACATCAAGGCCGACAGCAACAGCTGCAGACGCGCTTGAGGTCGATGTGCCGACGCATTACCAGCGCAAGATGCGGGGTCGAATGGGCGACGGTCACGCCGACATTCTGCCATGGCCCGCTGCCGGCCGCGCGACCAGGTCCGATTTGTTCTCACCGTGAGCAAAACAAGGGCACGAGCCCCGGGTGATCGGGGAGGCGCGTGGCTGCTGGTGCCCTGGTCGCGAGGTCGACCAGGCGATCGCCACCAAAACGTTATTTGGCCGCTATAGAAACTATTGCACTAAGAAAATATTGTCGCCTTCGTTTCCGGGTTACGAGCTCCTTGCTCCTAACCCGCCGACGATCCGTCGTTGCTAGCAGCGTGACAGGGGAAGCCTTAGGTGAGCAATGTGGTCTAGGTCCAAATGTGTTGCCCGTCGGGCCCATACATTCGCCGGCCAGGGTTCAGTGGCAACGCCGGGTGCCCAAGACGGCGTACCGGTGCCAAGAGTCAGCCGGTATACGGCTGCGGCCGGTGCCGCTCGCTCGGCCAGGCCCAACCATCGCTGGCTCGACGTGGTTGCGGTGGCCGTCGTCGCGGCGTTGGGTGGGCTGGTTTTCGGCGGTTGGGTGCTGTTTCAGCAGCACCAGAAGGATGACGCTGCCAAGGAGGCACTCGCCGCGGCGCAGAACTACGTCCTCAAGCTGACCAACCTTGATTCGGAAGCAGTCGACGCCCGTTTCGCCGACATCATGGACGGCTCGACCGGTGAATTCAACGACTCCTACCGCAAATCCAGTCAGCAGTTCCGCCAGGAGATGGTCCAACGCCAGGTTCATACGCGCGGCTCTGTGGTGGCGGCGGCGGTGAAGTCGGCTACGCCGGACAAGGTTGTCGTCTTGATGTTCGTCGACGAATCGATAAGTAACCGAGACAGTTCGCGGTCTCAACTCGACCACGTCCGCATCAAGGTGACGATGGTGAAGCTCAACGGTCGTTGGATGGCGAGAAAGGTGCAGCTGCTATGAGTTTCGGGACACCGACGATGTGCGCCGGTCGCAGCGCCGGCGCGGTCGGGCGGAGAGTCTTCGCCGTGGCGGCCGCCGCGGGCGCCGCGTGGATGTTGGGGCCCGCCGTGTCGCCGGGCAGCTCGCATGCCGATAGCGTCAATTGGGAAGCCATCGCGCAATGTGAGTCCGGCGGCAATTGGGCGGCCGACACCGGCAACGGTTTTTACGGTGGTTTGCAGATCAGCCAGCCGACGTGGCAAGGCAACGGCGGCTCCGGGTTGCCGTCGGCCGCCAGTCCCGACGGGCAGATCGATGTGGGGGAGCGAATCATGACGACTCAGGGGCCAGGCGCATGGCCAAGGTGCAGCTCATGTAGCCGTGGCGACGGCCCGGTAGGTTCCCTGACGCACATCCTGACAGCCCTGATGGCGGCAAACGGGGGTTGTACGGGTAACACCGACGACTGAGCTGGGCCCGACCCGGCACGGCGGCGAGCCATAACCAGTCGTTCGGCGCGACTTCCCAAATTGGCGGAACTCCCGCGTCGGACTGGTCACGCAGTCAATAATCGCCGGTACCGGACGCTCGGCGGTGGACAGCGATGGTGCCGTCGGGTGGCCTAACTCGTGACGAGCCCTCGGGAGGTATGGGTGTCTTTTGTGACGACGGTGCCCGAGCTTGTGGATGCGGCGGCAACAGATTTCGCAAGAATCGGTTCGGCAATCAACGCGGCGGCCCAGGCCGCGGCTATCCCCACCACGTCGGTGTTGAGCGCCGGTTCCGATGAGGTGTCGGCGGGCATCGCGGCGGTGTTCGGAGCACATGGGCGGGCATATCAGGCGCTTGCCGCCCACGTCTCGGCATTTCATGACCAGTTCGTCCAGAATCTCGCCGCGAGCGCGGGCTCCTATGCCAGCGCCGAGGCCGCCAATGCCGCACCGAGCTTGCTGAATGCGATCAACGCGCCCAGCTTGGCGCTGCTGGGCCGTCCCCTGATCGGCAACGGCGCCGATGGAGCTCCCGGGACCGGGGCAAATGGCGGGCCCGGCGGGATATTGATCGGCAATGGCGGTGCGGGCGGTTCTGGTGGCACCGGCCAAAACGGCGGAAATGGCGGGCCCGCCGGGTTATTCGGCAACGGTGGCGCGGGCGGCAACGGCGGATTGGGTGTGACCACAAACGGTGGCAAGGGCGGGGCCGGCGGTGCCGGCGGGTTGTTTGGCTCCGGGGGTGCGGGTGGTAACGGCGGGCTCTCAATAATTTTCGACGGCGGCGTGGGCGGCGCGGGCGGTGCCGCGGGACTGTTCGGCGGCGGCGGTGCCGGCGGCTCCGGCGGGTTCTCCGGACAGGCTAACGGCGGCGGCGGCGGTGCTGGTGGATCCGGAGGATTTCTGGGTGCCGGAGGTGTCGGCGGGGCAGGTGGTTTCGGAGGACTCAGTGGTGGGCAGGGCGGGGGCGGCGGTAGCGCCGGGTTGCTCGGCGGCCTCGGCGGGTTCGGCGGCGGTGGTGGCACAGGTCAAACCGTCAACGGTGGTGATGGTGGAGCCGGCGGGTCCGGCGGGCTGGTCGGCATCGGTGGCGACGGCGGTGTGGGCGGAGCCGGCGTGGGCAAAGCCGGGGTCGGCGGAACGGGCGGCAGTGCCGGCGTCCTGGGCGGGGTTGGTGGCGCCGGCGGAGCTGGCGGATTTGGAGATGTTGGCGGCAACGGTGGTGCCGGCGGGATGGGTGGGGCCGGGGGCCTGGTCGGCGTCGGCGGCCACGGCGGAGTCGGCGGATTAGCGAGCGGCTCAGCCGCCGGCGCGGGTGGAGCTGGCGGAGCCGGTGGCATCCTGGTCGGTGCCGGGGGCGCAGGTGGCGCGGGGGGAGGTGGCGGAGTCAACAACCCCCTCGGCTCCGGCGGCGGTGGCGGAGCCGGCGGCAACGCTGGACTTTTCGGCATCGGTGGGGTCGGCGGAATCGGCGGTCAGGGCTCACTTGACGGCGGCGCCGGCGGGTCGGGCGGAAACGGTGGCGCAGTAGGCGGCTTTGGCGGCGCTGGCGGCGCCGGCGGATTCGGCAACGTTGGCGGCGCCGGCGGGGCAGGTGGAGCCGGTGGGCTAATCGGTAACGGCGGAGCAGGTGGAGCCGGCGGGATTTCGTTGTCCAGCGCGCCCACCACCGGCGCGGCGGGCGGGGCCGGCGGCAGTGGCGGCATGATCGTCGGCTCCGGCGGAGCGGGCGGGCAGGGTGGCTTCACCTCGGTCGGCACCGGCGGAATCGGCGGGGCCGGCGGTAAGGCCGGGCTGATCGGCAACGGCGGCGCCGGTGGCGCCGGTGGCCAGGGCGCACCCGGCGCGACTGGGGGTGACGGCGGCCGCGGTGGCGACGCCGTCGTCATCGGCAACGGCGGCAACGGCGGTAACGGCGGCCTGGGCCCACCCAACGGTAACGGTGGCCTGGGCGGCGCCGGCGGGTCGTTGCTGGGCCAGCCGGGTCTGACGGGCACCGGGTAGGCGGTGCGGCGCACCGGCACGTGCGAAGATTTGGCATGACTCTTCGCGAGCGACCAGTCGAGCTACCTGGGATGCTGCGCAGTCCCGGGCAGCCGTTCGGGCTGTATGTGCATGTCCCGTTCTGCGTCACCCGATGCGGGTATTGCGACTTCAATACCTACACCCCTGCCGAGCTGGGCGGCGTCAACCCGGACGCCTGGTTGCTGGCTCTGGGTACTGAGCTGGAGCTGGCCGCCGCACGGCTCGACGCACCCACGCTGAACACGGTATTCGTCGGCGGCGGGACACCGTCGCTGCTCGGTGGTGAGCGCCTGACGAGGTTGCTCGGCATGGTTCGCGACTGTTTTGCGCTGGCGCCGGATGCTGAGATCACCACCGAGGCGAATCCCGAGTCAACCTGGCCGGAGTTCTTCGACGCGATCAGGGCAGCCGGGTACACGCGGGTATCGCTCGGCATGCAATCGGTGGCGCCGCGGGTGCTGGCCACCCTGGACCGGGTGCACTCGCCGGGCCGGGCCAGCGCCGCCGCGCGCGAGGCAATGGACGCAGGCTTCGAACACGTCAACCTCGACCTGATCTACGGCACCCCGGGGGAGTCCGACGATGATCTGCTGCGTTCGGTAGCGGCGGCGATCGACGCCGGCGTCGACCACGTTTCGGCCTACGCCCTGGTCGTCGAGGACGGAACGGCGCTGGCCCGGCGTGTGCGGCGCGGCGAGCTGAGCGCCCCGGACGGCGACGTGCTCGCCCATCGTTACGAGTTGGCCGACGCGCGGCTGACCGCGGCCGGGTTGAGGTGGTACGAGGTGTCCAACTGGGCCCGGCCGGGAGGCGAGTGCCGACACAACCTCGGGTATTGGGACGGTGGCCAGTGGTGGGGCGCCGGTCCCGGTGCACACGGTTACGTCGGCGCGACGCGATGGTGGAACGTCAAACATCCGAACGCCTACGCGGAGCTGGTTGCGGGTGCGACGCTGCCGGTGGCGGGCTTCGAGCAGCTCGGAGCCGACGCGTTGCACACCGAAGACGTGCTGCTGAAAATCCGGTTGCGTCAGGGATTGCCGATGAGTCGGCTCGATTCCGCCGAACGAGAGCGTGCCAAAGTGGTGCTGGCCGACGGGTTGCTGGCAACCGAGGGTGACCGGCTGGTCCTCACGGACCGGGGGCGATTGCTGGCCGACGCCGTGGTGCGCACGCTGCTGGGATGATCCGCGCTCACGCGGTGGTATGGAACCACTGCCCGACCATGCGGGCGACCTCGATATACAGCGGGATCCCGATCGTGACGTTGTAGGAGAACGTCAAACCCAGCGATGCGGCGAGCGGCAGCGTCGGACTTGCCTCGGGGATCGCCAGTCGCTGCACCGCCGGAACGGCGATGTAGGACGCCGCGCCGCACAGTACCGCGAATAACACGTAGGTGCCCGGCTTGAAGTCGCTATTGGTCAGGTAGGCGTAGCTGTGGGCGACCACGATTCCCAGCGTCGCAAAGAGGTTCGGCGCCAACAGGCCGAACAAGATGAACCCCCGACCCGCGGTCCTCAGGTCCTTGAGCTTGCGGGATGCCGTCATGCCCATCTCGAGCAGGAACAGCGCCAGTACGCCCTGGAAGGCCGTGACGAAGAAGGTGTCATCGTCGTGGACGACTTTCTCTCCTTGTAGTCCGCTGATGAGTCCGATGATGATGCCGCCGAGCAGCAGACACAGCCCAGGGTTGAGGAAGACTTCCTGCAGCAGCTCACGCGAGAACAGGGATGCCTTGCGGCTGCCTTCCCCGGCTTCCTCCCAGTCCGGATGCTCCTGCTTTTCCAGCGAGAGCTCCAACTCCTGCTCGATTCCGCGGTCGTTGGTGGCTTCGAGAGTTTCCCCGCGGGCCGGCCGCGCCGCGGTTCCCGGCCCGAGTGAGACCTTGGCCGGGGGGGTGTAGCCCGGCTCGTCGGGCATATACCCGGCCTCGTCCATTCCCCGGTGCCGCAGGCGTGCCACCAGGTAGAGCGCCACCAGGCAGCCGGGAATCTCCATGACAGCCAACATGACCGGCATGTAGGCGTTGAAGGCGATGCCGACGCTGGTAAGCACCGCGACGCAGGTGGCGAAGGTCCCGGCGGAATCCGACCCGTAGTAGCCGGCGACGGTCGCTCGATCGACTCGCCGCATCGAACTCATGCGGCTCAGCAGTAGGTAAGCCAGTCCGCCGATCGCGAAGTTCAGGAGAAAGCCCAAAACCATGAATCCGACGATCGTTCCGATGCTGGACGCCTTGATCTTGGCGAGCTCTTCACCGCCATGCCAGCCGATGGCCAGCAGCAGGTACATGGTGAGGCCCTGGTAGATCACGTAGGGGAACTCGAACCGCACCTTGAGGATCGGGATCAAGAACCCGAAGTAAAAGAACAGCAGCAGCGGTTTGAAAAGGTTGTGGGTGAAATTCTCCCAGAACTCATGCAGCATTGGCGCCTCCCATGCTTCGTGCCGCGATCCAGGAAGCAACCACCTTCAGCGGAGCGACCGGGAACACCCCAGACAACGCTGAGAATTTAGCGAGGCTGCGGCCGGACCGCTACTCTTGACGCGCGCAAAATCCCTGGATTCGCGGTATTTTCGGGCACTCGGCGACCCCCGGTACTGCCGTGTGGCAGTCCGCGGTGCCAATTGTGCTGGCAGTGCGCTGTCAGCGCCCTAATGGCGTGAGTTCAATGTGAATCAGCTGCCAATATGCTGTGAAATCCTGTTCGGGCCATCAGCGCGCGGAAGAAATCAGCGACGGCCGGACACCGATGTCCCGCTTGCGGTGGGTCACCGTCCGCCACGCAATGGGCGAGTAGTGCGTCGTGGTCTCCTCGAAGCCGTCGACCTTGCATACCGTAAGCACGCCGGTGTCCTGGTTGATCGAGAGCTCCTCGCTTTCACCATGGACTTCTTCGCCGTCCGCGAGATGGATCACGAACATGTGCTGGTCCCTCCTCGTGCTTGCCTGCGGGTGGGCATACGACTGCCGCCGGCGGACACACAGCCGGTTAGGCAGTGATGCTAGGAGAGTCGCGCGCACAGCAATCCGTCGTTATGTGGCCCGCAAGTAAACGATTGGTAAACGTTTGGCGTTTCCTGTGTCTGGCGTGAGCGCCGGCGAGCAGCCGGGAACGACCGGCCACCTGCTGGCAGCCTGCCGAAGAGGACGGAAACTCGGCCCGGCCAGGTGGCGCACTTCGGCCCGATGATGCCATGACGCAGGCGCCCCGACAACGATCGACTCACCGTGAGCCCTGGTGCGGACGGCATCCGCGCGACAAGGCCGCGGGATGTATTTAGTAGGTTAGGCTACGTTTACTAATGCTGTGGAGGGGAGCATCGCGATCAGTACTGCCAGTACCGCTGAAGTGTCGATTCCGATGCCGGCCGACCTAGAGCCGGCTGATCTTGCGGCTGAGTTGGCCGCCGCCCTCTGCGAGACCCCCGGGGAGCAGTACCTGCTGTACGAATACGACGGGCAATGGGTCCTGGCCTTGGGCGTGCAGACGATGGTGGAGCTGGACAGCGACGAGCTGCGCGTGGTCCGCAACGGCACCACTCGCCGGCAAGCCTGGTGCGGGCGGCCGGCATCGGTCCTGGGCGAAGCCATCGACCGGTTGCTGTTGGAGACCGACCAAGTCTTCGGCTGGATCGCCTTCGAATTCGGTGTCTACCGATACGGGCTGCAGCAGCGGCTGGCGCCCCGCACTCCGTTGGCCCGGGTATTTTGGCCCGGCAGCCGCATCGTGATGACCAGGACCGAGATTTGCTTCATCGGGGCCGGGGCGCACCACCGCCAGGCGGTGCACCGGTTATTGCGCGACGGGATAGCCGGCGTGCCGCAGTCCCGCGCAGTCGAATTGTCCGCCGACCCGTCCGGATATCGCGACCGGGTGGCCACGGCCCGCCGCGAGATCTTGGCCGGCCGGTACCGCAAGGTGATCCTATCCCGTTGTGTGGACGTGCCTTTCGAGCTCGACTTCCCGTCGACCTATCGCGTGGCGCGTCGGCACAACACTCCGGTGCGATCGTTCATGTTGCAGCTTGGCGGAATTCGGGCGCTTGGCTTCAGCCCGGAACTTGTCATGTCCGTTCAGCCCGACGGCGCCGTGGTCACCGAGCCACTGGCCGGCACACGTGCGCTGGGCCGGGGCGTCGCAGACGACCTGGCAGCCCGCCGCGATCTGGAGTCCAACGCCAAAGAGATTGTCGAGCATGCTATTTCGGTGCAGACGTCATTTCGGGAGATTGCTCAGATCGCGAAACCGGGAACTGCGGCCGTCACCGATTTCATGACGGTGCGGGAGCGCGGGAGTGTGCAACACCTCGGCTCGACGATCAGTGCGCGCCTAGACCCCGCGAGTGATCGGATGGATGCTCTGGAAGCACTTTTTCCTGCCGTAACGGCGTCGGGAATTCCCAAAGCGGACGGGGTCGAAGCCATCTTGCGTCTCGACGAAGGTCCGCGGGGATTGTATTCGGGTTCGGTCGTGATGTTCTCCGCAGACGGCGGTCTCGATGCCGCGCTGACGTTGCGGGCGGCCTATGAACGGGACGGGCGTACGTGGCTGCAGGCCGGCGCCGGGATCATCGAGGCCTCGCAACCCGAGCGGGAATTCGAAGAGACCTGCGAGAAGCTTTCTGTGTTGGCGCCCTACCTGGTTGAACGTCGGTAGCTGGCGCCGGAGTCCGGTTCGACCGGACGAATCCGCCCGCGCGGTGATCGGCAGCACATCGTCACAGGGACTTTCGGCCCTAGCGGACCGAAAGGCAGCCGGGGACGCTTCGACTGAAGCGATCAGTTCGACTGCTGTTCGGGCCGATGAAGAAAGCGGGGTCGCTGCGGGGTGTACGCGCTCAAACCGTGGTCGGTGCGAGAATTCCCCGATCTGACAGTGCTTTCCGGCCCACGGGTGTCGGCTTCGCAGGGTGAGTACGTGGCGCGTGCGGTGGGGCGGGTGCTGGCCCATCACGAGATCTCCGGAGGCGCTCGGGTTCGGCTGAAAACCGGAGCCTGTGGCCGCGGGCCGTTGATCATGCAGGTGAACCTGCGCGTCGGCGAGCTACCGGCACGGGTGCTCGCCGTCACGACGGGTATCGACGACCTGACACCGGCATTGCTGCGGCTGGATCGTCATATCGCGCGCATGTACGGGCAGTGGTGCCCTCGTCCCTGGCCCGATCCGACCCGCAGGCTCTTGACCATCACCACCGGGGCCGTCGTGCTACGCCGCAAATCGGTGGTGCTGCAGCGCACTACGCCGTTGGAGGCGGTGGCGGTGATGGATGCCATGGACTACGACGCCCACCTGTTCACCGACGTGGAGACGGGCGAGGACGCGGTGGTGTACCGGGCCGGCCCCTCGGGGCTGCGACTGGCTCGCCAACGACATGTGTATCTGCCGGGATGGGCGTGGTCGTCGAGCACCGGCGAGCCTGCGGTGCCGCTGATCGTGAACTCCCGCCAGACGCCGTGTCTCACCGAGGACGCAGCAGTGCACCGCGCCGGTGAACACCGGCTTCAGCTGCTGTTTTTCACCGACCCGGCCACCGGTCGCGGCAACCTGCTCTACCCGCGCTACGACGGCAACCTCGGATTGATCGCTCCGTTCCAGCGTGTCTGACTTGCATGTAACCGGGGTTCACAGATATATTCACTGTTACTGAACGGCACACATAGCTGGGAGACCCCTCATGCCGAAGGAAATGACCAACCTGCAGCTACTCCATGAACTTGAGCCCGTGGTGGAGCAGCTGCTCAACCGCCACCTCTCGATGTTCAAGGAGTGGAACCCGCACGACTACGTTCCTTGGTCGGACGGCAAGAATTTCTATGCCCTCGACGGCCAGGACTGGGAGCCCGGACAGAGCCAGCTCTCCGATGTGGCCCAGGTGGCGATGGTCCAGAACCTGTTGACGGAGGACAACTTACCGTCGTACCACCGCGAGATCGCGATGAACTTCAGCATGGACGGCCCCTGGGGGCAGTGGGTCAACCGGTGGACCGCCGAGGAGAACCGGCACAGCACCGCGTTGCGTGACTACTTGGTGGTGACCCGCGCGGTGGATCCGGTCGAGCTGGAGAAGCTTCGCATGGAGCAAATGACACGGGGCTTCAGCCCGGGCCAGAACCACCAGGGCGATATGTTTGCTGAGAGTGTATTTGACTCGGTGATGTATGTCTCGTTCCAGGAGTTGGCGACCCGCGTGTCGCATCGCAACACCGGTAGGGCCAGCAACGACACCATCGCGGAGCAGCTGATGGCCAGGGTGTCGCACGACGAGAACCTGCACATGATCTTCTACCGGGACGTCAGCGCGGCCGGACTCGACATTGCGCCCAACCAGGCGATCAAGTCGGTCCACCGGATTCTGCGGAACTTCAAGATGCCCGGCTTCACGGTGCCGGAGTTCCGCCGCAAGGCGGTGATCATCGCCGTCGGCGGCGTCTATGACCCGCGCATCCACCTCGACGAGGTGGTCATGCCGGTGTTACGGAAGTGGCGGATTTTCGAACGCGAGGACTTCACCGGCGAGGGCGCGTGGATGCGCGACGACCTTGCCGTGCTGATCAAGGAGCTCGAGGAAGCCAGCGAGAAGTTCGAGGATTCCAAACAGCGCTACCTTGAGCGCGAGGCTCGCAGGGCCGAGAAGATCACCGCTGACCGCGTGCTCAAGACCGCGGGGACGTTGACGCTCAGCCGACGCTGAGCGTGCCCTGACTGTGGACGGTCAGGGGATGGTCGTCCGCGAGATCCGGCCGACGGCCCGCGTGTATATCCCGGGAGCCAGGCGTTTGACGTTCCAGCCGATCTTGGCATCCAGCTGGGGCAGGCAGTAGAGGTCGCCCCGGTCGTGCGCGTCCAGACACACGCGGGCGACCTTTGCGGCCGAAAAGCCGGTCCAGCGGATAAGTTTGGAGGCCAGTTCACTGGATTGTTCGCTGATGCGCCCGGATTCGATGATATTGGTCTTGACGAAGGTCGGGCACAACACCGTGACCTTGATGGCGGTACCGGATAGCTCGGCCGCCAGGGTCTCCGATAGGGAGAGCACGCCGGCCTTGCTGACGTTATATGCAGCCATGCCCGGGGCTGCGGCGAACGCTGCTGCCGAGGCGACATTGATGATGCCCCGCGGCGTTCGTGACGGCTCGGCCGTGCGCAGGATCGGAGTGAATACGTGGCAGCCGTGGATGGGCCCCCAGAGATTGATGCCCAGTACCCACTGCCAATCATCCAGGGGTACTTCACCGATGGGCGCGCCGCCGGCCCCGACGCCGGCGTTGTTGATCACCAGCGTGGGTGCCGCATCGAACCAGGATTGCGACTGTTCGGCCAACGAACACACGTCGTCCACGCGGGAGACGTCGCAGCGAATCGCAATGGCTTTCGCACCACGTTCGGTGAGCATCGCGGCCGTCTTGTGAGCGGCTATTTCGTCGACGTCACTGCAGACCACCGCACCGCCGCGGCGGCCGAGTTCGACCGCGAACGCGGCCCCGATCCCACTGCCGGCGCCGGTAACCACGGCCAAGGCCCCGTGTGTGGTGGCCTTCGATTTGCTCAGCAGCCTGCCCACAGGCCCCAACACTTCAGCCGGCCTCAGCAGCGGCATTGTCCTGCAACGAATTTGCGATGAATTCGCAGGCGTATGCCATGGCCTTGGCTGCTTCCGGCGCCATTCGCGGAAGCGCCTGGAATACGTGCATCTGGTCGGGCCACACCTGTAGGTCGCAACTGCCGCCGGCGGCGCGGATGTCAGCGGCGAGTTGACGCGCGTCGGCCTCCAGGATTTCCGCCGCGCCGGCCTGGATCAGGGTGTTCGGCAGCACCGGTCCGCCGGCGACGTCGAGGGTCAGGCGGTGATGGGTGGGGTCGATGCCGTCGTAATACAGGCCGACCACCCGGGCCGCCGCGGCCGCCCGGACAGCTGGATCTGGGCGTAGCCGTTCGCGAGCGGCCGAGAGCGTGAACGTAAGGTCGATCAGCGGCGAAAACAACACCAGTGACGCCGGTGGATTCGCGGCCACATCCCGTTGCAGCAACATATCCACCGATAGGTGGCCACCGGCCGAATCGGCAACCACCACAATGCGTTCCGGCGGCAGGCCGGACGCCTCCGGTAGCCAGTCCCAGCCGGCACGAACGTCGTCGGCGGCGGTGGGGAAGCGGTAGCGCGGCGCCAATCGGTAGTTGACACAGAACACCGGCAAGCCGGTCAGTGACGACAGCCATGACGTCAGCCGCCGGTGTGTCCGGGGTGAACACATGGTGTAGCCGCTGCCGTGCACGTAGTAGATCACCCCGGCGGTGCCGGCCGACGAGCGGTGCGTCGCCTCCATGTGCGGTCCGAACACCCATTCACCACGGACCCGACGGCCGTCCGCCAGAACGGAATTCACGTATTCGACCCGGGTACCCGCCAGAGAGGGCCCGAATGTGCCCAGGAGTCTGGCGATGAGCTGCCGCGTCAGCCACATTCCCCATGCTCGCTCCGGCGGTATCGCGCCGGTGATCGTCGGCATGATCGCCGTGCTCACCGCTACGGCAGTGCGGGAGCGTAACGACCCGCGCGCCGGAACGACGTCCGTCATGGCACGGGAGTCAATATCAAACGGCGACATTAGTCAATGGTAAGTTTCGAGGCAGGATTCATGGTTCGCCGGGGGAGTGGCGCCGCGTGCGGGCCTGACGCGCGATCGCCTTCTTGTCGATCTTGCCGACCGCCGTGGTGGGCAGCGATGCCAGCGGCAAGAGCATGTCCAGGCGTGCATGTACCGCCACTCCGCGCTCGTCGAGGTAGCCGTTCAATTCCGCAAGTGTGATCGGAGCTCCGACGAAAACAACAGCAGCACAAGCTATTTCACCCAGGGCCGGATCAGGAAGCGGAACCGCCGCGGCCGACCCGATGCCCGGATGGCGCAGCAGCTGCTCTTCGAGCTCTTGGGCGGACACGGTTTCGCCGGCACGACAGATGACGTCCTTGACCCGGCCGGTGACCACCAGGTAGCCGTCCTCGCGAAGGCGGACCAGGTCCCCGCTGCGATAGAAGCCGTCTGGATCAAAGCAGAGCTGGTTGTCATGTTCGGCGCGAAAGTAGCCGTTGATCGTGTACGGCCCGCGGGTCAGTAGTTCGCCTTCAGCACCGGGTGCCACCGGATGGCCGTCGGCGTCGACGACGCGCAGTTCGTCGGCGGCGCACAGTGGTCGTCCCTGTGTGTGTTCCACCACTTCGGGGGGGTCCTCGAGCCGGGTGAAGTTCAACAACCCCTCCGCCATCCCGAACACCTGCTGCAGGCCCGGGGTCAACGCCGCCCGAACCGCGCGGGCATCCTCAGGCTCCAGCTTGGACCCGCCAACTTGCAGGAGCCGCAGCGTCTTTGGAGTCACCGGCTCCCAATGGCAGGCTTGGGCCCACAATTTGGCCAGGGCCGGCACCAAGGCTGTCACGGTAACGCCGTGACGCTCGATCGTGGCGAACGCGGCTTCCGGGCTGGGGTCGGTGCCGAACACGACGGTGCCGCCCGCGCTCAGTGTCCCGAGAATGCCGGGGCATGCCAGCGCGAAATTGTGGGCGGCCGGCAGCGCCACCAGATAGACGTCATCGCAGGTCAGGCCGCACAGCTCGGCACTGGCGGTGGCGTTGTAGACGTAATCGTCATGCGTGCGCGGGATGAGCTTCGGGGTGCCCGTGGTGCCACCCGACACCAGCAGCAAGGCCGGTGCGGCGGTGTCGGCCGCGATGTCGGGTGGCCGGCCGCCGGGCAATGCCGACCACGACAGGAAGGGGCCGGCATTCCCGTCGATGATGACGTGGCGCAGCTGCGGGTGCGCGGCCGCCAGCTGCTCGGCCATCGGCCGATAGTGGAAGCCGCCCGCGGTCTCGGCGACGACGAGCCCGATCGCGCCGCTGACGCCGACGAAGTGGTCGAGTTCGGCGAATCGATGCCCGGGCAGGCACATCACCGGAATGGCCCCGGCGCGCAGCAGGCCGAACAACGCGACACAGAACCGCGCCGAATTGGGCAACTGCAGCACCACCCGGTCCCGCGGCGCGACCCCGAGTGCGGCGAACCCGGCGGCGGCTCGGTCGGCGAGTTCGTCGAGTTCGGAGTAAGTGTGGCGGCCAACGGCATCCGCCACCGCAACGCGGCCGGGCCACGCCGTGGCGGCCCGTCGTAACAGCGAATCCACGGTGCGCCCGGTCCAGTAGCCGGCAGTACGGTAGGCGGTTTCACGGTCCGGCGGAAACGGGACAAAACCATGCAGCGACGCGGGTCGACGCTGCTGGTCGGGGGTGAGCGACACCAGACAACTCCCTGAGGGCGAGTTCCTCGGGTCCGGCATGTCCAATGCCACGGACATAGGGTAGCGTACACAAAGTTAGGGCAGCCTGGGCTAATCAGGAGGTGGGGTGGTGGGCGGTGCAGCATTCGCCGGAGGGCTGGCGAACCGGGGTTGCCACCGCTGTCCTCATGATTCGGCGCCGGTGCCCGGTACCCGATGAGCGGGACGCTCGCGATCGTCGGTGCCGGCGCCAAGGCGGTGGCGGTGGCCGCGAAGGCGGCTGCGCTGCGGGAAATGGGTCTCGACGCGGTTGACGTAGTCGCCATCGAACGCGCCGGCGTGGCGGCCAACTGGCGGGCCCGCGGCGGCTGGACGGACGGCCGGCAGCGGCTGGGCACCAGCCCGGAAAAGGACGTCGGCTTTCCGTATCGGTCTGCTCTGGTTCCTGGTCGCAACGCCGAACTCGACGAGCGGATGATGCGGTGGAGTTGGCAATCGTATCTGGTTGCGACGGACCAATTCGTGGGCTGGATCGACCGGGGTAGGCCGGCGCCCACCCACGACAGCTGGGCTCGATATTTGCGCTGGGTTGCCAACGCGGTGGGGCTGAAAGTCGTTCGCGGGGAGATGGTTCACTTGTCGGTAGCCGGATTGCGCTGGATCGTGCACACACCCGACACAACCGTGACGGCTGATTCGGTCATGATCACCGGTCCGGGTCAGCCGCAGCGGTCGATGCTCCCCGAGGACCCGCGGATGTTGTCGATCGCACAGTTCTGGCAGCGCACCGCAGGTGACAACCGGATCGTTGCCGACGAAGTCGCGGTCATCGGGGGCGGCGAGACTGCCGCCTCGATACTAAACGAGCTTTTCCACCATCGGGTTTCAACGATTACCGCGATCTCGCCGCAAGCGACGTTGTTTACCCGTGGCGAGGGGTTCTTCGAGAATTCGCTGTTTTCCGATCCCGCGCAGTGGTGCAGCCTGACCCGCGCCGAACGGCGCGACTACATTGCCCGCACCGACCGAGGGGTGTTCTCCGCGCGGGCACAGGAGCTACTGCTTGCCGACGAGAGAATCAGGCATTTGCGGGGGCGGGTGGCCGATGCGCAAAATCGTGCCGGGCGTATCCGGATCACGGTGCACACCGACCGGCCCCAGCCGGCGGACCGGGGTGGTCTTGCCCCGGCGGGAGTGACCACCGCCGGGTTGTGCCACAGCGCTCCTGGCAATGAATTGTCCACGACTGTACACGATTTCGATCTGGTCGTGGATGGCTCCGGTGCCGACCCGCTGTGGTTCCTGCCGCTGCTGGATCAGGATGCCGTGGACATGCTCGAGTTGGAACTGGGCGGTCCGCTGACGAGTGACCGTCTCGAGGAGTCTATCGGGCACGACCTTGCTGTGCAGGGGCTGCATCCGAAACTTTTCCTGCCCAACCTATCCGGCTTCAACGCGGGGCCGGGATTTCCTAACCTGAGCTGCCTGGGACTGCTCGCCGACCGGGTGCTGGGTGCCGAAATCGGTGTCAGCGATGCGTCACGGGGACGAAGCGGTGAGTATCAATCCGTGTGACGCAGGTTTTAGAACGGTGCCGATCTGGTTGCCGGGCTCTGTGGACGGCTAACTGCGGCAGTCACGCCTTTCACAGTCGTCGCTGGGAAGCCGGCACGCGATTTGCCGTCTTTCAGCGACACGCCAAGGCGCGCAACGAATTTGTCGCTGACGACCGGGCATGTCGCGGTCCCGGCCCCAATGGCGCCACTCGGCGCCGGCCTAGAGCGACAGATCCGTTGCGTGGCCGGGTTGGGCCGGGGCCCGGGTGCTCGGCGGAACTAGCGCAACATGGCCAGAACGTCGTCGATCGACGCTCCGCCCAGCAGATCGGAGACCTCGAGTTCGTGATCGAACTCCGCCCTGACGCGGCGACGCAATTCCAGCGCTTGCAACGAATCCAAGCCGAGCGCGACCATCGGAACCGCGGTGTCGATCTCTTCGACGTCGTCGACGCCGATCGCGCCTGCCAGCAGGCTTAGCAAGCGGCGGATAGCACCCGTCGCAGTCGCATCCTGAGCCGAGTTGCCTACCGTCACCGGCGAAGTCAGCTGTGACAACAGCGTGCCGTGGCCGCAGGCCTGCAATACCGAAGTCGCACGCTCCGCATCGAACGCGGCAACGATCGCATTCCCGCGAAGCCGACCCATCCCCAGGGCCAGCGCTTCGGAGGCGGACATCGGCAGCAGACCGGTGAAAGCCAGCTTCGCCATCCCGGTGTCGGCGGCAGCGGAAGCGAGGTGCCACTGGCCCCACTGCACCGACACGCAATCCAGGCCCTTGGATCGGAGCCGGTGCGCCATGGCGTCGAGCATTCGGTTGGATGCGGCATAAACGATCAGGCCTCGACCCCCGACGGTCGCCGCTACCGACGAACAGAGCAGGATGCGGCAGTCGGCGGTCCGCGGAAACGTTTCCAGTATCGTCGAGATGCCAACCACCTTGGCGCACAACGCTTGTTGCGCCTTCTCCGTGGTGATGTCGGCCAGTTCCATTCCCGAATACTGGACGGCGGCGTGGACGATGAGATCCGCGGGTGCGTCGTGAGCGGCTTTGGCCAGCCGGACCACTGCTGCGGGGTCACCGACGTCGCACGCGGCGACCTCGATGCGCGCCGAGGTGGCAGACCGGATCTGCTGTAACCGGTTTGCCACTGCCGCGGTCTCACCGGATCTGCTGACCAGCGTGATTCGCCGCGCCCCGCGGTGCGCAAGGTACTCACAGAAATCGAGTCCGAGGTTTCCGGTCCCGCCGATGATGAGGACATGCTGTGGTGCGGTGAGACTCGAATCGGCTACCGAAGCGTCGCTTTCGACGATCCGCTTGGCGTACAGAACACCGTCGCGCAGGGCAACCGCCGATTCCTGCCCGGTGTGCAGCGCCGAGAGTACGGTGGACGGCGCGTCCGGGAACGGCGACTCGGCAGGCAGATCGAGATACCGGAAACAGACGCCCGGATGTTCGCAGCCGATACTGCGGAAACCCGAAATTGCGGCCGCATGCACGGGATCCGGTGACGGATCGTCGGCAACCACCGCCTCGCCGCCCACGGTCACCAGCCAACAATCGGTGATTGCCTCACTGATACCCGGCCACCACGTGCGGTCGGAAAAAAATGCCGCAACCGCGGCTGCGGCCGCGCCGTCGTCGAGTTTCGCCGACCGTGGGAGAAGTACCACGAGCGTATCCAGACCGGTTGTCGCAGAGCTGTTTCGGTCATCGATGACGCGGGCGGTTGCGCCCAGATCTGCGGCCGCGGCGCACAGGCCGGCGGCCAGGGCGGCGCAGGCGCCGGTGTGATCCACCAGTCCGATCGAGCGCGGCGGTACCAGCGAGCGCTGGGACAGCCGGACCCAATTCTCGACGAGAAGTCGCGGCGTGGCGGTCGGTGCGGTCAAGTTGCGGGCGGGGCCGGGTGTGGTTGCCGCGGTGGATGTTTGAGCAGCGCGCCGGGATGACGCCTCGTCGTAGGGCAGCCACAGTTTCGTCTCGTTCATCACGGTGTTGGGGAAGTCGGGCAGCGGCAGCGCGACCGGGCCGTCGCGCTCGACGCACAGGCGGTCCCAGGGATAGGTCAGGTCGTGTACGGCAGCGTGCGCGAGGTTTCGGGTGAAGTCGCCGAGATCGGTCGCCGTCCGATTGCAGGTGCCCACCACTATGGGATCGCGGTCGTCGCCGTCGTCGGAAACGGCGGCGAGGTTTTCTTCGATGGCCAATTGCAGCGACGGATGTACGGCCAGTTCGACAAAGGTGTCGATGCCGCGTGTTACCGCGGCGGCGATCGCCTTGTCGAATCGAACGGTATTGCGCAGGTTCCAGAACCAGTACTGGTCCAGCGGCAGATCCTGTGTGATGGGTCCGCCCAGCGTGGCGCCGAGGCAGTCGATATCGGTGTCGAGAAACTTCGGATTCCGCAGTTCGCGTCGGATGGCAGCGCAGAAGTCGTCGCCCAGCGCACTGATCGCGCTGGTGTGTGCGGGGAATCGGACTTCGATAACCCGGGCGAACGTGTCGCGCCGAGAAAAGGTGTCGACGATGGCCTGCACCGTTTCCCGATCGCCCGAGATTCCGGCCAGGTTGGGCGAATTGATCACCGACAGCTGCGCCCAGCCCGAACACCGTGCGAGCGCGTCCTCGCAGGCGTCGCGGTCGGCGGCGATGACTGCCATGGCGTAATCACCGGCGGCGAACCCGTCGGCGGCGCGAGCGCGGATCCCGATGATGCTGACCGCGTCCGCCAAGGTGATTGCGCCCGAGACGTAAGCCGCGGCGATCTCTCCCTGGCTGTGCCCGATGGTGGCGTTCGGCGCAACGCCCACCGATCGCCACATCGCGGCCAGGCCGGCCATCTGGGTGAACAACGCGGGCTGGAGGGTGATCGCGGCGTCGTCAACCGAAAGGCCTTCGTCGAGAAGGTAATTCAGTGGCGAGGTGCCCAGCTGTGCCTGAAATGCCTCGGCGCAGCGATTGACCTCGGCCCGGAATGCCGGGACCGTCTGGTAGAAAAGTCGCCCCATCCCCGGGCGCTGGCCACCCTGGCCGGGAAACACGTAGGCCACTCGCCGGGGCGCGGCGGCGCACTGAGTGCGCACCACCGACGGGTGCTCGCTCCCGGCGATAATGGCCCGCAGGGCGCTGATCAACCCGTCGCGGTCGGTTACCATGGCCAGGGCCCGGTGCTTGCGGGCAATCCTTGTCCGGAAAAGCATGTCGGCGATCTGATGCGGGGCCACGCCGGGATGGTCGGCCACATACGTCAGCACCGCAGCGGCCTCGCGGGACACCAGATCGGGGTTGTCCGAGCTGACCAGTACGGGAATGGCGCCATCGGGGAGCAGGTAGGTGGCAGGCGTCACTTTCTCACTCCCCGTTGGTTACCGGCATGGCGATGATGGCGTGCGCATTGGCGCCGCCGGCGCCGAACGACGACACGGCGCCGTAACGGACACCGTCTCGCGGCTGCCACTCGTGCAGCGTGGTGGCCAGACGCAGGCCGGTCAGGTCCCAGTCGAGCTTTTTGGTCGGGTTGTCCGCGAACAGGGTTGGCGGAATCCGGCCGTGCCGGCCCGCGAGCAGCAGTTTGATCAGTCCGAGGATTCCCGCCGCCGCCTGCGCGTGCCCGGCGTTGGACTTTACCGAGCCCAGCAATGCTTCGGATCCCGCTGCGCCGTAAGTCTTGAAGAGCGCCAGCAATTCCACCGGGTCGCCCGCCAGCGTTGCGGTGCCGTGCCCTTCGATCATGCCCACGTCGGCGGCGTCGATTCCGGCCGCGTCAAGCGTCTTGCGGATGACCTGCTCCTGCGCGCGCACTCGCGGCACCAGGATCGGCTTGCCTTTACCGTTGTGGTTGGTGCGGACAGCCAGGATGCGTCCGTAGATCCGGTGACCCAATTGCCGCGCCCGCGACTCCCGTTCGACGAGAACCATTCCGGCGCCCTCACCCCATACCGTGCCGCTGGCATCGTCGGAGTAGGCGCGGCAATGCCCGTCGTCGGCAAGGGCGTTGAGCTTTGCGAACTCGAAAAACGCGGCCGGTGCTCCCAGAACACATACGGCACCGGCCAGCGCCCATTCGCACTCGTCCATGGCAACCGCGTTGGCGGCCAACTGAAGTGCCGTCAACGACGATCCGCACGCCGAGTCGATGCACATGGAGGGGCCGGTCAGTCCAAGACAGTGTGAGATGCGGCCCGCCCCGCCGAGCTGTCCCATCCCGACGGTGCGGTGGCCGGTGTAGGCATCGGCCTGCGCGGTGCGGGGGCCGTACTCGGTCATCGACATGCCGACATAACAGCCGCCGAATTCGCCTTCGAGCGCGCCCGGATTGACCCCGGCGTTTTCCAGCGCCTGCCACGCCACCCGCATGGCCACCCGTTGCTGGGGATGCATCACCAGGGCCTCGCGATGGGTGATGCCGAAGAAGGGCGGGTCGAATGTCGTTGCGCCATCGAGGAATCCGCCGGCGTCGCACACCCGGCCCCAGCTGTCGCGCCGGGACAGGGATAGCAGCTCGTCGATCGGCCAGCCGCGATCGCGGGGAAACGGGCCGAGCAGCTCGCGCGACTCGGACAGCGCCGACCACAAGGCGCCGGGGCTGTCGATTCCCCCGGGTGCCTCCACGGCCATGCCGGAAATGACGACGTGATCGCCTGCGGCGTCGATCATGACGTCTGCTGGCATTGCGCGCACGAGGCCAGCAGCCGGGCGACGGCGTCGAGATGATCGTCCAGGAAAAAATGTCCGCCGTCGAACATGGTGACCTGAATGGTGTCGGTGTGCTTGCCCCACCCGTACAGATCACCCAAGGTGACAATCGGGTCGCGATCACCCCCCAGCGCATGAATCGGGGCCGTGATTCTGACGGTTTCAGCGCAGCAGTACGCGTCGAAGGCTCGATAGTCGGCTTTGATGACCGGAAGCGCCAATCTCATCAGGTCGCGGTTGCCGTAGACGCCGGAGTCGGTGCCTTCGAGTGTGGCGATGTGGGTGAGGATCTCCTCGTCATCCGCCGGATGCGGTGGTTTGGCGGCGGCGTGACACGGGGCCACCGCCGCGGACACATAAACCTGCCGGACCTGGATTCCCTGGGCTTCGGCAAGCCGGGCGAACTCGAACGAGACCATGGCGCCCAGGCTGTGACCGAAGGTCACCAGCGGAACCCCGTCATTGTGCGCCGATGCCGAGAACTCGTCGAACGCTCCGCGCGCGAGGTCGGGGATCGACTCCAACAGAGGTTCGGCTGCCCGGTCCTGACGTCCCGGGTATTGGAAAACAACGACGTCGAACGTCGCGCTCAGCGCTTTCGAGAGTGCGCGGTAGGCCGAGGCGCCGGCGCCGGCGTGCGGAAAAATCAGCAGCGGCGGGCTCGCGGGCGAACCCGGTTGGTGAAACTGCCTGATCCACCCTAGTTTGCGGGGCATGCGCTAGTACCTTCCATCGCTTCGCTCCCCATGGCAGTGGTCCCGCACGATTCACCGGCCAGAAATCCCGGCCTCGACGGCCGCTATACCCATGCAACTTAGCGAAGGCTAACATAATCCGCCGGACCTGTGGTTGGTGCCCGGCCAAGGCTGGCCCACCCCAAGTCCGGCCCGCGCCGAGGCCGGCCGGGTTACGAGTCAGGGGAGGCTGGTCCGCAATGCGCGTCGTGTCGTTCGGTTTTCAGACCTGGGGGTACAAGACGCTGCAGGCGCTGATCGAGCTGGGTCACGACGTGGTGCTTGCGGTCACCCATCCGGCCAGCGACCAGTCGTACAAGGCCATCTGGTCGGACTCGGTGGAAAAGCTCGCGCGTGACCATGGCATCCCGGTGCACATCACCGAGCGAGCCGACCCGGAAACCATCGACGTCGTCAAGCGCGCCGAACCCGACGTCATCGTGGTCAACAGCTGGTACAGCTGGATGCCGCCGGAGCTCTACAACCTGCCGCCGCACGGCACGCTGAACCTCCACGATTCGCTGCTGCCGAAGTTCACCGGGTTCTCCCCGGTGCTGTGGGCGCTGATCAGCGGCGAGTCCGAATTCGGGTTGACCGTGCACCGCATGGACGACGGCTTCGACACCGGCGACATCCTGATCCAGCATTCGTTGCCGATCGGGCCCACCGACACCGCGACCGAACTGGTCGTTCGCGGCATGGGATTGATCCCCGGTGCGCTACGGGAAGCGCTGGACGCGCTGGAGTCGGGCACCGCCGTCTGGCGCCCGCAGAACAAGGCCGAGCGGACGTATTTCCACAAGCGCGCCGAGCGCGACAGCCTGATCGACTGGAACTGGCCGGCCGAGGACCTCGAGCGGTTCGTACGCGCGTTGTCCGACCCCTATCCGCGCGCGTTCAGCTACTACCGGGGCGAGCGGATCGAAGTGCTCGAGGCTCAGGTTTCCCAGGCCCGGTACGGTGGTACGCCGGGCCGGGTGATCGTGCAGGAGGGCGGCGGCGCGGTGGTGTCCGGGCCCAGCGCCTATCGGGGGGCCAACCGGGGCCTGGTCATCACCCGGGTGCGCGGTGCCGACGGGGCCGAGCACCGTGGGGAGCAGTTCTTTTCCCGCGGCGGCTATTTGGGCAGTCAGGCTTGATACCGATTCCGGCGAACCGAATTCTAGGAGTGAAACAGGCCATGGCCGCCGATGCCAAGACTGTGCGGGAGCGCCGCCGCGAATTATTGCGCAAACGGATCGCTGAAAGCGGTTTAGCGACAGGCGAACCGGCGGAGCAAACCCAGGTTCGGGCCGGCGAACGTTATCCGCTGTCGACTGGTCAGCGCCGGATGTGGTTCCTGCAGGCCATGGATGCCGGGGACCCCACCCTCAATATCTGTGTCGCGTATCGACTGACGGGCGCGCTGGACGTCGCGAGGATGCGCGCCGCGGTCAGCCATGTCGTTGCCCGCCACGCGATCTTGCGCACCACCTATGGCGTGGACGCATCGGGGGAACCGTATCAGGTGTTCACGGATGATGTCGAAATACCTTGGCGCACAATCGACACCAGCCAGGTTCCGCAGCATGAGCGCAATCAGCACGTCGACACCATCGCACGAGACGAATTCGGCCGGCCCTTCGACCTCACGCGTGAGCTGCCGCTGCGCATTTCTCTGATCCGCACGGGCGCCGACGAATTCGTGCTGCTCTTGGTGGTCCACCACATCTGTTGGGACGACGACTCCTGGAAGATCTTCTTCGACGATCTCAGCGCTGCCTACAACCATGGCCCCCAACCGAATAGCCCGGCGCCGCAGTTCGTCGCAACGGCGGTGCTGGACAACACGATAGGACCCAGCGATACCGACATCGAGTACTGGCGTAACCGCTTGCAGCCGTTGCCCGAACCCCCGGATCTGCCGGGTGCGGCCGCACCGGAT
Organism: Mycobacterium kansasii ATCC 12478; assembly: GCF_000157895.3. Taxonomy (NCBI): domain Bacteria; kingdom Bacillati; phylum Actinomycetota; class Actinomycetes; order Mycobacteriales; family Mycobacteriaceae; genus Mycobacterium; species Mycobacterium kansasii. The sequence continues at coordinate 1,103,453 of NC_022663.1, read as the reverse complement.
CCGTCCCGGCGTGCCGAACGCCGGACTCGCGCGCTGCCCGCCGGGCTGTTGCAACGGGTAGAAGGGTTTGCCCGCGAGCACTCCGCGTCTCCGTTCATGGTGTTATTGACCGCCTTCAGCGCCTTGGTGCGTCGCTATGCCGGCGCATCCGATTTCCTCGTCTCCGTTCCGGTCACCGAGCGCAGCGCCGCCGCGGAGGCGGCCATCGGGTACTTCGGCAACATCGTGCTGCTGCGCATCGTCTCGGGACCTGACGACACGTTCGCCGCGCTCACCGACACCGTGCGGGAAACCTGCCTCGGCGGCTTCGCCCACCGGTCGGTGGGCATCGATCGGGTGGTCCGCGCCGTGAATCCGCAGCGCAGCGCCGGGCGTGATGGACTGGACCGGCTGGTCCGGCTGGGTTTCAGCATGCGCAAGAGCGTCGACGGGTTCAGTTTCGACGGCGTCACCGCCCGACAGCTGGAGCTGGGAGCGGTGACCGCGCAGCTGCCGTTGTCGCTGGCGATCGTGTTCGAGCCCGAGGACCCGGAGCAGGTCGCGGTCGAGTTCGAATACCACGTCGATGTGTTGGCCGGCCCGCTGGTTGATCGGATGCTGACGCACTACCTGCGGCTGCTGGACAACGCGCTGCGGGCCCCCGGGGATCGCCTCACAGGTCTGGACATGCTCGGCCCGACGGAGCGCGGCGCCATCCTGGCCCAGTCGCACGGCGAGCTCGTCTCGACACCCGCCACCACGATGGTCGCGCTGCTCGAATCGGCCGCGGCCACCGCACCCGAGCGGGTCGCGCTGGTGTCCGACGACGCGGAGCTGAGTTATGCCGAACTTCATCGCCGGGCAAACCGCCTGGCGCGCTGGCTTATTCGTCACGGGATCGGCGCCGAGGACATCGTCGGGCTGCGCATGGCCACCTCGGTCGAGTTCGTCGTGGCCATGTTTGCCGTGCTGAAGGCCGGAGCCGCCTACCTGCCCATCGATCCGGCCTATCCGCAGGACCGCATCGACTACCTGATCACCGACACCGAACCCAAAATGGTGCTCGGCCACCATGACTTCGACGCCGCCGAACAAGCCGCCGCCCACCTGCCCGACGATGTGCTCACCGACGCCGACCGCATCCGGCCGTTACACCCTGCGCATCTGGCCTATGTGATCTACACGTCCGGCTCCACCGGACGGCCCAAGGGCGTGGCGGTCCCGCATCAGGCCATCGCCGAGCACGTGGACGGGTTCATCGCCGAGTGGAGCATGACCGCCGACGACCGGTTGCTGCAATCGTCGTCGGTGAGCTTCGACGCGTCCCTGCTGGATATCTTCGTCACGCTGTCGCTGGGTGCCCGGCTGATCGTGCCCAAACCCGGCGCCTTCGCCGACATCCCCTACGTCGCCGATCTGATCAGCCGCCACCGCGTCACCGTGCTGCACATGGTGCCCTCCATGCTGAGCACGTTGCTGTTGCTGCCGCAGATCGACGAGTGGCGCCAGCTGCGGCACGTGCCGGTCGGCGGCGAAGCACTTCCCGGAGAACTGGCCGACAAGTTCGCCCGCCACTTCGACGCGGAATTACGCAACCACTACGGCCCCACCGAGGCGGTTGTCTGCGCCACGCACCTGCAGGTATCGGGGCCGCAGGGAACCGGCGTGGTGCCAATCGGCGTGCCCAACCGCAATGTCTACGCCTACGTCCTGGACTCGGAGTTGCAGCCGGTGCCCGCCGGTGTGGTCGGCGAGCTCTACCTGGGCGGTACGCAGTTGGCGCGCGGATATCTGGGCCGTCCGGGGCTGACGGCGCAACGGTTCGTCGCCGACCCGTTCAACCCCGGGATGCGGCTGTACCGGTCCGGAGATCTGGTGCGCCGCAACCTCTCCGGGCAGCTGGAGTTCGTCGGGCGCGCCGACGAGCAAGTCAAGATCCGTGGTTTCCGCATCGAACTTGGCGAGGTCGAGTCGGTCATCGCCACCCATCCCGCAGTACGGCATTGCCTGGTCGTCGCAGAAGACACCGCGACCGGGCCGGCACTGGCCGCATACCTGGTGCCCGCCGCCGGTGAGAGCGGGCCAACGGTGGGAATCGATTTCGACGATATCCGCGCCCACGCCGCGGCGGTGCTGCCCGACTACATGGTGCCCGGCGCGTTCGCGGTGATCCGGGAAATCCCGCTGGGCGTCAGCGGCAAACTGGACAAGCGGGCGTTGCCCGCGGCGACTCCGATCACCGCGCGCCGCTGCCGAGAGCCGGCGACCGCGGCCGAGCGACGGATGTGCGGGATCTTCGCGCGACTGTTCGGCTGCCGCGACGTCAGCGTCGACGATTCGTTCTTCGGCCTGGGAGGCCATTCGCTGCTGGCAGCCCGGCTGATCGCCCAGATCCACGCCGAATTCGGTGTGCGACTGAACGTTCGCGCCGTATTCGACACCCCGACCCCGGCGGGGTTGGCGGCCCGGTTGGTGGACGCGCCAGAATTGCGCGGTGCCCGCCCGGAACTCGTCACAGCGGCTCGCCCGCCATGGCCGCCGTTGTCGTATTCCCAGCTGGCGATGTGGTTCCACTACCGGATGCGAGGCGCCAACGACGTCTTCAACATGGCACTGGCGCTTCGGTTCGACGGTCCGCTGGACACGGCTGCGCTGCTCGAGGCGATCAACGACGTGGTAGCCCGTCACGAGGTGTTGCGCACGAACTTCGTTGAACACGAGGGTGTTCCGTATCAGCTGGTGCACCCGGCGATGCGCGTGCAACTCGAGGTGCGCGACGTTTCCGCTGACCAGGCCGATCAGGTGCTTGCCGAGCTGCGCCGGCACGTGTTCACGCTGGAATCCGAGCCGCTGATCAGACCCACCCTGCTGCGGCTTGGCCCTGCTACCCATGTGTTGCTAGTACTGGTCCATCACATCGTCACCGACCACAGCTCGTTCGGTGTCGTCGTCGACGACCTCATCACCGCCTATCGGGCGCGGTTGCGGGCCGGGCCGCCGCAGTGGTTCGAAGCCCCCTTACAGTTCGCCGATTTCGCGGTATGGCAACGCAACACATTCGACGAGCCGGGCGAATGGGGACACGTCGAGCTGGCTTGGTGGCGTCAGGTATTGGCGGGGCTGCCCGGCGACATCTCGATAGCGTTGGACCACACGCGTCCGCCGGTCCTCGGAAGGCGCGGGGAGGTGGTGACTTTCACCGTGTCCGCGCCGCGCCGGACGGCGCTGACCCGGCTTGCCGAGGATCATGGCGCCACTGAGTTCATGGTTTACCACGCCGCGCTCGCTGTCGTATTGCACAAGCTCGGCGGCGGCACCGATCTCGCCGTCGGCAGCCCGGTAGCGGCGCGGGTTGACCGGGCAACCGAACAACTGGCCGGCCCGTGCGCCAACGTGGTCGTGCTACGCAGCGATCTTTCCGACGACCCTTCCTTGCGGGGCATCCTGATCGGTAGCCGCGACACGGTGCTGGGCGCCTTGGCGCACCAGGAGCTGCCCATCGAACGATTGGTGGAGGCGATCAACCCGCCGCGTTCGCCGTCGCGCAACCATCCGCTGTTCCAGCACTCGATTCATTTCCGGGGCCACGACTGGGCGCTGCTGCCGCGGGACCTCACCGGCGACGGAGCCACCACGGTCGTTGCGCTGTCAATGGACTTCGAGGTTTCGCTGCTGGATCTCAACGTGGGCCTGGACGTAACACCGGACGGGGGACTCGCCGTACGGGTGGTGGCCAATGCCGATCTCTACGAACCCGATTCGGTGCAACTCATCGCCAGCGCGCTCGACGCCGCGCTCGATGCTTTCGCGACCATGCCCGACGCTGCGCTGTCCACCGTGTGCTTGCTGCCGGCAGCTGACCTCGAAACGCTGTTCGCGCCGCCGACGCCAGTCGATGCTGAGCCGACCCGATCGGTCACCGGCGGTTCGGCGGAAACCGAACGGACCCTCATCGCGCTGCTGGAGGAATTGCTCGAGATCAGCGACGTCGACCCCGACGACAACTTCTTCGCCCTCGGCGGCGACAGCATCGTCTCCGTCCAGTGGTCGGCCCGGGCCGCAGCGCACGGCCTGGCACTGACCCCGGCAATGGTGTTCGCGCACCTGACCATTGCCGAGCTGGCCGCGGCGGTCGACGCGGCCGCCGATCAGCCCGCCGCCGAGGCGGCTTCGACACCCGCACCGGCAGCGCCGATGAGCGCCTCCGGTTTGGACGACGACGCGCTGGCTGCGCTTGCCGCGTCGTGGCAGCAGCATTCGTAAGGCGGGAACCAGGCAATCGTGACCATCGCTTCACCGCAGATCGAGGACGTTCTGGCGCTCAGCCCACTGCAGCAGGGGTTGTTTGCCTTATACCGGCTGGCCGAGGACAGCCTCGACCTCTACACCATGCAGTTGCGGATCGACATCGACGGGCCGGTGGACGTCGAACTGCTGCGCCGCAGCGCCGCGGCAATGCTTGCCCGGCACCCGAACCTGCGCGCCGCCTTCTGGGATCGCGATGTTCCCAAGCCGGTGCAGATCGTGCCCGCACGGGCCGAGCTGCCGTGGGTCGAACGCGTCGCACCGCCAACCGAATTCGAGTCGATTGCGCGATCCGAACGACGCCGCCCGTTTGACCTGAGCCGAGGCCCCGCGTTACGCGTGGTGCTGCTTTCGGCCCCCGGTGAGACCAGCCGGCGGATGATCTTCACCGCTCACCACATCGTGATGGACGGCTGGTCACTGGGGGTGTTCTTCACCGAGTTGCTGGCGGTGTACCGGGCCGGCGGCTCGGCGGCGGCGTTGCCGAACCCGCGTCCCTACCGCGACTACATCAGCTGGCTGGCTCAGCAGGACACCGGCGCGGCCATGACCCGGTGGACCGACTACCTGAGCGGCGCGTCGGGACCACTCATGGTGGCCGACGGCACGCTCGCCGCGCGCGAGGCGGTACCGGAAAAAGTCGAGCTGCTGCTTGCGGCCGCCGACACGGGACGGCTGCGAAACTGGGCCGCGCGCAACGGCCTTACCCTCAACACCGCGGTGCTGTTCGCCTGGGCAGTGGTGCTCAGCCGGCTCACCGACCGTCGTGACGTCGTATTCGGCACCGTCGTCTCCGGCCGTCCACAGCACCTGGCCGGGGTCGAGGGCATGGTCGGGCTGTTCATCAACACCGTGCCGGTCGTACATCAGGTCAGTGGCACCGCGCCGGTGGTCGAGCAATGCGCGCGGCTGCAGCGCGAGACCTCGGCGATGCGCGACATCGGTTATCTCGGCCTGTCCGAGCTGCAGCGGGCGCACGGGCGCGGAGCGTTGTTCGACAGCCTGTTCGTGTTCGAGAATGCGCCCGTCGAGCATGCGATCCGGCCGGTGACCACTCCCGACGGGGCATGTTTTAGTCCCGTCGACATGGACAGTCTGACGCACTACCCCCTGACCGTGGTCTCACATCTCCGAGACGACGCGCTGGTGGTGGTTGTCGAGGCGATTCGCGACGCGCTGCCGCATCTTCCCGCGGCACAGGTTTGCGAGCGGCTGCTCGGCCTGCTGCGCCAACTGCCCGATATCGGCGACGCCACCCCCGACTCGCTCGATGTTCTCACCGCGGCCGAGCATGCCGAGTTCGCCGAGCGCGCAGCGTGGTCCGCAACCGCGCCGGAGGGGACGATATGGGAAACCTTCGAGCGGCAAGCGTCGGCCACCCCACATGCCGTAGCGCTGACCACGTGCCGCGGTGATCGCTATACCTATGCCGAACTGCACACCGCGGCATGCTGTTTGGCAGGGGAGCTGGCCGCCCTCGGCGTCGGCCCGGAGACCGTGGTGGCCCTGGCGCTGCCCCGCTCGAGCGAATCCATCGTCGCGATCCTCGCCGTGCTGGCAGCCGGCGGGGCCTATCTTCCGGTTGATATCACCCTTCCGGCCGCTCGTATCGAATCGATTGTGCGGCAAGCCAATCCGGTGATCTTCATCGCCGAATCCGGCTCCGGCGAGCTGAGAGGAGTGGGAGTTCCGACCCTGCTCGTCGACGATCCTGCTGTGGCCGAACGGGTTTCGCGACGGCATCCCGTGGCACCGTCGGTGCCTCGTCATCCCGAACACGGCGCGTACGTCATCTTCACGTCCGGTTCCACCGGCGAGCCCAAGGGCGTCATCGGTACCAATGCCGCGCTGCTCGCGTATTTCGCCGACCACCGCGAACGGGTGTACCGGCCGGCCCTCGGGCGGCTGGGCCGTCCGCTGCGCATCGCGCATGCGTGGTCGTTGAGCTTCGACGCGTCGTGGCAGCCGATGGTCGGGCTGCTGGACGGTCATGCCCTGCACCTGTTCGACGCCGCGCAGCTGCGCGACGCCGACCTGCTGGTGAAAGGCATTGCGCACCAACAGATCGACATGATCGACACCACGCCGTCGATGTGGGTACAACTGCGCGCCGCGGGACTGTTGGATCACGGCGTCTCGGTGCTGGCGCTGGGCGGCGAGGCCATCGACAGCGCGTTGTGGCAAAGCCTGCGCTCGGTGGCGCCGACCGCGGTGTACAACTGTTACGGCCCCACCGAGATGACGGTCGAGGCGGTGGTGGCCCCGGTCGACCAATACCCGGCGCCCACCATCGGCACGGCGAACGCCGGAACCTGCTGCTATGTCTTGGATTCGGCGTTACGGGTAGTACCCACCGGTGTGGTGGGCGAGTTGTACCTGGCCGGCTCGCAACTGACTCGCGGCTATGTGAACCGGCCGGCGATGACCGCCGCCCGCTTCGTAGCGGACCCGTTTCGCCCGGGGCAACGCATGTACCGCACCGGTGACCTGGTGCGTCGCCTGCCGCACGGCGGATATGCCTACCTGGGACGCAGCGACAACCAGGTCAAGATTCGCGGCTACCGGATCGAGATCGGTGAGATCGAAGCCGCGCTGCGCGGCCAGCCCGGGGTCCACGATGCGGCGGTTAGCGTGCTGCGCCGTCCCGGCGGCACCGTGCTGGTGGCGTTTGTTGTGTGGCAAGAGGATACGGACGGCGACGCGATCCGGCTGCGCACCGCACTGAGCGAACGGCTGCCCTCCTACATGATTCCGGCCCGGGTTGTGGCAGTGCCGCGACTGCCGGTCAACGCCAACGGCAAGCTGGACAGCCGGGTATTGGACCGGCTGGCAGAGACTATCCTCTCGGGGGCAGGTGACAAGGAGTCGCTGGCGGCGGGCACGAGTACCGAGCGAGCTCTGTGCGAAATCCTCGAAGAACAATTCAACGGTGTCGTGCCGCACCTCGACGACGATCTGTTCCTGTTCGGCATGGACAGTATCGTGGCGATTTCGTTGGTGCACAAGGCGCGACGGCGCGGCCTAAACCTCAGTCCGCGGATGGTGTTCACCGCGCCCACCATCCGGCAGCTCGCGGCCACGATCGACACCGCGGTCGACCCGGACACAACCGTCGGGCAGGCCGAATACGGTGAGGTGCTGCCGCTGCCGATGGTGTCCTGGCTCTACGAGCACGGCAATTTCCGGCGCTTCACCCACACCGTCTTGCTTCGGCTGCCACCCAGGATCGACCGTTCGACGGTCGAGATGATGCTGCAGTTGTTGCTCGACGGACACGACACCTTGCGCTCGATTCTGACCGACACCGCCGCGGGGCCTCGCTTGCTCACCCGGGAACCCGGTGTGGTCCGGGCCCGCGACATTCTCACCCGGATGCCGCTCCCGGAACCGACCGATGCCGAACTGGTGGCCGCCATCGGGCGCTGCGCGCGTGCCGTCATGGACCAGATCGACCCGCGCGCCGGCGCGATGGTGCGGGCCGTCTGGTTCTCCGGCGGTGACGGTGGTCCCGGCCCCGGGGATGCGCTGCTGCTCACCGCGCACCACCTGGCGGTCGACGTGGTGTCCTGGCACATCCTGCTGGGTGATCTCGCCGCGGCCTGGCGTTCGCTCAACGGGGGTGCGCCGCCGAAAATGTTGCCGGAGTTCACCTCTTACCGTCGCTGGTGTGAGTTGATGTGGCAACGGGCCGCAGCACCCGAGGCTCAGGCCCAACGCGAGTACTGGGCGCTACAGGTCTGCCAACCCGATCCCGCGCTGGGCGTGCGGCCGCCGGACCCGACCCGCGATACCTGGTCCACGCTGCGCGTCACCCGGGTGGTCACACCTGCCGACGTCACCGCGCGAATACTCGCTGCGGTCAAGCGTCACGAGGGAGTGCGCGAATTCCTTTTGGTGGCAATCACGATGACCATCGCGAGTTGGCGCCGCGCTCGTGCGCAGAATCCGGCGTCGGGCGCCCTGGTGGCGCTGGAGAGCCACGGCCGCGCCGATGCGATTGTGGACACCGACACCACGAACACGGTCGGGTGGTTCACCAGTGCCTACCCGGTGCGACTCGGAGCGGGTTCGGCATCGGTGGAAATCGAGCAGGCCGAGCGTGATTCGGCCGTAGCCCGCAGCCTGGTCGAATCGGTGGTCACCGAGCTGCGCGCAATCCCGAACGACGGCTTGGATTACGGTCTGCTCCGTTATGTGAACAAGGTTCCGGAGTTGCGGGAGGCCGCCGAGCCGCAGATCCAGTTCAGCTATCTGGGCCGTCTGGACCTCGGCGGAGTCACCGACCAACCGTGGTCGCTGCTCACCGGGCCGTACCTCGACGCGCTGCCGGACGATCCCGAGCCAGAGCTGCCGCTGCGTTTCGCGGTGAACCTCAGCGTGTTCGTTGCCACGACACCGGAGGGCGCCCAACTGATCAGCAACTGGCGCTGGAGTGATGCGCTGTTCACACCTTCGGACATCGATCACCTGACGCATTTCTGGCAGCGCGGGATCGCAGTGCTGGCGGCCGCCCTGGACAGCACCGCGGTCTGATCACACCCGCCCCGACACGCCGAGAAAGGACCGGTATGAAGCCGCTCGGAGACAACTGGATCAGCAAGGACGAGATCAGGGCGGCGATCGCGGCCGAACTCGGCTGTCCTGCAGACGAACTTGGCGACCACGACGATCTGATCCAGTTGGGCTTGAACTCCATCCGAATGATGGGCTTGGCCGGCGGCTGGCGTAAACGCGGCGCCGACATCACCTTCGCCCAACTTGCGGCCGCGCCAACGGTGGCTTCGTGGTATGCGCTACTCAGCGGGGATACGGCGTCGAGTGCCGCAGCCCCGGCAGCCGTGGCGCCTGACGAGCCCGAGGCGCATGACGCTCCTTTTCCGTTGGCCGGCATGCAGCTCGCGTACTGGATCGGTCGATCCGACGAGCAAGAGCTCGGCGGTGTCGCCGCGCACCTTTATGCCGAATTCGACGGACCGGCAATAGATCCGGACCGCCTGCAACGGGCGGTGCGCGACCTCGTCGCAACCCATCCGATGCTGCGCACGAGATTTCTCCCCGACGGGACTCAGCAAACGATGCCCAAGCCGGGGCGGCCGGTTTTTACCGCGATCGACCTTCGCGGACGCGGTTCGCAGGAGGTGCAGTCGACACTCGCGGAATTGCGCGAGGCCAAGACACACCAACGGCTGCACATCGAAGACGGTCAGGTCATCGACATCACGCTGACCCGATACGGCGACAATCACAGCCGGCTGCATCTGGACATCGACATGCTCGCCGGTGACGCGATGAGCTACCGGGTGCTGGTTTCGGATCTGGCCGAGCTGTACCGGGGGGCCGCGGTGCCGGCGCCCGGCTACAGCTACCGCCGCTATCGCACCGCGCGGCAACCGGACAGCGTCGCGCGGCAGCGGGATCGCCAGTGGTGGCAACGGCGGCTGCCCCAGATGCCCGGAGCGCCAGAACTGCCCACCGTACCGGTAGGGAGCCGTCGGGCACCCCATCGCACGGTCCGCTACCACCACTGGCTGGCGCCAGATGCCAAGCGCAGCCTGATAGCCGGGGCTCACGCCCGCGGCGTCACGCCCGCCATGGCGGTGGCGGCGCTCTTTGCCGACACCGTCGGCGGCTGGTCGGCGCAGACCAGATTTCTGCTGAATGTGCCGCTTTTTCAGCGTGAGTCGGTGCATTCCGACGTCAACCGGGTGATCGGTGACTTCACCACGTCGGTCATGCTCGAAGTCGACGTGACCGAGAATATGTCGGTTGCCGACCGGGCCCGAGACATTCAGCACCGGATGTACGAAAGTGCCTCACACGCGGCCTATTCCGGGCTCGAGGTGTTGCGTGATCTGGGCAGGCAGCGCGGTGAGGCAATGCTGGCGCCGGTCGTGTTCACCAGCGCGCTCGATCTCGGGGAACTGTTCGCCGACGGGGTGATCCAAACGTTCGGGGAGCCGGTATGGATCATCTCGCAAGGACCTCAGGTGTTGTTGGATGCCCAGGTGACCGAGCTGCGCGGCGGGTTACTGGTCAACTGGGACGTACGGGAATCGGCGTTTCCGGCCGGACTGGTCGATGCGATGTTCACCCGGTTCGCTCAGGCTGTCGACCGGCTCGCCCGGGGTGATGCCGGCTGGGACGCCGAAGCGGCGGTGCAGTTGCCCAGCGAGCAGGCAACGGTCCGTGCCGCCGTCAACGCAACCGATGGTCCGGTCAGTGGTCGGTGCCTGCACCAAGGCTTCTTCGAGCAGGCCGCGATGAATCCGGATGCGCCCGCGGTGGTGTGGGGCCTGGACAACGAGGACGGCGCCTGGAGCTACCGGGAACTCGGCAATCAGGCGCTTTCCGTCGCCGGGGCGCTGCAAGCCCACGGGGTACGGCACGGCGACACCGTTGCCGTCCAATTACCCAAGGGACGCGATCAGGTGGTGGCAGTACTGGGCATCCTCGCGGCCGGCGGCGCGTATGTGCCGATCGGCTTCGACCAGCCGGACGCCCGGCGCGCCAAGATTCTTCAGACCGCAGATGCCGTCGCGGCGCTCACCGTCGAAAGCGCCGACATGGGTACCGGAATCACCTGCCTGTCCATCGACGCGGCACGTAACTACCCAAATCCGCTGCCGGAGCCCGTCTTTCCCGATATCACCGAGATCGCCTACGTGATCTTCACATCCGGTTCGACGGGCCTGCCCAAGGGTGTCGAGGTGCGGCATAGCGCGGCGATGAACACGATCGACGCCGTCAACGACTGGTTCGCGGTGGGCAGCACCGATCGAGTGCTCGCGTTGTCGGCTCTCGAGTTCGACGCGTCCGTCTACGACATCTTCGGCATGTTCTCGGCCGGTGGCTCATTGGTCGCCGTCGACGCCGAGCAGAAGGCGGTGGCCACGACGTGGGTGGAATTGATTCGTCGCCACCGGGTTTCGATACTCAACTGCGTACCCAGCATGCTCGACATGATCTTGGAACTCGGCGGCGATCAACTCGGCGGTTCCCTGCGGGCAGTCACCCTCGGCGGGGACTGGGTGGGCGCGGACCTGGCGCGCCGGCTGGCGCGGCAGGTGCCGGGATGCCGGTTCTCGGGGCTGGGCGGCGCGACCGAGACCGCCATCCACCACACCATTTGCGAGGTGGCCGGCGAACCACCGGCGCACTGGACCACCGTGCCGTTCGGAAGACCGTTGCGCAACGTCCGGTGCCGGGTCGTTGCGCCGTCGGGCCGCGATTGCCTCGACTGGGTGCCCGGCGAATTATGGGTCGGCGGCGTCAATGTCGCCGCCGGCTACCGCAATGATCCGCAACGCACCGCCCGGCAGTTCGTCGAGCACGACGGTCTTCGCTGGTACAAGACCGGTGATTTGGCCCGATACTGGCCCGACGGAACCATCGAGTTCCTCGGCCGGGCAGACCATCAGGTCCAAATACGCGGATACCGGGTCGAACTCGGTGAGGTGGAGAGCGCATTGCGTACGGTGCCGGGGGTGCGCCATGCCGTCGCCACCGTGGTCGGCTCCGGCGCCCCCAAGCTCGTCGCCGCGGTCGCGGGTGACGCCGACGCGGCCGGTGACCTCACCGCGGCGGTCGCTACCTTGTTGCCCGACTACATGATTCCCACACGGATCGTGTTCTTCGAACACCTTCCACTCACGGCTAACGGCAAGTTGGATCGTCGTGCCGTGGCCGCGCTGCTCGAACCGCGCCCGGAAGACAGCGCACCCGCCAGCAGCGGGCCGCGCAACGACCTGGAAGCGGCCCTCGCCGACATTACTGCCGAGGTTCTCGGTGTGGATTCCGTTGGCGTGCAGCAGGATTTCTTCGCGTCGGGTGGTGACTCCGTGCTGGCCACCACGCTCATCGCACGGGTGCGTGACTGGCTGCAAACCGACCATGCCGTGGTTGCCGACCTGTTCGCGACCCGAACGGTGGCCGGTTTGGCCGAGCGGCTGGCGCAACGGGAGGCCCGGCGCGGCACGCCGGAGCGGCTGGGCCTGGTCGCACGGCACTACCTCGACGTTTCAGCGTTGACCGATGAGGAGGTGTTGGCCCAAGGCTGATTTCGGGGCGGCGCACCAAGCCCGCCGGCCGCTGCGAGGCTTTTCATGCCTGCTGCACAGCGTCGTCACAGACTCGCCGCAGTTTCCACATGTAGCCTTCCTGTAACGCAGATCGTCGGCCCGACGAAAGCTCAGTGCATACTCCAGTACGAGACATGACCGGCCATGCCCGTCATGTTCGGTACCAATCGAAGGGGGAAACCACACCGTGAACACCGTGAAATCCGTGAAAGGGCTGATCATCGGCGCGGCCGCCGTGGCCGCAATCGGCGCTGCCGCCGCGGGTGTGACGTCCGTAGCATCCGAGAGCTCGGCGGTAAACCAGGTGCTGCCGGTGGTCTTCGGGGCGCCCATGCCACAGGACCCGGCCACGGCCGCAAATCTGCCGACCGCCGCTCAGCTGACCAGCCTGCTCAACAGCCTTGCCGATCCCAGCGTCTCGTTCGCCAACAAGAGCGACTTGGTCGAGGGGGGTATCGGCGGGACCGAGGCGCGCCTGGCCGACCATGAGCTGAAGAAGGCCGCCAAGAACGGGGACCTGCCGTTGTCGTTCACCGTGTCCAACATCCAGTCGGCCGGGGCCGGGACTGCCACGGCCGACGTTGCCGTCTCCGGCCCCAAGTTGACCTCGCCGGTCACGCAGAACGTCACGTTCGTCAACCAGGGCAGCTGGATGCTGTCGCGCAGCTCGGCCATGGAACTGCTGCAGGCCGCCGGACACTGACCCGTCCTAGCGGTTCAGCCCGCCCAGATCGAGCTTGGCGACGCGCTGGGGATCGGCCAGCACGTCGATCGCGGCGATGCGTCCGCTGCGCACCAGGAAGCCCATGACCGCGGCGGGGCGGCCGGCGGCGAAGATCACTGCGCCGGCCGCGCCGTTCACGGTCGCGGCGCACCTCGCGTTCGGGTGCCGCATAGCTACGGGCCAGTGCGGCCACGGCCGAGGCTCCGTGTGCCGAGCGGACGGCGCCGTGCCCGAGGTCGCCGCGTAACACGACGCCGCGGTCGGGCAGCGACACCAGCCGGTCGAAGTCGCCGGTGCGTCCCGCCGCGAAGAAGGCGTCGACGAGCCTGCGCTGTGCCGCGATGTCGCAGTCGGGAACGACATCGGCGCGCTCGATGCGCCGGCGCGCGCGACTGGCCAGCTTGCGTGCCGCCTCCGGCGAGCGCTCGACGATGGACGCGATCTGCTCGAACGGGACGGCGAACACGTCCTGCAGCACGAAGGCCAGCCGCTCCGCCGGGGGCAGCGTGTCCAACTCGAAAAACAACGCCAGCCCCACCGCGTCGGCCAGCATCGCACGGTGCTCAGCCGCGGTCTGGCGGCCTCGAAACGCACGGTCAGCGCCGGGTCGGCCATCGTGCCGTGGTGGGGGGCAGCGCGCACACCCGGTTGCCCGAGAAGCCCGAGAAACCCGAAGCCTCGATGCCCAGGGCGATGTTGAACCGGGCCCGCAGATTGCCCAACGTGATGATGTGCGTGAGCGCGACGAGTTGAGCCGTGTCCAGGTGAACGCGCAGCGCCTCGAACAGCTCGTCGTCGACGTCCAGTTTCGATTCCGCCTGCTCGAGCCTGCCGTAGGCGCTGAGCAATGTGGGAATGTGGGCGTACATCCGCAGCGGTTCCAGCATCGCGGCCGTTTGCAGCCCGGTCATCTTGGCCAGCTTGCGCTTGGTGAAAAGAAGGCGATCTTGGTGGCCGGGCCGGCGTCGCGATCACCGACCCGATAATGCGGGACATGACGGGCTCCTCACGGATTGGTGGTCTTTCTTAGATCGACACCTGGCGGCATCAGAATGTGACCGGCCGATCCGCATCCGGCGAGCAGCGAAACCAGCCGGTCGAAGCTAGTTCGGGCGACCCGGCTGCATGTCCATGTCGAACACCCGCGCATGCAGCACCGTCCGGTTACGCAGCGCCGCTCGCACCGCCCGGTGCAAGCCGTCCTCGAGATACGTCACCCCGCGCCACTTCACGGCATGCGGGAAGAGGTCGCCGTAGAACGTAGAATCCTCCGACAGCAATCGATCCAATGCGAGCACCGTGGTCGTGGTGACCAACTCGTCGAGGCGTATCTGCTGCGGCGGAATCTGCGACCAGTCCCGATAGGACAACCCGTGATCGGGATACGGCTTACCTTCCCGCACGCCCTTGAAAATCATTGGCGGATCGCCGCTGACGCGCCGTGGGAGCCGCACATGATCATGCCGAACAGGCTAGCCGCAAGGGCGGCAGGGAAGCAGACCTCCACCGAATCTGCCGAATTTCCCGGCCGGCACTGTCCCGGTGATGCGGTGCTATCCACAGCTGGACGTTCAGATACTTCCGAGACCGTAAAATGAACCCGGCCGACCGGGCGTGAAGGAGGTGACAGTCGATGGGAAACGCGGACGAGCGCCGCTTCGAGGTGCTGCGTGCCATTGTCGCCGACTTCGTCGCCACCCAGGAACCGATCGGCTCGAAATCCCTGGTAGAGCGCCACAACCTGGGGGTGTCCAGCGCCACGATCCGCAACGACATGGCGGTGCTGGAAGCCGAGGGATACATCACCCAGCCGCACACCAGCTCCGGGCGGGTGCCCACCGAAAAGGGATACCGGGAGTTCGTCGACCGCCTCGACGACGTGAAGCCACTGTCCAAGGCGGAGCGGCGCGCGATTCAGAGCTTCTTGGCCTCCGGTGTCGATCTCGACGACGTGCTCCGCCGGGCGGTGCGGCTACTGGCCCAACTGACCCGGCAGGTCGCGGTGGTGCAGTACCCGACGTTGTCGAGCTCGACCGTTCGCCACCTGGAAGTCATCGCGCTGACCCCAGCGCGGCTGCTGATGGTGGTGATCACCGACTCCGGGCGCGTGGACCAGCGGATCGTCGAACTCGGCGACGTCATCGACGACCACCAACTGTCCCAGCTGCGCGAGCTGCTCGGGCAGGCTCTGGAAGGCAAGAAGCTCTCGGCGGCCTCCATCGCGGTGGCCGACCTCGCCAGCCAGCTGAACGGTGCCGGCGGCTTGGGCGACGCGGTCGGCCGCTCGGCGACGGTGTTGCTGGAGTCGTTGGTGGAACACACCGAGGAGCGCCTGCTCATGGGCGGCACCGCAAATCTGACCCGCAACGCCGCGGACTTCGGTGGGTCGCTGCGCTCCATCCTGGAAGCGCTCGAGGAGCAGGTGGTGGTGCTGCGGCTGTTGGCGGCACAGCAGGAAGCGGGCAAGGTGACGGTGCGCATCGGCCATGAAACGGAGGTCGAGCAGATGGTCGGGACCTCGATGGTGAGCACCGCCTACGGCTCCAACGACACCGTCTATGGCGGCATGGGTGTGCTGGGGCCGACCCGGATGGACTACCCGGGAACTATCGCCAGTGTCGCCGCGGTTGCCATGTATATCGGCGAAGTGTTGGGTGCTCGATGACCGCGCACCCGCTGCAGAGGTTGTGGACAGCCGCGTAGGGCGGCACAGGAAGGTCAATCGTGGCACGCGATTACTACGGGCTGCTCGGCGTCAGCAAGGGCGCCAGCGAAACAGAGATCAAACGCGCATATCGCAAGCTGGCCCGCGAACTGCATCCCGATGTCAATCCCGACGAGGCGGCGCAGGCGAAGTTCAAAGAGATCAGCGCCGCCTACGAAGTGTTGAGCGACCCCGAGAAACGCCGGATCGTCGACTTGGGCGGGGATCCGCTGGAAAGCGCCGGCGCGTCGGCCTCCGGATTCGCCGGTTTCGGCGGGCTGGGCGACGTCTTCGAGGCGTTCTTCGGTGGCGGCTTCGGCGGCGGTCCGGCGTCGCGCGGCCCGATCGGCCGTGTTCGCCCGGGTTCGGACTCGTTGCTGCGCATGCGGCTGGATCTCGAGGAATGCGCGACCGGTGTCACCAAGCAGGTAACCGTCGATACCGCGGTGCTCTGTGACCGCTGCCAGGGCAAGGGCACCAACGGCGATTCCGCGCCGGTGCCCTGCGACACCTGCGGTGGCCGCGGCGAGGTGCAGACCGTCCAGCGTTCGTTGCTCGGGCAGATGCTGACGTCGCGCCCGTGCCCCACCTGCCGAGGTGTCGGGGTGGTCATTCCCGACCCCTGCCACCAGTGCATGGGTGACGGCCGGGTGCGGGCGCGCCGCGAGATCACCGTCAAGATCCCGGCCGGCGTCGGCGACGGTATGCGGGTGCGCCTGGCCGCCCAGGGTGAGGTCGGTCCCGGGGGAGGGCCGGCGGGCGACCTGTATGTCGAGGTCCACGAGCAGGCGCATGACATCTTCGCGCGCGAGGGTGACGACCTGCACTGCACGGTGTCGGTCCCGATGGCCGACGCGGCGCTGGGCGTCACCGTAACCCTGGACGCCATCCTGGACGGCCCCAGTGAGATCGTCGTTCCGCCGGGGACCCAACCGGGTTCGGTCATCACACTGCGGGGCCGCGGGATGCCGCACCTGCGCTCCCACACTCGCGGAGACCTGCACGTCCACGTCGAGGTGGTGGTCCCCGCCCGGCTGGACCACCACGACGCCGACCTCTTGCGCGAGTTCAAGAACCGCCGAAGTCGCGACGTGGCCGAGGTACGGTCGGCGCACGGCGCCGGCGGCGGGCTGTTCAGCCGGCTGCGCGAAACCTTCACCGGACGCTAGCCGGCTGGCGGCGCGCACATGGTGGCGACGCTGTTCTACGTCGACGCGCTGCCCGATCCCGGCACGCTGGCCGTGGTGGACGGAGACGAAGGTTTTCACGCCGCCACGGTGCGGCGGATCCGTCCCGGCGAGGAGGTGGTGCTCGGCGACGGCGAGGGCGACCTGGCCCGCTGCCGGGTCGAGCGGGCCGGACGCGACGGCCTGGCTGCCCGGGTGCTGGAGCGTTGGAGCACCGTGCCGGCACGGCCGGCGGTGACGGTGGTGCAGGCGCTGCCGAAATCTGAGCGCTCCGAACTGGCGATCGAGCTGGCCACCGAGGCCGGCGCCGACGCGTTTGTGGCGTGGCAGGCGGCGCGCTGCGTGGCGAGCTGGAACGGTTCGCGCGTCGACAAGGGACTGCGCCGGTGGCGATCGGTCGCCCGCTCGGCGGCACGACAGTCCCGGCGGGCCTACATCCCGCCGGTCGACGGCCCGCTGTCCACGGCCGCGTTGACCGTGCGGGTCCGTGACGAGGTGGCCCGCGGTGCGATGGTGCTGGCGTTACATGAGTCGGCGACCGCCCGGCTTGCCGAAGTTGCTCTGGCACAGGCGAATTCGCTGATGCTGGTGATCGGCCCCGAAGGCGGTATCGCGCCGGAGGAGATCGACGCGCTGACCGGCGCCGGAGCCGTCGCGGTCCGGCTGGGCCCGACGGTGTTGCGGACGTCGACCGCGGCCGCGGTGGCGCTGGGCGCGCTGGGGGTGCTGACCCCGAGGTGGGATTAGCCCAGATTCGGCTGGCGCACCGCTAGGCGGACGCGAACTGGCGCAGTGTTTCGGCGATGTCGTCGACGGTCAGTTCACCGCGCTCGGCTACGTCGTACATGAACCTCTCGGCGGTGTCTACATCAAACCCGGCCACAAGCTCGATCCCGTTGATATACAAGAACGTCCACGCCGACGCCCAGGCGGTTCGCTTATTGCCGTCTACCAGAGCACGGTTGCGGGCCAGCGACTGTAACAGCGCCGCTGCCTTGGTATAGAGATCGGGGTAGGCGTCGACCCCGTAAACGGTGGCCTGAGGTCGCGCGACCGCGGCGTCGAGCAGCCCGAAGTCGCCGACCTCGAGCACCGCGCCCACGGCGAGCGCGCCGGCGGTGAGGACGTCGTCACGATCGAAGAATTCCGTCACGCCAGGCGGCGGTTCAGCTCCGCGGAGCGCTGAGCCACCAGAGCCGCAGCTTCGGCGACCCGTCGCTTGCGATCGCTGGCGGCGACGACGGCCGCGCGGTGAACAAACGCGCGCAGCGACAAGTTTTCACCGGCTGCTGCGTCGCGAACGGCAACAAGTTCTTCGTCGGTGAAACCGATGTTCAGCGATGGCACGGCGTCGTGGTACCGCGAGTAGTACCAGAGTCGGTGCTACTCGCGACTGAGCCGCTGGTTCTCCCACATCATCGTTGCCGCCGTGGGACTCTCAGGTGCGAAAGGAGCCTGCCCCATGACCGACACCGTCCGCGATCTGAGCGCCATCT
Source organism: Mycobacterium kansasii ATCC 12478 (assembly GCF_000157895.3). NCBI lineage: Bacteria > Bacillati > Actinomycetota > Actinomycetes > Mycobacteriales > Mycobacteriaceae > Mycobacterium > Mycobacterium kansasii. Next base: position 1,084,980 of record NC_022663.1, on the reverse strand, counting down.
TCGACGAACACGTCGCCCACGAGTTCGTCGCCAAGGACCTCGCCGCGACCATGGCGACGATGACCGCCGATCCCTACGTCAACCATGTGCCCACGATGATGGGCGGCGTTGGCGCCCGCGGGGTCGCCGAGTTCTACGGCCAATACTTCATCGGGCACTGGCCCGACGACACCAGGATCATCCCGGTCTGTCGCACCGTCGGCACCGATCGCGTCGTCGACGAGATGGTCATGTCGTTTACCCATGACATTGCGATGCCGACCTTCCTGCCCAACGTGGCGCCCACCGGCCGCGCGGTGATGCTGCCCGTCGTCGTCGTGATGGGGTTCGAGGCAGACCCGGAATCCGGGGAGCCGAAAGTCGCCTACGAACGGATCTACTGGGATCAGGCCTCGCTGCTGGTGCAGGTGGGGCTGCTCTCAGCGGACCTGCTGCCGGTCGCCGGCGTGGCCCAGGCGCACAAGGTCCTGGACAAGGATGTGCCGGCAAATACGTTGCTACGCCGCGGCCAGCCGGAGGGCGCGCCGGGGGATTGACCCGCGGTGACGTGAACCACTGGGCACCACCGGGTGTGTATTCCCCGGGCTAGTGGGCATACCAGAACCATGGGCCTTGCAACCAGACTGGTGTCGACTCCCGCCTGGAGAGTCTTCGCCAAGTACTACTACCCCTTCATCACCCGCCACGGCGCCGACGACGTGGCGTTGCTGAATCTCGGCTATGAGGAAGACCCACCGATGGCCATCCCGTTATCGGAGACCGACGAGCCCCACCGGTATTGCATTCAGCTCTACCACCGCACGGCGACCCAGGCCGACATTGCCGGAAAGAAGGTGCTGGAGGTGAGCTGCGGCCACGGCGGCGGAGCCTCCTACCTGATGCGCACCCTGAACCCGGCCGCCTACACCGGCCTGGACCTCAACCCCGCCGGCATCGAGGTCTGCCGCAAGACCCACCAGCTGCCGGGGCTGGACTTCGTGCAGGGCGACGCCGAGAATCTGCCATTCCCCGACAATTCCTTCGACGCCGTCGTCAATATCGAGGCCTCGCACTGCTACCCGTCGGTGCCTCGCTTTCTCGCCGAAGTCGCGCGCGTGCTGCGCCCGGGCGGACATCTCCTGTACGCCGATGTCCGGCACAGCGACCACATCGCCCAGTGGGAGAGCGAGCTGGCCGACGCGCCGCTGCGGATGCTCTCCAAGGAGATCATCAACGAGCAGGTGGTGCGCGGGCTGGAAAAGAGCCTGCCGCGCTCGCAGCACATGTTCACTCGCCGGACCCCGGCGATGCTTCGTGGGCTGGTCCGCGGCGCCGTAGCCGCCTCGAACGCCAGGCTCTGCCGCGGGCTGCAAAACGGCGAGAGCTCCTACCGGATGTATTGCTTCGAAAACGGCTGACCGGCAACACCTTTCGATATCGAGGCCGGCGATACCCGCCGCCGAGGCACCAGTGCGGATCAACAGTGCGGAGAGCTATTCCATGACAGCGACCGAACGAGACACCTTCTGGGTCACCCGCAACCCCGTCGGCCGCGCGCGCGATGCGCTGGGTGCGCGGCGCCACCATCGGGCGCCGCGCCCGCCCGGCCCGCGTGGGCGCCCCTTCGTCGGGGTCCTTCCCGAACTCAAGTCAGACCCATTCGCATACCTGCAACAGCTGGGGACGACCTACGGCGACATCTACCGGCTGCCGTTGCCGCTGTACGACGTGGTGGTCCTGAATCATCCCGACCACGTGCGTCACGTCATGAGCCACCGCGACGGCGAGTACAGCCTGATCGGCCCCGCCGCGGGCGCGGCGAAAAAAATGCTGGGCGCTTCCATGCAGATGATGGAGGGCGCCGAGTTCCGCCGCCGCCGCAAGCCGCTGACACCGATGATGGGCCGCCAACAGCTGAGCCGGGTCGCCGCCACCGTCGCCGACGAATTCGCCAACCGCCTGACCAGATGGGACCGGTTCGCGCAGTCCGGCGAACCGATCGACCTGCAGCACGAGATCAACGGCGTGGTGATTCCGGCGTTCATGCGGGCGATGTTCACTGTGGGGCTCTCCGATGCCGAGTTGCACCGGCTCGACGTCGACGTCCGCACGCTGATGCAGAGCGCATCGTCACCGCTGCTGCTCGGTGCTGCGCCGCGAGTGCTGCCGGGAGACGGTAACCCCGTGCAGGCATGGTTGCGGATGCGGCGCTGGGTGAAGCAGCGGGTCGAGGAACGGCTGGCCGATTCCCGCTCCTACCACGACCTGCTGCAGATTCTCCTCGACGCGCGCTATGAGGACGGCACGCCCATCAGCCGGCGCGACGTGATCACCGAGGCGATCATGCTGATCGGCGGCGGATATGAAACCGTGGTCGCCGCATTGGCGTGGACGCTGGCGCTGCTTCCGCAGAATCCGCAGGCTCAGCGGCGACTGTACGACGAGGTCGACGCACTCGGCGGAGCCCTGCCCTGCTACGCCGACCTGGACAGGTTGGAGTGGGCGAAGGCGTGTTTCGACGAGGGCCAGCGCCTGCAGGGCCTGCTGCTGCAGCCGCGGTTCGCCATGATCGACGACGTCATCGGCGGCTATCGCATTCGTCGCGGCACCCTGATCGGCCTGCCGATCTATGCCCTGCAGCGTGATCCGCGCTGGTGGGGCCCCGACGCCGACAAGTACGAGCCGATCCGGTTCTACGACAAGGACATCGTCGCCGCCCGGCCGAATCTGGCTTTCCTGCCCTTCGGCGCCGGGCCGCACCGCTGTTTCGGCGCGGCCATGGGTTACCTGGAGGCCCAATTCTTTCTCGCCCAGGTTCATCAGCGGTTCCGGATACAGCTCCCCGCCGGTTGGGCGCCCGAACACGACCCCGCCCTTCCGTGGCCGGTCAAAGGTGGCGTGCCGGCCGTCGTCAGCAAGATTCCGGTGGCGGCGCAGCGGATCTAGCGCACCGCAGTCACCTCCGCCGGTTCTGCGGCCTCGGTTCCGGGGCGGCATTTCGACTGGACCAGGCCCGCGAGGCGCACCCGGCGGTAGACTTGACTACCGGCTGTCGTCGCCCGCGAACCCAGAAAGTAGGCATCAGAAACCACGTGACGCCCCGCGAAACCAAGGCTGCTGACGCCTTACCGGCTTCATCTCAGGTTCGCAGCAGCATCGATGTTCCGCCTGACTTGGTCGTGGGCTTACTCGGATCGGCAGACGAAAACCTGCGCGCACTGGAACGGACCCTGACCGCCGGCCTGCACGTACGAGGCAACTCGGTGACGCTTTCCGGCGAACCGGCCGATGTGGCGCTGGCCGAACGCGCAATTTCCGAACTGGTCGCGATCGTTGCCGGGGGACAGTCGTTGACGCCGGAGGTGGTGCGTCACAGCGTTGCCATGCTGCTCGGCGCAGGCAACGAGTCACCGGCCGAAGTGCTCACCCTCGACATCTTGTCGCGCCGCGGCAAGACGATCCGGCCCAAGACGCTCAACCAGAAGCGCTATGTCGACGCCATCGATGCCAACACCATCGTGTTCGGGATCGGCCCGGCCGGCACCGGGAAGACCTATCTGGCGATGGCCAAGGCGGTGCATGCATTGCAGACCAAGCAGGTCACCCGCATCATCTTGACCCGTCCGGCGGTGGAAGCCGGTGAGCGCCTTGGGTTTCTGCCCGGCACGCTGAGCGAGAAGATCGACCCGTACCTGCGGCCACTGTATGACGCGCTGTACGACATGATGGATCCCGAGCTGATCCCGAAGCTGATGACCGCCGGGGTTATCGAGGTGGCGCCACTGGCGTATATGCGTGGCCGCACCTTGAACGACGCCTTCATCGTGCTCGACGAGGCGCAGAACACCACCGCCGAGCAGATGAAAATGTTCCTCACCCGCTTGGGGTTCGGGTCGAAAGTCGTCGTCACCGGGGACGTCACCCAGATCGACCTGCCGGGTGGCGCCAAGTCCGGCCTGCGGGCGGCGGTCGACATCCTCGAGGACATCGACGACATTCACATCGCGGAGCTGACCAGCGTGGACGTGGTGCGTCACCGACTGGTCTCGGAGATCGTCGAAGCCTACGCCCGGTCCGAGGAACCCGGGTCCGGGATGAACCGGGCGGCTCGGCGGGCCTCCGGCGCGCGTGGTCGTCGATGATGAGTGCGTGAGAACTCTCGTGAGCATCTATGAGCATCTATGAGCATCTATGAGCATTGAAGTATCCAACGAGTCGGGCATCGACGTCTCCGAGACCGAGCTGGTCAGCGTCGCGCGATTTGTCATCGACAAGATGGATGTCAACCCGGGCGCGGAGTTGTCGATGGTGTTGCTGGACACCGCCGCGATGGCCGACCTGCACATGCGCTGGATGGATCTGCCCGGGCCGACTGATGTGATGAGCTTTCCGATGGACGAGCTGGAGCCCGGGGGGCGCCCCGACGCGCCCGAGCCCGGCCCGGCGATGCTCGGCGATATCGTGCTGTGCCCGGAGTTCGCGGCGGAGCAGGCGGCCGCGGCGGGCCACAGCCTCGGACATGAGCTGGCGCTGTTGACAATCCACGGCGTGCTGCATCTGCTCGGCTACGACCACGGTGAGCCGGACGAGGAGCGGGAGATGTTCGCCTTGCAGGAGCGGTTACTGGAAGAGTGGGTGGCCGCCCAGGTCGAGGCTTACCAGCACGACCGCCAGCATGAACGAGACCGCCGGCTGCTGGACAAGTCCAGGTACTTCGACGAGTCGTGACCGGTCTTGCTCAGCTGCTCGGTGCGATCGTGTTGATCGGACTCGGCGGTGTATTCGCGGCGCTGGACGCCGCCTTCAGCACCGTGTCGCTGGCCCGTGTGCAGGAGCTGGTGCGCGAGGCCCGGCCGGGAGCGGTGGCACTGCTCAAGGTGATGGTGGAACGGCCGCGCTACATCAACTTGGTGGTGCTGCTGCGGATTGTGTGTGAGATCACCGCCACCGCGTTCCTGGTGGTGTTTTTCCGGCACAATCTGAACCTCAACGGCGGGTTGTTCGTGGCCGCGGCCGTCATGGTGGTGACCAGCTTCGTCGTTATCGGTGTGGGTCCGCGCACGCTCGGCCGCCAGCATGCCTACTCCATCGCGCTGGCCACCGCCGTTCCGTTGCAGGTGATTTCATGGCTGTTGATGCCGATCAGCCGGTTGCTGGTGCTGCTGGGCAACGCGCTCACCCCGGGCCGTGGGTTTCGCAACGGGCCGTTCGCCTCCGAGGTCGAACTGCGCGAAGTCGTCGACCTGGCGCAGCAGCGCGGCGTGGTTGCCGCCGACGAACGCAAGATGATCGAGTCGGTCTTCGAACTCGGCGACACCCCCGCCCGCGAGGTGATGGTGCCGCGCACCGAGATGATCTGGATCGAGGGGGACAAATCACCGGCTCAAGCGATGAACCTGGCCGTGCGCAGCGGCCATTCCCGCATTCCGGTGATCGGCGAGAACGTCGACGACATTCTCGGCGTGGTGTACCTGAAAGACCTTGTGCGCCAGACATTCTTCTCGCCAGGCGGCGGTCGGGAAAGCACCGTGGCGGACGTCATGCGCCCAGCGGTGTTCGTGCCGGACTCCAAGCCGCTGGACGCGCTGCTGCGGGAGATGCAGCGCGACCGCAACCACATGGCACTGCTGGTCGACGAATACGGCGCCATCGCCGGCCTGGTCAGCATCGAAGACGTGCTGGAGGAAATCGTCGGTGAGATCGCCGACGAGTACGACGAGGCCGAGATAGCGCCAGTAGAAGACCTGGGCGACAAACGATTTCGTGTGTCGGCGCGGCTCCCGATCGAGGATGTGGGCGAGTTGTACGGCATGGATTTCGATGGCGACCTCGATGTCGACACCGTAGGCGGTTTGCTGGCATTGGAATTGGGTCGCGTTCCACTGCCCGGTGCCGAGGTGGTATCCCATGGCCTGCGACTGCAGGCTGAGGGGGGTCGCGACCACCGCGGCCGGATGCGAATCGGCACCGTTTTGGTGAGCCCCGTAGAGCTGGGCGAAACCGTGGCAACCGACTGCTCCGGGTACCGCCCAGATGAAGGCGATTCCGATGGCTGAGCCGGCGGACCCCGAGGACGCCAAGCTGGTGATGCTGGCACGAGCGGCCATGGCGCGGGCCGGGGCCGACAGCGGGGCGGCGGTACGCGACCACGAAGGGCGCACCTACGTAGCCGTACCGGTGAACTTGCCGGCGCTACGGCTGACCGGATTGCAGGCGGCGGTGGCTGCTGCCGTATCCAGCGGGGCGATCGGTTTGGAGGCTGCCGCGCTGGTCGCCGGATCCGTCGACGACCCGGGCATTGCGGCCCTACGCGAGCTGTCGCCGATGGCGGTGGTGGTCGTCACCGACAGCACCGGAACCCCGTTATGACGGCTGAATTCCGTTCCGGCTTCGTCTGTTTGGTCGGCCGGCCGAACACCGGAAAGTCAACGCTGACCAATGCGCTGGTGGGTGCCAAAGTCGCGATCACGTCAATGCGGCCGCAGACCACTCGGCACACAATCCGCGGCATTGTGCATCGAGAGAACTTCCAGATCATCCTGGTCGACACGCCGGGCCTGCACCGGCCGCGGACGCTGCTGGGCAAGCGGCTCAACGACCTGGTCCGGGCCACCTACGCCGAGGTCGACGTGATCGGACTGTGCATTCCGGCTGACGAAGCGATCGGCCCGGGTGACCGGTGGATCCTCGAGCAGATTCGCTCCGTGGCACCTGGCACAACACTGGTTGTCATCGTCACCAAGATCGACAAGGTGCCCAAGGACCGGGTGGCCGCGCAGCTGGTGGCGGTCGGCGAGCTGGTGGAAAACCTGCCCGGCTCAACAGAAATCGTCCCGGTGTCGGCCGTGACCGGCGCGCAGGTCGACGTGCTGGTCGATGTGCTGGCCGGGGCTTTGCCGCCCGGCCCGGCCTACTACCCCGACGGTGAGTTGACTGACGAGCCCGAAGAGGTCCTGATGGCGGAGTTCATCCGCGAGGCCGCCTTGGAGGGCGTCCATGACGAACTGCCCCATTCGCTGGCCGTGGTTATCGACGACGTCAGCCCGCGCGACGGAAGGGACGACCTGATCGACGTGCACGCCGTGGTGTATGTCGAGCGGGACAGCCAGAAGGGGATTGTCATCGGCAAGGGCGGCGCCCGGCTGCGACAAGTTGGCACCGCGGCGCGCGGTCAGATCGAGAAACTGCTGGGGACCAAGGTCTACCTCGACCTACGCGTCAAGGTGGCAAAGAACTGGCAGCGTGACCCCAAACAGCTTGGCCGGCTGGGATTTTGAACGATGAGCAGGAGGCTCGGCACGGGTCAGCGCTGCCAACGCTGCGGCGGCCGCACGCTGTGGGGGGCAGGTGTGTCGGTGCCCTCGTTCCACCAGACCGTCGGCTGCTTGGCCGCCCAGCCGCTGACGGCTTCCAACTCGGCGGCCAGCGAGATCAGCATGCCTTCGCTGTTGGCCGGTCCCATGAGTTGAACACCGATCGGCAGGCCCTCGACGGTGAACCCTGCCGGCACGTTGATCGCCGGCCAGCCCAGCAGATTCCATGGCCACGTGTAGGGGCACGCGGCGATAATGGCGCGGTCGGTGGCCAGCCCGCCCATCTGGTCGAAGGCGCGGGCCAGCGGCGGGGGCAGCGCGGTGGTCGGTGCCAGCACCACGTCGACGATGTCGAAGATCGAGCCCACTCGCCGGTGCGCGGCGGCTTCGTGGCGGCGCGCGCTGCGCAGGATGGCCTGGGAAAGCATGTGTCCGGTGCGCAGATTGGACACCGTGCGCGGGTCCAGCGTGACATCGTCGCCCAGTCGCTGCGCCCACTCCCACAGTCCGGCGGTGGACCGGGCGAGAAAGTCCCACGACATCTGCACGCTGTAGTCGGGGTTGCCCCGCACCACGGTGTGGCCGAGCAGCTGAAGCTGTTCGCCCACCTGACGCGTCGCGGCAAGGATCTCCGGATGCAACTTTGCCCGGAAACCGTTGAAAGGGGCCCGGGTCGACAGTGCGATCTTCAGCGGACCGGGGGCGATGCCGACGTAGTCGGATGCGGTCACCGGCGGCGGCCGGTGTAGATCGCCCTCGACATTGCCCGACGCCGCATCCAGCACCAGGGCCGCGTCGGCTACCGTGCGGGCCAGCACGCCGTTGACCGTGATGCCGTTGAACGCCTCCGGCAGCGGCCAGGTGGAGATGCGGCCGCGCTGCGGTTTGATGCCCACCAAGTGGGTCCACGCCGCGGGGACCCGGATGCTGCCGGCCCCGTCGGAGCCAATTGCCGCGGTGACCAGGCCTGCGGCCACGGCGGCCGCGCTGCCCCCCGACGATCCGCCGGGTGTATGCCGGCGCGCCCACGGGTTGCGGGTGTGTCCGAACCCGGGCCCGCTGGTGAATGGCCACTGGCCGAGCTCGCAGGTGTTGGTCTTGCCGACGATCACCGCCCCGGCCGCCTTGAGCCGCCGGACGACCTCCGAATCCGCGGTAGCGGGAGCGACATACCCTTCGGTGCCGTAGGCGGTGGGCACGCCAGCAACGTCGACGTCGTCTTTGACCGCGATCGGGATGCCCAGCAGGGGCCCGGTGTCGCCGGCCGCCCGTCGCCGGTCTGCCGCGGCCGCGTCGGCCAGCGCCGATTCGGTGAAGACCACCCGGAATGCGTTCAACGTGGACTGGCTCGCCTGGATCTCGCGCAGGGACCTGCGTACCAGGTCAACGGAGGTCACCGAGCCGTTGGCCAGCTGATAGAGAAGATCGGTCAAGGTGGGCAAGCGCTGGTTACCGGACCCGGAAACGGCCCCGGAAGCGGACTCAGAAGCGCCAACCACGGGGTACGAGACTATCGGCGCGGATACCCGCGATGTCGCGGCGGGGTGCGAAACTATGGGGATGCGGCTATATCGAGACCGGGCTGTTGTGCTGCGCCAGCACAAGCTCGGCGAAGCCGACCGGATCGTCACCCTGCTGACCCGCGACCACGGGCTGGTTCGTGCGGTGGCCAAAGGGGTACGTCGCACCCGCAGCAAATTCGGTGCCCGGCTGGAGCCGTTCGCACACATCGATGCGCAACTGCATCCCGGCCGCAACCTCGACATCGTCACCCAGGTCGTCTCCGTCGATGCCTTCGCCACCGACATCGTCAACGACTACGGCCGGTACACCTGCGGCTGCGCGATGCTCGAAACCGCCGAACGCCTTGCCGGTGAAGAGCGGGCGCCCGCCCCGGCCCTGCACCGGCTCACGGTGGGCGCGTTGCGGGCGGTCGCCGACGGACGTCGTCCTCGCGACCTGCTGTTGGACGCCTATCTGCTGCGTGCCATGGGTATCGCCGGATGGGCGCCGGCACTGACCGAGTGCGCTCGCTGCGCCACACCCGGGCCACATCGGGCGTTTCACATTGCCGCGGGGGGCAGTGTCTGCGCGCACTGCCGTCCCGCCGGTGCGACGACACCGCCGCTGGGCGTGCTGGAGTTGATGTCCGCCCTACACGACGGCGATTGGGCGGCCGCCGAGCAGGCCCCGCAATCGCATCGCGGGTATGTCAGCGGGTTGGTAGCCGCGCACCTGCAATGGCACCTGGAACGTCAGCTCAAGACGTTGCCGCTGGTGGAGCGGACCTATCGGATCGATCACACCATTGCCGAGCGTCGCGCCGCGCTGACCAGACAGGTAGGTGAGTGTGGCTAAGAAGGCCGAACGAACGCTGACGTCCGCCGACTTCCCGCAGCTGCCCCCCGCCCCGGACGACTATCCGACCTTTCCCGACACCTCGACGTGGCCGGTTGTCTTCCCGGCACTGCCGCCGTCGCCCGACGGCGGCCCGCGCCGGCCGCCGCAGCACATCTCGAAGGCGGCTGCGCCCCGAATTCCGGCCGACCGGTTGCCCAATCATGTCGCCATCGTGATGGACGGCAACGGCCGGTGGGCCACCCAGCGTGGCCTGCGTCGCACCGAGGGACACAAGATGGGCGAGGCGGTGGTGATCGACATCGCTTGTGGCGCAATCGAACTCGGAATCAAATGGCTCAGCCTCTATGCCTTCTCCACCGAAAATTGGAAGCGTTCGGCCGAGGAGGTCCGCTTCCTGATGGGTTTCAACCGCGATGTGGTGCGGCGACGCCGGGAGAATCTCAAGGAGATGGGTGTGCGGATCCGGTGGGTGGGTTCGCGGCCGCGGCTGTGGCGCAGCGTCATCAACGAACTGGCGGTGGCCGAGCAGATGACGAAGTACAACGACGTCATCACCATCAATTACTGCGTCAACTACGGCGGACGCACCGAAATTGCCGACGCCACACGGCAAATCGCGCGCGAGGTGGCCGCCGGCCGGTTGAACCCGGAGCGGATCAGCGAGTCCACGATCTCCCGTTACATGCAGCGCCCCGACATCCCCGACGTCGACCTGTTTCTGCGGACTTCGGGCGAGCAGCGGTCCAGCAACTTCATGCTGTGGCAGGCCGCTTACGCCGAGTACATATTCCAGGACAAGTTGTGGCCCGACTATGACCGCCGCGATTTGTGGGCCGCTTGCGAGGAGTACGCTTCCCGCAATCGACGGTTCGGGAGCGCCTAGTGCCCTCACTGCAGCAGCGGCTGGCATCGATACTGCCTGACGTCCTTTCGGTCGAGCAGGAACCTGACGGGGCCATGACGGTTCGTCATAGCGGCACGTTCGCGTCGTTACGGGTGGTGAGCATCGCCGAGGGTCTCGAGTTGGTGTCGCTCACCCAGATATTGGCCTGGGACCTGCCGCTGACCAGGAAGATTCGCGAGCGGGCGGCCAAGCAGGCGCGTGATGTGAACTTCGGCGCAGTCACCGTGCTGGAGAAGAGCCCCGACAACGGTACGGCCAAGGGTGCGGCCAAGACGGCCGCCAAGACAGCGTCCAAAACCGGGGATGTCATGCTGCGGTACAACTTTCCCGGCGCCGGGCTGAGCGACGACGCGCTGCGCACCTTGATCCTGCTGGTGCTTGACACCGGCGTCCAGGTACGCGACGCGTTGATTGCCGGGGCTCGCTGACGCCGACGGCGGCGCAGAAAAGTTCGAGGAGGACTTCGCTGTGCTGTCGATTTCGGTGTGGCAGCGCGGCCCGAATTTCAGGACCGGCAGTCTGCGCAGTTGCCGAAGATTTCGATGGTGTGGCTGACGTCGGAAAACCCATGCCGGGCAGCCACTTCCGCGGCCCAGGCCTCCACTTCGTGGTCGGCCACCTCGATGGTGGAGCCGCAACTACGGCACACCAGATGGTGGTGATGATGTTCCGAGCACCGGCGGTACACCGACTCACCGGTGTCGGTGCGCAGCGTGTCGACCACACCCGCGGCGGCCATCGACTGCAGGGTGCGATAGACGGTAGTCAGGCCGATGTTTTCGCCCCGGCGGCGCAGTTCGTCGTGCAATTCCTGTGCCGAGCGGAAATCATCGACCGTCTCCAGCAACGTCGAGATCGCCGCCCGCTGGCGCGTGGACCGGACACTGGGTCCGGTCACGGCGACTCCTCACTGGCGTGGGCGACCGCGTCGACGACGATATGCGCGAGGTGATGATCGGCAAGCCGGTATAGCACCTCACGGCCCGACCGCTCTCCGGTGACGACGCCCGCTGCCTTGAGGATCTTCAGATGCTGACTGACCAGCGGTTGCGGTACACCCAACGCGTCGACCAGTTCATGCACACAACGTTGCGATTCCCGCAATTGCAGCACGATGGCGATGCGTACCGGTGCGGCCAGCGCACGCAGCAACTCGCCGGCGGCGTCGAGAATTTCCCGCGGTGGGGGTGCGGGGGAGGCAGGATGTCCCGAGGAGCTGCGGGCGCCGTGCTCATGATGACCGACCAGGTCGTCGACGGCGACAGGCGTAGCGGGGGACGTCGCCATATCTGAACCACCTCGAGACGTACCGGCATCGGGACCGCTTGTCGCGAAAAAGCTCGCGGACACCTGCGGCTGTCCTCCACTGTCACATGCGTGATGGTGCATGTCAAAGAAGCGCCGGCCGATCGCTACCATGACTGAGGTTTGTGCGCAGTGATTGCCCGCTGCATGCAATTGCCCGATTCGGGAAGGGAGTGCGGTACCGCGTGGCGTCTGTCATCGACACTGTGGTGAACCTGGCCAAACGGCGCGGCTTCGTCTATCCGTCTGGTGAAATCTACGGCGGTACCAAGTCGGCGTGGGACTACGGTCCGCTGGGGGTGGAACTCAAAGAGAACATCAAACGGCAGTGGTGGCGGTCGGTGATCACCAGCCGTGACGACGTGGTGGGTATCGATTCGTCGATCATCTTGCCGCGTGAGGTATGGGTCGCCTCGGGCCATGTCGAGGTCTTCCACGACCCCCTGGTCGAGTCGCTCATCACGCACAAGCGCTACCGGGCCGATCACCTCATCGAAGCCTACGAAGCAAAACACGGGCATCCGCCGCCCAACGGGCTGGCCGATATTCGCGACCCGGACACCGGCGAGCCCGGCCAGTGGACCGAGCCGCGCGAATTCAACATGATGCTCAAGACCTACCTCGGACCAATCGAGACCGAGGAGGGGTTGCACTATCTGCGCCCGGAAACCGCGCAGGGCATCTTCATCAACTTTGCCAACGTTGTGACGACGTCCCGCAAGAAGCCGCCGTTCGGCATCGGCCAGATCGGCAAGAGCTTCCGCAACGAGATCACCCCCGGCAATTTCATCTTCCGCACCCGCGAGTTCGAGCAGATGGAGATGGAGTTCTTCGTCGAGCCGTCGACCGCGAAGGAGTGGCACCAGTACTGGATCGACACCCGGCTGCAGTGGTACGTCGAACTGGGCATCGACCCGCAGAACCTGCGCCTGTGGGAGCACCCCAAGGAGAAGCTGTCGCACTACTCCGACCGCACCGTCGACATCGAGTACAAATTCGGCTTCCTCGGCAATCCATGGGGTGAGCTGGAAGGAGTCGCCAACCGCACCGACTTCGACTTGTCAACACACTCAAAGCATTCCGGTACCGACCTGAACTTCTATGACCAGGTCAACGACACTCGGTATACGCCATATGTCATCGAACCGGCAGCGGGCCTGACCCGGTCGTTCATGGCGTTCTTGATCGACGCCTATAGCGAGGACGAGGCCCCCAATGCCAAGGGTGTGATGGAGAAGCGGACGGTCCTGCGACTGGATGCCCGGCTGGCACCGGTCAAGGCAGCGGTGCTGCCGCTGTCGCGGCATGCCGACTTGAGCCCCAAGGCCCGTGACCTCGCCGCCGAATTGCGCACCTGCTGGAACATCGAGTTCGACGATGCGGGCGCCATCGGACGTCGCTACCGGCGTCAGGACGAGATCGGGACACCGTATTGCGTGACCGTCGACTTCGACTCGCTCGAGGACAACGCCGTCACCGTCCGCGAGCGCGATGCCATGACCCAAGAACGGATCGCGATCGACAAGGTCGCCGATTATCTGGCGGTCCGGCTCAAGGGCTGCTGCTAGCAGCACCCGGATTTCACCGCGCCGACCGTTTGCTGCGGGGCAACGGGGCCCGGCGCGGCTTCACACGAGCGACGAAGATACGGTTCGCATCCCGCACCGCCGCCCCTGTTTTTGTCGTGGTTGGGTGGTCGACACGGGTGGGTGGTGGGGGTAAATGCGGGGGTTTGGTGGGGGGTGTGGCCTAGGGTCGCTGCCAGGAGCGGTTTGCCGGTGTGCGGCGTGTTTTGTTGGCGCCGGTGCCGGGGTGGTGGTTGCGGTAACGCCTGCGGGTGGTGTTGAGAATATTCCGTTGAAGGAGGGGCGGGTTCATGAATTTTTCGGTGTTGCCGCCGGAGATTAATTCGTTTCGGATGTTTTCTGGTGCGGGTTCGGGGCCGATGTTGGCGGCGGCGGCGGCGTGGGCTGGGTTGGCTGATGAGTTGGGGTCGGCGGCGGCGGCGTTTGGGTCGGTGACTTCGGGTTTGGCGGGGGGGCCGGGTTCGGCGTGGCAGGGTCCGGCGGCGGCGGCGATGGCGGCGGTGGCGGCTCCGTATTCGGGGTGGTTGAGTGCGGCGGCGGCGCGGGCTGCGGGTGCGGCTGCGCAGGCGCAGGCGGTGGTGGGGGCGTTTGAGGCGGCGCGGGCGGCGGTGGTTCATCCGTTGGCGGTGGCGGCTAATCGCAATGTGTTTGTGCAGTTGGTGATGTCGAATCTGTTTGGTCAGAATGCGCCGGCGATTGCGGCTGCCGAGGGTGTGTATGAGGAGATGTGGGCGGCCGATGTGGCGGCCATGGTGGGTTATCACGGTGGGGTTTCGGCGGCGGCTGCTCAGTTGGCGTCGTGGTCGGGTTCGGTGGCGGGGTTGCCCGGGTTGTCGGGTCTGGTCGGTGGCGTGTCGGGGACCGGCGCGGCGGCCGGCGCACCGTCGGCGCTCGCCGCACAGGCGACCGCCGGCCCGGCGGCGGTTTCGCAATGGCTTGACGACTTCGTCTTCAACCTGGGCTTCGGCAACATCGGTTCGTTCAACCTGGGCAGCGGCAACATCGGTGGGATCAACCTCGGCAGCGGCAATATCGGCGACACCAACCTCGGCAGCGGGAATTACGGCAGCCAGAACTGGGGCGGTGGCAATACCGGGACCGCCAATAGCGGCAGCGGCAACATCGGGGACTTCAACTTCGGCAGCGGAAACTTCGGCAGCGGCAACCTGGGCAGCGGCAACATCGGCAGCCTCAACCTGGGCAGCGGAAACTTCGGCACCATCAACATCGGCAGCGGAAACCTGGCCGACGTGTCCCTGGGCAGCGGAAACACCGGCGACTTCAACCTCGGCAGCGGGAATCTCGGTGGCGGCAACATCGGATTCGGAAACCTCGGTACCGGCAATATCGGGTTCGGCAACAAGGGTAACGACAACATCGGTTTCGGGCTCACCGGCAACGGACAAATTGGCTTCGGCGCCTTGAACTCCGGCAGCAACAATATCGGTTTGTTCAACTCGGGCAACAACAACATCGGCTTTTTCAACTCAGGTAACAATAACATCGGCTGGATAAACTCTGGCAACGGGAATACCGGTTTCGGTAACGCTGGCGACTTCAATACCGGTTTCTGGAACGCGGGTAGTTCAAATACCGGCTTCGGCAGTGCCGGTAGCGCTAACTTCGGTATTTTCGACGCGGGAAACGGAAACTTTGGCAGCTTCAACGTGGGCACCCATAACACCGGCTTCGGAAATTCTGGTGCGGGAAATACCGGTTTTATGAACGCGGGTGACTCGAACACCGGTGCCTGGAACGCGGGTAATGTCAACACCGGCTTTTTCAACGGCGGCAACACCAACACCGGCGGATTCAATGGCGGCAACCTCAACACCGGCTTCGCGAGCGCGGTGGACCAGCCGGTCTTGAATTCCGGATTCGATAACCAAGGCGCCGGCAACTCAGGCTTTGGGAACAGTGATCCCAACGGTACCGTCAACTCTGGCTTCTTCAACACCGGCATCGGTAATTCGGGAATCTCGAATGCCGGGCCCGCGCTGATCCCCGGCTTCAATTCTGGTTTCAGCAATATTGGCACCAACAATGCCGGATTTGTAAACTCGGGTAATACCCTTGCAGGCATCTCGAATTCCGGCGACGACAGCTCGGGCATCGTTAATTCCGGCGATCAGAACTCCGGTGGCTTCAATTCAGGTTCAGGGATTTCCGGGTTCTTCCGGTAGCGGCCGAATCTGGCCTGCCCCCAGCGGCTTTGGTCCCGCGGGCATGGGCGGCGGCATCCCATCCCGCGGCGAAAGCCCGAGGCTAGCGGTGGTTGGGTGGTCGACACGGGTGGGTGGTGGGGGTAAATGCGGGGGTTTGGTGGGGGGTGTGGCCTAGGGTCGCTGCCAGGAGCGGTTTGCCGGTGTGCGGCGTGTTTTGTTGGCGCCGGTGCCGGGGTGGTGGTTGCGGTAACGCCTGCGGGTGGTGTTGAGAATATTCCGTTGAAGGAGGGGCGGGTTCATGAATTTTTCGGTGTTGCCGCCGGAGATTAATTCGTTTCGGATGTTTTCTGGTGCGGGTTCGGGGCCGATGTTGGCGGCGGCGGCGGCGTGGGCTGGGTTGGCTGATGAGTTGGGGTCGGCGGCGGCGGCGTTTGGGTCGGTGACTTCGGGTTTGGCGGGGGGGCCGGGTTCGGCGTGGCAGGGTCCGGCGGCGGCGGCGATGGCGGCGGTGGCGGCTCCGTATTCGGGGTGGTTGAGTGCGGCGGCGGCGCGGGCTGCGGGTGCGGCTGCGCAGGCGCAGGCGGTGGTGGGGGCGTTTGAGGCGGCGCGGGCGGCGGTGGTTCATCCGTTGGCGGTGGCGGCTAATCGCAATGTGTTTGTGCAGTTGGTGATGTCGAATCTGTTTGGTCAGAATGCGCCGGCGATTGCGGCTGCCGAGGGTGTGTATGAGGAGATGTGGGCGGCCGATGTGGCGGCCATGGTGGGTTATCACGGTGGGGTTTCGGCGGCGGCTGCTCAGTTGGCGTCGTGGTCGGGTTCGGTGGCGGGGTTGCCCGGGTTGTCGGGTCTGGTCGGTGGCGTGTCGGGGACCGGCGCGGCGGCCGGCGCACCGTCGGCGCAGGCGGCCAGCGTCGTGCCGGCGCCTCTTCAGGGCATCAACTTCGGTTTCGGCAACATCGGCTCGCTCAACCTGGGTAGCGGCAACATCGGTGACACGAACATCGGAAGCGGCAACGTCGGCTCGTTCAACTTGGGCAGCGGCAATATCGGCAGCACCAACATCGGTGGCGGAAACCGGGGCGACATCAACCTGGGCAGCGGCAACGTCGGCAACTTCAACGTCGGTAGCGGAAACTTCGGCAGCCAGAACCTGGGCAGCGGCAATATCGGTAGCACCAATCTGGGTGGTGGAAATATCGGCAACACCAACGTGGGCAGCGGCAATATCGGCGACACGAATTTCGGCAACGGTAATGGTGGTAACTTCAATTTCGGCAGCGGAAATTCCGGGAGTAGCAACGTCGGCTTCGGTAACACCGGGAATGGCAATTTCGGCTTCGGCAACACTGGGAATAACAATATCGGCATCGGGCTCACCGGCAACGGTCAAATTGGCTTCGGCGCGTTGAACACCGGCAGCAACAATATCGGTTTGTTCAACTCAGGCAGCGGTAACGTGGGCTTCTTCAACTCGGGTACCGTCAACGTAGGCTTCGGTAATTCTGGCGTGGGGAACACGGGCTTCGGGAACGCGGGCAGTGTCAACACCGGGTTCTGGAACGGCGGTAGCACAAACACCGGCGCCGTAAATGCCGGGGCCGGCAACTTCGGCTTCTTCGATTCCGGCAACTTCAACGCGGGCAGCTTCAATGCCGGCAACTCGAACACCAGCTTCGGTAACTCGGGCAACGTCAACACCGGCTTTTTCAACGCGGGCGACATCAACTCCGGGTTCGGGAACGCGGGCGACGTCAATACCGGTTTCGCCAACGCGGGCAACACCAACACCGGTGGCTTCAACGGTGGCGCACTCAACACCGGGTTCTTCAGCGCTATAGCCCACCCCGGTCCTAACTCCGGCTTCTTCAATGTCGGCACCGGTAACTCGGGCTTCGGTCAGAACGACCCAAATGGTAGCGGCAACTCGGGTATTCAAAATTCGGGATTCGGCAACTCGGGCTACGTCAACACCAGTACCACGAGCATCTTCGGCGGCAACTCTGGCGCGCTCGACACCGGCTACGGGAACGCGGGTTTCTATAATGCGGCTGTCCAGAACGCGGGCATCGCCATCGCGGGTGTCACGACCTCGGGCATCCTGAACTCCGGGACCGGAAGCTCGGGACTGTTGGTCTTCGGCAACGGGCTTTCGGGCTTCTTCAAGAACCTTTTCTAGCGGCGCCCTAACGCCAATTTTCCGATGGTAAGCCTGTCGATGGGTATTGGAAGGGTATGGGGTCTGCGGCAATGGCCGGGTGCTGACCGTGCGGACCTCAAACCGCCGGACGACACACCCGGCGTAGCAGCCGGTCGCCACGGGCTGACCAGGCGGTTCTAGGCAGCGCCGCGCAGTTGGCCGGCGTCGGCGCGCATCAACTGATCAGGCCTCGGCTGCCGACGGTCGGTCATTGCCTTCCCGTCGTGGTGGCGATAGGGAAATCACTCGGCGAACCAATCAAGCGGATCATTGTTTGTCCACGTCATTGACATTACGCAGGCATGGCTGCCTGGCCTCGCCGAGATAGTTCCGAGATCTGGCGCGCTGGTGGACCGGCCCTTATCCAATCTTTATGGATAACTCGGCGAATCTGGAGTTTTTCGCTGTGAGTTGGCTTACGATCCGCCCATGGGTTGGTGAGTGTTCGGGTTCGGTTGGTTGTCGGTGCCGTTGGTGACGGCTGGTTGGTTTGGGGTTGGAATGGTTCCTGAGTTTGCGTGGTTGCCGCCGGAGATCAATTCGGCGCGGATCTTTGCTGGTGCTGGGGCGGGGCCGTTGTTTGCGGCGGCGTCGGCGTGGGAGGGTCTGGCTGCGGAGTTGGCGGGGGCGGCGTCGTCGTTTGACGCGGTGATTGCGGGGTTGACGGGTGGGCCGTGGGCGGGTCCGGCGTCGGTGTCGATGGCGGCGGCGGCGGCGCCGTATGTGGGGTGGTTGAGCGCGGCGGCGGTGCAGGCGGAGACGGCGGCGGCCTCGGCGGTGACGGCGGCGACGGCGTTTGAGTCGGCGGTGGCGGCGACGGTGCATCCGGCGGCGGTGGCGGCGAATCGGGTGTTGTTGGGGGCGTTGGTGGCGACCAATTTCTTGGGTCAGAACACGCCGGCGATTGCGGCTACTGAGTTCGATTATGTGGAGATGTGGGCTCAGGATGTGGGGGCGATGGTGGGCTATGACGCGGGGGCGGGGGCGGCGGCTGCGGAGTTGATGCCGTTTGGTGTGCCGCCGTTGGATTTGGCGGGGTTGGCTGGGCAGGTCGCGGCCCAGGTGAGCGCGGCGGCGACGGGGGCGGTGTCGCCGGCGTTGCAGGGTGCGCTGGCGGGGGTTCCGGGGGTGGTGAGCGGGGTGCAGTCGTTGGCCTCGTCGCTGCCGTTGTCGTCGGTGATGCAGGTGGCGCAGGTTGCGGCGCAGCCGGCCAGCATGATGCTCGGGCCGCTGATGCAGTTGGCCAACACGGCCAATGCGGGTACCGCGGGGTTGGCGGGGGCGGCGGCGTGGGAGGGTCTGGCTGATGCGCCGAAGTTTGTCGGTGATGTCAATCCGATGAAGGGCCTCGGCGGTGGCGCGGGGGTGGGTGCGGGTATTGGCGCGGAGTTGGGTAAGGCGCGGTTGGTGGGGGCGATGTCGGTGCCGCCGACGTGGGAGGGGTCGATGCCCAAGGGGTTGTCGAGTGCGGCGATGGCGGGGTTGGGTGGTTTGCCCAATGCAGCGGAGCTGGCGCAGGCAGCCGGGACCGGTGGTGGGATGGGGATGATGCCGATGCCGATGGGGATGGGTGGTGCCGGGGCGGGGATGCCCGGCGGGATGATGGGCCGCGGCGGTGCTAATCCGCATGTGGTGCAGGCGCGCCCGAGTGTGATCCCGCGTACCGGTGTCGGGTAGAGCCGGGACTTCCGCGGCGAGGCCTGCCAGGAGTTCATCACCGCGGTAGGCCGCAACATGCAGGTGATCTACGAACAAACCAATGCCCACGGCCAAACCGCCTCCGCCGTCGGCTCCAGCTGGGCCTGACCAACACCGAGCCGGCCTCACCAGCCAGCTCTACGGGGCGCGGGTAACACCAACCAACCAGTGTTACCCGCGCCCTCACCATGTCAGCATCATGTGAGCCGCCTGGCCGCTACCCACGCTTCGGTGGCACGTAACTCGCGGAGATCACCGAATGCCCCTGCGGTTTCAGCGTTTGGCGAATCTGGAGTTTTTCGCTGTGGGTTGGCTTACGATCCGCCGATGGGTTGGTGAGTGTTCGGGTTCGGTTGGTTGTCGGTGCCGTTGGTGACGGCTGGTTGGTTTGGGGTTGGAATGGTTCCTGAGTTTGCGTGGTTGCCGCCGGAGATCAATTCGGCGCGGATCTTTGCTGGTGCTGGGGCGGGGCCGTTGTTTGCGGCGGCGTCGGCGTGGGCGGGTCTGGCTGCGGAGTTGGCGGGGTCGGCGTCGTCGTTTGATGCGGTGATTGCGGGGTTGACGGGTGGGCCGTGGGCGGGTCCGGCGTCGGTGTCGATGGCGGCGGCGGCGGCGCCGTATGTGGGGTGGTTGAGCGCGGCGGCGGTGCAGGCGGAGACGGCGGCGGCCTCGGCGGTGGCGGCGGCGACGGCGTTTGAGTCGGCGGTGGCGGCGACGGTGCATCCGGCGGCGGTGGCGGCGAATCGGGTGTTGTTGGGGGCGTTGGTGGCGACCAATTTCTTGGGTCAGAACACGCCGGCGATTGCGGCTACTGAGTTCGATTATGTGGAGATGTGGGCTCAGGATGTGGGGGCGATGGTGGGCTATGACGCGGGGGCGGGGGCGGCGGCTGCGGAGTTGATGCCGTTTGGTGTGCCGCCGTTGGATTTGGCGGGGTTGGCTGGGCAGGTCGCGGCCCAGGTGAGCACGGCGGCGACGGCGGCGACGGGGGCGGTGTCGCCGGCGTTGCAGGGTGCACTGGCGGGGGTTCCGGGGGTGGTGAGCGGGGTGCAGTCGTTGGCCTCGGCGGTGCCGGTGTCGTCGGTGATGCAGGTGGCGCAGGTTGCGGCGCAGCCGGCCAGCATGATGCTCGGGCCGCTGATGCAGTTGGGCGGCACGGCCAATGCGGGTACCGCGGGGTTGGCGGGGGCGACGGCGTGGGAGGGGTTGGCTGATGCGCCGAAGTTTGTCGGTGATGTCAATCCGATGAAGGGCCTCGGCGGTGGCGCGGGGGTGGGTGCGGGTATTGGTGCGGAGTTGGGTAAGGCGCGGTTGGTGGGGGCGATGTCGGTGCCGCCGACGTGGGAGGGGTCGATGCCCAAGGGGTTGTCGAGTGCGGCGATGGCGGGGTTGGGTGGTTTGCCCAATGCAGCGGAGCTGGCGCAGGCAGCCGGGACCGGTGGTGGGATGCCGATGATGCCGATGCCGATGGGTGCCGGTGGTGCGGGGGCGGGGATGCCCGGCGGGATGATGGGCCGCGGCGGTGCTAACCCGCATGTGGTGCAGGCGCGCCCGAGTGTGATCCCGCGTACCGGGATCGGATAAGGCCGGGACTTCCGCGGCGAGGCCTGCCAGGAGTTCATCACCGCGGCGGGCCGCAACATGCAGGTGATCTACGAACAAACCAACGCCCACGGCCAAACCGCCTCCGCCGTCGGCTCCAGCTGGGCCTGACCAACACCGAGCCGGCCTCACCGGCCAGCTCTACAGGGCGCGGATAACACCAACCAACCAGTGTTACCCGCGCCCTCACCATGTCAGCCGAAGCGATTCGCGGTCTGTGCGCCGGACACGATGTGTGACGAGGTAAGGCGGCAGCCGCCATCAGGGCGGGCGCTTATACGCGGCCCATCCCCCTGGTCATCAGGAATGCCCCCAGCAGGGCAATGACGACAGCGAAGATCTGGTGCCG
Organism: Mycobacterium kansasii ATCC 12478; assembly: GCF_000157895.3. NCBI lineage: Bacteria > Bacillati > Actinomycetota > Actinomycetes > Mycobacteriales > Mycobacteriaceae > Mycobacterium > Mycobacterium kansasii. Next base: position 1,063,521 of record NC_022663.1, on the reverse strand, counting down.
CCGAGCCTTGACCCAGCGCTGCAGCACCGACATGATCTGGCCGGTCTTAGCCGGCGCTGCCAGCTGGCTGGCGAGCGGGAGCTCGACGAACGTCAGCGCCACAAGGGTGTACACCCCCGCCGCGGTGACCTGGGTGGCCACCGCAGCTCCCGAGGCCAAAATCGCAGTGAGCGCCACCAGAAACCGGAGATCCGCCAACATCCCGACTCCGAGGACGAACGCCACCCGCAGCGGCCGGGCCTGCAGCGCGAACTGGGCGCGCGTCGACAACCTCGAGATCGTCATGGACGTCCGGACCTGCAACTGTGATGGATTGGCGCCTGTCATCCCCAGCCGTATCCGCTGGCCTGGGGAGAGGCGGATCGCCAGGGCGGCGATGAGCAGCGCCGTGACACCCATGGCGATCTGAATGTGTCCGGCGGTGGAACTGGCGGTGGCAACTTCCACCCGGTGCATGACGTCGAGCGCGAATCCTCGTAGTCCGAAGAGCACACCCGTAGCCAGAGCAACGCTGGTGAAAATGCCGCCGAGCCAAAATGCAACGAGCTGGCCGACGGCACGAGGTTGCGACGACAGGAGAACGCTGATCCCGATCCGCACCGGGTCGGCCGTCGCGACGAGCCCCAACACGAGCACCGTGCCCCACATGGCAACGGACGCTACAACGACGACGACGATCACGAAACCCGGTCGGGACAATGGTTTTCCGATCACGACCGGGTCACTCGCGCCACGACATCATTCCTGGCGTCAGATTAAGACCGGCGGTGCCGAATGCCATTCGTTTGAAAAGTCGAAGAACGGGCGCTGACCTCGAGTAATCGCGGAGTTGCCGGCGCCGACGCCAAGTCAAGAAATGGCACTATGAGGGATCGATTAGGAATGTGGGATTCGATAAATTTTTGTCGTGACGCACTTTAATCCGATGGGCATTGGCACGTTGGCCGCAATGGGTTGCGCCGGCATGGCGTACCGCCCGCTTCGATAACAGGGCACCGGGTCGGCGCGCTGCGGGAGGGGCGCCGCCGCGTGTGGGCACCGCTTCCAGCCGGGCTTAACCAGGCCCGGCGGTTTACGCCGCGGTTCTCGTGGCTTCGACAACGCCGGCCAAACATACCGAAACTCCGTACCCACCGGTATCGCGCGACCGGCCAATACCGATCCCGGTAACCGATTCCAGCGCGTTTGCTGCAGGTGAGAGTAGGTCTGCGACACGCCGGTCGGCCTGCCGCGATCAATCGGCGTCGTAACTATACCGTGAGCTGAACTGTGCGCAGGGAGGCGAATTACGTGACGGAAAACCCCTTCCGGGGAATGTCACGCCGGGAGTTTTTTGCAAAGCTCACCGGCGCCGGCGCTGCGGCGTTGCTGATGGACTTTGCCGGCCCGGTGATCGAAAAGGCGTATGGTGCGGGCCCATGCTCGGGGCATTTGACCGACATCGAGCACATCGTGTTGTTGATGCAGGAGAACCGGTCATTCGATCATTACTTCGGCACACTTTCTAGCACCCGAGGTTTCAACGACCCGTCGCCGGCATACCAGCAAAAGGGTTGGAACCCGATGACGCAGGCGCTCGACCCTGCTGGAATCACCATTCCGTTCCGGCTCGATACCACCCGTGGCCCCATTCTGGACGGCGAGTGCGTCAATGATCCCGACCATGCCTGGATCGCGATGCACAACTCCTGGAACAACGGCGGCAACGACAACTGGCTTCCGGCGCAATCGGCGACCCGCACCGGGCCCTATGTCCCGATGGTCATGGGGTATTACACCCGTCAGGACATCCCGATCCACCATCTGCTGGCTGATACCTTCACCATTTGCGACGGCTACCACTGTTCACTGCTCGGTGGCACGCTGCCTAATCGGTTGTATTGGATGAGCGCCACCATCGATCCGGCCGGCACCAATGGGGGACCGCAGTTGGTGGAGCCCGGCTTCCTGCCCGAGCAGCAGTACAGCTGGCGCATCATGCCGGAGAACCTCGAGGACGCCGGCATCAGTTGGAAGGTTTACCAAAGCAAAGATGCTGGGCGGTTCATCAACACTCCGATCAGCAATAACGGGCTAGTGCAGGCTTTCCGGCAGTCCGCAAACCCGAGGTCGAACCTGGCTCGGTTCGGCATTGCGCCGACTTATCCGTTGGACTTCGCGGCCGACGTCAAAGGCAACCGGCTGCCGCAGGTTTCCTGGCTGGTTCCACCGTTCATCCAGTCGGAGCATCCCGCATTGCCGGTGGCGCTGGGTGCCGTGGCGATGGTCAATGCGCTGCGCATCCTGCTTTCCAACCCGGCGGTGTGGGAGAAAACCGCCTTGATCATCAGCTATGACGAAAACGGCGGTTTCTTCGACCACGTGACGCCGCCGACGGCACCGCCGGGTACTCCAGGTGAGTACGTCACGGTGCCCGACATCAATGCGGTGACCGGTTCCGGCGGTATCCGCGGCCCGATCGGGCTGGGGTTTCGGGTGCCCTGCCTGGTCATTTCGCCGTTCAGTCGCGGCGGGCTGATGGTCCATGACACCTTCGACCACACCTCGCAGCTGAAATTGATTCGCGCCAGGTTCGGTGTACCCATTCCCAACTTGACCGCGTGGCGCGACGGCGTCGTGGGCGACATGACCTCCGCGTTCAACTTCGCAACACCGCCGAACCCGACGAGACCTAACTTGAGCCATCCGCTCTTGGCCGCGGTACCGAAACTGCCGCAATGCATCCCCAACGTCGTATTGGGAACGACGGACGGCACGTTGCCGGCCATTCCGTACCGAGTGCCTTACCCCCAAATAATGCCCACTCAGGAAAGCAGCCCCACCCGCGGGATTCCCAGCGGGCTTTGCTGATCGGCCGGGAAAAGCCGGTACAGCCGGCACAGCTTTCGGTGACGGCGGCGGATTCGCGCTCCGTGATTGAAATGATCAGCACTGGCTTGCGTATCAGGTCCGACACGCCGGTGGGCTTATCAGGATTGATCGCCGGCGCAACTATACCGTGATCGGGAATGTGCGTAGCGGCCGTCAAGGAGGGCGTGTGGGGGGCGAGCACCCAGTCGACGGAATGACCCGTCGACAATTCTTCGCCAAAGCCGCTGCCGCCACCACCGCCGGCGCTCTCACGTCGTTAGCCGCTCCGATTATCGAAAAGGCGTATGGAGCCGGGCCCTGCTCGGGGCATTTGACCGATATCGAGCACATCGTGTTGTTGATGCAGGAGAACCGGTCATTCGATCACTACTTTGGCACGTTATCGGGGACTCGGGGTTTCAACGATCCGTCACCGGCATTCGCGCAGAAGGGCTGGAATCCGGCGACGCAGGCGGTCGACCCGGCCGGCACCACCATTCCGTTTCGATTCGACACCACCCGGGGGCCGCTGCTTGACGGCGAATGTGTCAATGACCCCGATCACGGCTGGATCGCCATGCATAACTCATGGAACGGGGGCGCCAACGACGGCTGGTTGCCGGCGCAGGCCGCGTCCAGCCCGCTGCAGGGCAACGTCCCGGTGACGATGGGTTATTACACTCGCCGGGACCTCCCCATCCATTACCTGCTCGCGGACACATTCACAGTTTGCGACGCCTACTACTGCTCGCTGCTGGGCGGGACCACGCCCAATCGGCTGTATTGGATGAGCGCCTGGATCGACCCGGACGGCACCAACGGTGGACCGATTCTGATCGAACCCAACATCCAACCGCAACAAAAACTCAGCTGGCGGATCATGCCGCAGAACCTCGAAGATGCCGCCGTCAGCTGGAAGGTCTACCAGAACAAATTTCTGGGGCCGCTCAACAATACGGTTGTGGGCTACAACGGACTGATCAACGATTTCCAGCAGGCCGCAGATCCGAGATCCAATCTGGCCCGCTACGGCATCGCCCCTACGTATCCCTTGGACTTCGCCGCTGACGTCAAGAACAATGCGCTGCCCAAAGTTTCCTGGGTGCTGCCGGGATTCCTGTTGTCCGAACATCCCGCATTACCCGTTTCCATCGGTGCTGTCGGAATCGTCGACGTGCTGCGGATTTTGCTGTCGAATCCGGCGGTGTGGGAAAAGACCGCGGTGATCGTCAATTACGACGAAAATGGAGGATTCTTCGACCACGTGACACCGCCGACGCCGCCGCCGGGTACCCCCGGGGAGTACGTCACCGTCCCCGATATCAACGCGGTACCGGGTTCGGGCGGTATTCGCGGGCCCATCGGTTTGGGTTTTCGCACCCCGTGCATCGTCATTTCGCCCTACAGTCGCGGTCCACTGATGGTCCACGACACGTTCGACCACACGTCGACGCTGAAATTGATCAGTGCGCGGTTCGGAGTGCCCGTTCCCAACCTCAGCGCCTGGAGAAACGGCGTGGTCGGCGATATGACTTCGACATTCAATTTCGCGGTCCCGCCGAACCCGTCGAAACCCAATCTGGATCACCCGCTGCTGAAGTCAGTCCCCAAACTGCCCCAGTGCGTTCCGAACGCGGTATTGGGAACGACGACCAAGACATCAATTCCGTATCGGGTGCCATTTCCACAGATGATGCCCACCCAGGAAACGTCTCCGACCCGCGGAATTCCCAGCGGCGTCTGCTGAATCAGGCTGCGCAAGTCGCCGGCTGCCATGGCTGCGGTTCGGCGATCCCGATCCGTTTCTGCTGGCTATGGGGGTATGGCGGGAGGCACCTCCCGCGCCGGAATGCACGCAACGTGGCAACAAGTTTCGGCACCGAGTCCTTTTCCCTATCGGGTCGCACCTGCGCCGAATATGCCGGTGCCAGCAACGGGTCCGCACGGGCATTCCCGGCAAGCCAGGTTATGTCGACGGGGCCGATTCAAGGTCGAACCGGACACCGCGGACTGTCATCGGAGCGATTGAATACGCCAGGACACGCCGGTTTGCGTTTCGCGGCCGACTTCCGTCACACCTATACGGTCAACTCAAACATCGATAAAGGAGGGCCGGTGGGCGGCGGTGCATTTGCTGGAATGTCGCGTCGAGAATTCCTGGCCAAGGCCACCGGCGCCGGCGCGGCAGCTTTTCTCACGGACTGGGCCGCCCCGGTGATCGAGAAGGCCTATGCGGCCGGCCCGTGTTCGGGACATCTGACCGACATCGAACACATCGTGTTGTGCCTGCAGGAAAACAGGTCATTCGACCATTACTTCGGCACGCTCTCCAGCGTGGACGGGTTCGACACCCCGACGCCGCTGTTCGCCCAGAAGGGCTGGAATCCGCAGACACAAGCGGTTGACCCCGCCGGCATTACCTTGCCGTATCGCATCGATACCACCAGGGGGCCCAACGGGGTTGGCGAATGCGTCAACGACCCCGATCACCAGTGGATCGCGGCGCATTTGTCGTGGAATGGCGGGGCCAACGACGGCTGGCTTGCGGCGCAAGCCAGAACCCGGTCGGCGGCCAATACGCCCGTGGTGATGGGCTACTACGCACGCCCCGACATACCGATCCACTACCTGCTGGCCGACACGTTCACCGTCTGCGACCACTACCACTCTTCGCTTCTCGGCGGGACAATGCCCAATCGGCTCTACTGGATCAGCGGCACCGTCAACCCTGACGGCGACCAGGGCGGACCACAGATAGTCGAGCCGTCCATTCAACCGAAACTGACGTTCAGTTGGCGCATCATGCCCCAGAACCTCAGCGACGCCGGCATCAGTTGGAAGGTCTACAACAGCAAGCTGCTCGGCGGCCTCAACGACACGTCGCTGAGCCGCAACGGCTATGTGGGCAGTTTCAAGGCGGCGGGAGATCCGCGCTCGGATCTGGCGCGATACGGGATCGCGCCGACATATCCCATGGACTTCGTCCTCGACGTCATCAACAACAGGCTGCCGCAGGTCTCCTGGGTTGTGCCGCTGACCGTCGACTCCGAGCATCCGTCCTTCCCGATCGCCGTGGGTGCCGTCACGATTGTCAATCTGATCCGGACGTTGCTCCGCAATCCAGCCGTATGGGAAAAGACCGCGCTGATCATCGCTTACGACGAACACGGCGGATTTTTCGACCACGTCACGCCACCGACGGCGCCGCCGGGCACACCCGGCGAATGGATTCCCAACAGCGTCGACATCAACAAGGTCGACGGCTCGGGCGGTATCCGGGGGCCGATCGGTCTGGGGTACCGGGTGCCATGTTTCGTTATCTCTCCCTACAGTCGAGGCGGGCTGATGGTCCACGACCAGTTCGACCACACGTCGCAGCTGCAACTCATCGGTAAGCGCTTCGGGGTTCCGGTCCCCAACCTGACCCCCTGGCGGGCCAGCCTGACCGGCGATATGACGTCGGCATTCAATTTCGCCGCTCCGCCCGACCCGTCGCGACCCAACTTGGACCATCCGGCTCGGCAATTGCCGAAGGTTGCCAACTGTGTGCCCAACGTGGTCCTGGGGTTTCTCAACGAAGGGCTTCCCTATCGGGTGCCCTATCCGCAGACGATGCCGGTCCAGGAATCGGGGCCGGTCCGCGGAATTCCCAGTGGCATCTGCTAGCCATCGAATGCCTCTTGAATTTGAATGCATCTCTAAACCGGACCTGTGCTGCAAGCCGGTGTGCAGGGTTGTTTCCCGCTGCGCGGATCGAGCGCCAGGCTCGGCTGTTGCGAGCGGCGATGGTGCAGCCCGGCCGCGGGACGTGGGTCCAGTGCCGCTGGTCGTGCTGGCATGCAGAGAAATCGGAGAAATGGGGATATTGGCCGCGGCATTGTCATACGATGCGAAGTGCTCGATGGTTTGTGGTTGCCATTGAGGGTTGGTTTATTGGAATCGGCACTGGAAGGGGGCAGCGTGCTTTTGCCTCTTGGTCCGCCCTTGCCGCCCGATGCCGTGTCGGCGAAGCGCGGTGAGTCGGGGATGCTCGGCGGGTTATCGGTTCCGCTCAGCTGGGGTACGGCCGTCCCACCGGATGACTATGACCACTGGGCCAAAGAGGATGAAGCGGCCGAGGTCGCCGTCGTGCCCGGTGCGGTGGATCCCGAACCCGCCGAATCCAGCACCGACGAGTGGGACGAGTGGGCGGAGTGGAACGAGTGGGAGGCAGCCAATGCCGAACCTCGGTTCGAGGTGCCGCGTAGCAGCAGGGTCGTACCGCATTCTCCGGCGGCCGGTTGAGAGAAAGGGGTAACTGTCGTTCTTCATGACCGTTTGGTGACTTCGGTATCACCGCGGTCGGCACTACAAGGAGTCAATCTGCACAAATAACTCCCGACTAAGAGCCCAGTTGACTATATAAGCCCAGTTGACAAGGAGACAGGCAACATGGCAACACGCTTTATGACCGACCCGCACGCGATGCGCGCGATGGCTGGCCGCTTCGAGGTGCACGCTCAGACGGTTGAGGACGAGGCCCGCCGGATGTGGGCGTCCTCGCAGAACATCTCCGGCGCGGGCTGGAGCGGTCTGGCCGAGGCCACCTCGCTGGACACCATGGGCCAGATGAACCAGGCCTTCCGCAACATTGTGAACATGCTGCACGGAGTGCGTGACGGGCTGATCCGCGACGCCAACAACTACGAGCAGCAAGAGCAGGCCTCCCAGCAGATCCTCAGCAGCTAGCCCCGGCCCGACAGCTTCGATTCAGGAGGACAAGACCAATGACCATCAATTACCAGTTCGGCGATGTCGACGCCCACGGCGCCACGATTCGTGCCCAGGCGGCGTCGCTCGAGGCCGAGCACCAGGCCATCGTTCGCGATGTGCTGGCTGCCGGCGACTTCTGGGGCGGCGCCGGTTCGGTGGCTTGCCAGGAGTTCATCACCCAGTTGGGTCGCAACTTCCAGGTGATCTACGAGCAGGCCAACGCCCACGGCCAGAAGGTCCAGGCCGCCGGCAGCAACATGGCACAGACCGACAGCGCCGTCGGCTCCAGCTGGGCCTGACTTCTGCCGGATCTGAGAGGTTTGCGTTTCCGGCTGCGTATTGCAGCCGGAATCCGCCTCTACGGTTGATTGCGCACGCCTACGCACGGGTAGTTGATACTTCGTGCGTAGGTGTGCGCACTTTTTTGTGCTGTGATTCGCGGGTCCAGCCCTGGTCCAGTCCTGGTCCAGCCCTAGTCAAGCCCTAGAAGGGCCCTAAAATCGCCCGCCGCCACCCATGAACCCGCCGCCGGACGAGCCACTGGACGAGCTGGAAGAACCACCGAACGACGTCGGGCTCCAGCCGCCGAAACCGCCGCGCAGGCCCCCACTGAGCAGGTTCCCGATAATGATGCCGCCGAGGATCGCTCCCGCATTGTCGCCGCCCTGCCGGGTGTAGGCGCGCTGAGCCGCCTGCACGTCGGCGTTGGCCAGCGCCTGGGCGTTGGCTGCCAGCGTCGATGCCGCATTGGCATGACCGACCGCTTCGGTGACGTTGGTCGAACGTTTGTCACGCGCGGCGTGCAGCTGACGTTTCGCCTCGGCCAGCCGGGTCCGTGCTTCGGGCCCGATACTGCCGCGACGAGTATCGATATAGTCCGACACCGCGCGCACCCGCGACTCCGCGGTGAACAATGCCTGCTCGAAGGAACGGTTGAGTCGCTCGGCGTTGGCCTGCTCCTGAGCCACGGTGGTCAAGACCCGATCCAGATCCGCGCCGGCCTTGCTCACCCGGGCAAAAGTGCCGAGCGGATCGGCGACGCCCGTGCCGCGAGTGTTGCGGGACTCTTCGAGGGCTTGTGCGGCCGCATCCCGCGCGGCGACGAGTTCGCGGGTGTGTGCCGACGTGCTGCCCGGTGTCTTCTGCAGTTGCTCGTCGGCTTGCTTGATGCCCGCCGTCACATCAGCCAGGACCGACGGCAGCTCGGTGACGGCGTGCCGGATGTCACCGGCGGCGCTGTCTACCGCGTCGAGTAGCGAACGGGCCTGTCCGAGCGCGGATTCAGCGGCGCGAACGGCATCCACCAAGCCTGATTGCCCGCCGCTGACGGCTTGAGTCGACAGCTCACGTGCCATGCCGATGTTGCGGTCGGCGAACACCAGTCGTTCCTGGGCGGCGGTGACGTTGCCAGCCACGGAAGTCAGCGCCGTCTCGCCGAATTCGTCGTGCAATTCGGCCAGCCGCTGCTGGCTGGGGGCAATGCGGGTGGTGAGTTCGACGTATTGCTGGGTCAGCATGTCCAGCCGGGACGGGGCATTGATCACCAAGTCGCGCAGCTGCTCGAAGGCCTCCGTCTGCGCCTCCAGTTCGCGGTCGGCCGTCGCCGCCGACACGATGACCCGGGTCAAGAGCTCGCGCCGTTGCGCCGGTGTCTCGGGAACGCTGTCGTCAAGCTGTTGGCGCACGCTGAACGCCTGGGCCAGAGCCGCTTTGGCGTTGTCCACGGCCCGGGTGAACGGCGCGGTACGCTCTTGGCCGAACTCGTCGATCGCCACTGCGAGCTCGTTGGAGCTGGTGCGCACCGCATTGTCGACAGCGACCACCATCGACCGGGACAAGTCGTCGAGGATGTCCGGCGGCACGGCGGCCAGTGCCCGCTGATCGGTGGGGTCCACGCGTCGTGCCGCGGCCAACGCGTCAGCGCGCCGGCGGCGGGCCCGGTAACGCGTCACCACCAGCAGGATCACCACCGCGACGACGATGACGCCCAGAGCCACCAGCAATGTCACCCGGCCCGACGAACTGGGCGACTTGTTGAGTCCGTTGGCCGCCGCAACAGCGGCACCGCCCCAGTCGCCGCTGCGCAGCGCGGGTTCGATCTGATTCCGGCGAAGCTCTTCAACCTGGCCGGCGCTGACATCTGGAACGGTGGACGGCACCAGGAAGACATAGGACCGGGCGACGGTGGCGACGGCCAGCAGGGCGTCATAGCTTCCCAGCTCGCTGCTCCGGAAAGTGCTCTGTCCCCAATTCATCGCGCTCTGCCCGGAGAAGTTGTCGACGTAGACCACCCACAGCCGGATATGGCGATCGGCATAAAGCTCGTTGATGGCCGATGTGACTTCGGCGCGATCAGAACCGCTCAGCACGCCGGCGTTGTCGGTCACATAGCCTGGTAGCCGAAACGGCGGTTGTGCGGCTGAGGGGGGTGCCAGGAGCACGCCTCCGGCGAGGCCCACAGTGACGACCGTCAGAACCACGCCGAGCAGGCGAGCGATGCGCATACGGCTAATCTAGCCCGGCAAAGAGGCCGGTCCGAAGGAAGCGTGGCGCGGTTGCAGCCGCATTGCGGGATGGGGCCGCAACGACACCACCGGCAGCGACCTGCCTGGCAGACTGTCGGTCGGTGACCACGAATCAGCAAGACCCCTATGGCGACTTCGACCGCCAGCGGCGGGTAGCCGAGCCGCCGAAGTCGGCTGGTCTGCCGGGCACGGAAGGGCAGCACCGCACCGACTTCGCCCGGGACCGCGCCCGGGTGTTGCACAGCGCCGCGCTGCGCCGCCTCGCCGACAAGACCCAAGTCGTCGGGCCGCGGGAAGGTGACACCCCGCGCACCCGGCTGACTCATTCGCTGGAAGTGGCCCAGATCGGTCGGGGCATGGCGATCGGATTGGGTTGCGACCCGGACCTTGTCGAGCTGGCCGGTCTGGCCCACGACATCGGGCACCCGCCGTACGGGCACAACGGCGAGCGCGCACTCGACGACGTCGCGGCCTGCTGCGGCGGCTTCGAAGGCAACGCCCAGAACTTCCGCATCCTGACCAGCCTTGAGCCGAAAGTTCTTGATAGCCAAGGGCTCAGCGCGGGGCTGAACCTGACCCGCGCAGCATTGGACGCGGTCACCAAATACCCGTGGACGCGCGGTGACGGGCGGCGCAAGTTCGGCTTCTACGAGGAAGATCAGCAGCCGGCGGCCTGGGTGCGCACCGGCGCACCGGCTGATCGGCCATGCCTGGAAGCGCAGGTGATGGACTGGGCCGACGATGTCGCGTATTCAGTCCACGATGTCGAGGATGGCGTCGTCTCCGAACGCATCGACTTGCGGGTGCTCGCCGACCACGACGACGCGGCCGCGCTGGCCCGGCTGGGCCAGAGCGAATTCCGCCGCCTTGGTGCCGACGAGTTGATGGCCGCCGCCCGCCGGCTGTCGGCGCTGCCAGTGGTCGCGGCGGTGGGCAAGTACGACGCCACGTTGGCGGCGTCGGTCGCGCTGAAGCGATTGACCAGCGAACTGGTGGGGCGGTTTGCTTCGGCGGCGATCGCCACCACCCGTGCCGTGGCGGGTTCCGGGCCGTTGACCCGTTACCAGGCCGAGCTGCAGATACCCGACCTGGTGCGGGCCGAGGTTGCGGTGCTGAAAATCCTGGCGCTGCAGTTCATCATGTCCGACCCACGGCATCTGGAAGCCCAGGCTCGCCAGCGGGAACGCATCCACCGGGTGGCGCAGTGGCTATCCTCCGGTGCGCCGCGGACGCTCGACCCGGTCTTTGCCGCGGCGTACCACACCGCGGACGACGATGCCGCCCGGATGCGGGTCATCGTCGATCAGATCGCCTCCTACACCGAGGGGCGGCTGGAGCGCATCGACGCTGGTCAATTCCCGGGCCGGACCACGGTTTTGCACTGAGCCCTAAGATGAGCGAATGTCGAGTCCGGCGGGGCGCTCCAGGATTTCCGACCGCGACATTGCGGCCATCCGTGACGGCGCCCGCATCGAGGACGTGGTCGGCGACTACGTCCAGCTGCGGCGCGCCGGGGCGGACTCGCTGCGCGGTCTGTGTCCGTTTCACAACGAGAAATCTCCGTCGTTTCATGTGCGGCCCAACCACGGTCACTTCCACTGCTTCGGCTGCGGTGAAGGTGGCGACGTCTATGCATTCATCCAAAAGATCGAGCACGTCAGCTTCGTCGAGGCGGTCGAACTGCTGGCCGACCGGATCGGCTACACCATCAGCTATACCGGCGCGGCCACCAGTGTGCAGCGCGACCGGGGCAGTCGCAGCCGACTCCTCGCGGCCAACGCGGCCGCGGCGGAGTTCTATGCGGTTGCTCTGGAGTCCGACGAGGCCGCACCGGCCCGCCACTACCTGACCCAGCGCAACTTCGATGCCCAGGCGGCGCGTCGTTTCGGCTGCGGATTCGCGCCGTCGGGCTGGGACTCCCTGACGAAACATCTGCAGCGCAAGGGCTTTGAGTTCAAGGAGCTGGAAGCGGCGGGACTGTCCCGGCAGGGCCGGCACGGTCCCATGGACCGGTTTCATCGGCGGCTGCTGTGGCCCATCCGGTCGTCGGCCGGCGAGGTGATCGGTTTCGGGGCTCGGCGCCTGTTCGACGACGACCCGATGGAAGCCAAGTACGTCAATACCCCGGAGACGCTGCTGTACAAGAAGTCGTCGGTGATGTTCGGCATCGACCTGGCCAAACGTGACATAGCCAAGGGGCATCAGGCGGTGGTCGTCGAGGGCTATACCGACGTGATGGCCATGCATCTGGCCGGGGTCACCACCGCGGTCGCGTCCTGCGGCACCGCATTCGGCGACGAGCACCTGGCCATGCTGCGCAGGCTGATGATGGACGACAGCTTCTTCCGCGGCGAGCTGATCTATGTTTTCGACGGCGATGCCGCCGGCCGCGCCGCCGCACTGAAGGCCCTTGACGGCGAACAGAACCTGGCGGGTCAGTCTTTTGTAGCGGTAGCCCCGGACGGCATGGACCCCTGCGACCTGCGGCTGGCATCCGGCGATGCGGCCCTGCGGGACTTGGTGGCACGACGAACCCCGTTGTTCGAGTTCGCAATTCGGTCCGCGCTCGCCGAGACGGACCTGAACAGCGCCGAGGGTAGGGTGGCTGCGTTGCGACGGTGTGTGCCGATGGTGGGCCAGATCAAAGACCCGATGCTGCGCGACGAGTACGCCCGGCAGCTGGCCGGCTGGGTCGGTTGGGATGACGTCGCCCAGGTCGTCGACCGGGTGCGCAGTCAGGCCAAAACCCCCGCCAAGGTGCCGGGCAGGGGTCATCCCGGCTCGAAGGCACCCCGGCGGGCGACGCAGCAGCCCCCTGATGCGCCTTCGGCCGAACCCGCCGCCGCTCGTCCGGACCCCCGCGACCCGACGCTGTGGCCGCAACGTGAGGCGCTCAAATCGGCCCTGCAGTACCCGGCGCTGGCCGGACCGGTTTTCGACACCTTAACCGTCGAGAGCTTCACCCACCCCGGATACTGCGCCGTGCGTGCGGCCATCGAGGCGGCGGGAGGGACATCGGCGGGGGTCACCGGGGCGCAGTGGATGGACATGGTGGCCCGGCAGACCACGTCGCCGTTGACCACCGGCCTGATCAACGAGTTGGCGGTAGAGGCGATTGCGGTCGACGATGACAAGCTGCCGCGCTATATCGGCGGAGTGCTGGCCCGCCTACAGGAGGTATGGATGGGCCGGCAGATAGCCGAGGTCAAATCGAAGCTGCAGCGCATGTCGCCGATCGAACACGGCGACGAATATCACGCGCTGTTCGGCGATCTGGTGGCCATGGAAGCCTACCGGCGCAGCTTATTGGAGCAGGCCAGCGGCAACGACCTGACCGCGTGAGGGTGATGCGGCGTCAGCGCGCTATTTCGCCTGGCGCTCGACGACCCGCTCCACCCGCTCGGCCCGCTCGATGATGGCCGTCTGCTCGTCGATCTCGGTCACCGTCACAAAGCCCGAGTCGGGGGAGATTCGATTGGCGATCTTGCGGCGGCCCCCCTCGATCATCGATCTGGCCACGGGACTCCCGGTCAGCGCGCGGTAGGTGCCGGCGATCTGCTGATAGCGGCGACGGCCGGCCTTCGCCCCCAATACGTACCCAATCCCCAACACGGCGACATACCCGATCAAAGCGGTCCCTCCGACTATCAGCGCGGTTCGTTCCATCCTGCCTCATCCGCCCGGGTGCGGGCGCGCCGATCCCGCGAGGCGGGTGCCCACCGACCGGGCTTGGCAGTCTGGCTGATCCCGCTAGTTGGCGCGGGTATGCCAGTACGCTAGAGTCGTCCCGCGATCCGCGACAGCGTTCTCGTGGACGCGCCGGTCCCCTGTAGCTCAACTGGCAGAGCATTCGGCTGTTAACCGAAGGGTTGAAGGTTCGAGTCCTTCCGGGGGAGCCAGGTCTTAGCGATGCGGCGCATTGGCCGCCCTCGCGCGCCGGAGCCGGGCGACCAACGGGTAGAGCTGGCAGCCGAGGCAGATGCCGAAGGCGGCGTTCAGGAACGCAGCGAACAGCGCGAACGACGTCGCCACCACGCCCAGCTCCGGGACCGCCATAGCGAAGCCGACGGCCCCGATGACCGCGAAAACAAGTCCGACCAGCTGGGCGAACTTCAACGGTGGCACCGGTTCCCGCTCGGTCACCGGTCCCAGCCGGGGCGCTACCAGCATGGCGAACAGCAGGCCGTAGGGGCTGTTGCGCGGGCCGCGCAGCGCACTGATGGCGAAGACGATGGCCTGGGCAACCAGTATCACCGCCGCCGCCTTGGTGCTGAACACCGAGACGATCAAGGCCACGACGAGGACCGTCGTGGTGATCCACGCGGCAAATCGCGGACCGCGGACGTCCACTTGTCCGGCATTATTCGACATCAAGTCCGCTCCTTTTGTGCAAGGTCTCAGGTGAGCAGGGGCTGCAATGCTGCCCGCAGATCGGCCGCCTTCGGCACCCCCGCGGTGCGGTACAGCTGCCGCCCGTCCGCGTCGAAGATGAACGTGGTGGGGAGCGACAGCACAGACATCCGCTGTGCGGCCACCGGATTGGCGTCGATGTCGATCTCGACGTGTGCCACATCGGGCAATCCGGCGCACACCTCGCCGACCACGCGGCGCACCACTGCGCACGGACCGCACCACGCGGCGCTGAAGTGCACGACGGTGGGACCGGTGTCGGACAAGCCGAGATCGGAGGCGTCCTGATGAACTGCGGCGCCGGTTTCGCGCAGCACGCCGGACCGTCGATTGACCGTCCAACCGATCGCCGTCGCACCTGTCAACGCTGCGATGAGCGCCGCCGAGGCCATTGCGATCGAGCTCATCGGCTCGCCATGCTATTCGTCGTCGTCATAGTCGGGTCGTCCTCAGATAGATCAGATGGAGAAATCTTCGCCATGCCATACACCGGCTTCGGGCGGCCGGATCACCCGTCCGGCCGGCGGGTGGTGGTCGGCTTTGGCCTCCAGCCTGGCCACCCGGCTGAGCAGCGACTGGAGGCTGACCCCCACCAAATCGGGCAACACCGAGTCGTCGTGTCTGGACGAACCGTTGCGGCTGATGACCTGCCCGGGGACGCCGACCACCACCGCGGCGGACGGAACCTCTTTGACCACAACGGAGTTGGCGCCGATCCGGCTGCCGTCGCCGATCTTGATCGGGCCGAGGATCTTGGCGCCGGCCCCGATGATCACCCGGTCACCGACCGTGGGGTGGCGCTTACCGATGTCCGTTCCGGTGCCGCCGAGCGTGACGCCGTGGTAGAGCGTGACGTCGTCGCCCACTTCGGCGGTCTCACCGATGACCACGCCGGTCGCGTGATCGATGAACAGGCCCGAGCCCAGGACAGCGCCGGGATGGATGTCGACACCGGTCAGGATGCGGGTGAGTTCCGCCAACGCCCGGGCGGCCAACCGTGCGCCGCGCAGCCATAGCCAGTGGCTGATCCGGTGGCCCCACACCGCGTGGACACCCGGATAGCAGAAAACGACCTCCAAAGCGGTCGGCCGGGCCGGGTCGCGCTGCCTGGCCACCCGGATGTCGCGCCGTATCTCTGCCAGCATGGTCAATCACTCAGATCCGCGAACAACGCCGTGCTCAGATAACGCTCGCCAAAGTCGGGAAGTACGACGACCACGAGTTTGCCGGCGTTCTCCGGCCGACGGGCCACTTCCACCGCGGCCCACGCGGCCGCGCCCGAGGAGATGCCGACGAGCAGACCTTCCTCCGTGGCCAGCCGCCGGGCCAGGTTGAACGCGTCGTCGTTGGCCACGGTGATGACCTCGTCGACCAAGCCCATGTCGAGCACCGGCGGGACGAACCCGGCGCCGATGCCCTGGATCGGGTGTGGTCCCTTCTGGCCCCCGGACAGCACCGGCGACGCGGCCGGTTCCACGGCGACGAACTGCGCCGACGGCCTGCGTTCCTTGATGACCTGCGCGACACCGGTGATGGTGCCGCCGGTGCCGATGCCCGACACGAAGACGTCGACCTTGCCGTCGGTGTCCTTCCACACCTCCTCCGCAGTGGTCACGGCGTGGACCGCGGGGTTGGCCGGATTTTCGAATTGCTGCGGGATGAAATACCGCTCGTCGGTCTTGGCCAGTTCTTCGGCCTTGGCAATGGCGCCTGCCATGCCGTCGGCGCCGGGGGTGAGCACGAGTTCGGCGCCGTAAGCGCGCAGCAGCATGCGTCGCTCGATGCTCATGGTGTCGGGCATGGTGAGCACGCACTTGTAGCCGCGCGCGGCGGCCACCATCGCCAGCGCGATGCCGGTGTTCCCGCTGGTCGGCTCCAGGATGATGGTGTCCGGCTTGATCAGGCCCGCTTTCTCGGCGGCGTCGATCATGGCTACCCCGATGCGGTCTTTCACACTTCCCGCCGGATTGAAGGATTCCAGCTTGGCCACCACGTCCGCCACTGCGCCGTCGGTGACCCGTCGCAGCCGGACCAGCGGCGTGCCCCCGATCAGCTGGGTGATGTTTTCGGCGATCGTCATTGGCGGTCTCCAGCGATGTCGGCGCGGGCCTCGGCGGCCTGCCAGTTGATGTCGAACTCGATTGTCACGTGCACGGGTGTCGTCAGCGCAACCGGCGTGAGCCGCTGAGTTGTACTCTCCAATGCCACTCCGGTCAGCACCCGTCCACCCACGTGGTGGGTAGTCGTGGCAGTCAGTGTCGTCGCCGTGGTGCCGGGTGCTCGGCGCAGGTAGAAGTCCGCACCGGGCTGAACGGTTCCGGTGACGGCACGCCCGTCGGCGTCGACCAGCTCGTGGCCGTCAGGCACGCTGAACGTCAACGGAATTCGGACCCGGAACGGCCCCACGAGTTCCGAGTCGACAGCGGCGGCGGTGTCGAGGAGGTGCGGTTCGCCGTCGTCTCTCAAGGCCGTGTATGCCCCCGCGAGCAGATAGTTGTAGAGGTGCACGACACGGTCGGCGTTGCGATAGTGGCTGGAACCGGTCAGCCAGAAGTCGACGTGGTCGATCACCGGCGTGGTGTCGGAGGTGGCGACCAGCCGGTAGCAGCGGTAGCCGTGCGCGCCGTATCCGTGGCTGCTGGTCGACAAGGTGCTGCCGACGCCGAGGGTGCGCTGGTAGCGCCCGCGGCCGGCATCGGTGGTCAGTTGGGATCCGGAGATGTCTTGCCAGACAACGCCATCCGTCGACTTTTGCAGCTTCACCGCCACGGGGGTGTCGGACGCCGTCCACAGTGAATAGCCGCCCAGCTGTGGCCGCCCGTCGAATTCGAAGGTGAGCACCGGTCCCGGTCCGCGGTGCACCGCGACGGGGGCATTGAGCGGGCGGGTGTCCAGCGCCATGCCGTTGGTGAAGCACCAGATCGCCGCCTGCGTTGCGGCGATGGCTTCGTGTTCGCTGATGTTGGCCGGCCCCAGCGGATACCCGGCGGCGCGTAGCCGCCGGCTCAGCTCGGCGATCGGGCACACCGGGAAGGAGTTGCGCAGGATCCAGTCCACCTCGGCTTCGCAGTCGCGGGTGCGCAGATGTGGCAGCGCGGACCAGGTGCCCAGGCGGTAGGGCGACGGCTGGTGTGGTGCGACGCCGGTGAAATCCAGCGAGTAGGCCTGCACGTTCGGGTTCAACCTGATCAGGTCGGTGCGGGCGGTGGTGCCGTCGGCGAACACGATCCGGTCGACGGTGTGTGAGTACGTCCCGCCTCGGTAGCGGGTCATCCGGGTCAACTCGGTGGCCGGTCGTAACCGGATGCGCCGACGGGTCGCCACCGGAGCCGGCGCGCGGTGCGGGATGGACAAGACAGTCATAGGGGCGGTTGCTCTTCCTGAAGACTTTGGGTCGCGCGCGTCATCAAGGCGTGAAGCGCCGCAGCGCGACGATTGCTGAACGGTCAGAAGACGTCAGGAATCAACAGCAACAACAACAGTCCGCGGCGATGCAGCGCGTAAGGACAAAGCGCAGCGGTACGGCCTGTTGCATGGCATCCACTATAAGGCATGCCGCGTATCTGACGTTCGGCTCAGCGATGATGTAACGCTTTGCCCGGCCAACCGCGTCGAATACGCTCAGCGGACGTCGGGGCGCGACCGACGATGATTGCGCCCGAGAATGCACCCGACCTCCAGGCCCGGCGCCTGCGCAGGGATCGATCATGCACGGAAGGACAACGATGAGTTCGCCGCAAAACGAGTCTCAGGCACTGGGTGATCTTGCTGCCAGGCAGCTTGCCAACGCCACCAAGACCGTCCCGCAGCTGTCGACGATCACGCCCCGCTGGTTGCTGCATCTGCTCAGCTGGGTGCCGGTGGAAGCGGGTATCTATCGGGTGAACCGGGTGATCAACCCCGAGCGGGTGGCGATCAAGGCCGAGGCGGGCGCCGGCACGGACGGGCCGCTGCCGGAGACCTACGTCGACTATGAGACCAGCCCGCGGGAGTACACGCTGCGAACCATCTCCACGCTGCTCGACATCCACACCCGGGTGTCCGACCTCTACTCCAGTCCGCATGACCAGATCGCGCAGCAGTTGCGACTGACCATCGAAACCATCAAGGAGCGCCAGGAGTTCGAACTGGTCAACAGCCCCGAGTACGGCTTGCTTGCCCAGGCGACACCCGGGCAGACCATCCGGACCCTGGCCGGTGCGCCCACGCCGGACGATCTGGACGCGCTGATCACCAAGGTCTGGAAGACGCCCAGCTTTTTCCTGACCCACCCCCAGGGCATCGCGGCGTTCGGCCGTGAGGCCACCTACCGTGGTGTGCCGCCGCCGGTGGTGAGCCTGTTCGGCGCGCAGTTCATCACCTGGCGCGGCATCCCATTGATTCCCTCGGACAAGGTGCCGGTTGTCGACGGCAAGACCAAGTTCATCCTGGTGCGCACCGGCGAAGAACGCCAGGGCGTGGTGGGCCTGTTCCAGCCCGGGCTGGTGGGGGAGCAGGCGCCGGGGCTGTCGGTGCGGTTCACCGGCATCAACCAATCGGCGATCGCGACCTATCTGGTGACTCTTTACACGTCGTTGGCCGTGCTCACCGACGATGCGCTTGCCGTGCTCGACGACGTGGCGGTGGACCAGTTCCATGAGTACAAGTGAGTACCTGCCGCCAGACGCCGCAGGTGAGGCGCCGATCAGCGCCGCGGAGCTGGCCGCATTGGCCGGTCAGCTCTACGCTGCCGGCATTCGGCCGGGCTTCGACAGCCCGCCGCAGGCGGCTCCGGTGGCCCCGCGCGGCAACATGCCCGACATGACGGCCGCAGCGGCGGCCGGGCGGGCAACCGCCGGCGCGTTCGACGTGGTGCCGGCTGCGGTTCCGTCCGTCGGCGTAGCCGACATCTACTTGCCGGCGCCGGCGTCACCGGAGCCCGAGGGGCTGCCCCAGACGGCACCGGTAGCTCCGCGCGGAAGTGTTCCGGATACGACGGCAGCGCCATCGGCGGCCACCACCGCTGCCGGGGTGGCGGATCGCTACCCACCGGGTGCCGGTGAGCTGACGACGTTCGCGGTACCGACTTCGGGCATCGTGCCGACGGTGCCGGGGGTGCTGGCCGGAGCGGCGCCCCGCGTTCCGGTGGCTCCGCACGGCTCGATACCGGTCCTGCGGCCCGAATGGCCACGTGCGGCGCTGTCGGTCGGCGACCTCGGTTGGTCCGACACCGTACCGGCCCGCCGCGACCGGCCGCTCGGTGACGAGCGCAGCTACTCCTTCCTCACCCCGTTGCTGACCGAGGCCGACTCGGTGCCTAAGCCGGACGACGATCACCGGGCGATCGATGTCTTCGACGTCGAGGCCGTGCGTGCCGACTTTCCGATCCTTCGGGAGACGGTCCACGGTAAGCCGTTGATCTGGTTCGACAACGCGGCGACCACCCAAAAGCCGCAAGTGGTCATCGACCGGCTCGCGCACTTCTACGCCCACGAAAACTCCAACATCCACCGCGCCGCGCACGAGCTGGCGGCCCGGGCCACCGATGCCTACGAAGAGGCGCGCGACACCATCCGCCGCTTCATCGGCGCCGCCCGCGACGAAGAGATCATTTTTGTCCGCGGCACCACCGAGGCCATCAATCTGGTGGCCTACGCATGGGGTGGAAAACATCTGCGCCCGGGTGACGAGATCGTCATCACCCACTTGGAGCACCACGCCAATATCGTTCCGTGGCAACTTATTTCGCAGCAGACCGGTGCCGTGCTGAAAGTGGCACCGGTTGATGAAGCCGGCAATCTGCTGCTGTCGGAGTTCGAGGCGCTGCTGGGTCCGAAGACCAAACTCGTTGCGGCAACTCATGTCTCGAATGCCTTGGGCACCGTGACACCGGTACACCAGATTGTCGAGCTCGGACACCGATACGGCGCCCGGGTGCTGATCGACGGTGCCCAGTCGATTCCGCACCTGCCGATCGACGTTGCCGAGCTCGGAGCCGATTTCTTCGCGTTCTCCGGGCACAAGGTCTACGGCCCCACCGGAATCGGTGTGCTCTACGGGCGCGAGGACGCTCTCGCCGAGACACCGCCCTGGCAGGGGGGTGGCAACATGATCACCGACGTCACCATGGAGCGCTCGCTGTATCAGGGGCCGCCGAGTAAGTTCGAAGCCGGCACCGGCAACATCGCCGATGCGGTGGGTCTCGGGGAGGCATTGCGTTACGTCGAGCGGGTGGGTGTCGAGCGTATCGCCGCCTACGAGCACGCGCTGTTGCAGTATGCGACCCCGCGACTGGCCGATGTCCCCGGTGTCCGCCTGGTGGGCACCGCGACCGAGAAGGCCAGTGTGTTGTCGTTCGTGCTGGCCGGCCATGAGCCTCTCGAGGTGGGCAAGGCACTCAACGCCGAGGGCATCGCGGTGCGCGCCGGCCATCACTGCGCCCAGCCGATCCTGCGTCGCTACGGGTTGGAGGCCACGGTTCGCCCGTCGTTCGCCTTCTACAACACCTTCGACGAGGTCGACGTGTTCATCAGCGCGGTACGCCGTATCGCCGAGGGCGGTACGAACGCCGGCTGAGCGGGATTACGGCCGCATTCAGTCGTAGACCGGCAGCCACATGGTCTCGACGATGGCTCGCGCGACGTCGTCATGGGCCTTGGTGGCTACGCCGTCGTCGACTGCGGCGTGATAGACGGCCTCGGCGACCGTCGCAGAAATCCCGCGGAGATCCTGAACGTCGGGCAACAGCGAGTCCCCGGTCTTGGTCGGATTAGCCCGGCGCGCAAGGGCTTTGGCCGCCGCACGCAGCATGCCCTGGGTCAGCAGCCGGGCTCCGGCCACGACGACGCCCAGACCGATGCCCGGAAACACCAGCACGTTGTTGGCCTGGCCGATGGTGTAGGTGGTGCCGTCGTATTCGACGGGCGCGACCGGGGTACCGGTAGCAACTAGAGCCTTTCCGTTCGACCACGTCAGGACGTCGGCCGGCATGGCTTCCATCCGCGAGGTGGGATTGGACAGCGGGAAGATCATCGGGCGTTCGCACGATGCCGTCATCGCTTCGACGACCTCCTGGGTGAACGCGCCGGAGACCGTCGAGGAGCCGAGCAACACGGTCGGCGAGGCCAGCTTGATCGCGTCGACCAGTCCGATCCGTGCCTGGACGCCCAGCCGGTTACGGTTTTTGGCGTAGGGCAGCTGGAATTCCCGCAGACCCTCCATGTCGTCGAACAGCAGCCCCTGCTTGTCGATGGCCCAGATCTGCGACGCCGCCTGCTCGACGGTGGCGCCGTCGGCCACCATGGCGTCCCGGATCTGGTCGGCGACACCCATTCCCGCGGTGCCGGCCCCGAAGACGATCACCTTCTGGTCGCGGACCGGGACGCCGGTGACGTGCGATCCCCCGTCGATGGCGGCCACCACCACCGCGCCGGTACCTTGCACGTCGTCGTTGAACACGCTGTACTGCACACCGTAGGTCTGCAGGATCATCCGCGCGTTGGCCGGCCCGAAGTCCTCGAAGTGCAGCATTGCCCGCGGAAACATCCGGTGGGCTGTCTCGATGTAGCGCTTGATGAACTCGTCGTATTCGGCGCCGCTGCGCCGGGCGTGCCGATTACCCAGATAGAACGGGTCCTGCAGCAGCTGCTCGTTATCGGTGCCGACGTCGAGCGACACCGCCAGGCAGCGGCGCGGATCGATGCCGCCACCGGCGGTGTAGAGCGCCAGTTTGCCCACCGCGATCTGGATGCCGCCGACGCCCCAGTCGCCGATGCCCAGGATGGCTTCGGCGTCGGTGCAGACGATCAGGTCGACGTCGTCTGGTCCGAGCCCCAGGGTTTCGAAGGCCGCCGCGATGTCGTCGGGTTCGTCGATGCTCAGGAACAGGCCGCGTTGCCCACGGTATTCATCCGAGAACCGTTGGATCGCTTCGCCGACCGTCGGCGTATACACCACCGGCATCAGTTCGGGCAGATGGTCGATCAGCACCTTGTAGTAGAGCAGTTCGTGGCGGTAATGCAGCTGTTCGAGCAGCAGGTTGCGGCCCAGATCGGTGGCCAGGCTCTGCAGTTGATGCCATACCCGGTCGGCCTGTTGGTCCAGGGTGAGTACCGCGGCCGGAAGGCGACCGACGAGGCCGAGCTGCCGGCGTTGCTCGTGGGTGAAGCCGACCCCGCGATTGAGACTGGGCGTGGACAGTGCTGCCGGAAACCGGGGCACGTGGGCATCGCTCATCACATCTCCGTCCGTGACCTGACGCGTCAAGCCACGGTAACGCCGGGGGCCTGGACGCGCCCCGAAGAGTCCACCAAGTGCGAGTTCTGGGTTAGTGGTTAGTACACGTCGCGGTGGTAGCGCTTGGCCGCGCTCAGCGACCGTACGTAGGCGGTGGCCGCTTCGGTATCGAGATGTCCATGCTCGGCGGCGATGTCGCAGAGCGTGCGGTCGACATCTTTGGCCATCGGATCGGCGTTGCCGCACACGTATAGTTGCGCTCCGTCCTGCAGCCATTGCCACAGCTGCGCTCCGCGCCGGCGCATCAGATGCTGCACGTAGACCTTCTCCCGCTGATCGCGCGAGAACGCAAGATCGAGTTCGGTGAGGAAGCCGTCGGCATGCATCGCCTGGATCTCCTCGCGATAGTAGAAGTCGGTGGCGGCGTGGCGTTCCCCGAAGAACAACCAGTTCGGTCCGGTGTGGCCGAGCGCGCGTCGCTCCTGCAGGAACGCCCGAAAAGGCGCGATACCGGTTCCGGGACCGATCATGATCATCGGCGTGTGCGGATCACTGGGCGACCGAAAGCTGCTGGCTTTCTTCACATAGACCGCGATCTCGTCGCTGGGGGAGCGGTCGGCCAGATAGGTCGAGCACACCCCGCGCCGCGGCACGCCCTGGAAGTTGTACCGCACCGGCGACACGGTCAGGTGCACTTCCCCCGGGTGCTGTTTGGGGCTGGACGATATCGAATACAGCCGCGGCTGAAGCGGTTTGAGTACGGCTAGCCACTCGTCGGCGGTCGCGGTGACCGGCGCCTGCGCCAGCAGGTCGACCGACTGCCGACCCCAGGACCAATCATCAAGGGCAGCTTTGTTTTCCGGGCACATCAGGTCGGCGAGCTGGTCGGCGACGTCGCGGTCTGCGGTGCGTTGCTGGACGAAGCGCAGCAGGGCGGGACTGATGTGCGCGATCTCGAGCCGATCGGTCAACGCCGCGCGCAGCGACATCGACCCGTGGTTGACGACGTCGACTTCGGTGTGGCCATTCAGTCCGGTCACCGTCAGCCATTCGTCGACCAGCCGGCTGTCGTTGCGGGGCCACACCCCCAGCGCGTCGCCGGCTTCGTAACTGACCGCTTGCTCGGGAGCGTGAAAAACCAACTGCCGCACGTCTTTTCCTGACCGCGGCTTACTGAGCATGGTATTTCGGACCACGTTGGTGATCAGTGGGTTCTTTTTCGTGAACGCCGGTGGTGTTCGGGTAGCCGTCGGTGAGATGTGACGTGGTGTGACCGTGGTCGACACCGAGCTGCGCAGCTCGCGCAGAACCCGGCTCAGCCAGCCGGCGGCGGGATCCTCGTAGTCGGGTTCGCAGTCGACGCGGTCGATGATGCGGGTCGCTCCCAGTTCGGCCAGACGCTGGTCCAGTGCGCGCCCGTGACCGCAGAAGTTGGCATAGTTGGAGTCGCCCAGCGCCAGGACGGCATAGCGGATACCGGCCAGCTCCGGCGCGGTTTCAGTCGTCAGCGCCCGCCAGAAGGCTGAGCCGTTGTCCGGTGGCTCGCCGTCCCCGGTGGTGCTGGTGATCAGTAACAGCTGCTCAACCGTCGGCAGCCGCGACACCGGGAACTCGTCCATGCCGTGCAACGCGACCGGCAGCTGGGCCGCGCGCAGTTGCGCGGCGACATCGGCGGCGAACTCTTCCGCGGTCCCGGTTTGCGACGCCCACAACACCACGATCGGCGCGGTTGCCTCGGCGGGCTCTTCGGGGTGAGCGTCGGCGGCGCGAGGTCGGGCGACCGGCACCGGTTGCGGCGTCTCGGTGCGCGCGAACATTCCCGCGAGCAAGCCGTCCAGCCATAGCCGGGTGGGGGTATCGAAGGGAGCGCTGACCGGCACGGTGGGCACCCCGGCCATCCGCCGACCGGTTTCGGTGCGCAGCCCCGCCAGTAAACCGGCAAGGTAGGAACGAGCGAACGGACCGAACTGGGGCATCGGTTCGGTTGCCACTCCGAGGAATTCGGCGAGTGCGTCGACGTCGGCCAGATCGAGGCGCGGGGTGTCGGTGAGTACCGGTTCGGGTGCGCCGGCCTCGCTGGGTTCGTCTGCCGAAGGTGGCTCGGCTGCGCGTTGGGCAACCTTCGTCAAGGTGACCGCACACGCCTTGTATTCCGGTTGCCGCGATATCGGGTCGACGGCGTCGTTGGTGACCGCATTGATCGAGAGGTACTCGCCGAAGACGTCGTTCCAGTGGAACGGGGCAAAACAGTTGCCGGGCCGCACCCGGTCGGTGACCAGGGCAGGCAGCACCGCGCGGCCGCGGCGAGACGCTATCTCGACGTGGTCACCGTCGCGGATCTGCAGCCGCGTGGCGTCATCGGGGTGGATCTCGACCAGCGGGCCCGGGTTGAGTTTGTTGAGTTTGGCGACCTTGCCGGTCTTGGTCAGCGTGTGCCATTGGTGCGGCAGGCGTCCGGTGTTGAGCAGGAACGGGTAGTCACCGTCGGGCATCTCGTCGGGCAGCAGATGGGGGCGGGCGAAGAACACCGCACGTCCGCTGGCGGTCGGGAAAGCCAACCGCGGCACCGTGCCGTCGTCGCGCACCAACCGTGTCTGGCTGACCCCGTCGTTGCGGTAGCGGATCGGGTTGCGGCCACTGCTGTCTGGTGGGCAGGGCCACTGCAACGGTGTCTGCCGCAACCTGTCGTAGCTGATGCCTCGCAGGTCATATCCGGTTGCCGGGTTCGAGAACCGCGTGATTTCGTCGAACACGTCGGCGGCGGATTGGTAGCTGAACGACTCCGAATAGCCCATCTCGCAAGCGATCCGGGCAATGATCTGCCAGTCCGGCAGCGCCTGTCCGACCGGCTCGACGGCCTTCTGGAACAACGTCATGGTCCGCTCGGAATTGACCATCACCCCCTCGGACTCGGTCCACAGCGCGGCGGGCAGCAACACGGTTGCGTACTCGTTGGTCTCGGTCTCCGCGAACGAGTCCTGGGTGATCACCAGTTCGGCCTTCTCCAGCCCGGCCAGCACCGTCTTCCGATTAGCCACAGTGGCAACGGGATTGGTGCACATGATCCAGCATGCCTTGATGTCGCCGGCGGCCATCCGGGAGAACATGTCGACCACACCGGCGCTGACGTCGGTGCGCAGGGACCCGTGGGCAATGCCCCACTGCTGCTCCACGAATTCGCGGTCGGCGGCCGAGAGCACCGAGCGCTGGCCCGGCAGACCCGGACCCATGTAACCCATTTCGCGTCCGCCCATGGCATTGGGCTGCCCGGTGAGGGAGAAGGGGCCATTGCCCGGCTTGCAGATCGCGCCGGTGGCCAGATGCAGGTTGCACAGCGCATTGGTGTTCCAGGTGCCATGGGTGCTCTGATTGAGTCCCATCGTCCAGCAGCTCATCCAATTTGCGGCCTCGCCGATCCAGCGCGCTGCAGTGCGAATGTCTTCGACAGGGATGCCGGTGATTTCGGAGACCACCTCGGGTGTGAACTGCTCGAGAAAGCTCGGCATCACCTCCCAGCCCTCGGTGAACTCGGCGATGAAATGCGGGTCTGTGTGGCCGTTTTCGACGATCAGCTGCAGTAAGCCGTTGAGCAGCGCCAGGTCGGTTCCGGGGGCGATCTGCAGGAACAGGTCCGCCTTGTCCGCGGTCGCGGTGCGGCGCGGGTCCACGACGATCAATTTGGCGCCCGCTTGAACGCGTTCCATCATCCGCAGGAACAGGATCGGGTGGCAGTCGGCCATATTGGCGCCGATGACGAAAAACACGTCGGCCTGATCGAAATCCTCATACGAGCCGGGCGGTCCGTCTGCTCCCAACGACAGCTTGTAACCCGAACTGGCACCGGCCATGCACAGCCGCGAATTCGCCTCGATCTGGTTGGTGCCGATGAACCCCTTGGTCAGCTTGTTGGCCAGGTACTGGGCCTCGATGGACATCTGTCCCGAGACGTACACCGCGACGGCGTCCGGGCCGTGCTCATCGATGATGGCGCGTAACCGCTTGGCGCAGTGGGTGATCGC
Source organism: Mycobacterium kansasii ATCC 12478 (assembly GCF_000157895.3). Lineage (NCBI taxonomy): Bacteria > Bacillati > Actinomycetota > Actinomycetes > Mycobacteriales > Mycobacteriaceae > Mycobacterium > Mycobacterium kansasii. The sequence goes on along the minus strand of NC_022663.1, from coordinate 1,036,751 downwards.
AGCGTCGATGGCGACGGGTTCGAGGGGCTCCCCGCGGTCGTTACGCAGGTATGCCGACTCCAGGCGTCCCGGTGCGGCGAGCAGGTCGGCGGTGGTGGCGCCCTTGGTGCACAACCGCCCAGAATTAGCCGGATGTGAGGTGCGGCCAATTGACTTGGCAATGTGGCGCTTTCCGGTTGCCGAGTCCGTTGTGACCTCTAGCACAATGCCGCAGCCCACGCCGCAATAGGCGCACATAGTCTCCACGGCGTCCTTACCGGGCGCCATGAGTTCCCTGGCCACGCCTTACGTCCTTTCTGCAACCGCTGCTACGCACCACTGCGCAACGGTGTATTCGCCAAATCCTGCGACAAGGATGTTTCGGTACGGGATGTCGGACGTTTCGGCCGTTTTACGGTTTCCTCGCAGCGGGTTAGCCGTCCCAGTGCGTTGCTGGAACTCGGCGAACACGTCTGCCGGGCCGTCAAGCCGAGCCGGTCATCCCCGGGTCGTCATCGACCGGTGATCTCGAGGTCAGATTACCCGCGAGTTTCCTGCGGCGATGCCCGTCGGGGCGGTGCAGCTGCAGTTTTGACCAAACTTGGGGAACATTGACAGTTTTCGCCAAGCTCCCGGCGTCCGTCCCGAACCGGGTCTGCGCAGACCCCAAGAGGTTCGCCCACAGAGATTTGCCTGGTAGTGCACAGATTTCGCTAAGCTCGCGGGGTGCGTCGTCGGCCGGCTGTTATCCGCCTGTACCTGGGTGCGCTGCTCGGGATCGCAGGGATTGCCGGGGCTGCCGGTTGCGCAGGGAATTCGTCGACACCGCCGCCTCCGCCGCCGGATACCTGCAGGCAGTCCGATGGACCGACGGCCGACACGGTGCGACAGTCCATAGCCGCCGTCCCGATCGAGGTGCCAGGGTCCAACTGGGTGGAAATCGCACGGGGACACACCAGGAAATGCCGGCTGTACTGGGTGCAGATCATCCCTACCATCGCCTCCGAGTCGACTCCGCAGCAGTTGCTGTTCTTCGACCGGAACACTCCGTTGGGATCGCCGACCCCCGATCCGAAACCCTACATAACGGTGCTGCCTCCCGGTGATGACACCGTGACGGTCCAGTACCGGTGGCGAGTCGGCGGTGATCCCGAATGCTGTCCCAGCGGTATGGGCACGGTTCGATTTCAGATCGGACTCGACGGCAAGCTGAAAGCACTGGGCCCGATACCGCACTCGTAGCGACTCGTAGCGGCCCAATAGCGACCAACAGCATTGGCCCACAGTCGGTTACGGTGACGTAGCCAAAGGATCGCGGCGGGCGCCTACAGGACTTGTTCAGCTGTTCTTCAGCAGATTCAGGCTGCCCACAACGTGCCGCGCGACTGCAAGTTTGGCACTCTGGGAGTTCGTGGTTGTTTCCCGGCGGGAAGCAACGTGGCCGGGGCTAAGGAGAGTGATGGAACAGCAGATGCTGCTGCAACGCGAGGAGCCGCTGAGCAATTCCGGCCACGCTCAGCTCAATTCGGACACTTCAGCAAGGCGCAGGAGTAACCCGCGGGATATTTCGCATTGGGACGCCGAGGATGTCGCGGCCTGGGAAGCCGGCAACAAGGTCATTGCCCGGCGCAATCTGTTCTGGTCGGTTGTCACCGTGCATCTGGGCTACTCCGTGTGGACGCTTTGGCCGGTGCTGGTGTTGTTCATGCCCCAGAGCGTCTACGGTTTCTCCGCCGGCGACAAATTCATGCTCGACACCGTCGCCACCCTGGTGGGGGCGTGCACGCGGCTGCCCTACTCGCTGGCCACGACGATCTTCGGCGGTCGCAACTGGGCGATTATCTCGGTGACCGCGCTGCTGGTCCCCACCATCGGCACGTTGGTGCTGTTGACTCATCCGGGTCTGCCGTTGTGGCCGTATCTGGTGTGCGCGGCGCTGACCGGGTTGGGCGGCGGCAATTTCGCGGCGTCGATGAGCAACGCCAACGCGTTTTACCCGCATCGGCTGAAAGGCTCGGCGCTCGGCATTGCCGGCGGCGTGGGAAATCTCGGGGTGCCGACCATCCAGTTGGTCGGGCTGCTGATCATCGCCGTGTTCGGGGACGGAAAGCCGTACCTGGTGTGTGGGCTCTACGCGGTGCTGCTGATCTGCGGGGCCATCGGTGTGACGCTGTTCATGAACAACGTCGAGCAACACCGCGTGAAAGCCAACCGACTGCGCCCGATCATCTCCGCGGTCCTGTCCATTCGCGACACCTGGCTGCTGGCACTGCTCTACCTGGGCACCTTCGGCTCGTTCATCGGGTTTTCGTTCGCATTCGGGCAGGTGCTGCAGACCAACTTCGTGGCAGCCGGCGAAAGCACCGCGCAGGCCGCGTTGCACGCCGCCGAGCTGGCTTTCCTGGGACCGCTGCTGGCGGCAGTGGCCCGGGTCTACGGCGGGCGGCTGGCCGACCGGCTCGGCGGCAGCCGTCTCACCCTGGTGGTCTTTGTCGCCATGACGCTGGTTGCCGGGCTGCTGATCGGCGCCGGCAGCCTGGAAGACCGGCACAGCGGCCCCATGCGCGGAGCCAGCATGGCCGGTTACTTCGTCTGCTTCATCGCGTTGTTCATCCTGTCCGGGTTGGGCAACGGGTCCGTCTACAAGATGATCCCTACGATTTTCGAGGCATGCAGCCGCGAGCTGCATCTCGGCTCGGATCTCAGCGAAGCCGACCGCCGGGACTGGTCGAGGCTGATCTCCGGGGTGGCCATCGGGCTGGTCGCGTCCTTGGGTGCGTTCGGAGGGGTCGGAATCAACCTGGCGTTGCGCGAGTCCTACGTGGCCACCGGCGCCGCGACCGACGCGTTCTGGATCTTCATGGTGTTCTACGCCGGTGCGGCCGCCCTGACCTGGAAGGTCTACGTTCGCCGACCGGTGGGATACCTTCCGGCCCTGCAGCCGGCCGCCGTCGAGCTCGTGGCGCAGCCGGCCGCCGTCGAGCTGGTGGGTCGCTGAGCTCAGTCGGGCAGGTTCTCCGGATGCAGCATCTCGGCATAGCGCAACGGTTCGGGGATTCCGAAGCCGTCCACCAACGTCTTGGCGTGGGGGCGTAGCACCCGGCACCGGTCGTTGATGCCGCGGGTAACCGCCTTGGCTCGTTCCGTCGACAGGAACCGGTGTTCGATGTACCAGGCCTTGTCGTCCTCGATCACCGACAAGGCGTACAGGTCGCACACCGCCTCGAGCACGTCGCGGGCCTCGTGGTCCGGGCAGGATTCGATCCCGGCGACGAACGCCTCCAGCACCACCCGGTCGATGTGCGCCTGCGCGGCGTGCAGCACGTGATCCTGGACCGCGTTGAAGGCGTCGAACGCCGACATCTCGTTGGACTTGCTCTGCAGCCGGCGCGCCACCGAGGACAACAGATATTCCTCGCGGTCCTCGAACATCTTGACCTGGGTGCCGCGGTTGAACAGGCTGCCCTCTTCCTCGTTGTCCTGGCGGGTGTCCACGACCGTCTGAATGATGGTCTCGGCCGCGGTGCGTTTCAGCACCCGCTGACCCACGGTGTTGGCGGCGAAGCGCACCCATTCCACCGGGCTCATGCTGCGGATGTCGTCGGCATAGGCCGTCAGCAGCTCCTTGGCCACCAGCTGGGTCAGCACGTGGTTGTCACCCTCGAACGTGGTGAACACGTCGGTGTCCGCACGCAACGCGATCAGCCGATTCTCGGCCATGTAACCGGCTCCGCCGCAGGCCTCCCGGGCCTCCTGGATGGCGCGGCTGGCGTGCCAGGTGTTGGCGGCCTTCAACCCGGCGGCCCGGGCTTCCAGCTCACGCTGCTCCTCGGCGTCCGGGTCGTCCGCGGTTTGCAGGTCATGGCACCTGGACACCAGCTCGTTCTGGGCGAACTGCAGCGCATACGACCGCGCGATCAGCGGGAACAACCGCCGCTGGTGTACCAGGTAGTCCATGATCAGGACTTCGCTGTCGTCATCGTCGGGTGCGCTGAATTGCTTGCGCTGCAACGCATATCGGGTGGCGATGTCCAACGCGACGCGGGCGGCCGCGGCCGCGCTGCCGCCGACCGTGACCCGGCCGCGGATCAGCGTGCCGATCATGGTGAAGAAGCGGCGGCTGGCGTTGTCGATCGGCGAGCTGTAGGTGCCGTCGGGTGCGACGTCGCCGTACTTGTTCAGCAGATTCACCCGCGGGACCCGGACGTGGTCGAACATGATGCGGCCGTTGTCGACGCCGGGCAGGCCACCTTTGTAGTGGCAGTCCGACGTCGTCACACCCGGCAGGTCGTTGCCCTCGTCGTCGCGGATCGGGACCAGGAAGCAGTGCACCCCGTGGTTGATCTGCTCGCCGTTTCCGGTGGTGATCAGCTGCGCGAAAACCGCTGCCAGGCGCGCGGTTTCGGCCGCCCCGCCGATGTAGTCCTTGCGCGCTGTCGGGGTGGGGGAGTCGATGACGAACTCTTCGGTCGCGGCGTCGTAGGTGGCGGTGGTCTCCAGCGACTGCACGTCGCTGCCGTGCCCGGTCTCGGTCATCGCGAAGCAGCCGCGGATGTCGAGGTTGATGATCTTGGGGACGTACTCCTCGTGATGGCGCTGGGTGCCCAGGTTCTCGACGGCACCGCCGAACAGGCCCCACTGGACTCCGGCCTTGACCATCAGGGACAGATCCGACATGGCCAGCATCTCGATCATCGTGATCGCCGCACCCACGTTGCCGGTGCCGCCACGCTCCTTGCGGAAGCTGTCTTCGGCGGCGCCCGCGGCGGCCAGCAACTGCATCTGCTCGGCCACCTTGGCGCGGGCGATGACGGTGTTGGGTGTGTAGTGCGGGCGGAAGATCTCCAGGTTCAGCTTCTTGCGCATGTCGTTCTTCACGTCTCGAAAGCGCCCGTCGAGGGCGTTGCGCAGATGTTGGGCAGTGTCGGCAGTGTTGGTCATGTCCGGCGCCATACCCGAACCGTAACCCCGTCAACCACGGTATGGGCAAGAGACCGTATCGGTGTCCGAATACGGAAGGCACATATGTCGTTTCGCCCCGGTGGGTTTAGATAGCGCAATGGCGAATCCTGCACCCGGATCACAACCGGGCGAATCGGGTCAATCCGGCGAACCGGCCTTCGACGTCGGGCACTCGCACTCCGACGTCAGCGGGGGCTGGCTGCGGGCAGCCGCTTTCGGCGCGATGGACGGCCTGGTCAGCAACACCAGCCTGATCGCCGGTGTGGCCGCGGCCGAAAGCGTCCACGCCACCATCGTCAGCGGTATCGCCGGACTGCTGGCCGGCGCGTTTTCCATGGCGTTGGGCGAATACACGTCGGTGACCACGGCCAACGAGCAGATCGACTCCGAAGTCCATCTCGAGCGCCGCGCCCTGCGCTCGCGTCCGAAAGACGAACGCGCCGAATTGGTTGCGATGTTGCGGGAACTGGGTATGAGCACGGAAACCGCGGAGATCGCCACCGACGAAATTCACCGCGACGAGAACCAGGCGGTCAACTTTCACCTGGTGCGCGAGATCGGTGTCGATCCGGCCGCCAAGCCGTCGGCGCGGGTGGCAGCCGGGTCGTCGTTCGCGATGTTCGCCATCGGTGCGCTGCTGCCGCTGATCCCCTACCTGCTCGGCTTCGGGTCGTTGGTCGCCGGGCTGGCATGTGGCGGGGCCGGGCTGCTGGTCGCCGGCGGGCTGACCGCCCGGTTCACCGGCAAAGCAGTGTGGTGGGCGGCGTCACGGCAACTGCTCTTCGGCGCCGCCGCCGTGGCGGCCACCTATCTGGTCGGATTGCTGATCGCGGCCGTGCTGTGAGCGGCCTGCGACGTCACTTTCGGGCACTCGTGCCGTGACTGGGCGGACGCAGCCGGAACAACACGAAACCGGCCCATAACGCACCCAGGATGACCAGCATTGCCATGTCGAAGGCCCACCAACCGGAGTAGTGCGTCCACACCCCGTTGTGGGCCGCCAGCGGGTCGACCCGCCGCAGATCAACGGTGGAGGCGGCTGCGGCGAAGCCCCAGTGGGCCGGAATCAGCCAGGAGATCTGGTCGAATCCCCAGGTGCCCACCAGCGGCAGCAGCCCCCCGCCGAAGAGCGCGGACGCCAGGATCACCGGCACCGCCAGCGGCAGAACCTCGCGTTGCGACCTGCCCAGGGTCGACAGCGCCAGACCGATGATCATCGAGACGACGGCCGTGGCCGCTACGCTCACGTAAAGCTCAACAGTGGCATTGCGCAGCAGGACCGCGTCATGGACAGGCGGGCCTTTGCCGGCGACGACGATGGCGGTGAGGATGGCGGTCTGGATCGCTGCGACCAGGCCGAACACCGTGATCTTGGCGACCAGGTAGGCCGGCGTCGACAACCCGACAGACTGCTCTCGCCGCAACATCTGCCGCTCGCCGACCAGATCGCCGATCGTCAGCAGGATGCCCATCAGCACCGCTGCGAGGTTCATTGCGGCCAGGATCTCGGTGGCCTCGTGCGGGTTGGGCGCCGACCGGCCGGCGCGGTCGAACCCGGAATCTCCCGGAATCAGCAGCGTCAAGCCGCCCAACGCAAACGGCAGCAGCAACAGGAAGAGGAAGGACACCCGCCTGGCGACGAACAGGCGGAGCTGACGGCGAATCGCCAGCCCGAGCTGCTGGCCGGTAGTGAGCTCGGCGGGCGGCCGCCCGGGAGCCGCCACCGCGGGCGGCGCCGACGGTAGTGAACCAGATGCCTGCTGGTGGTCCAGGAACGCCTGATGCGCACCGCCGGGATCGGCACCGACCTGCGCGAAAACCTCGGACCAGTCGGTAGTGCCCATCGCCGATTCCAGCTGCACCGGCGGCCCGGCGAAAGCCAAAGTGCCAGCCGGGGTGAGCAGCAACACCTGGTCGCACATATTCAGGTGAGCAAGCGACGTGGTGGCCAGCACGACGACGCAGCCGAGGTCGGCCTGCCGGCGCAGCACCGCCATGACGTGGCTTTGCTGCGCCGGATCGAGCCCGGCGTTAGGTTCGTCGACGACCAGCAGCGAAGGCCTGGAGACGAGTTCGGTTGCCATGGACGCGCACCGGCGCACCTCGGGCGCAAGTTTGGCCACCCGGGTCTTGCGATGCGGCGTCAGCTCGAGTTCGTCGAGAACATGGTCCACCACCCGGTCGCGGGTCGCTGCGGGTGTATCGGGCGGCAGCCGCAACTGTGCCGCGTAACCCAGGGCCCGTTCGACCGTGAGACAGTCGGGTACTGCGTCGTGGCGCGGCACTACCCCGATGCGTGATCTGACCCAGTCGGGCTCGGCCTGCACGTCATGGCCGTCCACGGTCAGCACTCCCGAACCGAGCGGCCGCAGGCCCGCCAGCAGCTCGATCAAGGCGGTGGTGCGGTTCTCCGACGGCCCGACGACCGCGATCAACGAACCCGGGCGCGCGGTGAACGAGATGTCAGAAAGCAGTTCGCGCCCGTCGACGGTCGATCCCAATCGATAGGCCGCCACGCCGACCGTGCGCGCGCCGGGTTTCAGCGGCAGCCGGCTGGTTGCCGGCCCCTCCTCCGCCGACCCGGCGTCGGGTCGAGCCGCGAGCAGCTTCCGGGTGGCGTCGGTCATCCGCTCGACCAGACCGCGTCCCCTGGGCTCCTCACCCGCCGGCGCGGGCTGGTCAGCCGGTGGCGGGTGCCCGGCCTCCGGCGCGGGCGGTGTTCCGTGTGGTGTCAATCGGATGGGCTTGGTAGTCCTGCCGAACGTCGGGGCTGCGGGGATTCGTTGCGTCGCCGACTCTGCGACGATGCGCTGCGCCACCTCCTGGGCGGGTTCTGGGTGGGTGATCAACTTGGCCGGCATCCGCTGCGTGGCCTGCTCGGTCGGTTTCACGGGGTTGCGCCACTGACCGGTAGGCGGCGGGGTCGGCCGATGCGCCTGCGGCGGATCGGCCGATGCCGTCGGCGCTGCCGCGGGTGCGGCGAGCTGGAAGGTAAGCCGGGGTCCCCGTCGCGGGTCACCGATCGCGATCGTCTGGCCGTCGCGGATGTCGACTGCCGACAGCCTGGCGCCGTCGACGAAAATGCCGTTGCCGCTGCCGTCCATGGCAACCCAATGGGTGCCCTGGAACCGCAGCACCACATCCGGGGCGGGGCGGCCGGCGGGACCGGGGTGGTGCAGGCGGATGTCGCAGTGTTCGCCGGGCCCCGCCAGCACGTCGCGGCCCGGGGCAAAGACGTACCGCACCGATCCGAACCAGACGGTCAACGGCGGGGCGTTCGGTATCAAGATGCGGCCGCCACCTTTCGTCACCGAATGTCGTCACCGCAGCGACGATCGACTTTGACTGAGTACCCGGCGGGCGGGTCTATCTATCCAGGATGCACCGCGACGGTCACAATGTGTTGCGGCCCGGGGTGGCCGCCGCGTTGTCGAGCAGCTGGCGCAGCACCTCGACGGCCTCAGCCAACACCTGCCGGTCCGCCGGTCCCAGTCGGGCCAGTTGCGGTTCGATCGCAGCAGCACGGTCGGCCCGCACGGCGGCCAGCGTGCGCTGCCCGTCGGGCGTGATGCGAATGCGGACCGCGCGGGCGTCGCCGGGGTCGACCGTCCGGGTCACCAGCCCGGCCTCTTCGAGGCGTCGTACCTGTGTGGTCATCGTCGGTTGGGAACAGTGATCGACCGCGGCCAGGTCGCCGATGCGGGCTTCGCCCTTGGCTTCGATGGTTGCCAGCAGCCGGGCCTGCGCCGACGGCAGTGGCATCTGGATGCGTTGGGTCGCCAGCCGGTTGAGTCGCGCGACCACGCCCAGCAAATCGGCACCGAGGCCCTGATGGGGCACCACGGCTCCGGCTTGGTCGGTGGCGGCGGATGAACTCATGGCCCCATCGTTGCATAGCTTTGCTATGTGAGACCAATCGTGGGCGCTGGCAAGCCAATCCGGCGGGCGGCTGTGTGCTGCCGCCGCATGCGGCTTCACCTGGCAGAATCGGTGAGGTGACTGTGCCGGCCCCCGTTGCTTCGCGACGTCCGCGACATCGACGCGGGCCGCTGCAACCGGTGGAACTGGCCCAGGCAGCGGTGATGTCCGCGCTGTGCGCGGTGACCGCGATCATCTCGGTCATCGTTCCGTTCGCCGCGGGACTGGCACTGCTGGGCACCGTGCCCACCGGGCTGCTGGCCTACCGCTTCCGGCTGCGCGTGCTGATTGCCGCGACGGTTGCCGCGGGGGTGATCGCCTTCCTGATCGCCGGAATGGGCGGCTTCATGGGAGTGGTCCACAGCGCCTACATCGGCGGGCTGACCGGAATCGTCAAACGCCGGGGGCGGGGCACGCCGACGGTCATTGTGTCGTCACTGATCGCCGGGTTGGCCTTCGGCGCGGCGATGGTCGCGATGCTGGCGGCTCTGAGCCGGCTGCGGCACCTGATTTTCGACGTGATGACCGCAAACGTGGAGGGCCTGGCGTCCTTTATGACCCGGATCCATCTGCAGGGCGCTGCCGCCGACCTGAAGCGATACTTCGCCGACGGTCTGCAGTACTGGCCGTGGGTGCTGCTGGGCTACTTCACGCTCGGGATCGTGATCGTGTCGCTGATCGGCTGGTGGGCACTGTCGCGGCTGCTGGAGCGGATGCGCGGAATTCCCGATGTGCACAAGCTCGACGCTCCGGCCGGTGATTCAACGGACCCGATAGGGCCCGTTCCGGTGCGATTGGACAACGTGCGGTTCCGCTATCCCGGTGCCGCCCAAGACGCGTTGCGTGAGGTCAGCCTGGCAGTGCGGGTCGGTGAACACGTGGCGATCACCGGCGCCAATGGTTCCGGCAAGACCACGTTGATGCTGGTACTTGCGGGCCGGCAGCCGACGTCGGGCACGGTGGAGCGTCCGGGCGCGGTGGGTCTGGGCAAGTTGCGCGGCACGGCAGTGGTTTTGCAGCATCCGGAAAGCCAGGTGCTGGGCACCCGGGTTGCCGACGACGTGGTGTGGGGCCTGCCGCCGGGCACCACGATCGACGTCGCCCGATTGCTCACCGAAGTCGGCCTGGACGGACTGGCCGAACGTGACACCGGCAGCCTGTCTGGTGGTGAGTTGCAGCGGCTAGCGCTGGCGGCGGCGTTGGCCAGAGAACCGGCGCTGCTGATCGCCGACGAGGTCACCACGATGGTGGACCAGCAGGGCCGCGATGCGCTGCTGGGCGTGTTGTCCGGCCTGACGAAACATCACCGCACGGCTCTGGTACACATCACGCACTACAACAACGAGGCCGATTCGGCCGACCGCACGATCAGCCTCAGCGACTCTCCCGACAACGCCGACATGGTCGAGACGGCAGATGTTCCGGTGCCGGCCGTCGCGGTGGGTGACCTGGGGCACAAACCGGCGCTCGAACTGATCGGCGTCGGACACGAATACGCCAGGGGCACACCGTGGGCCAAGACCGCGTTGCGGGATATCAGCTTCGTGGTGGAACAGGGCGACGGGGTGCTAATCCACGGCGGCAACGGCTCGGGCAAGTCCACGCTGGCGTGGATCATGGCCGGGCTGACGGTTCCCACCGCCGGGGTTTGCCTGCTCGATGGCCGGCCCACCCACGAGCAGGTCGGTGCGGTGGCGTTGTCATTCCAGGCTGCCCGGCTGCAGCTGATGCGCAGCCGGGTCGACCTGGAAGTCGCCTCTGCGGCGGGCTTTTCCCCGCGCGATCACGACCGGGTGGCCGCGGCGCTGAGTGTCGTAGGGTTGGATCCCACGCTGGCCGGGCGCAGCATCGACCAGCTCAGCGGTGGCCAGATGCGCCGGGTCGTGCTGGCCGGGCTGCTGGCATGTTCACCTCGGGCATTGATTCTCGACGAGCCGCTGGCGGGTTTGGATGCCGCCAGCCAACGGGGTTTGCTGCGGCTGCTGGAAGACCTACGCCGCGAGCAGGGTCTGACGGTGGTGGTCATTTCTCATGACTTCGCCGGGATGGACGAGGTTTGCCCGCGGACCCTGCACCTGCGCAACGGTGCCATGGAACCGGCGTCGACGAGCGCCGCGGGCGGGACGGGGAGCATGTCATGACGCTGTCGGCAGCCGCCGCCTCCGACGCCGACGGACGCGGCGCCCGTCGCCCCACCCGACCGGTTGTCCTGCTGGTTCCGGTACCGGGCAGCTCGGTCATCCACGACTTGTGGGCCGGCACGAAACTGCTGGTGGTCTTCGGCATTTCCGTGTTGCTGACGTTCTATCCGGGCTGGGTGACGATCGGGCTGATGGCGGCGCTGGTGCTCACGGCGGCCAGGCTCGCGCACATCCCGCGCGGTGCGGTGCCGTCGGTACCTCGCTGGTTATGGGTGGTACTGGCCATCGGCGGCATTACGGCTGCGCTGGCCGGCGGCGCCCCGTCGATCGCGGTGGCCGGAGTCGAGCTCGAACTGGGCGGAGCATTGAATTTCCTGCGGATCACCGCGCTGTCCATCGTGCTGCTCGCGTTGGGAGCGATGGTTTCCTGGACCACCAACGTCGCCGAAATCGGGCCCGCCCTGGCCACTTTGGGCCGCCCGCTGCGACTGCTGCGGATCCCGGTCGACGAGTGGGCGGTCACCCTGGCGCTCGCGCTTCGCGCCTTCCCGATGCTGATCGACGAATTCCAGGTGCTCTACGCGGCCCGCCAGCTGCGGCCCAAACGGATACCGCGCGGTCGCAAGGCCCGCCGGCAGCGGCGCCGGACCGAAGTGATCGACCTACTGGCTGCCGCCATCACCGTGACCCTGCGGCGAGCCGACGAGATGGGGGATGCCATCACCGCCCGTGGCGGCACCGGCCAGCTGTCGGCCTACCCGGCCCGACCCAAACTGGCCGACTGGGTGGCCCTGACGACCACCGCCATGGCCGGCGGCGCAGCGGTGGTGATCGAGACGCTGCTGCGGGTCACCTGAGCGGCGGTTCGACGCCGATCGGGCAGGCCGTTCAGCGGTTCGCTGCCGGATTGCGGCACGCCGGGTTCATAATCAGCCTGGTCCAGCACCAGGAGGGCACTTGCCGGCAACTTCGGCCAGTCTGAGAGAGCAGATGCTGCGGCGCCGCCCGGTGGTCGGTGCCGCGGTCGCGGCGGGGGTCGACGGAGGCCTCAAGCGCAGCATCGGGACCTTTCAGCTGACCATGTTCGGGGTCGGATCGACGATCGGCACCGGCATCTTCTTCGTGTTGTCCGAGGCCGTGCCTCAGGCAGGCCCGGGCGTGATCGTCTCCTTCGTCATCGCCGGTATCGCCGCCGGCCTCGCGGCCATCTGCTACGCCGAATTGGCATCGGCGGTACCGGTTTCGGGCTCGTCGTATTCGTATGCCTACGCCACCCTGGGCGAGGGGGTGGCAATGTGCGTGGCAGCCTGCCTGCTGCTGGAATACGGCGTGGCCACTGCCGCCGTCGCGGTCGGCTGGAGCGGTTACGTGAACAAGCTGCTGCACAACGTGTTCGGGTTCCGTGTGCCGAGCGGGTTGTCGATGGCGCCGTGGGATCTGCATTCCGGCGAACCACACGGATATGTGAACCTTCCGGCTGTCATCCTCATCGGGCTGTGCGCGTTGCTGCTGATCCGCGGTGCCAGTGAGTCGGCGAAGGTCAACGCGATCATGGTGCTGATCAAGCTCGGCGTGCTGGGCATGTTCGTGGTCCTGGCGTTGACGGCCTGCAGCACCGATCATTTCCGGCACTTCGCCCCGTTCGGTGTTGCCGGAATCGGCGCGGCGGCCGGCACGATCTTTTTCTCCTTCATCGGGCTGGACGCCGTGTCCACCGCCGGTGAGGAAGTGAACAACCCGCAGCAAAGTTTGCCGCGGGCATTGATGGCGGCGCTGGTTGTCGTCACCGGCGTCTACGTGCTAGTCGCATTTGCCGCGTTGGGCACTCAGCCGTGGCAGCTTTTCGAACGCCAGGAAGAGGCCGGGCTGGCCACGATTCTGGACAATGTCACCCACGGAACCTGGGCCAGCACCATTCTGGCGGCCGGCGCGGTGATCTCGATTTTCACCGTCACACTGGTCACGTTGTACGGCCAGACCCGCATCCTGTTCGCGATGGGTCGCGACGGGTTGCTGCCGGCACGGTTCGCCGCGGTGAATCCGCGCACCCAGACTCCGGTGAGCAACACCGTGATCGTGGCGATCGCCGCGTCGATCCTGGCCGCTGTCGTGCCGCTGGACCGCTTGGCGGACATGGTGTCCATCGGCACGCTCACCGCGTTCATCGTGGTGTCGGTCGGGGTGATCATCCTGCGGGTACGTGAACCCGACCTGCCGCGGGGGTTTCGGGTCCCCGGTTACCCGGTGACACCTGTCCTTTCGGTGCTGGCCTGTGGGTACCTGCTCTACAGCCTGCACTGGTACACCTGGATTGCGTTCACCGCCTGGGTTGCGGCCGCGCTGCTGTTCTACCTCTTCTGGGGGCGCCACCACAGTGCGCTCAATAACCGTGCGCTGCTTGCGGATCCACCTGCGGAGGAGCTGTGAGCGTCGTCGTCGGGTACCTGGCCGGCCGGGTTGGTCCATCGGCGCTGCAGCTGGCGGTGCGGATGGCGCGGACGCTGAACACGTCACTGAGGGTGGCGACCATCGTCCCGAAGCCGTGGCTGCCGGGATCGCTGACCCAGCCGGATTATGAGCAGTGGGCCGATGAGCTGGCTGCTGACTCTGCGGCGGAGGCCCAGCGTTACCTCCGCAAAGTGTCCGACGGCGTCGAAGTCAGCTATCTCCATCACGAACACCGGTCGGTATCGGGCGGATTGATCGAGGTGGTCGAGGAAGCCCACGCCGAAATGCTGGTGCTGGGCTCGTTCCCGAGCGGGCGACGGGCGCGGGTGTTGATCGGCTCGACCGCCGATTGGCTGCTGCATTCGTCGCCGGTGCCGGTGGCGATCAGCCCTCGCCAGTACGACTCCCACACCGGCCGGCTGACCAGGCTCACCTGCGGTTACTCGGCGGCACCGGATTCGGCGGAGGTGGTGAGGCGGTGCTCCGAGCTGGCCCGGCGATACGGCCTGCCGTTGCGGGTGATCACCTTCGCGGTCCGCGGCCGGACGATGTATCCACCCGAGGTGGGCCTGCACGCCGAGTCATCGGTGCTGGAGGCATGGGCGGCGCAGGCCCAAGAAATGCTGGAAAAGCTCAAGACCGATGGGGTGGTTGGCAAAGACGTTGTACTGCAAGTGATTACTGGAAACGGGTGGCAGCACGCGCTGGAGCACACCGACTGGCAGGACGGTGAGATATTGGCATTGGGCACCTCACCGCGCGGCGATATCGCCAGAGTCTTTCTCGGTTCCCGCAGCGGCAAGATCATCCGCCACAGCCCGGTACCGGTGCTGGTGCTGCCCGGCTAGGACGGTGCTGATCTACGCTGTGCGCGGTCCTGGACCAAGCGATCACGTCGTTAACGTGGACCCCAAGTCGAGTCGTTGCGCCGATTTGCCCGGCTCACTCGGAAGTTCATGGTGACCACAAATGCTGCTGGTCAGCGATGTCCTCGTGCGCAGCCTTGGCTGCCTGGCTCTGTTTTCGCACACCTTGGGCTCTGTCTCGGCATGCCGATACCCCACCTTCGCTCAAACCTCTTGAGATGGCGGGCGTTCGGGGGATGTCTCCCGTGCTCACCGAGTCGGCTGCCAGCCCGCCGCACCGAGTGTGCAGTGACGGCTTTGACCGTGTATGGAGGGCGGGAACCGCCGCGATCGGCCGCCCTGACGGCACAGTCGGCGCCGTCAGCGCACACTCGGCGCCGCAAGCGCACAGTCGGCGCCGCAAGCGCACAGTCGGCGCCGCAACCGCACAGTCGGCGCCGTCAGCGCACAGCGGGCGCCGTCAGCCGCCGACCCAACCGCGCCAGCACGGGATTTCCACCTCCCAACACCCGGAGCGCAGCCCCACGACCGCTTTGAGCGAGGAGCCCAGGGGTGCAACGAATTTGTCGCCACCGGGTGGGCATAAACGAGACATCCCCGCATGTCCGGCTATCAGCGCTGTGCGGCGGCGTTGGCCGCGGCCTGCGCCTGCCTCAGGATTGTCGCGACATCTCCGCGGCCGAGGAACATTTCGTCGAAATAGGGCTGGAGGGCGTCGTTGCCGGCGGCGAATCCGGAACCGCCGGGGGCCGGGATGCGCGGTCCGTTCAGCACCGCGAAAAACGGGGTAACGTCGACCCCCTTGGCTTTCCAGTAGGCGAAGTAAACCGGCTGGGCCGACAGCACCGCCGGGATGGCCGCACCTTCGCGGCCCAGGTAGGTGTTGCCTTCGCTGCTGCCCATCCAGGCCAGCACCCGGCGCACCGCGTCGGGATGCTTGGTGGCCGAATTACCGGCAGCGGCAATGCCGTTCGTGACGCTCACCCGGCCCACCGGCCCGATCGGTAGCATCGCGACACCCCAGCGGAAGGTGGCGTCGCGAGCGACCGGCGCCAGGCTGTAGGTGCCAGACTGAAGCAGCGCCATGCGGCCGGCCAGGAACTGGTTACGGGAGAAATCGCCGTTGTCGTTGGTCTCGGAGGCAGGCGGCGCGACGTGGTCGTCGTTGATCAGGCCGACCAGATAACGGAAAGCCTCGATGGCGGGCGGATTGTCGAAGGCGAACTCATTGCCGCGCTGGAAAACCCCGCCGGCCGAGCCGATGTAGTTCAGGTAGATGCCCTGCGGGTCGTTGGCGGCGTTGTAGCCCCACTGGCGGACTCGTCGGGCTTCGAAACCCGGTGTGCCGGCGACATGTCCGTCGGCGTCGACGGTGAGCCGGGCCAATAGCGGCCGCAATGTGTCGTCGCTGCCCGGACTCCACCGCACCCGGTCTAGCTCCGCCGGGTCGACGCCGGCCGCTGCCAGCAGGTCGGCGTTGTAGAACACCGCGACTCCCGCGTCGGTCAGCTGCGGCACTGCCCACAGCACGCCGTTGCGGGTGAACTGGTCGACCACCGACGGCTCCCAGTCGCCCGGATCGAGGGTTGGGTCGATCTTCATCAACCGGCCGCTGTCGGCATAGGCGTCGAGGTGGGCGTTGGACAGCCAGAAGATGTCGTCGCCGCTGCCGCCGGCCACGTCGGTGCGCAGGGTGTCGAAGTAGTTCGAATACGACACCAGATTCGTGCGGACTTCGATGTCGGGATGTGCGCGGGTGAACGCGTCGAACGAGCGCTGATAGGCGAATGCGATCGGCTCGGCCCACAGCCGGACGGTGACGACGATCCTGCCGGCGGCCGGTTCGCCGGCACGGTCCAGCAGCACCGCCGTAACCCCGAGAAGCGCCGCGATCGACGTGAGTGCGGTGGCGACCAGGGTGGAAAAGCGGGGGCGAGTCATGGTTTGCGTCCAGATTGCCGTGACGGGCGTTGATCGGCCAACACAACAGCCCTGACGGCAATCTCGGCGCAATGACGCGTCATTTGAGCCCCGAGACCAGAATCGACGAGACGATATGCCGCTGAGCCGCGACGAACAGCACGATCAGCGGAACGATCGCGACCGTCGTGGCCGCCATCACCAGCGTCCACTGGGCGTTGAACCGCGACTGCAGGTCGGCCGTGGCCACCGTCAATACCCGCCACTTGTGGCCGCTGGTGATCACCAGCGGCCACATGAAGTTGTTCCACTGGGAGACCACCGTGATCAGCGTCAGGGCGGCCAGGACCGGACGGCTGGACGGAATCACCACGTGCACCAGGACATCCAGGGTGTTGGCGCCGTCCAGGAAAGCGGCGTTGATCAAGTCGTTCGGGATGATGCGAAAGTGCTCGCGCAGCAAGAAGATCGCATACGGCGACCCGAACATGAACGGCAACACCAGCGCCCAGAACGTGTTGCGCAGGCCCAGCTGGGCCATCATCAGATACAGCGGCACCACCGTGACCGTCGCCGGCACCATCAACGTCGCGATGTAGACCCAGAACAACGCGTCTCGTCCGGGGAACTCCAGCCGGGCGAATGCGTAGCCGCCCAGCACCGAAAACGTCATCTGCCCCAGCAGGATCACCGCCGTCATCAGCGCGGTCACCACCGCCGCGCGGCCGAAGCCCGCGCCGGCCAGGTCGGTGTAATTCGACAGCGTCGGCGGGCGCGGCAACTGCAGCGGCGTGCCCGTGGCGAACTGGTGGGCGGAGGTGAACGACGTCAGCAGCCCAAGCAAGAAGGGCAGCAGCGTGATCAGCGCGCCGAGGATCAGCCCGGCGTAGATCACGGCGTAGCCCGCCGCGCCTGATGGTCCGGCTCCTCTTCGGGCCGTGCCGGCCCGCATCGTCGCCGAACGGCGCCCTGATGGTCCGGCTCCTCTTCGGGCCGTGCCGGCCCGCATCGTCGCCGAACGGCGGCTAGATGGTCCGGCTCCTCTTCGGGCCGTGCCGGCCCGCATCGTCGCCGAACGGCGGCTAGATGAGGTCATAACTGATCCGTCGCCGGAAGTACAGGTGCTGAACGAAGGTGACGCCGACGAGAATGACGAACAGCACCACGGCCATCACCGACGCCCGACCGATGGCCGCCGAACCGAATGCCTCGGAATAGATCTGGTGAGCCACCAGGTCGGTGCTGCCTTCCGGCCCGCCGCCGGTCAGCGCGTAGACGATGTCGAAAATCTGTGCGGCGCTGACGATTCCGGTGACCAGCACGAAAAAGGTCGTCGGCCGCAGCATCGGCAGGGTGATCCGCCAGAACCTTTGCCAGGCAGTCGCGCCGTCGGTGCGCGCGGCCGCGTGGATGTCGTCCGGGATGGCCAGCAAGCCCGCCAGGAACGACAACGAGACATAGCCCACGTTGGTCCAGACGACGACGGCGGCCACCAAGGGCAGGGCCAGGTCGGGATTGCTGAGCCATTCGACGCGGCGGCCCAGCACGGCGCTGACGGCGCCGTCGGTGGGGGCCAGGATCCAGCGCCACATCACCGCGATCGCCAGTGGTGCGCAGACCCACGGCAGTACGTAGAGCGTGCGGAAAAAATTGGTGCCCGGAAGCTGCCGGGCCAGCATCATCGCGGCCAGCAAACCGAGCACCGTCTGCGCCGGGACCACGATCGCCACGAAGATGGCGGTGACCACCAGCGAGCTGCCGAAATCGGCGTCGGTCAGCACCGACCGCCAGTTGGCCAGCCCGACGAAGCGCAGCGGGCCCAGCAGATCCCACCGGTACAGGCTCAGCCAGACGACCACCAGGATGGGCAGCAACAGGAAGGCGAGCACGCCGAACAGGCTCGGCGCCAGTAGGGCGTACGCCAGCGCGGTGGGTCGGCGTGGCGTGGCGCGCATGGGTGTATTAAAGCGTGGTCGATACGGTGGAGTCGTGACACCGCAGCGCGGGATCGATTCCGACTTCCTGGACCTGCCGCGCCACGCGCTGGCCGACGCCGCGTTGTCAGCGGCCACCGCCGCCGGGGCCAGCCATGCCGACCTGCGAATTCATCGAACCAGCACCGAGATCATCCAGCTGCGCGACGGAGAGCTCGAGACCGCGATCGCCAGTCACGACCTGGGCTTCGCGGTGCGGGTGATCGTCGACGGCACGTGGGGCTTCGCCTCGCACGCCGAGCTGGCGCCGTCGGCGGCGGCCGACACCGCACGCCGCGCGGTGCAGGTGGCCACCACGCTGGCCGCGCTGAACACCGAGCGGGTCGAGCTGGCGCCGGAGCCGGTCTACGCCGACGTCAGCTGGGTGTCGGACTACCAGATCGACCCGTTCGGCCTGTCCGCACCCGAGAAGATCGCCGTGCTGCAGGACTACTCCGGCCGATTGTTGAGCGCCGACGGTGTCAATCATGCGTTAGCCAGTTTGAATGCCGTCAAGGAGCAGACCTTCTACGCCGACACTTTCGGATCGTCGATCACCCAGCAGCGGGTGCGGTTGTACCCGTCGCTGGAGGCGGTCACCGTCGATGCGGCGGCGGGCACCTTCGATTCGATGCGCACCCTGGCGCCGCCGACGGCCCGGGGCTGGGAGGCGGTCGCCGGCGACGAGATCTGGAACTGGACCGACGAACTGGCTCAGCTGCCATCGCTGCTGGCCGAGAAGCTCAAGGCGCCCAGCGTGACCGCAGGCCCCACCGACCTGGTGATCGACCCGACCAACCTATGGCTGACCATCCACGAATCCATCGGCCACGCAACCGAATACGATCGCGCCATCGGCTATGAGGCGGCCTACGCCGGAACCTCCTTCGCCACACCGGACAAACTAGGTACCTTGCGCTACGGCTCACCGGTGATGAACGTGACGGCCGACCGCACCGCCGAATTCGGTCTGGCCAGTATCGGTTACGACGACGAAGGCGTGGCCGCGCAGAGCTGGGATCTGGTGCGCGACGGGGTGTTCGTCGGCTATCAGCTCGACCGGGCGTTCGCCCTGCGGCTGGGGCGGCCGCGCTCCAATGGCTGCTCGTATGCCGACTCGCCCCATCATGTGCCGATCCAGCGGATGCCGAATGTGTCGTTGCAGCCAGGGTCCGAAGACCTCAGCACCGCCGACCTGATCAGCCGGGTACAAGACGGCATCTACATCGTCGGCGACAAATCGTGGTCGATCGACATGCAGCGCTACAACTTTCAGTTCACCGGCCAGCGGTTCTTCCGGATCCGCGACGGCCGTCTGGACGGTCAGTTGCGCGATGTCGCCTATCAGGCCACCACGACCGATTTCTGGAATTCCATGGAGGCCGTGGGCGGCCCGTCGACCTGGCGACTGGGCGGGGCGATCAACTGTGGCAAGGCCCAGCCGGGCCAGATCGCGGCCGTCAGCCACGGCTGTCCGTCGGCGCTGTTTCGCGGCATCAACGTGCTCAACACCCGGACCGAAGGCGGCCGATGATCACTGCGCAGCACGTCGTCAACATCGTCTTGACGGAAGCCGCACAGCGTGGCCGCGCCGACGAGACCATGGTGCTCGTCATCGACCGAACCGAGGCGACGTTGCGGTGGGCGGGCAATTCCATGACCACCAACGGGCTTTCGACCAGCCGCAGCGTGACCGTTATTTCGATTGTCCGCCAAGGTGATAACGCCTTCGTCGGCGCGGTGGAGTCCGGTGAGGTCGACCCGTCGATGTTGCCCGGGCTGGTCGCCGCGTCGCAGGACGCGGCCCGTTCTGCGCCCGAAGCCGGTGACGTCGCACCCCTGCTGGCCGCCGCCGGAGTTCCCATCGACTGGGACGCGCCGGTTTCCCGCACGGGTGTCGAGGCATTCGCCGATATCGCGGCTTCACTGAGCCGCGAGTTCGGGGGTAGCAACCGGCTGTACGGCTATGCGCACCACAGCCTTTCGACGATATTCCTGGCGTCGTCGACCGGTTTGCGGCGGCGCTACACGCAGCCGGCCGGGGCGGTGGAGATCAACGTCAAACGGGGCAACGCCAGTGCCTGGGCGGGCGTGGGGGCTCCCGACTTCGCGGGTGTGCCAATCGATGTTCTGCTCGATCAGCTGTCGACCCGGCTGAGATGGGCGCAACGCCGCGTTGAGCTGCCCGCGGGACGGTACGAGACGATCATGCCGCCGTCGGCGGTGGCCGACATGATGCTATATCTGTCGTGGTCGATGGCCGGCCGCGGCGCACAGGAGGGCCGGACCGCGTTGTCTGCCCCCGGCGGCGGGACCAGGGTGGGGGAGCGGCTCACCGAACTGCCGCTGACGCTGTTCTCCGACCCGATGGCGCCGGGCCTGGCGTGCCGGCCGTTCGTCGCGGTGAGCAACTCGTCGGAGACGCTGTCGGTGTTCGACAACGGCATGGACATCGGCCATGTGGACTGGATCCGCAATGGGGTGATCAACGCGCTCGCCTATCCGCGGGCCACGGCCGCCAAGTACGACGCCCCGGTCGCCGTGGCCGCCGAGAACCTGTTGATGACCGGCGGTTCGGCTGGTCTGACGGAGATGATCGCGGCCACCGAGCGCGGTCTGCTGCTGACCACATTGTGGTACATCCGCGAGGTCGACCCGACCACGCTGCTGCTCACGGGGCTGACTCGCGACGGCGTCTACCTCATCGAAGACGGCGTGGTGACGGCGGCGGTCAACAACTTCCGGTTCAACGAAAGCCCGCTGGACCTGCTGCGACGCGCCACCGAGGCCGGAGTCAGCGAGGTCACGCTGCCCCGGGAATGGGGGAACTGGGCCACCCGGGCGGCGATGCCGTCGCTGCGGATACCGGACTTCCACATGTCGTCGGTCAGCCAGGCGCAATAGCCGATTGCCGGGATGTAGGGCACGTCCTAGCGTGTGAAAGATGGCGGCGGTTGGTGACGGCTTGGCCCGGTTGATTGCGTGGTCGCCCGGCGACGGGCGCATGGCGAGCCTGGTCCGGCGAGTATGTGCGCGGACGCTGTCGCTGCCCGCTGTGCCTTCCGAGGTGACCGTCGGCGAGCCGGCGTCGGAGGCGGAACGTTCCGTTGCCGAGTTCGCCGAACAGTTCAGCGTCGACGTCTCGCAGATCAGCGCCGAGCAGCGATCGGATTTGCTTAAGCAGTTGGGGGACGATGCATTTGGTGCTGTTGTGTCGATCTTCATCGCCGACTTCGTGCCGCGGGTGCGCGCGGGGCTGGAAGCGCTGGGCATCGGCTCGCAGTATCTGGGATGGGTGCGGGAGCCGATCAGGTGGAACCACGCGGCGACAGCGGGGCCCGGCGTTTTGTTCAACGACTTTTTGCCCGCCGTGGCCCGCATGCGCGCACTCGATCCCGTCACCTCCGAGCTGGTCCGGCTGCGGGGCGCGGCTGCACACAACTGCCGGCTATGCAGGTCGCTGCGTGAGGGCACCGCCCTGGATGCCGGTGGTTCGGACACGCTGTACGACGAGATCGAGCGTTTCGAGACCTCGATCTTGCTCGATGATTGTGCAAAAGCCGCCCTGCGGTATACGGATGCGTTAATTTGGACGCCTGCGCACCTCGCCGTCGACGTTGCCGCCGAGGTGCGCTCCAGGTTCTCCGAGGCTGAGGCCATCGAGCTGACTTTTGACATCATGCGTAACGCCAGCAACAAGATTGCCGTGTCGCTGGGTGCTGACGCGCCGAGGGTGGAGCAGGGCACCGAACGGTACCTGATCGGGACCGACGGTCAGACGGTGTTCGGCTGACCGATGGGCACCGGAAGCATGGTCCGGGCGATGTTGGCCATCGCGGTGGGGGTGGCGTCGGCGTGCGGGCTGGCAGGGTGTTTCGGCACAGGCGGCAAGACCGCTCGGCCGACGGTGTCGGTTCACGACCGCGAGGAATCACGACTGCCGCCGATATATCCCGGAACGACGGTGTCCATCCCGCCGTCGACTACGCCGGTGGGTCCGGCGAACACCATCCCGGGCGACGGCACTTACCGGGTCGGGGTGGACATCCGGCCAGGAACCTACCGCTCGCAAGGCGGCAACGCCTGTTATTGGGAACGGCTCAGGGGGCTCGGCGGAACGGTCGACGACATCATCGCCAACGGCGCCGGAACCGGGCCGCAGGTCGTGCAGATTGCGCCGGCGGACGTCGCGTTCAAGACGCAGGGCTGCCCGGCGTGGACGCTGGATTCCGGCGCTACTGCCTCTTCGACGACTTCGACGACTGCAACGACTGCGACGACTTCGACGACTTCGACGACGCCGGTGAAGCTGCCCGAGGGTGCCCACGCATGCCCGACCACGGCCGGGCCCGCCGGCGGGTTGAGCCAGTCCGCGGCCGGATCGCCGGCGACATCCTGCCAGTTCGCTGAACAGGTTCGGCTTGCCTACGGAGCCAGCGGACCAGCCGGCCCGGCACCTCGGCAGGTCAACGCCATCAGCCCCGTGACCGGTCAGTCCTACACCATGACCTGCTCAGCCGACGGGGGATTGGTGGTGTGCAGCGGCGGCGACGACGCAGTCGTCTACCTGTACTGATGGGACAGCGGTCGCAACGCCGGGGATGGGCGCGGCACTCATACGCCCCGGACCGGCGACCTCGGCCAATCGGCGGCTGGACCGGAGGACCTGGCCGACGGTCTTTGTCCACGAAAACGCTTGTGTCCGTAGAACTTTGGAGTGGCAGATCCGGCCGTCGAAATCCGTGACATGACCACGGACACCGGCCGTTCGGAGTAAGGTGCGTGGATGCCCGACTATGAACCGACCAAGGAGTCGCTCGCGACGCATCCGGTGCCCGAGTGGTTCGAGAACGCCAAGTTCGGGATCTTCATCCATTGGGGTTTGTACTCGGTGCCCGGCTGGGCTCCGCTCGAGGCCGACACCCAGGAGCTGATGGCGACCAGGGGACCCGCATATTGGCTGAAATACAACCCGTATGCCGAGTGGTATCAGAACACCATCGCAATTCCGGGCAGCCCGTCACAACGACACCACGTCGAAACCTATGGCCCCGACTTCACTTACGACGACTTCAAGCCGATGTTCAACAAAGCGGTGAAGCAAATCGATCCCGACTCCTGGGCCGCTTTCTTCGAGCAAGCGAACGCGCGCTACGTGGTGCTCACCACCAAACACCACGACGGGTTTACGATGTGGCCCAGCCGGCACCCCAACCCGCACAAGGAATCCTGGCACGCCAACCGCGACCTGGTCGGCGACCTGACCAGCGCGGTCCGCGACCGCGGCATGAAGATGGGTCTGTACTACTCGGGGGGGTACGACTGGACGTTCGACCCGACGGTCATCACCGATCTGCCGGGGCTGGCGAGTTCACTCGTCCAGACGGACGAGTACGCGCAATACGCGGACAACCACATTCGCGAGCTCGTCAACCGCTACCAGCCCTCAGTGCTGTGGAACGATATCGGCTACCCGCCCCAGTCCAAACTCGCCGAGCTGTTCGCGCATTACTACAACCAGGTGCCCGACGGAGTCATCAACGACCGCTGGGCCCAGCTTCAGCTACCCAAAGTCCCCGGGGTGGAACCGCTGGTCATGGGAGGTCTCGGGCTGGCCGGTGCACTGTGGCGTTTCCTGCCCGACCGGGTACGGGTCCTGGACTTCCCGACCGGTTTCCACTACGACTTCCGCACCCCGGAATACGCCCAGTACGACGAGATCAAACCGTACAAATGGGAATCGACCCGCGGCGTGGGGAACTCATTCGGCAACAACCGCCAAGAAGGTCCCGACGAGATGCTGACCCTCACCGATCTGGCCCGTAGTTTCGCCGACCTGGTGAGCAAGAACGGCAATCTACTGCTTGGCATCGGGCCCTACCCCGACGGGACGATCCCGGAGCTGCAAGCGCAGCTGCTCGCCGACTTCGGCGCATGGCTCGATGTGACCGGCGAAGCCTATTTCGACACCCGCCCCTGGACGACCCCACAAGCCACCGCCACCGACGGCACGCCGCTGCGCTTCACCCAGACCGACGACGCCCTGTACGTGACGTTCCTGCAGGCCCCGGGGGAGCGCCGCGTCGGGCTGCGCGGCCTATTGGGGACGTCAGAGACCACCGTCCAGTTACTTGGTGGCGGCACATTGCGACATGAATGCGCCGGCGACCGCATCAACGTCACGTTCCCCGACGCGTTGGACGTCTGGCCGGCCTACGCGCTCAAGATCGCACCAACGCCCACTCTCGCGAACTGACGCGCACCTGAGACGTCGCACGCGACCGGCGCTATCCATGTCGGGGAGCCGACGACTGGACCGCAGGCACCGCGGCCGATGCCCGTAAGTACTGGCACTGCGCGAGATTTGGGCGTTGACTTGGATATATCAGGGGTCGGATCGGACTTGTGCAATGGCGGGTTCAGCAATGAAGGCCACTCGAATGGGCTCCACTGGTCGAATTCGATTACGGTTGGCCGCCGTATTTGCGGCGGCGCTGCTGGGCCAACTCGGGCTGCCGCCGCCGCATGCATCGGCGGACTGCGTCTTGACCGCGGAGGATCAGCATTACATCGCACTGCTGGCACAGCGACAGATTGGTGCGGCTTTGGGGAACACCGACTGTGACGTGGCAGCACAGGGCCGGCAAATCGCCAACGACGTTCGCGTGGCAGACAACCCGCCGTTACGGGCGTCGACCATTGCCGATGACGTGTACTATCGGACAAACTTGACCGCGGAGCAGGCTGCGTTTCAGGTCGCGGCAGCGATCTACGTCTACGCACCGGATATGGTCTGGGTAGTTGAAGACACAGCGTTGTGATCGGCGCCGGATCGCGGTCTACGTGCCCAAGGAGAACGTCCAGATGATCACCAAATTACTGATCAGTGCCGCTATCGCCGTCGGTGCCGCGATCGGCGTGGCCGCACCGGCGATGGCTGATGAGCCAACCGCGCCGGTGACAACCTGTAACTGTGACCAGCCGGTCGACAAGCCTCCTGCCCCCAGCCCGCAGCAGATGAACCAGAGCATCCGCGAGGCCCTCGCCAGCCTGGAAGCCGGCGAAGGCTGATCCGAAGGGTGGGCGGACCGCTTAGCCGCCACATCCCGATTTCTTCAGAACACCTTGACGCTCAACACTTTCGAGTGGCCGACCTCAGGTGATCCGCTGCTTGCCGAGCGGCGGCGGTGACGCGCTCGCAGGTGCTTGTCGAGCGCATCGACGGCCAGCAGGATCGGCATCGAGCTGAGCGCGACCATCCAACCCCACAGGGGCGGGTTCCATTGGCCGAGCAACCTGGCGACCGGCGGCACGAACAGTACGACGAAGGAGAAAGCCAGTTCGATGAGCACCGCGGGCACCAAGAGCCGGTTGGTACCCCAGCCCAGCGCACCGGGCCAACGCGACGAGGACCGGCAGGCAAAGACGTTCGCCGTCTGGGCGAAGACGACCGTCATGAACGCCGCGCCCGATGCCGCGGCCAGTTCATTCCCGGTGGGGAACGGAGCTGCGGGACGCCAACCCAGTGCCAGCAGCGACACCAGGAAGGCGGTAAGGGTGAGTACGGCCTCGAGTGGCCCCAGCAGTCCGAAGGCTCGGCGCAGCACGGTGTGGTTCATCAACCGGCCGTGCACCGGCGGACCTTCGAGCAGGTGCTGCGCCGGCGGCTCGGCCCCCAGCGCGACCGCCGACAGGGTGTCGGTGCCTATGTCGAGCGCGATGATCTGCAAGACCCCGAGTGCCAGCGGGAACAGGCCGCCCGAGAGTGCCCAGACGAGAAACGGCGCCAGCTCGGCGACGTTGTCGGTCAGATGGTAGGTCAGGAACCGCCGGATGTTGACGAAGGTCGCCCGCCCCTGCTCGATACCGGCCACGATGCCGGTGAAGGAGTCGTCGAGCAGCACCAGGTCGGCGGCCTCGCGGGCGACGTCAGTGCCGGATTCACCCATCGCCACCCCGATGTCGGCTTCATGCAACGCCGGGGCGTCGTTGACCCCGTCTCCGGTCATCGCCACCACGTGGCCTCTGGAGCGCACGGCACGCGCGATGCGCAGTTTGTCCTCGGGCGAGACCCGGGCGATCACTACCCCGTCGCGGTCGAGCAAAGCGGCCAAATGCTGCTCGTCCTCAGGCAGGTCCGCTCCCGACAGCACGAGTGAGTTCGGAAAGCGCAGCCCCACCTGGTCGGCGATGGCCGTGGCGGTGGCCGGATGGTCCCCGGTCACCATCGCCACCTTCACTCCGGCCCGTCGGCAGGCCTGAAGCGACTCGGAGACCTCGTCACGCGGCGGATCCTGCAGTGCCACCAATCCCAGCAGGCGCAATCCCTGATCGCATTGCTTCTGGTCCCGTGGGGTGCGGCCGTTGCGCGGGCTGGCGGCGACGGCGAGCACCCGCAGTCCACGGTCGGTGAGGGCATCCACCGCCTGGTGGGCCGCCGGGTCGTCGCCGCAGAGCGGAAGCACCGTGTCCGGCGCGCCCTTCACCACGACCTCCTCGGCCAACACCACGGCCATCCGGCGCAGCCTGGGGTCGAAGGGGAACCGCAACTGAGCGGAAACGGCGCGACGATCCTGGTCGGTGTCGATGCCCAGTCGCCGGGCGAAGGCGTCGAGGGCCGCCTCCATCGGATCACCGTGGGCTCGCCATTGCCCGTTCACTTCCTCGGCGTATCCGGTGGAGCAGCGTTCGGCGGCCAGAGCAAGCTCGCGGACCGGGTCCGCCGCGGTTGGCGACGACCACACGAGTTGGGCCGTCGGCCCGTAGCCGGCGCCGTCGACGGTCAGCGAGCCGGCGGACGTCCAGGCGTCGACGACGGTCATCTGGTTGCGGGTGAGGGTGCCGGTCTTGTCGGTGCAGATGAAGGTTGTCGAGCCGAGGGTCTCGACGGCCTCGAGGTTGCGGACCAGGATCTGGCGCTTGGCCATCTGCTCGGAGCCCCAGGCCAACGACAGCGTCACCGTCGGCAGCAGCGCCTCCGGGACCAGCGCCACCGTGACCCCGATCGCGAACACGAAGGCCTGCTGGACGGGGTTGCCGACGAGTATCGAGATGAGGAGGAAGACGACTCCGACGCCGACGGCGATCGCTGCGGTGAGGCGGACCACACCGCGCAGGCCCCGGGTCAGTGGCGTGTCGGGTTTCGTTGTGGAGGTCGTCAGCCGGGCGATGACCGCCAGTCGGGTGTGCTGGCCGATCGCGGTGACCCGGGCGCACGTATCGCCCTCGACGACGAAGGTTCCGGCGAACAGCGCGTCGCCCACGGCCACGGCGCCGGCCACGCTCTCGCCGGTCAGCATGGAGGAGTCGACCAGCAACCGGTTCTCGGTGAGCACCACGGCGTCGGCGGGCACCCGGTCGCCGCTTTCCAGGAGCAGGATGTCGTCGACCACCACGTCCTCGGCCTCGATCACTTGCCGGCGTCCGTCACGCCACACCGTGATGCGCGTCGGCAGCATCTGCTGCAGCCGGTCGGCGGCGCGGTCGGCTCGTGCCTGCTGGATCAGGGCGAAGACCCCGTTCAACACGATCACCGCGATGATCGCGATGCTCAGTTGGGGAAGTTTGGCGAAGAACGCGAGCACCGCGGCGGCCCAGAGCAGCAGGGCGAAGAAGTGCGTCAGCTCCCCGAGCAGGCGGCGGACGACCGACGGCCGCCTGGCCGCGGGGAGCCGGTTGGCGCCGTCTCTTGCCCGCCGCTGGGTGGCCTCGGCCGTCGTCAGCCCTGGCGGTAGGACATCGGACACGGTCCTCCTCTCGGCTGCGTAGCTGGCGTTGTCGGTAGGTGGTCTCGGTCGGCCTCTGCGTCCCGCGTCTTGACGCAACGCTAACCGCGGATGTTGACAACCGGTCGTTCCCGCTTGGATCGCTGGCAACAGCCGAAATGCTATCGACGAGGTGGTCTGTCGCGCCCGCGCGTTCAAACTGGCCTCGTGGCGTCTGCAGGTTCGACGTTGGTCTACTGTTTCCCAGGCTTTTCAGACTCGATTGTCTTGAGTGAACGTTATTGATTGTCGGGACGGCGCTGATGGTGCAGAAGCGAGCCAGGACATGTGTTAAACATGTGCTCTATGCTTATAGCATGTCCACTATGGTTCAAATCCGCAACGTCCCTGACGAACTTGTCCACGAGCTGAAGGCCCGTGCAGCGGCGCAGCGAATGAGCCTCAGTGATTTTCTGCTGGCACGGCTCGCCGAGTTTGCGCAAGAACCGGCCCTCGACGAGGTTCTCGGCCGTCTCGCGGCGCTGCCACGGCGGGATCTCGGCGCGAGCGCAGCTGAACTGGTTGGCGAGGCTCGATCCGAGTGATTGTGTTGGATGCCTCGGCGGCTGTCGAGCTTGTCCTCGCGACGCCGCCTGGTGCGGCCGTCGCCCGCCGCCTGCGCGACGAGACCGTGCATGCGCCTGCCCACATCGATGTCGAGGTGATCGGGGCGATACGTCGAGCAGTCGTGCGCCGGCTGATCAGCGATCATGAAGGAGTCGTCGCGGTTGCCGACTTTCTAAGCCTGCAGATTCGGCGTTGGCCTATAAAGCCATTCGCCCAGCGCGCCTATCAACTGCGGACCACTCATATCGTGGCCGACGCAGTTTACGTCGCCCTCGCCGAGGGCTTCGGCGTACGGCTGATCACTTGCGACGGGCGACTCGCGCAATCCCACGGCCACGATGCAGAGATCGAGCTCGTCGCCTGACACCCACAGCGTTACGGTCAGGACATCGAGACGCAGTTGAGCCGATGTCGACGCGTAGGCCAACCATCGGATGCAGCGCATCGGCCACACGCTTCATTTGTTTCAGTTGACGGCGGGTTTGTTTGACCGCAGCCCGCGAAAGCCCAACTGCTGGCAACATTTTCAACCCGATCGGCAATCCCTTGTGGAGTCCAGGAGCCGCGTTCGACCCGTCTGTGGCACCCCAGAGGTTCTCGAGCGGAAGTCGGCGAAGGGTGCCAGAAACAGCATCCGCGTTGGTGACCCAAGTTTCTGAGTTTCCGGGCTGACAGTTATCGTGCTGACGGGATTTGAATCTGCGACCACTTGGACCCCAGTCGGGTGTTGACTGAATTTCGTTGCATAGCAATGCCTGTCGAATCAATCTACCAGCAACAACCATCTCGGCCTGCCCCTGGCGACTCCTCTCATTCGCGCTCACTTGTGACGACGTCGGCGCTGGCGTCACGAAAGATGCGCAAGGAATGCTCCGCTGTCTACGGTAAGGTCACGCGATGGCGCGAGCGCCGGGTGATGACGGCGGCAGGAAGCGCACAAGGGTCTTCGAGCGCAGACCGGGCGCGCAGGCCTATCGGTCCATCCCGGACATCCTCGTGCTGCCGAAGTGGGTCAGGTGCCACTGAAAAAGGTTGACTACCAAGCGTACTCAGCATGGCTCGGCGGTTTGGCTGTGGACGGATCGTAGCGCTGCACCGCACTCTCGGCTAGTCGCATCACGCAGGCTCATCAGCTGGTCGGCGCAGTGCTGAAGTACGCGCAAGGCACGGGCAAGATCGCCAAAAATGCGGCTGGCGAGACTAAGCGGACCGAAGACTTGCCGGCCTCGACCGAGCAGGTGCGGCGCTACCTGACCCGCGCCGAGCTTCTCTGGCGCTGGCCCCCGTTCTCGGCTACCGCGGACTGCGCTTCGGTCAAGCCGGCGCTGCGTCGCACGCATGTGGGCGACGGGGAGTTGACGATCCGTTCATCGGCTACGTATCTGACCGGCGGCTGGGATTGTCGAGGCGACGACGAAGACGAAGCGGGTGGGCCGCATGCCCTGTCCCTGAGCCGGTATAGGAGCGACTGCGGGATGCGCTGACAATCGAGCCCAATGCCCTTGTGCTCCCGAGCCATCGCGGCGGGCACCTTCCCATCGAGGAATACCGCGGAGCCTTCGACAAGGGATGCAAGGCGGTTGGCATTACCGACCTCGCACCGCACGGGCTGAGGCACACCATGGCATTGAATCGCCCTGGAAATGCCGGAGGCTCCAGACCTTGGAAACGAGGATGGAGTCATGCCGAAGGAACAGGTGCCTGGAAAGCCGACATCGCGTCGGTATAGCCCGGAGGAGAAAGCCGCCGCGGTCCGGATGGTGCGTGCGTTACGCGCTGAGTTGGGCACCTACCATGGCACGGTGTACCGCGTAGCCCGCCAATTGGGCTACGGCGTGGAGTCGGTCCGGTCCTGGGTGCGCCACGCCGACATCGACGATGGTTATGCACCCGGGGTGTCCACCGCCGAGGCGCAACGAGTCAAAGAACTCGAGCAGGAAGTGCGAGAACTTAAGCGCGCCAACGAAATATTGAAACGAGCGGCCAGTTTCTTCGGGGCGGAGCTCGACCGCCAACACAAGAAATAGTGGCCTTCATCGACGCCCAGCGCGGCGAGTTCGGGGTCGAGCCCATCTGCACCGTGCTGCGCAGCGCAGGAGTGTCGGTGGCCCCGAGCACCTACTACGACGCGAAAACTCGCCCACCTTCGGCGCGGGCCTGTCGAGACGCCGTACTCGGCCCGGCGCTGCGCCAGCTCTGGGAGGACAACTACTGCGTCTATGGGGCTCGCAAGCTGTGGAAGGCTGCCCGGCGAGCTGGCCACGACGTGGGCCGTGACCAGGTGGCCCGGCACATGCGCGCCGCCGGCATGGTCGGGGTGCGCCGCGGCAAACGCGTCAAGACCACCAAACCCGACCTGACCGCCGGCCGCCATCCAGACTTGGTCCAACGCCAGTTCACTGCTGCGGCCCCGAACCAGTTGTGGGTCAGCGATCTGACCTTCGTGCCGACCTGGGCGGGGGTCGCCTACGTGTGCTTCATCCTCGATGCCTTCAGTCGAATGATCGTGGGGTGGCGGGTGGCCTCTCACATGCGCACTATTATGGTGCTCGATGCGATTGAGATGGCCCGCTGGTCTCGCGGAAAGCTATTGCCGGGCTTGATATCTCACTCCGATGCGGGATCGCAATTCACGTCCATCCGCTATGGCGAACGCCTTGCCGAGATCGGCGCGGTCCCGTCCATCGGCTCGATCGGGGACAGTTTCGACAAGGGCTTGGCTTCATAGTGCACCTCCTGGCGTGGGTTGGTTGGAAACTCGGTTTCTGAGTGGGCTGCCTTGTCTCGCGGTTAAGCGGGGGTCTCCGGGTGTCGGTGGTTCATAGAGGCGTTCGTTCTTGTCGTTTGCCTTGTGCGAGTTGAGAATTCCGGCTGTGGTCCAGCTCTTGATGGTGCTGGGGTGCACACCCAGCTTAGTGGCGATCTCGGTGTTGGTGAGCAGGCCTTGCGCTCGGAGTCGGTCGGCGTGGCTGGGCAGGTTGTTGCTGCGGCGTGCCTCCAGCACGATGCGGGCGGTGAAGGGCTTGCCCTCGCCTGAGCGGTGTCCGGCGGCGTTAAGCGCTTCGGCGGTGTCGGCGTCGGTGCAGGTGTCGAGAAGCCGGTCGAGCGCGGCGAGGGTGTCGGGATGGGTTTGGCGGACCTGCCACGCCTTCGGCGGAATCGCAACGGCCAGGCTGGTGGTCTGCCCGCCGCGGAGCCGGACGTGCAGGTGGATGCGGTCGGTCTTATGCAGGGTGACGTCGTCGACGAGGAGGCGGACCATGCGTTTGCGATCCCGTTGCGGGGTGTCGGGGTTGGACCAGAGCGCGGGGAAATCTGTTGCCAGGGAACGGATTCTGTCCTTGACTTGGTCGGTGAGGGCGGCTTGGGCTGCGGCGCTGGCGTGTTCGTAGTCCTCTTGTGCGCTTTGCAGGGCGCGCAGCGCGTTGTTCCAGTCGGCTTCGAGGCTGTCGGCGACGAGCCGGTTGTCGGGGTCGACGGCCAGGTAGCGGCGGCGGGCGAGGTCGGCGCGGTGGCGGGCGCGTTCGACGTGCCCGCGGCGCAGTGCGTCGGCTTCGGCGGCGCGGGCGTCGAGTTCGGCCTCCACGGTGAGGGCGACCTCGAGCGCGTGTGGGGTGAGGGTGTCGAGCAGTAGCTGCCCGACGGTCTGGTCGACGACGCCGCCGGGCACGCTCTGGCAGCGTTGCCCGCCGTCCTGGATGGCGTGACGCATGCACTGGTAGTCGGGGACCTCGACACCGCGGCGGGTGTGGTAGCGCACCGTCATCCGCCGCCCGCAGCGCCCGCAGATGGCCAGGCCTTGCAGCAGCGCGGTGCCCTCGCGGGCAGGACCAGCGGCGCGGTCTTCGCCGTGCGCGGTGGCGTTGGCCAGCAACAATTTCTGGTTAGTTTCGTACTGTTCCCAGCTGATGTAGCCGGGGTGGGCGTCGGGGATCAGTGCGAGCCACTGCTCGCGGGGCAGGACCTCGAGGGTTTTCTTGCCGCCCGCGCCGAGGCGTTCACGGCGGCGGCCGTAGGCGAATACGCCGGCGTAGCGGGGGTTGTGCAGGGTGCGCAGTACCCGCCAGTGCTGCAGCGGCATCCATGCCAGCTCGCCCTTGCGGGCGCCGGTGCGTACCCGCACCGGGAACAGCAGCTTCTCGGCATTGAACTGTTGTACCACCGCCCGTGCCGAGCCGGTGTGGGCGAACAGGGCGAAGACGTGGCGGATGGCTTGTTGCACACTGGTATCCGGGTCGAGCACCACGTTGCCAGCCAGGTCGTAGGCCAGCCCGACGGGCAGGCCCATGCGCAGTTCGCCGCGGCGGGCCTTGGACCGTTGCCCGCCGATGAGGCGGGCCCGGATGAAGTGCAGTTCGGCCTCGCTCATGGTGCCCTTGAGCCCGAGCAGCAGGCGGTCGTTGAAGTCGGTCGGGTCATAGAGCCCGTCCTCGTCGCAGATCAACGTTGCGGACATGGCGCAGATCTCCAGCAGTCGGTGCCAGTCGGCGTTGTTGCGGGCCAGCCGCGACACTTCCAGGCCCAGTACGATTCCGGCGCGGCCCATGCTCACCTCGGCGACCAAACGCTGAAATCCCTCCCGGTCGGCGGCCGAGGCGCCGGACTGGCCCTGATCGGTGTCGATGGTGACGATCCGCTCGGCTTGCCAGCCCAGTGCGATTGCCTTCTGTCGCAACGCATATTGGCGCGTGGCCGATTCGGTGTTGGTCAGCACCTGACGCAGCGTGGACTGGCGCACATACAGGTAGGCGGTGCGGGCCAGGTGCGCATCGGTCACCTTGGCCGCGGTCTGCTCGCTCATGGGCGCTCACCCCGCGGTGGCGACGGCCAACGCCATCGAGGCCAGCAGCCCGACCAGCTCGGCCTCCACGCCCCTGGCGACCGGAGGTGCGGTGCAGGCAGGCGTGGGCGGCGACACCGTGGGGACGGTCGCCTGCCGCAGCCGCAGCCATGCGGCCACCCCGCGCTGCTGCAGCACCCCCAGCCCCAGCCGCCACCCGTCGGCCGCGCCGCCAAGCGCGCGGGCCCGCAGCTGTTCATAGCCGTCAACCACGTTAGATCCATCACCGCCCGTATCGCTAATATCATTGTCCACCTCCACTTTTGGGGTTCTCAGCGCGAGCCAGGGCCCGCTCCACCGATCGCGGGTGCGCCCTTATCGCGAACTTCTCGGCGATCGCATCAGCCAGCCGCGCCGACCCGATGCCGGGATTGGCCTCGCGCAACTGTCGGGCGTAGCCGATGACCTCGTCGGTGAGCTTGTGGGCGCGCCGCGGGCCCGGCTTGGCCGGCACCAGCCCGCCCAACCCGTCGCGGTCCACCGCCGTGGCGGCCTCGTAATACGACGGCCGGGAGAACCCGAACGCGGCCGCGGCGGCCGTGACCGGGGCGCCGTCGACCCGCACCCGTCGCACCATCTCGTATTTGACCTGCACCAGATCGCGGGCATCGAAGAACTCCGAGGCCGCGAACTGCTCGTCGTGCACCGCCTCCGGGCGAGGATTCAGCGTCCGCGACTCGGCCAACGCCGCCTCCTTCGCATCCGGCTTCCGCTTCCGAGCCACAACGCACCTCCTTATTTGCTATGTAAGATGAATTATGCCGCCGGACGGATGGTGGTCCGACGTCTGACACGCCACGGTAAGTCACGAAATCACAGATATGTAACTCGATATCTGCAGAGATTACAGAACAATGCTGACGTGTCCAGGGCCCATAGCGGCATAATCTACCTAACATCTGCGGCATAATTGTGCTTACAGTCGTTTAGCCGGACAGGCCATCGATCAACCGCCGCAGTTCGACCAGATCCGCGAACCGGAACGGCGACCGACCCGCGGCCATCGTGACGAACGCGTCCGGCTCGACAACGTCGGTCCAGCCCACCGGCAGTGAGAACTGCCGAGCCTTCTCGTCGAGGAAGAACACCCGATCCTGCGACCACGTTTGCCGAACCGCCACAAACACGAACTCGCAGCCCGACCACGGGTGGAACGGGTGCGTCACCCGGACAGTTCGCTGATCACCGACCGGATCGAGCGCAGTTGACGACTCGGAACAATGCCCTGGCCGAGACGGTCAACGGCTACTACAAGGCCGAACTGATCTACGGACCGGCTCGTACCGGACCCTGGAAGACCGTCGAAGACGTCGAACTGGCCACCCTCGGGTGGGTGCACTGGCACAACACCAGCCGCCTACACGGCTACCTCGGCGACATCCCACCCGCAGAGTTCGAAGCCACGTTCTACGCTACGAAACGGACCGATCAACCCCTGGTCGAAATCCAATAGCCCGAGCCTCCGGGAGAACCAGGGCGATTCAATTACCGGTATATCGGCCACGTCTCTAAATATGCGTCAATTGCTCGTTCTATTTTCAACCC
Organism: Mycobacterium kansasii ATCC 12478; assembly: GCF_000157895.3. Taxonomy (NCBI): domain Bacteria; kingdom Bacillati; phylum Actinomycetota; class Actinomycetes; order Mycobacteriales; family Mycobacteriaceae; genus Mycobacterium; species Mycobacterium kansasii. Next base: position 1,001,828 of record NC_022663.1, on the reverse strand, counting down.
ATAATCATTCGGAACCCAATCAGGTCCAAAGGTCTTCATCAAGGCGTCGGAAAGCGCGTCGATAACAGCGTCGCTCTGTTCGTTGGTCGGCTTCTCTGTGCGCCGAAGCTCGTCGAAGAGAGCGGGATTACGATTCTCTAATTCTTGCGCGATCACGGGACGGTGCTCCGGTGAAATAGCATCGAGAACGTTGCTCACGGATTTCTCCATCCAGCCCGGCTGTTCGCCCAGGCGGTTACCACTTGGCCATCTTTGTTTAGGACCACTGTTGCGTCTTTCCCAACGTACACGTAAGCGCCTCTACCAAGTTCGTCCACTTTAAACTGGGGCGGCCCAACAGGATTCGCAACAGCATCTTGCATTGCCTTGTCGCTGACGCCATGACCGCCGTCGCGTCCGGCGATCCTTCCTGCTCCATGATCGGTGATTCCGTTGATTCTGTTAGGCGGTGGGAATGGCGGTGTTTCCTGTGCTGGAGGGACTGGCTCTTGGCTTGAAGGCGTAACCGGTTGGTTTGGCGGGGGCTCGGAACCGGGTGTACCCGGCCGCGTGGGGCCTGGGACGGGTTCGCCTTCTATGGGTATGCCTAAGTCGTTTAAGCGGGCCCGGATTGCGGCTAGGCGTTCAAGCAGAGGACCGCGCGAGGCGATGCAGGCATTGTATTGGGCCGGCGGCAGCGGCCCAACGTTTTCGACGCCGCATCGGGCGTTCCACGCCCGTATCTCAGCGTTAACTTCGGCCCATTCTGCGATCGCCTGCTCGGCGCTCATGTCTTTAGGGTCGACCGGCATGGGTGGCGGGGTCGGGTCACGCGGTAGGGGGAAAGATGGTGCCGCCGGGGCCGGTACTAGCCCTGGCGGGCCGAAGCCCAGCATTTGGACACCGCTGTTGCCAGTTCCGGGTGTTGTAGCAGACGGCGCGGTACTGGCGGGATCGGAATCGAGTGTGACGGGTGCGGGGGTGGGGGGCGATGCCTGCGCGGCCGGGGATTGGCGCGCGTGCGGGGATTCCGCCTGCGGGGGATCGGTGCAGGGCAGGTGTTGGGGTGCGTGCTCGTGCCGCACTTGCCCGGGATCGGCGAACTGCGTCGCTGGGGGTTCGGCGGTCGGCGGCGACGGGTGGGGTTGGACGTGTGCTAGCGGGGTTGCCGCGGCGGCCGCGGCAGCAGCGGCCGGTGCGCTGATCGCGGTGGCGACCGTCGAGACCGCGCCCGTGCTGACCGGGGCGGCCATGGCGGCCATCCCCGAACTCAGCCGGGCAGCCAGCGAGGACAGCCAGCCGCCGCCGGTGCCAGCCCCGGCCCCGCCACCGACGCTGCCGCCGAAGGCGGGCAGGGGGCCAGCACCTGGCGGCAGCGGCACCGGCACCGCGATGCCCGCTAGCGCGTCGGCCGCTGAGGCGGCCACGTTGGTGCTGCTGCTGAGGCCGCGGCCTGCGGTGATATGTGCCGTATCAGCGGGCTCGCGCCGGTCAAGGCATCCAGCAGCGACGATGCTAAGGGGGCTGGCGGTGATGGCGGCACCGTCGGATTCGGCGTGTGGGTGGTGGTGATGGCGGCGACCGCCTGGATGTGGCCGCGCACCGCGCTTTCGCCGCCCAGCTCACCGGCGGAGGGCGCCACGTCGGTGGCGGTCTGCACTTCCTGGCCGGTGAAACGGGTCACCTGGACACGCAGATCGGCGGAGATGGCCTGGGCGGTGGGCTGCCGGGCGTACCAGCCCATCGAGCCCGGCGCATACATCGCGTCGATCGCCGTCCAGCCCTCGGCGACCGCGAACCCTGACTGGTTGGCCTGCTCGACGGTGGCGAAGATGGAGTGCTTTTGCTGGTGCAGCACGGCGGCCCCGTCCTCGGCGGAGGCCGCTGCAGTATCCAGCAGCTCGGCTTGCTGTTCGGCGGTGATGGCGTGGCGGGCCATCGCGGCTTTCATCGCCTCATCGCCCTGACCCTGCCAGTCCAGCGAGTCGGCCTGGCTCTTGATCGTGCCCACCACCGAGCGGCGGCGCGCCGCCAGCTCGCGCCAGTGCGCGGCATTCTCGATCAGATGCGACACGGTGTAAGCGCGCAACGCCGACTGGGTGGGGATCACGCGTTACGGGCTGTCCCGGTGATCGTGGTGACCACATTTTTCAGCATGTCCGCGGCATCGGAGTCGGTGGCTTCATAACCGGTCGCCGCGGCCTGGGTCATCCCGGCGGTGGTGGCGATTTTAGTGTGCAGGTCGGCAGTGGCGACCTGGGCCGCGCCGGTCACCCCAGCGGCGGCGAGCGCCGTGGGCCACCCGCCAGACGGTTCCAGTGCTGGTGGCGCGGCGTGCAGATCGAAAGCCTCCAGGTGCCAGCCGGTGCTGGTCACCCGCAACTGGGCTGGGTTGACGCGAAGGTTGTCGCCCATGCGGGGATTGTAGCGGTGATGCTTACCGGGCGAGAACGTGTGGGACGAGACCACCGGGCGATATCAGGGATACCCGGCGCATGAGCCCGACCTCCTTGATACCAGTAAAGAAAGTTCTCACACCGCAGGTCAGGATGGTTTTCTCTGCGACCTTCGCCGGCAGACCACACCGATGGGCGATCGACTGCGAGGCCCTGGCAACAGCTTGGTCGCGGCACGCGGGCATGGCTGTGTCATCTCCTGGCGGAAAGTTCTGCCGCGCTCGCCCTGGGCGTCTGGCAGGTTCGGCTGGTTCAGTGTCCGGCGAGGGTATTTCGTCCGTGGCGGCGGACGGGAGCGTCAAGCGGACGGGTGCCGCCACGGCGGCTGTGTTGGCCTGCCCGGGATGAGCTGGCTGATAACTGCTTCCACACGGTGATTGGGGCGTCGGCTCGGCTGCTGTACACGCTGACGGCGACGGTGCCGGCGCTCGGCGGCGTCATGATCGGGAATAGATCGGGCCACAGGTCGGCCGGGTCGCAGTCCAGCACATCGGCGGCGCGGCGAGCATTCTGAGGGTAGGGCGCGGTTTCGCCCGACAGCCACCGCTCGACAGTCTTGGCGTCGACGGCGATTAGATCCGCCAGTTCTTGCACGCCTAGCCCTTTGCGCTCCATCTGAGCACGCAGTTGGCGGTTCGGCTTCGGTGCGTCCTCGTTACCCACCCGGTTGGCTCCCTACCTGTGATGACATCGGTGTCCCGCAAGATGTCGCCCGCTGTCCGAAGTCTGCCATGCAGATGTCCACAGATGCCGCCAAGATGCGGTTTCGATGTCTCAGATGCCCGGCTGAAGTGGAGTGATGGCCGACGAGCGGCCGTACCGTTCAGGAAGGGATCAAACACATGCGTCTTCGAATCGACACGACTGCAGCGCAGTTCTTCTGCACGCGCGCAGCTGAGCAGCGGACCGTGCACGAAACCGGTGCACCGCGGATCGACAAAGAAACGGGCCTGGTGCTCTGGCAAGTCCAGCTCATGGCCCTCGACCAGGACGGCGGGGAAATACTCGCCGTCACGGTGGCCGGCGAACCCAAGGTCAAAGTGGGCGAGCCCGTCGCGGTCGATGGTTTGGTGGCGATCCCGTGGTCACAGGGTGATCGCTCGGGAGTCGCGTTCCGGGCAACCTCAATCCGACCAGCTGGTGATCAGTCAGGCGTACTAGGGCCACGTCCCACCGCCGCCGGCGGTAGCTCGCAATCCGCCCCCGGAGCCAAGCAGACCGGCAACAACGCGTAGCGGAGCGGGCGCCAAGCCATAAGCCTCACCAGGCCTGGCGCCCGCTTCACAAAAGCTCTGTATGCAAACAAGATTCGGCGTTTGCGGGCATGCCAGCGACGAGCGTGCTCCGGCGGCGCCTGCAGCGAAGGGAACAAGGCATTATGCCTCCAAAGAGCAAGGGCAGTAATTCATCCGATGACGATTGGGTCGGCGAGCTGCTGGTCGGCGTAGTCAAGGCCACCAGCATCGGCATGTTCCGGTTTGCGCTGCGCTGGCCCGACATCGCGACCGTGTTGACCGTCTTCGCGGTCACCGGCGTCTTGGGCGGCTTGCGTTGGGCCTGCGTGCTGACCACGGTGTGGGCGGTAGGCGTATGGGGGTGGCGGTTGGGCGAGCCGGACTCGTATGAGCGGCTGATCGGCAAGCCGGTCGCCGATTATCGGCGCACGTATCTGGTGTACCGGCGGCGCTGGCGCACCATCTGCGAACACCACGGCCTGACCATCTCCCCGCGCGCAAACCCGACGCCGACCCGCTGGTGCCCGATTTGTCCTCGGTGCGCATCGGCGCGGCGGTCGACACCTTGGTAGTGCGGCTACTGGTCGGCCAATCCGTCAAGACCTGGCAGACGCAAGTCGACGGTCTGGCCGCAGCGTTCGGCGCCCACCATGTGACGATCCAACCTGGGCCGGTGGCCACGGGCCGGGGCCACGACATCGTGCTCCGCGTGCGCCACCACGACGCCCTGGCCCCCCCATCCCGCTGGCGCGTCCGTGCCCCGATACTCCCGTGGTGCGGTTGGCGAATGTGCCCGTGGGCGTCACCGAACAGGGCAGCCCGTGGTTGCTGCCGGTGGCCGGCCGCCACATCCTGGTCGGTGGGGCCACCGGGGCCGGCAAGGGCTCAGTGCTGTGGTCCCTGGTGGTCGGACTAGCACCGGGCATCAAAGCCGGCCTGATCGCCATGCGCTGTCTGGACCCCAAGAGCGGTATGGAATTCGCTGCCGGGCAAGCCTTGTTCGACCGCTTCGCCTATGACAGCGACTCGATTCTGGCGGTGTTGCGCGATACGACGGCCACCATGCTGGCCCGAGCCCAACGGTTGCGCGGAACCACCCGCTGTCATCGGCCCACCCGCGCCGAACCCCATATCGTTTTGCTGGTCGATGAGTTGGCCACCCTGACCACCTACGCTGATCGCAAACAACGCGCCGAAGTCGACCAACTTCTCGGATTGTGGTTGGCACAAGGCCGGGCGGTCGGGGTCAGTGTCATCGCCGCCGTGCAAGACCCCTCTAAAGACGTGGTGGCTCTGCGCCAGTTGTTTCCGGTCCGGGTGGGGCTGCGCATGACCGAGGCCACCCAAACCGCGATGATCCTCTCCACGTCGGCACATCAGCAGGGCGCACGCTGCGAAGAAATTCCCGACACCACGCCGGGCGTGGGTTATGTGCTCACCGAAGGCAACACCGCCGTAGCGCGGGTGCGGGCGTTTCATGTCACTGACAGCGATATCGCTTGGCTGGCTGCCAATTTCGCGCCACCAGCTTGTCGCGGCAGCAACCAGGGGCACCAGTGAGCATGCTCGCATCGACCTCGCTGACCGACTGGTTGGCACCGGGTTCCCCGGCCATCGATCAGGCGATCCGCCGCGCCTCCTCGCCCGGCCACGAGTCATGGTGGCAGCGCTGCGCGGCGGTGGGGTTTTGCGCCAACCCTGTTCAGGCCAGCGCTTGTGATCCCGACCTCGGTCGGCGGATGGCGGTTATGATCCGCTGCGGCAACCGCCGGGCGGCGATCTGCCCGTCGTGTTCGGATTTGTATGCCGCCGACACTTGGCAGCTGGTCCACGCTGGCACCCAGGGCGGCCACCACGGTATGCCCGAAACCACCGCCAACCGGCCGCAAGTCTTCGCCACCCTAACCGCCCCCAGTTTCGGCGCGGTGCACACCAGCAGCAGCCGACCAGGGCTGGCTGATACGGTGTGCCACTCGGCCTTCAGCGGCAAGAGTCACTGCCCGCATGGGAAAGCCTTATGGTGCAACGCGATCCACGCCAGCGACGACCCCGAGGTCGGACAGCCGCTGTGCCCGGACTGCTATGACTACACCGGGCATGTGTTGTTCAACTGGCACGCGCCGGAACTGTGGCGGCGCTTCACTATTGCACTGCGCCGGGCCGTGGCGGACCACCTGCGCCGTATCGGAATCGACCCCAACGCCGTGCGAGTGTCGTTCGTCAAAGTCGCCGAATACCAACGTCGCGCCGTCGTGCACTACCACACCATTATCCGGCTCGACCCACCCAACAATGACGACAGCAGCACCGGCGCATCCGACGCCAAAGTGTCAGCAATTGAACTGGCCGCGCTGGTGCGCCAAGCCGCCAACCAGGTACGGCTCCCCGTGACAGTGGATGCAGCGGCCGGCGCCGCCGCAACAGCATCGGAGTCCGAGGCGCGCATGCTGCGATTCGGTAGCCAAATCGACACCCAGCCCCTCAACGATATCGACGACACCGGCAAGCCCGGATTGGCCCGGCGGGTGGCGGCGTATTTGGCTAAGTACACCACCAAGTCGGTCGCCGAATTCGGCATCGCCGCCCGCCGTATCAGCCCTGCCGCCATCGCCGAGCTGGACATCCCGGCCCATACCCGCCGTATCCTGTCCACCCTGGTCAACCTGGCGACACTACCCGCAAACACCGCAATGGCCGGCTGGCTGCATACTCTGGGCTATCGCGGGCACATTACCAGCAAATCGCGGCGCTACTCGATCACCACGACCGCGCTGCGCGCCGCCCGTCGTCACTGGCGGATCCACCGCGCTGACCAACCGGAACACGTTGACGTCCAACATAATTCCCATGACCAGGAAGACTGGTCAAACAGCGCGTGCGAACTGAGCGACTGGCGCATTGATGGTGTCGGGCACCGCAACGACGGCGAACGGCTGCTAGTCCATACCGCGGCATTGCGTGCCCGCGAGTACCGATACTTGGCCCGCTTGGATGCCAGCCAGAACAGCGGAGCAAGTCCATGAAGCGGACTCGTGCTCGAAGGTGCTTATTGATTCGGAATCGATCCATTTACAGGGGAATCGGGGTGGGTGCGTCTCTGCCAAAGCGTGATTGGGCCGTACGTACGCACATTGAGCGAGAACAGGAAGTAGACGGATGACGGCAATATCAGTGGTTCGACTGGGCACCAGGGCGGCAGCCGAATACTTGGGAGGATTACCTGAGTCGACGCTCAGGTACTGGCGTTACATGGGCACTGGCCCGCGCAGCTATCGCCTTGGCCGACATACGTTTTACGACATCGTCGACCTGAACGCGTGGGTGGAGGCAGAAGCTGCCAAGACAGAGCGCGGGGGACTGGCGTAATAACGGATTCGTACCACGGATTTGTGCGGTATTGTCGCCTCATAATTACCAGACATCAGCGAGCCGGCATTGACGACCGATGGCACAAGAAGGTCAAGGGCTCCGATGGAAAGGTCCGCAAGGAACGCTCCGCCGTCTACGGCAAGGTCACGCGCTGGCGAGTGCGGTGGGTTGACGACAGCGGCAGGGAGCACACAAGAGTCTTCGAGCGCCGGCCGGACGCTCAGGCGTATCTTGACGGCCTGACGGGGGACATTCAACGCGGCGCGTACGTCGACCCGCGGAAGAGCGCTGAGACGTTCGGATCGGTCGCCGAACAGTGGTTCGCTACCAAGGGGCATCGAAAACCCAAGACTGTCGCGGGCTACAGGTCCATCCTGGACGCCCTTGCGCTGCCGAAGTGGGCGGAGGTGCCACTGAAACAGATTGACTACCAGGCCTACTCAACGTGGCTCGGCGGATTGGCTGTCGACGGCTCACTGCGCGGCACCGCACTCTCGGCTAGCCGCATCACGCAGGCCCACCAGCTCGTCGGCGCAGTACTCAAGTACGCCCAACGGACCGGGAAGATTTCTAGAAACGTGGCGGCAGAGATCAAGCGGTCCGAAGATTTGCCAGTGCCGGTGGAACGGGAGCGCCGATACTTGAACCACGCCGAGCTGCTCCAGCTGGCGAAGGCGACCTTACGCTTCGAGACGCTGACCCTGGTTCTCGGCTACTGCGGACTGCGCTTCGGTGAGGCTGCCGCACTGCGGCGTAAGCACGTCGGTGACCGGGAGCTGCTGGTCCGCTCATCGGCGACGTACGTGACCGGTAGAGGCATTGTCGAATCGACAACCAAGACGAACCGTGCACGCCACGTCCCAATTCCAGGGCCGGTATGGGACCGGCTGCAACCAGAGTTGCCTAGCGATCCAAACGCACTCGTGTTTCCAAGCCATCGCGGCGGGCACCTGCCCATCGAGGAGTACCGCAGAGCGTTCGACAAAGGCTGCAATGCGGTCGGGATCGCTGGCCTTGTACCGCACGCGCTACGGCACACCACGGCGTCGTTGGCGATCAGCGCGGGCGCTAATGTCAAAGTCGTGCAGAGGCTCCTAGGACACGCGACAGCGGCCATGACTCTTGACCGCTACGGGCACTTGCTCAGCGACGACTTGGCTGGTGTAGGCGACGCATTGGGCAAAGCGATCGAGAGCACTGCGGTATCACTGCGGTATTCAGGACCCGAGTACGACGAAGCGGAGACAATATCCGCAGCTAGTTAGCACAAGGGGCGGTAGCTCAGTTGGTTAGAGCCGCGGACTCATAATCCGTTGGTCGCGGGTTCGAGCCCCGCCCGCCCCACCCATAAATGGCCTGGTCAGAGGTTATTCGGCATGCGTTGGAGGAACCTCTAAGACGGCCGCCCCGGCCTCACCCCGGCGTCCTGGTCGAAGCGAAGCGCAGCCCGTCGGCGGCCGCCCTAGCTAACAGGCGTGTCAGCGACTATGTCAGTTACGCCGGTCGCTCATAGCTTGATATTTGCTACTCGCAGACAGCCCGACACGGCGTTCGTCGGAAACGATCGTGGTGAAGGAATATCGACCGTCCGAAACAGCGTCCGGTGGACCGCGCCAACGACTGACGATGCATGATTTGAAGCGGGCTGGTCGTAGCAGCGTCGGTCGCAATGCGCGACACCGTCACACCTGCTGCAATGTCCTCGTGGCACTTGACGCTTCTCTGAATCAAGGTCAGATCGACGTCCTTCAATGGATCAGTGAAGGATGTCCGGCGGACAGGTGGACCAACTTCACCTATAAGACAACCGCTGCCGCCTTGGAATGGCGCGGGCTCATCACCGTCTCCAAGCGTGGTGGAATCTGGACGGCGGCGATCCTACCGGCTGGCACTCACTATCTGGCGACGGGGAAATACCCAGCCGGGCACCGACTGCACCGTGTTAGTCCGCCCCGAAGAACGGTCACGACGCCTGTGGTCCCGCCGCGCCGCGCACCGCAGCCGTCGTCGTCGGCTGCCGTCAAGCCGACATATCAACTGGTGAAAGACATCGTTGATGCCGGGGGCGTCCTCGAACGGGACATGACCGACGACGGCACGAACTACAAGCACCTGGTCGCGATCATCTCGTTGTGCAGAGCCATGTTTCAGGACCCTTCCTGCACGTCGATTTGGCCTGTGATAGCGCGAACGGTCAGGGCCGCGTGGCGGTCCTCAGCGAGTTCGAGGAGGCGCTCAGATTCCCGGCTCAACTCCCGGTCTCCTCGGGAGTTGCCTGCACATCGATGGACTCGGGATCGCCTGGCGACTCGGCCAGCAATGTCCGCACCGCGGTTTCCAACTGCGGAAGTTTGTCTGTCAGGACTTGCCACACGAGGGCGTCGTCGACGTTCGCGTATCCGTGAATCAGGATGTTCCTGAAAGCCACGATCCGCCGTAGTTCGGGAACTTGCGCCGCCATGTCGGTGTGGGTCTTCGCCAGCTGACTCAACGCCTCTCCGACTATCTCGAATTGGCGTTCGACGGCCGAGCGCAGCAGCACGTCATCCTGGTATTCCGCAAAAGTCTTTCCGGCGGCAAATTGGCGCAGGAAGCCGGCAGCGCGCAGCGCGTCCCAGAGATACTTTCGAGGATCAGGCTGCATAGATCAGTTCTCGCGTCTGCATGACGCGCTGTTTGAAGTACGGGTTGGCCAGGCCGGACGGTGTTACTACGTCGACCGGTCGGCCGATGATTTCTTCAAGCCCTTCTTTGAGCGCAAAGTAGTGGTCGAAGTCTGGCCCCGCCTCGAACTCCGCGAGGACGTCGACATCACTTGTGTCGACGTTGAATGAGTCGCTGACAGCGGAACCAAAGACGTCCAAACGGCGCACCGACAGCTCACGGCACAACACCTCAATCTCGTGCCGCTTCGACTCGACCACCTCATGCACCGCTGTCACCTCCGCGTTCATATTCTGCCTGACCGGCAGCGGAGGCGTGCTCAAGGGAGTGCCCACGTCTGTAGAACTTTTACCGTCATGCGGCAGATTCCGACACGTCGATCTGCCCTGTGACAACGGCCGTGATGAGTGCCGATCGGCGTTCACGAGCTAGTTCGATGAATCGCTCGCTCTCAGCGATCAAGGTGTCGACCTTGGTGGTCTGCTGGTCGAGGTAGTTGAGAATTGACGCCTGCTCGTCGGCCGGTGGAACTACCACGTCGAAGTCGGCCAGCACTGGTCTGCGTAGGGATTCCATGGTGACTGTGTTACTGCTCGCTAAGGCGACGGGGCGGATAAAGGTCGAGATGAAGTAATAGAAGTATCGCCCAGATTCCCCTGAAGTCCTTGAATACGTAGACCCTCTGGTGCGCCTCGAATTTCCCGTTGAAGTCATCGTTTATTCATCGGGAATGACTGAGAAATGGCCCTATCTGTTCGGCTTGTGATGGACCGGCGAACGGCTAATCCATTGCAGCACAGAATGATTGCGCACGTTAAGGACTTAACGAGAATGGTTAGCCCATAATCCGTTGGTCGCGGGTTCGAGCCCCGCCCGCCCCACGTCCGAGGCGATTTTCAAGATCAGTCTCGCCAAGTCTTCGAGGTTTTATTCAACGTTGATGCGACCGGCGGACGCGATGACCTGTGCCCAAGCGTCGCGCACGGCGCGTAGGGCCTTCCTCGGCGAGACCGTGAGGCGAGTTTGGCCGGCGAGCTGGTTCTGCCAGTCGGCCTCCGTGGGCGCCGTCGTGAAGTCGTGCGGGGCAGGTGGCTGGTTGGTTGGGCCGTGGCGCCGGTAGAGACTCTCGGCGGCGGCATCAATGGCGCCCAGGCAGCACAGCGCCTAGAGGTCCCAGAGATCACGGGCGGCATGGCGGTCGACCCACGTCACGGTCTTGGATGCGGCGAAGGCGGGAAGGGTTGGCACCAGCAGCTTCGCGGCGGGGGCGTCAGCATACCGTTGAACTAAGGATCGTCGCTCTGTCGGCCACACCGTTCGGTCGCGGGGGGACAGCAGTTGTAGCCGCACTGTCAGTCCATCGGAGGTCCGGATTATTGCAGGGCGCGTGTCGGGAACGCTGCTGAGTGCCGGGTCGAGGGTGAGTCGCCCGTGAGTGCGGGCGAGACCGCGAGGCAGGGCGGCGTCAAATTCGGCCGCTACGGATTTGCGATCGCCGACTGCGATGAGATCAATGTCCTCACTTAGCCGCCCATCTGGGAGGTGGGTGCGAGCGAGTGCGGTCCCACCGATGAAGTGGATTCGGTCCCCAAATTCCCGGGCCAGGAATGCCAGGATGTGGGAGATGAGGTGATCGCGCTCGACTTGTTCGGTCGCGACGCCGAATTGTTCAGCGACGGCGATCTTTTCGTCGATGTTCACTGTCGGGCCCAGGTTCTGGCCCGCTGCAGTGATGCGATGCGTCGCTGTTCGGTCGCCAGCGCTTGCAGGCGGTCTTTGTCGCTGCGCTCGTAAAGTGCAGCGACGGCGGTCGGAATGTCGATTTCGGTGTCGCCGAGTTTGGGGCGGTGGGCAAGGTCCAGGATCGTCTGCTCGGGTGTAGTCACCAGCGTCGAGCCGAGCTCGGTGTCGTAGCGTTCGGCATCCAATTTCTGGGTGTTGCGTTTGACGAACCGGACGACCGCAGGGCGGTCAGACAACGCGATGGGGCGGTGCTGCTGAGGGACGGCGACTGTCGCGGTGGCCACCGCGCGCGGAATCGCTCCGTGCAGCCGTGCGGCGCTGACGCCCATGACGACGATGCTGTCCGGGCCGTAGATCGCGGATGCGATTCCGGCCGCGGCGACCTCCAAGCCCGGCATCCAGCTGCGTCCCACCATGTCTTGCGGCACGACGGCGTAGTAGCCGTCGGCTAGGCGGTGCAGGAGTCCACGTTCGGTAAGGCGGGCCAGCTGCGGGCGTGGGTGGGCATAGTTGCGCGCAGCGTCGAGAGGCCGAACAGTCTTCATCGGTGCCTGTGCCAGGCCGGTCGGCAGCGGGGTACTGCGATCCTGCGCCATTTCCACTTCCAAGTATGCGTTTCGTACCTCTAGAGGATACGAAACGCATACTGAAGGCGCAACGCTTCTTGCTCAACGACCGCTGTCTTGGATCGCCCGTGCGCACCGTCCGGTCCAGTAGGTCGGCCACCTGGCCGTCGCGGCGCCCGCGGCTCATCTAGTGTTCGACACGCGGCTGTGGCCGAGGTGATCGGCGCCGATGCGAGCCGACAAACCTTCGTCGTCGACGAGTGTCGCGACCGGCTTGCGCAAGCTGTGTGTTTCTCCTCGGTCAACACAAACTCCGACGTCGGCCGTGCACGTGTTGCAAATGTCCGAATCATCCCTTCCGGCAACGCGATTGATTACAAACTCAGCCGATGGTAACGAATCGCTGGCGCGGCACACTAGCAAAGTGCTCCGACGTCAGCACGCAATACGACTGCAGATCGGCTGTCTAAAGGCGATCCCGAAAAGCCATCGGCCGGACTGGCGGGTCGCCACAGCGTACGCTCACTGCCAGCACCGCCCGGAAGGTCACCGCGATGGCCAACGTTGACAACCGCGCCAGCTGGCGTGATTTCGCCCGGCCCCCGACCGGCGCTCAAGTCGCCTGATCGGGGCGGATTGAGCGTGCACCGTTGTCTCACCTTGATTGTCGGTTGCGCGTGCGAACGCAGAAGGCCCGGTACTCCTTGACCCCGCGACCGGCGGCCAGCGCCGCGACCTCGCGGGCCACCAGGCTCTTGTCGATGCCCGGCGGTCCTACCACCGTCACGACACCCGGTCACCGGCAGGTTCACCGGCAAGAATGCATGGGCAAGCTATTGGGATCGGTAGTCATCGGCACGGTCTGTACTTGATCGCACTGGCGACCCCGGCGGGGGTCCGTACGAGAGGAACCGACCATGAGTCGACTTAGGTGGCTCGCGATATCCGTGCTGGCGTCTGGCGTCTTGGGCTTGGCCGGCTTGGGCCTTGGCGCAGGCATTGCCCACGCTGGCGGCCCGTACCAGTGGTGCCCGGGGGATGACCCGGGGGGCTACGGCGGTGGTTTCAATACGCCGGCGGACGGACGCCCGAATTGGGATTGGAATGTCTGCCACGCCTACCACTACGTCAATTACGGGCAGGGCAACGTGTCTCCGACTGTCTGGGAAGGAAATGATCCACCACCTCCGTACCCGTGGCAGCCTCCCAATGTGTGCTGGTCCCTGTTCATTCCGCACCCGTGCTGAGGTGCGCCCAGGGACAGCATCTTTTGCGCGGCACCGATCCCGCTGCGCATCGCGCATCGATTGCTTGATCGAAATTCTTGGAAGACAACGGCGTTGGCCGCAGACGGTCGCTAGTCCATCATTTGTGTGGTGCGAGCGGATGGCCGTCGCTACCAAACATTGACAGTGTAATAGTAACAGTGTCAGTATCGACGCATGGCCGGGCGGGCGTCGTGGACGCTGGACGAGCTGGTGCGACGGGTCGCCGTCAGCCTGGCCGATTCCGCGTACCCGGGAGCGCCCAACGGGCGGGTCCGGGAGCTGCCCGATCGGCGGGCGGTGCGGTGGTACACGACGGCCGGACTCGTCGACCCGCCGGCCAGGCAGGGACGCACCGCGGTCTACAGCCCACGGCACCTGCTGCAGATAGTCGCGGTCAAGCGCCGTCAGGCGCAGGGCCATTCGCTCGCTGAGATCCAGGCCGAACTAGCCGGAGCGACCGACGCAACGCTGCGCAAGGTCGCCGCCGTCCCCGACGCAGTCATGGCGCAGCCGGAGCCGTCGTCACAGGAGGCACCGGTACCCGGTCGTCGAAACCGCTTCTGGGCCGCCCCGCCCGAAGCAGCGGCCGAACCAGCGGCCGAACCGGCTGCTCAGGGTGCTGACACTGTCACCACGTTGGCCGCCGTCCACCTGCCCGGCGGGGCACTGTTGGTGCTGCCGGCCGCACCCGACGAACACGATATGGACGCGATCCATACCGCCGCTCGGCCACTGCTCGAGCTGCTGGCCGACCGTGGCTTGCTGTCAGGCCCGCCCCTCGATGAACGGAGCCCATCATGACCGTCCGCATCACGTCGATGACCGACGCGGAGACAGCCGCGGACCTCCACGCCGGGCTGGGAACCCGGCACGCCCCGCGGGGCAATCTGCCGCTCGATCGCGTCGACGTTCGGGTGGATATCACCGGTCTCACCAGTCAGGTCGAGTTGACCCAGGACTTCGTCAACGCCTTCGACGTACCGCTGGAAGCCACCTACGTATTCCCGCTGCCGGATCGAGCGGCGGTAACCCGAATGCGGATGAGCGTCGACGGGCGGGTGGTCGAGGCGAAGCTACTGGAGCGGGAAGCTGCCCGCCGGGCCTACGACGACACCATCGCGTCGGATCGTCGCGCGGCCATCGTCGAGGAGGAGCGGCCGGACGTCTTCACCATGCGGGTGGGCAACATCTTGCCGGCCGAACGGGTCAGCGTGGCGCTCACCCTGGTGAGCCCGCTGGCTTACGAGGACGGCGAGGCCACGTTCCGCTTTCCGCTGCTGGTCGCGCCGCGCTACGTTCCCGGCGCCCCCCTGGCGGATAGCCCGGTCGGCGACGGCTACGCCGACGACACCGACGTCGTCCCCGACGCCTCGCGCATTACCCCGCCGGTGCTGCTGCCCGGCTTCCCGTACCCCGTTCTCCCGACCATCGACGTCGGCATTGACCCTGCCGGGCTCACGCTGTCGGAGGTGCGGTCGAGCCTGCCCGCGGTATCGACAGACGACGGCCGGATAAAGGTACAGCCCGGCGAGCGGGCCAATAGGGATTTCGTCCTACGGCTGCGCTACGGCGCCGAAGGCCTCACCGATTCGCTCGTGCTGGTACCCGATGCCGACGGTGACGAGGGCACCTATCAACTCACCGTGCTGCCGCCGGCATCAGGGGCGCCGCCGCGTCCGCGGGATGTAGTGCTGCTGCTGGACCGCTCCCACAGCATGGCCGGATGGAAAATCGTTGCCGCGCGCCGGGTTTCGACGCGCATTGTCGATACGCTCAGCAGCACCGACCGGTTCGCGGTGCTGACCTTCGGCGACCGCATCGACCGTGCCGGCGGTCTAGCTGACGGGCTGGTCGAGGCCAGCGATCGGCACCGGTACCGGGCCATCGAGCACCTCGCCCGCGTCGACGCGCGCGGCGACACCGAACTGCTCGCGCCACTGCGGCAGGGTCTCTCCCTACTGCGGGGCTCGCAGGGACGTGACGCGGTGCTCGTCCTGATCACCGACGGGCAGGTCGGCAACGAGGATCAGCTGCTCCGCGAGCTATCGGACGAGCTGCAGCACGTGCGGGTGCACACGGTCGGCGTGGACCAGGCCGTCAACGCCGGTTTCCTGGACCGCCTGGCCAATATCGGCGGGGGACATTGCGAGCTGGTGGAAAGCGAGGACCGCCTCGACGAGGCAATGCACGCCATGCAACGTCGCATCGGCGCGCCGCTCGCGCACTCACTGGCACTGCACGCCGAAGGGCTGAACACCATCGCGGACACCGCAAGCCCGGTTCGGCTGCCCGATCTGCTTCCGGGAGTGCCGCTGGCGGTGACTGGGCGGTATCGGGGAAGCGCGACCGGCACACTCACCCTGCGCGGCACCACCGGCGATGGTGGGGACTGGTCGGTGACCGTCGCCGGACAGCGCCGCGAGGCCCCGGCCGTCACTGCCCACTGGGCGCGGGCCCACCTGCGCGACCTCGAGGACCGCTTCGCGGCGGCTGCCGGCGGTCTCCGGGAAGACCTGGAGAAGCGGATCGTCGACACGTCGTTGCGGTTCAACGTGCTGTCCAGGTTCACCGGGTACGTCGCCCTCGACAGCGAAGACAACCGGGTGGTCACCGAAGGGGAAGTGCAGCACCGCGTGATCCAACCCGTCGAGACGCCGGCCGGATGGGATCGGTGGCCGCCCCGAGGCAATGCCGGTGCCCGCGGGGCAGAGCCGGCGGCCAAGGCGCCGTCCGCCACCGCGTCGGCCGCGGTGGCGCGAACGATCAAGCTGCGCAACGCAATTGCGGTGGCCATCGCCGGCGTCGTGCTGGTCGGTCTCGGCTGGGCGTGGTCGCTCACCCGCGACGGGTTGCCCGTCACCGCCCGCGACTCGGGAGTGGCCGGCAAGCCTTCCGCAACAGCGGATGCAACCGCTCCCGGGACCAAAGGCGGCATCACCGAGAACACCTTGGCCGCACCAGAGGCGCCGGCACCGCCTCCGGACGGCACCTACAAGCGTGACATCGTCACCACCGGTTCGCTGCAGATGGTCGTCGCGGAGCCTGTTCAGCTGGCCGATCGGCTGGTCTCCGAGGTCACCGATGCCGGTGGGCGGGTGGACTCGCGTTCGGAGCGGTCCGGCACCTCTTCGCGGTCCGGGTCGCCGGTGGTCAATCTTGTGGTCCGCATTCCGGCAGACAAGCTCGACGCGGTGCTGGCCGACGTCAAGAAACTCGGGGCCGTCAGGTCGATGTCGATCAACCATGCCGACGTCACGTCGCAGCGCGTCGACCTCGATGCCCGCATCGAGGCATTACAGACCTCGGTCAATCGGCTGCTCGAGCTGATGCGCCGCGCGGACAACACCGCTGACCTGCTGGCCGCGGAGTCGTCGCTGACCCAACGACAGGCCGAGTTGGACTCGCTGCGGGCCCAGCGCGCCACACTTGGCGACCAGATTTCCTACGCGACGATCAACGTCAACATCTCCGCCGAACCGACCGTGACCCGGGTTGGTTTCCTCGGTGCGCTCGACCGCGGCTGGCACTCGGTGCTCTCGGCTGCCTACGGCATCATGCTGACGGCCGGGTTCCTGCTGCCGTGGTTGCCGGTGCTGGCCGTGCTGGTGTTGGCGGTCGTCTTGGTGCTGCGCCGCTGGTCATTCGCGCAAGCATCCGGTGCGGCCAGCGGTCCGACAACTCGCTCGTGACCACTCGCCCGAGCCGCGGGTCGCCGCCGGTCCGGCGACCCGATGCTCAGCCTTTGATCGACCCGGTGCGTTTCACCTTGGTGGTGGCGATGCATACCACGTCGCGGTCACCATGGTTCCAGGTCGCCTGAGTGGGATACAGCACGTAACTTTCGAAGTCCTCGCTGTCTGCGGCGTTGGGCGCATAACCGGCGAACGCCGACAGGCACCTCTCCCGATAGTCGCTCTCCAGGCTGGACTGCCCCGGGAAACTACTTGCAGTCACCCGCAACTGCGCATACACCTCGCCCTCGTGTGGTTTGGCGCACGACACCTTCGGGAGCGTGGCGACCCGCGCATTGTCACCCGGGATCGACTCGATGCAATCCCCGACGGCGAGGCTGGTTGCGCGCACCGAACCGTCGTTGCTTACGACGGCAGCGATGATCGCGGCCCCGATGAGTAACGTCCACAGCGCGGACAGCACCAGACCTGCGATTGCCATGCCGCGCCCGCCCTGACCGCGAGTCTTGATCTGTTTGAGCGCGATGATGCCGAAGATGACGCTCAGCAGGACACCGCCGAGGACCCCGAAGATCAGCGAAGCGATCGCAAAGCCATTGGTGCCCCGCGGTGGCGGAGGCGGCGCATAGGCCTGGCCGTACTGACCGGGCTGCTGCGGGTAGCCGCCGGGGTAGCCGGGTTGTTGTGGGTACCGGCCCGGGCCCGGGGGCTGTGCAGGCGGCGGATATGGCGGCGGCTGAAACGTCATGAGGGAACGGTAATGCCACCTGCGCCGCCAAAGGGGGCGTCGACAATATCGGCACTGCCGGTAAGCCGATCGCGTTCCGCCGCTGTCGCCGGGCGCGTGGCTGCCGCCGCGCGCCCGGGGTGCAGCCGCGCCACCTCCAGTATTCGTTATACTATCTAAGTATTAGCCGGGCCGAGAATGAGAGAGCAGGTATATGCCACGCACAGACAACGACACCTGGGACTTGGCAACCAGTGTGGGGGCGACGGCCACGATGGTGGCGGCAGCCCGGGCGATAGCGACCAAGGCCCGGCGCAACGTGATCGAGGACCGGTTTGCCGAACCGCTGGTCCGTGCCGTCGGCGTGGACTTCTTCACCCGGTGGGCCACCGGCGATCTTGTCGCTGCCGATGTCGACGACGACGAGTCAGCCTGGAAGCTCGAGCACATGCCCGATGCGATGGCCGCACGGACTCGCTTCTTCGACTCGTTCTTCCACGACGCGACGCAGGCCGGGATCCGTCAGGCCGTGATCCTGGCATCGGGTCTGGACGCGCGCGCCTACCGGTTGGCATGGCCGGCCGATATGACGGTGTTCGAGATCGACCAGCCGCAGGTGATCGGGTTCAAGACCGCCACCCTGGCCCGGCTGGGAGCCGCACCGACGGCGGATTTGCGCACGGTGGCCGTCGATCTGCGCCACGATTGGCCGAAAGCCTTGCTGCACGCGGGTTTTGACAGGAGTCGGCCGACCGCGTGGATCGCTGAGGGGCTCTTCGGTTATCTGCCGCCGGCTGCTCAGGATCGCTTGCTGGACGACATCACTGCGCTCAGCGCCGACGGCAGCCGGCTGGGCTGCGAGGCGGTCCCGGACATGTCGCAGCTGGACGTCGACAAAGCCCGGGAGATGATGCGCCGGGCCACCGCCAAGTGGCGGGAACACGGTTTCGACCTCGAGTTCGCCGATCTGGGCTACGAGGGCGAGCGCAACGACGTCGGCGGCTATCTGGACCAGCTGGGCTGGCGCTCCGCCGCTACCCGAATGAGTCGGCTGTTGGCCGACAACGGTCTTGCGGCGATCCCCCAAACCAACGACTCGGTGTCGATGGCCGACACCATCTACTACAGCTCCGTGCTGAGCGTATGACGCAAACGCCTCGCCGCGGGCTCAACGGCGTCGTCACCCGGATGTGGAGCCTGCTGGCCCCGGCCTACGACCTGCCGGTGTTGCAGCAGTGGGTGTACCGTCCGCCGCACGACGAGGTGATTGCGCAACTACGCGGCCACGGATCCCGCAAGATCGCTGATATCGCCTGCGGCACAGGAATTCTCAGCGACCGGATCCAGCGCGAACTGAATCCCGACGAGATCTACGGCGTCGACATGTCCGACGGCATGCTCAACCAGGCCCGCGCCAGATCCAACCGAGTGCAGTGGATGCGTGGTCCGGCCGAGCAATTGCCCTTCGACGACGGCGCACTCGACGCCGTGGTGACGACCTCCGCGTTTCACTTCTTCGATCAGCCGACGGCGTTGCGGGAATTCCATCGGGTGCTGGCGCCCGGCGGGCTGGTGGCCGTGGCGGCCCTGAGCGCACGGCAACCGCTGCTGCAGGTACCCTCGGCCGGCAGGTGGAAGCCGCAGCATAATGCCTCGCCGGCCGAGATGCGGGCACTGTTCGAGGGCGCCGGGTTCGTCGTGAGCGATCAGCACCGGGTCCGGCGGCCGGTCTGGACGCAGATCGTGTCAGACCTGATCACCGTCGGCACCAAGAGCCCAACCGCGACCACATAAGACCGCCCTACGGGCGGTGCCCGAAAACCCCGAAGACGTTGTCACGCGCGCGCTAACTCCGCGCGCATTTTCTCGGCGAACAAGCTGACTGCCCGTAACGGCCGCAGCATGACGGTGATCTCGTCGATCAAGCCGTCGGGCCTGGTATGGATGAAATCGCAACCCTCGATCTCGAGGTCATCCACCTTGGCGGTGAAGACCAAGGCGTGATCGCCGGTGCGATCGGCGCACATCTCTGCCCGGTAGCGCAAACCGTCGAAGACGTTTGCGACGGCGGTGATAACTGTCGCGACACTACGGCGGCCCTGGTAGGGCCGATACGCGATGGGACTGTGCAGTATGGCGTCGTCGGTGAACAGGTCACCGATGGTGGAGATGTCTCCTGACTCGACGGCGGCGCGGAATGCGTGCATGGCGATCTCCTTTACCGGGGCAGTGCCCGGCCCACGGCGACCGTGACGGCGGCGACGAGAATCAGTGCGGTCAACGAGACGTTGCGCGGTTCCCGAAGGTAGGCGTGGGAACCGATCGCGCCCACCATGACGATCGCGAAGCCCCCTGCGGCGACCGGGGTGAGAGATTCCGCAACGCCCAGCAGTCGGGGCACGAGGATACCGACCGCGCCGAGCAACTCACACAGCGCTGCAAAGCGGACCACCGGCATCGGGAACGGTGTGACACCGGTTTGCCCAAGTGCGATGAGCCGATCCTTGGAGAGGCTGATCTTCAACAGCCCTGACGCGGTGAAAATCGCGGTTAGCACGACTTGCAAAGTCCACAGAAACCCATTCATCACCAGCCTCCTCATTCGACAGGGGTGCACCTTGAAGACACGTCACGGGGCGTCGATGTGACTCGTCGACGCGGTGACCTTCGTCACAACGCCTCGTTGTCGCGGGAAGGCGGACCGCCAACGGCTGGCGCGACGATGGTTGCCGTCATCGGAAAGGCGACGCCGGCGTACCTCGGCAACCCGAGGGCGCGCGGGGGGTTAGCGGTGAGCGGTTATGGGGTTTGGCACCGCGACGACGCGATCAGTTGTTCGTGTTCGGGTGGTCTCAGGCCAAGAGCGTGCAGCAGTTCTTCGCGCCCCCACGGCCGGTTGACCTCTTCGTCGCGGGAGTCCTTCCGCAGGGCGCCTTCATCGTGAATTTCCAACCGCGACTTCAGTTTTCGGCGCAAACCTCGAAGATTCAGGGGAACGAGCAGCAACGGTTTGTCGCGCTGGTGAACCCGGTGCGCCGGGCCGTCCGGGCGTGCCGGAGTGCCCGGCTGGGTCGTGGTGGCGGGATGCAGTGGGTTGCCCGAGTGCAGCGGTTGCGTCTTGGCCGCCGCGGGTAAGGCCGGTTCCGCAACCCTGGTGGCTGCTCCACTGGCTGCTCCAGTCGCCGCGGGTGCCGCCGGTGCCGTCATGCCGCCCACGGCGCCGGAATCGCCGATACCGGTGCTCCCTAGGCTCCAGCCGGTCACGGCGGGGCCGCCGTAGCCCAACAGCCAGCCGCCATGACCGGCGGGACCCGTGGTGCCGCCGTTGTAACGGGCCTCGCCCGGCTGACCGGCGCCCCCGGACGTCGGGACGCCGGTGCCGACGGCACCCCCGGCACTGCCGGCCCCACCGGCGCTGGCGACGCCGTCACCACCGCCACCAGGGTTTGCGACCCCGCCGGCCGCACCGCCGCCGTGTTCCGCGCCGACAGCGCCGCCGCTGTGACCACCACCGCCGCTGCCGGGCTGTTCAAGCACACCGGCGGCAACGCCACCCGTGCCACCGTGTTGTCCGTTGGCGCCGGCCGCGCCCGGGCCGCCGCCGTTGCCGATACCGGGGCTGGCGGCGGGCTGAGCCAGGTGCTGGTTGGGGTTGACACCGGCCGGCCCCGCCGCATTGACCGAACCGTGGTTCATCGGGTTGCCGTTGCCGGGCCCGCCATCCCCGCCGTTGCCGCCTTGCGGGCCGCCGGCCACACCGGCGTTGCCGTGCCCGCCGGCCCCGCCGCCGCTGCCGATACCGGGCTGATCAGGCGCACCCGCACCGCCCGGGCCGCCGTGCTGTCCGATCCCACCGCTGCCGATTGACCCGGAGTCCGCACCTTTTCCGCCGGCCTGGCTGACACTGCCGGCCCCACCGGCCTGGCTGACACTGCCGGACCCGCCGGCAGCAGCCGCATTTCCGGACCCGCCGGCACCGCCACTGTGCCCGGCGCCCGGCCCCACGTCTACGGTGGCGGCGTTGGTGGCCTCGGTACCGGCATACGATCCCGCACTGGTGCGGAGGATCTGCACAAACTGGTCGTGAAACGTTGCCACTTGCGCACTAATGGCCTGATAAGCCTGCGCGTGCATGCCAAACATCGCCGCGATGCCCGCTGAGACCTCATCGCCGCCCGCGGCCGGCACGCCGGTGATAGGCGCCGCTGCGGCCGCGTTGGCGACGCTGATAGTCGAACCGATCGCCGCAAGATCCCCGGCCGCGGCGGCGAGCATCTGGGGCTCCGCAAACACATATGACATGAGCCAGCTCCCGTGTGCCCCGGTCACTACCCGGCTTTGGCCGCGTAGTTCGTATCCACGCTGTTGGGGCAAAATCGTATCCCTATCCGTGACGGACATCCCGGTATTCCGGCAATCAAATGGTGAGCCGATGCGAATGCCGGCCCCACGGCGTCAACGCCGGCAAACGCTGGTTCGGTCAGTCGTCCCCGCGCCGGGCGACGGCCATGGGCACCGTCCAGGTCCACACCGTCTCGCCGGTGTCCGGCGTGGTCATGTCCAGCCGGGCACCGCGCGCGGCAAGCTGCTGGGGAAGCAGCGCCGTCGGGTCGGTGGCCGCCGTCGCACTTGGGGCTGTTCTGGATTTTTCGATCACGGTGACCACCAGGTCGGTCTCATAGGTGGCCTGCAAGATGATCTCGTCGGCGTTTGCATGCCGCAGAATCGCCGTGACCAGCTGCTGGACCGCGTCGTAGAGCGCGCTCGTGATGGTTCTGTCGATGGTGTCCAGCGGGCCGGTGAAGAAAACCTGGAATCTGGCGTCCAGAGCTTCGGCCACTTCGCCGAGCAGATCCGACATGCGCAGCCGAAAGTTGGTCTCGTCGCCGGTCGGTATGTCGAGTTGGTTGATGGTGTTGCGGACGTCGTTGATGACGGCGTCGAGTTCGCTAACCGACTCGCCGATGCGTTCGGCGACGGCCGGCATTCGGGCCAGCGGCAAGACTGCGCTGAGTTGCAGACTGATGAGAAACAACCGTTGAGTCACCGAGCGATGCAGTTCCAGCGCGATGCGTTCGCGCTCGGCCGCCACTCGTAAGGTCCGTGCGTGTGCTTCGGCGAGGCGCAGATTCACCAGGTTGTCCACCCGCGCTCGCAGCTCACCCAGCTGGAATGGCTTGGACAGATAGTCGTTCGCGCCGGCTTGTAGCAATGCCAGCCTGGATTGGTCGTCGGAGCGGGCAGTGAGGATCAGCACCGGTGTGTTGGCCAAGACCGGGTCGGCGCGCACCTGATGCAGCAGTTCGTCGCCGCTGAGCTGCGGCATCATGATGTCGCACACGATCAGGTCCGGGTGGTGCGCGCGTGTCAGCTCCAGTCCGGTCCGCCCGTCGAACGCTGCCTTGACTCGGTAGTGCGGCGATAGTGCTTGGCACACAAAGGCATTGAGGTCGACATTGTCTTCGATGACCACGATGACAGGTTTGGAGTCTGCGATGTCGGGCTCACCCTGGGCTGATGTGGTCGAGATCGCGGTGATTTCGGCGATTGCGCCGGCGGAATCCCGGCTGGAGCGCTCGGCGCCGCGGGGACTGGCCGGCTGCACCGGCAGACCCGCGGGCGCGAGCCGCGGAAGATCGACGATTACCAGCGCTCCACCCTCGCGGGCTTCGCTGATGGTGACACTGCCCCGGTGCAATCCCACCAGGTCGCGGACAATGCTCAGTCCTAACCCGGTGCCACCGACCGCCCGGGTGGGACCGCCCTCGACCTGGTGGAACCTTTCGAAGACCGCCGCCCGCTGCTCGTGTGGAATTCCCGGGCCGCTGTCGGCGACCTCGATAATGACTCGATGGTCGGGATCCGTCGAGACCGAACAACGCACGGTGCCACTAGGCCGGGTGAATTTAAAAGCATTGGACAACAAGTTAACCAGTATCTGGTGCAGGTGCTCGGGGTCGAGTTCCGCCGTAACAGGCTGGTCTGCATTGACGCTGAATTCGATGTCACGGTCTACGGCAAGCGATTCGAACAGGGCGGCACCCAGTCGCAGGTGCTCGGCGACGTCCACGTGCGCGTAATTGGGTTGGACGGCACCGGCTTCCAACCGAGCGGCGTCCAGCAGGTTGTTGACGTGCCGTTGCAGCAACCGGGCATTGCGGACGATCAGCTCGAGATCGCCACGTGACGGCTCCGCCGGTTCGGTCGATTCCAGCAGCCTGCGGGCGGGCTCCAGGATCAGCATCAGCGGAGTGCGCAGCTCGTGGCTGACGTTGGCGAAGAACTGGCTTTTCAGGTCATCGAGTTCCTTGGCCCGCGCGTACAGGTCGGCCAGTTCGGCGTTGGCTTCCTTGAGTTTTCGGCTTGTCTCCGCCACTTCGTAGGCGCGGGCGAAGACTTCCTGCTCCATCTGCTGGGTGGTGGCGCGCAGCGCGGCCGTCTCCTGCTGCTGCGCCGCGTCGGATGCTTGCAGGCGGACGAACTCGGTGACGTCCTCCACGCGGTGAATGACATAGCGCAACTGGCCGGCCGAATCCAGCACCGGTGAGTTGGTAGGGCTCCAGAAGCGTTCCTCGAAGTCCCCGTCCGGGCGCCGAATGTCGTAACGCTGCACCGGCATCGCGTCGGAGACGCGATCGCGCACCACGCGATCCAGCGACACCCGCAGGTTGCGGACTCCTTCGGCATTGGGGTCGTCGGGGTTGTCCGGGAAAATCGCGAAGATGACGTGCCCCAGAATCCGCGTTCGCTCGGTCATCGTCGCCTGCAGGTAAGCATCGGTGACGGCAACGATCCTCAAGTCAGGGTCCAGTACCAAAAACAGGCCCGGAGCCGACTCGAACAACAGCCGGAAGTCGACAGCCTCAGTCAAACGCGCACCTACGTTCCTGCATCGCGTTAACGCTACTATCGCGCGACGCCGCCAATCGGCCAAACCGGAACGTCGATCCAACTCCGGCCAGTCGACCGGCAGCGACCGACGATCCGTCTGCGGCCGTGCCGCAGACCGTGCACGTAGGCTCCCGCCATGCATATCGACGCGATGACGTTTCCCGAGCCGTTAGGCAAGGTGGGCGAGGTGGCCCGGCAGGCCCGGGCGGCCGGATTCTCCGGCCTGGTGTTCACCGAGGCGGGCCGGACCGCTTATCTCAGTGCCGCCGTGGCCTCGCAGGCGGCTCCCGGCCTCGACTTGTCCACCGGCGTCGCGGTGGCCTTTCCGCGGAGCCCCTTCGTCACGGCGGCCACCGCGTGGGAGCTTCAGGACGCAACCGGCGGCAGATTCCGGCTCGGCCTGGGCACCCAGGTGCGCCGTCACGTCGTGCACCGCTACGGTACGGCCTTCGACCGGCCCGGGCCGCGGTTGCGCGACTACGTGCTGGCCGTCAAGGCGTGTTTCGCCGCTTTCCGCACCGGGACCCTCGATCACCACGGCGAGTTCTATGACCTCGACTTCATCACGCCGCAGTGGAGCCCGGGCCCCATCGACGCCCCCGATCCCAAAGTCGATATCTCGGCAGTAAATCCATGGATGCTGCGGATGGCGGGGGAAGTGGCCGACGGCGTACACGTCCATCCGATTGGCGAGCCTGGCTACATCGGCCGGCATGTTGTGCCCAACGTGTCCTTAGGTGCGGCAAGAGCGGGGCGCGCACCATCCGACGTCGCGTTGATCGTGCCCGTGCTGACGATCGTCGGAGATAGGGACGAAGAACGTGACAACGAACGAGAAGCCGTGCGAGCCAGCATCGCCTTCTACGCCAGCACACCCAACTACGCGTTCATCTTGGACGAGGCCGGATTCGAGGGCACGACCGCCCGGATCCGGGAGAAACAGAAGGCCGGTGACTTCGCCGGCATGGCCGGCCAGATCACCGATGAGCACATTGCCGTCTTCGCCACGGAGTCGACCTGGGACGGGTTGGCGGACGCGCTGGCCGACAAGTACGCCGCGGTCACCGACCGCCTTGTCTTCTACAACGCCCGAGGCGATCGGGAGCGCTTCGAGCGGTACGGCGAGGTAGCCCGCCGCATGCAGCGGTAACACCGACATCGGTGACTGGTTTCCGACGCGGCGGGCCGTCTATCGGTGGTGACCCCCAGCTCACGGCCGGCTGGCGGCTCGCTAAATTCGAGACGCGATCTCGTCGGAAGGAATGTCATGAACGCGCATGTCGAGCAGCTGGAGTTTCAGGCGGAGGCCCGGCAACTGCTGGATCTGATGGTCCACTCGGTGTACTCCAACAAGGATTCGTTCCTGCGGGAGTTGATCTCCAACGCCTCGGACGCACTGGACAAACTGCGTCTGGAGGCACTGCGCAACAAGGAGCTGAACGCCGACACCTCCGATCTGCACATCCAGCTCGAGGTGGACAAGGGTGCCCGGACTCTGACCGTTCGCGACAACGGCATCGGTATGACGCGCGACGAGGTCGTGGACCTGATCGGCACGCTGGCCAAGTCGGGTACTGCCGAGCTGCGCCAGCAGTTGCGTGAGGCCAAGGACGCGCTCGCATCCGAAGAGCTGATCGGTCAATTCGGCATCGGTTTCTACTCGTCGTTCATGGTGGCCGACAAGGTCGAATTGCTGACTCGCAAGGCCGGCGAGAGCGAGGCCACCCGGTGGGAGTCCAGCGGCGACGGCACCTACACCATCGAATCCGTCGACTCATCAACCGCCGGGGCTACGCAGGGAACGTCGGTCACGCTGCACCTCAAGCCCGAAGACGCCGAGAACGACCTGTTCGACTACACCTCGGAGTGGAAGATCAGGAGCCTGGTCAAGAAATACTCCGACTTCATCGCCTGGCCCATCCGGATGGAGGTCGAGAAGCGCACCCCGCCCGCCTCCGACGACGAAGGCGGCGAAGAGACCGTCACCGTCGAAACCGAGACCCTCAACTCCATGAAGGCCCTATGGGCCAGGCCCAAAGAAGAGGTCTCCGCCGAGGAGTACCAGGAGTTCTACAAGCACATCGCACACGCCTGGGACGACCCGCTGGAAGTCATCGCGATGAAGGCCGAAGGCACTTTCGAGTATCAAGCCCTGCTGTTCATCCCCAAGCACGCGCCCTTCGACCTGTTCAACCGGGATGCCAGCTTCGGAATCCAGCTCTACGTCAAGCGCGTGTTCATCATGGGCGACTGCGACCAGCTCATGCCCGAATACCTGCGCTTCGTCAAGGGTGTGGTCGACGCACAGGACATGTCGCTCAACGTGTCCAGGGAAATCCTGCAGCAGGATCGCCAGATCAAGGCCATCCGTCGCCGCCTGACCAAGAAGGTCCTGGCCACCATCAAGGACCTGCAGGGCGAGCGCCCGGAGGACTATCGCACCTTCTGGACCCAGTTCGGCAAGGTCGTCAAGGAAGGCCTGCTGTCGGACTTCGACAACCGGGAAACCCTGCTGCAGATTTCGTCCTTCGCCTCGACCCACAGCGAGGAGGAAGCCACCACGCTGGCCGAGTACGTGTCGCGCATGAAGGAGGGCCAGGAGCAGATCTTCTACGCCACCGGGGAGTCGCGTCAGCAGATCCTCAGGTCCCCGCATCTCGAGGCGTTCAAAGCCAAGGGCTACGAGGTGCTAGTGCTCACCGACCCGGTCGACGAAGTCTGGGTCGGGGTGGTCAGCGAGTTCGACGGCAAGCCGCTGCAGTCGGTCGCCAAAGGTGAGGTGGACCTGGACTCCGCCGAGGACCAGAGCGAGGCGGAGCGCGAGGAGCAGCAGAAGGAGTTCGCCGACCTGCTCACCTGGCTGAAGGAGACCTTGAGCGAGCACGTCAAGGAAGTGCGGTTGTCGACGCGGCTGACCGAGTCGCCGGCCTGCCTGATCACCGACGCCTTCGGGATCACCCCGGCGCTCGCCCGCATCTACCGGGCTTCGGGGCAGGAAGTTCCAGTCGGCAAGCGGATCTTGGAGCTCAACCCCAATCACCCGCTGGTGACCGGCTTGTGTCAAGCACACCAAGACCGCAGTGACGATCCCTCCTTGCCGGAGACCGCGGAATTACTTTACGGCACAGCACTTTTGGCCGAAGGCGGGACACCAGAGGATCCGGCGCGGTTCGCGGAGCTGCTGGCCGATCGGCTCACGCGCACGATATAGCCGGGACACCTCTTCAGCGGCCGAGCTTCTCGCGGACCGTGTCGGTGAGGAACTTCCTTACCGACGTTGGACGAAACGCCCTGGCCGCCTTGGTGAGTGCGTCGCGGGACTCCGCGGTGAGTTCGATATCGGCTGCGGCAACGTTGAATTCGAGCTGCTCGACACTGGACGCCCCGGGGATCGCGACCACTCCCGGCAGGCTGATCAGCCACGCCAGCGCCACCTGCGCCGGCTTGGCGTCGACGTCGGCGGCGACGTCGCGAAGCGTCTGTAGCAGCGGCTCGATCCGGCGCAGGTTCTCCGTGCCGAACAGCGGGTTGACGGCACGCACGCCGCCCGGCCGGTTGTCCACGCCGTACTTGCCGCCCAGCAGGCCCTGTGCCAGCGGGCTGTAGGCGATGACGAGGCGGTTCTCCCGCTCGGCGAACGGAACCAGGTCGTCGAGCGCGCCCGGGTGGGCGAGGGAGAAATGCACCTGGTTGCTGATGACCGGGCGGCCGAGCGCGGCGTCGGCCTTTCGCCATCGGGCCAGCGAGTAGTTGGACACCCCGGCCGCACCGATCTTGCCGCTGTCGAGAAGCTCGCGCATTCCGGGCATGATCACCGAATCGGGGACCACCGGATTGGGCTGGTGGACCTGGTAGAGCGGGATGCGGTCGAGCTGCAGCCGTTGGGCGCTGGCCTGCGCGCGCTGCTTGACCACGGCGGGAAACGGCACGACCGGGAGAATTTTGCTGGCCACAACGACCTTGTCGCGCCGGTCGCCGAGTGCCTCGCCGAGGATCCGTTCGCTTTTGCCGAAGCCGTAGACTTCGGCGGTGTCGAACAGCGTGACACCCAGGTCGAGGGCGCGCTGCACGATGTCGCGGGCCGCGCCGGAGGCGTAGCGGTCCCCGTATCCCCATTCGCGCGAACCGAACTGCCAGGTGCCCAGTCCGATGCGGCTGACTTTTCCCATTCCGTCGACGTCGAGATATTTCATGTTTCACACCGTACTGAGGTCCGCACGTTCGATTAACCACCGATCGATTCGACGAACGGCGCGAGCAGGCGCGCCATGCCCCTCGCGGCTTCGTCGGCGTCGGCCGGGGGCAGCGCGAGAAAGCTCAGTGCGGCCCGGACCACGGCCTGGCCCATCACTGTCGCGTCGTATTCGTCGGCGTTGACCCAGCTGTGCTGGAAGGTCTGCGACAGCTGGCTCGAGGCATGGTCGACCAGGAACTGGCTCTCGACCGTGATCAACCGGAGAATGTCGTTGGGCGCGTCCTCGGTTCGCAACACCTGGACGAGGGGATCATGGTCGACGCGGTCGAAGAAGTCGCGAAAGACCGTCCGCATGGCACCGTAGCCGTCGCCGTGGTGTTCGTCTATGGCCGTTCGCATTCCGGTGACGATGGTGTCCGTCAGTCGAAGGGCGTAGCTACGCGCCAGTCCGCGTCGTGACTGGAACTCGTTGTAGATGGTGCCCCTGCTGACGCCGGCCGCCGATGCCACGTCGGCCATGGTGATCGACGACCACTTCCGTTGGAGCAGCAAGCCGTGCAGCGCGTCGAGCACCCCGTTGTGCATCAGGCTCAACGCGGTGCTCTGATACGGGTTGCGGTTCCGCGACGGCTCGGTCTCGACCATGGGGCTGAGATTAGTGTGCATGGACCGGGCTTTCGGTGTCGTGCCCGCGGGGCCGGGTTCGGTACCCGCGGGCCGGCACCGGGCATGGACCGGTGGCAATCACCGGCTTCCGTAGCGGGCCAGGACTCTGCCACGCTTGCGCGGATCGATGTTCACCTTGGTGATGTCACCGCCGTAGTGCTCGATTACGCGGTGGTCCATCACCTTTCGCCACAGCGGGGGAAGGTAGGTCAGGGTGATCAGGGTGGCGTACCCGCTGGGCAGGTTGGGGGCACCGGCCATGCTGCGCAGCGTCTGATAGCGGCGCAGGGGATTGGCGTGATGGTCGCTGTGCCGCTGCAGGTGGTAAAGGAAGATGTTGGTGACGATGTGGTCGGAGTTCCAGCTGTGCACCGGCGCGCACCGTTCGTAGCGTCCGGAAGCGGTCCGTTGCCGCAGCAGACCGTAATGTTCGAGGTAGTTGACCGATTCCAGCAGCGACGCGCCGTAGAACGCCTGGATGATCAGGAACGGCAGCACCTGCCACCCGAAGACGGCGGTCAGCCCACCGAACAGGACGATCGACATGACCCAGGCGTTGAGCACGTCGTTGCGCAGGCTCCAGGTGGGCTGGTTGATCCGCTGCATGCGAGTCTTTTCCAGTTCCCAGGCCGACTTGAGTGAGCCGAACATGCTGCGCGGCAAGAACATCCAGAAGCTTTCTGCGAATCGCGCGCTGGCCGGATCCTCCGGGGTGGCCACCCGCACGTGGTGGCCGCGGTTGTGCTCGATGTAGAAGTGTCCGTACAGCGTCTGGGCGAGGGTGATCTTGGACAGCCATCGCTCGAGGTTCTCGCGCTTGTGCCCCAACTCGTGGGCCGTGTTGATGCCCACCCCGCCGACGACGCCGATGGTCAGCGTCACGCCGATCTTGGAGATCAGGCCCAGGCCGCCGCTGATGCCGAGCCAGCTCAGGTCTTCGGCCGCCCACAGGTAGCACGCCAGCACCAGGCTGACCATCTGGAACGGAATGAACGCGTACGTGCAATAGCGGTAGTACTTGTCGTTCTCGAGTCGCTCCATCACCTCGTCGGGCGGGTTTTGGCCGTCGGGGCCGAAGAACAGATCCAGGATGGGCAACAGCACGTAAAGCAGCAGTGGCCCGACCCACCACAACACCGGTGTGGCGGCGTTCCAGCCGAGTTTGCCGAACACCCAGGCAAGCGCCACGCTCACCGGCAACGCCGTGGGCAGGACGAGTCCCACCAGCCACAGGTGTCGCTTACGGTCCCGCCATCGTTCGACCGGAGACTCTGTTACTGCTCCCATTGCGGTGGTCCCCATGATGTTTCCCTTCTGGACTAGGTCACCGCCGGGGCGGCGGCGCATTGAACATATCAGATCATTTGTGCAATAGATAGATAAATCATTAGATTTGTTCAATCGGGGTGGCCGACGGCTCCGGGTGCCGCAGTGCGCGCTGGCATCCCAATCGCGGAGCCGGCACCGTGCGCCGCGAAATCGACTCCCCTGCAGGATGTTTCGCATGCGACTGACGTCCACCGAAGCCGACGTGGATAACGCGGGCCGGGTTTGGCCGCGGCACCGACGGGGTATCAACTGCGCCATGACCAGCGCTCCCGTCGTCGCCCCCACGCCCACTCTCGAGGTTTGGCCCGGCCGGGCCTACCCGCTGGGCGCGACGTATGACGGGGCTGGCACCAATTTCGCGCTGTTCAGCGAGGTCGCCGAGCGGGTCGAGCTGTGCCTGTTCGACGCCGACGGCACCGAGACCCGGATCACCCTGCCCGAGGTCGACGCCTTTGTCTGGCACGCCTACCTGCCGACCATCGAACCCGGCCAGCGCTATGGGTATCGGGTCCATGGTCCCTACGACCCCCGCGCGGGCCACCGGTGCAACCCAAGCAAGTTGCTGCTGGACCCGTATTCGAAGGCCATCGACGGCATTTTCGACTGGAACCAATCGCTGTTCGGCTACCCCTTTGGTGACCCGGAGAGCCGCAACGACGACGACTCGGCGGCCAGCATGCCCAAGGCCGTGGTGATCAATCCCTACTTCGACTGGGGCACCGACCGCCCGCCGAATCACCACTACGCCGACACCGTCATCTACGAGGCTCACGTCAAAGGTCTGACGCAAACGCACCCGGACGTCCCGGAGCACCTACGCGGCACCTACGCCGCGGTGGCCCACCCGGCGATCGTCGAGCACCTCACCAGCATCGGCGTCACCGCGATCGAGCTGATGCCGGTGCACCACTTCGCCAACGACTCCACTCTGGTCGAGAAGGGGCTCTCGAATTACTGGGGCTACAACACCATCTCGTTCTTTGCGCCCGACCCGAAGTATTCCAGCGCCACGTCGGCAGGTGGGCAGGTGCAGGAGTTCAAGGCGATGGTGCGCACCCTGCACGAGGCGGGCATCGAGGTCATTCTCGATGTGGTCTACAACCACACCGCCGAGGGCAACCACCTGGGCCCGACGCTGTCGATGCGCGGAATCGACAACGCCGCCTACTACCGGCTGGTCGACGACGACAAGCGCTACTACCTGGACCACACCGGTACGGGCAACAGCCTCAATGTCGGTCATCCGCATTCACTGCAGCTGATCATGGATTCGTTGCGCTACTGGGTGACCGAGATGCACGTCGACGGCTTCCGGTTCGACCTGGCCGCGACGCTGGCCCGGGAATTCTACGAAGTTGACCGGCTGGCAACGTTTTTCGAACTTGTACAACAGGATCCGACGGTCAGTCAGGTCAAACTCATCGCCGAGCCCTGGGACGTCGGGCCCGGCGGCTACCAGGTGGGCAATTTCCCGCCGCAATGGACGGAGTGGAACGGAAAGTACCGCGACACCGTCCGCGACTTCTGGCGCGGTGAGCCTGCCACCCTCGACGAGTTCGCCTACCGACTGTCCGGATCGGCCGATCTCTACGAGCACACCGCGCGCCGGCCGGTCGCTTCGATCAACTTCGTCACCGCCCACGACGGGTTCACGCTGCGTGACCTGGTGTCCTACAACGACAAGCACAACGAGGCCAACGGCGAAGACAACAACGACGGTGAGAGCCACAACCGCTCATGGAACTGCGGCTTCGAGGGGCCGTCCGACGACACGGGCGTCAACGAGCTGCGAAGCCGCCAGCAGCGCAACTTTCTCACCACCTTGCTGCTGTCCCAGGGCGTGCCGATGATCGGCCACGGCGACGAACTCGGACGCACCCAGAACGGGAACAACAACGGCTACTGCCAAGACAACGAAATCACCTGGGTCAATTGGGCGGAGGCCGACGTCGGCCTGCTGGATTTCACCCGCGCGGTGTCGGCATTACGCGCCAACCACCCGGTGTTTCGCAGGCGCCGGTTTTTTTCCGGCAAGCCGGTGGGCCGTCGCGGTGAGGACGGTCTGCCCGACATCGCCTGGTTTGCCGCCGACGGGTCGGAGATGACCGACGAGGACTGGGGCGCAAGCTTCGCGAAGTCCATCGCGGTGTTCCTCAACGGCCACGGCATTCCCGACCGCGACCTGCGCGGTCAGCGGGTGTTCGACGACTCGTTCGTCCTGTGCTTCAACGCACACCACGAGCCGATCGAATTCACCTTGCCACCAGCAAAATTCGGCGAGAAGTGGCGCACGGTGGTCTATACCGGTGCCCGGCAGCTGGCGCCGCGCGACGAATTGCCCGCCGCGGCAAGGCTCACCGTCGATGCGCGCAGCACGGTGGTGCTGCAAGCCGCGAGCGAATCGCAGCAGAGCCAGCCCGATATCACCGGCATTGCCGGGCAGTGGCGTTTCGAGTCGGGTGCCCGACCAGCCGTCTCGCCGAGACTGTAGTTTTGCAGGCCCGTACTCGTAGTTTGTCTGCAATAACACAGTTTCGGCGACCCGATACGCTGTGGCTCTGGCGGGTCTCGTCGCACAGGGTCAACGCTTGGGGTAGGAGGCGGCTATGTCGAAAACGGTGGTCATCGGCGCCTCGAGCGGGTTGGGGCGCTGCATCGGTGTCGGGCTTGCCAGGCGCGGCGACGACGTCGCGCTGCTGGCGCGGCGGCTCGAGCGAACCCAGGCCGCGGCCCGGGAGGCCGGCCCCGGTGCCATCGCCGTGGAGTGCGACGTCACCGACGAGGCGTCGTGCCGAGCGGCCATCGCCGCGGCCGCCGAGGCGCTCGGCGGCCTCGACAACCTCGTTTACACCCCGGCCATCAGCCCACTGGTGCGCCTGGTCGACACCGATGCCGACACCTGGAGGCGAGTTTTCGACACCAACGTCATCGGCGCGTCGGTGGCCACCGCGGCGGCGGTGCCGCATTTGGCCGCCGCCTCGGGCAAGGCGATCTACCTGTCCTCCGACACCGGCGGTTACACACCGCCGTGGCCGGGCCTCGGCGCGTACGGGGTCAGCAAGGCGGCCCTGGAGAGGCTGGTCGAGGCGTGGCGGGCCGAGCACCCGGAAATCGGATTCACCTGCCTCATCGTGGGCGAGTGCGCAGGCGGCGAGGGTGACGCGCGGACGGCAATGAACGTCGGCTGGGATCGCGACCTTGCCATGAAGGCGTATCCGCTGTGGCTTTCCGGCGGCTGCATGCCGGGCAAGTTGATGCCGGTCGAGGACCTGGTCAACGTGGTGCACACCATCCTGCGCACCGATCCGGCAACGTCGATACCGGTCGTGGTCGCCAGGGGTGCATCGGCTGCCGGCGGACCGGTTCTCGACGCCGGCTAGGCCTTCGGCCTGACCCGCAGCGCGAGCGTGACGCCGGGGCGATATCCCGCTCGATTTTTCGCCGTGGCGTTACGCCCGGCGAAACACGCCTGGCGTCATCCGGTGATCAAGCTCCAGAGGCCGGCCGACCCCGCTCGTAGTGCCGCACGGGTGACCTGCTCGTCCCAGTAGTGGACCGAACCGAACTCCGAGCGCCACGCCAGTGCTGCACGGGTGAACTCGTGCAGGCGGTGTTCCCGAGTGGTGCCGATGGCGCCATGGACCTGATGGGCGTTGCGCACCACAACCGAACAGGCCTGGCCCGCACACGAACGTGCCACGGCGACAAGGAAATCGAGGTTCTGCGCGGACCAGTCGCTGCGCACGGCCGCGGTGAGCGCGGCCTCCGTCGCGGCACGGGCGAGGGCG
The DNA here is from genome assembly GCF_000157895.3 of Mycobacterium kansasii ATCC 12478. NCBI lineage: Bacteria > Bacillati > Actinomycetota > Actinomycetes > Mycobacteriales > Mycobacteriaceae > Mycobacterium > Mycobacterium kansasii. The sequence continues at coordinate 967,260 of NC_022663.1, read as the reverse complement.
GCCTCGGCGGCGATGTCGGCGATCAGATGTTGTATCGCCTGGAATTTCGACAGCGGCCGGCCGAACTGGCACCGTGTTGTCGCATGCTCGATGGACAGCTGCACAATCCGGTCCAGCGCCGCACACACCTGGATCGCCCGCACGAGTGCGGACTTTAGCGTCAGCGCCGTCACCAGATGCCCGCCGACCGGCGTACCGGCGAGCGCCACGGGGTCGGCGGATACCGTGTCCCGCGGTTCGCCGATCAGGTTGGCGCCAGGGGTGACAACCAGCGATTCCGCCGCCACGTCGGCCACCCGGTATCCGTCGCCGGTTTGCCAGACGATCACGATCCGCTCGGCGGCGCCGGCCCAGGGCACGTCGTCGGACCTGCCCCGGTCATCGAGCAGGCACACCGTCCGCACCGCGCCGTCGACGGGCATCCGGTTGGCCTGTAACAGCCAGCATGCCAATAAATCGTGTTCTGCCAACGGAATTCGCACGGCGTGACGAACCGCGGCGGAAAGCAGCTCCGCTGCTTCATACCAGCCGGCCCCGCTGCCGCCGGACTCTTCGGAGCCGGTCAGCCGCACCAAGCCGAGATCGTCGAGGCGTGTCCACAGTTGGGCGTCAAGCGCCGCGCCCACGGAATGTGTGTCGCGGTATCCGGCGAAGACGGCGTCCATCATCTCGACCAGATCGGGGTCGACCGGGCCGGTTGGATCGACGGTCGTCATCGCAGTCCCAGCCCCCGCGCGATGACACCCCGCAACACCTCGTTGGTTCCGCCCCGCAGCGTGAAACCCGGACGCTGGTCGACCGCCCGCGACACCAGCTCGGCGTGGTGCGAATCGCCACCGGCGTGCCGATCGGCGAAGTCGGCGATATCACCTTCGGTGGTGGTGCCGAGCACCTTGACCACCGCCGCGGGGATGTCGGCCCGGTCATGGCGCTGCAGCGCCCCGGCCACCGCGGCCGACATCTGATGCAGACCGGCCACCCGCGCCACCAGCCGGCCCAGGTCGACGTCGTACGAAAGTCGTTGCGCAGCCATGTTTTCGGCGGCCGATGCCAGCAGCACGAAGGTCGACAGAAAGCGTTCGGGCCCGCTGCGCTCGAAGCTCAGCTCCGAGGTCACCTGCTGCCAACCGTGGCCGATTTCGCCGAACACCATGTCGTCGGACACAAAAGCCGCGTCGAGGATGACCTCGTTGAAGTGGTGGTCGCCGTTCATCGAGACGATCGGCCGGATATCGAGGCCGCCGGTCCCGCGCAGGTCGACGATGAACTGGCTGAGTCCGGCATGCCGATCGGTCGGATCGACCGGCGCGGTGCGGGCGAGCACGATGAACGCGTGCGCGAGGTGGGCGCCCGACGTCCAGACCTTGGTGCCCGACAGCGACCAGCCACCCTCGACGCGCTCGGCCCGGGTGCGCACACTGGCCAAATCGGAGCCGGAGTCCGGTTCACTCATGCCGATGCCGAAAAAGCACTCGCCGCGCACGATCCGGGGCAGGAAATGCGACTTCTGAGCCTCGGTGCCGTATTTGAGCAGCGACGGCACGATCTGGCGGTCGGCGACCCAATGCGCAGCGACGGGAGCACCGGCCGCCAGGAGTTCTTCGGTGACAACGAACCGCTCCACAAACGAGCGTCCGTGCCCGCCGTATTCGACGGGCACCGTCATGCCCAGCCAGCCGCGCGCCGCCAGCGCCGCGGTGAAGTTCTCGTCCCAGCGCGTCAGCCAGGCATCGACGGACGGGGTGAACGAACCGGCGGCCAGTTGCTCGGCGAGAAACGCGCGGACCTCGGCGCGCAAGGCATCCGTCGCCGATGTCGCCGATGCGTCGACGACGGCGGGCGGCACCAGCCTCGGCGGTGGCATCAGCTCGTCTTCCACTTGGCAATGCGGTGCTGGTGCTCGGGATCGCGATGCGCCAGCGGCTGCATCGCCGCGGCCAGTCCCAGCGTCGACTCCAGTGAGCCGGTCCGCGACTCCTGCAGCAGCCGCTTGGCCATCCGCAGCGCGTGGGACGGATTCTTGCTGATGCGTTCGGCCAGCGCGTGTGCCTCGGTGAGCAGTTCCTCGTGGGGCACCACGCGGCTGACCATGCCCCACTGCAGGGCGGTTGTGGCGTCGACGCGGTCGCCGGTGAACGTCATCTCCGCGGCGCGTTCGTAGCCGATGATCCGCTGCAGAAACCAGGTGCCGCCGTCGCCGGGAATCAGGCCGAGCTGGACGAAGCTCTCCGCGAACCAGGCGCGCTCGGACGCGACCCGGATGTCGCACATCATCGCCAGGTCACAACCGGCGCCGATGGCCGGCCCGTTGACGGCACCGATCAACGGAACCTCGAGGCGCGTTAGAGCCCGCGGGATCCGCTGGATGCCGTCGATATAGGCGTGCCGCTGGTCGAGTGCGTCCAGCCCGAACATCCCGTCGCGGTTGGCCATCTCTTTGACGTTGCCGCCCGCGGAGAAGATCTTGCCCGTCCCGGTGAGAATGACCGCGCAGACACCGGTGTCGGCGTTGGCGCCGTCGACGGCGGCCTCGAACGCGGCGATGAAATCCTTGCCGGTGATCGCGTTGCCGACATCGGGCAGATTGATCGTCCAGGTCCGGACGGGTCCGTTGGTGGCAATGTCCAAGACGGTGCTCATGACGGAAACTGTAGGGACCCGGTCTGGCGCGAACCCGCTTGCGGTGTCCGAATAGAGCTGGTGGCTTCCGCCGATGCCACGTGGTGCCGGCCAGCAGCGCTGAGGAGGAACCATGCCCGACGTCGCGAAATACGGCCCGTGGGCGGTGATCGCCGGTGGTTCGGAGGGCGTAGGAGCCGAGTTCGCCAAGCAGTTGGCCGGCCACGGACTGAACCTGATGCTGATCGCGCGCAGGCCGGGACCGCTGGCCGACACCGCGGACAGTTGCCGGCAGCTGGGCGTGCAAGTGCATACGATCGCCGTGGATCTCCTTGACCCCGAATCGGTTTGGCGAATCAGTGCGGAAGCGGCCGACCTGGAGGTTGGCCTGCTGATCTACAACGCCGGCGCCAACACGTGCCGCCAGAAGTTCCTTGACGCCGACCTGACCGACGTCGGTCGGGTCATCGACCTCAATGTGACCCGGATGCTGGAACTGGTGCACCACTTCGGGCGGTCGATGCGAGCCCGCCGCCGCGGCGGCATCCTGCTGGTCGGTTCGACCGCGGCGACCTACGGTTCGATGCGTCAGGCGGTGTACACCGGCAGCAAAGCGTTCAGCCGGCTGTTCGCCGAGAGCCTGTGGCTGGAGCTGCGCGACCACGGCGTTGACGTCCTGGAACTGGTGCTGGGGGTCACGCGCACGCCGGCCATGGAGCGAGCCGGATTGAACTTCGACGTGCCCGGGATCCCGGTTACCGAACCCGCCGACGTGGCGCGCGCGGGGCTGGAGAACCTGGCAAACGGTCCGGTGTTCATCGCCGGTGACAATGCCGCGGCGGTGCAGCGCGGCAGTGGACCCGATCGTGCCGCGATAGTCCTCGGCGGGCACCGGCTGATGCAGAAACTCATCGGTGCCCCGCCGCGCGATGTGTCAGGAGACCGACGCTGAGATCGTCAGCTGCCCGGCCCGATGACGAAGCAGCGGCCGGTGCTGCTGTCCAGAAACACTTCTGCCACAGTGGATTGGTTGATGGTCGCAAACTCGAAGCGGTGTACCTGTTGCCCCGCTTGGATATCGGCTTCCTGAGACTCGGTGGTGCCGTCCTTCTTGCGCACTACCGCGGTCACCTTGTCGGGCTTCGACATGTTCTGCGGCTCATGGAAATACCACACCTCGATACCGGCCCCGGACGACGTCGCCTGCCAGCCGTCGGAGTAGAAACACGCGGGATTGCCCTCGGCGTCCGGCGGCGGCGGTGGACAGATCGACAACCCCACACACGGTGCGGTGGTGGTGGGAGGCGACGCAGTGGTGCTGGATTCGGTGGTGGTCGCAGTGCTCGTGGTGACCGTCGTCGAGGTGGAACTCGAAGCCGACGCGCGTGGCGGCGCCTGCTGCTGCGACCCGCATGCCACGATCCCCGGCCAACTCAGCGCGAGGACGAGCAGCAACCTGACTATCGGCATCGGATTCCTTCGGTGCTCGTCCTGCGGCCGGGTTTACGGCTAGACCTATCGGCGCGTGATTGTACGCACTAGCCGGCTTGAGATCTCGGATGCGTCGACATCGGCCCGGCCGAGCCCGGTGTCCAAGGACCCGAACGAGCCGGGCATTACGGCCCTAGCAGGGCCAACGTCGAGCTGGTGAAGTCGACTGCGGATTCGTTCAGCTGTATCGGGCCCTGCTGTGGTGGACGTCGAAAGTATCGGCAAGCGATAGGATTTTCGAGGTGGTTGGCGATACGGCAGCTGCGGGCGGCCGGTGGCTATCGCGAGTTCGCCGACTGATCGAACCGGCCCTGGTGGTGTCGACCGTCGGTCTGTTGGCCGCCGGTGGGATCGCCTGGTTGCTCGGTGAACGCGGTATGGCCGACGGATGCTGGATCGCGGGTACGGTACTGGCCGTCGTGCCGGCCTCGGTCTGGGTAATGGCCGCGTTGCGCCGGGGCCGGATCGGTGTCGACGTCATCGCGGTGTTGTCGCTGATCGGCACTCTGCTGGTGGGCGAATACGTGGCCGGCGCATTGATCGCGGTGATGCTGGCAAGTGGTCGTGCCCTCGATGCGGCCGCCGAGCGACGCGCGTCGCGCGATTTGCGGGCGCTGCTCGAACGTGCGCCCCGGTTTGCGCGCCGACGGGCCGGCGCGCAGGTAAGCCTTGTTCCGTTGGCGGACGTGGTCGTCGACGACATTGTCGTCGTCGGGCCGGGCGAGGTGGTCCCCGTGGACGGGCGCATCGTCGACGTGGTGGCAGTCCTGGACGAGTCCGCGCTGACCGGTGAGCCGCTGCAGGTGGAACGTGCGGTCGGCGAGCCGGTCCGCAGCGGTGTGGTCAACGCCGGCAGCGCTTTTGAGCTGCGCGCCACCGCAACCGCCGACGAGAGCACCTATGCCGGCATTGTCCGAATGGCGCAGCAGGCGGGTGCGGAAACTGCGCCGATCGTGCGGTTGGCCGACCGCTATGCGGCCTGGTTCCTGCCGCTGTCGCTGCTGCTGGCCTCGGCTGCCTGGCTGGCGAGCGGCTCGGCCGTCCGCGCCGTGGCGGTCCTGGTGGTGGCAACCCCCTGTCCGCTGCTGCTGGCCGCGCCGGTGGCGATCGTCTCCGGCCTGTCCCGGGCCTCCCGGGCGGGGGTGGTGATCCGCAGCGGAGTCGCGTTGGAAAACCTCGGGCATGCAACGACTTTGGTGATGGACAAGACGGGCACGCTGACGATGGGACGTCCTTCCGTGGTCGACGTGGTGGCTGCCCCCGGCCGGGACGCCACCGAGACGCTGCGGCTGGCCGCCTCGGTGGACCAGCTTTCCCCGCACGTCCTGGCGGAGGCCATCGTCACCGAAGCGCTCAGCCGGGGTCTGCGCTTGTCACTTCCCACCGATGTCGTCGAAGAGCCGGGCCGCGGTGTCACCGCCAACATCGACGGGCATCGCGTCACGGTCGGCAAGTCGGCCGCCGACGCCCTGACCGGCGCCTGGGTGCGAGCCGCGGTCAACCGGGCCCGGTTGGACAGCGCGGCGATCGCCTGGGTCTGCGTCGACGGTGAACTGGCCGGGGCGGTGTTGCTGCGCGACCCGTTGCGCCGGCAGGCGCCGCGCACGGTGCGCCGATTGCGCGAGGCCGGGCTGACCCGGCTGATCCTGCTCACCGGCGACCGGGCCGAACCGACGCGCGAGGTCGCCACGATTCTGGGCTTGGACGAGGTCTACGCCGACCAGAGCCCGGCCGACAAGTTCGCCGCGGTGCGCGCCGAATCCGAACGCGCGGTAACGGTGATGGTCGGTGACGGCGTCAACGACGCCCCCGCGCTGGCGGCGGCCACGGTAGGCGTGGCGATGGGTGCCCGCGGAGCCACCGCGTCTTCGGAGGCCGCCGACATCGTCTTGACCACCGATCGGCTCGACCGGCTCGCCGATGCGATGGATATCGCCCGCTGGTCCCGGCGGATCGCCGTGCAAAGCGCGGTCGTCGGCATGAGCCTGTCGCTGCTGGCCATGGCGATCGCCGCGCTGGGCTGGCTGCCGCCCGCGGCCGGTGCGCTGCTGCAAGAGGGCATCGATATCGCGGTGATCGGCAACGCGCTGCGGGCGTTGCGCGGTAACCCGGCTACCGAGCTGCAATTGGCCGCAGGTACCGAGCAACTGCTGCACCGCTTCGCTGACGAACACGATCAGCTGCGTGACACCATCGGGCTGCTGCGCACCGCAGCCAACCGGGTGGCCGCCGGACCCGACGCCGCGGCGCTGGCGTCGTTGACCGCGGCGCATACCTTGCTGACCGAGCGGATCCTGCCGCACGAGCAGGCGGAGGAAGTTCAGCTTTACCCGGCGCTGGCGCGGCCGCTGGGCAGCGGTGAAGCCACCGCCACCATGAGCCGCACCCATGCCGAAATCCAGCGGCTTTCCGATCGGATCGCGACTCATCTGGCGCTGGCGCAGTCGGCCGGGGCAATCCAGCATGACCAAGTCGATGACCTGCTGGCCTGCCTGTACGGCCTGTATGCGCTGTTGCGGTTGCACTTCGTGCAGGAAGAGGAAAGCTACTTCACCCTCGCCGAGGACGACACCGCGACCGGCCCTCCGCCGCGGCCCGCCGGCACCCAAGCACGCAAGTCCTGAATCAAGGTTCGCCGGCGTGCTGCCGAGAGGACGTTCGCCGATTCGGCAATGGCACAAAGTCCTTCGCTGCAAGGACGCCGTGCCCTCGTCCGGCTGATGTGATTGCGCAATCGTTGATAAGACGACTCCGCCGACCGAAAGGAGTAATGACCATGACTGCGCATTTCCCGGACGCCGGCACAGTCCGCACGGTCCTGACGCTGGCCTCTCGGGCGCCATCTGTACACAACACGCAGCCGTGGCGGTGGCGGGTGGGGGACGCGTCCCTGCATCTCTACGCCGACACCAGCCTGCAGTTGCCCAACACCGACCCGGAAGGGCGCGACCTGATCCTGAGTTGTGGTGCGGCACTGAACCACTGCATCATCGCCCTGGCCGCGACGGGTTGGCAAGCCAAAGTGTGTAGGCTGCCCAATCCGGCGGACCCGAGTCATCTTGCCTCGATCGAAGTGTCTCGTCAGAACGCCGATCAGTTGGACATCATGCTGGCCGCGGCGATACCGCGGCGGCGAACCGATCGTCGGCACTACAGTTTTTGGCCGGTGCCGGTCAGCGACATTGCGTTGATGGCTGCGCGGGCAGCCCGCAATGGGGTGACGGTACACCAGGTCGACGCCATGGACAAGCTGAATGCCGTTGTGGCAAAATCTGTTTGGGACCACGCATCCGATGCCGACTATCTCGCCGAGCTCACCGCGTGGAGCGGCCGGCACGCCTCGGCGGTCGGCGTCCCCGCCCGCAATACGCCCATACCTGACCCCGCGGCGGCGATACCCAGCCGGCGTTTCGCCGGCCCGACGCTGGCCATGCCGCCGGATGTCTCGCCCGCCGACGACAACGCGGTGATGCTGGCCCTCGGGACGCGCACCGACGACCGGCTGGCTCAACTGCGCGCCGGTGAGGCAACCAGCGTCGTGCTGTTGACCGCGACGGCGATGGGACTGGCCAGTTGCCCGGTCACCGAACCGCTGGAAATCGCGGAAACGCGTGCGGCGGTTCGTGCCGATGTCTTCGGCGATAGCCAGTATCCGCAGATGCTGCTGCGGGTGGGCTGGGCACCCATTAATGCCGATCCGTTGCCGTCGACGCCGCGCCGTGACCTCTCGGAGATCGTCGAGTGGATCGCCGACGGTGAGAAATCCGTCAACGGATAGGCGTCCGATAACCAAGGACCACAAGAAGTTTCAGGAAGTTGCGATGGAGACGTTCACGATAGACCCGCGTTGCTGGCGGCTCGCCCGCCTGGTCGGTCGCAATCCGCTGCTTCGACGCACCGACCGTCTCGAAGCCCTGCTGCTGCTGGTCGCGCTGATCGCGTCGCTATTCCTGATACCTGCCACCGCTGTCGTGGGCGCCGAGGTCTTCGACGCCCGGGATCGCCAGTACGCCGCGCAGGCACAGGCACGGCACCCGGTCACGGCCACGGTCACCGGTGCCACCCATAACCCGAACTCCGAAGGGATTGTCGTGCACGTGCGCTGGCTGGCGGCGTCCGACGAGCGCACCGGCTCGTTCCGGCACAGTGCCCCGCTCAATGTGGGGCAGCGCGTCGAAATTTGGGTGGACCGGGACGGCAATCTGGTCAGGCCACCGACACCGAGGTGGCATGCGGGTGTGGACGCGGTCGTCACCTCGGTGCTGATCGTGCTGACATGCGCTGTCGCGATGGCGTTAGTGGTCGCCTCGGTCCGCTCCCGGCTCGATCGGGCACGCGATGCCGCGTGGGAGCGTGACATCAGGTGCCTGCAGGACGACGGTGGCCGGACGAATCGGTATTGAACACATGGCGGGGACAAGATTCAGATGCCGCAGCCGTCGCCGGCGTTCGTGAAATAGGCTGATGACGTGTCGATGACCAGACATGGGGAAAACTCCGATGCTGCTTTGCTGGACACCGTCGGGTTGCACCGCCTGGTCGAGGTGCTGATCCAGCGGGGCTATCGCGTCATTGGTCCGACGTTGCGCGACAACGCGATTGTGCTCGCCGAACTCGACTCGGCCGACGATCTCCCGCGCGGCTGGGGCGTCGACGTGGCGCCGGGGCAGTATCGGGTGCGCCAGCGCGACGACGACGCGGTGTTCGGTCATTCGGCGGGGCCGCAGTCGTGGAAACAGTTCCTGCACCCGCCTCGGCAGCGGTTGTGGGCCGGCACCCGGGACGGGTTCGGCGCCGCCGAGTCCGAGGAGGACGTTCCGCGGTATGCGTTCCTCGGGGTGCGTGGCTGCGATCTGGCCGCGATTGCGACGCTCGACCGGGTGCTGGGCGGTGCGGCATATGCCGACAGCACCTTCGTCGGCCGCCGGCGGCGGGCCTTCGTGGTCGCGGTGAATTGCACCGAACCGGGCGGGCTGTGCTTCTGCGCCTCGATGGGCACCGGACCGGCGGTCGGACCCGGTTACGACTTGGCGTTGACCGAGCGCATCGGCGCCGACGGCGTGACCTACCTGGTGGACGTCGGCAGCCAAGACGGCGCCGACGTGCTCGCGGCGGTGCCGCACCGGGCGGCCAGCAGCGACGAAATGGATTGCGCACGCGCCGATGTCGAGGCTGCGACGCACCGGATGGGACGGCAGATGCCGGACGCGGATCTGCGCGAGCTACTCGTCCGGTCACGCGAGTCGCCGCAGTGGGAAGAGGTGGCCAGTCGCTGTCTGACCTGTGGCAACTGCACGATGGTGTGCCCGACCTGCTACTGCACCAGCACCGAAGACGTCACCGACCTGACCGGTGAGCACGCCGAACGCTGGCAGCACTGGGCGTCCTGCTACGAATTCGACTTCACCTATGTCCACGGTGGCGGCAGTGTGCGCCGCTCCGGCGCGTCGCGGTACCGGCACTGGCTCACCCACAAACTGGGTACCTGGCATGACCAGTTCGACATGTCGGGCTGCGTCGGCTGCGGGCGATGCATTGCCTGGTGTCCGACCGGCATCGACATCACCGAGGAAATGAACAAGATGGCCCGCAATGACCGACCGGGCTGACCGGGTGACCAGCGCCGCGCCATCATCTGCGATGGCGCCGGTCCCGTACCGCGTGCGCAGCCGCGTCGTGGAAAGCCCGGATGCGGCGACGTTGTGTCTGGAGCCGCTCGATGCGGTACTTCCCGCGCCGCAGCCCGGTGAATTCATGATGCTCTATGCATTCGGCGTCGGCGAAGCGGCGATATCCATCAGCGGGGATCCCACCGTCACCGACGGCTCGATTACCCACACCATCCGCGCGGTCGGGGCGGTCAGCCGCGCTCTGCACGGTGCCCAGCCGGGCACCCTTATCGGCGTGCGCGGGCCGTTCGGCACCACCTGGGGCCTGGACGAGGCGGCCGGACGGGATTTGGTGATGGTGGCCGGCGGTGTGGGACTGTGCCCGCTGCGTCCGGCAATCCTCGGCGCGTTGGCGAACCGCACCCGCTACGGCAGGCTGATGCTGGTCGTGGGGGCCCGCTCCAAGGCTGACTTTCTGTTCGCCGCACAACTGGAAAAGTGGGCGGACGACCCGCACATCGAGGTCCACCTGACGGTCGACGTGCCCGTCCAGGACTGGCGCGGTGAAGTCGGTTTGGTGACCGAACCGTTGCGCCGGCTCACGCTGCGGCCCGACCGCACCACCGCGTTCCTGTGCGGACCCGAGCCCATGCTCCGGTTCGGGGCAGACGCCCTGATCGCCAAAGGCGTTGCGGCCCGCGACATTCGGGTATCGCTGGAGCGAAACATGCAGTGCGGTGTCGGCTGGTGCGGCCACTGCCAGCTGGGACCATTGCTGGTGTGCCGGGACGGACCGGTCGTCGGTTACGACGTCGCCGGCCCGCTACTACGGATCAAGGAGCTGTAGATGAGTCCCAGTCTGGCGGTGTGGAAATTCGCCTCGTGTGACGGTTGCCAGCTGACCTTGCTCGACTGCGAGGACGAGCTGCTCACCTTGGCCGATCAGGTGACGATCGCGACGTTCGCCGAGGCCTCCAGCGCAATGGTCGGGGGGCCGTACGACATATCACTGGTCGAGGGTTCCGTCACCACTCGCCACGACGAGCAGCGCATCCGGGAGATCCGGGAGCAGTCGAAGATATTGGTCACCATCGGTGCCTGCGCGACCGCCGGCGGGGTGCAGGCGTTGCGCAACTTCGCCGATGTCGCGGAGTTCACCTCGCTGGTCTATGCCAACCCGGAATACATTGACACGCTTGCGACTTCGACGCCGGCGGCCGCGCATGTCAAGGTCGACTACCAGCTGCACGGCTGCCCGATCGACCGCGGGCAGCTCCTGGACACCCTCGCGGCGCTGCTGGTCGGGCGCAAGCCGCGGCTGCCGGCCAAGACGGTGTGCACCGAATGCAAACTGCGTGGTACGACGTGTGTCGTTGTCGCCGAAGGCATTCCGTGCCTGGGACCGGTCACTCATGCCGGTTGCGGCGCGTTGTGCCCCAGCCATCATCGGGGCTGCTACGGCTGTTTCGGTCCGTCGGCGGTGCCGCAAACCGCCACGCTGATCCCGCTGCTGCGCCGCGACGGAATGTCCGACGGGGATGTTAACCGGGTGTTCTCGACGTTCAACGTCGCCGCGTTCGCCGCCGAACGGAGCAAGCAGTGACCACCGACAACCGGACACTCAGCGTCGGCACCCTGACCCGCGTCGAAGGGGAGGGGGCGCTGCACGTCACGCTGAAGGACGGCGCGCTGGACAGCGTGCAGCTCAACATCTATGAGCCGCCAAGGTTTTTCGAGGCATTTCTGCGGGGGCGGGCCTACACCGAGCCGCCGGACCTGACCGCGCGGATCTGCGGCATCTGCCCGGTTGCCTATCAGGTCAGCGCCTGCAACGCGATCGAACAGACCTGCGGCGTCGAGGTGGATCCCGAACTCGTGGCACTGCGCCGGCTGTTGTACTGCGGCGAATGGATCCACAGCCACGTCCTGCATGTCTACCTGCTGCACGCGCCGGACTTCCTCGGCTGTCCGGACGTGATCGCACTGGCCCGCGACCAGCGCGCGGCGGTCGAGCGCGGGCTGCGGTTGAAGAAGGCCGGCAACAAGCTGATGGACTTCATCGGCGGACGGTCGATACACCCCATCAACGTGCGTCTGGGCGGGTTCTACTCGGTGCCCGACCGGTCGCAGCTGGCGCCGCTGGCCGAGCTGTTGCGCCGGGCGCTCGACGACGCGTTGGCGACGGTGGAGTGGGTGTCCGGGTTCGACTTTCCCGACCTCGAACTCGACCACGAGATGCTGGCGGTGAGCCAGCCGGGTCAGTATGCGATCGAGAACGGCGCCATCGCGCGCAGCGCCGGCCCGTCGTTCCCGGTGGCCGAGTTCACCGGGCATGTGCACGAGTCGCAGGTGCCGCATTCGACTGCGCTGCATGCCACCCTTGACGGCGGCCGCTACCTGACCGGGCCACTGGCGCGGTATTGCCTCAATTCGTCGGCGCTGTCGCCGATCGCCGGCGAGGCAGCCGCAGCCGCAGGGCTGTCCGGCGAATGCCGAAATCCGTTCCGCAGCATTGTTGTTCGTGCCGTCGAGGTGGTCTACGCGATCGAGGAGGCGTTGCGCATCATCGACGGATACCAGCGGCCGTCACGGCCATTCGTGGAGGTCCCGGTCCGTGCGGGCGTCGGTCATGGCGTCAGTGAGGCGCCCCGCGGCCTGCTGTACCACCGATACGAAATTGACGACGACGGGCTGATTTCGGCGGCGACGATCATTCCGCCCACCTCGCAGAACCAGGCGGCCATCGAGAACGACCTGGCTCGTGTCGTTTCGGCAAACCTCGCTCTCGCCGATGCCGAGTTGACCACACTGTGCGAACGGGTGATCCGCAACTACGACCCGTGCATCTCGTGCTCGGCGCACTTCCTGACGCTGACGGTGCAACGCGAATGACCGCGGGCCCGGTTGTCGTCATCGGGCTGGGCAATCGCTACCGTCGCGATGACGGCGTGGGCATTGTCGCCGCCGCCGCGCTCGACGAACTCGGCTTGCCCGATATCCGGGTGGTGACCGACGTTGTCGAGCCCATGGGTCTGGTCGAGGCGTGGTCGGGCGCCCGCCTGGCCGTCGTGATCGACGCCGTGGTCGCGACGCCGCCCATGCCGGGCCGGGTAACCCGTTGTGCGCTCGGCGATCTGGTCACCGCAACGGACGGGGTGAGTTCGCATCGCGTCGACGTCGCCGCCGCATACGCACTGGGGCAGGCCCTTGCCCGGGTGCCCGACAGGCTGGAGGTGGTCTCCGTCGAAGCGGCCGATACCGGTCACGGCGTGGGTTTGACACCGCAGGTGGCAGCTGCGGTACCGGCGGCGGTCAGCATGGCGGTGGATCTGGCCGCGGAGGTAGTCCCGGTTGCTGCCCGGCGAGACCGCGACTGGTCACATCAGGGATACGAGTAGGCGAGGGTGTCTGACAACGGCTTCCAGGTCGCTTCCGGGACGCTGTGTCTCGGTCATCCCGTAGGTCATCTGTTTGGCGATCGGATGCTTGCGCGAGGTCAAAAGGCTGCTCGTCTTCGATGTCCGCGGGCGCGGGCCTGGGTGTGCACGCACAGCCGGGCGTCTGTCTTCGGGACGGGGGCACGCATCGTCGCTCAAACTTCTTGTAATGGCAGGTGTTCTGGGAATCACGTGCTCACCGGGTCGACTGCAATGCGCCGTGTCGAGTGTGCGGTGACGGCTTCGATTGTGTGCGTACGGCGGGAATATCGCGATTGGCCCGCCCTGAGCGCACGTTCGACGCCACCAGTGCACGCTCGACGCCATGAACGCACAGTCGACGCCGTCAGCGCACAGTCGCCGCCGTCAGCGCACAGTCGACGCCACCAGTGCACGCTCGACGCCATGAACGCACGCTCGCCGCCGTCAGCGCACAGTCGACGCCATGAACGCACGCTCGACGCCGTCAGCGCACGCGCGACGCCGTGAACCAAGACTGAATGCCCTGGCTATCCCGTATCCGGCGAATCGGCGGAAGTGGAGTGTGGCTGCACCCCGGCCCACACCGCCTCGAATTCGGAAAGCAGTGTTGACATCTGCGGTGCACGCGCCACCACCGCTGCGCCGACGATCGCAAGAAACGGGCCGAGCACGCGGGCGAACATGCGTGTCCGTGGCCGCAATCGGGAAGAGTTCATGGCGACACCTCAATCGGGCGGTCAGATGTTGCGCCCCTAGGGGTGTGTCAGCATCGGCAGGCGCAGCGCGCGACGGCTGTACATGCCGAGCTCACTCGAGCGGCTCCGACGGGCTCGGCCGATCGAACCGGAACCGCCGTCCGGTCACCAGGTCCGGAAGTATCCGCACATAGTGCTTTTTCTCGGTTGCGATCCAGGTCAAGAGCTGGGCGCGGTCGGCCTCCTCGATCTCCTCGTCGCTACGAAGCGAGCGCGCCCTGCCCTGGATGATCACGCTCCAGCCCTCGACGGCAGTGTGATCGTCGACTTCGAACAGCACCTGGTTGTTCATCGCGGCGCTGACCAGCTTGGTGCCTTCCGCGGTGCGGAACAGGATGGTGCGGCGCTGGACAACGAAGTTCACCGGGAAGATCTGCGGACGGCCGTCCACGCTGGTGACCAGCCGCCCCAAGGTCACGCTTTTCAGCAGCTCCCAGCATTCGCTCACGGGCAGGATGGTGATCACTTCACCGGTTCCCGACATCAGCCAACCCCTCTCATCGGTTCGATCACATGCATGAGGCTATTGGAGTCGGCCCCGCAAAGCGGCGGGCGGGCCACCCCGTTCAAGCCGTTTTGGCCGCGTGCTTGTCGACGTAGTTCACCACGTCGGTGAGGGTGCGAAGAGACGCGTAGTCCGACTCGGGAATGTCGACGTGCATCCGTTTGTGGATCCCGAGAAGGAAGTTCAGCCAGTCCATCGAATCGAGGTCAACTTGATCGCGCAGCAGCACGTCGTCGCGGATGTCGTCGGCGTCGACTTCAGGCGCGATGGTGGTCAATACGGACAGCACCGCGTCACGGGTGTTCTGTTGGGTCGTCATGTCTGCATCACTTTTCCAAGAGGTCGGGTTGTTGGAGGAGTTCATTGATGGCGCTCAGGAACAGGGCGCCGCGGTGGCCGTCGCTGGCCCGGTGGTCGGCGGCGAGGGTGCCCTGCACGGTGGTGACGACGCGAATGCCGCCGTCGATGACGCAGACCCGCTGGCTCGGCTTACCGAAGCCGACGATGGCGACCTGCGGTGGGTAGATCACCCCGAAGACCGTGTCGACGCCCTGGTCGCCGAGGTTGGTCACCGTGATGGTCGGGTCCGACATCTCCGAGCTCCGCAACGAAAAGGAACGTGCCCGCGCCACCAGGTCGGTGAGGTCGCCCATCAAGTCGTCGAGCTTCTTGTCGGGAACGTCGTGGATGGCCGGTGCGACCAGCCCCCCGCCGCGCAGCGAAATCCCTACGCCGACATGAACACCCGTTGCGGGCTGGAACCCGTCGTCGCGCCAAAAACCGTTGAACTCGCCGTACCGTTGGGCTGCGAGGCCGACGGCCTTCAACAGCAAAACGGCCGGCAGCACCCGCTCGGTGATGGATCGCTGGGCGTTTCGCGCGGTCAGCCAGGTCAGCGACTTTTCCATGATGATTTCGTCGGCAAGGTAGTAGTGCGGAATCTCGCGCTTGGACCGGCTCATCGCCGCCGCAATGGATTTCCGCATCAGCGCGGCGCGGTCGGCCGCGGTCGGTTTGGTGGCGATCTTGGCCGACGGCTTTTCGGCCGGTTTGGCCGCCGCCGCATGCTCGACGTCGTTGATGGTGACCGCTCCCTGCGGACCGGTGCCGGTGACGGTGTCGAGATCGACGTGCAGCGTCTGCGCCAGTCGGCGGGCGGCGGGGGAGACCCACCGACGGTGTCCCGGAGGTGCCACGCCGGCCGGGGCCGCCGCACGCGAGGGCGCCGGCGCCGGCGCTGCGGCGGCCGCGATCGGGGGCCGGACCCGCTTGCGCGGTTGTTTCGCCGGGCGCTCACCCGGTTCCAGCAACGTCGCCAACGGGGTTCCCACTTCGACGGTTTCGCCCACCGGCACCAGCAACTCGTTGACCGTGCCCTCCTGCCAGCACTCGATTTCCACTGCGGCCTTGGTGGTTTCGATGATCGCCACGATCTGCCCGCGGGTCACCTTGTCGCCGGGTTTGACCAGCCATTCATTCAGGGTGCCCTCGTCCATGTCGGAGCCGAGTGCGGGCATGGTGAACTCGATCATGATTGGTCACCGAACATGTCGCGCACGGCGGCGACGATCTTGGCGGGCTGCGGCAGCGCCGCCTCCTCCAAGTGTTTGGCATACGGAATCGGAACCTCTGCGCTGCAGACCCGGCCCACCGGTGCATCGAGGTCGTAGAACGCGCCCTCCATGATTTGCGCCGAGATTTCTCCCGCCAAACTGCCACTGCGCCACGCCTCGTCGATCACCACCGCGCGGTGTGTCTTGCGGACCGATTCCAGGATGGTGTCGGTGTCCAGCGGCCGCAGCACCCGCAGATCGATGACTTCGCAGTCGATTCCGGCCAGTGACAGCTCGTTGGCCGCGTCGAGCGCCTTGCCCAGACAGCCCCCGTAGGCGATCAGCGTTACGTCGGCGCCGCTGCGGCGCACCGCCGCCCGGCAGATATCGGTCGGTTTGAGCGCCTCGACGTCGGCCGAGGTGTTGTAGAGCTGAACGTGCTCGAAAATGATCACCGGGTCGGGGTCGGCCAACGCGGGGGCCAGCATGCCATAGGCGTCCTCGATGGTTGCCGGAGCCACCACCTTGATGCCCGGAATGTGGGCGTACCACGGCTCGAGGCTATGGGAGTGCTGAGCGGCGAGTTGACGCCCGGCTCCGGTCGCCATCCGCACGACGATCGGCACCGAGAACTGCCCGCCGGACATGTGTCGCAGCGCCGCAGCGGTATTGACGATCTGGTCCAGCGCCAGCAGGCTGAAGTTCACCGTCATGACTTCGACGATCGGGCGTAATCCGTTGAGGGCCGCGCCGATTCCGATACCGACGAAACCCAGCTCGGACAGCGGGGTGTCGCGCACCCGGTCCGGGCCGAATTCCTCCAGCAGGCCCTTGGACGCGGCGTACGTTCCGCCGTAGCGTCCGACGTCTTCGCCCATCAGCACGACGTGCGGGTCGTTGCTCAAGGCGTCGCGAATGCCGTCGTGAACCGCGGTTCGGTAGCTGGTCTTCATCGCGTCGGCTCCCAAGTCGATTCGTCGGCCGCGGTGCTCTCCCCGACCGGCGTCAGCACATCACGCGCGAGGTCGGCCGGGTCTTCCCACGTCCCGGCTTCGGCGTAGGCCACCGCGGCCTCGATCTCGGCGGCCGCCGCATCCTCGATCTCGCGCACGTCGTCGTCGGTGAGAGTGCCGCTGTCCAGGCACTGTTCGGTGAATAGCCGGATCGGGTCGCGCTCGCGCCAACGCTGGACTTCGGCCTTGTCGCGGTACAGTTCCGGGTCGAACATCGAATGCGCGCGGAACCGGTAGGTACGGAACTCGATGAAGAACGGGCCGCCGGTGTTGCGGACGTGGTCGACACCCTGTTGCGTGGCGTTGAGGCACGCCTCGACGTCCATCCCGTCCACGGCCAGCGTCGGAACCTTATACGACGCCGCCTTGACGGTGAGGTCGGTCTGCGACTGCGCCCGGTCCAGTGCGGTACCCATGGCGTAAAGGTTGTTCTCGCACAGGAACAACACCGGCAGGTTCCACAGCGCCGCCATGTTCAACGACTCGTGAAAGGCGCCCTCGGCGACCGCGCCGTCGCCGAAATAGCATGCTGTCACGCGGTTTCGCTTCAGCATCGCGTCGGCGAGCGCGACACCCACCGCCAGCGGCAGGCCGCCGGCCACAATCGCGTTGCCGCCGTAGAACCGCCTGGACTTGTCGAACAGGTGCATCGACCCGCCGCGGCCGCGCGAGCAGCCCTCCTGCTTGCCGAACATCTCGGCCATGATCGAGGTCATCGGGATACCGCGCAGCAGCGCGTGCGCATGTTCGCGGTAGGTCGCCACCACCGCGTCGTCCTCGGCCAGGGCGCGCAGGGAACCGGCGGCCACGGCCTCCTCGCCGACGTAGAGATGCAGGAACCCCCGAATCTTGGCCGCGCTGTAGAGTTCTGCGCATTTTTCTTCCATCCGGCGCACCCGGACCATATCCGCCAGCAGTTCCTGCGCCAGCTTCGTATCGGTCACTGCGACACCTCCTGGGGCTCCTGTTGCTGAGGAGCGGTCAAGTTCTCCACGGTCGACGTATCGCCTTCGGGTAGCCCGAGTTCGCGGGCCTTCAGCAGCCGCCGCATGATCTTGCCGCTGCTGGTGTGCGGCAACGCATCGACGAACTGAATCTCCTTGGGCGCCACGGCAGCTCCGAGCCGCTTGCGGGCGTGTCCGAGCAGCTGCAGGCGCAGGTCGTCGTCGGCGACGAAACCGTCCTTGAGGGTGACAAAGGCTTTGATGACCGAGCCGACGGTCGGATCCGGCTTGCCGATGACGGCCGCCTCGGCCACCGCCGGATGGTCGGTCAGCGCGCTTTCCACCTCGAACGGCCCGATCAGATGGCCGGCGGATTTGATCACGTCGTCCTTGCGGCCGACGAACCAGAAGTAGCCGTCGGCGTCCTTCTTCGCCAGATCGCCGGTGAGATAAAGCCCGTCGCTGAAGCACTTTCGATACCGGTCCTCGGCGTGCAGATAGCCGCGGAACATCGACGGCCAGCCCGGCTTGAGGGCCAGCTCACCCTCCACGTCCGGCTCCTCGATCACCGACGTGCTGCCGTCGTCGTTCTGGTGCACGATGTAGGCGTCCACCCCAGGTAACGGCCGGCCCATCGAGCCGGGCTTGATGTCGAACGCCGGCGTGTTGGCGATCATGATCCCACCGGTTTCGGTTTGCCACCAATTGTCGTGAATCGGTAAGCCCAGCACCCGTTTTCCCCACCAGACCGCTTCGGGATTGAGTGGTTCGCCCACACTGGCGATGAACCGCAGCTGGGGGAAGCGATAGTGCCCCGCAAGTTCGGCCCCCGCCTTGATCAGCATCCTGATGCCGGTCGGTGCGGTGTACCAGACCGAGACACTTTGGTCCTGCAGTATCCGGTACCACCGTTCGGCGTCGAACTCCGCTTCGTCGACAACCGACGTCACGCCGTGCAGCAGGGGACTGATGATGCCGTACGACGTTCCGGTGACCCATCCGGGATCGGCTGTGCACCAATAGATGTCGTCGGGATGAAGATCGAGTGCGTAGCGGCCGGTGACATAGTGCATCGCGACGGCGCCGTGGACATGGATGGCGCCCTTGGGGGTGCCCGTGGTGCCACTGGTGAAGTGCAGTAGGGCCGGGTCGTCGGCGGTGGTCGGCTCGACCGGCGTGTTCTCGTCGGCCGCGGTCATCCAGTCCCAGAAGTTGAGCGTTCCCGGCAGCTGCTCGCCCGACTTGTCGTCGTCCACCACGAGGACATGCCGCACCGACGTCAACCGGTCGCGGATCTTGGCGATCTTGCGCTGGTAGATCGCCTTCGTGGTCACCAGCACGTCGGCTTGCCCGATTTCGACTCGGGTGGCGATCGGCTCGGGGCCGAAAGCCGAGAACAACGGCGACACGACACTGCCGTTGCGCAGCGCGCCCAGCATCGTGATGTAGAGCTCGGGGATGCGGCCCATGATCGTGAACACGCGGTAGCCCTTGTTGATGCCCAGCGCGCGCAACACGCCGGTGAATCGCGCCGCAAGCCGGCTCAGCTCCGCATAGCTGAGATCCCGCGTGGACATCGCGCCGTCCCAGCTTTTGTCGGTGACGAACCGCAATGCGGTATGCGTTGCGGCCGGGCCGGCCGCGTCCTGGACGTGTCTGTCCAGGGCGGCGTAGCCGATGTTGCATCTGTTTTCCCCCATGCCCTCACACAGCGCCGGCACATCGGACCACCTGAACTGGGCGCGTGCCTGCTCGTAGTCGCTGAGATTGGGGGGAACGCGGTAGTCGTGGGGCGTCTTGTGAATGACATCCATCAATGGTCCTAACGATTCGACACGGCTAATGCCCAGCGCGAAGCCGTGGCCTATTCATCGTTTTCATCGTTTTCCCGGGACTGGCCACCCGATAGAGAAGAAAGTCATCAAGTCCACTGCCGGTTGTCCCTTCGAATCGAACTCGGCGGGCAGGGGAGTTGGCCCGGAAGGGCGGTGCCGGCCCTTCAAGGCCCTTCAAGGCCCTTCAAGGCCCTTCAAGGCCCAATGCCCGCCGCGCCGGGGACCAAGGACTCTGGCGTCGGCTCTCGGCTGCGACGAAAGTCGAAGTCAGATCACAAGGCAGGTGAATGCGATGACCCAAGCGATGGTCGACACCGGGGTAATCACGAAGGCCGTGGAGTTGGCGTGCCATGCTCCTTCACTGCACAACAGCCAGCCGTGGCGGTGGTTGGCGGACAGCACGGCCGTCGATTTGTTCCTCGACCCGCACCGATTGGTGACCTCGGCAGACAGCTCGGGTCGCGAAGCGGTGATCAGTTGCGGCGCCCTGCTCGATCACTTTCAGGTCGCCATGGCCGCCGCCGGGTGGAACGCGGCTGTCGACCTTTTTCCCAACCCCAACGATCTGGACCACCTGGCCTCGATCGACTTCGCCCCGATGGACTATGTCACCCAACCCCGGCGTGACCGGGCCGACGCGATATTGCGTCGCCGAACCGACCGGCGTCCATTCCGGGCGCCAAGCGAATGGGCGTCATTGGAATCCGTGCTGCGCAGCTCCTTCGAAAACGACGGGATCGAGCTCGCGGTATTGGCCGACGAGGCGCGGCCCCGACTCGCCGAGGCGTCCCGGCTCACCGAGGCCCTGCGCCGCTACGACGACTCATACCATCATGAATTAGCTTGGTGGACAGCGCCTTCCAGGGAATCTGAAGGGATACCCGAAAGCGCGCTGGCGTCCGGGTCGGCGGCTCGGGCGGTGGCTGTGAATCGCCGGTTCCCCACTGACTGGCACAGCGAGCGCAGTTCGGCCAGCAGGCCGGATCAAGCCAGAATCGTGGTGCTGTCGACGCCCGGCGACACGCGCGCCGACGCACTCGATTGCGGCCGGGCGCTGTCGGCCGTATTGCTGGAGTGCACCCTTGCCGGATTGGCGACCTGTCCGGTCACCCATCTCACCGAGATAGCAGCCAGCCGCGCCATCGTCGGCGATCTCGTCGGCAGCCCGGCGGTACCTCAGGTGTTGATCCGGGTCGGTGTAGCACCTGCCGGCGAGATTCCCCCGCCCACACCGCGACGACTGTTGCGCGACGTGCTGGAGTTTCGCCGCTGAACCATGGCGATCGGACCCCCGGTCAGGCCGCACCGATTACCGATCACAGGTGACTTCCGGCCCTATGCGCCGGCCGAAAAGCGCCGAATCATTGGGCCAACCCGGCGAATCGAAGAAGCCGCGTGCACACACAAAAGAAAACACAAAGGAAATTGGTATGGGTTCTCCGCTGGGAAACGCCCCACTATTGACAGATTCCGATCTCGATGCGCTGGCGATGCAGTTCCTCGACTCGGCATATGCCGACTACAACAAATATTCCGAGTGGCCGCTGGATCGGCGGATCGAGGGTTTTCTGCTGCGCCGGGGGCTTGTCCGTCTCGCCGAAGACGGCGACGCATATGGCCTGATCCTGGACCGTGTCATGGCCTACCTGGGGGCAGCGCATCGTCGAGGTCCCGGCACCGGCGGCAGAGCCGACGAACGGCCCCGCCGGCCCGGGACTTCGGTCCCTATCGTCGGCCGGGATTGACTGGTCGGATAGAAATCGCCACCACGACGAGTCGAAAATCAAGGAGATAATCATGACTTCTTTCTCCGTGCAGCGCCGGCCCAGGTCACTGTTCCCGGACTTTTCCGAACTGCTCGCCGGCTTTCCGTCGTTTGCCGGCCCGCGTGTCGCGGCCGAAAGCCGGCTGATGCCGCTCGAGGACGAATTGAAGGACGGCCGCTATGAGGTGCGCGCCGAAATCCCGGGTGTCGACCCGGCAACGGACATCGACATCACCGTGCACGACGGGCGGCTGACCATCAAGGCCGAACGAACCGAGAAGAAAGAATTCGACGGACGCTCGGAATTCTCCTACGGCTCATTCGTTCGGACCGTCGCGTTGCCGGCGGGCGCCGACGAAGACAGCATCGAGGCCACCTACGACAAAGGCATCCTCACCGTCTCCGTTGCCGTGTCGGACGCCAAGCCCGCCGAGCGCCGGATTCCGATCCGGCGCGCGAACTGACTGAGCGCCAAACGCCATGACCAGCTCAGCGAAGACCACCCGGCATGCGCCGCGGCGGGTGTTCCGCGATCGCGGCGAGGCCGGCCGGGTGCTGGCAAGTCTGTTGAGTGCCTACCGCGACCACGAGGACGTGATCGTGTTGGGCCTGGCGCGGGGCGGCATACCCGTCGCCTGGGAGGTGGCGGCGGCGCTGCACGCTCCGCTGGACGCCTTCATCGTCCGTAAGCTCGGCGTTCCCGGCCACGAAGAGTTTGCCTTGGGCGCGCTGGCAAGCGGTGGCCGCGTCGTCGTCAACGACGATGTGGTGCGGGGGTTGCGGATCACGCCGCAGCAACTGCGCGACATCGCCGAGCGCGAGGGCCGCGAGTTGGTCCGCCGCGAGGCCATTTATCGCGCTGGCCGCCCGCCGCTCGACGTCGCCGGCAAGACGGTGATCCTGGTCGACGATGGGTTGGCCACCGGCGCAAGCATGTTCGCGGCGGTGCAGGCGCTGCGCGAAGCCGAGCCCGAACAGATCGTGATCGCGGTTCCGGCCGCCCCGGAATCCACCTGCCGGGAGTTCGCCGGTGTGGTCGATGACGTCGTATGCGCCTCCATGCCCACCCCGTTTCTGGCGGTAGGTGAGTCGTTCTGGGACTTTCGCCAGGTCACCGACGAGGAGGTCCGCCGGCTGTTGGCCACCCCGACCTCGGGCATCTCGGTGATCAGACCCGCGGCGCCGACAGCCGCCGAGGTGATCAGCAGCGTGGCAATCGACGCTCCCGGCGGTGTTCCACCATCTGAAACCCTGGAAGAGCTGATCGGCGACGCGCGGATCGTGTTGATCGGCGAAAGCTCGCACGGCACGCACGAGTTCTACGCGGCCCGGGCCGCCATCACGAAATGGCTGATCGAGGAGAAGGGCTTCTGCGCCGTTGCCGCGGAGGCGGACTGGCCCGACGCCTACCGGGTGAATCGTTATGTGCGCGGCCTGGGCGAGGACCGCAGCGCCGCGGCAGCGTTGAGCGGCTTCGAGCGCTTTCCGGCCTGGATGTGGCGCAACGTCGTGGTCCGCGACTTCGTCGACTGGCTGCGCGCACGCAACCAGCGGCATCGGGCAAATGGTGGACGGCAAGCCGGTTTCTACGGCCTGGACCTGTACAGCCTGCACCGCTCGACGCACGAAGTGATCAGCTTCCTCGACAAGGTCGACCCCACCGCGGCGGCACGGGCACGCTCCCGTTACGCCTGCTTTGACCACACCTCCGCCGACGACGGTCAGGCCTACGGGTACGCGGCGGCATTTGGCGCCGGTCCCTCGTGCGAACGTCAAGCCATCGAGCAATTGGTCGACCTGCAGCGCCACCTGCTCAGCTATGCGCGCAGGGACGGACTGCTCGCCGAGGACGAAGCGTTCTACGCCCAACAAAATGCGCAGACGGTACGCAACGCGGAGGTGTACTACCGCGCGATGTTCAGCGGGCGGGTCACTTCATGGAATTTGCGCGATCAGCACATGGCCCAGACCCTGGACGCACTGCTGAAGCACCTCGATCGCCACGACAATGTCCCACCGGCCCGAATAGTGGTGTGGGCACACAATTCTCACGTCGGGGACGCCCGGGCCACCGAAGTATGGGCCGACGGACAACTCACCCTCGGCCAACTTGTTCGCCAACGATACGGCGACGAATCGCGGCTGATCGGGCTGTGCACCTACTCCGGCACGGTGACCGCTGCCAGCGAATGGGGCGGCATCGCCGAACGCAAGGTGGTTCGACCCGCACTCAACGGAAGCATCGAGCAACTACTTCACGAGACCGGACGTAACGCCTTCCTGGTGTCACCGCAGATAACCCCGGAAGCCGCCGACCCGCTCAGCGTCGTGCGGCTGGGCCGTGCCATCGGGGTGATCTACCTGCCTGCGACGGAACGGCAAAGCCATTACTTCCACGTCCGTCCCGCCGATCAGTTCGACGCGATGATCCACATCGACAAGACGCGTGCGCTCGAACCTCTCGAGACCACCAGTTTGTGGATCGCCGGCGAGACACCGGAAACCTACCCGAGTGGCCTGTAGCGCCGGAGCCAGCGGAGCCACCGGAGATGAAACGGATATGACGAAGCCGGCCCAGCCGGCCCAGCCGGCCCAGCCGGCCGCGACCGGACCGCGAATCGTCACGTTGACCATGAATCCGGCGCTCGACATCACCACCAGCGTCGACGTCGTCCGGCCGACCGAGAAACTGCGCTGCTCGGCGACCCGTTACGACCCGGGCGGCGGCGGGATCAACGTCGCCCGGATCGCGCAGGTCCTCGGCGGGTCGGTGTTTGCGGTGTTTCCCGCTGGCGGGTCGCATGGCGGTCTTCTGGTGCGGCTGCTCAGCGAGGAGAGGTTGCCCTGTGCACACATCCCGATCGCCGCGTCGACGCGGGAAAGCTTCACCGTCAACGAGACCAGCACCGGCCGGCAGTACCGGTTCGTGCTTCCCGGACCTCAACTGACATCGGCAGACCAGCAGCGATGTCTTCAGGAACTGCGGTTTGCCGCGCGTTCCGCCGAATTCGTGGTGGCCAGCGGCAGCCTGCCGCCGGGGGTACCCGCCGATTACTACCAGCGGGTTGCCGATGTCTGCCGCCAGCTCGGTGCCAGGTTCGTGCTGGATACCTCCGGTGGCGGCCTGCAGCACATCTCCCACGGGGCCTTCCTGCTCAAGGCAAGCGTGCGAGAGCTCCAGGAGTGCGCCGGACGGGAGTTGGACACCGAGTCCGCGCAATTCGGCGCCGCACATGAGCTGATCGACCGCGGCCTTGCGCATGCCGTGGTGGTTTCGCTGGGATCGCACGGCGCGCTGCTGGCCACACGCGACACCAGTGAGCGGTTTTCGGCGGTTCCGATGGGTCACGGAAGCGGCGTCGGGGCCGGCGACGCGATGGTCGCCGCGATCACGGTGGGTCTGTGTCGCGGCTGGCCGCTGGCTGAGTCGGTTCGGTTGGGGATTGCGGCGGGCGCGGCAATGCTGCTGACACCCGGTACGGCGGCCTGTGAGCGCGCGGATGTGGAGAGGTTGTTCGAACAGGTTGCCCAGCCCTCCGAAGTCACCGAAGTCACCGAAGTCACCGGCATGGCCACCGGTGCGATAGGACCGTGAGGGTTCGACGGGGGCGCTCGGCGGAACCCGCCGGGGACGAACGACATTCCAGGTAAGGCCGAACGGCCCCTGCCCACGGAGCCAATTCCGCAATAGCCTGACATTAAGCGGGTCGAAGTAGTCAGGAGCCGACATGTCGCAGCCGGACCCGAAGTCGGTGGTCGTGGCCGTCAATGGCTCACAAGCCGCGGTCAACGCCGCCAAGTGGGCGATCGAAGAGGCAAGGGGCCGGCAGCTGCCGCTTCGCCTGGTGTATGTCATCCCTGCCGCTGATGTGCCGGGCGGGTCGGCGCAGAACTCCGAATGGGAGCTCGAACGCGCCGAACGGGCGCTGTACCAGGCGGACGGGGCCATCCAGGGCGAAGGACGACCGGTCGAGACCGAAACCGCAATCCGATCCGGGGATCCGGCACAGGTATTGATCGGTGAATCGCAGGACGCCGCCCTCATCTGCGTCGGCACCGCGCGGCGGGGCAGGGCAGCCGACGGGTTGTTGGGCCCGACCGCCGCCGCGTTGGTCACGGGCGCCCACTGCCCGGTCGCGATAGTGCGGACCAATCCCGACGGTTCGCCCACCAAGCTGGGCGTGATCGCCGTCGTCCTCAACGACGAAGCCGACAACGACGAAGTCGTGCACCAGGCGATGGAGGAGGGGCGGCGCCGGCATGCCACGGTGCGCCAGATCGATCGCCGGCTCAATAGCTGGGTCCGCCGCTATCCGGACGTGCCCGTCCAAATCGTTGCCGCGGGCACCGGCGCGAAGGCCGCCGAGCGCCACGGCAGCGCGATCGACCTGGCCGTTGTCGGCGAGACCGACGCCGAGCAGCTCCCCGAACTGGCTACGCCCAATTGCCATCCGATCTTGGGCTATCCCGACTGCTCGATCCTGGTGGTTCGGCACTGAAATCGGGTGGCAGAGCACGCCGGGCATTTCGGCCAGTTGCGAGCACGGCGTACCCACCGATTTAGGTGCCGCGCCACCCGGTTTATCGCTCGACCCCGTGAACGGAAAACCCGTCGGCCACGTCGTGTTCGACGGTGGTAGGTAGCACTACGACGCCGGGTGACGGCGTACCGCGCCGATCGTGTCCAGGGTCGGCATGCAGGGCGCGCAGGGTGTCCGAGGGACACGAAAGAGATGCCAACCGACATCGCCGTCCAATATCGGCGATAGTGGTCAATAGTGGGGAATAGTTGGGAGTTGGCGCGGTCAGCTGAAAGGACTCGCAATGGTTAAGGTTTTCTTGGTCGATGACCATGAAGTCGTCCGTCGCGGACTGACCGATCTGCTCGCATCCGACCCTGACCTCGAGATCGTCGGCGAAGCCGGATCGGTATCCGAAGCAATGGCGAAGATCCCGGCGTTGCAGCCGGACGTCGCCGTGCTCGACGTGCGCCTGCCCGACGGAAACGGCATCGAATTGTGCCGTGACCTGCTGTCCGATCAGCCCGAATTACGGTGTCTGATGCTGACGTCGTTCACCTCCGATGAAGCGATGCTGGAGGCGATCCTGGCCGGCGCCAGCGGTTTCGTCGTCAAAGACATCAAGGGTATGGAGCTGGCCCGGGCGATCAAAGACGTCGGCGCCGGCAAATCGCTGCTGGACAACCGGGCGGCCGCAGCGCTGATGGCAAAGCTGCGGGGCGGGGCGGAGCATCATGATCCGCTGTCCGGATTGACCGAGCAGGAGCGCACGCTGCTGGGACATCTCAGTGAGGGATTGACCAACCGGCAGATCGCCGCCCGGATGTTTCTGGCCGAGAAAACGGTGAAGAACTATGTGTCGCGCCTGCTCGCCAAACTCGGCATGGAGCGGCGAACCCAGGCAGCGGTGTTCGCCTCGAGGCTGGGTCAAGGGTCTGCGCCGCCAACGCCCGGCAACTGATGCGTTCTGCCAAGACCCGTTCTGCCAAGACCTCGGCCGGAATCATCGCCGGTCAGCGCGGCCGGCGAACCGTGGGCTCCGAGGTCAATGGCTGCATGGCTGCGAGGTGGTTAAGCTGGTCAGCGACATCCGATTGTCGCCGACACAACACCGGCTGTCGTAAGCCGACAGGCGTGGAAGGTTTCAAATCAGGTGGCCAGTGACCAAAGCGGCTCGCCATTTGCGGGGTTGGGTCAGCCTGGACTAGTGGACAGGATGCACGCGCAGCTCGACGAGTTGCTGGCGGCCCGTGACCAAATGGCGCAATTGCTGCGGGTGATCGTCGAGATCGGCTCGGATCTCGACCTCGACGGAACTCTGCGGCGGATCGTCACCGCGGCCAGGGAATTGACCGCCGCCCCCTACGGGGCCCTGGCCGTCCGTGATCCCGAGGGAACGTTGCTGTCGTTCATCCACGAGGGGATAGACGCCGAGATGGCGCGACGGATCGGGCACCTGCCGGTCGGCAAGGGGGTGCTGGGTGTCTCACTCGTCGAAACGCCGGCGTTGCGCCTGGATGACCTGACCGCGCACCCGGCTGCCTGCGGGTTCCCCGAGCACCATCCCCCGATGCGCGCGTTTCTCGGCGTGCCGATCATGATCCGCGGGACGGTGTTCGGCCACCTCTACCTCACCCATGTCGACCCCGGGCGGGTCTTCTCCGAATCCGACGAGTTCTTGGCTCGCGCGCTGGCGTTCGCGGCCGGGGTCGCCATCGACAACGCGCAGGTACTTGAGCGCGAGCGCACGGCGGTGAAGTGGATGGAGGCCAGTCGCGAGATCACGACCGCACTGCTGACCAGCGCCGAGCCGCAGCGGCGTCCGTTGCGGTTGATCGCGGAAAAGGCATGCGCGCTAACCGATGCCGAACAGGCGATCGTGCTGGTTCCGCTCGATGCCGACCAGCCGCCCGACGAGATCGACACGCTGGTTGTTTCCGCCGCGGTTGGGAGGCATGCCGCCGAGGTCGTCGGCCAACGGGTCCCGGTGGACGGCTCGACCACGGGCACCGTTTTCCGGTCCGGCCAACCGTTGATCACCGAGGCGTTCAACCACAGAATTCCCGCGTTCACCGACGTCGCACAACGCTCTGCGATTCTGATGCCACTTCGCGCCCACGACCACGTCGCCGGGGTGATCGCCATTGCCCGCGGCGCCGACAAGCCGCCCTTCGACGTCAGCTATGTGGATTTGGTGAGCAATTTCGCCACCCACGCCGCGATCGCGCTGATGCTGGCGTCCGGCCGTGAGGACGCGCGGCAGCTGACCATCCTGGCCGAACGCGAGCGCATCGCTCACGACCTGCACGACCACGTCATCCAGCGGCTGTTCGCCACCGGGATGGATCTGCAGGGCACGCTTGCCCGGGCGCGCTCACCGGAGGTGATCGGCCGGCTCAGCCGCACGCTCGATGATCTGCAGACCATCATCGAGGAGATCCGCACCGCCATCTTCCAGCTGAAGGCTCCGCTGGAGCGCGACGGCGGCTTCCGGCACCGCATTCAGGCAGTGGTCGCCGACCTGACCGAGCATCGCGACATCGTCACTACCGTGCAGATCGATGGCCCGATGGCCGCCGTCGGCGACGAACTGGCCGACCACGCCGAAGCGGTCACCACCGAGGCCGTCAGCAACGCCCTGCGTCACTCGGGCGCTACCCAGCTGACCATCGAGGTGGGCGTCGCCGACATGTTCAGCCTTGACATCGTCGACAACGGGTGTGGCCTGCCCGCCGACATTTCGCGCCGCAGCGGCCTGGCCAACATGAAGCACCGGGCCGAACAACTCGGCGGCAGCTGCGAGATCAACAGTGCACCCGACGGCGGCACCCGGGTCCACTGGACGGCTCCGCTGGGCGACTGCTGACGACGGCTGGTCGGCGGGTGGCGTTGTCACCGTAACGGTTGGCCCGCCGCTGTGGCGGCGCGGTCAGTTCGGCACCACGAGCACCGAATGCCCATCGCGGCGTGGCACGTGGAATGTCACCGGGCCGACCATCCGCGCGACGTCGCCGGCGTCGTCGCTGCCCACGACGGCCAATTGGATCGCTTCCTCGGTCCTGCCGAGAAATTCGGCGACCCCATGCCGGGCGGCTGCCGGTTGGACGTGGAGGTCGCGATACTGACCAACCCAGCGGTCGAGCCGACGATTCAGCTGCTCATAGCGAATCTCACCCAAACCCCAGCGCCAGACACCCATCGCCAGAATCGGCGCCCCGCGAAGGTGCGCCTCCCGGAAGCCCTGTTCGAGCACCGCGTCGTTGGCCGGTGAATCCTCGACGACAACAGCGATCCAGGCCGAATCCGGCACGACGTCGTTATGGCCGGTGCGGATGACCGCGGTCGGACACCGGGCCTTACGCGCCACCGCCTCGGCCGTCGAGCCCAGCAGCTTGCGAGCGACCCGCCCTATACCTACCGACCCCACGCAAACCATTGCCGCCGAACGTGATTCGTCGATCAGGGTGCCGCCGGGTGACCCGTGGACGATCTCGGTTTCGACTTTGACGGCCTCGTCCATGGCATGCAGCGCGGCCGCGGCGCCGTGGAGGGCCATTTCGGCGTATTCGACGTCCAGACTCTCGTCGCCGGCGGGCACATCGGCGCCGCGGGGGATCGCATGGATCAACCGGAGCGGGATGTCGCGGCTGATCGCTTCGGTAATTGCCCACTTGGCGGCATTGATCGCGGCGTCCGACCCGTCGATGCCCACAACTATTCGTGACTGCGGATGATTCATCGCATCCTCCCGATCAGACGGCCCGCCCGCAGACCAGGGAACCCGTCTCTTCGCGAGGTTATTGCGTATCGCGGGTCGCCGGCAGGGTCGTTTGACCCCTGCTCGCGAGGCGTTGGTCCCCGCCGGGTCCGTCGGTGTGCCGCGTGGCGTGGCGAAGGTCTCACGGCCACGCGGTTGGGGACTTAAGCCTCACGACCTCCGACGGCGCCGCCACTACCGTTGTGGTGGCTGAGGGAGAAGGGAATGTCTGCAACCATGAAACGTCTTGGCATCGTCGTCGGCGTCGACGGATCGGCCGCGTCGAATGCGGCAGTGTCGTGGGCAGCACAGGACGCCACGCTGCGCCACCTTCCACTGACCTTGGTTCACATGGTGAATGCGGCCGTGCCGATGTGGCCCGAGATGCCGATGTCGATGGGCATGGCCGCGTGGCAGGAGGAAGACGGCCGTCAGGTCCTCGAACAGGCGGTCAAGATCGCCGAGCAGGCCGTGCAGGCCCATCGGGAGATCACCATTCACACCGAGCTGAGATGGTCGCCGCCGGTGCCCACGCTGGTAGAACTGTCCGCCGAAGCAGAGTTGGTGGTGGTGGGCAGCTACGGGCGCGGAGCGGTGGCCCGGGCGGTCCTGGGCTCGGTCGGTTCGGCGCTACTGCGCCGCGCGACCTGTCCGGTCGCGGTCGTCCGCGACCCAGACCCGGCCGCCGATCCCGCGCATCCTGCTCAGCTGCCGCAAGCGCCCGTCGTGGTCGGAATCGATGGCTCGCCGGTCTCGGAGCTGGCGACGGCCATTGCCTTCGACGAGGCGTCGCGCCGCGGTGTGGAGCTGAAGGCGGTGCATGCCTGGAGCGACCTTGAAGTTGTCGACCTGCCAGGGCTGGACTGGTCGACGGTCAAGGCCGAAGCAGAGCAGACCGTGGCCGAACGCCTGGCCGGCTGGCAGGAGCGGTATCCCGACGTCACGGTTCATCGGCTCGTCGTATGCGACCGGCCGGCCCGCGAGCTGATCGACCAAGCTCAAACCGCCCAACTCGTCGTGCTGGGCAGCCACGGCCGAGGGGGATTCACCGGCATGCTGCTGGGTTCGGTCAGCAATGCGGTGGTTCACTCGGTTCGGACACCGGTGATCGTGGCTCGTCCGTCCTGAGCCGTCCTGGCCGCAGCGCCGAGATGTCCGTAGCAATCGGAACGAGCGCATGGGAGGCCATGATCAACGCCGACAGAGGTACTGCCGACGCCGCGACGACCGCTGGGGTGCCCTACGTCGACGTGCACGAAACCCACACCGGCGTAGTGGTGCTCGCCGGCGACCGGGCCTACAAGGCGAAGAAGCCGGTGTTGACCGACTTCCTGGATTTCCGGACACCTGAGCAACGCGAACGCGCGTGTCTGCGCGAAGTCGAGCTGAACAGCCGGCTGTCTCCCGACAGTTATCTCGGCATCGCGCATCTTTCCGACCCCGCCGGAGGTCCCGCCGAACCGGTCGTAGTGATGCGGCGTTACCGCGACAGCGACCGGTTGGCGTGGCTGGCCGAGCACGGCGGGTCGGAGACGTCGGTTCGCGAGCTACTGGACACCATCGCCGCGGTGCTGGCGCGCTTTCACGAGCATGCCGAGCGAAGTCCACTGATCGACGCCCAGGGCGAGGCCGGCGCGATCAATCGACGCTGGACGGAGAATCTGACCGAACTTCGCCGCTATGCGGGTACGGTGTTCTCCGACGAGTCGATCGGGCAGATCGAGCAGCTGGTTGCCGAATTCGTCTGCGGCCGTGATGTTCTGTTCAACCGCCGGATCGCGGAAGGTTGCATTGTCGACGGCCACGGCGATCTGCTTGCCGACGACATCTTCTGCGTCGCCGACGGTCCGGCCCTGCTCGATTGCCTCGAGTTCGACGACCAACTTCGCTACGTGGACCGTATCGACGATGCAGCCTTCCTGGCCATGGATCTGGAGTTCTTGGGCCGCAACGACCTTGGCGAGTACTTTCTCGAACGCTACCTGGCCCACTCCGGCGATACCGCGCCGAAGCCGCTGCATGACTTCTACATCGCCTATCGCGCGGTAGTGCGGGCCAAGGTCGACTGTGTCCGGCTGTCGCAGGGCAAGTCGGCGTCCGCGGCGGACGCCGCGCGGCATCTGGCCATAGCGACCCGGCATCTGCGCCAAGGCGCGGTTCGGCTGGCGCTCGTCGGCGGCAACCCGGGCACCGGAAAATCCACGGTGGCCCGGGCGCTGGCGGAACGCGTTGGGGCTCAGGTTATATCAACCGACGACGTGCGCCGGCAGCTGCGTGAGTGGGGCGCCATCGCCGGAGAGTCCGGCGTGTTGGATGCCGGCTTGTACAGTCCGCGAAATGTCACGGCCGTCTACGAGGTAGCCCTGCGCCGAGCGCGTCTTAGTCTGGCGAATGGGCGGCCGGTGATCCTCGACGGGACCTGGCGCGATCCGCAGCTGCGGGCCCAAGCGCATCGCCTTGCCGCCGAAGCACATTCGCCGCTGGTGGAACTGCTGTGCACGGCGCCGGTCGACACGGCAGCCGACCGGGTCAGGACCCGGCAACCGGGCAATTCCGATGCGACGCCGCAGATTGCCGCGACCCTGGCCGCTCAGCACAACGGCTGGGACACCGCACATCCGGTCGACACCTCCCGTCCGCTCGAGTTCTCGGTGCGGGAGGCCCACGATGTCTGGGTCGGTGCTACCGGAGCCGGCGCGCCGGGATAGCACAGCCGTCGCAAATCCGCTCCTGGCGGCAACGAGCCGAGCCCAAGGCCCCTCTCGTCGAGGACCAACGGCCCTGTCCGCGCGCGGCGCAAGTTCATAGCGTTGATGTCACAGGCGAAGGGTGATGCTCATGACGGCGGCGACGGTGCCCAATGCACCCGATGCGGTGGTGATCCGCGAAGCGGTGATGCTGGCATGTCATGCCCCGTCGTTGCACAACAGCCAGCCATGGCGATGGATTGCGGTGGGTCCAACCTTGCAGCTGTGGGCCGACTCCAGCCGTTCGATGCCGGCTACCGACCACACCGGCCGGGAACTGTTGTTGAGCTGCGGCGCGGTGCTGGATCACCTGCGTGTCGCCATGTCGGTCGCCGGCTGGGACACGACCACCGAACGGTTTCCCGACCCGGCAAGCCAGGACCAGCTGGCGACACTGCGATTTCGTCACGCCGACACCATCACGGCAGAGCAGCAGCGCCGGGCGCAGGCCATCCTGCGGCGCCGCACCGACCGATTGCCGTTCGACCCGCCCGCCCGGTGGACGGCGGCGGAGTCGGTGCTGCGCCGGGTGGTCGCACCCTATGACGTCCAGCTGGACGTGGTGGCCGACGAGCAGCGTCCGGCCCTGGCCGAGGCGTCCCGGCTCACCGAGACGCTGCGCCGTTACGACACCACCTACCTATCCGAATTACGTTGGTGGACATCGCCGTTCACAACAGACCCCAGTCACGCACCGGAAGGCGCCCTGGTGTCCACCGCGGAAGCGGCCCGGGTCGACATCGCGCGGGCGTTTCCGCCGGCCGGCGGCGGGCGGCGTCGCCCAGGCATCGATCATGACCAGTCCAAGATCGTGGTGTTGTCCACCGACAGCGACGACCCGTTGGACGTGTTGCGCTGCGGCGAGGCGATGTCTGCCGTGCTGCTCGAATGCACCATGGCGGGCATGGCCACGTGCACGCTGACGCATATGACCGAAATCGCGATGAGCCGCAACATCATCGCCCAGATCACCGGGACTGCGGGTCGGCCGCAGCTGCTCATCCGACTCGGCCGATCACCGGCCAACGACCAGCACGTGGAGCGCACCGCGCGGCGGCCCGTGACGGAAGTACTCGAGTTTCGGCGTTGACCTGCGCCAGCGGGAAGGAGGTCCAGCACATGACGCGACACTGGCTGGTAATGGAGACGGCGAACGGACCGCAAGCGCCGTTCGTCACCCGGGTAGCCGGCGCCGGCCGGCATCTGCCCGAAACCCATCTCACCACAGACGAATTGATGGCGACCACTCGTCACCACACCCACATCGACCTGGAACGGCTGACCGGAATCCACGAGCGCCGGGTCTCGGTGGGTGACGAGGATTCCTACTCCCTGGCCACCTCCGCGGCACTGAACGCACTGGCCGCCGCGCGGCAGGATCCGGCCGCGCTGGACGTGGTGATCAACTGCAGCATCACCAAGTTCCGCGGCGGCCTGACCCAATGGCTGGAGCCGACCATGAGCAGCGCCATTGCCCGCGCCATCGGGGCGCGTCGGGCGATGACGTTCGACGTATCCAACGCGTGCGCCGGAATGCTCACCGGCGTAACGATTTTGAACAACTGGATCCGCCAGGGCGTGGTCGAGCGCGGACTGGTCGTCAGTGGCGAGTACATCTCACAGCTCAGCCACAACGCGGCGCGCCATATCCGCAACATCCTCAGCAAGGAGTTGGCCTCGTTGACCCTCGGCGATGCCGGCGCGGCCCTGCTGCTGGAGCGGGCACCCGCCGGCTCGGCGGGAATCGCCCTTGCCGGGTTCACCACCGTCGCCGACTACAGCCGGCTGTGTCTGGCCTACCCACGCGGACACGACCCGGGCGCGCGGATGTTCACCAATTCCCGCGCCATCCACCAGGCCGCGATGGCCAACACGCCGCTGCTGTTGCAGGAAGTCCTTGATACTGCCGGCATTTCGATTCACGACATCGACCACGTGATCACCCACCAGACGTCGGCGCGGGCAATCCGCAAGGGCATGGCCCGAATGTCGCAGTCGTTCGGCGACAAGCCCCGCCATGACGCGGTGATCACCGTGGACCGGTACGGCAACACGGCGTCGACCACGCATACGGTGGCGCTCGTCGAGGAACTCGAGGCCGGACACGTCGCGGCCGGCGAACGGATCGCGCTGATCGCTCTGGCTTCTGGGCTGGAAATAGGAATCGTCTTACTGACCCTGGATGAGGACATGGTGAGCCGGTATGGGCACAGTCATTGACCGAGTCGACCTCACGCACCCGGGCCTGCTGCATCGGCACAGCGCGCTGCACCTGGCCGTGGCCGCTGCCAAGGATTGCCTGCAGCGAGCGGGATGCGATCCCGGCGAGCTGGATCTCGTGGTCAACGCGGGGATTTATCGCGACCGGAATCTGGGCGAACCCGCGCTGGCAGCGCTGATCCAGGACGACATCGGGGCCAACCCCGAGGATCCGCATGCCGGTGGTCACGGCACGTTCTCGTTCGACATCGCCAACGGGGCCTGCGGTGTGTTGACCGCGCTGCAGATCGTCGACGGTTTTCTGCGGACCCGCAGCATCAATCGCGCGCTGATCGTGGCCAGCGACGCCGATCCGGGACACGGGATGAGCGAGCACTTTCCCTTCTCGGCCGCCGGAGCCGCGTTGTTGTGCGGCTGGAGCACCGACGACTACGGTCTGAGCCGCGTGTCGTGGGCGAACCTGGACGACGGGGCAACCGACGAGACATTCCGCGCCACCGTCGGTTTCGCCGACGCCCGTAATGTTCTCCGGTTCAGCGAGTCGGCCGACATCGATGATCAGTTCGCCGCCGCCGCAGCCCAGGCGGTGGCGGCCTGCCTGGCCGCGCATTCCGTGCGGCTTTCGGCCATCGACATGATCGTCGCCGCCCCGGCACGGCAGGGGTTCCGTACGGCGCTGGGCAACCGGCTCGGGGTGCCGGCCGACCTGATCCGCGTGGCGGATGACGAGCACATGCATACGGCGGCGCTGGCCGCAGCCTTCGAGGGACAGGTGCAGAGCCTGCCCGCGGGCACCCAAGTGCTGTTTGTCGCCGCGGGTGCCGGCGTCACGGCCGGCGCGGCGCTGTATCGTCAGCCGCCCCGCGTCGTCGGGTGAATATGTAGACCCGGCGTGCGGGCAGTGTCACGATACCGGGGTGGACGTCAGTTGCCATCGAACTGGCGCGTTCGGCCGTCGACGACAGCTTCACCTCCGGTGAGATGATATGGCGGTGGCTGGCCGTCACCGCGATGGTCGAATCCCTGCTTGCTCGTGGCACCGGCGCCGATCTCAAGGAAGCCCAATCCGCGATCGACCGGTTGGCCGCGGTACCCACCGACCCGGGCTTCGTCCTTCACGAATTGCCGCTGCTGCGGCTTCGCGGTCTGGTTGCCCCGGCGCACGGCGACGCGCCCGGCCATGACGAATTCATGGCGCGTCTTCGCGCCAGGGCCGAAGCGCTGGGCTTCGAACCTCTGGTTGCCGCAACCACTTCGGTTCATTCCTGAGGCGCCGGCAGACACGGCCGCCGGTGTGGGAGCTAACTGTTACGGCTGATTTTGAGTGCGGTGGTGATCATCGGAACCTGCAACGGCAGCCGCGCCAGCGCGATGATCCGCATCGGCCAGGGCTTGTCCCACCACAGCCGGACCATGTTGAGATTGCCCGGAAAGACCGCCACGAACAGCCCCGCGGCCGCCAGCGCGGCCAATCGCCGGGTGCGTCTCGGCAGCAGCAGCGCTCCGATGACCAACTCGGCGACACCCGATACGTAGGTGTAGAGCCGCGGGTTTCCGGGCAGTTCGGCAGGGATGATGTCGTCGAAAGGTTTGGGCGCCACGAAGTGGATGGTGCCCACGCCGATCAGCAGAGCGGCGATCCGATACGCCGCGATCTGGGCGGGGTCACGCCGTGTACCGGCAGGCTCGGTCCCCGATGACATCGAATTCTGTCCGGGGCTCATCGCGCAGGCTGCCGCCAGGAAATGATGCGTTCGGCCAGCTCCGGTCCGCTGTCCTCCTGGATGAAGTGGTTGGCGTTGATTCGGGCATGCGGCTGGCCCGCCGCGCCCGGGATGTGGTTGATCAACGGACGGTCGGCTCGTCCCAGGATCGGGTCCCGTTTCCCGAAGATGGCAAGGAATGGCTTCTCCCACCGGCCAAGCGCGTCCCAGGCGGCCCGGTTGGCCGCAATGGCGGGGTCGCCCGCCGATGTCGGTACCAACTGGGGAAAAGCGCGGGCGCCCGCTTGGTACCGCTTGTCGGGGAACGGAGCGTCGTAGCCGGCCCGTACCTCGGCGGGGACCTTGTGCACGGTGCCGGTGTCGACGATGCGGCCGGCGGGCAGCACGGGGGAGTAGCGCGCGAAAGCCCGCCAGATGTAGAAGGCGGGCGGGGTGCGCTGCTGCGCGGTGGG
Source organism: Mycobacterium kansasii ATCC 12478 (assembly GCF_000157895.3). Taxonomy (NCBI): domain Bacteria; kingdom Bacillati; phylum Actinomycetota; class Actinomycetes; order Mycobacteriales; family Mycobacteriaceae; genus Mycobacterium; species Mycobacterium kansasii. The sequence continues at coordinate 930,332 of NC_022663.1, read as the reverse complement.
AAGGAAGCCGTTAGCCACCACCAGCGCCGCTATCCGGGCATCCTGTTCCGCGGCGATGCGCAGACCGATCAGCGATCCCCAGTCTTGCACGAAGAGCGTGACGTCGCGCAGATCGAGATTCTCGAACCACGACGTCACCCATTGCACATGACGCAGGTAGGTGTAATCCTCTATGCGCGTTGGCTTGTCGGAGCGGCCGAAGCCGATCAGGTCGGGTGCCAGCACCCGGTTGCCGGCCTTGGCGAGCGGCGGGATCATCGTCCGGTACAGGTAGCTCCAGGTGGGCTCGCCATGCAGCAGCACGATCGGCGGCCCGTCGGTCGGACCCTCGTCGAGGTAGTGCATGCGCAACGCCTGGGTGTCGGTTGCCGCAACATCGACGTAGTGCGGTGCGAACGGGTAGCCGACCAGGTTTTCGAACCGGGCATCCGGTGTTCTCAGGACATCCATCAGTCAGCTCCTTCGGGGCGGGACGGTGAGCGCGTCTGCTACGGCAAGCCTGCCATGCCGCTGCGCCGGGCAGGAGGGCCGGCCGGTCCAGCCGGCACCTGCGACGCTCCGCATCTCCCATCTCGGGACACCGAAACACCTTGCTGTAGTTGGTATCTCACGGACCACAGCCAAGCCTGCGACCAGCGTGGCGCCGGCACCGCGGAGCCGGCAGCTGCTTGGGCGCGGCGGAACCCGACGTTCATCCGACCATGGTGCCGGTGGTTCGCGGGCGCTTGCCGGCTGGAATTTCTGCTGCGTCTAGCATGTGCGGGAGTACGCGGCTGCGGCCAGACAGGAGATCTCATGGTCGAGATTCACGTGGAGCGGACCATCGCTGCGCCTGTGGAAATGGTCTTCGACTGGCTGGCCGACCCGCACGCGCTGACCGCCGCCCCGTTGGTGCTCCGGGCCGGTTACACCAAGGACTCGTCTCCGCCGGGGCCGGGTGCGGTGCGTGAAGTGGTGGCGCTGGGCACGTGGTTTCGGGAGCAGATCACGGCCTTCGATCGGCCGCACAGCTACACCTACCTCATCGTGCGCTCATTTCCGCCGTTCAATCACGAGGGTGGCACGTTGACGTTCACTTCCGCGGGCAACGGTACCCATGTCGAATGGCTGACCACCTACACCCATCCGGCTCGGGCCGGCGGCAACCTGCTGGCCGCAGTCACCCGCCCGCTGCTGCGCTCCAGCTTCCTGGCGATCCTGGCCGCCTGCGCGAAGACGCTCGAAAGCTAGCGGTGCCGAAGAATCGGCTCGCGGTCGCGGGCCACCGACGTCCGGAGTGGACCGGCCGTGGTCCACGCTGAACGTGCCGGTGCGCGCACATTCGTCGTGACGGGTGCGGCCTCGGGCATCGGTCTGGCGACCGCCCGCCGCCTTCTGGACGAAGGTGGCTCGGTCGTCGGCGCCGACCTCGTCGCCCCGCACCAGACCCTCGGCCCGCGATTCACCTTCGTTGCGGCCGACGTGACCGACGAAGCCGCCGTCGCCGCCGTCATGGACGCCGTGCCCGGCCGCCTGGACGGCGTCGTCCACTGCGCCGGGGTCGCCGGCGGCGGCCCGGTCCACCTGCTGCCGCGGACCGAGTGGGACCGGGTCATCGGGATCAACCTCACCGCGACCTTCCTGGTGGCCAAGGCCGCGCTGGCCAGGATGATCGAGCAACCCCGCGCCGACGGCGAGCGCGGCTCGATCGTCACCCTGGCCAGCATCGAAGGTCTGGAAGGCACCGCCGGCGGTAGCTCCTACAACGCCGCCAAGGGCGGTGTGGTGTTGTTGACCAAGAACATTGCGCTCGACTACGGGCCGAGCGGCATCCGCGCCAACGCGATCTGCCCGGGCTTCATCGCCACGCCGATGACCGAAAGCGTCTTCGGTATGCCGGGCATGGAGGACCCGCAGGCCTCGATCGTCGCCGAGCATGCCCTGCGGCGGCTGGGCCGCCCGGAGGAGGTCGCTGCCATGGCCGCCTTTCTGGTGTCGCCGCAGGCATCCTTCGTCACGGGTCAGGCCATTGCCGTCGACGGCGGCTACACGGCCGGACGCGACCACGGCGTCGTGCGGCTCTTCGGCTTTCCCGAGTGAGACGAGTGATAGGAACCCCATGACGTCGACAGCCGAAGCGAGCGGGCGGGTCGTCGCATTGGCCCGCGGGATGCGGGATCTGGTGCGAGCCGAGGCCGCCGAATCCGAGCGCAAGCGCACGCTGACCGATCCGATCGTCGATGAGATGTGGGCTACCGGGCTGATGTCGGCGCTCAGTCCCGTCGCCGCCGGCGGGGTCGAGCCGCCGTTGGCTGACATGATCGAGATGTGGATCGAAATGGCTTGGCAGGATGGGTCTTTCGGCTGGATCGGGATTGCGAACCTGCCGTCGCGGTTCGCCGCCGCGACCTACCTGCCCGACGACGGCTTCGCCGAGGTGTTCAGCGCGCACGACAACCATGTCACGATGGGCGGCCAATTCTTCCCCAACGGGCAGGGGACCGCCGTCGACGGCGGCTACCAGTTGAGCGGATCGTGGAGCTTCGGCTCGGGCACCGGCCATTCGCAGTACATCGCCGCCGGATTTTTCCCGATGGACAACGGCGAGATGCGCTGGATCAGCGAGGGCATCCCCGACATGCAGGTGGCCGTGGTCCCGCGCGACGACATCCAGTTCAACGACGGCTGGTACGTGCAGGGTCTCAAGGGAACCGGGTCTTATGACTACAGCGCCCAGGATGTGTTTGTGCCGCACAGCCGGACGTTTCCGCTGTTTACCCGCGAGCCGTACCGGGGGAGTTCGCCGGCCACCCGCATGGGCCTGATGCCCGTTACCGCCGCCGGTCACGCATCGTGGGCACTCGGGGTCGCCAAGAGCATGCTCGACGACGTCGCCGACCTGGCGGCCACGAAGTACCGGATGAGTGACATGGCGTCATTGGCCAGCCGCCCGACCTTCCAGAAAGGGCTCGCGCATCACGTCGCGGCGTGGCGGGCGGCCCGCCTTCTGGTACTCGACGCGTTCACCACCGCCGAAGCCGCGGTCGCCGCCGGTGACGACCTGACCCCGATGTTGCGGGCCGACCTCCGCGCGGCCGCGGTCTTCGCCACCGACACGGCGCGTAGCTGCGCGGAGTGGGCGCACCTGGTCGCCGGAACGAGCTCGATCCGCGAAGGCAGTCGTCTCGAGCGCGCGTTCCGTGACATGTACACCGGGACCCAGCACGCCTTCATCAGCGAGAAGGTGGCGATCGATTGCGCCCAGGTGTGGCTGGGCATCATCGAGGACCAGTTCGGCCTCTGAATCCGCTTTGCGTCCGTTTTGCCATGACGATCCGGCCCGCCCGGACGGCGGTCAGCCGACCCGCGGTGCGGTAATTTGGCAAAGATTGCCAACCCATCCGGAAAACGGTTCGCCATGGACGATCACGCTCTTGCCGCACGGCTGGCCACCGAGGCCGGACAGCTTCTGCTCCAAGTCCGGCAGGAATTCGCCGACGCCCCGGCGAGCGAGCGAAAGTCGGCGGGGGACAAGCGATCTCACGACTTTCTCATGCAAGCACTGGCCATGCAGCGTCCCGCCGACGCGGTGCTGTCCGAGGAGGGTGCCGACGACCCGGTGCGGGTGCGCTCGGCGCGGGTGTGGATCATCGACCCGCTCGACGGTACCCGTGAGTTCTCCGAACTCGGACGTGAGGACTGGGCGGTTCACGTCGCGCTGTGGCAGACCGATGAGCTTGTTGCCGGTGCCGTGGCGCTGCCGGCGCAGGGCATCACCCTGGCGACGCCGCGCGTTCAGCCGCCGCCCGCCGCATCCGGCCGACCCCGCATCGTGGTGTCGCGCACCCGTGCGCCCGCGATCGCGCTGGCCGTGCGCGACGCGTTGCACGGCACGCTGGTCGAAATGGGCTCTGCCGGCGCCAAGGTGGCAGCGGTGGTGCAGGGGTCTGCCGATGTGTACGTGCACGCCGGAGGCCAGTACGAATGGGACTCCGCTGCGCCGGTGGCGGTGGCCCGGTCCGCCGGTTTGCATGCCTCCCGCATCGACGGATCCCCCCTGGTGTACAACCGGGCGGATCCGAAGCTTCCGGACCTGGTGGTATGCCGCCGGGAGCTGGCCGAAGCCGTATTGGCCGTCACCGGCGTTGCGGACCGGCGGTTCAATACCGGCGATACGGAAAGCCGAATTGTGTAAAGCCGGGAAGGTGTTTTTCGTCGCCGCCCAATGACTTCGTGAGCGTCCTCCGCCGATCGGGGGACAGGCGATTCATCCCGGTGCTGACCGCTCAGGCGACAGACATTTCCCCGTCGTGACGTCATTGTTATGCGTACTCGTTCGCGCTGTCGCTTGGGGCCGCTCGCGATTGACGAGCAGACCCAACGCCTCACGGATTCCGACAAAGGAGAACACGACATGCCGAGCGACCTCATTCTCGGCTCGGCGGTCACCGGCGCAAAGTTCACTCCGCGTAATCACGCCATGACGGGCAATCCATTCATCGATCTGGTGTCGCGCGGACAGACGATCAAATCCGACACCGGCCAACTCGTCGCCGAAGGCGCCGCGTTATTCGATATCGGGGTGCGCTATTACCATTACCACGCGCGGAATCCGCAAACGCAGGAGCAAAGCACGTCCAACGCGCTATATGCGGCGGTGAGCCACGAGATCCAGGACCGGGTTCCGGGGATGCTGATCAGCTTCGGCGCCAGCCGCAACGGCGTCGAGGTCAAGGAGGCGATCAGGCGTTACGGCGAATGGGAGCGCATCAGTCAGTCCGCACTGCCGCTACACCTGGGCGGCGCCCACTTTGTCACCGGTCAGGCCGCGGTGGAGCTGCAAATAATTCTTGACCTGGAGCGTCGCGGCGTCGATATCGGTATCGCGGCCGCATCGCGCCCCGAATTCGGCCGTGCCGTCCGGCACTATGTTCCGTCGAAGAAAGACAACGAGACTGCGCTTGACGTTCACTCCACGACCGGCGGCAGCTCCTACGGAAGCACGTCACCGCATACGCAGTTCCAGGTTTATCGGAGGGCGGTCGACGCGCGTCGACGGCTGCACCTGCTGCACGAGGTGGAATGGGTTCAGCTGGACCGCAGCTATGCAATGACGCGTTTCGCTACAGAGCACCCGCTGATCCGGCTCGGCTCCGAGGGCCAACTGAATATCACACTGCTATTCGGGTTTTCGCCGCGCTTCCCTTTTCCGGATTCTTACCAAGAATTCTGTCGTGCGGTATCGCTGGCGAAGTCCCTGGAATTCGATCTTTCGGGAAAGCGCGTCCGCGCCGTAACGGTATCGGTCGGCGCCGCGGTTTTGCCTCAGCACGCAACAGCACATATCAAGAAACTGGAGTTCGGCGAACGCAAAGGGCAACTCGCGGGCCCGCTCGAGCGGCTGGCCTGCTACGCGGCTCAAGCTGACAGCAACGTCGACGTGATCCGGTCCGGGATGGAGGACACCCCCTACATCGTCACTCCCGACGGCGAGGTCACGCTGACAGACAACCTGGGCCTTGCGCACCAAGTCAAAGCGATGATCGACAGTTGCGGCTCTGGCGTGCTCACCGACCGTGCCGCGGTCAGGTCCCGGATGGGCTTCGGCGAGTTGTCGAGGCTCGTCGAGCCACCGACAACCGCGCTCGCCGCATGGTGACCACTCGCCACCGTGGTATGGCGGTCGCCGTCTGCACGTTGGCGACGTTCATTGTCAACATCGACAACACCGCATACCAGGTCTCTCTGACTCAGATCCGCGATACCCTGCCGGCAACCTTCACGCAGGGCCAGTGGATTCTCAACGGTTACATTCTGACGCTGGCGGCTCTGGAAATTGTCGCCGGCGCTCTCGGCGACCGATTCAACAAGCGCAGCCTGCTGGTAACCGGACTGGCTGTCTACGTCGCCGGCTCGATCCTCACGGCATTGTCTCCCAACGCATTTGCGATGATCGGTGCCCGCGTGCTGGCCGGCATCGGGGCCTCGATTCTGGTGCCGGTCGGTTTGGCAATGGTTCGGGTACTGGCCAGGGACTCACGAGAACTGCAGCGCTTCACCGGCGGGTGGGGGGCCGTGGTGGGCCTCGGGATGGCCACCGGGCCGCTCGCCGGCGGCTACGTCTCCGGGAACCTGGGGTGGCGAATGCTGCCGGTAGCCACGGCAGTGCTGGCAACGGTGTTCGCGGTGCTGGCGATCGTCTTCCTCCCGTCGACCCCGCCGCAGCATTGTCCGCGACACGACTGGAACGGGATCGTCGTTCTGGGTGTGGCGATGTTCGGCCTGATCGGTTTGCTCATCGCGGTGGGGGAGCCGAGCGATGTCACCCGGTTCGGCCTGCTGATCTTGGTGACGCTCCTCGGCGGATACCTGGCGATCAGGCGGCAGCGGACCGGCTCGTTCCCGATACCCGAACAGGCCTGCCGGTCGCCGAGGTTCCGCGCGGCGATGTATGTGGCGGTCAGCAACTACTTCTGCGTGGGCGGCGCAATCTTTCTGCTGGCCAGCGTTTTCTTCCAGGCGCGCCAACACCTGTCGGTGACAGCCGCGGGTGTAAGCCTCGTTCCGCTTGCGTTCGGGTACGCGATCGGCGCGCGAATATCATCGGTGATCATCGGGCGATCGGGGGTGTTTCGGGCCGTTGTCATGGCCGGATTGCTGATGCTCGCCTCGAGTTCGTCCATCGCGGTGCTGATTGCCATGTCGGCCGGCGTCACGACGGTCAGTGTGGTCGCAATGGTGCTGGGGGCCGGAATGGGTATGGCCAACACCCCGACCAATGTCTTGGCCATGTCCGAGCTTCCCGTCGACTATGCCGGCACCAGCGGAGCCTTTGCCTCGGTGGCGCGTCAGTTGGGCCAAGCGATGGGCATTGCCGTCTGCGGGGCGGCGTATTCGCTGTCGGCTGCCGCGCACGGGCCGGCGAGTTTGCCGTGGATCGCGATCGTCGCCGCCGCCGGGATCATCACGTTGACTGGAGTGCTATTCCTGACTCGGCATTCCAGCAGCACTGCCTCAGGAGGTCGACATCACCAGGGCATTTTCGACTCGATCGGCCGGGGACCCGTCGCCAACGCTGGCGCTCAATGACACGGTAGCGCAACTCCGCAGGTCGGGGGCGGACGTCATTTCCTTCGGTGCCGGTGCCCCTACCATTCCGCCGCCGGACACGACGTTCGACGCGCTGGCCGACTTCGACGTCAGGATCGCGTCGGGCTACGGCAGTAGCCGCGGTGAACCTGCCCTTCTGACGGCGTTAAGTGACTGGTATGCAGCCGAATTCGATCGTCCGACCACCCCGGCGCATCATGTCGTCACCAACGGCGCCAAGCAGGCGATCATGATCGCGCTGCTGGCGCTGTGCGACGTGGGTGACGAAATAGCGATTCCGACCCCTTACTGGCCGAGTTACCTTGATATCGCGCGCCTTTCGGGCCTGACGACAAGAGTGTTGCCCTACCGGTCCGGGACGCCTGATATCGGCGAGTGGATCGATCACGTAGGCGATCAGACCAAGGTGATCGTGTATTCCAGCCCATCAAACCCGACCGGGGCGGTATTGCCGGCAACGGACGTGCGGGCCCTCAGCGAATGGGCCAAAGAGACGGGTCGCTGGCTGATAGCCGACGAGATATACCAGTTTCAATATTATCTGGAAGACGGCCCCGCGCCGTCGGTCCTGCACTTGCCCGAAGAGGAATCCGAACACGTCGTCCATATCTCCAGTGCATCCAAGACATTCGCACTGATGGGCCATCGGGTTGGCTGGATCACCGCGCACCCCAGCGTGATTGACCGGTGTTCGGGAATCGCGTCGAACATGGCCGGCAATGTGAACACCGCCGGGCAGGCGTTGGTGACCCGCGCCTTGTCAACACCCCGCGACGAGTTGGCGCAGCGAACGGCACAACTCACACGCCAACGGGATGTCCTCTGCGCGGCGCTGCGTGATTGTGTCCCGTGGCTGCGCTGGACGACGCCCGACGGTGGTCTGTTCGTATGGTGCGAACTGGCCGACGACCTTTCCGGCCGTTGGGACGGAGACACCGTGGCGGCCGGCCTGCTATCGGACCAACACATTGCCGTCGTGCCGGGGTCTGCCTTCGGCCATCGTGGCGCGGTGCGCCTGTCGTTCACCGAGCCGCCCGAAAAGATCGTCGAAGGAGTGCAGCGGATCAAGATGTGGGGCGAAGCTCGGCTCTGATTCGGTGCAGCGCGCGCTGCCAACCGTTTTGGGGCAGCTGGGTCGGCAGCCGTTATTGCTTCGTGTCCGCGGCGAAGAGTTTGACCATGAGGCCGGATGCCACGCTGCCGGCCACGATCAGCGCGATACCCACCGAGAATTCCACGGAGTCGGTGATCAGGCCCGCGATCCCGGTGACCACGACGAACGTGGGCAGCCACTCGACGAGCCCGATGGTCGACGGCAACCGGGCCGGTTCTCCGTTGGCCAGGTCGAATTTGGCCGAGGCGTAATCCGGGTAGAACTCGGTGACCGCCACCGCAAAGAAGATGGCCGCCAGCTGCAGGATCCAGCCCGTCCAGAAGTTGCTGGGGTCGTGAAAGACGTAGTCGCCGACAAAGCCGACCGCTGCCGTGAACGTGAACGCGCCTGCCCACACTGCGGTGATCACCGCATTGATTCGCATGAACAGAGGGCTGTCCCAATACTCTTGTGGCGTCGTGTCTTTGGCGTAGGCCATGGTGAACGGCTTGCGGATCAGCAGGGTGAGCCAGGCGAAACCGGCCAGGGAAATGTTGGTCAGCTCGCCGGACCACAGTTCCAGCCAACGGATCACGTTGTCGGTTGCGACCAATCCGATGACGGCCAGCGCCGCGAAGAAGAGCGCACCGAAGACCTCCAGCGTGTGGACCTTGATGCCCCGGATGAGACCAGCAACCATGACGAGCAACGAGAACCCCAGGGCGGCTACCACCGCTTCCTCGAAGCGGCCCGGTCCGGACAGGATTGACAACAGCGCCCACGGTGCAATTCCGGCGAAGGGCGACTTGAGAAACGAGTCGATCGCGCCTGCCCGGCGGTTTGCCTCCGGCCGGCCCTTCGGCCCCTGATCGTCGTTGTCGTTACCGGAAGGGGCCGGCAGGTTAGGGCGGGGGGTGTGACTCATCTGGAACTCCTCGCAGCATCGACCGTCCAATTATGACATGTGAATAGTGGCATGTCGTTAGTGACATGTCAATGCTGGACGGTTAGGATGGACCGGTGAGCTTGCGACATGCCGCGCTGGGGTTGCTTTCCCAGGAGCCAGGTAGTGGATATGACCTGCTGAAACGGTTCAAGTTGTCGATGGACAACGTCTGGCCGGCTACCCAGAGTCAGCTCTACAGCGAGCTCAACAAGCTTGCTGCCGCCGGGCTGATCAAGGCGTCCGACACGGGTCCGCGGGGGCGCAAAGAGTACGCGATCACCGATGCGGGCCGGGCGGAGCTCAATCGCTGGATCACTTCTCCGCAGGAGGATCCGCCCATACGCAACGCTGCGTTGCTGCGGGTGTTTCTGCTTGGCCACCTGCCTCCCGGCCAGGCGCGAAAGTATTTGGAATCACTGTTGTCCCTGGCCGAGGAGGAGCACGCGCACTACCAGCAGATCCGCGATGCCTACGACGGGTCCGACGATGACGACAGCTTCTTTGCCCGCGCAGTTCTCGAGCAGGGATTACGGTGGACTCGCCACGAGATCGAGTGGGCCACCTGGGTGATCGAGCGCCTGGATCGGCGGGGTGTTCGACGTAGCGACTAACGTGGACCGTTCACGCGATGCAGCAGATGCATTGGGCTCGAACGGTGTTCAGGTCCGCGTCCAGGCAGTGGCGTTGGCCGTAAGCCTCAGTTGGGTTGGTAAACCACATTTTCTGTAGTGGCAGAAGGACTTTCCGTTGTCTACCCGCTGACGTCAACGTCTGCTGAAATTATCTGCGTTGGTGGCACGTCAGTGCAGGCGTGTCAAGATCGTCGACGATGCCGACGTGCTGCCGAAGTCCTACCGCTACCCGGCGGAGCATTGGATCCATCGTCACCACGGGGCTGGGCTCGCGGGCGTCCGGGCTCCCGATGGCGTTCAAGTTGATCGAGGCCGCTGAGGCACGCTGGCGCCGTGAACGCGCCGCACCTGGTCGCCTTCGTTCGGGCCGGAGCCGTGTTCGAGAAGGGCAAACTCATAGAACGACCGGTCGATTCGTCAACTACTTAGGAGGCCGCCTGACGCTCGCCCAGCCAAAGTATTTGACAATGTCTCGTGTGGCGTCGCGATGAATTTTGCCCTCCGGTGCAGTCTGATCTCCATGGGCAAACTCATCTATGGCTTCAACGTGTCGGCGGACGGGTACATCGCCGATGCACAAGGCAACATCGACTGGGCCGATCCGAGCGAAGAACTGCACCAGTACTGGAACGACTTCGAGCGGGAGACCGCCCTGTCGTTCTACGGCCGGCGGCTCTACGAACTGATGTCCGCGTACTGGCCGACCGCCGACAAGGCCCCGGACGCCACCCCTCTGATCATCGACTTCGCCCACATCTGGCGCAACCTGCCCAAGGTCGTGTTCTCGCGCACCCTGGAGTCCGTCGCCTGGAACTCCCGCCTGGAACGCGGCGACCCGGTCGAGGTGGTAACGAAGCTGAAAGCCGAAACCGACGGCAGGCTGGAGGTGGCCGGCGCGACGCTGGCCGCACCGATCGTGCAGGCCGGACTGGTGGACGAGTACCGGATCGTGGTCACGCCCACCGCCGTGGGCGGCGGCACCCCGTTCTTCCCGACCCTGCCGTCATGGATCTCGCTGCGACTGTTGGAGAACCGAACCTTCCCGGGCGGCGCGGTCCTGCTGCGCTACGCGGCGAAACACGACTGATCGAACACGCAGCCAGACGACCGCGGACGCACTACGAGCTACCCGACTCGAGCGGCACCCCGTTACTGCTGCTGCGGAGCCGGGCCTGCTCAGTTCGATGGATTTGCCGTTGACCATCCCCGTGCACGCGTTTGCCGCCCGGTGAGTCGGCATCCGAGGGCCGTAATCTGCAACAGTGACGAATCCACTCGAGGAGCTGTCGCTCGAGCAATTGCAGAGCCGCACGAGCATGAAATGGCGTGCTTACCCGGCCGATGTCCTGCCGCTGTGGGTCGCGGAGATGGATGTCAAACTTGCGCCGACGGTGGCCGCCGCCATCCACAGCGCCGTCGACCGCGGCGACACCGGATATCCCCACGGCACCGCCTATGCCGAAGCGGTGGCCGAATACGCCTCGCAACGTTGGGATTGGCACGATCTGGAGGTCGGCCGCACCGCGATCGTGCCCGACGTCATGCTCGGTGCTGTCGAGCTACTACGGTTGGTCACCGAGCGCGGTGACACGGTCATCGTCAATTCGCCCGTCTACGCACCGTTCTACGCGTTCGTGTCCCATGACGGCCGGCAGGTGATCGAAGCGCCGCTGGGTATTGACGGCCGGATCGATGTGGACACGTTGGAGCGGGCGTTCGCGCGCGCCGGTGGCTCCGGCGGGAACGTCGCCTACCTGTTGTGCAATCCCCACAACCCCACCGGCGCTGTGCACACCGTCGACGAACTGAGCGAGATCGCCCAACTCGCACGCCGGTTCGGCGTGCGGGTGGTATCCGACGAGATTCATGCTCCGCTCGTCATGAGGGGGGCGCGATTCACGCCGTACCTGAGCGTGCCCGGTGCCGAGAACGCATTCAGCTTGATGTCTGCCTCGAAAGCATGGAATCTCTGCGGGATCAAAGCCGCTGTGGCCATCGCCGGTGCCGAAGCAGGCACCGATCTTCGCCGCATGCCCGAGGAAGTCAGTCACGGGCCAAGCCACCTCGGTGTCATCTCGCATACCGAAGCATTTCGCAGCGGCGGCGATTGGCTCGACGCCGTGCTGCAGGGCCTGGAGACCAACCGAACGTTATTGGGTGATCTGGTCGAGCAACACCTTCCCGGGGTGAAATACCTTTGGCCGCAAGGCACTTACCTGGCCTGGCTGGACTGTCGCGCACTCGGTTTCGACGAACGAGCCGCCGACGGCCTTGCAGTGGTGTCGGACCTGTCGGGTCCGGCCAGGTGGTTCCGGGACCACGCCCGCGTGGCGCTGAGTTCCGGCCACGTCTTCGGAACGGGCGGGGACGGGCATGTGCGCATCAATTTCGCGACCAGCCAAGCCATCCTGATCGAAGCCGTATCGCGAATGGGCCGGGCGCTGGCGGACAGGTTAGCTCTGGGCTGACCGGGCTACTCCGTTTCGTCGTCGTCTTCGTCTGCGTGGAGCAGTTTTTCGGGGTGGTGCATGGTGTTGGTGCGGGGTTGGCCCGTTGATCCAGACGAGTCGAGGTGGGGTGGGGCAGTAGTAGCCCTTGACGTCACAACCCGGCGCGCTGCACCCGCGCTCCTTGGCATCCAAGACGATTCGCTGCCCCGGTGCGGCCAGGCGTTTGCTGTGATACAGCGCCAATGCCTTGCCGCCGTCGAAAACCGCCAGATAATGGCGGGCGTGGCGGGCCAGCCGAATCACATCGCTCATCGGCAGCAGGGTGCCGCCGCCGGTGAGTCCCTGTCCGGCAGCGGCTTCCAGTTCGGCCAGCGTGGTCGACACGATGATCGGCGCGGGTAAGCCGTTGTGCTGACCCAACTCTCCGGACGCCAACAGGGCGCGCAGCCCGGCCAGCAGCCCGTCATGAGAGCGTTGGGCCGCTGAGCGGGTGTCGGTGTCGATGGCGGCCTGACTGGGACTGCCGTCCACACCGGGGGTTTCGGATTCGGGGTTGCACATGCCCGGGGCGGCCAGCTTGGCCAGCACGGCTTCCAGGGTGGCGCGCAGCTCGGGGTGATCCGCGCGCGCAGCTCCGACATGCCATCGGCTTGCTGGCTGCCCAACATCAGAGCGCGCCGCCGCGCCCGGTCCTCGTCGCGGTAGGTGCCGTCGGGGTTGAGGCGATCAGCGATCGTGGCGGCCAGCCCGGATAGTTGTTCGGGGCGAACCTGGCCGCCTTGGCGGGCCAGCTGAGCTTCGGCGCGCTCGCGGGTGGCTTGATCGACCCAGCCCGGCAACTGCCGGCAAAAGCGGCGGATCACCGCGATGTGCTCGGCGCCGATCGTGCCGTCGCATTGGGCGGCGGCGGCCCCGGCCAGTACCGGGGCGATCGGTTCCCCGGTCAGCGCGCGCCGCGGCCCCAGATCGGCGGCGGCGTTGCTGCGCCGGCTGGCCTCGGTGCGGCTGGTCAGCGCCCAGTCGGCGATGGCATGCGACAGTTTGCCGCCTAGTTCTTCGGCGCTGGCCTGGCGGGCCAGGTTGTTGATCAGCTGGTGCTCAGCCACCGGCAGGCGTCGGCGCACCTTTTCACAGCGCCCCAGCAGCACCAACCACTCCGGAGTCGTCAACGCATCAAAGTCCAGACCCACCAACCTATCCGCCGCGGCGTCGAGTGCATCAAAGATCGCCGTAACTGTCTGCCGATCCACGACGCCGCCCGAGCCCATACCCGCAATCTATCGACCGACACCGACAGGAAACCGGCAGAAAGTGACTGCCAAACAACCGATTTCACATGTTCACTCATGGCGAACAGCCACCCGCTGTACCGGCGGGCACCTTGACTGGAGATATCGTGAAGACTTGTGGATGAGCGAGTTTCAGGCGGCCTCGTCGATGGTTGGCGGGTCGATCCGTCGTTCTGCGAATTTCCCGGGTAGCAATTCGCCGAACTGCTGGTGGATGTCGAACAGGCCGCCGCAGCAGCAGTAGTACCAGGTTGGCCATCGTTGGCCCCTTCGGCCGCGGTGACGCACAATACCGAATATTTGATCCGCAAGTTAACAGTGCCGGGTCGACAGGTCCAAGCTGCACCAGCTCAACGCCCGGGCTTCGCCCTCGAGTGCGGTGAACACAAGTTAGCTTATGGCTTGTAGGTGTGACGGCCGAAACCAACTCGCGCTCTTCTGCGAGCCTCGCCCCGGAACTGCTGACCCGTCCCGGCGAACTCGCCGCCGGGTCAGCCGATGGCGCCTAAGACGCTAGTCGCTCTGGTCGACCAGAACCGCGCCGTCGGGCCGGTTCCCGAGCGTCTGCAGCCCGATGTTCTCACCGCCGGCGGTGACGCGCACGATCTCGGCCAATTCCGCGGGCGTGTCACATTGCAAATAGTGATCGGCGCCGGGCACCACCCAGTAGCGACTGCGCCCCGGCTGGTTCTTCAGATAGGCCTGCCAGACATGGTTGGCGACGCGCAGGGGCGCCACGCTGTCATGCAGTCCCCAGACCAGCGTAGTGTTGAGGGACATCGTGGAAAGCTCTTCAAGCCAACGGGTTTCGTCGGCCTCCCGCTCATGAAGGTACTGAATGGTGTCGGGCAGCACCGAGATCCCGTCGTTGTGGGCAAAACACTTCGCCAGCGCGGCGATCTCCGGGTCGTCCAGCGTCCGCCGCGGGATGAAGGTGCTGGCTCCCAGGCCGGCCGCCAGCAGTTCGGGCGTTGTCGCCGCGGCAGTGGGCCGCCCCGTCGCGGCGTCGAGCAGCGCCGTCTGGAACGCGGTGAGGTTCGACAGCGGCAGGTAGATGTTGGCGTTGGTGATGATCACGTCGAGCGGCAGCGCCGCTGGGTCCTCACCGGCCAGCATGCCCAGCGCGATCATGCCCACGCTGCTGCCGCGGTCGTGGGTGAGCATCCGGAACTCGGTCAGCTGCCACACCCGCCTGATGGCGTGAACGAGCAGTCGGGCGTCGTCGTACAACGAGTAGACGTAGGGCTCGGGCGGCTTGTCGGACAGGCCGTAGCCCGGGAAGTCGAGCACGAAGATGTCGAATTCCGAGCCCAATTCGCCCGCCAACCCGAAGTAGTCGATGCTGGACGTCGGGAAGCCGTGGACCAGTACCAGCGCCGGCGCCCCCGATGTTCCGCAGCGGCGGGTGAACACCGACACTTCGGCGCCGTCGTTGGCGGCGGTGGTCGACCGCCAACGCAATTGCGTTCCGCCGTCATGCCATTCGGTGAAGATATCCAAGATGAGGTCCTTTCGGCGGTCTCGACCGGTATTGGGCCGGTCTTATGCAAAAGTCGCAATCGCCAGCAACAGCGGCAGCTGATGAGAACGAAGTTCGGGTGCCTGCAGTCGCTCTGGTCCGAAGAACGAGCCACTGAGGTAGTTGTCGGCGTTCCACACCGAGGTGGTGCTCACCTGACCTTGGTAACTGAAGTTGTCCAGCACATAGGGCACGGCGTCGGCTTCGAGTAGCGACGGACCGCTCATCAGCTGGAAGTGCAGGTGCGGGGCGTTGGAGTTGCCGGTGTTACCCAGTTTGGCGATCTGTTGGCCCTTTGTGACCTTGTCACCGGGTTTGACCAGCAACGAGCCCTTGATGAGGTGCGCGTAGAGCGCATACACGCCGTCGCCGACGTCCATCACGATGTGGTTGCCGTCGATGGTGTCGATTGTCATCTTGGCGGCCAGCGCAGGATCGGAGGCCGGCAGGATGCCCGGTACGTTGGCCTCGACAGTGTCGAGGGTGGAGGCCACGGTGCCGTCGGCCACCGCGTAGACGGGAACTCCGTAAGAGACGTAACTCTCGTTGCGGGTTTGGTCTCCGGTGTAGAAGTTGCCCTGGTCGTCCATGTGCATCCAGTCGATCGCAAAACGCTGGCTGTTGTTCAGCTTCATGTTGACCGGCATGATGGCGTCGCGGTGCGCCCAGCCCGGATCACAGCAGCCGTTGAAGGCGACCCAATTGTTGCCCCGCAGTGGCGGGCTGATCACCCGCGGCGTGCCGGCCGAGATATCGAACGGAGCACCCAGGGTGTCCAGCGGGCCAGGTTCGTTGCTTACCGCCGGGTTGGTCACCCCGGTCCCATGCAGACGCAGCATGACCGCCTTCGGAAATTGCGCCAACGTGTCAAGCGTGAAGTCCAGCAACAGCGTCCGTGACGTTTGCGGTGCGATGCCGAAGTCGGGGGAGGGCTGTTGGGTGAGCTGCCGTAATCGGTTGCAGTTTCCATAGTTACAGGCGGGGTCGACCAACTGCGGGCCGGCGAACGTGGCGAGCATCTTCTTGGGATCATGGGCGTCGACCACGTCGACGGCAGTGAGGCTGGCCGGCCCCCCGGTGGCATTGGTGATCTGCACGTCGAAGGCCAAGTGATATTTGCCGTCGCTGCCGGGGAAGGGAAATGTCGGGCGGCTGATCGGCGCAACCGTCAGCGGGGTGAAGGCGTCGGGCACCGTCACACCCGCAAGCGGGTTGGTTCTGGCCGGGGCGGTCGAGGCGCCGCCGCCAGTCTGCGTACTCGACGAGCACGCGGCGACGAACAGGATCAACCAGAAGGTGGCCAACGGTTTCCAGAGCGGACGGCGTGCGGGGACAGGTGCCATCGGATGCGCCTCCTTGGTCGGGGCCGGGTCCCGTGAGCTTAGTCTTCGGCTCTGCTATTCCGGACGAAGACATGCACGACGGGGCTTACCATGCTGGGCATGATCACTACCCGGGTAATCGGTGTTGGCGAATATCAGATCAGCTCCGAGGAAGCCGGCGTCATCAATGCGCGGTACGTTTCATCTGGTTCGGTCCGGTCGAGCGGCGGGATCGGTTCGGGACGGGCCAGGGGCGATACGTCCAATGGCTTCCCCGGCGATTACCGTGTGCAATACTTCGACGCCGCAGGCGAATTGACCGGGGATCTCGACTTGCGGATCCAGCGGGCCGGAGCGTCCTATCGGTTGACCTGGCGGCACCGCTCGCAGAATGTCAGCCTGCCGGCGGCGGTCGGCGAAGTGGTGTACGAAGGCATCGGTTTTCCGAACGGAGAGCGATCCATGGCCATTGCCTATTGGATGGCGGAAAGAGTTTCAGCCGCAATTGAAGGCCGGCCGCTGCTCTGAAACGAATCCACCCGGGAGGCACGTTGAGACACAGGTTGTTGTTACTCGCCGTCGCTGTGGCACTGGCCGTAACGGCCTGCGGCGGAACATCTCACCCGCGCCTGTGGGGAGCGTTCACCGAACGCGGCTTGGCGAACGTCCCGATGAAGCCCGGCGTCAATGTTCGTGTCTTCAACGACGTGAACTTGGACGCACACGGCTACATCAAGTACGACAAGTCGAACGGATACCTGACGCTGCAGCCGGGCACGTATCGCATCGACGGTTGGTCGCTGACCTCGTTCGGTTTCAAGCTGACGCCTGAGCAGCAGGCCGCCGCCTATTCGGCTCCGGGCTATGCGTTCTTCTGGAATGTCGACCAGAAGAAGATGGAGATCCTGGGTTCGCTTCAAGATCCCCGCTATTCGCAACAGAGCATCATCAACGGCGTGCTCACGATACGCAAGACGACGAATTACTACGTCGGCCATCAGAACGGCGACAAGGTCGACGGGATAAGCCTGCAGCTCTATGACCCCAACATCAAGATGCCCGATGGACAGGTCTCGACCAACCACGCGTTCGCGCAGCTGGTCGTCGAGCGGTTGTAGCGCCGCCGACCCGTTCGCTCACTCGGCGGCAGCCGTGGCGGGCGGAGCAGCCAAGGCTTTGCGCCCCGGCATAACGACACGGAATCGTCGGCGAAAATCATCGATAACGAATGTCCACCCTTGAGTCATGTAGCGCCAAAATCTAAGCCACACCACCCATGAGACAGCGTGTCCTGGCAGCCGCGACCGACGAAGTTCCGCCGGGGATAGGGGGATCGTGCTCGAGCGGCTGCGGGCTGCGTGTGCGCTGGTGGCCGCCTTGTCGCTGGGCGCCACGGCGGTCTCGTCGAACACCAGGGCCGACGCCGGCGGCTTCGCGACAGTGAGCCCATGCCAACAGCGCACGCTGATCCTGTCAGCCTTTCCCGCCGAAGCCGACGCGGTGTTGGCGCACACCACTCTTGACGCCAACCCGGTTGTCGTCGCCCACCATCGGCACTTCTACCTCGGGGCGATCGCCGGAAAGAGGGTGATAGTGGCGATGACCGGCATCGGGCTGGTCAACGCCACCCACACCACCGAGATCGCCCTTGATCGATTCACCTGCTCGTCCGGTATTGCCGTTGGCGCAGTGGTGTTTTCGGGTGTCGCCGGCGGTGCCGGACGTACCGCGATAGGTGACGTGGCCATCCCGGCACGCTGGACCCTGGACAACGGCGCGACATTTCAGGCCGTCGATCCGGGCATGTTGGCCGCGGCCCAGACATTGGCCGTCAGCCTGGGCAGTGTCAACAATCTCGGCAATCCCGCCTGCCTGTGCCAGCACGTACCCACCGTGGCACTGAACAGCCTGGGACGACAGACGCAACTCGTCGTCGGCGGCGACGGCTCCAGCAGCGACAACAACAACGGCCAGGCGTTTCCCTGCATCCCCAACGGCGGCGACGTGTTTGGTTGCCAGCCCTGCTCGGCGCCGGACCGCTCACTTCTCTACACCGGTAACTTTCTGCACGCGTTGTTGCCGTTCCTGGCCCGCGGCTTGCTCAGCAACCTGAAGGTACCGGTGCAGAACCCGGCCTTCGACGCGGTGGACCAGGAGACCGCCGCGGCGCAGGCGGTCGCCAACGCGCGCGGCGTACCGTTTCTGGGCATCCGCGGCATCTCCGACGGCCCCGGTGACCCGCTGAACCTGCCCGGCTTTCCGTTCCAGTTCTTGCTCTACAAGCAGATCGCGGCCGAAAACGCCGCGCTGGTTGCCCAGGCGTTTCTGCAGAACTGGGCCGGCGCCTAGCGTGCCCGGCTATCCGACGCCGCGAGCGATCGGGCGGGTCGGATCCGCACTCCACTCGGACCACGATCCGGGATACAGCGCTGCCTCACGACCCATCGCGGCGAGCGCAGCGACGATGACGGCAGCGGTGATACCCGATCCGCAGTACGCGCCCACCGGGCCGTCGCGATCGATGCCGCGGGCGGACAACAGCCGGGTAAGCGCGTCCTTGTCGAGAAACGTTCCGTCGCAAGCCAGTACGGCAGCACTGGGAAGATTTGTCGCGCCGGGAATGTGACCGGCAACCGGGTCGACCGGCTCCACATCGCCGCGAAAGCGCTCCGGCGACCGTGCGTCCAGCAGCGGCACCGCGCCTGACCCGGACTGCTGCGCAGTCAAGGTAGGCCGGCGCGCGGCAGCCAGATCATCATGGCGCACAAGCACATTCCCGGGGGGAGGCGCCACTGGTCCGGTCTCCAACGGTTCTTCAGCCGACCGCCACGCGGCCAGGCCGCCGTCGAGGATGCGGACGTTGTCGATCCCGGCCGCGCTGAGCACCCACCACGCTCGCGCCGAACCGGCCCGGTGCCAGTCGTCGTACGCCACGACCAGGCCGTCCTGCTGAATTCCCCAGCGGCGCGCGGCCGCCTGAAGACTGCGCCCCGAGGGTAGTGGGTGACGGCCGCGGCCTACGACGGTGTGGTCGCTGAGTTCGTCTTCCAGCGAGACGTAGACCGCCCCGGGTAGGTGGCTCCGCAGATAGGCCGAATGCCCGTCCGGTTCGTCGAGTCGCCACCGCACATCGAGTAAGGTGACCGGCTCGGCGGACCGGATCCGGCTGGCCAGCTCGGCGACAGTGATCAGCACCTGGTCTCTAGCGTCCACTCGGTTCACCTCGTTGTCGCTCTTGGTTACAGAAGGGGTGCCGTCGAAGGCGACAACGAGCCTAGTGCCCGGCCGGACGATTTAGGCCGCGTTACCGGCAACCAATGGTGCAAGCAGCGATCGGTCGAAAAAGACCTCGTCGTGCACGACCTTTCCGTCGCGGAGAAAGACGATGTCGACACCGTGGATTTCGAGACGAGTATGCCGGGCGCGGAGCCGGAAGGTGGCGTCCCATGTCACCGCGGCGCCGTCGGCGCCGTCGAACACAAACACCTCCCGGACCGACCAGGTCATCTCCCAGAGATCGAAAAGCTTTGATAGGTAACGACGTAGCGCGTCTCGACTCTCGATGGCGGCCGCACCGATGTTGGGATCACGATAAACGAAGGGTTCGGTGTACCAAGCCACGACCTCTTCGACATCGTGGCGGTTCCATGCGCCCAGAAAGGCCTCGGATTGCCGGAGCCACTCGGCTGTGTCCATGTCCGCCTCCTGCAGATCGAACCATAACAATTTTAGAAAAATTGTTCTAAAAGTCAACGGCAGCGAAGTCTGGTCAAGCACAATGGGTTGGGTGGGCAGGCCGCGACGACACGACACCGAAGCGATGCTCGACGCCGCGCGCTCGATCGCGTTGGAGAGCGGGGCACGTGCCGTCACCGTCGATGCGATCGCCGCGCTCAGCGGTGCTTCGGTGGGTTCGCTCTACAACCGCTTCGGCTCCCGCGACAAGATTCTGACCGCGGCATGGCAACGGGCACTCGAGCGCTTCCAGGAACCGTTCCTGGACCAGTTGCGCCGGGACGATCTCGATGACGCCGCGCTTGGTGCGGCGCGGTGGATCATGGAGTTTGCCCGCACCCAGCCCGAAGATGCGCGACTCCTCGCCGCGTTTCGCCCCGCGGATGTGCTTACCGATCC
The DNA here is from genome assembly GCF_000157895.3 of Mycobacterium kansasii ATCC 12478. Classification (NCBI taxonomy): domain Bacteria; kingdom Bacillati; phylum Actinomycetota; class Actinomycetes; order Mycobacteriales; family Mycobacteriaceae; genus Mycobacterium; species Mycobacterium kansasii. The sequence goes on along the minus strand of NC_022663.1, from coordinate 909,858 downwards.
CAATGCCCCTGCGGCACGGCGTCTTGCCGGGGGCAACGCAGCCATTCGCGATGCCCTGCGCAGACTCGCCGAGCGTACCGGCGGGGGCGAACGGGCCCGCGAACTGCTGTCACTGGCCGTCATCGACATCGCCGGCGGCGCAATTCGCCGGCGCTTGCTCAATGGAGCACCGATTTCTGCGGCTTTCGAAGCCGACGTCCTAGCCGCTGTCGTCGCCGTGCTTGACCGCATTGCGCTCAGATGAACACGGCCGGTTTGCTGGATTGGTCCGCGACCGGGCGCACCGGGCGATACCTTGGTGACACCGGCGAAAGTAGGTGAACCAGATCGGTGGCGCGGTGGTTTCGCAATAACGTGACGATGTGGCTTGCCGGAGCTGTCGTGTTGGCGGTCGCGACGGCGGGCCCGGCCGAAGCGGTGCCCAACACGCAGTGCGCGCTGGCCACACCGGTCCAGGAGGTGCCCAGTGTGTCGCAGCTGCCGCCGGAACTCCGCAAACTCCTGCCACCGATCGCGGACATCGGTGCGCCTTTCAACAAGACGGACGCGGTCAACGATCCGTCATTGCCGTTTCGGCGACTGATTCGTGCCGGCAATCGTGGCACCGACTGGTTCGTCTGGTACGAGCACGGCGGCCTCACCTACTTCTGGCAGGCGGTGGTCGTGCGCGTCGTATCTGGCTCCGCAACAACGACATTGGCGAACGCCGGAACCATTTCCGACACATTGTGCAGCTTCACCGACGGAGTGTTCGCCGGCACCGTTCCGCCCTACCCACAAGGCACCTGGGCCGAGGCTGCCTACTAACGCGTTTCGACGTCGACGCAATGTGGCGCGGCAGGGCATACCCACTGTGACGGGAGTGCCGCGGCGCCACCCGGGAACGTAGGAATCGCCCCCGTCGGCCCCCGTGCCCCGCTAATATCCGGCGTGGCCGCGCGATGCGGCAAATTCCGACAGAGAGGGATACCACATGGGACTCGCCATCGGCGTCCTCGTGGCAATTGTGGCAGTCGTCATTGTGCTGCTGGTCATGGTGATCGCCGGCTACAACGGTCTTGTTCGGGCCCGCAACGCCTACAAGAATGCGTTCGCGCAGATCGACGTCCAGATGCGCCGCCGCTTCGACCTCATCCCCAACCTGGTCGAAACGGCCAGGGCGTACATGGCCCACGAGCGCCAAACGTTGGAGGCCGTGGTCAATGCCCGCAACATGGCAATGGCGGGCCTATCCGCCGCGCAGGCGAACCCGGGGGATCCCGCTGCGATGCAACAACTCTCGGCTGGGCAGCAGCGGCTCGACGGCGCGCTGGGCCGGCTCATCGCGGTCGCCGAAAGCTACCCCGACCTCAAGGCCAACCAGACGATGATGCAGCTTTCGGAGGAGTTGACCTCGACGGAGAACAAGGTTGCGTTCTCCCGGCAGGCCTACAACGACGCGGTCATGAGTTACAACAATCGCCGCGAAACGTTCCCGGGCAACATCTACGCGGGCATGTTCGGTTTCACCGCGGCTGCGCTGCTGGAGATCCCGCCGGACCGCCCCGAGATGCGCGAAGCGCCGCGGGTCCAGTTCTGACGCACCGATCGGCGTGAACTTCTTCGACCACCAGCGCGCGGCCCGGAGCAGCACGCTCAAGCTGGTGTTGCTGTTCATCGTCGCGGTGGTGGCGATGGTCGCGTTCATCGATGCCGCCGCCGCGGTCGCGATGACATACCAAAGGGCCGATCCCTCGGCGGTTCTCGGCGTCGTCGTCGGGGTCACGGCGGTGACGTTGTTGATCATCGCGGGCGGCATGATTACCAAGACGGTCGCGCTGCGTCAGGGCGGGGCAGCCGTCGCCGCTTCGGTGGGCGCCGTCCAGGTCGACCCGACGAGTTCCGACCCGCAGCTGCGCCGCCTGGTCAACATCGTCGAGGAAATGTCGCTGGCATCGGGGGTGCCGGCGCCGCGCCTGTTCGTCCTGGCGGGGGAGCCCGGCATCAATGCGTTTGCCGCCGGTTTCACGCCCGCCGACGCGGCCATCACGGTCACCAGCGGCGCCCTGGCCCAGCTCAACCGTGACGAGCTGCAAGGCGTGATCGCCCACGAGTTCAGCCACATCCTCAACGGCGACATGCGGCTGAACATCAGGCTGATCGGACTGTTGAACGGGATCCTGCTGATCGGCCTGACCGGTATGCGGGTCCTGCAGTTTGGCGGCGGCCGCGGCAGCAGTTCCAAGAACGGCGCGCCGATCTGGATGGTCGCGCTCGCGATGATGGTGCTCGGCTTCATCGGGGTGTTTTTCGCCAACATCATCAAGGCGGCGGTGTCCCGCCAGCGCGAGTGGCTGGCCGACGCGTCCGCGGTGCAGTTCACCCGTCAGACCGCCGGCCTGGTCGGGGCGCTGAAGAAGATCGCGGGCGTCGCGTCCGGGTCGGCGCTGCGCGACGCCCGCAGCGCCACCGAAGTCAGCCATATGTTGTTCGGCGAGGGCCGTCGGTCGTTTCGCGCGTGGTACGCGACGCATCCACCGCTGGCGGACCGGATCAAGGCGCTCGACCCGAGCTTCGATCCGCGCGAGATCGCCGATCTGAAGCAGCGCTACGGACAACGATCACCCGACGGGCTCGCCGAGGACGCGATGGCCGGGTTCGCCCCGGTCGGCCGTGCCGCCGGGGTTCGCGCGGGCGCTGAGCCCGCCGCTGCGCCGGCAGGCCCGTTGGGGGCGGGTCGGCGTGGCATCAGCCCCGAGCAGGTGGCCGACCGCGCCGGCACGCTCACCCGGGCCGACCTGCTGCGTGGCGCGGCGCTGCACGCCACACTCCCACCAGAGGCGCGCCGCCTGGCCACCCAGCCCAGCACCGCCCCGGCCGCGATCATCGCCTTGCTGCTGGCCCGTCCCGGCGATCCGCTGCATGCGCGCCAGCTCGCCTCGGTAGCGCAGCGGCTCGGGCACCCGGAGGCGCAGGCAGCCGCCGCGCTGGTGGACACGATGACGGCGTTACCCGCCGAGCTACGGCTACCGTTGGTCGATCTGGCCATCCCGCAGCTCGCCGCCCGTCCGCCCGCCTTCCGAGAAGCGCTAATGGGGGTACTCAACGAACTCGCCGTCGCGGACGGCTCGGTGTCGATGTTCGAGTACTGCGTGACGCGGCTGGTCTGGAGCTACCTGCAGGACGCCGCCAATCCGCACCGCCGAAGCAAGGTCGGCAATGGCTCGCTCGATCAAGTGCGGCCGACGGTGACGACGCTGCTGGCCACGCTCGCGGTCGCCGGCGCCGGTGACCAGGAGACCGTTCGGCGGGCCTACGACAGTGCGCTGCACCGGTTGTATCCCGATGCCGCTGCGTCACCGCCACGGCAAGTGACATGGCAGCAGGCGCTCGACCAAGGCTGGGAGGGACTGGACGGCCTGGCGCCGAAGGCCAAGCAGGCACTCGTGGAAGCGATGGCCGTGGCCGTAACCGCCGACGGCACCGTGACGACGGCCGAGGCCGAGATGCTGCGTGCGGCATGTGCATTGATGCATGTGCCATTGCCCGCATTGCTCACCTGACCGGTCGGGTGGATTTCGTGCCGGCGTTGGCGTGGTCGCGCCAATAACACAAATCAAATCAGCGGTGGCCTCAGGATTAGCTGTCAGGACACGCCTACAGCGCCAGGCCATGGCGCTGCAAGGGCCGACGCACGGCGCCACCGCGCTCAGGAACTGGTGACAAGAATCGCGTTACTCAGTTCAGCCCCCCGGCGGCCGGCCACGAATTCGGCGATATTATCGAACGTAATGTCGGCAATATTGCCGAGCGCTTCCCAGGTCAGGAACGCCTGGTGGCTGGTGACGAGAACGTTGCCGAAACTAATAAGGCGTGCAAGTACGTCGTCGGTCATGATCTCCGCGGAAAAATCCTCGAAAAAATAGGCCTCCTCTTCCTCATACACGTCGAGACCTGCGGCGCCGACGGCGCCGGATTTCAGGCCTTCGATTAGCGCGACCGAGTCGACGAGCGCGCCGCGACTGGTATTGATGAGGATGACGCCGCGCTTCATGCGCGCGATGGCGTCGGAGTTGATGAGGTGGTGCGTGTCGGACGTGAGTGGCGCATGGAGGCTGATCACGTCGGCCTGTGATAGCAGGTTCGGCAGCGGGACGTACTCGACCCCGTTCGCGGCGGCGAACTGCGCGTCCACGAAGGGGTCGTGGGCAAGCACACGCATCCCGAACCCGTGGAGAATTCTGATCAAACACTTGCCGACTCTGCCCGTGCCGACGACGCCGGCGCACTTGCCGTGGAGGTCGGTGCCCACAAGACCGTTGAGCGAGAAGTTCCCCTCCCGGACGCGGACGTAGGCGCGGTGTGTCTTGCGGTTGAGGGTGAGCAGCAGCGCGGCGGCGTGTTCGGCGACGGCCTAGGGCGAGTACGCCGGCACGTGCACTACGCTGACCCCCAGGCGGCCCGCGGCTTTGATGTCAACGTTGTTGTAACCGGCGCAACGCATGGCAATGAGGCGTACCCCCGAATCGCGCAGTGCCTCGATAACTGCGGCGTCCAGCCGATCGTTCACAAAGGGGCAGACGACATCAGCGCCGGCGGCTAGGCCAATGGTGTCGGACGTCAGGCGGGTCTCGAAGAAATGCAGAGCGTAGTTGCGCCAGTTGTGATCGCGGAAGCAGGCCTCGACGTACGGCTTGCTGTCGAAAAAAGCAATCTTCAGACGCGGGTCTGCCCTATGCAAGCCCAACGAGGGGGCAAACGACCTTGCCCGGTGCAGGTCCCGGCTCATCGCAGCGAACAGAACTGTGGTCAGTTTGGGATGAGACTCGAGCAGCGACCTGAAATCTCCGGCATCGAGTGTCCATACCTCGGCGGCGCCGCGCGCCATAACGCTGGCTGAACTCACCTTCTCCTCGAAGATGCTGATCACGTCCACGACATCGCCCGGACCGCAGGTGTTGAGCGTGACCGGCACCCCGTGATCGCCCGTCGTCACCACAGCGACGGTCCCGGCGCTGACGATGAACATCCGATCCGCCACGTCGCCCTCGCGGCACAGGAACTCGCCGTCGGCGAAACGGACGCGGCTGATTTTCGCGGCAACCGCCACAAGCGCGTCATCGTCGAGACCGGCAAAGAATCGGCTGCGCTTCAGCGAGGCCCACGCGGGGCCGACGGCTGCGGTCATAGACTGGGGTTCCCCTTCTGTTTAATCCGTTCGTAAGTCGAATCAGGCGGCGATGTAGGCCGAATTTGGTTCGCGAAAGAATCCGCGACCGGGTGCGGCTGTTCTCTCAGCGGTAAACGAGGCTCGTCTCGAGATTCAGCTGAAAGCAATTATGCGATGCAACCCCTCTCCTTACAAAGGATCGCCACGCAACCCCCGCCCTTTGCAGTGAGCGTGTCCGCCACGCGAATACAGATATCATCAAAGGTGTTTACATCGAGTGACATCTCAAAATACAACAATCGTACGCTGGGTCTTTCGGGCAGGCAGGATCAATTTTGCAGACACACCGACCACGAGTCAATTCAAACTAACGATGGAATAATAATGACAATTTATATCTGGGCGTGGGCCGCTGATTGTGTGATCTTAATTCGGTGGGCCGCCGTGATCGGTGCTCTGCCGTTCGCCTCGTCGCTGCCAGGCTTCCCAGGAGATCATGGACCGCATCGGCCCGGCGAACACCGGGCGCACGGCGGCTGATCGCCAGCGTTCTTCGACAACCGGCGCCAGGGCCTCCGTCGTGGCCAGCGGGTCGTCGTCGAGATAGATGACGGTGATGTACTGCGGGTCGGTCCGCCATCCGCGGGCAGCGGATCCCATGCGTTCGTCGGACCGAAAGTCCAGGCTCCGGCTGTGCCGGGGACGGCCAGCAGCGCCGGATAGTGTTCGGCGTGAAGCCATTCCAGCCATCGGTCGGGGCGCCCGTCGGTGGGTTCCTCGACGATCAGCAGCACTCCCCGGTGCGGCCGGAATGGCACCACTTCATGGGAAACGAGCGCGCGCGGCGCGGCTTGCCACTGCAACAGCCGCAGACCCGCCACTTCCAACAGAGGTCGCATGACCGGCATCCGGCCGTTCTCCCGTAGGGCACGGCCCAGCGCCACGAAGTCGTCGAATGTCTGCCGAACGGGGTCACCGACGAGGTAGTGCACGGCATTACCGATCTCACCCAGCGGCCCGTCGCCTGCCAACCGGTGATCGGCGTATTCGCCGTCGGCAATCCAGCGCAACCCGTGCACGATGCCCGGCCGTTGGTATTGCTCCGGCAGGTGATCGAGCAAGTGCCATCGCAGATAACTGCCGTCGTCGTCGGGCGGTGTGACGGCGGTGAGGCTGAAAATGCCCGCCCTGACCCGGTTCACGCGGCGGCCAGCTCGGCGAGCGCCTGCAGACTCTCCAGATAGTGCTGCAAGCAGGTGCTGACGAACGTGGCGGCGATGGTCGTCGCCCCGTGCTCGGACATGTCGGCGAGCACGTTGCGGGTCCGCTGCGGCTCGCCGATGGGGTCCAGCGGTGCCGCGGGCGTGAGCACAACCTCGAACCCGGGCCGAAGTTCGAAGCGGCCCAACCAGTCTCGGGCTTGCCGCAGGCTCACGTTGAAGGGGCCCAGCCGTCGGCCAGGGAGACGGCCCGCCGCAGCGACCGCAATGTGCGGCCACCGACCCAGATGGGGACGTGCTGCTGGATGGCGCACGGGTCGACGAGCATGTCGCTGAAGGAATAGAACTCGCCGTGGTAGGCGGGCTCGGGTACCGACAGTGCCGAGCGCAGCGCGCGCAACGCATCGTCGGCCCGTGCTCCGCGGTCTGTGAACGGGGCACCGATGAGGTCGAACTCCTCTTTGAGACTGCCGACACCCACACCGAGGATGAGCCTGCCGCCGCTGACCGTGTCCAAAGTGCCGTAGCACTTGGCGATTTCGAGCGGGTGGTGATAGGCGAGCACAAGTACGTTGGTGGCCAAGCGGATCCGCCGGGTGCGCGCGGCCAGGTAGCCCAAGGTGGCCAGCGGATCCCAATAACGCGTCCCACGCCGCTGCGCCTCGGCCGCCGGCAGGGCGATGTGCTCGCTACAGGTCAGATGGTGGTAGCCGAACCGGTCTGCGGCTTCGGCGATCTGTGTCAGCTCGTCGACGGAGGCGTGTATTTCCCAGTCGGAGCTGACCCCGGGCAACATGGTCACCACCGGTGTGGCTATCGACAGCTTTGCGGTCGCGGCGCTCATCGCGATAGATTCTAACAGTGCTCGAATTGCTTTCTAACGTTGATCGAATCGGGGTAGCTCGATGACGTCCGCGGAACGGCGTGGCTACGGCGAGCTGGACCGCACTCGGGTGGTGGCATGCCTGCACAGCCTGGCCCGGCGGGTCGGTGTCCAGCAGGTGACGATGCGTGAGCTCGCCGCCGAACTCGGCGCCGCGGTGCCGTCGGTGTACTACCACGTCCCGGGAAAGCAAGCCGCGCTGGATCTGCTCGCCGAGGCGGTGCTGACCGACATCCCCGAACCCGAAGCCGGGTCCTGGGACGTCCGGCTCACCGAGCTCTACTGTGCCGCAAGGGAAGTGATGCTTGACGTCCCCGGTGTCGCCGGTGTCCTGCAGACCAGTGGCGGTGGGGATCGGGCGCGCCGCCTGGACAAGGTCAGCCGCGCGCTTCTAGCCGAAGCCGGGCTCACCAAAGGCGTTGCCAGCGCGGCACATACGGTGCTGTATACCTATCTGCTCGGCTCGATCAGTCTGGACGAGTCCCGCGGCAAGCGTCAGCCCGAATCGCGGTTCCGGGCCGGGCTCGACGTCATCATCGCGGGTATCAAGGCGCGCGCGGAGCATCGATGAGCACCCCGAAGCTCAGTTCATTGATTGTCGAAAACCAGGACAGCATGGCCGGGCGGGATGCCGCCGTCGTGCTGAACCCCGACACGTACCTCGCCGGGGCCCCGTTCGACGCGTTGGCCAGGTTACGGGCCCATGCCCCAGTGCATCCGATGCAACTGTCCGGGCTACCCACTACGTGGTTGTTGACCCGGCACTCCGATGTGCGACTGGTCAGCCGCGACAGTGAGACGTTCGCCAGCAGCACGGGAAATACCTTGGTGAAGGTTGAGGCGGCGCCCACCTCGGCCATGCTGCCGGGAATCGATCCGCCGCGGCATGTTCACTACCGCAAGCTGATCAACCAGGGCTTCACCGCCCGCAATGTGCTGCGCCTGGAACCGCGAATGCGCCAAGTCGCCCGCGACATCGTCGCCAACATCGTAGACAAGGGCGAATTCGACGCCGTCACGGACATTTCCGCGGAAATATCGCTGCAGGTGATCGCCGACATACTGGGTGTGCCTGCCGAAGACCGGATGAACGTCTTCCGCTGGAGCAACGCGATCGGGAGTCTGGGAATCGAGGATCCCGACTACGCTCCGACGCCCGAGGCCCTCGGGCAGGCCGCTGCCGAAATGTTTGCCTACTGCGGCGAATTGGTCGCGCACCGGCAAAAGCACGGCCTCACCGACGATATCCTGTCGGCGCTACTGGCCGCCGAGGTCGACGGCGACCGGCTCAACCGCGACCAGCTCAATGAATTCTTCCTGCTGCTGGCGATCGCCGGCAACGAGACCACCCGCAACACACTCAGCCACGGCATCCTGGCGCTTTCCGAGCATCCCGACCAGCAGGCGACGCTGGCCCGTGATCGTGACGCGGTCCAGCCCGCCGTGGAGGAGCTGCTGCGCTGGGCCACCCCGGTGATGCACTTCCGCCGCACCGTCACTCGCGATGTCGTGATCCGCGGCCAGCACATCCCGGCCGGCGACTGGGTGCTCATGCACTACCTGTCGGCCAACCGCGACGAGGACGTGTTCGAGCGGGCCGCCGAATTCGACATCTCCCGCCCGGATGCCGACCATGTCGCGTTCGGCGGCGGGGGAGTGCACTTTTGTCTGGGCGCTCAGCTGGCCCGTCTGGAGCTGCGGGTGATGCTGGAAGAGTTGTACCCGTGCGTGCCCGGCCTGACGGTCACCGGGCCGCCCGACCGGTTGCGGTCCTCGTTCTTCCACGGGATCAAGCGGTTGCCGTGTGCGGTGGGCTGAATTCCGCCGGCGATGGGGCCCGCGTCGGATTGACCCGTTGAGGTTCAAAGTCGTCGGCCGTCACTTTCGCGGGTCTGGTGTCAATCAGGCGCAAGCCGTCTAATCACCTGTGTCTCTTTGGTTTCTGTAGACTGACGGCGGCGTTTCTTGTCGGTGTCGGTCGATAGATTGCGGGGTGTCGTGGATCCGGAGACGGTCACGGCGGTCTTTGATGCTGTGGACGCCGCGCTGGATGTGTTGGTGGATCTGAGCTTTGATGCGTTGACCACCCCGGAGTGGTTGGCGTTGGTGGAGCGGTGTGAAAGCTACGCCGGCACCTGCCGGTGGCTGAGCATCAGCTGATCAACAACCTGGCCCTGGCCGAGCTGGAAGCCGCTGCCGGACAGGGACTCACCGGCGGCGGCACCCTGCTGCCGATGAGCGATGTGATTCGGCTGGCCCGCCACGCCCGCCATTATCTGGCGGTTTTCGACGGCGGTCAGGCGTTGGCGCTGTATCACAGCAAACGGCTGGCCGCGCCGGGGCAGCGAATCGTGTTGTATGGCAAGGAGCGCGGGTGCAGCGCGCCGGGTTGTGACGTCAAGGGCTACTTCTGCGTGGTCCACCACGTCATTCCCTACGCCCAATCCCCCAGCGCCGACGTAAACCAACTCACCTTCGCCTGCGGCGGCCACCACCCGTTAGCCGACAAAGGCTGGAGCACCCGCAAAACACCCACGGCGACACCGAATGGATACCCCCACCCTCGACTCGTCTGGATCAACGGACCAACCCCGCACCAACACCATGCATCACCCGAAAAACTCCTCCACGCAGACGAAGACGGCGAAGACGGCTGATAGACCTACGACGTCGGCGCGTTGCGCATGTCGATTGTGTTCGAGTTCGTGGTCCTTGATGCGAAACTCCACAACTCGAGTGAAGTCTCAGTCGCTGCCCGGGGTCGACATCGAGTTGCGCCGCAACAGCATCGCCCGGCAGCGAATTATCCTGGATGACTTGCGCTTCGGGGCTTCAGTCGACGACGTCGACGATGACGTCGGTCGGGTTGGTCACGACGTCGTAGACCGCGGAGCGCTTCTGTGACTGGGCGACCAGCGCTCTGATCTCCTCCGCCGTAGCGTCAGCGTCGATCCGGTAGGTCACCTTGATGCCGTTGAAACCGTTGCGGACGGTGGGGTCCGCGCCGAGGATGCCGAGAATGTCTTCCCCGGCCTCGACGGTCGCGCGCACCGAACGCAACTGAATCCCACGCCGCTGGGCGATCGACGCGATTCCGGCGGTCAGGCAGCCGCCGAGCGCGACCAATACGTACTCGACCGGGGCGGCGCCGTTGTCGTCTCCGGCGAATGCCGATGGATGATCGACGTCGTAGGTGAAGGCCGTCTTGTGCCGCTGTTCTGTTCCCAATCCGTAGAACGTATCGACGGTGGCCCGACTGTGCGTGCCGCTGACCCAATTATGCCTTGTGCGCCATGTGAATTGGGCAAGTTCTGGCTTCTCGGACAGTGCGGTACGGGCGTCTAGCAGGACGTCGACGTTGACCCCATTGTCGACAGGAGCGTTCATCGTGGTCATGGTATTCCTCTCTCGGTGTTTCCAATTGGTTTGCTCTTGAGGTAGGTGCTTGCCGGCGGACGAGGGCGTACCGGTGTCGGCCCGCGACCCGGGCGCAGATGGAGCCGTTTCCCGTCGGCTACTGCAGCTGGTCATGTGGAACATGGTCGTCGCGCCGGCCCCGCCCGGCATGGGGCTTTTGCCTCAACTTTCCGAATTGCCAAGCGAAGTAAGCAGTGCCGTCGGGTTGATCGGCACGGTCGCATCGGCCGAAACGCCGGCTGAAGCCGGCGGTCATGGCACCAACCACGATCGCCGCCGGCGACCTCGCCGGCAGCGGCGGAAAACAGCACAGGCGGCGCCGCATAACGATCGGCGCTGAACATCGTTGCGGCCCAAGAAAGTTCCTGAATCGCAAGCCGAGCGCAGCCATGCCGTCTAGCCCCGGCCCGACCGTGCCGTGCGGGCCGGCCGGTTACCTCGACAACATCTGTTCTGCTGGTTTGATCCGGCGAGTATGTGGTCAGCAGCGGTTCATCGAACAGCTCGCGCCAGAACGCATTCCGTTACTCTGCGTCGGCCGGGTCGAGAAGTTGCACTTCCTGCAGATCCATTTCCGCCTGGACTTCACGCAGCACAATGTCGTCGATCAGGTTTTTGTTGCGCAGCGCGGTGACGGCCTGCCGCTGATATTGCAGAACGCCGAGCCGGACTTGCCGGACCAGATCGCATTGTGCCGCCAGATCGCTGGTCGCGGAGTCGGCGCCGCTGGCCCCGACCAGTTCGGCGCGTTCCTCATAATCGCGCTGCAGGCGTTTCACAACCTCGGTGCCGGCCCCGAGCGCGTCGGCGACCGCCGGCAAGGCTTCCAGCGCGGCTTCGGCGCTGCGAGTCCGGGCCAACTGCAATTCGTCGGCACGAGTGACGTCGTCCGGCATCCGGGCCCAGCGGACCACCGCGGGCAGTGAGCTGCCCTGGACCAACACCGTCACCAGAATCACGATCGAGACGACAAAGATGATCAGGTTGCGGTCGGGGAACGGTGCGCCGCTTCGCGTAGTCATCGGGACCGCGAGCGCTGCCGCAAGTGAAACCGCGCCGCGGAATCCGGCCCAGCTGGTCACACAGCGCTGGCGAAAGCCGACGTAGCGGTGGGGTTTGCGCATGGACCGGTCCACCGCGCGTCCCACCAGGCTGGTCACCTCGACCCACACGATTCGGGTTGCGACGACCACCCCCGCAACGACTAGTGCCAGGACGGTCGCACGACGCAGTCCGCCGCCGACGTCGGAGATGTGCTCGATCGCGCCGGGGATCTGGACCCCGACGAAGACCCACAACGACCCGTTGATGAGGAAAGTCGAGATGTCCCAGAATGCGAACGATTGCAGGCGGGAACGCGCCCGAATCACCCGCGGGCCGGTGTAGGCGAGTACCAGCGCTGACACCATGACCGCGACGACGCCGCTGCAATGCAGCGATTGGGCGAGCAGGAACGCCGCGAACGGCGTCATCATGCTCAGGGCTCCTTCCTCGAGCGGTGCGTCAATCCTGCGGCGCAGCATCGTCACCAGCCCCCCGACCAGCAGCCCCGCGGTGATCCCGCCCAGATAGGACACGACAAAACGGCCGACCAGGGCCGCCGGCCCGATCCCCGGCGCGCCTTCGGCGACGGCCACGGTCACGGCGAATAGGACCAGCGCCGTTCCGTCGTTGATGAGGCTCTCGCCTTTCAAGACGGTGAGCGTGCGCCGCGGCAATCGTTTGGCCAGGCCGGCTACCGCGGCGGCGTCGGTGGGCGAGAGCACCGCACCCAGCACCGCCGCAGCGTGTGACTCCATGCCGAACGCTCGCGCTGTCCATGACACGGCCACCGCGGTGGCAATCACCAGACCGACGCTGAACATGATGATGACGCGCAAGTTCCAGCGGATTTCGCGGAAGCTGGTGTTCAGGCTTTCCCAGTAAAGGATGGCCGGGAGGAATAGCAGCAGCACGATTTCGCCGTCGATCTCGACGCTTCCGAAACGGGGGATGAGACCCAGCAGCGCGCCCAGCAGGATGAGCAAGACCGGCGGTCCCACCCGGTAGCGGCGACCCAGAACGGTTCCGGCAACCACAATGGCGACGAGCGTGACGATAACGACGAGGCCGAACACCAGCCCATCTTCGCCTACGGACGCATCGATCCCGCGACCACACGGCCTGAACTAGGAGCAGTCGCAGCAGTCGCCGCAGTCGCAGCAGCAGTCTTCGTCGCAGCAGCAGTCACAGCAACATGCGTCGGTGCAGGTGTTCCAGCATCCCTGTTTGGGACTTTGCTCCGGATTGGGCGGTAGCTCACCCGGATCGCCCGGGAAGGGGCCGGCGCCCATCGCCTGGTCGCCGAAGTTGATCCCGTCCTGCTCGCCATGCGGTGTCCCGCCGCGCACGGTGTAACCGGCTCGATTGAAGGTGCGCGATATCGCCCGGCGCACCTCGCGGGTCAGCAACCGCCGCGCCAGTCGTCCGTCGGTGAAGTCGACGTCGGCCAATGCCAGTTCGATGCCCAGCGCCGCGTCGTCGCACAGGGTGCGGGCCGCCGCGACAGATGTCCCCGTGGCCGCCAACGGGTTCCACTTTCCGTGAGCTGCGTCGTCGCGGCAATCCTCGACCGCGTCGAGGACATGCGCGATCCGCCCGAACAGCCGCCCGACCTCACGCAGTGGCTCCTGGTTGGCCGGTCGGCCGGCCAACACCGCGGTATGTGCGAAGGCCGCGGCGACCGCGGTCTCGGTGGGCTCGGTCACCAGCAGTAGCGAGCTGCCCGGGCCCGCCCGACCGACCATCGCCTCGAGCTCGGTCTGCCGGTCGATCGCGGCGACCAGCACACCGGTGTCGAATCCGAGGGAGCGTCCGGCACCGGTGCCCTGGCGCACCCAGCGATCGGCGATGCGGCGCGCCGCCACCCGCACCGGCGCCGCACCGACCACGCCGTCACGGTCGTCGACGTGATCGCGCACCCGCGCAGCGGCCAACGCAAGCGACACCACGGCGGCCAGTCGCACGCACTCACCGGTCGCCACGTCCGCGCGCCGCATCCCGCGCAATGGACAGGGACCGGCGGTCCGTCGCGTTGGTTGCGCGTCGAACTGCGCCTCGACCAGCAGCGAGACCACCAAGGCGTCGTAGTTGGTGGCGATCCGCGCGGCCTGGCCGTAGCCGTCGCGAAGCGCCAGGCACAGCCCGCACAGCTGCGCTCGCCATACTGCCGTGAGTTCGCCACCGAGCCGGTGACGGCACGGCCGGATGATGCCAAACACGCGTCGAAGTTACCGGAGTACTGCCGGACCCGCGCCCGGAAACGCCGCGCCACCGAGCGCCGGGACACAAGATCGGGAGTTCGCCGGGGCGACGGCACTCGCCGGGCAAGCAAACGTCCTTGCCGGCCAACGCGACCCCGATCAGGCGACTATGCTGCAAACCCTGATTGAAGGGCGGTGTTGATGAAGATCAGGCTCATGGTGACCGTCGTCTTGGTTGTCTTGTCGGTGGTGTTGGGCTGCATCGGCTGTGCCAGCAAGGCCCGGCCACCGGCGACCAAAACCATTGAAGTCCCGATGGATGACGTGTTGAAGCAAAGCGCGATCGAACGCGAAGTCAGCATGTCGGTCGGTGACACGCTGCAGGTGACGCTGGGGTCGAATTACACCACTCCGTTCCGATGGGCGGAAGACATGAAGATCGGTGACGCCACGGTCCTGAAGCAGGTCGATCACCGGTATGTGCGGCCAGACACCGACATGATGGGCGCACCCGGCACCGAGGTGTGGACGTTCACGGCGCTCAACCGCGGCACCACCACCATCTCCACCGGCTACGCCAGCTTCGTGGGTGGCGACAACGCGCCGACGTGTACCTTCACCGCGAAAGTGGCTGTGCAATAGCGTGTGCCGGCACGAGCTGGATTGACTCGTGCGGCGTCGAGACCGACACCAGCGCGGAAAAATTCGAGTGGGCGTCGCGGTGATGCCGGGCTCGACGAAAGCCGCTCACGCGGGGTGTTCGGTCGTGGTCGGCGGCGTCGTCACCGGCGGGGTCGAGGGTTTGGTTGTCACCGGCGGGGTGGTCACCGGCGGCGTCGAGGGTTTGGTCGTCACCGGTGGTGTTGTCACTGGTGGGGTCGAGGGTTTGGTCGTCACCGGCGGCGACGAGGGCTTGGTCGTTACCGGAGTGGTTGCGTCCGGGATGCATCGTTCGGGATTGTGCCCGCAGTGATAGCCAGGGGGGCACTCGACGCAGACATACGTCGGCGACGGCGGTGTCCCGCCGCCGGGCAGGTCGTCACAGATACCGTCGCCGTTCAAGTCCACGCACGGGAGTTTCTTTTCTCCTGACGGTACGAGCCAGTCTTTACCGACATACTGCACCCAGATCGGCGGGGTGACGCTTGAGCCGAAGATGGCGCTGGTCCTGGTGCTTTTCGTGGTGTGGGGCGTGCCGTTATACACCGAATATCTGATCCATTGCCCGGTACTGCCTGCCGCCGCACCGGATTCTTTATCGAGGTAATCCGGTGCCGCAATTGCGATGTGCCCGTATTCGGTGCGGCCCGGGATGCTGTGCGATGAGGCGACAACAAACTGACCTTCATTTGCCAGGGCCGTGACCGTGGACCCGGGATCGATACCCACGCCGACGAGCTTCCAGCCGCTTCTGTCCGGATTCTTGACCGCTTGTGCGAGGAACTCGTTCATCTTGTCGGCATTACGCAGTTTTTCGTCGTAGACGCCGTCGTAGGCGCGATCTCTGAAATATGGAATATCCAGGATCGCTCCGAGCGCGCCCAGATACCAATTGCAGGCTTGCAGCGAATAGGGAGTCCACGGCTTGTCGGAGGCGGCCGAAAGAGCGTCCGCGAACCCTTGCCGCATCAACTTTTTGGCGAGGTCGATGGCGTCCTGATAAGGGATTTTCCGGTTTTGCTCCCATGACACCACGACATAACAGGCCGCCGGCGGGTGGGCGCTGTGCATATCGTCGTCGCACTGCTGGGCCGCGTCCAACAATCGACCCGCGTGCTTTCTATCCGCGGCCGGGCCCCGTTCCGCGTCCGGTGCTCCTTTTGTGGGCTCGCACGCGGCACCATTTCCGCAATTACTGGGTTGGCGGTTACAGGCAACCGGTATCACCGCGCCGAACGCCATCAATGTCACGCCTACGAGCACCACGAACCAGCGCAGCTTCATGCCCCGGCTCCGGAGAAAAGCTGCAAAACGCCTCGAAACCGCATCGCATTGGCGCCGCAGTAAATTCTTCATGTAAATTCCCCCTCGCGCTGATCCGCGCGTCGGCATATCGCAACACTGCACCGCACAACCCTGCACCTGCAAGGGCCTTTCGGCCTCATCGACCGATTACCTATGAAACCGCGGCCGGCGATATCAGGTAATCGTGCAGGCACGGCTTTCGGTCCGGGGTGCTCGCGCTAGGCTACGCAGCAACGTCAGCTCGCGACGCGCCGTCGAAAGGTCCAGGGTGATGAGCATTGTCGTAGATTTTCACTTTGACCCCATGTGCCCGTTCGCCTACCAGACCTCGATCTGGATCCGTGACGTCCGGGCGCAGTTGGGCATCGCCGTCAATTGGCGGTTCTTCAGCCTCGAAGAGATCAACCGGGTGGCGGGCAAGAAGCATCCGTGGGAACGTGACTGGTCCTACGGCTGGTCGCTGATGCGCATCGGGGCGCTGCTGCGCCGCACCGATATGTCCTTGCTCGACCAGTGGTACGCCGCGATCGGCCATGAGCTGCACACGCTTGGCGGCAAACCGCACGACCCCGCCGTCGCGCGGCGCCTGCTGGGCGAGATCGGTGCCGACGAGACGATTCTCGAAGCGGCCCTTGCGGATCCGACCACCCACGACGAGATCCGCGCCGAACACCAACGGGTCGTCGATGCCGGCGGATACGGCGTGCCAACGCTATTCATCGACGGGCAATGCCTGTTCGGGCCGGTGCTGGTAGACCCGCCGACCGGGACCGATGCCCTCAAACTGTGGAATGTCGTGATGGGGATGGCCGAACTGCCGCATGTCTACGAGCTGCAGCGGCCGAAGTCACCGGCCGATGCCGAGCTCATCGCCCAAAGCCTGCGTCCCTACCTCGACGGTCGTGATTGGGTCAGCATCAACCGCGGCGAAGTGGTCGACATCGACAGGCTGGCCGGGCGTCAAAGCTAGCGGTCAGACCATGGCGGTCGGTGCGACCTTCAAGCCAATTGCCAAGGCGCCGGCCAGTTCTCGGCTGACGTCGTAGTCGAAGACCACGTGGCCGCTGAGCACGTCGACATCGCGTTTGGCCCGTTGTAGCGGACTGCTGAGAAAGTGTGCACTGGCGCCGGACGCCTCGAGCAGGCCGGCGATCACCGCGCGTGATTCGCGCACGATGTGCGCGGCGGCCAGGCGGGCATCGGCGCGGACGGGGCGCGGGACGCGGTCTCCGGCCGCCAGGGTCTGGTCGATGCGCCCGACGGTGTCAGCCAGCAGTCCGTGCAAGGCGCGTAGCCGGACCCGGGCTTCGGCTAGTCGGGCTTGAGCGGCCGGCTTGTCTTTCTGCGTGCCACCCTCGTAGGCCAGGACACGTTCGAAGAGTCGCTCGGCGAAGATTTCGGTGACGCGCTCGGCGGCGCCCAGCGCCGGCATCGCGGCGACCATCGCCAGCGCGGGTATCAGCGGCCAGCGGTAGACGTCCGCGTCGTGCAGCAGCGCACCCGGCGCGGTGCCGGCGTAGATATCGCTGACCTTGACCAGTCGGTGCGCGGGGACGAAGACGCCGTCGATGACGACGTCGTTGGAGCCGGTGGCGCGCATCCCGTCGGTTTGCCAGACGTCGACAATCCGGATGTCGTCAGCGGGCACCAGGGCCAGTGCGGGGTAAATCGCGTTATCGGGACCGCAGAGCGCGCCGACGATCGTCCAGTTGCCGTCCATCACGCCGGTGGCCCACGACCAGCGACCGGACAGCCGAACGCCCCCGTCCGCCGCGACACCGCGCCCGGTAGGCGCCAAGGGTGACGAAGCGAGAAACGGTCGGGAAGCGAATCCCTCGCTTTGCGCACGCTCGTCGAAAAGGGCCAGCATCCAGTTGTGCAGCGTGTAGAACGACGCGGTCCAGGCGGTAGAGGCGCAGCCGTGTGCCATCCGCCGTACCGGGTCGAAGATCGCCGCGAATTGGGCCTGCTGCCCGCCATACCGCGTGGGCCTCAACAGGTCGAAGAATCCCGACTCGATCAGTTCAGCGATCGTGGCGGCGGGTAACCGGCGAAGCTCCTCGGCCTGCCGCGCACGCTGGCCCAGTCGATCCACGAATGCTTGCGTGACACCGGCGGTCATCTGCCGACCATACTGTCTGGTGCGGGTGCGGTGTCCGGTACGACCGGCGCCGCTACCCGGGCGGCCGGCTGCCGATTTCCAGACCCGTCAACTCGGAGGTGCCGTCGAAGACGACCCGGCCCAACTTGCGCACGACGCAATGCAGCCGGCCGGCAAGGTGCTCGAAGTCGGTGTCGACGTTGCGCCGCTGCGCGGGCAGTGGCACCGGTAAGACGTGCGGATCGCGGCCGGCGTCGTCACCGTCCAGCCAGATCTGGTAGAGCGGCGTGAACGCCCGGATACGCCAGTGGCCGTCGCCGACCTGTGATCGCACCAGCGCCGGCGGCGTCATCCGAATCACCTCGTCACCGAGGCGCACCACCACTCCGGTGACGTCTTGACGGATGGGGCCGAGCTGAAGAAGTCCGCCCGAAAACGCGACGGAGACGTCTGCGCCGTCGAAATCGTGTGCCTGGCCCCACCACCAGCGTTCGGGAAAGCCCGCGCCCCAGTTCCGTTCGCCATAGAGCCGGGCGTCATCGAACGTCCAGGTGCTGTCACTGAATTCGACTGTGCCGCTTGCCTTCCCGCCCAGGCGGTAGGGATGCCAGTATTGGTTCAGAAACGGGATCGAGGAGAAGACTCCGCCGCCCCCGAAAACCTTGGGCCATTGGAACAGATCAGTGAATCGCAGATTCAGATGGATGTCGTCGAGGTCGATCCGTAGCCCATCGGTGGCGGCTGCGAAACTGCCGGCCGGGTCTGTCCCGGCGTGGACCGTGAACGGCGAGGATTCCGCTTCGGCTTCGTCCAGCGCGGCCGACCGCACAATGCCGCCGGGATGCAACGCGACCGCCACGGTGGCCCAGTCCCCGTCCGGGTGGCGGTTGACGCTGCAGAGCCCTACCACGACGCGATCCGAGGCGCTGTCGGTGAGGCGCCAGAACCAGCCCTCCATTTCACAGCCATGAGAGGGCAGCGGATCGCCGAAGGGCAGGTCGGCGCCGGTGCTGCGATAGGTCTCGACCAGTCGCTTGGCGATACCCTCGGCGGCCCAGCGCAGGTATGCGGCGGTCATCGGTGCCGCGTCGCGTAGATCTCGGCCAGGAACTGCTCGACGGCGATCGCCGCGTGCGCCGCCCGGGCCGATCCGAAGATGTCGAAAGCGTGCTGGGTAAGCGGCAGTTCGGCGTACACCACGGGTTCGATGCTGACGTCGCGAAGCGCGGTGACAAACGCGCGTGCCTGCTCGACGGGTACCAGTGAGTCGTTGCGGCCGTGCAGCACGAAGAACGGCGGAGCCTCAGCGGAAACATGGTTGACGGGTGACGCGGCGACAAACGGTTCCAGGTTGGTCGCGGGGCGTTCTTTGAGGACGGATTTTACGAGCAGCGCCGGCATCATCGGATGCATCGCGTCGTCGAAGCGGGTGAAGTCGTAGACACCGTAGAACGGCACCGCCGCGTGGACGCGGGTATCGGCGTCTTCGAATCCCGGTTGAAATTGCGGATCGTTAGGCGTCAGGGCTGCCAGCGACGACAGGTGACCGCCGGCCGAGCCGCCGGTGATGGCGATGAAGTCCGGGTCGCCGCCGTACTCGGCGATGTGTGCCTTGACCCAGGCCAGGGCACGCTTGACGTCGACGATGTGATCGGGCCACGTGTTGCGCGGGCTGTGCCGGTAGTTGATCGCCACGCAGACCCAGCCCAACTCGGCGAGGTGGCTCATCAAGGGGTGGGCTTGTCCGCGTTTGTTTCCGGTCGTCCAGGCGCCGCCGGGGATCTGAAACAGCACCGGCGCCTTGCCGGAGCGATCGAGATCCGGACGTCGCCAGATATCGAGATGATTGGCCCGGCCGCATTCGCCGTAGCTGATGTCGCCGTCGTGGGCATAGTCGCGGTAGATCCGCAGCATGCGCAGGGGTCCGGGAGTCTTGGCGGTGCCACCGCCGGACGGGCGGCGCCACAGGCCGTCCGAGTCGGTGCGGCGACCGGTCCCCAAGCCGCTGTCCAACGCGGCGGTAAGCGGCACATCGGCTCGATGGCCTGAACGACTGAAGTTGAGCAGACCGAATGCCGAGATGGCAGCGACCAGCCAGGAGAGCGCCCGCACCGGCCGGGTCAGGCGCCGGGCGGTCAACACCAGTCCGCCTACCTGGCTGGCCAGTGTCGGCAATGGAAACTCGGTGACGACCAGACCGAAAATCCATGACCACAGCGACGCGAACCCGTTGCGCGCCAGGGGTTTATATGCGTTGAGCGTGGAGGCGGCAGTCACCGCCGTCACTACCAGAGCGCCGATTTGCCGGAGGATGTGGATGAACTGAGCTCTGCCCATGTGGGCCACCTTACTTAGCGCGTCTTCCCGGCCGGCTTGTCAGGCCGACCCTGACGCCCTATCCTTGTCAGGATAACCCTGACAGAAGGGAGTCGCGATGAGTTCGCAAACCACGGGAACCGCCCAGATCTGGTGTTCGTTCTGCGGCAAGTCCAACACCGAGGTGGGCAAGCTGGTGGCGGGTCCGGGAGTGCACATCTGCAACGAGTGCGTCGGGGTTGCCGACGCGATCATGGAAAAGTACCGCGACCAGCCAGCCGAGCTTCGCTTGCCGGTGTGGGAGTCCATGAGCGACAAGCAGATGCTCGGCCATATTCCGCGCATGGCAGTGGTGGCGCGGCAGGTCGAGACCGATCTGCGTTCTTGGGTAGTGGAGCTTCGTCGCCGTGGCGTGACGTGGTCGAGAATCGGTGCCGCTCTTGGTATCACTCGGCAGTCCGCGTGGGAACGATTCTCTGGAGAACAGTAGCCCCGCCGCTGCCCGGGCGGGCGTACCATCGGTTTCAGCTCAGCAACTATGCGCCCGGGAACGACATGAGCGACATCGACAACTGGGACCGCAGCCTGACCGAGCACGTCATCACGCTGACCAGGCCGATCGTCAAGCGGTATTTCCGTTCGGAGGTGCGTGGTCTGGACAATATCCCGCCCGGCGCATGCCTGGTGGTCTCGAACCATTCCGGCGGCCTGGTTTCGGTGGACCTGTCGGTGTTCGCCGTGGGTTATTACGACAAGTACGGCTACGACCGCCCGCTCTACGCCCTGGGCTTCGACACACTGTTCGCCGGGCCGGCCGGTGAGTTCTTCAAGCGCACCGGAGTGATCCGCGCAACGCGCGACAACGCCGCTATGGCGTTGGCCGCCGGTGCGGTCGTGCTGGTATTCCCGGGCGGTGACTTCGACGTCTACCGGCCCACTCTGCGGGAGAACGTCATCGACTTCGGTGGCCGAACCGGCTATGTGAGCACGGCCGTCGCAGCACAGGTGCCGATCGTGCCCGCGGTCTCCATCGGCGGCCAGGAAGGCCAGTTTTTCCTGACCCGCGGCAGACGGCTGGCACGCGCTCTTGGGCTCACCAAATTGGAGCGCAAGCTGTTCCGGACCAACATCCTGCCGGTGACCTTCGGCTTCCCGTTCGGGCTCAGCATCGTCGCGCCGGTCAACATGCCGCTGCCCACCAAGATCGTCGTCGAGGTGCTGCCGCCCGTCCGCGTCGCCGAGGAATTCGGCGACGCTCCTGACGTCAAGGACGTCGACGCGCACGTGCGCCGGGTGATGCAGAACGGCCTCGACAAGCTGGCCGCCCAGCGGCGCTTCCCGATCCTCGGCTGACACGTGCGATCACCGCGTGGGCCCTGACGCCACCGCGACGCCCGGCGGTCTCACCGTCTTGGCCGTAACCTCGCCGGGTCCACCATCCCGGACTGCGCCAGTGCGTCGTCGATGAACCGCTGCACCGGCCGGGAGCGGAAGAAACCGGTATGACCGCCTTGGTACCAATGGATCTCCGGTTTGCCCCAGTGCTCCCAGAGGCGGCTGACCTGGTCCCGGGGGTGCACCAACCGGTCGGCAACGCCGGCATAGATGAAGCGGCCCTCCATGGGAACACGGGGGCTCAGCGCCAATGGCGAGATCATCCGGCCGATAGGCCGGGCCGACCTCATCGTCTGACGGAGGCGGCGGTGGCCGCTGAGGCCGGCGTGGCGGCCGACCAGCTCCACCAGATCCACGGCCGGTACCCCCAGGATCGCGCACCCGAGCCCGTCGTCGAGGCTGGCGACCAACGAACTGATGAGACCGCCCAGGGATATGCCGTTGAGCCCGATCATCGCGTCGGGCTGCTGTGCGCGGATCCAGGACAGCAGGCGCCGGATGTCCCACACCGCCTGAGCGGCACCGTGGGCCGCGTCGAGCACATTCTCGCTGGGAAACGCGGCGCCATAAGGCCGCCCGCGTGCCCGCGGCCCGTGCAGCGGCAGGACTGGAAGTACGACGTTGAGGTCGAGGTTGCGGTACAGATACCACGCGTGAAACAGCATCAGGTCGAGTCCGGCCCGCCCCATCTCCGCACCGTGCACACACACCAGCCACGGCCGTGGCCGGCGGTGCCGCAACATCAGCGCGTACTCGCGGTGGTTTCCGGTGTAGCTCAGCCACCGCTCGCGGCCCGGTTCGCCCGGGTGGGGCTCGTAGCCGCTGTCGAAGGAGAGGCGCTGGTAGCTGCGCCCCATGCTGTCCACCCGCTTGACCGTCACCTCGGTCAGCGGCGGGGGTGCGGCGAAGAATCCCTCGGGATGGGCCAGCCAGCCGTTGTCCTGGTAAACGTCAAGTGCGGCAAGGACTTCGCGATCTATCCGCTCCAGTGAGGAGGCGCTGGGCGCCGACCTCAGCATGCCGAAGCCGGTCAGCAGGATTTCGTCGCGAAACGCTTGCGCGGCAAGCGCGATGGTGGGCCGAGCCACCGGCAACTCGTCGGGCTGACGGTCCAGATAAGTGCCCCAGGACCGGGCGTAGAAGCCGCCGGTGCGGGTGAATGGACCCAGCACCTGCAGCAGCGGATTGGCGCTGTCGCGGCGCCGGTCGGTCTGGTCGATGTCAGGCATCTCGTGTCACCCTGTTCGATGCGGTCTGGCTTTTCGATCAGCCTTCGATCAGCCCTTCGATCAGCCCATCGATCAGCTTAAGCCCAACGGTTCGGATGAACTCGCGCGCTAGGTCGGCTCTAGTCGGCTCTAGTCGCCTCTAGGTCGCCTCCGCCTTGCGAGGCAGCTCCACGATCGCGGCGGGGTCGTTCTCGGTCATCCCGATTTTCGACGCGCCTCCGGGCGAACCGAGCTCGGCAAAGAAGTCGGCGTTGATCTGCTGGTACTCGTTCCACTCGCCGGGAAGATCGTCTTCGTAGTAAATCGACTCCACCGGACACACCGGTTCGCACGCGCCGCAGTCGACACACTCGTCGGGGTGGATGTAAAGCATCCGGGCGCCCTCGTAGATGCAATCGACGGGGCATTCCTCGATGCAGGCCTTGTCCTTGATGTCAACGCAGGGTTCGGCAATCACGTATGCCACAATCATTCTCCTTCCTGACAGCCCCCGATGCGAAGCAGTTCCGATCTGCTCGCCACCTTCACCCGCGGCCGGTTCTGCGCGGCGCCGGCTTCCCGCTCGAAGCGGTCGATCGCCTGCCAGTGCGCGGCGCTGACCAGCTGGGGTTGCCTGGACGCCAGCCACCGGGCCAGTTCGTCAGCGCGGTCCTCGGCGAGGGTGCCGCTGCCGGATTGGGCGGCCAGGTCCGCGAGCAGGGTGTCGACGGTGTCCTGGGCGTCCTTCTTGTTGGTACCGATCACCCCGCTCGGTCCGCGCTTGATCCAGCCGACGACGTATTCGTTGCGGCTGCCCGTTATCCGGCCGTCGGTGTGGGGGATGGTGGCGCTCTTGGTGTCGAATGGCAGCCCGGGTGTGGGTACACCGCGATAGCCCACCGATCGCACCACCAGCTGCGCGGGCAGTTCCTCCCGGACGCCGGTGTCCTTGGCCACCATTCGGCCGCTGGCGTCACTGACCAGCTCGTTGCTGCCGAGCACGATACTTTCCACCTTGTCGTTCCCTTTGATTTCGATGGGAGACGTCAAGAACCGCAACACGATCCGGCGGTGTCCGGGCCGGGGTGCGCGGGTGGCGTAGTCGCGCAGCACCTTGATGTTCTGCTTGGCAACCTTACCGGCGGCCGCCGCGTCGTCGTCGCTGATGCCCTCCAGCTGAGCAGGATCGACGACGACGTCGACGCCCTCGAGCTCGCCCAG
The DNA here is from genome assembly GCF_000157895.3 of Mycobacterium kansasii ATCC 12478. Taxonomy (NCBI): domain Bacteria; kingdom Bacillati; phylum Actinomycetota; class Actinomycetes; order Mycobacteriales; family Mycobacteriaceae; genus Mycobacterium; species Mycobacterium kansasii. The sequence continues at coordinate 885,741 of NC_022663.1, read as the reverse complement.
CTCGCGCAATTCCAGGGTGGTGAACGCGCTCTGCAGCGGGCCGCGCCGGCCGATGATCACCACTTCGTCGATATGGCAGGCGCGCAACGCCGTCACTGCGTGGTCGGCGATGTCGGTGACCGCAAGTACGTCGGGATCGGTCACCAGGATGCGGGCGACGTCGACGGCGACGTTGCCGTTGCCCACCACGACGGCGCGGCTGCCCGACAGATCGGGGTCCATCTGCTCGAAGTGTGGGTGCGCGTTGTACCAGCCGACAAAATCGACCGCGGCGACGCTGCCCGGCAGCTGTTCGCCGGGAATGCCCAGGGGCCGATCGGATTGGGCGCCGACGGCGTAGATCACCGCGTCGTAGCGCTCGGCGAGTTCTGCGGCCTCGACATGCTGGCCGACCGTGACGTTGCCGAAAAACCGGAATCGGGGGTCTTCGGCGGTCTTCTCGAACTGCTGGCTGACCGATTTGATCTTGGGGTGATCGGGTGCCACCCCGGAGCGCACCAAACCCCATGGCGTGGGCAGCATTTCCAGCATGTCGACCGCGACTTCGAGCTGTTCGCCGGCGTCGGCGGCTTTCAGCAGCGACGCTGCGGCGAAGAATCCCGACGGACCGGAACCCACAATCGCTACGTGATATGGACGGGTCATGAATCTCATGGTTGTCGTCCCCGCCGGACCGGGGTAGACGTGTCGATGTTGTGTTGTCACAAACAATGGTTGTGTCGCCGTTTTCGTGGTTTCATCAACCATGCCGCTCAGTTCCCGCATGCCCGAACTCGCTTCGTTCGAGATCTTTCTGGCGATCGCGCAGACCGGCAGCCTCGGCGGTGCCGCCCGCGAACTGGGCTTGACCCAGCAAGCCGTGTCAAAACGCCTCGCGGCGATGGAAGCCCAGGTCGGCGTGACGCTTGCCGCCCGAACCACCCGCGGCTCACAACTCACCCCGGCCGGCGTGGTCGTCGCCGAGTGGGCTGCGCGCTTACTTGACGTCGCGAGCGAGGTCGATGCCGGTCTGGGTGCCCTGCGCAAGGAGGGGCGCGAGCGGATCAAGGTGGTGGCCAGCCAGACGATCGCCGAACAGCTGATGCCGCACTGGCTGCTGTCGTTACAGGACGCGGCCAGGCGGCGCGGCGACAGCGCCCCCCAGGTGATCTTGACGGCTACCAACAGCGAGCACGCCATCGCCGCGGTGCGCGGCGGCGCCGCCGATCTCGGATTCGTCGAAAACCCCGGGCCGCCAAAGGGTTTGGGCAGCTGTGTGGTGGGCCATGACGAGCTGGTGATCGTTGTGCCGCCAGGTCACAAGTGGACTCGGCGAGCACACCCGGTGAGTGCCGGTGAACTCGCGCAAACACCGTTGGTTACCCGCGAACCCCGTTCGGGCATCCGCGATTCGCTGACGGTTGCGCTGCGTCAGGTGCTGGGCGACGATGTGCGCCAAGCGTCGCCGGTGCTCGAATTATCCTCCGCCGCGGCCATGCGGGCCGCGGTGCTGGCCGGCGCCGGGCCGGCGGCCATGAGCCGGCTGGCAGTTGCCGACGACCTCGCAGTAGGCCGATTGAGCGCGGTCCCGGTCCCGGAATTGGATCTGCGGCGCCAGTTTCGGGCCATCTGGGTGGGCGGGCGCACCCCGCCCGCTGGAGCCATCCGGGAGCTCCTCAGCCATATCCGCTCCGGCTAGCAACGGAGCTAGGCCGCGGCGTGGTGGGCCAGCGCCTGGTCGTAGCGGTCGAGGAGCGTCTCGGCCACCAGTCGGTGCGCCCCCAGCGGTTGCGCCATCGGAATGCCGTTGTCGCGCGCGTAGTTCCACACCCGGTCGGTGATCAGCCCCGGTGCCAGGAACCACGGTGCGATGACGAGGCGGCGGGCGCCGCGGCGCCGTAACCGTGCGACCGCGTCGGCCACCGACGGTTGTGGCCGGGTGGCAAAGGCGATGGTGGCTCCGGCCCAGCGGGTGCCGGCGGCCAGCGCGGCGGCCACCTGCGCGGTGCGCGCATTCGCTGCGGTGTTCGATGAGCCGATCGCTACCACTACCACACCCAGGTCCCGGTCGAGCGGTGAAATGCCGAGTTCTGCCAGGCGTTCGCGCAATACCGATACCAAGCGAACGTCTTCGCCGAGCACGTCGGCCTGGCGGACGCCGTGCGCGCCGGCACGCGCTATCTGGTCGGGGATGTCTCGGCGTGCGTGGTAGGCGCTGGCCAGCAGCAGGGGCGTGACGACGGCCGGACGGCCGTTGGGCAAGCCGGCGACCACGTCGATGAATGCCGGCTCGGCCAGTTCCAAGAAGGCCGGCCGCACGTCGAGTCCGGGCCGGATGCGGGTGAGCTCGGCTGCGACGGCTCGGGCGTTGGCCGCCGAGCGCGGATCTTTGCTGCCGTGCGCGGTGAGGATCAATGTGCTCATGAGGCGTGCAACCCGCATTCGGTCTTGGCCAGCCCCTGCCAGCGCCCACTGCGCGGGTCGGCGCCGGCGGCCGGTTTGGTTGTACACGGGGCGCAGCCGATCGACGGGTAGCCCTCGTCAACGAGCGGGTTGACCAGGACGTTGTTCTGCTGGATGTAGGTCTCCACGTCCTCGTCGGTCCAGGTGGCCAGCGGGTTGACCTTCACCAGTCCGAACGCCTCGTCGAAGCTGATCAGCGGGGCGTTGGCGCGGGTGGGCGCCTCCACTCGGCGGATGCCGGTGACCCAGGCTGAATACCCTCGCAGCGCCTTGGTAAGCGGGACGACCTTGCGCAGCCGGCAGCACTCGGTGGGGTTGCGGGCGAACAGGTCCTTGCCGAGCAGCTCGTCCTGCTCGGCCACCGTGTGTTCGGGGGTGACGTTGAGAACCCGGATGTCATAGACGGATTCGACTGCATCCCGGGTGCCGAGGGTTTCGGCGAAGTGATAGCCGGTGTCGAGGAAGATCACCGGCACGCCCGGGCGCACTTTGGAGGCCAGGTCGACCAACACGGCTTCTTGCATGTTGGAGGCGACCACGTAGTTGCAGGTGGCCCAGCCCCGGGGGCCGTTGACGCCGCCGAAATGGGCGTCGGTCCAACGCAACAGGTCGGTGGCGCTGGCACCGTCCAGCTCGTCGGCACCACGGGCAGCCAATTCACGTAGCTGCGCCTCGGTATAACTCATCTCGTCGTCCTCCGCTCGTTTCGGGTGGACTTATCGAAGGTCGGCCTCCTCGGCCCGCAGCGCCCAGGTTGCGAACCGTTCGCCGTCGTGGCGTTGCTTGACGAAGTTGCGGACCACCCGATCGATGTAGTCGCCCAGTTCGTCGCTGGTGACCTTGTGCTGGCGCAGTTTCCGGCCGAATCCGCTGTCTTCCCCGAGGCCGCCGCCGAGGTGGACCTGGAACCCCTCGACCGGTTTGCCGTCCCCGTCGTCGACCATTTGGCCTTTGAAACCGATATCAGCGACCTGAATTCGGGCGCACGAGTTCGGGCATCCGTTGACGTTGATGGTGATCGGCACGTCCAGGTTGGTATTGATGTCGGCCAGACGGCTTTCCAGCTCCGGCACCAAAGACTGTGCCCTTACCCGGGTTTCGGCGAACGACAGCTTGCAGAACTCGATACCGGTGCACGCCATCATGTTCTTGCGCCACGCCGACGGACGCGACGGCAGACCGATGGCATCCAGACCTGCCACCAGTTCGTCGACTTTGTCGTCGGCGACGTCGAGGATGACCAGTTTCTGATAAGGGGTGAACCGGGCGCGTTCCGAACCGACCTTTTCCATGAGGTCGGCCACCTTGCACAGGATGGTTCCCGATACCCGGCCGGCGATGGGGGCGACCCCGACGGCGTTGAGCCCATTCTTGAGCCGCTGCACCCCGACGTGGTCGATCGGGTGCTTGACCGGCTCCGGGGCCGGGCCGTCGATCAACCGCCGCTGCAGATACTCGGTTTCCAGGATCTCGCGGAACTTGGCCACACCCCAGTCCTTGACCAGGAACTTCAACCGGGCCTTGGCGCGCAGCCGCCGGTAGCCGTAGTCACGGAACAGCTTGGTGACCGCTTCCCAGACGTCGGGAACTTCGTCGAGCGGAACCCACACGCCGACTCGTTGGGCCAGCATCGGGTTGGTCGACAGGCCGCCGCCGACCCACAGGTCCATCCCCGGGCCGTGCTCAGGATGGTTGACGCCGATGAAGGCGACGTCGTGGGTTTCGTGGGAGACGTCCTGCAGGCCCGAGATCGCGCTCTTGTACTTGCGCGGCAGATTGGCATATTCGGGATTGTTCATGAAGCGCCGCAGGATTTCGTCGATCGCCGGCGAGGGGTCGAGGATTTCGTCGACCGAGTCGCCGGCCAGCGGTGAACCGTGGATGGCGCGCGGGCAGTCGCCGCAGGCCTCGGTGGTGGTCAGACCGACCGACGCCAGCCGGTCCCAGATCTCGGGGACGTCTTCGATTCGGATCCAATGGAATTGGACGTTCTCCCGGTCGCCGATGTCGGCGGTGTCACGGGCGAAGTCGGTCGAGATTTGGCCCAGGGCGCGCACCGTGGCGGCCGACATCGGCTTGCCGTCGGAGCGCACCCGCATCATGAAATATTTGGCCTCGATGGTGTCGGTGTTTTCCTCACCGGTCCAGGTGCCGTCGTAACCCTGTTCACGTTGGGTGTAGAGGCCCATCCAACGGAAGCGGCCACGCAGGTCGGATTTTTCGATGCTGTCGAAACCTTGCTTGGCATAGACGTTCAGGATTCGGTCGCGGACATTCAGCGGCGCGTCCTCTTGCTTGAACTGTTCCGCGTCGTTGAGGGGCTCACGCTGTCCTAGTGCCCACTGGCCTTCGTTACGAGTCTTGGCGGGACGGGCTGCTGTGGTCATGGCATACTCCTTCGCGAACATTGGCGATCCGGATCGCCGTTGCGCGCTGCGCTTTGGCGGTTGTGTCCCTTCCGGCGGGAGTCGACGGTGGGCGGCCATCGGACCGGCCTGCGACATCAACGATGATGTTGGTCAGCGGCAGGTACCCGAAGGTACTTCACCGGACCCACGGGTCATGACATCGATGTTGCGCCACCGGCTGTGGTGCCGGTAGGGACCTTCATGTTGTGAGGTCACATCGTTTGGTTGTGAGCGGCGCGAGTCCGAGCCGGGAATGCGCGGCTCGATCATCTTGTCTGCTAGCATGATTCGCAATTGAATCGCTCCCTGTCGTCGAAATTGTCAGCAGGGCAAGGCGATGCGATCCGGGTTCGGCGGTGCCAGTCGTAAGGTATTCCCCAGCAGACTGGCAGGGGTCTGCCAGCATTGTCCGCTATCACTGAACTGCGCCGGGGACATTCAGTTCAAAGGGTGCAGTAAAGGGACGAGACGTCGATGGCGTCGAGCGAACTGCCGCTCTGGATCCCGGTCGGTCCACCGAACGGACCCGACTGGCCCGCTATCACCGCACGCAACGCGCGTTCCGTCCAAACCGCGGTGGGCTGGATCTTCTGGGATCCGGGCGCTGTCGCACGGTATGAAGCCCTCGGATTGCCGGATTATCTGGCCGCCGGTCCGGGCTACCAAGCCGCCGGATACCTGGCGGCACGCGCCGCGCCGCTCGCGCCCGCGGGCCCCGAGGCGGTGATTGCCGCTTTCGGCTCGATCTCGCCGCTGGCGCTACGTGTCCTATTCCCGGCGGTTGCGCGGTCCGGACGGTCGTTCCTGGACTTCTGGCGCGCTCGTGACGAGGCGGTCGTGGCAGGGCTTCGCGCCTACGCCCCGGATATCGTGGCGTCCCTGGAAGAGCTGGGTCCCGGGCTTTGGCCCGTGTGGAAGCCTTACCCCGGATGGGGCGGGTGTTTTTCGCGGCGCACCTGGACATGCCGCGTCCGGATGATCCGTTGCTGTCGGGCTGGCATGCGGTCAACTGCCTGCGGGAGTGGCGGGGTGACACTCACTGAGCGGTCCTCACGGCTGCTGGCCTGACCCATGCCGAGGCGTCGATTCTGCACAACGCGTGGCTAGGCTACGAGAAAGACTGGCTGGGGATGTCGCGAGGCACGTCGGCCGACGACCTCTGGGCGGGTTGGGAACGTTTGCGTGCCAAGGGATTGGCGGCCGCAGAAACGGTTCCGCAGCCGGGCCTCGATCTCCGCGAAGCCGTTGAACGCAGAACTGACGAGCTGACCACCCAGCCGTGGCAGATGCTCGGAGAAGCCGCCGCGATCAGGTTCGCCGAGCAGTTCGAGCCTCCGTGTGAACTGCTGTTGCAGCGAGTGGACGAGACCGCGGGCCCGAACTATCAGCCCGCCTCGCGACGGCGGCGATATTGGGACGCGTAGCGACGGGTTACTCGCCGGGCATTGCTCGTAGACTCCGACCGTATGGCCGATGTGTCGTTGGACATGCAGGAGCGCCTGGAACTTTGCGACCTTTTCGACGAGCTGGGGCCCAGTGTTCCCACCTTGCTCGAGGGCTGGACCGCTCACGATCTGGCCGCCCACATCGTATTGCGCGAGCGCGATCTGGCGGCCGGCGTGTGAATTGTGCTGCCTGGTCCGTTCCAGCGATTCGCCGAGGGGCGCCGGGCCGGATTGGCTGAGGATTGGATCATGTTGTCTGCTAACAAGACTCGCCGGGGTGGATGCCGTTTGCGCCATGCAATCGAAAAGGTAACCAAGGCGTTGCGGTCCAGTGCGTGCGGCGGTGTCAGTCGTGATGGAGTTCCCGCGCCGACTGGTTGCGGCCTGCCAGCTACCTGCGCTATCACGAAACTGCGCCGTCATTCGCCAGCAGCGGGTGCAGTCGAGGGATCGGAGCCTCCTGAATTAGTGCGACGACAGGCCCACGTTGTGGGGATTTTCCCGACCGGACCTGGCGCGACCTCCGGGCTTGGCGTTAATGTCCCGCAGTTAAAACTAGGATGTGGGTCGCGGGGAATGCCAACCGACTTGTGGTACAGGTGCGTGACTTGATGGTTAAGCCTGTTGGTCGTTGCCGCCGGGGATCCATGGTCCAGTGAATCGACGTTACGGCCCAACGCGGGGGCGTGGCGTGGTTAGGCCAGACCGCTGACGCGGTAATCGTTACCACAGTGAACTGTTCGAGCTGATCACCGGATGAGACATGACCCAAGACGTTGATCCGCAGGTAATTAAACAGGCTGCCGCCGCGTGGCGGCAACTCCACGACGAGGCGGCTGCGGCAGTCACCCGGTTGGCCGGCGTGCTGCAAGCCTCAGCCGGGATGGCCGGTACCGACAATGGCGCGCACGCTTGGGCACCCCGAAGCCTAACGCCCGCAATGGATGCCGCGTTAAGGCGGAACGTTCGCCGCGGGGCGCGCAATCTGAGTCGGCGGCTGCGCGGTTGTGGGCTGGAGGTCGAGTGGGCCGGGGCCGGCGGGGTGGTTCGGGTTCGGCCGGGTGAACCTGCGGCGCGGCTCAGCGGCCCGCCGGGGGAGCTGCTCTTGTATGTCTTTGGGCGCCAAGTGGCAGCACAGGTCGACGTCTCGGGGCCCCCGGCAGCCGTTGCGACATTGCGGCGCACGCACTTCGGCATGCGAGTCAGACACCGTGCTACTTGCATTCTGGCGCTAGTAGCGCCAGAATGGCGCCATGCCTAGTGTGCAGATCAAAGACGTTCCGGAGGACACCCACCGAGTTCTGCGGCAGCGAGCCGCACGCGCACATCAATCCTTACAGGAATACCTTCGAAGTCGTCTCATCGCCGAGGCGAATCAACCCACGCTGGATGAGGTATTCGACCGCGTCGCCACCCGCCGTGGTGGCCGCGTGTCTTTCAGATCTGCCGTCGGCGACGTCCGGGCGGATCGTGATCGTCGTTGATGCGAGCGTGCTGGCCGTAGCGCTGGGTGATGACGCATCAGACGGCCGGCTTGCGCGGGAACGTTTGGCCGATGAGACTTTGGCTGCTCCCGAACTCATCGACCTCGAGGTGGTCTCGGTATGGCGCCGCCAGGTCGCGGCGAAACGTATGCCGGCCCGACGGGCCGCAAGCGCGGTGGCAGACCTGACGAATCTGCCGCTTCGTCGGTCCTCGCATCAGCCATTGCTCCACCGGGTATGGGAACTGCAGCATGTCCTTACGGCCTACGATGCGGCGTATGTTGCGCTGGCCGAGGCTCTCGACATCGTGCTGGTCACCGCCGATGCACGTCTTTCACGTGCTTCAGGCACCCATTGCGAAATCGAGGTCGTCAGCGCAATCAGCGACTGCTGACAGCTGTCGAGAAAAAGCAATCACACCTATTACTGGGAGTTGTTGGTCTTGCCCGCCTTTGAATGCGAGAGCCATTGCGCACCTTGGGGTGTCACTGTGAACTGGTCGGGGTTGGCGCTGACGGGGTATTTTGGGGCAACGGTGTCAGCGTCCGTCGGCGCGTGCGGCGCCGAGTGTGCGCGTACGGCGCCGAGTGTGCGCGTGCGGCGCCGACTGTGCCGTCAGGGCGGTCCGATCGTGGACATTCCCGCCCTAAACGCGCACTCAAAGCCATTGCTGCACACTCGATATGGCTCCATGTGCACCGACCAAAACGCCGGCCGCGACAAGAGGTTGGAGCGAAGATGCGGGCATCGAGGTGCTAAAAGAGGGGTGCCTGCACGTCCAAGGAAGCATTCGCAGACATCAAGCGGCCATCCTAGTTCGGTGGTGTGCCGGGTCTCGGATTAGCTATCGCCGATGTGCGGTCACCTCGAAATACCTCAAACATCTTGGGAAGCGAGTGATTCCGAATCAGACGACCCAGGCTTCCAGCAGCCGCCCTCCGGCCCTGGGGGCCCGCGTGATTGATCCCTAGCCCGGCCTTTGCGGTAAGACCGGACTCGGGTCGCCCACGCAGGAGATGTCCATCGTGTAGCAGACCGCGGTGCCGTCGAGCACGACCGTGCCGTCGTCGCGGATGACGGTGGTCTTGAGTTCGGTGATCGGCTTGTCGCTGCGCACCGAGGTGACCTCGACGCGGCCGGTGATGACGTCGCCTGGGCGCACCGGCGCCTTGAAAGACCAGTTGACGTTGAGGAACACCGTTCCGGGGCCGGGCAGTTCTTCGGCCACGACGGCGTTGAGGATCGCGCTGGTGACTCCGCCCTGGACGACGATTTCGCCGAACCGGCAGGCCTTGGCTGCGGCCTCGTCGTAGTGCAGCGGATTGCGGTCTCCGCTGATCCGCGTGAACAGCGCGATGTCGTCGTCACCGATGGTGCGCGAGAGCTCGGCAGTCTGCCCGACCATCGGCGTGCTGCGAATCATGTTGGTAATCATGGGGTTTCTCCTTAGTGAGGTGATGGACACGCAATGCGGACATTGCAGCTGCACCGATCGCCGGACCGGGGGCGAGCACCAGGAACGCATACCGCCAACCGACGAGCTGGGCGGCGAGCGGGACCAGGTGGATCGCCACCACGGTCAACAGAAAGCCGATGGCAGTCTGTGCGGTCAGTGCGGTACCGACGAGGTTCTTGGGCGCGATGTCGCTCAGCGAGGTGGCGAAGACCCCGGAGTCGGCGATCACCGAGGCACCCCACACCACCAGGAACGCGACCAGCGCCGGGGTCGGCGCGGTGAAGAACAGCGGTGAGGCCAGGCAGCAGGATGCGCTGACGGCGAGTGCGCCAAGGGCGGCGGGCCGGCGGCCGATGCGGTCGGCCGCCCATCCGCCAACGAGCGACCCCGCGGCGCCGGCGACACCGATCGCGACGAACGCGATGCCGCCGGCGACCGTCGCATCCCGGCGGTTGCCGGCCATGAGGAATATCGCCAACCAGGTCCACAGGGCATACAGCTCCCACATGTGGCCGAAATAGCCGACATTGGTGAGCCGCACGCCACGATCGGCGAACATGGCCAACGCATAGCGCGGGCTCGGGCGGATCAGCCGGCCGTCGAGGTGCGGTCCCGGTACCAGCGCGGCCAGCGCGATGACGGCAGCCACCGCGCATAATGCCGCGGCGATGCCCAGCACCGCCCGCCACGGCAGCGGCCCAAGACCGTTGATCAGGTGGGGAAGCGCCGACCCGAGGGTGAGTGCGCCGATCAGGACGCCGAACGAGCGCCCGCGAGCGGCGGATTCCGACCACGTGGCCATCAGTTTCATGCCCACCGGATACACACCGGCCAGCGCGAACCCGGTGACAAATCTCAGCGGGATCGCCTCGCCGAGACCGTGTGCGCCGCAGGCGAGTACGGCGGTGCACACGGCGGCGCAGCCGGCACCGGCCGCGACGAGGCGCTGCCGTCTGATCCGGTCGGCGAGGGTCAGCAGCGCTGAGGCGACCGCCCCGGCCGCGAAACCGATTTGGACCGAGGCGGTCAGCCAGCCGGCTGCGATGGACCCGAGGCCCCACTCCGAGCGCAGGCTGGACACGGCCGCGGTGGTGGAGAACCACACGGACAAACCCAGGATCTGGACCAGTGCGATCAGGGCGCGTTGCCGATTGAACATCCGGCTATCCGGTCAAAAGAGATTCGCGATTGGGGTCATCCAGCCCGAGCAACTCGTCGACCTCCGGCCGCATCGCTCGGCTCAGCTGGCGAAGGTGCTCGCGCAGCTCGCACAGGTCCCACCGGTAGCCGGCAATGCGTTCGGTGATGTTGAATAGCTGCTCCGACAACCGGTCTCGGGTGTGCTGGTAGTCGTGCAGGGTGTCGAGCTGGGCCTGCCCGCCGTGTGGCGCAGCCAGTACTGCCCTGGCGAGCAACTCCGCGTCACGCAAAGCATCGGTGATGCCATGCGCCGTGATGGGGTCCTTGTAGTAGGCGGCGTCGCCGACCAATGCCCAGCCCGGGCCGCCGCTGGCCCGCAGGTAGCCGGGCGCACCCGGGTAGCCGCGCAGCCGCCCAAGCGGCGCTGCGGCGATCGAGTGGGCGACCTCCGGGGCCGCCTGGGCCAGCAGCACCCGGAAGTCTTCGGGGCGCGACGCCTCGAACCGCGCGGCCGGGATTCCGACCCAGACGCACGCCAAGCCGTCATTGGTCGGCACGACCCCCGCAGTGATCCCGGGACGATAGACCCAGTGGTAGCGGTCCCGCGCGAGACCGGGAAAGTAGCCGTAGATGATCGCGCCCGATGCCGTACCGCGGCGGCGAAATTCCGCGTCGACGGTCCGCGCCACCAGCGAGTCGCGCCCGTCGGCGCCGACGACAAGCGTGGCGGTGGCCCGAAATGCGTTTCGGTTTCCCCGGTTAACCCCATCGACACCGCAGACCCGGCCGTCGCGGCTCAAAAGTCGGGTCACCCGTGCCGGGCTGCGGATCTCAGCGCCGGCCGCCGCGGCGGCGTCGAGCAGCAGCGCATCCAGAACGGTCCGGCGCGGGGCGCGCAGCGCGGATATCCCGTCACCGGGGCGAATGTCGATCGTCTCGACCTCGTCGCCGTAGCTGAATTGGGTCGCCCGGACGGCGGGTGCGCCCGAGGCGACCACCGCGTCGAGCAGACCCCAGCGGTGCAGTTGCAGTACGCCGCCGCGCATCAGCGCATGGGTGGACAAGGTGTCGGTGCCCCGGCGCGCCGCCTCGACGACGAGCACCCGCAACCCGGCGCGGGCAAGCAGCATCGCGGTGCTCGCGCCCGCGCAGCGTCCGCCGATGACAATGACGTCGTAGTGGTTGTCCATCGGATTCTCCTTAAACCGTGGCGAGGTAGCGGGCGAGGTGATCGGTCAGGTCTGCGGCATCGGCGGCGGCGCCGTCGATGAGGGTGGATTTCCGGCGTCGTAAGAACGGCATACCGATGAGGTAGAGCCCGGGACTGGCGGTCACGCCGCCGTCGTGGCGGGCCCGGCTCTTGCGGTCGAAGATCGGGGCGTCGATCCACGACAGATCCGGCCGAAACCCGGTGGCCCAGACAATTGTTCGGATCTCGCCGGAACCGAGGTCCAGGCTGAGCGGCGTCGGCGCGGGAACCGCCGTGGGGGCATAGCGCTGCGGCGGGTCGACACCGTCGAGTCCGGTCTCGGCCGCCCAGTTGTCGAATGTGTCGAGCAACCGTCCGAGCTTCAGGTCGGCCAGCGTTGTTACATTGGCCAGCGAGCCTGAGAACTGCGCAACACCGTCGCGGATGCCGGCCAGTCGTCCCACGATGCGCACGCCGAGGCGGCGTAATGCGTTGAGGTCGAGGGTTTTCCGTTCGGGCGAGCCGGCCAGCTGCATCGACGGCAGGTTGCGGGCCCGGACCAGGTCGGGGATTTCGTCGTAGCGCTCGTCGAACAGCCCGGCCGCGTCCATCCACCACATGATGTCCTTGCCCCGATAGGTGCGGGGCATGCGGGTGTGCTCGCCGACGGCGATGGTGACCGGACGCCCGGAGCGGTGCAACTCCTCGGCTATCTGGACTCCGCTCGCCGAAGCGCCGACGACCAGGACGCCGCCCTCGGGCAGCTGGCCCGGGTTGCGATAGCCGGTCGGGGCGAGGGTCGTTATTCCTTCTGGCACAGCATGGTTCAATGCAGGCACGGAAGGCACGGCGGCGGCGCCCGAGGCGGACACCACCGCACGCGCGTACCAGGTGTCCTGATCGGTTCGCACCAGGTAGCCGCGCTCCGCCGGCCGCACGCTCAGCACGGTGGTGTTGGCGCGCACCGGCGCGGCGGTTTCCTTCGCGTAGTGCGTGATCAGATCCGCGGTGGCCGACGCGGTGAGGTAGCCGTCGGGGTCGTCGCCGCGGTAGGCATGACCGGGCAACCGGGTCATCCAGTTCGGTGTGAGCAGCCGTAGTGAGTCCCACCGCTGGGTGCGCCAGGAGTTGGCCACCTCGCCGCGCTCGAGCACTACGTGGTCGACGGAGCGGTCGGCGAGGCAGCGACTCATCGCCAGCCCGCAGTGGCCGGCACCCACCACGACGGTGTCTGTCTTCAGCATTGCGGGCCTCCGTGATTCAGCTGACGTCGACGGTGACGTCGGTCGGGTTGGCGAGCATGTCGAAGACCGCCGAGCGCTTCTGTGACTGGGCCACCAGCGCTTTGATCTCCTCGGGGGTCGCGTCGGCGTTGATCTGATAGCTCACCCGAACGCCGCTGAATCCGTTGCGGACGTCGGGGTCGGCACCAAGAATTCCGTGCAGGTCGTGCTCGGCCTCGATGGTCGCCTGCACTGAATGCAGTTGGATGTTGCGCTGCTGGGCGATCGAGGCGATGCCGGCGGTCAGGCAGCCGCCGAGGGCAACCATTACATACTCCACCGGGGTGGCGCCGTTGTCCTGTGCGGCGAATGCCAACGGGTGATCGGAGTCGTAGGTGAAGCTCGTCTTGTGCTGCTGCTGCTCGCCGAACCCGTAGAAGGTGTCGACGCTGGATCGGCTGTGTGTACCGTTGACCCAGTAAACCTTTGTCCGCCATTGAAACTGGGCGATCTCCGGTGTGTCGGGCAATGCGTTCCGGACACCCAGGAGAGCGTCGACGTTGACGCCGTTGTCGACGGGGTCGGCTGTCTTGGTGGCTAGTGCGGTCATGAACAGTTCCCTTCTGGTGGTTGTGGTGCAACGCATTTCAGTTCGGCGCTGCTGCTTGTCATGGACTGCTCGGAGGGCCATGTGGAAATGATTGACCGAACGGGGATGGCGGCGCTTGAGGCATCCGCCTCAAAGTTCGGGCCGTGATCGGTGGCGAGGCACGCATTCTGCGGGCTGGTCACCGAGCGCTGGATGTCCATGCCGCGAACGTTAGGAATATGACGCCCATGGCCGCATCGGGGCTACTACCCAAATTGCGGCAACAACATGTCGGCGCACACGTAGCATGTTGACGTGCGTCAGGAACTGCGGTTCTGCACTTCGACGAGGGTCGCAAACTGGCGTCCTTGATACCGGGCGCCACGTTCGTGCCACTCGACAGCGCCAATCACATCCTGCTCGAGGACGAGCCGGCGTGGAACGAGTTCCGCGCGCAGTTGCGCGGCTTCCTTCCTGCAGGCCGCAGCGCGCCACCGCTCGACGGCGACCTGTTCACCGACCGCGAGATCGAGGTCCTACGCTTCATCGCCCAGGGTTGGAACAACGATTCCATCGCTGCCGCAATGCATTTGAGCGTGCGCACCGTCGAACGGCACCTGTCGAACTGCTATGCCAAGCTCGGCGTTGCGGGGAAGTCGGCGCGCGCGGCCGCCGCCGCCCGGCTGGCGACCCTGGACCTGTAGTGGCCGTCGGCCGCCGCTATCGGTCGCTCGGATCACCCAGTTTGAGGTGGGCGTCGACAATTGGCGTGACCCGCGTAATCAGTTCGTCCAACGGCGCAGACGCGATCGGCTCCACCTGTAGAACATGGCGCAGGTAGGCGATCCCCAGTAGCTGGGCCATCGCCAAGTCGATCCGCAGCTCGGCGTCCGGTCCCCGCAACGGCTTGGCCAATTGCGGATACAGCTGGCCCTGAATGAACTCACGGACCAGGGTGGTGGACTCCTCGTGGGTGGCCGCACCGCGAAGGATCGCCAGCAGCGGGGCGCGCGAGTCCGGCTGCTCCCACGCTTCGAAGAACACCCGCGTCAGGCGTGCGCCGATCTCGTCACGTTCACCGCTGACGATGCGCCCGCCGATCTCGACCGGCTCGAACGGCCAGCCGACGGCGGACCGGAACAATTCGGCCTTGCTGCCGAAATAGTGCCGGATCAGTGCCGGGTCGACGTTGGCCGCGGAGGCGATGTCGCGCACCGAGGTCTGGTCGTATCCGGCGGCGGCGAACAGCCGTCGAGCCGTCGTCACGATCACGTTGCGGGTGCCGGGGTTACCCGGACGTCGTCCAATCGGGCGCATAGCTCCGAAATTCTACAGTCGTTGACTTCCGCATCGGCGAGCGTTAGCCTGATCGTATAAATTCCACGAGTGAGGAGTTTAAGATGCCGGCACCACGATGGGTCGCCAGGGCCAACAAAATCGGTCTCAATCGCGTTACCCGCTACATCGCCCCGTGGGCACCCGGATGGGGAGTCGTGATTCATCGCGGGCGCAAATCGGGCCGCGTCTTCCGGACGCCGTTGTGGGTCTTCCGGCGCGACAACGGATTTGTGATCGCGTTGACCTACGGCCCAGGTACCGATTGGGTGCGCAATGTGCTCGCTGCCGGCGGTTGCGAACTGCAGACCAGGCGGCGGCACTACCAACTCGGTGCCCCGACCCTGTTCCGCGACGAGAACGCGACCGGCATGCCGAAGTTCATCCGGTTCATGCTTCGCTGGGTGATCAAAGCGCCGGAGTTCCTCCAGCTCGACGTGGTGCGCGAGCTGGCACCGGCAGGCTGATTCGCGTGGATCCCGTTGCCGGAGTTGAAGGAAAGGCAGCACAGTGACGGTGGAACTACCGAGCAGTCCCCTCGGAGAGGTCGATCCGCAATTCGAGAGGCTCGCGCTGGACGTGGGCGCCGCTACGTTCGGCCTGGGCGGGACGAGCGTCCGGGAGAAGTTGCTGCAGAACCTGACCATGGATATCTGCCGGCCATGCCTGGGACTGGCGTTTCGGATGCACGTCACCGCGGCCACCATGCACGGTCTGAGCTACGCCGACCTGTTGGCCGCGATCCGTTTTGTCGCCCCGTATTCGGGTTATCCGGCGGCGGCCGACGCGCTTGCGCGGCTTCGCGATGTCGCAGCCGAGATCGGTATCGACACCAGCGATCTCGATGACGCTTCGGCACTTGACGCTTCGGCACCCGGCGCCGTGGCTGACGTGGTGGACCGTGGCACCACCGACGAATGGACCACCGAATTCGTTGCTTGGCAGCTGTCGCGGGCGTGGTCGGAACACCGGCTCAGCATCCGCGAACGCGCCATCATGGCACTGACGTCCGATGTGGCCCAGCAGGCACTCGGCGAGTCCTTCCGCCGGCACGTCGAACTTGCGCTGGACGCCGGTCTCGGTACCGCCGGCGTGCGTGACGTGGTGCGCTTCTGCGCCGAGCACGGCATCGCGCGCGCCGCGGCAGCGCTGCGCGAGCTCGACAACGTGGTGTCATAGTTCGTTCGGTCCTGCGGCGGCGAGGCTGATGGCTGCCGATAGTGGACTTTCGGCTCTAGCCACCCGGCGGCATCAGGGCTTGGCTCACCTCAGAACGCAATGATGCTTCGCCGATAGGGGTTTTCATGAGGGCAGCGCCTGCGAGATCTGCCCCTGGCCACCGAACCTGGAGCCCGATTGGCCTACGTAACCGCGCCTTTTCGGCGCCGCCAGGTTCGACCACACTCGATCGATCATCGGGTAGCTGACAATGGAGCAATTGAGCGGTTTGGATGCCGCGTTCGTCTACTTCGAAGCTGCCGGCGGGGCGCACGTCAGCTCCTTCGCGATCTACGACCCGGCGACGGTTCCCGGCGGCACCGTCGACTTCGGCGATGTCGCCGCGCATATCGGCTCCCGCCTTGGCGCGGACCGTGCTTTTCGCTCGGTGCTTGCCCGGGTCCCGTTCGATCTGGATCACCCATACTGGGTGCGCGACAATAACTTTGAGCTGAGCCGGCACCTGCACCACCTGACCTTGCCCCGCCCCGGTGACTGGCGGCAGCTCTGTGAGCAGGTGTCGCAACTGCATGCTCAACGCATGGATTTGCACCGGCCTCCCTGGGACTGCTACTTCATCGACGGACTCGGCAAGATCGAGGGATTTCCGGACGGCGCCTTCGTGGTGCTCTTCAAGATGCATCATTCGGCGGTCGACGGCATCACGGGCATGGGCATCGTCGGCGCGCTGCATGACCCCACCCCGGAAATCCGGCCGGCCCCGCCGGACGAATGGAGCCCGGAGGCGCGTCCGTCGCCGCTGAACCTGCTCGTCCGCGCCGCGGTCAGCTACGCCCGACGACCGCCCCGGCTGCTGTCTGCGGCCAGACACAGCGTTCCCGTCCTGGCCCGGATGCCCGCCGCGGCTACCCGGCTGATGCCGACAGGCCGGGTGGAGCAAGGGCTTTTCGGCGGCGTGCCCCACACCCGGTTCAACGACCGCACCGACAGCCGTCGCAATTTCGACGGACGAGCCTACGACCTGGCCGCCATCCGGGCCGCACGCACGCAGGTGCGGGGAGCCACGGTCAACGACGTCGTGCTTGCGGGCATCGGGGGCGCGCTGCGCCGCTACCTGCTGGACAAGGGGGAGCTGCCCGAATCTTCGCTTGTCACGGTCATCGCGATGCAGGAACACGTCAAGGGCCGGCGCGGGGCGAATCAGCTTGCGGTGGCCCGTGCATCGCTCGGCACGAATATCGCCGACCCGGTATCCCGGCTGCGGGCCGTGCACGAGTCCAGCGCCCGCTCGAAGGCGTTCATCGAGGCGGTGGGTCCGCGCTCGTTCGTCGAATACGCCGAGTTCTTGCCGGGCGCGCTGCTGGTCCCGGCGATCCATCTCGTGAGAGCGGCACACCTCGGGCAGTACTGGGACACCTCGTGGGTCGCCAACACGTACGTGACCACCATGCGCGGTTCGCAGTCCCCGATCTATCTCGTCGGTGCTCGGATGATCGCCAGCTACGGTTTCACCCCGTTCTCGCAACGAAATGGGTTGATGCACAGTGCGGTCAGCTATTGCGGACGCATGCTCGTCAGCATCAACGGCTGCCCGGCCGTGCTGCCGGATATCGAGTATTACGGCGATTGCATGGACGCGTCGTTCGCTGAACTACTGCCGGGTGCTGATCTCGACACCGTGTCGCGAGTGCGACCGGGCCCCGCGCGATGACCTGCCGGCCACCCCGTGGCGAGCTTTGATGCACCGTCGACTCAGGGCTCGGCCTGACCAAACGAGCGAGTGAAGTGCGCGACCGCGCGGTGATCGTTAGCGCGGGTTCGGCATTGCGATGACGACATCCATGACAAGTCCCAAGCGATGCACACGCGAGTGATGCTCGATTTTCCATTCCTGTTCCAGCAGGGTAGTCACCTTGATGGGACGACACCCGCCCAAAACCTGTGGTGCAACGCGCCATAGCCGCATCCAGGTTCGCGAGATGGCTCGTTCTGCGAGCTGCTCTCCGTAGCCCAGACTGGCTATGCAGAGGCGGCCGTTGGGCGCGAGGATCCGCCGCAGATCATCCAGCACGGTCCGGGCGTAGGCTTCATCGAGCAGATCGAACACAAACGTGGACAGCACACGGTCGGCGAACCCGTCGTCCGCGGGTAGCGGCAACGACCCGTCGACAAGCACTACCTTGGCCCGCGTAGCCCAGGCGGCGACCCGACGGGTAGCCAACTTGATCATCACCGGGCTGACGTCGACGCCGAGGTAGTCGATCGTGGGCGGCAGCGATCCCAACAGGTGTGCAGCTAATCGTCCCGTGCCGCAACCGAACTCAAAGATCCTCTGGTTCCCGGCGAGGCCTGCATGGGCGACGAGCCGGTTTATCGTGGCGTCCTCATAAAAGGCCTGCCAGTCCTGGACACGCCCGATTCGGTCGTAGACCGAACGAGCCTGGTTCACTGTAAGCGCCAACGCTGGTTCTCCTCACTCGACCACAATCGGTCACATTACGGTATTTGCAACCACCGCTCGCCATCACGGACAGGCGACCGCCGGGCCGGCGACGACAGCGGGCCGCCAGCCCGGACGACACGGGCCCTCAGCGAATCGCGTGGCCAAAGCCGGGGACGAGCGGCCCGGCATGAAAGTCAGGCCCGGCGGGGCTGGCCTGAACCCTTTGGTGGGCGCATGATCAGCAGAGCATGAAGCCCGGCACAGTCAAATGTTCGTGGAGGTGCAAGATGGCTGACCGACGCAGGCTCGGAATTCAGGACGCCCTGTGGCTGGAAATGGATCGCCCAAACAACCTGATGGTCGTCGACACGGTGGTCTGGACGGCCGACCCGCTGGACTGGGGGCGGGTGCGCGAGGTCCTCGAGGAGCGGCTCATCAACCGTTACCCAGTGTTTCGCAGTCTGGCGGTCAAGGATCGCGACGGCTCGTGGTGGTGGGAGCTGGCCGACGACTTCGATTTCGGGAAGCACGTTACGGTCGTGGACCTGAAGGATCCCGCCGACCGCCGCGAGTTGCAGGCCCTGGTGGCCAGCCATCGCACCGAGATGCTCGACCGCACTCGCCCACTCTGGCAAGGCATTTGGGTGGACCGCTACCGGGATGGTAGTGCCATGATCGTGCGGACGCACCACGCCGTCGCCGACGGGATGCGGATGGTCGAGCTTTCGATGAGCCTGTTCGACGCGTCGCCCGCCGGAGGACCGATCCGCGGCCCCGGCATCGTGCAGCACGCCGCGCGGCCCCACCCCCCGGGGCAGCCGATGCGGCAACGGCTGCGTACGGCAGCGGGCCGGGCGACCGCTACCGCGCAGCGCGCGAGGTCACTGCTCGAAGAGACGGTGAGCGACCCGGGCGGACGGGCGACGGACATCGCTGCCGGCATGATCGGGGTCGCTGCCGCAGTTCCTCGTATCCTTAGTCGTGCCAACGATTTTGGCCGTCTGGCGTTGCAGAACCCGGTGGGGGCCGGCCACACGATCACCAGCTCGGCGCGGGCGACGGCGTCCGGCGTCGCCGAGTCCGTCGGCGCCACCATGCGGGCGGCGCTGCCCGGCAGCGGCACGCTGATCGACGTGTTCTCCGCCGCGCCCGGTGACGTGGACACCCTGCGCAAGCTGCTGCTGGGCACTCGCAACGACTCGACCATCTGGACGGGTACCGCGGGCCAAGACAAAGCGGTGGCGTGGTCAGAGCCCATTCCGCTGGCCAAAGTCAAGGCGGTGGCCAGGGCGAACAACTGCACCGTCAACGACGTTCTGGTCGCCAGCGCGGCCGGAGCATTGCACGACTATCTGCAGGCCCATCACGCCCGCTGCTCCGCGGTGACCTTCATGATCCCGGTCAACCTCAAACCGGTCGACGTGACGCTGCCCGACAATCTCGGTAACGAGTTCGCCCTCGTGCAACTCGAACTGCCCACCGATGAGGCCGATCCCCTCCGAGTCCTGGCCGTGGCCAAGAAGCGGATGAACCGGATCAAGCACGGCCACGAGGCCGCTGTCGCGTTTCGCCTGCAGGAGACCATCGCCGGGTTCAACCGGCAGCTGTATGAAGCGTCGGTGGACCTGTTCACCAACCGCACTATCGGCACGCTCACCAACGTTCCCGGCCCACCGATGCCGGTGTACCTGGCCGGTAGCAAGGTGGCGGGCATCGTCGGGTGGGCACCGGTATCGGGTAACCAGCCCATGAGCTTCACGATTTCCACCTACAACGGCAACGTCGTCGTGGGCATCGCCTGCGACAAAACCCTGGTGCTCGACCACGAGACGATCGTCGACGGGTTCGCCGGGGCTTTCGAGCGGTTGCTGGCCGCGACGTCGGCGGTCAGCTCCTGAAGACAGGTCTTGCGGAAAGCGAACTACGTTTCGTCGCCGTCGCGATGCGCGAAGGTCGCGATGATCGCGTCCCGTGGCGAGCGCCAGGTCATCCCGAACTCGGCCAGGGTGCGCGAGTCGTCGGTGGGGGTCGCCGAGGTAAGCAGCTGTGCCGCTTCGAAACTGAATCCGGCGCCCAGCGGCAGCACCGCGCCGGTCACGTCGGCCATCTTCCCGATAGCCCGAAATATACTGCTAGAGACAGGTATTCGCTTGATGTGGCGCCCGCAGCCGGCCTCGAGCGCATTGATCATTTCGTCGAAGCTCAGCATCACACCGCCGCACAGGTAGCGTTTCGGCCCGCGGCCCGGACTCATCGACGCCACGTGTACGTCGGCGATGTCTCGCACGTCGACCATCATCATCCCGGCGTTGCGCAATCGCGGTGCCACGCCCGTGCGGACGATCGTGGCCCAGCCCTGCTCGGTGATCCCCGGGTTTGTCATGTAGGCCGGGCCGACCACGCTGGACGGATAGGTCAGCACGATGGGCGCACCCTCGTCTTGCAGCCGGCGGGCAACCCGGTCGGCGTAGCCTTTCGTCTTGGCATAAGCCGACCTGCCAGCGGAGGTCGGGGTGTCCGGTCCGATCACCGGACCCGGCGGCGGGAAGAGGGCGCTGTAGCTGTTGATCGACACGATCGGGTCCAGCCCACGCTGATGCGCCTGACGCAGTACCGCCTCGGTGGCATACGCGTTGACCTCCCACATCAACTTCTCGCGCCGGTTGTCGGTGCCGACGACGCCGGCCCCGTGCAACACGGTTTCGGCGTCGTCCAATAGCCGCGAGATGGTATCGGGATCCCGCACGTCGCCCCGAATCACGGTGATCGCCCCGAATTCCGAAAGCTTATGTAGCAGTGGGGGATTGTTCCACCCGGGCTCGGCGAGGAGCCGCACCCGGTGGCCGGCCGTCAACAGGCCACGAACGATGTGTGCGCCGAGATATCCGGTGCCGCCGGTGACTGCGATCTGCACGAATTGGTGACTCTACCGGTCGGCGGCAGACAGCCGGGTGCCAGACGATGATTCCGGGTAACTGGGGGCTTGAGTACACACGTTTCTCAGTGGCGACAGGTGGCGTCCCCGTCCACGCAGCCCGGCATCGGGCCACGCGCTCCCAGCATTCACCGCATGCGTCGCCCAAGTCTGGGCGCGCCACGATGGTCATCGCGCCGATGTCACCCCCGCAAAGCCGACGCAAAGATCCCCGGCAGCGCGGTGGGCTTGCCATCCACCAGGAACTTGACCAGCCGGCGGATCGTCGTCTCCGCGGTCTTGTTCGTGACGAAAAAGACCGGCTTGGGCGATATCGTCAACTCGCCTCCGATGATGGCGCGCGGTGACGGCCGGAACGGGATTTCGGCGATGGCCTTTTGCACGTGCTGCAACAGGAAAGCGTTGTGCACCACCCCGGTGCCGCTGCCGATGTCCTGCGGAGTGTGCCCGGGGAAGGCACCCCAGGGCGTGTATCCCAACAAGAAATTCATCGCCGACCACACGTTGACCCCGATGTCGCCGTAGCGCAGCCCGGAAATCGCGTCGTCGAAGGCCGCCGCGTTCGCCTTGCGCGTCTTCGGGTCGATGATGATCGTCGCGCCTAGCGTGCCCGGCAGCACGTCGTTGGCGAAATCGACTGCATTGCGCATGAATTCGCGCGCTGTCTCTCCGGGAAGCCGCACAATTCCGAGGGCGCCGGCGAATACCTCGTCGCGCAGGATGCTGGCGCCGCTGTGCGGGTCGACATCGGAGATGAGCACGCGGCTCTTGTCGCCACTGAGGAACTCCGCGCCGCACATCCCCTCGCAAGCCTGCTCGGTCTTCTCTTGCGAGCGGGGGTAGTAGGTGCGGCGGGGCTCGACTTCGCGCATGACGGCACGAATTTCGGCGATGAGCTGGTCGGCCAGCGGCCAATCCTCCGACACAAGCATGACCTGGGTCGCGATGCAGTTGTGGCCGGCGTTGTTGAGCTTGCTGGATGCGATGTGCTCGGCCTGGAACCTGATGTCGGCGTCGCTCCAGTCGCCCGGCACGACGATCACGGGGCTGAGGCCGCCAAGCTCGGCCGAGATCGGCTTGTCCAGTAACGGGGTGTTATTGGCCTTACGAGTCGCCGCCTCGGCATCGCTGCCCCACACGATCGCGTCGTAGGTTGCCGCCGAACCCGTCATGTGAATGGAGTCGACCTTCGGATGATGGGCCAGGTAGCCACCGACGTCGGCGCCGCCGTAGACAAAGCGCAACCAGCCACGCGAGACGAAGTCATTGAAGATCTTCTCGTAGAACGGGCCGAGGTAGTCGTTGACGGGGTTCATCTTCACGACGCACACGTTCCCCTGTGCGAACAACTGGTCGAGGATGTCGAGGGTCGTAATGGTTCCCACATTGCCGGCGCCGAGGACCAACGCCACCCCCGGGCGGTCGTAGCCGGCGCCGCGGTACATCCGGGCCGCGTCCTGGCGCGTCTGCTCGGCGCTGACGCCCGGCTCGATCCAGACCTGCGCCTTGTAGCCGTTGAGCAGCAACCGGTCGTAGACGGTGACCGGGAAGACGTCGACGACGACCTGGCCGTTCGGCCTGGTATGTACCGCGCCGGCCTTGATGGGCGCTTGCCCGGCACGCAATCGGCTCAGCACCAGGGCGTGCGACTTGACGCCCTGGATGAAAGCCCACACGCCGGTCAGCCAGTCTTCGGCGACCCAGCTGGAGGTCGAGGCGATACCCTTCGCCCTGTCGGCCGCGGCCACCATCTCCGGGGCGAAATTGAGGATCTTGCGCGGCAACGCCTCCAGCAACGTCACCTTGCCATTGAGGGCCAGGGCGACCCAGTCGGGCGCACCGGCGTGCAGATCGTCCAGCGCCTTGTCCAGCGCTGTCGTGTCGAGCGATACTTCTGTGGTCATGAGACCCCTCACTTTGCCGGGACAGTGGCAGCTAATGCCTCTAGCGTGTGCCGTTCACCCACGCGATCGGAAGGGGCCAAGGTCCTCACGTCCGGTCTCAAACCCCACCGCGCGCCCGGTGATGGTGCGTGAGCCACCGACCGCGTTGCGGTGCGGCGGTAATGGTGCGCCCCGACTGCGACGCCCAAGGCCCGGCGCCGCCACTCATGTCGGCAGCTCCCTGCGTAGTGCCTTGCCGACAGGACTACGTGGAATGGCCGTGACGATGTGGATGTCTCTGGGCTGTTCGGCGCGAGACACTTTGTCCTTCAAGTACTCCCGGATGGCGTGCTCATCGAGGTCGCGGTTGGGCCGCGGGACGACGAACGCGGCGAGTCGTTGCCCGAACTGCTCGTCGGGGACACCGACGACGGTGTTGTCGGCGACGTCCGGGTGTTCGGCGAGGGCGTTTTCGACCGCGCGAGGATAGACGTTTTCGCCGCCGGAGATGATCATGTCGTCTTGGCGGCCAATGATGAACAGCCGTCCCGCTTCGTCGAGGTAGCCCATGTCCCCGGAGTTGGTCATGCCGTCGACGACCTCTTTGGTGCCGCCGCCGGTGTAGGCCTCGAAGGTCAGGTCGCCGCCGACGAAGACGCGCCCGACGACGTGCGGCCCGACGGGTTTGCCGTCGGCATCGAGGATGCCGACCCGATAACCCGGAACCAGGCTGCCGACTGTCTCGGGCGCCTGGCGCAGGTCGGCCGGTGTGGCGAAGGCGCAAATGCCGACCTCCGAGGCGCCGTAGCCGTTGTAGAGGATGTCGCCGTAGGTGTTCATGAACCGTTGCGCCACGCTGGGATCCAGCCGGTCCCCGATCGATATCACCGCCCGCAGCGAGGGCATCGGGTTTTGCGTCCGCACGGTTTCGGGTAGATCGAGGATGCGCGAAAGCATAACCGGCACAGCGGTGAACGTGTCGGCGGCATATCGCGAAGCCTGGGCGATCGCGGCCTCGGCGTCGAAGCGCCGGTGGGTCAGGACGGTGCCGCCGAGGGCGAAGGTCAGCATCAGCATGCCGAGCCCGAATCCGTGGAACATCGGTACCGCCACCGAGCTTCGCGCGCCGGTACGCAGTCGGGTGCGATCCAGGAGCGTGACGACAAGGCCCAGCGTCGAACCGATATGGGAGGTGCGGGGCACGCCTTTGGGTGTGCCCGTGGTGCCGGCGGTCAGGATGATGACCCGGCCGGGCGCCGCTACCGCGGGTCGCGGACGCCGCGCATCGGTGTGGACCGTTGCCGGATCGATCACCGTGATGGCCTCGCCGGCGGCTCGTGCTTGCTCGGCGGATTCCTGCTCGCAGATGATGGTCGAGATCCGGTGCGCGCTGACCACGGCCGTTAGTGCGGTGGCGCGGAAATCGGTATTGAGGGGCACCACGTCGGCACCGACCAGCGTCGTGGCGAACATGGCCTCGATGAAGACGTGCCCGTTGCGGCACAAGATCCCCACGGCCCTGCCCGGTCCGACGCCATGGTGATGAAGCTCGTGGGCAAGGGATTCCGTCCGCGACCGCAGGTCGCGGTAGCTGAAGGTGCCGTCGTCGTCGATCACCGCGACCCGGTTCGGCCACCGGGCCGCCGTGACCGCCAGTAGCGTGAAGGGGTTTTGGCCACCTCGACGTGCCTCGTGAACCAGCCGGAACAATGCGGCCGGGCTGGAGGGAGTAAGCAGTCGGGTGTGCAGCAGCGTCCGCGTCAGGGTCGGCGCTCGGGTTGCCCGCGTCATCGCGGTTCCTTTCTGCCGCTTGTGGTCCCAGTCACCGCGCGGGCAGTTCCCTGCGTAGCACCTTGCCGAGGGGACTGCGCGGAATGGCGGTGACGATGTAGACATCTCGGGGCTGTTCGGCACGAGATACCTTGTTCTTCAAGTACTCCCGGATGACGGCCGCGTCGACGTCGCTGCCGGGCCGCGGGACGACGAACGCGGCGAGTCGTTGCCCGAACTGCTCGTCGGGAACACCGACGACGGCGTTGTCGATGACACCCGGATGCTCGGCGAGCGCGTTTTCGACCGCGCGGGGATAGACGTTCTCACCCCCGGAGATGATCAGGTCGTCCTGGCGGCCGATGATGAACAGCCGTCCCGCTTTGTCGAAGTAGCCCATGTCCCCGGAGTTGGTCATGTTGTCGACGACGTCTTTGGTGCCGCCGCCGGTGTAGGTGTCCACCGGCAGTCCGCCACCGACGAAGACGCGCCCGATCACCTGCGGCCCGACGGGGCTGCCGGTGGCGTCCAGGATGCCGACCGGGGTGCCGACGATCGGGCGGCCGACGGTCTCGGGCGCTGCCCGCAGGTCGGCGGGTGTCGCGAAGGCGCAAATGCCGACCTCCGACGAACCGTAGGCGTTGTAGAGGATATCGCCGAAGGTGTCCATGAACCGCCGCGCCAGGCTGGGATCCAGCCGGGCCCCGCTCAATATCACCACCCGCAGCGATGGCACCGGGTTTCGCGCCCGCACGGCTTGGGGCAGATCGAGGATGCGCGCCAGCATGACCGGCACGGCCATCAATGCGTCGGCGCGATGGTGCGACGCCTGTGCAAGCGCGGCTTCGGCGTCGAAGTGCCGCTGGGTCAGCACCGTTCCGCCGAGGGCCAGGGTCAGCATCAGCTGGCCGAGCCCGAACCCGTGAAACATCGGTACTGCCACGCAGTTTCGGCAACCGGTGCGTAGTCGGGTGCGATCCAGCAGTGTCATGGTAAGGCCCAGTGTCGAACTGAAATGGGAGCTGCGGGGCACGCCCTTGGGCGTGCCGGTGGTGCCGGCGGTCAGGATGATGACTTGGCCGGGCTTGGCCACCGGGGGCCGTGGATCGTGCTCGCGCTGTGCGACCGTGGCCGGATCGATCACCGTGATCGCCTCGCCGGCGGCTCGCGCCTGCCCGGCGGATTCGTGCTCGCAGATGATCGTTGTGACCCGGTGCCCGCTGACCGCGGCCGCCAGCGCATCGGCGCGGAAATCGGTATTGAGAAGCACGACGTCGGCACCGACCAACGCCGTCGCGAACGTCGCCTCGATGAAGCCGTGACCGTTGCGGCACAAGATCCCTACGGCCTGTCCCGACCCGACGCCATGGCGGTAGAGCTCATGCGCAAGGGATTCGGTCCGCGACAGCAACTCGCGGTAGCTGAGGGTGCCGTCGTCGTCGATCACCGCGGCCCGGTTCGGCCACCGGGCCGCCGTGACCGCGAGCAGGGTGAAGGGATTTTGGCCGGCTCGACGTGCTTCATGAACCAAGCGAGACAACGCGGCCGGGCCTGCGGGAGTAAGCAGGCGAGAGCGCAGCAGCGCGCGCGCCGTCGTCATCGGCAGGCCGCGCGTCATTGCTGCACCTGCTGCCGCCGGCCGGAATCGACCACGTGCCGGCGCCAACCCAGCGCCGTACGATCCACCGGCCTGGCCGGGTATGCGGCCGAAGCGAAGTCGAGTCGTTGCACCGTGCACCTCCCTGCGGGGCCTTCGTGCGGTACGTCAGGCCGGAGACCGTGGCACCCGTTTTGTGCGACGAACCCACGGACCCGGCGCCCGGGTCAGCGTTTGCGTCGTCTCCAGGTGGGTGCTCAGCGACGAGGCGTAGCAGCCGCCGGTCCGGGTCAACGGCGTCAAGGCGCGACCGTCAGCCAGTCGGCGAAGCCGGACGGATCGTGGCGTCCCAGCGCGGCGTGCTCGAAAAGTCCCCAGCCCTCAACCGGTTCCGCGTCGCCGGCGCGGCAGGTGGCCCGCCCGACATGATCCATCACGCCGAACATCATCCCGCCCGCCAACTGCGGATCCGTCATGTCGTAGGTGCGGCGTTCGGCGAACTTCTCGCCCTTCCACGTACCGTGCAGCCAGTCGGGAGAACCGCCGTAGCCGCCGCCGAAGTGGATCGGCACCGCCAGCTTGGACTCGATCTCGAACCGCACCGGTGTGCCGTCGTGCAGCGCCGTCGAGATGGCGGCGCCCGTGGGGGTGCGGGTGCCGGACCGGTAGCGGATCGTCACCTGCGGCCAGCCCAGTTGCTCGACGCGCCCGTCGCGCCAGATCCGGGTGCAGTCGTTGAGGCTGCGGAAACCGCTGGGGTCCTCTTGGATGATCAGCACGGTGGCGAAGTCGTCGAACGCCAGCGGCACGTACAGCCACCACATGCCCTCGAACGGCGGGTCGGCGGGCCGGCCGGCGGGTTCTGCTTCGCCGACGGGCCGGATGCCCCAGGACCGGTCCCGGGTGCCCAGCCAGGTCGACGGGTCGACGGTGATCTCCTCGCCGTCCACCACGATCTGGCCCTCCCAGGTGCCCACCTGAGCGAATCGCTGAGCGTCCAGCGTGATCCGGTTGCCGCTGCGCAGCACGTGCGGCTGCTCTCGGACGGCGTCGAACAACCCCTTCCAGGTCAGGTCGACCGCTATGCCCTGGGTTTCCTCCATGATCACGCGCAGCTCGCGCAGCGGCTCGATGACCTCGATGCGGTAGGCGTTGACGTGCTGGTTGAGCCGATCCTGGTCGATCGCGTCGGACAACTGCACCGCGGTTTGGACGTCGCCGCGGCGGACGAGCACGAACGCGTCCTTGACGCCGAGGTTGGGATAGTAGCCAATTCCGGTGATCAGGAAGATGTTTCCGGTGCGGTCGTGCGCGTTCAGATACGAGCGGTCATAGAAGTTGCGGTCGCTGGAGCCGGGCCAGGCGATCGGTTGCGGCAATTGGTGGACGGGGAATTCGTCGACTGGTCCAAGCATCAGGCACCCTCTCCGGTCAGTCGCTTCAGCAGCGCGGCGTGGTAGAACAGCGATTCGGGGTCCTCGGGCTTCTCGAGTTCACCGAAGTGCACTCGGCGCGCACCGGTCCGCATGAACACGATGGCCCACATCACGCCGGAGTAGACGTAGAACCAGCGCAGGTCGCCGAGCTCCACGCCGGTCAGCTCGCGGTAGGTCGCGCGTACGTCCTCCTCGCGCAGGAAGTTCGGCATCCCGGGCAGGCCGGCCAGCCCGGCGATTTCCTGAAATACCAAGTGCGCGAATATAAGCCACGCGATGTCCAGCTCGCGTGGACCCAGCGCGGTCATCTCCCAGTCGAGCACGCCCGCCGGACGGAAGTCCGTGTAGAGCACGTTGCCGATGCGCGCGTCCCCCCACAGCAGCACCGGCTCGGCGGCGGCCGCCTCGTCGGGCCAATGGGCTTCTAGCCACTCAAAAGTCCGCTCCAGCAAGGGGGAGCGGCCGATGTCCGGCGCCGCGAAGTCATACCAGGACCGCACCCAGTCGAAGTGCCGTCGCAGCGCGCTCTGCTCGCCGCCACCTTCGGACAGAAAACCGAAATGCGCCTGCGGACCGGGGATCGAGTGCACCTTGGCGATCACCTCGACCGTCGCGTCCTGCAGCAGGCGCTGAGACTCGGCGGACGCGTCGTAGAGCCAGTTGCCGCCGAACGTGTAGGGCATCACGTCGGGCGGCACGACGCCCTCGACAAAGTCCATCAGGAAGAACGGCGTGCCGAGTACCGAGCCGGTCGGCTCCAGCCACCGCACCGCGGGAACCGGAACGTCGGTCTTCTCGCCCACCAGCCGGAGCACCTCGTACTGGTGATCGATCCGATAGGACGGGAACACCGGAACGTCCTGGGCGCTCGGAGCGATGCGTGCCACCAGCCGCCGCTGGATCTGCTCGCCGCCCTCGTCCCAACGGGCGCTCACGGCCAGGTTTTCCGACGACATGCCGGTCGTGGTGACGGCGGGCTCGACCGTGACCTCCGGCGTGACCCCGCCGGGCAGCACGGTGGACAGCCACTGCGCAAACACGCCGGGCAGCTCGGTGATGTCACGACTCGAGCGTTGGAGTTGGCTTACCTCGTTGAGAGCCGGTTCGGTGGCCATCGGTGTTCTCTTTTCTTCTTCGATCACGCAACCCTGACGGGCCATCCGCACCGAGTGTTTCTCGTTCCCTGCGTCGTGAGTAGGGCCGATCGTCCTCATCTCGGGAACTAACGAGTCACGCCATCAAATCGCCCATCTTCTGCAGCATTTCGACCACGTCGCCGGGCAGCGTGGTCGGCTCTTTGCCGACGGCGTAGCAACCCAGGATGATCTCGGCCGAGCGGTCGATGATCTCGACCATGTCGGCGGCGCGGCGCAGACTGCGGCCGGCGACCAGTATTCCGTGGTTCTGCATGAGCACCGCCCAGCCATCCCGGATGGCCTCGGCCACGGCGCGGGCCAGCTCGTCGGTTCCCGGCATGATGAACGGCACTCGCGGGATGTCACCGAAGAACGCCGCCTCGGTCGACACCGGCAGAAACGGCAGCCCGGTATTGACAAGCATGGTGGCGTGCGGTGCGTGGGCATGCACCACCGCCTGCGCGTCGGGACGGGCACGGTACACCAGGCAGTGCATCATTCGTTCGCTCGACGGCGAGGGAGCGCCGGGATCAAGCACGTGCCCGTCCAGGTCCAGGCGCACCAGGATTTCGGGCCGCAGATCCCCCTTGAACATTTGACTCGGCGTGATCCACAACTGGTCGGTTCCAGGGATGCGCACGCTCACGTTGCCGCCGGTGGCGGTGATGAGCTCGGCGACGTAAAGCTCGTGCACGGTCTGCAGCAGTGTGTCCCGCAGATCCCCCGCGGATCCGATTGGCGCCGGCGCGGCGATGGTTGCCGCGGCGGCCGGCCCGGCTGCGGTGGCATCAGGGATGGCGGCCAGATCGCCCGGATCACCGGCTTCTTCGCGGGACTCCTGGTAGAGCCGGGCCAGATCGTCCTGCATGTTCTGCAACGTCATCGCCTTGGCGGTGTCGCCGCTGAACGAGAGTCGCCCGCCCATGGCCGCTTGCATGGGATTGACGCGGCCGGTGAACATCCCGTCGAGAATCTCGGCGCGCATGCGCAATTCGACGTCGGCGGGCGCCGCGGGATCACCGAGATCGGCGGTGATCTCGCCGCCCTGTAGTTGCAGGAAGAACGCCAGCTCCAGGTCGGTGAGCGTGAAATGCAGGGTGACGGATTTGCCTGCGGCAAAAGCGCTTAGCGCCTCATCGTGGGTGATCCGCTCGACAAAGCCCTTCAGGATGCGCCGCATGCAGTCGCGCATCTCGGGCGGCACCTCGGCGCTCGGCGCCAATGTCGTTGCGGGGGGCGTTGGTTCGGGCTGCACAGGGGCCGCGCCGCGGTCGAGCTGCAGGTCCGAGACCGCGGGCCCGGGTTGGCGGGCCAACCGTTCGAGGACGTCGGGTTCCGGTGTGGGGCGCGGCGCGCTCCAGTCGAAGCTATGCAGAGTTTCAGGGTTGAGGACGTGCAGCGGCGCCTCGCCGACGAGCAATCGGCGCAGGTCCGCGGCGATGATGCGCCCTTGGTGCGCCGCCACGTCGATGGTGTTGCCGCCGACGTGCGGCGTCGCGATCACATTGTCGAGGGCCAGCAGCGGGTGATCCGACCCCGGGGGCTCGACGCTGAAGACGTCGAGCGCGGCGCCGCCGAGGTGTCCGCTGCGCAACGCGTCGGCCAGGGCGGCCTCGTCGACGAGCGCCGCGCGCGCCGTGTTGACCAGGCAGCTACCCGGCCGCATGCGGGCCAGTGCTGCGGCGCCGATCATTCCGCGTGACTGTTCGCTCACCGCGGCGTGCAGGCTGACGAACTCGCTGTTTTCCAGCAGCTCGTCGAGCGACGCCGGCTCGGCATCGGCCAGCACGATCTGCTCGGCATCGACATACGGGTCGAACACCAGGACGCGGGCGCCGAAGGCGCGCAGGCGTCGGGTGACGGCGCGCCCCACCGCGCCGAAGCCGACGAGACCGATTGTCTTGTGCCACAGTTCACGACCTTGCAGGCCGGCGAACGCCTGACCCATCCGACCCATGTCGCCGGCGGCGATCCCCGGCTGATGCAGGAACGCCGACGCCGTGGGCAGCCGGCGGGCCAGCATCAGCAGGAACGCGACGGTGAGGTCGGCGACGGCGTCGGCGTTGCGTCCCGGGGCGTAGAGGACCGGAATCCCGAACGCGGTGCATGCCGCGAGGTCGACGTTGACCGCGTTGCCCCGGCACGCGGCCACCACCCTCAACTCGGGCAGCTGCCGGATCGCGTCGGCGTCCACCACGTCAACTTCGGTGATGAACACCTGCACCCCGGCCAACGCCTCGACCAGGCTCGGCCCGGTCAGCAGCCGCATCGCGGTGCGAAAGCTCGCGTATTCGGCGTCGCCGAGCGCGCGCAGCGCCGCCAGTCCGTCGTCGTCCATGTCCGCGGTGACCAGGATGCGCGGACGCAGCGCCGGTCGCGACCGCGCAGCCGAAGCGCTCATCGCCTTGAGCGCTGACGGCAGGATCAGTTGCGACGCAAGCGTTTCGGCGTCGGCTCCCGCAGCCCGCAGCTGTTGCCAGCCGCCGTAGAACTCGTCGTAGGCGCGCGCCCGCTGCTTGTCCGGAAGCACCGCGCGGGCCTGGCCGCGAAATCGCTGGGCGCCTTCTGCCAGGTCGGCGAAGACGCCGACGGCGACGCCGGCGCACAGCGCCGCGCCGAGTGCGGTGGATTCCGGTGTGGCGCCGACTTCGACGGGCACGCCGAGGACGTCGCTGAGCACCTGCGCGAACACCGCACTGCGCGACATGCCGCCGCCGAGGCTGAATGTTGCCGGGCTGCTTTGCGTTGCTGCGACGTCGCGCAGCTGCTCGAGGTTGGCGCGCACGGCATAGGCCATGCCGTCGACCACGGCGCGCTCCAAGTGGCTCCGGCGATGCGGATCGTGGGCCGTGCTCAGGTGCGACAGCGTGATAGTGCCGGTGGGCAGCCGTAACTTCCGCGCGTTCATCACGCCGGTGCCAAGGGTGGACAGAATGCCGGCCGCACCCGGCTCCGACAAGCCCGCTTCGGCAAGGAAGTGGGCAACCGGATGGGCTGCGTCCGGGTGCAGGATGCGCGCGAACCAGTCGAGCGCTTCACCCATCGCTCCGGCGTTGCTCTCCAACACCCAGCGGTCGGCCAGTACGTGGCAACCGGTCCACAGCCGCTCGTCGGGATCGACAACCGGTCGGTCGAGGACCAGCTGGACGGGAACCGTGGTGCCGCCAATCGCCCCCACCTGTCCGGGTGTTACGGCACCGGCGCCCAGCATTGCGCACTGGGTATCGGCGCCGCCGACCGCGACGGGAGTGCCGGCGCGCAGCCCGAACAACTCCGCCGCCGCGCGGGTGACCGTGCCGAGGTGCGTGCCCGCGGGGCGCAAGCGCGGCAGCAAACGTCGCGGAATGCCCAGCTCTTCGGCGAGGTCGGGCGCCCAATCCCGGTGCGCGACATCGAATAACAGGGTGGCGCCGGCTTGCGACGGCTCGGTGCCGGATTCGCCGCACAGCCGGTAGGCGATCCAGTCGCTGAGCGTGATCACCGTCGTGGCGCGAGCCCACGCGTCCGGGTTCGCCCTTGCCAACCAGCGCAGTCGCGCCGCGGTGGCAAGCGGGCTCGGCCATTGCCCGGTGCGGGCATAGAGGAGGCTGCCGTGCTCGCTCGCCAGCTGGAAGGCCTCGCCGGCGGCGCGCGCGTCGCGGTTGGGCGTGGCCAGCAGTGCGTTGCCGTCGCCGTCGAGCACCACCGTGGTGTGCCGCATGCTCGTCGCCGCGACGGCAAGCACCTGATCCGGCGTTGCGCCCGCCCTTTCCAGCGCCGCGCGGGCCCCTTCGGCGAGGGTTGTCCAGATCGCGTCCAGATCGAGATCGGTGCCCAGTCCTGCGGTTTCGGGCGCCGCCGGGTGCGTCCACGGGCGGAAGACGCGGGTAAACGCGCCGCCTGCGACGTCAACGAGCAGGCAATGCCCGCCGCTGCCGCCGGCATCGAGCGCCATCAGATAGCTGGGGTTCATCATGGCCTCACGGAATCTCGGGCGTCATCTGCCTGATTCGACCACCGCGCGCTCGATCGCCAGTAGAGTCCGAAGTCCTTGCGTCGAAGGCTGCCGGCGACGTGGCTCAGCCCTTCACCATGCAGTGGCTTGTCATCGCGGTGCGGATGCCCGAGTTCGCGCATCCAGGTGTTCACGTTTTCTGCCCCATGCGCCGATCGCATCGCGCGGAACACGATGTCGCGCTTTGCGTACGGCCAGGTGGCCCATTGACCGTACGGCCAGCTGGCCCATTGACCGTACGGCCAGCTGGCCCATTGACAAAGCACTGCACTGCGAGGAGCCTCGGATGAAACCTTCGAAGTTGCGCCTCAGAAGACGATTCGGGGGGGTGGTCGCCAATACAGATGAGGCGATGACGAGTGGGTGAGGAGCACTCGACACTGGGTGTGCCGACGCCGCCACTTCGCCCCCGCATTGCGGATTCACTTGATGCGCCGAAGCAGTGCACGGGCGCAGTCAAGCTGTTGATCACAAATAACACAACCAGGTAAAAACAACGCAACCAAGTAAAAAGGAGTGCGCCGAACATGACTAGCATGCTTATACCCGGACATGCTGAAATCTATAATGCGCTTCCGAACGTCGAAGATGCCGACAAAGAGCGGCAATCACGAACAGAGTTTGAAAACTTCCTGGACGATTTTGCTGAGATACTGGTTGAGGCCGAGCTCTATAAAGTTGGGCTCGATGAAATAGCTGGTCCGCTACTGCTGCACAGTCATTTCCCGGTCAGTGGTGACACGGCAATTGTCGAGAGGCCAGCGGTTCTGGATGACGGTCGTCCCGCACTTGTGGCACGGCCCGAAGCCATGACCCCTGAGGCAGTTGCGGTTCGGTGGAAGTGGCAACCCGAAACGGCACAATTCCATCCATTGGAGTATTGCACCGATCCCGTAGCCGTTTCATCCGCTCAGAAACTCAGCCAGAACCCCGGCTTTCTCAGCGCGGTGGGGCAGCTACTTGAGTCGTACGATCTTCACGACGTCATTGGTCTCACCGTATTGCCTCGAAGTCTCGAGGTCAAAGAAGCTGGTTTGGTTTATTTCGAACGCTCAGCCGATGACCTGAGTGTTACCACGGTTGAGGCTTCGTCATTGCCGGGGATCATAA
Source organism: Mycobacterium kansasii ATCC 12478 (assembly GCF_000157895.3). NCBI lineage: Bacteria > Bacillati > Actinomycetota > Actinomycetes > Mycobacteriales > Mycobacteriaceae > Mycobacterium > Mycobacterium kansasii. Next base: position 851,547 of record NC_022663.1, on the reverse strand, counting down.
CAGCATGGGCTGCGACCATAACCAATGAGGGCGTAAGAATTCGACCGCAAACCAGGTGCGATCTCACCACGAGATTTTGCGGGTCATGCAAGTGCCTCCGGACTACCTGCGTATCCGATCCAGTTTAGGGGTTACGTTAGGCAATTTCGGGATCAACCCCGACTTCTTCAAGAAGGCGGCACGGACTAGGCCGTCGCCACTGTTGACTTTGCGGGATTTCGGGCGCTATTTGGTTGATTCGACCACCGCGCGCTGGATCGCCAGTAGCGTCCGAAGTCCTTGCGCCCACGTGAGTGCGGCGGGGCTCAGCTCTTCATTATGTACTCACTTGTCATCGTGGTGCGGATGCGGTGTAAATCCAGGAATGAAGTCACGCTGCGCAGCATCTTGATGATGTTCAACACCAGTTTGAACGGGTTCCTGCCGGCTCCGTAGAAGAGGAAGTAGTTGGTGACGTGCCTGGTTGACGGCCATGCTTCCTCAACAATGCCCTCGTAGCTCGGCGCATCCGGCGTAACCGCCCTGATCACCAGGTTGCGCACATAGCGGGCTCTGGGCTGCATTGCTTCGGAGACCGGCGACTGTGTTCCGTGCCAGCGCCGAATCCATTCCGCGCGGGAAAGTCGCTTGGGCCGTTCCATCAAAGTCACCGCGACAATGCCGGGGGAACGTTGGCCGTCCGGCCAATTTCTCGGACCAGAATGACGATTACCGCCGTATTCGGTGTAGATCGACTCGTCAACCAGATAACCGGCAAACCGGAAACCTGCTTTTCGGAAGATCTCATCGAACGATGCATGTTCGCCGGCATCGTCTACCCAGATAGCAACCTCAGCGCACATCCGCTCCCCGGCGTAAAACGGTGCGGGTGACCGTATGTCCGCATCCTGGTCAACGATATACATGCTGAGCTTGAGAGCTCCGGTCTGCAGCAGCTTGGGCGCGACGGCGGTCAGCAGAGTTTGCTGGCGCTGACTTCGACGCTGGCGGTCGGAGTCCCAGAGTATGTACACCAACTTGTCCATAGCCGTTAGTTCAGCGTCACCCGCCTGTCGCCATACATTTTCTCGGTGGAATTCCCCATGATCGTTATTCGTCGTTTCCGCGACGCGAACCGCTCCAACAACGTCTGCGAGGCGCGGTAGGCGCCCCCGGGAATGAGCAGCGGCTTGCTGCCTAGAGCAGCGATGGCGTCGTGGGCGACCTTGTCCACCGTCAACGGCTTGGGGGCGAAAAATCCCAGACTCGCCGGGTTGCTGGAGGTGTAGTTGGGTGTCTCGATGGCGCCCGCGCAACAGGCCATGACGTCGACCCCGTGCGGCTTTAGTTCGTACCACAATCCCTCGGCCAGAACAATGTTGAAGGCCTTGGTGGCACCGTAACTCGCCAGCCAGGGAGCGCCCTGCATGCCGGAAAGCGACGTCATCAATATGATCCCGCCCCGCTTCCGCGCGCTCATCTGCTGCCCGAAGTGATGTGCCAGCATCAGCGGGCCGCGGCAATTCACGTCAATAGCCCGCAGATGACTCTCGACTGAATGGCCGAGGAAAGGACCGATCAGCATGTAGGCGGTGTCGTATACCAGTAATCCGATGTCGAGCTGGTTTGTCTCGCTGACAATCGTTTCCAGCATATCCGGGGCGGCCAGATCCATCGAAATGTTCTTCACCGATACGCCGTATTTGTCTTCGAGTTCGGTGGACCGCGACTCCAGCGGACCGGGCCTGCGTGCAATCAACACCAGGTTCAAGCCTCTTTGTGCCAGCTCGGCGGCAAAAGCCGCACCCAGCCCTACCGACGCGCCGGCAATGAGCGCCCAGGGGCCATATCGTCTTTTGAAACCATCCGATTCACTGCCCATCACCGCTCCCTCGACGGGGTTTTGGTGCTGAATTCTAGTTGCGATTACCCATAATGGTCAAGGACGGCCTTTTCCCGGATGCGCCGCACCGAATAGATGACGCGCCATCTGCGCATTGTTTACTCCCCACATGAATTGAAATTGTACTTGACATTTCGGAACTTCCGGCAATACGCTAATGAGCGGGCCGGGGTCGAGTCTCGCTACGCCAGCCGCAAATGTCGGCCAACAAACCCTCAATATTTCTGGGCAGGCATCATGAAGACACTCGTTACGGGAGGCACCGGGCTGGTCGGAAGCGCACTCGTCGAATGTCTACTGGCCAAGGGCCACGAGGTTCGTGCGCTGGCCCGAAATACATCGGATCTCACTCATCTCAGGACCACTCAGGCGGAGGTCGTCGTCGGCGACATTACCGACTACGAAACCTTGCCGCCGATCGTTCAAGACGTTGAAACGGTTTTTCACACGGCTGCAAGGGTCACTCCGGGCTGGGGGAGATGGGACGAGTTCGAGAAAACGACGGTGCACGGTACGGAGAATATGTTGAGAGCCAGCGCTGCGGCCGGGGTGCGACGTTTTCTTCATGTCAGTTCGTGCGCGGTATACGGCGATGCCTGCCAAGAAGGTGATAGGCCGGTCGACGAATCGACCCCGACAATAGTGCAGAAGACGCCATTGACCTATTACGACTACGCTAAGTTGCTCGCGGAGCAGGCCTGTTGGAAATACCATCGGCAGGGCGAAATCCAGGTCTCGATGATCAGGATAGGCACGGCGTATGGCCCGCGTGACAAGCTTTTCTGCCATCGGGTCTACAACCAGACCTCTTTTCCCGTCATGATCTGGCCGGGACGGGCGAATCCGCGATACTCGATTGTTTATGTATACGACATCGCTGAATTGGCTATCCTGGCGGCTACCAACGACAAGGCGGTCGGACAGGTGTACAACGTCGCCGGGCCCCGGCCGGTAAGGTTAAAGCAGTTCACCGAGGCCATGATCGATGCGCGCGGGGTACGGCGGCATTGGATTACCATGCCCTACGCCGTGGCCTGGCTGTGGTGTTATTCGATGGAAACCATCGCCAAGTTGCGGCGCTCCGAGGAAATGCCGTACCTGACATTGGCAACTCTGCGCAACCTGCACACCGAGAATTATCTTGACGGCACCAAAGCCGGGAAAGAACTCGGATGGCAGCCCACGACGTCACTGCAGGAAGGCACCCGCCAATATGTCCTGTGGCGACGCGCCCAAGAAGAGCGATGAATGTAGATCGCCTGCGGTCGTACCGTGACAACCGCAGGCGTCGGTGGCCCGCCGGCCTATGACGTCGAAGGCCAGTCGGCTACGAATTCACACGCGATGCCATTGTGGTTGAGGTCGAGATCGGCGCGGTAGTGCGGGTCGCTCCGCGGGATATTGACCATACCCTGGCTGGCCACGCACTGTGACGAGTCAGACCCTGCATTAGCCAACGGAGCTGCACCGATCGCGGCCGCCGTGATAGCCGCGCCGACCAGAAGTGTCCGGATCATAGGTCGTCCTAACGTTGAATGAGTCGAACTTGATTTCTTCATAACGCGATCCCGAGCGATTTTGTTCCGCTGATGGCAACGAGTGGCGGCGGGTTTGCTGGCCGTTCGCGGCGTCCGGTTTCGGCCTGCGAAGAGATTTCGTCGGGTCGCAAAATTGATGTCTAATAATTACACAAATAAGTTGGTCTGTCCCCTAAACAAGATGTCTTAGCGCGCGATTTCAAGTTCGACTGGGGCCGCGAATCCGCGAGCGGCGCATCCTCGTGTTCTGGTTGACCGGCGTCAACCGACGATCGGAAATCGGCGCTGGGCGGCCAACGCGTCGAGCCCCGTTTGCATTACCTGCCGCACGTACGCGTCGACCTCCGCGGCGTCGGGATGCGAGCCGAATTGCGCGGCGATGTCGATCGGCGCCAGCACCTGGATGACGATTTTGGTGGGCAGCGGCATGTTGACCGGCACCACGATGCTCAGCCCGAACGGGAAGCCGAACGTGACGGGCAGGACCTTGGAATGCAGCAGCTGGTCCAGTCGAAGGGCGCGCGCCAGCCGGGTGCCGCGCGACAAAAACAGCTGGTTTTCCTGCGCGCCGATGGAAACCATCGGGACGATCGGAACCTTGGCGTCGATGGCCGTGCGGGCGTAGCCGATGCGGCCGCCGAAGTCGATGGTGTTGCGGGACCAGGTGGGCCGGTAGGCGTCGTAGTCACCACCCGGGAAATCGATGACCACGGCTCCGGCCCGCAGCGCTTCGGCGGCGTTGGCGCGGGTGGCGTGGACATAACCCATGCGCCGCAACGAATCGGCGGTCGGGCCGACCAGCATGATGTCATGGGTCAGGGTGTAGATGGGTCGGGCGTAGCCGAACTCGCCGTAATAGTCGACCGCGAACACCACCTCGTCCATCGGCAGAAAGCCGCCGGAATGATTCGACACCACCAGCACCCCTCCGGGCGGTAACAACTCGAGACCGTGCACTTCCGATCGGTAATACCGCTTGACGATCGGCCGGGCCACCCGCATTGCCCGCTTCGTCAGGCCGGGATCCCATTCGGCGATTTCACTGTCGTTCACGCTATTCCTGTCCGACAACACAAGGAGCGCAACGAATTTGTCGCTGACAGGTGGGCGTAACGCGCACGCCCCGGGGTGTCGCGAGTGACTGATGTGACCAAGACCGCCATCGCCCCAAGAGCAAACGGCCCGGCATCAGCAGGCCCTTTCGCTGCGGCGCAAACGGTTGCTACGGTGCGGGGCCACGACGAACGGCTCGGCAGCGGGCTAGTCAGCCAAGTTGACGATGTCGGGCCCGGGCGTCTTTGCATACAGCTTGTCGATCTCGGCGGAATACTTCTCGGCGATCGGCCTGCGCTTGAGCTTCATCGTCGGGGTCAGTTCGTCCCCGCCAGGTTCCCACGGGGTGCCGACGATGACGAACCGCTTGATCTGCTCGACGCGGGAAAGCTTGGAGTTCCCCTCGCGGACGGCGGCGGCAAGCATCTCCCCGGCCTCGGGGCGTTGCGCGAAGGCGGCGGCCGAGTGGTCGGCCATGCCGAGCGCGGCGGCCTGGGCGGCGGCAGCCTCGCTCTCGAGGACAATCAGCGCTGTCACGTAAGGCCGGGCATCACCGATGGCTACCACCTGGTCGATCAACGGAGATGTCTCCTGGATGGCCATCTCGATGTTGGTGGGGGAGAGGTTCTTGCCGGATTCGTTGACGATCAGCTCTTTCTTGCGGTCGACGATCGTGACGAAGCCCTGTTCGTCGATGGTGCCGATGTCGCCGGTATGCAACCAGCCGTCGGCGTCGATCGCTTCGGCGGTCTTCTCGGGCTGCTTTCGGTAGCCGCGCATCACGATCGGTCCACGGATGAGCAGTTCGTCGTCGTTCGCCAGCGAGATCTCGACGTTGCCCAATGGCTTTCCGACCGAGCCGACCTTGTTCGCGTCGGGCCGGTTGGAGGTCGCGCCGCCCACGCACTCCGACTCGCCCCAGACTTCGTAGACGGGAATACCCAGGCCCCAGAAGAATTCGATCGTTTCGACCGGGATGGCGGCCGCCCCGGTCACTCCCCAGCGCAATTTGTCCAGGCCGAGTGCGGCGCGCACCTTGGCCAGCACCAGACGGTCGGCGATCTTGCGGCGCAGCGCAAGAGACGGGGACACAGATTTGCCGGCCAGCATCTGGCTGGCGGCGCGCACGCCGGTGTCGATGGCCCACAGCGCCAACCGCCGCTTGAGTCCGGTCGCCTCTGTGTCGAGCTTCGTCTCGATCCCGACCTTGATCTTGTGCCACACCCGCGGCACCCCGAGCCACACCGTGGGACGAGCATCCGGCAGGGCTTGCGCGATCGCCCTGGGGTCCGCGACGTCGGTCATCGGCACTCCGAGGACCATGTTGGCGTAGTGCCCGGTCACCCGGTCGGCGATGTGCGCATGCGGCAGGTATGAGGTGATCCGATCGTCCGGGCGCAGGTCGAGGAGGTCGACGATGGCCGCGAACTCGGCCATCACATTGGCGTGGGTAAGCTCGACTCCCTTGGGCGGGCCGGTGGTGCCCGATGTGTAGATCAGTGTTGCGACATCATCCGGCCTAACCGACCGCCATGCCGAATCGAAATCGAAATCGGCATTGTCTCCTAACGATTCGATATCTGAGAGGGTGTGGCAGCCGTCGATATCGGCGTCGACGACCACCAGATGCGCGAGGTTGGCGCCAGCCGCCCTGATAGCAGGCAGAAAATCTTTTTCGGTGAAGACGACCGCGTTCTCGGCATTGGTGAACAAGTACCGGATCTGGTCCGGCGCCGAGGTGTTGTAGATCGAGAACGGGATCGCGCCCAGGTGCATAGCGGCAGTGTCGGCCAAATGAAACTCCGGGCGGTTGCGCAGCATGAGACCGACCGTGTGCCCGTGTTTGACGCCGAGTGCGGCCAGTCCGGCGGCGATCTTCTGTACCCGGTCTGCGTACTGGCGCCAGGTCAGGACCACGGCGTCGCCGGTGGTGCGGATGGCCACCGCGTCCGGCTTGAGGGCTGCGGTCTGCTGAAAGGCCTGTGGCAGCGTGGATACCAATGCCCCGCTTGGGTGCCGAACCACCGTTGGATCGCCGTTGGTCATTTCCTGTCCGCTCCTTCGACCACAAGACTCACGGAAGTTGCCTATCGCTTCGGTATACCTACCGGCGAATCTCCGCTTACGTCGGTTATCACAGAGTCTTTCTCGTTTCTTGCGCCGGGAGTAGGGTCGTTCGTCCTCATCGCGGGCGCCACCGTGGCCGCGGCTAGGCGTCCTCGACGCAGACGACGAATCCGGCTCCGATCAGCGCCTCCAATACCTCCTCGCGGTGTGCTGCACCGCGGGTTTCGAGGGTAAGCCGCACCTCGACTTCATCCAGCGCCAGTTTGCGTGCGGTACGGACGTGCACCACGTCAAGCACGCTGGCGCCGGTCGCGCTGACCACTGCGAGCAGCCTGCTGAGCCCACCGGGGCGGTCCGGGATGGTCACTTTGATCGCGAGGTAGCGGCCGGCTGCGCGCAGGCCGTGGGTGACCACGTGGGTCAACACCAGCGGGTCCATGTTGCCTCCGGACAAAACCGCGCAAACGGGACCGTGCGCGTCGGGTTCGGGTGCCGATGTCATCACCGCTGCCACGGCTGCCGCCCCGGCCGGTTCGACGATGAGTTTCACCCGCTCTATGCACAGCAACAGCGCGCGCGACAGTGCCTCTTCGCTGACCGTCTGAATCGAGTTGACGAATGCCCGGACATGGGCGAAAGGAATCGCCCCGGGTGAGGCGACGGCGATGCCGTCGGCCATCGTCGACATCGACTCCAAGCGCACCGGATGCCCGGCGGCCAGCGAAGCCGGCCAGGCTGCCGCGTTCGCCGCCTGCACGCCGATGACCCGGGCCTGCGGCGCCAGAAAGTGCGCCGCCGTGGCAATTCCGGCCACCAGGCCACCGCCGCCGGTGGGCACCACGATGGTGGAAACATCGGGAATCTGCTGCAGGATCTCCAGCCCGACGGTGGCCTGGCCGGCGATGACGTCGGGGTGGTCGAACGGGTGGATCAACACCGCGTCGTGCTGCTGCGCATATTCGCGCGCCGCCACCAGCGCGTCGTCGACCGTATCGCCGATCAGGTGAACGTGCGCGCCGTAGGCCTTGGTGGCCGCCAGCTTCGGAAGCGCGACGGTGACCGGCATGAACACCGTCGACGCGATCCCGAGTTCGGTGGCGGCCCAAGCGACGCCCTGCGCATGGTTGCCGGCGCTGGCCGCAACCACACCGCGGGCCCGGTCCGCGGCGCTGAGATTGGCGATCCGGTTGTAGGCTCCGCGGGCCTTGAACGACCCGGTGCGCTGCAGGTTCTCGCATTTGAGCCATACCTGTTTGCCCGTGGAGTCCGAGAGTATCCGCGACGCGACGACCGGGGTCGGCCGCACCACCGGCTTCAGCAGCTCCGCCGCCGCATTGATCTGGTCGAGCGTCAGCAGCTCCACGGCTGGACTCACAGCTCGGCCAGCCCGCGCTGGATGATGATGTCATCGGCATTCATCGGCGGCTCCGTCGTCGTCGGGACAGGCCAAGGCTAAACGTGTCGCTCGCGTTGTGGATTCGGGTGCGGTAACGCGGCCGTGCAACCTGCCCGACACTGTCGGGCTCGGCGACCCAACCATGAGAATCGCCGATCACGACCGCTGCTGCGACGGCGGAGCTGCTGCGCCGAACGACGGTGGGGCGGCGGACTCCGCAGTGCCCCAGACCATATTGGGGATGGTGGAGAGCGAGAACGTCACGTCGCCGCCGGTGCGGATGAACGACTCCGGAAGAAATGTCTGATCGATGGCCCGGGCGTCGACGCTGAGGCCGTTGATGTACTTCAGGCCGTTGCGTCCGGACGCGCCCGGGGCGGAGATCCGGATGGTTTTGCCGCCCGGAATCGATAGCTGAGCGCGATCGAACAGCGGTGTGTTCACGGTGAGGATCGGCGTTCCCGGGGTGCTGGGGAACAGGCCGAGCGCGGCCCAGACATACCAGCTGGACTGCGCGCCGAGGTCGTCGTTGCCTGGCTCGCCATCGGGTCTGGGGCCGAATAGTTCGCTGCGCACCCGGTTGACCGTCTCCTGGGTCTTCCACGGTTGACCGATGTAGTTGTACAGCCACGGCACCCCGAAGTCCGGTTCGTTGCCGGCCCACATAAACGGCCTGTTGGGGCCCGCATTGAGTTCAGTCAGGAAGCGGTCGAGCCGGTCGGCCGCGGCCTGGCGGCCGCCGAGAGCGGCGACCAGGCCGGCGACATTCTGCGGCACCAACCACAGGTATTGCTCGGCGTTGCCCTCGTCGTATCCGTCCTGGCCGAAGCCCCAGAGAGGCGCCACGAAGCCGGGCCCGAGGGGGAACGCCCCGTCGGCGTTGCGGGGCGAGAGGTAACCGGTGGCCGGATTGAACAGGTTCTGCCAGTACTGCGCCCGGTTCTGGAACTCGGCAGCGGTCACGGTGTCGCCGAGCGCGTCGGCGAACCGGGAGATGGTGAAGTCGTCGACCGACCATTCCAGCGTGATCGAGGCGCCGACGATGTTGTGGTCGGCTCGGAATTCGTTCGTCTGGGGTGCGTAGCCGCGCTCCAGGTAGGTGGTGATTCCGGGTCGCTCCACGTAGCCGCCCCGACCGACACCGCCCTGGGTGGCTCCGCTGACCATGTAGCGCAGCGCCGTCTTGACGTCGAAGTCTCTGGCTCCGAAGGTGTAGAGGTTCACGATGAGCGGCACCACGTTGTCTCCGGTCATCTCGCCGGTCGCGGAATTGGCAAGGGCCCAACGGGGAAGCGATCCGCTCTGCTCGGCGTCGTTGACCAGCGATTGGGCCATGTCGCTGGCCTGCGCCGGGAAGAGCAGTGCCTGCAGGGCCGCCAAGCACCGATAGGTGTCCCAGTCGGAGAAGTTGGCGTACTGGGTGTGCCCCTGGGCCACGGTGTGGATGTTGCCGTCGAATCCGATATAACGTCCGTCGGCGTCGTTGAACGTGTTGGGGTGCAACAAGGTTCGGTATAGCGAGGTATAGAAGGTTTGCAGGTCACCGCTATCGGTGCCGGCCACGGTGATGCGGGCCAGCGCGGCGTTCCACTGCGCTAATGCGGCGGCGCGCACCTCGTCGAAACTCCGTCCGCCCTCGGCCGCGAGGTTGGCCCGCGCCCCGTCGACACTGACGTAGGAAATCGCGGTCCGCGCCTCGAGCACCGAGCCGGCCGGGAACTCCACGTACCCCCCGCTGTCGATCGAATCCGCGTCGCCGGCACCGGGATAGACCGCATCGCCGTCCCAGGTGCCATACGAAGTGAACGGCCTGCTGAACTTCATGGCGAAGTACACCGTGTAGGTGTTGTTCTTGCCGCAGAATCCGCCGGTGGTCGCCGATCCGGTGATCGTGCTGTGGTCCTGGCCGATCTGGATGGTCGCGGCATCGTTGCCCCCCAGCGACGCGCCGGAACGCACGTGGAACAGGGCGGGCTGGCCGTTGGCCGGGTAGCTGAACCTGCCGACACCGGTGCGCGTGGTGGCGGTCAGTTCCGCGGTCACCCCGGTGGCGGGGAAGCGCACCGTGTAGTAGCCGGGCACGCCCACCTCGGTGCCGTCGTGGGCGATCTCCTCCCAATCGTCCCAGGGCCGCGGGCCGATCGGGGCGGTGGTCGGCAGCATCGAAATATCGCCGAACGCCGCGCAGCCCACCGAGGCATGGGTCATGCTGAATCCGGTCGAGCGCTCGTTGTCGTGGTCGTAGCCGGCATAGGTGTCGGTGGTGTCCGGCGAGTACTGCACCATGCCGAACGGCACCGAGGCCCCCGGGAAGTTGTTGATTTCGCCCACCGTTTCGCCACCCGTCCCGGTGCCGATGAGCGTGTCGACGTGGCTGATTGGGTTCACGACGAATGCGGGTTGATCGGCGTGCGCCGCCGGTGCACCGCTCAGCATCACGCCGACAAGCGTCGCTACCAGCGCGGCCAGCGGCCTACCTGAGTGCATCGTTGTCTATCCTCTCGACGTCTCGAGATGGATGGGTGGACCGGACGGCACCAGCGCATGGTCGATGAGTCGCTGCAGCGGCCGCGAGCCCAACACGATGTGGCCGCATCACATCGTTTCGGCGGGGAAGAGAATACCGGGGTTGAGGATCCCCGCCGGGTCGAAGCTCTGCTTGATCCGGCGCATCAGCGCGATCTTCGCCGGGTCTTCGAGCTGCAGGAAGTACGGGGTCTTGGCGTGGCCCAGGCCGTGCTCGCCAGAGATTGCGCCGCCCAATTCCATTGCGAGCGAGAAGATGTCGGTCATCAGCTGTTTCTTCTTCGTCGGCTCCTTACAGATGATGGCCAGGTGCACGTTGCCGTCGCCGGCGTGGCCGCAACCGATCGCGGCGCCGCCCGCGGCCGCCGCCAGCGCGCGTGCGGCGCTGAGGAACTTCGGCATCGACGCGCGCGGTACGACGGTGTCGATGATGTCGTCGGCGCCCGCGGCTTTTGCCGCCCAAAACGCCTTCTCGCGCGCCTCGATCAGCTTGCGCGCCGAGCTTCCTTCCAGTACGTAGGCGTCGATGGCTCCCATTTCGGCCAGCATCTCGCCGGCCGTCTCGACATCCTCGAGTAGCCGATCCGCGGTGCGATTCTCCACTGCCACAAGAAGATATGCTTGACAGCTGTCGCGGACCTGATCCGGAATGCCCAGCTCCAGGTTCTGGGTGTGTACGAGCGCGGCCATCGTCAGGTTGTCGATGTATTCCAGGATGTACGGTGCCAGCCCGCTGGCGACGATCTTGGGCACCGCCGCCATGACCTGGTCGAAGTCGGCGAACGGGGCCAGCACGCTGGCGCTGTGGTCAAACCGTGGATGCAGCTTGACGATCACCTCGGTGGCCAAGGCCAGGGTGCCTTCCGAGCCTACGATGAGTTGGGTCAGGTCGTAGCCGGTGGACACCTTGGCGATCTTGCCGCCGGTTCGGATGATCTCGCCGGTCGGCAGCACTGCCTGCAACCCGAGCACGTTATGGCGAGCTATCCCGTATTTGACCGCGCGCATGCCGCCCGCGTTCGTGCCGACGTTGCCGCCGACGCTCGACGACAGCTCACCTGGATGAACCATGTACCCCAGCCCGGAACCGGCGGTCGCGGTGTCCAGTTCGGTCAGCGTCACCCCGGGCTGGACGACGGCGACCTGGTTAGCGGTGTCCACCTCCAGCACCCGATTCATTCGTTCGAACGAGATCAGCAGGCCGTCCTCGCATGGGCGCGCAGCCCCCGACAAGCCGCACCCGGACCCGCGTGCCGTCACCGGCACGCGGTGGTCGGAGGCGGTCAGCAGCAGTTGCGAAACCTCTTCTGCGGTAGCCGGTTTGACGACGTACCTGGGTTTCTGTGGCGGCTGCGTCAACTCCTCGTCGTGGGAATAGTCGTCGGGAATTGCGTCGCCGGTGAGCGCATTGGGCCTTCCGACGATGTCCACCAGCCGCGCTGTGATGTCACTCATGGAACGCCTCGTGTTTCTGCCGTGCCGACAGCGACCCACTCTATAGCCGGCTGCGGCCGAAAATCTCAGTTGGCTCTCAGCCGCGCGGAGCATTCTGAGTGACGTGCACCGGTCGCAGGGCTTCGCGGGCCGGGCCCGCCGCCTGACGGTGGGACGTGGGTGCCACCATCGGGGGCAGCGCCCGCCCGTGCCGCCGCGGGCCACCGGGCCGCGGGCCCCGCACGCCGCAATGTGTGGTGTCGTGCTGGCCGGTCTTCATCCACGCCAACGTCCGGGTTAACTTCGGCCTGCTGCGGTGGGTGATCGCCGCGCCCCAGTACCGCCATTGGCACCACGCCCGTGAACCCCAGGCCTACAACAGCAACTATGCCGGCGAATTCCCGGCGCTGGATGCGCTATTCGGGACGCTGTACCTGCCGGCCGACCGCTGGCTAGCGCAGTACGGCGTCGACGACAGCGAGCCCGAAGGCTATCTGCGTCAACTTGCCTGGCCGCTGCGCGCAGGGTGCGCGGCGGACGCGGCCCATTCTTGACGGCACAGCCGCCAAAGGTTTCCGCTTCAGCCCGACTCCCGTTGGCGGGCAGGCGATTACCACGGGCGTCGGGTGCCCAGGCCCGGTGCGGGGGTAAAGACGACCGGCAGCTTGCCCAGCCCGGTCATGCTCGGGTTTCCCAGATACTGGTGCACGCCGTCGAGGTCGACCCGGTAGTCGGGGATGCGGTCGAGGACTGCCTTGACCATCACCTCGGCCATCAGTCGTGCCAGATGAGATCCGATGCAGCGGTGGGGTCCGAGGCCGAAGGCCAGGTGGCGGTTGGGAGTGCGATCGAGGACGATTGCCTCCGGTTGGTCGAACTCGCGCTCGTCGTGGTTAGCGGCCAGCCAGCTGATGACGACGCGGTCGTTGCGGTGCAGCTGCTGGCCCCCGACGGTCACGTCGCGGGTGACGGTGCGGCTCAGTTGCTGGTTGACCGAAAAGTAGCGTAGGAATTCGTCGGTGGCGGTGCGGTAGAGCTCGGGGTGGTCGATGAGTTGTCGGCGCAGCTGTGGGTGCGTGCCCAGGTGTAGCAGGGTCAGCGCGGTCTGTGAGGTGGTGGTGTCGACGCCGCCGGCGATGAGGTTCCAGATGATGTTCAGCAGCTGTTCGTCGGAAAGGCGCTGGCCGTCGAATTCGAACTGGATGAGGAAGCTGGTCAGGTCGTCGTGTGGGTCGGCCCGTCGGTTGGCGGCGAACTCCAGGACGTCGTGCATCATGGCGGGCGCGGCGGCGAGGGCGTTGGCGTACTCGGGGCTGTCTTGCGGCACGGCCATGACGGAGTGGAACAGGTTGGCATACAGGTGCCAATTGTCATACGGCAGCCCCATCAACCTCATGGTCAAGATGGCCGGGACCGGGCTGGCGTAGTCGAGTACCAGGTCCATGTGCCCGTCGGCACTGTGCTGGTCGAGAAACCAATGCGTCGATTTCTCCATGAACGGCCGCATCTTCTGTACGGCGCCCGGGGAGAAGAACGGCGTCAGGGCGCGGCGCAGGGCCTGGTGGTAGGGGCCGTCGACTTCGCCGATGCCCAATGCCGGGTGACCTTCGGGACGTGGCACGCCCATCTCGCCTTGGTAGTCGATGCCGTCGGGCGCGTTCGGTTCGTATTTGTGGGCGAAGGTGTCGCCGTCCCGGGCGGCCTGGCTGACCGCCTCGTAGCTGGTGAGAAACCAAAAACCGCCGTAGTTTTGGTTCCATGCCACCGGACAGGTGCGTCGCAGTTCGGCGTTGACGGCCAATTCGTTGAGGTTGAAGTCGTCGGAATGATGGTCGAAATCGACTATCGCGTCTGGGCTGACGCCTGGGCGGGTGACCATCGAAAAGCCTTTCCGGGCAAGTGCGTTATTGCTTCGTCGGCTTATTAGGTTATCTTTGCATTATTACGCATTTGAGGATGCGGAGGTAGCGTCATCGAGGATTGGTCGGCAGGAGCCACCATCGGCGGGGCGGCGATCCCGGGCACGCCCGACCTGGCTCGGATGCGACGGCAGCGATATGCGCGGTTGCAGGCCGAACTTGCGGTCGGCGGTCTCGACGGGCTGGTATTGCTGGGTTCCAGCGCGGTGACGTATGCGACCGGCGCTGCGATGCCGGCCGTCGCCGGTGACCGGGCTGCGTTGTTCCGCGCGGTCGCTGTTGTGGCTGCCGTGGAGTCGGCGCCGCACCTGTACACCGTGTTCGACGACGGCGTGCCGCCGGAGGTGCAGCTGCACGGGCCGTTGTTCCCGGATCTCGACGACGCGATGGCAGGGCTCGCCGCCGCGTTGGGCGAGCACTTCGTTCCCGGCGCACGGGTAGGTGTCGATCATCTGTCTCACCCGATGCTGCGCGGCCTTTCCGGCATCGATTGGGTGGATGCGTCCACGGTCCTGGGCGCGGCCAAGCTGGTGAAAACCGTCGACGAGGTTTCGTGTATTCGCCAGGCGCAGCGGCTCAACGAGCTGGCGATGGTCGACGCGCTGCGCCTGTTGCGGCCTGGTGTCCGGCAGACCGATTTGACTGCGCTGTTTCTTCGCCGGGTGTTCGAGTTAGGCGCGTCGGCGGGTGGAATCGATCCGATCTGGCAGGTGATGGCCCCGAGTCGCGAGCTGGGACCCTGGACGCTGCACGGTGATCTGGCCTACCCGACCGTCACGACTGACCGGTTCCTGCGCAATGGCGATGTCATCTGGGTGGACGCCGGTGTCATGTGGCAGGGGTACGTGTCCGACTATGGCCGCACCTGGATTGTGGGCGCCGGCCCGAATGCTCGGCAGCTCGGGCAGTTTCGTCGCTGGCGGGCGGTCGTCGACGCGTGTCTGGAGGTCCTTGGGCCCGGGGTGTCCGGCTTGCGGCTGGGTGAGGTCGCCATCGACGCCAACGATGGTGTCCGGCCGTGGATCGAGCATTTCTATCTTGCCCACGGCGTGGGCACCGACAGCGCCGAAATGCCCTTGATTGGAACGGATTTCGGTGCGGAATTCGACTCGCAGCTGGTCATGCGGCCGGGCATGGTTGTGGTGTTGGAGCCGGTGATCTGGGAGGACGGTGCTGCGGGTTATCGTTCCGAAGACATTGTGGCCGTGACCGATACCGGATGGGTCAAGCTCAGCGGCTCCACCTACGACCCTTACGGGTTTGCCGCATGAGCCCGGTGCCGCGGGATCATGGGGTGCGCATCGGGATGATGAGCCTCGAGGACGACGCACGGGTCGACTTCGGCTGGTTGCGGGCTCAGCGGCGCGAAAAAGTGTTCTCCGCCATGGAAACCCACGATCTGGACGCACTGCTGCTTGGCGGCGCCGGCAACGTGCACTACGTGTCGGGGGCGCGGCTGCTCGGCCGCGCCGGGGTGCTGCCGTTCGCGCCGGCCGCGGTGGTGGTGCGTTCGACCGCGCGGGTGCACCTGCTGTCGACCTGGGACGAGGGGGTACCGCCGGAGATCACGCGTCAGGACCTGTATGGGTTGAGCTGGAATCCGGCCAATCTGATGGATTCGTTGGCTTCGATTCCCGGCTTGCGCGAGTCCGCCCGGGTGGGCATCGACGGATTGACACCGATGTTCGCCGGGTTGATTTCGCAGCTGACCGGCTCGGCCGAACTGGTCGACGCCGATTCGATTCTGGCGGCTGCGCGCCGGATCAAGATGGCCGAGGAGATCACCTGTCTCGAAGTGGCGTCGGCAATTTCGGAGTCGGCGTTAGGCGCCATGGAAGATGCATTGTGGCCTGGCGTTACCGAGCGTGACCTACTCGGGGTGTACTACGAACAGGTGGCGCGGCTGGGCGCACCGACCGCGCCGTCGGAGAGTGTTTGCTTTGCAACGCCTTCGCGTGGGCCGGTGTGGTTTCGGCATCTGGTGTCGGAGCGTCCTATCGGGGACGGCGAACTGGTGGTGCTGGCACCGGGCGCGCTGTACACCGGGTATGAGGCCGGCCTGGCGCGTACCCGGGTGGCGGGGGAGTCGGCTCCGGCAGGGTGGACGGATCTGGCGGCGCGGTGCGCTGTCGGCATGGACGCGCTGCTGGGCGCCTGCCGAGCGGGCAACACCGGGGCTGACCTGTATCGAGCCTGGGGGGACGCCGGTAATCGGGAGTCGCCGGTGCCGTTGGCTCACGGGCTGGGGCTCGGTGCTGAACCACCGGTCATCGGTTTGGGGCGTGGCAGCGACGCCGTGCTCGACGAGGGCATGGTGCTGAGCGTGCAATCCTGGGTCGTCGCGGCGGGCGTCGGGGGTTGCCTGGAGCGGGCCACCGTCGTCGTCGAGGGCGGGGGAGCATCGATACTGACCCGCTATGGAAGGTTGTAATGTCTGACAGCCGAGCCGTTTTCAACCATGTCGGGTTGTGTGTCAGCGATCGCCGGCGGTCACGCAGATTCTATGAGGGCTTGCTCGGGTTCGAGTTCTGGTGGGAACTCGATGCGCCCGACGCAGGCACCGATCGGCTTCTGCAGCTGCCGAAGCCGATCGGACTGCACGCGACGTATCTGGTGCGCGACGGGTTGGTGCTGGAGCTTCTCGACTATTCGGGGCGCGCGGTCCACGCCGGAGCACAGCGGGTCATGGACCAGGTGGGGCTTACCCATATCTCGTTTTCCGTGCCTGACCTTCCTCATGTGGTGGCCAGCGCCGGGAGCTTCGGCGGATCGGTGGTGGACGGGTCGGTGTCGGAGCAGTCGGCGATGATCCGCGATCCGGATGGCCAACTGCTCGAACTGTTGTCGGATCAGTGGCTGGCGGTGCTGCCGCCCCGTCGAGGGTGAAAATCGTTGGAGCAAAGTCGATTCCGTCGACGTGCCGTCCCCGGGTCGCGGGTCAGCGGCGTGCGGGCAGGTCCAGGACGAAGCCGCGCCGGGCCACGCCGAGGGCCTCCGGTGAGTCCTCTTGGATGAAGTGCCGTCCGCCCACCTTGATTTCACGCTGGTTGCGCCAGGTACGGGCGAATTAGTTGGCGCAGCACGCAGCCGGGCAGCACCTGCTCCACGAAGCCCGGGAGCCGCACTGGCGTAAGGTGCGCCTCGTGAGATCTTCGATAAAGCGGATTGCGCTCAGCACCGGCGGCGGTGATGCGCCCGGGCTCAATGCCGTCATCCATGCGGCCACCCTGGCCGCACGTAATCGTGACTGGGAAGTCGTCGGGGTCCGCGACGGCCTCAACGGGTTGTTGCTACCGGACGCCTATCCCGACGGCGGGTTGATAGAACTCACCCGCGACCGGGTCCGCGGCATCATTCACCAGGGCGGCACCATCATCGGTACCACCAATCGCGGCAACCCCACCGCCTATCCGGTGCAACAAAGCGACGGCACCTGGATCGAGATGGACCGCACCAAAGAACTGTTGGGCCGCTTCGCGGAACACGGAATCGATGCACTGATCCTGGTCGGCGGCGACGGATCGATGGCGATAGGCCAGCACCTGCACAACGCCGGGCTTCGGCTGGTCGGGGTGCCCAAGACGATCGACAACGACCTGGACAAGACGACCTCGACATTCGGCTTCGACAGCGCAGTCGACTTCGCCTCGGAGTGCATCGACCGGCTGTTCACCACCGCGACATCGCACGGCCGCATCATCGTGGTGGAGGTGATGGGCCGCTACGCCGGCTGGATCGCCCTGAACGCCGGCATGGCGTCGGGAGTGCACGCGATCCTCATCCCGGAGATCCCATTCAGCCTCGACCCGGTGGCGGCGGTGATCCGGGACCGCGAACGGCACGGCGCGAAGTTCTCCATCGTCTGCGTCGCCGAGGGCGCCAGGCCGGTCGGCGGCGAGGTGTCGATCGTGGGCAAGTCGGTGGGGCAGGCGGAGCGTCTTGGCGGCATCGGCGCCAAAGTGGCCGCCGAGCTCGAACGGTTGACCGGACGCGAGGCACGCACCGTGGTGCTCGGCCACTTGCTGCGGGGCGGCTCGCCGACCTCGTTCGACCGCTTGCTCGGTCTGCGCTTCGGCGCCGCGGCCGTGCGGGCTCTCGACGAGGGGCACAGCGGTGTCATGGTGGCGCTGAA
Source organism: Mycobacterium kansasii ATCC 12478 (assembly GCF_000157895.3). Taxonomy (NCBI): domain Bacteria; kingdom Bacillati; phylum Actinomycetota; class Actinomycetes; order Mycobacteriales; family Mycobacteriaceae; genus Mycobacterium; species Mycobacterium kansasii. Next base: position 833,600 of record NC_022663.1, on the reverse strand, counting down.
TCCACCGACCGTCGACTACGTGCCACTCGCCGAGGCTACCCACCGGCAAAAGACGGTCCCGCTCGACTGCGACTCGATTCTGACCGCGCGGGATATGGGGATCAACTTCGGGGATGAAATGCCCACCCATAGCGCGATCGGTGGATGACCCGACGGCGATGTCCGGGTGACGATCTCATCGCCGCCACGCTGAGATCGACGCTATCGTCATCGTCTCCGCACTTTTCCCCGACAGTGTGGATTTCGGCGCGAGCCGGTGCGATGCAAGGGAATTCATTTCCTCGACACCACCTGCTGCTCCAGCTCGAGGATCTGCCGGGTGGTCTTGACCACCACATCGGGGTTGAGGCTGATCGAGTCGATACCGATGCGGACCAGAAACTCGGCCATGTCCGGGTAATCCGACGGCGCCTGCCCGCACAGCCCCGAGTGAATCCCGTTGCGGCGACAGCCCTCCACGGCCAGCCGGATCATCTCCTTGACACCCTCGTCGCGTTCGTCGTAGTCGAAGGCCACGATCTCGCTGTCGCGGTCGACACCGAGCGTGAGCTGTGTCAAATCGTTGGATCCGATGGAGAATCCGTCGAAGCGCTTGGCGAACTCGTCGAGCAGGATGACGTTGTTCGGGATCTCGCACATCGCATACACCTCGAGCCCGTTGCGGCCGCGCTGCAGACCGTGTTCGGCCATCGTCTGCAGCACCAGGTCAGCCTCGGCGACGCGACGCACGAACGGCAGCATGATGACGACGTTGGTCAGGCCCATCTCCTCGCGCACCCGTTGCATCGCACGGCATTCCAGCGCGAAACCCTCGGCGTAGGCCGGGTGCGCGTAACGCGAGGCTCCGCGGAAGCCGAGCATCGGGTTGCTCTCGGTCGGCTCGAACCCGCTCCCGCCGATCAGGCTGGCGTATTCGTTGGTCTTGAAGTCCGACATCCGCACCACCACGGGCTTGGGCCAGAAGGCCGCCGCGATCGTGCCGATGCCCTCCGAGAGCCGCTGGACGAAGAACTCGCCCCCGTCGGCATAGCCGTAGGTGAGCCGATCGATCATCCGGCGCGCCTCCGCGTCGTCGACCTTGTCCGGGTGCAGCAAGGCCAGCGGGTGCACTTTGATGTATTCGCTGACGATGAATTCCATTCGGGCCAGCCCGACACCGTCGTTGGGCAGGAACGAGGTCTTGAACGCCAGATCGGGATTTCCCAGATTGATCATGATCTGGGTTCGTGGCCTGGTTAGATCCGCAACTTCGGTGCGGTCGACGTGGAAGCCCACCTCGCCGCGGTACACCCGCCCGGTGTCGCCTTCCACGCATGACACCGTGACGACCTGGCCATCGGGCACGCTGGTGGTGGCATCGCCCGCACCGACCACGGCCGGGATGCCGAGCTCGCGCGCGATGATCGCCGCGTGGCAGGTGCGTCCGCCGCGGTTGGTGACGACGGCGGCGGCGGTCTTCATCACCGGTTCCCAGTCCGGCGTGGTCGTGTCGGCCACCAACACCTGGCCGGGCCGGAAGTCCGACAGCCGCCCGAGGTTGTCGATCCGTTTCGCGACGCCCGTCGCGACCTTCTCGCCGACCGAGCGGCCCTCGGTGAGGATCTCGCCTTTACCTTCCAGCACATAGGTTTCTATGGTCGTCAGGCTGCGTTGGGAGGCCGCCGTCTCGGGGCGCGCCTGCACGATGTAGAGCTTGCCGTCCAGACCGTCTTTGGCCCACTCGATATCCATCGGGCGCCGGTAATGCCCCTCGATGGTGCAGGCGTAGCCGGCCAGTTCGAGTACGTCGTCGTCGGTGATGCAGAACCGAGCACGGTCGGCCTTCGGTGCGGGGATGTTGCGGGTGGTCTGCTTCGTCCCGCCCTCGACGAAGACCATCTTCACCGCCTTGTCACCGATCAGGCGGCGCAGCACTGCGCGATGTCCGGCCAGGTAAGTCGGCTTGTGGACGTAGAACTCGTCCGGGTCGACGGCGCCCTGCACCACGTTCTCGCCCAGCCCGTAGGCGCCGGTGACGAAAACGACGTCGTTGAAGCCGGATTCGGTGTCGATGGTGAACATCACCCCCGAGGAGGCGAGGTCGGAGCGCACCATCTTCATCACACCGATCGACAGCGACACCTTGAACTGGTCGAAGCCCTGGTCGATGCGATAGTGGATGGCCCGGTCGGTGAACAGGCTGGCGAAACAGCGGCGGCAGGCGTCGAGCAGGCTCTCGGCGCCGGTGATGTTGAGAAAGGTTTCCTGCTGGCCGGCGAAGCTGGCCGTAGGCAGGTCCTCGGCGGTCGCCGAGCTGCGCACCGCGAGGCTGACGTCCTCGCCGTACTCGTCCTGAAGCATGCGATAGGCGGCCACGATCTCGGCCGCCAGGTCGTCGGGAAGCCCTGCGCCGTAGACGATTTCCCGGGCGCGTTTGCCTTTGCGCGCCAACGCGGTGACGTCGTCCGGGTCGAGATTGTCGAGCTCGGCGTGCAGCGCGTCCCAGGCGCCAGCGCTGTCCAGCATGTGTTTGTAGGCCTGGGCGGTGATGGCGAACCCGTGCGGGACGCGGATGCCCTGCTCGGATAGCTTCTGATACATCTCGCCGAGCGACGCGTTCTTACCCCCGACGAGCGGGACGTCCTCGATGCCGAACTCTTCGAAGAAGCGAATGTAGGTGAACTTACTCATGATATTCCTCCGGTCGCGTGTTAGTAGGTGTCGTAGGATCCGTTGTTTGCTTTGCGCAATGCCCATACGTAGTCGGCGCGTTCACGGGCCTCGAGATCCTGGTCAGGAGCCGCCAGCAGCCCGCGAACCTCATCGAGGGCGTGAAAACCCTTGCGGTTCATCCAGTCACACAATCCCAGCAAGAGCACGCCGGCATATTCCGGACCGTGGCGCAGCAGCGCCGACGCCGACTGCACCACGTCGGCTCCCGCGAGCAGATATTTGGCCACGTCGGCTGCGTGCTCGACCCCGGTACTGGCCGCCAGCGAGGCACGAATCCTCCCGCACAGCAACGCGATCCAGGTCAGCGGCAGGCGTGTGTCCGCCGGCGTCGATAGGGTGACCGTGCGCACGGTGGTCAGTGTTTCCGGGTCGATATCGGGCTGCAGAAACCGGTTGAACAGGACCAGCCCGTCCGCACCGGCGGCGTCCAGCCGGTGGGCCATGTCTGCCGTCGCGCTGAAAAAGGGGCTGAGCTTGACGGCGACCGGTACCGCTGTGGCGGCTTTGACCGCGGCCAGCACGTCGAGATGGCGCTGCTCCACGGCAGCGCCGTCCGAAACTTTGGGGCCGGGATCGCCGGGTAGGTGGTAGATGTTCAGCTCGATCGCCGCCGCGCCGGCGTCCTGCATCGACCGCGCGTAGCGCGCCCAGCTGCCGGGCGTCGACGCGTTGAGACTGGCGATGACCGGGATATCGACGGCGGCTGCGGCGCGCTCGACCAGACGCAGATACCGGTGACCGCCGCCGTTGTCGAGGTGCGCGGGAAAGTAGCTCAGCGACTCGGCGTAGCTTTCGCTGCCCTGGGTGGCGATCCGGTCGTCGTGCTCGGCTTCGCGACGTAGCTGTTCTTCGAACAGCGAATAGAGCACCACCGCACCGACACCGGCGTCGGCGAGGCGGCGCACGCCGTCGGCGGTGCGGCTCAGTGGCGATGCCGAGGCTACCAGCGGGTTACGCAGGTTCAGTCCGAGGTAGCGGGTGGACAGGTCCATCAGAACCCCCTTCGCGCATCAGACGGGAACTCCTGCGGAGTCCGAGAAGCCATGTCCTCGTAGACCATCCACCGTTGGTCGATCGACTCCTGCGCCAGCGCTAGCAGCCGGTCGGCCTCGTCGGGATCAGAATTGGTGAGGCTTCGGTAGCGCAACTCGCGGTTGCGAAAGTCGGCGAGCGAAACCCGGGGCCGGTGCGAATCCAGCAGGAAGGGCGGCTTGCCGGTAGCCCGTAGTACCGGGTTGTAGCGAATCAATGGCCAGTGCCCGCTGGCAACCGCGCGGTATTGCTGCTCAAGGCCGTAACGCAGCTCGAAGCCGTGGGCGATGCAGTGGCTGTAGGCGATCACCAGCGACGGCCCGTCGTAGGCTTCGGCCTCCCGCAAAGCCAGCAACGTCTGCTGCGGATCGGCGCCCATCGCGACGCGTGCGACGTAAACATTGCCGTATGAGATAGCCTGCAGCGCCAGGTCTTTGCGCGGCACCGTCTTGCCGCCGGCGGCGAACTTGGCCACCGCGCCCAACGGTGTGCTCTTCGACATCTGCCCGCCGGTGTTGGAGTACACCTCGGTGTCGAGCACCATCACGTTGACGTTGTGCCCGCTGGCGAGCACGTGATCGAGTCCACCGGCGCCGATGTCGTAGGCCCAGCCGTCGCCGCCGACGATCCACACGCTACGGCGGATCAAATGATCGATAACGCTCTGCAACTCGTCGGCAGCGCCCGGCGATAGCCGGTCCAGCCTGCCGGCCAGTTCGACAACCCGCCGGCGCTGGGCGTGCAGTTCTGATTCGCGCTGTTGCGGGGCGGCCAGGATGGCGTCGACGAGGTCGGCGCCCAGGTGGTCGCGCAATTCGGTCAGCCGCTGCCGGGCCTGTCGTGTGCGGGTATCGGCGGCCAGGCGCATGCCCAGACCGAATTCGGCGTTGTCTTCGAATAACGAATTGGACCAGGCCGGGCCGCGGCCCTCGGCGTTGACGGTCCAGGGAGTGGTGGGCAGGTTGCCGCCGTAGATCGACGAGCAGCCGGTGGCGTTGGCGATCATCAGCCGGTCGCCGAACAGCTGGGACAGCAGCTTCAGATAAGGGGTTTCACCGCAACCCGCGCAGGCGCCGGGGAATTCGAACAGCGGCTGCAGGAACTGGGTGCCGCGCACCGTCCCGAAGTCGACCATGGAGCGGTTGGCCACCGGCAGCGTTTCGAAGAACGCGATGTTCTCGCGTGCCTCGGCAACCAGCGGCTCGCGCCGCGCCAGATTGATCGCCTTGGTGACCGGGGTGCCGGGGACCACGGCCGGGCAGGCTTCCACGCACAGGTTGCATCCGGTGCAGTCCTCGACGTAGACCTGCAACGTGTAGCGGGCACCGGGCAGGCCGACCGTATTCAGCGGTGCCGACGGGAACGACTCCGGAGCCTCCCGCAGCAGGTCCTGCTGATAGAACGTGGTGCGAATGACGCTGTGCGGGCACACGAATGCACAGTTTCCGCACTGGATGCAGGTGTCGGGATCCCACACCGCGACCAGGTCGGAGATGTTGCGCTTCTCGTAGGCCGCGGTGCCGCTGGGATAGCTGCCGTCCACCGGAAGCGCGCTGACCGGCAAGGCGTCGCCGCGCCCGGCGATCATCGCCGCGGTCACCGTGCGCACGAAATCCGGGGCGTCCGGGGGAACCGGCCATTCGAGTTCGCGGGTGGAGGTGGCGCTGCCCGGCACCTCAATCTGGAGCAGTCCGGCCAGCGCGCGATCGACCGCCTCGAGTTCGCGGGCCACCACGTCCGCACCCTGGGCGGCGTAGGTCTTGGCGACGCTGTCTTTGATCTGCGCGATCGCGGCGTCGACCGGCAGCACACCGGCGATCGCGAAAAAGCAGGTCTGCAGCACGATATTGATCCGGCCGGCCAGCCCGACCTCGCGCGCGATGGTGTCGGCGTCGACGACATAGAGCCGGATGCGTTTGTCGATGATCTGCTGTTGCACCGGGCCGGGCAGGCTGTCCCAGACCCGCTCGGGCTTCCGGGAACTGTTCAGCAACAGTGCGGCACCGTGCGCGGCCCGGCCCAGCACGTCGACCGTGTTCAGGAACCGTTGGTGGTGGCAGCCGACGAAGCCGGCCCGCTGCACCAGATACGGTGCTTTGATGGGTTGCGGTCCGAAGCGCAAGTGCGAAACAGTTTGCGAGCCAGACTTTTTTGAGTCGTAGACGAAGTAGCCCTGAGCGTACATGTGGTCCTGGCCGCCGAGAATCTTGATGGTGTTCTTGTTGGCGCCGACGGTGCCGTCCGAGCCCATGCCGAAGAACACCGCGTGGGCGACGGCGGGGGATTCGATGTCGAACTCCGCGTCGTAGCCGATGCTGGTGCCGCTGACGTCGTCGTCGATGCCGACGGTGAAACGGCTGCGCGGCCGCTCGCGGGCCAGTTCCTCGAAGACGCCGGCGACCATGCCGGGGGTGAATTCTTTCGACGACAGGCCGTAGCGTCCGCCGCAGACCAGCGGCAGTGACGATCGTTCGCCGCCGCTGTAGGCCTGCGCCAGGGTGGCGACGACGTCCAAATACAGCGGCTCGCCTTGGGATCCGGGTTCCTTGGTGCGGTCCAGCACCGCTATGGCGCGGACCGTCGGGGGCAACGCCGTCAGCACCGCTTGGGCCGGAAACGGTCGGTACAAACGGATGTGGACCACCCCGACCCGCTCGCCGCGCGAGTTGAGAGCGGCCACGGTTTCGGCAGCGGTCTGAGCGCCCGATCCCATCAGCACCACGACGCGTTCGGCCTGCGGGTGTCCGGTGTAGTCGACGATGTGCATCGAGCGTCCGGTGCGCTCGGCGAGTTCGCCCAGGAGTTGTTCGACCGTGTCGGGTACTCGGGCGTAGAACGGGTTGACGGTCTCGCGGGCCTGAAAGTAGGTGTCGGGATTTTGCGCGGTGCCACGGATGCCCGGCCGTTCGGGTGACAGGGCACGGTCGCGGTGGGCCAGGATGAGCCGCTGCGGGACCAGGGCCCGCAAGTCGTCGTCGCCGAGCAACTCGATCGTGTTGAGCTCGTGCGAGGTGCGGAAGCCGTCAAAGAAGTGCACGAACGGAACCCGGGTGCGCAGCGTGGCCGCTTGTGCGATCAGGGCTAAATCGTGGGCCTCCTGCACCGAGGCCGACGACAGCAGCGCAACGCCGGTCTGACGCACCGCCATCACGTCCTGATGGTCACCGAAGATCGAGAGACCCTGGGCCGCAATGGATCGAGCGGCCACGTGAATCACCGCTGAGGTGAGCTCGCCGGCGATCTTGTACATGTTGGGGATCATCAGCAGCAGGCCTTGGGACGAGGTGAACGTCGTCGCCAACGCGCCGCCCTGCAGGGCGCCGTGCAGCGCGCCCGCGGCCCCGCCCTCGCTTTGCATCTCCACCACCGTCGGCACCGTGCCATAAATGTTGGGCCGGTGCTGGTTCGACCAGGCGTCGGCCAACTCGGCCATCGGCGAGGACGGGGTGATCGGGTAGATGCAGCACACCTCGTTGAGCCGGTAGGCCACCGAGGCTGTCGCCTCGTTGCCGTCGACCGTGGTGCGTGTCATCGCGGCTCCGGGATCATTTCGATGGCGTGCACGGGGCACTGCTCGTAGCAGGTGGCGCAGCCGGTGCAGCGGTCGTAGTCGAAGCGATAGCGGTGCCCGCGGCCCAGCTTGATCACCGCGTCCTCCGGGCAGGAGCCAAGGCAGCCGTCGCACTCGAAGCAGTTGCCGCACGACAGACACCGGCCGGCCTCGAACGTCGCGGCCCGGTCCGACAGGCCGCCGACAACCTCGTCGAACCCGGTGACGCGTTGTCGGGGAGGGAGTTCGGACTGTTGGCGTCGGGCCGCGTCGCCGAAATACCACAGGTGTAGCTGGCCGAACTCGGCCATCGGATGCTTCGGGGGCGGCGCCTCGGAGGCGCCGCGCAGCCACGCGTCGATGGAGTGGGCCGCCTTTTTGCCGTGCCCGACGCCGACCGTCACGGTGCGTTCACACGGCACCATGTCGCCGCCGGCGAACACGCCGGAGCACCCGGTCATCAGTGTCGGGGAGACCCGCACGCTGCCGTCGCGGTCGAACTCCACGCCGGGAAGGCTGCGCATGAACGCCGATTCGGTTTCCTGTCCCAGAGCCATGATCACCGTATCGGCGGTCAGGGCCTCGAACCGCCCGGTCGGCCGGGGGCGGCCGGATTCGTCGAGCTCCATCAGCTCGACCTGAAGCTCGGTGTGATCGAAGGCGGTGATGGTGCGCAGCCAATTGATCCGTACGCCTTCGCGTTCGGCCTCGTGGATTTCGTGTTCGTGGGCGGGCATCTGGGCTGCGCTGCGCCGGTAGATGATCACGGTGTCTTCGGCGCCCAGGCGGCGGGCGACGCGGGCGGCGTCCATGGCGGTGTCGCCGCCGCCGTAGACGGCGACGTGGCGGCCGAGGTCGGGTTTTTCGCCGGCGGCGACTGCGCGCAGCAGCGACACCGCGTCGATCATGCGTCCCGCGTCGTGAGACGGGATGTCGACGCGCTTGGCCAGATGCGCGCCGACGGCCACGAACGCCGCGTCGAAGTTCCCGGCCGCGCGTTCGGCGGCGAGATCGTCGACGCGGTGTCCGGTTGTCAGCTGCACGCCGAGCGCCGCGATTCGCTCGATTTCGGCGTCCAGCACGTCGCGGGGCAGCCGGTAGTTGGGGATGCCGTAGCGCATCATCCCGCCCGGCTCCGCGCCGGCGTCGCGTACTTCCACGTGATGGCCCAGCCGGGCGAGGTGATAGGCGGCGGACAGTCCGCTGGGGCCGGCGCCGACGACGAGCACCCGCTTGCCGGTCGGATGCGGTGCGGGTTCGAACCGCCAGCCTCGGTCGCGGGCGGTGTCGCCGAGGAACCGCTCCACGGCATGGATAGCGACGGCAGCATCCAAATATGCTCTGTTACAGACGGATTCGCACGGGTGGTAGCAGACCCGCCCGTGGATGGCGGCGAACGGATTGTCGGCAACGAGTTGGCGCCACGCCTGCTCGTGACGTTCGGCGCGGGCATCGGCGAGCCACGCCTGGATGTTCTCGCCGGCCGGGCATCCGGCGTTGCACGGCGGCAGTAGGTCGACGTAGACCGGGCGGCGGTCGCGGACCGGGCCGGCCCGTTGCGCTCCATGCGATAGGTCGGGCAGGGCCGCGAGGTCGCCGCGCGACACGAACTTATAGGCGTCACCGGACGTCATGGTGCTGACGATATGACTCGTCGTGCGGCTCTGCTGCTTTCGTTTGGCCCTCAAGGTGAGGACTTCCGACTCTGATCGCAAGGCGCGCGGCGGCGGAAAGTTGCGGAATGGAGCATTTGACCGCCCTTGACGCGGCTTTCCTCGAGGTCGAAGACTCCGATCCGCACGTGAGCTTGGCGATCGGCGGACTGTCGATCATCGAGGGGCCTGTGCCGGCATTCGACGAGTTCCTCTCGGGTCTGGTCGAGCGGGCTTCGGTGATTCCGCGGTTCAGGCAGATCCTGCGAACGCATCCGTTGGACCTGGGTCCACCCGAGTGGGTGGATGACCCACATTTCGACATTTCGCGGCACCTGCACCGCCTCGCCTTGCCACACCCCGGCGGGGACGCCGAACTCTTCGAAATGATCGCGACAGTGATGGAGCGCCGGCTTGACCGCGAGCGTCCGCTGTGGGACTGCTTCATGATCGAGGGACTCAGCGATGACCGGTGGGCGGTGCTGACCAAGCTGCACCACTGCATGGCCGACGGCATTGCGACCGCGCAGATGTTGGCGCGGTTCAACGACGGGGGCGGCGGCGACTCTTTCGCCACCGATATCCGGGCCGCGAAGGAACCCGATCGGCATGGGTTTGGTCTGCCGAAGATCAGCCTCAACCCGTTGAGCTGGGCGGGCGGGATGGTGCGCGGTGCGTTGGGCGCGGCCACCGTAGTCGAGCATGTCGCGGTGGGCGCGGCCGAACTGGCGGGCAGTCTGCTCAGCCCGGCGCCGGATTCGTCGTTGCACGGGCGAGTCACCGCGATGCGGCGCTACCATGCGGCCCGGGTCCGGTTGGCTGACGTGCGCGAAGTTGCCCAGGCGTTTGGTGTGACGCTCAACGACGTTGCGCTGGCGGCGATCACCGACAGTTACCGCAAGCTGTTGCTTGCGCGGGGGGAACACCCCGGCCGCGACTCGCTGCGCACCCTTGTCCCGGTGTCGGTGCGCGGGGTGAACCAGTTCAACCGGGCCGACAATCGGGTCTCGGCGATGCTGCCGCTGCTGCCGGTCGATGAGCCGGACCCGGTGCAGCAGCTGCGGCTGGTGCACAGTCGGCTCACCCGGGCGAAGGGCAGCGGTCAACGCGAGGGCGGCAACGCCGTGGTTTCGGCGGCCAAGAACATCCCATTTGTCTTCTCGGCGTGGACGATTCGGTTGCTCAGCCACCTGCCGCAGCGGGCGGTGGTGGGGTTGGCGACCAACGTTCCCGGCCCGCGACGCGAACAGACACTGATGGGGCGGCGGGTGCTGGAAATGCTGCCGATCCCGCCGATCGCTTTGCAGTTGCGCACCGGCGTGGCGATGGTCAGTTACGCCGACAATTTCGTCTTCGGCATTACGGCGGACTACGACACCGCGCCCGATATCGAGGCGCTGGCGGCGGGCATCGAGGACGGGGTGGCGCGGCTTCTCGAGATCAGCCGGGCGGGCCGGAGCAAGCGAGGGTCCAAGCCGCGCGTTGCCGGTGACTGATGTGGGCTGCCGGAACTCTGCGCCCGGGTTGACCCCCGAAAGCCGTCGGGGCCGTCGGGTGGCGGGCGCGAAACTTAGCTGATATAACATCTAGCATGCCTAAACAATTATATGCGGTCGAAGGTGTCAGCGACGGCGGGCAGCGCGCGCTGACTATCATTCGCCCATTCGTAAACCTGTTGCTGCGCACCCGTTTTGCGGGTTCGGCGGGTAAGCACTTTATGGTGTTGAGCTTCACGGGGCGTAAGACAGGTCGCGAGTATTCGATACCGATAAGTGCCCACTGGTTGGATGACGGACTTTTCGTCCTCACCCGCATGCGGTGGAAGAACAACTTCCGCAACGGTGCCACCGCCGAGATCTATTACGACGGCAAGCCGATGACCATGCACGGTGAACTCATCGAAGACCGTGCGACCGTCGCCGATCTCGTCCACCGCTGCGCCGAGTCCTATGGGGTCAGGCGCGCGCAACTCATCATCGGATTGAAGTTCCGCGACAAGCGCATACCCTCAGTCGAGGAGTTCGCCGAGGCGGCTGAACGTCTGAATTGGGCCGTGGTCCGGTTTACGCCGGCCGACTAGCGATGCGGCATATCGTGGGTGACGCCTGGGTGGGCAAGCCAACAGTTGCCGGCGATGTTCCTGCCCGGCAACGCATTTGGCCGGTCCGGGCTTAGCCGAGAACCCCCGATCCGTCTTCAGGAAGATACCCGGCTCGGGTGCGTGCGTGTCCCGGCGGCTTCGTTGAGCTCCTCGCAGGCCCGCAGCGTCAGGGGGGCGAGGTACGTCGGGCGTCGATCGCCCGCGCCGTTGCGGCGTCGGGTTTCCTTGATGCCTGCGACGTTGGAGATGACGAGGTCGGATGCCGGTTGGATGCATCGGTGAGCACGCCCCACGACCACGTTGGTGGTTACGGGCACCAGTGGTGTGGGTGAGTCGCCCGCCGCGATGAACAGATGGTAGTCCAGAAACCGGAGACTGCCGCGGATCGCCGCCTGAGCACAACTGAGCAGACCACACCGCAAAGCCACCACGCGGGTTTACTCGCCATCAGATGGAGATCTGCTTGCCGTATCTGCGGACGCAACGTTTGGGCGGTCGAGCCATTGGTAGGTGCTTAGCTTGACGCGATCCTCGACGAGGAACCAGAACAAAGCGTAGGCCCACACGACGGTGGCCCAGCCCCAGCCCAGCGGCGTCATGAGTACGCCGTAGACGGCGATGACCGTTGCGATCACCTGCGTTCCGATGACAGCCAGCAGCAGTATCCGTGCGGGTGCGGGCCGTGACCAGAACGGGCCGCGGCTGCGCGTGACGAAAACCGTGAGGTGGCCCGAGACCGACAGTTTGAGGTAGATCAGGGTACGGATGACGTTGTGGTCCAGGCCCAGGGCCGTGTCGGCGAAGGCGAAGAGTAGGAAGGTCTCACCAACCCCCATGACGCCCAGCGTGGTGGCTATGGTTAGCACGCCGCGCATATCCCAGGCGGCGGGTCTGTTTGAACCACGGACGTGGTCGTAGGCAATGGCCAGGATGGCGCCGTCGTTGAGCAGCGCCAAGAACACAATCATCACGGCGGTGACTGGGAAGAAGTTCATGGTCACGATCGCCAGCGTGATCAGCAATAGCACCCGAATGGTTTCAGCGACGCGGTAGGTGGCGTAGCTGGTCATCCGCGCGAAGATTTCGCGGGCCTGCCGGATGGCGGCCACGATCACCGCCAGCCCTGGCGCGAGTAGCACCACATCGGCCGCAGCGCGAGCCGCATCGGTGGCTCCGGCGACCGCGATCCCGGCGTCGGCCTGTTTGAGGGCTGGAGCGTCGTTGACGCCATCACCGGTCATCCCGACGATGTGCCCACCGGCCTGCAACAGTCGCACGATGCGATATTTGTGTTCGGGGAACACCTCAGCAAAGCCATCGGCCACCTCAACACGGCCTGCCAATTCGTCGTCACCGGCGGTGGTAGCAAGCGCTGCTGCGCCGAGTATCTGCTCTCCCAACCCGACCTGTCGGGCGATTTCGCGGGCGATGGCGCGCTGATCGCCGGTGACCATCTTGACGTCGATCCCGAGCTGGCGCGCGGCGGCGATGGTTGCGGCGGAGTCATTGCGGGCCGGATCGGCCAACGCCAAGACGCCGAGCAGGCGCCACGATCCGGTCATATCGGTTTGGGCCACGCCGAGCGATCGGTACCCGTGTGCGGCGAACTGGTCGACTACCTCACCGACCTGGCTCGTGACAGCGTCCTGCTCACAAAGTGCGGCGATGACTTGCGGCGCGCCCTTGCTGACCTCGAATCGGCGGCCATCGGGGCCACGCACGTAGGCTTCCGAGCGTTTTCGCACGGGGTCGAAGGGCGTGAACTGCTCCACATGCAGCGCCGGTGGTTCGCAGGTGGCCAGTACCGCCACATCGATGGGATCGTTGTCCTCGGCCCGTGAGGCCAGCGTGCCCGCTGCCAGTAGATCGTGCTCGGAAATACCCGGCGCCACCCAGCAAGTCGCCACCGCGAGGCGGTTCTGGGTCAGGGTGCCGGTTTTGTCTGAGCACAACACGTCGATGCCGCCGAGTTCCTCGACTGCGGGCAGGTGGCTAACCACGGCCTGTTGATGTGCCAACTTGCGCGCACCGACGGCCATCGTGACCGACAGCACCGCCGGTAGAGCGACCGGAACCGAGGCGATCGTGACCACCAGCGCAAATTCCAGCGTTTGCAACACCGGATTGCCCTGGATCAGCGACACCGCCACCGTCAATGCGACGAGCGCCACTGCAATGACGATGAGGTAGTTGCCGATGCGCAGCACCGCGCGCTGGAAGTGGCTGACTGTGCCCGCAGTCTCCACCAGCGCAGCGGCCCGCCCGAAATACGACGACCCCCCGGTGGCGTACACCAGCGCGTCGGCTTCGCCGCGCACCAGCACTGACCCCGAGTACAGCGCATTGCCCTTGCCGCGGGCGACGGCCAAGGACTCGCCAGTCAGCGCAGACTGGTCCACTTCGAGGGCAGCGTCGTCAAGTACCCGCAGATCGGCGGGAATCACATCACCCAACCTGACCCGCACCACATCACCCGGCACCAACTCCCGTACCGGCACCGACGTCCATGCGCCGTCGCGCAACGCGCGCGCCGACGTTGCCAGCCGTCGTCGAAGCGCCGCGATCGTCCCGGCTGCCTGGTGCTCCTCGGTGAACGCCACCAGCCCGTTCACCAGCAACAAGGCGGCGATGATCCCCGCGTCGGTCCAGTGCCGAGCGGCCAGCGATAGCACCAGCGCGGCCTCGATCATCCATGGGATCGGCGCCCAAAAGTACCCAAGAAGCACCAACAGCGGGTTCTGACGCCGTTCGGTGATCTCGTTAGGCCCGTAGCGCTCCAACCGCGAAAGTGCTTGGGCCGAAGTCAACCCTGCAGCGGAGCTGTCCAGGTGGGCGAGCGCCCGCTCCAATGGGAGCTTCGCCAACGTATCGTCGCCGCACTCCCGCACGTTGTGTCCTCCCGAGGCCTATGTCAGCAAGTGCTGAGCCGGGTCGAAGTCGGCATCGGTGTGTGCCCGCTGGTGTACCCCGGTCGTGCCCTCAGGGAGCCGAGGCGGGCACGCCTTCAATCGTCTCAATCGCATCGCGGGCCGTGGGCTGTGCCCTCCGATCGACGGCCTGGGCAAGCCGCTGCGTGATCCGCATGGGCACCGGGCCGCGGGGCCGCAGGGTGATCTCCGTTCGGACGGCGGGCATCCCCCCGGATAACAGATCGAGCGGGTGCGCCTGAGCGATGGTTGCCAGCACGAGCTTGGCTTCGAACATTGCGAAGCCCGCCCCCACACAGATACGGCGTCCGCCGCCGAACGGCACGAAAGAGTAGCGGGGCCGATCGGTTTCAGTCAGGAAGCGGTCCGGGTCAAAGCCCTCCGGATTCGGCCAGAACTGCGGGTGCCGGTGCAGCAGGTAGGGCGGCACGACTACGGTTGTTCCCGCGGCCACGGGTATGCCGGCGATGTCGTCGGCTTCGACGGCGTCGCGCTCGATGCTCCACGCGGGCGGGTAGAGGCGCATCGCCTCGTTGATGACCGCTTCGGTGAACACAAGACGGTCGACGTCGTCAGCACAGGCCGGGCGGCCGGCCAGCACGTCGTCGACCTCGGCTTCCAACCGGCGGCGGGCGGCGGGACAGCGAGACAACAACGCAAGTGTCCAGGTGAGCGCGGTGGAAGTGGTTTCATGCCCGGCGAGCATCAGCGTTAGCACCTCATCGCGGATCTCGACGTCGTCGAACGTCGAACCGTCCTCGTCGCGCGCGGTGAGTAGGAGGTCGAGCAGGTCGGCGCCGTCGCCTGAGCCCGTTTCGGCACGACGGCGCGTGACGATCTCGGCCACGACGGCATCCAGCGTGCTGACCGGAGCCGCTACGCCGGGTACGCGCCGCAGCCACGCCGAGCCAGCCCATTCGGGGACGGCGGCCGATAGCAACACGCTGATAATCGCTGCGTGCTGGATCGCGCCCAAAGCGTCGCCAATGCGCTGCGCCGAGCCAGCCAGTGACGCACCGAACAGCACTCGGCCGACGATCTCGAGGGTGAGAGCGCGCATCTGCTCGGCTGCATCAACGACGTCGCCATCTCGCCACGTGGCCACCCTGCGCTGCGCAGCCGCCACGATTTCGGGTGCGAAGGCGTTGAGATGACGCCGGGCAAAGACGGGCTGGATGATGCGGCGGTGTCGTTCCCATACGTTGCCTTCGCTGGTTAACAGCCCGGAGCCAAGCAAGGCGCGCAGCGGCAGATAGGTGACGGCCTTGACGTAGTTGCGCTGTTGTGTCACGAGCACGTGTTCGGCATGTTCGGGTCGGCTCAGCAGCAGGATCGGCCGGTGGCGGCGAAACGGCAGGCGCACCGCATCGCCGTAGGTGCGCTGCAGCGAGGCATATGTGGCAAGCGGGTCGCGCGCCATGCGGGCCCACCACCGCAGCGCCGCAGCGCCACTCGGCCCCGATACGATCGTGGGTTTCATGATGATCTCCTAAGAACCCGGGACGAACCGCACGAACGGCATATGCCGCCCAGCCTCCCGGAAGTCGGCCTCCGACCCGTCGACCGAGAACCCCATGAGGCGCGGAAGCAGAAACTTCGCTGCCATTCGATGCCGCACCGCGTAGCGCGCGAAAATTTCCGCGCCCTCGTCGGCGTCCAACGTCACCGACCTCACCGGCATCGTTCGTCTTCCCACCTGGACAGTGACGTCCGGTTTGTGAACAACGTTTTGGTACCAGGCAGCGGTCGGCCCCCAACCCGATGCGACGACAAAGCTGCCGTCGGCGGGATCGTGTTCGACAACTTCGAGCACCGCATAACGCCGGTTACCGGACCGGCGCCCGATGTGATGAAGCAGCATGATGCGATTCCCGAACACCCACCCAAGACCGGCCCGGTAGACGTAGATCGGCAGTCGATACAGGAGCCGACTCAACCCTGCCGGTGGCCGCACGTTCTTCACGATCTTCACGATCCCCATCCCCTCAGCGTGTGTACATGCACCCCGCTGAACGCCGCCGCGCCCTGACTTGCGGCAATGGATCGACCGCCGCTAGTGCGGTGCGCCTATAAAAACACTACTGCAACCATTGCATAACGCAATATTGGAGCCGCCGGTGATCATGGTTCCCGAGCGGCAGTATCCCGCGGCCGTTGTCTCGCCGATCCAGAAACAAACTCACTGCCATCACACAGCAGCCAGGACTAATCCGCTATCAGCAGCTGTCCCAACCAGTTCCGGATGCCAGGTGGCCGGCAACATCGGCACCTGCGCGCCATCGAACTCGGCACCTCGTACGGTGGCCAACCCACCAGCCTGCACCCCGGCCCCTTGTTCGGCGGTACCCGCAAATCCTAATGACCCGGCACCCTGGTGGCTGGCTGTCACCGACACCAACTGCGACTGCGACACCACCGCCGACACACCCGCCACCGGCTCCAGCGCAGCGACTTCTGTGGCCGCCACCGGAGTTACCCCAGCCATAGCCGCCAATGGAGCGGTCGCAGTGGTCAGGCCCACCAACGGCACACCCGAGACACCGGCCATCTGGGGGGCAACACCGCCAGCCAACATCCCGGCTAGCAGGGGAGAGAAACCGAACAAATTCCCGATCACCCACTCAAGCAGGATCTTCAGCACACCGAAGTACCCGTAGGCCAGGAAGTACGCGATCAGCAAGCAATTTAGACCAAACTGGATGAATAGCGGAGCATCTTCGATTAATTGGAGCACCAGCCCAATTACATTGAGAGTCAAGACATCTAACGCCAGCCAAAGCACCGCCCATCCGAGCGGAATGAGTTCCGACAGCAATGTTGGAAGTACTTCCCACAGCAGCCGGCCTACATAGTCCAGAAGCTCGGTGATTTGTTGCCATGGGAAGGGGGTGAGGGTGGTTTGGGCGGCGGTGGCGGCGATGGTGCTGCCGGGTTTGATGATGACGGGTGCGGGGGTGGTGTGGGGGGTGGTGGCCAGTGCGGTGGTGGTGATTGCTTCGTAGGCGCTCATGGTGGTGGCGGCTTGGATCCACATGCGCAGGTAGTCGGCTTCGTTGAGGGCGATGGGGATGGTGTTGATGCCGAAGAAGTTGGTGGCCAGCAAGACCGCGTGGGTGGCGTGGTTGGCGGCCAGCTCGCCCAGGGTCGGCATGGCGGCCAGGGCGCTGAGGTAGGCGGTTGCGGCGCTCTGGTGGACGGTGGCGGTGGCGGCGCTGTCGGCGCTGGCTTGGGTCAACCACGCCAGATACGGTGCGTAGGCTGCTGTGCAGATCTCGGCGCTCAGGCCGTGCCAGGCGACAGCTTCCATTCCGGCCAGCACGGTGGTGAGTTCTTCGGCGACGGCCGCGTATTCGGCGCTAAGCGAGGACCATTGTGCGGCGGCTGCGATCAGCGGGGCGGGCCCGGGGCCGGCGCTGAGCAGCGCGGAGTGCACCTCCGGTGGGGAGGCCATCCAGAGGGGTGCGGTCATGCCTCGGCACCTGCCAGGCCGTAGGTCAGCGCTGCTGCGCTATCGCCGGCGGCGTAGCTGATTCCGGCGGTACCCAGGTCGGCTCCGGAGCGGGTCAGCTCTTCGACGGCCTCGGTGGCCACGCCCACATGCTCGATACCGCCAGCGCTGAAGCCCGCCGCGGTGCTCAACGACACCGGATCGGCCACCGGTGCCACCACCGCCGAAATCATCGGCGCGGCAGCGGCATGCGCGGCCGCCAGTCGCGCGCTGAGCGCCTCGACCGCGGCGGCCGCGCCCGCCAACCCTTCAGGAACCACCCACAACGTCACCGCCACAACCCCTTGCTTCGAACGTCAGTCAGTGCCCGCTTCATGGGTAACAATACACCGCGGCAATATTCGCATACCCACACGGTATTGGAGCGTCTGGTCAAGCGATTGACAGTCTCAGGGGTTCAAGCGCCCCATTTGGCGGCTTCGGCGATGTCGCGGGCGTTCATCGCCAAGGTGTTGGACTCATGAGTGGAGGCCATCGAGTGATAGGCGCGCACCAGGTCCTGCATGGCGTCATTCCACTGGGCCTGCCAACCCTGATAGGTCGTTCCGGTGTCACCCTGCCACGCATTGGACAGCGCGGATTGTTCGCTAGCGATATCGGCACCCAGGCTCTGCAGCGTTCCCGCGTATCCCGACATATCCCCGGCGTGTCCCAACATCGCCGCGTAGTTGTACATGATTTGTGACATCACAAATTCCCTTCAAGAATTAGTTGTAGTGATCGACTCAGAATCCGGTGTAGCTCGACGCCGCAGCAGCGTCTGCAGCAACGTAAGTCCCGGCAGCATCACCGAGATTGGCCTGCGCGATATCCAGCAAGGCGTTGACCCTGCCCGCAGCCTCCACAAACCTCGCGTGCGCGGCCTGAAATGCCGCGGCGGATTCACCCTGATGAAACGCCTGCGCCGACATCGCCGATTGCTCGGCGGAACCGATCGTGTGACGCATCAGACCGGCCTTGGCGGCGAACGCCGACTGTGACGCCACCAACTGCGGAATGTGGGCATCCAACAAGCTCACAACATCTCTCCTATCAACTCGATTTTCCGTTCTTTCCGACATTTCGGCCGCAATACATCACACAGCGATCAAGCCTGATCCGCTATCAGCCGCTGTACCAACCAGATCCGGATGCCAAGTGGCGGGCAACATCGGCACCTGCGCGCCGTCACCGAACTCGACACCTCGTACGGTGGCCAACCCGCCAGGCTGCACAGCACCCTGTTCAACCGTGCCGGCAAACCCCAAGGTCCCAGCTCCCTGAGGCCCCGCCGATACCAGCTGCGGCTGCGACGCCAACGCCGGCGTACCGGCTACGGGCTCCACTGCAGCGACTTGAGTGGCCGCCAACGGAGCGCCGGCAGCCATACCCATCAAAGGAGCGGCTGCACTCGAAGCAGCAGCAGAACTTGGCGACGCCAATGCCGCAGCGGCCGCGGGCGACAAAGACGGACCAATCAGAGCGAAGTTGCCGATAATCCAGTCGATCACGATCCCTATCACATGTAATGGAGCAACAAACGGCAACAGCACAGCTGTGATCCCAAACACCGGAATTGCGATCAGCCAGAACAGGCCTGCGCCAAAGAGGTATTCCGCAACAGTGGCATTACCCGCAAAAAATGCTATAGCAGCGGCGACAAAGAGAAATGGCACCACCCAGATAGTGAGAAGAAGACCCCAAAAGGCGACAATGTAGATCCCCTCGTACAGGATGGCCTTTCCAATATATTCGAGGATCTCCCACAAGGGGAAGGGGGTGAGGGTGGTTTGGGCGGCGGTGGCGGCGATGGTGCTGCCGGGTTTGATGATGACGGGTGCGGGGGTGGTGTGGGGGGTGGTGGCCAGTGCGGTGGTGGTGATTGCTTCGTAGGCGCTCATGGTGGTGGCGGCTTGGATCCACATGCGCAGGTAGTCGGCTTCGTTGAGGGCGATGGGGATGGTGTTGATGCCGAAGAAGTTGGTGGCCAGCAAGACCGCGTGGGTGGCGTGGTTGGCGGCCAGCTCGCCCAGGGTCGGCATGGCGGCCAGGGCGCTGAGGTAGGCGGTTGCGGCGCTCTGGTGGACGGTGGCGGTGGCGGCGCTGTCGGCGCTGGCTTGGGTCAACCACGCCAGATACGGTGCGTAGGCTGCTGTGCAGATCTCGGCGCTCAGGCCGTGCCAGGCGACAGCTTCCATTCCGGCCAGCACGGTGGTGAGTTCTTCGGCGACGGCGGCGTATTCGGCGCTAAGCGAGGACCATTGTGCGGCGGCTGCGATCAGCGGGGCGGGCCCGGGGCCGGCGCTGAGCAGCGCGGAGTGCACCTCCGGTGGGGAGGCCATCCAGAGGGGTGCGGTCATGCCTCGGCACCTGCCAGGCCGTAGGTCAGCGCTGCTGCGCTATCGCCGGCGGCGTAGCTGATTCCGGCGGTACCCAGGCCGGCTCCGGAGCGGGTCAGCTCTTCGACGGCCTCGGTGGCCACGCCCACATGCTCGATACCGCCAGCGCTGAAGCCCGCCGCGGTGCTCAACGACACCGGATCGGCCGCCGGTGCCACCACCGCCGAAATCATCGGCGCGGCAGCGGCATGCGCGGCCGCCAGTCGCGCGCTGAGCGCCTCGACCGCGGCGGCCGCGCCCGCCAACCCTTCAGGAACCACCCACAACGTCACCGCCACAACCCCTTCCGATGGATGTCCGGCTGCGAAACTGCCCTTGGTTGGGCACTCCGCAGTGATACGTCTGTATTGGATTAAATACAAACGTATTGGACACAGTTGCATACGTCAACTGTGCTGTCAACCCTCCGGTTTCGGTTCGTTACCCGACTGCTGCGGCGTCGCTCTACGTGCCATGCAGCGTCGCACCCAGGCGCTGCGGACAATCATCATCAAACGCAGCCGCGTGGTTCTGTCGGTTCGCGCTTCAGGGCAGCTCCTGCCGATCCGGCGCGGTCCACCTGCGCTGCCTACTTCTGCCGAAGCGCCACAATCTGGTCATTGCGGCCGCCGACGTAGACAGTGCCCATGTTGTCGACCGCCAAACCCCAGGGATTGTCGAGGCCGGTGAAGTGCAGCTCGACTTGCGTCGACGAGCCTGGCGGGAGTTTGAGTATTCGGCCGTTGCCCTTGTTGGTGACGTAGACCGCGCCCTCGCTGTCCACGGTGACGCCGCCGGGTTGCTTGAGTCCGGTGAAGGGCAGCGTGACTTGAGTTTGCGCGCCGGCCGGCAACGCCAGCACCCGATTGTTGCCGCCGTCGGCCACGATCACCGTTCCGCTGCTGTCCACCACCAAACCGGTCGGATCGCTAAGGCCGGTGAAGGGTAGTTCGAACTGTGTGTTCGAACCGGCGTAAAGTCCGACCACTCGATTCTTCGCCGTGTCGGTGACGTAGACGGTGCGGCTGCTGTCCACCGACAACCCGGTCGGATTGCTCAGGTCGGTAAACGGCAGGGTGACTTGGGTTTTCGAGCCGGCGGGAAGTACCACGACCCGCCTGTTGCCGGCGTCGTTGACATAGACGGTGCCGCTGTTGTCGGCTGTCACACCGGTCGGATAGCTGAGGCCGTCGAAAGGTAGTACGACCGGCGTGGTCGAGCCCGCGAACAAAGCCAGTATCCGATTGTGCAGGGTGTCACCGACATAGACCGTGCCCCCACTGTCGACCGACAGGCCCTGCGGGTCCCGTAGTCCGGTGAAAGGCAGCACCACCTGCTGAAACTCGGTGCGTTCCGGACTCAGCGTGCTGACCGTGACCATGGCCGCAACGGTCACAGCCACGGTGAGCAGGGCAGCGGCCGTGATAACGACCGCCTTGCGGCGCCACCAGGGCCGCGACGGCCGTGTCATCTTGGCTGGCGGTGCCGCGGCGGGTTGTTGCGCAGGGACTGAGAGCGCCTCTGCCAGCCGTCGCGGCATCGTCGGCGGGGCCGCGACATGCTGCGGTGGCGACCGTGGTGCAATCTGCGGTTGACCGCGAGTGTCAGGGTGGGCGTGGGCATCGCCGGGGTAGGGGATCGGCGGCTTTGGCCGAACGCGAGGCTGCGGCGCAGGCGTGGTCAGGGCATCGTGGGCGGCCCGCGCCAATTCGACTGCGGTCTCGTAGCGGTCGCGGGGATTCTTGGCCATGCCTTTGGCGATGACCATGTCCAACTTCACCGGCAGCCCGGGATTGATGCTCGACGGCCGTGGCGGTGGAGTCTCGAGGTGGCTGGTGATCTGTTCCTCGATGTCACCGGGGAATGGGTGTTGCGCGGTCAAGCACTCGTAGAGCACGCAGGCCAACGAGTAGATATCCGAGCGGGCGTCGACCTGTCCCATGCTGAGCCGTTCCGGGGCCATATAGTGGCAGGTTCCGATCACATCGCCGACTGTTGTCAAGCCCAGTTCGCCCGCCGCGCGCGCGATTCCGAAATCGATCAGATAGGCGAAGTCGTCGGCGTCGAGCAAAATGTTTGACGGCTTGACGTCCCGGTGCAACAGACCATCCCGGTGCGCGGCGTGTAGCGCCTTCGCAACCTGCTCGATGATGCGCACCGCTCGCATCGGCGGCAGCGGCCCGCGGCTGAGCACCGACTGTAGGTCGCGGCCCTCGATTAACCGCATGTCCACGAACAGCCGCCCGTTGATCTCACCGTAGGTGTGGATCGGGATGAGATGTGGGTTACTCAGTCGTGCGGCGGCATGAGCTTCGCGACGGAACCGCTGCTGGAACACCTGGTCGTCGGAAATCTCGGCGGGCAGGATCTTGACCGCGACGACTCGGTCGGTGACGGTGTCATAGGCCCGCCACACCTCGCCCATGCCGCCGCGGCCCAGCAACTCGACCAGGCGGTACCGTCCGAACGAAGTTCCCTCCAACGAGCCCTCCCAGCAACCGCCAGCAACTGGCCAGACCATACGCGGCACCGGCAACAGTTGGAGGCATTTCGATGCGCCGCGGCGCTACCGATCCGCACTCGCATTGTGGACCAGCCACTACGAAACTACCGGTCCGCTGCGCGGGAGGCCGTCGCACAGCGGGGCCCGGCGAGCAGACACAGAGTCGCACTGCGCGGACCCCGCGCGTGCGACTCTGTGTCTGCTCGCGCACCGGGCCCCGCTAACCGCGTTGCGCATACCCGACAGCCTCCTCGGTGGACAGTCGAGCACCCTCCGCCCAGAAGGCATCGAAATCGCTCTGCCCCAACGCCTCTCGGACAGCGGTGACGGCAGCGTCGTACCCGGCTTGATACATCGGGAAGCGGGGGTGGCCCATGCGGCGCCGGATCGCCTCCGCCGCGCCCAGCAGACGCACCGCGTACGCATGGTTGTTGTCGTTGATAGCAAGGCGGGCAAGGCATTCCAGCGTGTCGTCCACTCGCAGGTATCCCTTGGTGCGGGCAGCGACGGTCAGGGCATCGTGGGCATCGCGTGCGGCCAGCTCCGGCTCGTCCTGCGCCATTGCGATAAACGCCCGCGCCAGTAGCGCCATCATGCGATACCAACCGGGCACCACGGCGAGCATCTCGTCGGCGAAACGCCGAGCAGCGCTCGGGTCGCCGCACGCCAACCAGGCCTCGGGCAACGGCGCGACGCTCCTGGTGAACACCTCGCGGAGCGGATTGGTCTGCTGTAGGGCCGTCTCGGCTGCTTTCCTGGCCGCCGCGGCGTCGCCGCGCGCCAGGGCAGCATTGGCAAACACCGAGTACACCGCGTCGGCGAAGTAACCGCCCATCGTGGTTGCTGCCTGCAGCGCGGACTGCGCTGCCGCGTGTGCAGCGTCAGCCTGGCCGTGGAATCCGAGCACCTCGCTGAGGCTCACGTAACTGAAGACCGCCATGGTGAGGTCACCGACCGCCTCGGCCTCCTCGGTCACCGAACGAGCTACCTTGGCCGCGTGGTCGAGGTTCCCTTGAATCATCAACGCGGTGCTCAGCCACGCCCGGCAGTTCCGCGAGAAGAACCGGTCGCCCAGCGCGTCGGCGAGCTCACGTCCCTGTTCGGCGGCCGCGATCGCCGGGACGGGTTCGCCGCGCATGACCGCCGCGGTCGCCTGATAGCTGAAGATTTGGCACAGGCTTCGCCGATCACCGATTGCGCGGACCAGATCGATCGCCTCGTCGAAGTAGGGCTGGGACAGCTCGGGGTCGTAGAGGGCAAGCATTCCGCAGGCGATCAGGGCGCGGGCAATTAGTGCGGGGTCGCCGAGGTCGCGCGCCACCGCCAGCGCCTCCTGCGCTTGGCCCAGCTCCGCCGGTATTCCGACCCAGCTGGCGAGGATGCAGTACTGGGCCACCGCTCCCGCCCACACCGCCGGTGCTATTGCCGAGTGATCCTCGTCGACCAAAATGGCCGATAGCCCGGCCAGCGCTTCCTGAACGCGTCCGCCCCGTAACCACAAGGGCCGCAACGACAAAATGAGTTGCAGGGCGGTATCGAAGTCCCCGCTCTCCCGGCTCCGAGTGAATGCCGCTCGCAGATTGTCGATTTCGGTTTGTGCCCAATGCAGCAGCCGCTCATCGGCCCAGTGACCCTGCGCCTCCGCGTCGGTGGCCATACCCGTGTAGTAGTCGCGGTGCCGGGTGCGCACCTCGTCGGTCTCACCGGACTCGTCGAGCTTTTCCAGCGCGTACTGGCGCACGGTTTCCAGCAACCGGTATCGCATCCCGTCGCCGGTGTCGTCGGCAACGACCAGAGACTTGTCGACCAACAGGCCCAGTTGGTCAAGAAGCTGGTAGCTTTCGACTGCGGTGCCGGCGCCGACGGCTTGGGCGGCGTCGAGATCAAATCCACCGGCGAACACCGCGAGCCGGCGGAACAGCACCCGCTCGGGTTCGGTCAACAGCGCATGCGACCAATCCACCGAGGCCCGCAGTGTCTGCTGGCGGGGCAGCGCGGTGCGCGCACCCCCGGTGAGCAATCGGAACCGGTCATGCAGGCCGTCCACGATCTGCCGCAACGACAGCGCCCGAATACGCGCCGCAGCAAGCTCGATCGCCAGCGGCATGCCGTCCAGGCGTCGGCAGATCTCTTCGACCAGCGCGATATTTTCGTCGTCGACACCGAACTCGGGGCGAGCGTGGCGGGCGCGGTCGGTGAACAACTCGACCGCCTCGCCGGTCACCGACAGCGACGGCACCCACCAGCTCAGCTCGCCGGGCACCCCCAGCGGCTCCCGGCTGGTGGCCAGGATGGTCAATCGCGGGCACCCCGCCAGCAGCGCGACCACCATGGTCCCGCACCCGTCGAGCAGATGCTCGCAATTGTCAAGCAGCAGCAGGGCTTTGCGCTCGCCGAGGAATCGGACCAGCAAGTCCATGGTGGAGCGTCCCGGTTGATCGGGCAGACCCAACGTGCGTGCGACGGTCACCGGTGCAACCTCAGGGATGGTGATGGGAGCCAGGTCCACGTACCAGAGCCCTTCGGGAAACTCGGTAGTGAGTTGGGAGCCGACCTGTACCGCAAGGCGGGTCTTGCCGGCACCCCCGGCCCCGGTCAACGTCACCAGCCGCTCGCCGGTCAACAGCCGGCGCAACTCCGCCATTTCGGCCTGGCGCCCGACGAAAGTCGTCAACTGAGCTGGAAGATTATGTGACGCACCAGCATTGCGGATGCGAAGCGGCGGGAAGTCGTTGCGCAAGTCGGGATGGCACAGCTGGACGACGCGTTCCGGGCGTGGCAGATCCCGCAATGGGTGGTTGCCCAGATCGGCCAGCCACACCCCGTCGGGGAGATGATCGACCACCAGCGGCTCGGTGGCCCCGGACAGCACGGTTTGGCCACCATGCGCGAGATCGCGCAGCCGCGCGGTGCGGTTGATCGTCGGCCCGGCGTAGTTGGCCTCGTCGCGCAACTGAATCTCGCCGGTGTGGATCCCGATGCGCAGCCTTATCGGGGCCAGCGGCGCTCGCTGCAACTCCAACGCGCAGGCCAGCGCGTCGCTGGCGCGGGCGAAGGCGGCCACAAAACTGTCACCCTCGCCCTGTTCCAGCGGGCGTACCCCGTCGTGCGCGGCGATGGCCTCGTCGACGGTGCGGTTGAGCTGGGCCAGCGCGGCGGTCATCGTCTCGGGCTGGGTTTCCCACAGCCGCGTCGAGCCCTCGACATCAGCCAGCAGCAGCGTCACCGTTCCGGTCGGCAGCAACTTGCTCACGCCCATTCATCCCAGGTCAGCGGCGGATCCCCGCGTGTTGGCTCATGGTATCCAGCGCCCGGGGGCCGACGGCGAAGAACTCGCGCAGTAGTGACCGCAAGCGCTGGTGTGCGAGCGGCGGCAGTGGGGCGGACGTGTCCTCGGCGATACCCGGGGTCGCGAGCCACCTGCGTGAGAAGGAAAGATATTTCCTGACCGTGATTCAAAGTCGCAGGCCTGGGCTCGAGACATTGTCGCGGCGGCACCGGCCGGCGCGACACTTGCCGCCGTCATCAGGCCAAATATCGAAATTCGCATAGCTCGTCAAAGCACCCCTGCGACGCTGCGGTAACGCGCCGTGATTGGCGGTCCGCCGGCCTGTGGTTTGCGGCCAGGCTGCATGATGAACCCATGGTGAAAGCGATCATTTTCGACGTGCAAGGGACGGCGACGGATTTCCATTCGACCGTCTGTGAGGAAGCTCAGCGGATCAGCGCCGGCCGACACCCCGGCGTCGACTGGGCCGAGGTAGTCACTCGGTGGCGTGCCGGTTACTTCACCACGTTGAAGGCCGCACCGAGCGAGCATGGCAAGTGGATCTCGGTGTCCTCGGTGTATCGACGCTCCCTCGACACGGTCCTCGACGAATCCGGAATCACCGATTTCTCCGCCGCCGAGCGCGACGAACTCACCCTGGCCTGGCAGCGCCTGAGGCCGTGGCCCGACACGGTGGCCGGACTGACCCGGCTGAAACGGGACTACACGCTAGCCACCCTGTCGAACGCCGACGTCAGTGCGGTGATCAACATTTCCAAACGGGCGGGTTTGCCGTGGGATGCGATCTTCGCCGCGGAGATGGTGGGGGCGTTCAAACCCGATCCGGCCGTCTACCACATGGCCGCAACCTACCTGGGACTCGAACCCGCCGAGATCATGATGGTGGCAAGTCACAAGTACGACATCCGTGCCGCGGCCGAACTCGGGTTCCGCACCGCTTTTGTCGCTCGCCCGCTGGAATTCGGTCCCGGCGGTGACGCCGATGTGGCTTACGAAGACGAGTTCGACATCAACGCCGCCGATTTCCTCGATCTTGCCGATCAGCTCGGCTGCTAACTGTCCTATCATCGAAAGAAGCGCCACGGCAATGGAATTGGGCCGATCCGTTGCTGCATTCACGGCGCGCTACGTTATAGCGAGCAGAAGTTTTGGACCGATACCCCACTCGGAGGCCCAGCCGAAATGACCGAGCCATCGAAAGTTGAGCTTTGGCAGCAGCGCACCGAATGGCCACTTGCCGTGGTGGCTGTCGCATTCCTGGCCATCTACTCGGTGGAAGTGCTCTACCAGCCGCACGGCGACGAGGCGCGTATTCTGTGGGCCGCGAGCTGGGTCGCCTGGAGCGTCTTCGTCGTCGATTACCTCATTAGGTTGGCGCTCGCACCCGATCGCCGGCAATGGTTCGTCCAGCACATCTTCGACCTGCTCATCGTGGCGTTGCCCATGATGCGGCCGCTACGGTTGCTGCGGTTGGTGGTGCTCGTCGGCGCGTTGCAGAAGGCCGTGGGCAATGCCGTTCGCGGGCGAATCCTCATCTATACGGTCTCGGGTATCTCGCTGTTGGTCTACGTCACATCGCTGGCCATCCTCGACCAGGAACGCGGCCACCCGGGTGCCACCATCAACTCCTTCGGGAAGGCCTTGTGGTGGGCGACCACGACGGTGACGACCGTAAGCTACGGCAACCTATACCCGGTTACCGTTACCGGCCGGGTAATCGCCGTGTCGCTGATGATCGGCGGCATCAGTCTGATCGGCGTGGTGACCGCATCGGTTGCGTCGTGGATAGTGCAGCGGGTGGCCGAGACCGATTCGGAGAATCGTGCCGCTACGGCCGCGCAGATCGAGGAGCTTCGCGCCGAGATCCGGATATTGACCGAACAATTGCGCCGCGATCAAGCCGCTACAGCAGTTGGGCAGCCGCGGTCACGACCATGAGCACCAGCACCGCCGTACCGACGATGTAAACCTGGCGGCGGGCAGTGATTCGGGTCTGCCTCGGGCGGCTCAGCGTTCGCTGCCGCTGCCAGGCGATCGCGTAGCCGCACGAGGCCGCAAGGGCGGCCAGGCCGGCCGGGATCAACGCCGCCGCTCCGTCGTGGCCGTGCAGATTCTTGAGCGTCAGCAACACCCCGTTGACCAGCAATGCGAACGACGTCCGGGTCCAGGCCAGCGTCGTCCGTTCCGCCTGCAGCCCGCGATCCGATGTCCCGCCCGGCGCTGCCGGCCGGCTCAACCCCGGACCGCCTGGACGATCACCAAACCGAGCGCGACGATCCCAACCAGGGCCAGACCCACGGCAAGGTATGCGGGCGTGGGGTGACGGGGCAACGGCAGGCCGCGGCGCATGGCTCGGTCAGCCTGCCGCCAGCGCAGCAGGCCCATGCCGCTGGTGAGGATTGCCAGTGCCGCGAGCGCCACACCCAACATCCGGCGGGCGCCGGGGATCACCAGCTCCGGGACGAGTTGCACCAGCGCGACCGCCGCGGCGAGCAGTCCCAAGGCGGTGCGCTGCCAAGCCAGGAACGTCCGCTCGTTGGCCAGGGTGAACCGGTAGTCGGGCTCGGTCTCGGCTGGGCTGTCAGCGCCCTGCGCGCCGGCGGGCGTGTGGTGATCGGCCACGGGGCAACTCCCAGAGAAAGTCGGGGGACAGGCGCTCGACGTCGACCGAGTGTAGCCAGGACCCGGGCGGTGGCGCGGTGAAACGCTCTGCTGACAAACGACTCCGATCCGGTGGTCGCCCGGTCCGATCGGCGTGACGTCTGCGCCGAAATGTCTTCGGCTCGCATTTAGTCGGCCTAAGCACCTGACCAGCAGTTTCGGCTTCGTGTCGGTTTGCCGAACTGGCCACCCACCGCCTGGCCCGCCGCTACTCTGTCAATGTTCCGGAGCTGCTTGGGCCTGTGTAGGCCGGTATCGGAGGGTCATGACCAGTTCCGAGGTGGCGATGCCGCGCGCTGGATGCCCGATGGCGCGTGGCCTACCCGGCCGCGGGCCGACCGCGTACGGCTCGACTCGGTCTTCATCCGGTTGGTTTGATCTCCAGCGGAACGCGCTGTGGCGCGACGCGCGGGTGGTCGGGACCTATGGCCCGGAGGTTGCGATGCGACTCGCGCTCAGGGCCGCCGGCAAGGTCCGGTCGCGGCTGGACGTCAAGCGTTCCCAAAAGCAGGTGCAGTTCACCGATTTCGATCCGTTCGATCCGGTGACAGCCGCCGACCCCTACCCGCATTACCGGGAGCTGCTGGCGGGCGAGCGGGTCCAATACAACCCCAAACGCGACGTCTACATCGTGAGTCGTTACACCGACGTCCGTGAAGCTGCGCGCAACCACCACGCGTTGTCCAGCGCCGGCGGAGTCACCTTTTCCCGCGGGTGCCTGCCCTTCCTGCCCACCTCTGACCCGCCGACACACACCCGGTTGCGCAAGCAGCTGGCACCGAGTATGGCGCGCGGGGCGGTGGAGTCATGGCGTCCGATGATCGACCGACTGGCCCACGAGTTGGTCGCCGAACTACTGACCCGGACGCCCGCGGACGTCGTCGCCACCGTGGCCGCACCGCTGCCGATGCGCACCATCACCGCTGTTCTGGGCGTGCCGGGACCCGAC
This sequence comes from Mycobacterium kansasii ATCC 12478, assembly GCF_000157895.3. Lineage (NCBI taxonomy): Bacteria > Bacillati > Actinomycetota > Actinomycetes > Mycobacteriales > Mycobacteriaceae > Mycobacterium > Mycobacterium kansasii. The sequence goes on along the minus strand of NC_022663.1, from coordinate 804,359 downwards.
GAGGGCATGTTCTGCCGCTTGTCCAACCAGGCGGCTCGGATCACCGACGTCAACCTGTCGGCTTCCGGGCTGGTTTCGCTTGCACAGGGCTTCACCGGTTTTCGGCGATTGCGGGCGCTCTTCACGCAGCGGCGCGCCACTGGGCTACTGGGCGAGCACACCGTCTTCGGCAGGCTCGCCGCGCATGCCGAGCACGGTCGCCTCAGCGATGACGAACTCTTCTTTTTCGCGGTGTTGTTGCTGGTTGCCGGCTATGAGAGCACCGCGCATATGATCAGCACGTTGTTTCTCACGCTGACCGAGTTTCCCGATCAGCTCAGCCTCCTGGCGCGCCGACCCGATTTGATACCTTCGGCGATCGAGGAGCAACTTCGTTTCGTGTCTCCGATCCAGAACATCTGCCGCACAACGCGAGTCGACTATCCCGTCGGCGGGGCGGTCATCCCGGCAGGCTCGCTGGTGCTGCTGGCGTGGGGCGCTGCGAATCGCGACCCGCGCCAGTACGACGACCCGGACGTCTTTCGTGCCGACCGCAACCCGACCGGTCATCTTGCGTTCGGCTCCGGCATCCACCTGTGTCCCGGAACCCAGCTGGCGCGGATGGAGGGCCACGCCGTGCTACGCGAGATCGTCACCAACATCGACCGGATAGACGTGGTTGAGCCCCCGGCATGGACGACGAACGCCAACCTTCGCGGCCCGACTCGGCTCCGGGTTGCCGTGACACCCCGCGCATCTCGATGAAGACGCCCCGCTCATGGTGGCATGAGTGGGCGGCGCCGCTGTGGATCGGCTGCAATTTCTCCGCCTGGACGCGCCTGCTGATCCATAACCGCTTCGCCGTGCACTGGAGCCGCTGGCACTTCGCGGTCCTCTACACGTTTCTCAGCGTCGTGAATTCTGTTCTGGGAGTTTGCCAGCAGGCCACGCTCGGCAGGCGCGTGGCCGAAACGGTGGTCGCCGATCCGCCGGTGTTCATCGTCGGGCACTGGCGTACCGGCACCACGTTGCTGCACGAACTGCTGATCCTCGACGATCACCACACCGCGCCTACCGGCTACGAATGCCTTGCGCCGCAGCATTTCCTGTTGACCGAGTGGTTCGCGCGCTGGGTGGGCTTCCTGGTGCCCACGCATCGGCCCATGGACAACATGGAGTTGAGCTTGCAGCACCCCCAGGAAGACGAATTCATCTGGTGCGTGCAGGGACTGCCGTCGCCGTACCTGGCCATCGCCTTCCCCAACCGGCCGCTGGCGCACGAACGGTATGTGGACTTGGAGCAATTGACGCCGCGAGAGCTGGAAGCGTGGAAACGAACCCTGTTCCGGTTCGTCCAGCAGCTGTACTTCCGCCGGCGCAAGACGGTGATCCTGAAAAACCCCATCCACAGTTTCCGGATCAAAGTGCTGCTGGACGTTTTTCCGCAAGCGAAGTTCATCCACATCGTCCGAGACCCGTATGTCGTTTACCCGTCGACCATTCACCTTCACAAAGCGTTCACCCGGATACACGCCCTGCAGCGTCCGACGTTCGCGGGGCTGGACGACAAAGTGCTGTCCACCTACGTCGACCTGTACCGGAAACTGGAGGAAGGACGCAAACTTGTTGCCCCGTCGCGCTTTTACGAATTGCGCTATGAGGACCTGATCGCCGATCCCGAAGGTCAGCTGTGCCGACTATACGAGCACCTGGGACTGGGCGACTTCGAGCGGCTGCGGCCGCGGCTGCGCCGGTATTTCGCCGAGCGGGCGGACTACGAAACCAACACCTACCAATTGACGGCCGAACAACGGGCGACCGTCACACAACACTGGGGCGAAGTCATCGACCGTTACGGGTACCGGCAAACCGACACGTCGGCCGCCCACGGCTGACGGCTGACCAGATCGGGCGATCTGGACCCGTCCGTGCTCGAACCGCCGGTGGCCTGGGATGCGCATCGAGAACCACGATGCGCAGACCCACCGCCCGGCAGATGAGGCGCGTAACGGCGCGGGAACCAGGTGGACGAGGAGGCGGCAACGCGCGCGGTATGTGGGTGGGTGAGCGGTACGTGATGGCACCCGAATCGTGCAGTCAACAGCACTCTGGGCGCAGACTGGACGCCCTGGATGCGGACTCGTGCGTCAAGCGCCCGGGCAACGACGGGCGGGTCAGCCTTTAGGGATGGTCGTGGCGGTCCAACCCGAACGGCAGACCGCGCCCGCTTACCCAGGCGCGATGCTGCTTGCCCAGCGGTGTGATCGGGTCCGCGACGCCGTCGAGGTCATCGGCGATCGAGCGGGCGTGCACGCTGGCCCCGAGCATGGCGCATATTGCGTTGACGTTGAGGCTGATTCGCGACATGAAGACCAGGTCATCGGGCAGCGACATCCGGCGAACCGGGTGGTCTGGTGACAGTGGGACCAGTGCCCGTAGCGCTCGCCGCGAGGTGTCCCTGGTAAAGGTGACCGGCTGCGGGCCCAGGGCCTCCTGAAGGATCTCGGCCCACCATTGGTACACCTGGGCAGCGCTCAGGCCGGAATCGGCAGTCAGAAAGCCGGCGTCCACCATGAACTCGCGCAGCTGGTGAGCTCGTCCGTCCAGGGCGGCCCGGACCGTATGCATGTATTTGTGGCGAAACGGCTCGGGAACGACCTTCACACAGCCGAAGTCGAGAAAGCCGACCCGCCCGTCGGAGCCGAACCGGTAGTTACCGGGGTGCGGATCGGCGTGAAACAGATTCGCGTGGCGGGCCGAACCGGTGGCAAACCGCAAGATGGCCTCGGCCCAGCAGTTCTTGAGCTCCTGTTCCGCATCTTGGGCTGCAGCCCAATCCATTCCGTCCAGATAGGTCATCGTCAACACCCGATCACCTGATGCTTCGGCAACGACATCCGGGATCCGGATGAACGGGTGGTCACGGTACAGCCCGGCGAACGCGGCGATGTTGGCCGCTTCGTGGCGGTAGTCGATTTCCTCGCCGATGCGAGCGGCGACCTCGCGTGCGGCCCGCTTGACATCGGTCTGAATCACGTTGCCCAATGTCGTGGACACCAGCCGCAAGAAGCTTGCGAGCAATTCGGTGTTGGCCAGATCGTCGCGGATGGCTTCGGCCGCGCCCGGGTACTGGATTTTGACCGCCACTCGTCGACCATCGGGCAGCACTGCCCGGTGCACCTGCCCGATGGAGGCAGCAGCCATCGGCTCGTCGGCGAACTCGGCGAAGACCTCCTCGGCCGGCCGGCCAAGATCGGCCTGCAGCACCTCGCGAGCCAGGGCCGGATCCATCGGCGGGGCATCGGCCTGCAGGTGCGCCAACGCGGCCTGGTAACCGGAGAACTGGCCGTTACCAACCCAACTCGTGTCCATCACGGACAGAATCTGTCCGGCTTTCATCAGCACGCCCTTGGAGCGGCCCAGTAGCTCCGAGTACCTTGCGGCGGTGCGTTCGTGGAAGCGGGCGACGGCGCCGGTGTCGCCGGTCTTCTCGCGCAGTCCCGCCACCATGCGCCCGCCGGCGGCCCGGGCCGCGAAACCGGCCAACGGCATGGTCCGCCGGATCCGCCCCTGCGGGACCGGGTTGTCACTGTTTGCCATAGTGACCCTCCCGCGGCCGCTGCGATTGGACGCGTGAAACCGCCTGATGATGCTACCCGTGGTCGCCTGGCGTTGGATACTAAACGGCATGCCGCCCCCGCTACCGCGCATCGACAGTCTGGACGACATCGTCAGCGCGCTGCAGTCGATCATCGACTGGTCCGTTGACACGGCCAACCCGGCCGGATATTTCGCTGTCATGTACAAGCGGTCGACTATCGCGATCGGTGATGCCGTTCATCGGGGAGTGTTCAAGGACGGACCCCGTACAACCCGGTTTGGTTTGACGTTCGCGCGGCGGTATTTCGATGCCCTGCACCGCTATTTCGGCGGCGGCACTGGCAATCCGTCGCAGGTGTGGCAAGCCGCCTTCGAGACAAACGATAGCGATGAGCCAATCGTGTTGCAGCACATGCTCACCGCGATGAACGCGCACGACACCTTCGATCTGGGCATTACCGCCGCCGAAACCGCCGGTGATTCGTTGGAGTCGCTGCGCAACGACTTCGACGCGGTCAATGCCATTCTGGTGAGCCAGGCCAACGTCATAGCCGACGCCACGGAACAGATTTCGCCGGGCTTTGCCCGCTACCGCAGGCAGTTGACCGGCGACGACATCGGCCTACTCACTGCAGAACTGCGGCAATCTCGGGACATGGCATGGACATTCGCGCAACAGCTGCTGGCCGAGCCGGAGAGCAACCGCTCCAAAGTCATTGATGACCACGATACGATTTTTGCCTGGTGGATCAGACGCCACCTGAACCCGCCACCGCCGTTGTCGGAATGGGTCGAGGCGATTGCGCGGGAAGAAAGCCGCGACACGGCCCACAACATACGTGTCCTCGACCAGGCCGCATCGAGAGCGCGTCAGTGACGTGCGGATCCGGTGAGAAGCTGACCGTTTGGTGCTTGCAGTAGGCAGATGACGGTGCTGGGAGTGGGATTGGCCCCGGTTCTGTCTTGGTTGGAGTCGATCAGATAGGTCACCGAATATGCGCCGCTGTCGACGGATTGCCCGGTGTAAGACCCGATCCCGGCGGCACATTCTCGGTTTGCGACGGCGCTGATGGCGTTGTCCACCGCAACCGGCGCACGCAGATAGACCTCGGCCACATGCGGTGTCGCACAATCGACCACGGTGACGGTGATCCGGCTGAGGTCGGCCGGAGGCAGGTCGGCCACGCACTCGCCGACCTGCAGGGCGATCCATTTCTCGGTGCGTGGTCGCGGCGAGGTGGGTGATGTAGTACCGAGCGCGGTCGCCGCTGGCGGCGTACCGCCGGCCGGGCTGGGACCGGCTTTGACGCCGTTGATGGCACAGCCCGCCAACAGCGCGGCCGCCGACAGGCCGCACACCGTATGACGGATTCTTTGGTTCATCGCAGCGGGACTCTCAGTATCGGGACCTCGGTGCGAAAGCGTACCCGCCTAGGTCCCGGCTTCGGCGAAGGCCGGCGGCGCGGTGTCGGTCAATGCGGGGTCGGGTTGCTGCGACGACATCGTCAGCAGGCCACGCAGGCAGCGTGCGGCCAATAGCCAATTCGCCGGTTTCTTCAGGCCCAGGCCGCCGACCAACTGTTTGATCATCGTCAGCGTGTCGAAGTAAATACGTTCGCAGACAAGCGTTTCGGCGTCGTCGAAGATGAAGTACGCGGTCATCCGGACCCGGAACCGGCTGCCGGTGGGCGGGATCTTGCCGAGGTAGCCCCGGTGGGTCCCCATCAGCCAGAATTCGACGACCACCGCATCGGCGCTGTGGCGCAACGCGATGAGTTCATGGTCCTGGTCGGGGAACGCCGTCCGGGTGTAGGTGTAGTAGCCACGCACCGCCTGGTTGCCGTCGTGGACGGTCATTTGTGGGATCAGCTCGTAATGGGGATGCGGGAACGTCGACAGCACGGCGTCCCAGTCGTGGCGGACCTCGTCATGGAAGTGGTCGAGCACCAGCTTCTGCCGGGCAGCCAGCACGTCGGCGGCGGGGAATGCGGGACTGGCCATGCTTGAGGGTAAACGCTGCAGCCGGCGCCATCGGGTGGTGGCATCCACCGGCGCCGCGCCAGCGGGTCGCCCACCCTCCGAGAGGTTTTCACGGCACAATGATCGCCGTGCAGCTGCCTTCGCCACCGGGTCTCGGGGACGCGTTGAACGTCATGCGGCCGAAGGCCCGGTTGCGCGGGCAGGCCGGAGCGCTCGAGGGCTATCTCGACGAGGGGGACAGCGTGCTCGACGTCGGGTGCGGAACCGGCTATCTGTCGGCGTATCTGCATGAGATGTACGGGGTGGACGCCAGCGGCGTGGACGTGCAGGACTCGCGCCGGACCCAGATCCCGTTCCGCCTGTTCGACGGCACCTCAATTCCTGTTCAAGGCAAGTCATTTGACCATGCGTTGCTCAGTGAGGTGCTGCATCACAGCCATGATCCCCTGGCGCTGATCAAGGAGTGTCACCGGGTCGCGCGGCGCAGCATCATTGTGTTCGAGGACATGCCACAGGGCCGCACCGGCAAGTTGATCCTCCGTGCGCACGTGGAAGCGTTCGCCCGCTACTATCGCTACCCATTCCGCCCGGCCAACGTCGATGCGTATCGCCGTGCGCTGGAGTGGTTGGGCCACAACGCATCCTGCGTCGCACGGACCCCGCAGCCGCCGGAATGGCTGCGCGTATACCCGCGGGTGCTGCTGGTATATGCGGTCAAGCCACCGTGAGCGTCTCGGTCGTCATGACTTCGCTGGCGGCCCGCTCACCGGAGCGAATCGCGCCATCGATCCAGCCGCACATAGTGGCCGATGTCTCGGTGCCCGCCCAGTGGATGCGCCCGCACGGCCTGCGTAGTGCATGCCCGAACTGGGTGAGCACGCCCGGGGGCGCGTGGCTGATCATCCCGCCCCCGGAATAGCGCTCACGGCTCCAGTTCTGCTCCACGTAGTCCACCGGCCTTCCGGCCTTGGTGCCGAACCGGTCCACCAGGGCGTCGAGCACCGCCTGACGGCGCCCGGCCTCATCAAGGCGCTCGTATTGCCGCGCAATGGGACCCTCGATGACCACAACCAGCACGCCGGGGCCGCCGGTGTCGGGGCAGCCGTCGATGGTGAGCGTCGCCAGCGATCCCGGCGCGGCGCTTTGGCCGGAGAGGCCGTCGCTGCGCCAGAACGGTTCGTCGTAGACGGTCGAGATCTTGACCACCGCACCGCTGGGCATCCGCTGGTGCAAGAAGGACCGATCGGTGGGAAGCATTGGCGCATAAGCGATGTGGCTGGCGATAGCCAGCGGCACCGCGACGATTGCCCGCCGCGCCCGCACCGTCATACCGTCCGACTGCACGGTGACCCCGTCGGCGTCCTGGGTGATGGAGCGTACCGGCTGGGACAGCCGGATCACGTCACCCAGCTCGGCGGCCATCGGCCCGTAGATCGCTCCCATGCCGCCGACCGGGCGGGAGTCCTGTGAGCCGCCCTCGCCACCCAGTACGAAACCGGGCCCTCCGCCGGACGCCATCTGATATAGGACGAACAGCATGGACACCTCGGAAGCATCCGAGGTGTAGGTGCCGGCGATCGCGGTTTCCAGCAGGTCGTGCGCGGCCTTGGACACGAGGTTCTTGCGCAGCCACTGGGCCAACGTCATGCGATCCCATCGCGCGGCCTTCTTGGCTTCCCATGGCGCCTCGAGGGGAATCGTCTTGCACATCTGGGTGAGCTCGAACATCGCCGCGCCCAGATTCAGCGACGCCCACGGGCTCAGCGTCCACGGGACCGTGCCCTGGTAGCGATATTGCTTGGCGTCGACGACCATCATCGCCTCGCCGCCGGTGTACTGCTTGAAGCTCGCGACCCCGAATTCTTTCATCAGCGCATGGATTCGGTCCTGGGTCGGCCCGATCCAGGCGCCGCCCTTGTCGATCCAGGACCCGTCGTCACGCTGGACGGTGAAGGTGCGCCCGCCCACGCGGTCGCGCGCCTCGAGCAATGTCACCGAATGGCCGGCCTGTTTGAGCCGAAGCGCCGCGGTCAGGCCAGCGAACCCGCCGCCCACCACGCAGACATCGACGTCGGCCACCTCAGCGACTCCAGGCCACCGGCAGGCGTTTGATGCCGTGAATGAACTGCGACAGCAACCGGGCCGGCTCCTCGGTCACGACGACGTCGGGCATTTGCCGGCGCAATTCGTCGAACACCACCCTGATCTCGCGGCGAGCCAGGTTGGCCCCCAGGCAGAAATGCGCGCCGCCACCGCCGAAGCCCAGGTGCGGGTTGGGATCGCGCGCCACGTCGAACCGCCACGGATCGGCGAACTTCGACTCATCGCGGTTGGCCGAGCAGTACCACAGTGAGACCTTGTCGCCGGCGGCCATCGTGACGCCTCGGAGTTCGACGTCCTCGCTGAGGGTGCGGCGCATGTAGACCACCGGAGAGGCCCACCGCACGATCTCCTCGACCGCGGTATGCGCCAGCTCGTCGTAGTTCGACCACCACTTCGCCCGTTGCTCCGGATACCGCGACAACGCCAGCATGCCGTGGCTGATCGCATTGCGGGTGGTCTCGTTGCCCGCGACCACCAGCAGGATGAAGAACATCGCGATTTCTGAGGACGACAGCCGCTCGCCGTCGACTTCGGCTTCCACCAGGCTCGTCGTCAGATCGTTGTGATGGTTGACGCGGCGGTCGTCGGCCAGTGCGGTGGCGTAGGCCCCGATGTCCATCGAAACCTGAAGAAACTCTTCGAAATCAGTCGTCAGATCGGGGTCGCCGAACCCGAGAATCACATTGGTCCAATGAAATATCCGATGGTGGTCCTCTTCGGGAATGCCCATCATGTCGCAGATGATCTGCAACGGCAGCGGCCCGGCTAGTTCGCTGACCAGGTCGGCTTGGCCGTCGGGATGGTTGCTGATCATCGCCGCGACCAGCCGCTGCGCGCGGTCGCGCACCGACGCCTCGATGCGCGCGACCACCTTCGGGGTGAAAGCCCTGCTGACAATCGAGCGCAGCCGCTGGTGCCGTGGATCGTCGAGCACGATCATCGAACCGAAATACTCGGCTAATTCCGGGGTCTGGTCGTTGATCGTGATGTTGGGGGAGGAATGGAAGACCTCCGGGTGACGGCTGGCGAAGAAGACGTCGTCGTGGCGGGTCAGTGCCCAATGTCCGGCGCCGCCGGTGAATCCCGGCAATTCGAGCGCCGGCCAGAACGAGACCGGGGCTTCCCGCCGCAACGTGGCGAAGGCGCCGTCGCGAAAGTCGTCGTCGCGGCCCCAGAATTCCAGCGAACCCAGGTCGACGTCGGAGAGCGGAACCTCCGGCGGCGGCGTCCCGTTGGCCCGGGGCAGCAGGCCGGCATTGCGGTCAGTCTTGAGGTCCACCGTGCTCCTCCTTTGTCCCGCTTCGTCCTTGAAGGGTGACATTGGCGAGCTTAGACCGCCAGCGGCCGGATTAGTGACCCGGCAATGTCAATGCGTGCAGACCGTGTGTCCGGGCGCGCCCGTCGCCGTCTGCTGCGTCACCACGTTGCCGTCGAGCAGAATTCTGCACGTGATGCTGCCCGGCCCCTGCGCGCTGAGCACGAACACCTGAGCGCCGAAGGCGGTGAACTGCGTCGACCATGGCAGGCCCACATTGACCGCACGCTTCTGACCGGTGTGGGTTTGGTACGAGATGTACTCGGCGACACCGCTGCCACTCACCTCGTAGCGGACCTGCGGTAGCTGAGGAAGTGGATCCGCGTCTGCCAGACCACACGTGGCCGTGAAGCCGATGCCGAGAGCGCACACCGCGGCGGGTCCGCTCAGGCGTTTGAGGTGACGTAGCTTGGCTGCCGATCGACTGGTCATGGTTGTCCATCGTGTCACCACTTAGGACGGCGTGAAAGGGGTTTGGGCAGGCGTCGACGCCGCAGCGCGCGGTAACCCGATCGTGAACATGCTGAGCAGCGCAACCAGCTGTATTGCGACCACCACCACGACTACCGTGCCGGTGGAGATTTCGTAAAGCCAGCCGACGAGGGCGCCACCGGCCGCGCTTGCCGCACCCAGTCCGGCCGCGAACACACCGTAAGCGCTGGCTCGCCGCGGGGCGGTGACCATGTCGGCGACCACCGCCCGCAGCGTGGATTCCTGGATCCCCACGGCCGCACCCCACAACAGCGCGCCCACTACCACCATCGCGGTGTTGCCGCTGAAGGCGAACAAGACCACCATGCTCGACAGAAGCGGCAGTGCCGCAAGGCTTTTCCCGCCAAACCGGTCGTAGCTGTAGCCGGAAACCAGGGCGGCCAGCGCATCGGCCGCCATCGCGGCCGCGTAGACCACCGGCACCGCGGCAGCGCTCAGCAAGCCGTGGGTGACCATGTGAAACGACAGCAACCCAAACGTGGCGAAGCCGGACATGGTGATCGCGGTGAATCCACAGTACAGCCAGAACCGTGGCGGTAACTCCCAGAACCGTTGCGCTACAACACCATCGGGCGATACTGCGGAAGCCGCTGGCGCTTCATAGGAGTCCGGATGCGGCACCCGGACCCGCAGCCACAGCAGCAGCGCCAGCGCCGCCGCACCCGGCAGCGCCAGCACCCCGAGCGCGGGCGCGTAGTCGTTGCCGGTGACGGCAAGCACCCCCGCCACGGTCAACGGGCCGATCACCGCCCCCACCTGGTCGAGCGCCTCGTGCACGGCAAAGCCGCGGCCGCGACCGGTGACACTGGCGGCGTGCGACAGCAACGTGTCCTTGGCCGGACTGCGCACCGCCTTGCCGACACGCTCGGCGATCACCAAGCTGCAGGCGACCCACAATGCACCCGCTACTCCCAGCAGTGGAACCGTGATCAGCGTCAGCGCGTAGCCGGCGACCGTCCACGCCCAGAACCGTCGGGTTCGATCTGCCAGGGGACCCGATACCAACCGCAGCGCCAACGCGGCGGCCTCGCCGATGCCGGTCACCACGCCGACCACCAGTCCGGTCGCGCCCAGGGACGCCAGCAGCGGACCGGTTATCGACCGCGCGCCCTCGTAGACGAAGTCGGCGAGCAAGCTGACCACGCCGAACACCGCGACGAAGCGCCACGCACTCAACGCTGGCCGGCCTCGCACCGCTCCGATGCTAGAGGTGTCCCAGCCTTGCCCTGGCTTGCGGCCTCGCGTCGCTTAGGGTGAAGCCGGGAGGTGGCGGTTCATGTCGCAACGGGACACAAAGCGAATAGTCGTCTGGGGCAGCGGCTTCGTCGGCAAGATGGTGATCGCCGAAATTGTCAAGCATCCGCTGTTCGAACTGGTCGGGGTCGGCGTCAGCAACCCCGACAAGGTCGGGCGCGACGTCGGCGACATCTGCGGGCTGCCCGAGCCGGTGGGCATCGTCGCCACCGACGACGTCGACGCCCTGATCGCGCTCAAGCCTGACGCATTGGTGCACTACGGACCGACGGCGATGCAGGCCGACGCCAACATCGCCGTGATCACCCGGTTCCTGCGGGCCGGCATCGACGTGTGCTCGACCGCGATGACGCCGTGGATCTGGCCGACGATGCACCTGAACCCTCCGCAGTGGATCCAGCCCATCACCGAGGCGTGCGAGCTGGGGGAGTCGTCCTGCTTCACCACCGGCATCGACCCGGGATTCGCCAACGACCTGTTTCCGATGACTCTGATGGGGTTGTGTTCGGAGGTGCGGCGAGTGCGCGCCGCCGAGCTGCTGGACTACACCAACTACGAAGGCGACTACGAGAAAGAAATGGGCATCGGGCGGGAGCCCGAATTCAGCCCGATCCTGGAAAACCGCGACGTGTTGATTTTCGCGTGGGGCGCCACCGTGCCGATGATCGCCCACGCCGCCGGGATCATGCTCGACGAGATCACCACCACCTGGGACAAGTGGGTGACGCCCACCGAGCGTCATTCGGTGAAGGGCGTCATCAAGCCCGGCCAGGTCGCCGCCGTCCGCTTCACCATCAACGGCATCTACCGGGGCGAGACGCGCATTCAACTCGAGCACGTCAACCGCATCGGCCGCGACGCCGCACCCGACTGGCCCTCCGGTCACGACGACGACGTCTACCGGGTGGACATCGACGGAACCCCCAGCATCTTCCAGGAAACCGCGTTCCGGTTCACCGACGGCTCGGGCCGCGATGCCGCCACCGCCGGGTGCCTGGCGACCGGGATGCGGGCGCTCAACGCCGTCCCGGCCGTCAACGGCCTGTCTCCGGGCTGGGTCACCGCGCTGGACCTGCCCCTGATTCCCGGCGCCGGCACCATCCGCTGAGCCATGTCGTTATACAGCTCGCGCATAGCCGGCGCAAAGAACGGCTATAGGTGTAGACGGCACAATTTCGGGTAGGCGGGCGCGGGGGCGCGCAGCCGGACGGGGACAAACCATGGCAGAAGGACCACGGCCCGCACTGGGGCTGTCGATCGGTGCCACCAATCTGGCGGCAGTTACCGCCGACCACGCCATCATCCGCAAGCCCGTGCTGACCTTGTATCGGCAGCGCCCCCCCGAGGTCGGACTGCCGTCGGAAAACCCGAGACTGGATCAGCCCGGCCTGGTCATGAGCGACTTCGTGGACCGGGTGGGGGACCCGGTCGGCATCGTCGCGGCCGACGGTTCGATGCACCGCAGCGAGGCTCTGGTGGTCGACAGTCTACGGGCGCTGGCCTACACGGCCACCGGTGGGCGGGCCCTGCCCGACGACGTCGCACTGACCTATCCCGCCCACTGGGGGCCGGCCGCGGTCGACGCGTTGGGTGCCGCGCTGAGCCGGGTGCCGGAATGGTCGCACGACGCCCAGCCACTGCTGATCCCCGATGCGGCGGCCGCGCTGTTCGCGATGCGGGCCAACCCCGGCATACCGGCCCGCGGCATCGTCGCGGTCTGCGACTTCGGTGGCAGCGGGACCAGCATGACGCTGGTCGATGCGGCCGGCGATTATCAGCCGGTCGCCGCGACGGTGCGCCATCGAGACTTCTCCGGCGATCTGATCGATCAGGCGCTGCTGACCTATGTGATGTCGGAGATGCCGGCCACCGGTTCATTCGACCCGTCCGGGACTGCCGCCATCGGCTCGTTGAACCGGCTGCGGATCGAATGCCGCCACGCCAAGGAACGGCTCTCCCACAGCACGGTGACCACCCTGGCCGACGAGCTGCCGGGGGGACATGGCGAAATCCGGCTCACCCGAAACGAGCTCGACGAGACCATTCGCGAGTTGTTGGACGGTGTCGCCGCGGTTATGGAACAGACGTTGGCGCAAATCGGGATTCATACGGCAGATCTGGTTGCGATCGTTTCCGTCGGGGGCGGGGCCAACATCGCGTCGGTCACCACCACGCTGTCGGGGCGATTTGGCGTTCCGGTGGTCACGGCGCCGCGCCCGCAGCTGACCGCCGCAATCGGCGCGGCGTTACGGGCGGCCCGGGGACCCGCCGATACCAGTGCGACGGTGTTGACCTCGGCTCCGCCGATCGCCGCGACGGCACTGGCGCCGCTGGCCCCGCTGGCACCGGGTGGCGCGGATGCGCCCGCGTCGGCAGTGCAGCCCGCGCTGGCCTGGTCGGAAGCCGAGGAAGATTCCCACGTCATGCCCGTGCCCGGCGGTGACTACGCGGATGCCGGCGGTTCCGGCTACACCTCTGCCCGCCCGCAGCTGGCGTTCGAGCATGACACGCCCCCGGAGTCGAAGCCTGAGCCGCCGGTCATCCCATGGTATCGCCTGCCGGCGGTGATCATCGTCAGCACGGTCGTCGCGGTGCTGCTGGTCGGCACCGCGGTGGCGATCGCGCTGGGCTCCAGCGACAAGCCCGCGACACGCCCGCCGGGGGTGAGTCCGGCGCCGACTACTTCCGCGCCTGCCCCGCCGCCGCCAACCGAGGGGAGCCCGGAGCCGGCGCCGCCACCGCCCGGCACCCAAGAACCGGCGCCGCAAGCGCCGCCGCCGGCACCGCCGTCGACCCAGGCACCGCCTCCTACCGCCGAAACGACACCACCGCCCCCGACGACGACCCAACCGCCGGAAAGCACGACGCCCCCGACGACGGCACCGCCGACGACCACCCAGCCGCCGGCAACGACCCAGCCGCCGGCAACGACCCAGCCGCCGGCAACGACCCAGCCGCCGGCCACCACCCAGGCACCGCCAACCCAGCAAGTGCCGGCAGTGCCGCAGATCCCGCCGATTCCGGCCATCCCGCAGATCCCCGGCATCGGCTTCCCGCAGATACCCCAGGTTCCCGGGCTCTAGACCCGGTGATCTCGAGCCAGGCAGCGCGTCGGTTCGTCCTAGCCCGCGGCTGTCTCATCCCGGGCTGACTTGAGCACTTCCTCGTTGTAGGCCTTGTCCTTGTCCAGATTCTCCGCGACCTGCTTGTCTTCGTCTGTTTCATCGTTGTCTGCCTTGGCTTTTGCCGCCGGCGAGTCCGTGTCGTCGGCGTATCGGGGATGGCCGTGTTCGTCGAGCCAGTCCCCGACCGCCGTACCGGTAATGGTCTTGCCGGAGCCGGGCAACACCAGCGTCGGCCGGTCCTCATAGGCCGTCATCATTTCGGCCGCTGTTTCCTTGGCTTCGTCGCTGGGTTCCGGCACCTCGGAGGTATCCGGTTTCCCGCCGTCGCTGCTGCTGCCGGCCCGTTGCCGGTGATCGCTGCGGCCGGCGGCCTGCTCGTCGTGCGCAGTCATGCCCGTGCCCCTTTGCAGTTGCCGTTTGTGACCGACCCCTCAATGCCGGTTACCCAATGCGGCGCTGGATCGAAACGCCTGCCGGTACGCAGGTGGTTGTCCCCGCGACACTGCGGCCACACGCACGACACGCCGATGGCGGTCGCAGTGGCTGCAGTTCCGATGAATACACAACCACCGAGACCGGTCCGGGTAAACGCCGCGCAGCATGCACCGACACGCCCGTCGCGCCATGGCGATCAGCGAATCATCCTGCGCGCCAGCCCTTTTTGGTTGGGGCTTCGCCGACCGCCGGTTTCGGCCTATCAGGCCGGAGTCGGATACCTGACCCCCGTGAGACGCTCGGAAACCTCCCAGAGACGTCGGCAGTCAGCGTCGTTGCGGGCCCGGGCGGGCACCTTGGCCTCGGTGACGCCGCCTCCGGCTGCCTCGTAAAAGCCCCGGGGGCCGTAGAACGCGCCGCCCTCAGCCTGCGGGGTGGCGGCCGCATACAGCGCGGGCAGTATCCCCTCGTCGATCTCCTGCCAAAAGAACGGAGTCAAACGCCACGACGCCTGGTATAGCCGCTGCATCAGCGCCGGCTTTTCCCGGCCGTGCGAAGGTCCGCTGATCTGAAGGTTGGTCTTGGTCAACCCGGGGTGGGCGGCGTTGGACTTGATCCCCCAGCCGGCCTCGCGGCTGCGGCGGTCCAGCTCGCGAGCGAACATCAGCACTGCCAACTTCGACTGTCCGTAGGCCGTCATGGGGGCGTAGGACTTTTCGAACTGCAAGTCGTCGAAGTGGATACGGCCGCGCCGTGCCGCCAAGCTGCTCAGCGAGACCACCCGCGCGGCCGGCGTCGCGCGCAGCAGCGGCAGCACATGGGCGGTCAGCGCGAAGTGACCGAGATGGTTACTGCCGAACTGCAATTCGAAGCCGTCGGCGGTGGTGTCGCGTTCGGGTGGGGTCATGACGCCGGCGTTGTTGATCAGAATGTCGATCGGGCGGCCTTCGGAGTTCAATTGCTCACCCAGCGCGGCGACAGAGGCCAGCGACGACAGGTCGAGCGCCTTGATGGTCAGCTTGGCGTCGGGAACCGCGGTGCGGATCTGCTCGATCGCCGCCTCACCCTTGGCGCGGTTGCGGATTGCCATCACCACCTCGGCGCCGGACGCCGACAGCCGTCGGGCCAGCCCGAACCCCAGACCGCTGTTGGCGCCGGTGACGACGGCGAGCTTCCCGGACAGATCGGGCACCGCGGCGATCAGATCGTTAGCCATGCGTTTCACTCCTTTTCCGGTGGCGCCTGTCCAGTGTCCTCTTTTCCTCGCCGACCCAGAATCCGACCGGCATGCTGAACACCATGGCCCTCCATTCGGGAACGTGCCGGCGGCGCGTCCCCGGATGGGCGGTGGCGTTGGTCCTCGGCACGCTACCGGCGTTGGCTTTCCCGGCGCCATCGTGGTGGTGGCTGGCGTGGTTCGCGGTGGTGCCGCTGCTGCTGGTGGTGCGGGCCGCTGCCACATCGTGGGACGGAGCCGTGCGGGCCTGCTGGGGTATTGGCGGGTTTGTGCTGACCACTCAATACTGGCTGGCGACCAGCACCGGTCCGCTGTTGGCGGTGTACGCCATGGGACTCGGTGCCTTGTGGCTGCCGTGGGGATGGATCGCCCACCGGCTGCTGTCGGCGCCCGTGACCGCCGCCCGCATGGCTGCCGCGGTGGTGGTGCTGCCCAGCGCGTGGGTGGCGGCCGAAGCGGTGCGGGCGTGGCCCCCGTTGGGCGGTCCGTGGGCGTTGTTGGGGGCGTCGCAGTGGAATCAGCCCGTCACGCTGGCGACGGCGTCCTTGGGCGGAGTCTGGCTGACGAGCTTTCTGGTGGTCGCTGCCAATGCCGCCATCGCCGTCGCGATCGTGCACCACGGGCCGATGCGGCTGGTCGCGCTGGGGTGTGCGGTGGCGTGCGCGGGACTGGGACCGGTGTGGTATCTGCTGGGCCCGGCGCCCGCATCCGGTCCGACTGTGCGAGTCGCGCTCGTACAGCCCGGCGACATCGACGATTCGACCGCCCGTGAGGCGGCCAGTGAGGCGATCACGGCCACCCTCGTGGGCGAACGGGTGGACTTGGTGGTCTGGGGCGAAAGCAGCGTGGGGCAGGATCTCACCAGACATCCCGAGGTGCTGGCCCGCCTGGCGGAGTTGTCCCGGCGGGTGGGCGCCGAGCTCCTGGTCAACGTCGATGCGGCAGCGCCGGGCGGGGGCATCTACAAGTCGTCGGTACTCGTGGGTGCAGGCGGAGTGCTCGGCAGTTACCACAAGACCCGTCTGGTGCCGTTCGGCGAATATGTGCCGCTGCGGCCGCTGGTCGGCTGGGTCACCCGCCACAGCAAGGCCGCCGCCGAAGACCGGAAGCGGGGAGCCGGGCCGGTGGTGCTGTCTGCCGGTGGTCTCGATATCGGACCGCTGATCAGCTACGAGACGACGTTTTCCGATCTGGCGCGGCGCGAAGCACTGCTGGGGGCCGAGTTGTTGGCGTACCAGAGTTCCACCTCGACATTTCAAGGCAGTTGGGCGCAGCCGCAATTGGCCGCGCAACCCGCGGTGCGGGCGGTCGAGGCGGGCCGCCCGGCGGTGCATGCCGGGTTGTCCGGCGACAGTTCGGCCTTCGACGTCCGGGGGCACCGGCTGGCGTGGTGCCCGTCGGATTTCCGGGGCGCCGTTGTGGTCAGCGTTCCGTTGGGCTCGAGCACCACGGTGTACCAACGGCTGGGGGATTGGGTGCCGGTGACCGCGTTTGTGGTGCTGATCGGTGCCGCGGTGTTGCGCTGGCGTGCCAAACTGCGTGGATGAACAGCAGACGGGCCGCCAAGATTTCGCTGACCCTGGCCATTGTGACGTTGGTGGTATCGGTGGGCGGCTTCATCACCACATTGGTGCTCAACGCATTTTTTCTGGACAAGTACAACGCTTACGGCGAAGTGCCCATCCCGGGCTCGGACAGCATCCACCTGCCGGCGGGCGAAGTCACCGTCAGCCTGCACACCGTGGTCATCGGCGGCACCAACGGCACCGGCCTGCCCGTCCCGCCGTTGGGCATCTCCATCGACCCGCCCGAGGGTGCGCCGCAACCACGTCTCACCGAAAGTATCGGCAGCACAACGACGGTCAACAACGACGCGCATGTGCGGGTGTGGATTGTCCAGGTTCCGGTCGAAGGCACCTACCGCGTGACAACCGAGGGCCAGGTCGGCGGATACATCAACCCGCGACTGGCTTTCGGCCACCAGAGCTCCTACGGCTATCTGGTATGGGTATTCGTCGCCGTCTTCGTCGTCGGCCTGCTGGATCTGGCGTTGTCGGTGATGTGGTTGAGTCGCAGCCGGCCCAGGGTGGTGTCGCCGGCTGGGTGGTCGGTGCCCGTCGAACCCAGCGACGAGGGGGTCAAGCTCGAGCGCATCAAAACGATTGCCGCGCTGCGTGATTCAGGTGCGCTGACCGAAAGCGAGTTCGAGTCCGAGAAGCGCCGGATTCTTCAGGGACACTAACCGGCCTTCAGTGACCGCGGGCGACCCATTCCTCGTAGTGGACGATCTCATCGCCGACGGTGGTGCTGTCGCCGTGGCCGGTGTGCACGACGGTGTCGCCGGGCAACGTCCCGAGCCGTTCGGAGATCGACCGCAGAATCGTGGGGAAATCGGAGAACGAGCGTCCGGTTGCACCGGGTCCGCCGGAGAACAGGGTGTCGCCGCTGAACACGACGCCTGTCCCGGGGCCGAGGTCCGGGGCATACCAGCACACCGATCCCGGTGAATGGCCCGGGGTATGCAGCGCACGCAGTTCCAGCCCGGCTACCCGCAACGTATCTTCGTCAGCCACGAAACGAAAGTCTTTGCCCGGGTGCGTCATTCGCCATAACACGTCGTCGCCGGGGTGCAGTAGCACGGGGGCGTCCAGGGTCTCACCGAGCTGAGGGGCTACCGTCACGTGGTCGTTGTGGCCATGCGTACACACCACCGCTACCACGTTGCGGCCCCTGACCGCCTCGATGATCGGAGCGGCGTCATGGGCGGCGTCGAAAACCACGACTTCGGAGTCGTCGCCGACCAGCCAGATGTTGTTGTCGACTTCCCAACTGCCGCCGTCGAGTTCGAAAGTTCCATGGGTGATCACGCGCTCGATCGTCACAACATCACCACCGAGCGCAGTACCTTGCCGCCGTGCATCTTGTGGAACGCCTCCTCGACATCGTCGAGCCTGATGCGTTCGGAGACGAACTTGTCCAGCGGAAGCCGGCCCTGCTGATACAGGTCGATCAGGGTGGGGAAGTCGCGTTCGGGCAGGCAGTCGCCATACCACGAGGACTTCAACGCTCCACCGTGGGAGAAGAAATCCAGCAGCGGCATGTCCAGCCGCATTTCGGGCGTGGGCACACCCACCAACACCACGGTCCCGGCCAGGTCGCGGGCATAGAAGGCCTGCTTCCAGGTTTCGGGGCGTCCGACGGCGTCGATCACCACGTTGGCTCCGAAGCCGTCGGTGAGCTCCTGGATGGTTGCGACGACGTCGGATTCGCGCGCGTTGACGGTGTGGGTGGCACCGAATTCGCGTGCCCACGCCAGCTTGGTGTCGTCGGTGTCGACCGCGATGATCATCTTGGCTCCGACCAGCGCGGCACCGGCGATCGCGGCGTCGCCGACACCGCCGCAGCCGATCACGGCCACGCTGTCATCACGGGTCACTCCGCCCGTGTTGATCGCCGCACCGATGCCGGCCATGACTCCGCAACCCAGCAGACCGGCCGCCGCAGGGTCGGCTGCCGGATCGACCTTGGTGCATTGACCAAAGTGCACCAGCGTCTTGTCGGCGAACGCGCCGATGCCCAACGCGGGGGTGAGTTCGGTGCCGTCGGTCAGCGTCATCTTCTGTTCGGCGTTGAAGGTGTCGAAGCAGTAGTGCGGCCGGCCCCGTTTGCACGCGCGGCACTGACCGCACACGGCGCGCCAGTTCAGGATCACGAAGTCGCCCGGTTCGACCGTGGTTACCCCGGGACCGACCGCTTCGACCGTGCCCGCGGCCTCGTGGCCCAGCAGGAATGGGTATTCGTCGTTGATGCCGCCGTCGCGGTAGGTCAGATCGGTGTGGCAGACGCCGCAGGCGCTGAGGTCGACGACGACCTCCCCGGGCCCGGGCTCCGGGACGACGATGTCTACCAATTCGACGGGCTCACCCTTTTTTCGTGAAATCACGCCGCGCACTGTCTGACTCATGGGCTCCAACCTATAGCTCGGACGTTATGAGCCTCGCTAAGACCGCGCTCACCGCGTCGATTCTGCGGTGAGCGTGTCCATCTCGGCCTGCTCACGCTGAACGCAGACTCAGCGCCTCACCAGCCCGGTGTAGCGTCGCTGATCATGACGGCAACCGACACCGGCCCCGAAACCGGCCCCGAAACCGGCCCCGAAACCGGCCCCGAAACCAGTCCCGAAACCAGTCCCGAAACCAGTGAGGAATTCGGCAACCGGATCGTGGCGGCCATCGACAGCGCCGGTTTGGCGATCCTGCTCAGCGTCGGCCATCAGACCGGGCTGTTGGACAGGATGGCCGAGTTGCCGCCGTCGACCAGCGCCCAGATCGCCGAGGCGGCGGGCCTCAACGAGCGCTACGTCCGGGAATGGCTGGGTGGTGTGACCGCCGCGCAGGTCGTCGACTACGACCCCGAGAAGGCCACCTACGCGCTGCCGGCCCATCGGGCAGCAGCCCTGACGCGAGCCGCCGGACCCAACAACCTGGCTCGCGTCACGCAGTTCATCTCCCTGCTCGGCGAGGTTGAGCAAAAAGTCATCGACTGCTTCCGGGCCGGCGGCGGCGTGCCCTACAGCGACTACCCGCGCTTCCACACGCTGATGGCCGAGATGAGCGGTGAGGTGTTCGACGCCACCCTCGTCGACGTGGTCTTGCCCATGGTCGACGGCCTGCCGGAGCGTCTGCGCGCCGGTGCCGAGGTGGCCGATTTCGGTTGCGGCAGCGGGCATGCGGTCAACTTGATGGCGCAGGCGTTCCCGCGCAGCCGGTTCACCGGCATCGACTTCTCGGACGCCGCCGTCGCGGCGGGTGCGGCGGAAGCGGCTCGACTTGGCTTGAACAACGCCGCATTCGAGCGGCACGACCTGGCGCACCTCGACAAGGTCCCTGAAAAAACAGCCGCCTACGACGTGATCACCGCCTTCGACACCATCCACGACCAAGCCCAACCGGCGCGGGTGCTGGCGAACATCCATCGAGCGCTGCGACCCGGTGGTGTGCTGCTGATGGTTGACATCAAGGCGTCGAGCCGGCTCGAGGAAAACATCGGTGTTCCGCTGAGCACCTATCTGTACACCACGTCGATGATGCACTGCATGACGGTGTCGCTGGCGCTGGAAGGCGTGGGGCTGGGGACGGTGTGGGGCCGGCAGGTGGCCACCTCGATGCTCGCCGCCGCCGGCTTCGGTGACGTGCAAGTCCGCGAAATCGAGTCAGATCCGCTGAACAACTACTACATCGCCAGGAAGTGAAGCGCCCGACTCCATGGCCGCTCTGAACGCTCTTGACGACTGGCCGGTCCCCGCGGCTGCCGCCGCGATAGTCGGACCCGACGGTGTGCTGGCCGCCCATGGTGATACCGCGCAGGTTTTCCCGCTGGCGTCGGTGACCAAGCCACTGGTGGCGCGTGCCGCGCAGATCGCCGTCGAGGAAGGTGTCGTCGACCTCGACACCCCGGCCGGGCCCCCCGGCTCCACGATCCGTCACCTGCTTGCGCACGCATCCGGGTTGGCGATGCACTCGGCGAAACCGCTCGCTCGTCCCGGCGCCCGGCGGATGTATTCCAACTACGGCTTCACCGTGTTGGCCGAGGCGGTGCAGCGGGAATCCGGCATCGAGTTCGCCGGTTACCTGACCGAGGCGGTGTTCGAGCCATTGGGCATGGCCACCACCCGGCTCGATGGCGGCACGGCCGCGGCCGGGTTCGGCGCCACGTCCACGGTCGCGGACTTGGCGCTGTTCGCCGGCGATCTGCTGCGCCCGCAGACCGTCTCCGGGCAGATGCACGACGAGGCGATCACCGTGCAGTTCCCGGGCCTGGACGGGGTATTGCCCGGATACGGTGTCCAGCGCCCCAATGATTGGGGGCTGGGCTTTGAGATCAGGGATGCCAAGTCGCCGCACTGGACGGGTACGCGCAACTCGGCGCGAACATATGGCCATTTCGGTCAGGCGGGCGGGTTTATCTGGGCCGATCCGGAAGCGGACCTGGCGCTGGTGGTCCTCACGGACCGTGATTTCGGCGAGTGGGCCCGAGGGCCCTGGCCGGCGATTTCGGACTCGGTTTTGGCCGAGTACATCTAATCCGGACTGCACACTAGCGCAACAGTGGTCTCACAAGGCACAATAGACACGCAGACAACATAATTTCGTAGCAGGTAGCTCGCTCTGCTGGTTCGCCAGGTCGTTGGGGAAGACGTCCCTCGCGGAACCGAAGGAGCAAGAGATGCGTGCGTCGAATCAATTCGCCGACGTGACGACCGGCGTGGTGTACATCCACGCTTCGCCCGCGGCGGTATGCCCGCATGTCGAGTGGGCGTTGTCGTCGACCCTGCAGGCCAAGGCGAATCTGATCTGGACGCCGCAGCCGGCGATGCCCGGGCAATTGCGTGCGGTCACCAACTGGGTCGGGCCGGTGGGCACCGGCGCCCGGCTGGCCAATGCGTTGCGCTCGTGGTCGGTGCTGCGGTTCGAGGTCACCGAAGATCCCAGCCCGGGCGTCGATGGCCAGCGGTTCAGCCACACCCCGCAGTTGGGCTTGTGGAGCGGTGCCATGAGCGCCAACGGCGACATCATGGTGGGGGAGATGCGGCTGCGGACGTTGATGGCGCAGGGCGCTGACACCCTTGCCGCCGAGCTGGATTCGGTGCTGGGAACGGCGTGGGACGAGGCGCTCGAGGTCTACCGGGACGGCGGTGACGCGGGTGAGATCGCGTGGTTGAGCCGCGGGGTCGGTTAGCTGCTTCGACCCGAAAGAGTTGCACCGGCGTTGAGGGGTTGACCCCGGGATGCTTCACGACACCCGCTAGCCGTCAGCGCGCACGACAACCTCGACGGTGCTTGCGCCCGGGTCTGCTACGACGGTCAACAAGGCGGCGCCGGGTGCCGAAGTGACCTGTCCACCTTTGACACTCACCTGATAGCCGTTCGGATACTCGATGGGCGGCACTGAGATGACCGTCTGCTCGCCGGAGACGAAACTGCCGTGGTGGTCGGCTCGCTCAGTCGTGTAGGACAGTTGGAACTCGCCTCTGCGGAATGCCCAGAACTTTGGTGTGCCAGCAACCACCTGGGGGTATGGTTCGGCGAGCGCTGCGAGTTTGGCTGTGTTGACGTTATCGCCGGTCGGCGGGAGTGCCGGGTTGTAGACCAGAGCCTGCGCATTGGGTGCCGTGCTCGTCGGGTCGTTGCCGGTATACGCCCACTCCAACCAACCCATGTTCTGTAGGTCCGCTTGCTGTATCACCTCGGTGATGTTCTTCAGGTGATTGGTGGCGCCGAACTCCGTCATCAGTTGCGGGATCTGGAAGAACTTTGCGTAGATTGTCCCGTTGGTTTGCGTGATCGCGTCCAAGACCGGACACCCGACGTCTACATGCACCGTATTCTCGGTGGCGCAGTAGTCGTGAAACGCGAAGGCGGTGTGTGGGTCGATCACCTTGCCGAGGTCTGTGTGGATTCCGGCGGCGAATAGCTGATTCGGCTGGAAGAAGACCAACCTGGTTGGGTCGGCCGCCCGGATTATCGGAACGATCTTCTTGTAGAAGTTCGTCAACTTGTGGTCCTGGATCGGGCAGCCCAAGACCGGGTTCAAGCACCCTTCCCACACGAATCCCGGGAACGGCTCGTTAAACGCCTCGTAGCCGAATACTGCTGTGTTGGTGCGGAAGTACTCCGCGACATGCGCCCAGGCGCGTGCAAAGTGGTCCTCGACTCCGATCCCGTCCGGCGCTGGCGCGTCGCGCCAGAACGCGGCGTATGCATTTTCCAGCGCTGGGTTGAGGAAATAGTTGTTGGGAAAGCCGAATTGGGGGTTGGGCAGCCTGGTTTCCGGCACCGCCCACGCCGGCGCGCCCTCACCTTGGAAAATCTCGTTGTACATGTCCTGGTGCATATCAAGCAGGCTGACGATCCCATGCGCCGCCAGCGTCTGCACGGTCTGCGCGATCGAGGCGAGGTAAGTGTCGTCATAGGTGAGGGGTTGGGGTTCGACGGCGGTCCAGAAGACACCCAGCCGCATCGCGTTGAAACCGTTGGCGGCAAGGAAAGCCGCGTCGTCGTCGCCGAATCCGTCGGCGGATGGCTCGTACGGCGGGAATTTGTATACCTGATTAAGACCGTGCAGCACGACGACTCGCCCGCTGCCGTCGGTTATCCACGTGTTAGTGCCGCCCAGTGGCAGTATCGGCCCGGAGGGTATCATCGCGGCGGCTTGTTGGACAGTGCGCCACGATGCTTCTGTCTGCAGGACCAAAATGAGCAGACCGGCTACGACCAAACGGGTAACGCGGCGAAGGTCAATGTGAATCATGCCCTCCAGTGGCGTGAACCTCAGTTTGTGAAACCGTCTGGGAATCATTGGCCTGTGATCATCGCCGCTGTAGCACGAAGGTGTCACGGTTCGCGCTCGATGTGGTGCGCTCGCTTGCGCTCTTGCCGGCCGCGCACGATTTCGCGATGTGTCGCTTGATTTCGCTGATTTCTAAGGGCGATGCGTTCCGCGGGGACCTCGGCGAGTGTCGGCTCCGGTCGGAGCCGACAGGTGAGGATGGATCTTGCGGTCGCTGTCCAAATGCGTCGTTGTGTGAGTCCATGTATTCCGGGATCGAGGCGATCAGGTCGGGAATCGGAGAATGAAATGCCTACCAACGCAACGACTTATCGGTCGGCTTCGTTAGCCGGCGCTGGTTGCGCGATGACGAGGAGGTCGGCGCGAAATTCAAGCGGAAGCTTGGGGTACTTGACGAGCCAGCGGTTGGACGCCGGGTGCTTGTGGGTGAAGGTGGTTGCCCACGATCCAGTGGCTGTCCAGGCTGCGGGAAACGTTGACCGTATACAAGAATTCAGGCACGTGCCGTGACAATCGCGCCACGGCATTGGTGGCCGATTGCCACGCCGGGCCAAACAGGTTCGATGCAGCGAACAGGGTTGCCGTGTGATTGCGCTTGCAGTCATGGGTCCTCGTCTGCCCGTGCCCGGTTCGTCGTCGGTAGCGAGGCCTGCGCGCTGTCGATCGCTGTGATCCAAGCTGGTGTGCGCCCCGCGCTGATCGAATCACTGACCCCTCGACCCAGCGATTCGAAACCCAGTCGGTACCGAAATTGCCGAAACGGCAACCGCAGATGCGTTTCAGCCGGGTCGGACCGACGCTCGATCCGCGGATCGAAGAAACGCGCCAAGGGGCTCAGAACACCTGATCACCGACGCCCGCGGACAAGTCGGAGATCAAGACCGGGCGGCCCTGAAATTTCTGGCTGGGCAACGGGTTCGTAAATGGAAGAAGCGATGAAACTGTTATATACCGGCGTAAGCTCACAAAAACCCCGTCGGCACCGTACAGATATTTCTCGCCAAGCGCTAATCAAAAGCCATTATTAATCAATAACATAGGGTTATTGACCTTCATCGACTCCAGCCCGCGATGCTGGGATGGCGGGTTGCGCACACCTGTCCAACAATTTGACAACCTCCGTTGACTTGGACTCCTGCGCAGTGACGCTCGGCGCACGTATGCCATAGACGGCGCAAACAGTTGGGTGTAGCGGCAGGGCCGTTACCGATTTTTCGGATTCGGCCCGATGTGTCCCGTTCACCGATCCACCTCGAGTTGACACCGCCGGCCCTTCGTGCCGTAAACTGCCGCACGTATGTTGCGACTTTTCCGAACTAGCGAGTCAATGTCGAATCTTTATCAGAAACAACCGAACTTCAGATCCTTCGCGAGAGGGTCCGTTTACTTACGCTGCCCGGCCGAAGCTCATTCACAAGTTCGGATCTTGACCTGAAATCAGCCGTATGGCTTCAGCACGTTAAAGAAGGGTCAATACACAAATGAAGTCGAACCTTACTCGCCTTGGCGCCGCGACATTAGGCTGTGCTGCGGTGATTGTGTCTACTGCTGCGGTCGCCAGCGCTGATCCACCCGACCCGCACAAGCCGAACATGACGATGGGCTACTGCCCGGGCGGCCGTTGGGGTTTTGGCGAGTTAGCCGTGTGCGACGGCGAGAAGTATCCCGACGGGTCGTTCTGGCACCAGTGGATGCGAACCTATATGACCGGGCCGCAGTGGTACTACGACTGCGTCAGCGGCGACGAGCCTCTGCCGGGTCCGCCACCGCCTGGTGGTTGCGACGGAGCGATTCCGCCCGACCAGCCTGACGCGCCCGCCACCTGACCGCTGCCGGCGGTGATCGCGCCCCGACATGACGCCTATCGACCGCGTCGACAGAGGTGTCCGGGCCGGATCGGGTCGTCTGCGAAGTCGGCACCCGGCAGCAACATCCCGGGAGGCGATCACCGGCGCGGCGCGGTGTCCAGCCGGCGCAACGAACAACGCCAAGATCAGTGCCGTCGCCGCATGACGAGACCGCAAACGACACGTTCATGCACCAAACTGGGTACCCGTCAGCCTCGGCTGCTCGGTACCGGCGCGAGTTCTCTGGTCGGAGTAGCTAGATAACACTCTCCGGCTCGAAGGCCGGCTTGGCCGATACCGGCATGTCGACATTTCCCTTGCAAGCGCCGCTGGTGATGTCGGTGTGAAACACGCCGGTGAGGATTCCGTGCGGACCGGGGGTATATGCCGCTATGGATTTCGCCGGGTCGTACTCGATTGTCCCGTCGGGCAGCAGACAGTCCCACTTCCAGGTGGTCTCTCGCACCCATTGGGAACCGTTCCAGGTGTATTCAATTGGGCGCTGGATGAACTCATTTTTGGCCGGCGGCCCATCGGTCACCGTGGCGATACAGACGCCCGCCGCGCAGCTCGAGCTGAAGGAGTATTTCGCCCGGTGGGCGTATTCCGGTCCGCTGGCTGCGATGCTGGTTCCGGTCTTCGCGTTCGCCCCGAACGTCACGACGTATTGTCCGTTCCAGCTCGGCCCCTCGTCGGCTGCCGCCCGGGGAGCTTCCGACGTCACGACACAACACAACGACGCAGCAGCCAAGGTGACGAGCGCGGTCTGGCGAAGTCCGGACATCTTCCCTCCCTGATCGGGCCTGATCGGGTTTGGAAAAGATGTCGGGTTCCGTGACCGAGTCGTTACACCGCCGAGGGATTGGGGCGCAGCAGCTGTAGCGCGGCCGGAACCGCGGAGATCTCGGCGGGCAGCGGACACGCGAAGTCGCCGTCGGCGTACACGTTGATGCCGGGGCATTCGACGTCGACGGTCTTGGCCCGTGCGGTGGTCACCTCGTCCAGTTCGACGTGAGTGCCCTTCATGGCGGTGGGGAAGAAGCGGACCAACCTTGTCCGCGATCCCGACGCAACCATGGTGATGTCGAGCAGGCCGTCGGAAGGATTGGCGTTGGGGCAGATCAGCAGCCCGCCGCCGTAGCTGCGGGTATTGCCGAAGGCGGCAAGCGTGAGGTCCGTCTCGATTTCCCGGGCGCCGTCGAGGACCAATCGGAACGGCAACGTCCGCAGCTGCGACAGCTCGGCGAGCATCGCGATGTAGTAGCGCATGCGCCCATGCGGCCAACGCATCCGATTGGCTCGATCGGTCACCAGCGAGTCGAATCCGGTTGCCGCCACGGTGCCGAACCATTTGTCGACCCCCGCGCGGTCACGGATCCGGCCCAGGTCAATGGTTTCCGTCCAGCCGTCGACGACGATGTCCGCGGCGGCTTCGGGATCCTTGGTGGGAATCCCGAATTCGCGGGCGTGGTCATTGCCGGTGCCCGCCGGAATGATGCCCAGCGGAACATCGGTGCCCGCCAACACCTGCAGCGCATTGGAGATGACACCGTCGCCGCCGGTGACGACGACGGCGTCGGTGCCCTTCTCGAGTGCGGCCGAAACGAGATAACGCGCGTCTTGCGCGTCGTCACCGATGATTTCGACGACCTCCACACCGCGATGATGCAGCCGGGCGATCGCAATTTGTGCGGCCCGGACAGCGGCGCCGTGGCCTGAGACAGGATTGGTCAGCGCGGTCACCTTGCCGATCTCGCGCCGGCGCGGTTGCCGGGAGACAGGGTTCTCGGCAGTCACGGAATCAGCTTGCCGGGATTGAGAATTCCGGCCGGATCCAGAGTCGCTTTGATCGCTCGCAGCAATTGCACACCCAGATCGCCAACCTCCTCACGCATCCAGGGGCGGTGGTCGGCGCCAATCGAGTGGTGGTGGGTGATGGTGCCGCCGTTGGCCATGATCGCGTCCGACGCGGCTTTCTTGGCGGCCATCCACTGCTCGATCGGATTGCCTCGCTGCCCCGCGACGACAGTGAAGTACAGCGACGCCCCGGTCGGATACACGTGCGACACATGGCACATCACCAGCGCCGGGGTACCCGATTCCGCCAGTGACGTGGTCAGCGCCTCGGTGACTGCGGCTTTCAATCTCGGGATGTTGGACCAGTCGGTGGCGGTCTCCAGTGTCTCGCACAGCGCGCCGGCCGCCAGCAGCGAGTCGCGCAGGTAGGGCGCGGCGTACCGGCCTCGCTCCCAGGCCTGCGCCGGCCCCTCACCCAGAGACGTTCCGCCGTGGGCCGTCAGCAACGCGCGCGTCTCGGCGTGCCGGCTTTCGGCGTGTTCCTTGGTGCCCTCGAAAAGGGTGAGTCCCAAACAGCCGCCGGTGATTTGGCTTTCGCCGATCGATTCGGTGGTAGCGAGGTTCACGCCGGTCTCGGCCTCATCGGAGAGGCGGACGACGGTGGGTCCCGTTCCGGTTTGGGTGACCGCACGCAGCGCCGCGACGCCGGTGGTGAAGTCGGGGAACGACCAGGCTTCGTAGCGCGTGGTTTCCGGTATCCGGTGTACCCGCAGCCGCACCTTGGTAATGACGCCGAAAGCGCCCTCCGAGCCGATCGCAAGTTGGCGCAGGTCCGGACCTGCCGCCGATGCCGCTACCCGGCCCAGATCCAGCACACCCACCGGGGTGATCATGCGCAGCCCGAGAATCATGTCGTTGAACCGGCCATAGCCGGCGGAGCTCTGGCCGGAGGAACGGGTTGCCGCGAAACCACCGATGGTGGCGAATAGGAAGCTTTGCGGGAAGTGCCCGAGCGAGAAGCCGTGCTCACCGAGCAGGCGTTCGGCCTCGGGGCCGGTCGCGCCGGCGCCCAATTCCGCTATGCCCGATACCTCGTCGAGAAAGTGAAGTTCGTTGAAGCGCCGCAAATCCAGCGAGATCACCGCGCCGAACTCGCCGCGGTCGGGATCGAGCCCGCCGACAACGTTGGTGCCGCCACCGAAGGGGACGACGGCGATGCCGTGGTCGGAGCAATACCGCAGGATCGCGGCGACGGTGCCGTCATCGCCGGGCAACAACACCGCGTCGGGAGCATCCTGAGGGCCAGTGTCCTTGCGCCGCAACATGTCTGGGGTGGACTTGCCGCCCGCGTGCAGTAACCGGTCACGGTCGGCGGCGCGGAAGTATTCGGCGCCGACGATTTCGGCCAGCGCGTCCCGGTCGGCCTGCGACAAGGCGGACGGACGCAGGATAACCTGATCGGGATCCAGCTCGGCCTCATCCGAATCGCCAAGGCCAACAACCTGTTTCAGCAGAGCACGGATGCCGTCGGAGAGGGGCTTCGCGGCGGCGGGATCTCCCCACGCGTTCCATTTCATGGGCGGAAGGAGTTCCTCAAGATGTGTCATGCGTTACAGTATTACATATGCTGTCAACGAGTAATGCTCCCGAAAACATCGGGGCCCGCATACTTGCGGCGGCCGCGAGCTGTGTCCGCGATTACGGTGTTGACAAGGTGGCACTCGCCGAAATCGCACGACGCGCGGGCGTCAGCCGCCCGACCGTTTACCGGCGGTGGCCGGACACGAGGTCGATCATAGCGGCGTTGCTGACCAGCCACATCACCGACGTGCTCGACGAATTGCCCCTCGACGGAGACGACCGGGAAGCGGTGGTGCGGCAAGTCGTCGCGGTGGCCGATCGGCTACGGCGCGACGACTTGATCAAGGCGCTGATGCACTCGGACCTGGCCAGGGTTTACATCACCGAGCGCTTGGGCACCAGCCAGCAGTTCCTGATCGAAGGGCTCGCGGCGCGACTGAAAGTGGCGCAACGATCGGGCAGTGTCCGCGCCGGCGACCCCCGTCAACTCGCGACCATGGTGCTGCTGATCGCCCAGTCGACGATCCAGTCCGTCGACATCGTCAATCCGATCCTCGATTCCCAAGCACTGGCTGCCGAACTCACCTACTCACTGAACGGATACCTGGCCTGATGCCCAATTCGACCGCTCTGAACGGCGCGCGCCGCACTGCCGAAGTGACCGCTCTGGCCGACGGGGAAGCGCTGGATGTGCTCGTCATCGGTGGCGGCATCACCGGTGTCGGGATTGCGTTGGACGCCGCGTCCCGCGGCATGCGGGTGGCGCTGGTGGAAAAGCACGACCTGGCATTCGGCACCAGCCGCTGGAGCTCCAAGCTGGTGCATGGCGGGTTGCGCTACCTGGCGAGCGGCAACGTGGGCATTGCCCGGCGCAGCGCGATCGAACGCGGAATCCTGATGACCCGCAACGCCCCTCATCTCGTGCATGCGATGCCACAGCTGGTCCCGTTGCTGCCGTCGATGGGTCACGTCAAACGCGCCCTGGTGCGCACTGGGTTCCTGGCCGGCGATGCGTTACGAATGCTCGCCGGCACGCCATCCTCGACGTTGCCGCGATCGCGGACAATTACGGCGCAGCGCGTGGTCGAGATGGCACCCACCGTGCGGCGTGACGGCCTTGCCGGCGGCTTTTTGGCCTACGACGGGCAATTGATCGACGACGCCCGACTGGTGGTGGCGGTCGCGCGCACCGCGGCCCAGCACGGTGCCCGGATCCTGACTTATGTCGGCGCATCGAACGCGACCGGCACCTCGGCGCGGTTGACCGACCAGCGCTCCGGCCAATCCTTCGACGTGTCGGCCCGCGCCGTGATCAGCGCCGCCGGAGTGTGGGGCGGCCAGATCGACCCGTCGCTGAAGTTACGTCCCAGTCGCGGAACGCATCTCGTGTTCGACGCCGATGTTTTTGGGAATCCGACTGCGGCGCTGACCATTCCGATTCCCGGCGAGCTGAACCGCTTCGTGTTCGCCATGCCCGAGCAGCTGGGCCGGGTCTACCTCGGGTTGACCGACGAGGATGCTCCCGGCCCGATTCCGGATGTGCCAGAACCGTCTTCACAGGAAATCATGTTCCTGCTGGACACGGTCAACACCGCGTTGGCGACCAAGCTGGAGACTACCGATGTCATCGGCACCTACGCCGGGCTGCGGCCGCTGATCGACACCGGTGAGGGACGCACGGCTGACGTCTCACGCGACCACGCCGTCGTCGAATCCCCGTCGGGGGTGATCAGCGTGGTCGGCGGCAAGCTGACCGAATACCGTTACATGGCCGAGGATGTGCTGAACCGTGCGATCGGACTGCGGCACTTGCGCCCCGGCGACTGCCGGACCCGCAACCTGCCGTTGATCGGCGCGCCGACCAATCCCGGGCCTTGTGCGCAGGGACCGGCGGCCGGCTTGCCCGCGTCATTGGTGGCACGTTACGGCGCCGAGGCGGCCAATGTCATCACCACCGCCACCTGCGAGCGTCCCACCGAAGCGGTCGCCGACGGCATCGACGTGACCCGGGCCGAGTTCGAGTACGCGGTGACCCACGAGGGGGCACTGGATGTCGACGACATCCTGGATCGCCGGACCCGAATCGGCCTGGTGCCCCAAGACCGTGAGCGCGTTGTCGCCGTCGCCGAGGAGTTCCTCGCCGGGGCCACACCGGCGTAGCGGAACTGAGTCGTATCGGCAGAATGGTTTACATGCCATGGCAGTTGAGCGTGCGGGCAACGACCCGCTGAAGCGAGCGCCGCGGGTGCGGCGCAGTCCCGGGCGTCTCGATCGGTCGTTGGACGCGGTCATCCTCGAGGCGGCGCTGGCGGGTGTGGCCGAAAACGGCTACGACCAACTGAGCATGGACGACATCGCGTCCCGCGCCCGGGTCGGCAAGGCGGCGATATACCGGCGCTGGCCGTCGAAGGCCGAGGTGGTTGCCGATGCGATCGCCCATTGGCGGCGCGGAGTCGGGCCGGTCGACCCGCCGAATACCGGCAGTCTGCGCGGCGACATCGACGCTCTGGTTGCGGCGGTGCCGGATTTCGAGGCCGCCGACCAGGCAACTATCCGAATCATCGTCGGCGTGGCAACGGCCGCCATGCACCATCCCGTTCTGGCCGCCGCCTTGGACGACCTCGTCCTCTCCCGGCCACGCCAGCTGATCCGGGTGATGCTCGACCATGCCGTCGCCCGGGGCGAGGTCCCCGCGGGCCGGGACCTGACCCTCATACCCGATGTCGCGATGGGCCTCAACGTGCTGCGGGTGATGACGGGACGGCCAGTCGATCGAGTCTTCGTCCGGCGTGTTCTCGAAGACGTGGTCCTGCCGCTTGCCATCGCGCCGGGCCCGTAAGCCCTGCGCTTTCAGCGAAGCGATTGCGACGTCTCTGCCTCGGTGCCAAACTGATGCAGGACGGAACTAATTAGTTCCGCTATGGCGAAGGGAAGCGCAGATGACCGTCACGCATG
This sequence comes from Mycobacterium kansasii ATCC 12478, assembly GCF_000157895.3. Classification (NCBI taxonomy): domain Bacteria; kingdom Bacillati; phylum Actinomycetota; class Actinomycetes; order Mycobacteriales; family Mycobacteriaceae; genus Mycobacterium; species Mycobacterium kansasii. Next base: position 772,310 of record NC_022663.1, on the reverse strand, counting down.
TTCCGGTGCTCATCGTCGGCGCCGGCGTGGGCGGGCTCGCGGCGTCGGCGCTACTGGCCCAACACGGTGTTCGTTCGCTGCTCGTCGACAAGCGGCACGAGACATTCACCTATCCGAAGGCTCGCAACCTGAGCTTCCGCAGCCTGGAGATCCTGCGTGGTCTCGGTGTGGGCGATCAGATCCGTGCGGTAGCCGAGCACGTTTCGACCATGCTGGCAAAGCCGACGCTCAACAGCGCCGAGGAACATCCGGCGATCGACATGGACACGATCTTCGCCGGCTTGGACACGCTGAGCCCGGAACCTGTCGCGCAGTATTGCCCGCAGAGCAAGTCTGAGCCGATCCTGTTGGGCGCGGCCCGCGCCCGTGGCAGCGAGGTGCGCTACGGAACGGAGTTCGTCTCATTCGACATGGACGAGGCCGGTGTTACCGCTCTCATCGCGGACCGGACGTCGGGAGAGAGTCAGACGGTACGTGCTGACTATCTGATTGCCGCCGACGGCGTGCACAGCCCGGTCCGCACCGCGCTCTCGGTCACCACCTCTGGCTATGGGGCGCTGCCCATTTACGTCGTCTTCATCTATTTCCGGGCGCCGTGGCGCCATTTCGTCTCGCATCTCAACGACGGCGATGCAGTGCAGGTCGCCAACCCGGAAGCACCTGGAATATTCTTGGCGGTCGCCGACGACATCGGCATGTTCATCACCACCTACTTTCCCGCCAACGGCGAGACGGCACAACAGTTTACGCCACAGCGCTGCCGTGATCTGCTGGACATGGCCATCGGTGAACCTCTCGACGCGCAGATCATCGAAGTCGCGTCGTGGCAGCCTTACGAACAGGTGGCCGACCAGTTCTGTTGTGGTCGTGCACTTCTGGTCGGCGATTCCGCGCACACGATGCCGCCGTTCAAGGCCGGGGGAGCCAACAGCGCTATCCAAAGTGCGCACAACTTGGCCTGGAAGCTGGCCGCCGTCCTGCAGGGGACCGCCGGTCCGGGGCTGTTGGCCAGCTATCACGCCGAGCGTCACCCGGTCGGCCGATTCGCGGCCCGCCAGTCGCTCACCGGCCCGACCGTCACCCTGCTGGAGTTGGACGAGGACCGACCCCGGTTGCCCGCCGGCGAAGAGTGCTCGATGTTCCAGCTGCTGATCGGTTATCGGTATCAGTCGGCGGCGGTAGTGACGGACCAGCCGGCGGTGGACCCGGACGAGGTGCAGCTGGTGGGCGAATTATGTGGGCAACCGGGTACCCGGACACCGCATCTGTGGATTTCTCAAGGCGGACAGTGTATTTCGACGCTGGATCTGCTCGGCCCCGGATTCACTCTGCTCACCGGGGACGAGCGCTGGCGCGATGCTGTGGCTGCGGCGACGCGGGCCCTGGGTGTGCCGATCGCGACGCAGTGCCTGCGCGACGAGGCGTGGTTCGCGGTGACCGGACTCGCGCCGGACGGAGCGCTGTTGGTGCGCCCGGACGATTTTGTCGGCTGGCGGTGCAGGGAACTTCCGGCCGACCCCACTGGCGTTCTGCGTCAAGCCCTTCCGAGGATTCTGTGCCGCTGACGAGCAGACACACAATCGCATTCCGTGCGCCGTTGGCGTGCGATTCTGTGTCTGCTCGCCGGTGTCAGCCAGGTGTCAGCCAGGTGTCAGCCAGGTGTCAGCCAGCCATGCGCGTGCGGTTCAGGTGGCTTGCGATTCGCTGGGCCAGGCGGTAGGGCTCCTGCCTCACGTCGCTGACGACAATCGGGATGATCGTCCACCCGAGTTCCTGGATCTTGGCCCACCTTGATTTGTCCCGCAGCATCTCGCTGCGTCCTACATGCCACTCGACACTTTCGTACTCGGCTGCCAGACGCATTTCAGGCCATGCGAAGTCGACCCGCCACAGCTCGCCGTCGGGTCCGTAGATCGGATATTGCAGTTCCGGTACGGGCAACCCGTGGTCGTTGATGACGAGCCGAACTTCGCTCTCCATAGCCGATTCCGCACGCTGGTCGGCAAAGGGCAACAGGTCGCGCACCGCGACGATTCCCCGGCGCCCTCGCTGCTCGATAACGGCACTTTCAATCTCGCTGCGAGTGCACCGCGTTGATCGCAGCGCGGCGTCCAGAGTGGCCAGCGCTCGGGGACGGCGCAGCTGTCTTGCGACCTCGACGGCCGTCCACGCCGGGGCGGTTGCCAGGCGACCTGACACCCTTTGCAGCCGGGCGCCGGTGCGTTGGTGAACCATCAAACCAACAGTTGGCCGCATCCGTACGCCGGGGTCGAGCACATGGATGGCAGTGGTGTTCTCCGTGTCGAACCCGTACAACGCGGCCGCAGTGCCCAGGCAAGCCACAGCTCGTCGCCCCATGAAGACGTCAAGTGCGGCCAAGCGTCCCAGTAGATCTGGCGTTCGGGCTGAGTAGACCCCGTACCACACGCGGACGAGTCCACCGTTGTTGACTTGGACGTCGAGCTGTTGGCGCGTCATGACCGTCAGCAGTTGTGCGGTGGTGGCGAATCCGCCGGTCTTCTCCAGCAGCGCCAGCGCTCCAAGGTGCACCGTGAAAGCATGCGAGAAGCAGCTGGCCTGGGCCAGTCACGCTGGGGATAACTGCGGCGAGCAGACACAGAATCGCACTGCGCGCACCGCGCGCGTGCGATTCTGTGTCTGCTCGCGGCAAAACCTACAGCGGAATGTTCTTGTGGCGCCCGCGCCGTGCCGGCGCCTGGGCCAGCGCCTCGGTGAGCTTGCTGCGGGTGTGCGCCGGGTCGATTTTCTCGTCGACCACACCGATGTCGATGGCACTGTCCACACCGCCGGCAATCCGCTCGTGCTCGGCCGCCAGTTCGTCGTGCAGCGCTTCGCGTTCGTGCTCGGCCGCCGCGGCCAGCTTCTTCTTGTGCAGGATCCCGACGGCCGCCTTGGCGCCCATCACCGCGACTTCGGCGTCGGGCCAGGCGAACACCTTGGTGGCATTCAGCGAGCGGGAGTTCATCGCAATGTAGGCCCCGCCGTAGGTCTTTCGGGTGACCAGGGTGACCCGTGGCACGGTGCACTCACCGAATGCGTGCAGCAGCTTGGCGCCGCGACGCACCACGCCGCCCCACTCCTGGTCGACACCCGGCAGATAGCCGGGCACATCGACCACCACCACCAGCGGAATCCCGAACGCATCGCAGAGCCGCACGAAACGTGCTGCTTTCTCGGCACTTTCGGAGTTCAGGCAGCCGCCCAGCCGCAGCGGATTGTTGGCCAGCACACCGACGGTGCGCCCGGACAACCGACCCAACCCGACCACCATCGACGGCGCCCAATTGGCCTGGAACTCGTCGAACGGCGTTTCGCTGTCGAGGATTGCGGTAACGATCGGACGCACGTCATAGGCCCGCCGAGGAGATTCGGGCAGCAGCGCGTGGATATCGGTGTCGCCGGCCTCGGCCTTGCTCCGGTCGAAATGGCCTTGCTGGCAGAACAATCCGACCAGCCGGCGGCCTCGCTCGTAGGCGTCGAGCTCGTCGTCGGCGACGATGTGGCACACCCCGGACTTCTTGTGGTGGGTCTCCGGACCGCCGAGGGAGGCCATGTCCACGTCCTCACCGGTGACGCTGCGCACCACGTCCGGTCCGGTGACGAACACCCGGCTTTCCGGGGCCATCACGATGACGTCGGTCAACGCCGGACCGTAAGCGGCGCCGCCGGCGGCGAAACCGACGACCACCGAGATCTGCGGAATGTAGCCCGACGCACGGATCATGGCCTCGAACACCGTGCCGACCGCGTGCAGTGCCCGCACCCCTTCGGCCAACCGGGCGCCACCGGAGTGCCAGATGCCCACAATCGGGCTCTGCTCCTCGATGGCGGTGTCGTAGGCGTTGACGATGTGTGCGCAGCCTTCGGTGCCCATGGCGCCACCCATCACGGTGCCGTCAGTGCAGAACGCGATGGTGCGCATGCCGTTCACGGTGCCCGAAGCGGCCAGTACGCCAGAGCGGTCACGCTCGTGCAGCAGCTCCACGCTGCCGTCGTCGAAGAAGGTGCTCAGTCGCAGCAGCGGATCGCGGGGGTCGAGCGACTCGCCGACCGCCTCGGGGGCCATGATCGTCATCGCAGGTCTCCTGTTGTTTTCGGGGTGGCTCGGGATTTAGTACCGCCCGAAAGCGATTGCCACGTTATGGCCGCCGAATCCGAACGAGTTGTTGATCGCATACCGGTAATCACCGGGCCGCGGCTTACCCGCCACCACGTCCAAGTCGATCTCTGGATCGAGGTTTTCCAGGTTCAGTGTCGGGGGAACGACCTGGTCTCGCAACGCGAGCACGGTCAAGATCGATTCCACCGCACCGACCGCACCCACCGAGTGGCCGAGCGCGGCCTTGGGTGCGTACACCGCCGCGTTGCCGCCGTGCGGGCCGAGCGCGTTGTTGATGGCCTTGCCCTCGGCCACGTCGCCCACCGAGGTCCCGGTGGCGTGCGCGTTGACATGGCTGATGTCGGCCGGCGTCAGGCCCGCGAGCTGAATCGCCCGGCTCATCGCATGCCCGGCACGTTCCCCGTTGGGGTCCGGCGCCACCATGTGGAAGCCGTCGGAGGTGATGCTGGCTCCCATGATGCGGGCGAGGATGTTCGCACCGCGGGCCTTGGCGTGCTCCTCGGTCTCGATCACCATGAGCGCACCGGCTTCACCGAACACGAAGCCGCTGCGGTCCCGGTCGAACGGGCGGCAGGCGCCGACGGGATCGTCGTTCTTGGTGGACATCACGATGCGCATCTGGGCGAACGCCGCGATCGGCACCGCCTCGATCTTGGTCTCGACGCCACCGCAGATAGCCACGTCAGCCTCGCCGAAGACGATGTTGCGCCACGCCTGAGCGATGCCCTCGGAACCGGACGCACACGCCGACACCGGAGTGATAACACCCGCCTTGGCATGCCGTTCCAGGCCTACCGCCGCGGCGGCGCCGTTGGGCATGTACTTCTGCACACCAAGCGGTGAGACCGCCTTCATGCCACGAGCACGCATGTCGTCGTAGCTGAACACCATCTCTTCCGACGAGCCCAACCCGGTTCCGATGGAAACCATCAGCCGGTCGGGGTCGACTTCGGGCGAGCCCGCGTTCTCCCACACTCGCCGGCTCAAAATGGTGGACATCTTCTGCAGGTAGCCCATGCGCCGCAGCTCGACGCGCGTCAGTTGGCTGTCGAACTCCTCCAACAGATGCCCGCCGATCCGCACCGGCAGATCAAACTCCTCGACGAACGGGTCGTCGAGGACGCGGATCCCACTTTGGCTGTCGAGCAGCAACTTCCACGTGGTCTCCACGTCGGTGGCCAGTGCGGTTGTCATGGCGACGCCGGTGACCACTACGTTCGGGAGCGTTTTCCCGGTAACCAGCTCTGTCATGAGTGTTGCGAACGTTCCTTCCCTATCTGTTCGACTCCTCCCGCAAGCGGGGGGACCCCCACCCCGGGCCTCGCGGCCCGCGATGTCTTGCTTTAGTAGCGCCCGAAGGCGAGCGCCACATTATGACCACCGAAACCGAACGAGTTGTTGATGGCATAGCGGAATTCGCCATAGCGAGGTTCGCCCGCGACAACGTCGAGGTCGATTTCGGGATCGGGGGTCTCGTAGTTGAGTGTGGGCGGGATGACGCCGTCCCGCAGAGTCAACACGGTCAACACCGACTCCAGCGCCCCGACTGCGCCAATGGAGTGACCTAACGCCGATTTCGGAGCGTACACCGCGGCATGCTCACAACCGGCGACCCGGATGGCGTTGGCCTCGGCAGCGTCGCCGATCGGTGTCGCCGTGCCGTGCGCATTGACGTGGTCAATGTCCTTGGGGGACAAGCCCGCCAGCTCCAGCGACCGCGTCATCGCCCGGCCGGCACGCACACCGTCCGCCGCGGGTGCCACCATGTGGAAGGCGTCCGAGGTGATACCGGCACCCAACAACCGAGCCAACGGTTTGGCGCCGCGGGCTTTGGCGTGCTCCTCGGTCTCGAGCAGCATCAGCGCACCGGCCTCGCCGAACACGAAACCGTCACGGTCCTTGTCGAACGGGCGCGAGGCACGCTCGGGCTCGTCGTTGCGGGTCGACATGGCGCGCATCATCGAAAACGCCGCTATGGGCAGCGCCTCGATGGGACCCTCGACACCGCCGCAGACGGCGACGTCTGCATCGCCCATGACGATCTGACGCCACGCGTGGGCAATGGCCTCCGAGCCGGACGAACAGGCCGAGACCGGGGTCATCACCCCGGCGCGGGCGCCGAGCTGCAGACCCACGACCGCAGCGGCGCCGTTGGGCATGATCATCTGAACCGCGAGCGGGGACACCTTGCGGGGCCCGCCCTCGTTCATCAGGTCATAGCTCTCGACGATCCGCTCCGCCCCACCGAGGCCGGTGCCGACCACGACGGTGAACCGGTCCGGATCGACCTCGGGGCTGCCCGCGGACTCCCAGAGGTGTCCGCTGAGCAGCTTGGCCATCCGCTGGACATACGACATGCGCCGCATGTCCAGCCTGCCCATGTGGTTGTCCACCGGGTCCTTGAGGTGGCCACCGATCTTGACCGGTAGGTCCCACTTGGTGACGAACTCGTCTTCAAGGACGTGGATGCCGCTCTCGCCGGCCAACAGACCCTTCCACGTGCTCTCGATGTCCGGCGAGACCGACGTCGTCGCTGTGACGGCGGTTACCACGACGTCCTTGAAAGGAGCGCCGCGGTAACCGCCATTAGCAGTGGAAGGCTTGGTCACTTGCTCTCTGCTTCCAGCCTCGCCTTGACGTTGGCAACAGCCTCGGGGTTCTCCGACTCGAGCTTGGCCCGCAGCGCCTCGGCAGCCTCGGGGTTCTCTTCCTCGAGCTTCTGGATGTAGGCGACGACGTCACCGACGGTACGCAGACCGGCGAGGTCTTCGTCGGGGATCTTCACGCCGTACTTGTCCTCGGTCTGCACGGCGATCTCCACCATCGACAGCGAGTCGATGTCCAGGTCGTCGACGAACGACTTCTCCGGGGTGACCTCGGAGGGCTCGATGCCGGTGACCTCTTCGATGATCTCGGCGATACCGGCGATGATTTCTTCCTGACTGACGGCCACAGTTAGCTTCCCTTCGTAATATGTTGTGGGCAAATCGGTTTGACGTACTTTTGTTGGTTCTGGACGAATCCTGCGGTTACAGGTTTGCCAATTCGTCCAGATCTGCGGGTGACTTGACGGCGCGCGTCGGAACCCCCCGAAGTTCACGTTTGGCGATGCCGGTGAGCGTGCCCGCGGGCGGGAACTCCACGATCGCCGTGACTGGGCTCTCTGCGTGGTCACGCAGATAAGCGGTGCACAGGTCCCAGCGCACCGGCTGGGTGAGCTGGGAGACCAGGGCTTCCATCGCCGCGGCCGCTGAAGTGACGGGTTTTCCGTCCCGGTTCGACAACAGCGTGGTGGTGGGCTCGGCGGTCGCGATGCCGGCCGCCGCTGCGGCGTAGCCCTCTAGAGCCGGGGCCATGAATTGCGTGTGGAACGCTCCGGCGACGCCCAGCGCACGCACCCGGGCTCGGGCCGGCGGGTCCTCGGTCAGCTTTTCCAGGGCGGTCAGCCGGCCGGCGGCGACGATCTGGCCGGCGGCATTGCGGTTGGCCGGTACCAGGTCGAGCTGCTCGAGGCGAGTCAGCACCTCGGCCTCGTCGCCGCCGAGCACCGCCGACATACCGGTCGGCTCGGCGGCGCACGCCTTGGCCATCTCGGCGCCGCGGGTCGCGGCCAGGGCGACGGCGTCGTCGGCGGCCATCACCCCGGCGATCGCGTAGGCCGCGATCTCGCCGACGGAGTGGCCGGCCACGATCAACTCGCGACCCACCAGGAGACCCCTCTGTGTCAGCTCCTGGTAAGCCAGCAGAGTGGCCGCAACGATCAACGGCTGAGCGACCGCCGTGTCGGTGATCTCTTCGGTCGGCGCGGTGGTGCCCAGGCGGGCCAGGTCCAGGCCGCTGGCCTGCGACCACGTGGCGATCCGGTCCGCCGCGCCTGGCAATTCCAGCCACGGCGACAGCATTCCCTCGGTCTGGGAGCCCTGTCCGGGCGCAAGCAACGCAATCACGTGTCTAAGAGAACACTGTGGAAACGCTTTTGCGCGGTGTAACAGATTATGAACCTCGTCTTAGGTTTTTGTAGAGACCCTACAAAACAGCCGCGTAAGCTACATGTTTGAGATCGACCCGCGATCTGTGCCCTGAATCACTATCGTCCCGGTTCGGCCATCGGGCCCATCCTCAGGCCCCTTCGGCACCCCGCCTGAGCGGGAGCGGAACAGCTGCCATGGCATTGTTCGAGGCGCCGGAATGCGGTGCCGGATAGTTGAGCTGACCCACCGTCGCGGCCACCCGCAGGACATAGGCGTCGCGCGGTTGGGTCGGATCTCGCCCGGTGAAGTCGGTGATCCGCTTGAGCCGGTACCGGATGGTGTTTGGATGAACGAACAACTTCCTGGCACACGCCTCAATCGCGCCGCCACAATCCAGATACGCGTCCAGCGTCTCGATGAGCGTCGGGCCGGCGTCGGCCAGCGGCCGCATCACGTCGGTATGCAACGCCACGATCGCCGAGGCGTCACCCATCAGGGCACGTTCCGGCAGCAGTTCACGGGCCAGCACGGGGCGCGGCGCGCCGCGCCAGCCGGCGACCGCGTTCATCCCCGAAATCGCCTCGCTCGCACTGTGATAGGCCGCGGTGAGCATGGGAGCGGTCGGCCCGATCACCACCGGCCCGTCGGAGAACGCCTCCAGCAGGTCCTTGAGAAATTTGTCGGTGGGAGACAAGTGGCCGGACACGATGGCCACCAGCCAGGTGCCGTGCACGTCGGTGAGCGCTGCGCGGCCATGGCGGGCGGCGATGTCGCGGACGTCCTGGCTGGCTCGCTTGCTGCCGTCCTCGTTATTCGAGCCGTCGCGCCCCGGCGCCGGGGTGCCCACCACCACCGTTGCCGGCGCGGTGGTGTCCCAGTTCAGCGCCGCCGCCCGGGACAGCAGCTCCGGGCCGGTGTCGCCGCGTACCACCGCGTCGACCACGCTGGCCTCCATCCGGCTGTCCCAGGTGCCGCGCGCTTCGGCGGCGTCGGCGTAGGCCGACGCGGCGGTGAAGGCCAGGTCCCGGCTGTACTTCAAGATGCCCACGGTCAGCGCGGTCAACTGCTCCTCCGAGCGGGCCAGCAGCGGCACCACTTCTTCGAAGAACTCCATGGTGACCCGCACCATGTCGACGGTGTGACGCAACGCGATTCGTCGGGTCAGATCCTGGGGTACCAATTCGAACGCCTGTGCGGTATAGCTCACGTCGCTGTGCGGGTCCTGCATCCATTCGACGAAGTTGACCACGGCCGTCTGCACCACCAGTGCCACGCTGGCCCGCTGGGACGCCTCCAGGTCGGCGAAGAACGGCAACCGCTCCTGCATCACCGAGACCGCTTCGGTGGCCAGCCGGCCCGAATACTGCTTCAACCGTCGCAGCAGCGAATCGGGCACGGTGTCCAGCAGTTCGAGCGGTGATCTCGACGACGCGAGCTTCGCCAATGGCGAAAACTGGGGCGAAAACTGGTTGTCGTTCACGCCTAAAAGCTACGCCTGTTTTCTGGAACTTCCCGCCAAAGCGCTCGGCGGGTTCTTAGTGACGTCTTATTCAGCGCTCGCGCGTTATGTCCGCTAGGTCGCCGTGCCGGCGTCGGCGTCCTGCTGCGCTGCCGCCTGCACATTGTCGATCTGGTACTGACGGGCGGCTGCCACCGCCACCGACGGGTCGATTTCACCGTCGCGGGCCAGCGCATCCAGCACCGCGACGACGGTCGACTCGGCGTCGGTGTTGAAGTAGCGCCGCGCGGCGGGCCGGGTATCGGAGAAGCCGAACCCGTCGGTGCCCAGCGTCACGTAGGTGCCCGGCACCCAGGGCCGGATCTGCTCGGGCACCGCACGCATCCAGTCCGACACCGCGACCACCGGGCCGGCGGTACCGGCCAGCACCTTGGTCACATACGCCTCGCCCGCCGGCTGGCCGGGGTTGCGCAGCCGTTGCTTCTCGACGGACACCCCGTCGCGGTTCAGCTCACTCCAACTGGTCACCGACCACACGTCGGCGGCCACATCCCACTCGGCGGCCAGCAACTCGGCCGCTCGCAGCGCGTCGGGCATCGACACGCCCGAGGCCAGGATCTGCGCCTTGCTGGAGCGTTGCTCGGTGGCTGCGCGGTACCGGTAGATACCCCGCAGCACGCCCTCGGGATCGAAGTTCTCCGGCTCGGGCGGCTGCACGTAGGGCTCGTTGTAGACGGTGATGTAGAAGAACACGTTCTCCGGGTTCTCCCCGAACATGCGGGCCAGTCCGCTTTCCACGATGTAGGCGATCTCGTAGGCGAACGCCGGGTCGTAGGAGACCACCGCGGGGTTCGTGGCGGCCAGCAGCAGCGAATGGCCGTCGGCGTGTTGCAGGCCTTCGCCCGTCAGCGTGGTGCGGCCCGCGGTGGCGCCCAGCAGGAACCCGCGTGCCATCTGGTCGCCCGCGGCCCACAAGCCGTCGCCGGTGCGCTGGAAGCCGAACATCGAATAGAAGATGTAGACCGGGATCATCGGCTCGTTGTGCGTCGCATACGACGTGCCGGCCGCGATGAACGAGCCCACCGCCCCGGCTTCGTTGATGCCCTCGTGCAGGATGTGGCCGTCGTGGCTTTCCCGGTAGGCCAGCATCAGTTCGGCGTCGACCGCGGTGTAGAGCTGCCCGAGACGGTTGTAGATCTTCAGCGACGGGAACCAGGAGTCCATCCCGAAGGTGCGGGCCTCGTCCGGAATGATCGGAACGATTCGCGGGCCAACCTCTTTGTCCCGCAACACTTCCTTGAAGGTGCGCACCATCGCCATGGTGGTGGCGACCTCCTGGTTTCCGGATCCTTTCTTCAGGGCGGCATAGATGTTGCGGCCGGGCAGCTTCAGCGCCTTGGCCTTGGTCCGGCGTTCGGGCACGAAGCCGCCGAGGGTGCGGCGGCGGTCGAGCATGTAGCGGATCTCCGGGGCGTCCGGGCCGGGGTGGTAGTACGGCGGCAGGTAGGGGTCTTCCTCGAGCTGGGCGTCGTCGATGGGGATCCGCATGGCGTCCCGGAAATACTTGAGGTCTTCCAGCGCAAGCTTTTTCATCTGGTGGGTGGCGTTGCGGCCCTGGAAGTGCGCGCCCAGCGAATAGCCCTTGATGGTCTTGGCCAGGATCACCGTCGGCTGTCCCTGGTGCTCGACGGCGGCGCGGTAGGCGGCATAGACCTTGCGGTAGTCGTGGCCGCCGCGCTTGAGGTTCCAGATCTCGGAATCGGTCATGTCTTGCACCAGCGCCTTGGTGCGCGGGTCGCGGCCGAAGAAGTGGTCGCGCACGTAGGCGCCGTCGTTGGCCTTGTAGGTCTGGTAATCACCGTCGGGCGTGGTGTTCATCAGGTTCACCAGCGCTCCGTCGCGGTCGGCGTGCAGCAGCGCGTCCCACTCGCGGCCCCACACCACCTTGATGACGTTCCAGCCCGCTCCGCGGAAGAACGACTCCAGCTCCTGGATGATCTTGCCGTTGCCGCGCACCGGGCCGTCGAGGCGCTGCAGGTTGCAGTTGATGACGAAGGTCAGGTTGTCCAGGCCTTCCAGCGCCCCGATGTGCGCCAGCCCGCGGCTTTCGGGCTCGTCCATCTCGCCGTCGCCCAGGAAACACCACACGTGCTGTTCGGAGGTGTCCTTGATGCCCCGGTCATGCAGGTAGTGGTTGAACCGCGCCTGGTAGATGGCGTTGAGCGGACCCAGGCCCATCGAGACGGTAGGGAATTCCCAGAAGTCGGGCATCAGCCGCGGGTGCGGGTAGGACGGCAACCCGCCGCCGGGGTGGCTGTGCTCCTGGCGGAAGCCGTCCAGCTGGTCCGCGCTGAGTCGTCCCTCAAGGAAGGCGCGCGCGTAGATCCCGGGGGAGGCGTGGCCCTGGATGAAGATCTGGTCCCCGCCGCCGGGATGCGATTTGCCGCGGAAGAAGTGGTTGAAGCCGACCTCGTAGAGCGCCGCGGACGACGCGTAGGTCGAGATGTGACCACCCACGCCCACCCCGGGCCGTTGCGCGCGATGCACCATGATCGCCGCGTTCCATCTGATCCAGGTCCGGTAGCGGCGTTCGACGTCCTCGTCGCCGGGGAACCACGGTTCCAGCTCGGTCGGGATGGTGTTGACGTAGTCCGTCGACGTCAGCGACGGGATGGCCACCCGCTGTTCACCGGCGCGTTCCAGCAGCCGCAACATCAGGTAGCGCGCCCGCGACGGGCCGGAGCGCTCCAGCATCTCGTCGAAGGACTCCAGCCATTCCGAGGTCTCTTCGGGATCGATGTCGGGCAGATACGACGCCACGCCTTCGCGGATAACCCGAACGCGGTCGGGTTCGCTTGCGCTGCTTGGGGTTTTGGCCAAATCGTGGCGGGCGAACTCGGTGGTCACGCGCTACTCCTGGAGTCGGCGGGTGTGCTGGTTGGGACGCGTCGGTGGTCCGTCCCCCTATCGTGCCGCACCGACGTCGCGGGCGGATAGCCGCCGCCCGATCGGCGTTGCGGGACCGCGGCCGCCGGAGGCGTCGGCACCGGCAGGGGACGGAGCGTCGCGGACAGTTGACGCCCCGAACCGGTAACGTCACTAGCCGTGCTCATCGGATGGCGTGCCGTCGCTCGCCGGCACGCGGGGGTTGTGGCCAGTCTGAATGCCAGGCGAGTCGCCCGGGTCTGCGGTTGCATTGCGGCGCTGCTGATGGCAATCCTGGGGTGTACCAGCGTCACCGAGGGCACCGCGACCCCCGACACCAAGGTCGCTCCGGCCTATCGGTCGTCGGTGTCGGTGTCGCTGTCGGCCTCGTCGGCGACGTCCAGTATCCGCGAATCCCAGCGCCAGCAGTCGCTGACGACCAAGGCGATCCGCAGCTCCTGTGAGACCCTGGCAACCACCAGCAAGGACGCCATCGACAAGGTGAATGCCTTTGTCTCGGCGTTCAATGCCGGCCGCAGCACCGGGCCGACCGAGGGCCCGGCCATCGAAGCGCTCAACGACAGCGCCTCATCGGTGACGGGCAGTCTCAGCGACGCGCTGTCCAGGGAGATGCGCGACGCGCTCAACGCCTATGCCGATGCGGCGCTGGCGGTGGCGAATGCCATTGGCACCCACGCGCCGACAGGCGAGTTCAACCGGCGAGTCGATCAGCTCAACGACACCAAGACCAAGGCGCTGAAAATGTGCATGGCCTCCTTTTGAGGCGGCGTTATTGGCTCGATGGCGTTTGTGCGACGATAGTGCCCATCACGCGTCGTGTGGCTGAACAAGGGAGGTTCCACGGTGGTCGCGGCGGATCACGCCCCGAGCTACGCTCGCAAACTGGGCATCCAACGAGACCAAGTCGTCCAGGAGTGGGGCTGGGACGAAGATGCCGACGACGACATCCGCGCGGCGGTCGAGGAAGCCTGCGGCAGCGAGCTGCTGGATGAAGACACCGACGAGGTCGTGGACGTCGTGCTGCTGTGGTGGCGTGACGGCGACGGCGACCTGGTGGACACCCTGATGGACGCGATCAGCCCGCTCGCCGAGGACGGCGTGATCTGGGTGCTGACCCCCAAGACCGGCCGGCCCGGACATGTGCTGCCCGCCGACATCGCCGAGGCGGCGCCCACTGCCGGGTTGATGCCGACCTCGTCGGTCAACCTCGGTGACTGGAGCGCCAGCCGGCTGGTCCAGCCGAAGTCACGGGCCGGGAAGCGCTGATGCTCGACGTCGGGGCCACCGCTCCGGACTTCACGCTGCGCGACCAGAATCAACAACCCATCAGCCTCAGCGACTATCGCGGCACCAAGGACGTGCTGCTGGTGTTCTTCCCGCTGGCATTCACCGGGATCTGCCAGGGCGAGCTCGACCAGGTACGAGACCATCTGCCCGAATTCGAAAACGACGACAGCGCGGTGCTGGCTATCTCGGTCGGTCCGCCGCCCACCCACAAGGTATGGGCGGCGGAGAGCGGTTTTCTGTTTCCGGTGCTCTCGGATTTCTGGCCCCACGGGGCGGTCAGCCAGGCCTACGGGGTGTTCAACGACCAGGCCGGCATCGCCAACCGTGGGACGTTCGTGGTGGACCGGTCGGGGATAATCCGGTTCGCCGAGATGAAACAACCGGGTGAGGCCCGCGATCAGCGGCTGTGGACGGCTGCGCTGGCGGCTCTGCGAGCCTGAAGGTTTGGGCGGTGGGGCTGCGGGCGGGTAGCCTGCTGCGGGTCCCCGGGTTTCAAGGGCGCGTAGCTCAGTGGTAGAGCTCTGGTTTTACACACCAGCGGTCGGCGGTTCGATACCGTCCGCGCCCACCGGCTGCGCGGGCGCAGCGCCGCGGCGAAAATCCAAGCCGGTCTCGCCGCGGCGTTATACCCGCCGCATTGTCGGTGACGAGCCGGGTATGGCAAGGTCGTGGACGTGGGTGAGCTATCTGGTTCTCAGAGCGACGGTGCGGGACGGCAGAAGTCGAGACCGCCGGTGCGGCCTCTGTCATCGGACCAGCAGCCGGCGACCAAGGCGGACCTGTATGCCGCGGTGGACGCGATGCGCGCCGACATGCGCGAACTGCTCGAGCAGATCAGCACACTGATCAAAGAAGCCAACAAGAAATAGGTTTCCGGAGCTTTCGGGCGCGCCCGACGGCACGATGAACGGGTGAGGCCGTTTCGCATCGACGTTCCCGACGACGTTCTGGATGATCTGCAGTCCCGTCTGGCGCGCACCCGCTGGCCCGAAGCCGAGTGTGTGGACGACTGGAGCCAGGGCATTCCGCTGGCTTACACCCGCGACCTGGCCGCCTACTGGGCCAACGAGTACGACTGGCGGGCACGCGAAGCGGCGCTCAACCGCTTCGACCAGTTCGTCACCGAAATCGACGGGCTGGATATTCATTTCATCCATCAACGGTCACCGCATGACGACGCCTTCCCGTTGGTGATCACGCACGGCTGGCCGGGCTCGATCGTGGAGTTCCACAAGGTGATCGAGCCGCTGACCAATCCCACCGCCCACGGCGGACGCGCCGAAGACGCGTTCGATGTCGTCTGCCCGTCGCTTCCGGGGTACGGCTTCTCGGGCAAGCCCAGCAGCACCGGCTGGGGAGTCGAGAAAATCGCTCAGGCCTGGGAGACGCTCCTGCAGCGTCTCGGCTACCGGCGCTACGGCGCCCAGGGCGGCGACTGGGGAGCGGCCGTCACCACCCAGATCGGCCGCAACGCCGGCCTTCCCGGTGGCCACTGCGCGGCCATCCACCTGAACATGCCGATCGCCTGGCCCACCGCCGACGAGCCCACCGACGACGAGCGGCAGGTGCTGCAGGACCTGGACCAGCACCGCAAGTGGGGCACCGGCTATTCCAAGCAGCAAGCCACCCGGCCCCAGACCCTGGGTTATGGGCTGGTGGATTCCCCGGTGGGACAACTCGCGTGGATCGTCGAGAAGTTCTGGGCATGGATGGACTGCGACGGCAACCCCGAGAACGTCCTCACTCGTGACGAGCTGCTGGACAACGTGATGATGTACTGGGTGACCGGCACCGCGGCATCCTCGGCCCGGTTGTACTGGGAAAGCATGAAGAGCTTCCGGCCGGGCGGCCGCGTCGAAATACCCACCGGCGTCGCGTCTTTCCCCAAGGAGATCCTGCGGGCGTCGCGGCGCTGGTGTGAGCCGAACTACCACATCACCCACTGGACGACCATGCCGCGCGGCGGGCACTTCGCCGCATTCGAACAACCCGATCTGTTCGTCGAGGACGTCCGCAGGTTTTTCGCGACGGTGCGCTGACGGTCCGCCTCACCCTCGGAGCGCCGAGCACCAAGTGGCACGCTATTGGGCATGCATGTGATCAATGGTCTGCGGGACCCGGCCGCCAGTTTTCCGCTGGCGCACCGGTTCGACGACCGGGCGGACCGGCGCCGGGCCAATCGTGCTGTAGCGCTGAGCGCTGCCGGCTTGGCGCTGACGGGTCTGATCGAACTGGCGATCGCCATGGTGTCGGGGTCGGTGGCGTTGCTCGGCGACGCGCTGCACAATCTGTCCGATGTCTCGACGAGTCTGGTGGTGTTCGTCGGATTTCGGAGCTCGCGGAAGTCGGCTAGCCAGCACTATCCCTATGGGCTGGAGCGGGCCGAGGATCTCGCCGGCATCGGGGTGGCGCTGGTGATCTGGGCCAGCGCCGCGGTAGCGGGGGTGGAAAGTGTGGACAAGCTGCTGCGGCACGGGACTACCCAGCACGTGGGCTGGGGCATCGCCGCGGCGGCGGTCGGTATCGCCGGCAATCAGCTGGTGGCCCGCTACAAGCTCGTCGTCGGCCGCCGAATCCAGTCGTCGACCATGATCGCCGATGCCAAGCATTCCTGGCTGGACGCGCTGTCGTCGGCGGGCGCGCTGCTCGGTCTGTGCGGGGTCGCGGCGGGCTGGGGATGGGCCGACGGCGTTGCCGGCATCGTGGTGACGGGATTCATCTGCCATGTCGGCTGGGAGGTGACCTCCGACATCGGCAACCGGTTGCTCGACGGGGTGGATCCAGCTGTCATCGCCACCGCGGAGGCGGTCGCCGCCGCCGCACCGGGAGTCAGCCACGCCCACGCACGCGCCCGGTGGACCGGGCGCACGCTGCGTGTGGAGGTGGAGGGCTGGCTTGATCCGGCCACCTCGGTGGCCGAGGCCGACGCGACGGGCCGTCTGGTGGCCCAACAGCTGTCCGCGAAGCTACCCGAGATGCGTAGCTTCGTCTGGGCGGCGCGTAGCGCGCAGCCGGTCTGAGACGGCGGTATGCGACGAGGTTCTCACCCGCTCGAAGGTTAGCCCGCCTAAAAATGGGCACATTCACGGCATGTCGATCGAACCGTCACCCCGCGATGCCGATGCTGCGGCGGCTGACCTGCCCAAGCTGTCAATCGCGCCGTCGCTGGGCGGGTACGGCCATGCCCGGGAGGTGTGGTGGATGCTGGCGGCACAGCTGGTCATTGTCCTTGCGCTGATCGCCGTCTTGGTGGTGTAGCCGCCCGGGCGACGATTGTTACCCGGTACACAGCTTGGTCCGGGCGGAAGCGGGCACCCGTGCATAGGTGAGCAGTCAACCTTCACCTCCGCCTCCCGACCCGCCCAACCTGTCACCGAAGGGCAAATGGGGAGTCGCCCCGTCGACGAGTCCCCAGGTGGCGCGCCCCGGGCGCAGGTCAAACCATGCTCCGCTGCCCTGGTGGATATTGGCCGCGCTGGTTGTGGTGGTGGTCGCGCTGGCCATCGTGTTGATCTTCTAGGCGGCCCGGCCGCGACGAAGCGGACCTATGAGACGCTGCCGGGGTGGTTGCGTCGAAGCGGCAGGCCCGGATCGCCGGCGTCCTGGTGGGCTACCTGGCCGACCTCGCCCTGGGCGACCCGAAGCGGGGTCATCCGGTCGCAGTGTTCGGGCAGCTGGCCGCAAAGCTGGAGCAGACCAGCTATCGCGACAGCAAGCTCGCCGGGATGACGCACGTCGGGGCGTTGGTCGGTGCCGTGGGCCTGCTGGGCGCGGTGCTGCAGCGCGGTCCGGGCAGGGTGCGGTCCGTCGCGGCCACGGCGACGGCCACCTGGGTATCACTGGGGGGGATGTCGTTGGCTCGCACCGGCCGGGCGATGGCCGAGCTGCTGGAGTGCGGCGACCTCGAGGCGGCGCGACGGCTGCTGCCGTCGTTGTGTGGGCGCGATCCCGGCGGGCTGGACCTGCCCGGCTTGACCCGCGCGGCGCTGGAGTCGGTGGCCGAGAACACCTCCGACGCCGAGGTGGCACCGCTGCTGTGGGCGACGATCGGCGGCGCGCCCGCGGTGCTGATATACCGCGCGGTCAACACGCTGGATTCGATGGTCGGCTACCGCTCGCCGAGGTATCTCCGATTCGGTTGGGCTGCAGCACGATTGGATGATGTAGCCAACTATGCCGGGGCGCGCGCTACCGCGATGCTGGTGGTGCTGTGCGCTCCGCTGGCCGGCGGATCGCCGCTGGGCGCCCTCCGGGCCTGGCGCCGCGACGCCGCGCACCATCCCAGCCCCAACGCCGGCGTCGTGGAGGCGGCCTTCGCCGGGGCGCTGGGCGTGCGGCTCGGCGGGCCCACCCGGTACCCCGACGGGCTGCAGATCCGGCCCACCCTCGGCGACGGCCGTCAGCCCACGGTCGCCGATCTGCGCCGGGCGGTGCTGCTGTCGCGCGCGGTGCAGGCCGGGGCGGCGGTGGGCGTTGGGTTGATGCTCTATCGCCGGCGGCCGTAGCGGTCGGCAAGCTTCTGCTCGACCGTCATCGGCTCGTCCGCCGGCGGCGGCTCGCGTCGTTCGCGGCGGCGCGCCCGCAGCTCGGCGTAGGCGAAATAGCCCAGTCCGATCGGCGCCAGGATGCCGAAGGTAATCCACTGGATGCCGTAGGACAGAAACGGTCCGGCATCCAGATGCGGTATCCCGATGGGGCCCAGTCCGCCGGGCTGGTCCTCGATCAACTGCAGATAGGACCCGGCCAGCGGAACCCCGGTCAACGTCGAAACCTGTGCAGTGCTGATCGAATACACCTGCGGGAAACCGTCTCTGGTGAACGGCTCCTTGCCCACAGCCGTCGGTTCGGAATCGCGCAGTCGCGCCGTGATGGTCACGGTCTGCTCCGGCGGGCGGGGGATCGGCGGCACGTGTGAGCCGGGCTCGGGCCGCACGTAACCACGGTCGACCAGTACGGTCGGCCCGTCGTCGACGGCGAATGGCGCCAGCACCTCGAACGCCTGCTCGCCGTCGACCACCCGCAGCCGAGCCAACACCTGCGCGTCCGGCAGGTAGTGCCCGGTCGCCGTCACCCTGCGCCACTGCGCACCCGGGGCCGATGAATCCTGTTGCGGCAAAAGGGTTTGCAATGGCACCGGGGGTGTGTGCAGGGAGTAGTCGATCTGGCGGTTCTCCCGGGAGGTCTTGGTGTTCTTTCCCAGCTGCCACGGGGCCAACACCGTGAAACACAGGTAGGTGAACGCGATCACCACCAGGGCCAGCGCTATCCATCCCGGCCGCAGCAGGAACGCCAGGCTGGGAATCCGTCTGGGCATCAGGGGGATCCGTTCTGCGCCAGCCGCTCGTCCACCCAGTCATGCAGGCCGGGCAGCGCGGCCTCGATGACGGCGAAGACTTGCTCGAATTCGTCGTGCCCGCCGTAATAGGGATCGTCGACGTCGAGGGCGTGGGCACTCGACCGGGGGTCGAACGAGCGCAGCATGCGCAGTCTCGCATCCTCGACACCGAGCTGGCGCAGCAGCCGAGCGTGGTTGCGGCCCAAGGCAATTACCAGGTCTGCCGCCAGATGCCCGGCATCGACCTGCGCGGCGCGGTGCTCGGTGGGGTAGCCGTGGGCGCGCAGCACCCGCCGGGCCCGCTCGTCGACCCCGTTGCCGATATGCCAGTCGCCGGTGCCGGCACTGCTCACCCGCACGGCATCTCCCAACCCGCGCTCCCTGAGTTGGTGGGCGAACATCTTCTCGGCCATCGGCGAACGGCAGATGTTGCCGGTGCACACGAAGGTGACGTGCAAGGTTGGCGGATCAGACACCCAACGCCTCCCGCAGCTCGTCGATGGTGCGGGCGTGCCTGACGAGGGTGGCGTCGGTGTCGTGGCCGAAATCGTCCTGTCCGTAGCCCCAACCGACCACCACGGTGTCGATGCCGTGCGCTGCCGCGCCCTCGACGTCATGGTTGCGGTCGCCGACCATGAGGACCCGCTCGGGCAGCGGCCGCAGCTGGGCGAGCGCGTGGCCCAGCACCTCGGTCTTGTTACTCCGGGAGCCGTCGCCACTGGCTCCGGCGATGACCTCGAAATGTTGCTCCAACCCGAAGTGCGCCAGAATGCGCCGCGCCGTTGGCTCGAGCTTGCAGGTGGCCACCGCCAGCCGGACGCCCGCGGCGCGCAGATCGCCCAGCAGCGGCGCTATCCCGTCGAACACGGTGTTCATCGCCCAGCCGCGGGCGCCGTATTCGGCCCGGAAAGCCGCGATCGCGTCGTCGACACGGTCGCCGAGCTCCATCGCGCGAAAGGTGTCGTCCATCGGCGGGCCGACGATCCAGGCGGCCAGGTCGCCCTCGGGGACGGCGGCGCCGATGTGGGCGAGCGCATGGCGGAAGCTCGCCACGATCCCGTGAGCCGAATCGGTCAGGGTCCCGTCGAGATCGAAGATCACCAGCTGCGGCGACCCGGCGGAGACGGTGGTAGGGCGGCGGGCGGCGCCGCAGTCGGGCGAATCGGTCGCGATCGAACCTGTCACGCCTTCCATTGTCGGTGATGCGGCGAGGTGTGCGGCACCGACCGGCGCTAACACCAGTCGGCGGACGAGGCTGGCGCAACCGCCGGAGCGGCCCGCTGCCACCCCTGGCCAGCCATGATCGCGACTGCCGGCCCGGACCCGAACCGCGTCACGCTCGCCGGGCGCGGTGCTCCGGATGCCTGGGTAGTCCACCGGCGCACTAGTGTTTCACTGGTGGCGGATCTGGATCACGGCGCGTCGATTTGCCTCGCCGCGGCGCGCTATCACGGTGATCAGGCCGTCGCGCCCGACATGCTGGATTTCGCGGTCAATGTCCGCGACACCCGCCCGCCGCAGTGGCTTGTCGACGTTTTGGCGGCCCGGCTGACGGATCTGGCCCGCTATCCGAGCGTGGACGAGGTGCGCTGGTCACAACAGGCGGTAGCCGCACGGCACGGGCGAACTTGCGAAGAAGTGCTGCCCCTGGCCGGGGCGGCGGAGGGTTTCGCGTTGTTGCCCAACCTGGCTCCGGCGCGCGCGGCGATCATCGCGCCGTCGTTCACCGAACCGGCGGTGGCGCTGAGCGCCGCCGGAATCCCGGTGGACCACGTTGTCCTCGAGCCGCCGTTCGGCCTGGCCGGTGTGGCGGTGCCCGAGGCGGCCGACCTCGTGGTGGTAGGTAACCCGACCAACCCGACCTCGGTGTTGCACACCCGCGAGCAGTTGCTGGCATTGCGGCGACCGGGACGAATCCTGGTCGTCGACGAAGCGTTCGCCGACTCGGTTCCCGGGGAGCCGGAGTCGCTGGCCGGCGACTGCCTGGCTGATGTGCTGGTGCTGCGCAGTCTGACCAAGACGTGGTCGCTGGCCGGTTTGCGGGTGGGTTATGCCCTCGGCGCACCGGATGTGCTGGCCCGGCTGACCGCCCGGCGCGCGCACTGGCCGGTGGGCACGCTGCAACTGGCGGCCATCGCGGCGTGCTGTGCGCCCGAAGCGGTGGCCGAGGCGGCGGCGGGCGCCCAGCGGCTGGTGGCACTGCGCGCAGCGATGGTGGCCGGCCTGAATTCGGTGGGTGCCACGGTGGTCGACGGTTGCGCACCGTTTGTGCTGTTCGGCATGCCGGACGCCGAGCGAATCCGAAACGACTTGCACCACAAGAGAATTGCGGTGCGCCGCTGCGATACGTTCGTCGGCCTGGGCGACCGGTATCTGCGCGCGGCGGTGCGCGCGGAGTGGCCGCGGCTGGTTCAGGCCATCGGTTGCGGGCACAGCGGGAGGCGCCGATGAGTGTGCGGTTGGCTGACGTCATCGAAGTGCTGGACCAGGCGTATCCGCCGCGGCTTGCCGAGTCGTGGGATTCGGTCGGCCTGGTCTGCGGCGATCCGGCCGACGTGGTGGATTCGGTGACCGTCGCGGTGGACGCGACGGCGGCGGTCGTCGACGAAGTTCCCGAAGGGGGCCTGTTGCTGGCCCATCATCCGTTGCTGTTGCGCGGGGTCGATACGGTTGCTGCCAGCACGCCCAAGGGTGCGCTCGTGCACCGCTTGATCCGGTCGGGCAGGTCGCTGTTCACCGCGCACACCAATGCCGACTCGGCGTCGCCGGGGGTCTCCGACGCGCTGGCGCAGGCGCTGGGTCTGACCGTCGAAGGGGTGCTTGACCCGTTGTCCGGGTCGGCCGATCAGGACAAGTGGGTCATCTACGTGCCGCGCGAGTCCGCGGATGCGGTGCGGGCGGCGGTGTTTGACGCCGGTGCCGGACATATCGGTGACTACTCGCATTGCAGCTGGAGCGTTACCGGTACCGGACAGTTCCTCGCGCTGGAGGGGGCGTCGCCCGCAATCGGCGCCATCGGCACCGTCGAACAGGTGCCCGAGGATCGGGTGGAGGTGGTCGCACCCGCGCGGGCGCGGGCCGCGGTGCTGGCGGCGATGCGGGCCGCGCACCCCTACGAGGAACCGGCCTTCGACATCTTCACCCTGGTGCCACCGCCGGCCGGCGTCGGGCTGGGACGGATTGGCGCGCTGCCAAAGCCGGAACCGCTGCGCGACTTCGTCTCCCGGGTCTGCGCGGCGCTGCCCGCGACGTCCTGGGGAGTGCGTGCCGCCGGTGATCCCGGCCTGCCGGTTTCGCGGGTGGCGGTCTGCGGCGGTGCCGGCGATTCGCTGCTGGGCGCCGCGGCCGCGGCGGAGGTGCAGGCCTATGTCACCGCCGACCTGCGGCACCACCCCGCCGACGAGCACTGCCGGTCCTCGCCCGTGGCCCTGATCGACCTCGCGCACTGGGCCAGCGAATTCCCTTGGTGCGACCAAGCCGCCGGCATGCTGCGGTCCCATTTCGGTGCGTCGCTGCCGGTGCGGGTGTCCACCATCCGCACCGATCCGTGGAATGTTGCAACAAGACCTGGAGACGGGACATGAAAGCCGAAGCGGCACAGCAACGTTCGCTTTTGGAACTGGCGAAGCTGGACGCCGAGCTGTCGCGGATCGCGCATCGGTCCACGCATCTGCCCCAGCGAGAGGCCTGCGAGCGGGTGCAGATCGAGCACAACGCCGCCGGTGACCGGCTGGCCGCCGTGCGAATCGCCGTGGAGGACTTGGACGCCCAGGTGTCGCGATTCGAGGCAGAAATCGATGCGGTGCGCAAGCGCGAGGAGCGCGACCGGTCGCTGCTCAAGTCCGGCGCCACGGACGCCAAGCAATTGTCGGACCTGCAGCACGAACTGGAGACGCTGGAACGTCGTCAGGCCAGCCTGGAGGATTCGCTGCTGGAGGTGATGGAGCGCCGCGAGGAACTGCAGGCCCGGCAGGCCGCCGAGACGGCGGCCTTGGCGAAGTTGCACACCGAGCTGGACGGCGCCCGGCAAGCCCTGGACGCCGCGCTGGCCGAACTCGAGCAGTCCCGGCGGGAACGCTCCTCGCGACGCGAGGAACTCAGCGCCTCGTTGAATCCCGACCTTGTTGCCCTCTACGAGCGGCAGCGGGCCGGGGGAGGGCCGGGCGCCGGACCGTTGCAGGGTCATCGATGTGGGGCCTGCCGGATCGAGATCGGCCGCGGCGAGCTGGCCCGGATCTCGGCGGCCGCCGACGACGATGTTTTGCGGTGCCCGGAATGTGGAGCAATCCTATTGCGGGTCAAGGGTTTTGAGCAGTGAAAGTCATCATCGAAGCCGACGGCGGGTCGCGGGGCAACCCCGGGCCGGCCGGATACGGCGCGGTGGTGTGGACCATGGACCGCTCGACCGTACTGGCGGAGTCCAAGCAGGCGATCGGCCGGGCCACCAACAACGTCGCTGAATACCGCGGGTTGATCGCCGGCCTGGACGATGCGGTGAAGCTGGGCGCCACCGAGGCAACGGTCCTGATGGACTCCAAGCTGGTGGTGGAGCAGATGTGCGGGCGCTGGAAGGTCAAGCACCCGGACCTGGTGGAACTGCATGCGCAGGCTCAGGCCCTGGCACGACACTTCCGCCGGATCAGTTACGGGTGGGTGCCGCGGTCACGGAATGCGTATGCCGATCGGTTGGCCAACGAAGCGATGGATGCCGCGGTTCGCACCAATCGCCGTGGGGAGAACACGACCGTGCCGGTGGTGGCTGTTGCCGACCCGCCGCACAAGCTGGCGACGGAGTCCCCGACAGCTCCCGGATGGACGGGCCGACGCGGTGCGGCCACCCGGCTGCTGTTGTTGCGGCATGGGCAGACCGAGCTGTCGGTGCAGCGCCGCTATTCGGGGCGGGGCAACCCGGCGTTGAACGAAGTGGGGTGGCGGCAGGCCGGGCTGGCCGCCCGCTATCTAGCGCAGCGCGGCGGGATCGCGGCGGTGGTGTCCTCGCCGTTGCAGCGGGCCTATGACACGGCGACGACGGCGGCCCGGGCCCTGGGCCTGGAGGTGACCGTCGACGACGACCTCGTCGAGACCGACTTCGGCGCATGGGAGGGAATGACTTTCGCGGAGGCTGCCGAACGCGACCCCGAGCTGCACCGCCGCTGGCTGCGTGACACCGGCGCCACGCCCCCGGGTGGGGAGAGTTTTGACGACGTGCTGCTGCGGGTTCGTCGCGGACGTGACCGGATCATCGCCGGGCACGAGGGCGCCACGGTCCTGGTGGTCTCTCACGTCACGCCGATCAAGATGTTGTTGCGTCTGGCCCTGGATGCCGGGGCGGGCATCCTGTACCGGTTGCACCTCGACTTGGCGTCGCTGAGCATCGCCGAGTTCTATGCCGATGGAGCGTCGTCGGTGCGGCTGGTGAACCAGACGGGCTATCTCTGACCGGTAGGCGTGAACTCGACCGGCAGCGCGGCGGGCGAGCGGAAGGCGACCCCCACCACATGCGGGGCCGGTGCGCTCGGGTCCAGCCGCAGCCCCGGCAATCGGTCCAGCAGCGCGTTGATCGCCACCGCGGCCTCCATGCGCGCCAAGTGCATGCCGAGGCACAGATGCGGGCCGCCGCCGAATGTCAGATGTGCGATGTTTTTGCGGGCGGGATCGAAGCGGTCCGGGTCCGGATAGCGCGCCGAGTCCCGATTGGCGGCCGCGACGCTGACACTGACGTTGGTTCCCGCCGGAATCGAGATCCCGCCGAGCTCGCAGTCGCGGACCGCCACCCGCACCACCGTGGTGATCGGCGGCTCCCAGCGCAACGCCTCCTCGATGGCAGCGCGGACCATGGTGCGGTCGGTCCGCACCGCGTCCAGGAGCTCCGGTTCGGTGAGCAACGCGACCAGCAGGTTGCCCGAGGCCCGATAGGTCGTCTCGACTCCGGCGGGCAGGATCAGCAGCAGGAACGCGAAGATCTCGTCGTCGGTCAGCCGTGCGCCGTCGATCTCGGACTCCGCGAGCGTGCTGATCAGGTCGTCCTGCGGGTTGCGTCGGCGCTCGGCGAGGATTTCGGTGAAGTAGGCCTTCAGCGATCTCGACGCGGTCAGCCCGCACTCCCAGTCGTAGACCACATTGAGCAGCTCGATCGACAGCCGCTGGAAGCGCGGGTAGTCGTGTCGCGGCAGACCCATGATCCGCGCGATCACCTGGACCGGAAACGCGAAGGTGAACTCGCGGGCCAGCTCGGCGTGGCCGCGCGGCGCGAACCGGTCGATGAGCTCGTGGACCACCACCTCCACCAGCTCGCCGCGCCATCGTTCCAGCAGCGCCGACCGGAACGACGGCGACACCAGCGCCCGGCTGGCCCGATGCTCGGCTCCCTCGAGTTCCAGCAGGGTGCGACCCATCACCGGGCCCATGATGTGCTCGTAGATCGACGAGGAGAAGGTGTCCGGATGGGTGAGCACCGTCTGGCACTCGTCGTAGCCGAGCACCGTTACCCCGAAATCGCCGACCTGCCCGGCCCTGACCTCGGTGAAGGGGTTTCCGAGCATCACCCGGTGTCGCGCGCGCGCCTCGCGCAGCCGCTCGTGCACGTTTTCGACCTGCATGAGCAGCCCGCCCTGCAGCTCGGTCGGGTCGAAGTCGTTGGTTGCCACCTCAGCCATGAGCCGACACCGTCTCGGTATCCCGCCCGGACCGCAGCACGGTGCCGGGCAGCGCGCCGGTGGCAACGCCGTCGTGGCACACCTCGACCCCACCGACCAGCACCGAGCTGATCCCGCGGGCGTCGGCGACCAACCGGGGCGCGCCGGCCGGTAGGTCGTAGCGGGTGCGTTCGGGGCCGTGGCCGACGGTCGCCGGGTCGAAGAGCACCAGGTCGGCATGCCAGCCGGGCGCGATCCGGCCACGCTGCGTCAGCCCGTAGAACCGGGCCGGCACGTCGGTGATCAACCGCACGGCTTCCTCCAGCGTCACCACCCGGTGCTCGCGCACGCCCTTGCCCAGCAGCGACGTCGTGTAGATCGCGCCGCACATCATGTCCAGGTGGGCGCCGGCATCCGAGCCGCCGATCACCGCACCCGGGTGGCGCCACACCTGCGCGCGTGCCCGCCAGTCGGCCGCGTCGTCGCCGGTCAGCGGCGGGGAGAGCCCGGTGCGTAGCTCGTCGGCGATCACGATGTCCAACAGCGTGTCGAACGGCTCGCCGCCGCGGGCGGCGGCGACCTCGCCGACGCTGCGCCCGGTCGCGTCGGCGTTCTCGGGCGCGAACGTCTCGACAATGACCAGCCGGTCCCATTGCGCCAGGCCACGCAGCAGGCCCGCCTCCTTGGCGGCGGCGCCCTCGGCGAGCCGGCGACGCACCGCAGGCTCGGCGAGCGCGGCCAGCCGCTGCGGCACCGGCAGGTGCATGGTGTCGCGCCAGCCGGGCAGCCCGTCCAGCACGAAACCGGACAGGAACGAAAGCCGGATCTTCATGCCGTGCGGCAACGTGAGTGCCACCACCCGGCCGCCACGTTCGGCGGCGACATCGTAGGCGCGCAACTGCTTTTCGTGCCCCGCCGGGTTGGCCGCCGAGACGCCCAGCAGGTTCCAGTTCAGCGGCCGGTCGGCGGCCACGGACATGTCGGTGAGTAGCGCGATGTCGTCATCGGTGAAGCCGGACAGGCAGCCGGGGAGGATGGCCTCCAGTGTCGTGCCCGGGTGGTCGCGCACGCCGGAGGCCAGCGCCATCAGTTCGTCCCTTGAGGCGCTGCGCGACGGCACCGGCTGGCCGGAACCGTCGTTGTGGGTCGGCGACTGCGAGGTCGACAGCCCGAGTGCGCCGGCGTTCAGCGCGTCGTGCAGGACCGCGACCATCGTTTCGATCTGTGCCGGGGTGGCCTGGCCGCCGACCGCGTCGTGACCCATCGCCGCCAGCCGCAGCGCCGAATGACCAACCAGGAAGCCGGCATTGACGGCGATGCGGCCCTCGAGGCGGTCGAGCCAGTCGCCGAACGATGCCCAGCCCCAGTCCAGGCCGGCGCGCAGCGCGTCCAGCGGCATCCCCTCGACCCGCGCCAGCATGCGGGTGAGGTAGTCGTGCTGGTCGGCTGCGGCGGGCGCCAGCGTGAAGCCGCAGTTGCCGCCGAAGACCGTGGTCACCCCGTGCTGCACCGACGGGCTCGCGGTCGGGTCCCAGAACAGCTGCGCGTCATAGTGGGTGTGCAGGTCGACGAATCCCGGCGCCAACGTGAGTCCTTGGGCGTCAACGGTTTTCGCCGCTGAATCGTCGGCTTCTCCCACGGTGACGATCCGCCCGTCACGGACGCCGACGTCGCCGTGGTGGGCGGGCGCGCCGGTGCCGTCAACGATTTCGGCATCGCGAATCAATAGGTCCAGCATGACGCCTCCTATCCGGTGGCCGTCAGCCATCCGTCGTCCGGCAGCGGGTGACGAAACAGCCGTGCGGCGTTGCGGTGGGTGATCCTGGCCGCGTCCTCCGCCGACAGGCCGGCGACGTTGCGCGCCACGACCTGTTGGGTGTCGGGCCAGGTCGAATCGGCGTGCGGATAGTCGCTTTCGACGAGGATGCGGTCGGCCCCGATCGCGTCCAGCGCGCCGAACGCGTGCGGATCGTCGATCGAGCAAAACCAGAAGGTGCGGCGCAGCACCTCGCTGGGCAGCAGGTCGCTTTCCCACGAGCCGCCCTCGCGGCCCGAAGCGGAGTGCGCCAGAACGTAATCGGCGCGGTCGCCGAGCATGGCCGCCCAGCCCAGGCCGCCCTCGGCCAGCGTGATGTTCAGCCGCGGGAAGCGCAGCGGGATGCCCGACCACAGCATGTCCGCGCAGGCGACCAGGCCGTTGACCGGGAACAGGGTGGTGATGGTCTCGAAGGGGGTGTCGAAGGCGGGGATCGGCGCCCATTGCGCCGACCCGGTGTGCAGGCAGACCACGGTGTCGGTCTCCTCGCAGGCGGCGAAGAACGGATCCCAGACCCCGGTGTGCAGGCTGGGCAGGCCGCATTGCGCGGGCAGCTCGGGAAAGCTGACCGCTTTGAACCCGCGGTCGGCGTTGCGGCGGATCTCCTCCGGGGCCAGCTGCGGGTCGGCGAGCCAGGGCAGCTGCAGCGGGATGATCCGCTGCGGGTAGGCGCCGGCCCACACCTCGAGGTGCCAGTCGTTCCAGGCGCGCAGCACGGCCAGCCCCAGCTCCAGGTCGTCGCTCTTCCAGAACACGGTGCCCGCGAACCCGGCGATCAGCGACGGGAAGTTCAGCGATGCCCAGATGCCGGCGAGATCCATGTCGGCGATGCGGGCGTCGATATCCCAACAGCCGCGGCGCATTTCGTCGAACCGGGCGGCTTCCATGCTCCATTCGTCGCGCGGCCGGCCGATCACCGCGTTGAGCCCGATGTTCGGGTATTCCCGGCCCTCGTAGCGCCACACCTGGCGCCCGTCGTCGGTCTCGACGACCGTCGGCGCCCGGTCGGCCAGCGCGGTGGGCAGCCGCCCGGCGAACATGTCGGGCGGCTCGATGACATGGTCGTCGACCGAGATCACGACGTGCTGTCGCTGCCGGGGATCTGGGTCTGGCAGCAGCGCCATAAGAGAAGCTAACGACGGGTCTTTGCGAGTGTCAATGCCTTTTAGCGCTATCTATGCAATGAATATAAGGTTTGTTGCCGTATCAGGCGTGGTCCCCGGATCCGCCAGGCGAAACATGAAGCTCAGCCGTGCGGGGGTAACGGTTCGGGCACGTTCCGGTTATGGCCCGACACGTCATGCGCTACAGCGGTTCCCGGTACTCGACAATGCCGGACATGACGCAATCGCCGGAGTCCGACGTTGGCTCGTGAATTCTCGCGTCAGATGTTTCTGCGGGGCGCCGCCGGGGCATTGGCGGCCGGCGCGGTTCTAGGCCCGGTCCGGGCCACCGCCGACCCCGCTGCCGCCGGTTTGGACGGTCTGGCGGCGGCCGTCGGTGGGCGGTTGGTCCGCCCGGATGACCCCCAATTCGCAGCGGCCAAACAGGTTTTCAACACGAACTACAACGGCTCGACACCGGCGGTGATCGTCACTCCGACGTCGGCGGCCGACGTGCAAAAAGCGATGGCATTCGCCGCCGCACACAATCTCAAGGTCGCTGCGCGCGGTGGCGGACACTCCTATACCGGGGCGTCCACGGCCGACGGCGCGCTGGTGCTCGACTTGCGCCAGCTGCCCGGGGGAGTCAACTACGACGCCGCCACCGGGCAGGTCACGGTGACGCCCGCGACGGGTTTGTACGCCGTGCACGAGGCGCTGGCCGAGGTCGGCCGCGGCATCCCGACGGGTACCTGCCCGACAGTCGGTGCCGCGGGACACGCCCTGGGCGGCGGCCTGGGCGCCAATTCCCGGCACGCGGGTCTGCTGTGTGACCAATTGACGTCGGCGTCGGTGGTGTTGCCCAGTGGCCAGGCGGTCACCGCGTCAGCGGCCAGCAATCCCGACCTGTTCTGGGCGCTGCGCGGCGGCGGTGGCGGCAACTTCGGGGTGACGACCTCGCTGACCTTTGCCACCTTCCCCACCAAAGACGTCGACGTGGTGAACCTCAATTTCCCACCGCAGTCGTTCGCGCAGGTCCTGGTGGGTTGGCAGAACTGGCTGCGTACCGCCGACCGAAACAGCTGGGCGCTGGCCGACAGCACCACCGATGCGCTCGGTACACATTGCCGTATCCTCGCGACCTGTCCGGCCGGGTCCGGTGGCGCCGTGGCGAACGCCATCACGTCGGCCGTCGGCGCGCAACCGACCGGTACCGAGAACCACACCTTCAATTACCTGGACTTGGTGCGGTATTTGGCCGTCAACAACCTGAACCCGTCACCGCTTGGATATGTCGGCGGATCCGATGTCTTTCCCACCGTCAACCCGGCCGTCGCTGCGGGGATCGCCGCGGCGGTCGACGCCTTTCCCCGCGACGCGGGCCGCATGTTGGCGATCATGCATGCCCTCGACGGCACTCTCGCCAGTGTGGCGCCTGGGGCCACCGCCTTTCCGTGGCGACGGCACGGCGCGCTGGTGCAGTGGTACGTCGAAAATGCCGGTTCCCCGGCGGCAGCGACCGGCTGGCTCAACACCGCGCACCAAGCAGTGCAACGGTATTCGGTCGGCGGCTATGTGAATTATCTTGAGGCAAGCCAGCCGCCGTCGCGGTATTTCGGCCCGAATTTGGCCCGGCTGAGTGCGATACGGCAGAAGTATGATCCCGGCCGGGTCATGTTCTCGGGGATGAATCTGTAGCAGACCAGTCTGCGTCGGCCGTCGCGGGCGGGCCATGGCCGCTGAAACCGTTTGCCGGTTGCGTTGTTTCGGTTCCGGTGCCCCTAGGTGGATCGGGCCGAGCTGACCCTTCAAATATCTGTAATCCCTTGTTTCACTGTGGTTTCAGTGGTCACATGGTGGCGATTCTTGTCGGCGGGTGTTCGTAAGGTTTCAGGCATGGGTTCGGGTGGTCGTGAGGAGATCGTCGAGGTCTTCGATGCGCTCGATGCGGAGCTGGACCGGTTGTGCGAGTTGTCTTTTGAGGTGCTCACCATCCCCGAGCGATTGCGTGCCCTGGAGCGGCTGGAGCGTGTGGCGCGGCGGCTGCGGGCGCCTCAGCATGCGCTGATCAATCAGCTCGGCGCGCAGGCCGGCGAGGCCGAGCTGGGCGCCAAGCTGCGTTCGGCGCTGGCCGACCGGTTGCGCATCACCAAGGCCGAGGCCGGCCGGCGCATCGACGAAGCGGCCGACCTCGGGCCGCGGCGGGCGCTGACCGGTGAGCCGTTGGCGCCTCAGTTGAGCGCCACCGCGGCTGCCCAACGAGACGGCCTGATCGGCGACGGACATGTGCGAGTGATCCGTGGTTTCTTGGCCCACCTGCCCGCCGAGGTGGATCTGCCCACCCGGGAGGCCGCCGACGCCGACCTGGCCCGCAAAGCCAGCAGCTATCGCCGCGACGAGTTGGCCAAGTACGCGCAGCGCATCATGGACTGGCTCAACCCCGACGGGGAATTGCGCGAGCAGGAGCGGGCCCGCAAGCGCGGCATCACCATCGGCAGGCAGGAATACGACGGCATGTCGCGCATCAGCGGCTATCTGACCCCCGAGGCGCGGGCCACCGTCGAACCGGTGTTGGCCAAACTTGCGGCCCCCGGCGCCTGCAACCCCGACGACCAAACACCGGTCATCGACACCACGCCCGATGCGGACGCGGTCGACCGTGACACCCGCAGCCAAGCGCAAAGAAATCACGACGGCCTGCTGGCCGGACTGCGAGGCCTGCTGTGCAGCGGGGACCTGGGCCGCCACAACGGACTGCCGGTGTCGATCGTGGTCACCACCACGCTGAAGGACTTACAGGCCGCCGCAGGCAAGGCCCACACCGGCGGCGGCTCGCTGCTGCCTATGTCGGATCTGATCCGCCTGGCCAGCCACGCCAATCATTATCTGGCGCTGTTCGACCACGGCAAAGCCCTGGCGCTGTATCACAGCAAGCGGCTGGCTTGCCCGGCACAGCGAATCATGTTGTTCGCCAAGGACCGTGGTTGTACGAAGCCCGGCTGTGATGCACCCGCCTACCATAGCCAAGTCCACCATGTCCGAGGCTGGGCCGCCACCGGGCGCACCGACATCAACGATCTCACCCTGGCCTGCGGAATCGACAACCGACTCGCCGAAAAAGGCTGGCGCACCCGCAAGAACGCCCGAGGCGACACCGAATGGATACCCCCAGCGCACCTCGATCGCGGACAGCCCCGCACCAACCCTTACCATCACCCCGAACGATTCCTCAGCGACGGCGACGACGCCGAACCCGTTTGACACGCTGAGAATGTGCACTGTCGTCCGTCCACGTTGCAATCGCTGATGTCCGGACTCACTCCGGGTCGTAGCATCCCTGTATGAGAAGGACTTTCGTCGTGACATTCGCGATCGGGTTGCTCGTCGCGCTGTTCGGTCTGATCTGGGCGCTGCAGGGATTCGGTGTGCTTGGGGGTAGCCCGATGA
This sequence comes from Mycobacterium kansasii ATCC 12478, assembly GCF_000157895.3. Lineage (NCBI taxonomy): Bacteria > Bacillati > Actinomycetota > Actinomycetes > Mycobacteriales > Mycobacteriaceae > Mycobacterium > Mycobacterium kansasii. The sequence continues at coordinate 740,170 of NC_022663.1, read as the reverse complement.
GCAACACCACGACCTGGTCCGTCATCGGTCCGATAACCGCGCTGATCGGCATCGTCATCGCGGTGTTCAGTTGGCGGAAAATGTCGGCTAGACCACGGTGAAGGCCACCGTGTGCCAGCCGGTGGCGCCGTCCGGGACGGGATCAACCTGATCTGCGGTTTGGACAGCTCCGGTGTTGTCGATGGCGCGCACGGTGATGGTGTGTTTTCCAGGGCTTTTCGCCTGCCAGGGAAAGCTCCACAACCGCCACGTCGACTTGGAATAGCTCGCGCCTTGTTGCGCGGGCTGCCATGCGCCGTCGTCGATGCGGACCTCCACGGCCCGCACGCCACGAATCTGGGCCCACGCGACACCGCCGAATACCACGGGCCCCGCAGGCACCCGCTGACCACTTTTCGGCACGTCGATCCGCGACTCGGTCTTGATGGGTGCCTGCGCCGCCCAGCCGTGGCGCGTCCAGTACGCCTTGGCTCTGTCGAAGCGGGTCAGCTCCATGTCGACGACCCACTTGGTGGCCGACACGTACCCGTAGAGGCCGGGCACCACCAGCCGCGCCGGGTAGCCATGCTCGATCGGCAGCGGCTGACCATTGAGGCCGACCGCCAGCAGCGCGTCGCGGCCATCGGTGAGCGCCGCCACCGGCGTGCCGGCGGTGAACCCGTCGATCGAGGTCGAGAGCACCATGTCGGCGTCGGCGTGCACACCGGCCGCGGCCAGCAGATCGGCCAACCGGTATCCGGTCCAGATGCCCGTCGAAATCAGCTTGCCCCCGACGGGATTCGACACACAGGTCAGTGTCGTCACCGTTTCGACGACGTCGAAGCGGGCGAGGTCGGCGAAGCTGTAGGTGATTTCGCGGTCCACCATTCCGTGGATGTGCAGCCGCCAGTCGCCGTGGCTGAGTTGGGGAACGCTGAGCGCGGTGTCCACCCGGTAGAAGTCGGCGCTGGCGGTGACAAAGCTCGGTAGCGTAACGCCGTTCGGTTGCACATCGGCAGGTATTGGCGGCGCCGGTATTCGCGGTCGGGGGAGCGCGAAGCTGTTGCGGTCGGCGGCCACCGAGTGCACCAACCGCGTGATGACCGCACCCACCACGCCACCGACTAGTCCGAATCCGAGTAATCCGAACACGACCAAGTTGCGCCTGCTGACATCCGGCTCACCCGGTTTTTCCGGGCCGGGCCAGAACCGGGTGAGCAAGCGCAGGGCCGCCACGCCGCAGGCGGCGCCCGCGACGGTGGGGATCGTGTCCAGTGCTGTCGCACCCGGCCGCGACAGCACTGCGACACAGCCGAGGACGCCCGCCGCGGCGATCACCGCGCTGCCGAGCGGTCGGCGCTGCGTCTCGAGGGTCCCGGCGATTGCGGCGATCGTGGCGATCACCACGAGCACGACGACGGCCAGGAAGAGTTTGTCCAGAGCGCCCAGGGTCGCAATCGCCCACTCTTTGACCGGCCCCGGCGTCAGGTCGACGACCGCCGAGCCGATCGCGGTACGCGCATCGGCTCGTGCACCGAACGGGATGCCCACCAGCTGGGCCACTCCAAGCGAGACGGCCGCGGCGGCGACCCCGGCGATCATCCGCTCGTTGGACGGGGCGGCAGCCATCGAATTACTGTACTCGCGTAGCCCTGAACGACCGTAAACACCTTGGCGTACAGGTGAACCGGCGACGCCCACCCCTTCCCATCGCGTCTCGAAACCGACTATCCGTGTACTGGCCCGGCGCGGCCATGTGCGCGACGTTAGTCACGACAGCCGACCCGAAGAACGCCACGACTCATCACTTGACATTTTTTGCACCCGCTGGGATACGCGGCTGGACGCGACAGCAGATACCACGAAACGGTGCGACGCCGCCGGTTCGTCGTTGAGGGTCATCCCAAAAGCATCGGGCGCCGGGGCACCTACCGATCTCGATGTCGCGCCCGGATCGATTGCCAAAGTGCGTCCACGGAAAGCTGTTGGCATGCCCCCCGACCGGCACAGGGGACATGCCTCGAGACCGACGACATGAGAGTCCGAAAAGTTCCTCGCAGAGACGGCGATTTGACGGACATCGTTGACAGCAAAGACACGATATTGGCGTGGACGACAAGTTGGAGTTTCTGTTGACCGAAGACCGCCCTGACCTGGGGCTGGGGGGCCACGGAGCCTATGTCGATGTTCACCGAGACCGAGATCCGCGGGGCTTGCCGGCACTTCGGGCTGCCGGATAGTGACACGGACAGTGTCATCGAGCAACTCAAAGAGAACCGTCAGAGTGCGAGCTGCCGGGGCCGAATTGGAGCCGGTGTTCGTCGAACAGGCCGGGTTCTCGCTGCATGAGGTCATTGCCGGCGGCCTCGGTTTCGGCGAGCTCCAGCTCGCCGACGATGAGCCTTCCTGATGTTCCGCCGGCCAACCCGGACTGCAAGGGCGGCGTCAAGGCCCATCAAGACGTCCCGCACCCGTCCCTGGGCACCGTCCGGCTATTCCTGGTCCTGGACTCGAGGCAAGTAGGCCCGAAAGTTGGCTGTGTCGCCGCGGCCGCTAGCAACGGAAAGGCGCTGCCCGCAATTACGGTTGACGTTGGGGGTAACTCCTTGAATTTCCCCAACCCGGTGACCGATTCGACGGGTAACGCCTTCGTCACGTACAACCCCGGCAGATATGATGGCGTGCTCGTCCTGGTACCAAACCCGGACGGATTCCAAGACATTGGCTGGGACATTGGCTCGGGCGACACCCACTATGAAGGCAAGCGTGCGTACTACTACGCGAAGCTGGAAGGTCCGGGCCCCAACGGTCAGTACACGATCCGCCAATTCAATAACGACTGCATGCCTACCTGCGCTGGGGGTGCCGTCACCAGCCAAGTTTTGCATTGGAACGGAACCGATTACGTGCCGTAGATATCTCGGAATAGGCGGCTACCCATCGACTTCCGCGATCGCTACCGCCAGATGGCGACGGATCTCGGCTTCGAAGGCCATATGGCGTGGGCGGAGGCGATGCCATGACGGCGGCTGCTCCCTCGGGGTCGGTGACCTTTCTGCTCACCGATGTTCAGGGTTCGACTCGCCGGTGGGAGGCCGACGCCGACGCGATGCGGGCGGCGTTGGATGCCCATGATCGGGTGTTGCGCAACGCGATTGACGCCCACGGCGGCTTCCTGTTCAAGCACACCGGTGACGGGGTGTGTGCGACGTTCGCCTCCCTGAAGGCGGTGGTACAAGAAGGCCCTGAAAGCGCTGGAGCAACTGGTCGGGACCGACAAGCCGAACGACGAGATCGACCTGGCCAGGTGGTGCGGGCCTGGTGGCACGTGATCGGCGCCAACCTCGCGGGCCCTGGCGTATTGGATGGCCACGTCCGGCGGCACCGTCACCGACCGCAAGCTGATGTACGCCTGGTTCTACGGGGCGGCATCCGCGCGAAGTCGCCGAGGTCACCAGCCATCCGCAACCCGGAGATCGGCCAGGGGTACTACGCAGCCGCGCCGGGCATCGCCCGCATCTGCGACCGCGTGAGCCACACCCACATCATGCTCGTGAACCCGATCGACAAGGGCCTGCTGACCGCGGACCCTGAGGTGTTGAACGGAGCCGTCGCGGTGACCAACACCGGTGTTGACGAGGCCTGCAGGTGCGTATTTCGGACGTGTTCCCTCGCTCTCCGAGCTTGCCGACCTGGACAGCCTGGATCCCGAGGTGTGGAGAACACCGCACCAGGATTTGGGAGACAAGCATGGCGGGCGGATCCCACCAGAACGGCTACGAAGTCCGGGTGAACATGAGCTGAGAGGCATTGGCCCGGCGGCACAGCACCTGGCCTCACCGTGGATCCATCACCTGCCCCGCGAAGACCACGGCGCCAGTCTTGTCGACGATGGCGAACAGGAACGGGTGATCGACCGCCACGCGCTCGGGCGAACCCAGCCCGCCCCCAAGCCCCGGGGTAACAGCTGCGGCTTCCGTTCCGGACTCGTCGATCCCGACGAAGGCCTTCTGCAGTAAGTGGGGGATGTGCAGCTTTTCGTCAGTGGTGACGTTGGAGAAGTCCGCCCGATTCTCGTCGAATGCGCGCGGCATCCCCATCGCTGCCAGGGTCTCCTTGAATTCCTCGGGTCCCCAGCTGATACGAAACTTGGGCAAGCTCAGGGAGACCGCCGTATCCGCAAAGGCCACGGTGCGGAACCAGGCATCGTCCATGCTGTTGCGAACCGCCTGGAGCTCTCCCTCCGCCGGCAGCACGATCAGCATCTTGAGGTCGCCGCCCAGGTATGGGAGCTCCACAGCCTGAAAATTCGACCCGGCAGCGTAGCGCATCGCCCCCGTGACCTGGTGCATCATCGGCACGGTGACCGCAGATTGAGGAGTCAGGCGGAAACTGCCGTCCCTCGTATCTTCTTTCGAGAACGGCCTCTCCCAGCTCGCCTTGAGGTAGGCCGCGTTCAGCAACACCATGCGGGTCAAGTCGTCTATCGCGCCGGGCGGGATCAGGTCCTTGATCTGCCCTTTGGTCGCGTCGCCGGCGAAATCGTTGATGGCGACTCGCTCGCCGTCGGGGTTGCCCTTGAAGTCGGCCAGGCGCACGCCGGCATCGTATTGGGTAGCCAGGATGTCGAGGAACGGCGCGCGAACCGACAGGCCACGCTGCAGCCAGACCGCGTCGACCATCGCCAGCTCGATACTCCGCGGATCCTCGGCGGAGATCGCGGCGCGGTTGCGCGAACGCAGATCGAGCAGCAGCTGATTCATGGCACGGTAGTAGCTGTCATTGCCGAACGGATCGCGCAGAACGGTTTTCATCTCGGCCGCGGTGTCACCGGCGGCGCCGGCATAGGCCATCGACAACGCGACACTGAGGCTCAGCGGAGAGAAGACCAGGTTCTTTTCACTGGCCGCCGACATGCGCCGGAACAGATCCAGCCCGAAACCGTTGGTGGCGTCGACGAAACGCTGCTCCTCCGCCGGAGCAACGTCGGGTGTGTTGTCGTAGGGCAGGTTTGACCGCGCGACGGGCGCGGACGTCGGTCCCGGTGTGGACTGGACATGATTACGGTCGCCCCCACAGCCGACAGCACCTGCGAAAACAACGCAAGCAGCAATGACGCCGTGGAATCCGACGCGAAAGCAGCGGGTTAGACGCTTCACGGTGACCAGTATCTACACCGCGAGAAGCGCGTACAGGTGTTTCGCGCAGAGGGGCGGGGCCGGTTGAGCGAAGGTGCTGTGGGGCCGTTCGGTTTTTGCACCGCGCAGGCGGGCCGGGACTGTCTTTCGTATGAACGCCGCAGTGCTCGGTGACCAGCGGGTAATCCGTTCTTTGCCGAGGAGATGGTGCGCGATCTGGCCGAACGTGGCGTGCTATCCGGCGACCGTGGCGCATACACCCGCCGCGCGGAAATCGGCGACGTCGCCGTGCCGGCGACGCTTCAGGCCACCATCGCCGCTCGTATCGACCGGCTCGACCCGGACGCCAAGCGCGCGCTGTGCGGGGCGGCGGTCATCGGATCGCGCTTCGGAGCCGACTTGCTGGCCTTGCTGGGCGTCGACGCGGTGCCGCGCGACCTCGTCGAAGCCGAGCTGATCGACCACGTCACGTTCGGCTCGCGGGAGGAGTACGCGTTCCATCACCCGCTGATCCGTACCGTCGCTTATGAGTCACAACTCAAATCCGACCGTGCCGGGCTGCACCGGCGGCTGGCCGCCGCGGTCGAAAAGCGCGAGCCGGGATCAATCGACGAGAACGCGGCGTTGATCGCCGAACATCTGCAGGCCGCCGGGGACCTGCGCGAAGCCTAAGTCTGGCACCTGCGCGCCGGTGAGCGGGCTAGCGTTCGCGACAAGGCCGCGGCGTGCCGGAGCTGGGAGCGGGCCCGCCAGGTTGCCGACGCTTTGCCCGACGATGTCCCGGACCGGGTCGCGATGCGAATAGCTCCACGAACTCTGCTGTGCGGCAACGGAGTCCGGGCTCATCCTGAGGTCTCCGGAGCCCGGTTCGAGGAGCTGCGTGAGCTGTGCTCGACGGCCGGAGACACGGCGTCGTTGGCCATCGGCATGGCCGGCCCGATCATGGAGCACTTCGTCTACGGCCGGGTCCGCACGGCATCGCGGCTGGCCTCCGAACATATGGCGCTGATCGAATCGATCGACGATCCGACACTGACGATCGGGCTGTCGTTGGGAGCGATCGCCACCAAGATCCAAAGCGGCGAGATGGGAGGGATTGTTTCCCAGGAGATCACGCTTCGTGGCTGAGCCTGCTCGTGCCGCCCAAGGCGCTCCGCGCATGGAGTTCGAACGCCTCCGGGCGGACCGGGGCGATGACACTGGGCTTCGAGGGGCATATCGCGTGGGCCGAGGCCCTGACATGGCCGCTATCGTTAGGCCCCAAATCCCTGGCATCCCAAGCGCTTCGGTTAACGCGGCACCGGGTGCCGCACGAATGCTCGGGCCTGAGTGAACGCCCGGATCCCCTCGATGCCGAGTTCGCGGCCAATGCCCGACTGGCCGCAGCCGCCGAACGGCAGCCGCGGGTCCTGGGCGGCCAGGCCGTGGCAGTTGACGCTGACCGTGCCCGCCACCAGCTGCGACGCCACCCGGTCCGCGAGCGCATCGTCGCCCGTCCAGACCGACGCGGTCAGACCGAATTCGGTTGCGTTCGCTGCGGTTACGGCGTCGTCGAGGTCGTCGTAACCGAAGATCGGCAACACCGGGCCGAACTGCTCCTCGGTGGCCAGCGCCGAGTCGGGCGGCAGATCGGTGACGACGGTGGGCAGTACGAAGTATCCCGCCGCGTCGGCATCGGCCTCGCGGATCCGCCCCGCGGTCCGCACCGACGCGCCGCGTGCCTCGGCGTCGTCGACCAGCGCGGTCACCCGGTTGCGCCCCGCCGCGGTGTGCAGCGGGCCCAGCGTCGTCTCCTCGGCGAGGCCGTCGCCGACCACCTCCCGCTCGCAGCGGGCCAGCACCGCCTCGGCAAGCTCGCCCGCCCAGCGCACCGGAGCGTAGAGCCGCTTGATCGCCATACAGACCTGACCGCCGGTGGTGTAGGTCGCCGTCACCAGCCGCTCCACCAGCTCGTCGCTGACCGCGAGGTCGGGGGCGATGATCGCCGCGTCGTTGCCGCCCAGCTCCAGCAACACCGGAGTCAGCCGCGCCGCCGCTGCGGCCATGACCGCGCGGCCGGTGACCACGCCGCCGGTCAGCGAGATCAGGTCGACGCCGGGGTGGGTGACCAACGCCTGGGCAAGGTCACTGCCCGGGCCCGCGAGCACGTTCACCACGCCCGGCGGCAGCGCCGCGGCCAGCGCCCCGGCGAGCTGCAGCGCGGCAAGTGGACATGTCGGCGGCATCTTGACGACGGCGGTGTTACCTGCCGTCAGGGCCGACGTCAGTTTCGTCATCGTCAGCGCCAGCGGCCAGTTGAACGGCAGCACCAGCGCGGCCACGCCGAACGGCTCCCGCTGCAGGCGCGGGTACGCCGACCGCGGGTCGAGCTGCTCCGGTGCCAGCGCCGCCTCGGCCATCGACCCGATCAGCGCCGCCAGGCCCGGGCCGGTGCTGATCTCAAAGTTGGCCTCACTGAGGACTTTTCCGTGTTCACGGGTGTACAGCCGCGCGCCGTCCCGCGCGGCCAGCTGTTCGGCGGCCGTGGTCGCCGCGGACGCGAGCGCGGCGACCCGCTCGGCGACGCTGAGCGCTCGCCACGCCGGCGCTGCCCGCCGCGCCGCCGACACCGCGGCGTCGAGCTGGGCCCGGTCTGCGGCCGGCGCGTGGCCGACGATCTCGGCCGGCCGGGCCGGATTGTGTATCGGGTAAGTCCCCGCGGCGCCCGGCTGCGGTTCCCCGCCGATCGTCAAGACCGGTCCCTCGCCGGCAACGTGGCTGTCGTGCGTGATCACCGTTGATCGCGTCTCGCTCATCTTGGGGCCCTTCTCCTCACCCGACGCCCGAGGCAACCTTGACCCGGTGCGGTTATCTCGCCATCGTAAGTCGCTATGACACCGATCACAGGTCCCGTCCCATGAGGGCGGTCGTGCTGCGCGAGGCCGGACGGCCGACGGCGGTGGAGGAACTCGCGCTGCGGCGGATCGGCGACCACGAAGTGCGGGTGCGACTTCAGGCCAGCGGCGTGTGCCACACCGACCTGTCGGTGTGCGACGGCTCCATGCCGGCGCTGCTGCCTTGCACGCTGGGTCATGAGGGCGCCGGGATGGTCACCGAGGTGGGCGGCGCCGTCACCACCGTCAGCCCGGGCGACCATGTGGTGCTGACGTGGAACGTGCCCTGCCGGCGCTGCCCGCACTGTCTGCGCGGCGAAACCCAACTTTGCCCACACGGCCTCAAGCACGCCTTCGGCGGCCCGTATGCCGAGAGTCCGACCGGCCCGGTGTGGCCGGAGATGGGCGCCGGGACGCTGGCCGAAGAGACCCTGCTGCCGGCCGCCGCCGTGGTACGGGTCGACCGGTCACTGCCCCTGGACCACGCCGCGCTGCTCGGTTGTGGGGTCACCACCGGGGTGGGCGCGGTGCTGCGCACCGCGGCGGTCCGGCCCGGGGAAAGTGTGCTGGTCATCGGGTGCGGCGGGGTGGGACTGGCCGCGATCCAGGGAGCCCGGCTGGCCGGGGCGGCGCGGATCATCGCTGCCGACCGCAACGCTGCCCAACTTCCGGCCGCAACTGTCAGCGGCGCGACCGACACGGTCGACGTCGGTCAGGCCGACCTCGTCGGGGCGGTCCGCGACCTTACCGGCGGCGCCGGCGTCGACCACGGGATCGAGGTTGTCGGCACGCCGGCGACGATCCGCGCCGCCTTCGACGCCACCCGCCGCGGCGGAGCCGTCACGCTGGTGGGTGCCGCCGGGTTCACCGAATCGGTGACGTTGCCCGCACTGATGTTGATGGCCGACGGCAAGAAGATCCAGGGAAGCGTCTACGGCGCCAGCGACCCGGCCCGTGATATCCCGGTGCTCGCCGAGCTAGCCTTGCGCGGCCGGCTCGACATCGAGGCGCTGGTGACCCGACGCATCGGCATCGACGACGTCGAGGCGGCGTTTACCGACATGGCCGCCGGGCGAGGGGCACGCAGCGTGGTCTGCTTCGGCTCGCCAAGCTGATTCGCAAGGGGCTCGGCTCGGACGCCGGCCAGCGCGCAATCTCCGGCCCCGCCGTGAGCGACCACGAGCAGCGCAGCCACGGCCGCAGCACGTCCGCACCAAACGAAATTCTGAGTGTATCGTCAATATTGAGGTGTTAAGGCAAAAGCTAGATTCGGCGCGGGACGAGGAGAAGCTGCGTGGACGATTCCGACAGGCCGGCCAACCGTCAGGAACGTCGAAAGCAGCGCACCCGAGCCGCCCTGATCAAAGCCGCACAACGATTCATCGCCGCCGGCAAGGTCAACGTCCCGGTGCAGGACATCAGCCACGCCGCCGATGTCGGCGTCGGGTCGTTCTACAACCACTTCGACAGCAAGGAAGAACTGTTTCAGGCGGCGGTCAACGAGGTGCTCGACGCTCACGGGGCGTTGTTGGACGCCATCGCAGACGCGTCCGAAGATCCCGCGGAGACCTTCGCGCGCAGCTTCCGGCTGACCGGCCGAATGTTTCGCCGGCGCCCGGAGGAGAGCGGTGTCGTGCTCTCCCACGGGCTGGAATTGATCACCTCGGACCGAGGCCTGGCGCCGCGTAGCAAGAGGGATATCGCCGCGGCCGCAGCGGCCGGCCGGTTCGACGTGGAAGACCCGGAACTGGCGATGGCCGTTGCCGCCGGCGCGCTGTTGGGACTCGGTCAACTGTTGTGCGATCAGCCCGAGCGCGACGCCGCCCAAGCCACCGACGAAGTCGCCGAGAACCTACTGCGGCTGTTCGGCATGCCCGCCGACGAGGCGCATCGGCTTTGCCTGCGGCCGTTGCCTTTTCTGGACGACGGCGCGAGCGCGGCGGTCTGAGCGGCAGGCGGTCGCATCCGGGAAGCGGTCCGGCACCATGCCGACGTGCCGCTGCTTACCGGCTGGCCACGCGGTCGCAGAATTCGGTGAGGACGTCAACCGTCGCCCGGGGTGCCTCGAATGGCCAGAAGTGACCGGTGTCGAACAGGTGCACGTCGCTGCCCGGCGGCAGCATCGCCAAAAGCCCTGGCTCCCGGTAGAACTCACGTGGCTGCAGCGGATCATGAGCGCCCTGCAGCAGCAGCACCGGAGCCGTCCAGGCCCTGATAAGCCGGGTCCGCCGATCCACCCACTCCTGCCGAAACGACGACGAGTGGAAGTAGCGGGGGACCGCGGTGGCGATTCCCGGGTGGCTGAACTCCTCGATGGTGCGAGTCAGGTCTTCGCGGGCCACGGGCCGCTCGGTGAGCCAGGTATAGACGGTCGTCACGAACCGTCGGGCCTCGCGCAGCATCGCCGGCGCCTCCGCCGACTGCATCAGCTGTTCCTGGGGATGCAGTCGCGGGTGCAGATGCCAAAGATGTTGCTGGCCACGACCGTATCCCCGCACCCGCGCACCCATTGCCGCGACCAGATGATCACCGACCGGGCTGCCGCGGTCATGGGTGATCAGGACGAATTCGCCGATACCGAGTTCGCCGAGGAGGGCGCCGAGCTGCGCCGCGACGCCGGCCTGCCGGTAATCGCCGCTGCGCTTGTCGGATTGGCCGTAACCCTTGAGGTCGACGGCCAGGCAGTGATAGCGCCGGCCGAGACCTTCCAGCGCATAGTGCCACTGCCACCAGGAGTCGGGCAGCCCATGCAGGAAAACCACGGTCGGGGCCGACGCGTCGCCGGATTCCACGAAATGCCACCTGACGGTTTCGCTGTCGCCCGGTGCGTCGACGAAGCGGTGCACAGCCGTTACGGCGCCGAGGTGCTCGACGTCACCGTCGTGGTGCGCTCGGGCGGAGGTGTCGGGTAACCCGGCCACGATCTCCTCGGCGGACCGAACGGCGTGTGCCAGCCCGTCGTCGAGGGTTGCCATCACGCGTTGCGGAGGTTCGGTATAGGACAAGTCAACCGGTGCTGTCATTGTGGTCGCTTTCGTGAAGACGGCGCAGACGCGTCCGCGGGCCGATCGGTGCCGACATCAGTTGTGTTGCCGCGCTGGCCCGGTCGACTTGGTCGACTTGGTCGACTTCGCAGGGCTGGGCAGCTGGCCGCGCACCAGCGGCAGCCACCACGACGGACTCGGCGGCGCGGGCAGGCGCCGCGCCTTGCGGTGCCGACCGCGTCGCGGCAGCGGGAACACCAGCAGGAGAACGAGTGTCAGACCGGTGATGGCGGCGCCTGCGGTGAAGGCGTGTGACAGGCCGGTGACGAAGGCATCGCGGACAGCGTCGTTGACGCTGGGGCCCAGCGCGCCCAATTGCGGGTCGGCGGCGAGGTGCATGCCCGCCGCGGGTGATTCCCGGATGGTGCCGGCCGCTTGCTGCGGCACCGCCGCCGGCAGCCTGAGGTGGTTGCGGTAACCGGCGCTGAACAGCGAGCCGAGCAGCGCGATGCCCAGGGCGGCGCCCAGTTCGCGAGTGACGTCGTTCATCGCCGAGGCGACGCCTTGTTTGTCCGGCGGCAGCGAGTCCACGATGGTATTGGTCGCCGGGGTGGCCGACAACGCCAGGCCGCCGCTGAAGACCAGCATGCCGATCAGCAGATCGGTGTAGGTGGAGGCGGTGCCGAGGCGGGCCAGCAGGGCGAAGCCGGCAACCATGCACGCCAGCCCCGCGGCGATCACCAGCCGATTGCCAAGGCGCTCACCGAGTTTCGGGGCGATCGCGGAAACCGGAAGGACGACTGCGGCCATCGGCAGCATCGCCAGCGAGGACTTGAGCGGTCCGTAGCCGAGCATCAGCTGGATGTACTGCAGCCCGACGTAGAAGAAGCCGAAGGTGCCCAGGAATTGGATGATCAGCGCCGCCGTTCCGGAGCTGAAGCCGCCGTCGGCGAACAGGCGCGGATCCAGCATCGGGCGCGCAACGCGCAGCTCGTGGACGACGAACAGTGTCATCGCCGACACCGCCGCGACGAAAGCCACAACCACGGTGGAATGGGTCCAGCCATGGTCGGCGCCTTCGATGATGCCGTACACCAGCGCGCCGATCCCGATCGCGCTCAAACCGGCCCCGGGGAAGTCGGGCGCGGGTTCCTCCGCGCTCTTGGTGTCGGGCACCAGCGCCACCGTGACGAGCAGCGATACCGCGGCCATCGCGGCGGTGCCGATGAAGGTGGAGCGCCATGAGTAGTGCTCGAGCAACAGGCCACTGATCAGCAGCCCCATAATCGATCCCGCACTGGCGAATCCGGCCCAGATGCCGACAGCGCGGCCTTTATGGTCGGGATGCACGACGGCAGTGATCGTCGACAACGTGCTGGGCATGATCAGTGCCGCGCCGATACCCATGATCACCCGGGCGATGATGATCGTGTGCGGTGAGCCGGCGGCGGCCGCCAGCACGTTGGCCAGTCCGAACAGCAGGGTGCCGCCGATGAGGGTGCGCCGCCGGCCGAAGTCGTCACCGATGGCTCCCGCCGGCAGCACCAGCGCCGCGAGCGCCACCGTGTAGGCGTCGGCGATCCAGGTCAGATCGGTCGCGCTGGCCCCTTGGTCCAACGCGATGTCGGGCAGCGCCACATTGACGCCGGCGACCGCCGACATGACCACCACCAACGCGCCACAGCACGCCAGCACGACACCACGCGGATCGTTGCGCATCGTCATCTCCTCTCGCCGTCGGCACTATCGCTGTTGCCGGACAACACAAATCGGGGCACCGCGTCGCACAGACCGGACAGCCGCCGGCCGGCGCGCAGCACGGTGCGGTCGGGCCGGATGATGGCCGCCGTCACGCCGCCGCGCTGCAGCCAGTGCGCAAGTTCGCTGCCCGGCGCCGCGTCGATTACCACGGCCCCGCGGCGACGGAGTTGTTCGCGCTGACCAGAATTGGGTGTCTCGGTGGTGATGAGCGCGAAGCCTCGTCCCAGCACCGCGTCGAGTCGTTCACCGGTAGGAAGAATTGCGTTGGGGCACAATGCTCCTGTGCGCCGCCAGCCGCTCAACGTCTTGTGCACCAGGGCGCTGCGGTGCAGTGCCGGTGTCCGGCTGGTGGTTAACCGTGACCGCATCCCAGGGACGAGATGCAGCCGCGGCACCACCGCGCCGCGCACGGCGTTGCCGAACCTGCCGCCGGCCGTCATGGACCAACCGACAGTCAGGGCGAGTCCGATCATGGCGCGGGCGTGCGGCTTTCGCTCTTGTTCGTAGGTGTCGAGAACGGTGTCGGGAAGATTTCCGGTCAGTACGCCGGCCAGCTTCCAGGCCAGATTCGCCGCATCGCGTATTCCGGCTCCCATCCCCTGGCCGATGAACGGCGGAGTCAGATGAGCGGCGTCGCCGAGCACAAAGACGTTCCCCTGGCGCCAGGTGTCGGCCACGGCTGCCCGAAACGTGTATTCGGCAACCCGCACCACCGACAGCTCGTCGGCCGGCACTCCGTTGACCCACGGGGCAAGTAGTGGATACAGACTCGTGATCGTGGCGAAGTCGGCTGCGGTTTCGTCGGCCCGCAGCTGAAATTCCCAGCGGTAGCGGCTTTTACCGATGCGCATGTAGGTGGCGGCCCGGTAGGGGTCGCAAACTTGGTACACGCCGTCCCACTGGTCGATCGTGGAGTCGGTCGCCACATCGACGACCAGCCAGCGTTGCTCGAACCGGAGGCTACGCAGCACGCCACCTATCGAGGCACGCACGACGCTGTTGGCGCCGTCGCAACCCAGGACGTAGCCGGCGTCGACGACGTGCTCCTCACCGCTGACGCGATCGGTGTATCTGACCCGCACCCGGCCGGGCTCGCGCTGGCTGACCTCGGTGACTTCGGCGTTGCCGCGAAACGCAACACAGCTGTGCTTCTTGAGGTTTGCCCGCAGCAGTTCTTCCAGCTCGGGCTGGTCGAACATGTTGGCCTGCGGAAAGCCGTGCGCGCTGTGGGCCGGATCGCGGTGAAACTGAGCCAGCGTCCGCAGATCCGGGTCGACCAGCCGCAGGCCCAGGGCCGGGCGTGAGATCGCGGCGAACTCGTCACCGATGCCCAGCCACGTGATGATCCGCCTGATCTCGTCGTCCAGGTGTACTGCCCGCGGTTGGGGGTAGACGCTTTCCCACCTGTCCAGCAGCAAGGAGGGTATGCCGTATTGGGCCAGCAGGGTGGCTGCGGTGACCCCGGTAGGCCCGGCGCCGACGACGACGACTGGCACGGAATCGGGCGGAGTGATCACTTGTACCGCACCACCGTGCGTTGCGTGCCGAGGTCGATCGCGCCGTCGTCGGTTCCGATGGTGGCCTCGACGACATCGCCGTCGTGCAGGTACTTGGGATTGCCGAGTTGACGCTTGAAGAAGGCTTTCCACTTGACCGCGGGCGGCAATAGCGAACTGACGATCTGGACGGGTTTCGCGGGAGCCGACAGTGCGGTGCCCACCGGGGTGCCGGTCAGCACGAGATCTCCGGGCTGCAGATGCTGAAACCGCGCCAACCCCTGCAGGGCTTGCAGCGGCGAATAGATCATGTCGCCGGCCACGCGCATGTCCTGGCGCAGTTCGCCATTGACCCGCAGCCGCAGCCGCAGCTCGCCGAAGCGCCCGAGCTCGCCGGCATCCAGCAGCACCAGTGCCGGTCCGACCGGGGTGAACGTCGGATACGACTTTGCTTCGTAGAACTGGGTTTTGGGGAGCTGGATGTCGCGCGCCGACACGTCGTTGGTCACCACCAGGCCGCCGACATAGTCGGACCAGTTGGCGGCGGTGACGGTGGCGCCGACGGGCAATTCCCGTGCGATGACCAACCCGATCTCGACCTCGTAGTCCAAGAACCGGACATGCGCGGGCTTGACGATGTCGTCGAACGGCCCGCTGATCGAACCCGACGCCTTCCGGAAGAAGGTCAGCGGAGTCGAATTCGGGTCCATACCGGCGTCTTTGACGTGTGAGGCGAAGTTGGTCATCTGCGCCACCACTCGGCAGGGCGTCGTCACCGGCGACATCAGTCGCAGGCCGTCCACCGGGACGCGCTCACCGCCGGTCGCCGCGGCGTCGATGGCCGCGCGGTCGGCCAACAACTCGCCAGTGCTTACCGCAGCGGTATCGACTTTGCTTGCGCCGTCGGCGGTTTGCACCCACCAGGCGTCTGCGGTGCGAAGGATGGTGACGCTCATGAGTTGGCCGCTTTGATCAGGCCCATCAGGCGGCGGGAATCGAATTCGTTGTCGGCGCGTAAGGCCCGGAGCATCGACAGCGCTTCTCGCGGTAGGGATTTGAAGTCGGCACCGAGGAAGTCTTTGGTCGCATGCGGGCCCCATTGGGCAAGGCCGGAAGCCGCGAACGGCGCCCAGCCGGGTTCGAGCGTGCAGTCGAACATGTCTCCGTCGGTGAAGTGCTCGACGAGCAGCCCCTCCGGGTCGCGCCAGTAGTCGAAGAGCTGGCTGCCCTGGATGTGGCGGCCGATTCCCCACGACCGGCGATACCCACAGTCGGCCAGGTATTGCCCACCGGCGGCCAACGAATCCAGGTCGCAGACCTGATAGGCCGAATGCACATAGCGGTTGGCCGGACCCAACGCGAGCGCCAGGGTGTGGTGGTCGGTGGGGGACAGGCCGCGATCACAGCGGATGAAGCTCATGGTCGGGCCCCGCTCGCGTTGACCCGGGTAGTACAGGAAGTCGCTGACGATCATGCCCAGGGTGTCGAGGTACCAATTGAGTGTCTGCAGGTAGGTGGTGGTCTGCAGGACCAGGTGCCCGAGCCGTTGCACGGTGGCCGGTCGCCGGGGCGGCCGTTGGGTGGCGTTGATGCGCTGCACCTCGTGTCCGGTGTTGAAGGTGTGCGGCGGCTGCGACGGCAGCGGTTCCAACTGGTGGGTGCCCGCCACCACGCGGACCGTGAGCCCGCCCGGATCGGTCAGGTCGACGGAGACACCGCCGAGCGTGTGGGACAGCCGCTGAGGGGTCCGTCCGGTCGCGTCGGACAGTCGCAGTAGGTCGTCTTTGTCCTGGGCTGTGAATGCCGCGCCGACCAGTCGGGACCGATGGCCGCGCCGGATGAGGATGCACGGCGATGCCGCGTCGGCCCCACGCAGCTGCAGCTCGTCGGGGGTGCGTGCGGAGACGGCGAAGCCGAACGCCTGAGCGAACGCCCCGGCGCGGTTCAGGTCGGGCTTCTCGAACTCCAGCCAGGCGATGTCGTGAATCTTGATCACCGGGTTGCGCGAGCGTCCGGGGTGCTCGCCTTCGCGAGCGCCCTGCTCGCTGTGCAAGTTGTTGTGGGCGGCCAGATCGTACGTCACCAGACATCCTCCAGAATTAGGAAACTGACGATATATTCACTCACGAAGCTATCATCAGTCAAGAGGTTCTGAAGAAAAATTCAAAACTGTGTTGACCGCGGTCACGCCGCGGTTGACGGCCGGTCACGCTCGACGGACGCGCTCGCTGTCGGCTGAACCCGGCGGTTCAGGCGGCGTCGTGGAAGATCAGCCCCAACGCGTAGCGTTCTCCCGAATGCACCACCGAGATACCGTGCCGTACCGGTGCGGCCGACCACCCGCGAGCCGAGGGCACCGGGCGGTCCCGAGTGGTGAATGCGTACCCATGCCCTTGCGGCAATTGCGTTGCGGTGCCCCGGGATTGGGCTCGGTACCGCTGCTCGACCAGGAGGAACTCGCCGCCGGTGTAATCGGTGGCTGGGTCGCTGAGGTTGATCACCACCTGAAGCGGAAACACCAAGTCGCCGTAGAGGTCACGGTGCAGGGCGTTCCAATCCCCGGCGCGATATCGCAACAGCAGCGCGGTGGGCTTGGTCTGGCCGGCGGCATGGCACCTCTGCAGCCATTCGTCCAAGGTGTCCGGCCAGGCGCTGTCTCGGCCCAGTTTGGCCCACCAGTCCCGGGCGATGGTCAGCAGCCGGGGATACAAGGCGTGCTTGAGTTGCTCGAGCGGCTCGGGGTAGGGCTGTCGAAAGTAGCGGTATTCGCCGGCGCCATAGCGGTGGCGCTCCATGTCGACGGTCTTGCGGAACAGGTCGTCTCTGGTGTACAGCCTGCGGAGGCGCGCCGCCTCGGTGACTGTGAGCAGCCTGGGTAGCAAAGCGCCGCCGTGGGCGCTGAGCTGTGCGGCGATGGCGTCCCAGTCGCCGGAGTCGGCGCGGGTTTGCCACCGGGTCGACGACATCGATCCGCTCCTCCCGTCGTCACATGCTGCCGAGGCAGACGATATAGAAACGATATTGAATCGCGGTGGCCAAACGAACGCTGGCCTTGGAATATGCGCAGGAGGTACGGTGTTGGTCGCGGACGAGTTGGCCGGGCGGCCGCGGCTCGAGTTGGTTCGCAAGGATCGGCGCCGAGCCGAGGAAAGTCCGGACTTCACAGAGCAGGGTGATTGCTAACGGCAATCCGAGGTGACTCGCGGGAAAGTGCCACAGAAAACAAACCGCCATCCTCGTGGTGGTAAGGGTGAAACGGTGCGGTAAGAGCGCACCAGCATCCCGGGTGACCGGGGTGGCTAGGCAAACCCCACCCGAAGCAAGGCCAAGAAGGCCGCACGAAGGTGCGGCCGCGCAGACGCCGGAGGGTTGCTCGCCCGAGTCTGCGGGTAGGCCGCTCGAGGCACCCGGTGACGGTGTGTCCAGATGGATGGTCGCCGCCGTGCCGCCGTTGGTTCAGCCGCGGCGGCAGGGAACAGAATCCGGCTTACAGGCCAACTCGCCCGCGCTAGCTCCGCGCCGGGATTCGCATCGTGCGGCTCAAGGTCGTGCTTTACGCACCGCTTTGTCGAGTTTGCGCAGCGTCGCGCCGAGCTGTGCCCGGCAGCTTTCGGCAAGATCGCTTTCCTGCTGATAGAGCAGGCCGTAGGTGAAGGTGTCCTCGCCCGCGGCATGTGCGGCTTCGGTCTGCTCGAGAAGATGTTCCCGGCTGACGACGCTGTCTTGATGATCTCCGAGCAACGTCTGGACGGCCTTCGCCTGCTGGGCCACCCCGTTGGCTCCGGTAGCCGCTGCGGTATAGCGTAATCGTTTGGCGCGCTTGCGGATTCGGTGTAGTGCCTCATTGGGGTGGATTACTGCGGCCGCGCCTCCCTCGGCCTCGTCCGCTGCGGCACCTGCCGCGTGGGCGGCCCGCGCCGCCTTGGCGGCCTTGGCGGCTTTCTTGACGCGACGGTAGGCCGCGTCGATGTTGGGCGGGGTCGCCTGTTCGGGTCCCGGCCCGAACGTGGTCACCGGATATTCGGCCACCATCGCGTCGAGAGCATCCAAAAGGCGGAAGTATCGCTTCGAGCGCATCGCGATCAGCGACCGTCGCAATCCCGTCTGATATCGCCGACGGGCGCCCTCGACGAGGCGTTCGCGCACGGGCCCGCGCACCAACTCCGGGTCCAGCCCGTCCAGTTCGTGTTGATAGCGCTCGGCGAGCACCTCGGCGTCGCGCGCCACCCCCAAGACACCGGCGAGCTCACGCAGTTCGTCGAGAACCCATGCGCCGTCGGCCAATCCGAACGAATCCGGGGCCTCCCGCAGCAGGCTGCGGATCTTGCGGGTGGTCACCCGCATCTGGTGCACCGAGTCGTCGACGTCGGCGCGCACCGCGCGATCCCAGGTCAGCAGCTCTTCCACGTGCTGGGCCACCGCCCGGTGGACCGGATCCACCGGCACCGGCCCGCGCGCCGACCGCGACGTCCGGCCCAGCACCCGGGCCAGCTTGGAGCCGTGCCCGGCGGGGGCGGCCCCGGCGTCGAGCAACCGGTTACTCAGCCGGTTGAGCAGCTCGTCACCGGCGGCCCCGGTCGCGTCGATGAGCTCGAGTTCCCATTCCCGCCACTGCTGTTCGGCGGGCCCGGCATCGGAGCCGTCGGCTTGTCCGGCCGACCACGCGGTGACGTGGTCATTGCAGAACTCGGCCAACGCGGTGCCGTCGGCGCCGTAGAGGAACTGGCTTTCCCGTCGGGTGGTGATCCGTGCGACCGGCTCGACGGGACGGTCACGGACGATCGCCAGCACCACATCCAGCAACTCCGCCGGCACGGCGTCCCCGCCCGTGATAGGGAAATGGATCTCGGTTCGGGCGTCCGGCCCGGCCGGCAACTTCAGGTGCCAACCGGCGTCCAGGCCGCCGGTCCGCCGTCGCAGGGTGACCCGGTTGCGGGCCAGATCCTGCGCAGGGGTGTCGAAGTACACCGCGTCGAGCTCCTGGGGCGGCTTCTTCTCGACCCGGGCCACGGCCGCAATGCCGTCAAACGACGGCGACACCGTCGACTCGACGACGTCGAACTTGCGCTCGACCTCCAGCTGGCGCGCCATCTTCGGCGCAGGTACGGGCATTTCGCCTCCGGTGACAGCGCGTCGCCGCGGTCGTACATCGTGGATAGGCCTCATAGAGAGTGCCACACCCGGGGTTGGCCGCCCGGCCCAGGCTCGGGTCACGGGCAGTACGGCATGTTGGTCGGTACGTGTCGCCGGAACCACTTATCGTTTGCGGTGCGGGCCACCGCTGCGGCTTGGCTGTGGGAGGCGATCGGATCCCCTTCGGATCCCCTGACGAAGGAGTTGTCGATGTTGTTCTTGGGTTGTGCCTCGTCCCGGGTGGTCGCCGGCGGGTTGGGTGCCGGCGCGATCAGCGCCGCGATGCTGTTCGGCGGTATCGGGCCGGCCTGGGCGGATCCGGGCGACCCCATGCCGCCACCGCCGAATTGCACGGCAGCCGACCTGGCCGGGGTGTCGGCGGGGGTGGCGGCGGCCACCTCCGCTTATCTGTTCACCCATCCAGACGTCAACGACTACTTCACCAGCCTCAAGGGTCAGCCCCGCGAGGATATCCGTGACCAGCTGCAGCAGTACATGGATGCCAACCCGGCGGTTCATGCCGACCTGCAGGGCATTCGCCAGCCGCTGACCGACTTCCGGAACCGGTGTCAGTGACCACCTAGAAGATCGAGAAGACCTAGAAGCAGTGCTCCTCGGCGGGGAAGACCCCGCCTGCCACCTCGTCGGCGTATTGCCTTGCGGCGCGGCGTAATTCGCCCGCAATGTCGGCGTAGCGCTTGACGAAGCGGGCGGCCTTGCCGCCGCTGAGGCCGGCCATGTCCTGCCAGACCAGGACCTGGCCGTCGCAGTTGGGCCCGGCGCCGATCCCGACCGTCGGAATGGTCAGCTTGCCGGTGATCTGGGTGGCCAGCTCGGCCGGCACCATCTCCATCACCACCGCGAACGCTCCGGCTTCGGCGACGGCGATCGCGTCCGCCACGGTCTGCTCGGCGGCGTCACCGCGGCCCTGCACCCGGAACCCGCCCAGAGTGTTGACGCTCTGCGGGGTGAAGCCGATGTGGGCCATCACCGGGATGCCCGCCGCGGTCAGGCAGGCGATCTGCTCGGCCACCCGCTCGCCGCCTTCCAGCTTGACCGCGTGCGCGCCGCCTTCCTTCATGAACCGGGTGGCCGCGGCCAGCGCGGCGGTGGGTCCGGCCTCGTAGCTGCCGAATGGCAGGTCGGCGACCACCAGTGCGTGCGGGGCGCCCCGCGCGACGCCGCGGACCAGCGGAATCAGCTCGTCGACCGAGATCGGCACCGTGGTGTCGTAGCCGTAGACGACGTTGGCGGCCGAATCACCGATCAGCAGCACCGGGATGCCGGCGTCGTCGAAGACCCTCGCGGTCGAGTAGTCGTAGGCCGTGAGCATGGCCCACTTGTGGCCTTCGGCCTTCCATTTCTGCAGGTGGTGAGTGCGGATCTTGGTTCGTGGCGCGGTCGGGTCGGCGGGCGTCGACGGGCCGGCGCCATAGATATTCTGCTCAGACATCTTTGTCCCTAGGTGTTGGTCGGGTCGATCCTCGTGGCCCAGCAAGGGGTCCCCGGGTTCGTCTGACACTCACAGTCTGCCATCTCTTCGGCGTAGATACACCGTGGGACCCCGTGAATCGGCTTACCATCGGCGGATGCAGCGGCTCAGTGGCCTCGACGCCAGCTTCTTGTACCTGGAAACCTCGTCCCAGCCGATGCACGTGTGCTCGATCATGGACTTGGACACCTCGACGATGCCGGGCGGCTACACCTTCGACCGGCTGCGCGAGGCATTGTCGCTTCGCGTCAAAGCGCTGCCGGAGTTCCGGGAGAAGCTCGCCAGCAGCCCGTTGAACCTCGACCATCCGGTCTGGGTGGACGACGACGACTTCCACATCGATCGCCATGTGCACCGCATCGGTTTGCCGTCACCGGGCGGCCGGGCGGAACTCTCGGAGATCTGCGGACATATCGCGTCGCTGCCCTTGGATCGCCGGCGACCGCTGTGGGAGATGTGGGTCGTCGAAGGCGTGGCAGGTACCGATTGCCATCACCGGGGCCGCATCGGGATCATGACCAAGGTGCACCACGCCGCCGTGGACGGCGTGACCGGAGCCAACCTGATGTCGCAGCTGTGTACCACCGAAGCCGACGCGCCCGCGCCGGATCCGGTGGACGGAGTCGGCGGTGGCACCGGCTGGCAGATCGCCGCCGGCGGCCTGGTCAGGTTTGCCGCCCGGCCGCTACAGCTGGCCAACGTGATGCCGCAGACGGTGTCCTCGGTGGTCTCCACGGTGTTGCGGGCCCGCGACGGCCTGACCATGGCACGCCCGTTCGCCGCGCCCCGTACCGTGTTCAACGCCAGCATCAGCGGCCGCCGCAACATCGCCTACGCCGAACTGGATCTCGAGGACATCAAGACGGTGAAGAACCACTTCGGCGTCAAGGTGAACGACCTGGTGATGGCGCTGGTTTCCGGGGTGCTTCGGCAATATCTCGCCGAACGCAACGCCCTGCCCGACTCGTCGCTGGTGGCGTCGGTGCCCGTGTCGGTGCACGGCAAGTCCGATCGTCCCGGGCGGAACCAGGTTTCGGCGATGTTCTCCAGCCTGCACACCGAAATCGCCGACCCGGTGGAGCGGCTGCGGGCCATCGCCCAAGCGAATTCGGCTGCGAAGGGCCATAGTTCGGCCATCGGCGCGACGTTGCTGCAGGATTGGTCACAGTTCGCCGCGCCGGCCGTTTTCGGGGTGGCGATGCGTGTCTATGCCAGGACCCGGCTGACCGAGAGCCTGCCGGTGCACAACCTGGTGGTCTCCAACGTGCCGGGGCCGCAGGTTCCGTTGTACCTGCTGGGTTGCCAGGTCAAGTCGATGTACCCGTTGGGGCCGATCTTTCACGGCTCCGGTCTCAACATCACGGTCATGTCGCTCAACGGCAAGTTGGACATCGGTCTGGTCTCGTGTCCGGAACTGCTGCCGGACTTGTGGGAAATGGCCGACGAGTTTGCTATCGCCATGGAAGAACTGCTGGCGGCCGTCGGGTGATTCGTCCCACGACGGTCGTTAGCCAGCACCTTCGGCCGGCTCTGGCACCATAGGTTGCCATGTGCCTGTCTCGCCGCGAACAGTTCGCGCGCCTGTTGCTGATCTGGACCGCGATCGCCACCGTGGCGTTGGTTCTCGTGGGCTGCATCCGCGTGGTCGACGGGCGCGCTCGCATGGCCGAGCCGAAGCTGGGACAGCCGGTGCAGTGGACGCCGTGCCGCAGCTCCAATCCGGCCGTGAAGATTCCCGGCGGCGCGCTGTGCGGCAAGCTCGCCGTGCCGGTCGACTACGCCCATCCCGACGGTGACATCGCTGCGCTGGCCCTGATTCGATTCCCGGCGACGGGGGACAAGATCGGTTCGCTGGTCATCAACCCCGGTGGTCCGGGCGAATCGGGTATCGAGGCCGCGCTCGGCGTTTTCCAGTCGTTGCCGAAGCGGGTCCATGAACGGTTCGACCTCGTCGGGTTCGACCCGCGTGGTGTGGCGTCCTCACGTCCGGCACTATGGTGCAACTCCGACGCCGACAACGACCGGCTGCGGGCGGAGCCGCAGGTCGACTACAGCCCGGCAGGTGTGGCACGCATCGAAGAGGAAACCAGGCAATTCGTCAGCCGCTGTGTCGCCAAGATGGGCAAGAAGTTCCTGGCGAACGTCGGGACCGTCAACGTCGCCAAGGACCTGGATGCCATCCGCGCGGCACTGGGCGACGACAAACTGACCTACCTCGGCTACTCGTACGGCACCCGGATCGGCTCCGCCTACGCCGAGGCCTACCCCCAGCGGGTGCGGGCGATGATCCTCGACGGCGCGGTCGACCCCAATGCCGATCCCATCGAGGCGGATCTGCGTCAGGCCAAGGGATTTCAGGACGCCTTCAACGACTACGCCGCCGACTGCGCCAAGGACGGTAGCTGCCCGTTGGGCAACGACCCGGCCAAGGCCGTCGACGTCTACCACAGCCTGGTCGACCCGCTGGTCGACCCCGACAACCTGCAGGTGAGCAGGCCGGCGCACACCAACGACCCGCGGGGACTCAGCTACAGCGACGCGATCGTGGGCACCATCATGGCGCTGTACTCGCCGAATCTGTGGAGTCACCTGACCGACGGCCTTTCGGAGCTGGCCGACCACCGCGGGGACACCCTGCTCGCGCTGGCCGACATGTACATGCGCCGCGACTCGCACGGTCATTACACCAACGCGACCGACGCGCGCGTGGCCATCAATTGCGTTGACCAGCCGCCGATTACCGATCGCGCCAAGATCATCGACGAGGACCGCCGCTCCCGCGAGCTCGCTCCGTTCATGAGCTACGGCAAGTTCACCGGCGACGCGCCACTTGGCACCTGTGCATTCTGGCCGGTGCCGCCGACCAGCAAGCCGCACGTCGTCTACGCACCGGACCTGGTGCCGACGATCGTGGTGTCGACCACCCATGACCCGGCGACTCCCTATAAAGCCGGGGTTGACCTGGCGAGCCAGCTGCACGGCTCGCTGCTGACCTTCAACGGAACCCAGCACACCGTGGTCTTCCAGGGCGACAGCTGCATCGACGACTACGTCACGGCCTACCTGATCGGCGGGACAACCCCGCCGAGCGGCGCGAAATGCTGACGCCGGCAGGGACACCCGGCGACTAACTGGCCACCCTCGTAAGTTCGTCAAGGGAATCGCGCTGGCGTCGATCTCGACGCGTGTCGGGCGAGCGCGGCCTCCCTAACAGAACACACCAGCCCCCGACGAATGTACGAGTGCGATCACTAACTCCCCGCGGAAAGTAGGGACGTTTGGCCCTAGGGCGCGGCGATGGCGCGCCGGAATACTTGGGCGGCTTGTCCGATGCTGTTCCGACGCTGTTCCGATGCCGCTCCGATCATGAGACCCCCTGGAGTCAACCCGTGACCACTGAAGCGCCGCCCGCCCAAGACCTGGAGGCCCGCCGGCCGTTCCCGGCCCGGGTCGGGCCGAAGGGCAACTTGATCTACAAGATCATCACCACCACCGACCACAAGATGATCGGCATCATGTACATGGTCGCCTGCTACATCTTCTTTTTCATCGGCGGGCTGATGGCATTGCTGATCCGCGGTGAACTCGCCGCACCCGGGCTGCAATTCCTGTCCAACGAGCAGTACAACCAGTTGTTCACCATGCACGGCACGGCGATGTTGCTGTTCTACGCCACCCCCGTCGTCTTCGGCTTCGCCAACCTGGTGCTGCCCCTGCAGATCGGCGCCCCCGACGTCGCCTTCCCGCGGCTCAACGCGCTGTCGTTCTGGCTGTTCATCTTCGGTGCGCTGATCGCGCTGAGCGGCTTCATCGTGCCGGGCGGCCCGGCCGACTTCGGGTGGACGGCCTACACCCCGCTCTCCAATGCGATCCACAGCCCCGGACCCGGTGGTGACCTGTGGATCCTGGGCCTGGGTGTGGGTGGCCTGGGCACCATCCTGGGCGGGGTCAACATGCTCACCACCGTGGTGTGCATGCGCGCCCCGGGCATGACGATGTTCCGGATGCCGATCTTCACCTGGAACATCATGGTCACCAGCGTGCTGGTGCTGATGATCTTCCCGCTGTTGACCGCCGCGCTGTTCGGCCTGGCCGCCGACCGCCACCTCGGTGCCCACATCTACGACGCGGCCAACGGCGGGGTGATCCTGTTCCAGCACCTGTTCTGGTTCTTCGGGCATCCCGAGGTGTACGTGATCGCGTTGCCGTTCTTCGGCATCATCTCCGAGGTGATCCCGGTGTTTGCCCGCAAGCCGATTTTCGGCTACACCACGCTGGTCTATGCGACCCTGTCCATCGCGGCGCTGTCGGTGGCGGTGTGGGCCCATCACATGTTCGTCACCGGCGCGGTGCTGCTGCCGTTCTTCTCCTTCATGACGTTCCTGATCGCGGTCCCCACCGGTCTCAAATTCTTCAACTGGATCGGCACCATGTGGCGGGGCCAGTTGACGTTCGAGACGCCGATGCTCTTCTCGTTCGGATTCCTGGTCACCTTCCTGGCCGGCGGCTTGACCGGTGTGATGCTGGCCAGCCCGCCGCTGGATTTCCACGTCAGCGACAGCTACTTCGTGGTGGCGCACTTCCATTACACCCTGTTCGGCACCATCGTCTTCGCCACCTACGCCGGCGTCTACTTCTGGTTCCCGAAGATGACCGGACGGCTGCTCGACGAGCGCCTGGGCAAGCTGCATTTCTGGCTGACGTTCATCGGCTTCCACACCACGTTCCTGGTCCAGCACTGGCTGGGCAATGCCGGGATGCCGCGCCGCTATGCGGACTACCTGCCCACCGACGGTTACCAAACGCTGAACGTGGTCTCCACGGTGGGGGCATTCATCCTCGGCATCTCGGTGCTGCCGTTCGCGTGGAACGTATTCAAGAGTTGGCGCTTCGGCGAACCGGTGCTGGTCGACGACCCCTGGGGCCACGGCAACTCGCTGGAATGGGCCACCAGCTGCCCGCCGCCGCGGCACAACTTCACCGAGCTGCCCCGAATCCGTTCGGAGCGGCCAGCTTTCGAGCTGCACTACCCGCACATGGTGAAACGCATGCGGGCCGAAGCCCACGTCGGCCGACACGAAGAAGTGGCGGAAGCAGAGACCGTCGGCGCCGGCTGAGGCCCGTCGCGGACCCACCGCGCGCCACGCCGTGCGAGATCAAGGCGTGACACCTTCGTGTCGCGGCGGGTATCCGTGGGTGAGACGATGCTGGCCATGTCGCGTCGCAGACCGTTCAGCTCGGCGCTGCTGTCAGTGGGACTCGTGCTCGGTGGTCAACTGGCGTCGGCCCGCGCGACTCCCGAGGCCGACACCGGTCAGACTCAGAGCCCAGTAACGCCCGCGGCCGCAGCGCAGCAACAGAATTGGGGTTCGTGCTCCGCGTTCGTACCCGACAGCCGGGATATCCCGACGGCACGCTGCACGACCGTGGCGGTCCCGGTCGACTACGACCACCCCGGCACGGCGCAAGCCAAGTTGGCGGTCATCCGGGTTCCCGCGACCGGGCAGCGGATCGGGTCGCTGCTGTTCAACCCCGGCGGGCCCGGTGCGTCCGCGGTCGACATGGTCGCCGTGATGGCGCCCGAACTCAAAGACACCGACATCGCCCGTCACTTCGACTTGGTGGGCTTCGACCCCAGAGGGGTCGGCCACTCGACACCGGCCCTGCGGTGCCGCACCGACGCCGAGTTCGACGCCTACCGGCGCGACCCGATGGTCGATTACAGCCAGACCGGGGTGGCCCACATCGAGCAGGTGTACCGGGAGCTGGCGCAGCACTGTGTCGACCGGATGGGGCCCGGGTTCCTGGCCAACGTGGGGACCGCGTCGGCAGCGCGCGATATGGACGGGATTCGTCAGGCCCTGGGTGATGACCAGATCAACTATCTCGGCTATAGCTACGGCACCGAGTTGGGCACCGCCTACGTCGAGCGGTTCGGCGCCCACGTCCGGGCGATGGTGCTGGACGGCGCGATCGACCCGACCATCGGCCCGATTGAGGAAAACGTCAAGCAGCTCGCCGGATTTCAGACCGCTTTCAACGACTATGCCGCGGACTGTGCGCGCTCGACGGCCTGCCCGCTGGGCACCGACCCGACCCAGTGGGTCAACCGCTACCAGGCGCTGGTCGACCCGCTGGTAGCCACGCCAGGCAAGACCTCGGATCCGCGGGGCCTGAGCTACGCCGACGCCGCCACGGGCACCGTCAACGCGCTGTACACCCCGCAGCATTGGAAGTACCTGACCAGTGGCCTGCTGGGGCTGCAGCACGGCACCGACGCCGGCGACCTGCTGGTGCTTGCCGACGACTATTACGGCCGCGACCTCAATGGCCAGTACGACAACGACCAGGACGCGTTCAACGCGATTCGTTGTGTCGACGCGCCGGCGCCGACGGACGCCGCGTCGTGGGTGTCGGCCGATCAGCAGTTCCGCCAGGCTGCGCCGTTTCTCAGCTACGGGCAGTTCACCGGCTTCGCGCCGCGCGATCTGTGTGCGCTGTGGCCGGTGCCGGCGACCTCAACACCACACGCCGCGTCACCTGCCGGTCCGGGCAAGGTCGTGGTGGTCTCCACCACCCACGACCCGGCCACCCCCTATCAGGCCGGGGTGGACCTGGCCCGGCAGCTGGGCGCCGCGCTGATCACCTACGACGGGACCCAGCACACGGCGGTGTTCGACGGCAACGACTGTGTGGACACCGCGGTGGTGCGCTACTTCGTCGATTTGACGGTGCCGCCGGCGAATCTTCGCTGCGGGTCCTGAGCCGGCTTGGCAATGTGTCTGGCCGGGCATTGGTAACACGGTATTAACAGAGCTTGCATAGTGTTCCAGTTATGGATCGGCAAAAGGAATTCGTCCTGCGCACGCTCGAAGAACGTGACATCCGCTTTGTTCGGCTCTGGTTCACCGACGTGCTCGGCTTCCTCAAGTCGGTCGCCATCGCCCCTGCCGAACTCGAAGGCGCCTTCGAGGAGGGTATCGGCTTCGACGGGTCCTCGATTGAGGGCTTCGCCCGGGTATCGGAATCCGACACCGTGGCCAACCCGGATCCGTCGACGTTCCAGGTGCTGCCGTGGACGACGGGCTCCGGGCACCACCACTCGGCGCGGATCTTCTGCGACATCACCATGCCGGACGGCTCACCGTCGTGGGCTGATCCCCGGCATGTGCTGCGCCGGCAGCTGACCAAGGCCAACGAGCTCGGCTTTTCCTGCTACGTGCATCCCGAAATCGAGTTCTTTCTACTCAAGCCCGGTCCCGAAGACGGGTCGGAGCCCGTTCCGATCGACAACGCCGGCTACTTCGACCAGGCGGTGCACGAATCGGCCTCCAAGTTTCGTCGGCATGCGATCGAGGCGCTGGAGTTCATGGGCATCTCGGTGGAGTTCAGTCATCACGAGGGCGCGCCCGGCCAGCAGGAGATCGACCTGCGCTTCGCCGACGCGTTGTCGATGGCCGACAACGTGATGACCTTCCGCTACGTCATCAAAGAAGTCGCGCTGGACGAGGGCGTGCGGGCCACGTTCATGCCCAAGCCGTTCGGGCAGCACCCGGGCTCGGCGATGCATACCCACATGAGTCTGTTCGAGGGCGACGTCAACGCCTTCCACAGCCCCGATGATCCGCTCCAGTTGTCTGACGTGGGCAAGTCGTTCATCGCCGGAATCCTCGAGCACGCCTCCGAGATCAGCGCGGTGACCAACCAGTGGGTCAACTCCTACAAGCGGCTGGTTCAGGGCGGTGAGGCGCCGACCGCTGCGTCGTGGGGCGCGGCCAACCGCTCGGCGCTGGTGCGGGTGCCCATGTACACGCCGCACAAGACGTCGTCGCGGCGCATCGAGGTGCGCAGCCCCGACTCGGCCTGTAACCCCTACCTGACGTTTGCGGTGCTGCTGGCCGCCGGACTGCGCGGGGTCGAGAAAGGCTACGTGCTGGGCCCGCAGGCCGAGGACAACGTCTGGGATCTCACACCCGAGGAACGCCGCACCATGGGCTACCGGGAGTTGCCGTCCAGTCTGGACAGCGCGCTGCGCGCGATGGAGGCCTCCGAACTGGTCGCGGAGGCGTTGGGGGAGCATGTCTTTGACTTCTTCCTGCGCAACAAGCGCCGTGAATGGGCGACCTACCGCAGCCACGTCACGCCCTACGAATTGCGCACCTACCTGTCGCTGTAGCTCAACGCGGCAGTTCAACGCGGCGCACCGGCACCGAGCCGTAGTGCGCTACCGTCGAGGTCGTGACGAAGCCCGCGACGCAGCGACCCAAGCTGCCCAGCGTCGGCCGTCTCGGATTGGTCGACCCGCAGGCCGGCGCCCGGCTGACCCAGCTGGGTTGGACCGACGAGGATGACCAGGCCCACGTCGACCTGCTGTGGTCGCTGTCGCGGGCCCCGGACGCCGACGCCGCACTGCGAGCGCTGGTGCGGTTGGCCGAAAACCCAGACGCCGGATGGGAAGAGCTGAACGCGGCTCTGCGCACCGAACGCAGCTTGCGCGGGCGGCTGTTCGCGGTGCTGGGTTCCTCGTTGACGTTGGGGGACCATGTGGTCGCGCACCCGCGGTCCTGGAAGCTGCTGAGGGGCAAGATCGCGCTGCCGTCTCGTGACCGGATGCGGCAGTCTTTCCTCGCGTGTGTCGAGGAATCGTCGGATGCGCCGGGCTCGGTGGTGCACCGGTTGCGCGCCCTGTACCGGGACCACCTGCTGGTGCTGGCCGCGCTGGACCTGGCCGCGACCGTCGAAGACGAGCCGGTGTTGCCGTTCACCGTGGTGGCTGCCCACTTGGCCGATATCGCCGACGCGGCGCTGGCGGCGGCGCTGCGGGTGGCCGAGAAGACGGTGTGCGGTGACCGCACTCCGCCGGGGCTGGCGATCATTGCGATGGGCAAATGTGGTGCGCGCGAACTGAATTACGTCAGCGATGTCGACGTTATCTTCGTCGGTGAGCGTGCCGACCCGGTCACCACCCGGGTCGCCGGTGAGATGATGCGGGTCGCGTCGTCGGCGTTTTTCCAGGTGGATGCCGGGCTGCGGCCGGAGGGCCGCAGCGGGGAGTTGGTGCGCACGGTCGAATCGCACATCGCCTACTACCAGCGCTGGGCCAAGACCTGGGAGTTCCAGGCGCTGATGAAGGCCCGCGCGGCGGTCGGCGACGCCGAACTCGGCAAGCGTTACCTGGACGCGCTGATGCCGATGGTGTGGACCGCCTGCGAGCGTGCGGATTTCGTGGTCGAGGTGCAGGCCATGCGCCGCCGGGTGGAGCAGCTGGTACCGGCCGACATCCGCGGCCGCGAACTCAAGCTCGGCAGCGGCGGCCTGCGTGACGTCGAGTTCGCCGCGCAGCTGCTGCAGCTTGTGCACGGCCGCAGCGACGACTCGTTGCATGTTGCTTCCACCGTCGACGCGCTTTCGGCGTTGGGCGAAGGCGGCTACATCGGGCGCGAGGACGCCGCCAACATGATCGCCTCCTACGAGTTCCTGCGGCTCCTCGAGCATCGGCTGCAGCTGCAGCGGCTCAAGCGCACTCACTTGCTGCCCCCGGCCGACGATGACGAGGCGGTGCGCTGGCTGGCGCGTGCGGCCCACATCCGGCCCGACGGGCGACACGATGCCGCTGGGGTATTGCGCGAGGAGCTCAAGCACCAGAACGTGCGGGTGTCCCGGTTGCACGCCAAGCTCTTCTATCAGCCGCTGCTGGAGTCGATCGGCCCGGCCGGGCTCGAGATCGCGGGCCGCGGCATGACGTCTGAAGCCGCCGAGCGTCAGCTGGCGGCGCTGGGCTACGAGGGTCCGCAGACCGCGTTGAAACATATGTCGGCGCTGGTCAACCAGAGTGGCCGCCGCGGGCGGGTGCAGTCGGTGCTGTTGCCCCGGCTGCTGGACTGGCTGTCGTATGCCCCGGATCCTGACCGCGGGCTCCTGGCGTACCGGAGACTCAGTGAGGCGCTGGCCACGCAGAGTTGGTATCTGGCCACGCTGCGTGACAAGCCGACCGTGGGTAAGCGGCTGATGCATGTGCTGGGCACCTCTGCCTACGTGCCGGATCTGTTGATGCGCGCGCCGGAGGTGATTCAGAACTACACCGACAGCCCGGCCGGGCCCAAGCTGCTCGAGACCGAACCCGCGGCGGTGGCTCGGGCGCTGATCGCCTCGGCCGGGCGCTATGCCGACCCGGTGCGCGCCATCGCCGCCGCCCGCACTCTGCGCCGCCGGGAGCTGGCCCGCGTCGGTTCCGCGGATCTGCTGGGCATGCTCGAGGTCACCGACGTGTGCCGGGCGCTCACCTCGGTGTGGGTGGCGGTGCTGCAGTCCGCGCTGGACGTGACCATCCGGGCCAACCTGTCCGAGGAGGGCCACGCCCCGGCGGCCATCGCCGTCATCGGCATGGGCAGGCTGGGCGGTTCGGAGCTGGGCTACGGGTCGGATGCCGACGTGATGTTCGTGTGTGAGCCGGCTAGCGGTTTCAGTGACGCTCAAGCGGTCAAGTGGTCGACGTCGGTGGCCGAGCAGGTGCGGGCGCAGTTGGGCACGCCCAGCGTCGACCCGCCGCTGGAGGTCGACACCAACCTGCGTCCCGAGGGCCGCAACGGACCGCTGGTCCGCACGCTGGCCTCGTATGAGGCCTACTATGCGCAGTGGGCGCAGCCGTGGGAAATCCAGGCGCTGTTGCGGGCCCATTCGGTGGCCGGTAGCGCGGAGTTGGGCCGGCGGTTCCTGCTGATGGCGGACCGGACGCGGTATCCGCCCGACGGCGTGTCCGCCGAGGCGGTGCGCGAGATCCGCCGGATCAAGGTGCGTATCGAGTCCGAGCGGTTGCCCCGTGGGGCCGACCCCAACACCCACACCAAGCTGGGCCGCGGCGGATTGACCGACATCGAGTGGACGGTGCAGCTGCTGCAGCTGCGGCATGCCCATGAGGTGCCGGGCCTGCACAACACCTCGACGCTGGAATCCCTGGACGCGATCGCCGCGGCCGGGCTGGTCCCCGACGACGAGGTTGGCCTGCTGCGGCAGGCCTGGCTGACTGCCACCCGGGCGCGCAACGCGTTGGTACTGGTCCGGGGCAAGCCCACCGATCAGCTACCCGGACCGGGACGTCAGCTCAATGCGGTCGCGGTAGCCGCCGGCTGGCACAACGACGACGGTGGCGAGTTCCTGGACAATTACCTGCGGGTGACGCGGCGCGCAAAAGCAGTGGTGCGCAAGGTGTTCGGAAGCTAGGGGGAGGACGGTTGGAGTTGGACGCCACGTTCGAGGTGTTGAGCGAAGCCGAGCACGATCGGGTCACCGCGACGTATGCGCCGCTGGCCGCGGCCGTTCGTGACCTCATCGACGCCACCATCCGGACCCAGGCCGACGACGACGTCATCCTTCAGGCGCGCACCGCGATCGAAGCGGTGACGCGGTCCTTGCGCAGTCAACGGATCCGCCCGTCGGGTATCAGTTACCGGGTCGACGGGCGGCCCGTCCCATTGGGCAACGCCGCTGTGGGCCAGTGCAATCCGATCGCGCCGCCGCTGGTTGTCCACCACGACGCCGAGGGGCGGTGTTGGAGCGAGTTCGTGCTGGGCGCGGCCTACGAGGGGCCGCCCGGTTTGGCGCACGGCGGGGTGTGCGCCCTGGTGCTGGACCACATGCTGGGCGAGGCGGCCAGCCAGGGGCTGACCCAGCCGTTGTTCACCGGCACCATCACGGTGAAGTACCTGCGCGGCACACCGCTGGGACCGCTGCGTTCCGAAGCTTGGATAGACCGCACGGAGGGAGTGAAAGCCTTTGCGCGCGGCTTCATTTGCGACGATGCCGGCGTCACCGTGGAGGCCGAAGGAATCTTCGTCAAACCGGCGTGGGCGCGAGAAGCCGAATGAAGTTCTACATCAGCAGTGCCTTCCTGAAAACCGCGGAGATCATCGAGATCGCCAAAGCCGCCGACGATCTGGGCTACGATGGCATAGGTATCCCGGACCACGTCGTCAACCTGGAAACCCTGACCACCCCGTATCCCTACACCAAGGACGGGCAACGACGTTGGCCGCCGTTCACCGACTGGCCCGATCCGTGGGTTCTCGTTGGCGCGCTCGCGCAGGTCACGCGACGGCTGAAGTTCGTCACCACGGTCTACATTCCGGCCATGCGAAACCCCTACTCGGCGGCCAAAGCCATTGGCACCGCAGCCTTTCTGGCTTCCGGCCGGGTGGAGCTGGGCGTGGGGGTCGGCTGGTGCGAGGAGGAGTTCACCCTGATGGGGGAGCAGTTCGCGGCCCGCGGACAGCGCACCGACGAGATGCTCGCGCTGATGCGGGAACTGTGGAAACCGGGTTGGACGGAATTCGGCGGCCGGTTCTACCGAACTCCGCGGCTGGAGATGCAGCCGACGCCCCCGCCGATACCGGTCTATGTCGGCGGGCTCAGCGACATCGCGTTGCGCCGCGCCGCCCGCTACGACGGCTGGATCGGGGACTTGATCAAGACCGACCGCGCGATCGAAGCAGCGGGTCGGCTACGCGAGTTACGCGTCGAAAACGGCCTGTCGGTAGAGGATTTCACCGTTCTGACGCCACTCACCGATGCGTTCACCGCCGCCGACTATCGGCGGGCCGAAGAGGCGGGAATCACCGGGATCCTCACCATGCCGTGGATGTTCTATACCGGGCCGGATGCCGGCCTGTCCGAAAAGGTGGACGCCATGCGGCGATTCCGCAAAGACCTGGCGCTGGACGGTTAAGGCCGGCTACGACGGCGCTGCCATCTGCCACATGGCTGTCTCGACTGGGCGGTACCCGGTATGCCCGGCTTGCAGCGACAAGTGTTTAGGAGGGTGACCAGCTGCAATGTCAGGCGGAAAAGCCGTGCGCTGGCTTACGTTTCGGTCGAGGCGCGAATACAGACAGCCCGCTTGGCGATCGATGAGGTAATCGCCAAGCGGGCTGCTGTACCCGGGGTTACACGTCTCTAAACGTCGTAATAAAGGGCGAACTCGTACGGGTGCGGCCGGACGTTGACCGGCTCGATCTCGTTCTCCCGCTTGAAGCTGATCCACGTCTCGATCAGGTCGGGCGTGAAAACGCCTCCCTCGGTGAGGTATTCGTGGTCGGCCTCCAGCCGGTCGATCACCGCGGACAGCTGGGTGGGTGCCTGCGGGATGTTCGCGGCCTCCTCCGGCGGCAGTTCGTAGAGGTCCTTGTCCACCGGAGCCTGCGGCTCGATCTTGTTCTTGATGCCGTCCAGGCCCGCCATCAGCATGGCCGAGAACGCCAGGTACGGGTTGCCCGACGAGTCGGGGCACCGGAACTCCAGCCGCTTGGCCTTCGGGTTGCTGCCGGTGATGGGGATCCGCACGCACGCCGACCGGTTGCGCTGGCTGTACACCAGGTTGATCGGCGCCTCATAGCCGGGCACCAGCCGCTTGTAGGAGTTCACCGTCGGGTTGGTGAAGGCCAGCAGCGACGGCGCGTGATGCAGCAGGCCGCCGATGTAATGCCGGGCCGTGTCCGACAGACCGGCGTACCCGGTCTCGTCGTACATCAACGGGCTGCCGTCCTTCCACAGCGACTGGTGGGTGTGCATGCCCGAGCCGTTGTCACCGAACAGCGGCTTGGGCATGAACGTGACGGTCTTGCCCGCCTGCCACGCGGTGTTCTTGACGATGTACTTGTATAGCTGTAGGTCGTCGGCCGCGTGCAGCAGCGTGTTGAACTTGTAGTTGATCTCGGCCTGCCCGCCGGTGCCCACCTCGTGGTGACCCTTCTCCAGGCTGAATCCGGCGTTGATCAGATTGCGCAGCATCGTGTCGCGCAGGTCGACGTAGTGGTCGACGGGCGCCACCGGGAAGTAGCCGCCCTTGGGGCGGACCTTGTAGCCGCGGTTGGGGCTGCCGTCGGCCTCGTTGGGTGCACCGGTGTTCCACCACCCGGCGATGGCGTCCACTTCGTAGAAGGAGCCGTTGGTGCGCGAATCGAAGCTCACCGAGTCGAAGATGTAGAACTCGGCCTCGGCGCCGAAATAGGCGGTGTCGGCGATGCCGGTGCTGATCAAGTAGTTCTCGGCCTTGCGGGCGACGTTGCGGGGATCGCGCGAGTACGGCTCGAGGGTGAACGGGTCGTGCACGAAGAAGTTGAGGTTCAGCGTCTTGGCCGCCCGGAACGCGTCGATGCGCGCCGTCACCGGGTCGGGAAGCAGCAGCATGTCTGATTCGTGAATCGACTGGAACCCGCGGATCGACGAGCCGTCAAAAGCCAAGCCGTCTTCGAACACGCTCTCGTCGAAGAACGAGACCGGAATGGTGAAGTGCTGCATGGTGCCGGGCAGGTCACAAAACCGGACGTCGACAAACTCGACGCCCTCGTCCTTGACAATTTTGAAGACGTCGTCGGGCGTCTTATCCGTCACAGAGTGCTCCTTTACTAGGTGATTCGCGGCCGACGGTATGGAGGAG
Source organism: Mycobacterium kansasii ATCC 12478 (assembly GCF_000157895.3). Taxonomy (NCBI): domain Bacteria; kingdom Bacillati; phylum Actinomycetota; class Actinomycetes; order Mycobacteriales; family Mycobacteriaceae; genus Mycobacterium; species Mycobacterium kansasii. The sequence goes on along the minus strand of NC_022663.1, from coordinate 704,883 downwards.
TTATTGCCCGCCAGTCAACCCCGTGTTGCGCAGACGTTACGTGACCATACGCCCACCAACAGTCCGCGTTTGGCGGCCGGGTCCTATTGTGGGGCCATGGCCCGCAAGATCGTAACCGGTCAACCGATAGGTTTGTCCGGGCCGTCCCGCGGCCGGTCCGGAGCGATGCGGAGCCAGCCGATCGGACCGGGCCGATGACGGCGGAATCTACCGGATATCCCGGCAAGACGCTCGGTTTTCCGCGGACCGGTCCGGGTGCGCTGGCGCCGATGGGGCGCCGGCTCGGCGCCCTGTGCATCGACTGGCTGGTGGCTTACGGACTGGCGCTGCTAGGCCTGGGCGTCGGCGCCTGGTCCCAGCCCATGCTGTCGTCGATGGTGCTGGTCATCTGGTTGCTGCTGGGTGTCATTGCGGTGCGCCTGTTCGGATTCACCCCGGGCCAGTTGCTCCTGGGTCTGGTGGTGGTGGCGGTCGACGGCCGGCTGCCCGTGGGCGTGGGCCGATTGGTAGCACGGGGCCTGCTGATCGCGCTGGTGATCCCACCGCTGTTCACCGACTCGGACGGGCGCGGGTTACATGACCGGCTGACCGGCACGGCCGTGGTGCGGCGCTGAGTTCGTGCGGCCGCGCCGCACGCATCGTCGCCGCGCTGACAGCAGCCCGGGCGTTCGGCACACGGTGCGGCTATGCGCGGCTATTTGCGGCGCACGGTGCGCTGGACGCCGCGCATCTTGCCGGCGTTGGGTAACGGGCCCTTCGGCAGGGCGCCGGCGGCGCGGGAACCCAGGGCGGCCAGACGCGATTCCAGGGTGTCCATCTGCTTGACGGTGATGTTGGCCGGAAGTTTGGTGAGGTGGCGTTCCAACTTGGCCAGTGGCACCTCGCCGTCGCCGTTGCCGATGACGATGTCGTAGATCGGCACATCGCCGACCAGGCGGGCGGTGCGCTTCTTCTCCTGGGCTAGCAGGGGTTTGACGCGGCCCGCCGATCCCTCGCCGACCAGGATGACACCCGGTCGGCCGATCACCCGATGCACCGCGTCGAAGTGCCCGGTGGTGGCCACGCCCGGGGTGACCCGCCACTTGCCCCGCAGGTTGTCCAGCACCCAGGCCGCGGCGCCGGTTTGACCTTCGGCCTGCCGGTAGATGTTGCGCTGGGCGCGGCGGCCGAAGATGATGAACGCCACCAGCGCGCCCAGCACCACGCCGAAGATAATCAGCGTGATCATGGTCAAGCCGCCGGCCCACACCCCGACGCCCACCGACACGCCGACGATCAGCACGAACGCGCCGATCATGTACGGCAGCAGGCGTTTGTCCTCTTTGCGCTGGATGTTGAACGCCTGCCACAGCTGAGTGCGGCGCTGCCGGGCGGCGGCCTTGCGGGCAGCACTTGCCGCGGCTTTGGCGGCCTTGTTCTCAGCGGCGTTGCGGGGTTTGGCCATAGTCCTCAAGGATACGTACGCGGCGGCTACCGGGAGTCCGAGGCCGCCGAGCTGCGGGCCTGCCGGTAGAGCCGGCCCGCCCGGTACGACGAACGCACCAGCGGCCCGGCCAGCACCCCGGCGAAGCTCAGCCCCTCGGCGTACTGCGCGTACTCGACGAATTCCTCCGGCCTGACCCACCGCTCGACCGGGTGGTGGCGCGGCGACGGTCGCAGATACTGGGTGATGGTGACGATGTCGCAACCGGCGCGATGCAGGTCGGTCAGGGCGGTGCGCACCTCGTCGGGGGTTTCACCCAGACCCAGGATGAGGTTGCTCTTGGTGACCAGGCCGGCGTCGCGGGCCGCGGTGAGCACATCCAGGCTGCGCCGGTAGCTGAACGCGGGACGGATCCGTCTGAAGATGCGGGGCACCGTTTCGACGTTGTGCGCCAACACCTCCGGGCGGGACGCGAACACCTCCGCAAGCCGGCCGGCCTCGCCGTTGAAGTCGGGGATCAACAGCTCGACGCCGGTCTGCGGATTGAGCTCCTTGATGGCCCGCACCGTTTGCGCATACAGCCAGGCACCGCCGTCGGGCAGATCGTCGCGGGCCACCCCGGTGACGGTGGCATACCGCAATCCCATGGTGTGCACGCTCTCGGCGACCCGTCGCGGTTCGTCACGATCCAGGGTGGCGGGCTTACCGGTGTCGATCTGGCAGAAGTCGCAGCGACGGGTGCACTGGTCGCCGCCGATCAGGAAGGTCGCTTCCCGGTCCTCCCAGCATTCGAAGATGTTCGGACAGCCGGCCTCCTCGCAGACGGTGTGCAGGCCCTCGCGCCGCACGAGGCTTTTCAGCTCGGTGTATTCCGGGCCCATGCGGGCCCGGATGCGGATCCATGGTGGTTTGCGCTCGATCGGGGTTTGCGCGTTGCGCACCTCCAGGCGCAGTAGGCGCCGGCCCTCGGGTGCGACAGTCACATCGCTGATGCTACGCGTGCGACGGGATGTTCACCGACGGGCAGGACACCGTCCAGGGCGTCGCACACGGCCTCGGCGACGGCCGATCTGACATCGTCAACGGTTACCGGGCGTCCGAGTTCGGCGGACAGCGACGTCACGCCCGCGTCGGTGATGCCGCACGGCACGATGGCGGTGAACGCGCCCAAATCGCAGTCACAGTTGAGCGCGAACCCGTGCAGGGTCGTCGCACGCGAAACCCTTACCCCGATGGCGGCGACCTTTCGCGCCGGGCGCCCGGCGTCGGCCGCCAGCCATACCCCCGACCGGCCGTCGACCCGGCCGGCCTCGAGACCCAGGTCGGCGCATACCTTGATCAGCGATTCCTCAAGGCGCCGAACGTAATTCACCACGTCGAGCGGTTCGGCCAGCCCGATGATCGGATAACCGACCAGCTGTCCCGGGCCGTGCCAGGTGATCTTGCCGCCGCGGTCGGTGTCGACGACCGGGGTGCCGGCGGTGTCGTTCACGGGACGTTCGTGCGGTTCGGTGCGCCGGCCCGCGGTGTAGACGGGCCGGTGTTCCAGTAGCAGCAGTGTGTCCGGTCCGCCGGCGACCCGGGTGTCGGCGAGCTCTCGCTGCAACCGCCAGGCATCCCGGTAGTCGATGGTCCCCAGCTGACGGACGTCGATCTGGGTCCGGCTCGACCGAATAGAACCAGCCACGATGACGAGGCTACTCGTGACCGCGGCGGCGGATTCGTGGTCTCGCTGAAGCGACGCGCGCGGAACCGCCGGTCGGATGCCGGGAAAAGGCGCGGTGCCGAGATAATGTGCCTGCAATGAGCTTCATCGAAACCGTTGTCCGCGTGGGCATGGCGATCGACGGCCTGGGCGTCGCGGTGATCATCATCGGCGCCGTGGGCGCTATCGTGCTGTTCCTGTGCCGAGCACCGCGCAATGCCGGCCAGGCCTACCGAGAGTTTCGGGTACAGCTCGGGCGCTCCATCCTGGTCGGCTTGGAGCTTCTGGTGGCCGGTGACATCATCAAGACCATTGCCCTCAAACCCAACGCGCAAAGTGTCGCCGCTCTGGCCGGCATCGTCGCCATTCGGACCTTCTTGAGCTTCTCGCTCACTGTGGAGATGACCGGACGGTGGCCCTGGCAGCAGAACCACACGACCGCGGCCCCGCCCGGTGAGCCGATCAAGGACACCTAGCAGACGAGTTTCGCTACCGCGGTTACTGCCCCCCGCCGGCCAGCACCTTCTGGCAGTCGACCGAGCGCATCTCCATCATCAGCGCCAGGTTCTGTTGTGGGTCGACGGGCGCATCGATGATGTGCACTCCACCGGCCGCTGCGGCCTGATCGAGTATGGCGCGGAACTTGGCGGGATCGTCAAGCCGATGGCCGGTTGCCCCGTAGCTGTGGGCATACGCGACAAAGTCCGGGTTGGCGAAGTCCACGCCGTAGCGTTGGTAGCCGTCGACCATCTGCTTGAGCGCGATCATGGCCAGGCTGCTGTCGTTGAACACCACGACAATCAGATCGAGCCCTAGGCGGACGGCCGTTTCCAGGTCTTGGCTGTTCATGGCGAAGCCACCGTCGCCGGTGAGCACCACCACCTTGCGTTCGGGATGAACAAGTTTGGCGGCAATCGCGGCCGGCAGGCTGATTCCCATCGATCCCAGCGCATGATCGATCAGCATGGTGTTGGGCTGGCGGGCGTTGAAGTTTCGGGTGGCCCACATCATGTGAATGCCGTTGTCGAGCGAGAGGATGTCCTCGTCGGCCATGAACTCGCGCAGGGTGGCGATCAGACATCCCTGTTTGGCGGGGAAGGAAGTGTCGGCGGCGGAGCGTTTGATGCTGTCCTGCATGGCTTTTCCGAGGTTGCGGAAGCCGTCGTGATCCCACGCGGGGTTCGGGGCGAGCTGCGCGGTCAGTCGGCGCAGCGCGTCGGCCATTTCGCCGACCACCTGTGCTTGCGGGAAATACGAGTTGTCCCCCTGGGCCGCAAAGGGATTGAGATGGATGACGGTGCGCCCGTCATCGGGCTGCATGAACATGGTCGGCTTCTCCATCACGTCATGACCGATGTTGAGCACGACGTCGGCGGACTGGATGGCACAGTTCGGATAGTCGCCGGGCAAGATCGAGCAGCCCAGATAGTTCGGGTCGTCCTCGTCGGCGACGCCCTTGCCCATCATCGTCGCCACGAACGGGATCTGCGTCTTGGCGATCAATTCCCGTACCGCCGCCGCGACGGCGGGCCGGTTGGCGCGGGTGCCGCCGCCCACCATAATCAGTGGCCGGCTCGCGTTCTGGATCAGCTTGGCCGCGGCCTCGATACTGTCCTGGGTGGCCACCGGAATGTCGCCGAACCGGCACGGAACCAACGGGCCCAGCTCGGTCTCCCGCGCTACATCGTCGGGCAGTTCCAGGTGCGCGGGTCCCTGACGCCCGCCCAACGCCGCCATCATCGCCTGCCGCAGCAGCGAGCCGGCCATCTGCCCGGACGGGATCTTGGCCGCGAACTTGGTGATCGGACGCATCACGTCGACCACGTCGACAAGCTGGTATTGCCCCATGCGGTTGTCGCGCACCGCCTTTTGACCGGTGATGACCAGCATCGGCATGGCCGCCAGATAAGCGTGGGCGACCGGGGTGGTCAGGTTCATCGCCCCGGCGCCCAGCGTCGACATGGCAACAGCGAGCTTGCCGGTCAGGCGGCCGTAGGCCGCGGCCGCGAAACCCGCGGCCTGTTCGTGACGGAACAGGACGAACTTGATCCGCCCGTCCTTGCGCAGCGCCTCCATGAAATGCAGATTCTCGTCGCCGGGAATACCGAACACATACTCGACGCCTTCGGCCGCGAGCGCCTCGACGATCTGCTCGCTGGTATTCGACGGCGGCATCAGAGCTCACCGCTGCCGTGGCTGAGCACCGCTTGCGGGTCTTCGGATTTCAGGCCCTCTTTCATCTGGTCCATCTTCTGCATCACCTGGCGCGCCTTGGACAGGATCGCCTCGGCTTCGGCGCCGGGGATGACCACGGCCGTCGATCCCTTGGCGAAGATCACGTCGCCGGGTACCACGGTGACCCCGCCGACCGCTACCGGAACATCGGCCAGATAGGGCTGAATCTCATTGCCGCCGGCGCGCACCGTTTCGCCGTGGCAGTACGTCGCGAAGTTGTAGGTGCTCAGTTCCTCAAAGTCGCGCAGCATGCCGTCGGCCAGAATGCCTGCCATGCCCAGGTTTTCAACGCGACTGAGCTTGGTGCCGCCGCCGAGCGAGGTCTGCCGGTAGCCATTGGACGCCATCACCAGGACGGCGCCGTTGGCCTCATGTTCGGCGACGGCGCGGTAGATGGCCGGCCCCAGGCTGTGCTTCTGCGGATCCATCAGGTCCTTGCGTACCGGCAGAAAGGAGATGGTCACCGCTGGGCCGACGAGGACCCGATCGGGGTCGGGGCTGCGCAGTTCGATGATGTGCGCACGGTGTTGATGCGTCATCATCATCGCGTCGACGACGTCGGCGACGCCGAGACCAGCTACCAGTTCCGTGAGTTGCATGACTCCGTCCAATCCCTTCTGTTAGCGCGCATTGTCGGTTTCACGAGGCAGCAAGCGAAGTAGCAGGCTCACCACCGGGATCATCCGCGCCATCGCGTTCGGCACCAGGTTTTCCAGTGAATCCCTGATGGCCGTTGCGGTTTCGGTGTCCGGCAGGCCGGTGTTCCCCAGCGCGCCGCTGACTGCATGCCCGCGTCGTCTGCCGTCGGCGATCACCGCGTCGATCGCGGCCAGCAGCGAGCCGTTGTCATGCAGCGGTTGCAGGGCGGTGTAGTAGAGCACCAGCATGCCCGGCCAATGAGCAAGGTTTCGTGGCAGGCTGACCTGTAGGTCTCGTGCCCGGCCGCGGGCTCCGATCAGATTCACGATGCGCACCATTTCGGCGACATGTGGCGCCATCTCGTCCAGGTTCATCAACAGCGCACATGCTGCCGGCGGCGGCCGGCGGGGTGCCTGCTGAATACACGGGCACGCGGGCGGGGTAAGGCCGTGCAGCCGGGCCCGAACGGCGCAGAACCCCACCAGGTTGAGCGGATTGCCGGTGTCATATCCGGAAAGTGTTGTGCGGATGACATTTTGGTCATCGGCTCCGATTCCGACGGATTGCAGCGCAGCAGCGCTGAGTTGCGGTACCGGCGGTAACTCTTGCCCCTGGCGCAGCGAGTCGGCTTCCCGGTACACTGCGCCATTGGCGTAGAGGGGTTTCATCGTGTCCCAGGTCCAGCGCAACGCACCGGGGATCGAGGCGAGATTACGCCAGATCAGGTTGACGAAAGTCATTCCGAGCGTTTGGCGGATGTCGGCATAGAGGTCCGCGATTTCCCCAGTGGCCGCGGCCTCGCTGATACTGGGAACCGGATCTCCGGAAGACCGCATGACGCTGGCTTTCAGACTGAATCCACTGCCGGTTCAGTCTGGCATGTTCTCGCGCATATGCTTGATCGCGAGCTTCATGGCCGCTTCCTTGACTTTGTTGCGCGCCATCATCTTTGCGTTATGTTCGGCGATGTTGATGGTGTAGGGGTTCGCTCGCAACAGCTTTGCCGCAAAGAGCAGGTTGAGCGCGGTCAGCTCGGCGTTCCGGCGCACGTACGGCGACAACTCGCCGCCGGCCTCGATGTAGCTGGCTCCGGGTCCGGCGTCACCGACCCAGTACACGTCGGTATTGGGTGGGACCGTCGCGCCGAAGTGCAGGAGGTTGGCGAAAGTGTTGGCCACGCAGTCATGGCTACCGTCCTCGTTGCCGGTGACCACGATGCCCGCCACCGACCCGTAGAGCGGGAACTGGCCGGTCCGTTCGCACATCACCGTCTTGGTGGTGCCGTCGAGCCTTTCGATCACCCGCTGCATCACCGACGACCGCACGCCCATCCAGATCGGCATTGCGGGCACGATGATGTTGCAGCGCTTCACCTTTTCCAGGATTGCCGGCCACTCGTCCCCGTCGCCCTCGTCGTTCATCACCCCGGGCTTGACGTTGTAGTCGACGACCCGGACGATCTCGGTTTCGATGTCGGGTTCGTGAGCCCGCAGACGCTCGATCAGTAGATTGCACAGCGCCTCGGTGTTCGAAACTTCCGGCGCACTTTTCAGGGTGCAGTTCAGAAAGAGCGCGTAGAGCGGCCCTTCCTTTTTCAGGTCGTGGAATACCGACGTCGCCACGCGTTTCTCCATTTGTTGGCCGCTGGTGGAATGTGGATGGGACCGCAAGCGAAGAGTACACGAATGGGCGCGTATCGGAAGGGGATACGCCAGGCAAAAAGCAGCTGAGTGCTAAGCGTGGTCGCGCCGCGCGGTGGCGTAGCGCAGCGCTTCACCAATTGTGTTGTGGTGGAACTGAAAACCGGTTTGTTCCAGCGCAGCGGGGATAGCGCGCTGACCGCTGAGCAGCACTTCGTCGGCGAACTCGCCGAGTGCCGCGCGTACCGCGAACCCGGGCAGCATCAACGGCGTCGGGCGATTCAGTGCCCGGCCGAGCGCGGTGGTGAACTCGGCGTTGGTCACCGGCGCCGGCCCGGTCATGTTCACCGGCCCGGACAAGTCGGGGTTGGAGATGGCGAACAGCAGCGCCCGCACCTCGTCCTCGAGGCTGATCCACGACATGTACTGACGGCCGCTACCCAGCCGCGCCCCCAGGCCCACCGAGAATGCCGGCCGCATCGGACGCAGCGCGCCCCCGGCCGGAGCCAGCACCAGACCGGTGCGGGCCAGGACCACACGAGTGCCGGCGTACTGGGCCGGCAGCGTGGCGGCTTCCCAATCAACACACAGCTGGGCCAGGAAACCCCCTCCGGCTGAGTGGTTTTCGTCGACGACGCGGTTCCGGGTGTCTCCGTAGTAACCCACCGCACTAGCGTTGATCAGGGTGCCGACGCCGGCCTCGGCGACGGCGGCGGACAGCACCTCCGTGGGCGTGATCCGGCTGTCGCGCAGGTTCTGTTTGAACGCCCCTGACCAGCGGCGCCGGCCGATGTTGACGCCGCACAGGTTGACCACGGCGTCGACGCCGGTGAGTACGCCGGGATCGAACTCGCCGCTGTCGGGATTCCAGTGCAATTCTTCGGAACTCGCCGGGGTCCGGCGCACGATGCGAAGCACCGTATGGTCGGCGGCGCGAAGCGCGGCGGCCAAAGCCGAGCCGATCAAGCCCGACGAACCCGCTATCGCGACAACCGTCTCGGGCACCGTTTCATCTAGCCTTTCTCGGCCCTTCTTGACGGCCCATCAAAGACCCAGGTCTGCTTCGAACGCTCCCTCTTCGAGGCGGTGCTTGATGGTGCTGAGAAAACGTCCCGCATCCGCGCCGTCGATGAGGCGATGGTCGTAGGTCAGCGGCAGATAGCACACGGAGCGCACGCCGATCGACTCGTTGCCGAAGGAATCGACGATCACCCTGGGCCGTTTGACGATCGCTCCGGTACCCAACATGGCGGCCTGCGGCGGCACCAATATCGGGGTGTCGAACAAGGCGCCCTGGCTGCCGATGTTCGTGATGGTGAACGTGCCGCCGGACAACTCGTCGGGCTTCAAGTTGCCCGACCGCGCGCGGGCAGCGATGTCGGCAATCGCGCGGGCCAGCCCGGCCAGCGACAGGTCGCCGGCGTTGTGAATGACGGGGGAGAGCAGACCCTGCTCGGTGTCGACTGCGAACCCGAGGTGCTCAGCGTCGTAGTAGGTGATCTCCTTGGTCTGCTCGTTGTAGCTGGCGTTGATGTTGGGGTGGATCTTGAGGGCGTCGATGACCGCTCGTGCGAAGAACGGCAGGAAGGTCAGATTCACCCCTTCCCGTTCGGCGAACGCCGCCTTGGCCCGAGCGCGCAGCGCCACGATCTTCGTCATGTCGACTTCGTGGGTCTGCGTGAGCTGCGCCGTCGCCTGCAAGGACTCGCGAGTCTTGTTGGCGGTGATCTGGCGGATCCGGCTCGCCTTCTGTGTGGTGCCGCGCAGATGCGCCAATGCCGGTGCCGGGGCGGACGGGGCGGCGGCTTTGGCAGCCGGCGCAGGGGCTGGAGCCGGCGCCTGCCCGGCTGGTTTCTTCTGTTCTGCCGCGGCCAGCACGTCCTGCTTGCGGATCCGGCCGCCGACGCCGGTGCCGGTCACCTCGGCGAGGTCGATGTTGTGCTGTGAGGCCAGCTTTCGCACCAGCGGCGTGACGTACGGGGTGCCTTCGGCGCCGCCTTGGGTCGCGGGCTGAGATGGTGGCGTTTCGGCCTTCGGCGCGGGCGCGGTGGCGGGTTCCGGCTTGGGTTCGGGAGCGGGCCTGGCGGCGGGTTCCGGCTTGGGTTCGGGCTTGGGTTCGGGCTTGGGCTCAGGCTCGGCCTCGGGTGCGGGTGCCGGCTTGGGTGCGGCCGGCGCGGCGGCTTGGGAGCCGGTGCCGATCCGCGCCAACTCACCGCCGACCTGGACGACGTCGTCCTCGTCGGCGGTGATGCTGACCAGAACGCCGGCCACCGGTGACGGGATCTCGGTGTCGACCTTGTCGGTGGAAACCTCCACCAGCGGGTCGTCGACTCCGACCGAATCCCCGACCTTCTTCAGCCAGCGAGTCACGGTGCCTTCGGTGACCGATTCGCCGAGTTCGGGCATCAGCACCGGTGTGGTGTCGCCGCCGGAACCTGACGGCTGGGCGGGTTCTGATACCGGTTCGGGCTGCGGCGCCGGTTGGGCCTGGGGGGCCGGCTCGGCGTTACCGTGACCTGGGGCTTCCGGTTCCGGTTGGGAGGGCTTTTCTTCGCCGCCGCTTTCCGACGCATCGCCGATGACGGCCAGTTCGCCGCCGACCTCGACCGTGTCGTCCTCCTGGGCGATGATCCTGGTCAGCACGCCGGCGGCCGGCGAAGGGATTTCGGTGTCGACCTTGTCGGTCGAGACCTCGACGAGGGGCTCGTCGATGTCGACCGTGTCGCCTTCCTGCTTGAGCCAGCGGGTGACGGTTCCCTCGGTGACGCTCTCACCGAGTGCCGGCATCTGGACTGAGAAGGCCATCTCTGTTGACTCCTCGATCGGTCGTCGGTCGGCACAGCCGACCTCTGGCTTACCACACAGTCGTGCACCGGGTGCGGAACCCAAGTAGATGTCGAAACCTATCCTGTCACTGCCGCGCGGCCGGCACGCATTCAGGGCGCAGCGCCTTCCGCCGGCGGCGGCGACCGCGGAAACCGCGCAGCGCCCTTGCTACGGTGTGGCCACTGGTAGGCGAAGCAGGTCGCAGGTGAGGCGGAGGTCCGATGCCGGCAGCACAACAGGCACCCCAGCGGTTCGTCGACAGCGCGGACGGCGCTCGTATCGCGGTCTACGAAGAAGGCAACCCCGACGGTCCGGCGGTGGTGCTGGTGCACGGCTTTCCCGACTCGCACGTGTTGTGGGACGGCGTGGTTCCGCGGCTGGCGCAGCGTTTCCGGGTGATCCGCTACGACAACCGCGGGGTCGGCCTGTCGTCGGCGCCGAAACCCGTCTCGGCCTACACCATGGCTTGTTTCGCCGACGACTTCGCCGCCGTCATCGACCAGCTGACCCCGGGCCGGCGGGTCCATGTCATGGGCCACGACTGGGGCTCGGTGGGCATCTGGGAGTATCTGACCCGCCCCGGCGCCGGAGACCGAGTCGCCTCGTTCACCTCGGTGTCCGGCCCGAGTCAGGAACAGTTGGTCGATTACGTCTGGGGCGGGCTGCGCCGGCCATGGCGGCCGCGACGGTTTCTCCGGTCCCTCGCCCAGGCGCTGCGGTTGAGCTACATGGCGCTGTTTTCGGTGCCGGTGGTGGCGCCACTGATTCTGCGGGTGGCGCTTTCGCTCGCGGCGGTTCGCCGCAATATGGTCGACAACATCCCGGCCGACCAGATCCACCACTCCGACAACCTGCCCAGCGATGCCGCTCGCTCGGTGAAGACGTATCCCGCCAACTATTTTCGGGCTTTCTCCCGGCAGCGGCGCAGTCGCGGCATCACCGTCATCGGCGTCCCGGTGCAGCTCATCGTCAACACCCAGGACCCGTATGTGCGGCCCTACGGTTACGACGAGACCGCGCGCTGGGTGCCGCGATTGTGGCGACGAGACATCAAGGCCGGTCATTTTTCCCCGATGTCGCATCCGCAGGTGATGGCGGCCGCGGTGCACGACATCGCCGACTTCGTCGAGGGCAACCCGCCCAGCCGCGCGCTGCTGCGGGCACAGGTCGGCCGGCCGCGCAAGCACTTCGGTGACATCCTGGTCGCCGTCACCGGGGCGGGCAGCGGGATCGGCCGCGAAACCGCACTCGCGTTTGCCCGTGAGGGTGCCGAGGTGGTGATCAGTGACATCGACGAGGCCACGGTCAAAGACACGGCCGCGGAGATCGCGGCACGCGGCGGCGTCGCCCATCCGTACGTGCTCGACGTGTCCGACGCCGAAGCGGTTGAGGCGTTCGCGGAGCAGGTCAGCACCCGACACGGCGTTCCCGATATCGTCGTCAACAACGCCGGCATCGGCCAGGCGGGCCGGTTCCTGGACACTCCCGCCGAGCAGTTCGACCGGGTGCTGGCCGTCAATCTCGGCGGCGTGGTCAACGGTTGCCGTTCCTTTGGCCGCCGTCTGGTCGAGCGCGGCACCGGGGGTCACATCGTCAACGTGTCGTCGATGGCCGCCTACGCGCCGCTGCAGTCGCTGAGCGCCTATTGCACCTCCAAGGCGGCGACGTACATGTTCTCCGACTGTCTGCGGGCCGAACTCGACGCCGCCGGCGTCGGTCTGACCACCGTGTGTCCCGGCGTCATCGACACCAACATCATCGCGGCCACCCGCTTCGACACGCCGTTCGGAAAGGGCGAGGAGCAGGTCGAAGGCCGGCGCAGCCAGCTGGACAAGATGTTTGCGCTACGCCACTACGGTCCCGACAAGGTTGCTCACGCGATCGTGTCGGCGGTCAAGAAGAACAAGCCCATCCGCCCGGTAGCGCCGGAGGCCTACGCGCTGTACGGCATTTCCCGGGTGCTGCCCCAGGCGCTGCGCAGTACCGCCCGCATGCGGGTTATCTGACGTCTCCCACGCTGGTATCTGCGGCCTGAGACCGCCGTACCAGCAGCGCGCCGCCTATCCCGACGATCCCGATCACCACCAGCGGGATGGCCCACATGCGCCGGCTCGATACCGCCGATTCACATTGCGCCACGAAGTCGGTGTGTGGGATGACCTGGTTGAGGATCGGGATGTCGGCGCCGTTGCTGTTGTTGGCGTTTCGCGCCGCGGACAGGTCGGTGGCGAACCCGTTTCCGCAGGAAATCGAACCACCGTTGCTGTTGGACACCGACACCGGCACCAGCAGGCCGATGACACCGGCCACCAACAGCACGGCACCCACCGCAATGATCAACCGTCGCAGAGTCACAATTCGGCCTTCCTCGAAGTTTCCGGTCGCTGATCGGGTTAGCCGCTGGATCGCGCGGCTAAACCTGCGGAGTTTGCTAGCCGGTCGACCGGCGCGGTCCCGGCAGTATCCCGGCATTAGTTCCGGGCGCGGCGGGTACCCGCTGGGATCATCCCCGGTGCGAAAGGACCCGCTCATGACAGCGACCGGAGAACTGATCGCGACCCGCGATGTGGCGGTGTCCTGCGATGACGTCTGGGGCGTGCTCGCCGACGGATGGACTTACAGCCAGTGGGTGGTGGGCAATAGCCGCACTCGCGCGGTCGACTCGCACTGGCCGCAGCCGGGTGCGGCCATCCGGCACTCGATAGGGATCTGGCCGTTGGTGATCGACGACCAGACGGTGGTCGAGAGCTGCGCGCCCGGCCAGGAACTCGTCTTGCACGCCGGACTGGGCTGGTTCGGTGCCGCCCGGATCACCATGCGGCTGCGTGGAATTCCGGCAGGATGCCGGCTTGACATGATCGAACTGCCGGTACAGGGGCCGATCGGGCTGATGCCCGATCGACTGGCGCTGGCGGCCATCTATCCACGCAACCGTGAATGCCTGTTGCGGCTGGCGGCCATGGCGGAGCGCTTCGAGCCCAGTCAGGTCAGGTAGTCATGGCCCGCGCTGGCGACGGGGTCGACGCCGTCGTTATCGGTGCCGGGCATCACGGGCTGGTTGCCGCCGCGATGCTGGCCGACGCCGGCTGGGACGTGTTGGTCCTGGAAACCCAGCCCGAACCGGGTGGCGCGGTGCGCAGTGCCGAGCTGACGCCCGGCTACGTCACCGACCTGTTCAGTTCCTTCTATCCCATGACGATCGCGTCGCCGGCCATCGCGGCGTTGCAGCTGGAAGACCACGGGCTGCGATGGTCGCACGCGCCCGCGGTGGTCGGTCATCCGCGCAGTGCGACCGACGACGACCCGCCGGTCCTCTACCGGGACGCGGCTCGCACCGCAGCAGAGTTCGAACGTCGCCAGCACGGCGACGGCGAAAACTGGTGGCGGGTGCTGCGACTATGGGAAAAAGTCAAGTCACCGCTGCTGGATGCGATGATGTCGCCGTTTCCGCCGCTGGGGCCGATGATCCGGCTGCTACTCAAGCTCGGTACTGCCGACGCCGTGCGGCTCGCGCATCTGCTGGTGCAGCCCGCCAACATCATGGTGGACCGGATGTTCGCCGGTGAGGCGCCGCGACTTTTGTTGCTGGGCAGCGCCATGCACGCCGACGCTCCGCTGGATGCGCCGGGAAGCGGCGCGTTCGGCTTTCTGCTGACGATGCTGGGCCAGGACTGCGGCTGGCCGGTGCCCGTCGGCGGCTCTGGTCAGCTGACCTCGGCGCTGGTGCGCCGCGCCACCTCGGCGGGTGCGCGAATCGAGTGCAACCAGGACGTTTCTCGCATCCACGTCCGCGGTGGCCGTGCGGTGTCGGTGACCACCACCGGAGGACGAACGGTTCGGGCGCGACGGGCCGTGGTCGCCGATGTGACGGCGCCGCGACTGTTTTGCGACATGCTGCCCGCGGATGCGGTCCCCGGCGGCTTGCTACGGGAGATCCAGCACTACGTGTGGGATCCGCCGGTGGTCAAGGTCAACTATGCGCTCGACGGTCCCATCCCGTGGCGATCGGAGAGGTTGCGGCAGCCGGGCACCATCCATCTCGGGGCCGACGGGGACGGGCTGGTGCGCTGGATGGCCGACCTGAACACCCGGGTGGTGCCCGAGCATCCGTTCCTGCTGCTGGGCCAAACCACCACCGCCGACCCCACCAGATCGCCCATCGGAACCGAAAGTGTTTGGGCCTATACGCATCTGCCGCGAAACGTGGCCGACGACGGTTCGGCGGAGCAACTGGCCACATCGATCGACCACGTCATCGAAGCGCATGCTCCCGGGTTCGGTGCCCGGGTACTCGACCGGTTCGTGCAACGGCCGTCGGATCTGGAAGCCAGTGACGCCAACCTGCATCTCGGTGCGCTCAACGGCGGCACCGCGCAGTTACCGCAGATGCTGATATTTCGTCCGGCTCCGGGGCTGGGTCGCGCCGAAACCCCAATCGAGGGACTGTATTTGGGTAGCGCGTCGGCTACCCCGGGCGGCTCCGTGCACGGCGCCTGCGGGCGGAACGCGGCGCGGGCCGCGCTGGCAGCCGCCGGCCTGACCGGCTGGCCGCGGCGCAAGCTGAGCCGCGCGGTGATCTCGCTGGTGACCAGGTAGCCAGCCGGCGGTTTTCTAGCCGTTTTCGCAGATGTCCTCGAGGACCGCGACCATGGTCCGGGTCGGCACGCCGGTGGCACCCTTGGGCGTATAGCCCCACGCGCTGCCGGTGTTGTAGGCGGGGGCGGCCACGTCGATATGCGCCCAGTCCACCGAGTCGGCGACGAATTCCCGCAGGAACACCCCGGCCACCAGCATGCCGGCGAAACGCTGACCACTGACGTTGGCCAGGTCGGCCACCGTGGATTTCAGGTCCTCTTTGAGCTCATCCGGCAGCGGCATGGGCCAGCCGCTTTCGCCGACCCGCTGCGAGATCGCGGCGACCCGATCGCGAAACTCGTCGCTGCCCATCACGCCGGGGATACGCGCGCCCAGCGCCACTGTCTGCGCACCGGTCAGCGTCGACGTTTCGATCAGATAATCCGGGTTGTCCTCGCAAGCCCGGACGATCGCGTCGGCCAGGATCAGCCGTCCCTCGGCGTCGGTGTTGAGCACCTCGACCGTGGTTCCGCCGTATTGGGTCAGCACGTCGCCGGGGCGCTGCGCCGTCGCCGACGGCATGTTCTCGGCGATGGGCACCGTGGCGATCACGTCGATCGGCAGCTTCAGGTGGGCCGCCAGCGTGACGGTGGCGATCACCGCGGCGGCCCCACCCATGTCCGAGGTCATGTGATGCATCGACGCGGCCGGCTTGATCGAGATCCCGCCGGTGTCGAAGGTGATTCCCTTGCCGACCAACGCGACCTTCTTGGCCTGCTTCGCATTCTTGGCCAGCCGCGATCCCCGATAGACCAGCCGTACCAGTCGCGGTGGGCGCGACGAGCCCTGACCGACACCGATCACCCCGCCGTAACCGGCCTTCTGCAGCGCCTTCTCGTCGAGCACCTCGACCTCGAGTCCGGCCGCCTCGCCCAAAGTCTTTGCGCGCCTGGCTAACTCAGCGGGGTAGAGGTGGCTCGGCGGCGTGTTCACCAAGTCGCGGGCGGTGGCGACCGCGGTCGCCACCGCGGCGGCGTGGGCGCTGTGCTTCTTGGCGTCCTTGGCCGTGCTCAGCACCGTGATCTTGCGCAGCCCTTCGTCTTTCGGGGCGGTCTTGGCGCTGCGGAAAGCGGTGAACCGGTAACTGCCCAGGATCAGCCCCTCGACGGTGGCCGAGCAGACGCCGTCGCCGGGTAACTCGGCCAGCGTGGTGATCACCGCCTGCGCGCTGCCCAGCGACCGCGCGGCTACCCCCGCGGCCCGGCGAATGATGTCCGACGGCCACTCCGAGCGCGGCTTGCCCAGGCCGACCGTCAACACACTGCCCACCGGCAGCGACGGCACGACCAGCCGGTGCACCTGCTCGCCGGCGCCCGTGGCCTGCAGTGCACGCAGGCCGGCCTCGATCTCGGCGATCGCGTCGGCGCCCAGGAACGGCTCGGCGACGGCCACGAGCGCTCCCGGCGTCTCGTCGTCACCGGTCGAGACGACCGGCACGATCAGTACCGCAGAACCCGCACCGCGCTTCGGCAGTGACGTGGCAACGTTGACGGTGGGGCTGTGGTAACCCGGTTCGGTGGTCACGCGCAATCACCCTACGGGACTTGGCCCGTCGGCGTCGCGGGCCCGCAGCTCGAAGGCCGTAACCGGGGCGTCGAAACCCTTCAGCGTCAACGGGCCGTGCGCGGTCGCGGGCCAATCCGGCAATTTGTCGTGGAGCTCGCTCGCGGCCAGGATTTGTCCCGGTGCCGCAACCGCCACGAGTCGCGCGGCGAGGTTGACCGGGCTGCCGAAGTAGTCGCCGTTGATGGCTAAGACGGTGCCGTACGCAAGCCCGGCGCGCACCTGCAGGTCGGCCTCGCGCGCCCGCGGATGGTCGACCAGATCAACCGCCGCCTGCACCAACCGCACGGGTGTCGGGCTCACCCACATGACCGCGTCGCCGATGAACTTCACCAGCCGGCCACCGTCGGCATGCACCACGTCGGCGACGGTGGCGCCGAACTCGGTGAGCAAATCCTGCAGCTGCGCGGGTGTGAGCATCTGGGTCAGCGCGGTGAAGCTGGACAGATCCGCAAAACCGATGCCGCAGGTGACGCTCGCCGACGTGTCCTGAACGACACCCTCGAAATACGTGCGGGCACTGGTCAGATGATGCCGGTGAACGACGTCGATCAAGTTCCCGATCCGGGGGACGAACTCGGCGATGGCCCGGTACGCCTGCGCGGTGGCGAGCTCGTCATGGGTGTGGGTCATCTGGATGTCCGGCATGCCGGCGCGGATCATCGTCGACTCGGCTTCGGCGAGCCGGGCCATCGCGGTGCCGACCACCCGCAACAGTCCGTACGCCCCGTCCTGACCCACCACCGCCTTCAGCGCCACCCAGGTCGCCAGCGCGTCGACGTCGGCCTGGCTCAACGCCGCAACATCGGGACCGGTGACGGTAAGGCCGAGCAGAGCCCAGACGCGGGCGACCTCCTCGGCGGACAACCCGAGTTCGTCGGCCGCCGACTGCACGGTATGGATGGGAGGCCCCGACCATTGCAGGACATCACCGGCAAGACCGAACAGCCGGCCGCGGCGCTCGGCTTCGGCCATCTGGTCGACGGTGAAGCCCAGTCCGTCCAAGTACTTGATCAGGTCGGCCCGCCCGCGTGGATCAGCGATTCCGGCAGCTTCCAGCGCTTCGAAGTCGAGAGAGTCGGGAGAGTCGGGGGAGTCGGACACCTACCCAAGTGTGCCAGCAGCCGATGCGGATTAGGGTGTGTCGTCGTGACCGATGAGCTGCAGCATGGACCCCTGGAAGACCGGCACCGCGCGTTGGGCGCCAGTTTCGCCGAATTCGGCGGCTGGCTGATGCCGGTGTCGTATGCCGGGACCGTCAGCGAGCACCATGCCACCCGTACCGCCGTCGGCCTGTTCGACGTCAGCCACCTCGGCAAAGCGCTGGTCCGGGGACCGGGCGCGGCGGAGTTCGTCAACTCCGCGCTGACCAACGACCTGCGCCGCATCGGCCCCGGTAAGGCGCAATACACGTTGTGCTGCAACGAATCCGGCGGTGTCATCGACGACCTGATCGCCTACTACGTCGACGACGACGAGATCTTCCTGGTACCCAACGCCGCCAACACCGCCGCGGTGGTCGGCGCATTGCAGGACGTCGCCCCGGGCGACCTGGCGATCACCAACCTGCATCGCTCCTATGCCGTTTTGGCGGTGCAGGGCCCGCGCTCCACCGACGTGCTCAGCGCATTGGGCCTGCCGACCGACATGGATTACATGGGTTATGCCGATTCGGCGTATTCCGGAGTCCCGGTTCGGGTGTGCCGCACCGGCTACACCGGCGAGCACGGCTACGAACTGCTGCCGCCCTGGGAGACTGCCGGTGTGGTGTTCGACGCCCTGGTGGACGCGGTGTCCGACGCGGGCGGCCAGCCCGCCGGTCTGGGAGCTCGCGACACGCTGCGCACCGAGATGGGTTATCCACTGCACGGGCACGAGCTTTCGCCCGAAATTTCGCCGTTGCAGGCGCGCTGCGGCTGGGCCATCGGCTGGAAAAAGGATGCGTTCTTCGGCCGCGACGCGCTGCTGGCGGAGAAGGCGGCCGGGCCGCGGCGGCTGTTGCGGGGACTGCGGATGGTCGGCCGCGGCGTGTTGCGTCCCGGTCTGACGGTGCTGGTCGGGGATACCGCGGTCGGGGTAACCACGTCGGGAACGTTTTCGCCCACATTGCAGGCTGGCATCGCGCTGGCGCTGATCGATACCGATGCGGAAGTGCCGGACGGTGGTCAGGTCACCGTCGACGTTCGCGGGCGCGCGGTCGACTGCGCCGTGGTGCCCCCGCCGTTCGTCGAGGCGAAAACGCGTTAGCGACCCACTCGCGTGCGGAAAACCCTTCCTACACCGATAGAATCGGCGCCATGACCAGCGGGTCCCTACAGTTCACGGTTACGCGCGCGGCGAGTCCGGCAAGCGATGCACAGCGCGTAGCGATCCTGCAGGACCCCGGTTTCGGCAAATTCCACACCGACCACATGGTCTCGATCGACTACACCGAGGGCACGGGTTGGCACAACGCTCGGGTCATCGGCTATGGCCCGATCGAACTGGACCCCTCGGCGATCGTGCTGCACTACGCGCAAGAGGTCTTCGAAGGCCTCAAGGCTTACCGCTGGACAGACGGCTCGATCGTGTCGTTTCGGGCCGAGGCCAACGCCGCGCGATTGCGTTCCTCGGCCCGGCGGCTGGCGATCCCGGAATTGCCCGACGAGCTGTTCATCGAATCGCTGTGCCAGCTGATCGCCGTCGACAACGCCTGGGTTCCGCAGGCCGGCGGCGAGGAGGCGTTGTATCTGCGGCCGTTCATCATCGCCACCGAGCCCGGCTTGGGCGTGCGGCCGGCCAAGGAATACCGCTACCTGCTGATCGCCTCGCCGGCGGGTGCCTACTTCAAGGGCGGAGTCAATCCCGTCAGCGTCTGGGTGTCAACGGAATACGTGCGAGCCAGCCCCGGCGGCACCGGTGCGGCCAAGTGCGGCGGCAACTACGCCGCTTCGCTGCTGGCTCAGGCCGAAGCCGTCGACAACGGTTGCGACCAAGTGGTGTGGCTGGACGCGGTCGAGCGCCGCTACGTCGAAGAAATGGGCGGGATGAACATTTTCTTCGTGTTCGGCAGTGGCGGATCGGCCAGGCTGGTCACCCCGGAGCTGTCCGGCTCGCTGCTGCCCGGCATCACCCGGGATTCGTTGCTGCACTTGGCGACCGATGCCGGCGTGACGGTCGAGGAGCGCAAGATCGACATCGCCGAGTGGCAGAAGAAGGCCGCCGTCGGCGAGATCACCGAGGTGTTCGCTTGTGGTACCGCCGCCGTGATCACCCCGGTGTCGCGGGTGAAGTACGGCGACGTCGAGTTCACCATCGCCGACGGCCAGCCCGGTGAGCTGACCATGGCATTGCGTGACACGTTGACCGGGATTCAGCGGGGCACCTTCGCCGACACCCACGGGTGGATGTCGCGCTTGGGTTAGCTGGCCGCGGCTGCGGCGGCGGCCGGCCGAACCGGCTCGGGTTGCCAGCTGGTCGAGGCCCGCCGGGTCTGCCGGCGGCGGGCGGAGCCGTCGCAATCGCCGAGCAAGACCAGCCTTGGTACGCCGGTCTGTGGTCGCGATGATCGATCGTGCGCCCGGTCGTCCATTGGCCCGGGTGCCCGGACGGCCGCGAAAGCGGCAACCAGCGACAGCGCCAGCACAACGACGACCGGCCAGACGGTGGCGTGTTTTTGGGCGATCATGCCGAGGACACCGCCCAGCAGGGTGAACGTGATGGCGAGCAACGTCGCCCCGAAGCCGATCAGCGTCGCGCGGTGCTGCTCGGCGGCGAACACGCTGATCCAGGATACCGACGCGGCGGATACGGGTTGGGCGGCCAGCGTCGCCAGCAGGAAAACCGTGCCGTACGCCCACAGGTGGTACCACTGGCCGGACAACTCCGCCGCGATGCACACCAGGGCGGCGGTCGTGCTGCACAGTGCGCTGCCCAGCAGCATGCCGCGCACTCCGAACCGACGGTAGATCTTGCGCCAGAACGCCGAACCGACGACCAGTCCGACGCTGGACAGGACCACCAGCACATGCAAACTGCCCATCTTCTTTGCGGCGCGCAGGCTGTAGAACGTGGTTCCCAGGCAGATCGGGGCGAACAGCAGATACGTCATCGCGTACTGGCGAAACCACGGCTGGTCCTGGGCGACCGCGAAACCTTGTCGATAGATTTCCCGAAGCGGCGGGCGGGCGGTGGTAGATGCGGACCGCATGGGACCCACGAGCAGCGCAGCGACGCTGGAAGCAATCAGAGCCAGGGCACCCAGCCACAGCAGATCGCGGTAGTGGGCTATTTGATCGCCGCTGGCCAGCATGGGCGCTATCAGCAGCATGACGCCGGTGGCCAGCGTCGATCCCGCGGCACCTTGAGTCAGGAACAGTTCGCCGCGGCGTCTTGCGGGCAGCTTGCTGGAGACCATGTCGGTATAGGCAACGGTGGCCACCGCGATGACGACTCCGGCGGCGGCTGTGGTCAGCAGAAACACCGCCGCGGCGTAGACGCCGGTCCATGGGATTACCGCATCCCAGATCAGCAGCGCAGCCACTGCCGCCGCAGTCGCCGACAGCAGCACGTGGCGCATCCGGCCGGCTCGCTGCAGGATCGCCGGCGACGCCGAATTTCCCATGATCAAGCCGATGCTGTACGCCGGAAACAGCATCCCGGCCGCCCAGGTGATGCCCTGATGCGCGCAGATGAAGGGCAGCACCACGGCGCTGTTGCTGAGTTGCATTCCGGTGGTGTAGAAAGTGCCCTGGGTCACCAATCGCCCGAACGGACTGGTCCGCGCCGAAGCGGCAGCGACCGGCCTGGTCGACGGTGATAACGGCATGTCTGAAGAGGTTAGGGCTGCTAAACGGGCAAGACAATCCTCCGATCGGCCACAATCAGGGGAAACGCTTGTCCACCGATTGGGGGAACGTCGCGAAGGACTAGAGGCGGGCCAGTGCCGCCAGCACTAGCGCACCGACCGTCGTCGTCAGTTCGATCGCCGCGCCGATCACGTCACCGGTGACACCACCGAACCGGCGCACGCAGTGCGTGACCAGGGCGGCACCGCACAACACCGCCACCAGTACCGCAACCGGCCCGTGCCATGGCCGTGGACCCGCCGGCAGCGAAGCTGCGACCAGCACAGCGAGCCACGCCGCGACCACGGCCGCAGGCTGGGTATCGGCGACGCGCGCACCCAGGACGCTGCCTTCGGCGGCCGGAACCGACCGGCGACAGGCCAGCACCGCGGTGATCCGGCCGGCGAAGACTGCCACGACGACACCGGCGGCGCCCAGCGCCGGGAAGGCCAGCCCCTGCAGCGTGATGACCAGGACGACAGCGGCCACCCCGAACGGCCCCGACGACCCGTCGCGCATCACGGCGAGGGCGCGCTGCGCCGGGCCGTAGCAACCCAGGCCGTCGGCCGTATCGGCAACGCCGTCGATGTGCAGGCCGCGGGTTGCCGCCAGCAACACCGTCACCGCCAGCAACCCGGACAACGGGCTGGACGGCCCGAAGACCACGGCACCGGCCCAGGTGACACCGGCGGCCACGCCACCCAGTGCCGCGCCGACCACGGGCAGCGCCGTCATCGCGCCGCGTCCCATCGGAGCGGTCTGCGAACTCGGCATGCGCATCACCGTGCCGAAGGCGAAAGCTGTTGCCAGGGAACGGATCACGGCCAGGCCGGTCCGGTACCGGAGGTGCGCGGGCCGGACACGCCGGCCTCGGTGAAGGTAGCCATCGACGACAGCGCGGCCACCGCGGCGCGCAGCACCGACAGCGCAAGCGTGGCGCCGGTGCCCTCACCCAACCGCATCCGCAGGTCCAGGATCGGATCCAGCTGCAGCGCCGTCAGGGCCAGCTGGTGACCCGGTTCGGTGGACCGGTGACCGGCCTGCCACCACTGCCGGGCGCCGGGCGCCAGACGTTCGGCGACCAGAGCTGCGGCCGTCACCGCCATGCCGTCGAGCAGCAGCGGGGTCCGCCGGACCGCGGCCTGCGCGCAGAATCCCGCCATCGCCGCCAGATCCGCGCCACCGCAGCAGCGCAGCAGCCCCACCGGGTCGGGCAGCACCGACCGCGCCCGGAACAGCGCATCACGCACCGCGGCCGTCTTGCGGGCCCATCCGGCATCGTCGATCCCGGTCCCGAACCCGACCACCGCGACCGGTTCGGTGTCGGTCAGTGCCGCCACCAGGACTGCCGCTGCGGTGGTGTTCCCGATTCCCATGTCGCCGGCGATGAGCAGATCGGCGCCGGCGTCGACCTCCTCGTCGGCGATCTGCTGGCCGGAGGCGATGGCGCGGGCCGTTTCGTCGGCGGTCAATGCGTCTTCGGTGCTGATGTCACCGCTGCCGCGGCGCACCTTGTACGCGCCGATCCGCTCCGATACGGCATCGGAATCCACCGCCAGGTCCGCCACCCGCACGGTCGCACCGGCTACGTCGGCCAACGCGTTGATCGCCGCCCCGCCGGCGTCGATATTGGCGACCATCTGGTCGGTGACTTCCGGCGGATACGCCGACACCCCCGACCGGGCGACGCCGTGGTCACCGGCGAAAACGACCACCCGGGCGCGCTGGAACTGCCGCGGCGGACAGTGGCCCTGGCAGGCTGCCACCCACACCGACAGGTCCTCGAGGCGGCCCAGCGCTCCCCGCGGTTTGGTCAGGACGTCCTGTCGGGCCCGTGCGGCCGATTCGGCATCGGGGTCGGGCGGCGATATCGGCGCGAATCCGATCATGTGCGTGACGGCTTGATCGGGACGGCCTGCCCGGCCACCACCAGCACCACCTGATCGCAGACCGCTGCCATTTGCTGGTTGAGGCTGCCCAGCTCGTCGGCGAAGCGGCGCCCGGATGCGGTTGCCGGCACGATGGTCAGCCCGACTTCGGGGCTGACGAGCACCAGTGTCGACTCGAAGGCGCGGACCGCGTCGAGCAGGCCTTGTACGGGACCGGCCACGGATCCGTTGTCCCAGGCCCGATGACGGTCCAGGGTGCCGGTCAGCCAGGCGCCGAGGTCGTCGACGAGCGTCGCAGTGTCCGGTGACCGCCGCAACTGGGTGATGATGTCGTCAGTTTCGACGGTCGACCAGTGGCCAGGCCGGCGTTCGCGATGCTTGGCGACCCGTTGCGCCCATTCCTGCGCCCAGGCCGGGTCGGACTCGGTGACCGGCGTGGGCGCCAGATAGCGAACCGGGCGGCCGGGCGTCAGTGAATCCGCGATGGCGTGCTCCGCCCAGCGGGATTTGCCCGACCTGATCCCGCCGAGAACCAGTGTGCGCATGAGTGGTCAGCCAGCGTTCCGGTGCTAACCGATGCTGGCTCCGCGCTCCACCTGGGGGCGCGGTGCCCGCATCCGGCGCATCTGCGACGCCCGGCCGGCAGCGTAAAGGCCGAGTTTCCAACGGCTTTCGGTGTTGTTCGGGAACTTCGCGTCGACCCGCCTGCTCACCTTGCGGCCCAACATGATTCCGTCGACGGTCATCAGGGCCATCAGCACCAGCATCGCGGGCGACATGTAGAGCTGCAGCTGCGGGACGGCGAACATCACGAACAGCAAAGCCAGCGCCGACGGCATGAACAGGCCCAGCAGGCTAAAACGCCGGGCATCGACCACATCGCGGACATAACGGCGTATCGGGCCCTGGTCGCGCGGGAGCAGATAGGCTTCCTCGCCGGCCATCATCCGTTCGCGGCGTTCGCTCATTCGGGCCCGGCTGGCAGTGCGTTCGGCCCGGCGTTCGGCGCGGCTCAGTTTCGGGCCGGACAGCGACTTGCGCCGGGCCCGCGCCTCGGCGGCCGTCATCGGCGCCGGGACGACGGGGCCTTTCTTTGCACTGCGCCTTGCCTCGCTGCGCTTGGGCGTCGGCCGGCCCTTCGGTCCGGTTGCTCGCGACCCGCGAGAAGTTGCGGGCTCGGCCGGGGAACGGGTCTGCGCCCCCTGGCTGTCCTCAGCCTTCGCCGAAACCTCGGCACCTTCTTCATGGCCCTTCTTGCGGCCCAGCAGCTTCACAGTCGACAGGTTACTGTGCGGGCGGCCGGCGCCGGGGACCAGCGACGGGGAATTGTGCTGCTGTTACGCAGCGCCAGCATCCGTGTTAGCCCTACTCTTGCTTGTAATGGACGGCTCGTCTGCTTCGGATGCTGCTGCCGATGCCCTCGGGCCCGGCCGGATCCAGCTGCCCGCGATGCGGGTACTGGTGGCCCCGGACTGCTACGGCGACAGCCTGTCGGCGGTGGATGCCGCCGCGGTGATCGCCACCGGCTGGACCCGCTCCCGGCCGAACGACACCTTCATCGTGGCTCCGCAATCCGACGGCGGGCCCGGTTTTATCGAGGTGCTGCAAAGCCGCTTCGGGGAGTCGCGGCTGCTGCGGGTGTCGGGGCCGTTGGACACCGACGTGGACGCCGCATGGATGTTCGATCAGGCCTCGGCAACCGCCTACCTGGAGTGTGCGCAGGCCTGCGGCCTGTCCCTGCTCGGTGGTCCGCCGACGACCGAGACCGCGTTGACCGCACACAGCAGGGGAGTCGGGCAGCTCATCGCTGCCGCAGTCGCGGCCGGGGCGCGGCGCATTGTGGTCGGGCTGGGCGGCAGCGCGTGCACGGACGGCGGGTACGGCATGATCACCGAACTCGGCGGCCTGGACGCCGCCCGCCGCCGACTCGCTGGAGTCGAGCTGATCGCCGCCTCCGACGTGGAATACCCGCTGGTGGGACCCTGGGGCGCGGCCAGGGTGTTCGCGCCGCAGAAGGGCGCCGACGCGGCCACCGTCGCCGCACTGGAGGCCCGTCTCGAGGCATGGGCGGTGGAACTGGACGCGGCCGCCGGTCGGGCAGTGAGCGCCGAGCCCGGTGCGGGTGCCGCCGGCGGCATCGGCGCGGGTCTACTCGCGCTCGGTGGCCGATGCGAGTCCGGCGCCGCGATCATCGCCGAACACACCCACTTGGCCGACGACCTCGCCGAAGCACAGCTGATCATCACCGGTGAGGGCAAGTTCGACGAGCAGTCGCTGCACGGCAAGGTCGTCGGCGAGATCGCGGCCGCGGCCCGCCCGCTGGGCATTCCGGTGATAGTGCTGGCCGGGCAAGTGGTCCTGGATAAGTCGACGATCCGATCGTCGGGCATCATGTCGGCCTTGTCCATCGCCGACTATGCGGGTTCGGTGCGGTTGGCACTGGCCGATGCGGCCAATCAGCTGATGGGTTTGGCGTCGGAAGTCGCCGCGCGACTCGGGAATCCCCGGCCTGCGAGGTACCGTTAGTAGCAGTGGGTTTTCCCCGACACGGGCCCGGGCTGACACAGCAGCCGGTGAGCCCACCTAACGATGAGGCATGTAGGAGAAGCAATGACGGTGCAGAACGAGCCGACCGCCAAGACCCATGGCGTGATCCTGACCGAGGCCGCCGCCGCCAAGGCGAAGTCCCTGCTCGATCAGGAGGGGCGTGACGACCTGTCGCTGCGGATTGCGGTGCAGCCGGGAGGCTGCGCCGGCCTGCGCTACAACCTGTTCTTCGACGACCGGACGCTGGACGGCGACCTGACGGCGGAGTTCGGCGGCGTGACGTTGACGGTAGACCGGATGAGCGCGCCGTATGTGGAAGGCGCGTCGATCGATTTCGTGGACACCATCGAGAAGCAGGGCTTCACGATCGATAACCCCAACGCGACCGGCTCCTGCGCGTGTGGGGATTCGTTCAACTGACCTGACCGATGTAGGTCTACCGGGCCGGGATCATCCCGGCCCGGTCAATATTGCCCGGCCGTCCGCAGCACGTAGGAGCAGACCAGTATCTGCCCGCGCTGGAAGAGCAGCTGCGCGATGCCCTGCACCTGCCCCTTCGGCGGGCCGCCGGTGGCAGGTGTCACCTGCATGGTGAACAGCACCTGGGCCTGGTATTGCGACCAGTACACGACTTTGTCGATCGACGTCACGTCGGCCTGGGAGAACTGCTTACGGAAGGCGTCACTGCTCAACTTGGCCAGCGCCTGATCCGACCGCCGGTCCTTGACCCCGTCGTAGATCCCGCACAGCGCGTTGCGCACGATGACGTCGACATCGCGATGCTCGAGTGCGTTGAGGTAGCCCTGAATCGCCGTTTTGGCCGATGCCTCCGTGAAGGTGCCACCGGTGTTGGTCCCGTTGGTGCGAACCCCGTAGACGATTGCCGCGGTCAACGCACCGATCAAGGCGAGGGCCAGCAGGGTGCCGATCAGCAGCCGCTTCGGCCGTCGCCTCGGATAGGAGCCCGGCATGCCGGGATAACCCGCCGCCGGGGCGGGGGCAAAGCCGGTTTGCCGGTCGGCCGCTTCATGCGGGTATTCAAGAGGCTCATCGGGCCCGGTCGGCGGGTATGGTCGCACCTCTCGGGCTCCTTCGGTGCCGACGGCAGGGTTCGGCGGGTGCTGACCGGCCATCGTGATTCTCCTACGGTGGTGGACGAAACGACATGTGCGCTTGCCGCCCGGCAGCGGATTGCGGCAATGAGGTGAGTTCCCTAGGGCAGGCTAGCGCAACACCTGCCGTCGGCTGTCGACGCGACGGGGCGGGCCGCGGCGCCGATAATTGTGAGAGGCTAGACGACCTTACGGACCAAGGACGGAGATTTTGTGACGATTGCGGTAACCGGTTCGATTGCAACCGACCATCTGATGCGGTTTCCCGGCCGATTTTCCGAGCAACTGCTGCCCGAACACTTGCACAAGGTGTCGCTGAGTTTCTTAGTCGACGACCTGGTGGTGCACCGCGGCGGCGTCGCCGGGAATATGGCCTTCGCCATCGGCGTGCTGGGCGGTGACGTGGCGCTGGTCGGCGCGGCCGGCGCCGACTTCTCCGATTACCGTGACTGGCTCAAAGCCCACGGTGTCAACTGTGATCACGTCCTGATCTCCGAGACCGCGCACACGGCGCGGTTCACCTGTACCACCGACGTGGACATGGCCCAGATCGCGTCGTTCTATCCGGGGGCCATGTCAGAGGCCCGCACCATCAAACTCGCCGACGTGGTGTCGGCGATCGGTACTCCGGAGCTGGTCATCATCGGCGCCAACGACCCCGAGGCGATGTTCTTGCACACCGAGGAATGCCGCAAGCTGGGCCTGGCCTTTGCCGCTGATCCCTCCCAGCAGCTGGCTCGCCTGTCCGGCGAGGAAATTCGTCAGCTCATTGGCGGCGCCAGCTACTTGTTCACCAACGACTACGAATGGGACCTGCTGCTGTCGAAAACCGGCTGGACGGAGGCCGAGGTGATGGCCCAGATCGACCTGCGGGTGACCACGTTGGGCCCCAAGGGGGTGGATGTGGTGGACCCGGACGGCACCACCTTTC
The DNA here is from genome assembly GCF_000157895.3 of Mycobacterium kansasii ATCC 12478. Lineage (NCBI taxonomy): Bacteria > Bacillati > Actinomycetota > Actinomycetes > Mycobacteriales > Mycobacteriaceae > Mycobacterium > Mycobacterium kansasii. Next base: position 676,912 of record NC_022663.1, on the reverse strand, counting down.
ACGTCGGCGTGGTTCCCGAAACCAGCCAGACCGACCCCACCGGGGTCGGCGACGCGTTCCGAGCCGGTTTCCTGACCGGGCGCAGCGCGGGGTTGAGCTTGGAGCGGTCCGCGCAGCTGGGTTCGCTGGTCGCGGTGTTGGTGCTGGAATCGACCGGCACCCAAGAGTGGCAGTGGGATCACCAGGCCGCAGCATCCCGGCTGGCCGGTGCATACGGCGACGAGGCGGCCGCCGAGATCACGGCGGTGCTGGCTTAGCCCCGCGAGCAGACGCAGAGTCGCATGCGGAAGGTCTTCCGCGTGCGACTCTGCGTCTGCCGGCCGTCATAACTGGACCGGATATTGCGGCTCTCCGATCTGCGGCACCACGCTGTGCTCGACAAAGATCGCGTGCCACAGCATAAAGATCAGCACGGTCCACAGCCGGCGGCTGTGATCGCTGGCGCCGGTCCGGTGGTCGTCGAGCATCCGGCTGACTGCGCCCAGGTCGATGAGATGTCCGGCCCCCGACGAGGCCACCATCTGGTATGCCCACTCCAGCAGCTCGCCGGCGCGTAACCAGTGCCGGATCGGCACCGGGAAGCCCAGCTTGGGCCGGTGCAGCACGTGCGCCGGAACGATGGGCTCCAGCGCGCGCCGCAGCGCGTACTTGGTGGTGGTGCGGGTGATCTTGGCCGGCAGCGGTAGCCGCGAGGCCACCGCGAACACCTCCGGGTCCAGGAACGGGACCCGCAGCTCGAGCGAATTGGCCATCGTCATCTTGTCGGCCTTGACCAGGATGTCGCCTCGCAGCCAGGTGAACAGGTCGATGTGCTGCATCCGGGCCACCGGATCCCAACCGGCCGATTGCGCGTACACCGGCGCCGTGACGTCGGTGTGGGTCCAGTCCTCGCGGAAGCCGGGCAGCACGTCGCGCAGCTGCGCGTCGGAAAAGCTGCGGGCATTGCCGTAGTAGCGCTCCTCGAGCGTCAACGAGCCGCGGTGCAGCAGGCTCTTGCCTCGCATGCCCTCCGGCAGCGGCTTGGAGGCCTTCCCCATCGACCGCCGCAGCCGCCGCGGCAGGTAGTCGAACGGTCTCAGCGACAGCGGCTCGCGGTAGATCGTGTAGCCGCCGAACAGTTCGTCGGCGCCTTCCCCGGACAACACCACTTTGACGTACTTACGGGCCTCCCGGGCCACGAAGAACAGCGGTACCAGCGCCGGATCGGCCACCGGCTCGTCCAGATACCAGACGATTTCGGGCAATGCGGCCACAAACTCCTCCGCGCTGACCACCTTGGCGACGTGGCGCGCGCCAATCGCCTCGGCCGAGGCCACCGCGACGTCGAGCTCGGAGAATCCCTCTCGTTCGAATCCGGTGGTGAAGGTGATCAGTCGCGGATTGTGCCGGATGGCCAGGGCGGCGATGGCCGTGGAGTCGATGCCCCCGGACAGAAACGAACCGACGGTGACGTCGGCCCGCATGTGCTTGGCCACCGAGTCCTCCAGCACCGCAGTGATCTCGTCGTAGCGCGCCTGCTCGGTGTCGGGCGTGATCGGGGTGGCGGCAAAGCGCGGCATGAAGTAACGGGTGATCTCCGGCTCGCGCCCGGGCCGAATCCAGGCGTAACAACCCGATTCGAGCCGTCGCACTCCGCGGTGCAGTGTCTCGGGCTCCGGCACGTACTGCAGCACGACGTAGTGCTGCAGCGCCCGGGGGTCGATTCGGGTGTCGAACCCCAGCAAGTCGACGAGGTCGAGCAGGCATTTCTTCTCGCTGGCCACCGCGGTGCCGCCGGCGCCGGTCGCCAGGAACAGCGGCTTGATGCCGAACGGGTCGCGGGCGCAGAACAATTCACGGGTGACGGTGTCCCAAAGCGCGAAGGCGAACATGCCGCGTAGCCGCTTGAGCACGTCGGTGCCCCAGTGGTGGTAGCCGGCGACGATCGTCTCGCCGTCGCCGTCGGTCGCGAACACGGCGCCGTGCCGGGTGCTGAGTTCGTCGCGCAGCTCCAGGTAGTTGTAGATCTCGCCGTTGAACACCAGCACGTACCGCTCCGGCGCCTCCGGCGGTCCCCACCGCAGCGGCTGATGGGAATGGGCGATGTCGATAATGGACAGCCGGTTGAACCCGAAGATCACCGATCCGTCGGCGTCCGGGTCAACCCAGGTGCCCGGCTCGTCGGGGCCACGGTGGCGCATCAGGTGCGACGCGCGGGCGATCGCGCTGTCGGCCTCCGTGGCGCGGCGGGCAGTGGCGTCGGACCCCTGGGTCTCGGCAGCGCCGGCCGGAGCCGCGACGAAGGCCAGCAGTCCGCACACGGCGCCCCAGTATGCCGCACGAAGCGCTGCTGCCCGGGCGCGGCTGGCTGGTAGTGGTGATCGAGACCGGATCTCGCGCTCGTCGGTTCACGATCTGGAGTTCCGAAACGGGCCATATCGCGCCGCCTGGTCGCCACCACGGGCGGGCTTGCGCGCGCCGCACGCAGTACGGCGGCGGCGCCACCGCGGGCCAGGGTAGCGGCATCGCCGGTCGTTTTGGCACGCATCGTCGCCTGCGCGGGCGGCGTGGTCTACGCTGCGTAGTATTCGAATCCGAGTTAGCCGACGATTCCCGCCGGAAGCGGCGCCTAGCCCGAGTCGGCCCAGCTTGTGCTACAGGAGGCGCAACGTGACACTTCGCGAGCCAGGTCGTTCGCAATGCTTGTCGCAGGGCAATTCTGAGATCCGTTCCGCCGGTCGGCGGCGCGGAGCGCGCGGGCTCGCCCCACGCCTTCGGCTGGCGGCACTGACCGGGGCCCTCGGCGTGCTGGCCGTCACCCTGAGCGGTTGCAGCTGGTCGGAAGCGCTGGGTCTCGGCTGGCCCGAGGGCGTCACCCCGGAAGCCCATGCCAACCGGGAGTTGTGGGTCGGTGCCGTGATCGCCTCCCTGGTGGTCGGGGTCATCGTGTGGGGTCTGATTTTCTGGACGGCAGTCTTTCACCGAAAGAAGCGAAGCGACGCCGACTTTCCTCGACAGTTCGGCTACAACATGCCGCTTGAGCTGGTGCTGACCGTCACGCCGTTCCTCATCATTTCGGTGCTGTTCTACTTCACCGTCGTCGTGCAGGAGAAGATGCTGCACACCACCAAAGACCCGGAGGTCGTGATCGACGTCACGGCTTTCCAATGGAACTGGAAGTTCGGCTACCAGCGGGTCGACTTCCACGACCACACCTTGACCTACGATGGCGCCGACGAGGCCCGCAAGCACGCCGTTGAATCCAAGCCGGAGGGCAAGGACGCCCACGGTGAAGAGCTCGTCGGACCGGTTGCCGGGCGTAACACCGAGGACCGCAGCTATCTCAACTTCGACAAGATCGAGACGCTGGGCACCACGAACGAAATCCCGGTCCTGGTGTTGCCGGCCGGCAAGCGCATCGAATTCGAGCTGAACTCGGCCGACGTGGTCCATTCCTTCTGGGTGCCCGAGTTCTTGTTCAAGCGTGATGTGATGCCCAATCCGGCGGCGAATAATTCGGTCAACGTCTTCCAGATCGAGCAGATCACCAAGACCGGAGCGTTCGTCGGCCATTGCGCCGAAATGTGCGGCACCTACCACGCCATGATGAACTTCGAAGTTCGCGTGGTGGCCCCCAACGACTTCAAGGCCTACTTACAGCAACGGATCGACGGTAAGACCAACGCCGAAGCCTTGCAGGCGATCAACCAGCCGCCCCTCGCCGTGACAACCCATCCGTTCGACGCCCGCCGCGGTCAATTGGCCCCGAGCCAAGGTTAGGACACTGGACAATGCATATCGAAGCCAGGCTTTTCGAGTTCGTCGCCGCGTTCTTCGTGTTGTGTGCGGTGCTCTACGGTGTGCTGACTTCGATGTTCGCCACCGGTGGGGTCGAGTGGGCCGGCACAACTGCGCTGGCACTGACAGGCGGCATGGCGTTGATCGTCGCCACGTTCTTCCGATTTGTGGCCCGCCGGCTGGACACCCGGCCCGAGGACTACGAGGGTGCCGAAATTAGCGATGGCGCAGGGGAATTGGGGTTCTTCAGCCCGCACAGCTGGTGGCCGATCCTGGTCGCGTTGTCCGGTTCGGTGGCGGCGACGGGTGTCGCGCTATGGCTGCCCTGGCTCATCGTTGCCGGCGTGGTATTCGTCCTGGCTTCGGCGGCCGGACTGGTCTTCGAGTACTACGTCGGACCCGAGAAGCACTGATCACAGCCGGAAAGGTCACAATCAGGGCATCAGTTGATCGGCGGCCAGTTAGCCGCGACTTCTGTGCCCCGCCCGGTTGGGTAGGGTTTGCGATACACAGTGAGAATCCACCGAGCGCACGCGCGCACATGCAGCCGCGGAGCCCCGCGCTCTGGTGAGGCAGTTTGGACAGGGTAGGCAAACATGAGCGGGCCGAATCCGCCCGGACGGGAACCTGAAGAACCCGATTCCGCCGGCGATTCCAGCGCCGAACTGGAAGCCTTGAGCGACACCGGTGATGAGCTGGCAGCCGGTGCCGAGGGTGGAGCACTGCAACCGCTTGACGATAGTGGCCACTTCGACGCGGCATATCCCACGGGGGAGAGCGAAGCCTACTCGCGTGCGTACTCGGCGCCAGAGTCCGAGCAATTCATCAGCGGGCCGTATCTGCCGGCCGATCTCAGTCTTTACGACTACGACAACTACGACGACGCATCGGACGCCGACGACGAACATGGCGCCCCGCGCTGGCCATGGGTGGTCGGCGTGGCAGCCATACTGGCCGCCATCGCCCTGGTGGTTTCGGTGTCGCTGCTCGTCACCCGCACCGGATCCCAAAGACTGGCCAACCCGGCAACTACCTCCTCGTCGGCGCCACCGATACAGGACGAGATAACGACGACCCAGCCACCGCCGCCACCACCTCCGCCACCACCACCGCCCACCACCGAGATCCCGACAGCGACGGAGACGCAGACCGTGACCGTGACGCCTCCGCCCCCGCCACCAGCGCCGACCACGGCGGCACCGCCTCCGGCGACGACGACGGCGGCGGCGCCACCGCCTACAACCACCACCACCCTGGCTGGTCCGCGACAAGTCACCTATTCGGTTACCGGCACCAAGGCGCCCGGCGACATCATCTCGGTGACCTACGTCGACGCTTCGGGGCGCCGACGAACGCAGCACAACGTCTACATTCCATGGTCGATGACCGTCACACCGATCTCACAATCTGATGTGGGCTCGGTGGAGGCGTCTAGTCTTTTCCGGGTCAGCAAACTCAACTGCTCAATCACCACGAGTGACGGGACGGTGCTGTCATCGAACAACAACGACGCACCGCAAACGAGCTGCTGATGCTCGGCAGATACTCCGCATACCGGCGCGGGCCGGACGGCATCGTGGCTCCAGCCGTCGTCGACCGCATCCTGATCGGCGCGTGTGCGGCGGTCTGGCTGGTGCTGGTCGGCGTCAGCGTGGCCGCGGCGGTCGCGCTGGCCGACCTCGGACGCGGCTTTCACAAGGTGCCGAGGGACTCGCACACCACCTGGGTGCTGTACACCGTCATCATCATCTCCGCGTTGATCATTGCGGGGGCGATTCCGGTGCTGTTGCGGGCTCGCCGCATGTCGGTTGCCGAGTCGGCGGCGAGGCCGACGCCGCCACGTGCGCTCGGCCGACCGCCGGCCGCGCCGGGGAAATCTGCGGTGCGCACGGTCGGCGGCTCGACCCGCCGAGACCAAGCCCGGGCATTCGAGGCGGCCGCCGAGCGGTCCGGTGAAGCGGTGGATCGCATCTGGTTGCGGGGAACCGTCGCGCTGACCGGTGCCATCGGCACCGCCTTGATCGGTGCGGCGTTGGCAACGTATCTGATGGCCGTCGGCCACGACGGCGCATCATGGGTCAGCTACGGGGCGGCAGCGGTTATCACCGCGGGGATGCCGGCGATCGAGTGGTACCACGTCCGGCAGCTGCGCCGGGTCGTTGACGCGCAATAGCGAGGTGGCTCAACGCTGTGCTGGCCAACGCGGAAGAGGCCATGTGTGATTCGTGTTGCCGCTGGAGCCCATACGTCGAATGATGTTCGCGGACTCCGGCATCGCCGTCGTTGTCAGCCGCTCGGCAAATAGACTCGGCGACAGGAGGACATCGAATGGCTGTTGCCGTGCCGCCCGGGCACGTACTGGTCGCGACCGACTTATCGCCACGGGCTGGCCTGGCGTTGATCCGAGCCGCACAACTTGCGCACGAGCACGGTGCGCGGCTGACCGTACTGCACGTGGTGCCGGCCGAAATTGTTGCCGACATGGCCGATCCGGCACGCCGCACTGTGGAAGCACATCTCGTCGAATACCTTGATTCCGCCCCGGTAGACATCGCGATCCGCCGCGGACCGGCTGCCGGCGAAATCGCCGCCGAGGCAGCCGAACGCGAGGTCGACCTGGTGGTCGTCGGTGCGCACGGCGCGGACTGGCCGACCGACGTTTTACTCGGCAGTACCGCCGAGAACCTGGTGCGGATGACTCCGGCTCCCGTCTTGCTGGTCAAACAACCCACCACGGCGGCGTACCGCACGGTCATCCTGGCCGTCGATATGTCCCCGCCGGCGGCCGACAGCGCGCGGTTGGCAACTCGCATGACGCCGACCGCAGACCATTACCTCGTGCACGTCTGCACTGTTGTCGGCGAGAACCTGATGCGGATGTACGGTGTCGGTGACGACCAAATCGAAACGCTGCGCCGAACTTCAACCCGGCAGGCCCGAGAACACATCGCGCAGTTGACCGAAACACTGAACCCGCGCCCGAGTCAGGTCAAGATCACGTCGGGACACCCGCGGACTCGGGTACTGGAACTGTGCCGGTCCTGGGCCGCCGACTTGGTCGTTGTCGGAACTGGTGCGCGTTCGCCGATGTCGTATGCGGTTCTCGGCAGCGTCGCTCAGCACGTGATGCGTCAGACTCGGGCCGACGTGCTCGTCGTACCGGCGGCCGAGGCCTGACGTTGGACCTGCACCCGTTCCCGACCATCGCGATCATCCTGGCTATCGCCACGGCGGCCGGTCTGCTCGCCACCCGGTTGCGCCAGCCGCTGATCGTCGCATTCATCGTGGTGGGCATCGCGGTCGGCCCGATAGGTACCGGCTGGGTGTCGGCAGGCGGCACCATCGAACTGTTGGCCCGACTGGGCATAGCGATCCTGTTGTTCCTGGTTGGCCTGCGGCTCGATCTGCATATGGTCCGCGGCACCGGGCCCGTAGCGGTGGCCACCGGCCTCGGACAGGTGATCTTCACCTCCGTCATCGGATATCTGATTGCCCTGGCCTTCGGCATGGACAGTGTGACTGCGATCTATATTGCTGTGGCCCTTACCTTTTCGTCCACGATCATCATCGTGAAGCTGTTGTCGGACAAGCGCGAACTTGACCAGCTGCACGGGCGGATAGCGGTCGGCTTCCTCATCGTCCAAGACATCATCGTCGTACTGGTGATGATCGCCCTCACCGCGTTCGGGCAAAACGCCGGAGACAACTTCGGGCTGGCGATCATGGCAGTACTACTGAAAGGCGCCGGACTGCTCGTCGGAACCTGGCTGCTCATGCGGTATATCCTGCCGTGGCTGCTGCCGCAGATCGCCCGCTCCCAAGAACTCCTGGTGCTTTTCGGAGTGTCCTATGCGGTATCAGTGGCGGCGTTGAGTGAGTGGCTCGGATTCAGCTCCGAAGTCGGCGCGTTTCTCGCCGGAGTGTCCATAGCGGGCACGCCGTTTCGTGACGCGCTGGGCGCCCGGCTGGTCAGCCTACGGGACTTCCTGCTGCTGTTTTTCTTTCTCGACCTTGGTGCTCGCCTCGAATTCACCGATACCGCACAGCAATTCACTGAGGCCCTGGTGTTCTCGGCGTTCGTGCTGGTCGGAAATCCGTTGATCGTGATCGCGATCATGGCTGCATTGCGCTACCCCGTGCGGGTGGGCTTTCTCGCCGGGCTGACCGTCGCCCAGATATCGGAGTTCTCGCTCATACTCGCAACTTTGGGGCTGAGCCTGGGCCACATCACGAACGCGACCGTCAGTCTGATCACCGTCGTCGGCCTGATCACCATCGGCGCCTCGACGTACATGATCGTGTACTCACATCAGCTCTACCGGCGGTTGAAGCGGTGGCTTTCGCTGTTCGAGCGGAGCGCGATCCGTGAACCCGAAAGTCAAAGTGCCGAAGACGATTTCGACGTTATCTTGTTTGGGCTGGGACGGTTCGGCGGTCACCTGGCCGAACGGCTCAGCAGCGTCGGTCATCGGGTGCTCGGAGTCGATTTCGATCCGCATGGGGTCAAGACTCATGACCGCAAGGGTGTCACGGCGGTGTTCGGTAGCGCCGAGGACATTCATTTCCTCGAAGCCTTACCGCTGGATCGGGCAAGGTACGTGATCAGCGCCATTCCGGTCCTGCAGACGAATCTGGCGCTGCTGCATAGCCTTCGCCACCATCGATTCGGGGGCACCATAGCGTTGACGGCCCACACCCAGCACGACGCCGAGCAACTGCGGGCCGCCGGCGTAGACGTTGTCCTCGAGCCGTTCTCGGCCGCGGCCCACACGACATCCCACACGCTGCACGAGCTGCTCACCGTCGATGACGACCCGGCGGGCGGTCGAGAGAACACCGACTGACACGGACCAACGAGGGCGGGCACCTACCGACGCTGCACGCTCCGCCTCGGCGCCAGCTGTGGCGCTGATAGCCCCGTTCCTTGATGGGATCTGTCCGACCCACCGAGGAACCGGGCCTCCCGCCGGCTAGTGCTGGCCGTGCTCGTCGTTGGGCGAGCCGGCGATGCTGTCCTGGTATTCGCGTAGCGCGGTCAGCGCACGTTGCTCGGCGGCATGACCGGCCTCCCGCAACGCCGCGTCCTCTGATCCCGGATCGGCGGACAAGAAGCTGCCACTACCCGGCGCGCCGGCCGAGCCCAGCTTGTTCATTCGCTTGGGAACAGCAGCGCCCTGGTACTCCAGCGGTAGCGGATGTCCGTGGTCGTCGACCGGACCGAGCGGCTGGTGCAGCTCGATGTAGGCCCCGTGCGGCAGCCGCTTGATGATGCCGGTCTCGACGCCGTGCTCGAGCACCGACCGGTCACTGCGCTGCAGTCCGATGGACCACCGGTAGCTGAGGAAGTATACGAACGGTGGCAGCACCACCATGCCGATGCGGCCGATCCAGGTCGTCGCGTTGAGCGAGATGTGGAACTTGAACGCGATGATGTCGTTCATGGCGGCCAGGGTGAGCACCATGTAGAAGGCGATCGCCATCGCGCCGACCGCGGTCCGCACCGGGGCGTCCCGTGGCCGCTGCAGCAGGTTGTGATGCGCGTAGTCGCCGGTGAACCGCTTCTCCAGGAACGGGTAGACGATCAGCAGCACAAAGATCAGGCCCATGATCAGCGCCACCCACACCGCCGCGGGAATGGTGTGGTGCCAGAAGTAGAACTCCCACGGCGGCCAGATACGGGCCAGCCCTTCGGTCCACATCATGTAGAAGTCGGGCTGGGAGCCGGCCGACACCTGTGACGGCTTGTAGGGACCGAGATTCCAGATCGGGTTGATCTGCAGCAGGCCACCCATCAGGCCCAGCACGCCGACGATCGCGGCGAAAAACGCGCCGGACTTGAACGCGAACACCGGCATGACCCGCACACCGATGACGTTGTGCTCGGTCCGGCCGGGGCCCGGGAACTGGGTGTGCTTCTGGAACCACACCAGTGCCAGGTGCAAACCGATCAGCGCCAGGATGATTCCGGGCAGCAGCAGAATGTGCAGCGCATAGAGCCTGGGAATCAGGATGGTGCCCGGGAAATCGCCGCCGAACAGCGCCCAGTGCAACCAAGTGCCGATCACCGGCATGCCGAGCGTGATCGACGAAAGCGCGGCCCGCAGACCGATACCCGACAGCAGGTCGTCGGGCAGGGAGTAGCCGAAGTAGCCCTCGAACATCGCTAGGATCAGCAGCAGCGACCCGATGACCCAGTTGGCCTCGCGCGGCCGCCGGAAGGCCCCGGTGAAGAAAATCCGGGCCAGGTGCACCATGATCGCCGCGGCGAACATCAATGCGGCCCAGTGGTGGATCTGGCGGACAAACAACCCGCCCCGGACTTCGAACGAGATGTCCAGTGCCGTTTCATAGGCGCGCGACATCTCGACGCCGCGCAATGGTTGATAGACGCCGTTGTAGGTGACCTCGGTCATCGACGGGTCGAAGAACAGCGTCAGGTACACGCCGGTGATAAGTAGGACGATAAAGCTGTACAGCGCGATCTCGCCGAGCAGGAACGACCAGTGGGTCGGGAAGACCTTGTTCAGCTGTCGGCGCAGCGCGGCCGAAGGGTGATACCGGGTGTCGACGTCCTCGGCTTGACGGGCCAGCACATCACCGATTTTCGGAGGACGGAGATTTGGACTCATGATGTTGTGCGCTCCCAGAATGCCGGTCCGACGGGCTCGACGAAATCGCCGTTGGCGACGAAATATCCGTTGGAGTCGATAGTGATGGGCAGTTGCGCCAACGCGCGGGCAGCCGGGCCGAATATCGGCTTGGCGAAGTGCAGCGCGTCGAACTGCGACTGGTGACACGGGCACAGGATTCGGTAGGTCTGCTGTTCGTACAGTGATGCCGGGCAACCCAAGTGCGAGCAGACCTTGGTGTAGGCGAAGAACTCGCCGAAGTTGAAGCTCTCCTGGCCTTGACGTTTGACCATTTTGCCCAAATCGCTTGGCTTGATGCGGATGAGCATCACCGGATTGCGAATTCCCATCGCGATGGCCTGCAACTTCTCGTGGGATTCCACGGTGGTGCCATCACCATCGGATTCCCGCCACGGGAACACCGTCTCCATGCCGCCGGCGTCCATATCCTCGGGGCGCAGTTTGATAAACGGTGGCCCATCGTGCAAACCGGTGGCCCGCGCCAGATAGATCGTCTCTCCCTTGTAGCGCGGGGTCCAGCCGGAGGTCCATAGCTCGGCCTTCATGCCCTCGGCGGTGGGGACGACCGGCTTCCACGGGTTCTTGATGAGGCCGCCGGCAAACGCGACCAGGGTGCCGAGCCCGAACGCGCCCAATCCCATGCCCAAGGACAGCCCGACGAGTTTGCGGCGCCGGATGGTCGAACTCTCGAAGGCGTCGGTCAGATTGGCCACCACCGTCTTGCGGTCGATCTCGCGAGACGCGCCGTCGTGCCGGTCCTGGATCGTGATCTCTTCCGGGATAAAGCGTTTCTGGAACAGCACCGCCCCGATCGCGATTGCCAGGATGGACAGCCCGAAGGTCAGTCCGTACAGCGGGGTGGCAAGCGAGTACAGGAAGCTTCCCGACTCTCCGCTGGCTTTGTACTGCCACGGCCAGAAGAGGAAAACCAGCAGCAGAGCGAGTCCGAATGCACCGCCCAGCAAAAGCCAGACCGCCACTCCGCGCTCGGCGCGTTTCTCGGCCTTGGTGCCCTCGACCGGCCAGCGGGGTTCCTTGTAGGCGATCTGGACACCGTCGAGCTTGCCGCCGAGGTCGAGCAGTTCCTGCTGCGACATCGCGGCCAGCGCAGCCTCGTCCGGCTCATGGGCTGCGGCGGGCGCCTTGTCGGTGTCAGAGCCGGTGTCCGAGCCGCCGTCGGTCTTGGCGTCGCCGCTCACGGGAGAGCCGTCGCTCATGATCGCGCCCCAATCCACAGTGCCAGCCCGATGGCGGCGACCATGCCGATGATCCACATCGCCATGCCTTCGGGCGCGGGTCCGAATCCGCCAAGTCCGTAGCCACCCGGCGACCGTTCCTCGGCGACGGTCCGCACGTAGGCGATGATGTCCTTCTTGGCTTCGAAGGACAGCTGGCGGTCGTCGAACTTCGGCATGTTCTGCGGCCCGGTCAGCATCGCGGTGAGGATTTGCTGCTCATTGGCGGGCCCCAGGTCGGGCGCGTATTTGCCCGACGACAGCGCGCCGCCCTTGCCGGTGAAGTTGTGGCACGAGGCGCAGTTGAGACGGAACAAGTCGCCCCCGCGCCCCAGGTCGTCTCCCCGCAGGGATTTGGTGGCGATGCTGCCGTCGGGGTTGCGGACCACGGTGGGCCCGCCCCCGTTGGCCTGCACGTAGGCACCGAGCGCGTCGATCTGGGCCTCGTCGAAGATCGGCTCCTTGCGCTGCGCCTGAGCCTCACCCCGCATCGCGGGCATCCGGCCTGTCGAGACCTGGAAGTAGACGGCCGCCTCGCCGACGCCGATCAGGCTGGGCCCGTGGTCGGGCACGCCCTGCAGGTTGGCGCCGTGGCAGGACACGCACGACGTGTCGAACAGCTGCTTTCCGGTGCGCAGCAGCGCTGAGGACGACTCGTCGGCTACGGCCACCTGTGGGGTGGGTGTCAGTACGGCAGCCAGGCCGCCCGCGACGGTCAGCGCTATCAGCAGCAGCAACCCGCCCGACAACCGCCGGTGGAGGCGTCGCCGCGAGCGACTGTTCCGCTGCGCGCTGCCGCCGGATCGGGTGAATCCCAGTTTTTTCAACTGAGCACTCCTATTCATACCTGTTCGGGGGGGCCGGCTCATCGGATGAAATAGATCACGGTGAACAGCGCGATCCACACGATGTCGACGAAATGCCAGTAGTAGGAGACGACGATGCTGGCGGTTGCCTGCGCGGGGGTGAACTTGCTCATCCCGGTCCGGATCAGCAGGAAGATGAAGGCGATCAAGCCGCCGGTCACGTGCAGGCCGTGGAAGCCGGTGGCCAGATAGAACACGCTGCCGTAGGCGCTGCCCGGGATGGTCGTCCCGTGCGTGGCCAGGTGGTAGTACTCGTAGGCCTGGCCAAGGATGAAGAACAGACCCATCAGAAATGTGATCACATACCAACGGCGCAGCCCGAACACGTCGCCACGCTCGGCGGCGAACACTCCCATCTGGCAGGTGAACGACGACGCGATCAACACCAGCGTCACCGGCACCGCCTGATAGAGATTGAGCTCGGTCGGCGGTGGCGGCCACTTCCCACCGGACTGAGCGCGCGCGGTGAAGTACATAGCGAACAGGCCAGCAAAGAACATCAACTCACTGGAAAGCCACACTATGGTGCCGACACTGACCATGTTCGGTCTGTTCAGCGAATGCACGCGCGACGTGATGGCAGTACCCGAGGTCCCTACAGCACTCGTCACATCCGCAAGTATGACGCTTTGTAGTTGTCGAACTCTACCCGGGGCACAAATTCGTTTTCCGCGCGTCGTTTCACAGCCGCGTGCCGCCGCGTGCCCGGCCTTGCCGGCCGCGCGTTGGGCGGCGGCCGGCCGGCATGCGACCATCGGCGCGTGGCTCGGTCAGGTGAAGGATCCCCCTGTGGTCGGCCCCCGGTGGCAGCGGCTCCGGTGACCTCTTCGGTGACCTCATGGCCACAGGTTCTGGGTCGCTTGACTGGCGGGAGCAACTTGGCGCGGGGCCAGGCGGCCTGGGCCATGGATCAGATCATGACCGGCGCGGCGCGGCCGGCGCAGATCGCCGCGTTCGCGGTGGCGATGACGATGAAGGTGCCCACCGCGGAGGAAGTCGCCGAATTGGCCGGCGTGATGCTCGACCACGCGCGCCCGATGCCGGCCCACGCCGTTCCGGATGACGCCGTCGATGTCGTCGGTACCGGTGGCGACGGGATCAATACGGTCAACCTGTCCACGATGGCGGCCATCGTGGTGGCCGCCGCCGGTGTGCCCGTGGTCAAACACGGCAACCGGGCGGCATCGTCGTTGTCGGGGGGAGCCGACACCTTGGAAGCGCTCGGGGTGCGCATCGACCTGGATGCCGATCAGGTGGTGCGCAGCCTCGAGGAAGTCGGGATTGGTTTTTGCTTCGCGCCGCAATTCCATCCGTCGTACCGGCACGCCTCGGTGGTGCGCCGCGAGATCGGCGTGCCCACGGTGTTCAATCTGCTTGGGCCGCTGACGAATCCGGCCCGGCCGCGGGCGGGGTTGATCGGCTGCGCGTTCGCTGACCTCGCCGAGGTGATGGCCGGGGTCTTTGCCACGCGCCGGTCCAGCGTGCTGGTGGTGCACGGCGACGACGGGCTCGACGAGCTGACCACGACGACCACCAGCACGATCTGGCGGGTGCAGGCGGGCACCGTCGACAAACTGACTTTCGATCCCGCGGGATTCGGCTTCGCACGTGCCGAGCTCGACGAGCTGCTGGGCGGTGACGCGCAGGCCAATGCGGCCGAAGCCCGCGCCGTCCTGGGCGGGGCACAGGGCCCGATCCGAGACGCGGTGGTGCTCAACGCCGCCGGCGCGATCGTCGCCCATGCCGGGCTATCCGGCCGGGCTGAATGGCTGCCCGCGTGGGAGGACGGCTTGCAGCGGGCCAGCGCGGCGATCGACAGCGGCGCGGCCGAACAGTTGCTCGCGCGATGGGTGCGGTTCAGCCAGCAGCTCTGAGCTGCCGGCCTGGCGGTGCGGCGGGTCCTGCTGAGGGAAGTGCCGCCCCATCGGGCCGGGTGCCTGCTCGACCGCCAGCCGCGCCGAACGGGCTGATGCCGCCCACGCCGCCCATGCGCCGGCGCAGCGCAACGGGGTGGCCCAGCCCGCGGTTTCGGCGGCGCCGCTGGCATCGGGAATTCCGGTGACTCGCACGATGCGCACCCTCGGCGCCGCGAGCCAGCGGGCGATGAGCGCGGTCTCCTCCACCAGCGCGCCGCCGAGTGGCGCCTCGGCCGGCATAATCGCCTGGGCACCGGCCTGCAGGGCGTCGACCACCGGCATCGGTGGCACCCCGCGCCGGGCGGTACCGGCGGCGGCCAGTTGGCCGTGGCGGATGACAGCAAACTGGTAGCCACCACCGCCGTCCGGCGCCGCGGCGATCAGCTCGGGTAGCGCGGCCAGTGCGCGCAACCGCTGACCACGCCACAGCGTCTCGATCGCGGTGGCGATATGGTCGCGCAGCCGCGCCGCGCTCTCGTAACGATGTCGCTCGGCCAGGACGGTGACCTGGTGGATCGCGGCGGCCAGCGCGGTGTTGTCGCGTCCGTCGATCAAATCCGTTGCGCGCTGCACGGCTTCGGCATACCGCTGGGCGGTCAGGTTGCGGGCGGCGGGACAGGGTGACACCTCCAGCTCGGGGCAGGCCGGGCCGTGCACAGCCGACCGCGCCAGCCGCTTGGTGCAGGTTCGGATCCCGGTGAAGCGAGCCAACAGGGTGGCCGTCTCGGCGGCGTCGGCCCGGGACCGGTACGGGCCGATGACCCGGCCGTGCCGGGGAGCGCGAACGACGGCCAGGCGCGGGAACGCTTCCTCGCTAAGAACCACCCACCACCAACGGTGGGGAAACCTCGACCGGCGGTTGTACGGGGGCGCATGTGCGGCCAGCATTCGAAGCTCACGCACACCGGCTTCCAGTGGGTGCGCGCACTCGACGTGGTCCACCCCGGTGGCCAGGTTGACCATTTCCTTGATCCGGCCGCGGGGATCGGCGCCGTTGAAGTATTGGCTGACCCGGCGGCGCAGGTCGACCGCGGTGCCGACGTAGAGCACCTCGCCCGACGGCCCGCGGAACACATAGATTCCCGGCCGGTGCGGCAGGCCGTCGGCCAGCACCCGTTTGCGGCGCTGCGCCGGGGTCACGTTGGGTAGATACGAACGCAGGTCGGCAAACGTGTGCACGCCCTGGTTGCCCACCCGCTCGATCAGGGCGTGCAAGACGTCCACGGTGGCACGGGCATCGTCGAGGGCGCGGTGCGTGGGCTGGGTGGCAACCGAGAACAGCCGAGCCAGTTCGGCCAGCCGCACACTGGGCGCTTCCTCTCGGCTCAACACCCGCCGCGCCAGGCGGACCGTGCACAGGACCTTCGGCCGCGGCCAGGTGATGTCGCATTGCCGCGCGGCGGCCCGCAGGAACCCGATATCGAACCCCGCGTTGTGGGCGACGAAGACCGAGTTGCCGGCGAACTCGAAAAACATCGGCAGGACGGCGCTGATGACGGGGGCGTCACGCACCATGGCCGTGGTGATCCCGGTCAGCTGCACGATCTGGGGCGGGATGCTGCGCTGCGGGTCCACCAGCGTGGCGAACTCGGCGAGGACGGTCCCACCGCGCACCTTGACCGCCCCGATCTCGGTGATGGCGTCCGGCGGGGCCGCTTCGGTGCCCGTGGTGCGGCCACCGGTTGTCTCCAGGTCGACCACCACGAAGGTGGTTTCCCGTAGTGGCAGCTCATCGGCTGGAGCCCCCGCCGGGTCGAGGCCGGGAAACGCGAGCGGGTCGAGCCCGGCGAGACTCAATTGAGTTCCGCCGCTCGCACCCATGGCGGTGACGTTAGGCAGCGGCACCGACAGCCGACGGTTCCCACGCCGGGGCACGGGTCGGCAGCGCTCGATCCTCAGCGGCGCCGAGTTGTCGGTGCCGGCGGTTAGCCTTCGGCGCAGCCCCAATTGCGATCGAGCGTCTTACCGAAAGGACCGGGATTGATGGCATGGAACAGCGGTAGCGAATGCACCGGCGACACGGCCGAACCGGGGGAGGTGGTCATCGACTGTGACGAGTGCGCGGTGCGGGGCCGCGCCTGCCGCGATTGTGTGGTGAGCGTGTTGCTCGGGGTGCCCGACACGTTGTTGCACGACGAACGAGCGGCCCTCGAGGCACTCGCCGATGCCGGGTTAGCCCCGAGATTGCGTCTCGTCCCGATCCGGCGTGGCCGAGGGCCGGGTCCTGCGTCGGGTGTCGCCTGATCGAGCCTGTATGGTGATGGAGCGCAAAGACGCGCTCTCTCACAAGAAAATGACAGAAATCTTGCCATTTTCTTAACTCCCCCCTTTGGACAAAAGCCGAGACCATTTCGTAACCTGTTTGAGACCTAAACCAGCTCGACGGCGCTAGGCCGATGGCAGTTTAAGGAAGCAAATCTTGAGGCTCGACTGTAGGCATTCGATCGCGCGCGTCATCAAGCGGTCCGCAGTCGGCTCGTTGGTGAGCTTCACCGTGTTGTCCGGCATCCTGGCCGCGAATGCGGTGGCCGACCCCGCCGACGACGCGCTGGCGAAACTCAACGAGCTATCGCGGCAGGCCGAACAGACCACCGAGGCGATGCACAGCGCAGAACTCGACCTGAACGCGAAGCTTGCGGCGCAGCAGGCCGCGGAAAAGAAGCTCGCCGACGACCAGGCCGCGCTGGCCGCCGCGAAAGCGCGCCTGGCCACCTTCCAGATCGCCGTCAACAAGGTCGCGGCCGCCACCTACATGGGTGGCCGCACCAACGGCTTGGATGCGATCTTGACGGCGGAATCGCCGCAGCTGCTGATCGACGGTCTCTCGGTGCAGCGGGTGATGGCACGTCAAATGTCCACCCAGATGGCCGGTTTCCGGGCCGCCGGAGAACAGGCTGCCAAGGCGGAGCGGGCTTCTGCCAAGTCGGCTGCCGATGCCAAGTCCGCCGCGGAGCAAGCCGCGGCAGTACGGGCCAACCTGCAGCACAAGCAGAGCCAGCTGCAGGTGCAGATCGCCGTCGTGAAGTCGCAATACCAGGCCCTGACTCCGGAGCAGCGCACCGCCCTCGCCGACCCGGGACCGATTCCGGCGCGGGTACCGGACGCTCCCGGGCCGGCGCCCGAAGGACTGCCACCGGGCGCTCCGCCCGAGGGTGCGCCTACTCCCGGGGAGGCGCCTGCTCCCGGGGGAGTGTCCGATATACCTTTCCTGGCTCCGGGCGGCGGCGGTGGCGGCGACCGGGCGACCGTGGTGCAGGCGGCCTTGACCCAGATCGGCACTCCGTACGCATGGGGTGGCGCCGGGCCCGGCGGTTTCGACTGCTCCGGACTGGTCATGTGGGCGTTCCAGCAAGCCGGGATCGCGCTGCCGCACTCCAGCCAGGCGCTGGCCCATGGTGGTCAGCCGGTGGCGCTGTCGGACCTGCAGCCCGGTGACGTGCTGACCTTTTATTCCGACGCCTCACATGCCGGCATCTACATCGGCGACGGTCTGATGGTCCACTCGTCCACCTTCGGCCAACCGGTGCGGGTAGTGCCGATGACCTCCTCGGGTCCGATCTACGACGCCCGTCGCTACTGACCACCTCGTGGCGTGGCTTCGCCGCCGGCCCCGGTGGCTGTCGATCACGCTGGCCTTCGTCTTCGTGGCCGAACTGGTTGCGGCAGCCGCTCTGCCGGCCCCTACGGTGCGCGACGGCTGGGCGGCACCCTCAGCGGCGCGGGTCGACGACGCCGGCCTCACCCCGGTGGTCGTGGGCGGTCGCACCGTCTGGCTGATCGGCCTGGGCGGCGCGGACAGCGAGCGCCTGCTGTCCCATGTCGCGGCGAACCTTGGTCCCGCGATCGACGCTGTCGCGGATTTCTGGGGCACCGATTGGCCGCACGAGATCTCGGTGGTGGCGGCCGGCTCCGATGACCAGTTCCGTACTGCCGCCGGCGGCGGGCCGGCGTCGCAGTGGGCCGATATCGCGGCGGTGACCGTCGCCGAGCACGTCGATACCGCCCGCCGGACCGCCGCCGGCCAACGGATCGTATTCGCGCCGGGCGCAGCCGACATGAGCCAATCTGCGCTGCGAATTGTGTTGACACATGAGCTTTTTCACTATGCCGCGCGTGTCGACACCGCGCTCGATGCGCCGCGCTGGCTGATCGAGGGGGTGGCCGATTTCGTCGCCAGACCGGCGTTCAGGGCCCCCGTCGATGCGCTGCCCCTGGCGCTGCCGTCAGATAGCGACCTGGACACCGCGGGACCACGGCGTTCACTGGCATATGACCGGGCGTGGTGGTTTGCCAGGTTCGTCGCGCAGACCTACGGGACGACCGCGTTGCGCGAGCTCTACCTGGCCGCGTGCGGTGCCGGACACCCGGACTTCGCAACCGCCGCGCGCACCGTACTGGCGACCGACCCTGCCGGGCTGCTCGCCCGCTGGCAGGGATGGCTGGCCGATTAGCCTGACGCAGGTGAGCCGGGTCCTGCTGGTAACCAACGACTTTCCGCCCAGACGCGGCGGCATTCAGTCCTACCTCGAAGAGTTCGTCGGTCGGCTGGTCGAAGCCGGATCGCACTCGGTGACGGTGTACGCACCGCAATGGAAGGGGGCACAGGCATACGACGACGCGGCTTGTGCAGCCGGCTATCGCGTGGTGCGTCATCCCGGCACGCTCATGCTGCCCGCCCCGGCCGTCGACAGCCGCATGCGCCGCCTGATCGCCGAGTACGGCATCGATACCGTCTGGTTCGGCGCCGCCGCCCCGCTGGCGCTGCTGGCACCGCGTGCGCGCCGGGCCGGCGCCACCCGGATAGTGGCCAGCACGCACGGCCATGAAGTGGGGTGGTCTATGCTCCCGGTCGCGCGGTCGGTGTTGCGCCGAATCGGGGACAGCGCCGATGTGGTGACCTTCGTCAGTCGCTACACCCAAGCCCGGTTCGCACCCGCCTTCGGACCCGGCGCGGCGCTGGAATACCTGCCGCCCGGAGTGGACAGCGACCGGTTCCGGCCGGACCCGGCCGCACGTGCCGAACTGCGTAAGCGGTACCGGCTGGACGAGCGGCCCGTGGTGGTGTGCGTGTCCCGGCTGGTGCCACGCAAAGGTCAGGACATGCTGATCAAGGCGTTACCGGCGATCCGCCGGCGCGTCGACGGGGCGGCGCTGATGATCGTCGGGGGCGGCCCTTACCTGCAGGCGCTGCGCAAGCTGGCGAAGGACCGCCAGGTGGCCGACCATGTGACGTTCACCGGAGGCGTGCCGGGCGACGAACTACCGGCGCATCATGCGGTAGCCGACGTGTTCGCGATGCCGTGCCGGACCCGCGGTGCCGGATTGGACGTGGAGGGCCTGGGGATCGTGTTTCTCGAGGCGTCGGCAAGCGGCGTGCCGGTAATCGCCGGCCAGTCGGGCGGAGCGCCGGAAACCGTGCGGCACAACAAGACTGGGTTGGTCGTCGACGGCACCTCGGTGGACGAGGTGGCCGATGCCGTCGCCGACTTGCTGACCGATCGCGACCGTGCCGCCGCCATGGGCGCTGCCGGCCGGCAATGGGTAACGGCCAACTGGCGCTGGGACACACTGGCGATCCGGCTGGCCGGCCTGCTCGGCGGCTAGCCGCTGGTATAGATCGCCTCGATCTCGTCGGCGAACTTCTCGGCCACCACTTTGCGTTTGACCTTCATCGTCGGTGTCAATTCGCCGGTGTCCTCGGTGAAGTCCACACCCAGAATGCGGAACTTGCGGATCGACTCGGCATGCGACACCGCCAGGTTCGCCTGTTTAACGGCGGCATCGATTTCGGCCACCAGGTCGGGGTCGATGGCCAAGTCGCCCACCGACGCGTCGGCGGGCTTGCTGTTACGCTGCTTCCAGCCGACGAACGCCTCCGGGTCGATGGTGATCAGCGCGCCGATGAACGGCTTGGCATCTCCTACCACCATTGCCTGACTGATCATCGGGTGTGCCCGCAGCTGGTCCTCCAACACGGCGGGGGCGACATTCTTACCGCCGGCGGTGACGATGAGCTCCTTCTTGCGGCCCGTGATGCTCAAGAAGCCGTCCTCGTCGATCGCGCCCAGATCACCGGTGCGGAACCAGCCGTCGGTGAAGGCCTCCTCGGTGGCCTGCTCGTTGCGCCAATAGCCGCTGAACACCACGCCGCCGCGTACCAACAGCTCCTGGTCGCCGGCGATGCGTAAGCTGTTGCCGGGCACCAGCTTTCCCACCGTCCCGATCTTGAGGGCACCCACCTGGTTGACGGTGATCGCCGCGCTGGTCTCGGTCAGACCGTAGCCCTCGTAGATGGTCAAGCCCACGCCGCGGTAGAAGTGGCCCAGCCGCGCGCCCAGCGGCGCACCGCCGGAGACCGCCGCATGGCAGTCACCCCCGAGCGCCGCGCGGAATTTGTGATAGACCAGCCGGTCGAAAACGGCATGTTTGGCGCGCAGCAGCAGACCCGGGCCGCCGCCGTCGCAGGCCCGGCTCCAATCGACCGCGGTCTGCGCGGCGCGTTTGAAGATTGCTCCCTTGCCGTCGTTGACGGCATTCTGCTCGGCGGTGTTGTACACCTTCTCGAAAACCCGGGGCACCGAGACCACCACCGTGGGTTTGAACACCGCGAACAGCGGCAGCAGGTTCCTGATATCGCTGGTGAACCCCACGGTCACTTTGCTGGCGAACGCCGACAGCGTCAGCGACCGGGCCAGCACGTGGGCGAGCGGCAAGAACACCAGCAGCCGCTGTCCCGGGCGCAACAGCGTGGGCAGGCATTCCCGGGTGCCGCGGATCTCGTGGAGCAGGTTGGAATGGGTGAGCTGACAGCCTTTGGGCCGTCCGGTGGTGCCCGAGGTGTAGATCAGGGTGGCCGCGTCGCCGGCCCGCATCGCCTCGAGGCGCGCGGTCAGTTCCGCCGGGTCAACCGACGCGCCCTCCTCTTCGAGCTGGTCGAGCGCCTTGCGGCCGGAACCGTCGATATGCAACACCCGGCGCAATGCGTGCAGGTCGCCGGCCAACTCGGAGACCATCGCGGCATGCGCGTCGGTTTCGGCGAACGCCAGCACGGCTCCCGAGTCTTGCAGCACCCAGCGGACCTGCTCGGCCGACGACGTCTCGTAGATCGGCACCGTGACCGCACCCACCGCCAGGATGGCCAGGTCCAGGATCGCCCACTCGTAGCGGGTGGCCGAAAAGATCGACACCCGATCACCGGCCTGTACCCCGATCGCGATCAAACCCGATGCCGCACCACGGATCTGATGCGCCGCCTCGGCGCAGGTCACGTCGGTCCAGGCGCCGTCGACAAGGCGTTGGTAGATGACGTACCCGGGATCGTCGCGCTCGTGCTCGAATACCATGGCCGCGACGTTGTCGCGCTCGCCGACGGAAAAGTGGGCAGGGACACTGTACTGACGCACCTTGTTGACCTCGCTCCAACTGATGTTTTTGCGGGTAGACCCCCTCGTCCCAGCCTACTGGGGCATTAGGGGGAGCCAGGTGATTGCTGTTCTGGTGGTTTCCCGGACCGAGCCGAGTGCCGTTGGCCGTCGCTACGCGGCTGTGTGAAGCTGTGGCTATGAACAGCATCCAGATCGCGGACCAGACATATGTCGCCGCGGATGGCACACGGGTGGGAGCTGCGATCGCCGACCCGTCGAATTGGCGCCGGTGGTGGCCTGATCTGCGGCTGGAGGTCACCGAGGACCGAGCCGACAAGGGCATCAGGTGGGCGGTTACCGGCGCCCTGACCGGCACCATGGAAATCTGGCTGGAACCGTCGATGGACGGGGTGGTGCTGCACTATTTCCTGCACGCCGAACCGACCGCGGCGGCGGCCTGGCAACTGGCCCGGATGAATCTGGCCAAAATCACGCACCGCCGCCGGGTGGCAGCGAAGAAAATGGCGTTCGAGGTCAAAACCACATTGGAACAAGCACGCCCCGTCGGGGTTTCTCCGGTAGTTTAACCGGGTCGAGTGGGCTCGAGAGGGGCTCAAGCTGGGCATCGGGAGTAGCGTTTGTGCCGAATGACGGGTATTCCCGAGGAATCGATGCGCAGTGCGAGGAAACGGGAAAGGGATTGGCCAGGTGGCGGACAAGACGAGGCAGACGATCTACATCGACGCGGCTCCAGGCGAGGTGATGAAGGCGATCGCCGACATCGAGGCTTACCCGGAATGGATTTCGGAGTACAAGGAAGTAGAGGTCTTGGAGGCTGACGACGAGGGATACCCGCAACGGGCCCGGATGTTGATGGACGCAACCATCTTCCGGGACACCTTGATCATGGCCTACCAGTGGCCGGCGGACCGCCAGTCGCTGAGCTGGACTCTGGAATCCAGCTCCTTGCTGAAGTCTCTCGAAGGTTCATATATCTTGGAGCCCAACGGTTCTGGAACTGACGTGACCTATGAGCTCGCCGTCGACCTCGCCGTCCCGATGATCGGGATGCTCAAGCGCAAAGCCGAACGCAGGTTGATCGACGGCGCGTTGAAGGATCTGAAGAAACGAGTCGAGGCTGAGTGAGTCCAGTGAATTCCGGGCGTCAGCCCCGGCCCGGATCAGTCTCTTCGTCGGTAAAGGCGGGGTAGGAAAATCCACACTAGCGGCCGCCACCGCGGTTTGCGATTCCGGTGCTGGACAGCGAGTGCTGCTGGTATCCACCGACCAGGCGCACTCGCTGGGTGATGTGCTTGGCATCTCGGTGCCGCCGACCGGCCGGGGTGAGCCGGTCCGCGTTCTCGCCGATCTCGAAACCGGGCGATCCGGGTCCGACGGCGGTTTCCTCGACGCCTTGGCGCTGGACACCTTGGCGCTGCTCGAGGATCGATGGCGAGACGTCGTCGACGCCCTGGACCGGCGATTCCCCGGTTCCGAGCTGAGTAGCGTTGCGCCAGAGGAACTCTCGGCGTTGCCCGGGATTCAGGAGGTGCTCGGGCTGCACGCCGTCGGCGAGCTTGCCACCAGCGGACGTTGGGATCGCGTCGTCGTCGACTGCGCCTCGACCGCGGATGCGCTGCGAATGTTGACGCTGCCGGCGACCTTCGGGCTGTACGTGGAGCGTGCGTGGCCGCGGCATCGCAGGCTCGCCATCGACGACAACCGATCCGCCGCGCTGGTGGAGTTGCTGGAGCGCACCAGCGCCAGCGTGGACCGGCTCAGCGCCTTGTTGACCGACGGTGACCTGGTCGGCGCCCATCTGGTGCTGACCCCGGAGCGGGTGGTAGCCGCCGAGGCAGCCCGCACACTGGGTTCATTGGCGCTGATGGGGATACGCGTCGAAGAGCTGCTGATCAATCAGGTCCTAGTCCGGGACGAGACCTACGAGTACCGCAGTCTTCCCGACCACCCCGCCTTCTACTGGTATGCCGAACGCATCTCCGAGCAACGCGCCGTCCTACAAGAACTCGACGCCACCATCGGTGACCTGGCGCTGGTGCTGGTTCCGCACCTGTCCGGCGAGCCGATCGGCCCGAAGGCGCTGGGCGGTCTGCTCGACAGTGCCCGCCGACGCCGAGGCTCGGCGCCGCCGGGCCCGCTGCGCCCTATTGTGGACCTGGAATCCGGGTCGGGGCTTGAGTCGGTATATCGTCTGCGGCTAGCGTTGCCCCAGCTCGATCCAGGTTCGCTATCGTTGGGCCGCGCAGACGACGACCTGATCATCCGTGCCGGCGGGGTGCGGCGCAGAGTTCGATTGGCGTCCGTACTGCGCAGATGCACGGTGCTGGACGCGCAACTGCGGGGCAGCGAGCTGACCGTTCGATTTCGACCCAATCCGGAGGTGTGGCCGACGTGACCGGGGTTCATGCCGAGGTTGGTCCCGAACTGCGCAAGCTTGCGCAGGCAATCCTGGATGCGATCGACCCCGCGATGCGCGCCGCGGCCGCGATGGCATCCGGGTCGACCGGTGGCAAAGCGGCCGCCAAGTGCCAACAGGTGTGGTGTCCGGTATGTGCGCTGGCGGCGGTGGTCGGTGGCGAGCAGCACCCGTTGCTGACGGTGATCGCCAACCACAGCGTCGCTTTGCTCAACGTGATCCGCGCCATAGTCGACGACATTGATCGATCGGCGAAACCGCCGCCGGAGGATCCGCCCGGCGGCGGCCTCACCAGCGAGACACCGCCGGAGAACGGGTCCGCGGACCCCGGTGCGAAAACGCGCTACCAGCCCATCCCGGTGAGTTTGCAGGAGTGAGCCGCCGCCCGCCGCAGGTGGTCGCAGCCTCGGCGGATGGGTACAGTTGGCCCAGACATTGTTCCGGTGCGGGCGAGAGGGAGGGCCATGTGGTACTACCTTTTCAAGTACGTTTTCATGGGCCCGCTGTTTATCTTGCTCGGCCGGCCGAAAATCGAAGGCTTAGAAAACATTCCGAGTTCCGGGCCGGCAATCCTCGCCAGTAACCACCTTGCCGTGGCGGACAGCTTCTACCTTCCGTTGGTAGTCCGCCGCCGGATCACGTTTCTGGCAAAGGCCGAATACTTCACCGGCACCGGGCTCAAGGGCTGGATCAACCGCTGGTTCTACAGCGTCTCCGGACAGGTGCCCATCGACCGCACCAACGCCGACGCCGCACAGGCCGCCCTGGAAACCGCGGAGGGCTTGCTGCGCCGGGGCAAGCTGCTGGGCATGTACCCCGAAGGCACCCGGTCGCCCGACGGTCGCCTCTACAAGGGAAAGACCGGCCTGGCGCGGCTGGCGCTGCACACCGGGGTTCCGGTGATTCCGGTGGCGATGATCGGCACCAATGTCGTCAACCCGCCGGGCAAGAAGATGTTGCGGTTCGGCCGGGTGACCGTTCGTTTCGGCAAGCCGATGGATTTCACCCGGTTCGAGGGGCTGGCCGGCAACCACTTCATCGAACGGGCCGTCACCGACGAGGTGATGTACGAGCTGATGGGGCTTTCCGGTCAGGAGTACGTCGATATCTACGCAGCCAGCGTCAAAGGCGGCAGCAACGGGGCGGGGGCTCATCCCGGCCCGAAGGACGCCGCCAGGATCCCCGAGACCGCTGCCGGCTGATCAGGCCGCGGCCGTCGACACCGGGGTCCGCCCCGGCTCGGGCGAGGGCTCCGTCGTCAGCCGGGCCGTCACGGTGAGGCCGGCAACGACGATGACCGCCAGCGCCCACCACACGTAGGACATCCCGGCGAGCTGACGCCACCACTCCGCGGTGGCCTCCCGGTGCTTGGGCAGCAGATCGATCGGCGTCCATCTCATCAGCGCCACCCCGGCGGCGGTGACCACGGCCAGCGCCGTATTCCGCCGTCGCCAGGCCAGCACCCCGGTCACCAGAACCGCCGGCAGCATCCACACCCAGTGGTGGGACCACGAAACCGGTGAAACCACCAAGCCGAACAACGCCACGCAAATCACGGCCAGGGCCGGTTCGTCGGCCCGCAGCACTCTGCGCATCGCCCATACCGTCGCAACCAGCACGACCAGCGACAGGGCCACCCATAGCAGGAAGCTTTCGTGCTCGCCGATCGGCAGCCGAGCCAGCGCACCCGCAATGTTCTGGTCGGTGTTCAACGAAGCCGAACCGATCCGATCGGTGTGGTGCAGGGTATGGGTCCAGTACTCGCGGGAATCACGCCACGCCAGGGCGAAGCCGGCCACCGTCGCAGCCGCGAAGGACGCCACGGCTGTCAGCGCCGCCCGGCCGTCCCGGCGCAGCAGGAAGTAAAGCAGAAACACCGCCGGAGTCAGCTTCAGCGCTATCCCCAAGCCGAGCAGCAGGCCCCGCGGCCACGGCGTGCGGCGCGGGAAACAATCGAGGATCACCAAGGTCATCAGCACGGCGTTGATCTGGCCGAAGGCGAAGTTGGAACTCAGCGGCTCCAGCCAGATCGACGCCGGAGCCACGATGATCATCGCCAACCACAGCCGGCGCACCCAGGCCGGACCAGGCAGCAGCGCAGAGGTGGGCCATACGTTCAGGGCGGTCAGCACGACCATCGTCGACACGATCAGCACCACCAGCGTCAGCAGCGTGATCGCGATACTGGCGGCCGGCATCTTCAACCAGGCGAATGGGCTGAACACCACCGCGGCCAGCGGGGGATAGGTGAACGGGAGGTCCAGCCCGATGGGTGTGTGGAACTTCACGTCGCCGCTGTACAGCGGGCGCCCGTCCAACCACGCCTGGCCGCCCATCTGATAGATGTCGATGTCGATGCGGTAGGGGATGTGTCCGAACAACCGCCAGGCCACGTAGCCCAGCGCCCCGGCGGCCACCAGCCCAAGCAGGCACCATAACGAGACCCGCCCGAGTCGACTGCCCAGCTCGGGCGACCGCCATGTACTCATGTCAAAGACAGCCTAATCGTTACCGACGCGGTCGCGTGCCGCCACAGCGGGGGCTCAGGCCGCTTAGGCCTCGCCTGCGCCGGCAGGCGTAGTTTTTGTGGAGTGCTCCAATGGCTGCAGCATGACATCATCGACCGTGGCCGACTGCCCCTGCTGTGCTGCCTGGTGGCGTTCATCCTGACCTTCTTTGTGACGCGCACCTTCGCCCGCATCATCCGTCGCCGCCCCGGCGATGCGCCACCGCCCAGCTGGTGGCAGCCCCGCGATATCTACATCGGGTCCGTACACGTCCACCATGTGGCCGTCGGTGTGCTGGTGGTGATGGTCTCCGGGCTGGCGCTGGTGACGCTGTCCGTCGACGGACGCGCACCCGAATTCGCGGCGTCGGCGACATTTTTCGGAATCGGCGCGGCACTGGTGCTCGACGAGTACGCGTTGATCCTGCATCTGTCCGACGTCTACTGGGAGGAAGACGGACGCACCTCGGTGGACGCGGTCTTCGCCGCCGTAGCCGTGGCCGGGCTGTTGACCCTGGGATTCCATCCGCTGATGTTTGTCCTGGCGATGTGGTCGGATACCCATTCCGTGATGCTGCATGCCGCGCTGGTCGGCGGCGTGGTGCTGACGCTGCCGTTGGCGGTGGTGGTCCTGTTCAAGGGCAAGGTGTGGACGGGGCTGCTCGGCATGTTCATCGTGGTGCTGCTGATCGTCGGCGCAATCCGGTTGTCGCGTCCGCATGCCCCGTGGGCACGGTGGCGATACAGCGCCCGGCCGGACAAGATGCGCCGTGCCCTGCAGCGTGAACGTACCCTGCGCCGCCCCGTGGTACGGGCCAAGCTGTGGCTGCAATGTGCGATCGCCGGAACCCCGCGACGGCCCGACGAGCACGCCGTGGACGCACGGTTGGACCTCGACATCCATCCGGCGCCGCCGCCGAAGGCTGCCGAACGCCTGCTGACCGCGCGATAGCCTGCCCGGATAAACTGCGATGTGCGGTACTTCTATGACACCGAATTCATCGAAGACGGCCGCACCATCGATTTGATCTCCATCGGGATAGTCGCCGAGGACGGCCGCGAGTACTACGCCGTCTCCACGGAGTTCGACCCACAGCGTGCCGGCAGCTGGGTTCGTTCCCATGTCCTGCCGAAGCTGCCGTCGCCGGGTTCGCAGGTGTGGCGCTCGCGCCGACAGATCCGCCGCGACCTGGAGGAGTTCCTCGGTGTCGACGGCGACGACCCGATCGAGCTGTGGGCCTGGGTGGGCGCCTACGACCACGTCGCCCTGTGTCAGTTGTGGGGTCCGATGCCGGAGCTGCCAACGGCGATACCTCGCTTCACTCGGGAACTGCGGCAACTATGGGAGGACTGCGGATGCCCGCGCCTGCCGGCGCGGTCGCGTGATGCTCACGACGCGCTGGTCGACGCGCGCGACCAGTTGCGACGATTCCGGATCATCACCTCGGCGGGCAATGCCGGCCCGCGTCCGGCACACGGTGGGGGCACGCCGAGCCGCTCCCGGGTACGGGCGGCCAGCGGGCCAGACCGGCGACCAAACCCGGCGGGCGGACGGGATTGACGGCGACGTTCGCCCTGATCAGCGCAAGCCTCAACCCGGTTACCATGTACCGATGAACTGGACCGTCGACATTCCGATCGACCAGCTGCCACCGTTGCCGCCGCTGCCCGCCGACTTGCGCACCCGGCTGGACGCCGCGCTGGCCAAGCCCGCCGCCCAGCAGCCCAGTTGGCCCGCGGACCAGGCGTTGGCGATGCGCACGGTGCTCGAAAGCGTTCCGCCGGTGACGGTGCCATCCGAGATCGTCCGCCTGCAGGAACATCTGGCACAGGTCGCCAAGGGTGAGGCATTCCTCTTACAAGGCGGTGACTGCGCGGAGACGTTTGTCGACAACACCGAACCCCACATCCGCGGCAACATCCGCGCGCTGCTGCAGATGGCCGTGGTGCTGACTTACGGCGCCAGCATGCCGGTGGTGAAGGTGGCCCGCATCGCCGGTCAGTACGCCAAACCGCGGTCGGCCGATATCGATGCGCTGGGTTTGAAGTCTTATCGCGGAGACATGATCAACGGCTTCGCCCCGGACGCGGCGGTGCGCGAGCACGACGCGTCGCGGCTGGTGCGGGCCTACGCCAATGCCAGTGCGGCGATGAACCTGGTGCGAGCGTTGACGTCGTCGGGCCTGGCGTCGCTGCACCTGGTCCACGACTGGAACCGGGAATTCGTCAGGACCTCGCCGGCCGGCGCGCGTTATGAGGCGCTGGCCACCGAGATCGATCGGGGCCTGCGGTTCATGAGCGCCTGCGGGGTGGCCGACCGCAATCTGCAGACCGCCGAGATCTATGCCAGCCATGAGGCATTGGTGCTCGACTACGAGCGGGCCATGCTGCGGCTGTCCGAAGGGGAGAATGGCGAACCGCAACTGTATGACCTGTCGGCGCACACCGTGTGGATCGGCGAGCGGACCAGGCAACTCGACGGCGCGCATATCGCGTTCGCCGAGGTGATCGCCAACCCGATCGGGGTCAAGATCGGCCCGACGATGACACCCGAGCTGGCAGTTGAGTACGTCGAGCGGCTCGACCCGCACAACAAGCCGGGCCGGCTGACGCTGGTCAGCAGGCTGGGCAACAACAAGGTCCGTGACCTGCTGCCGCGGATCATCGAGAAGGTGCAGGCCACCGGTCACCAGGTGATCTGGCAGTGTGACCCGATGCACGGCAACACCCATGAGTCCTCCACGGGGTACAAGACCCGGCACTTCGATCGCATCGTCGATGAAGTACAGGGCTTTTTCGAGGTGCATCGCGCCCTGGGCACCCACCCCGGCGGCATCCATGTCGAGATCACCGGTGAAGATGTCACCGAGTGTCTCGGTGGCGCACAAGACATTTCGGACAGCGATCTGGCCGGTCGGTACGAGACCGCGTGTGATCCGCGGCTCAATACCCAGCAATCGCTGGAACTGGCCTTCCTGGTGGCCGAGATGCTGCGCGACTAGGTTGCTGAGCAGACGCGAAATCCGGTAAAACATAGGGGTTTTCGAGGATTTTGCGTCTGCTCGCAAACGGGAGGTGGCCCAGCTCGCGGTGTGTTACAGCAGTCCGCTCAGATTGCTGCCGATCGTCCAGGCCGCGGTCGCGACCAGCCCGGTGATCGCGAGCACCACCGCCACCCAGATCAGCACCATTCGGCGGGCATGCTGTCGCGCCCAGACGAATTCGTCCATCGAGATGCCGGCGAATTGCCCTGACACCGGCTGCTGTTCGTATCCTTCCGGTTCGGCATCCGGGCGGGCCTCCGATACCGGCGCGGCCCAGCTCCCCGGTTCTCGGGTCAGTTCGCGAGTCGGGTGACGAACCGGTGGCCGCGGCTGCTGAGCGATCCGGCTGCGATAAAGCACGGCCGACCGGTGCTGGGCCGAGTTGCGCGGCGCAGGCACCCGAAAGTCCGGGAGTGCCAACTCCTCGGTGATCGACTCGAGAGCGGCGCCCATCTCGACGGCGTCGGCGTATCTTTCGGCAGGGTCACGGGCGGTCGCGCAGGCCACAAATTCGTCGAATTGACTTGGCACACCATCGATTACAGAGCTAGGTGGCGGCACGTCGCGGTCCAGCCGTTGATAGGCGATCGACAATGCCGAGTCGCCGCTGAACGGCGTCTGTCCGGTGAGCAACTCGTAGGTGAGAATTCCGGCGGAGTAGACATCGCTGCGGGGCCCGGCCCGTCCGTCGCGCACCTGCTCGGGAGACAAATACGCTGCGGTGCCCAAAATGACGCTTGCCGAAGTGATTCCAGCGACCGCGACGGCCCGGACCAATCCGAAATCGGCGATCTTGACCTCGCCGTCATCGGAGATCAACACGTTTTCGGGCTTGACGTCGCGGTGCACCAGGCCGGCCCGATGCGCGGCTGCCAGCCCGCCCAACACCGGGCGCAACACGGCCACCACGGCATGCGGGGGCATCGGTCCTCGTTCGGCCAGCAGTTCGCGCAGCGTGCCGCCTTCGACGAGTTCCATCACCAGAAACGGGTGCCGGGCATCCAGTCCCTGGTCATAGACAGCAACCAGTCCGGAGTTCTTCAACCGGGCGACCGTGCGGGCCTCGAGTTGGAAGCGGGTGAGAAACTGTTCGTCGCCCGCATAGCGGGAGTCCATCACCTTCAGGGCGACGGGGCGGTCCAGCCGGACGTCAAGACCGCGGTAGACCGTCGAGGTCCCGCCGCTGGCGATCTTGGCCTGGACCAGGTATCGGCCGTCCAGCAGCATGCTGTCCAACGGATCCGAGGTGCCGGCTTCGGCTCGGTGACGATGCGGGCCGGCACGGCC
Organism: Mycobacterium kansasii ATCC 12478; assembly: GCF_000157895.3. Lineage (NCBI taxonomy): Bacteria > Bacillati > Actinomycetota > Actinomycetes > Mycobacteriales > Mycobacteriaceae > Mycobacterium > Mycobacterium kansasii. The sequence goes on along the minus strand of NC_022663.1, from coordinate 645,830 downwards.
CGAGCCGGGCACTTCAGCTTCGGCTCGGTGACGATGCGGGCCGGCACGGCCCGAGCCGGGCACTTCAGCTTCGGCTCGGTGACGATGCGGGCCGGCACGGCCCGAGAAGGAGCCGGGCACTTCAGCTTCAGCTCGGTGACGATGCGGGCCGGCACGGCCCGAGAAGGAGCCGGGCACTTCAGCTTCAGCCACGGGGCCATCGTAGGTGCCGGCGCGAATCGGATGAGACAACGTGCACCAAGCTCTACACTTGCGCCGTGGGCAGCATTCCGGCCGGCGATGATGTTCTGGATCCCAGCGAGCCAACCTACGACCTGTCCCGGGTCGCCGAGCTTCTTGGTGTGCCGATCAGCAAGGTGCACCAGCAGCTGCGCGAAGGTCACCTGGTCGCCGTTCGGCGAGCCGGCGGCGTGGTGGTGCCGCAAGTGTTCTTCACCAATTCCGGCCAGGTGGTCAAGAGCCTGCCGGGTCTGTTGACGATCTTGCACGACGGCGGCTATCGCGATACCGAGATCGTGCGCTGGCTGTTCACCCCCGACCCGTCGTTGACCATTACCCGCGACGGCTCACGCGATGTCGTGAGCAATGCTCGCCCGGTCGATGCGCTCCACGCCCACCAGGCGCGCGAAGTCGTGCGTCGCGCCCAGGCTATGGCGTATTGAGCGGCTTATCGAGGTCCTTATTGAGCGGGTTCCGTTGCGTCCCTAGGGGCAGCCGGCTCCGGCACCCGGTACAGCGAATACCAGGCCAGCAGTGCGAATGCGGTCGCCAGCCCGACGTGCAGCCAGGAATACATGCCGTGTGATCCGTCGGGTTTGAAGATCACCATGACCCAGGTCGAGAACCCGGCGATAGCCGCGATTGCCGGCCGTGACTGGGCCAGTGGGGCCACTATCGCCAGCGGCCATGAGTAGTACCACGGCAGGGCGGCGGGGACGAACAATACCACGATCAGCATCGACCAGGCGATGCCGGCCAGCACCGCCCGGTCGTCGCGCCGGAACCTCCACCACAGCAGCGGCAGCGACATCGCGATGATCAGGATTCCGATGAATCTGGTGATCCGCAGCAAGGTGTAGAAGTCGAAGGTGAAGAAGTTCCTGCCCAGAGCGTGGATGAGGTTCGCCGCTCCCGTCGGCACGGTCAACCAGTTGATGATCTTCACCGAGCCCGCCAGCGCCGTGAGCCACCCCAGTCCGACGCCGGCCACCGCGGACAGCACCGCGAACACCGCCACGAATATCAGCAGCGACGCCGCGGCGGCGACCAGGAACGCCCGGGGCGGCCGGTACCCGCGGTCATCGCGCAGATGACGCATCCATACCCAGAACAGGAACGGCAGCGCCAGCCCGGCCGTTGCTTTGACCGCGATCGCCACCGTGATCAGCGTGATGCCCGCGACATGGCGCCGCTGCATGGTGAGCGCGATACCGGCCGCCATCAGGCCCACCATCAGCATCTCGTTGTGCACTCCACCCATCAGATGGATGAGCACCAGCGGATTGAGCACGCAGGTCCACAGCGCAATCGAGCCGTTGGCGCCGAGGTGCTGGGCCAGGCGCGGGGCCGCCCAAATCAGCAGCGCCAGCCCGGGCAGCATGCACAAGCGCAACAGCATGGTCCCGGCGACCACGTTGTTGCCGACGATGATCGTGACGAGCTTGGCCACCAGAATGAACGCCGGACCGTAGGGGGCGGTAGTGATCGTCCAGATCGGGCTCACGTCGTCCAGCAACGCATTCGGGTTACCCACCGGCCCCACCGCATAGGGATCCAGGCCGTCGCGCAACAGCGCGCCCTGGGCCAGGTAGGAGTAGGTGTCCCGGCTGAAGACGGGCACCGACAGCAGCAGCGGCGCCAGCCAGAACGCGGTGGTGGCCCGCATGGTGAACTCGGTCGCTTCGCCGGTGAGCACCTGTCGGCCCAGCCACAGCCACGCGATCAGCATCAGGCCCACGCCCGACCACAACACGATCGACGACAGCACCAGTCCGTGGCCGAAGCGCAGCCACGACATGTGAATCGTCTCCAGCAGCGGGTCGTGCTGGCGCGTGCTGCCGGCTCCCAACCCTCCCGTGGTGATCAGCACCGCCCCCAGAAAACCCAACCAGGCAGGCTTGGCCTGCGGGGTGGCGGCAAATCTGCGAACCTGTGAAAGACGTTGTCCCACTGACAGTGTCGCCGCAGAAGCGGCTTCCGGCGGAGGCGTCGCGGTGGTCATCGGATCAGGCCGACCGGTCCGTGGCCGTCCGGGCCAACTGCGACAGTCCGGCCTTGGCTCGTGCGTTGATGGGCGCCGACGCAAGTGTGGCCAGCGCTCGCTCGGTGAGTTCGGTGATCCGATTCTCGGCCGCTGCCAAACCGCCGACCCCCGCGATAACCTCGCGCAGCTCGCGCACCTGCGTGTCGGTCAGCTCGGTGCCGATCGAGCTACGCAATAGGCTGGCCGCCCGGGGGTCCGACTTTTCCGCGAGTTCGGCTGCCTCGGCTATCAGCACCGTGCGTTTCCCCGACCTCAGGTCGTCGCCGGACGGTTTGCCGGTCACCGCAGGATCTCCGAACACCCCGAGAACGTCGTCGCGCAGCTGAAACGCCACTCCGAGGTCCGTCCCGAACTGATGAAACGCGGCAGCGACGTCGGGTCTGTCGGCAGCTGCGGCCACCCCCAGTTGCAGCGGCCGCGACACGGTGTAGCAGGCGGTTTTGAAGGTGGCAACCGTCATCGCCGAGGCGATCGAGCTCGCGGCGCTGGCCTCGGCGACGATGTCGAGGTATTGCCCGCCCAGCACCTCGGTGCGGATGCCGGACCATACCCGCCGCACCCGGCGCGCAGCGTCGGGCGGCAGGCTGGTCTGGCCCACCTCGGAGACGATGTCGTCGGCCCAGGCCTGCGCCACGTCGCCGAGCAGTATCGCCGCCGAGATGCCGAACTGGTGCGCCGGGCCGAGCCAGTTACGCTCCCGGTGCAGCGCGGCGAAATGCACATGGGCCGTCGGCCGGCCGCGACGAGTCGAGGAGGCGTCGATCACGTCGTCGTGTATCAGGGCCCAGGCGTGCAGCAGTTCCAGGGCGGAAAACAACTGCAGAATCTCGGGGCCGGGCTCCTCGGTTGTCACGGCGTGCCAGCCCCAGTATGCGAAGACCGGGCGTAGCCGTTTGCCCCCGCGCAGCGCAAAGTCTTCCAGCCAGGCCGTCAAGGCGTCGTAGTCGCTCCCGATATAGGCCGCCTCGCGGCGACGGTCATGCAGATACCGTCGTAGCTGGTCGGTGATGGCGCCGCCCAAGTCGGTTGCCGATGCTTCGACGCTCAGCGCGGCGCCCCTTTCTGCTCGGCACGTCCCTGGCCCGACAGTGTATTCGGCCCCGGCGCCGTGGGCGGGGATTGCCTCCCTCGGGCGGCCAGATGCCTTCGGGCCGGACGCAGTTGCGTCGACTGACTCGCCGCGACGCCCCTATGCTGTCGTGATGGCCCGGTGATGAGGCCCGGGTCGGGTGTGCGCGGCGTGGCGCGATGTGAGCAGTAGTCGTCTGAGGAATCTGAGGAATCTGAGAAAGAGGGTGCCGTGTGACGCTCAATACCATCGCGCTCGAGCTGGTTCCACCGAACGTGGACGGGGGCCACGAACGGGCGCTGGAAGACGCGCACAAATTGCTGCGGTACTCGGCCGAATCGGGCCTCGACGGCCGAATCCGCCACGTGATGATCCCCGGGATGATCGCCGAGGACGACGATCGGCCGGTCCCGATGCAGCCCAAGCTCGACGTCCTGGACTTCTGGTCGATTATCAGACCGGAATTGCCGTCGATCAGCGGCCTGTGCACGCAGGTCACCGCCTTCATGGACGAGTCGACGCTGCATGGGAGGCTCGCCGAGCTGTGTGCCGCCGGGATGGAGGGTGTCGTGTTCGTCGGGGTGCCGCGCACGATGAACGACGGCGAAGGCTCCGGCGTCGCACCGACCGACGCATTGTCGATCTATCGGGAGCTGGTGGCCAACCGTGGTGTGATCGTGATTCCCACCCGAGACGGCGAGCAGGGTCGGCTTAATTTCAAATGCAATCAGGGCGCGACCTATGGCATGACGCAGTTGTTGTATTCCGACGCGATCGTGGGGTTTCTGACCGCGTTCGCCGAGGCCACCGACCACCGACCCGAGATCCTGCTGTCGTTCGGCTTCGTCCCCAAGGTCGAGGCTCGCGTCGGCTTGATCAACTGGTTGATCCAGGACCCCGGCAACGCGGCCGTGGCCGAGGAGCAGGAGTTCGTCCAGAAGCTGGCCGGCAGCGAACCCGCCCAGAAGCGACGGTTGATGGTCGACCTCTACCAACGCGTGCTAGACGGTGTCGTGGACCTCGGCTTCCCGCTGAGCATCCATTTCGAGGCAACCTACGGCCTTTCCGCGCCGGCTTTCGAGACCTTCGCCGAGATGCTGGACTACTGGGCGCCCGACAAGCAGGGCTAACCGGGACTAACCGAGCCCGGTGAGCGACCCGATCCGGTTACTTCGGCGGCTGGTCGCCCGCAGCCGTGAGCCGGGGGGAGCGGTCCCGGCTGATCCAGGCCAGCAGTGCCACCACACCCGCGGCCAGCAACGACCCGATGCCCAGCCAGATGCCGGCCGCGGTGAATGATCGGGTGTTGGGGTCGGTATAGCGGGCCTGAGCGTTCATGGTGCTCACCACGCCCGGTTTGAGCTTCCACTGCACCACTTCGGGCTCGATGCGGTCACCGTTGGTGGAGGTCACGGTTCCGGGAAAGGCGACGGTCAGCTCGACGTCGGCATCAGCGTCGGTGAGTGAGGTCAGATCGACCCGGCCCTCCAGAATCACCAGGTTGCCGTTTCGCCGCAGCGACAGGTTCACCCCGGCCGCGTCGGAGTTCATGTTGGCCAGCTGCGGCAACTCTGCGAATGTCAAATCGGAAAACACCGCCTGCGACCCCACGTAGCCGTCGCTGTCGTAGTTGGAGACAGCCACTTTCTGGCTGAACGCGAGGTTGTTGCTGTCGAGTTGAGGGCCGGCGTCTTTGTTGTTCTTCGGTTTTGCCGCGGCGATGATCTCGCCGGACACCAGGTCGTCGGGCGAGATGGTGATCGATGCGCGGACGCGCAGGCATCCGGTGGCCAGGGGCACCAGCATCAACAGCATCGCGATGGCCAGCATGCGGCGCCGTCGGGTCCCGGTCACGTGAGCTTTGCGGGCTGAGAGCGAGGGAGGGCTGGCGCGCACCAGGTCATCGTGCCAGACCCGGTGTGCCGCTTGGGCAAGCCGTCCGCAGTCGGGCCTACAGCGGTAGCGCGCGGCCCAGTACCGCGAACGCGCGGGGGTCGCCGGCGAAGTAGTAGCCGCGGATGATGTCGGTGAAGCCCAGCCGCCGGTACAACCGCCACGCCCGGTTGGCCTCGCCATTGGTCTCCGGAGTGGACAGTAGGACGTGGTCTTCCTGCCGACCCGCGAGTAGCCGGCGGACCAGGGCCTCGCCGAGGCCATGGCCTTGGGCGCGCGGCTGGATATGCAATTCCGTCAACTCAAAATAGCTACTCATCACCCGGGAGATCGCCTGCGGCGGAAAACCACTGCGCTGCAACCCGAGGACCACTTGCTGCTGCCACCACTGCCCGGGGGCGCCGGGGTAGCCGTAGGCGACGCCCACCATCGGTGCGTTGCTCAGATCGCCAGCCGCCGACGCCCGGCTTTCGGGATCGGCTCCCACGATTCCGGATTGATCGCCCGCGCCCGGGTCCGCTACGTCGACGGCGGCGACGGCCTTCCAGCCCGGCCGGCGGATGTGCTCCAGCCACATGGCGGCGCGCTGGTTCTCGGTGCCTCTGGGGTAGCGCATCGCGTCGACATAGACCGTCAGGGCCTCCCTGAGGCGGCGCTCCATCTCGCTCGGGGCCAGATCGATGAGGAATATCGCCAACTGCCCTCCTCACGGTGATCCGGTGCGATGCTTCAGCACCAGTATCGGACCACTGCCGTCGCGGTTGGCCGAGCGGTCGCCATGCGCACCGGTGAGAAGCGATATGGAGCGATACGGAGTTTGTGACCGGTTGCACCGCATGGGGTGTCGGGCGCATTCGTGCTCCGAGGTGCGGCCGGGATAGAATCGCCGGCGAATCAGTGGTACGGCTGGGATTGACCTCGTATCATCTGAGTTAGTTGCCCCCACAACGGGCATCCGCGTGCTACCGGTAGTTACGTGACAGTCTGTCGGCAAGGAGGGACGAATGCCACTCTCCGATCATGAGCAGCGGATGCTTGAGCAGATCGAGAGCGCGCTCTACGCCGAAGACCCTAAGTTCGCGTCGAGTGTCCGTGGTGGGGGCTTCCGCGCACCCACGGCACGGCGGCGCTTGCAGGGCGCGGCGTTGTTCGTCATCGGCCTGGCCATGCTGGTTTCCGGGGTGGCATTCAAGGCCACGATGATCGGAAGCTTCCCGATCCTCAGTGTCTTCGGTTTCGTGGTGATGTTCGGCGGCGTGGTGTATGCCATCACCGCGCCGCGGTTGCCGGGGCGGCTGGATCACTCTCGGCCGGCGTCCGGGGGGGCGCGCCAGCGTCGCAGTAAAGGCGCCGGAGGCTCATTCACCAGCCGGATGGAGGATCGGTTCCGGCGCCGCTTCGACGAGTAGGCGAACGAACGTAGACCTTACGGGGCAGCCACCGGCTGCCCCGTTTTTCGTGCGCACCCGATGTCCCGCGGCGGAGCCGCCGTTCGCGGGTCACCTCGAGGAATCCACACCGAAACCCAGTCGTGAGCTATTGGCCTGGTCGTGCCCCACTGCGCCCCACTTAGCGCCCCATTTCCGACCACTGGCCTCTGAAATGCGGTTTTAGCATGACCCGTGAGCTGGATGCCGGGGTGCGGGGTGATCTGAACGTGACCTGACGCCGTAGATCCTTGGGGAAATGCCGCGGCGACACCCCATCAATGGGGCGAAGTGGGGGATTGTGGGGTATGGTGGCTGAAGTGTTTGGGTGAGCGAGCAGCTCTAGGTGGGAGGTGGCCTAGTGTTTCTCGGCACCTACACGCCCAAACTCGACGACAAGGGGCGGCTGACGCTGCCGGCAAAGTTTCGCGACTCGTTGGCAGGGGGATTGATGGTCACCAAGAGCCAAGATCACAGCCTCGCCGTCTACCCGAGGGCGGAGTTCGAGCAGCTGGCGCGCCGGGCGAGCAAGGCGCCGCGAAGCAATCCCGAAGCACGGGCATTCCTGCGCAACCTTGCCGCCGGCACCGACGAGCAGCACCCCGACGGCCAGGGCCGGATCACGCTATCGGCCGACCATCGCCGCTACGCGGGGCTTTCCAAGGACTGCGTGGTGATCGGCGCGGTCGACTATCTCGAGATCTGGGACGCCCAGGCTTGGCACGACTACCAGCAACTCCATGAAGAGAACTTCTCCGCGGCCAGCGATGAAGCACTCGGCGACATCTTCTGAGGTGCGTGTCCGTGCACCGTGGTCTCTGCCCGAACCGACCCTGGCGTACTTCCCCGACGCCAGGTTCGCGACTTCGGACAGGGACCTCGGTGCAGGGACGCCACTGTGGCCAGACTGGTGGACAGGCCGGTATTGCCCCACCCGGGGAGGTGTCACGGTGGCTGATGGCCCAAGGGATTTCGGTCATGTGCCCGTCCTGGCGCGCCGCTGTGTCGAGCTGCTCGCTCCGGCGCTGACCCGGCGCCACCCGGACGGCTTCGGGGCGATTCTGGTCGATGCGACCCTCGGCGCGGGTGGGCACGCGGAACGGTTTCTGCGCGAATTGCCGGGTCTGCGGCTCATCGGGCTGGATCGCGACCCGAGCGCCCTCGACATTGCCCGGGATCGGTTGGCGCCCTTCGCCGAGCGGATCACACTGATACGCACCCGCTATGACGGCGTCGCGTCGGTACTGGCCGAGTTAGGTTATGGCGCAGTCGAATCGGTCGACGGGGTGCTGTTCGATCTGGGCGTCTCGTCCATGCAACTCGACCGTGCCGAGCGCGGCTTCGCCTATGCCAAGGATGCTCCGCTGGACATGCGGATGGACCCGGACATACCGCTGACCGCGGCCGACATCGTCAACAGCTACGACGAGGCCGCCCTGGCCGATATCCTGCGGCGCTACGGTGAGGAGCGGTTTGCCCGCCGCATCGCCGAGCGTATCGTCCGGCAGCGCGCCCACACGCCGTTCACGTCGACCTCCGAGCTGGTTGCCGTTGTCTACCAGGCGATTCCGGCTGCGGCCCGGCGGACCGGCGGGCATCCGGCCAAACGTACCTTCCAGGCGCTGCGCATCGCGGTCAACGACGAGCTGGACACGCTGCGCGGCGCCGTTCCCGCTGCGATGGCCGCACTCCGCGTTGGCGGACGCATCGTCGTGATGGCCTACCAGTCGCTGGAGGACCGGATCGTCAAGCGGGTGTTCGCCGATGCGGTTGCCTCCAAGACACCGATCGGGCTTCCGGTCGAGCTTCCCGGCCACGGACCGCGATTCCGGTCGCTGACTCACGGCGCCGAACGCGCGGATGCGGCCGAAATGGAACGCAATCCACGCAGCGCCGCGGTGCGGCTGCGGGCGTTGCAACGCATTGACCATGAGGCGGAACCGCGGCACGCGACCGGGAAGGGCGATTCATGACGACGAAGCGCGAAGCCCGGGTGCCGGGGAACCGCCGCGGAAGCGATCGTCGCGGCGGAGGCGATCGTTCCGCTGCCTCCAACCGGCACACGGCGGCCGACTCGGCGTCGCGTCGCTCCCGGGCCAGCAAGACCACGGCCCCACACCGCGAGGCGAGGATGCCGAAGTCGGGACCGCAGACCAGTCCGATGCCGCGGCCCGTCGACCGTCCGGCCCGGCCCAAGAACACCAGTCAGGCCAAAGCCCGGGCGAAGGCCCGAAAAGCTAAGGCGCCCAAGGTAGTACGGCCCAAATTGAGCGAGCGGTTGGCCGTCCGGCTGGCATCGGTCGACCTGCGCCCCCGCACCTTGCTGAGCAAGGTCCCGTTTGTGGTCTTGGTGATCGGGTCGCTCGGCGTCGGGCTGGCGCTCACTTTGTGGCTGTCGACCGATGCCGCCGAGCGTTCGTATCAGCTAAGTCACGCTCGGGAGCGGACGCGGATATTGCAGCAGCAAAAGGAGGCACTTGAGCGCGATGTTCGTGAGGCCGGGTCTGCGCCGGCACTGGCAGAGGCGGCCCGCAAGCAGGGCATGATTCCGACCAGGGACACCGCCCACTTGGTTCAGGCGCCCGACGGCAATTGGGTGGTGGTGGGAACCCCCAAGCCTGCTGACGGTGTTCCGCCGCCCCCGCTGAACACGAAACTGCCGGAGGAAGGTCCGCCGCCGCCTCCGACACCGCCGGTGGTTCCCCCGGAGGTTCCGGTTCGGGTCCTGCCGGGCCCTGGTGACCAGGCCCCGCCTGCCCGCTCCGGCCCGCAGGTGCTGCCCCGCACTCCCGACGGCGCATCGACGCTGGGCGCCGACAGCAACCACCTGCCGGGCCAGCTGCCGGGAGTGCCGGGACAGATTGCGGTACCGGGGCAGGCGCCGGGAATGCCGGGATCGGTTGCGGTACCGGGCCAGGCGCCGGGAGTGCCGGGACAGCTCCCGCCGCAGCTTCAGCTGCCGGCACCCGTCGGCTCGGCGCCCGCCGTGCCGCTGCAGCTGCCCGGTCAAGTGCCGGCCCCGGTGCCAGCCGAGGTACCGATACCACTGCAATCGGGCACCGCGCCGCCGGTGCTCGGCGCACCGCCGGCTCCTGCGGCCCCCGTGACTCCGGTAGCTCCGGCAGCGCCCGCGCCCCCGGTCAGCGTGCATGCACCGCAGCCGATTCCGCCACCGGCGCCGTCCAGCGGCGAACAGTTCGTCCCGGTGACTCCCACGGTGCCGGCAACGCCGGGGGGGCCGCGGTGAGCCGCGGCGGGCGCATTCCCCCCGCGCCATCGACGGGTGGTCCGCGCAAACGGCGGCAGTCTCAGGACCCGCGGCAGCCGAAGCGGTCCGGGAAGCCACGTGATCACCGGGTCAACGAGACCCCTGCGTCCAAGCAGCTCCGGAAAGCCAAGGAAGCCAACAAAACCCGCGTCGCGGTGCGCGCCGAAGCAGCCCCACCCGGTCGGCCGGCGGGGCAACGGCGGATCCGTCAGGCAGTGGAAGTGGCGACCCGCGGTGCGTCGTTTGTCTTTCGGCATCGGGCCGGCAACGCGGTGATTTTCGCGTTAATGATGGTCGCCGCAACCCAGCTGTTCTACCTGCAGGTGTCCAATGCCGCGGACCTGCGCGCCCAGGCGGCCGGCCAGCTCAAGGTCACCGACGTCGAACCGGCGGTTCGCGGCGCCATCGTCGACCGGCACAACGACCGGCTGGCGTTCACTATCCAGGCGCGTGCGTTGACCTTCCAGCCCAAGAGGGTCCGCCAGCAGCTGGAGGAGGCCAAGAAGAAGTCCCCCGCTGCCCCGGACCCGCAGCAGCGGCTCAAGGACATCGCCAGGGAGATTGCGGGCAAGCTGAACAACAAGCCAGACGCCGCCACGCTGCTGAAGAAGCTGCAGAGCAATGATGCGTTTGTGTATCTGGCACGTGCCGTCGATCCCGCGATCGCCGGTGCCATCTCCGAGAAGTATCCCGAGGTCGGCTCCGAGCGGCAGGATCTGCGCCAGTATCCCGGCGGATCGCTGGCCGCCAACATCGTGGGCGGGATCGATTGGGATGGCCACGGTCTGCTGGGTCTGGAGGACTCCATGGATGCCGTGCTGGCCGGAACCGACGGCTCGGTCACCTACGACCGCGGATCGGACGGCGTGGTCATCCCGGGCAGCTACCGCAACCGGCACAAGGCGGTTCACGGTTCCACCGTCCAACTCACGCTCGACAACGACATCCAGTTCTACGTGCAGCAACAGGTGCAGCAGGCCAGGAACCTGTCTGGGGCCCACAACGTGTCAGCCGTGGTACTGGATGCCAAGACCGGCGAAGTGCTCGCCATGGCCAACGACAACACCTTCGACCCGTCCCAGGACATCGGGCGTCAAGGAGACAAGCAGTTGGGCAACCCGGCTGTGTCGTCACCCTTCGAACCGGGATCGGTGAACAAGGTGATCACCGCGTCGTCGGTCATCGAGTACGGGCTGTCCAACCCCGACGAGGTGCTGCAGGTACCGGGCACGATCGAGATGGGCGGGGTCAGCGTGCACGACGCCTGGGACCACGGCGTGATGCCCTACACCACGACCGGCGTGTTCGGTAAGTCATCGAACGTCGGCACGCTGATGCTGGCGCAGCGGGTGGGCCCGGAGCGTTTCTACGAGATGGTCCGCAAATTCGGGCTGGGTCAGCGCACCGGTGTGGGGCTGCCCGGTGAGAGCGCCGGGCTGGTGCCGCCGATCGACCAGTGGTCGGGCAGCACCTTCTCGAATCTGCCTATCGGCCAAGGCCTTTCGATGACCCTGTTGCAGATGGCCGGCATGTATCAGGCCATTGCCAACGACGGGGTGCGGATACCCCCGCGGATCATCAAGGCGACCATCGCAGCCGACGGCACCCGCACCGAGGAACCGCGTCCCGACGGCGTCCGGGTGGTGTCGGCGCAGACGGCTCAGACCGTGCGCCAGATGTTGCGCGCCGTCGTACAGCACGACCCGATGGGCTACCAGCAGGGCACCGGCCCGGCTGCGGCGGTGCCCGGTTACCAGATGGCCGGCAAGACCGGCACCGCGCAGCAGATCAACCCCGCCTGCGGCTGCTACTTCGACAACGTCTACTGGATCACCTTCGCCGGGATGGCCACTGTCGACAATCCCCGGTATGTGATCGGGCTGATGATGGACAACCCGGAGCGCAACGCCGACGGCAGCCCGGGCCACTCGGCGGCCCCGCTGTTCCACAACATCGCCGGCTGGCTGATGCAACGCGAAAACGTGCCGCTGTCACCCGACCCGGGGCCGCCGCTGGTCCTGCAGGCCACCTGAGGCAAACCGCGTTGTTCCGAAGCGCCCGACGGGGTGTGGAGATCACGATACGATCCGTTTGCTGATCCGTGGGCGTGCTGCTGGTCAGCGTCGCGGATGCCGGTTCCGGTGCGCCGCCGGCTGATGCCGGGTGCGTCACCGCGGCCGCGCTGACCTGAGTTATCACCGCAGATCGACGCGAGCCGAACCGCGCGGCCGTCCAGCGCAGGCGCGGCTCCACGTGGTGAGCGGGTGCGTCTAGGTAGGGTGTCAACGCCGACCATGGCGATCTCTCAACATCTGCGGTCGGACGGAGGTGGTGCCAATGCCGGAGTCGATGCCCAACGGGCTACGCCCTCGCACCGTCGCGGGGGTGAAGCTGGCCGTACTGGCGGCGCAGACCGGAGCGGTTCCAGACGGCGCCGCGGATTACCCCGAAACCTTCCGTGATGTGCAAATCACCGGCGTGACGCTGCGTGCCCAGGATGTCCAGCCCGGCGACCTGTTCGCTGCCCTGGCCGGCTCGGCCACACACGGCGCCCGTCATGCCGGCGAAGCCATCGAGCGGGGGGCGGTCGCGGTGCTCACCGACGCCGACGGGGTCGCCGCGATGGGTGCCCACGCGGCGAGCGTGCCGGTGTTGGTGCATCCGGCACCGCGCAGCGTGCTCGGGGGGCTGGCCGCCACCGTGTACGGCCGCCCGTCCGAGCGGCTGACGGTCGTCGGCATCACCGGAACGTCGGGCAAGACCACCACCACCTATCTGGTGGAGGCCGGTTTACGGGCCGGTGGTCGGGTCGCCGGGCTGATCGGCACCATCGGCATCCGCATCGACGGCGCCGACATCCCGAGTGCGTTGACCACACCGGAGGCGCCCGCCTTGCAGGCCATGCTTGCGGAAATGTCCGAACGCGGCGTGGACACCGTGGTCATGGAAGTGTCCAGCCACGCGCTGGCCCTGGGCCGGGTGGACGGCACCCGCTTCGCCGTCGGCGGCTTCACCAACTTGTCGCGTGACCATCTGGACTTTCACCCCACCATGGAGGACTACTTCGAGGCCAAGGCGCTGCTGTTCGATCCGGCCTCGGCGCTGCGCGCCGGCACCGTCGTGGTGTGCGTCGATGACGACGCGGGGCGCGCGATGGCCGAGCGGGCCGGTGACGCGATCACCGTGAGTGCGCGCGATCGGGCCGCGCACTGGCGCGCTGTCGACGTCGTGCCGATGGGCGCCGCCGGACAGGAATTCACCGCCATCGACCCGGCCGGCGTCCAGCACCGGGTGCGCATCGGCTTACCGGGCGGCTACAACGTCGCCAATTGCCTTCTCGCACTGGCGATTTTGGACAGTATCGGGGTCTCGCCCGAGCAGGCTGCGCCGGGACTGCGGCAGGCCCGGGTTCCCGGGCGCCTGGAACAGGTGGACCGCGGTCAGGATTTCCTGGCGCTCGTGGACTACGCGCACAAGCCGGGGGCCTTGCGGGCGGTGTTGACCACGCTGACGAGCCCGGACCGTCGGCTGGCGGTGGTGTTCGGCGCCGGTGGCGAGCGTGACCCGGGAAAGCGCGCCCCGATGGGTGCCGTCGCCGCGGAGCTGGCCGACCTGGTCGTCGTCACCGACGACAACCCGCGCGGCGAGGACCCCGCGGCGATCCGCCGGGAGATCCTGGCCGGGGCCGCGGCGGCCGGTGGCACCGCAGAGGTGGTCGAGGTCGCTGACCGCAGGGACGCGATCCGGCACGCGGTCGCGTGGGCCGGCCCCGGGGACGTGGTCCTGGTGGCCGGCAAGGGCCATGAAACGGGCCAGCGCGGCGCTGGGGAGGTCCGCCCGTTCGATGACCGGGTGGAACTGGCCGAGGCGTTGGCCGCGCGCAAGGCCGGCGGGCTTGCCGGCCCAGGGCAGACACGCCCATGATCGACCTGACCGTGGCTCAGATCGCCGACATCGTCGGCGGCACGCTGGCCGATATCTCGCCGCAGGACGCCGCACAACGCCGCGTCACCGGGACCGTCGAGTTCGACTCTCGCGCGATCGGCCCCGGCGGATTGTTTCTGGCGCTGCCGGGCGCGCATGTTGACGGACATGACTATGCGGCGTCGGCAGCAGCGGCCGGGGCGGTTGCCGTGCTGGCCGCCCGGCCGGTCGGTGTTCCGGCCATTGTGGTGACGCCGGAGCGGTCCCTCGCCGAGGGCGCGCTGGCCGGAGTGCTCGAGCACGACGCCGACGGGTCGGGCGCGGCCGTCCTGGCCGCGCTGGCGAAACTGGCCAAGGCGGTGGCCGCGGAGCTGGTCGCCGGCGGGCTGACCATCATCGGGATCACCGGTTCGTCGGGTAAGACGTCGACCAAGGATCTGGTGGCTGCGGTGCTGCAGCCTTTGGGTGTGGTGGTTGCCCCGCCCGGATCCTTCAACAACGAGCTGGGTCATCCCTGGACCGTGCTGCGTGCCGGCCGCGACACCGACTACCTGATTCTGGAGATGTCGGCCCGCCACCCCGGCAACATCGCCGCGTTGGCCCAGATCGCGACCCCGGCCATCGGGGTGGTGCTCAACGTCGGTACCGCGCACCTCGGCGAGTTCGGCTCCCGTGAGGCCATTGCGCGAACGAAATCGGAGCTGCCGCAAGCTGTTCCGCAATCCGGGGTGGTCATCCTCAATGCCGACGACCCGGCCGTGGCGGCGATGGCCGAGGTGACCGCGGCGCGGGTGGTGCGGGTCAGCCGCGGCAGCACTGGCGACGTTTGGGCCGGCCCGGTGTCGCTGGATGAGCTGGCCAGGCCGCAGTTCACCGTGCACGCGGGTGCTACCCAGGCCGAAGTCCGGCTAGGCGTCTACGGCGACCATCAAGTCAGCAATGCATTGTGCGCCGCCGCTGTCGCGCTGGAATGCGGTGCCACCCTCGATCAGGTGGCAACCGCGCTTGGCGGCGCGGGTCCGGTGTCGCGGCATCGGATGCAGGTGACCACCCGCGCGGACGGGGTGACGGTCATCGACGACGCCTATAACGCCAACCCCGACTCCATGGGGGCCGGTCTGCAGGCGCTGGCCTGGATCGCCCGCGGCGGCTCCGGCGCCGGGTCCGACCTCGCCGCCAAACGGCGCAGTTGGGCGGTTTTGGGGGAGATGGCTGAACTCGGCGCGGACGCCATTGCCGAGCATGACCGCGTCGGCCGGCTCGCGGTGCGTTTAGATGTGTCTCGACTCGTTGTCGTGGGAACCGGGAGGTCGGTGAGCGCCATGCACCACGGAGCGGTCCTGGAAGGGGCGTGGGGCTCCTGGGGAGCGGGGGCTGACAGGGGGACCGTCAACGTCGCCGACGCCGACGCCGCGCTGGAACTGTTGCGCGCCGAAGTCCAACCCGGGGATGTGATCCTGATCAAGGCGTCGAACTCGGCAGGCTTGGGAGCGCTGGCCGACGCGCTGGTCTCGGACGGCGCCGATGGCGAAGCTGGGGGCGCAGGCAACCGCGGGAGCGCAAACCCGTGAGACAGATCCTGATCGCCGTCGCCATCGCGCTTGCGGTTTCCATCCTGCTCACCCCGGCACTGATCCGGCTGTTCACCAAACAGGGCTTCGGTCACCACACCCGCGACGACGGCCCGCCCAGCCATCACAGCAAACGCGGCACGCCGTCGATGGGCGGTGTGGCGATTCTGGCCGGCATCTGGGCGGGCTACTTCGGCACCCACCTCGCCGGCCTGGCGTTCGACGGCGAAGGCATCTCCGCGTCGGGTTTGCTGGTGCTGGGCTTGGCCACCGCGCTGGGCGGGGTCGGATTCCTCGACGACATGATCAAGATCCGCAGGTCACGCAACCTCGGGCTGAACAAGACGGCCAAGACCGTCGGGCAAATCACCTCCGCCATTCTGTTCGCGGTGCTGGTGCTGCAGTTCCGCAATCCAGCCGGCCTCACGCCGGGCAGCGCGCAGCTGTCCTACGTGCGTGAGATCGCCACGGTCACGCTGATTCCGGTGCTATTCGTGCTGTTTTGCGTGGTCCTCGTCAGCGCCTGGTCGAACGCGGTCAACTTCACCGACGGCCTGGACGGGCTGGCCGCCGGCTGCATGGCAATGGTCACCGGTGCCTACGTGCTGATCACCTTCTGGCAATACCGCAACGCGTGCGTCACCGCGCCGGGGTTGGGTTGCTACAACGTGCGGGACCCGCTGGATCTGGCGCTCATCGCCGCCGCGACCGCTGGCGCCTGCATCGGCTTTTTGTGGTGGAACGCTGCGCCCGCGAAAATCTTCATGGGCGACACCGGCTCCCTGGCATTGGGCGGCGTCATCGCCGGGCTCTCGGTCACCAGCCGCACCGAACTGCTGGCGGTGGTGCTGGGCTCGCTGTTCGTCGCCGAGATCACCTCGGTGGTGCTGCAGATATTGGCCTTCCGCACGACCGGGCGCCGGGTATTCCGGATGGCGCCCTTCCACCACCATTTCGAGTTGGTCGGCTGGGCCGAAACCACGGTGATCATTCGGTTCTGGCTGCTCACCGCGATCAGCTGTGGTTTGGGTGTGGCCTTGTTCTACGGTGAATATCTGGCTGCGATCGGTGCCTGACGTGCTTGACCCCCTGGTGCCGGGCGCCCCGGTGCTGATCGCCGGTGGCCGGGTAACCGGCCGCGCCGTGCTGGCGGCGCTGACCCGCTTCCGTGCGACGCCCACGGTGTGTGACGACGATCCGGCGATGTTGCAGCCTTATGCCGACGAGGGTGTGGCGACCGTGGAGCCGTCGGTGGCGGTATCGCAGATCGCCGAGTATTCATTGGTGGTCACCAGCCCCGGGTTCCAGCCGACCACGCCGGTGCTGGCTGCGGCCGCCGCCGCGGGTGTGCCTATCTGGGGTGACGTGGAGCTGGCCTGGCGGCTGGATGCGGCGGGCCGCTACGGGCCGCCGCGCCGCTGGCTGGTGGTGACCGGCACCAACGGCAAGACCACCACGACCTCGATGCTGCACGCCATGCTGACCGCGGCCGGCCGGCGCAGCGTGCTGTGCGGAAACATCGGCAGCCCGGTGTTGGAGGTGCTCGACCAGCCGGCCGATGTGCTGGCCGTCGAGTTGTCGAGTTTCCAGCTGTACTGGGCGCCGTCGCTGCGGCCCGAGGCCGGCGTGGTGCTCAACATCGCCGAAGATCACCTGGACTGGCATGGCACCATGGCCGCCTACACCGAGGCCAAGGCTCGGGTGCTGACCGGCCGGGTGGCGGTGGTCGGCCTGGACGATTCCCGCGCGGCGGCGCTGCTGGAGACCGCGCCGGCGCAGGTGCGGGCCGGATTCCGGCTCGGTGAGCCCGCGGCCGGAGAGCTGGGCGTGCGCGACGGCCACCTGGTTGACCGGGCCTTCGCCGCCGACCTGCCGCTGCTGCCGGTCGCCTCCATCCCGGTGCCCGGCCCGGTCGGGGTGCTCGACGCGCTGGCCGCGGCCGCGCTGGCCCGCTCCGTCGGGGTGTCCGCCGGGGCGATCGCGGAAGCCGTTGCGTCGTTTCAGGTCGGGCGCCACCGCTCGGAAGTGGTGGCGGTCGTCGACGGCGTCACCTACGTCGACGACTCCAAGGCCACCAACCCGCACGCCGCGCAGGCGTCGGTGCTGGCCTACCCGCGGGTGGTTTGGCTGGCCGGTGGGCTGCTCAAGGGCGCGTCCGTGGATGCCGAGGTGGCGCGCATGGCACCGAGGCTGGTCGGTGCGGTGCTCATCGGCCGAGACCGGGCCGCGGTTGCCGAGGCGTTATCACGACACGCGCCGGATGTCCCCGTCGTCCAGGTTGTGACAGGCGAGGATGCTGGTATGGCTGTGGCTTCTGATACTGATGTGACAAAAGTTGATGATTCCGTCGAACCGCTCGGCACATGCGTGATGACCGCCGCGGTGGCCGCGGCCAAACAGATGGCCAAACCCGGTGACACGGTGCTACTGGCACCGGCCGGTGCGTCGTTTGACCAGTTCAACGGTTACGCCGACCGGGGCGACGCGTTCGCGGCCGCGGTACGCGCCGCGGTCCGGTAGGCGGCATGCGCAGCCCATTCACCCGGCTGATGCGCCGGGGCAAGGCCGGCGACGGTGCCGCCGCCCACGGGACGGCCGAGCCGGAGGAAACAGCCGAGGCTGACGAGGAGGTCGACGCTGCGGCTTCGCCGGACGAGCCGGCGGGTGAGCAGACCGGCGAGAAGTCGGGCGAGAAGCCCCGCGAGACGTCGGGCGAGAAATCCCGGGCGAAGCCCGAGGAGGCGGGCCCGCGGACCCGGTTCGGCGTGTGGCTGGGCCGGCCCATGACCTCGTTTCACCTGATCATCGCCGTCGCCGCGCTGCTGACCACGCTCGGCCTGATCATGGTGCTCTCGGCCTCCGGCGTGCGGTCCTATGACGACGACGGGTCGGCATGGGTGATCTTCGGCAAGCAGGTCTTGTGGACCGTCGTCGGTCTCATCGGCTGCTACGTCGGGCTACGCATGTCGGTGCAGTTCCTCCGCCGCATCGCCTTCTCCGCCTTCGCGTTCACCATTGTGTTGTTGGTGCTGGTGCTGATTCCGGGAATCGGCAAGGAAGCCAACGGTTCCCGCGGGTGGTTCGTGGTGGCGGGCTTTTCGATGCAGCCGTCGGAGCTGACCAAGATGGCGTTCGCGGTCTGGGGTGCGCATCTGCTGGCGGCCCGGCGGATGGAGCGGGCGTCGCTGCGGGAAATGCTGATTCCGCTGGTGCCGGCCGCGGTCGTGGCGCTGGCGTTGATCGTGGCCCAGCCCGACCTGGGACAGACGGTGTCGATGGGCATCATCCTGCTCGGGCTGCTGTGGTACGCGGGGTTGCCGCTGCGTGTTTTCGCCAGCTCACTGGCAGCGGTCGTCATCTCCGCGGGGATCCTGGCGATGACCGCGGGTTACCGGTCCGACCGGGTGCGGTCTTGGCTCGATCCCGACAACGACCCGATGGACTCGGGCTACCAGGCCCGGCAGGCCAAGTTCGCGCTGGCTCACGGTGGAATCTTCGGCGACGGCCTGGGCCAGGGTGTGGCCAAGTGGAACTATCTGCCCAACGCCCACAACGACTTCATTTTCGCGATCATCGGGGAGGAGCTCGGCTTCATCGGCGCGCTCGGGCTGCTGGGACTGTTCGGGCTGTTCGCCTATACCGGCATGCGGATCGCCCGCCGGTCGGCCGACCCCTTTCTGCGGTTGTTGACCGCCACCGTCACGTTGTGGGTGCTGGGACAGGCGTTCATCAACATCGGTTACGTGATCGGGCTGCTGCCGGTCACCGGGCTGCAACTGCCGCTGATCTCGGCCGGCGGCACCTCGACGGCCACCACCTTGTCGATGATCGGCGTCATCGCCAACGCGGCGCGGCATGAACCCGAGGCGGTGGCCGCGCTGCGCGCGGGTCGCGACGATACAGTGAACCGACTGCTGCGGCTGCCGCTACCCAAGCCTTACGCGCCGACCCGCCTCGAGGCGTTTCGGGACCGCAAGCGCGCGCACCCGCAACCGGCCAGGCAGACGGCCAAACAGCAGGCCAAACAGCCGGCCGCGCGGAAGGCGCCCAAGGCGGTTCGCAAACCCGGGGAGCCGGCGCGACCGGCGTCGCCGCGCCGGGCCGATCGGCCGGTTCGCCGGTCCGCGGGTACCGCGCACGCGCCGGGGCGGGGGCACCACCCGGTTGCGGGGGAGCATCATAGAGCGGGTCAGCGGTACGCCGGCCAGCGTCAGGCAGGTCGGGTTCGGGCATTGGAAGGTCAGCGTTACGGGTGAACGACTCGGTCAGGGAGCCGGCCGGTGGGCAGAAGGTGACCGACTACGGTCCATCGCTGTCGATCGTGCTCGCCGGCGGCGGCACCGCCGGCCATGTGGAGCCCGCGATGGCCGTCGCCGACGCGCTCAGCGCCCTGGAGCCGGATGTCCGGATCACCGCGTTGGGCACTCCGCGCGGGCTGGAGACGACGTTGGTGCCCGCCCGCGGCTATCACCTGGAGCTGATCACCCCGGTGCCGTTGCCGCGCAAACCCAGTGGCGACCTGGCCCGCCTGCCGCCGCGGGTGTGGCGTGCCGTCGCGGAGACCCGGGCGGTGCTCGACGCGGTCGATGCCGACGTCGTGGTCGGTTTCGGTGGGTATGTCGCGCTGCCCGCCTACCTGGCCGCGCGGGGTATCCCCGGCATGCGCAGGCGCAGCCGCCGTATCCCGGTGGTGATCCACGAGGCCAATGCCAGGGCCGGGTTGGCTAACCGGGTGGGTGCCCGCAGCGCCGACCGGGTGCTGTCGGCGGTGCCGGATTGCGGGCTGCGGCGGGCCGAGGTGGTCGGGGTTCCGGTCAGGCAGGCCATCACCGCCCTGGACCGCGCGGCGCTGCGCGCCGAGGCCCGGGCGCACTTCGGCTTCGCCGACGACGCCCGGGTGCTGCTGGTGTTCGGGGGTTCGCAGGGCGCCGTGTCGCTCAACCGGGCGGTATCAGCGGCCGCGGCCGACCTGGCCGCCGCGGGTGTTTCCGTCTTGCATGCTCACGGGCCCAAGAACGTCCTGGAGCTGCGCACCCCCGACGCGGGTGACCCGCCGTACGTCGCGGTGCCCTATCTGGACCGGATGGATCTGGCCTACGCCGCCGCTGACCTGGTGATCTGTCGTTCCGGGGCGATGACGGTAGCCGAGGTGTCGGCGGTCGGGTTGCCGGCCATCTACGTGCCGCTACCGATCGGCAACGGTGAGCAGCGGCTCAATGCGCTGCCGGTGGTCAACGCCGGCGGCGGCATGGTGATTGCCGATGCCGACCTCACCCCGGCCCTGGTGGCTCGCGAAGTCGCCGGGCTGCTCACCGATCCGCCCCGGCTGGCGGCGATGACGGCCGCCGCCGCACAGGTGGGACACCGAGATGCGGCCCGGCAGGTGGCCCAGGCGGCGCTGGACACCGCGCGGCGGGCTCGTGCCAGGAGAGCCTCCGGGAGAGCCTCCAGGAGAGCCAAGTGAACACCGAGCAGTTGCCGCCCGAACTGCAGCGGGTCCACATGGTCGGCATCGGCGGAGCCGGCATGTCGGGCATTGCCCGTATCCTGCTGGACCGCGGCGGCCTGGTGTCGGGCTCGGACGCCAAGGAGTCACGCGGTCTGCACGCTTTGCGGGCGCGCGGCGCTCTGATCCGGATCGGCCACGACGCGGCGTCGCTGGACCTGCTGCCCGGCGGCGTCACCGCCGTCATCACCACCCGTGCCGCCATCCCCAAGACCAATCCCGAACTGGTCGAAGCCCGGCGCCGCGGCATCCCGGTACTGCTGCGCCCGGTCGTGCTGGCCAAGCTGATGGCCGGCCGCACCACGCTGATGGTCACCGGAACCCACGGCAAGACCACCACGACATCGATGCTGATTGTCGCGCTGCAGCACTGCGGGCGCGACCCGTCGTTCGCGGTGGGCGGTGAACTGGGCGAGGCCGGCACCAATGCCCATCACGGCAGTGGGGACTGCTTTGTCGCCGAAGCCGACGAAAGCGACGGCTCGCTGTTGGAGTACACCCCCGACGTCGCCGTGGTCACCAACATCGAGTCCGATCACCTGGACTTCTACGGCAGCACCGAGGCGTATGTCGGGGTGTTCGACTCCTTCGTGGAGCGGCTGGCGCCTGGGGGCGCCCTGGTGGTGTGCACCGACGACCCCGGCGCGGCCGAACTGGCCCGACGCTCCGCGGAGCTGGGAATTCGGGTGCTGCGTTACGGGTCGGCTGAACCCGAAGGTGCGCCGTTGGCCGCGACATTGCTGTCCTGGGAACAGCGGGGCACCGAAGCCGTGGCGCACCTCCGATTGGCCGGTGAGCGGCACCCGCGGGTGATGCGGCTCGCGGTGCCCGGACGGCACATGGCGCTCAATGCGCTGGGTGCGCTGCTGGCGGCGATCGAAGTGGACGCCGCGATCGACGAGGTGCTCGACGGCCTGGCCGGTTTCGAGGGCGTGCGACGCCGGTTCGAGCTGGTCGGCGCGGTGGGATCGGTACGGGTGTTCGACGATTATGCCCACCACCCGACCGAGATCGGCGCCACGCTGGCGGCCGTGCGCTCGGTCCTCCAGCACGGGGGCACCGGTCGGCTGCTGGTCGTTTTCCAGCCGCATTTGTACTCGCGCACCAAGGCTTTCGCCGCCGAGTTCGGTCGCGCCCTCAGCGCCGCCGACGCGGTGTTTGTGCTCGACGTCTACGGCGCCCGCGAACAGCCCCTGGCCGGCGTCAGCGGGGCCAGCGTCGCCGGGCACGTGAGCGTACCGGTGCGCTACCTCCCGGATTTCTCGGCGGTGGCCGGCGAGGTGGCCGCCGCGGCAGGGCCGGGTGATGTCATCGTCACCATGGGCGCCGGAGACGTCACATTGCTGGGTCCGGAGATCGTGACCGCCCTGCGGGTGCAGGCCAACCGTGGCGCGCCTGGCCGGCCGGGAGTTCTGCAGTGACCGAACCCGACGAAGCCAGCCCGGTCGACGTCGTCGCCGGCGACTCGGCAGACGTCGGTGCCGAAGCGGTCACCCAGCCGCTCGCCACCGCGGCGCCGAGCGCCCAGCAGCCGGCAGCCGAAGACGAATTCGAGGGCCCGCGCCGGCGGGCCCGGCGCGAACGTGCCGAGCGCCGTGCCGCCCAGGCCCGTGCTATCGCCATCGAGCAAGCCCGGCGCGAGGCCAAACGACGGGCCCTCGGGCAAGTCGTCAAAGAGCCCAAACCCGTTGCGCGCGGCGTTGTTCAGGGATTGAAGATGCTGCTGGGCACCGTGGTGTTAGTCGTCGTCGGAGTGGGGCTGGCGCTGATCCTGTATTTCACACCCGCAATGTCGGCACGCAACATCGTCGTCGTCGGGGTCGGCGTGGTGACCCGCGAGGAGGTTCTCGACGCCGCCCGGGTGCGCCCCGGCACGCCGTTGCTGCAGATCGACACCAGTCAGGTCGCCGACCGGGTGGCGGCGATCCGGCGGGTGGCCAGCGCCCGGGTACAGCGGCAGTACCCGTCGGCGTTGCGGATCACCATCGTGGAGCGGGTCCCGTTGGTGGTCAAGGACTTCCCCGACGGGCCGCACCTGTTCGACCGCGACGGCGTGGATTTCGCGACCGGTCCGCCGCCGCCGGCGCTGCCGTATATCGACGTGGACAATCCGGGCCCGACAGATCCCGCCACCTTGGCGGCGTTGCAGGTGTTGACCGCGCTGCGTCCCGAGGTCGCCGGCCAGGTGGGCAGGATCGCGGCGCCCTCGGTGTCCTCGATCACCCTCACGCTGGCCGACGGGCGCGTGGTGATCTGGGGGACCACCGACCGTGCCGAGGAGAAGGCCGAGAAACTGGCGGCGTTGTTGACCCAGCCCGGGCGGACCTACGACGTGTCCAGCCCGGACCTGCCGACCGTCAAATGACGTAAGGCGCAGCAGCCGGCCCACAAAAAATTTGCGGGTGACGCGTCGGCGCGCCTGCACGGTTAGCACCCGTCGTACCCATACGGTTCTGGTTACGCGGAAGTACTTGACATAACTCTAAATCTATGGTTGAGGTTGAGAGTTTTGCAAGCGGACACACCGCAGGAGGAACCGAGTTTCCCTTCAGGGAGGAAGACGAATGATGACCCCCCCGCATAACTACCTGGCCGTCATCAAAGTCGTGGGCATCGGCGGCGGCGGCGTCAACGCCGTCAACCGGATGATCGAGCAGGGACTCAAGGGCGTGGAGTTCATCGCGATCAACACCGATGCACAGGCTTTGTTGATGAGCGATGCCGACGTCAAGCTCGACGTGGGCCGCGACTCGACCCGCGGGTTGGGCGCCGGCGCCGACCCGGAGGTGGGACGCAAGGCCGCCGAGGACGCCAAGGACGAGATCGAGGAGTTGCTGCGCGGAGCCGACATGGTGTTCGTTACCGCTGGCGAGGGCGGCGGTACCGGAACCGGTGGGGCGCCCGTCGTCGCCAGCATTGCCCGCAAACTGGGGGCGTTGACCGTCGGCGTCGTCACCCGGCCGTTCTCCTTCGAGGGCAAGCGGCGCAGCAACCAGGCCGAAAACGGCATCTCGGCACTGCGGGAGAGCTGCGACACCCTGATCGTGATTCCCAACGACCGGCTGTTGCAGATGGGCGATGCCGCGGTGTCGCTCATGGACGCCTTCCGCAGCGCCGACGAGGTGCTGCTCAACGGTGTGCAGGGCATCACCGACCTGATCACCACGCCGGGTCTGATCAACGTCGACTTCGCCGACGTCAAGGGCATCATGTCCGGCGCCGGCACCGCGCTGATGGGCATCGGCTCGGCCCGCGGTGAGGGCCGGTCGCTGAAAGCGGCCGAGATTGCCATCAACTCGCCGCTGCTGGAAGCCTCGATGGAGGGCGCGCAGGGCGTGCTGATGTCGATCGCGGGCGGCAGCGACCTGGGCCTGTTCGAGATCAACGAGGCGGCCTCGCTGGTGCAGGACGCCGCTCACCCCGACGCCAACATCATCTTCGGCACCGTCATCGACGACTCACTCGGCGACGAGGTACGGGTAACAGTGATTGCGGCGGGCTTCGAGGCCGGCGGCGCCGGCCGCAAGCCTCCCGGGGTGGCCGAGACGGGCGGCGCGCACCGCATCGAGTCGGCACGGGCCGGCAAGCTCACCTCCACGCTGTTCGAGCCGGTCGACGCCGTCAGCGTGCCACTGCACACCAACGGCGCGACCCTCAGCATCGGCGGCGATGACGACGACGTCGATGTGCCGCCCTTCATGCGCCGCTGAGGATCTCGATTTGCTTGCCAGTGCGCGACGAACCGGCTGCGGCGCGACATTGGTGCGACCTGGCGGGCAACGGGTTTCGGATACTGGGAAGGTGAGCGTTCGCATCCGCCGGGTGATCACCACCCGGGCGGGCGGTGTGTCCCAGCCGCCGTTCGACACTTTCAACCTCGGCGACCACGTCGGTGACGACCCTGCCGCCGTGGCGGCCAACCGTGCCCGGCTGGCCGCGGCCATCAGGCTGCCCGCCGAGCGGGTGGTGTGGATGAACCAGGTCCACAGTGACCGGATCACGGTGGTCGAGGCGCCGCAGCGCGTTGCCGTCGGCGGCGAGGTGGGCACCGATGGATTGGTCACCGGCACCCGCGGACTGGCGCTGGCGGTGTTGACAGCCGACTGCGTGCCGGTGTTGCTGGCCGATGCGCGTACCGGCGTCATCGGCGCGGTTCATGCCGGCCGGGTCGGTGCGCAGCACGGGGTGGTGGCCCGCGCGGTCGAGGCGATGCTCGATCTGGGCGCCCGGGCCGGCGACATTTCGGCGCTGCTGGGCCCGGCTGCCAGTGGCCGCAATTACGAAGTGCCGGCCGCCATGGCCGACGAGGTCGAGGCGGCGTTGCCGGGCAGCCGCACCACCACGTCGGCCGGAACGCCCGCACTCGATCTTCGCGCCGGAATCGCCTGCCAGCTAAGAGGTTTCGGCATTACATCGATCGACGTCGACCCCCGGTGCACGGTTGCGGACCCGACGTTGTTCAGCCATCGACGCGGCGCGCCCACCGGGCGGCTGGCGTCTTTGGTGTGGATGGAATGACCGCGATGGTGGTGGATCTTTCGGCGCAGGCAGACCGTCAATCGGAATTGACGCACGCGTTGGCCGCGGTGCGGTCGCGGCTCGCGGCCGCGGCCGAGGCGGCCGGTCGTAATGTCGGCGAAATTGAACTTCTGCCAATTACCAAATTCTTTCCAGCAACCGATGTTGTGATTTTGTGCCGATTGGGTTGCCGCGCGGTTGGCGAATCCCGCGAACAGGAAGCTTCGGCCAAGGCGGCCGAAGTGGCTCGGCTGTTGGCGGCACCGCCGAGGGCCGGGCTTGGCGGCATCCACTGGCACATGGTGGGACGAATCCAGCGCAACAAAGTGCGTTCGCTGGCGCGGTGGGCGCACACCGCTCATTCGGTCGACAGCCCGCGGTTGGTAACGGCGCTGGATCGCGCGGTCACCGCGGCGCTGGCCGAACGCCGTCGCGACCGTCCATTGCGGGTTTACGTCCAGGTCAGCCTTGACGGCGACGTGTCACGCGGCGGTGTGGACATCACCGCGCCCGGAGCGGTGGATGAGATCTGCGCGCAAGTCGATGCTGCGCCGGGCCTGGAACTGGTCGGTCTGATGGGCATCCCGCCCCTGGATTGGGATCCGGACGAGGCGTTTGACCGGCTGCAATCCGAGCACAACAGGGTGCGCGAGTCGTTCCCCGGGGCGGTCGGGCTGTCCGCCGGCATGTCCGCTGATTTCGAAACCGCCGTCAAACATGGTTCGACGTGTGTGCGTGTCGGTACCGCGCTATTGGGTCCGCGGCGGTTACGGTCACCGTGAATAGTCACTGTAGTCACACCTTCATCACAGACAACAGGTAACCCAGGGCTAGAAGGGGTCAAGCGATGAGCACACTGCACAAGGTCAAGGCCTACTTCGGTATGGCTCCGATGGAGGAATACGACGACGAGTATTACGACGACCGCGCGCCCTCACGCGGTTATTCGCGGCCCCGATTCGACGACGATTACGGCCGTTATGAAGGACGCGACTACGAGGACCCGCGCGATCCCCGTGACCCCCGCCGCGACCCGCGCGGCGATCTGCGTGGCGACTTGCGCGCCGAGCCGGCCGACTATCCGCCGCCTAGCAGCTATCGCGTCGGGTACCCCGACGAACCGCGATTCCCGCCCCGCGAGTTCGACCGCCCCGACATGGCACGGCCGCGCTTCGGCTCATGGTTGCGCAATTCCACTCGCGGCGCGCTGGCGATGGACCCGCGCCGGATGGCGATGATGTTCGAGGAAGGCCACCCGCTGTCCAAGATCACCACGCTGCGGCCCAAGGACTACGGCGAGGCGCGCACTATCGGCGAGCGGTTCCGCGACGGCACGCCCGTCATCATGGACCTGGTGTCGATGGACAACGCCGACGCCAAACGGCTCGTCGACTTCGCCGCGGGTTTGGCCTTCGCGTTGCGCGGCTCGTTCGACAAGGTCGCCACGAAGGTGTTCCTGCTGTCGCCCGCGGACGTCGACGTGACCCCGGAGGAGCGTCGCCGGATCGCCGAAACCGGTTTCTACGCTTACCAATAGCCGCATCTGGCGATGCGCGGCCCGGTGGGTGGCAGCTGGCCCGCCGGGCTGGTTGCGGCCCGGTCCGGCCACTGGCGATCGGACCACATGTGTGTCCGTCGACCGAGTCGGTAGGCTTGCGCTTGCCGGCCTCACGGACGGCACATTCACATCCTCGTCGGTAAGGTCGGGCTCTCGTTGGTGCTGTTTTTTCAGATCCTTGGGTTTGCGCTGTTCATCTTCTGGCTGCTGCTGATCGCGCGGGTCGTCGTCGAGTTCATCCGCTCGTTCAGCCGCGACTGGCGCCCGACCGGCCTGACGGTGGTGATCCTCGAGATCATCATGTCGATCACGGATCCACCGGTGAAGCTGCTGCGCCGGCTGATCCCGCAACTGACCATCGGCGCGGTGCGCTTCGACCTGTCCATCATGGTGCTGTTGCTGGTGGCGTTCATCGGGATGCAGCTGGCGTTCGGCGCCGCGGCCTGAGTGAGCCGTGCGGTCATTGCCCGGACATAGTTGGGCGACGGTTCGGCCACGATTCGGCGACAAGTTTGTGCGCGGGATTTTCAAATCTAAGAAATGTGATTTATTTGCCTCAGAGATTGAAATTGACCCTTATTTATTAGTCCAATCGGCAACCGCCGAGTCTGGTGTGACAGGATGGACGCTAGTTGCACGACGGCTACCACTCCGTTCTACACTTTCCAGATCGTTTGACCGTCCAGGAACTCGAGGGGACAAACAATGCCGCTTACACCTGCCGACGTCCACAATGTGGCGTTCAGTAAGCCGCCTATCGGCAAGCGCGGGTACAACGAAGACGAGGTTGACGCCTTCCTTGACCTGGTGGAAAACGAACTGACCCGGCTCATCGAAGAGAATTCCGACCTGCGCCAGCGGATCGCCGAGCTGGACGCGGAGCTCGCCTCCGGCGGCGCCGGTACCGGCGCGACCGCCGCGCCCACGCAGGCGATGCCGGTCTACGAACCCGAACCCGAGCCGGTCAGGCCGGCTCCGACCGGCACCAACGAGGAGCAAGCCCTCAAGGCGGCCCGGGTGCTGAGCCTGGCCCAAGACACCGCCGACCGCCTCACCGCCACCGCCAAGGCCGAGTCGGACAAGATGCTGGCAGATGCCCGCGCCAACGCCGAGCAGATCGTCAGCGAGGCCCGGCACACCGCCGAGACCACCGTCGCCGACGCCCGGCAGCGCGCCGACGCCATGCTTGCGGACGCCCAGGCCCGCTCCGAGGCCCAGTTGCGGCAGGCCCAGGAGAAGGCCGACGCCCTGCAGGCCGACGCCGAACGCAAGCATTCCGAGATCATGGGAACCATCAACCAGCAGCGCACCGTGCTGGAAGGCCGGCTCGAGCAGCTGCGCACGTTCGAGCGCGAGTACCGCACCCGTCTCAAGACCTACCTGGAATCCCAGCTGGAGGAACTCGGTCAGCGTGGTTCGGCGGCGCCGGTCGATTCCAGCGCCGATGCCGGCGGTTTCGACCAGTTCAACCGGGGTAACAACTAGCGCGACACGGGCCGCACACTCGCCGGGCTGCAAGGCCGGTGCTGCGAGCTTGGTACGTTTAGTTGCTGCTCGCCGGCTGGAGGATGACCCATGCTGATCATTGCCCTGGTTTTGGCCCTGATTGGGCTCGTTGCGCTGGTGTTCGCCGTGGTCACCAGCAACGTGCTGGTGGCGTGGGTGTGTATCGGCGCCAGCGTGCTGGGGGTGATCCTGCTGATCGTCGACGCCATCAGGGAACGCCAGCAACGTGATGCGGGGGGCCAGGACCAGGCTGAGGCCGACGAAGAACCCGAAGACCAGCAGGCGGTCGACTACCCGGATGACGAGGCTGGCGTCGATGAGTCGTTCGACGACGCTGAGCCGGAGGCGACCGAGGAATCAGAGGAATCGGCGGTGTCCGCCGACCGCGGCGGTGACGACAGCACCCGATGAGCGCCAGGCGCTAAGCCTGATCTGCGGGCGGCACGTCGTTCGGATGCCGCCGATGCGTCTCATCACCACTGGTGTCCGAGCGGGGACTTGGCTACCTACGACACGAGTTGAGATCTTTCAACTGAGTCGTTGACCAGCGATCTCGCGGCTGGCGAAGGGATGCCGGGGTAACTGGTGGTGACGTCAAATGGTACGACCAGGTGCTCGACGCGGTAATGCCAGGTTCCCGTTCATTCTTTGCAGTCAGCACGCGCTGATCCGGGCGGGTACGAGCTTGAGCTGTCGCCGTCGGAGCGGCAACAACCGGCGAAACCGTCGGCGTCTCCGTCGCGTCGGGCCCCAGCGACAGTGCGCCGGTCCATCATGCCGCTGAGCCGTGGGCCGGAACGAGGACAGTGAGCCGTGTACGCCGAAGTGCGACATCGTGGCGCTTTCCTGCCGGCGAGCGCACGACTGGACGCCGGAGGCTGGCAAGCGGCTCGCAGGCTGGATCAACGACAACGTGCCGAGCCTCGGTAGGCGGGTAGTGGTAACGCCGAACGTGTCGAATCGGGTGGACACCCCGCGCGTCGCCGCATCGCTCGCCAAGGGTGAAACGCAGCAGAACGAACGCGGAAACGACGACGCACGGACGTGGAGCAGTGGGCCCGTCGTAGCTGCGTGGCGGACAGAGCGCACGCTGCAGCGTTGCGTCGCGATGGCCATCGATCAGACGCTCATCGTTCTCGATTGGAACTCGCAGCCACCGTTCGACGGCTGGGCTGCGGCCATCGGCGCCTACGACGCTGCGATCGACGAGCGCACCCCGCTTCTCGATCGTGCGCTGCATGACGAATTCGTCGGCATGTTGTAGTGGGATCGCGAACTTGTCGGTTCCGCACGCGCTGGTCGTGATCGCGGGCTGCCGCAACATCTCGGGCCCTTCGTGCTGCCGGGCTCGAATGAGGATTTCGTTGTCACGTATGCGATCGCGCTGGGGTATACGGGCGACCTCAAACGGCTGCGGGAGCAGTACCGTGCCGCCACACCATAACGGGGGTGGTCGTGATGGCCGGGCTGCGGCACCACGTCGACACGCTGCCGTCGTACGAATAGATGTTCGAGAAATGTCCGAGATGCACTTTAGACTCGACGTAGTGCGCACCCGCGACGAGGTCGACGACGAGCTGCGCCTGCCGGCCGCGGTACGGCGGTCAATACGCAAACGGGGCGGCTAACCGTCGAATCGTCAGCTCGACCAGCTGCTCGATGAAAGAAGTCGGGGGTTCCGATGGGTAAAGGGGCGCGAATCCGGCGCGAGCGAGCCGAGAAGAGTGAACAGAAGAGCCAGCAGAAGAGTGCAGGCAACGCCGCGCCCACGACAGGTAATGGGGCGAAGAACGGCTCGCTGCCGCCGTGGATGCCTCCACCATGGACGGGCATCGGTGCTGGCTTCGGCGTTGGCGGTAGCAACGGCGGCGACCCCATTTCGCAGGTGATGGGTTTCCTCGGCGCACAGGGGCAGTTGATGGTCGCCGGCCACTTCGGCCATACGCCACTGTCTGAAGAGCAGCGGCGCGACTTGCTCACCAAAGTCAACCTCTACGACGCGCTCGAAACCGTCGCACGCCTCCAGAGCCATTGGGATGTGGCCTACACCACCACCCAGGACGTTGACGCCGTTGAGGGCGAATTTCTCACTGGCGGCGGTAGCGGCGGAGTGTGCGAGCAGGCCCTCAACCGCATGACCATCTACAACGAGCACCTTGTCTCCCCGCAGGCCACCGCTCAGCTGCAGCGCGAAATCATCGAGTACGCATCGCCGGATGAGACGGCACCGCCGATCGACCGAAATACCTTGGTGCACATACTGTTATCGATTACGTCCGAGCAGAATTCGGACGACGAGTTCACGGGAGACGTGCCCACCGACGCCGAAAAAGCCAAGCTCTGGCGCAAACTGCCGAAGATGGGCCTTGAGGAAACCCACGAGTACGCCAAGCCGCACATCCAAAAGGAGATCGCGTCGTCACTGTTCAATCAGCCACTGAAATACGAGATCGTGCTATCGAACACCTACGACCTGTGGTTCACCCCGTGGGCACCGCGATCGAACACCAACGGGTTGGGCGCGACGCCCGCCGAGGCCTTCACGATCGCCACCGGTGTCGAACTGCTCGACGTGATGCGCCTCGGCGCCCGAATCGTCAAGCGCAGCACCGAGACCCATCAGGTCCGGTTCACCCGCCAGGAGATGCTTGCCGACGGCGCCACCGAGGCCGCGATCGACTTGTTGTTCGCCAACATGGCGAGGCCGCTGGACCAGTACAGGATCGAGCTGGAAGGTGATCGCGACAAAGGGGCAATCGGCAATCAGCGCTCCACCCTTACACGATTCCCGTTCCTGGCCGTCGACGGCAGCACGTTCGTCATGTTGCGCCATCAATGGGCGATCGAGCGGCTGTGCGGATCACAGCTCTTCTTCGAGGCCTGGGCATCCCTCGGGTCCAGCCCCAGAAATCGGTTCAAGACCGCCATGTGCGACTCCTTCGAGATCTTCGTCGGCGAGATTCTGCATCGCATCTTTAACAAGAGCCCGCACCTGACCACGATTGTCGATGAACGCGAGATGCAGGATGCATGGACGAAGAAGGAGACGCCGTCGGTGTGCGACTGGATGATCTTCGGCAAAGGTCACTGCATCGTGATCGATGCAACCAACCGCGCAGTGAAAGAGGATGCGGCACAAGGGTTGGCGACCTGGATGACTACAGCTCCGAAATCGAGGAGATTTTCACCAACGGCAAGTTGGGGCTGCTGCTGTCGACCATCGACCTCGTCAAGGAACACGGCGGCTGGAACAACGAGAAAGTCGACACGAAGACGATGTACACCCCGCTCGTCATCGTGCCCGACGCCGGCGTCGTCAACGGGCTGCTGACTCAGTTCGACATCAACATGCGCGGCCACGGGGTGTTTAAGCACCTGTCGCCCCAGGTGTACGCCCCTGGCATCGTGCCGATATCCGACATACAGCTGCTTGAGGGCATGGTCGATTTCGCGGAGAAGTATGGCGGGAATCCCGACATGATCGAACTCATCGCGAAATGGCGCACCGGGGCCTCGAAGTACGGGCTGGCGGCACTGCAGCTGTACCTGGGTGTCGTGGGGTATCCATTCCTGCCAGTTGGCGACCACGTCGTGAAGACCAGCAACAAGGTGATGAAGCTACTCGACGCCAAGTAGGATTGCCGCAACCTGATTTTGGGCAGGCGGCGGGATTTCAACCCTCGGGGCGGGCGATCCACTTCCCGGTCAGTGGTCGCGCTCTAGAGGTATTCCGCCCATCGATGGACTGATTGCCTGCACTCGTCAATCGGGACTACCGGGCCGTACATCAAATCCGTGACGCCCTCGTAGGCCTCGACCACTTTCGCTGCACATGGTGCGACGCGATCGAATGCCGGGCTCGACGCGTATCCCTCGGCTGGCCGCGGCGCGCTGGGCCAGTCGGCGGCAGCACTGCGCTGTTCGATGTCGCCGACGAGTTGATCGCGGCCCTCGGGGCCGAGTGCGGCCAGTTTTGCACGGACTGCCTCGGATTCGAGGAGCCAATAGATGTCATGAAGATGGCGGCCCCACCCAGCTGGCGCGGCGGCGGTGGCGTCTGAAGTTATCGTGTGGACGGCCGCGAGCTTCTCGAGGAGAGTCCGTTCTGCCTTAAGGACATTCACGTCGAATGTCGCGAACTCTTCCCACTGATTGTCTGATTCTCCGAGTTCTGTAATGGCGTAGTCTGCGATGATCGATCGAAGGATGTGCTGCTCTGCTGGTTCGGCGCCTCCACGCGCGCCCATTTCGAGTGTCACTCCTTCAGATAGCGCAGTGTAAACCGCTTCGCGTAACGGGTAGTGGTACTTGATATCTCGCTTCACACCCCTGGTCGAACGTAGAAGCTCCTCGCAGACGGCGTCGGCGCCGAGGTACTGGTGAACCTCGGCTTGTATGACCTTGAGGAGCTTGTCACGTTGGTTCTCGCTGGATCCACCGCCCTCATCGGGGAAGATCACGAGCAGATCGATGTCCTCGGAGAATCTATCGATGAGACCGTAGACCCGGCTCAGGCTGGTCCCGCCCTTGAAGACAGTTCGCACGGTCCCCGTTGTGCCGTCTCTTAGAGCGATGGGGCGATCGCGCGCCGCGACGCGCAGAACCTCCATCGCCCAGAAGTCCTTCTCGAGGAATGCGAACGGTCGATTCAACGCGTCGGCAGCTTGCCCCAGCAGGGCATCGAGATCGTCGAGATTATCGCGCAGGCGTGGTGTCACAGGTCGTCGCGTTACGCCGCTGACCTGAGCGCAGCGATCAACCGTGCGTGGTTCGCCTTCACCGGTCCTGTTTCTCCGGCTGCCGCCTTGCCGAGGGCGCGCAGTCGCACTGCTTTGGCCGTGGCAAGGTCGTTAACCTTGCGGGCAAGTGTTGTCATGCCGCCGTCGACGAAGTGCTCGGGTGAGCGGAGGACCTCCAGGACTGCGATCTCCTGCTCATTGAGTGCAGCCCTGGCCGGATTGCTGCGCACATGCAGCACGACGCCAGGAACAGGCGGGTCGGCCTTGCGCAACGCAGACGCCTCGAACTTGGCGGGCACCTGGGTCGTGAGCCCGAGGATGCGCGCCGCGGAATAACCTGCGGGACCGAAGCCAGAGTTGGGTGCACGGAAAACCTCCCGGGCGACCTCTTCGACACGGGGCTTGACCGGTCCGTAGCGGGTGGGTCCGGGCACCTTGAAATAGAGTCCACGTCGTACGCGGACCAAGTCACCGCTCTGCACGGCGCGCGACGCCGCCTTACGGGCGGCTTCATTGCTGCCGGGTAGGTCTGAGACGTGCACAAATGACCGCGGCGCGGCGCTACGAATCGCCATCGCTGGTGTGCTGGTCATGGCCGTCATCCTCCAGATTTTAGCGGGAACGTGACATTCTTTCAATAAACCCGCAGTTCAGGGCATTCCCTTCGGCCCCCGATCTTGTCCTTATGCACGGGTGGCGTGTGACTCGGGCCGGTGTCGGCCGATGCGGGTCTCGACGTGTCGGATCGAGCGGAGTGTCAGCGGGTGACGCTAGCTTTCGTTATCGCCATGCCTGAGTTCAGTCTGCTCGCCGTCCTTGCCGCGGAACCGTGTCGAGGGTCCGTAGGACAGAATTAGGACGTCAACGCGATGGCTGGCGACATCAGCAAATACAGAAAAACGAACTGACCTAGTTCGGAGCGGGTTTTCTATCTGTGTAGCTAAGAAAATGTGTCCGAGGGGGGACTTGGCCACCTGCGACACGGGTTGAGGTCTTTCAACTGAGTCGTTGACCAGCGATCTCGCGGCTGGGGAGGGGATGCCCGGGTAACTGGCGGTGACCTCGGGTGGTACGACCAGGTGCCGACGCGGGTAATGCCTGGTTCGGTTCATTTTTTACCGTCAGCACCCGCATATCCGGGCAGTACGAGCGTGAGTTGTCGCCGGGCGGAGCGGCACAACCGGCGAAACCGCCGGCATCTCCGTCGGGTCCGCCCCGGGGCAGTGCGCCCGTCCATCCCGCCGCTGAGCCGTGGCGTGGCGTTTCGCCGTCGGGATGTCGGAGCGCGGTTCTAGGCTTGAAGCCATGCGCGAGCCCACCCCACGACGACAGGGCAGTTGAGCCGTGTACGCGGAAGTGCGACACCGTGGCGCCCTTCTGCCGGCGAGCGCACGACTGGACGCCGAGACTGGTAAGCGGCTCGCAGGCTGGATTAACGACAACGTGCCGAGCCTCGGCAGGCGGGTAGTGGTAACGCCGCTCCTGTCGAACCGCGTGGACACGCCGCGCGTCGCCGCATCGCTCGCCAAGGGTGCGGCGCGGCAGAACGAACGCGGAAACGGCGACGCATGGACGTGGGGCAGCGGGCCTGTCGTAGCTGCGTGGCCGACAGAGCGCACACTCCAGCGTTGCGTTCCGATGGCCATCGATCAGACGCTCATCGTTCTCGATTGGAACTCGCGGCCACCGTTCGAAGGCTGGGCTGCGGCCACCGGAGCCTATAACGCCGCGACCGACAAGAGCACCCCGCTACTCGATCGTGCGCTGCACGACGAATTCGTCGGCATGTTGGAGTGGGATCGTGAACTTGTCGGTTCCGCACGCACTGGTCGTGATCGCGGGCTGCCGCAAGCGCATCTTCGCGCCCTTCGTGCTGCCGGGCTCGATGAGGATTTCGTTGTCACGTATGCGATCGCGCTGGGATATACGGGCGACCTCAAACGTCTGCGGGAGCACTACCGTGCCGCCTCACCCTAACTGGGGGGTGGTCGTGATGTTCGAGCTGTCGCCCCAGGTGTACGCCCCTGGCATCGTGCCGGTTTCCGACATCCAGCTGCTTGAAGGCATGGTCGATTTCGCGGCAAAGTATGGCGGGAATCCCAACATGATCGAACTCATCGCGAAATGGCGTACAGGAGCGTCGAAGTACGGGCTGGCGGCACTGCAGCTGTACCTGGGTGTAGTGGGGTATCCATTCCTTCCAGTTGGCGACCACGTCGTGAAGACCAGCAAAAAGGTGGTGAAGCTGCTCGACGCCAATTAGTTTGCCGCAACCTGATTTTGGCAGGCGGAGCGATTTGAATTGTCGGGGGTGTGATCCCCACGCCTAAGACGGCTCCGTGCAGTACGGCGATTGCCGGGAGTTCATTCGAGGTCCGGTAGATCTGCCATGTTCTCGGGATTGTTCCACAGCCGTTCCATCGCTGCCAGCTCTTCGGGTTCGAGAGGAACTTCTCCGAATACCGCGTAGAGTGTTGTGTCCCAGGGGCGTACGTGGTCGTGGCGTGGCGTCAGCATCACAGCGACGGTTGTCGAAAGGCGACGCCGTTCGGGTTCGAGCGCTTTGATCCATTCGGTATGACGTAGCAGGACCCACTGTCTGAAGGCTTCCTTGTGCAGGTCCGTGAATTGATTGCACACCGCATATCCCAGATGCAGGTCGGCGGTGCCCAATAGATAACGTCGGAAATCCCAGCGGGCTGTGCCTATTGCTACGTATGGTGCTCTGCCCATGTGTGTCAACAGTTGGCGGCCCATGCCCGCGCGTTCGGCGACTGGGAGCTTGTCGAGGAGATGGAGCACGTTGACGCGGTCGGATTCCTCGCGATCCCACGGGCTGAGCGCAATATCTTCAAGTATCTGGAGATACATGCGTGCGCCGTATTCGTCTGCGGCACTGGCTGGTTCAATGGGCAAGACCGGATGCGACTTTCGAAGGGCAGGATCGCTGAGGGAGGCAGGGATTCGTGACCCTGACAAATCGGGTGGACTCTGCTCATCGGCCAAGGCCAACTCGTAGTAGTTGGCAACGTGTTCACCGGGCGCGATCTGGTCGGTGGCGATTCGGTGCAGGTAGTCCACAACGGCGGTCGTAGAACGGAGATGGTTGAACAGGAAATCCCATTCCCTCCGAAGGATAACTACATAGGGGATCGGGACCCCTTGTTCATAGGCAAACACAACATCTGGAGGAGTGTCGTGATCGATGATGATGACGCCCACCCACTGGATGGCATTGCCGTCGATGGTGATTGAGCGTCCCCGCGCGTTTACGTGAGGCATAGGATTACGCCGCACAGTCCGGACTGACCCGCTGGCCTGCCGTGCGCCTTCCTTGGCCCTCTTCGAAATCCATGCGCGTTCGCGATCAGGCTGATCGGTTGCTTCGGTCCGCGCCTTGACTTGCACGGCGAGGCCGCGATCGCCGCACACGATGGTTCCGTCTCCGACTTCTCGAGTGGCATTCCCGCGCTGGATGGTCTCGGGCCGGAAAACGAAGTCCGACAATCCCCAACGGGATGCCGAATCGCGGCTCGCGTCCTCGGCTGCGGTGCCGCGCTCACGGGATTGATCGAGTGGTTCAGCCACGGGCACGATTCGGCCATAGACCCCGTCAGGGCGCTGGACCAGCATGATCAATTCGTCGCCAGCGCGGTAGGTCGCCAAGCCGAGATCGGAACTGCGCAAACCCGCTTCGATATCCGGGGCTTCGCCGATGTCTACACGTGCCCACACCGGATCGTCCTCGATCGGGACGAGGCGAAAACGCCCCTCGGTCAGTGGCGCTCGCAAACCAACCGAGCGTTCAAACGCACAGATTAGTTCCTCGACCATCCCCAACAGTCCACGGCACTGCACATCGATGTTGTCGTCGGGATCTTCAGGCCACGGTTCCATGTTGAGGATGGGATCGAACGCGATGTTGGGGTTGGCCCGAACGCCGGCCGCACCTGGCGGCGCGCGGAAAGTGGCGACCCGATGCCAATCGACAAGAACACCGTCTGGCAAGCACTGGAGGTCGCTCACAACAGCCGGCGGATCAACTTCAACCATCGGGTTGGCCGAGTGTGCCCAGAACGCAATGACAGGACGGGCATTTCCTTCCCGCGCGGCGGCGAGGTTGAACAAGCGTGTCAGCACCGCCTGAACTGGCTGACGGACATCATCAGAAACGTGCCATCGATAGAAGGGCTGGAACTGCTCGATGAGTTGAATCTGGTCGGGCCTCAACCCCGAGAGCGCACCTGAGTCGAGGAAGCCGATGAACTCAGACGCCGTGCCGAAAAGGGGGAATCGGGGGAGGTGCTCACCGCCGGGTGAGCGCAACGGCCGGGAAACGCACTGTTCTGCGGCAAGTAGAGCTTCTCGCGCGCATCCGAGCAATGCATCGGCGAACCGCCCGGCCGCTCCCTCAAAGGGCTCAAGCCGGTAACCCTCATATTCGTCGATCAGAACGTCGAGGTACCCGATCCCGTAGTCGTCGATGTATACATTGCTCCCGAACAGCTCGCTGCCAACGAGGTCGTTCCACTCGCCCGCCATCTCCCGCGCAGCGTTGGTCGCAGCATCGAGCAATGACCACGCCGAATCGAACTCGTCACTTCGGAGCTCGACCGGCGCAGGTCGCTCGATGTCTGCCACTGCGGCAGGTTAACGTCTGCCACTGACATTTAGGTTTGGTGCAGGCCCGCGGACGGCCGAGGCCACTGACTGGAACACCTGTGATTCCTGAAGGTTGAGTGGCCGTCCGTGGGCACGGTCTGAGCCGACTGGTGTCTCTGTTCGGGAACTTGGAGCCGCTTGATTGTGGGACTTCTGCTTACGGAATGTCTGGGCTATGCCCGTCTGGACTCGGACTGTCTCAATCCGACGAAAGGATTCCTGTGGAACTGACTTTGGGTATCGACCCGGCCTGCCGGGCTGCCCACCAAGCATCGCTGGCACGCCCGGACGGGACGTTCGTGTGGACCGGACGAAAGTTCTTCACCCGGCCTGGCGAACTCGAGAAGCTGTGGAACGACATCGGACTCGGCGAGAAGGACACATTGCGTCTCGTGATGGAGCCGACCCGCAACGCGTGGGCCCCGGTCGCGTCCTGGTTCCGTCACCGCGGCGCCCGGATCTCGATGGTGCCCACCACCCAGTCCGCGGACCTACGCGCCTACTACTCCAAGCACACCAAAAACGACCGCCTGGACTCCAGGTTGCTGGCCCGCCTGCCGCTGCTGCACCCCGACGGGCTGCGCGAGCACACCGGCGACGGTCCCGCCGAGCTGCTACGGCGAATCGTCAAGATCCGCTCCTCGATCATCAAGCGCCGGACCGCGATCTACCAGCGCCTCGATGCCCAACTGGAGCTGCTCGGCCCAGCCTGGTACGTCGCACTGGGCTCCAACTACGGCAGGGCCGCACTGGCGCTGCTCACCCGCTGCGCCGACCCACACAGCCTGATCCGTCTTGGCCATGCCCGGTTGACTCGATTCTTGATCCGTTATTCCCGCGGCGCCTGGCGCGAAGCACAGGCCACCCTGGTAATCGCCGCCGCCCGCGAATCGCTGCAACTGTGGGGTGCCGGCGGCGACGCCAGGATCGACTTCGCTGAACTAGCCGCCGATATCGCGGTGGAGGCCGAACAGGCCCAGGTACTCACCGAGCAGATCGAAGACCTCGACGAGCGCTGCGCCAACCTCTACGCCGAGGCCGACCCCACCGGTATCATCGCCTCAGCGCCCGGTACCGGACCGGTCACCAGCGCTGTGATCGCCGGGCGCATCGGTGACCCGCACCGATTCCACTCCCTAGCCGCGATCCGCGCATACTCCGGGCTGGTACCCAAACTCAGCCAGTCCGGACAAGCCGAACATCAGCATGGGCTCACCAAGGCCGGCGATCCGCTGCTACGCGAAGCTGTATTCACCGCCGCCGACCAGGCCCGCAAAACCGACCCCCAATTGGCCGCAAAATACAAGCGGTTCTTGGCCACCGAACGACACCACGACTCAGCGATCTGCCACATCGCGACCATCCTGCTCACCCGGATCGCGACCTGCTGGCGCACCGGAGAGCACTGCGTCCTGCGTGACACTGACGGCCGCCCCCTCACCCCAGAGCAAGGACGCCGCATCGTCCGCACCCGCCATGCAGTCGACAAACAAACTCGCATCAACGCCGCCGACACCCGTCAGTCCCAACGCCGCAAAGGCAGGACGGGCCGGGAACAACAGGAGTCGCCAAGCGCTCCAATTCACCGGCCCGTCAACCTCAGCATAAAGCCCCCCAAGATCGCTTGACTCTGGTTAGGAACTCAGGATTGGTCCCGAGTCTCGGCCGGATCGACCGGTCCGAGTTCGGCCGCTCAGCTAGCGGGGATGTTCTGGTGGCGGTCTTGCGTCTGCCAGTGAGAGCGTGCGCAGTCGCCGCAGTGTCGAGACGGCCCGGCCCCCAATGGAACCAACCGAGCGTGGTATCCACGATGCCGCAATATCCGCAGATCACTGTCGGTTCTCCATTCCTCGATGTTCGAGGACCCATGGTGCGCTCTCACTGCCTCTGTTTCGAACACGCCCCAAACAGAGGAGGAACTGGGATCTGTGAGCCCATCGTGGCTGTCGTACTGCCGTGGCCGTCAGACGTCGGGTGCGTGCACCGCGCCAGCGTACGCTCCACAGCATGAACGCGTTCACCGTCATCTCAACTGTCGGCGGCCTGGTCATGACCGCTTTCGGCATCTGGCTGACCATCCGCGCCAACCGCAATGCGACGAGCGCGCCTTTCGACGAACGACAGGCAGCTCTGCGTATGCAACTACGAAGGCAGCTCAACTCGCAGTTCCGTTTAGTGCGGGCAGTCGACAACGTTGGGCGAGGCGTCCTTCCCGGAAGCGCGGTGGAGGCAGATCTCGACGAATTACGGACGTATCTGAGCGCGAAGAAGCACTCGTTCATCCTGCCGAGGCCTGAGCAGATCGCGGTGGTCATCAAGTCCCTCGATGGCGCCCTGGCCGCGCTCGCAGTAGCGCACCACCCACCAAGGAACGACGCCGCCTTCATCCCGCACGTGGATGAGATCAAGTGCAACGTACTGAGGCCGTGGCTGGAGAAAGCGCTCGCAGACATGAACGTGCTAATGAATGGCCTGGCAGCGGCGATCGAGCGGCAGCAGATGTCGGCGCGTCAACAGATCAGACTGGTCGCGGCCCTGAACCCAGAAAACCAGACGCCGATTGAGGTATAAGCACCCTAACTGTACTGCCGGGTATAAATGGCCACGTCGGGGCGACGGCTCCGCGAATACGGGTGCCCGACCAGCGGTCAGAAACCGCGGCTTCGGTCACAGTCACCCCTTGGCGTCGACGTTCAATCCAGAATAGTGATGCGTGGGGCAGTGCGAAATGTGGCAATTCGAGAAACGGATGTGCGTAACGCAGCGGTCGAGACGCTCCGGGGTCATCGGCTTAACCTTATTGAGCGCGTGGCGATCATGCGTGGCCGCGACGCCGGACTCGGGGGTCGGCGATATCGCCAGCACGCTCGGGCGTGATCGAACGACCGTCTGGCGTGAGATACGGCGTAAAGGGGCATCGCAGGGATCAGCCAAGCGACTCTACGCGCGCCTTCAAAGCTTTTAACGCGGTATCAATGACTGCGCGTTCTGCGCGGCGTTTTATTATGCCAGGCACCGAAACTCGAAGATCGATCGTCAATTGGTAGCTAACTTCCGTGCCATAATCTTTGGGAATCAGTGTATATCGCCCAACTAGTGATCGAACAGTATTACTCTGCGTGAGAGTCCAA
This sequence comes from Mycobacterium kansasii ATCC 12478, assembly GCF_000157895.3. NCBI lineage: Bacteria > Bacillati > Actinomycetota > Actinomycetes > Mycobacteriales > Mycobacteriaceae > Mycobacterium > Mycobacterium kansasii. The sequence continues at coordinate 604,795 of NC_022663.1, read as the reverse complement.
CTTAATTCCTTGCCGTTGGGTGCCCAGAGAAACTCGAGTACGTGTGGCCCTTTGATAATCGCCGCCTCGACAACCATGCGTGCTCGCGTAATCCGGCCTGCCGAATCCGCGCGGAGCACCTCAACCTTTTTGTACTCTGGAACCCATTCAGGGTATGTTTCCATATCGGCAATTACAGCCATCACCTCGTCGGGTGGAGCCTCGATGGCAATCGTCAGAATCGATCTGCCCGCCATGGGGCGAATGGTACAGTGCCACGGTCACCTTTCACAGAGCATTGGGTGGCCCCAGACGAGAACGGCCGGCGCGACCGGCGATGACGAACATTTCTTTGGTCGAGGCGCGAATGCCTGTCGATTTCCAGATGTTCGCCTGATGGGTGCCTAGCGGCGGTGACCCGCTTCGCAGTGAACGACCTCGTCCGCCTTGAGTGTGGATGCTGCCCTGTAGAAGCGATGCCGAGGTAGTCGACCGTCCGGGGGGTATCCTCCGGAGGCATTGCCACTGCACGCTCGCCAATGTATCTTTCACTATGCGGGAGGTGGTTTGGCGTGATCGGTAGTCTATGGCGATTGCTACAGCCACCTGCCAACTGCGCCCACCCCCTGAGACGGCGCCCTAGTAAGCGGTACGATCGCTGGCTGGGATCCCGATGTGAATTTCCTACCGCGTTATTTCGCAATTTGGGTGTCAATTGGAGTTTGGCATCAACCCGACAATGATGCTCCGAATCTTCAACCAAGTTCGTCTGAACGCCGTGCATTCTCATTGGCGGCCCACCAGTTCTGATCTTATACGGGTGAGGCGAACGCTGAGGATGAGTGACTTAGAGCCAAGAGTATCTAGACCTGCGCTCTTCGCCAAGAAAAGCCCGCGGCCACCCGTAGCTAGCGTCCGCGCCCTATTACGAAACTCGGGCCTACATGCAAGCATTCCAAAGGAGATTGATCGATGGCGAGGCCAGCAGCTAAACGGGTAGAGCGGCGGCCGATTGAGCCAAACACCCGACTGTGGGACGAGATGGGGCTCATAACGTTCTCTCTAGCAGCAGGATCGTCATTCCTCCTGCAAGCGATGGAGCCATCCATCGCGGCTGTCGTCGACGAACATTCTACGTTCCGAACGGATCCACTCGGCCGCACAATTCGTAGTGTCGCGTCGGTTATGACGTGGATCTACGGTGGTGACGAAGCGCTAGCCGAGGCGGATCGGTTGCGTGCCCTGCACGCCAAGCTGCAGAGTGTTGATGAAAACGGGGTCAGGCATACTGCACTCGCGACAGGTCCCTGGGCCTTTGTAATGCAAACCAACGCTTATTGCACGCTTGAGGCGTCCACCTACTTCTTACGGTATCCGCTAACGCCTGCAGATAAAGAGGCGCTATATCAGGAGTTCAAGCAAGTTTGGCGCAATTTCGGAGTAGTGGAAAAGGAGATTCCGGACACGTACGCTGAACTTGTTGAGCACGTGGAGACTGTCATTAACGATCGCTTGCACGAGTCGAAGGTTGCTCGGGAGGTTCTGGAAGTCTTCCGCAATCCGCCATTGCCCCAACAGATTCCCAGATTGTTCGAACCGCTGTGGCGGCTCGCGGTCGCTCCTACCGCCAGGGTGCAGCACTTTATTCTGATCGGCACTACCCCCGCCAGTGCTCGTCGAAAGTTGGGACTTCGTTGGTCTCGCACCGACGAATTCAAGCTTCGACTGCTCGGTCAAACCATCGCCTATGGCGTATCGCTACTCCCAGAAAGGTTGCGATATTTTCCGATCGCGTACGAAGCCCGTCAGCTCGAACGGAATCGAATGCGGCTACACAAGCTCCTTGAGATGCGCCCCTTCTGAGAAGCTGTTAGAGTCTGGTTTGCCGAGCGGTCTGCGTCACCCCGCATGCTGGTTCGACGCCATGCGATTTGCGCCCGAGCTGCCTTGTGTATTTCACACTCTAGCCGGTCATCCTGACTAGGAGGAAATCCGATGAGCCACGGCACCGACAAGAATTCATCGTCTACGGCAATCGTCACCAACGGCATGACCACAGAGCAGTTGGTCCAGGCTATGCCCCAGCTTGTGGCAGAACTCCCGGAGCGCACGGGACCCACTCTAGGAGACATGCTACGGAATTGGGCAGAGAAGTGGCTCAAGGCCTGGAATAGCCACGACGTCGATGCAGTGACCGCGGTGGTCACCGACGATATCGTCTACGAGGACCCGTCGATGTTTGGTCAACACATTATCGGTAAACCGGACTTTGGGGCCTTTCTGCAAATGTTTTGGCGGGCCTTCCCCGATGCTTTTTTCGAGATCTCGGGCAGCCCGTATTTGGCACTTCTCGGCACCGGTGTTGCCGTTCCGTATCGAGTGACCGGCACGTTTACCGGCGACCTGTACGGTCCCTCGCCGTTGACCCTGGCCCCAACAGGACGGCGTGCGGATATTACGGGCGTCGACCTGTACGAGTTCCGCGACGGCCTACTGTCCCACTGGATCAGCGTGATCGATGGTCTCGCCCTCGCACAGCAGCTCGGTCTGGCACCTCCGGCCCGGAGCACCATGTTTAGGCTGGCGATGAGGATGCAACGTCTTGCTGCTCCCGCGATGCGGCGGATGCACTGACAGCGCGAGATCTCTAGTTCCGCGAGGGGAGCGTTATGTGATTGGGCGCGACTCTGGAGTGGGGTACTTTTCTCGATATGAGTCCTGTCGCTAACAAAGTAGCTTTCATTACCGGCGGTGCGGGTGGGGTTGGCGCTGAAGTGGCTCGGCGTCTCCATGGTCTGGGTGGCAAGGTTGTGCTGATCGACCTTGATTGCGGCCAGTTAGAGGCGCGTGCTGCGGAGCTCGGTGACGACCGGGTGCTGACCGTCTGCGCTGATGTGCGCGATCTCTGCGCGATGCAGGAAGCCGCGGATCGAACGGTCGAGCATTTCGGGGGGATAGACATTTTGATAGCAAACGCCGGGATTGTTACGTTTGGCTCGGTTCTGCAAGTCGATCCCAACGCATTCCAGTCCATAATGGATGTAAATGTCGTCGGGGTGTTCCATGCGGTGCGAGCAGGATTGCCCTCGGTGCTTGAGCGCCGAGGTTATGTGCTTATTGTGTCGTCGATGGCCGCCTACGCAGCAGCTCCCGGCATGGCGCCCTACAACACGGCTAAGGCAGCTGTCGAGCATTTCGCAAATGCACTGCGGCTGGAGGTCGGGTCCCGCGGAGTCGCCGTCGGCTCGGCCCATATGGCTTGGGTCGATACGCCAATGCTGCGGAACTCCATGTCTGACCTATCGGCTTTCCGAGAATTGGTTCAACGATTGCCAGGTCAGCTTGGCAAGATCACATCGGTGCAGGAATGCGGTGCAATCTTTGTAGAAGGGATCGAAAAACGTGCCCGCCGCATCAACTGCCCACGCTGGGTAAATGTCTTTCAATGGCTCAAGCCAGTAATGGCCTCGTCTTTTGCGCAAGCCCAAGTTGCAACCGTCGTCACTGACTTATTGCCCCGGTTGGATTCGGAAGTTGCTGCGCTCGGCCGATCGGTAACCGAACACACGAAGGCGATTCTTTAGGCGATGCCGCCCTTCCTGAGTCGATGGATCAAGGACTCGCTAGACATCCCAGGTCCGTAAGTTGTCAAGCGGCTGCGGTCATCCGGTGTGCCCAGGCTTTGTGCTCGTCGTAGCGCGTGTTGTGGCGTGGGCAGCCTTGAAGGATGCCGACGAGTCGGTTTGCCCAGGGCGCGTGGGGCTTGATGATGGGTCCAGCGGATCGACCCCGCGCACCTTCCCGGAATCCACTCCGCCCGGGCAACGGCCAGGGCCGCGGCGTGGGTCGCCGGCGCCGCCCCTGGTGACGGGCAGTGGTTGCATATCGACATCGATGCCACCCTGGTCCTCGATCACTCCGACAACAAAGAGGTGGCGACGCCTACCTGGAAGAAGTCGTTCGGCCTGCACCCGTTGCTGGCGTTTCTCGATCGCCCCGAGATCGCCGGTGGGAAGGCGCTGGCCGGGCTGCTGCGCACCGGTCGCGCCGGTTCCAACACCGCCGCCGATCACATCACCGTGCTGGACGAGGCGTTGGCGTCGCTGCCATCGGCGTGGCGGCCAGATCCCGGTCGTGGCGGTGATCGCGACGCGCCGAAGGTGCTGGTGCGCTGCGATTCGGCCGGGGCCACCCACGATTTCGCCGGCGCGTGCCGCGCTGCCGGAGTGGGGTTTTCCTTCGGCTACCCGGTGGACTGGCGGGTCCAAGACGCCGACACGGGACCACCCAACGTGGCCAACCCGCAAACCCCAACCCGCCCACCCACGAAGGCGCCGAATCGACCACCATCACACTCGACGAAAAATCGAGGCTGATATGTAGGGACGGTTTGTTAAGGGGACACGGCGGATTGGTCCTGATGTCGAGTGCAGGGCAGGGATTTTCCTGTTCTCCCGGGTGGCGTGGTGGTCGTGGACGTCGCCCGGGGCCGGGGTCAGGGCTGGGGCCGCAAGGCCCCACCCCGAAGGGGGCTTGGCCTTGACGGCGGCGAGGACGACGTGATCGTGTTGCGGCTATAGGGAACAGGAATTGGGGAGAACCGTGGGGGGATCGAAGTCGAGGTCAGCGTGTCGTTTCGCGACGCGTGGTCGAGGCTGATATGCGCGGGTTGGTTACCGCAGGACCGAGTGTTGGGCTGGGAGCGTAGCGCGGGTCTAAGAACGGGCGTGGCCAGGGGCCTGGGCGGCCACCGGTTGCTCATAGCCTCGGGGCGCATTGCTCCTCGCGCTGTGACCTGGATGATCCGATCCCTCCACGGTTCAGTTCGGGGGCTGGGGGGGTTCAGTCGGGCAACACCGCCAGCGACCAGCACCAGCCGGCAAGTTCGCGCGCGACAGCGACGTTGGCGATCACCGCTCGTTTCCTGCGCAGGTTCAAGTCGACCCAGCGGGCATGCAGCCGCTGGTTGTCGGCATGGGCCCGGGCGCGGGCCGCAGCCGGGGCCTGATCCCGGGCGCCGCAGTGCCACTGCGGGCCGGTAGGCGCTGCGATGGTGCCAGGCAGCTTCCACCAGCAGCCGGCGCACAATGGGTGTTAGGTCTTGGTGATCGCGCCTTGCACCCGGCTGGCCCCAGAGGAATGCTCACTGGGAACCAGCCCGAGATAGGCGCCGATACTCGCGCCGGTGAAGCGATCCCAGTCGCCGATCTCGACCGCCAGCGCGAACCCGGTCAACGTCGAGATGCCGCGCAGACATGCCAGCCGTCGCGTCATCGGGCCAAACTTGCTGTCAGCGGCCAGCGCGGTGATCTTCTCATCGAGGCGCGCACGCCGCGCGGTAGCCAGCACCACCGCCTCGTAGGCATCCTCGAACGCCGACTGCGTGGGGGCGGCGTCAAATCGCTGGTGGTGCAGCCACCGGTCGTGACGTTCAGTCCACGCCTTGCCGTCGTAGTAGACGATCCCGTGACGCAGCAACAATTTCGACAACCGATGTCGGACCCGCATCAAGTCCGCTCGGGCGGCTTCCCGGGCACGGACCAGATCCCGGGCGGCTTCCTCGGCCGCACTCGGAATCCACACCGGCACAACCTCGTCCAGCCGCAACAACCGCGCCAAATTCAGCGCGTCGCGCGCATCGGTTTTCACCCGATCACCCGCCGGGCGAAGCAACTTCGACGACGCCGCGACCTCGCATCGCAATCTCGCCGCCGACAACGCCCGCGCCAACCCGAAACCCGTCGGACCGGCCTCATAGACCACTGCGCACGGGCCCGGCAGCTGGCCCACCCACTCGATGACCTCCGCGTGCGACGGCGTCAACCGCGGCCGAAACACCTCCCCGCTTCGCCCATCAATCGCCGCCGCGACAACCGAGCGGGCGTGCACATCCAAACCAACACTCGTACGCTCGCAAAACACCGGGGCCTCCTTCACACCTGTCGGAAAGGCCGAGCACAGAACCGCGCTCGGTAACCCACGAGATTGCGTGAGCGAGGCCCCGGCCAGCAACTACTCCACTCCGCGAAGCAGTCACCACATACGGTCTAAACCGAAGTTACGGCGGTGAGGGCGCTCGAACCCCCAGTTGAGCTGGGGGTTCGGTGTTTTCGGGTGTGGATGTTTTGGCTACTGCAGGCTTAGCGGGATGGTTGTGTTGAGGAGTTGGAAGGCTCGGGTTTGGGTGTCGGTGGCCTCGGTGAGCATGGGCACGGGGGTTTTGGTGCCGGCGAAGCGGACTTGGTTGCGGGTGAGTGTGGCTAGGTGGGTGAGCAGTCCTTGGTAACTGTGGGTGGGCAGTTGGGCGTCGGTGGTGGTTTTGCGGGCTGCTTTGGTGGCGGCTTGGGGGGATCGCTGCGCTGGTGCGACGGGGTTGTCGCGGGTAGGGGGGTTTTCGTCGGTGAAGGTCAGCGGCGCCAGGGCGTGACGCAGGTGCCAGGTGAGGTAGGCGGCGAGCATGCAGATCAGGACGTGGGCGCGGACGCGGTCCTCAAGGCGGTGGTGGATCGGGCGCAGGTCTAGGTCGTCGGTTTTTAGGCTGCGGAAGTCGCGTTCGACGTTGGCGAGGTTCTTGTAGGCGTTGATGACGGCGGCGCTGGCCAGATCGCTGGCGGGCACGCTGGTGCGCAGCACGTAGATGCCGTCGAGGGCGGCTTCGGCGCTGATCTGGGTGTGCCTGCGGGTGATGGTCACGGTGGTGTCGGTGATGGTGACGTGCAGGTGTTTGGCCATTTTGTATTTGTCAATGACTTTGCCGATTTTGAGGCCGATCTGATCGGCGCCGACCAGTCGCCGGGCGGCCACGGCGGCGGTGATAGGGGCCAGGAGTTGTTCGGTGGCGTTAAGCAATTCGCCGCGTTTGCGGGCGCGTTCGGCGGCCAGCAGGGGGTTGCGGCAGCAGATCAGCCGTTCGCCGGGATAGTCGGGGTGGGTGATCTCGGCGAAGTCGTGGTCATCGAACAGCGACATCTGCAGCGGTCCGTCATCGGCAGCCAGGGCCGCGATGGAGGGGGCGCGCAGCGCGGTCAGCCAGCCGATTCCGCCGAGGTCTTTAAGGGCGGTGATGCGCGCGGAGGTGATCATGCCGCGGTCACCGACCATCACCATGTTGGTCAGTCCGAAGCGGTCTTTGACCGTGGTAACCGCGGCGCGAAACGCGGTGGGGTCGGCGGTGTTGCCGGCGAACACCCGGATCGCGACCGGGCGCCCGGCGGGGTCGGTGAGCAACCCGTATTCGATTTGTGGGCAGCCCTTCTTGCCGTCGCGGGAATAGCCGCGGGCGGCCAATTCACAACACCGACCGGTCACCCACGAAGAGGACAGGTCAAACATCGCGATCCGCGACGGGTTCACTTCGTGGTCCAGATGCCTTGCCGCCAACTGCTTTTCGATGTGATCTTGGCGCTGGTGCAGCCAGTCCATCGCCGCGTACACCTCGTCGCTGCTCGCGCCGGTGATACCCAAATCGGCGCCCAGGGTGGTATCGGCCCACCCGGTCAGTGTGGACAATTTCGAACCCGGCCTCAGCACTCGGGACACGATCAGCCCATAGGCCAAATCGCGGGCCCGGCACGGCGGGCCCAGCAGGGCCGGCAGGCCCAATGTGCGCGCCATGGTGTGTACCGCAGCGACGTGGCCGTGTGGTAGCGATGATTCGATGCGCACCGCGTCGCCGGCGGCCACCATCGTCGCACCCGACAGCACCGCCTCGATCGCGCTGATCGCGGCCTCGGGCAGGGCGGACAGGTTGGCCAGTTGCTGGTGTTTAACCGTGCCGCCGTCGCGGAAGCTGCGCCGCAGATACACCGACTGGTAGTCGCGACGCCGACCGGCCTTATCCACATGACTACTCTTGATCCTGGCCACATGCATCGCGCCTGACCGCCGCACCATATGCTGCATCATAGCGTTATTCGCAAGAAATCCAGACCCGACACACCATAGTTTTTTGGCTACGTTTCGAGACCGCTACAACACCATAGCCGCAGACCAGACACACAATTAGCGCTCAAACACGCCGTAACTTCGGTCTAAAACGGGGTGGGCTCAGTAACGGGGACTCGCCACGTCACCGAAAGGACTCGGGTCCACACGCGTTCGGTACCCAGCTCGCGTGTGAGTGAATCCAAGCCATCACTAATTGCAGTCGACCGGCCCACCCGCCAGCCTCTTGCGTGGATTAGCCGTGCACAAAGATCAATTCCACTGGCCGCGCCTGTAATAAAGATTGATCTCATTGTGTGCACTCGCTTTCTCCTTAAGGCGTGGCGGCGGGAACAATCACGAAGAGGGGCGAACGGGTCTGCTGCACGGATAAGTGACAGTTTCTTCACGCGGCCTGGCTGGCCGGTGTGGTCATGATTGCTTCGTATTCGATAGGGGTCAACCGGCCGAGAGCGATTTGGCGTCGGCGGCGGTGGTAGGTGCGTTCGATCCAGGTGACGATCGCGATGCGAAGCTGTTCGCGGGTGTCCCATCGTCGGCGGTTCAAGACGTTCTTTTGCAGCAGACTGAAGAAGCTCTCCATGGCTGCGTTGTCGCCCGGCTGCCCCGACTCGGCCCATGGATCCGGCCATGTCGCAGCGGCCCAACGCGTGGACGAATCGTCGGCTTCGAAATTGCGATCCGCGGTCGGAGTTAAGCCGAATTCGGCTTAACGCCGATTATGCCGAGGTCTGTGTTAAGCCGAGGATCTGCGGAGATGTCCTGCGCTCGTGGGGGGTGCTGGCGGATTTCTCGGCTTAACGTTTCAGGCGGTTATCGCAGACTGTAGAGGGTTTGGAGTTGGTCTTCGGTGAGTGGCTCGGTGGCCGCGGTGTTGATCGCGGGGGTGGCGGCGTTGATCGCTTGACGCATCATGTCCAGGGTTGCAAAGGCATAGAAAGCTGCTGTGGTGGAAGCGTTTTCGTGGCCGAGGAGGTGCATGATGATCGGTAGCGGGATGCCCTGCTGGTAGAGATCCATCGCTTTGGTCTTCCGCAGCAGGTGACAGTGGATGTTCGCCGGGATCGAAGGGCATTGAGTACGCGCGGATTCGGCGGCCTGCTTGAGCACGGCGGCGACCGTGTCAGCGGACAGTTCGGCAGGTCGCCCGCGATGCAGACTGTAGAACAATGGCCGTCTCGCGGGCAGTTTGGTGATGTTCGGGTGGAACTCGTCGAGGTAGACGTGCAGATGGCCGATGGTCTTGTCGGTAAGGGGCACGACGCGGGTCTTGTTGCCCTTGCCGGTAAGCAGGATGTGGCCGGGCTCGGTCAGGCGGAGATCGCCCAGGGTCAGGCCGGTGATCTCGCCCACGCGAGCCGCGGTGTCGTAGAGCAGAATGAGCAGCATCCGGTTCCTGCGAGATTTCGCTGTCTGCCCGGTGAACGCGGCAAGGATCGCCCGGGTTTGAGCTTCGGTGAGGTACTCGACGGGCCTGCGGGGCCCCGCCGGCGCTTTGAGGGCCTTGGCTGCCTGGCTGAGCGCGACGAGCGTGAGATCTTCGTAGGCCGCGTAGGCCAGGAACGCCTTGATGGCGCTGAGGCGCAACGTGACGGTCTTGGGCGTGTAGTGCCGCTGATCGGTCATCCAAGCCAGCCATCCCTTCAGGTGTGGACGGTCGAAGTGATCGAAGCTGAGGTGCTCACGTCCGATGTGCTCAGCCTCAGCGAGGTAGTCCAGGAAGCACTCCAGGCTGATCCGATATGCCTCAACCGTTTTCGGTGACAGTCCTCTGGTCTTGGGTATGTAGGAGTGCAGATAATCGCGGGCGACCCCGAAGAAGTCCGGCGCACCGGTATGTGGGTCGCGTCTCATCAGAATCCCACCTGCGGTAGCAGGGACTGGCGGTCCCGGGTGATGTCGGCGTAGGCGGCCATGAAATCGGGCGAGGTGTGCACGTAGTAGTACGTGCTGTCAAAGGTTGCGTGGCCCATGTAACGAGACAGGTAGGGCAGCATCGCGGTGACGTCGTCACCGGCGGTCATCCACCGCTGGATATTGGCGTAGGCGAAGTGATGCCGCAAATCGTAGGGCCGTGGCTGTTGACCGGCCACGGGCCGGTCAAGCCCGGCCTGGTCCCAGATGCGGCCGAATATCTTCCCGACTGTTGCCGCGCTGACCTGGTTGCCGGTAGCGGAGACGAAAAACGTTCGGCGCGAGGCGAAATGATCTCGCGAGGTCCGGTCGCACGTGTCGAGGATCTCGACCACCTCGGCGGTCAGCGGCAGCCTGCGGCCGCGATGGCCTTTGGACCAAATGATGTCGATGTGTCCGGCGTCGAGGTCGACCTGACCGGTCTGCAAGGCGCGGGTTTCGCCGGTCCGCAGCCCGCACGAGTGCATCAAGGTGAAAAACGCGGCCGCCTGCCACCGCCACGGGCATGGCGTCTGAACCCGGGCGGCGGCAGCGAAGAACAATTCGATTTCACGCCGAGACAGCAGATAGGGATGAGCGGCAACGATAGGGGCTTTCCACCGATCAGAGAGCACATACGCGCCAGGGATCTCGTTCATTGCCATCCAGCGGCCGACGTCACGGATGTAGGACATCCAGGACCGGTAACGGCCCGAATGTTGCAGCTGAACAGCGACCCAGCCTTCAACCGTGTCCTTGTCGAACACCGTGCGGTCGTGCTCGGCGCAGTAGGCGTCGAACCGTTTCAGGTACCAGATGCGGGAAGCGCCAGTGAATCCCATCTTCGCCTTGAACGCCAGATAGGCATCCAGCTCGGTGGCGAACGCGCTGGTGAAGCCGTGGCCGCTCATGACCGCACAGCTTCTGGGACCGGCAGAACGCAATCGAGCAGACGTCGCCGGTCGACGCTCATGTAGAGGTTCGTCGATTCTTCGCTGGCGTGGCCCAGCACTGCCGCGATCGTCGGCAGTGGAACCGCTGCGGCCAGCAGCCGGGATGCGGCGTTGTGGCGCAGCAACCGGGTTCCCGCCTTCGCCTCGGCCACCCCCGCTTTCCGGAATGTCTCGACGGTCACCCGGTGCACCGTCGCGTGGTCGTTGAGCCGGGTGTGTGGCGCTTTCATACGCAGGAATAGGTGATCATCGCCGGAGCTGGGACGCTCGTCGAGCACATAAGAAGCCAGCTTGCCCAGCAGCAGCGCCGGCAACGGCAGCGTCAGCGGGTTGCCCGTCTTCTGCTGCACGATCCCGATCGTGTGCCCACGCCAGTCGACATCACCGATCCGCAGCGCCACGATGTCACAGGCCCGCAATCCCGTCGTCAATGCGAGCAAAGTGATCGCGGCGTCTCGCGCGCTGACCACCCCCGACGCACACGCACGAACAACCAGCTCTTCATCGGCGTCGCCCAAGAGGGGGACTATCGCGTGAAAGCGTTTGACGCCAGCCAGATTCAGCGCATTAACCAGATCGGCGCGGCCGGTGAACTTCAGGAACGGACGAAAGTTCGACACCACCCAAAACAGCGATGACCTGGCCCACCGATCCAGTATGGATTCCAAAAACGCCAAGACACTGGCACCATCCGCGCCGTCCAGCACGGCGATCCCGCGTCTTTCTACGAACACCAGGTAGCTTCGCGCCACCCTTCCATAGGCCTCGCGGGTGGCCGGTGCCAGACCGCGCCGGCCCATCTCGGCCTCCCACGTGGCGTCCAGCGCAACGAAGTCGCCGCCCACCGGCCGTGGGCCTCCGCCGCCGCGGCCACGAACCGCCAGGTCCACCCGCCCGGTCTGCACATAGGAGTCGAACACCGTAACAAGACGCCGGTAATCGAACCGGCGCTGCGCGCTGAACCGGCCGGTGCGTACACTGGTCGTCATCGAGGCGAACTCCACACCCAAGCCGGTGGAATACTCACGCCCCGAGGCAAACTCAGTCAGCGCCTTGATCGTCTTGGCGTACTGACCAACCGTCGATTCCATATAGCCGGCCGCCCGCAACTCCGCCACGACAACCGCGCCGATCCCACTGACCGTCGTATCCATCACCGTCTCCTTCCACAGACGTAGAGATACGACGGACGCTAACCACCACCCGAAACGTTAAGCCGAGAAATCCGCCAGCACCCCCCACGAGCGCAGGACATCTCCGCAGATCCTCGGCTTAACACAGACCTCGGCATAATCGCTGTGGACGATGCAGCCGGCAACATCGCCACGACGAGCGACCGCGCTGGCCAACGCTTGGGTGGCCAGCCGTGACTTCATCCGCGAGTCAATCGAGTAGCCGACGATGCGGTTGGAGAACACATCCTTGATCGCACACACATAGAGCTTGCCCTCACCGGTGCGATGTTCGGTGATATCGGCTAGCCACAATCGATTTGGCGCGTCAGCGGTGAAACGACGACCGACCAGATCATCGTGAACCGGCGGGCCAACCTTGCCGTTCTTACCCCGCTTGCGCTTACCGAAGGCACTCCACCAGCCGTTGCCCGAGCAGATCCGCCAGGCGGTGCGCTCGGCCATCGGGTGGCCGGCGTCTCGGGCCTCCTCGACCAGGAACCGATAACCGAACTCCGGGTCGTCGCGGTGGGCGTCGAACAACGCGTTGGCCCGCTGCGCTGCAACGTATTCGGCGTCGGTGACCGGATCGGTCAGCCAGCGATAGTAGGGCTGGCGGGCGAGCTTGAGGACCCGGCACGTCACCACCACCGGAATCCCGTTGGCGGCGAGCTCTTTCACGAGCGGGTAAATCCTTTTCCCGGCAGGTTCGACTGCGACAAATATGCCGCGGCCCGACGCAGCACCTCGTTCTCCTGCTCGAGCAGCTTGATCCGCCGCCGGGCCTCCCGCAACTCCGCCGACTCATTCGTCGTCGTGCCCGGCTTAGCCCCATCATCGACATCGGCCTGGCGCATCCACTTCGACAGCGTGATCGGATGCACCCCGAAATCGGCGGCAATCTGCTCGATCGTCACACCGTTCTCACGATTGCGGGCAACCCGCACAACATCGTCGCGGAACTCCTGGGGATACGGCCGTGCCATGATGACATCCTCTCAGCCCACCCAGTCTGGGCAAGCGAGCTCGGTGTCACTTATCCGTGCAGCAGACCCAACGTCCCAAATGTCCTTGACGGAAATCAGAAATAATGTCGCTCGGTCACCATCGTCATTTGCCACCCGATTGTCTAGGTGGAGGTCTTGTTTCGCTGAATAAGAAAATCGCGGCAATGGCACTGCATCGGACAGCACCGGTTGCTTCTTTAACAACTTGCTGGCGTAGTGCTGTATGCATAGTGGCCGAGGGGGAACCGCTTGTTTCCCCACCACATCTCGCAATGCAAGCTCGGCCGGATAAGAACGGGATCGCCATGATTGTCAACGACGTAGGAATTCGATCCTGCACAGCGCTTTGATAGCCAAATCGTATCCCTCGCTCGCCGTAGGCATTTGCGCCAGTATCGGTCATGAGGTCCGCTCCGTATCTCGACTGCAGTGGCCCCGCGCGCCCGTGCGGCAGCAATTGCCCGCGCAGCGTGCTTGCTGGTGCATTCGATCATGGTGATCCAAGACCCGCCAGGATAGGCATATGGCCCAGTTATTAGGAACAGATTGGGGAAATTCGGGACAGAGACGCCTTGGTACGCTTGAAAGCGATGCTCTTGCCAAAAGCGATGTAAGTCTGTGTTGTTACGCCCTCGTGTGGGAAATGATGGGATCGCGCCATCATCCATAACCTTGAATCCTGTAGCACACACTAAAACGTCAACTTCATAAAGCGTGCCATCCCTGGTGACGACATCCCTGGCAGTTAGCTTCTCGATCGGAACAGTGACCAGTTCTACGTGGTCGCGTGTGAAGGTGCGCAAGTAACGGTTCGAGATGGAGACAGCCTTGCAATACGGTGCATATTCCGGCGTTAGGCGCTTACTTAGCTCACGGTCTCGCACCGAAAGGAAGTAGGCTTGTGAGCCGATGCGCTGCATCAGCGGAATCATAAAGGGTACTCGCTTGTGGAAGACGCTCAGTCCTGTAATCAGCAGATCGACCATCCCCGCGATGACAGCGCGCATGAATACTCGCGTTAGAGGCGCGTGCCGTACCAGCGACGACATAAACTGCGGGACTGCAAAGTCGGGTTTAGGTGCCACCCAGGTCGGGCGGCGCTGAAACACAACTAGGCTTGTAGCAATATCGGCAAGCTCGGGTATCAACTGAAGACCACTTGCGCCATTGCCAATAACAGCAATACGATTTCCACTATAATTGAAGTCGTGATCCCATTGGGCAGTGTGGATTACCTTACCCTGATAGTCCTCGATACCTGGAATGTCAGGCATCTTGGCCGTCGAAAAGGGACCTATTCCACAGATCAGGAACCGGCTAACGAGGGTCTCGCCGGAAGCGAGATGTACTGTCCACTTGTGCGAACGCTCTTCCCAAACAGCTTCCGCAACGTTTGTATTAAGTAGGATTCGATCGGTGAGCCGATAATCATCTACGATCTGCTCGATATATTCCCTAACCTCGGCGCCCGTCGGGAAGAACCGTGTGCACTTGCGTGGCGGGGCGTAGGAATAGCTATACAAGAGGAACGGCAGATCGGCTGCGACACCCGGATAAGTGTTGACGCGCCACACTCCACCGACACCATCGTTTTTGTCGAGAATCAAAAAGTTCTCAACGCCTTTCCTGATGAGCTCGATGGCCGCACCGATACCGCCAAAACCCGCGCCGACGATAAGTACCTCGAAATCGGTGTCGGAATGGACTTCTTCGGCGTTCCCTACTTCCAATTGTGCCCCAGACATAAAAACTTAAGAGGGAGCATTGCTTCTCGGGAGATATGCTGGCAAATGGTCATCGTGCTCTTCGCTTTCAGTCGGATGGCGCTCGTATCTGTGCTCGCTGGCGAGGTGGTCGATCCAGTCTGTGGCGCTTTGCCTACAGGCGTTCATCATGCTAACGCACAAGCGTGCGGAACGGTCGGCAACTGTCGCACAGCTTACGTCAAACGTCCACGTCGCCTAGGGTTGCTCGAAACCTCGTGCAGCCAAGCACCTTCTTGAGCCGATACGTCGGAGAACTCCGCAAAACTGCCGAGACCTGTTCCGCGCGAGTCGCAGCTATCGTAGTGGCATGAGTCAAGGTGGGCGTGGGAGGAAAGCTCGTGACCATTGGACGGCGATGGTCAGGGCGCTAGCGGATGATCCGTACTGGCCTACTAGGAACCCGGTCGGGTTCTTTCGTGGTGTTCGCCATCCCGTAGACCGTCGCCCGCCAGGGCCACGAGGAAGGCCCGGGGTCGGGATATTGCCGGAGTTTCTCCGAGATCCATTCGAGTATGTCCGAGAATGTCAGCAAATATATGGTGATGTGTTTCGGCTACCATTTCCCTTGCGAGAGACAGTGTTTGTGTGCCACCCGGATCATGTCAAGCATGTGATGAATAATCCATGCAATGCTTACAGCATGGGAGGTAACGTTGGCGCGCGTCTAAACAAGGTTATCGGCGCCTCAGTAGCAACGTTGGAAGGCGACGTGTTCCGACAGCGGCGCAAGTTGATTGCGCCGCTCTTCGGCGCCCGAAGCCTGTCAACGATGGCCGACGGCATCGCCAACGAGTTCGTCGGCCGCATCGACAGGTGGGAAATCTATGCCGAGACGGGGGCGGTAATTGATCTGCAATACGAAATCGCAAAAGTGACCCTCCCCGCCTTCATGCGCGCGATGTTTTCGATCAAAGTGACCGATCGTGAGGTATGTGATCTTGACGTCGATCTGCATGCAGTTCTGCGTGCAGCTGCCGCGGTGTGTTTCATCTGTACTCCACCGAATTTAATCCCGGCTCCGGGAGTTGACAGCTTTCCCAAATCGTGGTTCCGTTTGCGAAAGTGGGTTTCCCAGCAGATCGATTACCGTATTGGGCACCCGATCGAGCGTCAAGATCTATTCGAGACCCTGCTCAATGCACAATACGATGATGGGTCGGCGATCAGGCGAAAGGATTTGATCCAGGAGACCGCGATGCTGATCGCCGGCGGCTACGAAACGGTGGTAGCGGCCCTGTCATGGACGTTGGCGCTACTCGATGGGAACCGCGAGGCGCGCGTCAAATTATATGAAGAGGTCGATGCGCTGGACGGACGACAACCGACGTACAATGATCTTCAGTCCTTGACGTGGGCGAAGGCGTGTTTCGACGAAGGACAACGCCTTCAAGGGCACCCGATGAATCCTAGGTTCGCCATGCGGGATGACTGGATCGACGGCTATTTCATCCCGCGGGGCACGTTAATCGGCGTTCCAATGTACACACTGCATCGTGATACGCGGTGGTGGCAGAACCCAGACAGTTATGATCCGAACCGCTTCGCCAACCCTGCTCAGGTGCAATCGCGGCCGGCGACTTCGTTCTTACCATTCGGATTCGGGCCACATCGGTGCATTGGGTCGGCTCTTGGGTACATGAACGCACAGTTCTTACTCGCAATTATTCATCAGCGATACTGTGTGAACTTCCCGATTGGTTGGCAGCCACGCCATTCGCCAAAATTCTCGATCGCTGTGGAGGGCGGGTTGCCTGCCACGCTAACCGTCAGAAAGGACTCCAGCCGAAAATAGGTGTGCGACATTTCGTCCAGATTGCCACGGGTCAGTGGATGCGTGAGCTCATTGGCCCTGGGCTGGTCAGATGGATGGCGCGGCGAATGCGTGGCTGGTGTAAGGATCGTGGTCCAGTGAGACAAAGAGTCGTTGCTAGATGCAGCCATTGCGCGAACCAGTGCTTATGTAAGCGAAAAACCGCCTGTCTATACGGTCCTTCGGATAGTTGTTACGGCAATCTGAAGGCTTCGTAATCGCAGCCGCTCGAGTGGCGTGCTAGATCACGATTCCGGTTCCAGAACAGCGGCGTGCGGTTTGCGAATGGCCTTAAAGGTGAACACCAGCATGCTTATAAACCATATATGGAAGAGGGCAGCAGGAACCCAGAAAGCGATGAGGCCATTCCAGGCGAACGGGCCGGTCCTGAACATTGCAACGCAGGCGGTCGGCACCAATAGCAGCGCTGTACCCAGGTTCTGGTAGCCCAACCAGCGAGGGTAAATCGGATCGTGGCTTCGATCCATTAGGATCCCTAGACCAATCGCACCCAGCTGGGTGATGGCGAAGGGGCCCGGCATCATAAAGAATATCCAGCCCATGTCACTAAGAAGCAGAATCTCTTGCGCTGTGCGGTCTGGCCGAAAGGCCGCGGCTGCCCAGAGCATGGCGGAGAGAGCAAACATCGAGGCTCCGATTGCTCCACTCATCAGCTGAGTATAAGCTAAGGATGAGTTATTTCTTTGGATTCGTTTCAGCTGCACGGAAATAACGCCGAAGAATGGAATAATTAGGGGACCGACGAACGTCACCAGCACGCACGTAACCATGATCCCGGTGGTATTTTCGTGATAGAAAGATGCGACATACGACGCGTCGCGTGACGGCGGTGTCGGCGGCAGGAAGCGAGCTAAGAAAATAAAACCTACCGCATGACTTAGCAGAGCAATTATCACTAGCCAAATTGAAAGATACTGGATTAGTTTCGTGTCTTCGCGTCCCATATCTCCTCCGTTCTGGTCAATTTTGTTTCTGACTATTTTAGCCAGCTTGTTAGCAGCGTTAAGGTCGGGACCGGCGGGTATACGCATAGCAGCCGGGGTACACGTGCTGGATGCAACTAGGGTCACTTCGCCACTGACGCAACGTTCCTCAGGGAACCTCCTTGAGTGGTTGCCTACACTGTGATGGGGCAGTGGCAGTGGGATGAGCAACACCACGAATCACTCGAGCAGCTTCAGCGATTGCACGGGGTAGAGCGCCACGTTGGCTTCAACGCTACCTCGGGATGTGCACGCCCATGCCGCCTAAACGCGAAGTTGTTCGGTGCAATTTGACCTGCTTGATGATCATCGGCTTGGATCGACTGTGCCTGTTGGGCAAAACTGATGACGCGCCATCGGTCGCATGTTAAGCTCCCACCTGGCTGTCACTGCGTGCGTGTTATCGACGCAGCGATCAGGCTGTTGGCCTAGCCCTTCGATCACGTGCGTGAGGGTCCACCGTGGACGATCTGCTCGATGCGTTACGAGTCAAAGATGAATTTGACCGAAAGTTCATGCGTTACGCGATTTGGATTGGGTTCCCACTTGCAATGGTAGGGGTGGCCGGCTGTCAGGCCGTCTTTGAATCAGCTTTTGAGTTATCGATGTGGTTGGTGTTGCTGAATGTCACGGTCGTCTGGCTGCTGTGGACTTTTTGGCATAGCGTGATTTTTGAGTGGCATCGCAAGCGATTCCTCTCGCATGGAGATGGATACAGGCGGGCATTTATTGTAGATATTTTTCCTGGAGTCACTATTGGATTTTCGCAGATGTTGCGCCCATCCTTCAACGGCATTAATATGTCGTGCAATGAAACATTCCCTAAGCTTCCTAGGTCGGTTCTTGACATTGCGGAAGACGCACTAGGTATCTTGGTGGCTATCGGGGCGTTCGCATTATTCGTGTCGGCTTGGCGGACCCTCGGAACGGCGCGCGTGGGTTTCGTTTGTGAATTCTGCAATCCTGTATCTTTTGTTCCTATACAGCGTGGACCTTACGCTCGAGTGCGTCATCCGCTGTTTTGGTCAGGCATAGGGCTCTCATGGGCGTGCGCAATTTTGTCGGGTCCTACCATGACGGCAGCTGCGATCGCAATGTTGAACGCTGGGTATGGCATCGTTTACAACGAATTGGAGGATCGGCGACTGAAGCGTGTTTTCGGCGACCGCTATGCTGGTTACGCGCGTGAGGTCCCACACATTTCCCCGTGGGGCTTCACTTCGAGGCCGCTTCAAGACGAGCAGGCCGTAGGTAAGCGCAGTCGCCGACTGTTAGTCGCAAGGCTCCGTGCTTCTTGAGTGCAGCCGCTGCCCGCAAATTCTTCGCTGTGCTCTTGGGCTTTCGACGCGGGATGTCGCATCCGATCAAGATGGAAGCTGCGGGGCAATTCGCCTGCACTGCCTGCGGCGTCTCCGGGTAACAAATGACGAGGCGAGCCCAGATCGAGACGGCCTGTTCGTACTTGTGCTGTTGCAGCAGCACTTCAGCAAACGGAGAGCTTGAGGCATCCGAGTAGGCAGGTCGCCCGGCGCGGGGGGCGGCCGAAGGGATTAAAGCATCCGGCCGGGTGAAAAAAGGGGCCTGGGACCTGGAGATGGTGGCGTCCTAGCGGTGATTGATGGCGTAAGTCGCTCGTTGTGACTGTCTTTGCCGCCACAGATTTAAGCAGACGCGGCTCATTAAGAAGGGGTCGAGAAGGCGGGTCGGTGGGTCGATGAGATTCGTCGCGCGAAATAGTCTTTCGGTGAGGATGGGGTCGCGCTCAGCCGCAGTCAGCACCTTATCGTTGCTCCAGTTCCATACTCGCATCAGCGTCGATCGCCCACCGCCTGGCTCGGACATGTAGAGGTCATTAATTTGGTTGGTCGCCCAAATTGGCCTTATCTGCTGTGCCATTGCACGGAAGAACTGGCGGCCTAGGTCACCATTTGGGTGGGATAGACAATCGCGAAGCGTAACCGCTTCAAGCGCGGCCATAGTCATACCCTGTCCATAGATGGGGTTGAAGCTGCATAGCGCGTCCCCTGTCACTAGGAGCCCGTTCGGCAACCGGCGCATCTTGTCGTAGCGTCGCCAGACACTTCCCCGGTAGCGGTAGACCGACACTTCGCTGAGTGGTTCTGCGGCCTTCAATGCTTCTACCAACGGGCGGGGCGCAAATTGTTCAGCGCATTCGATCAAGCCGGCTAGGTTAGTGGGTGGTTCACGTCCTGCCAGCCTGCCAATGGTCAATATCCATGTGCCGTTTTCGTAGGCCAGGAGCCCCCCGCCGGTCGGCTGCTCTGGTCTTGGGAAAACCATGGTCATTTTCTCGCCAACTAGGTCGGGCGGAATGCAAAGGAACTGACTCGAGGAGCTCCCCTGCATAATGGAGCGCTGCTCGGGCGGCCGCTGACAACCCAAGCCATCGAGAAATGCTGGTGTACGTGCGCCGCGGCCCATCGCGTCAACCACCAGGTCGGCCGAAAGAACTCTTTGAACGCCGGTGTCGCGGTTAGCAATTCGCGTGCCGATGATGCGGTTCGTTTGACCTACAATTGGCTGAACGGCGTCATGGCCATCAACGACCTCAATGTTACTGATGGCGCGAATCCTGCGTCGGAGGTGGGATTCCAGGAACGGGCGGCTGGCAAGGTAAATGACAACCGAGGCAGGGTCGGCAAATTTACCAGACCGATTGAGCTCATGCCCCCCGATCCGTATGGACACACGTGAAAAGTCGCCCTCGTCGCAGACAGTCGCGCCAGCAGCAACAAGCTCGTCAAGCAATCCGGGGAGCAAAGCACCGAGTGCTTGAGAACCAGCACTTAAGAGCGTGTGGAAATGCCTTCCTTGAGGCACTCCGTCACGTTGGACGGGACCTGCCTGCAACTTGTCTCGTTCGACAAGCGTCACTCTGGCGTAGTACTCAGATAGCACGCGAGCGGCGAGCAACCCCGCCATACCGGCCCCGCAAACGACTGCTCGTTCACCTACCTCGCCCACTGACCTCCCTTCGCCGCCCGTGGTGGCTCAAACGGGTGGCCTAGCGTACAGGGCAGCCTATAGGTGGGTCGGCGCGCCATCTCAGTGTCCTTGCTAGGTTGCGTCCACCAAGGTGGTGTACGAGTCGGGCCGTGAGTTGAGGACCGGCGTGTCGTAGCCGGGTAGATGAGGGTCATCGCGTGATTCTTCGAGAGACCGTCCAAAGTCACTCAAGCAAAGGAATCGACGCGATGACCGCTGCCCACGATATCGACCTGCCTGCAGTGCTGGCCGAACGACTCACCACCACCCATCCTGATGTGCTGCGCGAACTGCTGGCCACGTTCATCCACACGCTGATGGGCGCCGAGGCCGACGCGCTGTGCGGCGCAGGCTATGGCCAACGCAGTAGTGAGCGCACCAACTCCCGCAACGGCTACCGGCATCGCCAATTCGATACCCGGGCAGGAAGTTTGGATTTGGCGATCCCCAAGCTGCGCCAGGGCTCCTACTTCCCGGACTGGCTGCTGGAACGCCGCAAACGCGCCGAACGGGCCCTGACTACCGTGGTGGCGACCTGCTATCTGCTCGGGGTGTCCACGCGGCGGATGGACAAACTCGTCGAAACTCTCGGGATCACCGGCCTGTCGAAGTCGCAGGTGTCGGTGATGGCCAAAGAGCTCGACACCGCCGTGGAAGCCTTCCGGACTCGTCCCCTCGATGCTGGCCCGTACACGTTCATGGCCGCCGATGCCCTGGTGCTTAAAGTCCGTGAGGCCGGCCGCGTGGTCAACGTGCACGCGCTGATCGCGGTGGGGGTCAACGCCGAGGGTTACCGCGAAATTTTAGGCATCGATGTCAGCACCGCCGAAGACGGCGCCGGCTGGTTGACGTTTCTGCGCTCGTTGACCGCCCGCGGCCTATCGGGGGTGGCATTGGTCACCAGTGACGCCCATGCTGGGTTGCTTTCCGCGATCGGGGCAACCCTGCCCGGAGCATCCTGGCAGCGGTGTCGCACCCACTACGCCACCAACTTGATGGCCATTACCCCCAAGAGCTCCTGGCCCTGGGTCAAGACGCTGCTGCATTCGGTGTTCGATCAGCCCGACGCCACATCCGTTGCTGCGCAATATGATCGGATCATCGACGCCCTGGCCGACAAGCTGCCCAAGGTCGCCGATCACCTCGAAGCCGCCCGATCGGACTTGCTGGCGTTCACTGCTTTTCCCAAGCAGATCTGGCGCCAAATCTGGTCCAACAACCCCCTATCCGTTAACCGGCCCTCAGGAGACACGAATCTGACTGCGGCGTGAGATCCGGGACCGTTCCCAGAGCCGGGTAGATGCTGAGGGCGGCCCCGAGATCAGGAGGTCGAGTGATGACGGTGCGGGTGCAGCGCGTCGATGAGGGGTATCGGCTCGGTGGGGATTGGGAGGGGTTGGATTCGGCCAATGCGTTTCTCACGCATTTGGCCGGACGGGGATTTAGCGCGGCGACGGTTCGGGCGTATGCCTTCGACGTGGCGAATCTGGCGCGGTTCCTCACTGAGCGCGATGTGACGCTGTCCGAAGTGCAGGCTCCACTGGTATTCGACTGGATCGATTGGCAAGGGGTACGCCGCACCGGTCGGCCCCAGCCGGGCTCAGCTGCAGCCTCGACGGTGAACCGTCGGGTGGCGGCGGTACGCGCCTTGTTCGAGTACCTGGCGATGACCGGTCGCCGTGGGAACAACCCGGTCCCGTCGCCGCGGCGTGGGCAAGGGCTGCGCCGCTCGGAGCGCGGCCTGCTAGGTCATCTGGGTCCTGGGCGTGCCCGTCCTGGCGGCAGGTTGGTGCGCCAACCGCAGCTGCTTCCGGAATCGTTGCCGGCCAGCGACATCGATGCATTTGTCGCAACGCTGGGGTCACATCGGGATCGGGCCATGGTGCTGGCGATGCTGCTGGGCGGGTTGCGGTCGGCGGAAGCGCGCGGTCTGCTGCTGGCCGATGTGGACATGGGGCGGCGGCGGCTGCGGGTGATCGGCAAGGGCGGCAAGGAACGCTACGTGCCGGTCGATGCGGCATTCTTCACTGAGGTTGCTGCCTATCTGCGGTTGGAGCGCCCGGCTGGGCTGTCGACACCGCAGTGCTTCGTGGTGCTGCGCGGTCCGACGACGGGGGCGCCGGTTAGTGAGGCAGGGCTGCGCAGCTTGTTTCGCCGTCACCGTGAACTCTCCGGGTCCATCCGGGTGCGTCCGCATCGGCTGCGCCATACCTATGGTACCGAATTGGCTTCTGCGGGAATTGATCTGCTTGCATTACGGGCGTTGATGGGACACGCCTCACCGGAGACCACGGCCCGCTACGTGCACCTGTCACTGGAGCAGCTCGCCGCCGAATATGGTGCCGCCCGCGCCTCCTTGGCCGGAGCACGGCGATGACCGTCGCTACGGTTCAGGACTCCATTGACGCCGGCACTTTGTTGAGTGACTACCTCGACCACGTCGCTCGCCTGCGCTTGAGTGATCGGGCGATTCGGGACCGGATCCGAACCGCACGGGAATTTCTTGCTCGTCACCCGGATCTGGCGGCGTGGATGGCTCTGCCGGCGGTTGAGCGGGCTGGCGAGCTTCGGTCGAGTGGGGCATGGCCCCTGCTGTGCTATGCGATCGGTGCCGGCCGGTTGCGGCTGGATGTTGAGCTGGCCGTCATTAAGCAGCTGACCGGGCTCGGTGCCGCGGTGGAGATGCGTGATTCGGCCGGGTTCTCCGCGATGCGTGAAGCGGGAAACCGGTTGGGCTGGAGCAGTTCCTGGATTGAAACTGTGCTCGGCGAGTGCTTGGCGGTGCTGGTGGCTTGCCATGGTGGGCTGGTCGCTGACCTCACCGAGCAGGCGATCGATGAATTCGACAGTGCGTTGTCGGCGAGTTCAATCCCGCGATCGTCACGGCGCGCCTACCGGGCGCGGTTGGCCAGCTTGCGCCAGCTGCTCTACGAGGTCCGGGTCCTCGACGCCGCTCCGCGACGACGACCGTGGGCACGCAGCCTCGAGCAACGTTTCACCGACGTGGCTATGGCTGCCCCGATCCTCGACACCCTGCTGCGCTATATCCGGGTCCGAGCCGCGGTGTTGCGGCCCAAATCGGTGGAATCGCTGATCAATGACCTGCTGCCGTTCGTCGAATACCTCACCGCCCACCACTCGAAGCTGACCAGCCTGCGCGAGCTCGACCGCGCCTGCATCGAGGACTATCTGACCTGGAACCGCACCCGCGGCTGGCGCGGGCAACGTGCCGCCGCCGGCGCCGGGCGCACCGTCTCGGCTGCGGTTGCCCAGTCGGCGGTGCTAAGCCTGCGCAACCTGCTCGATGACATCACCGCCTGGGGCTGGGAAGAAGCACCGCCGCGGCGACTGGTCTTCGCCGCCGACGTTCCCAAGCTTGACCAGCCGCTGCCGCGGGCACTGGCCCCTGACATCGATGCGGCGGTGATGAATGCTGTTGCCCGTCTAGATGATTCATTCGCTCGTATCGGGCTGACCGTGCTGCGCGGAGCGGGGCTGCGGGTGGGTGAGCTGCTCGACCTGGAACTGGGCAGCATCATCGACTACGGGGCGGCTGGCACCTGGCTAAAGGTACCGCTGGGCAAGCTGGCTACCGAACGCATGGTGCCGCTATCGGCGGCCACTACCGCTGCGCTCGACGAATGGGTCACCCACCGTGACGCACACCGGCCACTGGCCCATCCACGCACCGGCGTGCTCACCGACTTCCTGTTCACCCAGTACGGCCGCCGCCTGGGCTACACCCGACTGCGCAACGGGCTGCTGGCCGCGGCCCAATCCTCAGGGCTACGCGGACCCGACGGCGGCATCCTCGTCGTCACGCCTCATCAGCTGCGTCATACCTGGGCCACCGAACTCGCCAACGCCGGAATGAGTATGCAAGCGTTGATGGCGCTGCTCGGACATGTCACACCGCAGATGACGATCCGCTACGCCACCCTTGCCTCGCCAACCCTGCGCGCCGCCTACGACGACGCCATGGGCAAGATGCGTCGCCAGTTCACTCTCACCCCGGTCGGTCGACCCATCTTGCCCGACAAGGTCAGCTGGCTACACAGTGAGATGCTGAAAACCCGTGTCGGGCACGGCTACTGCGCGCGCCACCCAACCGCCGGCGCCTGCCCATATGCCAACATCTGCGAAACCTGCGACAACTACATCACCGCGCCCGAATTCCGCGGCGCCCTCACTAACCAACTCGCCGACGTCCAAGCCCTCAAATCCGACGCGGAGAACCGCGGCTGGACCGACGAAGCAGCCCGCCACGACCGCGTAGCCCATGCCCTCACCGACCATCTCCAACGCCTCGATCGTTGAAGCCGAACCCACACCGGGTTGACCTCCACCCTGAGGGCCGGATAAAAGAGCGGCTCAACAAGGAAATTCGGCGTCGCACCGACGTTGTCGGCATCTTCCCCGACCGTGACGCCCTGATCCGCCTAGTCGGCGCCGTGCTGGCCGAACAACACGATGAATGGGCCGAATCACGCCGCTACCTCGGCCTCGACGTCCTCAGCAAATCCCGCCCGACCACCACCACACCGACAGAACAGGAGAACACCCCCACAGCACTGACCGCCTAAATCACAAAATCGAAGAATCACACGATCGACGTCGTACACCACGTCCCTGGACTTGACCCCTTGCTACTTCATAGCTGTGCGTCGGTACAGTGAAATGCCGAGCGGGTGACTGCGACCACTGGTCAAATTTTGTCTGCCAAGGACGCGGTAAGACGCGGAGTAGGCACAGCAAGCCACGAGGCTGCACGCTACCGGCCGACCATGAACCCTGCAGCCAGGTTACCTACGCTCGTATGCGGCGATTACCGGGCGTCCCGACAGCCTTGCGGACCTAGAAACCAATCGCTCAACTGTAAGGAGCATGTGCGCTCAAAAGGTTGACGATCGGGCAAAATGTCCTCATGGACGATGAACCCACACCAAGCCTCTTGGTAGTAGCCGATGACGAGGATGTATTGACTTCCTTGGAACGTGGGCTGCGGTTGTCTGGCTTTGATATGACAAGCGCGAAGACCGGCCCTGATGCGCTGGGCGTCCTCGCGGAGGCGCGACCCCAAGCCGTTGTGGTCGACATTGATCAGCCGACGCTGCGGGGCGTCAGCGTCGTCTCCGCCGTACGGTCTGTGGATAACCGGATACCAGTCTGTGTACTGAGTGGGCGCAGCGCGATCAGCGATCGCGTTCCCGGACTTGCGGAAGGCGCCGATGATTTTATGTACAAACCTTACAGATTGAGCGAGCTGGTCACTCGTGTGCGGGGTCTTTTGTGCCCACCTGTGTTGGTGACTAATTTCTCGACTGAGACGATCAGCGTCGGTCCCCTCATGGTGGAAACTGGCAGGCGCCGCGCAAGCATCAACGGTATCGAGATACAGCTCACTAGACGTGAGTTTGACCTGCTGGCCGTGCTCGCGCAACATGCGACCGAAATCCTGTCGCGCGCACGATTGCTGGAGCTGGTGTGGGGTAATAGTCATTTCGCCGCCGACACTCGCGTCGTCGATGCATTTATTGACAGCGTCCGTTCCAAGCTCGATCTGGTATGCGGACCCAGACTGCTACATACCGTGCCGAGCGCGGGTTTCGTCTTGCGGGTTCAACAGTGACGATTCCCGACCGCCTTCAGCGGGTGCTGCGGCTGCCGACGCCAGTGGCCTCTTTGCGCACCATTGTTATCGTCGCGGCGCTATCAGTCGTCGCTGTCGTCATTTTTCTTGGCGCCTGGGTATGGGTCGGCATCACCAACAATCAATACAGCCAGCTGGATCGTCAGCTGGACTCGTTAAGCACTTTGGGCGATGTCAGCGCGCTAGGCGGCACACATCAGGGCAACGTCGATGAGCCGATGCCCGACGGCATGGTACGCACCGTCCGAAGTGGCGGCATAACGGTATCCAAGCCGAGCAATGTCACCTTGCCGGAGTTCGGCAACGGCTACACCACCGCCACTGTTAACGGCATCCCGTACCGGGTGCACACCTTCATCACGGGCGGGGCCTCCATCGCAATTGGCGCTCCCATCACAGAAGCCCGCCAAGCCATCAAGCAACTTCACCTGCGGGTCCTGTTGATCTGCGGCGGCTTCGTCGTCGGCACCTTCCTCGTCGGGTCGTGGATGTGGTCGATTATGATTAAACCCTTCCGGCTACTCGCCCAACATGCCCGCGCCATCAATGCTCAATCCAGCCCGGAAGAGGTTCAGGTCGATGGCGTGTGGGAGGCTGTCGAAATCGCTGAAGCGGTCGAAGGCATGCTTGCCCGGATTGGCACCGAACAACAGCGCACCAAAGCCGCACTAGAGTCCGCCCGTGACTTCGCTGCAGTTGCCTCCCACGAGCTGCGTACCCCACTTACCGCGATGCGCACCAATCTGGAAGTACTGCACACACTCGATCTCCCACCCGAG
Source organism: Mycobacterium kansasii ATCC 12478 (assembly GCF_000157895.3). NCBI lineage: Bacteria > Bacillati > Actinomycetota > Actinomycetes > Mycobacteriales > Mycobacteriaceae > Mycobacterium > Mycobacterium kansasii. Next base: position 577,832 of record NC_022663.1, on the reverse strand, counting down.
CAACGCAAGGAGATCACCGAAGACACTATGCGCACCCAAAGCAGAATCGAAGCCACCCTCACCGCCTTGGAAAGGCTCGCACAGGGCGAACTAAGCACCTCGGACGACCATGTACCGCTCGACATCACCGAGCTGCTCGACCGCGCAGCTCATGACGCAGTGCGGGTCTACCCGGATCTCAACGTGACGTTGCGACCTTCGCCCGCTGTGTTGATGCTGGGTCTGCCGACCGGGCTGCGATTGGTGATCGACAACGCCGTCGCCAATGCCGTAAAACACGGTCAGGCCACGCAGGTGCAGCTGTCAGCGATCACTTCCCGTCACGGGGTAGAGATCGTCATAGATGACAACGGCACCGGTATACCGGAGGGAGAGCGCACCGCGATGTTCGAACGCTTCACAAGGGGATCAAAAACGTCACATTCAGGCTCAGGCCTGGGGTTAGCGTTGGTAGCCCAGCAAGCAGAACTGCACGGGGGCACCGCTTCGCTGGAGGACAGCCCGTTCGGCGGGACCCGGCTTGTGCTCCGACTACCCGGTCCACAGCCGTACGAGGGGACAAAGATGGAATACGGATTTAAACGATTATAACCATCGTCCACAATCGCCGGGTGTCTGCCGAATTTGGGAGACATCTAGGTATCTAGTAGGCTAACTACTCTTGGAATGGCCCGCGTCAGACTCACAATTCTCACGCAAATCAGCACTCAAAAATTGGCGCGTCTTATCTGTGTGCTGGGAATCGCTCCACCAAGCTTCGCCAACCGGACTGCAAGATCCTAATCAGATGGGCGACAAAATTCCTCATGCGGCGGAGGCCGGCGCTCATGTCACGATGCGAATGCGTCACGCTGCGGCCCAAGCTATTCAACGTCCTTGGCTTGATACCAGTAGAGAAAGTTCTCACATCGCAGGTCAGTCACCCGCTAGGTGCCGTTTCGCGGTGACGGTGACGCTGGGGCTGCTCAGCTTAGGTAGCCGTGGAGCGATGGACGCTGCGGTGTCGTGTGATGTTCGGCGCTGAAGCAGTCGGTCGCGGCAAGTGGCGGTTGGTGGCGGCGGACGGAGGGCGAAGCAGAGTGACCGGCGCGGACGGGAGCGCGAGCGGACGGGAGCAGAGGGAGCGAAGTGAAGCCCGCAGGTAGCCGCGAGGAATGGGTGCACACCTGCGAGGTCCGGCATGTTGATGCCCGGTGGAATAGCCGGTCCGCTACGGTGGCCAAGCCCTCACGGGGTCGGCTCGGGCTGAGGCGGCGGTGCCAGGAGGTCGATGAGAGTGGCGACGTTACGGCCGAGGTGGTCGAGGGCGGCGCGGCCTTTGGCTGCGGTGGCTTGTGAGGGGTAGCCAATGACGCCGGTAGGGGTGTAGGGGCCGATGCCGAGGGTGGTCAGGTAGCGCCGATCGGTGGCGCTGTGGTCGGAGCTGGCCCACCCGTCGCGCAGGTAGTCGGGGTGGGCGGCGAGCAGGATGGAAGTTTCGAGTTCGCCGGCGTGCATGTCGTCGTGATTGCTGCTGGTGACACCGGCAGCGGTACGGGCTTCGGCCCAGTCCTCGCGACTCGGATACAGCCCCAGTTTGAGTTGGTGGGCGGACTGGTTGGCATGCTGGACGACATTGGTGAGTACGGCGTTGCCGCCGTGGGCGTTGACGACGATCAACCCTCGTATCTGTTGGTGGGTGAGGGACTGGGTGATGTCGGTGACGATGGCGGTGAGGGTGGCGGCGCCGATGCTGACGGTGCCGGGATAGGCGGCGTGTTCATGCGAGCAGCCGAAGGTAACTGGGGGCAGCTGAAGGACCCTGTGATGCTTGGTGATTGCTGTGGTGACGGCACAGGCGATGAGAGTGTCAGTGCCCAGCGGCAGGTAGGGGCCGTGCTGTTCGAAAGCCCCGACCGGCAGCACCGCGATCTTGCTGGTTGCGGCGGGGTCGGTGGTTGTGAGGTCGGGGATGATGTCGCGGGTCACGCTATGACTCCTTGGGTGGCGTTTTTGATGCGTCCGGCGAGTTCTTGCAGTACGGAATTGGAGTCGCTGCGGCGGCGCTGCCGCACGAGGGTGCCCGCGCGGGCGAGGTGGCGCCGCGCGCGCTGCGAGGGTGCCGACAAATAGGCGGGGATAGCGGTGTCGGCCAACACCAGGGCGAGACGGTATTCGCGGACCGCGATGTAGGCATGCAGCAGTCGCATGTCGGCGACGGCGCGGTCGCGGTGCTGCTGAGATGTCCATTGGGCGTGGTGGTCGGTGAGCAGCTCAAGAGCCCTGTCTGGGTTGCCGAGCCGCAAGTAGCCCGATGCGACATCACTGGCTACGTATGCTGCGTGGGCGTAGGGTGCCCGATCGTCCTCCACGGGTTCGATATCGCCCAGGTCGAGGGCGTGGGCGGCGTGGCGGTAGAAGCTGCGTTCGTCACCATTGTGCAGAGCTGCCAGGGCTTGCTGGCGGGCGACACTCGCTGCGAGGCGTCCCGGATCGCGGCCATCGATGAGGTCGGCGGCATCAGCGGCGAGGTCGACGGCCAGCCCGGGTTCGCTGTGGGCCAGAATGTTGGATTGCCGCATCAAGATCATCGCCTGGACCTCGGGGCTGGCCATGCGAAGGTGCAGAAACGCTTTGTGGGTCAAATTTTGGGCTGCGGAATGATCACCGAGGTCTTGAGCGATCCAGCCGGCCACTTCGGCGATCGTTCCTGCCGCCTCGGCCACAGCAAGTTTGAGCCGCCGCGGCGCCGCCTTGATCAGTGCTTCGACAGTATCGAGATCGCGCTCCACCAACGGTCGCGCATGCTGAGGGCCAAAGGCGTGCTCAGCCTGTATATGTGCTGCGCGCTGGGCGGTGATCACCGACAACACGTCCTCATCGACTGGCACACGGAGCAGCAAAGGGTGCGGTAGTGGTGAGGCGATCGGCACGCTAAACAACTCATCAGGTTCGCGGCCAAAGGCCGCGGCGAGGTCGGAGCGCCACATATCGCCGAACGCGCCGCCGCGCTCGATGCTGATGATCATCTGACGCAACGACTCGCGCGCCGGTATCTCGACATCCCCGCGTAGCCGGCGAACGTTTTTCGACCTCAACGGCCAGCTCATTAAGGCTGAACCCATACTCTTCGCGCGCATGCCGCAGCCGCTGCGCGTTGAGCGCACGATTCGGATCAACTGCGGCCATCTCTTCGATCATGCCCGACACATCGGCGCAGCTCAGCCGGGGCGTGCGCGTGTCTGGGTGTTACTGGTTGTTGCTGGCTGTCACTTTCGACGACCACAAGCCAGGCGCTGTCCTGAATTTGCGCCACGTCCGGTCGCGCACAACCCCAGAAAGGACAGCAACGCAATGCGTTTGAGAATTGACACGTCAGGAACCCGATTCATCGTCACCCGGCCCGCTGAGCCGCGGCTAAATTTCGACACTGGCAGCCCCAAAGTCGACAGCGCGACCGGCGTGCCCTTGTATGCGGCACAGCTGCTGGCGTTGGATGACACGGGCGGTGAAGTGCTCAATGTGACGGTGGCTGGTGACCCGAAAGTTACAGTCACCCAACTTGTTTCAGTGTCCGGGTTGGTGGCCATCCCGTGGGCTCAAGGTGATCGCAGCGGTGTGGCCTTCCGCGCCGACGCCATCACCCCCACGGCTGCGTCAAGTGACCAGGCGTCTCGCACGCAGAAATAACACCAATGCTGGGGCCGCGGCACTCATCGGTGTCGCGCCCCAGCACTGGGGCCGCTGCCGACCATTCACTCACAGGAGGACGCCTGTCATGGCATCAAACAACAAGAACAGCAACAACTCTGGGGCGAACAATGACGACTGGATTATCGACCCCATCTTCTCACTGTGCAAGGCGCTGGGATATCTGCTGTGGTGGGCGGTGCTGTTTCCAGCCGTCAGCATCCCGATCATCGCCAGTGCGGCGACAGCGATCACCCATGGCCCACGCCCCGGCCTGATCATCGGTATTGCTTTCGCTGCTACGTATGCGGGGTGGGCGTGGCTGGACCCGCGGTCGTTTCGCGACTGGGTGACTGAGCCGGTGCGGCGACGATGGCTGACCTGGTGGCGCTACACCCGCACCTGGGAATCGGTGTGCGCCCTGCACGGTCTTAACGCCCGCCTGGGTGAACGCAGTTTGGTGCCGACGTTGCGGTCGGCGCGCATCGGCAAGACCACCGACGTTCTGCACCTGCGGGTGGTGACCGGCCAGTCTTTGACCGACTGGCACAAGCAGTCCGAGGCGCTGGCTGCGGCGTGGCATGCGGACCGGATCACCATCCGCGCGACCGGACCCGGAGAATTACGCATTACCCTGATGCGCCACGACGTGCTGGCCGACCCGATTGCCCTGCCCATGCCCACGGCGGCGACTGCGGTGGATGTTGGGTCGGTGCGGGTCGGGATGACCGAAACCCGTCACTGGTGGCACCTGCCTCTGCTCGGTCACCATGTGCTCGTGGCTGGCGCGACCGGCGCGGGCAAGGGCTCGGTGTTGTGGTCGCTGATCGCCGGCATCGCCCCCGCGGTGAAAACCGGACAAGTGCGGCTGTGTGTCATTGACCCTAAAGGCGGCATGGAACTGGGGGCCGGAGCGCCGATGTTCACGGTGTTCACCCACGACGCCACTGATACCACCCTGCAGCTGCTGCGCCAACTGGTGAAGGTGATGCACGCCCGCGCTAACCGGCTACGCGGCAAGACGCGCCTGCACACTCCCACGATGGCAGAACCACTGTTCGTTGTCGTAATTGACGAGATCGCCGCCCTGACTGCCTATGTCACCGACCGCAAGGTGCGCACCGAAATCGAACAGCTACTGGGCCTGCTGTTGTCCCAAGGACGCGCGGTCGGCATTTCGGTGGTCGCCGCGGTGCAAGATCCGGCCAAAGACACCCTGCCCGTGCGGCAACTCTTCACCGCGCGCATCGGTTTGCGGCTGACCGAAGCCAGTCAGACAACGATGGTCCTGGGCCAAGGCGCCCGTGACGCCGGCGCGGAATGCGACCACATCCCCGACACCACTCCCGGTGTGGGCTACATGATGATCGACGGTACCGCCGAACCCGTGCGGGCACGGGCCTTTCACGTCACCGACCACGACATCATTACCCTCGCCAGAATATTTCGGCCACCAATCAGTCATCGCGGAGGTGATCAAGGCCGAAACACTGGCAGTGGCCCGACTTCCGGCGGAGCCAGCGGTGCATAGCGCCACACCACCGGGACAGGTCGCCCTGCCGGGTATCCCGCCCACGGTCGACACGACCGCGGTGGTGGATCAGATGGTGCGCCGCGCTTCGTCGGTGGGTTTCGAATCATGGTGGCGGCGTGCAGAGTCCGTCGGCTTCTGCGCCCACCCCATCCAACTCGCGGGCACCGACGAATACGGCCGAGATCGGGTGGTGTGGACACGATGCAACAACCGCCGCGCCCAGATCTGCCCGTCGTGCTCGGATCTCTACGCGCGCGACACGTGGCAACTCGTGCACGCTGGCACCGCCGGCGGGCACCACGACATCCCAGAAGCAGTGGCGGATCGCCCGCAGGTGTTCGTTACTCTGACCGCACCCAGCTACGGGCCGGTCCACACCACCTCATGTGCAGGCGACAAGCGCCTCCGTTTGTGCCGCGACCACCACGGGACTGGCGGCTATCGCCGCTGTCAGCATGGAAAACCACTGTGGTGCAGCACAAGCCACGGAGAAGGTGACATTCCTGTGGGACAGCCGATCTGCGCGGACTGCTATGACTACATCGGGCACGTGCTGTTCACCTGGAACATGCCAGAACTGTGGCGACGCTTCACCATCACCCTGCGACGCACGCTGCGCCGCGAGCTACGCGCCTTGGGCGCCGACCCGGATGCGGTGCAGGTCAGCTTCATCAAAGTCGTCGAGCTGCAAGCCCGGCTCGTTCCACATATTCATGCCCTGATCCGTCTCGACCCGAGCGACAGCGATAACTGCGGTGGTCCAGAGTGGCAAGCGCCCCTCTCGGCCACTGAACTGGCCACCATCATCCAACAGGCGGCTCGAACCGTAGCCATGACAGTCAGGGACCCATCCTCAGATAGCGCGACACGGGTGATCAGGTTCGGCAAACAAGTCGACACCCAACCCATCGAGAACCGGCACGTTGGCACGGACAGCCCTGCTGTGCAGGAGGATTCATCACACGGCCGAGTGGTGCCAGGCCGCGGCGTAGCTCGTTACCTCGCGAAATACGTCACCAAATCGTTAGCTGACGTCGGGATCAGCGCACGACGCATCTGCACCGAGGCCATCGCCGACCTGGATGTGTCCGATCACGTCCGGGCGATCCTGACCACCATCAGCCAACTCGCCGATAGGGGACTGGCCGGTGTCGGCCGGTGGCTGCACACCCTGGGCTACCGGGGCCACATAACCAGCAAATCCCGCAGCTATTCCACCACGATGACCGCGCTGCGCGAACGTCGCGCCACGTGGACACGTGAACAACGTCTGAAAAGCATTGCGCACCAGGATTTCGTCAACCTCACCGATGGCGATGGTCCGATCGTGTTTGAGTTTGACCGTGGCGGCCTCACCAGTCTCGGCGACCGTACCCTCGTGAACTCCGCGGCCCTCCGACGCATGGAAATCCGCCGGATCGGACGAGATGGAAGTCCGTGGCCTAACACGCAACCAACGATGGGATTCGCCAGGGGGAAGCGATGGCTGACGGATCCCGAACAGCACACGCCCGGTCTGAGCGTGACGCTCGAATCGATGCGCCGACGATGTCAGAGGGGGGTGTTGAAATTGTCGTGCCCAACCACTATCAACTTCCGCACGAGGCCAACAGCGCGCTGATACACGTGATAATAGCTGTGCGGGACCGGATGCTCGAATCAGGGAGGGGAGTGGAGTGAGCCTGAGGTTCGCCTTCTATGGCCGAGTGAGCACGGAGGACGCTCAAGACCCGGAGGCGAGCCGCAGCTGGCAGAAGCGGCGTGCCATAGACCTGATCGCTCCGCACGGCGGAGTCCTTGCCGCTGACTACTTCGATGTGGGACAGAGCCGTTCGTTGCCATGGAAGCGCAGGCCGGAGGCATCACGTCTCCTTGCTGATGTCGCTTGTCCGGACCATAACTTTGATGCCGTGGTGATCGGGGAACCCGCCCGTGCGTTCTACGGGCCGCAGTTCGCGCTCACATTCCCTATCCTGACGCACTACGGCGTTGGCCTATGGGTACCCGAGGTCGGCGGTGCAGTCGATCCCGGCTCTGAGGCACACGACCTGGTGATGACTTTGTTCGGCGGCATGAGCAAGGGAGAGCGCGCGCGAATCCAGGTGCGCGTCCGTACGGCGATGTCAGCACTCGCGCAGGACACGTCGAGATACCTCGGTGGTCGACCACCCTACGGTTACCGGCTCGTCGATGCCGGCCCGCACCCAAACCCTGCCAAGGCAAATCTTGGGCAGCGGCTTCACCGCCTCGAACCTGACCCCGCGACGTCGCCGGTCATCGAGCGGATCTACCGCATGTACGCCGACGGAGCGGGCCTGCGCTACATTGCGCAACAGCTCACCGACGATGGCGTGCCGTCACCGAGCCAGTACGACCCGGCGCGGAATCGTCATCGTGACCCGCGAGGCTGGTCCCATTCGGCGATCCGCGCGATACTCGACAACCCGGCGTACCGCGGTATCCGTGTTTGGGGCAAGCAGGAGAAATACGAGGTCCTGGTCAGCCCCGACGATGTCGCGGCGGGGTACGAGACTCGTATGCGGTGGCGTGATCAGGCCGACTGGATCGCACCAGACCGCCGCACGCATGAAGCGCTGATTCCCGATGAACTGGTGGAGGCTGTTCGTCGTCGGACGCAGGCACGGCGTGGTCCCGGTCTCGTGTGCAGCAGAGAATCGACCGTGCCGTATGCGCTGCGCGGGCTCCTGTTCTGTGCCGCGTGTGGACGGCGGATGCAGGGCGCCGCTCGCGTCGGGAAACGAACGACCCGCATCCTCTACCGTTGTGAGCTGGGTAAGTCGCGTTCTATACCTGTGGACCTGAGTGATCATCCGCGCACCGTCTATCTCCGTGAAGACGAGGTGACTGCGCGACTTGACGAATGGATCGCCACCCTGGCCGATCCGGAAGACCTGGCACGCGGGCAGGACGTGGACCCGGTAGCCGGTACTGGCTACGCCGCCCTGCAGCGCCAGCTTCGCGAAGTGAATGCCAAGATCGCCGCCTTGGTTACCGCTGTCGAGTCTGGCGTGGCTGTGGAGGACTTGACCGCCGCATTACGTCGCCGCACCGCCGAGCGCGACGAGCTGAAGGCCCGTCTTGAGCAAGCGGAGCGGCCCCGCGTCATGTCTGCCGCACAGATGAGCGAATTGGTCGAGGAACTGGGTGGGCTGTCAGCCGTGCTCGGTGCGGCGACCGGGGCGGAACGCGCCGAGGTGTACGCGAGTCTGGGGCTCCGCCTTGATTACGATCCGCAGCTGCGGGAGGTGAAGGCGACGGCCGACCTGAGTCGTGTCGCCGGACGTGTCCGAGGGGGGACTTGAACCCCCACGCCCATTAGTAGGGCACTAGCACCTCAAGCTAGCGCGTCTGCCATTCCGCCACTCGGACAAAACCACTCGCATGAGTTGGCAGCTAAGGCTATCCGATCGGCTCGCCTCAGCCCAACCGGGCTCGCGCCTCCAGCCGGAGGATCCGGATGGGCGGGGCACCTCAGAGGCGGCCGGGAGTGCCCGAGAGTGGTAGGAAAGGTGACTGTGACAGGTGTGGGCGACGACGTTGCCGAGGTGGTCAGCAGGTTGATCCGGTTCGACACCACCAACACCGGCGAACCGGAAACCACCAAAGGCGAGGCCGAGTGCGCGCACTGGGTGGCCGAACAGCTCGCCGAGGCCGGCTACCAGCCGGAATATGTGGAATCCGGTGCGCCCGGCCGCGGCAACGTGTTCGCCCGGCTGGCCGGCGCCAAAGGCCAAGCCGGTTCCCGGGGTGCGTTGCTCATCCACGGGCATCTGGACGTGGTGCCGGCCGAACCGGCCGATTGGAGCGTGCACCCGTTTTCCGGCGCGATCGAAGACGGTTATGTGTGGGGTCGCGGCGCGGTCGACATGAAGGACATGATCGGCATGATGATCGTGGTCGCCCGGCATTTCCGGCGCGCCGGCATCGTGCCGCCGCGGGACCTGGTCTTCGCGTTCGTCGCCGACGAGGAGCACGGCGGCAAGTATGGTGCGCAGTGGCTGGTGGACAACCGCCCCGATCTGTTCGACGGTGTCAGCGAGGCGATCGGTGAAGTCGGCGGGTTTTCGCTGACCGTGCCGAGCCGCGACGGCGGCGACCGCCGCCTGTATCTGATCGAGACGGCCGAGAAGGGCATCCAGTGGATGCGCCTGACGGCACGGGGCCGCGCCGGGCACGGCTCGATGGTGCACGACCACAATGCGGTCACTGCCGTCGCCGAAGCCGTCGCCCGGCTGGGCCGGCACCAATTCCCGCTGGTGTGCACCGACACCGTCGCCGAGTTCCTGGCCGCCGTCAGCGAGGAGACCGGCCTCACCTTCGACACCAACTCGCCGGACCTGGACGGGGCGATCGACAAACTCGGCCCGATGGCCCGCATGCTCAAGGCGGTCCTGCACGACACCGCCAACCCGACCATGCTCAAGGCCGGATACAAGGCCAACGTCGTCCCCGCGACCGCGGAGGCGGTGGTGGACTGCCGCGTGCTGCCCGGCCGGCAGGCGGCGTTCGAAGCCGAGGTGGACGAGCTGATCGGGCCGGACGTCACCCGGGAATGGATCCGGGACCTGCCGTCGTATGAGACCAGCTTCGACGGCGACCTGGTCGACGCCATGAACGCTGCGGTGCTGGCGGTCGATCCCGACGCCCGCATTGTGCCGTACATGCTTTCCGGCGGTACCGACGCAAAGGCCTTCGCGCGGTTAGGCATTCGCTGTTTCGGCTTCAGCCCACTGCGGCTGCCGCCGGACCTGGATTTCACCTCGCTGTTCCACGGTGTCGACGAACGGGTACCCGTGGATGCGCTGAAGTTCGGCACTGAGGTGCTGACACATTTCTTGACCCACTGCTGATGTTGAGTGAGCCGACAACCCGAAAGGACCGAGCATGACAACACCGCCCGACCCGTACGCCGCACTACCCGAGCTGCCGTCCTTCAGCCTGACCTCGGACTCGGTGACCAACGGCCAGCCACTGCGCACCGCACAGGTCAGCGGGATCATGGGCGCGGGCGGACAGGACGCCAGCCCACAACTGAGCTGGTCGGGTTTTCCGAAGGAGACCCGCAGCTTCGCGGTCACCGTCTATGACCCCGACGCCCCGACGCTGTCCGGGTTCTGGCACTGGGCAGTGGCCAACCTGCCGGCCGAGGTGACCGAGCTGCCCGAAGACGCCGGCGCCGGCAAAGAGCTGCCCGGCGGCGCACTGACACTGGTCAACGACGCCGGTATGCGCCGCTATGTCGGCGCCGCGCCGCCGCCCGGGCACGGTGTGCACCGCTACTACGTGGCGGTGCATGCGGTGGACGTCGAGAAACTGGACTTGAGCGAAGACGCCAGCCCGGCGTTTCTCGGCTTCAACCTGTTCCAGCACGCGATCGCACGGGCGGTCATCTACGGCACCTACCAACAGACCTGAGAATTAAGGCAGGGACGTCGCGGTCCGTCCCCGCCCTCGGCTCCGAATGACACATGTGCCCCCACATCGTCGCGCCGCGCGTGCCTGTGTTCTCGTCCTGCCGGGCGGCAAGGTCCGCAGCGACGGCGCATCCAGGTGGTGGCAGCTGGCCAACCTGAGGATGATGTTCCTCACCCGGGCGTTGCGGCGTCGGCTGGGGCGCGACGTGCACGTGCGACGCGTTCAATACCGCGTGCGCGGCTGGAACAGTCCGCGCTTGGATGCCGTTCGCGACGGCTTGGCGGCGCTCGACGATGTGCGACAGCGGCTTGCACCCCAACACGTGGTGTTGGTAGGCCACTCGATGGGCGGCCGCGTTGCCGCGCAGCTGTCCGGTCGAGGCGACGTCGGGGCAGTGGTGGCCCTGGCGCCGTGGTGGATAGGCGGTGACGGCGACGTGATCCCTGCGCGGACCCGGCTCCTGGTCCTGCACGGCACCGCCGACACGTGGACCGACCCGGGCAGTTCGTGTACTCAGGCCACTCGAGCACGCCGCCGCGGGGTGGATGCCCAGTGGGTGGGAATCCACGGGGCAGGTCATTACATGGTGCGCTATTGGAGTGAGTGGCATTGGCGCACAACGGATTTCGTTGCCGACTATCTGTCGGACGGGCGGCGCTACAGCCCGGGCAAGCAGAACGGGAAATAGCAGGGGCTACCCGGAGGCTGAGCCTTCATGACCAGATCGACCAGCTTGACAACGGCCATGCTCAGCATCGCTTGCACCTCCGGCTGCTGATCCGCAGGCAGATTACGGGTACCCCGGTCCACGACGGTGACCTGCTGCTGTAACTGGGCTACGCGCTGCTGCGGCGTGAGGCTGTCCCAACTATCGTCCAGGTCGGAGATTTGCTGCAGCAGCTCTTGCACCTCCGACCTGGGGTCGGGTTCCATACGGGGGGCCGGCTGCAGCGGACGGACGCCGCTCGCCTGTGGTTTCGCCGTTAGCTCGGCGTGCGCCGGGCTTGCTGTCAGCAGCATGCCGGCCATCAGGCCGGCTGCCGCTATCGCTGTGATTTTCATGAATGTTCGTTTCTGTCGGCTAGGCATCGCTGTTGCCGGAAATAACACCTCGGTGGCGTTGCTACCGATCCCAACTTTCGACGATGCCGCCGGGCCAGGAGGTTGGACCACGAAGTGAGTCCTGTTGTGCTCACTTGCGCCCGTCGAGCTGAATGGCGAGACGGGCTTCGCGGACGTACCGCGGAGGCGCATCTGCGTGACCCGTGCCGGTAAATCGTCGCGTCTGCTTGTCACGGGAGCAACAATGTTGAGGTGCCCGTCCGGCACTCGGCCGGGCCCGAATAGCGTCGCCGAGAGCGCTTGGAGCATCGCATGGCAGATTCCGCTGACCGAGTCACCGTCGTGGTAGCCGACGATCACCCGGTAATGCGCCAAGGGGTCGTGCGCGCCCTCAAGTCCAGCGGGCGGGTGGAAGTCGTCGCCCAGGTGGCCGACGGCCGCGCGGCGCTGGATGCCATCCGGCAACTGCGGCCTGCGGTCGCACTTCTCGACTACAAGATGCCCGAGCTGGATGGTCTCGAGGTCACCCACGCGATAGCCCGCGACAGACTGCCCACCCGCGTGGTGCTGCTGAGCGCGTTTGATGACAGTCCCGTCGTATACAAGGCTCTGGCCGAGGGCGCCTCGGGATTCTTGACCAAGGAATCCGACAGCGACGAGATCGTGAACGCCGTGGTCAGATGCGCCGAAGGAGCCTCGTACCTGCCGGCCGGGATAGCCGGCGGGCTGGCTGGTGAGGTGACACGGCGGGGCCGGGGAGCGACGACCTTGCTGACCGAGCGTGAGGCCCAGGTGATCACGATGATGGCCGACGGGCTCTCGGTTCCGCAGATCGCGTCGCGACTTCACTTGGCGCGCAGCACGATCAAGACGCACGTGCACAGCCTTTACGAAAAACTTGGCGTTTCTGATCGGGGAGCGGCCGTCGCCGAGGCGATGCGGCGTCGACTGCTCGAATAGCCATCGGCGTCGGGGCCCGCGGCATGGGCGGGGTCTTGGCCTTCGGGTCGCTGGCGAAGGCGAGACGGCTGAGCGTCACCGCTCGGGCTGGCGTTCAGCACCGTTGAGACTGCCGATCGGTTCCGTGCGGTACCGTCGCCGGGCCGCTGGTCGCCGCCGGGCGTCGAAGCGGCACTTCCACGCGCAGGCGCGCGCCGACGGGTTCCTCGAGGATGGTCAACGTGCCGCCGGCGGCTTGGACCCGCGCCCGGTGTGAGGCAAGACCGATGTGTCCCTGAGCGAGACGACGCGCTGCGACGTCACCGGTTATCCCGATTCCGTCATCGGCCACGTCGATGCGGGCGACCTCGCCGTCGACTGTCAGTTTCACAGTCGCCGAGCTGGCCTGCGAATGACGGGCCACGTTGGACACCAATTCGCGGATCACCCCGAACAGGATCGGGTCGATCGCATTCGGCTCGGGGTAATCGATCTCCGTCGTGATCGCCATGCCCGAGCGGGCTGCCGTGACGGCGACCAGTTTCTCCACCGCGGCCGCCAGGCCGACCTGGTCGAGTAGCGCCGGGTGTAGCTCGAAGGTCGCCTCGCGCAGCAGCCGGGAAGCGTCCTGCAGGCTGGCCAGTGCCTGTTCGAGGGGTGCATCCGGGGACCTCTTGAGGAATCCGGCGATGTCGCGGCGGGCCGCGAGCACGTCCTGCAAGGGTCCGTCATGGATGAACTCCGAAATCTGCCGGCGCTCGGCCTGCGAGGCGTTCATGGTCTCGGCAAGTAGCGCTTCGCGCGAGGTCGTGAGTTCGGCCAGTTCGTCGATGTTGCGCAACCGGAAAATCACCACCAACAAGGCTGTGCCGCAAATGAATCCGTACACCAGCACTATCACCGCGGTCTCCCACGGGCCAATCCGGCGCATGATCATGGGATCTTGAAGAACCGATGCGGTAAAGACCGCGAAGGCGCAGGCCAGTACGACGCCGGCGCGCCGCAGCGACAACTCGACAGCCACCATGCGCGGCAGCAGCGCCATCACCAACAGCGGAATAAATCCGCCGGGTGAGAGCAGTTTGAAACCGAACACCGCGGCGACGTCCGTCAGCGCGAGGGTCAACAGGGCCCGGTCGTCGTTGAGCAGCTGACTCGTGCCGGCATAGGTCAGCAGCAGCGCGCCGATCGTCACGACGGCATAGACGCCCAGCAGCACGGCCTGCTCGGGCAATCGAGCCGGATCGGTGACGCTCGGCATTGCGCTGAACATGATGACGGCGACGCCGACGCGGAGTATCGACCCGCCCTGCAATGAGCGCAACCGTTGTTTGCGCAGAACCTTCTCGATATCTGTGTTGTTCATCGGCGACCTGGGCTTAATCGTTCGGATCGTTGGGGCCGTTAGCGCTTTACCTTATTGCCGGATGCTGCGGATCGGATAGCGTCCATGCCGCGAATGCATTGGGTGACCGGATGCGTGCCGACTACGCCCGCTGAGGCGGCACCCGTCGCCCTTGGCTCCGCGGGTCCAGCCCCCGCCGTTACGGCACAAAGATGTCGTTGAAAACTCCCGAGAGGTTGATGCCAACATTTCCGATGCCCGAGTCGAATGCGGCCTGTGTCAGATCCACGGTGCTCGTGTTGAAAAAGCCGGACATGGTGTTGCCCAGGTTCGCAAAACCCGATACCAGCCCGCCGTAGTTGAGGTAGCCCGAGTTTCCGGTTCCCCCGGCGTTGCCCAGGCCTGACGAGTCCGCGACAGCGTTTGCCAGCCCCGACACCGCCCCGGGTGCGGAATTGAAAAGTCCCGAGGCGCCGCCCCCGCCGGAGTTGAAGAAGCCCGACGACGGGTCGGTGGTCGAATTGAAGAACCCCGGACTCTGCTGGTAAGCGAAGCCGAAGGTGTAGGGACCCAGCGTTCCGCTGCCGGGCAGATCAAATGTTTGGGTGATGGTGTCGTCTATGGCGGTTGGCGTGAGCAACGTGTACGGACCGAGTGCCCAACCGCCCACGCTGCCGTCGTACACGGTTGTGGTGATGGTGGTGCAGTACCCCAGGAAGCAGATGGTCTGCTGCAGTTGGACCTTTATGGGGATGCTGGAAATGTGGAACTCCTCTTGGGTAATTTCGTTGACGTTGCCGCTAATCGGTATCTCGATGGGCGCAGTCACGTCGTAGTGCCACGGGATTTCGGGAATGGTCGACGAGTAGGAAATGGTAATCAAGCCCTGGTAATCGCCCCGCCACAAGAAGCCGTTGCTGTAGTTGCCCGAAATGAAGGCGCCGGTGTCGACGTTGCCCGAGTTCGCAATGCCCGTGTTGGAGTTGCCGATGTTGGCCAGGCCGGTGTTGTAGCTGCCCGGGTTGAACAGGCCGGTGTTGGCGTTGCCCGGGTTGAAGCTGCCGGTGTTGTTGGCGCCGGTGTTGTAGCTGCCGGTGTTGATGCTGCCCGCGTTGGCGATGCCGGTGTTGGCTAGGCCGGCGTTGAACCAGCCGGTGTTGGTGCTGCCCGTGTTGCCGATGCCGGTGTTGTAGCTGCCGGAGTTGCCGATGCCCCAGTTGCCGGTGCCGGAGTTGGCGATGCCGACGTTGTCGGCGCCGGAGTTGAACAGGCCGATGTTGCCGCTGCCGGAGTTCAGCGCGCCGAACCCGACCTGGCCGTCGCCACTGAGCCCGATGCCGATGTTGCCGTTGCCGGTGTTGCCGAAGCCGATGTTGCCGTCGCCGGTGTTGCCCGCGCCGACGTTGTGGTTGCCGGTGTTGGCGAGACCGACGTTGTGGACGGCGGGCGTTAGCGAGGGGCCGGTGTTGGCGAACCCGATATTGGCGCTGCCGATATTGCCGCTGCCGAGGTTGGTACCGCCGAGGTTGCCGCTGCCGACGTTGAGGTCGCCGACATTTCCGCTGCCCAGGTTGTAGCCGCCGATGTTGGCGCTGCCCAGATTGACGTCGCCGATGTTGGCGAAGCCCACGTTCCCGGCGCCAATGTTTGCCAGGCCCGCGTTGAAGGCCGTCGCGGTGGGGCCGTCACGAAGCACCCCGGCGAGGTCGGTGCCGATGCTGGCAATACCGGAGACATTGGCCGGCGATTCGAGGCCCACGGTGCCGGTGTTGTACAGGCCGGAGATGGTGTTGCCGAAGTTAGCCACGCCCGACTGCAGTGACCCGTAGTTGAGGTAGCCCGAGTTTCCCGCGATTGCGTTCGAGACGTTCCATAGGCCGGAATTGTTGGCGCCGAAGTTGGCGAAGCCCGATGCGCTGCCGGCTCCGGCGTTGAAGAAGCCCGACGACGGGCTGGTGGTCGAGTTTCCGAACCCGGGCGCCGCGGGCACGTCGACGATCGGGATGCTGATGGGGCCCAGACCGCCGGTGCCAGTGATGTTGATCACCGTCGTGCCGTCGGGGTTACCCACGTTGAGCGCCACCGCCGGTTGGTCGCCGAAGCTAATCACGATGGGGTCTCCGGTCTGCGCACCGTAGACACTGACGGGGCCGATGGAGCCGACGACTTTGCCGCCGATGCCGTCGTCCAAGCCGCTGAACGAGACCTTGGGAATGGTGACCGCATTGATCTCGATGTCGGTGATGCTGATGGTGATCGGTACGTCGACGGGGATCGCAACATTGAAGAATGCGGGGATTTCGGGAACGGTGATCGCGTAGTAAGCGCCGATCAGGCCCTGGCTGTCGCCGCGCCACCACCAGCCGTTGTCCATGTTGCCGGTGTTGAAGGCGCCGGTGTTGATGTTGCCGGTGTTGGCGAGGCCGGTGTTGTAGCTGCCGGGGTTGAACAGGCCGGTGTTGGTGTTGCCGGGGTTGAAGCTGCCGGTGTTGGTGGCGCCGGTGTTGTAGCTGCCGGTGTTGTAGTTGCCGGTGTTGGCGATGCCGGTGTTGGCCAGGCCGGTGTTGAACCAGCCGGTGTTGGTGTTGCCGGCGTTGGCCAGGCCGGTGTTGTGGTTGCCGGAGTTGGCGATGCCCCAGTTGCCGGTGCCGGAGTTGGCGATGCCCCAGTTGCCGGTGCCGGAGTTGGCGATGCCGACGTTGTCGGTGCCGGAGTTGAACAGGCCGGTGTTGCCGCTGCCGGAGTTCAGCGCGCCGAACCCGGTCTGGCCGTCGCCGCTGAGCCCGATGCCGATGTTGCCGTTGCCGGTGTTGCCGAAGCCGATGTTGCCGTCGCCGGTGTTGCCCGCGCCAATGTTATGGCTGCCGGTGTTGCCGAGGCCGAGATTGCCGTCACCGTTGTGGGCGAAGCCGATATTGCCGTTGCCGATATTGCCGCTACCGAGGTTGGTGCTGCCGAGGTTGCCGCTGCCGACGTTGAGGTCACCGACGTTGCCGCCACCCAGGTTGATGTTGCCGGTGTTGCCGAAGCCCATGTTGAGTTGGCCCGCATTTGCCATGCCCAGATTGAGGACGCGCCCGGCCGGGATCGTGCTGTTGTGGAACACGCCGGCCAGGTTGGTGCCGGTGTTGGCGTAGCCGGAGAGGTTGCCCGGCGCCGTGAGCCCCTGGGTGCTGGTGTTGTAGACACCTGAGACGGTGTTGCCCCAATTGGCCAGGCCCGATTCAAGGGAGCCGACGTTGCGGTAACCCGAGACGCCCGCGCCGCCGAGGTTTCGCAAGCCCGACGTGTCGGCGCCGGCGTTGCCGAAGCCCGATGCGCTGCCGGTGCCGGAGTTGAAGAACCCCGACGACGGGCTGGCTGTCGAGTTTCCGAAACCCGGGGCCGCCGGGATGTCGATGAACGTGATATCGATGGGGCCCAGGGCGCTGGTGATGGTGATGGGTATCGACGTGTCGGGCCCGCCGATGAGGGCGTCGACCGCGAGCCCATTACCGCTGAGGGCCGGAATGGATATGGTGCCGAAGGTGATGCTGAGATAGGACGAGCCCAGGACGCTGACGGTAATCGGTTGAATGGCGAACGGGTTGACGAGAATATTCGCCGCATCCAAGTTTATCGGAATATTGATCGGAATATCTATACCCATATTCAGGACCGGGAATTCGGGGATATAGATCCCGGCGTGGAAGCCATATAGACCCTGGTAATCGCCACGCCAGAAAAAGCCGTTGCTGTAATTGCCGGCGATGAAGGCGCCGGTGTCGACATTGCCGGTGTTGGCCAGGCCGGTGTTGTAGTCGCCGGTGTTCGCCACACCGGTGTTGTAGTCGCCGGTATTCGCCAGGCCGGTGTTGGTGCTGCCGGTGTTGTAGCTGCCGGTGTTGTAGCTGCCGGGGTTCGCGATACCCGTGTTGGTGCTGCCGGTGTTGTAGGCGCCCGAGTTGTCGGCGCCGGCGTTGGCAATGCCGGTGTTGCCGGTGCCCGGATTCCAAAGACCGGTGTCGTGGCGGCCGGCGTTGGCGACGCCGGTGTTGGCGGTGCCGGAATTCCCGATGCCGATGTTGCCGGTGCCCGAGTTTGCGATGCCGATGTTTCCGTTTCCGGAGTTCAACAGGCCGACATTTCCGGTGCCGGAGTTGAACAAGCCGATGTTGTCGCTGCCCGAGTTCAGCGCGCCGATCCCGACCTTGCCATTGCCGGTGAGCCCGATGCCGATGTTGTTGCTGCCGGTGTTCGCAAAGCCGATATTGAGGTCGCCGGTGTTCGCGAAGCCGGCATTTCCGTCGCCCGCGTTCGCAACGCCCAGGTTGTGATCGCCCACGTTGGCCGGGCCCACGTTGTCGTTGCCCAGATTTCCGGAGCCGAAATTGTCCAGCCCATGGCTGCCGAAGCCGACATTGAAGCTGCCGATGTTTGCGCCACCGACGTTGTGGGTGCCGACGTTTCCGCTGCCCACGTTGAGGTTGCCGACGTTTCCGCTGCCCACGTTGAGGCTGCCGTCGTTGGCGAACCCAAGGTTGGAGACGGCGGAATTGCCGAAGAAACCCGCGACGTCGGAGCCGACATTGGCGACGCCGGAGACATTGGCCGGTGTCCCGAGGTCCAGGGTGCTGGTATTGAGCAAACCCGACACGGTGTTGCCAAAGTTCGCCATGCCCGAGACCAGGTCGCCCACATTCTTGTAGCCCGAGATCCCCGAGTTTCCGGAGGCGTTGAAGAAGCCGGAGTTGTTGGGGCCGACGTTGGCCAATCCCGACGAGCTGCCGGCACCGGAGTTGAAGAACCCCGACGACGGGAGCACGGTCGAGTTCCCGAAGCCCGGCGCTGGCGGAATGTCGATGACCGGAATCGCGATGGGGCCGATGCCGCCGGTACCGGTGATGTCGATCGCGGTGGTCGGACCGCCGATGGTGGTCGCTAATGGCGGCAGGGAGACGACGATATCCGAGACCGTGAGGGGGCCAACGCTGATGGCCTGGGTGGTTCCGGCATCCAGCACGGTGATGTCGGCGGTGTACTTGGGAATGGTGAAACCCTCAATGGTCAGGATGCCGAATGTCGCGCTGATCGGAATATCGATGGGGATTTCCACGTCAAGGTTCACCGGAATGGCGGTGTCGGGAATATAGATCGTGTAGTTGTAGCCGAGCAGGCCCTGGTAATCGCCCCGCCAGAGGATGCCGTTGTCGTAACTTCCGGAATTGAACAAGCCGGTGTCGACATTGCCCGAGTTGGCCAATCCCGTGTTGTAGCTACCGGTGTTCGAGTAACCCGTGTTGTAGGAGCCCGGGTTGAAGCCGGCGGTGTTGAAGCTGCCGGCGTTGAAGCTGCCCGAATTGTAGTCGCCCGTGTTGCCGATACCCGAGTTGACGTTGCCCGCATTCCAGAGCCCCGTATTGACCATTCCGGAATTGCCGAAGCCTGTGTTGGTGCTGCCGCTGTTACCGATGCCCCAGTTCCCGGTGCCCGAGTTGGCGATGCCGACGTTTCCGGTGCCGGAGTTGAACAGGCCGGCATTGTCGGTGCCGGAGTTGAACAAGCCGGTGTTGCCGCTGCCCGAGTTCAGCGCGCCGATCCCGACTTTGCCGTTGCCGGTGAGCCCGATGCCGATGTTGTTGCTGCCGGTGTTGGCAAGACCGATATTGCCGTCGCCGGTGTTGGCAAGGCCGATATTGGCGTTGCCGGCGTTCGCGAAACCGCGGTTGTCGTCGCCGAAGTTTGCCGGGCCGAAGTTGTCGTTGCCGAGGTTTGCGGAGCCGATGTTATGCAGGCCGTGGCTGCCGAAACCGACGTTGACGTTGCCGATATTTGCGCCTCCGACGTTGTGGTTGCCGACGTTGGCGCTGCCGACGTTGAGGTCCCCGACGTTTCCGCTGCCGAGGTTGTAGTCGCCGATGTTTCCGAAGCCCACGTTCAACGTACCGACGTTGCCGAACCCCACGTTGAAGGTCGACATCGCGGCCGCGCTGTCGCGGTAGAGCCCGGAGAGGTTGGCGCCGATATTGGCCACGCCCGAGACATTTGCCGGCGTCGCGAGGTCCAGGGTGCTCGTGTTCAGCAAGCCCGACACCGTGTTGCCCAGGTTCGCCATGCCCGATACCAGGTCGCCGACGTTCTTGTAACCCGAGCTGCCCGAGGAGGCGTTGAGCAAACCCGAGTTGTCGGCGCCGAAGTTGGCGAAGCCCGATGCGGTGCCCGTGCCGGCATTGAAGAACCCCGACGACGGGCTGGTGGTCGAGTTGCCGAATCCCGGGGCGCCGCCGATGTCGATGATCGTCCAGTCGGCGGGGCCGAGGCTGGCGGACACGGGGATGACGATCGCCGTCGAACCGTCGGGACTCCCGATCTGGATTGCCGGCGCGGGGCCGGTGGCCGAAATCGGCGGAATGGTCAGCGAATTGACCGTGCCCTGCAAGACCGGGATGGGACCGAGTGTGACGGTGGTGCCGAACGGGATGTCGTCGATCGTTATCCCGTGGTAGACGGTGGTGGTGAAACTCGCCTTGATGGGGATGTCGATCGGAATGGTTGCGACCACGTTCAGCGGGATTTCGGGAACGGTGATCGCGTAGTAAGCGCCGATCAGGCCCTGGCTGTCGCCGCGCCACCACCAGCCGTTGTCCATGTTGCCGGTGTTGAAGGCGCCGGTGTTGATGTTGCCGGTGTTGGCGAGGCCGGTGTTGTAGCTGCCGGGGTTGAACAGGCCGGTGTTGGTGTTGCCGGGGTTGAAGCTGCCGGTGTTGGTGGCGCCGGTGTTGTAGCTGCCGGTGTTGTAGTTGCCGGTGTTGGCGATGCCGGTGTTGGCCAGGCCGGTGTTGAACCAGCCGGTGTTGGTGTTGCCGGCGTTGGCCAGGCCGGTGTTGTGGTTGCCGGAGTTGGCGATGCCCCAGTTGCCGGTGCCGGAGTTGGCGATGCCGACGTTGTCGGTGCCGGAGTTGAACAGGCCGGTGTTGCCGCTGCCGGAGTTCAGCGCGCCGAACCCGGTCTGGCCGTCGCCGCTGAGCCCGATGCCGATGTTGCCGTTGCCGGTGTTGCCGAAGCCGATGTTGCCGTCGCCGGTGTTGCCCGCGCCGATGTTGTGGCTGCCGGTGTTGCCGAGGCCGAGATTGCCGTCACCGTTGTGGGCGAAGCCGATATTGCCGTTGCCGATATTGCCGCTACCGAGGTTGGTGCTGCCGAGGTTGCCGCTGCCCAGGTTCAGGTTGCCGACGTTGCCGCTGCCCAGGTTGTAGTCCCCGGTATTGCCGAAGCCGACGTTCAACGCTCCGATGTTTGCCAGGCCTGCGTTGAACACCGTCCCGGTCGCGCTGTCGCGCAGCACACCGGCCAGATTGGTGCCGGTGTTGGCGTAGCCGGAAAGGTTGCCCGGTGCTGTGAGCCCTTGGGTGCCGGTGTTATAGACGCCCGAGATGGTGTTGCCCCAATTGGCCAGGCCCGATTCCAGGGAGCCGACATTGCGGTAACCCGAGACGCCCCCGCTGCCGACCGACAGGTTGCGGAACCCCGACGTGTCGGCGCCGGCGTTGCCGAAGCCCGATGCGCTGCCGGTGCCGGAGTTGAAGAACCCCGACGACGGGCTGGCTGTCGAGTTTCCGAAACCCGGGGCCGCCGGGATGTCGATGATCTGGATCGTCCCGCCCTGTAAGGCGCCGATGACCGTGGCATCGATGGACGTAGCCGGCCCGCCGATGTCGATGGTCACCGTGGGACCGGTCACCGTGGATGACGAGATGCTGACAGGTCCCAGATAGAAGTCGCCGTCGAGGAAGTATGTCTTGGGATAGGTGTAGCCCGGGATGGTGTATTCCTGGCCGCCGACGACCATTGTTTGATTGATGGGATTAACGGACTCGACGTCGATGGGGACGGTGGGAATATCGATGGCCAGATGGGCGCTGATCTGGCCCTGGTTGTCGCCGGTAACGAATAAGCCGTTACTGTAGTTTCCGGTGTTGAAAGCGCCGGTGTCGACATTTCCCGAGTTGAAGTAGCCGGTGTCGTAATTGCCGGGATTGAATCCGCCCGTATTGTGCTGACCCGTGTTGTAGCTGCCGGTATTGGTGCTGCCCGCGTTGACGAAACCGGTGTTATAGCTGCCCGCGTTGCTCACACCCGTGTTGGTGCTGCCCGCGTTGACGACACCCGTGTTCAAGCTGCCGCTGTTGTCGATGCCGGTATTTCCGGTGCCGGTGTTCCCGATGCCCCAATTTCCGGTGCCCGAGTTTCCGATGCCGATATTGCCGGTGCCCGAGTTGAACAGGCCGATATTGCCGGTGCCCGAGTTGAACAAACCGATGTTGGCGCTGCCCGAGTTGAGCGCACCGAACCCGACTTCGCCGTTTCCGGACAGCCCGACTCCGATGTTGTTGCTTCCGGTATTGGCAAAACCGACATTGAAGTCGCCGGCGTTGGCGAAGCCAATATTGGAGCTACCGGCGTTCCAGAAGCCCCGATTGTGGGCGCCGATGTTTCCCGGGCCGATGTTGTAGTCGCCCAGATTTCCGGAGCCGAAGTTGTCGATACCGATGCTTGCGAAGCCGAGATTGCCGTCGCCGATGTTGCCGTTGCCGATGTTGGTGCTACCAATGTTGCCGCTGCCGAGGTTGGTGTCGCCGACATTTCCCCTGCCGATGTTGCTGTTGCCGACGTTGCCGCTGCCGAAGTTGGAGTCGCCGATGTTGGCGTTGCCGATGTTCGCGCCCCCGTGGTTGGCGAAGCCGAGGTTCAGCGACGACGGGCCGCCGCGCAAGCCCGACAGGTCGCTGCCGGTGTTGAGGACACCGGAGACAACGGCCGGCACGGCGACATCCAGCAGGCTTTCGTTGAACACGCCTGAGACAGTGTTGCCCGAGTTCACCACGCCCGATTCCAGCGCGCCGGTGTTGTAATAGCCCGAGATCCCGACGTCCGATGCGTTGAAGAAGCCCGAATTGTTGGCGCCGGAATTGGCGATACCCGATGCGCTACCGGAACCGGTGTTGAAAAAGCCCGACGACGGCATGTCGGTGGAGTTGCCGAAACCCGGAGCCATCAGGCCCTGATAATTTCCTCGCCACAACAGGCCGTTGCTGTAATCGCCCGAGATCAATGCGCCGGTGTCGGCGTTGCCAGTATTCGCCACACCGGTGTTGTAGTTGCCCCTGTTCAACAAGCCGGTGTTGTAGCTGCCGCCGTTGTACCCGCCTGTATTGGTGCTACCCGGGTTGTAGCTACCCGTGTTGTAGTTGCCTGCGTTCGCGACACCGGTATTGGCTACACCCGAGTTGAACACGCCGGTGTTTGCTTCACCCGAGTTGCCGATGCCGGTGTTGTAGCTGTTGCCCGAGTTGCCAATGCCCCAGTTTCCGGTGCCCGAGTTTCCGATGCCGACGTTTCCGGTGCCCGAGTTGAACAGGCCGACGTTGCCGGTGCCCGAGTTCAGCCCGCCGAGACCGGCCCGGCCGTCCCCGGTCAGCCCGATACCGATATTTCCGTCGCCGGTGTTGCCGAAGCCGATGTTTGCGTTACCCGTGTTGCCGAAGCCGATGTTGGTGCTGCCCGTATTGCCCCACCCGATATTGCGGCTGGCCGCGGTCAGCGATGGACCGGTGTTGCCGAACCCGAGGTTGGTGCTGCCGACATTTCCGCTGCCGATATTGGCGCTGCCGATGTTTGCCGAACCGATATTGAAGCTGCCGATGTTCCCATTGCCGACGTTTCCGCTGCCCGCATTGGCGAATCCCAGGTTCAAGCCCGCCCTACCGAGCGGGTCGACGACGGCCTGGGCCGGGCCGGCGAAGCTCGTACCGGCCAACCCCGCTCCGGCCCCTGGTCCGGGCAGGCCCGCCAGCGCCTGCAGCGTCGAGGGAAATGGGGTCAGCACCGCGGCGACCGCCGACGCCTCGGCGTGGTAGCCGAACATTGCGGCTACATCCTGGGCCCACATCTGCTCATACTCGGCCTCGGCGGCTGCGATCGCCGGGGCGCTTTGGCCCAACACGTTCCAGGCCACGAGCCGTAGCAGCCGGGCCCTGTTGACCGAGATGATGGCCGGATGCACCGTCGCCGCTCGCGCAGCCTCGAACGCGGCCGCCGCTAACCGGGCTTGAGAGGCTGCCTGCTCGGCCTGCACTGCCGCCGCGTTCAACCAGCCCACATAGGTCGCGGCCGCGTCGGCCATCGCCGCCGACGCCGGGCCCTGCCACGCCGAACCGGCCAGCGCGGAGGTCTGCGATGCGAATGCGAATGCCGATGAGCCCAGCTCGGCGGCTAACCCTTGCCAGGCCGCCGCTGTCGCCAGCATCGGCGCCGATCCCGCGCCGGCAAACATCCGCGCGGAATTGTGCTCCGGCGGTAGCCCCGCGAAATCCATCACATCTCCTTAAGCCGAAGCAGATGGCGGCGCCGCACCGGCGGGTGGTCTGGTGGTATCTCTGCGGGCCGGTGGTGTCTTGGCCGAGATTGGTCAGCGGCGTCGGGCGGTATCACCGCAATTCATAGTGAATATCGGGCAATCTGCAACTGGCCCCTCGTTCGACCGCCGCCTGGTGCGGTGCTGATTACGGCGTCGCGTCCGGACTGGTACGTGTCTTGAACAATGCAGCGCCACAATATGTTTCGATGATCGGCGCCGTCTCGTCGAATCCCTTGCCGGGAGTCGCGGCTGCGCTGTCCTCCCCCAATAGGGGGAGAAAATTTCAACCCCCGAATCCGCCTTTCGGCCGAGGGCACTGCGGCCCGAATCGGGCGATGGTGATCGGTGGAGTACTGGCTCGGTGGCCAAAGGCGCTCGGACAAAGGGGATCGAAGTGATGTCGTTCGTGTTGGCTAGCCCGGAGGTATTGGCCGCGGCAGCGGCTGACGTGGTACGGATCGGTTCGGTGCTGCGTTCAGCAAATGCGGCGGCGGCGACCCCGACGATCGCGGTGTCGGCCCCGGGTGCCGATGAAGTCTCGGCGGCGGTGGCGTCGCTGTTTGCCGGGCATGGCCAGGCCTACCAGCGCCTGAGCGCTCACCTGACGGCGTATCACGACCAGTTCGTGCGGACCCTCCAGTCGAGTGCGGACGCCTATGCCGGTGCCGAAGCCGCCAACGCGGCGCCTTTGCAAAGCGCGGGGCAGGGTCTGCTCAACCTGATCAATGCGCCCACCGAGGCGTTGCTGGGACGTCCGTTGGTCGGTAACGGCGCCGACGGGGCCAGCGGGCCGGTGGGGCAGCCGGGCCAGTCGGGCGGGATCTTGTACGGCGATGGCGGAAACGGTGGTAACAGCGGCGCTCCCGGAGCGGCGGGGGGCGCCGGCGGGTCGGCCGGGCTGATCGGCAACGGCGGCGCGGGCGGCACTGGCGGGGCCGGGGCCTTGGGTGGAAATGGCGGCAACGGCGGTCTGATTTATGGCAATGGCGGGCCCGGTGGAGGCGGCGGAACCGGTGCTGTTGGTGGTGCCGGTGGTGCCGCACTGCTGCTGGGTAACGGCGGAGCGGGAGGGGCCGGCGGAGCTGGTGGCGCAGGAGGCGCCGGCGGTAACGCTCTGCTACTGGGTAGTGGTGGTGATGGCGGTGCGGGCGGCGCGGCTGCTGCTGGCATCAACGGCGGCAATGCCGGGCGCGGAGGCGATGGCGGCTACGCCGGTCTATGGGGTAACGGCGGCAATGGCGGGCATGGCGGAGCGGGTGCAACCGGGATGAACGGAGCCAATCCCAGCGCCAATGGCGCTGCGGCGTCCGGTGGAACTGCCGGCACGTCTGTGAGCGTCACCAACCCTACAGATGCCTGGGCCACCGGTACGGACGGCGGAACGGGGGGCATCGGTGGTACCGGCTGGGCGGGTGGCACTGGTGGCCAAGGTGGCAACGCTCATGCCAGCAGCACCGACACCCACGGCGGCCAAAACAGCGTCAGCGCCCAAGGCGGCAACGGTGGTCAAGGAGGCATCGCAGGGGCCGGCGGAGCCGGCGGAGCCGGCGGGGCCGGCGGAGCCGCGACCGCCACGAGCAGCAACACCAACAACCTGCCTAACACCGTCGAAGCCACCGGCGGCAAAGGCGGTAATGGAGCCGCCGGCGGAGCGCCAGGCGGCGCGGGAGGCAGCGGCGGACCCGGCGGCAACGCAACTTCCAGCACCCAATCGGTCGATATCAACAGGGCCATCGGCGGCAGAGGCGGCAACGGCGGTGACGGCGCGATCGGCGCTACCGGTGGCACGGGCGGAGCTGGCGGCACCGGCGGCAACGGAGGTCACGGCGGGCTGTTGGTCGGCAACGGCGGCAGCGGCGGCGCCGGCGGGACAGGCGGCACCGGCGGGGTCGGCGACTTCGGCGGCGTCGGCGGTAACGGTGGCAGCGGGGGCACGAGCAATACCGCGACTGCCGGTAATGGCGGCGACGCCGGCGACGGCGGAACCGGCGGAATCGGCGGGACCGGCGGGATCGGGGGCAGCGGCGGTAACGGCGGCGCCGGCGGGCTACTCGCCGGCAGTGGAGGCGTTGGCGGTGCCGGAGGGGTCGGCGGCGACGGAGGCGGCGGCGGCACGGGCGGCAACGGAGGCGACGGCGGCGCAAGCGGTGGCACTGGTGGTCAGGTCGGCCTCAGGGGTGATGGAGGCGCTGGCGGCACGGGCGGTGCCTCGGGCATGGGCGGAAGCGGCGGCAGCGGCGGAACAGGTGGTGTCCTGAGCGGTGCCGCGGGCAGCGGCGGCGCAGTCGGTGAAAGCGGCACCGCGGGCGGTGAAGGAATGCGCGGCATGCCGGGCGCTGGCCGGGTGGCATAGCGCGGAGGTCTGCGATGCGAATGCGAATGCCGATGAGCCCAGCTCGGCGGCTAACCCTTGCCAGGCCGCCGCTGTCGCCAGCATCGGCGCCGATCCCGCGCCGGCAAACATCCGCGCGGAATTGTGCTCCGGCGGTAGCCCCGCGAAATCCATCACATCTCCTTAAGCCGAAGCAGATGGCGGCGCCGCACCGGCGGGTGGTCTGGTGGTATCTCTGCGGGCCGGTGGTGTCTTGGCCGAGATTGGTCAGCGGCGCCGGGCGGTATCACCGCAATTCATAGTGAATATCGGGCAATCTGCAACTGGCCCCTCGTTCGACCGCCGCCTGGTGCGGTGCTGATTACGGCGTCGCGTCCGGACTGGTACGTGTCTTGAACAATGCAGCGCCACAATATGTTTCGATGATCGGCGCCGTCTCGTCGAATCCCTTGCCGGGAGTCGCGGCTGCGCTGTCCTCCCCCAATAGGGGGAGAAAATTTCAACCCCCGAATCCGCCTTTCGGCCGAGGGCACTGCGGCCCGAATCGGGCGATGGTGATCGGTGGAGTACTGGCTCGGTGGCCAAAGGCGCTCGGACAAAGGGGATCGAAGTGATGTCGTTCGTGTTGGCTAGCCCGGAGGTATTGGCCGCGGCAGCGGCTGACGTGGTACGGATCGGTTCGGTGCTGCGTTCAGCAAATGCGGCGGCGGCGACCCCGACGATCGCGGTGTCGGCCCCGGGTGCCGATGAAGTCTCGGCGGCGGTGGCGTCGCTGTTTGCCGGGCATGGCCAGGCCTACCAGCGCCTGAGCGCTCACCTGACGGCGTATCACGACCAGTTCGTGCGGACCCTCCAGTCGAGTGCGGACGCCTATGCCGGTGCCGAAGCCGCCAACGCGGCGCCTTTGCAAAGCGCGGGGCAGGGTCTGCTCAACCTGATCAATGCGCCCACCGAGGCGTTGCTGGGACGTCCGTTGGTCGGTAACGGCGCCGACGGGGCCAGCGGGCCGGTGGGGCAGCCGGGCCAGTCGGGCGGGATCTTGTACGGCGATGGCGGAAACGGTGGTAACAGCGGCGCTCCCGGAGCGGCGGGGGGCGCCGGCGGGTCGGCCGGGCTGATCGGCAACGGCGGCGCGGGCGGCACTGGCGGGGCCGGGGCGGCCGGTGGGACGGGTGGTCGTGGCGGGTGGTGGGCCGGTTCGGGGGGTGCCGGCGGACTCGGCGGTGTGGGCGGCGGTGACGGCGGCCACGGCGGCTATGCCCCGCTATTCGGAAACGGCGGCCAGGGCGGCGCCGGCGGCAGCGACGCCGGCGGGAACGGCGGCCACGGCGGTACCGGCGGTCGCGGCGGCGTGGTGTTCGGTTCCGGCGGGTCGGGCGGCGCCGGTGGGGCGGGCGGCGTGGCCGGTGGCGCCGGCGGCGACGGGGGGAACGCGGCGTTGATCGGCCTCGGTGGTGCCGGTGGTGCCGGCGGCGACGGCACCAGCGGTATGGCCGGGGTGGCCGGTGGCGCGGGGGGTGCCGGCGGTACCGGCGGAAACGGTGGCGTCTTCGGGTTCGGCGGTCACGGCGGTGCCGGCGGCGACGGCGGCGCCGGTGGCGCGGGCGAGGCGGCTCTCGCCGGTCAGCAGGGCGGCATGGGCGCCAGCGGTGGTGCCGCCGGTGCGGGCGGGGCCGGAGGTCGCGCGATCATCGGACTCGCCGGCGACGGTGGCCACGGTGGCTCCGGCGGTGCCGGCGGTATCGGCGGGGCGGGCGGCAACGCCGTTACCTTGGGCGCTCAAGGCGGACAAGGCGGCACCGGGGGCACCGGCGGAGCAGCCGGCGCGGGTGGTGCGGCCGGAGGATTCGGCGGCAGCGCGGGCAGCACCGGCAAAGGCGGTGTCGGCGGCCACGGCGGCACCGGCGGCACCGGAGGCGCCGGCCAAGCCGGCGCCAGCGACCCGAGCGCGCCCACCGCCGGCCTGCAGGGTGGTCAAGGCGGCGACGGCGGTCTAGGCGGCGCCGGCGGTGCGGGTGTTGGCGGGGTCGGCGGCGGCGCCGGCGGGCAGGGCGGTGTTGGCGGAGCGGGCGGCCACGGCGGTGCCGGCGGCGCCAATACCGGAAGCAGCGCCGGCAGCGGCGCCGCAGGTGGCCAAGGCGGTACCGGCGGTGCTGCCGGGGCCGGTGGCTCCGGGACCGACGGCGGGGCGGCCGGGGCGACCGGCACCGGTGGACAAGGCGGCACCGGCGGCACCGGTGGCCGCGGGGCCAGCGGTCTGGCCGGCACCTCCGGCGTCTCGCCCACCGGCGGTGGCCAGGGCGGCCAAGGCGGCGACGGTGGCCAAGGCGGCGCCGGCGGTGCGGGCATTGGCGGGATCGGGGGAGGTGCCGGCGGCCAGGGTGGCGTCGGGGGGCACGGCGGCGCCGGCGGCACCGGCGGCGCCAATACCGGCAACAGCGGCGGCAGCGGGGCTGATGGCGGCCAGGGCGGCATCGGTGGCGCGGCGGGGGCAGCCGGTTCCGGGACCGACGGCGGGGCGGCCGGCGCGGCCGGCACCGGCGGGCAGGGCGGCGCCGGTGGTACCGGTGGTGCCGGCGGCACCGGCGCACCCGCCGCGACCCGCTCCGACACCGGCGCCGCAGGCGGTCACGGCGGCAACGGTGGTGCCGGTGGCCAGGGCGGCGCGGGTAACGGAGGTATCAACGGCTCCGGGGGAGCCGGTGGCGACGGCGGCCACGGGGGCCAGGGCGGCACCGGTTACGCCGACGACGGAACCAACGGCGCCACCGCCGGCGGTACGGGTGGTACCGGTGGCACGGGCGGGACCGGCGGTGCGGCCGGCACGGGTGGCGCCGGCGGCAGCGCCGGTGCGGCCGGCGACGGCGGCGACGGCGGCCGGGGTGGTCAGGGCGGCGTCAGCACCACCCTCGGCGACACCGCCGGTCAAGGGGGCCAGGGCGGTCAAGGCGGCCAGGGTGGCCAGGGCGCGCTCGGTCCGGCGTCGGGCGTCGGCCACACCGGCGGCCAGGGTGGCCAGGGCGGCCAAGGCGGCCAGGGCGGTAACGCCGCCAACGGCGCCAACAACGGCGCCGGCGGCCGGGGCGGTGACGGCGGCGCCGGTGGCACCGGCGGGTCGGGCTACCACGACGACGGCGCCGACAACGCCGGCACCGGCGGCACCGGCGGGGCAGGGGGACAAGGGGGTGCCGGCGGCACGACGGGCACCGGCGGCCTCCCGGGACAGAATGTCGGCCAGGGCGGCCACGGCGGCGCCGGCGGCCAAGGAGGTCAGGGAGGGGCCACCACCATCGGTGGTCACACCGCCGGCGACGGCGGGCAGGGCGGACAGGGTGGCCAAGGCGGCGACGGGGCCAATGGCGTGCGGCCCAACGTCGCCAACACCGGCGGCCTGGGCGGTCAAGGCGGTGCCGGCGGCCAGGGCGGCGACGGCGGCAGCGCCGTCGCCGGAGCGACCAATGGCAGCGGCGGCCACGGCGGTCAGGGCGGTCGCGGCGGCACCGGAGGCGCCGGCTACAACGACGACGGTGGCTACGACGCCACCGACGGCGGTGCCGGAGGTACCGGCGGCCAGGGCGGCGCCGGGGGTGCAGCGGGTATGGGCGGCACCGGTGGCGCGGCGGGCGCCGCGGGCACCGGTGGCACCGGCGGCAGCGGCGGTGACGGCGGCGCCGGCAAGGCGGCCAGAGCCAGCGGGTCGCCCTTCGACGGTGGCTGGGGCGCGGCGGGCGGCGCCGGCGGACAAGGCGGCGCCGGGGGCGCGGGAGTGGGCGGAGTCGGTGGCGGCCAAGGCGGGCAGGGCGGCGTCGGTGGACACGGTGGCGCCGGTGGCGCCGGCGGCAACAACACCGGAACCAGCAGCGGTACCGGCGGCGCGGGCGGTCAAGGAGGTACCGGTGGCGCCGCGGGTGCCGGCGGTGCCGGTGCCGACGGCGGCGCGGCCGGCGCGAACGGCACTGCCGGGGACGGCGGGGACGGGGGTGCCGGTGGCAAGGGTGGCGCCGGTCAATCCGGCGCGTCGGGTACCTCGCCTACCGACGGCAGTCCGGGTGGCCAGGGCGGCGCGGGCGGTCAGGGCGGCGCCGGCGGTGCAGGTATCGCCGGGGTCGGCGGCGGCCAAGGTGGCCAGGGCGGCGCCGGCGGCCAAGGGGGCGTCGGCGGTGCCGGCGGCACCAACACCGGAACCAGCGGCGGCGACGGCGCCAACGGCGGCCAGGGCGGCGTCGGCGGGGCGGCCGGCGCGGGCGGCTCTGCCACCGACGGCGGCGCCATCGGCGCGAACGGTGCCGGCGGCAAGGGCGGAGCCGGCGGCGCCGGCGGCAACGGCGGAGGCGGCCAAGCCGGCACCTCCGGCGCCTCGCCTACCGCCGGTGGCCAGGGCGGCACCGGCGGCACCGGTGGTCGGGGCGGTGACGGCGGTGCGGGCATCGGCGGGGTCGGCGGCGGCCAAGGTGGCCAGGGCGGCGCCGGCGGCCAAGGGGGCGTCGGCGGCACCGGCGGCACCGACACCGGGACCAGTGGCGGTGACGGCGCCGACGGCGGTAAAGGCGGAACCGGAGGCCTCTCCGGCAGCGGCGGCTCCGGGACCGATGGCGGTCTGAACGGTGCGGACGGCATCGGCGGCAAGGGCGGCACCGGGGGTGCCGGCGGCAACGGCGGCACCGGTCAGGCCGGCACATCGGGCAGCGTTCCGACCGTCGGCGAGACGGGCGGTAGGGGTGGCGCCGGCGGGCAGGGCGGTGACGGCGGCGCGGCTCCCGGCAACATCTTCGGCGGCCAAGGTGGTCAGGGCGGCGTCGGCGGCCAAGGCGGCGCCGGTGGCGCCGGCGGCACGAACACCGGAGCCAGCGGTGGCTCTGGGGCCGACGGTGGTCAAGGCGGCGCGGGCGGCGCCGCGGGCGCCGGCGGCGTTGGGAGCGGTAACGGCGCGCACGGGGCGATCGGCACCGGCGGCAGGGGCGGCACCGGCGGCGCCGGTGGCAACGGCGGCACCGGTCAGGCCGGCACGTCCGGCAGCGTTCCTACCGCCGGTGGCCAGGGCGGTGGCGGCGGCGCCGGCGGCCAGGGCGGTGCCGGCGGTGCGGGCATCGGCGGGGTCGGCGGTGGTCAAGGAGGCCAAGGCGGGCTCGGTGGCAACGGCGGCACCGGTGGCGCCGGTGGCACGAACACCGGTACCGGGATCGACGCAGCGGGCGCCAATGGTGGCAAAGGCGGCACCGGCGGAGCCGCCGGAGCTGCCGGCTCCGGAACCGATGGCGGGGCGGCCGGGGCGATCGGCGCCGGCGGCAAAGGCGGCGCCGGCGGCACCGGCGGTAACGGGGGCAGCGGCCAAGCCGGCAGCTCCGGCACCACCCCGACCGCCGGCGGTCAGGGCGGCCGTGGCGGCGCCGGCGGCCAGGGCGGTGACGGCGGTGCGGGCATCGGGGGAGTCGGCGGCGGTCAAGGTGGCCAGGGCGGCATCGGCGGCCAAGGCGGTACCGGCGGGGCGGGCGGCAACAACACCGGGACGGGGCTCAACGCCGCCGGCGCCGACGGCGGCAAGGGCGGCACGGGTGGCGTCGCCGGAGCTGCGGGCTCCGGAACCGATGGCGGCGCCGCCGGTGCGGTCGGCACGGGCGGCAAAGGCGGAACCGGCGGGGCGGGCGGCGCGGGCGGCGCCGGCCAGGCCGGCACGTCCAGCCCCTCGCCGACCGCCGGTGGCCAGGGCGGCGCCGGCGGCCGAGGCGGTCAGGGCGGTGACGGCGGCGCGGGCATCATCGGCGGCATCGGCGGCGGCCAAGGCGGCACCGGGGGCGCCGGTGGCCAAGGCGGCACCGGTGGCGCCGGCGGCAACAACACCAGCAGCAGTACCGCCAACGGAGCAGCCGGTGGCCGGGGCGGTAGTGGCGGAACCGCCGGAACCGGAGGGGTCGGCGGAGACGGCGGCGGCACCGGCGGCATCGGCGGGCAAGGCGGGGCCGGCGGCACCGGCGGCACCGGCGGCTCCGGCAGCGTCAGCGGAACCGGCGGTGGCGGCGGTGCCGGCGGCACCGCGGGCACCGGCGGGGTCGGCGGGGCCGGCGCCTCCAACGGCATCGGCAACGCCGGCAACGGCGGCACCGGTGGGACGGGCGGCACTGGCGGCACCGGCGGCCACGGTGGGTTCGGAAACGGCACCAAGAACAGCGCGGGCGCAGGCGGCAAGGGCGGCGACGCCGCTGTCGGCGGCGTCGGCGGAGTCGGCGGCAATGCAGTGATCGGCGTCGGCGGTACCGGCGGCACTGGTGGCACCGGCGGCAATGGTGGCACCGGCGGTGACGGCGGTGGCGGATTCGGAAGCGTCGGCACCAGTGGCGGCGGCGGAAGCGCGGGCGCGGCGCCGCTGGGTTCCACGGGCGGGGCGGGTGGCGGTGGCGGCTCCGCCGGCACCGGCGGGGCCGGTGCTCCCGCCCGATCACCCTTCTAGTCGCCACTGGCAGCGGCTGAAACGGCGCCGGGCCATCGCTGTTAGCCGCGCCAGGGGCGGCCGGGCCTAACCGGGCGGTTTCCCGGCCTTCCGAGCAGCCGAGCCCACGGCGTCAGCCAGCGAGGCGAACCCGCCGTCATGCAGCCGGCGGGCGATGCCGTCGTGAATGTGCTTGGCCCACAAGCCACCGCCGTAGATGAACCCGGTATAGCCCTGCAGCAGTGTCGCGCCGGCAGTGATGCGTTCCCATGCATCGTCGACGGTCTCGATACCGCCCACGCTGATCAACACCAGGCGATCACCGACCCGGTGTTGAAGCCGCCGCAACACCTGGACAGCGCGCGCTGCCACCGGCGGTCCGGAAATGCCGCCGGCGCCCAGCTCGTCGACCCCGGGGGTCGCCAGGCCGTCTCGTGACACCGTGGTGTTGGTCGCGACGATCCCGGCAAGACCCAACTCGACCGCCAGGTCCGCAATGTCGTCGATGTCGGAGTCGGAGAGATCCGGCGCGATCTTGACCAGCACTGGGGTCGAGGTTTCGGCCAGCACGGCGGTCAGGATGGGCCGAAGTGACTCCACCGCCTGCAAATCCCGCAGCCCGGGTGTGTTCGGCGAACTGACGTTGACCACAAGGTAGGCGGCCAGCGGACCGACCAGCCGGGCACTGGCCCGGTAGTCGTCAACCGCTTCGCCGGCCGGCGTCGCCTTGCTCTTGCCGATGTTGACCCCGATCGGCACCCGGGGTCGGTGCCGGGTGAGCCGAATCGCGAGCGCCCCGGCGCCGTGGTTGTTGAATCCCATTCGGTTGAGCAGGGCGCGGTCGGCGGGCAGCCGGAACATGCGCGGCGGCGGGTTTCCGGGTTGTGGACGCGCGGTGACGGTGCCCACCTCGGCATAGCCGAATCCCAACGCGCCCCAGGTGTCCAGCCCGGTGCCGTCCTTGTCGAACCCCGCGGCCAGCCCCAGCGGTCCGGGAAAGCGCACCCCGAACACGGTGCTGGCCAGCACCGGATCGGTCGGGCCCAGCCATCGGCTCAGCATCCGGCGTGCCGGCGCGACGGCGGTGACGGCACGCAGCAGGGCGAACACGAATGTGTGGGCACGCTCGGGCGGGAGGAGGAATAGCAGCCGCCGCACCAGGCTGTATATCCAGCCCTGGCGCCAGTCGCCGGCCGTCACGGTTCCGGCTGGTCGGACGACGCGTTGTCCAGGCGAGACTTCTTGCGGCGCAACAACACCCGTCTGCTGCCGTCTGTGTAGAGCCGCACCCGTGTCAGCTCCCAGCCACGGTACTCGGCCTCGATGGACAACCGGGTGGACGCGCTGAGCCTGGTCACTTCCGGTGGCAGGCGCAATGGCGCCCACTCATATTCGTCCGACATATCGGTATCCCAACCCACGGGCAGCCGGCTCCGTCTCGACGCGGGCCGGCCCGTCACGCGATACCCGCCGCATGCTCGATGACCTGGACCCCGGCACCCGACCCCGACACCACGTACAAGGTGCCCGACGCATCGTCGAAGGCCAGCGAGTTGGGTTGCTGCACGGTTGGGTAACGCACCTTTTCCACGGGTATTCCGGTGCTGAGATCGTAACCAATGACGACGTTGGATGCGGTTTGGGATACCCAGGCCAGTTCGCGGGAGCCGGCCAGCCCATACGGGGCCTGCGGCACGGGGTAGGCCTGGCGCAGGATCAGCGGGTCGACGCCGTATACCAGCAGTTGGCCGCCGCGAGTGTCGGCCACCAGCACCCGGCCCAGCGGATCGGCGGCCAGGGTAGTGGCGCCCTCTCCGGCGCGCAGTGCCTGCCGGGCGCGACCGTCGGCGCCGATCGTCGTCACCGACGTCTGCCCGCGGTCCAGGACGACGGTGGTATTTCCCTGTGTCACAAGGGAATCGACGCGTGCGAAGATCTTGATGCGGTTGGCTGTCCGGGCAGTGCCGGAGCTCTCGGAATCCAGGATGTACACGGCGCCGTCGGCGCTGCCCAGCACCAGCTTGCCGTCGGCGCGCCGGGCGATCGCGGTGAAGTCGGTGCCCGCGGCGTCGGCGACGCTGACCTGTGCGATGCGGCCGGCGGACAGGTCGACCACGAGGTAACCACCCCGGGCGGCCAGGTAGGCGGTGCCGTGGTCGTCGCAGGTCAACGCGGTCGCGGGTCCGGGCAGGGTGATCACGCGCGATGGAGTCTGCGCATCATCGAACACGGTGATGCCCGATGGCGCCGACGGATCGGCGTCCGGGGTAAGAACCACCAGCCGGCGTGCGCCGTTGTCGTACAGCGCCGCCTGCGGATGGCCGCTCAACGGCCGGATCACCCCCGCCGGCGCCTGGGAAACCGGCGGAGACACGGCGGGCTGCGCGGGCTGGATCGTGGGCGGCGCGGTGTGCAGCGGGTTCGACGAACAAGCCGTCACCAATGTCAGCAAAGCGGCAGCGGCACAAAGGCAGCGTTGAACTGCTTGCTTAGTAGCTGTCAGCAACTGCCCGGTCCTCCGAACGTCGAGCATGGGTCCCACAACTCAAGGAATTTCGCCTATCCAAGTCGCGTCCGATCTCGTCATGTTGCCCACGAAAAGTGGTACTGGAGAGGTATTGTCGCGGCATGACCGTCACCGCTGACCGGCATGTTGCAAACAAACAGTTTGCTATCGAAGACATGTCGACGGGCATCTTCGCCAGCGGCTATGGACAGGTCGGCGACGGACGTAGTTTTTCCTTCCACATCGAACACCGGTCACTTGTCGTCGAAATCTACCGGCCGCGCCTGACCGCGCCGGTCCCGCAGGCCGAAGACGTCGTCGCGCGGTCGGTGCGCAGTCTGGTCGACATCGATGTCACCGACGAGCGCAGCCTGGCCGCCGCGGTGCGCGATTCGGTCGCCCAAGCGGTACCTGTTTCGCGCTAGTCGCACCCGATACCCGTGTGCCGTACCAGGTACGGTCGTCGTCGTGTCTGCGGTTGCGGCGATGTCCTGGTGGCAAGTCATTTCATTGGCGGTGGTGCAGGGTTTGACCGAGTTCCTGCCGGTGTCATCCTCGGGGCATCTGGCAATCATGTCGCGAATCTTCTTCAGCGACGACGCCGGCGCCTCGTTCACCGCGGTCACCCAGCTGGGCACCGAAGCCGCAGTCCTGGTGTACTTCGCCCGCGATATCGTGCGGATCCTGCGCGCTTGGGTGGACGGGCTGGTGGTCAAGTCGCATCGCAACGCCGACTATCGGCTGGGCTGGTACGTCATCATCGGGACCATCCCGATCTGCATTCTGGGCTTGTTCTTCAAAGACGAAATTCGTTCCGGGGTCCGCAACCTGTGGGTGGTGGCGACGGCCATGGTGGTCTTTTCGGGGGTGATCGCGCTCGCCGAATACCTGGGTCGGCAGGGCCGTCAGGTCGAGCAGCTGAACTGGCGCGACGCTGTGGTGGTCGGCATCGCCCAGACGCTGGCGCTGGTCCCCGGCGTCTCGCGGTCCGGGTCGACCATCAGTGCGGGCCTGTTTCTGGGGCTCGACCGCGAGTTAGCCGCCCGATTCGGCTTCCTGCTGGCCATCCCTGCGGTGTTCGCCTCCGGGCTGTTCTCCTTGCCTGATGCCTTCCACCCGGTGACCGAGGGCATGAGCGCCACCGGGCCGCAGCTGCTGGTGGCCACCCTGATCGCGTTCGTGGTGGGCCTGTCGGCGGTGGCCTGGTTCCTGCATTTCCTGTTGCGGCACAACATGTATTGGTTCGTGGGTTATCGGATCGTGGTCGGCGTGGGAGTGCTCGTGTTATTGGCAACCGGGACGGTGTCCGCGACATGACCGTCATCCTGTTGCGCCACGGCCGTTCCACCTCGAACACCGCCGGCATCCTGGCCGGTCGCTCCGAGGGCGTCGGCCTTGACGACAAGGGGCGGGAGCAGGCGACCGGGCTGATCGACCGGTTCGGTGACTTACCGGTCCGGGCGGTGGTGGCGTCGCCGCTGCTGCGGTGCCGCGCCACCGTCGAACCGCTGGCTGACGCGCTGTGTCTGGAACCGCTCGTCGATGACCGGCTCGCCGAGGTCGACTACGGCGACTGGACCGGCCGCAAGATCGCCGAGCTGACCAACGAGCCGTTGTGGCGGGTGGTTCAGGCGCATCCCAGCGCGGCGGTGTTTCCCGGCGGCGAAGGTTTGGCGCAGGTGCAGGCCCGCGCGGTGACCGCGGTGCGCGAGCACGACCGGCGGCTGGCCTTGGAATATGGGGGCGACGTGTTATGGCTGGCCTGCACCCACGGCGACGTCATCAAGGCGGTGATCGCCGATGCCTACGGGATGCATCTGGACAGCTTTCAACGGATCACCGCCGACCCCGCCTCGGCAAGTGTGATCCGCTACACCGAGTTGCGGCCCTTCGTGCTGCACGTCAACCACACCGGGGCGCGGTTGTCGGCGGGGCTGCGTGCGGCACCTCCGCCCAAGGCGGAGCCTGGCGGCGAGCAGCCGGCGGCGCCGGACGCTGAGGTGCCTTCCGGCGATGCGGTGGTCGGCGGGTCTACCGATTAGCCCGGCCGGCCTGCGCCGGCCCGGTCGATCGGGCGGCGTCTGCACGGTATTTTGGAGGTGCCATGGCGCGCGCAATTCACGTATTCCGCACACCCGACCGCTTCGTCGCCGGGACCGTTGGCCAGCCCGGAAACCGCACGTTTTACATTCAGGCGGCTCATGACGACCGCGTGGTGTCGGTGGTCCTGGAGAAGCAGCAAGTCGCGGTGCTTGCCGAACGCATCGGCGCGCTGTTGCTGGAGGTGAACCGCCGGTTCGGCACGCCGGTGCCCCCGGAGCCCGCCGAGGTTGAGGACCTCAACCCGTTGATCATGCCCGTGGACGCCGAATTTCGGGTCGGGACGATGGGACTCGGCTGGGATTCGGAGGCGCAGACGGTGGTCGTCGAGCTGTTGGCCGTCACCGACGCGGAGTTCGACGCGTCCGTGGTACTCGACGACACCGACGAGGGCCCCGACGCGGTACGGGTGTTCCTGACACCGGAGTCGGCGCGGCAGTTTGCTACCAGGTCCAACCGGGTCATCTCGGCGGGCCGACCGCCATGCCCGCTGTGTCAGGAACCGCTGGATCCGCAGGGACATATCTGTGCGCGGACCAACGGCTACCGGCGCGACCTGTTGTTCGGGTCTGACGATGAACCCGAGCAATGACGAATGTGAGGTATTGCGCCACGGCGAGCTGACCGTTCTGGGACGCATCCGCTCGGCGAGCAACGCGACATTTCTGTGCGAGTCGACGCTGGGCGGCAAGACCGTCCACTGCGTCTACAAGCCGGTGGCAGGCGAGCAACCGCTGTGGGATTTTCCCGACGGGACGTTGGCCGGTCGGGAACTCAGCGCCTATCTGGTGTCGGCATCGTTGGGCTGGAACATCGTGCCCTACACCGTAATTCGTGACGGACCGGCGGGGCCGGGCATGTTGCAGCTGTGGGTGCGGCAACCTGGTGATTCCCTGGACGCCGAGGCGCGTCCCGGACCGGATTTGGTGGACCTGTTTCCGACGGGCAAGGCGCGGCCGGGTTATCTGCCCGTGCTGCGCGCCTATGACTACGCCGGCGACGAGGTCGTTTTGATGCACGCCGACGACGACCAGTTGCGGCGGATGGCGGTGTTCGATGTCCTGGTCAACAACGCCGACCGTAAGGGCGGCCACATCCTGTGTGGCATCGACGGCCGGGTGTATGGCGTCGACCATGGCGTGTGCATGCATGTCCAGGACAAGCTGCGCACCGTGCTGTGGGGGTGGGCGGGCAAGCCAATCGACGAACCAACGCTCGAGCCCATTGCCAGGCTTGCCGATGACCTGCGCGGGTCGCTCGCCGATGAGCTGCGCGACCACGTCACCAGCGCCGAAATCGCCGCGCTGCGGCGGCGGGTGCGCGCCCTGCTGGACAATCCGGTGATGCCCGGACCTAACCGGCATCGTCCGATTCCGTGGCCGGCGTTCTAGCGGGTCTCTTGCCCAGGGTTTTCGGGCGCTCGTCCGCGATGCGCACCGGATAGCCGCCGAACAGCATCTGTTTGCGGGGTCGGCGCCGGCCGGGGCGGCCGTCGGGGTGAAAGCGTGCTCGCCCCATCGGGATGCGTGAAATTATCGCGTACCGAATCGCCGGATTTTCGGCTGGTCGCCGAGCTGGGCCTCCCGCACGCCGCGGTCGCCGAGTCCTCCGGGCGGCCGTGTGACGACGCGAGTGTGGGCTGACCACCGTCATCGGGGATTGGCCCATATGCCGCTGAACCGCGGGGGTGAAGGGGTGTATTCGGCAGGGCGCTCAGGGTTTCGGTGTCAGCGCCCAGTCTGTGCGGGGACCTCGGTGCGCCGGGGATCGGTGATCCGGCAGCGCGCGCGGTGGGCTCGCCGATGAGCTCGTGGTCGACGACGTGTTCGGCTGACTGATTCGGTGCGTCCGGTCCCGTTTGCCGGGCATACGCCTAGCTCCGCGATACTGAATCGGTGAGTCCTGCTGCGGATGACCTGACTGACGCGCAGCTAGCTGCCGATCTTGCGGCTGAAGCCGGGGAGTTGTTGCTGGCGCTGCGCGACGAGGTCGGCTTCGACCACCCGTGGGCCCTCGGCGATGCCGGCGACGCCCGGGCCAACTCACTGTTGGTGCGGCGGCTACGAGCTGCACGGCCCGGTGATGCGGTGCTCAGCGAGGAAGCCCACGACGATTTGGTCCGGCTGAAGTGCGACCGGGTGTGGATCATCGACCCGTTGGACGGTACTCGCGAGTTCTCGACCCGAGGCCGCGACGACTGGGCGGTTCATGTCGCCTTGTGGCAGCGCACTACCAATGGCAGACCGCAGATCACCGACGCGGCGGTTTCACTGCCGGCCCGCGGGAACATCGTGTACCGCAGCGACACCGTCACTGCCGACGCCGCGCCCACCGGCATTCCAGACGTCATCAGAGTCGCCGTCAGCGCTAACCGACCGCCGGCGATCCTGCACTACATCCAGCAGACGGTGGATATCGAATTGGTGCGGATCGGCTCGGCGGGAGCCAAGGCGATGGCCGTGATCGACGGCTACGCCGACGCCTACCTGCACGCCGGAGGCCAATGGGAATGGGATTCTGCGGCGCCGGCCGGAGTGGTGCTCGCTGCGGGAATGCACGCGTCACGCTTGGACGGCTCGCCGTTGCAGTACAACCAACTCGACCCCTACTTGCCCGACTTCTTGATGTGCCGAAAGGAGCTGGCACCCGTCCTGCTTGGTGCTATGCGGCGAACGTGGCGGTAGGCCGTCGAACAGTTGTCGTTTCTCGTGGCGTCGAGTGTGAGCTCGTGGCGTCGAGTGTGAGCTGGTGGCGTCGAATGTGCGTGCAGGGCGGTCGACACGCAAGATCGGTCGCCATAGCTGCACAATCAAAGCCCGACGTTCACACTCGTTGCAGCCAAGGCCGCTGTGCTGACCGCGACATCGTCGGGCCCAAACTGGTCGCCCCCCAAGCCCCCCAAGCCCACCCGGCCCAACATCCAAGCCGCGGCTCGTGACAACGCCGCTACGCGCCCGCATCGTCGGCTGGCCACTCCGAGCGCCCCGCTGCGCGGGCCGCTCGTAACGTTTGAGTCGCCGGGCTGGGTCTGATTGCCCGGCTCCTCAACGGCCCGCTGCGCGGGCCGCTCGTAACGTTTGAGTCGCCGGGCTTAAAGTCGAGGGCATGCGATCGTGGTCTTCTGCCCCGGTTCCGAACCTGCCGGGGCGCGGGCCGGAGCTGCGACTATACGACACCGCCGATCGTCAGGTGCGCCCAGTGACACCCGGACCCAAGGCGACCATGTACGTCTGCGGGATCACCCCCTACGACGCCACGCATCTGGGCCACGCCGCAACATATCTTGCGTTCGACCTGATCCATCGGCTGTGGCTGGACCTGGGCCATGACGTGCAGTACGTGCAGAATGTCACCGACGTCGACGATCCGTTATTCGAGCGCGCCGACCGCGACGGCGTTGACTGGCGCGAGCTCGCTGACCGCGAGGTCAAGCTGTTCCGCGCCGACATGGAGGCGTTGCGGGTGCTGCCGCCCCACGATTACGTCGCCGCCACCGAGGCTGTAGCCGAAATGGTCGAGCTCATCGAAAAAATGTTGGCGTCCGGAGCCGCGTACACGGTCGACCCGGAAATAGGGGACTACCCCGACATCTACTACCGGGCCGACGCCACCGTGCAGTTCGGCTACGAATCCGGTTGTGACCGCGACACGATGCTGACCCTGTTCGAGCAGCGCGGCGGCGACCCGAGCCGGCCCGGCAAGACGGATCAACTCGACGCCTTACTGTGGCGCGCCGCCCGCGCCGGCGAACCCAGTTGGCCGTCGCCATTCGGGCCCGGCCGACCCGGCTGGCACGTCGAATGCGCCGCTATCGCCCTCAGCCGCATCAACAGCGGGCTGGATATCCAGGGCGGCGGCAGCGACCTGATCTTTCCGCACCACGAGTTCACCGCCGCCCACGCCGAATGCGTCACCGGTGAGCGTCGATTCGCCAGACACTATGTGCACGCCGGGATGATCGGCTGGGACGGCCACAAGATGTCCAAGAGTCGCGGAAACCTGGTGCTGGTGTCGACGCTGCGCGCGCAGGGCGTCGAACCGTCGGCGGTGCGGCTGGGTCTGCTGGCCGGGCATTACCGCGAAGACCGCTTCTGGACGCACCAGGTGCTCGACGAGGCCGCAGGCCGGCTACAACGCTGGCGCACCGCCACCGCACTGCCCGCCGGTCCGGACGCCGCCGACGTCATCGCACGGGTGCGCCGCTACCTGGCCGACGACCTCGACACGCCCAAAGCGATTGCGGCACTTGATGGTTGGGCTACCGACGCCCTCGAATACGGTGGCCACGACGAGAGCGCGCCGACATCGGTGGCGACCGCCATCGACGCCCTGTTAGGAGTGGACCTCTAGGCCCGCAATGGTACGTTTTCGGCCATGACATCGGTGCAGGACAAGGTCGTCTTCATCACTGGCGGTGCTCGCGGAATCGGGGCCGAGGTCGCCCGCCGGCTGCACAACAAGGGCGCCAAACTGGTGCTCACGGATATCGGCACAGCGGAGCTGACCACCATTGCCGCCGAACTGGGCGGCGACGGTCGGGTGCTGACCGTCGTGGCCGACGTCCGCGATCTGTCCGCGATGCAGGCCGCGGCCGATCTGGCGATCGAAAAGTTCGGCGGCATCGACGTCGTCATCGCCAACGCCGGAATAGCCAGCTACGGGTCTGTGCTCCAGGTCGATCCGGAGGCATTCAAGCGAGTACTGGACGTCAATGTGCTCGGCGTTTTTCACACCGTGCGGGCCACCTTGCCGGCGGTGATCGAGCGCCGTGGCTACGTGCTGATCGTGTCGTCGCTGGCCGCGTTCGCGGCCTCTCCGGGTCTGGCGCCCTACAACGCAACCAAGGCCGGAGTCGAGATATTCGCCAATGCGCTTCGACTGGAAGTTGCCCACCACGGCGTCAGTGTCGGCTCGGCCCACATGTCCTGGATCGACACCGCGCTGGTCCGCGACACCAAGGCCGACTTGCCCGCGTTCGACGAGCTTCTGAGGAGGCTGCCCTGGCCGCTGAACCTCACCACGTCGGTCAACAAGTGCGCGGCAGCGTTCGTCAAGGGCATCGAGGGCCGCAAGACGCGCATCTTCTGCCCGCGATGGGTGGGCCTGTTCCGCTGGCTCAAGCCGGTG
Organism: Mycobacterium kansasii ATCC 12478; assembly: GCF_000157895.3. NCBI lineage: Bacteria > Bacillati > Actinomycetota > Actinomycetes > Mycobacteriales > Mycobacteriaceae > Mycobacterium > Mycobacterium kansasii. The sequence goes on along the minus strand of NC_022663.1, from coordinate 534,962 downwards.
CTGTCGACGTCGGTCGGGGAACGTCCCATCCGCAAGATCACCGCCGAGCTGTTGCCCCGGATGGACGCCGAGGCGGCCGCGCTCGGTCGGTCCACCAGCGCGTATACCCACGCTCTGGACAACGCTTCGGAGAAGCAGTAGTCGAATCCGCCCGGGTGACCCCGTGAAAGTGGCCATCTGCGGCGCCGGAACCGCCGGGCTGAGCTTGGCGGAGCGGTTGTCGGCGCTCGGAGCCGAGGTCGTCGTTCTCGAACGCTCCTCCGGTCCCCGCACCCACGGCCACATGATCGACTTCTATGGCGCCGGTTACGACGCCGCGGAGGCCATCGGAGTCTTGCCCGCGATCCAACGGGTCGGCTATCCCCTCGGCGATTCCAGCCTGATCGACCGGCACGGTCGGCGAAGGGCGGCGCTGCCCTACCGGCAGATCGCTAGGGCGCTCGACGGCCGGCTGTGCCGGGTAATGCGCCCGGATCTGGAAAAGGTGTTGCTGGACAACCTTCCGCCACAGGTGGAGCTGCGCTTCGGCGCAACGGTGTCCGACGTGGCGCAACGAGACGATCGGGTGACTGTCACACTGCAACGCGGTGCACAACTGGATGCCGACCTCCTGGTCGGCGCCGACGGCATCCACTCGACCGTTCGGACCCTGGTATTCGGTGTGGAGCCGCAATATCTGCGATACCCGGGATTCCGCTCCGCCTCCTTCGTGCTGGACGCTCCCGGCGTTCGGGGGTCAGCCGCCGAGCATGTCGTTTTCACCGATACGGCCGATCGCCAACTCGGCCTCCACCTGCTGCGAGACGGCCGGACCGCGGTGACGGCGGTGTACCGCACGGTCGACGCAAGCCCACCGCACGACGTTCGGGCCGCCCTGCGCGAGGAGTATGCCGGGATGGGCGGGCTGGTAGCCGAAGTGCTCGATCGATGCCCGGAAGACGGCGCGGTCGAATACGACCAGGTCGCGCAGATCCAGATGCCGCGCTGGAGCAGCAAGCGGGTGGTGCTGATCGGTGACGCCAGCTTCGCGGTCTCGGCGCTGAGCCGGCAGGGCGCTTCGCTGGCCGTGGCCAGCGCCTATGTGCTGTCCGAACAGCTGCGCAAGACGTCATCGGTGGAGCGCGCGCTGGCCTTCTACGAACGGCTTTGGCGTCCGGTGGTGGAAGACAAGCAACAGAGCGGCCAGGCTGCCTCCGGCTGGCTGTGGCCGGGGCCGTCGCAGTCGGCGATCCGCCGTGCCATGCTGCGGCTCAGCTGGCGCCCGCTGGTCAACCGATTCATCGAGGCCACCCTGGCAGGCGAGCCGACGGCGCTGATCACGATGCTTCGGCTCGGATCTGGCGACTAACGCCCAAACCCCGGGCGGCGCCGGCGCAGATAGCGCTCGAACTCGGCGGCCAGCGCGTCGCCGTCGATCGTGCCCAAAACGTCGTTGACGTCGACGGCGGCGTCGCCGTGCTGTTCGAGCGACTGCACATACTCGGCCAGCTCGTCGTCTTCGGCGGCCATCTCGCTGATCTCCTGCGCCCAGGCTTCGGCTTGGGTCGGCAAGTCGCCCAGCGGGACCTCGACGTCGAGCACGTCTTCAACCCGGCGCAGCAGGGCCACCGTGGCTTTCGGGTTCGGTGGGTGCGACACGTAGTGCGGCACCGCCGCCCAGAACGTCACCGCCGGGATGCCGGCTGCCACGCACGCATACTGAAACACCCCGGCGATGCCGGTCGGTCCCTCGTAGCGGGTTTCCTGCAGCCCGAAGATCTGCGCCGATTCGGGGGAGTAGGCCGCGCCCGAGACCGGCACGGGGCGAGTGTGCGGGGTATCGGCCAGCAGCGCTCCGAGGATGACGACGGTGTCGACATTGAGTTTGTCGACGATGGCCAGCAGCTCGGCGCAGAAGGTGCGCCAGCGCATGTTCGGCTCCACCCCGTGCATCAAGACGACGTCGCGGTCACTACCTGGCGGGCGGCAGTGCGAGATGCGCATGGCCGGCCACTCCAGTTCCCGGGTGACCCCGTCGACCTGACGGATGACCGGGCGGTTCACCTGGTAGTCGTAGTAGGCCTCGTCGTCGATCTCCACGATGGGACGCGCATCCCAGATGTCGGCCAGGTGCGAGACGGCGTCGCTGGCCGCGTCACCGGCGTCGTTCCAGCCCTCGAACGCCGCCACGACGACGGTGTTGTGCAGTTCGGGCAGCATTTGGCCGCCGTCGGGCTCAGCATCCGGCAGGGTCACACGATCAGCGTACGGCCTGGGCCTGACCTGTCAGAGCGCTGTCAACGACTGAGGCAAATCCATAGGCCGACTATTCTTGCCATGTGACTGCCGCTAACAAGCCCCGCTACGACACTGATCTCCTTGACGTTTTGGCGCAGCGCGTGGTGGTGGGCGATGGCGCGATGGGCACCCAGCTGCAGGCCGCCGATCTGACGCTGGATGACTTCCGCGGCCTGGAGGGCTGCAACGAGATCCTCAACGAAACCCGCCCTGACGTGCTGGAAACCATCCATCGCAACTATTTCGAGGCCGGCGCGGACGCGGTGGAAACCAACACCTTCGGCTGCAACCTGTCCAACCTGGGCGACTACGACATCGCCGACAAGATCCGCGACCTGTCGGAAAAGGGCACCACCATCGCGCGCCGGGTCGCCGACGAGCTATCTACCCCCGAGCGCAAGCGCTACGTGCTGGGGTCGATGGGGCCGGGCACCAAGCTGCCGACCTTGGGGCACACCGACTACGCGGTGATCCGAGACGCCTACACCGAGGCTGCACTCGGCATGCTGGACGGCGGGGCCGACTCCATTCTGGTGGAGACCTGCCAGGACCTGCTGCAGCTCAAGGCCGCGGTGCTGGGGTCGCGGCGGGCGATGAAGCAGGCCGGCCGCCACATTCCGGTGTTCGCCCACGTCACCGTGGAAACCACCGGCACCATGCTGCTGGGCAGTGAGATCGGCGCGGCGCTGACCGCGGTCGAGCCGCTGGGTGTGGACATGATCGGCTTGAACTGTGCGACGGGCCCCGCCGAGATGAGCGAGCACCTGCGCTACCTGTCCCGGCACGCCCGCATCCCGGTGTCGGTGATGCCCAACGCCGGCCTGCCGGTGCTGGGCGCCAAGGGCGCAGAGTATCCGTTGCGGCCCGACGAGCTGGCCGAGGCGCTGTCCGGATTCATCGCCGAGTTCGGCCTGTCGCTGGTCGGTGGCTGCTGTGGCACCACGCCGGCCCACATCCGCGAAGTCGCCGCCGCGGTCGTCGGCGCCCCACGCCCAGAACGCCAGGTGAGTTTCGAGCCCTCGGTGTCGTCGCTGTACAGCGCCGTTCCGTTCGCCCAGGACGCCTCGGTCCTGGTGATCGGCGAGCGCACCAACGCCAACGGCTCCAAGGGTTTTCGCGAGGCGATGATCGCCGAGGACTACCAGAAATGCCTGGACATCGCCAAGGACCAGACCCGCGACGGCGCGCATCTGCTGGACCTGTGCGTCGACTACGTCGGCCGTGACGGCGTCGCCGACATGAAGGCCCTGGCCAGCCGGCTGGCCACGTCGTCGACCTTGCCGATCATGCTGGACTCCACCGAAACCCCGGTGCTGCAAGCCGGTTTGGAGCACCTCGGCGGTCGCTGCGCCATCAACTCGGTGAACTACGAGGACGGCGACGGCCCGGAATCGCGCTTTGCCAAGACCATGGAGCTGGTCGCCGAACACGGCGCGGCGGTGGTCGCGCTGACCATCGACGAAGAGGGCCAGGCGCGCACCGCCGAGAAGAAGGTCGAAATCGCCGAGCGGCTGATCAACGACATCACCACCAACTGGGGTGTGGACGAATCGTCGATTCTCATCGACACGTTGACCTTCACCATCGCCACCGGTCAGGAGGAGTCTCGCAAAGACGGCATCGAAACCATCGAGGCCATCCGGGAACTCAAGAAACGCCACCCGGACGTGCAGACCACGCTCGGGCTGTCCAACATCTCTTTCGGCCTCAATCCTGCTGCGCGCCAAGTGCTCAACTCGGTGTTCCTGCACGAATGTCAGGAGGCCGGCTTGGATTCGGCGATCGTGCACGCCTCGAAGATCCTGCCGATGAACCGGATCCCCGAGGAACAACGCACGGTGGCGCTCGATCTGGTCTATGACCGCCGCCGCGACGGCTACGACCCGCTGCAGGAGCTGATGCGCCTCTTCGAAGGTGTGTCGGCGGCGTCGTCGAAGGAATCGCGCGCGGCCGAACTAGCCAAGCTGCCGCTGTTCGAGCGGCTGGCCCAACGCATCGTCGACGGCGAACGTAACGGCCTGGAAGCCGATCTCGACGAGGCGATGACTCAGAAGCCGCCGCTGGAGATCATCAACGAGAACCTGCTGGCCGGCATGAAGACGGTCGGTGAGCTGTTCGGCTCGGGCCAGATGCAACTGCCGTTCGTGCTGCAGTCGGCCGAGGTGATGAAGACCGCCGTCGCGTATCTCGAACCGCATATGGAGAAATCCGATGACGATTCGGGTAAGGGTCGCATCGTCCTGGCCACCGTCAAGGGCGACGTGCACGACATCGGCAAGAACCTGGTCGACATCATCTTGAGCAACAACGGCTACGAGGTGGTCAACATCGGCATCAAGCAGCCCATCGCCACCATTCTCGAAGTGGCCGAGGACAAGAGCGCCGACGTGGTGGGAATGTCGGGGCTGCTGGTGAAATCCACGGTGGTGATGAAGGAGAACCTCGAGGAGATGAACTCGAGGGGCGTCGCCGAAAAATTCCCGGTGCTGCTCGGGGGTGCCGCGCTGACCCGCAGCTATGTCGAAAACGACCTCGCCGACATCTACGAAGGCGAAGTGCACTATGCGCGTGACGCTTTCGAGGGCCTCAAGCTGATGGACACCATCATGAGCTCCAAGCGAGGCGAAGCACCGGACGTCGACAGTCCGGAAGCCATCCAAGCCCGCAAGAAGGAAGCCGAGCGCAAGGCTCGTCACGAACGCTCCAAACGCATTGCGGCACAGCGCAAAGCCGCCGAGGAGCCGGTCGAAATCCCGGAACGCTCCGATGTCGCCGCCGATATCGAGGTGCCCGCCCCGCCGTTCTGGGGTTCGCGGATCGTCAAGGGCCTGGCTGTCGCCGACTACACCGGCATGCTCGACGAGCGCGCATTATTCCTGGGCCAGTGGGGATTACGTGGTCAGCGTGGGGCTGACGGACCGTCATACGAAGACCTGGTCGAGACCGAAGGGCGGCCGCGGCTGCGCTACTGGCTGGACCGGTTGTCCACCGACGGCATCCTGGCGCACGCCGCGGTGGTGTACGGCTACTTCCCGGCTGTGTCCGAAGGTGACGAGGTCGTGGTCCTCACCGAACCCGCAGCCGACGCCGAGGAACGCTACCGCTTCAGGTTCCCGCGCCAGCAGCGCGGCCGGTTCTTGTGCATCGCCGATTTCGTCCGGTCACGCGAGCACGCCCGCGAGCGGGGTCAGGTGGATGTGCTGCCGTTCCAGCTGGTGACCATGGGCCAGCCGATCGCCGACTTCGCCAACGAGTTGTTCGCCGCCGACTCCTACCGCGACTATCTCGAAGTCCACGGTATCGGCGTGCAGCTCACCGAAGCGCTGGCCGAGTACTGGCACCGGCGTATCCGGGAGGAGCTCAGGTACTCGGCCGACCGCACGATGGCCGCCGAGGACCCCGACGCCGTCGAGGACTATTTCAAGTTGGGTTACCGGGGTGCCCGGTTCGCCTTCGGGTACGGGGCATGTCCGGACCTCGAGGACCGCGCCAAGATGATGCAGCTGCTGGAGCCCGACCGTATCGGCGTGACGCTGTCCGAGGAGTTGCAGCTGCATCCCGAGCAGTCGACCGACGCGTTCGTCCTGCACCATCCCGAGGCCAAGTACTTCAACGTCTGACTCGGCCACCGGTAACGGCGGCTGGTCGCGATCGACCTGATATCAGTTCGACGACGCGCTGTCTGTCCGCCGATCGGGGGACAGTCGAATTCCGTATACCGGTGGATACCGCCTGTCATTGTTAATCGAAACAATTCCTTTAATTCACCAGGATTTTTACGGCGCGAAATCGAAGCGGCCGGTTTGGCGATGGCTGTAGCGGCGGTGCAGGTGTCTGAGGGGCTTGAAGTGGCGTTGTGTTCGGCGCGGTGGATTGGCGGCGGCGACGGCGGCCGGGATCGCCCAGCAGCGAGCGCGGGCACAAAAAAGTTGTGCCGGTGAGCGCGCCGGTATGGATGGCGTTCCCGCCGGAAGTGCATTCGGCGCTGCTGAGCGCCGGACCCGGACCCGCGTCCTTGATTGCCGCGGCCCAGGCGTGGTCATCGTTGAGCGCCGAGTACGGCGCGGTGGCAGACGAACTGGCTCCGGTGGTAGCGGCGTTGCGGACCGAGGCGTGGCGGGGTACTGCCGCGGAATGTTGTGTCGCAGCCTACGTGCCCTATCTGGCATGGGTGATGCAGGAAAGTGCCGATTGCGCTCAGGTCGCTGCTGTCCATGAGATCACGGCGGCGGCGTACCAGGCAGCGTTGGCTGCAATGCCGACGCTGGGGGAGTTGGCTGCCAACCACGCCACGCATGCGGTGTTGCTGGCGACAAACTTCTTTGGTGTCAACGCGATACCGATCGCGTTCAATGAGGCCGACTATGCGCGCATGTGGATGCAGGCCGCCACCATCATGAATGTCTACGAGACGACTTCTTCGCCGGCGGTTGCTTCGACACCGCACACCCCACCGGCGCCAGCCATCATCAAACCTGGCGCCGGCCTCGTGAACGCCATTGAAACAACCATCACACCATTTCCCATTTGGCAGATTCTCCAAATATTGCTCGATGCCGTCGTGGGGGTGTTGCATTGCATCAGAGAATCGTTAGTGGCTACTGTTCTTGCATTGCTGTTCATTCCGTTATGTGTTCTGCTCGCGGTGATTGCGCTATTAACCGGACATGTCGCCATGGCCGAACAATTTCTTGGCTTCATAGTGAATTTGGCGATTATTCCTTTCCAATTCTTCCTTGAGGCCGGATGGATTTTCATCGTGGGTCTGGCCGATATTTGCGAATTAGTGATTGCGTGGTTTTTGGGGAATCTGGGATTTGTCGGCGGTCCGGGCTTGGTGACTCAGTTGGCGACGACGACGGCGCTGTCCGGCGGTGCCGCTCTGGGCGTCGGCGCGTTGAAGGGCACGACGGTGGCGCTGGAGCTGGCGCCGGCGTCGTTTGCCGCTATGGCTGTTGGTGCCGACGGGTCGCTTGCCACTGCTGGCAGCGCGGTTTCGCCCGCTGAGTTGGGCGGGCCCGTGGGCTTTGCCGGAACCATCACCAACGGGACCGTCCCGCAGGCCGGGGGGCTGACCACGCTGAGTGGCCACACGTGTTGTGACGGTGTGCAAGTGCCCATGTTGCCAAGCGGTTGGGCGCAGCATGTGTGCGGTGATGACTCCACCAGTTGGGTGCTCGGCTGAAAGTTGCGCTTGCCCAGGCCAACGTGCGGGCTTTCCGCCTCTGACGGTTATGTCGCCAAGGAACCCGAACCCTTGGTGGACGACGGCTGTCCACGCAGCTACTGCTTGGTGAGCGCGATCTTCATCTGCGCCTGATAGTCCTCGACATGCTCGCCGCTGACGTCGACGATCACGCGGTGGATTCGGCCGTCGAAGGCAAACGGCGGGTCGTAGTCGGGGGTTACCGAGGAGCCGGTGTTGGCGCCGACCAACATGGCTCCGCCCTGGGCCAGCCGCAGCGGCGTGGTCACCGGAAATTCGCCGCGGCCGACCGCAGCGCCGTCGACGAACAGTGTCACGTCGCCCGGAGTGCCTCTGCCGTTCTTGAGGTCCACCGGACCTGTCGGGGTGAATTCCACGCTGAGGAAGTGCCGCCCCGGCGGGACCCGTTGCTCCGAGCGAATCGTGAAGATCTCCTTGGCGACGTAGTTGTGCGCATAGCAGAGCTGACCGTCCTTGACGTACAAGGTGATTCCCCCGTCATTGCCGCCCATGGACAGTAGGACGCCCGACGATTCCTCGGTGAGCTCAACCTCGGCGTTGATCGAGTATGGCCGGTTGAGGATCTTCGGTGCGGCGGCCGCGGGAATGGCCTGGGTGCCCGGATAGAGCACGTATCGAGTGCGGTTCGCGCCGGCAATCTGCGGACGCTCGACGAAAGCGCGGGCCAGGCCGCGGCTGTCGATGGGTAACACGTTGTACCTTCCCGCTTCGCTGTACCAGAGTGTGATCATCGCGATCAGCCGCGCACGCTCCTGCCCGGCCAGGTTGGTGGTCTCGGCGGGATCCTGGGCGACGTGGTAGAGCTCCCACCCGGATTCATCGAGCTGGCTGAGCATCTCCGCGGTGATCACGTCGCCGAACTTGTGAGTGGATTCGGCGAACGACGTTCCCGGCCAAGGACATACGGCGCGCCACCCGTCGTGGTAGATCGAGCGGTGGCCCAGCATCTCGAAGTACTGGGTGAGGTGCCGGGTGGGGGCGGCGGCGTCGTCGAAGGTGTGCGCGAAGCTGACCCCTTCGATCGGCGACTGGGTGACCCCGCCGATCGATGTCGGTGGGTCAATGCGCAGCGCCTCGAGCACGGTCGGGACCATGTCGATCAGATGGGCGTATTGGGATCGCACCTCGCCCCGCGCGGCAATACCGCGCGGCCAGGTGACGATCAACGGGTCGCTCGAGCCGCCGCGGTAGGTCTCGCGCTTCCACCGCCGAAACGGGGTGTTGCCGGCGTGCGTCCAGCCCCACGGGAAGTGGTTGAACACCGTGGGGCCGCCGATCTCGTCGATGCGGGCCAGTCCCTCCTCGACGGTATCGGCGACGTTGTTGAAGAAACGGACCTCGGTGACCGAGCCGGTGGGGCCTCCCTCGGCGCTGGCCCCGTTGTCAGAGACCAGCATGATCACCGTGTTGTCGTATTCGTGCAGGTCTTTGAGGAACTGCACGAGTTCGCCGATGTAGTGGTCGGTGTGCTCGAGGAAGCCGGCGAACACCTCCATCATGCGGGCGTAGAGCCGGCGTTCGTCGGCCGGCAGCGTCTCCCAGTCCGCGACATCGGGATCGGGTGCCGACAGCTCGGCCGTTGCCGGCAAGAGCCCGAGTTCTCGCTGTCGCGTGAACACCCGCTGGCGGTAGGCTTCCCAGCCGGCGTCGAACTTGCCGGCGTAGCGGTCGGCCCACTGTTTGGGCACATGGTGGGGTGAGTGTGTCGCGCCGGGGGCGAAGTAGAGGAAGAAGGGCTTGTCCGGGGCGACCTGCTTGGCGTCGGCAATCATTGCCTTGGCTTTGTTCACCAGATCGGGCGTGAGGTGATAGCCCTGCTCCGGGGTGGCTTCGGGTTCGGTTTGGGAGTTGTCTCGTACCAGATCCGGGTAGTACTGGTGGGTGTCGCCGCCCAGGAAGCCGTAGTAGCGCTCGAACCCGCGTCCCAGCGGCCACCGGTCGTAGGGCCCGGCCGCGGTCATCGTTTCCTCCGGCGCCAGATGCCATTTGCCGACGCAGTAGGTGTTGTAGCCCTGTGCCCGCAGAATTTCAGACAGGAAACCGTTCTCGAACGGTATGTAACCGTCGGAGCCGGGGAATCCGGTCGACCCGTTGGTCAGACACGCCAGGTGGTTGGAGTGATGGTTACGGCCGTTGAGGATGCAGGACCGCGACGGCGAGCACAGGGCGGTGGTGTGCATGTTGGAATACCGCAGGCCGTCGGCGGCCAACGCGTCGATGTTCGGTGTCGAGATCGGGCTGCCGAAGCAGCCCAGGTGCCCGTATCCGGTGTCGTCGAGCACGATGAACACCACATTCGGTGCGCCCTCGGCAGGCCGCTTCAGGGCGGGCCAGGCCGGCGTCGACTCGTCGGCGGTGCGGCCGATCACACCGGGAAACGTTGTACCGGGCCGATATTCGGTGATTGCCATGACTTTGTCCTCGCTTCGGCTATCGGTGTCGAGCCGGGTTGAGTTGGTTCAACAACTCGTCGACGTCGATGCCGAAACTGCGCATCCGCGGCGGGAATTCGTGCAACGTCGCCAGGAACCGCATCACTTGCAGGGCGGCGGGGCCGTAGAGCCAAGCGTGATTCTCCTGCCATTCGTCGAATCCCCGCGCTTTGTGGAAACGTTCGAACGGGTCGAGCTTGAGGTTGGTGATCAGTGGGGTGGTCAGCTTCTGCTGGATGCCGTTAAACCACCGGTCCTGGGTCTTCAACAGCACTTTCCAGTCGCCGTAACGCAATCCGTGCAGCGATGTCTCGGTGAAGTAGTAGAACTCCATGCGCTTGGATTTGCCGCGGCCGGTGAGCAGGTCGGTCTGGTCGACCCCGTCAAGGTGTACGCGGTACTCCCGCCCACCGATGGTGGCGCCCTTCTTGAGCGAGTCCGCGAGATCCGGCTGGCCCAGCATCGACATGATGGTGGGAATCCAGTCCTCCATCGCCATGAACTCCCCGCTGGCGACGCCGGCCGGGATCACGCCGGGCCAGCGCACCAGCGCCGGCACCCGGAACGCGCCCTCGTAGCCGCCGACGCCCTTCTCCCGCGCGAAGGGATGGTTGCCGCCGTCGGGCCAGCTGTTGCAGGCGGCTCCGTTGTCGGTCGACCACATCACCAGGGTGTTGTCGGCGATGCCGAGTTCGTCGAGCAGATCGAGCAGTTCGCCCACGTGATCGTCGAGTTCCATCATCCCGTCGGCATAGACGCCGTAGCCGCTCTTGCCGTCGTACTCCGGTGCCAGGTTGGTGCGATAGTGCATCCGAGTCGAGTTGTGCCACACAAAGAACGGCGTTTCTGCAGCCGCCGCATCGCGGATGAACCGCTTTGTCTCGGTGAGGAATTCACGGTCGAGGGTGCGTTGTCGCTCACGGCCGTACGGTCCGGTGTCCTCGATACGCTGGGTCCCGTCGGGATTGGCCCAGCAGTGCAACGCACCGCGCTGACCGAAGCCGAACTTCTCCACGATCTCCGGATTGGTCGGGAAGTCGTACTGTTCGGCGTACTCGCCGGCGTTGAGGTGGTACAGGATCCCGAAGAACTCGTCGAAACCGTGCAGGGTCGGCAAGTGCTCGTCGCGATCGCCGAGGTGGTTCTTGCCGAACTGTCCGGTCGTGTAGCCCAATGGTTTGACCATCTCGGCCAGTGTCGGATCTTCCTTCTGCAGACCGATATCCGACCCCGGGAGACCGACCGTGGATAAACCCACCCGGATCGGGTACTGCCCGGTGATGAAGGCGGCGCGGCCCGCCGTGCAGGATGCCTGCGCGTAGTGGTCCATGAAGATCATGCCCTCGTTGGCGATCCGGTCGATGTTGGGCGTCGAGCCGCCCATCATCCCGCGGTGGTAGGCGGAGATGTTCCACATCCCGACGTCGTCGCCCCAGATCACCAGAATGTTGGGACGTGCGGCTGCGTCTGCCGTTTCGGCTGCCATGTTGAACCTCTCCAGCGATGCCAAGTCCGTGGGTGTTCCGGATTTGGTTGATTTCGCAGGTCAGTGGATGTCGGTGGGTCTGGATGGGCAGCGTACTGGTCCGGGGTGCGGCGGCCCAGGGGCACGCCGGGTTATCTAGCCCGGGCCGCCGTGTCCGCCTCAAACTGCTGCAGCGCTTGCGAAATCCAATCGCGGCCACGACCGCCGGATCCAACCGATCATCGACGCGATAGTGATCGCGTTGCACCATTGCGCCGGCATCAGCGTTCACCTGTGACACAGTCGGGGTGCCATTCAGTCGGTGGTACGGCGGTTGTCGATCTGCCCGACGAGCGCTGCGAAGGCGTCGTGCACGGCGGCTGGTTGTTCGATCCAGGGAAAATGGCCGGCGCCGGCGATGACGCGCCAGGTTGTGTTTGGCGTGTGGAATCGCTTGTCGTGCCACAATGTTTGGGTCACGATGCGGTCTGCCGAGCCGCTCACGATGAGTGTGGGCAGCGTGCTTGGCCACCAGGCTGATCGGTAACCGCGATCGAAATTGGCCTCCGACCATTGCGCAGCCCGAGCGTTATAGGGCAATCGCGCAAGGATCTCCGTCCCGCGGGCAACGGTGTGGGCGGCGAAGTTCCACGGCGCAGATTCCACAGCAACGCGGCGAAGGTGGTCGTCGGTGGGATCGGACAGGTAACGGGTGGTGGCGTATTCGACGCCGGGTAACCGATTGTTCCGTGTCATGTGCTCGAACACCGGTATCCACGATGCGTCAGGGGCGGTGCTGACGAGCGCCAGCCCTGCCAAACATCCATCCAATGCCGGAACGGACAGCAGGTATTCGCCCCCGGTGGAGTGCCCCACGAAAACAGGATGTGCAACGGCGTGGGCGGCTTCAAGCAGAACTTGCGGCCATAGGTCGTAGGGATCGGCGGGTGCTCCCGGAGCGTTGACGTTGGAGCCATCGCCAGGCAGGTCGACCATCCACGAGCAGCCGGGTACATCGACGGTGTCGACCAGTTCATGCAGGCTCTCCGAACCGATTCCCGGTCCACCGGGAAGAAACAGCCAGTTCAAATCCCCCGCGCGACTGGCCCGTCGGCGCAACCGCAGCCCGGACGTTGTCCACTGAATATCTCGGCGCACTATCGGACCCTGCTCCGCGGTAACGACAGTCGTCAAACGAAATCCTGCGGTCAGGCCAGAACGTGAAGATAGTGCCAAGACCATTGCTGCTAGGACAACGCCGGCGCGGCAGGCCCTCGACCACCGCAGAACAAGAGCCAACGAAACCGCCGTGACGTCGCTCGCCGGCGCATGAAACAATCGCTGGCCGTGAAGACCTTCGAGGATCTGTTCGCCGAACTCGGCGATCGTGCCCGCACCCGGCCCGCCGGCAGCGCTACCGTAGCTGCGCTGGACGCCGGGGTGCATTGGCTGGGCAAGAAGATCCTGGAGGAGGCCGGCGAGGTGTGGCTGGCCGCCGAGCACGAAGCCAACGACGCCCTGGCCGAGGAGATCAGCCAATTGCTGTACTGGACGCAGGTGCTGATGATCTCCCGCGGACTGTCGCTCGACGACGTCTACCGGAAGCTGTGAGCATGTTGCGCGTGGCCGTTCCCAACAAGGGTGCGTTGAGCGAACCGGCCACCGAAATCCTGGCCGAGGCCGGCTACCGGCGCCGCACCGACCCCAAAGACCTGACCGTCATCGACCCGGCCAACAACGTCGAGTTCTTCTTCCTGCGGCCCAAAGACATAGCCATCTACGTGGGTTCGGGGCAACTCGACTTCGGGATCACCGGGCGCGACCTGGTCTGCGATTCCGACGCCCCGGTACGGGAACGTTTGGCTCTGGGCTTCGGGTCGTCGAGCTTCCGGTACGCCGGTCCCGCCGGGCGGGATTGGACGACGGCCGACCTGGCCGGAAAGCGGATCGCCACCGCCTATCCGAACCTCGTCCGAAAAGACTTGGCCGCCAAGGGCATCGAGGCAACCGTGATCCGGCTCGACGGCGCTGTGGAGATTTCGGTGCAACTCGGCGTGGCCGACGCCATCGCCGACGTGGTGGGCTCCGGTCGCACCCTGAGCCTGCACAACCTGGTGGCATTCGGCGAGCCGCTGTGTGATTCGGAGGCGGTGCTCATCGAAGGCGCCGACCGCGACGGCGCGGAGCACAGCGAGGCGCGCGACCAGTTGGTCGCCCGGGTACAAGGTGTGGTGTTCGGCCAGCAGTATCTGATGTTGGACTACGACTGTCCGCGCGCAGTGCTGCACCAGGCCACCACAATCACGCCCGGATTGGAGTCGCCGACGATCGCCCCGCTGGCCGACCCGGAATGGGTCGCAGTCCGTGCGCTGGTCCCGCGCCGCGGCGTCAACGGCGTCATGGACCAGCTTGCCGCCATCGGGGCCAAAGCGATTCTGGCGTCGGATATCAGGTTCTGCCGATTCTGACCGCGGTAATGCCCGGGCGGGCGGCCGCTGTGTTAGCGTCCGCGGTGGGCTGATTGCCGGTGGTCATCCATGGGCCGTCTCCGTATCGTCGCCAGGCTGTTCTTCTGTCCCCGGAAGGGATCGCTGTGACGCACGTACTTGTCCTCGTCCTAGCTTTGTTGATCGGCGTGGTCGCCGGGTTGCGATCGGTGACCGCTCCCGCGGCAGTCTCCTGGGCCGGCTACCTCGGCTGGTTCCCAACGTTGCAGCACACCTGGGCATCCTGGGTGGGCAACATCGTGACGGTGGTGACCCTGAGCGCCCTTGCGGTCGCCGAACTGGTCAACGACAAGCTTCCCAAGACGCCGCCGCGCACCGCCGCGCCGGTGTTCGCGGTCCGGATCATCTTGGGCGGGTTCGCCGGCGCGGTGATCGGCACCGCCTGGGGCTACAAGTTCGGCGGGCTCGGTGCCGGGGTTGTCGGAGCGGTATTGGGCACCTTGGGCGGCTATCACGCGCGTCGCCGGCTGGTGGCCGCCAGCGGCGGCCGCGACCTGCCGATCGCACTGCTCGAGGATTCCGTCGCCGTGTTAGGCGGATTCGCCGTCGTCGCATCGGCGGCTGCACTATGACACAGCGGTTCGACTCGATCATCGTCGGCGCCGGCCAGGCCGGGCCTTCGCTGGCGAGCCGCCTGACCGGCGCTGGTCAGCGGGTCGCCGTTGTGGAGCGCAAGCTGATCGGCGGTACCTGCGTCAACAACGGCTGCATTCCGACCAAGACGCTGGTGGCCAGCGCCCACGCGGCCCATGTGGCCCGCCGCGCTGCCGAATACGGCGTCGGCACCGGATCGGTCAGCGTGGACATGGCGAAAGTGAAGGCCCGCAAAGACGGCGTCATGCTCAATGATCGCAAGGCCGTCGAGGACTGGCTGGAAGGCATGGATGGCTGCACCGTGGTGCGCGGCCACGCCCGATTCGAGGATCCACACACGCTGCGAGTCGGCGATCAGCTGCTGCAAGCCGACCAGATCTTCCTCAACGTCGGGGGCCGCGCCGTCGCGCCCAACATTCCCGGGCTTTCCGACGTCGATTACCTCACCAACGTCTCCATCCTCGAACTCGACACGCTGCCGCAGCATCTCGTGATCGTCGGCGGCAGCTACATCGCGCTGGAGTTCGCCCAGATGTATCGCCGCTTCGGAGCCCAGGTCACCGTCGTGGAGCGCGGCCCACGGCTGGCGTCCCGCGAGGACGAGGATGTCTCGGCGAGTATCAGGGAGATCCTCGAAGCCGAAGGGATCGATGTCGTCGTCAATGCCGACGATGTGCGACTTGCCAAGCGGGACAATGGTTTCGGGGGCTTCGAGCTGACTCCCAGCGTCGGTGCGCCCGCCATTGCGGGCAGCCATCTGCTGCTGGCGGTGGGACGCCGACCCAACACCGACGACTTGGGTCTGGAGGCGGCCGGTGTGCAGACCGACGCCCGCGGCTACGTCGTGGTCGATGACCAGCTCAAGACCACCGTCGACCACATCTGGGCGCTGGGCGACTGTAACGGCAAGGGCGCCTTCACCCATACGTCGTTCAACGACTACGAGATCGTCGCCGCCAACTTGCTCGACGGGGATCCGCGTCGGGTGAGCGACCGCATTCTCACCTACGCCCTCTATATCGACCCGCCGCTGGGGCGCGCCGGGATGACCGTCGCTCAGGTTCGTGCGTCAGGTCGCAAGGCGCTGGTCGGCAAGCGACCGATGACCAAAGTCGGCAGAGCCGTGGAAAAGGGTGAGACGCAAGGGTTTATGAAGATCGTGGTCGACGCGGACACTCACGAGATCCTCGGTGCGGCCATCCTCGGCGTCGGGGGAGACGAGGTCATCCACGCCATTTTGGATGTCATGTCGGCAAGAGCGCCCTACACCACGCTGTCGCGCACCATGCACATCCACCCCACGGTCAGCGAGCTCGTTCCCACGATGCTGCAGGAGATGGAGCCACTGGACTAGGACGGCGCTGATCTGGTAACCCGAATTGTAGGACGTAGCTGCGGCTTTCCATCAGCCACATCAGGGATGCTCGGGTGTGAGCTGTTGGTTGTGTCCGTCTTTCAGCGACTTTGACGCCAGCGCGGCAGGCCACGACGTGTTGTCGACACGTGGCGGGCAAATTGCGCATCGGGCAGCCAGCGGCCTATGTGACAGATGTGATTGCCGGGCCCAGGACTCGGCTGAGCGCGGTGACTGAATCAGCACCATCGGACTAGTGGCGATCGCAAGCCCGGCCTAGCCGGGCGCGGCGGGTCGCCACCATCGGACTAGTGGCGATCGCAAGCCCGGCGTAGCCGGGCGCGGCGGGTCGCCACGATCGAACTAGCTGCGCGCCCGGCGTTGGACGAGGAGTGTCTGGGCCGAGGTGCCGATGAAACCGGCCTTGTCGTAGACCTCCGCGGTGGTGACTCCCACGCCGTCCGGCCCGACCGATGCCCGAGCCCG
The DNA here is from genome assembly GCF_000157895.3 of Mycobacterium kansasii ATCC 12478. Lineage (NCBI taxonomy): Bacteria > Bacillati > Actinomycetota > Actinomycetes > Mycobacteriales > Mycobacteriaceae > Mycobacterium > Mycobacterium kansasii. Next base: position 518,620 of record NC_022663.1, on the reverse strand, counting down.
CAGCGCGAAATCGTCGCCGGTCGGAAGCCGATGCAGGTGCACCACGGTGTCGGTGTTCATGAACACGAACTGATTCGGATCCAGGACCGCACCGACACCGTTGGCGCAGTCCACGACGACCGCAAGCCGTTGCAGCGCCGTGGTGGGGTCGGTGTCGACGATGTGTGCGATCGGGGTGAACCAGGACACGGCGCCCGAATGGCCGGCGGACTGTTGTGGGCGCCAGCTAATCGCATCGAAGTAGCCGCCGGCGTCGGCGAAGACGGCCGGAAGGGGCTCGGCGGGTCCTTCCACCACCGCCGGGTACCGCGCTGATTCGACGTCTGCGGTGTCACCGACCGCCAACAGCCATGCCGTCACCCGGGCCACCGCCCGCGCGGGTCCGCCCTCGCGATCGGCGTGCAGTTCGGCGACCATCAAGCAGACCCGCGACCCCGGGCGTTCCACCCAGGCCCTGGCTCGCACCGGGGCCACCGGGATCGCCCCGAGGATGTCGAGGTTGAGCCTGCCGATCCGCAGGCTCGAGCCCGCCGACAGCTCTTCGATAAGCTTGGTCAGCAGGGCTAACGGCGGTGAGCCATGCTGGATTTCGGGATTCCAGTTGCTTCGCGTGTAATCGGTGGAGTCAAAGACCTGATAGTCACCGTCGTCGCCGAGCCGACGGTAGAAGCAACCGTTCATGCCGCCGGTTCGGTCGGGCGCACAACGGTGTCGGCGCCGGCGTAATTGGGCCACCCGGGGTATGGCGGCGGCGTCCCGCCGAAGGCCGGGCAATGCGCCTGGTGCGGGCACCAATCGCACAGCCGCGACGGATTCGGACGGAAATCTCCTGACCTGCCCGCGGATTGGATCGCACGCCAGATCGCCATCAACGTCTTCTCGAAACGCAGCAGTTCGTCACGGTCCGGCGAGTAATCCAGCACCTGGCTGTCGGCCAGGTAGATGAGTCGCAACCGGGTGGGCAGCACGCCACGCGACCGAAACAGCGCCACCCCGTAGAACTTCATTTGGAACAAGGCTTTGAACTCGGCCAGCGCCCGCGCGGCCGGCGGCGCCTTACCCGTCTTGTAGTCGACCACCCGCAACTCGCCGGTCGCGGCGACGTCGATCCGGTCGATGTAGCCGCGCAACAGCGTGCCGTCGGCCAGCTCCACCTCCACACGGTGCTCGCAGCACTGCGGGTCGAACCGCGTCGGGTCTTCCAGCCGGTAATACCCCGACAGCAAGGCGCGCGCCTCGTCGAGCAGTGCTTGTGGCTGCAGTTCATCGGCCAGCGCGGGCTCACCGGCGATCACCTGCTCCCAGGCGGCCTCCACGAGCGACCGCGCGGTCTCCGGGCCGCGCTGCACCGCGGGCAGGGCATAGAGCTGCTCGAGTGCGGCGTGCACCACCGATCCGCGCAACTGCGGCGCCGACGGTGCCTCGGGCAACCGGTCGATCGCCCGGAACCGGTACAGCAGCGGGCACTGCTTGAAATCGGTCGCCCGCGACGGTGACAGCGCCGGCCGGATGCGCAGGTCCGCTTCGGGTATCAGCTGGTCGGCCATGCTCGCAGCCTAGGGCCGGACACCGACAACCCCGAAGACCTGCTCCGGTGAGCCGGCTGGCACGCTAGACGGCGTGTCAGCAACCGGTCCCTTCGCCGCTGGCGAACGCGTGCAGCTGACCGACGCGAAGGGCCGCCACTACACGATGGTGCTCACCCCGGGCAACGAGTTCCACACCCACCGAGGTTCGATCGCCCACGATGCGGTGATCGGGCTCCAGCAGGGCAGCGTGGTCAAATCCAGTAACGGTGCGCCGTTTCTGGTGCTGCGCCCGTTGCTGGTCGACTACGTGATGTCAATGCCGCGTGGGCCACAGGTGATCTACCCGAAAGATGCCGCTCAGATCGTGCATGAGGGCGACATCTTTCCGGGCGCCCGGGTGCTTGAAGCCGGAGCCGGGTCCGGCGCGCTGACCCTGTCGCTGTTGCGGGCGGTCGGGCCCGAGGGCCGGGTGATCTCCTACGAGCAGCGCGCCGACCATGCCGAGCATGCCTGTCGCAACGTGACGAACTTCTATGGTGCGGCTCCGCAGAACTGGCGGCTGATCGTGGGCGACGTCGCCGACTCCGACCTGCCCGACGGCTCGGTCGACCGGGCCGTGCTGGACATGCTGGCTCCCTGGGAAGTTCTGGACTCGGTGTCGCGGCTGGTGTCGGCGGGCGGGGTGCTGGTGATCTACGTCGCCACCGTCACCCAACTTTCGACGGTCGTGGAGGCGCTGCGGGCCCAACAACGTTGGACCGAGCCACGATCGTGGGAGACGTTGCAGCGCGGCTGGAATGTCGTCGGGCTGGCCGTGCGGCCGCAGCATGCGATGCGCGGCCACACCGCATTCCTGGTGACCGCACGCCGGCTGGCGCCCGGAGCCGTCGCTCCCGCGCCGCTTGGTCGCAAGCGCCCCGGGCGTGACGGTTAGTCTTGCTAATCGTCACTGCGGTGCAGGCCTCGGCGCACCGACAGCAACTCGAACTCGGGGTGTGCGGCGACCAGCCGTTCGGCCGCGTCGAGGACGTCGACGGCGTGACTGCGGTCGCCTGAAACCGTGGCCACTCCGATGCCGGCGCGACGGTAGCGATCTCGCGAGCCGGTCTCGGCGGCCGACACGCTGAACTTGCGCTGCAGTTCGGCGACAACGGGACGAACCACCGACCGCTTTTGTTTCAGCGACCGCACGTCGCCCAGCAGCACGTCGAATTCGAGCCAGCCGATCCACATCTGCGCGCTCAGCCGGACGGCGTCGGAGACGGCGGGTCGGGTTGGGGCGCCGGGACCGGGCTGGGTTCCGGCGCCGGCGCGGGGCCGGGAGTCGGCGACGAGACTCGAGAACTGCTGAGGGCCAACAGCATCTCCGCGGTTCGCCGCGATAGCTGCCAACCACCCTGGCCGGGTTTGAATTCCATCGGGAAGGTGAATTCGTGATCGTCGGGTTTGGCTGTGGTGACGACGATGGTGGCCGTCACGTCGGCCGGGTCCACCTCCGACCACGCGATGTTGCTCGCCGCGAAACTCAGTGGCAGGTAGCCGCCGTCTCGGGCAGCGGTGGTGAACCGGTCCAGGGCGGCGGCCGTCTCCGGGTTTGCGTCCTCGACGAGGCTTGTCTTGTCGGCTCCGGCGACCGCCGGGTCGGCCAGCCGGGACAACACCTCGACCAAGGCGTCGGGGGAAGGCAGGGACGCGGCCGGCCTCGGCGTCACCGGGGTTGACGTGGCGGGGGGTACCGACGGGATATTAGACGTCGCGGACTCGTGCCTCGAACATCCCGAGAGCTCCGCCGCCACGATGGCGACGACGCTCATGGCGATGCAGGCTCTGCAGAGGTGGCGATGCATCCAGCGGCACGCCCGGCTATCGGCGGTACACGGCGGGTCGCGGCGAGGAGACCGGCACTGCAACCGATGTCACAGTGTCGGCTCCGGCACCGATGCGGGCGCCGGCCGCACTGGCTGTGGCGAGGGATTTCACGGTCGCGGCGCTCCTTTCGATCGGGCCGAGTGGAAGCCGAGATTACCAGCGCGAAACAACTTGTTATTTCCGGCGGCATTTGGTTCCGCACATGAACTCGCGATGGCCGGTAGCGTTGAGGTATCCGCCGCACCGCTCCCGGTGCGGGAAAGGAGGGCAACATGGCTGAATCAGAGCGTTCTGAAGCATTCGGAACACCCCGCGATATGCCCCTGCCCAGCACCGATGCTGCCGAACTGGAACAGCTGCGGCGTGAAGCCGCGCTCCTGCGCGAGCAACTGGAGAACGCGCTCGCACACCAGAGCCCGTCGCGACCCGCCCGCGATGTGCATCAGCTCGAAGCTCGTATCGACTCCCTTGCCGCGCGCAATTCGAAATTAATGGAAACTCTTAAAGAAGCCCGTCAGCAATTGCTGGCGCTGCGTGAGGAGGTCGACCGGCTGGGGCAGCCGCCCAGCGGTTACGGCGTGCTGCTGGCCACCCACGACGACGACACCGTCGACGTCTTCACATCGGGCCGCAAGATGCGCCTGACATGCTCTCCGAACATCGACGCCAAGTCCCTCAAGAAGGGCCAAACGGTCCGGCTCAACGAGGCGTTGACCGTCGTCGAGGCCGGCAGGTTCGAATCGGTAGGCGAGATCTCCACGTTGCGTGAGATCCTCGCCGACGGTCACCGGGCTCTGGTGGTCGGCCACGCCGACGAGGAACGCATCGTGTGGCTGGCCGAACCGTTGGTCGCCGAGGACCTGCCCGACGGCATTCCCTCTAACGACGGGGCCCTCAACGACGACACCCGGCCGCGCAAGCTCCGCCCCGGCGACTCGCTGCTGGTCGATACCAAAGCCGGGTATGCCTTCGAGCGCATCCCCAAGGCCGAGGTCGAGGACCTGGTGCTGGAAGAGGTCCCGGACGTCAGTTACGAGGACATCGGTGGCCTGACTCGCCAGATCGAGCAGATCCGCGATGCGGTGGAACTGCCCTTCTTGCACAAGGAGTTGTACCGCGAGTACGCGCTGCGCCCGCCCAAGGGTGTGTTGCTGTATGGCCCGCCCGGCTGCGGTAAGACCCTGATCGCCAAGGCGGTGGCCAACTCGCTGGCCAAGAAGATGGCCGAGGTTCGCGGCGACGACGCCCGCGAGGCCAAGTCGTACTTCCTCAACATCAAGGGCCCCGAGCTGCTGAACAAGTTCGTCGGCGAGACCGAACGCCACATCCGGCTGATCTTCCAGCGGGCCCGGGAGAAGGCCTCCGAAGGCACGCCGGTGATTGTGTTCTTCGATGAGATGGACTCGATCTTCCGCACCCGCGGTACCGGCGTTTCCTCTGATGTCGAGACGACGGTGGTTCCGCAGCTGCTCAGCGAGATCGACGGGGTGGAGGGTCTGGAGAACGTCATCGTGATCGGCGCCTCCAACCGCGAGGACATGATCGACCCGGCTATCCTGCGGCCCGGACGCCTGGACGTGAAGATCAAGATCGAGCGTCCGGATGCCGAAGCGGCGCAAGACATCTTCTCGAAGTACCTGACCGAGGCGCTGCCGCTGCACGCCGAAGACCTCGCCGAGTTCGGCGACGACCGCACCGTCTGCATCAAGGCGATGATCGAGAAAGTCGTCGAGCGGATGTACGCCGAGATCGACGACAACCGGTTCCTGGAGGTCACCTACGCCAACGGTGACAAGGAAGTCATGTACTTCAAGGACTTCAACTCCGGAGCGATGATCCAAAACGTCGTCGACCGGGCCAAGAAGAACGCGATCAAGTCGGTGCTCGAGACGGGCCAACCGGGGCTGCGGATCCAGCATCTGCTCGATTCGATCGTCGACGAGTTCGCCGAGAACGAGGACCTGCCCAACACCACCAACCCCGATGACTGGGCGCGGATTTCGGGCAAGAAGGGCGAGCGGATCGTCTACATCCGCACCCTGGTCACCGGCAAGTCGTCGAGCGCCAGCCGGGCTATCGACACCGAGTCGAACCTGGGCCAGTACCTGTAGGGGTTCAGGCCATCACCAGCGAATAGCTGTTGGCGAGGTCGTCCTGCAGGACACGGGCGGCGCGGGCGGTGGTATCGATGCGCAGCTCGTCGGTGAGCCTGTTCGGCTGATAGCTCCACCCGCTGGGCAGGTTCAGCCGGTCCGCCAATTTGGGCAGGTCGGCTCGGGACAGGTTGGGGTCGACCACCTGACTCCAGGTCTGCATGACCCAGCGCTGCCCTTCGGGGTCGCGCAGTTCGTAGATCTCTTCGCCGGCGTTGAAGATGAAGACGGTATTGCGGCTGACCTGGTTGACGGTGTACGGCGCTGGGTTCATCGACGACAACAAGACCGTGGCCTGTTGGAGCATCTCGATCCCGCCGAAGCTCTTGATCACCGGCGGACCCTGGGGAGCCTTTTCGATGGCGTTCATCAGCCAGTAGCGCGGACCGTTGAGCAACGCGGCCGCGGCACCGTGTTCGGTGGCGATCGCCTTCGGGTCCAGTGCCGACCACAGCTCGGCGGGGCAGTCGTTGAGCGGGAAGCTGTTGTAGACGGTCGCCTGCGGACCTGCCTCGCCGGGGGTTACCAGAAGTACTTCGCCATAACGCTTCCCGGACAAGTCGCCTGGTGGCTCCAAAACGACTGCTCCGTCTTCGATGGTGGACATCAGGCGAAATTAATCACTGTGGTCAGCGGCGTCAACACGGGGGGAGTAGCCGGTGATGCTGGCGTGGTATCTGTTGCGGGCGATCAGGGTGGCATGCAGGTCGTCGATCAGCGGGTCGACGAACGTGGTGCGGTATTCGGCGTCGTCGACCGCGCGAGCACTGATGTACATGAAGGTCAGCGCGCCTAGGAACAGGCACATATGGATCAGCGAATCCGGCACCGGAAACGTCAGGCCCAACACGGTCGAGCTGCTGGGCGCGCCGCGGGTCCATTCGTCGAGCAGCGCCGAACTCAGCACGATCAGCCCGAGCATCACATAGATCACCGCGGTCAGCAGCGCCACCACCATGATCTGCACCAGCTGCGAGACGGCCAGCACGAAGACCATGTTGACACGTTCGGCCCTGGTCAGCGGGGGGCTTCCCGGGGAATCGGGCAGCATCGCAAACGGTGTGTGTGCCAGCCGTTCACAGTCTCTGGGCAGCGCCGCGGCTGACTGCAGCATGGGCCGGACCCGCTCCCTGGTGGCGGAGACAACGAATGCGGCGGCGATGCTGAGCAGAAACGCAATCGCGAGCCCCAGTCGCTCGGCCCCGATCGTCGCGGCCATGAGCCAGACGTTGCCGTTGAAGAACACCAACGTGGTCAGCAGGACGACCGGCAGCGCCCGCACAGCCAAGGCCCCGATCGTCGCAACCTGCGAGACGGTAATGCGCACCGCCCAGCCGACCACTGACCCGACACCACTGGCGGTCAGAAGCAACACCAGTGCCGTGAAGATGACTGCGCCCGGCAGATGGGACGGGTCGGTTTCGACGACGATCACGATGCCCACCATGCTGACCGCTACGGTGGCTGCGATCGCCCGCTTGCGCCCGTCCGACATCCGCGACACCAGCCAGCCGATCCCCACAATCAGAACAGGGGCCAGCGCGACGATCGTCAGAACAACCCAATCCCGCGGGGTGGGGTTCTCGCCGATGTTGACATCTTCGCCGTTGGTGATCAGGAACAAGGGGAAGGTCCAGCAGTGAAACGCCGCATATGCGGCCAGCGCCGGCGCCGACCTGGACCACAGCCGCCGCCATCGGGACCGCTTGGTCAGCACAGACGGCAAGCCATGCTGCAAGAACCAGCTTTCGGCCGCGGCAGTTGCCGGCGCCAGGCCTGCCGGCATGCGGCGCGGGGAGAGCTTCATGCCGGCTCACCCTAGTCCTCAAATAAGCGAGCCGGACCCGTCACGCCGGGCGTGGTGGCGATGAGCATCGACCGAACGCCTAATTGAGCTGGCTGCGGATCAGTCTCTCGGTCTCGTTGCCGTCGATGACGCCGTCGCGCCGCTTGTGCATGTAGTCGAAGACCGTCGATTCGGCGACCTCGACGGTCTGGCCCGCGTGCAGGCCCAGGCTGCTGGCCGGCTCGTTGACGAGGAACCCGGTGATCGCGTCATCGGTCCAGCTCGCGACCTCCACCCACATCCACTCCCGGATACCACCCGCACCTTCGAACGGGGCTTTCAGTTGCAGGAATTCACCTGGTGCCAGCCCGTCGTTGAACAGGGCGCGTAGCGCCGGCAGCTTGCTTCTGGCCTGTTCGCTGGCGGCGTTGAGTGCATCGTCATGCATTGTCGGAACGACCGGTGACCCGGAGCCGAATGCTGCGGCCAACACCGCGTGGCGCCGAGTGTGAACATCCTCGCCAGTCCCGCGATCAAAAGTGAGTTCGAGGATCCGGTTGTCGGGATCACCGGCTTCGGGCGTCCCCACTTTCAGGGTGAGCGGCGCCGTCCCGGTGCCAGCGGAACCGATGCGGCGGACGTCGAGATCGAACTCTCCACGACGTTCGACGACCGGTCCGTCGGTGATCGCCTGACAGAACGCACTGACCAGATCCCCGACCTGTTGGCTGACCGACCGGGGCAGCTGGTTCACCACGACGTCGGGCAGCCCGAATTTCGCCATGCCAAGCGTGACCAGCCGCACATGGCCGTCGGGCTGGTAGGCGTGAATGACCGTGTGGTCGCTGATATCCGGCGTCGGACCGTTCCATTGGTCGATGCGCATTTCGATCCATGCGGCCGGGGTGAAGACTTCCCGCGTCTCGTTGTCCCAAATAAGGCCGCCGGTGCCGGAGGCCAGTTCACCGGTTAACCGCAGCGCCGTACGCAGGCGGCTCAGGGCTTGGCCCTTCGGATAGACGAAGTTGAGGACCAGCGCGGCTTCGGTGGCTTGCAGCGCCGCCGTCTGCTGCAGGCTTACTCCACGACCGAACAGTTGGACAATATCGGGGCTCGGGGGCGGACAGTCGTGCTGCGGATCGGCGGTGATCCAGGCGTTCACCGTGGGCTCTGTTTCGTCTCCGCTGAGACAATCGGCGTGGTGGAATTCCCTGAATTCCCTGGCCAGCAGCGCATCCAAGGTGGCGAACGGGTCCGCCGACGGCTTCGGTAGGTAGTAGATCGCGAACGCATAGCTGATCTGTTCGGCTTGAAGCGGTCCCGCGGGAATCAAGTCAGCGCCGGACTGCGCGTGCTGAAATGGGTCGGGATTCACAGCCGGTCCCCGCACGTCGTCCGGCGACGGCAGCTCAGCACTGCGGGAATCAACAAAGGCCACAGCCCTTTTGGCGTCAACGCGGATACTCCGAAGTCTGGGGTGCAAATGGTCGGGGCGAGTCGGGGCGACCGTACCAACAGGCAACTGAATGCGCCAGTCGATCAATGCAAGCGCTCGCGATCGACATGCCGCAGGGGGCTGGCTAGCAGAAGGTCGCTAGCCCGATTGCCCGCCTCCTCAACGGCCCGCTACGCGGGCCGCTCGGAAGTTGTGGGTCGGCGGGCCTAGCCCGATTGCCCGCCTCCTCAACGGCCCGCTACGCGGGCCGCTCGGAAGTTGTGGGTCGGCGGGCCTAGCCCGATTGCCCGCCTCCTCAACGGCCCGCTACGCGGGCCGCTCGGAAGTTGTGGGTCGGCGGGCCTAGCCCGATTGCCCGCCTCCTCAACGGCCCGCTACGCGGGCCGCTCGGAAGTTGTGGGTCGGCGGGCCTAGCCCGATTGCCCGCCTCCTCAACGGCCCGCTACGCGGGCCGCTCGGAAGTTGTGGGTCGGCGGGCCTAGCCCGATTGCCCGCCTCCTCAACGGCCCGCTACGCGGGCCGCTCGGAAGTTGTGGGTCGGCGGGCCTAGCCCGATTGCCCGCCTCCTCAACGGCCCGCTACGCGGGCCGCATCGTCGGCGGGCCTAGGCTCTAAAGCATGCAACGGATTATCGGCACGGAGGTCGAGTACGGCATCTCATCGCCGTCGGACCCGACCGCCAACCCGATTCTCACCTCGACGCAGGCGGTGCTGGCCTATGCCGCTGCCGCGGGTATTCAGCGCGCCAAACGCACCCGCTGGGACTACGAGGTGGAATCGCCGCTGCGGGACGCCCGGGGCTTCGACTTGAGCCGCTCGGCCGGGCCACCGCCCGTGGTCGACGCGGACGAGGTGGGGGCGGCCAACATGATTTTGACGAACGGCGCGCGCCTCTACGTCGACCACGCGCACCCCGAATACTCCGCACCCGAGTGCACCGACCCGCTCGACGCGGTGATCTGGGACAAGGCCGGTGAACGGGTGATGGAGGCGGCCGCGCGGCACGTCGCCAGCGTCCCCGGCGCCGCGAAACTGCAGCTCTACAAGAACAACGTCGACGGCAAAGGCGCGTCCTACGGGGCGCACGAGAACTATCTGATGTCTCGCCAGACGCCGTTCTCGGCGATTATCGCCGGGCTCACCCCGTTTCTGGTGTCGCGACAAGTGGTGACCGGCTCCGGCCGCGTCGGCATCGGGCCTTCCGGCGACGAGCCGGGATTCCAGCTGTCGCAGCGCGCCGACTACATCGAGGTCGAGGTCGGACTGGAGACGACGCTGAAACGCGGCATCATCAACACCCGCGACGAACCGCACGCCGACGCCGACCGGTACCGCCGGCTGCACGTCATCATCGGCGATGCCAACCTTGCCGAAACATCGACCTACCTCAAGCTGGGCGCTACGGCGCTGGTGCTCGACCTCATCGAAGAAGGGGTTGACCTGGCTGATTTGGCGCTGGCCCGGCCGGTACATGCGGTCCATGCAATCAGCCGTGATCCCACCCTGCGGGCCACAGTGGCCCTGGTAGACGGCCGCGAAATGACCGGTCTAGCGCTGCAACGGGCGTATCTGGACCGGGTGGCCAAGCTGGTCGACAGCCGCGACCCCGACCCGCGGGCGTCCGACATCGTGGAAACCTGGACGCACGTGCTCGACCTGCTCGAGCGCGACCCGATGGAATGCGCAGAGCTGCTGGACTGGCCGGCCAAGCTGCGGCTGCTCGACGGATTCCGGCACCGGGAGAATCTGAGCTGGTCGGCGCCCCGATTGCATCTGGTTGACCTGCAGTATTCCGATGTCCGCCTGGACAAGGGCCTGTACAACCGGTTGGTAGCCCGCGGTTCCATGAAACGGCTGGTCAGCGAACACCAGGTGCTCGAGGCGGTGGACAACCCGCCCACCGACACCCGGGCGTACTTCCGCGGCGAATGTCTGCGCAGGTTCGGCGCCGATATCGCCGCCGCCAGCTGGGACTCGGTCATTTTCGATTTGGGCGGTGACTCGCTGGTGCGGATACCCACGCTCGAGCCGCTGCGGGGCAGCAAAGCCCACGTCGGCGCGCTGCTGGAGTCCGTGGACAGCGCCGCCGAACTGGTGGAACAACTCACCAGCTGAGATCCGTTGGTACGGCAGGGAGCGTAAACCCGGAAACGTCGGCGCTGACCGGTACTGTTAGGGAAAGACCAGCGGGCGTGCGGTACGGCGCCCGCGGCCTGTAAGCAGGCCATGACGAGAGCAGGAGGCGGCGATGGCTCAGGAGCAGACCAAACGCGGCGGTGGCGGCGGAGACGACGACGACTTCGCCGGCAGCACTGCCGCGGGCCAGGAGCGTCGCGAAAAGCTCGCCGAGGAAACCGACGATCTGCTCGATGAGATTGACGACGTGCTCGAGGAGAACGCCGAAGACTTCGTCCGCGCGTACGTCCAAAAGGGCGGACAGTGACCTGGCCGTTGCCTGATCGCTTGTCCCCTAAATCGGCACTTTCCGGATCCGCTGTAGACCTCTCATCGTTTGCTGACTTCCTGCGTCGCCAGGCGCCGGAGTTGTTGCCGGCCGGCGTGGGCGGCGGCGCGCAGCCAAGCGACCAGTTGCCGCACGGCACCACCATCGTCGCCTTGAAATACCCCGGCGGCGTCGTCATCGCCGGAGACCGGCGCTCCACCCAGGGCAACATGATCGCCGGGCGCGACGTGAAAAAGGTGTACATCACCGATGACTACACCGCCACCGGTATCGCCGGCACCGCGGCGGTCGCCGTCGAATTCGCCCGCCTGTACGCCGTCGAACTCGAGCACTACGAGAAGTTGGAAGGGGTGCCGCTGACGTTCGCCGGCAAGGTCAACCGGCTCGCGATCATGGTGCGCGGCAACCTGGCGGCGGCCATGCAGGGGCTTATTGCGCTGCCGTTGCTGGCGGGCTACGACATTCATGCCGCCGACCCGCAGACCGCGGGGCGCATCGTCTCGTTCGACGCCGCTGGCGGCTGGAACATCGAAGAAGAGGGTTACCAGTCGGTGGGCTCGGGATCGCTCTTCGCCAAGTCGTCGATGAAGAAGCTGTATTCGCAAGTCACTGACGGCGATTCGGCGTTACGGGTGGCTGTGGAGGCGCTCTACGACGCAGCCGACGACGACTCGGCCACCGGCGGCCCGGACCTGGTCCGCGGAATTTATCCCACGGCAGTCGCCATCGACGCCGACGGGGCGGTCGACATCCCGGAGAGCCGTATCGCCGAGCTGGCTCGCGACGTCATCGGAAGCCGTTCGCGCGCTGACACTTTCGGGCCAGACGGCGGTGAAAAGTGAGCTTTCCGTATTTCATCTCGCCCGAGCAGGCGATGCGCGAGCGCAGCGAGCTCGCGCGCAAGGGCATCGCGCGCGGCAAAAGCGTGGTGGCGCTGGCCTACTCGGGCGGCGTGCTGTTCGTCGCGGAGAACCCGTCGCGGTCACTGCAGAAAATCAGCGAACTCTACGACCGGGTGGGCTTTGCCGCCGCCGGCAAGTTCAACGAATTCGACAATCTGCGCCGCGGCGGCATCCAGTTCGCCGACACCCGCGGCTACGCCTATGACCGTCGCGACGTCACCGGACGCCAGCTCGCCAATGTTTACGCCCAGACACTGGGCACCATCTTCACCGAGCAGGCCAAACCCTATGAAGTCGAGCTGTGTGTGGCCGAGGTCGCCCATTACGGCGAGACCAAGCCACCCGAGCTCTACCGGATCACCTACGACGGGTCGATCGCCGACGAGCCGCATTTCGTGGTGATGGGTGGCACCACCGAGCCGATCGCCACCGCGCTCAAGGAGTCCTACGCCGAGAACGCCGATCTGCCCGACGCGCTGCGGATTGCGGTGGAGGCGCTGCGGGCGAGCAGCGCCGACACTTCGGGAAACGGTCAGCCCGCCCTCGGGGTGGCCAACTTGGAAGTCGCCATTCTCGACGCCAATCGGCCACGGCGGGCGTTTCGTCGCATCACCGGGGCTCAGCTGGAAACACTGCTGCAGAAGGCGACTTCCGGGGAAGCCGCAGACTCCGAAGAGTCCGAGGAGCCCAAGGACTCCGACAAGCCCGAAGACTCGAAAGCCGACGGCGAATCGTCAGAGTAGGACCGCGCGCGCAGGTGGACACTGCCGCGGCTTTGCGGTAAGGGGCCGTCCGGTAACCGTTCTGGCTCTGCTGCCGCGGCGGCGTCGATGTCTTCCTGGATAACCCTGTCGGGATAGATGATTCCAAGCGCCGGTTGACAGAACATCGTGGTGGCCAAGGCGACGACCACCATGATGGTGAACATGTCGGTGTCGAAAATGCCGACCTCGTTGCCGACCGTCAGGACCACGAGCTCGGTCAGTCCGCAGGTGTTTATGAGCACGGCGATTGCGGCGCTGTGCCGGACCGTCATTCGCTGCAGGCGGGCACCGGCGAAGGTGCCGCCAAGTTTTCCGACGCCGGCCGCGGTGAGCACCAACAGCAGTTGCGACGTCAGGTCGACTCGTGTGAAGTTGCGCAGCTCTACGTTGAAACCCGCGATGACAAAGAAGACAGGCAACAGCACCAGCGAATTGGTGGTGCCAAGTCGGTCGAGGATCGCTCTTCTGAAATGTCGTGCACCCTGTCTGGGCATGCTCGCTCCGAAAAGGAACGCACCGAAGATCTCGTGTATAGCAATTCTCGCCGTCATGAACGCCGACAGGAGGGGTCCGAGCTCGGCCAACATCCTGAGGTAGGACGTCAGCTCGCTGGGAAAGAGGCGAATATCCGGGCGACCCGGTAACAGGCCGAGCAGGCTGGGTCCCAGCGCAATCCCCGCCACCACTTCGCCGATCAGCGCCGGCTGCCCGAGCCTCTGTGCGACCTTTCCGAACAGCCGGGCAGCCACGACGATGACCGCGATTTCGAGGACATCGAGAAGCACAAGCGTGAGCGTGCGATCTATCGCACCCACCTGCTCGTGTGGCCCCGGGCCGGGGTGGAAACAGCCGCCCGCCATCTTCGTCGCAAGCCCGACGACAATGTCTCACGGCGAGAGCTTCGACCACTCCAATCCGTGTCATCGAGTCGCGCCGGCCGGCGGCTACGTCGGTCCCTGGCCCCGGCTCGAAGCCCATGCCGCGTCGTCTAACTGCGTTTCCCGATGCGTTTTCGCCCCTCGCGGAAGCGGATGTTAGCGACTAACGTGACGGGAGGTCGGAAACGTTGGCTCCGGCCAGCGCTTCGGCAGGCCGACCAGCCGGCCAGTGACCGCGGTTTGAACGCCGCCCGTCGTCGATGCTTCGGTGAGGAGTATCGGATGCAGGGACCCGGGTTCGCTTCGCCAGGCGATTCGCTGGGGGAGCCGATCGACGTCCACGAATTGCTGGCGAAGACCCGAGAAACCCTGGCACGACAGCGCGAGACGATTGAAGGACTCAGGGCCGGCCGCCGCGAACCCGTTGCCGTGCTCGGCATGGGATTGCGATTGCCCGCCGGTATCGAGACGGCCTCGCAGCTGTGGTCGTTTCTGCGGGCCGGCGGCGATGCGATCACGCCCATCGATGACGACGGCTGGAATGTCACGCTCGATCGTGACGGTGCCGGGCGCCGCCACGACGCACCCCCGCAGAGTGCCGCGCTCATTGCCGATCACGATGCATTCGACCCGGCGTACTTTTCCATCTCGCCGAAGGAAGCCGCGGGGATGGACCCGCAGCAACGGATGATCCTCGAAGTCACCGACCGGGCATTCGCGGACGCCGGGGTCTCGATCCGCTGCGCGGCGAGTGAACGGACCGGGGCGTTCGTCAGCACGAGCAGCGACGACTATCTCCTGCAAAGCGCCGATCTTTGTCGGCGTGAGCTTTTCGATGCTTACACCGGGACCGGCACGGCTCGCGCCGTTGCGGCCGGCAGGCTGGGCCATGTCTTCGGACTTACCGGGCCGATAATGCACGTCGACACCGCGTGCTCGTCATCGCTGGTGGCTCTGCACTTGGCTTGCCGCAGCCTGCACGACCGCGAGTGCACTCTGGCGGTGGTAGCCGCCGCGAACCTCATCGCCACCCCGCAAAACCTGTTGTTGCGCAAGGCGTTAGACGCGGTGGCGCCTCGTGGCCGGAGCAGACCCTTCGCCGACGACGCCGAGGGCTTCGGGCAGGGGGAAGGGGCGCTGGCATTCGTGCTGCAGCCGCTGTCAGCCGCGTTGGCTGCCGGGAGACGGCCACGCGCGATCATCCGGGGCTCGGCGGTCAACCACAACGGCCGCGGCGCCGGACTTACGGTGCCCCGCAGCAGTGCGCAGCGCGACGTCATGCGCGAGGCATTGACTTCGGCCGGCGTTGACCCCGACGATGTCGATTTGGTGGAGGCCCACGGCACCGGCACCCGGCTGGGAGATCCCATCGAACTTGCCGGTCTTGGCGAGGTGTACGGGTCGACCCGCACGGTTCAGCTTGGCTCGGTCAAGTCGAATTTCGGGCATCTGGAGGCTGCCGCGGGCCTGCTTTCGGTGGCAAAAATCGTGCTGTGCATGGACAATGACGAAATTCCGCCCACCCTGCATGCGGCTCGGTTGAACCCGGAAGTGCCATGGGAAGCCATGCGATTCGCGGTCACCACCCGGCCTACTTTCTGGTCCCGCCGGCAACGGGGGCGGCTGGCCGCGATCAGCTCGTTCGGCATGGCCGGCACCAATGCCCACGTCATCCTCGCGGATGCTCCTGACCTTGCTCCACCGCAACGTATTCCGCGTCCGGTGCAGGTATTGCTGGTTTCGGGTCGCAGCGACGCGGCGCTGCATGACCTGGTGGCCGGTTACGCTGAGCTGCTGGATTGCGGTGCGGCCGAAGCGTTCCCCGACGTCTGCGCCAGTTCGGCGGTCGGTCGGGACCACCACCGATTCCGGCTCGTGGTCGTCGCACCGGACGCGCAGACGGCGCTGGGCGAGCTCAGGTCCTGGCAGTCGGACCAGCCGTCGAAGTTGGTGGCCGCCACCGAAGCTGACGCGCCCAATCGGATCGTCGTCGTTCGAGACGATGCCGATGCTGCCACAGTCGATGCCGCGCTCGTGGATCTGCTGCCCGGCCAGCAGTGGGTGGCGTGCACCGCATCAGCCGCTGCCCGCCAGGACGGGGTGCGTGTCGAAGTCGCGGCGGCGTCGCGCTGCGCAGCCGAACCCGGCTGGGCCAGCGCTCAACTCGATGACGAGCAGCGGCTAGCCATCGCGCTGCACCTGGCAGGTGCCCACGTTGACTGGTCACGGGTGTATCCCGCCGCGACCTTCGCGCTGGTGCCGCTTCCGGCGCATCCTTTCCGCCGCAGACGACTCTGGATCACGCGGCCGCCGAAACCGCTTGACCGCAATGGCGCAATCAACGAAAGGACAGCCACGATGGCGGATATCTCGCTTGCCGGTGCACGCCCGCCACAGCACAGCGCAGTGGTAACCGCGGTGGCAGCTGTCATCACGGGCTGGATCGCCGAGCTACTCGGCATGCAGCCCGACGAGGTGGAGCCCCGCCGCCCACTGCTGGAGCAGGGCGCGGACTCGATGGTCCTGGTCGAGGTGGTGAGCCGGGTCGATACGACCTTCGGGGTGGTGCTGGTGCTGCGCCAGCTTTTCGAGGAGTTGCTTACGGTCGCGGCGATTACCGATTACGTGACTCAACACGGCGGCACGGCGCCATCGACGGCTGACGACCGCGGCGACTACCTGAGCACGCTGACCGATACCTACACCCGCATGACGGCGCGTTCGATCGCCGAATACCGTTCCCAGCTACCGGTGATGTGCAATAACCGGCGTAGCGCTTCGGAAATACGGCCCGAGACAGCGGCTTTCGCAGCGCCGCTTCGGGTGGTCTCCTCCCGGGGCGCGCATATCACCGATGTGGACGGCAACGACTACGTCGACATCGCAATGGGTTTCGGAGTCAACTTCTTTGGTCACCAAGCGCCATTCATCGTCGACGCGCTGCGCGACCAACTCGCCACCGGGATCCAGCTGGGCCCCGAATCGGCCGTTGCCGGCGAAGTCGCCGCGTTGCTGGCCGAACTCACTGGTCAGAATCGAGTATTGTTCTGCAACAGCGGAACCGAGGCTGTGATGACCATGATGCGGCTGGCCCGTGCGCACAGCGGTCGCGACACCATCGCGATGTTCCGCAATGCCTACCACGGTCACTTCGACTCGACTCTGGTCAACCCGACCGGAATCAACGATATTTCAGCAGCCCCGATGGCCATCGGCATTCCTGCCGGCCTTGTTCATGACGTGATCGTGTTGCCCTACGCCGACAACCGGGCGCTAGCCGAAATCCGCAGCCGCGGCTCGAGTTTGGCCGCGGTGCTGGTCGAACCCGTGCAGAACCGCCGCCCCGACCTGCATCCCGTCGAGTTCCTTCGGGAGCTACGCGACATCACCAGGTCGCAGGATGTGCTGCTGGCCTTCGACGAGGTGCTCACCGGGTTCCGCATCCATCCCGGCGGCGCGGCGGCACACTTCGGTGTCACACCGGATATCGTCAGCTACGCCAAGGTCCTTGGCGGCGGCATGCCCATCGGGGTCGTGGCCGGTCGAGCCGATGTGATGAACCGTGTCGACGGGGGAACGACGCCCCCGGGGCCACCGGTCACGTACACCGCCGGCACATTCTGCCGCCATCCGCTGGCGATGGCGGCCGCGCGTGCGGTGCTGCGCAAACTCAGCGACGACGGGCTGCGGCTCACCAGCCGGCTCAATGCGCGCACCGACGACATGCGCACCGAACTGAACGCACGATTCACCGATCTGGGCGTGCCGTTCGCGATGCACAACTTCGGCTCCTTTTTCCGCTTCTCCCTCAACGGCAATCTGAGCTTTGCCTACCAACCGGTGGAGATGGACTACTTCAACGCCGCGATGCTGACCAAGGGCGTCTACATCGCCGAAGGAGGCACCTGCTTCCTCTCCACCGCGCACAGCGATGCCGATATCCAGCGGATAATCGACGCGGCCGGCGGCGCGGCCCGCGAGTTGCGTGATGCCGGCCTGCTCAACCGGTTGACATCAGACGTTCCGGCGGCTCACCGAGCCGCGCGGTTCGTCGAGCCCAAGGAGCCGGTCGTGTCCGGCGGGTTGGCCGGGACCTGCGCGGTCCCAAGGCAATCCGAACCCCATACGCCGCAGGTGCGGACTTCCGGCGGGTCGCCGGCCCCGGTGCTCAGCCTCTCCTTCTTCGGCGACTACCCACGCAACACGCCCGGCATGTTCGACGTGATCCGCAACGCGGCCGCGGCGGCCGACGGGCGCCTCGCGACGTTGTGGATCCCCGAGCGCCATTTCCACTCCTTCGGCGGCCTGTCGCCCAACCCGTCGGTATTGGGGGCGTTCCTCGCCGGGATCACCACGAAGATCAGAATCCACGCCGGCAGCGTCGTCCTCCCGCTGCACGACCCGATTCGGGTGGCCGAGGAGTGGGCCATGATCGACAACTTGTCCGGTGGCCGGATAGGCGTTGCCTTCGCCTCCGGTTGGCAGCGCAACGACTTCATCCTGGCGCGCGAGCCGTTCGACCGGCGCCGGGAAGTGTTGTGGCGGGACATCGACACCGTGCATCGGCTGTGGCGCGGCGATCCAATCACCTTCCAGCGCAACGGTATCGAGACCGAAGTCAGCCTGTATCCGCAGCCCCGGCAAACGGACCTGCCGACCTGGATCGCTGCACTGGGCTCCCCGGAAACCTTCCGCACGGCGGGAGAGCGCGGCCTGTCGATTCTGACCAACCTGGTCGGCCAGACCACCGAGCAACTCGCGTCGAATATCGCTCTCTACCGGGATGCCCGGCGCGGCGCCGGTATCACGGGTCCCGGGCATGTCACCGCCCTGGTTCACACGCTGGTCACCTCGGACGACTCCGCGGCCCGCCTGGCCCGCGGCCCGCTGCACCGCTATCTCGGGTCGTCGGTCGACCTGTTCAGCGCGGTCACCGGCAGCCGCGAACAACACGCTTTCGAACGGCTCACCGACAGCGAACGCACCTACCTGCTGGATCGGGCGGTCGATCGTTTCCTGCAGGACAACGCGATAATCGGCGATCTCGACCATGCGCTTGACGTCGCCCGCCGCATCGCCGGTCTGGGGGTCGACGAGATCGCGTGTTTCGTCGACTTCGGCGTCGCCGCAGATGATCTGCTGGGCGGTGTGGACCAACTGGTGCGGCTTGGCGAGCGGCTGCACACCACCGAGCGACCCCCCGCGCCGCAGCCCGCGAAGGTGTCGGGTCGCACCGAGCGAGCGCGGGCGGCCGTTGACCTGACCGCCACCATTGACCCCGACGAGGTCATCCTGGCGGTGAAAGCGGCCGTGTCCGCCCAGCCGCACCTGCAGAAGCTCGTCGAGCCGGCGGGTCCGCCCACCGTGCACCTGGTCGACCTCTCCCTGCTGGACGACGCCGAACAGGACGAGCAAACGGCCCAGTTGTGGGACTACGCCGAAGATTTCGGTGCGCGCGATTGCGGCGAAGTGCTCTTGATTCGCCGCTCCGGCGGACGGACCCGGCTGATGGCGAGGCTGCCCGGAACCGCCTCGTCCCTGGACGCCGAGCGACTGCTGGACGCGGTGGTTTCGGTGCTGCGCTCGTCCCGGACCGACGATACGGGCGGTGTGGAAGCTCAGCTCGCGGCCGCGCCCAACGAGCAACTCATGTGGTGGGCCTGTGAGTCCGACCCCGATACGGCCCGAGCATGCCATGTCCGGACCACGCTGGAGGTGGCGGAACGAGTTGACATCGACGCCCTGCAGGACGCCGTGATCGCCGTCGCGGGGCGCCACCAGGCGCTGCGCTCGACGTTCGGCGCCGAGGGCGAGACCCTGCTGGTGCACCGGGACCTCGCGCCCGTCGTACACGTCGTCGACTTCACCGCGTTGTCCGACGCCGATCGAGACGAGGAGCTGGCGCGCTGGTACGCCGAAGACGCGGAGCAGCTCATCGACATGGCCGTGGGACCGTTGTGGCGGATCGCTGTGTTGCGGCTCACCGAGCAGCAATGCCGAATTGTGTTGACCGCCCATCACATTGTCTTCGATGGCGTCTCGGAGCGGATAGTCCTCGACGAGCTCGCGGCGGTGTATCGCGGTGCCGCCCAGGAGTTGCCGGAGCCCGTCGACTTCGCCGCTTGGCGGCGCGAGCACGCCGGGCGCGCAACGGCAGCCGATCGCCAATTCTGGCGCACGTGTCTTGCCGCGCGCACCGCGGTCACCCGCCCCACACAGCTGGCCGCCGGCGCGGGTGGTCGGCTGCGCACGATGCTGCCGGCCGAGACCGTGGCCGCGCTGCAGCGCGTCGCCGCCGATATGGGATGCACCCGGTACGTCGCGCTGCTGGCCTGTTACCTGATGCACCGGGCTCGCTCGTGCGCCGGCGCGGACGCGGTGGTCGTCGGCGTCTCGGCCGACCCGCGCGATGCCGCGGCCCGGCACGGATTGGTTGGCTACCTGTCCAACTTGTTGCCGCTGCGGCTACAGCTGGATGCCCAGCTCCATGTCGCCACGGCGTTGCCGGTTGTTCGCGCCGCGCTGTTGGACGCCTACGAGCACCAGGGGTTGCCGTTCGCCGAGATCCTCTCGCAATCACCGGGGACACATGTGTCCACCTGTTTCAACTGGGACCACGTGACCCAACCGAGGTTCGGGTCGGCCTGCGCTCGTGCGCTGCCGGACCCGGCGAGTTTCGTGCGCTTCGAATTGAGCCTCAACGTGGTGGAAACCGCTGAGCCCCAACTGATCTTGGAGTGGGATTACACCCGCGACTCCTACGACGCTGACGCAATTGCCCGGGTGGCGCAGAGTTACGCCGACATCGTCGCCGAGCTGGTCAGCGGCGACGAGCTCGTTACCGCAGAGACCATCCATGGGCGGTTCGCGGCACGGGCCGCCGAGTCCCCGGCAACGGTGGCCGCGTACGACGGCGCTTCGAGCGTCACCTTTGCCGAACTGGATGCGCGCTCGGATCGGATCGCTGCCGGCCTACTGTCCGCCGACCTGCCGGCCGAGGCTGTCGTCACCATCGTCGGATCGCTGTGTGTGCCAATGGTCGCGGCGATGCTCGGCGTCCTCAAGGCCGGCGCGGCCTTCAGTGTTGTCGCGGCCTCAACGTCTGAAGCCGCGCTCGCCGCACACATGCGGGCGTGTGGATCGCAGTTGGTGATCCACACCGGGCAGCAGCGCGGCACACAGCGGCCGGATGGACACCACGATGTGGCGACACTGGCCGAATCGACGCCAACCGCCCGGATGCCCGTCATCCCGGCCGCGCACGCCGCCTACGTGATCATGACCTCCGGATCGACCGGCGAGTCCAAGCCTGTCGTCGTCTCGCATGCCAACCTGTTGAGCTATCTCGACGCGCTGGCGCAGCGGGTGGACATGACCGGACAACGCTGTCTGGTTGTGGGTTCACCGGCATACGACCTCTGTTACAGCACGCTGTGGTCCGCGCTGACACGTGGCGGCACCCTGCTGCTGGCCGACGAAGACACGAGCGTCGACGCCCAGGCGCTGGCGGACCTGACGTCACGACAGCCGGCCGACGTGCTCAAAATCGCCCCGACTCATCTGGATGCGTTGTTAAGCACGGGCACGGATGTATTCCTTCCGCACGCACAGCTCATCTTCGGTGGCGAGCCGCTGCGCTGGCCCACGGTGCGTCGCGTGCGGGCTGCCCGGCCCGGGCTGACCATCTGGAATCATTACGGCCCAACGGAATCCACCGTGGGCGCCACGATGTACTGCATCGGCGATCCGGATCCGTTCGAGTCGCGGGCCACCGTGCCGATCGGCTCTGCGCTCAACGGACCGGTGCGGGTTGACGGCGACGAATTGCTGGTCGGCGGACCCGGGGTAGCCAACGGCTATCTTGGCTTGCCCGCGGAAACCGCGGAGCGCTTCGTGTGGCGATCCGAGGCCGACGGCGCGCGCAGCCGCTGGTATCGCACCGGGGATGTGGTTGCCGAGGTGGCTGACGGATGTTTGGAGTTCGTCGGGCGCCTGGACGACCAGGTCAAGGTCCGCGGTCACCGGGTTGAACTCGGCGCGGTCGACACGGCCCTGCGGGCGGTGGCCGGGGTGCGGGCGGCCGCCGCCTGCCTGCTGGGTGACGGCGAAGGCTCTTGTCTGGCAGCCGGTTTGGTGCTGACTGAAAACACCACACCGCAGGCCGTGCGTACCGAATTGGCGTCCCTCCTGCCCAGCCATTTGGTACCCACCACCCTGGTGGCGATGCAGCGGCTGCCGCGTGCGGGATCGGGCAAACTCGACCGAATCGCGTTGGCCGCCGCCATTGGCGCTGCCTCGCCGCAGCGGCCGGCGGGCAACGCAACCGGTGCCTATCCGGCGGACCCGCTGGACGCGATGACCCAGATCTGGCGAGACGTGCTGGAACGTGACGCGGTCAGCCCCAACGACGACTTGTTCGACCTCGGTGGCCATTCTCTGCACGCCATCAAGATCGCGGCCCGGATACGCAAAGTGTTCGGCCGGCGGGTTCGGATCCGGGATGTGTTCGACTCGCAGACGCCCCAAGCGTTGCTCACGCATATCACCGAGCTACCGGAAGCCGCTCGGTTGTCCTAAGGAGAGACGGTTATGAGCACGTCAGCCACCGCAGTCCCGGCCACAGTGCTGCGCGCGTTCCCCGCGCTGGCCCGCCAGCTCGACGCGAGCCCCGTGCAGGCCAAAGTGCTGTTCGTCCACGACGACTTTATTGTGCGAGCCGGACCTACCCGGTACAGCCCAGAGATCTTCAGCGACTCCACCGCGGCATGGCGCACGTTCTGCGCCAACAATTTCCGCGCGGACGACCCGCGGCCGCCGGAAGCGGCCAGCCTGCCGTTGCACGAATGGAACACCGAGTTCAGCTGGCGGCCAATCGAAGGACCGTCGCGGCTGCTCGACGAAGCCCAGCGTCGCCACTACAACGACGACGGCTACTGCGTGCTGCCCGACGTTGTGCCGCCGGATGTCGTCGAGACGCTGATCGCGGAGGTAGACCGGCTGGAACGCATCGGCGAGCAACGGTTGCGAGGAATGCAGGAGGGACGCGCCTTCATCGCCCGCGCCGACGAGATCACCTTTACCACCCACATCGTTCGCAATTCACCGTTCACGCGACGCTTTTATACATCAAAGCTGTTCTGCGACATAGTCTTCGACATCATCGGCCCGGACGTGCGGTTGTATTGGGATCAGGCGGTGTACAAGAAGCCGTTCTCGCCCCTGCCGTTCCCCTGGCATCAGGACAACGGGTACACCTTCGTCGAGCCGCAGCAGTACCTGACGTGTTGGGTGGCACTCAGCGACAGCGACGAGTCCAACGGTGGCCTTCAGATGGTGCCCGGCGTGCACACCCTCGGCACCATCGCGCACCGGCGTACGCCGCTCGGATATGTCTGCTACGACGAGACACCGGCCACCGCACAGTCATTGACGACGAAAGCCGGAACGATTGTGTGCATGAGCGGCACCACGCCACATCAGACCGGACCCAACTCCACCGGGGATATCCGGCGCGCGCTGGTGGCGCAGTTTGTTCCCGAAGGCGCCGTGGCGATCACCAGGGAAGCCGACGGCAACATCGTGCGATTGCCGACCAACGACCCAACGCGCCAGTTCCCGATCATCGCCGCAGGTGCCAGTGTTGGCTGACGAGGACACCGCGACGGCGCTGTCCCCGTATCGATTTGCAGAATCGGCGGCCAGTATCCCGCCGGCAGTGCTCGTCGAACTGGCCGCTACCGCGCGACGGCTCGTCGCACTGTCGTTGGCTTTGCCGTCCCGGCTCGCGAACGCGGGCATGCTCGAAGAGGTCTTCGGCGGCGCCGACGAGGACTGGCTGACCTTTGTGCTCGAGCCTCCCGACGGGCTGGACGGATGCCTGTCCAGACCCGATCTCATCTACTCCGACGGCCGGTTTCGCTGCATCGACGTCAACGCGGCCCACGCGGGCGGCTGGCTGATCCACCTGGGTTGGGCCCGGCAGCACGGCTGGTCACCGACGATTGCCGACCCGCTGGCCGCCGTGTGCGATATGGTGCACGCCTGCGCCCGGGAGTCGGGTGTGGCGACAGCGGGGGAATCCGTTGGCCTGGCGGTGGTCCGGGCGCCGGGCTCGGCGGAGTTCACCGAATCCGTCCGCCGCGCCTGCCTTCCGGTGTGGCGCGCGGCGGCGGCTCGGGCCCGCGTCACACCCGGCGGGTTGTACTTTGCCGGTTACGCAGACCTCGACCATGGCCCGAGTGGCATTTCCTGTGCGGGGGAGCGCGTGCACGCCCTGCTGGAGGGTGACGTGCTCGACGGAGCCCCCCGGATGCGGTGCGTCGCCGCGGCCAAGCGGGGCCTCGTCTCGTTGCATAGCGGCCCGCTCGCCGCGGTGGTCAACGACCGCAGGGTGCTCGCCGAACTGAGTCGGCAAGCCGATGAGGCACTACCGCTGTTGACGCCCGCGGAGCGCCGGCTGGTGTGCGACACCGTCGCATGGACACGAACCATCCGGCCGGGCCCCACCCGCTGGCGTGGGCAGTGGGTGGATCTTCCCGGCCTGGCCGTCTCGCGGCAGCGCGGGATGGTGCTCAAGCAGGCCACGTCCGACGGCGGCAAGCAGGTTTATCTGGGTTGCTGCACCCCGGCCGCGGCGTGGCGCGACATCGTCGAAAATGCCTGCGACACCGGGGATTGGGTGGTTCAGGAGTATCTGCCACCGCAGTATCCGCCGGGCGCGTGGGATAGCGAGCCCGCGGTCGACCCGATCTGGAGCGCCTTTGTTGTGCGCGGACGGTACGCGGGCGGGCTGGTCCGGCTGCTGGGCGCCGACGACTACCCGAACATCGCCACCGCCACCAGCATGGCCGAAAGCCCAAACGGTGACGACCACGTTCGGCTGGCGCCTATCGCCACGAACTTCGAACTGAAGGAGGCTAAGTGAGCATCGGCAGCCTGGGATCGGACCTGCGGTCCGATATCGCACGGATACTCGCTGCCTCACCAGACACGTTGGACTACACGGTCATTGAGCGCTGCACCGAGGCGGGTGAGCAACGCCTGGTCGCCTATGTGGTGCCGGCCCAACCGGTGACCAGCCGCGGGGTCCGGGACACGATCACCGCCGGCGCGCCTCAGGCGCCGGTCGACGTGGTGCTGGTCTCGAGCGTGCCCCGCACCGCCAGCGGTGCGGCGGACATCGGGAGCCTGGCGATGCTACCGGTGCTCGACGAAATGACGCTCGCGCGAACCGAAGCGGCCATGCAGTCCGCCTGCGGCGCGGCTGCCGAGATGACCGTGGCCTTCGCACCGGCGAGCGCGGACGGGTATGCCGGCGCGATCAGCACGGCACAACCGTCGGCCCGGGAACCGGTCCGCGACCCACTGGCGCCGGCTGCCGTCCTCAGCGGCGGGCAGGCCCGCGGTGGCGGCCCGGCGACGCTGGGTGCACTGCTCGTTTCGGCTGCCGCCGAATGCCCGTATCGGGACGCACTCCGCCTGCTCAGCCGCGACGGGCGACCCACCGTGGCCGGTTATGACGAGCTTCTCGACGAGGCCCAGCGGGTGTGCGGCGGCCTGCAAGAACGCGGGCTGCGACCCGGGGACCGCATTGTGCTGGCATGCGGTGAACCCACCGGGTTTGTGCCCGGCTTCTGGGGCGCGGTGCTGGCCGGGCTGATCGTTGTCCCATCGCCGCTGCCGGACACCGTTGAGCCGCAATCCGCAATACAGGCACTGCAGGCCGTCATGTCGTCGGCCGCGGCGGCTGTGGTGGTGACCGATCTGACCACGGCGCGAAACACGCCAGGATTTGCCGACATTGATCAGTTGCGCGCGGCCCGGCCCGGCTCGCTGGTGAGCCGATCGCCCGACGACCTGGTTCTCGGATTGCCCACCAGCGGCAGCACCGGCAAGCCGAAACTTGTCGGTCAGACGCACCGCGCGGTCCTGTCCAACGCCGCATCGGCGTGCGCCCACAACGGATTTCGCTCCGACGAAATCTCCCTGAACTGGTTCCCCCTCGACCACGTCGGCGGGCTGGTCATGTTCCACATCCGCGACGTCTGGTTGCGGTGCCGCCAAGTCCAGGTGCCCACCGATAAAGTCTTGCGTGAGCCGTTGACCTGGCTGGAACTGGTTGACCGGTACCGGATCACGGTCACCTGGGCACCCAATTTCGCCTATCAGCTGGTGACGGCGCGGCTGCAAGCGTTGCCGACCAACCAGCGGCCAGCATGGGACTTGTCTTGTCTGACATTCATTCTCAACGGCGGCGAACCCATCATCGCCGATCAATGCTTGAACTTCCTGAGCGCGCTGGCCCCCTACGGCCTGCCGGCCGCAGCGATGCACCCGGCCTGGGGAATGTCGGAAACGTGTTCAGGGGTGGTCTATTCGGCAGCTTTCGCCCCTGGGTTGGTCGATCGGACGAGCACGCATGTGCCGGTGGGACAACCGGTTCCGGGCTGCACGGTACGGGTGGTCGACGACACTGGAGCGGTGCAGCACCACGGACAGCCGGGGCAGCTACAGGTGCGGGGGCCGATGATCGCCGCCGGCTACCTCGACGACGACGCGGCCACCGCGGCGGCGCTGGATCCCGACGGGTGGTTGCACACCGGAGATCGCGCGGTGATCGGGCCTGCGGGCCTGACCATCATCGGCAGGGACAAAGACGTCATCATCGTCGGTGGCCGCAACATCACCGCGAGCGAGGTCGAGGCCGTCGTCGACAAGGTGTGTGGGGTCGACCCGTCATGGAGCGTCGCATTCGGTGTCCGTGCCGGCGGCGCCGCAACCGAACAGATCGCGGTCGTTTTCGTGCCGCTGCCCGGGCACCCCGTCGCGGAGGTGGCCGAACGCGTGCGTCGTGCGGTGCTGCGGGAGTTCCACGTCAGCCCCACACCGATCCATTCCGTCACCCGAAACGACGTGGCCAAGACGTCGATCGGCAAACCGAAGCGGGCACTGATTCGTGAGCGGCTGCTCGGTTGCGCCCCGGGCGCAGATATCCGCCCTGCGGTGGTCGAGGTGCTGTGCACACCCACCCTCGAATCAGCGACCCCGGGGCCGGCCCTGCCGGTGTTGTTGCTGAGCGACCGCGAGGAATTCACCGCCGCGCTGGCCCAAGCGTTGCGAAGTCGAGGACATGCGTTGAGCACCAGCGCTTTTGAGCTCACAGATGCCCAGGAACGCAGACGTATCCGGTCGCTGCTCGACGGCGGCCCCGAGCATGTGGTTCATGTGCTGCCGGTGGGGCCGCCGACACCCGACGAGGTTGCCGGGCGATGCGCCGACCTGGCAGCCCTGCTGCGCGTCATGGAGCAAACCGGCGGGTCGCGACTGTCGGTGGTAGCCCCGACGGGCTGCGAATACGGCCAGTCGCTGGCGGCGTTTGCGCACAGCGCCGGGCGCGACCTGCCCCGGCTGAAGGTCCGGTTCATCGGCTCAGCGGTTTCACCCGAAGCGGTAGCCGACGAGTTGTCCCGGGAGGAACCGGCCGAGGTGGACCTTGGGCTGCCGGTGCGGCGGATCCTGACCACTGCGGCAGCGCCGATCCGGGCGGCCGGGGAGTCTGCACTTCAGCGAGCAGGGCGGTACCTCGTCATCGGTGGCCTGGGCGGTGTCGGACGACACGTCTGCGAATACCTGCTCCGCCAATTCGGCGCGCACCTGCTGGTCGTGGGGACATCGGAGCTGGACTGCACCCAGCCCGCCGGGCCGCGCGGGCGCAACCTGCTCGCGCTGCGCGAGATGGGAGACGTGACCTATCTCGCGGTCGATGTCGCCGACGCCATGGCCCTGCGTGCTGCCGTCGAGGTATTCGAGCAGCAGCACGGCGGGCCCATCGACGGAATGTTCGCGCTGGCCGGCGAGCTGGTGCCACGGTCGGCGGTGCAGCTGTCGGCGGCCGACATCGACGACATGCTCTACGCCAAGGGTCGTGGCGCCATCGCCGTCGAGCGGCTCCTGGCCGAGCGTGCCCACGCGATCGAGGTCTATTTCACGTCGGTGCACAGCCTGGTCGGCGCGCCGGAACTGGCCGCTTACGCGGCCGCCAACCGGTTCCAGGACGTGCTGGCCGCCCGGCACCGGGACCGGGGCAGACGCGCCTGGTCGATCGCATGGAGCCGGTGGGCCGGTCCCGGGATGAGCCTAGACGTCGCCGGCGGTGACCTGGCGGCCGAGATGGGGCTGGCCACCATCGACCCGGCCGTGGGGATCGACGCACTCGACGCCGTCCTGCGTTCCCGGCCGGGCTGGTACGCGGTGGGGCTGGACACCGGTAATCGGCGCCTGGCGCACCTGGCCGGAGGCTTGCGGCCGCTGGAACGGATCGAGGTCCGGATGGCCGGGCCCGCAACGGATGTCACGGCAGCGGTCACCGACGCGTTCGGGGTTCCCGTCCCGGCGCACGTGGTGGGACAGCAACCGGCCGGGCCGCCGGCACCGGCCGCGGCGGGCGATCAGGGCTCGGCCATGGCAGTGCTCGCCGGGATCTGGGCCGAACTGCTCAAGTTGCCCGACGTGTCGGCCGCGGACGACTTTTTCGAGTTGGGCGGTCATTCATTGCTGGTGCCGCGGCTGCAGGAACGGGTGCTGCAACTACTGGGTGTGGCGTTGCCCGCGGTGGCGGTGTTCGAGTACCCGACGCTGCGGGAACTGGCCCGGGTGATCGAGGACCGCAGCGCCTGCGAGGTCAGCCGTGCGGACCAGAACCCGCCACCGGCCGATGATCCGCGTGCAAACCTGCGCCGGCGTGCCTCGCTACGCGAGGCATCCAGGACGAGCTGATGAGCGAGTTCGACGTCGCCGTGATCGGGCTCAGCTGCCGGTTTCCCGGTGCTGCCGACCCAGAAGCGTTCTGGCACAACGTGGTTGGTGGCGTTTGCGCCATCCGCCGGCACTCGCGCGCCGAGCTGCTACGGCACGGTGTTCCGGCGGCATTGGTGGACTCGCCGGAGTATGTGCCCGCCGACGGGTTTCTCGAGGATGCCGACGCTTTCGACGCGGGTTTTTTCGGCATCAGCGATCGCGAGGCGGCGCTGACCGATCCGCAGCACCGGCTGTTCCTCGAATGCGCCTGGGCGGCAATGGAAGACGCCGGGTATTCGCCGCAGTCGCCGACGGCGGTCGTAGGCTGCTTCGCCGCCGCCGGGATGAGCCTTTACGCGGGGGCCAGAATGTCGTCGTACCTCACCGAGGCGGTGCTCGCCGACACCGACCTCGTCGAGGGCAGCGCCGTGCCGTTGATATCGGTGGCGAACCGGGGCGACTACCTGGCCACCCGGGTCGCTTTTCAGCTGGGCCTGCGCGGACCGGCGATCAACGTACAGACCGCGTGTTCCAGTGCGCTTGTCGCGACCCACTTGGCGATCCAGAGTCTGTTGTCGGGCGAGTGCGATATGGCGCTTGCCGGCGCCGCCGCGGTGCACGTGCCGCTTGCCTGCGGCTACCTGCACCACAGCGGCGGGATTCTGTCGCCGAGCGGTCGCTGCCTGCCTTTTGACGCCGACGCTGACGGCACGGTGGGCGGCAACGGTGTCGGGGTGGTGGTGCTCAAGCGGTGCGCGGATGCCGTCGCCGCCGGCGACCCCATCCGGGCGGTCATCACCGGATCGGCCATCAACAATGACGGCCGGGACAAGTCCAGCTTTGCTGCACCCGGCATGCGGGGCCAACGCGAGGTGATCGCCGCGGCCCACGCGCTGTCTGGGCGCAGCCCGCAGACCATCGGTCTGGCAGAGACCCACGGAACCGGTACCCGGCTCGGAGATCCCATCGAGATCCGTTGCCTGCGTGCGGTATTAGACGGCGACGGTGGCACCGGCTGCGCCATTGGCGCGGTCAAGGCCAACATCGGACACCTGGACACCGCGGCCGGCGTGGCCGGATTGATCAAGGCGGTGCTGGCCGTGCAGCACGGCGTCATCCCTCCGGTAGCGGGCTTTCGCACGCTCAACCCCGAGATCGATCTGACCGGCAGCCGGCTCTATGTGCCGACCGCGGCCGCGCCGTGGCCCGGACCGGAAGGGGACCGCCGACGCGCCGCCGTCAGCTCATTCGGTGCCGGCGGAACCAACGCGCACCTCGTGGTCGAACAGGCACCGGTCGCAACGGCACGCCAACCCGGCGCGGGCGGGCGGTACCTGATCGCCGTCTCCGCCCACGACGGGTCGGCCCTGCGTGACTCCGCGCTGCGGTTGGCCGACCGACTGCGCGGCACCGAAGACGTCGACCTCGCCGACGTCTCGTTGACCAGCCTGGCCGGCCGCGCGCCGCTTCGCGCCAACCTTTCGGTAGTGGCCGCCACCACCGCAGAGGCTGCCGACAACCTGCGCATTGCGGCCGAATCCGGCGACAAAGCAACGTATTTGACGCCCGCTGCGGCAGGCCCGGTGATATTGCTGTTCCCGGGGCAAGGGGGTGAGGCTTGGTCGGTGCTACAGCGGTGGCTGGAGGTTGACGAGGATTTCCGACGCGAGTTCGACGCGCTTCACCAGCAGGCCCGCCCGCGCCTTGACGCCGACCTCGCCGAGATCATCGCCGGCAGCGACGACCCGCGGCGACGACAGGCCGCCTACCTGCAACCGGCCTTGGTGGCCGCGGCGATCGCGCTGGCCCAGACGCTGATCACGGCGGGAGCGCGGCCCGCCCTGGTGCTCGGGCACAGCCTTGGCGAGCTGGCTGCCGCCGCGATCGCCGGTGTGTTCAGTCCGGTCGAGGCGGTGGTGTTGGCGGGGGTGCGTGGCCGCCTGATGGACCAGCGGTGCGCGGGCGGCGCGATGGCGGTAGCGGTCACCGACGCTCGGCGCGCCGCTGCCGCCATCGATGCGGCCGGCGCTGCCGATGTCGCAGTGGCGGTGATCAATTCCGAGCACAGCGTCGTGTTGTCCGGGCCGGAGAGCCAGCTGGCCGCCGTTAGCCAGGTACTGCGCTCACGCGACGTGAGGCTCACACCGCTGGGTACCACGCACGCCTTCCACAGCCCGATGATGGCGTCGGTCATCGCCGATGTCGCTGCGGCGGCCGCGATGGCCGACCCGCGCCCACCCGACATCCCGATGCTTTCGAGCGTGACTGCGCACACCGGTGACCAGGTCGCCGACCCCGCGTATTGGGGTCGCCAGGTACGCGACCCGGTGTTGTTCGGCGACGCGGTGCGGGCCCCGGTCATCCCCACCGGTGCCGTTTTCGTCGACCTCTCACCCTCCGGCGTTCTTGCGGAGATCGTCGCGGTCAACCGCGCGGCGCTGGCAGAGCATCTGGTCCGGCTGGACCGTCACGACCAGGCACCGCCCAGCGGGCGCCTTCTGCTCGGGCTGCGTGACCGAGGCATTCCGATTGACTGGTCGGGCACCGCACTGCACCGCCGCGCACGCCGGATTGCCCTGCCCACCTACCCATTTCGGCAAACCAGATACTGGCCACGGTTACGCGCCGCCGGCGGCGCTCCGTTCTTAAGCCCGGTCCGGCTTGCCAGTGTGGTGTGGACGCCACTGGACGCCGGCACGTCGGCCATCGCCTGGACACGCCCGGTTGTGCTGGCACCGCAAGCTGCGGCGCCGGTGGTCGAGGCGTTGCGTAATCGGTTGCCGGGCTGCCGGACGGTTCCGGATTGGGACAAGGTGCTACATGCAGACCTCGGCCGGGCGACCCGGTTATTGGAGAGCGCGCTGCAGTCGGCTGAGGCGATCGTCGATCTCACCGGGGTCGGTGGTGCCGGCCCGGCTGATGCGACAGACCCGGCCCGGGACTGGATCTCGCTGCGCTCCGCGATGGCCGTGGCGAGCGCCAGCCGTCAGGTGCCCGTCGTGAGCGTCACCGCCGGGGCTGCCGATGTGCCGGGATCAGCGTTGAACCGCCCCGATCAAGCAGCGGTCTGGGGTTTCGTCCGGTCTGCTCGTGCCGAGGCACCCGGCATCAGCTGGCGGCTGATCGACTGCGACGGCACCGTCGATGCGCAGACGGTGAGCGCGGAGATGCTCCGAAACGATCACTCGGAGATTGCCCTGCGCAGCACGCTGCGGCTCGCCCCGATGCTGATCGACACGCCCGGCACCGCCGGCAAGGCGGGACTGACCGGACTCACCGGACCGCTGGACACCGTCGTGATCGGGGGCGGCACCGGCGGCATCGCCGCCCGGATGATCGAGCGGTGCGCCCGCAACGGTGCGCGGCGCGTGGTGCTCGTCGCCCGCAACCCACCGGTCCAACCCGTCGCCGGCCCGCCCGGCTGCGTCGTCGAATGGGCACAGGCGGATGTGGCTGTGCGTGCCGACGTGGAGCGACTGGCCCGGTCCCTGCCCCAGGGGTCGGTTTCGCTGGTGATCGCGGCCCCCGGGATCCTTCGCGACGCGATAGCCTCCCGGGTCACCGAATCCGACTTGCGGGCGGTGCTGGCGCCCAAAGTGCTTGGCACCACCTTGCTGGCGTGGCTGGCTGCCCAGCATGGCTGTCCGATGTTGGTGATGTCGTCGCTGGCTTCGCTGTTGGGTTCGCCGGGACAGGCCGCCTACGCCGCGGCCAACGCGGCGCTGGAGTCGATCAGCCGGGCCGCCGGTTCGACGGTGACCACAATTGCCTGGGGGCCGTGGGATCAGGTGGGCATGAGTCGGGGCCTGAATTCGGCCTCGGGGCCGCGGGCACTGCCGGCCGACCAATGGCTCGACGCGCTGGCGCGGGTACCGATGGGCGGGGGTACCTGTTACGCGTTGCCAGATCCCGTTGTGGCAGAAGGCGATTCCGGGGTGATGCGGAGGCCCGAAGCGCTGGCCGCGCAGGTTTGGGCCGAGCCGCCGGATCACGACGCGCCTGCTAGCACCGACCGGTGGCGGGCCGCCGTAGCGGGCGGAGAAATCCCCGGGTTCGTTTGCCGTGCGGTTGCGGCACTGCTGCGCAGTGACGTCGTGGCCGTCGATGCTCCGTTGGTAGATCTTGGCTTAGACTCCCTGGCCGGCCTTCGGCTGCGCCGCGACCTGATGGTTGCTACCGGGATCGACCTGCCGCCGACGCTGATCTACGACTATCCCACGTGCGCTGCCCTGGCCGCCCAGCTGGCCTCCCACCTGGTCTCGGACCAGGCCGCCGTGACGGCGCCCGGCGGCGGCCGGCAGCCGCACTCGGGCTCCGTCGGCTCCATCGGCTCGGTCGGCTCCATCGCCGAGCTGAGCGCCGAATTGAAGCGGGAACTCACACGATCCCTCGAAGCTCTAGATGAACCGGAAAGGACTCTCAGATGAGTGGTGGCGTAAGCGCACACACGATCGACGACCCCGACCTGCGAGCGTTCGAGGAGAACGGGGTCATCGGACCCTTCACGCTCTACTCGCCCGATGAGGCGAAAGCGATGTTGCGACGCATCCGCATCGCCAACCAGGACCGTAGCCACATCCTGTTCGACAACGAGGTCAACTACGATCGTCACTTCGACATCCCCGAGCTGGCAGCACATATCGGGCATCCGACGATCATCGAGAAGGTCAGCAAGATTCTCGGTCCGGATTTGCTCGCGTGGCGCACTGAGTTCTTTCCGAAATTTCCCGGCACGCCGGGCACCGAGTGGCATCAAGTCCGCAATTACCAATACGCCACCGGAACTGCGATGCTGCAGCACAGCACGCAATCCGATGACCTGCCGCTCGACATCACGGTGTGGACCACCTTCACCGAAGCGACCAAGGAAAACGGCTGTATGAAATTCCTGCCCGGATCACACCGCACCCTCTACTACGACGAAAGCAAGTCGATCACTATGGGCCGCGCCGGCGAGTACAGCTCCGTTGATGCCATGGAGAGCAGCGGATCGTTCTTCGGCTACGACTTCAAGGAATTCCGCGTCGACCCCGCGTGGGTGCCGCCCGAGGAGGAAGCGCTGGCCATGGAAATGGAAGCCGGGCAATGCGTGATCTTCACCGCCAGGTGCGTGCACGCCTCGTACCCGAATACGACCCAACGGTCCACCCGGTTCGCGATCGCGTCCCGATACGTGCCCACGGAAGTCAAGGTCTACCCGGGCTGGCCCTCGTTCGAAGCCCACGGCGGGTACTTCGACCTCACGCACTACGGTGCCGTACTGGTAGCCGGCCAGGACACCTACGGCCACAACAAGATTCGTAGCACCGACAACAGAGGCCAGCATTTTCCGCATCACACCGTGGCCGCGGTAGCGGGGTGATCGGTGGCCGGTTACCAGCGACAGGCCGCCGGCTTCGGCCTGCTCTGCTACGGACCTGCGGACATCACGGATCCGCACCGCTCGCTGCTGGCCTTTCCGCACGGCGGAGGCAGTCCGCACTCGTTTGCCAAGCTTAGCCAGGAGCTCGGTCCGGGCTACCGCGTCACCGCCGTCGATCCGCCCGGACGGCCGCGATCGCGTGGGCCCGTCCTGCGCGAGCTGGGCGAGCTGGTCGAGTTCTATCTTGAGCACCTGCCGGCCCACCTGCTCGGCGGGGTGCTGGTCGGTCACAGTGTCGGTGCCTATGTTGCGTCGGCGCTGGCCGCACGTCTGGAACAGCAGGGCCGGCCGGCACGTGCGGTCGTCATGTCGGCCGTCGTGCCGCCGGCCTACCTGGACCCGGCCCGACCGCTGTCGAAAATGACCGACGCGCAACGGCTTGACTGGTGCCGCACGCTGGGCACCTTTCCGGTCGGCGACAAGGACAGCGCCGCTCTTTTCGCGCTGTTCGCCGAGGCGATCCGGGCGGATTGCGAGGTGTACGAGTCGGCGGTGTGCGTATCGCTGGACCATACGACGCCGTTGCTGGTGCTCGTCGGCGAGGCGGACCCGGCGTGTCCGGTTCAACAGGTGGCACACTGGCCAGACACCCACCCTCAGGCGGTGATTCGGACGCTGCCCGGCGGCGGACACATGCTCCCGCAGGATGCCGCGCACAGCTACGCGGCGGAAGTGGCCGGCTTTCTGCGCCACGGCCGCAACGGTTCCATAGCGACACGTCCAGTCGCTGGGCATCGGCGGCCCTGGCGCCGGGAGGATATGTGGTTGCGCGCCCGACAAGGCCGCCGGTGTCTGCCGGTCATCTTTCCCCGCGGCAGGGACACACCGGCGGCGCTGCACCACGTCCTTGTCGAAAACGACTGTCTGGAAACATTTTTGACTGATCATGGAGCGCTATTGGCCCGGGGGTGGAACGTGGCCGACGCTCGCGGGCTGCAGCTCATCGTAGGGTCGACGGGCATTGAACCGACACCCTATGTCGGCGGAAACTCGCCCCGGACCGCGTTGGGAAACGGAATCTATACTTCGACCGAGTATCCGCCCGAAGCACCGATCAGCCCCCACAACGAAATGTCGTATGCGGACCACTGGCCCACGCGGCTGTACTTCTGCTGCCAAGCGCCCGCGGCCCAGGGCGGTGAGACGCTGCTCGCCGACGGTCGCGCCCTGGTTACTCACCCGAGGCTGGAGGAAGTCGTCGATTGCATGCAACGCAAGGGAATTCGTTACCTACGCACCATGCACAGCGGATCGGGGCCGGGCAAGTCATGGCAGCAGACCTTCGAGACTGCCGACCAGGAAACGGTGGCCGGCTTGCTGCGAGATTCGGGCGCAGCCGCGACGTGGCTACCCGGCGGAGCGCTGCGTATCGTCGAGTGCCGGCCGGCATTCATCCATGATTCGAACTCAGGCCGGCAGGTGTGGTTCAACCAGGCCGAGCAGTGGCATCATTCGGCCCTTCCGGTCGAGATTCGCAACGCATTGCTCGATGAGTTCGGCGAAGACGGGCTGCCGCACAATGCGGCCTACGGCGACGGCGAGCCCATACCGGAACGCCATCTCGACGCCATTCGCCATGTCTTGGAAGCCGTTTCGGTGGCACACTCGTGGCGCCACGGTGATGTCCTGGTGGTAGACAACGTGACGACGCTGCACGGCCGAGCGCCCTACCGGGGCCAGCGGCGCGTTCTTGTCGCGATGACCGACCAGGTGGCGCGCGGGTGAGCATGCCAGGTTGGCTGATCGGGTTACGTGAGGCTCGCAGTCCGCTCGGAGCCGATTTTGCTCCACTGGTTTTCGAGGCTTCCGCCATTGACCTGGACATGCTGGTTGCGCGACTGGCCGTCTTGGCATCGCGGCACGAGGCCTTGCGGCTGTTGTGGCCCGACCTGTCCGCGGCTGCGCCCGAAACCGTGGTGGACGCCGTTGCCGGGGCCGATACCCATGCCGGCGACATCGGCAGCTTCGCCGCCGAGCTGGCGCTGGCCGGGTATCGACGAGCGGGGAAACCGTTGTGGCGGGCGCGATTGGTCGCAACGGTTCAGCCGCAGCAGCAGTATGTGGTCATGGGCCTGGACCGATTGATCAGCGACCCGTGGTCATTGCATGTGCTGGCCCAGGAACTCTGCATGTTGTGCCAAGCCGGCCCGCCACCGGACTTGGGCCCGGCACCGGCGCAATTCGGCGCGGCGCTGGCTGAGCGGGCCGGCGGGTCGGACGAGTCCGACGCGAGGACCGAGCGGCTGCACTGGCGGCGACAGCTTGCCGGTGCGAATTTTGGCGCCGATCCGCGGGTGCCGCGCGCTGCCGCGACGACGGCACGTATCCGCCGGGTGCCGCTGACGGTCGCCGACGAACACGCCATGGTTTCCCTGGCTTCGGCGTACCGGACCACGCTGCTGGCCCCGGTTGTCGCCGCGGTGCACATGGTTTGGCGCCGGCAGGTCGACGCGGCCGAAACGGTGCTCTTGACCGAGGTCGGTTACCGCGGCACCCAAGCATTGGACGGCACGGTGGCGCCGCTCATGGAGCCGCGTCCGATGCGAATTGTGTCGGATGTAGGTGCGGGGGCGCTGATTTCGCAGGCCCGCGGTGCTCTTCTGGATGTCTTGGACAACAGCTGCGTGCCACTGGCTGCCGATCCCGCCCCGATGCAGCCGTTTTTCGATCACCCCGACCGGATGACGGTGCTGGCTGAGTTCGATACCGCCAACCGACCCACCGTGCACGAGTCCGCGCTGAATCTGCTTGACGAGCCGAGCATCTGGGCGGTAGGCCCGCCGCGCGCCGATATCCACGTGATGGTCCGGGGCGACCATCGCGCGCCGTCGGTGTATGTGGCCGACAACCCGCTTGCGGTGACCGGGCGATTCGCCGATGAGTTCGCCCACCAATTGGTGTGGGCGCTACGCGAGATGTCGGAGGTGTGATGCCCGAGTGCTCGCTGCTACGCCGGGCACGCCGCGGACAGCAACCCGCGGAAGAACCGATGCGCACCAACCGGCCGGCGCGACGCCGCTCCGGCCCGCTCGGCCAGGCAGCGGCCGGCAGCACCTCGCGAGACCACAACGGCGGCGCCGAAGGCCCCCGCCAGCAGCGGCCAGCCGATCAGCCCCACCGGCATCAGCACGGCCATCACGGCAGGACCGATGACCTGTTGACCGGTGTAGGCAAGGCTGAAGGCGCCCAGGTAGCGGCTCGAGGCCACCTCGGGTGACAGCTCTGCGGACAGTTCGTAGGCGGCAACGTTGTGGAGATTTTCGGCGACCGAGAGCAGGATGACCGCCGTCAGCACCGCCACGACCGCGATGGCGGTGGGTGCGGCCTGGCCGATAGCCAAGAAGCCGCAGCAGCTGATCAGCAGCAGACCCGCCAGTCCCAGTACCCGATTCGCGGCCACAGCCCCGTTTGCGAACCGGGCCACGTAGACCTGCAGCACCGCGGTCAGCACCGTGTTGACCGCCATGAAGACCGGCACCCACCCCGCGGGCACCGCGGTGTGCTTGATCACCCAAATCGGCAGCAACACGATCAGCACGCTGTCGTGCAGCCACAACACGCCGTTGCCGATCGTGAAAACCACGAACCATCGGTCGCGAAACGGGGACCGCGGGCATGCGGCGGCCCCAGCCGTCGGACCGGCCGTCGGAGCGGTTGCCGGAGCGGGCGCTGCCACCGCTTCCGTCCGCGAAACCGTCGGCCACACCATGGCGGCCGCCACGAGGAAAGAGACTCCGTTGGCGACAAAGAGCACGGTAAACACCGACATCGCAGCGGTGGCGAACGCCGCCGCGGCGACCAGGAAGCCCGCGGTCAGGCCCACGTTGCGCACGCCGCGGATTGAGGCCATCGTCCGGGTGCCGTCCTGGTTGCCGATCAACGCCCGGACCACCGACTGCTGCAGCGGTGTGCTCGCCCGGTCGGCGGCGGTCAGGACCATGGTGAGTACCAGGAAACCCTTGAAGCCGGAAACGCCTGCATAGCAGCAGTAGCCGAGACCACGCAGCACCAGCAGGCCGATGTAGAGCCTTCCGGGCCCCAGCCGGTCCGCCAGGCGGCCCAGCGGCACCGGGACGAACAAGGCGAGGATTCCGGCCGCGGTGCTGGCAAGGGCGACTTGGGGCGCACCGATCTTGACGATGCCGACGAAATACAGCGTGAAGGAGGCAAAAAACAGCCCAGTGCCCAGCGAGTCGATTCCTGCACTGATGGCCAGCATGCGACCCGCCGCGCTGCCGGGCAGCAGCATCGCACCCAGCCGGTGTATTCCACCGCGTATCGCCGGGCCCCTGGAGAATCCCTTGCGGTTGATGCCAACCATTGGTGCTGCTGCTCCCTCTCAAGGGCCGCTATCGCGGCGGGTACGTCGACCAGCACAGCTTCGCCAGAGGCGCTACGCGAATCCTTGGCGAATTCTGAAAACGCAAGAGGCGTTAGGTGAGAGCCGGTTCGAGACGTCCGAGCGACGCACCACCGAGCGATCGGTTATTGCCGCGAACGGGTGTAGGTTGGATATCTCGCCGGAGCCGAGTGCAGGGATTGATCGCGATGCGTGTCTGCCCGTACGTCAGCGTGGAAAGTGCCCGTGGCCCCGGATCGATGCGGCGTCATATGTGCCCTCGTCGACGCACTGTCGGCGCCCGGCCCGGTCGTTCACTTGGGCATGGCCGCTGACGGCGTCCAACCTTTGGCGGCCGCGGCGCCGCCGAAGCTGGTGCCGCTGTCCTATGCGCAGCGTCGGTTGTGGTTCATTGACCAACTGGAAGGGCCCTCGCCGATCTACAACATGGCGCTGGCACTGCGGCTGTGTGGACCGCTGGACGTCGAGGCGCTACGCGTGGCGGTTACCGATGTAGTCGGCCGCCACCGATCACTGCGCACCGTCTTTCCGGCCACCGACGGGATCCCCGAGCAGCGTGTCATCGACGCCACCGCCGCCGATGCGGGCTGGCAAGTCACCGACGCCGTGGCGTGGCCGGCGAGCCGGCTGCCGCAGGCAATTGCCGCGCTGGTTCGCTACCGGTTCGACCTAGCCAACCAAATCCCGCTGCGGACAGAGCTTTTCAGCGTCGGCGCTGACGAACACGTGCTGGTCATCGTCATGCACCACATCGCCGCCGACCGGTGGTCGCTCAGCCCGCTGCTGCGCGATCTGGCCACCGCTTACACCGCCCGTTGCGCCGGAGCAGTTCCGGGCTGGGACGAGTTGACACTGCACTACGTCGATTACTGTCGGTGGCAGCGCGACCAGCTAGGTGAGCTCGACGACACCACCAGCCCCATCTGCGCCGGGCTGGCGTACTGGCAGCAAACCCTGGCCGGGTTGCCAGAACGGCTGGAGCTGCCCGCCGACCGGCACTACCCGCAGGTGGCCCGGCACGAGGGCGCCGGTGTGGCCGTCGACTGGCCGGTGGCCTTGCGCCAGAGCGTCG
The DNA here is from genome assembly GCF_000157895.3 of Mycobacterium kansasii ATCC 12478. Lineage (NCBI taxonomy): Bacteria > Bacillati > Actinomycetota > Actinomycetes > Mycobacteriales > Mycobacteriaceae > Mycobacterium > Mycobacterium kansasii. Next base: position 479,169 of record NC_022663.1, on the reverse strand, counting down.
CCCGGTTGGCGCGCGAGCATCGCGCCACCAGCTTCATGGTGATCACGGCCGGCGTGGTGGCATTGTTGGCCCGCCTTAGCGGCAACACCGATATCGCCGTGGGCATCCCGGTCGCCGGGCGCACCGAGGCCGCCTTCGAGGAGATGGTCGGGCTGTTCGTCAATACGGTGGTGCTGCGCATCAGCGTGGCCGGTAACCCCAACCTCACCGAGCTGATCACCCGGGTCCGTGAGGCCAGTCTGGACGCCTACGACCACCAAGACGTGCCCTTCGAGGTGGTCGTCGAACGGCTCAACCCCACCCGCAGCCTTACTCATCATCCGCTGATCCAAGTCATGTTGGCCTGGCAAAGCCCGGCTCCAGCCGACGAATTGATGTTGCCCGGGCTATGTGTCAGTTCCATCCCGGCCGATACCTACGCCGCGCCCCTTGACCTGACCCTCACCTTCGGCGACCGCTTCACCCCCAACGGTGCGCACGCCGGCATCGGCGGCGAAATCATCTACCGCACCGACGTTTTCGCTGCTCCCAGCATCGAGAGGTTGCGGGACCGGCTGGAACGGCTGCTGACCGCGATGACTGCCGATCCGAGCGCGCCGTTGTCATCGATCGACGTGCTCGACGCCGCCGAACACGCCCATCTCGATGCAATTGGCAACCGCGCTGCGCTGGGCAAAACCTTTGCACCGGTCTCGATTCCGGAGCTGTTCGGCGCCCAGGTCGCTCGCACGCCCCGGTCGGTGGCGCTGACCGGTGTGGACCGTAGGCTGACCTACGCGCAACTGGAGCGGGCGGCGAACCGGCTGGCCCACGCATTGATCGATGCGGGTGTGGGCCCCGGCGCGGTCGTGGCGCTGCTGCTGGCGCGCTCCGTCCCGGCCACCGTCGCCATCATCGCGGTGCTCAAGACCGGGGCCGCTTATCTACCCATCGACACCCAACACCCAAGTGCGCGTATCGGTTTCATGCTCACCGACGCGTCGCCCAAAGCCGCGATCACCACCACCGACCTCGCCCCGTTGCTCGTTGCCGCCGGGGCGACCGATCTGGCCGTCATCGACGTCGACGATCCCCGAATCGATACCTATCCCAGTACCGCGCCGCCGACCCCCGCCGCCGACCACGTCGCCTACATCATGTACACCTCCGGTACTACCGGGACCCCCAAAGGTGTTGCGATTACCCACCGCAATGTCACCCAACTCTTCGACGTGGTGCCTCCGTTCACCGCCACCGCCGGAAAGGCCGGCGCCCAATGCCATTCGTATTCGTTCGACTTCTCGGTGTGGGAGATGTGGGGAGCGCTCCTGCACGGCGGACGGCTGGTGGTGGTGCCGGACGCGGTGGCGCGCTCGGCGTCGGACTTGCATGCCCTGCTGGTGCGGGAACACGTCGACGTGTTGACTCAAACGCCCTCTGCCATCGGGATGTTGCCGCGGCGCGGGCTGGAGTCCGCGGCTGTGGTGCTGCTCGGCGAGGTGTGTCCCGTCGAGCTGGTGGATCGCTGGGCGCCCGGCCGGATGATGATCAACACCTACGGCCCGACTGAGGCGACTGTCTGGGTGTCCACGAGTACGCCGCTGGTTGCCGATTCGGCGCCGCCGCCGATTGGTTCGCCGGTGCCGGGTGCGGCGTTGTTCGTGTTGGACGGCTGGCTGCGCCCAGTGCCCGTGGGGGTGGTGGGGGAGCTGTACGTGGCCGGTGCTGGGGTGGGCTGCGGGTATTGGCGCCGGCCGGCGCTGACCGCGGCCCGGTTTGTGGCGTGTCCCTATGGGGTTGGGCAGCGGATGTATCGCACCGGGGATCTGGTGCGCTGGCGCGCCGATGGGCAGCTGGATTATCTGGGCCGTGCCGACGAGCAGGTGAAGATCCGTGGCTACCGCATCGAGTTGGGTGAGGTGAGCACGGTGCTGTCCGAGGTCGCCGGGGGCCAGCAGGCGGTGGTGATCGCGCGTGAGGACCGTCCCGGTGACCGGCGGCTGGTGGGATATGTAGCCGGGCAGCTGCAGGTTGAGCAGCTCCGCGCGCAGCTATCCGAGCGGCTGCCCGATTATATGCTGCCCGCGGCGGTGGTGAGCGTGGCGACGCTGCCGTTGACAGTCAACGGCAAGCTCGACAAACGCGCCCTGCCGGCCCCCGACTACGCCGACACCACCCGCTACCGCGCGCCGACCACCGCGGTGGAGGAAACCCTCGCCGGCATCTATGCGGAGGTACTGGGTCTACCGCGGGTGGGCATCGACGAATCCTTCTTCGATCTGGGCGGCAACTCGCTGCTGGCCATGCGGGTGGTCGCCGGAGTGCGCCGATCCTTGAAAGTCGACCTGCCGGTTCGCAGCCTGTTCGACGCGCCGTCGGTGGCGAGCCTGAGTCAGCTGCTGCGCCGGCCGACGCGGTCACCGGAGGTGACTCCGGTTGAGGTGCTGCGGCATGCTGCCGGGGTTCCGCTGTTCTGCATTCACACGGCCGTCGGGTTGAGCTGGCCTTATCACGCGCTGGGCGCCTACCTGGACTGCCCGATTGTCGGCATTCAGCAGGTTGTCGACGATGACGCCAGGCCCGACTCAATTCGTGACATGGCGCAGCACTATGCCGACACTGTCCAATCGTTGTATCCCGGCGGGCCATACCACCTGCTCGGCTGGTCGTTCGGGGGAATTGTGGTGCACGAGCTTGCCGTCGAGCTTCGCCGGCGGGGATGCGTCGTCGGGCGACTCATCGTCCTCGATGCGACTCCACGCGCCGAGGAAGCGGATGATGCAGCCACTGCCGCGGCGCGGGAAGGTGAAATTCTGAAATATGTACTGCGCGCAAATGGGATTGAGCTGCCGGCCGATGATCCTGGACCCTTTACCTATCAGCAGGCAGAGGAACTAATCCAGCAACGACAGGATGCGAATTTCGGGCTCCCGTCCGCCCAGCTGCTTCAGATTCTGATCACCAACAGCATCGCCAATGAAAGGTATCGCTCCGAGCATGCGCCAGCGGTCTTTGACGGCGACCTGATTTTATTCGCGGCTACCCGCAGCGGAAATGGTTCGACGCTGCTCGAGGATTGGCGGCCGTATGTCCGCGGCCATATCGTCGAGTACCCCGTTGACGCCACGCACAACGAAATGTTGAATGCCGAGTCGCTCAGGTTATTTGGTGCACAACTGAATGCTGCATTAGTTGACGGCCAGGTATCGGGGCGTTAGCTTCGCCGGGCGATTGATTGCCGGTTTTCGTGAGCGCTGACGGTTTCGACTGTGCCCGCGTGGCGGGCTCACGGCGCGTCGGCCGCCGTGGACGCACGCTCGACGCCGTGGCTGCGCGCTCGACGCCTTGGCTGCGCGCTCGACGCCTTGGCTGCAGGCTCGACGCCCTGGCTGCCTCTGCTACGCCCGCCGCGAACTTCGAGTGTGCCCTGACGGCGTCGATTGTGCATTGACGGCTTCGAATGTGTGCCCGTGGCGAGCTCACGGCGCGTCGGCCGCCCTGGCTGCACGCTCGACGCCCTGGCTGCACGCTCGCCGCCCTGGCTGCACGCTCGACGCCCTGGCTGCACGCTCGACGCCCTGGCTGAACGCTCGCCGCCCTGCCTACAACGCTCGACGCCCTGGCTGCAGGCTCGACGCCCTGGCTGCCTCTGCTACGCCGGCCGCGAACTTCGAGTGTGCCCTGACGGCGTCGATTGTGCATTGACGGCTTCGAATGTGTGCCCGTGGCGAGCTCACGGCGCGTCGGCCACCCTGGCTGCACGCTCGACGCCGTGGCTGCACGCTCGACGCCCTGGCTACACGCTCGACGCCCTGGCTACACGCTCGACGCCCTGGCTACACGCTCGACGCCCTGCCTACAACGCTCGACGCCCTGCCTACACGCTCGCCGCCCTGGCTGCACGCTCGACGCCCTGGCTGCACGCTCGCCGCCCTGCCTACAACGCTCGACGCCCTGGCTGCACGCTCGACGCCCTGCCTACAACCCTCGCCGCCCTGCCTACAACGCTCGACGCCCTGCCTACAACGCTCGACGCCCTGCCTACAACGCTCGACGCCCTGCCTACAACGCTCGACGCCCTGCCTACACGCTCGACGCCCTGGCTACACGCTCGCCGCCCTGGCTGCACGCTCGACGCCCTGCCTACACGCTCGACGTCCTGGACGCCTCCGCTTATGCTCGCAGACGGATTCGAGCGTGCACTTACGTCGTCAACTGTGCGCCCACGGCGGTCAACGGACGCGTCGACCGCCGTGGCGAAACCCGGGCACTGCGCCGGTCAAGCAGAGGCCCGGGTGTTCTCGGATATTCGAAGTAACCGCCGATACAGGAACCGCGCCGGCGCCCTAAGTTGCACGCCCTAAATTGTCGCTCAAAAGCGGCAAATCGGACACCAACTCCCTCGTGCAATAGGTGCACAGCCACGGCTGCCGCGCAACCGGGACGCCGTGAGCGCCGCCCGCATAGCAACCCGCTCCCGGATCACCGCTATCAGCCCCGCGCAGCCACCGCTCACGGGTCAGACTGGGTTGGTCCCGACAATGGGCGCGGCTTGCTCACCACCGCGTCAAGACAACCAGTACCCTCGATTACGTGCAGCGACGAATCATGGGCATCGAGACCGAGTTCGGTGTCACCTGCACCTTCCACGGCCATCGTCGGCTCAGCCCCGACGAGGTCGCGCGCTACCTGTTTCGCCGGGTGGTGTCCTGGGGGCGCAGCTCCAACGTTTTCCTGCGCAACGGCGCGCGCCTATACCTCGACGTGGGAAGTCATCCCGAATACGCCACCGCCGAATGCGACAGCTTGGTGCAGCTGGTCACCCACGACCGGGCCGGCGAATGGGTGCTCGAGGACCTGCTCATCGATGCCGAACAGCGCCTTGCCGACGAGGGCATCGGCGGCGACATCTACCTGTTCAAGAACAACACCGATTCGGCGGGCAATTCCTACGGCTGCCACGAGAACTACCTGATCGTCCGGGCAGGCGAGTTCTCCCGCATCTCCGATGTGCTGCTGCCCTTCCTGGTCACCCGCCAGCTGATCTGCGGGGCCGGCAAGGTGCTGCAGACCCCCAAGGCCGCGACGTTTTGTCTGTCTCAGCGCGCCGAGCACATCTGGGAGGGCGTCTCCAGCGCCACCACCCGATCACGCCCGATCATCAACACCCGCGACGAGCCGCACGCCGACGCCGAGAAGTACCGGCGGCTGCATGTCATTGTCGGCGACTCCAACATGTGTGAGACCACCACCATGTTGAAGGTGGGCACCGCCGCGCTGGTGCTCGAAATGATCGAAGCGGGGGTGGCGTTCCGTGATTTTTCCCTGGACAACCCGATCCGCGCCATCCGCGAGGTCAGCCACGACGTCACCGGTCGCCGGCCGGTGCGGCTGGCCGGGGGGCGCCAGGCCAGCGCGCTGGACATCCAGCGCGAGTATCACGCCCGCGCCGTCGACCATCTACAGAACCGGGAGCCAAACCCGCAGATCGAGCAGGTCGTCGACCTGTGGGGGCGCCAGCTCGACGCGGTCGAGAGCCAGGACTTCGCCAAGGTGGACACCGAGATCGACTGGGTGATCAAACGCAAGCTGTTCCAGCGCTACCAGGACCGCTACAACATGGAGCTGTCCGACCCCAAGATCGCCCAGCTGGACCTGGCCTACCACGACATCAAACGCGGGCGCGGTGTCTTCGACCTGCTGCAGCGCAAGGGATTGGCGGCACGCGTCACCACCGACGAGGAGATCGCCGACGCCGTCGACCACCCGCCGCAGACCACGCGTGCCCGGCTGCGCGGCGAGTTCATCAGCGCCGCGCAGGCCGCCGGACGGGACTTCACCGTCGACTGGGTACACCTCAAACTCAACGACCAGGCGCAGCGCACCGTGCTGTGCAAGGACCCGTTCCGTTCGGTGGACGAGCGGGTCAAACGGCTGATCGCGAGCATGTAATTCAAAGCTAATGGCGACCTCGAAAGTCGAACGTCTGGTCAATCTCGTCATCGCGCTGCTGTCCACTCGCGGCTACATCACCGCCGAGAAGATCCGCTCCAGCGTCGCGGGATATTCCGACAGCCCGACCGCCGAAGCGTTCTCCCGGATGTTCGAGCGCGACAAGAACGAACTGCGCGACCTGGGCATCCCGCTGGAGGTCGGGAAGGTGTCGAACCTGGATCCAACCGAGGGTTACCGCATCAACCGCGACGCCTACGCGCTGCCACCCGTAGACCTGACCCCGGACGAGGCCACCGCCGTCGCCGTCGCCACCCAGCTGTGGGAGTCGCCGGAACTGGTCACCGCCACTCAGGGCGCGTTGCTCAAGCTGCGGGCCGCCGGAGTGGACGTCGACCCCGTAGACAGCGAAGCCGCGGTGACCATCGCCTCGCCGGCCGGGCTGACCGGTCTACGCGGGTCCGAGAACGTGCTCGGAATCCTGTTGTCCGCCATTGACTCTCGGCAGGCCGTGCAGTTCCGCCATCGGTCGTCGCGGGCCGAGCCCTACACCACCCGCACCGTCGAGCCGTGGGGCGTGGTCACCGAGAAGGGCCGCTGGTATCTCGTCGGCCACGACCGCGACCGCGGTGCCACCCGCGTTTTCCGGCTGTCGCGGATCAGTGGGGAGATCACCCCGATCGGCCCGGCAGGCGCGATCGCCGTGCCCGACGACGTCGATCTGCGCGGCATCGTGGCCGCGAAGGTCACCGAGGCGCCGACCGGTATGCGGGCCACGGTCTGGGTCGCCGGCGGGCGGGCCACCGCGCTGCGCAGAGCCGGGCAACCCGTCGGCCCCCGGAGACTGGCCGGTCGCGACGGCGACGTGATCGAACTCGACATCGGATCCAGTGACCGGTTGGCGCGCGAGATCGCCGGCTACGGAGCCGACGCAATTGTCCTGGAGCCGGCCATCCTGCGGGAGGACGTGCTGGCCCGGCTGCATGCCCACGCCGGGGCAGCGCGATGACTGCCGTGTCCACCCGGCTGGTGCGGCTGCTCAACATGGTGCCGTACTTCCAGGCCAACCCACGGATAACCCGCGCGGAGGCCGCCACCGACCTCGGTGTGTCGGCCAAGCAGCTCGAGGAGGATCTCAACCAGCTGTGGATGTGCGGGCTGCCCGGCTATTACCCGGGAGATCTGATCGACTTCGAGTTCTCCGGGGACACCATCGAGGTGACGTTCTCGGCGGGCATCGATCGGCCGTTGAAGCTGACGTCTCCGGAGGCCACCGGGCTGCTGGTGGCGCTGCGGGCGCTGGCGGACATTCCGGGCGTCGTCGATCCGCGGGCGGCCCGCAGCGCGATCGCCAAGATCTCGGCGGCAGCCGGCGCGGCCGGCCCCGCCAGCACGGTTTCGGCCGCCGACCAACCGGCACCGGCCGAGCACGCGGCGGCGGCGACGGTGCGCGCCGCGGTGCGCGACAAACGGGCGCTGACCATTGACTATTACTCGGCGTCGCACGACACCCTCACCACCCGGACCGTCGATCCCATCCGGGTGCTGCTGATCGGCGGCCACAGCTACCTGGAGGCCTGGTCACGCGAGGCCGAAGGGGTTCGGCTGTTCCGGTTCGACCGGATCGTCGAGGCCTCCGAGCTCGACGAGCCGGCCGCGCCGCCGGAACCTGCGCTGCAGGCGCCACCGGACACGGCGCTGTTCGACGCCGATCCGTCGCTGCCGTCGGCAACGCTGCGGGTGGCGCCGTCGGCGTCATGGATGCTGGAGTATTACCCGATACGGGAGCTGCGTGAGCTGCCCGACGGATCCTGCGAGGTGGCCATGACCTATGCCTCGGAGGAGTGGATGACGCGTCTCATGCTGGGCTTCGGCTCCGATGTGCAGGTGCTGGCGCCGGACTCGCTGGCCCGGCGCGTGCGGGCGGCCGCGGAGGCCGCATTGCAGGCCTACCGGGCCGCTGCGCAGGAGTGACGGCGCGGCCGGGCGGTTTGGCAGCTCTGCTGCGGTAGCATCGGGTCAACGTCTGGAGGTAATCAAAGTGGGCAGTCTTAGTCCGTGGCACTGGGCGATCCTCGCCGTCGTGGTGATCGTGCTGTTCGGCGCCAAGAAGCTCCCCGATGCGGCGCGGTCGTTGGGCAAGTCGATGCGCATCTTCAAATCCGAGATGCGGGAAATGCAGAGCGAGACCAAAAACCAGCCGCCCGCCCTCGACACCAACCCGGCAAGCCCAACGCCGGTGCAGTCGCAACGAGTCGAGCCTCCGGCGAGCACTGAGCCGGGTCACACCGAGGCGCGGCCGGCTTAGCCCGGCACCACCGTCTCGGTGCCCAAGCGTCACTGATCGAACGTGGGGAATGGTTTCCGGGCCTCAGCGCGTGCCGCCACTGTTCTTAAACGGCTGAACCCCCGTAACAGGCGCAGCCGCGTCAATCCTGACGCAACGATGTCGCTGGTCGACCATCTGACCGAGCTGCGGACCCGGCTGCTGATCTCGCTGGCCGCCATCCTGATCACCACGATTTTCGGGTTCATCTGGTATTCGCATTCGGTGTTCGGGCTGCAGAGCCTGGGCGAGTGGCTGCGCCATCCCTATTGCTCGTTGCCGCAGTCGGCGCGGGCCGATATCAGCGCCGACGGGCAATGCCGGCTGCTGGCCACCGCGCCGTTCGACCAGTTCATGTTGCGGCTCAAGGTGGGGATGACGGCCGGCGTCGTGCTGGCCTGCCCGGTCTGGTTCTACGAGCTGTGGGCATTCATCACGCCGGGGCTGTATAAGAAGGAGCGCCGCTTCGCGGTGGCGTTCGTGATCCCGGCCGCGGTGCTGTTCGTCGCCGGTGCCGTGCTGGCGTATCTGGTGCTGTCGAAGGCGCTGGGCTTCCTGTTGACCGTCGGCAGCGACGTTCAGGTGACCGCGCTCTCGGGTGACCGGTACTTCGGCTTCCTGATCAACCTGCTGGTGGTGTTCGGGGTCAGCTTCGAGTTTCCCCTGCTGATCGTGATGCTGAACATGACGGGCATGCTGACCTATGAACGGCTCAAGTCCTGGCGGCGCGGCCTGATCTTCACGATGTTCGTGTTCGCGGCGGTGTTCACGCCCGGGTCCGACCCGTTCTCGATGACCGCTCTGGGGGTGGCGCTGACCGTGCTGCTCGAGCTGGCCATCCAGATCGCCCGGCTGCACGACAAACGGAAAGCCAAGCGGGAGGCGCTGATTCCCGATGATGAAGCGTCGGCCATCGATTCCCCCGAGCCGGTACCGGCGCCCTCGGTCATCGGCGGATCACATGACGACGTCACCTAGCGATCGCATCAGGGCGGTGGGGTGACAGATCTGCCCGAGCTGACGCGGTTCATTGCCGAGCTGCCCTTCTCGCTCGACGACTTTCAGCGGCGCGCCTGTGCCGCCCTGGAATGCGGCCACGGCGTGCTGGTCTGCGCGCCCACCGGCGCCGGCAAGACCGTGGTCGGCGAGTTCGCCGTACACCTGGCCCTGGCGGCCGGGGGCAAATGCTTCTACACCACACCGCTGAAGGCTTTGAGCAACCAGAAGCACACCGACCTGACGGCGCGCTACGGCCGCGACCAGATCGGACTGCTGACCGGAGATCTCTCCGTCAACGCCAACGCGCCCGTCGTGGTGATGACCACCGAGGTGCTGCGCAACATGCTCTACGCCGATTCACCTGCGCTGCAAGGTCTTTCCCACGTCGTGATGGACGAGGTGCATTTCCTGGCCGACCGGATGCGCGGGCCGGTGTGGGAAGAGGTCATCCTGCAACTGCCCGAAGAGGTGCGGGTGGTCAGCCTGTCGGCGACGGTCAGCAACGCCGAAGAGTTCGGCGGCTGGATGCAGACCGTGCGGGGTGACACGACGGTCGTGGTCGACGAACACCGGCCGGTGCCGCTGTGGCAGCACATCTTGGTGGGCAAGCGCCTGTTCGACCTGTTCGCCTACGACGCCGACGCCGAACAGCCTCGTGTCAACCCGGACTTGGTGCGTCACATAGCGCATCGCCGCGAGGCCGACCGGATGTCGGACTGGCAGCCGCGCCGGCAGGGGGGAAGAGGAGGCCCGGGACGGTCGCGCTTCTACCGTCCGCTCCCGCGGCCGGAGGTGATCGCGAAGCTCGACTCCGAGGGGTTGTTGCCGGCGATCACGTTCGTGTTCTCCCGGGCCGGGTGCGACGCTGCCGTCCAGCAGTGCCTGCGCTCGCCGTTGCGGCTCACCGGCGAGGACGAGCGCGCCCGGATTGCCGAGGTGATCGATCACCGCTGCGGCGATCTGGCCGACGCCGACCTGGCGGTACTCGGCTACTACGAGTGGCGCGAGGGCCTGCAGCGCGGTCTGGCCGCCCACCACGCCGGAATGCTGCCGGCATTCCGGCACACCGTCGAGGAGCTTTTCGCCGCCGGCCTGATCAAGGCGGTGTTTGCCACCGAAACGTTGGCGCTGGGCATCAACATGCCGGCCCGCACCGTGGTGCTCGAGCGGCTGGTGAAGTTCAACGGTGAGCAGCATCTGCCGCTGACGCCGGGGGAGTACACGCAGCTGACCGGCCGGGCCGGCCGGCGCGGTATCGATGTCGAGGGTCACGCGGTGGTGATCTGGCATCCCTCCGACAACACCAGCGAGCCCGCCGAGGTCGCGGGCCTGGCCTCCACCCGGACCTTCCCGCTGCGCAGCTCGTTTGTCCCGTCGTACAACATGACGATCAACCTGGTACACCGGATGGGTCCGGAACAGGCGCACCGGCTGCTGGAGCAGTCATTCGCCCAATACCAGGCCGACCGATCCGTCGTCGGACTGGTCCGCGGCATCGAACGCGGCAAACGGATGCTCGACGAGATCGCCGCCGAACTCGGTGGCCCGAACGCGCCGATCCTGAACTATGCGCGGCTTCGCGCACAGGTGTCGGAGCTGGAGCGTTCGCAGGCCCGGGCGTCGCGGCTGCAGCGCCGCCAGGAGGCCAACGACGCGCTGGCGGCGCTGCGCAAGGGAGACATCATCACCATCACGCATGGCCGGCGCGGGGGGCTGGCGGTGGTGTTGGAGTCCGCCCGCGACAGCGCCGACCCGCGGCCACTGGTGCTGACCGAAAACCGGTGGGCCGGGCGCATCTCGTCGGCCGACTATTCGGGCGGGGCGCCCCCGGTCGGATCGATGGCACTGCCCAAGCGCATCGAATACCGCCAGCCGCGGGTGCGCCGGGATCTAGCGTCGGCGCTACGGTCGGCCGCCGCGGGCCTGCCCGCGCCGGCTGATCGTCGCGGCAAGAAACGCACGCGTCAGGACCCGGATCTGGAGTCGCTGCGCGAGCAGCTGCGCCGCCATCCCTGCCACCACGCTGGCGATGTCGAGGTTCAGGTTCGCCAGGCGGAGCGTTACCTGCGCATCGAACGCGACAACACGCAGTTGCAGAGAAAGGTTGCCGCGGCCACCAACTCGCTGGCCCGCACCTTCGATCGGATCGTCGGCCTGCTGACCGAGCGGCAGTTCATCCACGGACCGCCGACCGACCCCGAGGTCACCGACGACGGCCGGTTGCTGGCTCGCATCTACAGCGAAAGCGACCTGTTGGTGGCCGAGTGCCTGCGCACCGGCGCCTGGGCGGGCTTGAAGCCGCCCGAGTTGGCGGCGGTGGTTTCGGCGGTGCTCTACGAATCGCGTGGTAGTGACGAACCATCCGGTGTGGAGGCACCCACACCGGGGTTGCGCCAGGCGCTCAGGCAGACCGCGAGGCTGTCGGCGCAATTGCGGGCCGACGAGCAGACGCACCGGATCAGCCAGAGTCGGGAACCCGACGACGGCTTCGTCAACGTCATCTATCGTTGGGCGCGCACCGGTGATCTGGGAGCCGCATTGGCTGCCGCTGATGTCAGCGGCACCGGGTCACCGTTGTCTGCAGGCGATTTCGTGCGCTGGTGCCGGCAGGTGCTCGATCTGCTGGACCAGGTGCGCAACGCCGCCCCGGACCCCGAGGTGCGCGCCGTGGCAAAGCGCGCCATCAACGACATCCGGCGCGGCGTCGTCGCGGTTGACGCCGGGTAGGCTGGCCCGGAGCTACGGTTATGTCCGGAATGTGACCGCAGGAGGACCAGGAGAAGCAATGAGCGGACCGCAGGGATCAGACCCCAGGCAGTCGTGGCAGCCGCCCGGGCAGGGCGATCATTCCTCGGACCCGACGATGGCCGGGTCACCGTGGCAGCAGCAGCCAACTCAGGATGCGACGTGGCAGACTCCCGCCTACACGCCCGCGGAGTACCCCCAGTACCAGCAGCCGGTGGACCCAGCGTATCCGCAGCAGTATCCGCAGTCCGCGCCCGCCTACGGGCAGCCCGATTTCGGTTCGCAGGCCACCCAATTCGGGGCACCTCCGCAGTTCGGCCAGCCCGGGCAGTACGGTCAGGCGGCCCAGCCCGGCCAATACGGCCAGCCGGCACAGTACGGCCAGCCCGGCCAGTACGGGGCGCCCGGCCAGCCCGGCCAATACGGTCAGCCAGGTCAATATCCCGGGCAATACGCTCCCTACGACCAGGCGGCGAAGAGCTCCAAGCGTTCGATGGCGATCATCGGCGGCGTCGTCGGCGTGATCGTCGTGCTGGTCATCGGCATCGTCTTGGTAGTCGGTTTCTGGCAACCAGGGTTCTTTGTCACCACCAAATTGGATGTGAACAAGGCTAACTCGGGCGTCCAGCAGATCCTGACCGACGAGACCAACGGCTACGGGGCCAAGAACGTCAAGGACGTCAAGTGCAACAACGGGGTCAACCCCACCGTCAAGAAGGGCGCCACCTTCGAATGCACCGTCAGCATCGACGGCGCGTCCAAGCACGTGACGGTGACGTTCCAGGACAACAAGGGCACCTACGAGGTCGGCCGGCCGCAGTAACGGTCACGATGCTGTCATGCTGGCAGTGCGTCCAGTGCTTTCTGTAGCCGGGTAATCGACGACCCGACGCCGTATCGAGTCGCCAGTTCTGCAGTGCGCGCCGGGTCGGCGGCCACCAGCGGTAGGGCATCGGTGGGCGTCGAAAGCTGCACCGGCGAGTCGGTGGCCACCCGCACCACCGAACCGGCGACCTCGATGTAGTCCGATGCGCCAAGCACTTTCGCTCGCAAACCCTTGGCCATCCCCGACTTGGGGTCGTGAGCGGCCGACATGATCTGATCCAGCGAGCCGTGCGCGGCCAGCAGGGCGGCTGCCGTCTTCTCCCCGACGCCGGGTACCCCGGGCAGCCCGTCGGAGGGATCGCCGCGCAGCAACGCCAGTTCGGCGTAGGCCGATCCGGCCCGATCCGCCGGCAAGCCGTACCGTTCGGCCACCTCGGCGGGCCCGAACAGGGTGGCTTTGGACAGCCCGCGCCCGAGGTAGAGCACCCGAACCGGCACCGGATCGTCGGCCACCACCTGCAGCAGGTCACGGTCGCCGCTGACGACGACCACCGGATCGTGGCGTTCCTGCGCCGCCAGGGTGCCGATCACGTCGTCGGCCTCGAAGCCCGGTGCGCCGGCCGTCGGAATCCCGTATGCGTCAAGAAGTTCCATGATCATGTCGACCTGAGGGGTGAGCTCGTCGGGCACCTCTTCGATGTCGGGCCGGCCTTCGGGTTCGGTTTCGGCGACGCGGTGCGCCTTGTAGGACGAGATGAGGTCCACCCGGAACTGTGGCCGCCAGTCCAGATCCAGGCACACCACCAGCCGGCCGGGCCGATGCTGGGTGATCACCACCGCCATCGAGTCGATGAACCCGCGCACGGCGTTGACGGGCCGGCCGTCAGGGGCGGTGATCGATGACGGCACGCCGAAGAACGAGCGAAACCACATGCTGGCGCCGTCCAGCAGCAGCAGGGGAGCGGACATCTGGGCAATCCTGCCAGGCGGCGCGAGCGCGGTTAGCCTGGCTGCCATGAACTCTCGCCGATTCGACTCCGCGGTGTACGAGCGACGGTTGGCTGCGGCGGCCGCCAATACCGCCGATGCCGGTCTGGCCGGCCTGGTGATCACCCCGGGATACGACCTGCGCTACCTCATCGGTTCGCGCGCGGAGACGTTCGAGCGGCTCGCCGCGCTGGTGTTGCCGGCCTCGGGTGAGCCGACTCTCGTCGTGCCGCGGCTAGAGCTCGCCACTTTCATGGAGTCTGCCGATGCTCTGGGGCTAGGCGTGCGGACCTGGGTCGACGGGGATGATCCCTACCGACTGGTGAGCGCCGCGCTGGGCGGTGGCCCGGTGGCGACCGGAGTCAGCGATTCCATGCCGGCTTTGCATCTGCTGCCGCTGGCCGCTGCGTTGGACGTGCTGCCGGTGTTGGCCACCGACGTGCTGCGCGAGCTGCGAATGATCAAGGAGGAAGCCGAGATTGACGCGCTGCGCCGGGCGGGTTCGGCCATCGACCGGGTGCACGCTCGGGTGCCGGAGTTGCTGGTGCCGGGCCGTACCGAGGCCGACGTCGCCGCCGATATCGCCGAAGCGATTGTCGCCGAAGGGCATTCGGAGGTGGCGTTCGTCATCGTCGGCTCCGGCCCGCATGGCGCGGACCCGCATCACCGGTTTTCGGACCGCACACTGCAGGCGGGTGACATCGTCGTGGTCGACATCGGGGGGACCGTCGAGCCCGGATACCACTCCGACTGTACTCGGACCTACAGCATCGGCGAACCCGAACCAGTTGTGGCGCAGCACTATTCGGTTCTGCAGCGGGCGCAGCGCGCCGCGTTTGACGCCGTGCGACCCGGTGTACCCGCCGCCCAGGTCGACGCGGCGGCGCGTTGTTTGCTGGCCGAGGCTGGTTTGGCCGACTATTTCGTGCACCGCACCGGGCACGGCATCGGGCTGTGCGTGCACGAAGAGCCCTACATCGTGGCCGGCAATGACGTGGCGCTGGCTGCGGGCATGACGTTTTCCATCGAGCCGGGCATCTACTTCCCGGGCCGGTGGGGGGCCCGCATCGAGGACATCGTGGTGGTAACCAAGGACGGTGCCCTGTCCGTCAACCAACGGCCGCACGAGCTGACCGTGGTGCCGGTTTGATGTCGGCGGTGCCGGGTAGGTTGGCGTCGTGTCGCTGTTGGATCTGACTCTGCTTCCGTTACGTATCGCCCGCCATGTCGCGGATGTGGTGGTCCGCCCCGCGTCGCCGGCACCGCCTGCCGAATTGGTCGTGGTCGACGGGATGCCGGAGGGGGTGCCGCCGGCCGCGCGTAAGCCCGAGCCGAAGCTTCCGGTGCCGTCGGGATGGCCGTTCGGCGAGGAGTTCCCCCGTACCTGCGGGGCGGCTCGGGTGGCCGGCGGGGCGTTGTTCTGGACCGACTTTCTCTACGACGACCACGGTGCGACGGGCCTGCCGGTGGGAGATCTGAAAGTCCAGGCGCCGCCGCGGGGCACCTACGTCTATCCGGCCGGGCCCGCGGCCGGCAACGGCGCCGACATCTTCCGCGTCGCGATCGGGCTCACCGAGACCCACACCTGGTGGCGCGTCGACTGGAACACGCTGGTGGACGCGACCGTGCCGATCGCGCTGTTCACCTTCGACACCGACCGGGGCCGGGCCGCCTCGGCCGACTGGCCGGCCGGGGCGGGGGTGCGTTCGGCGGGCATCGACATGGCCCTGCTGGTGTCGGGCCGCAGCGCCCGGCTGATCGACCTGACCACACAGGTTGCCACGCCCGTCGAGCACAGCGTCGACCTGCCGGCGCGGTCGTTTCTGGCGCAGGTGCCGCGGTCGGTGCTGGAGCCCACCGGTACCTGGACGGTTCGCTTGGCCGCGGGACTGGCCAACGCCGCAGGCGATGGGTTCGCCGATGTGCCCGCCGAGCACGGCGCGCTGCCCGGTCAGCCCAACGTCTACAACGTCGCGTTTCGTACCCATGATCAGGAGAAGCCGCATCTGAACTTCTGGTCCGACGCGGCCCAGGCCGCCGCGCTGACCAGCGGTGACGTTTCCGAGTTCGCGGTGGCGGTGCAGTGGGACCGGCTGGCGGCCCGCGAGACCGCTGCCGAGCCGGTGATCACCGGACCGTCGACCCGCTGGTACGTGTCCTCGGTGGAGCTGGGTCAGGGCGTTGCCGATGGCACGGTTCTGGACACCGATCCCCAGTTTCTGGGTCGGGTGCAGCCGTATTCGGTGTGCCTGCCGTCGACGTATGCGCCCGGGCAGGCGCTACCGCTGACGCTGTTGCTGCACTCGCTGGCGCTGGGGCAAACGCAGTTCGCCGCGATCGACCCGCGCCTGCTGCACGAGGTGTGCGAGACTCGCGGCTCGGTGGTGGTCACGCCGCTGGGCCGGGGCCCGTCGACGTGGTACTTCGACGCCGGCGAACTCGACGTGTGGGAGGTGTGGGCGCGGGTGGCCGAGCAGTTGGGAACCGATCCCAACCGCACGGTCATCTCGGGATATTCGATGGGCGGTTATGCCGCCTACAAGCTGGGGCTGAGCTATCCGGAGGTGTTCGCCCAGGCCGTGGTGCTGGCCGGGCCGCCGACGTGTGGGGTGCGGCTGCTGCCCAACGTCGACATTCCGGCCGACTTGAACCTCGATTCGCATTGTGCCCGTGAGGGCGACACCTGGGAGCTGCTGGGAAACGCTCGCTGGTTGCCGTTCGTGATCGCCCACGGGTTGATCGACGAGTTGGTTCCGTTCGCCTCGGCCGCCGAGCAGGTGCTGGAACTGGACCGGCTGGGCTATCGCTACCGGTTTACCGTCTATCCGCTCGAGGATCACATCGCCTGGGTGCTTCAGGACAAGTTCGACGATCCGATCGCGCACATGGGAACCGGTCTGCGCCAAGCGGATCCGGGTCACATCACGTTTGCGTGGTATCCGCAATTGGTGCGTGCGGACCTCGGTATCGGGCCGCACCAGGTGTGGTGGTTGTCGGAGTTGACCGCCGATCCCGCCGTGACTGCCAGGCGCGGCGCTACCGCGGAGGTCGATGCCCGCTCGTATGCGCGGCCGGACCCGATGCACAGCATTCGCCGGCACCGCGGCTTTGTCCCGCACTTCGACCCGACACCGGGGCTGTACACCGAATTGGATTGGCGGGTGGACGGTCCGGCTCCGGTGCTGCCGTATCTGACGTTGCGGCTCACCGGCGTGGCCAGCTTGACGGTCGATGTCGAGCGGGCCGGGCTGGCCTCGTTGCCGTCGTCGAGCATCGCGGTTGCGTCTGATACTGCCGCGCAGATCACGCTGGCCGGGCTGCCCGACGGCCTTCAGGTGCGGTTGGATGGTCAGCCTGTCGAGTCGATCGTTGCGGTTCCGATTGGGCGGCACCAGATTTCGTTGGTGCGGACGGGTTAGCGAGTGCGGCGGCAGCTAGGCGCAGCTTCACTGGCCACGAAGCTGGTCTTTGATGCTGAACCCGTTGCTGTCAGTGCGGTGGTTATTCATATCGCGGCATTCGCCGGAAAGCTCGCTAGCCCCGTCGGCGCCGAGAAATGGACTTACGCCAATAGTTGCCATGACACCATCGTTGTGGATCGCCGTTCCGAACAAGTGCTG
Organism: Mycobacterium kansasii ATCC 12478; assembly: GCF_000157895.3. Lineage (NCBI taxonomy): Bacteria > Bacillati > Actinomycetota > Actinomycetes > Mycobacteriales > Mycobacteriaceae > Mycobacterium > Mycobacterium kansasii. The sequence goes on along the minus strand of NC_022663.1, from coordinate 461,736 downwards.
TCCTGAGGGTGCTCCAGATGACCAACCGTGGGCCACCATCGTCGCCGCGACTTGCTCGAAGTAGGCGCTGTGATCGATGCCGGGGGGAACGTTGAAAGTCATGTCGACCCGACCACGGTAGGGTGGGTCGCCCTGGTCGTTGCAGGACTCCCAGCTGAATCCTCCTGAAACATCTCGCAGACCAGCTACTTTCGTAATCTGTTTGGCCGGCTCGATCACCTGCGCCATGGCCTGCTCGTCGGAGAGCGGATGCTCGGGGTGATCAGCATCGTGCGCAAACGGATACATCGGAGAACAACCTCCCAACAGCAAAACCATTGTCAGCGCTACTGCCGCAAGCCGGAGCAGGCCTGACCGGCGGAAGTTACTTGAAATCATGGTCACTAGTGACAGAATCTCCCGGCCGGTCCCATTCGGGGTCGACAGTGGCAGGCGTGGTGACCTCAACGTGCGGTAGCGGAATGGTCCCGAACGGGGTACGTATTTGAGTCGGGCTGGAGATCCGTTCTTCGGCTCGATGGGGGGCCAGCATTCCCTCTCGCGCGAGGTGGTCACCATGGCCGACAGTGATTTCGGTGATATTGTGCAGCGCCTCGCTGCCCTTGTTGTAGTAGTGCGAATGGTCGTTGAACCAGGGGGTCACGTTGTGCGTGCCGGCGACTTCGGCGCGGAAGCGCACCGACCCGAAACCTTCGTGAGCGGGATCGGTGCCCAGTCCCGCTAATGGCCCGAGAGGGGCGCCGAGTGCGTCGTTGACCCAATTGGGCACCGCGCTTCCTGATTCGGCGATCCAGCTGATCGCGTCGGTGGAGGCGGCACCCACGTAGACCCGTCCGCCGTTGAGGTGAAAATCAGCGGCGCTGGGCGCAAGATCGGTTCCCGGGCAGCCGATCAACACGGCGTCGTTGGCGCGCATGCCGCTGTTGGCGAACGCATCGGCGACTGTGGTCGATCCGTAGGAGTGCCCGATGACGGTGACGTGCGACGGAGTGCCACCTTCGTGGGTAACTGCTAGGCCGTTGACGTCGGCGGCCAGCACCGCACCCCCCTGGCGCGCCATCCACGGAGTGCCGACCTGTTGCAGCTTGGTCGGGTCGGTCACGGCCGCTTCGAGACTTTGGAACTCGAACGCGGGAGCGTCATAGCCCATCCAGGCGATCACTGAGGTGGAATCCAACCGCAACCTCCCGAAACATCCTCCAGCCCAGCAGTTTTGGTAATCTTCTTGGCTGTCTCGACTACTTGACTACTTGATCCATGGCATGTTCGTCGGCGAGCGAACGCTCGGGGTGATCGGGGTCGTTCCCAAACGGATACATCGACGAACAAACTCCGGAGGCGAAGATCGCCGCGGTCAGCGCCGCAAGGCAGACCAGCCATCGTCGACGATGGCTGATTGACATCACTCCACACGAAGAAAAGGGCCGCTCGTCAAGAAAGCAACCAGTACGGGATGCATTGCTGTCGTTCAAACTTCATCCTCCACGTAGCTGGTCGCTGATATTGAGCCAGCGGGCGTGACGATGGTCGCCCATGTTGCGACACTCGCCGGAAAGCTCGACATCGCCATCCGCGCCGAGAAAGGGGCTCACCCCGATGATTGCCATGACGCCATCTTTGTGGATCGCCGTTCCGAACGGGCGCAGCCCAGGTGGGGGGCCGGCCAACCAGCCATGCGCCACCATCGTTGCGGCCACTTGCTCAAAGTAGGCGTTGCGATCCATGCCGGCGGGGACGTTAAACTTGACGTTTACGCGGCTACGGTAGGGCGGATCGCCCTGGTCATTGCAGGACTCCCACCCAAATTCTCCCGAGACATCCTGTAGTCCAGCTACTTTGGCGATCTGTTTCGCTGGCTCGATCACCTGCGCCATGGCCTGCTCGTCGGATAGCGGATGCTCGGGGCGATCAGCATCGTGCGCAAACGGATACATCAGTGAACAACCTCCCAATGGGAAAGCCATTGTCAGCGCTACGGCCGCAAGCCGCAGCAGGCCTGACCGGCGGAAGCTACTTGAACTCATGGTCATTGGTGACGGAGTCCCCTGGCCGGTCCCATTCGGGGTCGACAGTAACAGGTGTGGTGATCTCGACGTGCGGTAGCGGAATCGTTCCCAGAGGGGTATGCACCTGGGTCGGGGTAGAGATTCGTTCTTCGGCTCGGGGTGGAGCTAGCATTCCTTCCCCTGCGAGATTGTTTCCATGGCCGACGGCGATTTCGGTCATGTTGTGCAGCGCCTCGCTGCCCTTGTTGTAGTAGTGCGAATGGTCGTTGAACCAGGGGGTGACGTTGTGCGAGCCGGCGACTTCGGCGCGGAAGCGCACCGACCCGAAACCTTCGTGAGCCGGATCGGTGCCCAGTCCCGCCAATGGCCCGAGAGGGGTGCCGAGTGCGTTGTTGACCCAATTGGGCACCGCGCTACCTGATTCGCCGATCCAGCTGATCGCGTCGGTGGAGGCAGCACCCACGTAGACCCGTCCGCCGTTGAGGGTGAAAATCAGCGGCGCTGTGCGCAAGATCGGTTCCCGGGCAGCCGATGAGCACCGCATCGTTGGCGCGCATGCCGCTGTTGGCGAACGCGTCGGCAACTGTGGTGGACCCATAGGAGTGCCCGATGACGGTTACGTGCGATGGGGTGCCACCTTCGTGGGTAACTGCTAGGCCGTTGGCGTCGGCAGCCAGCACCGCGCCACCCTGGCGCGCCATCCACGGTGTGCCGACCTGTTGCAGCTTGGTCGGGTCGGTCACGGCCGCTTCGGGACTTTGGAACTCGAACGCGGGAGCGTCATAGCCCATCCAGGCGATCACTGCGGTGGAATGGGTTGGGTCGGCTTTGGCCGACTGGTCGTAGAGGTTGATGGCGTCGTTATGTGCGTCGTACAACCAGCCTCCTTTCACGCTGTTGTTGGTGCCGGGCACAATGACGGAGGTGTTTTGTGCTCTGTCGGGGTTGCCGATTGCGATCGCCGCTCTGCCTTTGCCGTTGAAGGCGAGTGGATCGTATGGCCACAACATGACAGGCCTCGAGCGGGCATCTGAGCCGGCCTTGTCGTGGTTGAGGCCCTCGTTGGTCTTTACCGCGTTCTGATACCGGGTGATGTCTGCGGCGGTGAGGCCGTACTTGCCGGGGTTGCTGAACACATCGTTGTCCCGGTTGTTGAGCGCGTTGTCCCGAAGGCTCTCTGGCGACAGTCCATGCTGTCCGGCGGCATCTTCGACGCGGCGGAGGTCGTCGTTCATCACCGCGACGTTGACTTGATCGCGTACCTCGGCCGGAATGCCATTGAGGTTGCCCAACTCCTGCGGGTGCTGATCGACCAATAGGCGTCGTTGCTCGTCCCTGAGGGAATCCCACCAGCGCTTGACCTGCTCGGGGTTGGTGTCAGGTGGTGGGATCAAGAGTTCGTCGGCTACTTCTATCTCTGCCGGGTCGACGCCGTCGGCGCGCAGATTGCCGAGCCTGCTTTGCAGGATCGCCGAATAGCTGTCGCGAATGTGGTTGAGCTGGACCAGCACTGCCCGCGTTTCGGCAACGGCGTCGTCGCACAGCGCATTGGCCTCATCTTGATCATCGTTGGCGAGGGCCTCACCGATCTCGCAGTCGATATCCTCAAGGTCCTGCTCGAGCGCCGAGATATACCAGCCGGCGGACCGTTGCGCTTCAGCCAGGGCGACCGCGATGTTCTCTAAATCGACACCGATCCTCGGCAGTTGCGCAGCCTGGAGCTTCAGCGACGTGGTTACGCGTTGCACTTCAGCGGAGTCGTTGACTGGGTGATCGCCGTTCTCCCGGTTCCAGGCCCATTCGAAACGCTGCCGCGCCTGATTGAATGCTGCGTCGGCCTCGGCCGTCGAGACACCCGCGTCATGGAAAGCTCTGGCTAGATCGGAAATCTGAGTCGGGCGACCCGCTTGGAGGCTCCTGTTGACCGTCCACGGATCGCCGCCGGCTTCGGCAATCAGGAGGGCGATGCTTATGTAGCGGAGTTCCATTGGATCACCGGATGTATTGCGGCCCAACGTTTCTCGTTCTGCAGCCTATGCTTCCGCGGCGGCTGGCGCGCTATTGTCCAGTTGCGCGTCGGGCGGATGACGCTGCCGGTGTCGACCAACATCACGAACTCATCCTAGCCAGCTGTGCGGATGCAATGCTTGCAGCGCATCGGCCGCGGCTTGGCACACCCCATCGAGCAGGACGCCGATAACCTTGTGGCGGCGCGGATCTCGGCAATAATCGCTGAAGCCGTCGCCGGCTGCGCCGTTCGCGCGTGCTCTTGTTTCGATAGCGCTGAATTCCTGGGGGTACTGGTCGACCAACAGGGCGTCGCTGCAAATTGCTGGGCGGATCCCGCCAACGCTTGGACTGGTCCTGGCGTCGGGATCAAGAATTCGTCTGGTCGGTCGACCTGCGGTGAATTGCCGACCCTCGCCACATCATTAGACTTCCCGAGGATGGAGACCGGTGAGCTGCGTGTCGATGTCTATCAGCTCAGAGCCTCGGCGAGCCAGTGGCGTGAGCTCAGCACTAGGTTCAGCGTCCTGGCATCACCGACACCGGGGCGGCCGTGTCAACCCACGACCGCGGCGGTGGGCGGCGCTCATACGGCGGTCGGCCTCGCCGCAGAAGTATTGACCATCCGGACCCAGGCGACGACCGGTGCGGTGAAGGCAGGTGCCGAGGGGTATGGCAGCAACGAAGTGACGGCGGCGGGGGAGATGGCGGCCGTGCGACCGCGGATGGTGTAGATGCTTCCGACCCTGTCGCAGCTTCAGGCCTGGGATACCGAGCATCTCGTCGATGCGGCCCACTACTGGTCCAGGACCGCCGACCTGTGGGAGGACGTGTTCCTGCAGATGCGCAACCAATCTCACACCATTGTCTGGGACGGCGCTGGCGGCGAGGCGCTGCGAGCGCGAACCGGCGGTGATTTGGTGATCGTCACCGCCAAGGCCGACCAGCTGCGTCAGGCCGCGGTCATCGCGCGTGAGGGCGCCGGAACCATCGGCGCCGCCCAACGGCGGGTCATCTATGCCGTCCAAGACGCCAACGACGCCGGCTTCAACGTCGGCGAAGACCTCTCTGTCGCCGACACCCGAACCAGCCGCACCGCCGCAGAACAGGCATCTCGTCAGGCACAAGCACAAGCTTTCGCCGCCGACATCCGCCAACGCGCCACGCAGCTCATCGGGGCCGAACACGAAGCAGGCGCCAAGATCACCGCTGCGACGGCCGGAATCGCCACCACCTTCCCGGAAACACCCCACGACCACAAACCTCACGTCCAGGCCGTCGACCACACCTGGGAACAAGAGCCGTCACCGCCGCAGCCGCCGATGTCGCGTGAGCAAGCTGCCGCTGGGTTGAAGGATGTCAACAAGAGGATATGGGAGCACAACCATATCTATAAGCCTTTTATTGAGTCACTGCCTTCCAGCGATCCACGAAGAGCTGATTTCCATGTCGAAACCCAACTGCTTAACGCCGAAAAGCAACAATACCTAGACGTCTTACCGCAGCAGCACCCGCCCACGAATGTAATCGGCCCGGGCGGAGTCGACCTCCCCGGTGTTCCGCCTGGAGTTATCTCAGACACCCCGGCGAAATCTGGACAAGGTTGGATCTATTCGATAACGCCAAATCAACCAGGCATTGATCCACGCGTCGTATCGATCCGAGTGATGGAACCAACAGCCCAGTACCCGCACGGGTATTTGAATTACCTCAATATTATGGGTCAAGAAGTGGACCCGTTTACTGGTCGGACGGTGTCATCTTCAGACCCCTTTGCGCATATACCCGTGCCAAACTGATGATAGGATCTTTCATATGAACGCTTATTCGATTCGCGAACTTTATGAGTTCGCGCCGGATGTCATGCTGACTACAGTTTCTAAAGCGAACCCATTAATCGAGCAGGGCGCTCTAAATGAAGCCGAGTTTATCGATATGCGCCTTTCGCCGCAGCGCTCGCGCGCCGGAATTATCTTCGATATCCGATGGAGCGGTTTCGAGGATTCAAATACTGCTCTCGTCGTGCTAACGGGTGTCGGTAAGGTCGATTGGTCGAACGATGCCAGTCGCCAGTATCCGTGGTACTCCACACGAGGCTATTGGACACCGACAACGTCTAATATCCCTCCGCTGATCGCACCGAATGGTGGCGACATATGGGCAAGAGACGCGGATCGTCCCGGAACAGTTGCTGATCCAAGGGCGATGCCCGCCATTGAAAAATTGACCGAGTACGTCTTGAAGTTCGATTGGTTGTCCATGTCGGGACTAACCGCTCGGATCTACATCGGACACGTCGATGGCCTAGACGGCGCGCCGCCGGACATGACGGAGTTGTCCGATGCAGAAATAATCGCCGGATTCCCCCAGTGGGAATCAGTGATGGAGGTGCGCGAGCAGTACACGTATTCGCCATGAACGAGGCTCGTACGGCAAGACCCGATGGCTGCCGCGTCTGGCGAAAGTCTCACGAATCGCCAATATAAACCAAGGCAATCCGACCGTGCCCGGCGGTGGACAGAAGGGGGTGATCACCATGTATCCCCTGGCAGGGGGTAGTGGAGCAGTAGAAATTGGGCCGAACTGGACCTGGACACCACCATGGGTGAACAACTATGTCCCCATCAACTGATCCGGCAGAAGGGCAGCGACAGTTCGCCTCCGATGTGCTGCAAAAGTTGTTGCGGCACATCGTGATTAAGAACGCGGAGAATGCCGGGAGAGAAGCGCCGGGATACTACGTGTTCTTGGTTTCCCATGCGTGGACCGAAGGTCCCCTGATGTACCTGGTGTACCAGGCGTCACCGTCAGAAATTACTTGGGGCCTTGTCCGTGACACCAGGAAGTCCCTCATAGATCCTGGGCCGTGGACCGACTCTGATGATCCGGCGTTGTATTACTACCTCCTCGACCTTGAAGAGGGCTGGTCGGGTCCGGTTTGCGTTGAGCCGCAGGATGATCTAGACACCATCCACTGGCGAGGTGATCAAACCGAAGGCCTCCCCGAGCGTGTGTCAGACATTCCCAACGAGTATCGGCATACGCCGCCGCCGATACCTGCCCCGGAAACACCGCGCAATGAAGCCTCGCCGGCAGCCAATGAACCCCGGCGTTACGCAAATCCGCTGTAGGCGTGTCGACAACGGCGCTGTCGGCGCTCTACTCCAAACTGGCCCGACCCGGTGTCTGAGACCTAAACGGTGGTGCTGAGCGCTTCCAATGCGCCGAGTGCGTCCGCGGCGGCTCTCTGTACCGCCTTAAGCTGGCTGCCGACACCCGGCCCGTCGCCACGAATTTCGGCAACCACCGCCGCCGCCATTGCACGGCGTTCGGCTCGCGCGTACGCCTGTTCAATGGCGATGATCGTGCTCACCTGCGCCACAACGCTATCCAAATCTATAAACAGCGCGTCGAGATCGCGCATCTCCCTGCCGGTGTTGGTTTTCGCGCGGCGGGCCCGCCATAGTGCAACCAGGCGCTGATAGACGGGCTCACGGGCCGCACGCACACCGTCACCGAGCGGGCCATAACTGAGTTGCTCGCCCGGCTGTCGATCCAGCAGATAGCGCACCGCGATCATCAGCTCACCGGCGGCGCGAAAATCAGTCGGCACCTCTCCGCGTAATCGCCGTGCGACGTCTGCGCGGATCACCTCGATCGGCGCGCTCGGATCAACATCCTCCGCCACCAGCGTGCCGTGCGCCGAGACGCGGATCGCCTCGGCAACCGCTCGGTGCACCGCGTTGCGTCGTGCGGCGACAACCGTTGTATCGTCGCGTATTTCGGCGATGACTGCGGCCGCCATCGCCTGCTGCTCGGCCAATACGTAGGTCCGCTCAACCTCTGCTGCGGCGATGGCCGCCAACAACACATTCAGTACGTCACGTAGCAGTGCCCGCACGTCACGTTGACCAGCGAGCCACTGTTCCCGTCGTGCTTCGAGCACCTCACGGCGGGCATGCCACAGCCGCGTCAGGTGTCCATACAGCTCGGCGCGGGCCGTCTTCAGGGCCTCGTACAGCACGCCTTGCGCGATAGTGGCCGGCCGCGGCTCTATGTCGAGCTGAATAACGGCGTGTAGCAACTCGAATGCCGCGCGCTCGTCCGCGAACACTTCGCCGGGCATCACCACCGATGGTTACGTCAAGCACTCGCTGGGTCGCATCGACAAGGTTGGACATCGCAATTCCTGCCGCGTTGGCCGCGGTTGCATTCTTGGTCGCGATGACCGCATTCACTGCGGCAACTTTTGATTCTGTTGACCCCTGACCGGAAATGATCTGGTCAATCTCCTCGTTGCCCGACTTCGCAATTTCTTTCAGTCGGTCACGCAAATGATTCACCGCGTCCGCGACACGATCACTCTGCTCACTTTTAACCTGGCACTGGTGAGCAATCGTGGTGAGACGTTGCTCGCCACGCCAATACCGATCCAACAAATCCTCAGCAGTTCGACCCTGATTGACTCCCAACTGCGTCCGCCTGTCGGGCAGATCGCTGGCCTCGTTGCGTTTGACCGCCCCTGCATTGCTCCGATAGGTGACCGCAGATGTCACCGCGACCGGTCGTCCGCACCACCACGGGCACACCAATACGGCCGACCACTTGCCCGGCGGAAGGTCAGCCGGCACCGCACAAGGCCTTCATGCGTGCGTCCTTTGCATTTACGTCATCAGCCGCTGACTGCCAAGCCACCGTGTCACGCTCCACCGCCAGTGCGGTTGCGTTGCCATACGCTTCAGCCAGCGCAAGTGCGGATGTGCGATCGGTGGCAGTCAGAGCCGCGGTTGAATCAACTGTCCTTTCAAGCATCGCTGCCGCATTGACGGTGGCGATGTTTGCGAGCGCCGTGCTGTCGCCATTTGTTGCGACCTGGACCGAACGCGCTGCAACTCTGTACACGTCACATAACTTCTGGTGCGCGGCGGCGATTTTGGCGGCGGTGTATGTCGGCGATGCTGTCGTGGCCGGTGCTGCGGCTGGGCTGCTGGATGTCGGGCGCGTCAAAGCCACGATCAAGGCTGCAGCGCTCAGCACTATGGCCACGATGCCGATGCCCGCTAAGGCTGCCAGCGGCCAGCTGCGTGAGCGTGGTGCGAGCTGAACGGGATACGGCGGTGTCCACTGCGGTGCGGGCGGCTGGTTAGTCGTCACCTCAGTAAGGTTATTCGCGCTGTCGCGCTTGCGCACTCCACTGCGTATCGGCAGCGTCCGGTGTCGATGATCGCTGCGCCCATAGCGGTGACATTGTGGTCGGGGTATGCGGTCAGTACTGATTGGCGGATTTCTGTGGTCTTGTCGCGTAGTAGTTCGGCTTCGTTGTCGGGGACGCCGTATTTGCGGACGGCGGCGATAGCGACGGCTTGGGCGACGCGGGGTAGTCCGTCTTGGCGGCGGACGTGGTCGATTAGGGTTGGCCCGAGTTCGTCGATGGTGGGTGCGGTGCGTGCGGTGCGGTCGCCGCTGAGCGCGGGGGCGTCGGGTCCGGCTTCGCTGATGTAGGCATGGGGGTGGTGTACGGCTGCGACCGTGACGGCGCCGAGCAGATCTTCAACCGTGGCGTCGCGGCGTCGGGTGGCCGGTTCAAGCAGGGTCAGGTGAGCAGGCAGTCGAACATGTGGGGGTATCCAGCCGCCTGCGAGGTCGGTGACCAGCAGGGTGGTTCGCGCGTCGTCGCGTAGCCCGGCGGCCCAGGAGAGGGCCGGTTCTTGGCGGGCTACCGCATCGACGATGCGCCGCAGGCGTTGCTGTTCTGCTGTTCGCCGCCCGGTGTCGCCAGCGGCGGCGCCCGCGGCTGCGGCTACCGTGGCGCCGGTTAGTGGTGCGGAGGCGCTGGTTGTTTGGTTCTGGGCAGCGGCTTGGCTGGTGGACTTGGCTACCGGTGATACCAGTGAGCTGCCGGCCGAGGGTGATGATGAGGCGGAGGCCGCCACGGCCGCACCCGAGACGGGCCCGGTCGGCGTCGGTGGTGCAACTGGTGGGGTGACGACGGGTGGGCGCAAGTCGGCGCCGTATGCGGGCAAGGGGCCGGCTGGCGTGGCACTGACCGGTGCGACGGGTGCGGGGGTTTGGCCGCTGGTCATCATCGGTGCAACTGAGGTCATGGTGGTATCGGCCGGGGCTGATAGCACCGGGGCCGGGCTGGCAGCCGCCGCGCCTGCGTCGGGAACATGCGGCACAACCGGTGTGCTGGCCGGGATTGTCGGGGTGCCCGCCATAGGTGGGGCAGTAGGCGGTGTTGCCGGTGAAAGTGGTTGGGTGGCCGCATGCAGCGCACCCTCCGACAGGGACTGGGTACCCGCGGCCGCCGGCGCGCCAGTCATCATGCCGGTCGTGAACGACTGGCTCAACGACTGCGGTGACAGCGGTGCGGTTGCGGCCGCCGGTGATGCTGGCGCTGAAACGCCTGGCACCGACGGACTACCGATAGCGGGGGCACCGGGCAGCGGCGTGGGGAAGACGTTAGACATCGCCGGAGCGCCAGCCTCCGGCCGATCACCGCCGAAGGCCAGCATTGTTTGCGGCATAGGCGTTCGGTCTTGCAGCAGCGGCAACTGTTCCGGCGTCGGCCGATCATGGCCGAACGCTGGGGTTGGCGGCGGCATGGCTTCTCCTTGGGCAGGCATGTCGGGTGCGGGCCGATCACCGCCGAATGCGGACGTCTCTGAAGACTTCGAAGCAAGCGAATTTTTCAAATCTTCAACGCTCAGCGGCCGAGTCGGCCGGGGACCGTCAAGGTTCACGTCGTGGTCGCGCAGCCATTCGCGTGCGTCCTGACCCGTGGTTGCGCTGAGCACCTTTTGCATCGCATCGACGATGTGCGACGTCGCAATATCACCAGCACATGAAGCTCTCGCGTTTGACTGCTCGATAACTCGGTTTACCGCTGCAACTTTGGCTTCGATAGACCCCTTGTCAGAAAGGATCCGTTCGATCTCGTCATTGCCTGACCGGGCGATTTCACTTAGCTGATCGCGCAAGTGGTTCACCGCATCCGCGACAAGATCACTCTGGGCGCTCTTAACCTCGCATTGGCTCGCAATCGTGGTCAAACGCTGCTCGCCACGCCAATACCGACCCAACAAATCCTCAGCAGTTCGCCCCTGATTGACCCCTAACTGTGATCGAGCGTTGTGCAGGTCGCTCGCCTCGTTGCGCTTGAATTGCCCGGCCTGGCGCTGGCCTGACCCCGATCGGTTGGTCCATGGCTTATGAGAGTCTTGCAGCCCACACTGTGGGCAGGAAGGCTCAACAAGATCATGGCAACAAGGAAGCGGCATAGCCCCGAGCAGATCGTGCGCAAGCTGACGCTGGCGGATCGGCTGTTGTCCGAGGGCAAGGACACAGCGGCAGTGTGCCGCGAGCTGGGTGTGTCGGAGGCGACGTATCACCGATGGCGCAATCAGTTCGGTGGTTTGAAGGCCGAGGATGCCAAGCGCCTGAAGGACCTCGAGCGCGAGAACGCAACGCTGAAGCGGCTCTTGGCAGATGCCGAGTTAGAGAAGGCTGCACTCAAGGAGATCGCGCGGGGAAACTTCTAGGCCCGGAGCGTCGGCGGGCAGCCGTTCGTCACCTCCAGCGTGTGCTGGGGGTCAGCGAACGGTTCGCCTGCCGCGTGACCGGGCAGCATCGGGCCACCCAACGCCACGAACCCGCCGCCGAGACTGCCCAGGACCCCGATGCCGGCTTGCGGGCCTGGCTGCGCCGCTACGCCAAAGACCATCCGCGGCGTGGGTTTCGGCCCGCTTATCACGATGCCCGCGCTGAAGGTTGGCAAGTTGACCGGACCCCGTGAACTGGTCCACGGCGAACGAGAGTCGTTCATTGGTGGGTGCAGGTGGCAGCGTAGTGGGCGGGGGCTTGGTAGCCCAAGGCAGAGTGCCGCCGGTGATGGTTGTAGTCATGTTTCCAGTCGCTGATGACCACGCGGGCCTGGGCTAGAGACCAGAAGCTGTTGATGTTGAGGCATTCGTCGCGGATGCGGGAGTTAAATGATTCGACGTAGCCGTTTCGCCAAGGTTCACCGGGCGGGATAAAGTGCAGCCCGACGTGACCGTCGGCCCAGTCTGCCATTGCCGCACAGGCTAATTCGGGTCCGTTGTCACATCTGAGCACGTTCGGATAGGTACCGCGTTGAGCGGCGATGCGGTCAAGTTCGTCGATGAGGTCCTCGCCGGTGATGCTGCGGTCTACCTTGTCGCCGAGACATTCGCGGGTGTACTCGTCGATGATCGAGACGATCTTGAACGGGCGCCCATCGGTAGTGGAATCGAACTGAAAGTCCACGGCCCAGACCCGGTTGGGGGTGACCGGACCCCGTGAACTGGTCCACGGCGAACGAGAGTCGTTCATTGGTGGGTGCAGGTGGCAGCGTAGTGGGCGGGGGCTTGGTAGCCCAAGGCAGAGTGCCGCCGGTGATGGTTGTAGTCATGTTTCCAGTCGCTGATGACCACGCGGGCCTGGGCTAGAGACCAGAAGCTGTTGATGTTGAGGCATTCGTCGCGGATGCGGGAGTTAAATGATTCGACGTAGCCGTTTCGCCAAGGTTCACCGGGCGGGATAAAGTGCAGCCCGACGTGACCGTCGGCCCAGTCTGCCATTGCCGCACAGGCTAATTCGGGTCCGTTGTCGCATCTGAGCACGTTCGGATAGGTACCGCGTTGAGCGGCGATGCGGTCAAGTTCGTCGATGAGGTCCTCGCCGGTGATGCTGCGGTCTACCTTGTCGCCGAGACATTCGCGGGTGTACTCGTCGATGATCGAGACGATCTTGAACGGGCGCCCATCGGTAGTGGAATCGAACTGAAAGTCCACGGCCCAGACCCGGTTGGGGGCATCGGCGCATACCTCGGGCCGGGCGGTGGAGCTACCGCGTCGTTTACGGCGCCGCCGCTGCGGCACGCGCAAGCCTTCCTCACGCCAGAGCCGTTGCACCTTCTTGTGATTGACTTGCCAACCTTCAGCGCGGGCATCGTGATAAGCGGGCCGAAACCCACGCCGCGGATGGTCTTTGGCGTAGCGGCGCAGCCAGGCCCGCAAGCCGGCATCGGGGTCCTGGGCAGTCTCGGCGGCGGGTTCGTGGCGTTGGGTGGCCCGATGCTGCCCGGTCACGCGGCAGGCGAACCGTTCGCTGACCCCCAGCACACGCTGGAGGTGACGAACGGCTGCCCGCCGACGCTCCGGGCCTAGAAGTTTCCCCGCGCGATCTCCTTGAGTGCAGCCTTCTCTAACTCGGCATCTGCCAAGAGCCGCTTCAGCGTTGCGTTCTCGCGCTCGAGGTCCTTCAGGCGCTTGGCATCCTCGGCCTTCAAACCACCGAACTGATTGCGCCATCGGTGATACGTCGCCTCCGACACACCCAGCTCGCGGCACACTGCCGCTGTGTCCTTGCCCTCGGACAACAGCCGATCCGCCAGCGTCAGCTTACGCACGATCTGCTCGGGGCTATGCCGCTTCCTTGTTGCCATGATCTTGTTGAGCCTTCCTGCCCACAGTGTGGGCTGCAAGACTCTCATAAGCCATGGACCAACCGATCGGGGTCAGGCCAAAGTCAATCACAAGAAGGTGCAACGGCTCTGGCGTGAGGAAGGCTTGCGCGTGCCGCAGCGGCGGCGCCGTAAACGACGCGGTAGCTCCACCGCCCGGCCCGAGGTATGCGCCGATGCCCCCAACCGGGTCTGGGCCGTGGACTTTCAGTTCGATTCCACTACCGATGGGCGCCCGTTCAAGATCGTCTCGATCATCGACGAGCACACCCGCGAATGTCTCGGCGACAAGGTAGACCGCAGCATCACCGGCGAGGACCTCATCGACGAACTTGACCGCATCGCCGCTCAACGCGGTACCTATCCGAACGTGCTCAGATGCGACAACGGACCCGAATTAGCCTGTGCGGCAATGGCAGACTGGGCCGACGGTCACGTCGGGCTGCACTTTATCCCGCCCGGTGAACCTTGGCGAAACGGCTACGTCGAATCATTTAACTCCCGCATCCGCGACGAATGCCTCAACATCAACAGCTTCTGGTCTCTAGCCCAGGCCCGCGTGGTCATCAGCGACTGGAAACATGACTACAACCATCACCGGCGGCACTCTGCCTTGGGCTACCAAGCCCCCGCCCACTACGCTGCCACCTGCACCCACCAATGAACGACTCTCGTTCGCCGTGGACCAGTTCACGGGGTCCGGTCAGCGCGGTCAAGCGCAACGAGGCCAGCGATCTGCACAACAGGCGAACGCAGTTGGGAGTCAATCAGGGTCGAACTGCTGAGGATTTGTTGGATCGGTATTGGCGTGGCGAGCAACGTCTCACCACGATTGCTCACCAGTGCCAGGTTAAAAGTGAGCAGAGTGATCGTGTCGCGGACGCGGTGAATCATTTGCGTGATCGACTGACAGAAATTGCGAAGTCGGGCAACGAGGAGATTGACCAGATCATCTCTGGTAGCGGATCAACAGAATCAAAAGTTGGCGCAGTGAATGCGGTCATCGCGACCAAGAATGCAACCGCGGCCAATGCGGCAGGAATTGCAATGTCCAACCTTGTCGATGCGACCCAGCGAGTGCTTGACGTAACCATCGGTGGTGATGCCCGCACATGGCTGCGCAAGCACGGCGTGAATCTCGACGGTCCCGCACCATCGCGGCCAATCACCGCCGAAGACTTGCAGTCGCCGTCGACAGCGCCGTCTGCAGCACCATTCAGCGGTGGGCAATTGGCACCTGCAACGCCGGCGGGTGAAGAAGCCTCGAAAGCATTGCCCGAAATCGCGCCATTCAATGGTGCTCAAATAGGGCCAGTTGCCCCGCCAGCGAGTGACAGCTCACCCAAAACACCCGCTCGAACGGCGCCATTCGCAGGTGCTCAAATGGCTCCAGCAGTCCCACCAACGAATACCATCACTCCGACGCCACCGCCCGGTGTTCCCGCTACCAGTGGCCCGTCGGTGCCAGGCGTTTCGTAGCCAGCATCACCGGCGGCCGCGGCTGCACCGTTGTCACCGCAGTCGTTGAGCCAGTCGTTTACGACCGGCATGATGACCGGCGCACCGGCGGCTGCCGGCACGCAATCCCTGTCGGAGGGCGCGGTGCATTCGGCCACCCAACCACTTTCACCAGCAACACCGCCTACTACCGCACCCGTGGCGGGGACCCCGACAATCCCGGCCAGCGCACCGGTTGTGCCGCATGTTCCCGACGCAGGCGCGGCGGCTGCCAGCCCGGCCCCGGTGCTATCAGCCCCGGCCGATACCACCATGACCTCAGTTGCACCGATGATGACCAGCGGCCAAACCCCCGCACCCGTCGCACCGGTCAGTGCCACGCCAGCCGGCCCCTTGCCCGCATACGGCGCCGACTTGCGCCCACCCGTCGTCACCCCACCGGTTGCACCACCGACGCCGACCGGGCCCGTCTCGGGTGCGGCCGTGGCGGCCTCCGCCTCATCATCACCCTCGGCCGGCAGCTCACTGGTATCACCGGTAGCCAAGTCCACCAGCCAAGCCGCTGCCCAGAACCAAACAACCAGCGCCTCCGCACCACTAACCGGCGCCACGGTAGCCGCAGCCGCGGGCGCCGCCGCTGGCGACACCGGGCGGCGAACAGCAGAACAGCAACGCCTGCGGCGCATCGTCGATGCGGTAGCCCGCCAAGAACCGGCCCTCTCCTGGGCCGCCGGGCTACGCGACGACGCGCGAACCACCCTGCTGGTCACCGACCTCGCAGGCGGCTGGATACCCCCACATGTTCGACTGCCTGCTCACCTGACCCTGCTTGAACCGGCCACCCGACGCCGCGACGCCACGGTTGAAGATCTGCTCGGCGCCGTCACGGTCGCAGCCGTACACCACCCCCATGCCTACATCAGCGAAGCCGGACCCGACGCCCCCGCGCTCAGCGGCGACCGCACCGCACGCACCGCACCCACCATCGACGAACTCGGGCCAACCCTAATCGACCACGTCCGCCGCCAAGACGGACTACCCCGCGTCGCCCAAGCAGTCGCCATCGCCGCCGTCCGCAAATACGGCGTCCCCGACAACGAAGCCGAACTACTACGCGACAAGACCACAGAAATCCGCCAATCAGTACTGACCGCATACCCCGACCACAATGTCACCGCTATGGGCGCAGCGATCATCGACACCGGACGCTGCCGATACGCAGTGGAGTGCGCAAGCGCGACAGCGCGAATAACCTTACTGAGGTGACGACTAACCAGCCGCCCGCACCGCAGTGGACACCGCCGTATCCCGTTCAGCTCGCACCACGCTCACGCAGCTGGCCGCTGGCAGCCTTAGCGGGCATCGGCATCGTGGCCATAGTGCTGAGCGCTGCAGCCTTGATCGTGGCTTTGACGCGCCCGACATCCAGCAGCCCAGCCGCAGCACCGGCCACGACAGCATCGCCGACATACACCGCGGCTGAAGTCGCGGGCGCCCATCAGAAGTTGTGCGAGATGTACAAAATGGCGGCACGTGCAGTTCAAATTGACACCCATGGCAACAATCCAGCGCTTGCAGCCACTGCCTTAGCTAACGGGGCGGTGATGCTCGTACAGGCGGTGAATGCCGCCCCTGCGCTCGCTCCCGGCGATCGCACCGCGGCGCTCATGTTGGCCGAGGCCTACAGTAGTACCAACGCAATGGGTAGCTTCTTGAATCGCGACGATCCGGCGCTTCAAGCAGCAATTGACGATGTCAATGCTAAAGACGCGAAAATGAAGGCCTTGTGCGGTGCCGGCTGACCTTCCGCCGGGCAAGTGGTCGGCCGTATTGGTAGGTCCGTGGTGGTGCGGACGACCGGATGCGGTGACATCTGCGGTCACCTATTGGAGCAATGCAGGGGCGGTCAAACGCAACGAGGCCAGCGATCTGCCCGACAGGCGGACGCAGTTGGGAGTTAATCAGGGTCGAACTGCTGAGGATTTGTTGGATCGGTATTGGCGTGGCGAGCAACGTCTCACCACGATTGCTCACCAGTGCCAGGTTAAAAGTGAGCAGAGTGATCGTGTCGCGGACGCGGTGAATCATTTGCGTGACCGACTGAAAGAAATTGCGAAGTCGGGCAACGAGGAGATTGACCAGATCATTTCCGGTCAGGGGTCAACAGAATCAAAAGTTGCCGCAGTGAATGCGGTCATCGCGACCAAGAATGCAACCGCGGCCAACGCGGCAGGAATTGCGATGTCCAACCTTGTCGATGCGACCCAGCGAGTGCTTGACGTAACCATCGGTGGTGATGCCCGGCGAAGTGTTCGCGGACGAGCGCGCGGCATTCGAGTTGCTACACGCCGTTATTCAGCTCGACATCGAGCCGCGGCCGGCCACTATCGCGCAAGGCGTGCTGTACGAGGCCCTGAAGACGGCCCGCGCCGAGCTGTATGGACACCTGACGCGGCTGTGGCATGCCCGCCGTGAGGTGCTCGAAGCACGACGGGAGCAGTGGCTCGCTGGTCAACGTGAGGTGCGGGCACTGCTACGTGACGTACTGAATGTGTTGTTGGCGGCCATCGCCGCAGCAGAGGTTGAGCGGACCTACGTATTGGCCGAGCAGCAGGCGATGGCGGCCGCGGTCATCGCCGAAATACGCGGCGATACAACGGTTGTCGCCGTACGACGCAACGCGGTGCACCGAGCGGTTGCCGAGGCGATCCGCGTCTCGGCGCACGGCACGCTGGTGGCAGAGGATGTTGATCCGAGCGCGCCGATCGAGGTGATCCGCGCAGACGTCGCACGGCGGTTACGCGGAGAGGTGCCGACTGATTTTCGCGCCGCTGGTGAGCTGATGATCGCGGTGCGCTAACTGCTGGATCGACAGCCGGGCGAGCAACTCAGTTATGGCCCGCTGGGTGACGGTGTGCGTGCGGCCCGTGAGCCCGTCTATCAGCGCCTGGTTGCGCTATGGCGGGCCCGCCGCGCGAAAACCAACACCGGCAGGGAGATGCGCGATCTCGACGCGCTGTTTATAGATTTGGATAGCGTTGTGGCGCAGGTGAGCACGATCATCGCCATTGAACAGGCGTACGCGCGAGCCGAACGCCGTGCAATGGCGGCGGCGGTGGTTGCCGAAATTCGTGGCGACGGGCCGGGTGTCGGCAGCCAGCTTAAGGCGGTACAGAGAGCCGCCGCCGACGCACTCGGCGCATTGGAAGCGCTCAGCACCACCGTTTAGGTCTCAGACACCGGGTCGGGCCAGTTTGGAGTAGAGCGCCGACAGCGCCGTTGTCGACACGCCTACAGCGGATTTGCGTAACGCCGGGGTTCATTGACTGCCGGCGAGGCTTCATTGCGCGGTGTTTCCGGGGCAGGTATCGGCGGCGGCGTATGCCGATACTCGTTGGGAATGTCTGACACACGCTCGGGGAGGCCTTCGGTTTGATCACCTCGCCAGTGGATGGTGTCTAGATCATCCTGCGGCTCAACGCAAACCGTGACCGCGCTCACTGAAATTCCCCACTGACGCTCATCGAAATTCCCCATCCCTGGGCTCCGCCGAGAAGGGCGGGCCTCCTTCGATGCTGCTGGTGTCTGAAGCCTGCAGCGCTGCCGAAGGAGGCCCGCTTTCTCATGCTCACACGGGAGGACGATGTGGAAGTACATGCCCTACGCAAACGTGGTTGGACGATCTCGGCGATCGCCCGCCATACCGGGTTTGATCGCAAGACGGTCCGCAAGTACCTGGACGGGGACGGCACGCCCGGGGTGCGTGCCCGACCGAGTCCGGATCCGTTCGATCCGTTCGTCGACTACGTCACCGCGAGGCTGACCGAGGACCCGCATCTGTGGGCCCGCGCCCTCTACGACGAGTTGGAGGAGCTCGGCTTCGGGTTGTCGTATCAGAGCCTGACCCGCAACATCCGCCGACGGGGACTGCGTCCGGCGTGTCAGGCGTGTCGCACGGCGACCGAACGTCCCAACGCGGTGACCCCGCACGCCCCGGGCCACGAAACCCAATGGGACTGGCTGGAATTGCCAGATCCACCTGCATCGGGGGGTGGGGTAAGACCGCGCATCTGTTGGTCGGCTCGCTCGCTCATTCGGGGAAGTGGCGAGCGGCACTGTCTGCGCTGGAGGATCAGCCGCACTTGGTCGCCGCGATCGACCACGTGGTGCGCGGCATTGGTGGCGTGAGCCGGGTATGGCGCTTTGATCGGATGGCTACCGTCTGTGATCCTGGTTCTGGGCGGGTGACGGCGTCGTTCGCGGGGGTGGCCAAACACTATCGCGTGGCAGTGGCGATCTGCCCGCCGCGGCGCGGCAATCGCAAGGGTGTGGTCGAGAAGGTCAACCACACTGCCGCACAACGCTGGTGGCGCACCCTGGCTGATGACCTGACCCCAGAGCAGGCCCAAGTCAGTGTGGACCGCTTCGCCGCGGTGCGTGGGGACACCCGGCTGCGCGCGACCGCTGACGGGCGGTCCTCGGTGGCCACCGTTGCCCAGGCTGAGCCGTTGGCATTGGTCCCGGCGCTGCCCTATCCGGTGATCATCTCCCAGACCCGCACGGCCTCGCGCCAAGCGTTGGTGTCCTACCGCGGTAACCGCTACTCGGTGCCACCGGAGTTGGCCGCCGCCCAGGTGGTAGTCAGCCATCCCGTCGGCGCACAGTGCTGCGACATCGCCACCACCAGCGGCATCGTCGTTGCCCGACACCGCCTGGCCGCCGACGCCCTCGGGGTGATGGTCCGTGACAGCGGCCATGTCATCGCACTGGATACGGCCGCCATGACGACCGCCACGACGGGGCGCCCGCATCGCCGCAAGGAACGCATCCCGCCCGGGCCGGCGGCCAGATCCGCCGCCGCACAACTGCTGGCCGGGCATGACACCGACCCATCAGTCAGCGAATCCTCCGCTGCATCAAATGAATCCACAGTCATCGACCTGTCCGTCTATGAGCGGGCAGCCCAGAAAAGGACCTTGAAATGACCGCTACCCCACGCACGCCGAAGACCAGCCGGGCCGCGAGTACCGAGTCGCCGGCTCAGTCGGCCAGTCGCTATCAGCAGCTGCGCTCGCATCTGGCCGAACTCAAACTGCACGCCGCCGCTGAAGCCCTGCCCGCCGTCCTGGATCAAGCCACCGTTGAGGGCTTGTCGTTGACCGTGGCGCTAGAGCGGCTACTGGCCGTCGAGGTCGATGCGAGCACCGCCCGACGGTTGGCTGGGCGGCTGCGCTTTGCCTGCCTGCCCACCCCGGCCACGCTGGCCGACTTCGATGTTGATGCCGCCGCCGGCATCGACCGCAAGCTGATCAATGAACTGGGGACCTGCCGCTACCTCGAATCGGCTACCAACATTTTGCTTATTGGTCCGCCAGGTACGGGAAAGACGCATTGTGAGTCTTGAGGGCGGACTCAATGGAGTCTCGGCGCCGCCGGTGGAAGGGTCGGTGTCGGTGACCGCGACTGACCCTAAAGACTCATTGGCCGCACCTCACGCGGGTAGTGCCCTTGCTTTGGATTTGTCGTCGCCGGTGACCGGCACCGGCCTGGCCCACCACGACTGGCCTGATCAGAAGCCTGGCCGACCCGATGCCGGGTCGTGCCTCATCACAGTCTTGCCGCACGGTGATCCCATCCAGGCCGGTGCCGACCTGATGCACCCCAATGATTGGAGAACACCGTGACACCCATGCTGACAGACAAGGTCGATTTCGTCATCGGCGTCGATACCCACCGCGACTCCCACACCGCGGCGATCGTCACCGCCGCCGGAGGATTGGTCGAGCGGCTGACGGTGGCGACCGACGCGTTCGGATTCCGTAAACTCGACACCTTCGCCGCCAAACATGCCACAGGTCGGCGAGTTTGGGCGATCGAGGGCACCGGCAGCTTCGGCGCTGGTCTGACCACACACTTGCTCGGACGCGGCGAATGGGTAGTCGAGATTGATCGCCCCGCACGCCCTGCCCGACGGGACGGCGCCAAATCTGATGACCTCGACGCCGTCCGCGCCGCACGCGAAGCATTGACGCGCGAGCACCTAGCAGCGCCCCGCGCTCGCGGCGACCGGGAAGCTATGCGAGTGCTACTCGCCGCGCGTGAGGGTGCAATCCTGGCCCGTACCAAAGCTATTGGGCAACTCAAGGCCATGATCGTCAACGCCCCCCAATCGCTGCGTGATCAACTACGACGCGGAACGACCGACGAACAACTCAACCGCTGCGCACGGCTGCGTACCCTGCCGTCACACTCAGTCGAACACCGCGCCACCGTCCGCGCCATTCGCGCTACCGCCCGGCGTGCTCTCATGCTCGAAGCTGAAGCCGCAGAACACGAAACCGAGCTCGAACTCCTCGTCACTGCCGCCTGCCCCCAGCTGCTCGACCGACCCGGCATCGGCGTCATCACTGCTGCGCAGTTCTTGATCTCGTGGTCGCATCGCGACCGCATCCGCAGCGAGGCGGCCTTCGCGTCCCTGGCCGGCGCCGCACCCATCCCAGCCAGCAGCGGCGCCACCGTGCGCCACCGACTCAACCGCGCCGGTGACCGCCAACTCAACCTCGCACTGCACACTGTTGCACTGACGCGCTTGCGGTTCGAGCCTACGACAAAGGCCTACGCCGCCCGACGCACTGCAGAAGGCAAGACGCCCCGAGAGATCAAACGATGCCTCAAACGCGCTATCGCCCGCGAGGTCTACCGGATCATGCAGACCGACGCCGCATCAATCACCACCATCGAAACGGCGGCTTGACAGACATAGAAGCATCCTGTCCGTCGGACTAGCCAGGGCGGCAGCGTACTCGGGGTATCGGACCTATTTCACTACCGCCGCGGATCTGGCCGCCCGCTGTCATCGTGCAGCCATACAAGGCCGTTGGGCCACCACCATGCGGTTCTTCGCCGGGCCGACGCTGCTCGTCATTGATGAACTTGGGTATTTGCCGCTGCCCGCCGAGGCCGCTTCAGCGTTGTTTCAGGTTGTCTCCCAACGATATTTGAAATCCAGCATCGTGATCACCACCAACCGCGGCGTTGGGGCCTGGGGCGAAATCCTCGGCGACACCACCGTGGCTGCAGCCATGCTCGACCGCCTCCTACACCGCTCCGTGGTCATCAACCTCGACGGCGAGTTATACCTGGCCTGACCCCGATCGGTTGGTCCATGGCTTATGAGAGTCTTCAGCCCACACTGTGGGCAGGAAGGCTCAACAAGATCATGGCAACAAGGAAGCGGCATAGCCCCGAGCAGATCGTGCGCAAGCTGACGCTGGCGGATCGGCTGTTGTCCGAGGGCAAGGACACAGCGGCAGTGTGCCGCGAGCTGGGTGTGTCGGAGGCGACGTATCACCGATGGCGCAATCAGTTCGGTGGTTTGAAGGCCGAGGATGCCAAGCGCCTGAAGGACCTCGAGCGCGAGAACGCAACGCTGAAGCGGCTCTTGGCAGATGCCGAGTTAGAGAAGGCTGCACTCAAGGAGATCGCGCGGGGAAACTTCTAGGCCCGGAGCGTCGGCGGGCAGCCGTTCGTCACCTCCAGCGTGTGCTGGGGGTCAGCGAACGGTTCGCCTGCCGCGTGACCGGGCAGCATCGGGCCACCCAACGCCACGAACCCGCCGCCGAGACTGCCCAGGACCCCGATGCCGGCTTGCGGGCCTGGCTGCGCCGCTACGCCAAAGACCATCCGCGGCGTGGGTTTCGGCCCGCTTATCACGATGCCCGCGCTGAAGGTTGGCAAGTCAATCACAAGAAGGTGCAACGGCTCTGGCGTGAGGAAGGCTTGCGCGTGCCGCAGCGGCGGCGCCGTAAACGACGCGGTAGCTCCACCGCCCGGCCCGAGGTATGCGCCGATGCCCCCAACCGGGTCTGGGCCGTGGACTTTCAGTTCGATTCCACTACCGATGGGCGCCCGTTCAAGATCGTCTCGATCATCGACGAGCACACCCGCGAATGTCTCGGCGACAAGGTAGACCGCAGCATCACCGGCGAGGACCTCATCGACGAACTTGACCGCATCGCCGCTCAACGCGGTACCTATCCGAACGTGCTCAGATGTGACAACGGACCCGAATTAGCCTGTGCGGCAATGGCAGACTGGGCCGACGGTCACGTCGGGCTGCACTTTATCCCGCCCGGTGAACCTTGGCGAAACGGCTACGTCGAATCATTTAACTCCCGCATCCGCGACGAATGCCTCAACATCAACAGCTTCTGGTCTCTAGCCCAGGCCCGCGTGGTCATCAGCGACTGGAAACATGACTACAACCATCACCGGCGGCACTCTGCCTTGGGCTACCAAGCCCCCGCCCACTACGCTGCCACCTGCACCCACCAATGAACGACTCTCGTTCGCCGTGGACCAGTTCACGGGGTCCGGTCATACCGACTACGCGACCACCAAGCGGCCGCACAAACCCTCCGCAGAGCCGCCACCGGCACCCAACCAACTACACTGAGCCCTGCTCACAGGTGAGGAATTTCGGCGAGCACACCTGAGGATTTTCGATGAGCGCGATCAGGCGCGTTGATCGACGGCGGGGGCGGGGCAAATGATGCGGAGGACTTAGCACTCGACGACGTTGTGCCCGAAGCCTTCTCGCCGACATTCGACCCACACCCGACGGGTGCCAAGCACACGGTCAGGATGATCGACGCCGCTACCAATAACGCTGCGGCGCTTGCCTTTCTCATGCGTTCGCGCTTGGCGAGGGCCAGCCAGGAGACGCCGGCAGGGTCGGGAAGAACGACCGGACATATTCCTGCCCGGGTACCAAGTCGCGGTGGGGGGGTGCCTTCGCGACACAGGTATCTTCGTTTTCGACAACATCCGGCCACTCCGACCCGATTCCAGATCGGGCGAAATACCCGCCCTGGTGGCTGGTGATCCTCCAACCGACGAAAACATCGACCGACGGCGCGCGCGCCGGCCCCTGCTGGGCGGGCAGCGGCGGCCCCGGCTTGGCAGGAGCGGTCATGGTGATCCGCATCGCCGCGATACCTGTATACGGGGACGGCCCTGCAACATGCGGGCGGACCCATCCTTGGTCAGATTGTTCGGCAGCGCCGAACATGTATTCGCAGACAATGACTGTGACGTCACGACCAGAGGTTGTCACAGACAAGATATGGTCCTGCTGCGTGCCCAACCACGGCGGGTCCGGCCGACCGTCGGTCCGTGGCCACAAAAACTGTGTGCCGATCGGATCGTGGATGGACTTGTTGGGATCAACCGACTGCCGAAATCCCGGATACAGATACTTGTCATCGCGTGTAGCGGAGGCCAGCGTGTACGACTCGGTGTAGGCGCGCACCACCACCGCAGGCCACGCGGTCACGTCGATACCGGGTTCAGCCGTCCACACCATGGTGAAATTGTCCAGCGCCGCAGGCCAGCCCGCCGGCGGCGCCGCAGACGTACTGGTCGAACCTTGAGCCGAGCGCCCACCCGAACCGCATCCACCGACCAACAGCACACCAACTGTCAACAACGCTGCGATTGTTCGCAACTCGAGACGGATTCGCATCACTTCCTGCCCTGATCGGGGTGCGGAACACCAACAATATCGTCGTAGCGGCTGACCAACCCCACATCCGGGGAGAAGCGCTCGCTGGGCGGCCTGGGTTCCAGCGACTGCGACAAAGCGGGACCAATCACGCTGTTGTATTGACCGGCCGTAACACCCAGTTCTTCCGGCGTCGCGATTCGACCATTGGGGTGGTCGTGGTCATAGACGATGTAACCGGGCGGCAGTCCGGCGACTGTGTGTCCTGTTCCGAGCATGGCGTTGAGGATCTCTTGGTCGGCCATACCCAAAGACATGGGCTGTATCGGATTTTCGGTCGGCGCAGTCGGGGTCGGACCGAGGACGGCGTTTTCCAGGTTGTGGCCCAGGATGCCGATCGTAGGACCGGCGATGCGGCCGACCCCGGGGATAAAGCCACCTGCTGTGGTGAGACCTTGCAGGCCCGTTTCATACGCCGATTTCTTGGACTGATATTCCGAGACGCCCTGGTGATACCCATTGTCCTCGTTGGCTTGAAACGCATTGTGTGTGCCGACGTCGACCAACGCTCGCAAAGTTGCGGCATCATACAAATGCTGGTCGTAACCCGAATGGGTGGGGTCGTTGGCAAAGGCAGCCTCGTGAAGCACAGCCTGCGCGTAGGCCTGGCCGTTAAAGTACTGGGCGGCCTCCTTATCGCTGCTCAGCACCGAGAAGACACCCTTGGCCACCGGCAGCGCACCCGACATCGTGTGGCCGTCCAGCGGATCACCGAATCCCGGTAATCCCCCCGATGTGCCGGCGATATTGTTGACATAGGGCCCCAGCCCATGAGCCATATCGCGGACCAAATTCGGGTTCACCTGGCCAAGGGTGTGGTTTCCCGGAAGATGCAGCAACTCCTGGTCTGTGCCGATGTACGAACTGTAGACGTGGGCGGTTTCGGCGGCGATCCCTTCCTCCGGCCCCTGGACCACCGCCGGATCTCCAGTCCACGAAAACAGGGATCCAACACCTTGGCCGTTGTCTTTCCAGTAATGGTGGGTGATGTTTTGCAGGAACTTGTCGCCGTCGGCGCCGGTGATGGTGTCATGCACCACCTGGTGATCCGGCGAGACCGCCGAGAGGACATTGGACACCGTGGGATCCAAAGCGGGATCGCGTTCGACGTTTTGGCCGCGGCTGGCGGGGTCGATATGCCAGATCGGCGTATCCATCATGACCGATGCCTTGTGGATCATTGCGCGATCCAACTCGGTATTCGTCTGAAAGCGCTTGTCCCCGTCCTTGACGATACCGGCGATCTCGTTCATTTGATGCGTGAATAGCACTCCCGGCGAGTTCAACGCTTGCTGGACGCTTTCAGGCAATTGCGTGACGCCGCCTTTAACCGTGTCGGAACCCTGCTTGGCGCCAACGGTTAACTGAGTCTTCGGGAAGCTGATATTCGGATTGCTCATCAGCTGCCAGGAATTGGCGATCATGCCCCTTTGCGCGCCCAGGCGTTGCTCCGCGGTCGTGAGCGCGTCGACAGACATGCCGTGTTCTTGAGCTTGCAACTGACTCAACACTGAGGCCTGCTCGGCAGTCAACGGAACTTTCCCGGCCAACTGATCGGGGGTAATGGAACCCAATACAGCATTGACCCGCCCAGCCGCACCTTGGTCACCAGCAAGCGCATCATGGACGTCTTGTTCAGCTTGGTCTGGCGTCTCGGGTTCGTGGTTGTCGACGCCCCAAATTCGAGAAGGGTCGTAGCCGTCGACAGCCAGATTTTTCTCCGCGGTTCTCAGGGAGTTTGAATACCCGTCGCGAATCGAATGCAGCTCAGCCAGGCCAGTCTGGGTGTCGTCAATCGCGTCCTGTTCGCACGTGTGAATGAAAGCATCCAGTGTCGCCCTGTCCTCTGCGGTGAGCTGAGGGTTTCTCTCGAGCGTCACCGCCTGGCCGATTTCGTCATCGAGTTGCTGCAGCTGACCCTCTAGTCTTGCGATCTGCCCGCTTGCGGATCGTTGTGCCTCGGCCAAGGCGGCCGCGATGTTTTCCAGGTCCACCCCGATCTTGGGTAATTGCAAGGACTGGGCGCCCAGCGACTGGGTGACGCGCTGCACCTCAGCTGAATCATTGATCGGATGCTCGCCGTTCTCGCGATTCCAGGCTGCCTCGAAGCGGCGCCGCGCCAGATCGAAAGCAGCGTCAGCCTCGGCGGTGCACCGACCTGCCGCATGAAACGCCTCCGCAAGACCCGAAATCTGCGCCGGACGCCCGGCTTGGAGGCTCTGATTGATCGCCCATGGATCACCACCGGCTTCAGCGATCAGCAGCGGGACGCTTATGTAGCGAAGCTGCACCGCACCCTCCGTGGTTTTGGGTTATCCATTTCGGTGAGAAACGTAGTCGCGTCCACCGTGTGGCGCCGAGCACGGTAGCGACCCTTCAGAAGCTACCGGGCTACCTGCGGTGCACATCGCATCGGGCATGAACCACAAAGAAGCCACGCGCGAATTCTGCCCTACTGCACGGGTTGTCGCCATTCACGCCTGAGAACCGACGTATGGAGGATTGGCCGTCTCGCCCAACGGGGGGCGATGTTTCGGCGGCCGTGGCTGTCCTCGATGTCGCCGCGATCCGGTAGGCGCTGGAGTGCGCGCAGGCAGCAGCAGGAATAACCTCACTGAAGTGACGACCTTCCCGCCCACGACTGGTCAATGGACGCCAACCCATCCCAGACAGCCCGGGACAGGCTCGCGCGTTTGGCACACTGTGGGCTTGGCCATCGCCATTGTGCTGGGCGCGGCGGCCTTGATCGTGGCATTCACTCGCCCTACTACGAGCGGAACAACGGCACGCCCGGCAACGTCCGCCCCGCCGACCTCCACAGCCGCTGAAGTCGCCTCCGCGCACCAGAAGTTATGTGAGGTGTGCAAGCTGGCGGCGCGTGCAGTGCAAATACAAACCAATGGCGACAACCAGGCACTCGGAGTCGCTGCACTCGTTAACGGCGCGGTAATGCTGCAACAAGCGGTCAATGCCGTTCCGGCTCTTGCACCTACCGATCGCGCCGCCGCGCTTGCGTTGGCAGAGGCCTACACCAACACCAATGCAATTGGCAGCTTTTCGCAACGCGACGATCCCCAGTCACAGGCAGTCCTCGATGACGTCAATACCAAGGACGCGCGGTTGAAGGCCGTGTGCGGGGGCGGCTGATCTGCGACCCGGCAAGTGGTCGATGTTGCTGGTTGGTGCGTGGTGGCCGGTGCGCCCTTACGCGCCCGCGGCCGGGGTGTAGTACTGGCTCCAGGCGGGGAAAGTCAAGCGCTGACAGCCAAGCTGACCGGACCCCGTGAACTGGTCCACGGCGAACGAGAGTCGTTCATTGGTGGGTGCAGGTGGCAGCGTAGTGGGCGGGGGCTTGGTAGCCCAAGGCAGAGTGCCGCCGGTGATGGTTGTAGTCATGTTTCCAGTCGCTGATGACCACGCGGGCCTGGGCTAGAGACCAGAAGCTGTTGATGTTGAGGCATTCGTCGCGGATGCGGGAGTTAAATGATTCGACGTAGCCGTTTCGCCAAGGTTCACCGGGCGGGATAAAGTGCAGCCCGACGTGACCGTCGGCCCAGTCTGCCATTGCCGCACAGGCTAATTCGGGTCCGTTGTCACATCTGAGCACGTTCGGATAGGTACCGCGTTGAGCGGCGATGCGGTCAAGTTCGTCGATGAGGTCCTCGCCGGTGATGCTGCGGTCTACCTTGTCGCCGAGACATTCGCGGGTGTGCTCGTCGATGATCGAGACGATCTTGAACGGGCGCCCATCGGTAGTGGAATCGAACTGAAAGTCCACGGCCCAGACCCGGTTGGGGGTGACCGGACCCCGTGAACTGGTCCACGGCGAACGAGAGTCGTTCATTGGTGGGTGCAGGTGGCAGCGTAGTGGGCGGGGGCTTGGTAGCCCAAGGCAGAGTGCCGCCGGTGATGGTTGTAGTCATGTTTCCAGTCGCTGATGACCACGCGGGCCTGGGCTAGAGACCAGAAGCTGTTGATGTTGAGGCATTCGTCGCGGATGCGGGAGTTAAATGATTCGACGTAGCCGTTTCGCCAAGGTTCACCGGGCGGGATAAAGTGCAGCCCGACGTGACCGTCGGCCCAGTCTGCCATTGCCGCACAGGCTAATTCGGGTCCGTTGTCACATCTGAGCACGTTCGGATAGGTACCGCGTTGAGCGGCGATGCGGTCAAGTTCGTCGATGAGGTCCTCGCCGGTGATGCTGCGGTCTACCTTGTCGCCGAGACATTCGCGGGTGTACTCGTCGATGATCGAGACGATCTTGAACGGGCGCCCATCGGTAGTGGAATCGAACTGAAAGTCCACGGCCCAGACCCGGTTGGGGGCATCGGCGCATACCTCGGGCCGGGCGGTGGAGCTACCGCGTCGTTTACGGCGCCGCCGCTGCGGCACGCGCAAGCCTTCCTCACGCCAGAGCCGTTGCACCTTCTTGTGATTGACTTGCCAACCTTCAGCGCGGGCATCGTGATAAGCGGGCCGAAACCCACGCCGCGGATGGTCTTTGGCGTAGCGGCGCAGCCAGGCCCGCAAGCCGGCATCGGGGTCCTGGGCAGTCTCGGCGGCGGGTTCGTGGCGTTGGGTGGCCCGATGCTGCCCGGTCACGCGGCAGGCGAACCGTTCGCTGACCCCCAGCACACGCTGGAGGTGACGAACGGCTGCCCGCCGACGCTCCGGGCCTAGAAGTTTCCCCGCGCGATCTCCTTGAGTGCAGCCTTCTCTAACTCGGCATCTGCCAAGAGCCGCTTCAGCGTTGCGTTCTCGCGCTCGAGGTCCTTCAGGCGCTTGGCATCCTCGGCCTTCAAACCACCGAACTGATTGCGCCATCGGTGATACGTCGCCTCCGACACACCCAGCTCGCGGCACACTGCCGCTGTGTCCTTGCCCTCGGACAACAGCCGATCCGCCAGCGTCAGCTTACGCACGATCTGCTCGGGGCTATGCCGCTTCCTTGTTGCCATGATCTTGTTGAGCCTTCCTGCCCACAGTGTGGGCTGCAAGACTCTCATAAGCCATGGACCAACCGATCGGGGTCAGGCCAGCCCCTGCATTGCTCCAATAGGTGACCGCATGTGTCACCGCATCCGGTCGTCCGCACCACCACGGGCCCACCAATACTGCCGACCACTTGCCCGGCGGAAGATCAGCCGGCACCGCACAAGGCCTTCATACGTGCGTCCTTGGCAATTACATCATCGATCAAAGCCTGCCCCGCTGGATCGTCTCGACTGGTGAAGCTACCCACAGCATTAGCGTTGGTGTAAGACTCAGCTAGTGCGAGCGCGGCGGCGCGGTCGGCGGGTGCAAGCGCCGGAGCTGCACGTATTGCCTGTTCCAACATGACCGCGCCGTTAACGGTCGCAGCGACTGCGAGCGGTTGGTTGTCGCCACTGGTGTGTATCTGCACTTCTCGCGCCGCCAGTTTGTACACGTCACATAACTTCTGGTGCGCGGCGGCGGTTTCGGCGGGGGTGTATGGCGGCGATGCTGTCGTAGCCGGTGCTGCGGTTGGGCTGCTGGATGTAGGGCGCGTCAAAGCCACAATCAAGGCTGCAGCGCTCAGCACTATGGCCACAATGCCGATGCCCGCCAAGGCTGCCAGCGGCCAGCTGCGTGAGCGTGGTGCAAGCTGAACAGGGTGGCGCGGTGTCCACTGCGGTGCGGGCGGCTGGTTAGTCGTCACCTCAGTAAGGTTATTCGCGCTGTCGCGCTTGCGCACTCCAGTGCATGTCTGGTGTCGGTGATAGCTGCTGCAATATGCAACAGCGGTGACGTCTTGATTGGGGTATGCCGTCAGCGGCCATCGTCGCATCTGGTCGCCCACCATCACGGACCCACCAAATACTTTCGACCACTTGCCCGGCGGAAGGTCAGCCGCCGCTACACACAGCCTTCATGCGCGCATCTTTGGCGATGACGTTATCCGATGCCGAACGCCATGCCGGATCATCACGACCCCTGGCAAAGCTAGCCACAGCCGTGCTATTGCTGTAGGCCTCAGCGAGCTCGAGTGCGGCGGCCCGGTCGCCCGGTGCCAACGCCGGCGCAGTGTTGACCGCTTGCTGTAACATCTGCGCCCCGTTCACTGTGGAAATGTTTGCCATGGCCGGGTCATCACCGTTGGTTTCAATCTGAACCGCCCGCGCTGCCAGCTTATAGACGTCACATAGCTTCTGGTGCGCTGCGGTGGTTTCCGCAGCGGTGTATGTTGGCGGCGCCATCGTCGTTGGTGCTACGGCCCGACTGCCGTTTGCTGGGCGCACTAGTGCCACAATCAATGCAGCGGCGCTAAGTATGGCGGCGACAGTGGCTAGCACTACCGTTGGCCAGGTCGCGGAACGCGGTGTCGTCTGAGGTGCATATTGCCGTGTCCACTGCTGTGCGGGCGGCGGGTTAGTCGTCACGTTAGTAAGGTTATTCGCGGATTCGTCTCAGCGCACTCCAGCGTTCGCGCAGCCAAGCATTATGAATCGCCCTGGAAATGCCGGAGGCTCCAGACCTTGGAAACGAGGATGGAGTCATGCCGAAGGAACAGGTGCCTGGAAAGCCGACATCGCGTCGGTATAGCCCGGAGGAGAAAGCCGCCGCGGTCCGGATGGTGCGTGCGTTACGCGCTGAGTTGGGCACCTACCATGGCACGGTGTACCGCGTAGCCCGCCAATTGGGCTACGGCGTGGAGTCGGTCCGGTCCTGGGTGCGCCACGCCGACATCGACGATGGTTATGCACCCGGGGTGTCCACCGCCGAGGCGCAACGAGTCAAAGAACTCGAGCAGGAAGTGCGAGAACTTAAGCGCGCCAACGAAATATTGAAACGAGCGGCCAGTTTCTTCGGGGCGGAGCTCGACCGCCAACACAAGAAATAGTGGCCTTCATCGACGCCCAGCGCGGCGAGTTCGGGGTCGAGCCCATCTGCACCGTGCTGCGCAGCGCAGGAGTGTCGGTGGCCCCGAGCACCTACTACGACGCGAAAACTCGCCCACCTTCGGCGCGGGCCTGTCGAGACGCCGTACTCGGCCCGGCGCTGCGCCAGCTCTGGGAGGACAACTACTGCGTCTATGGGGCTCGCAAGCTGTGGAAGGCTGCCCGGCGAGCTGGCCACGACGTGGGCCGTGACCAGGTGGCCCGGCACATGCGCGCCGCCGGCATGGTCGGGGTGCGCCGCGGCAAACGCGTCAAGACCACCAAACCCGACCTGACCGCCGGCCGCCATCCAGACTTGGTCCAACGCCAGTTCACTGCTGCGGCCCCGAACCAGTTGTGGGTCAGCGATCTGACCTTCGTGCCGACCTGGGCGGGGGTCGCCTACGTGTGCTTCATCCTCGATGCCTTCAGTCGAATGATCGTGGGGTGGCGGGTGGCCTCTCACATGCGCACTATTATGGTGCTCGATGCGATTGAGATGGCCCGCTGGTCTCGGGGAAAGCTATTGCCGGGCTTGATATCTCACTCCGATGCGGGATCGCAATTCACGTCCATCCGCTATGGCGAACGCCTTGCCGAGATCGGCGCGGTCCCGTCCATCGGCTCGATCGGGGACAGTTTCGACAATGCCCTGGCCGAGACGGTCAACGGCTACTACAAGGCCGAACTGATCTACGGACCGGCTCGTACCGGACCCTGGAAGACCGTCGAAGACGTCGAACTGGCCACCCTCGGGTGGGTGCACTGGCACAACACCAGCCGCCTACACGGCTACCTCGGCGACATCCCACCCGCAGAGTTCGAAGCCACGTTCTACGCTACGAAACGGACCGATCAACCCCTGGTCGAAATCCAATAGCCCGAGCCTCCGGGAGAACCAGGGCGATTCAGAGCGCCCCAGCGGGGATGCTGCCGTCGCATCTGGCATATCTGCGCCTCGACCTCAGCGGACAGTTTGGACGGACTCCTATGCGGTCGGCGTGACCGATCAATGAGGCCGGTCATGCCCTCTTCCTTAAACCGCGTCCGCCACGAGTCCAGCGACTGGCGCGTCGTGCCGTAGCGCAGCGCCACCTCGCCGATCGGCGAGCCACCGAGCACCTCGCATACCGCCCGATACCGGTACTCCACCAACGCCTGCTGATCCACGAACCCGCCCACTCCGCCACCGACAAAGCCGGAGGGAACAAGATCATGAACAACGCCGAAACGTCAAGCGTCTCTTGAGGACAGACCGTCAAACATGTCTTGAGACGAAACACGGACAGCGGCGACATCGAGGACAGCCACGGCCGCCGAAACATCGCCCCCCGTTGGGCGAGACGGCCAATCCTCCATACGTCGGTTCTCAGGCGTGAATGGCGACAACCCGTGCAGTAGGGCAGAATTCGCGCGTGGCTTCTTTGTGGTTCATGTCCGATGCGATGTGCACCGCAGGTAGCCCGGTAGCTTCTGAAGGGTCGCTACCGTGCTCGGCGCCACACGGTGGACGCGACTACGTTTCTCACCGAAATGGATAACCCAAAACCACGGAGGGTGCGGTGCAGCTTCGCTACGTAAGCGTCCCGCTGCTGATCGCTGAAGCCGGTGGTGATCCATGGGCGATCAATCAGAGCCTCCAAGCCGGGCGTCCGGCGCAGATTTCGGGTCTTGCGGAGGCGTTTCATGCGGCAGGTCGGTGCACCGCCGAGGCTGACGCTGCCTTCGATCTGGCGCGGCGCCGCTTCGAGGCAGCCTGGAATCGGGAGAACGGCGAGCATCCGATCAATGATTCGGCTGAGGTGCAGCGCGTCGCCCAGTCATTGGGTGCGCAGTCGTTGCAATTGCCCAAGATCGGGGTGGACCTGGAAAATATCGCGGCAACATTGGCCGAAGCGCAGCGATCCGCAAGCGGGCAGATCGCACAGCTAGACGGAAGTTACGACGGGTTCTGACTGGGGATTAGTGTTCTGAGCTGGCGCTATGGGCTGTTGTCTCGTGCTGATATGTAGTCACGAATATGTGCGTGTCATTCGTATCTGATCGGCGTAATCAGGCTATGATGCTTTGTATGCCGCGTAACCAGGGCAAAGCTCACGTAGTCAGAGTTAAAAAGACGCATGTGGATAAGCAGGGCAAACAGCGCGTTTATCAGTCGGTGCTGTTGCGCCGCACCTTCCGCGACGGGCCCAAGGTGCGCAACGAGACCGTGGCCAACTTGTCGATGTTGCCCGAGGCGGCGATCGCCGCGCTGGAGGCGACGCTGAAGGGACACAGCCTGGTGCCCGCTGGTCAGGAGGTGACGGTGCTACGCGCGTTGCCGCATGGGCATGTGGCCGCGGTCGCGGCGATGGCCCGCCAGCTGGGACTGCCCGCGCTGCTGGGGTCGCCGTGTCGGTCCCGCGATCTGGTCTACGGGCTGATCGTCTCGCGGGTGATCCATCCGGCATCCAAGCTCTCGACGCTGTCGCGCTGGGCCGATTGCACCCTGGGCGCAGACCTGCAGATCGCCGGCGCTTCCACCGACGAGATCTATGCGGCGATGGACTGGCTCAGCGACCGCCAAGACGGCATCGAAAAGAGGCTCGCCGCTAAACACCTTGGTCCAGAAGCCAATCCGTCACGGATGGCATTGTTTGACCTGACCTCATCGTGGGTGACGGGCCGGCATTGCCAGCTGGCCAAGCGCGGCTATTCCCGCGACCGCAAAAAGGGCTTACCGCAAATCGAATACGGGGTGCTCACCGACCCTGCCGGCCGGCCGGTGGCGGTGCGGGTCTTTGCCGGTGATACCGCCGATCCGGTCGCCTTCACCGACATCGTGGAGGTCATCCGCACCGGCTTCGGGCTGGATCGGCTGGTGCTAGTCGGCGATCGCGGCATGATCACCGCCGCTCGCATCGCCGCGATCAAAGAACTCAACGACACCGGAACCGATTTCGGGTGGATCACCGCGCTGCGCGCTCCAGCGATTGCCAAACTGGCCGCCGACGACGGGCCGCTGCAGATGAGCCTGTTCGATACCCACGACCTGGCCGAGATCACCCACCCCGACTACCCACACGAACGGCTGATCGCCTGCCGCAACCCCGCCCTGGCCGCTGAACGGGCCCGCAAACGCAACGAACTGCTGGCCGCCACCGAGACCGCCCTAGCGCGTATCGCCGAACGGGTCGAGCGCGGCAGCCTGGCCGGGGCCGGCAAGATCGGCGAAGCTGTCGGGCAGATCGTCAACAAATACAAGGTAAGCAAGCACTTTCACCGCACCATCACAGACACCAGCTTCGCCTATGAACGCGACCACGCAGCCATCACCGCCGAAGCCGCCCTCGACGGCATCTACGTCCTGCGCACCTCGGTGCCCGCCACCGACCTCGACGCCCCCGCGGTGGTCACCGGGTATAAGAACCTGGCCTATGTCGAACGCGACTTCCGCAGCATCAAAACCGACGACCTCGACCTACGCCCCATCCACCACCGGCTGTCTGAGCGCGTCAAAGCCCACGTACTGATCTGCCTGCTGGCCTGCTATGTGACCTGGCACTTACGCAAAGCCTGGGCGCCGCTGACCTACACCGACGAACACCCACCAACCCGCGACAACCCCGTCGCACCCGCACAACGCTCACCACATGCGCACACCAAAGCATCTCGCCACCAAACCACCGACGCCACTCCACTGCGCAGCTTCCGCGCTCTGCTCGATCACCTGGCCACCTTGACCCGCAACCGAATCCGCTACCAGGACACCAACATCGAAATCGAGACTCTCACCGAACCCACCCACGACCAACGCCGCGCCTTCGACCTCATCAAGGCCACCATCCCCCTCACCATCGCGGCGTAGTCAGACCTAAAACACCCAAAACCAACAAAACCCCACGTCAAAGCCCGAATCACCTATCCAGACGGTCGCAACTTCGGGCTAGAGGGTCAGCTGCAGCAACTCGATGACGAGATCGGCCGAGCGGTGACGCTCGAGAGAAACCCTCAGCTCACCGCAGAGGACAGGGCGACACTGGATGCTTTCATTCACACGTGCGAACAGGACGCGATTGACGACACCCAGACTGCCCTGGCTGAGCTGCATTCGATTCGCGACGGGTATTCAAACTCCCTGAGAACCGCGGAGAAAAATCTGGCTGTCGACGGCTACGACCCTTCTCGAATTTGGGGCGTCGACAACCACGAACCCGAGACGCCAGACCAAGCTGAACAAGACGTCCATGATGCGCTTGCTGGTGACCAAGGTGCGGCTGGGCGGGTCAATGCTGTATTGGGTTCCATTACCCCCGATCAGTTGGCCGGGAAAGTTCCGTTGACTGCCGAGCAGGCCTCAGTGTTGAGTCAGTTGCAAGCTCAAGAACACGGCATGTCTGTCGACGCGCTCACGACCGCGGAGCAACGCCTGGGCGCGCAAAGGGGCATGATCGCCAATTCCTGGCAGCTGATGAGCAATCCGAATATCAGCTTCCCGAAGACTCAGTTAACCGTTGGCGCCAAGCAGGGTTCCGACACGGTTAAAGGCGGCATCTCGCAGTTGCCTGCAAGTGTCCAGCAGGCGTTGAATTCGCCCAACGCGATATTCATGCATCAAATGAACGACATCGCCGGTATCGTCAAGGACGGGGACAGGGGCTTCCAGACGAATACCGAGTTGGATCGCGCAATGATCCACAAGGCATCGGTGATGATGGATACGCCGATCTGGCATATCGACCCCGCCAGCCGCGGCCAAAACGTCGAACGCGATCCCGCTTTGGATCCCACGGTGTCCAATGTCCTCTCGGCGGTCTCGCCGGATCACCAGGTGGTGCATGACACCATCAAGTCCGGCGCCGACGGCGACAAGTTCCTGCGAAACATCACCCACCATTACTGGAAAGACAACGGCCAAGGGGTTGGATCCCTGTTTTCGTGGACTGGGGATCCGGCGGTGGTCCAGGGGCCGGAGGAAAGGATCGCCGCCGAAACCGCCCACGTCTACAGTTCATATATCGGTGGTCACCAGCAGGAGTTGCTGCATCTTCCGGGAAACCACACCCTTGGCCAGGTGAACCCGAATTTGGTCCGCGATATGGCTCATGGGCTGGGGCCCTATGCCAACAATATCGCCGGCACATCGGGGGGATTACCGGGATTCGGTGATCCGCTGGACGGCCACACGATGTCGGGTGCGCTGCCGGTGGCCAAGGGTGTCTTCTCGGTGCTGAGCAGCGATAAGGAGGCCGCCCAGTACTTTAACGGCCAGGCCTACGCGCAGGCTGTGCTTCACGAGGCTGCTTTTGCCGACGATCCCACCCATTCGGGTTACGACCAGCATTTGTATGATGCCGCAACTTTGCGAGCGTTGGTCGACGTCGGCACACACAATGCGTTTCAAGCCAACGAGGACAATGGGTATCACCAGGGCGTCTCGGAATATCAGTCTAAGAAATCGGCGTATGAAACGGGCTTGCAAGGTCTCACCACAGCAGGTGGCTTTATCCCCGGGGTCGGCCGCATCGCCGGTCCTACGATCGGCATCCTGGGCCACAACCTGGAAAACGCCGTCCTCGGTCCGACACCGACTGCGCCGACCGAAAATCCGATACAGCCCATGTCTTTGGGTATGGCCGACCAAGAGATCCTCAACGCCATGCTCGGAACAGGACACACAGTCGCCGGACTGCCGCCCGGTTACATCGTCTATGACCACGACCACCCCAATGGTCGAATCGCGACGCCGGAAGAACTGGGTGTTACGGCCGGTCAATACAACAGCGTGATTGGTCCCGCTTTGTCGCAGTCGCTGGAACCCAGGCCGCCCAGCGAGCGCTTCTCCCCGGATGTGGGGTTGGTCAGCCGCTACGACGATATTGTTGGTGTTCCGCACCCCGATCAGGGCAGGAAGTGATGCGAATCCGTCTCGAGTTGCGAACAATCGCAGCGTTGTTGACAGTTGGTGTGCTGTTGGTCGGTGGATGCGGTTCGGGTGGGCGCTCGGCTCAAGGTTCGACCAGTACGTCTGCGGCGCCGCCGGCGGGCTGGCCTGCGGCGCTGGACAATTTCACCATGGTGTGGACGGCTGAACCCGGTATCGACGTGACCGCGTGGCCTGCGGTGGTGGTGCGCGCCTACACCGAGTCGTTCACGCTGGCCTCCGCCATGCGCGATGACAAGTATCTGTATCCGGGATTTCGGCAGTCGGTTGATCCCAACAGGTCCATCGACGATCCGATCGGCACACAGTTTTTGTGGCCACAGACCGACGGTCGGCCGGACCCGCCGTGGTTGGGCACGCAGCAGGACCATATCCTGTCTGTGACAACCTCCGGTCGTGACGTCACAGTCATTGTCTGCGAATACATGTTCGGCGCTGCCGAACAATCTGACCAAGGATGGGTCCGCCCGCATGTTGCAGGGCCGTCCCCATATACAGGTATCGCGGCGATGCGGATCACCATGACCGCTCCTGCCAAGCCGGGGCCGCCGCTGCCCGCCCAGCAGGGGCCGGCGCGCGCGCCGTCGGTCGATGTTTTCGTCGGTTGGAGGATCACCAGCCACCAGGGCGGGTATTTCGCCCGATCTGGAATCGGGTCGGAGTGGCCGGATGTTGTCGAAAACGAAGATACCTGTGTCGCGAAGGCACCCCCCCACCGCGACTTGGTACCCGGGCAGGAATATGTCCGGTCGTTCTTCCCGACCCTGCCGGCGTCTCCTGGCTGGCCCTCGCCAAGCGCGAACGCATGAGAAAGGCAAGCGCCGCAGCGTTATTGGTAGCGGCGTCGATCATCCTGACCGTGTGCTTGGCACCCGTCGGGTGTGGGTCGAATGTCGGCGAGAAGGCTTCGGGCACAACGTCGTCGAGTGCTAAGTCCTCTGCATCATTTGCCCCGCCCCCGCCGTCGATCAACGCGCCGACCTTGACGTCGGGACCGGTGACTGCGCTGCAACCAGGCTCCCCAATTATGGTTGGTGACGAAGCCGCCACCGTCGTGTGCAAAGCCGGATTTTATATCGACTACCCCGACGCGAGCCATGGCGGGCAACGGCTGCCCGGCTTCATTACCGTCGCGCAATGCGCGAAAGGTGCTGCGGATGCACCGGTGTCGGTGATGAAGGCAGGCGCCACTGGTCAAGCGCCGAGCCGAATCAAGGTCGGAAGCATTACCTACGTCGCCCCTGGCGACGTACAACCAGCCGTCGCCGACGAGCCTTGGACGATCCCGACTTCGCCCCTCGCGGTGTTCAGTTCCGGTCAGTCAGACTGGGCGATTCCTGTGGACGTCAAGATCAACGACCAGATGCCGACAGGCGCAACCGTTCAAGCGACACAGCCAGTTGAACAGCGCAAGGCGCCTGCGAAGTGGAGCAACGTCGACGGAGTCGTCGTAACGGGGCATGTGCTCGACCCGGCTTCCACGCCAGAACTGAAGAACCTGCCCGCTGGCGTGGCTCGCGTCGTGGTGGCTGCAGACGACGCCGCCAGGCCCATCGAGCAGTGGGTGCTAGGCTCTCCGGTCACAGTTGACCTCGGTGGCGCTGTCTACAACCTTGGCGTGATCACCGCTGTAGATGAGACAAGGCGCTGGATCGTGGTCGACCTCATTAATCCGCTTCTCGTCCAACAAGATGCGCGCCTGATCACGACTGTGTAATCGCCTGGTAGTTCCGGTTCTCCATCCATGGGTCAGTTCTCCGCTGACAGCGCGGTCGCGCCGTGAAAACGGTTATGGCTCTGTGTAATTCAGGGCTTGTTGGCGAATTGATGGGTGTGCCGCTGTGGAGCAGCCTGCGCCAGCAGCCCGACCGCGGAAGCCGTACACGCCCGTAGCAGCAATTTCGGCGGCGAGCCGGTGAGTTGTCAGCAGCACCGCGTCGGACGCCGCACGGCACTGAGTTCACCCCTGACGACTCACGGCTATCAAGACCGTGACACCGTTGGGGCGGTGGTGAATTGACCGGCATGACACCTTTCGATATTCGCGCGCGACGATTTTCGAAAGCTTTGCGAAAGCCCAGGTCGTAGGCCAGGACGTGATCGGCCGCTACATGACATCCGGTCGACCAGTGCTGGTTCGCGCTGAGTGAACCACGCCGAAATCCTCCGGACGTCGAAGGCGGGTGAATGGCGACAACCCTTGCCATAGGGCAAAATCCCGGCGTGGCTCCGTTGGCAGTTGATCCCGAGGCGATGTTCGTCGCGGGCAGCGCGGTGGCCGCTGTGGGTGAGGACCTCGTGGCCGCGTTGGGCACGTTGACGGCAGGTTTCGGGGCCAACACTGGTCAGGATGCGGCTGGCGACATGTTCGGGTTGGCGTATCAGGAGGCGGCGAAGTCGCTGGTAAAGGCTGCCGCGGCGGCGATCAACGCGTGCCGTCATGACGGCGCCAGGATTCAACTGTCCGCGTCGAATTATTCCAGGGCTGAAGCGGCGTCCACGTTGGGTGGTGGCAGTGGTGTGTTGCCGGCGCCGCACGATCCGGAGCAGTTCTCGGCTCCTGGACCACCGGGCACATTGGGTGCAGGTCCACCTCCGCCGATGCTGTGGCGGGTCGTGGAGCTGTTTGTCGGTGATTTGTGGCCCAACGGGGATGTCGCGGGACTGCATGCGGCCGCGGGATGTTGGCGGGGTCTTGCTGCGGCGCTCGGCGGTGCAGAGCAGGGGCTCAACGTTCCGAAGGCGGTGATCGCCGGACAAGAGATTCCAGAAGGGCCTCTGATCCAGCCGGTCTTGTCCGAACTTGGCGCCACAATGGCAAGCCTGGGCAAGCAGTGTGAACAGTTGGCCGCCACCCTCGACAATTTCGCCGACGAGGTGGCCCACGCGCAAAACGCCATTCGGGACCTCTTGGACCGGTTGGGGTCGGCGTCAGGGTTGTGGCATGAGGTGGTGTCGATTTTCGACGGCGATGGGCTGCAAGAGGTCAAAGAGATCGCCGAGGACATCAAGGCCTTGCTGCACAACCTTGGTCGTGAAGCGCAGGCCAAGGAGCAGGCGATGCAGCGCGGAATGGGGGTCGCCGACGGCTTAGTGCGCGGGATGGAGCGCTATGTGCGCAGTGAGCTCACGCATTTTCTCGGTGCCGAAGTCGGCAATCCGCTGGCAACGGTCTTCGATTTCTTCACCAACGTCACCGAGGGTGTCTACAAAGCGGCATTCTCAACGGTCGTCGAGATGGACCAGCTCAGTCCACGACACTTTCTCACCGATCCCGAGGGTGCGGCGGCCGCTTGGGAGGGGCTGGATGTGACGGCGGTGCGTTCCCTCCCGGCATACGCACTGCTGGACCCGGACGGTGCCGCGCAGACCTGGAAAGGATTGCTGCACCTCGACGATTGGAGCAAGGACCGACCGGGATTGGGGTTGGGAGAGAACCTCTTTGACGTTGGGACGTCGTTCCTCAAGGTTGGCGAGGCCCGGCGTTTCGGCATGGGCGAGCGTGCCCCAGAGGAAGGCGTCGCCGGGGAAGAAGGTAGCGGCGCTACGCGTGTCGGAGCGCCAGGTGGTAGCGGGCAGCTGGGTGAAATCACCCACTCCGGCGAGGCGCTGACCAGCGAACTGGAGGACCTCGGCGGGGATCTGCCCAAGACCGATCCGAAGACGAGCGGCGAACCATCAGCCTTACCGACACGAGAGCCACCGCGGCCACCGGTTGAGGCCCCGCGTCCTGCGGAATCCGCGCCCAGCATGGCCCCAGCCGAGTCCCGCTCTGCCCCAGAGGGTTCCGCGACCGTGGGGTCAGCCGGCTTGCATGATCCGGCCACGCCTGTCGGATCTCGTCCGTCTCCTGCACCCGCTGCGGGGGGTGACCAAATGCCGTCGACCACTTCGCGCCTGACGGAATCCACACCCGCCCCAGGGGCAGCAGAGGGAGCGCCCGTCAAGCCAGCATCCGCGGCCACTGCACCCGCATCCCCGGCGCCGCAGGCATCAGCCCCGCGATTCACGGAATCTACTAGTCCGACTGAGTTAGCACGACCGGGTAGCGGTAGCCCGCACTGCGCTAGCGACGGCATCTCATCTAACGGTCGACCGCCGGAGTCGTCGCCCCACGTCAGTGCGGGTGACATGCCGGGTGACCGTGGCTCGCAAGAGCCGCCAATAGCCCCGGGTGACCCGTTGCATTCCCACGAGCGCTCTGGCCCGGGATGGCATCGGTTACCCGATAAAGCAACCGATCCGCACTATGGTGAGCCGTTGTCCGATTCTTGGAATTTTCCTGATGATCCGGTCGATCCCAGCGGGATTAAGAAGACCGTTGCGCAGCTTATTGCAGATCCTGAAGCGCCCTTCGGCCGCGATCCTCAAGGGCGTGCTTATACTGAACAGGAATACGTTCAACGCTTCAACAGACTGAGCCCCACCGGTGATCGGTGGATGAATTTCCCGGGAAATGATGGAGCGGTGCCGGGTACAAAGATCGCTTTTACCGACGCAGATCAATTGACCAAGTTTTACGGCAGGCAATTCGACCGGATTGGGAACGTGGACGGGAAGTATCTGGCGATCATGGTAGATGGTGTGCCGGCATCCTGGGAGGCGCGAGCACTGCATATCAATAGCTTACGTGAGCCGTATAACGCATATGAATTCGATCATCTTCCGACCGGCTGGCATGTCGAAGTGTCAGAAGTAGCACCTGGCGTGGGCCAACCGGGGGGGTCGATACAGGTTCGGATATTCGACAGTGAAGGTAGGGCGCTCAACGTGGAAGAATTGCTTGACATTGGCGTATTGCGATGAATGCCCACATAGAAATCTCCGCGAGGCTTACGGAATGGGGAAATATTGCTGGATATACCCTGACTCCTGGATCCCGCAGTGAAGATGGACGCGCAATATTCTGGGCATCGTTGGGTGAAATTCGACTCTTTATTGGCTGGAATGACCGCGGCTGGTTTGTCGTCACGGACTCTGACCGCATGGGTCCGGAACACTTCATCTTGGCTGCCCCGTCGATGGATACTATTGAAAAGTACTTTTTTGGCAGATTCTGTCAGGCTATTAGACGGAAGCGTGAATTGCCGCGTTTAAGAATTCCGGTCTTGGCGGAGCAGCTAGCCCCTAACTTCCATATCGATATCCGGGACTTTGAAGGGGTTGATCGGCTGACTTTGATCTCTTCCGATGGTGCCGCGGTCGCTGTTAGCAGTTCTGATTCAGTGACTGGTACGGCGGAACTTGTCAAATTGTCATTCTTTTTGAATGTGTCAATTGATGAGATCGTCGCATCCTGCTTGGATCAGAATGGAAAGCCGTTGTTTCGGGAACGATAGCCGAGCACTAGCTTGAGTTCTGCTGCCCCTGCGTGGTCATCGTGGTCTTGGATAGGGGCGAAATGAAATTAGGCAAGGTTGGTGCTTGTCGGCCGCACCGGGTATTTCCGTCAAGCAGGCGCATTACCCAGCAGGTGCTCGACTGGTTCACGAACCCCCACCCCCAAACCGCAATTACAACACCTCGACAACATCCCTAGAAATCCGCAGGCCGCCGTGCCAAAGTAGCCCGCATGCCCGGCACCCGATGGCTGCACAGAGCGGTCGTCGTTAGCGTCACCAGCCTGACGGTCATCACCCCCGCGCCGGTAATCGCCGACCCCTCGGAGCAAACCTCGCCCACCGCACCCTGCGACGCCGTCAGCCCTATCGCGATTCCGTGCGTGGCGCTCAACAAGTTCGCCGACGCCGTCGCCGCGGAATGTCGCCGCGTCGGCATCGCGGACGCACACTGCGCACTCCCGCTGGCCCATAAAGTGACCCAGGCGGCGCGCGATGCCTACCTGCAGTCATGGGTGCACCGCACGGCGCAATTCCAGTACGCCCTGGCGGACCCCTTGCCGATCAGTCAAGCTCAGTGGCTGGGCACCCACAATTCGTTCAACAGTCTCAGCGACTCGTTCACGCTCTCGCACGCCGACTCGAATCAGCAGCTGTCGCTGGCTCAGCAGTTGGACATCGACGTCCGTGGCCTCGAACTCGACCTGCATTACCTCCCCAGGCTGGAGCTTCTGGGTAAGCGGGAAGTCACGGTCTGCCACGGGCTCGCACCCAACAACGGCAACCTGGGCTGCACCAACGAGCCTCCGTTGACCGCAGTGCTTCCGCAGATCAAGAACTGGCTCAACATACCTGGGCACACCGACGAAGTCATCCTGCTCTACCTCGAAGACGAACTTCGGGACGCAACGGCATACTCATCGGCACTGGCCACACTTGAAGACACCCTCCGCCGTCCGGACGGACAAAGCTTGATCTACCACCCCGACCCGGCCGGCCGCGCCACCAACGGCTGTGTCCCGCTGCCGCTGCAGACGTCACGCAATGACGTCCGCGCCGCGGGCGCGCAAGTCGTGCTCGTCAGTTCCTGCATACCGAACTGGTCGGCCGACGTCTTCACCTGGAAGGGCCCGGAGGTGGAGAGCGGCTCGACGCCGGGCTACCAGCCATACCCCACCTGCGACGTCACGTATGGCAGCGACGTGTACGCAACAAAGCTCGTCCGCTACTACGAGGACTCCACGTTGGTGTCGGCCCTGACCAAGCCAACCCGGCCACCCGCCAACCCGGCGGCGCTGACACCGGCGAAGGTGCAGGCGATGACCGACTGCGGTGTCAACCTGTTCGGCTTCGACCAGTTGCTCCCCGAAGACGGGCGCATCCAGGCCACGCTGTGGAGCTGGGCCCCCGATGAACCGCGACCGACCGCCGGAAGCTGCACCCTCCAAGCGCCCACCGGCCGCTGGGTGGCCGCGCCCTGTGCAGACCCGCACCCCGCGGCCTGCCGCAACGCCGCGGGCACCTGGACGCTGACGCCAAATCCGGTGAGCTTCGACCAGGCGCAATTAGCCTGTGCGGCCGTCAACGCAGAGTTCGCCCTACCGCGAACGGGAAACCAGAACGCCCAGCTGCACGCCGCAGCCGCTGGCGGTGCATGGCTGTGCTACCCGCTCGCCGCGGCTACTCCACCCGGTCAAGCAAGGACGACGACCCCAGCACCCGCTCCACGAGAACTTCGATGACCACCCGCCGTGGATTGGCCCGCG
The DNA here is from genome assembly GCF_000157895.3 of Mycobacterium kansasii ATCC 12478. Classification (NCBI taxonomy): domain Bacteria; kingdom Bacillati; phylum Actinomycetota; class Actinomycetes; order Mycobacteriales; family Mycobacteriaceae; genus Mycobacterium; species Mycobacterium kansasii. Next base: position 417,292 of record NC_022663.1, on the reverse strand, counting down.
GGGTCCGGTAGCGCTGGGCGTAGCGCAATTCGGCGTCTCGCACAGCGTCGATGTCCCGGTTGACCGAGGCCTTGCCTTCCAGCGACAGCCAGCGGGCGCCGTCCACCTGACTCAACACCGCGATGCCGCCGCGTTCGGCATTGACGGCCTTCTGAGAACCGCCGGTGGTGATCACGCGAGCAATATGCGTGGTGGGATCGAACGTGAAACCCACGGCCACCACGTGCGGCGAATTGTCGGCCCGCAGCGTGGTCAGCATGGCCAGATGGCGTTCGGTGAGAAACGCCATCGCGTCGTCGGTGAGCCGCGTCGTGGTCTTCGCCATCGCCACCCACGCTAGCGCAGGTGATAATCGCAGCCGTGGACGACACGGGCGCAGCTCCGGTGGTAATTTTCGGCGGCCGCAGCGAGATCGGCATCGAACTCGCGCGCCGCCTGGCTCCCGGCGCTCCGGTGATATTGGCCGCCAGAGACGCCGGCCGGCTCACCGAGCAAGTTGCCGCCATCAAGGCGGCCGGGGCAACAGCCGTCCACACCAGGGAATTCGACGCCGACGACCTGGCCACGCACGGCCCGCTGATCGCCGCGATCACCGGCGAGCACGGACCCATCGGCACCGCGGTGCTGGCCTTCGGCATCCTGGGGGAGCAGGCCCGGGCCGAAACCGACGCCGAGCATGCGGTCGCCATTGTGCACACCGATTACGTCGCCCAGATCAGCCTGCTCACCCAGCTGGCCGCCACGATGCGAACGGCCGGCAGGGGATCGCTGGTGGTGTTCTCCTCGGTGGCCGGGGTGCGAGTGCGTCGCGCCAACTATGTCTACGGGTCGGCCAAGGCGGGCTTGGACGGCTTTGCCAGCGGTTTGGCCGACGCGCTGCACGGCAGTGGCGTACGGTTGCTGATCGTGCGGCCGGGATTCGTGATCGGACGCATGACGGCGGGCATGACACCCGCGCCGCTGTCCAGCACCCCGGCGCAAGTGGCCGAGGCCACCGCACGTGCCCTGGCCAGGGGCCGGCGCACCGTCTGGGTCCCGTGGGCGCTGCGCCCGATGTTCTTCGCCATGAGGCTGCTGCCGCAGTTCGTGTGGCGCCGGATGCCGCGATGATCATCGTTGTCGGCATCGGCGCCGACGGCATGCCCGGCCTCTCGAACGCCGCAAGACACGAATTGCGAAGGGCCACAGTTATTTACGGTTCCAAACGGCAGCTCGACCTGCTCGACGACACGGTCACCACCGCAAGACGCGAGTGGCCGTCACCGATGCTGCCCGCCCTGCAGGCCTTGCCGGCCGATGGGCCGGACATTCATGTCGTGGCCAGCGGCGACCCGCTGCTGCACGGCATCGGCGGCACCCTGATCCGATTGTTCGGCAACGCCAGAGTCACCGTGTTGCCGCATGTGTCGTCGGTGACATTGGCATGCGCCCGAATGGGCTGGAACGTCCACGATACCGAGGTGATCAGCCTGGTCACCGCGGCGCCGCACACCGCGATGCGTCGTGGCGGTCACGCGATTGTCCTTTCGAAAGACCGAACCACCCCCAAGGCGCTGGCCATGCTGCTCAACGAAAACGGCCGTGGCGACTCCGAATTCAGTGTGCTCGAACAGCTCGACGGACCACATGAACGCCGCCGACACGGCACCGCGCGACAGTGGGCCACCGAAACCAGAAGCGACACAGACGATCTGAACGTGATCGCCATCCGCTACCTTCCCGACGAGCGCGCCTCATCACTGCCCGACGACGCATTCGCCCACGACGGTCAGATCACCAAGCATGGCATCCGGGCGGTTACCCTGGCCGCACTCGCGCCGCGGCCGGGGGAGCGGTTGTGGGACGTCGGCGCGGGCTCGGGCAGCATCGCCGTCGAGTGGTGTCGCAGCGCGGCGGGCTGCACCGCGGTGGCGTTCGAACGCGACGAACGGCGCCGGCGCAACATCGAGCGGAACGCCACCGCCTTCGGCGTCGACATCGACGTGCGTGCCGAAGCGCCCGGCCAGTTCGAGGGCGCCCCAACGCCGGCGGCCATTTTTCTCGGCGGGGGACTGACCCAACCCGGCCTCCTGGACGCCTGCCTGGCCAACCTGCCGGCCAACGGCCGCCTGGTCGCCAACGCGGTCACCATCGAATCGGAATCCCTACTTGCCCAGGTGAATTCGCAATATGGCGGTGAATTGCGGCGCTTCCAGCACTACCACAGTGAGCCGCTGGGCGGCTTTACCGGCTGGCACCCGCAGCGGCCGGTGACGCAATGGACGGTGACCAAGGTGACCAAGCAATGACGGTCTACTTCATCGGAGCCGGACCGGGTGCCGCGGATCTGATCACCGTCCGGGGCCAGCGGCTCCTCGAACGGTGCCCGGTGTGTCTGTACGCGGGCTCCATCATGCCGAAAGACCTGCTCGCACACTGCCCGCCGGACGCGAAGATCGTCGACACGGGTCCGCTGACGTTGGAACAGATCGTCACCGAACTCGCGACCGCCGATGCCGCCGGCCACGACGTGGCCCGGCTGCACTCGGGTGACCCGTCGCTGTACAGCGCGCTCGCCGAACAATGCCGCCGCCTGGATGCGCTGGGCATCGGCTACGAAATCGTGCCGGGCGTACCGGCTTTCGCCGCCGCCGCAGCCGCTCTGAAACGGGAGCTCACCGTCCCCGGAGTGGCCCAGACGGTGACGTTGAGCCGAATCGCGACCCTGTCCACACCGATGCCGCCCGGCGAAGACCTGGCAACGCTGGCCAAGTCCGGCGCCACCCTGGTGTTGCACCTGGCCGCCGCCCAGATCGACGCCATCGTTCCGCAGCTGCTATCCGGCGGCTACCGCCCCGAAACGCCCACCGCCGTCGTCGCTTTCGCGAGCTGGCCACAGCAGTGTGTGCTGCGTGGCACGCTGGCCGGCATCGCCGCACAGATGCACGACGCGGGCATCACCAAGACCGCCGTCATCATCGTCGGCGACGTGCTGGCGGCTGCCGGCTTCACCGACAGCTACCTGTACTCGACCGCACGCCGGGAGGGGCATTGACGCGACTGCTACTGCTCGGCGGCACCGCCGAGGGACGCGCGCTGGCCGCAAGGCTGCACCCGCACGTCGACATCGTCAGCTCGCTGGCCGGCCGGGTGCCCGACCCCGCGCTGCCGGTCGGCCCGGTGCGAATCGGCGGGTTCGGTGGCGTCGACGGCCTGCGGCGCTGGTTGGTCGACGAACACATCGACGCCGTCGTCGACGCCACCCACCCCTTTGCGGCGACCATCACCGCGCACGCCGCGCAGGTCTGCGGTGAACTGAACAAGCCCTATCTGGTGCTGGCCCGCCCGCCGTGGGATCCCGGCGACGCGATCGTCGTGGCGTCGGATACCCAGGCTGCCGAAGCGGTTGAACACCAACACTTTCGACGCATCTTCCTGACCACGGGCCGCTCGGGTGTCAAGGCTTTCGCCGGCAGCGCCGCGTGGTTTTTGATCCGCGCGGTCACCGCACCCGACGACACCGTGTTGCCGCGCCGTCACCAGCTGGTGCTGTCCCGCGGCCCGTATCGTTACGACGACGAACTCGGGCTGCTGCGCGAGCACGACATCGGCGCGCTGGTCACCAAGAACAGCGGCGGCGACATGACCAGGGCCAAGCTGGATGCCGCTGCGGCACTTGACATTCCGGTAGTTATGGTGGCGCGCCCACCGCTTCCCGCAGGCATCGCGACTGTCGGCACCGTGGCGGAAGCCGCCGCCTGGGTCGCCGGACTGAACTAACCGGTCAGTTCGTCGCGTTCGGTATCGGCCAGCAGCGCATCGCGCGCCCGAGCGACTCGGGACCGGATGGTGCCGACCGGGCAGCCGCACACCGCCGCTGCATCGGCATAGGACAACCCGAGCAACTGCGTGAGCAACAGCGCCTCGCGCTGATCGGCGGTGAGTTGGGCGATCATCGTGGTCACTTCGACGAGCTCCTCGAAACCACGAGCGTGAGCGTGGCCGTCGAGCAGACGTTCCGGATCGGCGCCGGGTGCGCTTCGGGGCCGTGACCGCAGATAGCGGATGTGATCGGCCACCACACGCCGCGCGATCGAAAGCAACCAGGTGCGGGCGCTGGAGCGCCCCGAGAACCGGTGAATGGAGCCGATCGCGCGCAGAAAGGTTTCCTGGGTCAGATCATCGGCGCTGCCCGCATCCGACAGGTAGGTCACGAACCGCCACACGTCTTGCTGAGTGGCTTTGATGAACGCCTCGAGCGCCCGCGCGTTGCCGGTTGCAGCCGCCAAGGCCAGTTCGGTGACGGCCTCGTCGTCGGTTGCCGCGGTCATGGGCATCCACCTTAAACGGCAACGCTCGCTCTGCATACGACCGGCTGTCGTAGAACGGTTGATCGGCCGCAGATGCCCGTGGCGCCGACCGTGCGCCAGCGCCGTGGGCCGGACGGCCGGCGCGGGTTCGGCCTCGGTCGGCTGTGACGCCGCCGCCCCGGTACGGTCTCGCGCTACCAGTAACGCGAACACCGTGCCCGCAAGCACCGGCACGTGACTGGCGATGCGTGCCGCGGTCACCTCACCGCGCCAGGCGTCGACGGCCACGTAACCCACCAGCGCCAATGAGTACGTACCCGCAATGGCGCCCACGCCCAGCGCTGCGCTACTCCACACGGCGGCCACGATCATGGCCAGCCCCAGAGCCAGCAGCCAGGCGGTGGATTCGTGCAGCAGGTGTTCGCCGTGCATCATCGCGTCAGGCTTATGGCGAGGCATGATGCCGAAATTGATGCCGCTGATCTGCGCAGCCGCGATCGCAATCTGGAACATGCCCACCGCGATCAGGCACCACTGCCAGTGACGCGGACCCACGATATGCAGCCACCGGCGATAGCGCGGCGTGGGCGCAACGCGGGCGCTGGCCATGATTCGGTCGGCCAGGTCCGGTCCGCGCCCGGCGTCGACGGCGGCGAACCGGCGACTCTGTGCCGCCGCACCGATGAGCCAGGCGCGGCAACGACGGCACGATTCCAGATGGGCATCGACCTGCTGGGCCAGCATCTGCGGACGCTCACCGTCCAGTCGCGCCGATAGCTCCTCACGCGCAACGTCACACCGCATGCCTGCATCGTTGCGCATGGCCGCTTCAGACGCAAAGACCGAAAGTGGGGCGGTCGATGCCACACGGTCACCGCTTCCAACAGGATCGTGACAGACTCTGTCGCGACATGAACGCATCGAGTTCACAGCCGGCGCTGCCGCGCCGTGCCTTACTACTGGCCATGGCCACGTGTGTTCCGCTCGCCGGATGTGCCCGCAGCGGCGGCGGCGCTCACCCGGCCTCGACCACGGCAGCACCGGCAGCGGATCTGCAGAATCGCTTCGCCGAACTCGAACACCGATATGCGGCCCGGCTGGGCGTATATATGCCGGCAACCGGCACGACGGCGGCAATCGCCTACCGCGCCGACGAGCGGTTCGCCTTCTGCTCCACATTCAAGGCGCTGCTCGTTGCGGCGGTGCTGCACCAGTATCCGCTCAGCCACCTGGACAAGATGGTCACCTACACCAGCGCCGACATCCGGTCGATCTCGCCGATCACCCAGCAGCATGTCGCTACCGGGATGAGCATTGGCGAACTCTGTGACGCGGCAATCCGTTACAGCGACGGCACCGCCGCCAACCTGTTGCTGGCCGAGGTCGGCGGGACCTCGGGGTTCACCGGCTACCTGCGCGGCCTGGGCGACTCGGTGAGCCGCTTGGACCAGGAGGAACCGGAGCTGAACCGCGACCCTCCCGGCGACGAGCGCGACACCACCACTCCCCACGCGATCGCGCTGGACTATCAGCAGGTTGTTCTCGGCGACGCGTTGCCGGCCGACAAACGGGCGATGCTCACCGACTGGATGGCGCGCAACACCACGGGAGCTAAACGGATCAGGGCCGGGTTTCCCGCGGACTGGAAAGTGATCGACAAGACCGGTTCAGGTGACTACGGCCGGGCCAACGATGTGGCAGTGGTGTGGTCGCCCGCCGGCGTGTCCCACGTGGTGGCGATCTTGTCCGATCGCGCCTCCGGCGGGTACGACGCCGAATGGAGCGAAGCGCTGGTCGCGGATGCGGCCAGGTGCGTCGCCGAAGTTCTCGCGTAGCCGGGTAGCCCGAATATCGATCGTCGGTGTCGCCTGTCCGGAGTCCGTCGTCGCCTCGACGAGTGGGGATTTGCGTTTAACCGCCGGCGATCGAGGTAACCAGCACCGTCGGCGTGCAGCGACCGGCGGGCAAAATACCGTGGGGGGTATGGTATACAGTGGTCAGGCAACCGAAGTTCGTGTGTCCAACGACCACCGCCCCCGGGTCGAACGGCCCTAGTCGACGAGACGGCGAGGGCGTGGACTACGTACCAACCGGACCAACGGCAAGGCGATGAGCGGAGGGGAACTTCAGTGCTCACCTTTCTCAAGCGAGGTTGGATACCGCTCGTTGTCGTCATCGCGCTTGTCGCCGGGGGCATAGCCGTGGACAGGCTCCGCGGCGTCTTCGGTTCCGATCCGATCTTTACCTGGACGGGCGCCAACTCGGGCGTGATCGAGTCGATCAATACCAAACGGGTGACCTATGAGGTGTTCGGGCCCGCCGGCACCGCGGGAAGTGTGAGCTACCTGAACAAGGAGACCCAGCCCGAACAAGCCAGCTTCACCAGCCTGCCCTGGACGTACACGATGACGACGACGATACCGGCCGTTATCGCCAACGTTGTGGCGCAAGGCAACAGCGACAGCATCGGGTGCCGCATCACCGTCAACGGTGCCGTCAAGGACGAACAATCGTCCAGCGGGCACCACGCGCAGGCCTTCTGTCTGGTGAAGGCCGCATGAACGCCCACGACGACACCCGCCCGAGATTCATGCGGGCTGTCCGCACGTTCGCCGTCCCGATCATTGTCGCCTGGCTGCTGCTGACGATCGCTGTGAACGTTCTCGTGCCCTGGATCGAATTCGTCGCGAGATCACACGCGGTGACGATGTCGCCGCAAGATGCGCCGGCGATGATCGCCGCGAAACACATGGGCAAGAAGTTCCAAGAATTCGATTCCGACAGCATCGTGATGCTTGTCCTGGAAAGCGATAAACCGCTCGGCGAAGAAGCCCATCGGTATTACGACGGCTTGGTGAAAAAGCTGCAGGCGGACCACAAACACGTGCAGCATCTGCAGGATTTGTGGGGAGACCCCGTCACCGCCGCCGGAGCTCAAAGCACTGACGGCAAAGCCGCATATGCGCAGATCAATACCGCGGGCGACCAAGGCAGCACCCTGGGCAACGAATCCGTCGACGCGGTCCGCAAGATCGTCGACGATTCGCACCCGCCCGCAGGAATCAAGGCCTACGTCACCGGCCCGGCAGCGCTCACCACCGACATGAACGAGGCCGCCGACAAAAGCATGTTCAAAATGATGGGCGTGACGGGCGTGGTCATCATGATCATGCTCGCGATTGTCTATCGCTCCGTCAGCACCGTGCTGCTCGTGCTCTTCATGGTCTTCCTCGAGATGCTGACGGCCAGGGGAGTCATTGCCATCCTCGGCTACAAGGACCTGTTGGGCTTTTCGACGTTCGTGGTCGCCATGTTGTCGTCCCTGGCCATTGCGGCGGGAACAGATTACGCGATATTCCTCATCGGGCGTTATCAGGAGGCGCGTCAGGCCGGCGAGGATCGGGAAACCGCCTACTACACGATGTTCCGCGGCACCTATCACGTCATCCTGGGCTCGGGGCTGACGATTGCCGGGGCGAGCTTCTGCCTGCATTTTGCGCGGCTGGCGTATTTCAAGGCGCTAGGCATTCCTTCCGCGCTGGGATTGCTCGTCGTGATCGCCGGTGCGTTGACGGTGGCACCGGCCGTTGTCGTGGTGGCCAGCCGGTTCGGTCTACTCGATCCCAAACGGATGATCAAGGTCCGCGGGTGGCGCCGGATCGGGACCGCCACCGTCCGCTGGCCCGGGCCGATCTTCGTGGCCTCGCTGCTCATCGCGCTGGTGGGCATGCTCGTGGTGCCGGGCATGAAGATCAGCTACAACGATCGCTTCTACATACCCCAGCATTTGCCGTCGAACATCGGATACGCCGCGGCAGAGCGTCATTTCAGCCCTTCCAGAATGAATCCCGACATTCTCATGGTCGAGGCCGATCACGACATGCGCAATTCGAGCGACATGATCATCCTGGACAGGATCGCCAAGAACATCTTCCGTACTCCGGGCATCGAGAGAATACAAAGCATTACCAGGCCGCTGGGAAGCCCCATCGAACACACTTCGATCCCGTTTCAGATCAGCATGCAAGCCATTCCGATCCAAGAGAATCTGCAATTCATGAGGGACCGGATGGCCGATATGCGCAAGATGAGCGACGACCTCGGTGCCATGGTCGGCTCGATGGAACGCATGTATGGCCTGCTCGGGCAGCTGAGCAGCACGACTCATCGCATGGTCGGTGACATGAACGACATGAAGGCCACGCTGGACGAGATGAGGGACCATCTGGCGGACTTCGACGATTTCGCGCGGCCGCTCCGCGGCTATTTGTATTGGGAGCAGCACTGTTTCAACATCCCGGTGTGCTGGGCCGCGAGGTCGGTATTCGAGGCGATCGACGGCGTGGACAAGTTCAGCGAGAACATGCAAACACTGCTCAAAGACATGAACAATGTCGACGCATTACTACCGCAACTGCTCGCGGAGTTCCCGCCCATCATCGCCGTCGCAAAATCCATGCAGGGAACGCTGCTGACCTTGCACAGCAGCTTCTCCGGATTGGTCACGCAAATGTCGCGGATGACCGACACCGCAAGCGCGATGGGTCAGGCTTTCGACTCCTCGAAGGCCGACGACTACTTCTATCTGCCGCCGGAAGCGTTCGACAATCCTGATTTCCAGCGCGGCCTGAAACTCTTCCTGTCGCCGGACGGTAAGGCCGCGCGCTTCATCATCACCCACGACGCGGACCCGGCGACTCCCAAGGGGATTGCGGCCGTCAAGCCGGAACTCAATGCCGCGCACGAAGCCGTCAAGGGCACACCGCTGGCCAACGCCAAGTTCTACCTCACCGGTACGGCAGCGGTCTACAACGATATCCAAACCGGCTCGAAGTACGACCTCATGATCGTCGGAATCGCCGCTCTGACACTGATATTCGTGGTGATGGTGATCATCACCCGGGCGCTGGTCGCCTCCCTGGTGATTGTCGGCACGGTGCTGATCTCGCTGGGCGCCGCCTTCGGGCTGTCCGTGCTGGTCTGGCAACACATCTTCGGTCTGGAGTTGAACTGGATCGCGCCGGTGTTCGGGCTGATCATTTTGCTGGCCGTGGGATCCGACTACAATCTGCTGCTGGTCTCGCGCTTTCAAGAGGAGATCGGCGCCGGGCTGAGGACGGGCGTCATCCGCTCGATGGGCGAAACCGGTGGGGTCGTCACCGCGGCGGGCCTGGTATTTGCCTTCACCATGATGTCCATGGTCGCCAGTGATCTGCGCTCCATCGGCCAGGCCGGCAGCACCATCGGCCTGGGTCTGCTGTTCGACACCCTGGTGGTGCGCTCGCTGATGACGCCGTCGATCGCCGCACTGCTCGGGCGCTGGTTCTGGTGGCCGCAGCGAGTGCGCACGCGCCCGGCCAGCTACATGCTGCGGCCGTTCGGGCCGCGCCGACTGGTTCGTTCCCTGCTGTTAGGCGAGCCCGTAGACGCGACCCCTAAACCTACGGCGCTCGTGGGCGCTGATCACGCCAACCCGTAACCGGGGCAAAGGGGTGAGCAGATCGCACCGTGGTTGGTCATCGCGACTGCAGCCACTGCGCCCGCCATCGGCGCGTCGGGCATCCGACTGCAGTGTCGCGGGGACGGGCGAGCCGACGGCCGCGCCGTAGCGAGCTTCAGGTCGGGTAGCGCCGCGGTGTGAATACCCGGTCACCGGAATCGGTTGAGTACCACTGGGTTTGGGACGAGCCGATGATCAGCAGGCAGCGCATGTCGATATCGGCAGGGTTCAGGTCAGCCAGTCGCACCACCCGAACATCTTCCTCAGGGCCCGACACGTCGCGGCCGACCACCACCGGCGTGCCCGGCTCGCGATGTTCGAGCAGCAAGTCCCGCATCGCGCCGACCTGCCAGATGCGCGTCTTTGAGGCGGGGTTGTAGATCGCCAGCACCAGATCGGCGGCGGCCGCGGCGGTAAGCCGGGCGGCGATCACGTCCCACGGCTTGAGCCGGTCGGACAGCGAGATCACCGCATAGTCGTGGCCCAGCGGAGCCCCGACCCGGCTGGCCACCGCCTGGGCGGCGGTCATCGCCGGAATCACCCGGATCTGCACGTCCGGCCACTGCTTCGCCTCTTCCAGCACGGCGGTGGCCATGGCGAACACGCCCGGATCGCCCGACGAGACCACCGCGACGGCTTGTCCCTGTTCGGCCAGCGAGCAGGCCAGCCGGGCGCGGGCGGGCTCGTCGGTGTTGTCGCTGGGATGGCGCCGCTGCCCGTCACGTACGGGAATGCGGTTCAGGTAGGTGTGGTAGCCGATCAGGTCGGTCGCGCACGCCAGTTCGCGCCGGCTCTGCGGCGTCATCCAGTCCATGTCGCCGGGGCCAAGGCCCACCACCGCGACCGAACCGACGACCGACGCGCGTCGCCGGCCCCCCGGGAGCATGGCCAGCGAGAAGTACGGCACGGTGGCCTCGTCGACGTCGGCGGCCGGCAACACCCGTTGCCCCGCGGTGCTGGCCCGCTCCACGTAGAAGGTGTCGTCGAGTTGGCCGGACGCCGAAAGTGCTTCCCGCACAGTGTGATACGAACGGCCGAGCTTGAGCACCACGGCGGCGTCGGCGTCGGCGAGCCGGCGGGTCAGCTCGGCAACCGGCAACGTCCCGGGCAGCACCGACAGCACCTCGTCGCCGGCCACCAGTGGGGTTGCGATGGCCGCCGAGGCGGCGCTCACCGACGTGACCCCCGGAACGATCACGGCATTGAACCGCCGAGTCAGCCGGGTGTGCAAATGCATGTACGAGCTGTAGAACAGCGGGTCGCCCTCGGCGAGCAGCGCCACGTTGCGCCCGGCGTCGAGGTGGGCGGCAATGCGTTCGGTGGCCTGCACGTAGAAGTCCTCCAGCGCGCCGGCATAACCGCCGGGATGTCCGGTGGTCTCGGTGGTCACCGGATACACCAGGTGTTCTTCGATCTGTCCCGCTCGCAGATACGGCTCGGCGATACCACGGGCGATGCTGCGGCCATGGCGGGCGCTGTGATACGCCACTACATCCGCCTCACCGATCACCCGTGCGGCCTTGACCGTCACCAACTCCGGGTCGCCGGGCCCCAGCCCGACTCCCCACAACGTGCCGCGGCGCGTCATTCGCTATCGGTGGCTATCGCGTTGACGGCCGCGGCGGCCATGGCGCTGCCGCCGCGGCGGCCTCGTATCACCAGATACGACATGCCGCGCGGTCGCTCGATGAGCTCCTGTTTGGACTGGGCCGAACCGACGAAGCCGACCGGCCCGCCCAGCACCGCCACCGGCGCCGCGACCCCGTCGTCGACCAATTCGAGCAACCGGAACAGGGCAGTGGGTGCGTTGCCGATTGCCATCACGGCGCCGGCCAGCCGGTCGGCCCACAGCTCCACGCCGGCCGCCGAGCGGGTGGTCTGCCGACGCGCGGCCAGCTCGGCCGCCGCCGGCTCCGCAACCAGAGACACCACCTGGTTGTTCGCGGGCAGCCGGGCGGCGGTGATCCCGGCGGCCACCATCGAGGAGTCGCACAGCACCGGCGCCCCATCCCGCAGGGCCGCACGGACCCGGGCCACCACGTCGCCGGTGTAGGCCACGTGCTCGGCGACGTCGACCTGCCCGCAGGTGTGGATCAACCGGACCACCACGCGCGCCACGTCGGGGGGAAACCGGGTCAGGTCGGCTTCGGCGCGGATGGTCGCGAACGACCGACGGTAGATCTCGGCCGCGTCGCGGATGTAGTCGAGCACCCGCTCACCCTAAGGTGTCGTTGTTTCGAAGCGCTCGGTATCCGTCCCCGGTGGCCACCAGCACCTCGCCGGACAGCGGGCTGCCGCAAGCCCGTTCGCAGCCGACGAAATGCCGGTGCCCGACGGTGTCCGCGTCCAGCTCACGGGCCGCGTCGGCCCGGACGTCGGCGACCGAGCGCGCACAGCCGGGGCTGCCGGTGCACGCGCTGACCCGAAGCCACGGCGAGTTCTCGTCGAACACCAGGCCCAGCGGCGCCAGCACCCGCAGCACGGTGTCGGCAACGGCCTCGTCAAGATCGCAGATCAGCAAGGATCGCCACGGCGTGACCACCAGGGGAGCCTCGATCGCGGCCACGTACTCGGCGATCCGGGCGGGCAATACCCCCAGCGGGACGGCGGCGCCCACCGTGACGCGGCCGTCGTCTTGGGCTATCCAGCCCACCGGGGGCATGGTGGCGGGCGGGAAGGCCGCACCCGGTTGCATGCCGGGCAGCAGGACGTCGAGGTCACTCAATTCCGTTATGCGCCAATGTTTTCCACGTACCTCGATGAACCGTAGCGCCATTCGGACCAGCGTCGCGGTGACATCGCCGACCCGCGTCCCGGTGTCCCGGCCGGCCAGCGTCAGGGCGCAGCCGTCGTCATAGACGTGCACACCGACGTCGGCAGCCAGACCCGAGACGTCGCCGCGGCCGTCGTCAAGGCTGAACCAGAACCGGCCGCCCAGGCCGGCGAGCCGGGGCTCTGCGCAGATCGCGGCGTCCAGCTCGTCGACCCAGTCCCGGATGTCGGCGTTTCCACCCGCTCGCCCCGACAGTGGTGAGGCGACGATATTGCGGACCCGTTCATGCGTCGCCGACGGCAACAGGCCCGCCTCGGCGATCGCCGCGGCGACCGTTGCCACCTCGGTGATACCGCGCAACTGCACATTGCCGCGCGACGTCAGCTCCAGCGTTCCCGAGCCGAAACGGGTTGACGCCTCGGCCAGCACGCCCAGTTGCGCCGCGGCAATGCGGCCACCCGGCAACCGAACCCGTACCAGCGCGCCGTCGGCGGCCTGGTGCACCTGTAGCGCGCCCGGGCACGCATCGGTGTCGCGGGATCGGGCCATGGGCTCACGGTACGTGATCCGTGCCGGACCAATCGGCGTGCTAGCGCAGGCTGCTATCGCGTTGGGGATTCATGGATGGCCGCCGAGACAGATGCCCATGTGACTGATGTGGTTTGAATCCGAACCGTTCGGGCACACCCGGTCTGTGCGGACGGTGGAGTACGCCCCGGGGCGCCGGGCCGATGTATTCGTCCATGCGGCCCGCCCGACGATCCTGCTGTGGCACGGCATGCAGACCGATGCCCGGGCCGCCGTCCGGCCGCTCGCCGGATTGCTGGCCGGTCACGGTGCCGCCGTCGTGGTGCCGGACTGGAATTCCCACGCCGACGACGGCGGGCGCGCGGATCTGCTGGGTTCGCTGGAATACACCCGGCAACGTGCCGACGGCGCTGACATTGTGCTCGTCGGATGGTCGTTAGGGGGCGCGGCCGCGGCGGCCCTCACCCTCGATGCCGCGCACTTCAATGTTGTTCTGGCACACACGGTTTGCTTAGCCGGCGCCTTCACAGCCCCGGATCCGATTTCGGGTCGGCTCGTCACCGACCGGTTGTCCGCCGACCACATCGGTACGCCATTCACGTTGTTACACGGCCTGGCCGACGATGTGGTGCCGGTGCGCGTCAGCCGGGATTTCGCCGCGTCGCTCGAACGGATCGGCTGGCCGGTGGAGCTGGTGGAATTGGCGGCCGATCACGGCTCGATCGCCGGCGCCGTGTACGACCCGGTGGCCGATCGTTACGAGCCCGCAACGGGCGGCGCACCGCTATCGGTGGCCACCGAGGTGGCGGCTCGGGTCGCCTCGATCATCAGCGCCGCCGCACCGACCGAAGCCGCCACCAAGCACTACAACGAGGACATGAAAGCCGCTATGCCGCAGACTGTTTGGGTTACCGGCTGCAGCAGTTGGTACTTGGGTAAGGACGGCCTACCGGAGCTGTTCCCGTGGACACCGCAGACTCACCGCGAGCTGTTGCGGCAGCCAAGGCTTGCCGATTTCGACGTGCGCACCGCGTGATTCGGAAACGGCGGGCTGGGGAGCTCTTGGCCGGACCTAGAACCATCCGCTGGCGCCGGCACTGCCGGCGTTTCCGGCCGTGCCGAAGACAGTGGGGGACTTGACAATCACGGAGCCGCCGGTTGACGACGTCGACAGCGCGACGGTTGCGATGACGCTGGCGCCCGGGGCCAGTGTCGCACTCGTAGGAGTCACCGCGACAGAGCCGCTAGCCGTGCCTATCGTGATGAGGGCCGTCCCGGCGGTGTTGTTCTTGATGGGGAAGGCGTAGCTGGTCGGGCCCGGGCCGGGGGCGGCGAGCGTGGCGATTCCCGTACTGCCGGTCCCACCTTGCCCAGCAGCCCCGCCCGGGCCGGACAGCCACCCGCCCCGCCCGCCGTCGCCGCCATCACCGCCGTTCAGGGCAAGGTCGGACAGGCGAAGGGGCTGGCCGAGGGGCAGTGTCTGGCTGTAGGGCCCGGCGCTGCCGCCGTGCCCGCCGGCCCCGCCGGCGCCCCATAGCCCGGCCGCCCCACCGGCCCCTCCGGCACCACCGTTGACGCCGTTTAAGCCGACGGTCGGGGAGGCCGGGCCGCCGGCGCCGCCCGCGCCGCCGTTGCCCAACCAGAACCCGCCCTGGCCGCCGGCCCCACCGGCCGCGCCGGCCCCACCGGTCCCGCCGCGGCCGCCGTTGCCGATCAGTCCTGCCGCGCCGCCGGCGCCACCGGGGGCGGTCGAACTTGCCGGTTGGGAGTAACCGTCGCCGCCGTTGCCGAACAGCAAGCCACCGGCCCCGCCGTTGGGGTTGGTTGCGGTCCCGGTGGCGCCGTCACCGATCAACGGGCGCCCCAGTAATGCGTTGGTCGGCGCATTGATCACCCCCAGGAGGTCTTGAACCACGGCTTCCAACGGCGACGCGTTGGCCGCTTCGGTGGCGGCATACGAGGCGCTCGCGGCGCTCAACGCCTCGACAAACTGCGCGTGAAACACGTTCGCCTGGCGGCTGAGCATCTGATATGTCCACGCGTGGTTGGCGAACAACGCCGTGATGGCTGCTGATATCTCATCGGCGGCAGCGGGCACCATGGTGGTGATGGGGGCCGCTGCCGTGGTGTTGGCGTCGATCAGCGCCGAGCCGATGTTGGACAGGTCCGTTGCGGCCGATGCCAGTAACTCGGGGAAGGCCGTCAGATATGACATCGTTGTCCTCCTGCCACGTCGTAGACCCGTCGACGAATTGACGGAACGTGAATGACGAGTGTCCTGAGAGTACGCCGGTTGCGGCCGCGTTCTGGCCGTTCCGGCATTTTCCATCCGTCCCATTCGGAGCTGGGGCAGCCGTACCCCGATCGTGCGGCGTGCTCCACCACTGTCATATCGACCGAGCGCGGGCCCGAGCACGGGCTGGCTCGTTGATCAAGATCCGGATTGCCGTTGCCGGCCGCGCGCAGACGATGCCGTCGGTAACAGTGCCGCTACCGGTGCCGCAAACGGGATGCAACTGCTTAGCGGTAGGAGGCAGGTTATTACCTTGCGCCGCAACAATGTCAGCAGCACGGATCACGCCGCCAATCGCCTCAGCGGCGCCCCGGTGTCGGCGTGATCGTCGAGAAGTCGACCACGGCAGACGTTTTCAGCCGGCCGGAACCAGCCGTAACGTCACCACCGAAACTCCTTCTAATTGCCTCTGTTCATTTGAACGGCCGCCGGCCTGTCGGCCCGGCAACGACGTGGGGTGCGAAATCTCCAAAATATATGGTGTGTCAACAGTTGCTAATAGCTAAGGGTACGTAGCCAAAAGCTGCGAAACAGTAGCCGGCCAACAGGCCGAAATATGCCTATTTGCAGGACCTTTAACCGGATTTTCGGTGAAATCCATGCTGCGTCAGGACGGCTGCAGCGCTAGGCTGCTGAGACCCCAATTACGCGGAGGGGAAGGGCGCCCGCTGATCGGCAACGGCGCCAACGGAGCCCCCGGGACCGGGCAAAGCGGTGGCAACGGTGGAATCCTTTGGGGCAAGGTCGGCCAGGGGCACCCGCTGGTCTTCCGCCGACACCGCAGACATCCAACCGGCTTACCCGACCCGCGACGGGACAGCCCTACGGGATTGCGGTACGAATGGTGGGTGGCTGAGCCGACCGTCCTGCTGTTGTCGACGTCCGACACCGACCTGATCAGCGCGCGCTCCAGCGGTAAGAACTATCGGTGGGCCAACCCGTCGCGGCTGTCCGACGACGAGCTACCCGAGTTACTGTCCGGTGTCTCGATCGTGGTGGTGCGGATTCTCGGCGGCTACCGCGCCTGGCAGAGCGGCGTCGACGTGGTGATCGCCAGCGGGGTGCCGGCCGTGCTGGTCAGCGGTGAGCAGGCCGCTGACGCCGAGTTGACCGACCTGTCCACGGTTGCGGCCGGCACGGTAGTGCAGGCGCATATCTACCTGGCTCACGGCGGTGTGGACAACCTGCGACAGCTGTACGCCTTTCTGTCCGACACGGTATTGATGACGGGCTACGGCTTCGCCCCGCCGCTGGTGACGCCCACGTGGGGCGAGTTGGCCCGCACTGACGCCGCCAAGATCGACTGCCCGACGATCGCGGTGCTGTACTACCGCGCGCAACACCTGGCCGGAAACACCGCATATGTCGAGGCGCTGTGCCGGGCGATCGAAGATGCCGGTGGTCGGGCGCTGCCGATGTACTGCGCCTCACTGCGCACCGCCGAACCGGAACTGCTCGACAGACTTGCCGACGCCGACGCCATGGTGGTCACCGTGCTGGCTGCCGGGGGAGTCAAGCCCGCCACCGCCTCAGCCGGTGGCGACGACGACAGCTGGAGCGTCGAACACCTTGCCGCACTGGATATCCCGATCCTGCAGGGGCTCTGCTTGACCAGCCCGCGGGACCAGTGGCATGACAACGACGACGGGCTGAGCCCCCTCGACGTCGCCAGCCAGGTTGCCGTGCCCGAGTTCGACGGCCGCATCATCACAGTCCCGTTCTCGTTCAAGGAGATTGACGACGATGGATTGATCTCTTACGTCGCAGATCCCGAGCGCTGCGCGCGAGTTGCCGGTCTGGCTGTCCGGCACGCGCGGCTGAGATATGTGGCGCCCGCCGACAAGCGGGTGGCCCTGGTGTTCTCCGCGTACCCGACCAAACACGCCCGCATCGGCAACGCGGTCGGCCTGGACACCCCGGCCAGCGCGGTCACCTTGCTACAGGCGATGCGCGAGCACGGTTATCAGGTGGGCGATCTGCCGGGCGTCCCCGACAACGGGCCAGGCGATGGAGATGCCCTGATCCATGCGCTCATCGAGCGGGGCGGCCAAGACCCTGACTGGCTCACCGAGAGCCAACTGGCCGGCAACCCGATTCGGGTGTCCGCCAAGGGCTATCGCGCTTGGTTCGGTACCTTGCCGGCCGAGCTGACCGAGGCCGTGACACGCCATTGGGGGCCGCCGCCGGGGGAGTTGTTCGTCGACCGCGCCAATGATCCCGACGGCGAAATCGTCATTGCCGGTATACGATCCGGCAATCTCATGCTGATGGTGCAGCCGCCGCGTGGTTTCGGAGACAATCCCGTCGCGATCTACCACGACCCGGATTTGCCGCCCAGCCACCACTATCTGGCCGCCTACCGCTGGCTGGAGACAGGATTCGGGGCCCACGCGGTGGTACACCTGGGCAAACACGGAAACCTGGAGTGGCTGCCGGGAAAGACGTTGGGCATGTCGGCGGCCTGCGGATCCGACGCCGCGCTGGGCAACCTGCCGCTGATCTACCCGTTTCTGGTCAACGATCCGGGCGAGGGCACCCAGGCGAAGAGACGGGCGCACGCCGTTCTCGTCGACCATCTGATCCCGCCCATGGCCCGGGCCGAAACTTACGGTGACATAGCGCGTTTGGAGCAGCTGCTCGATGAGCATGCCGCGGTCGCCACACTGGATCCCGGCAAGCTGCCGGCCATCCGTCAGCAGATCTGGACGCTGATCCGGGCTGCCAAGATGGACCACGATCTGGGGCTGACCGAACGCCCTCCTGAAGATTCGTTCGACGACATGCTGCTGCATGTCGACGGCTGGCTGTGTGAGATCAAAGACGTCCAGATCCGCGACGGCCTGCATATCCTTGGGCAACAGCCGGCAGGCGAACAGGAACTCGACCTGGTGCTGGCGATCCTGCGCGCCCGCCAGCTGTTCGGCGGCGAGCAGGTGATCCCAGGCCTGCGACAAGCTCTGGGCCTGGCCGACGACGGGACCGACGAGCGCACGTCGGTCGACCGGGCCGAGGCGGCGGCCCGGAAGCTCGTGGCCGCACTGCAAGCCACCGGCTGGAATCCGGCCGCCGCGAATCATCTCACGGACAACGCCGACGTCGCGGCGGTACTACGGTTCGCCGCAACCGAAGTGGTGCCGCGGCTCGCGGGCACCGCTTCCGAAATCGAGCAGGTATTAAAGGCTTTAGACGGCAGGTTCATAGCGGCCGGGCCGTCGGGGTCACCGCTGCGCGGTCTGATCAACGTGTTGCCCACCGGGCGCAACTTCTACTCCGTCGACCCCAAAGCGGTGCCGTCGCGGCTGGCGTGGGAAGCCGGTGTGGCCCTGGCTGATTCGCTGCTGGACCGCTACCGCGCCGACCATGACCGGTGGCCGCAGTCGGTGGGCCTGTCGGTGTGGGGCACCTCGGCGATGCGCACCGCCGGCGACGACATCGCCGAAGTGCTTGCCCTGCTTGGTGTTCGGCCGGTCTGGGACGACGCGTCGCGGCGCGTGGTGGATCTCACCGCTATTCCGCTGTCCGAGCTGGGCCGGCCGCGTATCGACGTGACGGTACGCATCTCCGGGTTCTTCCGGGACGCCTTCCCGCACGTGGTGACGATGCTCGACGACGCGGTCCGGTTGGTCGCCGGCCTCGACGAGCCCGCAGACGCCAACTTTGTGCGTGCCCACGCCCAGGCCGACCTCGCCCAGCACGGCGACCAACGGCGCTCAACCACAAGGATTTTCGGCTCCAAACCGGGAACGTATGGCGCCGGGCTGCTGCAGCTGATCGACAGCCGCAACTGGCGCGACGACGCGGACCTAGCCCAGGTGTACACCGCCTGGGGGGGCTTCGCCTATGGGCGCGACCTCGACGGCCGCGAAGCCGTCGACGACATGAACCGCCAGTACCGGCGCATCGCGGTGGCCGCCAAGAACACCGACACCCGCGAACACGACATCGCCGATTCCGACGATTATTTCCAATACCACGGCGGCATGGTGGCCACCGTGCGCGCGCTGACCGGCCAGGCGCCCGCCGCCTACATCGGCGACAACACCCGGCCCGACGCCATCCGCACCCGCACGCTGTCGGAGGAGACCACCCGGGTGTTTCGGGCCAGGGTGGTCAACCCCCGGTGGATGGCCGCGATGCGCCGCCACGGCTACAAGGGCGCATTCGAGATGGCCGCCACCGTGGACTACTTATTCGGCTACGATGCCACCGCCGGGGTGATGGCCGACTGGATGTACGAGCAACTCACCGAGCGCTACGTGCTCGATCCGGAGAACCGGAAGTTCATGGCGGAATCCAATCCATGGGCGCTGCATGGCATGGCCGAACGCCTGCTGGAGGCGGCCGGACGTGGCATGTGGGCCCAGCCGCAACCGGATACCCTCGACGGGTTACGCCAGGTCCTGCTGGAAACCGAAGGCGATTTGGAGGGTTGAGCCACCCGATGAGGACACGCCTTGTTTGCGTCACCATGGCTGCTGCCCTGGCTTTCGGTGTCCTTGGAGTGGAGCCCGCATTGGCAGGGGCTGTCCCGGCCGACGATCCCGTCTCGCCGTCGGACACGGCGACAGGTGCGCACTGGGAAGTGGGCTGCCCGGAGCCCCTGAGCGAACTGATAGACCGCTCGTGTTTTGCACCGTACCCGTGGGTGGGCACGCCCTCGATGAGCCTGGTCGGCGAGGGCGCCCCGTCGCAGGGACTGCCCATGCGCAATGTGCTGGCGGTGGTGGCGGGTACAAAGGTATCGGTTGCGCTGACCGTCCGGGATTACCGCGGCGCGGATAGATCGGTCCAAGTCGAGCCCGGCTCGACCAGGGGCTTCTCCGGTGACCTGATCGTCGACGTCAGACAGGATCGCGTGGTTCCGTGATAGCGGGGGCGGCGAGAGCCCGGCCAGCAGACGCAGAATCGCACGCGAATGGCCATTCGCGTGCGATTGCGCGTCTGCTCGGCGCTAGGTTGACACCGTGACGCCAACCTTCGCCGACCTCGCCAAAGCGCGATACATCCTGTTGACCACCTTCACCAAGGACGGCCGGCCGAAGCCGACGCCGGTCTGGGCCGCCTTGGACAAGGACCACGGTGACCGGTTGCTGGTCATCTCCGAGAAGAAGGCGTGGAAGGTCAAGCGAATCCGCAACACCCCTCGCGTGACACTGGCCATCTGCGACGTGCGTGGGCGTCCCAAAAGCGAGGCCGTCGAGGGCACAGCGGCAATCCTCGACGACTCGCAGACGGGCGCCGTCTACGACGCGATCGGCAAGCGGTACGGCATTGTCGGCAAGGTCTTCAACTTCGTCAGCAAGCTACGCGGCGGCATGGAAAACAACATCGGACTCGAACTCAAAGTGAGCTGACGCGGACGAGCGGCGTTTGTTGCCATTCCGGACCGCTGTTCAGGACCGCTCGAGCTGGCGGTCAGTTGCCGCATCCTGAGGCGAACGGCATGGTCAGCTGAAAGCCGTAGGGCAGCTTTAAGATTCAGGCGAGGCGCCATAGCGCTGTCACCATGAGTACAGGTCGCCGAGGCTCGGCCCGCCGTTGATCATGGCCATGGCCCTGTACCCGGGAGGGAGCAGCCGGGCCAGGACCATGTGCTGCTCGGCGGAACTGACCGGTTCAGCGTAAGCATGGCCGGGAGCAATGTCGGTCGCGGTCGTTATCGCCAACACCGCACATCGTCTGTTGCGACCACGCCGAAGCACCGCAGCGAGCCATTCGTCCGGCCATAGATCCTTCGTCTCCCAGTGTCGCTCCTGTCCAGTTGGGGCGAAGCTCGAGTCCAAACCCCCCATCTGGACGACAGCGCTGTACTACAGCCCAGGGATACTATTCCAATAGACAATTGTTAAGATCGGCCAGATTTTTAGTCGTGGCGTGGTCGGCCGGATAAGCACCGGGCGGGCCGATCGGTCGGAAGGTGCGTGGTTGTGACGTTGCGGGTGGTTCCTGAGAGGTTGGCGGCGGTGTCGTATGGGGTTGTTGGGGGTGTGGTGTGACGGCTGGGGTGTGGTTGGCGTCGCCGCCGGAGGTGCATTCGGCGTTGTTGTGTGCGGGTCCGGGGCCGGTGTCGTTGGTGGCGGCCGCGGCGGGGTGGTCGTCGATGAGTGTGGAGTATGCCGCGGTGGCTCACGAGCTGTGCGTGGTGGTGGCGGGAATGCAGGCGGGGGCGTGGCAGGGGCCCAGCGCTGAGTTTTGTGTGGGTGCTTATGTGCCGTATGTGGCGTGGTTGATGCAGGCCAGTGCCGATAGTGCCACGGCGGCGGCGGCCCATGAGAGTGCCGCGGCGGCCTATGTCAGCGCGCTGGCGGCGATGCCGACGTTGGGTGAGTTGGCTGCCAATCATGCCGCCCATGCGGTGTTGGTGGCGACGAATTTCTTTGGGATCAATACCATCCCGATCGCGCTGAACGAGGCCGATTATGTGCGGATGTGGATTCAGGCGGCGACCACGATGGGCGTCTATGAGGCGGTCGATGCGGTGGCGTTGGCCTCGGTTCCACACATTCCGCCGGCACCGGTGATT
Source organism: Mycobacterium kansasii ATCC 12478 (assembly GCF_000157895.3). Lineage (NCBI taxonomy): Bacteria > Bacillati > Actinomycetota > Actinomycetes > Mycobacteriales > Mycobacteriaceae > Mycobacterium > Mycobacterium kansasii. The sequence continues at coordinate 395,386 of NC_022663.1, read as the reverse complement.
GTCAAACCCGGCGTCGGCGCGGCCACCGACGTGGCCGCCAGCACCGGCCAAGCCCTCACGCCGTTTCCGTGGGCCGAAATACTACAGCTCTTGGAGAAAATCGGCGGAGGCTACCTCCTTTTTCTAGATATTCTCGCTTACTCAATCACCCAAGTCCTCATGGGAATACCGATGATAATCAACGATCTCATCGCCGGCCAGGTCTCCGCCGCAATTTTAACGTTGGTCAGTGTGTTGATAAATGCGGCGAACATTGTTGATATCACCTTGGCTACCATCTTCTTGTTCATCCCCCTCATGATTCCAGTTACCATAGTAGGCGTCACACAGATTGTTGTTGATTGGATTATTGGCAATCTAGCTGGCGTATTTATGAGTCCGTTTGTTGCTGCGGCAACCTACGGTGCTCTCCTCCCGGGTATCGCCGGTGCGGCGGTTGCACCGCTGGCGGGTTTGTCGGCCGTACCGCTGACGGGTTTGTCGGCTGCGCCGGTAGCTGCGGTAGCGATCGAAAGTGTGGTGCCGTCGGCGGCGGAGGGTTTGCCGCCGCCGACGGTTTCGCTGGTCCGTGAAGGTGATTCGGCGGTCGTCACCTCTGATCGCGGTGCTGAGGGCTTTGGGTTTGCCGGTACGGCAGGTAAGGGCGCCGCACCTCGTGCCGGCGGGTTAATAGCGCTGGGTGATGAGTTCGGCGCGCGGGTGCCGATGGCGCCGGCGAGTTGGAGTGCACCTGGTTATGCCGTCGGTGACGGGTTGGCGGCGGTGTCGTATGGGGTTGTTGGGGGTGTGGTGTGACGGCTGGGGTGTGGTTGGCGTCGCCGCCGGAGGTGCATTCGGCGTTGTTGTGTGCGGGTCCGGGGCCGGTGTCGTTGGTGGCGGCCGCGGCGGGGTGGTCGTCGATGAGTGTGGAGTATGCCGCGGTGGCTCACGAGCTGTGCGTGGTGGTCGCGGGGATGCAGGCGGGGGCGTGGCAGGGGCCCAGCGCTGAGTTTTGTGTGGGTGCTTATGTGCCGTATGTGGCGTGGTTGATGCAGGCCAGTGCCGATAGTGCCACGGCGGCGGCGGCCCATGAGAGTGCCGCGGCGGCCTATGTCAGCGCGCTGGCGGCGATGCCGACGTTGGGTGAGTTGGCTGCCAATCATGCCGCCCATGCGGTGTTGGTGGCGACGAATTTCTTTGGGATCAATACCATCCCGATCGCGCTGAACGAGGCCGATTATGTGCGGATGTGGATACAGGCGGCGACCACGATGGGCGTCTATGAGGCGGTCGATGCGGCGGCGTTGGCCTCGGTTCCACACATTCCGCCGGCACCGGTGATTGTCAAACCCGGCGTCGGCGCCGACCTGGCCGCCACCACCGGCCAAGCCCTCACCTCAACCCCGTGGGTGCAGATTCTATTCGAACTTGTATTACTAGTGCCAACAATGGTATTAGAGTTCTTTTTGGCTCTACTGCTCGATATAGCCTTTATCCCAATAATAGTCGGCCTAATATTCCTTCAGCTCTTTATTGTTGCGCTGCTTGTGGGTAGTATCGCATACCTATTCTTGACCTTGGAATTTGGGACAGCTTTTACTTTTATATATTATATAGCACTTCTTCAGGTTGTGATTGCGGTCGAGTTTGTTGCGATTGGGGTTCTCCTCCTGCTCCCCATCTTGATGCCTGTCGGCGCCATTGTTGACTTGGTCGCGCAGATTATTGGCAATTTGTTTGGACTTGCTGCGGGATCGTTGGCCGGGGCTGGAGCTTTGATCGGCGGTGCTGCCCAGGGTCTGGGCGCGATAGCCGGTGCTGCTGCTGCACCGACAGCTGGTGCGCCGGTGGCAGCGATGGCGGTCGACAGCGTGACGCCGTCGCCGCTGGGCGTCGCTGGTGTCGATACGCACGCGCAGCTAGTTTCCACGGTGACCGTTGACGGGGCTGCGGGTCAGTCGCCGATATCGGCATCTGATCGCGGTGCCGGCACCTTAGGCTTTGCCGGCGCTGAACACAGCGAGGGCCTGGTCGAACCCGCCGGTTTGATGACTTTAGGCAATGAATTCGGTGCTGGCACCCAGGTGCCGATGCCGCCGGCGAGCTGGCGCGCACCCGTGCTGGACGCGGCAAGTGCCGGGACAATGCTCTGCTGACGAAACGCGGGCCGGCAAAATGCGTTTCCCCGGCACCACCGGACGGAACAATCGATAAGTCCCAATTTATCGACAATCTCAGCCATAGCGACCGGCCCGCTCTGATCGCCGAGGTTACGTCGAGCCGATGTGTTTCCTGAACTTCGTGGCAGGAAAAGTGCAGACACGACCGTTGCCGGACGGGTAGCCGATGGCTTAAGTGGGCTTAAGTGGGCTTAAGTGCCGCTACCCAGGTGCTCGCCGAAGAACGCGAAAACCCGGCGCCACGCATCCTCGGTCGCGGTCTCGTTGTAGCCGAATCCCGAGATCCGAATCAGCGGTTGGCCGGGAAGTTTGTTGGCGAAGCTGTGCCCGGCCCCGGGGTAGACCTTGATGTCCGCGGTGATTCCCTTTGCCTGGGTGACGCTGCGCAGTCGGTCGGCCGCGCCCAAACCCAGCGGGTCGCGGCCGCCGAAACTCGCCACAATCGGGCACGCCCCGTCGAGAGTGTCGCTGAGATGGCGGGGCAGCGGCGTGCCGTAGAAGGGCGCCGAGGCGCCAAAGCCCCTGGGCGACAAAATAAGCGCGAACCCGCCACCCATGCAGAAGCCCGCGATGCCCACCCGGCCGGAACATTCGGCCATGGCCAGCAGGTGATCGCGGGCAGCCAGAATGTCGTCGAGGGCACGACCTCGCTTGGTCAGCAGCTCGCGAAAGACTCGGGTGATGCACCGGGCGCGGCCGCCGCGGGCGTACATATTCGGCGTCAGCGCCATATAACCCGCTTGGGCGATGCGCTGGGAAATCGCCTCGTTGTCGGGGGCATAACCGACCGCGTCATGCACGACGACCACGCCCGGCCACGGGCCTTCTCCTGTGGGGACGCTCAACAGCGCGTCGATCGTTCCGGCCGGGGTGTCGATATCGATCGTGGTCATAGCGTCATCTAACTGCAGCCGTGATGCGACCGCTCGCGGAACTCGGGCGGGACCTGCAGACGTTGGCATCACATGCTAGGTCGGCTGCTTCTCATTTACGCCGTCGTCGAACTCATGGCCTTCATCGGATTGGCGGCGGCCATTGGATTCGGCTGGGCCCTCGTGGTGCTGCTGGCCACCTTCGTCCTCGGGTTGGTCCTGTGGGCTCCGATGGGTGGGTGGCAGCTCGGGCGGCACCTCATGCAGTGGCGGTCCGGCGTGCAAGAACCACGCAGCGCGCTGAGCGACGGCGCCCTGGTTGCCCTGGCCACCGGTTTGGTCCTGGTCCCCGGACTGGTCACCACCGCTGTGGGGTTGTTGCTCCTGGCGCCGCCGATCCGGGCGGTCGCCGGCCCCGGACTGACCGCGATCGCGCTGCGCGGAATCCTGCGGCGCGTGCCGCTGACGGCGACCGCGGCCGCCGGCATGGCCGGCGCTTTCACCCGCCGCGAACCACCCGATCAGCGCGACTTCATTGACGGCGAGGTCATCGACGTCATCGACGGGGAACCACCGACTTTGCCGCAGGCCCGCATTCCCGATCAAGCGTCGCCCCGGACCTAGGCCAGAACTAGGTCAGACCAAGGTGTTGGACTTCCCACGTAGTTTTGCGCTGTGACGCAGATTACCTCCAAGCTGCTGGTCAACGGCCGGATCTACAGCCCGACCCATCCCGACGCCACCGCGATGGTGGTGCGCGGCGACATCGTCGCATGGCTGGGCACCGACGATGTCGCGCGCGACCAGTTCCCGGATGTCGACGTGCAGGACCTCGACGGCGCATTCGTCGCGCCGGGGTTCGTCGACAGCCACATCCACCTGAGCGCGACCGGTCTGACGCTCAGCGGACTGGACTTGCGCTCCGCGACCTCACGCGCGGAATGCCTGCGCATGGTTGGCGACTACGCCGCGGCAAACCCCGGTCGGCCGATCTGGGGACACGGCTGGGACGAGTCGGCCTGGCCCGAAAGAAGCGCGCCCAACACCGCGGACCTGGACGCCGTGCTCGGCGACCGGCCCGCCTACCTGGCCCGGGTCGACGTGCATTCGGCGCTGGCCTCGTCGGCAGTACGGCGGCTGGTCCCCCAACTGCCGGCCGCCGCGGGTTTCGCCGCACAGCAGCCGTTGACCGGCGACGCGCACCATCTGGTCCGGGCCGCGGCCCGCGACTTGCTGACCGATGCGCAGCTGGCCGAAGCCCGGTCCGCGGCGCTGGAGGCGCTGGCCGCCTCGGGAGTCGTCGCCGTGCACGAATGCGCCGGCCCGCAAATCGGCGGGCTCGACGACTGGCTGGCGCTGCGCTCTCTGCAGCACGGCGTCGAAGTGATCGGCTACTGGGGTGAGGCAGTGACCACTCCGACCCAGGCGCGGGCACTGAAGGAGCAGACGGGGGCCCGCGGATTGGCCGGTGACCTTTTCGTCGACGGCGCTCTCGGCTCGCGCACGGCCTGGCTGCACCAGCCTTACGCGGACGCACCCGGTTGCACCGGAACCTGCCACCTCGACCCCGACGCCATCGAAGCGCACCTGCGGGCATGCACCGAGGCAGCGGTGACGGCCGGTTTCCACGTCATCGGCGATGCCGCGGTGTCGGCGGTGGTCGCCGCACTCGAACGGGTCGTGGACGAGCTCGGCGTGGTCGCGGTCGCTCGCTGCGGACACCGTCTGGAGCATGTGGAGATGGTCACCGCCGAGCAGGCCGCCAAGTTGGGCGCCTGGGGTGTCATCGCCAGCGTGCAACCCAGTTTCGACGCACTCTGGGGCGGCGTCGACGGGATGTACGCCCAGCGCCTCGGGCCGGATCGAGGTTGCCGGCTCAACCCGCTTGCGCTGTTAGCATCCCAAGGCGTGCCACTCGCCCTTGGTTCCGACGCGCCGGTAACCGGCTTCGACCCGTGGGTGAGCGTGGCTGCGGCGGTCAACCACCGCACCCCGGGCAGCGCCGTGTCGGCGCGGGCGGCGTTCGTTGCGGCAACCCGCGGGGGATGGCGGGCCGGCGGTGTCCGCGACGGGCAGGCCGGCATCTTGGCGCCGGGCGCGCCGGCCTCGTACGCCGTGTGGGAAGTCGATGCCCTGGACGTCAGCGTGCCGCGCGACGCCGTTCAGCGTTGGTCCACCGACCCGCGGTCCCGGGTGCCGGCGCTACCGCGGCTGGGTCCGCAGGACGCCTTGCCGCGCTGCCGACAAACCGTGCATCGGGGTGCGGTCATCCATGGCTAGAGGATGGCCCGGCCGCAAGGCGCCGAACCTCGACCGCGGCGAGATCGACCCGGCAGTTGAGGCGCCTGACGACGACGTGGCCGCCGATCCCGCCGAGGCGCAAGAGTCCGCGCGGGACGCCGGCACTTCGACCGTGACCACTCGGCTCAGTGCCGCCGCCCGTCCGCGCTTGTCGGCGATCGGCGCGGGGGCGGCGACCCGGCTGCCGGGGCTGTGGGCCGCAGTCCGGCCGCGTCTGCCGCGCCTGCTGGTCTGTGTCGGAGCCGGTTTGTTGCTGTATGCCAGCTTCCCGCCGGTCAACTGGTGGTGGGCGGCCATCGTCGCGGTCGCGCTGCTGACCTGGGTGCTGATGCACCGGGCAACCACGCCGGTGGGTGCGTTGGGCTACGGCTTCCTATTCGGCCTGGCGTTCTATGTGCCGTTGTTGCCGTGGATCGGCTCGCTGGTGGGTCCGATGCCCTGGCTGGTGTTGGCGACGGTGTCCGCGCTGTTCCCGGGTCTTTTCGGGTTATTGGCCGTCGTGGTACGCGGGCTGCCCGGCTGGCCGATCTGGTTTGCGGTGCTGTGGGCGGCGCAGGAGTGGCTGAAGTCGCTCATGCCGTTCGGTGGCTTTCCCTGGGGATCGGTGGCGTTCGGTCAGGCCGAGGGTCCGCTGCTGCCCCTGGTCCAGCTGGGCGGTGTCGCGCTGCTGTCCGCAGGGATCGTACTGGTGGGCTGCAGTGTGACCGCAATCGCGCTGGAAATCGAGAAGTGGTGGCGGACCGGCGGCAAAACCGGGTCGGCAGAAACGGCCGCGCCGCCGGCGGTGGTGCTGCCGGGTGTGTGCATCTGCCTGGTGTTGTTCGCCGCCGTCATCGTGTGGCCACAGGTGCGTCACGCCGGTGCGGGAGCGGGCGGCGAACCGGCAGTCACCGTCGCGGTCGTTCAGGGCAATGTGCCGCGTCTGGGTCTGGATTTCAACGCGCAGCGGCGAGCGGTCTTGGACAACCACGTGCAGGAGACACTGCGACTGGCCGAGGATGTCCGTGCGGGCATTGCCCCGCGACCGCAATTCGTCGTCTGGCCCGAGGATTCGTCGGACATCGATCCGTTCGTCAATCCCGACGCTGCCCAGCAGATATCGCGGGCGGCGGCGGCGATCGGCGCGCCAATCCTGGTCGGCACCGTGCTCGACGCGCCGGATCGACCGCAACAGCGCCCGGAATTCACCAACACGGTGATCGTCTGGAATCCGGGAACGGGGCCCGCCGACCGCCACGACAAGGAGATCGTGCAGCCATTCGGCGAGTACTTGCCCATGCCGTGGCTGTTTCGCCATCTTTCCGGCTACGCCAGCCGCGCCGGTAGTTTCGTGCCCGGCACGAGTTCCGGTGTGGTGCGCATCGCCGGCGTGCCCGTCGGGGTGTCCACCTGTTGGGAGGTGATCTTCGATCGGGCCCCGCGAAAAGCCGTGCTCAACGGCGCGCAGCTGCTTGCGGTGCCCAGCAACAACGCCACCTTCAACCAGACGATGAGTGAGCAGCAGCTGGCATTCGGCAAGGTCCGGGCCGTCGAGCACGACCGCTACGTCGTGGTCGCCGGTACCACCGGCATCAGCGCGGTGATTGCCCCGGACGGCGCAGAGCTGGTCCGTACCGACTTCTTCGAGCCCGCCTATCTGGACATCCAGGTGCGGCTGAAGACCAGGCTGACGCCGGCAACTCGCTGGGCTCCGCTACTGCAGTGGACTCTGGTCGGGGCGGCGGGCGCGGTCGTTCTGGTCGCGATACGGCACAATGGGTGGTTCCCGCGGCTAAGACGTCCAAGGCGTCGGTTGTCCGGGCACCTGCGAGGAGCTGGCGAGTCCGACGGACCCCCGGACGACGGCGACGACTCGGAAGCGGCCCTCCGAAACGAATCCGGGGGCGACCCGCAGACCGCGCAGGACACTCCGCCCGACGCGGGCGGCCACCACGAGTTCGGGCGACCTGAAGGAGCTACATGACCAGCGGCCAACCTGCGGCCGAGGTGCCGGGCAATCGTCACGGCCAGCGTGTCCTGGTGATCATTCCGACGTACAACGAGCGGGAGAACCTGCCGCTGATACATCGGCGGGTCAAAGAAGCCTGCCCCGACGTGCACGTGCTGATCATCGACGACAACAGCCCCGACGGCACCGGTCAGCTCGCCGACGATCTGGCGCAGGCCGACCCGGGCTGTACCCACGTTTTGCACCGCACCGTCAAGAACGGTCTGGGGGCTGCCTACCTGGAAGGGTTCGCCTGGGGTCTCAGCCGCGAATACTCGGTACTTGTCGAGATGGACGCCGACGGCAGCCACGCGCCGGAACAGCTGCACCGTCTGCTGGACGCCGTCGGCGCGGGGGCCGATCTGGCCATCGGTTCACGCTATGTGCCCGGGGGGACGGTGCGTAACTGGCCGTGGCGGCGCCTGGCGCTGTCCAAGACGGCCAACACCTATTCGCGGCTCGCATTGGGTGTCGGGGTCCACGACATCACCGCCGGCTATCGCGCTTACCGCCGCGAAGTGCTCGAGACGATCGATCTCGACAGCGTCGACTCCAAGGGCTACTGCTTTCAGATAGAAATGACCTGGCGCACCGTGAACAGCGGGTTCGTCGTCGTCGAAGTTCCGATCACCTTCACCGAACGCGAGATTGGCGTGTCAAAGATGAGCGGATCCAACATTCGCGAGGCATTGTTCAAAGTCACCCGATGGGGTATTGAGGGCAGACGCCAACACACTCGCGCGCACGACCGCTCCCGACCGGCCGGGTAGCGTCCGGATCAGCCGCGCCGACGCGACCGGATGATCTCCAGGCGCTCCTTCAGCAATTCTTCGAGTTCTTCGACGGAGCGACGCTCCAGCAGCATGTCCCAGTGGGTGCGCGGGGGCTTGACCTTCTTCGGTTCGGGCAGGTCGCCCTCGATCAGGGTGCCCTCCATGCCGTTGCGGCACAGCCAGGTGCCGGGGATCTCGGCGTCGTCGGCGAACGGGACCTCGAACTCCTCGCCGTTCTCGGTGCGGTACCGGGCGATCTGACGCGGCGCCAGGTCGTGGTTGCGGTCCGTTTCGTAGCTCACGGCTCCCAGACGACTGCCTCTCAAGACGCGATCAGCCATCGGCGCTACTCCTCTGGATTCGTTGAGCTGGTTCGGCTCCGTGTGGTGATTCTCTCCGCTTTAGCGAACGTCGCAGCCGTGCGCGTAGTTCCCGGGCTGGCGCCCAACACGCGACGCGACCATCCGCGACCATCGATGATACCGGGGTCACGGCCCCCGGCGGACTAAAGTCGGCAGGCGTGAGTCTGGCCAGACGTCAAAGAGCCCGGCCGCAGCCATGCCGCTGGTGTGGACGCGACGTGACCGACGCCGGCATGGGCCGCCGCCGCCAGTACTGCCGGCAGTCGTGCCGGCAGCGGGCCTACGAGCAGCGGGCCATGATGACCCGGGGCGATGCCGGGGCCTCACTGGCCCTGCCCGCCGACGCGGTGGTGTTGACGGCTGATGAGGCGGCAGATTTGTCGGATCGCATCTACCAGGTGCGGTGCGCGGCCGAGGACATCGGCCTCGCGCTCGACGAGGGTGCCGGCGCGGCCGAACTGCGTGAGCTGTGTGAGGGGCTGCTCCGGGCGGCCCGGGCCGCCGACGGCTGGCGCAGGGTGGGTGTCTAGCCGTTAGGCACCGGCGAACCGGGTAAAGTCGCGCCATGGACGGCGGGCTCGGTGTACCCAGGTATGCAGGCGGCCGCGGTTGCTCGCCCAGAATGGCTTCCGGGGCACCCGGCCCGCCCGCGCATACCTGGGAGTATCGGACGTTTTGAAATCCTGCCACAGTTGGCGATACTCACCAGCGACATTCTTCGGTCGGAACGCAGCACGACGCCGGTCGAAAAAGCGACGCTGGTCGACGAAACGGCGAGGCCGATTCGTGCAACGACTTCCGTGATTCGGCGATAAGGCCGCACCCGGTCGGCGACGACCAGGGGTTAGGCGAGGTTAGGCGAGGTTAGTAATGGTTGATCAACTCCAGCATGCAACCGAAGCGCTGCGGAAAGCGCTGGTCCAGGTTGAACGCCTGAAGCGGACCAACCGCGCGCTGCTGGAGCGGTCGAGCGAGCCGATCGCGATCGTCGGGATGTCGTGCCGCTTCCCCGGCGGGGTTGACACCCCGGAGGCCCTGTGGCAGATGGTCGCCGACGGCCGCGACGTGATGTCGGAGTTCCCCACGGACCGCGGCTGGGACCTGGCCGGTCTGTTCGATCCCGACCCCGACACACCCCACAAGTCGTATGCGAGTACCGGCGGGTTCGTCGACGGTGTCGCCGACTTCGATCCGGCGTTTTTCGGCATTGCCCCCAGCGAAGCGCTGGCGATGGACCCGCAGCACCGGATGCTGCTGGAGCTGTCGTGGGAGGCGCTGGAACGAGCCGGGATCGACCCGGCCCGGTTACGCGGCAGCGCCACCGGCGTCTTCGCCGGGCTCATCGTCCAGGGCTACGGCATGTTCGCCGAGGAGATCGAGGGCTACCGGCTGACCGGCATGACCTCCAGCGTCGCCTCCGGCCGGGTGTCGTACGTGCTGGGGTTGGAGGGCCCGGCGGTGTCGGTGGATACGGCGTGTTCGTCGTCGTTGGTGGCGTTGCATATGGCGGTGCAGTCGCTGCGGTCGGGGGAGTGTGACCTGGCGCTCGCCGGCGGCGCCACCGTCAACGCCACCCCGACGGTCTTCGTGGAGTTCAGCCGGCACCGGGGGCTGGCGCCGGACGGGCGCTGCAAGGCCTACGCGGGCGCGGCCGACGGCGTCGGCTGGTCCGAGGGCGGCGCCGTGCTGGTGGTGGAGCGGCTCTCGGATGCGCGGCGGTTGGGGCATCCGGTGTTGGCGGTGGTGCGGGGTTCGGCGGTCAATCAGGATGGGGCCTCGAATGGGTTGACGGCGCCTAATGGTCCGTCGCAGCAGCGGGTGGTGCGGGCGGCGTTGGCTAATGCGGGGTTGTCGGCGGCGGATGTGGATGTGGTCGAGGGTCATGGGACCGGGACCACGTTGGGGGATCCGATTGAGGCGCAGGCATTGTTGGCGACCTATGGGCAGGGGCGGGCGGAGCCGCTCTGGTTGGGGTCGGTTAAGTCGAATATGGGTCATACGCAGGCCGCGGCGGGGGTGGCGGGTGTGATCAAGATGGTGTTGGCGATGCGCCATGAGGTGTTGCCGGCGACGTTGCATGTCGATGAGCCCAGCCCGCATGTGGATTGGTCGGCGGGGGCGGTGTCGTTGTTGACGCAGCCGCGGCCCTGGCCGGCTGATGGGCATGTCAGGCGGGCGGGGGTGTCGTCGTTTGGGATCAGTGGCACCAACGCGCATGTGATTGTCGAGGCGGTTCCGTCGGAGCAGTCGCGGGAGGTGGGGCCGCGGCCGGTGGTGGTGCCGTGGGTGGTGTCGGCGAAGTCGGATGCGGCGTTGTGTGCGCAGGCGGCGCGGTTGGCCGGGTATCTGCGGGCCCATGACGGGCTGGATGTAGCCGATGTGGGGTGGTCGTTGGCGGGGCGTTCGATGTTTGAGCATCGGGCGGTGGTGGTCGGCGGGGATCGGGATCGGTTGCTGGCCGGTCTGGACGAGCTGTCCGGCGGGGCGGCGGTGTCGGTGGTTCGCGGCACCGCGACACCGGCCGGCAAGACGGTGTTCGTATTCCCCGGCCAAGGCTCCCAGTGGATCGGCATGGGCGTCGAATTGCTCGATACTGCACCGGTATTCGCACAGCAGATCGAGGCGTGTGGCGAGGCGTTCGCCGAATTCGTCGACTGGTCACTGACCGACGTGCTGCGGGGCGCTCCCGGCGCCCCGGGCCTGGACCGGGTGGACGTGGTGCAGCCGGTGCTGTTTGCGGTGATGGTGTCGCTGGCAGAGTTGTGGAAGTCGATCGGCGTGCGTCCGGATGCCGTTATCGGTCATTCGCAGGGCGAGATCGCCGCCGCCTACGTCGCCGGTGCACTGTCCCTGCGCGACGCCGCAAAGGTGGTGACCCTGCGTAGCGCATTGCTGACCGGGCTTGCCGGCCCGGGCGGCATGGTGTCGCTGGCGTGCGGTGCCGAACAGGCGCAGGAGTTGTTGGCGCCCTTCGGCTCTCGGATCAGCATTGCCGCCGTCAACGGCCCCTCGGCTGTCGTGGTCTCGGGTGAGGTGGCTGCGCTCGAGGAGCTGATCCAGGTTTGCGCGGGCCGTGAGCTGCGCACCCGCCGGATCGAGGTGGACTATGCCTCCCACTCGGCAGAGGTCGAAGCCATCCAGGACCAGCTCGTCGCCGCCCTCGCGGGTATCGAGCCACGTTCCTCGCGGACCGTCTTCTTCTCGTCGATCACGGGAAACCGTTTGGACACAGCGAGTTTGGATGCCGACTACTGGTACCGCAATATCCGACAGACGGTCCAATTCGAGCAGGCGGTGCGTAGCGCATGCACGAATGGCTACCGCACCTTCATCGAGTCCAGCCCGCACCCCGCATTGATCGCCGGTATCGAGGACACCGCCACCGACTGCGCACCTGACTCCGAACCTGTTGTCGTGCCCACCCTCGGCCGTGAGGACGGCGGGCTCGACAGGTTCCTGTTGTCGGCCGCGTCAGCGTTCGTCTCGGGTGTTCAGGTGGATTGGCGTGGCGTTCTGGACGGGTCGCGGTTCGTCGAGCTGCCGACGTATGCCTTTGAGAAGCGCCGGTTTTGGCTCTCGGGCGAGGGCATGGGCGCCGACGCATCCGGTTTGGGCTTGACGGCGGGTCAACACGCATTGCTGGGCGCGGTGGTGGAACTGCCGGCATCGGGTGGAGTCGTCTTGACGGGCCGGTTGTCCATCAGCTCCCAGGCCTGGCTGGCCGATCATGCCGTATCCGGCGTCGTGGTGTTCCCCGGCACCGGATTCGTCGAATTGGCGATCCGCGCCGGCGACGAAGTCGGCTGCCCGGTGGTCGAGGAGCTTACCCTGCGGACACCGTTGCTGCTTCCGGCGTCAGGATCGGTGGCGCTGCAGGTGATCGTCGGCGCCGCGACGGAGTCGGCGGAGCGCAGTGTCTCCGTCTATTCGCGCGCCGACGTCGACGCCGGATCGGTGTGGGTGTGCCATGCCGAGGGGACGCTGCGCGCCGGCACCGTCGAGCCCGCGGCCGACCTGTCGGTGTGGCCGCCCGCGGGTGCCACCGCCGTAGCCGTTTCGGACGGTTACCAGCGGCTGGCGGAGCGTGGGTACGGGTACGGCCCGGCGTTTCGCGGCCTGACCGCGATGTGGGCCCGCGGTGACGAGCTGTTCGCCGAGGTGAGGTTGCCCGAGGCGGCCGGCGGCGTCACCGGATTCGGTTTGCACCCCGCACTCCTGGACGCGGCGTTGCACACCGCGGTGATGGCGAATCCGGACGCCGAACTGGTTCTGCCGTTCTCCTGGCAACGGGTGTCGTTGCACGCCAGCGGGGCATCGGCGGTGCGGGTACGGATCGCGCCGGCCGGACCCTCGGCGGTGTCCGTCGAGCTCGCCGACGACCTCGGCCTGCCGGTGCTGTCCGTCGCCGCGATGGTGGCCCGGCCGGTCAGCGAGCAACAGCTGCGCGCAGTATTGTCCGGCGCGGGTCCGGACCGACTGTTCGAGGTCATCTGGTCACCGGCCACCGCCACGAGCACCGACGCACCAGCTTCCTATCGGGTCTTCGAATGCGCTGCCGCCGTTGATGATCCGGTGACCGCGACCTATGAGCGCACGCACCACGCGCTGGCGGCGGTACAGCCGTGGCTGGCCGAGCATGCCTCCGGAGTGTTGCTGATGGTCACCCGCGGTGCCGTGGCGCTGCCGGGTGAGGACGTCACCGATCTGGCGGGTGCCGCGGTCTGGGGGTTGGTGCGGTCAGCCCAAACCGAAAACCCCGGCCGGCTGATCCTGGTGGATTCCGATGTGCCGCTGGATGATTCGGCGGCAGCGACGGCAATGGCCGTCGGTGAACCGCAGGTGCTGCTGCGCAACGGGCAGGCTTATACCCCGCGGGTGCACGCCAGCCGGGCCGTGGACGGCATCCTGGTGCCGCCGGGCGACGGGCCGTGGCGGCTGGGTTTGAGCAGTGCGGGCACCTTCGAGAACCTGCGGCTGGAACCGGTTCCCAACGCCGGCGCGCCGCTAGGTCCCGGCCAGGTTCGGGTGGACATGCGCGCCATCGCGGCGAACTTCCGCGACATCATGATCACCCTGGGCATGTTCACCCACGACGCGCTGATCGGCGGTGAAGGCGCCGGCGTCGTCGTCGAGGTCGGCCCGGGAGTGACCGAATTCGCGGTCGGGGACTCGGTGTATGGCTTCTTCCCCGACGGCAGCGGAACGTTGGTGGCCGGGGACGTCCGGTTGCTGCTGCCGATGCCCGCCGACTGGTCATACGCCGAAGCCGCCGCCATCTCGGCCGTCTTCACCACCGCGTACTACGCGTTCGTCCACCTGGCCGACGTCCAACCGGGTCAGCGGGTGCTGGTGCATGCCGCCACCGGCGGAGTCGGTATGGCAGCCGTACAACTGGCCCGGCATCTGGGCTTGGAGGTGTTCGCCACCGCCAGCAAGAGCAAATGGGACACCCTGCGCGCCATGGGTTTTGACGAAGATCATATCTCCGATTCGCGCAGTCTGGAATTCGAGGACAAATTCCGCGCGGTCACCGGCGGCCGCGGCATGGACGTCGTATTGGACTCGCTCGCCGGTGAATTCGTCGACGCGTCGCTGCGCCTGCTGGGGCCAGGCGGGGTGTTCCTCGAGATGGGCAAGACCGACATCCGCGACCCCGGGGTGATCGCCCAGGAATATCCGGGGGTGCGCTACCGCGCCTTCGACCTGTTCGAGCCCGGCCGTCCCCGCATGCACCAGTACATGCTCGAGCTGGCCGCACTGTTCGACGCCGGGGTGCTGCGACCGTTGCCGGTGACGACGTTCGACATCCGCCGGGCGCCGGCGGCCTTGCGGTACCTGAGTCAGGCACGCCATATCGGCAAGGTCGTCATGACCATGCCGGACGTCTGGGCGAAAGGTACCGTCCTCATCACCGGCGGAACCGGCATGGCCGGTTCGGTGCTGGCGCGTCACGTCGTGACCCGCCACGGGGTCCGTCACCTGGTGTTGCTCAGCCGGCGCGGTGCCGACGCTCCGGGGGCCGCGGAGTTGGTGACCGAGTTGGGCGCCGCCGGCGCGCAGGTGCAGGTGCTGGCATGTGATGCCGCCGACCGGCCGGCAATGGCCGACGTGATCGCCGGCATCCCGGCGCAACAGCCGTTGTCCGCCGTGATTCACGCGGCCGGGGTGCTTGACGACGCAGTGATCACGTCGTTGACACCGGAGCGCCTCGATGCGGTGCTGCGGGCCAAGGTGGCTGCGGCTTGGAACTTGCACGAGCTGACCCGCGACCTGGATGTGGCTGCGTTCGTGATGTTTTCGTCGATGGCCGGGTTGGTCGGGTCGTCAGGTCAGGCCAACTATGCGGCGGCCAACACCTTCCTGGACGGGCTGGCCGCGCACCGGCGGGCCCACGGGTTGCCGGCGATGTCGCTGGGGTGGGGCCTGTGGGAGCAGGCCAGCGACATGACCGGCGGACTGGACGCCGCCGACCGTGCCCGGCTGGGCCGCGAAGGTGTGCTGGCGTTGTCCTCGGATGAGGCGACGGAGTTGTTCGACACCGCGCTGATCGTCGACCAGCCGTTCCTGGCGCCCGCCCGCATCGACCTGAGCGCGCTGCGGGCCCACGCGGTGGCGGTGCCGCCGATGTTCAGCGATCTGGTCAACGCGCCGACCAGGCGCCAGGTCGACGACGCGCTGGCTGCCGCCAAGTCGAAATCGGCGCTGGCGCATCGCCTGCACGGCCTGCCCGAAGCCGAACAGCACGCCGTGGTGCTGGATTTGGTGCGGTCCCACATCGCCACCGTCCTGGGCAACATCGCTCCCGACGCCGTCGACGCTGACAAGGCGTTCCAGGAGTTGGGTTTCGACTCGCTGACCGCTGTCGAAATGCGTAACCGGCTCAAAACCGCTACCGGCCTTACCCTTTCACCCACGCTCATCTTCGACTACCCAACCCCCAACGGCCTGGCCGGTTACATTCGCGGCGAACTGGCCGGTGTCCCCCAGGAGATCAAGCACGTACCGGCCGTACGCGCTGCGGGTGACGACCCGATTGCCATCGTGGGCATGGCATGTCACTACCCCGGTGGTATCGAGTCGCCAGATGACCTGTGGGACATGCTGGTTCAGGGCCGCGATGTGCTGTCCGAATTCCCCGACAACCGCGGCTGGGACCTGGCGGGGCTGTTCAACCCGGATCCCGACGTGCCCGGCGCGTGCTACACCAAAACCGGCGGGTTCGTGGAACGGGTCGGCGACTTCGATCCCGCCTTCTTCGGCGTCGGGCCCAGTGAGGCGCTGGCGATGGACCCGCAGCAGCGCATGTTCCTGGAGCTGTCGTGGGAAGCGTTGGAGCGAGCCG
The DNA here is from genome assembly GCF_000157895.3 of Mycobacterium kansasii ATCC 12478. Lineage (NCBI taxonomy): Bacteria > Bacillati > Actinomycetota > Actinomycetes > Mycobacteriales > Mycobacteriaceae > Mycobacterium > Mycobacterium kansasii. The sequence goes on along the minus strand of NC_022663.1, from coordinate 379,590 downwards.
GAATCGAGCCCGGCAGCCTACGCGGGAGCGCCACCGGCGTCTTCGCCGGAGTCATGACCCAGGGCTACGGCATGTTCGCGGCCGAACCGGTGGAAGGCTTCCGGCTGACCGGCCAGCTGTCGAGTGTGGCCTCCGGCCGGGTGGCCTATGTGCTGGGGTTGGAGGGTCCGGCGGTGTCGGTGGATACGGCGTGTTCGTCGTCGTTGGTGGCGTTGCATATGGCGGTGCAGTCGCTGCGGTCGGGGGAGTGTGACCTGGCGCTCGCCGGCGGGGTGACCATCAACGCCACGCCCGACATCTTCGTGGAATTCAGCCGCTGGCGCGGATTATCACCCGATGGGCGCTGCAAGGCGTTCGCGGGCGCGGCCGACGGCACCGGCTTCTCCGAGGGTGGGGGCATGTTGGTGGTGGAGCGGCTCTCGGATGCGCGGCGGTTGGGGCATCCGGTGTTGGCGGTGGTGCGGGGTTCGGCGGTCAATCAGGATGGGGCCTCGAATGGGTTGACGGCGCCTAATGGTCCGTCGCAGCAGCGGGTGGTGCGGGCGGCGTTGGCTAATGCGGGGTTGTCGGCGGCGGATGTGGATGTGGTCGAGGGTCATGGGACCGGGACCACGTTGGGGGATCCGATTGAGGCGCAGGCGTTGTTGGCGACCTATGGGCAGGGGCGGGCCGAGCCGCTCTGGTTGGGGTCGGTCAAGTCGAATATGGGTCATACGCAGGCCGCGGCGGGGGTGGCGGGTGTGATCAAGATGGTGTTGGCGATGCGCCATGAGGTGTTGCCGGCGACGTTGCATGTCGATGAGCCCAGCCCGCATGTGGATTGGTCGGCGGGGGCGGTGTCGTTGTTGACCCAGCCGCGGCCCTGGCCGGCTGATGGGCATGTCAGGCGGGCGGGGGTGTCGTCGTTTGGGATCAGTGGCACCAACGCGCATGTGATTGTCGAGGCGGTTCCGTCGGAGCAGTCGCGGGAGGTGGGGCCGCGGCCGGTGGTGGTGCCGTGGGTGGTGTCGGCGAAGTCGGATGCGGCGTTGTGTGCGCAGGCGGCGCGGTTGGCCGGGTATCTGCGGGCCCATGACGGGCTGGATGTGGCCGATGTGGGGTGGTCGTTGGCGGGGCGTTCGATGTTTGAGCATCGGGCGGTGGTGGTCGGCGGGGATCGGGATCGGTTGCTGGCCGGTCTGGACGAGCTGTCCGGCGGGGCGGCGGTGTCGGTGGTTCGCGGCACCGCGACACCGGCCGGCAAGACGGTGTTCGTCTTCCCCGGCCAAGGCTCCCAATTGCTGGGCATGGGAATGGGATTGCATGCCGGTTACCCGGCGTTCGCCGAGGCGTTCAACACCGTCGTCGCCGAACTGGACCGTCACCTGCTGCGTCCGCTGCGCGAAGTCATCTGGGGCCACGACGAAAACTTGCTGAACACAACGGAATTCGCGCAGCCGGCACTGTTCGCGGTGGAAGTCGCGCTGTACCGGCTGCTGGAATCCTGGGGAATCCGACCGGACTTCGTGATGGGCCATTCGGTTGGTGAAATCTCGGCGGCACACGTCGCCGGCGTCCTGTCCCTGGAAAACGCCGCGGTGCTGGTCGCCGCCCGCGGTCGGTTCATGCAGGCCCTGCCGCCCGGCGGAGCGATGGTCGCGGTGGCGGCCACCGAAGCGGAAGTCGGGCCCCTGCTGAGCGCCGAGGTCAGCATCGCCGCCGTCAACGGCCCTGCCTCCGTGGTGATTTCCGGCGCCGAGAGCGCGGTGCTCGCGGTCGCCGACCGGTTGCGCGCTGACGGCCGACGGGTACACCGCCTGGCCGTTTCGCACGCGTTCCACTCGCCACTGATGGACCCGATGATCGACGAATTCGCCACCGTGGCAAGCGGCCTGGCCATCGGGCAACCGGCCATCCCGATCATCTCCAACGTCACCGGACAGCTGGCCGCAGGCGACTACGGCACCACTGCGTACTGGAAGCGTCACGTCCGGGAGGCGGTCCGGTTCGCCGACAGCGTCCGATTCGCTCAATCGGCCGGTGCCACCCGCTTCTTCGAAGTGGGGCCGGGCAGCGGACTCACCGCGTCGATCGAAGAATCGCTGCCGGATACCGGGATCCTGACGATCTCTGCGCTGCGCAAGGATCGGCCCGAGCCGGTGACGTTGGTCAACGCCGTGGCTCAAGCTTTCGTCGCCGGTGTCAGCGTGGATTGGCGCACCGTGGTGGGGCAGGCGAACTTCGTCGAGTTGCCGACCTACGCGTTCCAGCGGCGGCGGTTCTGGCTGTCCGGTGACGGCGTTGCGGCCGACGCCACCGATCTGGGCCTGGAGGCCAGCGAGCATGCCCTGCTGGGCGCGGTGGTGGAGTTGCCGACCTCCGGCGGCGTCGTGCTGACCGGGCGGTTATCGCTGCGCGCGCAGGGCTGGTTGGCCGATCACGCCGTCGGCGGCGTGGTGATCTTCCCCGGAGCGGGCTTCGTCGAGTTGGCGATTCGTGCCGGCGACGAAGTGGGCTGCGGAGTGGTCGAAGAGTTGACCCTCGCCGCGCCATTGGTGTTGCCGGGCGGGACATCGGTTGCGGTTGAGGTGATCGTGGGCGGTGCGGACGAGTCCGGCGCTCGTGCGGTGTCGGTGTACTCCCGCGCGGACGCCGGCGCCGGCTGGGTGTTGCATGCCGAGGGCACGCTGACAAACGGGTCCTTGGCTCCGACAACCGATTTGGCGACGTGGCCACCCGTAGGCGCGGTACCGGTGGAAATCGCCGACGGGTACGAGCGGTTGGCCGAGCGCGGGTACGGCTACGGCCCGGCATTCCGCGGACTGAACGCGATGTGGCGCCGCGGCGATGAAGTGTTCGCCGAGGTCGCCTTACCCGCCGACGCCGGGGTGTCGGTCGCGGGCTTCGGAGTTCATCCGGTGATGCTGGATGCGGCGTTGCACGCGGTGATTCTGGCCTCCGACGGCGCCGACGATTTCGGCGTTGACGAGGGCTCGGTGCTCGTTCCGTTCTCCTGGCAAGGCGTGTCGCTGCATGCCGGCGGCGCATCAGCGGTTCGGGCGCGCATCGCGCCGGTGGGGCCGTCCAGGGTGTCGATCGAGCTGGCCGACGGGCTCGGACTGCCGGTGCTGTCGGTCGCGTCGATGCTGGCGCGGCCCGTCACCGATCAGCAGCTGCGCGCCGCGGTATCCGGATCGGGTCCCGACCGGCTTTTCCAGGTGGACTGGACGGCCCAGCCGTCGGCCGCCCTGGAACCGGTACCCGTACGGGCCTGGGGCACAACGGCAGACAGCGACTCGTCAACGGTGGTCTTCGAATCCGTGCCGGTGCCCGGCGACGCGCTGGCGGGTGTCTACACCGCCACGAACTCGGTGCTCGACGTGCTGCAGTCCTGGCTCGCCCGCGACGGCGCAGGGGTATTGGTGGTGACGACCCGCGGTGCTGTCGCGCTGCCCGGCGAAGACGTCACCGACCTGGCTGGCGCGGCGGTGTGGGGCCTGGTGCGCTCGGCGCAGACGGAGCATCCCGGACGCATCGTGCTGGTCGATACCGATGCGGCCCTGGATGAATCGGCCCTGGCGGCGGTGTTGGCCGCCGGCGAACCGCAGGTGCTGTGGCGCGGTGGGCAGGTGTACATTGCCCGCGTCCATGGCAGCCGCGCGGTGGGCGCGCTGTTGGTTCCCCCGGGCGACGCACCGTGGCGGTTGGGCATGAGCGCAGCCGGCACGTTCGAAAACCTGCGACTGGAGCCGATTCCCGACGCCGACGCTCCGCTGCAGCCCGGACACGTCCGGGTGCGGTTGTCTGCCATCGCAGCTAATTTCCGGGACGTCATGATCGCACTGGGGCTCTACCCCGACCCCGAGGCGGTGATGGGTGTCGAGGCGTCCGGTGTTGTCCTCGAAACCGGTCCAGACGATGGGGGTTTCGCCGTCGGCGACCGAGTCATGGGCTTGTTCCCCGAAGGCACCGGGACGATCGCCGCCACCGACCACAGGCTGTTGGTCAAGGTTCCGGCGGGCTGGTCGCACACCGCGGCGGCCACCACGTCGGTGGTGTTCGCCACCGCCTATTACGCGCTGCGCCATTTGGCGTCGGTGCAGCAGGGGCAACGGATCCTGGTGCACGCCGCCACCGGCGGTGTCGGTATGGCTGCGGTGCAGCTGGCCCGGCATTGGGGTCTCGAGGTATTCGCCACCGCCAGCAAGGGCAAGTGGGACACGTTGCGGGCCATGGGCTTTGACGACGATCACATCTCCGACTCGCGCAGCCTGGAATTCGAGGACAAGTTCCGCTCCGCTACCGGTGGGCGCGGCGTGGACGTGGTCTTGGACTCGCTGGCGGGTGATTTCGTGGATGCGTCGCTGCGTCTGGTCACCCCGGGCGGAGCTTTCCTGGAGATGGGAAAGACCGACATCCGCGAACCCGAAGTGATCGCGCAGCAGTACCCGGGAGTGCGCTACCGAGCTTTCGACCTCTTCGAGGCCGGACCGGACCGCATTGCGCAGATTCTTGCCGAACTGGCCGCGCTGTTCGACGACGAGGTGCTGCGACCGTTGCCGGTCACGACGTTCGACGTGCGTCGCGCGCCTGCGGCGTTGCGGTACCTGAGTCAGGCACGCCACGTCGGCAAGGTGGTGATGAGCATGCCGGACGCGTGGGCTGCCGGCACGGTGCTGATCACCGGCGGGACCGGCATGGCCGGCTCGGCGTTGGCGCGTCACGTCGTGACTCGTCACGGGGTGCGTCAACTGGTCCTGGTCAGCCGGCGTGGCCCGGACGCACCCGGGGCCGAGGAATTGGTGGCCGAATTGGACGCGGCCGGCGCGCAGGTGCACGTGGTCGCTTGTGATGCCGCCGATCGGGCCGCGCTGGCAAAGGTGATCGCCGATATCCCGGTTCAGCAACCGCTGTCGGCCGTGATCCACACCGCGGGCGCACTCGATGACGCCGTCGTGACCTCGCTGACACCGGAGCGGATGGAAACGGTGCTGCGGGCCAAGGTCGATGCGGCGTGGAATCTGCACGAGCTGACTTGCGATCTGGATGTGTCTGCCTTCGTGATGTTTTCGTCGATGGCCGGGCTGGTGGGCTCCTCGGGACAGGCCAATTACGCGGCCGCCAACTCGTTCCTGGACGGGCTGGCCGTCCACCGGCGGGCGCGCGGACTGCCGGCAATCTCGCTGGGTTGGGGTCTGTGGAATCAGGCCAGTGCCATGACCGGCGGATTGGCGAGCGTCGACTTCAAGCGGTTCGCCCGCGACGGCGTCGTGGCGATGTCCTCGGAAGAAGCACTGGGGTTGCTCGACACCGCCATGATTGTCGACGAACCGTTCATGCTGCCCGCCCACATCGACTTTGCCGCGTTGCGGGTCAAATTCGATAATGGCACGCTGCCACCGATGTTCGTCGACCTGATCAACGCGCCCACGCGCCGCCAAGTCGACGACTCACTGGCCGCGGCCAAGTCGAAATCCGCGCTGTTGCAACGCCTGGACGGCTTGCCCGACGACGAGCAGCACGCCATCCTGTTGGATCTGGTGCGGTCCAACATCGCGACCGTGCTGGGCAACACCAGCCCGGAAGCGATCGACCCGGACCGGGCGTTCCAGGAGTTGGGCTTCGATTCACTGACCGCGGTCGAAATGCGCAACAGGCTCAAATCCGCGACCGGTCTGGCGCTTTCGCCCACGCTCATTTTCGACTACCCCAACTCCGCCGCGCTGGCCGGCTACATGCACCGCGAACTGCTGGGCGCATCACCACCGGATGCCCCGGTCGCGGCACCCGGTGAGGCCGAACTGCAACGCGTGGTGGCGTCCATTCCGATCAAGCGACTTCGGCAGGCGGGAGTGCTGGACCTGCTGCTGGCCTTGGCCCAGGAAACCGAGGTGAACGGTCAGGCGGCAACGCCGGCAGCGACCACCGAAAAAGACATTGCCGACATGGACCTCGACGACCTGGTCAACGTCGCATTCATGGACGACGACGAATAGCCATGAGCGAACCGGCGATGATGCAGTGGGGGCGAACTGCTCGATGAGAGTCGCGATCACCGGGGCCAGCGGCGTACTCGGCCGGGGTCTTGCCGCCAGATTGCTGAGCCAGGGCCACCAGGTTGTCGGTATCGCCCGTCATAGGCCCGAAAGCTGGCTCAGTGCAGCCGATTTCGTCGCAGCCGATATTCGCGATGCAGCCGCGGTCGGGCGCGCGATAACCGGCGCCGACGTCGTCGCGCACTGCGCATGGGCCAGGAGTCCGGGACCGGACAGCCGCATCGGCCAGCAGGTCAATGTCGATGGCACACGCAACGTCCTGGAAGCGATGGGCAAATCCGGGACGGGACGCATTGTGTTCGTCAGTTCGGCCCACGTCTACCGTCCGGGGCAGAGCCCGGCCACCGAAACCGATGACCTCGCACCGAATTCCCTTGAGGGCCAACACCAAGCCCGGGTCGAGCAGCTGCTGGCGGACTCCGGAGCCCAATGGGTCGCCGTGCGCTCGGCACTGATCGTCGGCCGCAGCGTCGACAACTGGGCACGACGGGTGTGGGCCTTGCCGGTATTCCCCGACGGGTCGGCCGATTCCGTTGTGCAGGTGGTCCACGTTGACGACGTGCTTCGGCTACTGATCCGGGCGATCCTGAGAGCCGACAGCGGTGTGGTGAACCTGGCCGCTGCGGGTCAGCCGACTTTTCGCCAGATCGCCGCCGCACTGGGCCGGACTATTCTGCCGTTTGCCGCCGGGGCGTTGCAGCGTGTCCCATCCTTCGCCGAACTCGAACTGCTGCAAGGCGTTCCGACGATGGACACATCGCGGCTGCACGACGAGTGGGGATTCCGACCGGCGTGGACCGCCGAGGAGGCCGTCCAAGATTTCGACCTGGCGGTGCGCGGCCGGGTCTCTGTAGGTAGCCGGGTGTTCGCCCTGCCCTGGCGGCTGGCCACTATCCAGGACCTTCCCGCTGTCGACACCCCGGCCGAAGATGGCGTCGTTCCCAGACTCGCGGGACCCCAAGGGGTCAACGGCGAGTTCGACACCCCGATCGACCCCCGTTTCCCGACGTTCCTGGCCACGAATTTGTCCGAGGCGCTGCCTGGTCCGTTCTCGCCGTCGTCGGCGTCGGTGACCGTACGCGGACTGCGTGCCGGCGGGGTGGGAATTGCCGAACGGCTGCGGCCCGGGGGGGTGATTCAGCGGGAAATCGCGATGCGAACGGTGGCGGTCTTTGCCCACCGACTGTACGGGGCCATCACCTCGGCGCACTTCATGGCCGAGACCGTGCCGTTCGCCAAGCCGGCCATGATCGTCAGCAACAGCGGGTTTTTCGGCCCCAGCATGGCGTCGCTGCCTATCTTCGGGGAGGAGCGCCCGCCGTCGGAATCGCGGCGAGCCCGCAGACTACTGCGCACCGTCCGCAACATCGGGGTATTCGGCGTCAACCTGGTCGGATTGAGCGCAGGTTCGCCACTGGATACCAGCGATTACCTTGACGACGTCGACCGGCTGGAACAGCTGGCCCGCGACATCGCACAGCTGGACGATCACCGGCTGCTGAGCCTGATCCTGCTGGCACGAGACCACGTGGTTCATGGCTGGGTCTTGGCATCCGGGTCGTTCATGCTGTGTGCCGCCTTCAACGTGCTGTTGCGTGCCTTATGCGGCCGGGACACCGCGCCGGCGGCGGGGCCGCAATTGGTCAGCGCGCGTCCGGTGGAAGCCGTGCAGCGACTGGTGAGTGCCGCGCGGCGCGATCCCGACGTGATGCGTGTGCTGGCGGAGCCGGGGGAGCGCCTGGGCAAGCTGGCGGTGGGGGCGCCGCAGTTCTACGCCTTGGTGCTGCAAGAGCTTTCGTTGATCGGCCATCGCGGTCCGGCTGAGGTCGAGATGCTGTCGACCAGCTACGCCGACAATCCGGAACTGCTGGTCCGGATGGTGGCCAAGGCGCTGAGCGCCCCGCCCGCACCGGAGCCGCAGCATCCGGCAATCCCATTGCGGGCCAAGCCGGTTGCGCTGCTGGCTGCGCGTCAGCTAAGGGATCGGGAAGTCCGTCGCGACCGGATGGTCCGAGCGATTTGGGTGCTGCGCGATCTGCTGCGTGAGTATGGGCGCCGGCTGGTCGAGGCCGGTGTCGTCGAAACCGCTGACGATGTGTTCTACCTGCTGGTCGACGAGCTCGACGCGCTGCCCGGTGACGTCGCCGAGCTGGTGGCCCGGCGCCGAGCCGAACAACGCAGGCTGACCGCCGTCGTTCCCCCCACGGTGTTCAGCGGGACTTGGGAGCCATCGACAGGATCGTCGGCCGCGCTGGGGACCGGGGACACATTGCGCGGAGTCGGCGTCTGCGGTGGCCGGGTCCGCGGCCGAGTGCGGATCGTGCGTCCGGAAACCATCGATGACCTGCAGCCGGGCGAAATCCTGGTCGCCGAGGTCACCGACGTCGGCTATACCGCCGCCTTCTGCTACGCCGCAGCCGTGGTCACCGAACTCGGCGGCCCCATGTCCCATGCGGCCGTGGTGGCCCGTGAGTTCGGCTTCCCGTGTGTGGTCGATGTCCAGGGTGCAACGCAATACCTGCAGCAGGGCGCACTCATCGAGGTCGACGGCTCCACGGGGGAGATTCACGTGCTCGAGCTGGCTTCCGGGGGCTTGGCGGGCGACTGAAACCACTTGCGTCACTATGGTTTCAGGAGTCTCAAGGAGCGGGTTCTTGTCGGTGTGCCGCGATAGGATTCGAACATGTGTTCGGGTCAGGAGTCGGTGGTGGCGTCGTTCGACGCGCTGCAGTTGGCTGTGTCACGGCTGCAGGAGCTGTCCTTCGACGCCTTGACCACCCCTGAACGTATGGCCCTGCTGGAGCGTTGCGAAATAGTTCGGCGCCAGCTGCCCAGCATCGAACATGCCCTGATCAATCAGATCGCCGAGCAGTCCAGCGAGGAGCAGTTGGGCGGCAGGCTGCCTTCGGCGTTGGCCAGCCGGTTGCGGATCACGCGTGCTGAGGCCAGCCGGCGGGTGGGCGAGGCCGCCGAGCTCGGTGAGCGCCGTGCAATGACCGGCGAGCCGTTGGCGCCGCAATTGAGCGCGACTGCTGCCGCTCAGCGCGCCGGGCACCTCGGCGAGGCGCATGTGCGGGTGATCCGCGACTTCGTTCGTCACCTACCGGTAGAGGTGGACATCGAGACCCTGGAGAAAGCCGAAGCCCATCTGGCGCGGCTGGCCACCCGGTTTCGCCCCGACCAGTTGGCGAAGCTGGCGCAGCGGCTGATGGACTGCCTCAATCCCGATGGCACGTTCACCGATGAGGACCGCGCCCGCCGTCGCGGATTGACCTTGGGCAAGCAGGGGTTGGATGGGATGTCGCGGCTCACTGGCTGGCTGACCCCGGAAGCGCGGGCCGGGCTGGATGCCGTGCTGGCCAAGCTGGCCGCTCCTGGCATGTGCAACCCGCAGGACGAGAGCCCGGTGGTCGACGGACCGCCGCCCCAAGACGTGGCGCAGCGCGACACCCGCTCGGAAAGCCAGCGCACCCACGATGGCCTCAACGCCGCACTGCGCGGGTTGTTGGCATCAGGAAATCTCGGTCAGCACAACGGGTTACCGGCCAGCATCATCGTGTCCACCACGCTCAAAGAGCTGGAATCGGCATCCGGTAAGGCCCTCACGGGCGGTGGCACCCTGCTGCCGATGTCAGATGTGATCCGGCTGGGCCGCCACGCGAATCATTACCTCGCTATCTTCGACGACGGCAAAGCGCTGGCTCTGTATCACACCAAACGCCTGGCCTCGCCCGGGCAACGAATTGTCTTGTATACCAAGGATCGTGGGTGCTCGGCGCCGGGTTGCGACGTGCCGGGTTATCGTTGCGAGGTCCATCATGTGCGGGAGTGGGCCAGCACCCATCGCACCGACATCGACGACCTCACCTTCGCCTGCGGGCCCCACCACAAACTCCTCGACAAAGGCTGGTCACCCGAAAAAACAGCCACGGCGGCACCGAATGGATTCCGCCACCACACCTGGACCAGGGGCAGCCGCGGACCAATGGCTTTCAATATCCCGAGAAGTTGCTCACCGACGATGCCGACGACGGGTTCTAGGGTGGGTGGCCCCCAATCCGCGTGGCGCCCAGCAGGTTGTTCGCGTCCACGCCCTTCTGGCGCATCGACTTGCGGTTACCGTCTAGTCGGGCGAAGTGGTTCGGTCAGCTGCGAGCAGGGATCCGAATACGCTGGCGGCGACGGCGATCGCGTCGGCCTGGCCGAGGATGACACCACGAAGTTCGGGATGGCTGTCGAGATGTGCTTGCGCGTTTTGCGCGGTGGTGTGGAAGGCAATCGACTCGCATGCAGTCTCGGCCAGAGTTCCGCAGCAATCGGTTCGGCTGATCACTACGACGGCGGAGGCAGGTTGCCATATCCAGTCGCTACCGTGGCGTCGAATCTGTATCCGCTTTTGGCTGACGGGATCGGCGGAGTAGATGACGCCGTCGCTTCCGTTCATCAGCGGGATACCCAGCGCGTCGATGGCGCACATCGCTGCGACCGGAGGGCGCCCGGTCAGATGGACGGTATGCGTTGTCGGCCTGCCTGAGAAGGGGTAAGCGACCTCGATGTGTCCGTCAGCCGCGGTGTGCACCAGGTCGTCGGATTTCAGTCGGTACAACGCGTCGTCGAGTTCGACGCCCAGCGCATTGGCTGTCTTGCGTAAGTCGTCACGGTGACATCGGCCGTGGTCGAGGAAGCGGCGCAGTACAGCTCGGTGTAGTTCCCGGATTGTCGTCGGGAGCTGCTGGGCGGCGGTGGCCGGCGACTCGGGTGCATTCGCGAACTGGTCGGCCATCAAGATTCCGTCGTCGTCGGCGCGTGGGCCCGCAATGCGTCGAAAACCCGCGACGGCGTGGGCAAGTCGAGTCTGCACGAATTGCCGATAGGTGGTCCGGCCTCGGGCCGCATCACGTCAACCCCGTCGACCAGGACCGTCGGTGAGGGATAGCTACCGACACGCTCGATTATCGGCATGTCGATGCCCAACGATGCCAGGCATTCGGTGATCGTCGCCCTGGCGGCGGCGGCATTGGGGCATCCCGGCGAGGTGAGTAGTTCAATTCGCATATTGGTTCAGTCCGCAGCGGTTGACGTTGTGGCGGCAGCTGTTTCGATGTCGCGCAAGATCGGGCAATCCGGTTTGGAGGGGTGCCGATCACAGGTCGCGGTCAGTCGGCCAAGCGTATCGCCCATAGCCGCGAGTTGCTCGATGCGCTGCTGCAGCTCGGCGAGCCGGGCGCGGGCCATCGCCCTCGCCTCGTCGCACGAGTTGATACCGCCTTCGGCCAAAGACAACAGATCTTTGATGTCATCGAGGGTGAATCCAAGCCACTGTGCACGCTTGACGAAGCGCACAAGCCGCACCGCGTCAGGCGAGTAGACCCGGTAACCCGATGGGGTCCGCCGGGGTTCGGGTAGCAAACCGCGGCGTTCGTAGTAGCGCAGCGTTTGAACGTTGACCTGCGCCTGCCCGGCGACCTCGCTGGTTCTCACCGCTCCAGCATGAACCTTGTACCCGACTACCTAGTCAAGCCGGCGACGACCTGCCGATAGCCCTGGAAGAAGATCGCCGCGGTACCAGCGGACGGACGACGGCGAATCGGGTCTGTACCCCGTTCATATAGGCATCGTGGCGGCGTAACCCGGAACCGTCCGGCAGTGGAGGACCTCAGCAGCTGAAGGCCGTTCCCACTCCGTCGGGCGGCGGCACCGGGCGCAGGCAACCGAACGGCTCGACGCCGCCGGCGCTGAGCCGCACCGCGGACTGGTGGGCATAGTTCACGCAGAGCAGCCCGGCTTGGCCGGCGCGGCAGCGGTAGTCGCCGAAGGACAATGAATCCCCCTCCGCCAACTCGGGTCCGTTGCCGTTGACGAACGGCCCGGGGTCGCCGCGGGACGCTCCGACCTGCAGCTTCACCCCGTCGAAGTCGACCCAGCCGCCCTTCCATTCGCCGTAGGCGGTGGCAGGAGCAGGCGGGGGATTGGTCAGGCTGACCAGGCAGACCAACGCGCTGCCGGTGTGTTTGGAGTCGGTCAGACACGACGCTTTGCCGGACTGGGCGGTAAACGCGATGTCGTCGCCCAGCTCGGCGGTGACATCGTCGCGGCTCACGCTGTGATAGCGCGTGGGGTCGGCGGGTCGGCCCGCTTCGATCCAGGCGATGACGGCGGAGATCGGGGCACCGGCCGCCGGCGCCGACGACGCGGCGGACCCGGCTGGCGGTTTGCCCGACGCCGACGGCGCCGACGACGTTGCGATGCTGGTCGGCGTGCTGGTCGGCGATAGCCCCGGCCGGCCGTCGATGTCGTGCGAGCACCCGGCGACCAGCAATGGCACTGCGACCAGCATGGCGATCCGCATCGATTCAGGCTAGCGGCCTCGGCGTGGCTAAAGGTGCTGCCCGTCCGGTATGCCCTGGGAATCCGCTAACGTCGGGTTATGCACGAGCGCACCGTCCGCGCACGCACGGTCACCGGCATCGTCGAGGGCTTCACTCGCGACGGCGTGCACCGGTGGCGATCCATCCCCTACGCCAGGCCGCCGGTGGGGCCGTTGCGATTCCGGGCGCCGCAGCCGGCGCAGCCCTGGTCCGGTGTGCGGCACTGCCACGGGTTCACCAACTGCGCGCCCCAGCAGCGTCGGTACACGATGCTTGGCGTCGGCAAATACCAGCCGATGAGCGAGGACTGCCTGACCCTCAACGTCGTCACGCCCGAAGCCCCCGCAACAGAACCGCTGCCGGTGATGGTCTTTATTCACGGCGGCGGCTACATCCTGGGCAGCTCGGCCACCCCGCTATACGACGGCGCCGCGCTGGCCCGGCGGGGCTGCGTCTACGTGTCGGTCAACTACCGGTTGGGTGCGCTGGGCTGTCTGGACCTGTCGTCGCTGTCGACGTCCGACATCACCATCGACGGCAACCTGTACCTGCGCGATTTGGTGCTGGCGTTGCAGTGGGTCCGGGACAACATCGCCCAGTTCGGTGGTGACCCCGACAACGTCACCATTTTCGGGGAAAGCGCCGGCGCGCACATCACCGCCACATTGCTGGCCGTGCCGGCCGCGAAAGGCCTTTTTGCGCGGGCGATTTCGGAAAGTCCGGCGGCCGGCATGGTGCGTCCCCGCGAGCTGGCCGTTGAGTTCGCGGCACGCTTTGCCGATCTGCTGGGCGCGCGCCCGCGCGATGCCGCCAGTGCGCTCATCCGGGCGACTCCGGCTCAATTGGTCCAAACCCAGCACCGCCTGATCGAGCAAGGCATGCAGAAACGGTTGGGCGCCTTCCCGATCGGCCCCACCTTCGGCGACGACTGCCTGCCCGTCGATCCCGTCGAGGCGATGCGGTCCGGACAATCGCACCAGGTGCCGCTCATCGTGGGCACCAACGCCGAAGAGGGTCGTTTGTTCACCCGCTTCCTCAAGATGCTGCCGACCAACAAGGCGATGATCGACGAACTCCTGGCCGACGCGGAACCGGCTACCCGGGAACGCATTACCGCGGCCTACCCGGATTACCCCAAGCCGTCGGCATGCATTCAGCTAGGCGGAGATTTCGCGTTCAACGCGGCCGCCTGGCAGATTGCCGAGGCGCACGGCGCGCACGCCCCTACCTATCTTTACCGCTATGACTACGCCCCGCGGACCCTGCGCTGGTCCGGATTCGGTGCCACGCACGCCACCGAACTGCTCGCGGTCTTCGACATCTACCGGACCACGTTCGGTGCGTTGCTTACCGCTGCCGCCGACCGGAGACATGCGCTGCGGGTCAGCGACGACGTGATCGGGCGCTGGCGGTCGTTCAGTGAGACCGGTGTGCCGGGCGACGACTGGCCGGCCTATACGCACACCGAGCGAGCCGTGCTGGTGATCGACCGTAAGTGCCGCGTCGAGTTCGATCCGCACCAGCACCGCCGGTTGGTCTGGGACGGCTTTTCGCTGGTGCAGTGACCATGGATTCCGACAACGAGCGCGTCATCGAACGACCGGACGATCTCACCGCGTCGTGGCTCACCGCGATGATAGGTGCCGGCACGGTCACCGATTTCACCGTCGAGCGCATCGGCACCGGCCAGATGAGCGAGTGCTACCGCGTCGTGCCCGCCTACGCGGCGGCCGCCGGCCCGCAGTCGGTGGTGCTGAAGGTCGCGGCCACCGATCCGATGAGCCGGCAGACCGGTCAGACGCTGGGCCTCTACCAACGTGAGGTCCGGTTCTACCGCGACATCGCGCCACGCCTCGACGGGCCGCTAGCCCCTTGTTACCACGCGGCGGTCGACGTCTCGAGCGGCGCGTTCGACCTGCTGCTCGGTGATGCCGGACCGGCTGTCGTCGGCGACGAAATCGTGGGCGCCACAACGGAACAAGCCCGGCTGGCGGTCAGGGAGCTGGGACGGCTGCACGGACCGTTGCTCGGTGACGCGGCGCTGGCAGACGCACCGTGGCTGCACCGTGACGCACCACTGAACCAGGTGATGATCGCTTCGCTGTACGCCGCCTTCGTCGAGCGCTACGGCGACCGGATCACTGCCGAGTGCCGCGGAGTCTGTGACCGGCTGGTGGCCGCTTTCGACGGCTACCAGGAGGCTGTCCAAGGCGGAATCCAGGGGCTCGTCCACGGCGACTACCGTTTGGACAACCTACTTTTCGGTGCGGCTGGAGCCGAGCGGGCTTTGACGGTGGTCGACTGGCAGACGGTCTCCTGGGGTCCGGCGATGACCGATCTGGCTTACTTCCTGGGTTGTGCGCTGCCCACCGAGGATCGCCGGAACCACTACGACGACCTGCTGCGGACCTATCACCAGGCGCTGGGGCGCGAGCCGCCGATCAGCCTGACCGAGGTCGCCGAAGGCGTGCGGCGGCAGAGCTTTTTCGGCGTCATGATGGCGATCGTCTCGTCGATGCTGGTGGAGCGCACCGAGCGGGGTGACCGGCTATTCATGACGATGCTGCAACGCCATTGCGACCACGTGCTGGACACCGACGCGTTGGCGACGCTGCCGGCCGCTGAGCGACCCGAGCCGCTGCGGCCTTCGGACGACGACGAACTCGCCCACCCACCGACCGACGAACCGCTGTGGAGCGAGAGCTGGTACGCCGACTTCGTCGACGCGCCACAGGGATTGGGCGGCTGGTTCCGGCTCGGCCGGATAGCCGATCAGCACACCGCATGGGTGCACGCGCTGCTATGCGGACCCGACATGCCGACCGTGGCCGTCGTCGACGTCGACGTTCCGCTGCCCGACGACCCGTGGGCGGTGCGCACCGACGCCATCGAGCTGGGCCATGCCGTCACCACGCCGCTGCAGACCTATCGTGTCGACCTGCGTGCGCGCGGTCAGGCATACGCCGACGCCGGTGCGTTGCTGCGCGGGGAGCCCGGAGATCCGGTCGAGGTAACCATGCGCCTGGTCTGGACCACCGACGGCAGCCCCTATCGGTATCGCGTGACGTCGCGCTACGAAATCCCTTGCACCGTCTCGGGAACCGTCACCGTCGATGGGACCGTTCACCGCTTCGATTCCGTTCCCGGGCAACGCGACCACTCCTGGGGCGTTCGCGATTGGTGGAGCATGGACTGGATGTGGAGTGCCGTGCACCTCGACGACGGTACCCACCTGCACGGCGTGCGAATCCAAATCCCGGGCGCACCGGCCTTCAGCGTCGGCTATGTTCAAGACGCTCACGGGCTACTCACCGAGCTGCAGACGGTGAGCATCCGGGATAGCTTCGGCCCCAACGGTTTACCGCTGCACGCGACACTAAGCCTCGATCCCGGTGAGCTCACCGCGGACATCGAGGTACGCGCGCACGCACCGGTGCGGCTGGCTGCCGTCGACGGGCGGGTAAGCCAATTCCCGCGCGCCTGGGTCGCCGTCAGCACCCACGACGGCCGCAGCGGTGTCGGCTGGCTGGAATGGAATCGAAACCAGGGGTGACCACGGCGCGCGCACCGATGCGTTGTCCCATTGTGGTGATGGGTGTTTCAGGGTCCGGCAAGTCAACGGTGGGCGCTGCCCTCGCCCGGCGGTTGGGGGTGGCGTTCCTGGATGCCGATACGCTGCATCCACCGGCGAACATCGCCAAGATGGCCGCCGGCCAACCCCTCGACGATCAGGACCGCTACCCATGGCTGCGACGGGTGGGGGAGTGGCTGGCCGCCCACCGAGACGGTGGGGTGGCCAGCTGTTCGGCGCTCAAACGGAGCTACCGCGATCAATTGCGAGCCCATTGCCCGCAGCTGCGATTTCTGCACCTGAGCGGCTCCGCGGACGTGATCGGCCGCCGGCTGGCCAACCGGGCCGGGCACTTTATGCCGACTGGGCTCCTGCGATCACAATTGGACACGCTGGAACCGCTCGCCGGCGACGAGCCGGGTGTGGTGGCGGATCTCAGTCAGGACGTCGACGCGATCATCGAGGGCTTCCTGGCTAGCTTCGACGGCGCTTGCCCTGGCGCTTGACCTGCTCACGTGCGGTGTCGGCCAGATGGCTGCCGCGTGCCACCGCTGTGTCGGCGAGATGGGCACCCTGGTGACGCACGGTCTCGGCGAGTTCCAGGCGGCGCAGCCGGGCCTTGCTGGCCAGTTTTTCGCCCCGGGCGCGCGCCGCCTCGGCCAGTGGCGCGCCCTTTTCGGCCGCGGTGCCTGCCAGATGGCGGCCGCGTTCCAAGGCGGCCTCGGCGTAGGGCGCGCCCTTTTCGGCGGCTGTCTCGGCCAGCTCCCGGCCACGCTCGGCTCCGGCCTTCAGGCCGTGCACAATCTTGTCCCCGAGGTCTCCGAGCTCAGAGCCCAGCAGTGTGTCGTCTGATCCTGGCAGCGTCGAGGAGACCGCTTCGGAGAGCCGGCTCGCCGCGCGCCGGCCGCGCCACGCCAACGACGGCTTGCCCGCGGTGTCCGCCGAGGCGATGATCAGCCCGCCCAGCAGGCTCAGGTCGGTCAGGAATTCGCGCCGCTTATGCGCCTTGGCCGCCGGATCGGGTTCGCTCCAAAACATATGGGTGCCAAGGTTTCCCGGTATCACGGTCAGCGCCAGCGCCGCGGAGGCGAGGCGGGGCAGTCGGCCGGTGGCCAGCAGCACGCCACCCCCGATCTGGACGGCCGCGTTGATCTGAGCGAACGTCTCGGCATTGGACGGAATGCTGCTGCCGATGGGATCGGGCAGCGTCCGCAATCCGCTCACGGTGGGCTGGGCGGCTTCCGCCGCGGGCTTCGGGTTGAGTAGCGACTCCACACCCTGGCCGATGAACGCCGCTGAGAGCATGGGTCGGGCGATTCTGCGAATCAACATGGGCGGGGTATTCCCCGGTCCGGGTTCCGGCAAACCGGCGAGGCCCGCCGGAGGCCCAAGCAGCCCACAACCGCTGGGATTAGGCTGGGTATCGTGCGAGCGCTGATCATTGTCGACCTGCAGAACGATTTCTGCGAAGGCGGCTCGGTGCCGGTGGCGGGTGCCGATCGACTGGCCCGGGCGATCAACGACTACCTGGCCGGCCGGCCCGGTTATCGTCACGTGGTGGCCACCGAGGATTTCCACATCGATCCCGGCGACCACTTCTCCGACCAGCCGGACTATTGCTCGTCGTGGCCTGCGCACTGCCGCGCCGGAAGCCGCGGCGCCGACTTCCACCCCGACCTCGACACCGGCCACCTCGAGGCCGTCTTCCGCAAGGGTGCCTACGGCGCCGCCTACAGCGGCGCCGAGGGCGTCGACGAGCATGGCACCACGCTGCCGGACTGGCTGCGGCAACGGGGGATCGACGAGGTCGACGTGGTCGGCGTCGCCACCGATCATTGCGTGCGGCGCACCGCCGAGGACATGGACCGCGCCGGCTTCACGACCCGGGTGTTGGTCGACCTGACCGCGGGAGCGTCGGCCGATACCACCAACGAGGCGCTGACGCAGCTGCGCACCGCCGGCATCGCGCTGGCCCGGAGCCGCTGATGGCGCTGCCGGATCGCGACGATCTCCTGGCCGCTGTCGAGCGGTCGCCCCGGGCCGCCGCAGCGCACGACCGTGCCGGCTGGGTAGGCCTGTTCACCAGCGACGGCCGGGTCCAGGACCCGGTGGGCTCGCAGCCGCACGTGGGCCACGAGCAGATCGGCCGGTTCTTCGACACTTTCATCGGACCGCGAGATATCAAGTTCCACCGCGACCTCGACATCGTCTCCGGCTCGGTCGTCCTGCGCGACGTCGAACTCGAGGTGGCAATGGCACCCGCGGTGACGATGTTCGTTCCCGCCTTCCTGCGCTACGATCTGCGAAAGGTCAACGGCGACTGGAAGATTGCCGTTCTCCGAGCGTACTGGGACTTGCCGGCGATGATGCTGCAGTTCCTGCGGAGCGGAGCGCCGGCGGTGTCGCCGGCGCTGAAGCTGTCGCAAGGGTTGTTGGGCAATCAGGGCCTGCGCGGCACCGCCGGCTTCCTGACCGGGTTTCGCCGGGCGGGCGCGCGTCGCAAGACACTGGTGACGACATTTCTCGACGCGGTCGGGCGCGGTGACACGTACGCAGCTGGAAGTTTGCTATCACCCACTGCGGCAATGACTTTGGGCGATGACGAGGTCCTGGACCCGGCCGAACTAGCGCAACAGCTCCGTCGGGTCAGCTGGACGAAGATCAACGGTGCCGGATCAACGGTCGCCGTGTCGCTGGCATCCGATCATGGGCGCGGGATCATGTTCGCCGAACTGCCGTGGCGCGGCAATCTGATCAACCGGATCCGTTACTTCCCCGCGTGATTCGGTTGGGGCGACGGTAGCGGTCACAGATCGCTGCGCACCGTGTGCGCCGCGGCGACCGACATCTGGGCGACCTCCTCGATGAGGTCGTCTCGGGACACGGTGAGCTTTCCGTCGAGCCAACTGGTGACGGCCTTGGCGGTGCCGGCCACGATCACCAGGGTGGCGAGCCGCAGGCGATGGTACTGGCTCTGATCGCTGCCGGTTCCGGCGAGCAACAGCTGGGTGAGCAGCTCGGCGAGTTCGTGCTCGGCCCCGCCGACGGTGTCTTTGAGCAGCTCGCTGCCGATCAGGTCGGTGAACAACCGCGCCTTGCGGGGATCATCGGTCAGCACGGTGATCACCCGGCCGATGCCCATCCGCGCGCGATCTATCAGCTCCGTGGCGGAATCTGTCATCGAATCGAGGACGCCGCTGCTGATTTCGGCGAGCAGACCCTGCGCCAGGGTCACGAACAGCTCGTCGCGGGTCCGGAAGCTCTCATAGAAGTACCGCTTCGACAGGCCGGCCTGCCGACTGACCGCCTCGATGGTCGTCGCCGCCATCCCGACGGTGCCGGCAACTTCCAGGCACCCCTCGAGCAACTGATTTCGGCGCAGGTCGCGT
The DNA here is from genome assembly GCF_000157895.3 of Mycobacterium kansasii ATCC 12478. NCBI lineage: Bacteria > Bacillati > Actinomycetota > Actinomycetes > Mycobacteriales > Mycobacteriaceae > Mycobacterium > Mycobacterium kansasii. The sequence continues at coordinate 360,227 of NC_022663.1, read as the reverse complement.
CGTTCCTCTGCGCTGACGCCGCGAAATGGCCTCACGACGCGGATCACGAAGTCATCTTGGCACAGCATCGTGCCGCCTACACTGCTTGGAGCTGCTCGCGCCGATCCGTTTGAATTAGTGACTTTCGGCCCTACGGCCAAAACATGACACCTGTCAATATTGTCGGAACCGTTCAGTTCCTACTTTGTGGCAGGGGACCCGATGCCGAGCCTTCCTACCATGCCGCGGGTTACCCTTTTCCGCCCGAGGAAATCCAATCCGGTTGTCCTGCCGCGGCCCGACGGCCCGTCGCGGCGGTGGGGGCAATCCCAGACGGCGTCCGTGCGACGCCCCGTTCGGGTTGTCGAGGTCATCCGCGAGACCGACGATGCGGTGACGCTGGTGCTGCAGGTCACCGACGGGCGGCCGGTCGACTTCCGTGCCGGGCAGTACCTGACGCACTGCTTCGACGTCGACGGCGTGACCGTCAAGCGCGCCTATTCGATCAGCGCCGCCGAGGGCGATCGACTGGCCTGCACCGTCAAGGCGATCGACGGCGGCGTCGTGTCAGGCTTCGTGCACCGCAATGTCGCTGTCGGATACGAGTACACGGTGCTCGGACCATCGGGTGATTTCGTCCTTCCTGATGACGACGCGGTGCCGCTGGCGTTCCTGGCCGCCGGCAGCGGCATCACACCGGTGATCGGCATGATCGAAACCGCACTGCGACAGTCGCCCGAACGCGAGATCTCGCTGGTATACGCGTCGCGGCGGCAAAGCGAGATCATCTTTGAGCGGCGACTGTCAGAATTAGCCGCCAGCTATCCGCGGCTGCGGGTGGTGCACGTGCTCTCGCAGCCGGCGTCGGCATGGCCGGGAGAGACCGGGCGGCTCACCGGCGAGCGTGCCGCCGCGCTATTGGCGGTAGGCCCTGACACACAGGTATTTCTTTGCGGCCCACCGGAATTGATGGATGCAACTACCGCGGCGCTGACGAGCGGCGGCGTCGACACCGATCGCATCCGTCGAGAGCGGTTCTATGCGGCGCCCCAACACACTCGCAAGCTGCCGACCGAACCGCACGATGTGGAGTTTCGCGTTACCGGTCGCACGGTCACCCAGCAGCCGGGTGAGACGATTCTGGACGCGGGTCTGCGCAGTGGATTGAAGCTCAACTTCAGCTGCACCGTCGGCGGTTGCGCCGCATGCAAACTCAAAGTGATCAGCGGCGCGGTGGCGGTCGACGAACCGAACTGCTTGAGCGACCAGGAACGATCCGCTGGCTACATCCTCAGTTGCTCGGCGTACGCCCAAGAAAGCGTCGTCCTCGACGCCTAAAACCTCAGGAGGTTGGAGATGACTTCGATAGTGAAGACTTCGGTGGAATCGATGGTGCGCGGGCTACCGATCAAGGCGCAGAACAAGATTCACCAGACCCTCGACAGTGTCGGGTTGATGCTGTCGGTGCAGAACCCGAAAGTTGCCGTATCCATGGCACCTTCGGCGGTTCGGGGCCTGGTGCTGGGCAAAGGCAAGCGCGGCGATCACGTGGATATGCCTGCCCACCACAGTGCGCACTTCCGGCTCAACTACCAAAGCGACTTCGCCGAGATGTATGACCTCTACCGTCGCGCGGTGTCCAAGCAGTGGGACGGTAATGCCGACCTGCCTTGGGAACTCGACGTCACCCCCGACAACCCCGACGCGCAAATCCTGCCGCGCAGTTTCGTGCCGTTCAAGGAAATCGAGGGATTCGGCGTCCGGCTGACGGCGCTGGAGGAGCGCAACCTGACCTGGGACATCGCGGCGTGGCTGCTCAGCCAGTTCATGCACGGTGAGCAAGGCGCCCTGTTCGCTTCGGCTCAGGTGACCGAGTGCGTGCATTGGACCGACGCGAAACTCTACGGAGCAACCCAGGTCATGGACGAGGGCCGGCACCTCGAGGTGTTCCTGCGCTACCTCGACACCAAGCTCGAGAAGATCTACACCGTCAACGACAACCTGTTCGTGCTCATCGACGAGCTGATGACCGACGGCCGTTGGGATTTCAAATTCCTCGGTATGCAGATCATGATCGAGGGCCTGGCGCTCGGCGCGTTCACCACCATTTTCCAGCAGACGCGCGAGCCGCTGCTCAAACAGCTGCTCAAGATGGTGATCCAGGACGAAGCCCGCCATGTGCACTACGGTGTGCTGGCGTTGCGCGACCACATCACCCAGAACATCTCGGAGAAGGAACGTCGCGAGCGCGAAGACTGGGTCTATGAGGTGGCGCTGCTGATGCGTAACCGGTTCCTGATGCACGAGGTGTACGAAGAGTGGTTCTCCCACAAGGTGCCGCTCAAGGTCTGGGACCAACAGATGCTGGATTCGCCCAGCATGGTCAAGTTCCGCAGCATCATGTTCGAGCGGCTCATTCCCAACCTCGAATACATCGGGCTGATGAGCGACCGGATCAAGACTCACTACGAAAAGTCCGGGCTCACCCGATATCTGGGCGGCAAGAACGCCACGCAGCTCACCGAGGACGACCTGACCGTCGACGCGGGTACCGGTTACGACTCCGACGAGATGCCGGCTGAATTGCAGGAGTTGGCGGCGGGCGCCTCGCCCTCGAGAGTCGGGTAGGGGATCGGGGTCGGGCAGCTTGTTCGACCGCCCCGTCACCAACCGGCGTCTTATCGGAATGTGACGGCAAGTACGCACACGTCGTCGTCGCGTGGCGGCGGCGCCAGAGTTGTGGTGAGCCTCTGGCACGCCTCGCGCAACGAGGTATGCGCCTGCCAGCCGATGATGAGTTGCTCGGTTTGGGCCAATGCCTTCTCGATGTCGTGGCCACGGCGGTCGATGAGGCCGTCGGTATACATCACCAGGATGTCGCCGGCTTCGATGAGCACCTGGTCCTGGTCGTAGGCGGCGTGGCGGCGCGGGCCTAGCACCGGTCCACGGCCCCCGCCGAGCCGGACGACCTTGCCGCTGCCACAACGGCGCAGCAGCGATGGCGGATGACCGGCGGAACCGTAATGCAGCACGCCGGACCCGGGGTCGAAGATCGCCACCGTCAGGGTGGCGAACTTTCCGTGGCTGGCATGGCCGGTAAAGGTATTCAGCTCGGCGAGCAGCTGGGACGGCGGCAGCCCCTGAACCGCCAGCGCACGCCCGGCCGCGCGGAGCTGGACCATGTCCTCCACCGCGGCCAGACCATGGCCCACCACATCACCGACCGCCAGGTAGGTCCGGTTCTTCGGCAGCGGCATCGCGTCCCACCAGTCCCCGCCCAGCCCATGAGTCACATCCGCGGGGTGATAGCACACCGCCAGATCCAGGCCCGCGACCTCGGGGGGAGATGCCGGCAGCACGGCCGCCTGCAGCACCGCCGCCCGGGTGTGCTCGTCAGCGTAGGCCCGGGCACGGATCAGTGCCTGGGTGACCATGGACGCCACCGCCGAGGCGAACGAGCGCTGAGTGGCGTCCAGCGGCTGGGACCGGCTCCACGCCAGCTCCAACACGCCGATGCGGCTTTGCCCGATGGCCAATGGCCACACACCCATCGAGGCGATGCCGGCCGCCATCGTCCACTGCGCGGTCTCGGGGTAACGCCGCTGATACTCGGCTTCGTCGCGGATCAATACCGGGACCCCGGTGCTCATCGCGTCGGTGGCCGCGCACCACTGCGTCAACGGCAGCCCATCGGCAAATTGCGTCACGATGGGCGGCAGCTCACCGGCCATGTGCATCCAGTGCAGGGTGTTGCCGTCGTCGCTGAGCAGTCCCAGCGCCAAAGCGTGCACCCCGGCATACGTGCGCACCTCCACGGAGGTGGCCCGACCGATTTCCTCGGGGGTCAGCGCGGCCGCGAGTGACTCGCCCAGGCGCGCCAACGATTCCAGGCGGGTCCGTTCGCGCTGTTCGGCCTGCCGCTGCCTGATCGCGGAGATCCGCCCAGCAGCTTCTTGGCCGATCAACAGGGAAACCAGCATGATGACAGCGATAAATCCCTGCGTGGCAGCCAGCCGGGCCGGCCCCGGCAGCGCTGCCGCGGCAAACGCGCCGCGGCCGGCGGCGGTCATGTAGTTGGCGGCGACCGCCAGCACGGCGCTGGCCAGGGCCGCGCCGATCACTTCCAGCCGAAACGCCGCCCAGGCCAGCACGGGCAGCAGCAACAATGCCGGTGGTGAATTGACCGAAAATGCGGCCACCGACAGCGCGGCGGCAAGGACGACTACCAGCGTCGCCTCCACCCGCCGGGCAGCCAGGAGCTGGCGCTGGCGCGGCCACAGAAGGGCCGGTGCACCGACCACCAAAGCACCCAGCCCGTCGGCAGCCACCCAGCGCACCACACCACCTGGCCACCAGATTCCCGCGTACGCCACACCGACCGCTGCACCCAGAAGCCCGCCGACCAACGGGCCCAACACACATGCCCCGGCGACATAGCGGGCAAGATCGGTGCGCCGCCGCAGGTCCGGCGCGCTCCCACACCATGCCCGGACCAGCGACGCACCCACTAACGGCTCGATCGCGTTGGCCGCGGCAAGCCCGGCAGCTGCCAACATGTCCATCCCATGGTGCGCATCGACCACAAGTTCGGCAGTCACGATCGCGGCGAGGACCGCCGGCCAGCGCGACCGATTGGTCAGCAGCATCGCGGCCACCGTCACGCCCGCGGGCGGGAAAAACGCGAATCCCACCGCGGGACCGAACGCCTGCCACAACGAGTCTGCGCCCGCCGAAACTCCGACCGCGGCGATGCCCGACGAATGCCACGCCAATTCCGCGCCACCGCCATAGACCACTGCGACCACGCCGAATAGGCCCGCGATCGACCACCAGTCGGCGAGGCGATGTCGGGGGCGTGGCCGGGACCCAGCCGGCGGCGACAGCGGAGTCACCGGCACTGTGAACCTCCCGCGAAGCCGATTGGGTTGCCGGTGCCCGTTCCGCGGGCGTTATGGGTGCGACAGTGCTTGGCGCTGTCGCGCATTTCGCTCCTGTGGCCGGTCGCCGGGATCGCATTGTTGGCCGCGGGCCCCGATTACCCAGCTAAGCCAAAGAACCGCACTGCCGACACATCATCGGGCATCGTCGGATGGCGCGTCAACAAGAAAAGCAGCCGCCGCGGGCATGTCTGAGCAAACGCGCCGGCGTGTTGTCGGCGCCGGAATGCGGCCGAGGGTGCGCCGAAGGCGGTATGGACGGGCGGACCAGGACTGATTTGCCAAGTGTTGCAACAATTCTGCCCAACGGACACTCGGATATCTCGCCGACAGCCCAGGAAGATGACATAAGGTCGGCACTGGAGTCGAAGCCCAGAACCGGGAGCAACATGTTCGACAAGCCGTTCGCGCGGCGGCGCCTGTTGCGGGGAGCGGGTGCACTCACCGTGGCGTCCTTGGCGCCGTGGCCCTCCGGCTGTGCCTCCGACGATGACGCCTTGACCTTCTTCTTCGCAGCCAATCCCGACGAAGCGGATGCCCGGATGCGCATCGTCGAGGAGTTCTGCCGCCGCCACCCCGACATCAAGGTGCGGACCTTGCTGTCCGGGCCAGGGCCGCTGCAACAGATATCGACGTTCTGCGCCGGCGGCAAATGTCCCGATGTGCTGATGGCGTGGGAGTTGAGCTACGCCGGATTGGCTGACCGGGGTGTGCTGCTGGACCTGAACACCATGCTGGCGCGGGATCCCGGTTTCGCCGCCGAGCTGTCATCGGACGGCATTGGGCCACTGTATGAGACGTTCACCTATAACGGCGGCCAATACGCCTTTCCGGAGCAATGGTCGGGAAATTACTTGTACTACAACAAGCGGCTTTTCGCCGAGGCCGGCATACGCCCACCGCCCACGGGTTGGGAGCAGCCGTGGAGTTTCGCCGAATTCCTCGACGCGGCTCGCGCGCTCACCAAGCGCGATGCCGCGGGACGGGTCAGCCAGTGGGGGTTTGTCGACACCTTTGTCCCGACCATCTCCGCCGGACTGTTCGCCATGAACAACGGCGTGCCGTGGTCCTCGCCGAGAATGAACCCGTCGCATCTCAACTTGGACAACGCCGCATTCATCGAAGCCGTCCAGTTCTACGCCGACCTGACCAACAAGCATAAGGTGGCGCCCACCGCATCCGAGCTCCAGTCGACGGCCACGCCGGAGTTGTTCTCGCGGGGCAAGGCGGCGATGGCACTGGGCGGGCACTGGCGCTACCAGACGTTCGACCGCGCCGACGGCCTGGATTTCAATGTGACCGCGCTGCCGTTGGGCCCACGGGGGCATGCGCCCTGCTCCAATATCGGAGCTACCGGATTGGCCATCGCGGCCAGTTGTCAGCGCCGGGAGCAGGCATGGGAGTTCGTCAAGTTCGCAACCGGACCCGTGGGTCAGGCGTTGATCGGCGAAACCAACCTTTTCGTGCCGGTCGTGTGGTCTGCGATCAACTCGGCCGGATTCGCCAAAGCACACAGTAGGGTTGACAATCTCGCCGTACTCACCGGAGGACCGAGCCATTCCCAGGGCCTGCCCATCACCCCGGCGTGGCCGAAGGTCTACGCCCTGATGGAGCGCACCTTCGGACCGGTACTACGCGGATCCCGCCCGGCGACATCGCTGACCGGGCTGTCGCGAGCCGTCGACGAGGTGCTGCGCAGTCCGTGACATCGATCGACACATCCGAGCCGGGGACCGCGAAGCGCCCAAAAAGGCCGAGCCTCTGGCGCCGGCGGCCGTGGGCCGGGCGACTGTTCGTCGCGCCGAACCTTGCTGCCGTGGTAGTGTTCATGCTGTTCCCGCTCGGGTTCTCGCTGTACATGAGCTTTCAGCGCTGGGACTTGTTCACCCCGCCAAAGTTTGTGGGTCTGGGGAATTTCCGCGACCTGTTCACCGTTGACCCGCTGTTTCTCATTGCGGTGCGCAACACGGCGATCTTCACGGTCGGGACAGTTGCGCCGACCGTTCTCATCAGTCTCGTCATCGCCGGCGTGCTGAACCGGAAAGTCAAGGGCATCGGTATCTTCCGGACGATCACGTTCTTACCGCTGGCCATTTCGTCGGTGGTGATGGCAGTGATCTGGCAATTCGTCTTCGATACCAACAACGGATTGCTCAACATCATGTTGGGCTGGGTCGGCATCGGCCCGATCCCGTGGCTGATCGAACCCAGATGGGCGATGGCCTCGTTGTGCCTGGTCAGTGTGTGGCGAAGCGTGCCGTTTGCCACGGTCGTGCTGCTGGCCGCGATGCAGGGGGTTCCCGAAACCGTCTACGAGGCAGCCAAAATCGACGGTGCCGGCGAGATACGGCAGTTCGTGTCGATCACGGTGCCGTTGATCCGCGGTGCGATGTCGTTCGTCGTTGTCATCTCGATTATCCACGCATTCCAGGCTTTCGATCTGGTCTACGTTCTCACCGGTGCGAACGGGGGACCGGAAACCGGAACCTATGTCTTGGGCATCATGCTCTTCCAGAACGCCTTTGGATTCCTGGAATTCGGCTACGCCTCGGCGCTGGCCTGGGTGATGTTCGCCGTCTTGCTGGTGTTGACCGTACTTCAGCTGCGCCTCACGCGGCGCCGCTCGTGGGAGGTTTCCCGTGGGCTCGGCTGATCGAGTGGTCATGCGCAACGTTGTTCGCGTCCTGGCCCTGTACACCGCGCTGATCGCGATCGCCTGGTGCGCCCTGTTCCCGATCATGTGGGCCCTGTCCGGCTCGTTGAAGAGGGAAGGCGAGGTGAGCCAACCGACGTTGATCCCCGACCACCCGCAATGGTCCAACTACGGCGAAGTATTCGCGCTGATGCCGTTCTGGCGAATGCTTTTCAACACGGTGCTGTACGCCGGCTGCGTCACCGCCGGTCAGGTGTTCTTCTGCTCTCTCGCCGGATACGCCTTCGCGCGACTGCATTTTCGCGGCCGCGACACCTTGTTCGTCATGTATCTGGGCACGCTCATGGTACCGCTGACGGTCACCGTGATTCCGCAGTTCATCCTCATGCGCGTCCTGGGATGGGTGGACACGCCGTGGGCGATGATCGTGCCGGGGTTGTTCGGTAGCGCCTTCGGCACCTACCTCATGCGGCAGTTCTTCCGCACTCTCCCGGCCGATCTCGAAGAGGCGGCGATTCTGGACGGCTGCTCGCCCTGGCAGATCTACTGGCGAATCCTGTTGCCGCATGCCAGGCCGGCGGTGATGGTGCTGGCGGTGCTCACCTGGGTCAACGTGTGGAACGATTTTCTGTGGCCGCTGCTGATGATCCAACGCAACAGCCTGGCCACGCTGACCCTGGGCCTGGTGCGGTTGCGCGGCGAGTACGTGGCGCGCTGGCCGGTTTTCATGGCGACGTCGATGCTGATCCTGCTGCCGCTGGTGCTCGTCTACGGGGTGGCGCAGCGCTCGTTTATCCGCGGTATCGCCGCGACCGGACTCGGCGGCTAGCCGCATGGCCACGGTGAGTTTCGAGGAGGCAACCCGGCGGTACCCCGGCGCAGACCGGCCCGCACTGGACCGTCTGGATCTCGTCGTCGGCGACGGTGAGTTCGTCGTGCTGGTCGGACCGTCCGGATGCGGCAAGACCACGTCCCTGCGGATGGTGGCCGGTCTGGAGAAACTGGATTCGGGCAGGATCCGGATCGGCGACCGGGACGTCACCAATGTCGATCCCAAGGATCGCGATGTCGCCATGGTCTTCCAGAACTATGCTCTCTACCCGCATATGACGGTCGCGCAGAACATGGGATTCGCGTTGAAGGTCGCCAAGACGCCGAAGCCGGAGATCCGCGAAAGAGTGCTGGCCGCCGCGAAATTGCTTGACTTGCAACCATACCTGGACCGCAAGCCCAAGGACCTCTCCGGCGGACAACGCCAGCGGGTGGCAATGGGGCGCGCCATTGTGCGCCGTCCGCAGGTGTTCCTGATGGATGAGCCGTTGTCCAACCTCGACGCCAAGCTGCGGGTGCAAACCCGCAATCAGATCGCCGCGCTGCAACGTCAACTCGGTACCACGACGATCTACGTCACCCATGATCAGGTGGAGGCCATGACGATGGGCGACCGGGTCGCGGTGCTGTGCGACGGGGTGTTGCAACAGTGCGCGCCGCCGCGGGAACTCTATCGCGACCCGGACAACGTGTTCGTCGCCGGATTCATCGGGTCTCCGGCAATGAATCTGTTCACCCTACCGATTGCCGATTCCGCAGTGACGCTTGGCGATTGGCCCATGGGTATACCACGCGAGATAGCCACCGGCGCAGCGGAGATTGTTGTCGGCATTCGTCCCGAACATTTCGAGGTGGGCACCGTCGGCGTCGAAATCGAGGTCGACGTGGTGGAGGAGCTCGGCGCCGACGCCTATCTGTATGGCCGGATCAGTGGGGCCGGTCAGCTCGCCGGTCAGTCGATCGTCGCTCGCACGGACGGCCGTCAGCCGCCCGAGCGGGGGAGCCGGCTGCGTCTGCACCCCCAACCCGGTCAACTGCACTTCTTCGGAGCCGACGGCCGTCGGATTGCCTGACATCGGTGTGCCGCATACGGGTAACCACGCATGATGCGGCTATCGTGGCGCCGGTGAGCACCCAACGTGTCGATCTGGTCTGCGAAGGTGGCGGGGTCCGGGGGATCGGACTGGTCGGTGCGGTGGACGCGCTGGGCGCGGCCGGCTACAGGTTTCCCCGTGTCGCAGGGACCAGCGCCGGTGCGATCGTCGCGTCACTGGTCGCCGCGCTGCAGGTTGCGGGGGAACCGCTGACACGTCTTTCCGAGATCATGCGCAGCATCGACTACTCGAAGTTCCTCGACCGCAGCCTTATCGGACGCGTGCCGTTGATCGGCGGGGTGCTCTCGCTGCTGACGTCGGATGGCGTGTATCAGGGAACCCATCTGGAACAGCTGCTCACCGGTTTGCTCGCGGACCTGGGCGTGCGCACTTTCGCCGACTTGCGTACCGGCGACGAGCCGGAACAATTCGCCTGGTCGCTGGTGGTCACCGCGAGTGACCTGTCGCGGCGGCGGTTGGTTCGCATCCCGTGGGATCTGGACTCCTATGGCATTGACCCGGACGACTTTTCGGTCGCGCGAGCGGTCCATGCCTCGTCGGCGATTCCGTTCGTGTTCGAGCCGGTTCGGGTTGCCGGCGCGACGTGGGTTGACGGAGCATTGCTGTCGAACTTTCCGGTGGGGCTGTTCGACCGGTCCGACGGCGGGCCGGAGTGGCCGACTTTCGGGATCCGGCTGTCGTCGCGTCCGGGCATTCCGCCCACGCATCCGGTTCACGGGCCGGTGTCGTTGGGAATCGCCGCCGTTGAGACGTTGGTCAGCAATCAGGACAACGCCTACATCGACGACCCGTGTACCGTGCGGCGCACGATCTTCGTCCCCGCTGATGAGATCAGCCCGATCGACTTCGATATCACCGCCGAACAACGCGAGGCCCTGTACCAGCGCGGGTTACAAGCCGGTCAAGAGTTTCTGCAGACCTGGAACTACCAGGACTACATCGCGGCGTGCGGCGGCCCCGCCAAGCCGTTGGTCTAAGCGCTTCGGGCGATCAGCTCAGCCGTTGTGCGAGCGTGCGTTGTCCGGGACCGCCAAGGTCGGCGACGGCCGCCGTCCTGCCGGCCATCGCCATGAGCAATGCCTCACCGGGCCCGGTCACTTCGGGCCCGCTGCCATGGGTCCAGTCGACGTCGGTTGCGCGTAGCCGCAGTCCTTTGATCCGTGGTCGGGCGCCGAGCCGAGGGTTCTTCGGCACCAGCTGCAGCACGCGGATGAGTCGTTCGGCGGCAATGGTGCGGGGCTGACCGAGTGGGCGTCGGATGTCCTGGTGGTGGATCGTGCCATCGACCAGTGCGATCATTCCGTCGAAACGCGCCGTGAGCCCCCGTGGTTGGAGGTGTTGGCCGACGAACTCCAGCAATTCCGGTGGGGTAAGTGCGGAAAATTCTTGGACGCCGACTTCGTTGGCCCGTACCACCCGGCCCTTGACGAACCGCTTCAGCAACCCCAATGCGCTGAGCTCTTCGTAGCTGAACATATGCGCGACAACATCTTTGACGCTCCATCCGGCGCACAGGCTGGGTGTGGCCCATTGCTGTGGGGTCAGGGTCGCCAGAAATTCCGCCAGTTCTGCGCGCTCGGCACGGGCCATGCTCATCATGGTGGCTTGCGTGCCCTCACCGTCGATGGTCATGGCAATACCTCGACGCCAAACAGGCCGGCATAGCGGTGCAGGTACAACGGCCAACCGGCCGTGCCGTCGACGCCGTCTGCCACCGATTCCCATCCCGGGCCGTGCCGGTCGAGGTGACGGTGCTCGAGGTCCACCCGGGTCGTCTCGGCGGACTCGGCGGTGAAACGGACCTCGACTTCACTGGTCTTGGACAGATCGGTCTCGGGCTGCCAAGTGGGGCCGATATCCCAGGTGAACACCACCCGATCGGGCGGTTCGCAAATTAGCACGCGTGCCCACTTGCACACGCTGCCGTCGACGCCGCGGTCGTAGATGTGCCCGCCCGCATGGCATTCGAACACCGTTTCGGCGATCGTCACCCCGAGCAGGTTGTGCTCGCGGGGCTTGAAGTCGCCAAACCGAGCGGTGAACACCTTGAAGGCACGCTCGATCGGGGCATTGACGACGATCTGGTGGTGGATCGCCGTGCTGTGCGGACGTGTCATACGTCGTCTCCCTCCCTGTCGATGGTTTGCGCATAGTTGGTCAGGGCTTGCGTCCAGAATCGGTCGAGGTCGGCGCGTAATGCCTCGAGACCGGTCGGGTCGAGCTGGTAGACCCGGCGGGTGCCCGCGGCGCGGTCGCAGACCAGCCCCGCTGCCTTGAGCACCTTGAGGTGCTGTGACACCGCCGGCCGGCTGACCGGCAAATCGCGAGCCAGTTCACCGACGGCCGACGGGCCATGAGCAAGACGTTCCATGATGGCCCGCCTGGTCCCGTCGGCCAGAGCCTGCCAAGCCTGGGCGCCCACTTGGTAAGTGACCACGAACCGTAAGTCTACGCTTACCAATATCGGAATTCAAGGGACGATGGGTTTGCCTTTGGGGGGCGCCGATGTTCTCCGGCCCGATGTCATCCACCTGGCACCACGGCGCTGACAGCATCAAAGCCGCTCCGAGACAGGCATTTTCGCTATACGGCCACGGCGCGCCGCAACCGCGTCCGGCGAGCGACTGCCTAGTATTGCTGCGTGGCGGATCGATATGGCAGCGACGTCTTGTCCGGGGGAGGGCGGCGCACGTCGCGATCGGTTGAGCATCCGGTCGAGATCGGCATGGTGGTCGAGGACGCCCAAACCGGCTACGTCGGCGCCGTGGTCCGAGTCGAATATGGCCGCATCGACCTCGAAGACCGCCACGGTAAGACCCGAGGTTTCCCGCTCGGGCCCGGTTACCTGCTCGACGGTCGACCGGTAATCCTCACTGCGCCGCGCCGCCCGGCGCCGGTCACGCCGAAGCGAACGGCATCCGGGTCGGTCGCGGTCCCCGGTGCCCGCGCCCGGGTTGCCCGCGCCAGCCGGATCTACGTGGAGGGCCGTCACGACGCCGAGCTCATCGCCCAGGTCTGGGGGGAAGACCTGCGCATCGAAGGCGTGGTGGTGGAGCACCTCGGCGGCGTCGACGACCTGGTGCGCATCGTCGCCGATTTCCGGCCCGGACCGCGCTGTCGGCTCGGCGTTCTGGTGGACCACCTGGTGCCCGGGTCGAAGGAGGCGCGCATTGCCGACGCGGTGCGTCAGGGGCCGGGTGGCTCGGACACCCTGGTCGTCGGTCACCCCTATGTCGACATTTGGCAGGCCGTCAAACCGCACCGGCTCGGGCTCAAGGCGTGGCCGAGCGTACCCCGGCACATCGAGTGGAAGCACGGAGTTTGTCAGGCACTGGGCTGGCCGCACGCCGACCAGGCGGACATCGCCACGGCCTGGCGCCGTATCCGTTCGACGGTCCGCGACTGGAACGATCTGGAGCCCGCGCTGATCAGCCGGGTCGAAGAACTGATCGACTTCGTTACCCAGCCTGCGGTTTAGCCACCCGGGCGACCCCGCTGGCAGCAGGAAAACTGCGGGCCGCCATGTTTCATCCAGGTGAGCTTTGTGTCGATCGTGTAAAAGACTGCCGATCGTCGTCACGTCTACGCGTCTGCCGAGCACTAAAGCTTGACGCCGAAAACTATTCGCTTTGGAAAGAAACGGAGGATTCGACATGACCGACGTGCTTGTCATCGATGCCGAAGGCCTGGACCGACTGTCGTGCAACGCCAAGACCGACCCCAGCACCGGCAAGAAGACACTGAAAGCCAAGACGGTGTGTGAGAGCGGCTTTCGCAACATGACCTACGTGCGCGACCTGGCGCCGATGCTCGTCGGCGAGCCCCCCGCGCTGCTGGGTGACGACTCGGCGCCCAACCCCTCGGAGACGACTCTGGCGGCCCTGGGATCGTGCATCTCGGTGGGCCTGCTGGCCAACGCCACCCACCGCGGCGTGACGCTGACCAAGATCGAGGTCGAGATGGAAGGTGACATCGACATCTCCGCCGTGTGGGGTGTCGGCGACACCCCGGCCGGCAAGGTCCTCGGCTTCACCGCGGTGCGCTGCCGCGTCACCCTGGCCGGAGATGCCGACGATGCGACGCTGCAGGAGATCCACGACAACGCGATCGCCTGGTCGCCCGTGGTGAACACGTTCCGCCGTCCGGCCACCGTCGACTCGACCCTGACCATCGACTAGGCGTCGCCACGTGACATACAACGCGACCAGGCTGCAGCTCGCCGAGGCCATCAAGCTGGCCCGGATGGCGAAGGGATTGAGCTGGACCAAGATCGCCGACGCAATCGGCAAGGACCGGGTGTGGACGGTAGCGGCGCTCCTCGGCCAGCACCCGCTGTCGGCTGACGACGCCGCGACCGTCGCGGCGCTGCTCGACCTCGACGACGACGCGGTCGCCGCTTTGCAGTTGACGCCGTACCGGGGATCCAACAAGTCGGCGTCGGCGGATCCGACGATCTACCGGTTCCATGAGGCGCTGTCGCTCTACGGGCCCGCCCTCAAGGAACTGATCGCCGAGGAGTTCGGCGACGGGATCATGAGCGCCATCAACTTCCGGATGAGTGTGCAACGTCGTCCGGATCCGCACGGTGATCGGGTGATTGTGACCTTCGACGGCAAGTTTCTCGACTACACATGGAACAACACGGAACAGGAGGTCATGTCGTGACCGCGACCATCGACGCCGCGATCGACTTGCTCGATTCGGAGCTGCTGGCAGACATCCGCGCGCACGCCGGTGTGCTGGACCGCGGAGACGACACCGCCCGCCGCAGCTTTCCGGGCCTGGGGGCCGTCGGACTGCTCGGGCTTGGAGCTCCCGGCAACATCGACGGACGGCTGCCACAGATGGCCCAGGTGATCCGAATGATCTCCGGTGAGTGCATGAGCACCGGGTTCTGCGTGTGGGCCAACCGGATGGCGATCGAGTATTTACTCACCGCCGCAACGGAATACAGCATGGCCGCGGTCCAGCCGCTGCTGGCCGGCACCGCGCTGGGCATCACCGGAATGGCGGCAGCCTTCAAAGACGCGGCCGGCTGCGGCAGCCTCGAGCTCACCGCCGCAGCCGTCCCGGGCGGCTACCGGCTGAGCGGGTCGATCAGGTGGGCCAGCAACCTGTACCACGACTCGGTCTTGGTGACCGCGGCGCGCACCGAACGCGGCGACAAGTTGATCGTGGCCGTGCCGTTGAGCACACCGGGTGTCACCATCGGTGACCACTTCGAACTCTTGGCGATGGGCAGCACGGCCTCGTCGTATCTGGAGTTGACCGATGTGCACGTCGGCGATGAGCAGGTGCTGTCCACCGCCTTCGACGGGTTTCTGGACGCGGTTCGCCCCACCTTTCTGGTGCTGCAGTCGGCAATGTGCCTCGGGCTGGCCAAGACCACGCTGACGCAATGCAGGATCGGCCTCACCGGAGTGAATTCGGTGTTCGCCCCCGACGTCGACCTGATCGCGGGAAAGCTCGCGCTCGCCGAGACCACCTTGGCCAGCGTGGCCGCATCGGTCGGCGGCCAGCAACCGCCGAGCAAGAAGGAGTTGCTCTCGCTACGCCTCAGCGCGGCCGAAATCGCCAGCGCCAGCGCCGCGCTGGAGATTCGTACGGCCGGCGGCAAGGGCTATGCCAGCAGGACGCCGGCGAGCCGCCGATACCGGGAAGCCGCATTCCTGCCCGTGCAGTCGCCGTCGGAGGCGCAACTGCGATGGGAACTGGGGGGATGCCGTTGAGTGACCGCTCGGGTCGACGATGACCCCGGTCGCGGTCCCACCCGGATCCGCATCCGAGCACATGGTCGGCGGGGTTCCGCTGGCCGGCTTGGTGCGCGACTATCACCGCCAAATGGTGAGTTTCGCTTGCACAATGGTGAATTCGCCAACGGTGGCCGAAGAAGCGGTACAAGAAGCATGGGTTCAGGTGATGCAGTCGTCGGCCTCGTTCGAGGGCCGCTCGTCGGTGGCCACCTGGTTGTTCGGGATCGTCAAGAACACCGCGTCACGGCACCGGCGCCGCGAGTCCCGGATCCGCGAGCACGAGGTGCTGGCCACCGACGCCGCCGACCCGCTGTCGGACCGGATGCACCCGGCCGGCCACCCCGACGCCGGGCACTGGAGCGTGCCGCCGTCGCGGCGGTTCCTGCCCGAGGACCGCACTGTCGCACGGGAACTCGTCGAGCAGGTGCGCGCGGCGCTGGATACGCTGCCGCCGCGGCAGCGACAGCTGATAATCCTGCGCGACCTGGTCGGTACCTCCGCCGAAGAGGCGTCCGAGATCCTCGAGCTGTCCGCCGAGGCGCAACGTGCCCTGCTCTACCGCGCCCGGGCAAACCTCCGAAATGAACTGGAAAAGCGGTACCAACGATGACCGTCTACGACAACACGGTCCCCGCCGTCGACTGCGTTGACTTCGTCCGACTCGTCGACGACCTGGTCGACTCGGACCCGCAGGAGTGGGGAGCGATCGTGGCCAAACATATCGACGAGTGCCCGCCGTGCCTGGTGTATCTGCAGCAAATGCTCGACCTCAAGGTCCTGCTCAATCACGTATTCGACGGGGAAAAGCTCAGCGACGAGCACATCGCGGGGGTTATCAACACGATCAACACCCTCAGGAAAGGCCAAGAATGACGAACGCCAGTGCACACTCGTCGCAACCCGATCGCCGCCCGGACCAGGTTTGGACACTGGGCGGTCCTGTTGACGCCACATCGATGCGAAACGCCATGGGCGCCTTTCCCTCCGGCGTCACCGTCTTGACCACCCGCCTGGGCGACCGATCGGTCGGCATGACCATCAGCTCGTTTGCCTCGGTGTCCCTGGATCCGCCGCTGTTGCTCCAGTGTGTGGCGCGCAGCGCGGGCAGCCTTCCGGCGTTCCGCATCGGCAGCTCCGTGGCCGTCAACGTGTTGGCGAACGACCAGGCGAGCCTGGCGCGCCGCTTCGCCAGCAAGGTCGACGACCGCTTCGAGGGAGTCGCATTCGACACCGATGACTGCGGTTGTCCGGTTCTTGTCGGTGCGGCCGCCTCGGTAAGCGGCTTTATCGACCGGATCTACGACGCGGGCGACCACGTCATCCTGCTCATCCGCGCCTGCGCCGTGCGCCGCGCCGGCGGCCTGCCGCTGCTCTACTACTCGGGACGGATGCACGATTGGGCAGCCACCGTCCACCCGGTGGCTTCTTGAGCGACACAACACTTTCCATACTTACCGATAGGCGCACCATGTCCCAGCTTGCCCTGGGCCCAGACCTCGTGGGCCCGTTGTCCGATGATCGCCGGGCCGGTGATCCGTTCGAACCACTCGGTGTTCCGGCCATGGTGAGCCGAATAGCGGACATGGCGCTCGAGAAATCCGCCCATCCGTGGGCTTTCCTGATCCGCTCACTGGTCGGCGGTGCGATGGTGGGTTTCGGCGCGTTGTTGTCGTTGGTCGTCAGCACCGGGGTCGGCACGCCCGGTATCGCCAGCCTGCTGATGGGCCTGGCGTTCGGCATGTCTTTTGTTCTCATCCTGGTGTCAGGGGCATCACTGATCACCGCCGACATGGCAGCCGGCTTCTTCGCGGTGCTGCAGGGACGCATGCGCATCCGCCGCTATCTACAGTTGCTGCTCATCGGACTGAGCGGCAATATCGTTGGTGCCCTGGTGTTCGTGGCCGTCTGCGCCGCAGCCGGGGGTCCGTATCTGGGTGCCTTCGCCACACGTGCGGCAGTCGTGGGCGCCCAGAAAGCCGGCCAGCCGTTGTGGACCGCCTTCCTGCTGGCGGTGCTGTGCACCTGGTTCCTGCAAACCGCCATGTGCATGTATTACAAGGCGCGCAGCGATGTGGCCCGGATGGGCTTCGCGTTCTACGGGCCCTTCGCATTCGTGATCGGCAGCGATCAGCACGTCGTGGCCAATGTCGGGTTCCTAGGACTTCCGTTGCTGCTCAATGCTTTTCACCCGGATGCTCCACATTGCGGGATCAGCTGGGGCTGGGGAGCTCACGGCTTGGTCACCAATATCTGCGTTACCAGCCTCGGCAATCTGGTCGGCGGCACGGTTTTCGTGGCGCTGCCGTTCTACGTCATCGCGCGGCTGCAGCCGCGGGAACAGTAGTCGGCACGCCTTTAGAGGATGTGCACGGCTTGGGCGCGCGGCCAGTGCCGTGTGCCCCCGGTTTGGTAGCTCACGTGCTGACCTTCATGAACGCCGCCGGCAGGCCAATCGACGATCTCGGAGGAATCGATGAAGACGTCACGATCACCGTCTGCAGGGTGGACGAATCCGAATCCGCGCTCGTCATCGAACCAGTTGATAACGCCATACGACACGGTCGACATCGAATCCAGCATCGCTTCGACGTTGTAGCTATTGATGACGGGCATTGTGACAGCCTTCCCCTCGTTACTGCCGGTGGACTCCGACATGCCAGACCGTATCCATCGAGCCGGAATCGGCGTAGGGTCCTTCGACTCTGATTTCATGAGCTGTTCGGCCCACCGGCGAGCTGATTGGGATCAACCGCCTCAAAGTGAGGTCCATGGTCTCTGCTGAATCGGGCGGCTGTCGTATACGGTCAGGTCGAGACTCGCGCCACCCGGATTGTGCTGACGTGAGGATCCGGTGCCGGTCGCTGGCCAGGTACCCATGGGGCCGCCGTAAGGAGGGTGAAATGTCCAGGGATACAACGCAGTACGGGATTCTGGTAGGCGTTGACGGCTCGGCGCAGTCCGACGCGGCGGTGGCCTGGGCCGCCCGCGAGGCCAGCTTGCACCAGATGCCGGTCACCTTGATGCACGGTGTTGCCCCCGTCGTTGTCGGTTGGCCGGTGGGCCAGCTCTACACCGAAATGCCGGAGTGGCAGAAAGACGAAGCGCAAACCGTGATCGAGCGGGCGCGCCGGGCGCTGGACGAGAGCCTGGGAGAATCCCGCTTGCCGGACGTCCGCACCGAGGTGGTTTATTCCAACATCGTGCCGGCGCTTATCGACGCCTCCAAGGACGCCTGGATGACCGTCGTCGGCAGTCAGGGCATGGGCGCGCTGGGCCGAGCATTGTTGGGATCGGTGAGTTCGGCGCTGTTGCACCATGCGCACGGCCCGGTAGCGGTCATTCATTCCGACGACGGTGTGGCTCCGGACACCAGCGCGCCGGTGCTGGTGGGCATCGACGGATCACCGGCCTCGGAAGCCGCGACGGCCTTGGCATTCGACGAAGCCTCCCGTCGCGGCGTAGACCTGGTCGCGTTGCACGCGTGGAGTGACGTCGGCGTTTTCCCCATCCTCGGGATGGACTGGCGCGATCGCGAGAGTCAGGGAGAGGAGGTTCTCGCCGAACGCCTGGCAGGCTGGCAGGAGCAGTACCCTGACGTCCGCGTTCAGCGGTCGCTGGTCTGTGACAAGCCAGCGCACTGGCTGCTCGAGGGCGCCCAACACGCGCAATTGGTGGTGGTCGGAAGTCGCGGCCGCGGGGGATTTCCCGGCATGCTGCTCGGTTCGGTCGGCTCTGCCGTGGCCCACTCGGCGAAAATCCCGGTCATCGTCGTGCGTCCCGCCTGATCGCCGGCGCCGTGCCCCGAAACACACGAAACAGAGGTCTTTGGTCCCTGCTGGTCAGGCCGTTCGGAAGACGCCACAGCAGTATGTGTTTTGTAGCTTGGCGTTATGACCTGGGTGATCGGCCGGCAGATCGGCCGGCAGATCTGCTGGCACTGTGCCGGTGCGCCGGCCGGGGCCGCGACGGTGGGCCGAATCGGCGTCGACACACCCTTGGTCACAGCTTTGCCGACACACGTCAGGTAATCGGAGGAGCAACGAAATGTCGATTTTGGAAAAGCGTCTCGGCGTTGTCGTCGGAGCCGACGGCTCACCCGCCTCGAATGCCGCGGTATGTTGGGCGGCCCGCGACGCGGCGATGCGCAACGTTCAGCTGACCATCGTCCATGTGGTGAGTACCGATGTGGCGACGTGGCCGCCGATGCCTTACCCGGATACCTGGGCGGTATGGCAGGAAGACGAGGGGCGCAAGATTCTGGCCGCTGCGCACAAGATCGCCGACGAGTCGGTCACGGGGGAGCGGAAGCTCACCGTGAAGAGTGAGATCGTGTTTTCCACGCCGGTACCCACCATGGTCGAAATGTCGGCCGAGGCGGAGATGATCGTCGTCGGCAGCTCCGGCCGCGGCGCGTTGGCCCGGGTCTTGTTGGGTTCTGTCAGTTCAAGCCTGGTGAGACGTGCCCGGTGTCCGGTCGCGATCATCCGTGACGAAGATCCATTGATGCCGGATCCGTTGCACGCCCCGGTGTTGCTCGGGATCGACGGGTCACCGGCGTCGGAGGCCGCGGTGGCGGTGGCGTTCGACGAAGCATCCCGTCGCGGGGTTGAGCTGATCGCACTGCATGCATGGAGCGATCTCGAGGTGGTAGAGCTGCCGGGACTGAACTGGTCCGCAGTGGAAGCCGAAGCCCAGGTCCTGCTTGCCGAGAGGTTGGCCGGCTGGCAGGAGCGCTACCCCGATGTGACCGTGCGCCGAGTGGTCGTATGTGACCGTCCGGCACGGCAGCTCGTCGAACGGTCGCAAACCGCTCAGCTCGTGGTGGTCGGAAGTCACGGCCGCGGTGGCGTCACCGGCGTACTCCTGGGGTCGGTGAGCAATGCGCTGGTACACGCCGTGCGGATGCCCCTGATCGTGGCGCGGTCGTCTTAACAGGCGCCGGGACGACCGCCGGCATGTAAGCGATGGACCAGCGCAATTTCACGGTCCGGCCACATACCTTTGCGGGACTCGGTGGTTGCTTCGGCGGCCGGCTCGCGTACTCCGCGCAGCCTCATACAGTCGTGTCGCGCGGTAATGACACTCATGGCCCCGGAGGGGTTGAGCTTGCGCATGATCCCGGCGGTCGCCTGGTGCCCGATGTTCTCCTGAACCTGCAGCCGCGCGGCGTAACCGTGGACCAGCCGAGCGAGCTTGGACAGGCCCACGATGCGCTGCCCGGGATGGGGGCGGTAGGCGATGGTGGCAGTCCCCGAGAACGGCAACAGATGGTGCGCGCAGGTGGAGGCGAACGAGATGCCGTGCATGATGATCAGCCCGGGGTCGTCCGGAGCGGGAAAATCGGTGTCAAGGTGGTCCTCGGGCACCTCGTTGTATCCCCACAGCATCTCCCGCCACGCGCGGGCGACACGCGCAGGTGTTTCGGCGGTGTGCTCGCCTTCGTCCACGCCGAGGGCGGAAAGAAGCTGCCGTACGGCTCGCTCGACGGCCACGTCGGCGTTATTGTCCCACCACGCCGGCGAATCCGTCGTCTGGTAACCGATGTCTGCGGGGTAGGCCGCAGCCCCTTGCGCCACCTCGTCGTTGGTCATCGCCCAGCCGCTCGAGCAGAACGGCGGCATCTGATAGCGGGCCTGGCGCGGCGCCGAGGGGATGGCCGTCATGCCGCCCACCCGATCGCGGGCTCGGCGCTGACTGCAATGTTGGTCATTCTCGATTCCCGTCCGGCGGCTGACCCGTGCTCAACCTTCACGGTGCGCCATTGCTGCTCGCGGTGGGTGGCAGGAGCGGGTCCGACGCGGACACTGCTCCGACACTTACCATGCCCTCGCATTGCGGCGATGTCTGTCGGCTGACCGGCTACTGCTCGGATGAATCTCATGTCCCCCGATCGAGGGAAATGTCACCGTTGCCTGGTCCGCCCCGCGGCACGGCGATGCGCGGTCAGGAGTGAGCGGTCCGGCGCTGCGGACGGCGAAGCCGTTGCGTCGAGTCATCGGTTGTGGGACATGACGGCTGGTGGAGGCGCGGCGAGTCCCGGCGACGATGCTGGCGGCGGTCGCCGCGCCATCCACCCCCGATCAGGCTTCGATCACCTGGGGTTGCGCGTCAGCCTCGTCGATGGCCTTGTGGCCATTGCCGCGGGCGACCGAGATCTTGCGCGGCTTGGCCCGTTCGGCCACCGGGATCACCAGTCTCAGGACGCCTTCTTGGTAGCAAGCCTCGATCCGGTCCGTGTCGAGGTTTTCGCCGAGCACCAGCTGGCGGCTGAACACTCCGCGCGGCCGCTCGCTGGCCAGCATTTCCCGATTCGGATCGACGCTGGGCCGTTCTGCTCGCACGGTCACCACGTTGCGCTCGATATCGATGTCCAGGGACTTGGCGTCGATGCCGGGAAGGTCGAACTCGACGACGAATTTTTCGCCGTCCCGCCACGCGTCCATGGGCATCACCGCTGGCCGGGCGGCCGTGCCCAGCACCTGCTGGGCGAAGCGGTCCAGATCACGGAACGGGTCGGTGCGCATCAGCATGGTGGTCACCTCTCACTCCAATCTGCTGGGTCCACTGTGTGCATATCTGTGGCTATAGCCATAGATTTCTTATAACACTGTCGACATTACAATGCAAGTGTGATAGAGAGGTTTTCTATGCGAGTAGCGGTCGAGGAGATGAGCTATGGCTGACCGTCCCGGCGAAACCGGCGCGCCGGCGCCTGACCAGGGCGTGTACGGCATCTCGGTGGCAGCCGAGCTCTCCGGTATCGCGGTGCAGTCGCTACGGCTCTACGAACGCTACGGATTGTTGACCCCCGCTCGTAGTGACGGTGGAACACGGCGCTACAGCGCCGACGATTTGGCCCGGCTGCAGCGGATCAGCGCTCTGGTTGACGCCGGAATCAATCTGGCCGGAATTGCGCGCATCCTCAATCTCGAAGACGACAATGCGGCACTGGCTGCTGCGAACGACGACTTGCAGGCCACCAACCGTTCCCTGCGCAACGCCGCGAAAGCGACTGCAAGATCGACCCGAGCCACCCGAGTTGCCGCCGGCGGCGAAGCCTGACGGCGGGGCTCGGCCCGGATTGCGTGCCGTCGAAGCGGGTACCCCGAGTGGGGGACGGTCGTCGATGAAGGAATACCGGCGGCAGAAGCTACCGAGGTCGGCGCCGACACCGTCGGCCGGAGGGGGTTACGACCATGACCACGGCGCCGGCCGCGGGGGCGGCGCGTTACCTCCCCGACGAACGTGAATTGACCCTTTTGGAGGACGCGGCGCGCAGTTGTCGGGGTTGCGCGTTGTACGCCGACGCCGCCCGCACGGTCTTCGGTCACGGCACGTGTGACGCGCCCCTCATGTTGGTCGGGGAACAGCCGGGCGATCGCGAGGACCAGGAGGGACTTCCGTTTGTCGGCCCGGCCGGCCGGCTGCTCCAGCGGGCTCTCGACGACGCCGGCATCGACCCTGGATTGACCTATCAGACCAATGCCGTCAAGCACTTCAAGTTCCGCAGGCAGGGCAAGCGGCGCATACATCAGAAACCCTCCCGAACCGAAGTCGTGGCCTGCCGGCCCTGGCTGATCGCCGAAATCGAAGCAGTACGGCCACAATTGATCGTCTGCCTGGGTGCGACAGCCGCACAATCGTTGCTGGGCAGCGCGTTTCGCGTGACCGCCCATCGTGGTGAACGGTTGCGCCTGTCCGCGACGTTGCGGGTCGCGGTCAACCCCGAACCACTGGTGACGGCAACGGTTCACCCGTCGGCGGTGTTGCGGGATCGCAGTGAGCGCCGAGGCGAGGCCTACACACTGTTTGTCGAGGACCTCAAGAGTGCCCGGGCCGGCATGGACCTGCCCACCGGGCGCTGATCGGGCCGTCAACCGCCGGGGTGCCGGCGAAGCCGGGGCGCCGCTGCGGGTCGCATGCGCCGGGCGTCATGTTTCGGTACAACCCGCGCGGGTAGTCGACCAGAAGGCGATCGGGGGCGCGCCGCGGGCCGCCGTCGGTTTCCGCGGAACCCCACGAAGGGAGGCGCTGATGAGGCTGCAGAACCACGAACACCACGGGGTCATCACCGACGCGGGCATCCCACCGCAGACTGATGATCACAACCGTGGGCGTCGCATCCTGGTGAACTGGGTACTGGCGTTGCTGACGGTGCCTGCGGCAGCACTCGTCATGGTATTCGCCATCGGCGCGGCGATGAGCATGGCTGCCTGCAGCGGCGCTCAGTGCCCCGACCTGGGTCCGAACGGTCTGGTGTACGGCGTCCTGCTGTACGGCGCTCCGGTTGTGGCTGCTTCGACGCTCATCGCGTCCTTTTTCACGGCCGCCCGGCGGCGCGGTTTTGTCGTTCCGTTGTGCGCGTTGGCCCTGCTCTTCGTCGATATTGCGGCCACGGCCATCCTGTTGAGCAGTTGAGTCGGTCGATGGTCTTGTCGGACAGCGAAATCCCTGGGGACACTTCCGGTTCCGCGGCTCGGCCGGCGGTCTTGTTCGACGTCGACGGTACCCTGGTCGACTCCAACTACCTGCATATCGACGCCTGGCTCCGGGCATTCGCAACGGCGGGAATCGACGTCGAGACATGGCGCATCCACCGGTCGATCGGGATGGACGGTTCGACTCTGGTGAAGTCGCTGTCTGGTAATGCGCCCGAGGACATTCAGAAACACCTGAAAGACTTACATTCTCGGTACTACAAGCAAGCCTCCCACCTGTTGCGACCGCTGCCGGGCGCACGAGCCTTGCTGCAACGCGTGGCAGGGCTCGGCCTCAAGGTGGTACTTGCCACGTCGGCCCCAGAAGACGAGCTGGCACTCTTGCGTGGGGTACTCGACAGTGATGACCTCGTTGCCGAGGTCACGTCGGCCGGCGACGTCGACACCGCAAAACCCAGGCCTGACATCATCCATGTGGCGCTTCGCCGAGCGGGTGTCGGCAGCACTCGGGCCGTTTTCGTCGGCGACGCGGTGTGGGACGCGCAAGCATGTGCCCGGGCGGAAGTACCGAGTATCGGGCTGCTCAGCGGCGGCGTCTCTGGGAGCGAACTCGAAAGCGCCGGGGCCACAATGGTGTTCGAGAACGCCGCAGACTTGCTGGACCATCTCGAGGAGACCCCGATCGCCCAGTTGGCACGACTTGTCGCCTGCTGACGGTCGACTGTCTTCGCGGGTTCCAGTAAGCGAATGGGCCCGGTCCGAAATCGGACCGGGCCCATTCTCTTTCACGCTACTGATTGGCTTCTTGACGTTGTTCGGACGCCTCGGCGCTGCCGCGAGCGGCTTCGGCCTCGGCTTCCTTCTTGGCCGCGTCTCGCTGGGCGTCGGCCTTGTCCTGCTGGGCCTGGCCCTCGCGCTTCATGTCGTCACGGCCGGTGACGGCTCCAAAAACTTCCTTGGCCTTGCCTTTAGCACCCTCGACGACGCCCTCGACGCCCTCTTGGGGGCCACTCTTCTCCGCCATGAATTCCTCCCTATCGGTTACTACTCGCATGGCGACCTCGCGCTCGCTCGATTGCGCTCAGCCAACAGGGTGCGAACTTGAGCGCCGGTAGTGCGCGCTCCGTCAAAATATCCCTGCATTGCAAGGGTTTCCGAATGGTCGCGGCCTCAAACATGTGGCCTGAGTCACCGGCGCACCAGGCTTGATCAGCTGCGAAAGTCGGGTGTGCTGCCGGGCGGGAGCCAACCGCGTGATACGACCGGCCGTTCGGCCGCGTCGCATAGCGCCGCGAAGCGAACTCGTCAGCCGCCATGACGCAATCCGGGCGGGACAGGCGCCGTCAGCCGCGACGGTAGCGACCTGCGCGCTTATCGCCTGCTGGTTTCCCGGTGCGGCAAGAACTCCTGCGCCTTGATCTTGATGCCTTCCTTGATGATGCCGAATGCATTTTCGTCGCCGTGCAGCACGGCGCTGGCCGCGCTCTTCATCTGGTCGAACGTGGCGTGGGGCGGAACCGGCGGGATATCCGGGTCGCAGTGCACATCCAGCACCGTCGGCCGATCGGCCAGCAGCGCCTGATCCCAGGCCGACGCAATTTGACCGGGGTCGGTCAGCGTCGCCGAACCCAACCCCAGGCTGTCGGCAAACCCGGCATAGTCGACGTCGGGAAGAGTTTGCGACTCAGCGAATTTCGGAGCCCCGGCCATGGCGCGCATTTCCCAGGTCACCTGGTTCAAGTCGTTGTTGTGCAGCACCGCCACGACCAGCCGCGGGTCCGCCCACTGTTTCCAATAGTGCGCGATCGTGATCAACTCGGCCATACCGTTCATCTGCATCGCGCCGTCACCGGCGAAGACAATCACCGGACGGTCCGGATGGGCGAACTTCCCGCCGATACCGTAGGGAACTCCGGGTCCCATGGTGGCGAGATTTCCTGACAGCGAGCCGCGGATGCCGTCGCGGAATTTCAGTTGGCGGGCATACCAATTCGCCGACGATCCCGAATCGGCAGTGATAATCGCATTGTCGGGCAGTTTGGGTGACAGGTCGGCGAACAGTCGCATGGGGTTGATCGGCTTGGCCGCCACCTCGGCTTCCATGGCCATGGTCTCCCACCAGCGCGCCACGTTCTGTTCGATCGTCTCCCGCCAGGATCGGTCGGATTTGCGTTGCAGCAGTGGCAATAACGCGCGCGCTGTGGCGGCGGCATCGCCGACCAGGTTCACCTCGTTCGGATATCGCATTCCGATCAGCGTGGGGTCGATATCGATTTGCACGCCGCGAGCCCCACCGAACGGCGGCAGGAACTGCGTGTAGGGGAAGCTCGACCCGATGGTCAGCAAGGTGTCACAGTCGCGCATCATCTCGTAGCTTGGCCGCGTACCCAACAAGCCGATGGCGCCGGTCACGAAGGGCAATTCGTCAGACAGCACGTCTTTGCCCAACAGCGCTTTGGCGACTCCGGCGCCGAGGACGTCGGCGAGCTCGACGATCTCCCGCGCGGCGTTGCGTGCCCCGCATCCGATCAGCATCGCGACCCGCTCACCGGCGTTGAGAACATCGGCCGCCCGCTGCAGGCCGTCGCGTGCCGGCTCCACTCCTGGCCGTTGAAACCCGAGGCTGGACGGAACCATCTTGAATTCGTGGGCGGGCGGGGAGTACTTGAGCTCCTGCACGTCGGACGGGATGATCAGCGCAGTCGGCGCTCGCCTGGTCAACGCGGTTCGGATGGCCCGGTCCAACACGTTGGGCAGCTGTTCGGGCACTGTGACCATCTGGACGTAGTCGCTGGCAACGTCCTTATACAGGCTCAACAGGTCAACTTCCTGCTGGTAGGAGCCCCCCATTGCGCTGCGGTTGGTTTGTCCGACGATCGCCACCACCGGCACCCGGTCGAGTTTGGCGTCGTAAAGACCGTTGAGCAGATGGATCGCGCCCGGGCCCGAGGTCGCCGCGCAGACCCCGAGCCGGTTGCTGAACTTTGCGTAGCCGACGGCCTCGAAGGCGGCCATTTCCTCGTGTCGCGCCTGGACGAACATCGGTTTGTTGTCTGCCCTGCCCCACGCTGCAAGGAGCCCGTTGATTCCGTCCCCGGGATAAGCGAACACATGTTCCACGCCCCAGTCGCGGAGTCGCTCCAGCAGAAAGTCACTCACCTCGGTCGCCGCCATTGCACACCTCTCTCCGTTGCCAGCCTTACCGGACAGGGTTACCCATTCATTGGCCTGATTAGACGCCCTAATGGGCAGGTGACCGTCCGCGCGCCCAGGCGAGCCGCAGGAGCGCCCGCGCTACCTGAAATGCCGTCGGTCGACCGGGTCCGCTCTCACGCCCCCGGGACCGCGCCCACGGGCGACGAACGTCTGAGAACCGGACCCCACTGGTCCCACGGCGGCGGCAAATCAATCCTTGGTGAGGTCGCTGGTGGTTGATCCGAAGCGGACCAGACGGTTTGTCCCCACCCGTATTTCTGACGATATCCTCATAATCGAGTCATACTGCCATAGTGATGACTTCGAGTGACGACGGCGCCGAGCCGCCGAACCGTCTGGAGCGACGCAAACAGCGCACCAGGACAGCGCTGGTCAAGGCCGCGCAGCGGTTAATCGCCGAAGGAAAGTTCAACGCGCCGGTGCTCGAGATCACCCAGGCTGCCGACGTCGGCATGGGCTCGTTCTACAACCACTTTGACAGCAAGGAGCAGCTGTTCGCGGCTGCGGTAGCCGACGTGCTGGACACCCACGGGGCGTTGCTGGACCGGCTCACCGCATCGATCGACGACCCTGCCGAAACGTTTGCTGTCAGTTTCCGGTTGACCGGCAGGCTGTTTCGTCGGCGAGGACTGGAGACTGACATTCTGTTGGCCACCGGAACCAACCTGCTGTCATCCGATCACGGACTGGCCCCTCGTGCCCTGCGTGACATCAAGGCCGCCGCCGACGCCGGGCGGTTTCGGGTAGGGGACCCCGAACTGGCGTTAGCGACGGCCGGGGGTGCGTTGCTGGGGCTGGCCGCCTTGTTGCGCGCGGATCCGCATCGTGACGATGCGCTGGCTGCCGACGTGGTCACCGAGAGGTTGTTGCGGCTGTTCGGACTCGATGCCCAGGAGGCGCGCACCATTTGCCAACGTCCGCTTCCTGCTCTCGATGACCGGGGCTAATCGGGTTCGGTTGCCTGACGCTCCGGTGCCGGTTTCGGTGCCG
This sequence comes from Mycobacterium kansasii ATCC 12478, assembly GCF_000157895.3. Classification (NCBI taxonomy): domain Bacteria; kingdom Bacillati; phylum Actinomycetota; class Actinomycetes; order Mycobacteriales; family Mycobacteriaceae; genus Mycobacterium; species Mycobacterium kansasii. Next base: position 332,315 of record NC_022663.1, on the reverse strand, counting down.
GCACGGGCGGGTAACCGGTGCCGTCCCCGCGTCAGCAATGACGAATCGCCCTGTCTTGCGGGCGGTTTCGCGTGTCGGTAGACCACAAAGTGGTGCATCCGGGGCACTGGAGGTGCAGTTCTGTCGCACGGTTGCTCAGCAGATACTGCCAGTGGGTTCCGCAGTTGCGGCCGCTGCGGCATTCCGAACATGCGTTGCGGCCCCAGCTGCAATTCGGGCAGGGTAGCCAGGCGCGCCGGCAAGCGTCGGCGTGTGGATCGATGGGCAACATGGGCGCGGTCAGCCTTTCTCTTTCTGCATTTAGTTAGGATAGGCTGTCCATACCTGTATCCGTCAAACAGGAGAGTTCCGGCGGTCCGCCAGCTGCTTTGCGCCCGAACTCGCGAGAGGGTCGACCGCGCCCGGCGGTACTCACGAAGCTCGTGCTGAACCGGGCCAAGAAAGGTTCAGCGTCTTTTGGCGACCGTTTTGCGTGCGACTATGACCGGCACATGACTCAGTAGCACCACGGCGGCGCTGACCGAACCGAACAACATCCCCGCGAATCCGCCGCTTCCGCGACTGCCGACCACCACGAGTTGGGCCGACTTGGACGTACCCACAAGTGCAGGCGCCGCATCGTTGCGTGCGATCATTCGCCGAACAACGACATCGGGGTACTGTTCGCCCCAACCGGCCAGGCGTTCGGCGACGATCTTGTCCTCGTGTGTCCTCAGTTCCGGCCAGCCGGGACCCGGCAAACTGACGATGGGATCCAACACGCCGGGAGCTTTCCACGCGTGCACGGCCACCAGGTCCACCTTGCGACGCGAGGCAGCGTCGAACGCAATGGCGATCGCGACTTCTGACTCCGGTGACCCGTCGATGCCCACCAGCACCGGGGCTCGCTCGGAATCGGCGGCCATCGGGACGTCGTCATGGATGACCGCCACCGGGCACCGCGCGTCATGGATGAGCCCCGAACTCACCGAACCCAGGTGCCGGCCCCGCAACGAGCCTGCGCCGCGGCAACCAGCCACCACCAAATGGGCATCTTCGGACAGCTTGGCCAACGTTGAAACGGTTGTCCCGCTGGCCATTTCGCGGTATATCTGGCTTAGTCCGCGTTCGCAGCTTTCCTCGGCGATCTTCAGCGCCTCGTCGAGCAGTTGCTGTCCGGCGTCAATTCGGCTGCGGGTCCGCCCTGAGGCTACCGACGAGGCCAGCCGCGTTCCTGCCGCAGCCGGGAGAACATGAGCCAAGGTCAGCGGAACGTTGCGCAACTCGGCGTCGCGAGCAGCCCACCGGACCGCCGCTTGGGAGCCCGGCGAGCCGTCGACGCCGACGACGATTCCCCGATGGCTGTCGATCTTGGACATGCGTTTCCTCATTCCTTTGTGCTTGGACGTTATTGGTTCAGGGGCACTGCGGAATGAGGCATTGGTCCCTTGTCGATGGGCCTTCAGACCTCTGACTGTGAACGCACCGTCGAGGTTGGCGCAGAGCTCAATTGGACTCTGGGGCGGTATCGACTGACCGCAGGGTGGCCTTTGCGGGCCGGCACGCCACGAGTGTCAGCCCGAGCGCGAAAACCAGCGCGGTCATCCACGGATATTTCCCGTCCGGAGCAAATCCCGCCGCGGCGACCACCCACAGGGAGGCAGCTGCCATCATGGCGCCGACCAGCATGATCGGTTCGGCCCAGCGCTGGGGCAGCGGTATCCGGATGGTCGGCAGGGGTGCCGCGAAGAATCGCCGGAGCCACCACAACAACGTCATCTCCACTGCCGTCACCAGGCTCAAGACAACCTCCCATTCCAGCCGGGCCAGCCACCACGCCGCCGTCCCCTGGGCCGGTTGGGGTAGCAGCCCGGCCGGGTAGGCGACGACCGCGACGATCACCACCGGCACCATGTGCCACAGGTAGAGCGCCATCACATTGCTGTTGGCGGCCGACAACAGCCGCTGCAATCGGTGGGAGCGAAGCATGCGGTTGAGCGCGGGTGCGATGGCCACCGCAATGCCGGCCTGTGTGCAGGCGAACGCCAGCATCGCCACCGAGGGCGGCATGCTGTTCTGTACAGCTTGGCCGGGAACCCCGATCATGCTGACCGGATAGGGGCCGATCCAGATGAGCAGGGCCAGCGCGACTGCCGATCCGGCGGCAAGCACTATCGGTCGACGGCCGCTTAACAGCCCTGCCTGCCAACAGATCCCCAGTTGGTAGAGCAGGCCCCAGCACAACAGGTAGTTCAGGCCGCCGAGAGAGGGCATGTGTCCGGCCAACGCAGCGGCGTCCACCGCTACCAGCGCAACTGCCAGTACCGCCGGCACCATGAGCCCCCACCGTCGGTGTGCGGCCATCGCAACAGGCGTCAGCGATACCACCACCAAGTACACCGCGAGGAACCACAGGTGCATCGCCACCGCCCAACCCGCATACTCCAGCACCGAGCCGGGCAGGCCGGAGACCTGCAGCGCCACTACGACTAACGACATCAGCCCCACGTACACCGTGGTGGGTCCGAGCACTCGCGCCACCCGATGCCGAATCCAGTCCTGCCGCGACACACCGCCGTCGCCGTAACGATGTGTCCATGACACGGCGCCGGCATAGCCGGCCACCAGGAAGAAAACCGGCACCGCCTGAAAAGGCCACGTCAGCCACTGCGTCCAGGGCTGGTCGACAAGCGGATTCTGCCGGCCGAACTGTCCGTTGTGATACGTCACGGACCCGGCCAGCCAGTGGCCCAGGACGATGAGGACCACGCCCGACACCCGGTAAAAGTCGACGGCCAGATCGCGGGCCGGTCGACCGGTGCCTGCGTGGTCCATCAGATCGGGGGAAGCTCAGCGACCTGCACGAGCGCGAGGGTACTCGTCGGCACCCCCATAATTGGCGCGGACACCGCTCCGCTGGAACGCTTCGGGGGCCGATACGCGGACATCCGCGGCGGCCGCAATCGGATCCGACTCAAAGCTTGCGCACCAAAGCGGCGGCTCGGACGTCGTCACCCACCACGAAGTGCATGCGGATGCGGCCGTCGCGCTGGTTGGAACGAATGGTGACGGCTTCGCCGTACTTGATCGGGCTGCGGTACTCGAGCACGACGCGATGTGGAGCGGAGGTCAGCTCTGCGCCGGCCGGCAGCTGGCCGAGTACTTCGACTATGCCGTGCCAGTAGATGGTGTTGTTGACGTGCTCGAAAGGATCGATATCGGTGCGGCGCAAGGGAAATGGGGTCTCGGTGCCGTCGGTTACCGGCTCGGTGAGCCAGGGGCGCCACTTGAGCCGGTGGTTGTCGGTGGTACTGCCGAAGCGGGCGATGCATTCGTCGGTAAGCCGCGACGGCGTCAGGGTGTCCTTGTTCACACAGATCCAGAAACCTTCGGTTTCGATCCGTCCGCCGGCAGCTCCGTCAAGCTGGACGCGCATGTTGCACCATCGGGTGGAAAGCGCTGCGCACCAACGGCGGAAGGTGATGTCGCTGGGTAGCTCGATCGGCTCGACGACGTCGATCACGGTGCGCAGCACGATCCAGTGGGGATGGACTTCAGCCAGCTCGGCATCGGCCAGGTGTTCGGCGCCGACTTCCTGGATATAGCGGGCTACTCCATCCAGGCGCAGCCGCTGGTGCTCGTCGATGTCGGTGGTGGCCAGTCGCCAGCTTGTCCGGTAGACGTATCCCGAGGCGGGCACCTCGGCCAGTGGTGCGTCGACGTCACTGTGCTGCGGCACGCCCACTCCTCAACATTGCAGCGGTATCGCCGCCGTGGTCGCTCAGCAACTTCTCCAGTCGCTCGCTGGCAGCATTCAACCTCGACTGGAACATCGACACCACCCGCTCACGTACCCGCGGCTTGTGCGACAACGGCGGCAGCAGCTCGGCGAGAAGATTCAACCGCGCCGAACTGAGCCAGTCGGTAAGCTCGGCGTCGGCGAGCCAGCGCTGAAAATTACGCAGATCGGAATGCGTCAGCCGTAACCAGTCCAGGTCGGAGTCCGGATGTGGAATCGGTACGCAGAGTTCGTTTTTCACCGCATCGTCGGGGTAGGCTAGTTCGACGTGCGCCGTGAACGCCGCGCTGAACACCTGTTGACAGCCCCGTACCGCCTGCAGGGTGAGGTGGTCGCCGTCGAAAACCGGTATGGCCGGACGCTGCGGTGCTCCGTCGGCGGTGCAGTCGATGTACAGGGCCGAAGGACCAGAGGGGATTGAACCGCCGTCGAGCACGACTTGCGTCGGCTCGATGCGTTGGACATGGCCCATCCTGACGATGTCGTCGATGCGGCGCAATTGGTCGAATTCGGGTTGTGACACGGTCGCGCACCGATACATGGTCGGGCGCACCGCGGGGTCGAGCCGGAGCAAGGTTCCGGCCGCCTCCAGCCGGTCGAACAGGTCCTGGATCGATGTCGCGTTGCCGATGGCCTCGAGCGTGGCGCCGTAGCTGTCGCGGAACTGCTTGATGAACGTCGGCCCCGGCTGCAGCGTTGCCCGGTCGATGAGCCAGGCGTCGCGCGGCATGATCCAGGTCAGCTTCTCGGGGGTGACGCCGTTTCGCAGTAACCACAAACAGACGTCCATGCCGGTTTTGCCGGCGCCGACGACCACGTATCGGTCGCGAGCGCTGAATTTCGCCAGGTCGTTGGGTGCAATGCAGTCGATGCCCGGCGCCACCGAGTACGGCGCCGGCCGCATCGACGGCACGACGGCTTGCAGGTAGGTGGCATCGACGATGCGCCGCCTGACCGTGACCCGGCATTCCGCGCCGCCGAGCGTCCGGAACCGGCCGTCGCCGAGGTAGTCGCTCATGGGGAAGTACTCGACGCGCCCGCTGGGCAGGAATTGCTGTTGCATCACAGCGTCGAAGTAGGCGCAGATTTCGCCGACGGAGGCGAGTTCGTTCAGTCCTCGGTTCCAGCCGACGGCGTCAATCGTGTTGTTGCCCAAGGCTCGTGAGTTGACGCCGTAATACGCCGACGGTTGGTGCAGCCGTACGAATGGGTAGGCGGTGGTCCAATGCCCGCCCGGTTGATGTGCTCGGTCGACGATAACCACGCGTGCCTCGGATTCGGCAAGCAGCGTATCGGTGAACGCGATTCCCATCGCCCCGGCGCCCACCACCAGGTAGTCGGTCTCGATGGCTGTCGTCGGCCCATGCGTTGGCCCGTTCATAAGCCCTCCTTCGACCAGTGGGATATGGACGACCAGTCCCCGGTGGGAAGCGAGCCGGTCGTCGCTGTGGCGGAGCGGTCTCTGTTGCTGCAACGGAGCCGAATGGAGTCTAAGCCCGGCATTGGAACTGGCCGGCGAGTAGCCGCGGCCGGCGCCAACCACCGGTCGCATCTTATCGACGTCGAGTTCGACCTGGGGCGGCCTTGTATCGGGGGTCCTCATGGCATCGCCAGTCAACGTCGCACCCATGTCGGCCGCGCTGACCAGGCGACGCCCGCGAAGGGGGCGATGCCTTCCGGCAGCGTCGTGGTCCACACTGGACATGGTCGGTTTCGGGCTCGGTGTCGGGGAACTGGAAACCATTGCCCGAGGTCAGCGGAAGGAAAGAGCCTTGACACGTGGGGGCCCCAGCTGGGCGAGCCGGACCATGCCGGCAATACTCCGCGTCACCGGTAGGACGCGCCAGTACAAAACCTTCGCAGATGCCCGCAAGCACATCACGGCCCGCGCGTTGCGTCCCTCGCCGTACGGACCGCCGGTGCGGCTGCGCTCCGACGTGACCGTGGACGTCGGCCGTCGATCCGGCTGGCCGATCTATGCCGTGGCACCCAAGAACGACATACATACGCGCACCGTGGTCTACCTCCACGGCGGTGCCTGGGTCAACGAAATCAACTCACAGCACTGGCGATTGGTGACTCACGTCGCCACCGGGGCGCGCGTGAAGGTGGTCGTCCCGATTTATCCGTTGCTCCCTTTTGGCACGGCAGCCGATGTGGTGCCCGAGGTCGCTCAACTCGTGGTCGAGAACATGTCGACCGGCCACGGCGTGTGCCTGGCCGGCGACTCCGCGGGCGGTCAAATCGCCTTGTCGGCGGCCCTGTTACTGCGCGACGACCATGACGTGGTTCTGCCGCGCACCGTCTTGATCTCGCCGGCCTTGGACGTGTCGTTGAGCAACCCGATGATCAATTCGGTCGAGCTGACCGATCCGTGGCTGGCGCGCGAAGCACTATCGGTGTTCGGGGAGTGTTGGCGTGGCGACCTCATCCCGGACGATCCGCGCGTCAGTCCGCTTGCAGCTGAGCTGACCGGTCTTGGCCCGCTGACTGTTTTCAGCGGAACTCGCGACATTCTCAACCCTGACGCACGGGCGCTGGTCCAGAAGGCCACCGCGGCGGGCGTCGATATTGACTACCATGAGCGCTTCGGTTTGCTGCATGTCTACCCGCTAATGCCGATTCCGGAAGGCCGTGCTGCCCGGGCAGTTATCGTAGAGCGGCTGCGCGCGCACTAGCGCCGAAGACTCGCTTGCGAACAAGCGCGCCGTGTGAACCGAGTCGGATATCAGAAGGTGACTTGCCGATCGCCCCAGTGCAGCCACCAACCGATACTCGAAGCGGCACCGTGTATGTCGCCGCTGGCAACGAACCGTCACAAATGTTGCCTGGCTCAGCGACTCAGAACCATATTGAGTAATTGGGTGAGCCAGGCGCGAGCGGCGGCCTGATCGCTGTCGAGCAGTAGCTGGATGCTGACGCCGTCGTATACCGCGACGATTGCCCGGGCCGTGTCGGCGACCGTGTTGAGGGACTGGTTGAATTCGATGCCGCTGGCAATCAGCCGCTCTTCGATAACATTGCGCAATTGCGCGCGGTGAACTTCCCAGCGGTGGGCGAGATCGGGGTGGCGAGCGGCGTGGAGCAGGAAGTCAATCTTGATGAGCAGCCAGTCGCGTTCGAAAAGCAAGGTGTCCACGATGCGTTCGACGACGCTGGGCAGGTCGGTGACGGGTTCGCTGCCTTCCATGGCGGCGCGGACCTGTTCGGCGGTGCGGGCCGCCCATTGGTCGTAGAGCAGAAAGAATAGCTCCTCGAGGCTGTCGAACTGGGAATAGAACGCGCCTCGGGTGTAGCCGGCGGCCTCGCAGACGTCCTCGATGGTCACGTGCCCGTATCCCTTGTCGGCGAACACCCGGAATGCCGCCTCGATGAGACGGCCGCGGGTTTCGGCGCGGCGTTTGGTGACCCGTACCGGCTTGTCGCTGGTGGTCGTTGACGGCATTTGCCCTCGCCTCCGATGTGCTGATGTAACCGATACATTGCCACATCGGATACGTGACGGGCCACTTCGCCGCGGTGGACGTCGATGTCGCCCTGAAAGTCGCTCTGAAATACGAAGCCGCACAAGGACAACACCACGTCAGCGACCACGTCGACCATGGGTGTGCACCGAAACAGGGCCCACGCCAACCCGTTACGATGGCCCGGCGGATCTCCGCGGCTGCGGCATGGCATGCCGCGCATGGCGACGCTGCTGACGTCCCGTCGGCGCGTACGGGTCCGGTTGGGCAGCCATCAACAGGCCCGGATCTAGGCGCTGATGTGCAGGGGGCCGATGCCGATGAGGTGGTCGCCGGTCAGGGCGATGCCGATGTTGTGGTTGCCGGTGTTGAACAGGCCTTGGTTGTAGGTGCCGTGGTTGGCGATGCCCAGGGTTTGCAGCAGGCTCAGGGGTAGGCCGCTGTTGGCGGTGCCGGTGTTGGCGATGCCGAGGTTGAGCATGCCGTGGTTCCAGGCGCCGACGTTTTGGGTGCCGCTGTTGTAGGCGCCGAGGTTTTCGGTGCCGGTGTTGGCCAGGCCGACGCCGCCGAAGGTGGTGATGGGGTCGGTGGGGGTGAAGTGGGGGCTGAGGTTGGCGATGCCGACGTTGAGGGTGCCGTCGTTGAAAAAGCCGATGTTGCCTTGGCCGGTGTTGCCGTAGCCGAAGTTGGGCAGGGTGGTCGCGGCGGCGGCGGGTAGGGCGGTGTCGCTGATGTGCAGGGGGCCGATGCCGATGAGGTGGTCGCCGGTGAGGCCGATGCCGATGTTGTGGTTGCCGGTGTTGAACAGGCCTTGGTTGTAGGTGCCGTGGTTGGCGATGCCCAGGGTTTGCAGCAGGCTCAGGGGTAGGCCGCTGTTGGCGGTGCCGGTGTTGGCGATGCCGAGGTTGAGCATGCCGTGGTTCCAGGCGCCGACGTTTTGGGTGCCGCTGTTGTAGGCGCCGAGGTTTTCGGTGCCGGTGTTGGCCAGGCCGACGCCGCCGAAGGTGGTGATGGGGTCGGTGGGGGTGAAGTGGGGGCTGAGGTTGGCGATGCCGACGTTGAGGGTGCCGTCGTTGAAAAAGCCGATGTTGCCTTGGCCGGTGTTGCCGTAGCCGAAGTTGGGCAGGGTGGTCGCGGCGGCGGCGGGTAGGGCGGTGTCGCTGATGTGCAGGGGGCCGATGCCGATGAGGTGGTCGCCGGTGAGGCCGATGCCGATGTTGTGGTTGCCGGTGTTGAACAGGCCTTGGTTGTAGGTGCCGTGGTTGGCGATGCCCAGGGTTTGCAGCAGGCTCAGGGGTAGGCCGCTGTTGGCGGTGCCGGTGTTGGCGATGCCGAGGTTGAGCATGCCGTGGTTCCAGGCGCCGACGTTTTGGGTGCCGCTGTTGTAGGCGCCGAGGTTTTCGGTGCCGGTGTTGGCCAGGCCGATGCCGCCGAAGGTGGTGATGGGGTCGGTGGGGGTGAAGTGGGGGCTGAGGTTGGCGATGCCGACGTTGAGGGTGCCGTCGTTGAAAAAGCCGATGTTGCCTTGGCCGGTGTTGCCGTAGCCGAAGTTGGGCAGGCTCTGTAGCGCTTGCGCGGGCGAGATCAACTGTGCAACAGCCGCTGCCGCTCCCGCATGATAGTCAACCATCGCGGTCACATCCTGAGCCCACATCTCCTCGTAGATGCTCTCGGTGGCCGCGATTGCCGGCGCGTTCTGACCGAACAGATTCGAGAGCACCAAGGTCAAGAAGTCGGAACGATTGGCCGCTACCGCCGCCGGGTGGACCGTGGCTGCTAAAGCCGACTCAAATGCGCCGGCGACCGCTTGGGCCTGCGCACAGGCCCCAACGGACTGGGACGCCGCCGTTCTCAACCAGCCTGCATACGGCGCGGCAGCGGCCAGCATCGCCGTAGACGCCGGGCCCTGCCACGCCTGGGCGGCGAGGCCTGAGGTCATCGAGGAAAATGACTCCGCCGCCGAATCGAGCTCTGATGCCAACGCATTCCAAGCTGCTGCGGCCTCCAACATTGGCGCCGAGCCGGCGCCCGAGAACATCCGCGCCGAATTGATCTCTGGCGGCAACACCAAGAAGTTCATACCAGCTACCTCCTAGCCCGATTTCAGCCCGTCGTTTGAGGCCCTCACCGTCACGATACAGTGACATATCGGATCTGGGAGCATATTCGATACGAAGTCAAATATGATGCGCGGGCATATACGATGTGCTACCGTAGCCAGCTTTCGTGTGTCCTACCGATCACCAGACCCCGCGACCGGTGCCGTGGAGAGGTGGCCACCGTCGTCGGGACTTGTACCAGAGCAAACGGTGCAGTGACGAATCAGCTCCAGCAGTGCGGCCCGGGGATTCGGACATGCCGAATTGCCTCCCTGCGCCCACGCTGCGCACGCTGCCGGCACGACCGCCCACGCTCGTCCAAGGCGCGCCGGTGTCAACGTCGCCTTTGTCATGAGCATCGACGGATGCCTTTCGACGGTCACCTCTTCCGCGGAGGCCATGGGACCTGCATGTATCCAGAAAGCGAACGGCCACAAGTTAGCTGAGTCGCGTGCCGTTGGGCAAGGGCCGATCGAATCCGGCCAGGACAACCTTGTTGCTCGCGTCGTACACGCCGGTGACGAGCACTTCAGAGTCGATTCCCGCGACGTTCTTCGGTGCAAAGTTGCAGACGCACAGCACTTGTCGGCCGAGCAGTGTCGCAGGGCTGTAATAGTCGGTGATTCGAGCGCTGGAAATCTTTGTCCCAAGCGGCCCTAGGTCGATAGTCAGGATATAGGCAGGTTGTCTTGCCCGGGGGTGGCTTTCCAACGCGACGATGGTGCCCACGCGGAAGTCGACTCTCTGGAAATCCGCCCAACTGATCAGGTCTTCCACTGCGTTCTCTTTCAGCTTCCCGAGGTCACTCGTGCCATGAGCGCCCGCATTAGCGTCAGGAGTTGGCGCAGCGCCATGTGGTACCTTAGCGGGCCGCGTGCGTTGCGCAATGACCCGTGCAGACGGTCGAATCGTCACCATGGGAACGCTTTCCGTCTTAGGTGAACCGCATGGAGGGGGATAGTTCGGCGCCCATTCCGTCACGGTGACGTAATGGGCGCTCTTTGGGGGTTTCTCGATGCGCCGCTATACGCCAGCGGGATAGGCAGTCGAACTGATCGAACTGGTCGCGAGACAGAACCTCCCGCGCCGTGCGTGTCGAGCTAGCCGGCAGGTGGCCGGACTTATGCGTGCGCTGCAAGGTTGGCGAGCGTCGTCGGGTCGGCGATACTTGCTAATTCCGAGGCGTAAGCGGTGAACACGAGCCGCATCGAGTTCGGTGATCGGGCCTGGCCCGAACTGGCCGCCTTACCCGGTTGCTACCGGAGCGTGCGCTGGCAGGTGCGGATGTCAATTCGTCACGGTGACGTATTGCCAATAGTGCGCGGGGAGGGGGCGACGGCCAATCGTGGGTCCGGGCATCCATGCTTGCGGGGTCGTACACCGGACGGCGCGCTCACGAATCGTCACCAACCGGGGATTCCTTGGCTCTGAGGTATTCGCCCGAACCGGACAGCAGCGCACGAAGCGCGGATCGGACGGCAGCGGGCGAAGTGCGGATCGGATGGCAGCACAATGTAACTCGCAGTCCTCAACTGGTAACGGTGCGTGTTCAACAGGTGCGAGTTGGCGCCTGCGCGTTGCGTTCGAGGCGGTCGAGCCATTCGGTCTGGTCGGCGGCGAGGCGTGGTGGGTGTTCTCCGCGGAAGGGTTGGAAGTGGTCGATGTCGTATCGCTTCACCACGGCGTTGGCGGCCCGTTGTGTGAGCTTGTCGACGGCCCTTGATGAAACGGTGAGGTCGCGATGTCCGGCCTGGATGAGGATCGGGCATTTGAGTTTTCGCGCGTTAGCCAGCGGGCGATAGAGCGAGTAGCCGGGCACCGACGCACCCCTGACCTCGTTGCGCCAAGGAGATCCCGGTGGGGTGATGGAGAGAAAGCCGTCGAGTTCGCCGGGGAAGGTCAGCACGCCGTGGCCGCCGGGTTGGGCAGCGACCGGAACCATGGCGTTGCCGAGGGTGTCGTTGATCGCCTGTGCGTTGATCCAGGCCGCGTTGCGCGGCTGGGTCCAAAGGCTGCGGTTGGATCGCCACCGGCCATCGAGAAGTGGGCAGAGGAGGATCGCGCCTGCGATGCGCGGATCTGTGGCGGCCGCGAGAAGTGCCGATCCGGCGCTCATCGAGTAGCCCCACACGATGATCCTGTCGGGGTTGATCCTGCCGAGGTTCCGGGCGAACGCGACGGCGGCTCGGCGGTCCGCGAGCTGGTCTGCGGGGCGAATTCGTTGGCGGGGTTGGCCTTCGGAGTCACCGATGAAGCGGTGGTCGAAGACCAGCACGGCGGCCCCGACGCGGGCGAATGCTTCGGCGTACGGGGTCAGGCCGTCGTGGCGGGTCAGCGAGAAGCCGTGGGCCATCACCACACACGGCACCTTGTTGTCGATGCCCGTCGGGTAGTAGAGCCATGCCGCGCACTTCGCGTCGTTCGAAGGGAAGGTGACATCGATGCGGTCCATGGACTCGGCTGCTTTCGTCGGGATCTGCTACGTGGTGGTGAGTGGGATGAAGCGGCGCAGCTTTCCGCTGACAGGGTGGCGGTCGAGCCGCTCGACGGGGCGCACCGTCACTGCAGGTCGATGCAGGCCGCCGTCGGCGAGTGCTTGGCGTAGGCGGTCGGCAAGGCCGTCGAGCTCGTGCGCGTCGGTTGTGACGGCGTATAGGTCGATGCCGCAGCGGGTTTGGCGCACCTGATAGTCGATGACTCCGGGTGTCTTGACCATGACCGATCGGATCGCGATGGGATGAACGTCGACGGTGTCGTAGTGCAGGACGTCGTCGTTGCGCCCTCGCACGCGGGCCCGCAGATATCCGTGTTCGGCGGCGCCTGGCTGGCGGATGAAGGTGTCGGTGAGCTCGTAGCGGATCAGTGGCTGGACCAGGTTGTACAGGTTGGTGACAAGCACTCTGGCCGACGGGGTACCCGCCGCGACAGGCTGGTTGTTGGCGTCGACAAGCTCCACGATGCACATGTCCGTGTTGAAAACCAAGACGTCATCATCTGGACCGGTCTTGCCCACCAGGCCTTCGGTGGACCCAAAGCCGTCAAAGACGGGTACGCCGAACGCTTCCCTGATCGCCGAGCGCATCTCGGGCAGCAGAGTCTCACTCGTCGAGCTCACCTGTGCCGGGGTGATCCGCAGGCGCCCGGCGCGCGCTTCGGAGGCCAGCCGGGCCAGCATCGAGGCATACCCACTCAGCAGGGGCGGCCGCAACTCATTGAGCCGCGCGACAATCTCCCCGAGCGGTAACGTCGCCGGCACCAGATCCGACCGCACAGGCGAATCAGCGTCACAGGTCAGCGCGGCCACCATTCCCGTGGCATGCACGGCTGAAGCGGCCGCAACAAACGCGATGCGAGGCGGCTCGTGCGGCGTATCCGCGGCCAGGGCAGTTCCCGGGGGTTGGCGGGCCACTGCCGTGGTAAAGGAGGTGACGGCAGCCCTGTCGAGGACGAACACCCCGCGCCGCCCCGAACATCCACCGGAGGCCAACGCGATGTAGTCGTCGAGTATCACGACCGGGTCGGCGCCGGTGGCGGCAACTGCCGACTCGGCGTCGCTGGCCGTGAGGCGGCGGTCGGTGAACACGTCGTCGAGGGAATCCATCATCTGCATCTTGGTCATCACCGGCAGCCCAGACAGGTCGGTGGGGTCCACCGCGGTGATATCGATCCCGGCTAGCCGGCGGCCGTGGAACGGGGAGTGCTCGGCGGCGTGCCCCAGCAGGGTGCCCAGACGGTCGCGCTGTTCACGCTGGATCCGCTCGGCACTCCAGGTCAGGCGGGCACGCTGCTCGGCTTCGCCGGCGCACATCGCTGCCAGGACATCGTCGCGGAAACAAGCCCACACGGTGTGGGCGGCGCTCATCGTCGACTTCCCCGCGCAGCAGTGTGCACCGCGGTGTCCCGCAAGGCAAAGGCCCGCACTAGGAGCTCCTCCACGTCATCGTCGGGAACAGCGTTGGGGTTGGCGGCCCGTTCGAGGGCGACGCCCACAGCCCCTGCTTGTAGCAACTCGGCCATGGATCGGACAGGTACGGGCGGTTCGAGACCGATTGGCTTGTAAAGGCTTTCCAACACTGACGCGATCCCATCCAGCGTGCGCGCATGGGCCGCGGCATAGCGACGGTTGAGCTCGGCATCACGCATCGCAATCGCGCGGAACTCCGCCAGCAGATACGCCCACCCCGGCTCGGCCGCCGCATCCTCTCGGCCAACCCGCAGCAGCTCACGCAGACCCTCGGCGCCCACGAATTCCGCGGCGACCCGCTCGTTCTGCGACGCCCGGTCCTCGATCCGGCGCTCCAGCAGCGCAAAAAACATGTCCGCCTTGCTGCCGAACTGCGAATATACGACACCGCTCGAGAACCCCGCGTCATCGGCGATCGCCTCCAGGCTGGCGCCGGCATACCCGCGAACCAAGAACACCCGCCGTGCCGCCGCCAGGACGGCCTCACGGTTGCGCGCGACCTGCTCCGCCCGCCGTAACCTCGACATACCGGAGATTAGATAATATTGCTATTCAGATGTCAATCCTATCTGAAGTGAACCGGCACCGACCCGTGAATCCGTTCGGTGCGGTTGCAGCCCACCGCCGTGTCTTGCTCGTCTCGAAAGACGGCTATCGAGCGGCTCGACGGCAAGGACGCGCAAGCGCTAGCACTGGATCCCGACGCGCTGGGCTACCGAACCGTTGTCGAAATCCCGTCGAATGAAGAAAGGATGCGCGATAAAGGCTGGATCACTGTCCAGAGCTCGAACGGCGACTTGGGGGCCTAAGCGCGCTTCGAGGGCGGCGAGAATCGGCCGGAGGTAGCTGCGCAGGTGCGCCGGTCCGATGTGCCTGCCAGGCGTGTAGCCGCGAAATACCCAGGGCGAGTTGCGATGTGCCGCGGTCTGGCTGTTGTAGTTGCTTGCGGCCAGCGCGCGAACGGGTTCATCGAGAGGCGGCGGGAGATGAATCGGTAGGCCTGCCAAATCGATGGTCACCGTATCCGCGGTGATCGCTACTCGATCCCAGGTAAGGGCTGCGACGTCTTCGGCGCGTTGGGCGAACACGATGATCAGGATCGCGGCGAGGCGGTCGCGCGGATGAAGCGTCTGCTGGTGTGCGACCTGTTCGATGACGGCATTCTGTTGTGCGATCGGCATCCTCGGTGCGGTGCCACGGCGGTGGGGCGTCACTTCCAGATCCGACGGGATGAGCTTGGCTTTGATGGCCCATCGGATGAACCGCAGGATGTGCTCACGGGTGGTCGGCCCGGTCGATTGCCAGAGATCGATGTGGGCCTGGGTCACCTGCTCCACGGTGGTGTCGTGCTTCTCGGCGAGCCAGTTGCAGAACTCGATCGTTACGGTGACGGTTTGTTTGGCACGAAGGAACGCCGAGTCGGTGACCGTGCTCATCGATCGAAGCCGCCTCTCCAGACTCCACCGGATGAAGCGGGCGACTACTTTTCTGTGCTCTTCGGTGGTTATCCGCTGCTGAGCCGTGACCGCCCATGATTGGAACCTCGCCAGTCTCTCGTCACGTGACGGAAGGACACCGTGCTCGACGAGCAGGTTGCGCACGTAGTCAGTCGTGCGGCCTGCCGGCAGCTGGTCAAGCACCTCATGGGTGAGGGCGGGGTGGCCGGCCAGCTCACGCAGAACAGACTGAACGTGGGGCTTGCGAATCCATGTCAGTCCACTGTTGGGGCGGTGCATCGCGGTGAGGGCATCGACGAGGACCTGTAGCTGTGGGGCGATCAGGCCGGTGTCGGGATCGGTGAGTAACCGTTGAGCTGTCGCGCCGAGCACGCACCGTTGGCATCGTCCACCGCTGTAGAGTTCGGCTTCTGCCCCGCAGGTGACGCAGTCGACGTTGAGCTTGACGCCGCTGCAGCGTCGGCATGCGGGCCGGTCATCGATGAGGCCGGGCAGCACGCCTTCGTGCCCGCAGGCGCAGATCCCGATCGTTCGTTTGGCCGCCTGGTAGCAGTATCCGCAGATGGATCCGTCGGGCCAGCTGGCCACCAATTCGTAGTGGCCGTCGCATCGGGCGCATCTGATTGGCCAGCGCTGTGGATCTTCACGCTTCTTGGGACGGGCCACCGTCGTCCTGGACGATTCGAATCCGCTTGGCGACTGGGTTTCCCGGCGTTACACCTAGGTCACGCGGGCGTGGTGCATTCGCTGATGCGGCCGCCTGCATCTCGACATACGGCTCGAACAGGTCGTTGGGCGTGCAGTCGAAGATGTCGCAGAGCGCAGCGAAGGTCCGAGACGGAATGCGCTGGGGCTCACCGGTAACCAGGCGGTAGACCTGCGCATCGGAGAGGTTGATGCCCCGTGAGCGTAGCAGCGGCCGCAATTCGGTGGACTTCCACAAATTGTGGGCCGCCATTACGCGCCGCAGATGCCAGTGAAAGCCGATCCGCCGCTGCTCAGCCACGGGAGTCCTCCATCCGGAGTCGTCGCGTAATCATTTGTTGAACCACCCTTTGTTTGAAGTCCGACGTCACCGAGGTGTAGAGCGACGTCGTGGACGCGAAGGAGTGCCCGAGTTGCTGCTGGACGAACAACGGGTCGTATCCCGCCTCGAGCAGATGTGTGGTGAAGGAGTGCCGTAGTGCGTGCAGGCTCAGCTCCGGCGGCAGACCTGCCCGCTGGCGAAACGCGGTGAAGGACCGCCCCAGCGCGTTGAGAGTCAATCTTCCCCCGCGTTCACTCGGCCACAGGGCGGGGGAGCGGTCGGCTGTGCTGAACAGCTGGCGGCCTTCGCTGCACCAATACTGTAGAAGCTCGACGGCCCAGGCGAATTCGGGTGAGGTCAGCACTGTCCGCCGGCGAGGACCGGAGCCCTTCGTTCCCTTCGCCCAACGCACAGTCAATGCGCCGTAGTTGCCGTAGGTCGGGACGTGTGGATTGGGTCCGAAGTCGGTCAGGTCCAACATCACCAATTCGCGGCGCCGAAGCCCGTAGGCATACCCGATCTTGAATGCTGTCGAGTCACGCAACGCCGTGAGCCAGCGCTTGGATCCCGTGCGGTGCGCTTCGTCGACGAAGTCGTCCACGGCGTCGAACAGATGCTGCAATTCGGCCTTGGTGAACGCTCGCCGCCTCGGCGGAACCGCGTCATCAGTGGTGTGTTGGGGCGTGTTCCACTCGAAACAGATCTGCGACGGCACATCACCGAATTGCTTCTCGCAGAATGCAACCCACCCGTATCGGCCGTCACTGACATAACTACAGAACATCGAGATCGTGTTGCTGTACGAACGTAACGTCGACAATGCGATCGGCTTCTCCTGCGACCTCAGATCGGCTAGAAACTGATCGACGTCAAGCGGGCGCCACCGCCACGGATACTCGTTGGTGAATTCAACAAACCGAGACACGATGCCACACCGGCCCTTGATGGTGTCGAGCGCCAGGCCGCGTGCGAGCATCTGAGCTCGCCATCCATCGATCATCGCGTTGAATACGGTCTCGTCTGCTCGAAGCAGCGAGACGTCATTGCGGCGCAGAACTTGCGGAATGAAGCCGGGCACTTCCTCAACCATGCCGGCGGCCGCCCGGAGACTGGTCCGCCGCGAACCGGACGCGATAGTTCAATAGCCCTGCGCCGCAGGGTAATTCGTCACTGTGACGTATCGTTGGCGGTGCGGGGAGATGGCGGGTGGGTGATCGATGGCCGGTTCTAGGGTCGGCCGCCCAGGGCACGTTCAAGCTTTCACCTAACACACGAATCATTCATTAAGTGATTGAACTGTACGTCAACCTCGCGGTATGAACAGCCGCTGCAGGGAGCCCGTTACGGAATGAGTACACAGAATAAGTGCCGTGACGTGCTCAGATCGGCCAATCGTCAAGAGGTGCGAGCACTTTCGTTTAATGCAACTCGCAGTGGTTTTCTGCCGATAAGCGACATTATGTCAAGTAAACGTCGCCGTTTTCATTGGATGAATCAGGGACGCTTTGAGCGTCCCTGTAAGGCGCGCGAAGTTGGTTACTGCCTTGCGCTCCAACATGATTCGCTCCGTTGTTGTGAGAAGAGCAAGCACAGTTCGGATTAGCTGAGCTGCACCGGCACGATTTCGGTCCGCGCGATCGCTTGCTCGCGGTCGGCAGACAGTGCGGTGCGGCGCGGATCAGACATGTAACTGTCCATCGCCTCTTGGGACGCCCACTCGAACAGCTGGATCTCCAGCGGCTTGCCCTCGGCGCCGTCTGTCCGGGCTCGGTGCACGACCTTCCCGCCGTGCTCATCCACCAGTGTCAGGACCGCATCTTCGTAGGCGATTAACGACTGCTCCATCCCAGGGTGCGGCCACAGAAACACATAGAACGTCTGCTTCACCTCTGAAGGATGACACGAGGCGACGGGGCTTTCCCAGCGATTTGTGTCTAAGCGGGCTGCGGCGAACTCACACGACAGCAAACGACTAAATGCCGCGGAGCGTTGCCAGGACTCCCAGCCGACCCGCCATAGCCATGCAGACAACCGGCGCCACTTCCCTGCCTCATCTCGACCGAATCGATACCCGTATCGGGAGGAATACGGCGGGATCGAATATGGCGGGCTACCAGTAAAAAGTTGCCGTATTCTTTATCATGTTGTGCCCCAGTATATTTCGTACTACCAACGGCAGGTCACGAGCGGGGGACCGCCAGCTCAATTTCTACGAGACCCGGGACAACCTCCTCTGCAAAGATATCTCACAATTTTTGAAACGACACGTGTCTAACGGCGGCGTCATATCGTCTGTCAAGTCGGGTAGGGTGCCGTCACACAAGACGGGGTTACGGTAGGTCAGCGCGGTGAACTTTTCGGTTCTTCCTCCAGAGATCAACTCTCTGCGGATGTACCTCGGCGCTGGGTCAGCGCCCTTGCTCGAGGTCTCAGCGGCCTGGTCGGGTCTTGCCGATGAATTGGGTACGGCCGCGGACTCGTTTTCCTCGGTGACCTCGAACCTGGCCGGGCAAGCCTGGCAGGGTCCGGCTTCCCAGGCCATGGCCAGGGCGGCGCGTCCGTACGCCGAATTCCTGCGGGCCGCTTCCCTGCGCGCCACCACTACGTCATCTGGCGCACGAACGGTGGCCAGCATATTCGAGGCGGCCAAGGCCGCCACCGTTCACCCCGAAATCATCGCGGCCAATCGGCAAGCCTTCGTGCAGGCCGTGCGCACCAACATCTTCGGCTTCAACGCGCCCTTCATCGCCGCCGCCGAGGCGGCCTATGAGGAGTTCTGGGCCACCGATGTCGCCGCGTTGGTCGGCTATCACGGTGGAGCCTCAGCGGTGGCCGCGCAGTTGTCGTCCTGGCAGCAGACAATGCAGCACCTGCCGGGCATCGGGCAACTCTTGGGCGGCGCACCTGCCGGGGCCGCTACGGCCGCCCCTACCGACCCCAACATCGGTGTAGGCAACAAGGGCGGGGGCAACATCGGTAGCGGCAATAACAGCGGCACCGGTGCGGGCAACGTCGGCAACGGCAACAAGGGCAGCGGCAACTTCGGTAGCGGTAACCGCGGCAACGGCAACATCGGCTTCGGGAACAGGAGCCCCCGCACCACCGGCGTGCGAGGCAACATCGGTTTGGGCAACTTCGGTGCGGGCAACTTCGGTGCGGGCAATTTCGGAAACAACAACGTCGGCTTCGGCAACGGCGCAGGCCCTGTCCCCGGCCTCGCCAACAGCAACTTCGGGCTGGGCAACTCCGGTAGCTTCAATCAGGGCGGCGGCAACACCGGCATCGGAAACATCGGAGCGGGCAACACCGGCACCAACAACATCGGCTTCGGTAACACCGGCAACAACAACCTCGGGATCGGGCTGACCGGCAACAACCAGGCGGGCATCAACCTGGCCGGGCTGCTGAACTCGGGCAACGGCAACATCGGGCTCTTCAACTCCGGCACCAACAACATCGGATTCTTCAACTCCGGGGACGGCAACGTCGGCATCTTCAACTCGGGCCGCAACCTCACTGCTGCCACCCTGGGCGACATCCAGAGCATCGGCATCGGCAACTCCGGCTTCGGCCACCTCGGCGCCGGCAACTCCGGCCGAGCATCATTCGGCTTCGGCAACTCGGGCTTTTTGGACACCGGCATCGGCAACTCGGGCGCCTACTCTACCGGGTTCGGGAATTCGGGAGTAGTAAACACCGGCTTCGGCAATTCCGGACAATTCAACACCGGCTTCGGCAATTCAGGCAGTGTCAACACGGGTGCCTGGAACTCCGGGAACTTCAACACCACCGTCGGCTCCACCACCGATGTCAGCGCCACGACATCGGGCTTCGGCAACACCGGTACCAACGTCTCAGGCTTCAACAACTCCGCCTCCGGCGGAGGGGTGAACGGCAATATCTCGGGCTTCTTCAATAGGGCCAGCGGCGGATCGGCTCAAAACGGGAATCTTTCTGGCTTGTTCAACACTGGTGTGTCGGTCGCCTACCTGCCCTTCTTCCCAGTACCTGGCGTCGTCAGCGGCTTCGGCTCCGGGGTGCTCAACACGGGCACCGGCTTCATCGGCCTGTTCAACATCGCTCAACTGCTCAAGCAACTGGGGTAGCATCGGGTACTTCTGCAATGGAGAGGCAGAGGATGTTCCTCGGTGCGGGCTGGGCGCCCATGATGAACGCGGCCCCGGCCTGCAATGGGCTGGTCGGCGACATCAGCACGGCTGCAGCACCTTTCACATGGGTGACCTCCTCGCATGGCCCTGACCAACACCAAAACGCGGGATTACGGCGGATTCGAATACGGCGGGTTACCGGTAAATACCGCATATTGCATCAGATGAATCAGCATGCCCCTGCGGCCTGTCTTAACCGGACTCTGTATCTGCCCGATGCTTCATCAGGCCGCTGCGACGGCCCAACAGAGACGGTCTCTCACTCCCGATACACCCGGCGCATCGTGGCGCACCGCCCGGCAGCCCCTGCTTGGTGCCCAGCGGCACGGCAAACACCACGAGCGGGACCCTGCTCTGCAAACTCAAGGCCTCCGGCCAATGGCCTCGCCGTGTTCATCGGATGAATCACCCCTGCCCGAGTCGGCCGTAAGTGTCCATGGCGCCATAGGTGCTGCCTCTCCGGTACGCTCCGGCGGTGGACACCGAGACCCCGCAGACCGGCCCGTCCGACCTGGTGCGCACGCACGAGCCGCCACCTGCCCAGCTGGTGCTCGATGGTCGCTACCGGTTCGGCACCTACAACGGCCCGATCGCGCGGATCAACCCACTCGACGTGGTCACCGCCACCGGAGCTCGTGGTCGCCTGCAGCGCGCCGCGCGCAACGCCCGGCTCAAGGAGTGGGAGGCGTTCCAGCTCGGTGACGACGCGGTGTTCGTGCTCGGCGCCGTCTACGACACGAAGTCGATCTCGCTGCTGCAAGTGCTGGTCGTTGACAAGCAGGCGGCCACGATCGGTCGGTGGGAGCAGAAGGTGCCGACCTCGATGGTGCACGTCGCTCGCGGCCTGAACCACACCCGGTCTCACGGTCACGTTGGACGCTTCTCGCTGCAGCTGACCAACGAGATGGACTCGGGCGTGGTCGCAGTGGACGCCAGCCACCCTGGGCGCGGCGCGCTACCGCCGCTGGAGTTGCACGGCGCCGGGCGCTGCGGCCCCGGAGAGGCGGGACACCTGGTGATCTGCCACCCCTTCGCCGACGATCGTGCGCTCTACTCGCACAAGACGATGATGCCGTTCGCCGGCACGCTCCGCGCCGGCGCTGAACTCACCGTGTTCGACCCCGACCGTTCGTTCATGATCCTCGACGACCACCACGGGGACTACCCCTCGCCTATGCGGTACGACTGGGTGACCGCAGTGCGCCGCAGCGATGGGGGCCGCGTCGAGGGCTTCAACCTGACCGACAACCAGGTGCGCGACCCGCAGCGCTATAACGAGAACGCCGTCTGGCTCGGCGACCGGGTCCACCGCCTGCCCGCCGTCCATGTGGAACGGCCCGACGGGCCCTGGGGTTCCTGGATCGTGCGCGATGCCGACGGGTCGGGACAGGTCGAGGTGCGGTTCACGCCGACTGTCCGTTCCGAGCTGCACGTCGGCCCGCGCCGATGGCTCGCCGAGTATTACGGCCCCTTCGGCTGGTACGAAGGCCGGATCCACACCGACGACGTCGACCTTTCGGTCGATGGCATGTTCGGCATGGGCGAACAGAAGTTCATCCGCGTCTGAACCAGCGGACCGCGGGAGCAGGGCTGGGGTTGTTCATCACGTGGGTGAGCTGAGCCTCGCAGTTGGTCGCAGCGAGGTCGCAGCGATCGTAGGAGTGGAATGTAGCCCGGCTCCCCCCGCGCAAGTTCGGCATGGGTTCGCAGCCTGTAACTGGCGGTCGTAGTCGGGACGACGACCGCCGGCCGACCCGGTCGCTCGAGGATCGTCTCTGGCGTGAAGCAAATGAACGCGCGTGCAGGCTTTGGGTACGACATGCGCCCCTTTCTCGAGCGTGTTGGACTGGATGGTGCACAGTTTCGAGATCGACGCCGGCAAAAATCCGCGGGACTGCTCGGGCAACAATACGGCGGACACGAATGCGGCGGGTTGCCAGTAAGGTACGCTATGTTCATCTGAATATTGCGTTGCGGCCCAGCGTATTTGAAGAAGCAGTAGTGCAGTGCTCAGATGGTGTCCCGCTCGAGAACCCATTGGTGTCGGAACGGTAGTACCTCTGCAGCAATCTCAAAGTCGGCGTCGTAGTGGATCAGCGTCATGTCATGGGCAGCGGCGAGGGTGGCAATCAGGAGGTCGGCCATGCCGACAGCACGGTGGCGGCCAGTGCTTGCCAATTTTCGTTGCGCGCCGAGTGCCGTCTGCCAGTGTTCGTCATTGGTTGGCAGGTATTCGTACGCCGCACGGCGGTCTGACCAGAGTTGTTCATAGTCGGCAGGATTGCGGGCGCTGTAGAGCGCCTCGGCGTCGAGTTGAGCTGTGGTCGCGACCAATCCGGCTTCAATGAGTGGGGCAAGTCGAGCGGCGACCTCGGGGTGCGTCATCCGTGCTGCTGCACTGGTATCGATGAGGTGCCGAGCGATCAACGCCACACGTCACCACGTTGATCGGGATCAGCCATCTCCCCTAGACCCCCGGCCCGCAACCATGCAACCTGGCGTGCGCGAGCAGACGATGCTGCTGCTTGCTGTAATGCCATGCGCACCGTGTCCGATACGCCCGACGTCTTAAGCTCTCTCTGAGCCGCAGCCAGCAAGTCGTCGTCCAGATCGATCAGGCGCTTTGTCATCTATCCAGCCTCCACCTATATATACCGAATGCAGATTCAGTATATACCCACGTTTGGGTGCGAGAGGCCTGCGAATCCCCGCAGGGGCAACCCCGGCGCCGAGTCGCTGTGGTCGACGTGCAAACACGAATGCTTCTACCGGCATACCCATGCGACAAAAGTGGAATCAATTGCAGCAGTTGACAATTGGATGTACTTCTACGCTGAGTCAACGATTCAGCAATCGGGATGCGCTCACCTATCGACTGCGAGCAGACGCTGAAGGACGCCACGGAAGCAAGTCAACCGTGTCCACATTTCGGGCGAACCCCAAAGGTTCAAGCCCAGACAGCTCTCGCACCTCTGCCTTGCGGATTAGCTATCGGTCCGCCAACTACGTCTTGGTAATCGAGGGAGTTGACTTGGCGTTCTCCGAAGTCTTTCTCGTAGCTTTAGTGGAGTCGTGGGCGGGCGGTGGTGAGCTGGGTGGTGGGGTTGTGCCGGATTTGCCGGTGGTTCCTGGGGTTGCGGTAGTGGGTGGTGGTGAGCTGGGTGGTGGGGTTGTGCCGGATTTGCCGGTGGTTCCTGGGGTTGCGGTGGTGGGTGGTGGTGTGCTGGGTGGTGGGGTTGTGCCGGATTTGCCGGTGGTTCCTGGGGTTGCGGTGGTGGGTGGTGGTGTGCTGGGTGGTGGGGTTGTGCCGGATTTGCCGGTGGTTCCTGGGGTTGCGGTGGTGGGTGGTGGTGAGCCGGGTGGCGAGGTCGTCCCCGACTTACCAGCCGCCGCCGCGGCCGCCGTGGAGGTTCGCGGTTCAGATGGCGGCGCGCTGGCTTTCGCCGCGTCGGTGACCTTCCCCTTATCCCCCGCCATGGAGGCCGCGCCCTCGATGATTCTTCCGGCAGCTGCTGCCGCTTTCATCTGATCAACCGTGCCACCCGAGGCCTGTACCAAGCTTGAAAGAAGGCTCCCGAGCGAGGTGTCTGCTGTGGTAACGATCCTGAGCTTTTCGTACGATTCTTTCTCCCTCGCCTGGGCACGCACAAATCGCTCAGAACCGTAGGGGCCTTCTTGTGATGCTGTTAGCGGTCGATCGGGTGGATATGTGGACCGGACAATGTCGTGGAGACGATTTTTCTCGGAATCGTTAAGGTTCAGGACTTTGCCGATCTCGTTGAGCTCACGGGTCTTGCCTTGCACGAGGTAGGTGTCGTTGCGGCCGTGCTTTTCTTCGAAGATCTCCTTGCCGAGTGTCGCCGCCACTTGCCGCGCCGCCGGATCACCTTTTCGCAGACCAGCTTCCAGTCCGTCGAGCATGCGAGTGCCAGCACTGCTCGGCTTGTCATCGGACATAGGTACTCACCTTTCTGAGGCCGTGGCAAGGTCCCACCCTGCGGCGCCCATCACTTGGATCGTTCGCCGCGTGCTTTCCTGGGATCGGTGGTGCTTGCCAGCGAGTAGCTGAGTCGCGCAGGCTATGGCGCGCCAGCGCGCCTGGTTGAGGGATTCCGTGGCCGAAGGCGCGTCTCGGGGTGTTTCGACTATCTCCTCGGCGAGCGCGGTGGCTGCGTTCAGCAGTTCGTCGTCGGTGTTGGCGTCGCCGAGGAAGTTTCCCGACGCGGCGCGAACGTCTCGGACCGCATGGAGGAACGGGCATCGGCCGTCACTGCAGATCTTGCTGCACAACGGAAGCGGATCGAACGCGCGTGTTTGGAGCTTTGCGGCCGCGGTGACGACCTCTTGGCGGGCGGGGGTATCGCCGAGGAAGTATTCGGTCTGGCGTGAGCGTTCCTCGATCGCGGTGAACAGCAAGGTCGTCAGGCGTGAGGTTGCCGGCGAGGACCAGCCCGCCTGCATTGCTCGACGGTTGGTCACTGTCGCTATGGCATGGAGAGCGAAACTATGGACGCGATCGTCGAGGTTGTTGGTTGATCCCGGTGTTGGCGGCGAGGTGTGTTCACCGATGCCGGCGGCTGTGGCCTTCACGAAGGCGGTGATGTCGGGCCAAACGAGATCTATGCCGTCGGGGTGTTCGATGCTGGTGTGCCAGAGTCGAGTTGCTAGCAGCTGGCCATGCGGATGCTCCATAAGTATGGACGACTGTTTGCAGGCGATGGCGTTGCGACAGGCGCCACGGCATGCGACGGAAGCCGTGAACCACGCCTGTACCGACGGGTCGGAACGCCATTTCGCCATCGCCTCGCTAACGGCCGAGTCATCGATTGCGGCGTGTGTGGAGTTGTCTTTGGACTTGGGGACCTGAACGATGACCGGGGTGTGATCGCCTTCGCTGAAAACCGCTGCGCGTCCGGGCGGCATGATGGTGAGTTCGTTCGACTGCTCGGTGGTCATGGCCATGGCTTTGGCCATGGCTTCGCGGTCGTCTCCGACGACCAGGCGATGGGCGATCTTGAGGTTGGTGTTCTTTAGAACATCGGGGGCAAGTCGCACGGGGACTTGGTCGGCAACCACGATGCCTTGCCCGTAGGCCCGTACCTCCGACAGCATCTGGCAGAAGGTGTCGACGAAGGCGCCCTTGGGATCTGCCGTCCACGCATCGGTCTGCTTGCGTTCTGATCCCAGTAGTCGGTGTGCTTCTTCGACCACGACGAGGTGGCGCAATCGGCCGGGGGCCGGTGGCGGTGCACCGGCCCGGGCGGCTGTCGATGTGGCGGCGGCGTGTGCTGCTCGCCGGTGTTCGTAGAGCCGAATCAGTAGCAGGCCCATGACGAATGCCTTGTCGGCATCGTCGCCCAGGCTCTCAAGTTCGATGACGGTTGGTTTGCGCAGGATTTCCGCCATGGGGATGGATCGCTCGATGTCGAGCATCAATCCACGGCCGCCGCGGCGCAGGGCGTTGAGGCGGGTGGTCAGTGACGCCGTGATCTCCTGTGTTGACTCGTGTTTGTAACCGAGCGATGGAACCGTTCTTTCGACTGCGGCTACCAGGTCGCGCAGTCGGGGGGTCGGTGGCTGCCCGGATCCGTCGAGTGGTGGATGGTTGCTTGAGCCGAAGTCCCATCCGCGTTCCGTGTAAATCTCGACCAGGCATTGCTCGAGCACCTGAGGCAGTGGCACCCACAGTGCGAAGCTTGCGGTAAATACGGCTTTGAGTAGGTCGAGGTGGGTTGACACGTCGACGCCGGGCGCTACTTCGAGAGGGTTGAGGCGCAGCGGCGCGACGTGCTCGCGTCCGACGGTGAATACTCGAACATCGTTTCCGATGGCCTTATGACCGAGCAGTTCTCGGTACTCCGTTTTCGCCGGTTCAATGACGAGGAACGGTACGCCCGCCGACGCTGCCTGCGTCAGTAAGTGCATAAGGGTGTTGGTTTTGCCGGCTCCTGTGAGGCCCGCGATGAAGGTGTGGCGGGTAAGTTGGTCTAACTCGACGCGGTAGTTCAATGCGGATGGCCGGCGTTGGTTCATTATCTGCCCGATGTCGATCGCTGGTACCGAATCGTTGGGTTGCGGCCGGGACACTGAGAAAGTGGGGGCGGGGCTAACCCGAAATCCGGGTGTTTCGAGCTCGGGGAGATGGAAGCATTTGGCGAGTTGGGTTGAGGCCAGGAGGGTCTGAAATTCAAACGGCCGCCGGTACAGCCCCGGGGCTGGGGCGCCTGGGGTGGTTGGCAACGCCCACAATCTCGCTAGTTCGTCGACCCCGTTGATGTCCACGGTGCGCACTGGCTCAGGCAGGGACTTGGGTCCTGACATGACGCTGCGCCATCCGCTGGATAACCGTGGATGGCTGTCGCCGTCGCCGAGCAGGTAGATCCCTACCCGCCAGGCGCCCGTTGCCATTCCCATTCCGGTCGCCTCGAGGGCCACTTTGAGGAGTTCGATGTAGTGCTCGGTCAGGGGGCTCGGCGCTGCTTCGTTCTTAGCCGCCGACATGACTGTGCGCATCTCGTTGAGAATTGCTTCGCGCTCTGTGATGATTGCGTGCTCGGCCAGGGGCTGCGCGAGGACGAGCAGACTCCACTCTGATCCAGCCATGGATCGAATGATGCGATCGATCGGTGTTGCGCCATCTCGTTCGTCGACGCCAGATGGCGCTGGGACGCCCACGGCGATGGCACCGTGACGGTGACGCTGCCGCGGTGCTGTGTGCGGGGCGAGGTCGATCGCAGGATATAGGCCGCGTAGCACCGAATCCACGACGTTAAGCCGGCCGTCTTGCCGAGCCGGGTCGACGGTGGGCACGGTCGGCCAGACACCGAGGCTCACCTCGACACCGGCAGATGTCGACTGAACTAGATAGACCAGGGGGATGCGATACCCGTATAGGCCGGTGATGAGTTCGGTGGTAGGCGGCCGCCAGTTCTCACGCTCGCCACTCGCTGCAGTTCGAGGGTCTCTGGGTGGCCGGCTAATTCCGCGCACGAGCAGTAACCTGCGCGATGTCGGATCGCCGCACGTATGCGAAGTGGCAACCGGAAGATCGGCCGCAGCCCCGCATCGCTGGAGGTAGTCGATTCTGGCGCTGACCGACTCAGTAACCATGTTCGTTCCCAAGTCCAGCGCTCACAGCACCCCATCACATTCATGGGGCAGGCGCATTCCGTTGTCTCTGGCATTCATGCACCAGTTGCGAAGATTCTCGTTCTTCGTATCATTGAACGAGCTATTCATGTGGGAAACAAATACTGCGATTGCCGAAATCAAAGCCGCGACGGCACATATAATTGCGATGATCGCAATCCACACCGTTTTGCGGATTTTCTTGCCGGTTTTACCTAATAGAGAGTGTCTGAGATCATCCCAGTCGGAACGGCTGCGTAGGTGGGCTCCGGTGGAATGGTTCAGCACTGATTGGGTATGTAGAACCCCCGACTTCCAGACACCTTCGACTTCGACCTCGTCGTTATCGCTGAGCTGCCCGGAAATTCCGCTTCCTAGCAGTGCCGTTCCTCGCATCTCCACTTGCAGGCGCGGGAGCCGGTTTCCCGAGTCGTCATATCGCTCGACCCTAAACTGCAGTACCTCCACCGGTGCCCGTGAACCGGTGGAGCGCTGCTGCACCGCGCGGGCCAGGCCGCGAACGCGGACCGTCTGACCATCCCTGGGGAGGTCACTCGGCGGCTCCGACACCCCCCGCGGGGATGGGCTGGCCTGAGGCTCACTGCGGGCGGAACTACGCGGATCTTCGCGATCGTTGGTGCCGTGCCATTCCTCCGAGGTATCCGCCGACGATTGTGGTGCCCAGCGCGAGCCGTCCCACCACCTAGCACCGGGGCCGCCACCAGGATCTGAATACCAGCCAGGTGGTCGGGCGGACGAAGGGTCAGCCGCTTGGAAATGTGGGCGCGATCGCTCGCCACTTGTCATCGCTTGCCCCTCCGGTCAGTGGCCCTAAGCATATTGCTTACAGGGTGCATTGCAGTTCCCTCGCGATTCTTCACCGATAACGCGTCACGGGTGTGCCATTTCAATAGATTGTCCATTGCATTCCGCAGCGGATTCTCAACCGATAGGGCAGAAACTAGTGCCGCCAGTTGTGGGTGGCTCCCCTGGTTGACCCTGACGGAGGACACTCCACGTTGTGGGCGCGGATTTCGGAGTAGCGCCGATAGCCGTCTCTGGTGATGTAGATCTTTTGTATGAGTGGGCCTGTGACGACGAGGTGTGTGGCCGGCGTGTCCCCGATGAATGAGTCCGCCCGTCTTAAAGTCCTGTGGCCCCGGGTGGGGGTCGGAAGGGGCGATGAATCCTATAGCTGGTCGGAAGAAGCATTCCGCTGAGGATGTGGTGCGCAAGCTGCGCCGCGCGGACGAACTCGCCGCGGCGGGCAAGACCAACGAAGAGATCGCCGCCGAGCGGGAAGTGTCGGCGGCGACGCTGTACAACTGGCGCCGCACCTACGGCTCCTACGGTGGGATGGATGTGGATGCAGCCAAAGGGCTGCAAGAGCTGCGGGAGCAGAAGACACGCTTGAAGCGGCTTTTGGCCGAGGCGGAGCTGGAAACGGATGCCTTGCGGGAGGTTGAAGGACGCTCCTAGATATGTCAAGTGCTGAGCTTGGGTGTAGTCGGCGCGCAGCGCGTGGAAGATTTGGCGGGCCAGGTAGCGCTTCTGGCAGTGGATGATTTCGGGTATCGATAGACCCTGGCTGGTGCGGCGGTCGGCGTAGCCGCGGCTGCGTGGCCGTAGCGCAGTCGGACGACGGCGGCGATGTGCAAGGCACTGTTGGCGGCTCTGTCGCCGCTGCGGCGCAGACGGTGTCGGGGCCGAGCCCGAAGACAGCGGTGCTGCTAGGCGCGGCGGCTCGGGTGAGTTCATCGAGTTGCTTTCGCACGGTGCGTGTTTCGGTGTCGAGGTGCTGAATCCGCACGGCGATCGTGCGTAGTGGCTCTGGCACGGTGATGACCATGGAATGCAGTGTGTTCACCGCGGCGGTGCAGGCCTTGACCGCCCCGCTGCGGGCAACGCGCAGCATCCGGATGGCTGCGATTGGTCCGTCGGCCAGCTTCGGTGTGCCGATTACGTTGCCAGCCAGCACAGTTCGCGCGGAAGCTTCTGCATCGATGGGGTTGCTCTTGCCCCGTGTGACCGCATCCAGGTCGGCATCGCTGCGTAACCGGACGCCTCAATACCGGCGGCAACCGTGCTCTCAATCGCGTGCTGCCCATCAGGCCCGGTCTTCTAGTGCGTCGCCGCATTGGTGTCCCGCCAGTGGTTATTTGAACAGCAATGTCGTCTTCTGGTGTCAAGCGCCGCGATATGCTTCCGAGCGTGTCAGCACGGACGATCGTCATTACCGGTGCTAGCGACGGCATTGGCGCTGCGGCCGCACGCCGGCTCAGTCAAAGCGGCGAAAACGTCGTCGTGGTTGGCCGGTGTCGAAGCAAGACCACCGCGGTGGCCGCGGAATTGGGCGCGGACTATTTCGTGGCAGACTTCGCTGATCTTTGGCAGGTTCGAGCCCTGGCAGACAAAATTCGTTCGCAGTATCCGCGTATCGACGTTTTGATCAACAATGCGGGTGGAATGACCAACAAACCCCACCTGACGGCTGACGGCTACGAGATGACTTATCAAGTCAACTACTTGGCGCCGTTTCTACTCACTACGCGGCTGATGGATTTATTGGTCGAGTCCCGGGCCAGTGTAATCAATACGGCCAGCGGGGCGCATAAATGGGTCCGTCATATCGCCATTGTGGACTTCGAGAACACCCAGCGGCGCCGTCCCATCGTCGCCTATGCCATCTCGAAGCTGGCGAACATCTTGTTCACCAAGGAATTACATCGACGCTACCATGCTGACGGGCTCTCGGTTGCGGCGGTACACCCTGGTGTGGTCGCCACCAATTTCAGCCGGGCCTCGGGTTCACGGGGTTTCGCGGTATTGGAAAAGCTGTCACTTCCGCGACTGTTTGCGACCGCAGATCAGGGAGCCGCACCGCTGGCCCGGATCGCGTCAAGCACACCCGGAATCGATTGGCAGCCAGGCGAATATTACGCGAAGAGCGAGATCGCGAAAGCCAGCCGTACGGCCTGTGACCGGCACCTTGCCAGCGACTTGTGGGATCGCACTCTGGCAACGATAGGCCACTTGTAACAGTAATTTCTCCATGCCTGCCGACGCAGATTTTCGAAGACCTGTGCGACGTTCGCAGAATCCGGTGTCACCGATTTGTGACCACGCGTTGAATCTATCGGCGGTGTCGAATCCTTGCCAATCCTGGATCAGGCATTCCTCCGCTGCCGTATATGCAGGTGTGCTCCCGACGGCCCACCTTCGACGGCATCAGAATTGATTCCGGCGCCAACCTGTTCAGCGTGCACAGCATACTAGCTGCATGGATATTGCCCGTTGAGCAGGCAATTCGACGGTGGCGTGTAGGAACCGCTCAGCACGCCTCTGAGACCACCTGTGGCTGAACCACCGGGCGCTATGACGCGATTCCAGTTCGCGGGGGTGAGAACATAGTGCGTGCCCGATTGGGTGACGGTGCTGTTCCACGTGTGCAAGACGGATTGTCCCACCGGCATGTCGAATTCAAGCTTCCAATCGGTAAGCGGCACCATGCTCGAGTTGGTGATGGTGAAGCGAGCGATGAAACCGGTCTGCCACGTATGTTCGACCAACAACGTTGCTGTCGCCGCGGCCGCATGAGCTACGGGGGCGATGGCGAGCCCGATGATGGCAACTATCAGTGCCGACACGGATACGTGAAGCGCTGTGCGCCAGCGCTTCACGTAATTCTTCAGTCCGGCCATAGAAGCCAACACTAAAACCAAACAGGCGATATCGCCCTCGCACCGCGAGCAAGCTGCAGTAACTTTGCGCAACCGAAACCGTCATGAAATTTTCGTCTCGATACACCGTGAACCATGTATCGGCCCGGCCCAACGCGAACGTGCGGACGCGAAAGCCAGAACGTCAGCCTCATCGAGGGAGCGGAGTCGTTCAGCCGCCGGCAAACGAGCGGTCTCGCGCACCATCCCTAGGGTGAGTCGGCCGGTATCGCAGCATCGACCTCACTCACCGTAGCGCCGCTCACGGTTCCACGGCGACCTCATGAGCAGGAATGACCGGACCCCGTGGACTGGTCCAAGAGGACCAACCGATCGGGGTCAGGCCAGGAATACGACGGAATCGAATATGGCGGGTTACCAGTATCCAACTGCCCGCAGCACCGTTCGAACACGTCCACTTGCCCTTGCTCTTACACGGTGATGATGCGCAGGGCGCTGTGAATGCCCCGGAAGTCGTGCTCGTTGCGGGTGATTAGCGGAATCCCGAGAGCGACGGCCACCGCGGCGATCAGTACGTCGAATCGGCGCGGCTTCGGATCTCGGCCAACCGCACGAACATTCGCGCACAAAGCCCCGTAGATGCGTGCGGCGCCCGCGTCGAATGGTATTGGCTCGAATGTACCGGCGATCCAGTGGTATCGCTGCTCGCGCGCGGCGTTGAGCAGCGGATCCTCGGTATGCAGGCCATACGACAGTTCGGCAAGCGTGATTGTGCTGACCGCGGCCGCATCAGCGTGAGCAGCTACCGCGTCGGCCGGATAGTCGATCACCACGGACGTATCCAGCAGCACGCGTTCATGAACCGTGATCACCGGGTGCTGCCCCAGGGCTCGGCATCGCTATCGTCCACCGCGGCGTCGAGCCGGCTTAGTTCGGCGGCGAAGCGTTCAACGTCCCAGTCCGGAAGCCGCCTGAGGCCGGCTGCGACCTCTGCCACCGGCACGAATCGTCGGCGTCGATCTGCCGTGGCCCGGTCATGGGGCACCAGGTCAGCCACCGGGATTCCATTCCTGGTGACCGTGAAGCGCTCTCCCCCCTCGACGCGGCGCATAATCGCCCCGCTGTCGTTTCGGAGTTCCCGCTGACTGATCGTGGTCCCCATGACGACGAATGTAGCAAACAGGTGCTACACAATGTAGCACCTGTGTTGCGTAATGGCTCACCGCCGCACTGGCCGCCACCGACACTTCAGGGACCAGCCGCAACGTCACAACCGCAAACCCCTTCCGAGACGATGGGTCCGGGGGTGCGACTCGTCATTGGATCAATCGATTGCGGCGGCGCAGACAGTTGCGACCCATTACGCGCTCACTGGCGTTCGAAATCGCGCTCTGCGGCCGAAGAACTGTTAGGCGCCGAGCCCCTCCGCGGTCTAGGTACGATTCCTGCGACTGCATTCGAAGGAGGTCCGGTGTGCAGAACCCCCGGGCGACAAACGACGACCTGACCGCCAAGGCCCGGATCCGAAATGCGGCGTTGGATCTGTACGCCCAGTACGGGGAGGACCGGGTGTCGTTGCGTGCGATCGCGGCCGAGGCCGGGGTGACGCTGGGACTGGTCCAGCACCACTTCAAGACCAAGGCCGGGCTTCGCCGGGCCGTCGACGAGCTCGTCGCAGACTATTTCTGGCAAGCAGTCGCCGAAGCTGACGATCAGGGCGGCCCCGCGGAGGCGGCAACCGCTCGGCGGGAGGCGGTCCAGCGCATGCTGGCCGAAAACCCCCCGGTGCTCAACTACATCCGCCGTGAGGCGTTCGAATTAGAGAAGAATGAGCGGATACCGCTGCTCGACGTGTTGATCGATAACGTTCGCCGTGAGGTCACCGAACTGCGTGCAAGCGGAGTGGCCTCCACCGGACGTCACGAATCAAAGCAGGCGATCGCCGTGCTGGTGCGGCTCATGGGCGAGCTGTTTCTGCAGCCGTTGGTCGATGCAGCATGGCAGCGGCTCCCCCACAGTGATAACGACCCGACGCCGCGAGTCTCCGTGACAATCAAGGACTACTGATCTCGTTATCCCGACATCCTCGTCGTGTGATGAAGACTTCCACCGCGTTTCATTAAGCGGTGGCACTATGATCGCCGCTCGCGAACGCTTCGATCACATCGAAATCGTATGCGCCGGCGTCGGTTCCGATTCCGCTGGCGACGTGCGCTGCGGTAGCGCATCCGAGGCGAGCCGCTTCTCGAAGGTCGCGTCCGAGTGCGCGCCCGAGTATGAATCCGGCCGAGAACGCGTCACCGCAACCGGTGGTGTCGACCACATCAATGGCAAACGCGGGCACTTCGACGGATTCTGCGTCCGAAACGACCACGGCGCCTTTGCTGCCCTGGGTCACCGCCACGCAGCCGGCACCTGCGGCCAGCAGACAACGTGCGCCGGTTAAGACGTCAGCCGCGCCGGTGAGACCGAGCACCTGTTCGTCGTTGGGCAACAGATAGTCAGTGTGCGGTAGGACGTCGGCGATCCACTGCAGCAGCCCGGGGTCCCCTGCCGCGAGAATGTCCACAGATGTGCTGAGCCCGTTGCTCTTTGCGTACTGCAGCAGCTCGCCGGCCGCCGGACCCCCGAGAAACTCGGGACCGCCCAGGTGCAGGTGCGACGACCGGATCACCTCGTCCAGGTTGAGGTCTTCGAGCCGAAGCATGGCATTGGCGCCCACGCAATGCCAGGCCGGACGATCACCATTAGAGCGCACCGGGATGACCGACGCCGAGGTCTGGGTTGCCGTCGTCCGAACCAGGCCACCGACGTCGACCCCTTCACGGCACAGCATCGCCAGCAGGGCGTCGCCCATCGCGTCGGTGCCGATCGCGCCGAAGGAACGGACTGCTGCCCCGAGACGGCTCAGAACGACGGCCGTACCGCCCGCTGTGCCGGCGGGGGAAATCTTGATCGTCGGAACGAGCTGGCCCTGCGAGCCCTCGGGAATGGACGTGATGCCGAGGACGTGGGTGTCGAGGACGTGCACACCGACGACAGCGATCTCGACTCGGGTCATCGGGCGGTCCGCCTTTTCCATGTTGGGCACCGATGAGGCGATGGCGGCGGTCTTCGCCAGGGCAACAAAACCACGCGGCCACTCTATGACGGGGCCGGTGCGGCGGCATCGCATCCTGGGTCGGCCGTGTTGAATTGTGGTCATGACAGCGCATCAAGAGCCCTTGACCATGCCACTCGAAGAGGCGATGCGCACTCAGCGTGCCATCCGTCGGCTCAAGAGTGATCCCGTCGACGACAGCCTCGTGCTCCACCTACTCGAGCTGGCCATGAAGGCGCCGACGGGTTCCAACGCGCAGAATTGGGAGTTCATCGTCGTCAAGGATCGCGAAATAGTCGCGAAACTGGGCCGTTTGAACCGCAGAGCCATGAGCCTCGTCAGCCCGATGTACAAGCGCTCCTTTGAACGCCGCGCTGACGAGAAGATGCTTCGGCTGCAAAAGGCCGTGCAATGGCAGGCCGACCATTTCGAGGAGATCCCCGTCGTCGTTGTCGCGTGCCTCAGGGGCGTCATTCCACCTTGGCCGACAGTCGCGACGAGCAGCGCTTATGGTTCCATTTTTCCCGCGGTGCAGAACCTGCTGCTGGCCGCACGTGCGGCCGGGCTGGGTGCGGCATTGATCACCGTGCCGCTGTGGAGCACGCTACTGGCGCGGCGGGCATTGAGGCTGCCATGGAATGTCACGCCCTGCGCGGTCATCCCACTTGGCTGGCCGATCGGCAAGTATGGTCCCACGACGCGCCGGCCAGTCGGAGAAGTCGTCTCCCTCGACAGATACGGCAATCGGGCATTTCGGTAGGCACCGGGTGCCGGCCGTTTGTCGGGATGGATTCGGCGACCCATGTTGGGAGACGTGCGACAGATGACCATCGATCCTGAGTAGCGTGACCGAGTTCGTCAAGCGCCATGCGGGCGCGCCCGCCGGCTATTTCGCCTGGGAAGCCGCAGGGCTGCAATGGCTTTCAAATGTCGACGGCGGCGTGCCATGCGCCACGGTCGTATCAGTCAACGCAACGCAACTGACCCTGCGGCGGCTTGATTCGGTGACACCGAGCCCGGAAGCGGCATACACGTTCGGCAGCCGGCTCGCCGTCACCCACGACGCGGGTGCACCGGCGTTCGGCGCAGGGCCCGACGGGTGGGACGGACCGGGGTACTTTGGGCCGTTGACGCAGCCGTTGCCGATGTCGCTACGACGGCACCAACGCTGGGGTGAATTCTATGCCGAGGAGCGACTGGTCCCGATGGCCGATCTGGCGGCCGCACGGCTGGATACGTCGACCCGAAGCCTGATCGACGGTGTCGTCAAGCGTTGCCGTACAGGCGATTTCGACGACGACGACCAGCCGGCCCGGCTGCACGGGGACTTGTGGAGTGGCAATCTCATGTGGACGCCCACCGGGGCGGTGCTGATCGACCCGGCAGCGCACGCCGGCCACCGCGAGACCGATCTGGCGATGCTGGCGCTGTTCGGCTGCCCGCACTACGACGCTATCCTTGCCGGATACCAACGGGTGCGATCGCTGAAACCCGGGTGGCGCAACCGAATCGGGCTACACCAGCTCTTCCCGCTACTGGCGCATGTGGTCCTGTTCGGCGGCGGGTATGCACGACAGACGCATGCCGCCGCCCGCGCCGCGTTGGCCCCCTGACGTTCCTGGTCACATTGCGAAATCAGTTGTCGGGGGGCCTGGGCAACCGATGCGGACTCGGTCGAGTGGCTAGACCAACCCGTTAACCCCGGTTGCGCCGAACAACAGCCCCCCGGTGCCGCCGGCACCCGGAACGCCGGGGGGAACGCCGGGCCCGGCGTTGCCGCCGCTGCCACCGTTGCCGATTAGCTGGGCGTTGCCGCCGTTGCCGCCGTTGCCGCCCTTACCGACCGGGCCCCCGCCGCTGCCACTCCCGCCGCCGGCGCCGCCGGTACCCCCGCCACCGAACAGACCCGCGTTACCGCCGATTCCGCCGTCGCCGCCGTTGCCCTGGAAGGAGTTTCCGCCGTCGCCGCCGTCGCCGCCGTTGCCGATCAACAGGGCACCGGTGCCACCGGCGCCGCCCTTGCCCGCGGTGATCCCACCGATCCCGCCTTCTCCCCCGGCTCCGCCGACGCCGATCAGCAAGCCGGCGTTGCCGCCCGCACCGCCGGCGCCCGCACTTTGGTTGCCGGTGCCGCCGGACCCACCGGCCCCGCCGTTGCCGAAGAACAAGCCCGCCTTGCCGCCGGCCGCGCCGGCCCCGCCAATGCCGACCATGCCGACCCCGTCTCCGCCGTTTCCGCCGACTCCGCCATTGCCGACCAGCCCACCCGCGGCACCGATCCCGCCTTTACCGGCGGCGGCGCCGGCGCCGCCGCCACCACCGGTGCCGCCGTTGCCGATCAGGGCGGCGGCCGTACCGCCCGCGCCGCCGGTCCCGCCGGTGGTGAGGCCGCCGCCGCCCGCCCCGCCGTCCGCCCCGCTACCGAACAGCATGCCGGCGTTGCCGCCGGCCCCGCCGTCCCCGCCGGCACCGGTCAGACCTACGCCGCCGGTGCCGCCGTGGCCCCCATTGCCGAACAGCAGGCCGCCGGTTCCGCCGGTGCCGCCGGTTCCGCCGTTGACGTTGCCCGCTCCGCCGCTCCCGCCGGCACCGCCGGCGCCGCCCACCAAGCCGCCGGCACCCCCGGTTCCACCGGCGCCGCCGCTTCCGAGGTCGCCGGCCCCGCCCGAACCGCCGGCGCCGCCGGTCCCGAACAGCGCGCCACCGGTTCCGCCGACTCCGCCTGCCCCGCCGAGACCGTTACCGCTGGACCCGCCGGCCCCTCCGGCGCCGCCGGCGCCGAACAGCAGGCTGCCGGTCCCGCCCGCCCCGCCCGCGCCGCCGAGGTTGTTGCCGGAGGCGAGCCCCCCGGCTCCGCCATGGCCGCCGTTGCCCAACAGCAGGCCGCCGGCTCCGCCGGACCCGCCGTTGCCGCCCGTGCCGACGACTATCCCGCCGTTTCCGCCCGCCCCGCCGGCGCCGCCGTTGCCGATCAACCCGGCGGCCCCGCCGTTGCCGCCGTTGTGGTTGGGCGCCCCCGACCCGCCGGCTCCGCCGTTGCCGTACAACAGGCCGCCGGGCGCGCCGTTGGCCCCGGTTCCCGGGGCCCCGTTCGCGCCGTTGCCGATGAGTGGGCGACCCAGCACGGCCAGGGTCGGCGCGTTGATCACATTGAGCAGGTCCTGCTCCACGGCTTGCAGAGGCGAGACGTTGGCGGCCTCGGCGCCGGCGTAGGAGCCCGCTGATCCCGTCAATGCCTGCACGAACTGGTCATGCAGCACGGCCATCTTGGTACTGAGCGCTTGGTAGTCCTGACCGTGCGAAGTGAACAATGCCGCGATGGCCGCTGACACTTCGTCGGCACCCGCGGCCAGTACCGCCGTCGTCGGCCCCGCTACCGCCGCGTTCGCAGCGCTCAACGCCGAGCTCATCGTGGCCAAATCCGCGGCCGCAGCAGCGATCATCTCCGGCGCAGCGATCACAAACGACATTGCCATCTCCTCACCCGCCGAACTCGACGACTCAGTGGTGCAGCGGCCATATGGGCGCCTGCGCGCTGCGGCAATTGCGGTGGTGCAATTGGATTCGACATCAACAACCTGCCGCCTGCTGCGGGCAGAGCTGATCACCGACCTTTTCCTGCTTAGGGCGAGCGTAATTTCGCTTCAGTCGCACGATTGGTCTTTCAGCCAGTTTTCAGTAGGTCCACAGCTGATGCTCAGGATGGCGGAACCTGTCTCGGCCAGTCGGTGAATGCCTGCCGGGCCGAGACGCGATCGGGGCGTCGGAAGGCGGTATCGACGTACTGGCGCTCTCGGCGACCGCGAACAGCGAAATAGCCGGTGCTGCAACCATTGTCGCGGCCCCGGGGTCGTTGAATCCGCGTCGAAGCCGAATGCCGCCGGGCGCCAGCATGTGCGCGTTGCCGACGCTGGGGTCACGCGCTGAGGTAAACCCATGTCAGCGTTGGGCTCCCAGGAGTAGCGTGATCCCGGCCCGCAATGAATCCCGAATGCACCACACCAGGAGTGACGATTGGTCGCCACAATCGAGGCGGAGCCGGTTGAGCGGCGACGATCGCGGACCCTATCCGCGCAAATCCCGGACGAGGCGGCAAGCGCACGAGTGATGCCACTTCGGGTCCGAACCCGCCGAAGGCGGTCAGGCTCCCAAGCGACCAATGCTTCGGTGCCCCAACGCCGAACCACAACATGATGGGCGCAACGACATGATCTCGATCACTGCGGCAGAACTGGCAGACCTGCTGGTGGAGACCGGCGAACGACACCATCAGGCTTATGCCGACACCGACGGTGCCGACCCTGAGTGGGCCCTGTGGTACAGCGGTTACCTGCAGGCGCGGCTGTGGGACCGCGCCGGGCGGTTGCCGTCCCGGAGCCAGCTGGTCGGGCTGCTTCAATCCGCCGAGCGGCGTTACGGCGGCGCTGAAGGCTGGCCAGCGCGATACGCGGGCCACCTACTGGCCGGGCTCGACGCGAGTGGGCCGTCCGGCGAGGTGTTTCCCGCCGTGGTTGCCGACGACATCGGTTGGCTCACCAGGGAACAGATGGTCGAGGTGGACCGCGTGATGATGCAGGACTTGCGTATCGACCTGATTCAGATGATGGAGAACGCCGGTCACCGGCTCGCCCG
This sequence comes from Mycobacterium kansasii ATCC 12478, assembly GCF_000157895.3. Classification (NCBI taxonomy): domain Bacteria; kingdom Bacillati; phylum Actinomycetota; class Actinomycetes; order Mycobacteriales; family Mycobacteriaceae; genus Mycobacterium; species Mycobacterium kansasii. The sequence goes on along the minus strand of NC_022663.1, from coordinate 293,817 downwards.
TTTGGTGCTCACCCTCGCTGCGCCCGGCCGGGTCGCGGTGGTCGCGGGTTCCGGCGGCAATGGGGGCGGCGGTCTGGTAGCGGCACGGCATCTCGCCAATGCAGGCGTCGACGTCGTGGTGACGCTGGGCGGTCCAGCAGACCAGCTGAACCCGGTACCGGCACACCAGTTCGACATTCTGCGGCGCATGAAGGTGGCGACCAGCGACACCATCGTCGATGCCGACCTCACCGTGGACGCGCTGATCGGCTACTCGCTGCGTGGCGCACCACGGGGGCGCGCCGCCGAACTGATCGGCGCGATGACGTCCGCCAGTTCGGTGGTTGCGTTGGACACGCCCAGCGGACTTGACGTCACATCGGGAGAGGCGCCCGGCGATGTCGTCAGCGCCGATGCAACACTGACGTTGGCGCTGCCCAAGATCGGTATGCGCAATGCGCCGCAGGTCGGTTCCCTCTACCTCGCCGATATCTCGGTGCCCCGGTCGGTCACCGCCGCACTCGGTCCGCAACCACCCGACTTTTCCGCGTCGCCGATCTTGCGGGTGGTCTGACGCCGTAGCCACCGCGAAATGTTCTGTACCGCTTGCTGATTCATCTGTCCTACACGGTGAGATCAGCGGGGCCGAACCTGTTCCTCGTCCATGGCCGAGGTCTGCATATCCCAGCGGCGGTCGATATTGGTCGGCGCCAAGATTACTGTTTGCCGGCAAACCGGCTGCATTGGTTTTAGGTTGGTCTTCAAGAGATTTCATGAACGGTGCGGTTGCTCTGGTGAAGCGATGCGGTCTACCGGAGTCCGCGCCCGTTCAGCCGACCGATGACCAGACATGAAGGTGCTGAGTTCCGATGCCGAACCTGGAAGTTCCGTTTCAGCCGCTCCGCAACTCGCTGTACACGTCACTGGAGCTGATGAGCGGTTTCGAACCGCACCGCCCACTCAGCTTCGCCGAGACATTGGACTTCCGCTCGTACCGGTACTTCACTGCCAACGGCGGCGCATGTCCCACCGATCCCTACGCCGGGATGATGCAAGCGCTGCATGACCACTCGATCATGCGCGCCCTCACGGTGTTTTTCCACAGCGTCAAGTCGCCCACGGTGGCCATCATGGGCGGCCACGACGAGACGCGCGTGACCCCGAACTACGCGAATGTGGCACGCATCGCGCGGACATTGACCCAGTGCGGCTGCCTGGTGGCAAGCGGTGGCGGGCCCGGCGCCATGGAGGCCACCCACTTGGGCGCAATGCTCGCCAACGCGTCGGACCAAGATGTGACCGACGCATTGAAACACTTGCAGAACCAGCCGACGCTGCCCGACAGTGCGACAGTGGTCTCCTGCACCGGCGAGATCGATACCGAGATCGTGCGCCAGTTGCACGATTGGGCCGCGCCCGCATACGAGATAGCCCAAACATTCGCCGACATCGGGGGGCGCAGCATCGCGGTTCCCACCTGGTACTACGGCAACGAACCAATGTCACCGCTCGCTACGGACGTCGCCAAGTACTTCCAGAACAGCATTCGCGAAGATATCCTGCTCTCCCTGGCGGCCAACGGGATCATCTATACCCGCGGTGCGGCGGGCACACTCCAGGAAGTGTTTCAAAACGCCGCGCAGAACTACTACCCGAGAAATGCGGTGGCGTTCGCCCCGATGATCTTCCTCGGCCGGGAGTTCTGGACCGAGAAGCTGCCCGTGCTGCCGGTTTTGCAGGCCCTGTTCGTTGGCGGCAAGAAGCTGGCACCTGAGGACTTTGACCAACTGGTGCGCATCGTCGATACCCCCGACGAAGCGGTGGATGCGCTGCTGCAGCAACGTCCGTCGCCGACGAAGATGATGGAGCGCATGCAAGCCGTCGGCTTCGGACCTCTGATGAAGGCCACCCGGCCACTCAGCTGAGTGCGTTCGGGGCCCAAGTTCGGCATCGAGGGACAATCCTGTTTGTTCGCCGAGGGTCCGGAAAGCTCTGTCAGACGGGGTGATTCGATCCTTCTGAAGTCAACAGACGCACAAACCCGACGGGGGCGGCGAAGCCCTTGAGCATGACCGTCTCGTGCCGCTGGGGCACGTCGGCCACAATTTCCCGTACCGCGGGATCGTTGGCGACGGCGTGCGACAGCACGATATCGTCGCCGGCACTCTGGCCCTGCAGGCGTGCGGCCATGTTCACCGTTGAGCCGAAGTAGTCCAGGCGGTCGTTCAGCGTCACGACGACGCTGGGACCGGCATGCACGCCCACCTTCAGCACAAGGCCACCGCCTGCATGTGCCGACGCGGAGATCGCCGCTTGCATGGCGAGCGCCGCGCGGACCGCTCGCGCCGGATCGGTGAATGAGGCCATGACCGCGTCACCGATCGTCTTGACCACCGCACCGTCATGGTCTCGCACGATCGCGGCCAGCAGCGTGAAGTGCTCGCGCACCAGGTTGTAGGCAGTGGCATCGCCGACCCGTTCGTAGAGGGCCGTCGAGCCCCGCAGGTCGGTGAATAGCAACACGACCTGGCTGACCCCCGCATCGTCGCCCGGGCGCAGCGTCGCCTCCGCGAACAGATCGCGAAAAGCCTGCAACGAGATCACTTCTGGCGCTGTTAACGTCTCGCGCGCCCAAGTTCGGTCCTCAATCAAGGCTCCCAGCTCAAAGCCGGCGTCATTGACAAATGTCACCCTGCCCGGTGCGTCCTCCCGATCCGCGGCGTCCAGTATCTCGACACCCGACCCGGTGATGCGCAGACCGGGAAACGCGCCGGACTGGTAATCGATGTCGACGAAACCGTTGGGATGCAGCGTGCGTAACCGATACGAGCCCGGAGGCAGGTCGATGGCCACGTCGCGCCGCTCCCCCGCAGCCAGCAGAACCTGCACGGCGACATGTTGTGTCTCCATCGGCCCCGACAGGCAGAAACGGCCGCCGGGCAACGGGCGCACCGTGGCCGCCGGCGCGAACGTCAGCTCGACGTTGCGCTCGAAGTCGCGATCGTAGTCGATGTTGCACGACGGGCAGTGCGCACCGTGGGGCAGCTCGGACAGGGTGGCAACGCTGACCTTGGTGCCGCGGCAGTTGGGGCAGAGCAAATCCCACTTCATGCCGAGCAAGCCAACCTTCACGCCGGCAAGACACGCCTCGGTCGCCACGCGCGCAGGAACGCCGAGAGTGCTCGCCAGCGCCTTGGGCCGGAGACGGGTGAGATCGGTCGCCATGCCGTGCAGGACAAGGTCGGCGAGCCGCGCGCCCAGCCCGTTACCGTAGGGGCTGCGGTCTATTTCACCCGCCATCGCCGCAGCCCGCTCGGGGGCACCGGCGGGCAGTTTGGGCTCCGGCAACACGAACGGTGTCATGCGGTTGGGCGCATGATCGCCACGAGCAAAGTCGACTGCCTCCAGGACGCGTTTTCCCACCGCTTCGCCCGCCTGGGCCGCAAGCCGCGCGCCGAAAAGGCGGCCGACCAAGCTCAGTGGCTCCCATTCGAGTGCATAGGTGACACGCGAGCCCCCGTTACCGTCCGGCTCGATATCGAAGACCGGGCCGAAGCGACGAAACGGCCCCTTGGTAAACACGCGCGATTGGCGGAAGTGCCGACCCGAGATCCACTCGTACGGCTTTTCCTCCCATTCCAACAAGAAGCCCGCAACCCTGGCCTGCCCGCGGCGCCGGACCGTACCGTTGGCAAGTGGGGTCTCTTCGAGCGTGTAGGGCGGCAATCCGAGCGCTTCGTTGAACCGGTTGGTATCGGCGAGCACCGGCCACAACTCATCCGGTGGCAGGTCGAATGTCCAGGTCCACGTACGACGCATCGACCGGAACTCTAGACCGGTGGCGGGCGCGATGCGAGGTGGCACGACGCGTCAGGTGTAGCAGACCACATTCTGGTCGCCGCTCGCTCGCGTGCCGGCCCGGGAATCCACCGGAAACAGGGCGTAGGCTCCCGATGCCGGGTCACATCGCACGTCAGGAGCGCACTATGAAGTCGGATGCGGGATCTGGGGCAGACGCCCGTTACGGGGATTACGCCCATCGGCTACGCGAGTTCACCGCATTCGACAACTTCTCGGATGCCGAGCTGGAGCTGCTTGCCCGAGTAGCCCATCACACCTCGACGTCCAAGCCCTGGCCGATGATTCATGAGCAGACTCCGGCCGACGCCTGCTATATCCTGCTCAGCGGGGAGGCGCGGGTATACGTGGGCCGGGATCCCGTCGCCGTGTTGGGGCCGGGTGAGGTGATCGGCGAATCTGTGCTCCGCCGTGGGAAACTGCGGTCTGCGACGGTAACGACGACCGGTCCGGCCGAGGTGCTGCGTATCGAGCGTGATGATCTCGCCAGATTGCTGGACGTGATTCCCGCCCTGCGTGAAACCATGGACGCAACTGTGGCGCGACATGCGCCGACGGCCGCTGTCCAGCCGGCCAAGCCAAAGCCGACGCGGGCCAAGGTAAACGCCTCGGCACCGGCGGATCTGGTCGACCGGTTCGAGCAGGCCGCCAGCAGCGCCGGTGTGACCGTCGCGGCCGCGTTGGAGGATGCGCTCGTCCACTGGATCGAGCGAAACGGCACCGCGCAATCGTGAGGAAATCAGCCCGGCCCCGGTCCGGTCCCAGCCACCGGCTCGCATGTTGTCACCGGCCGCTACCATGTCGAGGCGCTCGCAGCACGCGGTTGCCCGAACCAGGCGGTGAGGGCCGCGCGCAGCCCAAGGCCGGACCCGCCCGCCACCCAGGCGACATGCCCGTCGGGCCGAATCAATACCGCGCGCGGCGGTCTGACCGCACCAATCACCGGAAGTTCCCATTTACCAGCATATTTCGCGTCAATCAGCTGGACACGATCGGCCCATGGTGTGCCGTCGAAGTCGTCAGAGTCAGCTAAGTTGAGTAGCACGGGACGGGCACGATGCAACAGGGTGAATACCCGTGCCGGGCCGTCCGCGGTGACTACGTCCAGATCGGGCATGCGGCGACCCAGCAGCGGATGCCCGTCACCAAACTCATAACGGATGTCCAGGCCCGACATCATCGCGGCGAATCGCTTGCGAGGCTCGTCCATGCTGAGGAGTTCGGCAACGGTGCCGCGCAAAGCTTTGGTGCGGTCATCCAGGTGGCGAAGAAGGGCACTTTGCGCCATGGTGTTGCGCAGCACACGAGCAGCCACCGGGTGCCGTTCGGCATGGTAGGTGTCCAGGAGACTGTCAGGTGATATCCGGTTAACCACCTGACCCAGCTTCCATCCCAGGTTCACCGCATCCTGCACACCGGTGTTGAGACCCTGTCCGCCTACCGGGTGATGCACGTGCGCGGCATCACCAGCCAGCAGGACCCGGCCGCTGCGATAGGCCGCGGCCTGCCGCGCCATATCGGTGAACCTGGAAATCCATGCGGCCCTGCGGATCCCATAATCCGTACCGTATACCGCGACGAGTGCCTCGCGCAGATCACGCAACGTGGGTTCGCCTGCGGGTGTCAGGTGCCGTTCGGTCACCATCACGCGCATCGTCCGCCCGTCGTCGCTCCGGCTGACAGCATGGACACCGAGCGCGTCGTGGCGGATGCCCCACTCCGGCTCCTCGCCATTCCCGAAGGTCATTTCGACTTCGGCGATCAGGTAACTGGTTGTCGGATCCCATCCCGGAAAGCCGATCCCGGCTGCCGTGCGGACCACACTTCGGCCGCCGTCGCAGCCGACCAGATATTGCGCCCGCAACAACCGGCCGTCGGCCAGCCTGAGGTCGACGCCGGTGTGGTCTTGGGCGACGCCCGTCACCTCACATCCGCGATAGATCGGCACCGCCAGCTCGCCGACCCAGTCGGCCAGGATGTGCTCGATGTGGTTCTGCCATAGCGCCAGCCCATACGGGTGCCGAGTCGGGAAGTCGCTGATGTCCAGACGGATTTGAGAGAACGCTGCGACCTGGGCGAGCTGCCCGTGTGCGAGGAATCGCTCAGCGATTCCGCGCTGATCGAGGACCTCGATGGTACGGGAATGCAGACCGCCCGCGCGCGAGCCGGTGAGCTGCTGGTCGGCGCGGCGCTCGATAACGGCAACGTCGGTTCCTGCCAACGCTAATTCGCCGGCCAACATCAGCCCAGTCGGTCCCGCCCCGGCCACCAGCACCGCATGGTCGGCCACCGGAGTGGCCTCTCGGTGCGACTCATTTGCCCCCGACAGCACCCGCAATTTTCGCCCCCCAATTCCATGAGTTTTGGCCCCGGCCAGTGATTTTGCGGCATGACCGGGGTCTTGCCGCAAGCCCCCAGGTGCCGTATATGGTGAGAGTGGGAAATACGGAAACAGCGGTGTCTACATCACGGCCGCTGAGACCACACGGCGTCGATGGCGCGATAGATCCGCTGCTCGCTGACCGCCCGCGGGGTGCCGAGCTGCTGGGCCCACAGGCTCACTCGCAGCTCCTCGATCAGACGCGCGATGTCCCGGACATCGGCGGCTGCCGCCCGTGTCGCGGGCAGCCCCCGCAGCAATTCGTGGTAGGTGTCCTGCACGGCGTGCACCCGCTGCATCCGCGCCCGGTCGGCCTCGAGCGCGTACGGCAGCCGTTCGAGGCGTCGGCGGCTGGCGGTCAGGTAGCGGGTGAGGTCGCCGAGATGCGCGCGTCCGGTGGCGGTGACGAACCCAGGTGGCAACAGCCGGTCCAGCTGCGTGCGGAGGTCGGTGATCGCATCGGTCTGTGCCGCAGGCGGTTCGGCGGGCAGTAACAGCTGCACTTCCTGCGCGGCGGACAACGCCTTTTCGACTCGGCCCACGATGTCGGCGGTCATCGGCACGAGATTCTGCGCCACCCGATCGCGCAGCGCGGTGAACTCGTCAAATGTCCACACCGGCGCGGCCATCAGCGTGTCCGTCGCCGCGTCGGCGCAGTCGTCGAGCAGCGCGGACAGGGAGCCATCCGGGTTCGCGCCAAGCGCCAGGCGTGTTCGCGGATCCAGTTGCCGGTCAATGGCTTTGAGGGGGGCGGTCATACCGAGCCGGAGCAACCGCCGGATACCCGGACCCATCGCATATTCCTGCTCGACCGACGTGGCGAACACGCGCAGGTCGACCGCACCGCCCGCGTCGACGAAAGCCGGAAAACCCCGCACGGTGCGACCGTCGACCGTGCGCTCCACGACCCGCGGCACCTCGGGCAGATCGTCGGGCCAGGCGCGTAACCCGGTTCGTTCCATCTCCCCCGCGACCGCATCCGCAACGGCCTGCCGAGCCGGTGTCGCCAGCCGCTGCTGCAGCGCAGGCAGATCCTTGCCGCGCGCCACCTCGGTGCCGTCCTCGTACTCCACGGCAAAGGTCACCCGCAGATGCGGCGGCAGCCGGTCCAGATCGAATGCGTCGACCGGGACCAAAACACCAGTGCGGCGGCGCAATTCACGCTGCAAAGCCATCAGCAGCGGCTCCCGCCCCGGGTCGATCCCGGCCAGCACCCTACGGGCGGTATCGGGGGCGGGAACGAAGTTGCGGCGCAGGTCTTTCGGCAGCGAACGGATGAGCGCGGTAACCAGCTCCTCCCGCAACGCCGGTACCTGCCAAGCGAACTCGTCGCCACCCAAACGTGCCAGCACGTCGATCGGGACATGCACTGTGACGCCGTCGTCGGCGGCTCCGGGCTCGAACCGATATGTCAGCGGCAGCGCGACATCGCCCGCCTGCCATACGTGCGGCCGATCGGCACCGGCAGTATCGTCGGCGCGCAGCAGGTCGTCGCGACGGAACGTCAGCAAGTCCGGCGTCTTGCGCCGCTGCGTCTTCCACCATGCGTCGAAGTGGCGCGCCGAGACGACATCGGCGGGGATGCGGGCGTCGTAGAGTGCGTAGACATCGTCGTCAGCGACAAGCAGGTCGCGGCGGCGGGCCCGCTCCTCGAGGTCCTCGAGTTCGGCCCGCAACCGTGCATTGTCGCGCAGGAAATGGTGGCGGGTCTGCCACTCGCCCTGCACCAGCGCGTGCCGGATGAACAATTCCCGCGCCACCTGCGGCTCGACGCGGGCATATCCGACGCGGCGACGGGCCACCAGCGGCAGGCCGTAGAGCGTCACCCGCTCGTAGGCCAGCACCTCGCCGCGGCTGGCGTCCCAGTGCGGTTCGCTGTAGGTGCGCTGCACCAGGTCCCCGGCGACCCGCTCCGCCACTTCCGGCTGGATACGCGCGGCGGTCCGCCCGTACAGCCGGCTTGTCTCCACCAGCTCCGCCACCACCACCCAGCGCGGCGGCCGCTTGGCGAGCGCCGAGCCGGGCGCCAGAACGAACCGCGAGTTGCGCGCACCCAGATACTCGCGGTCATCCTCGCGGCGCATCCCCACATGTGACAGCAACCCGGCCACCAGCGCCGCGTGGATGCGGGCCGGGTCGGGCTCGTCGGTTTCGACCCCGGACTCAGCCACGCCGAGGTCGCGCGCGATGCTGCGGAGCTGCCCGACGAGGTCCTGCCACTCGCGGATGCGCAGGTAGTGCAGGAATTCGTCACGGCACATCCGCCGAAAAGCGTTGCCCGACATCTCCGTACGCTGCTCACGCAGATAGCGCCAGAGGTTGAGGTAGGACATGAAGTCGGAGTGCTCGTCGGTGAACCGGGCATGCCGCTGGCGGGCAGCCTCCTCGCGGTCGGACGGGCGCTCCCGCGGGTCGGGGATGGTCAGCGCCGCGGCCAGCACCAGCACCTCACGCACGCAGCCCTCGGTCTGGGCCTGCAGGATCATCCGGCCCAGTCTCGGGTCCACCGGCAGCCGCGCCAGGCGACGGCCCAGGTCGGTGATCGCGCCATGGTGGTCGAACGCGCCGAGCTCCTGCAGCAGCTGCACACCGTCGCGGATGCTGCGCCGGTCGGGCGGATCGAGAAACGGGAAGTTCTCGACATAGCCGGGTGGGGCGCCGAGCTGCAGCGCCGCCATCTGCAGCAGCACCGCGGCCAGGTTTGTCCGCAGTATCTCGGGGTCGGTGTAGCGCGGGCGGGCCGCGAAGTCCTCCTCGGAGTACAAGCGGATGCACACGCCGGGAGCGACCCGACCGCACCGCCCGGCCCGTTGTGCGGCAGACGCCTGCGAGATCGGTTCGATGGGCAACCGCTGGACCTTCAACCGGCGGCTGTAGCGCGAAATGCGGGCGTTGCCGGGGTCGACGACATAGCGGATCCCGGGCACGGTCAGCGACGTCTCGGCCACGTTGGTCGCCAGCACCACGCGGCGTGCGGTATGGGGCGCGAACACCTTCTGTTGGTCGGCGGTGGGTAGCCGGGCGTACAGCGGAAGCACCTCGGTATTTCTCAAACCAGTCAAAGCCTCTGCGGTGTCGCGTATTTCGCGTTCACCGGACAGGAACACCAGGATGTCGCCGGGCGGTTCGGCCGCGAGTTCACCGATCGCGTCGACGATCGCCTCGATTTCGTCGCGGGTCTCGGTTCGCACGATTTCGTGGTCGGGATCGTCGGGATCATCCGCGGTGCCGGGCGAGACGACGACTTCCAATGGGCGGTAACGGATTTCCACCGGGTACGTGCGACCGGACACCTCGACGATCGGGACGCTGAGCCCGCCGTCGGCTCCACCGAAATGCGCCGCGAAGCGCTGCGGCTCGATCGTCGCCGAGGTGACGATCACCTTCAAGTCGGGGCGGCGCGGCAGCAGCTCACGCAGGTAACCGAGCAGGAAGTCGATGTTGAGGCTGCGCTCGTGGGCCTCGTCGAGGATCAGGGTGTCGTAGCGCAGCAGGCGGCGGTCACGTTGGATCTCGGCGAGCAGGATGCCGTCGGTCATCAGCTTGACCAGGGTGCGGTCGCTGACCTGGTCGGTGAATCGGACGGTGTAGCCGATCACGTCACCAAGCGCGGTGTGCAACTCGTCGGCGATGCGTTGCGCGACGGTGCGCGCGGCCAGCCGTCGCGGCTGGGTGTGTCCGATGGTTCCGCGGATGCCGCGGCCCAGCTCGAGGCAGATCTTGGGCAGCTGGGTGGTCTTTCCCGAACCGGTTTCGCCGGCAACGACGACCACCTGATGCGCCCGCACCGCGTTGGCGATCTCCTCCCGTCGCCCGCTGATCGGCAGGTCAGGATAGGTGATCGTCGGGACGGCCGCGTGCCGCGCGGCCACCAGAGCTTCCGCCACCGCGATCTGGTCGGTGAGCTGTCGCAGCTTGTCGGGCTTGGCACCGCGGAGGTTCTTCAGGCGCCGGCCCAGGCGCGCCGCGTCGCGGATGGTCAGACCGTCGAGTCGGCTGCGTAGATTCGCCCTAGACGTTTCGACGGACGGCTCGGACACGCCGGCCAGGATAGGCGCCATCCGGCTGCCTCGGCGACACTCCTCAGGTGGCCAACCGGGCGTCCGACCGCCGCCCGGCGTTACCAACCGCGTGCGGCAGGGTATGGGGTGGCGAAGGCCTTACGGCGGGCCGACCGGAAGATCCGACCTCAACGGAAGCAGTTATGACTGAATTCGATAGCGACCACCTGGACCACTCTCAGAAGCTGGAGAACATCGTCGACCGGCTCGATGAGAAGGTCGCCGAGGAACGCGAGGCCGAAGGCGTACCGGGCAAACCCAGCGACCGGGAACGTGCTGCACCGGGTGGCTCGGAGGATGAGCCGCCCGATTAGCCGGATCAGCAAGGCGCTGCGACTATCGGCACCGGCCTGTCGCATTTCGTACCTTCTGTTGCGATGCGGGCATTTGGGGCCCGACGACGCACGGCGACAATTTCGTAGGCTGGCGGCCACCGTCCGCCGGCGCCGAAATGTTTCGGCGGCCGCTAGATTTCTGCACCGAAGCGGTGTCCCCCGATTGGCGGACATGGTATCCATCAAACGTATCGGTCGATCGGTGGACAGACCGCCTTGGGGAGTAAGGGAAAGATAAGACGAAATCCCTACCGCCTGGCATGGCTGAGATTGCGCATTGCCAAGAAGTGACGATGTAATGGCTGAGAACGGTTTTGAGACATCACCGCCAGTGGAAGTCCGGCTGCGCGATGTGCCTGGGCAGCCCGCATCGTGGCGGTCGGTTGTTAGCGGGTGCTCGCTGCTGGCTGATGGTGTGGGTCGGGTGGTGGCGTGACGGTTTTGCTGGTCAATCCTCCGGGGGTCCGTGCCAACGGGCGAACCTATGTCGGCGAGCAGAAACTCGGCGATCCGTGGGTGTATTCCTCGATGCCGATGGAGCATTTGGGGATGATGTCGATCAAGGCTTATGCCAAGGCGCGTGGGCTCGAGGTCGCGACGGTCAATGGGTTGGTGGCCGGGCATGAGTGTGTGGAGCAGACGTGGCAGGCGATGCAGGCCGCAGCGACGGTGTCGGGCGTGCCTCGGTTGGTGGGCTTTTCGTGTATCGACACCTTCGCCGAGGTGCTGTGGTTGGCCCGGCGGGCGCGTCAGTGCTGGGAGGGCGTGCAGATCGCGTTGGGCAATGTGATCGCCACACTGAACTACGAGCGCATTCTGGGTGAGTATGACTGCTTCGACTTCGTCGTGGTCGGCGACGGGGAGGTGACGTTTACCGAGTTGGCCTTGGCGGTGGCCAATGGTGCTGGGGTCGAGGGTATTCCGGGGCTAGCGCGCCGTGACGAACAGGGCCGGATCGTGTGCTCGCCGTCTGGTCTGGTTGATCTGGACGAATTGCCATGGCCGGCTCGGGAGGAGTTGCCGACGGTGCTCGGCGATGGTTTTGCCGCGTCGGTGTTCACCACCCGGGGTTGTCCGTATCGTTGCACGTTCTGCGGGACCGGGGCGGTGTCGGCGATGTTGGGCCGCACCAGTTACCGGGTCAAGTCGGTGGATGCGGTTGTTGATGAAATCGCCTATCTGGTCTCGGATTTCGATATCCAGTTTTTGTCGATCACCGATGACTTGTTCGTCTCCAAGCATCCCGGTTCACAGCAGCGCGCGGTCGAGTTTGCCTCCGCGATGCTTGGCCGGGGTATCGACGTCAACTTCATGATCGATATCCGGCTGGACTCGGTCGTCGACCTCGACCTGTTCAAACACTTGCACCGGGCGGGTCTGCGCCGGGTGTTCGTCGGGTTGGAGACCGGCTCCTACGACCAGTTGCGCGCTTACCGCAAGCAGATCCTCAGCCGTGGCCAAGACGCCGCCGACACCATCAACGCTTTGCAGCAGTTGGGAATCGACGTGATCCCCGGGACCATCATGTTTCACCCCACGGTGCGCCCCGAGGAGCTACGCGAAACCGCCCGCCTGCTGCGGGCAACCAAATACACCCAGCCTTTCAAGTTCATGGGCCGGATCACCCCGTATCCGGGAACGCCGTTGTACCAGGCATATTCGGAGGCAGGCTATCTGAGCGCGGAATGGCCGCTGGGTCAATGGGACTTCGTCGACCCGGAAGCGGCACGGGTTTACGCCGATGTGGTCGCCCGCATCGCCCCCGACGAAGACATCACCTTCGACGAAGCCGAAGCGTTCTTCCTCGCCCGCCTCGACGAATGGGACAACGCCACCGCACGCCAAATCGCCTGAGCGGTAGGCCGAGACATCGACGGAGCTATCAGTCGCGCCGACCGCACAAAACCCAAAGCCAGATGCTTCGCGACGGGCCATCCGATCCGAACCGCGCGTTCTTGGCTTCAGCTCATTCGAGATTGAGGTTTCCTGGTTTGCCGGCCGGCCCGGTGGCGGCCGCACAAGGGCGCAGAATGGCACAAAGGCGCATGAAGACCAGGCGGCTGCCAGCGCCGACCCGGCGGCACCGCGCTCGCCGGCGATGTGTCAGCATGTGCAGATGACTACACGCAGCCTTGCTCGCATCGTTGGTGTCGCGGTTGTGACGGCGTGGGCGATGGTGAGCGCAGCCGTCATCAGCCCCGCCGCTCAGGCCGACCCATGCTCCGACGTCGCGGTGGTATTCGCTCGGGGCACCCATCAGGCGCCCGGTCTCGGGGACGTCGGCCAGGCATTCGTCGACTCACTCAGCTCGCAGGCGGGTGGGCGTTCCGTCGGGGTCTACGCGGTGAATTACCCCGCCAGCGACGACTATCACGCGAGCGCGTCAATCGGGTCCGACGATGCGGCTGCTCACATCCAGAACACCGTCGGGAGTTGCCCCAACTCGAAGATTGTGCTCGGTGGTTATTCTCAGGGCGCGGGCGTGATCGATTTGGCGTCTGCGGCGATGCCGCCCTCGGTGGCCGACCATGTGGTTGCGGTCGCGCTGTTCGGCGAGCCGTCCAGCGGGTTCTCGAGCATGTTGTGGGGCGGGCAGCCGTTGCCAACCCTCAACCCGCTGTACAGCTCCAAGGTCATCAATTTGTGCGCCGCCGACGACCCGATATGCACGGGCGGCGGAAACATCATGGCCCACGTTTCCTACATCCAGTCCGGGATGACAACGCAGGCAGCCACATTCGCTGCTGACAAGCTCGGCCAGGGCAGCGAACGCGCGTAGCAGCACGCCCGATTACCAGCTCGGGCCCGGCCGCCTACCGGCTAATGAAAGACCGTCGTCCCCACGCCGGATGGGCTGTACGAGATGTACACCGGTTGCTGGTCGAAGGGCACGTACCCGGTGTTCATCAGGCCACTGGAAATGACCCGGGGGCCGTTCCCGTTAACGACGTATTCGTACAGCAATGTACTGCCGTCGTTGGTGTAGACCTGAATGTGAGTTCCGTTCGGCACGTTCCCGGAAACCTGGCCGGTGCCGAGCACGTTTGCCGGCATGGTGCCCAGCACGCCGCCCGAATCGACGATCATCGGAACGTGCTGCAACGAGCCGCCGTTGATTCTGAGACCCAGTGTCGCGATCGGCGATCCGGTAATGGAGTCTCCGCCGACCAGCGGATCGGGACCGAACCGCATCGTGCCCTCGGGGATGTTGATGAGCACACCCTGATTGAGGTCGCCCGGCAGCGCCTGGTTCGGAATGCTGGGACCGGGGCCGGTCGCATTGGGTCCAATGCCCAACACGCCGTTGACACCGGCGGGCGCGAAATACCCGGAGAATGTTTGGGGGAATGACAGCAGGACGACGTTGACGTTGGTCGGCGGGGTGGCGATGCCGTTCCCGAAATCGACTGGCGCATGGTAGGTGGCATAGAGGTAGGTCAGCCCGCCGCTGTAACCGCTGAGCCCGAAATTGGTCGGCAAGCCCATGCGGAAGAGGCCGAATAGTCCCCCGACCTCGTTGGGCGTGACGACAAGGCCGGCGGATCCGGTGTCAACCAGTATGGGCACGTTCGGTCCGCCGTTGACGGACATGAATACCACCGGCTCGGTGACCGCGTGCATGGTCAGCGGCACGGTTCGGCCGTCCAGACCTGGCCCGCTGATCCCGGCGTTGCCCCACAACAAGCCGCCGCGCCCACCGGCGCCGCCGGTGCCGAGCATTCCGCCGTCGCCGAGACCGCCGGCGCCACCACCCCCGCCCCAGCCGAGCAGGCCCGCAGCGCCACCGACGCCACCGGTCCCGCCAATGCCAAGCGACGCCCCGCCGGCTCCGCCGTGCCCGCCGTAACCCCACAGCCAGCCACCGTTACCGCCGGCCCCGCCCGGTGCGCCGGTTCCGCCCGTACCCCCGGCGCCGCCGTTGCCGATCAGCCCGGCCGGGCCACCAGCCCCGCCGGGTACTCCCGACGCCGTTTGGGAATAACCGTTGCCGCCGTTGCCGAGCAACAGCCCACCCGCCGCACCGTTGGGACTCGACACGGTCCCGTGTGCGCCATCCCCGATCAGCGGGCGACCCAACAGCGCCAGGGTGGGTGCATTCACCGCGCCCAGCAGATCGCTTTGTGCCGTCTGCAACAGCGACACGGCCTGGGCTTCTCCGGCCTGATAGGTCCCGCCCGACGAGTTCAGCGTCGCCACGAACTGCTGGAAAAAGGTATTGGCCTGGGTGCTGAGCACCTGGTATTCCTGACCGAACCCGGCGAACAGGGTGGCCACCGCCGCCGACACCTCGTCAATGCCGGCGGCCGCAAGCACAGTTGTCGGTCCGGCAGCCGCCGCGTTCGCCGCATTCAGCGCCGAGTAGAGGCTCTCCAGATCCGCTGCCGCCGATGCCACGATCTCGGGAGCCACGACCAGAAGTGACACGCCGCTCCCTCCGCGTCAATCGCCCACCCGTGTGTGCACTAAGGGTATCCAGGTCCTGCCTCGGGATATGCGTTTTCGGCACAGCGGCCCTATATCGCGTCACGAATCGGCCCGGGGCACCCGGTGCCGCCTTCCTGCCCTCAGTCAACCGGCGCGGCCTTCGCGCAGTGACGAAATTGCCCGGGGCGGGTAGGTAGTGTCTGCACGCGGGTTGATCGGAAGGGTCGGGGTATGCGATTGGTGGTCGATCTCAACAGGTGCCAGGGCTACGCCCAGTGCGTCCCGCTGGCGCCCGAGGTGTTGCAGCTTGTCGGCGAAGAGGCGCTGGCCTACGACCCGAACCCCGACGACTCGCAACGCCAGCGGGTCTTGCGCGCGGCGGCCTCCTGCCCCGTCCAGGCGATCATCCTCGAAGTGGACCCGCCGGCGGACCGGGACACCAAATGAACGCGGTTTCACTGGTCGATCAGCTTGTCGACAGCTTCAAGGCTCAGGGCCGGATCGTCATCGTGGGTGCGTCCCTGGCAGGTCTGCGTGCAGCAGAAGCCTTGCGGGACAATGGATTTCGTGGCGCGCTCACCATCATCGGCGACGAGCCGCACGAACCTTACGACCGGCCGCCGCTATCCAAGCAGGTGCTGAAGGGCTGGGTTCCCGCCGACCACACCAAACTCCCCCGGCTGCGTCCCGTCGACGCGCAGTGGCGGTTGGGCGTGGCGGCGGTGGGGTTGGACCGGTCCAATCGCCAGGTGCTGCTGGCCAACGGCGAGAAGGTGGACTACGACCGGCTGCTGATCGCCACCGGGACCAGGGCCCGGCCCTGGTTCAACCCGGAGGAGGCGGCGTTGCGGGGGCTGTTCACGGTGCGCACCTGTGACGACGCCGCGAAGTTGGCGACCGCGCTGCAGGCGCGGCCTCGCCGGGTGCTCATTGTCGGTTCGGGTTTCGTCGGTTCGGAGATCGCCTCGGTGTGCCGCGAACTCGGCCTTTCGGTGACGGTCGCCGAGCGCGGCAAAGCGCCGCTGGTCGGCGCGCTCGGCGGGGTGATCGGCGACATCGCCGCACAGATGCAGATCGAGGCCGGGGTGGACCTGCGCACCGGGGTTGCAGTGGAAAGTCTCGACGGTGACGCCGACGGCCATGTCCGCGCGGCGCGGCTTTCCGACGGCACCGTGCTCGACGTCGACGTGGTGGTGGCCTCGCTGGGCTCGATCCGCAACGTGGAATGGCTCGACGGCGCCCAGCTGGCGAGCGGATTCTGGGGAGTCGCGTGTGACGCCGGCTGCCGCGCCTTCGACATCAACGGGGTGGTGACCGACAACATCTTCGTTGCCGGTGACGTGGCACGGGCACCGCACGTGCTCTACGAATACCAATTCATGTCCCAAGAGCATTGGGACAACGCCGTTTTCGGAGCCCAGGTGGCGGCCAACAACATGATCAGCCTGGAGACCGGACGACGGCCGCATCTGCCGCTGCCGTCGTTCTGGTCCGGGCAGTTCGGCGTCAATATCAAGAGCGTCGGCGTGTGCTCGTTCGGCGACCAAATCGTGTTCACCCAGGGCTCGCCCGCGCAACGCCGGTTCGCGGCCGCTTACGGCCATCGGGGCCGCATCGTCGGGGCGGTAACGTTCAACCACGGCAAGTGGCTGCCTTACTACGCCTCACTCATCGAGCGGTCCGCGGCGTTCCCACCGCCCCCGCCGGGCTACGACCGACCAGCCAGTTGCGAGCCGATGCCGGCCCGGTTCCCCGACCCTCGCGAACCGACCGCGGTGCCCGACGTGGTGCTGACCGGACACGACCCGACCTCGCGGGGTGCCGAATTCCGCGCTCGAACCCGCTGACGGTAGGAGAAGACGTTGGACGCCGCAACCGCCTGGGCCGAGGCGATGAAGTTCGAGAACCGCCCCAACCCCTACCCGTACTTCAAGGAGCTGCGCCGGACTCCGGTGGCCAAGGTCGCCGACAAGACTTATGTCGTCACCGGTTACCTCGAATTGCTGGCCCTGGCGCACGACCCGCGGATCAGCTCCGACATCAGCCGAAGCCCCGCAAGCTTGGGCGGCGAAAAGCCCGCTCCCGGGAGCGAACACATGCGGACCTACGGCCGCAGCCCCAGCATCATCGTCTCCGACCCGCCCGAGCACGACCGGGCCCGCCGGCAGGTGATGCGCCACTTCGGCCCGCCGCACTCTCCCGATCTGATCCCGGGCATGGAGCCGTTTGTCGTGCAGCTCGCCGACGACATGCTGGACAAGGTCAAAGCCTGCGGCAAGAGCCGCTTGGACGTGGTCGAGGAGTTCGCCTACCCGATACCCGTGACGGTCATCTGCAAAATTCTCGGCGTGCCGGTCGAAGACGAGCCGATGTTTCACGCCTGGATCTTCGACTTCATGATGGGCAGCGACCTGGGCCCGGATGGCGCCACCGAGGAGGGCCGCGCGCTGGCCGAGAAGGGCCGCGCCAGCACCGCCGCGTTGCAGGGCTACCTCGGAGGCCTGGTGCAGAAGTACGCGCAAACACCCGGCGAGGGCCTGCTGTCCAGGCTGCTGCACGACGATGGACCCGACGGCCCGATGTCGGCGGCGGAGACGACGTCGAACGCCATGCTGCTATTGGTTGCCGGCCACGACTCGACGGTCAACACCATCACCAATTGCGTCATGACGTTGTTGCGCAATCCCGGCTCCTGGGACCTGCTGCGGCAGAACCCGGAGCTGATTCCACGCGCTATCGAAGAGGTACAGCGCCTGCAGTCCGCGGTGCAGTTTTTCCCCAGCCGCAGCGCCACCGCCGACATCGAGATCGGCGGGACGGTGATCCCGGCAGGGGCGGCGGTGCACCTGATCTATGCGGCGGCCAATCGTGATCCACGGCGGTTCGACAATCCGGATCGCTTCGACCCGTTGCGCGAGGACAACGAGCACTTCGGCTGGGGCAGCGGCATCCACACCTGCATGGGCGGCCCGCTGGCTCGCCTCGAGGTCAACTTGGCGTTGGAGATATTGCTGCGCCGTGTCGAATCCCCGACGCTGGTGGTCGACCCGCCGCCATATCGGCACAACCAGGTGTTTCGCGGTCCCCGGCATCTCTGGGTGGACTTCGCCGCGATCGCCGGTTGAGCCTCGTTCTCGGTGATCTGCTGGCGGCCGGCACGACCCGGACCAGTTGTCGACGGCGTCTCGGCGATATCGCCGAGATCGACACCGACGGGTCGAATTGCTATCGCTGGCGGCTGCGCGACCAACGAAAGGTGATGTGGAACTCGAGGCTGGCGGAGCCGGACGGGGTCCGATTCGTCGGCGATACGGGCCTTGATGCGGGCTGCGTGCCGGGCCGGCTAAGCATCCCCGGACCCGCCGGCGGCAAGGCTGCAGGACGCGATCAAAGCCGGCCCATAGGTAGCTGCACCGCACTCGCATTGCCAACAGATGTGCCGTCCGCAGGAACATTGGATGGTGGCCACGATCATGTGCCCGGGCAACAGCCAGTGGCCACGCCCGCAACGCCGGGGCGGTCGGTCCGCCCAGTGCGCTGCCCAGCCATGCGCCAACTCGCCGACGTCAACACTCACCGCAACACACTCGCATCCGTTTGCGGACCAATTCCAGGGTGGGCGCCGAATCGTTATCCTTCGTTTTCCGCTCTTGGCCGTGTCGTTGCATCCGCATTGGTGCCGGGTGCTCCCCACCCGCGTGGCCACCGTGTCGCCAGGGTCGGCGCGAAGCGTTACTTCTGTAGCGTGAACTGGTTGACGTCGATGTAGCCGGTGCGGAACGCCTTGGCGCAGCCGGTCAGGTACTTCATGTAGCGCTGGTAGATCTCTTCGGACTGGATCGCGATGGCCTCGTCCTGGTGCGCCTGCAGCGCCTGTGCCCACAGGTCCAGGGTCCGCGCATAGTGCTGTTGCAGCGACTGGCGCCGGGTCAGCGTGAAGCCCGACTTTGCCGAGCGCTCCGCCACCATGTCGATCGAGGGCAACCGGCCACCGGGGAAGATCTCGGTGACGATGAACTTGACGAAGCGGATGATGTCGATCGAGATGGGCAGACCCTGCTCGCTGAGCTGCTCTCGGGTCAAGCCGGTGATGGTGTGCAGCAGCATCACGCCGTCGGCGGGCAGAACCCGGTATGCCATGGCAAAGAAGTCGTCGTAGCGGTCGTGGCCGAAGTGCTCGAAGGCGCCGATGGACACGATCCGGTCGACGGGCTCGTCGAACTGTTCCCAGCCTTTCAGTAACACCGTCCTGGTGCGCGCGGTGTCGAGCTCGTCGAAGCTCTTCTGCACGTGGGCGGCCTGGTTCTTCGACAAGGTCAGGCCGATGACGTTGACGTCGTACTTCTCGATGGCCCGGCGCATGGTGGCGCCCCAGCCGCAGCCGACGTCGAGCAGCGTCATGCCCGGCTGCAGGCCCAGCTTGCCCAGCGCCAGGTCGATCTTGGCGATCTGGGCCTCTTCCAGGGTCATGTCGTCGCGCTCGAAGTAGGCGCAGCTGTAGGTCTGGGTCGGGTCCAGAAACAGCCGGAAGAACTCGTCGGACAAGTCGTAATGCGCCTGCACCTTGTCGAAATGCGGCCTCAGCTTCTGAGCCATGATCGTGTGCCTTTCTGGCCCCCCTGAGGCCCCCGCGGTGGCATGCACCGGTCTGCACCATTCTCCCCGTGTTATCCATCAAACCAGCCGGCGGGCCATCCACCCGTTCGTACCCCGCCCGTCGGGTGCGCCAGACCAGGGCCGGGGCGCAAGGAGGGGTGGGCTCCCGGTGTGGTTGGCTGGACTTTCGCGACAAGTAATCGGGCGCGCCTGTGGACCGAGGACAACGCATGAACATGAATCCAGAGCGGTTTGTCGTCAGCCGCATCATCGCCGCGACACCGGCGGAGGTTTTCGCAGTTCTGGTCGAGCCGTCACGCCATCGGGACACCGAGCCCGGCGATTGGGTCCGCGACGCCGTCGACGCCGCACCGATCACCGGCCGCGGTCAGGTCTTCGCGATGAATATGTACTTGACTGAAGCCGGTGGTGACTACGTCACCTACAACTTGGTCAATGTCTTCGACCGGGACCGCGCCATCGGCTGGTTGCCGGGCCAGCTCGACACCGCAGGAAACCACGTTGCCGGCGGTTGGTGGTGGCGTTATGACCTGGTCCCCAGGGGGGAGCACACCGACGTCACTCTCACCTACGACTGGAGTGCCACTCCGCAGAGTTTTCGCGACCAGGTCGGCGGGATGCCTCCGTTTTCGGAGGCCTACCTGGCCGCGTCGCTACAGACGCTGGAGCGCTTGGTCAGCGGTTGAGCCGCGATCCACAATCGCGGCTCACTGCTTGCGCCGCAAGGCCATTGAACTCATGAGCCGATGCGTCGAGGCGAACGACGCCTGATGGTCCGACCGGTCGCAGCCGACAGCGATGGTCCCCGAGGGGATTCGCCAAATCCCACCCCCAGAAGTCTTGACTGATTCAAGATAAGGCGTCATAGTGGCGAAGTGGCGTCAACGGCGCACTACACACAAAAGCTGCGAATGGCCGACCTGCGTGTCACCCGGCCCCGGCTGGCCGTGCTCGAAGCCGTAGACGCCCACCCGCACGCCGACACCGAAACAATCTTCTCGGCGGTACGCACCGGCCTGCCCGACGTTTCCCGCCAGGCGGTGTACGACGTGCTCAATGCGCTCACCTCGGTAGGCCTGATCCGCCGGATCCAGCCCTCGGGGTCGGTGGCCCGTTACGAGTCCCGAGTCGGCGACAACCACCATCACGTCGTGTGCCGCTCGTGCGGAGTGATCGCCGACATCGACTGTGCGGTCGGGGATGCGCCGTGCCTGACTCCCGCGGACGACGGCGATGTTCTTGATGGCTTCGTTCTCGACGAGGCCGAAGTCATCTACTGGGGCATGTGCCCCGACTGCTCGACCGCAGTACCTCGATCACAGCCGTGATCGCAGCCCGTTTCACTCACCCGGAAGGAATGCTGTGTCATCCGATACATCCGAAAGCCGCCCGCCGCACCCGGATTCGAACACGGCGAGCACCAGTGAGAGCGAAAACCCGGCGATCCCGTCGCCCAAGCCCAAGGCGCATGCGCCGCTGACGAACCGCGACTGGTGGCCCGATCAGATCGACGTGTCGATGCTGCACCCGAACCCGCCGGCGGCCAGCCCGCTGGGCGCGGACTTTGACTACGCCAGTGAGTTCGCCAAGCTCGACGTCGACGCGCTCAAGGCGGACCTGGTCGAGGTGATGACCACCTCACAGGACTGGTGGCCCGCCGACTACGGTCACTACGGCGGCCTGTTCATCCGGATGAGCTGGCACGCCGCGGGCACTTATCGCATTCACGACGGCCGCGGCGGCGGTGGCCAGGGTATGCAGCGGTTCGCCCCGCTCAACAGCTGGCCGGACAACGCCAGCCTGGACAAGGCCCGCCGGCTGCTGTGGCCGGTCAAGAAGAAGCACGGCAACAAGATCTCCTGGGCGGACCTGATCATCTTCGCCGGCAACGTCGCCCTGGAATCGATGGGATTCAAGACCTTCGGCTTCGGCTTCGGCCGCGAAGACGTCTGGGAGCCCGAAGAAATCCTCTGGGGCGAAGAGGACGAATGGTTGGGCACCAACAAGCGCTACTCGGGCGAACGTGACCTTGCCCAGCCCTACGGAGCCACCACCATGGGCCTGATCTACGTCAATCCCGAAGGCCCCGAGGGCAAGCCGGATCCGATCGCCGCGGCGATCGACATCCGCGAAACGTTCGGCCGGATGGCGATGAACGACGAGGAGACGGCAGCCCTGATCGTGGGTGGGCACAGCTTCGGCAAGACCCACGGGCGCGGCGATCCCGAGTTGGTCGGCCCCGAGCCGGAGGCCGCCCCAATCGAGCAACAGGGGCTGGGCTGGAAGAGTTCCTACGGCAGCGGCAAGGGCAAGGACGCCATGACCAGCGGCCTGGAGGTCGTCTGGACACCCACACCGACCAAGTGGGACAACTCCTTCCTGGAAACCCTGTACGGCTACGAGTGGGAGCTGACCAAGAGCCCAGCCGGAGCCTGGCAGTTCACCGCTAAGGACGGCGCCGGCGCCGGCACCATCCCCGACCCGTTCGGCGGACCGGGCCGCGTCCCGACGATGCTGGTCACCGACATCTCGCTCCGCGAGTCGCCGATCTACCGCGACATCACCCGGCGTTGGCTGGATCACCCCGAGGAGTTGCAAGAGGCATTCGCCAAGGCGTGGTACAAGCTGCTGCACCGCGACATGGGGCCGATCAGCCGCTACCTGGGTCCGTGGGTTGCCGAGCCGCAGCTGTGGCAGGACCCGGTTCCGGCCGTCGACCACGAGCTGGTCGACGAGCAGGATGTCGCCGCGCTCAAGAGCAAGGTGCTCGAATCCGGCTTGTCCGTCCCGCAACTGGTCAAGACGGCATGGTCGGCTGCGGGAAGTTTCCGCCGTACCGACAAGCGGGGCGGCGCCAACGGAGGCCGGTTGCGGCTCGAGCCGCAGAAGAGTTGGGAGGCCAACGAGCCCGCCGAGTTGCAGCAGGTGCTGCCCGTGCTGGAGCGCATCCAGCAGGAGTTCAACGGATCGGCATCCGGCGGTAAGAAGATCTCGCTGGCCGACCTGATCGTGCTGGCCGGATCCGCGGCGGTGGAGAAGGCGGCCAAGGACGCCGGCTATGAGATCTCGGTGCATTTCGCCCCCGGGCGAACCGACGCCTCGCAGGAGAACACCGACGTGGAGTCGTTCGCGGTGCTCGAACCACGGGCCGATGGGTTCCGCAACTACGTGCGTCCCGGCGAGAAGGCTCCGCTCGAGCACCTGCTGGTCGAGCGGGCATACCTGCTGGGGGTGACGGCTCCGGAGATGACGGTGCTGGTCGGCGGGTTGCGTGCCCTCGGTGCCAACCACGGGGGCAACAAGCACGGTGTATTCACCGACCGGCCGGGCGCGTTGACCAATGACTTCTTCGTCAACCTGCTCGACATGGGTACGGAGTGGAAGCCCTCGGAGGCCGCGGAGAACATATACGAAGGTCATGACCGGGCCACGGGCAATCTGAAGTGGACCGCGACCGCCAATGACCTGGTGTTCGGGTCGAATTCGGTGTTGCGCGCACTGGCCGAGGTCTACGCCCAGGACGACAACGCGGGCAAGTTCGTCGAGGACTTTGTCGCGGCCTGGGTCAAGGTCATGAACAACGACCGGTTCGATCTCGCCTGATCCGCCGGCGCGACCGAGCGACACCCCGCGAGCCGCCGGTTCGCGGGGTGTCGTTTTCGCTCAACCTGCGGCGGCAGTGACCACGATCGAATCCCCGCCGGTGCGCCAGGCCGCCGTGAAGGCGGTCACGGCGACCTGCTCGTCGGCATGGTCGGCGCCGGGGTCGTTGAGGTGGACGATCTCGTTGTTGGTGTCGATCCCGGTGACGACGAGGAAGTGGTCGGCCGTGCTGCGCTGATCGTCACTGTTCCAGATGACCGCGGAATTGACCCAGGCGATGATCTTGCGGTTATCGGTGAGGTACCGCTGCAGGGCGGGCAGCCCGGTCTGATCGGGGTGCGTGGTATCGGTCATCAAGGATGTGATGCCGTAGTGCGCCAGCAGTACGACCGTGTCCCCCAGCTCGATGCCCCCGGTGCCGTTGGCGTGGCTCGGGTCGTCGGCGGGGGCATATATCGGCCCCGGGTTGGCCTGCGAAGGAGTGCTTTCCGCCAACGCGATCATCTCTTGCTCGGTCGGCGCGTGCCCGGTGATTTGACCGACCACGTCGGCGACCGAAATCAGCCCGCAGTTGTCCTCGAGCGACTGCTGCTGCCAGTACCTGGCGGCCGCGACGGGGTCGCCGTACATGCCGGCGACGATGGTCGGGGACGCCGTTACCGGGAGATTGGTGGACGTGGCACCGGCGGTGACCGTCGACAGCGTCGTCGACGGTTCCGACGGCGCAGGATGGCCACACGCCGAGACGATGGAAATACCGGCCACGACCAACGCGGCCCGCACCGCATTGCGCGCGGCGGCTGCGATCCGGACGTCGGCCATGGTGTTGATTATCGATCAGGGTCTGGCTGCAGTTGTGATTTCGCCTCTTTAACCAGATCCGCCGCGGTGCGGCTGGCTTCGTGGGCCTTGCGTTCGGACAGCGCGGCATCGGCATCGGCCCTGGCGTGACATCCCGCTGCCCGAGAACGAGCCGGTTGACAATCCACGCCGCCGTCGTGGGCTTGCGCGCCGCGGAGATCCCTTTCGCGGCGGCGGCATGATCTCTCGCCCGGTGCGCAACATCGGTTTCAGATCACCCACCCACGGGTTACTTGATACCAGAGCTGCCGACGCCCGAAATCAACTTCGGGCCAGCACACGAAAACCGGGGACCACAAACGTCAATGACGTGCAACGACAGTGCTGAGTTGGTCCGGCGGATACTGGGCATCAGCTGGCCGCGCCGCTTTCTGCTAGCCGTGTTCGTCGTAGTCGGGGTGGTCGGTGCGATTCGGATCGCCGGGTTGCCCGGTTGCCCGGACTGCCGTCGGCCCGGGGCCACGGCAGAGGCGTCTGGACCCGCACACGTGACGATCACCCCCGGACCCGACGCCCACGACGTCGACCCGGTGGCGCGCGTGGTGGTGAAAGCCGATGTGGGAACGCTGACCGATGTCCGCATGGTCAATGACGGCGGCAAACCGGTGCCGGGCATCATGACCCCGGACAACACCGTGTGGAAACCCACCGTGCCCCTGGGCTATGGCCGCACCTACACACTGACGGTTGCCAGCCGGGGTCCCAACGGCGTTGCGGCCGAACACGTGTCGTCATTCGCCACGCTGCGGCCGTCCAACCAGACCAAGGTTTCGCTGACCACCACCTCGGAGGCCCCGTTGCGCGAGGGCGGCACTTACGGCGTCGGAACTGTGATCGTCGCGCACTTCGATGAACAGATCGTTGACCGCGCCGCCGCCGAGCGACAGCTGGCGGTGACGACCGATCCCGCGGTCGCCGGCTCCTGGTTCTGGGTCGACGACCAGAACGCCCATTGGCGACCCGAGCATTACTATGCGCCGGACACCACCGTCACCGTCGAGGCAAAGATCTACGGAATCGCGTTGGGTAACGGCATATTCGGGCAGGAAGACAACCGGGTGTCCTTCCGGATCGGCGGTTCGCACATCGCTATTGCCGACGATGCCACCAAGCTGGTCAGCGTGTTCGACAACGGCGCGCTGGTCCGCACCATGCCCACCTCGATGGGAATGGGCGGCACCGAAACGGTCGGTGGGCGCACCCTGTCGTTCTGGACTCCCCCCGGCATCTATACCGTGCTCGACAAGGGCAACCCGGTGGTGATGGACTCGTCGACCTTCGGGCTGCCCAAGAATTCCCGCCTCGGATATCGCGAGACCATCAACTACGCCACCCGGATCAGCACCGACGGCATCTATCTGCATCAGCTCGACGCGACGGTGTGGGCTCAGGGCCATACCGATACTTCGCACGGATGCTTGAACCTCAACGGCGACAATGCGAAATGGTTCTACGACTTCGCCGTACCCGGTGATGTGGTCGAGGTGCGCAACAGCGGAGGACCGCCGCTGCAACTGTCGCAGAACGGCGACTGGACCCTGAGTTGGGACCAATGGCGCAAGGGCAGCGCCTTGAACGCCGGCGGTAACTAATTTCCGGCGAACCACGCGGTGGCCACCGCGCGAGTCTGCGGCGGCGGGAAGTGCTCGCCCGGTGTGCCCAATTGCCCCACCTTGACCGTCCACAGCGGCGCCGAGCGGTCGATGCAGGTCCCGGCGCCCTGGCTGGGCAGCCACAAGACCGCGAGGTTCGCGTCGGGCGCGCCGCATCCGTAGACGCCGACGTATCCATCGTCACGGCCGCCCCAGGCACCGCCGTTGCGTAGCAGGCAGCGGGTCCCGTCGTCGAGTGCCAGCGCGAACGGATCGGGTGTCGCGATCGGGTGCACCCGTGGGAGCGGGCCGCCGTAGGTCACCCGATGCAGCCGCTGGTCCCACGGATTGTCCACGCACAGCAGCGATTCCGGCGTCGATGGCCAGCAGGTTCCGGCATCTGCCGCGCTCGGCGAGCAATAGTAGATGTTGTCGGCCACTGCCGACGGCGACGCCGTCGTGCAGCTATCGACGGCGGTGACGTTGCCCTGCGCGGGGGCCTCGCGGTACCCATTGATCGGCTGGCCATCGGATCCGACGGCCACGGCGGTGATCACCCGCGTCGGTGCGGGATCGGCCAGCGCCGACCCGCACACGGAGAAGATCGCGCAGGCAAGCATCGCGCTCGGCGTCGCGACGGCTCGAAAGACGAAGTCCACGAGCCCAACTCTGCTCCCTCGCGGGCCAGCTTTCAAAGGGGCAATCCGATTCACCTTGTTGATTCGGAGCCGAAGCTCAGTCCCGTACCCCGTCCACCGTGACGACCACGTGGCGTGGCCCGCGCAGCAGAGGATTCCTGCGGTACGGAGGCGGATCAGCGACCAGCCGCGGTGATTCCAGCCGGCGTACCAGTGCGGTCAACGCGATCTGTGTCTCGAGCCGAGCCATGGGAGCACCGAAGCACGCGTGAATGCCGTGTCCGAAACCGAGATGTTGATTGTCCGGGCGGTCGGGCACGAACAGGTCAGGGTCGGTGAAGCGTCGCGGATCCCGATTTCCCGCGGCAAGCAGAAGATTGACTTTCGCGCCCCGTGGGATCGTCTCCCCGGCAATGGAGATGTCGGCCAAGGCAACCCGCGGCGTGATTTGTGCGGGTGGCTCATACCGGAGCAGTTCCTCGACCAACGGGATGACGAAGTCGGGTTCGCGGCGCAGCCGGTCCATCACCTCCGGATGCCGCAGTAGGGTCAGCATCCCATTGGCGATCAGGTTGACGGTAGTTTCGTGGCCGCCGATGAGCAGCAGGACTCCCGTGTCGGCGATCTCGGTCGTGCTCATCTGGCCGTCGGGGTTGTCGTCGGTGACCCACCGCGACAGTATGTTGTCCCCCGGCTGGCGGCGATAGGCCTCGGCGATTTCGGTGATGTATTCCCGCATCTCGGCGATCGCTTGCTCGCCTCGCTGCCGCTGTTGGGGTGTCCCGAATTCGCCGTCGAGGAAGTCTTGTGTCCAGCGCTGGAACCGGGGTTCGTCCTCGAGCGGGACCCCGAGCATGTCGCAGATCACCGACACCGGAAGTGGATACGCCAGGTCGTCCACGATGTCTATCTGGCCACGGCCGCGACAGTCGTCGATGAGGCGCTCGACCATGTCGGCGAACTTGTCGCGCATGCCGTCGATCCATCCGGCCCGGTGCGGCGGACCGAAATGCCGCATCGCCATGCGGCGCAGCCGGCCGTGCTCGGGCGGGTCGAGCGTGATGAAGCCCGGAATCAGATCAGGCTCGAGCTGGGTGCCCTTGGTCATGTCGGAGCTGATCCGCGGGTCGTGAAGCAAAGCCACGATCTCCCGATGGGTGCTGACGACGTAGCTGCCATCCTCGTACCGGGCCACCGGTGTCTGCCGCAGCTGGGCGTACAGCGGATATGGGTTGGCGCGGTTGGCGTAGTCGAGGACTTGTCGATACGCGGACTGTCGCGTCATGACGCCTCACTTTCAGTCCGCTCAGGAAAGGTTCGTGACTGGCTTGCTCGTTGCCGCGGCGGTGCGAATGTCGCGCGGCGCTCACTCGATGCGTGGCAGATCGGAATGACGTCGGGCTGTTGGCTGGGCAGGCCGCGAGTCGGGAATCGAGCAGGGACCGGCTGGGCGTCGGCCGGTCGGTCGAAACCGGGTGCAGCCGGCGGGAACGGTGCCGATTCGGCGATCAGCCGTTCGAAGAAGTCCAGCCACATGCCCTGGTTGACGGTGACAGCCCCGACGAGTCGGCCTTGCCTGCCGTAGGCGGCGACGAACCGGTGTTTATCGACCGAGCCTTGGCTGACGACGACCTCATCGGCGAAGCGCGGCACGCCGACGGACTTGATATTGACGCCGAACTGGGCGGACCAAAACGTGGGCACCGCCAGATAGGGACGGCGCCGGGCGGGGGCGCACACCATATTGTGGGCCGCGACCTCGGCCTGGGCCACGGCGTTGCTCCAGTGCTCTACACCCAGGAACTCGAAATCGTAGAGCGGGTGTGCGGCGCGGGCCACGTCGCCTGCGACGAAGACATTGTCGGTGACGATGCCGTTCAGATCGAAGGCGCGGCAGGCCGGGTCGCAGGCCACACCCCAGTTGCTGTCGGCGGCCAGCCCCGAGTCGTGCAACCACTCGGTATTGCGGAGCGAGCCGAGCGCGACCACGGCCACCTCGACGTCGAGCGTGGTCCCGTCGGACAGGTGAGCGCGCCGGAGTCGCCCGTTCCCATCGTCCTCCAACTCGGTTACGGTGACGCCGCAGCGCAGATCGACGCCGTGCTGTCGTTGCAGTGTCGCGGCGACGTCGCCGATCACCCCGCCCAAAGCGTTCTCCAGCGGAGCCCGGCCCCGATCGACCACCGTCACGGGCAGGTCTAGTTCGCGGCAGACCGATGCGATTTCCGAGCCGATGAACCCGGCGCCGATGGTGAGCACCCGCCGCGGCTTGACGGCCAGGTACTGCCGCAGCCGGGCCGCGTCATCGCGCGTGCGCAGCACACCGACGCCGTCGAGAGTGGCTTCCGCTTGGTTCGGCCAAGGTCGGGCGCGCGCCCCGGTGGCGATCATTATGCGGTCGAAGCCAACTTTCTGACCGTCGGCGAGGTGCACCCGCTGCGCGGCCAGATCCACGCCGACGGCGGCGACGCCCAGCCGCCATTCGGCATCGAGCCGGCACAGGCGCGGCAACGCGGTTTGGTCGGCCGGCGCGTAGCCCGTCAGGACTTGCTTGGACAGCGGCGGGCGGTCGTAGGGCTCGTGGGGCTCTTCGCCGATCAGGGTCAACTTTCCGCGAAAACCCTTCTTGCGCAACGTCTCAGCCGCCCGCAGTCCCGCCAGAGACGCACCGACGATCACGATCCGCCCGCGGCGGTGGCGGGTCTCGGCAACCGAGCCGGTCATACTGACCCCGTTTCGTGGGCCAGTTGCGAAGTTTCTAACGGGTCCATCCGGATCGCCTGGACCGGACAGGCTGCCGCGGCCCGCAGGATCTGCTGACGTTGCGTATCGTCCGGATTGGGGTGATATACCAGCGCCTCCTCCCCCGCCAGCTTGAATGCCCGGGGCGCAAGGAAGCAGCACTGGGCGTAGCCCTGACAACGCACCAGGTCGACCACGATACGCAAGACAAATTCTCCTTTGCGGCCGGACGAGAGTTCTCGTGAGGGCGTGAAGCGGCGCATCCGAAGTGCCATGTTTTCGATGCAGCCCCGGCGAAGTCTCCCCAGGTCGGCGATCGACCCATCGTCACTGAGGTTATCGAACGATAACCGAAGTGTCAATGGACGCTCCGCGCGCTGACCGTTGAACTCGATCGGCAGGTCGCTGAGTCAGCCCCGGGACTGAGTGCGCCGCGACACCCGGGCGATGCGCGGTGACCTCGCCGAACAAGTCGTCTTACACCCGGAACCGCGGCTGCTAGTACCGCGGCAGGAAACATTCTGGGCCACACGGAAAGTCGAGTTCCGTCACGGGTAACCCCGAGGTTTGGATCGGGCGGCTCGGCTAACACGTCGACTGACAGTGCCCATGCTACGGATAGCGGCGACGGCTACCCGACGCCCGTGGTGATAGCAGCGGAACTCGCCGCGGCTCAACCAGTTTCGCGAACCCGACGGCCACGGAGTTGACTGCCCGCCGCCGGATCCGTCGCCGGATACGGCGAGCCACCATCACCGCGACGACACCGACCGCTACGTCGGCAAGTATCGCCCCGCGCGCTCGGCGCTGCCGGCGTGGGCTGCTCGAGCGGCGGCCGAGGCGGTAGCCGACGCCCAGCGCAATCAGCAACGCAGCGATCGCCGTCAACGCGGTCATGCAATTGAGGATCTTGCGTCGCCGTCGCGGTTGGGTCACGGGCCAGGCACGCCTTGGCCAACACCAATGGTGCTACCCACCCGGGCAACCGGAGCTGGTCAGCGATCGATGCGGAAACGTTTGAGCCGCGAGCGCGCGCCCGACACCAATTCGACTCGGGTCCTTGGCAAGTGAAAGTGAGCTGCCAGCAGCCGGGCAACCGCTTCGTTGGCTTTGCCGCCCACCGCCGGCTCGGGCACGTAGATCGTCAGCTCGACGCCGGAAACCGTCTCGACCCGCGGACCGTTGCGAGAGCCGGGTTTCACCTTGACGACGACGATGTCGGCCATGCCGGGTGCCGCTATCCGGTACTCGCCATCACGATTGGTGGGTGCGGAAACTGAAGGGGCTTGGGCTCGCAGAACGCGTCCTCGAGAGTGAAGAAGTCGCTCGAAAAGTTCACCAACTCCTCGGTCCAGAGCCTGCGGATCACCGTCAATGCTTCGTCGACCATTGCGACCCGGCTCACTGGGCTCGGCAACGCGATCCCGTACCCACGATGCTCGGCCTCGTGCCATCCCGCGCCGATGCCGAAGTTTTGCCGCCCGCCGGAGATGTGGTCGACGGTGGCCGCCATTTCGGCCAGAACCGCCGGATTCCGGTACGTCACGCCGGTCACCAGGCAGCCGATCCGAGTCTGTTCGGTAATCGCCGCCATGGCGGCCAGCGTCGTCCAGCCCTCGTAGGTCGGCTCGTCGAACTCCGATGGTCCAAAGAAGTGGTCGTAGTCCCAAATCCCTTCGAAACCAAGGTGATCGGCGCTTCGCCATAAATCGTTGAGTTCGGGGAATGCGAAACTCAGGTGGAACTTTACCGAGATCCGCATGCCGCGATAGTACGGTCGGCGCCGCGGTCGCGTGGCGCTTATCTGCTCATGCGCGGCCAATAGCCGGCAGTCAGCGTCAAGCCGGCCAACGGCTGGGCCGGAATGGCTACCATCTTCGTGTGCGCGCTCCGCTTGCCGTGAAGTCGGTTGAACAATTGTTGGTGGCTGGTGCAGTCTCCGTTGCGCTGACGATCGCCGCGGCCGTGTTGCCGCCCGGCGCGCCGGGCGCCCCGCGGCGGGCCAGTGCGGCGAATTGCCCGCAGGTGGAAGTTGTCTTCGCCCGCGGCAGATTAGAGTCGCCAGGGCCCGGCGTGATCGGCAATGCGTTTATCAGCACTCTCGCCTCCAAGGTTGGCGGCAGGAGCATGGGCAGCTATGCCGTCAAATACCCGGCCGACACCGAGGTCGACGTCGGCGCCAACGACATGAGCCGTCACGTTCAGTACATGATCAATGCCTGCCCGGCCACCCGGCTGGTGCTCGGCGGCTACTCCCTCGGCGCCGCGGTCACCGACGTTGTGCTTGCGGTGCCGATGTCCGCATTTGGGTTCGACAGCCCGCTACCCCCGGGCGCCGACGAGCACATCGCCGCCGTCGCGTTGTTCGGCAACGGAAGTCAGTGGGTGGGTCCGATCACCAACTTCAGCCCGCTCTACAACGACAGGACCATCGAGTTGTGCCACGGCTCCGACCCCGTCTGCAACCCCGCCGACCCGAACACCTGGAAGCAGAACTGGCCGCAACATAACCCCAGCGCCTACATCCAGGCGGGCATGGTCAACCAGGCAGCCGACTTCGTCGCCGGCAAGCTCTAGAGGGTGGATATCGGGCGACTCGTCACGCGTTACGCCCGCCGTTTCAGTCGGGTGCACGCCGGCGTGCACTCGGTGTCGTCGCCGTTGGGCGCGTGGTTGCTCCTCGCCCTGGCCGCGCCGGTTGCGCGCGGTCGGGTCCGAGACGACATCGAGGACGTGCTCGGCACCGACGCCGAGCATGCGCGCCGGGCGCTGGACGAACTGCTCGCCGACCCGCCGGATGTCATCCGGGCCGCGCTGGCGGTGTGGGGCTTCGACGACTGGCCCGGTGGTCTGCCGGCCGACGTGGATGTGGGCCCTGTCCCCAGCCAGGAGCAGGCCAATGGGTGGGCTCGCGACCACACCGACGGGTTGATCGAGCGTTTCCCCGTTGCCGTGTCGGATATGACGGCGGTGTTGGCCAGCGCGCTGGCGACCCGCATCAGTTGGCGTCGACCCTACGAGGTCACCGATGCCCGCGAGCTGCAGTCGCCGTGGAGCACGCGGCTGGCTGACGCCCTGACGCTCGGCGGCGCCGACGGTTACTTCACCGACATTGAGAAGTTGGGCAAGTTGGGCAAGTTGGGCAAGTTGGGCATTGGCGCGGTGCACCCCGCGGTCGGCAACGGTGACCTGCATGTGACGTCGGTGATCGCGAGCCGAGACGCTTCGTTCGAGGCGGTGCTGGCGGCCGCACACGACATTGCCCGGCGAGAAGCAACCGGTTCCACCGTGCGCCGACGTGCCTTAGCGGACATGACGCTCGGCGAGGGTGAATTCTGGACGATCACGCAGGAACATCGGCCCGGCGGTGAGCAGGTCCGGGTGGTGTTGCCGGCGTGGCAGGCCACCTCGAACCACGACCTGACCGCCGACCCGGGCCTGGGTTTCGCCGCGGTGGGACGGGCACTGGCAGCAGCGACGACGACGTCGCCCGGGATCCCGGACATCAGCGCCCGGCAGTCCGCGGCAGCCCGCTACGGCCGGTGGGGATTCGAGGCGGCCGCTGTCACCTCGGTTGCCCTACGCAGCGCGGTGGTGTCGTCGGTGCCGTCGCGGTCGGCCACGCTGCGTTTCGGTCATCCGTACGCGGTGGTGGCAGTGACCGGTGCGCGTCGGCGCGGTGATCCGTGGGCGGGCGTGCCGGTGTTCGCCGCGTGGGTGTGCGAACCCGCCGACGTCGCGGCGATCGGCTAACCAGCCGTCATTTGGGCTGCCGCCATTCGTTGATTTTGC
The DNA here is from genome assembly GCF_000157895.3 of Mycobacterium kansasii ATCC 12478. Classification (NCBI taxonomy): domain Bacteria; kingdom Bacillati; phylum Actinomycetota; class Actinomycetes; order Mycobacteriales; family Mycobacteriaceae; genus Mycobacterium; species Mycobacterium kansasii. Next base: position 260,934 of record NC_022663.1, on the reverse strand, counting down.
GGCCCAGCGAATCGGCCGCGCTCGTGGCGGCACGCCCGACGCCGTCGACGAAGCCGCCGAGGCCGTCGCGGATGCCCTTGATCAGCGGGTCGTCGGATTGGTCGAATCCGTCGCGGTAGTGCCGGGCAGCCTGGCCCAGGTCGTCGGTAAACGAGGACTTGTCGTCGTCGGCTCGGCGCGGATAGTCGCCGGACATCACCTTGCCGTAGCCGCCGGTGTCCACCCACTTGTTCAGGGCGGCGGCCCGCAGCACCGAGAACGGATGTGTCTGCAATTCCAGGTTCAGCAGCTTGAGCAGCCCGTCGCGCATGTCTCCGGAATGTGCGTACTCCCGCGCCTGGGCCAAAAAGGCCTCGGAATCGAGCTTGTCCAACCGGCCACCGCCGGCGAGCTTCATCTCGACCCGAATCGCGGTGTCCAAGTCCTGGCTGCACAGCAGCCCGGCCCGGTCTCCGGACAGCTCGGATTTTCGTTGCCACTCCAGCAGGGCGGCGATGATGGCGCGCAGCGCCCAGCCGCCGACCGGTACCACGCCGAACGACCGTGCCAGGCGCATCAAGTGCATCATCATCGTGCGGTACACCGCGTGCCCGGACAGCGCGTGGCCCAGCTCGTGACCCACGACGAATCGGAGTTCGTCGTGGGTCATCAAGTCGTAGAGCGCGGAAGTGATCACGATGAACGGCTGCTCCATCCCGATCGTGTAGGCGTTCACGATCGGCGACTGCACGACGTACAGCTCGGGCTTGGCCGGCGCGTCCAGAACGTCGGCGCATTCGTCCAGCAGGGCGTCGAGGTCAGCGAATTGGCGCGGCCCGACGCGGGCGGCGCTGGCTAGGTAGAGCAGCCGGTGTTGGCGCTCGCGCAGCATGCCCGAGAGGAGTTTCAGGATTTGGTCGAAGCCTTTGAGGCGGCGCAATGCCGATAACGCGGTCCGGTCGGCGGGATGCTCCCAGGCGCGCGAGCTGATGCCGGGGAAGGTCGTGCGGGTGGTGGCGGGTGTCTGAGACATGGCGCTCCCCTCGGTGTTCCGTATCAGGATACGGAGGCTGGCGCGGGGCGCCATTGAACTGAATGTGGGCAGGCTGTAGGCCGGCTTTAGGCCGGTGCGTCGGCGCTGACCCATCCTGGGGTGGCGGGCGCACCGGTGCCGACATCATGCCCCATTGCTGCTGCGCGCTGGCGACCCAGATATGCGGGATGACGACGCATCTCTTCGAGGAGTTGACTTTCCCGCCGCTGGGCCGCAATCCAAGCCGGGTGTGACTCCAGACTGATCACCGTTGCCCCTGATGCCTTCGCCACGATTGTCCGCTCCTCTCATCCCAACGACTCAGGTTCACACGGCGCTGTGCAACGTAAAGTTAGGATTCTTAGCAAACCTGTGATCAAACCGTGTCTTTAGATAAGAATTAGCCATGAATTTCCGGGGGCACCCCGCGTTTCCGCAGGTCCGGCGCCGGCGGCGGCCCGCGGGCCGGTCACCGGACGACGTCGTTGCATTGCCGGTGGATCCGAAAACCGGCAGTTGATGATGCGCGTTGCCCGGTCCTGGGGCGAATTGTTATCGGACGCAGCGGAAATCCGCGGAGACGTCAATTTGTGTAGTTCGTGGATTCACTGCGTGAGCAGGGCGACCGCACTCCAAGGTCTACGGCCCGGATGACGCGGATTGGGCTGGGGCAACCATGCGACTGCGCGCATGGATTTGGGCAACCGGTGAAATCGATTTGCGGCCGCAAACAACGATTCCGATTCGGTTACTCGCCAGCCGAGGCTTTCGAAGAAGGCCAGCCCGTTATCGGGCGCGAATGTGAAGGGCGCATTCTCCAGCATGCCGGCCATCCTCTTGTTCATCATCTTCTTCAGACCCGGACCGGCGAAATCGAGCATCCACCACCCGACTTCGGGTCGGCGTATCGCTTCCGAAAGTGCAACGACGTCCTGCTCGTCGAGATACATCAGCAAGCCCTCGGTCAGGACCAGTGCACGGGCGGCACCGTCCAGGGCCTCGGCGAAAAACGCCTCGCGGGCAAGCGGGTCGGCCAGGTCAACGGCGCTGCGGGTCAGTTGGCATCGCGGTGTCTGGTCGGCAAGCAATTCGGTTTTTTCGGCCAGCAACTGCGGCAAATCGGCTTCGATCCATTGCAAATGAGATGGCAGATTCAGCCGATACGGTCGGGTGTCCAGTCCGGCGGCCAGGTTGAGCACTCGGTCACAGCCGTCCGCGATTGCCCGGGCAATGGTGTCGTCGATGATTTTGGTGCGGGCGACCAGCCACCAGCCATTGCGAAGTGTCCACGGGGCGTGCCGGACAATCGTGCGGCCGTGCTGGCCGGCCAGGCGCTGGGCAAGCGGGTCGCTGAACAATGCGTCGGGCCGGGAAGATTCGGTGGCCCGATGCAGGGCCGTCAACCTGGCCGTGTCGGAAACATGCGTAATGACGTGCCCATCGCCGGACTCAGAGCCTGACATAGAGGCGTTATAGCATCCCCGGCGAAGTCCGCCGCGATTCGCAAGCAAATAGGATCTGGCGCATCTGCCGCGGCGCTGACGGGTCGGGTACCGTGCGCTCATGCCCGATCGCAACCGCCGATTTCTGCTCCGTGAACGACCGACCGGACGCATCGGTGCGGACACCTTCGAACTCAGCGAAGCGCCGGTCCCCGAAATCGCCGACGGGGAGGCGCTCGTCCGCGTCGACTGGATATCGCTCGATCCGACGAACCGCGCATGGATCAACGACATGCCGTCCTACCTGCCGCCGGTCGGTATCGGCGAGGTCATGCGTGCGGGCGGGCTCGGTGAGGTCATCGCGTCGAAAAATCCCAGATACCCGGTCGGTCAGACGGTGCAGGGTCTTGTCGGCTGGCAGGAATACGCGGTGGTCTCGGACGCGATGCCGTTGCTTCCGGTCGACGTCGCCGAGGGCGTCTCCCCCAGCGCTTACCTCGGCGCACTCGGGATGACCGGGCTCACGGCGTGGATCGGGATCCGCGACGTCGGCAGGCCGCGGGCCGGCGAGACGGTGGTGGTGTCGGCCGCCGCCGGAGCCGTCGGCTCGGTTGCCGGCCAGCTCGCCAAAGCCGACGGGGCGCGCGTCGTCGGGATCGCCGGAGGCCAGGAAAAGTGTGCTTTGCTCACCGAACAGCTCGGCTTCGACGCTGCTGTCGACCACCGGGCCGACGACTGGCCGGCACAACTGGCCGCGGCCACTCCCCACGGCATCGACGTCGACTTCGAAAACGTCGGCGGCGACATCATGGACGCGATCTTCGCGCGCCTCAACGTCGGCGCGCGCATCGCGTTGTGCGGTCTGATCTCGGGTTACAACTCGGCCGAACCGCCACCCGGACCTCGGGCATTCGCCAATCTGCTCGTCCAGCGGGCGACGCTGCAGGGCTTCATCATCCTCGACCACCTGCACCGCGCACCGGAGGCGATCGCGGAGATTTCCGGGCTTATCGCCCAGGGCAGGCTCACGCCACTGGAAACCGTCGTGGAGGGCTTCGAGCAACTGCCCACGGCGATCAACATGCTGTTCGACGGCAAGAACATCGGCAAGCTCGTGGTCAAGGTGTCCGGGTAACCCGGTCGATCGCGGTTTAGCGCGGTACGGCGCGGGTTGTCCAGGGCTGCTATCGTCCCTGGCTTATGCCTGAGATGGATCGTCGTCGCATGATGCTGATGACGGGCTTCGGAGTATTTGGCGTGCTAGGGGTGGCGAATCCGGTCCCCAGGGCGCATGCCGACCCGTCCCGACGCGGCGCAGCGGTGGGACGAACGCCGATGCCCGCGGCGCCGGCACCCAATGGCCAGTCGACCAACTACGTTTTCCACGACGAGTTCGACGGCCCGGCCGGTTCGGCACCCGATTCGTCGAAGTGGACCATAGCCCGGGCGCGCGAACAGATGAAGGATCCGACGTACTGGGAGCGGCCCGAGAACGTCGGGCAGTACCGCGACGATCGCCAGAATGTGTTCCTCGACGGCCATTCCAACCTGGTCATCCGGGCCGCGAAAGACGGCGGGACCTATTATTCAGGCAAGCTGCAGAGCCCGTGGCGGGGCGGCATCGGCCACACCTGGGAGGCTCGCGTCAAACTCGACTGCCTGACCGCCGGATGCTGGCCGGCGTGGTGGTTGTCCAATGAAGACCGCGGCGAAATCGACATCCTCGAGTGGTACGGCAACGGCAGCTGGCCGTCGGCCACCACCGTCCACGCCAAATCGAATGGCTCCGAATGGAAGACGCGCAACATCGCGCTGGACAGTGGGTGGCACACCTGGCGATGTCAATGGGATGAGACCGGGATGCGGTTCTGGCAAGACTATGTCGACGGCGCGCAGCCGTACTTCACGGTGGCGGCGCACTCGCTGCCGGACTGGCCGTTCAACGATCCCGGCTACACCGTGGCTCCGGTGCTGAACCTCGCGGTCGCCGGCTCCGGCGGCGGCGACCCCGGGCCGGGCAGCTATCCAGCCCAGATGCTCGTCGACTGGGTGCGGGTCTGGTAGTCACAACGTCTCGACCACGAGGACTTTCGACGGGTCCCGGGGATCCACCCGCACCGGCACCTCGGCGCCGACCGCGAGATGCGGGGCCGTCGCCAGCTCAAGCGCGATGCGCCGCGTCGCGCGGTACGAATCACGTTCTGGCAGTTGCACATCCAGTTCCAGCTCATGCCAGGATCCCAGCGTTGTGGTCGCGACGTTGCGGCGGATCCCGACGATTGTGGCCATACCCACCAAGCCGTCGCGCAGCAGCCGTTCCCGGTCGGCGTTGAGCGTGGTGAGTTCGGCGAACGCGTCCACTGCCCGCTGCTGGTCAGCACGCGTGACTCGTTGGCCCGCAGCGGCTTTCCTCGCTCGCCGCAACCAGTTCATGTCCGTCAGGGTACGGCGCCGTCCGGTGATCGTCGATCTGGCCGGCCAGACCCGGGAACCGGCGCGGGCCGGAACACAGTACCGTTGCCGCATGTTTCGCATGACGGTCCAGGACGTGTTCTTCATCCGCGGTCGCGGGATCGTGGCCACCGGCCGCGTGGAATACGGGCAATTACGCGTCGGCGACGAGGTGCGGATCAACGACGGACCCGGGGTGCGGGTCGACGCCATCGAGGCGTTCCGTAAGAAGCTGGATACAGCGACCGCCGGTGACAACGTCGGCCTGCTCTTCAAAAAGCTGAGCAACCGCGACCTGGCCGCCGGGGACGTGATCACCTCGTCGGCGGGTGTGTTTCTGGCGTAGCGCCAGGTCTTCCCGGACCCGCCCGCCGGCGTCCGGTCCGGCGGCCGGCGCGCATTGTTGGGATCGGTAGCGACCTCACGGCCCTGTACTTGTCGCAACGACGACGCCACCGAGGCGGCGCCTCACGCGAAAGGAAGAGCCCATGAACATCATTCCCGCCGGCATCGAAGAAAAGATCAACCGCGTCGATCGCCAACCAAGCCTGGCGATCGGCATCAGCCTCGGCTTGCTGGCGGCGTGGTCCTTCTACCGGGTGATCTGGCTGCTGTACCTTTCGATGACGTTCGGCTGGTTCATGGGCTCGGTGGCTTTCCAGTTCGTGCTGTGGACCGTGACCGGCGCCATCGCGGCGATCGCGGCTACCGGCTTCCTGACCCGCTACTTCAAGGGACCCGGCGCTGACCATTGATGGCTCGCGGCGACGAACCGTGCCGGACCCAGGTTCGGCACGGTGCCGTCTGTAGGCAGGTCAGCGGTTGGAGATTCGGCGCAGCGTGCTGTCGAAGAGGGCATCGAAGAGTTGCTGGTGCCCAGTGCTGGCCGTGCCGCTCAGAATCAGTCCCGAAGTGCGCGCGTAGGAGTAGTAATCGGTCCGGGCGGCGTCCGGCTCTCCGCCAATGGTTGCGGTGATCGAGTACCGGAACCGCTGCGGTCCGTCGGCGGAGTGCGAATCCTCGAGGATGCGCACCTCATAGGAGCCGACGGCGGCGCTGCTGAAGCGCAGACACCGTGATACCAGGCCGGTGAACGTGTCGAATCCGGTGGGATCGAATTCGCGACCGACCATGAGCCGGATGTCTCGACGGTCGGCGACCTCCGGCGGATCGGCGGGGTCATGGCCGAACACCTCGGCCGCATCGAAAGCGCCCGTCGAGGCGACCCCCACCACCGCGAAGCATTCGACGGGGCTGAAGCCTAGGCCTTCGTCGGACACGTGGTACCTGAAGTACCCGAACGTATCGGACAGTTCTTTGATATCGCTGACGGTCCACGAGGCAGGAAAATCGCTCGATTTGGGCAGCAACTCCGCCAGTTGTTGGTCGCTCAACGAGGCCAGCTTCGGTGCGAGTGAGCGCGGGGCCGCGGGATTGCTATGCCGCCAGGCGCTGAGCACCCCGGGTGCGGTGATCACGATGGCGGCCGCCGCCAGCACGCACAGCGCGGCCGCGATCACCCATGGCCGCTGCGAGAGCCGGTTCATAGCGCGCGTAGCCGTTGCAGCGTTCGGCCGGCGAGCTTCTGCACCAGATCGAGCTCGGGACCCTCCATGTAGATAGTGCATTCGAGTAGTACGCCGCGCACCGCGTAATACGTGACGTGGTAGGTCGACGAAGGGTCGCGGCTACCGATCGTGGTGAATGTTCTGGTGACTGTGACGGCGGCATCGGCGCCGGCGGCCGAGTGCGCTCCCACCTGAGTGGTGACGGTCCGATGGTTTTTGACCCGGCCATCGAAGAAATAGTTGGTGACGCGATAGGAGCCGCAACGGCTCAGCCAATCCAGGTAGTTCGCGATCCGTGCCGCCGCGTCCGGAACGACCCAGATGGCGAAGCGGGCATTGGGTCCGTGCTCGCGGCCTTCGCCGGTCGCGGCGAAGTCGGCCGCCGCCGCGTCCTGCACGAATAGTTGGGCGTAACGGTCGACCTGGACGTATGCGGCCAACGCACCCCCGGCATGGTCCAGGAGCTTGGGAATGTCGCCGCAGCTGCCCGGTTCGTAGGCCGCTGCCGGGTCCTGATGAGGCGCCGCACTCAACGCCCCAGGATCTGCTGTCGCGGCTCGCCGCAACCGCCCCGTCAACGAATATCCCCAGTCGGACGGGAAGTCGGCGCCGGCGGGCAACGCAGTCGCCAGGTCCCAGTCGGTTCGCGATGCCAGGTTCGCCGGGGCGGTATCCGAGCGGGGAGCCGTCAGCACCAAGGCCGCACCGCACGCGGCCAGCACGGCAAGAGCGACGGCCCCTACCAGCCGGGCCCATGGTTGGCGGCGCGCAGTACCGGGTCCTGCGGCCTGGGATCCCATTCGCGACTCCTCCCGCGGGCCGGCCGGTGCGACGTCCGCATCGCCACCGGGGTCGCCGGCGTAACACTATCGCGGCCGCCCAGCCGTCAATCCGATCGACACAGTGCTCCGTTTCGGCAAAAACGGCTGCTACGGCGTCGTGGTCGACGCGGCATCGATACTCCGATGTCACGTCAGTCGCAGGTCGAAGGCAAGCTGGGACCGCCGGACCAAACTCGCGAAACTTATTCCGGTGGGCCGGCGCTGCGGCATTTCGTTACTGTCGGGCGTGAACCAACTCCGGGTGAAATCTGGCCACCATCCGACGTAATCCCTCGCGCCAGTCGACTGTGGTTGCGCTGCCGATGAGTTCGCGCATCCGGGTCACGTCGACGGGATTCCCGCGCAGCGCCCGATCGCTCTCGGTGAACAACGGCTCCTTGCCGATCAGGGTGCCCAGGTAGGCGCACCACTCCTGGATGCTGACAATCTGGTCACCGGCCCAGTTGACCGTGGTCGCCGGAATCGATGCCACCGCAAGCAGTTTCGGGATAGTGGCGATGATGTCATCCTGATGAATCGGGTTGTAGCGTGCCGGTCCGCCGGGCGGAACCGGGATCGGAATGCCGGCGAGCATCATCTCCATATGGAAATACGGCCAGCCGCCGGCGTCGCCGTACGGCACGTTGAGGCGGGCGATGGTAGTGGGTAGCTCCAGGATCCGTGCCGTCGACCGGGCGACCGCCTCACCGGCGATCTTGGAGATCGAATACGTGGGGAACAGAAACCGGTGGTTGTCGCCGAGGGCCGCACCCTCGGTGCGCGGCAGGTCGTCCGGCGGATCGTAAACGGCCGCTGATGAGCAGTGCAGGAACGCCTTGGCGCCGCGGCACCGCGCCATCAGCAGACCAATTGACTCCGCGTTGGCGCTCAGGTCCTTGTCCCAGTGACCGCTTTTGGCCACCGCAAAGTTGAGGACGTAGTCGAAGTCGGACGGGATCGCGGTGAAGTCGCCGGCGGCCAGGTTGACCGATTGGCAGCGGACACCGGCCTTCTCGAGGCCGGCACGGGCGGCGGCGTCGGCGAAGCGGGCGATGCCCCAGACCTCGTTGTCGGCCGCCAGGGCCCGGGCGACGGGTGCGCCGACCTGGCCGGTGACACCGGTGATCAGGATTTTTGAGTCGGGCATGACGGCGATAGTAAGCGGCTTAGCGCCTTGCGGGATCCGATCGGTCGGCCGGCGGTGCGCGCGCCTCGGCCGGATTCCAAGGGTTCGTCGCTGAGCGGCCCGCCGGGCCCCGCTCTTGCAGCCAATTGGTTTGCGAGGCAACGGTGTTCATCTTCATCGAGCCGGTGCCGGCTACATCGTGCTGAGCGCCCGGCGCCGCCGGCAACCCCGATCCGGTCCGGGAAGCCAAGACCCGCAGACTTTCGCGCATTCTGCTCATCGGCGCGGTAAGGTCCCCTCATGGCGTACCGGGGTCGTATCGACTTGCGGCTCGCCAGCCGGGTTCTGCTGCTGCAACTGGTGCTCGTGACGCTGACGTTGGTCGTCGCATTCGCGTTGTTCGCCCAGTTCAATCGGCACCGCCTAGACCTTCAGTACGGTGTTCACGCGTTGGACATCGCTCGTGTGGTGGCGTCGTCCCCCACGGTGCTCACCAACATCTCGCGCTACGACCAGAACCCGTTGGCCCCGAGCCCCGCATTGATCGACGAGCTGGCGACCGGACCACTGCAAAGCGTTGCCTCACGAGTCGAGCAACGTACCCATGTGCAGTTCGTGGTCATCGCCAACAACCAGGGCATCCGGCTTGCGCACCCGCGTCGTGACGAGTTGGGCGGCCGGGTCAGCACCGATCCCGCCGAGGCGCTGGCCGGACACGAACAGGTAATCCACCAATCCGGCACCCTTGGGCGGTCGATCGTCGCGAAAGTGCCTGTGGTGGAACCCGGTTCAAATCGGGTGCTGGGCATGGTCAGCGTGGGCATCTCCACCAAGGCGTTCGACGAGCAGTTCTCCAAGAATCTGCGGGTGCTGGCCCCGTTGGGCGGCGCGGCGCTGCTGATCGGTGTGGCCGGCTCGGTAGCTTTGGCCAGGCGCTGGCGCGGGCTGACCCTGGGGCTGCGGCCGGCCGAGATGGCCGAGCTGGTCCGCACCCAGGCGGCCGTGCTGCACGGTATCGGCGAGGGTGTCCTGGCGGCCGACGAAACCGGAAGCATCACCTTCGTCAACGACGAAGCGTGCCGATTGCTCGAGATCGCTAACGACGTGGGCCGCCGCATCGACCAGATCGGGCTGACCCCACGCGTTCTCGACGTGTTCACCGCGGCCGAGGCCGCTCCCACGCTGGCCACGGTCGGCCAACGCATCGTCGTGGTCTCGGCGCGAAAGGTATCCCGCGACGGCCGCGAGCTGGGAACGGTATTGGTGGTGCGGGACCGGACCGATGTCGAGTCGCTGACCCGCCAACTCGATGCGGTGCAGGTGATGAGCACTGCGCTGCGCGCGCAACGCCATGAGTTCGCCAATCGCCTGCACCTGCTGAACGGGCTGTTGCACACCGGCCACCTCGATGAGGGCTTGCAGTATCTGGAGGAGCTACTCGGGTCGGGTCCACTGGCGTCCGCGGTACCGGGCATCGACGCCATCCGGGACACGCACCTGCAGGCGTTCCTGGCGGCCAAGGCCGCGGCCGCCCGCGAGGCCGGAGTCACGCTGGGCATCGGCGAGAACACCTGGATTACCGGCCGGCTCGAGTTGCCCGTCGACGTCACCACCGTGGTGGGCAACCTGCTGGACAATGCGATCGACGCCGCCCGGGTGAGCCGAAACGCTCCCCGGGAAGTGGAAATCGAGCTGCTGCAAGAAGATTCGACATTGCATCTCACGGTGGCCGACAGTGGCGACGGTGTGGCACCCGAATTCGTCGAGCAGCTGTTCACCGAGGGCACCACGACGAAGCAAGACTCCGGAATACCGGGCGGGCGCGGAATCGGGCTGGCGTTGTCGCGACAGATCAGCCGTTCCCTGGGCGGCGATCTTTGGCTCTCGAGCCCGGGCGACCCGGCAGCACCGCTGCGGGGTGCAGAGTTCATCGCCCGGCTGCCGGGCGTGCTGGCCGAGGAGGGGCAATGGGTGGCTCAGACCTGAGCGTGCTGGTGGTCGACGACGACTTCCGCGTCGCCAACATGCATGCCGGGGTCGTTGCCGCGATGCCGGGTTTCACGGTGACCGGTACCGCCAACACCGTTGCGGCCGCGCGCGAGGCGCCTGCTGTCGACCTGGCGCTGGTAGACGTATACCTGCCCGACGGCTCCGGAATCGATTTCGTTCGCGAACTGCGTTCCGACAGCATGATTTTGACCGCGGCGACCGAAGCAGAGACCGTCCGCGCCGCCATGGCCGCGGGCGCGTTGAGCTACCTTGTCAAGCCGTTCCCGACCACCGAGCTCGCCGCGCGGCTGTCCGGCTACGCCCGCTACCGGAAGATCCTGGCCGGTGCCAACCTCAGTGCCCGCGACGTCGACGCGGCGCTGGATGCGCTTCGCCCCCGTCTGGCCCCCGCCCAGTCCTCGGCAACCGCGGCCTCCCCCACCAAACAGCTTGTGCTACAGGCATTGAAGACGTCACAGACACCCATGTCGGCGGCCGAGGTAGCCGCGGCCATCGGGATATCCAGAGCCACCGCACAGCGCTATCTGGCGGCGATGGCCTCCAGCGGCGACGTGAGCGTTGGGCTGCGCTACGGCGCGACCGGCCGGCCCGAGCAGGAATTCGCGGCGATCGTGTCGCGCTGAGCGGGTCAACCGGCCAAGATGGCGGCGGTATACGCGGCCCCGTCCAGCGGTTCGGGGCCTGGCCAGCCGGTGGTCGCGGTAAGTGAGAACTCGCGCAGGGTGGGTACCAGGTCATGTCGCACAGAACCGCCGTCGGTGAACGGCAGCACGGCGAGGTGGTATGCGGGTCCTTGTTCGGCCTTGACGGGGCTGCCCGCCTGCTCGATCAACCACGCGTCGAATTCCTCGCGCGGGCGAATCGGCGCGATCTCCAGGCCGGACGAGCGCCGTGGCGATACCCAGCAGTGGCGGCCGAACGGCAATCGTGACCGCTCGATGCTGCGGGACAACCGTCCCTGCTGCAGATGACGATGGAATCGGCGCAGGCCGTCGAAGTCGAGCCCGCGGTTATATACCCAGGCGCACTGCAGCAGGCCGGTGGCCCCTGTTGCCTGCTCGCCGAGGAACATGGCTTGGTCGGCCAGGTCAATGACATTGTTGATTTCGCCGGGACCCGGTGTCGGCGCGGTGAGCCAGTCACCCGAGGACCATTCTTTGACGCTGCAGGATGCAACCATGACTTTATTCCCGTCTGATTTCGGTCTGATTCGGAAATTATTTGGTCGCCGGATAATTGGGTCCGCCAAGAAATGGCCGATGGTGATTACACTGACAATCGACCGGCCAGTGGGCTCACCAGGCCAGCCACGGGTTAGTCATCGGAAAGAGGGCCAACAGTACGCTCTCGGCGGCGGCTTCATCGACGTCGGTGTAAGACTGGGCGACTTGCCTGAACGCGGCACCGGTTCGCACCAGCTCTTCCTGCGCTGCCTGGTTCAGTGCCAGCATCGAAGCTGCTTGGGTGTGGAAGGCCGTTACCGCCTGCGCTGAGACCTCATCCGCCCCGGCGGGAGCGAGGCCGGTCACCGAGCTCACCGCCGTGGCGCCGGCCTGCAGGGAGCGGGTACCCAGATCGGCCACCTGGCTACCGATGTCGGCCACCACCGGATCAAATGACATGGGCTGCATCGACGTACTCCTCGTTTGCTCGTGTCGAAGCCGTCTGCCCGGTGGGAAAGTGGCAGAACGGCAACTCGAGAATGGATATTCAATCCGCGCCAATTGAACTTTCGCGTGGTGATCGCGAATGTCTTCGGTGCTTGTGAGACCGAATTTAAGACGTCGCTGCTCTTGTGTCGCGCTTGTAGGCGATACCGGGCATAAGTGACGATTTCCAGCTTTTGCGCATTATGCTCAAGCCCGGCGCCGGCAGCCTGAGCCCGGTGATTTTCCCGCGCGATAGCACAGGCGGCATGGTGCGCTGCGTCACAATTGACCCCGGGGATTCCGGCAACGTGCCCGCTGGCGCCGCCACCAGCCGTCCTGAAAAGAAAGTGGCTGGCTAGGGCTCCGCGAGGCCTTAGAATTGAACAATCGTGCAGCGCAGCTGTACCGGAGTTTGCGGCAGCAGCCGCGCCACGGGCCCCGCTGATCGTTGAATTTCTAGGCGGTCACGACCACGGTCATGTCCGCGCACAAATACATAGGAGCAGCAGGCAAATGGACACCATGTCACACGACCCGTCGGCAGGCGACATCGGTTCGCAGTTGGTCGACATCGGCAGCCAGGGCATAAGCGCGGGCAGCACCGCGGCGATGACGGTGCTGACCGGCCTGATCCCCGCAGGCGCTGAGGAGGTCTCGGCGCAGGCGGTGATGGCGTTTGCGCAGGAGGCCGCCTCGATGTTGGCGTCCAACGTAGCGGCTCAAGAAGAGCTGATGCGGACCGGTTCGGCGCTGACCAACATCGCCCGGATGTACGGTGACGCCGACGACAGCGCCGCCGACGCCCTGGCCTTCCGTGGTGCGGCGATATCCCGCTCGGCCGCGGGTGGCTCCGGCGCAACGCTTGGCCCGGGACTCATGGGCCCCGGGGCAGTTCAGGCAGCGGCCGAGCCGGCCGTGCGCGCGCCGCTGATGTCGCAGGTGGTGGAAGCGTCATCCTCGCCGCTGGCCTCGACCGCCGCCAACGCCGGATCATCGGCGATGAGTGGCGCGGCCCCGCTGGGCAGCGGAATGGGCGGCGGCGCACCGGCCGGCGGTGCCTCAAAGGCAGGTCTGGCGTCAGCTACCGGACCTGGGGATCAGGACGAACGCGAACGCGACGAGCAGGCCGACGCGCAATCCGGTGAACGCCTGGCCTGACAAATTTGTCCGTCCCGCAGTTGTTGTTCGCTGGCTGAACCGCGCATCTGTGGCAGGCGTTCGACCCACTGCATGCGGTAGTGAACAGTCGCACATCACGGTTCAGTCTGCGGCGCTTCGCCGAACCGCGGCCCGCATCTCCTACGCTTGCGCTGTCCCGTGGTAGCGCAGGAAGCGAAAGAGAGGGTGTAGTGACCAACCCGGATATGGCCACCATCTTGCGGGAGATGAAAATCCCGGAGCAGTTGACCGGCAGCCAGGCGCTGCGCGACTTCTTGCTCATCTACATCGATGACCAGGAGTCGCTGGCGAACAATCCGGAACGACTCAAGCAGTTGAACGGCCTGCTCATCCTTTCGCACCTGGAGGTGGTCAACGCTCTCGGGTCGCTGGAAGCGGCCGCCGCTGAGCAGCACGTGGAGAAGTTCCGGAAAGAGATCAACCGAAAATACCGGAAACGCTGGTGGTTCTAGCCAGGATCTCGCATCGTACGGTGAGGTGTGCGCTGGATCGTCGACGGTATGAACGTGATCGGGAGTCGCCCGGACGGTTGGTGGAAGGACCGACACGGCGCCATGGTCGCGCTGGTGGACAGGCTGGACCGGTGGGCAGCTGAGGGGCAAGGTGCGGACGGTAACCACGTGACCGTGGTCTTCGAGCGACCCCCGTCGCGCGCTATCGGTTCATCGGTGGTCGAGGTGGCGTATGCGCCTAAAGCGGCCGCCAACTCCGCTGACGACGAAATCGTGCGGCTGGTGCAAGCCGACGCCCGACCGGATGCGATTGCAGTCGTGACATCGGACAAGGCGTTGACCGACCGGGTCCGGCGGTTAGGCGCTTCCGTCTACCCGGCGGAACGTTTTCGTGACCTCATCGACCCGCGCGCCATCGGATCCGCGGATCACGGTGGCCTTCAATGAGTACTCACGCCGCAGGGGCGGGGTTCAGCCAGGGCGACTCGTGACGCCGCAGCCGACGCGCGGCCCGTCGCTGGGTACGAGTCGCGTGGCCATTAAAGATCACTCACTCGCAACGGCGGGCCGGTGTAGTTCTCCGCCAGCCCCATTGCGGCGGCGTCGCTCGAGTACAGCCAGTGCAGCTGAGACCGCTGCAACTGCGCGTCGAACGGGTCTCCGGTGGTGTGCAACATGGTGGTCATCCACCATGAGAAGTGGGTGTATCGCCAGACCCTGCGCAGTGCGGCCGCGGAGTAGGCGTCGGCCAGTTCTGCCTGGTTCCGTCTAACCAACGCGCTCAGGGCGGGAGCGAGCAACGCGACATCGGCAATGGCCAGGTTCAGCCCTTTGGCACCGGTCGGCGGAAGGATGTGCGCGGCGTCGCCCGCCAGGAACAACCGGCCGTACCGCATTGGGGCCTGCACATAGCTTCGCATCGCCAGGACGCTGCGTTCCGCAATCGGGCCCCGGCGAAGCGACCAGCCCTCGATGCCGTCACCGAGTCGGCGTGCGAGGGCATCCCAGATGCGTTGAAAAGTCCAGGAAGCGAGGGTGTCGTGGTTGGAAACTTGCAGATACAACCTGCTCACCGTGCTGGAGCGCATGGAGTGCAACGCGAAGCCCTCCGGGTGCCACGCATAGATCAGTTCGTCGGTTGACGGTGCGACGTCGGCCAGGACTGACAACCACGAATAGGGGTAAGTGCGTTCCCAAACCTGTTTGGCGCTTTCGGGTACGGACGCGCGGCTGGGTCCGAGCGAGCCGTCGCACCCGACGATCGCATCGGTGTCAAGCCGGTGCGGTAACCCGTCGCCGTCGATGAATGTGAGATACGGCCGCTCCGTGTCGATGTCGTACAAGGCAGCGTCGGCGACCTCATAAAAAATGCTTTGACCCGCGGCCTCGCGGGCGGCAATCAGGTCGCGTTGGAGTTCGGTTTGTCCGTACACCCACACGCTGCGACCAACCAGGTCGACGAAGTCAAGACGTTGGCGTTCGTCTTCGCACTGCAGATAAATTCCGCCATGCTCGATTCCGTCTTCGGTCAGCCGCCGGCCCAGCCCCACCGACTGGAGGAGCTGGACGGAGCAGTGGTCCAGGATGCCGGCGCGGATGCGCCCTAAGACGTAGTCCTGGGAACGGGCTTCGAGGACCACCGAGTCCACGCCTTCGGCGGCCAACAGGTGTGACAGCAGCATGCCGGCTGGACCGGCTCCAACGATTGCGACCTGGGTGCGCACGGCCCAAGTGAACAACACAGTGGGCCGCTCACAAAAGAACGGGGCTGCCGGTCTCGGCCCTGACGGGTCGGCGAGCAGCAGGGCAACTGATCATTCGGATGGTCATCAGCAGGCGCTTCGGCATGAGGCGAATTGCGCATATCGCGTCGTCGAGCGTTCCCTCGTGGCTCAGGCAGGTCACGGAAAAGATGTGGCGCATTCTTTGCCGTCTCAGTAGTGCACTGGCGCAAGCGGTTTCAGAGCAACGGCCGCCTCGGATGGCTGTTACTTCGCACCTGGTGTTGCGTTAGCTTGCCCAATTCCGCATAGTGCGGCCGCGAAAAATGCCGGGCAGAAAGTGCTCAGTAAGAACAATAACAGATTGGCCGTCTACGATCATATGATACCGCCGCGCAATGGCGTGTGCGGGTGATTTCCTTTCGGACGTCGAGACCAGCCAATCGGGCAACTCCCCTTCCCAGATTTCGGCCGTCTCCTTGAACACCTCCAGACAACTGGCTACCATCAGCTCCCCAATGGGATGGTCTGTTTCCGTCAGTTTCCGCAGAATCGCCGTTGGCAGCAGATCCATTGCGATCAAGGCTTCTGCGGCTATAAATTCTTCGCCCGAACTAAGGCCTTTGAGTATTGTTTGGCGTTGCAAAATCCGGCTATCGGGTAGGCGCTCCAAGTCAGGTATTTCGGGCGCGGTGGGATGAATCTGTTGATTGATGATCTCCACGACGATCTCATCATCCGCGATGATCTTGAGGATCCTGGTAAGGGTACCGTTCGTCGCGAGAAGGATTTGCAGGTCGCGGTCGAGCTCTCGTATGTCTATGTCGGACAACATGGTTCGCGTCATATTTTCACTCCTGTCCCCGGCCCAATGCATTAAGTCCGCCGGGGGACTCGATATATTGGGCGCATTCTTGGCTTGCCGGGAATCGATAATTAACTAGAAACTGCCGCTACTAATAATTTCTGACAGATCATTGGGCAATCAGCGTCTGCAAGATTGACCCTTGCATGGTACGTCGCGGGGAGAAAGCTCGCAAGCTGGGCAATGGGCTAGCAAAGGTTGAACTCAACACCCGGCACCGGTGTATTTGACAACATCGACGGCTCGTGGGAAGCGACCTTCGGTCGCGTACAATCGGCCATCGGCGACCGCCGAAAATTGCGGTGCGTCATCGTGTGGCTTCTTCTTCGTCGTAGTCGGCGAGCACCTCTTTTGCGATCTGGAAGGCATAATTGACCTCCGGTACACCGACGTAGATCGCCAGGTGCATCAACAGCTCCTTGATCTCGTCATTGCTGAGGCCATTTCGTCGTGCGGCCCGAAGATGCATGGGCAGATAGTCGGGGTGGCCGCACGCTACCAACGCGCTCAACGTGATCATCGATCGGCTGCGCCTGTCTAGCCCGGGACGGGTCCACACGCTGCCCCACGCGTAGCGGGTGATCATGTCCTCGAAGTCGGATGTGAAGTCCGTCTTCTCGGCGATGATGCGGTCAACATGTGCATCGCCGAGGACTTCTCGCCGTACCGCAATGCCTGCCTCGTAGACGTTGTCCCGGGTGTTGATGCGGCTGAGTATCAGGTCCGCGACTTGCTCGGGCGCTTCGACGGGGGCTAGGTGGCCAACTTCATCGAGGACCTCCACCCGGCCGTCACCGACCCCGAATGCAATCTGGCGCAAAGATTCCGGGGGCGTTACCCAATCTTCGGCGCCTGCGATCGCCAGGACCGGGGTGGTGATGCGAGTCAGCCGGCCGGCGACGTCGAAGTCTGCCAGCGCTTCGCATGCCAGAGCATAAGATTCGGCGTCGGTCACGCCGAGCACGCCGAGCAATCGTGCGACAACGGCCGGTCGACGGTCGCGAAACCCGGCGGAGCACCAGCGCTTAGGCGCGCACTCTGCGAGCGCGCTGATGCCCTCTTCCCGAACCCGCGCCGCGCGGACCTTCCAATCTTCGGCCATGCCGATCGTTGAGCCGGTGCACAGCAATGTCGCGGAAGTCAGCCGGTCCGCCGCATCGAGGAGTAATTGAAGCCCGACCGCCCCGCCGATGGAAACCCCGGCGTAGTGAAAGGTGCGTGCACCGGCGATCTCGTCGGCCAACATCAACACCGCCTGCGCCAGCTCGGCGATGGTGAACGGTGATGTGGCGGTGGGGCTGTCGCCATGGCCGGGCAGGTCCCAGCCCACGACGTGCACGTAGTCGGCGAGCCGTTCGGCCGCGTCCGCCCACAGAGCGTTCGCCGTCGTGCCCAGCGATGGCCCGAGAAGTAGCACGCCCGCGTCGTGGGGACCGCCGAAATCCGTTGCGATCAGGCGTGGGACCGCCATGTCGCCTCCTTGACGTTCACATGTCGAAACTCGCTGTCGACCGAGTTGATTTTCCCAAAGTCGTCGGCGCCAGGCATTGAATTCGCTTGTTTCGGGGTATCCGCGCGGGGATGCTAGGCGTGTGACGCAGGGTATGTTAGCGGGCCTTGGTGGCCGATTGTTGGTTTGGCAGTTCAAACTTGGGTTGCTGGCCATCATCTGGGGTTGCAGCTTCTTGTTCATCAAAGTTGCTTTGGCGGATTTGTCGCCGGCCGAGATCACGCTCGGTCGCTGCCTGCTAGGGGCTCTTGCGGTAGCTCCTGGCGTTGCGGTGAGGCGCCTAGCGCTACCGCACACACAGCGATTGTGGATGCACCTTTTCGTAGCCGCCCTTTTCCTCAACACCGCGCCGTTTTCGCTGTACGGCTACGCTGAGCGGCACGTGTCTTCAGCAGTGGCCGGAGTGGCAAACGGGACGTCAGCGCTATTCACCGTGTTATTTGCGTTTACCGTTCTGCATGACGAGCGTGCGACGGTACATACCGTATTGGGGATCCTCATCGGTCTAACCGGTGTGGCGGTGGTTCTGCGGGTGTGGGACGGTGTCCATGCCGACACTGGCGGTGTGTTGGTGGCAGTCGCGGCAGCGGCCTGTCAGGGGTTCGGATGGGTGTACGTCCGCCATTTCCTCCGGCACACCGGTTATTCGCCCTTGGTGCTCACTGCCGGTCAGCTCAGCCTCGCCAGTGCGCAATTGATATTGCTTTGCCTGGCCACGGCGCCGCGGATTCCCACAATGGGCACTACCACCCTCGCTGCCGTTCTGGCTCTTGGTGTCCTGGGCACGGGACTTGCGTATGTCTTGCAGCACAGCATCATTCGTGATGCCGGCGCCACGGCTGCTTCCACCGTGACGTATCTGATCCCGGTAGTCGCTGTTACCGTGGGCGCCATATTTCTGCACGAGCCGGTTGGATGGAGTCTGCTCGGGGGCGCGGCGCTGGTATTACTCGGCGCGGCGCTGACGCAGCGTCGTCGGCCAGCCGGTTGATCGAGGGCCAGACCTGCACCGCCGGCGACCTTCCTGCCCATCGCCTGATAGACGTGATAGATACGCCAGCGACACCGGCGGTGGCCCTGATCCCGTTGATCGTGCGAATGGGCCGACATGCCGTGCTGGATCTGTTCAGATGTTTCCGGCGATCTCCGTTGACAGTCGCCGACAAGAGCGCGCGGCTGACACATCCACAGCAACCGATCCGGCTACCAGGTGGTCAGTGCTGGGCAGCCCGAACGTCAGCCGCTAACTGCGGCCAGCGCGGCGTCGTAATCGGGCTCTTGCCCGATTTCCGGTACCAGCTGGGTGTAGGCGACGTTGCCGTCGCCGCCGATCACCACGATGGCTCGGGCAAAGAGGCCGGCCATGGGGCCGTCGGCGATGGTGACGCCGTAGTCCTCACCGAAGCTGTCCCGAAACGCCGAGGCCGTCGTGACGTTCTCGATCCCCTCGGCACCGCAGAATCGCTTCAGCGCGAACGGCAGGTCTTTCGACACGCACACCACTGTCGAGCCGGTTGCGGCGGCACGCTCGTTGAAGGTCCGCACGCTGGCTGCGCATACCGGCGTATCGATGGACGGAAAGATATTCAGCACGACGGCCTTGCCGCGGAACTGGTCGCTGCCGACGGGCCCGAGATCGGCGCCGGTCAGCGTGAACGCCGGGGCCGAAGATCCGACCGCGGGCAGCTCGCCGACAGTGTTGATCGCATTACCGTGCAGGGTTATCTGTGCCATGGGCACAGTCTGCCAAGGTCGGGATTGGGAGTTGTGAGCAGGTCCGAAGACGGCGCGCATGTCCTAATTTGTGGGATATAGGGCGTAGACGCCATACCGCTGCCTGGCCAACACTGAATCCATGGTCCGCAAAGTGCTGATCGTCGGCTTCCCCGGGATTCAGGCGCTCGACGTCGTGGGACCGTTCGAGGTGTTCGCCGGCGCATCGCTGCTGACCCGGGGCGGATATGACGTCACGCTGGTCTCCCCCGACGGCCAACCGGTGACCACCGCGACCGGCCTTGCCCTGATGACCCAGCCGCTGCCCGACCCGAGCGCACCCGTGGACACCGTCCTACTGCCCGGCGGCGCCGGTGTCGACGCCGCGCGCGGCAACATCGAGCTCATGGACTGGATCAAAGCGGTCGCGGGCACCGCGCGCCGCCTGGTCACCGTCTGCACGGGCGCATTCCTGGCGGCGCAGGCCGGGTTGCTAGACGGCCGTCGTGCCACCACGCACTGGGCCTTCGCCGACCGGTTGGCCCGCGAGTTTCCCGCCGTCGAGGTGGATCGCGACCCCATCTTCATCCGCAGCTCCGAGACGTTGTGGACCGCCGCCGGGGTGACAGCGGGGATCGACCTCGCGCTGTCGCTGGTGGAGGACGATCGCGGCACCGAAATCGCGCAGACCGTCGCCCGCTGGCTGGTGCTGTACTTGCGCCGCCCCGGCGGCCAGACGCAGTTTGCGGCTCCGGTCTGGCTGCCGCGGGCCCAACGGCCCACCATCCGGCAGGTTCAGGAGGCCATCGAAACGCAACCAGGAGGCTGCCACCGCATCGACGACCTGGCGCGCCGCGCGGCAATGAGCCCGCGCCACTTCACCCGGGTGTTCACCGATGAGGTCGGTGAGGCGCCGGGCCAATACGTCGAACGCGTCCGCACCGAAGCCGCGCGCCGGCAACTGGAAGAGACCGACGACACCGTGGTGGCCATCGCCGCCCGTTGCGGGTTCGGCACCGCAGAAACGTTGCGGCGCAACTTTATTCGCCGTATCGGCATCCCGCCGGACCAGTACCGCAAATCCTTCGCCTAACACTTCAAGGAGGACCCCGATGACCCAAATCGCAATCGTCACCTATCCGGGATTCACGGCGCTGGACATGATCGGCCCCTACGAGGTGCTGCGAAACCTTCCCCACGCCGAGGTGAGGTTTGTCTGGCATGAAGCCGGGCCCATCACCGCAGACTCCGGTGTGCTGGTAATCGGAGCCACCCATTCGCTGACCGAAACGCCCACGCCCGACGTCATTCTCGTGCCGGGCGGACCGTCGACCCCGGTGCATGCGCGCGACGCGAAACTGTTGGACTGGCTGCGCGGGGCTCACCGGACGGCCAGCTGGACCACCTCGGTGTGTTCCGGTTCGGTGATCCTGGCAGCCGCCGGGCTGCTTAAGGATCGACGCGCGACGTCGCACTGGCTGACCCTTCCGGCGCTGAAGGCCTTCGGCGCCATCCCCGTCGCCGACGAGCGGATCGTGCGGCAGGACAACGTCATTACCAGCGCCGGTGTGTCCGCGGGGCTCGACCTGGCGCTATGGCTGGCCGGGGAAATCGGCGGCGAAGGTCGCGCCAAGGCGATCCAGCTGGCGATCGAGTACGACCCACAGCCCCCGTTCGACTCCGGCCACATGTCGAAGGCATCGGTTACCACCAAGGCCGCGGCAACGGCTCTACTGTCGAAGGACAGTGTCAAGCCGGCCAACCTGACGGCCACGACGATGCTGGCATGGCAGCAGACGCTGACAGCGGTCCGGTCGCGGCGGCGCAGGCGTCAGCCGGAGAGCAATATCAGTACGAAACTGTCGCTCCGAAAGCCTCGGCCACATGAGTCGCCGTGACGTCATGAGCCGTGGCAGTGAAGTTGTCGTCGAAGAAGCCCCTACTTTCAAGATGGGCCTCAATCCGCGGCAGCAGATACTTGTCGATTGGGCAGTCTTGCAGGAGGTAGCTGTCGAAGTGGCGCGCGATCGGGCTAGTGTCGCATGCGCCCAGGAAGGCACACTGAGTGCAGACCGACTCCTTGAGGCGCTTCTCTTCAGTGATCAGGTTTCGGTAGGTGGAGCCATCAATGATGTCCGCAATGGGCCTCTCGGTGATGTTTCCGAGGTCCCGGGGTTTGCGATAAGCCTCGTGACTCAGCGTGCCATCACGATCGATTTCGAGAACATCGTTGCCCAACAGCGCACGGTCTTGTGTCGGGCGCTCCAAGCCCAAACGCTTGAGGATCACCGTGCGCATGTACTGATCAAGAGGATCGACCCGGGGGGTCATACCGGCCGAGATCCACAGATCAAAAAACACCATCATCGCATCGAGAATGTCTGACTTGGCGACCGTGACGCCATCCATCGGACGCGTCGCCGGGCCGCTGAACAATGGCAGCAGCCGCGTCGGTTTGTTGAGTCGCGCGATCTCTTCGAATATCTGCCTGATCTGGCTTATCGTGTGGGCGGCCAGCACCGTGATGATGCTAAACGGCAGGCCTCTGTCTTGCAGCCGGCGCATGTTTGCGCGTACCGCCGCCTCAGTTGGACGGCCCCCTGCCGTCAATCGCACGCCTTCGGAGAAGTCGACCGAGACCCCAAGTTCGATTCCAAATTCTTCGAAGACGTCGAGGTGCTCATCGCGCACGACATAGAGATTCGTTTGCAGAACATTTCGCACCCGACGGTTTTCGATCCAATCTCTAGGGAAGACGTCCCGCTGAAGTGCAAAAACGCGCTCAAAATAGGTACGAGGTAACAGCGTCGGCTCGCCGCCGTGCCAAATGATGTCCAGAGGAATGTCGTAGCCGCAGCGCCGGGTCGTCAGCTCGGCGTAATCGCGGATGGCGACCAAAGCGTGTCGCCAGACGCCCTCCGGCATCCTCGTCGGGTCCGATAGGTGCTCCCACTCGTAACAGTATTTACACCGCAGATTGCAGAGCTTGGTGGTCTTGATTACCCATTGCATAGCAGCACTCTGGCGCAGTCCGAACGCCAACGCCCCCGTATTTGACTACCGACACAACTCGCGATCAGCCGGCATCAGAAAAAAGACTGCCCAATCGGGGATGCTTCCGGCGGCAGCGGTGCCACCGACCAGGCGGCCCTTCTCGATCACCAGCGACTTGCCGCATGCCAGGACGAAGGTGCCAGTGGGTGCTGGATCGATGGTCGTGCCCGCTGAGACCAATTCCGCGGCCGACGACGACCTGTGGGTAAGCGTGCTAACTCGGATTTCTTGCCCGTCCACGGTCTTAAGGGTGACGACACTCGGCCGGAAGCCGCTCCCGGCAGGCGTACCTCGATGTTCAACGAAAGCCTTAATGATGGACGCAGTGGTCGCTGACTTCAATGCCTCCGCGATAACCTTGCTGACAGCTGACTGCGTCGTCTCGTGCAAAATCGTCAAGTTACGCTCCTTACGCTTGGTGGCGGTGTGTCTATGCAGTCACATATGCGGCGTGCGCGCATTATACGGTCGCCGTTCTCAGCTATGAATAAATGCAATCATACACCATAGACGACATGCGTGCTCACGTCCGTTGCGGCGATATGTGACCGCGAATTAATTAGAAAGGCCTTCTGATTTTCGCCTCAGTACCGTGGGAGCTTCGCTTAGTGGAAGTGGTGGCGATGGTGAAATCCCGATCGGGAGGTGCGTGAGTCGGCAGCGTCAGCCCGGTGGGTGAATTTGGACGATGCGCTCACCGCATGTGCGGGAACCTGCCGATGCCGGACACACTAGAGCGTGCGCCGGTTGGCGGTCACCGTATGGAGGGGATGGCGAATGAGCGTGTTGGACTTGTTCGACTTGCACGGCAAGCGGGCGCTGATCACCGGGGGCTCCACCGGCATCGGCAAGAAGGTGGCTCTGGCCTATGTCCAAGCCGGGGCTCAAGTAGCCATTGTCGCAAGGCATTCCGACTTATTGGCGATGGCCGCCGAGGAACTCGCCGCAGCCGGCGGCACGGTGCTCCCCATCTGCTGCGATGTGACTCGGCAAGAGCAGGTAACCAGCATGTTGGACCGGGTCACCGCGGAGCTGGGTGGGATCGACATCGCCGTGTGCAACGCCGGGATCGTCGGAGTCACGCCGATGCTCGAGATGTCGCTGGAAGAGTTCGAGCGCATCCAGAGCACCAACGTGACCGGCGTATTCCTCACCGCCCGGGCCGCAGCCAGGGCCATGGTCAAACGAGGGCAGGGCGGGGTCATCATCAACACCGCCTCGATGTCGGGCCACATCATCAACGTCCCGCAACAAGTGGGCCACTACTGCGCGTCCAAAGCGGCGGTCATTCATTTGACCAAGGCCATGGCAGTGGAGCTGGCCCCGCACAAGATCCGGGTTAACAGCGTAAGTCCGGGTTACATCCTTACCGAGCTCGTCGAGCCCCTCGCGGAGTATCACCGGCTGTGGGAGCCGAAAATACCGCTCGGCCGCCTGGGCCGTCCGGACGAACTCACCGGCCTCTACCTCTACTTGGCCAGCGAGGCATCGAGTTACATGACAGGCTCCGATATCGTGATCGACGGTGGATACACCTGCCTCTGAGGCCTGTTTCGGTTGCGCGGTATGCGGCAACATGGCGGGACGGGTGCGGCTCGCTGGACCAGCCGAACCGCACGGTGACAAATCCCGGCCGGCCCTTGAGGCGTTGGCCGAGTTGGATGCCCTGGTTCGCCCGCAAGGCCAAGCCCGCGTCGTGGTGGAGACTTTCTTCGGCGTGGCCAGTCAGCCCCTTTCGGCCGACCGCGCCGACGTCGTGGCCGAAGCGATCGCCGGCGCGGACGCGTCCGCGCTGTATCGCGTCGGCTACGCTTATGCGCCCTTCCATTGCCCGGACTGCGCGGCGTCTTACTGCGGAGACCATTGGAACTGGCGGGAATTCGATGACGACCCGTACAGCGGCATCGAAGGCGACTGTCCCCGAGGGCATTTCCACGTGCTGGCCTATTAACCCCACTCGACGAGGCGGCGACGCCCGAAACGCGTTCGCATACCTGGCGAATACAGCGCACGCAAACGTGGGCCGGCGGGTCGCACCCCGCTGGCGTCGCGCAGTTCGTCATCGAATTCGACGATCTCCGCGGCATGCAATGGCCACGTGTCATGCTCATTCGGTACCCACCACGTGCGGCCGCCCCGGCGAGTGTGGGCGCCCCAGCGGGCGGTCAGCCAGATCTCCAGCGGCGTGGGCTCGACCACCTCGCCAATGTCGATGGTGAGCCGGCTGCGCAGCCCGCGCCGCGGCCAACGGCGCACGCTGTCATACGTAATCCGGTTGCCGTAGCGCATCATTCGCATCCTGGCCCAGGTGTAGGGGACGCCGAGGCCGATCCGGGTGACGGGCACGACCGCCAGCCGCGCGGTTTCCAGCGATCGGAAGAGGACGCCGTGGCGCCCGGCGTCGTCGACGGAGTAGAGCCGGATGTTGGTTTCCTGGAAGCTGCCGAAATAGGGCAGCGGGAGTGCGGTGCCGAGTTTGGTGCTCGTCAAGAAAAACGGGACCAACGCCACGTAGGTCATCCCATCGGCGAAGACGTCGGGCCGGGTCCCGGATGGATACAGCTGCGCGATACTGTTCGGTAGCACCGGCCAATGGACGAACGTCAAATCAGTCCAGAGCTGGTCGAAGACAACCGGACCGCTCAGTCGCGGGGCGGTGACCGGGTACCCCACCAGGGCCGAATTCTCATCTGGCGCTTGCGACGACGGCTCAGGGGTGGCTGTCATTCGACCATCGTGGCACGCGGGCCGGACGGTGGTACGGATTCGCGAAAGCTCATCAGCGGGGCCGGCGCCGTCAATTCAGATCGGGAGCCGACGGTTCAGGAGCCGTCGATAATCCATCTTCGTGCTTCTTCGGTCTGTGCGGCGGGAAAGTGACGAATCGTTGCCGCCACGAAGTGTGACGCCAGATGCTCGACGACATCTCCAAGATGAGAGTCGGTGACCACCGCGACCTTTTTCACGTGCTTGTGGTGATCTCGGACGAATCGGAAGTGGGTGACCATCGCACCGAAGCTGTCCCAGCCGGGAAACCCGGGAGCATCGATGATGAGCCCGGCCAGGTCGCCCGTCGCCTCGATATGGGGGTCAGCCGTCTTCGCGAGTTGGTCGAAGTCGTCGCTGTCGAGCGCGGATTTGGGTCGCACCAGCAGGATCGAGTGGTCGGTGTCCAAGTCGTATTCGATCATGTGTTACTCCTACCAGTAATACTTGCGCGAAGGTGGAACGAGATCGTCGAAGGCCGAATCATTGCCGTGGCGCCAGCGCCCGAGCGCGGCGTGGACGGCTAAGCGGTCACGATGCCGCTGATTGCGGTTCTCCTGACGATGCTGTGGCCCGGCATGGCACATCGAGCAGGAGCAGACGTTGGTGCCGGTGTAGTGAAGGCCCCAGTGACACTTGGTCGCTGGGAACCAGCTCTCCCACTTCGCGGGGGGACGCTCAGGAAGATCGCAGACAGCGTGAGCGGATGCATGCTGCGCTTCGGCAGCGAGATCGCCCCGGGCGAGTTGAACCCAGAACGGAGCATGGGCGTCGGTGCGGGACAAGGCAGAGCCTCCGGGGACTATGGCCCCTGCCCGCTACCCCCGGATGAGGACGGACAGGGGCTGAGGTGTCTCCACCGAGTCCCGGGCCCTGCGATATACCGTGCTCACGGATCCAAAGCTATCCAGCAATGCTCCCACCGGATACCGACAGCTCACGTTGGCGGGTGTCCGCTCTTAACACGATTGAACGGTACCGAGTTCTTGCTGGCGACGTCCGTGATCGCCTCCGCCGCAAGTCGTGGCTAAGAGGCCAAAGTCCCCTCTATGTTGGCCGGTATGGCTATTTCACGGTGTCGTAAAGGGGGCTCGTTAGTCGCCGCGGTCGCGGTGTTGATCGGAATCGGCGTGGCACCGGCCGGACGCGGCGGGGCCGATCCGGAGTGTGCCAACGGGCAACCCGACGCCGTCCCGGCCGGCAAAGGCCAGCAGGTGATCGTCGACTACTTCGCGGCAATCAACAACCACGAATACCGCACCGCATGGGGATACCTCGGTGGGCCGATGCGGGCCATGTACAGCACCGGGCTGGCGACGTTCTCGTCTGTCATGCGTGAACACGTGAAGTGCGTACGAGTCACCAGCATCACCGTTGCGAGGAGTACCGACCCGGATATCTCCGCGTCGCTGGGAATCCAGTGGTATCGGGTGACATTCGACGCTGAGTACCTGACGCCGTTCGAGGCAGGCGTGGGCACGCTGCCGCCGTTCTACAAGACCCACGCCGACCCCCATGAAGGAGCGCCACCGCCCCTCATCATCAACCAGGGCACCAGCCCCTGAGTCTTGGGGCGAGCGAGGAGCTGAAGATGGGAATATACCCCCGCCGGTATTTGTTGGGACGGGTTGGACCACCGAAAGGACCGCGATGACCGTCACCGACACTCCCACCGCCGCCATGCCCCGGATCGGGGAACCAGCACCGGCTTTTACCGCCGTCACCACCCAGGGCCCGATCAACTTCCCTGCCGACTATGCCGGCAAGTGGGTGATCTTCTTCTCCCATCCAGCGGATTTCACGCCGGTGTGCACGAGCGAATTCATGACGTTCGCGTCGATGCAGCAGGAGTTCGCGGCCTATAACACCGAGCTGGTCGGCTTGTCCGTGGACTCGCTGTACAGCCACATCGCTTGGTTACGAACGGTCAAGGACAAGATCAGTTTCCGCGGTATGCATGACGTGGAAGTCGGTTTCCCGCTGGTCGAGGATGTCTCGATGCAGGTCGCGCAGAAGTACGGGATGATCATGCCGGGCGAGGACGCCACGAAGGCGGTGCGCGCAGTCTTCATCATCGACCCCGGGGGCATAGTCCGCGCGATCATCTATTACCCGTTGAGCCTCGGACGCAACTTCGACGAGCTGTTGCGAGCGGTCAAGGCGCTGCAGACGGCCGATCGCTTCGATGTCGCGACGCCCGCCGATTGGCGCCCCGGAGACCGGGTGATTGTGCCACCGGCGGGTTCGTGCGGCACCGCCAAGGAGCGAATGGATGGTCACGTCGCGGGCGTCGAGTGCGACGACTGGTTCTTCTGCACCAAAGAACTCGGCGCCGATGACGTCGAGTCGGCGATTCGAGTCGATGGCCGTGCCTGACACGCCGGGTGCCAGCGAGTCCGAACGGCACTTTCCCCCCAGGCCGTGGCGGCGTACCTGCCGGGAGGTCCCGGACGACGATCCGTCCGACCTGGGCTGTCGAGACCCGGATCAGGCGGTCGTTGTGCCCGTGAATGGACTGGGGCCGAAGACGTTTCGTACCGGACCGACCGCGAGCTGACGGCGCCGGGGAACCGGTTTCGGGATGCGGCGCCCGCGTCACCGGGCGCCATGGCAGGCTGTGCGTCGTGACAGCGGCAGAAGCGGCGAAGCTCGCCTTCCAGATAAGCCTGTTCGTCGTGATCCTGGGTTACGGATTGACCGCACAGTTCGGCGACGTGGGCTACCTGACGCAACGCCCGGCACTGCTGGTGCGGTCGCTGTTGGCGGTCCTCGTCGTTGCACCCGGGGTGGCGGTGCTGCTGGTACAGGTGATGGATCTGCGGCCGGAGATCGCCATCGCGCTGGTGACGTTGGCGATCTCGCCCCTGCCGCCTTTGTTGCCCCGCCGCGGGGAAAAGGCCGGCGGGCATGTCCAATTCGGGTTGGGCCTGGTCATCGTGCTGGCGGTGCTCGCCGTTCCCGTGCTCGCCGTGGCTGCGACCTTGCTGGGCAACGTATTCGGGCATCAGTACGTGGTCAGCCCAGGGGCGATCGGCAGGCTGATGCTGGTGTCGGTGTTGGCGCCGCTCATTGCGGGGATGACGATCGGGGCGGTCTGGCCGGCGGCGGCCAAGCGCATCGCGGGTCCCATCGAGAGTGCCCAGCGCTGGGTGCTGCCGGTGGCAATGATCGTGCTGTTGGTCGCCGTGGCGCCGCGGATGTGGAAGCTGGTGGGCGAATCCACCCTTGTCGCCATGGCGGTATTCGTCGTGGCGACCTTGGCCGCGGGGCATCTGTTGGGTGGGCCCGATCGCCGGTTTTCGGCGGTGGTGGCTTTCGCGAGCAGCTGCCGCCACCCGGCGACCGCGTTGGCCATCGCGTCGGCGAACTTTCCCGGCACCGACGAGCACGGGGCGGTTGCGCTGTACGGCCTGATCACTGCCGGGGTCGGCATCCTCTACATCCGTTGGGTGCGGCGGCACGAAGCTGCCTCGCCCGGTTAGAGAATTCCCAAGCCATGCAAGGCTTTCCACCCGAACCAGAGTCCGAAAACCGTGCCCACGACGACCATGATGGGTCGGTTGTTGTCCTGGAGCCAGCGCAGGATCCGGTCCAGCAGGGTGCGTGACTGGGTGGGGAATAATGCGGCCATGGCGATGATCAGCAGGTTGGCGCTCATGGCCAGCAGCACGAACGCGATGTAGGAAGCGATATTGGCGGCGCGCGGCAGCCCCGCGTTGCCGATCACGCTGATCGCGGCCAGAGTGAACACCCAGGTCTTGACCGAAACCGTGATGACACCCGCGCCGATGAAGAAGGCCTTGGTGGGCGTCGCCGTCGTCAGCATCGTCATCCACTTCGGCGGTGGCGCTTCGGGATCGTCGTCGCTCAACAATTCTCGCGCCGCGGTGACGAGAAACAGCAGGGCGACCACCAGGAGGACGGTCGACACAATCCAGTGGTGCGGGTGCGTCGCGTCAGTGCTGCGGGCACGGGTGCCCCAGTGCAGGATGGTGCCGAATATGAGGCCCTGCAACAGGCGGGTGCCGATATGCCCGCCGACCCAGGCGCCGGCCGTCCGCAGATGCGATGGCGTGCCCAGCAACATGATCGTGATCGCGATCTCGATCGGTTCCAGGACGCCGCCGAGAATCAGCGGGATAAGGCTGCTCCACATGGCGGTCACCGGCTGAGGATAGCGAGTCGTCGCCCCGTCTCCGCTACTGTGAGCCCAGCGCGGCGCGCATCTCAGCTTCGGCGATCGCGGCGGCGAGATCGGCCGGATGCGGGTCGACGGTGACGTCGATGCGATCGATCCGGCCGGTGAACCGGAAGTCATGCCCGTACGGTGCGACCGGAGACCCGGTATCGACGCCGACGTCCAGCGTTTCGCCGCTCATCGAGAACCGGAACGGGACGGTGCGCTCCAACCGGCCGCTGACCACGGCGGCGTGGTCGACCAGCAGCGTCACCGATGCGCCCTTGCCCAGTCCCCCGCCGTCGTAGTCGAGCGAAAGCCCAAGATTCACAGGGCCTTCGGGCAGTGGCCGGGGTGCGGTGACTGTGGTGAGTTCGTGGCCCAGATAGTTGTAGGCAAAGCTGGGCACCCCGTCTTGCAGATAAAGGCTCCACCCGGCCATCGCCCCGCCGACAGAGATGACCACCCCCTGAGCACCCCCCGGCGGGATGTGCAACTGTGCCCGCAACATGAACGACGTACTGGTGTAGCTCAGCGTCACCGGTTCGGGGATGCGTAACTGACCCGGGTAGTAGGTGACCGAGGTGCGATCACCGAGCAGGCTCGGCCGGTTGACAGGCAGCGCCCGCGCCAGCGTGGCATCGCTGAGCGGGTAGACGTCGTACTTGCGTGCTTCGGCGTCGAAAACGGCCTGCAGCTCGGCGAGTTTGTCCGGGTACTGCTCGGCCAGGTCGGCGCTCTGGCTGAAGTCGTCGGCGATGTGGTAGAGCTCCCAGCGCTCGGCGTCGCCGAACGGGATATTGCGCTGGGCGCGGATCCAGGGCAGCCGGCCATGGAAGCAGCACGCCATCCAGCCTTCGTGGTAGACGGCACGATTGCCGAAGATCTCGAAATACTGCGTGGTGCGCCGGCTTTCGGCGGTGGCGTCGTCGAACGAGTACCGCATGCTGACCCCTTCGATCGGCTTCTGCTCGATGCCGTTGACGCGCTCGGGCATCTCGATGCCGGTGACCTCCAGGATGGTGGGGACGATGTCGATGACGTGGTGAAACTGGCTGCGCTGCTCCCCCGCGCCGGTGATACCGCGCGGCCAGGAGATGGCCATTCCGTTGCGGGTGCCGCCAAAATGGGATGCCACCTGCTTCATCCACTGGAACGGCGCGTCGAGCGCCCAGGCCCAGCCGACGTTGTAGTGGTTCTCGCAGCGCGCCGTGCCGAAATCGGCCAGGTGTGCAAGCAGCCATTCGGGGTCCTCGGGCAGTCCGTTTTGGAACGCCGGCGAGCTCCAGGCACCGTGCAGCGTTCCCTCGGCCGACGCGCCGTTGTCACCGCAGATATAGATGAACAGCGTGTCGTCCCATTGCCCCAACTCGTCGATGGCCTCGACCACCCGCCCGATCTGGGCGTCGGTGTGGGCCAGGAACCCGGCGTAGACCTCCATCAGGCGCCGGGCCACCGGCTTGTATCGATCGTCGTAGTCCGCCCAGGCGGGTATCTGCTCGGGGCGAGGGGTCAACTGCGTGCCGGGTGGGATGATGCCCATCTCGATCTGGCGGGCGTATGTCTGCTCCCGCAACGCATCCCAGCCGTCGTCGAACTGGCCGGCGAACCGGTCGGACCACTCCGGCCACACGTGGTGCGGGCTGTGTGTCGCCCCGGGCGCCAAGTACACGAAAAACGGCTTGTCGGGCGCCGACGTCTTCTGCATCCGGATCCACTCGATCGTCTTGTCGGCAAGATCCTCGGTGAGGTGATAGTCGTCGCGCCCCAGATACGGCTCGACGGGTGTGGTCTGGTCGTAAAGCGCCGGCTCGTACTGCGATGTGTCGCCGCCCAGGAAACCGTAGAAGCGCTCGAAGCCAAGGCCGGTGGGCCAGCGGTCGAACGGGCCGGCGGGGCCGGTCTCCCAGGTGGGGGTGAAGTGCGCCTTGCCGAACAGCGCGGTGCTGTAGCCGTTCATTTGCAGGACCTGTGCGACGGTCGCGGTGCTCTGCGGCAGCACGCTGTCGTAGCCGGGGAATCCGTAGGCGATCTCGCAGATGGTCCCCATGTGGGCGCTGTGGTGGTTGCGTCCGGTCAGCAGCGCGGCACGCGTCGGGGAGCACAGGGCGGTAGTGTGAAACTGGTTGTAGCGCAAGCCCGCTCCGGCAATGCGTTCGAGAGTGGGCGTGGGAACCGGCCCGCCGAACGTGGACGCGGCGCCGAACCCGACGTCGTCGAGCAACACGATCACGACGTTGGGGGCACCGGCGGGTGGATAGGTGATCGTCGGCTTGACCGGGGTGGACCCGGCCACCGTCGGGTTGATGGCCCCGGTGAATGGTTCGTTGCCGCGCGGTAGGTCGACCACTATGCCTCCCGCTGGTCGGGTGGAGCCTGCTCGATTCCGGTCCGCCCGGCGCCGTACACCGGGCCACTACACCGTAGTGGCTCGAGGTTCGCGGCTGCAGGCACACGGCAAATCAGCGACGACCCGGGCGTCCGGATGGCGCGCGCCGGCCGCGGTTTTCAGCTCAACCATGCTGAGCAACAAGGAGTTTCGCGAGCCGAAGCGCCACCCGCCCGACGTTGCGAGACGCTAGTGCGCTCCCAATACGCCGCTGAGGTATTGGGCACGACAGGCCCGGCGAGCCAGCTTGCCGCTGGTGGTGCGCGGAATGGCCCCTGCGGGGAGGAAACGCACGTCGGCGGCCCACAGCCCATGGCGATCGGCAACCGCGGCCCGGATCGCCTCGATCGCCGGTTTCGGGTCGGCGTGACTGGTGCCCGCCGCACGTTCGGCAATGATCACCAACCGCGGGCTGGAGTCGTCCGTATCGCCAGCATCCGGCAGCTCGTTGGCCGGTGCCGCGAAAGCCGTGACATATCCGCGCCGGACGATGGGCGATGCCGCCGCGACGGTGGCCTCGATGTCCTGCGGATAATGGTTGTGGCCGTCGATGGTGATGAGATCGGCGATCCGCCCCGTGACGTACAGTTCACCGCCGAGGTAGACGCCCAAGTCCGAAGTCCGCAGCCAATTCCCTTCGAGCGCAGCGCCGTTGGTGCGGCTGTGCTCGTTAAGCGCCGATTGCAGCCTGGCGCCGAAGGTGTGGCGCGTTTCGTCCGGCCGCCCCCAGTAGCCGCGGCCCACGTTGTCTCCCTGCAGCCAGATTTCGCCGACTTCGCCATCCGGCAGTTCGGCGCCGGTGTCGGGGTTGACGATCACGGCCCACAGGCTGCGCGCGACGTGACCGCACGAGACCTGCACGACGGCGTTGGGGTGATCCGCCGCGACGCGCACCGCCCGGCCGGTGCCCAGTTGTTGCCGGTCGAGGTAGATCGCCGTCGTTTCGGCGGCGTGGTCGATGGTCGCAACGAGCAGCGTCGCCTCGGCGATGCCGTAGGAGGGCTTGAACGCCGTCCGGGGTAGCCCGTAGGGCGCGAACGCCTTGTTGAACGTCGTGATCGCCTCGATGCTGACCGGCTCGGATCCGATGATCAGCACGACATTGCGCAGGTCGATGTCGTCGCCCTCGGCGGGCAGACCACGCTGAGCGGTCCACTCGTAGGCGAAGTTCGGCGCCGCCGTGACCACCCGGCCGGTCCGCGACCCCGCGGCCAGCGCCTGGATCCACCGCTGCGGCCGCCGGACAAACGCGGTCGGCGACATCAGGGTGGAGTGCCCGCCGTACACCGCCGGGAAGCCGATCATGGACAGCCCCATGTCGTGGTAGAGCGGCAACCAGCTGACGCCGTGCGTGTTGCGGTTGAGCAGGTCGATCGACAGGATCATCTGCACCAGGTTGGTGCCGACGGCGCGGTGGGTGATCTCGATGCCGACCGGCGGTCGCGTCGAACCCGAGGTGTACTGCAGGTGGGACACGGCGTCCATGTCCAGCTCGACCGGACTGAACTGCTCCCCGGCCGAATCCGGTATGCGATCGATGGTGAGCACGCGCGGCTTTCGCAGGTGCGGATGGGTGGCCAGAAAGCCCTCCACGGCGGCGCTGGCGGCCGTGGTCGTCAGGACGACCGCGGGCTCCGAGTCGCGCAGTGCGGTATCGAGACGTTCGGCGTGACCGGGCAATTCCGGGGCAAACAGCGGCACCGCAATGGTGCCGGCCTTGATCGCCGCATAGAATCCGGCAACGTAGTCGATGCCCTGAGGCGCCAGGATGGCTACCCGGTCACCGTTGCCGGCGAGCTGTTGGATCTGCGCGCCGATGGCCGCCAAGCGCACCCCGAGCTGCGCCCAGGTCACTTCACGGGCTTGCCCCTCGGCGGAGCGGGTGTAGTCCAGATAGCGATACGCGATCGAGTCACCGACGTTGGCGATGTTGCGTTGGATCAGCGAGATCAGGGTGGTGCCGGGCGGTAACGCGATGCTGCCGTCTGCAGCCAGGCAGTCCTCGATCTCCAGCAGGCCTTCTGGAGCCGGGGAGCCCCGCCGGAAACCGTCATTCATACGCGCAGTCTATGCACCCCTGCCCCGTCCCTCGGGCAACGACCGGGTGGCCTCGGTCACCGATCGGGTGCCCCGATCGAACCCGGCGCCGGCAACCGGTCCACTAGAGTCCGTGCCGAACCCGCCCGCCGATCGCGTCAGCCCAGGAGCATCCATGGATTCAGCCGACCAGCGCGTCCTGTCAGTCACCCGCGACGAAGCGCTGAGCCGGGTGCTGGTATATCGGGAACGTGGCCGGACCCGGCCGATGGTGGTGCGCGCACCCCTGGCCATGCTCGCCGGTGCGTTGGTCATCGCCTCCATCCCGCTGATCGTGCTGCTTCCCGAGCTGGGCATCCCGGCGCTGCTGGTCGCATTTCGGCTGCTCGCGGTCGAAGCCGATTGGGCCGCGCGCGCCTATGCGTGGACCGACTGGCGTTTCACGCAGGCGCGTGCGTGGTTGCACCGTCAGTCCGGATTTGTGCAGGCAGCCGTCATAGGCGGTTTGCTGCTGGTGGCCGCCGCTTTGGTGTGGCTGGTGGTCGACGAGCTGGGTTAGGCAGGTCTAGGCGGGTCGAGGCAAGGTCCAGGCACGGGCGACCCAATGACGACCGAAAAGGACCGGCAGGGTAGGCGACGCGGCGTGATACAGCCGCTCACCGCGCTATCCGTCCGGTATGTCGAACGCCTCATGCCGGATCCGTATTTGTTCGCGGTGATCCTCACCGTCGTAGTGGCCGTACTGGTCGGCCTGCTGGTCGACGGCGCGACGCCGGCGGGCGCGCTCAACGCGTGGTACGGCGGCGTGTGGGGCTCGCAGAACATCTTCACCTTCGCCTTCCAGATGGTGCTGATCCTGGTGACGGGTTACACGCTGGCCGAGGCGCCGGTTCTGAAGCGGGCCATCATCGCGGTGGCGAGCAAGCCGACGAACCAGGTCCAGGCCGCACTGCTGTGTTTCGGTGTGAGCGCGGTCTTTTCGTTGCTGAACTGGGGGCTCGGTCTGGTCGCGGGGGCGCTGGTCGCCCGTCAGGTCGCGAAACGGCTTGCGGGCGCCCATTTCGGTTATCTTGTCGCCGCGGCGTTCATGGGTTTCATCGTGTGGACGCAGGGGCTGTCGTCGTCGATTGCGCTGGCCAACACCGATGCCGGCAGTCCGATCAACGTGATACACAAGCTGACCGGCACGGTGGTGCCGCTGAATCTGACGATTTTCCAGCCCTACAGCTGGGTCGCCGTGATCGTGGTGCTGGTGCTGCTCGCGCTCGCTATCCGGCGGATGGAGCCGGCGCAGCCACTCGAGCCCGACCCGGCCGTTTTCGAGGACGAAGAGCCCGTCGCGGCCCCGCCCGCGGGCAACCGGACATTTGCCGAATGGCTGGAAAACCTGTGGATTCTCAACGTCGGTGTCTTCGCCGCCGGGCTCAGTTACTTCTGGCTGAGCGGCTTTGCGCTGAACATCTCGTCGACGGTCATGCTGTTCACGGTCACCAGTGCGTTGCTGCACCGCACACCCATTCGGTTCATCCGCGCGTTTTCCGGTGCGGCGAGGGTGTCCGGCCCGCTGCTGCTGCAGTATCCGCTGTACGGCGGGATCATCGGTCTGCTGGGTTATGTCCCCGCTGGATCGGGCCAGCCGCTGCAGACGGTGCTCGCTGCGGCCCTGGTGACCGGCGCCAGCCAATCCACCCTGCCGTTGTTGACCTTCGTCGGTTCGATCGTCATCTCGCTGTTCGTGCCGTCCGGCGGCGGGCACTGGGCTGTGCAGGGGCCCGTCGCGGTCGACTCGGCACTTGCCATCGGCCAGCACTCGCCGGCCTACCTCGGGCTGATCTCGATGTCCGTCGCCGTCGGCGAAGCGGTCGCGAACATGATCCAGCCGTTTTGGCCGCTGCCGCTGCTGGCCATCGCGAAGCTCAATGTCCGCCAGGTGATGGGCTTTACCGTCGTCGCCTTCCTGATCGGTTCGGCGGTTTTCAGCGCTGCGCTGCTGGTGGCGCCGCATGTGCTCTGACGTCGCCGCCGGGTGCTCGCCGCGGGACGTCACCGCGGAGTTGGCGCGCCGTCTCGTCGACACCCAGTTCCCGCAGTGGTCGGCACTGGCCATCACTCCCGTGGCCCGGCACGGTGTCGACAACCGCACCTACCGGCTGGGTGACGAGTTGTCGATCCGGTTGCCCGCTGGGGACCGGTATGCGTATCAGGTTGCCAAAGAACAGCATTGGCTGCCGCGGCTGGCACCGCAGCTGCCGCTGCCCATACCGCAACCCGTCGCGATGGGCAGGCCCGCATTTCACTATCCCCATCACTGGTCGGTATACCGCTGGCTCGACGGCACCACCGCGGCCGAGGCGATCACCGACTGGGGCCCGATCGTGCGCCCGTTGGCCCGCTTCCTGCGCGCGCTGCACCGAATCGACGCCGGCGACGCCCCAGAACCGGGACCGCACAACTTCTTTCGTGGCGCACCCCTGCCGGTGTACGCCGAGGAAACCTGCGCAGCCATCGACGCCCTCGACGATGAAATCGACGTCGCCGGCGCGCAAGCGGTGTGGGCCGCCGCCACCGGCAGCACCTGGACCGGCGAACCGTGCTGGTTTCACGGCGACGTGGCTGCCGACAACCTGCTGACACAGCGCGGACGCCTCACCGCGGTCATCGACTTCGGGCTCTGCGGTGTGGGCGATCCCGCGTGTGACACCGTCCTGGCCTGGACCCACCTCGACGCGGGCAGCAGAACGACATTTCGCCGAACGCTGGACGTCGACGCCGCAACCTGGGCCCGCGGCCGTGGGTGGGCGCTGTGGAAGGCGCTGGTGAGTCTGCGCGGCCACCTCGAAGCCGGCGACCGGCACGCCGCCGCGGTTTCCCGGTCCACCATCGATCGTGTCATTGCCGACCATGCCGGCGAGCGATAACGCCGCCGGTATCGCACGGCCGCCCGATCCGCCCACCGAAGCTCACGTTATGTGCCAACAGTTTTGACTGTTACCCCTTGCCAAACGCCGTCGGCTGGCATAGGCCTGAATACATGACATCGAAGGATCCGCAGCAACCGAAGCGCCCCGACAGCCGTGCGTTCGGCCCGGTGATCGACCGCCTCGGCCCGCGGCTGCGCGCCGAGTTCGAGCAGTTGCACCGGTCGGAGCGCGCCATCCTTGCGGCGCTGGCCAAACCGGAGGTCGCGCGGCAGTTCGCCACCGACCCGCTGGCCACCTTGACGGCGTTGAAAATCGATGTCCCGCCGATCATCAAACAGCGGCTCAAGGCGGCATCGCTGACCGGCGACGCCCCCGACCTGCACCGCCCACGAGCGTTCCGGTTGCCGAACGGACAGGTGATCACCGCCAACGTCAACATCCGATTCACCGGCTAGGCCACTCGTGACCAGACAACGCCAGATAAGGAGGGTGTGGTGTCGGGGGAACAGACGCACGGCTACGACCTCGTCGTCGAATTCGCTGAACAGGCCTATCAGCAGCTACTGAGCGTCGTCTTCGACACCGGCGGCTTTCTGCTGGGCACCATCCTGGGGGGCCTCGGCATTCATCTCGACCCGGCCACGCCCTTTTCGGTAACGGTCTCCTTCGACCGGCCGGGCGGCCTGCCGCCCGGCGCGACCGACGTCGTCGACATCCATGTGCTGCTCGGCGACGCCGGCACCCTCGGGACGTTGCGCATCGTTGCCAGCGTCGACGTGGACACCAGCACCAACGGAATCGACCTGGTGCGAATCGATCTCGAACAGAAGCTGTGGCTCACCGAGATCTCGGTGGCGGGGTTCCCGATCCCCGGCCTCGACGGACTGTTCGCCGCCTTCCTGCGGAACAACGTCAAACTGATCCCGCTGGTGCCGTTCCCCGTCGACCACGCCACCAGCACCACGACCGCAATGAAGAACGCCGACGTGCTCATCGTCGACGACACCTCCCCGGCCGACAAAGACGCGTCGGCGTTCCTGGTCACGTTCGGCGGCGGCAGCCCCGGCGACAAGTCGGCGTTCACCCAGAGCTTCATCACCGGGGGCGGCAACGGGGGGATCGTCGCGTCGATGGGTTGGATCTGCCGGGTCATCAGCCCGATGATCGACAGCGCGCTGAACCTGGGCGGCGCGTTCACCAACTGCACGCTGACCCGCACCGTGCGCATCGACGAGGACAACGAGGTGGATCTGACCGGGTTGTCGATCACCGCGGGTGACGACGGCGCCCTGCATGTTCAGGTCAAGATCACCAAGTCGGGCTTCTGCTATTCGGCCACCGGCACCGTCGGGGCGAAGATCACCATCGCCGTCGCCGGCGGCCAGCTCGTCGTGCAGGTCCAGGCGGACGATCCCAACGTCGACGTCGACATCCCCTGGTACTGCTGGGTGGCGGGCGCGGTGATCGGCGCACTGCTCGGGGCGTTGCTCCCCTCCGTGATCTACGTGATCGTCGGCGCGGTGCTGGTCCCGCTGATCATGTACATCGCCGAAGAGGTGATCGAGGGCACCATCAACAGCGTCGCCGCACACATCACCGACGCGCTGAACCAGCTGCTGGTCCCGGTCGATATCCCCGCGGTGGGCTTCAACATCGTCTTCAGCGACGCGCGCATCGACGACGTGCAGATCGGCTGCCGCATCCGGCCCATCGACACCGCCCCGGTGCGCGCCGCCGGCACCGTCGTCGTGCCCAACGGTTCGGCGTTCGATCTCGACAGCGGCCGGGTCGGCGCGCGCGACATGCCCAGCGGCGACCTCACCGTGCTCGGCGGCGCGTTCGACCGGACGGTACGGGCGGTGTGCGGTGCCCGCTGGGCCCGAACGGGCCTGCGTGACTTCGACGGCCTCTACCGCGCGGCCGTGTACGGCTACGCCTACGACGCTCCGAACCCGATACCCCTGGCCGACCTGGCGACCATCGACCCCTTCGGGCTGCTGTTCGGCAACCCGTTCAGGGAATCGCTGCGCATCTACGGCGTGCGCACCAACGAAGGCAGGTGGGCGGCCGTTCAGGCCGTGGACGTGACCGTCGACCACATCCGGTTCCGCTACATCACCTGGGAGAAGGCGCTCGCCTCGGTTCAGATTGTCGGCGGTTTCACCTGTCCGCCAAGCGTTTTCGGCACCTTCGGGGAGGTCGCCAAGCCGGGCGCGGCGGTTTTCGCGCCCTCGCCGGCATTGCGCGTCAGCGCAGTCGGGACGCAACGTGATCCCTGCAACCAGTTGCGTGCGGCGCTTGATGCCGTGGCCGCGGCTCCCCCTGCCGTCAAGGGCGCCGACACCGTGAACGACGCCATTCGCGCGTTACCTCTCATCGATCGGCGCATCGGTACCTTCGTCGGAACCGTGGTGCGGCCGATGCGTCCGCAGGGCCGATTCGACGCTGTCGCAACGGGTTTCGGCCCGGGACTTCAGGCCAAGTGGCAACTCGACGGCACCGCGCTCGGGGCGGCCAGCGGTCAAGTAGACCTGGGCGGCGGAGCGATCGCGCACTACCGGATCGCCGGGACCACCCTGTTGCTGACCGTGCAGGCCGGCAAGCCCGTCGAGATGCTGCTATCGGTGACCGTCGTCGACGAAGAGGCGCACGTGGCCTCGGCCGAGCGGTGTGTGCACTACGAGCCGCGATGCGTCAACCGCGGCCGCCTGACGCCGGCATGGCGCGACTACCGCACGGCCTGGGCGACGAACTTCGGCGTCGTCGAGGTCCCGGCCCCGCGCCCGGTCATCGGCTGACCAGCCGCTACGACGCCGGCTCCTGCTCGTCGGCGCCCCGGTAGGGCGCACCCAGATGGGGCACCTCGAGCGGCCCGGCGCGACGCGCGGCCGAGATGGCGCTGCTCAGCAGCGGCGCCAGCCCGGCGAACGATCCGACATCGAACAGCAACAGCGTCAGCAGGCGGTTGTGCACATAGCCGAACGAGCTGCCGGTGTCCGGGTCGGCCCAGCCAAGAGTTCCGCCCAGACCGATGTGGCCGTATCCGGGCAGCAATCCCGGCACCGGCGACGACTGGTAGCCGTGGTGATAGCTGAACGGAATCCCCAGGTTCAGATCCGGTGTCAGATTGGGTTTTCCCCGCAGTTCACTGACCAACTCGGAGGACAGCAGTCGGGTCCCATCGATGACGCCGTCATTGGCGATCGCCCCGTACACCTTGGCCAGCCCACGCGCGGTGACCACGCCATTGA
This sequence comes from Mycobacterium kansasii ATCC 12478, assembly GCF_000157895.3. NCBI lineage: Bacteria > Bacillati > Actinomycetota > Actinomycetes > Mycobacteriales > Mycobacteriaceae > Mycobacterium > Mycobacterium kansasii. Next base: position 220,820 of record NC_022663.1, on the reverse strand, counting down.
CAGCGGGAAGCTCGCCGTCGAGAAACGGCATATCGCCCTGCAGCATCGACATGATCCCCGGGAAGTAGATCGAACCGAGCAGCCCGGAGAACGACAGCCCGGCGACCTTCGGCGCGACGAAGTCGAGCACCGGCGTGGGGATATTCGCCTGCGGTAACAGCGTCTGCGCCGCCGTGGTGGGCGAATCGGCCGGCGGACGGCCCAGATGCAGACCGTCGATGTCGAGCGGGAGCGCAAGCTCTTCACGGAACAGCTCGCGCATGCCCTTGCCGGTCACCGCCCGGGCCAGACCGGATAGCAGCCATCCGTAGGTCACCGCGTGATACGCCATCTTCTTGTGGGTGTGGTCCAGCGGCGCCGCGGCCAGCTTCTCCTCCATCAGGAGGTGGTCCAGCACTTCCTTTTTGCCCACCCCTTTGAGGTGAGACAACCCGGCGCGATGCCGCAGCACGTCGCTGACGGTGACTTCGGACTTGCCGTTGGCTCCGAATTCCGGCCAGTATTCGGCGACCGGCACGTCGTAGGACAGCAGCCCGCGGTCGACCAGGCGGTGGACTACCGTCGCGGCCAATCCCTTGGTCGCCGAGAACACCATGGCCCCGGTGTCGGCCGTCCACGGCACTTTGCCACGCCGGTCCGACCAACCGGTCCAGACGTCGACAACCTGCACACCGTCGATGTAGACCGCCAGCGCTCCGCCGCCGAACATCCGGCCGGGAAACAGCGCATTGAACGCCCGGATGAGCCCGGCGAAGCGGGAATCGCAGGCACCTTTGACGCTGGACGGCAGGCCATTGTCGGTGGTCAAGACGGACGGTTTCGCCATAACTGAATGATTATGCCTACCGCGAGCGCGGCGCATGGGAATGACGCATCGGGTTGAAGTAGAGATCGACCCGAAGCTACATCCAGAGACGTCCCAGTGCGTCGGCCATCGTTTCGGGGTCCTGCTTTTCGGTGTTGCAGCTGATGGCCACCGAGGTCCGCCGGTCACTGCTGACGCGAAACTCGGTGACGAACCCCGCCCAGCTGCCGCTGTGTTCGAGCGTGCCGTCGGCGCGCGCGAAGATGCCTGCGCCGTAGCGGTCGCCGCCGCCGGGCTCGGTTTCCACCGCCCCGGCCAGCTGCTCCTCGAGCAGCTTGGGGCCACCCACCGTGCCGGTTCGGTAGTTGTCCGCCCATCGCACGAGTTGGCTGGGCGTGGTCTGGATGGCCCCGTCGCCGATCTGTTCCCATGGCGAGTCCAGCACCCGAAACTGGGAACCGGTGTCGCCCTTGTCATACGACACGGCCTTGTCGGGAATCTTGCCGACCGGATCGACCGCCATGGCCAGCCCGAGCGGTTGGAAGACCTCGGTGCTCAGGAATTCCGGCAGCGGATGGCCAGACACCCGCCGGACGATCTCACCCAGCAGCAGGTAGTTGGAGTTGGAGTACTCGAAGTGGGCGCCCGGGCGAAACCCCAACTCGGGCGCCGCTGCCAACGCTTGCAGCGCTTGAGCCTGGGTGGTCCGGTCGGTTGATTGATATCCCTGCTCTTCGAGCAGTCCGATGTAGTCGGGTATGCCGCTGGTCTGGTGCATCAGTTCGGCCACCGTCACGGTGGCGGCCCAGTCCGGCAGGTCGGGAACGTACTGGGCCAGCGGGTCGCTCAGGGCCAGCCGTCCCGCGTCGACCAGCAGCAGGATCGCGGTAGCGGTGAACTGCTTGGCCACTGAGCCGATGTCGAAAACGGTGTCGGCGGTGATCTTGGTGCCGGTCGCCAGGTCCGCGATACCCCGAACTCCCGTCCAGACCACTTTCCCCTCCACGCCTACCGCGGCCGAGCAACCCGGCTCCTCGGCGTTGACGGCGCCGTCCAACACGGCCTGGCTGCGGACCTTGGCGCTGGAGTTGGCGGCGCTGGTCGCGGTGGTGGTGGTGGTGGTCGAGGAGCTGACGGCGGTGTGCTGGCCGGCGCACCCACCGAGCAGCAACGCGACCGCCAACAGGGGCCCCCACCGGTGTCGCTTGCCGGCACGACCTGGCCGCTTGTGGGCGGGCTCGACCGGAATCGCGGGCTGCGACGGGGACAGCGACATCTCAGCGGGAGCGTTCGTCAAGCCGGACCACTGTCGCCACATCCCCTTCGTCATCGCCGTCACGGACTCCCCGCGTCCGGCCGGCGATCGTCGGGTAACACACCCAACGGTGCCGGCAAGACTACGCTGCCGAGCCGATTGGCCGGCATTTCGACGGGCCTGCGGACGGATTAGTCCGCTGGAAACCATCGAAATCAGTTTGGCTGCTTGGGCTTTCAAGCGTCTGAACGGAAGAGCCGGCCCACCAGGGATCGGTTCGGGTCGGCTTCGCGCTCGGCAAGCATCAGTTCGATGCCCTCCTCGATCGCGGCGGCCGCACGCTCGCGCACCTTACGGGCGGCGTTGTCGTCGGCTTCGTGTCCGGCGAACTCGGTGGTGTCGATCGGCTCGCCGAACCAGTAGTACTGCCGCTCGGGTCGCGGTACCGGGGTCAGCCCCACGCCGCGAACCAGCGGTGGGCCGTCGGGCGTGCCGAGCAGCTTGGCAGCCAGGAACTGGCTCGGCGCCAGCAGCGGGGAATCGGTGTCGAGCACGATATCGATGCCGTGCTCGGCTCCCACCGAAGCGAACGGCACGATCGGATACCCGTGCTGAATTGCCAACCGCGCGAACCCGAGTCGGTTCTTCCAGACCAACTTGTACTGCTCGTTCTTGCGCTTGTTGACCTCACGGGCGCCGCCGGGAAACACCATGACCAGTTCGCCGCGGCGCATCAGTTCCGAGGCAATCTCGCGGGTGCCTTCGACGACTCCCATCCGCGTCAGCATGTCGCGCCACCCCGGAACCTTGAAGTGGGCGTGGTCGCCGAGGGATCGGACCAATCTGCCGCGCTCCCAGAGCTCGGCGGCCAGCAACGGCGCGTCGACCAAGCCGAGCGTGTTGTGGTTACCCACCAGCAACGCACGTTCGGTCGGCACATTCTCGATGCCATAGACCTTGGGCTTGATCAGTATTCGCAGCGGCTTCATCAGTCGTAACGCCGCGTCGACGTCAGCTTGGGACAGCGCGGCTGGAACTGAGACAGTTTCGGCGTTCGGCACATCGTGAGTATGCCCCGGCGCCGCCGCCGCGGCATTGTTTTCGCTGCCCTGCGACTGCCCGAGGCCGCTCCGCAGGCGGTGTCACGGTAGGGTACCCGTCAGCCAGGTCAGTTTTGTCGGGGCGGGAGTCGGATATGCCGGGACGGAAGTTCTCCTTCGAAGTCACCAAGTCCAGTAGCGCGCCGGCCGCGACACTGTTCCGGCTCGTGACCGACGGTGGTCGATGGTCGGAGTGGGCCAAACCCATCGTCCTGCAATCAAGTTGGGCGCGCCAAGGTGATCCGGCGCCTGGCGGGATCGGAGCCGTCCGCAAGGTCGGCATGTGGCCGGTGCTCGTGCAGGAGGAGACCGTCGAGTACGAGCAGGATCGCCGTCACGCCTACCGGCTGATCGCGCCCCGGACACCGGCCAAGGACTACCACGCTGAGGTCGTCCTCACGCCGAATGCGTCGGGCGGCACCGATATCCGCTGGAGCGGCTCGTTTACCGAGGGCGTCCGCGGAACCGGACCGGCGATGCGGGCGGCGCTGGGCGGCGCGGTCAAGTTCTTCGCCGGCCGGCTGGTGAAGGCAGGCGAGCGCGAGTCCGGTACCGCACCGTAGCATTGTGGGCTTGGCTCAACGACTTTCGGGTCGCGCGGTCGAACTGACCTCATCTTGATACTTCTTGGTCATGTGCTCGATGGCCTGTAGCTGGGTGCGTGCGAGGTCGTCACGCACCTCGCCGGCGCGCGCGGCGGCGTCGAGGGTCGGTTGCGCCTGCCCTTGAAAGTGCGGCATCACTTCGGCGGCAAACAATTCGGCGGAGCGCTTGGTCGCCGCCGGGTTGGCCCACTCGTGACCCATCTGCAGCATGCAGCCGAATCCGCCGGACTGATCCCATAACCGCTGCACCTGCGCCCGCGCCCGTTCGGGGGTGCCGATCACACCGGCCCCATTTTCGTTGATCATGTCGATCATTTCGTCGAGCCGGTCTCCCGACATGGTCATCTGCGGGAAGGCGGCGATCTTCTGGAAATAGCGGAACCACGGCTCGATACCGAATTTCACATCGGCACGGGCCTGTTCGTCAGTCTCGGCGATGTGGAAGGGACCGACCAGGGACCAGTTCCTGCGGTCCACCATGGTGCCGAACGCCGCGGCACGTTCCTCGACGATGCCCCAGTGATAGGAGAGCGCGTTGAAGCCCTCGATGGTCAGCGTCGCACCGATGGACAGCAGCCCGATGCCGTGCTTGCCGGCCAACCGCGCGCCGGTGGGCGACGCGACAGCGGCCACCGCCAGCGGAATGCCGGATTCGGAATAGGGGGCCAGCTGCAACTTGGCGTCGACGAGTTGATGCGTGGCGGTTTTGGCGGTCACGGTCTCCCCCGCCAGCAGCCGAACGACGATGTCGAGATTGGTTTCCAGAAGCTCCCGCGTGTCGGTGGGCGTCAACCCGATCATCGCCGAATCCGTGGGCAGCGAACCCGGGCCCACCCCACCGATCACGCGACCATGGGTCAGGTGATCGAGCAGCATCAACCGGTCGGCGACCCAGAGCGGGTTGTGGTAGGCGAGTGAGATGACCCCGGTGCCAAGCCGGATCCGTTTGGTTCGTTCTGCGGCGGCGGCAATGAAGATTTCGGGCGAGCTGATGATCTCGCTGCCGGCCGAGTGATGCTCGCCGATCCATGCTTCATCGAAGCCAAGGGCATCGATATGTTCGACGAACTCCAGGTCGCGTTGCAAGGCCAGCGACGGGTTGGTGCCCGCGCGGTGGAACGGGGCGATGAAATATCCGAACCTGAGCTTGGCCATGTCGATGCTCCCTTGCGATCCGCCTGAGGCGAACCTTAACCGTTATCGACCGGTCTTAGGCCTGTCTTAGGCCGCAACGGAAGTCAACGACGGCGCGCCATCACGGGTAGCCGCCGCAGATGTTGCCGATGCAGCCGCCACCGCCGCCCGGTCCGCCGCCGCCTCCGCCGACACCCGGAATGGTGCCGCCACCGCCGCCCGGTCCGCCGCCGCCGGTGGGCCCGCCCGGGACGCTGCCGCCACCGCCGCCCGGTCCGCCGCTGCCGGTGGGCCCGCCCGGGACGCCGCCACCACCGCCGCCGGGTCCGCCGCTGCCGGATGGACCACCCGGTGCCGGTGACGTTTCGGACGGCGGCATGCTGGACGGAGCCGTCGTCGATGTCGTCGTTGTCGTTGTCGACGGCGTCGTGCTGCTGGTGGGTCCCTTGTTGTCGCCGCCACCGCAGGCCACAGCCATGACCAGCATGGCGCCGCCACCGAAAACCGCGAATGCTGTCCTGGCTGGTCTTGTCATCAGCTTCTCACTTTCGGTTCAAGGCTTTCGGTTCAAGGCATGCGCCGCATACCCCCAGTTGCCCCGGCGTAAACCGCAGGTCGGGTTGGTCTGGCCGCGTGATAGATCGCGGAAGGTCTTATTCCCTGCCTTCCCGACATCGCCCGCGGCTCGGCGCAATCTGGCCGCTGGCATCGCCTCAGCTAGTTGTTTCATGACTGGAAAGCTGTGTTAACCGGATCGATTCCAGCCTCAAGTTGGCCCTTTCTGCTTTCCGCACAGATCATCTGATGTCAGCCCTCTTGCCTCAGGGCCGTCGTCAGGGCCTGGTTCACAGGCATGCGGGGATAATGTCGAGGTTGAAATTCCGATTAGTCGGCTAGCCCTGCGTCGCGGCCGCATCGGACCAATTCGGTTGGCCGCCAGTCGATTTTCCGCTGACGACAATTACTTTTTGCTTGACATTGACCACTCAACACCCCGCCTCGCGCGGACAATGTAAAGAAGTTTGGCATTCTCTCACAAATGTCATCACATTTCTATAACATTCTCATACCGTTTTGATTAACGCGGTGGATCATCTTGCCTCGCCGCGTAGCTTGTGCACCACGCACGGCCTCTTGGCGACCGGTCTTAGAGCTCAAGTGCGCTTCACCGGGAAGGGTCGAAGCGATGAATTTTTCAGTGCTGCCACCGGAGATCAACTCGACGTTGATATACGCCGGTGCAGGTTCGGAAGCGATGTCGGCGGCCGCGGTGGCCTGGAACGAGTTAGCTGACGAATTAGCCTTGGCGGCAACCTCTTTCGGATCGGTGACCGCTGGGCTGGTCGGTGGATCGTGGCAGGGCCGCGCGGCCGTTGCGATGGCAGCGGCGGCGGCTCCTTACGCCGGCTGGCTTACCGAGGTGGCGGCGCAGGCCCAGCAGACGGCCGCGCAAGCCCTAGCCATGGTGGCCGAGTTCGAGGCCGTCCGTTCGGCGATGGTGCAGCCAGTCCTGGTGGCAGCCAACCGGAATCAGGTGATTTCGCTGGTGATCTCCAACCTGTTTGGGCAAAACGCTCCGGCCATCGCTGCGGTGGAAGCCGCTTACGAGGAGATGTGGGCCGTCGATGTGTCGGCCATGTCGGCCTACCACGCCGGGGCTTCGGCCGCCGTCTCGGCGTTGACCCCCTTCGCGCAGATTGTCCAGGGCATGGCGGGGCTGCCAGCTCAGCTGGTCGCAGCCCCGGCGGCCATCGCGACGGCCGCACAAGCGGCCGTCTCGAGTATCCCGAGCGTGATGAGCAACTTCGGCCTGGGCTTTGCAAATGCCGGTTTCGGTAACGTTGGCAATGCGAACCGCGGCAATTTCAACCTGGGCAATGCAAATCTCGGCAGCACCAATTTCGGTAGTGCGAACCTCGGCAACCTCAACTTCGGCAGCGCAAACCTGGGCAGCTCCAACTTCGGCTTCGGCAACCTCGGTAGCAATAACATCGGTTTCGGAAACGTGGGTCCGGGTGTGACCGCAGCCCTGACCAACTTCGGTTTCGGCAATACCGGCAGCAACAACATTGGCTTCGGGAATACGGGTAACGGCAACGTCGGCTTCGGCAACACCGGCAATGGCAATATCGGCATCGGGCTGGATGGGAACAACCTGCGGGGGTTCGGCGGGCTGAACTCTGGCGCTGGCAATATCGGTTTGTTCAACTCGGGCACCGGGAATATCGGCATCGGAAACTCGGGTACCGGAAACTTCGGTATCGGAAACTCCGGCAACAGTTACAACACCGGCATCGGTAACTCGGGCGAGGCAAACACGGGATTCTTCAACGTCGGCATCGCCAACACCGGCTTCGGCAACACAGGCAACTACAACACGGGCAGCTTCAACCTGGGCAGCTTCAACACGGGCGACTTCAACCCCGGCAGTTCCAACACCGGCTCGTTCAACCCCGGTGACCTCAACACTGGTTGGGCAAACACGGGCAACGTCAACACCGGCGCACTCATCTCGGGCAACTACAGCAACGGCTTCTTATGGAGAGGCGATTACCAGGGCTGGCTCGGTGTTTCCGGCACAATCACTATTCCGCCAGCCGCACTGGACCTCGACGGTACCGGCCTCCTCGGCCCGATCACCGTGCCGCCTATCCACATTCCCCCGATCAATCTGGGGCTCAACACTAACGGGGCTATTGTCGGTCCGATCACTGTTCCGCCGATTCATATTCCGCCGATTAACTTGGGGCTCAACAGTAACGGGGCTATTATCGGTCCGATCACTGTTCCGCCGATTCATATTCCGCCGATTAACTTGGGGCTCAACAGTTCCGGGGCTATTGTCGGTCCGATCGCTGTTCCGCCGATTCATATTCCGCCGATTAACTTGGGGCTCAACAGTTCCGGGGCTATTGTCGGTCCGATCGCTGTTCCGCCGATTCATATTCTGCCAATCAGCTTGGGTCTCAACAGTTCCGGCGCTATCGTCGGGCCGATCAATATCCAACCAATCAGCATCAATCCGATTGGCTTATCGCTATCGAGCAACCCGCTAGTCATCCCGATTACGATTCCCCAGTCTCCCTTTACATTCGGCATCTTTCCCTTGCCGCCCGCCCCAGGTACCATCGGCCCCTCCGCGGTCGATCTGACGGTAGGCGGCATCACGGTGACCGGTACCATCGGTGGCATCACCACACCAACCGTCAATATTTCGGGTATCCCTTTGGGCGTCAGCGTGGGTGGTGTTGTTGGTGATCCGGTGAATGGCATCACGCTGTTCCCGGGTGGTTATACGCTTCCTGGGATTCCGTTGGACATCAATGTGGGTGGTGTTGTCGGTGATCCGGTGAATGGCATCACGCTGTTCCCGGGTGGTTATACGCTTCCTGGGATTCCGTTGGGTATCAATGTGGGTGGTGTTGTCGGTGATCCGGTGAATGGCATCACGCTGTTCCCGGGTGGTTATACGCTTCCTGGGATTCCGTTGGGTATCAATGTGGGTGGTGTTGTCGGTGATCCGGTGAATGGCATCACGCTGTTCCCGGGTGGTTATACGCTTCCTGGGATTCCGTTGGACATCAATGTGGGTGGTGTCGTCGGTGATCCGGTGAATGGCATCACGCTGTTCCCGAATGGCTACACGCTGCCCCAGATCCCGTTGAGCCTTCATGTATCCGGCCCCGTCGGCCCGATCAATATTCCGGTCGATATCGGAGGAGGTCCGGGTTTCGGAAATTCGACCAGCACCCCGTCATCGGGCTTTTTCAACAGCGGTCCCGGTAGCACCTCGGGTATCGGCAATGTCGGGTCGGGAGCTTCGGGCTTCTGGAATCTTGCTCAGAGCTTGGGGAACTCGGGCTACTTTAATGTCGGGCCGTTGACATCGGGTGTCTTCAACTTTGGCAACACCGTCTCAGGCGTCTATAACACAAGCACGCTTGGTTTGGCGACAGCGGCCTTTAGCTCGGGCGTCGGCAACACCGGCAGCCAGCTCGCGGGCATCTTGCGCGACGGCGTGGCAGGGACCACCTTCAACTTTGGCTTCGCCAACGATGGCACCCTCAACGTGGGTGGCGCAAACGTCGGTGACTACAACCTCGGCAGCGGAAACGTCGGCAGCTACAACTTTGGTTCAGGCAATGCTGGCAGCAGCAACTTCGGCTTCGGCAATGTCGGCGGCAGTAACTTCGGCTTCGGGAACTTTGGTAGTAACAACGTCGGGTTTGCAAACACCGGTCCGGGGTTAACGGCAGCCCTGCACAACGTCGGCTTTGGCAACATTGGCAGCAATAACTTGGGCTTCGGCAACTTCGGTAACGACAACCTCGGCTTTGGCAACACAGGTAACGGAAACATCGGTATCGGGCTGACCGGCAACAACCAGCTAGGGCTTGGCGGGCTGAACTCGGGCAGCGGAAACATCGGCTTCGGCAACTCTGGTACCGGAAACATTGGTTTCTTCAACTCGGGCACCGGAAACTTCGGCGTAGGGAATTCCGGCAACTACAACACCGGGCTGGGCAACGCGGGCAACGCCAACACTGGCTTCTTCAATGTCGGCAGCGTCAACACCGGGGTTGCCAACACGGGCAGTTACAACACGGGCAATTTCAATACCGGCAGCATCAACACGGGCGACTTGAATCCGGGAAACACAAACACCGGCTACTTGAACCCGGGTGATTTGAATACCGGCTGGAGCAACACCGGCGATGTCAACACCGGTGCCTTGATATCCGGCAACTTTAGCGATGGCTTGTTGTGGCGTGGCGACTTCCAGGGCTTGCCGGGCTTCTCGGGCACAATCACTATTCCGCCAATCCCACTAGGTGTCCATGTGACCGGCGGGGTAGGCCCTATTATTGTGCCTGACATTAATGTACCCGCAATTCCGCTTGGTATTAATGCCATCGGCACGGTGGGCGCGATCTCGGTGCCTAGTGTCCCTATTCCTACGATTCCGCTGGGTATTAATGCGGGGGGTACGGTGGGCGCGATCTCGGTGCCTGGTGTCCCTATTCCTACGATTCCGCTGGGTATTAATGCCATCGGCACGGTGGGCGCGATCTCGGTGCCTAGTGTCCCTATTCCTACGATTCCGCTGGGTATTAGTGCGGGGGGTACGGTGGGCGCGATCTCGGTGCCTAGTGTCCCTATTCCTACGATTCCGCTGGGTATTAGTGCGGGGGGTACGATCGGCGGGATCAACGTGGGTACTATCACTGTTCCCGGAATACCTGTGACAGTAGGCGTGACGGTCCCAGTCGATGTCACTATTCGAGCGGTTCCATATAGCGTCGCTCTGGTCGTTTCGGGCACCATCGGCCCCATCACACTAAGTCACTTCGACATTGGCCCCACGTTGACTGGCGGCACGGGCCCAATCGTCGTCAACGGTGTCAATATTCCTCAGTTCGGTTTCAGCATCCCGTTGAGCGGTCAGCTTAATGGGTTCACGATTCCTGGGTTCGATATTGGGCAGTTCGGTTTGAATATTCCGTTGAGCGGTCAGCTTAATGGGTTCACGATTCCTGGGTTCGATATTGGGCAGTTCGGTTTGAATATTCCGTTGAGCGGTCAGGTTAATGGGTTCACGATTCCTGGGTTCGATATTGGGCAGTTCGGTTTGAATATTCCGTTGAGCGGTCAGGTTAATGGGTTCACGATTCCTGGGTTCGATATTGGGCAGTTCGGTTTGAATATTCCGTTGAGCGGCCAAGTCGGTGGGTTCACCATCCCTGGTATCACCATTGACGGCTTCCCCCTGAACGTCGATCTGAACGGTGGATTAGGACCGATCAGTATCCCGATTAATATCGGAGGCACCCCGGGTTTCGGAAACGTTACCACGAACCCGTCGTCGGGTTTCTTCAACAATGGCGACGGGAACGTATCGGGAGTAGCAAACGTCGGGTCCGCTATTTCAGGCTTTTGGAACCAGGTCCCGGATTCATTGCCCGGCATCATTTCGGGTTACTACAACGTCGGGCACCTGGAATCGGGCATGTGGAATCTCGGCAACACCATCTCGGGTCTGTACAACACCAGCCCGTTTGGCATTCTTACGTCGGCCTTCAACTCCGGCGTCAAGAACGTCGGGCAACAGCTCGCGGGCTTCTTCCGCACGGGCACCGGGCCGTAATAACTGGTCAGGGCCGGCCAGCCGGACAATGGTGCCGCCAGGACCGACGCCTACCCCTCCTTGGTGATCAACTGCCGCAGCGCCACCCGGTCGGCCGTCAACAGCTCCTCGATGCGCGGCTTGTTCACCTCGGCCACGATGATCTCGCCGACGTCCTGGTTGACCTCGCTGAAGATGCCGTGCGACTTCATCTTTGAGGTCTGGTACTGGTTGTCCTCGGTCGGCGTGACGTAGTAGACGGCGTCGGCCTTGAACCGGTGGACCAGCCAGAGGTGGATCAACGTCATCAGCCGCTTCTGGCGTAGCTTCTGGGCGAACGTGTTCTGGTCACGCACCGTGAGAATGCTGCGGCCGTGCCGGTCCTTGATGGGGTCGAAGACGACGTTGGCCAGCGGCTCGTCGTCGTTGCCGTAGATCCCGAGCTCGAGCACATCCGAGCCGGCGCGGCGGGGCCGCAATTGCACCCGCAGCTTCTCACCGAGCTGATAGTGCTCGCTCCACAGGGCTAGCCATTCCTCCAGCAGCTTCTTGGGCACCTCGGTCTGGACTAGGTGCTGATGCTGGGTGGAGCCCTTGCCCATCGCCTTGGTGGTGGCCGTCCGGCCAGACGAGGCGGCCAGTGCGGCGTCGCTGCGCGGCCCGCCGACCAGGGTCTGCGGGGTGCGGTAGGGCGACTCGACCAGGCGCATCTTGCGCTGCAGGCGGGCCAGCGCAAGCATGCCGTCCTGCTGCAGCGAGGTGGCGAACTCCTCGGCCGCGACGCCGTCGATTTGGTGTCCGCCGTAGGTGATGAAGTTGAAGACGAAGCCCATCTTGCCCAGCTCAACGGGGAACTGCTTCATCTCCTCGTCGGTCATACCGGTGGTGTCCCAGTTGAACGACGGCGAAAGGTTGTACGCCAGCATTTGGTCGGGATACTCGGCATGGATCGCCTCGGCGAATTGGCGGGCATCGGCCAGATCGGCGGTCTTGGTTTCCATCCAGAGGATGTCGGCAAACGGTGCGGCCGCCAGCGATTTGGCGATCGCATACGGAATGCCGCCACGGACCTGGTAGTAGCCCTCCGGGGTCTTGGCCAGCTCGCAGTCCCACCCCGGGTCGGCGCCCAACTCCTTGGCCTTTGTCCGTGCGGCGTAGAGCGAGGCGCGACCGGCGAACGCCCGCCATTCCTCGGGACTCATGCCCACGGATTCGCCTTCACTCTCACCGAACGCGAGGACGTCGGCCACGGCTTCGCCGTACGTCATCAGCCCGGCGTCGTCCTCCCAGGCGGCCACGAACCGCGACTCCACCTGGTCGAAGAGGTCGTCGATCGATGTCATGCCGTTTTCTCGCCAGGTGTTGACGGCATCGGTGATGACGCCCATGATCCCTTGGCGTTCGAGCCAGGCGGTGGCCGTCGCGTACTCGCCCTCGGCTAGCGCGTAGAGAAGGTGACCGTTCAATTCTTTGACGCCCAGTTCGTGGAAGCGCCGCAGCATCGCCAGGAAACACGCTTTGTACGAGGGAATGTTGAGGTTGGTGGCGCCCAGCAGGAACGGCTGGTCGCGTTCGTCGGCCCGGCTGTCGATCAGGTTGGCCGCCTCGGCGTCGGTGCGCGCGACGATGATGCCGGGCACCCCCATGACGTCGAGCTGGAATCGGGCGGCGTTGAGTCGCTTGATCTGCTCGTCCGACGGCACCAGAACCTTGCCGCCCTGGTGACCGCACTTCTTGGTGCCGGGGCGCTGGTCCTCGATGTGGTACCCCGGCACGCCGACCTCGACGAAGCGGCGGACCAGGTTGCGAACGTGCGGATCACCGCCGTGGCCGGTGTCGGCGTCGGCGATGATGAACGGCCGGAAGTCGTAGACCGGGGCCGCAGCGCGCTGCTGTTCGGTCATGTTCAGCCGCAGATACTCCTGGTTGCGGTCGGCGGTCAGCAGTGCGCGCACCAGGACGGCGGCGTCGTCGGGCACCTGGCTCAGCGGATAGCTGGCCAGGTCGGGGCCGGGATCTTCGGTGGTGGAACCCTTGGCCGAGGTTGCCCATCCGCCGAGGTAGATCGCCTCGATGCCCATGCGCTTCATGCTCACCGCCTGCCCCGGCGAGTAGGGCCCGAAGGTGGTGATGCTCTTGTTCGCGGCGAAAAGCTCGCGCAGGCGCTCGTAGAAAGCTGCCGCCGCAGTGCGAGCCACGGTGTAGTCGACCGGGATTGTGCCGCGCTGTTCTACGACTTGCCGGGCAGTGTAGAGCCGGATGATTCCGGCGAAGCGGGCGCTGTCGAAGTATCGCTGCGTCTCTGCTGTCTCTTTGTCGAAGTCCTGCTCGAATGGTGTACGGACCGCAGTGTCCGTTTCGGCGATAGCCATGGGCTTGCGCTCCTTTGTGCGCCCGATTCCGCTGACGCAGAGAGTGTATCCCTGGATTGGGCAGTTAATTCACCGGCTGACCGGGTGGTTATCCGCCCGGTTCGAGACGCGGCGGTGAGGCCGCGCGGCCGGTAGCCGGCACGCCCGGGAGCGCGAGGTCACTGCGGGTCAGTTACGTCCAAGGGCGGGCCCTCTCAACCAATCCCGCTGACGCCGGACGAACTCCGCGTCGACGACGCTGCCGTGGCCGGGGACGTAGATGGCCTCGGGTCCGCCGAGTGCCAGGAGCCGATCAAGCGTCGCAGGCCAGGCCGCGACATCGGAATCGGCGTCGATCAGCGGATCGGCGGACTCCTCGACGAGGTCACCGGTGAAGACCACGACCGGTTCGGCGCTGGCGGCTGCGCTCGGGACCACGACCACCAGGTCCGCGGTGGTGTGGCCGGCGCCCGGGTGGGTGACCGTGACTGAGCGGCCGCCGAGATCGATTACCGCGTCGTAGATACCCCGCCGAGGTGGCCGCAATGCGGCGATCGCGCGGTCGATCTGCACCGCGTCGGCACCGTATTGCAGTGCATGGGCGCGCAGCTGATCGGCCGCCGACGACAGATGGTCCGCAACCTCGGGTGCAGCGTATATCTGGGCGCCGGCGAAGCCGGCTGATCCCAGCACGTGGTCAAAGTGCTTGTGTGTCAAGACAATATGTGTTACCCGACAATGGGCGATCTGGCTGATGTCGGCCTGGATCGCGGCCGCTTCAGCCAGCGTGGTGCCGGCGTCGATCAGCAGCGCCGTGCCGCGGCCCACCACCAGGCCGACCGTGACGTCGCAAAACGGCAGTCGGCAGCGATACACGCTTGCGGTCAGCCGCTCCCAGCGGTAGTGCACAGCTAACACGATAGGCCCGCGAAGCCCGGCGCCGTCCCAGCCATTCCGGCTTGGTACCGGCGACAAACGGATTGCCGGCGTGTTCAATCACAGGGGACTCCCCGCTTGCGGGGTTGCGGCAAGGCCGGGTGCTGCGATTCGACGAGCCGATTCGGAGGAACACAAATGCGTGCAGTCGTTATCACCAAGCATGGTGACCCATCGGTGCTGCAGGTGCAGCAACGGCCCGACCCGCCGCCACCCGGTCCGGGCCAGCTGCGGATTGCCGTTCGCGCCGCCGGTGTGAACTTCGCCGACCACCTCGCCCGAGTCGGCCTGTACCCGGATGCACCGAAGCTTCCGGCGGTGGTGGGCTACGAGGTCGCCGGGACGGTCGAGGCCGTCGGCAAGGGTGTCGACCAAAGCCGGGTCGGCGAACGTGTCCTGGCCGGAACACGATTCGGCGGCTACGCCGAAATCGTCAACGTGGCCGCGACCGATTCGGTGGTGCTTCCCGAGGCGTTGACCTTCGAGCAGGGCGCCGCGGTTCCGGTGAACTACGCGACCGCGTGGGCGGCACTGCACGGATACGGGTCGTTGCGTGCCGGCGAGCGGGTGTTGGTTCATGCGGCCGCGGGCGGGGTGGGCATCGCGGCGATTCAATTCGCCAAGGCTGCCGGCGCCGAAGTGCACGGCACCGCCTCGCCGGGAAAGCACCCGAAGCTGGCCGAGTTGGGCGTGGATCGTGCCATCGACTACCGCCGCGACGGCTGGTGGCAGGGCCTGGGCCCCTACGACCTCGTGCTCGATGCACTCGGCGGCACCTCGCTGCGGCGGTCCTACGATCTGCTGCGCCCCGGGGGAAGGCTGGTCGGATACGGGATTTCGAACATGCAACAAGGCGAGAAGCGCTCGTTGCGCCGGGTGGTTCCGCATGCGTTGTCGATGCTGCGCGGCTTCAATCTGATGAAGCAACTCGAGGACTCGAAAACCGTGATCGGTCTCAACATGCTGCGGTTATGGGACGACCGTGGCACCCTCGAACCCTGGATCACGCCGCTGCGCGAGGCTCTTGGCGAGGGTACGGCCCGGCCGATCGTTCATGCGGCTGTGCCGTTCGCGGAAGCGCCCGCAGCGCACCGGATTCTGGCGGCACGGGAGAACATCGGCAAGGTTGTCCTGGTCCCCTGAGTACTGAAACGCCGGCTGGCAGCTCCGTTGATCGTTGTTTTAGCCGGCGCGGAGTTGGCTATGTTTCCTCCCATGGCCGTGACCGAGTCCCGCGAGCTCGTCATCGAGGCGACGCCCAAGGAAATCCTGGACGTTTTGTTCGATCTCGAATCGTTGCCGCAGTGGTCCTCGATTCACCGAAAGGTCGAAATCCTGGAGCGCGACGATCAGGGCCGCCCGACCAAATCTCGGCAGGAGGTCAGGGTCGTCGGCATCGGCGACGAGCAAGTGCTGGACTACTCGGTTCACGACGACGGCGTGAGCTGGACCTTGGTCAGCGCCAAACAACAACGCAGGCAGCAGGGCCGTTACACGCTGACCCCGGACGGCGATTCCACCAGGGTTCGGTTCGATCTCACCGTAGACCTGCTGGTGCCACTGCCGGGATTCGTCGTTCGACGAGGCGCCAAAGGAGTGATGGACACTGCTACCCGAGGCCTTCGTGACCGGGTGTTAGCGGTCAAGGGGCGTGCCGGCTAAGGCGCGGCGGAGGCGCACGGTTAATCGCCGATCGGCGGCATCCGGCGGGTGAAACCGCTTTATTCCGCAGTCGCTGCGCGCGACACTGTCCATATGAAACTCATAGCGGCGCACCTACTTAAGTCGATTGCCCCGGTTTTCACGGGGCTGGCTCTGGTGCTGGCATCAGTTGGCCACGGCGGCGACGGCGCCCCCCGGACGCCTTCGTCGGCGCCGGCCCTGCTGACGGCCGGCATGACGAAGGCGGCACCCGCCGGGGGGCCATTGACGATCAGCAGTCCCGCATTCGCCGACGGCGCGCCTATCCCGGTGCAATACACCTGCAAAGGGGCCAACATCGCGCCGCCGCTGAGCTGGTCCGCGCCGCTGGGGGCAGCGTTGGTTGTCGATGATCCGGACGCGGTCGGGGGAAACTACGTCCACTGGATCGTGATCGGAATCCCTCCCGGAGCCGGCAGCTCCGCGGATGGTCAGACTCCTGCCGGAGGCACCAGCCTGCCGAACTCGGGTGGCCAGGCCGCATACAGCGGGCCCTGCCCGCCGCCGGGTACCGGGACGCACCACTACCGCTTCACCCTGTACCAGCTTCCGGCCACGCTGCAACTTCCCCCGGGATTGGTTGGGTTACGGGCGGCTGAGGCGATAACGCGAGCCACCACCGCGCAGGCCCAACTCACCGGAACGTTCGGAGGCTGACCGAACCCGTCGGCTACCGGTCTTCCAGTGCCTGATAGGCGGCGTGGTAACCGGGAATGAAGGTAATGCCGGGACCACCATGGCATCCGGCGCCGCCGGGATACAGACCCTCCATCGGAATCGGGAAGTCGCGAAATCCTTTAGGGCCCGGCCGGTTAGGGTCCATCAAATCGGGGTGTAGCAGCCCGTGGCAGAAATCGCCGGCGGGGGCTCCGAACATCGATGGTATGTGGTACGGCGCGAAGATGATCTGGCCGATCGCGACGCCTTTGAGGTTCGGAGCGAAGCATTGACGTTGTCGATAACACGTTGAGCCATCTCATTTTTGAGGTGGCCGTGTTGGTTGCGGTCGGCTTGGAACGGGACGCCTAGGCGAACGCGCTCGCCCTACGGCGCCAGCCTGATAACGCCCGGCGGCGAGGGGCGTGCCGGCGACGGCTGCACCGGACCGGCTTCGCCGTTGCCGCCACCGCCGCTGCCGCCGCCACCGCCGCTGCCGCCGCTGCCGCCGCCACCGGCGCCGGGCTGAGGAGCATCAGCGGGAGGCTCCACCTCTTGCGGTGCTGGTGGCGGCTCTTGCGGTGGTGGCGGCTCTTGCGGTGGTGGCGGTTCTTGCGGTGGCGGCGGCGATTGTCTTGATGGCGGCGGTGTCGCGGCCGGCGCGGGCGGTGTCACGATGTGCGCGGTCGGCGGCGGTGGTGCCGGAGTTTGCGGCGGGCTCGGTAGCTGCGGATCGCCCTCGGGAACCGCCGCGAGCAGCGAGGCCAGCATGGCGCCAAGTGCGTTACCGGCCGACCGGTTTCCGTAGCGGCCCGCCATGGCAACACCGCTATCCGTCAACGGCAGCCGCGTCGTAGCGACGCCGGTCGGTTCGTGCCACGTAGCCGGCATGTTGGTCATGTCCAGCGCCGGCGTCGTCAGTACCTGGCATCCCACATTGACTGCGTCTCGGGTGTACGTGGCGATCCAGCGGGTCGGTTCATTCGATTGCGGCGCCGGAGTAGCCGTGATGGAAGCGATCTTGCCCCGGTCGTACGGACAGTAGATCTCCACCGCCGCAATGACGAATCGGGTCATGGTGGACGTGACGCGCCTGGGCGGGTATTGGTGCAAGGTCGGGTCCATGTTGTACGCGTCATTGCGCAGCCCGTCGACTATGTCGTCCACCGGCATGCCGCCATCGAGTTTGCGACAAACTTTGTGGGCTGCGGCGATCACGCGGGGCACATTTGAGAGGACAGGGATTTCTTTCTTCTCGAGCAGTGCCAGAAACTGATCGTCCTGATTCGGGTCGGCCGCTGCTGCGCCGCCCCGGAGAATTGCTGTGCCGGTTACCACCACGACGGCGGTAACCAGGGCGCCGACGTGACTAGTGATGCCGCTGAACATGGCAGGGGCTTCCATTCCGCTAGAGGCGTCACTTGGCGGGCTTTGGATCGCGATTTACGCCGCACGAGTGGCTATCTGGTCAGGTTTCCCGGGATACCTCCGTATCTTCTTGTCCGCATTCGCAGCATGCCACACATATACCCCACCTGGGTAGGGGCGAAAGACCCTTAGCTTGGACAGTGCCGCAGGTCGCCTGCCCAAGCCGCTGCGAGCCGGCGCGCTTCGCTGCCGTTAACCTGAAAAGGGTATCCAGCGGCGACAGCTGCAGCATGCAGACGGTGTGGCCTCTGATTGTCTCGGTCACCCAAAACGGCCAAGAGGACTGCTCTTTCGGCCTTGGCCGGGCTCGTTACTCACCGGAGAACTCGAAGGAGTGTGGCAATGTCGCTGAGCACCCGCCTGACCGAATTCTTCGGGATCGAATATCCGATACTGCTAGCGCCGATGGCCCTGGTTTCCGGGGGCAGGCTCGCGGCGGCGGTGACCGCAGCCGGGGGTCTGGGTCTCGTCGGCGGCGGCTACGGCGAAGCCGATTGGCTGCTAGCCCAGATCGACGAAACCGACGGGGCGCGAGTCGGATACGGGTTCATCACCTGGAGCCTGGCACGTAACCCCGGGCTGCTCGACAACGCTCTGGCGCAGCAACCCGCGACCATCATGCTGTCGTTCGGCGATCTGACGCCGTTCGCCGAGCGCATTCGCGGCGCCGGAGTTCCGCTGACCGCTCAGGTGCAAACTCTTCACCAGGCGCGCCTTGCCCTGGCAGCCGGCGCACAAATCATCGTCGCCCAGGGTGGCGAGGCGGGCGGGCACGGAATGGGTGCCCGTTCGACGTTCACGCTGGTGCCCGACGTCGTCGACCTCGTAGCGCAACGCTCGGCGGAAACGCTGGTAGTGGCCGCCGGCGGCGTCGCCGACGGCCGTGGACTGGCCGCCGCGCTGGCGCTCGGGGCCGACGGCGTGCTCGTCGGCACCCGGTTCTGGGCGGCGACCGAGGCGCTGGTGTCACCGCGGGCCCGGCAGCGGGGCATCGCGGCCGGCGGTGACGACACCGTGCGCACCAGGGTTTATGACATTGTGCGGCAGCGTGATTGGCCCGAGGAATACGACGCCCGGATGGTCGGCAACGCCTTGACAGCGAGGTGGCACGGCCACGAGGCCGAATTGTCGGCCCGGTTGCCGGACGTGCGTAAAGAATTCGAAAGAGCGGCTGCGGCAGAGGATTTCGACGTCATCACGGTACTCGTCGGCGAGGCGGTAGGACTCGTCCACGACGTTCGCCCCGCCGCTGAGATCGTGCATCGCATGGTCCGCGACGCCGCACGAATCCTGAATCAGTAAAGCGGCGACCACGCCGATGTGCGCAGCAGCCGGCTCTGCCACTGGTCGCGATATTTCAGCGCCTCGTACATGTAGCTGCCCGGTCCCCGGTGCTCGGGCGGAATATCGTTGGTCAGCAGGTCAACAGGCGTGCTTGTCGGCGCGCTTGGACCGAGTGTTGTGACGGGTTCGGGGGCGGTCGTTCATGCCGCTTATTTGGCACGTTGATTCCGGCGCCGCGTCGCTGACCCTGCCGAGGTGATATCGAGCCTGCGCTCACCGCGCCACCAAGTCGCACATGGCGCCTATAGCCGCAGAACCGATGCCGTGGCCGCAGAACCGATGCCGTGAAGACTCGATGTTTCAACGGCCGAGTGGGTGTTCGGCGAGGCGAGCCAGCCGGCGGCCACCGCCCGCGGTTCGGCCCAGCCCGCCACCTGGCCGCGCACCCGGCCCGGGACTGCGACGCACATCTGGACAGTCAAGCCGAGAATCTGGTTTGCTGCGATCGGTAGTCGTATTTACCCGGCAGGAGTTCGCGCATGGCCCGACTTGACGTGCCGGACGGTCCCGGCGGCGAAGCCGCGATGATCTGGAGGCTGCGTCCCGAGCTCGGTGGCATGGTCGAGCGGATGATCCGTGGCGCATACCAGCAGAGCATCATGCCGGCCGACGAGCGCGAGCTGGCCAGGATGCGTATCGCCCAGATCAACGACTGCGTCGCGTGCTCGGGCTTCCGTGCGCCGTCACTGCGGGACGCCGGCCCGAAAGCCCCGGCAGCCGAGCTCTACGACCACGTCGCGGACTACGCCGGCTACCCCGGCTACACGCCACGCCAACGTCTTGCCATCGAGTTCGCCGAGCGCTTCGCCATCGACCACGCGTCGCTGGACGACGCATTCTTCGGGCGGCTGCGGGCGCTGTTCTCCGATGCGGAGATCCTCGATCTGACGCTGTGCGTCGCGGTGTTCCTGGGCCTGGGGCGTTCGCTGACGGTGCTCGGGGTCGACCAGTCCTGCGCGATGGACATCTAGGAGACAAATGGACTTCACGTGGACCTAGCCTCGGTCGACGAGCTGCTCACCACCACGCGGTCGGTACGCCGACGCCTCGATCTGAACCGGCCGGTGGGCCGTGAGGTGATTCTCGAGTGCCTGCGGCTGGCCACCCAGGCCCCTACCGCCAGCAATGCCCAGGATTGGCGCTGGCTGGTGATCACCGACGCCGACAAGCGTGCGGCGGTCGCCGACATCTACCGCAGCGTCGGCGCCGAGTATCTCGCCCGGGCCGCGGCCACCGCATCCGATCCGCAGACCCAGCGGGTGTATCGCAGCGCGCTCGGCCTAACCGAGACGCTGGCCCGTGTTCCGGTGCATGTCATTCCCTGCCTGCAGCGGCGCATCGACGAAAGTAACCGGCTGGTCGCCGCGTCGGCCTGGGCGTCGATCATCCCGGCCGGCTGGAGCTTCCTGCTTGCGCTGCGATCCCGCGGCTTGGGATCGGTGTGGACGACGATGCATCTGGCAAAGGAGAAAGAGGTGGCCGGGGTGCTCGGAATCCCGGACACGGTCACCCAGGCTGCGCTGTTCCCGGTCGCCTACACCATCGGCACCGACTTCCGTCCGGCCGCGCGGCCGCCCGTGGAGACCGTCACTTATTGGGATGCCTGGGAACAGCCTGTTGGAGAAAGCTGATGCAGTCCTACACCGTGCGATTTCACGTCGATGCGCCCCCGAACAAGGTGTGGCGGGTGCTGCATCCGCCCGCGCCGCCGAATTCTGCGCGTCCGAGGGTGCTCAGGTGGCCGACGGGCAGCATGGAGATTTTGCACGAAGGAGACGAGGCCGGCGAAGGTCTGGTCCGCACCTGCATTTTCGAGGTGCCCAAGTACCTGCTGTCCGGTGGTAAGGGGCGGTCGTTCGAGACCGTCACGGA
The DNA here is from genome assembly GCF_000157895.3 of Mycobacterium kansasii ATCC 12478. Lineage (NCBI taxonomy): Bacteria > Bacillati > Actinomycetota > Actinomycetes > Mycobacteriales > Mycobacteriaceae > Mycobacterium > Mycobacterium kansasii. The sequence goes on along the minus strand of NC_022663.1, from coordinate 199,508 downwards.
GGCAAAGATCAACAAGCTGTCACGGTATGTGGCCGTCGGCGCGCCGCTATGGTCGCGCGCCGAGGGCTATCACCAACTCGACGAACAGCCCGACGGCACAACGGTGCTGACCTTTCACGAGACGTACCACGCCTACCACCCGGTGCTGCGCTGCTTCCTCGAACGCCCTGTGCACGCGGCTATTTCGCGCGACAACCTCAAGACCTACGAGCATGCGCTGGGTTGCGCCGGGCGGGTCACCCGACTGGACCCGTGATCTGGCTTCCGGCGCCGGGGAGTGCTGCGTTAACTTCGGACTCACACGAAGGTGGTGATCAACGCCAAGACGGCGATGCACCAGGCCAGGACGGCAATCAGCACACAGAGGGACCCAACCGCCGCGAGCCGGTCACTGCGGTCGGCGTTTTCGTCCAGCGTGACGGCGAAACTATTGGGCATTCGCCGGAATACGTCCGGCCACGCCACCCGCGAGGCGGCCCTCTTGATACCGGTTGGGTCTTCGTCGGTGCGGCGCCGTGGCGCCACCGCGGTGCCGTTCGTGACAAGCACAAAGCCCACGGCAAACGACGCCACACCCGCCACAATGAGCGGCACGGCAAGCCACAGCATCATGTCCTCCCCTCCCTCGACCCCGTCACCTGTGTCGTCGACTCCAGTTGCGTTGCGGCCCACCATGGTCCCGCTAGGCGCCCGCAGTCATGGTGGATACCCCAACCCCCGTTCACGCAAACGACGATCGCCGGTCGTGCCGGCTGGTCTTGCCTGCGATTCCACACGCGCCACGTGGTCGGTCCTCACCGTTGCGAGTGATTCGCACCGAGCCGGCGGTTCGAAATTGGCTGCCCGTCCCGGTAGGCTGCTGAGCTATGAGTTCGAAGGCGCCGGCCGCCCGATTTCTCGTTGCGGGGCTGATCCTCGCGGGCTGGGCCGGATCCGCCGGCGTGGCCGCCGCCGACCCCCAGCCGGCGCCGCCGTCTGCACCCAAGACGACCATCGATCACGACGGCACCTATACGGTGGGCACGGACATCGCGCCGGGCACCTACAGCTCTGCCGGACCTGTCGGGAACGGCACCTGTTATTGGAAGCGGTTAGGCAATCCCGAAGGCGCGCTGCTCGACAATGCCCTGAGCAAGAAGCCGCAGGTTGTACAGATCGAGCCGACCGACAAGGCATTCAGGACATCCGGATGCCAGCCCTGGCAGATCACCGGCGAGGGCACCGCGCCGGCGGAAGTTCCGGGGCCCGCGGCAGGTGCCCAGCTGCAAACCGATCTGGCGATCCTCAACGGGCTGCTTGGCCCGACCGGCCAACGGGTGCCACAGTCCTGACGGCCGGGTAGCGCTGCTGTGGCTGACCGTGTGCAACAGGTCGTCGTCATCGGTGCCGGCGTCAGCGGATTGACTTCAGCGCTGTGCCTGGCCGAAGCGGGGTGGCCGGTGCAGGTCTGGACCGCCGCGATGCCGCAGGACACGACCTCGGCGGTGGCCGGGGCCGTGTGGGGCCCGGTATTCACCGAGCCTGTCGCCAAGACGTTGGCTTGGGCGGCGGAATCGCTGCGCGTGTTCGGCGAACTCGCCAAGGACCCAGCCACCGGAGTGCGCATGGCACCTGCCCTTACTGTCGGTGACTTACCCGTGGACGCGGCGCTGCCGCCGCAGGTCGCGTTGATCCCCGACCTTCGGCCGGCCGATCCGGCCGAAATACCCGAAGGCTTTCCGGCGGGGTTTCGCTCCACGCTGCCCATGATCGACATGCCCCACTACCTCGACTACCTGACCAAGCGGTTGGCCGCGGCCGGCTGCGAGATCGAGATCCATCCGGTACGGTCGCTGGCCGAGGCCACCGAGGCCGCACCGATCGTGGTGAACTGTGCCGGTCTCGGCGCCGCAGAGCTGACCGGCGACGACACGTTGCGGCCGCTGTTCGGCCAGCATGTTGTCATGGCCAATCCCGGTCTGCAGCAGATATTTCTGGAACGCAACGACGCCCCGGAATGGGTCTGCTACTTCCCCCACCCGCAGCGCGTGGTCTGCGGCGGCATCAGTATCGCCGACCGCTGGGACACGACTGCGGACCCCGCGGTGACCGGACGGATCCTGCAGCGCTGCCGGCGGATCGAGCCGCGGCTTGGCCAGGCCGCGGTGATCGAGACGATCACCGGGCTGCGTCCCGATCGCCCGTCGGTGCGGGTGGAATCCGAGCCGCTCGGCCGGGCGCGGTGTATCCACAACTACGGTCACAGCGCCAACGGAGTAACGCTGTCGTGGGGATGTGCGCGGGAGGTGGCGCGCCTCGTCGGCGCGCAATGAGCGTCAGGCCGGCGGCGCCAGCGCGTTCTCGACCGAGCTGTACATCGGCAGCAGGCGACGCAGGCCGCACGCGGCGATCGTGCGGGCCACGATCGGCTGGTTGCTGACCAGCCGCAGGTTCACGCCACGACGGCGGCACCGCACCGATTCCTGCGCCAGTACGGCATACGCGCACGACCCCATGAACTCAAGGTCTCTGACGTCGATGACAAACGGACCCGGCGCGACGGCGATGGCGGCGCTGCGGGTCACCAACCGTTGCCAGACTGCCTCGTTACTGGCATCGATGTCACCACCGACGTGGACCACAACAGCCGAGCCGGTAGATTCGGTGACCGCCCGCAGACCGCTTTGCGCGTCACCTAGTTGCAAACTCAGCCGCGTGCTCGCGGGACCGGAGGATGCTCCGAGCGCGACAGTGTCCATCTTGTGCAACGTCCCGTCCGTCGTGTGGTGCCAAATGCTGCCGTCCTCGCTGTGGGAAGGCGCGCGGGTGATCGTCCTGGCTAGGAGTGCCCTGTTTTCACAGTGGTAGTAAGCATATGTGTAACAGATCCTGAAAAAGAAGGATGTCTAAAACCAAATTTTGCGGAATTCATGACGGCGGGCACGTTCTTGGCCCTGCGACCAGCGGGCCGGGCGACATCACTACTATCTGATCAAAGCTTGCTACTGCTAAGAGAAACCGGCCAATAACGCGGTGAGCATCGATTACACGCAGCATGACCACCTCGACCACATTGTCACCATCACAATCAACCGGCCCGAGGCGCGCAACTCTCTCGACATGGCGCATTTCCGCGACCTCGCCCACGCCTGGGCCGCCTTTCGCGATGACGCCAATGCCTGGGTCGCCGTCATCACCGGCGTCGGGCACGACTTCTGTACCGGAGCCGACCTCAAGAAGTTCATCCCCGAGCTGACCGGGGATCTTCCCCGGCCCGAAGGGTGGAACAAGGACGACGCTATCCACGCCGTCTTGCATCGCTTCCCGGTGTACAAGCCGATCGTCGCCGCGGTGAACGGCACGTGTGTCGCGGGCGGCTTCGAAATGCTGGGCCTGACCGACATCCGGGTGGCCGTACCCGAGGCGCGGTTCGCGGTGATGGAGCCCAAACGCGGACTTTTCGCGGGTGGCGGTAGCACCGTGCGACTGCCGCGCCAGATTCCCTACGCGTTTGCGATGGAGCTGCTGCTGACGGCCGACCTGGTGGATGCGGAGCGCGCGCTGGCCATGGGGCTGATCAACCGCGTGGTCGCCGCGGACCGGCTGATGGATACCGCTTATGACTACGCGGCGCGGATTGCCGCCAATGCGCCGCTGGCGGTGTCGGCAACCAAGCAATCCGCCGTCGAAGGCCTGGCATTCGACCTCGAGTCCGCATACGACAACGAGACTCGTCACAGCGACCGAATCTTCGAGACCGAGGACGCCAAAGAGGGGCCGCGCGCTTTTGCCGAGAAGCGACCGCCGCGATGGCGGGCGCGCTGACCGGTCAGCTAACTGCGACTGCGCGCGGCGCGGCGAGTCAGCAGCGACAGTAGCCAGCTCACGATCGACAACAGGATCGCCGCCCAGATCGCGCTCCACCAGAAATGGTCGATCTGCAGGCCCCAATGCGTGGTGTCCTTGGTGATTTGGGCGGTGATCCAGAGCATGAACGCATTGATCACGATGTGAAAAAGACCCAGGGTGAGGATGTACAGGGGGATCGACAGCAATTGCACGATCGGCTTGATGATCGCATTAACCAATCCGAAGATCACCGCGACGACGAAGATGATGAGGACCCGCTGCAGCGTCGTATCACCGCCGACAAAGCGCACCCCCGGAACGCACAGGGTGACCACCCACAACGCAAACCCCGTCAACGCCGCACGAACCAGAAAAGGGCCCATACGCCGATCCTGCCATTAATTCAGCGCGTAGAAGCGCTGGGCGTTGCGGCCGCCGATCTTTTCCCGCGACTCTTCGCTGATGTCGGAGCGGGTACGCAGATGCTTTGTGCTCTCCGGCCATTCGCCGTCCCAGTGCGGGTAGTCGCTGGCGAACATGATGAAATCGTCGCCGAGTACGTCGATCACGCCCGGCAGGATCGGCTCCTCGGGCTCACAGGTCACCCAGATATTGCCGGCCCGCCAGTAGTCGTGGGGGTCATGGCGCCACCCGCCCTCGATCCAGTCGCCGCGCTTTTCGTAATGCTCGTGCAGGCGGTCGATGAAGAACGGCACCCAGCCGGCGCCCGCTTCGAGGAAGGCGACCCGCAATTGGGGATGGCGTTCGAAGACGCCTCCGGAAACCAGCGCGGTCATCGCCGTCATCTGATCGAACGGAAAACTGATGCAGTGCACCTGGATGTAGTTGGTGAAGCGGTCCACGCCGATCTTGGGCAGATGAATACCGGGGGCGCCGTGAATGCCGAGCGGCATCTGCAGTTCGACGGCGGCGGCGTAGAACGGGTCGAGGTCAGGATGGTCGAGGTTGCGGGTCTTGAGTGCCGGCGGCACCAGGGTGGCGACCAGCCCGAGGTCTTTGGCTTCGGCCATGATGTCGATGGCCACCTGGCCGTGTTCGATCGGGGTCACGGCCACGCCGCGCAGCCGGCCGTTGGACGGCGCACAGAAATCGGCGATCCACTGGTTGTACAGACGTGCGAAACCCGCTGCGAAATCCGGGTTTTCCAGGCTGGGCACGCACAATCCGAGGCTGGGATACAGCACCATCGTGTCGAGGTGATCGCGGTCGGCGTCACCGAGCACGCCGTCGGTGGTCGCGGTGTGGAGGTCGCCTGCCGTGGTGATCCCGTGCTGGGGCGGGCAGCCGGCGCCGGGTCCCGTGTCCTCCGGGTAGTTGCGGCCTTCGATTCTCAGTCCGGGCCGCCCGTCGCTGCTGGCTTGGACGTACTGCGGCCAGCGCTTGAGTGCTTCGATAGCCAGTGACGGGTTTTCGGCGACGTGTCCGTCGGCATCGATGATTCGCATGTCTTCCGAAGTTACTCGCGCGCCTTTCATACCCCAAGGTGCGCGGGGTGGCACCCGTGCTGCACGATGCTGACGTGACAACAGCGGGGCTGACCGTCGACCAGCGAAACTCGTTCATTGCGGCGTTCCTGGGCTGGACGATGGACGCCTTCGACTACTTCATCGTGGTGCTGGTCTATGCCGACATCGCGAAGACCTTCCACCACACCAAGACTGAGGTCGCGTTTGTCACGACGGCCACCCTGGCCATGCGCCCCGTGGGTGCGCTGCTGTTCGGGCTGTGGGCCGACCGCGTGGGCCGGCGGATCCCGCTCATGGTCGACGTGACGTTGTATTCGGTGGTCGGATTTCTGTGCGCCTTCGCGCCCAACTTCACCGTGCTGGTGATCCTGCGCCTGCTGTACGGCATCGGCATGGGCGGCGAGTGGGGGCTGGGTGCGGCGCTGGCCATGGAGAAGGTTCCGGTCGGTCGGCGCGGCTTCTTCTCGGGCCTGCTGCAGGAGGGCTACGCGTTCGGCTACCTGCTGGCCACCCTGGCCTGCCTGGTGGTGATGAACTGGCTGGATCTGTCGTGGCGCTGGCTGTTCGGCCTTTCCATCATCCCGGCGCTGATCAGCCTGATCATCCGCTACCGGGTGAAGGAATCCGAGGTGTGGGAAGCCGCGCAGAGCCGAATGCGGCTCACCAAGACCCGGATTCGCGATGTGCTGCGCAACGCGCGGATCATCCGCCGGTTCTTTTATCTGGTGTTGCTGATGACCGCCTTCAACTGGATGAGCCACGGCACCCAGGACGTCTACCCCACCTTCTTGACCGCGACCACCGACCACGGGGCGGGGCTGTCGACCGTGACCGCCCGCTGGATCGCGGTCGTCTACAACGTCGGCGCCATCATCGGCGGGCTGGTGTTCGGCACGCTGTCACAGCGATTCGGCCGCCGCTACACGATCGCGTTCTGCGCGGTGTTGGGGCTGCCGATCGTGCCGCTGTTCGCGTACTCCCGGACCGCGGCGATGCTGTGTCTGGGTTCGTTCCTGATGCAGGTCTGTGTGCAGGGCGCCTGGGGGGTGATTCCCGCGCACCTCACCGAGATGTCGCCGGATGCCATTCGCGGCCTGTACCCCGGCGTGACCTATCAGCTCGGTAACCTGCTGGCGGCGCTGAACCTGCCGATTCAGGAACATCTGGCGACATCGCACGGGTATCCGTTTGCGCTGGCGGTGACGATCGTGCCGGTGTTGACCATGGTCGCGATCCTGGCCATGGTCGGTAAGGACGCCACCGGTATCCGATTCGGCACTGCTGAAAGTGCGCTTGTCCCAACGCAAGTCGCGTAGGCTACGTGGCACTCAAGGTGCGGCGCAGCAGGTGCATGGCCACGGTCGTCGAACGTTCGCGGATGTCGGACCGGTTTCCGGGCAGCCGCAGCGTGCGGGTGAGGGTGCGGCCGTCGTCGAGCAGCACGGTGAAGCACACCGTTCCCACCGGCTTTTCCCGCGTTCCCCCGCCGGGTCCGGCGATCCCGGTGATCGCGACGGCGGTGTCGGCGCCGAAGCGTTGCAGCGCACCCGCCGCCATCGCCTGGGCCACCGGTTCGGACACGGCGCCGTGCGTTCGGATCAGTGCGGCGTCGATGCCCAGTAGTTCTGTCTTCGCGTCGTCGGAATAGACGACCAGGCCACCGGCCACGTAGTCCGAGGAACCGGGACGATCGGTCAGCCGTGCCGAAAGCAGCCCGGCGGTGCAGGATTCCGCGGTGGCTATCCGGCGGCCGGCCAGCATCCGGGCGACCACATCGTCGACCTGTGAACCGTCCTCGGAATAGATCTGGTGGCCGTGCTTGTCCCGCAGCAGCTTGGTCAGCTGCGCGTACACGTCGGCGTCGGGCGGCTCATAGCGGGTGACCATTTCGATCTCCCCGCGGCGCAGGCAGGTGGTGATCTCGAGCCGGTCGTATCCGGGAATGGATGTTTGGGCGGCGCGCAGAGTCTCGGCAAGGCCGGACTCGGGCAGGCCGAACATGCGAATAGTTGCCTGGTGGTAGGTGGTACGGCCGGCGATTGCCTGTTGGGCCGCGGGTGTCTGAATTGCCTTGCCCCACATGGGTTGAAGCTCGCGCGGTGGTCCCGGGAGCACGATCACCGCCGGCTTTCCGGGCACGACGACACCCGGTGCGGTGCCCACCGGGTCGAGCACCTGCGCGCCGGCCGGGATCATGGCCTGCTTGCGGTTAGCGGCCCGGACGGCCTCGAAGTCGCCCTGGTCGAAGTGAGCCATGAGCTTCTTGAGGATGTTGGCGATCGTGTTCTCGACCGCGGTGTCCAGGATCAGCTCGCGGCCACAGAACCGGGCCACCACCTCGACCGTCATGTCGTCGGCTGTCGGGCCCAGGCCGCCGCTGGTGACGATCAGATCCACACCCTGGTCGGCCAGGAAGCGCAGTTGCGCATCGATGTCGCCGGGGCGGTCGCCGCAGATGGTGATGTGAGCCAGTTCGACCCCGAGCTCCAGCAGCCGATCGGCGATCCAGGGGCCATTTCGGTCTTGCACTCGTCCGGTGAGGACTTCGGTTCCGGTAACGACGATTCCCGCGCGTGCGCTCACCGGAATGAGCCTACGTACCGGCGATCGCGGTGTTGAAAGTGCGTCGGTGCCAACCGGTTACCAACTGGGCGACAACGTGGCCAATCCGCTGCCCGAAGCCGCTGGACGGGCCGGCGCCGGGCGGTCAGACGATCGTTCCGCTGCTGCCATTCGAGCCGGGGAAACCGCCGCTGCCACCGGTGCCCCCGAAACCGCCGAGGCCGGGCGTGAACGACGAGTCGATGCCTCCCACATGCGCTGCGGCGGTCGCCAAGAGGTCCGGTGCAGCGATCAGGTTAGACATCGTGGCGCTCCCGCCTGGCCACTCGATGATCCGAAGAACTGAGGTCGCACACAAGTATTGCGAGCGGGACGATCGTTCGGGGTAATTCGGCTCGATATAGGACTTTTGTACGCGCAGCGGATACAAACTAGCCCGTCACCGCTGTCGTCGCGACGAGCAGCAATTTTGGTGAAACCAGGAAGGCGGATCGCGTTGCTACTCGTGCGTCAAACCTTGGAGTCTAGGGGCTCATCGACGGGTCCCCGGGGTTACGGGCCGACCTATTTTGTTGAGCGGCAACATAACCTGGCACCGCTGAAAAGGGTCGTTTCCGCCTGGGGTGGCGGGTGTTGATCGACCAGTGCCGTTGCCGGTCAGCGAGCGTCTCCAGCGCCGTGGTGGTGATAATCCTCAGCGATGCCGTCGTGGACTGAAATCCGTGGCCGGAGCTACCGGAAGTCAATTTATCGACTTTGAAATTTGTTACGTGGTCAAATCAAACTCCTTTAGTTGCCCACGGTTCGCTAAAGCATTAAGCCGCGCCACGTCATGCAAGAATGGGTTCGCAAGGCGTTTGACCGGTATGCGAACTGGCGGCGCAGGTTCTCTGCGAACACGCCGCGAATGGCCGAGGATCAGCCGAAACCAACAGTGGCCGGTGCCCTGCAGTCGGATGCAGGCATCCGGCGGGTCGGTACTCGTTGCCCGGTCAGCCTGGTTCGCCGGGTTGGCCCGGCTGCCCGGGTTGGCCCGGCTGCCCGGGTTGGCCCGGTTGCCCGCCCGCGCCGGGGGCGCCACCGGGGCCGCCCGCCCCGCCCTGACCGGGCTGACCGCCGGGGCCTGGGGCTCCGCCCATGCCGCCGTCACCCCCTCGACCGCCTTGGCCGCCCGGCCCGCCGACACCGCCCTGGCCGCCTTGACCTCCGGCGCCACCTCTACCCCCGGCCCCGCCGGCACCGCCTCGACCCCCGGCCCCGCCGGCACCGCCTCGGCCACCTGCGCCGCCCGGACCGCCGGGCTGGCCGGGTTCACCGGGCTGGCCGGGCTCACCGGGCTGGCCGGGCTCACCGGGCTGGCCGGGCGAACCCTCCGAAGGTGTATCGGCGTTCATGCGCGTAGGGCCGGTGCTGGGGTAGAAAGCGCCATTCGTCTGCCTTTCTGCACGGCGCCTGGTTCTGCGCTCAAGTCAAACTACCCGACTTAGCTGACGGTTCGCCACGATTTGCGGGGCAACTGCGGCCGGTCGCAGACGGGTTGCCCGGTTGATCGTCGTTAGCCATCGAAGCGGCTGGCCGTCGAACTGCTGGCGACGACCGCGCGGCACGAGCCCGAGATTTCAGGTTCCGGTGGAAATTCCATGGACGCGCCATCGCACACATGCCGCGAGCGATTCGTGACGTTTGCGGCCGGCGGCCCGACAGGCGGTCGACACGGCCGGTCCGCGCAGCTGGGCTGATCAGCATCGCGTTCGTTGCGGGCATAACGGTGCCGTCATCGCTGCCCTTTCGGCCGGATGCTCGCGGCGCTCGGCGGGTGATTGCCGGGGCTCGCTACGCGACAATGTGTCGATGATCGACATCATCGACATAGAGGTACTTCAGGCCGACGTGACCAAGCTCGAACTCGACGCGATCACCAACGCGGCCAACACCACGCTTCGCCACGCCGGAGGCGTCGCGGCAGCCATCGCGCGCGCCGGCGGACCGGAAGTGCAGCGCGAATCAAACGAGAAGGCGCCCATCGGGCTCGGGGAGGCCGTCGAAACCACAGCCGGCGACATGCCCGCACGTTATGTAATCCATGCCGCGACGATGGAGCTCGGCGGTCCCACCTCGGCGGAGATCATCGCCCGTGCCACCACGTCTACGTTGCGCAAGGCCGACGAGCTGGGCTGCCGCTCACTGGCTTTGGTGGCTTTCGGCACCGGTGTCGGCGGCTTTCCGGTCGAGGAGGCCGCGCGGCTGATGGTCGACGCCGTCCGTCGGCACCAAGCGGCTTCGCTGCAGCGGGTGGTGTTCGCCGTCCACGGCGACGCCGCCGAGCGGGCGTTCGTCGCGGCAGTGCAGGCTCACGACGAAAGATAGCGCTCGATGGAAGCAACCTTCTGCGTCATCGCGTCGACGGCCCCCTGGCGCCAGTCAACCTTGATCACGGTGCTGACCCGAGGCGCGCGAGCGGCCACGGCCTCCACCGCGCGCTGTACCACCGCCATGACTTCGTCCCAGGTGTCGCCTTCGATCTCGGTGAACATCGAATCCGTCTTATTCGGCAGCCCCGAATCCCGCACCACCCGAACCGCTTCGGCGACGATCTCGCCGACCCCCTCCCCCACACCGAGCGGGGTCACCGAAAACGCGACGAGCACCGACATGACACGAGCCTACCCAGCAACGTAGCGGCCAAAGCCGGCCTGGCAGCATTGCGCCCATGAGGGTTCTGGTGCAACGGGTTTCCTCAGCGTCCGTAGTGGTCGACGACGAGGTCGTCGGCGCCATCCGGCCGGAGCGGCAGGGCCTGCTGGCATTCGTGGGTGCGACCCACACCGATGATCCCGACAAGGCGCAGCGGCTGGCCGAAAAGCTGTGGAACCTACGGATTCTCGACGACGAGAAGTCCGCGTGCGACATCAACGCGCCGATCTTGGTGATCAGCCAGTTCACCCTGTACGCGGACACGGCCAAGGGCCGGCGGCCGTCGTGGAACGCCGCCGCACCCGCCGCCGCGGCCGAGCCACTGGTGCAAGCGTTCGCCGACGCGTTGGGCGAGCTCGGCGCGCACGTGCAAACCGGAGTCTTCGGTGCCCACATGCACGTGGAGCTGGTCAACGACGGCCCGGTGACGGTAATGCTGGAGCTTTGACACGAGAGGATTGCCCGTGACAGGACCGGAATTCGGATCGCTTCGCTCCGACGACGATCAGTGGGACATCGTCAGCAGCGTGGGATACACCGCGCTCCTGGTCGCGGGGTGGCGCGCGCTGCATGCAGTGGGCCCACAGCCACTGGTCCGGGACGAATACGCGAGATCCTTCGTCACCGCCTCGGCGGACCCGTATCTGACCGGACTGCTTGCCAGCCCGGCAACCTCCGCCGACCAGACGGCGTTTCCCCGCCTCTATGGCGTACAGACCCGATTTTTCGACGACTTCTTCCGGTCGGCCTCCGAGGCCGGCGTTCAGCAGGCGGTGATCGTCGCCGCCGGCCTGGACTCACGCACCTACCGGCTTGACTGGCCTTCCGGAACAACAGTTTTCGAGATCGACCTGCCCAAAGTCCTGGAGTTCAAAGCGCAGGTGTTGGCTCAGCAGGGTGCCGAGCCCAAAGCCCACCGAGCCGAGGTCGCCGCCGACCTGCGCGCCGACTGGCCGACGCCACTCAAAGCCGCCGGCTTCGATCCGCGACAGCCCAGCGCCTGGTCGGTGGAGGGGCTCTTGATGTACCTGACCGGCGACGCGCAAAACCTACTCTTTGCAAGAATCGACGAACTGTCGGCGCCCGGCAGCCGGGTTGCCGTGGGCGCCTTGGGCACCCGCCTTGACCATCAACAGCTCGCCGCTCTGGAAGCCACCCACCCGGGGGTGAATCTGTCCGGCGAAGTGGACTTCTCGGCGCTCAGCTATGACGACAAGACCGACCCGGCACAATGGCTGGCCGCCCGCGGATGGGCCGTCGAGCCGGTCCGCAGCACGCTCGAGTTGCAGGCCGGCTATGGAATGACACCCCCCGATGTGGACGTCAAGATCGACCGTGTCATGCACTCCCAATACATCACGGCTATCAAGGCCTGAGCATCACCTTCACATTGTCGCCCGAACGGGACCCCGCTATCGCATAGCCTTCGGCAGCTGCGTCCAACGGCAGTGTGGTGGTGAAGATCCCATCCACGTCAAGACGGCCGGACTGAAGCAGCGCAATCAACGCCGGCCAGGTGCGCTGCACCGGCGCAATCGTCAGTCGCAGGGTGATGCTGCGCAGCAGGCACGCCAGCGCCGGAAGGGGAAACGGCTGCAGGTCATGGACCCCGACGACCGAGACGGTGCCGCCGGGCCGCACCGCGCTGAGTGCGTCCGTGAGTGATGCGTCGGTGCCGACGGCGTCGATCACAGAGTCGGCGCCACGGCCACCCGTCGCGGCCAGAACGGCCTCGACCGCCGGCGAGCCGACCGGCGTCGCGCCCCATTGCGCGGCCCGGCGCAGCCGCCCGTCGACTCGATCCGCAGCGAACACCGTTGCAGCGCCTTGGAGGAACGCGCAGCGCAGCGCGCACAGCCCCACCGCACCCAGGCCGATGACCGCTACCGTGCCGCCGAACGGAATATCGGCCCGGCGGGCGGCCGCCCATCCCGTGGCGAGATTGTCGGTGAGCAGCAGCGCCTGCTCGGTGGTGATCCCCTCGGGAATCTTGAGCACTTGGAAGTCGGCGGCAGGTACTGCCAGCAGGTCGGCCTGCGCGCCGCCCAGCGCGCCGGAGCCGAAAATCTGTGGGCCCAAACGACACATCGCCGGATCGCCGGTGGCGCAACCCTCGCAGCCGCCGCAACCGGCCACAGAGGACACCATGACCTGGTCGCCGACCGTGACGGTATGCACCTGCGGTCCGGTTTCGACGACGGTGCCGACCGCCTCGTGACCGAGGGCGACAGGCTCGGCAAGTGGATACTCGCCGTCGTAGAAGTGCAGATCGGAACCGCAGATGCCGGCAGCGCCCACCGCGACGATGACTCCGTCGGGCCCGGTAAGCGCCGGGTCCGGACGGGTATCGACGCGGACGCTTCCCGGCCCGTCGATGACTACCGTGCGCATGTCGGAGTGCTCACTTTCTTTGTCGCAGCACGAATTGAGACCAGTCCGGTTCGTGTACCGCGGCCCAGTACTGGCTCAGGCGCCACGGGCTGACAGTGTGGATTTCCCCGTCGGCGTTCTTGAAATAGGAGTGTTTGACGGCCGGGTGTGACCACACCATCTGCCGGATTTCGGCCTGCGTGCGCTGATGCCAGTCAGCGGCGGCTTGGGCCGTCGGCTCCATCGAATGCACATTGCTGGTGATCAGGTGTTCCAGGCAGCGATTGATGTAGCGCATCTGGAGTTCGGACTGGAAGATCAAGCTGCCGCCATGGGCCAGATGAGTTCCGGGCCCGTAGATGAGGAAGAGGTTGGGAAAGTCCGGAACCGTGATGCCAAGGTAGGCGCAGGGCCGGGTGCCCCACCTCTCGCGCAGGTCAATCCCGTTGCGGCCCAGGATCTTCAGCGGCCACAGCACGTCGGTATGACGGAACCCGGTGGCATACACCATGACGTCGGCGTCGTATTCGCGGCCGTCTTCGGTGACGATCCCGTGGCGGGTGATCCGCCGGATCGGCGTGCGCACGAGTTCGACGTTGTCCCGCTTCAGGGTCTGCAGCCAGCTGCCGTTGTCCTGCAAAGTCCGCTTACCGGTGGCCGGATAGTCGGGCATCACCTTGGCCAACAGCTCGTGGTCATCGCCGACCTGGCTGGTAATCCATTGGCTGAACATCATCCGGGCGGCGGCGTTCATCTCGCTGACGGCATAGTCCTGATCGGCGTAATCCGGGTCGGTCCGCGCCGCGTCGAGACCCTTGTCGGCTCCCGGCCACAGCAGCAGGAATCGATACCACCGGCCATAGAACGGCAGGTGCCGCATCGCCCAGCGCACCCCGTCGCCCACTTCGTCGTGATACATCGGGTTGGGGAACATCCATTGGGCGGTGCGCTGGAAGACGGTGAGACGTTCGACATCGCCGGCGATCGCCGGCGCGATCTGGAAGCCGCTGGCACCTGCCCCGACGAGTGCAACCCGCTTGCCGGTCACGTCGACGGAGTGGTCCCAGGCCGCGGAGTGAAACGACGGCCCCTCGAACGTGTCAGCGCCGTCGAATGACGGGATATGCGGTCGATTCAGCTGACCGACCGCGGTGATGACAGCCCGCGCACTCACGCTGGTCTGGCCGTCGGGCGAGCCCAGCAAGACACTCCACATGCCCTCGGCGTCGTCCCATTCGGCCGCCAGCGCTTCGGTGTTCCACCGCACGTGCTCGGCCACGCCATACTTGTCCATGACCTGCGTGAAATAGTCTTGTAGTTCGCCCTGTTCGGCGAAGAAGTGTGTCCAGTCGTTGTTGGGTTCGAAGCTGTAACAATAGAAATGGTTCGCCACGTCCACGCGGGCACCGGGATAGCTGTTCTCCCACCATGTTCCACCGGGGCCGGCATTCTTTTCCACGATGGTGAAGGGAATGTTGGCCTGTTTCAATCGGATTCCGGCCAGAATGCCGGATTCCCCGCAGCCGATCACGATCACCGGCAGCTGAGCCGCGCACTCGGACGGGATAGGTCCCGGCCGGCGCGGGTCGGCCCCGTCGAGATCCATCTCTTCCAGCACCAGCGGCAGGTAGTCGTCGGGAACGTGTTCGCAGGCCGCCCAATCCATCATCTCCCGGATCAGGTCGATGCTCAGCGGCTGGGGTTCGGGGCAGCCGCGATCACGATACTGCGAGATCACGGCGAGGGCTTCGGCGCGGGCACGGGCCTTGTCCTCCTCCGACATGAACCCCTGGACTTCGTTGAGGAAGAGCCCCATCGGCTTGAAGCCCCGGATGAAGCGGGGATCGCCGGTGATATGGACCAGCGACAGCAACAGCGTAGGGATGCTGACGTCCTCGAGCGCGGACGCGATCTCCGGGGTGGACGTGGTGAACGGCAGCCCGGCGTACCCGCTGCGCATCGAAGCTGATCCTTTCGTGCGATCTCAATTACGATACTGCCCGTTTCGTAATTGCCGGCATTACGCTACCTCGCTCAGCCGCCCCCGATCAAGAGCGCCGAGCGCTGCAGAACCAATCTGCGCCGAGAACTCCAACGGCGGGAATCCCGCGCATAACCCAATGCGGCAAATTGCGGCGGGGTCCTGCAGTCGCTATGCTGCCGCGCATGCGTGCTGAGGACACATTGCGCCCGGGCGCCTCGGAAAATGACAATCGAACAAAATTTTTTCGCGATCCGACGAGAAATTACGCGGGCGATTTGGCCGGGCCTGACGGTCAAGTCCGCAGCGTGCTGGATGCATGTCCTGATACCGCGCTAAACAATATCGCTGATGACAATGATGATATCGCGGTCAACGCCGCCGACTATGTGCGGGAAAGTTTGCCTTCATACGACGAGCTGCGTGAGCTGACGAAGACAGATCCCGGCAAGGCCTATTATTGGTCGGGGCGCGATGCCAATGGGGTTGGCGTGGGGCCGGATGGTTCCAGAATTGCCGAGCGTTTGGCCGACGAGGCTAATGCCACGACACTGAAAATGTTGTTGGAGCGGCGCGGAATGGTGCCAGTTCCGGGATGGGACGCAGCCTTTCCGGATACGATCAGGTTCTGGGACGAGGCGGCCAGAGCCTATGCGGAGAACGCCGCCGGCACGGTAACGGCGATCGTGGGATGTGATGTCCGTCCCGACAATATTTGGCAGCGCGTGGAAGTTCCCCGGCTCAGGAACAATCCGAACGTAACCCGGATAATACAAATTGACCCGGATTCGCGCGTGTCGACCGTTATATACGAGCGGCGCGCAACGGCGCGTCCAGGCATGCCGGCGGTTGTTTTCCGGTTGGCGGACATGGCATTCAGTCGCCGGATGAGCCGATTGCTGGCCAGTCTGAGTCGGTCGGCTTGAGATATTTGCTGGCGGGTCGGGCACGGGCGAGTGTGGTACCGGGCGGCGGCATGCCGTTTCGCTGCCCGGCAGCCTGGGCGCGAACCGGCATGTCGCGGTCGCCGCGGTGATGGAGCCATGACGTGACGGCCCTTCTGGTCAATCCTCCCGGTGTTCGCGCTAATGGGCGCTCTTACGTTGGTGCACAGAAACTTTGGGGTCCGTGGGTGTATTCGTCGATGCCCATGGAGCACCTGGGGATGATGTCGATCAAGGCCTACGCAGCCAGTCAGGGGCTTGATATCGCGACCGTCAACGGGTTGGTGGCCGGGCATGTGGGTGTGGAGCAGACGTGGCAGGCCATGCGCGACGTTGCACGGGTGGCCGGCACGCCGGGGCTTGTCGGGCTTTCCTGCATCGACACATTTGCCGAGGTGTTGTGGTTGGCGCAGCGGGCGCGTGAGAGTTGGCCGGGTGTGCAGATCGCGCTGGGCAATGTGATCGCCACGCTGAACTACGAGCGCATCTTGCGCCAATATGACTGCTTTGACTTCGTGGTCGTGGGCGACGGGGAAGTCGGTTTTACCCAGTTGGCTTTGGCTGTGGCCAACGGCGACGAGATAGCGGATGTACCGGGAGTGGCGCGCCGCGACGCCCGGGGCCAGATCGTATGCTCACCGTCGACGTTGGTCGACCTCGACCGGTTGCCCCGCGCGGCTCGCGAGGAATTGCCGACGGTCCTCGCCGACGGTTTTTCGGCCGCAGTTTTCACCACTCGCGGTTGTCCGTACCGGTGCACGTTTTGTGGGACCGGAGCCATGTCGGCGATTCTTGGCCGCAACAGCTACCGGGCCAAGTCGGTCGACTCGGTTGTCGACGAGATCACCTATCTGGTATCGGATTTCGATATCAATTTTGTGTCGATAACCGACGATTTGTTTGTCTCCAAGCATCCCGGTTCGCAGCAACGTGCCGTCGAGTTTGCCAGCGCGATTCTGCGTCGAGGTATCGACGTCAATTTCATGGTCGATATACGGTTGGACTCGGTGGTGGATTTGGACGTTTTCAGGCACCTTCACCAGGCGGGTCTGCGGCGGGTGTTCGTCGGGATCGAGACCGGCTCCTACGAGCAGCTGCGCGCCTACCGCAAGCAGATCATCAACCGCGGCCAAGACCCCGCCGAAACCATCAACGCCTTACTGCGGTTGGGGATCGATGTGATCCCGGGAACCATCATGTTTCATCCGACGGTGCGCCCCGAGGAGCTACGCGAGACGGCACGCCTGCTGCGCGCCACCAGGTACCGGCATCCTTTCAAGTTCCTCAGCAAGATCACGCCCTATCCGGGAACGCCGCTGTACCAGGCGTATTCGGCCGCGGGTTATCTCACCGACGAATGGCCGCTGGGCCAATGGGAATTCGCCGACCCGGAAGCGGCGCGAGTCTACGCCGACCTCGTGGCGCGCATCGCGTCGGACGCGGAAATCACCTTCGACGAGGCGGAAGCCTTCTTCCTCGCTCGCCTCGACGAATGGGACAACACCGCCGTCGATGACGAGGCCCTTCGCTGCTGACGTGACGGGTGCCCACCGGCCCAGCGTCGCGCAGGCACGGGTGCAACTGGGGAAGCTACTGGGATTTGTGCGATACGTCGGCGACCACGCCGCCGTCGACGACGAACTCGGCGGCGGTGGCATATGACGACTCGTCACTGGCCAGGAACAGCACGAACGCCGACACGTCCTCGGGTTCGCCGGGGCGTCCGAGCGGAATGTTGAGCATGTCCTGGGGCAGTTTGGCGGTCATCGGAGTGCGGACGAAACCCGGGTGAATGGAGTTGACCCGAATGTTGTTGGGCGCCAACTCCAATGCCGCGGACTTGGTCAGGCCGCGCACCGCCCACTTCGAGGTCACGTACCCGTGCACCCACGCCGCGCCGCGCAGGCCCTCGATGGACGAGATGTTGACGATCGAGCCGCCGTTTGCAGCGATCATCGGGTCGATAACAGCCTGGATGCCCAACAGGGTGCCGGTGACATTGACGTCGAGGATGTGTTGCCACTTGGTCAGGTCGAAAGTCTTGAGCGGACCGTAGTTGATGATCCCGGCGTTGTTGACCAATACATTCAGCCTGCCGAACTCCCCTACCGCGGTTGCGGCCGCCGCCGTCCAGTGCTCCGGTTTGGTCACGTCCAGATGCACGTAGCGCGCCGCCGGGCCCAACTCGTCGGCCAGGTTTCGGCCGTCGTCGTCGAGGATGTCGCCGATCACCACCTTGGCGCCCTCGGCGACGAGCAATCGGGCATGGGAGGCCCCCATCCCGCGTGCGCCGCCGCTGATCAGTGCAACCTTGTTGTCAACCCGGCCCATGACGGGCCAGGCTACTCCCGGCACATCGGTACGAGAAGCTGGTTCGACTACCTCGCGACCGGTCATGCGAAACAATAATTGACGTGATGGCCGGCGCCGGTTGCCAATGGGAGGTGAATGAGCGTCGTGGCCCCGTTAATCACGGCCTGCGGCGGGTTCTTGCTCGCAGTCTTGTGGATGGACTTGATATTCGACGTCCAGGTTCTGCGCTACCGACGCGCGAGCGACCAACTGCCCGAGCCGGTGCTGGCGTCCATTGCGGGCTACTACCACCGCGCGACCACCACGTCGCGCCCGATGAGCCGGCTGATCGCGCTGGTGATGGTGATCTTGGTGGGTGCCCTGGCATTCGCGGCCCTGCGCGGTCCCGAGCCCCGATGGTTGCTGGCGGCGTCAGCCGTTCTCGCCGGTATCCCCGTCGGGCTGGCCGCAGCACACACGGTTCCCTGCGCGGTTCGACTTGGAAACCGTGTCGATAGTCCTGCCGAACAGACCCGCCTCGCACGAGCCATCTGCCGGGATCACCTCGTCTGCATCGGCTTCATGCTGGTGTTCCTGCTCCTATGGCTGGCATACGGCATCGCCCGCTGAAGGGCCCTAGTCGCGACGTGCGCCACCTTGCTGGTCGCGTCCGCAACTCCCGTACTAAACTAGAACACGTTTCAATTCGGCGAGGGGCTCAGGAGCAGGCATGCACACCGCCATATGTGATCAACTTGGCATCGAGTTTCCGATCTTCGCATTCACCCACTGCCGCGATGTCGTCGTCGCCGTCAGCAAAGCCGGCGGATTCGGCGTGCTCGGCGCCGTCGGCTTCACCCCCGAGCAGTTGGAGATCGAGCTGGACTGGATCGACGAGCACATCGGCGATCACCCGTACGGCGTCGACATCGTGATCCCGAACAAGTACGAGGGCATGGACTCGCACCTATCTGCCGAGGAACTCGCCGAGACACTGCGCAAAATGGTGCCGCAGGAGCACCTGGACTTCGCCAAGAAGATCCTCGCCGATCACGGTGTCCCGATCGAGGACAGCGACAAGGACAGCTTGCAGCTCCTCGGCTGGACCGAGGCGACGGCCACCCCGCAGGTCGAAGTGGCGCTGCAGCACCCGAAGGTGGCAATGATCGCCAACGCCCTGGGCACCCCGCCGGCGGACATGATCAACCACATTCACGAATCCGGCCGCAAGGTCGCGGCGTTATGCGGCTCGCCCTCACAGGCCCGAAAGCACGTCGATGCCGGCGTCGACGTCATCATCGCCCAGGGTGGCGAGGCCGGCGGGCACTGCGGCGAGGTTGGCTCGATCGTGTTGTGGCCGCAGGTGGTCAAGGAAGTCGCGCCGGTACCGGTCCTGGCAGCCGGCGGTATCGGCAGCGGCCAGCAGATCGCGGCGGCCTTGGCCTTGGGCGCCCAGGGCGCCTGGACCGGCTCGCAGTGGCTGATGGTCGAGGAGGCCGCCAACACCCCGGTTCAGCAAGCGGCCTACGCCAAGGCAACCAGCCGCGACACCGTGCGCAGCCGGTCATTCACCGGCAAGCCTGCTCGCATGCTCCGCAACGACTGGACCGAGGCATGGGAGGAGCCGGACAACCCGAAGCCGCTCGGAATGCCGTTGCAGTACATGGTGTCCGGCATGGCGGTGCGAGCCACCAACAAGTACCCGAACGAGAGCGTCGACGTCGCGTTCAATCCCATCGGGCAGGTCGTCGGTCAGTTCACCAAGGTCGAGAAGACCGCTACCGTCATCCAGCGGTGGGTGCAGGAGTACCTCGAGGCAACCAACCGGCTCGACGAGCTCAACGCCGCCGCGACCGCCTGAGACTCCCTGAGACGCCCAAGCGCCGGCTAATCCAGGTCGTCGTCCTTGCCGGTGAATACCTCTTTAACCCGGTCGACGGCGTGCGTGGCGATGTCGATCGAGCTCTGCACGATGCCGCTGGCGCCCCCGGCGATGTCGCCGCGGATGATGTCGCCGGCGTTTTCGACGATGTCCGACGCCTTCTCGACGGCGTTGGTCGCGATGTCCTTGGCTGCATCGACTGCATCTTTGGGATTGATGGCCATCGGAGGCTCCTCATTTCGTTGACGGGATGCTTGCTACGACTGTAGACCCCACAAAGGGCATCAGTTCCCGGGTCAGTAGTCGACCAACGTGCGCCAGTAGTGCTCCGGAATTTCGCTGCCGGAGCGCAATACGCGTGCCAGCCCGACGGCCATCGCGATGCCGAGCAGTCCCAGCCATAACCCGGCCAGCGCGATGATCCACCATAGGACGGCGGTGACCGCCGGCCACGGCGACACCAGCGCCAGCACCGGCGCAAAGAAGAAGCCGGTCCCGACGTACCACGCCGAGCCCGCCCGATCCGACGCCAGGACAAACCGCAACCAGCGCGGGATCGGTGACTCAGCTGGCTTGCGGTCGGTCGTCATCGCACTTAGGTCAACCGATCATCCTTCGGGCGGGAAGAACCCGGCCCCGGTGAACCACCCGGCTTGCCATCCCTGCGCTCCCAGACACAACATCGGCAGGCCGTCCGGTGTCTGCGCCGCCGCCTGCGGACCCGGGCAGGGGGCACCCGCCTGCTGCACTCCGTACAGCGGGTAGGAGATCACCCAGTAACCGGTGGTGGCTGCCGGGAACTGGTTCGGTGGCGGGAAATGACAGGCTTCGGCCTGGCCGCTGGTGCCGCGGCCGAAGATGAAGCGCTCGTAGTTGTCACACGGTGCTCCCAACGAGGCGTCATAGTTCATCCCGGGCACATCACCCTCGTAACGCCCGTTGTCGGCGCCGGCGACCGGCGCCGTGCCGATCGCGGCCCCGGCGATCGCAGCGGTGGTCAGCAGTTCCCGAATCATGTCGACCCCTTCATGCCCTGCATGCACCGGCTAGTTTCACCACAGCATAACGACTGTGGCGTAGCCCACAACAGCCGCCGCGACCCGCGCCGATCTTGCCGATGCAGGGGCAGGTGACCAGGGCATTCCCCACTGGCTGCTGATCGCCGGGCGATCCACCACGCCGGCGCCGATGGTCGGCCGTCGTTGGTCGCCCATGCCAAACCGCTCCCCCGCCCGCCGAACACTTGCGCGACCAGTCTGGACGACAACTCGCCAGGGAACGACGCGGCAGCCCCGTCCGAACGCTTCCACGGCCGCAGGTTAAGGCCGGCTGAACACGTTGCAGTTCGGCGTCCGCCACGTTGCATCAATGCTTCCCATCTCAGGTGGAGCAATGGATTATTGGCAGTAGACGACCACTAGCAGAATTCATATTGAGGAGTGGGCCTTGTCAACAGCCAAGTCAGCAGCCGAGTCAACAGCCAAGCCGGCACCCAACCTGCCTCCCGGGTTCGACTTCACCGACCCCGACATCTATGCCGAGCGCCTGCCGGTGGCAGAACTGGCCGAGATGCGCCGATGCGCGCCGATCTGGTGGAACGAGCAGCCGATCGGTTGCGGCGGCTTCGATGACGGCGGCTATTGGGTGGTGACCAAACACAAAGACGTCAAGGAGATCTCGCGCCGCAGTGACGTCTTCTCCAGCCTGCAAAAGACTGCGCTGCCACGCTACAAAGACGGCACGGTCGCCGAGCAGATCGACCGAGGCAAGTTCGTCCTGCTCAACATGGACGACCCACAGCACACCCGGCTGCGCAAGATCATCTCCCGCGGCTTCACGCCGGGGGCCGTCGAGCGGCTGCGCGACGACCTCAACGAGCGCGCCCGGCGCATCGTCGAGGCCGCGGCGGCGCGGGGTTCCGGCGACTTTGTCGAGCAGGTGTCCTGCGAACTGCCGTTGCAGGCCATCGCCGGGTTGCTCGGTGTGCCCCAGGAAGACCGCATGAAGCTCTTCCACTGGTCGAACCAGATGGTGGGCGACCAGGATCCCGAGTTCGCCAGCAATGACGCCATCACCGCCTCGGTCGAACTGATCATGTACGCCATGCAAATGGCGGCCGACCGGGCCAAGAACCCGGGGCCGGACATTGTCACCAAGCTGGTCCAGGCCGACATCGACGGCCACAAGCTCTCCGAGGACGAGTTCGGGTTCTTCGTCATTTTGCTGGCCGTTGCCGGCAACGAGACCACCCGCAACTCCATCACCCAGGGCATGATGGCGTTCACCGACTTTCCCGACCAGTGGGAGTTGTACAAGCGGGAGCGTCCCGCCACCACGGCCGACGAGATCGTGCGGTGGGCCACCCCGGTCACCTCGTTCCAGCGCACCGCGTTGCAGGACTACGAGCTCTCGGGAGTGCGGATCCAGAAGGGTCAGCGAGTGGTGATGTTCTACCGCTCGGCCAATTTCGACGAAGAGGTGTTCGACGACCCGTTCACCTTCAACATTCTGCGTAGTCCCAATCCGCACGTGGGATTCGGCGGCACCGGCGCGCACTACTGCATCGGTGCCAACTTGGCGCGGATGACCATCGACTTGATGTTCAATGCGATCGCCGACGCCATGCCCGACTTGGAGTCGACAGGCAAACCCGAGCGGCTGCGGTCGGGCTGGCTGAACGGAATCAAGCACTGGCAGGTCGACTATCACAGCACCGCGTCGGCGAAATGCCCTGTGGCACATTGACCATGAGCCGGTAGGGTAAGTGCATGTCCACGCACAAGGCTGTCCGGATAGCGTCGGCGGGTGCGGCTTTGGAGCTCGTCGACGTCGACACCGCGCCGCCCGCTCATGACGAGGTACGCATCGCGGTTTCCGCGTGTGGGGTATGCGGCACTGACCGGGCGTTCGTCAACGGCGGCTTTCCGAACACACCCTGGCCATTGACGCCGGGGCATGAGATAGCCGGCAGGATAGTCGAACTCGGCGGGGGCGTCGATGATTTCGAGATCGGCGACCGAGTCGCCGTCGGCTGGTTCGGCGGGCACTGCAACAGGTGCGGCCCCTGCCGCAAGGGCACCTTCATCCACTGCGCGAACATGAAGGTGCCCGGCTGGCAGTACCCCGGTGGCTACGCGGAATCGGTGACAGTGCCTGCCAGCGCACTGGCCCGGATTCCGTCCGAACTCTCTGACGTGGAAGCGGCTCCCATGTGCTGCGCCGGCGTCACCACATATAACGCACTACGCCACACCAAGGCGCTGGCCGGTGACCGGGTGGCGATTCTCGGTATCGGCGGTCTGGGTCATCTCGGTGTGCAGTTCTCCCGGGCGATGGGCTTCGAGACCATCGCCATCGCCAGAGGGACCGCCAAAGCCGAGGATGCGCGCCGGCTGGGCGCCCACCACTACGTCGACTCCACCAGCGGTGACGTCGCCGAAGAGCTGCGCAGGCTCGGCGGTGTTGCGGTCGTGCTGGCCACTGCGGGGAACTCAGCCGCCATGGCCGCGACGGTGCCCGGCTTACTTCCTCGCGGTGAACTGGTTGTGGTCGGTGTGACGACCGATCCGCTCCCGATCAGTCCGAGACAGCTGATCAACCCGGGCCTCAGCATTTCCGGACACCCCTCCGGTACCGCGAAGGACGTGGAGGACACCATGCATTTCGCGGTGCTGTGCGGCGTGCGGGCCTGGGTCGAGCAGACACCTTTTTCGCATGCGGCGGATGGTTACGCGGCGATGGAGCAGGGACGGACGCGCTATCGCACGGTCCTCACCATGTGAACGCCGCGGCGAACGAATAGAGTCGTGCCGTGAGCGACACGGTGTGGACGCTGGATCCGTCCGGCGGTGAGTTGATCGTTCGTACCGGTGTCGCGGGTCGAGCCGCCCGAATGGGCCATCGGCTCACCATCGCTATGACTCGCTGGCAGGCCACGGTGAACTGGGTGGCTGATGAACCCGCCACCGCAGAGCTTGCCGTGGAAGTGGATTCGCTGGAGGTGCTGCGCGGCGAGGGTGGTGTCAAGAGCCTGTCCGGGCCGGAGAAGGCCCTGGTCCGGTCGAATGCGCTGAAGTCGCTCAACGCCGGTCGCTTTCCGGATATCCGCTTCACCGCATCAGAGATTGACAAGACCGAGGACGGTTACCGCCTCACCGGACAGCTGCAGATCCGGGGCAAGTCGCGTCAACACATGATCGACCTGCGCACCGAGGATCTTGGTGACTCCTGGGCGATGTCTGCCGAGTCGACGGTTCGCCAGTCCGATTACGGGGTCAAGCCCTATTCGCTGTTGATGGGCTCGCTGCAGGTCGCCGACGAGGTGACCGTGTCTTTTACCGCGGTTCGGCCCAAGGACGGTTGACCATTGGACCGATGCGGGGTAGGCCCTGCAGCCAGCGTGCCGCCGTTGGGCCCGCACTGGCGACAAGCCATCCGATCGTCGATCCGGCAGTTCGACTACTCCGGCGGCTCCATACCGGTGTCGCCGTAGGTGCCGGGAATGTGCTTGAGCACCCGGGTCAGCAGCGGCGATCCATCGTTCGGACTCGGTTGCGACGCAACGTCGTTCGGCTGTTCGGAGATGGCGTCGGTGAGCTCTTCACCAGAGGTGAGCTGGATGGGCTCCCGCTGTGTCGCGGGCCCCGGAAGAGGAGCGGGCAGCTGGGCACTCGCGGGCACCGGAGCTGCAGTCGCAACTGCCTCGGCGATTTCCGGTGTCGATGTGGGTATGGAGCGCTGTGCTGTTTCGGAGTGCCTGTCCGGAGTCAATTGCAGGCCAACCGCCAGCGACACCGAAGCCACGAAGGTAACCGCAGCTGCCGCCAAAGTGGTTGCAGCCCCGGCGTATTGGCGTGACCGCTTGGGCACGGCGGTGGTTTCACCGGTGTCTGCCACCAGTCGCTCGTCGGTGAACTCGGTGGTTCGGGCCGCCGCCTGCGCC
Organism: Mycobacterium kansasii ATCC 12478; assembly: GCF_000157895.3. NCBI lineage: Bacteria > Bacillati > Actinomycetota > Actinomycetes > Mycobacteriales > Mycobacteriaceae > Mycobacterium > Mycobacterium kansasii. Next base: position 174,526 of record NC_022663.1, on the reverse strand, counting down.
GTGCCTCGCGCGATTGTCACCTGCGCCATGGTCTGCGCGAAAACCGGTACCGGAAGGGCGGTTTCGAGTTGCCAGGAAAAGTCGCTGATGTCAAGGTCGGAACCCACCACCACCACTGCGGCCGGACGCCACGCACTGCGGTCGAACATTCCGGTCAGCCACGAGGTCAGCCCGTCATAACCACCACGGACATATTTGACTGCGGTTTGGGTCTTTCCGTCGCGGGTGTCAACCATGACGACGGTTGCCCATTCGCGCTCGAGGATGCACACCGCGGTCTGTTCGTATCCGATTACCGGTGCGACCGCCTCGGCCAGCGTCTCGACGGCATCGAGCAACCGAACCGGTACAACGTTGTCGAATCCGGCGTCGGTCAAGGCCTCGACCAGTAGCGCGGCTTGGGCGGAAGCTTCGTCGTTCCAGGTCACGCCGACGACACGTAAACGGTGGCCGGCCGCGGCCGCCAATTCCCCCGCACGAATGACTTCGGCCGCCGCCTGTTCCGCGGCATGGACGACGCCCACGCCTCGGCCACCGCGCAGCCGCATTTCGTTGTGATGCAGGATGGTGCCCTCTGCGCCGTGCCCTTCAGCCAGGACCCAACCCACGGCGGTCGGTGTCACTGATAGCCCAAGTACCGTCTCCAAAATTTCGCACCTCAATCGTTCCCGAATCGTTCCCGGTTCTTCAGGCGCCTCGAGCCAACGCCGTCGCACCCGCATACACCGAGGGGCCTGGTGTGCTGGTGCGTGAGCGCCGGAACGGACCGGATAGCCCGGAAGATCCCGGAACAGCCCGGAATATCCCGGAGGATCGTTGTCTCCATCGGCTTGCCTGACAGAGACTACGCGGTCGGTGCAAGTTCAGCTCCTCCGGTGGGCAAACCGCCAGGTGACTCACATGAAACGAACATGGCGACCGGATCGCCGGCCGCCGCCACTGACTCGAGCCGGATGCGCCGGCACCGGGCTTCCCGCTCGTCTGGGCACCAGCCCGGGGTAAACCCGCGAAACGTTGCTCGAGCTACGTCCGGCGTGTCGAGGTTCGGCGTGCCGCATCGGTTAACTATTCTTTGTACCGCTCCCCGCCTGCCGCCTTCTGCCCTGCTCCGGGTGCATAGCACCCGTTTGCGCTCCGGATTATCCGGGCCGCAACGGGGCAACGGGGGAAGCGGTGGAGTCCGTCGCCGACTCGCATAGCACCGTTGCTGTGTTGGCGGGGGTAACCGATATCGAAATGGAATGACTTCGCGTCCCGATCGACATTTGCCCTACTCACACGGTAAGTTCTGCCGGGAGCACGCGAGCACATACGGACAAGGGGCAGGGTATGACAGACGTGAGCGGGAAGATTCGGGCGTGGGGCCGACGCCTTCTGGTCGGCGCGGCCGCTGCTGCGGCCCTTCCTGGCCTGGTCGGACTCGCCGGCGGAGCGGCGACCGCGGGAGCGTTCTCCCGTCCCGGCCTGCCGGTGGAGTACCTCCAGGTGCCGTCGGCTGCGATGGGTCGCAGTATCAAGGTTCAATTCCAAAGTGGCGGGGACAACTCGCCGGCGGTGTACCTGCTCGACGGTCTCCGCGCTCAAGACGACTACAACGGCTGGGACATCAACACCCCGGCCTTCGAGTGGTACTACCAATCGGGCCTGTCGGTCATCATGCCGGTCGGCGGACAGTCCAGTTTCTACAGTGACTGGTACAGCCCGGCCTGCGGCAAGGCCGGCTGCACGACCTACAAGTGGGAGACCTTCCTGACCAGCGAGCTGCCGCAATGGCTGTCCGCGAACCGGAGTGTCAAGCCCACCGGAAGCGCCGCGGTCGGCATCTCGATGGCCGGCTCGTCGGCCCTGATCCTGTCCGTCTACCACCCGCAGCAGTTCATCTACGCGGGTTCGTTGTCGGCCCTGATGGACCCCTCCCAGGGGATGGGGCCGTCTCTGATCGGCTTGGCGATGGGTGACGCCGGTGGTTACAAGGCCTCGGACATGTGGGGACCCTCGAGTGACCCAGCCTGGCAGCGTAACGACCCGTCGCTGCACATTCCGGAGCTGGTCGCCAACAACACCCGCCTGTGGATCTACTGCGGCAACGGCACCCCGTCCGAGTTGGGCGGTGCCAATGTTCCGGCCGAATTCCTGGAGAACTTCGTTCGCAGCAGCAACCTGAAATTCCAGGACGCCTACAACGCCGCGGGCGGCCACAACGCCGTGTTCAATTTGGACGCCAACGGAACGCACAGCTGGGAGTACTGGGGCGCGCAGCTCAACGCCATGAAGGGTGACCTGCAGGCCAGCCTGGGCGCCCGCTGATCGCGCAACGGTTGCCGCTACTGGGCTTGACGGCAAGACGCCGTCAAGCCCAGTAGTGTGTTCGGCACCTTGAACGCTGGTCCGCCATGTTCAACGAGCCGGTCTACCTGCCCGCACCGAACAAGCTGGTGACATCGACCCATGCGGTGCTGTCGCGGCGGTGGTCATTGACGTTGCGGCACTGACCGTACAGACGCAGGACCCCCGCGCCGGTGTGGTCACCGTGACGGTAGATGATCGCCGTGACGCCGTCCTTGGACATGGTCCTGCCGAACACCTGGTCGTTAGGCGGCAGCCCATCGGTCCAGCCGTGCCTGACCAGCGCTGCCGTGACGTCGCGAAAGTACGCGTCGGCACGCGCCCCGGCGGGCAGCGCGAAAGTCAGATAGATCGCCCCTTGATACGGCGGATCGTCCCGGTTCTTGCACGACATCAACAGATACCCGGCGGCGGTCGTCTGAAGTCCGGCCGCCGTGACGATCTGTTGTGCCTTTTCCACAACCTGGGCCTCGGTTGCGGCATCGCTGAGGGGGCGGACGGGGTGGTCGAGAGAGTTGGCGGACGAAGCACGATAGCGATTCGCCACCAGCAGGACAGCTCCACCGAGCAACAAACATGTCACCAGCGCAGCGGCGAGTATTGCCCGAATCCCTCTGGCCCGCAACCAATCTCCGATAGTACCGGCGCGTCGAACCATCAGCCGACCTGGTCACCTCCGAAGATGCCGGCGATCAGGCCGGCGATGCACGCTGGACAACTGACCGGCGAGACGAACCGCGCGACGGTCCAGCTCGGCGTACGGACGGCTGCGGCTTCAGCGGCCACCCCGCCATCGTCGACTGTCATATGCCGCGATGCAAGAACTTCCGGACCCTTCCGCACACGAAACCTGAGTCGACAGCCGCTCTCAGCAACATCCATCCCGGGGGCGGCCAACCGGTAGTCCGGGTCGCGCGCTGTAGGCCCGGCCACCCCATCGGCCGTACCGCGAGCTGTCGGCACCAGGGCCTGCGCCCGAGGTGCCCAAAACTAAGATTTTGTCTCAGATTGAGGTCGCGCAAAGTTTGCTGAACTCTTCGGCATACGTCCGCCGAACCGACTGCGCGCGCGACGAGTCAACGCGGGCTCCCCCGCTTGGACAAGCCGTTGTCAACAGGTGATCCGGGCCACAGCGTGACCCGTCCGCCCGGTCCCCGCCGGTGGTTTGATTCGCTCGGCTGGACGTCGTTTGCGCAAATCACAATGCGGCGGCTAACCAATTTCATAAGTTTTTCTAGGCGGTAACGCTTTAGCCACGGCCGCCGAAATGCCGGACATGACACGCATCGCAAAGCCCCTCATCAAGTCCGCCACGGCCGCAGCTTTCGTCGCAGCATCGATGTCACTATCCACCGGCATCGCCCACGCCGACGTCATGAACTGGGACGCCGTTGCGCAGTGCGAGTCTGGTGGGAACTGGACCGCCAACACCGGCAATGGCGCCTATGGCGGACTCCAGTTCAAGCAAGCCACATGGGACGAATACGGCGGCGTCGGCAACCCCGCGACCGCCTCTAAGCAGCAACAAATCGCCGTGGCCAACCGAGTTCTGGCCGGCCAGGGCCCCGCCGCGTGGCCGAAGTGCGCCAGTGCCGGCGGTCTGCCGCCCGTGCCCGTGGTGTTGCCCAAGCCGGTACGGCAGCTACAGCAGACGGTGACTGAGATCATCTCGCTATTCACACCGCATCAGTGAATATCGGTGTTTCCGTTCCCAGCGTTACAGGGACGTGATTGGATCATGCTATGGAGGGTTCGGCAACGGTTCACATGGCGGCCCCAGCGCAAAAGATCTGGGATTTAATCGCCGATATTCGTAATACCGGACGGTTTTCACCGGAAACGTTCGAGGCCGAGTGGCTCGACGGCGCGACCGGCCCGGCGCTCGGCGCCCGATTCCGCGGACACGTCCGGCGCAACGAGATCGGTCCCGTCTACTGGACGGTGTGCAAGGTGACGGCGTGTGAGCGCCCCCGCGAGTTCGGGTTTGCTGTGATGGCCGGCGGTAGATCGGTGAACAATTGGCACTACCGGCTCGAACCGGCGGGTGATGGCACCGATGTCACCGAGTCGTTCCGGCTCACCCCTTCGGTGTTTACGACCGTGTATTACTGGGCGTTCGGTGGCTGGCTGCGCAAACGCCGCAACATCCGGGACATGACCAAGACGTTGCAACGCATCAAAGATGTCGTCGAAGCCGACTGAGGGCGGGCGTTACCAAATCGTATGAAGTCGATTTTCATCACCGGCGCGGGCAGCGGAATGGGCCGTGCGGGGGCACGGCTCTTCCACGCCAAGGGCTGGCGCGTCGGTGCGGTGGACCGCGACGACACCGGTCTGGCAACCCTGAGCGGCGAGCTCGGCAACGGGTTGTGGACACGAGTGGTCGACGTGACCGACAAGGCCGCGCTCGATTCGGCGCTCGCCGACTTTTGCGCCGGCAATACCGGCGGCGCGCTCGACATGTTGTGGAACAACGCTGGCATCGGCGAAGGCGGATGGTTCGAAGACGTGCCGTATGACGTCGCGATGCGGGTCGTCGAGGTCAACTTCAAGGCGGTGCTGACCGGGGCTTACGGCGCGCTGCCCTACCTGAAGAAGGCCCCGGGCAGTCTGATGTTCTCGACGTCCTCGTCTTCGGCCACGTATGGCATGCCGCGACTTGCCGTCTATTCGGCCACCAAGCATGCGGTCAAAGGGTTGACCGAGGCGCTCAGCGTGGAGTGGCAGCGGCACGGTGTGCGGGTGGCCGACGTGTTACCCGGTCTGATCGACACCGCGATTCTCACCTCGACGCGCCAGCATTCCGAGGAGGGCGCGCCCACGCTTTCGGCGCAGCAGATCCGCGCCGCCGCGCCCAGGAAGGGCATGTTTCGGCTGATGCCCGCGACCAGCGTCGCCGAGGCGGCCTGGCAGGCCTACCAGCATCCCACCAGATTGCATTGGTATGTGCCCCAAAGCATCCGGTGGATCGACCGGCTCAAGGGAGTTAGTCCGGAGTTGGTCAGGCGCCTCATCATCAAAGCCCTGCCCAGGCTGCAGCCGGGGCAGCAGTAGAGTTTCGTGCACAAGGCCCACAAGGCCCACAAGGCCCACAAGGGAGGTGGCTGGTGCGAATCCCATTGGTCAGGGTGGCAGGAATTGCAGTGGTCGTGGTCGCCGGTCTTTCTGGGTGCGCCGAGGCGCAGACGATACCCCGCAAGGCCGCACATCTGACAATCGACGGATACACACGCACCACGCGTCCGGCCGCATGCAGCCAGGAGCAGTCCTACCGGACCATCGACATCCGTGACCGCGACGGACACGTCCAGGCCGTGGTATTGGTCAGCGGTGAACGGGTGATCCCGCAATGGGTCAAGATCCGCAACGTCGACGGGTTCAACGGCAGCTTCTGGGAAGGCGGGGTGGGCCAGGCCCATGCCGACCTGTCCCGCGGCACCTACACCATCACCGGCAGCGCTTACGGCATCGGCAACAGCAATCCCAACAAGGTCGTGACCACGGACTTCAAGATCGTCGCCGACTGCTGAAGACGTCACGCGCGTCCCGACCCGACGGGCTTAGGCTGGGTCGCAAAGCGCCCTGGCCCGCAACGGGATGGAGGAGCGGTGAAAGACCGACTGCACTGGCTGGCGTTGCACGGGGTGATCCGCGGCATGGCCCACGTCGGCGTTCGACGAGGCGAACTACAGGCCCGGCTGATCGCCGATCCGGCCGTCGCCGCCAACCCGGTACCGTTCTACGACGAGCTGCGCCGCCACGGCCGCTTGGTGCGGACCCGAGTCAATTGCCTGACCGTCGACCATCAGCTCGGCCACGACATCTTGCGCTCCGACGACTTCCAGGTCATCTCGCTCGGCGAGAACCTACCGGCACCGCTGCGATGGTTAGAGCGCCGTACCCGCGATAATCAGCTGCACCCGCTGCGGCCGCCGTCGCTGCTGGCGGTCGAGCCGCCCGATCACACCCGCTATCGCAAGACGGTGTCGGCGGTGTTTACCGCACGGGCCGTTGCCGCGCTGCGTGATCGGGTCGAGCAGACCGCCATCAATCTGTTAGATCAGCTCGCCGCACAACCCGGTGTGGTCGACGTCGTCGGCCGGTATTGTTCCCAGCTGCCGATCGCGGTGATCAGCGAAATCTTGGGGGTGCCGGCCCACGACCGCCGACGGGTCCTGGAATTCGGTGAACTGGCAGCGCCCAGCCTGGATATCGGCGTGCCCTACCGGCAGTACCAGCGGGTGCAGCGCGGTGTGAAAGGGTTCAACGCCTGGCTGGTATCGCATCTCGCACAGCTGCGACGAGCCCCCGGCGACGACCTGATGAGCCAGCTGATCCGCACGGCAGAAAGTGGGGACCCGGAAACGCATCTCGACGACGACGAGCTGCATGCGGTCGCCGGGCTGGTGTTGGTCGCCGGCTTTGAAACCACAGTCAACCTGTTGGGCAACGGAATTCGAATGTTGCTGGACATGCCCGAGCATCTGGAGACCCTGCGCCGACGTCCTGACCTGTGGCCGAACACCGTCGAAGAGATCTTGCGGTTGGATTCGCCGGTCCAGCTCACCGCGCGGGTGGCCCGCACCGACGTCGAGCTGGCCGGCGTGCCGATCAACCGCGGCGAGATGGTGGTGATTTGTCTGGCCGGAGCCAACCGCGATCCGTCGGTATTCCCCGATCCGCACCGCTTCGACATCGAACGTGCCAATGCCGGAAGACATCTCGCGTTCTCCACCGGCCGCCACTTCTGCCTCGGCGCCGCGCTTGCCCGCGCCGAGGGCGAAGTCGGGTTGCGCACGTTCTTCGAGCGCTTCCCCGAGGTGCGGGCCGCCGGTGCCGGAAGTAGGCGCGACACGCGAGTGTTACGGGGCTGGTCGACGTTGCCGGTCACCCTGGGGCCGGCTCGCGCGCTGGCCGCCCAGTAGCGATGCGCCTTCGGTGGTCAGAGCCAACCCGTGCGGTATTAGGCGCGGGTTGGTGGTGTGATGTCGAACGGGGGCAATCTCAGTACCGCAGGGCTGGCGGCGCGCCGGGGGCAAGCTTTGTCGCGAACGGGTTTTCCACAGCGTCCGCAGCGATTGGCAGGTGAGCGAGAAGCGAGGTGCACCCGTTAGACGTATCGGCGGCAAATAAGCTAGCTGCGCCAGCACGCACCGGACTTTGACCGTTTTCACAGCTCGCTGAGATTGCTGTCCAAGCCTCCGCCTGTATCTTCGTGCCACGGTGAGGCTTCGGAGCATTGGCGCAACCCGGCGATGGCATTCGACCATCGCAATCGCTGCTGCGGTGAGTCTGTTCGTCGCGCTGATCGCAGGGTCCTCGTTGCGACCCCGGTTTTCTCCGGCTACATTGCCGGAGCCGGCGGCGTGGACCCATAGCCAGGTGCAATCTCATCCCGCGGCCCAACTCATGAGCCATCGAGACCATGGCTTTCTCCAGAGCGCTACGCCGAGGATCAAGAAGCCCTTCCACAGCATGTGGATGACGCGCGATCGGCCGACCAGTTGGACCCCCCTATCGCCTCGGTGCGGCTGGTTGGCGTTGCCGTCATCGTCTGCTGAGTCAGAGCCTCGCCCGGGCATCGTCTCCCGGGTGGCATCCGCAGCCGCTCCGGTCAACCGAGATATGTTGACCCAGCTCTGCGTCGTTCGCTGCTGATAGGTCAATCCCGGCTTATCGCGCCGTCAGACTCGGCCCTGTGAAGCCAACGGGCACAACAATTTACGTTAGCGCTGAGGTTTTCGATGCGCGAAGGCGATCACAGGATCCAGCCTGATCATACCGAATCGCCCGCCGCTGTAGCGGGCCAAGCCGTCCGACCGGACAGCACGACACTCGACGTCGGTCTATTTCCCTACATCAATGTCTTGGAGAACGAGTCATGTTTGCCAGCGCAACTCATCCCGCCCGACCCGTCGCACGCCAGGCGAGACAGCAATGAATTCCGAAGTGCGACCACCGCAAATCGATTCCCGGCGGGTGGACTTGGGATGCAGTCTCGACGAAAACCGGCCGCTTACCTTCCACCTGCCCCGGCTGGAGCATTCCACGCTACCCATGGCCGCCGACCGGGGTGTCGGATGGAAGACGTTGCGGGACGCCGGACCCGTGGTGTTCATGAACGGCGCCTATTACCTGACCCGCCGCGAGGACGTGCTGGCTGCACTGTGCGAGCCAAAGCTGTTCTCTGCGCAATTGGCGCTGCAACCCCCCGGCAGCCCGGTGCCGGTGCTGCCTTCGGCATTCGATCCTCCCGAGCACACCCGCTACCGCAAAATTCTGCAACCGTACTTCAGCCCGCACACCCTGCATAAATCCCGGCCCATGATGGAGCGCCATGCTGCTGAAATGATTGCTGCACTTGCCTGCCGAAACGCGTGTGAGGTAATGGCAGATTTCGCGCGCCTCTACCCGTACCAGGTATTCATGGATCTCTACGGGTTGCCGCTGGAGGACCGAGATAGCGTGATCGGTTGGAAGGACGCCTTTGTCGCCGGCAAGTCCGACGGTCACGGCCTGTTGGCGTATTTCACCGAGGCCATCCGACAGCGCCGGCAGAACCCGAGCTCGGACATGTTGTCGCAAGTGATGACCGGTCCGGGTGATCTCAGTGACCTCGAGCTGCTCGGCATGACTCAACTACTGATCGTGTCCGGTCTGGACACGGTGGCCGCCGCGATCGGTTTCGCGCTGCTCGAATTGGCGCGCAGACCGCAGCTGCGCAGAGAGCTCGCCGAAAACCCAGAGCAGATCAAGGTTTTCGTTGAAGAGATCGTCAGGCTCGAGCCGTCGGCGCCGTTGGCCGCCCGGGTTACCACCGACTTCGTCAATGTGGGTGGCATGACGCTTCCCCCAGGAACACCGGTGCGGTTGTGCACTGCCGCGATCAACCGCGATGGCAGCGACGTGATCTCCACCGATGACCTGGTCATGGATGGAAAGATGCACCGCCATTGGGGATTTGGGGGCGGGCCCCACCGCTGCTTGGGTTCTCACCTGGCACGGATGGAACTGACCATCGTTGTCGGCGAGTGGCTCAAGCAGATCCCTGACTTCGAACTGCCACCGGGCTACACCGCGTACATCAAATTCCCGTCCAAGTCGTTTGCGCTCAAGTCGTTACCCTTGAGCTGGGGCTGACCCGGTCATGTCAGGGCCGACCCGGTTCATCGCCGCCGACAGCTAACCCAAGTGCAACGTAGGCGGTAACGTGTGCTGTCGAGTTTGCCGACAACGAAGCAGCACGGCAGACGATCGAGCATGGTCTCGGCTATCGAGATGTCGCCGAAAAGCGGCCCCGGGCCGGGGTGAGTGATAACCGCACCCGTGCAGGCCCGTCAGCCGACGGGTTCCACACATCAGTCCAAAACGTGTTGACACCCCCGATCTGGCCGAAGCCACCGTATGGGGGCCGGTCAGCCGAAGGGCATAGCCCCGAGCAGCGAAGGCGCTACGCGCGGTACGGTCAGCGGCTCGCGGCGGTTGACACCGGCACCGGTACCGAGTGTCATGGGCCGTTATGACAGACACTTCTCCGATCGAAGTCAGGGATGTGGTGCTCGGGCTGTGGCGGGCCCTCGCGCAGCGCGATTGGGATGCCGTCAAGACGTTTCTCGCCGCGGACTGCCTCTACGTCGACATGCCGGTGCCGGCGCTGGCCGCGCGTGGTCCCGACGACATCGTGACGCGACTGAAGCTCGGACTGGAGCCGCTCGCCGATTACCAAAACCACGACGGGCTGCTGCTGTCCAACGGATCCGACGTGATGTACGAGCATTCCGAGACCTGGACGTTCAGGACCGGCGAACGCGGCCTGCTCAGGTTCGTCAGCGTCCACAGGGTTGTCGACGGGAGGATCGCCGTGTGGAAGGACTATTGGGACTTCAACAGCCTGGTCAGTTTCGCGCCGCCCAACCACTTTGAGAACCTTGCAAATGCGGACACCAGCTGGGTATTCGATGCCACTGCGTTAGTGTGACACCACCCGCTCCACTTTTTAGTGATGGTGATGGTGATGCACGCCGCTGCCGAGGGGCGTGCAAAATTGCCTGCATCCCGTGAGGAACGTCAGAGTCGCTGTCGGTCCGGTTTCAGTCGGGGTGGGTTTCCATTGCCAGTATGTTTCGATGGCGTTGTCGGGAGTTTGTGCGCGGTCGATGACGTCGCAGTGCAATGCCCGGCGCCACGGGTCGCACGTCTCGGAAAACACTTTCGTTTCGGATAGCCCTAAAGGGTTGCGGATTAGCCGCACGCCGAAGCGATCGATTTTGCCGTGGGCATGCAGCCGTTCGGCCAGCCCGGCCAACATCTCCTCGTCGGAGTCGTTGATCGGCGCTGTGTCGCCGAAGTCGGCCGGTCCGGCGAACTCCATGCCAACGAGGCTCATTTCGCAGGCCACCTCGCTCTCGAACCGCACAGCAGTAGCACGCAAACCCGCTGGGGAGAACGCATTTCGCTCAATCGGGGTGGTGTGGGTCTGCGGCGGCCAGTCGATGACACGTTCGACGAATACCTCGCCCGGTTCGGGATCGAAATGCTTGTGTAACAGCCACACACCAAACCGCTGCCAGGCATCAGCCGCGACCAGATAGGCGCCGAGATCGCTCAGACAGTCCCGGTCATCTCCAGTCAAGACACCCACGTCGGTGCCGTCCATATCGGCTAATTCCGTGTAATCCTCGACTCGATGATCGCGCATAGAAAGCATGACACTTCTCTCCTACCGGTCCTACAGATTGACGGCACCGAAAAGGGTGCACAAACCAAACCGTAACAGCCGAGTCGCATATATTTCACGGTACAGCGGCGTACGAATGCCGATGCCGGCCGGCTCATCGACGCGACCGACTTCGTCTGAATTTCCCCGTTACGAATTCTGCTGCGTCACAACGTCACCCAAGACGCCGTCGGGCCTGTTTCAGGCTCGGCCGGGTAAGGTCACCCGGCAAGCCTGACCGATGTCCAGGGTCCGCAATACCCGCCCCATGCCCACCCACAGCGCACAGGACAAGGCCAAGTCGGCGAGCAATTCGTCGGAGAAGTATTCGCCGCAACGGCTCCAGAAATCATCGTCGTCACGCAGCACGGTGTGCTCGGTGGCGAATCGGTAAGCGAACTCGGCTGCCAGCCGCTCCTGTTCGCTGTAGCCCGGCCAGGTGCGCCATTCGGCCGCGTGGGCATAGAGGTCCTCGTCGACCCCGGCGGCGGGCCCGTCGGCATCGCGGGTGTTGGCGCAGACAGTGCACTCGTTGTTGTCGGCAATCACCGCGCGGGCAAGCTCGCGGGTGCGCATCGGCAACCGGTTGCTGGTGTACACCGCACGGCTGAAGGCGGCCAGCGCGCCGCCGAGCTCAGGGGATTTCGTGATCCAGCCGGCCACGTCGTCGTCGGCGAAAGTTCCGATTCGGCTCATGGCGCGATGGTACGCCCGGGTGGCGCGCTGTCGGTCAATGCGGGTGTGGTATTGCACCGGTGGGAGTGGAGGCTACCGCAGGGGTAGCCGCAGTCGGCGCCTCGCCCGCCCAGTCATGGCCCCAATCACGCTGCGCCAGAACACGATACGCAATATGTCGGAGAGCCGTTTCCACCTCGCCGCGATCCGGCCGGCCTTCGAAGCCGGGCGATCTGGCAAGTTTGTCCGCGATCCAGTTCAACAGCAGCGAGTACACGTATTCGACTTGGTGGACCCCCGCGGGGGTCAGCGACATGTGATCGCCGTCGCGCACCACATATCCGGTGGCAACCAGTTGGCTGAAGGTGGGCTCCAAGACCTCGAAGGGCAACCCCAGGTGGTTACCGATATCGGTGATCCGGGCCGCTCCGAAGAACTGCTGATAGCGGTTGATCCGCAGCAATCCCCACAGACCGGCGACGTCGAGCCGGCAATCGGGGCGCATGGCAATGCTGCGCAGTCGCATACCGGGATCGCCGCGCAACATGCGACCGATGGCGTTCTCCAACAACTTCTCCGGCGTCTCGGTGCTCGGCATCCCGAATCCGTCGCCCAAATCGACCGCGCTGTTGTGGATATCGCGCAGCGGCACTTCGCGCAATAACAGCGCCAGTACGAAAGCAACGGCGGCAACCGTTGCCGCCCAAAGAAACACCTGGCCCAGTGATTCGGCGTAGGCCTGCACGACCGGTGCTGCCACGGTGAGAGGCTGCCGGTGCAGGGCTTCCGGGGAGCTGACCGACTCGGCCGACAACCCACTGCTTGCCATCGCCGGGCCCATTCTGGCCCGCAGGAAGTTCACGAACAGCGAGCCGAAGACCGCCGCACCGAACGCGCCGCCGATGGTGCGGAAAAACGTCACACCCGACGTCGCCACACCCAGATCCTCGAAATCGGAGGTACTTTGCACGACGAAAACCAGGACCTGCATGGACAAGCCGATACCGGCGCCCAGCACCAGCAGGTACAGCGACTGCACCACCGCCGGGGTTGTTGCATCCATGCGCGACATCAGCACAAACGCGACTGCCGTCAGCGCCGTGCCGGTCACCGGGAATATCTTGTACCGGCCGGTCCGGCCGACAACGACACCACTGCCGGTGGAGGTGACCAGCATACCGACCACCATCGGCAGCGTGCGCAGGCCGGAGGTGGTGGCCGAGACGCCGTCCACATACTGCATATAGGTGGGCAGAAACGTCATCGCGCCCAGCATCGCGAACCCCACGACAAAGGCCAGCACACAGCACACGGTGAACACCGGACTACGAAACAGCCGCGGCGGCAGGACCGGTTCCCGGGCCCGGTTTTCCACCCAGGCGAAGACGCCCAGCGCGGCAGCGGCCAACGAGAAAAGCCCGACAATGGTGACCGACCCCCACGGGTACACGATGCCGCCCCAGCTCGTCGCCAGGGTCAGCGCGGCGGCGCCCACGCCGACGGCGACGATCCCGGCATAGTCGATAGCCGGTTTGGCGGCTGCGGTGAGCGCAGGGATCGCCGCCGCCGCGACGAGGATGACCACCACCGAGATCGGGACGTTGATCCAAAAGGCCCACCGCCAGGTCAGGTAGTCGGTGAAATAGCCGCCCAGCAGTGGTCCGACGACCGTGGTGACGCCGAAGACCGCGCCCAAAATGCCTTGGTAGCGGCCCCGTTCCCGGAGCGGGACGACCTCGCCGATCAGCGCGGTGGCGGTCACGGTGATCGCGCCGCCACCGACGCCTTGCAGTGCCCGCGCGCCCACCAGCATGGCCATCGACTGCGCGAGCCCGCACAATACCGACCCACCGACGAAAAACACCACTGCTGCTTCAAAGACGCGCTTGCGGCCGACCAGGTCGCCCAGCTTGCCGACGAATGCGGTGACGATGGTGGACGCCAGCAGATAGCTGGTGACCACCCATGACTGGTGTCCGGCATCCCCCAGGTCGGCGACGATGGTCGGCAGTGCGGTGGCGACGATGGTCTGGTCCAACGCCGCCAGCAGCATTCCGAGCACTACCGCCAGGAAAATGAAGTTGCGCCGCTGCGGGCTGATCAGCGCGCTGCCGGATCCGGGATCGGTAGCGGCAGCGGCCGTCGGGGTTGTCATGCCTGCCTTTCCCGTCGGCGTCGGATGCCGGCCCGGCGAAGCGTACGCCTGACACCGCGGACCGCGGAGCACCCGGCTGGGCAATGGCGGGAGGGGCGCGGATCGTCAGTTCGCGGGATGCCCAGGATCGCCACCGGTCAATCGTGGCGGAGTCCGACTCCCGGGGCCGGCTGTGGCCAGAATGCGTTAAGACCCCGCGTCGACTGCGTGGTTCCTACTTGGCGGCGACGAGGGTGCCCGCCGGCGCCAGTTCGTCCAAGTCTTCGTACCAATCGCGCTGAACCAGCACCCCGTCGGTGAGCCGTTGCAGGGCGGCTTCGAATTCCTGGTGGTCGGGCTGCTGCTCCACGCCGGGCGCTACCGCCAGATGGTCGACGAGCCACCGCCGCAGCAGGCCGGAGAGGGTCTCGATCTGGCCGAGCCCGGCCGGGGTCAGCGACAGGGTGTCGCCCTCGCGCGACGCGTAGCCGGTCTGGACCAGGCGGTCGAAGACCGGTTCGAGCACCTGATGGGGCAGGTGCAGGTGTTGGGCAATGTCGGTGAGCCTCGCGGTGTCGAAGAACCGCTCGTACTGATAGATCCGCAGTACCCCCCATAAACCGGCGACGTCCAGCTCGGAATCCTGGTACGCCGCAGCAAGATTCGGCAGCCGCACCTCGGGCGCTTCGTGCAGCAGATGGGTGACCGCGATTTCCAGCACGTCCTCCGGAGATTTGGTCCTCGGCACGGCGAACCCGTCTCCGAGGCAGCTGGGGCTGTCGTGGATATCGGCGAGCGGAACCTCGCGCAGAAACAGCGCGAGGATAAATCCGGCCAGGGCGACAAAGGCCGCGCACAGGAACACCTGGTTGAGCGACTCGGCATAGGCCCGCACGATCGGGGCGGCAACGTAGTGCGGCAGTCGGTGCAAGACGGCCGGAGAGTGCGCGGCGTCGACGGGTGCGTCGCCGGCGACCAGCGCGGGCCCCATTCGCCGGCCCAGGAAGGTCGCGAACAGCGCGCCGAATATCGCGGCACCGAACGAGGCGCCGACCACGCGGAAGAAGGTCACCCCCGAGGTGGCGACGCCGAGATCTTCGAAACGGGACGTGTTCTGCACGATGAGAATGAGCACCTGCATGGACAAGCCGATCCCGGCGCCCAACAGCACCAGGTACAGCGACTGCACCAGCGCCGGCGTCGACTCATCCATCTGCGACATCAGCAGGAATGCAACGGCCATCAGCCCCGTGCCCGCGACCGGAAAGATCTTGTACCGGCCGGTCCGTCCCACCATGATGCCCGCACCAACCGAGGTGGTCAGCAGGCCCACCACCATCGGCAACGTGCGCAAACCCGAGACGGTCGCCGAGGCGCCGTCGACGTAGCGCAGATACATCGGCACGAAGGTCAGCGCGCCCAGCATCGCAAAACCGACCATCAACGACAGGACCGAGCACACGGCGAATACCTGGTTGCGAAACAGTCGCGGCGGGAGGATACCCGCAGGGGCTCGGCCCTCGACCCACACGAAGACACCCAATGCCACCGTTGCGCCGATGAACAGTCCCATGATCGGTGCCGAGCCCCACGAGTACGTGCTTCCGCCCAGGCTCGTCGCCGTGATCAACGCCGTCGTGGCCAGTGTAATGACCATGATCCCGAGGTAGTCGATAGCCGGTTTGGGGCGGCGGGGCAACGCGGGAATGGCCGTTGCGGTCACGGCCAGGACCACGATCGAGATCGGCAGGTTGATCCAAAATGCCCAACGCCAGTGCAGATAGTCGGTGCAGAAGCCGCCCAGCAGCGGGCCGGCGACGGTGGTCACCCCGAACACGGCGCCCAAGATGCCCTGGTAGCGGCCGCGATCCCGCAGTGGGAAGGCCTCACCGACCAAGGCGGCCGCGGTCACCGAAATCGCACCGGCCCCGACGCCCTGCACGGCACGCGAGACAGCCAGCGTGGTCATGGTTTGCGCTGCCCCGCAGAGCATGGAGCCGAGCAGGAAGACCAGGACCGAGCCCTGCAGCACCCGCTTACGACCGAACAGGTCCCCCAGCTTGCCCGCCACCACGACCACGATGGTGCCGCCCAGCAGGTAGCTGGTGATGGCCCACGATTGGTGAACGGAGACCCCCAGCTCGTCGACGATCGTCGGCAACGCGGGCACGACGATGGTCTGGTCCATCGCCGCGACCAGCACCCCGAGCATCAGCGCCATGAAGATGATGTTGCGGCGCGCCGGGCTCAGCGATATGCAGGTTGACCGGGTGTCCGCAGCAGCAGTCCGGGATGCCGTCGGGCTCGTCATGTGTGCCTCCCGTCGGTGTTCGAGCCCGTGCGCGAAACCCAGGAGTCATGCCCGCGGAGCCTCGATCGGATATCAGGACGGTGGCCTGGAGACGCACTGCGCCGAGTACAGCGCCTCTCCGAGTTTCTCCATCAGTTCCAGCTGCGTCTGCAGGTAGTCGAGATGCAGTTCCTCATCGGCCACAATTTGTTCTAGCAGCTGTGCACTGGTGGTGTCCTGCTTTTCGCGGCACATGATGATTCCGGGCTTGAGCCGATTCAGTACTTCGATTTCGATTGCGATATCACTTTCGAATTGTTCGCGCAGTGTCTGGCCCACCCGCAACGAGCCGATGCGCTGGTAGTTCGGCAAACCGTCGAGCAGCAGAATCCGGTCGGTAATCGCCTCGGCATGCCGCATTTCGTCGAACGACTCGGCGCGGGTTTTGGCCGCCAGTTCGGTAAAGCCCCAGTTCTCCTGCATCTTGGAGTGCAGAAAGTATTGATTGATGGCGGTCAGCTCGCTGGTCAATTGTTCGTTGAGCAGACGCAAGACATCCGGATCACCTTGCATGATGACTCCTACGGTGGGAAGGCGGTCGTTTTCTACCGCAGCAGATGGGCTGGGCTGGAGCACCATCATGGCGGGTTCTGGCAGCACCTTCGGGTGCCGCGTTTCAATCTAGTGCAGCAAGTGGGTAGCGGCGCAGACTTTGTCGCGCCGTCGGCGCGTCCTGCATGGCACGCCGGACCAAGCGAAACGGCCTTAGGTTAGACTGCACTAACCTACTTAGGTTAGACTCTACTAATACGCAGACCGTTCGTTCGGTGGCTCCCCGGCCACTCCGATCGCGGAGGATGTCATGAGCAAGCACCCGGTGGGAGTTTGCTGATGTACGTGTGTCTCTGTGTGGGAGCCACCAACCAAACCGTCTGTGATGCCGTCGCCCGTGGCGCGTCGACGTCGAAAGAAGTTGCCGCGGCATGCGGCGCGGGCAGCGATTGTGGCCGTTGCCGCCGCACCTTGCGGGCGATCATCGCCGCGGCCGTCCAACCGGCTGCGGTCTGAGGTCCGGGCCGGGCTGTCTGGTCTTTCTAGGACCGGCGCTTGCTGAAATCGGCCAATGCTGCGGCGTTGGCCTGCGCGCCCATCAACTCGGCGAAGTGGGCGTTCTCCCGGGCGCTGGCGGCGGCTATCTCGGGACGGGTCGGTTCGACGATGGTGTGCTTGACCGCCATCAGGCTCGAGAGTGGCCGCGCGGCAAGGATTTCGGCATGCCGGCGGGCCTCGGGAAGCAGTGCCGCCGGCTCGCAGACACGCCAGACCAGCCCCATCCGCAAGGCCTCCCGGGCGTCGATCCATTCCGAAGACATCAGCAGCCAGGCCGCGTTCTGCCGGCCCACCAGCTGCGGCAGCAGATATGACGATGCTGCTTCGGGAGCCACGCCAAGACTGGTGAACGGACATTTCAGGCGCGCCGTCGCGGACATGAACGCCAGGTCGGCGTAGCCCAGGATGGTGGTGCCTATCCCGACGCCGACGCCGTTGACCGCGCAGATCAGCGGTTTGGGGAAACCGGCGAGCGCCTCGATGAGTCCCCGGAAGCCGTATCGTCCCTCTTCGAAGCGCGGGTCGGTGATGCGGGCCTGCATCTCGGCGAGGTCGGTACCGGCGCTGAAGCCGCGACCCGAGCCGGTCAGCAAGACCACGGAAACCGCTGGATCTTCGGCGGCGTCCAACAGTGCCTGCGTGGTGGCGTCGTACAGGGCTTCGTTGAAGGCGTTGAGGGCCTCCGGCCGGTTGAGCGTGAGCGTGCGTACCCGGTGCTCGTCGTCGATCAGCAGCGTCACGGCGGTGAGCCTAACCGTTGCCGTACACGCGGGTCGGCTCGATCAGCACCACGGCACGCCGCTCCGCGGCCATGACCCGGTCGTACTCGTCCCAGTCGTCGTGGGTGCCGCCCGCCGCGATGAAGACGTCGCGCAGCAGCAGCCGCAGCTGCTCCCCGTCGCGCAGCCACGGCTGCGAGTCGTCGGGGCCGACGAGTTCCGCGCGGCCCTCGACGGTCGCCCACAGCCAGCCGTTCCGGAAAGTGACGGCCAGTTGCGGCCGCGCCCGCAGGTTGGTGAGCTTGACCTTGCCGTACGTGGTGAAGCCCAGAACGGTTTGGCCGCCGGCCGGATGCGTCAGCAGACCGACGTTGACCAGCGATGCCTGCACGGTGCCGTCTGCTCGTACGGTGGCGACCACCGCCAGCCCTTTCTCGGCGACGGCCAGGGCCACGGCATCGTTGAGTGTCGTCATGAGCAGTCCTCACATAGTGAATGGTGTGGTGAACACGTAGCGGCTGGTGGGCACGGTGTCGATGTTCTTGTTGGCGCCGAATGCGTTGGTGCTGGCGACCATCCGGCTTATCCGGTGCTGCAGGTCGGCGTCGTCGGCGGCGCCGAAGAACGCCTGCAGATCCGAGACGGCCTCGGCCGGAAACAGCTCCTCGACGATCCCGGAGATCGGCGGTGCCGATGCAGTAAGAGTGCGCACCACCCAGTTCTGGGTGTAGCCGAAGGTGGCCTGCGTTTCGATGGCCACCGACGTATGGTCGCGTTGCCAGCGGGTCAGCCAGGTCTCCTCGTCCAATCCCGCGGGCCGCCGCAGCAACGCGATGTTTGCCAAACCCGTTGTGCGAGAACCTGGCTCGGTTTCCGGCGAGGCCATCGGAACCGACTCGGTCACCAGGTATGCGCCGAGTTGCGCACATTCGCGCTCGAGCAGCTGCAGGGCGGACGCTATCTGGTCGCCATAGCATTGCTGGGTCCACATGCTCACCACCGAGGCCACCGGCGGCGACAGGGTGGTCAGGGTCATCAGGGAGCTACGCACCGCACCGTCGCGAACATTGACAGCGAGCCCCGGAAGGCCCAGCTCCACCAGCGCGTCGGCGACCGGCCCCAGTTGACGGGCACACCAGTCGTCGTCCGGCTCGTCGCGCAGCAGGACGGCGATGACCTTCTCCATAGGGGAAACTTACCTGCGCCGCCAACGGCTCAGAGCTGACCGTCCGCACCGTCGGTGACTAGGCGCACGGGCTGTTCCGCGACCACAACTTCCCCGATGATCCGGGCAAGTCGTCGATACGACTCATCGCGACCGGTGGACGAGCGGTAAACCAGTCCTATCCTTCGGCCCGGGCGGGGCGCGCCGAAGTGGGCGAGTCCGGCACGGCTGCGCGCGGCCTCGACGGCCACCGCGCTCTGCGGGATCAGCGTGACCCCCAATCCACCCGCCACGCATTGGATCGCGGTGGCCAACGACGCTGCCCGGGTGTCGGCGAGTTCGACACGGACCCCAGCTTTGTGGCAGACATCCAGGGCCTGGTCGCGCAGGCAATGACCCTCGTCCAGCAACAGCAGCGGCAACTGCGCCAACGCCGCGGCAGGCACCCGACGCTTGCCGGCTAGCGGATGCCCCGGAGGTAGCGCCAAAACGAAATCCTCCTCATAGATCGGGATCTCCGTGACACCGGCAGAATCGGCGGGCAATGCGACCATGGCCGCATCCAGTGCGCCATCACGCAAGCCGGCTAGCAGGCGCTGAGTCTGATCTTCGACCACGTGCGCGGTCAGGGTGGGGAGTCGATGGGTGAGTCCGGCCAGGACCGTCGGCAACACGTAGGGCGCGACCGTGGGAATCAAGCCCAGCCGGATGCTGCCGTGCAGCGGATCGGACACTCCCCCGGCGGCGATGCTGAAGGCCTCCGCCGCCTGCACGACAGCCTGCGCGAGCGGTAGCAGTTGCATACCCTCGGCCGTCAAGAGGACCCGTCGCGTCGAACGCTCGACGAGGTGGGCGCCCAGGCCGGTCTCCAGTGCGGCCAACGCTTGCGATAACGTCGATTGGCTTACCCCTAAAGTGGTTGCGGCACTGCTGAAATGCTGCTTGTTCGCGACGGCGACGAAGGCCCGCAGCCCGGCGAGGGTCGGCTGATAACTCTTATCGGCCATGCCGATAAGTATAGTGTGATATATCACCTTTACTTTCGCGTGGGTTTCGCGGCATCATTGGTGTCGAGACAGCTAATCTTGACTAAATCCAGATTAAGGAGCGGATGTGTCCTTGCTGACAATCGGCGACCAGTTCCCCGCCTACCAGCTCACCGCGTTGATTGGCGGCGATCTGTCGAAGGTCGACGCCAAGCAGCCCGGCGACTACTTCACCACCGTCACCAACGAGGACCACCCGGGCAAGTGGCGCGTGGTGTTCTTCTGGCCCAAGGACTTCACCTTCGTGTGCCCGACCGAGATCGCGGCCTTCGGCAAGCTCAACGACGAGTTCGAGGACCGCGACACGCAGATCCTCGGAGTCTCCATCGACAGCGAATTCGTCCACTTCCAGTGGCGCGCCCAGCACGAGGACCTGAAGAAGTTGCCCTTCCCGATGCTTTCCGACATCAAGCGCGAGCTGTGCCTGGCCACCGGCGTGCTCAACGAGGACGGAGTGGCCGACCGGGTGACCTTCATCGTCGACCCGAACAACGAAATCCAATTCGTCTCGGCCACAGCGGGATCCGTCGGGCGAAATGTCGACGAGGTGCTGCGGGTGCTCGATGCCCTGCAATCCGACGAGCTGTGTGCCTGCAACTGGCGCAAGGGCGACCCCACGATCGACGCCGGCGAGCTGCTCAAAGCGTCGGCGTGACGGTCGGAGGAGAACCGATGAGCGTCGAGAATCTGAAGGCCGTGCTGCCCGAGTTCGCCAAGGACCTCAAGCTGAACCTGGGCTCGATCACGCGCAGCACCGTGCTGACCCAGGAGCAGCTGTGGGGAACCCTGCTGGCCAGCGCTGCGGCGACACGTAATACCCAGGTGCTGGCCGAAATTGGGGCCGAAGCGGCAGACAATCTGTCCGACCCGGCATACCAGGCGGCGCTGGCAGCGGCGTCAGTCATGGCCATGAACAACGTGTTCTATCGTGGCCGCGGCTTTCTCGACGGACAGTACGACGACCTGCGTCCCGGATTGCGGATGAATGTCATCGGCAATCCGGGCGTGGCCAAGGCCGATTTCGAGCTGTGGTGCTTCGCGGTCTCGTCGATCAACGGCTGCTCGCACTGTGTGGTCGCGCACGAACACACGTTGCGGGAGGCGGGTGTGGGCCGGGAGGCGGTGCTGGAGGCCTTGAAGGTCGCAGCCATCGTTTCCGGTGTGGCACAAGCGGTTACCGCCACCCAGACATTGGCTGCCGTTGGCTGACCGTTCGATCTAGGAACCCTTCAGGCGCGCCAGCGTCGCCGGATCCTGCTGCCCGCCGTAATACCGGGTGATCAGCGCGACGAAATCCTCGTTGTCGGCGGTGGCGCGGGCGAACAGCGTCATCGACGAGCGCAGCTTGAGATCATCGGGCCAACCGAAGATCTCTTCGATGGAGCGGCCCTGCACCTGGTTGACCAGCCGCGTGCACTCGTGCAGGCGCGGACCGAGCAGGTCATGGTCCAGATACGCGCGTGCCTCCGCTATCGACGAGATGCCGTAGTAATCCGCCATGGGGCTGTGGCCCAGTCCTCGCAGTTGCGGGAAGACGAACCACATCCAGTGAGTTCGCTTGCGTCCCGACCGCAGTTCGGCAACCACGCCGCGGTAGACCGGGTCCTGCGCGTCGACGAACCGTTTCAAGTCGAAGGGGTCGCCTGATGTTGTCATACCACCACGGTTGCACACTGGTGGGATGGCGCGGCTGAGCATCGGTTCCAGCGGGTAATGGCGGTCCGGCGACGGGTGCCCAAGCTCGGCGACCTGGCACCGCTGATTCAGTTGAGAAGGCCTCGGTTCGGCGGCACCAAGCGCCGCCTGGATGCCGCACTGACCATCGAGGATCTGCGCCGTATCGCCAGGCGACGCACCCCTAGGGCGGCATTCGACTACACCGATGGTGCCGCCGAGGATGAGCTGTCGATCCGGCGAGCCCGACAGGCGTTCCGCGACATCGAGTTTCACCCCACGATATTGCGTGACGTCACCACGGTGTGCCCGGGTTGGGATGTCCTCGGAGCGCCGGTGGCGTTGCCGTTCGGGATCGCGCCGACCGGGTTCACCCGGTTGATGCAGACCGAAGGCGAGATCGCCGGCGCGCGGGCGGCAGCCGCGGCGGGGATTCCGTTCGCGATGTCCACGTTGGCCACCTGCGCCATCGAGGATCTGGTGGCCGCAGTTCCCCAGGGCCGCAAGTGGTTTCAGCTGTACATGTGGCGCGACCGGGATCGGTCGATGGCGCTGGTCAAGCGCGCGGCCGCCGCGGGATTCGACACCATGCTGGTCACCGTCGACGTTCCGGTGGCCGGTGCCCGGTTGCGCGATGTCCGCAACGGCATGACGATTCCACCGGCACTCACGCTGCGAACCGTTCTCGACGCACTGCGGCACCCACGCTGGTGGTTCGACCTGTTGACGACCGAACCGCTGGCGTTCGCCTCGCTGGACCGCTGGTCGGGCACCGTCGGCGAGTACCTGAACACCATGTTCGACCCGAGCGTGACGTTCGAGGATCTGGCCTGGATCAAGGCGCAATGGCCGGGCAAACTCGTCGTCAAAGGGATTCAGACGCTCGACGACGCGCGTGCCGTGGTCGAATGCGGGGTCGACGGCATCGTCTTGTCCAATCACGGCGGCCGGCAACTGGATCGGGCGCCGGTTCCGTTTCACCTGCTGCCGTCGGTGGCCCGCGAACTCGGCAAGCACACCGAGATCCTGATGGATACCGGCATCATGTCGGGCGCCGATATCGTCGCGGCGATCGCCCTGGGAGCGCGCTGCACCTTGGTCGGCCGGGCCTATCTCTACGGGTTGATGGCCGGTGGCGAGGCGGGTGTCGCGCGCGCCATCGAGATCCTGGGAAGCGGCGTTATCCGGACCATGCGGCTGCTCGGTGTGACCTCCTTGGCGGAGCTTTCGCCCAGGCATGTGACGCAATTGCGACGGTTGGGGCCTCGTCCAACGGTGTGACGCTCGCGCGTCGCGCCGAGCGCGCAGATCGCGCGGTCCTACGGGCGCGCGCCGATCGGCTCGGCGTCTACGATCGTCGCCGCCCGAGAAGGCTGCGGAAAGCTCTCGCCCGCCAGCCGGGACCGGTCCGTTCGTGGGTGGCCGTGATTCTGCGCCGGATGCTCGGCATGGGCA
Organism: Mycobacterium kansasii ATCC 12478; assembly: GCF_000157895.3. NCBI lineage: Bacteria > Bacillati > Actinomycetota > Actinomycetes > Mycobacteriales > Mycobacteriaceae > Mycobacterium > Mycobacterium kansasii. Next base: position 151,196 of record NC_022663.1, on the reverse strand, counting down.
AGCTGCCGTCCCTGTCAATCAACTACAAGACCGCGATCCCCGAAGCGGTGCTGAGCACAATCCCCCGCCGGTCGCCGCAGTTCGCCGTCGCGCGGCAGTGGGTGTTGCGCGCGGTCGGGGTTCCCGCTCCGAGGCGGTCATAGGCCGGCTGTCCTCGCGGCCGGCGATCCTGCACAATCACACTCATGGCTCAATTGCGAGACGTCAAACGTCAGCTGGTCCATCGCTTTCAACGGCTGATAGCCAACCCCCTGGGTCGGCAGTTGCCGCTGACCATGCTCGAAACCATCGGCCGCAAAACAGGACAACCGCGCCGCACCGCCGTCGGCGGAAAGGTCATGGGCAACCAGTTCTGGATGGTGTCCGAGCACGGCGAACATTCGGATTACGTCTACAACATCAAGGCCAACCCCGCCGTCCGGGTGCGCATCGGCGGCCAGTGGCGTACCGGGACCGCCCATCTGCTGCCGGAAGACGACCCGCGGCAGCGGCTGCGCGACCTGCCCCGGGTCAACAGCGCGGCCGTGCGCGCTATCGGGAGCGACCTGCTGACCATCCGGGTCGACCTGGATTAACCGCGGATGGCCTACGACATTGATCTCGTGGAACGGATCCGCGAGTTGCTGGCGTCGCAGTCCGGCGTGGACGAAAAGCGGATGTTCGGCGGGCTTGCCTTCCTGATCGACGGGCACCTGGCCGTGGCCGTCAGCGGTCAGGGCGGGCTTCTGGTCCGGGTGCCCCCGGCGGACACCGACAAGCTGCTCGGTGGCGCCCATGTCAGCCCCATGATAATGGCCGGCCGGCAAACCCGCGGATGGTTGCGCGTCGCCGCCGAAGGAGTGAAAACCAAACGGCAGCTTCACAGTTGGGTCACGCGCAGCGTGACCTGGGTGCACAGCCTGCCGCCTAAATGACCACCCGGTTTGCGGCCGGCAGATGCGGGTACGCCGCCCAAATGGACAAGCCCGAACCACGGGTGAAACGACTGCTCGAGGTCGCCGGTACCAGCTACGCTGCCGAGGCCGGCATTCGCATCGACGACAAGCCGATGCCGCTGTTTCAGCTGCTGGTGCTGTGCATGCTGGCCAGCAAGCCGATCGACGCCACCATCGCCATGCGCGCCGCGCGGGAACTGTTCAAGGCGGGCCTGCGCACCCCCAAAGGGGTGCTGGAATCCCGGCGACAGACCATGATCGATGCGTTCGGCCGTGCCCACTATGTGCGCTATGACGAAAGTTCGGCCACCCGACTTACTGAAATGGCCGAGCGGGTCCGCGACGAATTCCGCGGCGACCTGCGCGAAATCGCGCGCCGCAGCGACCACGACCCGTCGAAGGCCAAGCGAATCCTCAAGCAGTTCAAAGGGATTGGCGACACTGGTGCCGATATCTTCCTGCGCGAGGTGCAGGATGTGTGGACCTGGGCGCGGCCGTATTTCGATGACCGGGCCACCGCCACGGCCAAAGAGCTGGGCCTGCCCACCGATCCGGCAAAGCTTTCGGTGCTGGCGGCCGGCGCCAACGCCCGGCTGGCGGCGGCGCTGGTCCGCGCGTCCCTAGACGATGACGTGCGCCGCCAGGTGACCGATTGAGCACCAAATGACCGTCCGGATCGGCACATCGGGCTGGTCGTATGACCACTGGTCCGACGTGCTGTATCCGCCCGGGCTGGCGTCCGTCCGGCGATTGTCCTACTACGTGCGGTCGTTCGACACCGTCGAGCTGAACGCCAGCTTCTACCGCTGGCCCAGGGATTCGACGTTCGCGGGCTGGCGAACCCAGTTGCCTGACGGGTTCACCATGTCGGTCAAGGCGCACCGCGGCCTGACCCACTACCGCCGGCTGATGTCGCCCGAACCCTGGATCGAGCGGTTCGAACGCTGCTGGCAGCTGCTGGGTGATCGGCACGGCGTGCTGCTGGTGCAGCTGCATCCCGAGCAGCGACGCGATGACACTCGCCTGGATTCCTTCTTGCGCAGCGTTCCGGCGTCGATCCGGGTGGCCGTCGAGCTGCGCCACCCGTCCTGGAACGCCCCGGCGGTATATGCGGTGCTGGAAACCCACCGCGCCGCCTACGTGGTGATGAGCGGCGGCGGTCTGGCATGTATCCCACGGGCCACCACCGACCTGGTGTACGTCCGGATGCACGGTCCCGATCGGGACGCGATGTATGCGGGTTCGTACTCGCCCGACGACCTGCGACGCTGGGCCGACCGCATCACCGGCTGGGACGGTGAGGGCCGCGACGTGTGGCTGTACTTCAACAACGATCTGGGCGGCCACGCGGTCCGTAACGCGCTGTCATTGCGGGAGTTGCTGAGCTAAGTAGGCTGGTGGTATGGCCAGTTCGACAAACTTCGTCATCGTCGGCGGCGGGCTTGCCGGCGCCCGAGCGGCAGAAGCCTTGCGCGACAACAGTTTCGACGGCACCATCACACTCTTCGCCGAAGAGGAGCAGCTGCCCTACGAACGTCCCCCGCTGTCCAAGGAATTCCTGGCAGGCAAGAAGTCGCTCGACGAGTTCACCGTGCAGAACTCGGACTGGTATCGCGACCATGATGTCGACCTGCGGCTGGGCGCGCGGGTGTCGTCGTTGGATCCCGACGCTCACACCGTCGGACTTCTCGACGACACCACCGTGCACTACGACAAGCTGCTGCTGGCGACCGGATCGGCGTCGCGTCGCCTGCCGATACCCGGCGCCGACGCCGCCGGTGTGCATTATCTGCGCACGTTCGAGGATGCGTCGGCGCTGAATTCCGCGCTGGCCGAGGGCTCTTCGCTAGCGGTCGTGGGCGCGGGCTGGATCGGTCTGGAGGTGGCCGCCAGCGCTCGGCAGCGCAACGTCGATGTCACCGTGGTGGAGGCGGCCAGCCAGCCGCTGTCGGCGGCGCTGGGCGACACCGTCGGCAAGGTGTTTGCCGACCTGCATCGCGATCATGGTGTGGACTTGCGGCTGGAAGCGCAGGTCACCGAGATCACAACGGGGGGCGGCCGGGCCAGTGGGCTCAAGCTGGGCGACGGGTCCGTCATCGCCGCCGATGCCGTGTTGGTGGCCGTCGGTGCGACACCCAACGTCGAACTGGCCCAACAGGCCGGCTTGGCGATGGCTGACGGCGGTGTCCAGGTCGACGCGTCGCTGCGCACCAGCGATCCCGATATCTACGCCGTCGGTGACATCGCTGCCGCGGAGCACCCGCTGCTGGGCACCCGGATCCGCACCGAGCACTGGGCCAACGCGCTCAAACAACCCGCGGTGGCAGTCGCCGGAATGCTCGGCACGCCGGGCGAATACGCCGAGCTGCCCTACTTCTTCACCGATCAGTACGACCTCGGGATGGAGTACGCCGGCCACGCGTCCGGCGTCGAGCGGGTGGTGTTCCGCGGCGACGTCGCCGGCCGCGAGTTCGTCGCGTTCTGGCTCGACGGTGACAACCGGGTGCTGGCCGGGATGAACGTCAACATTTGGGACGTGCTCGACGACGTGAAAGCTCTGATCCGATCGAAAGTTCCGGTCGACGCCGACAGGTTGGCTGATCCCGCATCGCCGTTGGCCGAAGTGCGGGTCGGCTCATAGCGCTCTTAGCGCTCTTAGTCCGGGGGCTTCCAAGTGTGGTCGATGACGTCGGGCGGCGGCTGAGCTTGCAGCCGCTCGCGCTCGGTGCGTCGGCGTTTGACCCGCAGCCGGGCGTCGGCCGGCATGGTGACCAGCTCGTCACAGGTCAGGTAGTACACGTCGTCGACGGTGTCGATCAGGTCGGCCGCGACCCGCCGAGATCCTAACTCGCGCAGCGTCATCCGGAGTTCATGGGTGAACCGGATGGTGGTGTCGTGAGCCAACTCTCGCGAACTGCGAGCACTGGCCGCCAACCGCTGGGCAAACGTCGCGGGTGGTGCCGGCTCGGCGGGCGCCGTAGCGGCTTGCGCAGCAAGGGTCAAAAGTAGTGACGGGTCGTCGCCGAACGCCGGGTTGGCCAGCTCCGCTTCCCCCGAGCCGCGGTGTCCCAGCTGGGCTACGGCCGCGTCGAGGGCGGCTGCGGCCGACGGCGACAGCGCCCGGATACTGTCGACGTTGCCTTCGCGGGCCAGCGCGCACAGCGGTGCATCGGCGCGCAGGATGTCCGTCAGGTCAGTGCTCACCGCCGCGACCCGACCGCTCTCCATGATCACCCCGATACCGGACACGCTGGATTTCGCGTGTGTGTGCTCCAGCGTCGCCGCGGTGATGCCGGTGTCGATGACCCATAGCGCCGTGAGGATCCAGCCCTGGTGAATCCGATCCCGCAACAAGCGAACCCGTACTTCCAGGCTGGCCTCCGGCAGTTCGCTCAGCTGCCCGGCATCGACGTGCTCTGCCGACGCCGCGGCAACGTAGGCCTGAGTGTCGGCCCGCAGGTGACGCAACAGCGACAGCGACCGAGCCGTCACGACCACCTTGGCGACCGACCCGAGTGCTCCGCCGGCCATCTGGGGTCGCCCAAACGGCAGCAGGCCCGTGGGCGGTTGATGGTCCCCCAGCGTTCGGCGGGTGATGGCCTGCTCGTCCCAGCCCGGCAGCTGGCTGGCGGCGACGATGTTGGCCGACACGCCGACGTAGGGGCGATGACCGAATACCGCGATGGCCCTGCTCTCCCACTCCTGGGCAACCACGGCGCCAAGTGCCAGGATTCGACCCATGGCCCGACCTGCGGCACGCAGCCCGCCCATCTGGACGTCCAATGTCATCGGGGTCAGCGGTCCGGGTAGTGCTTCGGTGAGACCGGTTGCGCTGAATACCGGAAACCGCGGATCGATCCGGTCGTCGAATTCCCCCTCGAGCCCGTCGGGCCCCACCGAGTTCACGGTCGCGCCGTAACGGGGAAACGACCGCGGGACCGGCTCGATCGGCAGCGCGAGTTGGCCTGACCCGATGGTCGCGCCACCACGATCCAGCCGCCGGCCCACCAGTCCGCGACCGGTATCCACGATCGCCTCGGTCGCCTGCCACCCGTACTGAAATTTCCAATCTTCTTGGGCCGCAGCGGTGTCCATCTGCGGAAGCAGATCAGCCCAACGGCGAATCCGGTGCGTTCGCAGGCGTGGGTCGGCCGATTGCAGCAGCCGCCACGCGGTGACCAGGTTCGCGGCATCCGGCGTGGCCAGGTCGACGACGCCGTTGCGGTCGGTGTTCAGCGCCAATACCAGGAAGCGAACCAGGTCATCGAGGTGCAGCACCCGCATCGGCTGCGCCGAGACCCTACTGCGCAGCAGAGTAGCCACCGTCCGGCAGACCATCCAGTCCAGGTGCCGACCGACCGGCGGCGCGATGCGAATGACCAGGTTCGGCGCCCAGCAACCGGCCACCAAGGCTTCGGCCTGCTGGTAGAGCTCGGGCGACCCCGCAGCCTGGGACACGAACAGCAGCCGGGCACCCGCGCGGGAGGCCGCGTTGCTCACATGCGCCAAGCCGTTGAGGCCGGCTCCGCCCGGTGCGCTGGTGTCCACCGGGGCGAGATGGATCACCGCGTCCGCTTCGGCGGTCAACTCCAGCAACACAGGGTCGCGCAGCGATGCACACACAAAGTCGACACCGGCATCAAGGGCCGGATGCCGGTAGCGGGCTATGCCGCTGACCGTGTGCCCGGCGGCGATCAGCTGGCGTGCTACCAGCCGGCCGACCGCGCCGGCAGCATCGGTAACCAGGACGTGCACCCTGCCCACCTTCCCCAACGTCGTCCCATGACAATAAGCACCGCAACCCCACTTTCGCGACCAATTGAGTCCGGACCGTGATCCGGAAAAGGGCGTACGGATTCGTCGCGGTGGTTACCGCAACGTCGCGCTGCCGTCGGCTGCGATGGCAACCTTGGCCCCGGCGATGTCTGCGATGTCGTCGTGCACCGTCGCGGCTGCTGTATCGGGATCGGTGATCACGCCCAAACTCCGGGCTCCGTCGGGGGTGCGCACGGCTACAAAGGTTTTCTCGGGCCTGCCTTCGCGGGTGAACGGTGTGGTCCAGGCCTCGACCGTTCCGATTCCCTCCCACTCGACCAAACCCACGGTCGTGGGCTCGCGGTCTACTACCGGCTGGACATCTTCCCAACGAAATTCCGCAGGCGGTTCGGTGCTGTAGACGCCGAAGCTGTGTTTGGTCAGGTATCCGCCGTTTGCGGTGATCAGGCCGCGTCGGCCCGGGTTGGCCGCCAACAGTTCGGCCATGGTGGCAATGGAATGGGTGACGTAATTGCTCCACGGGCCGCCGGCGAAGGTCAGGCCGCCGGTGACCGTCAGCGGGCGGGCGGGATCGTCGGTCGCCAGGCCGAGTTCGGCCGCGGCAACCTGAACCGCAGAGGGAAAACACGAGTACAGGTCGACATAGTCGACGTCGTCGATGTCCAAGCCGGCCAGCTCGAGCACCCGCGCCCCCCCGAACCGGATCGCTGGAGACCGGTACAGCTCGGCCCGCTCGGCGATCGCGGGGGTGTCATGGGCGTCGGTACCGGCGTGCGGGTAAACCCAGCGCTCGGCTGGGACCTGCAGCCGCGTGGCCTGCTCGACCGACGCCAGGATCAGCGCCGCGCCCTGGTCAACCATGTTGTTGGAGTTCATCAGCTTGGTGTAGGGCCAACTGATCATGCGGTTCTGCGGGCCGGGCCGGCAAATCTCCTCGGCGGTCATCGGGGTACGGATCCAGGCATAGGGATTGGCCACCGCGACGGCGTTGAAGCGCGCCCACAGCTGACCGACCCGCCGCCGGTGATCCGCCATCGACTCGCCGTTGGCGATGCGCAGCGCCTGCTCGAACAGCGGGTAGACGTAGGCGGGCCGGTCCAGCTTAATCCTGAGCTCGGCCTCACCCGCCATCACAACGTCGTCACCGGCAATTTCAGGCAGTGGAACGGATTCGTCCTGTCGGGTCCACACCAGCCGCGCGCCCTTGGACTTCAACCCGGTCCTGGTACGCCAGGTTTCGGCGCCGGCAATCAGCACCACCCGGGCGCGCCCCTGCTGGATGTCCAGGCATGCCTGGCTGACCAGCGACTGCGGTGTGTTGCCGCCGACACTGCCGTAGCCGGTGGTGAAGCTGCCGGCGCCGAGGCGCTCGCCGAGCAACTGTCCCGGGTTGCGGTAGTGCGCCGACAGCATGTGCACCACGCGGATCGAGTCGACGGCCGCCAACAGCGGAGCATCGGCGGCTTGCCGGGCCGCCGCGACCATCAGGTCAACCGGTTCGATTGACGGCCCGGCCGGGTCGATTTCGTCGCGATGGTTGACCTGACCGTAGCCGATCAGCACCGGTGTCCTGGGATCAACGGGCATGCCTCGAACCTAGCGCCGGGCTTCGGCGCGCCGCACACCAGCGTCGCGTAGGCGGACGCTCACGTGCCAGCGGCCGCGAACAGCACGCCTTCGGCGATCAGCTGCTCGATGTGCTCAGGGCTCATCCCGAGCAGCTCTTGACAGATCGCTCGAGTGTCCTGACCCGCCTGCGGCGCCGGACGTTGCGGTGCATGCGGGATGTGACGAAACGGCGCCGGACCCGTTTCCGCCGGCATTTGACGTGCGATGAGGGGATGCACCATGGTGCTGAACAGCTGTCGCTCGGCCAGCTGAGGATCCTCGAGCAGGTCCGGCGGGCGGTTCATCGGGCCCGCGGCGAGTCCGGCCGACTGCATGAGCCGGGCCGCCTGCTCCGGACTGTGGGTGCTCGTCCAGGCTGCCAGCACCGCTGACAACTCGGCGCGGTTGGCCCGGCGAGCCTCCGCCGTCGCGAAGCGCAGGTCCTCGGCCAATTCCGGTTTATCGAATACTAGTGCGGCACAACGCCATTCGTCATCCGAGCGGATGGAGATGACGCACCACTCGTCGTCACCGGCGCACGGGCAGACCGCGTGCACGCTGATGTCGTCGCGGATTTCGGCGGCGCCGGCGGCCCGTGCGGCTTCCGTTACGAACAGCGTGTCGAGTTGATTGACGACGACTTCGGCCTGAGAGACGTGGACGTGGGCGCCGGCTCCGGTGCGATCGCGGTGGATCAATGCGGCCAGGGCCAGGATCGCGACGACGCGTCCCACCACGTGATCGGGGAAGATGGTCGTGGCGTCGTAGAAGGGGTGCCGGGCGCCGTCCTTCGGGGCTTCCTCGGACGTCCACACGCTGGTTACGCCGGTGGTCGCGCGCACCAACGGGCCATAGCCCAGCCGGCGGCTCCACGGGCCCCGGTTGCCGAACGCGCTGCTGCCGGCGAGCACGATCCCGGGATTGAGACCACGCAGCTTGTCGTAGTTGAACCCCAGGGAGGTCAGCGTTCCCGGCTTGAAGTTGGCAAAGACGGCGTCGGCCTCGGCCACCAGCTGACCGAAGATGTGCTTACCTTCGTTGCGGCGCAGGTCCACACCGAATGCGCGGTGATTGCGGTGGGTCCAGGCGAAGGACTCGCTCATCGCATCGCCGGCACGGGCCTGCCGCAGCCCGTCGGGGTAGTCGGCGCTTTCGACCTTGATGACCTCGGCCCCCAGGTCGCCGAACAAGCGGCTCAACTCGCCGCCGGCGACGATGATGCCGAGATCGAGAATGCGCAGTCCGGCGAACGGATAGTCGCCCACCCGGCCCACAGGCGGGGGCGCCGGCACCGGGTCGGCCAGCCAGCCCGGTTCGTGCTGGCCGGCAGTGGGTGCCGGAGCGCGAAAGCCGGCGCGCTGCTCGTTGACCGTGAAATATCCGGTCGGCACCTGGGCGTGTACACCGGGAACCAGCTCGGCATCGGTGATCGCACCCACCGCCTGGAAGTGCTCGGACGCCAGGATCCGCGACGGCGTCAGCACCGCCGCGATCGGCACCCCATGAGCCTGTCCGGCGGCCACCAGCTCTTTCATGGTCTGACCGGCGAACAGCGCCGCCACCAGCACACTGATCTGGGGCCACGCGGCAAAACGGGCGCCGATCACGTCGTACCGAGGATCCTGAAAGTCTTGCGGCTCCCCCAGCCAGCGGCGCAGGCCGCGCCACTGCCGCGGCGCCATCACGCACAACCGCACGTAGCCGTCCTGGCACGGATAGATCGGGTACGCGTCCTGGTTCTTGGGCCGTCCGCGCCACCGTGCGCTGCTGCGGATGCCGGCCGCGACCTGTCCGTGCGCACCGAACGCCGGGTCCAGCGCCATGACAAGCGCGTCGAACCGCGAGAAGTCGATGTAATCCCCTGCGCCGCAACGCAATCTGTTGTAATAGGCGACCAAGACCGCCCAGGCCGCTTGGACGGCGGCGGTCGCCGAAGCGATGCCGTCCGGCGGTAACACCGGGGTGCCGGTGGTGGGGCCGGACCGCGACAGCGAGCCCGACATCGCATACAGCACCGGATCGGTGGCGCGCCACGACGACCGTGGCCCCGAGGTACCGAAGTCGGTGAACGACAGCGCAACCAGGTGCGGGTGGCGATCGGCCAGTTCGGCACACGTTGTCCCGTAGGCGGCCGCCGCTCCCGGAAGACCGCTGTCGACAACGATGTCGGCGCTGGCGGTGAGCTCGTCGAAACGCCGGCGGTGCTGCTCGTCGAGCGGGTTCAGCACCGCGCTGCGCTTGTTGGCGTTGTGCACCGCGAACGGGATGCCGGTGCCGGCCAACGTCGGCGGGACGCCGCGTCCCGGGCTGCCGCCGGGAGCTTCCACCTTCAGGACGTCGGCACCCAGATCGGCCAGCAACCGGGTGACCGTGTCAGCGCTACCACCGGACAGGTCCAGGACGCGCACGGCATCGAGTAACCCGTCGGGCATTGGCACACCGTACCCGCCGCTGCGCGCACCTCGCTGGGGCCGGCGACACACCGCTCGGGCGGCCCGGAGCCGTGATCACACCGGCGAGCGTTGGTAGCGCAGCTGTTCGACGGTCGTGGCCCCGAAGACCTCGGTGCGCCGCGTGCCGTCGAACCGCCACCCGTCGCGTTCGTAGAACCGCCGGGCGCGAACATTGCCGTCCAGCACCCACAACGAAGCGTGCCTGACCCCGACTCGACGCAGCCGATCTCGGGCAGCGGCCATCAGCAAACGGCCGACACCGCTGCCCATCCAAGCCGGATCGACGTAGATTGCCATCAGCTCACCGGAATTCGGCAACTCGTGGTCCCGGCACAGCCCCGTGGTGGCCAAGCCGCAGATGGCAGAACCGTCGACGGCCACCACGGTGGCCGGCAGCCGAAGGCCCATGCGGCCGAACGTGTATCTGCCCGCCCACACCTCGGGCCGCAGACCGTCGAGATATTCCTGGTCGATGAGTCCCGGATAGGCGCACTGCCACGACCGGACATGGACCCGAGCCACCGCTTCGGCGTCCTCCGGGACGGCTGCGCGCACCTGAGTCACCGTTGCAGTATCGGCGCGGCTGTTGCGCCGCCCGCGGCCGGGTGGTGTGCTTACCAGATTGCCTAGTTGACACCCGTCAAGCCCCGGAGAGGACGAACATGGCAGACACGGCATCCCTCGGTATCAAGGTGCGCGGCAAGGTCATCGTCATCACCGGCGGCGCACGAGGCATCGGGTTGGCGACGGCAACCGCCCTGCACAGGTTGGGCGCTCGGGTTGCGATCGGCGACATCGATGAGGCAAAGGTCAAGGAGTCCGGCGCCGACTTGGGCCTGGATGTCTACGGCAAACTCGATGTCACCGACCGAGATTCGTTTTCGGACTTTCTCGACCGGGTCGAGCGCCAACTCGGCCCGATCGACGTGCTGGTCAACAATGCCGGCATCATGCCGGTCGGCCGGATTATCGACGAGCCGGACTCGGTGACCCGCCGCATTTTGGACATCAACGTTTTCGGGGTCATCCTCGGCAGCAAGTTGGCCGTTGAGCGGATGCTCCCTCGCGGGAGTGGGCAGGTCATCAATGTCGCATCGCTTGCCGGCGAGCTCTATGCGGTGGGGCTGGCCACCTACTGCGCCAGCAAGCACGCGGTTGTGGCGTTCACGGACTCGGCGCGGCTCGAATACCGTTCGGCGGGCGTGAAGTTCTCCATGGTGTTGCCGACTTTCGTCAACACCGAACTGACCGCCGGGACCGCCGGGGTCAAGGGATTCAAGAACGCCGAACCGGAGAACATCGCCGACGCGATCGTGCGCCTGGTGGCCCACCCGAAGCCGCGGGTGCGGGTCACTCGGGCGGCCGGCGCGATGGTCGTCTCGCAGAAGTTCATGCCGCGGCCGGTGGCCGAGGGACTGAACCGTATCTTGGGCGGCGAACACGTCTTCACCGACGACGTCGACGTCGCCAAGCGCAAGGCCTACGAGGCCCGCGCTCGTGGACAGGACTGACCGGCTTCAGCTGGCAGTTCACCGAGGGCGCGCACAATCGGCCCGGTGAGCCCGGTGAGCCCTGAAACCCCAACAACCGCGACCCTTTCCGACGACGAACTGGCCCGCATCGACGCGTATTGGCGTGCCGCCAACTACCTGTCGGTCGGCCAGATCTACCTGCTGGACAACCCGCTGCTGGCCAAGCCGCTGTCAGCCGAGCACGTCAAACCCCGGCTGCTGGGACATTGGGGCACCACGCCGGGGCTCAACCTCGTCTACGCCCACCTGAACCGGGTAATCCGCAACCGCGACGCCAACGTCATCTACGTCACCGGCCCCGGGCACGGCGGTCCCGGCCTGGTCGCCAACGCCTACCTCGAAGGCACCTACAGCGAGGTGTACACCGGCATCGGGGAAGACGCCGAAGGATTGCGGCGGCTGTTTCGGCAGTTCTCCTTTCCCGGTGGTATCCCCAGCCATGTCGCGGCCCAGACCCCGGGGTCTATTCACGAGGGCGGCGAGCTGGGGTATGCGCTGGTGCATGCTTTCGGCGCGGCTTTCGACAACCCCGACCTGGTGGTCGCCTGTGTCATCGGCGACGGCGAAGCCGAAACCGGACCGTTGGCCGCCAGCTGGCATTCCAACAAGTTCCTCAATCCCGCGATCGACGGCGCGGTGTTGCCGATCTTGCACCTCAACGGATACAAAATCGCCAATCCGACTGTGCTGGCGCGTATTCCGCATGACGAGCTGGCATCGCTGCTGCGCGGTTACGGCTACCGGCCGATCGCGGTTTCCGGGGACGATCCGCTCAGGGTGCACCGGCAGCTGGCTGGTGCGCTCGATGACGCGTTCGACGACATTGCGGCAATTCAGCATGCCGCGCGCTCGGGCGAGAATTCTGCGCGGCCGGTCTGGCCGATGATCGTGTTGCGCACACCCAAGGGCTGGACCGGGCCGAAGGTGGTCGACGGCATGAAGGTCGAGGGCACCTGGCGTTCGCATCAGGTCCCGCTCGCCGACACCCATGACAGCGCCGAGCGGCGCCGGCAGCTTGAAGAGTGGCTGCGCAGCTACCGGCCCGATGAGCTCTTCGACGACAACGGCACGTTGCGGGCCGAGCTGCGGGCGTTGGCACCTACCGGTGATCGGCGGATGAGCGCCAACCCGCACGCCAACGGCGGGCTGCTGCTGCGCGACCTCGATCTTCCCGACTTCCGCGACTACGCGGTGCCGGTGGCACGTCCGGCCTGCGAAACCCACGAGGCCACCCGGGTGCTCGGTACGTATCTGCGAGACGTGATCCGGCGCAACCCGGATCGGTTCCGGCTGATGGGCCCGGACGAAACCGCGTCGAACCGGCTCAGTGCCGTATTCGAAGCGACCGGGCGGACCTGGCTGTCGGAGACCAGCGCCGACGACGATCACCTGTCTGCGGCAGGCCGGGTGATGGAGGTGCTGTCCGAACATCTGTGTCAGGGCTGGCTGGAGGGCTATCTGCTGACCGGCCGCCACGGCATGTTCGACTGCTACGAGGCCTTCGTGCACATCGTCGACTCGATGTTCAACCAGCACACCAAATGGCTGTCGACCAGCCGGGAACTGCCATGGCGGCGACCGATCGCGTCGCTGAACTACCTGCTGAGTTCCCATGTGTGGCGCCAGGACCACAACGGCGCATCGCATCAGGATCCCGGATTCATCGACCTGGTCGCCAACAAGCGACCCGAGGTGGTACGCGTTTACCTGCCGCCCGACGGCAACACGTTGTTGTCGGTGGCCGACCATTGCCTGCGCAGCCGTGACTATGTCAACGTCATCGTCGCCGGCAAGCAACCCGCGCTGTCCTATCTCGCCATGGACGAGGCCGTCGCGCACTGCACTCGCGGGCTCGGCATCTGGCAATGGGCAAGCACGGCGACCGGTGAGCCCGACGTGGTGCTGGCCTGCGCGGGAGACGTGCCGACGCTGGAGACGCTGGCAGCCGCCGACATTCTGCGGCGGGAACTGCCAGGGCTGGGTGTGCGGGTGGTCAACGTCGTCGACATCATGCGGCTGCAGCCGGAGTCCGAGCACCCACACGGCTTGGCCGACAAGGAATTCGATGCAGTGTTCACTCGCGACAAGCCGGTCATCTTCGCCTACCACGGGTATCCGTGGTTGATCCATCGGCTCGCGTATCGCCGCGCCAATCACCCCCGTATCCATGTGCGCGGGTTCAAGGAGCGCGGGACCACGACGACACCGTTTGACATGGTGATGCTCAACGATCTGGATCGCTTTCACCTGGTCATGGACGTCATCGACCGCGTTGACGGGCTGGCCAGCCGAGCCGCCGTGCTACGCCAACGGATGGCCGACGCCCGGCTCTCGGCACGTCTGTACACCCGTGAGCATGGCGCCGACGACCCCCGGATCGCGGGATGGGCCTGGGAGTCGAGCGAGCGGAACGAACGCAGTGGGTGACGGGAGCGAGACGACCGATTAGGCCTGGGAGTCGAGCGAGCGGAACGAACGCAGTGGGTGACGGGAGCGAGACGACCGATCCGGCCCTGGGAGTCGAGCGAGCGGAACGAACGCAGTGGGTGACGGGAGCGAGACGACCGATCCGGCCCTGGGAGTCGAGCGAGCGGAACGGACGCAGTGGGTGACGGGAGCGAGACGACCGATCCGGCCCTGGGAGTCGAGCGAGCGGAACGGACGCAGTGGGTGACGGGAGCGAGACGACCGATCCGGCTCCGTGTCAGTCGCATAAGAGCTCCGGCCGCAGGAGTAGCTGCGGCAACGCGTTTGCGAGCCATTTCTGGTAGCGATCCGGTGACCAACCCATGTCGGTGGTGAGCATCGAATAGGTTTGCGGCAATGTCAATGTCGCCATCACGTCGGCAGCTTCCTTCTTGGAGAGGCCACGGCGCAGGGTGGTTCGCCAATACTTCTCGATCGCCGCGGCGCAATCGGAACGCAGCGCGCGGATCAGACTGGTGCGCAACTGCTGTAGGGCCGGTTCGGCCGATGTCGCCTGCTCCATCACCCGGATCAGTGGCGCTACCCGCTCATTGATGGTGTGGATGAAATGGGCGACGGCGGCAAATTGCCGGAGTGCCTGCGGGCCGGCCTCCTCGATAAGGCTCAGCACCCGGTCCACCACCGGGACATCTGCGTAATCGCCGACGACTGCGACGTCGATCGCGCGGGCCAGCACACCGGCCTTGGAGCCGAATGTCGCGTAGATGGTCGGTGCGGACACCTCGGCCGCGGCGGCGATCTGGTCGATGGAGGTGGCGCCGAACCCCTGCTCAACGAACAGGCTGGCCGCCGCTTCAATCACCCTGCCCTGCCGGGCCTCGGCGTCGGCGCGGCGCCGGCTGCTGTCGTACTTGCGCCGCGGGCGGGGCCGGGAACTCGTTGACGTCATTGCACCCAAGTCCTTATAGTTGACTGTATTAAATACATGCGACTCTATTGAAGTATACGCTGGAGGTTGCAGTGGCATCCAAACTCGACGCCCGGGCCGTCTTGGACTGGCCCACCATCCGCGACCAGGCGGCCGCGTTCATCACCACGGAGTACGCCTCGCTGAACCGCGGCGGCGCGCCCATCACCTGGCCCGTCACGCCTTACCTGGGTGCAAACGGGCGCAGCGTCGATGTGACCACCGGCCTCACCTACCCGCTCAAGGCCGAGCGGGCCCGGCGCAACCCCAAAGTGTCGCTGTCATTTTCGCAGCCGCTGGGCTCCCGGCTGGCCGATCCGGCAACGTTCGTGATCCAGGGCCTGGCCACCGTCCACGATGCCGACCTAAGGGCCAATTCAGCCCGCTATCTGGCGGAAGTCGCCGCGCACCTACCGGAAGCGTTCGACAGCATCCCCACCGTGATGCTGCGCCGGATGGCGTGGTACTGGGCCCGCATCTGGATCGAAGTCACCCCGGTTCGGGTGCTGTGGTGGCGTGGCGGGGACCTTGATCAGCCACCGCAACTTTGGGAGCCGCAAACCCTGCCCACCGTGGCCCCGTCGGATCCCGCGCCGGTTGGACGCGGCGCCGGATCCTGGAACACCCGCGCAGCGGCGGACTGGAGGACGCGGATCCGTGGCGCACTCGACCGGCTGGGCCCGCCGGTGCTGACCAGCATCACACCCGACGGCTGGCCGCTCCCGCTGCGCGTGCGGAACGCCGAGCAGATCCCCGGCGGCTTCCGGATGCGCCCGCCCGTTGGCGTCGACATCGTCGACGGGCCGGCCTGCCTGACGTTCCACACCCACGGGCCCGCGTTCGAAAGTCAAGAAAACGCAAGCTTGACGGGGCACTGCCGCAACACCGGTGAACACATCGAGTTCGACGTCGAGCGAGCGCTCAACGACTTCATCATCCCGGCGAAGCCGCTGCGGCGCGCGGTGCACCTGATGTCGGCGAGTCGGCGACTGAAGCGGCGGCTGGATTCCGAGGCACGCCGACGCGGGCAGCGCGTTCCCCGATTCGACGAACTCGGCTTCACTAAGAGCGAGCGCTAGAAGGAAAGCCCGATGAGAGCCGTCGCTCAGCCCGCGGACACCCGGATGATGGGCATCGTCCACAACGCGCTACGGCGCGACATCGCCCGCGCGCAGTCGGCGCTGGCCCGGTGGCCCTACCCCAACCCCCGCCAGCGCTCGGCTGTCGCCGAGCACCTGGTGTGGATGACGGAGTTCCTGCACCGCCACCATCGCGTCGAGGATGACGGCCTTTATCCCCTGGTGCGGCAACGAGTCTCGCAGGCAGCGGGCATTCTCGACGCAATGGACGCCGACCATCACGCGCTGCTACCGGCGATCGCACGGCTCACCGACAGCGCCCGGCGCTACGCCGCGGACCCGTCGGCCCGCCTGGATCTGGTTACCACACTGGACCGGTTGGCGGCGGTGCTGCTGCCGCACTTGCAGCGCGAGGAGCTCGAAATGATGCCGGTCGTGTCGGAGGCGCTGACGCAGGCCGAGTGGGATGCCATCGAACAGGCCCATGCCGTCAAGCCGCTGAAGCCAACCGAGCTTGCTTTCACCGCATTGTGGCTGTGCGATGGCGCCAGCGATGAGGACCGTGCGATAGTCCGATCGCTGGTACCCAAGCCGGTCGCGCGGGCGATCGAGATCTTTGCCACCCCCGGCTATCAGCGCTACGCATGGCGCCTTTGGCATCTGGCGCAGCACACCCGGTTGCGCCAGAAACTCAATGGACAACTCAGCGTCGATATTCCGGCCCCGATCGAGGCGGTGTGGCAGCTGGTCGCCGATCCGCTTCGGGTTCCGGAGTGGAGCCACGAGTGTCGCCGGGTGCGATTTCTGGATGGCGCGACGTCGGCGGGACCGGGCCGGCGATTTCGTGGGACCAACCGCAGCGGCCGCTATCGGTGGACGCGTAGCTGCACGATCTTCGCCTACGACGAGCCCAACGAGTTCGGCTACATCACCTCAGGAGGTCCCGGCGATGCAACCGCCTGGCACTTCCGGCTGGAACCTATCCCGGCGGGCACGCGGCTAACCCAGGCCTTCCAAGGCGTCTCGATGCCGCTGTGGTTATCGCGTTTGGTTGCACTGCTGATACCCGAGCACGACGACCGCACCGAGGCGCTGCGCGCTGACCTGGTGCGGTTGGCCGCGCTTGTCGAAGCGGAGCATTGTGCGCCGCCGACCGGCTGCGCCGGACTGTTCGGTCCACCACCTCGGTCTTGTCGGTCTCGGCGGTCTTGACCCACCATCAGGGCCCGAAACCACACGACCGGGGCGCAGTCTCTCAGCCGGCCACCAGCGCTGCAGCGCTAGCCTGTGCGGGTGGCGCATGTCTTGTCGGTGAACGTGGCCCGTGTCGGAGCAAACCCTGATCCCCGCGCATTGTCCAAGGTGACGGGTATCGACAAGGCGGCGGTAACCGAGCCGGTCATGGTCAGGGCGCCGGGCCCGATGCACGGTGGTCTGGGCAGCGGGCTGGTCGGCGACACCATCGGCAATCCGAAATTCCATGGCGGCGACGACCAGGCCGTTTACGCGTATGCACGAGAAGACCTGGACGGCTGGGAATCTCAACTCCAGCGCACGCTCAGCAGCGGAATCTTCGGCGAGAATCTGACCACCGTGGGCATCGATGTGACCGGCGCGCGGATCGGTGATCGATGGCACGTCGGCACGGACGGCTTGGTGCTGGAAGTATCCGCACCCCGGACGCCATGCCGGACGTTTTCGGCATTCCTGGGATTGAGCCATTGGATCCACACCTTCACCCAAGCAGGGAAACCCGGGGCCTACTTGCGGGTGATCTCGCCCGGAACCGTTCGGGCCGGAGACGCAATCACGATCGACCATCGCCCCGATCATGACGTGACCATCGGTCTCGTCTTCCGTGCCCGAATGTCGGAGCCCGAGCTGCTGCCTCAGCTGCTGGTAGCTGACGCGCTCTCAGCCGAACTTCTGGCCTACGCGCGCCGCAGGTTGTCGCCGGACAAAGGGTGAACCGCTGCGGCTCCGAGCTGGCCGACGCCTGTGTCGACACTTGATCTGGTCTGCGCTGCCGAAGAGAACGGGCATTCGGCCGCGCGCGGGTAGACTCGCGACGATGCGTGACCCAGCTCCGGACGAAGCCGCCACCAGCGCTCAGCACGACGCGCTGGCATTGCCGATGCCGAAACTTGAGCGGTTGCGGATCCACGTCGATATCGCCGTCGTCGTCGTGGTGCTGGTGCTGACCAACCTGGTGGCGCACTTCACCACACCGTGGGCCAGCATCGCGACCGTCCCGGCCGCAGCCCTCGGTCTGCTGATCCTCGTCCGGTGGCGTGGGCTTGGCTGGACCGAACTGGGTCTGGGTCGGCAGCACTGGAGATCCGGCATGGGGTATGCGCTGGCTGCCGTGGCCGTGGTGCTGTCGGTGATCGCGGTCGGCGTGCTGGTGCCGGTGACTCGGCCGATGTTCCTGAACAACCGCTACGCAACGGTCTCGGGCGCGCTGATCGCCTCGATGCTCGTCATACCGCTGCAAACCGTTATTCCAGAGGAGCTGGCGTTTCGCGGTGTCCTGCACGGCGCGCTGAATCGTGCCTGGGGATTTCGCGGTGTCGCGATGGCGGGCTCGCTGCTCTTCGGTCTGTGGCATGTCGCGACGTCATTGGGCCTGACCAGCACCAATGTCGGTTTCACGCGGCTGTTTGGCGGCGGGATCGTCGGGATGCTGGCCGGGGTGACGTTGGCGGTGTTGGCTACCGGCGCGGCCGGCTTCGTGTTCAGCTGGCTGCGCCGGCGTAGCGGCAGCCTGATCGCGCCGATAGCTCTGCATTGGTCGCTGAACGGATTGGGCGCGCTGGCCGCCGCCGTGGTCTGGCACCTGAGCACCTGAACCCGGTTAGACCAGCAGGACGGCTGCACCCGCGATGCGTCCGGAGCTGAGGTCGCTCAGCGCACGATCCGCTTGCCCCAACGGGTATTCCGGAGTGGTGACCTGGATGTGATGGTGCGTCGCGAAGTCGAGAAACGCACGCGCGTCGGCCCGGGTGTTCGAAGTGACCGACCGGATCTGGCGCTCCTGAAATAGGTGCCGCTGGTAGTTCAGGGCCGGGATATCGCTGAGGTGGATGCCGGCGATCGCCAAAGTACCGCCCCGGTCCAGAGCCGCGCAGGCGGGCAGCACCAGGTCGCCGACCGGAGCGAACAGAATGGCAGCGTCCAGCGGTACCGGGGGCGGATCGGCGGCCCCTTGGGCCGAGGCGGCGCCGAGCTCGAGCGCCAGCCGGCGCGCTTGCGCTCCGCGGGTCATCACGTGCACCTCGGCACCCTGGGCCAGCGCGACCTGCGCGGTGATATGGGCGCTGCCGCCGAAGCCGTAAAGACCCAGCCGACCGCCGGCCGGCAGCTCCGCCCGCAACAGTGAGCGGTAGCCGATGATGCCGGCACACAATAGCGGCGCAAGCTCGCTGTCGCTGTAGCCGCTGGGCAGGTGGTGCGCGAAAGCCGCTGGAACGGTGGTGAATTCGGCGTATCCGCCGTCGGCGTCCCAGCCGGTGTAGCGCGACTTCGGACACAGATTCTCGTCGCCCCTGAGGCAGTACTTGCACACTCCGCAGGTGTGGCGTAACCAAGCGATACCAACCCGGTCGCCGACCTGGAACTCGTCGCCGGCATCGGCGCCCACCTCGATGACCTCCCCTACCACCTCATGTCCGGGAGTCACACGTTCGCGGTGCACGGCAAGATCGCCCTCGGCGACGTGCAGATCGGTGCGGCATACCCCGCACGCGTGCACCGCAACGAGCAGTTCAGCCGGCCCAGGCCGCGGCATCTCGGTGCTGACCCGCTCGAGCGGGCTGCTGTCCATCGGACCGGGCCGGCGTACCTGCCAGGCCGTCATCGTCGGGGTGCTCGCCGGTGCGGACATCACCTCATCATGCCGCAATCCGCCACGGCCGCAACGGGTTAGCTGCTGTTAACGCTTCTGCACCATGCCGACTAGCCAGAGCAGGATCACCGAGCCCAGAATTGCGGTGAACAGGGTGAACCACCAGCCGCCTGCTGCCGTATCGACGAAGAAACTCAGCAGGAAGCCGCCGACCAGCGCTCCTACGATGCCGATGACGATGTTCATCAAGATGCCGGATCCCGATCCTTTGACGATCTTGCCCGCGATCCAGCCCGCGATGGCGCCGATGATGATATAGCCGATCCAGCCGACGCTGGTCAGCGTCGTCGAACGGGCCAGAAACTCGGTTGCTGCCATGACACCCATCGGGATCTCCTTGTCATCATCGGCTGATCATCGGCTCATCATCGGCTCATCACCGGCAGAGCCCAACTCGACTGCTGGACCGTAATCTCGGTATACCCGGTTCGCGCGGCGATGGGAATGGTCGACTTCGCGACATCCGGCCAAGCGAGGCGGATATGCGCTTCGCGACTGCCGGTTACGCCGGTTGGGTCCGCCGCGGTGTCGGGGAGAGGGTCGGCGTCACTCCCGCGGCCGGAGCCTGAACCGGTGCGGGCGCGGGCGCACCCGGCTCCGGCGCCGGCTCGCCCGGAGCCGGAGCGGGCGCGGGCGCCGGCGGGGGTGTCCAGGGACGGATCGACTCGGCGAGAGCCTTTGCCGCGCCCTTGTCCACCGGGTTGTTCGAAGTCCCCAGCCACACCACGAACCAGCGCTGCGGAGGCCCGGCATTGGGCGTCGTCCCCGCAGGCGTACCGATCACCCCGGTCCAGATCTGGCCGTTCGGCTTTGCCGGATCGCTGAATTTGACTTCGTAATACGACGCGCTTCCGGACACCCCGTTGGCGTTGAGCGGAACCGTTTCCTGGTTGATTCGGGTGCCTGGGTACGGCATAAAGAACTCACCCATGTCCGAGCCCAACCGGACCGCGGCCTTGGGATTGGTGGTTTCGGCGCTGGCGTAAAGCCGTTGGTCCAGCCGGCCCATCACGATACGAGTGTCGTTGGCGACCGGCGGTGCCTGCCCGGGCATAGGTGGCTCCCCGGTTGCCTTGCTGAGCAGCGCCGACCCGTAATCGAGATGGGAAGCGTCTGACTCCACCCAGCCCGGGGGCAGGATGAAGCTGAATCCGCCGACGGCATTGGTGATCCGGGCGGGTTCCGGTGCATTCGGGTCGGCAACAGGTATTGGCGGTGCATTGGGGTCGACAACGGGTGGGGGCGGTGCATTGGGGTCGGCAACGGGTGGGGGCGGTGCGTTGGGGTCGGCCGGCGGCGGTGCCGCATTCGGATCGGCCGGCTGCGCCGCAGGCGTGCTGGTGGTTCCCGGTGGCGGCGTCGCTGGTGCGGGCGCGGGCGACGCCGCGGTGGTCGAGGGGGGCGCGACCGCTGTCGTGGTGGCCGGCGCGGGTACCGGCTCCGGGTCGGCGTTGGAGGTCGCCGGCAGCGCGATGGTGAGCGCGCCGACGCTGCTTACGGTGGCGATCGCCAGCGTTGCCCACAGTCCGTTGCGACGGCTCGTGTTGGAGTCCACCTGATGCATGGCGACGAACCTACCGTGTTGCCGTCATGAAGCAAGGATGGCCTGCCGGTGTCGGCACCGTTCGTGATCGGCAGCTCCTATCGGCTCATCGGCGAGCAGCCGGGTGCAGCGCCACTTCATGCGCCTTGATGCTGTACCACACGCGCGTCCCAGGCGTCAGCCGCAGCTCCGCCGCGGCATCGGCGGTGATGCTGGCGGCCAGCCCGGGGGCGCCGTCGGGCTGATCCGGACCGCGCACCAGGACCCCGGAGCCGCGGGTCTGCAACTCCGTCACGGTCACTTCGACGGTGTTGCGGGGGCTGCCATGCGGCCGTTCCAGGTGCACGGCTACCGCTGTCGGCGCGAACACCGCGACGGCGTCGCGGCCACCGGTGAGATCTTGTGCCGCGATCCCATGCCAAACGGCGCCGCTCGAGCTGTGCAGTGCGCCGTCGGCGCCGATGGTCCCGCTGACCAGGTTGATGCCCGCGATGCGGGCCCCGAAATGGCTCCGGGGCGTGGCAAGCACCTCGGCCACCGGACCGATCTCGGAGATCTTCCCGGACTCGATCACCATCACCCGATCAGCCAGCGCAAACACATCCAGCAGGTCGTGGGTTATCAGAACCACGGCGCAGCCGGTGTCGGCAACCACGCCCCGCAACACCGCCCGTATCGCCGCGGCCGCGGTCACATCCAGTCCGGTCAGCGGCTCGTCGAGCAGCAGTACATCAGGTTCCGCCGCCAGTGCACGCGCAATGGCCACCCGCTGGGCCTGACCCCCGGATAGCTGCCGCGGCTTGCGGTCAGCGAATTGCGCGGCCTCCACCTCACTCAACCAGCGCAGCGCCGACTCCCTGCGCCGGGAATGACCGAACCGGAACATCCCGCGACGGCTGAACGGTCCGAAGACCACGTTGGCGGCCACGCTCAGGTGCGGAAACAGCAGCGGTTCCTGCAGGAGCAGCCCCACCCGGCGGTCGTGTGTGGCCACCTCGATCCCGGCCGCGGTGTCGGTCAACACCCGGGCTCCGACACGCACCAGACCCATGTCAGGGCGAACCAGCCCGGCAATGACATGAAGTGCGGTGGATTTGCCGGCGCCGTTGGGGCCGAGTATCGCCAGCACCTCTCCCGCCGAGACGACGAACTCCACGTCCAGACCGCGGTCCGTCACGACCGCGCGAAGTTGCAACCCGCTCATGGCCGGCTACCTCGTGTCAGGTCCGTGCTAACCGCCGACTCCCGGAACTGACACTGCGAGCACCGTCAACCAGCCAGCTGCCAGGCATGGATCACACCTTAGGCGACGATTTCAATTCCGGGATGTCGACCGGTCTTGCCCAGATTGCCGTGCCGGCTGCGGATGGCTGGCTGATCACCGCCCTAGCGACATTCCCGGCCGGGGTATCGTCACCAGACTCATGCCTCACCGGCGATACTCGACAAGTCGAACGGTGGGCACCGGCAACCAACGGCCCTGAGGTTAGTCTCCGGTGCGCGTTAGCGTTTCGTCAAAATCGACGCTGACTGCGCACGACCCGGACTGTTGATGGCGGCCGTGGCCGGTGAGCCGTGTGATCGGGTCCTGCATTGGTTGCGGCAGCGGATACTGTCCGGTGGTTTTCACGTAGAGGCTGATGCAGCCCGGAACGTTTTCTTCGTGTTCGAGGTCCAAAATCCAGTTGCCGTCGCTGAAGACCAGCGGCGTGTCGCTTGTTGGGGAGTAGAAATAGCTCATGCACTGATCGCCGCTGCGCAGGCAGTCGGTGGTGACGGTCTCGTCTTGCTGCTGTTGCGGCATTGTCGTGCTGAAGTTTCGCGTGATGTGGTAGCGGCCGTGCAGCGCCTCGGCCGGCGACACGACTCGTGCCGGCAGAGCGGCCGGGTCGGGGAGGCTGTTGACGTCGACGTCTCCGGTGCGGGTGAAGGTTACGGTTCGCTTCTCGGCGCAGGAATTGCTTGCAGCACCGCGATATTCGCCGGTGAACGTGCCGTTGGGTCCGGGTTGTAGCGTGAACACCTCCCACATCCGGGACGCCGAATCTCGACACTTTGCTGATCCGATGGTTACGGCCACCCATCGGCCGCCGACTTCGTCGAATACCGTGCTCGGCGCGAGCCGGACTTCTCCGCTCAAGCGGGTCGCGGTCGCCACGCACCCGGCCGACCCGCACATGGAGCGGATGGCGTAGGTATCCGTTGACTGCATTGCGCCGGGCGCCGGGGCTTCGGCGAGTTTGGTGACCGGGCCGAACTGGACTCGGTAGACACCGGTGAACGGCCCGGTGTTGGCGGCCGCGGGCGCGGGATTGGTTGGCGTGGAGGCGCTATGGGGTGCACCGGCCGTTTGGTGATGCCGGGTGAGCTTCACGATCGCGAAGATCCCACCGGCGACGAGCAACACGATGCTCGCGACTGCGCCGATCAGGAAACCGGGATGCCGTCGCACCGCCCTCCCGGTGGGTCGTGCCGGCGCGGTTCTCGCGGGCGCAGTTACGTCGATCTCGGGCTGGGTGTCCGGGAATGGAATCGCAACAGCCGACGAGAGACCCGGGCCCAGCTGCCGGCCCAAGTGCTCGGCAAACTCCCCGCAGCTGCTGAACCGGTGAGATGGGTCTTTGGCCAACGCCTTGGCAAAAACCGGGTCCAGCCCGGCCAACAGAGGGTGGTAGGCCCCGATCGAGGGCGATGGCGCGCTGAGATGCTTGGTGATCACCACCGCGGAATTGGAACCCGCATAGGGCGGCATGCCGGTCAGAAGCTGAAATGCGGTGCAGGCCAAGGCATATTGATCGGCACACCCGTCGACGCTCGCACCCTTCAACTGCTCCGGTGCCGCGTAGGCCGCAGTGCCGACCATCATGTCGGTCGCGGTCAACCGTGTCGCGTCCTCGATGGGCCGGGCGATGCCGAAATCGGCCAGGAAAACCCGCGGTGCCTGCCCGTCGGGTTCGGCCAACAAGATATTGGCCGGCTTGACGTCACGGTGCAACAGCCCACGATGATGCGAATAATCCAAGGCCGAGGCGACCGCGGTAATGATCGGCACCACCTCGTCGAGGGGCATCCCGCCCGGATAGCTGTCTTGCAACAGCCGGCCGAGGTCAATGCCGGCCACGTAATCCATCGAGATCCAAAGGTGGCCGTCTTCTTCGCCGCGATCGTGAATTCTCACGATATGCGGATGCGACAAACCGGCCGCCAGGTCAGCCTCACGCAAGAACCGCGCTCGATACTCTGCGTCGGTAGTCAAATCCGACGGCAATACCTTGAGCGCATCCTCGCGCGGCAACCGCGGATGTCTCGCCAAATACACTCGGCCCATCCCGCCCGCGCCCAGCACCCGCAGGACCGTGTACCCGGCGAACACCTGACCAACCTCGAGCGACATTGCCAAATCGTAGAGCGTGGCTGTTCAGCGGCACTCGGAATTCGCGTTCGTCAATCCCCGGCGCGCTTGAACGTTTCATCGAAATCCGCGTCGATTGCGCACGAGCCGGTTTGTTGCTGGTGACCGTGTCCGGTGAGCAGCCTGATGGGATCCTGGGCTGGTTGCGGCAGCGAATACCGTGCGGTGATTTTCACCCGCGAAGTGTCGCCCGATGCCGCGCACGTGCTGTCGTCCTCGACGTCCACGGTCCAGTTGCCGCCGCTAAATACCAGGGGTAGGCCGCCCGTCGGCCCGTGAAAGTAGCTGATACACCGATCGCCGCTGCGTAGGCAGTCGGTACGGACAGTGAGATATGACTGGCGTTGCGGCGTCCCGTCGTTGAACGTTCGCGTGAGCTGATATCGGCCGCGCAGCGCCTCGGCCGGCGACGCCAGCCGGGGTGGTTGACCGGCCGGGTCGGGGAGGCTGTTGACGTCTAGCTCTCCGGTTCGGGTGAACGTCACCGTTCGTTTGTCGGCACAGGCACCGCCGGAGATCGCGGTGTATTCGCCGATGAGAGTGCCGTCGGGACGTGGTTGCAGCGTGACCACCTGCCAGAATTCGGCTGCGGCGCCTCGGCATTGATCTGAGCCGAGGACCACGGCCACCCATCGCCCGCCCACCTGGTCGAACACCAGCGTCGGTGCCGTCACGGGTGCGCCGCTAAGGCGTGACGCCGTCGCCACGCACTTGGTGGAGCGACACACCGAGCGGAGCCCGTACGTGGCCGTCAGTGTCGCCGCATCAGCCGGGTCCGGGGCAGTGTCGGGTCCGGTGATTGCACCGAAGTCGCTCCGAAAGATACCGCTGAGGGGACCCGCCGTCGCGACGGGATTGCGATCCCGAGTGAGCTTTGCGCCGGCAAATACGCCACCAGCAACCAACAATGCGAGGCCCAGCAGCGTGCTTATCAAGACGCCGGGGCGCGCCGCCCGGCGCTGCCGAGCCGGCGCCGCGGACGGCGCGTCAACACCGGCTTGAATGAGTCTGGAAGCGCCGTCGAGGTGCCGGCTCAGTTGGTCGGCAAATTCCCCACAGCTGCTGAACCGCTTTGCCGGCTCCTTGGCCAATGCGGTGGTGAACACCGGATCGAGCCCGGTCAACTCCGGATGGTAGGCGCCGATCGAGGGCGGTGCGGCGCTGACATGTTGGCCGATCACCACCGCGAGGTTGGAACCGCCATACGGCGGCGCCCCGGTTAGCAGCTGAAAAGCGGTGCAGGCCAACGAATATTGATCGGCACGCCCGTCGATCGGTTTACCCATCAGCTGCTCGGGCGACGCGTAGGCCACTGTGCCCACCGCCATGTTGGTCCGGGTCAACCCGGCTGCGTCATCGATGCGCCGTGCGATGCCGAAATCAGCTAAGAAGACCCGTCCCGGCCCTCCGTCGGGTCCGGTCAACAAGATGTTGGCCGGCTTGACATCGCGGTGCAGTAACCCACGATGATGCGCGTAATCCAGCGCCGAGGCGACCGCGGTGATGATCGACAGCGCCTCATCGACCGGCATCCCGGCAGGGCAGTGCTCACGTAACAGACGTCCCGCGTCGGTGCCGGCCACATATTCCATCGAGATCCACAGATGACTGTGGTATTCACCGCGGTCGTGAATCCCCACGATGTGCGGATGAGACAAGACGGCCGCCAACTCAGCCTCACGCATAAACCGCGCCCGATACTGAGGATCATCGGTCAACTCCGCGGGCAACACCTTGAGCGCATCTTCGCGCGGCAGGCGCGGGTGCGCCGCCAGATACACGTGACCCATTCCGCCCGCGCCCAGTACCCGCAGGATCGTGTATCCGGCGAACACCTGGCCGACCTCAAGCGCCATGGCCAAATCGTAGGTGCGGCAACTCGGCCCAACCGCACATTCTGGGCCATCGCCGTCGCCGGCCACGGCTGTCGCTCGCCGGACCCGGGACTGGCAACGTTGCGTTTTCGGCGCTTCGCACTTCGGAGAGCAGGCCGGGTGTTGTCTCTAATCGCCGGTGCGCGTGAATGTTTCGTCGAAATCTACATTGACTGAACAGGACTGGGTCTGTTCCTGTTTACCCTGCCCGCTGAGCAATGCGATCGGATCCTGTGGTGGTTGAGGCAGCGGGTACTGGCCAGTCTTTTTCACATGCATCGGGGTGTTTCTGCCCGGGCACACGGTGTCGGACTCGGTGTTCAAGGCCCAGTTGCCGTCACCGAACACCAACGGTTCCACCGCACCCGATGGCGCGTGGAAGAAACTCATGCACCGGTCGCCGGTACGTAGACAGTGGGTAGTTACCGCGTAGTCGGTCTCCTGCGTGATGCGTCCGATCCTGAAGGTTCGCTTCTCGTGGTAGCTGCCACGCAGCGCCTCGGCTGGCGACACCACCCGCGGCGGCAGGGCGGCCGGGTCGGGAAGGCTGTTGAGGTCGACGTCGCCGGTGCGGGTGAAGGTCACGGTGTGCTTGCCCACGCAATTATTGCTGGTCGTGGCGGTAAATTCGCCGGTGAAGGCTCCGCCCGGACCCGGTTGCAGGGTGAACACTTCCCAGATTTCGGCGGGAGCGCCTTGGCACTTGTCTAGCCCGATGGCCACACCCAGCCAGCGTCCGCCGACCTCGTCGAACACCATCGCCGGGGCGAATGTGGTTTCGCCGCTGAGGTGCGACGCCGTCGCCGCGCACCCGGCGGTCCCGCATACCGAGCGGACGGCGTAAGTGTCGGTCGACGGTGGTACGCCTGGAATCGGGGCATCGGCGAAGGTAGCGCCCTTGCCGAAGTCGGCCCGGTAGACGCCGGTGAAGGGACCGGTGTTGGCTACCGTCGTCGTGGTACTACTCGGGGCGTTTCGCGCGGTGGTGCCAGGCTTGTGGGACTGCGTCAGCTTTACGACCGCGAAGACACCACCGGCGATCAGCAACAGGATGCTCACCAGGGCGCCGATGAGAAGGCCCGGGCGCTGGCCCAATCGCTTGCGGCCCGCGGGTGTACGAGGAAGAGCGGGCACCGTGCGATCAATCGCGGGTTGGGTGTCTGCAGTGTCGGCTCGCAGAGGAATCTCACCGGCGTATGCGAATCCCGGATTCAGCTGCTGGCTCAGTTGGGCGGCAAACTCCGCGCAGCTGCCAAAACGGTCGGCGGGATTCTTGGCCATCGCCTTGGCGAACACCGAATTCAGCGCGGCCAACTCGCTGCGGTAGGCACCGATCGGGGGCGGCGGGGCGTTGATGTGTTGGCTGATCACCACCGTCGGGTTGGAATCACCATATGGCGGTACACCGGTCAGGAGGTTAAATGCAGTGCAGGCCAATGCATATTGGTCTGCCCGGCCGTCGACCGGATCACCCGTCAACTGCTCGGGCGCCAGGTAGGCCACGGTGCCCACGGTCGCGCCGGTCGCCGTCAGTCCGGTCGCGTCGTCGATACGCCGCGCAAGTCCGAAATCAGCCAGAAACACCCGCCGCGCCTGCCCCCCATCGGGTGCGGTCAACAAGATGTTTGCCGGTTTGACGTCGCGGTGGAATAACCCGCGATGATGCGCATAATCGAGCGCCGAGCCGACCGCGGTGATGATCGGCGCCGCCGCATCCAGCGGCATCCCGCCCGGGAATTGCTCCAACAACAGCCGGGCCACATCCGTACCGTCCACATACTCCATCGAGATCCAGAGGCGGTCCTGAAACTCACCGCGGTCATGAATCCTGACAATGTGCGGATGATTCAAGCCGGCCGCCAGGTCAGCCTCACGCTCAAATCGGGCGCGATACTCGGGATCACCAGTCAATTCCTCTGGCAATATCTTCAGGGCTTCGTCGCGCGGCAAACGCGGATGCCTCGCCAAATACACTCGGCCCATCCCGCCCGTACCCAGCTCCCGCAGGATTGTGTATCCGGCGAATACCTGACCAACCTCTACCGACATGGCCAAGATCGTAGATCTTGTTACCGCGTTGCACCCGCAATTCGCCATCGCCGATACCACGTGCGTTTCAAAGTTCAGTTGCGGCGTCGAGGTCTCGAAGCAACCGAATCGGTCATGCCGCCCATGCTCAAATTCGAAGCGTGCGCCCGCCGTCAGGAAAAACCGCGTGAGGATTTCAATTCTTTTGGGTAGCAGTCGTTTTAGGGGCGATGATCGATTTTCGGCAGCGCAATTGCCGGATTGCACGCCCTACGCTAGGCGGCCGAAACGGTTCCCACGGCAAGCTCAGGGCCGGTTCACCCGCCCGTCACCTGGTGTCCGTCACGGTCAGCCGTCGGGTACCCAGACCCAGTACGACCAGCGCCGCCACCGCTACCAGAAGTAGCGACAATGCCACCGCAGCGTCCGGATCGTTGACCCGCTGCAGGTAGATCTCCAGCGGAAGGGTGCGGGTGACTCCTTGCCGGGAACCGGCAAACGTCAAGGTTGCGCCGAACTCCCCCAGCGACCGGGCGAATGCCAGCACGGCTCCGGACACCATGCCGGGTAGCAACAGTGGCAGGGTGACCCGCCACCAGATCGTGCTCGGCCGGGCTCCGAGTGTGGCCGCGACAACCTCGTAGTCGGCTCCCGCTGTGCGGGCCGCGCCCTCCAGTGATATCACCAGGAACGGCAGCGAGACGAAGGTCTGCGCCAGCACCACAGCCGTCGTGCTGAACGCGATCCTGATGCCGGCCGCCTCCAGGTAGTGCCCGATCAAGCCGAGCCGGCCGAATGCGTAAAGCAGCGCGATGCCCCCCACCACCGGCGGCAGCACGAGGGGCAGCAGGATCAGCGGCCGCAGCAACCGCACCAGCCGCGCCCGGCTGCGGGCCAGCACCAGCGCCATCGGCACCCCCAGCAGAACGCACAGCATCGTGCTGGCCGCGGCGGTCTTGAGGCTCAGGACCAGTGCTGTCTTTGAGGAGGCGCTGGCGATCATCGACCAGAAGTTGGGCCAATCGACCTTGAGGGCAATCGCAATCAGTGGCAATACCACGAAGACCGTCCCCGCCGCGGCGGGAAGGTAAACCCAGCGGGGCAGATCGGCGGGCCGGCGCACAGCAGCTCGTCAGGGCTTGGCAAACCCCGACCGATCCAGGATCTGCCGCCCTGTCTCGGCCGTCACCAGGGCCACGAACTTCCGCGCCAGCTCAGGCTGGGGCGCCTTTCTCAGCACCACGATGGGATACACATTCACCGCGCCACCGGCCTCGGGAAATTTGACTGTCGCCACTTTGTCGCCGGCATTCATTGCGTCGGTGACATAGACCAGCCCGGCATCGGCCTGTCCGGTCGCGACCTTGTTGAGAACGTCGGTCACGCTGAGTTCTTCGCTGACCGGCCGCAGCTGGATCCCGGTGGAGTCCTCGATGCGCCGGGTAGCCGATCCACAAGGCACCGGCTGCTGGCAGACCACCACGCTGAGTCCCGGCCCGGCCAGGTCGGCGAATGATCCGATCCGCTTCGGATTTCCCGGCGCCGTGACGATGACCAGCGTGTTCGACGCAAAATTGGCCGGATCTGCGGCCACCAACCCGGCCCTGGCGACGGTGTCCATCTGGGCGGTGTCCGCCGAGGCGAACACGTCGGCCGTCGCGCCCTGGGTCAGCTGAGTTGCCAGCTCGGAGGAGCCCGCGAAATCGAAGTCGACTCCAGCGCCAGGGTTGTCTTTCGTGAACTGCTCGCTGATTTGGGTGAATGCGGGCTTCAGTGACGCGGCCGCGAACACCACGATCGATCGGGTGCCCGACGGCGGTGCGGCCGAACCGCACGCCGCCACGCTCGCGACCAGCCCCCAGATAAGCAGCGTCGATACCAAACTGCCCCGCGTCCCGATCCGGCGCATTGGTCAAACGTAGCAGCCGGACCGCATCACCCACGGCCGGCCAAAGCACTGCCGAACAGGCCGCAACAGTGAGGAAATTCGTCTGCGCGTCGCCGCGGCGCGGAGTTTCGCCGAATAGCTACTGTCCAGTAACATGTACCGGGATTGCGGCCATAACATGCCGAGATCCAGGCAAGGCTCCTGTGGCGGGTGAACTTCCAGGGTCTGGGTTCAATGGTGAACACGAGGAGGTCATGGCAGTGGAGGTGCTGGTCACCGGCGGGGACACGGATCTGGGGCGTACGGTCGCCGAGGGTTTTCGCGACGACGGTCACAAGGTGACGCTGGTCGGTGCCCGACGCGACGAGCTGGAGGTTGTCGCCAAGGAACTCGAGGTGGACGCCATTGCCTGCGACACCACCAACCCCGCGAGCCTCAGCGAGGTCCGCAGCTTGTTTCCCCATCACCTGGACACCATCGTCAACGTGCCGGCCCCGTCCTGGGATGCCGGTGATCCGCGGACCTACTCGCTGTCGGACACCGCCGCCGCATGGCGCAACGCCCTCGATGCGACGGTGCTCTCGGCGGTACTGACGGTGCAATGTGTGGGTGACCATTTGCGTTCCGGTGGCTCCATCATCGGTGTGGTGGCGGAAAACCCGCCTGCCGGCAGTGCCGACGCAGCGGTCAAGGCCGCCCTCTCCAATTGGGTCGCGGGACAGGCGGAGGTTTACGGCACCCGCGGCATCACCGTCAACGCTGTCGCGTGCGGCCGTAGCGTCCAGCCCGGATACGAGGGTCTTTCCCGCACACCCGCTCCTGTTGCGGCCGAAATCGCCCGGTTGGCGCTGTTTTTGACCACCCCCGCGGCACGCCACATCACCGGCCAGACATTGCACGTGAGCCACGGCGCGCTGGCGCACTTCGCCTGAGTCCGTCGGGTTACCCACGCCGATCGCTACGGTAGATGCCGTGGCTATCAGGCTCGGCTTCCAGATCCCCAACTTCTCCTACGGCACCGGCGTCGAAAAGCTGTTCCCGTCGGTCATCGCACAGGCGCGCGAGGCCGAAGCTGCCGGCTACGACTCGCTGTTCCTGATGGACCACTTCTATCAGCTGCCCATGCTCGGCACGCCCGACCAGCCGATGTTGGAGGCCTACACGGCCCTGGGCGCGCTGGCCACCGCGACCGAGCGGCTGCAACTGGGCACGCTGGTGACCGGCAACACCTACCGCAACCCGGCTTTGCTCGGCAAGATCATCACGACGCTCGACGTGGTCAGTGCCGGCCGGGCGATTCTGGGCATCGGCGCCGGCTGGTTTGAACTCGAGCACCGCCAGTTCGGATTCGAGTTCGGCACCTTCACCGACCGATTTGAGCGGCTCGAAGAGTCGTTGCAGATTCTCGATCCGATGATCAAGGGTGAGCGCCCGACCCTCTCGGGAAAGTGGTATACGACCGAATCGGCCGTGGCCGAGCCGCGTTACCGTGACCGCATCCCGATCCTGATCGGCGGTGGCGGCGAAAAGAAGACGTTCGCAATCGCCGCCAGCTACGCCGATCATCTCAACATCGTCGCGGCCCTTGACGAATTGCCCCGCAAAATGGCCGCCGTCGCGGCTCGTTGCGAGGAAGCCGGCCGAGACCCCGCCACACTGGAGACCAGTCTGATGTTGACCGTGATGATCGACGAGAAGGCCAAGCCGGACCAGATGCCGGCGGAGACGAGCCGACGCATGGTGATCGGCAGCCCGGCGCAGATCGCCGACCAGGTCCAAGCCAAGGTGCTCGACACCGGCGTCGATGGTCTGATCATCAACCTGTCCGCGCACGGATACAGCCCCGGCCTGATCACCACAGCCGCCGAAATGCTGCGCCCGCTGCTCGGCCTATAGCCCCGCAGCTGCGGGTGTGGTTGATTACACACGCTCGCACCTGGGTATTCAGCGCCCGGCTTGGCTACCGTAGTAGCTAACTGCCGTTGGCCGGTCAAGGAGACCCCTCAGGAGTAGCGGAGCATGAGCCCCCAGCCAGATCCCACAGCTGAAACACGTCGTAGGCATCGAGTCGTCATCATCGGATCTGGATTCGGCGGCCTCAACGCGGCAAAGAAGCTCAAGCGTGCCGATGTCGACATCAAGTTGATCGCCCGTACCACTCACCACCTGTTCCAGCCGCTGCTTTATCAAGTCGCGACGGGCATCGTGTCGGAAGGCGACATCGCCCCGCCGACTCGCGTCGTGCTGCGCCGGCAGCGCAACGTGCAGGTGCTGCTGGGTGACGTCACGCATATCGATCTGGCCGGTCAGTTCGTCGTGTCCGACCTGCTCGGCCACACCTACGAAACCCCGTACGACAGCCTGATCGTCGCCGCCGGGGCCGGGCAGTCCTACTTCGGCAACGACCACTTCGCCGAGTTCGCGCCGGGCATGAAATCCATCGATGATGCGCTCGAGGTGCGGGGACGGATTTTGAGCGCGTTCGAACAGGCCGAACGGTCCCGCGATCCGGAACGACGGGCCAAGCTGCTGACGTTCACCGTCATCGGCGCCGGCCCCACCGGCGTCGAAATGGCCGGGCAGATCGCTGAATTGGCCAGCCACACTTTGAAGGGCTCGTTCCGGCACATCGATTCGACCAGGGCGCGGGTGATCCTGCTCGACGCCGCCCCGGCCGTGTTGCCGCCATTCGGCGAAAAGCTCGGTCAGCGCGCGGCCGCCCGGCTGGAAAAGATGGGCGTGGAGATCCAGCTGGGTGCCATGGTCACCGACGTAGACCGCAACGGCATCACCGTCAAAGACTCCGACGGCACCATCCGGCGCATCGAGTCGCAGTGCAAGGTGTGGTCCGCCGGGGTCTCGGCAAGTGCGCTGGGCCACGATCTCGCCGAGCAGTCGTCGGTCGAACTCGACCGCGCCGGCCGGGTCAAGGTGCTGCCGGATCTGACGATCCCCGGACACCCCAACGTGTTCGTCATCGGCGACATGGCGGCGGTCGAGGGTGTTCCCGGGGTGGCGCAGGGCGCGATCCAGGGTGCCAAGTACGCCGCCGGCACGATCAAAGCCGAACTCGCCGGGGCCGACCCGACTCAGCGTGAACCCTTCCAGTACTTCGACAAGGGGTCCATGGCCACGGTGTCGCGGTTTTCCGCGGTGGCCAAGGTCGGTCCGGTGGAGTTCAGCGGCCTCATCGCCTGGTTCGCCTGGCTGGTGTTGCACTTGGTCTACCTGGTTGGGTTCAAGACCAAGGTCAGTACGCTGCTGTCCTGGACGGTGACCTTCCTGAGCACTCGGCGGGGCCAGCTGACCATCACCGAGCAGCAGGCATTCGCGCGCACCCGTCTCGAGCAGCTGGCGGTACTGGCGGCCGAGGCGCACCGCCCGGCGGCTCGGCGGGCAAGCTGACCGGTAACCGGTCACCCTGCCAGGTAATCAACGTGCCACCGTCGGCCAACGTCAAGATAGTCGACGTGCTAGGCATGCCGTCACTGAATAACGTTGCGGGATAACGCAGCTCATTGATGGTGGCCCGAGGCGCCGCGATCACGTCATCGGCCAGCGATCCGGCGCCCAATTCCACCCGGTGTCGCAGCATCGGAAGGCCGTTTCGGTCGGCCCGCAGCGAGCCCATCCAAAACCCTTCGCTTTCACCGTACCTACCGATCTGAACGCGTTCGCGGAAGCGGATCTCGCACCCTTCGTGCAGCCGCAGGGCAACGGTCGACAGGTGCCGGGCCGCGGCGGCTACAACCGTCGGCTCCAGATCCACATCCAGGTTGCCGGTCACCTCGATATCCCAATGGGCTTGGGACACCGGTGTTTCGGCACCGGGCAACGCCACCGTGCCGGCTGCGCTGCGTAGCCGCAGCCGAGCACCCTGTTCGACGACCACCCGGATGTCGACGATGTCGCCACCGAGCGGGTTTGCCGCCGCCGACACTAGGTATACGGTGTCGCGCGCGGTGCAACGAGCCGTGATCCCACCGCGGGATTGGATGCGCGGCAGGCGGTTCCGGGCTGCGACCAGCAGGATCTCAGAGTGCATCAGCCGCTGCCAGTTGGGCACGAACCCAGGCCAGCACCGCGGTGGCGGCCGGGTCCTCGGTCAACGACTGCAGCACCGTCGGCCGGCCGGCGCGCACCGCGTCGGCGTCGCGGGACATGACCTGCAGGTCGGCGCCCACCAGCGGGGCCAGGTCAGTCTTGTTGACTACCAACAGATCCGAGTAGGTGACCCCCGGCCCGCCCTTGCGCGGCACCTTATCGCCGCCGGCTACGTCGACGACGAAGATCTGCACATCCACTAGTCCCGAAGAAAAGGTGGCGGTGAGGTTGTCGCCCCCGGACTCGACCAGGATCAGGTCGAGCGGGTCGTGAGCGGCGATCAAGTCGTCGATTGCATCCAGATTCGCGGTGATGTCGTCGCGAATCGCGGTGTGCGGGCAGCCGCCGGTCTGCACGGCCGCAATCCGGTCATCGGGCAGCACCGCGTGCCTGCGCAAGAAGTCGGCGTCCTCGGTGGTGTAGATGTCGTTGGTCAGCACGGCCAGGGACAGCTCGTCACGTAACTGCCGGCACAGCGCCGCCACGAGCGCGGTCTTGCCGGAGCCCACCGGGCCGCCGATGCCGATGCGCAACGGCTCCCCCGGCTGTCGGACCCGTCGTGGCCGGTGGCTGTGGGCGTGTGAGTGGGAATGCGTTGGCATGGTTTACCTTTCAGGAGGCGAACAAGGGTCGCTCGCGTTCGGCATGACGTTGGGCCAGCGTGTCGAGCAACGGATCGGACAAGTCGGCCAGTCCGGCGGTGGCCTCGGCGGCGGTGTGTTCGCACAGTTGCGACAGCCGGAAGGTAAGAACTGCGACGTCGGCGGGATCCAGCGCCAGCAGTCGCTGGGCAGCGGTGGCCGAACCTGTCATGGTGGTGTAGACGATGTGCAGCGCATTGTGTTCCGGGGGCAGCCCGCTGACAGCCCCTACGCGTCCCGCGGCCACCGCCAGATGCGGCCGCAGGCCGAGATCGTCCCAGCCGGCTTCGGGCCACACGGTCCGGGCCAACCGAGCCAGCCCCCGACCCTGGCTGCGGGAAGCCTCTCTGGCCGCGGGAGCCGGTGTGCGGGCGTCGGTTTCGTGATCGGCGTCGGCCGGCATCAGCTCGCCCCGGTGCACCGCCGCCGCTATCGACGCCGTGACCAGTCCGTGGCTGCGGATCCGTCGTGTCAGAAACGCCTCCAAGGTGACCAGATCGGTCACCAGGCCGCTGGTGACGGCCTCTTCGATGCCACCGGAGTGCACGTGCGATCCGGTGGGTAGCCGCGAATCGGCTAGGGCGAGGAGCACAGCAAGCGAGGTCACCGGAGGGTCACTGGAGGGTCACTGGATGGTCACTAGAGGCCACTAGAATAAGAAATACCGTTGCGTCATGGGAAGTTCCGTGGCTGGCTGCTCCTGCCACACCTGCCCGTCGATACGCACGGTGAAGGTGTCGGGATCGACCTCGATGATGGGCAGTGCGTCGTTGAGCGGCAAATCGGCCTTGCCCACGGCGCGTACATCGGCCACCGGAACCAGCCGCCGGTTGATTGCGAGCCGATCGGCCAATCCCGCATCGATCGATGCCGGCGCCACGAAGTGCACCGAAGTGGCCGCCGCAGTGGCCGGGGCGGCGCCGAACATCGGTCTTGGCAGCACCGGTTGGGGCGTGGGTATGGACGCGTTGGCGTCGCCCATAGCCGCCCAGGCGATCGCACCGCCCTTGAGCACCAGGTCCGGGCGCACCCCGAAAAATGCCGGCTCCCATAGCACCAGATCGGCGAGCTTGCCCACCTCGATCGAGCCGATCTCGTGGTCCATGCCGTGCGCGACCGCCGGGCAGATGGTGTACTTCGCGACGTAGCGACGTGCCCGGTTGTTGTCGGCCCGGCCATCACCGGGCAGCGTGCCCCGACGGCGTTTCATCACGTGGGCGGTCTGCCAGGTGCGCAGCACCACCTCGCCGATGCGGCCCATGGCCTGGGAGTCGCTGCCGATCATCGAGATCGCCCCCATGTCGTGCAGCAGATCTTCGGCGGCCATGGTGGACGGGCGGATCCTGCTTTCGGCAAAGGCCAGGTCTTCGGGCACCGAGGGATTGAGATGATGGCAGACCATCAGCATGTCCAGGTGCTCGTCGAGCGTGTTCACCGTGTGCGGACGAGTCGGATTGGTGGAACTGGGCAGCACATTCGGCTGCCCGGCCACTCTCATGATGTCGGGTGCGTGGCCGCCGCCGGCGCCCTCGGTGTGGTAGGTGTGGATCGAACGGCCGGCAATGGCGGCAATGGTGTTTTCGACGAATCCCATCTCGTTGAGGGTGTCGGTGTGCAGCGCCACCTGCACCCCGGCGGCATCGGCAACGGTCAGGCAGGTGTCGATGGCCGCGGGGGTGGATCCCCAGTCCTCATGCAATTTGAAACCCGATGCGCCCCCGCGCAATTGCTCCCACAGCCCCTCGTGGCTGACGGTGTTTCCCTTGCCGAGCAGGGCGAAGTTCACCGGCCAGCAATCCAGTGATTCCAGCATCCGGGCCAAATGCCATGCCCCGGGGGTGACAGTAGTGGCCTTAGTGCCTTCGGCCGGCCCGGTTCCGCCGCCGATGATGGTGGTGACGCCGGCGCCGAGCGCTACGGGTATCAGCTGCGGGCAGATCAAGTGCACGTGACAGTCGATGGCGCCGGCGGTAAGAATGCGCCCGTTGCCGCCGATGACCTCGGTGGAGGGTCCGACGACCAGATCCGGATGGACACCCGACATGGTGTCGGGATTGCCTGCCTTGCCGATCGCGACAACGCGGCCATCACGAATCCCGATGTCGGCCTTGATGATTCCCCAATAGTCGATAATCACCGCACCGGTGATGACGGTGTCGGGTGCGCCCTCGGCCCGGGTCGCGCGGCCCTGGCCCATCGACTCGCGCAACACCTTGCCGCCACCGAACACTGCCTCGTCGCCGGCCAGTCCCGGCCCACCGCAGCGGTCTTCGCTGATTTCGACCAGCAGATCGGTGTCGGCCAGTCTGATCCGGTCACCGGTGGTAGGACCGTACAGTTGCGCGTAGCGCTCCCGGGTCAACCGCATCATGAAGCGTCGAGCCTTCCCGGGGGATCCAGTGTCAGCCCGTGGACCTCTCGTCGCCCGCGCAGCGGAACCAGCCGGACAGTCCGGCAGACGCCCGGTTCGAAGCGGACCGCGGTGGCCGCCGGGATGTCCAACCGGTGGCCATGGGCCGCCGCGCGATCGAACGACAGCGCCGCGTTGGCCTGCGGAAGATGGACGTGACTGCCGACCTGGACCGGACGGTCGCCGGTGTTGATAACCTGCATCTCCAGTCGCTGCGCACCAGCGTTGATGTCGATGTCGCCGGTGCCGTAAAGGATTTCGCCGGGAATCATGCGATCGGGTGATGGACGGTGACCAACTTGGTGCCATCCGGGAAAGTTGCCTCCACTTGCACATCCTGGATCATCTCCGGTACTCCCTCCATCACGTCGTCGCGGCTCAGCACATCGCATCCACTCGCCATCAGCTCGGCGACGGTGCGGCCGTCCCGCGCGCCCTCCAGGATGTGGTCGGTGATCACTGCGACGGCTTCGGGGTGATTGAGGCGCAAACCGCGGCCCCGACGGCGGCGGGCCAGCTCGGCGGCGTAGGACAACAGAAGTCGCTCTTGCTCATGCGGCGTCAGACGCATGGCCTCCGATCCTGCCATGGGCCCAGCCATGTCGCGCGCGGGAGCCACATTCACAGCTCTCTTTCAGCTTGAAGTCCGTCGCGGCGGCCGGCCGGGTAGGTACGGTGAAGTGCGGCGCGCCGAAAGGGCCGCCCGGACGAGTTCGCCGTACCCGGAGAGCGACAAGACGGTGAGTGCGGGAAATGTGGCGCGCCGGCACACCAAAACGGTCCTGTGGACTCGCCTTTCGCATATTGCCGGTCGCCGGCGCATCCTCCCGCCTTGAGCTGCTTCTGGACGAGAGGACACCGTGATGACAAATCCGTTCGCCGGCCAAGCCGACATCCCCAATCGGGAAGGGCAGTGGGCACAGCAGGCCGAAGCCGAGTTGCCGACCCGCCGCCACCGCGAAGAGATCGATCGCTGTATCGCCCACGGGCTCGAAGCCGCCCCCACGATCAACGACCGGACGCTGTCGACCTTTGCCCGTGGTGAACTCCCCCACTTCGCCGGGGAACGCGGAACATTCCTCAAGGCGCCGTTTCTCGAGGACGTGAACGACGTCGCCGACGCCGAGGTGGCCGTCTTCGGGGCGCCGCTGGATGCCGGCACCACCTACCGTCCGGGCACCCGATTCGGGCCGATGGGAATCCGCCGCTCGACCAACCTGTTCGGCACGTACTGTTACGAATTGGGCGTCGACCTGCGCGAACAGCTCAACATCGTCGACATCGGCGACGTGGTCACCATTCCCGCCAACATCGAGAAGTCGTTCGACCAGATCAGCCAGGCCATGGCCCATGTGGTCTCCAACGGCGTGTTCCCGGTGGTCCTCGGTGGCGACCACTCGATTGGCTTCCCGACGGTGCGGGGCCTGGCCCCCTACCTGGACGGCAACGTGGGCATCATCCACTTCGACCGGCACGTCGACACCCAGGAAACCGATCTGGACGAGCGGATGCACACCACGCCGTGGTTCCACGCCACCAACATCAAGAACGCCCCGGCCACCAACCTGGTGCAGATCGGCATCGGTGGATGGCAGGCGCCGCGCGCCGGCGTCCAGGTGGGCCGCCAGCGCGGTAGCACGGTCATCACGGTCGGAGACGTCGAACGCGTCGGGATCGAAAAGGTCGCCGAGATAGCGCTCGAAACGGCGTGGAAAGACGCCAAGGCGGTGTATCTGTCGTTCGACATCGACGTCATCGATGCCGGGTTCGTGCCCGGCACCGGCTGGCCCGAGCCCGGCGGGCTATTGCCGCGTGAAGCCCTCAACCTGATCCGGCTGATCTCCGAACCCGGGCTGAACGGCATCGAGGTGGTGGAGTGCTCGCCGCCCTACGACTGGGCCGAGCAGACCGCGCTGATGAGCAGCCGGGTCATCCTGGACAGCCTGGCCGTCATGGTGCGAGCCGGAAAGCTGGGCAAGAAGCCGGCCACCCTCGAGCGGCACGCGTGGGGGCCCTTCGCCGATTGACTCAGCCTCGCAGGATCAGCCGATGAACGTCTACTGCCGAGCCCGTCTCGCGCGCACCGACCTGCGCGCGAGCTGCAGGCGCGCGACAACCCGTGCGCCACCGGCCCTGTCGCCCCGAGAAAATCTACGGTTCGGTGCCGCTGGAC
Organism: Mycobacterium kansasii ATCC 12478; assembly: GCF_000157895.3. Lineage (NCBI taxonomy): Bacteria > Bacillati > Actinomycetota > Actinomycetes > Mycobacteriales > Mycobacteriaceae > Mycobacterium > Mycobacterium kansasii. The sequence continues at coordinate 111,442 of NC_022663.1, read as the reverse complement.
GACGTTAAGCCGTCGAATCGGTCAGTGTCACTCAGCTGACGCACCGACGTAACCGGTCACTGCTAACCACAATCCCCCGGATTGTTATTCAAGTTCGCCTATTTAACACATAGCAAACTTATTATGGCATCGTCGCCGAACGTGATCTGCTGGGCGCGTCGTTGCCACACGGCGCCTCCGATGCCTCCGAGTGCGGACCGCGTTAACCCACTTCCCGATGGGGCCGATCGGCTGATCGATCGCAGCGGTCAGAATTCATCTCGAACCATAAGATCTTGTATTACAACAGGTTTGATGCCAACCACGGCTGGCTTGCCAAAGTTTCTTATCCGCTGGCCGCTGTGTTCCATCGGTCCGGCCTCAGGCCTGCGCGGGTGGTTTCGAACTGTTGTGCCGACTTGACGGACGACGGGTCACATCGAGGTCGAACATCGCATTTTCAGCAAATTGTCAGCAATTAGCCAGTGCGGCTACAGGGACAGCGTTCATCATTACCCACGGCCCGGCGAGTCGGACCGAATTGGACGCCGTGGGGGCCACTATTCGTGCGCCAACTACGGCGCTCGAAACCGAGCACCAACGCGGCATCCGAAAAGTGTTGCAGCCGCGAATGTTTGGTCTGGTGCCCGGTCAGGTGCGAGGGGGCTTTGGCGTTGGATTTCTCGGTGTTGCCGCCGGAGGTCAACTCCGGTCGGATGTACGCGGGCCCGGGGTCGGGGCCCTTGGTGGCAGCCGCCGTCGCCTGGGACGGGTTGGCGGCAGAGCTGAATTCGACGGTGGCGTCGTATCGGGCGGTGGTGTCGGAGTTGACGGATGGGCCGTGGGTGGGCCCGTCGTCGAGATCCATGGTTGCCGCGGTGGCGCCGTACGTGTCGTGGATGGCCGTTACGGCCGCGCAGGCGCACCAGACCGCGGGTCAGCTCAAATCGGCCATAGCGGCCTACGAAGCTGCGTTCACGGCCACCGTGCCACCCCCGGAGATCGAGGTGAATCGGGCCTTGTTGGCGGCACTGGTGGCCACCAACATCCTGGGGCAGAACACCCCCGCGATCATGGCCACCGAGGCGCAATACACCGAGATGTGGGCTCAGGACGCGGCGGCGATGTACGGCTACGCCGGTGCCTCCGCGGCGGCCACCACGTTGACACCCTTCAACCAACCTCCAACGACCAGCAATCCGGGCGGTATGGCCACTCAAGCCGCCGCGGTCTCGCAGGTCGCCGCCGCCGCGGCCGGCCCGAGCACCCAGTCGATGCTGTCCCCGCTGTCGCAGCTGGCGGCGGTGCCCAACGCGCTGCAAAGCCTCGCGTTGGGCGGAGGATCGTTCGATCCGGTCGCGCTGCTGGAAAACTTCCTCGGTACGCAGTTGGGCACCGACGTCAATACGTTCGCCATGAATGTGGGGAACTGGACGCTGGTCCTCAGCGGGTTCTTGTTCACGGCTTCGGGCATCACTCCCCTCTTGGGCGGTCTTTACGGGCTGGCACTACCCGCGGAAGCAGCGGCCGCGGCCGAGGTGGCCCCTGATGCCGGCCTGGGAGCGCTGCTGGGTTCGTACGGCCCGGCGACGGGCGGGTCACTTCCGGTCGGCCTGGGCGGTGCCGGGGTATCGGCGGGCTTGGGCGAGGCGGCCTCGGTCGGCAAGTTGTCGGTGCCGACATCATGGACTACGTCCCCGGCGATCCGGCTGGCCGCCTCCACGTCACCTATCGCCGGCCTCGACGGCATACCTGGGGTCGAGACAGCCGGACCGGGAGGGTTCTACGGCGGCATTCCGCCGGTGGGCAGCGTTGTCAACGCGCCGCGCGGCGACCAGACCCGCCCCCGAGCCGCCTCGCGTAGCAAGGTGCTCCCACCGTGGGCTACTGGGCAGGGCGCCGACGAGCAGCTCCCGGGCCGATCGGCGCAGGCCCAACGCAGCATCTCCCAGGTGGCCAGCACGTTGAGCGAACGCGAGCGCGATGAGCTCGACAAGTTGCGCAAGGAGATCGCCGAAGTCGCGATGGAGCGCGATGCGGCAGCCCGCTTGATCAAGGAGGCGATCTTGTGATCAGCCTCATGGATTTTGGCGGGCTGCCGCCGGAGGTCAATTCTGCCCGCATGTATGCGGGCCCGGGCGCGACGTCACTGGTCACGGCTGCCGCAACGTGGCAGGCGTTGGCGGCAGAGTTGGGGACGGCGGCAAGCTTCTATCGGGAGGTGGTCGCAGAGCTGACCGGCGGGCCGTGGCTGGGTCCGTCATCGGGCGCGATGGCCGCGGCGGTGGCCCCATATGTGCTCTGGATGACTGCCACCGCCGCCCGGGCGCAACAGACCGCGAGTCAGCTGGGATCCGCGGTGGCCGCCTACGAAGCGGCATTTGCGGCCACGGTGCCCCCGCCGGCGATCGAGGTCAACAGGGCGTTGTTGGCGTCGCTGGTGGCCACCAACATTCTGGGACAGAATGCGCCGGCGATCGCCGCCACCGAAGCGCAGTACTCAGAGATGTGGGCCCAGGATGCCGCGGCGATGTACGGCTATGCCGGCGCGTCGGCGGCGGCAACCAGGTTGACGCCGTTCTCCGCACCCAAGCAGGACACGAACCCGGCCGGAACCGCCGCTCAGTCCACCGCGGTCAGCCAGGCAGCCGCCGCCGGGACCGGCGCCGGCACCCAGTCGGCGCTTTCGAGCGTGCCCGACGTACTGCAAAGTCTGTCGTCGGGAACGTTTCCCGGATCGAATCTGCTGCTGGGTTTCTTCAACAGTTATCCGATCCAGACGTTCAACTCCCTGAGCGGATCGACAGCGGGCTATCAGATCCTCTCCGAGGGACTGAACTTCGACGCCTCCGGGCTTTGCCTGACCCTTGCACCGGCGATCGCCGTGGCCTGGAATCCACTGATCGATTCGCTGACCGCGACCACGGCGTCTGACGTATCTCCGCTGGCCGGCGACGGACTGGCGGGCGGGCTGGGCTCCACGCTGGTCGATTCCCACGGCTCGGGAGCGGGTGCCGGGGCGGCGGCCGGCCTGAGCCAAGCGATGTCGGTCGGCAAACTGTCGGTCCCGCAGTCTTGGGCCGGGTCCCCGGCTATCCGGCTCACCGCCAGCGCATTGCCGACCGCCGGCCTCGACGGACTGCCGCAGGTCGCCGCTGCTTCGCCCGGTGGCTTCTACGGCATGCCCCCGATGGGCCCGGTGGCCAGCGTGGTCAACGCACCGCGCGGCGACCAGACGCGTCCTCGGGCCGGCTCACGTCACCGGGTGATCCCGGCCCTTGGCGAGTCGGGCCTGCGCGAGGACCCCGCGGCCCGGTGGGTCACGCCGGGCGCCAAGGCCGACGAGGATGCCGCGGTCAGCGACCGCGATGAGCTCAACCAGCTGCGCAAAGCACTCGCCGACGTGTCGCGGCAGCGCGACGTGCTCAAGCGCACCGCCGCGACATTGATCAAGGAGGCGAGGGACAAGTAGCACAGCCTGTCGCTTGTCGCGATCCGAGCGGCAGGAACCGCAGCAGCACAACCGGTTTGGCATATCGATGATGGGGAGTCCGTGCAGATGTTTTTCACAAGGCCACTGGCTGGGGAGCGAAGTTTGGACAGCGATGTGGCTCTCGACGTAACCGCCCGAGTCACTCATGCCGCGCACAACGGCGCGGACCGCCCGAACGTCCATGCGGATAACACCGCCACGACATCCGGTAACAGGCCGGAAGACGACGAGGACCTGGCCCAGCTCAAGGCGTTGGGGTTCCAGTCGGAGTTCCGGCGAGACATGAGCCCGTGGGCCAATTTCTCGCTCGGCTTCACCTACCTGTCGCCCGTGGTCGGCATCTACACGGTGTTCGCGTTCGCGCTGGCCACCGCCGGTCCGCCGATGATCTGGAGTCTGCTGATCGTCGGCGCCGGGCAGATGCTGGTCGCGCTGGTGTTCAGTGAAGTGGTGGCGCAATTCCCGGTGGCCGGTGGTGTCTATCCCTGGGCGCGACGGTTGTGGGGCCGCAAATGGGCTTGGATGACCGGCTGGGTCTACATGTTCTGCCTGTTGGCGCTCATCGCGGACGCAGCGTTCGGCGCCGGCCCGTATGTGGCGGCCATGTTCGGCTTCGCGCCGACCGTTGAAGCCAAGATCTATTGCGGACTGGCCGTGCTGGCGGTGGCGACCCTGATCAACCTGACCGGGACCAAGATTCTGGGTTACTTCGCCATCTTCGGCTTCTCCGCCGAGCTCATCGGCGCCCTGGTGGTCGGCGTCTGGCTACTGGTCATGCACCGCCACCACGGGCTCGGGGTGCTCTTTCACAGCTTCGGCGCCGAAGGCGACCACAGCTTCCTCTACGCGTTTCTGGCCGCCGGCCTCATCGGTCTCTACCAATTCTTCGGGTTCGAGGCGTGTGGCGACGTTGCCGAGGAGGTTCGCAATCCCGGCATACAGATACCGAAGGCGATGCGGCGCACCATCTACATCGGCGGGGCCGCGTCAACGTTCGTCTGCCTGAGCCTGATCCTGTCGGTCACCGACTTCGGCGCGGTGATCCGCGGGGAGGACACCAATCCGATCTCGACCGTTCTCGCCAGCGCCTTCGGCGACATCGGGTCGCGGATCGTGCTCGGTATCGTGTTGATCTCGTTCGTCTCGTGCGCCTTGAGCCTGCAGGCCGCGGCCAGCCGCCTCATCTATTCCTACGGCCGCGACGGCATGATCGTCGGCTCGCGGCTCCTGGCGCGATTCGATCACAAGCGACACGTGCCGCCGTACGCCCTGCTGGCCGCCGTCATCGTCCCGGCGTCGCTGATCATCGGCTCGATCGTCTCCGAACACCCGCTCAACAAACTCATCAGCTTCGGCACCGTCGGGGTCTACCTCGGGTTCCAGATGGTCGTGCTGGCCGCGCTGCGCGCCAGGTTGAAGGGCTGGGCGCCGTCCGGCAAATACCGGTTGGGCCGCTGGGGAATGCCCGTCAACATCGGTGCACTGTTCTACGGCGTCGCGGCGATCACCAACGTGTGCTGGCCGCGGACACCCGAGGCGCCCTGGTACGACAACTACGTGGTGTTGCTGATGTCGGGGGTAATCATCAGTCTCGGCATCGCGTACATGGTTTTCAGCCGGGCCTACGCCAACAGCGACGCGCCACACGCCGACGCCATTCCGCGGCACCCCGAGATCGATCGGGCAGTCGCGGAGGGGCCGGCAATGCCTGCGGTGCGAAATCAATAGACGGTGAAACACCGGACCGCGCTCGGTGTGCCGGGCGATCGCCTCAACCCGTCGACACCGCGGCGACGTTGGGGTCAGGAGTCTGGCGACGGCTCCAGATTCTGCAACCGCACCTGACCCCGGGCTACCACCCGATCGGTCTCGTCGGTGATGACGACCAACCACAGCTGCTGACGCCGACCGCGGTGCAATGGTTCGGCGGTGCCGTACACCATGCCCGACTTGATGGCATGCAGAAAATCGGTGTTGTTGTTGACGCCGACCACGCCCCCGCCGCCGCCACGGGTACTGAGCCAGGTGAACGCCGCCACGCTGGCCATGCTCTCGATCATCGAGCAGTACACACCGCCGTGCACGATGCCCATCGGCTGCAACAGCTCGGGTTTGACCTTCAGCTGCGCGCGTGCACCGTCGGGGCTGAGCTCGGTGAACTGCAGCCCCAGTTGATTGTCGAACGGCGCGGTGAACGTCGGCGGGCTGACACCTGTGTCCGGGTCCGGGTCAGATGGCACGTTCATGTGTCTACACCATCGGTATCGGTCGGTTCCCGCAGGTCTGCCGGCGCCATTCAACGCCCCGGGGCGAACAACAGGCGAGCCCCGTGCAGCAGCACGGGGCTCGCCGATCGAGTAGACCGGGGGTCACTGCAGCCCTCAGGACTCCGGCACGGTCATGTATTGCTCGACCACACTTAGGATAGGCAAGGCTGCCCTAATTCTGCAAGCATCGAATGTACAGAGTTGCCCAAGGGTGTCGAAGGGTGTCGAAGGGTGTCGAATTCGGAGCCGGCGATCACCGATGACTCGGGTGGCTTCGGGACCGGTTGGATACGACAGTCGGTAGTAAACCGGAGTACGCTGGGTGCAACGCTCAGGGAGAGAACGAACTATGGCCAAGCTGACGCGGTTGGGGGATCTGGAACGTGCAGTGATGGACCACCTATGGTCCACGCCGGAACCCCAGACCGTCCGCCAGGTCCACGCAGCGTTGTCGGCGCGACGTGACCTTGCCTACACCACCGTCATGACCGTGCTGCAACGGTTGGCGAAAAAGAATCTGGTCTCGCAGATCCGCGACGATCGGGCCCACCGTTACGCACCCGTGCACGGCCGTGACGAGTTGGTCGCCGGTCTGATGGTCGATGCGCTGGCCCAGGCCGAGGACTCCGGCAGCAGACAGGCCGCCCTAGTGCACTTCGTCGAGCGTGTCGGTGCGGACGAGGCCGACGCACTTCGTCGCGCCCTTGCCGAATTGGAAGCGGCACACCGCATTCCCCCATCTGCTGGCGCTCCGGCGGAGGACTGAGAGAGACTAGCAGCGTGTCCGCGCTGGCCTTCATCATCCTCGCGGTGCTGCTGGCTGGCCCGACACCGGCCTTGTTGGCACGAGCGACGTGGCCGTTGCGCGCCCCGCGGGCCGCGATGGTGCTCTGGCAAGCGATAGCTCTGGCCGCGGCTCTTTCGGCGTTCAGCGCGGGCATCGCCATCGCCAGCCGGCTGCTCATGCCTGGCGCTGACGGGCGGCCTACGGCCGGTGTCCTCGACGCCCGAATCCGGCTCGGCTGGCCGTTGTGGGCGGCATACATCACCGTCTTCGCGCTGACTGTGCTGGTCGGGACCCGGCTGATGGTTGCCATAGTTCGGGTGGCCATCGCCACTCGGCGCCGTCGGGCTCATCACCGCATGGTGGTCGATCTGGTTGGAGTAGGGCACGGCGCCGCGCTGGCCGAGCCTTGCGCGCGAACCCGGGATCTGCGCGTGCTCAACGTGGCGCAACCGCTTGCCTATTGCCTGCCCGGCGTCCGTAGCCGGGTAGTGGTCAGCGAGGGAACGCTGACCACGCTGACCCACAAGGAAGTCGCCGCAATTCTCACCCACGAGCGGGCGCATCTGCGGGCCCGCCACGACCTGGTCCTGGAGGCATTCACCGCCGTACACGCGGCGTTTCCGCGGCTCGTCCGCAGCGCCAATGCCCTGCGTGCCGTGCAGCTCCTGGTGGAACTGCTCGCTGACGACGCCGCGGTGCGCGCGGCGGGGCGGGCCGCGCTGGCCCGCGCCCTGGTCGCCTGCGCATCCTGCGCAGCGCCGTCGGGTGCACTGGCCGCCGGGGGCCCCAGCACGGTGGTACGGGTGCGGCGCCTGGCCGGGCGCGGCAACAGCCGGGCGCTATCGGTGACCGCGTATCTGGCCGCGGCCGCGGTGCTGGTGGTGCCCACCGTCGCGCTGGCCGTCCCGTGGCTCACCGAGCTGCAGCGGCTGTTCGGCGTCTGACACAGGCCCAAACACCTTGGAAGACCGCGACGCCACTGTGCCACAGTGTGTCGGACCAGCCTTGCCGGACAGCTTCGGCAAGAGTTCGCCAACCTGACAGGCCCGACCGAAAGGCAGCAGATGAGTTCCCCGGAATCGAGCACCGCCACCGCGCAGATCGGCGTCACCGGCCTTGCGGTGATGGGTTCGAACATCGCCCGCAACTTCGCCCGACACGGCTACACCGTGGCGCTGCACAATCGGTCCATCGCCAAGACCGATGCGCTGCTGAAAGAGCACGGGTCCGAAGGAAGGTTCGTGCGCAGCGAAACGATTCCGGAGTTTCTGGCCGCGCTGCAAACCCCGCGCCGGGTGCTGATCATGGTCAAAGCCGGTGACCCCACCGACGCTGTGATCAACGAGCTCGCCGACGCGATGGAACCCGGCGACATCATCATCGACGGCGGAAATGCGCTCTACACCGACACCATCCGTCGCGAGAAGGCGATGCGGGGGCGTGGACTGCACTTCGTCGGCGCCGGCATCTCCGGCGGCGAAGAGGGCGCACTGCACGGGCCGTCGATCATGCCCGGCGGGCCCGCCGAGTCGTACGAATCGCTGGGCCCGCTGCTCGAGGAGATCTCCGCGCACGTCGACGGGGTGCCGTGCTGTACCCATATCGGCCCCGACGGCTCCGGGCACTTCGTCAAGATGGTGCACAACGGCATCGAGTACTCCGACATGCAGCTGATCGGCGAGGCATACCAGCTGCTCCGCGACGGGTTGGGGCTGAGCGCACCGCAGATCGCCGAGGTCTTCACCGAGTGGAACAAGGGCGACCTGGACAGCTATCTGGTCGAGATCACCGCCGAGGTGTTGCGGCACAACGACGCCAAGACCGGAAAACCGCTCGTCGACGTGATCCTCGACCAGGCCGAGCAGAAAGGCACCGGGCGCTGGACCGTCAAGTCCGCCCTGGATCTGGGGGTGCCTGTGACCGGCATCGCCGAGGCGGTGTTCGCCCGTGCGCTATCGGGATCGGTGGAGCAGCGTACGGCGGCGCGCGGGCTCGCCTCCGGGCGGCTCGGCGACCAGCCCGCCGATCCCGACACGTTCACCGAGAACGTGCGCCGGGCCTTGTACGCCTCCAAGATCGTGGCCTACGCGCAGGGCTTCAACCAGATCCAGGCCGGCAGCACCGAATACGGTTGGGACATCTCACCCGGCGACCTGGCGACCATCTGGCGAGGCGGCTGCATCATCCGGGCGAAATTCCTCAACCGCATCAAGGAAGCGTTCGACGCCGACCCCAACCTGGCCAGCTTGCTCGTCGCGCCGTATTTCCGCAGCGCGGTTGAATCGGCTATCGACAGTTGGCGGCGCGTGGTGTCCACAGCGGTGCAGCTGGGTATTCCAACACCCGGGTTCTCGTCGGCCCTGTCCTACTACGACGCGCTGCGCACCGAGCGGCTGCCTGCCGCACTCACCCAGGCCCAGCGCGACTTCTTCGGCGCACACACGTACGGGCGGATCGACGGACCGGGCAAGTTCCACACCCTGTGGGGTGCAGACCGCCGCGAAGTGCCCGCTTAGCCGGGCGTTAGGGACTCAACCAGAGGGCGAGCCATGAGGTTTCTGGACGGGCACAGACCCGGATACGACCTGACGTACGACGACGTGTTCATCATGCCGAACCGCTCGGAGGTCGCGTCGCGGTTCGACGTGGATCTATCCACCGCCGATGGTTCGGGAACCACAATTCCCGTGGTCGTCGCCAACATGACGGCGGTCGCCGGCCGGCGGATGGCCGAGACCGTGGCTCGCCGCGGCGGCATCGTGATCCTGCCGCAGGACCTGCCCGTCCCGGCGGTGCAACAGACCGTGCAGTTCGTCAAGAGCCGCGACCTGGTACTCGACACGCCGGTGACGCTGGCGCCCGACGATTCGGTATCCGACGCGATGGCCTTGATCCACAAGCGTGCGCACGGGGTCGCCGTGGTCGTCTTCGAGGGCCGCCCCATCGGTTTGGTGAGCGAATCGTCCTGCCTGGGCGTGGACCGCTTCACCCGGGTGCGCGACATCGCCGCATCGGACTTTGTGACCGCCCCGGTGGGCACCGAGCCGCGCAAGATCTTCGATCTGTTGGAGCACGCCCCCATCGATGTTGCGGTGGTCACCAGCGCCGACGGGACATCAGCGGGAGTGCTGACTCGCACCGGCGTGATCCGCGCCGGCATCTACACCCCCGCCATTGACGGCGAGCGACGACTACGTATCGGCGCGGCCCTCGGCATCACCGGCGATGTGGCCGCCAAGGCTCGTGCCCTCGCCGAAGCGGGTGTCGACATGCTGGTGATCGACACCGCGCACGGGCACCAGCTCAAGGCGCTGGATGCGATCAGGGCCGTGTCGTCGCTGGAGCTGGGTGTGCCGCTGGCGGCCGGCAACGTGGTTTCGGCCGAGGGAACCCGCGAGCTGCTGGGTGCCGGGGCGAGCATCGTCAAGGTCGGCGTTGGCCCCGGCGCCATGTGCACGACTCGGATGATGACCGGCGTCGGCCGCCCGCAGTTCTCCGCCGTGGTCGAATGCGCTGCCGCGGCAAGGCAACTCGGTGGCCATGTGTGGGCCGACGGCGGAATCCGCCATCCGCGTGATGTCGCGCTGGCGCTGGCGGCCGGGGCATCGAACGTGATGATCGGATCGTGGTTCGCCGGCACCTACGAGTCTCCGGGTGACCTGATGCGAGATCGCGAGGACCAGCCGTACAAGGAGAGCTACGGCATGGCGTCCAAACGGGCGGTGGTCGCCCGGACCACCACCGAAAGTGCCTTCGATCGCGCCCGAAAGGCGCTGTTCGATGAAGGTATCTCGACGTCGCGGATGGGGCTTGACCCTGATCGCGGCGGTGTCGAGGACCTGATCGACCACATCACCTCCGGCGTGCGCAGCACGTGCACCTATGTCGGCGCCGCCAACCTGGCGGAGTTGTATGAGCGCGCGGTGATCGGTGTCCAGTCGGCGGCGGGCTTCGCCGAAGGTCATCCGCTGCCCACCGGCTGGTGAGTGCGATCACCGGCGGCTGGCACTGATTCGTGCCGAACGGTTTCGCTACGATATGGACTTCAGTCCCGCGATGCAGCGCCGCGGGATCGAGCGAAAGGGATGACGTGCCGCAGGCACCCGTCGGAGCCGTAGGCTTCGGGGGCGGGCCACGCCCGGCGTCGGAGCGGGCCGCGGCGACATCACGACCACCGGGCCGCCCATGATGTTCGCCGGCACCGTCGTCAGCATCGTCGCCATCTTGGCGCTGACCTTCGGCACCGCGGTGTTCGTCGCGGCGGAATTCTCGCTGACGGCGCTGGACCGCAGCACCGTCGATGCGAACGCCCGCGGTGGCGCCAGCCGCGACCGGTTCATCCAGCGCGCGCATCGCCGGCTGTCATTCCAGCTGTCCGGCGCGCAGTTGGGCATCTCCATTACAACGCTGGCGACCGGTTACCTGACCGAACCCTTGGTGGGCGAGCTCCCGCATCCGGCGCTCACCACGATCGGAATTTCGGATCGGATGTCCGACGCAATCACGGTGTTTCTGGCGCTGGTGGTAGTGACATCACTGTCGATGGTGTTCGGCGAACTGGTCCCCAAGTACTTGGCCGTAGCCCGCCCGCTGCGGACCGCCCGCGCCGTCGTGCTTCCCCAGTGGTTGTTCTCGGCGCTGTTCACGCCGGCGATTCGGCTGACCAACGGAGCGGCGAACTGGATCATGCGCCAACTCGGGATCGAGCCGGCCGAGGAACTGCGCTCCGCGCGCACCCCACAGGAGCTGGTGTCGCTGGTGCGCGCCTCGGCTCGCCGCGGCTCGCTCGACGACGCGACCGCATCGCTGATGCGCAGGTCCCTGCAGTTCGGTGCCCTGACGGCAGAGGAACTGATGACGCCGCGATCGAAGATCGTGGCGCTGCAGACCGACGACACTATCGCCGACATGGTCGCGGCCGTCGCGGCGTCCGGTTTCTCGCGGTTCCCGGTTGTCCACGGTGATCTGGACGAGACGGTCGGCATCGTGCATGTCAAGCAGGCGTTCGAAGTCGCGTCTGCCGATCGCCCGCACACCCGGCTGACCGCTGTAGCCCGGCCGGTTGCGGTGGTGCCGTCGACCCTGGACGGCGATGCGGTGATGGCCGAGGTTCGGGCCAACCGGCTGCAGACCGTGATGGTTGTCGACGAGTACGGCGGCACTGCGGGCATGGTCACCCTGGAGGACCTGATCGAAGAGATCGTCGGCGACGTCCGCGACGAACACGACGACGCGACACCCGATGTGGTCGCGGCCGGCACCGGATGGCGGGTATCGGGTCTGCTTCGTATCGACGAGGTGGCGATAGCCACCGGCTACCGCGCACCGGAGGGGCCCTACGAGACGATCGGGGGCTTGGTGCTACGAGAACTCGGACATATCCCGGTGGCCGGCGAGTCGGTCGACCTTCCCGCCTTGGACCTGGACCATCTACCAGATGAATCGGTGTGCTGGCGCGCCAGGGTGGTGCAAATGGACGGCCGCCGGATCGACTTGCTCGAGTTGACCGAACTGCGCGGTCACGCGCACCTCCATGGTGAACCCGGCGAAGAGCGCGGTAGCCGATGAATCCCATGCTGGCCGTGGCGCTGACGTTCCTGCTGATCGGTGCCAACGCGTTTTTCGTCGGAGCGGAGTTCGCGCTGATCTCGGCCCGTCGTGACCGTCTTGAAGCGTTGGCCGAGCAGGGCCGGACAAGTGCGGTCACGGTGATACGGGCCGGCGAACAGCTCGCGCTGATGCTGACTGGTGCTCAGTTGGGTATCACGGTCTTCTCGATCCTGCTCGGCCGGATCGGCGAACCGGCCGTTGCCCAGTTATTGCACCCGCTGCTGCACCTGGCCGGGATCCCTGATGCGCTGCTGCATCTGCTGTCTTTCGGGATCGCGCTATCCATCGTGGTGATGCTGCACGTGCTGCTCGGTGAGATGGTGCCGAAGAACATCGCCATCGCCGGACCCGAGAAGGCCGCGATGCTGCTCGTCCCGCCCTATCTGATCTACATGCGGGCCGCTCGCCCGTTTATCGCGCTCTACGACAGGTCCGCCAAAGCGATATTGCGTGCGCTCGGGGTGGAGCCCAAAGACGAACTCGACATCACGGTTTCCACGGTGGAGCTCGCGGAGATGATCGCCGAATCGGTCTCCGAAGGTTTGCTGGATCCCGAGGAGCACACCCGGCTGACCCGCGCGCTGCGGATCCGCACCCGGGTGGTCGCCGATGTCGCGGTCCCGGTGTCCGACATTCGGTCCGTGCCGGTGGCGGCCGTGGGATCGGGCCCGACGGTCGGCGCGGTCGAACAGGCGCTGGCCCAGACCGGCTTCTCGCGGTACCCGGTGGTGGATCGCGGCACATTCATCGGGTACGTGCACATCAAGGACGTGTTGGCGCTGGGCGAAGACGACCACACCGTGATCAAGGCGGAAATGGTGCGCCCCCTGCCGCCGCTTCCCAAGGCACTGCCGCTGGCCGATGCCTTGTCGCGGATGCGTCGCAGCAACAGTCACCTGGCTTTGGTAACTTCCGACGACGGCACCGTGGTCGGGATGGTGGCGCTCGAGGATCTGGTGGACGACTTGGTCGGCACCATGCGCAACCAGCGAAACCGCGACTGACCAGCCCGGCTGACCGGTACCGCGATAGGGGCCCGGAATGATCGGGGGCCGAGGTGCCCGTCGTGTCCAGGCAGCGCGAAAATGCGTTGCCAGAGCCCAGCCGGCCGGGCCGGCCGCCTACCGGAGGCGGGGCTTTGGGCGCGCCGTGACCTGCCCTTGTGGTTGGCCGGATAGGCTCGTCAGGCTACCGATCGGTAGGCTGAGGGCCGTAGCCAGTGACAAGCCAGTGGGGCCCGAGTACAGGCAAGTACCGCCGAGTACCGGCCAATTTTGGAGGAGAACCATGACAGACCGCGTGCCGGCGGGGAACCTGCGCGTCGCTCGAGTGCTCTACGACTTCGTGAACAACGAGGCCCTGCCCGGCACCGACCTTGACCCCGACAGCTTCTGGGCCGGCGTGGACAAAGTGGTCACCGACCTGACCCCGCAGAACCAGGAATTGCTCAAGATCAGAGACGAGCTGCAGGCCCAGATCGACAAGTGGCATCGGCATCGGGTGATCGAACCCCTGGACCCCGAGGCCTACCGGCAGTTCCTCACCGACATCGGATATCTGCTGCCCGAACCCGAAGATTTCGCCATCACCACCTCAGGCGTCGACGACGAGATCACCACGACGGCCGGCCCGCAACTGGTGGTGCCCGTACTCAACGCGCGCTTTGCGCTGAATGCGGCCAATGCCCGCTGGGGCTCGCTGTACGACGCGCTGTACGGCACCGACGTTATTCCGGAAAGCGACGGGGCCGAAAAGGGCACCAGCTACAACAAGGTTCGCGGCGACAAGGTGATCGCCTACGCGCGCAAGTTTCTCGACGACAGCGTGCCGCTGGCCGCGGGCTCGTACGCCGATGCCACGGGCTTCACGGTGCAAGACGGCCAATTGGTGGTTTCCCTGGCGGACTCGTCGTCGGGGCTGGCCGATCCCCGCCAGCTCGCCGGGTATACCGGCGCGGCCGAGGCCCCGAATTCGGTGCTGCTGGTCAACCACGGCCTGCACATCGAGATCCTGATCGACCCGGAATCGCCGATCGGCGCCACCGACCGTGCCGGTGTCAAGGACGTGGTCCTGGAATCGGCGGTGACCACGATCATGGACTTCGAGGATTCGGTGGCCGCCGTCGACGCCGACGACAAAGTGCTCGGGTACCGCAACTGGCTCGGCCTGAACAAGGGTGACCTGGCCGAAGAGGTCACCAAGGACGGCAAGACCTTCACCCGGGTTCTGAACCAGGACCGCACCTACACCACACCCGACGGCGGCGAGCTGACCCTGCCCGGCCGCAGCCTGCTGTTCGTGCGCAATGTCGGGCACCTGATGACCAATGACGCGATCGTCGTCAGCGACGGCAGTGGTGACGAGAAAGAGGTGTTCGAGGGCATCATGGATGCCCTGCTCACCGGGCTGATCGCGATCCATGGGCTCAGGGCTGGCGAGGCCAACGGCCCCTTGACCAATAGCCGAACCGGCTCCATCTACATCGTCAAGCCCAAGATGCACGGGCCGGCCGAGGTGGCCTTCACCTGCGAGCTGTTCAGCCGGGTGGAAGACGTGCTGGGGTTGCCGCAGGGCACCATGAAGGTCGGCATCATGGACGAAGAACGCCGGACCACCGTGAACCTCAAGGCGTGTATCAAGGCCGCAGCCGACCGAGTCGTCTTCATCAACACCGGGTTCCTGGACCGCACCGGCGACGAGATTCACACGTCGATGGAAGCCGGTCCGATGATCCGCAAAGGTGCGATGAAGAACACCACCTGGATCAAGGCTTACGAGGACGCCAACGTCGACATCGGGCTCGCCGCCGGCTTCACCGGCAAGGCTCAGATCGGCAAGGGCATGTGGGCGATGACCGAGCTGATGGCCGACATGGTCGAGCAGAAGATCGCCCAGCCCAAGGCCGGCGCCACCACCGCGTGGGTGCCCTCCCCGACGGCGGCCACCCTGCACGCGATGCACTACCACCAAGTGGATGTGTTCGCGGTACAGAAAGAACTGCAGGGCAAGACCCGGACCACGATCGATCAGCTGCTGACGATTCCGCTGGCCAAGGAGCTGGCCTGGGCGCCCGAGGAGATCCGGGAGGAACTCGACAACAACTGCCAGTCCATCCTCGGCTACGTGGTGCGCTGGATCGACCAGGGCGTGGGCTGTTCGAAGGTGCCCGACATCCACAACGTGGCGCTCATGGAGGACCGCGCTACCCTGCGGATCTCGAGTCAGCTACTGGCCAACTGGCTGCGACACGGCGTGATCACCAGCGAAGACGTGCGGGCCAGCCTAGAGCGGATGGCGCCATTGGTGGACAAGCAGAACGCCGGTGACCCCGCGTACCACCCGATGTCGCCGGATTTCGATGACAGCATCGCGTTCTTGGCCGCTCAGGACCTGATCCTGTCCGGGGCGCAGCAGCCCAACGGTTACACCGAGCCGATCCTGCATCGCCGTCGTCGGGAACTCAAGGCGCAGCGCGGGTGACCATCAGGACCCATTGGAAACAGTCGCTGGCTCATTCCTGGTCAACACTGGGCAATCTTCGACGGAGAGGACGCTGACGCCAAATGGGTAGGCACAGTTTGCCCGACCCTGAGGATTCCGCTGACGAACCGCCTGACGAATACGCCGCGGAGCAGCAAGACTGGGCCGACCAGATAGCCGATCAGCCCGGTGGCGGCAGGCATTCAGAGGTCGGGTATCCCGGGTCGGCCGAGCCGTCGGCCGTCGAACCTCCGAGCGGCCGTGGCTACGCCGATCGGGCCTATTGGAGTGAAGGCGATCTTTCCGACGGGGCTCATTACGCCGGCGCGGGTGACCATGCCGCCGATTATTCGGCCGACGGCGCAGATGAATACCCCGATTTCGGGTCGGGCCCGGCAGGTGAGGAGCCGCCGAGCCCCGAATCGGCGGCGGCTCCACCACCGCCATTCCGCACCGCTGGCCATCGAGGTCTGGGCAACTGGCAGGGCGGCCACCGCAGCGCAGACGGATGGCGCGGAGTCAGCATCGGCGTGATCGTGGCCCTCGTCGCGGTCGTGGTGGTGGTAGCCGGGGTGATTGTGTGGCGCTTCTTCGGTGAGGCGCTGTACCACCGTTCCCGTACTGCCGCAGCGCGCTGCGTGGGCGGCAAGGACACCGTCGCCGTCATCGCCGACCCGACGATCGCCGAGCGGGTCAATGAATTCGCCGACAGCTACAACGCGTCGGCCGGCCCGGTCGGGGACAAGTGCGTGACGGTGGCCGTCAAGGCCGCCGATTCCGACGCCGTCATCGCGGGTTTCATCGGTAAATGGCCATCCGAACTGGGTGGCCAGCCGGGGCTGTGGATCCCCGGCAGCTCCGTCTCTGCAGCGCGCCTGTCCGCGGCCACCGGTAAGCAGACCATCAGCGACAGCCGTTCACTGGCGACCTCACCAGTTCTGCTCGCTATCCGCCCCGAGCTACAGCAGCCGCTGTCAAACCAGAACTGGGCAGCGCTACCGCAGCTGCAGGCCAACCCGAACTCGATGGCCGCGTTGAACCTGCCGTCCTGGGGTTCGCTGCGTCTGGCAATGCCCGTCGCCGGTAACGGGGATGCCGCATTCTTGGCCGGCGAGGCGATCGCGGTCGCATCGGCGCCGCCCGGAGCACCGCCGACCGCCGGAAGCGGCGCAGTGCGCACGTTGATGGCCGCCCAGCCCAAGCTGGCCGACGAGTCCTTGACCGAGGCGATGAACACGCTCGTCAAATCCGGCGACGCCGCGGCGGCACCGGTGCACGCAGTGGTCACCACCGAGCAGCAGTTGTTCCAGCGTGCTCAGTCACTGTCGGACGCAAAGAAGGTTTTGAGCTCCTGGCTGCCGCCCGGGCCGGTGGCGATCGCCGACTACCCGGCGGTACTGCTCAACGGCTCGTGGCTGTCGCAGGAGCAGACCACGGCGGCCAGCGCCTTCGCCCGCTACCTGCAAAAGCCCGACCAGCTGGCGAAGCTGGCCAAAGCCGGCTTCCGGGTCAACGGCGTCAAGTCGCCGAGCAGCCCGGTCACGAGTTTCGCGGCGCTGCCCGCCCCGCTGTCGATCGGTGACGACGGAATGCGGGCCACCCTGGCCGACACCATGGCCACACCGTCGATCGGCGTAGCCGCGACCATCATGCTCGACCAGTCGATGCCCACCGACGATGGCGGCAAGACGCGTCTGGCCAACGTTGTCGCGGCGCTTCAAAGCCGACTGAAGACGTTACCGCCCAGCGCGGTGATCGGCTTGTGGACATTCGACGGCCACGAGGGTCGCAGCGAGGTGCCGACGGGACCGCTGGCCGACCCCGTCAACGGCCAGCCCCGCTCAGCAGCACTGATCGCCGCGCTGGACAAGCAGTACTCGTCGGGCGGCGGCGCGGTGTCGTTCACCACGCTGCGCATGATCTACCAGGAGGTGCAGGCCAACTTCCGTGCCGGTCAAGCCAATTCGATCCTGGTGATCACCGGGGGGCCGCACACCGACCAAACCCTCGACGGGCCGGGACTGCAGGACTTCATCCGGACCAGCGCCGACCCGGCCAAACCCATCGCGGTCAACATCATCGATTTCGGCGCCGACCCGGACCGGTCAACCTGGGAAGCCGTCGCGCAGCTCAGCGGTGGCAGTTACCAGAACCTGGCGACGTCGGCCGGACCCGACCTCGCGACCGCACTCAGCATCTTTCTAAGCTGAGTCCACCAGCAATGACAGCGCCGCCCCGGCATACGCCCGGGGATCCTCCAGCTGCGGATAGTGGCCCAAGCCGGGCAGTTCGACGACGGCGGCATGCGGGCGCAAGTCCCGTAATCCGTTGAGCACGTTGGTCGTTGCCACCGGATCGGCAAGTCCCCAGACAAACCCCAGCGGCTTTGGCCAGTCGCGTACGGCGCCGTGCCAGCGCTCCGCATAGCGCACCCGCTCTTCGAGATAGCTGATCAGCAGATGAGGTATCCGATGACCGTCATGGTAGGACAGCAGCTCCCATTGGGCCTCGGCTTCCTCATCCGAAAGCGGGTGCCCGGCGGAAAACAGCGTGCCAAAGCTGCGCCGGAAGCCGCCGCGGGTGACCAATCGGGCCGCGACGGGCCCCAGCGGGCCGCGCAATACCCTCTGAATCGGCCGCAGACTGGCCCGTTTCAGAATCACGCTGCCGTTGCTCAGCACCGCGCGGCGCAGATCGAACGGCAGGCGTCCGTCCAGGTCGCGGGCGAGCAGTTCGGTGGTCACCGACGTGCCCATGTCGTGCGCCAGCACCACCACCGGGCCGGTGGTGGTTCGGGCAATCACTGCCTGCACCAGATCGGCCTGCTCCAGCAGGCTGTAGCGGTGCGGGCGAGGCTTGTCGGACAAACCGAAACCGAGGAAATCCATCGTGACCCACGCCTGACCGGCCAGGTGCGGAATGACCTCCCGAAAGTCGAATGAACTGGACGGATAGCCGTGCAACAGCAACAGGGTCGGCGCGGCGCCCGGCCCTGATCGGACGAACACTTTGCCCGCGGCGGTGTGCAGCCAGCGACCGCCGTCACGCCAGGCTCGAACACTCGGTGATGTCACCCCTCCGACATACCATCGTGGGTGACCAAAGGAGCGTAATGAGCCCGCATTTCAACCCGGTTTTCACCCCCGATCCCCAGCTGTATCCGTTCCAGTCGCGCTGGTTCGACAGCTCACACGGACGTATGCACTACGTCGACGAGGGAGACGGGCCACCGATCCTGCTGTGCCACGGCAACCCGACCTGGAGCTTTCTGTACCGCAACGTTATCGTGGCCCTGCGGGACCGGTTCCGTTGTATCGCACCGGATTATCTCGGCTTCGGCCTGTCGGAGCGCCCCGCGGCGTTCGGCTACCGGATCGGTGACCACGCGCGGGTTGTCGGTGAATTCGTCGACCACCTCGGTCTCGACGGTTACCTCACAATGGGTCAGGACTGGGGTGGTCCGATCGGTATGGCGGTATCGGTCGAGCGAGCGGACCGGGTACGTGGCGTCGTGTTGGGCAACACCTGGTTCTGGCCGGCGGACACCCTGACGATGAAGATGTTCAGCAGGGTGATGTCCAGTCCGCCGCTGCAGTACGCGATCGTGCAGCGCAATTTCTTTGTGGAGCGGTTGATTCCGGCCGGGACCGAGCACCGCCCCGGCCCTGCGGTGATGGAGCACTACCGGGCCGTGCAGGCCAGCCCCGCGGACCGGCCGGCGGTGGCGAGGATGCCCAAGGAAATCCTGGCCGCCCACCCGTTACTGGCGAGGCTGGCCCGCGACGTGCCGGTCAAACTCGGCGCCAAGCCCGCGCTATTCGTTTGGGGTATGAAAGATTTCGCATTCCGGCCCGGCCCATGCCTGCCGCGGATGCGCGCCACATTCCCCGATCATGTCCTCGTCGAGTTGCCCAACGCCAAGCACTTCATTCAAGAAGACGCGCCGCAGGAGATCGCCGCCGCGATCATCGAGCGCTTCGGCTGAGACCTCGGGCTCAGCTCGAGCTAGGCTAGGCGAAGGCCTCGACCGGAGGACACGAACACACCAGGTTGCGGTCGCCATAGGCACCGTCGATCCGGCGCACCGGCGGCCAGACCTTGGGCCGGAACCCGGCGCCCAGCGGATAGGCAGCTTCTTCCCGGGTGTACGGGTGGTCCCAGTCGGCCACCAGCAGGCACTCGGCGGTATGCGGCGCGCCCCGCAACGGATTGTCGTCCACCGGCCACTGGCCGGCCCCGACTCGATCGATCTCGGCGCGGATGCTGATCATGGCCTCGCAGAAGGCGTCGACCTCGGCCAGAGTCTCACTCTCGGTCGGTTCCACCATCAGCGTTCCGGCCACCGGGAAGCTCATTGTCGGCGCGTGGAAACCATAGTCCGCCAATCGCTTTGCGACATCGTCGACCGTGACCCCGGTTGCCTTGGTGATGCCGCGAAGGTCCAGGATGCACTCGTGGGCGACCATGCCGTTCTCGCCGGTATAGAGCACCGGGAAATACTCGTCGAGGCGCCGAGCGATGTAGTTGGCCGACGCGATCGCGTTCAACGATGCCGTCCGCAGGCCGTCCGCGCCCATCATCCGGATGTACGCCCAGGTGATCGGCAGGATCGACGCCGAGCCGAAGGGTGCCGACGACACCGGGCGTCCAGGTGGCAATTCAGGCGCGAACGGGTGGCCCGGTAGGAACGGGGCCAGATGCGAGCGCACCGCGACAGGTCCCACTCCCGGGCCGCCGCCGCCGTGCGGAATGCAGAACGTCTTGTGCAGGTTCAGATGGCTGACGTCGCCGCCGAACTTGCCCGGCCGGGCCAGGCCGACCAGCGCGTTGAGATTCGCCCCGTCGACATACACCTGGCCGCCGGCGTCGTGCACCGCCGCACAGATGTCGGCGATGTCGTGTTCGTAGACGCCGTGCGTGGACGGGTAGGTGATCATCAGGGCCGACAGCCGGTCCGCATGGGTGCTCACCTTGGCGCGCAGATCGTCGAGGTCGACGTCACCGTTGTCATGACAGCCCACAACTACGACCTTCATTCCGGCCAGGGCGGCCGAGGCGGCGTTGGTCCCGTGCGCGCTGGACGGGATCAGGCAGATGTCGCGGTGCGACTCGCCGCGGCTGGCGTGGTAGTCGTGGATCGCCAGCAGACCGGCGTACTCCCCCTGCGAACCCGCGTTGGGCTGCAGGGAGACCGCGTCGTAGCCGGTGATCGCGACCAGCCAGCTCTCCAGGTCCGCGATGAGCCGGCGCAACCCGGGCGTGTCCGACGCCGGCGCGAAGGGATGCTGGCGCCCGAACTCCGGCCAGGTGATCGACTCCATCTCCGCGGCCGCATTGAGCTTCATCGTGCACGAGCCGAGCGGAATCATGCTGCGGTCCAAGGCGATATCCTTGTCCGCCAGCGTGCGCAGGTAGCGCATCATCGCGGTTTCGGTGTGGTATTGCGTGAACGCCGAGTGGGTCAGGAATTCCGAGGTGCGGTTGGCGATCCCCGCGCATACCGGCTCGGCTGGCTCCACCCCAAAGGCCTGCAGCACCGTGGTCACATGCTCGTCGGTGGTGGTTTCGTCGCAGGCCACCGACACGTGGTCGGGGTCGACCCGCCACACGTTGATGCCGTTGGCCTTGGCCGCAGCCAGCACCTGGTCGGCGCGCCCGGGCACTCGCGCCAGCACGGTGTCGAAAAACCGGTCGTGCACCAGCGCATCGCCGAGGGCAGCGGCGATGGTTTCGGCATGGGCATGCACCCGCCGCGCGATGGCGGTCAGCCCCGCGGCGCCGTGGTAGCTGGCGTACATCGCGGCCATCACCGCCAGCAGCACCTGCGCGGTGCAGATATTGCTGGTCGCCTTGTCTCGCCGGATGTGCTGCTCGCGGGTTTGCAGCGCCAGCCGATAGGCCGGATTACCGTCACCGTCGACGGACACCCCCACCAGGCGTCCGGGCAACTGCCGGGCATGCTTGGCGTGCACGGACAGATATCCCGCATGCGGACCGCCGAATCCCATTGGCACCCCGAAACGTTGGGTGGTTCCGAACGCTACGTCGGCGCCGATCTCACCGGGCGGGGTGATCAGCGTCAGCGCCAACAGGTCGGCGCCGAGGGCCACCAGCGCGCCACGGTCGTGGGCCTGCTGCACCAGCGCGGTCCAGTCGGTGATCCGGCCGCTGGCCCCGGGCAGCTGGGCGATAACGCCGAACAACTCCCCTTCTGGAAGACCATTGCGCAGATCGGCGGTGACGATCTCGATGCCCAACGGCTTGGCGCGGGTGGCCAATACCGTGGCGGTTTGAGTGAACACATCGACGTCGACGGCCAGCCGGTTCGAGCGGCTGCGGGTGGCCCGGTGCATCAGCGTCATGGCTTCGGCGGCGGCGGTACCCTCGTCGAGCATCGACGCGTTGGCGATCTCGAGGCCGGTGAGGTCGGTGATCATCGTCTGGAAATTGAGGAGCGCTTCCAGGCGCCCCTGACTGATCTCGGGTTGGTAGGGCGTGTAAGCCGTATACCAGGCCGGGTTCTCCATGATGTTGCGCAGCAGCACGGGCGGGGTGAACGTGTCGTAGTAGCCCTGCCCGATCATCGATACCGCGACGGTGTTGGCGTCGGCCAGTGCCCGCAGCTCGGCCAGCGCCTCGGCCTCGCTTGCGGCCGGCGGCAGCCGGTCCAGGCCCGGGGCGGTGCCCGCATCGGTGAGGGCATCGAGGATGCCGGCGGGAACCGCTTTGGATGCCAAGTCGTCGAGCGTGTCGACACCGATGACCGCCAGCATCGTCCTGACGGCCTCGTCGTCCAGTCCGATGTGGCGGTCTGCGAATGTTGAATGGTCGGACACGGTGAACTCCTGACGGGCAAAGGACTAAAGGTCCTCTCCCTCTGTCCTCACCCGTGCACCAGGCGCCTGAGAGATTCGGCGCCATGGCTGCGGGCGCCTTTCCCCATCGGCGGGTGAGGACCCCCGTGGGTCGTCACCGCTTTCCAGAGGCATCGTTGTCCGGCGCGGTCCGGGTGCCTGAGAGGTTGACGGAGAGGTGTTGCTCCTTCGGCGTCCGTAGCTGGCGGCCACGAAACTCTCCCGCGCGAGAGCGATGCGGAAACCAGTTTACTCGGCTCGCCGATCGCTGCCGCGACAGCGCATGCCCGGTCCGTGCTAGCCGATCTTGCGATCGCGTTGCTTGCGGCGCGAAGCCAGCTCGTCTTCCGGAGCGGCAATGGATTCACCGCCGTCGGCGCGCTCACCGTGAAATTCGGCGATGACGCCGGTCAGCTCCCGCATCGCGCCCGAGACGGCGATACCGAACACACCCTGGCCGCCCTGGAGAAGGTCGACAACTTCCTCGGCGGAGGTGCATTCATACACCGTCGTGCCGTCGGAGAACAAGGTGATGTTGGCGAGGTCCTGGACACCACGCTGGCGCAGGTGGTCGACCGCAACCCGGATGTTGTGCAGCGAGATGCCGGTATCGAGCAACCGCTTGACGATCTTGAGAACCAGAATGTCCTTGAACGAGTAGAGCCGCTGGCTTCCCGATCCTGCCGCACTGCGGATCGAGGGGACAACCAGCGACGTGCGTGCCCAATAATCGAGTTGGCGGTAGGTGATGCCGGCGATTTGACAGGCACTCGGTCCGCGGTAGCCGACCAGCTCATCAGGCACCGAATCGTCGGGAAACAGCCCGGGCTGAACGGGTTCGGTCGCGCCGCCATGAGCACCATGGGCCGCGGTAGTCGCGTGGTCTGCAAGATCGAGCTGTTCTTGACGTGGCCGTTCGCTCACGGTGCTTCCTCTCGCCGATCGCGCTCTTGTCACTAGCTGCGTCATTGGCTGCTTCGGCAACCATGTTTGCTCAGGTCCGAGTGCTTGTGAGCATACGCTGTTGGACTGTTTCGGTGCGCCAGTTGATCATCAAGTCGTCATCAAAGTATCGCTGTTGTCTGACCCGCAGGGCGCCATCCGCCAGGCGTGTCGAGTCCGCGTCGTGTGAGATGAGACGCATCCGTGATGTAGCCGGCTCAGCCGCGAGGTGGTCGCTGCTGTGCATGCCGCCGGGTCAGGTCGCATTGCCCGACTGTCTTCGCCGCGGGTGTGGGTGTCGCCTGCCCGCCGGCGAGTGGCCGGCCACGCCCACAGTTGCGCGCGTTGTCGACAAGCTAGGTGGCCTTGAAATCGTCGGGTGACACGCTGTCGAGGAATTCTTTGAACTTCTCAACCTCGTCCTCGCGGACCGCACTACTGGCTTCTTCGTCGCTCTCGTCGGGGATCAGCAAACCGGCCTGGGCCAGCACGGGCTCCTCGACGTAGATCGGAACTCCGACGCGCAGCGCGATCGCCACCGAGTCGGAGGGACGAGCCGACACCTTGATATCGCGATCGAAGATCAGATCGGCGTAAAACGTGCCTTCGTGCAGGTCGACGATACGCACCTCCTTGAGCGAATGCCCAAGTGCAGCAATGACATCCCGGATCAGGTCATGCGTCAGCGGTCGGGGAGGCTCGACGCCTTGCTGTTCGAGCGCAATGGCGGCCGCCTCCGACTGGCCGATCCAGATCGGCAAATAGCGGTCACCGTCGGCCTCGCGCAGTAACAGCACCGGCTGGTTTTGCGGTTGTTCGACGCGAATGCCGACAACGCGAACTTCACCCATCTGTGTCTGCCCTCCGCTATGGCGCCGTTTCCGTTCAGCGTGGCGACGCGGTGGGTACGCTCCTTGCCGCGTCGTCCAATACACGCTGTCGAGGAAAGTCTAATCCTCAGCGATGCAGAACGTCGCGTACCGCGGACTTGATCAATGAGGTGTGCAAAGTAATCGCAAGCGCGGCGACCTCTCGGGCTAAGTCGTCGGCGCGGTCACGGGCTCCGGCCTTGTCCGCCTTGACCAACGGGCCGGCGATCTGGGCGATCAGGTCGGACTGACGATCGGCCGCGGAGCGAAATGCCCGCAAGTGCCTCGGCTCCACGCCGTAGTCGGCGAGTGCGCGCGCACATTGCAGGATGACGATCGCGTGTTCGTCGAAGAAGCCGCCCGGGCCGGTTTTGATCACTCCGGCTTTCAATACAGCGCTCAGCAGGTCGTCGTCGACTCCGGAGCGGTGCTGGAGGTCTTCCCGGCTGAGTCGAATGCGGGTCGGCGACACCGCCGCCGCGTCGGACCCCGTGCCGGCGGTGCCGTCGTCGCTTACCGGGATCAATCGCGGTACGCCATAAGGGGATCCGAAGGGTGGCAGCTCACCGTCGGGCTGAGCGTCCAACTGCGCCCTGATCACCTTGAGCGGCAGGTAATGATCCCGCTGGGCGGTGAGGATGAACCGCAGCCGCGCACAGTCGTACGCGGTGAACCTCCGGTAACCCGATGCAGCGCGCTGCGGCGTCACCAGCCCCTCGGCCTCCAGAAACCGAATCTTGGAGATCGTGATATCGGGAAAGTCCGGTCGCAGCAGCTCCAGGACCGCGCCGATCGACATCCCGGCCAGGGCGGAGTTATCCGGTGCGCTCACCGGCTTCCGGCGCCCCCGTCGTCGTCACCTTGCTTGGGTCCGGTCAGGAAAACCAAGCGGAATTTGCCGATCTGAACCTCGTCGCCGTTTGCCAGCACGGCCGAGTCCACCGGCTCACGGTTGACGTATGTGCCGTTGAGGCTTCCAACATCGACGACGCTGAACTCGTTGCCTTCCAAGCGGAATTCGGCGTGGCGACGACTCACCGTGACATCGTCGAGAAAGATGTCGCTGTCGGGATGCCGGCCGGCAGATGTGATGGGCTGATCGAGCAGAAAGCGCGACCCTGCATTGGGTCCCCGTTTGACGACCAGCAACGCCGAGCCAGCCGGAAGGCCTTCCACCCCGGATACCGCGCTCTCGGTTCCCGCCTGTGCGGGTGCGTCCAGTTCGCTGAGGAAGTCGGCGCGGAAGACTGAGGTGGTCTCCACGGTGACTTCGTCAGATGTCTGGTCCTGCCCTCGTTCTGCGTCCATGTCCGTCACCCGCTGCTCCTCACTGGCCGCTGTGGCGTTGTTCGACCGGGCCGATCGGCCGGTGCCTCCCTCGGATTTACCGACTGTATTACCTTTACTGCTTCTGGTACTGCTTCTGGTACTGCTTCTGGTACTGCTTCACGTGGCTGCCAACGGCGTCTGACGCTGATGTCTCGACCGTACCCCGCATGTGTCGGCCTCGGCGCGGCGACGTGCTCACCACTGCAGGATCGTAAGCCCCACACCGACCCTTCTCCTAGGCCTTCACGGAGGCCTTCACGGAGGCCTTCACGGAGGCCTTCACGGAGGGCCAGAGCATGGTCCGCATCGTGGACGCACCCGCCGGCACGGACCTTAGCAACCGTCATTCGGTTATGGTTCCGCGGTAGGCCTCGGCGTCGAGCAAGGCCGCCAAGGCTGCTTCCGCGGCGGCGGAGCTTTCGACCTGAAGGTCCAGCAGCCAGCCGTCGCCGTACGGGTCCGAGTTCACCAATTGCGGTGTGCCTTCCAGATCGCTGTTGACCGCAGCGACCTTGCCGGATACCGGCGCGTACAGGTCCGACACCGATTTCGTCGATTCCACCTCGCCGAAGGATTCCCCCGCGGTCACCTCATCGCCCACGGCCGGCAATTGAACGAAGACGACGTCGCCCAGCGCAGACTGTGCGAAATCGGTGATCCCGACTCGGACGGTGTCGTCCGCGGTGCGGCGAACCCACTCGTGTTCGGCGGTGTAGTGCAGATCGGGTGGGATATCGCTCACGGTAATCCTGTTCTGGTCGGGGCTTATTTGACGGGCTGAGCGTATTGGTGCGGTTTCGGTTGTCGCAAGGCGGTCACATCCACCCGGTCTGCCTGTTGCACCGACATCCGTCCGCCGACGCGTTTGATGCTGTCCACCGCACCACCGGGAATGTTCATCGCCGCGGCCAGCGTCGGTGGATCGCCAATCGCCAGAACCGAATAGGGTGGATACAGCGCTTTGGTGTCGATGGTCAGCGCGCCCGGGGAACCGACCACCCAGGTGTCGACTCCGACCCGCACCGACTCGTGTGCGTCGCTGATCTGGATCGCCTCCGCTCCGGCAGCGCGCAACTCGTTGATCACGTCGAGCATTGTGTCCGGGGCTACTCCGGGACCGGGATCTTCGATGCGCACCGTGACGCCGGGTCCGGTGGCGCCCACCGCGCCCACCAGTATCGACAGCGCCGCCAGTCTGGCCTGCGCGCTTTCGATAGCGGCCTGGTCGTTGTTGCCGGAGGCCTGCAATGCGTTGAGGGTGTTCTGCAGGTCGGCCACCTCGGTGTTGAGGCTGGCCTCACGCTGCCGCAACGAATCGAGCAGCACCAACAGATCCGCGGGGCGAGCCGTGTCCAGCGAATCGCCGGATTCGGTCTGGCGGACCTGGGTGACGATGGCGACCCCGAGCACGAGGCACAGCAAGATTGCCAACGCCCCGAATAGCATTCGGGAACGGCTACCCCGCAACATCGCGGACAGTCCCGTCCGGGGCACCGGCCCGATCTCAGGGCGAGGACGGTCGGCGGGCAGTTCGTGACGGCCGCGCCGCGCCGCTTCGTGAGTGTTGCGCTCGGCTTCGGAGTGGCCGTGCCGGGTTGGTGCACAGCGGCTTTCGTCGCGGGCGCTGTCCGGAGGGCCCTGGCTCACGCTGACCTCATCTCCCTCAGGCTCCGAACAGCCGCCGCCGCAGCGCGGCGGTATTGCCGAAGATGCGGATTCCCAGTACCACGATTATCGCCGTGGACAATTGCGTGCCAACGCCCAATTGATCACCCACGTAGACGATCAACGCGGCCACCAGGACGTTGAAAACGAACGACACCACGAAGACCTTCGGATCGAAGATCCGCTCGAGGTAGGCGCGCAACCCGCCGAACACGGCGTCAAGCGCGGCGACCACTGCGATCGGCAGGTACGGCTGGATCACCTCGGGCACGCTGGGGTGGAAAACCAATCCCAGCACGATGCCAAGGGCAAGGGCCGCGATACCGATCATGCCCGCCGCAGTCCCGTCCTCGTCGCGCCCGGGGCAACAACTTTCACTAAAGTTTTTCTCACTAGGACCCAATCTGTTTGGCGAACTTGACGTCCCGGATAGCGCCGGCCGGCAGCGCCAGACCGTCGGAGGCGTTGACGCTGACGCCGACGCCATAGGAGACCTCCAGCAGCCGAAGGCGGTGCAGACCGGGACTGCGGTCGAAGACATCTTGCATTGCATGCGGTGGTCCAACCGCGAGGATGGAGTAGGGGCTGCTGGTGGGATTGTTGTCAACGAGGATCGCTCCCCCGGCCTGGCGAATGGTCACATTCGGCCCGATCCGGGCGCCGTCGACCGAGATTGCCTCCGCGCCACTGGCCCACAAGGAGTTGACCACCAGCTGCAGGTCGCGGTCCAGGATGATTTGCTGGCTGCCGCTCACCCGCTGTTTGGAGGCATCGGAGAGATTCGGCCCCACTCCCGGATCGGTCACGGTCACCGTCAACCCCGGACCGATAACCGGCGTGCTGGCCGCTGCCAGGCTGAGGGCATCCAGACGGGTGAGTAGTCGCTGCCCCTCGGCGTCGTCGGCCAGCGCTAGCCGTTGCACGTCGTCGACCTTCGCCGAGAGCACGCTGCGCTGCTGGGCCAACCTGGAAGCGGCGGCCTGGGTTGACCGCACATTTGCCACGAGCAGCTCCTGGGCCGCGCGCACCCCGGGTGCAACGGAGCGGGCCTGCGCCACCGCGGCTGCGAATACCGCTGCGACCAGAGTCGCGGCCAAAGCCTGCCACAGCCAGCCGAAAGCGCGGGCACGACCATCAGTGGGCGCGGTGGAGCCGTCCCGTTTGGCGGCTGACGCAGCGTAGCCGGGGTCGAGATGTTCGGACAGCAGCGCGCGAAGCAGCGACGGTACCGGGTTGTGCTTGGGCCGCGTCGCCGCATGCGCGCTGTAGCCGGCGTTCGGGTCATAACCGCCGAGCACCCGGTCAACCTCGGCCATGGCCGCCCGCTTTTCGCGCAACTGGTTGATATGCCCGGTGCTTGAGCTTGGGCATCCCCCGAACCACCATCGTCATCTGCACGACGTACAGCACAAACGCCCACAGGTATGCATACATACCCCAGATCAGAAACGCCCAGCCGCAGGCGCCGAGGACGCGACTCCATAACGCGTCCCACTGCCCCAAGAGCAGGATCGGAAAGCCGGCCATCAGGGCGAAAGTCGCCGCTTTGCCAATGTAGGTGACCGGCAGGGCCGACAGACCGCGGCTCCACAGCAGCGGCAGCGTCGCAGCCAGCGCGGCGTCACGCGCCAGCAGCGTGAGCACAAACCACCACGGCACTGTCCCGCTCAGCGCCAACACTATGGGTACGGTCACCATGTACAGCCGGTCGACTGCCGGGTCCAGCAGCACGCCCAGCCGCGACGACTGGTTGAGCAGTCGGGCGATCTTGCCGTCTGCCCAATCGGACGCCCCGCTGAACACCAAGATCGCCACCGCCCAGCCATGGATGTGCGCAATCAACATGACGTAGACGAACACCGGAATCAGCGCTAGGCGGATGGCGCTCAGCACGTTAGGTACCGTCAGCACCCGAGTGTGGGTGAGTACCGGCTCCATGAGCCGTGACCTTAGCCCGGCGACCATCCGGTCCGCACGGCGGACCGGTGGCATAGTCGCGAGCGTAACGCTGTGGCGATTTCCGGCACCGCTTTTCGCACTGGCGTTACATTCGGCGGCTCACGCCCGACAGGCTCAGCGGAACACGCCGGGAAGGCTCAGCGTGGACAACGTGTCGTCGGACAGTGGGTTGTCGTTGACCATGTAGGTCCACGTCGATGTCGGCCGCGCCAGCTTGGACAGATCCAGCCCGGGCTCTTCTTCGAGAACATTGGCCGTTTCGAAGGTCTGCTGTGCGGCCTCGATCGCATCTGCGGCCAGTGACGCGAACGCATCCACCGCCAAGCGGTGGAACTCGTCGAGCGGGTTCTGTCGACCCAGCGCTCGCAGGTGGATGCTCTCCCGGATGTCGGCCAGATAAGCCAGGTGATCGGCCCAGCCGCGGTCCAGGTGGTAGAGCATGATCAGCCGGCAGATCTTCTCGAGGCGCTCGTCGGAGCCGTTCTCGGACATCGTCTGAGCCAGCTCCTGGTACCGCTCGGGCGCCAGTTCGGCCAATTCCTCACGCGCGGTCGCGGTGCGCAGCAAGGTGTTTCGTCGTTCGACGATGATGGCGCGTTGTTGGGCGATCAACTGGTTGTAGCGCCAGGTGTTCGCATGCACATCCAGCAACCGGCCCTCGGCGACGCGCTGGGCATGGTCGAGCAAACTACCGGTCTTCGGACTGACGATTCGGCCGTCCTCGTCGGTGTCCATCGGCAATTTGTTGGTGTCGAGGTTGGCCGCGACGACGTCGTCTTCCCAGCTCGAGAAGAACACCGACGACCCTGGGTCGCCCTGGCGTCCGGCCCGCCCGCGCAACTGGTTGTCCAACCGCTGGGTGTGATGG
The DNA here is from genome assembly GCF_000157895.3 of Mycobacterium kansasii ATCC 12478. Classification (NCBI taxonomy): domain Bacteria; kingdom Bacillati; phylum Actinomycetota; class Actinomycetes; order Mycobacteriales; family Mycobacteriaceae; genus Mycobacterium; species Mycobacterium kansasii. The sequence continues at coordinate 81,340 of NC_022663.1, read as the reverse complement.
CGGCCGGTGCCGACAACATGCAGGCCACCCAGTTCGGCGACCCGGTCATGGTCGGCTTCGTCGGAGCCGCCCAGCCGAATGTCGGTGCCGCGTCCGGCCATCTGCGTCGACACGGTGACCGCACCGAATTTGCCGGCCTCGGCGATCACCTGTGCCTCCTCCGCGTCGTTTTTCGCGTTGAGCACTACCGCGGGAACGCCGCGCCGCAGCAGCCTTTCGTGCAGCTCCTCCGACTCGGCAACGTCATGCGTGCCGACCAGCACCGGCTGCCCGGTGTCGTGAACTTCGGCGATGTGCGCGACGATCGCGTCGTTCTTGGCCGCCGCGGTGATGTAAACCCGATCGGCCTCGTCTTCTCGGATGTTCGGGGTGTTGGGTGGTATCGGCGACACACCGAGCTTGTAGAACTGGCGCAGCTGTTCACCGGCGGCCAGCGCGGTACCGGTCATACCGCACACCGTGGCGTAGCGGTTGATCAGCGCCTGGACCGTGATGGTGTCGAGCACCTCGCCGGTTTCGGTGGTCTCGATGCCCTCCTTGGCTTCGACGGCGGCCTGCAGCCCGTCCGGCCAGCGCTGCAGTTGTGCGATGCGCCCGCGCGAGGAATTGATCAGATGTACCGCGCCATCCCGGACGATGTAGTGCACATCGCGCTGCAACAGGACATGCGCGTGCAGGGCGACGTTGACCTCGGTCAGCGTGGTGCCCACATGTTCCTCGGAGTACAAGTCGATGCCGCCGAGCGCCTTCTCGACTTTGCGAGCGCCGGTGTCGGTCAGGTGCACGTTGCGGCTGTCGGAGTCGGTCTCATAGTCGGTGCCGGGGACCAACTCGGCAATCATGCGGATGATTTCCAGCCGCGGCGTCTCCCGGTGGGTGGTGCCGGCCAGGACCAAGGGCACCAGCGCCTCGTCGACGAGCACGGAGTCGGCCTCGTCGATAAGGGCCACATCCGGATTGGGCGATACCAGGTCTTCCACGTCGGTGACCAGCTGATCGCGCAGCACATCGAAACCGATCTCGTTGACCGAGGCATAGGTGACATCACAGCCGTATGCCGCCTTGCGGTCCTCGCTGGTCGACTCGGCGGTGATCCATCCGACCGTCAGGCCCAACGCCTCCAGCAGCGGGCCCATCCACTCCGCGTCGCGGCGGGCCAAGTAGTCGTTGATGGTCACGACGTGGACATGCCGTCCGGCCAGTGCATAGCCGGCGGCCGCGATCGCGCCGGCAAGCGTCTTGCCCTCACCGGTCGCCATTTCGATCACGTCACCGGCGAGCATGCGCAGTGCACCCAGTAACTGAACGTCGAATGGGCGTAGACCGGTCGCCCGCTCGGCTGCTTCCCGGGCGATGGCCAGAAACTGGGGGACGTCGGCGGAGTCCGCGAGATCGTCGAGGTTGAGCAGCCCGGCCGCGCGGCGCAGCTTTTCGTCGGTGAGGTCGGCGGCTTCTTCGTCGTACTCCCCCGAAGCAGTCACCTGGGTCAGGGACCGGTTTCGATTCTTTTCCGTACTGGCGCCGAGAAGTCGCCAAAATCGGCTGCTCAGGCGGCCTGGTTCAGCGCGTGTGGTCTTGGGCACACGTCAACGGTACGTGACACGTCGACTGGCGCGGGCGGACGTGGTTACCAGCGACGCGCGCCGCCTCGGCAGACCGGATCTTTGCGCATCAGGCCAAGTTCGACCGCCGCGGGTACGCGACAGTTGGGTCGGTCAGCACGTTGACGACCGACGGCAGACCACTGGCGAAGGCCCGCTGCAGCGCCGGGCGCAGCTCGGCGGGCGTCGACACCAGCTCACCATGCGCACCCAGGGCACGCGCCACCTCGTCGTAGCGGGTTCCCGGGCGTAGCTCGGCCACCACCGAGTAGCCGTACAACGCCTCCATCGGGTGCTTCTCCAAACCCCAGATACCGTTATTGCCGACTATCGACACGACCGGCACATTGTGCCGAACCAGGGTGTCCCACTCCATGCCGCTGAACCCGAACGCGCCGTCACCTTGCAGCAACACCACTTGACGATCCGGTCGGGCCAGTTTTGCGGCCAAGGCGTAACCGGGCCCAGAACCCAGACAGCCGAAGGGACCGCTGTCCAGCCAGCAACCCGGTTGATAGCTGTCGATCACCCGCCCGGCGTAGGACCCGAAGTCACCGGCGTCGATCACCACGATGGCATTGCGGTCCAATAGCGGGGCCAACTCGGCGTATACCCGCATCGGATGCAGCGGGATCCGTTCCTCGGCAAGCTCGACTTTTTCCGCGTCACGCTCCGCCGTCTCGGCGGTCCGAAGCTCGTCGATCCAGTCCCGATGGTCGGCGCCGCCGGGTCCGGTCAGCGCCGATAAGATCGCGCTCAGATCCCCGTAGAGGCCGGCCGCAACGGCGCGCGGATGACCGCGCTCCGGTTCGGCGCGGTCGGCGACGACGAGCTGGGTCTGCGACCCGAAAACTCCGCCGAATCCCAGACGGAAATCCATGGGCACACCGACGATCAGGGCAACATCGGCCTGCCCCAACGCTTTCGACCGTGCCCGGGAAAAAGCCAGCGGGTGGTCGGCGGGCACAGCGCCCCGGGCCATCCCATTCATCAGCACCGGAATCCGGCGTTCCTCGGCAAGCCGCAATAGCGCAGCCTCCGCATGGCCCCACCAGACGTTGGTGCCCGCCATGATGACCGGACGTCGGGCCGCCGAGAGCAGGCCGGCGGCCCGGTCCAAGACGTCACCGTCGGGGCGTGCGGCCGTGGGTAAGCCCGTCAGTGCGCCGGGACGACCGTCATCGTCGGACATGGAGAACACGTAGTCCATCGGAAAATCGACGAAAGCCACCCCCGACGGGGCTCCAACCGCAGCCTGCAGTGCGTCGTCGACCAGCCGGCCCGCATCGTCTGCTGACTGTGCGGTGGCGGCAAAGCGGGCCAGCGGCGCGACAAAAGGTACATGGTCGATCTCCTGCAAAGAGCCCATCCCCCATCGCAATGCCGGCGCCCGACCGCCGAGCACCACGAGCGGCGACTGGTTCTGTTGGGCAGCAGCCATCGCGCTCATCCCGTTGGTGACGCCCGGACCCGCGGTAAGTGCGGCCACCCCGGGCACCCTCGTCACCTTGGACCAGCCCTCGGCGGCGAAGGCGGCACTTTGCTCATGACGGGTGTCGATCAGCCGGATGCCTTCCTCGCGGCAGCCGTCGTAGACCGAAAACAGGTGTCCGCCCGACAGTGTGAAAACCGTGTCGACACCGCTGGCTTTGAGCCGTCGCGCTATCAGCCGGCCCGCATGCATCGTCTGGGCCGCGGCGGCGCCGGCGCTCATATCCGTCATATTTCGAAAGCCTATCTGCATCCTTCCGGTACCTTCGCCGAAGGATTTCTGTTCAGCAGCCGCCTGAACACCTCGACCGTGAGGAGCATCGACCTTGGGCCCGAAGCCGTTTACTCCCTCGATCGACTGGTCGGGGGCATTTGTGGATTCGCTGTACTGGATCGGCAAAGCCTGGGCGATCAGCGCCGTCTGTGTCCTGGCCGTGCTGGTTCTGCTCAGGTTCCTGACGCCCTGGGGGCGACAGTACTGGCGGATCACCCGTGAGTACTTCGTCGGACCCAGGAGCATTTGGGTGTGGCTGATGCTGGGTGTGCTGTTGCTGTCGGTGGTACTGGCCGTCCGCCTGAATGTGCTGTTCAGCTACCAGGGCAATGACATGTACACCGCCTTGCAGAAGGCTTTCCAAGGTGCCGCCGCCGGCGATGAGGTGGTGAAACGCTCAGGCGTGCAAGGGTTTTGGATGTCAATCGGGGTTTTCAGCATCATGGCCGTGATACACGTGGTCCGGGTGATGGCCGACATCTATCTGACGCAGCGCTTCATCATCGCCTGGCGGGTGTGGCTGACCGACCACCTCACCAAGGACTGGCTCGACGGCAGAGCGTACTACCGGGATCTGTTCATCGACGAGACGATCGACAACCCCGACCAGCGCATCCAGCAAGACATCGACATCTTCACCGCCGGAGTGGGTGGCACGCCCAACGCGCCGTCCAACGGGACCGGTAGCACGCTGCTTTTCGGGGCCGTGCAATCGATTATCTCGGTGATTTCCTTCACCGCGATCCTGTGGAACCTCTCCGGAACCCTGAACATATGGGGTGTCTCCTTCCCCCGGGCAATGTTCTGGACCGTTCTTGGTTATGTGCTCGTTGCCACGGTCATCTCCTTCGTCATCGGGCGTCCACTGATCTGGCTCAGTTTCCGAAACGAAAAGCTCAATGCCGCTTTCCGGTACGCGCTGGTGCGCTTGCGAGACGCCGCCGAAGCCGTGGGCTTCTACCGCGGTGAGCGAGTCGAGGGCGCGCAATTGCAGCAGCGGTTCAGGCCGGTGATCGACAACTACCGCCGATACGTTCGCCGCAGCATCGCTTTCAACGGATGGAACCTGTCGGTGAGTCAGACGATTGTTCCGTTGCCGTGGGTGATCCAGGCACCTCGATTGTTCGCCGGGCAAATTGAATTCGGCGACGTGAGTCAGACGGCCATCGCGTTCGGCAATATTCACGACTCGTTGTCGTTCTTCCGCAACAACTACGACGCGTTCGCCTCGTTCCGCGCGGCGATCATCCGGTTGTACGGCCTGGTTGACGCCAACGAGAAGGGTCGCGCGCTGCCTGCGGTGCTGACCCGGCCAAGTGACGACGAGTCCGTTGAGCTCAACGAGATCGAAGTTCGCACCCCCGCCGGAGACCGGCTGATCGACCCGCTCGACGTGCGTCTGGACCGCGGCGATTCGCTGGTGATCACCGGCCGTTCCGGGTCCGGCAAGACCTCTTTGCTGCGCAGCCTGGCCGAACTATGGCCGTACGCCTCGGGGACACTGCGCCGTCCGGACGGTGACAACGAAACGATGTTCTTGTCCCAGTTGCCGTATGTGCCGCTGGGCACTCTGCGGGACGTGGTGTGCTACCCGAATCCCCCATTCGTCATCCCCGACGACATCGTGCGCGACACCCTCACCAAGGTGGCCCTCGCGCCGCTATGCGACCGGCTCGAAGAGGAACGCGACTGGGCCAAGGTGCTGTCCCCCGGCGAGCAGCAGCGCGTTGCCTTCGCCCGCATCCTGCTCACCAAACCCAAAGCCGTATTCCTCGACGAGAGCACGTCGGCGCTCGACGCGGGACTGGAATTCGCGCTCTATGAACTGCTGCGCCGCGAGCTGCCGGATTGCATCATCGTCAGCGTCAGCCACCGCCCCGCGCTTGAACGGCTCCACGACCAACAGCTTGAATTACTGGGCGGCGGGCCATGGCGGCTGAGCCCGGTGACGAAGGAGCCGGTGCGGGTCTAGGCCCGTCCAGGCTCCGCTAGATTCGGTTACCACCCACATGGCGACTGGACCGCTTGGGTGCTGCTTGTCGCCCAGCCGGATTCCCTGCCGGCTCGACTAGATGCGTCGTTCCGGCTCGAGTTAACGGCGCCAGACATCTTCGGTTCCGGGTGGCAGCGCTAATGCGCCGTGCCCATGCTGCAACTGCGGTGCACCGACCGCCCATCCCGATAGTCAGGTCTGACTATCCCGGGCGGCAGGAAAATGCCTCGTTTCGGTCATGACGTGCGGCCCGCCGGCCCCGTAGTGTCGCGGCAAATCACGAGTAATCGGCGGGTGGCCATGACACTTGCCGCCGCGACCGTTGCAGAGGCACCCAGTGTGCCGGGAGGAAGTTACCTCGATGAGCCCGGATGTAATGCTGCCAAGGCGAGGGTGGTCACCATCGGTGGGCACGGCCTTAGCGGACCCGTTTTCGGAATCGGGATGCCGTCGGCATCCAACGGGTGCGGAAGAATCGCGTCAGCGGGACGCCATGGCAGCACGACAGCGGCCACGCGGTATCGACTTCGCAGGCTCACGGTTCGCTTGGTGCAGTCATTGCGGGCTTAGAGGCGTCACATGTCGTATGTGATCGCATCCTCGCCGATTGTGGCGGCAGTGGCCTCCGATCTGACGAGCCTTGGCTCGACGATCAGCGCGGCGAACGCGGCTGCGGCGACCGCGACAACCCGGATGGCGGCCGCCGCTGCCGATGAAGTATCCACAGCGATTGCCATGTTGTTTTCCCGGCACGCCCAGGCATATCAGCAACTGAGCGCCCAGGCGGCAGTGTTCCACGATCAGTTCGTGCAGAACCTTAACGTTGCGGCGGGCTCCTATACGGCCGCCGAAGCCGCCAACGTCACCCCACTTCAGATGCTGCTGGACATGGTGAATGCGCCCACGCTCGCATTGGTGGGTCGACCCCTGATCGGCAACGGGGCCAACGGCGCTCCCGGAAACGGGGCAAACGGAGCGGACGGCGGAATCTTGATCGGCAACGGCGGTGCCGGTGGCTCCGGTGCCATCGGTGGCGGCAACGGCGGAGCAGGTGGAGCTGGCGGGCTGTTCTTCGGTCACGGCGGTGCCGGCGGGGCCGGCGGTAATACGAGCGCTGGCAACGGCGGTGCCGGCGGTGCCGGCGGTAGCGGCGGGCTGTTCTTCGGCGCCGGCGGTGCAGGCGGGATCGGCGGTAAGGGCGGTGCTGCCAGCAGCGGCGGGGCCGGCGGCACTGGTGGCGCGGGCGGATTCTTTGGCGGCATCGGTGGTGATGGCGGTGCCGGCGGAATAGGCGGGAGCGCCCGCGGCGGGGCCGGCGGGGCCGGCGGGGCCGGCGGGCTGCTGTTCGGCTTCGGCGGGGCTGGCGGGACCGGCGGATTCGCGACCGGCTCGGGCGGAACCGGCGGTGCCGGCGGCGATGGTGGGCTGCTGTTCGGCGCCGGCGGGGCCGGAGGCGCCGGCGGGGACGGTATCGGAGTCACCGGCACCGGTGGCGACGGCGGCGCCGGTGGCCGTGCCTTTCTGCTGGGCGATGGCGGTGCCGGCGGCAACGCGGGGCTTGGGGCAACCAACGGCCGTGTCGGCACCGGCGGAATCGGTGGCCTGTTAGGTCTGAACGGTTTAGACGGGTTGCTGTAATCGGCCGCGCGCGCTCCGGCGCCCACACTCAACGCGCCTGCACGCCCCCGGCCCGCCGCGCCGCGTGCGCTCCGGCGCCCACACTCAACGCGCCTGTACGCCCCCAGCCCGCCGCGCCGCGTGCGCTCCGGCGCCCACACTCAACGCGCCTGCACGCCCCCAGCCCGCCGCGCCGCGTGCGCTCCGGCGCGGCGGCCGAAAAACGAGCCCTCGCCCAGCTGCGTGCCACTGGCATAGCCCTTGCCATCCTGGGCGATGTTGGATGCACACGCTCCGGCCGCATACAGCCCGGGTATCACCGAGCCGTCGTCGCGCAGCACCTCGCCGTCCACCGACGTGGCCAGACCACCGAGGGTAAAGCCGGCATACATCGCCTTACCCAGTGACATGTCGAACGCTCCCCACGGCCCTTTGTCTTGTGGCGCAAGGAATTCCGGCTGCTTGTGAAAGTCGGGATCTTCGCCGCGCGCGGCATAGGTGTTGTAGCGGTCCAGGGTCGCCGTCAGGTTGCCTGGCGGAATGCCCAGCGCAGCTTCCATCTCGGCAACCGTTTCCCAGCCGTCGATCAATGGGACCAGCGGCATCGTGGGACGTTCCAGGTGCGCCTCGTCGACGATCAGATACGCCGCGCTGCCCGGCTGGTCCATGATGAAACCCGCAGTCCGCGAGTGGTAGGAATCCTCGGCGACGAACCGCTGCCCGAGCTTGTTGACGATCACTCCGGTGAGCAGGATGGACGGCGGGTACGGCGGAGCCGTGATGAAAATCTGATCCATGTGCTCGGTGGCACCGCCGGCCGAAATGCCCATCCGGATGCCCAGGCCGTCGTCATAGGTGTTGCCCAGCACGAACGGTTTCTCGGCCAGTTTCGGGGTGTACTTGGCCACCATGTCCGGATTCATCACGAATCCCCCGGCGGCGATGATCACCGATTTGGCTTTGATCGCCCCCGTTTCGGAGAATCGCTTCCACATCACTCCGGTCACTGCCCCCAAGCCGTCCACGATGAGCTCCGTGGCCCCGGTCTCGTAACGGATTTGCACGCCTAAACTCGCCGCTCGCTTGAGTAGCAGATCGATCACCATGCTGGCGCCGCCGGTGTCGCCGGGCACGGGCACCTTGTGGCCACGCGGCGCCGGCACCGCCTTCTCGAAGAAGGGCCAGACCTTCTCGTTGCCGGTGAACATCAGCCCTTCGGTGTTGGGCTGGATCACCGCCTTGCCTGGAAAGTAGCTGCGCTCGAACTGAAAGCCCAGGTCTTCAAGCCAGTTGAAATGCTCCACACTGCCGTCGCAGTAAGCCCGGATCTTGGCGTGATCTGGCTGCCGCGACACCGCAACCAGGTACTTGTACATCTCGTCCGGCGAATCCGGATGACCGGTCGCCTGCTGGACCGCGGTCCCGCCGCCCAGGTAGAAATGCCCTCCGGCAAGCGACGTGGTGCCGCCCGCCGCGGCGGCCCGCTCGAGCACCAGCACCCGCGCGCCCGCCGCAGCGGCCGTCACCGCCGCACAGCCGCCGGCGATGCCGAAGCCGATCACCACCACATCGACGTCGTCCGACCATGACGCCACCGAGTCCGCACTGACAATCGCCGGTAGGTCGGTGCTCACCGTTGCTCCCCTTTGATGTAGTCGTAGAACGCCCTGATCTCCGGCGAGAAATACGCGATCTCCACAAACGGCACCCCTGCCTGCGGTGCCGCCACGTAGGCAAACTGAATCCCGCCGGGCATCACGCCGCGCTGGACCACAGAGGCGCCGTTCGCGGCCGCCTCAACCAGTGCAGCCTCGAGCCGTTCCGGGCTCTCGACCTCCATGCAGATGTGGTGGAGACCGGGACCAGAGTCACGTAGAAAGTCACTATAGATATTCTCCCCGCGGGCCGGGGAGATGAGTTCTAACTGCATGTCACCCAAGTAGCTCAGTGAGATGCTCGCGACGAAGTCGGCGGGTTTGCCGTAGTAGCTGCAAGTATCGGGAGCAAAGTGCACGCCGGCTATCCGCACCCACTTCCGGACACCCAATAGGCCGGTGAGCGCTGTTTCCGTGGCATCCAGGTCCGTGGTCACCCATGCGATCTGCGTCGGTGACGAAACGGCGAAGTTCATCGTCTCGCAGAATAGCTCAGCCTGGTGGCACCAGAAAGGGCCCGCGGGCACTTTGCCGTCATCGCCGGCAGCCGGCCTGAATGAGGCGGATGAACATGTTCTAATTCTTGGTGACTACCGCTTCCTCAATGCTGAGCCAAGACGTCGACCAGTAGCCGTATCTGACTGTCGAAGACCTGACCGGGCTCGGTCAGGGTGTCGGCGCCGTACTGGCCGAACACCTCCAGGCTGATCGCACCCACCACAGCAGCCCACAGCAAGAAGCACTTGGCGACCACACGGTCATCGCCGGGAAAGTCGAACTCCCGCCGAAGCCGCTCGAAATCCGATGACATCGGTTGGGAGGCAACGTTATTCGTTAAAATGATGTCTCCGGTGGCAATCGCCGGCGCAATTGCGTCGAAGAACGCTCGGACCACGCGGGTACCGACGCCGACGGTGCGTTCTGGTGGCGCGTGATACCCGGGGACGGGGCTGCCGTAGAGCAGCGCCCACTGCGCCGGGTGCGCGACGGCCCAGCGGCGGACGGCATGGGCGATGGCGATGACGTCCTCGCTCCATGAGTCGAGGCCGGCCTCCGCGCGAGCGCGGTCCACGGTGTCGGCCAGATCGGAGTATGCGTCGACGAGCAGCAACGTCAGAAGCTCGTCTCGGCTGGATACGTACCGATATACCGCGGAGGAAACCATGCCCAGGTCGCGGGCAATCGCACGTAGCGATAGCCCGGCTGCGCCGTGATCCACCAGATGGCGGCGGCCGAGCTCGACGATCTTGGCCTCGATGTGCTCCCTGGCCTCCTGACGTTTGCCCACACCGCAATTCTGACATAACCGAGATCACCGCTCTTGCTTTTGCTTCAGGCTTCTGGCACCGTAGCCAGTGTCGAGAGCGGTGCTCTCGAAAGGTTTCAGAAGGCTCAAGAGGCTCGAAAGGAGCGCCATGACCACTCGCTACCAAACGCCCACCCGGACCGCCCGTGCCGCGAACACCGCTGTCCGTTTGCTGGCGGAACTCGGGATCAGCATCGCCGGCGCCCGGCTGCTGCGCGTCCGTGGCCGCAAGACAGGCAAACCACGCCCCGTGGTGGTCAACCTGCTTACTGTCGACGGCGTGGACTACGTGGTGTCACCTCGCGGTGACACGCAATGGGCTCGCAATGTCAGAGCGGCAGGTGTCGTCGAGCTGGGTCCGCGTTGGCGCGGCGAACGACCCTCGGTGATCAGCGAGCTGGCCGACGATGCCAAACCGAAAGTCCTGAGCCGCTATCTGGCCAAGTGGTATTGGCAGGTCAAAGGCTATGTCGGAGGTTTGACTCCACAATCCGGCGATGACGAGTTGCGCGCCGCGGCACCGACGATCCCGGTGTTCGCTCTGGGCAAGGCCGAGTGCTAGCTGGCGGCGGGGACGCCGAGATCCTGACGGAGCTGATCAGAGGCCGCTTGCCAGGAGACGGCGGCGGGATATTGCCCCCATACGCTGTTGAAGATTCCGATCAGCTGTCCGGGCCCGTTGCCGATCAAATACACCGGTCCACCAGAATCGCCCTTCTGGCTGGCGACGCCGCCGGTCATGGTGAACCACCCGTTGTTGACACTGTCAACCGTTCCGCAGGTTTCCCCGGTGCTGATGCCGAAATGGCAAACCGCTTGGCCCGGTTGGGCGACCACGCCGGGCCGCGACGTCAACTGCCGTCCGCCCGGCAGGACGTCGCTCACCCTGACGCCGTCGACCAGTGCAATCGCCTCATAGTCGTCGATCGACTGGTCGGTGGCCACAGTCGAACCGCTTGGGGTGTTGTCACGGAACGCCCTCAGGTGCCCGATGACGTTGTTGTCACGGTCGCTGACCGCTCCCTCGCCCCGGCAGTGACCTGCGCTGAAAGCCATGCGCAGTTTCGCGTCCACATACGCCAAAGTGCAGATGTGGATATCCTGGTGGATTTCCATGCCCGGGAACACCAGCGGCGGCTCCGCATAGGCGGCCGGAGCCAGCTCACACGCGAGCGCCGCGACAGTAGCCGATACCGCGAATGCGCGCAGTGCCAGGCGGCGCACCATGGACTCCATCCTTTCAGGGCCGGCATGCCGACCGGAATCTGAAATTACGGCAGACCCGACGGATTATTTTTCGTTATCGCCGCCGCCCGCGTTACCTTGCCGGGCGAGGCGCCGCTACCGCGACGAGGCGACAGCCACGGCGCCGTCGGCTGCGGTGGCAGCCACGCGCGGCTGCCAGCCCGGAGGCCCGAAGACGTAGCCGAGCCGATCACGCAGCCGCGTCGCTGATCGGCAGTCGCGCGCAATCGCCAGGTATTCGTAAGTCTGCAGTTTCCAGATATTGAACGTGTTTACCTGCTTGGTCAGGCCGTAATGGGGGCGGAAAACCTCGGCCTGGAAACTACCGAACAACCGATCCCAGATGATCAGGATCCCCCCGTAGTTCTTGTCCAGGTAGATCTGGTCCATCCCATGGTGCACCCGGTGGTGCGACGGCGTGTTGAAAATGAACTCGAACCACCGCGGCAGCTTGTTGATCCGTTCGGTGTGTACCCAGAACTGGTAGATCAAGCTCACCGAGAAGGCGAAGAACACCATCCAGGGCGGTACACCTAAGAGCGGCAACGGCACCCACATGAGGATCTCGCCGCTATTGTTCCACTTCTGGCGGAGCGCGGTGGCAAAGTTAAAGTATTCGCTGGAGTGGTGGGCTTGGTGGGTAGCCCAGATCAACCGGACTCGGTGCGCGATCCGGTGATAAGTGTAATAGAGCAAGTCAACGCCGGCGATGGCAATCACCCAGGTGTACCACTGGCCCGCCGAAAGGTGCCACGGGGCAACGTAGGCATAGATTGCCGCGTAGCCCAGCAACGCCAGGCCCTTCCACGCTGCGGTGGTGGCAATCGAAACCAGGCCCATCGAGATGCTTGCCACGGAATCACGGGTGAGGTAGGCGCCGGCGGCGGGCCTGGGCCTTCCGGTCGCAGCCGCCTCGATTCGTTCCAGTTTGCGGGCGGCTGTCCATTCGAGGGCCAAAAGAAAGAGGAAAAATGGAATGGCGAACAACGCCGGGTCCCGCAACTCCGCGGGCAGCACGGACCAGAAGCCCGTCAAAGCACTCACGTTAGACAGACTACTGATAATCCGGTCGGTGGCCCAAGGGTCGCTGGGCCCGCGGGCAGGAATGGTTTCGGCTCGAGCTAGCCGATCGCCTTCGAGATCGCATCACGGGCGCGGTCGAGCAGCGACGCGAATGGTCCAACGGCAAAATTCAGCTTCGCCGACTCCACACCGGGGTGTGGCCTCGTCGGTGCGAGGGCCTCGGCCACTTGCACCGCCTTTGTCATGCGCTGTCGCTCGTCGGCGTCGAGTTCCCGCTGCAAAGTGGTGAACTCTTCGTTCTCCTCACGTTCGGCATGTTCGACCACCGCCTGCCGCAGCTTGGTGAGCGCGTCGATGAACTCCTGCGAGGCGATGTCCAGCTTTTCAAGGCTCGACAGCAGCTTCTTGGCATCGTGCTCTTCTCGTAGCCGCGCATCCGCGATCTCGTCACCGGCAACTATCTCGCGACGGACGCGGGGATGAATGATCATCTCCTCAGCGGTCTCGTGCACGGCCAAGAGCTGGCGCAAGTCGTGAAAGGCGGTCTCTCGCGCTTTGTGGTCCGACGCGTGCAGCACGTCGTCGAACATGTCGTTGATCAGATCGTGCTGAGCTTTGAGAAACTTGACCACTTCCTGTGGTGTCTCGACAAGCATTCCGGCCATGCGACAGGACCTCCGGTGTGGTGGGATTCGCGCTGTGGGCTGTGCGCGCATCAACTGGCCGAATACCCGCAGCGAGAACGGCCGAAACGGTCAAGCGCTCGATCCTGATCGACGGAGGTTACCCGGGTGGATGCTTTCGACCGGCCGCTAAGCCATCGCGCTGTCAGCCCGGACGCCCCAGGCGCTGACCGGTTGACCCGCGTATTGGTGATCGGCTCTGGGTTCGCGGGACTGTGGGCGGCATTGGGCGCTGCCCGACGACTCGACCAGCTCGCCGTCGCGCCCGGGACGGTGGACATCACGGTGTTAAGCGACAAACCGTTCCACGACATCAGGGTGCGCAATTACGAAGCTGACCTGAGCGCCTGCCGTATCCCACTCGCCGACGTGCTTGATCCGGCCGGCGTTGCGCATGTCACCGCGAACGTGACCGGAATCGACGCCGGCGCACGCAAGGTCACCTCCTCGAGTGGCCAGACATACCGCTACGACCGATTGGTGCTCGCGGCGGGCAGTCGGCTGGTCAAGCCCGACGTACCGGGTCTGCGCGAGTTCGGATTCGATGTCGATACCTACGACGGCGCAATCCGGCTGCAGCACCACCTCAACAAGCTCGCCGATGGCCCTGTGACGGCCGCGGCGGCGACCGTGGTGGTAGTCGGCGCGGGACTGACCGGTATCGAGACAGCCTGTGAGATGCCGAGCCGGCTGAGGGCGTTATTCGTCGGAAGGTCGGTGACCCCCCAGGTGGTGCTGGTTGACCATAACCCGTTCGTCGGCTCCGATATGGGCAGCTCAGCGCGGCCGGTGATCGAGCAAGCCCTGGCAGATAATGGCGTCGAGACCAGGACCGCGGTCAGCGTGGCGAAGATCAGTGCCTCCGGCGTATCGCTCTCGTCGGGTGAGCACCTGGCAGCGGCCACCGTCGTGTGGTGCGCCGGCATGCGGGCCAATTCGCTTACCGGGCAACTACCGGTGACCCGCGATCGACTGGGTCGCGTCGAGGTCGACGACTACCTGCGGGTGGTGGGCGTACCGGCCGTCTTTGCCGCCGGTGATGTAGCCCTTGCCGAGGTGGATGACGAGCACGTATCGGTGATGTCGTGTCAGCACGGACGGCCGATGGGCCGCTACGCCGGCTACAACGTGATCAGCGACCTGTTCGGCGAGCCGCTGTTGGCATTTCGAATCCCTTGGTATGTAACGGTTCTCGACTTGGGGCCAGCGGGCGCCGTGTACACCGAAGGGTGGGATCGCGAAGTGGTGTCGCGTGGCGCCGAGGCCAAGGCGACCAAACAGATGATCAACACGCGGCGCATCTACCCGCCGCTGACCCGCAACCGCGCCGACCTGCTGGCCGCCGCCGCGCCAGAACTGCAGGCCCGGCCCTGAGCGGTCCCCGCGTGGACGTCAAATCAGTCCGACGGCGACATCGGCAACATGGGATTGGTTTGTTCACCGGCATACCAGTGCACTGCGAATATGCCCGGTTGCAAGGACAGTTCGGCCACCAACCGCTCCAGCTTGGCCGGTGTGTGGCCGTCCATCAGCAGGTGGGCGGTCAATGTGATGTTGTCGTCGGTGGCTGTGCCGGTGTGGATGCCGCGCAGCGTGATGTCGTTTCGAGCCGTGTGTTGCACGATCTGAGCGCGCACATATTTCGCGGACTTGGGGCGGCAGAGCACCTGCAGCTGGTAGGGCCGTAGGCCTTCGTCTTCTTCGACGGTGTTGTCGTGGTCGATCAGCCGCCCCAGCGGGCGGCCGAAAAGATGGATGGTGACGACGGTGGCGGTGGCGATCAGCGCGAACACCAGGTGTCCGGACGCGGCGAGCACACCGACTGCAGCCGAGCACCACAGGGTGGCAGCGGTGTTGAGGCCGCGTACGTTGAACCCCTCCCGCAGAATTACCCCACCACCCAGAAACCCGATGCCCGACACCACATACGACGCGACCCGGGTCGGACTGCTGTCCTCGGTGGCGGCCGCATACAACACGAAAAGGGTCGCTCCGGTGGCCACCAGAGCATTGGTACGCAGCCCCGCCATGCGCGCCCGCCACTGCCGCTCGAGGCCGATCAGGGCCCCACAGCCGACGCCGACGGCGAGCCGGAGCGTGAATTCGGCGATGCTGAGGTTCTGCACGGCACTGCGTTCCCTTCTGTCCCAGTGCTAAGGGCGACGGCAGCTAAGCATATGGCGGTTAACGACGGGTGGCGAGCCGGCGAACCGGTTGCATTGTGACGCTGACTAACACGCGAAATATGCTGGACCTCAAGCGATTTGAGCCCGGGGGAAGCCCGCGTAAGGACCAGGTCACGTCGAGTTGGCCGGGATGGCATGGCCCGTGGCGGGCCGGCCCCACCGGTTCCTCGCCCACCCCCGTATCAGACGTGGCCCAGGTGGTGCGGGCAGTAGTATTTCGCGGAAATCACCGCGAACTGCGATGCGGCTTCCATATTGAAACCGGGATTGCGGACCTTCACTTCGTGGACCACTTCCAGTCCCGCTTCGCCGTTGTCCAGGCACCCGCAGACCGCCTGGGCGGATCCGATGGCTGCCGCCGGACTGGGATAGGTGATGCCGGCTTGTTGCAGCGCGGCCAGGAAGCCCGCGTCGTCGCCGCCGCTGGGTCCCTGCGGATCGGCATGGGCAGGCGCCGCGAGGCCGACCATGGCCACCAGGGCCAGGAGAGCTAGCAGCTTCTTCATGATTTCCATTCCTCCGTCTCCGGCAGTCTTGCGGGTGCCCGGTCCTGAATTCGACTCCCGAACTGCCTTGTCCGGTAACGTTTTTGACTCCGCCCCTACGCGGCCCTGCCAACACGGCTGTCGAGCCTCCGAGCCGCAACCGCGGCGCGCTTCAGACTCGCCAATGCCGTTGCAGCGGTTGGTATCACGGTTGATCAAATGCGTAGCTCCAGCCATGTGTCAGCCCAACTGTGAATCCGAGGGAACCACTTTGGGTTTGTCGCCTTTGGACAGGTGCACGGCGTGGATGCCCGGCTTCTTCGCCAGTTGCTCGAGCAGGCTGTCAAGGCCTTCGGGGTCGACGCTGTGATGCTGGACGCTTTCGGGCTTTTCCGATATCTGTGCGACCAGACGCTTGAGTTTGTCCGGCGAGGTGGCGTCCTTGAGGTCTTTGAACGGGGTGATACGGCCGCGGACGCCGGTACCGCTGACGGCGCTGGGAGCACCGGCGCCGAGGGCGCTTCCGAGCATACCCGCTAGCGCCGTCGAGCTGAGTAGGCCTCCCTCGCCGAGGGCAGCAGCCGGCACGGCCTCCGGCCCGGCGGCCGATAATGCGGCGGCCACGGTCCTGATGGCGGGCGTGGCTGTCGCCCAGCTGGGTGGAACGCTCAAGGACCCGACGAGGGTGCCGCGCCCCCAATGCGCGGTCACGTCACCCGATGTTGCGCTGGTCAGCCAGCCTCGGCCCCAGTGGGGCGCCAGCCCAAGCCCGGCGCCCAGTCCCTCTTTCGGGAACTCGCCGAGCCCACCGGCAGCCGCGTGCGGGCCGAACTTGAGGAACTGCGATACGGGGAAGTTCACCAGCAAACCGATGTCGTTGAATCCGGTGGTGAAACCCAGCGGACCCCTGACGGCGAGAAACAGCCGGATATAATCTGCCGCTGCGGTTGGTCCGAAGATGCCGTTCACCAAGTCGTTCATGGCCTTCGTGTAGGCGGTGGCAAGGTCGGCACCCAGTTGCAACAACCACGAAATCGGATCGGCCGAGGCCAAAATCGACTGCGCGGCAGTGCCGGCCGAGGTTCCGGCGGCTTGGCCCGCCGCAGCGGCTTGGCCGGCCAGTCCTGCCGCGTTGACAACTTGCGGCGGCTCGGTGAACGGTGTCAGCTGGCCGGCAGCCGCCGAGGAGCCGGCGTAGCTGTCCATCGCGACGGCGTCTTGAACCCACATCTGGCCGTATTGCGCCTCGGTGGCAGCGATCGCCGGGGTGTTTTGGCCGAAGATGTTGGTCGCCACCAGCGTCGCCAGTTGGCTACGGTTGGCCGCGATCTCCACCGGCGGCACATGTGCGGCGAACGCCGTCTCATAGGCGCCGGCCGCCGCGGCGGCCTGGGCGGCCGCGTGCGCGGCCTGCGCGGCGGTGCCTTGCAGCCAGGTCACGTACGGCGCGGCCGCGGCGGCCATGGCCAGCGCCGACGGACCGGCCCACGGCCCGCTGGTCAGGCTGTCGATGACCGACGAGCACGCGGCAGCGGTGGATTGTAATTCGGCGGCCAGCGCGTCCCAGGCCGCCGCGGCGGCACGCATCGGGCCCGACCCGGGACCGGTGTACATGCGGCCCGAATTGATTTCCGGTGGAAGTGCTGCGTAGAACACGTCTCTACCCCTTACCTGGCCGGGTGCTTTGAATGGCCCTAGCTGAGCTATGGCCCGTCGTAACGCCGATCATCACCGTCACCGCCGTCATTCATCGAGCGCCGGGATCACGATGATGGTGGCGGCGGCGGGGTCTGCCCCGGCGACAACGCCGCCCAATGAACTTGCCGTACCACTGCCTGCGGAGCCGAACGTGGTAGCAGCAAGGGCGCGGCCGGCCAGGCTCGACAGGGCCATCTGGCCGAATACCCCGGCCTCACCGGAAAACGCTGCGGCCGGGGCGGCGGCCAAGTTGGTGGGCAGCAGCGAGGAGACCAGTCGCATCGCTGGGGCGGCTTGCGTCCAACCCTGTGGCACCGCCATGCTGCCCACCAGGGCCGCCCGCCCCATCGCCCCGGTGACCGGTCCACCACCACTACCTGCGCTGCTGGACGTCAGGTTTGCGCCCAGCGAATCAGCGATCGGGGCCAGGGCCCCGGTGATGGGCTTGGAAGGGGCAAAAAAGGCCTGCAAACCCTGGGCGTTCTGGGCATAGGCGTAGACCTGTCCGAAGGACAGGAACGGGCCACCCGGTATGGCAGCCAGGCCCTGCAGCGAATATGGCCCGTTCAGCGCCGCCATGATGATGTTCCAGTTATCGATATCGGTTGCCAGCCATGGCGGCAACGCCGGCAGTGGGAATATGGATCCCGGCAACGACGGCGCGGCCGTCGGCAACGATGTGGTCGAGGCCAGGCTTTGCAGCGCGTTTGGCACCGAGGCGATCAACTGGGACAGCTGTGTCGTGATGTCCGAGGCCGCCGCGGTGCCGGCTGCTGGTGCCACCGCGGCGGATTGGGCCGCCGCTGCCGACGGGTTTGTGGTCGCTGGCGGCTCGGTAAACGGCGTCAGCTGAGCGGCCGTGGCGGAGGAGCCGGCATAGGCATACATCGCGGCGGCGTCTTGGGCCCACATTTCCAGGTATTCGGCCTCGGTGGCCGCAATCGCCGGAGTGTTCTGCCCGAAAATGTTGGTGGCGATCAACGCCATCAGCAGCGCTCGGTTGGCCGCGATCACCGGCGGTGGCACCGTCGCCGCAAACGCCGTCTCATAGGCGGCTGCGGCCGCGGCCGCCTGGGCGGCGGCTTGCTCTGCTTGAGCCCCCGTCGAGTTGATCCACGCCAGGTACGGCGCGACCGCGGCTGCCATCGCGATCGACGACGGGCCTGTCCACGATCCTACGGTCAGACTCTCGACAATCGACCGATACGAGGCGGCCATGGACTGCAACTCGGCGGCCAACTCCTGCCAGGCCGCGGCCGCGGCCAACATCGGACCGGCGCCCGGCCCGACGTACATCCGCCCCGAGTTGATCTCCGGCGGAAGCGCCCCAAAATCTATCATTTGCTGCCTCCGGTTCTTCGCTGCCCGCCATAGTAATCACGGGCGTGTAGTTCCGTGCGCAAGTTAGGTCAGCTCTTACCGAACTCATTATTCATCCCCGTCGACCACTGCATGTTTGATTCCACCCGATTGACGCCGATCTGGGCTCTCCCGGTGTGAATCTTCTGCTACTCAAGGTGCGCCACCCGCGCGATTGTGGCTCCCCCCTATCCGGCCATCACCGTCATACTGCACAATAATTATTTGCATTACGTTCCCAGCGTGTAATCACGACGTTAAAAGTAACCGTCACCGCCTCGTTGATCGCTGGAAAACTCTCAGCTTAGCTATCAGTTCAGCCGTCCAGATCACCTAGTAAGTGCCCCTGGATATTCGCCCGGAGAAAAACGAATTAAGCGGTTAAATCACCCTGCGCGCGGCACAGGCCAAACCCCGAACAGACGAAATCCGGCGATATTGTACGTGTGTCGGTCAATACGATTTGCGGCCATTACCGAAGAGAAGCCACGTGCCACCCGGATCATTATATTAAGATTTCTGCCCAATCGTATCGGTCCGAAAATCAAAGACCGCAAATAATTGGATTATTGCGAGGCGTTCTTAGGGTAAACGCCGTTCCGTGACCCCCTAGATTTGATCCTCTGGCAAGAAATAGGTTGCTAGTCCGTCGGCAGCTGAATGTCACGCCACCCGGCAGGCGCATGACTGGAGTCTATCGCGCACCACAGCCCGCGGCTCGGCCGCGCGGGTCACCCTCTGGGCCCCGATGGTGTGCCACGTGTCAGGTCGGTGGCGTTTACGTCCACCGACCTGGCACCTGATCGCCATGACGTGCTCCCCGTTGTTGTAAGAGAGGACGTTACCGATCGCCTCGGGAACGTACCCAAAATTTGGCTGTCACTCCGCTGGGTGGTTGCTGGAGAATTCCTGGGAGGCTGTCAAGTCGCGTCGGCCGGAGGCGCAAACACCATGCTTACCGAGTCTGCAGCCGGTAACGGCGGCTGCGTCATCGGTGCGCACCGAGGCCGGCGACTAGCCCGCGGCGGGAGGTCGCGCGACGAAGGTGGGGCGGAAGCCGTACTGGGGTACAGCACGTCCGAAGGGCTGGCCGGCCATATTGCCGAATGGCATACCTGGCATACCGGCTGCCACCGCCGGCGGAGGTGCGACCATCGGCGTGCCTCCCAAAGCCGAACCCAGCGGGCTGTGCAGTGGCGCGGCCGCGGTCCACGCCGGCGGTACCGACAGTTTGCCGACAATGCCCGCGTTGCCCAAACCGGCCGAAACGGCGCTTCCAACGCTGCCAGTGGACGCGAGCGGGCCCGCCGCCAGCCCACTGCCGACGCCAGCCGCGGCCGCACTCGCATCCTGAGCCGCATCCGCAGCCACTGCGCCAGCCAGGACGCTAGCCATGAAGGGTGCAAACGTGCTACCCGGGACGAAGAGCCCAGTTGAAGTGATGGTGTTCCAGACATTCGCGTTGGGCCCCCAGACGTTCCACAGGGTCTGCCACCAAGCAGGCCCAGACCCGGTCAGCAGGTCCCAAATCACCTGTAGCCAGGATGTGCTGTTAGGTCCCGAAAGTCCCTGCAACGCACTAGGAACCATGGAAATCAGCCCGGAGAGCGTGCTCGACTGATTGCCGGCCGAGTTGGCGGACGCCTCGGTGACCGCAGCCGCCTGGGCGGCCAGCCCGCTGGGGTTGGTTGCCTGCTGAGGTTCCACGAAGGGGCTCAGCTGAGTGGCGGCAGCCGAGGATCCGGCGTAGCCGTACATCGCCATGGCATCTTGGGCCCACATTTCGGTGTACTGCGCCTCGGTGGCTGCAATGGCCGGGGTGTTCTGGCCCAGGATATTTGTGGCGATCAAAGCCATGAGTTGAGCACGGTTGGCCGCGATCACCGGCGGAGGGACGGTCGCGCCGAAGGCCGCTTCGTACGCTCCCGCGGCTGCCTCGGCTTGGACCGCGGTCTGTTCCGCCTGGACCGCGGTGGTGTTCAGCCACGCCACGTAGGGGGCGGCAGCTGCTGCCATCGATGCCGATGCCGGGCCGTACCATTCTTCCCCGGTGAGCGCCGCGAGCACCGAGTGATAAGACAATGCGGTGGCACGCAATTCCGCAGCCAGGCTCTTCCAGGCTGACGCCGCGGCGAGCATTGGGCCCGAGCCGGGCCCCGAATACATGCGGGCGGAATTGATTTCGGGCGGCAGCATTGCAAAGTCGAGGGCGACGGTCATCGCTGGCCTCTTTTCTGATCGGCTGTGGTAGTGCTGTCGGTGCCGGTGGCGGCAACTGAACCGGCTCCTGGACCCGAAGTCGCGGTACCTGATGGGTGGACTGCCGTCACCTGTGTGGCAACCGCCAGATCCGGACTCGGGCATTGAATCGTGTTGTGCTCGAGTTCGATTCGTCGCTCACGGGATTTGTCTTCCGCAGTGGCAATGGGCAGCTGCCGGTTGCCGGTGCGGTGTTCGAGTGGCACAGCTGCACGGGTGATCGCAGACGACATCGAACTTCTCCAGGACGAAAGACCCAACCCGGATCGATGGTGCTTTTCGCGCGCTCTATCGTCACGTCTCCGAAATGCGGAGGCGCGCAACGTAGAGAATCAGGCGAACCCGTTCAGAAGGCGAAAAAGGCGTCTGGGTCGGATCGGAACGAAATGCTCGTCGGACTCGGATAGGGACTATCGCCGGGACTCATCTCGCTCTCACCTCCTCAGGGCCAGGGCACACGGGGATGCCAGGCAGACGGCACGCGAGGTGTGAGCCCAGCGGAACAACTGGGCGCGGCACCCCTCTCGTCAGAGCTTTGGCACCACACGGCGTATCCGGCTAGCCAAAGCCGGAAGCCACTTGGGCTCAACCCTTAAGCCGGGAAGAGCTGTCCTGACCCTGGGCGTCTTTCGACGTTCGAGGTCAGTGGCCTGTGTCCGTGCAGACGCCTCACCTAGCGAGGTGCATGCAAGGGCAATCGTGACACTTGTGGCGGTGGGAGTCAACCCAACCCGCCGATAACGGCAATACCCAGCTGGTAAACAGGCGGCAACAATTCGTCGTGTCGGGTGGCGGTATGGCAAATCACGCATATTTGGTGGCCGGTCAAGCCGGCCGTACCAACGTCGGGTCGCAAACCGCCTGTGCGACACAGTATCCCGGGACATCCAGGGGTGCGCCCGCGATGTCCTGGCGCCAAGGCCGGCGATGACGAGCAGGACAAACTGCCCGAGCCATGATCCGGATCTCGTTGCGGGACAACGGCACCGGAGCCGTGTGGATCGGCCGGCACCTTGGGGGTGCCTGCCCGCGAACTTCACCACGAACATCGGCCTCGTCGTCAGCCCGCGGCAGGGGGCCGGGACATGATCGTCGGCCTGAACCCGTACCGAGGACCGCTGCCGAAGCTGTGTCCGTACACTCCCGGGGCGGGCATCCCCGGCACGCCAGGTGTACCGGCTGCTGCGTCTGGAACAGTGGCGGAGCTGGTCCAACCACCGCCCGGGGCCGCGGCACCGGCGTGGTTCACCACCTGGGTGGCAGCCGTCCAGCTCTCCGGCACCGACAATCGGCCGACGAACGCCGCCCGATTGAGCCCGGTCACAACGCTGCTCACACCCGCCGGCGCCGGCGCCGGGGCCGACGTCGAGGCCAATGCGGGGAAGTTGAAATGGCCGCTGTCGGGTGGCGAGATAACCGGCAGCCCGCCGGCCTGCAACGAGTTGAGGTCTGCCATCGCCCCGGTAATTGCCGGGGTGATCAGGTCCGGACTTACGTACCCGGCTGAAGTGAAGCCGTTGACCAGCGAGGAGTTGAGGAAGATCCCATAGGGGTTGCCGTCGTTGCCATCCAGGAAATTGAGGATATCGGCAAGGATGCCACCCGGCACCGGAAGGGCAGCCGCGGGATTCGCAGCTGCAGCTTCGGACAGGGCCGCTGCCGGCGACGCGAGTCCTTGGAGCGCAGACGGCACTACCGACATCAATTGCGGAAGCTCGGACTGTGTCAGTGTGCCCGCCGCGCTACCGGCGGCTTGAGCGACGGCTGCTGCCTGGCCCGCCGGCCCAGCTGGGTTCGTGGTCTGCGCCGGCTCGGTAAACGGTGTCAGCGCCGAGGCCGCCGCGGCGCCGGCCGCGTAGCCATACATCGCCGCCGCATCCTGAGCCCACATCTCGCCGTACTCGGCCTCGGTCGCCGCGATCGCCGGCGTGTTCTGGCCGAAGATATTGGTGGCGACCAGCATCATCAACCGAGCGCGGTTAGCCGCGACCACAGCCGGCGGCACCGTCATCGCAAAAGCGGCCTCGAATGCACCCGCCGCCGCTGCTGCCTGAGCGGCAGTCTGCTCGGCCTGGACGCCCGTGATGCTCATCCACCCCATGTACGGGGCGACCGCGGCCGCCATCGATGCCGATGCGGGACCCAGCCAGCCTTCGCCGGTCAGCTCCGAGATCACCGCGTCGTATGAGGCTGCCGTCGAACGCAGTTCCGCTGCCAGCCCATCCCAGGCCGCCACCGCAGCCAGCAGCGGCGCCGATCCTGGTCCCGAATACATACGCAGCGAATTGACTTCCGGTGGAAGCGCTCCGAAATCCATCGCCCTCACCTCCCTTATCCGACTAGGGCTTCGGTGGCCGCGTCGGCGGCTTCGGCAGTGGTGGGGCAACCAACGTCCTTCGGCGTGGCGGCCGTGCGCGATATCTGACCAGCGGCAGCGTGCACGACTGCTCGTTGCCCGTGGGCAGCGAATCGCGTTGTGGTCACCGCGGTTACGTCGCCGCCGGCTGCGTGCAGCGATTCCGGTTGTGTCCTAAGCAAATACATCGGACTTCTCCTCTTGGGATCGTCCAACCCGGCTACGGAGCCTCGCCGCTGTGGGTGGTGTCGGGGTGTTACCGAGAGCACGTACGTGTGTTACGTAGCGCGCGGCCGGGGTACTCGGCGCCAGCCGATTCAGACGGCGGACAAAGCGCCGTGACCAGATCGGGATGAGTGGTCATAACTTTCATGGGGCACGCTCTTGGTCGGGTCCGTTCGGCGCACCTCCTGTCACGATCGGGGCACATCGGGGTGCCACGGGGTTGCAATATCCCGGATGAAGTCACCCTCGCGAAATTTGCCAGGAGCGCCACCCCGGTCGTCCGAGCTTTTAGCACCACACAGCGTATCCGCCCACAGCCGCGCCTGAAGCTAGTTGGGCCTAACCCATAGGGGTAGCACCGGCAAAATCTGGAATCCCTTATCTGCGGTGTGGGTCAATGTCCTTTTCCGCTAGGGAAACGCAAGCTCACACCGGGTACTCCGGTGCTTCAGGGGTACCGCGAGCAGTAGGTCACCGTCTTTGTTCCACTGCGGGATGACTCAGCAGACAGGTCGAGGTTTCCCGTACGGGGACCCGGTTACGACCGTGGCACGGTGCGCTAGCGTTCAAGGCGCAAGGTTAGCTGCTGCCGGCCAACGAGACGGCGGCTACGTCTCGGCTAAGTCAGGGCTAAGTCCAGGGCTAAGTCGTGGTCTTCTTCTCCGCCACTGCAGCGCTGAGGCCTTCGGCAAGGTCCTCGCGGGTGAGCTCCTTGAATCGAAGCAGCTGGTCCTCGCTGAAATCCGTCAGATCGCTGTTCAGTACGGCGTCCAGATCTGCGTCGTCCAGGCGGAAACTACGGTGGTCGCGGGCTTTCTCGACGACATTGCGCACGAAGCCGGCGTTGCCGAGCATGTCGATGCCCCGGATCAGATCGCCGTCCTCGGAGTAGGTCTGGTCGTTGTAGAACTTGGTGTACGACGGCAGTAACACCTGGGCTGCCGCGTCGGTGATGACGTCTTCATTCTCCCGGCCCATCAACCGGGTCAGCGCGATCAATTCTTGCGGGGTATAGCTGAAGAACTCGATCACGGTCGAAAACCGCCGTCGCAGACCTTGATTCACTTCGAGCATCTTTTCCATCGCCTTGGCGTAACCGGCGCCGAAGACGACGAGCTCGTCGCGGTGGTTCTCCATGTAAATCAGCAAGGTGTTGATGATCGCGTTGCCGTAGGGGTCGCCCTGGGAATAGCCGCGCTCGTGCAGAGTGTGCATCTCGTCGAAAAAAACCGCGCCGCCCAGCGCGCCCTCGAGCATTTCTTCGGTGTTCTTCTCGGCATCGGCCATGTATCGGCCCAACAACTTGGTGCGACTGGTCTCCACCACCAGCGGCTTGCGCAATACCGTCAACCCGCAGAGCTGCTTGGTGAATGCCCTTGCCACCGACGTCTTTCCAGTACCCGGCGGCCCCAGTAGCAAGGTGTGACGCGATGTCACCGGGACGGGAAGCCCCATCTTGGCCCGCGCCAAGTTCACCTTGGTCGTCGCCTTGATGAGTTTGATTTCCTTCTTGGCCTTTTCCATGCCGAGCATCGCATTCAGCTCGGCGTCCCCTTCCGCCAAGTACTTCGCGGCCATCTCGGCATGGCGAGCAGCCTCAGTTTGGGCGCGGGTCGGCGCACTGTCCGGATCCCACGGATCTTTGCGCGCCTCAATCGTTTCCGGATCGGTCAGTACCAGCCGGAAGTTGGGATTGTCCAGAGCCTCGCGAGCCGGGGTGAATTTGGGGTCGCGGGAATACACCCGGCGCAACAGTTCAACGGCTTCCTCCTCGCGGCCGACATGCCGCAAGCACATGCCCTGCGTGTAGAGCGCAATGTTGGCCGCACCGGGCACCCGGTCCCCTTCGATGGCTTCTTGCGCTCTGCGGAACGCCTCCTCGAAGACGCCCAGTGACGCCAGCGCGGTGGTAGCCATCGCCGCGCCGGCGGCCTTCAGTTCCGGGTGACGCCATGGCGTTGCCTCGGGAAACTGGTTGAGCACGTCGGGCCAGCGTTTGGTGCGGAAGTAGAGCACGCCCCGCACATAGCTGACCAGCTCGGAGTCGAAAGGATGGCGGGGGTCCGTGGCGTCGAGTAGTTCGGCCGCCTCCTGGTAGCGCCTGTTCTCGGCGAGGACCGCGGCGTATGCGCATGCCAGCGAATCAACGCTGGTGACGGCCAGCCGCAGAAACAACCCGTCGGAGACCTCGGGACGGAACTGCAGGTCCGTCACGCCGAGACGGCGGGTCTCCCAACCGAATGTCCTGACCGCCGCCCAGGCGCCGGCGAGCACCTCGATGCTCTGGTCGCCGGCGAGGATCCGGGCCAGCCAAGCATCGCACATGCCGGGATCCAGTTTGGTGGCGGTGGCAAACATTTGCGCCGCCACTTGTGGGTTGTGGCTGGGCTGGAGGCTATTGACCGAGATTCCAGAGGCGAGCAGTCCGGCGACCAGGGCGTTGCGGGCATCTTCAGCGGTTGACTGCGGGCGAGTCATTGCCCTGCGGACGAGCTTGTTGCGTGCTCCTGTACTTGATCCACAGGCAGTTCAAGCTCGTCGTAGTCACGCAGTTCGCGACCGGGTACGACCAGTCGGGAACGTTTCCCCGGCACCGGCAGGCTCGCGCGCACGGCCGCCAACTGACGGCCGGTGAGGCGGTTGAGCCCCGACGTGAGCTCCTTGGGCAGACGTGAATCGCTGTGATAGCGAACCCACGCCGACATCTGCGGCCGACCGGCTCGCATGGTCAGCCGTACCGTGATCACCGTGGAGCCCACTTCCGGGGTGTCAGGCAACCACAGGTGGTCCAGCGTCTCGGAACTGATATCTGACGGCGTCACCCAGAAGCTGGTGACAAATCCGTTGAAATGCTTGAGATGACGCCAACCCGGCCGGCTCCAGGTTGGCTCCAAATCAGCCAGAACCGCGCTGTCAACCTCGGCCAACTCATCAGCGGTCAGCGGCCGCGCCGCGCAGGTTTGACCGTCCAGATCCTGAACCAGCCGCTCGGTGGCCGCAACCAACGTCGAGGCCAACGAATCGCGGGAGGCGACCGCGGCCACGTTGCGCTGCGGATCCATCCGCAACACCAACCAGGTACGGCGCCGGTTGGCGGCGGGTTTGTCCCCCACCACTCCCCACTCCTCGGGACCCCACTCGTCCAAAGAAGCCGACGCTTTGGCGGCCTCGGCGCCGCCGCGCACTTCCACCGACACGATGTCGATGCCCTCGAGTTGGATGTCGAACTGTCGCAAGTTTTCAGCAACTGCGCCCACCGGCAATACGGCCGACTGCGCGGTCCGATGACGATGTCGGCCAGGCTGGTCGCCTTCACCACCGTCGACCTCGATCACCGTGACCAACTGGCCCTGATATTCACGCACTCCGACGGTGTCACGTCCGAAGTGGCGTTGGTGATCGACGGCCGGCGTACATCCTGCGCCCAGTGCCGTACCCGGATCGGCAGACCAATCCCACACCCAGGTGGCGATACCTGAGGTCACGGTGATCCCGTGATAGGTAACGATCGACAATAGTGTCAGCACCACCGCAAGGCCCACCCCGACCCACCATGCGACGCGGTACTCGCCTTGCCACGAGTCCGGGCCGTGGCTTGCGACCACGAGTATGACCACGTCCGCCAAGAACACGGTCGTCAACCGCGGCCACGATAAAGCCAACCCAAACCTATGCTGAGCCTTCATCGCTGCTTCCGTGATCGTCGCATCAATGTCGCCGTACCGAACACCGCACCGCCTATCAGTAGTGCCCCGGTCAATCCCCCGGCAGCCACCCAAACCGGAACCATATTGCGTTCGGTGGGTGGTTTCGGCAGCGCCAGTGGCGCTGACAGTTGCTTCGGCGGCTGGACCGGCCCTTCTGGCACATCCCAGGTCAGGGCCGCCACCGGATCCACCACACCGTAGCCGACCTGGTTGTCCACGCCGCGAGCGGGCGGCCTGGCGGTGTGAATCAATCGGTTCTTGACCTGGTAGGCCGACAGTTCGGGGTACTTCGCCCGGACCAGGGCCACTACCCCGGACACGATCGCGGCGGAGAAACTGGTGCCGGCCGGAACCAGCAACGTGTTGTCGGGGCCGTCGATCGCGTTGATCAAGCCGTCGTCTCGAGGCGAAAGGCCGACAACGTCTGTCCCCGGCGCGGCAATCGAGACCCAGGGCCCGGCGATGCTCATTTGACTCATCGGCTGACCATTTGCATCGACGGCGCCGACCGTCAGGACGTAGTCGCTGAACCACGACGGGGTGACTACCGTGGTGACCGCGTTCCAGTCACGGGGATCGCTGGGCTGCAACGGATCGAAAACCGGGTTCTGTTTGCAATCCTTCTTGCTGCTGTCGCCGGCCGCGGCCACGATGACCACGTTCTTGTCGACCGCCGCGTAGTGGACCGCCGCACCCAACACCCGTTGATCGATCACATTGCGGGCGCTCATGCATGTCACGTCGGAGATGTTGATCACCGAAGCACCCATATTGGCAGCATGCACGATCGCTCGCGCCATGGTCTGGACATTGTCTATCTTTTGTGCCGTCTGCGGATCTTCATCGCCGGTGTACGGGTCTTTGAGACCGAAGGCCTGACTCGATTGGCGGATGGCAATCAGTTCGACGTCCGGGGCGATTCCACTGAACGCGTCGGGCGGCGGCGCTGGTGAGGGCGGCGGGTCGAGTGGACGCGGGCCGCTCGGATTGTCGATGCCGATCACCCGCCGGCCGCCGGAGTAGCTGGGTATCGTCACCGTTCCACCACCGTGGGTTCCGGCCGGAGCCTGACCTGGGGCCGCCGGCGGCACCGGACCCGGTGCCGGGGCGGCACCCGGGGCCCCCTCCTCAGACGGTGGAGCCGGAACCACGGTGATCGTCTGGGTCTGCGGCGGCACCGGTGACAGCGTCACGGTCTGCGGTGGTGGCGGCTTCTCCGTGGTGGGGATGGTGACGGGCCGGCGTGGAACCGCCGGAGGCGGCGCCGCCCCATTTGCCGGAGCCGCGCCGATCATCGACGCCACGATCGTCCCGTGAGCATCGCAGTCCGACAAGCCGTCACCGCCGGCCATCACGTAGTCGCCGCCGGGAATCAAGTGCGGAAACCTGGGGTGCGGCGTCACGCCGGTGTCGATGACGGCGACTTTCACCCCCTCGCCCCGGCCGAACTGCCATGCCTCGGTGAGGTTGAGCATCTCCATGTACTTGGGCGGCAATCGGAAGTCGGTGCCGGGCAACGTTCCGACTTCGGTGCAGTAGGAGTTCTGCTTCATCGGGGCGACGGGTCCGGGTGGACCGTCAGGTGGCAACGCTGCCGGGTCAATCGTCGGCGGCGAAATCGCATGGGCCGGAGGCAAACCGGCTAGCGCACCCGAGGCAAGCAGGATTGCGGCGACTGCCGCGGCTGGGCCGCGACTACGCCGCAACCTTTCGTTACCGGTACCGGATCGCTGCATAAACATTCATCAACCACAATGCCAGCGGGAAGATCGGCATCAAGCACAGGTATTCGATCCATTCCACGAACTTGCGGAACAGCGGGCTGTAGATCGTGTTGGGCACGACGGCCGCAGCTGTCAGACCGGCGGCCGGCAGCAGCACCAGGATCGCCGCGGCGATCGACACGGACAACGGCGAGGCCAACACCACTGCATACCGGATTAGCACAGCCGCGACGATGATCACGGCAGTGCCGGCCAGGGTGGTCGCCTGCCATCGGTCGACGTACGAGCGTCCGCGCAACAGCAGGAACCCGGCGGTGAATCCGGCAAGTAGCAGCGGCAGCCACCGTTGTCCAGTGTGCGGATTGCACAGCGCGGTCAGGCATACCACCATCAGCACGCCGAGCCCCACCAGCAGCCCGCTCAGGAACGACCGGGCGCGTTCGGCTTGCAGCACCACATCGCGTACCGACGCCGGCCCTTCGAGGGTCGCCGGACCACCACCGGACCTCACCACCGTGGTGGGCAGGTCGGGACGGGCCTCGAAGACCCACCTGCTGGTGGCGGACGGGAACACCGGCAGCCGGATCCCGGCCAGCCGCCGCGACAGCGCGGGAGCTGCGTGATAGAGCAGGACGCAGGCCAGCACCGTGCTACTGAACAACGTCACCGCACTGGCTGCGGCGACCATCCGGGCCAGACCCGCAAGCGTCGCCACCACGCTGATGGTGATGACCGCGGTGTAGATCCCTAGCCGGCGACCGGTGAATCGCAGCGCCAACGTGGCGGCTACTGAGAGCACCCCGAAACCCAGCACCGCTTGCGGTGACCCGACCGGACCGGGAGGCGCCGCCGCGGCGGCCACTGCCAGTGGAGCGAGACCGCTCATCAGCATGATGTCGGCAACGCGCCGATCCGCGTCGGTCTTGGCGCGCATCAACAGCAGCATCGACACCGCCAACACCAGTACTGCGACCACTGACGCGAAAATGGTGGTCAACCACGTGTTGTGGTGCCACCTCCACCAGCCGAGCAGTCCTGATGCCAGAACGACGCCGATGGCCACCATCGACGCCCCGACCTGTACGGCGACAACCGGGTCGATCGAGGCGAATCGCTTGCTGAGATTGGACGCAACCGCTGTGGAGATATGCTCGATGACTTGCGACCGCTTCTCGGTGTCCGGGATGAAACGGATCCACAGCCGGTCGCCGTCATAGACCTCTTGTTCGGTCAACGATTGAGTGGCCCGCAACGGCGAGCCATCGACCAGGCACAACGCCCACCTGCCGCGGCCGGTGGCCTCCAGGGGAGGCTCACCGAGCTCTCGGAGCCTACTGTTCACCACTTTCAACAGCGGCTCGGTCATCACCGACACCGGGGCGTTGGCATCCAGCAGCACGCCGATCTGGACGCCGACACCGGCCATGATGCCGACGACGACGGATCGGGGCGACGAGACGCCCTCGATTTCGGTCTGTGGCGCATCAGCTACTGCGGTCATCGTCCTGTACCCCCTGCCGTGGCGAACGTGGTAGCCCATGACTTCAGCCGCGCCCGGGGCACCGTCGGTGAGCTCACCGAGGCGTCGCCCCCGGTGAGTTGCGGATCGACCAACTCCGAATTCATTTGCCTCGCCTCGCGACTAATGGTTGTGGTTGACGTTTGCTTTTCAATTTTGCAGCCGCTACCAGAGCAGTATGCCCGGTCCGCATCTGGCTCGCATTCTATGTTTGAAAGCGTTGTAACACTTCGTTTTTCGTAACAGCGTTGTTAAACCCTGCTGTGTGTTTTCCACTCGCCGTACGGCAGCGTGTCCAACACGGTCTTCACCCCGACTTGCACCAATTGCGGGGTTGCCGGGCAGATAGCCAGCCACGCCTCCCCGGAGCCCGCGGTTCGCGCCTGCTGGTAGAGCGCGATACGCCCACCAGATCCGTCCTTAAGGGACAGCACCGAGGCGCTCGGACCCTTGGCATCATCTCGGTACTGCCGCGCATAAACCGCGACCTCGGCCGCAGGATCTGATAACGCCTGGCCCAGCGCGGCCACCGTGGAGGCGCTGATACCCATTCGCCGTAAATCCCCGCCGGAAAAGACGTTGAAGCCGGATTCCTGCCATGACTTGGTGGCCTCCAGCATCTCCTCCAAAGGCACATTGACCGCATTGATCGCAGCAGGGTCGGCGTGGTGAATCGATTCCAGCCCGTCGATCACCAGTGCGGCGATCGATGCGCTGTCGGTTACCGAAACGTCGTCGACGGTGATGTCGTTGCCCACCCGCACCGCGGACACCCAGTGCTGGCCCCGGCGGGCCAGCACCACCCGGAACTCGTTGTCCGGAATGTCGCGCGAACCGGGCGGCTGGTTCTCGTCATCGACTACCCCGTACAGCAACTTGCCCCGGGAGAGCAGGGCTACGACCTCGAGGTCCGGCGCGGCGAGCACCCTCATTCGGGCGGCCACCTGTTCGTTGACCGTGTCTCCGACGACAATGCCCTGCTCGCGCATGACCGCCATTCCGGGATGCTCATTCAGCCAGTCGTTGTTGTCGGTGGATACGTACGGCCGGCACCGCAGTTCGGGCGCAACGTGCCGGATATCCAGCAACGCCTGGAGCATCCAGAAGCCGTCGACGTTGACGGTGATATCGGTGCGCGTGCTCTGTTGATCCATGCCTAACCTCAGGGGTCTTCAGTTGTTCGACTGCCGGTCAACTGCAGGACACGGCAGCACACCCGGTAGTTGGTGTGCTGCCGCGCCTGGAGTTCGGTTTTAGGCCCAGCTGGAGCCGACGGCGCTGTCGGTCTGCGCCATGTTGCTGCCGGCGGCCTGGACCTTCTGGCCGTGGGCGTTGGCCTGCTCGTAGATCACCTGGAAGTTGCGACCCAACTGGGTGATGAACTCCTGGCAAGCCACCGAACCGGCGCCGCCCCAGAAGTCGCCGGCAGCCAGCACATCGCGAACGATGGCCTGGTGCTCGGCCTCGAGCGACGCCGCCTGGGCACGAATCGTGGCGCCGTGGGCGTCGACATCGCCGAACTGGTAATTAATGGTCATTGTGGTGTTCTCCTAACCAGTGAAAGCGTACGCAGCTGTGGCTTTGGGCGCTAGCTGCTGAGGATCTGCTGGGAGGCCTGCTCTTGCTGCTCGTAGTTGTTGGCGTCGCGGATCAGCCCGTCACGCACTCCGTGCAGCATGTTCACAATGTTGCGGAAGGCCTGGTTCATCTGGCCCATGGTGTCCAGCGAGGTGGCCTCGGCCAGACCGCTCCAGCCCGCGCCGGAGATGTTCTGCGAGGACGCCCACATCCGGCGGGCCTCGTCCTCAACCGTCTGAGCGTGCACCTCGAAGCGGCCCGCCATCGCCCGCATCTCGTGCGGGTCGGTCATAAAGCGTGAAGTCACCTGAATTTCTCCTTATTGCCTAGATTATTGCCTAGATCTTGCCTGGATCATTTGGATCATTTGGATCATTTGTCGTCTGTTGTTTGCGGGTGCGATGACCAGCCAGCTACGCGCTCACGCAACCGCCGACCGGAGAACTGTGGATGATCCCCCCTTTCCAGCCGACGCGCACCGGGCGTCGCGGCACGGCGACACGGACATCGGGCTCCGACCGCAACATCGGAATCGATGAGTGCGGCGTCCGGAGCACAGACTCGGCCGCGTGGGCGCGCTCCCGCAATGACCCACGTCCGTAACCGCATCCCGCCCCCGGTCCACAACTACCAGCGTGGGTCAGCCGGCAGCGGCGGCGTTGGCGGCCTCGGTGGCCGCATACGAACCGGAACTGGTCGCCAAGGTGTTAACGAACATCTCGTGAATCGCGGCGGCTTGGGCGCTGACCGCTTGGTACATCTGCGCGTGTGCGGCGAATTGAGCCGCGGTCAACGCCGATACCTCGTCGGCGGCCGCTGGTACGACCCCCGTCGTCGGGGCCGCCGCAGCGGCGTTCTGGGCGCTCATCGTGGTGCCGATACCCTGCAGGCTCGACGCCGCAGCGGCCAGAGCTTCCGGCTGTGTGGTCACAAATGACATACTGTTTTCCTCCCTCGATTGTCCCCGGCACCGCTCTACTGCAAGAGAGTAGATGACCGCGCGGCGCCAGTTTGCTTTCAACGTCACCATTTAGCAAGTGTTCACGTGTTGGCACGGCAAATTCACCTGTGGTAACGACACAGTAACAGCGAGAAGGGCTGTTTGTCGTCCGCTCAGCAAACTCCCGCCCAAACCCTTGGCAAGGTAGGTGTCGAAACCCGTCAAGATCTGCTGACCACTGCGTTCCGGCTGCCGCGCAGCTTGGCCGGATCACGGCCACCCAGCTCATGACGCGGTGTCGTGCAAGCCCATCATGCATTGCGGACATGCTGGCGCGTTCCGGGTCGGTGATGCGGCGTCGGCGAAACACGGCACAGCTTGGCCGTCGTCAGCCGGCGAAAGGTGGGCGGGCCATGACGGTGGGCCGGAAGCCGTAGCGGGGCCCGGCTCCCGCCGCAGCGCCGGCGCCAGCGCCGGCCAGCGGCATGCCACCGAGCAGGTTGCCCGCGCCCGCCTCGGGCGCGGCGGTGATGGCACTCACCGGCAGCGGCGCACCTCCGGGATGCATCGCGCCCGGCAGCTGTCCACTCCACACCGGCGGCACCGACAACTTGCCCACCGAGGCCGCATTGCCCAAACCCCCCGACACCGAGCCGCCGCCACCGAGCAGGCCGCCCAACCCAGGTAAACCCTTGGCGGCAGCGCCGGCAGCCGCCGCCGGAGCTGACCCACCGATCAATCCCAAGGTCTTGGCCGACTGGACGAAGTTGTTGGCCATACCGATACTGAAGTACGGCAACCCCTCGGTGTTGTAGAAGAAGCCCGCGTAGGGCGTATAGGCAGTTAGAAACCCCGAAATCGAGTTGGGGAAGGTGCTGGTCCCGAACAAGACCTGCCACAACCCCGTCAGCGGACCCTGCGCCGATTGCAGGAAGCCGACCTCGGTGCCGATGGGTCCGGTCACCGGCGCGGCCAGACCTCCCAACGTAGTGGGTATCGCGGAAAGAAATTGATTCAGCGTTTGCTGGGCCGAACCGGCCGAGGTGCCGGTGGCTGCGGCGACGGCCGCGGTCTGCCCAGCTTGCGCGGTGGGGCTGGTGATCTGCGGCGGCGACGTGAACGGAGTCACCGCCGCAGCATGGGCCGAGTTGCCTGCGTAGCTGTACATCGCCGCGGCATCTTGGGCCCACATCTCGCCGTATTGAGCTTCCAGCGCCGCAATCACCGACGTGTTCTGCCCGAAGACATTGGTCGCAATCGCCTGGGCTAATTGCGCACGATTGGCCGCAATCAGCGGTGGGGGCACCACCGCGGCAAACGCCGTCTCGAACGCGGCAGCCGCCGCCCTGGCCTGGGCAGCGGCCTGCTCAGCGTGAGTCGCCGCGGCACCCGTCCACGCCACGTACGGGGCTACCGCCTCGGCCATCGTCGCCGACGCCGGCCCCATCCATTCCTCGCTGCTGAGCTGAGTGACCACCGCCTCATAGCCCCTAGCCGCCGAACTCAACTCGACAGCCAAGCTATTCCAGGCCGTCGCCGCAGCCGCCATCGGCGCCGACCCCGGACCCGAATACATCCGCCCCGAATTGACCTCCGGCGGCAACGCACCAAAATCCATCACGCTATTCCTTTCTAACCGGCCGCGGCCGCATTGGCCGCCTCGGTGGCCGCATAGGACCCCGAACTGATCGTCAACGTGCTGGCAAACATTTCGTGAATCGCGGAAGCCTGCGAGCTCACGACCTGATACATCTCGGCATGCGCCGCGAACTGCGCTGCCGCCAGCGCAGACACCTCGTCGACTGCCGCCGGAACGACGCCCGTGGTCGGAGCCGCCGCGGCCGCGTTCTGGGAGCTCAAGGCCGAGCCGATCCCCTCCAACGTGTTAGCGGCTACCGCCAGCGCCGCTGGCTGTGTTGTCACAAACGACACCTGATCTCCTCCTCAATTACCTTCAGGTTCATAGGGTTTGAGAGCGCAGTTACTAACGACATGGCTCGATTCGGGCGGCTCGAGCAGCGTCGGGCCGCATGTCACTCCTGTGGTGGACCATGAGTGCTTCATCGCCCTATCCGGCCGACGGCGGGCGGGTAAGGACGCTGTAGCGGAAGCCATATCGGTGCCCAATGCCGCCGCCGCGCCGAGCAGCACCCGATCCCAGCGGTATTCCACGGAGTAAACCCTGTACTCCTCCCTGGGAATTCGTGCCGACGTCGGCACTGACCAGTCCCGCTGCGGCGCGCTCGACTTCGGCAGAGGAACCGACCCAAGTCGGTGGCACCGAAAGCGCGCCGATCTTGTTCGCGCTCGCCAGACTCGCCGACGCGGCAGCGCGACCGGCCCCGGTACCCAGGCCCGCGAATTGTGGTGTCGCATACCAGGCGCCGCCGGAACCGGCCGTCGTTCCGCTGCCAAACGTCAACTGCTGCCCGATCGAGGCAATGAACTGCGGAATGCCCATGGCGAAGTACGACAAGCCCAGGGTACGAACCACTGAAACCCTTTGCGCGCTATTGATCGAACCTAGCGTCTGCACGATCCACCAATCGTTGGGATTCAGCGATCCGGCTAACGTTGACGTCGAAAGCTGTTGCAGCAGTTGAGGCACCGCCGCAGTCGACACCAAACCCGGATCCGCCGACGACAAGGCCGGTGCGGAGGTGCCCGCAGGCGTGGCAGCAGCCTTGGCCACCGCCGCTGATTGAGCGGCCAAACCCGCTGGATCGGTGGTGGTTCCGGGATCTGCGAATGGAGTCAATTCCGAAGCAGTCGCCGATGCGCCGGCATAGCCGTACATGGCGGCAGCGTCCTGTGCCCACATCTCGGCGTAGTGCGCTTCGGTAGCCGCGATCGCCGGTGTGTTCTGTCCGAAAAAGTTGGTCGCGATAAGGGTCATCAGTAACAAGCGGTTGGCCGCGATCGCCGGCGGAGGCACGGTCATCACAAACGCCGTCTCATAGGCAGCTGCGGCAGCCCGGCCCTGCATCCCCGCTTGCTCCGCCAAGGCGGAGGCACCACTCAGCCATGCGATATAGGGTCTGGCTGCAGCCACCATGGACAGCGATGCCGGACCCATCCAGGGCGAACCGGTCAGTTCGGCTATGACCGATTCGTATCCGGACGCAGCCGAGGCTAATTCCGCGGCCAGATCATCCCAGGCTGCGGCGGCAGCCATCATGGATCCCGATCCCGGGCCCGCATACATGCGGCCCGAATTAATCTCCGGCGGTAACGCCCCGAAGTCCAACTCAACCCCCCTTAGCCACCATGATCGCGTCGGCGATGCAGTTGCGGCATCTGCTTGATGGAACTTCCAGCCTGGTCGCAAACCGGTTGCCAGACAGCGAATTCGGGTCCCCGAGGATCTGACGGGATCCGACTTGCGATGCCGCGGGCCCGCTGCGCGGTTTCCCGCTCGCCTCCTCTTGGAGCGGGCCGGCGCCGCTGCGGGCTTTCACCGTTGAGGCCGATACCGCAATCTGCTGCGGCCACCGCGACGGCCGCTTCAGGGCGTATGGTCAACAACGACTTGCGCTCTCAGCCTTGAGAAAACCTTTCAGCGTAACAAAGTCACTCGACACCTGAACTGTTGCGGAACCGTTGCATAGGAAACACATTAGATTGCCAAACCGGCCTCAGGCACCGGCAACGCCAATAATTCATTCCCCGCAAACTATTGTTAAGCTGCCGTTAAGTTCACAGTTTGGCCGGCAGCGCGCCACCTGCACAAACGCACTCCACGCGGCCTCGGCGCGGTGAGTCAGTCCTCGTCCAGAATGAGTGCCATCTCCGGGCACGCGGCCACACCATCGCGGGTCAGCTGCGCATCCTCGGGCCGTACCTGGTGCTCCTCGAGGATCGAGTAGCCCGATTCGTCGATCGGGAATAACTCCGGATCGACTGCGTAGCACTGGGCGTGGCCCACACATCTCGACCGTTCCAGACGAACCTTCACGGGTTTCCTTCCTCGGCCAGCTCAGCCGCGTCGGCCGCACCGGACGGGCCCAAGTAACTCGATAGGTAGATTAGCGGGTCGGGACGGCTTGGAGACTTTCGCCGGGTGAGGCGGCTGTGGGTGTGCCCATTCGGCGGATTGGTGAGTATTTGCCGCGCGTGCGATATTTCTAGTGTCAGCACGGCTTTGGCTGCGTCGGCTACCGCGGTAGGCGAGAACGGATAACGAGAGATGGGAGCGCATGAGCACGACCGAGGGCGGCCAGGCCGGTGCGTTTTACCTACCGCGGCTTGAGTATTCGACGTTGCCGATGGCCAGCGACCGGGGCCTCGGGTGGAAGACGTTGCGCGACGCGGGGCCAGTGGTGTTCATGAACGGCTGGTACTACCTCACCCGCCGCGAAGACGTGCTCGCGGCACTACGCAACACCAAGGCTTTCTCGTCTCGCGAAGCGTTGCAACCTCCGGGAAATCCCCTACCGGTGGTACCGCTCGCCTTCGATCCGCCGGAGCACACCCGGTACCGCAGGATCCTGCAACCGTATTTCAGCCCTGCCGCCTTGGCCAAGGTGCGGCCGACGCTGTTGACCCACACCATCGCCATGATCGATGCACTCGCCCCCCGGGGTGAGTGTGAGGCGATGGCCGACTTCGCGAATCTGTTTCCGTTTCAGCTTTTTTTGGTGCTCTACGGTTTGCCGGTGGCCGACCGTGACCGCCTGATTGCCTGGAAGGACGCCGTCATTGCCATGTCGGACCGGCCTTACCCGACCGAGGCCGATGCCGCCGCCACGCGTGAGCTGTTTGAATATCTCGCACAAGCGATCACCGAACGCAAACAGAACCCAGGCCCGGACGTCTTGTCACAGGTGCTCATCGGCGATGACCCACTGAGCGAGATCGAGGTGCTAGGGCTGAGTCACCTGTTGATCCTGGCTGGGTTGGACACCGTGACCGCGGCGGTGGGTTTCTGCCTGTTGGAACTCGCGCGGCGGCCGGAGCTGCGCGCGCTGCTCCGCGACAATCCCAAGCAGATCCGGGTGTTCATCGAGGAGATCGTCCGGCTCGAGCCATCGGCCCCGGTGGCGCCACGGATCACCACCCGGGTCGTCGAAGTCGGGGGTATGACACTACCCGCGGGTTCCCCGGTCCGACTGTGCATGGCCGCGATAAATCGCGACGGCACCGACGCGATGTCCACCGACGAGTTGGTCATGGATGGAAAAGTGCACCGCCACTGGGGATTTGGTGGCGGGCCGCACCGCTGCCTGGGTTCTCATCTGGCGCGCTTGGAGCTGACCCTGGTGGTCGGCGAGTGGCTGAAGAGGATTCCCGATTTCGGCCTGGCTCCGGGATACACGCCCGAGATCCAGTTCCCGTCAAAGTCGTTCGCGCTCAAGACCTTACCGCTGCGCTGGGGCTGACCTCAGCCAACCTCGGCCGACCCCAACGCAGCGCTCGCCGCCTACCTTCGCCACTCGGTGGCAGCTACCTGCACGAACACCCCGGTGTCCTCGGCCATCAGCAGGCCTCGACCGCGCGGCAGCGGACCGCCCTTCATCTTGCCGCGGATGAAGCCCTCGTCCGGATCGGCATCCATCACCAGCAGTGGCGCATTGGCCTGGTGCAGCGCCCGCAACATCGGGTCGCTGCCTGCCGAAGACCAGCCACCGAAGGTACGGGTGACGATCACGTGCAGGCCGACGTCGGCGGCCCGGTTGACGAACGGAACAACCTTGTGCAACGGCGAATCGAAGCCCGGCGGCAACTGCTGGATGTCGTCGACGATCAAGAAGATCTCCGGCCCGCTCCACCACGACCGCGACAACAGCTCCTCGGCGGACAAACCGGGCGGCGGCTCACGGCCCGCCAGGCTCGCCGACAGCTCACCCATCATCGCGACGACACCGTCGAGGTTGTAGGCGAACTTCTCCACATAGTCCGAACCCAGCGCGGTCAGCAGCTGACGGCGCGGGTCGACCAGCCAAACCTGCGCGGAGGGCCGTCCGGGCGGAGGCGGCGGTGCGCTGCTGGCGCCCGGCGCGTAGAGCCGCCCGATTTCGGACATGATCGTCGCCAGCGTGGTCGTGCGCCCACATTCGCGTCGACCGGTCACCATCAGGTGCGAGTTCTCGGCGAAGTTGAGGTACACCGGCTGCAGATCCAATTCCGATATCGCCCAGGCGATTCCGCCGGCCCCCACGCCTTGACGGGCGTCGCGGGCAGCCAGCTCGCGTACCTGTTCCACGCCGAACCGTGCCGGCAGGCGGCGCACTGGCGGGGCTTGGGCGGTGGTCAACCGGCTCACCGCCGCGACCACACTGTCGCACTCGAAGACGTTGTCGGGCGTGCTCCCCAGGGCCGGCCGGGCCACCAGGGTGTGCAGACCCGCCTGCGGGTCGCTGTCCAATCGGACGTAGTTGACCGCAACCATGCCGCGTCCGGGCTTGACGGGAACGTCCTTGGCGAAGCGAGAACGCACCAGCTTGGCGTCCTCCACCGCGGCCAATCGCAGTTCGACCCGCGAGCCGAAACCACTGCGCACCGGCGGCCGCAGCTCCGATTCGCGATCCGCGGTGACCACCACGTGCACCCCGAACGAGGGGCCCTGGTTGATGATCAGGTTGACCTGCTCGATCAGTACTTCGTTTTCTTCGGCCAGTGCCCGGTAGTTGTCGATCACCAGGTACACATCGCCGAACCCGTCGTTGGGTACCGGCCCGGCTTCTCCGCCGAACTTGCGCCGGCGGAACATCTCCATCGAAGCGATGCCGTGTTCGAGGAAGCTCCGTTTGCGCTCGCGCACCAACGCCAGCAATTCGGCCACGGTCCGGCGCACGCCATAGGGGTCGGTGGGGCCGGCGACCTCGCCGACATGAGGGAAGCGCGCCACCGTTGTCAGCGCGGTGCTGCTGTACGCCAGGCAGTAGAACTGAACTTGCTCGGGAGTATGGGTCAGCGCCGCCGAGCAGATCAGCGTCTGCAGAGCGGTGGTCTTGCCCGAACCGCCCGCGCCCAGGATCAAGACGTTGGCACCGGGACCTGAGGTGTCGACCGTCCACGGTGGCTGGTCGTGCTTGAAGGGCCGGTCGATGATCCCGATCGGGAACACCAGATTCCGGGCCGAGCCGTAGTCCTTCTGCCACGGGTGGCCGAGGAACCGGTTGACCAGCTCATCGATGGCTACCGGGACGGTCAGCGGCGGCTGCCACAACCGGTAGGGCTCGAACTTGATCTTGCGCAGCTGATCGATGATCACCGTGCCGACCTTGGGGGTCCGCACGCCTTCCTCTTCCTCCTCGGCCTCGGCGCCCTCGCCCTCGATCACCTCGCCGTTGGCGTGCGCGACGACCGCCTCAATTTGCGGCCCGCCCACGCTCACCTCGAGCGGCGTGAACGAGTTGGTGAATAGCTGCGGCCGGATGTAGTCGATGTTGTGCACCAGAACGGGCGCTTCGTCACCGTCGATGGTGCCGCCGGGTGCGTAGTAGTCGCGCCAGAGGAACTCGGCCTGGAAGCGGGTGATGTCCTCGAGGCTCCGGCGGAAGTAACCCAGACCGGCCTGTGCCGGCAGGTTTACCGCATTCGGCACGCCGGCGGCTTGGGCCGCGCCGGCGGTACGCGCCTTCAGCACCAGGCGATAACCCATGTTCTCCATGAGCTTTTCGGCCCGGCTCTCGATGGTCTGCGACGCCATCATCAAATGGATCCAATACGCGCGACCCTGCCGGCCGATCGAGTCGAGCACGTCGACCGCGGTCGGCATGATCCGGAACCATTCGTAGAACTCGTCGATGACCACCACGAGCATCGGTAACGGCGGCATGTCCTGGCCGCGGGCCCGCATCCGGAGGCGCACCGAGTTGTACTCCTTGGCGTCGTCGACACCGGCGCTGTCGCATACCGCCTTACGGCGGGCGATCTCGCCCCACAACGCATCCAGGAAGCGTTCCATCAACGCCTGGTCTTCTTCGAGGTCGGTGATGATG
Source organism: Mycobacterium kansasii ATCC 12478 (assembly GCF_000157895.3). Classification (NCBI taxonomy): domain Bacteria; kingdom Bacillati; phylum Actinomycetota; class Actinomycetes; order Mycobacteriales; family Mycobacteriaceae; genus Mycobacterium; species Mycobacterium kansasii. The sequence goes on along the minus strand of NC_022663.1, from coordinate 40,473 downwards.
CGCGACACGTGCGGCACCCCGGCGAACGGCTTGACCGCCGAACCACCCTTGAGGTCGGCCAACACGAACTGCAGTTCCTCGGGCGGATGGCTCAGCATCAGCGACTCGATCACGGTTCGCACCAGCGTCGACTTACCGGACCCCGTCGTCCCGGACATGACGCCGTGCGGGCCGTCACCACCTTCGTCCAGCGACTTCATGTCCAAGAACAGCAGTTCGCCGTTGTCGGAGCGGTTACCGAACGGCGCCCGCAATCGCGACCGGCCCATCGTGTCGGTGCGGTTGCCCCACAGCGAGTCGAAGTCGATGCTGCCCGGGTCGTCAATTCCGTAGTAGGACAAGATGTCTCGGGCACCGATGTGGGCCACCCGCTGACCGATCTCCTCGTAGGCCTCGGCGAGCCGCCACTGCGCCAACTTCTGGGAGAACTCTTCGGCCTCCGCGATGCTCATCTGATCGCTCAGCGCGAAGAACCAGGCCTTGTCGTCGATCACCATCCAGGTGTCGCGGTCGCGCGGCAGCGCCTCGATCACACCCTTCTCGTCGAATTCCAGCTTGCGCTCCGGGACATCGGTCCACATCGAAGAGCCGGTCAGATCGAAGAACGTCACCCCGTCCACGCCTTCGGCGCTGATCACATACTCCCACTGTGGGTCGTCGACATCGGCGATGATCACGGTGTGCGGTGTCGGCGTCTGCGCCGACGAACTGGCGTGCCGCGGCGTGAAGGACCCGCGGCCGGCGAACAATTCGGCTTGCTCCGCGGCGAACTCGCGGACCGAGCTGTAGACCATCCGCGCATTACCGGCCGCATCGTGACGGCGTGAGTCACCGAAGTGCGGAAGCCACTTCACCCAATCCCACTCGTCCAGATCGGAACTGACCACGATCAACTGCACATGGTCAGGCCCGTGGGAGAACGTCAGCTGGCAGATGATCGCCCGCATCAAGCCCAGCACCTGCTCGCGGGTTCCGACGAGCGCATACCAGGGCTCGACCAGCAGCGAAACCATCTTCGGCAGGTTGTAGACGACGCTTTGATAGCGTCCGAACTCCTGAAGCGCCTTACCGGTAACCGGCTCGAGCTCGATGTCAGTCGGCATGTTCTGCGGCTCGCCCCAGGTCACCTCCGGCCGAGTCATTCCCACGCCGACGCGCACGACGCCGAAGTTGAGGTCCTTACCGTCGGGCTTGCGCTCCCACATCCGGGGTGATCCCACTGCTGCCGCCAGCGTGGTGGGCGCCGGGTGGAACCACCGGTAGTTGGAGTCCATGCTGTCGGCCGACTCCTGGGCCGTCTCACGCAGCATGTCGAGCATCAACATGAACTGAGCGCGCATCGCGTCCAGCTTGGGACGGCTCATCTGCTGCTGGCCGCCGAACCGGCCGCCGAACATCATCATCATCATCCCGCCGACCATGAAGATCGGGAAGATGGCGCCGGCGCCGCCGAACACGCGTGACCCGCTGGCGAACGTCATCGCGACCATGCCGCCCAGCAAGCCGATCACTACGACGCCCACCACGATCAGCCACCAGGGCTTGCCCTCCGGCGGCGGAATGCTCAGCGGTGTCGGCAGGACGATGTTCTCCGGCTTGATCACCGGCGGCTTTTCCGCGGTCGGCCGGGCAAAACCACGTTTCACTTGGGTACCACCAATTCTGCGGGGGTCATGTCCATGGGCAGGGTGTCGTGTTCGACCAGCGCATCGGCTCTGGACAGCGTGGGACCCTGCGGCAGCAGTCGCAGCGCAACCCACGGGGCCATGCTCGGGGCCAGGCTCAGACCCAACGCCTCGCGGGCTTCCTTGGTGTCCTCCACCCCGAACCGCGCGCCCGCGTCAGTGAGCCACCACAGCGATTCAGTGGTCTGAGCGGCGGGGTTATTGCCGGTGACAGCGACGAAGTTGGCGTAGTCGGGTCCGAAATAGACATGGTCGGCCTCGCGGCCGCTCATGTCGGCCTTCACCAGATCAACCACCTTGTGCATTTCATGGGTCGCGACCGGGATGGTAGGCCCGGAGATCACCTTGATGCGGGCCCGATTCTCACCCCTGGTCCGCTCCCACCACCAGCACGTCGACGGATTTTCCCGGATGTCCAGCACATTGAGCGGTTCATCCGGGTAGGCGGACAGATCGATCCTGTTGACGACGGGCATCTTGGCCAACGCCGAGGGTTCTACCGTCACCGGCTTGGTGTTCCCCGGCCGCCCGGCGTTCTGCATGATCTGCGCCACCAACGGCGGCAGGGTCTGCACCCCGTCGGCCAAGACCAGCGAATACTGTTGCGGCCCACTGATTTGCGGCGTGACGAGGACCGTGCCCACCGGACCGGGAGCACCAGGGAAAGTCGCCGGCGCACCCGCGTTGGGTACTTCGGGCACCAGCAGCTCTGGCCCCACCGGCAGGGCGTCGTAGAGCGCATGGCTCATCGGTCGGGCCTGACTGACCTGTTCCGGCGTCAACCCCAGCGGCAGCAGCACCGACCGGTTCGTGGCGTCGATGCGGGACCGGCGCCCCTCACGGATCACCCAGGCGTCTCCCCCATAGTTGAGCACCACGGCGTCGGAACCCTTCAATACCCGCCGGTGGCTGCTGAGATCGGGGGTGCCGTCAATGACGGTGACGGAGACACCTTGCGACGACCCGAGGCTCGACGAGGTGGACACGGTGTCACACACCAGCCACGACGACGCCGGCGGACTCTTCGGATAGAACTGATTCGGCGCGCCCGGGATGCCCACCAGTGGGCCGTGCGGCTGGTTGGCAATCTGGCTTCCCTTGACCAGATGCGGGTTGTCCGGCCGCCCGGTGATCAGCCGTGCCGATGCCAAGTTCAGCGCGGGATACAACCGATCCCCTACCCGGACGAAGAGCGCACCGGAATCCCGGTCGGCGATGATCGGCGACTCGTTCAACTGGCCCGACGGGCTGATGAACGACCACAGCAACGCGCCCAGGCAGATCACCAGGGCCGCAGACACCGACGCCACCACCGCCAGCGTCTGCCGCCGGCCGGGTTCGATCTCCATGCGCACCCGCCAGCGGGTCAATGCCATCGCGGTTCGGCGCGCCAGGAACTGATAACCCGTTACCTGGGTCCGCGTGGACAATCCGAGGCCGTACCCCGACCCCCGCTGCCCGCGGCTCTCTTCAGCCACGCTAGATCACCTTCCGGTCTGTTCAGAACGCCTGGATATTGGCCAAATATGTGGAGAAATGCTGACGACATCGATAACCGTAGGGCACCCGAAAGGACGGCGCCATACGGCCCTTACCGCACTAGATCCCCCAAGGATTCGTCGTGTCTTCATTGCATCGTAGCGACCAATCGCCGTCTCGGCGCGCGGAAATGTTGCGGCCGGTTTAACGTCTCTGAGCTGGGAAGTAAACGCGCGGTGCGGTGAGCCCGCCGCGAACCGGACAAGCCAGACCGCCCCGCCGTCCGCGCGCAGCGGTATTGGACGCAAGATGGGCGCCATGACTGAGCTCGCGCCGTCGCTGGTCGAACTTGCCCGTCGACTCGGCATCGCCACCGAATACCAGGACTGGACCGGCCACGACGTGCGTGTCTCCGCGGAAACGCTGGTGGCCGTGCTGGCTGCGTTCGGCGTTGCCGCCCGCACCGAGGAGGAGCGCAACACCGCACTCGCCGAGCAACTCCGGTCGTACTGGGCCCGTCCGCTGCCGGCCACCATCGTCGCTCGCGCCGGGGCGCCGACACGGTTCTGGGTGCATGTGACTCACGGCGCGCCCGCCGACGTGTGGTTGCGCCTCGAGGGCGGCACGATACGCGGCGGGGTGCAGCAGATCGACAACTTCACCCCGCCATTCGAGCTGGACGGACGCTGGATCGGCGAAGCGAGCTTCGTGCTGCCCGCCGATCTACCGCTCGGGTATCACCGCGTGCAGCTGTGCTCCGGCGACGACGAGAACAGCACCGCGCTCATCGTCACGCCGGACTGGGTCGGACTGCCGGAGAAGCTCGGCAACCACCGAGCCTGGGGCCTGGCCACCCAGCTTTACAGTGTGCGGTCCCGACGGTCGTGGGGCATCGGCGATCTCACCGACCTGGCTGACCTGGCACTGTGGTCGGCCTACCGGCACGGCGCCGACTATGTCCTGGTCAATCCGCTGCATGCGGCGGCACCGACAACACCCATGGAGCCGTCGCCGTACCTGCCGACCTCGCGGCGCTACTTCAACCCGCTGTACCTGCGTGTGGAGGCTATTCCGGAGTTCGGCGAGCTGGCCAAGCGCAGCCGAGTCCGGCAACTGCGCACCGACGTGCAGCGGCGGGCGGACCGGCGCGACACCATCGACCGGGACAGCGCGTGGCGGGCCAAGCGCAAGGCTCTCGAGCTGATCTACCGGGTGCCACGATCCGCAGGTCGTGAGCTGGCCTACGCCGCGTTCCGGTCCCGGGAGGGCCGCGCCCTGGACGACTTCGCCACCTGGTGCGCACTTGCCGAAAAGTACGGCGGTGACTGGCATCGATGGCCGAAGTCATTGCGGCACCCCGATGCCACCGGCGTTGCCGGTTTCGTGGACAAACACGCCGACGCGATCGATTTCCACCGGTGGCTGCAATGGCAGCTCGACGAACAGCTCGCCGCGGCGCAGTCCGGGGCCACCCGGGCCGGAATGTCGTTGGGCATCATGCATGACCTCGCCGTGGGCGTCCACCCCGACGGGGCCGACGCATGGGCCCTGCAGGACGTGCTCGCGTTGGGCGTGACCGCCGGCGCGCCACCGGATGAGTTCAATCAGCTCGGCCAGGACTGGTCTCAGCCGCCGTGGCGACCCGACCGGCTCGATGAGCAGGAGTATCGACCGTTTCGCGCTCTCATCCGGGCTGTGCTGCGGCACGCGGGCGGAGTCCGGATCGACCACATCATCGGGCTGTTCCGGCTGTGGTGGATCCCAGCGGGAGCGGCGCCGACTCATGGCACGTATGTGCGATACGACCACGAGGCGATGATCGGCATCGTCGCGCTGGAAGCGCATCGGGCCGAGGCGGTCGTCGTCGGGGAGGATCTCGGCACCGTCGAACCGTGGGTGCGCGACTATCTATTCCTGCGCGGCCTGCTGGGCACCTCAATTCTCTGGTTCGAGCTGGATCGGGACGGAAATGGCGATCCGCTGCCGGCCGAGCGCTGGCGCGAGTACTGCTTGTCGTCGGTCACCACTCACGACCTGCCGCCGACGGCCGGGTATCTGGCCGGCGACCACGTGCGGCTGCGCGAGTCTCTCGGTTTGTTGACCCGGCCGGTGGAAGCCGAACTCGAAGCACATCGGACCGATCAGGACGCCTGGACAGCGGAATTGCGACGGGTCGGCCTGTTGGCGGACGGGGCTGAAGCCGACCCGGAGCAGACCCTGTTGGCCCTCTATCGATATCTCGGCCGAACGCCGTCACGCCTGTTGGGAGTGGCATTGACCGACGCGGTCGGCGATCGGCGGACGCAGAATCAGCCGGGAACTACCGACGAGTACCCCAACTGGCGGGTTCCACTGACCGGTCCCGACGGCAGGCAGGTGCTCATCGAGGACATTTTCACGGACAAGAGGGCAGCAACCTTGGCCGGCGTGATGCGAGCCGTGACGGCTCCCGCAGTCACCTGAGAATCGTCCTGTTAGCGTCGGATGTCGTGACATCCCTGCGGTGCCTCTCCGGCGGTCGCGCGGCGAAAGCCCCGGTGCTCGCTGCGGCTGATGCCACCGACCCCCGCGCGGCGCACCGATGACGGCCACGCCCTCGGTGGCGGTAGTCGCCCCGGTTGCCGACGGCGTCACCGCGGACCCGGACTGGATGACCGCCTTCGCGCTACACCTCGAAGCTTGCAACTTCGAATCAATCATCGTGGCTGAGCACACCGTGCTTTTCACCACGTACGACAGCGTGTACCCGTATGACCGTTCCGGGCGGGTTGGGCTGGCCGCGGATTGCCCGATTCCCGACCCGCTCGATCTGCTCGGGTTTCTCGCCGGCCGGACGACGCGGCTCGGTTTGGCCACCGGAGTCTTAGTGCTGCCCAACCATCACCCCGTGGTGCTGGCCAAACGCGCTGCGACGATCGATGCCCTCTCCGGCGGCCGGCTGCGGCTGTGTGTGGGTGTGGGATGGCTCAAGGAAGAGCTCGAGGCCTGCGGCGCGGAGTTCGACAGCCGGGGCCGCAGGGCCGATGAACAGTTGGCGGTGCTGCGGACACTGTGGGCCGGCGAACCGCACGGCGCTTCTCACCACGGCGAGTTCTTCAGCTTCGACAACGCCATGTGCTACCCCAAACCGGTTGGGCGGCTTCCGATTCACATCGGCGGCCACAGCCGGGCGGCCGCGCGCCGGGCCGGGCGCTTCGGCGATGGCCTCCAGCCACTCGGCGTGGCCGGGCCGCAACTCGCTGCGCTGATCGCGCTGATGCGTGCGGAGGCGTCCTCGGCCGGCCGCGATCCGGCGTCTCTGGAGGTCTCTTTGGGCCACCTGGTGACCAAGATCGACAGCGAACGCGCGGCCCGCCTGGTCGATGCGGGCGCCGACCGGATCGTGCTGGGCATGCCGTCGACCACCGATATCGAGCATGCCAAAGACGTCGTGTCGGCGTGCGCTCAGCGTCTGGGATTGGCGTCGTGAGGTCTCATGAGGTCTGATGCCCCCTCCTGAGTCCCTTGCGCCGGCCGATCGGCTGGCCCTCAGCGATCTGGTGCACCGGTTTGCGGCCCGCGTCGATGACCGCGAATTCGACGCTGCGGCCGCCCTTTTCACCGCGGCAGCCGAGCTGACGACACCCGACCCGCCCGCCACACTGACACCGGTCCATTCGCACCGGGGCCAACTGGCCATCGCCACCGCCATAGCGGCCGTCGCCCAAACCATGCGTACCGAACACGCGATCGTCGGGGAGGTCTATGACCAGGCCCCGCGGCCGGGTGTCGCGCGAGGGCGCATCACCTGCATCGCGCACCATTGGAGCCGGCGCGGCGATGACCTGGTCGACGTGGTGTGGCATCTGCGCTACGACGACGAGTACCGGCTGACCGAATCGGTCTGGCGAATCGGCAGCCGCGCCTTGACAATCAACGCCATTGAAACCCGGCCGGTACGCCGATTGCTGCCGCGCGACCAACCGCCGCCGGCGTGAGCGGCTGCTGACTCTGCTTTCATGCGCTTCCAGGCCATGGCAAGCGAAGTCGTTTGACCATGCGACATTTCGGGTAATCCCGAAGTTGCTGAGCGACCCCGACGGTTCGCCGGCCCGGAGACCTCACAGTTGAGGAGGCGTTCATGGGGGGCATCGCGCGCCATGCCATCCACCGACGGCCGTACGCCCACGACTCGGCGGAACGCGCCAACGACGCTCAGCACGAGCCCGGTCTGGTTGTCGTCGTCGGTGCCGTGCTGGCTTTCGTGGTGTCCCTCGCCAATTTCGCACTCGGACAGGTAGGACTTGGCCTCGCGGCCGCCATCGGCGGACTGCTCTCGTTCGGCGCCGGTCTGGCTTGGCTTGCCATGGAGCGCAGGCGAGTTCGCGAAGCCGAACGGCAGCGACCATTCGGCCGCCTTGAGCGGCAGGAGCGGTAGGAGTACCGCTACTGCAAAGCTGCGAGGTTGTCCACCGAGTTCTGAATCTCGCGGCGCAGAACTCTGGCGACGAGCCGCCCAACCGGCCCGCCGAGCAGACCGCCTTTCAGGTCAGCCGTCAGATGGAAATCCGACCCCGGATGGTTGGCGGTGACGGTCACCGCGACAGCGATGCGGATTCCGCCCCGACCGCAGCCATGCAGTTGGATCGAGGTCGGCTCGTCGTACTCGGTGACCGTCCAGTGCACGACGTTGCGGAAACCCTTCACCTTGATCAGTGACGAGACGCGGACGCCCTCGTCGATCGTCGACGGCACCTCCCCGCGCCACCCCCCGAATATCGTCATCCAGTCGTCGAATCGGTGCAGGTCGGAGGCGATTTTCCAGGCGGAGTCCGGATCGACGTTGGATGACGTTGACACCTCCACACGCGCCATGTGTTAACCCGCTCCCTGGTTCGGCGGCCCCGGGCACCTGACCGGCCGCAGCCGGGCCCTGCGTTCGGGGTTACATACCCAGGCACCACGGCCCGATAAACTCCGATAGAACCCGATAAGCCCCGACAATCCGCCGCCGTCTACCGGCAAGCCCCCGATTCGCGCCGACCAGTTCCGCCTATCGCCGGCCCAATCCCGTTGCCGCAGAACGACTGCCAAACCAGCCGCTGCCCTCGCCGCGCTGCGGCTAGATTCCTTTCCAGGCGGTATCCAATTGGGTGGCTACATCGATGACCTGGGCGGCCTGCGACTGCGGCGAATCGATCTCCTCAGCGACGTACTGGGCGATGAACCGCCGGATCTCGCCGTCAACACCGGCCAGAATGCGCAGCACCTCCCCACGAATCGATTTGGACGACACGTTGACGGTGATATCGGAGGGCCGCGGTTTGGCGACGTCGACGATCAGCAGCAGCGGCTCGGCAGCACGTGCGGTGGCGCGCAGCGCGATATCTCCGGCCACCTTGAACCGTTGCTTGTCGAGCCGGAGGTCCAGCAGCAGGTCGATCGACAGCGGAATGTGGATCACAAATGTGATGAGGTCACCGAGCTTTCGGGTCACACGCGGCTCGTTGATCTTGACATGCGCGCTGACCTTGGCGATGCCTCCGGGGCCCTGGGCGATCGGTTCCATGTCGAATTCGCTGCCGGCAATTTCGGCGAATGATGCCGCCACCCGCTCCGGCGTGACGGCAACCTCGAAGAATCTGCGGCCGAAGTCTTCGTAGGTGAGGTAGTCGTGATGTTGCATAGGCTTATACCGTCTCACGTCAACTGCCGTAACGGTCGCTGATCGGTTCGCGTCGCGCGAAATTTGACGTCAGATGTGCAGCGGACCGGGTCCCCCACCGCCGCAGTGTGATCTGCGACATCTGCCGCGCGTTGTGAACAACACCACAAGCGGCCGCTTCGATTCGATAAGTCGGGCGGCGGCCTGCCACGCTGGAAGTACCTGGAGGTGTTTGGAGTCTCATGCGCGCCCACGAAAATCCTGATCAGCGCTCGGTCGTCACCCGGATCGAGGGTCTGCTGACCTGGCTCGGCGGCGGACACTGGGGTGAACTCGGTGAGCGTCACGAGCGGTCCACCCACGCCGTTGCCGGCGCCGTGGTGGCCTTCGGATCCGGGCTGGCCTGGCTCGTGGCGAGCTTGGCGCTGAGCGAAGCGACGAGCTGGCCCACCTGGGCCGTCGTTGCCGTGACCCTGGTGTTCGCCCTACTGGTCGGCGCGGTGGTCCGGGGTACCGCCGGCGGACCAGGCCGGGGCCGGTCCGGCATCGCGGGACGCGCCGGGGTCGCTCTCGCCGTCGGTGTCGTAGTCGGCGAGCTCGCCGCGCTGGTTGCGTTTTCCGGTGCCATCAACCAGCGCCTCGACGAACGGGCGCTGCGCAACGCCGACGCCGTGCCCGCTGTCTCGCAGGCGTCGGCGTCGCTGCAACAGTCCCGTGCTACGCGGGCCGCGCTCGACAACGGGGTCGAACAGGCTCGGGGGCATCTGGACACGGCTCTGGTGGTCGCGCGCTGCGAATACCACCCCACACCGGGTTGCCCGCAGACCAGGATCACGGGCGTTCCCGGTCAGGGACCCGAAACGCGAACGGCCAACGAGCTTCTCGCCGATGCGCAGCGTGAATTGGACAATGCGTTGGCGGCTCGCGACCGTCAGGCACCCGACCTCGACGCCAGGGTGCGGGAGGACCAGGAGGCCCTCAACGCGGCTCGCCACGCGGCGGTGGCCGACGCGGGTCGCGGGCTGGGCACGCGCTGGGTCGCGATGAACGACATAACCCTCGCCAGCGCAGGTGCGTTGGTGCTGCGGGCGCTGCTGATCGCGTTCTTCGCGCTGGTGTATCTGCTGCCGTTGATCCTGTGGCTATGGCGTGGTGAGACGACACATGACCGCCACGCGGCCGCGCGCGCCGAGCGGGACCGCGCCGAACTCGAGGCCGAGACCGCCATCGCGATCAAACGCGCCGAAGTTCGCCGCGCTGCCGAAATCATGTGGGCCGAGCATCAACTGACCCAGACCCGCCTGGCGATCGAGGCACAGGCCGAAATCGACCGGGAACAGCAACGCCGTCGTGTCGTCGAAGCGCTGGAGCTTCCGGTGCGCGCGTCGTCGCAGCGTCATTTCGAGGCAGTCGAGCCAGTCGAGGAAGTAGAGGAAGACATGTATCTGCCTATCGCGGCCGAAGCAGAGGCCGCCAGCCGCGCCGTCGCCCAATTGCCGGCTGGAACAGCGGATCACCTCGCTCAAACCCCGGAACAGCTTCCGGCGCAGGTCGACTCGAGCGGCACCGTGGCAACGGACGAGACCGAGCGCGGCGGCCCGCTGATTCCGTCGATTCCGGACGCCACCAAGGCTGCGGCGCGATGGATTCGGCCGTTGATGCCCCCGTTCGTGGCGCGGGTGATCGACAACACCACCCAGCCGCTGCGCACCGCACGTCAGGTGTTCGAAGAGGTCGAAGAAATCGCGTTTTCGTTCAAGCGCACCCGCAAGGTCACCGTCAACTCCGAAAGTTCCGATAGCTCCAACAGCACACGTGACCAGCCGACGCCTCAATCCCCCGTTGCTGAGGCCCCGGCCGGCGTGAACCGTATCGAATCGTCACGTGGCGAGGCCGATACCGGCAGCTACGACGGAAGCCATGAGGGACTGAGCCCCAACGAGCGATACCGGCCGTTGGAGCGATCTCCGGAAGATCTGGCTGGCTTATCGACGGGATCGACCGGACGTGCTAACCGGCGTGAGCTAGTCGGGCGGGATGGGCCGGCCGAGTTGCGTTCCCCCGATGGTCCGCGTCAGCTGCCGCCTGGTAAGTAACCAAGGTAAGTAACCCGGTAATTAACATGGTGCGACACACGCTGGCCGGCGGCATGCCGGGTCAGGTCGCATAGGATTCTGTCAGCGCTGGTATCTCGGCAATCCTGGCGGGCCCACCAGCCAGGCATAACGACGGACAAGGACAGGATCTCGTGGGTCTCTTGACGGCAGCACAGGACACGTTCTCACTGTGACATCCCGATCGTCGATCGCAATGCCGGCGGCCTCATGAAGGTCAGCCTTTTACTGGCGGACGCAGCGCAGGCCGACCCCCAGTCCGGTAAGGTCCACGCCCTCGGGCTGGGCTGGCGACAATGCCAAACACCCACTCCTCCTTTCGCTTTGGTGCTTTTTTTGGACATCGACTGGGATGAGACCAACCGACAGCACAAGTTGACGTGCCAACTGCTGACCACCGATGGAGATCCGGTGGTAGTGACGGGGCCGCATGGCCCGCAGCCCATGCTGTTCGAAGCCGCCGCCGAGGCAGGCCGGATGCCCGGAGCGATCCACGGCACTTCGGTCCGGATGCCGCTTGCCCTCAGTATCCCGCCTGGAATTCCGTTGGAACCGGGACTCTACGAGTGGCGGGTGGAGGTGGAAGGCTTCGAGCACGCCACGGCGGTTGAGGCTTTCATCGTGACCGGCGGAGGCCATTCGCCGATGCCTTACGACTGAGAATATTGCTGAAATAGCCACGTTGCCAACTGTTTCCGTAGAATGACGACGCCATCGACAGGACGGCAGCCGGACGAGTTACCGCACAGTCAATTCGAGACGTTCGAGGCGGCGGACCAGGATGCTCGGCAACCACTGCCCGACATCGGCCGCCTCGATCACCGACGTTCGTTCGAGCAGCTGACGCACGACGATCTGGGCCTCCAGGCGTGCAAGCGCTGCACCGACGCAGAAATGCGCGCCCTTCCCGAAACTGATGTGGCTCTTGCCTCGTCCGCGGTCAAGGCGGAATTCACCTGGTATTTCGAACTGAGCCGGGTCGCGATTGGCCGCTCCCCACAACAGCAGCAGGTGCGAGTCAGCCGGCAGGTCGACCCCGGCCAGGCTGGTGTCGTGTCGCACGTGCCGGTAGTGACCCCGAAAAGGCGCCTCGTAGCGCAGTGTTTCCTCGAGAAATGCTCCGAGCAGGTCCGGGTCGTCGCGCACCTGCCGCTGGATGTCGGGACGGGTTGCCAGTATCCAGGTCGCACTGCCCAGCAACGAGGCGGTCGACTCTCCCCCCGCGGCGAACAGGGTGACCATCATGACTTGGGCGGTGAGCGTGTCGATTTCGCCTGATGTGCAGGCGGCGGCAAGCTCCCCCAGCAAGTTGTCCTGCGGACCGGCGGCCGCCCGGCTGAATTGGTCGGAGATGTAGCCGCTGAGCTCCATCACGGCGACGCCCGCGGCGGCGAGTTGCTCGTGACTGACCAACCCTTCGAGCAGTTGCGTGGCCGCGTATCCCCACTTCACCAGCTGGGCCGCGTCCGCGTCGGGCACACCGATGAGCGAAGCCACGACCATCATCGGCAGCCGGTTGGCCATCGCGCCCATCCATTCGATGTGGCCGTCGCGCAGGCCGTCGACCCAGAGCCGGCTTGCGGTCTGGGCGGCAAACTGTTCGATGGCGCGGATTCGCTTGGCCGCCAAGTGGCGCACCAAGAATTTGCGATGCAGTGCGTGGGCAGGATCGTCGGCGGTGGCCAGCACATGGGTCGGCCCGCCGAGCGCATCCATCTCGAACGGCTTGACGGTTCCGTCGGCCGTGTAGGTCATCGTGGCGGTCAGATTCGAGGAGAAGTCCTCGGGGCGGCTGATGGCGTCGTGCACGGCATCCCAACCGCATACCGCATAGAACGAGGAGTCAGCGATGCGGTGGACCGTTCCGGTGGCATGCATGCGCTCGTAGAGAGGGTAGGGATCTTGCAGGCATTCGGCACCGAAGAAGGTGCTGGCATCGATGGAGCATGTACGGAGTCCGGCGGAACTCATCCGGTGATCCATCGCCCGCTCTGGGCGACGGCCTCGGCAGCTTCGCTGTCCGGCGCAAGTTTCGCCACCGGACCGGACAACACCCCGCCGGGGGCTGTGCCGGCAAGGCGAACACTGCACACGGGTGTCATTGCACATCCTTTCTCCGTGGTATGCACTCTTTCTCCGTGGTATGCACTCGGGCCGATCAACCTGGATTTATCCGCGGCATGGCTCAGCAGGGACCTTCACCAGAGTGGTCGGTGGACAGACCGGGCGTCAACGACGCGGCGACAATTGAACGACAATTGAAACGGGCATTGCGCGGAGCTCCTTCCGGTTGTCTCACCACGGGGCTCAGACCTGCGGTGTCGTCGGCGTCGACCGCCGTCGCCCTCTCAGGTTCGAGAAAAGCCGGCTGCTTTTCCGTTGGCGCAGAACCGGGCCGTCAGCGTCACATTGCGGCCCGGCGTTGCTCAGCGTGTCCAGGCCGGCGAGTCGGCCGCACTGCGCAAAGCTGAAACGATGCGGTCTTCTTTTTCCACGAAACGCTCGGTCGGCGTGGGCACCGAGATCGCGATCACGTTGTCGCCCAATGCTCGTCCGGCGATGGCGGCCGCCGAAATCCCCGGGGTGTGCTCATCGCGGTCGAAAGCTATTCCGGTGCTTCGTATTTCAGCGATTTCACGACGGAGCGCCGCGGCGACTTCGGGGGTGAAGCTGGCGAGGGCGGCCGCTGCTGCGGCCTCGTCGAGTACGGCGAGGGCCGCCTTTCCGTTGGCGGTCCCGTTCAGCGGGAATCGGACGCCGATTGCTGAGACGGCGCGGAGCCGGTGTGACGACTCGATTTGGTCGATGAACCACATCTTCTGGCTGCGCAGAATCGAAAGGTCGACGGTTTCGCCGCCGGTGGCTGCGGCCACTCGCTCGATGGTCGGGCGGAATACTGCCGCGATGTGCGCTCCGGTGGCATTGCCGAATCCCAGCAGGCGTTCACCGAGGGAAAAGTGGCCACGGTCGTCGACGCTGGCCAAGCCGACTTCGACGAGGCCGACCAGCAGGCGGCGAGTGGTCGACTTGGCCAGCTGTAAGCGCTCGCTGAGGTCGACCAGACGCAACTGGCCGGGGTCGGCAGCGATTTCGTCCAGTGCGGCTGCCGCTCGGCGCAACACCTGGATACCCTCGTCGCGATTCGTCCGGGTATTTCGTTCCGTTCGCGGCACAATTCCACTATAGTGGTCCGCATCGCGAACTTTAAAGGACCGAAATGTGGATCAGAGGAGATCTGGGTGAGCGCACTTCCTGCCGGGCGGCACTTTTTCCGCGGTGATGACGGTTACGAGGCTGCACGCCGCGGTTCGGTGTGGCATCAACGAGTGCCCGAACGTTATCCCGAGGTGATTGTGCAGGCTGTCGATGCCGCCGACATCGTCGCGGGCCTGCGCTATGCCAAGGCCAACGGCCATCGGGTCAGCATCGTCTCGGGTGGGCACAGCTTCGCGGCCAGCCATCTGCGCGACGGCGCTGTTCTGCTTGACGTCAGCCGTCTCGACCACGCGCGGATCGATGCCGAAAACATGACGGCCGTCGCCGGCCCCGGCAAGGGCGGCAGCTTGCTCATGGCCGATCTCCAGGCACAGAACCTCTTTTTCCCGGGCGGCCACTGTAAAGGCGTCTGCCTGGGCGGCTACCTGCTGCAGGGCGGGTACGGCTGGAACAGCCGGATTTTCGGCCCCGCCTGCGAGAGCGTCATCGGGCTCGAGGTCATCACCGCCGACGGCGAGCAGATCTATTGCGACGCAGACAATCACCCCGAGCTGTACTGGGCCGCCCGCGGCGCCGGGCCGGGCTTTTTCGGGGTCGTCACGTCGTTTTACCTCAAGCTCTATCCCCGCCCGGCCGTCTGCGGCACCAGCGTGTACGTGTACCCGTTCGACGTGGCCGACGAGGTCTACACCTGGGCCCGCAACGTCAGCGCCGACGTGGATCGCCGCGTCGAGATGCAAATCCTTGCCACCCGCAGCGTGCCGGAGATGGGTCTCGACATGCCGGCCATCGTGATGGCCTCGCCGGCATTCGCCGACTCCGAGGAAGAAGCCAAAGAAGCCCTCGCGGTATTCGACACCTGTCCGGTCATCGAACGGGCTCTCGTCAAAAATCCCTACATGCCAACGGATTTGCCCGCCTGGTACGACGTCGTGATGACCCACTACCTGGGCGACCACCGGTACACGGCGGACAATATGTGGACCTCGGCGCCGGCCGAGGAACTGTTACCGGGCATCCGCAACATCCTGAACACGCTGCCGCCGCACCCGTCGCACTTCCTCTGGCTGAACTGGGGGCCGTCCCCGGCCCGCCAGGACATGGCCTACAGCATTGAAGACGAGATCTATCTGGCGCTCTACGGCTCCTGGAAGGACCCGGCAGACGACGACAAGTACGACGATTGGGCGCGGTCCAACATGGCGGCGATGTCGCACTTGGCCACCGGCATTCAGCTCGCGGACGAAAACCTCGGCCAGCGGCCGGCTCGGTTTGCCACCGATGAGGCCATGGCCCGGCTGGACAAGGTACGGGCGACCTACGATCCCGACGGTCTGTTCAACAGTTGGATGGGACGAATCTGATGACCGGCGATCTCTACCTGGGCTACCGCAACAACGACGCCGAAACGCCGTTCGCCAAGTTCTTCAAACCCGAAATGGCGTCCCTGCCAAAGCATGTCGTTGAGGCGCTACAGCATGGCCCGCAAGGCGGGATGGCGTTGTTGGCTTTCGACGACGCCGCAGCCGTCGCCGGCGAGGGCTATCACCAGACCGAGAACGGTTACGGAATTCTCGAGGACGGCAGCTTCCAGGTCTCGGTCCGCACCGATATGCCCGGAGTCACCCCGGCGATGTGGGTCTGGTGGTTCGGCTGGCATGGGTGCGACACCCGGCGGTACAAGCTGTGGCATCCGCGAGCCCACCTTTCGGCCGCCTGGAAAGATGGTGACGACGCGGGCCGTCAGGGCAATCAGCGCTACCTCGGCCGCTGGTCGATGATCAGCGAGTACATCGGTTCGGCAATGCTCAATGCCGCAATCCAATTCGTCGCACCCGCGGCCCTGGGCCTGCCGGCAGATTCCGACGATGCGGTGGCGATCTGTGCCCGGCTGGGCTCGGGTGACGCTCCGGTGGACGTCGGATGGTTCGTCCACCATATTCGGTCGACACCGAGCGGCTCGGAGATGCGTTCACGATTCTGGATGGGCGGCCCGCACATCGAAGTTCGCAAGGCCCCGGGTGTGGCGTCGAAGGCGGTACGCCCCATCGCGGCTCGGGTGCTCGGCAACCCGGCAGCCACCGCCCGCAACCTGCTGGTGCACTGTGCACAAGAGATGAATCATCTCGCGGGGTTCTTGCCTCAGCTCTACGAGAGCTTCGGCGACGAGTAGGCGATCCTCAGTTGTGTTGGGCAAATGCCGGGGCAACGAAGTTCTGCACTAGCCGGCGTTCGGCCTCCTCGTCTTCGCCCGGCCAATAGACCAGCGACAGCACGACGCGTACCACCCATTTGGCGGCTTGCGGATCACCCCCGGCGAGGCCGGCAAGGTCGGTAGCAAACTGGGCGGTGAGCGGCGACTCGGCGAGCCAGGCCACCTGACGAGTGCCGCCGCGAATCGAACCGACCATGAGTTGGCACAGTGGGTCGGCGCGGATCTGCTTGATGGTCAACATGATTGCGGTGACGAGTCGCTCCACCCCGCTCAGCGGCTCGACCGCCGTGCGAACGGAGTCCACAATGCGATGCGCCGTTCGCCTGACGACGGCGTTACGGATCTCGGTTTTTCCGCCGACGTAGCGGTAGATGGTCGCTCGGGAGCAGTGGACGCGGATGGCCAGTTTGTCTATATCCAGTGCGTTGAGTCCGTCGCGGGCGATGAGGTCGGTTGCGGCCTCGTAGATCCGCTCGGCGGCGGCTTCGCGGCGGTCCCCTCCGAGGAGCCAATCGTCGACGGGCACGTGGTATCGCGTCCTTCGCTGAGAAGAGTCGAGAAGCATAGGAAAGGTTCTAACAGTGAGACAAAGATAACACCTTTTCTCACCATCGATGCAGGTCCTGTTCTCGCGTTGAGACGGCCCCTAACAAGGGCTGCCACCGGCCCGTTTCAACTTTCTCCATGCCGTTGACCTGCATGTTTTCCCCGTTCAAGCTAATGCGCGAGGACGACTTGTCGAAGGGTCGGTCACCGCGCGGACTGTCGTGTGCGGCATGGCGGATCAGTTCTACAAGAGCCGGCCGAGGCATGGCAATTGCCGAGATGTCGTGCGCTGACACCGGACGTGCCGCAAAAGGGAGGTTGGGCGATGAGCTTTTCGGTATTGCCGCCAGAGATCAATTCGGCTCGGATCTTCGCCGGAGCCGGGGCGGACCCGTTGTTGGCGGCCGCGACAACCTGGGGCGGGTTAGCGGAAGAACTAGAGTCTGCTGCAACTAGTTTCGGATCCGTCACGGCAGGGCTGGTCGGCGGATCGTGGGTCGGGCCGGCGTCCGAGGCGATGTTGGCAGCGGCGGCCCCCTATGCGGGTTGGCTTTCGGCTAGCGCAACCCAGGCCCGGCAGGCCGCCACCCAAGCCGGCGCGCTGCTGGCTGAGTTCGAGGCGGTCCAAGCAGCGATGGTGCAGCCCATCATGGTGGCAGCCAACCGGGGTGATCTGGTTTCGCTGGTGCTGTCAAATCTGTTTGGACAAAACGCTCCGGCGATCGCCTCCGTCGAAGCCGCGTATGAGGCGATGTGGGCCCAAGACGTAGCGGCGATGTCTGCCTACCACGCGGGTGCTTCTGCCGTGATTTCGGCGCTGACTCCGTTCACCAAGCCGCTGCAGGGTTTGGCAGGGCTACCTGACCATCTGGCCAGCGCGGCAGCCGCAGCTGCCGCGGGAACACCATTCAGTCTGGGTTTCGGGAACCTCGGCGGGGGCAACGTCGGCAACGGGAACCTCGGCGCCGGCAACTTCGGCAACGGAAATCTGGGCAGCCACAATTTTGGTTTTGGGAATCTTGGTAGTAACAATTTCGGTCCGGGAAATCTGGGTAGCGGCAACATCGGTTTCGGGAATGCCGGCAGCTTCAACGTCGGGCTGGCCAATACCGGTAGTAATAACTTTGGATATGCGAATACCGGTAGCAACAATATCGGGATCGGGCTCACCGGCACCGGTCAGATCGGTTTCGGCTCGTTGAATTCGGGTTTGGGCACCCTCGGCTTGTTGAACTCCGGCACCGGCAACGTGGGTCTGTTCAATTCCGGCACCGGCAATGTGGGGATCGGGAACTCCGGGTCGGGTAACCGCGGATTCTTCAACTCCGGCCTCGGAAACTTCGGCGTCGGTAACTCCGGAGATTACAACACCGGCCTTTTCAATCCAGGGGATGTAAATACCGGCAATTTCAATTCCGGAAGCTTCAATACCGGTAGCTTGAATTCCGGCGACGTCAATACCGGTAGCTTCAACACCGGGAATATCAACACCGGGTTCTTCAACTCCGGCGACGTCAACACCGGCCTGTTCAACGCCGGCGACATGAACAACGGCGTTGCGTGGCGAGGTACGGGACAAGGTGGGCTGCACTTCAATATCGGCACGCCTGATCTCACCTTGCCACCGATCAATATCCCCAGCTTCGCGATACCGCCGCTGGACCTCCCAGCCATTACCACGTCCAACCTGTCCATCCCCGCTTTCGACCTCGCCAGGATCAGCACGCCCCCGATAATCGTGCCGGGCCTGGACCTGGCTGCGGTAGCCGTTCCAGGCTTCACCCTCAACAGCGCAGCCCTGGGCGGCTTCAGCCTCCCCAAGCTGAACCTTCCCGCGTTCACCACACCCACCATCGCCGTGCCCGGCCTGGAACTGCCCGCGGTGAACGTGCCCGGATTCACCCTCAACAGCGCCGGTCTCGGCGGTTTCAGCCTCCCCGAGCTGGGTGTTCCGGCGTTGACGCTGCCCTCGATTGACCTGCCGGGCCTGGAGCTGCCCGCGGTGAACGTGCCCGGATTCACGCTCAACAGCGCCGGTGTCGGCGGTTTCAGCCTGCCCATGCTGGGTGTTCCGGCGTTGACGCTGCCCTCGATCGGCGTGCCCGGCCTGGAGCTGCCCGGGATCACCACCCCCGCCATCAACGTGCCCGGCCTGAACCTGCCCGCGCTGAATGTGCCCGGATTCACGCTCAACAGCGCCGGTGTCGGCGGTTTCAGCCTGCCCCAGCTGGGTGTTCCGTCGTTGACGCTGCCCTCGATCGGCGTGCCCGGCCTGGAGCTGCCCGGGATCACCACCCCCGCCATCAACGTGCCCGGCCTGAACCTGCCCGCGCTGAATGTGCCCGGATTCACCCTCAACAGCGCCGGTGTCGGCGGCTTCAGCCTGCCCCAGCTGGGTGTTCCGTCGTTGACGCTGCCCTCGATCGGCGTGCCCGGCCTGGAGCTGCCCGGGATCACCACCCCCGCCATCAACGTGCCCGGCCTGAACCTGCCCGCCCTCACCATCCCAGGATTCACCCTCAACAGTGCCGGCGTCGGTGGCTTCACCACACCAAAAATCGTCATCCCCGCATTGATCACACCCGATATAGAGGTCCCAGCTACCTCCTTGCCGGAAATAACGATTCCTGGCTTCAAAATTGACCGGATAGCCCTCGGAGAATCCGGCAGCACCACGGTCCTTCCATCGCTAATAATAGAAAGTACTGAATTAAAAATCGATGTTCCACGTTATGTTGCCGAGCCTTTTCTAAGAATTGCATGGAGTTCGAATGTAGAAGTTCTGAAGGGCAATCCAGGAAACGGCACCGGGTTTTTCGAGATACAAAAGATCCAATTTGCACAGTTCGGCAGTCCTACTTTCCTTACTCCCGAGATAATCACTCCGCAGCTCTTTATCACCGATGGAATTTTCCTGCCGTCGATCACGTTGCCGGACATTGTGATTTCACCCATCGGCGTAGACGCCTTCAGCATTCCGGGGATTAACACAGGCCAATTCGTTATCGATCCGATCGGCATCGACCGGTTCGGCCTGCCGCCGCTCACCTTGCCCGACATCAGCATTCCGTCCATCGGGGTAGGCAACTTCACCATCCCGGGGCTCGACATCGACCCGATCAGGTTGGACGGCTTCACCATCCCGGGTGCCACCACCGACGCGTTCACCATCGATCCCATCGGTATCGACCGCTTCGGCCTACCACCGCTCACCCTGCCCGACATCAACATTCCGCCCATCGCGCTGGGCAACTTCACCATCCCGGGATTAAACATCGGCCCGATCCAGCTGGACGGCTTCACCATCCCGGGAGCCACCACCGACGCGTTCACCATCGATCCCATCGGTATCGACCGCTTCGGCCTACCACCGCTCACCCTGCCCGACATCAACATCCCGCCCATCGCGGTGGGCAACTTCACCATCCCGGGACTCGACATCGACCCGATCCAGCTGGACGGCTTCACCATCCCGGGAGCCACCACCGGCGCGTTCACCATCCAGCCGATCGGGATCGACCGCTTCGGCCTACCACCGCTCACCCTGCCCGACATCAACATCCCGCCGATCAAGTTGGGCGCCTTCACCATTCCCGGTGCCACCACCGGCGCGTTCACCATCAACCCCATCGGCGTGGATGCGTTCGGCTTGCCGCCGATCACCTTGCCGGACATCAACATTCCGCCGATCACATTGGGCGCCTTCACCATTCCGGGTGTGACTACCACGCCGTTCCTCATCGACCCGATCGGTGTGGACGCGTTCGGGCTGCCGCCCATCACCTTGCCTGACATCAACATTCCACCAATCCGGCTCGGTGAGTTCACACTGCCGGGACTAACCCTGGACCCCATCCGCCTCGACGCGTTCACCATCCCGGGCCTCACCGTCCCGCCGGTGTCGCTGTCCGGGTTCACCGTGCCGGGCCTCACGATCCCCAGCATCACCCTGCCGGGCACCACCATCGCCAGCTTCGACCTGCCGCCGGCACCGGGCTTCGGGACCACCAGCACCGCACCATCGTCGGGCTTCTTCAACACCGGCACCGGGGGCAGCTCAGGCTTCGGCAACCGCGGTTTGGGCCTGTCGGGCGTATTCAACGTCAACCTGGGGGGCCTGTTCGGCGGCTCGGGCTATCAAAACGTCGGCTCCGCGGTCTCGGGCCTGCTCAACCTGGGCAACGCCCTCTCCGGCATCACAAGCACCGGAAACCTGACCATCCCCAACCTGCTCTCCGGCATCGCCAACATCGGATCAGCGCAAGCGGGCATTGCGCAAAGCGCGTCCGCAATCGCGGGAATTTCAGCGATGCCAACGGTTTTCGCGCCGTTGAGTGAGCCGGTGCAGAGTCTGGCGGGGTTGTCCGGTCAGTTGGCCGGTGTGCCGGGTGCCGTTGCCGCGGGAGCACCGTTGAATTTGGCCTTGGGCAACCTGGGCGGCAATGACTTTGGTTTGGGACCGTTTGGCGGCAACAGCTTCGGATTCGGGAACCTGGGCAGTAACAATTTCGGCCCCGGAAACTTTGGTAGCGGCAACATCGGTTTCGCGAACACCGGTAACGATAATTTTGGGTTCGGCAACACCGGCAACAACAACATCGGCATCGGTCTCACCGGTAGCGGGCAGGTCGGCATCGGCTTGTTGAACACCGGCTCGGGAAACTTGGGTCTGCTCAACTCCGGCACCGGTAATGTCGGTTTGTTCAACTCCGGCACCGGCAATGTGGGGGTCGGAAACTCCGGGTCGGAAAACCAGGGGTTCTTCAACTCCGGCATCGGGAACTTCGGCGTCGTAAACTCCGGCAATTACAATACCGGTGTGTTCAACCCGGGTTCTTTCAACACCGGCGCCTTCAACCTCGGGGATCTCAATACCGGCAACTTCAACGCCGGAAGCTTCAATACCGGTAGCTTCAATTCCGGCGACGTCAATACCGGTAGCTTCAACACCGGGAATATCAACACCGGGTTCTTCAACTCCGGCGACGTCAACACCGGCCTGTTCAACGCCGGCGACATGAACAACGGCGTTGCGTGGCGAGGTACGGGACAAGGTGGGCTGCACTTCAATATCGGCACGCCTGATCTCACCTTGCCACCGATCAATATCCCCAGCATTGCGGTACCGCCGCTGGACCTCCCGGCGATTACCACGTCCAACCTCGCTATCCCCGCGTTTGACCTGCCCAGGATCGTCACACCGGCGATCACTGTGCCCGGTCTGGACCTGCCGACACTCAACGCGATCGGCTTCACCCTCAACAGCGCCGCAGTGGGCGGCTTCACCACCCCCTTGCTGGGTATTCCGGCGTTGACCACACCCACGATCAATGTGCCCGCCCTGGACCTGCCGGTGGTCACCGTGCCCGGCTTCACCCTCAACAGCGCCGGTGTCGGTGGCTTTAGCACCCCCTTGCTGGGTATTCCGGCGTTGACCACCCCCGCGATCACCGTGCCCGGGTTGGAGCTGCCCGCGATCACCGTGCCCGGCGTCACCCTCAACAGCGCCGGCGTGGGCGGCTTTTCCACCCCGCTGATCGGTGTTCCGGCATTCACTACCCCCGACATCACCGTGCCCGCGCTGGCCCTACCCGGCATCGCCACCCCCGCCATCAACGTGCCCGGCCTAGACCTACCCGCACTCACCATCCCAGGATTCGGCATCAACAGCGCAGACGTCGGCGGCTTCACCCTGCCCAAGATCGGCGTCCCCGCCTTGACGCTGCCCTCGATCACGGTGCCCAATTTCGAGCTACCCGGCATCGCCACCCCCGCCATCAACGTGCCCGGCCTAGACCTACCCGCACTCACCATCCCAGGATTCGGCATCAACAGCGCAGACGTCGGCGGCTTCACCCTGCCCAAGATCGGCGTCCCCGCCTTGACGCTGCCCTCGATCACGGTGCCCAATTTCGAGCTACCCGGCATCGCCACCCCCGCCATCAACGTGCCTGGCCTGAACCTGCCCGCACTCACCATCCCAGGATTCACTCTCAACAGCGCAGATGTCGGCGGCTTCACCACACCAAAAATCGTCATCCCCGCATTGACCACACCCGACATCAATGGGCCGGACTTCACCTTGCCCAAAATTACACTTCCGAGTGTGCGAATCGGCGGGATAGCCGTAGGTGATCCCATCATCGACGGGGTAACCGTAGGCGGCGGTCCGTCTGAAGAACTCATTGTCTTCCCGCGACTAGTCGCTGGCACGGGCTTTATAAGTCCTGGCGGATTCCGGGGCTTCGACATCACGCCGTTCTTCCGCATCGATTGGCTAACTGATGTTGATTTGTTACAAGGAGATACGGTAGCCGACACAGGATTCTTTACGGTGACGCAAATTTCATCTAATGACTTGATTTTGCCCACATTTCCGTTCACTCTTCCACTAGGAACCCCGAGATTTGCGTTCCAGGGTTTCACCACTCCGCCGATTACGGTACCGAGTATCGTGGTTCCGCCTATCGAAATGGGCGCCTTTAGTATTCCCGGGATTTCCACGGGCCAGTTCGTGATTGATCCGATCGGCATCGACCGGTTCGGCCTGCCGCCGATTACTTTCCCCGACATCAATATCCCCTCAATCGGGGTCGACGACTTCACTATCCCGGGACTGAACATCGATCCAATCCGCCTGGACGGCTTCACCATCCCGGGAGCCACCACCGACGCGTTCACCATCGATCCCATCGGTATCGACCGCTTCGGCCTACCACCGCTCACCCTGCCCGACATCAACATTCCGCCCATCGCGGTGGGCAACTTCACCATCCCGGGATTAAACATCGGCCCGATCCAGCTGGACGGCTTCACCATCCCGGGAGCCACCACCGACGCGTTCACCATCGATCCCATCGGTATCGACCGCTTCGGCCTACCACCGCTCACCCTGCCCGACATCAACATCCCGCCCATCAGGGTGAACAACTTCACCATCCCGGGACTCGACATCGACCCGATCCAGCTGGACGGCTTCACCATTCCCGGTGCTACCACCGGCGCGTTCACCATCCAGCCGATCGGGATCGACCGCTTCGGCCTACCACCGATCACCCTGCCCGACATCAACATTCCGCGGATCGGGCTGGGCGCCTTCACCATTCCCGGTGCCACCACCGGCGCGTTCACCATCAACCCCATCGGCGTAGATGCGTTCGGCTTGCCGCCGATCACCTTGCCGGACATCAACATTCCGCCGATCACATTGGGCGCCTTCACCATTCCGGGTGTGACTACCACGCCGTTCCTCATCGACCCGATCGGTGTGGACGCGTTCGGGCTGCCGCCCATCACCTTGCCTGACATCAACATTCCACCAATCCGGCTCGGTGAGTTCACACTGCCGGGACTAACCCTGGACCCCATCCGCCTCGACGCGTTCACCATCCCGGGCCTCACCGTCCCGCCGGTGTTCCTGTCCGGGTTCACCGTGCCGGGCCTCACGATCCCCAGCATCACCCTGCCGGGCACCACCATCGCCAGCTTCGACCTGCCGCCGGCACCGGGCTTCGGGACCACCAGCACCGCACCATCGTCGGGCTTCTTCAACACCGGCACCGGGGGCAGCTCAGGCTTCGGCAACCGCGGTTTGGGCCTGTCGGGCGTATTCAACGTCAACCTGGAGGGCTTGTTCGGCGGCTCGGGCTATCAAAACGTCGGCTCCGCGATCTCGGGCCTGCTCAACCTGGGCAACGCCCTGTCCGGCCTCGGACGCACCGGAAACCTGACCATCCCCAACCTGCTCTCCGGCATCGCCGACATCGGGCCGTAGGCGCGGGCTTCTTGGTCAGATCCTGAGCCATGAGCGGTCCCGAGCCGCAGCCGAGCTGCAACATCCCGCATCTCCGGTCGCAGTGGTGATCTCCCGCGGTCGAAATCTCGCCATTGAAAGGGAAGTGATATGCCGAATGTGATCGCGGCGCCGGAGCTGCTCTGGGCGGCCGCAAACAACCTAGCCGCCATCGGCTCGGCGTTAACCGAAGGCGACTGCTGGCGCTGGAGCCACCAGTGGGGTCCATCCGAGCGAATGCGCCTGTCGTGGGGTTCCAGCTAGCTAGCTCCAGTGGGATTTTCGACATTCGGCAATTTACCAATTTGGAGGCTGTTAGGCATTAGCTACGCGAAGCGTTCACGATGTTTTCGAACGTTGCTCTGGACGAGCCGGTAGCAGTTCGAGTTTCCAGTTTGCCTTCCATCAAAAGGACATCATCTTCACGCGTCAAAGTGGTAGCTTTCGGTTCCGGACGCTGTCTGTCAGTCAAACTTGTTGACTAGATTGCTATTTAGCGCATACCGGTGGGGCACTTCGACGCGAACATGATGACCTGAACCAAAATAGCTTCGCTATTGCGCAACGCACAGATCGCTATAACCAACGATATTTATTAATTTGCTGTGAACTATTTTCGCTTCGCAGTTTGGGGAGCTAGTATTGCGACATCAACTATGGACTTAGCGATGCGGAATTGGTGCCGTGTCGCTGACTATTGCGGAGGAATGACATGTCGTTTGTGATTGCGGTGCCCAGCATGGTGGAGGCAGCAGCGGCAAACTTGACTAGCCTTGGTTCGACACTGGACGAAGCCAGCGCGGTCGCGGCTCACTCGACGACACAGGTGCTGGCCGCGGCCGAAGATGAGGTGTCAGCGGCGATTGCTGCGTTATTTTCCGCCCACGGCCGGACCTTTCAAGCGCTCAGTGCGCAGGCCGCAGCGTTCCATGCCCAGTTTGTGGAAACCATGACCGCCAGTGCCGGAGCCTACGCCGGCGCCGAGGCGGCCAACGCCGGTCCTTTCGAAGGCGTGCTCGGCGCGATCAACGCGCCCGTGCAAGCAATGACCGGACGCCCCCTGATCGGCGATGGCGTAGCCGGAGCCGCGGGCACGGGGCAAAATGGGGCACCGGGCGGGTGGCTACTCGGGAATGGCGGGGCCGGCGGGTCCGCTGCGGCCGGTAGCGCCCAAAGGGGCGGTACCGGCGGGGCTGCCGGATTAGTCGGTTTTGGGGGCGCCGGTGGGGCCGGCGGAAGTTCAGCCACAGGTGCCGGTGGCGTGGGTGGGGCCGGCGGGGCCGGCGGCTGGCTGTGGGGCATGGGCGGGGCCGGCGGGGCCGGCGGGGTCAGCACCTTTGCGGGCGCCCCCGGCGGGATTGGCGGGGAAGGGGGGGTAGGCCGGCTGTTCAGCTCCGGCGGGACCGGCGGGACCGGGGGAAGCGCGTTGGGCGGAGGCTTCGGCAGCAACGGCGGGGCCGGCGGCGCCGGCGGCGCCGGTGGCTTGCTGGCAGGCCTGGTAGGCGCCGGCGGCGGCGCGGGCGGGGCCGGCGGGTCCGGCGAGTTGGGAGGTCCCGGCGGTAACGGGGCGTTCGGCGGGCTCTTCGGTACAGGCGGTAGTGGCGGGAACGGTGGGCCCGGCACGGGAGTAGGGGGCTACGGCGGGACCGGCGGCGACGGCGGGTGGCTGTTCGGCTCAGGCGGTACGGGCGGCAACGGCGGAAGCAGCACTACGGGTCTCGGCGGGTCAGGCGGGATTGGCGGAGCCGCCTTGCTAATCGGCAACGGCGGCAACGGCGGCAACCCCGGCACCGGTTTGCTCGGCAACCTCGGCGCCGGCTTCGGCGGGGGCCGCGGGCTGCTATTTGGCTCATCAGGGCTTAACGGGTCGTCGTAATCGATCGACAGCCCACAAGGTGGCGGTGCAGCAGTGAGAGTCGGCGAGTCCCGCAACCAAAGGGTTGTAGGGTTGTGTGGCAACACCATTGACACGTGGCACATCACCGAAGTCCCACTGAAACCGCGTCCCCGGCTCCGGCACGAACGGCCCAATTAGCCTGCGAGCGCCAATACTTCGTCGAAGCCGGCGACGAGAGCGTCATGGAAGACGTCGTAGTCGGGGATCGCGGCGGTGTCGACGTCGATGCCCAGTGAGCAGGTGTCGACATAGGACAGCAGCGTGACGTTGACGGCCGAGCCGATCGTCGGGCCGAACGCGTATTGCGTGCGCACTGCCGCACCTCCGAGGAACACCGGCACCGGGATACCGGGAACGTCACTGGTCAGGAAATCAACGTGACGCAGCACCGAGCCGATGTACCAACGCGGCATCAGGTTGAGAACGCCGGCAATCATCTGGGTGTAGGGCAGCGACTTTTCCTGCCGCACCGCGCCGACGCGCTCGTGAATGGCCTTGATCCGTTTCGCCGGGTCAGCCTCCCCGACGGGAATGTCGAACCGCATCAACGTGATTCGGTTTCCACCCATGTCATCGGTGTTTGTCCGCAAGCTGATCGGCATGGTCAGATGCAAATCGCCAACCGCGACGCCGTGTTTTTCGTGATAGATGCGTAACCCGCCGGCCACCCCGGCGACAAACGCATCGTTGAGCGCACCGCCACACCGGTGCGCGGCATCGCGCAATTGCAGCCGCGGCACCTCGTGCACCCCGAGGCGCCGGATCAGGCCGCGTTCCCTGATCAGTGATGAACCGGTGCGGTTGAGAGGCCGGACCGTCCGGTAGACCGACGCCGCGTTGGCCGCTGCCGACCGGAGCGTCGAGATGGGCCGCCGGATAGTGCCGTACACCAGTTGCGGTACCTGCCGTGCCGTGCCGGTCACCACGTTGGTAAGCAACGAGGCGCTATAGCGCCACGAATCGCGGTACCCCTCCAAGCGAGACGGCTGGGGTACCTCCGGTGCGGCGGGCAGTGACTCCAGCTCGTAATGCTCTTCGGAAAGGTCGAATAGCCGCATCGCGATCTGGATGCCTCCGACACCGTCGGTGAGGGCATGGTGGAACTTGCAGATCACCGCCGCGGCGCCGTCGTGCAGGCCCTCGATCAGCGTCGCCTCCCAGAGGGCCCGGGCCCGGTCGAAATCCTGCATAGCGGCCACTCGGGCCATCTCGAGCACATCGTCGAGGGTGCCGGCTCCCGAAACGGCCACCCGCCGCATGTGATAGTCCAAGTCGAAGTCCGCGTCGTACTCCCACCGCGGCGGTGCGGGTGGCGGAGATTCCACCACCCGCTGGCGAAACATCGGTAGTTCCCGGCTGATCAGATCGAAGCGTTGGCGGATCTGGTCCCAGTCCGGGGATCGATCCAGCAGCACGACCGTGACCACCGTGGACCGCAGCCGTGGGTCAGTTTCCATCGCCCAGGTAAAGGCATCGCTGTTGCGCATGAATTCAGTCATAGTGGCTCCACGGACAAAGCTACGATGCCTGGTGGCCGCGGTCACTAGCATGTTGCCAGCCAAGGACTTTGGTCCCTACAAGTGGTGCCATTGGTCGCCCCGTCAGGGGCCGAGGACCCGCCGGGTGTAGTCGTTGAGGAAGACCCTGTCGGGGTCGAGGCGATCGCGGACCGCCGCGAAGCTATCCCAAGCGGGATACCGATCACGAAGCGTGCCGGCGCTCTGATAGTGGCGCTTACCCCAATGCGGACGGCCCGCATATTCGTCCATGATCTCTTCGACGGCGCGGAAATAGGTTTCGAACTCCATGCCGGTGTACTGGTGCACGGCGATGTAGCAGGTGTCGCGGTCATGCGCGGTCGACAGGAAGGCATCGTCGGGGGCACCGAAACGGACCTCGAGCGGGAACATGATTGGCAGGTTGCGGCGGCGAACGAGGTCGATGACCCGCTGGACGCCCTCGCGCGCATGCTCGCGGGGAATCGCGTATTCCATCTCGGTGAACTTGACGTTGCGTGCGCTCGCGTAGACCTTCCAGCCATGATCCTGGACGGTGGCCGGCGACATCAAGTTCGTCATGAGTCGGTTCAATGCCGGTGCGGCACTGGGGAATTGACGACCGGTGCGGCAGATCAGGCTCAGCGCCGCGTTTTCGGCGTAGTCGTTGATCCGGCGTTTCCACACCGGCAGCGGCCTGGGCTTCTCGTCGCTGCGGCGCGTGGTGCGGGTCAGCGCCGTATCGCCGTAGGGAAACACGAAGAACTCGAAGTGGTCGTTGCCGTCCACCTGCTCGTCGAGTCGCTCCAGCGTATCGGCCAGCGGGCGCAGCTCGTCGTCGCGATGCAGCGTGAACAGCGGCACCACCCGCAGGGTCACCTGAGAGATGACGCCCAACGCGCCGATCGACACCCGTGCTGCCAGGTAGTCATCACCCTCCGACAGGGTCAGGATGTCGCCACCGGCGGTGACCAATCGCAGCGAAACGACCTGCGCCGACACGTTGGTGAAGCGCGCCCCGGTGCCGTGCGTGGCGGTCGCAGTCGCCCCGGTGATCGACTGCTTGTCGATGTCGCCCTGGTTCTCCAGGCCCAGCCCGCGCTCGGCCAGCTGGGCGAACAGCGGGTGCAGCCTGGCCCCGCCCTGCACCGTCGCCAGACCGGTCGCCACATCCACGTCGATGACCCGCTGCATGCCGGCCATGTCGACCATCACGCCGTCGGTGCAGGCGCAGTCAGTGAACGAATGCCCGGTGCCGACGGCGCGCACCCGTTCGCCGCGCTGCGCAGCCTTGACGACGACCTCCGCCAACTCGGCTTCTGAAGTGGGCCGGACAATCTGCGACGGCGCGCACAACTGCTCGCCAGCCCAGTTGCGCCACACGGTGCTCACCGGGCCAGCTCTCGCACCACGGATTCGGCCACCGTTGTCGCGTGCACCACCGTCTCGTAGACGACATTCTCTGGTGTATCTGACATCTGGTGGTAATTCGACAGCGCTTTGTGGCGGTCGAAGGAAGAAAAGCAGGCGGTCGGGTAGCCTCCACGACTCATGATCACTGCGTCGGTGCTGTTGCGCGATCGCAGTCCCCGCCGCAGCGGTGCGTCAGCGCGTTCGGCCGCTCGGGCCACCAGGTCGCGGAAGGGCCGGTGGTAGTAGTCCTCCATGATCGTGGTGCCCTCGCCCTCAAGCATGATGAGTTCGGGCGAGCCGACGGTGTCGAAGTTGAGGAAGTACGTGTGGTCACGGTCCAGCTGAGACTTGTGGCGGGCGATGAAACCGTAGATGCCACCCTGCAATTGCTCCTCGGCGCCCAGCGACACCAGCAGCACCCGCACACCCTGCACCGGGCGGTCACGTAGCCGCTCGGCCAACGCGACGATCAGCGCGACGGCGGATAGGTTGTCGTTGGCTCCCGGCACGATCGGGCTGCGGGCGATGTCGGTGAACGCCGCCACCCCGATCGCGCTCATCGCGGCCCCGGCAAGCATCATCTTGCGGCTGCCCCGCAGCGCGCCGGCGCCGGCCACCGCCGGCGCCAGGATCGACGGCCACCAGTTCGGCAGTGAGGTGTCGATGCGCTCGACGATCCCCGGGAATCGCTCGACGAAGAACCGCTGATAGCCGGGTTCGAAGAACTTGCCGCTGTGTGCGGCGTCGTGATGAGCGCACACCACGACCGTCCGCTTGCCGGTGGGGTCGCCGGCTTCGGCCACGACATTCCATGTCGTTCGGGGCTTTTGGAGTTTCTTGCGCACGACGCGTACCCCGTTGGAACAGTCGTCGGCGATCGCCAGCCCTGCGCCAAGTCCCGCCAGCCCGGCAAGCACCCGCAAACGACGGCTGATCAGACCGGCGATCGCGGCGCCGACCCCGACCGCCGACAGCTTGGCGTGCAG
Source organism: Mycobacterium kansasii ATCC 12478 (assembly GCF_000157895.3). Taxonomy (NCBI): domain Bacteria; kingdom Bacillati; phylum Actinomycetota; class Actinomycetes; order Mycobacteriales; family Mycobacteriaceae; genus Mycobacterium; species Mycobacterium kansasii. The sequence continues at coordinate 9,990 of NC_022663.1, read as the reverse complement.
CTGCGGATAGCCGTCGTAGAACTGTTCCTCTTCGATCCGCGCATTCTGTGCACCGGCGGCGCGCAGGTACTCGACGATCTTGGCCGCAGCCTCCTGCTCGCCGGGATCTCCGGCACCGCGTTCGATCGGTGCGAGTGTCTCGATGACCTCACGCATCGTGGCCAATTCGGTCGGCAATGCGGTGATCGCAGTCATAGCAGCTCCTTGTCGCACAGCGGGTAGGCGAACCATTCCATCATTAGAGAAAAGCGCGACCCTCACCCCGGTAGGTCGGGACGGCGTCGACGATCTGCGCGCCCCGAACCAGATACAACCGATCGAAGCGCTCACACAGCTCGCCGGCCTTGGTGTGCCGGAAATACACCTTGTCGCCGATCTGCAGTCGCCGGGCCGCCGGGCCCGACAATGGCGTCTGGACCTCACCGGTGCCTTCCATCGGGTCCAGTTTGAGCCCGCTCGGCAGGTAGGGGGTGGGCATGCGGTCTTTCGCGCCGACCCCGCTGGCCAGATAGCCGCCCCCGAGCGCGGTCACGGTGTCGCCGGCGGGGCGGCGGCAGACCGGCAGCGCGAAGATCGCCGCCGGCCGCAACGTGAACGTCGAATACGAGTCGAACAGCGTCGGCGCGTAGAACCCAGAGCCTGCCGTGGCCTCGGTGATCGCCGGCTCCTGGGCAACCAGCTGAAGGTCGCCGGTGCCGCCGGCGTTGACGATCTTGATGTCGGCGACATCACGCAGCAGCTCGACGGCGCGGGCGCGGCGTTCCCGCAACTCCGCGAAGGACCGCCGCTGCATCCACCGAACGGCCGCATTCTGGGCGGACTTGCCGGCCACGTTGTCGCCGAACCCGGCGATGTGGCCCTCATAGGACATCAACGCCACCAGGGTCAGCGACGGCCGGCGTGCGATCTCCACCGCGAGCGCACGTATCTGTTCCGGCGTATGCAATGGCGACCGCTTGGGCCCGATTTTCACCCGCCCGCCGGCGCGCCAGTAGCCGGCGTCGAGGTCCAGGCACAGCCGCACCGGCTGCGCGGTTGCGCTTTCGATCAGGTCGAGGTGTTCGACGCTGTCGACCATCACGATCGGCGCCCGTTCGGGGTCCTCTGCGGTCAGCTCGCCTAGTTGGGGCAGTGCCGCCCGATCGGTCGTCGGATAGGCGAGTAGCAGGTTGTCGAAGCCGTGGTCGGCCAGCCACAGAGTCTCGGCCAGCGTGAAGGTCATCAGCCCGTCGAACCGAACGTTCGAATCGAGGATTTCGCGCTGTAAAGGCCTGCACCGCAAGGACTTCGACGCCACCCGGATCGGCTTGTCACCCGCGAGGGAAAGCAGCTGAGCCGCATTGGCCCACATCGCGTCGAGGTCGATGAAGGCAAACGGCGCGTCCAGGGCGGCGAAAGCCTTCTCATACCGCTGCAGCCGGCCCTGCGCGTCGAGCCTGACCGGCTCGTCGGCACGCTGCTCGGGACCCACCTCAGGCACGCCGTCACCTTACTGAACTGGTGAACGCTGGCAGCAGATAGGTGAATGGTGTGCCAGCTAGGGCAGCCCGTTGGTCCCTTTTTGACCGAAGAGGAACCCGCCGGCACCACCGGTGCCCCCGGGTGCCCCGCCGGTCCCGTTGCCGCCGTTGCCGCCGTTGCCGATGATCACCGCGCTGCCGCCGTTACCGCCCGCGCCGGCGCCGCCGGGGGCGCCGTTACCGCCGGCACCGCCGTTGCCGAAGAACACCGCACCTGACCCGCCGGCACCGCCGGCACCCTGGCCGCCGGCGCCGCCGGTGCCGCCGGCACCGCCGTTGCCGAAGAAAAACGAGCCGTTGCCGCCCTGACCGCCGCTGCCGACACTGGTGCCGCCGCCGGCGCCACCGTTGCCACCGGCGCCGCCGTTGCCGAAGATCAGGCCGCCGTCGCCGCCGTTGCCGCCGCTGGCATACAGCGCTCCATTGTTGCTGGTGGCCCCGCCGTTACCGCCGTTGCCTCCGGTGCCGAACAGATACCCGGCGCGGCCGCCGTTGCCGCCGATCCCGCCCACCGGTTGCGAAGTGACCGGCACCGCGGCCGTCGTCCCGGCGCCGATACCACCGCCGTTGCCGCCGACCCCCCCGACCCCGAGCAGCTGGGCATCGCCGCCGGCGCCGCCGAAGCCGCCCGAGCCGGCGAAGCCGGTGGTCACGCCGGCGCCACCATTGCCGCCGAGGGCGCCATTGCCACCGGATCCACCGTTGCCCAGCAGCAGACCACCGGGGCTTCCGGTGCCGCCGAGACCACCGATGCCACCCTGTCCGCCCTGGGCGCCTCCGGTGCCACCGTCACCCCCCAGCCCGCCGTCACCGCCGACCGCGCCGTTGCCGAACAGGCCGGTGGCGCCCCCGTTCCCACCGGACCCACCATGACCGCCGAAGCTGGCGAACAGTCCGTCGCCGGCCCCGCCCGCGCCGCCGGCTCCACCGGCGCCCGGCGCGCCGTACAGCAGTCCGCCCTGTCCGCCGAGACCGCCCATGCCGCCGTAGCCACCCACGCTCTGGACCGTCGCGTTGCTGAGGCCGCCGGCCCCGCCGGTCCCGCCGGCGCCGCCGACACCGAACAGGGCAGCCGACCCGCCACCGGCTCCGCCGGACCCGCCGACACCACCCGCGGGGATGATGGTCGGCGACGGCCCGATGGCCGGCGCGGCTCCCCCGATCCCGCCGTTACCGCCCGCACCACCCAAGCCGTAGAACAGCCCGGCGCCACCACCGTTGCCGCCGTTGCCGCCGGTGGTGCCGACGCCACCGGCCAGTGGCGCAGGGCCGCCGTTGCCGCCGCCGCCACCGGCACCGCCGTTGCCCCACAGCAGGCCGCCGTTGCCCCCGGCGCCGCCATTGAACCCGTTGAGACCGGCGGTGGTGGAATTCCCCGCGGCGCCACCGGCGCCGCCGTTGCCCCATAAGCCTGCGTTGCCGCCGTTGCCGCCGCCCTGGTTGGCGCCCCCGGAGCCGCCGTTGCCGCCGTTGCCGATCAAGATCCCGCCGTCACCGCCGCTCTGCCCGGTCCCGTTTATCCCATCGGCGCCGTTGCCGATCAGTGGACGCCCGAACAGTGCCTGAGTGGGCGCGTTGATCAGGTCGAGCACGTCCTGCTGTAGGGATTGCGCCGCCGAGGCATTGGCAGCCTCAGCGAGTGAATACGAGCCCGCTCCCGCGGTGAGCAGCTGCACAAACTGTTCATGAAATGCCGCGGCCTGAGCGCTGAGCAGCTGATAGGCCTGGGCGTGCGCCCCGAACAGGGCAGCGATCGCGGCCGACACTTCGTCCGCGCCGGCGGCCAGCACTGACATCGTCGGCGCCGCGGCGGCAACGTTGGCCGCGCTGATCGACGAACCGACGCTCGCCAGATCCGTTGCGGCCGCCGCCACCAGCTCTGGGGCCGCGATGAGATACGACATCAGGGACCTCCCACCACCTCACGGAAACCTGGCGGTCGCCCGGTCGCCATCAACCCTCGGCAAAGGCTATCGCCATCGGGTGAGCACACCCCGTATTTCCGGTAGACCTACCGATCGTTTCGCCAGATGGCTCCGGAATGTTTCAGCGATCTCGCGGCCACCGGCTGCTGGGACAGCTCGGCGGCGCTAGGACGGGATTTGGAGGGCCCTAAGAAGGTTTCGTCTCGGCGAATTCGCAGAATGCGGTGTAGGCCCGCGCGCCGTAGATGGTGGCCGGTCCCCCATGCATGAGGATGGTGACACCGATCGCCTCGGCGGCTTCCTCGGCGGTGGCACCGGCGCGGGCGGCGGCCTGGGCGTGTGACGCGATGCAGCCATCGCACCCCTGCACCACCCCGATCGCCATCGCCATGAGTTCCTTGACCTTACGGCTGAGGGCACCGTCGGTGAGCGCGGCGCCGCTCAGGGCCGCAAATCCCTTGTAGACGTCGGGAATCTGGCTGCGAAGCGCCCGGTGTTGCGGCCGCAGATCCTCGAGGATCTCGTGATGGTGTTCTGACATCAGCGTCGTTACCCCTCCGGGTGGTAGTGGGAACCTCAGAGTCGCAAGGGTACCGATTAGGCCTGCGACCGCTCGGCCGCCGCATCCGAGCGTTCCAGCTCGTCGATGACGGCCTGGATACGGCCGGTAACTTCCTCCGCGATCGGGACAAGCTCCGGTTCGGCGGTAACGTCGGCCATCAGCCGCGGATTCATGGCTTCGATGACGATGGTGCCGGCCTGTTCTGGGTCCGAGCGCACTACCACGTTGCAGGGCAGCAGGGTACCGATCTGGCGGGTCACCCCGATCGCGCGGTGCGCCAGTGGTGGATTGCACGCGCCGAGGATCAGATAGCTCTCCATGTCTTCGCCGAGTTTGGCTTTCAGGGTTGCCTTCACATCGATCTCGGTCAAGACTCCAAAGCCTTGCTGCGCCAGCGCCTCGCGGGTGCGCTTGACCGCCTCGTCAAAGTCGGTGTGCAACGTGGTCGACAATGCAATATCCATCATCAATATCTCCTTTGTCCTTTTCGGAGCGCTGTCAGGCCAGCGCGAGGAACAGCTTTTCCAACTCGGCTTCACTCAGCGGCGCAGCACCGTCCGGCTGTGCTCCAGTGATGCATTCCCGTAGTCCGGTTGCAACAATCTTGAAGCCGGCCCGGTCGAGCGCCCGAGACACCGCGGCAAGCTGGGTAACCACCTCTTTGCAGTCGCGACCCTGCTCGATCATCGAAATCACGCCGGCAAGCTGCCCTTGGGCACGCCGCAGCCGGTTCAGTACCGCAGCCATGCTGTCTTGATCACCAATCATGGTGAATCCTCCCGTCTCATCGGTCTTATCACCATAGTACCCCGGGGGGTATGAATCGCCATCGGTGACACCTGGAATATACCCCGGCGGGTATCTGTTCCTAGCAGCAGTATCCCCGGATGGAAGGACCGACAATGGCCACCGTCAATCTAACCCACGACACGTTCGAGTCTACGGTTACCGACAATCAGCTTGTGCTGGTTGACTTTTGGGCCGCGTACTGCCGCCCGTGCCAGGCCTTCGCCCCGATCTACGAGAAGTCGGCGCGGACCCATCCCGACGTCGTGCACGCCAAGGTCGACACGCAGGCCGAGCGTGAACTGGCGGCGGCGGCGGGCATCCGCTCAATTCCGACCATCATGGCGTTTCGTGACGGGGTGCTGGTCTACAGCCAGGCCGGCGCGCTGCCGCCGGCGGTGCTGGAGAACCTGATCGGCCAGATGAAATCGCTGGACATGGATACGGTTCGCGCCAAAATCGCCGCACGCCAGGCAGCAGCTACCCGGTAGCCGGCCGCTCTTACAGGATCGCGTTGAGATCCTTGGCCCTGGCGATGTCGTCCCAGCCCACCTCGAGCTCGAGCAAAATCTCCTCGGTGTGCTGCCCATGCTCGGGGGCCCGCGCGGGATCAGGCGGCGTTTCGTTGAACTGAACCGGCGCGGCCACGATCCGGTACGGCTCACCGTGGTCATCGAGGTTGGTCACCACATACCCGTTGGGTTCGACCTGCGGATCGTTGAGCGTTTCCCGCGGTGTCGCCAGGGCCGCCCACACGCCCGGTTCGTCCTCGAGCACCTTCTGCCAATGCGCGAGATCGTGGCCGGCGAAGGCAGCGGCGAAGATCTGCGTTGCTTCGGCCGCGTTGGCAATGAGGTTGCGCGACGGCACGAACCGCTCGTCGGCGACCAACTCGGCAAGTCCCATGCGCCGGCAAAAACCCGCCCAGAATTTGTCGGGTTGTAAGAACACCAGCTGAATCCACCTGCCGTCCCTGGTCTTGTACCGGTTCACCAGCGGATTGATGGCCAACCCGGGAGGTGCCCCCGGAATGCCGTCGATATCGAAGAAGTCAGCCGCCGAAATCGACGGCGCGATGGCCCACATCGCCTGAGCTAGCAGTGACGAGTCGACGATGCACGGCTCTCCGGTGCGTTCGCGGTGAAACAACGCGGCACACACCCCACCGGCGAGTGTCGCCCCGCCCTGTAGGTCACCGAACGCCGGCCCCTGCACGGCCGGCGTCTCGCTGCCGAACGGCGTGAGCGTGTACGCCACCCCGCCACGTGCCAGGTAGGTGGCGGCATCGAAGCCACCGCGATCGCGATCGGGGCCGCGCACGCCCAGTCCTGTTCCTCTGGCGATGATGATCTTCGGATTGAACGCGCGGATATCCTCGACGGTCAGCCGGGCGCGTTCGAGGGCGCCGGGCAGCCAATTGGTCAGAAACACATCCGCACTGGCCAGCAGGCGGCCGAACAACTCACGCCCGGTCTCGGATTTGACGTCGATCGCAATGCTGCGCTTGCCCCGGTTGCCCAACTCGAGGATGAAGTCGGCGTCGACCCGGGCCGCTTCGCGGGTGAAACCGCCCACCACCAGCGCCCGCCCAGGATCGCCGGAAGCCACGCCCTCCACCTTGATCACGTCGGCGCCCCAATCCGACAGGGCGGCACCGGCCGACGGTACGTAGGTCCACGACGCCAGCTCGACCACCCGGACACCGCTGAGCACCCCTGCCATCGCAATCCCCTCGGTCGACGCAGCTATTCCTTGCTATTTTAGATATTCTAGCTAGCGTAGCGGATGGCGATATCCCGGCAGCAGGTACGCGCGGTTCTTCGGAAGAGATGCGATGGGGCCCACCAACGGTTCGACGCCGGCGCGGTTGGCCGCTGCCCGGGCCCGGCCGTGCCCGGTCCCCGCGCCGTGCGGGCGGCGAAAGGCTTTGACTCCCAAGGCGGGTCGTCGGTGCGGGGCCTCGGACAAGGGGCGGCGATGAGCCGGATAGCGGGCCGGGTAGCCGGCAAGGTGGCGGTGATCAGTGGCGCTGCGCGCGGGCAGGGCCGCTCGCATGCACGGTTGCTTGCCGCAGAGGGCGCCGACATCGTCGCGGTGGACTTGTGCGCCGATATCGAGACGAACGAGTATCCGCTGGCCCGGCCGGAGGACCTCGCCGAGACGGCACGTCTGGTGGAAAAGGAAGGCCGGCGGGTCATCACCGCGATCGCCGACGTCCGCGACCGGGCAGCATTGTCGACAGCGATCGATACCGCGGTGTCCGAGTTGGGCCGTCTCGACATCGTGGTCGCCAACGCCGGCATCTGCCCGCTAACCGCCGGCCTGCCGCCGCAGGCCTTCGCCGACGCCGTGGACGTAGACCTGGTCGGGGTGCTCAACCTGGTGCACGCCAGCCTGAAACATCTCCAGGCCGGGGCGTCGATCATCGTTATCGGATCCAACGCCGCATTCATGTCGTCGATGAACACCACCGGCATCGACGGCGGCCCGGGCGGGGCGGGCTATGCCTTCGCCAAGATCGCTGCGGCGCATTATGTTAACGACTTTGCCCTGGCGCTGGCCCCGTTCTCCATCCGGATGAACGCGGTGCACCCGACCAACGTCAACACCGACATGCTGCACAGCGCACCCATGTACCGGGCCTTCCGGCCGGACCTGCCCAACCCCAAGCGCGCGGACGCGGAAGTAGTTTTCCCGGTGGTCCAAGCGATGCCGATTCCCTATGTCGAACCCGAGGACATCAGCGAGGCCGTGTTGTTCCTCGCCTCCGACGCGGCCCGCTATATCACCGGTCAGCAGTTGCGGGTAGACGGCGGCGGCTTCCTCAAGGTCAAGCCGTGGTCCGGCGGGTGATCGCGATGAGGTCAATTCACCTGCGGCACATGGGGGTTGGAGGGACGACCCGGTGAGATCCACAGGTTCCCCTGACTTCCGACGCCTCTATGAGTTGATGGTGCTGATGAAAGCCGCCGACGATCGGCTGGCCAGGGGCATCAGCACCGGGGAGCTCATGTGCGTGTACTGGCCGTCGCGCGGCCAGGAAGCCATCGCCGCGGCGATGGGTGTGGTGCTGCGGACCGACGATCAGCTGGTCACCACCTACCGCGGACTGCACGATCTGATCGGCAAGGGGGTGCGACTGCAGGAGATCTTCGGGGAGATGATGGGACGCACGGTCGGCGCGAGCCGAGGTAAGGGCGGCACCATGCACATCGCCAATCCTGAGGTGGGCGTGATGCTTTCGACCGGCATCGTCGGCGCCGGCCCGCCGGTCGCCGTCGGGCTGGCACTGGCCGGCAAGCGCAAGGGCCTGGATCGGGTCACGGTGGTCAGCTTCGGCGACGGCGCCACCAACACCGGCTCCTTCCATGAGGCGGCCAATATGGCCGCGCTGTGGGACCTGCCGTTGGTGTTCGTGTGCCAGAACAACCGGTACGCGGAGATGACGCCCACGTCCGCCACCATGAAGCTCGAGCATGTCGCGGACCGGGCCGCCGGTTACGGTATGCCCGGTGTCGCGGTCGATGGCAACGACCCGCTGGCGGTCGTGTCGGCCCTCGACCAAGCGGTGGACGCCGCCCGCGCCGGTAGCGGTCCCACGTTCATCGAGTGCGTGACGTTTCGCTTCCGTGGCCACTACTTCGGTGACCGGATGGCCTATATACCAAAAGATCAACTGGCGGCGGCGATGGCGACCGACCCGGTGCCACGGTTCCGCAACCACCTCCTCGAAGCCGGAATCTGCGGCGAGGACGAACTCAGCCGCATCGACGACGACGCGCTGCATATCGTGGAAACCGCTTTGAGTGCTGTGCTGAACGCTGATTCACCGTCCGCCGACGAACTCGAACGTGACGTATACGCAGCGCCGATCGGATTCCCGGTGTGAGGCCGGGCAGATGGCCGAACAAGAGATGACGATGCGCGAGGCGCTCAACCTCGCACTCGATCAGGCGCTACAAGCCGATGACCGGGTGTTCCTGCTCGGGGAGGACATCGCCGATCCCGGCGCGTCCGGACCCACCACGGGCCTGTCGACGAAGTACGGCAACGACCGGGTCATGGACACCCCGATCTCGGAGGCCGCGATCGTGGGTGCGGCGATCGGCGCGGCGATAGACGGGATGCTGCCGGTGGCCGAGATCATGATCATGGATTTTATCGGCATCGCCGCCGACCAGTTGATCAATCATGCCGCCAAGCTGCGCTTCATGACGGGTGGACGCACCACCGCGCCGATCACCGTGCGGACCCAGGTGTACGCCGGATTGGCCACCGGGGCCACGCATTCGCAGACGTTGGAGGCGTGGTTCATGCACATTCCCGGGATGAAGGTGATCGTCCCGTCCACCCCGCGCGACGGCAAGGGCCTACTGACCGCCGCGATCTTCGACGAAGACCCGTGCCTGTTCGTCGAAACCATCCGGCTGCAAGGCAAACGCGGACCCGTCCCCGTCGACCCCGGTTTCTCGATCCCGTTGGGGCAGGCCGAGATCAAGCGGCCCGGCACCGACGTGAGCCTGATCAGCTACGGGCGCAGTGTGCACGACGCGCTGGCGGCGGCGGCCACCCTGCAGGAGCAGGGGGTCAGCGCCGAGGTCGTCGACCTGCGCACCCTGGTGCCGCTGGATGTCGAGACCGTCGTCGAATCCGTCCGTCGCACAACAAGAGCCGTCGTGGTGCACGACGCCGTGCAATTCGGCGGGCCCGGGGCCGAGATCGCCGCGATACTGCAATCGGAATTGTTCGGCGAACTCGTCGCGCCCGTGGAGCGGGTCGGTGCACGGTTCGTCCCGAGCCCGGCCGCCGCCGCGCTGGAGGCGCAGGTGTATCCGTCGCCGGCACGGATCGTCGCGGCGGTACAGCGGACTTTGACGAGGACCGAATCTCATGGCTGACTTCGTCATTCGCATCCCGCGTGTGTCGGTCGCGGTGTCGGAGGCCGAACTCGTGGAACTGCTCGTCGAAAACGGCCAGCATGTCCAGGAGGGCACCCCGATCTACGTCATCGCAACCGAAAAGGCCGAACAGGAAATCGAGGCCGGTGCGTCCGGCACCGTGCAGTGGACCGCGGCCGCCGGTGGCATCTACGACATCGGCGTTCAGATCGGCGTCATCACCTCATAACTCAGGAGAAGGCATGGACCTCAAGGAAACTCGCGAACGCATCATCTACGAGAAGACCGGCGCGATAGCG